>NZ_JBNDKQ010000002.1:0-4260033 GCF_050435625.1 Paraburkholderia sp. RAU6.4a
GGCTGTCACGGTAAATGCAAATGCTGTGGCCGGATGGCCGCGCAAATCGATCGCGAGCATTTAGATTAGGAGACTTGAATGAATTGCGCCAACGCATCACCCTGGAAGTACGTCGTCATGTGGTTGCGGCTCTGCTTCCGGAGTTCATCTTTTCTACTCGGGGATCGATACATCCTGAGCGGTTAGGTGCCGGAAATCCCCGGTATCGGCGGAGCTTACGTTGCGGCGGCCACAACAATTCATATGTATTCAGCGGTCAAGTAAATGGAGTTCTTTTACGGGCTGATGCTCTTGACGAACCGGGGCGTACTGCTCGCGCTAATCCGCGAGATGCCAACCACCGTAACGATCTTCTGGCTCAACACGTACATTGTCGCCACGCCGCGCCAGCTCTTTACCGGGCCGCAGGAATTGTTTATGAACGGCGTGCTCCTGCTGGCCTACAGCGGATACATGGCGGCGGTGTTTCGACTCAAACTCGAACCGATGTGGCTTTGGGACGGCTGGAAAAGGTCTTTCCGGAGCGAACCCAACAGTTCAACAGCGAAACGTGCGCTGTCATCACCACATCAAGGCGACGCATAACCGTTGAGGCTGATATGAAGAAGGATACCTGGATAGCAGCAGGAATCTGTTTTTTGCTCACCGTGGCGGCGTATATTGGCTCGACGGGTTTGGGGTATGCCGATTACCGTCCGCTGCGCAATTTCGACTACTTCGGGTTGGGTGTGGCTTAGCTGGTGTTTGTTGTAAACCTCATACGTGACCAGCGATCGGTAAGCGCATAGAGGTATGACCCGGGGCTGATGCAGTAGCAGGCGGCTCAAGATGATGCGGCACCGACACGATACGGTTTGCCGACGACGTGGATCCGGGTCTTTTGGTTGGTCGCTCGACACGATCACCTCGACGGGCGATCATCCGCCTTTCCGTCCGTCAATTCTTGGTTCAGAGAATGTGGAAATAGCACGCTTGTCGATGGTTTGCGCTGGAGCACTGGCATACGCATCGCACGGGCACCCAACATCGGCACAGTGCATCGACAGGCGCCTTTTCGCGGGACAGAGAGGATAAAGTGATGAAGACCGGAGAGCAATCTTTACGTTTCGTAGTTGAAAAGTGGCTCGGGTTGCAACCTCCAGAGAGCGCAAGGGTGACGGCACTGGGCCGTCCGCGCTCGGGCAAAGGGCGTTTCGTGTGCGTCGAGACCGTACACGGCAGCGAAAGACTCGCACTGTTTTTCTTTCGGCACGACGACGGATGCTGGAAGGTCTTTCCTCCTGCTGCGGCGTTGCCAGAGATGGCTTTGGAGCGTCTGTTTGGGTAGCCTAAATCGGGCCTGTCAGTAATTTCGTGTTCGAGGCATACAACCCCGCGTACAAGCAGGAAATTATCAAAATTCCTGCTGTACGCATAATCGAGGCAGGGCCGGTCGTCGAGGACCGTAATACAGCGGCCGCGAAGTAGGGCTCTTGTCAGCTTGGCGGGCACAGACTGACCTGTGTCGCTCAAGAGTAGTTATCCTTATCAAATAATTTTCTCGACTGCGGCAGAGACAGTCCAAGCATGCCATGCGGCGAAGCGTTCTCTGAGTACGGCACGATGACAGGCCGCGGTCATCCGATGTCCGGGCAACGCGAAGTGCTGCCCGATCGGGCCGAAGCATGAGAGAAATGTCTGCGTGCGACGGGATCGCGAAAGCCGCACATCTGGCGTTCGCGCCTGCGGGTCGGCTGGTGGCTGTTCTCGGCGCGGTTGTTCACGCATGCAGCTGCTTCGACGAAAACGTGCTTCACATGAGCGAGCTCGGGAATCTCAGCCTTCGCCGCCGGATAGCTGCGAAGCTGGTCGGTAACGATCCGGCGCCGCGCCGGGTTTGAACGCAGCAGGCGCTTGAAGAAGCGCTTTGCCGCGGCCTTCGCCGCTTTTGCACCAGCACATCGAGATCGGCGCCATGCTCGTCCACTGCACGCCACAACAGATACGGCTCGCCGCGCAGCGTCACGAACAGCTCGTCCAGATGCCAGGTGCTGCCCGGCTTGCGCCGCGCCGCTTTCGCGCACTGGGCGAATCGAGCACCGAACTTGTCGCACCAGCAACGGATCGTTTCGTACGTGACCACGACACCACGCTCGAGCATCAACTCCTCGATGTCGCGCAAGCTCAGGCTGAACCGGAAATACCAGCGAACCGCGCAACTGATGATGACCGCAGGGAAGCGGTGGCCGTGATAAGGCGATTTCGTTTCTTTCATCACTTCATTCTACCGCCGCCTCCCCACCAACCTGACAGTGCCCTTCATGGTCATCCGGCAGGCGATGGGTGTCGCCAGGAGTCGGCGCGAAATGGCTGCGAAGATGTTGCGTGAGTTCGTTGAGGACATGAAACGAAACGGTTTCGTCGCGCAAGCGCTTGAACGCCACCGTATTGCAGGTGCCGGCGGATTCAACCGGTGGATGCAATAGTTTGCTGGAATCGTTCGGCGGGCGTCTCGTAGTCCAGTGTCTTTCTTGGACGCTCGTTCAGTCGTCTTGCCACAGCGTTGAGTTTGGCCTGCGAATACACTGACAGATCGGTACCTTTCGGGAAGTACTGCCTCAATAGTCCATTCGTGTTCTCATTCGACCCACGCTGCCAGGGATGTTGCGGGTCGCAGAAGTAGACGGCAATGTCGGTGGCGACGGTGAAGCGCTTGTGCCCGGCCATCTCCGTCCCCCGATCCCAGGTGAGCGACTTGTAGAGTTCCTGCGGTAACTTGCTGGCATGTTTGATGAGCGCATTGATGACCGTTTCGCTGTCCTTGCTGGCTATCTTCACCAGCATGACATAGCGTGTCTGGCGCTCGACGAGCGTCGCAATCTGGCTGCTGCCGCTACCGCACAGCAGATCACCTTCCCAGTGGCCCGGTACCGCGCGGTCTTCAACGCTAGCCGGGCGTTCGCTGATCGATACGGTGTCACGAATCCTGCCGTGATCCTCCGTCTTTAGCGTGTGATGGCGCGAACGGCGCATGGCCCGGGTGCGCCGCAGGTGCTCCAGCAACTCCTTCTTCAGGGCTCCACGGGCCTGTATGAAGAGAGAACGATAGATTGTCTCGTGGGACACGTGGTAGTCCTCGTTGTCTGGGTACGCGCGTCTGAGCCATCCGGCGATCTGCTGCGGTGACCACTGCAGTTGTAGCTTGGCTGCCACGATGTGCGCCAACATCCGGTGCTCAACCAGTTTACAGGCTTTGGGTCGCTGCGCGCGATCCCACGCGAGCTGATCGGCGTGGCTTGCCCGATAGCCGTCCGGGCCGCTGTTACGTTTGATCTCACGACAGATGGTGGAGGGAGCTCGCGAAAGTCGCATGGCGATTGACTGGATCGAATCGTCGGCCGCAAGTGCCCGTGAGATCTCTTCGCGCTCCTCCAGCGTCAATGCCAATCCCGATCGATGCCTTTGTGGTGGCTGGATTCCACCTGTCTCAGCCAGAATCCCCTGTACAGACGAGTGGTTCCGGTCAAAAAGCTGGGCGATCTTCTGGAGAGACTCTCCCTTCCGCCAACGTTCCCACATCAGCGCTTTCTGCTTCTCGCTGTAGTAAATCCGGCGTCGCTGTTTCATCTGCAACACTCCCACTGCTTGCGCAGTCTTCAGTGTGTTGCATCCACCGGTTGAATCCGCCCCGTCACGTTGCCATTCGAGATGGTTACTTTCCTTTTTGGGGTGCCGCCTCTTACCACGGGCAATCAGTGTCGAAGATGAATCGAACACTTCCGACCGCATCGCCTACATGCGCGAAGCTACGTGTTGCTTGTCAAAAGGTTCTAAATAAGGATTACGTTCCGAACGCAACAGAATGCGCAGCTATGGCATTGGTAGACCACGTAGTGATTGAAGCTCCGCAGACTTTCCAGATTATTTACGCGGTAACTAAGTTTACTCACAGGTCAATAATATAGCGGACAGATTGATGCCTAAAAAATGAGCGAACAAGGCACGGATCGCGGCGAATTTGTGAAAGCTGCTCGTGAATTTTTGAGCCCAACTTTTCACCTTTTCGAAGTGGGCGCCGCGCGACGCCGGTGCGCTTGACGTGACTCCACACCAGTTCATCTGGATTCAGGTCCGGTGCGTAACCGGGCAGGAAATGCAAAGTCAACTTGCCCTGCGTACTGGCGACATAGTCCTTAACGATGGCTTTCTTATGTGCTGGCAATCCGTCAACGATCAGATGAACCGCTCTTTTCCGGTTGAACATCAACTTCCTGAGCAGTTCCACGAACAGCTCACCGCTAAGTGCCCCTTCATAGGTTGCAAACCAAAACGCACCCTTCGAATTAACAGCGGACGCGGCGCTCATGCTTTGCCGTTCGCCGGGCCGCTCGACCACCGGCGTCTCACCGCGCGGCGCCCACGTCCTGCCATGCACCGAGTCAGCACGGAAGCCCGATTCGTCCCAGAAGAAGATGTCTGCCTTCTGCTCACGAGCCTGCCTGGCAATGCTCGGATAGGTGTCTCGCTGCCAACGCTCGATAGCTTCCGGGTCACGCTGATAAGCACGCTGCAACGGCTTTTGCGGCGTCAGGTTCAGACGCGCGAGCATCGCGCCGATCGAAGCCAGACTGAGCGTGACGTCGAATCTCTGTCGTACCAGTTCACGAACCAGGTTGCGCGTCCACAGACCAAAATCAAACCCGTACTGCATTGGATTCTTGCCATTAACCCAGCGCATTACCCGTTGCTCCTGCGTCGCAGTGAGCGTACGTGGGCGACCCGTGCCTTTGGTCGATCGCAGCGCTCGCACACCATGACCACGCCCCCGCGCCTGCGCCCTGATCTTGTACGCCCACGAGCGATGCATCCCAAATGACGCAGCAACATCATTTGGATGCTCGCCTTCAGCCATACGCTGAACTGCAAGAATACGCATCTCTTCGAGCGTGTTGTGAGCCAGGATGCGGCCATCTCGTTTCATGGGCGAATGCTCTCATTAGCTATCGCTCAAGAATAGTCCATTTGTCCGCAAAATTCCTGACTTATGAGTAATTTGAGCGGGTGTGCTGTGCGTTGGTACTGCTCAATCGGTTCGGAACGGGCTTGAGGTAGGAGGCCGATGCGTGATGGCATGCAGTTACCGACGATTCGTAACCATGCCCGGGCGCGGTTCTCCGACTTTGATCGTGTAAGGAAGATCGCTTAGGGTCATTGCTCGAGCGGCGTCAACTGGCCGAGCGCGCTGCGGTCAATAAGCTGTTCGGCGTACACCGTGGATGCGCGTCGCGCATCTCCCGCGTTTGCGAATGAATGCTTCTCCGGTACATGAAACGGCGCGCAGCACGATCCGGTGCTGTCGGATGCACGCTTCGATGGTATCGCCGACTTTTTCGGCGAGCGGCGGCAGTACTCCATAGTCGAAGCGCAAGCGCAATTGCCTCTGCCTGTACCCAAGAGCGACGCCGTATACGCGTCGCTGGTCAAGCGGGCGGTGAAGCTCGCAAAGAGAGCAGAACTGCGCTCGGGGTTCCAGGGTTACCTCGGCCCGGCCGACTGACACGCGCTCGCATGGCATGCATCGGCACCTCTGGCCTATGCTTCCGCTGCTCGCGCTCGCGATGGCCATGCAGGACGAGACAATCGCGAGCTTTGGCGGCGAGTCTATCTGGACGATCGACGTCATCGCCAACATCGTCAAATGCGCGGACGCGATGATAGCGATCATCTGGGTGGGGAAGGCGGACGGGCAGCGGACGGCCTTTTGCTACGATCCCGACGTGGGCCAGGCAGCACGACTTTCATGCACGTCGACCGGACACGCATGGCTCATGACGATGACCGATGAACAGGCGGCCGCGCTGGTCTTGAAACAGGGCTTCGGACAGCCGAATGAATTCGGACCCAATGCGCCGACGACGCTCAGGGCGCTGCACGGTTTTCTGCACGCTGCACGGGTCCGTGGCTATGCGATGATCGACGAGGTGTTCGCGCCGCGCATGTCGGCGGTTACCACGCCCGTGCGGCTCGCGCTGCGTTGGCGTCATTAGCCCGGCCGGTCCGAGAGGACGGCTGACCGTGGGAAAAATACACGAGTATTCGGTACTGCTGGGCGAGGCGGCCAATGAGCTAGTCCAGTTGAGCAACCTGGCGGGGTTCCCAAGTCGGCCGCCGCTCGGCAAGGGATGAGAAAATCGGGGCTTACGCCGTCCAGCCGACGGGGCTTGCGCCCTTTGGTCGAACCGCTATCTCCGGCACGCCGTGACCGGAGTCGCGTGACACATCAGAAGCCGGGACTTTAATCGGCAAGCGCCTTCGGGCGGAAGCCGACCACTACGCAGGTCGCTGGCTTTACTGGGGAGCTTGCGGAATGTGTACCGAGAGTGACCACCCGCCTCATATCGGAATGATCCGTTGCAGCTTGAGGCAGTCAAACTGCCAGACAAACGCATCGAATGTGCTCTGGTAATCGAGGAGGATCTGGTGCAAATAGGTAGTGGATAGTGGGTCCGTTATGCCTTGAGATATGGATGCCTTATCAATTGAAAATGACGGCATTCCAGACGGAGGGGGCAGTGATGTCCTCAAGCGCAAGAGCGGACAGGTCACACTGCACCTTGCCAATGCGATGCATCAACTCGATGCCTGAAATCGTAGTCTGGGCATTTCTGAACCTCTTGAGCCCGCGCATCACATTCGTCCTGGACTTGATGTGACGATGGTCTTGCTCGATCAGGTTATTGAGGTACTTCGAGGAGCGCAACTTCGTATCCTTGGAAGCAGGCCATAGGACTTCATCTCACGCCCAGCCCGGTGCGACGCTGCATACCCATATGGCGTGGCCGTCTCCCGTGGTCGCCCTGATGCTTGATTGTCTTGGTGAAAAAGGCCTTAGCTGCTGCGACATCGCGCGGCATCACAGCACAAGGTCGTGATACGTGCGCAAGGTTATAACGCGCAACTCAATAGTCGCGAACCGCCACCATTGAATGGCAAATTGCGCCAGTTGGGGAAGCCAAGGGTTTTCACCAGAATATGGCTCATTGACATTGTAGGCTGCTATAAATACTATTTTGACTGAGGACAACAAATTCTATTGTGCCTGCTTTTAGGTGCGCGCTTCCAGTGGAAGACTTTGGCATGCGCGCCCTGCTTTCCGCCACGTATCTTCGTGACACGCGGCTCTTCGCGGTCCGCGGGGTCACGGCTGCGAGCGCGCTTCTTCTTCTTTTGTCACCGGGTCATGGTGGCGGGGCAATTACGACGGCCGAAAACGTGGCTTTGATCGCGAGGATGATACTGAAGGGCATTTCGATCGCAGGCATACAGCTTGGCGAATATCCTCTGTCGACCCATATCTATCCAACACGTTCCGGGGATCCGGTGTGGGATAAATGGTGACTCTCTCCCATGTCGGTGCGATTAGCGCGGTATCGACCGCCGGATTGGCAATCAAGACGTCGGTTGCTGCTTACGTTTCCGTCGGGGCGGCGGTTGCGATCGGCATTATTGGTGCGCATTAGGTGGTATCAGGATGCATTAGAAAAGCGTTATCGAGATCATGCGAATCCGAAGCCGAACATGATGCTGAAGGCTGATCCGCGGACTCTCACGGAGTGACGGATTAGAAGGTGATTGATGGCCGTGGGAAGTCGGAAGACGGTGTGGTCAAGCTCATGGCTACTAGGGGTGGTCGACAACTGGGCCGACGCCGGCCCCTTTCTCTATTTGGTCGGTGCCTACGGGCAACTGGCACCGCCCCAGGCGCTCGCCATTCAAGAATTGCTTCGGGCGTCCCGCCGGGTCCCGACGTCGCATTGGATGCTGCACATTTCCAGGAGGGCAACGGACCAACGTAACAAATTGACGTACTCGCGTTTCTAATTCAATAGCAGTCGGTTTCAGAGACCACATATAACAATCAGGAGAATGTATGAAACACCAGGGGACGTGGAGGAAACACCGGTGGGCCGCGGTGCCGCTTGCATGTGCATCAGTTTGCATGAGCGTTACGGCCGCCCGTGCGCAAAGTAGCGTCATGCTTGGGGGATTTCTTGACGAAGGTGTCGCCACCTATCGTGATTCAGGTGGGGCCCGTTTGTATCAAATGCAGGATTCCGCCATCTTTCCCACCAAGTTTTTCTTCCGCGGGAGCGAGGACATGGGAGGGGGCCTGCGCGCAAACTTCAGCCTCGACTCGATGATCAGCCTGAGCACAGGGGGACTTGATCCGCAGTCCCGCGGCGCGATGTTCGAGAACTCGTCGTGGGTCGGACTCAGTCAAGCAGGGATTGGCAGCTTCCGCCTCGGGCGCCAAAACGACTTCGCCTTCGACTACTACCTGATCGGTGGTATCGATCCGGCAACGGGCATCGCTGGCGGTATGCTCAACTTCCGGACCGGTAGCTTCGGTGCCGACCTGCTCGGCGTTTCAGGGCCGGCGCAGATTGCTGGCGCCGTCTCGGGCGGCCCGTTCGCGCCTATCACGACGAACGGCCAAATTTCTGGATTAGCGGCCATCAACTGGGATCGTGTCGGCGGCAAGCGGATGGCGAATGCCATCAAGGTTGTGTCGGAGGAATATGCCGGGCTGTCGGCTGGCGTCATGTATAGCTTCGGCGGCACAGCGGGCGACTTCAACAACGGGGCCGGAAAAAGCGCGGCGATCAGCTTCCGGAATGGTGAAACGCGTGCTGCTGTTGTTTACACTGAGCAGAACTATGCGCCGGTCAACAATGGACATAGTGGCATCGCCAACCTGCTCGCCGGAGCAAGGACGAAGTTCGGCCATTTCACTGTCTCAGGGATGTATAGCGACGCGCGCAACACTCATACGGGGGCCAAGATTTACGCCCTGGCTGGTGGCGTCGGATATGACTTCTCACCGGCTTGGAACCTCGGCGGCGCTTATACCTACGAAAATGGTAACGCGTTGCTGAAGAACGTGGTGATCAACCAGGCCGCGTTGCAGTTGACGTACACGTTGTCGAGACGCACCGCGGTCTATGCCGCCGGCGTATATCAACGCACCAACGGCGCATACGCTGCAGAAATCGGGAACATCGTGGCAAGCGGCAATATCCAGACTGTTTTCCAGCTTGGCATGATGCATCGATTCTGATGCTTCATTGAGGAACGGCAGCGATGATCATGTTTTCGTCATCGCTGTCGTGGCCTTCTTGGGTTATGCACCGGGGGCCGCAAATACTGCCATCCGTCCGTTCCAAGCGGTCGCCAAGGTTAGCGCGGCGCAATTCGAACTCAGTGCCAGCGTGCCTCGATTGATCAGTTTTGCCTTTCCGCTGCGATTTGGGTAGGAAAGTCCGCCCCGTCAAGCTCAGAAAGTGCCCCAATTTCCCCTCGTCCGAAGTAATGATAATATTCACATTTGAATGCTATAATAAAGTCCAACGTCTTCGGAAACGTTCGACCCGCGGATGAGAGCAATTCGGTGCGCCGGGCAAGCAGTAGCAGCGCAGGAGCGAATGATCAACCATAGTACGAGGTGGTTTTAGGACGTATAGAGCACGCCCAACCACTGGTTCCGACCACCTTTGCAGGAAAAGCAGCAAGAAATGAAGAGCGAGGAGGGACTACACCTAGGTTATGAGGCGGAAGTCCCGGCTTTAAGTTGGCTCACCCGTATTGTTGAGATTGACAAAGCGATCTCCGAGTCTGCTGATCAACATTTGAAGTCATCGCTTGGGATTTCGTTTGCACAGGCGAAGGTCGTCGCATGCCTGGCTGGGCACCAATTCATGACGCAGGTTCAACTCGCGCACCGGCTGCATTTCGATATGGGGGCGCTATCCAGAATCATTCCGCGTCTCATGGGTGCTGGAGTTGTAATGAGGTCTCGGCATCCAAACGACTGTCGCTGCTGGTGTGTTCAGCTTACGGGAAGCGGAGTTGCGATGGCTGCGAACATTACAGCCATTCTCGGCGCAGCTGACAATAAATTGATTGGCCTCTTAACCGAGGATGAAACCGATATTTTTATTGCGTTGCTTAAGCGCCTGCTTGCTAATTCCCCAGCCCACGGCTCAATCGATGTCTCGAGATTTGCCGTGACGGGCAGTCCAAGACCCTCCAGCGTCGTTGGCGCACCGGCGTGAACGGCAACCTCCCCTCTCCGCCCTAAAACGTGGCCAGCGGATGATCTAATCCAGCGCGTCTTTGCGTTGCCCTTTACCCACGACGTCTTCTCGCCGCCGCGGCCGCGAGCAACGGTCTGAACAAACGCCAGCATTGCGCGCCATGCACGGCTTTCGCCCAGTCGACGCGACTGTCCGGATGCCGCATGCGCGGCACGCTGGTCCTGCTCGAGTTCAGAGTTTCCAGTGCGCACGCGTACAGGGCGGTTATCGATCTTGCGGGGCGCGGCTATAACGCATCAGGCCAGATTACACAATTAACGTTGTCACCTATCCATACTCATAGGGCTCATGCCGAAATACAAAGTATACAAGTTATGTAGGCAATAAAACATGCTCCTGCTTCTTCGCAATCTCAAAATACGCAACCGGCTGTTTGTAAGTTTCGCAATCGTTATCGTGCTGCTATGCAGTGCCGCGGGATTTGCGCTCTTCCAGGCGCATCAGATTCAATCACATCTAATGGACATCAAACAGAATTGGATGGAGTCAGTCAAAACGATTGCGGATCTTCGTCTGGCGCTCAGTACAGATCGTCGTTCCACGCTGGGTCTTGTCTTGTCTGATACCAAGAATGCCAAAGATACCAATGCTGCGATTCGAGCCGAAGCCTTGAATCAGCTGAGAAAGAGTGTCGATCGCTATGAGAAACACGCGCGCCCGGGCGAGGATCGCCAGTATTTCGAGAACGATAAGAAAGCAATCGCTGCGTACGCGATGATCAACAAAGAACTCTACACGCTTGCAATGTCTGATAATCCGGATCTTGCTACCGAGCGTGTGCTCGCCAACACCAAGATCTTTGCTGTTTTCAAATCCACGGAGGAGACGCTCACTGCCCATATGGACTTCATTCAGAAGCAGGCAGATCAGGCTGCGGAAAAGGCCATTCATGACTATGATGTGGCCTTGATGCTGACGTTCACCGTAATATGTATCGCTATCGTTGCTACGGTATATGTCTCAACACGGTTGCGACGTCGATCGTCTTCCCGTTGAATGACGCCGTAAAGATTGCTGAGGCAGTTGCGTCAGGGGATTTGACGTCAGAAGTCAGGGTACATTCCGATACTGAACTTGGCCAATTGATGCGCGCGCTTCGCAGCATGAATGAGAGTCTCGTGGATATCGTAAAGCAGGTCCGGTCCGGCAGTGAGGCGGTATTGACCGGCGCATCCGAAATCGCCGCGGGGAACGAGAATCTGAGCCAGCGCACCGAGGAACAGGCGGCGTCTCTCGAGCAGACGGTAGCTTCGATCCAGCAGTTGACGGCGACGGTGCAGAACAACGCGGCGAATGCCAAACAAGGCCTCAAACTCGCACAGACTACGTCCGATCTGGCAAACAGCGGTGGAGAGGTCATGAAACACGTTGTGACCACCATGAGCGGCATTGCCGATCAATCGAGGAAAGTCGCCGACATCATTGCGACTATCGAGGGCATCGCTTTTCAGACCAATATCCTAGCCCTTAACGCGGCGGTCGAAGCCGCACGTGCTGGCAACGAAGGCCGTGGCTTCGCCGTCGTGGCCCAGGAAGTCCGCACGCTGGCTCAACGCTCGGCAACGGCGGCCAAAGAGATCAAGGAATTGGTCAGCAATTCGGTCACCCGCGTTGTCCAAGGATCTCAACTGGTGAACGATGCCGGGTCCAAAATCAACGACGTGGTGAGTGAGTTCACCCGGGTCTCGACTCTGATGGAGGAGATCACCCACGCATCCGATGACGGCCACCGCGGCATCATGGAGATAAATAAGGCGATCGGCGAAATCGATACAGTGACCCAGCACAACGCAGCCTTGGTCGAAGAGGCCGCTGCTGCAGCCCGTGGCGTTCATGCAGAAGCAGAGCGCCTACAGACACTGGTTACTAACTTCAAGATCGCACGCGCCATCTAAATCAGAGTCTCCAGGCACAAAAAAAGCCATCGATGAGGGATGGTTTCCTTGATATCGACGAAGACTGCGGTACTGCGGACAACTTATTGCAACAGAACCGAGAAAAAGCCTTCGATGTTAATTAACTGCATCCCAAAAGTTCGACACGGATCCAACCTTTGGGGTGTCTTTCATGGCGAAGTACGATAAGCGGTTCAAACTGAAGTTAAGCAACACGCATTTGCGCGGGGGGAGTTGGGCGGCCAGTATTGGCAGCCCGCCACGAGATCGGCTACTCGATGTTGCGTCGCTGGGTTGATGCCTATCGTTTGCACGGCGACGCAACGCTATGCCCTAAGCGCAGTCGATACGACGTTCACTTCGCGGGCCGAAGGTGCTCAGGCTCACGTCGCGTGAGGGGCTTTCCCTGCGCGAAGTCACGGCTCTGTAGGACATCCACGATCCTGCCAGGGTCTCGCAATGGGTGCGCCTATATGATGAGGGCGCTGCAGATGCTCTGATGCCCCGCCGACGATGGCGTCCAAAAAATGCCCAAGACCCGGCGTGACCTGCCTGTTGAAGAGAAAGCTGCCGATACGCGATCACGCGAAGAACAACTCAGGGAACTCGTGTATCTGCGGATGGAGGCGGCGTATCTGAAAAAGCTCGATGCGCTGTCCAGGGGAAAAAACCAAACAGCACAAAAGAAAAAAACGCAAATCGTGAAGGGCTGCGGACTCGGTATCCGCTTGCCGCACTACTGAAAATCGCGGGACTGGGCGGTGAGCGCGTATCACCGCACGGATAATGCTGACAACGCCATGAAGCCACCATGAATGCCAACATCGTGTCCAGCGGCAAGGTGCCGTGGGGCCGAACACCTCCTGTACACGACGTTCCAATCAAATGAGCGTAAGGGGGCACAGATTGCGGCCCTCCTTTCGTTTTTAGGCCCCTCTAGCGGCCAGCACCCTCACCAGTCCTTCCAAAACCACTGAACGCCCTTGATCATAGGCTGCAAGCAGATGAACTCTGTCCCGACTTTCCAGTGCCTGCACCAATCGCGCTTCGATATCTGCCCGGCGATGTTCCGGACTTGCCGAGACATCCGCGGCCAGCGCACGATAGCGATCCGACAAACGCATCAAACGCAGGATTTCTAGCTTGATCACCTTGTGTGGAGACAGTTCGAAAATCGTGTCGTGGAAAGCACGGTGCTTTTCGATCCAGCCATCGCGATTACCCGCCGCCAGCAACTCCGTGAGATCTGTAAGCATTCGCTTGAGCAGCGTCAGCTGCTCGGGCGTAGGCCACTCGATCGTGCTCAGCAGTTCTGCCTCAAGCAGTTGACGCATCCGATATAGTTGTCGGGCCTCATCACTTGACAACTGTGCGACAAAGAATCCACGATTCGGATCGTGCTCAATGATGCCTTCTGCCGCCAAGAGCTTCAGTGCTTCCCGGATCGGAACGCGGCTGATCCCGAATCGATCAGCAAGTTCCGACTGCCGCAGTTGGAGGCCCGGTGCTAACACCCCTCGATTAATCAGCTTGCGCGTCTCTGCGGCCACGTGAGCCGGAAAATCAACGGTGTCCGTTTCGCGAAGTGCGGTGACCATCTACTCCCCACCAAAACGAAATACATTTTGGTCTTATATATCAAGATTCGAACTTCCGAGTATCTCTCGTTGGCAAAATGAAGAAAAGCCCTTTTCTGTTCAGGATTCCGACAGCAGATCACTCACGGTGCCGTTTTTTTCGTTTATTCCCGGGCCGCAAGCACTATCATCAACCCGTCAAGAACCACCGTTCGCCCTTTCTCATAAGTTGAGAGCAGCAATTCCCGGTCTTTGCTTTCCAAAGCGTTCACGAGTTTTGCTTCGATATTAGCGTTACGATTTTGCGGATGCGCTGAAATATCGGCAGCCAGCGCCCGATAACGATCGGTGAGTCGCAACAATCGTAGGACTTCCCGTTTAATCACTTTATTAGGCGAGAGGTTGAAAATCTTATCGTGAAGTGTGCGGTGTAATTCGATCCACCCCTCACGATTACCGGCTTGAATCAATTCTTCAAGTCGGGACAGTAAGCCCTTGAATTCCCTGATCTGCGCGGATGTGGGCCATTCAACCGTCATGAGCAACTCTGCTTCGAGGAGTTGGCGCATCCAATACAACTGTCGGGCCTCACCGCTCGACAACTGAGCGACGAAAAATCCACGATTCGGATCGTGTTCGATGATGCCTTCCGCCGCCAGTAGTTTCAATGCCTCACGCACCGGCACACGGCTGATGCCGAAACGTTCCGCGAGGTCCGACTGTCGTAGTTGAAAGCCGGGCGCGAGCGTTCCCCTATTGATCAGTTTTCGCGTCTCTGACGCCACCTGAGCTGGAAAGTCAATGCCATCCACTTCCGGGACGGTAGCAATAGGAGTTCGGCCTGGTGTCGGAATCGCATTCATTTTAGTATTATATCTGAGAATCTTCGCCTGACAACGTTGTCAGGCGATTCGGTGATCGACCGTTAGAAGGTCTTATAAACTCCCGGCCAGGAAAAGCGCAGAGCCTGGCCAACGGAGATAATCGGGTGAGGAATGGTACTTCTGCGCGCCGTATAGCTGACGTTGATGAACGAGAACGCGCCACAGCGTCGCTATGCCCCGCGCGAGATGTTCAACACTCCTTGCTGGGTTGTGGGCTGGTGCATCGTGACGCTTGTTGCTTGCCCAATGACTTTCGAGCGTGGGAGTCGTCGAACAGCAGACGCAGCGCTGGGTTGAGGAGGCTGTCTCGATGCGATAGACAATGACCTGTGTTCGATCGTCCGGGTCGCGCAGGAGCGCAGTGGTAAATCGAGCGCGGTCTTTGTGGACGGTCGACCTACGCGAGAGCGCCACGTGCGGGTCACGACGGCTACAAACGAAAATGCGGCGGCGAGGTCCACGCGAACGCAGCTTTGCTGGCTCAACTGCGTCCGCTGGCTGAGCCAGACGCGCAGTCATTTATACCCTGGAATTGGCTTGCGCAAAAAACTTGGTTACCACCACCCGCAAATTCGCCACGCTGCACTGTCAATGTGGAGAAGCGTGAAGGACTTTATGTCCGCATAGATGAAAGTACGTCTGTTCAGAGACATTTCGGCCAGTGCCAGATGTAGCAGTCGAGGCCCCAAACAGAAACTTCCCCGTTCGTCCTGCGCCACCGATCCGGTGCTGCGTAGGCTACAAATGTATCGGTAGGCTGGTACTGCGCGACATGTTCAAGTGTGTCGAAATCTCCTGCTGGCGAAGTGCGAAACATTCTTCCACGGCACCGGTGGCGCATGCGTGATCCGAATGCCAAACGCCGCCAAGATCACGCTTTCATTGCAACCTGGTCACGCAAAAGCCAGCTCATTACGACCTTGGGTTTAAGCGTCTTATCCAGCTTCGCCATGAAAAACCCCAAGGGTCGGATTTATCTCCAATTCTTGGGGTTCAGTGCAACGATAGGGGTTTTCTATGTTGCACCGTGGTTTCAGATCAGTACACGAAGCCGGGCATCACTTCGCTCGCAGTGGGAACATCCTTGATCTCGGGGATACGCGCCGAACCAAAGACCACCAGGGGACGCATCTGACCTTTCTTGATGTACGGGGCTGCGACATCGTACGGAACCGGGATCACCTGCACCTTCGCTTTCATCAAACCGTCGATTTCCTCTGCGGTATCCTTGTACGATAACTTGACCATGCGAACACCGTTACGCTTTTGCAATGTGGTCATCGCGGTCAGGTCGCGCGTACCGTCAGCCGTCGTACCGAAGGTGTAGCAATCCGGATTATCTTTCAGGCGACTAATCAGATCCGCGTAGTCCTTGATGTCGGTTCCGGACACGCCTTTGCCGATTTCAGCGACCAGAACAACACCCGTGGGCGCACCAACCGGGGCTGCCGCTGCCGGCTTAGCCGCAGGTGCAGCAATAGGTGCAGGTGCCGGTTTGGCAGGTGTACTCGCGAGGGCGACGCCCGAGATCAGTGCGCCCGCTGCGAGGACTGCCGAGAGGAAGAGTTTCCGGTTCAGTTTCAAGATCAATTGTCTCCAAGTATTCTAAAGGATGCCTGAAAGGCGGCTAACAATAATGCATTTTGTGATTAACAAAATCGCATCATATCTTGCGTGCTGAATAATGCGGGCCGTACCTCCATCTGAAATTTTTGGATTAGTCGGACCCCCAGTTGGAGATCCACAGTAAATCATGGAAATCGACGGCTCTATTCGTCTGAAATTCGCCGTAAGAGCCTTGGGAATACAGCAGCGGCGTCGTTGCGTCGCCATTAATGGCAGTGCCTTCGACATGCCCAAAAATCACGGCGTGGGTACCAATCTCAATGATGCGTTCAACGCTGCAATCGAAATTGACCATAGTATTGGCCAAAGCCGGAGCCCCCGTCTTAATACGATTCCACGTCCCTGCCTGAAACTTTTCTTGCGGCGAAATGGGTCGCGAGAACCGCTGCGCCAATTCCCGCTCACTGCGCGCCAGAACGTTGACGACGAAGTTGCCAGTGGCCTGCACGTGCGCCAGAGACGAGTTTGCACGATTGATACAGACCAGCAGAATAGGAGGCGCTGCACTAACAGACGTCACAGCGGTTGCGGTCATGCCGGCAAGCGGTCCGTCCGTGTCCGAACCGGTAGTGATCAAACATACGTGCCCGGTCAAACAGCGCATGGCGCGTTTGAATTCGGATTCTTCTATGCTCACCTCACCCTCCAATCAAAAAACCAGACGGAGAAAATGGAGGGGTGGCGTTTTTTCGGGGCGCCACCCATGCTATAGACGCGAGTCTCAGCCGGTTTATTGATCCCAACCGAAGATACTGAGCGTGCTCTCGCCCGCTTCCATTCGCTTCATCTGCTGTGCTTCTGCTGCTTCGCGTGCTTCGGATGCAATGATCACCTCGGCGATTCGCTCACGCGGGATGCACACGACGCCGTCTTCATCACCAACGATCAGGTCACCTGCATTTATAGTGACATCGTCGAATCGAATCGGGGCGTTGATCCAACCTCTGGCGCCGAAATCTTTTCCTGTGCCACGGATACAAAGACCGCGAGCGAAAACGGGAAACCCGATCTCGGACAGCAGTCGCTGATCACGAACACAGCCGTTAATGACGAGACCGGCAAGCCTCCGAACCTTTGCGGCCGTTGACATGATCTCGCCCCAGTACCCGTGTTCATATGCTTCGCTTACGGAGACGACCAGGACATCACCTGGTTGTGCTCCGTAAATCGCACGGTGAAGCCAAAGGTTATCGCCACCGGGCGAATGGACGGTCACAGCTGGGCCGCAAATCTTGAAGCCGGGCGCGACAGGCTTAATTTCATAAGGCAGGACGCCGATCTTTCCGGCAGCCTCGTGAAGCGTTGCTGCCGGCAATTTCGCGGCGGCGTCAAGCAAATTGACGTCCGGTCGCTCGATAGCGAGACGCGTGGTCTCATGACGATTGAAAACCGGGCCCGTCATGCCTCTTCTCCAGTCCGACGCGTTTGCAGTTGATGGTACTTGAACTGTTTGCGAGCCTCGTCTAGCCGCATACCCGTTGCCACAGACCGTCGGATTGCATTTTCCGCGGCATCGATTTCTTCAGCAGCAGCAAGCACGCGTTCTTCGTGTTCCTTCGGAATCGAGATCACGCCGTCCGCGTCACCGCGCAGCAGATCGCCCGGAGCAACGCGCACGTTACCGATATTCACCGGAACGTTGGTGGCTTCGACCTGCACGCGATCCTTGCCCGTGCGCATCCAGTTATCCTTGGAGAAAACCGGGTAACCGAGCGACAGGCACAGGTGTACGTCACGATTTATGCCGTCGATTACGGTACCAGCGATACCACGGCGATGAGCGATCTCGGTCAGGATGTCGCCCCATACCGTTGCGTCTTCGCGACCACCGTTGTCGAGGACGATGACCGAACCCGGCGGAACGTCGTCGATGAAGTCACCCACGGTGCCTGCGGGCGAAGCGGCGGGGCCGTAGAGAATCGTGAATGCCCGACCGGCCATTCGGAACGACGAATCACGCGGCTTGATCTTGTAGCACTGACCGTTCAGGCCCAATCGGTCCAGTGCGTCGCTCAGGGTCGCCGTTTCGAGTTTCGCTGCGCGGGCAACATTCTTGTCTTGTTCGATGTCGGACATGGTTAATCCTTAAGCATAAATTCGTAGTTGCCACCCATGACTTCATGGATCGGCGTGTCCGCCAGTAGTGCCTTCGCCATCAAGGCTTCGCGTGCGACGATCGATTCAGCAGTCTCGACCACCCTGGCGATGTTTGCCTTGCTGATGAAAATCACGGCGCTGCTGTCGGCGATCACGTAGTCGCCGGCTTCCACTGCGGCCCCGAAGACTTCAATGGGGACGTTCACGCCCTTTTCGACGATACGGCCACGAGCGGTGAGCGCCGTGAACTTGTTTGTGAACACCGGCAGGCCCATCTCGCGGGATTCGTCGATATCGCGAACCGGACCGTCAGCGATCACGCCCGCGATACCGCGAACCTTGGCACCCAGCGACAGGATGCCGCCCCACGAACCGGCTTCAATACCGGTGCGCTGCTCGACAACGATCACATCGTCGGAGTTGCCGAGTTCGATCGCGGTGGTGCCCAGATGACGCGGCGGGCCGGGAGGCGGATCACCAACACCGAGTTTCATCGTGATAACGCGACCTGCGATGCGCTTCGTGCCTGAGGCTTGGGCGACGCCGCTCACGACGCCGGACAAGCCGAGTTTATCGAGTGCGTCCGAGACTGCGCAGCAGTCCAGCCGACGAAGGCGGTGGATCAATTCGTCTTTGGTTGCCATATATTTGATGTTTCCTTATTCGGACTGCGGCTTCCAGTACACAAAGCCCATGGCGTTGCCGGTACCGGCTTCGCTGCGATAGCAGGGCACATAGTCGACCACCGTCATGTCGAAGGCGAGTTCATCCATCATGCCGGCGACGGGAATCCAGTTCTTGATTTCCGATGTACCCGCCTGGAAGATTTCTTCGCCCAACGCGAATACCGGCGTGAGGTCGTGGTTCTTCATCGCGTCGAGAATCAGATTGTCGACGCGCTCGTCAATGACGAAGTGCGTCAGACCACCGGAAGCGATGACAGCTACACGTGCGTCCGAATCCCACGATTCGATGGCGCGAGCAATCGATGCACCGAAAGCGTGGCAGCGTGCGACTGTCGGTTGATTCGGCGGATAGAACGTATTGACAAACACCGGCACGGTCGGAACGACCTGGTCTTTCATCAGCTGGCGGAACACGAAGCCGTATGCATGCGGCGTTTCCGTTTCTGACAAGCGGCCAAGAGCGGCCACGTCAAAGTTGTCGGCGATCGCGTTCTTGATAATGTGCTTTGCAAGCTCTGGAACGCCTTCATGCGTGGCAGTTTCCGGCTTGTAACCCGGCATCGAATGGCGCACGCCCGGAGGCATTTGCATCAATTTATCGTGACTGATCATGTTGTTCACGATCGTCGGGCCGTGCATGACGCCGAATGCGGGAATGCAATCAGTGGTGAAAATTTCCATCTGATCGTTGCCGACAATGACAACGACGTCAGCTTTGGCCTCAGCCAGCACCCGCGCCATTTCCTCGATAGCCGCCCGGCACTGGGCATGGCGCTCCTTCCACTTCTCCGGCGTGATCTGATCCGCGAGGTTCTCGCTACGGCGATATTCAACGAGTTCATCGAAGGCCCATTCGCGGCCTTCGAAATCATGCTTGCTCAGTCGATCATCAGGTACGCGAGCGCCCCAGGTCTCCGGTGGCGTGATGAGCATGGGGCCATGCGAAGTTCCCATTCCCAATACGATTTTTGCCATGATTTCGAGTCCTGTGGGCGTCGGGATTATTCGTAATCCGCGAGGTTGAGCTTAAAGAAGTCGCGAGCGTTTCCGAAGAAGATTGCATCCTTCTCTGCTTTCGACAGCCAGTCGAAGCTTTCGATATACGGCTTGATGTCGTCGAAAGTGCGGCCGGTGTCCGGGTTGATAGCCGAACCCACGCCCGGGCACTCAGCGCCGAACATGCAGCGGTCAGCGCCAACCGTCTTGATCAGTAGACGCAGCGATTCTTCGGAGTAGAGCACGGTGTCGTAGTACAGATTTCGCATGCCCTCGAGGAAGTTGCGGCCGGCACGCGAGGCGCCCGACTGGAAACGGCCGATCTGGTAGGGGATCGAACCGCCGCCGTGCGACACCATGATCTTCAGATTCGGAAAGTCCTTGAAGACGTTCGAATTGACGAGGTTGAACACCGCGATCGTTTCTTCGTTAATGAAGTGAACGGTGTACGGCGAACGAGCCGACTGCGAGCCAGTAGCGTGGATGTGCGCCGGTACGTCGAGTTCGCACAGTTTCTCGTACAGCGGGTACCAGTAACGATCACCGAGACCGGGGGCTTCGACGCCGCTGTTTTCGAATGGGTCGGGATTCAGCAGTACGCCCTTGAAGCCCAGTTCCTTGACGCAGCGCTCCAGTTCCGGCAGCACGACCTCGATCGGGTCGCCCGACACTTGCGGCAGGCCGCCGACTCCGATGAAACGCTTCGGCAGCAGCTTGACAGTGCGCGAGATGATGTTGTTGGTTTCTTCCGTGAACCAGTGCACGAGCTTGCCCGGCTTCTGGCTGTGCATCATCTGGAACGGACGCGGCGACATCAGCTGGACGTTCGTGCCGACGCGGTCGAGCATGTCGAGGTGGCCAACCGGCGCCATTTCCTTCTTGTTGGCGTAGTGCAGGATTTCCTCGTCGGTCACCTCCGGCATCTTGCGACCGTGTTCGCCCCGATGCGACAGAATGTGTGCCTTGTAGACCCACAATTCTGCGGGTGCGCTGACGTGACCGTGGCAATCGATAATCACTTACTTGTCTCCTTGATTAACGTGATGGTGGGTGCCCGTAGGCACACGGGTGTTTGTTACAGATCGAGGACGAGACGATCGCCCTTGCAGCCAGAACAGCAGATAATCATCGTCTTGTTCGAAGCCTTTTCGGGCTCCGACAGAATGGCGTCGCGGTGATCCGGCTCACCTTCCAGCACGCGGACTTCACATGCACCGCATACGCCTTCTTCGCACGAGTATGAGATCGGTACACCGGCTTCGCGCACGACGTTGAGAATCGTCTTGCCTTGAGGGACGGTGAGCGTCTTGCCGCTCTTACGCAGTTCAACGACGTAGTTGCCATCGAGTGCGGCTTCGTGTTTGGCACTGAAGTACTCGACGTGGACTTGTTCAGGGGGCAAAGTCGAGCAAGCCTTTTCGAATGCTTCGAGCATCGGGCCGGGGCCGCAGCAATAGAAATGGGCCGACGCCGGCTCCCGCTTCACCACGTCTTCGATATTCAGAAACGTGCCGACTTCTGCGTCGACGTGAACGAGCGAACCTTCGAACGTCTTCAATTCTTCAGCGTAGGCGACGTCAACCCGGTCTCGGCACGAATAATAGATACGCGGCGACTTTCCGATTTCCTTCAGGCGACGCGCCATACACAGAATAGGCGTGATCCCGATACCACCGGCAACCAGAATCGTGTGCTTAGCGTCTTCGTCGAGGGGGAAGTTGTTGCGCGGGGTTTCGACCTGCACGAGGTCGCCGACACGCATCGTTTCGTGGATGTAGCGGGAGCCACCACGCGACTGCGGGTCGAGTTTGACGCCAATCACGTACGAACGCTGCGTCAGGCTATTGCTGGACTCAAGGAGGGAGTACTGACGCGTCAATCCGTTCGGCAGGATCAGTGCGACGTGCGAACCCGCGTCAGCGGCGGGCAGACGCTCGCCCTCGGGGTCTTCAAAGGTCAGAGCCAGCGTGTTGCGCGCTAAATATTGACTCGCCGTCAAGCGCAGAGTCATCACTTCATTAAGTTCAGTCATCTCACCTCCAAAATCATAGAACGCGCGGAACCCTGCGAATGGGGGGCAGGCATCACACATCACGCTTCCTCAGTCACCAATCATTGAAAGTTTCTTGCCAACCGTTTGACGCGTAATTCTTTTTTGCATATTATTTCGTCTGAGCGGGAAAAAGTCAAAGACAGGCGACATCACATGGGGTATTCCCTAGGGAGGAGAAATGATTGCAGTTTTGACCACCAACGGTGGAACCGTTACGCACGGTGATGGCGCGGCAACGACGCTACTGGTTGCTACGATTCGCGGCATGCTCGTATTCGAGCGTGAAGACGCCAGTGCCCCGTGGGATCTCACGCGCACGACGCTGGAAGATCGCCACGTGAGCGCGTTGCTCTATGTTCCGGGTGCGGGCCTGTTGTTCGCGGGCGCACACGGCCAAGGCAGTCTCGTGGTCTCGAAGGACTTGGGCCTGACGTGGGAATCAGCCAACAATGGCCTGAAGAGCACGCATATTTATACGATGGCGCAGCAGGAGCGCGACGGGAAGACCGTCCTGTTCCTGGGCACTGAGCCGTCCGCGCTTTATCGCAGCGACGATCTGGGTGCTTCGTGGGTCGAAATTCCCGAAATGATGACGGTGCCGGACCAGGACAGGTGGACGTTCCCGCCGCCCCCGCATATCGCACACGTCAAGAATATTTCGTTTCACCCGGCCGAACCCGAAACGCTTTATGTCTGTATTGAACAGGGCGCGCTTCTCAAGACTACCGACGACGGCAAGACGTGGAACGAGCCGCGGTCGTACGAATCGGAAAACGACAAGTTCTACCACGACAACCACCGCGTGGTGATCCGCCCGTCGAATCCGAAACAGATCTTCATGTGCGGCGGCGAAGGCCTGCACTACAGCGCAGACGCTGGCGAGACCTGGGTTCACCTGATGACGCGTCAAGACCTTATCGGTTATCCCGACGCCATGTTTATCGACCCGCGCAACGAGAACGTTTTGTATCTCGGTGGACCGGGTAACGCACCGCGCGATTGGGGCGCCCGTAAGTCGGCGAACGCAACTGTTCTCAAGAGCACCGATGGTGGTGTTACCTGGAAACATATGCGTAACGGTCTGCCCGAGGAAATTATCGGCAACATCGAGGGTATGGGTATGTACCGTTGGGATGACAAGATCATGCTCATCGCCGGTACGGCAACGGGCGAAATCTATGCGACGGAAAACGATGGCGAAAGCTGGTACGTCGTCTCCGAAGACGTTCCACCGATCTCGAAGGGTGGTCACTATCGCTGGTTCCTCGACGCCAAGGAACGTATGACCGTCGAAGATCGTTACGGTCGCAACGAACACTGAGCGATATCTAAGCAAAAACCATTCTGCACGCCGGCCACGTTCCGGCGCACCAAGTCCTCCCAGGAGAATGTCTTGAGCCGTATTAACAGCCGCGAGGAAGCCCTCGATATTGCCCGTGGTTTGCATGACGCGATTCGTTCACGCGTCAAACAGACCGAAAGCGACCGCGTGGTGCCCAAAGAAACGATCGATGTACTGCGCGAAACGGGTCTTTTCAACATCATCACACCGAAGACGTTTGGCGGTTCCGAACTAGGTTTCACTACGCTCGTCGAAGTTACGGCAGAAATCGCATCGGCCTGTGGCTCGACGGGTTGGGTTTTCGGCGTTCTGGCGGGTCATAGCTGGATGTTGAATCTGTTCCCGTTGCAAGCACAGCAAGACGTGCTTGGCAAAGGCCACGTATTGACGGCAACCGTGTTCCGCTTGGGCGGCACGATTACCGAAGTCGACGGCGGCTACAAACTCGTGAACGGCGACGGTCGCTTCTGTTCGGGTATCGACCACGTGCAATGGGTCATCATCGGAAACGCCGTGCAGCGGTCCGATGGGCCGCCTGAACCGCGCTTTTTCGTGATCCCGCGTTCGGATATCGAAATTGTCGATGACTGGCACACGGCTGGCCTGCGTGGCACCGGTAGCCGCACGATCAAGGTCGCGGAAGCGTTCATCCCGAAACATCGTTCGGTGTCGGTCAAAGACATGATGACGGGCAACGTCGAAGGCGCTGACGCAATGCGTGCCCCGATCTACCGGATGCCTTTCCAGAACGTCACGCCGTTCTCGCTCATCGGCGCGCCGCTGGGCATGGCACGCGCAGCACTCCGTTCGTTCGCTGAGGGTTTGGCGCCGCGTCTTCAGGCAATGCCGGCCGCTCAAATGGCGGAACAGTCGGCTACGATCGAACGCCTGGCACACGCGACGGCAGATCTCGACGCGGCCTACGCATTGATTCTCGAAGACACGCGCCGCGTCGATACGGCAGAAAGTGCAGAGTCACTGACGGCGCTCGAATGGTCACGTATACCGCGCGACTGGGCGTATTCCGCTCAAACCGCTCGTCGCGCCGCCAACAGTGTCTTCGAAGCTGCCGGCGGCACCAGCATTTACAACGCTTCGGAGCTCCAACGTATCTGGCGCGACGTCAATTCCGCCGCCCAGCACTTTGCTTTCACGTGGGATTCGGCGCTGACGGCATTTGGTCGCCATGCGCTCGGCCTCCCACCTTCGCAGTTCGGTCCAGGTCCCAAGAAATAAGGATGAGCCATGAACGTGGATGATATTCACTCGATCGAAGATTACTCACCGCAAACGCTGCGTGAACTGATCGGGCGCGTGGAGAAGTCGAGTACGTTCGAGCACATGATTTACCGCGAATCCGAGCTCGATGAAGTCTGGCGGCTGCTCGATAACGATATCGTCGCTGCTGCACGGCAGGGCTCGAATGTGCGGGAAGTGCAGAACCTTGCTGCTCTGCGCAACCTGATTGTCGAAGCGCACGATTTCATTGGCAACGACAGCAACACCGTAGACGCGCGTGATCGATTGCTGAAGGCCGTCGAACTCGTTTAACGCTAGTGGGAGCGCATTTATCTCCCGCGCATATTCACAGATAAACAAAATCTAGGAGCAAACCATGCTTTCCCGCGAAGATAACGACGTTCTGACCCAGGTTGGTAAAGGCACGCCGAACGGCGACATGATCCGCCAATTCTGGATTCCGATGATGCTGGCGTCCGAAATCAGCGAGCCGGGCGGCAAGCCCGTGCGTGTGCGTCTGTTGGGCGAAGACCTTGTGGCGTTCCGCGATAGCGACGGCAAGGTTGGCCTGCTCGAAGAACAGTGCCCGCACCGTCGTGCGTCGCTCGCGCTGGGCGACAACTCGGACGGCGGCCTGCGTTGTCTGTATCACGGTTGGAAGTTCGCCGTCGATGGTCAGTGCATGGACACTCCGACGGAGCCGGAAGATTCGAAGCTGTGCTCGCGTATCAAGGCAGTGGCGTATCCGACTCGAGAAGTCGCTGGCGTGATCTGGACGTATATGGGCGATCCCGCGAAGGTTCCCCAATTCCCCGACTTCGATTTCCTATCGTACCCGGCGGAAAAGGTTGTTGCGTTCAAGGTACTCGAAGACTGCAACTACGCCCAAGCCGTCGAGGGCACGATCGACTCCGCACACGCAGGCGTCCTGCACCGTGAACAACCGTGGGCAGCGCCGGCCAAGTACGAACACGAACGCGATCTGCGTCCGAAGATCGAAGTCGAGTACACGCACTACGGCCTGCGCTATGCAGGCGTGCGCAATTTCCGTGAAGAAGGCAAGTTGCACGCCCGCGTCACGCAAGTGATCCTGCCGTTTTTCACGCTGATTCCGCCCGATGGATTCGGCGTGCGCAAGAACCGTCGCATGGCAAATGCATTTGTTCCGCGCGATGACGAATCGACGTGGCATATCCAGTGGTTCTTCGACGAAACGCAGCCTGTCGATATCGAATATCGTATTCAGGAAGGCGGTCACTGGCTCGATGAAAACTTCCGCAAGGAGCTCAACATCGACAACTGGTACAAGCAGGATCGCGAGGCCATGAAGACGACGTCGATGTCGGGCATCAAGGGCATCCTGACGCAGGACCACGCAGTCAGTGAAACTCAGGGCCGTATCCTCGACCGCACGAAGGAACACCTCGGCACATCGGATGTCGCGGTCGTTGCATGGCGTCGTCAGATGATCCGTGCGGCTCGTGCTTACTCGGAAAGCGGCGAATTGCCGAGCGTGCTGACGACCACGATTCCGTGGAATGAGATTCACGCTTCGACGGTGATTTTCCCGAACGACCGTACGTGGAAAGAAGAAGTACCCCTCAATCCGGAAGTCGCTCTGAAGGCCTGAGGTCCACATGATCGTCGATAGTCACGCGCATGTTTCGCCTCATTGGTATGAGCCTGTCGAGACGTTGATCGACCAAATGAATGAGTATGGCGTTGATATGGCCATTCTCACTCAGATGATCGGACAGACGGATAACCGATATCAGCAAGACTGCGTCAAGCGATATCCGGGCCGTCTGTCGAGCGTGGCTTGGGTTGATGTCGAAGCCCCGGACGTTGCAATGACGATCAAAAACCTCGCAACCGATGGCGTCTCGGGTATTCGGCTTCGCCCCTCCTCGTGTCTTCCGGATGGTCGTCTTCCGGAAGCATGGCGTGCAGTCCAGGAAACTGGATTGCCCGTCAGTTGCGTGGGGTCGGCGGAAGCATTCAACGCGCAGGGGT
Organism: Paraburkholderia sp. RAU6.4a; assembly: GCF_050435625.1. NCBI lineage: Bacteria > Pseudomonadati > Pseudomonadota > Betaproteobacteria > Burkholderiales > Burkholderiaceae > Paraburkholderia > Paraburkholderia sp. RAU6.4a. The sequence goes on from NZ_JBNDKQ010000002.1 coordinate 26,542, forward strand.
TTATCGAACTGGTTGCGAGGTTGGCAGGGACGACCATCGTCCTCGAACATCTGGGTGGCACCAGCACGCCCGTCACGACAGATGAGCAGTTAGCTATTCGTCGCCAGGTGTTCAAGTTCGCCGCCTTTCCGAATGTCATGCTCAAGGTTCCGGGGCTAGGCGAATTGATGCCTCGCGACCCGAAAACCTGGCATCTGGGCCGTCCCTTCGGGGACGCGGCGTCGCCGCTTGTCCACGAGGCGGTAGCCGCATTCGGCGCGAATCGCCTGATGTGGGGTTCCGATTTCCCAGTCGTGAGTTCTCGCGAAGGCTACGGGAATGCATTGGATCTCACCCGTATTGCACTCAATGGAATACCTGATGAGGATCTCAACGCGATCTTCGGTGGTAACGCACTTCGCGTATTTTGGAAACTCTGAGATCGAAAACGAGCAGGAGACAAACACATGACGAAGAAGGTACTGGCAGCAGTTAAGACGGATGTCGAAACCACGGAAATTCGTGAATTCGATTATCCGACTGTCAAGCCTGAAACCGGAATTCTGCACATCGAAGCGAGTGGCGTAGGTGGCAGCGATCCCGAGCTCTACCGCAAGGCCGGCCACGTTCCGGTCATCATGGGCCACGAAAACGTCGGGACCATCGAAGAAGTCGGTGAAGTCGCGGCCAAGCGTTGGGGCGTGAAGCCCGGCGATCGCGTTGCTCTGCACGAATATCTCCCGTGCTGGCACTGCGAATGGTGCATGAAGGGAGATTTCCGTCTGTGTATGGACGTCGATTTCTTCAATGTGAAGGATCGCCTGAATACCGATCGGTTCGGCATGTCCACCGCCAACAAGGCACCGCATTTGTGGGGTGGCTACGCACAGTATATGCATCTGCCGCTCAACACGGTGTTGCATAAAATTCCGCAAAACATGCCGGCAACGCACGCAACACTGGCAGTGCCGTTCGGTAACGGCGTGCAGTGGGCGTGTCTCGACGGCGGCGCAGGTCCCGGTAAGGTCGTACTCGTCTGGGGACCGGGCCAGCAGGGCTTGGGCTGCGTGCTGGCGGCAAAGGCCGCAGGCTCATATACGGTGATTCTGGCCGGCATGACGCGCGATCAAAGTCGTCTCGATCTGTCGCTGCGCCTGGGCGCCGACTATGCAGTCAACGTCGAAACGCAAGAGCTCGAAGCCGAAGTGATGCGTATCACCAAGGGTCGGGGCGTGGACGTCGTGGTTGATACGACCGGCGACCCCAAGGGCGAGATCGTCAAGCAGTCGATCGCACTGGCGGCAAAAGGCGCCTATCTGAGCCTGAACGGCCTGGAGCAGCACGTACCGATCGGCGAGATCAAGAAGCGCTATCTGACGGTTCGTGCACCGCGTGGCCGTAGCTACGCAGCGGTCGAATTGGCACTGCGCTATGTAGGCTCAGGCCGCTATCCGATCGATGAAGTGTGCTCGCACACGTTCGGCCTGTCGCAGGTGCACGACGCAATTCTGGCCACCGCAGGTCGGGGCATTCAAGGTGCGATCCACGTGTGCGTGGACCCGTGGAAATAATGCCGCAGATCATTGGTTAAATTGAATTTAATAGAGGTAACGTCATGATTGACAGCCACGCACACCTTATTTCGACCGACCGCGAGAAATATCCGCCGTCGCCGCTGAGCGGCGTTCTGGAAGAAAACGCATTCGACAATCCGGTAACGGCTGAGCGCTTGATCGACTTGCTCGGCACATTCGGTATCGATAAGGCGCTCGCGGTCCAACGCGCGCACCTCTACGGCTTCCACAACGACTACGTCGTGGATTCCGCACAGAAATATCCGGACCGTCTGCGTTCGCTGTGCATGCTCGACGCACTGGCACCGAACGTCGAAGAAACGGTGAAATACTGGGTCGGCGAGCGCGGCTCGGTCGGCATCCGTCTGACGGAACCGAAGAAAGGTGCAGACAGCAGTTGGTTCGCTTCGACGCAAGCGCGTCGTGCATGGGCAGCAGTGACGGATCTCGGCGGCAGCGTGCGTCTGCACTTCTACCGCTGGAATCGTTTGGCAGCACTCGAAGCGCTTCAAGACGTGGTGACGGAGTTCCCTGATACGCCGGTTATTCTTGACCACTTTTCAAATATTGTCGGCGAGGGCCCGGGACCGGATTACGGCGTGGATGAAGCACTGCTGAAATTCGTCGACAGTCCGAACGTCTTCTTGCTTTATTCCATGATCAACCTCGGCAAGTTGAAAGCGCTCGAGCTGCCGTCCGCGCCGGTTGTCGAGCGTGTGGTGCGCTCGTTCGGTGCCGATCGTGTGATGTGGGGTTCCGACATCGCTCAATCGAAGGGCGACTACAAGGACATGGTCCAGCTGGCGAAGGACTCCGTCTCCACCCTGTCGGCCGAAGATCAGCGCAAGGTGCTGCATACGACGGCTGAGCGCGTCTACTTCAGCTAATGAAGTTGCAAACATAAACGGCGTTCTGACTGGAACGCCGTTTACGTGCATTTCAGGGTTATCCCGAGTCATGTCGCGCGAAGCAACGCGATAAGATGCCATGAATACTGAATTGAATACTATTTAGGATGCCAGTCCGGTTGAGTCACAGAGGTCGCATGCGCAAACTGGCAGGTCTATTGTGTCGCACCTTGTTCCGATTTATCCGTTCTCGATTCCTTTCTCAGGAGACTGACAATGAAATTCCTCCGGAACTGCTGGTATATGGTTGGATGGTCGAGCGAGTTTTCGGCTACTGATATCGTCCCGTTCACGGTGATGAACGAGGCACTGGCGCTCTACCGCAAGGAAGACGGCACGCTCGTAGCACTTGAAGATCTGTGTCCGCACCGCCTGGTTCCGCTGTCGGTCGGCCGTAAGGAGGGTGATGAACTGCGCTGTATGTACCATGGTCTGAAATTCTCCGCCGACGGACGCTGCACCGAAATCCCGGGCACCGATCGTATCTCGTCGAAGGTCTGCGTTCGTAGCTACCCGATCGAAGAAAAACATGGTGCTGCATGGGTTTGGATGGGTGACGCTGCAAAGGCTGATCCCGCGCTGATTCCGCCGATCGAAGGTCCGGACAGCGCTGTCTTCGCGATGAAATGCTCGAAGAAGGTATGGAAGGGGAACGCGGAAATTGTCGCTGACAACTTGCTCGACCTTTCGCACGCACCGTATGTTCACGAAGCGACGTTCGGTGCCAACAACAAAGTGTCGCTCAAGATTCAGAAAGATGGTGAAGCAAAGCGCGGCATCGATACGGTCGAGCGTGGCGTCGTTGCTGACCGCTGGCACCTGGGACGTCAGTCGAATCCATACTTCGGTGAAATCCCTTCCGACGACAACGTCGTCAGCACGTTCCTCGTGCCGGGCGTCTTCATCCTCAAGATCCATTCGTACGCCCCGGGCGTTCAGGATCGTCTCGTCGATGGCAGGCCCACAGAAGAGCCGATCTTCCGCCGTTGCACATGCCAGATGATCACGCCGATCAACGATACGGAATCGATGTTCTTCTACAACTTCGGTCCTGATCACGAGCATGCCGATCTGGCAGATCACGCTTTCGCGATCGCCGAAGCCGCATTCGCTGAAGACAAGGCAATCATCGAGACGCAGCAGGCAACGATCTCGAAAACGCCGGGGCGCAAGATGATCATGTTGGTGATGGATCAACCGGTGCTGCGTTACAACGAAATCTACAACGGTCTTCGCTCGGCGGAAGAGGCTGAGCGAGCCGCTGCTGCCCCCGCAGCCTAGGTAGATCGAACCGCGCTGGTATGTTTTCTGAGACACGAGGAATAACGAAAATGGAATTGAATTGGACCGAGCCCCGATGGGATGACCAGGCCGATATGGTTGTTGTCGGCTACGGCGGCGCCGGCGCGGTGTTTGCGCTTGAAGCTGCTGAGCAGGGCGCCGACGTGCTCATTCTCGAAAAGGGTGCGCAGGGCGGCGGCAACTCGGTCTGCGTCGCGGGCGGTCTGATCATGACCTCTGTCGACGAAGAAGAGTCGTTCAAATATCTGAATTGGCTGTGTGGAGGCCAAACTGATGAAAGCGTTCTTCGCCATTTCGTGTCGAGCCTCAAGAACATACCCGCCTGGCAGCACAAACTCGAATTGCCGCTCAAGGACAACCCGCAGCCGTTCTCGGCACCGGGATTTTTTCCCGAATTCCCGGGGGCTCCCGGCGGGGAAAGCATCAAAGGTATGAGCGTCGTCGCCGCACCGGGCGGAGCTGGCCTCTGGAATGCGATCTCCGCACAAGCGGAGAAGGCGGGTGGCCGCGTCCAGTGCAACACTCGCGTCACCAGGTTGGTTCAGCACCCGGCCACGAAACGGATTGTCGGTGTTGAAGCCGAACATGACGGCAAGACGATCGCGGTGCGTGCTCGCAAGGCAGTCGTGTTGGCCAGTGGCGGCTTCGAGGCGAACGACGCCATGTGCAAACAATTCCTGACTGCTTGCCCGATCTACTTCCTTGGTAGCCCGAATCTGACCGGCGACGGCATTCGAATGGCGCAGGAGGTTGGCGCGCAACTCTGGCACATGAACGCCGTAGCGGGCCCCCTGAACATGGGCATCAAGACGAAGGAAGGCTACGTCTATGTGACTTACGACCTGAACAAGGTCGCGGGCTTCGGCTATAAAAGCGGCGCCTTCAAGGACGGCGGCAGTCTGTTGTGGGTCAACCGCCAGGCGAAGCGCTTCCATAACGAAACGGTGGACACGTCGGTTGTCCAACATGGATTGGCCAATCGCGATACCTGGTTGGCAACGACGCCGGGCACCCCGGAATTCACGAACGTGCCGGCATTCCACATTTTCGATGAAAAGGTGCGTGCGGGCGGTGCGGCAATGACGACGCTGAATTCGCGTGTGCCGCCGTGGTCGCAAGACAACCTCAAGGAAATCGAAGAAGGCCTCGTCATCAAGGCCGATACGCTTGAAGAACTGGCGTTGAAGTGCCAGTGGCCGGAGATCCAGGGTGTGTGCAAGGCCGGCCGCCTCGATCCGGCCGCACTTCGCGAGACGGTTGAGCGTTACAACGATCAGTGCCGCAACAACCTTGATCGCGATTGCGGGCGCGAAACGTTCCTCGTGCCGCTCAACGATGAAGGCCCGTACTACGCGATCGGGCCAATGCTCCCGACCTATTTGAACACGCACGGCGGTCCGAAACACGACGCAGGTCAGCGTGTTCTCGATCATCAGAACAAGCCGATTTCCGGTCTTTATGCAATCGGAGAATGCGGATCGCTATGGGGACCGTATTACAACTCGATGGGCGATATCGCCGAGTTCATCGTATCTGGCGTGACGGCGGCAAAGACCGCACTCGCCGATAGTGGGCGGGAGAAGGGCGCTAAATAGTTGTACGGATAATTAGCAAGGAGACACCGTAGTGAGTGAGATCGCAGATGTACAAACGAAGTTGGCCCCCGCCGACAACGTGGAAGATTCAAAGACGACCAAAGGTGCATGGTGGATGCTTATCGTTTTGACGTCCACCTACGTCATCTCGTTTATCGATCGGGGCGCGCTTGCTCTCGTTGTCGGACCGATTAAGGAAGACCTCGGAATTTCCGATCTTCAGGTCAGTTTGTTGCTTGGCCTTTCCTTTATGTTGCTGTATAGCATGCTCAGTATTCCGATGGGCATTCTGGTCGACAAATACCAACGGAAGACGCTCCTCGGCGGCGCGATCATGGCATGGTCGGTGGTTCAGATGCTTTGTGGTCTGAGTACGACCTATCTCCAGTTGTTCTTCACACGTGTTGGTCTCGGTGTTGGTGAATCGGCGCTGGCACCCGGATCGCAGTCGATGATTCGTGACGCATTTCCGCCGCATCGTCGCAGTATTGCTTTCGGTATCTACAATATCGGTCCGATGTTGGGTACTGGTTTGTCCATGGCTCTCGGTGCCGTCCTGTTGAAGGCAGCTTCTGCAGGCGCATTCGATACACTACCTGTCGTCGGCGGCATGAAGCCCTGGCACTTTGTACTGCTGGTGCCGGGCATCATTGGGGTTCCGTTCGCGATTCTGCTTTGGCTGCTGCGTGAGCCGCCCCGTCGTTTCCAGACCGATATTTCCGATGTGACGTACAAGCAGACCATGTGCTTCGTCTGGAAGAATCGTGGCGTGTATGTTCAACTCTGGGCTGCGATTTGCCTATACGGTATTGCCATTGGTTCCCAGATGGCATGGCTTCCGGAAATCATCGCTCGCACGCTACATGTTGCCCGTCCGGAAATCGGTAAGGCGATAGGCGGCGTTGCACTGCTCGCTTCCCCACTCGGTCTCCTGATTTGCGGCGGAATCGCGGACCGGTTGCGCAAGCGCGGCATGGTCGATGCGCCTGTTCGGGTAGCGGCAGTCACAACGGCAATCGCCGCAGTCGTTACGGCATGCTTCCCGCTCGTCCATACGATGAGCGCGGGTATCGTCCTCTACTTCGTCCAAATGTTCATGTTTGCGATGTTCGCGGTGGCAGGCGGTGCAACGAATGCCGAGTTCACGCCGGGTAACATGATGGGCAAGATCACCGCCCTCTATTACTTGATCACGAATCTCGTCGGGTTGGCACTCGGCCCTACCGTGGTGGCGCTCGTTGCTAAATTCTTCGACGGTGCGAATGCACTTGGCGCCTCGTTCGTCATCTGCTACGTGGTCTCCGTGGCATTGGCAGTGATTCTGCTGATCCGTGTCAGCGGTGCATTGCGTCGGCCAGTTGTGCAATAACTCGTCGTCGCGTCGGGGCGTCATTTCTGACGTCCCTTCCCACGAATATCTATAGGTTTAAATCAAGTGAAGATAACCCGCGTTGAGTGCATTCCGATTTCGATGCCGCTGAAGAAGCCGATTAAGCTTCCGAATGTCACAATCACATGCCTGAATACGCTTTTCTTGGCTATTACAGCCGACAACGGTCTCGTCGGCTATGCGGAGTCGGGGGACACTTCATCGTGGTATCGCGGTGAAAGCCAAGCGTCGATGACGGCGATGATTTCCGATATTTTCGCGCCACGAATTTTGCTTGGTGAAGAAGCGAGCAATATCGAAAAGATCGTCGGCATGATGGATCAACTCGCACGCGACAACAATCAGGCGAAGGCGTTGGTCGACTGTGCTCTGCATGATCTGAAGGGCAAATCTTTGGGCGTGCCAGTCTACAGCCTGTTGGGTGGCCGCACTCGCGAGAAGATTCCGCTCGGTTGGGTATTGTCGGCGGGTGAGCCCGAAAAGGTGGCCGAGCTCGCGATCCAGGTCCGCGAAAATGGCTTCTCGGCGTTCAAGCTCAAAGTCGGCCGTCATACGTTCAATAACGACGTGGCTACGGTCCGCGAAGTGCGAGCCGCGCTCGGTCCGGATGCCAAGATCATCCTGGACGCGAATGGCTCATGGAACTACGAGCAGGCGTTGGCGACGATGAAGCGCCTCGATCAATACAACCTCTCATTCATGGAGCAGCCACTGGCGCATCAATACCGCGACAGCCTGTCGAAACTGCGCGAGCGTATCACCACACCGATATACGCAGACGAGGGAGCGCAAGAGTTGGGCGATCTCCGCGAAATCGCCGAACGCCGTTCGGCCGATGGCGTCGTTCTCAAGATTCAGAAGGTCGGCGGGCTGGTCAAGGCACAGCGATTCCTGGCCGCATGTCGCATGTACGACATTCCTGTCTTTTGCAGCACGCTGATCGGATCGGGTGTCGAATCCGGGCCGAGCACGCATCTCATGGTCGCAAACGAGTGGGCATGCCAGTTCATGAGCGAAAGCATGGGCCCTCTCGCGATCCACGCAGCATGGAACAGTGGTGATATCCCCGTCGATCAGGACTTGGCTATCGGCGGCCAGCGCTTTAGCGGCGGCTTTGCGTATCCGAGTGAAGGCGTCGGATTCGGATTTGCATTGAATCAAGAATTACTGGCCAAGATTCATACGCCGGGACAGCAGCATCGGGTTGTCGAAGCGTAGTAGCGGAACACAAGGCGGCGGGCTCGATTCCGGCGCGTTGCATAACCATAATCCAATATAGGAGATATTCGATGCACGGACTTAATTCGCCACCGTGGAAATATGCTGTACTTTGGCTCCGGGTTTATTTCGGCGCCGATCTTTTGTGGTCGGGTTTCCGCTATCTTTCGACAGGCTGGGTTCCGTTTATTCCAGGCATCGGAGGCCAATACGTGCAGGCGCTCGATGCCATTCACATGTTTTATGCCGTTAAAGCAGTGGAAATGCTGGCCGGCGTCCTGTTGCTGACGAACCGATACGTGTTGCTCGGCGCAATTCTCGAGTTCCCGACATCTATCTCGATTTTCTGGATTAATACCTTTATCGTTGCGACTCCACGTCAATTGTTCTCGGGTCCGAATCAACTACTAATGAATGGCCTCATTCTGGTGGCGTATGGCGGCTATATGGCAAGTGTGTTTAAGCCAAACAAGCCGCTCGCGCTATGGGAGGGCTTCAAGGTCGACGTCTGGAAAGAGCATTTGAGGCTGAGTAAAGGCGCCGAATCGACGTCCACTATTAAGAAATCAAGCGATTTCGCATAAGGGAGATCGAAGATGAAAAGTAACCGGAATCTTTATATTGGCCTTGCATGCTGCGTCATCATGACGTGCTGGGTATTCTTCGGATCCACAGGACTGGGCTATACAGAATATCGAGAATTGCGCGCACGCGATATGTTTGGCCTGGCAATTCCATGGATCTGCGTCATCACCGTTTTAATTCGGGATCGACGCAAAGGCATCATTTAACGGGCGCTCAGGCAGTGGTCTGGACCACCGCCTTTGGGGTATGCCTGCCGCAGGCATATTTCGTCGCTGTACTGCACTAACTTTTTGGAAATATTTCCTTATGCAAAGCGCTAATTCTTCCCCGTGGAAGTACGTCATTACGTGGCTTCGGCTGTATTTCGGCGCACACCTTTTCTTCTCAGGCATTCGATTCGTGATCGACGGGTACGTACCGATGGTTCCTGGTCTTGCTGGTCAGTATTTGGCCGGTGCCGATGCAATCGGTATGTATCATTGGGTCAAGTATATGGAGGCGATTTACGGCTTCCTGCTTCTGACGAACCGTTTTGTCTTACTGACGCTGATTCTCGAAATGCCGACGACGGTTACGATTTTCTGGCTGAATACGTTCATTTCCGCAACGCCGCGTCAATTGTTTTCGGGCCCGCAAGAACTGCTGATGAACGGTTTGCTGCTGCTTGCGTATAGCGGTTATATGGCTGCATGCTTCCGCCCGACCCTGAACCCTATGTGGCTGTGGGACGGTTGGAATGGTTTCAACCTGAAGGGTAAAGGTGGTCTATTGCAAACCGACCCAACTTTGGTCGGTGTGTCTGTCGAAGAAAAAGTATCGGCTTAAGGAGCACTCGCATGAAAAAAAATACCTGGATCGCAATCGCCATCTGTATCGCGCTGACGCTGCTGGCCATCGACGGATCAACGGGTTGGGGTTGGGCGGACTACCGTCCGCTGCGTAACTTCGATTACTTCGGTCTCGGCATCTCCTGGCTGCTTTTTATCGGCGTGCTCATCCGCGACAAGATCAAAGGTGAAGCCTGAGCCTCGGTTGTGGATCTATAAAAGAGCCCGGAGACGACTCTCCGGGCTTTTCTATTGTGCGCCGAGCATGCGCAACAGCTTGGGGGTGTGAGTCCCCTGTCCAACCTGATGGTGGTGAAGGACTTCTATGAGTAGTCCCTTGTCAAGCCGTTTTACAGACTGACTGATCATCGATAAGCGAACTCTCCTCACAGTTCGTACCGCGAGTGGGCGCCGTTGCGCTGAACCCACCGATGGTTGAAGTCGATCCTTGCGCCCGTGAGACCTGACGTCTCACCAACTTCTATCCGCTGGCATGAAACCAGCCTCATCCTGTATGCGCGTTACGCCGGTAAGATCGCCGGGAGCATGCCCCATCTAGAAAATCGGTTGCTGGCTGCGCAACCAGTCCTTCACACGGGCATGCTCGCTTCAAACCATATTTGCTTCATCTCACATCGTTGAACAAACCTCCCGGGAGTCTGAGGGGTTAGGCGGATTTCAGCTGTGCTCCGGCGGGAATCACGCCATCCTTCAGATAGCGCCACAGCGCAATCGCCAGGCGCCGTGCCACCGCGACGATCGTAATCCGTCGGGCCCGGCGGTTCGGGCCTGTGCCCTCGGTGCGGTGGTTGAACCACTGCGTCAGCGCGCTCGTGGGCTGGTAGCGAATCCAGGACCAGGCCATCTCGACAAGCAGGGCCCGGACCCGCCGGTTGCCCTGTCTGCTGATGCCCTGGTCCACCTGGCTCTCGCCGCTGTCGTAGGGTTGCGGGACGAGGCCCACGCACGCGCCGACCTGACGGCGGTTGCTGAACTCCCGCCAGAACAGTTCCAGCGCCAGTCTTGAGGCCCCAACCTGCCCGATGCCGTTCAGGCGCGTGAGATGACTGATCCGGGTGCGCGCAGGCTCGGGCAGACTGGTCTGGCGCGTCTTCTCGAGTGCCGCCAGTTGCTCCTCAGCCAGTGCGAGCCGTTCACACTCGCGTACGAGCCGTTCGTGGAACTCGGGTGGCAGCGGCGCGCCATCGTGACACCGTACCTCGCCGCGGATGAGGCGGTCGGCGAACTTCCTGCTGCCGACCTCATCCCAGCAACCGAACGTGGCTAGCAGCTTGCGCATACGGTCGCGATGCTGCAGCACTTCCTTTTGTAGTTGTCCGCGATCACGCATCAGATGGCGGGAGGCTTCGTCCTGCAGTGACGGCACGCGGATTACCCGCATGCGGTCGCGTTCGCCGCGCAGCCACGCACGCAGGTTGATGACCAGTTTGATGGCATCGAGCCGGTCGGTCTTCGCGCGGCGCTTGTGACGCTCAACGGGAATGCTCGCGGGATCGACGACATGACATTCGATCCCGCGAGCCTGCAGCGCGCGATAGATCCAGAATGCGTCCTGGCCGGCTTCGTAGCTGACGACGACCCGCACATCCGCCGGCAGTGCCCACTTCTCCCTGTGTTGGGCAATCAGGGCCAGCACAGCCTGCAGGCGGGATGCGGCTTGTGGCTCCGCCACTGTGTGCACTGCCGGGTTGTCGCGGCGGCCGTCGTGCAGCGCGACCTTCCACTTTGTCGCAGCCAGTTCCAGCGAGACTGCCAGCACAAGCGCTTCGGGATGGGTCGTGTCTGCATGATCTGTGCGCATGATTCTCTCCTTTGAGTAAGATCCACACGGGCTGATTTTATGATCGGCGTGTTTAGTGGCTCCTTCGTGCATAGGATCTAGCGAAACGCAAGGGCGTCGTCGTGAGGCGGGGTCTGAAGGAAGCGTGTAGCAAAGCCATGACCTGACGAACAGAAACCAGATGCGAGGCCTACCTAGCCGGACGAGCAAGCAATTGATTGCGAAGTCCATAGCCATCAAGGGCTGGGGTGGTAGATCTGGCAGGTGTGTGGTGAAGGCGGTTGCGCTTACCTCGGGAGGCCTGCATGGCGTCCTGGAATCAGGACTGAGCGGCTCGCAAGGGCCGTTGACCACCGTGCAGGAGTCAGCAGAGGGCATATTAGGGCGGCGACGCCTGAAGGCCCGAACGGAAAGGAGCGGCGAGTAAGCCGGAGAACTCGACATGGGAGAGCAGCAGAAAACGCATCGCGTCCTCGACAGCGGAAGCAGGGGTGAAGCCCCGATGGCTGCTGGTGGAGGGGCTGAACCTATGGCGGCGAACCCCGAGTCTGAAAGCCCGTCGGCATATGACCGACTGATGGAAGAAGTCTGCGAAAGGGGGAACCTGAAGCAGGCGTTGAAGCGTGTGAAAGCGAACAAGGGCGCACCGGGCGTGGACGGGATGACCGTTCAGGCATTACCGGCGTACCTGCGGGAGCATTGGCCGTCGATACGGGCCACGCTGCTGAACGGCACATACAAGCCTCAACCTGTGAGACGGGTCGAGATACCCAAGCCGGATGGTGGTGGCGTGCGCAAGCTCGGCATCCCCTCTGCGCTTGATCGATTCGTCCAGCAGGCGGTCTTGCAGGTGTTGCAAAGGCAGTGGGACCCGACGTTCTCGGAGTCCAGCTACGGCTTCCGTCCGGGCCGCTCGGCACATCAGGCCGTGGCGCAGGCGCAAAGCTACATCCAGTCGGGGTACCGATGGGTTGTAGATCTGGATCTGGAGAAATTCTTCGATCGCGTGAGCCACGACATCCTGATGAGTCGGGTGGCAAAGCGAGTCAGCGACAAGCGAATGCTGAAGCTGGTCCGCTCCTTCCTGACGGCGGGTGTGATGGAGCACGGGCTGGTTGGTGCGACGGACGAGGGCACACCCCAGGGTGGTCCCCTGTCCCCGCTATTATCCAATCTGATGCTCGACGATCTTGACCGGGAGCTTGAGCGACGCGGGCTGCGTTTCGCGAGGTACGCTGACGACTGTAACGTCTACGTACGCAGCGAACGCGCGGGCCAGCGTGTGATGGCGGGGCTGAAGGCCTTCCTCGCCGGCAGGCTGAAGCTGACGGTCAACGAGACCAAGAGCGCGGTCGCACGGCCACACACGCGGAAGTTTCTGGGGTTCACCTTCTCGGATCGGGACAAGGTCAAACGGCGTATTGCGCCCAAGGCGCTGTCCCGCCTCAAGGAGCGCATCCGGGAATTGACTCAACGCACGCGCGGGGTCAGCGTCGACCAGATGATCGGCGCGCTGAAACGTTATCTGGCAGGGTGGCGGGGCTACTTCGGTTTCTGCGAAACGCCCAGCGTTCTGCAACGCCTGGATGAATGGATACGCCGCCGCATCCGCTGCTTCTTCTGGAAGCAGTGGAAACGGGGCCGCACAAGATTCCGGGAGCTGACAGTACGCGGCGTCAGCCGAAACCTTGCTGCCCAGACGGTCGGTTCGCCACACGATGCGTGGCGGCTGAGTTGCAGTCCCGCGCTGGGCATCGCCCTGTCAAACCGTTACCTTCGCTCGCTGGGGCTTCCATCACTAAGGCCATAGTCGATTAACCGATCCGAACCGCCGTGTACGGACCCGTACGCACGGTGGTGTGGGAGGGGCCGGGCCGCGAGGCCTGCCCCTATCCCGATTGAAATGTATCGCTAAAAGGTGCTGTTGAGAGTTCGAAAGTGGATGCGCTGAAGCTCGCAGAATACGAAGCTGCTGAGCCAGCAGAAGATGCATTCGACCATTTAGCGGCTCCGCAACAGAGCGAAGGTTTTTTCGCGACCGGTAGCCTGACGACTAACGCTGGATGCCTTGCCCGACTCGGCCTGGCAGGCTCTTCGCCGGTGAGCTGTCACCGGCGAGCGCCACCGGACAGTCTGACCGGCGGCTTTCTGAACTCGACGCGCCAGTTGGCCAACTGGCACGTCTGCGGCTCGTTGGCTGCCGTCACATGCACGGGGGGCAACAGCGCCAAAGTGTCCATCGCCATATGGACCTTGAGAAGATACGTGCGTCAAATTCGTGTAGAACTATAGAGGAATAGAAACGCGAGGAGCGCGGCGAGCGGTACCACCTCGCATTTCCTACGAAATTAATCTACCAGCGCCTCGTATGTACGATACTTGCGCAGCCCACATTCACGGCCAATGCCACCACGGACTTGGCCAGCGCCGACCTCCCCATATGTCGGCTTCAGGCTCACATCAAGTTCACGAGAATTCGGCACCGAGAGCCAGAGGCGGAACAGATGGCGCTTCCTCGCTTCGTCGGTGTAATCCTCAAACGCCGTACGTCCATGGACACAGACATGGTTATTGACGAACTGCATGTCACCGGCCTCGAACATCATGGACACTGCAAACTCTTCGCTTTCGGCAAGTTGGGTGACCAGGTCGATGGCCTCGCGTTGCTTATCCGTCAGATGGGGAACGCCTTCCATCCCTTGGGCGAGATTGATCTTCACGGGAAGCCACAAGCACGAGAGCTTGTTGGCTACTCGCGAAAACAACGGCTGCTGGAAGTAGGGCGGATGACCTGCACTAAACGGAGCTGGGATTGTAGTTTTCCAGCAGAACGGCTGGTAGAGCACCTCCAACAGATCTGGTCGGGTCCGCGCGATTTCGTTATGTATTGCGACGGTACTGGCAATTCGTGACAGTCCGCCAGACTTCGCCGGACGCACGACAAACAGACCGACTACGTCGCAGGTATCGACATGGAATCCACCGGCGGCGTTGGTATTGTAAAGTCGACCATCGCTTGTACCAAAATCACGGACATCGCCGAGAAAATCTCCTTTATAGCTTTGGCAAACGGCGGTCCCGAGATGCAATCCGATTCCCCAAAAGATATAACGGAGATCGTCGACTGATTTGCCTTCTGTTGGAAATCCGCGAAGGACATACAGCCCGTATTGATTCTCCAGTGACTCCTTTAGGTGAGACAAGCGGACGCCGACGTCCGGAAGCGGAAAATCTTCCATGGTCAACGTATCGATTGTCTTTCCGAGGGAATAGGCATGCGCTGCTGCCCGTTCGATCTCGTCAATTTCATCCGGCGTCAACGAGTGAATCCAGTCTGTTGCGGACCCCATAGCGGCGCCGCGCCAGTCGCAGGGGTCATCAATAACAGTATTCATATGATTCTCCAAATATAAAAGCGGGATGACGATCAGTCATCCCGTGAGTCATTCAGCGAACTCTAGACGGGTGATGCTTGGGATTCCGTAACCTGCTGTTCTACAGATCGTTTCGGAATATGAGTCTTGAGCAAACCAAGCGCGATAAACGTGACAGCAATGGAGATTGCAACGCCCAAGAAAAGATACGGCGCACCAAAACTCTTGATCACCCACCCAGTAATCGAAACGGAGCAAATGGCGCCCGCGCGCGAGACGGCGACCACCCACCCCACTCCGGACGCACGAAATTCGAGGGGGTAGATATTGGTAGAAAGAGGATATTCGCCGAGTTGAATGCCTGCGATCGAAATGCCGGTCAAGCCCATGCCGACAATCAACGCCAGGTCCTCAAGCGGTGTTGAGGGGCCGTTCACGTGGTTGATTGTGAGCGCGAACAATCCGAGGGCAACGAATACGCCGAGCAGAGCAGTATACTGCAGCGATTTTCTGGAACCTAACCGGCCAAGCAGCCAGCCGCCGATCAATGCGCCGATTGCGCCGGCAAAATTCGAAACCATCAGGCCGTGAACTGCGACATAGAAACTGAAGCCCATGCCCGTCAGTGCCGAGGAAGCCCAACTGGAGAAAGAGACGGCCGCAAACTGATTGGACGCCCCGCTGACCCAAAGACAAAGCGTATCCCGGAGATATTGCGGCGAAAATAGCATGCGAACACCAACGCGACCGAACTTGGGACGTTCAACGAAGAATTGGCTTTCGCTTGATACCGTAAGGTCCGGGCGCAACTTTTGTAGCGTGGTCGCGAGTTCCTTATTTCTTGATTTTCTCAGCGTAAGAAAGCCGGGAGATTCCGGCACGAGTCCGAAAAGTACGAAAACGAGAAGTAGCGGCACTACACCGCCAAACATGACGACACCGCGCCAACCGAAATGCGGCAAGACCAATGGAATCAGCAGACCATTCAGCGATGCACCGAGCGGGAATCCGATAAATGCCGTGGCCATGACCTGACTGCGAATGCGCTGTGGCAACAGTTCGGACAGGAGTGATGCGATATTCGGAGTTGCGGCACCAAGTCCGACGGAAGCAATCAGGCGAAATGCGATGATAGCCTGCATGCTGGGTGCCGCCGAAATCGCAACCGTTGCACTACCAAAAAGAATCACACTTGCGATCAATGCACGGCGACGGCCCCACCGGTCACCAAGCGAGCCACCGATAAATCCACCGCAAGCGCCACCGATCGGACTGACAGACAGCGCCAGCGTCACGAGACTACGACTCGCGCCGAAATGCTTGGCCACGACCGGCATCAGGTAGCCGAGTGTCGTGAAGTCCATGCCGTCAATCAATAGCGTAAAGAACAGACAGATCGACACCGCGATCAAAAGGCCTTGAAACTTCGCGCCTTCGATCATCTTATCGACGTCTACTCGCCCTAATATATTTTCAATCACGGGTATCCTCTGTTAGCAAATAGTCCAAAATGCTAAATGGATTAAAACTCAACGGACCAGTGGCAGCGGTTTTCCAAGAAGGAACGATCCACGTCCAGGCCGAAGCCAGGTCCGCTAACGGCCAGGCTGCCAACTCCGTCGGGACGCGGCACCTTGTGGAACAGGCAGTCGCCCCAGTCCAATACTTCTACGGGCAGATGATCGTCCACGCCGCAGGCGATATGCGCGGAGTAGTACGGATAGGCATGGGAGCCGACGCGAGTTCCGATGCGGTTTAGAATGCGGGCGGCTTCGAGTTGACGCAATGGACCGCCCAAGAGTCCCATATCGAGCAGCATATGGGTAGCGCCTGACTCGGCGAGGAGCAGCAGCTCGGAGACGCTCGTGCTAATCTCACCAACGGCAACGGGCGAGGCGACCGATACACGGTTAAGTTCTGGATAGGCAACAGGATCTTCTACCCAAAACAGCGGGGCCGAAAGTCGCTTGACGAAATCGTTCGCCTGTTGCGGCGTCCAGCGACGAAGCGCGTCGATCGCCAGGTTGTCCGCACCGAACATCATGAGCATGCGCTCGACGCGCTTGATATCTACCTCGAAGGGCTGGGCTCCGACGATCATTTTCGCGCGAGTGAAGTTTTCTTCAAAGCAGTGAGTGGCCGCCGCTTCAAGATCGTCGTCGGCTGCAAATGCGAGGTGGTAACTGCTATAACAGGGCACCGGACGAGCGAAACCGCCCCAAAGATGCGCAACCGGAACATCGAGGATCTTACCTAAGAGGTCCCACGCTGCAAGACTAATAGCGCATGCTGCCGCGCGAGTCGCGTTATCCGAATCCCGACCGAAATGCCGTTCTTCGCTTCTTTCGATAGCGATCAGGGTGGAGAGTTTAATGCTCTGTGCTCTCAATAGCTCTTGAGCGGCATGCGCCGCATCCAACGAAGCCTCGCGCGTCATGTGCTGCACATGGCCGAATCCGCACCGGTCATTTCCATCGCGGATCAATGCATAGAACACGGTTACATGATTGCGGAAACCGGATAGCGCGCGAAAAGGCGTAATCGGAATTTCAGCGGCCCCAATGGAGATCGCGATCTTCGTTCCGAGAAGACTTGCAACGTCGAGATTTTCTACCATTTGTTGCTCACACGACAGAGAAGAGGGACGCGAGAGAACGTACTGAGAATCGATCTGCGTCTTGACAGAAGCGTACAGCCTTGGCCGTGTCAAATCCGAATCCGTCGAGATTGTCTCGAAACTTCTCGACGATCTGCGCCCTTGTTACGGGAGAAGCTCCGTGCTGGCTACCGGTAAATGAACGCCCGTCCTGGGTCTGCAGAGTAATCTCTGTAGACCATCGTCCGAGGCCCGTATTTAGCGGCAAGATGCTAATCCTTTTCATCATCGACTGGACGACGGGGTTTGAGATGTTTTCAGCCTCATACCAATCGCGATAGGGACGAACGCGAAGAATCGCGAGTGCCAGGCCGTATCGCAAGTCGGTCCACGCTTCGATGGGGGTGCTGACATCTTTCTCGTGATGAAGATAGTGTGTTCTTGTCAGGACCTCGACATGATCGAGATCGCCTATGGTCAGATCATTATTGGAAATGAGACCGAGCAACAGCTCGATGATCGGTACAGACCCGGTGCCGACAGGGTAGGGCTTGAATTCGACAGTATCGAGTTTCCAGACTTCACCGAGCCCCGTGAGAAGATGGTCCCAGTCACAGCCCTCGGCGCCGGATAATCGCCAAAACGGATAGTCGCCCTCAAGGACAGATTGATCGCCGGTAAAGCCGCGGCGGGCCAGCAGTGCAGCCTCGACTCCATTGCGCGCCGCCAAACCGATATGATCATATTTGGTCATCGCATCCTGGGACTTGCTGAAGAACCGCCGGAGGGTCGGTATCTGTGCGGAGTAGGCTGCGATACCGAACGCGTTCAGAAATTCGTTTTCAGAAAGGTTCAAAAGGCGACCGGCGGCGACCATAGCACCAATCGTTGCAAAGGTATGTCCCGTCAGCGGAGCCTTCGATTTAGTCGGCCTGCGAAGGGCGGCACCGAGACGGCCCCCCATTTCCATTCCAAGCGCAATAGCGGTGATCAAGTCGTCGCTGGAAGAGTCGATGGCTTCCGCTACTGCAAGGGCGGCAGGTACAACGACGACTGCCATATGTCCTTCAGGACCGAATGCATCGTAATCAAGGGCGTTTCCGAAGATCGTGTTTGCGAAAACGGCGCTCAGTAGGCTGACGGGCTTATGGCCCAACATAGTGGCTTCCAGAGGTCCGTGCTCTCCAGCACAATAGTCGGCGACGATCCGTCCAACTTCTGTTGTTGAGCCGGCAACCGCACAGCCGATCGTATCCAGCAGAATCGATCTGACGCGACGTTGTGTTTGCTGTGGCAGATTTTCGATCCCAACGCCTCGCGCCATCTTCACGATTTCGAGTGTGGGATTGTCGATCGGTGGCTTGAAAGCCTCTGCATTTTCGTTTGGCGCCATGACGCTTTCTCACTCTATTTAGAACGTATTACGACGGGGCCTCCACGGCCGCCCCGGGGCTTCAGCAAATCAGAACTTATGCAAGATACCGACACGCAACACGAGCTGCTTGTTCGTCGTGGACGGCGATTCTCCATTTAGGACAGCGACCTGACCATCGCCGCCCGTTTGTTGGTACACAAGCGTGGTGAAGAGTTGCGAGCGTTTTGACAGAAGATACGCCGATGACACAGCAAAGACGTCCCACTTGTATTGGTCCATGGTCGAGTAGGAATAGGCGCCTTGGACGATGACGTCGGGCATGACGTTATAGCGACCGCCGACTTCGTAACTCGACATCGTTTCCGTGATGTTGTGGAACGCCATTTTCGTCTGCGTGAACGTCGCCGTAACCTTGAGGTCTTGGGTCCGATACATCGCGCCGACACCCAATACATTGCTGTGATCGAGGAGGAAACTTCGCGCCGAAAAATTCTGGCCGAACATGCGATGAACCCCAATGTCAGTCGCCGGGTTAATCGTCGTGCCGTTGATGCTCTGATAACTGAGGTACAGGTTATACGGACCGTTGGAGTAGACGAGGTTGCCGCCGACACCCCGGCCCGTGTTCGTCGTCCCGGAGTCGGGCGAGCCGAAACTGTAGAACAGCATCGCGCGCGTGTTGGCAATCGGCTCACTTTGGTACTTGATCGTATTGTTCAGCGTCAGACCGGTACCGCGGTCGTAATTGCCGGCGTGCGCCGCCGTCGTCGAGTTGTCGATCGCCGTGGTGAACGGCACGATACCGTAAGCGGCGTCATACTGCTTGCCCAACGTGAGCACACCGTACTTCTTGTCCGACAGGCCAACCCAGGTTTGACGCGTGTACGAACCGCCAGTATTCAACTGGATACCGGTTTCATATCGGAAGACTGCCGACAGACCGCCGCCCAGATCTTCTGTTCCGGTCATCCCCCACATGTTCGGCCAACGCTTTTGGCTGGCTAGTGACCAGAGCGAGTGCCCATTGGAGTTGGAGTTGTAGCTCAGGCTGTCATCGACGATGCCGTACAAGGTTGCGCTGGATTGGGCATAAACCCAGTTGGTGCCCGCGAGTAAAGCGACTGCGCATAGCGCGCTGTACCTGGTCCTTTTCACGAGAGATAGTCTCCTGATCGTTTTAATTTTGACGCTTGTCCGAAGGGCAGGACTGCCGAACGACACTTCGCGGCTTGCGGAATCGAATATGTTCGCTACCAAATCTAAAAACACATCGAATCCGCAAGTAGCCTGCTTCTGATCACTGCAGACACACGCGATAGCTAGCTCTTTATGCCGGCAATATCGTAGGCGAGAAGATATACCATACACGCACGGCCCGGCCCTCAAGGTTTAACCTGGTTAACATTCCCGATGAGTATTGGAATTTGAGCGAATTTTTTCGCTAGACCTGCGCCTGCCTCCCGGAATGAGCTGTCGGAATCAGAATGCGGGTTTTCCCTGCGTCCGCGCGACGCGACGATATACTATACTTTGGATAGGCTAAATTGAATACAAAATCTGCGGGGCGGTTCTTTCGTCGTTGAGCCCGCGGGGAGTATGTTTGGTTCGCCACCGGGAACTCTGCTCGAGCAGCACACTGCGACCCGAGTAAGCGCCTGGTTCGACAGTTTGCATGGATGTGGGGCGTCGCACTTCTGGGGGTCTTGTTCATCGTGCAGATCGCTCACGAGTTCCACTTCGGCCCGCATTGGCACTGGTACGCGGACACAGGCAAGCTCCGGCATGAAATCTTTACCGGAGTTCATGGACGAGGCTTCCGCAAAGGTGCCAGTACATGATGGTGTGGCACACCAGGTACTGCTCCTGATGGTGATGTTCAAGCCGGTGATCGGCCGTATCGTCGACTGGAAGGCGTTGTCGAGCATTTGCTGGCCGGACGTCGCGTAAGTCTGTAAATCGGATATACGAAATTGCAACTGATTACCCCAAGTGAGGGTTCGCTGCCTCGCATAGGTGACGTAGTCTTTTTATCTGTATCAAAGGAAAGTACGATGAAGATGGCACACGAATCACCGTGGAAGTACCTAGTCATGTGGGGGAGGTTGTATTTCGCGTTCCACTATCTTGAGTCAGGACTTTATTACGTAATTTTTAGATACGTGCCGGATTTCAGCCACGCAGGCAAAGTTGGTGCGTATATCGGTGCGATGGCGGACGTCGGGTTCTATCAAATGATCAAGTATGTTGAGGTCATACTCGGTACGTCG
Source organism: Paraburkholderia sp. RAU6.4a (assembly GCF_050435625.1). Lineage (NCBI taxonomy): Bacteria > Pseudomonadati > Pseudomonadota > Betaproteobacteria > Burkholderiales > Burkholderiaceae > Paraburkholderia > Paraburkholderia sp. RAU6.4a. Next base: position 47,333 of record NZ_JBNDKQ010000002.1, read on the forward strand.
CTGCTACTCGATATAGGGGTGCCGCTTGCGCTGATCGTCATGGCGGGTATCAGTACGACGATCGTCTTTCTGAATCTCTTCGTCTCGCCTGATCCGCGTGAATTGTTCACTGGCCTTCAGGAGTTGTTCCTGAACGGCGCACTCTTGCTGGCATACGGTGGATACTATGCAAATTTTTGCCGTATAAAGGCGCAGCCGTTTTGGTTTTGGGACGGGATGAAACGCGAAGGACTTGAGCCGAGGGGTGAGTCGTGAAGAGGGATTTCGTTGTTGTTTTTATGGTTGTAGTGGCGGTCACGTTGATTGTAATTTCCACTTCGACAATTTTCTTCGTGCGTCATCTACGTCTTTATGATTATGGTCCGCCCCTGGGCGCCGGGATCATTGTTTTGGCGATGATGATCCGGGCCGCGGTATCAAGGCGATATAAAGATTGACGCGCCGTCCACAGCGCACCCGTACCTTCACTTCACCGTCTCGAAGGACGCTGGAAACATGACGAAGCGATTTACACGTTCCAAGTCGATATGGTCGCTAAAGCATATTTGCAATCACATTACCGGGGCGCTGCTCGGAACGCTTTTGATTGCACAGCCGATATGGGTACATGCACAGCCGCTGCAAACGCTTACGATCATGGAATATCGGTCGCCCCTGAATTCGGATCAACCGACAGTGCGCGGCATGATCCGGTTCGCGGAACTCGTCAACGAGGAGTCCAACGGACGCCTGGCAGTGACAGTAAGTCGAGCGACGGTTCCTGGATCGCCCGAAGACCAGATCAAGGCATTGCAAAAGGGGGGGCCTGGTGCTCCCGATATGATGCTGCTGGTTACGCCGGCGCTGCGTCATCTCGAACGCGAATTCGAAATCATGGACCTTCCGTTCGTGGTCAACAGCGATCGCCAGGCGCATGAACTGCTGGACGGTCCCTTTGGCCGGGAATTGCTGTCGCGTCTCCAAGGCCATGGACTGACGGGTCTCGCTTGGTGGGAAAACGGATTCCGGCAGATCACGACGTCGGGGCAGCCGTTCAAACACGCTAATGATCTGACTGACCGTCCGGTTCGTGTGATTCCGGAACCGGCGTTTGTGGAGACGTTTAAGGCCTTAGGTGCCAAGGTCGTTGGTCTTCCGTATCCCGATCTATATCCGGCTCTGAAGTCGGGACGAGTGGAGGCCGAAGACAACTTTTACTCCCAAATCCTGGTTGGCCATCTGTATGATGTTCAGTCGAGCGTGACGGTGACGAATCATTCCTATAGCGCGATTGCAGTCGTTGCTAACTCCGCAATATGGCAAAGGTTGTCGGTTGGGGACCGGAATGTTCTGCAACACGCAGCGGTGGAAGCAGGGCGCTATGAACGCGACCTGGTTCGAGAACAGGCCGAGGCAGATAGAGCCACACTTGCACATCATGGAATGATCGTTCAGAGCCTCTCGCCAAAGGAAATTGCAAGGATGGAATCTATGACGGAGCCCGTCAGAGAGCAATTCTTCCGGAACTACGATCCCATAATTCTCGATACCTATCGGCGTCAGATAGCAAAGCGTTAGATAATTCGGTGAGTGACGAAAATATAATCCTCGGGGCAAAGCAGGACGCCAAAACGGCGTCGCCCTCTCGGCAGACGCGACTGATTCCTATGATCGTCGCTGTGCCGATGTTTTTGCAGGCAATCGATACGTCGATATTGGGCACGGCACTTCAATCGATTGCTACGTCGTTGAACGTCGAGATACTTCACCTCAACTTCGCCATCACCGCGTATCTTTTAAGTTTAGCGCTGTTTCTGCCCGCGAGCGGTTGGCTCACGGATCGCTTCGGTACCCGCCGTGTTTTCTGTTCGGCAGTTGCGATATTCTCGGTGGCGTCGGCACTGTGCGGAGCCGCAACTTCTATCACTCAAATAGTTCTGTTCCGGGTATTGCAGGGCCTTGGCGGCGCAATGATGGTGCCAGTCGGCCGGTTGATTCTCTTGCGCAGCATTCCGCCTGCACATTTGGTAATGGCGATGGTCTGGTTTACTGTGCCTGGGACCATCGGTCGTGTCTTGGGACCGCTCCTCGGAGGCTTCATCGTCACGCTGGCGTCATGGCGCTGGATATTCCTGCTCAACATCCCTTTCGGCGTGCTGGGGATCTTGTTGTCACTAAAGTTTGTGCCGGATTCGCGATCAGAAAAAAGGGAACCGTTTGATGTCACCGGCTTTGTTTTGATGGCGATCGGACTTTCTGGAGTGGTCTGCGGCCTGGAAACTATCGGGCACAATTTTGTTTCTCTGAGCGCTACAATTTTTGTTACAAGCATTGGTATCGTGGCATCAATCGCCTATTGGATCTATAGTCGAGATCGTGCTGACGTGATCATTCCGCCCAGCCTATTCCGATATAAAGCATTCAGCATCACAAATATCGGCGGTATGCCATTAAGAATAGCGGTCGGATCGTCTCCGATTGTCGTTCCGCTGCTTTTGCAGGTCGGTTTGGAATTCACGCCTATTCAGGCCGGATTGACGAGTGCCTGGCTTTCGGTTGGAGCCTTTGGGATTCGGCCAATTATGCGACGGGCGATTAATAGATTCGGATTCAAACCTCTTATGATTGCAGCGACGGTACTGTCAGGTGCCGCATTTGCTGCTTATGGTTTGTTCTCGCCCGGAATGTCGATTTATTTCATGTGCGCCGTGCTCTTCGCGGCTGGCATCTTCAATTCGCTTGGAATGGTCACGATGAATACGGTCGGATATTCCGGCGTCCCGAAGGCCATCATGAGCAAGGCAACAGCACTTTCAACTATGATGCAGCAGACGTCGATGAGTATTGGTGTCGCACTATGCGCTTCCTGCTTGACGTTTAGTGCGCGGGCTCACGGGCATAGTCCGGAGCATTTGACGATGAGCGATTTTCCGATGATGTTCTTTATCGTCGGGGCGTTGAGTTGTCTGTCAATGCCTGCGTTCCTCCGTCTTCCGAACGATGAAGGTGCCGAGCTGCGGTAAGTGATCTCGGTTAAAACGATGAGCGCCGGATGCGCACCCGCAGTCAGCGACAATTTCGGGCGGAGTTTAGGCTAGCCATTATGATGGCCACGATCGCGATGTGCGCTTCGCATGCTTCACATTCGGCCCGATCTGCTTGTCGACTAGACTTTGCGGACGATACCGTCGGGCCTAACCGTTAAGAGAAAAAGCCCAGGCACTGAACTGAGCCCGGAGAACCGGATGGTGCAAGGAGGCGGAATACCGAAGGGCTGGGCGCTACACCGGAGGCGAACTGTATGCAATTGAGCCCGCGATCCGCGGCAAGCCACGGACGTGCGAAGACGTGTCTGTCAGGAGCAGGCGGGGTCCGCTACTCGACGCCCTCGAGACCTGGCTGCGCTCGACATTGAGTCATATTTCGCAGAAAGGCGATTCCGCCAAAGCCATCAACTACGCGCTCAACCAGTGGCCCGCGCTTACAATGTACGTCGACGAGGGGATAGTCGAGATCGACAACCATGCCGCTGAACGCGCCCTGAGAGCGGTAGAGCAGGAAAGGAAAGGCGGATTCATCCGGTCGTCGCAATCTTTGATCATGTTGGTGTTTATGGGGCGACCAGCGGGATGGATGCATAAGCTGACGCGGCGAGGGGCGATGCGCTCGTCAGGTGCACCGTCGCGTCGGCGTGAGATCGAGCGGCGACTCTGGAAGCAATTTGCAAGAGACATTACAAACGCGAAAGCAGAAGATCTGTTTTCACGGATTCAGTTTGACCTCGTTCGCCTTTCCGAATTGCAGGGGGATGAACGGTGCGGATCATCTCGCTGACGGTCATCGAGAAGCAGTATTGCCGGAATGCGAAACTGGCGAAGCAGATTTCAAGCGTCCCGACGTTTTCCATAGCGTCGCATGTCGTGAAGAAGCGACGACGGTGCCCGACATCCACTCCGCCGCATTGAAGACGCGACGCGGGCTTCCCGCCCTTCACGTCCCATTGTGATGGACGGCAGCCAGAAGATTGCGCCGCGTATTCCTTTGACAATTGCGGCGTGGCTCGATGCTAGGCGATCCATCAAACACCTCGGGCCGGCCATGGCCGCAAGGTCCAAATTCGCGCCTGGACGAAGGACTGCGGCGAAGCCGGCGGTCTGTCGAAGCTTGCCTCGGCGGCGCAGGAAGTAGGGCACCAAGTCGGCGCGCCGCTTGCTGGAGCCACATTTCGAGGGTCTCGCCGGTACACATCAGGCAGAATGAATGTTGTTTCGATCTGCCTTTTTTTTGTCAAGACAGCGCCTATACTCTCAGGGATATCCCCGATAAAAAAGGCCTTGCCATGACCTCTCTTCCGCGTATTGCGCTCGGCGCCCTTGCCGCAGCGTGCTGCTTTGCGTCCGTTGCGGCGCTCGCCCAACCGTACGATTCCACAGCGCCGCTGACGCGCGCCCAGGTGCGCGCCGAGGTGATCGAATGGCAGCGGGCGGGCTACGATCAGTCCGACGATTGGTCTCACTACCCTGAAAGCGCGTTACGCGCAGGCGCGATCGTCGCACAACGGCGTGCAGAGACTGCCACTCCTGCGGGTGGCGCGCGCCATTGACCGCGGCGATCCTCGACTGGAAAGACCGCTCGCGTGAACCGCGCCCCTGTAGTTGGATATTGATCCGGCCTTTGGATGCAAAGTACAACGAGCAGTTTCGGCGGCAGATAGTTCAGTGGTATCTGGAGCCGGGCGCGAGCACACGAACGTCGGCCGCGCGTTATGGCATGGGTGGCAGGGCGATCCGACCCGGGGGCGAGCTACCGGGAACATCGCCTGGCCGGCCAGTGCACTAAGGTCATTGGCCACGATGCCCGGTTTAGGCCGTCGGTGCTTTGCCTGCAGCAGCGCATCGAGCCTTTTCAGGGACGCTACTCTGGGGACGAGCGTCCGGTACGCGGACCTCACAGTCGAGCTCCGGAGCGACTATGATCATCACGGGCGCGTTACGGCGATGTGCATGTCATGGAGGCGATCCGGCAGGCTGGACAGTTGATCAAGTACCGCGCCGGTGGCCCGTCCAGAAGTGGGTTCCGATGTAGCCGGCTTTAACGTCGACGGGCCGAAGCTTCTATGTGTCGCCGGTGATGGATTCATACAACGGAGAAATCGTTGCTTCCGGATGGATCAGCGACTCAGCTACGAACTGGCCAGCGGAGGTTGAAGAACGCACAGACCGCACTTCCACGCAAGGAGTGGCCACTGCAGCGTTCAGACCAGTGCTGACACCGCTGCACGTCAGCCTATCGTCAACTGCAGGACCGCCGCAGCCACGTGCAAAGCATGTCCCGCAAGGGCGATTGCCTCGATAAGGCTTGCGCTTCACACTACACCTCCTCGCGGCGATCAGAAACGACGTCGGGGTGGCGACGCCGGCAGGACAGCTTGACGCCCATCGCCTTTCTGGGCGCGTTATTGCCCGGTGGGTCGTACAGGCACTCGTTCTTGTCGCTGTAGGCGTGACCGCGGATGAGTCCGCGACGGTTCCATATCTTTACGCTCGTCGGCGTGACGTGCAGCGCGTCGGCCATCTCCTGCAGCGTCAGGAGACCCGCTTCGCGCAACCGGTCATAGCGTGGCTTCAGACAGTAGTTACGCTGCAGGCGCGCGACCATTTTTGCATTGAAGGGCCTACCCGTGCCCGACGGCGCACCACGTTCGTTCAGTATATTCGCGATCTGCAGGACAGTATGGTGATTGAGCAATGCGTCAATCTCCTCGATCACCGCGGCGGGGGTGATCCATCGTTGCCACGATTTCAGCGGCAACGGCAGCCTGAGGGTCCGGTGAGCGCCGCCCTTGAAGCGGATGTGTGCGGTAACCTGCTGGTCGCGGTTCAGGGTGACGTCTTCCAGAAGCAGCCTCATCATGCGTTTGCGTTCCCGGTCGGGCGTGGCGGGATCGCGCCATAGCCGGGGGAAGTTGGACGCCAGCGAGACGATGACGGCGCGCTGCTCGTCCGTCAGAATGCGCGCGTCCTGTTCGCGGCGACGCCGATAGTCCTCGTTAGCCTCAGTCAGCGCTCGAAGCTTATGGTTCCAGTCCGCTTCGAGTGAGTCAGCAACCAGCCGGTTCTCGGGGTCGACGCGCATGTAGCGACGCTGCGCCAGATCGGCTTCATACTGGGCACGCTCCACCTGCTTGTGACGCAGACGGTCGGCTTCTTCGATGCGGGACTGGAGTTCGTGCTGAACCGCCAGGCTCACCTCAATGGCAAGCGGATTGAGCGCTTCGACGAGCAGTTCGCCAATGGCCTCATCGATGGCCGCGCCGTGGATGCGCTGGCAGACCGGTTCGGCCTGTTCGATGCCTTCGCGCTGGCAGATGTACTCGGGACACAAGCCGCCCTGGCGGCTGTGATAACGGACCGTCATGCGGTTCCCGCATCGACCACAGACCACGAGTCCCTGAAGAAGTGCTGGACCCTCACGCGGCGCGCCACGGCGCCGGTCGGCTCCGATCACCTGTGCGCTCTCATGCAAACGCTTCTGGTTCTGCTCGTACTCTTCCCAGGACAGATAACCGGCATGGGCACCCGGAATCAGCGTATCCCACTGGTCTCGCGGGGCGCGAATCACACGCGTGCGTCCATCGACTGTCCTGCGCGTATGCGTGCGACCGTAGACGAACGCGCCGGCATACCTCGGGTTGTGCAGAATGCGCACCACCTGGCTGTGACCGAGACTGCCCCACAGCAGTTCGCCTTTGTGTGGACCTTTGCAGCACCGTCGCGGAAACGCCAGCTCGAGGTGATGCGCAGCGCGTGCGGTGGCCATCGCCGATCCCGTACCGCGGAAGGTGTCGAACAGCCACCTCAGACAGTGCTGGACCTGCTGGTCCGGATCGAGAACGACCGTGCCCGTGGCGTTATACACGAAGCCGACGGGCAGGCGCATCTGCAACTCACCGCGCCTCGCCTTGCTTAGGATTCCTCCTTTCAGTCGTGCGCGCAGCACATGCAATTCGGCCTCGCTCATGGTGCCCTTCAGCCCCAGTAACAGCCGGTCGTTGAAATGGGCAGGATCGTATACGCCATCCTCATCAAGGATCAAAGTGTCGGTGATTGCGCAGATCTCGAGTAACCGGTGCCAGTCGGTGGAGTTGCGCGCCAGGCGCGATACTTCCAGTCCAAGCACGATGCCGGCATGCCCCACGCCGACTTCGGCGACCAGGCGCTGGAAGCCTTCCCGGTCCGCCGACGAAGCGCCCGACTGGCCGAGGTCGCTATCGATCACAATAATGCGGTCCTCGGACCACCCCAGGGCGACGGCCCGTTGGCGCAGAGCCTATTGGCGCTTGGTGCTCTCGGTGTTCTCGAACACCTGGCGCAATGTGGATTGCCGGATATACAGATAGGCGTTGCGCTTCAGATGACTCGCCTGGACCTTCTGGTGAGGATCGCTCTTCATGCTGTTGCCTCCTGACGCCCATATAGAAGCATTGAAGCCAGAATCATCGTCGCCTCCTGATGCAGCTTGAAGGGGACGATCTCTGCCTCACCCGGCGGCGGCGGCTGCCGCCGTACAACCGTGGTCGCGCACTGCGCCCATGCCTGCATCCACGCTCTCATGCCGCTGCGCATCAACAGCACGAGGCCCTGACCGCGAGGAATCTCGCACGGCAGTCCAAGTGCCTGTTGTCTCAGATCTTCATAACGCGAGACCAGTCCGTCATTGCACAGCGCACGCTCCGGCAATGACACAGACGGTTTCGTTACGGTTTTTTTTGGCGCAGGAACTGCCGTTCGATACTGCGCGGATGAACCTGTACGCCGAAGTTCTGGTGCACCAGGCTGGCCAGTCGCTCCGCTCGCACAGCCGGCTCGGCAACCCGCGCCCGGTTCAAAAACTCCATCACCGCCGGTGTCAGTTTGTGGCCGCTGTGCGGGCCCGTCTTGTGGGGGATCAAACCGGCCAGACCCGCGTCCTCGAAGGCCGCCTGGGCCTGATAGACCGATGGCCGCGAGAAGCCGAACGCCTTGGCGGCTTCGCTGATGGACCACTTGTCGATGTGCACCGCGCGCAGCATCTCGTACTTGACCTGCAGCAGATCGTGCGGGTCGAAGAAGTCGCCGTCGCGAAACAGCGGATGAGTCACGGCATCGGAGCGCGGATTGAGGCTCGCCTGTTCCCGCAGCGCGCGGTGCTTGTCCTCTTTGCGTCGGTCTGTCGCCATGCACGAACTCCAAGGAAGGCGGGCAAGTCAGTGTAAATACAATTATGTACAAAACGTCAGGATATACAAGGCCGATTTATGAAATATCATCGATTTCATCCGTAAACCAAAGCATTATCTCTGGCACAGCGGATCGTAATACAAGGCGACGTCAGGCGTAATTGCATTTACACATGCGGCGTATTTGGCTTTACAGTGCTTGCGTTGTCATGGCTCCAGCGTCGCGATCAAACGCCCCAGTTCAAGCAGTTCTTCCACACGAAACAAGGCGCGTCCGGCAGCGACCACGTTGAATGGGTCCTCGCCGACGACGCTCGTCCAGCTGGCGGGCAGCGCCCGCAGTCGGCCATTCGCGTCGTGAAACCAAACCCTGTCCTCATGCCAGTTCCGGGCGTGAAGGACCAGTTCGAATTCTTGCAAATGAAGGGGATGGTACGGATGAGTTACCTGAAAACGTCGGCTTTCAACGTCACTCACGGGCGCAGTTGTCTGCGAACTCCAAGGCGGCCATGGAAAGCCTCTTCGGCGCGCTCAGTCTGAATCCGCCGGGCTCGAACGTTTTGCGTGCGCCGGTCAATTGCACGCGCGCTGGATAGATACATCCACTACAACAACCACGAACGCGTCAGGAAAAATTAATGGCCTAAGTCCTATTCAGAAAAGGACTCAGGCCTTGATGGCCCGCCAGATTTTAACTGTCCGACTTCGCGGGGTCAGTTCGTTCGGCGGGTTTTCAATTGCAACAGCAACTACGCTCAGAAGCGCGTCGACATGCCCAGACCGATAGCCGTCACATTCGAGTGCTGACCGGTAGTAGCCAAGCCCCCCGGGGGGTAAATCGACTGACTTGCGATACCGCTATTCCAGAGCTTCTTGACGAAGCCATAGAGCATAGTGGATTTCGAAACCGAGTAGGTGTAGCCGATAGCAGCGGAACGGATGAACCAGTCTCCGACTTTAACCGGCGTCGTGATTTGTGTGCCGCTCGCAGTGAGATTCTGGTCGCTCAGCTCGCCATACGAGACGCGGACCGTGCCGAAAGGGCTGGTCGGGACCGTGAAGCCAACCTGCCACCCCTTGTCAACGAAGCCTGGATCGTTGGTACGGATTTGGCCCGAGGCATACAATTCCATGAAATTCAGGTTGTAGCGGATGCCAAGGACATTTTCGTACGTATTGCGAGCCACGGCAGCTTGGTTCTGAAGGCTATGGCCGAAACCGTATTCCGTGATCAGGGGGCCGTTTTCATACCGCAGCGTCGCGAGTTCGAAGTGCCGCTGGTAGGCTTGAGCCGTCAGCGGATCGGAGGGATCACCCCAAGAATAGGTTAGCGTGCCGGTCAAGCCGCGAAATGTCGGGCTCGTGTACTGAATCGAATTGTCCGACCGTGCCGGGTCTTGCAGCATGTTGAACAGCCACGGACGCGGATTCTCACCGCCGATCGAACCCAGCGGGGATCCCGGTGCGAGCAGTATCGGGTCGAACGTGCCACCCCAATCGTAACCCATCGTCTGGAGGCGACCGGCGATCAACTCGCCGTACTGTGCGCTATGCAGGCCGACAAACGCACGACGACCAAACAGACGGCCGCTTTGGCCTGAGGTGCCGTTGTTGATATTGAAGCCACTTTCGAGGGTGAAGATTGCCGATAGACCGTTACCGAGATCTTCCTGGCCCCTCAAGCCCCAGCGCGAACCACCTGCACCACCGCTGTTCATGCTGATGACGTGCTGCCCATTGGAGTTGGCAAAATAACCCATGAACACATCGGCCACGCCATACAGTGTGACACTGCTCTGCTGCGCTTGAGCCATCATCGGCGCGAATGCTGCTGCGGTAATTGCGCCGCAGGTAATAAGTTTACGCACTGGAAGCCTCCAAAAATTGATATTGGTCGTAGGGCGGGCTGCCGACCCACCGTGACACGCCGAGATATGGGGTGTACGAATTCAAAATGATATTCTTTGTTGCATAAGTTGTGTGGAAAAAGCACCAAAATGTTGCTTAAGGGTATCCACTAGATGACAGTCGCGTGATCCATTTGGCATGACTTGGTTACTTAGCGATGCAAAGTAATGTGCAATAGGGACTCATTTTTCTTAGGGTCGGAAGTCAAAATCGGGTTTTCCCCACGTTTACAAGGCTTCTTGTTTGCCTATAGCATTAGATATGCTAAATTGAATACAAAACGCGGACCGGGGCAGCGGGCTCAAGGTTCCTATTGCAATGTGTCAAGGAGAAAGGATGTCAAACATTCAGGGTGGTCTTTCGTCGCCCGAGTTCATCGCGCAAGCAGATGGATGGCTCGATAGTTGGACGGGACGTGTAGCAGCAATGCTTGTCGGATTCATTTTCGTCGGCTGGATTGCGCACGATCTCCATTCGGATCCACGTTGGAAGTGGCACGCAGGCACCGGCAAACTTCCCCATGAGGTCGTTCACGAATTTATGGACATGGCCTATGCGCAGGGCCATGGGAGCGAGGCCTACAAGGAATACTTCTCGGCTAAAGCGATTGATACCGCGCCCCAGACCGTCGATCACCGGGATGGCGAGCCGATCCCTGATCACGTGAAGAAGGTAATCGTTGAAGGCTTTGACGTCGCTGTCTACCACACGATTGGCGCCGCGCGCGGTCAGGCCGCACAAGACGTCGTTGATGTATTCCAGCTCGACGGGTCGGGCTGGATCATTCGACGTGATCGTCTCACGGCTCCGGTGCAAGAACAGGCGGCGAACACTGAGGTTGCCGCGCAAAAGCGGGGCTCCAAATAAGCGGGTCGTAAACAAAACGGTGAAAGCATATATGTCTAACGATGATCGTAGGACGACGGCTCAACTCGTCGGCAAAATTATTCTGACCTTCTGTCGCCTGTATCTCGGCGGTTGGATGGTGGTGAGCGGCACCAGCTATTGGCGCACCGTACTCGGGATGGGACCAATCTTTCCGCAGCCGTTCGGCACGCTCCATGCGTCGAATGAATTGCTTGTCACGATGGTTCACACGCACTTCTTCCACATCGTGAAGACGCTTGAGATCTTGGGCGGCCTGTCTCTCGTGCTTGGCCTCTTCGTGCCGATCGGCCTACTGGTCCTGCTGCCGGTGTCGTTTGTGGTCTGGTACAACGCAATCATCCTGAACCATCGTTTCGATAAGATGTTCACGCCATACATGGGCGTCGGGTGTCTCTACATCAACCTGGTGCTGTTGGTCTGGTATATCCGCTACTACCTGCCGATGATGACGTTCAAGACGACGATCGGCCGCATCAGCGACTGGAAGAAGTTGTCCAAAATTTTCAAACCAGATGCTGCTGATCTGGTCTGAATTCGGATTTTGAAGTGAGGGATTTAGCTATGCTGCTTCGGCAACGTAGCTCTTTTTTTGTGTAAGTATCTCGCGATATTCCCGAACAAACGACAAAAAGGTTACTACTTCTTAAATCGGTTTGTCATTCAGCCGAGTTTGTAGCGACATTCGGGGTGCATTATTTGCCATGCTGTTGATCGTGCAATAACGAAGTTCGGATTCAAGCCGATCATGGTCCTGTCCGCGTCTGTGCAGGCGATATCGGCGCAGCGTCGGGACTTGGGCGACTTCGCGCGATTGCAGGCATTCCTTCAAGTGTCTGACGAAGAGGGCGCACTCAGTTACGGTAAATGATATGAGCTATTCTTTTAAATCACAGTCCAACACACATCCCGGTTCAAATGACTACGGTCAAGACCTTGCAAATCACTTCGGTGGTTTCGACCTGGAATTTTACGACCGGCGCGTGGCCCATCAAGAAACCGAACTGCAGGAGACGCCGCGAGGTGAAGCGCGAGAAATCGAACAGGGCGTAAAGTTCACGCTCGCGCGTGATCAATGGTAAGCGCGCGATTTAGCACACCGAGTTCATAGGGGTATACGGAAGGCGACATGCAATACGGCAGCGCATCGATCGGCAAGGCGCTTCGAATGCGTCGGCCAGATCAAGCTCAACGAGCGGCTGCGGTGAGCTTTGCGTAGTTGAACGGCAGGAGGTCAGTCACGTCGGCACGCGGTTCGCGTTGCGGTAGTTCGGTGAGTACGTGCACGAAGTAGGTGGGCCGGCCCCCGCGAAAACCGGACACAAGGTAACGCTTAAACTTTGAGGTAGTCTTACGCCTATGTTTAAGCCCAGCTCTAACGTGGAACCCATTGAAGTTCTGACCCAACCCGAACAGCGCCGTCGGCGCTCTGTCGAGGAGAAGCTCGCGATAGTGCGCGAGACCTTCGAGCCCGGAGCAACCGTTTCCGGAGTCGCCCGTCGTCATCAGGTGAATGCAAACCAGGTATTCGCCTGGCGCAAGCTCTATCAGGACGGAAGCCTGTCAGCAGTCAGTGCCGGCGAGCAGGTGGTGCCGGCGTCGGAGCTGGCCGAAGCGATGAAGCAGATTCGTGAACTCCAGCGGCTGCTGGGCAAGAGGACGATGGAAGTGGAAATCCTCCGCGAAGCAGGGGAGTACGGCCGGGCAAAAAAATTGATTGCGCGCTCACCATTGCCGCCGGGGGACGACCGATGAAGACGGTCTGTGAAGTCCTGGGTGTGTCGCGCTCTAATCTCGCGGTGAAATCAAAGCGCGACGCTGAATGGGTCGACAGGCGCAAGACGCCCGCCCGCGACGACATGCCGCTCGTGGCGGAACTTCAAGGGCTGGTTGCTGATTTGCCTACTTACGACTACCGACGCGCCTGGGCCCTGCTACGGCGAAATCGGGACGCACATGGGCAGCCTCGCGTTAATGCAAAACGGGTTTATCGGGTCATGCATATCCATGGTCTGCTGCTCGAACGCCGGCCGCGCCATCCCCAGTCAACTCGCCGGCACGACGGCAGGGTCGCGGTGGACCAGAGCAATGCGCGCTGGTGCTCGGACGGCTTCGAGTTCCGTTGTGATGACGGCTCGCCGCTGCGCGTTATCTTTGCACTGGACTGCTGCGACCGGGAGGCCATGAGCTGGGCTGCGACCACCGGGGGCTACACCGGAGACATGGTGCGTGACGTTATGCTTCAGGCTGTGGAAAACCGTTTCGATGGTGCACTGAAGGCCGACAACGAAATCGAATGGCTCAGCGACAACGGTTCCTGCTACATTGCCGAGGAGACGCTCACCTTCTCGAAAAAAGTGGGCCTGAAACCTATCACGACTCCGGTCAGAAGTCCGCAGAGCAACGGGATGGCCGAAAGCTTCGTCAAAACGATGAAGAGAGACTACGTCTCGTGGATGCCCAAGCCGGACGCGAGAACGGCGTTGCAGAACCTGGCCATCGCGTTTGACCACTACAACGAGTCGCATCCGCACAGCGCCCTGAAATACTGCTCACCACGCGAGTTTCGCCAGCGAGCAAATTCACCAACCTAAGCGTGACTGCATGTCCGGTTATGCAGGGGCAAGTCCAAAACCGTGGACCCCACCATGCCCGGCATTCCCCGGTTAGCAGGCCTGCGACGCCGACTAGACATTCATAGCTCTGGTTGAAGACTTGTCCCGCGTGCTGCGAGGCAAGATCTCGAAGACGATCCTGGACGTCAATCAGCATCGAGGGGCCGTAGGGTGCGTCTCGCTGGCGCGCGCGAAGATTGGCTTCAGACAGTTCCCCATGCACGCGCTGCTCAATCTGCTGGAGTCGCTCGGGGAACTTTTCGGGTATCGGGTTGCTTCTTCGAGAAGGTTATATTCGGCCGCACGTGCACGCGCAAGCATGTAGTCAACATCCTCTGACAATCCAGCTGCAACGAGCTTCTGTTCCAGCACGCTGGTCTTCAGGCCCGCATTGAGATCGATCGTCGGTTTGCCCGGAAACCGGAAGGAGGGTTTCCCGGCTGACGAAGGTACAGCCAGCAGCGCCTGTGCGATGTCGACACGCTTGGCCAGCAGGACTGGATCGGGATCCACAGGATCGATGAGTGCACGCAGATGCCTGATGGGGTCGCTCACCTGAAGGGATGCGGCCCGATGGACGAGTGCAACCAGGCTGTCCCTGAATGTATCGGGCTGTTCAGCAATGAACTCGCGGCAGATCGGCAGCCGGGCAATGTGTTCGTGTGACAACGCGGCATCGAACTCGCCACGCGACGGACCGAGAATCAGATCCATGCGGTGCAGGGTGAGCAGCAATTCGTCGACCTCACAGCCACAGGTGGCCAGTAGTTCGTCGAAAGCGCCGTCAAAGGGCGATGATATTTCGGCCCTGCTGGGACACTGGCGGATATGCTCGAGGAATAGACGTGGACTGCGCCCGCGTCGTTTCTGGTCTGTACTCGCCGGCGTTGGCTCGTCGAACTCTGTATTGGAGACGAAGTAGACGTGACCAATCCGGTCGCCGAATTCCGCTATGAGATCAACGAAGCGCCCGATCGACCTTGTCAGTTCGCTATCGGCCAAGTCCCAGGCGCCGCGTTCCGGGCGTGATGTCTTGATCTGGTATGCATCGAAGATGCCCTGGCCGTTCTCGGCGAGAAAGTCCTCATGATGTTCGCACCACAGCGCGGTGTACGGTCGCGTCCCAAGCCGGGCCGCAACCATAAGCATGACCCCGTACGCATGCTGATACCGGAAATTGCGCTCCGTGGCGTCGCCGGGGTCGCTGGTATTGCGTTTCGTTGCAGGGTTGGGCGCGCTCGGTGCACGCACTGTTGATTTGGCCTCGCCGCTCGGTCCCATGGGAATTCTATCTTTGGATTGGGGTAAACCTCATCGCTCTCGCGCAGAACAGTATCAGGAAACAAGCAAATGCGGCAACGATTCCAGGGGAGATGCCAAGCAATCCGGCGCAGCATTCCACAGTCGTGCGAGTGTGCTGCCCGGCAGAGCCCGTAGTGCTGGTGACGACGTTGTCGTATCCATATCGCATACGATCCCGTTATTTTCGTTTTTTCGTTTCCGAAAGAAATGCGAAACCCGGACGCGACGCGGGTTTGAGGGACGCGACGACTGGGCGCCTTGACGTGACGGTAGCGGTTGGTCTATTCGAGACTACACGTCCCATCAGGTTCTTTGATTTCCGAAATTTTAAGAACTTCAGGGCTCCAACGAAGCTGGGCTACCGGTACGAGGACTATGAAGAGCGACAGATCTGCCGTGAATTGTTGCTCCATCTGCCGGAGGTCATCGCTAAGCCAGTGCGCGAAGGCGAAACCGGTTATATCACGACACGAGCGATGGTCGAGTTTATTCGTCACAAACTCGCGGGCGATTTCGGTGGTGTGATTTTCTCCTCCGTTCAGCATGCGGGTGGTACCAACTTTGTTGTTTTCAGCGATAGTGCGGTTTCGGCGCTGCTGGACGATCTTACTCACGAGCCGACGTTCCCAGTGAAGCTTCACGACAGGCCGCAGTTCTTTCATATTGACGCGGTGGCGTATACGTCGAAACCACTAAAGGTCGAGTCTTCCGCTTCGGTTTGATAGCTTCACCCGCAATAAATGCAAGCGGATTGCCAGATGGTCTTGTGCTGTCTTGTTTGGGGGTAGCGGTTCTCGTATCAAGAGGTCACGTCAGAAATGCAAACTATGTATCTAACAAGCGAACGAACCCACTACACATCCGCCGGGTACGAAGAAATCTCGACACATTCTGGAACGGGGTCATTCGTCCTTCTGAACTATGCAGCGGAGAAAGCGGTCAAGATCTCTCAAGACGAAGCCTACGATCAGTTTGTCCGATTCGTCCATACCCAGTCATTACCTTGCTTTCCGAGAATCGATTGTCATCGAGCGCCGCTCGGACCTTTCATCTCAGGATCGAATGATCCATACACTGTAACGGAAACTGAACTGTTGAAAGACCTCGATGCGGCGACCCAAAGGCAGATTTATGATTGGATACAATCCGTGTTGCTTTTTGTACATGGAGCTCCGGGAGCGAGCGCGCCAGTTGGCGATCCGTATGGCCTGCTAGCGGGTTTGCAAGCTATGAGCATATGGCTCAAGCGCGAATGCACGGGAATCGGTATTGACAACAAACCCGGAAATGTACTTTCTCGTCATCGCGGCGGCAGTGTGGAGTACGTTATGACTGACGGCTTTGCTTGTTGTTGAGCCATTGAACGCTTTACGTGCGTGGCGAGAGGATCGAAGACACGCGGACGGTGGCGTGTGCTCGCGCGACGGACAGACCTAATAGAGGCGTGAAATCGGTCGCTCCCGGCCAGCATGCACGTCGGGCAGGGGAAGATAATGACCGGGCTATGCAGTAGTACGTGGAGCGAAACAATTCGCGATCAAACGGGGCAGGGAGTAAGCGACATTTGAAGGCCGCCTTGACGATCAGAATTTGATTTCGAAGAGGCGTTCGTTGACGCTCTGGAGGTCAAAGGCAGCAGGATCGAAACTACCGCCGCACCAGTCGAGCAACCGCTGGTGTTCGTCATGAGCCGGATCGATGATCGCGTCGAGGAACTCGATGTAGCCGGGTACGCCGCCAACATCTTCCGGTGGACAGGCATTGCGGCCGTCCAGGCAGAGGGGCGAGCGCAGCTGAGGGTCAGGTGGCAAGACCTTCTCGACCTTCAGGCGATGCTGCCAGTTGTCACCGTAATCGTAGATGTAGGTGAATGACTTCAGCGCACCGAGCGCACGGCCCAGGTTCACCCGCGCCTCGTTGAGCATCGGCGGGTCACTCGGGAAGTCCGGATCGGGCACCCCGTAGTTGGTGTCGCCGAACACGAATTCGTGCAGGTGGCCGCCATCCCAGCCCATCGCCCACAGCAGCACGACATGCAGCTTCGGCAGCCTGATCGAGGCAGGGACCAGCACCCGCCTCCAGACCGCCGGCTTCAGATACTTCAGCTCGATGTGCAGCTGGTAGACCGGGACCTGTGAATTGACCGCGCGCAACGCGGGTTTGCGAGTCGATGCCATCGTCACGCAGCCTGCTGGACCGGCTGCTCCACCGGCATCAAATGCCACGGCAGCAACTCGTCAATCCGGTTGATGGGATGATCGGCAATGCGCTCGAACACCGTACGCAGATATGCATACGGTTCGATGCCATTCAGGCGTGCCGTGCCGATCAGGCTGTAGATGACCGCCGCACTCTGTCCACCGCCGTCAGAACCGGCGAACAGATAGTTGCGCCTGCCGAGAACCAGCGGCCTGATCGATCGCTCCGCGGTGTTGTTATCTATCTCGATGCGTCCGTCTTCACAGTAGCGCACCAGCACCGGCCAGTTCCCCAGCGCATACCGGATCGCCTTGCCAAGGCCTGACTTCGCCGAGACCTGCGCGAGCGTATGTTCCAGCCAGTCCTTCAGTGCACCTGCGAGCGGCAATGCCCGCGCCATGCGCACCGACCGCCGGACCTCCGGCTTGCGGCCGCGCACCTCGCGCTCGATGGCATACAGGGCTGCGATGCGGCTGAGTGCCTCCTGCGCCACTGGCGAACGCTCCAGTTCGTACAGGTCGTAGAACTTACGCCGCACATGCGCCCAGCACGCTGCCTCGATGATCGAGCCATCGCGGTACAGCGCATCGTAGCCACTATAGGCATCCGCCTGCAGGATGCCTGACCATCCCTGCAGATGCGTACGGGGTCGCTCTCCCTTGCGGTCGGGCGAGTACTGGTACCAGACCGCCGGGGGTGCCCGGCTGCCCGCCGGCCGGTCATCGCGTACGTACGTCCACAACCGCGCCGTACGCGTCTTGCCGCGTCCGGGTTCCAGCACCGGGACGGGCGTGTCATCCGTATGGATTTTTTGCGCCTCACGCACATACCGGCCAACGGCATCCGCCAGCGGCTGCAGCAGTGCGGCGGACTCGCGAACCCACGAGGCCAGCGTGGCACGGTCGAGTTCAATGCCGGTACGGCGATAGATTCCTGCCTGCCGGTATAACGGCATATGGTCAGCGTACTTGGCAACCACCACCTGCGCCAGCAGGCCGGCTGCGGCCATGCCGCGTGCGATCGGGCGCGACGGCGCCGCCTCCTGGACGACCTTCGCACAACGGCTGCAGCTCAGCCGGGGGCGCACATGGCGAATCACCCGGAAGTACCCCGGCACGTAGTCCAGCATCTCGGAGGCGTCTTCACCCAGCTTGCGCAGCCGGCCACCGCATTCGGGGCAGTCGCAGCCCTGTGGCCTGTGCTCCACCACCTCGCGTGGCAGGTGCGCAGGGAATTCGCGCGAGCGGCGGCGCAGTGGAACCACCGGCGCTGTCGTGTCTGCGGGTTCATCCGACGCCGCTTCTGGCGCCGATGCCGGCACGGCACCCTGTTGCGGCAGTGTCCCGTCACCCAGTGCGAGCTGCAATTGTCCCGTCAGTTCTGCCATGCGTTCCGACGAGCGCCCGTACTGCCAGCGCTTCAGACGCGAGATCTCGGCGAGCAGGCGCGCGATGGTTTCTTCGCGCGAAACAAGCATGCGCTTGAGTGTGTCGATGTCGTCGGGGAGTCGGTTGACTGGCATGTCTGGGAGTTTACCAGGCACGTTCAGAAGTGGGAGCAAATTTACGCGGCGCATGTGGGCTTCCACGTCCGTTCGGGGCGTCGCCAGTCGATGCCTTCGAGCAGCATCGACAGTTGTGCCGCCGACAGATGGATGCATCCCGCGTCGGCCTGCGGCCAGATAAAACGGCCTCGCTCCAGGCGCTTGACGTACAGGTTCATTCCATCGCCACTCCACCACAGCAGTTTCACCAGATCGCCCCGGCGACCACGGAAGGCAAACACGTGGCCCGAGAACGGGTCTTGCTCAAGGGCCACCTGCGCCAGTGCAGCCAGACCATCCATGCCACGGCGCATGTCGGTGACGCCTGCGGCGAGCCAGATGCGGGTGCCGGTCGGCAGCGCGATCATGCCGGCCTCAGGCAATGCAGCACCAGTCGCAGCTGGGCTGGGTCTACCTTCCCGCTCACTCGCACGCGTGCGCCATCGAGCTCGATCTCGATACCTGAAGTCGCGGCTTCCTGTGCGCGCAATGGCAATTGCGCTGTCGGCACCGGTAGCGACGAAACCGCCATCGAATCATCCGGCGACATCGCCACCGGAACGAACACTGCCGTCTCGCTCACCGCCCTGTTGTCCAGCAGACCAGCACGGTACTGCCTGCGCCACTTGAACACCATGTTCGGATTCAGACCGTGCGACTGCGCGAGCTTTGCCACCGAGATGCCCGGCTCGCACGCTGCCATCGCAACTTCACGCCTGAATTCAGGCGCGTAATTCGGCCGCCCCTTGCGGCTCCCGGCACAGTCGATCTCTGTCATCAAAGTGGTCCCCACTACTCGAAGTGATGGGCATCACTTTGGACACTCTCAACGTCGATGTCGATACGGCCTTCAAATGACGCTTACGGCAGGGATTCTCAGTTTCTACCTGCTCCAGCAGTTCGCGTTGAAAGTTGACCTCTGTGTCCGTCGCTTGGCACATGCAGGACCCGTTGGATGCTTTTTGGAAAAAAATGAGTCTGGAGTCAGCCGGTCCAATGTTACGCTGACTTGCACAATGCAAGGATTGATTTGTTGTCAGACTTTGATGTCGAGTTTCTCGAGAGCATTTCTCACTGCAGCTTGACCTGGATGCTTGTCGCCGGACCGTACGTGCCTGAACGAAAAAGCATTGCCAGGGCATGGAGCTGTCAGATTTTTTACGATACCGACGACGTGCCTAATCTCGGACAGCAAGTAATTCAGCCAGTCGAGAAACGTAAGTTCATCGTGAAGTTCGAAAACCAGACCTTGGAAACTTTCTTCCGCACCAGTTTCCGTGCCATCATCTCCTTTCGCAATTCGCGGACGCCTCTGAATTTCAACGATGTAAATTACCTTTTTGGGGCTAACAACGCGCGCTACAAGTATGCCGCGAGGAAGGCGGTGTTCGACATCGAAGAAAAGCCAGTTGCGCTTCTTCGTTGTAATGTCCTTGTCGTCTTTGTCAAACGGTGTAAGCGCGACGAGTTGTGGTGGCTCGCTGCTTCTGAAACCATTCTCGTGCGTGTACCATTCAACGCTGCGAACCTGATCGGGATGTGACGTTGGGAGTTTTCGGAGAGCATTCCACATGTCACGTAGTGTGCCTTCGGATTCCATTGCCACATGCGCGTGAATGGAAGCATGGCCGGTGTCAGTCCCGGCACCGCGGACTTCTCCACTTGAGAACGAGTCTGGATTGCGCCCATCGCTGCGTTTCCCTGCGGATGTTTCCGCTTGGTAGCGGCGATAATCCTTAACTGCCCGCTTTTCTCCCAATACTTCGAAGTCGTCTTCGACCACGTCGGTCGACGCGGCCCCGAACTGCGGGGCATTAGCATCAGTGAGGTCCACGATCTCTGGGGGGCGAACGATGTGACGGCCCGGTGCTCCTTTCCACGCTTCTCCGATGCCGCTGCCTGTCGCCGGATTTTCCACTTTGTTCGAATTTTCCCTATCGCGCTGTAGTGGAATGCCGCTTGGTTCTGTCAAGCCATCGACGCGAAGAGCCAAAAACGTCCGGCCATTGTTTATCCAGTGGCCACGGACCTTGATCGTTGCTGTGCCCGAGAACCACGGGCCTATTTTGGGGAAAGCGTACGAGTCGCCGCGGTTGAATGCAGTGCTGATCTGAGTGAAAATGCTCTTTGCTGCGTTTCGCGCGAAATCGTCGTGCAATGCATGGGCGAGGAATACCGTGTCTCCGTTGTGCAGACGCTTGCGTAATCTGATCGGCCAGTACCCTGGCTCGACCGCTGTCGCGTCGAATGGAGCGAAAAAGCGGTTCGCAGCTTCTTCCCAACGATACGTTGTAAGTATGCGAGGCACTTCCTGGGAGCGGCCATAACATCGGGTCAAAAACTCGATGCATGGGACAAGAAGATTGCCTCCATTGGGCAAGCGGAAGCTAATCAACCAATTCCTGTCGCGTTGATACCGGAGCGGGTAGTCGGAGCCGGACAGGGGGCTCGGTTCACCTTTATACAAACACTCGTCAGGAGAGGTAAAACTCCATTCCCCTGGAGTAAACTCGATCTCGGCACGCAGATCGTCTTGTTCAGCTTTGCCAATACAAACTCCATTTTGCCAAACCGTCCCAATGCGCAGAATGCCCAAGTGGGTCAACGCCACGCTAATTTGCTGCCATGGTCGGGGTACATTGTCCTTGTCGAGCGTTCGGAGGAACACTGCGACTTTGGGCACGCTTTCATCGCGGCGGTTCTGAACTATGCCGCCGAACCACCAAACCACGACTTTCCCCTGTATCGCGCGGAGATCCTCACTAGGTCTGACATTTCCGGAGACCGGTCGCAAGACGATTGCCCCACTGGGAGGACGATGCTCAACGGGCGGACTGGCTTTGGTAGTTTCGGCGGGTGTATCGAGCGACATTGGGGACAAGATATATTTTCCAGACAAATTCATTGTGCCACAGGGACGGAACAGCAAAGACTTCGAGAAGGAGTGCGCAGCGTACTTCCTGAGGCGTCTTTCAACTGCCTGAGCGCGAAGATAATCGTAAGCGATCCATTTTCGGCGTCTAGCCGCTGGGGACAGGAGCGAGGAGCATAGGTGTCCACCTATTCGGAGGTGGACACCTATGGCTGACAAAGATCCAGAGTTACTCACAGGTCAATAATATAGCGGACAGATTGATGCCTAAAAAATGAGCGAACAAGGCACGGATCGCGGCGAATTTGTGAAAGCTGCTCGTGAATTTTTGAGCCCAACTTTTCACCTTTTCGAAGTGGGCGCCGCGCGACGCCGGTGCGCTTGACGTGACTCCACACCAGTTCATCTGGATTCAGGTCCGGTGCGTAACCGGGCAGGAAATGCAAAGTCAACTTGCCCTGCGTACTGGCGACATAGTCCTTAACGATGGCTTTCTTATGTGCTGGCAATCCGTCAACGATCAGATGAACCGCTCTTTTCCGGTTGAACATCAACTTCCTGAGCAGTTCCACGAACAGCTCACCGCTAAGTGCCCCTTCATAGGTTGCAAACCAAAACGCACCCTTCGAATTAACAGCGGACGCGGCGCTCATGCTTTGCCGTTCGCCGGGCCGCTCGACCACCGGCGTCTCACCGCGCGGCGCCCACGTCCTGCCATGCACCGAGTCAGCACGGAAGCCCGATTCGTCCCAGAAGAAGATGTCTGCCTTCTGCTCACGAGCCTGCCTGGCAATGCTCGGATAGGTGTCTCGCTGCCAACGCTCGATAGCTTCCGGGTCACGCTGATAAGCACGCTGCAACGGCTTTTGCGGCGTCAGGTTCAGACGCGCGAGCATCGCGCCGATCGAAGCCAGACTGAGCGTGACGTCGAATCTCTGTCGTACCAGTTCACGAACCAGGTTGCGCGTCCACAGACCAAAATCAAACCCGTACTGCATTGGATTCTTGCCATTAACCCAGCGCATTACCCGTTGCTCCTGCGTCGCAGTGAGCGTACGTGGGCGACCCGTGCCTTTGGTCGATCGCAGCGCTCGCACACCATGACCACGCCCCCGCGCCTGCGCCCTGATCTTGTACGCCCACGAGCGATGCATCCCAAATGACGCAGCAACATCATTTGGATGCTCGCCTTCAGCCATACGCTGAACTGCAAGAATACGCATCTCTTCGAGCGTGTTGTGAGCCAGGATGCGGCCATCTCGTTTCATGGGCGAATGCTCTCATTAGCTATCGCTCAAGAATAGTCCATTTGTCCGCAAAATTCCTGACTTATGAGTAAGAGTAGTTCGACGCAGCAGCGACGGTCGCCGTCGTTACGACGATAAAGGCAAGCGTGCGCTCGTTGAGGAAGCGCTGCGTTCTGGCGTGTCGGTTGCCCGCCTGGCGCAGGAGCACGGGATCAACGCCAACCTGCTACGCAAGTGGATCACGAAGTACCTGCTGGAGCGCGAGAAAGGCATCTCGCCGGCATCGCAGGATGATGCTACCGGCGAACAGGAACGTCCACATGCCCCGGAGGAAATCGTACTGGAGGGCGCGCTCGCGGTGATTGATGGCGCGCCCATTGACATCCCGGGTTCGCGCAAACGCTCCCCACCTGTCGCCTCGCCCACGGCATTCGTGCCTGTCGTTGCAGCACCACCAGCACGGCCAACCGCACCGCCGTCACCGTCACCGTCACCATCGCCATCGCTGACGCTCGCACTGCATGTGCGACTGTCCAACGGCGTCGAGTTTGATCTCGGCGAGGCGAGCATCGACGAACTGACCACCGTGGTCCAGATGCTGGGGAGGATGCCGTGTTCCGGTTCGACGAAGGCCTGAAGGTCTACCTGCATCGGGAACCCGTCGACTTCCGGTATGGCATGAACAGCCTGTCGATTCTCGTGGAGCAGGCCATGCATTTGAACCCGATGGATTCCTCGCTCTATGTGTTTACCAACCGGAGATGCGATCGCATCAAGATCCTGGGCTGGCAAGGCAACGGTTTCTGGCTCATGCTCAAGAGACTCGAGGCAAACGATCGCTTCGTGTGGCCTGACAGCGCGAACCGGGTCGCGACACTGAGCGTCGAGCAGCTGCACTGGCTTATCGAGGGCATCGACATTGCCGCAGTCCAGCGACATCCCAGTCGAGATTACGCACGCGTGAGCTGAACACGTCACCGGCGTGCCGGTCTAAGCGGTATGCCGATCAACGTGATCATCGACGCCGACGAACTCAAGGCACTGCTCGCGATGCGAGAGGCCTATGGTTCGCTTCAGCGCGATCATGAGGAGGTTCGCAGCGCACTGCGCCTCGTGACAGCTGAGCGCGATCTCGCCGAGGAACGACTGCGCGCTTACCGTCGCGAACTGTTTGGCGCGAAAAGCGAAGCGCGCGCCTCGGACCAGTTCGGCCTGTTCAACGAAGCCGAAGCGCTCGGCGCGAACGCCACTCCCGCGCAGGAAGATACCCCCGGAACCGAGGTCGCGGCCCACAAGCGCAAGAAGCGCGGCCACCGCAAGCCTCTCGATCCCAATCTGCCGCGTGATGTCGTGCGACACGAACTCCCTGAGGCAGAGCGCTTCTGCGATCACGACGGACACGCGCTCGTCGAGATCGGCGTCGAGATCAGTGAGCAGCTCAATGTCATTCCCGAGCAGTTGCGAGTCACCCAGCATCAGCGTATCAAGTACGCCTGCCCATGTTGCGATCTCGGCATCAAGGTTACGCCGGCACCGCCCCGTATCATCCCGCGTGGGCTGCTGAGTGAATCGGCGCTCGCGTGGATCGCCACCGGCAAGTACCAGTTCGGCATGCCGCTCTATCGCCTGGCCGGTCTGCTGCGTCGCTTCGGCGGCGACATCTCGTCGAACACGATTGCCGCGAGCATGGTCCGCGTCGGTCTTGCGACGCAACCCGTCATCAACCTGATGCGCGATGCGCTGCTCGATGCCGAACTGATCTACGGCGACGAGACGACGTTCCAGGTCCTGAAGGAGCAAGGGCGAAAGCCGCAAACGAAAAGCTATCTGTGGGCGCAGATGACCGGTTCGGGCATCCCCATCCGTTGCTTCACCTATACGCCTGGTCGTGGCGCCAGGCTGGCTGACAGGCTGTTTGCCGGTGTCCGTAAAGGTGCCGCCCTGATGACCGATGGATACGAACCCTACAACGGCATCGCTGAACAGTACCAGCTCGTGCACCTCGGATGCTGGACGCACGCAAGACGGTACTTTGTGAAGGCGGAAGACAATGTCCCCAAAGCAGCGCGCCCGCCCGATCTGCTCGCGACACGCTTCATCAGCCTGATCGGAAAACTGTTCGCGGCCGAAGCGCGAAGCCAGACGTGGACGGCTGGGCGACGACAGCGATTGCGGCGACGATACAGCGCGTGCGTACTCGATGTTATCGAAAAGCTGATGCTTGAGCACTCGCCTGGCGTCGTCCCCAACAGTCTGCTCGGCAAGGCGCTGACCTATCTGCACGGGCAGTGGCCGAAGCTGATCCGTTACGTTGAAGACGGCAACTGGCCCATATCGAACAACCCTTGCGAAAATTCCATTCGCCCGTTCTGCCTGGGACGCCGCGGCTGGTTGTTTGCTGACACCGTCGATGGCGCAAACGCGAGCGCCAATCTCTACTCACTGGTCGAAACCTGCAAGGCGAACAGCATTGATCCGTATCGCTATCTCACCTGGCTGTTACAGCGTCTCCCGCTGGCACAGACCGTCGACGACTACGACGCGCTCTTGCCCTGGAAGATGCCCATCGATCTCCGCTGACTGAGCCCTGTACCACATCTCATGAGAACCGCGCCCTTACTCTGAGGGGTGTCGTCAATGGATCGCGTACAGATAATCACCTTGCTTTCCCTCGACCTCGACATCTGCCTTCCCGCCGTATGCGCTTGCAAAGGCCGATCGACGTGGGTGAAGAGTTGGCGCAGTAGTTATTTTTAGCGCTCCGTCAACGCGGTGACGTCACCATCTTGATGGTTTTGACTGCCAGAAAATCGTTCGCGATACCCGGGGAGACAAGTGCAGTCGCGCGACCGCTCTACGCCTATGAGTGCAATAACTTCATCCGCATTTTCCGAGGGAATCCGCATGCGGCCATCGCGTAGGGCGTGATATAGCGCGTCTACAGCATGTTGGACACCAAGTGTGGCGATGACCGTCGGATGCCAAAGAAGGTCTAGCGACCAGTGCGGCACTAACGCTGGCAGCAGTGTGCCGGCGCGTATTCGCCCCCTTCGTTCATCAATAACCGGTCGAAGTTGCCTGGAGGCGGCGATGGCAATCGTCGCGGCCTCACCATCATCCAGCGACGGAGACGTCGAAGTAAGTTCGTGGAAAATCAGATACTCAGCGTCGGTTAGACCGACGACAGTAACGATTCGATCTGCCACAAGCGCCTGCAGAAAGGTGTACTCGCCATTTTTACGGCTTCTCTCATGTTCCAGTTCTCCCGCGACGATTTCGGGAACGAGAATGTCGTTCGGGATGGCCGAGAGGATTCGTTCACCATATTTGCACGCGTGAAGGTTAATCAGTACGCTGGTGTCGAGAACCCATTGGTTCACGATATCAATCCGGGAGCTTGAGCAGTTCATCCGTATCCCTTTCCTCAAGCTCGATTTGATCGATAATGCCGCGTACTTCCACTCGGCCTAACTTTAGTAACTCCGCCAATTGTCCTTCCGACATTAATTCGCGCTTCCAGGCGGCATGTGCCATCAAGCTCAGGCGGTGGGAGATGGGACGGTCGGCATCGCTTTTCGCCGGATCTCGGCGTTCAGTCATTTCGCCGAGAACCTCCCGAGCGTGCTCATCGGTGATGCCGCCATTGTTCTCGAACCAGACCCAGGTACCTTTCTTGGCAAGCCCTAATTCCTCGAGCCGGAGGCAGCACGCCTGTCGCGATATGTTGTACTGTTGGGCGAGGAGAATTATTAGACGGCGGGTCGTCTTGCCAGTGATCTGCTTCAATTGGCGGAAGCTTTCCGAGAAACTCTCGGCCGGCGTCAGGAAAGTACGACCAAAAGCGTTGGCATAGCGCTCGTCGCGTGACAGGAATTTCTCATCTTCTTCGAGCACCTCCGGAGTCTGACGCGTCCCATAGAAGTGGCCGAGCTCATGCGCCGCGGACTGGATGCGCCGGGGTAACGGATGACTAGCGTTGAGAAGAATGCAGGCACCAATGCTTTCATCGTAGTTGAAGAGGCCCGCAATCTTCGAGTTGGAAGCAAGGCGACGCTGATACAGGCGGATGCCAAGATCCAGCTCGATTACCGAGAAAATGTCGGCAATCGGTCCAGAGCCAAGACCAAGCCAGTCGCGCAATTCCTTGGCATGCTTTTCGGCAAGTGCCGTGACGTCGCCCTCATTGAGGCCGCGCTCCGGCGGATAATTTCGTCGGCGCTGAATGCCCAGTATATTCTCCATTTCAACATCCGCTTTAATCAAGTCGTTGAATAGCCGGATAGCATCAGCGGTTTGCGCGTCTTCTGTTTCACGCAATTTTCGAAAGCGAGGCAATAAGTCGACGTGAACGGCTTCCCGGCGGAGCAGAGCGTTCACTGATACGCCGTAGTGGCGGCCGAGCAACTGGATTTCCTGAATACGCACGCGGCGTACGCCCTTCTCGATGGATACGAGAGTGGGGCGGGAAACGCCGATGATTTTGGCTGCATCCTCTTGCCGAATGGCTGCGTTCTCTCGTGCTATTCGCAGGCGGCGTCCAATTTCCTGTGAGGTCAGCTCATTTAGATCAGCCATAGCGTCCTCCATCCATCCAGTTGTTCAGGAAGCTTTGTTGCCCTTGAGCGCACAGAAATGCTCGCCATTCTTTGGCATGTGATGCCAACATCCATTTCAGTTTTTTCAAAGTTTCCTCATAGGTTTCCCCGGTCGCGATCGCGATTTGCGAAGCGTACGCGCGAAGACCGTCGTCGGGTCGACCGGCCATGTCCGCAAGATGCTGCAGATGGCGCGCACCGACGCTTCCATATTCGATCATGATGTCTCTATCGGCCTTCTGAGGGATGACCGACAAAGCATCTCCCACATCGGAGGCGGCAAGATCGAACACAATATAGGTGTCGCGAGTCTCTGTGACTCCGGCGGCATGCAGACTCAAGCGCCTCAGCAGGCAGGCAGCGCACAGGCCACACTGTTTCTTCTCACCTACATTAACTACTCGGCGTGTTTGCCAGCAGGATCGAGTATTCGTCAGATGCTCTTTAGACTTTCCAGGTATGTGCAAGAATGCGCTTAGTGTTTGGCCTTTCGTGAACCAAAGGCGCGGTTGCTCAAAACTGACCTGGTAGTTTTGCAATGCCCTGATGAACTGCTCCATCTTTCGAAAGAACGTCGGATGGTTGCGATAGTCAGGGTAAACGTTGTACAGCGGAAGCAGCACCGGTCCAAGCGCTCCCTGTCCGCTCTCTGGAACGACAATCCGAGTCACGTTCGAGAGCTGCGTGGCAATCGCTGTTACCGCTGCGAACTGAAATCCGCGTGAGCGGAAGCTACTCTCGCTGCCACGGTATTCCTTGGTCTCGAAGGGAATCTGAGTGAAGTAGCTATCGCCGTCCTTGGGGCGCTGGTAATTTCCAGCGACCCGGATACAAAGGGCTTCGTCCCTTGCGCCGCTCAAGGCCGATACTGCGCGCGAGTCCAAACCATTGCTGTAGGCAACAGCAAAGGTCTTGGTCTTACCAAAGTCCAAAGGTATCTGTCGCGAGCCGATTGGCGAGGGCGCCTTCGTTTTCACAAAGGTGAATTGCCACGTGTCGCCGGTCAGATGGTTCAAGACGCCCTGGAGGCTGTTCAGAACCTCCGGCTGCTGCCAACTCTCGGGGGCGGCAACGGGAAGAGTCACATGTAAGATGCGCCGCCAGCCCAGCGGCCGCTTCCAGCGACGATCAGCGAACTCCACGGCGGCACAGAGAACGAGCATATCGTAGTGAATTGGCTTGCACCCCTCAACGTCGAAGCTATCGAGAGCTGACGGATCAAAGCGGATGTGCTGGCCGATTTCCGCGATTTCGGCATCCTTCGGGACGGCACGACCGCGCTTCTGCCCATTCTCGAGGACAACCAGACGCTTTTCCGATCTAGCTGGTTTTTTGACGCTAGTGCTCATTCTTCAGGGCCCTCATCTACGCCGCTTTTCTTATGGAGCGCTTCGCCAAATGCGCGCTTGTTACCGGAGGCCAAAGCAGCGCAGAGCTCATCAGGCTTCATGGCAGAAAAGGTTTCGTGGTTTCGCTCAAGGCCCTTTCGATAATCCTCGCGCTTCATGTCTCCAAGATCGCGGGCACGAATGCAGTGTTCGTCGAGCCGATTCTTAGTGGTGCCGATCCATTCTCTTGCCGTGTTCCCCAACGCTTGATCAAGTGCTTGCTTCGTCGAAATCTGATCCCTGAGATTGGCGATCAAATGCCTGTTCAGAGACTCGGACAGAAACGACCTGGGGTGGCGATCAAAGATCGTCTCGATCGCTGCCGCAGGGTCCAGATCCATGAACCGCCCCGGGAATCGTGGAGGCTGGTTGGTTTAAGTTGATGCGGGTTCTGCGGCAGCTGTTTCAAGTTGCCGATGGTAGTTTGCCTCAGCTTCGGCGGGCGGGATATAGCCGAGGGGTTCCATCAATCGATGATGATTGAACCAGGCCACCCACTCCAGCGTTGCTAGTTCAACGGATTCCCGCGTTTTCCAGGTGCGGCGATGAATCAGTTCAGCCTTGTACAAACCGTTGATCGTTTCAGCCAGGGCGTTGTCATAGCTGTCGCCCCGGCTGCCGACCGACGGTTCGATGCCCGCTTCGGCCAGCCGTTCGCTGTAGCGAATGCTGACGTATTGGGACCCTCTGTCCGAATGGTGTATCAAGGTTCCGTCGTCGCCCGGACGCCGCGCGTAAAGCGCCTGTTCAAGTGCATCCAGAACGAAGTCCGTGGTCATCGAGCTGCTGACTCGCCAGCCGACGATACGGCGAGCGAACACATCGATCACGAAAGCCACATACAGCCAGCCCTGCCACGTCGAAACGTAGGTGAAATCCGAAACCCAGGGCTGGTTCGGCCGTGCCGCCTTGAACTGGCGATTGACCCGATCCAGCGGGCGCGGGGCTATGGCATCAGGAACAGTCGTGCGAACACGCTTGCCTCGCATCACGCCGCGCAAACCCAGTTGCTTCATCAACCGTTCGACCGTGCAGCGCGCCACCGCGATACGCTCCCGGTTCATCTGCTTCCAGACTTTATCCGCGCCGTAGACCTGTATGTTGGCCTGCCACACACGCTTGATCTCCGGCCGCAGACGTTCATCGCGGATTGCGCGAACAGAGCGCCGCGACGGATCACGAAGCTGCGCGGCATGGCGTCGGTAACCCGACGGGGCAATCCGCAAGACCTTGCAGATCGGCTCGACCCCGAAGGTGTCGCGATGCTGATCGATGAAGGCCTTCAGGACTTGAAACGGCGGTCGAGCTCCGCCTGGGCGAAAAACGCGCTCGCGACCTTGAGAATCTCGTTGGCACGACGCAACTCCTTGACTTCGCGCTCCAAGGCCTTGAGGCGCTCGCGCTCGTCTGTGGTCACGCCATCGCGCTCACCGTGGTCGACCTGGTCGCGCTTGATCCACTCGTGCAGTGTCTGCGGTGTGCAGCCGATCATGGGCGCAATCGATTCGACCGCCGCCCACATCGACGGATGTTTGCTACGCTGCTCGCGCACCAGGCGCACTGCGCGCTCCCGGACTTCCGGGGAAAACTTGGTTACCTTCTTGTTCATGGCTCCATTCTCTCAAGAGTTGGAGCCTCCACAAAATCCCTCAGGATTACCCATAAGTCACTCGCGACTGTGCGATTGAAGGGCGATGGCTTGTAAACGGTGACGACCGATGTTAACTTTGATCCGGTTCGTGATCTGTGATGCCGGGCATTGTCGGACACCTCTGACCTTGATGATTGGGCAAATGAAGAGTTTGGCGCCGCCGAGCTCGGCGACGCTCGCCTGACCAGACGGCTAGTGACGCTGGCACGCAAGCTTTCGTTGGGCCCACATTGCTCTTTTCCGCAGTCGTTCAATGGTTCGGAGCTGAAGGCGGCATATCGTTTTTTCGACAACCCGCACGTGGATGTCGATGGCGTGCTGGGTGGGCACATCGGTCAAACGCTGTGTCGTATGCAACAGGTGCCAGTCGTCCTTGCCGTTCAGGACACCACCGAGTTCAATTTGTCTCATCTGCGGGCAACCGAAGGTCTGGGATATGGCTCCGATCCACATGTGCGTGGTTTCCTGATACACAGTCTGCTTGCGCTCACGCCAGAGGGGCTGCCACTCGGGGTAATCGGGATGAAGACCTGGATACGTAGGCACGAGGAGTTGGGCAAGAAACATCTGCGCGGGCAACGAACCGTACAACAGAAAGAGAGCGCGAAATGGCTCGAAGGCATCGAGCAACTGGGCGTACTCAAGACGCACTGTCCGTGCACGCATGTCATCGGCGTGAGCGACCGTGAAGGCGATGTCTATGACGTTTTCCTGGCGCAGCGGCCTGCCGGTGTCGACTGGTTGGTGCGCGCGTCGTGGAACCGACGCGTTGCTCACCCCGATCGATATTTGTGGGAAACCGTGCTGGCCTCGCCAGTGCTTGGAGAGGCGCAACTGCAAGTGCCTGCACGCGAAAACCGCCAGGCACGCACCGCACGGCTGGTTGTGCGCTGCATGCCCGTACGCCTTCGTCCGCCGCAAAATCGTCGTCGCGAGAAGCTTCCCGAAATTGAAGTGTTTGCAATTCATGCACAGGAAACGAACTTAGACGAAGGAGCAGAGCCATTGGAATGGCTTCTACTGACTTCGGTGCCTACGCAAACACACGCAGAGGCCCTCGAGCGTCTGGCATGGTATGCGCGCCGATGGACGATTGAATCGTGGCATCGTGTGCTTAAAAGTGGCTGTCGCATTGAAGCCCGCCAATTTGGCAATCTCGATCGATTCGTCCGCGCCACGGCATTGTTCGCCGTCGTAAGCTGGAGGATCCTGTACTCCATGTTGCTTGCCAGGCTTGATGGCAACCTGCCATGCGAAGTATTGCTGCAGCCAATCGAGTGGCGAGCCCTCTACTGTCGTACGCATGGCAGTACTGAAATACCTGATAAACCGCCGTCGCTCGCGCAGGTCATCTTGTGGATCGCCAGACTCGGCGGATATCTCGCTCGAAAGCATGATCGTCCACCTGGTCCTACCGTTATCTGGCGTGGATTTCTTGTCCTGCACGAAATCACGATGATGTACCGAATATTCAGGCAAAACGAATAGCACCATCACATTACTTGTGGGTAATCCTGAGACAAAATCCGGGGCGGTTCACCATTTGGGGGCGCTGGGCATGTGCTCTGAGTTCGCCGAAAAGGGGATGGAAGGTCTTCATGTCTACGTCGCGAATCATGCTGTGGCAAGCCTGCGCCATGCGCTCTTCAGCGCTCGTGGCGTCGCTAACCAGCTTTTGGCCGTATACCTTCCAACGACTAGTTAATGCGACATTTCTGAATGGTCCGTCAGACATAGCGCCCTCCAATGTCAGCAATGTACGATTTAAATCTGACAATGTCAACTTATGTGTAAAATATGCTGACATTGCGCCTAGCCGAGGTCACGGGCGAAGAAATCGCTGACGATCGGCCTTGACGGTGGAGGAGGCGAGTCTCGCTGGGTCAATAAGAACCGCTGGATCAGCGACGTGCCGTTAGCGGAGTCGGATCCCAGGTCGGTTTTCTGACCGCTGGTGGTGCTGAGACCGGGTGGGCCCGCGCAAATGAGATGTAGACGTCGAAATAGCAGCCGGCCAATATGAGATCGACATCGGTGAGGCGCAGCCCGGAATCGTGGAATTGAGCGTGGCGGTGCAAGAATTTGCCACTATTATTTTGATTGCGGCGGCTGTAGCGCTTCCAGAGCGTTTGCTTTGTCGCAGAGAAGCTTCCCCGCTTCTGAGGGGCGTAGCATAGCTTCCGCAGGCTCTGCCGGGACCGTGTTGGAACGTGCCTGACGGTATCGACGACGGTATTTCGACAGAAGCCGTCCTCGAATGCTTCGTGTCTGCGATCTTTCAATGGAAGCACGGGTCGATTCTCCGATACAGTCTCGTCAAAGCTGACAACTGCTGCTTGGAGTTTCCGGTATCACTGACGGTATCGATCCAGCGTGACAAGGCGGAAACGCTGTCCCGACTGGGCTCCCGCCTTGGGATTGACAATCGAGTGGGGAGGGTGCCCAAGACGAGCGAGAAGGCGTTGAATGAGAATGGGCGGTGCTCCAAGTAGCGAGGGCGTCGTCATCGGTCGGCTCAATTACGGCTTCGCGCTGCAGAGCCGGTCAATGTAATCAGCCCACTCTTGCATAACGCGGCGACGGTCATCGTCGAAGGTTGTCCTGTCATACGCCTTCTGCACGTCCCCTCGTTTTGCGTGCGCGAGTTGCGCCTCCAAAATGTCGATGTCGATGCCTAGCCGCTCCCTCCCCACGGTGCGTAGCATGCCGCGGAATCCGTGAGTTGCATGCTTTCCCTGGAAGCCCAATTCGCGCAATGCCTTGCTTAGGGCATCCCGGTGCAAATGCGGCGTCTTCTGGCGCGCCGGTGAGGGGAAGACGTAGTGTCCGCGGCCGGTCAGAGCCTCGAGCTCCTCGAGCAACTCAACCGCTTGCTTCGGCAGTGGCACGATGTGCTCGTGCTGCATCTTCATCCGGCCGGCCGGGACGTGCCATTCGGCCACATCGAGATCCACTTCGTCCCAGGGTGCGGCTGCGACCATCCCCGGACGCAGACCGGTAAGCATGGTCAGTTTCAGGGCGGCCCGCGTGATCGGCGATTTATAGGTGTTAATGGCTTGCACGAGCGGCGCGATCTCGGCGGGTTTCGTGATTGCCGGAATATGCCCTTTCTTATGCCGTGGGATGACGCCGCGCAGCGACAGCGGAATACCGTCTTCTCTTAGACCGTGTTGTATTGCGTAGGTCACGATGCCGCCGACGTACTGGCGCGCTTTCGTGGCGAGGTTCGGCGCGTGCGCCGCAATCGCTTCCAGCACGGGTTTGACCTCGGACGTAGCCAAGGTCGAAATCGGCTTATTGCCAAGCGCCGGACTCAGGTACTCGCGCACCACGAACTCGGCCTTCCGGTACGTCTCATCGGCCCACTCCTTGCGCTTGAATGCGAGCCACTTCTGAGCCACAAGCTGAAATGCGCCTTCGGCTGCGCGCTTGCGCGCCGCTGACTCGGCTCTCCGGTGCTCGACGGGATCGGTGCCATCGCGGACGAGGTTGCGCGCGATGGTGGCTGCTTTACGCGCATCCACGAGCGAGACGTCAGGGTAGGGACCAAGGCTGAGGAAGTTTTCCTTGCTGGTGCCCGGTCGCCGATATCGCAACAGCCACGTCCGGGTACCGTTTGGCCGGACCCTCAGTGCAAGACCATTTCCATCAGCGAGCAGGTAAGGCTGCGCGCGCGGCTTGGCGGCGCGAAAGACCAATTCCGACTTCGAATCGACGCGTCTGGGCATGAGAAAGCCCCCGAATCTGGTATACGCAACAGTATACGTAAAAATGATCGACGTCAGCGGAACGTAACGGAACTGCAGGCAACAAAAAACCCCGTAAGACCTTGATCTTACGGGGTTTCTCGGACCACTACGGCTTACGCCGGAACAACTGATGGTGCCCAGGAGAGGACTCGAACCTCCACAGTGTTGCCACCGCTAGGACCTGAACCTAGTGCGTCTACCAATTTCGCCACCTGGGCAGGTGATGAACAGCAAAGACCGCAATTATAGCGACAGATTCCGACCTGTCAAGCGATTTGCCGAACGCGATTCAACCTCGCGGCGAGCCCGGCGCACTATGCGTCCCAACCACCGCCGCAGGCCCGCGTGGCGCCCGACACGGGTGTTAGAATGCCTCGCAGTAGTTCGTTGGCACGATGCACATCCGGCGTCCCGACGCGAGTGTCACTTGCGATCAGGCAGACGCGCGTCGGCTGGCGTCGAACGAGCCGGACCCAGGCAGTTTCCGGTGCAAATCGCAGTGGGAGCAGAAGAGCAGAAAGCAGCAGGTGCAATGACCGAGCCAGCGCAGCCGCCGTGCAGATGCAGCCGAGCGCGACTGCGCGCATTACGCAAACGCCTTCCAGGCCGGATCACATCGCCGACCGACGTCCATGCAACGAGAAAAAATCATCGACAAGCCCTTGAGCAAATTTCCGTATCCGATTCCAAGCCGCGAAGAAATCCTCGGCGTGCTGCGCACGAGTGAAATGCCGCTTGCCGCGAACGACATCGCCGAAGCCCTGTCGATCAAGCGCCAGGAGCGCGAAGGATTTTTCAAGCGTCTCGGCGCAATGGAGCGCGACGGCCAGATCCGGCTCGATCAGCGCAATCTCTATCAACTGACCCATCCGTCGAACTTCGTCGCGGGCCGCGTCCAGGGCCATCGCGACGGCTACGGTTTCCTGATTCGCGACGACGGCCAGGACGACCTGTTCCTGCCCAACGGCGAGATGCAGAAGGTCATGCACAACGACCGCGTGCTCGCGCGCATCGTCGGCTATGACCGGCGTGGGCGGCCCGAAGGGCACATCGTCGAGGTCACCGACCGCGCGAACAAGCGCGTGATCGGCCGTCTGCTCAACGAGAACGGCGCGCTGATCGTCGCGCCCGAAGACAAGCGCATCGGCCACGACATTCTGATCACGCAGAACACCCGCAAGGCGAAAGTTGGCCAGGTCGTGGTGGTCGAGCTGACCGATTTTCCGAGCCGTCATTCGCAGCCGCTCGGCCGTGTGGTCGAAGTGCTGGGCGATATCGACGACCCCGGCATGGAAATCGAAATCGCGGTGCGCAAGTACGGCGTGCCGCACGAGTTCGGCGAGGCCGCGCTGGCCGAAGCGGCGAAGCTGCCCGACGAAGTGCGCCCGGCCGACATTCGCCATCGCGTCGACCTGCGCGACGTGCCGCTCGTCACGATCGACGGCGAGGACGCGCGCGACTTCGACGACGCCGTCTATTGCGAGCCGGTGCAGGTGGGCCGCGGCGACGGCTTCCGCCTGATCGTCGCGATCGCGGACGTGTCGCATTACGTGCTTGCGCAAAGCGGGCTCGATACCGACGCGATCGAGCGCAGCACGTCGGTGTATTTTCCGCGCCGCGTGATCCCGATGCTGCCGGAGAAGCTGTCGAACGGACTGTGCTCGCTGAATCCGCAAGTCGACCGCTGCGTGCTCGTGTGCGACATGATCGTCACCGCGCGTGGCGACGTGAAGGCGTATCAGTTCTATCCGGGCGTCATGCATTCGGCCGCGCGGCTCACCTACACCGAAGTCGCCGCGGTGCTGAAAAACACCAAAGGCCCGGAAGCGACCCGCCGCGCCGCGTTGCTGCCGCAACTGCAGAATCTGTATGGCGTCTACAAGGCGCTGTTCGCGGCGCGTCAGAAGCGCGGCGCGATCGACTTCGATACGACGGAGACGTACATCGTCTGCAACGCGCAGGGCAAGATCGAGCAGATCGTGCCGCGCACGCGCAACGATGCGCACAAGCTGATCGAGGAATGCATGCTGGCCGCGAACGTGTGCGCGGCGGACTTCCTCAAGCGCAACAAGCATCCGGGCCTGTTCCGCGTGCATGCGGGCCCGAGCGCGGAAAAGCTCGAGAACCTGCGTACCTTCCTGCGCGGCATGGGCCTGACGCTCGGCGGCGGCGACACGCCGCACGCGAGCGACTACGCCGCACTGATGGCGCAAATCCGCGACCGGCCCGACGCCTCGATGCTGCAAACGATGCTGCTGCGCTCGATGCAGCAGGCGGTCTACAGCCCCGACAACATCGGCCACTTTGGCCTCGCCTACGAGGCCTACGCGCACTTCACGAGCCCGATCCGCCGTTACCCCGACCTGCTCACGCATCGCGCGATCTACGCGATCCTGCAGGGCCGTAAGTATCAGCCGCAGCCGCCGCACGGCGTCGAGCTCAATACCGCACTGTCGCCGCGCGCCCGCGCGATGCAACAGGCCGACGAGGAAAAGCGGGGCGCCCGCGGGCGCGCGAACAATGTGGCGATCTGGGAAGAACTTGGGCTGCACTGCTCGGCGAACGAGCGCCGCGCGGACGAAGCATCGCGCGATGTCGAAGCGTGGCTCAAGTGCTATTTCATGCGCGACAAGCTCGGCGAAGAGTATGGCGGCATGGTCAACGGCGTCACGTCGTTTGGTATTTTCGTGCAGCTCGATTCGCTGTTCATCGAAGGCCTCGTGCATGTGACCGAACTCGGCTCCGACTACTTCCAGTACGACGAGATCAAGAACGAGCTGCGCGGCGAGCGAACCGGCATTCGCTACCGGCTGTCGGATCGCGTGCGCGTGCAGGTGAGCCGCGTCGATCTCGACGCGCGCAAGATCGACTTCCGCCTTGTGCGCGATACGCCGATCAAGCCGCCTTTGGC
Organism: Paraburkholderia sp. RAU6.4a; assembly: GCF_050435625.1. Classification (NCBI taxonomy): domain Bacteria; kingdom Pseudomonadati; phylum Pseudomonadota; class Betaproteobacteria; order Burkholderiales; family Burkholderiaceae; genus Paraburkholderia; species Paraburkholderia sp. RAU6.4a. The sequence continues at coordinate 84,395 of NZ_JBNDKQ010000002.1, forward strand.
ACGCGGTATCGCGGCGGACAAGGCAGAAGGCGCTGGCCCGCGCGTGCGCGTGATGCCGCCGGTGGAAAGTGGCGCGTCGGTGCCGGGTCCGCGGCGCAAGAAGGCGCGCGCCCGCGCAGAGCGCGGCGGTCAAGGAAGCGCGCGTGGCGAGGAAGCACGGTGTCGCGACCAAGGCGGCGTCGAAGCAGGCACGCAAGAAGCGCTGAGGCTTTCACAGCGCCGGGACCGCGCGCAGCGGGCACGTGAGCACGTGCCGGTTGCGCGCGGTCTGCCTTTTGGTTTCATATTCATCACAGTGGCGCGCGTTGAATGCGCGCCCCATCAAAGGTTGTTCAGTCATGGCACGTCATAAGGTCTTATACGGTTTCCACGCAGTGACCGCGCGTATCCGGCACGATGCGTCGACGGTCGAGGATGTCTATTACGACGCGACGCGCAAGGACCGTCGTATGACCGAATTCCTGCACGCCGCGAAAGACGCGGGCGTGCGTCTGATCGCCGCCGACGAAACGCGTCTGTGGGGCCTCGCGCGCACGGAACGTCATCAGGGCGTGGTCGCGCGCGCGGGCGATCTGCCGCTTGCGCAGAATCTCGCCGAACTGCTCGACGGCATCAGCGGTTCGCCGCTGATCCTCGTGCTCGACGGCGTGACCGATCCGCACAATCTCGGCGCCTGCCTGCGCGTCGCCGACGCGGCCGGCGCCCACGCGGTGATCGCGCCGCGCGATCGCGCGGTGGGACTGAACGCGACCGCCGCGAAAGTCGCGAGCGGCGCGGCCGACACGGTCCCGTACATCACGGTCACGAATCTGGCGCGCGCGCTGCGCGAACTGAAGGACGCGGGTGTCTGGGTGGTCGGCACGGCCGACGACGCGCAGAAGAGCGTTTACGAAACGGAACTCGACGGGCCGGTGGCGCTCGTGATGGGAGCCGAAGGCGAGGGCATGCGACGCCTGACGCGTGAAACCTGCGATGTCGTCATGAACATTCCGATGGCGGGAACGGTGGAGAGTTTGAATGTATCCGTGGCTAGCGGAGTGTGTCTGTTCGAGGCTGTGCGGCAGCGGGCGGTGAAGAAGTAGTTTTTCTGTCGTCGTTCTTGTTGTTGGCCGATTGTGGGCGCCCGGAACGCGGTGGTGGTTCCGGGCGTTTTGCTTTGAGTGCGGAAAATACAGCTATTTGCGCAGGAGGCGCTTTGGTGTAGCCCCACATTTGGCGCAAAAGCCAGTGTCGTATTCCCTTTCGAAAGCGGGATCAAGGTCCATCGGGTGCGCATTCATGAATAGATCAATTTCGCCGATCAATTCGTGATGGCGATGGATGATTCCTGTGTCTCAATGTGTCCAATCGTGTCCGGCAAACAAGCGTGGTCCGCGGCACAAAGCCACCCAAACCCGGCCTTCTCCGCGCCACTCCGGTAAACTACGGGTTTCTCACGCTTTTCCCGCCTCTCCCATGACTCAAGACGAACTCAAGCAACTGGTCGGCCAGGCCGCCGCCGATTACGTGAATGCCAACGTGCCGCAAGGCTCGGTGATCGGCGTCGGCACGGGCTCCACCGCGAACTGCTTCATCGACGCGCTGGCCGCCACCAAATCCCGCTATCGCGGCGCGGTGTCGAGTTCGCTCGCCACCACCGCGCGTCTGCAATTGCACGGCTTCAAGGTGCTCGACCTGAATGAGATCGACTCGCTGCCGGTGTACGTCGACGGCGCCGACGAAATCGATCACAGCGGCGCGATGATCAAGGGCGGCGGCGGCGCGCTCACGCGCGAGAAGATCGTCGCGTCGGTGTCGGAAGTATTCGTCTGCATCGCGGATGCGAGCAAGGTCGTCGAGACGCTGGGCCATTTCCCGCTGCCGATCGAAGTCGTGCCGATGGCGCGCACCGCGATCGGCCGGCGCGTGACGGCGCTCGGCGGCGTGCCCGTCGTGCGTGTGACGAAAGAGGGTGTGCCGTTCATCACTGACAACGGCAACGAGATCATCGACGTGAAGGGCTTGAGGATCAGCGACCCGCGCACGCTCGAGGCGCATATCAACGCATGGCCCGGCGTCGTCACGGTCGGCCTGTTCGCGGGCCGCGGCGCGAACCTGTGCCTGCTCGGCACGGACACCGGCGTGCAAACGATCACGTACGGCCAGAATTAAGCGAAGCGTTTCTGTTCGCTCTGACGCGTGTGAGCCGCTCCAACGGTTCACACGCGTTTTTTGTTGCGGTCGTGCCGCACGATCCCGCTTATACCGCCCGCCGCGGCGGCAATCGCGCGCACCTGGCGGAAAATGTCTGGCACCGTGCGCAGACAATTAGCCGCCGATGCCCGCCGCGCGATGCCCGACACGCGCGCGTCGCCGATCATCCGCGCGCCAGGCGCTTCGAAGCGCACGCGCAATGGACCGTCCGACAGCAGCACCACTGCGTCGCGCGCCGTGCAGCGCACGGCGAATTCCCCCAGGGCCGAACCCGGCCCTCCCAACTGACTGCTCCGATCGCCAAACGGCACGCGAGGCACGCGAGGCACTGCGGCCGTCGAGGTCGCTAGCCCGTCGTTCGCGCAGCGCTCCGATCGTAAAGGTGTGGGCAGGACTGGCGAGCAGGCGTGAGGCGATACGTCAGGCGTAGTGCACATACGAAAGCGCCGGAATGAAGCCGTGTTTTTGCAGACGCGAACGGAGTCTGCGAATTACTCGCTTACTGTCGCACGTCGAATGTGGGCACGCGCACGCACAGTCAGGAACGTGGCACATACACTCTTCTCTGAGGCCAGGTGGCGATTCGTGACAGATAGGACGGGATATGAAAGTAGCGATCGTGCACGATTGGCTGGTCGCTCCCGGCGGCGCCGAGAAAGTGCTCGGGCAGATCATCGAGTGCTTTCCCGACGCCGACGTTTTCAGCGTCGTCGATTTTCTCGAAGATCGCACGCCGCTTGCCGGTAAGCCGGTCACCACGTCGTTCATTCAAGGCCTGCCGTTTGCGCGCAGCCGTTATCGCGCCTATTTGCCCTTGATGCCGCTCGCCGTCGAACGGTTCGATCTGTCGAGCTATGACCTGATCATCACCAGTTCTTGCGCAGTCGCGAAGGGCGTATTGGTCGGCCCTCATCAGACGCACATCAGTTACGTGCACTCGCTGATGCGATATGCGTGGGATCTGCAGTATCAGTATCTGCGCGAAGCGAATCTGCTGCGCGGGCCGAAGTCGTGGGCCGCGCGGGTATTGCTGCATTACCTGCGCGGCTGGGACGCGCAGTCGACGAATGGTGTCGATCGTCTGATCGCGAATTCGCAATCGGTCGCGCGGCGCATGATGAAAACCTATCGGCGCGATGCCGCGGTGATTCCGCCGCCCGTCGACGTGAACGAATTCGAACTGCGCACCGAAAAAGACGATTTCTATCTGACCGTGTCGCGGATGGTGCCGCACCAACGCATCGATCTGATCGTCGAGACGTTCAACGCCACGCCGCAGCGCAAGCTGATCGCGATCGGCGACGGGCCGCAAATGGCGTCGATCCGCGCGAAGGCAGGACCGAACGTGACGGTCCTCGGCTATCAGCCATTCGGCGTACTGAAGGAGTATCTGGCGTGTGCGCGAGCCTTCGTGTGCGCCGCCGAGGAAGATTTCGGCATCGTGCCGCTCGAAGCGCAGGCCTGCGGCACGCCGGTCATTGCGTTCGCCCGGGGCGGGGCGCTCGAAACGGTAGTGCCGGTCGGCGACCCGCACCCGACCGGCGTTTTCTTCGCGCGTCAGACGGCGGTGTCAATGCTCGACGCGATCGACCGCTTCGAGCGGCTGAGCGCGTACATCACGCCGGCGGCCTGTCGCGCGAATGCCGAGCGGTTTTCGCCTCAGGTGTTCCGGCGGGCGTTCATGGCCGAGGTCACGCGCACGATTGCGGCGGTCGCTCAGGGTCTGCCGGCGATGGAGCTGGGGGAGCCGGTGAGGTGGGCGCAGCCCGATCTCGCGACCCGGGAACTCGGCATCGCCAGCGACACGGCGCCGAAAAGCAGGTGGAGGCAATGAGGTGAGGATCTTTCGCTGTTCTCGCCTCGTGGAGTTTTCGATAGGAGAGAAAGAGGTTTTCGTCGTCATGCAGTGATTTCGCAACGGGCAGTAACGAGCCGTTCTGACCAACGCGTCCGGGCGGCTCTTGGTGTGGGCGCGTCCGCTTCGCGCTTTGTGTCGGCAGCGCGTATCGCGTATCGCGCGATAGGCGCCGCGGGTGCAAGGCCAGCCGCGGCGGGTCATTGTCAAGCAAGCAGTATTGGACTTCAAAAAACCACATCGGGGTGCGCGCCACGCGCTATGGGCGAGATATTCGCTGGCGCGGCATGCCTCGCGTGGCCATAACGACCTGAAGCAGACGTTCGCTATCGTGATCGCTGAATTTCCTCACTGCGAAGTTCGCCGTGCCGGCAATTCGGCGTGTCACGGCGATTCACTACAACAGGCAGTCGTCATTCGCGCGTCACCGATTAACGCGCCGACGGCTTTTGGACGAGGACGAATTAAAACTCATGAATGCCGATCGCCTTCCGGGACCCTTTCCCGACATCTCCGCAACGTGGGCTGCGCTGAAGAGCCAGTTGCCGATCACGCCGATTCGCACCGAAGAGGATTATCACCAGATGGTGCGAGTCGCCAATTCGCTGTCCGATCATCTAAGCGGCAACGACAACGATCCGCTCGCCGATCTGCACGCGATCGTGACGGAACTGGTCGGTCATTGGCAAGCGCGCAACCTGACGATTCCAAAAGCGGAGCCGCGCGAGGTCCTGCGCCATCTGCTGATCACGCATGGTCTCAAGCAGAAGGATCTGGCCGGCATCGCGTCGCCGACCGTGGTCAGCGATATTCTCGCGGGGCGCCGCGCGATCAGCAAGAAAGTCGCCAAGGCGCTCGCGGTACGGTTTCAGACCGATGTCAGCGCGTTCCTGTAGAGGCGGTGTCGCGCGGCGGACCCGTCCATGACGTGGTCCGTCGCGGCTGCTCATCTTGCGTCAACCACGGCGGCTGTCGATCGGGCCGCCGGCGTTGGCGCTTCTATTCGCAGCGGCGTGTACGCGTTGTTGCTCGGTTGGGTGTTTTTCTCGAATGGAACGCAGGCGCATTCCGGCGATCCTTCAGCGCACCGCCTTCAGTACCCGCACTTCGCATGCGCCGCAGTGCCGGCACGATGACCGACACTCCCGGATGCGATTCCCTCGATGGCATGGTCAGAACGCGTTGCGGCCGACAAAGCCCTTGAAAATCGTGATGAAGACGATCTTCATGTCGAACCAGAACGACCAGTTCTGGATATAGAAGAGATCGAACTTCACGCGCGCTTCCATCTTCTCGACCTTGGTGGTCGCGCCGCGATAGCCGTTGACCTGGGCCCAGCCGGTGATGCCGGGCTTGATGCGGTAACGGTGCATGTAGCCGTATACCTGGTCCTTGTACAGATCATCGTGTTCGACCGCATGCGGACGCGGACCCACCACCGACATCTGACCGAGCAGCACGTTCAGAAACTGCGGCAGCTCGTCGAGACTCGTGCGGCGCATGAAGCTGCCGAGCTTCGTCACGCGCGAGTCGTTGCGGGTCGCCTGCGTGATCTGGCCGTGCTCTTCCTGGTGCACGGTCATCGAGCGGAACTTGTAGATGCCGAACGGCTGGCCGTCGACGCCCTTGCGGATCTGCCGGAAAAACACCGGCCCCGGCGACGTGAGCTTGATGCCGATCGCGAGCACGGCGAACACCGGCGCGAGCACGATGAGCGCGAGCACGGCGAACAGGCGGTCGAACATCAGCTTGGGCCACATCTGCGGCGACGAGAATGGCGTCGCGCTCAGATTCAGCGTCGGCAAACCGACGACATCGACGATCGCTTGATTGAACAGCGACAGACTGCGCACGTCGGGAATGAAGCGCAGATTGACGAAGTCGTGTCTGAAGGTGCGCGTGAAGCGGTAGATCGTGTGTTCCTCGGAAAGCGGCAACGCGAGCCACACTTCGTTCACGCGGTCATTGCGTACCTTCGTCGCGAACGCTTCCAGATCCGTCAGCACGGGTAGGCGGGTCAGACGCGCGCCATACGCGTCGTGGCCTTGCACGCTGGTGTCGAACACGCACACCGGTTTGAAGCCCGCTTGCGGCGCATGCTCGAGATGCGCGAGCAGCGTGCGCGCAAACCCCGGTGCGCCGACGATCGCGACGGTGCGCGCGTTCATGCCGCGGCGACGTACGAAGCGCAGCACCACGTGCATGATGCAGCGTGTCGCGATGATCAACGCGCCGGAGATCAGCGTCGAGTAGCCGAGCCACAGGCGCGATACCGCATCCGTCCGATGCAGCGTGAACGCGAGCAGGAGCGCGGTCGCGACCACCGTGAGCCACGCGGCGGCGATTCGCGCGAGCACCGGCGCGAGCGCCTTGCCGCGCCACGTCTCATAGACCCCGAAGCCCGGAAACAGCAACAGAACCAGCACACACTTGAACGCGATCAGAAGACGCTCGGTATCGGCGAACGCGATCGGCGCGGAAAAGCGCATCCAGTGGGCGAGCAGACCGCCTGCAATCACGAACAGTGCGTCGAGACATCGAGCAGTAATCCTGAACATAGGCAAATCGACCCCGGTCATCGAGCCGCGTGCCGCTTATTCGACGGTCTCGGCCTGGCGCAGTCGCGGCAGCAGACGATCGAATTCGCGTTTCACGAGGCCGTAGCATTCGCACGCGCGGGCTTCGAGGCCCTTGCGGTCGAGCACCTTGATATGACCGCGGCTATGATGAATCAGGCCTTCGTCGTGCAGCTTGCCGGCCGCTTCGGTGATGCCTTCGCGGCGCACGCCGAGCATGTCGGCAATCAGCTGCTGCGTGACGATCAGATCGTTCGACGCCACGCGGTCCACCTCGATCAGCAGCCAGCGGCACAGTTGCTTGTTGAGCGAGTGATGGCGGTTGCACGCGGCGGTCTGCGCGACCTGGGTCAGAAGAGCGTGCATATACAGCAGCATCAGGCGGCGCAGAAAGTCGGACCGCGCGAACTGCTGCTTGAGCGCCTGTGCGCTCATCCGGTAGGCGAAGCCCGCGCATTGCACCTGTACGCGGTTGGGCATGGTTTCGCCGCCCGTGAGGACCGGCACGCCGGTCATGCCTTCGCGGCCGACCGCGGCGATCTCGACGGAGCTGCCGTCTTCCATCGTCGAGAGCATCGAGATGATCGCGGTGGTGGGGAAGTACACATGATGGATCCGTTGACCCGAGTCGCATAGCAGTTGCTCGGTGCGCAAATGAACCAGTTCGAGGTGGGGAGCTAGTGCCTGCCATTCGTGCGACGGCATTGCGCCCAGCAGATGGTTACCGTGCAAATCGGATTGAAGTGTCAACATGATCGGTCCTCGCATGAAAGTCGCGCCTCGCGCGACTCTCTCCGTTTATTTGATCCGATGCCCGCATCCTCGGGAGTGGGCTGCCCGGCGAGCAGCCTGGATGAACACATCGGCCCCGTTTTAGGCCTGTCTGCCACCGCCTCTGTTGTTGCGCTCGTGTGCGGTGACACTCTGTTGCGTGGAGGTAGTAGCGAGGACCGTGCCAACGTTAGGGAAAACGCCTGCTGATGCGGCGCAGCGAAGAAACCCGGAGCGCGTCGGGAGAGTAAAAGCGGCTTTTTGTTTCAGTTCTGCACACCCCTGCCGGATGGGGAATGCATCGTATGAAAGCTTCGGGTTTGGGCGAATCCCTTGATATCAAAGGCTTCACGGCCAAAAACTGGGTGCTGTCGAAGCTGTCTCAGATTTGAACCTGGCGCCGCATGCACGTTTTGAAGCGCTCCTCGTGAAGTGCCGGAAATGATTCAGAAGTGTTAAATGGAGTGCGTGCGCTGTCGCACGTAAGGCCTCTCAAAGCAGGCAACAGTCGCGTTCGAGCCAACAGTGAGCGAGCCGGGCAGACAGTTCGAGACCTGCGAAGCGAGCTTTGGGGCGCTTCGCGTACGTGCGACTAGTTCGGAATGACCACTAGCCGTAGAAGATGGCGGATAGCGCATTGATCGCGCGGACTTCCCCCTGGGGTGCCCCGCATGTTTCATCCACTTTAAAGGCCGCGTTTGATGCAGGAGCAACGAGTTCTTGCGGCGACGCCGCGAAGGCGGTCGGCAGCAGCGGTTCGAGCGCATGCAGCGGCACGATACAGCGCCGGTTCGGCGCGAGATGGAACCAGTCGCGCACCGCGCGATAACGAGGGTCAATGATATGAACGAAGCGCGCAAAGCGCTTCGTTTCGATCGCAAGCTGCCAGCCGCTGCCGTCGTCACGACGTTCGACCTCGACGGTCATACCGAGGTCATCACGCGCGTGCACGCTACGCTCGGGCAGATGAAACGCTTCGGACACGATCTCGCCACTCGCGGCATCGTAGAGCGTTGCAATCGTGACATCGTGCGCGCGTGGGCCGAAGCGGTACGCATGCGTGAAATCGAAGAACTGGCCCAGATGCGCGGCCGCACTGATGCGTTGCAGGCTGCGCGGGGCAAGCGTCAGCGCGCGTCGCGCGGAAGTGACCTTCACGCTGCCGTCGCGCAGACAGACCAGTTCGAGTTCGCCGCAAAACGTTTGTGCGCGCTCGTTGATCAGATGAATATCGAGGCCGTTCAGGCCTTCGTCGGTGAGCGTGATCTGCAACGGCTGCAGTGTCTGCGCGAAGCCGTGCAGCGCGCTTTTCGGCCGTCCCGTCGCGTCGATCACGCCCCAGCCCGCGCCCGCGCGCAGATCCTGCAACTGCCACACGAGGCCGCCGCCGCACGAGGAGCCCGCGCGCCGCCACTCGGCGAACACGTCGCCGATCAGCTCGGCAACCACCGCGCGCGACAGATCCAGATAACGCGCCGCATCTTCATAGCGCAAGCGCGCCGGCTCGACGCCGTAAAGCGCCTGCAAATAATGATCGCGCACGTCGTCGAAATCCCAGCCTGCGCCAGGATCGCGCGGCACGGCGGCTTTCCAGCGCGGATCGTGCGTGTGGATCGTGCCGAGCGCGTCGTGCAGCGTCGCCTCGTCGGGGACGTTGGCGAATGCCAGGCATTCGGCCGCGAAGCGCACCTGCGCGCGGCGCACGTCGGCGAGCGGGCGCTGATACGCGCCGACGCCGTAGTAGTGCGTGACGCCCTCGTTGGTCGAGAACGGCCACGCGCCGCCCGATGGCGAATTGCTGACATAGGGCACGTCCTCACGTTCGCGCGCGACGAGCGCGGGCAGCAGCTCGGTAAACAACGCTTGCGCGCGCTGCGCCGCGGGCAGTCCGAACATCGCCGCCTGCTGGTCGACCTCGCTGCCGCCGCACAGCACCGCGAGCGAGGCAAAGCGACGCGTGCGGCTCAGGAACTGGCTCGCTTCGCGCTCGATCAATGCGCTGAACGCGGCATCGTTCGGGTAGTCGAAATTCGCCAGCGCGAAGTCCTGCCAGATCAACAGGCCGTACTCGTCGGCGAGCGCATAAAACAGATCGGACTCATAGAGCATCGTGCCGCCGACGCGCAGCATGTTCATGCCAGCGGCGCGCGCGAGCTCGAACGTATGGCGCAATTGCGTTTCGGTGCCTGCTAGCGTGACGAGATCGGCGCTGGTCCAGCATGCGCCGCGACAGAATACGGGCACTTCATTCACGCGCAAGGCGAAACCCGCAGCATCGGCGCCGCGGTCCACTTCGATACGACGAAAGCCGATCGAGCCCAGAGACTGAGAGGTCACGTTGCCGTCGACGAACTGCAACGTCAGAGGATATAAAGTGGGCTCTCCATGCGTATGCGGCCACCAGCGTTTCGCGTGGGGCACGCGCACGTCGCCGGTGAGTGTATATGCATCGTGCCATTGCAAAGACGAAACATGGTCGCCGCAAGAAAGTGTCGCGCGGCAGGCCGCGATGTCGTGGGGGCGTACGAAACGTAAAGTCAACGAAACAACCCCATCCTCTTGCTCGAGCCGGCTGGTCAGATCAATCGTGTCGAATGCGTGCGGCGCGTCGCCGAGCATTTCGATCGGACGCCACGGGCCGACCGTCTGAATCGACGGACACCAGCCGGGCATATGGCCGAGCAGCGTGGTGCGCACATTGCGAAGCGTCGGCGGCGACACGAGCCGCGGCCGCCAGCGCGCACGCGAGCGTTTGGCCGCCAACGCTGGCGTCAGTGAGCGAAAGCACAGCACGAGCGTCGCGCGGCCATCCAGTTCGATATCCAGATCATGGGCGATGAACATCGATGCGGACTCGAGCCGCTTCACATCGTCGAGCCACACTTGCGCGAGCGTCGCGAGTCCATGAAAACGCAAGCGGCGCCGCCCCGTACCGATCAGCGTGACGCGATACCAGTGATCGTCGAATGCGAGCGGTGGCGGGTGATCGACATCGAGCAGACCGGCGGCGAGCCGCGCGCTCGCGACGGTGCCGGGCACCTGCGCGGCGAGCCAGCCTTGCGCGGGCAGATCGGCCGGCGACTCATAGGCGTGCGGCGCGGTGCTCAGACAGGCCCAGCCGGTGTCGAGCCGTTGCGGCCATAGCGAGGGCGCGGCGCGGGCAGTGCCTGCATCATGCGCTTGCGCGATCGCGCCGGTCGCGCGCGCACGGCCAGCATCGCCCTCGTCAGCGGGCGGATCGAGTGTCGATACATCCACGGTCAATTCCCGGAAAAACCGCGCGGCACGAAGTGCGCGCAACCACGCATCACCGTATTAGCGCACCAGAGCGGCCAGCGGCGGCAGCGTTTTTTCATAAGCGCTTTCAAGCACGTCGAAGCAGTCTTCGCAGGTATCGAGACGGCCGCGCGCGATCGCGCGAATGAGCCGGAACTGCATCACCATCGACTCCGACGCGATGCTTTGCGCGGCGGCCGGTATCGTCGGCGGGATCTCGAAGCCTTGCGCGAACAGCCACTGCAGATACTTCGACAGGAACTCGAAGTTCGCGCCGAGCTGCCGCATCAGATTGAACGAGTACAGATGGAAGTACGCCTCGTCGCGCTCGAACAGCGTATCGAGATGCGCGGGAAACGCGGCACGCCATTGCGAAATCGGATTGGTCAACGGACGCCGTTCCAGATGCGCGCACAGCAGTTCCGCCGACGCCTCCGCGAGCGCGGTGCCTTCGAGCGCGGGCCGCGCCTGCTTGGCGAACTCGACGTAGGGAAACAGCAGATCGGGCTGCGCGGCGAAATGCGGCAGCTTGCGAAACACGCCGTCGTAGTCGTCGCCCTCGAGCCGGTGGTAGCCGGTGTTGTGGAAATAGCCGAGGCGGCGCGCGGCGGTGTCGACGAAGTCGATGCCGATCGTGGTCTTCGGATGCTCGCGGCGATACGAGGTCGCGCGCGTATCGGGGAGGTAGTAGCCGTCGACCTCGACGAGCACGGTGTGGCCGCGCAGCGTCTGCGCGAGCACGCGTTCTTCGAGCGAGTCGTAGATCGCGAGCTCCTGCACCTGGGTGCCATACAGACGTTCGAGATCATCGAGCGGAAACTTGAAGAACGTGAACTGATCGCCTTCGAAATCCTGCGTGACCGTGAACGCGAGCGCCGCGCGCGGATCGAGCCCGAAGCCGTGCAGCAGCTCGATCCACAGATCGACATAGCAGTTGGTCTCCTGCCACACGCGTTCGCCCTGATGCAGCGCGTGCGCTACGTGCTCGCGCAACTGCGTGCCGGCACCGGGCAACGCGTGGGTCTGCTGATGCGTCGGCGGATCGCCTGCGCGTCGCGGCAGCGACGAGTTGGCGAGCGCGCCGGCAAGCGCCGAAGTCGGCGATGGATTCATGCGCGCTCCCCGGCGACGGTCGCGGTTTGCGTAGATTGCGCCGCCTGCAGCGCATCCGCGACGCGGGTCTCGGTATCGCCCCACAGCAGCGCGCGCACCTCGTCGGGCCACGCGTCGACGTCGAGCCCATGATGACGGAACAGCGCGAGCGTGATGCGTTCCATGCCGAAGCCGACACAGCCCGTATGCGCGGTCGCGCCGTCTTCGCAGGCGATCTTCCAGATCGCGCCGAAGTGGTCCATGTGATAGTTGAACGACAGGCAGGCCGTCTTGCCGCGCGGATCGGCGACCGCGATCAGCAACTCGAACTTGAGCGCCTGCGCGCGCTGACTATCGGCGACGATCTTGCCGCCGCGGCCGAAGAACGGATCGTTCGCGAGATCGACTTCGACCGGCAAGCCTAGCAGCTTCACAAGCAGCGAGCCGCGCTCGATCCACATCTGCCGGAACGCCATCACCTGCTCGGGGCTGCCGAGACGCACGTATTCCCGTTGACGGAACATCTGCATGCGGCCCGGATCGAGCGACGGCTCATGACGGAAGCAGTACGACAGCACGTCGACGGTGCGGCCGTCGGCGGGCAGCGCGCCGCGCCGCGCCATCACCGGATAGATCGGATAGCAGGCGGCCGGCGTCAGCACGACGCGCGTCGGTTTCTGTTGCGCGAGCCACGCGTCGCCGCGGTCGTCGTCGCTATCGGCCATTGCATCGTCGAGCGCGCGCAGCAGACGGTGGTGGCCCATGTCGTCGCCGCGAAACGAATGGATGGTGCCCGCGAGATTCGGAAAGCTTTTCAGGTATTCACTATCCTCGAAGTCGGTGCGGCGCATCGCGGGCGGAAAACGCAATACTTCGGCTTGCTGATCTTTACCCAGCTGCGTAATCGCGAGGTTCAGCCGGTCGATCACGTCCTCGAAAACCTGGCTGCGGCCATACAGTCCGTTTTCACCGGTATCGATCAGCAGGCCGGCGGCCAGCATCTCGTCGCGCAGCGTGAGCGAAGGCCCCACGTCCGTGGCGGCGGCGGCCGCGGCGATAGCGGCGGTATCGGTCATCAGCTTCATTCAGGGTCTCCCCGGCGCGGCAGGACGTTGCGCGAGCAGCAGACTCGCGGTGTTCTGCGCGATACGGTCGTTATTGATCATCAAGGGCGCCGAGTGCAGGTCGCGCAGATGGCGGCCGACGCTATAGGGCGTGCCGTTCTTGTAGCCCGCCATGCCGCAGATCATCAGCACTTCCTGTACGACCTGCAGTGCGGTGGTCGAAATGCTGGTCTTCAGCGTGTTCATGTCCGACGCGAAACCGAGCATCGCCGCGAGCGGGGCGTCCGCCTGGGTCGCGCCCTCGCGTGCCTGATGCGCGGCGCGGGCGGCCTCCAGCGCCACCGATAGACGCGCCTGCATCATCTGCAGCAGCCCGACCGCTTCGGCGAGCCGCAGGCCCGCCGGCGGCATCGTGCCGGGCTTCGCGCGCGCCTGCGCGCGGAAGAACGCTTTCGCGCGATTGACCGCGTCGACGGCGATGCCGGTCCATACCGACGCCCACAGCGTGTGCGACACGGGCAGCATGGTCTGATCGGCGATGTCGGCGAACGGCGTCGCGAGGATCTGTTCGGCCAGTCCCGTCGCGACCAGCCGGAAGCCCTCGCTGCAGGTGCCGCGCATGCCCATCGCGTCCCAGCCGCCACGCCGCTCGAGCTGCGTATCGGCGCGCAGCGCGACGATCAGCACCTGGTCGGACGCGGCCGCGTCGGCGGTGCGCCGCGCGGTCACGAGGATGCCGTCGGCGTGCGCGCCGTACGAGATCGTCGGTGCGAGCTTTTCGATCCGAAAACGCGCGCCATCGAGCTCCACCGAGCACGCGCTCGTGCGCATGTTGCCGCCGATCGTCTCTTCCGACGTCGCCGACGCGAGCAGCCATTGCTGCTCGGCCAGTTGTGCAAGCAGGCTCGCTTGCCAGGCGCAGGCGCCGCGATGAGAGTCGATGCACGCGACCTGGATCTGATGCATCGCATAGATCATCGCGGTCGATGCGCAGCCCTGCGCCAGCGTTTCGCAGATCGCACCGATATCGGCAAGCGACAGGCCCGCGCCGCCGAAAGCGGTCGGCACCATCGCCGACAGCAAACGCTCGGCCTTGAGCGCGTCGAACGCCTCGACCGGAAAGCGCGCCTCGCGGTCCACGGCGTCCGCGTACTGCGCGGCGATCGCCGCGCAACGATGCGCTGCAGCACGCCATTCGGGACCGGTATCGAGCGCGCTCAGCGTCCCGGTGGCAGCGCCCCGGCCGTCGCCGGTCCGGGCGTCAGTAGTCGAGTTCGAGGCCGCCCCGCAGGCCGCTGCGGCGGCCTGATCCAGCAGCGGCGCACTCATGCTGCCGCCTTGGCCTGCTGCAACTCCGTCATCGCGGCGGCCATCGAGTCGAGGCTCGAGAACAGGCGGCGCGTCAGCATACGGTCAGGAATTTCGACGTTGAATTCGTCTTCCATCGCAAGCATCAGATGCACGGTCGCGAGCGATGAGAGTCCGGCAGCATAGAGGTCGGCGTCGTCGGCGAGGCTTTCCAGCGGGACATCCAGGCGTGCGGATTCGGAAAGGATGCGTCTCAATGCAGTTTTCATGCAGTGCTCCCTTATGGTCAAAGGTCTGCCGATGGGTACCGAGGTCGAATGACGTCGGCACCTGATTTTCGTGTGTAGTTTCGTGCGGTGCGAAGACCGCGGCGTGCGTTCGCGATGGTGCAGTGCAGTGTTGCAGGCGGGCCTGCGTGAAGCCATCTGCGATACCGGGCGAACGTGGCAAGGCTGCGCTTCGTTGGCTCGTATTTAAGGATCGTCAACCCCGAGCGTCAGTGCGATGGCGCACGGAAGCACATCTTTAGCGCACGTTACCGTGTAGTCGATGATGAGGGACCGTCATGGATCGGCCTGCCGTCGCGCACGGCAGGCATCGCCGGACCCGCCGAAAATTTTGACAGCCGGGGGCGTGATGAACTGGAAAACGCTGGAGTTCGATCAGCTATCTGCACGTGAGTTGTATGTCGTACTGCGTGCGCGCAGTGCGGTATTCGTCGTCGAGCAGTCGCATGTGTGCCTCGACGCGGACGGTCGCGACGAACAGGCCTTGCATGTGTTCGCGGTCGAAGACATGGCGCGGCCGATGCCGGTGCTCGCCTATGCGCGGGTGCAGCCCGGCGATTCCGAAGATCCGGAAGTGACGATCGACAAGGTGCTGACGAGTCCGCTGCGGCGCGGCGACGGCACCGCCGAGATGCTGATCGAGCGTGTGCTCGAAGCGGTCGCCCAACGCTGGCCGGGCCGCGCCACGCGCGTGAGCGCACCGCTTGGTTTGCGCGGGTTCTACGAGCAGTTCGGCTTTCGCAAGACGGAGGGACCGTACCTCGAACACGGCATGCCGTTCATCGGTCTCACGCGTCAGGTGCGCGGCGCTCAGGCGCGCTTCGGTCTGAGGCGCCGCGAGCGCGACGGCGCATCGTTCGTCAATACGTTCGAACTGTTGTGATGCCGCGTCGGCTGGGTACGTGTTTTCAGCCTTGGCATCCAGGTCCACCGACCGTGAACGAGCGGTGGACCGGCGTCATTGATTGCGCGCGCCGGGACTCAGCCTCGTGCCCGTCCCGACGACGGCGCGCAACGCAGCCAGAGCCTGTAAAGCGCGTCGCGCAACTCGCTCGACCCGCGCAGCGACATGCCGAAGTTCGCCGCGCTCAACGCGAGCGCGACGACGATCGCCAGCAGCAACGCGCTGATTGAATCCGCAAGCGCGAGCGCGACGAGCAGAAACGCGAGATGCGCGAGCATGTTGCGCACGATCGTCCATGCATGCAGCCGTGAGAACGCGAGCAACACCGAGTAATCGAGCAGCACCTTCAGCACGACGACGACCGCCGCGCCCATGATGCCGAACCAGTGGATGCCGCACCATAACGCGCCGGTAAAGAACGGCAACTGAAGCCAGCTGACGCTCGCCACTGCCACGGGATGGGTCTGCGCCTGCAACAGGCTGCCGAGGATGCTCGACTGGCCGCTCAGCCACACGCCGAGGATCAGCACGCTCGCGACCGGCGCCGCGGCGGCGAGCTGCGGTCCGAGCCACAGCAGCAAAAACGGCTTCAGGGCGAACAGCGCGATGATCACGCATGGCGTAAATGCTCCATTGAGAAACGCGAGCGCGTTGTGCGCGAGCGCATCCGCATCCTCGCGCGACGCCGCCGACAGTCGCGGAAACAGGGTGCGCACCATCGCGAGCGGCAGCAGGTTCAATCGATTGATCAGGTTTTGCGGCGTCGCGTAGTAAGTGACGAAGCGCGCGCCGAGCAGTCCGCCGATGAACACGCGGTCGAGCGTCGACGCGATCATGTTGGCGCCGGAAAACATCAGCAGCCAGCGGCCGTTGCGGAACAGCCCGATCATCAAGCGCCATTGCGGCATCCGCATACGGCGAATGCCGAGCGCGCGAATGGCGGCCACGCCCAGCATCAGGCCGCCGACGAAACGCGCGATCACGGCGGCTGGAATCGCGATCGCCAGTGACGGCGAAAAGCAGAGGACCGCCGCGATCGGCAGCAACTGGAACAGCGCGGTGCCGAGCGTCTGGTTGATGTTGTAGCTCGTGAAGCACTCGACGCCGGTAATCGCGCCCGCGAACACCCAGGTCACGTTCGCGATCGGCACAGAGACCGCGATCCACGGCAGGCTCGCCATCACTTCATGCTGGAACGTCGGCTCGATTTTCACGCCGTAGGTGATGTAGACGATGGCTCCGGCATAAATCAGCGCGCCGCCGATGATGCCGGTACCGAGATTCATGAACCACGCACTCCAGAAAATCGGTTCGATCGAATCGTCGCTGGCCGCGCGAGCCTTGGCGATCTGGTTTTCGGTCGCCAGACTGGTGCCCAGATCGAGGACGCTGAAGTAGCCGATCAGCGCCCACACCAGATTGATCACCCCGTAACGCTCGGCGCCCAGCAGATGAATGTAGGTGGGCACGGTCACGAGGGAAACGAAGGTCGGCGCGACGGCGCCGGCAAGGTTGATGAAGATGTTCCTGACGATGCTTCGTTCCATGTTCCATTGCCGGGCCGGTGAGAAGGGCCGCGCGGACATACGCGGCGGCATCAACGCGTCGCAGGTCTTGCATCTTGCCCCCGGGCGCCGCGTGACTGTGTGGGTGGCCGTACAGATAGCCGCGATCGGGAGGGGGTTAAATGGCAAAGCTCATAGGGTGGGTAGCGCAGTGGTTAGCCACGAGCCGGCCGCGCGCACCGCATTGCGGAGCATTCCTAAGCGCGCCCGCGCCGTCTCCATCACGTAATGCTCGCGGCACGCTGCACGCAGCCGCCGGCATCGACCACAGCGCATGACCGACGCGATCCGCCGCGCGTCGGTCCACGCGCGGGGCATGCTGCACTGCACAGCACGCTCATCGACACACGCCAGCGCAGCGCGATTCGGAACCCAAACTAATGTGGCGCGACGCACATATGCGCGAGAGCACCTTTGTTGTAATCATTTGAAAAGGAAGAGTAAGGAGCGGACCGTGAGACCCATCGTCTTCGACGGCAAATTCGGCTGGTTGCATCCAGCCAACGGCCCGGATGGCGTTGTGATGTGTTCCCCGTTTGGCTACGACACGCTGTGCACGTATCGCGGCATGCGCCGGCTCGCCGAGCGCCTCGCCGCGCGCGGCATGCCGGTGCTGCGCTTCGACTACCCGGCGACCGGCGATTCAGCCGGCGACCCGACCGACGCCGGCCTGTGGCGCGCATGGATCGACAGCGTCAAGCAGGCGGTCGCGCAGCTGCGCGAGGCGACCGGCGTCGAGCGTGTCAGCGTGTGCGGTCTGCGTCTCGGCGGCATGCTGGCCGCGCTTGCCGCGCAGGAACTTGGGGATGTGCACGGTCTCGTGCTGATGTCGCCGGTGCTGTCGGGCAAGACTTACCAGCGTGAATTGCGCGCGCATTACCGGCAGTGGTTGAACGATCCGGCCGCGATGGATTGCGTGGTCGAGCCCGATACCGACGAGTTCGTCGAAGCGTATGGCTTTCGCATGTATCGCGACACGCTGCAAAGCCTGCACGCGGCGGATCTGTATCGCGCGACGAGCCGGCCGGCTGCGCGCGTGCTGCTGCTCGATTCACTGAACCCGGCTCGCGCCGGTGCGCTCGCCGCGCATTACAGCGAACATGGCGTCGAGCTCGAGCGTCACCCGTTCGACGAATACAGCCGCTTCATGATGGAACCGCTCGAAAGCGAAATACCGCACGCCGCGTTCGAGACCATCGAGAACTGGCTGCTGGCGGGGAGCGCGCAAACGGCCCAAACGGCCCAAACGGTGGCGCGCGTGCCCGAGCGAGGGGAAGAGCCGGCGGGCGGCCACTATGTCGCGCCGAGGCTGCACGAGACGCCGGTGTGGCTGAACGAGGGCAAGGTGTTCGGCATCTACTGCCGGCCCGACGGCGCCGCGGCGGCGCGCGCCCCGGCGGTGCTGCTGCTCAATACCGGCGCGGTGTCGCGGATCGGCAATGGGCGTTTCGGCGTACATTTCGCGCGGCGTCTCGCACGCCAGGGGATCGCGTCGCTGCGCATCGACGTCCGTGGTGTCGGCGACAGCATGCCGTCGTGCGACACGTTGAGCCTCGACGCGCTGTACTCTCAGTCGAGTGTCGGCGACGCCGCGTACGCGTCGCGCTGGCTTGCCGCGCGCGGTCATGCGGGCGCGCTGCTGCTCGGCATCTGCTCGGGCGCCTACACCGGCCTGCATGCGGCGATGCGCGAAGCGGCGGTGGTGGGCGCGGTGATCGTCAACGTGCAGAAGTTCAGATGGCGTAACGTCTGCGACGAACACGGCAAGCCGATGATCCCGGTGTCCGCGTTCGGCTCGACGCGCAACTACATGCGCTCGATGAAGCAGCCGGGCAAATGGCTGCGCGTGCTCAAGGGCGAGACGGGCGGCTGGGGCCTCGTGCGCGAGCTGGTGGTACGCCAGCTCGCGCGGACCGGCGAAACGCTGGCCGACCGGATCGAGCAACTGTGTGGCCTCGAATTCGGCGCGCGTGACGAGCGGCATCTGTTCGCGAACCTCGAAGCACGGGGCGTCGACACGCACCTGGTGTTCGGTGTGCTGGACGAAGGCGTCGAGGAGCTCGAGCGCTACTTCGGCGTGCGCGGCACGCGGCTCGCGCGCTTCACGCGCATTCACGTGGCCTTCTGCAAGCACACCGATCACGCGATCCTGTCGTCGGTGGCGCAGGAAAACATCATGTCCTACGTCGAGAACGTCTATCGCGGCGGCTTCACGAAGCTGCGTCAGCCCGACAGCGCGGCGCTCGACGGCGAGCTGCACAGGCACGATGAACATCGCGCCGCGGGGGCGTTGCGTCCGTTCGGAGAAGCATAGGGAGCACGCGGACAGACAGGGGCGCCCAGGCCGCAGTGTGTGTCGCGCGCATACGACTGAACACGCTTGCGACCACGAGGCACTTGCTGGCGTCATGCCGGCCCGTGAACAGGATCTGGATTCGACAGGATCGCAAATGAATCGAATGGTAGAACCAGGTAATTCGCCCGCGCCGCAGGCTGGGACCGCCGCCGCGCTGCGCGAACTGACCGTGCAACCGGTGATTCTCGCGAGCGGCTCCGGCGCGAGGCTGTGGCCGCTGTCGCGCGAACGCAATCCGAAGCAGCGGATCGGGCTGATGGGCGACCAGTCGCTGCTCGAAGCGACGCTGCGCCGGCTCGACGATGCGTTCGACCCGGCCGCGCCCGACGCGGCCCGCACCACGCCGCCCGCCGCGCCGCTGGTGGTCTGCTGCGAGGAACTGCGGCTGCCGACGCTCGAGCGCCTCGAGCAGTACCGCAAGCCGGTGCGCATACTGCTCGAACCGATGGCGCGCAACACCGCTCCGGCGCTGACTGTCGCGGCGCTCGCCGCGCGCGCGTCGGCCGCGGCCGGCGACGATCCGATGCTGGTCGCGCTGCCCGCCGATCATCCGATCGTCGATCAAGCGGCGTTCGGCGCGGCGCTCAACGAAGCGCTCGCGCATGCTTCGCGGGGCGCGATCGTCACGCTCGGCGTGCCGCCGCAGCGCGCGGCGACCGGCTACAGCTATATCCGCACCGCCGCGGCCTTGGGAAACCGGGGCGCGCGGACGATCGAGCGTTTCGTCGAGAAGCCCGATGCCGAGCTGGCCGAGCGCTACTTCGCGTCGGGCGAGTACTGGTGGAACAGCGGCATGTTCGTGGTGCGCGCGTCGGTGTGGCTCGACGCGATCGGCCTGTGCCGTCCGCTGATCGCGGCGGCCTGCGAGGACGCATTCGCAGGCGCGAGCATCGACGAGGCCGGCGCGCTGCATCTCGCGCGCGACGCGTTCGCCGCGTGTCCGTCCGACTCAGTCGACTATGCGGTGATGGAGCGCATCGGCACCGACGCGCGTCTCGTCGGCGTGACGGTGCCGCTCGACGCGGGCTGGTCGGACACCGGCGCCTGGGACTCGGTGTGGGACGCGTCGAGCAAGGACGGCGACGAGCGCTTCCTGCTGTCGGAGAATCAGTCGACGTTGATTCCGCTGGGCGTCAGGCATCGGCTCGAAAATGCTGGCAAGACGCCGCTGGAAATCATCGAGGTGCAGTCGGGCGGCGCTCCCGGCGAAGACGACATCGTGCGCTTGCACGGCTGATGGACGCCGAGCTGTTCGGCGTCAGCGTGCTGTCGGAGGCGCAGGAGCCGATCTTTGTTCGCCGGAACACGCAGGCGTCCGACCACGTCCGTGCAAATCAGACAATTTCATCACGCCAACGTGCGAATGCGCACAATTCAAACCCCACAACGCAGGCACGCTTTGACGAGCGAGCTTTGTGCCTGGCGAAACAGATGGCGTTACACGAACGAAACAAATCTTCAGAGGGATAACCCTGTCAGGAAGTGTCCCACTGGCGCATCCGTTTCGAAGCTTGCAACGTATCGAAAAACGATTCTATTGGCATAACAGATACGTACGGGCCCTTCAATCAACAGGCCACGCGGGGTCAACACCGCTTCGGGGATATGTCATGGAACACGCAAACAAGGATCGCTCGTTGGTGAGCAAAGTCATGGACGGGCTCGTCAGCGGCATCGTCGAGGAAAAATACGGCGCGATTCTGCCGCCGCAGGATGTGCTGTCGAAGGAATTCGATGTGAGCCGCACCGTGATGCGCGAGGCGCTATCGATGCTGCTCGCGCGCGACATGCTCGACGTGCGGCCGAAGATCGGCACGCGCATCCGGCCGATGAGCGACTGGCGCATGATCGACGAGGACGTCGTCAATTGGCGTTTCCGCGCAAAGCCCGATCCGATGTTTCTGCGTGACGTGATCGAGTTTCGCATGCTGATCGAACCGCGCGCGTCGGCGCAGGCGGCCGCGCGCGGCAGTGCCGCGGAAGTCGCGGCGATTCGCGAGGCGTTCGAGGCGTTTCGCATGATCCGTCCGGGCGAGGCCGGCTATCAGGAAGCCGACGAGCTGTTCCATACGCGCATCGTGATCGCGAGCGGCAACCAGTTCTTCAAGCAGATGGCGGCGATCATTCGCGGCGCGCTGTCGACCCTCAATCCGATCGTGCACGACCGGGAAGGGCTGTGGGAGAGTGCGATCGCATCGCATCAGCGCGTCATCGAAGCGATCGAGCGGCGCGATCCGAAGGAGGCCGAGATCGCTGCGCTCGCGATGATCGATTACGCGGCCGAGGAGGTCGGCGGGCGGTTTTCCGCGGAGCCGCCGGCGCGGGTTTGAGCGTGATTGCGAGCGCGGACCGAGCGTATGTCAATGTCCGGCGGGAGCGGCGGGGTGGGGTGTCGAAGGTCGGTGCGCGGCAGTGATGCCGCATGGTTCGATTGGCCGGGTTCGCCGCGTTCGCAAGCGGCATCGGTGACAATAGCGGCTGTTCCGAACCGCATGGACCTTTGCACACACGATGACAGATACGACAGCGGCACCGCACGCTGCCAGCACCCAACCGACCGATCGGGCAGCGCAGGACACCACTTCATCGCGCGAGATCCGCTGGGGGATCGTCGGCACCGGCCGGATTGCGCGCCGCTTCGCGCAAGGGCTCGCGTTCGTGCCGCGGACGCGGCTCGCGGCGCTGTGGTCGCGTCGCGTGGAACCGGCCCAGGCGTTCGCCGATGAATTCGGCGGCGCCGTCTGCGACAGTTTCGACACGCTGCTCGCGAGCGGCATCGACGCGCTCTATATCGCGACGCTGCAGGACAGTCACGCCGACTATGCGATCGCCGCGTTGCAAGTGGGGCTGCACGTGCTGTGCGAGAAACCCGCGTGTATCAATCGTCCGCAGCTCGAGCGCGTGCTCGACTCCGCGCGCGCTTCGCAACGGCTCTTCATGGAAGCGATGAAGCCGCCGTTCTATCCGCTCTACAGAAGGTTGCGCGAGCACCTCGCGACCGAGCCGATCGGCGAGGTCGGGCTCGTGCGCGCGGGCTGCTCGGTGCCGGGCGTGCCGGCCGATCATCCGTCGCTGTCGTTCGAGCATGCGGGCGGCGCGCTGCTCGATATCGGCATCTACGAGATGTTTCTCGCGGTCGACTGGCTCGGCGCGCCACGCGACGTGCAGACCTTCGGCCGGCTTGGCGCGACCGGCGTCGATACGTTCGCGAGTCTGAACAGCCAGCACGAGCGCGGCGGTATCGCGCAGCTATTCTGCGGGCTCGATCTGCATGGCAAGGGCGATGCGCTGCTGATGGCCCAAGGCGGTCACGTGACGCTGCACGAGCCGTGGTGGAACCCGTCGCGCGCGACGATCCGTTATGCGGATGGCCGCGTCGTCGAACTCGACGAACCGTTCGAAGGCGGCGGCTTGAACTACGAGACCGCGCACTTTTGCGAGCTGATTCGCGCGGGTGTGCTGGAGAGTCCGCTGATGCCGCACGACACGTCGCGACAGATGATCGCGATGGCCGACGCGGCGCGCGCGGCGTTGGGGCTCAAGTTCGCTGGGGAATGAGCCGCTGGGGACAACGAAAGGGAGTGGGCGGCGCTCAGTGCCGCGTCGGCAGCGACAGCCGCCGCTCGTACCAGCGCTGCGCCCACTCGAGCACCTGACACAGCACCCAGTACACGGCCGCGGCCGCAAGATAAAGCGGCAGCGGCTGGTAGGTCGACGCGATGATTTCCTGCGCGCTGCGCAGCAACTCGGTCACCGTGATGACGGACACGAGCGAGGTGTCCTTGATCAGGCTGATCAGGCTGTTCGACAGACTCGGCACCGCGATGCGCAGCGCCTGCGGCGCGATCACGTAGCGCAGCGTCTGACGCCGCGACAGCCCGAGGCTGTACGAGGCGAGCCACTGGCCCTGGTGGATGCCCAGAATCGCGCCGCGCATGCTCTCGGACAGATACGCGGCGACGTTCGCCGACAGCGCGATCACGCCGGCCGGCGTCGGATCGAGCGAAATGCCGAAGCTCGGCAGACCGTAGTAAATCACGAAGATCTGCACGAGCAGCGGCGTGCCGCGCATCACGCTCACATAGACGCGCGCGATCCAGTTCAGCGGACGGCTGTGGCTGATGCCCATCAGCGCGAGCATGGCGCCGCCGATCAGGCCGAAGATCATCGACAGGATCGCGAACTTGATCGTCAGCAGCGCGCCTTGTGCGAGCACCGGCACCGATTGGAGCAGCAGGGATGTGATGGACATGGGCAGTGTTCTTATTGACGCACAAAGCGCACATCATAAACTTTGGCGCGCGTTCAGGCGTGGGCCGCGCGATGCGGCTCGGGGTATACGCGGCGCGCGGTTTGGCTCCCGGGGCTCCCGCAGTTCGCGTGGGCCGCAAAAAGCGCGAAGGGCGGCATCGTGATCGATGCCGCCCTTCGTTCGACTCCACGCGTGTTACTTGATCGGCTTGCTGACGTCGATGCCGAACCACTTGTCCGAGATCTTCGTGAAGGTGCCGTCCGCTTCGAGCTGGGTCATTGCGTCGTCGATCGCCTGCGCGAACTTCGGGTTGCCCTTTCTGAACGGAATGCCCGACGGGTTGCCCGGGCCGACGTTCGCGCCGGTGCGCAGCGGCAGGTTCGAGTTCTTCAGCAGGTACGCGAGCATCAGACGGTCGTTCAACGCCGCGTCGAGCCGGCCGGCGGCCAGATCACGCAGGTATTCGGGTGCGCCCGGGTAGGTCTTCACGTCGATGCCCGGCACTGCCTTCGCCATGTCCATGTAGTTCGTGCCGAGACCGACGCCGAGCTTCTTGCCCTTCAGGTCTTCGAGCGAGGTGAACTGGCGCGTGTCGTTCTTGCGCTGGATCAGTTGCGCCGCCGAGTACGTGTACGCCGGGGAGAAGTCGAGCGTCTGCTTGCGCGCGTCGGTGATGCCGACCTGGTTGACGATCACATCGAACTTGCCCGCCTGCAGACCGGCGATGATGCCGCTCCACTCGGTCGTGACGAACTCGGGCTTCACGCCGAGCCTGGCCGCGACCGCCTTGGCGATGTCGACGTCATAGCCGACCAGCTCGCCCGACGGCGCTTTCGAGTTGAACGGCGGGAAGGTGCCTTCGAGACCGATGCGCAGCGTGCCGCGCTGCTTGACCTGGTCGAGCAGGTCTTCCGCGTGCGCGGTAACGGCGCTCAGCGACGCGCCGATCAGCGCGGTGGCGAGGAGCTTCTTCAATAGGCCGAATTTCATCGTGTTCCTTGTACGTCTGATGTTTTGACGGTCGAGAGCATAGCAAACGAGCCTATCGCAACCTAAATACCGTTTGTTTATGTCTATATGCGGCGGCGCGGATGCCTAGCGCAACGCCTGCGCGCATTCGGCGACGAGCGCCGGACCGCGGTAGATGAAACCAGTATAAAGCTGCACCAGCGACGCGCCGGCCGCGAGCTTCGCGCGCGCATCGTCGCCCGAGAAAATGCCGCCGACGCCGATGATCGGCACCGCCTCGCCGACTTCGGCGCGCAGCTTGCGGATCACCTCGTTCGACGCGTCGAACACCGGCTTGCCCGACAGGCCGCCGGCTTCGTCAGCATGCCGCATGCCGGCGACGGCGGTGCGCGACAGCGTAGTGTTGGTCGCGATGACGCCTTCGAATTTGTGGCGCAGCAAGGTGTCGGCGATCGACTTGACCTGCTCGTCGTCGAGGTCGGGCGCGATCTTCAGTGCGAGCGGCACGAGCTTGCCGTGCATGTCGGCGAGTCTTTGCTGCTTGTCCTTCAGCGCGGCGAGCAGCGCGTCGAGTTCGTCGGCGCCCTGCAGCTGGCGCAGGTTCTTCGTATTCGGCGACGAAATGTTGACCGTCACGTAGCTCGCGAACGGGTACACGCGCTCGAGGCAGTACAGATAGTCTTCAGCGGCGCGCTCGATCGGCGTGTCGGCGTTCTTGCCGATATTAAGACCGAGGATGCCGCGATAGCGCGCGGCCTGGACGTTCTTCACGAACTGGTCGACGCCGGCGTTGTTAAAGCCCATCCGGTTGATCACCGCGTTCGCCTGCGGCAGCCGGAACATGCGCGGACGCGGATTGCCCGGCTGCGCGCGCGGTGTCACGGTGCCCACTTCGATGAAGCCGAAGCCGAGCGCCGCCAGACCGTCGATGCACGCGCCGTCTTTGTCGAGGCCCGCCGCGAGTCCGACCGGGTTTCGGAACGTCAGGCCCATCAGGGTGCGCGGCGAATCCGGCACGCGCGACGCGAGCGCGCCGGCGAGGCCGGTGCGACCGGCGGCGCCGAGCATGCGCAAAGTCAGATGGTGAGCGTCTTCCGCGTCCATGCGAAAGAGTTGGGCGCGAACGAGCGGATAAAGGGAGCTGAGCACGGGATGAAGCCGGACGGCCGGAAAATGGGAACCCGCTATTTTACCGGCTTTGGGCTTGGATGAGACTGGTGGGGCGTTGCCGGCGACGAGCAGGACCCGGCAACGACTCGACGGACGGCGCCTCGACTACGGCCTGAGCGGCCCGCGTCGTCCATGCATCGCGAAATCGACCGGCGGCAGGTCGATGCTGGCCGGATCGAGCACGCGCCACGCGCCGTCGATCAAGCCTTCGAGCGGCCGGAAATTCGCCTTGTACGCCATTTTCGGGCTTTCGCGAATCCAGTAGCCGAGATACACGTAGGGCAGGTTCAGGCTGCGCGCCTGCTCGATCTGCCAGAAGATGTTGTAGGTGCCGAAGCTCGCGTGCGGCAGGCTCGGCTCGAAGAACGTGTACACCGACGACAACCCGTCGCCGAGGATATCGATCATGCTGATCATGCGCAGCGCGCCCCGCGCGTCAGGTCGCCCGTCAGGTCGCCCATCGGGCTGCAGCGGCGGTGGCTCACGAAACTCGACGAGCCGCGAGTTGATCCGGCTTTGCAGCAGGAACTGCTCGTACTGGTCGCGGCTGTCGCGATCCATGCCGCCGCCCGCGTGGCGCGCCGACTGGTAGCACATATACAGCGCGTAATGCTCCTCGTCGTAGTGCAGCGGCGCGACGGTCGCAATCAGGTCGCCGTGCTTTCTCCATACACGCCGCTGCGTGCGGTTCGGCTGAAAACGCTCGACCGGCACGCGCACCGGCACGCACGCGCGGCAGCCGTCGCAATACGGGCGATACGTGAACACGCCCGAGCGCCGGAAGCCCGCCTTGACGAGGTCGGTGTAGACGTCCGAATTGATCAGGTGACTGGGTGTGGCGACCTGCGAGCGCGCGATGCGGCCGTCGAGGTAACTGCAGGGATAGGGCGCCGTTGCATAAAATTGCAGCGCGGAAAGCGGAGAAAGAGGCAGCTCGTTGGGATGAGTCACGTTGGCAGCTCTCGAAGCGTCTCTGGTAATGCAAACCCGGCACGCCCGGCGGTTGATGCCGCTATTCGATGGGCGGCGGACCGGATTCGGCCTGATTTTTCCTACGCCGCCTGCGCGAGGATGTCGAGCAGGGCGGTCTTGTCGAAGCGCCACGGGATAGCCGGCGCGCCGACAGACGCGCGAACATGCGCGACAAACGCCTTGCGCGCTATCTCGCGGCCGCCGAGCGACGCCAGATGCGACGTGTTCTGCTGGCAGTCTATCATTTCTATTTCGTGACGTCGCAAGTGGCCGACCAGCGCGGCCAGCGCCATTTTCGAGCCGTCGGTGACGTCGGTGTACATCGATTCGCCGAAGAACATCCGCCCGAGCGACACGCCATACAATCCCGCTACACGCTTGCCCTCGAGCCAGGTTTCGATGCTGTGCGCGTCGCCCAGGCGGTGCAGCGACGAATAGGCTTCGACGACGTCGGCGGTGATCCACGTGCCGCGCTGACCGTGGCGCGGCGCCTGCGCGCAGGCGCGCATCACGGCGGCGAAATCGTGATCGACGCGGATTTCCCACGCGTCGTCGCGCAACACGCGCTTGAGCGTCTTGCGCAGCGATGGCGACACCTTGAACTCGGCGGGGCGCAGGATCATGCGCGGATCGGGGCTCCACCACAACACCGGCTGGCCGTCCGAATACCATGGGAAGATGCCGCGCCGATACGCGTCGATGAGGCGCGACGGCAGCAGATCGCCGCTTGCCGCCAGCAGACCGGGCGCGCCGCTCGCGGCGCCGAGCGCGCGCTCGACGGGCGGAAACGGGTCGTCAGCTCCGAGCCAGGGAACCATGCGCGCCGCTCAGCCTTCGCGCAGGGAGCGGAAGATGTCGCCGG
The DNA here is from genome assembly GCF_050435625.1 of Paraburkholderia sp. RAU6.4a. Taxonomy (NCBI): domain Bacteria; kingdom Pseudomonadati; phylum Pseudomonadota; class Betaproteobacteria; order Burkholderiales; family Burkholderiaceae; genus Paraburkholderia; species Paraburkholderia sp. RAU6.4a. Next base: position 111,867 of record NZ_JBNDKQ010000002.1, read on the forward strand.
TATGCAGGCCGAAACTGCCGGCCGCGCGGTCGGCGAAAAAAAAGCGCAGCGTCTGGCCGACGGTCGGAAACGCGATCTCATCCCACGGAATCTCGTGCTCCTCGAACAGCTTCACTTCGAGGCTTTCCTCGCCGGCGACGACGTCGAGATCGAGCAGCCGCGCCATGTAGAACAGATGTACCTGATGCACGTGCGGCACATTCAGCAGCGAAAACAGGTTCTGCACCTCGACGCGGGCGCCGGCTTCCTCGAGCGTTTCGCGCGAGGCGGCTTCGGCCGTCGTTTCTCCCATTTCCATGAAGCCGGCGGGCAGTGTCCAGTAACCGTAGCGCGGCTCGATCGCGCGACGGCACAGCAGCACCTTGTCGTCCCACACGGGAACGGTGCCGACCACGTTACGCGGATTCTGATAATGCACGGTGCCGCAACTGCCGCATACGAAGCGCTCGCGATTGTCGCCCGGCGGAATGCTCAGACTGACGCCGTGGCCGCAGACAGAACAGAATTTCATTGGAAAGGGGACGAGAAAGGGTGATAGGAGTTTATCACCGGGGCGAGGGATTACTGAGGCGCCGACAGGGGCTGCGCGAGACGACGTCCAAGGCGGCGAGCGCCGTCGTGTCCGACATTGATTGACAGTCGATTTTTGGATGCGCTGATCGCATCGGTCCTGATGGTTGAGATGGAGGCCACCGCGTCCACCGCAGTCATCTTTTCTCTCTTGTACATTGCCCTGTAGCTTGGCGCGTCATTCAGTTGACGCGCTTTTTTTCGCCTGAGGGTGGGGCGGTCAAGGGGATCGCCAGACCAAGGCCACAAAAACAAAAAAGGGTTACACGCCAATGCGTTGTAACCCTTCAATGATTTCGGTTGGTTGCGGGGGTAGGATTTGAACCTACGACCTTCGGGTTATGAGCCCGACGAGCTGCCAGACTGCTCCACCCCGCGTCCGTCGAAGAAAAGATTATAGACTAGCCAGACGGCCAGCGCAATAGCCATGTAAGAATTGGCTTCATTGCGCTTCGCTCTGCCCGCGCGGCGTCGCCTATCGGAAAGGCTCTGGAAAGCCGTGCGCGGACGCTGCGCTAGAATTCAGATTCTCCACGCGGCTCGCCGGATCTTCACGACGGCGGCCCCTTTGACTCTGATGCCCCGACCCGTTCTGAACCCCATGGATATCGCTCACGACCTGCAGGTCATCGCCATTCAGGAAAAAACCCTCGTGTTTCCCCGCTTCGATGCCGACCGCGCGTGGCAAGTCGGCGCGTATCTGCACGAAGTCGCGAAAGCGCGCGGCATTGCCGCTGCAATCGACGTGCGAACGTTCGGCCAGCCGCTATTCTTCAGCCTGCTCGACGGCGCGACGCCCGACAACGTCGACTGGGCGCGCCGCAAGGGCAACACCGTCGCGCAATTTCGCCGTAGCTCGTACGCGATCGGTCTGAAAATGCAGCTCGCGGGCGCGACGCTCGCCGACAAGCACGGACTGCCGGCCACCGAGTACGCGTCGCACGGCGGCGCGTTTCCGCTGGCGGTGGAAGGGGCGGGCGTGATCGGTTCGATCACGGTGTCCGGTCTGCCGCAGCGCGCCGATCATGAACTCGTGGTCGAAGCGCTGTGCGCGCATCTCGGTCACGACTACGGCAAGCTCGCGCTCGCGAAAAACTGACGCGATGCGCGTACCCCCGTATGCGCTGCTCGCGATCGCGATCGTCGCCGAAGTGATCGCGACTTCCGCGATGCGGGCCTCGGACGGCTTTTCACGCCTGCTGCCGTCGATGGTCGTCGTGCTCGGCTACGGCATCGCGTTCTATTGCCTGTCGTTGACTCTCCGAAGCATTCCAGTTGGCATCGTCTACGCGATCTGGTCCGGCGCGGGCATCGTGCTGATCACGCTGGTCGCGCTAGTGCTGTACCGGCAGGTACCCGACGTACCGGCGATCATCGGGCTGGGATTGATCGTCGCTGGCGTCGCGGTGTTGAATCTCTTCTCGAAGATGCAGGCGCATTGAGCGCCCGCGCCAGCCGCCGCGATTGCCGCCAGGCACGTAAATCGGCTTACTTGCAGCGCACGATCATCGAGCGGCCCTTCACGTTCGCCGACGCCACGTTCGTGACGCTGCCGCCGGCAGTGCCGCCTTCGTCGTTATCCTTCGACACGATGTCGTAGCCGGTCGCGCCGCAGGCCTTACCCGCTTGCACGTAGCACGAGGCCCAACTCGAGCCGGCGTCGGCGCCGCTGCAGTTGACCGCGAAGCCGGTCTGGCCGTTGGGCAGATTGATCAGCGTGGTCGTGTTCGACGACGCGCAGCCGCCCAGTCCCGCGGCGAGCAGCAGCGCGGCGGGCAAGGCGGCCGACAGCGACGCGCGACGCACGAGGGCAAGCGCGGCGCTGGATCGGAGGCGGTGGAATCGGCCGGCGCGTCGCGGTTGCGTCGTGAATTGCATCGTGTTGTGTCCTTTCATTCAGATAGAGGGGGCTGCCGGGTCGGGTCGGCCGCTGTGGAGCGCGAGGGCGCGCGTCACGGCTCAGGTCATTTCGACCGTGATGCCCGCCGCGTTGAGGAGCCGCCGGGCTTCCGCGCCTTCTTCAGTGGCTGCGTCTTCCCAGATGCCGATCGCTTTCGGGATGTCGATGCCGTGACTTTCGGCGTACTCGAACCAGCGGTTCGCCGCATCCGGCTCGGGCAGTTCATGATCCTGCAGAAAATATTTTCCCATATTGCGCTCGCTGGCCTCGAAATGGCGTCGTAACAGGTACCGTGCGACAGCATGGAGCATGCCGGTATGGACCGTTCGACCAGCGCGCGCGGCTGAAGTGCGGCGCGGGGGCGCGTCTCGCGAGCAGAACTTATCGCGCTGCAACGCGCCTTATCGTTATGGGACGGGCTGCCCGCACACACCCAGTGCAGCGGCGCGCCGCATGCTGAAGCATCAGGGCGGCGCCGTTGCGACTGGCGCCAGCTCTGCAACCGCAACAGGAGGACGAAGATGGCTGAACGGGTCAGTGGCCCTTATCGCGGCTATTACATCAGCGCCGCCGCGCGCCTCGTGCCAGGGGGCAGCACGTCGGGCCCGTCGGGCGACGCGCACACCAAAGCGGACGGTACCTACGTCGGCACGGTCAGCCTCGCCGAGCTCGGCCCGGACGATCCGCACCGGATGGAAACGCTGCTCGAGCTCGGCGACCGGCAACGCTTCGACAGTGAAGAAGAGGCGCTCGCGTTCGTCGAACGGGCGGCCCGCGAGTATGTCGACCGATTGCTGGATGGGCCGTGAGCGTGTCGGCGATTTCCGTGCAAAGGGCTCGCCAAGGCAGCGCGCGATGCCCTGAATCAGGCGCCCGCGCGCGCTGGACCGTGATCCGGCGGCGCGAGTACCATAGCGGGACTTGCGAGGATCGGCGGCGCGCAGGGCCTTCCGCGCAAGCTACGTTCCCGCCGCCAACTTCTGACGAGGCGACCATGAAGATCCGTTTTCCCGAAGACGCGCCTGCTTACCGCGACTCCAACCTGACCGTCGTGTTTTCCGCGCTGGTGGACGGTGAGCCGGTGCCGTGCGCGATCTCGGTGGAAGCGCTCGAGGATCATTTCGGCGCTTACAGCGAGAACCTCGACGGCTGGCTGCGCGCGTTCGATGCGGGCCGGCCGCGCATCGAGGCCGTTGCGCGTGAGCATCTGCAGATCAGTAACGGCACACCCGTGCTGCTCAAGAGTGGCCACTTTCCGCCGGGGCAGATGGCAGGCTAAGCGGACCTGCCGACGGACCGTCGGCGCCAGAGGCCGGGTGCAGGTCCATCTCTGCGGTTTTCACTTCACCTACGCATCGCCAACGCCTTGCCGCTAATTCATGTCGCGTGCCGGCACTACCTCGCGCGCCGCTTCGAAGCACCGCCTGATCCCTTCCTGATACGACGTCTTCCTGAGCGGCCCGATCAACGTCGCGAGCGCCGAATCATCGAGCACGACCGGCTCGGTCATCAGATAGTTCATCTCGACCAACTCGCGCATCAGCGGATTGAATAGCCCGAGCACGCGCAGCATGCCCTTGCCGGCCACCATCAGCTTCGGCCCGGAGCCCGCAAGCGCGTAGGCCTCGCGAGCCACCTCGCGCTGCGTGATCGTGCCGGCGCCCGCGAGATGCCACCAGCGACCGTAGGCTTCGGGCGTGCGCGTAAGTCGTTCGATCACGGGACCGACATCCGGCAGATAGATGAATTCGTGCGGTACGTCGACGGGACCGAGCACCTGCGCGCGCTTGCCGGTAGCGGCGCCAACGAAGACACCGTGCAACAGGCTGCGCTCGACCCCCGGTCCGTAGAAATCGGGCAGTCGCAATACCAGCGTTTCGAGACCTTTCTGGCCATGCGCGGCCAGCACGAGCTTTTCCTGTTCAAGCCGCATGCGGCCCTTGAACGTGTGCGGCTCGCGCGGATGATCTTCTCGGACCGGGTTGCCGCGCGCGCGGCCATACGGATACACGGTGCCGATCAGAATGAAGCGCTCGACACCGGCGGCCGTCACGCCAGCCAGCGTTCTCTCCATCAACGGCGGGTGCTGGGCGAACTGGTCGTAGGGCACGCCGACGAGGTAGATCACGGTCTGCAGACCGGCGGCCGCGGCGCGGATCGAGGCGGGGTCGTCGGGGTTCCAGGTGACAATCTCCGCGTGCGGGTCGTCACCGAAAGTCCGTTGCAATACCTCGCGCGAGCGGCCGACCACCCGGTAATCGCGGCCCGCCGCGCCAAGCGCCGTCGCGATGCTTTGACCCGCAGCGCCCGCTGCACCGAATAAACCGACCTTTCCCGTGGCTTGCATGACGATTCCCTCAGATGGCGGCGCGACATCGTCGCGCGCTCGTGGCTGCTCGATTTGACAGATGAAAATTTACTGAACATTGTTCAGTAAACGATGTTCAGTTTAAATTGACTTTTCAGTTTGTCAATCTGAAAATTGCGACTCATGGGAATCGCCGAACGAAAAAACCGCCAGAAGCAGGCACTGCGCGAACGCATCCTCGATGCCGCGCGGCGCATCGTCGTGGGCGAGGGCTTTGCCGCGCTGTCGATGCGCAAGATCGCTGACGCGATCGAATATTCGCCCGCCACGTTGTATCTGCATTTCGCGAGTCGCGACGACATCGCGCGGGCCTTGTGCGCCGAAGGCTACGCGCAGTTGCTCGCGACCTTCGTGCCGCTCGTGCAGATCGCGGACCCCGCCGAACGGCTGAAGGCGCTCGGGCGCGCGTACGTCGCGTTTGGCGTCGAGCATCCTGAAACGTACCGGCTGATTTTCATGGAGGACCCGAGCTATACCGGCGCGGCGCTCGGTGGCGGGGTGGGCCCTGGCAAACACGACGGCAACACGGGCGACACAAGCGCGAACGCCGGGACCGCTGGTTCAATCGCCTCCCTGGGCAACGCCGCCGGCGGCGTTGCCGACGACGATCCCGGCGACGCCGCGCTGCACATCATGATCGACGCGCTCGACGAGTTGCGAGCAGCGGGGCGTCTGTCGGCGTCGGTCGCATCGATGGAGCCGGCCATCTGGGCCGAGGCGTTGTGGGCGAGTCTGCATGGCATCGTCGCGCTGAATCTCACGTGCCCGGTGTTTCCGAGCGTGCCGCTCGAGACGCTCGTCGGCGTGACGCTCGACGCATGGCTCGGTGTGCCGCAGGCCGTGGCGGCGGGCGCATCGAACAGCGCCGCAGTCCGCGGCAAAAAAACCGTCGCGCGGCGCCACGCCAAGTCGGCCGGCTCCACGGACCCGGCCCCCGAGCTCCCCACCAGACGCAAAGCGGCAGGCCCGTGATAACGTTCGGTTCCACCTCATGCCGCGCCGCCGCGCCCAGTTCTCCATGTCCACGTCCGCCTTGCCCGCCACTAGCGACGAAATCGCGACCCACGTAGCCAACCGCATCGGTCTCATCGAACTGGAGCGGCCGAAAGCGCTGAACGCGCTGTCGACCGGCATGATCCGCGCGATCCACGCGGCGCTCGACCAGTGGCGCGAGGACCCCGAGGTGCTGGCCGTCGTCGTGCGCAGCCGGCACGAGCGCGCGTTCTGCGCGGGCGGCGACATCCGCTTCATGTATGAAGCGGCGCAAACCGGCGACCAGGCGGCGCGCGATACGTTCTTCAGCGAGGAATACCGGCTCAATCACGCGATCTTCGTGTATCCGAAGCCGTATATCGCGTTGATGAACGGCATCGTGATGGGCGGCGGCGTGGGCATTTCGCAGGGCGCACATCGCACCGGCGGCCTGCGCGTCGTCACGCCATCGACGAAGATGGCGATGCCCGAAACCCGTATCGGCCTCTTTCCGGATGTCGGCGCGAGCTGGTTTCTCGCGCGCACGCCCGGCGCGATCGGCCGCTATCTGGCGGTGACCGGCGCGACGATCGGCGCGGCCGACGCGCTGTACGCGGGCCTCGCCGATGCCTACATCGACGACGCGGCGCTGCCCGCGCTCGTCGATAGGTTGAGCCGCGAACCGTTCGAGCGCGGTGCTGATGTGGTTGCGTGCGTCGAGCGCGAGACGCTCGCGTATCAGGTCGCGCCGCGGCCCGAGGAGAGCGCGCTCGCGAAGGCGCGGACGTTGATCGACCGGCATTTCGCGCTGCCCGACGTCGCGCGGATACTCAAGTCGCTCGAACAGGAACGCGAGCGCGGTGGCGACGCGGCGGAGTGGGCCGAGCAGACGATCGCGGTGCTGCGCGAGCGCTCGCCGCTGTCGATGGCGGTCTCGCTCGAAGTGGTCACGCGCGCGGAAGGGTCGATGGCCGACGTGCTGCGCACTGATCTCGATCTGACGCGCTCGAGCTTTCTGCGCGGCGATACGGTGGAAGGCATTCGCGCACGCATCATCGATAAGGACAACGCGCCGCGCTGGCGTTTCGCGCGCATCGAGGACGTCAACCGGGCCGATGTCGAGCAGATGTTCGACAGCCCGTGGCCGGCGAACGAGCACCCGCTGGGCGCTCTGCGCGGCTGAACGCGCGGCCTCGCGAACCCGCCCGCGCGAATCTACGCGTTGCGCGAATTCATGTTCGCCGCGCTTATTCCTCTGCCTCGCTCGCCATGAACGCGCGCATGAACACGAGCGCACCCCAGCCCCACATCGCGTTCGCCGTGAAGCCCACCGCGAGGCGCGGCAGCATATTGCCGCTCGGCCAGATGCCGCGCAGCGGATCGACGACGAACACGCCCGCCGCCGTCAGCACGATGCCGCCGAACACGAACGCGGGTACCCACGGCGCGCGCCGATGCGGCGCAACGCGCAGCAGCCAGGCCATCAGCACGGCCCAGCACGCGCTCCAGATTGCGTTCGCGATGAACTCAGGCAGGCCGAGCGGCAAAAACGGCGCGGTCGAAAAACCGCTGGGGTCGATCATGCCGGCAGCGTGCATCAGCGCCAGCGTCGATTCGCGAAAGAACAAAGAAGCCAGAAAACCGGCGACGAACGGCAGAATAATTTTTTGCATGCATTGCACCGGCAACGTACAGGCAACTCGCAAGACCTGTACCGGGTGATTGGAAACGAGCGCCATTATATCGACCGGGGTTGGGCGGCCGGGGCCGCGTGTATAAAGCGCAACAACCGTATGCGGTAGAACCGGGCTAATCACGAAAGCGGAAATCCTAAGCTCAATAAAATCGTTCAAAAGCCGCGGACCGCTTCATAGACTGTTTCCTCATGCAGACGGCTCGGGTGTCGCCGTCATCCGATAAATCGAGCGCATCACGCGCACGTTGGTCGAGGAAAGCCGTCGCAATGTCGAGCCTCACACCGAATCTCCGTTGTCGCAGGGCCCGCGCGCGGTCGTGTTCGCGGTGTCGTCCGCCAGGCGCATAGCCTTCATCGATTTGACGCAGTTGCCGATGGCCTGAGTCCATCGTCCGTTTCTCAATCCTTCAACGCGTCGCAGCGCCTTGCCGGTTGCCGGCTCGATGCGCGCGGCCGGCGCTCGCGCTCACCGTTTTCATTACGTCAGGGACAGACAGGAGTAACAACATGAATGTGTTCTGGTTCATTCCGACTCACGGCGACAGCCGCTATCTCGGTACGTCCCACGGCGCACGCGCAGCCGACTACGACTACTTCCGGCAGATCGCCGTCGCCGCCGACACGCTCGGCTACGAGGGCGTGCTGCTGCCGACCGGCCGCTCGTGCGAGGACGCCTGGGTCGTCGCGTCGAGCCTGATTGCCGCGACGCAGCGGCTGAAGTTCCTCGTCGCGATTCGCCCGGGGCTGTCGTCGCCGGGACTCGCCGCGCGTATGGCGGCGACGTTCGACCGGCTGTCGAACGGGCGTCTGTTGATCAACGTGGTGACGGGCGGCGACGCGGCCGAACTGGCCGGCGACGGCGTGTTCGTCGATCACGACACGCGCTACGAAATCACCGACGAATTCCTGCATATCTGGCGCAAGCTGCTCGCCGCGTCGCACAGCAACGAAGCGATCGATTTCGACGGCAAGCATTTGCGGTCGAAGGGCGGCAAGGCGCTATATCCGCCGGTGCAAAACCCGCATCCGCCGCTGTGGTTCGGCGGCTCGTCGGCGGCCGCGCACGATATCGCGGCCGAGCACATCGACACCTATCTGACGTGGGGCGAGCCGCCCGAAGCGGTCGCGAAGAAGATCGCCGACATTCGCGCACGCGCCGCGGCGCGCGGCCGGCAGATCCGCTTCGGCATCCGTCTGCACGTGATCGTGCGCGAGACCGAGGAGGAAGCGTGGGCCGCGGCCGACCAACTGATCAGCAAGCTCGACGACGACACGGTCTCGCGTGCGCAGGCGTCGTTCGCGAAGATGGATTCGGAAGGGCAGCGCCGCATGGCCGCGCTGCACGGCGGCAGGCGCGGCGGGCGCGAGCAGCTCGAGGTCTATCCGAACCTGTGGGCGGGCGTGGGGCTCGTGCGCGGCGGCGCGGGCACCGCGCTGGTCGGCAATCCGGAGCAGGTGGCCGCGCGTATGAAGGAGTACGCGGCGCTCGGCATCGAGACGTTCATCCTGTCGGGCTATCCGCATCTCGAGGAATCCTACCGCTTCGCCGAACTCGTGCTTCCGCTGCTGCCGCAACGCTTCAGCAAGGTTGCCAACGGGCCGTTGTCGGGGCCGTTCGGCGAAATCGTCGGCACCAGCTATCTGCCGAAGGCGGCGAGCGCGAGTTGAGCGCGCGCATAGCGTGGGTCGCGCGGCTTGCGCGACACGCACGCGACGATCGACAGGCAAGGAGAAAAGCCAACATGAGTGATACCACTTTGAGCGCGGGAACGGCGGTAACCCCGCAGCCCGCGTCCACGGCGCGCGCTGCCGCGCTGCGCCGTTTCGGCGCGCATCTGCTGCCGTGGCTCGCGCCGATCGCGATCCTGCTCGCGTGGGAAATCGCCGCGCGCAGCGGAGCGCTGTCGACGCGCGTGCTGCCCGAGCCGCTCGCGGTCGTGAAGGCCGCATGGTCGCTGATCCAGTCCGGCGAAATGTGGGCCGACGTGAAGGTCAGCACCTGGCGCGCGGTGTCGGGCTTCGCGATCGGCGGCGGCATCGGTTTCGTGCTCGGACTGGCGACGGGTCTCTTCAAACCCGCGGAAATCGTGCTCGATTCGACCGTACAGATGATCCGCAACATTCCCGCGCTCGCGATGATTCCGCTCGTGATCCTGTGGTTCGGCATCGAGGAACAAGCGAAGGTGTTCCTCGTCGCGCTCGGCGTGTTCTTCCCGGTCTATGTGAACACGTTTCACGGCATCCGTTCGGTCGACGCGAACCTGATCGAGATGGCGCGCAGCTATGGCGTCAAAGGTTTCGCGCTGTACCGCCACGTGATTCTGCCGGGTGCGCTGCCGTCGATTCTGGTCGGCGTGCGTTTCGCGTTCGGTCTGATGTGGGTCACGCTGATCGTCGCCGAGACCATTTCCGCGCAATCGGGCATCGGCTACATGACGATGAACGCGCGCGAATTCCTGCAAACCGATGTGGTGGTGGTCGGCATTCTGCTGTACGCGGCGCTCGGCAAACTCGCGGACATGCTCGCGAAGAGCCTCGAGCGCGTGTCGCTGCGCTGGCATCCGGCCTATCAGCGAGGAGCAAAAGCATGAGCGCAACGACGCTATCGACGACGTTCGGCGGTATCGCGGGCAGCGATCTCGAGACCGAACTCGCGCAGCCGCGGCTCGCGGATCACGACGCGAACGAGGCTGCGCTGGTTGAGCGGGACGGGGCGGCCGGGACTCATCACGGCTCGCAAGCCGGCTTGCAACCCGCTCCCGTGCTGGCCCGCAGCGACGCGCGCCCCGCGAGCGACTACGCGGTGCAATTGCGCGGCGTCGGCAAGCGCTATGGCGAGCGCGAGGTGCTGTCGGGCTTCGATCTGTCGATCGAGCGGGGCAGCTTCGTCGCGATCGTCGGCCGCAGCGGTTGCGGCAAGTCGACCTTGTTGCGGCTCGTCGCGGGTCTCGAGGAAGCCAGCTCGGGTGTGCTCGAAAAGCGCGCCGGGAACGGCGGTCCGCTCGACACCCGCATCATGTTTCAGGATGCGCGTCTGCTGCCGTGGAAAAGCGTGCTGCAAAACGTGATGCTCGGCCTCGGCCGCGGCGCGCGCGACGATGCGCGCGCGGTGCTCGCCGAAGTCGGCCTGCTCGAACGCGCGAACGACTGGCCCGCGCAACTATCGGGCGGTCAGCGGCAGCGAGTCGCGCTCGCGCGGGCGCTCGTGCATCGTCCGCAATTGCTGCTGCTCGACGAGCCGCTCGGCGCGCTCGATGCGTTGACGCGCATCGAAATGCACGCGCTGATCGAAAGGCTGTGGCGCGAGCATCGCTTCACCGCGCTGCTCGTCACGCACGACGTGCACGAAGCCGTCGCGCTCGGCGAGCGGATTCTGCTGATCGAGGAAGGCCGCATCGCGCTCGATCAGCCGGTCGCGCTCGCACGTCCGCGCGCGCGGGCGTCGGCGGGCTTCGCCGCACTCGAAGACCACGTGCTGCAACGCGTGCTGAACAACGCGCCGAACGACGACACGCTGGCGCATCGCGCGTATCAGCCCTATGACCCGGATGGCTTGCCCGAACCCGGTCGTCTCACGCGGCCGACCGAAGTGCGCTGGGCCGTCTGAGTTTTCCTGGCAAATCGATCCGATCCGTTATCACCTGCTTCTGTGGAGTGATCTGAAATGAGCATTTCCGCCATCAACGTGCGCAATCAGTTCAAAGGCAAGGTCAAGGAAATCATCCGCGGCTCGGTGGTGTCCGAGGTCGACGTAGAGACGCCGTTCGGCATCGTCACGTCGGTGATCACGACGCGCTCGGTCGACGAACTCGAACTGAAAGTCGGCTCGGAGGTGGTCGCGCTCGTGAAGTCGACCGAGGTGTCGATCGCGCGGCTTTGATGACGCTCCGCCAATGCGAGCGGCGTGCGCAGCGGCTATTTCGCGTTTGCGCCGCTTGCGGGCGGCTCGTGCGACATGTGGTCGTTGGTTGGCTTCGCCGGCCGCTTGATCGGCATGTTGTCCGGGTTGCTCGAACTGCCGGCGCCCGATGCCGCCTCGGGCGGTTTGGCCATCGGCGCATGGCTGTCCGGCGGCGCGCTGGGCGCCGTCTGCGCGACGGCGCTCGCGCCGCTCGCAAAGAGCGCTGCCAGCGCGGCGGCGGTGGCCGTCAACGTGGCCCAATTGCCTCGCTTCATGTCGTTCTCCTTCGATGTCGCGTGCCGTCTGCAGACACGCGGCTGTGTGCACAATTAGCTAGTAGCAGGCCGCGTTCCGGGGCCGCTGCTGGCGCGTTGAGGCGTGCTCCTAACGGTCATGCCGGTTTCAGACGCCAATTGCCGGGCTCGACGCTCCGGGGAGCGGGCTCGTCAGGCGCACACCTGCATCCGCCGATGAAACTTGCTACGATGAATTGAGCATTCCGACGGAGACGGCCATGTCGAAGTCCTTGAGTCCTGAAGCGGTGGAAGCGTTGCGGCGTCTGAACGACGTCGGCGTCGGACAGACGGCGCCCGAAGTCGCGCAGTCCGTTGCGGCGGAGTTGCTGGCATGCGACCTGGTTGCCGAAGCGGGCAGCGGTGGGGTCGAAATCAACTGCAACGGCCGGCAGTATCTTTCCGGCGATTGCAACTGATCCGCTGATCGGCGGCCGGCCACACGGCCGGTGTGTAGAGCGAGGCGGCGCGTCGCGGCTGAGTCGCGAGCAGGTGATTGGCCAGCGCGACGCCAGCTGGACGCGCGCGTCCGTCTACCCGCGATCAGCGAAACCACGGAGACGAGCATGGAGCCGAAGGGCGTCGACATGGGCGACTATCAGGCGCGCTATGGCGACTACGACATCGAGGTGGCGGTGGAACAGGTACTGACCGGCGTCAAGGCGCATTTCCGGGTGCTGCGCGACGATTCGACGGTGGTCGACTGGCAGCTCGTGCATATCGATAGCTTGTGGTCCACCGAGCATGCGGCCGCCGAGGCGGCTTTTCGCGCGGCGCGCGAGTTGATCGATGCGGGGCTGGCGAGTTAGACGCGGATAGTCGCCTCGCGACGGAAGGGGACGTCGTGTTCGGATGAGGCAAGGAAGCGGCAGGCGCACGAGACAACGGTTGCAAACCGAAGGCTACCCGGGCAACGTACCGGGTACCACGGCTGCCGTAAATGCAACTGGGCGCCGGCATCGATACTGCATGCGCGGCGCCCAGTTTGATCGCTGCCTTCAGAGGCAGCGGATCTGACGGTACTGCTGGCGGCTTAGTGGCCGAAGAACACCGATTGCGGACCCGACGTGGGTTCGCTGCGCGTGCCCGATTGCGTCGACACGCTATTCACGCCGCCGTATGCATTCGATTGCGCGTTGGCGCGTTCGGCAGCGACGGTCTGCGCGTTCTGGCCTTGTTGCGAAGCCGGCGCGCCAACCGACGGACGGTAGTACGGTGCCGGACCATAGCCGCTGGCGAAAGCGGGAGCGGCGATAGAGGCGGAAGCGGCAACCAGCAGGGCGGCGATAAACTTGGTCTTCATGGTAGGACTCCGATAACGTTTCGACTGCATTTCAGGAAGATGTTGCAGGAGCCAGTGAACCAGGTGTCTGCAACGTCGATGGAAGCCAGTGTATACCCCTACTATTGAAAATTTGTGCCGATAATCTGAAATTACTATTCCCGACGAAGAAACAATCGTTCAGACGTACGCGCCGCAAGGCGGACCGGTGATCCGGCCCTGTTGGCCAAGCGGTTTTTGAGAGGCGGAAGAAGGCGGGAAGGGGTGATTGCGGTGCGGAAAACCGCACAGACATCATGGAAAATGCAGAAGGCCGTCAGCAAAACAAAAACGGCCAGTAGCTAGCTTGTAGAGTGGTAGCCAAGACTACGTTATCCATCGATCCATTCGAAGTGGTACATGAAAAAATGAACGACTATGAGTTCCCTTGGGTTGCTAGTAAAGTGGTTCTATGTGCGGTGTTTTTCATATCTCTACTGCTATTTCACATAATTTTCGTGTATGCGCCGCCAACGCGACTCGGAAAAAGAGGCCTAAAAATAATTGACTACTTCTATTTAGGCGCAGGCTCGCTGGGTCTCTTGGGATCGATCGCCACAAACAGGGTTGACATTGCAAAAAATATGTTGTCACTGGCCAATGATAGAGAGGAATTTGCTTACCGACAGGTGGTGGAAAGCATTTCGACAGACTTGCCACTTATAATCTGCAGAAAGTTTGTTCCGTCCGAATTGTCTCCTCCGAACCTCTCGGAAACTAAGCGCCAGTACGATCTGGCTTGCGACTGGCTAAAAGACCTTCGGACCAAAATCCCAAGCGTGACACCGCAAGATCCAGACGAAGTGATTGCTCTCAACAAGGCTTGGGTCACGAAACCAAAAATTGATGACCCGGCACTGATTGATAATTTGAAAGAGGGTGACATTTATATTGCTGATTTTAATGCCCGTTATAAAGAGCTTGAGTATTTGAATGGCCAAGGAAAGACAAGCGAATTGGAAGACGTATTGCATATACTGGCCCCGTTTTTTATCGCTATCGCGGTGGCGTTAAGGGTTACCAAAGTCACGGGGGAGTTAAAAATAGATGCAGAGGTTTGACAGCAGGGGCTGATGCTTTAGCCACACCGTTTTTGCGGGTCGAAAAAGGCGGAGGCAGCCGTCGGATTTTGGCGATTTCCGGCCGCCCGGCACCGACTGTCCAATTATTGAGAATTGACCAGCTACTCGGTGGCGCTTGCGCGTCTAACCTTACGCCGGTCGTAGTGCTTGTGCGTTGTTGCGGTGTTTGCGTGCGCAGCGAAATCATAGGCGTCCGCGTCGCGTGCGTCGAGCTTCGCCGTGATGGCGGCCGGACGCACGTCCGAGAGCGCGAAGTACGCCGGGTGCTCGACGAGTTTGAGCAGCACCTCGTCGCCTTTGGCGCCGCGACGCTGCGCCGCCTCACGCTTGCACTTTGCCTCAAACTCCCGCGCAATCGCCGCATCGAATTCACCGATATACGCATACATGGCATCTTGCCAAACGGAGGCCCAGCCGCTCTTCGAATAAGCCTGGCCGCGTCTATTCGGGAAAAGGTAGATGCTGGCGACCTTGCGCTCGCGCTTCGCGCGCTCGACCACCACACGCAGGCGCGGCGACCACTCGCGCAGCTTGATCGTCTTGACTTCACCTTTTTTCCGCTTCGCTGATGCGACGCGCACGCCGGCATCGGTGAGCCCTGACATATGAAAGGGTCTCACCTCGGCGGCGCGAAATCCCGTCAGGTAGGCGAACATGGCGGCGACGCCTATCGTGCGGTACGCCTGCTGCTGGTGAATCGCCCACAGATAGAACGGCACGATTTCGGCGCGTGTAACGGTGCGCACGTCAGGCGCGTCGCCGCGGTTGAGGGTGTCACGGACGTCTACATCCCGGACACGCGCCTTCTGACCGGCGCCGCGCGTGTTGCATACGCTGGCGTTCAGGTGACGAAGGAAGGCAACCCTTCAGGCTTCCACCAAACCGGCGCGGTGTGGATTTCGCTGTCGAGGTTTCGGGCGTCGAGCGCGTCCGTGAAATCAAGTTTGCGAGCAGCGTGCGCGAATTGGCCGTGTGAATTTAAGAGGTGTCCTATAGACGTCGGGTCGAGCCTCGTTGACTGTTTAGGATTTTTCGAGGAAAAGTCGCGGTGCGAACTATGAGAATACTTGCCTGCTTGGTCCTAGTGCCGTGCGTGGCCAATGCAGTAACCTGGACTCCAGTAGCAAAGGGCGGGACGGTCTGCTATTTCGTAGATACCGATCGCATCGTCGAATCAAGCTACGACAATGATGCACACGCTGCGACCGTGTGGGTACGGAGTGGGCCAACGATTGGAGGATCAGTTGAATTGATGGCTTTGAAATGCGACGTTCGTGGCTATCAGGTACGCCAACGCTACGAAATGGCCTCCGCTGGGCTTATTCCTCAGAAGACAGATACGACCGCGAAGATTGCGCCGCCCGGTGGAGCCGCGGAGGAGGCTGTGCAGAATGGATGCGCGTTGGCAAGAATGATCGCGGTGCCTGCGCAAATGCGGCATGCCCAAGGGGATGCAGGCTGGGAAGTCGGGATGATGCAAGATCGAACGCGACTTCATGAACTGGCATCGCAAGCATTTGGATGCTGGTAGTACCTCCCACGTTCTTACAAGGCAACCCGCTTCGGCGGGTTTTTCATTTTCTGGAGTCGGCATTGACCACGAAAATCTACACGCAAAAGGAATTGTCGTTCGGACACCTGCAGCAGGTACTCAAGCTCTTGCCTGATGCGATCGCCGAGGCAGGCCGAACGAGGGGCAACGAGATGCTGGTCGCACAAGGTATCTCCTCCGTCGCAGCTGGCGCAGAGAATCGATTCTTTTCGGTATTGGTGAATGACGACGCGATTTCCGGCTTCATGGCAGGAATGCTAGAAGTGGATATCTGCATGACACGACTTACCGATCATTTCTCGCTGGATAAACTGACGCAGAGCGAGACCGCGGCGCGGCGCCGGATCGATAACACGCCGTCACCGGCGGTCGTCGAACACCTGACTCGCACCGCGCAAACACTCGAGCAGGTGCGCGCGCTGCTCGGCTCGCGACCTGTGCTGGTGTCGTCAGGCTATCGCTCGCCCGCGCTCAACGCGGCGGTCGGCGGCGCGGCCAACAGCGCACACATGACAGGACTAGCCGCCGACTTCATCTGTCCCGGCTTCGGCACGCCGCTCGAAATCTGCCACAAGATCGCAGCCTCGAACATTGCGTTCGACCAACTCATTCAGGAGGGCACGTGGGTGCACATTGGCCTAGCGTCGGCGGGCGCGAAGGCGCGTCAGCAGATCCTGACCGCCAACTTTGGGCCGGGTGCCACGGCCTACACCAACGGCCTTGCGTGATCGGGGGAGCCATTGAACTCACTGGAGCACTTCACGGGGCCGCTGTCGGTGCTGGCATCGGGTGCGGTGGGTGGGACGCTGCGCATGATCGTCATGCCACCGGCGAGCCTGCGGCTGAAGGTTACACATATCGTGCTTGGCGGCCTGATGGCGGTATTCGTCGCGCCGGCCGTGGTCGAGCACTGGCTGACGGGCAGCAGCATCGACGTGCAGCGTGGCGTCGCTTTTTTGATCGGCATGCTCGGCCCGGTCGTCGCGGAAATCGCCATTCGTGCAATTGAGCGGCGGGGCGACGGGGTGGCGGATCGCCTCATCGATCGCGCTGCCGGAACTGAGGATAAGAAATCATGAACCCGATGGTCGTCATCTACTTGGTATTGCATCTGGTGCTTTTCGCAACAGTCGGCTGGCTGTTCACACTGCCCCAGTCATTCGCGTGGCGCTGCGCGCTTGGCATTGTCTGGCTGGGAGCACTGTGGAATATGGCCAGCCTCATCTGGCTTGGCTATACGAGCGTCTGGCCCGGGGAGCCGTTCATTACTGTCGGCTTCTGTCTCGCCTTTCTGGGACTCGTGTTTTTCAAGACGCCGCTTGTGACGAGGCGGCATGCTGGTTTGGGAAGAACGGCAGACAGCAGCAGCCGATAAAAAACGGTACGTCGCACGTTTTGGGGTCGATGGCCGATGGTGCGGCCGGTGCCAGGCCATGAAGTGACATTCCACTGTCCCCCGCAAACCGGCCGTTCTGCCATCTCTTGTATTTTGCTAGCGGCTACCTCCTTCGCAGCGAAAAAGTCTTTCGTTGATTGCCAAAAAAAACGCTTTCCGCTCGGTGCTACGTGGCAAACGACGTCGACTAGGCCACTAAGGAGCGCTTGAGCGTTCCGACATCTCCGCGAAAAACGCACGCGTATCGGCAGGCAATCCGCCCAAGTCTTCGAGCATGTCCATCAGCGAGCTACATTTGTCGGCGTAGTAGGTAAGGGTGGACGAGCGCGAAATCGGCTGTACTTCCCAATATCCATCGAGAAACTCTCGCATCGTCTTGACAAGGTGTATGAGCTCCCGAACTGGAGCTTCGACGACACTCCCTTGCGTGTTGCCGACCTTGAGGAACTGTTTGTAGGCCGGAGACTCGCCAGCACTTCGACGCAGTCGTTGAGCTTCCGATTTCATTTGCCGGATATCCACACGCTGAGATCCTGGATCGGAAATGACAATGTCTAAGATTTGCTCGATACGGGAGTCAATTTCTTTGATTACTTGCAGTAGATCGGTAAGTGCGCGCTCTTTCCGCAACATTTCGACCTGCTCCTCCGACGATCTCGTTTGCCGCTGAAGTATTTCGAGCGAAGCTCGGAATTCGACACCTTGGCGTTGGATGGACCATAAGAGCCCGAAGAATGCGAGCAACGCAAAGATGGGATTAAGTACTCCGCCGAAGTAATCGCCGAACTGTGCCCACGTCTCCTGTTGATTCGCTAGATGTGTGCCGAACTGCATGACATAAATGCTCGCCGTACCGACAATCGAAGCCAGCACCACCGTAGTCGCTATTATTATTAGATTTTTTGAGGACATAATTTTCCGCACTCACGAGAGAAAGTTCGAATCCAAGGGGAGACGCATCGAATGAGCGACGACGCGCCAAGATTTTCACCTCTTAGTCAAAAGAGTGGCCGAGATATTATTGTAAGTCTTACCAAATCGGAACGTGATACATTTAAGCCATCTCATTTCGATGGATTGCCACAAATGTCATACCGCTGGGTATCGTTGCTTGAGCCTGTCACGGTGATCACTCCCACCAGCTTGTCCTTCCGCGGGAAGGAAGTCGACTACGTCGAATCATCGACTTCTGAAATCAAGCGCGACGGGGCGGCCGTAGGTATGGCCCTATCTAATGCGGGTTTTAACGGCGGAACAATTAAGGCCACTTTTAACTTCAAGTCGGTTGGACTCAAATACGGTGCGGGCGTAACCATCGGTGCAAATGCAATGAGTGGAGCACACTTGAGTGTTGTGCTCGGGATATGGGGGCTTTGCAGCCTTCGTACGTGGACCGGAAGCCAGGAGACGGGATCGGGAGTAGCGTCGGGCCGGTGGGTAGAGCACGTTACAGTTGGAGCCTCACAAAACTTGGTTGCCGATCGTGACTATGACCTACAGGTTGAAATGCGTGGGTCTTTCGTCAAGGTCGCACTCGACGGCGTTCCTATTATCAAATTTGACTTGAACGAAACCCTCAGTGCGCTTCGACCCGGTGTTTGGTTCATGTCGCAGGGGGACATTGAGGTCAGGGACTTCTCCGTGGAATCGCAAGAGACGTCCGCCTTTGTCGTCATGGAATTTTCACAGGTATTCAATGACCTTTACACGCACGTCATCAAGCCGGTCTGTGCCGCCTTGAAAATCGCGCCGGTACGTGCAGACGAACGCCACGGCCCCGGAATCATTCTAGCGGACATCGAGCGGCAGATTCGAGAGTCCAATGTAGTCATCGCAGACATCAGTCCGGTCAATGCGAATGTGTTTTATGAGGTGGGCTACTCGCACGCACTGAAGAAGCCGACGATCTTACTCGCACAGAAGGGCACGAAGCTCCCCTTCGACATCTCGGGCTTCAGGACTATTTTCTACGACAACACCATCGACGGGAAAGGTCAGGTTGAGGAGGGGTTGAAGAAGCACTTGCACGAGGTGTTCAGTCGCACCACGTAGTCGAGCGTTGACTACAAGCCTTGGAACTCGCTGCCGCACATCCTTGACGATCACACGTTCTGGTGACGGACGACAACGCGAGCGACCGTTGTACGTCGAAATCCGCGTCCGGGGTGAGGCTGGTCAGCGGCGGGCGGTCGGCATCGTTTGGCTGGGGGCACTTTGGAACATGGCCGGCCTCATGTGGCTTGGCTCCGCCGGCGTCTGGCCAGGGCGAGCCGCTCATTTCGTCGACACGCTCGACAGTCCTGCAACGTCAGCGCCGCATGTAAAATTGGGGTACGTTATCGACCCTTAAACACTAAGCTACGATGGATAAACGCCTATGGATCTGGTGTCCGTAAGCCGCTTGGGTTTCCTTTGGTGGAACACCGGGCTGACCCCACCGGTTATAAAGCTAAAAGCTACCTCTGAAGACAGGGAATTCGCTGTCGCTCAGATCACAGACATGCGACGTGTTTTGGATTTTGGCATTTTGGGCTTATGTGAGGTGCAAACAAGTGATTTGGACGCGATCATGGACGGTTTGGACGATCCCAATCTGCGTGTTATTGACAAGACGGACCGGTCAGGAAAGCAAAAATTCGATATTGCCCTTATCTATGACGAGACGCGGGTGACTCACGTCGAGTCGTGTTCGTTTGTCGAACGATTCGGCAAGCACAAATTCAAGCTGGGCGAAATGATGACGTTCGTCACAACGGGAACAAACGTCGTAGTTCGTGTCGTGTTGTCCCATTGGCCGAGCAGGCGCACTTTGCACGAAAAAGACCCGAATCGAACTCGGTTGGGATCGCTGCTCTGTGACTCCTTAGCTAAAGTGCGCGAAGACCCAGAGACGTTTCTGGTGCTCATGGGAGACTACAACGATGACCCATGTTCACCGTCGCTATCTGAATACCTACTTGCGACACGTGATAGAGAACTTGCCAAGCGGGACCATCGGTTTTTCTACAATCCGTTCTGGCGTTGGCTGGGCGAGTCATTGCCGTCGCCAGTAGCGACTGACGGTAGCAGTATCTGCGGAACGCATTACTATAGGGGAGGGGATCATACGGAATGGTTTACGTACGACCAAATAATATTTACATCGGCGTTTCTGAACCGACCGGATGTCGTCCTTGAAGAGGAACTGACTCAGATCGTCGTAACTCCCGAGCTTGCAGCGCGGCTGCGCAGCAGAAACGTTTGCGATCATTTCCCTGTGACAAGTACCGTGAAATTTAGAATGAGGGCACCTTCATGACCGACTTTGCAGCCGCTTTCAAAGCTGGCCAAGCTGCCGCGAAAAGCGCCGAGATTGCCAAGAAGCAGATCGCGGACGTGATCGGTGCAGTTGCGGCCGGTCTGCAGACGGCCACTGATGGAAAGCTGACTATTTTCGAGGCTGAGTCCAATTCCTTTGCGGGGTCGCTTTGGGCGACAGCTCAGCTTGCCAATCGACTGAGCGGCAAGACTGACCCCGCGCCAGTTAAAGAGCGGTCGATTTGGGCCAAGAATTTGTTGGCTGTCGACAAGAGCAGCATTCGGATCGCCGGTTGGACCGTCCCGCATGAGGGCTTCCCGTGCGTTCTCGCTTACGCCGGTCAAGAAGTGCGATGCCATGATCGAGGAGCGCTGGAGGCCGCATTCGCCGATTTGCTGAAAGACGCATGGGTCGGAGATCAGTTAGGCGGCCTGCTGGCACGCGAAGTCCCACAACAATTTTCCGACGGTGACTTCGAACGGCACTGAGGCGGGATGTCCGCAGCATTGGCACCGAATGTCCACTGTTGGCAGATCTAATACCCTCTGCAGGGTCGTTATCGTTCGGCCCCGTAATTCCGCGAGAAAAATGAAAGAACCGCCGCCCGGGCAGGGTGCGGCGGAAGGCTGGCAGCAAAACGGGTCGCAGCGGAGGCAACCCGTCAATAAAGTTTCCTATCTTTGTCCGTGGTGAGCGGTCGGACAACTCTCAAATCGTCGCGCGGCCTGACTCGCCAGGCACAGATTCCGCGCTGAGCTACCGTCGACATGGATGCTCCTCGGGTCATCATCTGCCCCGATCGCTCTCAGCCAATGCACGCATCCGGCTCTGACTGGGCCTGCGCCTGCTTCCCGTCGCCGCGAATGCAGAGCCGGCGGGAGGCTATTGGCGATCTGAGTCTCGCGCCGGCGACGTGATCACTTCGTAGTGTTAGTGATTGGCTTCAGGTCTTTCGCTGCGGCAAGGGTCGGGCCAGCGGCCGGCGATGCATCGCTCGCGGCAACCTTCTGATCGTCGGCCTTCTTCGGCGGCTCAATAATCGTGGTCAATCCCATGCTTACGGTAATGAGCGCTGGGTAGTCATATGCGGCGCCGGTGCTCATGTCAACGCCAGCGCCGATCAATCCACCGAAAAGGATGTTGCCGAAGGCCATGCCCTTCGTGCTCGACTTCACGGTTGCGATGCCCGGATCAGCGCCATCCTTTTCGCACTTCACACTCAGATCTCCGTAGGCTCGGTGGATGGTCACCGATCCGGGCGTCTTGATGAACCACGTTCCCTTGTCGTTTTCCAGTTTGCAGGCAGCGCCGGCGAATTCGTCTCCCCCCTTTACTGTCTGCACGGAGACGACTTGATTCGTTCCGCCGACGATAGATGCGCAGCCGCTGAGCGCGGCGATGCATGCGAGAGTCCCCAATGTCGCTTTTTTCATTTTGCTTCCCGTATTGTGGATTTTATGGTTGTTACAATTTGTAACGGGAAACGATTCTATCGACGGAAAGAGGTATTCGCAAGATGGCGGTGCACCTGGAAGCCGGCTGCCCCGAAGTGGGCTAGCGCCATGCCTTTTTCCTGCTCGCTTGATCATCTTGAGTCGAGTCGTCATTGGCGCCGACGGCTCTGACCCATAGACGCAGCCGCTGTCTGGGTTCGCTTGGACTTGTCGGCCGCCGCCGCGCACGCACAACGCGTGCGATCCGCCCGCAACATCGCCGCCCCAATGCTCGCAACAACGACAGGCGCGGTCGGTCGCGGCGTCAGGGTATCGGATATGCGACATGGGTCCGGCAATCGCTGTATATACAGTATCGCGGTCGGGCGACACAGTGCATCGATAGCAAGCGACGGAGCACTTCCTTCTGCGGACGTTAAGCGGGCAAGCTATCTGCCATTGCTTCCAGCGTTGCGACGATCGCAGAAAAGCCGAATGTGTTCACTGGATTCATTATTAGGCCAATCCCGGTCATAGGAACATGAGTCGGTGGGATGGGCGAACCGCGGTTCGCCATTTCTTCGAACAGCGCAAAGACCTCACCACGGTGTGTTGACGAACGTAAGACTCCCCGAGAGCGTCCTGAGCACGTGTGAGCTCCCTCACACCACGTGCCCAGACAGCGTGGCGCTGATCTTCGGTCTTGCATTGTCTAAGGTCATCGGCCTCTAGCGCGCGCCGCTGGCTTTGTTGAAACTGCGACAACAAATCTGTAATGCTTTTGGCTCTGTTTCGAGCGCATTGGCCCAATTCTTGATTGGTCAGCGCTTTAAAACGACTCACGCCGGGCTCGGCGACGCCCAGTCGGCGGTCTTGATCCGCGATTTTTTCTTCAAGCGATTTTACCCTTGCGGTCTGACGCTCCACTTCCTCCTTGTAACCGACGAGACGATCGTCCTTAGCTGCAAGCTGAGCATTCGCCAAGCGTTTCCCGAAAGTGAAGCCAGCTATGGCGCCCACGGCAAGTGTTGTTAGGACAACGGGAAGGTGATCTTTCAGAAGCGGTGCTGCGCTCTCGAACCACGTAACCAACCACGACGGCATGAGTACCCCGGCTGGGACTGAACGCAAAAAAGCCCGCAGTGGCTGCGGGCTCTATTCCGAAATTCGGTTTTTCGTTCCGAATTTTGCTATGTGAAATTTCAAATCGTCCGAACACGCTTGATTTGAAAGAATTCTGTGGGGTGGCTGATGGGACT
Organism: Paraburkholderia sp. RAU6.4a; assembly: GCF_050435625.1. NCBI lineage: Bacteria > Pseudomonadati > Pseudomonadota > Betaproteobacteria > Burkholderiales > Burkholderiaceae > Paraburkholderia > Paraburkholderia sp. RAU6.4a. The sequence continues at coordinate 134,908 of NZ_JBNDKQ010000002.1, forward strand.
CGAACCCACGACGACAGGAATCACAATCCTGGACTCTACCAACTGAGCTACAGCCACCACTAACATCCGCTTGACTTGCTCTAAAAACCTGTCTCGCCGACGAAGAAACGAGATTATAGGGACTAGATGGTGGTTTGCCTAGTCCTTTATTCAAAAATTTCGATGGGCTCGCGCAGATGCTGTCTTGCTTCGTCGAAGATGGTCAGATCACGGGCCGCAAGTCGCTTGCTGTCGGACAAAACTCGACGCCAACCACGCGCACCCGCTTCGCCGCGATACAGCCCAAGCGCATGGCGCATGATCGCGCCGAGATAGGTGCCGCGCGCCATTTCGGTCGCGCAATACTCGATCAGTTTCGCTTCGACCTGCTCGCGCGTCAGTGGCGCCTGCGCAGAGCCGTAGAAGCGCGCGTCGACATCGGCGAGCAGGTAGGGGTTGTGATACGCCTCGCGCCCGAGCATCACGCCGTCGACGTGCTGAAGATGCGCGTCGACTTCGTCGAGCGTCTTGATACCGCCATTGATGACGATTTCCAGCTGCGGAAAATCGCGCTTCAACTGATACGCGTAGTCGTACTTGAGCGGCGGAATCTCGCGGTTTTCCTTCGGGCTCAGGCCCTTCAGTATCGCGTTGCGCGCATGAACGATGAAGACCTCACAGCCGGCTTGCGCGATCGTGCCGACAAAATCGCGGACGAAGCCGTATTCCTCGACCGTATCGACGCCGATGCGGTGCTTGACCGTGACTGGCACCGATACGACGTCGCGCATCGCCTTCACGCAGTCGGCGACGAGTTGCGGCTCGTTCATCAGGCATGCGCCGAACGCACCGCGTTGCACGCGCTCGGATGGGCAGCCGCAATTCAGGTTGATTTCGTCATAGCCCCATTGCTCGCCGAGCTTGGCCGAACGCGCGAGATCGTCGGGCTCGCTGCCGCCGAGTTGCAGCGCGACTGGCGCTTCGTCGGGCGTGAATGCGAGATGACGCGGCACGTCGCCGTGCAGCAGCGCGCCGGTCGTCACCATTTCCGTGTAAAGCCAGGTATGGCGCGAAATCATTCGATGCAGCGAGCGGCAATGGCGATCCGTCCAATCCATCATCGGGGCAACGGACATGCGGCGGGGGCTGGGAGTGCGAGGTAAAGACATGGAGCGGCCAGGCGGCTTGAATCAAAACGATAATCTTACCGCAAGGCCAGAAACCGCCGGGCGCTGGAGCCATATCACTGTCGCGACAGAGGCGGGCACCGGTTCGTCAATGCGTCAATGCGTCAATGCTTTAATGTCCATGTCCCCCCGTCCCGCCGCCACTGCTCCACGAGCTGCTGCCGCCGTGCATGCCGCCGTATCCGCCACCGTGCCATCCGCCGTCCCCGCCATGCCATCCGCCGTGCCCGCCGTGCCCGCCACCGCCATGCCATCCGCCGCGCCCGTGCCAATACCCATGTCCGTAATAGCAGCACGACCCTCCGAAACCGCCATAGATACCAACCGAGCCGTACGCCGGTCCGTAGTAAGGCGGTCCATACGCGTAGGGATAGTAGGGTTGCGCATAGCCGTAGTCCGCTGGCTGCGCGACGACGCATCCAGTGATGCTCGCTGCCGCGGCCGCTAGCAGCGTCATCGATGCAATGAGCCTGGTCACGATTTTCTCCTTCACGTAAACCTCAGAAAAACCGCGCGCAACGGAGTTCAGCCGCGTTTGTGTCCGAGCGTTACCCGCGCCGGCGCGGCGGTGCGCGCTCGGGGCTTCGACCACGCGAGCCGTTGCCGCGACGTTCGACCGTTTCGCCAATCTTCTCGCGTATTACCGAGCGGTGTTGCGGTAACACTTCGTTAACGATCTGATACGTTACTGACGGGCGTGGCTGCTAACTTCCATCGGACGATTCGTCGTTTAAGTCGGAAGCGATTCGCGTGCCCGCCCCGTTCGATCATCTGCTCAAAGGCAACGTGCTGTATCGCCAGGGCATGCGCGACAACGAGGCGGAATCGCTTGGCGCCCTCGCGCGCTTTGCCGACAAATACCCGTTCAACTCCATCAACGTCGGCCTCATTCATCTCGCGCTGCCGAACGCGCGCATCGATCATGGCCGCCGCTCGCGATTACATTCTGTCTATCGATTTTCTCGCGCATTTTTACGACGTGCCGTTCGGCTGCCACCTCGGCGAGCTGGGCCGCTGTCAGCGCGCGTACGATGCGTTGATAACGCGCTGGCGGCGCGTTCTACTCGCGGGCGTGATGATCGAGATCGAGCACGAGGAGCTGGTCGACGCTTGCGAAACGAACGTGCGTCGCATGCTCGCGCATTGCGGGCTCGAGTGAGACGAACATTGCCTCGCATTTCGCGAGACGATGCGGCGTGTCAGTACCGCGAGTTCCGCACAGATGCGCCGACCGTCGTATCGAACGTCGATGCGGCGCTGGCAGCCGCGAGGCGAATTGCGTGAACCGCTATGGGAAGGTCTCGGCCCCGACCTGACGGCGGCCGACGCTCAACGCGCGATCACCGATACGTGATGCAGCCACGGGTACACGCCGGCAATGAACGCCGCGTAGATCACGGCCATCGTTACGCCGGCGGCCGTGCCCCAGATGTCGCGCGAGGCCGCGCCCTGGCGAAAATGCACAGGCAGTCCGACCACGACGTAGCCGATCACGAAGAACAGGATGACCGCGCGCACCGGCGACAGATCGTGGCCAATGAATTCGAGCAACGCCGACAGGCTGAATTGCGACATGGACATGCAGGGAGTCACGAAGGCGGGGGATCGCACGGCGCCGGAACACATCGAAATTGTTCAGCGAATGACGACTGATCCGCTTCACTCTCGACGTTTCACAGCGCGACGACCTATGCCGATTAAAGGCCACGCAAACGCGATCCGCAAGAAAAAACCTGTATGAATTTGTACTGTCCTACATTGCTTGCAGTTTGCCTGCGCCGCGACTTTCAGCCGGCCTGGCAACGCTTTCACGGCCACGGTCTCAACGCTCCAGGGGCTTCGGTTTGCGCAAGGGGGCGAGCAGCGGTTTCAAGCCGTTGTGATCGATCTCGTGCATCAACGCGAGCAGACGGCCAATCTCGCCGGGCGGAAAGCCCTGGCTCGCGAACCAGTTCAGATAGTGGCCGGGCAGGTCGGCGATCACGCGGCCTTTATATTTCCCGTAGGGCATCACGCGCGTGACCAGCAATTCGAGGTGTTCGTGATTCATGGCAACGAAGTCATGATGAAACGCGCATCGAGAGCGCAAAGCGCGCAACGCGCAAGCACCAGGCGGCGCGCTGCAACGCATGGCCCCGCATTCTAGCCTTGCTGCAGGTAATGCGCCGGCGTGATAACGTCTGCGCTTTCCGTTCACCTCTTCAACAGGACAAGTTAGATGGAATACCGCAGACTCGGCGACTCCGACGTGCAGGTTAGCCTGATTGGTCTCGGCACGATGACGTGGGGCGAGCAGAACACCGAGCAGGAAGCGCACGCGCAGATCGACTACGCGCTCGATCACGGCGTGAACCTGATCGACACCGCGGAAATGTATCCGGTGCCGCCGCGCGCCGAAACGCAAGGCTCGACGGAGCGCTACATCGGCACGTGGCTCGCGCAGCACAAGAGCGCGCGCGAGAAGATCGTGCTCGCCACCAAGATCGCGGGCCCCGCGCGTCAGCCGCACAATCCGCGTCATATTCGCGGCGAGGGCAACCAGTTCGATCGCAAGAACCTGACCGAGGCGCTCAACGACAGCCTCGAACGTCTGCAAACGGACTACGTCGATCTGTATCAGCTGCACTGGCCCGATCGCAGCACGATGACGTTCGGCCGTCCGTCGTATCCGTGGGTCGACGACGCGTACACGGTGCCGATCGAGGAAACGCTGACGGTACTCGCCGAATTCGTGAAGGCTGGCAAGGTGCGCCGTATCGGCGTGTCGAACGAAACGCCGTGGGGCGTCGCGCAGTTTCTGCGCGCGGCCGAAAGACTCGGCTTGCCGCGCATCGTCAGCATCCAGAATCCGTACAGCCTGTTGAACCGCACGTACGAAGTGGGTCTGTCCGAGTACGCGCATCGCGACAACATCGGTCTGCTCGCGTATTCACCGCTCGCGTTCGGCTGGCTGTCGGGCAAGTACGAAGGCGGCGCGCGTCCTGCCGGCGCGCGCATCACGCTGTTCGAGCGCTTCCAGCGCTATAGCAAGCCGCAAGCCGTGCAGGCGACCACGCGTTACGTCGAGCTCGCGAAGCGCCACGGCATGACCCCCGCGCAATTCGCGCTCGCGTTCGTCAATAGCCGGCCGTTCGTGACCAGCAATCTGATCGGCGCGACCTCGCTCGAACAATTGAAGGAAAACATCGCCAGCGCGGACGTGAAGCTGTCGCCGGAAGTGCTGGCGGAAATCGACAGGCTGCACGAGCTGCAGCCGAATCCGGCGCCTTGATGTCGAGGTAAGCGCGACGCGCTTGCCGCGGTGGCCCGGGTCGATTACCGGGGCGGCCGCGCAAGGCGCAGCGAATCACTCGGCGTCGGCCGAACTCAACCCGCGGCCTTTGCCGTATCCACCGTCTCGCGCTTCGCCGCAAGCGGCGAATTCTCGCCGAGATCCCAGAACAGTCCCGCCATCATCTGCAGGCCCTCGCGCACCACCGGAGCCAGAAGGTGCTCGTTCGGCGCATGCTGCGAGCAGGCCGGATAAGAATGCGGTACCCAGATCGTCGGCAGACCGAGCGTGTCGGCGAATACCTCGTTCGGCAGCGTGCCGCCGAGATTCGGCAGCAGCGCGGTCTTCTTGCCGGTGGTTGCTTCGAGCGACGCGATCGCCCACGTGACCCACGGATCGTCGGGATCCAGCCGCGTGGCTGGCGCGCCGCGTTCGACGTCGATTTCGACCAGCTGAAAACCGTGCGCATCGAGATGCGCGCGCAGGTGCTCGCCGAGGTTTTCCCAATCGGTGCCGACCACGAAACGCAACTGGCAGACCGCGAACGCCGACGGCGGAATCGCGTTGACCGGGTTCTCCGGATTGCCCGCCTTGAAAGCCAGCACTTCGAAGCTGTTCCAGCCGAACACGCGCTCGGGCGCGGAAAGACCCGGCTCGCCCCAGTTATCGTCGACGGTGGGGTCGCCCGGACCGTTGCCCACCGTGATGTCGGCAAGTGCGCGGCGCACGGCCTCGGGGATCGGCGGCGGACGCAGGCCGTCGACTGCGATCACGCCGCGCGCATCGACGAGACTCGCGAGCGCGTTGGCGAGCATCGTCGCCGGATTGCGCAGCAAGCCGCCCCAGTTGCCCGAGTGATGCGCGCCGTCGCGCAGGTTCAGCGACAGCCTGAAATTGACCGCGCCGCGCGAGCCGAGAAACACGGTCGGACGACGCGCTGCGAGACGCGGACCGTCGGAGGCGATCAGCACGTCGGCGGCGAGTTCGTCGCGATGCGCATGGCAGATCGCGTCGAGCCCCGGCGAGCCGGTTTCCTCGCCCATCTCGATCAACAGCTTCGTGTTGAAGCCGAGTTTGCCGTCGCGCGCGGCGAGCGTGCTCGCGAGCGCGGCGAGGTTGATCGAGTGCTGGCCTTTGTTGTCGGCGGTGCCGCGACCGAACCAGCGCTCGCCTTCCACGGTCACCGCCCACGGCGTCAGCGGCGCGCGCCACTGGCTGTCGTAGCCGCGCACGACGTCGCCGTGGCCGTAGATCAGCACGGTCGGCAGATGATGGCCTTCGTGACGGTTGGCGATCAGGAACGGACCGAAGCCATCGACCGGGTTATCGACGATGCGCGTGCTGAAGCCGAGGCGCTCCGCTTCGGGCTGGATTTCGTCGGTCAGATAGGACAGCAGCAGTGCGCCGCGATCGCTTTCCTGGCTTTCGGTGCGAAAACCGACGCGACGGTTCAGATCGGCGAGAAAAGCGCCGGATTCGAAGTGCCGGGTGGCAAGCTCGATGGCCTGGTTGCGGCTCATGTCGATGTCTCCGATGCGGGGGATGGGTGAAGGGGCGGAGGGCCGCGAGGCTCGATGGCTCGATGCTCGGCGCGGCGTTCAGGCGAATCGCCTGCAACGTCATTGCGACCGATTCTAGAAGCGTGCCATTTTTGTCACAATGATCATGTTTCGAAGCTTGCCTTGCCGGAAAAGCAAAGCGTCGCGCGTCGGCTCGAACCGCGGCACCCGCCCACCCATGGCACCGTTGCAACTGATTCGATCGAGGCGTCCAGGATGGCACGTTCACTGCATGGCATCGCGTTGCGTTATTTCGTCGAAGTCGCGCGCGGCGGCTCGCTGAGCGACGCGTCCGAGCGGCTGCACGTCGCGGTATCGGCGATCAGCCGGCAAATCGTGCGGCTCGAAAGCGAGCTCGGCGTGACGCTGTTCGAGCGGCGTCCGCGCGGCATGACGCTGTCCGAGGCCGGTGAGCGGCTGCTTGCGTACGCGCAACGCAGCCTGCTCGAAGCCGAGCACGTGATGAAAGAGATTAGCGGCCTCGCGAGCTTGCACGGCAGCCGGATCAAGATCGCGACCGCCGAGGGCTTTGCGGTCGACTTCCTGCCCGCCGCGATTGCGGATTTCCGCGCCGAGCACCCCGGCATCGATTTCACGCTGACCGTGATGTCGCCGGCCGACGCCACTCGCCACGTGCGCGACGGCGACGTCGATATCGCGCTGTCGTTCAGCCTCGCGCCGGAGAAGGGCGTGAAGGTCGAGCACACCGAACGCGCGCCGGTGTTCGTGCTGCTGCGCGCCGATCATCCCCTTGCGGCGCGCGCGAAACTGTCGCTCGCCGAGGTGAGTCGCTATCCGCTCGTGTTGTCGGAGACGGGCACCACGATTCGCCAGTTGATCGACATCGCGTGCGCGCTCGAAGGCATCCTCCTCGAGCCGGACCTGATCTGCAACAACAGCGGCGCGAGTTATCGCTACGCGCAGCGGTCCGGAGCGATCATGTTCACGGGGCTGCTGTCGGTGCGCGACCGCTATGCCGACGACGGCTTCGTCGTGATTCCGCTCACCGACCCGCAGATGCGCCAGCGCAGCATCCAGGTGCAGACGATGGCGGGGCGCGAGTTGCCCCCGTCGGTGCGCACGTTTCGCGACCATCTGATCGCGCGGATCGCGGATGCGAAGCCGGCTGGGGCGCAGGCGTCGAAGGTCACCGGTGGACGCGGTAAACGTACGCCGCGGCGCCCGCGAGCCGATGCATGAAATGCGACACATGCCACGCACTAAGCGGCAAATGTTCTCCCGGAATCCGAATCACGACCTAAACTGTGGTGGACGGCAAGGACGGCCCTGAGAAAACGACCCTGAGGGTGCGCGCCACGATCAGGGGAAACGCGGAACAATGACAGTCGAACCGCGGACCTGCCGCCCAGCCCGCGATGCTGCAATGCACACAAGCGGCAACAGATGGACCCAAATAGAAAGATGGACCCAAATAGAAAGGCGGCGCGTCGTCCCGATGGCGCGTTGCCCACGACAGAGCGATAGGACCAACACAGCCATGGCGCAACAGAAAACCAATCCAAAACTCGAGCAGGCTCTCACGCGCGGTGATCTCGCGATCCGTCAGGCGAACTCGGCGCGAGCGACCGCCTTGTTGCGTGCGCTTGCCAAGATGATCGTCGATGCGTCGGCGACCATCGGCGTGGAAGCCTTCACGCTGATTCACGACGGCGACAAGATCTACGATCCCGCCGATGGTCTATGGCCACAGGCGCTGCTGATTTCGCTCGACGGTCCGGTCGAGGACGCCGATCCCGACGAATTGCGCACGGTGCGGCTGATCGCGGATGATCCGGTCACCGTGTTCCGGGTGGAATGGCAGCGCGCCGATGGCAAGATCGGGCGTCACGAGGGCGGCCCGTTCGCGACGGTCGCGTTCATCTCCGACGTCGACATTCCGTGGACCGATGACGAGGACTGAGCGCGCACAACGATAGCGATAGCAAACACGCCGTGCGACGACCGACGCGGCGTCGTCTTGCGCGGGTGCAGGCGCAACGCGCCGCCCGCGCGTTCGGCTTACTTCATCATGCGACGCCGAAACAGGATCGCCGACACGATGAAGCCGCCGACTGCATAAGCGGCCAGCACGCTCACATGGAGCGCCGCGTGCTCCATCGGCCGACCGAGCATCGCCGGGCGCATCAGATCGACCGCATTGGCGAGCGGCAGCGCGACAGTCACCGCTTGCGCGGCGCCGGGCAGTTGCGAGATCGGAAAGAACACGCCGGAGAGCAGCAGCATCGGCGTGAGCACGAGCGTCTGATAGAACATGAAAAAGTCGTATGACGGCGCGAGCGCCGTCACGATCATCGCGAGGCTCGCGAACGCGAGACCGGCCAGCACGATGACCGGCAGCGCGAGCAGCATCGACGGAAAACTCGCATAGCCGAGTGCGCCCGCCACCAGCATGATCGCCACACCCGACAACACCGATTTGCTGGCGGCCCACACCACCTCGCCGAGCACGATATCGCCGAGCGTGAGCGGCGTATGCATGATCGCCTCCCACGTGCGCTGCACGTGCATGCGCGAAAAGCCCGAATACATCGACTCGAAGCTCGCCGACATCATCACGCTCGACGCCACCGTGCCCGCCGCGAGGAACGAGATATACGACACGCCGTCGACGTGCCCGACCATCAGCCCGAGTCCGAGGCCGAGACCGAACAGATAGATCATCGGATCGGCGAAGTTGCCGAACATCGACGCGATCGCGAGCTTTTTCCACACCAGGTAATTGCGGCGCCACACCGCGATCCAGTTCGTGGCATTGGCGGGGAAGGCACCGAACGGTTCTTGCGCCGATGGCGTGCCGTCGTGGGTTTCGTAAGTACGTGCGTCCATCAAGTGTCTCGCTATGGGTTCAGTCCTGCATTTCGCGACCGGTGAGCCGCAGAAACACATCCTCGAGATTCGCCGGCCGATGCAGATAGCGCAAATCGGCGCGCTGCTTGAGGCGCATATGCACGGGCTGCGCGTCGTTCACATAACAGAACAGCGTCTCGCCGCTGATCTCGGTGCGCTCGGCGAGCGGCGCGAGTTCGTCGCGCAACGCAAACGGATCGGGGCCGTAGATCTCGATCACGTCGCAGCCGATTTCGGACTCGATCAACTCGCGCGGCGCGCCTTCGGCGATCTTGCGGCCTTCCTCGATCACGCACAGTCGATGACAGAGCCGTTCGGCTTCTTCCATGAAGTGCGTGGTCAGCAGAATGGTCTTGCCGCGCGCGAGCAGCGAGCGCAGCCGCTCCCAGATCAGATGGCGTGCTTGCGGATCGAGACCGGTGGTCGGCTCGTCCATGATCAGCACGTCGGGATCGTTGATCAGCGCGCGCGCGAGCGTGAGGCGCCGCTTCATGCCGCCCGACAGTTCGCTCACGCGCGCGTCCGCCTTGTTCTCGAGGCGAGCGAATTCGAGCAGACCCGGCACCGCCGCGCGACACTGCGCGGCGCTCATACCGAAGTAGCGACCGAATACGAGCAGATTTTCGCGCACCGTGAAATCGGGATCGAGGTTGTCGAACTGCGGCACCACGCCGACGCGCGAGCGCGCGAGGCGCGCGCGGCCCGGGATCGGCTCGTCGCACAGCCGGATCGCGCCGGCGTCGGGCGCCGCAATGCCGAGCAGCATGCGCAATGTCGTGGTCTTACCGGCGCCGTTGGGGCCGAGCAGCCCGAAGCATTCGCCGGTGTTCACATGAAACGACAATCCGTCGACGACCGTTTTTTCGCCGTAGCTTTTCCTGACCTGATGGAATTCGATGGGGGCGGTGGGCATGGCTCGAGCAAGGCTCCGGAAAAAGACACAACGTACGCGCACGACACACAACATACCTGCGATGCACGCATTGCGCACGCGAAGCCGCTTACTCCAGGTATCGGATCGCTGATGCGAGCGGGTGTCCGGGAACGCGTCATGCGCAGGGTGCGATGCGCTCGTCGGTGTCGATTCGCGCCGCTGATTGGCGGTGGCACGACTGGCACGTCAACCGGCCCGCAGTGTGTCGACGCAGCGTTCGCAAACGAAGTTTTGCATTGCGGCATCCGTGTGCAAACGCTGCGTCGGGTCGCCCAACGCTTGTGCAGACTGGATCGGCATGCACCGAGTATGCACTTAGCGTTTTCCATCCCTTGCAAGCCGAATTGCGGCGCACCATGATTGATTCAGACCGCGCTTTCCGCGCGAATGGAGAAAACAGATGGCGAGCTACCAGAAAATCCTGTTGTGCTACGACGGCTCGCGCGAAGGCCGGAAAGCCCTGCGTTGCGGTGCCGATCTGGCGTTGGAACTGAAGGCGGAAACGCATCTGCTGTCGGTCGTCGACATGCGTTCGAGCATCGCGCAGAGCGCGGGCCTGTTGACGGACGTCGCCTGCAGCAGCTTCGAAAAAACGGCCCGCGAGATTCTGCAGGAGGGCGTGAACTGGCTGACCGAGCGAGGCGTGAGCGCGCAAGGGCATTTCGCATTCGGTCATCCGATCGACGAGATCGCCAATCTTGCCAACGAGTTGCAGGTCGACCTCGTGGTGGTGGGTCATCGCTGCAGGACTGGTTTGTCGCGGTGGTGGATGGGGGCGGGCAACACGCCGCTGCTCGACCGCGTGTCGTGCAGCATTCTGGTGGCGTGCTCGTCCGCGCAGGAGCAGCAGCAGGCGGCTGCGGCGTAATGGGCTAGTGAGGGACGCGAAGCCGCGCGCCCCGTTATCTAGTCCAGATGTGAATAGGCCCTGTCGAGTGGCCGGCCCCGATGGCCAGCCACGCATCCCATCCGGCCAGGCTTCGATCTCACTCGTTCAGATTGATCGCCGCGAGTTTCCACGTGACCAGACCTTCGCGACGAAAGATTGCCGAATAATTCGCGTTACCTTCGCCACGCCGGTACGTGATGACAAACTCGTTGAGACTGCGATAGCCGGCCGTGCTTTGACGCCCGGGCGGCGGTGCGCTCGCCTGCGTGGTGGTGTCGCCCGCGGCTGGTGCGGCCGGCGCTTCGCCGCCCGCGGCTGGCGGCGCGGACGGTTGCTCGCCCGGCGTGCCACGCGGCGGCATGCCGTTCAGCAGCGCCGCGACGCCGTCGGGTGTCGCATAGGCATCGACGAGCGGGCCGATCAGCGTCACGCCGATCACCGCGCCGATCGTGGCCATCTTGTTGCCGGCATCCGCCTCGAGCCGGCGTGTCAGCATGGCGCCCACCTGTTGCTTCAAGCTATCGCGTAGCGCGGGAAAGTCCACGTACTGATTGACGGTTTGCACGTCGCGCGCATCGGCGGCGCGTTTGAGATTGTTCACCGCGAGATACGGTGACGCATAAATAAAGCCCAGCGCGGCAATCACGATCACCACGATCAGCGTGATCAGCAGCGGCCGGGTGGCGCTGCCCTGTATGCGTTTCCGAATTGTCATCGAATGGGACTCCACGTCAGTGATGATCTAACGTCGACCACGGCGAGGACGAAACGATCCCATCCCACGCGAATCTCTGAACATCCGAAGTGCTTGTTGCATGCGTACTCAGGATTCGCTCACGCTTCGAACACCGCGCCGTGCACGTTGGCTTCGTCGGCTATGCAGCGATCGATCATACGGCATACGGCGTCGACCGTGCCGACCATGATCAGTCGCGACGGTCCATGATAGACCCGCACCGGCGCCCGACGCGCGGGCTCGGCGATGTTCAGCGCCGAATTCAGCGACACGCGCGCGAACGCCGGCAACGACGACGGCAGACCGGAAGCTTCGGCAGCCGCGTCGAACAGCGACGGCGTGCGCGCAGCGGGCGCCTCGATTAGCGCGCAGGGCGTGAGCTTGCGCAGATGGCGCAGACGGCCGAACTGGCGAAAGGGCAACAGGCGGGCAAGGCGTTCCATGAGTCTCTCCAGGCGATTCGGCGTAGATGCGGGCGTAGATGCAGGCGTAAATGCGGCTTGGGTCGGACAAACCGGCGCAAGCGTTCTGGCGACAGCGAAAGATCAGAACTCGCTGGGGCGGATCAGCCCGACCGCGATCCCTTCGAGCGCGAAATCGGCGCTGCCGGTTTCCACGAAGATGTTGTCGTAATCGGGGTTTTCGGCGATCAGTTCGATGCCATTCGGCCCGGCGCTTCAGACGCTTGACCGTCACGTCGTCGCCAAGCCGCGCGATGATGATCTGGCCGTCCTTCGCTTCGGTGCGCTTTTGCACCGCGAGCAGGTCGCCGTCGAGAATGCCCGCGTCGCGCATCGACAGGCCGCGCACCTTCAGCAGGTAGTCGGGCTTGCTCGAGAACAGCGCCGGGTCACACGCGTAGTGCTGCGAGATATGTTCCTGCGCGAGGATCGGGCTACCCGCCGCGACCCGGCCGATCAGCGGCAACGACAACTGCATCAGGCCCGCATGCGGCAGGGTGAACTGATACGGCGCGTCCTCCTGCCCGGACAGCAGGCGGATGCCGCGCGACGCGCCGGCCGCGAGTTCGATCACGCCCTTGCGCGCCAGCGCGCGCAGATGTTCTTCCGCGGAATTGGCCGAACTGAAGCCGAGTTCGGCGGCAATTTCCGCGCGAGTGGGCGGAAAGCCGGTGCGTTCGATCGCGCGGCGGATCAGATCGAAAACCTGCTGCTGTCGTGCGGTGAGTTTTGTCATGGCCACTGTATGTATGAACAGGTGACTGTATTTTTATACAGTATTCGGCGCATTTCAAGCTTTACTTTAAGTTCGGCGCAAGGGTCGCGCTGGGGCGTCGTTTATCGGCGACATGACGGCGTTGTCGGCGTCCCAACCGCCGGCGCATCTGTCGTTACCACTTTTGAGCATTAAAAAATGAAGAAACATTATTTTTAATAATGAAAGCGCTTCGATAGACTGGCCTCCGGTTGGCGCTCATGTGCACGTGACCGCGACGCAGAACAACACCAGACGCTCATCAGCGGACCATCACGCGGAGAAAAATTGAAATGAACCATCGGCATATGGGGCTTGCGGCTCGAACCAGAAAACTGATCGCGGCGCTCGCCGTCGGCGCGGCCGGTGCGTTCGGCATGTTGGGCGCAAGCGGCGTCGCGCACGCCGACACCACGCTGTTGAACGTGTCCTACGATCCGACGCGCGAGCTGTATCAGGACATCAATCAGGCATTCGGCAAGGAATGGAAGGCCAGGACCGGCGAAGCCGTCGCCTTCAGGCAGTCGCACGGCGGCTCGGGCGCGCAGGCTCGCTCGGTGCTCGACGGACTGCAGGCCGACGTCGTGACGCTTGCGCTCGCCTATGACATCGACGCGCTCGCGAACAAGGGGCTCGTCGACAGGAACTGGCAAAAGCGTCTGCCGGACAACGCATCTCCGTACACGTCGACGATCGTGTTTCTGGTGCGCAAGGGCAACCCGAAGCACATCAAGGATTGGGACGATCTGGTGAAACCGGGCGTGTCGATCGTGACGCCGAATCCGAAGACCTCGGGCGGCGCGCGCTGGAACTACCTGGCCGCGTGGGCGTACGCCGAGCATCAACCGGGCGGCAACGACCAGAAGGCCAGGGAGTTCGTCGGCAAGCTGTACAGGAACGCCGGCGTGCTCGATTCGGGCGCGCGCGGCGCGACCACGAGCTTCGTGCAGCGCGGTATCGGCGACGTGCTGATCGCGTGGGAAAACGAGGCGTTCCTGTCGCTGAAGGAGTTTGGTCCGGACAGGTTCGAGATCGTGGTGCCGTCGGTGAGCATTCTGGCCGAGCCGCCGGTCGCGGTGGTCGACAAGGTCGTCGACAAACACGGCACGCGCAAGCTGGCCGAGGCGTATCTGAACTTCCTGTATAGCGAGCAAGGTCAGGAGATCGCCGCGCGCAATTTCTATCGTCCGCGTTCCAGCAAGGTGCCCGCCGATCTGACCGCGAAGTTTCCGAAGCTGAAGCTGTACACGATCGACGATTCGTTCGGCGGTTGGACCAACGCGCAGAAGACCCATTTCGCGGACGGCGGCGTGTTCGATTCGATTTATCAGCCGCAGTAAGAACTACCGCCCGAATCACAGCCAGGGGAAAAAGGGCGCGCCCAATGGGCGCGCTTTCGGCTAACCGGGGTCCGGTGGCCAGCAGTGCAGCAGTCCCGCAGTACGGCAGCACGGCAAAACGAACAACCGCGCGAGCATCAACCATGAACGAGTATCCAGCATGACCACGTTGACCTTCCGCAAGCCGAGCGCATTGCCCGGTTTTGGCCTGACACTCGGCATCACGGTGGCTTATCTGAGCCTCGTGGTGCTGATTCCATTGGCGGCGACCTTTCTGAAAACCGCGACGCTCGACTGGGATCAGTTCGTGCGCGCGGTCACGTCGCCGCGTGTGCTCGCGTCGTATCGGCTGACGTTTTTCTCGGCGCTAGGCGGCGCGCTGATCAACGCGGTGTTCGGCTTTCTCGTCGCGTGGGTGCTGGTGCGCTACACGTTTCCGTTCAAGCGTATCGTCGATGCGGTCGTCGATCTGCCATTCGCGTTGCCCACCTCGGTGGCGGGCATTTCGCTCGCGGCCGTGTATGCGGGCAACGGCTGGATCGGCCAGTTCCTCGCGCCGCTCGGCATCAAGATCGCGTTCACGCCGGCGGGCGTGCTGGTCGCGCTGACGTTCATCGGCCTGCCGTTCGTCGTGCGCACGGTGCAACCGGTGCTCGAGGAGTTCGAGCGCGAGCAGGAGGAGGCGGCCGCGTGTCTCGGCGCGTCGCGCTGGCTCACGTTTCGCCGCGTCGTGCTGCCGGCCGTGTTGCCGGCGCTGCTGACCGGCTTCGCGCTCGCCTTTGCGCGCGCGCTCGGCGAATACGGCTCGGTAATCTTCATCGCCGGCAATGTGCCGATGAAGTCGGAGATCACGTCGCTCCTGATCATCACGAAGCTCGAGCAATACGACTATGCGGGCGCGACGGCGCTCGCGGTCGTGATGCTGGTCGTGTCGTTCCTGATGCTGCTGTCGATCAACACGCTGCAGTGGTATCTGCAGCGGCGCACGAGCCGCGGCAAGACGGGATCGGCGCCAGTGGCCACGAGCGTCGCCGCTATCGGTGGAGGTGTGCAATGAGCCGCGTTCCGACCTACCCGGCGAGCGTGGCGCGTCGCCCCGATCCGGTCAGCGAGCCGGCGCTCGTGCGCTGGCTGCTGATCGGCCTCGCACTGCTGTTTCTCGCGCTGTTTCTGGCCGTGCCGCTCGCCGCGGTGTTCTACCAGGCGCTGAACAAGGGGCTGCGTTTTTACTTCGAAGCGCTCGCCGATCCGGATGCGCTGTCGGCGATCAAACTGACGCTGCTCACCGCGGCAATCGCGGTGCCGCTGAACCTCGTGTTCGGCCTCGCGGCGTCGTGGTGTATCGCGAAGTTCGAATTCCGCGGCAAGGCGCTGCTGACCACGTTGATCGACCTGCCGTTTTCGGTGTCGCCGGTGATCTCCGGTCTGATCTACGTGCTGATGTTCGGCGCGCAGGGCTGGTTCGGCCCGTGGCTCGAAGATCACAACGTGCAGATCATCTTCGCGGTGCCGGGCATCGTGCTCGCGACGATCTTCGTCACGTTCCCGTTCGTCGCGCGCGAGCTGATTCCGCTGATGCAGGCGCAGGGCAACGACGAGGAAGAAGCCGCGCACGTGCTCGGCGCATCGGGCTGGCAGACGTTTCGTCGCGTCACGCTGCCGAACGTCAAGTGGGGTCTGCTGTACGGCGTGATTCTGTGCAATGCGCGCGCAATGGGCGAGTTCGGCGCGGTGTCGGTCGTGTCGGGCCATATTCGGGGGCAGACCGACACGATGCCGCTGCACGTCGAAATCCTCTACAACGAGTACAACTTCTCGGCCGCGTTCGCCGTGGCCTCGCTGCTCGCGCTGCTGGCGCTGGTCACGCTGGGGCTCAAGCTGCTGGCCGAGCGTCATATGTCGGCGGAACTGTCGGCGGCGCGCGAAGTGCCTGCGTATGCGGGGCCCGTGTCGCCGTCCGGCGCTTCGCAGGCCAATAGCGCGCAGTCCGCTTCGCATTCGTTTTTCGTCAACGCCACGCCTGCGTCGCAGCGACATCCGCTCAAGCAAGGAGAGCTGTAAATGGGTATCACCGTTCGTAACCTGCAAAAGCGCTTCGGCGATTTCGTCGCGCTCGACAACCTGTCGCTCGACTTTCCACCGGGCGAACTCGTCGCGCTGCTCGGGCCGTCGGGTTGCGGCAAGACGACGTTGCTGCGTGTGATCGCCGGCCTCGAATACGCGGATGGCGGCCGGGTCGAGCTGCAAGGCCAGGATGTCGCGGCGGTCGGCGCGCGTGAGCGCGAGGTGGGTTTCGTGTTCCAGCACTACGCGCTGTTCCGGCATATGACGGTGTTCGAAAACGTCGCGTTCGGGCTGCGCGTGAAGCCGCGCAAGGAACGTCCGTCCGAGAAGGTGATTCGTGAGAAGGTGCATGAGTTGCTGAAGCTCGTGCAGCTCGACTGGCTCGCGCAGCGCTATCCGTCGGAGCTGTCCGGCGGCCAGCGCCAGCGCATCGCGCTCGCACGTGCGTTGGCCGTGGAGCCGAAGGTGCTGTTGCTCGACGAGCCGTTCGGCGCGCTCGACGCGAAGGTGCGCAAGGAACTGCGCAGCTGGTTGCGTCGCCTGCACGACGATCTGCATATTTCGACGATCTTCGTCACGCACGATCAGGAAGAAGCGCTCGAAGTGGCGGACCGCATCGTCGTGCTCAATCGCGGGCATGTCGAGCAGGTAGGCAGCCCACAGGAGGTGTACGACCATCCGCAGACGCCGTTCGTCTACGAGTTTCTCGGCGCGGCGAACCGCCTGCACGGCAGCGTCGATGCGCAAGGCTTCGTCGTCGATACCGCGGCGCTGCCGGTCGCTATCGCGGCGGGTTTTAGGGGCCCGGCGTTCGCCTATGTGCGGCCGCACGATCTGCAGTTGTATCCGCAGGCGGCGGGGCATCGCGAGGGCATTGTCGTCGACGTGCGGCGCGTGGTGACGCTCGGCGGTTCGGTGCGCGTCGAGCTCGCCGGTCGCGAGGGCAATCTGCTCGAAGCCGAGCTCGATCGCGAAACGTGGCGTGATCTGCAACTCGCGATCGGCGACGGCGTCACCGCGGTGCCGCGCGCGCTGCGGGTGTTTCCGGCGCAGTGAGATGGCGGCGCCGCTGTGCGGCGCTGTGGACAGGAGAGAACGTATCAGCCGTACCGCGTGGTTCGCCTGGCATGTGCGGCTCCAATAACTCAACTCTGGCGGAACCGGAGACACAACGATGAATTTCCAGCAATTGCGCTTCGTGCGCGAAGCCGTGCGGCAGAACATGAACCTGACCGAAGTGGCGAACGTGCTCTACACCTCGCAGTCGGGCGTATCGAAGCAGATCAAGGATCTCGAGGACGAACTCGGGGTCGACATCTTCATCCGCCGCGGCAAGCGTCTGACCGGGCTCACCGAACCGGGCAAGGCCGTGCATCAGTTGATCGAGCGGATGCTGCTCGATGCGGAGAATCTGCGCCGCGTCGCGCGTCAGTACGCGGATCAGGACAGCGGCCACCTCGTCGTCGCGACCACCCACACGCAGGCACGCTACGCATTGCCGAAAGTGATTCGGCAGTTCACGTCGGTGTTCCCGAAAGTGCATCTGGCGCTGCGCCAGGGCAGCCCGCAGCAGATCGCGCAGATGATCATCAACGGCGAGGCGGATATCGGCATCTCGACCGAGGCGCTCGACCGTTTTCCCGACATCGTCACGTTCCCGTGCTATTCGTGGCATCACGTCGTGGTGGTGCCGAAGGATCATCCGCTCGTCGGCCGTGCGAATCTGACGCTCGACGAGATCGCCGAATTCCCGATCGTCACCTACGACCAGGACTTCACCGGCCGCTCGCATATCGATCAGGCGTTCGCGAAAGTGGGTGCGTTGCCCGACGTCGTGCTGACCGCGATCGACGCCGACGTGATCAAGACCTACGTCGAACTCGGCATGGGCATCGGCGTGGTCGCGGCAATGGCCTACGACCCGAAGCGCGACAGCGAACTCGTCGCGCTCGACACGCAGCATCTGTTCGAGGCGAGCACGACGCGTGTCGGCCTGCGCAAGGGGGCGTTCCTGCGCGCGTACGCCTATCGGTTGATCGAGATGTTCGCGCCGCAGTTGAGCGAGGCAGACATCGCGGCGCAGTTGCGCGAGGCGGCTTAGGGCTGCGAGCAGCTTAGGGTGGGACTTGCACCCGTCGTCAATACTTGTGGTGATGAGTGCAGTTGGGCACCGCATGAGATTTAAGCCCGCTCGCGCGTTGCGCACGCTCGCGCAAGCCGAACCCGCGTCCGGTCTTCCACGCATGGCGACGCGAAGCGCATCGCTTACAATCGCCGCCATGAATACCTCGACTTCTCCCTCTCTCCCGATTCCCCCCGGCCATAGCACCGCGCCGACGCTGCCGCGCATCGCGGTGCTCGCGACCGGCGGCACGATCGCCGGCGCGGCCCCGGATGCGGCCAATACGTCGGGCTATCAGGCGGGCGTCGTCGGCGTCGATCAACTGCTCGCGGCGGTGCCGGCGTTGTCTACGGTCGCGCGAATCGCGCCCGAGCAGATCGCCAGCGTCGACAGCAAGGACATGTCGCTGCCGCTTTGGACCACACTCGCGCAACGCATCAACACGCTGCTCGCGACGGACGACGTAGACGGCGTGGTGGTCACGCACGGCACCGATACACTCGAGGAAACCGCCTACCTGCTGCATCTGACCGTCAAGTCGGACAAGCCGGTCGTGCTGACCGCGGCGATGCGCCCAGCGTCGGCGCTCTCCGCCGACGGTCCGCTGAACCTGCTAAATGCGGTGACGGTCGCCGCGCACGCGGCGGCACGAGGGCAGGGCGTGCTGGTCGCGTTCAACAACCGGATTCATAGCGCGCGCGACGTCGTGAAAACGAGCACCTATGCGGTCGATGCGTTCCAGTCGCCTGAGATTGGCGCGCTCGGCTGGGTGCAGGATGGCCGCGTCGAGTTCCAGCGCGGCGTGGTGCGCGCGCATACGGTCGCGAGCGAATTCGCAATCGATGCGGCGTGGCCGCAGGTGGAGATCGTCACGAGCTATGCGGGCGTGTCGCGGGTCGCCATCGATGCGCTGGTGGCCGCGGATGTGCGCGGCATCGTCGTGGCGGGAACGGGCAATGGCTCGATCCACCAGTCGTTGCAGCAGGCACTGGCGGATGCCGCGTTGCGCGGCGTGGCGGTGGTGCGCTCGTCGCGCGTGGGTTCGGGGCATGTGATGCGCAACGGCGCGGCGGCCGACGATGCGCTCGGTTTCGTCAGCGCGGGTTCGCTGAATCCGTACAAGGCGAGGGTGCTGCTGATGCTGGCGCTGGCCGCGGGCCACACTGCGCCGGCGGCGTTGCAGAAGGTGTTCGATACGTATTGATTGGCGAATCCGACAGCCGGACACCCGACGACGACGTCTGACCGACCAAGGCTTCCCCGTCACCGACGGGTGCCGCTGCGGACCCCACTTGCCGCTCTCAGCCCAGAGCGGCGCGATTTGCCCGTTGCGCCGCGCCGGCAACCCAAGCTGCCGTGCAACGAACGGGCGCCCCACCTGTGTTCACCGTGAGCTCGCCGATGCCGAAGCGGCAACCGGCGGAATCAACGGCGAGCTGAACTGAAGAGGAAGCACGAAGACCTCAAGCCGCCTTCGCTTCTTCACTGTCCGGCGCCTGCGCGACCTCATGATTCGCCATGATTTCGAGCGCGCGCACCATCGCCGAGTGATCCCACGCCTTGCCGCCGTTCGCGGCGCAGACGCTGAACAGCTGCTGCGCGCTCGCGGTATGCGGCAGCGCGATGCCGAGCTTACGCGCGCCATCGAGCGCGAGATTCAAGTCCTTCTGATGCAGCTCGATGCGAAAGCCCGGATTGAACCTGCGCTTCGTCATGCGCTCGCCATGCACTTCGAGAATCCGCGACGACGCGAAGCCCCCCATCAACGCGCGCCGGACGCGCTCTGGGTCGGCGCCCGAGCGCGACGCGAACAGCAGCGCTTCCGCGACCGCTTCGATGTTCAGCGCGACGATGATCTGGTTCGCGACCTTGCAGGTCTGACCCGCGCCGTTGTCGCCGATCAGCGAGATGTTCTTGCCCATCAGTTCGAACAACGGCTTGGCCAGCGCAAAGGCTTTCTCGGGGCCGCCGACCATGATCGTCAGCGACGCATCCCGCGCGCCGATTTCGCCGCCGGACACCGGCGCATCGAGATAGTCGACGCCGAGCGCGTTGATCTTCTTCGCGAACGCCTGGGTGTCGAGCGGCGAGATCGAGCTCATGTCGATGACGAGCTTGCCTTTGGTGAGGCCGGCGGCGACGCCGTCGTCGGCGAACAGCACGTTGGCGACGTCCGGCGTGTCCGGCACCATGATGATGACGATGTCGGCGGCCTGCGCGACCGCGGTCGAACTGGCGACCACGCTCGTGCTCTTCGCGATGTCGTCCGGTACCGGATACGCGCCGTTCACGAACAGCGAGTGACCGCCCTTGATGAGGTTGCGCGCCATGTGCGCGCCCATGATGCCGAGTCCGATGAAGCCGATCTTTGCCATGTGTGTGAATCTCCAGGGTTATAGGGGGCGTGCGTTGAGGCTTCAGGGTTCCATCAGGAACCCCAAGGCGCCTCAAGCCGCCTCAAGCCGCCTCAAGCCGCCGCATGCGCCGCGCCGCGCACCTGACCTGCCACGCTTTGCACCCAGCCGAGGCCGGCATCGGTCGTCGTGCGCGGCTTGTATTCGCAACCGACGTAGCCGTCGTAGCCGAGCGAGTCGAGCAGCGCGAACAGATACGGATAGTTGATCTCGCCGGTGCCCGGTTCGTGCCGCCCGGGGTTGTCCGCGAGCTGGATATGCGCGATCTGCGCGAGGTTCTTTTCGATCGTCGCCGCGAGTTCGCCTTCCATCCGCTGCATGTGATAGATGTCGTATTGCAGGAACAGATTGTCCGAGCCGACCTCGCGAATCACGTCGAGTCCATCGCGCGAACGGTTCAGCGCGAAGCCCGGAATGTCGTACGAGTTGCATGGCTCGACGAGCAGCCGGATGCCGGCCTTCTTGAGCTCGCGCGCGGCAAAGCGCAGGTTGTCGACGATCGTTGCGCGGGCGGTGTCGGCGTCGACGTTCGCGCCCGGAATGCCAACGAGGCAGTTCAGTTGCGGCACCTTCAACGCGCTTGCGTATTCGATCGCGCGGCCCACGCCTTCCTGAAACTCGGCGACCCGATCGGGCAGGCACGCGATGCCGCGTTCGCCGGCTTCCCAGTTGCCGGCCGGCAGGTTGTGCAGCACCAGCTTGAGGCGGTTCTGTTGCAGACGTGCGCTCAATTCGGCGATCGAATACGGATAGGGAAACAGGAATTCGACGGCATGAAAGCCGGCGTTGGCCGCCGCCGCGAAACGGTCGAGGAACGGCACTTCGTTGAACAGCATCGTCAGGTTCGCTGCGAATTTAGGCATGGTGCTTTTGTCTCTCAGGTCGGTCAGGGAATGGCGCGCTGGTCGTGATGAGGCGAGGGCGCGGAGCATGGGCTCGGCCCTCTCGCATCGAGCGCGCTGAATGCTGCGAATACCGCGAAGACGCAACGCTCAATCGAGCAGGCTGATCGCCGTCGGCGCGTCCTCGCGCTTTTCCGCGAGTTCCTCGAACTCGTTGATCGCGTCGATCTCGGTGCCCATCGAGATGTTGGTCACGCGTTCGAGAATCACTTCGACGATCACCGGCACGTTGAACTCGGCCAGCATCGACTGCGCTTTTTGCAGCGCCGGCTTCAACTCTTCCGGCTTGAACACGCGAATCGCCTTGCAGCCGAGACCTTCGGCGACGGCGACGTGATCGACGCCATAGCCGTTCATCTCCGGCGAGTTGATGTTCTCGAAGCCGAGCTGCACGCAGTAGTCCATTTCGAACGCGCGCTGCGCCTGGCGAATCAGCCCGAGGTACGAGTTGTTCACGACGACATGCACGTACGGCAGCTTGAATTGCGCGCCGGCCGCGAGCTCCTCGATCATGAACTGGAAGTCGTAGTCGCCCGACAGCGCGACGATCGGCCGTTGCGGGTCGGCCGCGCGCACGCCGAGCGCCGCCGGAATCGTCCAGCCGAGCGGGCCGGCCTGGCCGCAGTTGATCCAGTTGCGCGCCTTGTAGACGTGCAGGAATTGCGCGGCGGCGATCTGCGACAGGCCGATCGTGCTCACGTAGCACGTGTCGCGGCCGAACACCTGGTTCATCTCTTCGTAGACGCGCTGCGGCTTCATCGGCACGTTGTCGAAGTGCGTCTTGCGCAGCATCGTGCGCTTGCGTTGCTGGCAATCGGCAACCCACGCGGCGCGATCCTTCAGCTTGCCCGCGGCCTTCCATTCGCTGGCCACTTCGACGAACAGTTCGAGCGCGGCCTTCGCGTCCGACACGATGCCGAGATCCGGGCCGAACACGCGGCCGATCTGCGTCGGTTCGATATCGACGTGCACGAACTTGCGCCCCTTCGTATAGACATCGACGCTGCCGGTGTGACGGTTGGCCCAGCGGTTGCCGATGCCGAGCACGAAGTCGGACGCGAGCATCGTCGCGTTGCCGTAGCGATGCGAGGTCTGCAGACCGACCATGCCGACCATCAGCGGATGGTCGTCGGGAATCGCGCCCCACGACATCAACGTTGGGATCACCGGCACGCCGAGCGTTTCGGCGAACCTCACGAGCAGGTCTTCGGCTACGGCGTTCAGCACGCCGCCGCCCGACACGATCAACGGCTTGTCGGCATCGTTGAGCAGCGTCAGCGCTGCCTCGATCTGCTTGCGGGTCGCCTTCGGCTTGTAGACCGGCAGCGGCTCGTACGTGTCGATGTCGAATTCGATTTCGGCGAGCTGCACGTCGATCGGCAGATCGACCAGCACCGGGCCCGGGCGGCCCGAGCGCATCAGATGGAACGCCTGCTGGAACACACGCGGCACCAGCGCCGGCTCGCGCACGGTCACGGCCCACTTGGTGACGGGCTTGGCGATCGATTCGATATCGACGGCCTGGAAGTCTTCCTTGTACAGACGCGCGCGCGGCGCCTGGCCTGTGATAGCCAGAATAGGAATCGAGTCGGCCTGCGCGGAGTACAAACCGGTGATCATGTCGGTGCCGGCGGGGCCCGAGGTGCCGATGCACACGCCGATGTTGCCCGGCTGCGCGCGGGTGTAGCCCTCGGCCATGTGCGATGCGCCCTCCACATGGCGCGCGAGCACGTGGCTGATGCCGCCGGCTTTGCGCATCGCCGAGTAGAACGGGTTGATCGCGGCGCCCGGCACGCCGAACGCGGTATCGATGCCTTCTTTTTCGAGCACCAGAACGGCGGCGTCGACGGCTCTCATTTTGGCCATGAATGTCTCCTCAAGGTCGGGAATTACGTCGGTTGAGGGACACTGTAGGCCTGCGCCAAAGGTTTGATAAGATCAGTCCGGGTCGCTTATTCCGAAACAAAAAGTATGGAATGACGTGAAGCCCGGCGCACGGCCGGCATCAGCCCGGCAAGAGACAGGTGGGAGACGAACATGGACCGCTTCAAACAGATCGAAACCTTCGTGCGGGTCGCCGATGCGGGCAGTCTCGCGGCGGCGGCGCTTGAGGAAGGCGTGTCGCCGGTGATTCTCGGGCGGCGCATCGATGCGCTCGAGAAGCGCCTCGGCGTGAAGCTGATGTATCGCACGACACGGCGGCTCGTCGTCAGCGAGGACGGCGCCGCGTTTCTCGAACGCTGCCGCGGGCTTCTCAGCGAATGGGATCAGGCGGAAAACGAACTGAGCGCGGGGCGCCGCGCGGTGAACGGCCATCTGATCGTATCGGCGCCCGCCGCGTTCGGGCGTAAGCACGTCGCGCCGCTCGCGCCTGCATTTCTGCACGACAAACCCGAGTTGCAGATGTCGTTCAATCTGACCGACCGGGTCGTCGATCTGGTGCGCGAGGGCTACGATCTGTCGATCCGCATCGGCGGCGCGGTCGATCCGAACTTCGTCGCGGTGAAGCTCGCGTCGAACCGGCGCGTGGTGTGCGGTACGCCCGACTATTTTCGCCGTCACGGCAAGCCGAAGACGCTCGAGGATCTGCCGGCCCACAACTGCCTCGCGTTCAATCTGCAAGGCGGGCAGAACCGCGGCTGGTATTTCCGCCGCAACGGCAAGCTCGCGACGGTGCGGGTGGGCGGCTCGCTGGACTGCAACGATGGCGAACTGCTGCATCGCTGGGTTTCGGAGGGGCTCGGACTCGGCTGGCGTTCGACGTGGGAAATCCAGCGGCAGCTCGCGCGCGGCGAGCTCGAAACCGTGCTCGACGAATATGCGCTGCCCGATTACGACATTCTTGCGGTCTATCCGCAGCAGCGCTTCGTGCCGGCGCGCGTGCGCTATTTCATCGACTATCTGAAAGACGTGTACGCGAGCGACGACTACTGGAACCGGCCATCGTACTAGCTGGCGAGCGGGGCGCGCAGGCGATCGCGGTCTTTCTTGCGAAAGCTCGCCTGAGTCGGGAATAAACTCGGTCTATGGCCAGTTCTGCTGTGAAAGACACGTCAGGAACGACACCACGCGGGACGCGCAACAGCGACCCGCAGGACGCAGCCGCCATGCCCTTGGAGGGGCCCACGTGGTCCAGACCGATTCAGACGCCGATGCCGATGCAGCGAAAAGCCGCCGCTTCCAGCAGCTGGCGTTGCCGCATCTCGACGCCGCGTACAACCTCGCGCGCTGGCTGTGCGGCAATCCGAACGATGCCGAGGACGTCGTGCAGGAAGCGTTCATGCGCGCGTTCCGCTTCTTCGAGACGTTTCGCGGCGACTCCGCGCGGCCGTGGCTGCTCGCGATCGTGCGCCGAACCTGGTACACGGAATGGCGCCGTCGCGCGCCGTCGCACGACATGCTCGAATTCGACGAAACGATGGACGACGCGACCCTCGACGGCTGGAGCGCGGGCGGCGACGATCCGCAGACGCTGCTGATCCGCGACGAGGATGCACGCCAGGTACACGACGCGTTGGCGCGTTTGCCGGTCGAGTATCGCGAGGTGCTGATCTTGCGCGAGCTCGAGGAGATGGGATATCGGGAGATCGCGGTGGTGGCCGATGTGCCGATCGGTACGGTGATGTCGCGGCTCGCGCGTGGGCGGCGCAAGCTGGCGGAGGTGTTGATGGCGCTGCAGCGAGGCGGGGGGGAGTCGGTTGGCGGGGGACGCAAAGGCGGGCAGGGTGACCGGCGCGGGTCGACGCAAGCGCCGCTGGAGCAGGGGGCGCAGTCCGGGCGGGTCGTGCAGTCGGCGGCAGTCGCGCCCTCGGGGTCGTCCACGCCCTGCGCGCCGTCCGACCGGCCACCGCGAAGTTCCGGCGACGGCCGCGCGGCATCATCGGCGGTCGTGCCCGCCACCGCAACAGTGACGCAACTTTGGGCGTTTGCCGACGGCCGGCCCCTCAACATTCCCGGCGCTGCCGCCGACCCCGCTCAGGAGACGCCGGATGGACTGTAACGAAGCTCGGCCGCTCCTCGAGGCGAATGCCGATCACGAACTGCCGGCACCCGATGCGCGCCGGGTCCAGCAGCATATCGAGAGCTGCGACGACTGTCGGCGCGCGAGCGACAACCTGCGCGCGCTGAGCGGCGCGCTGCGCGCGGCGCCGTATCATCGGGCGCCGCAGTCGTTGCGGGCGCGGATCGTGGCGGGCTTGACCGGCGCGGTCGAGGGAGGAAGTGCGGGGTTGGCCACGACGGCGGCGCCTGAAGATGCGGAGGAGGAGTCTACCGGCAGCGCTAGCGCCGGGCTGACCGACATGGCGACGTACCAACCTCAGCGTCAGCATCGTTGGGCGCGGCGGCCCGCGTGGCTCGACCGGTGGCTCGGTGGCTCCAGCGGTCCGGGTCGCTCGGGCGATTCACGCGGCCGGCTAATCGGCTTCAACGGACCGCATGCCGCCGGCGGCGCCAACCGCGTGGTCGCGCGCGGCGGTTTCGCGGTGCTCGTGATTGCGCTGTGTGTGGCCACCGCTGTCCTGACGCTGACGCTGCGCGGTCCCGCCGAACTCACGCCATTCACCGACGAACTCATCGAAAGCCATGTGCGCGCGCAGGTTTCCGGCCGCGACATCGACGTAATTTCGACCGACCGTCACACGGTCAAGCCATGGTTCAACGGTCGGCTCGACTATTCGCCGCCGGTCGAGGACCTCGCGGCGGCCGGCTTCGCGCTGGAGGGGGGCCGGCTCGACTACCTCGCGCACCAGCGGGTCGCGGTGCTCGTGTACCGCTACGGCAAGCACGTGATCGACGTGTATGTGTTTCCGCAGTCCACGATGCGTGGCATTGACGGCGCGGCGCCGGCATCGCTCGCCCACGACGGCTATTCGATCGCGCACTGGGACGCGGCGGGCATGACCTGGTGGGCGATCTCGGACGCCGCACCCGATGCGCTCAAGGGACTCGAAGCGGCGCTCAGAGCGCGTTTGCAGAGCGGCAGCCAGCGCACGGAAGCGGGTTGAGGGGCAAGGACGGCCCGACTTCCGCGACCCCCCACCCTAAGCTCTTGAAAACACATCCGATTCCGCCGCCGAATCGGCGGAATTCCTTGCAACCCGTCCCCATTCGGGTTAGACTCTTGGGCTTCTCACTTGCCGCACCGGTTCCGACGCCCGGGCGGCTTCTATCCAAAAGTCAGCACAAGGAGTGTGTAATGCGTCATTACGAAATCGTCTTTATCGTGCATCCCGATCAAAGCGAGCAGGTGCCCGCCATGATCGAGCGTTACAAGGGCACGATCACGTCGCACGGTGGTCAGATCCACCGCGTCGAAGACTGGGGCCGTCGCCAACTGGCCTACATGATCGAGAAACTCGCGAAGGCTCACTACGTCTGCATGAACATCGAGTGCGACCAGACCACGCTCGACGAGCTGGAACACGCATTCAAGTTCAACGACGCCGTTCTGCGTCACCTCATCGTCAAGATGAAGAAGGCCGAAACCGGCCCGTCGCCGATGATGAAGGAAGTGCAGCGCGAAGAAGCCAAGAAGTCGGCAGCAGCTCAGCCGACCGAAGCGCAGGCTTAAGACTCGTTATTAAGCTGCCAGACACGCAGCGTCGCTCCGCTCACGTACACGAAGACATAAACAGGTACATGAACCGGCTGCAACTTACGGCGAGCGTCGTCGAACGCGAACCGGTGCGGTACACCCCCGCCGGCGTTCCGATTGCCAGCTGCACGTTGCACCACCGCACGGAAGTCGTCGAGGCGGGCATTGCCCGTCAGGTCGAACTGACCATGCAGGCGGTCGCCGCGGGCGAAGCGAGCGGTGAGCTCGAAAACTGTCAGATGGGCGTCGAAACGCTCTTCACAGGTTTTCTGGCTAAAAAGCACCGTAACGCGCGAACTCTGGTATTTCACATCACAGCATTGCAGGACATTGGAAAGGACTAATCATGCCCCGCCCGACTGGTAAGAAATTCGACAAGCGTCGTCAGCAACAGAACCCGCTCTTCAAGCGCAAGAAGTTCTGCCGTTTCACGGCTGCTGGCGTCGAGTACATCGACTACAAAGACATCGAAACGCTGAAGGACTTCATCGGCGAGAACGGCAAGATCACGCCGGCACGTCTCACGGGTACCAAGGCGCATTATCAACGCCAGCTGGACACGGCTATCAAGCGCGCACGTTTCCTCGCGCTGGTGCCGTACACCGACCAGCACAAGGCCTAACCCGACGACGCGATAAGGAGCATCCGAATGCAAATCATTCTTCTGGAAAAAGTCGTCAATCTGGGTAACCTCGGCGACATCGTGAAGGTCAAGGACGGTTACGCACGTAACTTCCTGATCCCGAACAAGAAGGCTCGCCGTGCAACGAAGGAAGCCCTCGCTGAATTCGAAGTGCGCCGCGCAGAACTCGAAAAGCACGCCGCTGAAAAGCTGGCAGCCGCTCAGGCTCAAGGCGAAAAGCTGGCAGGCCAGACCGTTCAGATCAAACAGAAGGCTGGCGTCGACGGCCGTCTGTTCGGCTCGGTGACGAACGCTGACATCGCCGAAGCGCTCGGCAAGCAAGGCTTCGCAGTGGAAAAGGCGCAAGTGCGTCTGCCGGAAGGCCCGCTGAAGATGGTTGGCGAGCACCCGGTTCAGGTTTCGCTGCACACCGACGTTCTCGTCGATGTGACGGTGGCCGTGATCGGCGAGCACGTCTAAGCCGACCGCACCAAGCATCAGGCAGGATCAGCCAGCGTATTGCTGGTGAAGAGCAGGGGCCGGGAAACCGGCCCCTGCTTTTTTTGTGCCCGACTATCTCTCGTATATCACCGTATTTGCGTTTTTTCCGCTCGCAGCCGTCGCCGGATTGCCCGATAATTCCTCCCCATGAACGCACCGTCCAAAGATCCCCAACTCGAGTCGCTGAAAGTCCCGCCGCATTCGATCGAAGCCGAGCAATCGGTGCTGGGCGGCCTGCTGCTCGATAACGCGGCCTGGGACCGCATCGCCGACTTCCTCGCGAAAAGCGACTTCTACCGCTACGACCACCGCATCATCTTCGAGCACATCGGCAAGCTGATTGCGGCCACGCGGCCGGCCGACGTGGTCACCGTCTACGAAGCGCTCGGCACTTCGGGCAAGGCGGAAGAGGTCGGCGGCCTCGCTTACCTGAACGCGCTCGCGCAGAACACGCCGAGCGCGGCCAACATCCGCCGCTATGCGGAAATCGTGCGCGACCGCGCGGTGCTGCGCCGGCTCGTGTCGGTCGCCGATGAAATCTCCGCCGACGCGTTCAACCCGCAAGGCAAGGAAGTCCGGCAATTGCTGGACGAAGCGGAATCGAAGGTGTTCTCGATCGCCGAAGACGGCGCGCGCGGCACCCAGGGCTTTCTCGAGATCGGGCCGCTGCTGACCCAGGTGGTCGAGCGGATCGACACGCTCTATCACACCGCCAATCCGAGCGACGTGACCGGCACGCCGACCGGCTTCGTCGATCTGGATCGTATGACCTCGGGCATGCACGGCGGCGAGCTGATCATCGTCGCGGGCCGTCCGTCGATGGGTAAGACGGCGTTTTCGATGAACGTCGGCGAATACGTCGCGGTCGAGTACGGACTACCCGTCGCGGTGTTCTCGATGGAAATGCCGGGCACGCAGCTCACGATGCGTATGCTGGGCTCGGTCGGCCGGCTCGACCAGCATCGCATGCGAACCGGGCGCCTGACCGACGAGGATTGGCCGAAGCTCACGCATGCGGTGCAGAAAATGAGCGAGGCACAGATCTTCATCGACGAAACCGGCGGTCTGAACCCGATGGAACTGCGCTCGCGCGCGCGCCGGCTATCGCGCCAGTGCGGCAAGCTCGGACTGATCATCATCGACTATCTGCAGCTGATGAGCGGCTCGTCGTCGGGCGAAAACCGCGCGACCGAAATCTCGGAAATCTCGCGTTCGCTGAAGAGCCTCGCGAAGGAGCTCGACGTGCCGGTGATCGCGTTGTCGCAGCTGAATCGCGGCCTCGAGCAGCGGCCCAACAAGCGGCCAATCATGTCGGACCTGCGCGAATCGGGCGCTATCGAACAGGACGCCGACGTGATCCTGTTCATCTACCGCGACGAAGTGTACAACCCGGACAGCCCCGACAAGGGCACCGCGGAGATCATCATTGGCAAGCAGCGGAACGGTCCGATCGGTCCCGTTCGGCTCACGTTCCACGGCCAATACACGAAGTTCGACAACTTTGCGGGCGCGCAGAACTTTTACGGCGGCGAGTGACGCAAGGCGCCGTGGGCTGTTGTAACGGCGCTGTCGCGAGTGCGGCAATGATGGCGGAACGGTACAATATGGCGCTTTTATGTCAGCCATAACGTGACCCATTTCCAGGATCCCAATGTTCGGTCGATTCATGCCCACCGAGGGCAAGTTCTTTGAAATCTTCAATTCGCACGCAACGTGCATCATTTCGGCAAGCCGCGAACTCGAGCTCCTGATCGACAATCTGCAGGACGCCGAAACCCACAAGCAGAACGTACAAAAGGCCGAGAAAGCGGCCGACAAGCTCACGCACGAAGCCATCGACCTGCTGCACAAGACCTTCATCACGCCGCTCGACCGCGACGAGATCCACAAGCTGATCACGACGATGGACGACATCCTCGACCTGATGGAGGACGTCGCCACCGCGATCTCGCTGTATGACGTGCAAGCGGTCACGTCGGAGGCGAGCCAGCTCGCGCATATCTGCACGGCGACCTGCGAGCGCGTGCAGTTCGCGGTCAGCCTGCTGTCGGACATGAAGCAGGCGAGCCAGATCCTGAAGGCCTGCGAGGACATCGACCGGCTCGAATCGGAAGCCGACAGCGTGCTGCGCGCGGCGATGTCGAAGCTGTTCCGCGAGGAAGACGACGTCAAGGTCCTGATCAAGCTCAAGGCGATCTACGAGCTGCTCGAAACGATCACGGACAAGTGTGAGGATGTGGCCAACATCATCGAAGGCATCGTGCTGGAAAACGCATAATGCAATCGATACAACTCGCTATCTGGGTCGTCACCGGCCTGGTTGCCATTGCTTTGGTGTTCGACTTCATGAACGGCTTTCACGACGCGGCGAATTCGATCGCCACGGTCGTGTCGACCGGCGTGCTGAAGCCACAGCAGGCGGTGGCGTTCGCGGCGGCGTTCAACGTCATCGCGTATTTCGTGTTTCACCTGAAGGTGGCCACGACCGTCGGCAAGGGCACGATCGACCCGGACATCGTCGACCACTACGTGATCTTCGGCGCGTTGGTCGGCGCGATCGCATGGAACGTGATCACCTGGGTCTACGGCATTCCGTCCAGTTCGTCGCACGCGTTGATCGGCGGCCTCGTGGGTGCGGCGCTCGCGAAGTCGGGCTGGGGATCGCTGAACTGGGATGGCCTGATGAAGACCGTCGCGTTTATCTTCATTTCACCGCTGCTCGGCTTCGTGCTCGGCTCGTTTTTCATGCTGCTGGTGTCGTGGCTGTATTTCCGCACGCCGCCTAGCAAGGTCGACCGTCGCTTCAGGCGTCTGCAATTGTTCTCCGCTGGCCTGTACAGCCTGGGTCACGGTGGCAACGACGCGCAGAAAACCATCGGCATCATCTGGATGTTACTGATCGCCACCGGCTTCGCGTCGATGAAGGCGGACGCACCGCCGCTGTGGGTGATCGGCGGCTGCTATCTGTCGATGGGTCTCGGTACGCTGTTCGGTGGCTGGCGCATCGTGCGCACGATGGGCCAGAAAATCACGAAGTTGAAGCCGGTCGGCGGCTTCTGCGCGGAGGCGGGCGGAGCGATCACGCTTTTTACCGCCTCGGCGCTTGGCATTCCCGTCTCTACCACGCATACGATCACCGGCGCGATCGTCGGAGTCGGCGCGACGCAGAAGCTGAGCGCGGTGCGCTGGGGTGTCGCCGGCAACATCGTCTGGGCCTGGATTCTGACGATCCCGGCTTCCGCGGTGCTGTCCGGCGGGGCCTGGTGGCTGGGCCACCACTTCCTGTAATCACCATGCGATGCATGGCCTGCGCTGCCGGGTTCGGCTGAGTTTGGCTGAACAGCACGCGCGGGCCTTCGGCTACATGCCGCCCATGGCATCGCACCGGTGTCCCTACGCAGTTCGACTAAAAAGCGCGTTGCACGACGCGTTCAGATCAGCGGCGCATTCGCACCATCCATCGGAATGATCGCGCCCGTCACATAGCTCGCGCGGCGGCTCGCGAGGAACAGCGCCACGTCGGCGATTTCCTCCGGCTTTGCATAGCGCCCGAGCGGCATCCGGGCCTGGCCGCGCGCCAGCGCTTCGTCATTGCCGATGCCTTGCTGCGCCGCTTCCAGCCGGACCGCTTCCTCGACGCGCTCGGTCAGCGTCGCGCCCGGATTGATCGCGTTGATGCGGATGCCATAGCGCGCGTAGTAGTGCGCGAGGCCGACGGTCGCGAGCATCAGCGCCGCGTTGGCCGCGCCGCCTGCGATATGGATGTCGCTCGCGACCTTGCCGCCCATGCCGATGATATTGACGATCGTGCCCGGCTCGGCACCGCCGTTGGCTTTCGCGCGCTCGGCCATACGGCGCAGCACTTCCTGCTGCGGATAGATATACGGGAAATACTTCGCTTCCATCGTCGCGCGGAATGCGTCGGCATCGAGCGTCTCGGGGTCGTACCGGCGCGCGGCGCCGGCACTGTTGATCAGCACGTCGATCGGGCCCACGGCGGTGCTGACTTCCTCGACGATATCGGCGGCGCTGTGCGCTTCGTGCAGGTCGGCGCGCGTGCGGTGCACGTGGAATCCTTCCTGTTTCAGCTGTTCGTAGGCGCGCGCAAGGTTGGCGGGATCGCGCGACACGATCGCGACCCTCGCGCCTTCCTGTGCAAAGGCGCGCGCGCAGGCGAAACCGATGCCTTTGCTGCCGCCGGTGATGAGCACTACCTTATTTCTGAGCCCGAGTTCCATGGTCGTTACCCGCCGTCGAAAGAATATCGATGACGATAGCAGATCACGGCGTCAGAAGTTGCCGTTCGCGAAACGGGCGATCGGGTCGTCGCTGCTTTGCGTCGGTGCGGGCACGCCGTGGGAAGCCGTCGACGCACGCATGAGCTGCACGGATCCAGTGCCTTCGGTCTGCTGCATCTGCCGGGCCTGGCGTTCCGCGATGGAGGCGGGTGGCGGCGGTTCGAATGCATCGGCGGCGGCGTCGATCGGGTCGGGCGAAGGTTGGGCAAGGGTGCGGGCGGTCGTCGCGGACTGCATCGGTTGAGCGGGCGAACGAGCGCCGCTTTCAAACGTGCTCGTCTGAGCCGCGGGGACCATCGTCGCTGCCACGGCGCCTGCTGAGCGTGCCTGCAGCTGCGCGGCGCCGAGGCCCGACGGCGGCGGCTCGAATTGATCGGCTTGCACGACGGGCGTGCCGCCGCCTGCACGGGTCGCCGGCGTCGCGCTCGCGACCGGCCGGGCCGTTGCCATCGACGCCGGGCTGGACAGCGCCGTCGGGCCCGCGTAGGTCGACGCTGCCGGAACTGCCACGGTAGTTGCCGTGCCCGTCGCCGCGGCCGCAGCACCTCGCTCGGTTTGCGGCGCCGCAGCCTGATAGCTCGGCGTATCGAACGGCGCCGGCGTTGCCGCCGGTCCCGCCATCCGGCGGATGCCGTCGAAGCGCTTCGCCCAGTAGGGATTGGTCAGATAGTCGAGCCGCACGGTGCCGCCCGTCGATGGCGCGTTGACGAAGCGCAGCTTGCCCACGTAGATGCCGACGTGCGAATGCGCGCGCCCCGTCGTGTTGAAAAAGATCAGATCGCCTGGCGCGATTTCGTCCGGTTCGATCGACTCGCCACGCCCGCTCATCTCGGCCGTCGTGCGCGGCAGGTTCACCGACGCCGCGCGCAGCACGACGTACCGCACGAGCCCGCTGCAATCGAAGCCGCTGTCGGGCGTATTGCCGCCCCAACGGTAGGGCACGCCGACGAGACTCATCGCCTGAATGGAGATTTCCTCGCGGCCGATGCTGTGATCGACGAAGTGGGGAAAGCCGGGCGGCGGCGCGCGATAGGCGCCGTTCGCGACGACGCTGCCGCCTGACCCGCGCGACGTCTTCTGCGGCGCGCCGGCACAGGCGGCGAGCAGCAGGACGGGCAGCAGCGATAAGGCGAGTCGGCGCATGAAGACGGCACGGGCGGTAAGCGCCCATTTACTCACTGAGGATGTCGGGATGGTAGCCGCCCAACAAGGCTGCGGCAAGAATTGTTGATAAATTACTTGAAGTTTGTGCGCTAAGTGTTGCCCGCGTGGAACGCCGGCGCAATAAAAAGGCCGCGTCCGGAACGAACCGGACGCGGCCTGCGATCAAAAGCCGGAAAAAAAACCGGCGAACGACGTCTAGAGAATCTCCGACGCGTAGTCAGCGAGGCGCGAGCGCTCGCCGCGCGCCAGCGTTACGTGTCCGCTGTGCGCCCAGCCCTTGAAGCGATCGACCACGTAGGTCAGGCCCGAACTGCCCTCGGTCAGGTAAGGCGTATCGATCTGCGCGATGTTGCCAAGGCAGATGATCTTCGTGCCCGGACCCGCGCGCGTGACGAGCGTCTTCATCTGTTTCGGCGTCAGGTTCTGCGCCTCGTCGATGATCAGATACTTGTCGACGAACGTGCGGCCGCGCATGAAGTTCATGCTCTTGATCTTCAGGCGCGAGCGGATCAGCTCCTGGGTCGCGGCGCGGCCCCATTCGCCGGCGGCGTCGTCGGTTTTCTGCAGCACTTCGAGGTTGTCGTCGAACGCACCCATCCACGGCTGCATCTTTTCCTCTTCGGTGCCCGGCAGAAAGCCGATGTCTTCGCCGACCGGCACCGTCGCGCGCGTCACGATGATCTCGTTGTAGCGCTTGTCGTCGAGCACCTGCGCGAGACCCGCCGCGAGTGCGACCAGCGTCTTGCCGGTGCCGGCCTGGCCGAGCAGCGTGACGAAGTCGATGTCCGGATTCATCAGCAGGTTCAGCGCGAAGTTCTGCTCGCGATTGCGCGCCGTGATGCCCCACACGTTGTTCTTGTGGTGGCCATAGTCACGCAGCGTTTGCAGCAGCGCGGTCTTGCCGTTCAGTTCGCGCACCAGCGCATGAAACGCGGGCTCGCCGTTCTGCGGCTCCAGATAAACGAACTCGTTGACCAGCATCGACGCGCACAGCGGACCCGTCACGCGGTAGTACGTGGTGCCGGTTTTCGTGTCCTGCCAGCTTTCCATGCCCTTCGCGTGCCTGGTCCAGAAGTCTTGCGGCAGGGCGCGGATGCCCGTGTACAGCAGGTCGCTGTCCTCGAGCACCTGGTCGTTGAAGTAGTCTTCGGCGGGCAGACCGAGCGCATGCGCCTTGATGCGCATGTTGATGTCTTTCGACACCAGCACGACCTGGCGATCCGCGCGATCGCGCTGCAGCGCGCGCACGACGCCGAGGATCTGGTTGTCGGCCTTGCCTTCGGGCAGACCTTCGACCGGCTCGATCGCGGTCAGTCGGGTCTGGAAGTACAGCCGCCCGGACGCCTCGCGGCTGCCCAGACGCGCGAGCGAAATGCCGTCGGCCATGTCGCCCGCGTTCGCGACGAGCGCGTCGAGCGTGCGGCTCACCTGACGCGCGTTACGCGCGACTTCCGACATTCCCTTCTTGTGGTTGTCGAGCTCTTCCAACGTCATCATCGGCAGATAGACGTCGTGCTCCTCGAAGCGAAACAGGCAGCTCGGATCGTGCATCAGCACGTTGGTGTCGAGCACGAAAAGCTTCTGCACCTCGGCTGGCGTGGCGCCCGTGCCACGTTTCTTGCGCGTGGCGGCAGGGCTCGCTGCGGCGGGCGCGGCGGCTGTTTCGTCCGTGCGCTGCTTCGCGGCAGGCGCGCGTGCGACGACCGGCTGCGCTTCTGTCGCGTCGGCTTCGAACTGCGGGCGTGCGGACGGAACCGGCTGCAACAGCGCGGCGGTCTGCCTGGTCTTGCGGCCGCGCGCGGGCGCGGGTTGCGCGGCGGGCGGCGACTCGACGGCGGGCACGGGCCACAACGTGGTGGCGGCGTTGGCAGCGTGCGCCATCGGTGTCGCGACATTGACGCGGCCGTAATCGGCCGACTCTGCGGATTCCCCTTCACGCGCCTGTTTTTTCGCGGCGGAGCGCGCGGGCGTGACGGCTTTGGCCTTGTATTCGTCAGGCGACAAAAGATTGCCGAGCTTGTTGGGGGGAGTAGGCAAAGGCATGGTTTCCCTCGAAATGATCGGGTCACATATCGTGCGCCGCCCGTCGCATTCTGACGATGCCCTCACGGGACATCGAGTCTGCGCGAGGAGGCGCGCATTCGGTCTAGAGATGCCGGTTCGCCTGGTTTTCGATAGGCTCCTTGACGGAAGCGCGCGAACCAATGAACGAACGGTCGCGCGCAATTAAAAAAGCCGCCGCCCCGGCATTCGGGGCAAGCGGCTCGACGATGATGCTCACGTTGCGCCTCACGCTCCGAACGGCACCGGTGGATCCGGTCAGGCGGCCGTCAGGGCTGGCGCAGCGGAGAACAATGTGGGGTGGACAGGCACTCATTGCGGGCCAATATAACGCGCATCAAAGCGCTTGTACAGCCTCCAGAATGTCGTCGACGTGGCCCGGCACTTTAACGCCGCGCCACTCGTGGCGCAGCACGCCATCGGCGTCGATGAGGAACGTGGAGCGCTCGATTCCCCGTACCTCTTTGCCATACATTTTCTTCATTTTAATGACGGCGAAGAGGGCGCACAGCGTTTCTTCCGGGTCGGAAATCAGCGGGAAGGGTAGTTCGAGCTTAGCCTTGAAGTTGTCATGCGAACGCAGGCTGTCGCGCGACACGCCGATCACTTCCGCGCCGGCTTTCTTGAACTTCGGATACAGATCGCGGAACTGCAACCCTTCGGTCGTGCAGCCCGGCGTGTTGTCCTTCGGATAGAAATACAGCACCACCTTCTTGCCCCGCAGCTTTGACAGCGTGATTTCGCCGCCCGTCGCGGTGGCGGTGAAGTCGGGGATGGGTTGGTCGACTGCGATGGACACGAGGTTCTCCGGTTGTTGGGGCTGGCGTCGCTAGGTGCCGCGGCGTCGGCCGGTCTGTCGTTGAGGTTGTTGTTGTTCGGGAATACGGTCGGCGCGCGGTTGTCCGATCGTCAGACCCGGCAAGGAAGCGGGTAACAGGCGGGCAACAGGCGGGCAACGGGCGGGCAACAAGCGGCGCGCCTTCCAACGACTCCTGCGTCGCGGGCCTTCAGGGCTGGACGATCAGTTCGCCGGAGCGTCCCGGAATCTCGCCCCACGCGACAGGGTACGATGGCAGCGTGTCGCGGTCTAGCGTGGCGTAGTAATCGCCCATCGTCGCGAACGTGTGGCCCTGGGCGCGCCAGCCTTCGAGCAACTGTTCGAAAACCGGCGCGAGTTTCTGTCCTTCGAGTTCCGCGTGCAGCGTGAACACCTGGTCGTGCGGATTTTTTTCAGTTTGTTTCAGCATCCACGCGGCGACGTTGTGCGTATCGACACCATCGACACCGAGCACTTCGTCGAGCGTCGGGAGCGTGGTCGGCATCTGCACGTGCTTCAGCGTCCTGCCGTCGACCACCGGCAGATATGGCGAGTGGCCACGGCCGTCGGAAGCGTAGCGCATGCCCCACGCGTCGATCTGCTCGAACGCGTGGCCGTTCATCTGCCAGCCCGCGGCGCCGT
This sequence comes from Paraburkholderia sp. RAU6.4a, assembly GCF_050435625.1. Taxonomy (NCBI): domain Bacteria; kingdom Pseudomonadati; phylum Pseudomonadota; class Betaproteobacteria; order Burkholderiales; family Burkholderiaceae; genus Paraburkholderia; species Paraburkholderia sp. RAU6.4a. Next base: position 172,089 of record NZ_JBNDKQ010000002.1, read on the forward strand.
GCGTGACGGGCGGCGCGCCGAATATCTCGATGAACCGCGCGTGGCTCCGCTGCATCTGCGCGACGGTCCACGCGCGATCTTTGGCGCGCACGTTGTCCTGCCAGTACACGTGATCCCACGTATGGATGCCGCACTCGAAGCCGGCTTCGTGGATCGCGCGCATCTCGGCCGCGGCCTTCGCGCCGATGTCCGGACCGGGCAGCAGCACGCCGTACATCAACTGCCTGACGCCGTAATGCTCGACCACCGACGTGCGCGACACCTTCTTCAGAAAGCCCGGCCGCAGCACGCGGCGCATCGCCCAACCGGTGTGGTCGGGCCCGAGGCTGAACAGGAAGGTGGCGCGCGCCTTGAAGCGGTCGAAGATGCGCGCGAGATTCGGCACGCCTTCGCGGGTGCCGCGCAGCGTGTCGACGTCGATCTTCAAGACGATGCGAGCCAAGGACGCGCCCTTATTGCTGTTCGACGAGTGCGCGGGCTTCCGCGACGTGGCCGCGATACGCTTCGAAAATCTTGCGCAGCGCTTCGTCGAAAGTCGACGTGGGTGCCCAGCTGAGTTCCTGCTTCGTGTTGTCGATCTTCGGCACGCGGTTCTGCACGTCCTGATAGCCGTTGCCGTAGTACGCGCCCGACGACGTTTCGACCAGTTGCACCTTCCTGGCCAAGTCCGCGTATTCGGGGAATTCGGCCGCGAGTGCCAGCATCTTGTGCGCGAGCTCACGCACCGAGAAGTTGTTGATCGGGTTGCCGATGTTGTAGATCTTGCCGGTGGCGACGCCGTTCCTGTTCTCGATGATCTTCATCAGCGCGCTGATGCCGTCGTCGATGTCCGTGAACGCGCGCTTCTGCGCGCCGCCATCGACGAGGCTGATGTTCTCGCCGCGCACGATGTGGCCGAGGAACTGCGTGACCACGCGCGAGCTACCTTCCTTCGGCGTGTAGATCGAGTCGAGGCCCGGGCCGATCCAGTTGAACGGACGGAACAGCGTGAAGTTCAGGCCTTCCATGCCGTAGCCCCAGATCACGCGGTCCATCAGCTGCTTCGAGCACGCGTAGATCCAGCGCGGCTTGTTGATCGGGCCGTACGACAGCTGCGATTCTTCCGGATCGAACTGCTCGTCCGTGCACATGCCGTAGACCTCGGAGGTCGACGGAAACACCAGATGCTTGCCGTACTTGACGGCTGAACGCACGATCGGCAGGTTCGCCTCGAAGTCGAGTTCGAACACGCGCAGCGGCTGCTTCACATACGTTGCGGGCGTGGCGATCGCGACGAGCGGCAGAATCACATCGCACTTCTTGACGTGATATTCGACCCATTCCTTGTTGATCGTGATGTCGCCTTCGAAGAAGTGCATCCGCTCATGATTGACGAGGTCGCCGAGACGTTCGGTCTGCATGTCCATCCCGAACACTTCCCAGTCGGTGGTTTCGAGAATGCGTTTGGACAGGTGATGGCCGATGAAGCCATTCACACCCAGAATCAGGACTTTTTTCATGAATGAGATTGGATGAGCTGGGCGAACTCCGCCGGACTGACGGCAGACTCGCCGCCGTCGTGCTGGTGCCGCAATTCGTGGATGTTGATCGCGCGGCCGTCGCCGCAGATCGCGAAAACGGCATTATCGCTTACGTGCAGGCCCGGGGGCAAATCCGAGCGGAGCGCGCCGGGCGCGGCCAGACGCGCGCGCGCGACGATGAAACGGCGCCCGTTCAGCTCGGCGAAAGCGCCCGGATACGGCGGCGCGACCGCGCGGATCAGGTTGTAGACCTGTTGCGCGGACTGATTCCAGTCGATGCGGCCGTCTTCCGGTTTGCGCCCGCCGTAGTAGCTGCCATGCGCGAGATCGTTCGGCAGATGCGGCGCCTCGCCCGCGAGCAGCGCCGGCAGCACGCGCCACAGCGTTTGCTCGGCGGCGACCGTGACCTTGTCGAAGACCTGCGCGGCGGTGTCGTCGGGCAGGATCGGCACCGGTGTTTGCGCAATGATCGCGCCGGCGTCGGGCTTCGCGGCCATTTCGTGCAGCGTTGCGCCGGTTTCGCTTTCGCCGTTGAGCACCGCCCAGTTGGTCGGCACGCGGCCGCGATACTTCGGCAACAGCGAGCCGTGCATGTTGTAAGCGCCCCGTGCGGCGATCGCGAGCAGGTCGAGCGGCAACATGTGGCGGTAGTAGAACGAGAAGATGAAGTCCGGCCGCGCGGCGCTCACCGCGGCGCGCAGTTCGGGGCTCTTCGGATCGGCCGGCGTGACGACGGCAATGCCGTGCCCGGCTGCCACCGACGCGACGCTGCCGAACCAGATGTTCTCGCTCGGGTTGTCTTCGTGGGTCACGACGAGCGCGACCTCGACGCCGCGCGCGAGCAGCACCTGCAGGCAGCGCACGCCGACGTTGTGATACGCGAATACGACGGCGCGCGGCTTCATGGATGGTGTCCCTGGTCGGCGACCGGCACCGGCTGCACGCCTTGCACGACGGTCTGACGCGGCGCTTCGGCGACGGCCCCGCCGTCGCGTTGCTCGAGAATGGTCTGCACCAGATAACGCGGCCGCGCACGCACCTGCTGATAGATCCGGCCGATGTATTCACCGAGCAGGCCGAGCGCGAAGATGATCACGCCGAGCAGGAAGAACGTGATGGCGAACAGCGTGAACACACCTTGCACTTCCGCGCCGATGATGAAACGGCGAATCAGCAGCAGGACGAACAGCGCCGCGGACCCTAGCGACAGGATCACGCCGATGAACGACAGCCATTGCAGCGGCACCACCGAGAAGCCGGTGACGAGGTCGAAATTCAGACGGATCAGCGAGTACAGCGAGTACTTCGACTCACCGGCGAAGCGTTCCTCGTGCGCGACCTCGATTTCCACCGGATTCTGCGCGAACGTGTACGCGAGCGCCGGGATGAACGTGTTGATTTCGCCGCAGCGGTTGATCGTATCGACGATATGGCGGCTGTACGCGCGCAGCATGCAGCCCTGGTCGGTCATCTTGATGCGCGTGATGCGCTCGCGCAGATGATTCATCGCGCGCGACGCCTTGCGGCGCCACAGGCTGTCCTGGCGCTGCCGACGGATCGTGCCGACGTAGTCGAAACCTTCGCGCATCTTCGCGACGAGCTTGCCGATTTCCTCGGGCGGATTCTGCAGGTCGGCGTCGAGCGTGATCACGATGTCGCCGCGCGACTGCTCGAAGCCCGCGAGAATCGCCATGTGCTGGCCGTAGTTACCGTTCAGCAGGATCACGCGCGTGGTGTCGGGGCGCGCGCGGAACTGCCCGGCGAGCAGCGCCGCGGATTTGTCGCGGCTGCCGTCGTTGATGAAGATCACTTCATAACCGGTGCCGAGCGCGTCGAGCGCCGGATAGAGGCGCGCGAACAGCGCGGCCAGTCCGGCTTCCTCGTTGTACACCCGGAATGATGATCGACACTTCCGGTGCGACGGCGCGATGTTCCGAATAAGTCATGTCCGCTTATTTTCCGTAGTGTTCGCAAATTTCGTTGACCGCGCGGCACACGCGCTCGACGTCGCCCTCGTTCATCAGCGTGAAGAGTGGCAGCGTGACGGTGGTGGCGCCGAAGCGCTCCGCGTGCGGGAACATGCCTTCCTTGAAGCCGCGCGCGCGGTACAGGGAAAACAGGTGCAGCGCCGGGTAGTGCACGCCCGAGCCGATGCCGCGCTCCTTCAGCTCGCCCATGAAGCCGGCGCGGTCGATCGACAGCTTTTCGAGCGGCAGCGTGATCTGGAACATGTGCCAGTTGCTGTTTTCGAAGTCCGCGGGCGGTAGGCCGACGCCGAGCTGAACGGCCGCGCCGCCTTCGAGTTCCGCGAAGTATGCGCGCACGAGCTTCTTGCGCTGCGCGATGAAGCGCTCGAGATGCGGCAGCTGGCCGAGGCCGACACGCGCGGCGACGTCGGTCAGGTTGTACTTGCCGCCGAGCACGTCGCAGTCCATGCCGTCGAAGCCGGTGCGCGTGATGCCCTGCAGCCGGTACTTCTGCGCGAGCACCGCTTCTTCCTCGTTGTTCAGCACCAGCGCGCCGCCTTCGACGGAGGTCAGGTTCTTGTTCGCGTGGAAGCTGAACGACACGATGTCGCCGAGCTTGCCGATGCGCTCGCCGTTCCAGGTGGAGCCGAATGCCTGCGCGGCGTCTTCGATCACGCGCAGCTCGTGCGCGCGGGCGATCCCGTACAGACGGTCCATGTCGACCGGCAGGCCCGACAGGAACACCGGCAGCAACGCCTTGGTGCGCGGCGTGATCGCTTTTTCGAGCAGGTCGAGATCGATGTTGCGCGTGATCGGGTCGATGTCGGCGAACACTGGCGTCGCGCCGGTTTCGAGGATCACGTTGCAGGTCGACACCCAGGTGGCCGGCGTCGTGATCACTTCGTCGCCGGGACCGACGCCGGCGATGCGCAGGCCGATTTCGAGCGTCGCGGTACCGGAATTGAAGGTGCGCACCGGGCGGCCGCCGCAGAACTCGGACAGCGCGGCCTCGAACTTCTGGTTCTGCGGGCCGGTGGTGATCCAGCCGGAACGCAGCACGTCGGCGACGCCCTGGATCGTTTCCTCGTCGATCTCGGGTTTGACAAACGGCAAAAACGGGACTTGTGACTGGCTCATGAATGCATCGCTCGATTGAAAGGGGCGCGGCCCGACGGGCGCGAAGTAAACCACAAACTACCCGCAAACCCAAGGCCGCGGCTTAAAAAACGCAACCGCTCAGCTTACCGCGGCCTACCTTACGTCACGCTTAGGCGGCGCGTGTGCCGCGCCGGTTCCCACGCGGGGCGCCGCGCCTAGCTGCGCGCGAGCACGACCACGCCGACGAGAATGATGCCGATGCCGACCAGCTTCTGCACCGACATCACTTCGCCGAACAGGTACCACGCGGCGATCGCGTTGACGACGTAGCCAAGTGACAGCATCGGATAGGCGATCGACACGTCCACGCGCGAGAGCCCGATGATCCACACCGCCACGCTGATCACGTAGCAGGCGAGTCCGCCGATGATCGGCGGCTGGGTTGCCAGCTTGAAGCCGATGGGCAGGATGTTCGCACGGGTGAATTCGAAGTGTCCAACGGCATTCGTGCCGGCCTTGAGCAGCAGCTGCGCGCCGGCATTCAGCGTGACGCCGGCCAGGATGCAGAACAGGGAAATCGGGTTCATCGAACGGTCTGGTTCTCGAAAGGGTTAGGGCTTTGCCGCGGGTGCGGAGACGGGGGCCGGCGTGGCCGATGCCGCGGGCCTCACTTCCGCGACTGCCGAGGCGGCGTTAGCGGGGGTAGCGGGCGCTGCTGCCGCCGCTGCGGCCGGGGCGGCGGCGGGAGCCGCGTCGGCGAGCGGCTTCATCACCACCACGCGGCGCGGATCGCGCGCGATCACCTGCATCGGCACGCCTTGCTTGACGAGGCGGTCGTAGGTCGGCGGCGGGATCAGCGCGAGCGCGTAGCGATCGGCCTTCCAGCGCTCGATCCACGCGTCGACCGTCGGCACCCATTTTTGCGGCTCGACGGACACGCCGAATGCGAGCTCGTCCGGGTGCGCGACCATGATCATCGTGTGGCCGACGTAGAACGGCAGCGTGTGGTCGAGCACGCCGACCGAGTAGAACGGCGTGTCGGGCGGCAGCTTCGCGAGCTCGGCCTTGATCGCGGGCGCGAGCGGCGCGCCGGAACTCAGGCGCCCGAACACGTCGTGGCCGGTGCCCGCGATGGTGCCGAGCAGCAGCCAGCCCGCGCCGAACGCGGCGAGGCTGCCGAGACCGACTCGCGCGTTGGCGCCCACGCCGCCCTGGCCGCGGCGGTTCAGCCACAGCGCGAACAGCGTGAGCACGAACGCGACGGCTAGCGCGGCGAGCACCCACACGCGGTATTCGGCATACAGCTCGGCCGGATTGCGCGCAGTGCCGAAGCGCGGCAGGAACAGCGCCGCGAACGCGGCGACCACGAAAAACAGCGCGTAGCCCGCCAGATGCCGGCGCAGCTGCTCGCGCGTGACGAGCGGCAGATACATGCCGATCAGCATCGCGATCGGCGGCGCGATCGGCAGCGTGTAGGACAGCAGCTTCGAGTGCGACGCGCTGAAGAACAGGAAAATGAAGACGATCCACGTGAGCATCAGCGTGACCGGCGCGAAGCCGTTCGGCTGACGCGGCTGGCGCCACGCGTGGCGCACGCTTTGCACGGTTACCGACAGCCACGGCAGGAAGCCCACCAGCAGTACTGGCACGAAGTAGTAGAACGCGCCGGGGCGATTCTGCTCGGGCGTCAGATAGCGCTTGAACTGCTGAACGACGAAGAAGAAGTTCAGGAATTCCGGATTGCGCTGCTGCACGAGGACGAACCACGGCGTCACGATCGCGAGAAAAACGATCAGCCCGCTCACCAGATGCAGACGCTTCCACAGCGCCCAGTCGCGCGCGATCAGCGTATAGAGCACCAGCACCGCGCCCGGCAGGATCAGCCCGACCAGGCCCTTGGAGAGCACCGCCAGCGCCATCGACGCCCAGCACACCCACATCCAGCCGCGCACGCATGGGGGCCGCAGGTTCGGGCGCTGGGCGAGCAGCAGCGCGCACAGCGTGAGCGCCATCCAGAGCGACAGGCCCATGTCGAGCGTATTGAAGTGGCCCATCAGGTTCCAGTACGGCGAACAGGCGAGCACGAGTGCCGCGAACACGCCGGTCGCCGCGTTGAACACGCGGGCGCCGGTAAAGCCGATCAGCAGCACGCCGGCGAAGCCCGTCAGCGCGGTGTAGAGGCGCGCCTGCCATTCGCCGATGCCGAACCACGCGAACGTCAGCGCGTTCGCCCAGGTTTGCAGCGGCGGCTTCTCGAAGTACTTGTAGCCGTTGTAGCGCGGCGTGATCCAGTCGCCGGTCAGAAACATTTCGCGCGCCATTTCGGCGTAGCGGCCTTCGTCGCTCGGCAGCAGATGGCGCCAACCGAGCGGCACGAACCAGATCACGGCGAGAACCAGCACCAGCAACAGGATCGCGGTGCGATTGAGCGGTAGCCTCGACGGCGTATCGTTCATGAAATATCAACCCTTCTTGTTATCGACGGCGCGCGCACGGGCGCGCCGCGGGGGGCCAGAACCGGGCCGGCCGGGTGCGCCGGCGCCAGGCACGCTCAGGCCTCGATCAGCAACGCGGCCGCGACCTTGCGGCCCTCGGCCATCAGAATGTTGTAGGTGCGGCAGGCGGCCTTGAAGTCCATCGTTTCTACGCCGATGCGTTTCGCGGTCAGCGCGGCGGTCAGGCGCGGGTGCGGGAAGCGCAGCCGCTCGCCGCTGCCGAACACGACCACTTCGGGCGCGGCGTCGACCAGCATCGCGAAATGCTCGGCGCTCAACTGCTCGAACGACGAGACGGGCCAGGGAATGACCGGCGCGTCCGGCAGCACGAGAATACTGCCCGCGTGACGCACCAGATTGATTTCGACGTAGTCGGCGCCGTAGCCGGTAACGGTATTGAGCGCGCCGCTGGAATCCTGATGTAATTTCAAATTGGTTTTCCGAAGTCGTCGTGAGACGTCATGCGTGTTGCCGGCCTGGCTGCACGTCGCACAGGCCGCGCGGTTCGACGCGTGTGGCACACGAGAAGGCCGAAAAGGCTTGCCGATGCGGGTGGTGCATTGCGGAAGTCTGCCAAAATCCGCTAAATTATAACTTTTTAGCCGCCTTGCGGCGCCCCTCGCTCAAGTGCCGCCACAAGCCGCGCTGGGCGCATCGGCGTGGCCCACCGGCCACCTGGGTTGGCATCGCCCGCTTTCGCTGCGTTTTTTTCCACGCCGGAACCCGGAAAGCCGCGGCCGCTCGACAGTTCGACCCCATTTCGCGACTGGCCGCCGGCGCCGCCGCGTCCGAATTCCCCGTAGCGGTGAATCCGAGCGGCCCGGCGTCGTCAGCCAGGCCCCGTTTGCCCAAGGTTTGCCCCAGCCATCAACCAGGATGAAGTGCCCGCCGTGAAACCAATTCTCAAATCCAACAAGTTGCTGAATGTCTGCTACGACATTCGCGGGCCCGTCCTCGAACATGCGAAGCGGCTCGAAGAAGAGGGTCACCGCATCATCAAGCTGAACATCGGCAATCTGGCACCGTTCGGCTTCGAGGCGCCGGACGAGATCATTCAGGACATGATCCTGAACCTGCCCAGCTCGTCGGGCTACTCCGACTCGAAGGGCGTGTTCGCCGCGCGCAAGGCGATCATGCACTACACGCAGAAAAAGGGCGTGCACGGCGTCGAACTGGACGACGTCTACATCGGCAACGGCGCGTCCGAGCTGATCGTGATGGCGCTCCAGGGCCTCATCAACGACGGCGACGAAGTGCTGCTGCCCGCGCCCGATTACCCGCTGTGGACCGCCGGCGTGAGCCTCGCGGGCGGCACGCCGGTGCACTACATCTGCGACGAGTCGAATAGCTGGATGCCCGACCTCGATGACATCCGCGCGAAAATCACGCCGAACACGCGCGCGCTGGTCGTGATCAACCCGAACAACCCGACCGGCGCGCTGTACTCGGACGAACTGCTGCTCGGCCTGATCGAGATCGCGCGCCAGCACGGCCTCGTGATCTTCGCCGACGAGGTGTACGACAAGATCGTCTACGACGGCAAGACGCACACGTCGATGGCGTCGCTGTCCGAAGACGTGCTGACCGTCACGTTCAACAGCCTGTCGAAGAGCTACCGCTCGTGCGGCTATCGCGCCGGCTGGATGGCCATTTCGGGCCTGACCGGCGAGAACCGCCGGCTCGCGAAAGACTATCTGGAGGGGCTCGGCATTCTCGCGTCGATGCGGCTGTGTCCGAACGTGCCCGGCCAGTACGCGATCCAGACCGCGCTCGGCGGCTATCAGAGCATCAACGACCTGATCGTGCCGGGCGGGCGCCTGTACAAGCAGCGCGAGCTCGCCTACGACATGCTGACGGCGATCCCCGGCGTGAGCTGCGTGAAGCCCGAGGCGGCGCTGTACATGTTCCCGCGCCTCGACCCGAAGGTGTATCCGATCCAGAACGACCAGCAGTTCATCCTCGACCTGCTGCTCGAAGAGCGCGTGCTGCTCGTGCAGGGCACTGGCTTCAACTGGAAGACGCCGGATCACTTCCGTGTCGTGTTCCTGCCGAACGTCGACGACCTCGCGGATTCGATCAACCGGATCGCGCGCTTCCTCGACGGCTACCGCAAACGTCACACAGCCTGAGCCGGGGTCGCGTACGATGTGGCGCCTGATGTGTCAAATGAGGCGCGCCGCTCGTGCCACCCCCGACACCCTTTTCAAACCTCTACTAGAAACACACGCTGCATGGAACCGATCAAAGTTGGACTGCTGGGCTTCGGCACGGTAGGCAGCGGGACCTTCACGGTACTGCGCCGCAATCAGGAAGAAATCAAACGTCGCGCGGGTCGCGGCATCGAGATTGCGCGCATTGCCGTGCGCAACCCGGCCAAGGCGACCGCGGCGCTCGGCGGCGAAGCCGGCAGCGTGGCGCTGACCGATGACTTCAACGCGCTCGTCGACGATCCTTCGATCGCGATCGTCGCGGAAATGATCGGCGGCACCGGCATCGCGCGCGACCTCGTGCTGCGCGCGATCAACAACGGCAAGCACGTGGTCACCGCCAACAAGGCGCTGCTCGCGGTGCATGGCACGGAGATTTTCGAGGCGGCGCGCGCGAACGGCGTGATGGTCGCGTTCGAGTCGGCGGTGGCGGGTGGCATTCCGATCATCAAGGCACTGCGCGAAGGGCTGACGGCGAACCGCATCCAGTACATCGCGGGCATCATCAACGGCACGACGAACTACATCCTGTCGGAGATGCGTGACCGCGGGCTCGATTTCGCGACCGCGCTGAAGGCCGCGCAGGAGCTCGGCTACGCGGAAGCCGACCCGACCTTCGACATCGAGGGCGTCGACGCGGCGCACAAAGCGACGATCATGAGCGCGATCGCGTTCGGCGTGCCGGTGCAGTTCGACCGCGCGTACGTCGAAGGCATCAGCAAGCTCGCCGCGATCGACATCAGATACGCTGAGGAGCTCGGCTACCGCATCAAGCTGCTCGGCATCACGCGCCGCACCGACAAGGGCATCGAGCTGCGCGTGCACCCCACGTTGATTCCGGAAAAGCGCCTGCTCGCGAATGTGGAAGGCGCGATGAACGCGGTCGTCGTGCATGGCGACGCGGTCGGCACGACGCTGTACTACGGCAAGGGCGCGGGCGCCGAGCCGACGGCTTCCGCCGTGGTCGCCGATCTCGTCGACGTGACGCGTCTGCACACGGCCGACCCCGAGCACCGCGTGCCGCATCTGGCATTCCAGCCGGACAGCCTGTCGAACACCCCGATCCTGCCGATCGAAGAAGTCACGAGCGGCTACTACCTGCGCCTGCGCGTCGCCGACGTGACCGGCGTGCTCGCCGACATCACGCGCATTCTGGCGGACACCGGCATTTCGATCGACGCGCTGCTGCAAAAGGAATCGGAGCTCGTCGACGCGAACGGCAAGGGCGAAACCGACATTCTGCTGATCACGCACGAGACGGTCGAAAAGCAGGTCAATGCCGCGATCAGGTCGATCGAGGCGCTCGAGACCGTCGTCTCGCAAGTCACGAAGCTGCGCATGGAAGCGCTGAACTAGGCCGAACTATGAACTACCTCTCCACGCGCGGCGCCGGAGCCGGCGAGCGCCATACCTTCTCCGAGATCCTGCTCGGCGGTCTCGCGAAAGACGGCGGCCTGTATCTGCCGGCCGACTATCCGCGCGTCACCGCCGACGAACTCACGCGCTGGCGCACGCTGCCGTACGCGGATCTCGCCTTCGAGATCCTGTCGAAGTTCTGCGACGACATTCCCGCCGACCACCTGCGCGCACTGACGCGCAAGACCTATACGGCCGCGACCTACTGCAACGTGCGCGACGACGAAAGCGCCGCGCAGATCACGCCGCTGAAGACGCTTGGCGTCGAAGACGGCGCGCCGCTGTCGCTGCTCGAACTGTCGAACGGTCCGACGCTCGCGTTCAAGGACATGGCAATGCAGCTGATCGGCAACCTGTTCGAGTACGCGCTCGCGAAGCATGGCGAAACGCTGAACATTCTCGGTGCGACGTCGGGCGACACCGGCAGCGCCGCTGAATACGCGATGCGCGGCAAGAAGGGCATCCGCGTGTTCATGCTGTCGCCGCACAAAAAGATGAGCGCGTTCCAGACCGCGCAGATGTACAGCCTGCAAGACCCGAACATCTTCAACCTCGCGGTGCAAGGCGTGTTCGACGACGCGCAGGACATCGTGAAGGCGGTGTCGAACGATCACGCGTTCAAGGCGAAGTACAAGATCGGCACGGTCAATTCGATCAACTGGGCGCGTGTCGTCGCGCAGGTCGTCTATTACTTCAAGGGCTACTTTGCCGCGACGAAGTCGAACGCCGAGCGCGTGTCGTTCACGGTGCCGTCGGGCAACTTCGGCAACGTGTGCGCGGGTCATATCGCGCGCATGATGGGTCTACCGATCGAGAAGCTCGTCGTCGCGACCAACGAGAACGACGTGCTCGACGAGTTCTTCCGCACTGGTATTTACCGCGTACGCAAGGCGGCCGAGACGTATCACACGAGCAGCCCGAGCATGGACATCTCGAAGGCATCGAACTTCGAGCGCTTCGTGTACGACCTGCTCGGCCGCGATCCGGCGCGCGTGCTGCAATTGTTCCGCGACGTCGAGGAGAAGGGCGGTTTCGATCTCGCGGCAAGTGGCGACTTCGCGCGCGTAAGGGAGTTCGGTTTCGTGTCGGGCAGCAGCAGCCACGACACCCGCGTCGACACGATCCGCGACGTGTTCCAGCGTTACGACACGATGATCGACACGCACACGGCCGACGGCGTGAAGGTCGCGCGCGAGCATCTGCAGCCCGGCATTCCGATGATCGTGCTCGAGACCGCGCAGCCGATCAAGTTCGGCGAGACGATCCGCGAGGCGCTGCTGCGCGAGCCGGAGCGGCCGGCGGCGTTCTCGGGGCTCGAGTCGCTGCCGCAGCGCTTCGAGGTCGTGCCCGCGGATGCGCAGCGGGTGAAGGACTTCATCGTCGCGAATGCCGGCGAATAAGGGCGAGCGGGCCGCGTGAGCCGTTTTACGGCTCACGCGGGATGCCGCGTCGCTTCACGTTGATCGACGCCCACGCCCGCACTACGAGAAAACGCTGGCCGCACCCTCGGCGGCCACGCATCGAAAAAACACCAAAAGCTCCCCATAACGCCCGGCCGCCCAGGCTAACGGCATCGGCCGCTACAATGTTCTTTTAACCTGCGGCTTCCCCCCTCCAGATGTCCACACCCACGCCCCGCGCCCCGATGCTCGCCACTGCCGATGCGCTGGCGATCCTGCTCGACGCCGCGCGCGCGCTCGACGGTATCGAAAACGCTGCCGACGCTCGACGCGCTGAATCGCGTGCTCGCCACCGACGTGACGTCGCCGCTCGACGTGCCGCCGATGAACACGAGCGCGATGGACGGCTACGCGGTCCGCATCGCCGATCTCGCGCACGGTAGCCGCCTGCCGGTCTCGCAACGCATTCCGGCCGGCCATGCGCCGACGCCGCTCGCGCCCAATAGCGCGGCACGCATCTTCACCGGCGCGACGGTGCCCGCCGGCGCGGACGCGGTCGTGATGCAGGAGCAGACCGAGGCGGCTGGCGACGAGGTGACGATCGTGCATCGTCCGCAGGCGGGCGAATGGATCACCGCACAGGGCGCCGATATTCGCGCGGGCTCGGTGATCCTGCCGGCCGGCACGCGGCTCACGCCGCAGGCGTTGGGGCTTGCCGCGTCGGTCGGATGCGCGCGGCTCGAGGTGCGCCGCCGCGTGAAGGTCGCCGTATTCTTCACCGGCGACGAACTGACGATGCCCGGTGAGCCGCTGAAGCCCGGCGCGATCTACAACTCGAATCGATTCACGCTGCGCGGCCTGCTCGAGAAGCTCGGCTGCGACGTGACCGACTATGGCATCGTCGCCGATCAACTCGACGCGACCCGCGCGACGCTGCGCGAAGCCGCCGAGGCGCACGATCTGATTCTCACCTGCGGCGGCGTGTCGGTCGGCGAGGAGGATCACGTGAAGCCGGCGGTGGAGGCCGAAGGGCGTCTGTCGATGTGGCAGATCGCCATGAAGCCGGGCAAGCCGCTCGCGTTCGGCGCGGTGCGGCGTGGTGCGGGTGGTGCGGGTGGTGCAAATGGGGGCGAGCCGGCCGAAACGTTTTTCATCGGCCTGCCCGGCAATCCGGTGTCGAGCTTCGTGACGTTCCTGCTGTTCGTGCGTCCGTTCGTACTGCGGCTGGCCGGCGTGCAGGCGGTCGCGCCGCGCGCGCTGTCGCTGCGCGCGGACTTCACGCAGGGCAAGGCCGATCGCCGCAACGAGTTCCTGCGCGCGCGCGTCAACGTGGCGGGAGGGCTCGATCTGTTTGCCAATCAGAGTTCGGCCGTGTTGACGTCGACCGTGTGGGGTGACGGTCTGATCGACAATCCGCCGAACCACGCGATCAGCGCCGGCGAAACCGTGCGCTTCATTCAGTTTTCCGAACTGTTGAACTGAGGCCGGTCGTGCGCGGCATGCGCGGCGTAGACCGGCGGTATCCCGATGAAGATCGAACTCCGATATTTTGCGAGCGTGCGTGAAGCGCTCAATACGTCCGACGAAAGCGTCGAGGTGCCCGACGGCATCGCGACCGTCGGCGATGTGCGCGCGTGGCTGCGCGTGCGTGGCGGCATCTGGGCCGAGACGCTCGCCGAAGGCCGCGCGCTGCGCATGGCCTGCAACCACGTGATGACCGGCGCGAGCACCCGCATCACCGAGGGCTGCGAGGTCGCGTTCTTTCCGCCCGTCACCGGCGGCTGAACCGCACTCTCGCACATCACGTTCACGCCAGCGACAAAAGCCCTCAGGAGCCGTCCATGCCCGTTCGCGTCCAGACCGAAGACTTCGACCTCAGCGCCGAGGTGGCCGCGCTGCGCGCGCGCAATCCGAGGATCGGCGCGCTCGTGTGCTTCGTCGGCACCGTGCGCGATCTCAACGAGGGCAGCGCGGTCGAGACGATGGAGCTCGAGCATTATCCGGGCATGACGGAGAAGTCGCTCGAGGCGATCGTCGAGCGTGCGCGCGAACGCTGGCCGGGCATCGAGGTGCTGATCGTGCATCGCGTCGGCAAGCTGTATCCGCTCGATCAGATCGTGCTCGTTGCGACGACGGCCGCGCATCGCGGCGACGCGTTTGCGTCGTGTGAATTCGTGATGGACTATCTGAAGACCGAAGCGCCATTCTGGAAGAAGGAGAAAACCGACGCGGGCGAGCGCTGGGTCGACGCGCGCGTGACCGACGATGCCGCGCTCGCGCGCTGGGGAATCGATTCGGGAAATCGGACTCCGGAGTAAACGAGTCGCGGGCCGCGGAGTTGCGACGGCGCACGCGGCGTCTTTGTGTGAGGGGCGTCGGCGCCGGCCGACGTTCACTCGTCCCGCGAGCGTCCGATGATCGGCACCGGGAACGGCTCCCCAGCCGGCCGCGACGGATGCTCGCCATCGTCGTCAACGTCGCCAACTCGCGGCCGACGCTTCGGCGCCACCCGCTCGAGCAGCGCCTGCTGCTCCGGCGGGATCTTGTAATCCCAGCCGAAACGGCTCAGTTGCAGACTCTGCGCAATCCGCAGCGCCGGCTCCATGAAACGGACCGCCGCGGCCGGCTGATAGCGCGATTCGACCGTATCGAGGAACAGATACAGCCAGCGGCTGAAATGCTGCGGCTCGATGCCTTCGAGCGGCTGATGCGCCTGCTGCACGTTGCCGCGATACTGCTTCGCGCCGAGCACGAGGCTGCTCCAGAATGCGCACATCTTCGGCAGATGGTCGTCCCAGCGGCCCGCGAGCTTCGCGTCGAAGACCGGACCGAGCAGCGGGTCGGCACGCACGCGATCGTAAAAGCCATAGACGAGGTCGCCGATATTGGCGTCGGTGGGTTCGGCCGCGCGTTCGACCGGCGGCGCGGCGGGGAAAGACGGATTCATGCGGATTCCAGAAAATTGCGGTTGCCGATGACGGCTGAACTGAACCTTGACCCCCCCGTTTTTCTAACAAACGGTTGATGCGGAAAAAGCTACTATTGCTATCCGAAACAGTATTGCAGCGCGATTCGGGGAACGACGCCCGCCGGCCAGTCATGCCAGCCAGTCATGCTAGGGCGTAGCGTTCGTTCCCGGCAACCCTTGCCTCGACGCGGTTATCGGGACGTTCAAGGCGCTTGCTCGCAGCCTTTCAAGCTATACCGGGACCTATGAGACTTACCGACTATACGGATTACGCGCTGCGCGTGCTGCTGTACCTCGCGGTGCGGGGCGACGGATTATCGACGATTCAGGACATTTCGCAAGCCTACGGCATCTCGAAGAACCATCTGATGAAGGTCGTGCAGCAGCTGGGCGAGCTCGGCTGGGTCGAAACCGTGCGCGGCCGCAACGGCGGCTTGCGGCTTGGCGCGCAATCGCTATCGCTGAGCGTCGGCGACGTGGTGCGGGTCACGGAAAGCGACTTTGCGCTGGTCGGCTGTCTGCCGGACCGGCAGGGCCAACAGCGGCCTTGCGTCATCACGACGCAGTGCCGGCTGCGTGGCGCGTTGCAGGCGGCGAACCTCGCTTTTCTCGCCGAGCTCGATCGTTTTACGATCGGCGAAGTCGCGCAACCGAAAAGTCCGCTCGCGGCGTTGCTCGGGTTAGGCTCCACGATTCAGATGGTGCCGCTGCCGATTACGGTGGTATCGGATAGCACGCGCGGCGGCAGTCCGGCGACGCTGGGCCGCAAGAACTAGAACATCCGGCCGGCTCCCGGGTGCGCAAACCCGCCCGGCCGCATCACAGGGGAAGGATCGCGGCAGTTCTTGCGCTCAAATGTCAAATAGTTGCGGCCGAGGCCAAAAAAGCGCTTGAAACCCTAATAAAACGCCTCATTTTGGTGGTAATCGAAATTGGAGGTCTCTTGATGAGAATCGACAAACTCACCACTAAATTCCAGGAAGCGCTCGCGGACGCCCAGAGTCTGGCGGTTGGCCACGACAATCAGTACATCGAACCCGTCCACGTGCTCGCGGCACTCGTCGCGCAGCAGGACGGCTCCGCTCGCTCGCTGCTGTCGCGCGCCGGCGTGCATGTACAACCTCTACAAACCGCACTGAACGACGCGGTCACGCGGCTGCCCCAAGTGCAAGGCACCGATGGCAACGTGCAGATCGGCCGCGAACTGACCGGTCTGTTGAACCAGGCCGACAAGGAGGCGCAGAAGCTCAACGACACGTTTGTCGCGAGCGAAATGTTCCTGCTCGCGGTCGCCGACGACAAAGGCGAGGCCGGCCGTCTCGCGCGCGAGCATGGGTTGTCGCGCAAGGCCCTCGAAACCGCGATCGCCGCGGTGCGCGGCGGCTCGCAGGTGCATAGCCAGGACGCCGAAAGCCAGCGCGAAGCGCTGAAGAAATACACGATCGACCTGACCGAGCGCGCCCGCGCAGGCAAGCTCGACCCCGTGATCGGCCGCGACGACGAAATCCGCCGTTCCATTCAGATCCTGCAGCGCCGCACCAAGAACAACCCGGTGCTGATCGGCGAGCCGGGCGTCGGCAAGACCGCGATCGTCGAGGGGCTCGCGCAGCGCATCGTCAACGGCGAAGTGCCGGAAACGCTGAAGAACAAGCGCGTGCTGTCGCTCGACATGGCCGCGCTGCTCGCGGGCGCCAAGTATCGCGGCGAGTTCGAGGAGCGCCTGAAGGCAGTGCTCAACGACATCGCGAAGGACGAAGGGCAAACCATCGTCTTCATCGACGAGATTCACACGATGGTCGGCGCCGGCAAGGCCGAAGGCGCGATGGACGCGGGCAACATGCTGAAGCCGGCGCTCTCGCGTGGCGAGCTGCATTGCGTCGGCGCGACCACGCTCGACGAATACCGCAAGTACATCGAAAAGGATGCCGCGCTCGAGCGCCGTTTCCAGAAGGTACTGGTGGACGAGCCGTCGGTCGAGGCGACCATCGCGATCCTGCGCGGACTGCAGGAGCGCTATGAGCTGCACCACGGCGTCGACATCACCGACCCGGCGATCGTCGCGGCCGCCGAGCTGTCGCATCGTTACATCACGGACCGCTTCCTGCCCGACAAGGCGATCGATCTGATCGACGAAGCCGCGTCGAAGATCAAGATGGAAATCGACTCGAAGCCGGAGGAGATGGATCGGCTCGACCGTCGTCTGATCCAGCTGAAGATCGAACGCGAAGCGGTGAAGAAGGAGAAGGACGAAGCGTCGCAGAAGCGTCTGCAGCTGATCGAAGAGGAAATCGAGCGGCTCAACCGCGAATATTCGGACCTCGATGAAATCTGGACCGCGGAAAAAGCGGCGGTGCAAGGCAGCGCGCAGCTGAAGGAAGAGATCGAGAAGACGCGTGCGGAAATCGTGCGTCTGCAGCGTGAGGGCAAGCTCGAGAAGGTGGCCGAATTGCAGTACGGCAAGCTGCCGGGTCTCGAGGCGCAGCTGAAGGAAGTCACGCGCGCCGAGGCCGAGGAGCAGAACAGTCCGAAGCGTCCGCGTCTGTTGCGCACGCAGGTCGGCGCGGAAGAAATCGCCGAGGTCGTGTCGCGGGCCACCGGCATTCCGGTGTCGCGCATGATGCAGGGCGAGCGCGAAAAGCTGCTGCAGATCGAGTCGAAGCTGCATGAGCGCGTGGTCGGCCAGGACGAGGCGATCAGCGCGGTCGCCGATGCGATTCGCCGCTCGCGCGCGGGTCTGTCGGACCCGAACCGTCCGTATGGCTCGTTCCTGTTCCTCGGGCCGACCGGCGTCGGCAAGACCGAGCTGTGCAAGGCGTTGGCGTCGTTCCTGTTCGATTCGGAAGAGCATCTCATCCGTATCGACATGAGCGAGTTCATGGAGAAGCACAGCGTCGCGCGTCTGATCGGCGCGCCGCCGGGTTACGTCGGCTACGAGGAGGGCGGTTATCTAACCGAGGCCGTGCGCCGCAAGCCGTATAGCGTGATCCTGCTCGACGAAATCGAGAAGGCGCATCCGGACGTGTTCAACGTGCTGCTGCAGGTGCTCGACGACGGCCGCATGACCGATGGCCAGGGCCGCACCGTCGACTTCAAGAACACGGTGATCGTGATGACCTCGAACCTTGGTTCGCAGGTCATCCAGGCGATGGTCGGCGAGCCGCAGGAAGCCGTGAAGGACGCTGTGTGGGAAGAGGTGAAGCTGCACTTCCGGCCCGAGTTCCTGAACCGGATCGACGACGTCGTCGTGTTCCATGCGCTCGATCGCTCGAACATCCAGTCGATCGCGCGGATCCAGCTGCAGCGTCTGCACGAGCGGCTCGCGAAGCTCGACATGCAGCTGGTGGTGTCGGACGCGGCGCTCGAGCACATCGGCAAGGTCGGCTACGACCCGCTGTTCGGTGCGCGGCCGCTGAAGCGCGCGATCCAGCAGGAGATCGAGAACCCGATCGCGAAGCTGATTCTGGCCGGCAAGTTCGGTCCGAAGGATGTAATTCCGGTCGAAGTGGACGACGGCAAGCTGCTGTTCGAGCGCGTCGTGCACTGAAGGCGATGGCTTGATGATGCGAAGGGACGATAGCAGGCGAGTCGTTCCCGCCAACGTTAAGAAACCGGCAACGAAGGTGACTTCGTTGCCGGTTTTCTTTTGCCCGCCGATTTCAAACCGGTGGCATCACCGTGGAGCGAAGGTCTCTGCAAGCCGCCAGCGCATGGCGCACAGCGTGCTCAAGCGTTGCCCTTGTTGCCGAGCAGCGCCGACAGGCCGCCGAGCGCGCCGAGCACCGTGGTCGCGTTCAGCTTGCCATCGGCCGGCACTTCGCCTTCCGGCGTGGCCGCGTTGACGACGTGCGGCAGGATCTGCGACAGCAGACCCGTCACCTGATCCGGCTGGACGCCGGCCTTGGCGGCGAGACCGGTCACGGCTTCCGAGCCCAGCACGTTATGCAGCGCGTCGGGTGCGATCGGCTGGTTTTCGCCATTGCCGACCCACGATGACACGACGTCGCCGAGGCCCTTTTCCTGGAAGCGCTGGATCAGGCCGTTCAGGCCACCAGGCTGGTTGTTGACGAATTCGAGCGCGGCGGCGATCAGCGCTTGCTGGCCGCCGCCTTCTGGCGATTTGCCAAGCAGGGAACCGATGGTGTCGAGTAGGCTCATGACGGTCTCTCTTCAATGCCGGCGCGTATGACGGCCGGGCGGGTGACGTCGACGCGCGGTTGCGCGTCGCGGTGAAACGCAAGGGCGGCAGCCCCGCCGGGCTCAAGCGCCGGACGCAGCCGCGGCGGATGCCGCCTTGCTCTTCTTCGCTTTCTTCTTCGAAGCCTTGGTGCCGGACGCGTCGGCCGGTGCGCTAGCCGCGACGGCCGGAGCCGAAGCGGCTGCCGCTTCGGATGCTGCGGCCTTGTCCTTCTTCTTCGACTTCGACGGCTTCGCGGCCGAGGCGGGGGCAGCCGCGGCCGGCGCTGCCGTCGTGGCAGCGGGCGCGGCGGCGGTGGTTGCCGCGGGAGCCGCCGGTGTGGTCTTCGTGGCCGGCTTGGTGGACGTCTTCGCGCCGGTCGGCGGTGCCGACGAGCCGTTGATCGTCAGTCCGGCCGCTTCGAGGTTCTCGACCGATTTCTGGCCGATGCCCTTCACACGCGCGGCGAGATCGTCGGCGTTCTTGAACGGGCCGTTTTTGGCGCGTTCGTCGACAATCGCTTTCGCATGCACGGGGCCGATGCCCTTGACCGATTCGAGCGCGGCCTGATCGGCGGTATTCACTTCCACGGCCGCGGCAAATCCGGCCGACAGCGACAAAGCCACAGCGACGCAAAGCATGAAAAGCTTCTTCAGCATGGCAAGCACTCCATTGAGGGCAAAAAGTTAGCCGGGAACGGACGACCTATCCTGTCAGCGGGCGCTGCGTTTAAGCATAGGACAAATCGCAGGCCCGATTTGAGATAGCGGACGATTTATACCGATCGATTGATGACAAGTAAATCCACCACACAATATTTAAAGCTTTTGGCGGCATGCAGTGCCGGTGAATTTATCGGTCGATATCGATCGCGATAACTCGTCTGCGATAAAGAATGAGCAACGCAAAGGAATGACAGCGTCCGACGCTTGACTTAGAGTGCACTCGAAGTCCTAACCTGAGTCCGTCATGTCGAAACACTCAACCGCGCTCACCATCGGTCAGGTCGCCGAAACGATCGGCGTGTCCACGCACACGCTGCGCTATTACGAACAGGCCGGCCTGATCCGGCCGGTCGGACGCACGCAGACGGGGCACCGGCTGTACTCGCCGGCCGATCTCGACTGGTTGCGCTTCGTGATGCGTCTGAAGGCAACGGGCATGTCGATCTCCGGCATGCAGCAGATCGCCGCGCTGCGCGCGCAAGGCCATCCGACGATGCGCGCACGCCGCGACCTGCTGGTTGCGCATCGCACCGCGCTGCTCGCGCGGATCGCCGATCTGCAGAGCAACCTCGGCGCGATCGACGACAAGATCGCGTACTACGAGGCGGCCACGAGCGGCGCGCTTGAGCCCGATCCGGCACGACAGGACGACGAAGCCTCGTCGCCCTCACACCCCGATAAGGACTCGCAATGGACTACGCACACAACGACCGCTACGCGCGGGGCTGGGACAAGCTCAGGGAAATCGACGGTTCGGCGGGCGAGCAGGTAATCGCCGCGCTCGCGCCCGTCGCGCCGGAATTCGGACGCCTGTTGATTGAATTCGGCTTCGGCGACATCTACAGCCGGCCGCAGCTCGATCTGCGCACGCGTGAGATTGCGACGATCGCGTCGCTCGCGACCCTCGGCTGCGCGCAGCCGCAGCTGAAGGTACATATCGAGGCGGCGCTGAACGTCGGCTGCACGCGCGAGCAGATCGTCGAGGTGTTCATGCAGATGGCGCTTTATGCGGGCTTCCCGGCCGCGCTCAATGCGCTGTTCGCGGCGCGGGAAATTTTCGAGGCCAAGGATCGGGAGGGGCAGGCGCATACGCGGCGTGAGCGGGCTGAGCTGCGTGGGGAAGGAAAGGCGGATGCAGAACAGGTCGTCTCTCACCCCGGCTTGGGCGCAACTGACGGTCCGGTCGGTGCTATTCGTGGCCTTCCCAACCCTCCATCCCCTCAAACAGCCGAATCAACCAGCGCCGCCGCAGCCTCGCGCAAATAGCGCTGGCTCACGAATCGCCAGTACACGAGCAAGCCGAGCCCGGCAATCGCGAGACTTGCGGTATTCGCGACCCAGAAGCCGCGCGCGCCGGTCAGCCAGGGCGGCGTGAGGCCGGTCGTATCGAAGCCGAGTGCATAGCCGCCGCCGAGCCCGACTCCCCACAGCGCCACCGCATAGATGATGGTCGGCACGACCGCGACCTTGTAGGCGCGCAGCACGAACGCGGTCGAGATCTGCAACGCGTCGAACAGGTGGTAGCAGGCGACGATCAGCACCAGCGGCAACGCCTTCGCCGCCACCTGCGCGTTCGTCGTATAGCCGTCGACGATATACGGCCGCAGCACGAGCACGAGCGCGCCATAGCAGCACGCGATCGCAACCGCCATCGCGATGCCGTGACGCGACAGCGTGCGCGCCGCCTGCGGCCGATGCGCGCCGAGCGCCTGCGCGACCAGCGTCGACGACGCGATGCCGATCGACAGTGGCGTCATATAGAGCACCGCGCCGACGTTGCCGGCGATCTGGTGCCAGGCGAGTGTCGTCGTGCCGAAACGCGCGATGAAAAGCGCCATGAAGGTGTACGACGTGACCTCGATCAGATACGACAGCCCCATTGGAATACCGAGCCGCAGTTGCGCGGCCTGGCGCTTCCAGACCGGCCAGCAGAAGTGCGTGAAGATGCCGAGTGCCTTGAAATCGTCGACGCGCGCGAGCAGCAGCATGCCGAGCGCCGCGAGTGCCCAGTTGAGCAGCGTGCTCGCGAGCGCGCAGCCCGGACCGCCCAGCGCGGGCACGCCGAGGCCGCCGAAAATGAACCAGGTATTGAGCGGAATTTTCAGCAGCAGCGCGGCGATCTGCAGGAACATCACGAGCCGCGGTTTGGCGAGCGCGTTGGCAACGGAGCCGTAGACCCGGAAGGCGAGGCCGGCGGGCAGCCCGAACGCGAGAATCCGCAGGTACGCGAGCGTGCGCTCGTGCAGCGCGTCGGGCACCCGCGACAACGCCAGCAGCGGTCCGGGGAAGAACAGGATCAGAAAGCCGATCACGGTCAGCGCGGCGGCAAGCCACCATGACTGGCGGACCTCTTCGCCGATCTCGCCGTAGCGACGCGCGCCGTACAGCTGCGCGGTGATCGGCTGCAGCGCGGTCAGGATGCCGGTCAGGCCGATATAGACCGAGACGTAGATCGACGAGCCGAGGCCGAGCGCGGCCAGATCGACGGCCGAGTAGCGCCCGACCATCGCCGTGTCGATCACGCCGAACGCGATGATGGCCAACTGGCCGATCAATACGGGCCACGCGAGCGCGGCGATCTTCCGTACGTCGGCGAACATGGTCAGTCGCGCTTCTTGTGCCAGTTGCGGCGCTTGCCGGGCGGCGGCTTGGGACGGTCGATGCGCACGTACAGGCGGAAGCGCTCGTCGCGGTCGGCGGCGCGGCGGCCTTCCCACACGAGCTTCCAGATGTAGTCGGGCATCGCGCTCGGGTTGCCGTAGTCCTGCGAGTCCTGACGCAGGATTACGTCGCAGTCCTGGTCGAACGAGAAATGCATGTCGCCGAAATACGCGAATGTCGCGATCTGCGCATTGCCCAGGCGCACCGGCGCGATGCACGTGTAGTCATCGGGCAAGTGGGCGGCGATCTGCTGCGCGACGTCGCGATAGGTCCGGCTGTAGTTGACGACCGGCAGCCACAGCGTCATCAGCAACACCCACATCAGCGTGGTGCCGGCGCTCGACAGCACGACGCTGCGCCACAGCACCTTCGGATGACGCGCGAGGCGCCAGCGCACCAGCAGGAACCAGCACACGGTCACCGCGACCGCGCACACGAACGACAGAATCTTGAACTGCGGCACGAAGCCGGGCGCGAGTCGCGCGAGATTGCGCGCGAGCGGATGCGGAAAGCCGGTCAGGCCTGCCACATACACGAGCCATACGAAGCTGCCGAGGATCGTGAAGCTCAGCAGCGCGAACCAGTCGATCGCGTTGATCGCGCCGCGCTTGAGCGTCGGCAGCGCGAAAGTGGCGAGCACCGCGAGCGGCGGCAGCAGCAGCATGTAGAGTCGGTTCGACTGATGGCTTTGCAGCACGACGAGCACGAACAGCGGCCCGATCACCGACAGCGGAATCGCCACGTGCGGCGCGCGCCGCAGTCCCTGCCAACTGAACCACGACCACAGCGCGAGTGGCCAGGCGGGCCATGTGAAGAGCGGCAGGTTTTTCAGCGCATACGCGGCGACCGAGCCGGGCGGGCCCGCGAACGAACTCAGGCTCACGTGCAGCCACTGGTTCAGATACCAGACAGCGTCGTCCGGGAACGCGGTGAGCGCGATGATCGGCCACGACACCGCGAGCACGAGCGCCACGGGCAGACCCGCGAGCAGCAGCCAGCGCGATCGCGTTTCGCGTACGATCAGCGTCATCGCGAGCGTGCCGAGCAGCAGCGCGCCGACCAGCACCGGGCTGCTCGCGAGTGTGACGAGGCCGATCGCGAGACCCCAGATCAGCGCGCCCTGAATCGGCTTGTCGATCATGCGCACGAGGCCGTACACGAGCATCGCGATGCAGACGAACTGCGCGAGCTGCGGCGTGGTCTCGTGACCGCGCTCGGCGAGGCCGAAGCACGCGAGCAGGATCAGCAGTGCGCCATCGGCGAGCGTGCGGCCATAGTCGCGCGGTTCCGGCTCGCCGCCGAACGCATATTTGAATGGCTGCACTTCGGCACGCCGGCCGAGCAGATACGCCGCGTACCAGACGAACGCACAGCCCGCGCAGAACAGCAGGCCCGTGAACACGCGCGACGCGTTGCTCGCGTCGACCCACGGTGCGAGGACGCGGATCGCGCTCGCGCCGAGCCAGTAGCCGAGCGGGCCGTCCTCGGTCAGATATTTGCCGACCAGATTTGGCAGTAGCCAGTCGTGCGCGCCGCCGTTCGCCATCGTCCACATCACACCAAAGCCGGCTGCGTCCTCGTTCTTCCACGGATCGCGGCCGAACAGGCCGAACGAGGCGTAGACGATACAGATGGCCAGCAGCAGCCAGCGCGGCAACGCACTGGTCGCAGAGGCGGTGAGGCGAACGACAGGTCTCATGCGGTGTGTGGAGTCTGGATAAACGATGCAGCCGGAGCGGCCCGGCAGGTCAGGGCGCGAGGGCCCGTTTCGAGCATCCGGCATTGTAGTCGTGCCGTGCGATGCACGTCACGGCCGGTAACGCCCGGCAACGTCAATGGACAAGCTGTAACACAGTGTCGCGAAAGCGCGGCGTGCTCCTTCCGGCTGAAGGCTTCGCGCGGCGTGCGACCCAGCGGGCGCACAAGCGCAGGCGACAAAAAAGGGCAGCTCGCGCTGCCCTTTCTGTTTGCTCCGTTGCCGGCCGGCAGCCGGCAACGTTGCGGTATTACTTTACTGCCTTGCCCGAAGCACGTGCGCCGAACTTCTTGTTGAACTTCTCGACGCGGCCGGCCGTGTCCATGATCTTTTGCTGGCCGGTGTAGAACGGATGTGATTCCGACGACACTTCGATCTTCGCGAGCGGGTAGGTCTTGCCGTTGAATTCCGCGGTTTCGCGCGTCTGGATGGTCGAGCGCGTCACGAACCTGAAGTCGTTCGACATGTCGACGAACAGGACTTCGCGGTAATTCGGGTGAATGCCTTCTTTCATGGTCTTTCCTTGTAATCTGGCGGTAGCCAACCCGCGTGCAGCCTCGAATGGGACTGCCTTCAGGCGCGAGCCACTTGCCTACGGTCGAAAAACCGCGATTATGCCAGAAAATCAGTCGCTTGGCGATTTTTCTGCCAGCGGATTCTATTGCGGCGCAAGCGGCGCCCACATTCGCGGCGTCTCAAATGGGCATGAACGTCAAACCGACGCGCGCTGGATCTTGCCGGTAGTAGCGCGCGAGCAGTCGGTACAGTTCCGGATACTCCGCCTCGAACGCTTGGGGCCGCACGAACAGCGCCTCGCTGCATACGGCAAAAAATTCCGACGGATGGTCCGCCGCATACGGATCGATCAGCGACTCGCGTTCGAAACGCGCCCAGCGTCGCTCGGGCACCGCGTCGACTTTCGCACAGAAGTGATCGTATGCATGGTCGAACACATCGGCCCATGCCTGCGCATCGAGCGGCGCGTGCCAGCGGCGCATCAGCGGCGGGTGGCCATCCGCTTCGCCGTTGAGCATGTCGATTTTGTGCGCGAACTCGTGGATCACGACGTTGTATGCGTCGCTGCCATCGGTCATCTGCGCGTCTTCCCATGACAGCACCACCGGGCCGCCTTCCCACGCCTCGCCGCTGGCGTCGTGTTCGATCTCGTGCACGACGCCATCTTCGTCCTCAACGGTCTTGCGGATCACGAACTCGCCCGGATAGACGATCACGCCGACCCAGCCGCGATACAGATCAAGGCTCAGGTTCAGCACCGGCAGGCACGCCTGCGCGGCGATGCCGACCGTCATCGCATCGGTCAGCTCGAGCTCGTGCGCGGTCGAGAACTCCTTCTGCGCGAGGAAGAGAGTCGTCATCTCGCGCAGCCGCGCGAGATCCGGCGCTTCCAGATGCGTGAGAAAGGGTAGGCCGGCGAGTATCGTCTGCCACAAGGAATCGTCGATCGCGTAGTCGCGCAGCGCGCGCTCGCGACGCCGTGCGCCCAGCCAGTTCGTGAGTTTCGACAGCATGCTTGGAGCCCACCTTCAGTCGATCTGTTTTTGCTACGCGGCGAACGGGCCGCCGCATATGGCGACGCCGATCAGAAAATAGAGACCGTCGAGCGACGCGAGCAAACTGGCCTGCTGCGCAATCGACCGGCTGATCGAAGCGCTCGCGAGCGCGTGCGCTTCGCTCGCCGCATGACCGGCGGCGGGGGAGCCGCGCGCCAGCGTCGCGAGCGTGTTCTGGTAGACCGGATTGTACGGATTCACGGACTCCGCGAGGCGACTTTGATGCAGCGCGAGCCGGTGCTGCTCGACGATGATCACCGAGGCGGTCGCGAAGGAGATGGTCAACTGCCGGACGATGTTTTTCAGCCGGTAGCCGTGCGTGAACTCCTCCTCGATCAAGAAGATGCGGCACGTCAGATTCGCGACCGGCGGCACGATGAACGGCAACAGCAGGCCGCGCAGCAGCAGCGGCAGGGCGAGCGCCGCCTCGCCGACGTCCGGTGACATGCGTGTGATCCACCCGGCGGCGAACGCGGCCACCCCGAGGCCCGGCACGATGATCCACTTCTTGCGCGGCAGCAGCTTCGCAAAACGCAGATAGACGAACAGCGCGCTCGCCGAAATCAGCGACGTGGCGCCGACGAGCCGCCCGGTGTTCTCGACGGGATAGCCGAGGCCCCTCCGAGAAACCGCGTGTACGTTCACGCTGATGTTGAGACGGCGCATTGTCTCTGCGGACGATGGACGAAAAAAAACCGCTCGCAGTTTGCGAGCGGTTTTTCATGCGTTGCAGTTGCCGACTAATACGGCCAGCACGAACGTCGCGCGTTAGCTGCCGCCGCCACGACGCATCATGTCGAAGAACTCGGAATTGCTCTTCGTCTGGCGGATCTTGTCGAGCAGGAATTCCATCGACTCGACTTCGTCCATGTCGTGAATGAACTTGCGCAGTACCCAGATCTTCTGCAGCGCTTCGGGCTTGATCAGCAGCTCTTCGCGGCGCGTGCCCGACTTGTTCAGGTTGATTGACGGGTAGACGCGCTTCTCGGCGAGACGGCGTTCGAGGTGCACTTCCATGTTGCCGGTGCCCTTGAACTCTTCGTAGATCACATCATCCATGCGGCTGCCGGTTTCGATCAGCGCCGTGCCGATGATGGTCAGCGATCCGCCTTCCTCGATGTTGCGCGCCGCGCCGAAGAACCGCTTCGGGCGCTGCAGCGCGTTCGCGTCGACACCACCCGTCAGCACCTTGCCCGAGGCCGGTACCACCGTGTTGTAAGCGCGCGCGAGACGCGTGATCGAGTCGAGCAGAATCACGACGTCGTTCTTCATTTCGACGAGGCGCTTGGCCTTCTCGATCACCATTTCGGCGACCTGCACGTGACGCGCGGCGGGTTCGTCGAACGTTGAGGCGATCACTTCGCCGGCCACCGAACGCTGCATTTCCGTCACTTCCTCCGGACGCTCGTCGATCAGCAGCACGAACAGCACGACGTCGGGATGGTTCTGCTTGATCGCGTGCGCGATGTGCTGAAGCATCACGGTCTTGCCCGACTTCGGCGACGCGACGAGCAGGCCGCGCTGGCCCTTGCCGATCGGCGCGATCATGTCGATGATGCGGCCGGTCACATTCTCTTCGCCACGCATTTCACGTTCGAGCAGCAGCACCTTGTTCGGGTGCAGCGGCGTCAGGTTTTCGAACATGATCTTGTGCTTCGAGGCCTCCGGCGGCTGGCCGTTGACCTTGTCCACCTTCACCAGCGCGAAATAGCGTTCGCCGTCTTTCGGCGTGCGCACTTCGCCTTCGATCGTGTCGCCCGTATGCAGATTGAAGCGGCGGATTTGCGACGGGCTGATGTAGATGTCATCCGTGCTGGCGAGGTAGGAGGTTTCCGGCGAACGCAGGAAGCCGAAACCGTCCGGCAGCACTTCGAGGGTGCCGTCGCCGAAGATCGTGTCGCCCGCTTTGGCTCGTTTTTTTAGAATGGCGAACATCAATTCCTGCTTGCGCAGGCGGTTCGCGCTTTCGATCTCGAGGCCATTGGCCATCTCGATCAATTGGGACACGTGCAGAGTCTTAAGCTCGGATAAATGCATACGGAGAACCCGCAGGAGAAGGTGCGACGAAATGAAATCTGGGAGGAGGGTGAGCGGAACCGCTCAAAGACTTACACGTCTTTTCGACGTTTTGTGGATTCTAGCATAGCACACGCCAATTTAAGCCAGTGCGGCAGCGTGGCATCTTTGTTGCAAAGCGTGTTGCCAGCTGACAACACGCTTGACCGGCGGGCGCGGTGGTTTGCTCACCCGATGCGCCCGATTCTCCAACTGCCTGCGGCGCGCGATGGACCCGCGAGCGCCGCGGCGTACTGCTTGCTTTACAGGTTGCCGTCGAGGAACGCGGTGAGTTGCGACTTCGACAGAGCTCCGACCTTCTGAGCGGCAACGGCGCCGTTCTTGAACAGGATCAATGTGGGGATGCCGCGCACGCCAAACTTGACCGGCGTGGACTGATGCTCGTCGACATTGATCTTCGCGACTTGCAGGCGATCGGCGTAGTCCTTCGCGACCTCGTCGAGGATCGGCGCGATCATCTTGCACGGACCGCACCATTCGGCCCAGAAATCGAGCAGCACGGGTTTATCGGATTTCACGACGTCCTGTTCGAACGATGCGTCGCTAATATGCTTGATTTGTTCGCTCATTTATGAATACCTCTGTCGGTTCGAGGCCCGCCTGAATTGCTCGCCACGATACGTCAAAAACTGGGAAAACTTCTGTTCGCTTTGCCGCATCCGGAGCCTCGCCGCGCATGCCTGTGAAAATCAGAAAAACCGCCGGATTTTCACGCAATGCACGGAAAGAGTCGCGTATGCGGGTCTTTCAACTGGCAGTGTAGCTTAATTCGCTATGCGTTGCCGATGGCGATAGTACTCATCAAGGCAGTGGGGCTAATAGGCCGCCGCCGCAGCGTCGGCCGGTTTCTGCGGCTCACGGCGGCCGCGTTGCAATCTAAATGGAGTCGCGCGCGGCGAACTCAAGTGCCGCGCGTGGCGGGCGTCGCCGCGGTGGCCGGGAGGGCGTCTGGCGGCGTGCAGAAAGCGGCCGCAAACCGCGCGAAGCCGTTCGAAGCGGAGCGTCGTTCGCGTTTTGCTCATGCCAACAGTCGCACAATGCGCGCGGCAATGATAGAATCCTTCGTGACGGGCCTCCTCGCATGGAGGGATGGTCAACCTGGTCAGGTCGGGAACGAAGCAGCCACAGCCGTTTTCCACCAGTGCCGAGGGTCGGGCTCGTCACCTTTCCTTGCTTTTTTCTCCGCGACCGTTTTCACGGCTTCTGCGCAGTCTGTCCTCAGTCATTCCCAGCTTTTGTATTGATCGTTCGCCGTCTTCGGATGGAGCGTCGTCGTGGCCGTTTCGCGCATTTCACGCGTCTTCCCGAATCGGTTTTGCGCGCCATTGTTACTGATACAATTTCCGGATGACCTATCAAGTTCTCGCACGCAAATGGCGGCCGAAGGATTTCGCTTCGCTCGTCGGACAGGAGCACGTGGTGCGCGCGCTCACCCATGCGCTCGACGGCGGCCGTCTGCACCATGCCTATTTGTTTACAGGTACGCGCGGCGTCGGCAAGACCACGCTGTCGCGCATCTTCGCGAAGGCGCTCAATTGCGAGACCGGCGTGACGTCGACGCCGTGCGGCGTATGCCGTGCGTGTCGCGAGATCGACGAAGGGCGCTTTGTCGATTACGTCGAAATGGACGCGGCGAGTAATCGTGGCGTCGATGAAATGGCCGCGCTGCTCGAGCGCGCGGTGTACGCGCCCGTCGATGCGCGCTTCAAGGTCTACATGATCGACGAAGTGCACATGCTGACGAACCACGCGTTCAACGCGATGCTGAAGACGCTCGAAGAGCCGCCGCCGCACGTCAAGTTCATCCTCGCGACCACCGACCCGCAGAAGATTCCGGTCACCGTGCTGTCGCGCTGTCTGCAGTTCAATCTGAAGCAGATGCCGGCCGGCCATATCGTGTCGCATCTCGAACGCATTCTCGGCGAAGAGAGCGTGCCTCACGAGGCGCAGGCGTTGCGCCTGCTCGCGCGCGCGGCCGACGGTTCGATGCGCGACGCGCTATCGCTGACCGATCAGGCGATCGCCTATTCGGCGAACCAGGTCAGTGAAGACGCGGTGCGCGGCATGCTCGGCGCGCTCGACCAAAGCTATCTGATCCGCCTGCTCGACGCGCTCGCGCAGGGCGACGGCGCGGCGGTGCTGGCGGTCGCCGACGAGATGGCCTTGCGCAGCCTGTCGTTCTCGACGGCGCTGCAAGACCTGGCGAGCCTGCTGCATCGGATCGCGTGGACGCAGTTCGCGCCTTCGTCGGTGCTCGACGAATGGCCGGAGGCGGCCGACTTGCGCCGTTTCGCCGACGCGTTGAGCGCCGAGCAGGTGCAACTGTTCTATCAGATCGCCACGATCGGCCGAAGCGAACTGGGCCTCGCGCCCGACGAATACGCGGGCTTCACGATGACGCTGCTGCGCATGCTCGCGTTCGAGCCGGCGCCGACAGGCGGCGGTGGCGGAGCGGCGGGAGCCGCTGGCACGCAGAGCGGTGCGGGCGGCGCCGGCGCCGGTGCGCAGCGCTCGGGTGCACCGACGGTTGCCGCGCTGCGCGCGCTGTCACCGTCGTCCGCGACGGCCATGGCAGCTGCTGCGCCCGTTCGTGGACCTCAGGTAGGCGTTGCCGGCGAGGAGCAGGGCGACGCGATGAAATCGACCGCGCCGACTGCAAAGCCGATCGCGAAGCCCGCAGCCGACTCCGCGCAATCTGAAGAAGCACCGCAATCGCCCAACGCCGAAGTCGCCCGCGTGACAGAAGCGCCTGCCATTACGGCAGCCCCGCTGGCGCCGTGGGAAGACGCGCCCGCGAAGGCCGTCGCCACGATCGACAACTCAAGCGCGCCGGTCTCGAACGAAGTTTCCGACATCGCACCTTCGTCCGCACCGAGCGCGCTTGCAACTGCCGCGCCTGGTCGCGCGGAAGAGGCCACGTCACCGGAACCGGAAGCGCGGCCGGAATTGGCGGCGCCCGCTTCAACGGCGGCACCGGCGGCCGCAGCCGACTCCGCGCCGCGCCGCGCGGGCGGCGCCAGCGCCGCGCTCGACGTGCTGCGCAACGCCGGCATGAAAGTATCGTCCGACCGTGGCCGTGCTAACACGGACGTGTCCGCGAAACCGGCCGCACCCGCCACACCGAAGCCGGCCGCGCCGCGTGTGGTCGTGCCGGCGCCGACGCCCGGTGCGTCACGCCGCGTGTCGCAGGACACCGCCGCGCAGGCTGCACCCGCTCGCGACGCAAACAGCGGCGCGAGCAGCAATGCGCAGCAGAACAGCCCGTCGATCTCGCCATGGGACGACATGCCGCCCGACGACTACCTGCCGTTGTCGGCCGCGGACGACGCGTACTTCATTCCGCCAGACGACGACTTCGTGCCGGTGTTCGACCGCGGCCCCGACGACGTCCGCATGGACGGCGCGGCCGCGCAGGCCGCCGCGCCGGCGCCGGTCGCCGATACGCGCCCGCTGCCGCCTGCCGTGCCGCTCGATCCGCTAGGTTTCACCGGCGACTGGCCGGCGCTCGCCGTCGATCTGCCGCTGAAGGGCATCTCGTATCAGCTTGCGTTCAACAGCGAACTCATGGCGCTCGACGGCAGCACGCTGAAGCTCAACGTGCCGGTGCCGCAATACGCAGAAGCGTCGCAGGTCGCTAAACTGAAGGCAGCGCTCGTCGAGCGGCTCGGCCAGAACGTCGACGTGCAGGTCGAAGTCGGCCCGGCGCGCCGTACCGCCGCCGCTCACGACGCGAAGCTGCGCGCGCAGCGCCAGCAGGAAGCCGAGCGCGAGATCAGCGCCGATCCGTTCGTGCAGTCGCTGATTCGCGAGTTCGGTGCGAGCATCGTGCCGGGCTCGATCCGCCCGATTACCCCGGACGCCGCCCCGAACGGCGCGTCGCCGGCCCACTGATCCATCGTTCGCGGCGTCGTCGCAGCGCGGCGCCGGAATGCCAGATTCCACGCTATCTAGAAGGAGCACGTCCATGATGAAAGGCCAACTCGCCGGGCTGATGAAGCAAGCCCAGCAGATGCAGGAAAACATGAAGAAGATGCAGGAGCAACTCGCGCAGATCGAAGTCGAGGGGCAGTCGGGTGCCGGTCTCGTCAAGGTGACGATGACCTGCAAGAACGACGTGCGCCGCGTGTCGATCGACCCGAGCCTGCTCGCCGACGACAAGGACATGCTGGAAGATCTCGTCGCCGCCGCGTTCAACGACGCCGTGCGCAAGGCCGAGGCGACCGCGCAGGAAAAGATGGGCGGCATGACCGCCGGCCTGCCGCTGCCGCCGGGTTTCAAGCTGCCGTTCTGAACCTGTTCTGATTGAGAACGGGCTGAAGCGGGTGAGCGCCGCGGCGGTTCATTGCCGCGGTGCGAACCCAGACGCTCGCCGCCGCGCGCCGCGCGCAGGCTGGAAACATCGAACCTGCAGCCGCGCGTGAAAGCGTCGTCACGGCGTGAAAGCGCGGCCCGGTTCGAGCAACACCCCCGCATCCCAATTCGCCCACCCGAGCACCACCCACGTCGACGCCGATCCGCATGAAACAACCTTCCGCCCTGTCGGCGCTCGTCGAAGCGCTGCGCGCGCTGCCCGGTGTCGGGCCGAAGTCCGCGCAGCGCATGGCGTATCACCTGATGCAGCACGATCGCGAAGGCGCCGAAAAGCTCGGGCGCTCGCTGTTGTTCGCGACCGAGCATCTGCGTCACTGCGAAAAGTGCAACACATTTACCGAAGCGCAGATCTGCGAGGTCTGCCTCGACGAGGAGCGCGATCCGTCGCTGCTGTGCGTCGTCGAAACGCCGGCCGACCAGATCATGCTCGAACAGACGATGACCTATCGCGGCCTCTA
Organism: Paraburkholderia sp. RAU6.4a; assembly: GCF_050435625.1. NCBI lineage: Bacteria > Pseudomonadati > Pseudomonadota > Betaproteobacteria > Burkholderiales > Burkholderiaceae > Paraburkholderia > Paraburkholderia sp. RAU6.4a. The sequence continues at coordinate 204,952 of NZ_JBNDKQ010000002.1, forward strand.
TTTCGTGCTGATGGGGCGGTTGAGTCCGCTCGACGGCATCGGCCCGAAGGAAATCCATTTCGACCGGCTCGTGAAGCGCGCGTCGGATGGCGTCGTCAAGGAAGTCGTGCTGGCCACCAATTTCACCAACGAGGGTGAGGCCACCGCGCATTACCTCGGACAGACGCTGAAGGCGCGCGGCCTTGCCGTGACGCGTCTCGCGCGCGGCGTGCCGGTGGGCGGCGAGCTCGAGTATGTCGACGCGGGCACGATCGCGCGCGCGATGCTCGACCGTCGTTCGATGTAGCCGCGCGGCTTTCGTTGGCCGCCGCCATATCCGTCCAGGCACGCATCGTCGCAAGTCGTTGCAAACCAGACAGACCGGGTACACAACGATGCAGAACCAAGGAGACTCATGAGCGCCACCCCCGAATCAGGCGCGAGCGCCGCGCCGCATGACGCGTGCGGTCCGCTCGCCGGCGTCAAGGTGCTGGAACTCGGCACGCTGATCGCCGGGCCGTTCGCCGCGCGTTTTCTCGGCGAGTTCGGCGCCGACGTCGTCAAGATCGAAGACCCCAAAGGCGGCGACCCGCTGCGCAAATGGCGCAAGCTGTACCCGGAAGTCGGCGGTACGTCGCTGTGGTGGGCCGTGCAGGCGCGCAACAAGAAGTCCGTCACGATCAACCTGAAAGCCGAAGAGGGCAAGGAGATCGTGCGGCGCCTCGCGAAAGAGGCCGATATCGTCGTCGAGAATTTTCGGCCCGGTTTGCTCGAAAAGCTCGGGCTCGGCTACGACGTGCTGTCCGCCGAGAACCCCGGCCTCGTGATGGTGCGTCTGTCGGGCTACGGCCAGACGGGCCCGTATCGCGACCGGCCCGGCTTCGGCGCGATCGCCGAGTCGATGGGCGGTCTGCGCCATATCACCGGCTATCCGGATCTGCCGCCGCCGCGCATCGGCATTTCGATCGGCGATTCGATCGCCGCGCTGCACGGTGTGATCGGCGCGCTGATGGCGCTGCATCACAAGCAGATGAACGGCGGCAAGGGGCAGGTGGTCGACGTCGCGCTGTACGAGGCCGTCTTCAACATGATGGAAAGCGTGGTGCCCGAATACGGCGTCTACGGCATGGTGCGCGAGCGTACCGGCGCGTCTCTGCCGGGCATCGTGCCGTCGAACACGTATCCGTGCCGCGACGGCAGCATCGTGATCGGCGGCAATAGCGATCCGATCTTCAGGCGCCTGATGATCGCGATCGAACGCGACGATCTCGCCAACGATCCGGCGCTCGCGCATAACGATGGCCGCGTGCTGCGCACGCAGGAAATCGACGCGGCGATCGGCGCGTGGCTGTCCACGCGCACGATCGACGAAGCGCTCGCGGTGCTGAACGCGGCCGACGTGCCGGTGGGCCGCATCTACAGCGTCGCCGATATGTTCACCGATCCGCAGTTCATCGCGCGGCAGATGATCCAGCGGTTCAAGTGGCAGGACGGCAAGGAAATCACGCTGCCCACGGTTACGCCGAAGCTGTCGGCGACGCCCGGTGAGACGCGCTGGCTGGGGCCAGAACTGGGTGAACATACCGATGAAGTCCTGCAATCGCTAGGTTATGATGCTGACGGCATCGCGCGGTTGCGGGCGCAACAGATCGTCTGATGCGCACAGCGCAACGCATAGAGAAAGGCGCGTAAAGCGCGGCGCTGACGCACGATTCGCGCCTTGCGACCGGCACAGCCCCACACCGTGGCCAAGCGCTTGCGCAACGCGCACACGGGCGGTCAAAAAGCCGGACGACAAAAAATCTGGAGACAACGGACCATGCAACGCAGAACCTTCCTCGCCGGCGGTGCGGCGCTCGCGGGCGCCTCGCTCGCTGCCACGCCGTTCGCTTTCGCGCAGGGCAAGCCCGAGACCACCAAGGTCGCCATCGCGGTCGGCGGCAAGAACCTGTTCTACTACCTGCCGCTGACGATCGCCGAGCGCCGCAACTACTTCAGGGACGAGGGGCTCGAAGTCGAGATTTCCGACTTCGCGGGCGGCTCGCAGGCGTTGAAGGCGGCAGTCGGCGGAAGCGCCGACGTGGTCTCCGGCGCGTTCGAACACACGCTGCTGTTGCAGGCGCAAAAGCAGATGTTCCGCGAATTCGTGCTGCAGGGCCGCGCGCCGCAGATCGCGCTGGCGGTGTCGAAGAAGACGATGCCGAACTACAAGTCGATCGCCGATCTGAAGGGCAAGAAGATCGGCGTGACCGCGCCGGGTTCGTCGACGTCGATCATGGCGAGCTTCGTCCTCGCGAAAGCAGGGCTCAGTCCGAAGGACGTCGCGTTCATCGGCGTGGGCGCCGGTGCCGGCGCGATCGCCGCGCTGCAGTCCGGGCAGATCGACGCGATCGCCAATCTCGATCCGGTCGTCACGCGCCTCGAGCGCGCCGGCGACGTGCGCGTCGTGTCGGATACCCGCACGCTCACCGATACGCACATCGTGTTCGGCGGCGACATGCCGGCGGGCTGTCTGTACGCGTCGCAGTCGTTCATCACGAAGAACCCGAACACCACGCAGGCGCTGACCAATGCGATGGTGCGCGCGCTCAAGTGGCTGCAGAACGCGAGCGGCAGCGAACTGATCAACACGGTGCCGGAGAGCTATCTGCTCGGCGACCGCGCGCTCTATCTCGACGCGTGGCAGCACGTGCGCGAAGCGATGTCGCCCGACGGCCTGATGCCCGCCGACGGTCCCGCGACGTCGCTGAAGACGCTGAAAGCGTTCGATCCGGTGATCCAGAACGCGCAGATCGATCTGTCGAAGACGTGGACCAACGACTTCGTGAAGAAGGCGCTCGCGACCGTCAAGGCATAAACGACGCGGCGCGCGCACAGGCGCATCGAATGGGACGTGGACAGGGCGATTCGCCGCGTCCACAGCCGTCGCCCCAGCGTCGCCGCGACAACTCCCCGCTAACCCGATTCCCGAAGCGAGCCGTACGATGACCGTTGCTGCCCTGGCGCTCGAAAACATCACCTGCACGTTCGCCGCGCGTGACAACCGCGCACAGCGCTACACAGCAGTTAAGGACACGACGCTGCGTATCGAGCCCGGCGAGTTCGTGTCGGTCGTCGGGCCGACTGGCTGCGGCAAGTCCACGCTGCTGAACATCGGCGCGGGGCTGCTCCAGCCGTCGGCGGGCGGCGTCAGCGTGTTCGGCGAACAGCTCAGTGGCCTGAATCGCCGAGCGGGCTATATGTTCCAGGCAGATGCGCTGATGCCGTGGCGCTCGGCGCTCGACAACGTGATGGCCGGCCTGTCGTTTCACCGCGTGCCGGCCTCGGAAGCGCGCGCGAAGGCCGAAGAGTGGTTGAAGCGTGTCGGCCTCGGCGGCTTCGGCGACCGCTATCCGCATCAGCTGTCGGGCGGCATGCGCAAGCGCGTCGCGATGGCGCAGACGCTGATCCTCGACCCCGACATCATCCTCATGGACGAGCCGTTTTCCGCGCTGGATATTCAAACGCGGCAGCTGATGGAAAACGAGCTGCTCGATCTCTGGGCCGCGAAGCGCAAGGCCGTGCTGTTCATTACGCACGATCTCGACGAAGCGATCGCGATGTCGGACCGCGTGGTGGTACTGTCGGCCGGGCCTGCGACGCATCCGATCGGCGAGTTCCGGATCGATCTGCCGCGGCCGCGCGATGTCGCCGAAATCCGTTCGCATCCGCGCTTCGTCGAGTTGCATGCGCAGCTCTGGGGTGTGCTGCGCGATGAGGTGCTCAAGGGCTATCAGCAGCAACTGACCGCTGTTTAAATGTGCCGCGCATCCCCGCCTGCGCATCGAAAAGAAGACGTGTTCAATAATCGTCCAAGGCAAACCAAGTCATGTGGAAGACGTTGCGCCCGAGCCGGGCGAATCTGGTGATCTGGCAGTGGCTGCTGCTCGTGCTGTGCTTCGTGCTGTGGTACGTGCTGACGAGCCCGACGCTGATACCGCCGTTCTATTTCGACGATCCGAACAAGGCGGCGTTTTTCTTTGGCGAGCCGCAGAAAGTACTGCAGCGGATCTGGGAATGGTTCACGGGCGGCGAGATCTATCTGCATCTGTGGATCACGCTCGTCGAGACCGTGCTCGCGTTCGTCTTTGGCACCACGATCGGGCTCGGCGTCGGCCTGTGGCTCGCGCTCGCGCCGACGGCGAGCGCGCTGTTCGATCCGTACGTGAAGGCCGCGAACTCGATGCCGCGCGTGATTCTCGCGCCGATCTTCGGCGTGTGGTTCGGTCTCGGCATCTGGTCGAAGGTCGCACTCGGCGTCACGCTGGTGTTCTTCATCGTGTTCTTCAACGTCTACCAGGGCGTGAAGGAAGTGAGCCCGGTCGTGCTCGCGAACGCGCGCATGCTTGGCGCGAACCGCAAACAGCTGCTGCGTTTCGTCTATCTGCCGAGCGCGATGAGCTGGGTGTTTTCGAGCCTGCATACGTCGGTGGGGCTTGCGTTCGTCGGCTCGGTGGTGGGCGAGTATCTGGGCTCGGCGCGCGGCGTCGGCTATCTGATCCTGCAGGCCGAGGGCACCTTCGATATCAACACGGTGTTCGCGGGGATTCTGGTGTTGACCGCGTTCGCGCTGATTCTCGATGCGATCGTCGGGACCGCGGAGCGGCGTTTGATGAAGTGGCAGCCGCGCACCGGGGATACCGAGAAGCTGTGAACGTGGATCGCAAGCGGTCCGGCGGCCGAAATCGCAGTCGGCCGCCGCGCCGTTTTTGATGCTGCTTTATTGGTCGTGCTACGGCGTGATGACCACCTTGCCGATCACGCGGCGCTCGGCCATGTCGCGCAACGCGCGGCCGGTGTCGTCGAGCGAGTAGCGGGCCGACACGTAGGGCTTGAGCTTGCCTTCACGAATCCAGCCGGTCATCTGCTCGAATGCCGCGCGATTGCGCTGCGGCTCACGCTTTGCGAAGTCGCCCCAGAACACGCCGACCACGCTTGCGCCCTTGAGCAACATCAGGTTCAGCGGCAGCCTTGGAATCTCGCCATTCGCAAAGCCGACCACCAGATAACGCCCCCTCCAGCCGATGCTGCGAAACGCCGGCTCCGCATACACGCCGCCGACCGGGTCGTAGATCACGTCCGGACCTTTGCCATCGGTGAGCGCCTTGATGCGCTCGCGCAGATCCTCGGTGTTGTAGTTGATCGTCGCGTCCGCGCCGTGCTTCACGCAGGTCGCGAGCTTTTCGTCGCTCGATGCCGCCGCGATCACGCGCGCGCCGAGCGCCTTGCCGATTTCGACCGCCGCCAGCCCGACTCCGCCGGCCGCGCCGAGCACGAGCATCGTCTCGCCCGACTGCAGCGCGCCGCGATCGACCACCGCGTGATGCGAGGTGCCATACGCGAGCGTGAACGCGGCCGCGAGTTCGAACGACACGTCATCGTCGAGCGGCACGCAGGCCGCGGCGGGCGCAAGCGCCTGCTCGGCAAAACCGCCGGAGCCGGTGAACGCGGCCACGCGCGAACCGGGTTTGAACTGCGTGACGCCTTCGCCCACCGCGCGCACGATGCCCGCGGCTTCCGAACCGGGCGTGAACGGCAGCGGCGGCTTGAACTGGTATTTGTTCTCGATGATCAGCACGTCGGGAAAATTGACGGCCGCGGCCTTCACGTCGATCACGACGTGGCCAGGCGGCGCTTCGAGATCCGCCAGGTTGTCGACGACCAGGCTCTCGGGCGGCCCGTACTGCTTGCAGCGAATCGCGCGCATCGTGTCTCCGTATCGTTCAGGGTTGGCACCGTTTTCGAGTGTAAAACAAAGCGCACGACCGTGCGATTTATTGCGCTGCGGGTTACAACTTGCAGCGCGCTTTCGATGCGTCGCGCGCGCTTCTCGCGCAAGCCGTATTGCATTGCACAGCGCGAAGCACGCACAGGATCCGATTTCATCGACGAGCGCGCACGGCCGCGCGTTGAGTGCGAAGCTGCATCTTTGCGTTCGATACAAGCATTCGCGCACCTGGAAAATACTGGCTCGCACGACGCTTGTGCACGCCACGCAGACACGCCGTCCATGTCGTTCGCGTGCCATCTTTCCTCGGTTACAATCGGCGCATGCGAATCCTACTCAGCAACGACGACGGTTATCTGGCGCCGGGCCTCGCCGCGCTTTACGAAGCGCTGAAGCCGATCGCCAACGTCACCGTGATGGCTCCCGAACAGAACTGCAGCGCCGCGTCGAATTCCCTGACGCTGTGGCGGCCGCTGTCGGTCCTGCGTTCGGCGAACGGTTTCTACTACGTGAACGGCACGCCGACCGACTCGGTGCACATCGCACTGACCGGCATGCTCGACCATACACCGGACCTGGTCGTGTCGGGTATCAACAACGGCCAGAACATGGGCGACGACACGCTGTATTCCGGCACCGTCGCAGCCGCCACCGAAGGCATCATGTTCGGGGTGCCGGCCATCGCGTTCTCGCTCGTCGACAAGGACTGGGCGCATCTCGAAGACGCGGCCCGCGTTGCCGCCGAAATCGTCGCGCATTATCTCGCGCGGCCGTTGCCGGGACATCCGCTGCTGAACGTCAATATCCCTAACCTGCCGTATGACGAACTGCGCGGCTGGCAGATCACGCGGCTCGGCAAACGTCATCCGTCGCAGCCGGTGATCCGCCAGACCAATCCGCGCGGCGAACCGATCTATTGGATCGGCGCCTCGGGCCAGGCGCGCGACGCGAGCGAAGGCACGGACTTCCATGCGGTGGCCAACGGCGCCGTGTCGATCACGCCGCTGCAGCTCGATCTGACCTACACGCAAATGCTGCCTGCGGCGCGCGACTGGCTGCGCGCCGGGAGCGGCAGTTCATGACCGGCGAGCGCGCGAAGCGCTTTCCGTTAGGTCTCGAGGACCTGGTGCGCGAACCGCGCCGGCCCGAGGGACGTCCGGGTGAGATGCGCGCGGCGGCGCTCGCGGCGAGCGCGGCGTTGAACGCACGGCAGCAGTCGGCGAAACCGACGCAGGGCGGCGCGGCCGCACGGGCGCAAGCGAGGACCTCAGCTGCTGCGCAAGCTACGCCGGCGACGCGACCCCAGGTGATTCCCCAGGCGAAGACGCAAAGCTCTCCGTTTGGTACGTCAACGGCGGCGACCGGTGTAATGCCGCCAAAGCCGCTGGCCGCGCCAGTCGCAAAGACAACGGCGAACTCGTTGGCTGGTGCATTGGCGGGGCAGCCTGTCAAGCAAGCACCAAAGTCGTCGGTCAAGCCGGGCAAAAACTCGACGCATGCGCCTGGCCACAGCGCACGCGCGACGCCATCGCCACTCCAGTCGCAACTGCAGCAAAGCGCGAAACCCGCGCCGAACGCCGCGTTGGCCGGTGCAATGAGCGGCGCATTCGGCGGCGCGACCAGCGGCGCGATGAACAACGCCTTGGCGCTGACCTCGGAACGGGTTCGCGAACGCATGGTCGAACGCGTGCGAGCCAATGGCGTCAGCGATCAGCGTGTGCTGAACGCGATGGCGGCGGTGCCGCGCCACATGTTCGTCGATCCGGGTCTTGCGGCCCAGGCGTACGAAGATGCCGCGCTGCCGATCGGTCATCACCAGACTATCTCGAAGCCGTCGGTGGTTGCGCGAATGATCGAACTCGCGGCGGCCGGGCGCGCGCTGAACACGGTGCTCGAAATCGGCACCGGTTGCGGCTATCAGGCGGCGGTGCTGAGCCAGGTCGCGCGCGAGGTTTATTCGATCGAACGCATCAAGCCGCTGTCCGAGCGCGCGAAGACGAATCTGCGTCCGCTGCGCATTCCGAATATCCGGCTGCATTACGGCGACGGGCGGCTCGGTTTGCCGTCGGCGGCCCCGTTCGACGCGATCGTGATCGCGGCGGCCGGGCTCGACGTGCCGCAGGCGTTGCTCGAGCAGCTTGCGATCGGCGGACGTCTGGTTGCGCCGGTCGGCTCGCAGGAAGGACAGAGCCAGGTGCTGACGCTGATCGAACGCCTCGGCCCCGCGCAATGGCGCGAGTCGCGGCTTGATCGCGTTTTCTTTGTACCCTTAAAATCCGGAGTGATTTGACACCGATGAGTATGTTGCGCGCGATGCAGAGAACCACCCCGAATACCCCCCTGACCGTAACCCAGCGCAGCGTGTGCGTGCTCGCCTTGTCCCTGTTGATGACGGCCTGTGCATCCCGGCTCGACCAGGCGCCCGTCGTCGACCGCTCCGGCGGCGGCACGCTCGCCACCGCGCAGGGCGCGGCGCAACCGGCGGTGCCGCTCGGCCCGCCGCCGCCCGGCTACTATCGCGTGAAGCCGGGCGATACGCTGTACCGCATTGCGCTCGAAAACGGCCAGAATTACCGCGACATCTCGACGTGGAACAACCTGACCAACCCGAATCAGATCGAAGTCGACCAGCTGCTGCGCGTCGTGCCGCCGGGCGCGAATACCGCGGCCATGACGCCGGGCGTGTCGACCGCGCCGATCGGCAGCACGGGCGCGGTGCAAAGCGCACCGCTGAACAACAACGCGCCGGCCGTGGTCGGCGCCGCGATGCCGCCGCTCTACGGCGGCGCGACGAACGGTACGCCCGCGAATGGTGCGGTAGCTGCGCCTCCGGCCAATCCCTCTGCGGCGAGCGCCGACATCGGCAGCGCCGCGGCAGGCAACGTAGCATTTGCATGGCCGGTGCGCGGTCCGCTGCTCAACACGTTCAACGACTCGACCAACAAGGGCGTCAATATCGGCGGCTCGGCGGGCGAGCCGGTTAAAGCGTCAGCCGATGGTCGCGTCGTCTATGCCGGAAATGGGCTGCGTGGTTACGGCAATCTCATTATCATCAAGCATGATGCAACTTATCTCACCGCGTATGCACACAACCGCGCTTTGATGGTAAAAGAGGGGGACGCGGTTACGAAGGGGCAGAAGATCGCGGAGATGGGCAATAGCGATTCCGACCGTGTGATGTTGCATTTCGAAGTTCGCCGACAGGGTAAACCAGTCGACCCACTGAAGTATTTGCCGCCGCAATAAGCGATACGACCATGCCGAAATCGAAGCGCCGCCCGCCGCAAGCCGAGTCTGAGACGATCAGCGAAGTCACGTCTGCCGCAGTGGACGAAAGCGGCGCTTCGGAAGTGGAAGAAGAGGTCGCGGAGGAGCGCGAACTCGACGAACGCCAGAGCGGCCTCGACGACAGCGAGAGCGCTGACGCGCGCGAAACCACCGGCGAGGCGCCGCCCGACGCAGACGATTTCCGCGCACTGCTGCAGGCCGAGCTCACGGCCGACACGATCCAGCATTATCTGAATCGCATCAGCGTGAAGCCGTTGCTCACCGTCGAGGAAGAGCAGAAATATTCGCGCCTTGCCAAGGCCGGCGAGTTCGAAGCGCGGCAGGTGATGATCGAGCGCAATCTGCGGCTGGTCGTCAGCATTGCCAAGGGTTATCTGAATCGCGGCGTGCCGCTGCTCGATCTGATCGAGGAGGGCAACCTCGGCCTCATGCACGCAATCGAAAAATTCGATCCGACGCGCGGCTTCCGTTTCTCGACCTACGCGACGTGGTGGATCCGCCAGAGCATCGAGCGCGCGATCATGAACCAGGCGCGTACGGTGCGATTGCCCGTCCATGTGATTCGTGAGCTCAACCAGGTGTTGCGCGCGAAGCGCCATCTGGAAAAGAACTCGATGAATTCGGGGGAGGCGGCCGAGCGCCGCGACGCGAGCATCGACGACATCGCTTATCTGACCGGCAAGACCACCGACGAAGTCACCGACATCCTCGCTCTGAACGAGCACACCGCCTCGCTCGATGCGCCGCTCGATCTCGATCCGGCGAGCAGCCTGCTCGATCTGCTGTCGGACGACCAGAGCCAGTCGCCAGACGCCGAAGTGCAGCATCGCGAACTCGAAACACTGACACGCGCATGGCTCGCGCGTTTGTCGGACAAGCACCGCCATGTGATCGAGCGGCGCTTCGGTCTGAATCACATCGAGCCCGCCACGCTCGAGGAGCTGGCCGACGAAATGGGCCTCACGCGCGAGCGTGTGCGCCAGATCCAACAGGAAGCGCTGGTGCGACTGAAGCGCTTCTTTGCCTCAAACGGTGTCCGCAAAGACGCCGTTCTCTGACCTGATGACACCGATTCTTGTTTTCGACATCGAGACGATTCCCGATGTCGCCGGCATCCGCCGGCTTGAAGATTTGCCCGCGTCGATGAGCGACGCCGATGTCGCCGAGCACGCGTTCGCCGCACGCCGCGAAAAAACTGGCAGCGATTTTCTGCCGCATCACCTCCAGCGGGTCGCGGCGATTTCCTGCGTGTTCCGTGACAACAACGGTTTTCGCGTGCGCTCGCTCGGTACGCCCGAGGACGGCGAGGCGACGCTCGTGCAGTCGTTCTATCGCGTGATCGAAAAGTACACGCCGCAACTCGTGTCGTGGAACGGCGGCGGTTTCGATCTGCCGGTGCTCAACTACCGCGCGCTCGTCAACGGCATCCCCGCCTACCGGTTCTGGGATCTCGGCGAGGACGACCGCGACTTCAAGTGGAACAACTACATCAGCCGCTACCACGCGCGACACACCGATCTGATGGACGTGCTCGCGATGTACCAGGCGCGCGCGAACGCGCCGCTCGACGCGCTCGCGAAGATGTGCGGCTTTCCGGGCAAGATGGGCATGGACGGCAGTCAGGTGTGGCAGGCGTTCCAGCAAGGGCGTATCGAGGAAATCCGCAATTACTGCGAGACCGACGTCGTCAATACGTACCTGCTGTATTGCCGCTTCCAACTGATGCGCGGTGGTTTTTCGCCGTCGGAGTATGCTGACGAGATCAACCTCGTGAAGAACGCGCTCGCGCTGGAAAGCGCGCCGCAGTGGGCCGAGTATCTGGCGGCGTTCGAGCAGTAAGCGCGCGCGAGCAGAGCCTCCGCCGGGGAGCCGCAATCCGGGCCGCGATCCGCACTCGCTCCGCGTGTGGTCCGCACCGCATCGCAGGCAAGCCCGGCGCTTCGTCTACAATCCCGCCTTTCCCCATAGTTTGTCAGGAAGTCCGCAGGTGTCCCGAACTGCCCCCCAACGTCGCTCGCCGCGGCGCTCATCGAAGCATGCCAGGGCGCACGCCCCGGCGCCGGCGCCCGTCATTACCGGCAACGAACCGCTGATCGAAATCGTTTCGCTCGATATGGAAGCGCGTGGCGTGGGCCGCACCACGAGCGAAGACGGCACGCCGGGCAAGGTCGTGTTCGTCGAAGGCGCGCTGCCGGGTGAACTCGTCAGTTATTCGACGCATCGCAGCAAGCCGAAATTCGAGCAGGCCGAGGTCGTCCAGGTGTTCCGCGAAAGCGTGCTCCGCACGACGCCGAAATGCACGTACTTCAACATCTGCGGCGGCTGCTCGATGCAGCATCTCGACATGCGCGCGCAGGTGGCGGTCAAGCAGCGCGTGCTCGAGGACAGCCTGCAGCATCTGGCGAAGCTGCGCCCCGAAACGGTGTTCCGGCCGATTCACGGGCCGTCCTGGGGTTATCGCTATCGCGCGCGGCTCGCGGTGCGCTACCTGCCGGAGCGCGGCGGCATGCGCATCGGCTTTCACGAGAAAAAGAGCAGCTATATCGCCGACATGAAGACCTGCGAGGTGCTGCCGCCGCACGTGTCGGCGATGCTGATGCCGCTGCGTTTCATGGTCCGCAAGCTGTCTATCTACGACCGCGTGCCGCAGCTCGAGCTCGCGGTCGGCTCGTCGGTCACGGCGCTCGTCGTGCGCAACCTCGAACCGCTGACGGCCGGGGACGAGCAGGTGCTGCGCGAGTTCGCGGACGAGCACAAGGTGCAGTTCTGGATCCAGCCGGGCGGTCCCGACACGGTCACGCCGCTTTATCCTCTCGACGTGCAGCTCGACTACACGCTGCCCGAATACGGCATCCGTATGCCATTCAAGCCAACCGATTTCACCCAGGTCAATCACGCGATCAACCGCGTGCTGGTGAGCCGCGCGCTGCGCCTGCTGGCGCCGGCACGCACCGACCGCGTGCTCGACCTGTTCTGCGGGATCGGCAACTTCACGCTGCCGCTCGCGCGAATCTCGCGGGAAGTGGTCGGCATCGAGGGTAGCGAAGTGCTGACCCAGCGCGCGCTCGCGAATGCGGAGCTGAATGGCGTCGCCGGGCATACGTCGTTCGCGTGCCGCAACCTGTTCGAAGTCACCGCCGACGACTTGCGCGCCCTCGGCCAGTTCGACAAGTTCCTCGTCGATCCGCCGCGCGAAGGCGCGCTCGCGATCGCGAAGGCGCTCGCGGAGATCGCGCAGAGCGGCAACGGGCCGCTGCCGACGCGCATCGTCTATGTGTCGTGCGCGCCAGCCACGCTCGCGCGCGATGCCGGGCTGCTCGTGCATGAGGCCGGCTATCGGCTGGTGGGCGCGGGCGTCGTCAATATGTTCCCGCATACGTCGCACGTGGAATCGATTGCGCTGTTCGAGCGCGATTGAGTCTCGCGGCGCGCATAAACGAAAACGCCACGACCGAGGTCGTGGCGTTTTCGTTTTCAGACGAAGGTCAGTGTGCCGTCGGCGCGTGAGGGCTCAGAACTGCCACCACGACTTCGCCGTGCCGGGCCGTGCGTGGCCGGTCACGTACGGGCTGTCGGGGAAGGTGCCGGCCAGCACGCGACGAGTGTCGTCGGCGAGTTGCTGGTTGTTCAGCTTCTCGTACGACAGGATCATGATGTGCAGCGCGTCTTCGATGGCCGGCGCGTTCTTGTACTCGCGCAATGCGAGCTGCGCACGGTTGATGGCGGCGACATAGGCGCCGCGGCGATAGTAGTAGTCCGCGGCGTGGACTTCGTGCGATGCGAGCGCATTCACGATGTAGCGCATGCGCTGCGCGGCGTCCGCCGCGTACTTGCTGTTCGGGAAGCGGTCCACCACGACCTTGAACGCGTCATACGACTCGCGCAGCGACTTCGGATCGCGCTCGCTCATATCCTGGCCCGAGAAGCGGCCGAACAGACCGAGGTCGTCGTTGAAGTGGATCATGCCCTTCAGGTAATACGCGTAGGCGATGTCCGGATGATCCGGGTGCAGCTGGATGAAGCGGTCGATGGCCTGGTCGGCGGCGGCGTTTTCGTTGTCTTTCCAGTTGCAGTACGCGACGTTGATCTGCGCCTGCTGGGCGAAGTGGCCGAACGGGTCGCGGCCCTCGAGCAGCTCGAAATACTTCGCGCACTTGCCCCAGTCACCACCGGTCAGTGCGTCGTTCGCCTCCGTATATAATTTGTTGTTGTTCCACGCTGCCGTTTCGTCGGTCTTCTCCGGCAGGCCGTGGCAAGCCGCAACAGCGACGACGGCCGCGGCGCACGCAATGTATCCGGCCACTTTCCGGGCCGCCTTCTTGATGGCCGCCAAATTGATCGCCGCTTCAGTGATGGTGTTCAAGGCTCGCATTTTCCAGTCTAGCTTTACGTCCAGGTGACCCAGATTCAATGACCCGCTCAAATACTCCAGGCGCCGCAGGCGCCGGGAATAGCAACGAAGATTATAGCGTAAGCGCCGACCCGGCCGACGCGTTGGGCGTCGATTCCCTCGACGACGATTTCTCCGGCGACGCGCTCGCCGCAAGCAGCCCGCAAGGCTCTGCGGCCGCGGCGGCACCCGTGCCCGTGCGCGCGGCCGACGAAGCGCCGCGCAGCGTCGTGGTACCCGACGAACTGGCCGGCGAGCGCCTCGACAAGGTGCTCGCCAAAGTATTCCCGGAGTTCTCGCGCAGCCGTCTGCAAAGCTGGATCGAGGCGCAGCGGGTGCGCGTCGACGGCAAGGCGGCGAAGATCCGCCAGCCGGTGCCGCTTGGCGCGACGATCGAGCTCGTGCCCGATCTGCTGCCCGAGCAACTCGCCTTCACGCCCGAGCCGGTGCCGCTCGACATCGTCTACGAGGACGACACGCTCGTCGTGATCAACAAGCCGGCCGGCATGGTCGTGCATCCGGCGGCTGGCAACTGGAGCGGCACCGTGCTGAACGGGTTGCTCTACCGCTATGGCGAGTCCGCGGCGGGTCTGCCGCGCGCGGGCATCGTGCATCGGCTCGACAATGGAGACCTCGGGGCTGATGGTGGTCGCGCGCACGCTCGAGGCGCAAACCGACCTCGTGCGCCAGTTGCAGGCGCGCACGGTCAAGCGCCGCTACCTCGCGCTCGTGTGGGGCAACCTGCCCGACGAAGGCACGATCGACGCGCCGATCGGCCGCGATCCGCGCGAGCGCACGCGCATGGCCGTGGTGACGGGCGCGGCCGGCAAGCCGGCGCGCACGCATTTCCGGCGCGTGGCCTCGGCGATCTGGCAGCGTCAGCCGGTCACGGCGATTCACTGCGATCTGGAGACGGGGCGCACGCATCAGATTCGCGTGCATTGCGCGCACATCGGTCATCCGTTGCTCGGCGATCCCGTGTACGGACGCGCGCGCGGCAAGCGCTCGGTCGCGCCGCTGCCAGACGGCTTCGCGCGCCAGGCGCTGCACGCGTGGCGGCTCGGCCTGATTCATCCGAAGACCGGCCGCTCGATGCAATGGCGCGCCGAGGTGCCGGCCGACATCGAGGCGTTGTCGGCCGCGCTCGGTCTGGGTCGCGACGACGCGGGCGAGTTCGACGATGCGTATGGCGAGGATGAGGACTACGATGCATCGGTCGACGACGGCGCGTACGATGAAGACAGCGACCACGACGAGGACGATCACGCATGAGCACCAATCTGCCGGAGCTGGGTTTTGCCGATGTCGTGCAACCCGCATGGAACGTGTCGCCGCGCGTGCGCGCGCTCGTGACCACCCGCGACGGCGGCGTCAGCGACGCGCCGTTCGGCCGCTGGCGCGATGGCGCCGACCAGCCCGGCGGCCTGAATCTGGGCATGAAGACCGGCGACGATCCCGCCGCGGTCGCGAGCAATCGCGCACGGCTCGTCGCGCTTGCCGGAGTTCGCGAGGCCGCGTGGCTCGAACAGATCCATGGCGCCGGCATCGTCCGCGCCGAGGATGCGATCGCGTACGCGCGCGAGCATGGTGCGCCGGCGCGCGCCGACGCGAGCGTCACCGATGGCGCGGGCATCGCGTGCGTCGTCATGGTCGCCGATTGCATGCCGGTGCTGTTGTGCGACGAAGCGGGGCGCGCGGTCGGCGCCGCGCATGCCGGGTGGCGCGGACTCGCGGCGGGCATCGTCGAGCAGACCGCCGCGCGGGTTGCGGCGCTGGCGGGTGTGCGGGCGAGCGAACTGCATGCGTACCTCGGCCCGTCGATCGGGCCCACCGCATTCGAAGTCGGCGCAGACGTGCGTGACGCCTTCATGACCGGTGCCGACGATGCACAACGCGACGCGACCGCGCAGGCGTTCGTCGCGCATCCCGCGAATGCCGGCAAATATCTCGCCGATCTGCCGGCGCTGGCGCGCCTGCGCCTGCAGCGGCTCGGCCTTACGCGCATCAGCGGCGGCGATCTGTGCACGGTCACGTTGCGCGAGCGTTTTTATTCGTATCGCCGTGATCGCGAGACCGGTCGCATGGCCGCGTTGATCTGGATCGACGAACAGGCGCAATCAATTGCCGATTAATTCGGGATGGCGCGCGGGCGCATCTTGTCATACTTTTAAAATCGAGCCGAGGTTTTATTTCGCGTGAATGCGCACCGGGTCGTTATTCGCGAATCCCACTGCCGACCGTCGCTGACGGCCCGTTCCCCGGCCTTCACACGCATTTTTTGTTGCGCTGCCCGAAGGCCCGCCGATAGCGCGAATCGCCCGCCAGCTGTGTGGGCGACCGAACGAATAAATATGCTTAAGTGCCATGCGCCATAGGAGTTTTTCGGATTTACCCGCGGCAAGCATCATTTGATTCGTTAAAGCGCGATTTGCCATACAGGGAAAACGATAATTAAAAAACTATCGCACTGCGGCAAAATCGGGAGCAAGCATTGACATGCCTTGTGATGGGGAGCAAGAATGTTCCTTCTTAGCTCCTCGTCGTTCATGGGACAGGGCGTGACGAAGTCGCGAGCAATCGCCACGTGCGCACGGAACTGCCTCTCAACCCGTCCGCAAGGACTTACCGGTCAAAAGCAGGTATGGCAGCATCTCATTCCTCAGCTTCCCCCAGCACCGACTCCTCGAAGGAGCAGACGCAGCAGGCCGGTACGAGCGGTGCATCGTCAGCCGCAGGCATGCAGCAATTTCTCGACGCCTGGATGAACGCCTGGCGTTCGTTCGGCGCGCAGCCCAATGGCACGGCATTTCAGATGCCCTCAATGCCGCAGATGCCGGACCTCGCGCAGATAACGGCGGGCTTCCCGCAAATACCGGCGTTTCCCGGCATGCCCGACTTCAGCAAGCTGGCCGCCGGTGCGTTGCCGTCGTTGCCGGGGCTGAGCATTCCCACCGCCGCGATTCCGCCCGAGCGTTTGCAGAAGCTGCAGACCGACTATTCGCGCGAGGCGATGGAGCTGATCCAGCAGGCCACCACGTCGGCGATCAAGGCGCCCGAGCTCAAGGACCGGCGCTTTAGCGCGGACGCCTGGAGCGCGGCGCCCGCCTACGCGTTCACCGCCGCGTGGTATCTGCTGAACGCGCGCTATCTGCAGCAGATGGTCGACGCGCTCGACACCCAGCCGAAAACCCGCGAGCGCATTCGCTTCGCGGTCCAGCAGTGGACCGCGGCGGCCTCGCCGAGCAACTTCTTCGCGCTGAATCCCGAAGCGCAGAAAACGCTGCTCGACAGCAAAGGCGAGAGCTTGCGCCAGGGCGTGATGAACCTGCTCGCCGACATGCAGCGCGGCAAGATTTCCCAAACCGACGAATCGCGTTTCGCGGTCGGCGAGAACCTCGCGAACACCGAAGGCTCGGTCGTGTTCGAGAACGATCTGCTGCAGCTGATCCAGTACAAGCCGCGCACGGCGACCGTGCGCGAGCGGCCGCTCCTGATCGTGCCGCCGTGCATCAACAAGTACTACATTCTCGACCTGCAACCCGAAAACTCGCTCGTCGCGCACGGGCTTGATTCGGGCCATCAGGTGTTCCTGATTTCGTGGCGCAACGCGGATCAGTCCATCGCGCACAAGACGTGGGACGACTACATCGGCGAGGGTGTGCTCACCTCGATCGACACCGTGCGCAAGATCAGCGGCCGCGAGCAGATCAATACGCTCGGCTTTTGCGTCGGCGGCACGATGCTCGCCACCGCGCTCGCGGTGGCTGCGGCGCGCGGCGAACATCCGGCCGCGTCGATGACGCTGCTCACCGCGATGCTCGACTTCTCCGACACGGGCGTGCTCGACGTGTTCGTCGACGAGGCGCACGTGCAGATGCGCGAGCAGAGCATCGGCGGCAAGAACGGCGCGCCGCCGGGACTGATGCGCGGCGTCGAGTTCGCGAACACGTTCTCGTTCCTGCGCCCGAACGACCTCGTGTGGAACTACGTCGTCGACAGTTACCTGAAGGGCCGCACGCCGGTACCGTTCGACCTGCTGTACTGGAACAGCGACTCGACCAGTCTGCCTGGGCCGATGTACGTCTGGTATCTGCGCAACACGTATCTCGAGAACAAGCTGCGCGAGCCCGGTGCGCTGACCACCTGCGGCGAGCCGATCGATCTGTCGAAGATCGACGTGCCGACCTTCATCTACGGTTCGCGCGAAGACCATATCGTGCCGTGGCAAACCGCGTATGCGTCGGCGCCGCTGCTCACCGGGCCGCTAAAGTTCGTGCTCGGCGCGTCGGGCCATATCGCCGGCGTGATCAATCCGCCCGCGAAGAAAAAGCGCAGCTTCTGGAAGCTCGATACCGACGCGAACACGCTGCCCGAAAGCGCGGACGAATGGTTCGACGCGGCGACCGAAGTGCCCGGCAGCTGGTGGCCGGAATGGACCGACTGGCTCGATCAGTACGGCGGCAAGAAAGTGAAGCCGCGCGCCAATTTGGGCTCCGACGAATTCCCGGTCATCGAGCCGGCGCCGGGCCGCTACGTGCGGCAACGGGAGTAGGTTCACGCACAGGCTCGACGCGCGCGTACGGCATTGCTGTCGACGTCGGCATAGTGCGCAGTCGGCCGGTGCATAGGTGTTTGGCAGGTGAATGAGCGTCTGGTTGATGAAGGCGTGAGAGCAACGCAAGTTGCAACGCAATTTTTAACGTAACGGGCTGTGGCGCAGTTGGCCGGGATGCCCGGAGGATATGGAAATGACTGATGTTGTGATCGTATCGGCCGCTCGTACTGCAGTGGGCAAGTTTGGTGGGTCGCTGGCGAAGATTGCCGCACCTGAACTCGGCGCGCTCGCGGTGCGCGCCGTGCTCGAACGGGCAGGCGTGAAGCCGGAACAGGTGAGCGAAGTTATTCTGGGCCAGGTGCTGACGGCGGGCTCCGGTCAGAACCCCGCGCGTCAGGCGCTGATCAAGGCGGGTTTGCCGGCGGCCGTGCCGGGCATGACGATCAACAAGGTCTGCGGCTCAGGTCTGAAGGCCGTGATGCTCGCGGCCAACGCGATCATCGCCGGTGACGCGGACATCGTCGTGGCAGGCGGCCAGGAAAACATGAGCGCCGCGCCGCACGTGCTGCCGGGTTCGCGCGACGGTTTCCGCATGGGCGACGCGAAGCTGATCGACTCGATGATCGTCGACGGCCTGTGGGACGTCTACAACCAGTACCACATGGGCGTGACGGCCGAAAACGTCGCGAAGGAGCACGGCATCACGCGCGAACAGCAGGACGCGTTCGCGGCGCTGTCGCAGAACAAGGCGGAAGCCGCGCAGAAGGCGGGGCGCTTCAACGACGAAATCGTGCCGGTCGAGATTCCGCAACGCAAGGGCGAGCCGCTGCGCTTCACCACCGACGAATTCGTGCGTCATGGCGTGACGGCCGAATCACTCGCGAGCCTGAAGCCGGCGTTCTCGAAGGAAGGCACGGTCACGGCGGCCAACGCATCGGGTCTGAACGACGGCGCAGCCGCGGTGCTCGTGATGTCGCTGAAAAAAGCGGAAGCGCTCGGCCTCACGCCGCTCGCGCGCATCAAGGCATACGCGAACGCGGGTGTCGATCCGAAGGTGATGGGTATGGGCCCGGTACCGGCTTCGCGCCGTTGCCTCGAGCGCGCGGGCTGGACGCCGGCCGACCTCGACCTGATGGAAATCAACGAAGCGTTTGCCGCGCAGGCGCTCGCCGTGCACAAGCAGATGGGCTGGGACACGTCGAAGATCAACGTGAACGGCGGCGCGATCGCGATCGGCCACCCGATCGGCGCGTCCGGTTGCCGGATTCTCGTCACGCTGCTGCACGAAATGCAGAAGCGCGATGCGAAGAAGGGTCTGGCGTCGCTGTGTATCGGCGGCGGCATGGGTGTCGCGCTCGCGGTCGAGCGCGTTTAAAGTACGCTGGGTACGCCGCGCGCATTCGCGACCGGTCGCGCGCGGCCTTCGCCAGCACAGGCATCTGGCCGCGCGGCACACCAACTGGCGGTGCGGCGCGTTGCAACAGGTGACTCGTGTCGGCAGTGCGCGTTGCCATACGGTCGCCCGGCGGCAACGCGAACCAGCATCAGGCGAGGCACGAGGCCGCCGGCAGGCGCCTCGACAACGATAACGGAGTGTGGTTTATGACACAGCGAATTGCGTACGTAACGGGCGGCATGGGCGGCATCGGCACCAGCATCTGCCAGCGTCTGCACAAGGAAGGCTTCAGGGTGATCGCCGGCTGCGGCCCGAATTCGCCGCGCCGTGCGAAGTGGCTCGACGAGCAGAAGGTACTCGGCTACGACTTCGTCGCCTCCGAGGGTAACGTCGGTGACTGGCAATCGACCAAGGACGCATTCGACAAGGTCAAGGCCGAAGTCGGCGAGATCGACGTGCTGGTCAACAATGCCGGCATCACGCGCGACGTCGTGTTCCGCAAGATGACGCACGAAGACTGGACGGCGGTGATCGACACCAATCTGACCAGCCTGTTCAACGTCACCAAGCAGGTGATCGACGGCATGGTCGAGCGTGGCTTTGGCCGGGTGATCAACATTTCGTCGGTGAACGGCCAGAAGGGCCAGTTCGGCCAGACCAATTATTCGACCGCGAAGGCCGGCATTCATGGCTTTACGATGTCGCTCGCGCAGGAAGTGGCGACCAAGGGCGTGACGGTCAACACCGTGTCGCCGGGCTACATCGGCACCGACATGGTCAAGGCGATCCGCCCCGACGTGCTGGAAAAAATCGTCGCGACGATTCCGGTGCGCCGCCTCGGTCAGCCGGGCGAAATCGGCTCGATCGTCGCGTGGCTTGCGTCGGAAGAATCGGGCTTCGCCACGGGCGCCGATTTTTCGCTGAACGGCGGCTTGCATATGGGCTGAGCCATCGGCGCGCCGGACCGGAAGGCGGCGCGCTTCGGCTCAGATGGTTTCGCCGGCGTCCCGGCTGCGCAATGGATCCCGTTGCACAGCCCGGACGCCGTTTCCGCGTTTGCTTAACTCGAGCTTAAAGGCGTTACATGACTACTACTACAAAGAAAACGGCCGAACGACTGATCAAGAAATATCCGAATCGTCGGCTCTACGACACCGAGACGAGTACCTACATCACGCTGACTGATGTGAAGCAACTCGTGCTCGATCAGGAAGATTTCAAGGTGATCGATGCCAAAAGCAACGAGGACCTGACGCGCTCGATCCTGCTGCAGATCATTCTCGAAGAAGAGAGCGGCGGCCTGCCGATGTTCTCGTCGTCGATGCTGTCGCAGATCATCCGGTTCTACGGTCATGCGATGCAAGGCATGATGGGCACGTATCTGGAAAAGAACATCCAGGCCTTCATCGACATTCAGGCGAAGCTTGCCGACCAGTCGAAGAATCTCTATGAAGGCAAGGCGATGAACCCCGAAGTCTGGTCGCAGTTCATGAACATGCAGGCGCCGATGATGCAGGGCATGATGACCAGCTACATCGAGCAATCGAAGAACATGTTCGTGCAGATGCAGGAGCAGATGCAGAATCAGGCGAAGACCATGTTCGCCACGTTCCCGTTTACGCCGGGCGGCGCGGTCACTGCGAGCAATGCGAGCAATGTGAGCAATGCGCCGGCCACGCCGCAGGCCAATCCGGAGACGGAGAAGAAGTGAAGGAGTGAATGGCGGCGAGCTCGCGGGAGTGCAGCCGCCGACGCGCTACAATGGCGGCCCGCGCGTGGGGACGCTTTTCCGTCGGAACCGGATTCCGGCCGCGGCTCGATGTCCGTTGCGTCCACTGCCGGCACACCGCTGCTTGCGCCGTTACCGTTTTTCTTCCGCTGGACCCGTCCTATGTTTCAGACCGTCTCCCTGATCGCGTCAGCGTCTTCCGTTGCGAAGGCCGCGCGGCTCATTCTGCTCTGACCCGCCGTTCACCCACACCGCTCATGAGCCGGCTGTTTCTCGCCCCAATGGAAGGGCTCGCTGACTATGTGCTGCGCGACGTGCTGACGAGCGCGGGCGCTTTCGACGGCTGCGTGTCCGAGTTCATCCGCATCACAGGCTCGCTGCTGCCAACCCGCGTCTACGAGCGCGAGGCGCCCGAAATCCTGCACGCGAGCGTGACCGCCAGCGGCACGCCGATGGTGATCCAGTTGCTCGGCAGCGATCCCGAGTGGATGGCACGCAATGCCGCGTACGCGGCCATGCTGTCGCCCTACGGTATCGACCTGAACTTCGGCTGTCCCGCCAAAGTCGTCAATCAGCACGGCGGCGGCGCGATGCTGCTCGCGAACCCGAAGTTGCTGAACCAGATCGTCTCGGCCGTGCGCGCCGCGGTGCCTGCCGATATCGCGGTGACGGCAAAAATGCGCCTCGGCGTGTCCGACACGTCGCGGGCGATCGAATGCGCGCAGGCGCTCGCGGACGGCGGCGCGGCCTCGCTCGTCGTGCATGCGCGCACGCGCGACGACCGCTATCGGCCGCCGGCGCACTGGGAGTGGATCGCGCGCATCGACGACGCCGTCGACGTGCCCGTCATCGCGAACGGCGAAGTCTGGACGGTGGCGGACTGGCAGCGTTGCCGCTCGGTCAGCGGCTGCGCGGACGTGATGATCGGGCGCGGCGCCGTGTCGGATCCGTTCCTCGCGCAGCGAATCCGCGGGCTCCTCGACCCGTGTCCATCTGCCGACGAATGGCAGCAGGTGCTGGGTTCGATCGTCGGCTACATGAACAAACTGCGGGCGCATGGCACGCTGACCCATGAGCACGGCCGCGTCAAGAAGTGGCTCAGCTACCTGCAGCGGACCTGGCCGCAAGCCGCCGAACTGCATGCGGCGATCCGGCGAGTGCAGGACTCTGACGAAATTCTTACTGTAATCGGCCAGGCGCTGGCGGCCGGAGACGCGTCGGCGCCGACGCGTCAGCACGTTTCCAGCGACGAAAATAGCGAGCTGAATCAACCTGGTCCTGCCGAACCCATCCCCGTTTGAAGACTAGAATTCAAAGACTTACGAGCGGTGGCGGTGGCGAACCGCTACAATTCAGGGTTTAACGTCTTCAAGCGGTTCCCCATGTCTTCCACCCCCTCGAACGCTCCGGCCGTGCCGGGCGCCACGCCGAAAGTCGGCTTCGTCTCTCTCGGCTGCCCCAAGGCCCTCGTCGATTCCGAGCAGATCATCACCCAGTTGCGCGCCGAAGGCTACGAAATCTCCGGCACCTATGACGGCGCGGACCTCGTGGTCGTCAACACCTGCGGCTTCATCGACGAAGCCGTGCAGGAAAGCCTCGACGCGATCGGCGAAGCGCTCAATGAAAACGGCAAGGTGATCGTCACCGGTTGCCTCGGCGCGAAGAAGAGCGCGAGCGGTTCGGGGCTGATCGAGGAAGTGCATCCGAAGGTGCTCGCGGTGACCGGCCCGCACGCGCTCGGCGAGGTGATGCAGGCGGTGCACAGCCATCTGCCGAAGCCGCACGATCCGTTCGTCGATCTGGTGCCCGCCGCGGGCGTCAAGCTCACGCCGCGCCACTACGCGTACCTGAAGATTTCCGAAGGCTGCAATCACCGCTGCACGTTCTGCATCATCCCGTCGATGCGCGGCGATCTGGTGTCGCGCCCGGTCGCGGAAGTGATGCTCGAGGCGGAGAACCTGTTCAAGTCCGGCGTGAAGGAACTGCTCGTGATCTCGCAGGACACGAGCGCATATGGCGTCGACGTCAAATACCGCACCGGTTTCTGGAACGGCAAGCCGATCAAGACGCGCATGACGGATCTGGTCGCCGCGCTCGGCGAACTCGCCGCGCAATACGGTGCGTGGGTGCGTCTGCATTACGTGTATCCGTATCCGAGCGTCGACGAAGTGATTCCGATGATGGCCGAGGGCCCGTACAAGGGCCACGTGCTGCCGTATCTCGACGTGCCGTTCCAGCACGCGCATCCGGAAGTGCTGAAGCGCATGAAGCGCCCGGCCAATGCCGAGAAGGTGATGGAGCGCGTCAAGGCCTGGCGCGAGATCTGCCCCGATCTGACGATCCGCAGCACGTTCATCGCCGGCTTTCCGGGCGAGACCGAAGGGCAGTTCGACACACTGCTCGATTTCATCCGCGAGGCGGAGCTCGATCGCGTCGGCTGTTTCGCGTATTCGCCGGTCGAAGGCGCGAGCGCGAATGAACTCGACGGCGCGCTGCCCGATGAAGTGCGTGAGGAACGTCGCGCGCGCTTCATGGAAGTGGCCGAACAGGTGTCGGCCAAGCGCATCGCGAGGAAGGTCGGCAAGACGCTGAAGGTGCTCGTCGACGAAATCAACGAGGACGGCGGCATCGGCCGCACCGCGGCGGATGCGCCGGAGATCGACGGCGTCGTCTATATCGCGCCGTCCGCCAAGGCGTCGAAGCGCTACAAGGTCGGCGATTTCGTATCGGTGAAGATCACCGGCGCGGACGGCCACGATTTGTGGGGCGAGGTCTAAGCGATGACGCACAGCGCGGCCGCACAGCCTGAAGCTCACACACCGGACATCCTCGCGCTAGGCGAGGCGATGATCGAATTCAACCAGTCGGCGAAGGATCAACCGAACTACCTGCAAGGCTTCGGCGGCGACACGTCGAACTTCTGCATCGCGGCCGCGCGCCAGGGTGCGAGGACCGGCTTTGTGTCGGCGGTCGGCGCCGATCATTTCGGACGCCTGCTGGTCGATCTGTGGGAGCGCGAGCAGGTCGACACGTCGTTCGTGCGCATCGATGCGCAAGCGTCGACCGGCGTCTATTTCGTGTCTCACGGCCCCAACGGCCACGCGTTCGACTATCTGCGCGCGGGCTCGGCGGCGAGCCGCTATGCACCCGCTGATCTGCCGCGCGACGCGCTCGCGGCGGCGAAGGTCGTCCATCTGTCCGGCATCAGTCTCGCGATCAGCGTCAGCGCCTGCGACGCCGCGCTCGAAGCGATCGCGCATGCGCGCGCGAATGGCGCGCGCGTGAGCTTCGACACCAATCTGCGTCTTAAGCTGTGGCCGCTGGCGCGGGCGCGCGCGGTGATGCTCGAGGCGATCCGCCAGACTGACATCTGCCTGCCGAGCTGGGACGATGTGACCGAACTGACGGGGCTGACCGGCCGTGACGAGATCGTCGATTTTCTGCTGTCGCATGGGCCGGGCGTGGTCGCGCTGAAGCTCGGCAAGGACGGCTCGTATATCGCGACGCCGAACGAGCGGCGCGTCGTGCCGGGCCACGTCGTCGACGCGGTCGATGCGACCGGCGCCGGCGACTGCTTCGGCGGCGCCTTCATCGCGCGCATCGTCGCGGGCGACGATCCATTTGCCGCCGCGCGCTACGCGAACGTTGCCGCCGCGCTGTCCACGCAAGGTTATGGCGCGGTCGCGCCGATTCCGTCGCGCGAGACCGTCGAGCGGCGGCTGGCGAACTAGGTTTTACGTAAGCCGCGCGCGGCGCAGCATGGCCCGCGCTGGTGCAATCATCCAGGCAGACTGGAGAGACAACAGGAGGGACAGGCGATGCAACGGGACGTAGTGGTGGTAAGTGGTGTGCGCACGGCAATCGGCACGTTCGGCGGCAGCCTGAAGGATTTCGCGCCGACCGATCTCGGCGCGCGCGTGGTGCGCGAAGTGCTCGAGCGCGCGAGCGTGTCGGGCGACGAAGTCGAACACGTCGTGTTCGGCAACGTCGTGCACACCGAGCCGAAAGACATGTATCTCGCGCGCGTCGCGGCAATCAACGGCGGGGTCGCGCAGCATACGCCCGCGCTGACCGTGAACCGGCTGTGCGGCTCGGGCTTGCAGGCCATCGTGTCGGCCGCGCAAAGCGTGCTGCTCGGCGATGCCGATATCGCGATCGGCGGAGGCGCTGAAAACATGAGCCGCGCGCCTTACTCGATGCCGGCCGCGCGCTTCGGACAGCGCATGGGCGACGCGCGTCTCGTCGACATGATGGTCGGCGCGCTCAACGATCCTTTCCAGTCGATCCACATGGGCGTGACCGCCGAGAACGTCGCGCGCAAGTACGAGATCTCGCGCGACGCCCAGGACGCGCTCGCGCTCGAGTCGCATCGTCGCGCGGCCCACGCGATCACGAGCGGCTACTTCAAGGAACAGATTCTGCCGATCACGATTGCGTCGAAGAAGGGCGACGTCGTGTTCGACACCGACGAGCACGCGAGGCTGAACGCAACCGCGGACGACTTCGCGAAGCTGAAGCCGGTGTTCGTAAAGGACAACGGCACGGTGACGGCGGGCAACGCGTCGGGCATCAACGACGCGGCCGCGGCCGTCGTACTGATGGAGCGTAGCGTCGCCGAGCGGCGCGGCGTGAAGCCGTTGGCGCGACTCGTGTCGTACGCGCATGCGGGCGTCGATCCGGCGTATATGGGCATCGGCCCGGTGCCGGCGAGTCGCAAGGCGCTCGAGCGGGCGGGTCTCACGGTCGCCGATCTCGACGTGATCGAGGCCAACGAGGCATTCGCCGCGCAGGCCTGCGCGGTCAGCAAGGAGCTCGGCTTCGATCCGGCCAAGGTCAATCCGAACGGCTCGGGCATTTCGCTCGGCCATCCGATCGGCGCGACCGGCGCGCTGATCACCGTGAAGGCGCTGTACGAGCTGCAGCGCATCGGCGGGCGCTATGCGCTCGTCACGATGTGCATCGGCGGCGGGCAGGGGATCGCGGCGGTTTTCGAGCGTCTGTGACCGCGCACGGCAGGCCGGCGCGACATAGGTAGCAAGCAGGAACCAGCAACAAGGATCGACGGGATGCAGGAAGCGAAAGTGACGAAGGGTTCGGCAACGCGCACGTTGCGCCGGCGCGCCGGCGTGGTGGTGAGTGCCGCCGCGCTGTTGTGCACGGGCACGGTGCTGTGGATGCCGTCGCAGGCGTGGGCCGAAAGCGATGCGGTCAAGGCACTGGCCGCGCCGCCGCCGATCCAGCTGCCGCTGAAACCGAGCCCCGAGTTCGCGAAGTTTCCGCGCTACGTGGGCACGCTCGGCGCGCGGCCGATCGTGCTGCGGCTCGGGCCCAAGACCGACGATCCATCTGGCGTGCACGGCGAGTATCAGTACACGGATAGCGGCGAGGTGATTCTGATCGCCGGCGATCGCGACGGCGATACGCTCGAAGTCGAGGAATCGAACGACGGCACGCATATCACCGGCAACTGGGTCGGCAAGTTCGCGGCGGACGGCTCGCTCGAAGGCGATCGCATGAACGTCGACGATTCGAACCCGCAGGAATTCAACCTGAAGCCGCTGGCGGCAGGGCAGGCGGTGCCGGTGACCGGTTCGGCCGGCGGTGCGGCGGCGAGGCCTGCAGCCCCCTCACCGCAACCGGCCGCGGCCAACGGCGCAGCGGCGGCTCCCGCGCCGGCATCCGCTGCCGGGGGGCACCCAGTGGGCGGCGTCAGCAACCTGCAAACGGGCTACTGATGCGCACGCGCGCCGGGCATCCGGAATCGCGCAGCGCGGCCATTGCTTCAGGCTCGCTTCACTATGTTTTTCACCGAGCTTCACATGACTGAATCCAAATTCAAACACGGCCTGCAGACTCGCATCGTGCGTGCCGAGGACCAGATCACGCCGGGCTTCGAATCGTTCTCGACGCCCGTCACACGCGCGTCGACGGTGGTGTTTCCCGACCTCGCCGCGATGCGCGCGCTGGACTGGAAAAACGACGCGCAATGGCGCTACGGCCTGCATGCGACGCCGACGCAGATCGCGCTCGCTCAGCGCCTCGCCGCGATCGAGGGCGGCAATCATGCGCTGCTGCAGCCGTCGGGGCTGTCGTCGATCTCGAACGTCTACTTCGGGCTCGTGAAGGCCGGCGACGACGTGCTGATTCCCGATAACGTGTACTCGCCGAACCGCGACCACGGCGACTGGCTCGCGCGCGATTTTGGTATCACGGCGCGCTACTACGATCCGCTGATCGGCGCGGGCATCGCCAGTCTGATCCAGCCGAACACGCGCCTGATCTGGATCGAGGCGCCCGGCTCGGTGACGATGGAAGTGCCCGACGTACCGGCCATCACGGCGGCGGCGCGCGCGCGCAAGGTCGTCACCGCGATCGACAACACGTGGTCCGCGGGCCTCGCGTTCCGGCCGTTCGACCACGGCGTCGACATCTCGGTGCAGGCGCTGACCAAATACCAGTCGGGCGGCGGCGACGTGCTGATGGGCGCGACGATCACGGTCGAGCGCGACGTGCATGTGAAGCTGAAGGCGGCGCGCATGCGCATGGGCATCGGCGTGTCCTCGGACGACTGCTCGCTGATCCTGCGCAGCCTGCCGAGCATGCAGTTGCGTTTCGCGCAGCACGATCGCGTGGCGCTGTCGCTCGCGACGTGGTTGAAGAGCCGGCCGGAAATCGTCGCGGTGTTGCATCCGGCGCTCGGTGACTGTCCGGGGCACGAAGTGTACAAGCGCGATTTCAGCGGCGCGGGCGGACTGTTCTCGGTGGTGTTCGACGAACGGTACAGCGCGGCGCGGATCGACACGTTTTGCGAGTCACTCGAACTGTTTTCGCTCGGCTGGAGCTGGGGCGGCGCGCATAGCCTCGCGATGCCGTACGACATCGCGTCGATGCGCACTGCGGCGCAGTGGCCGCGTCGCGGCACGTTGGTGCGCTTCTATATCGGTCTGGAAGACGAGGCGGACCTGCGTGCGGATATCGAGCAGAGCCTGGCCAAGCTGGCTTAACACGCGTTAGCCCTGTTCGACACGTTGTTCGAGAAGCCCGCCGGGATGTGTTCCCGGCGGGCTTTTTTGTTGCCCTGAGTATCAGGCAGACCCGACCGTTCGGCCGAATGTTCGATGCCGCGGCGCGACGCTACGATCGTGTGCTTGCCGGATAACGTTGCGGCGCTCGGGGGAGGGGCTTGGATGAATCTTTTCTTCTGGCTGTTGCTGAACCTTGCGGTGCCGATTGCCGCCGTTATCGATCACCGGCAGACCGAATCCGTGGTTGGCGCGCTATCACGTGGGGCGATAGGCACGTCAATTTTCATGAGCTGCCTGGCGGCGCTTCTATCCGCGGCCCTGCACCATTTACCTCAATTAGTTTTATTGGATAGTGCAGCTCTTATACTTGTTCTGTCTTGTGGAGGAGCTTATGAAACAATTTATCCTGTCATTGGAAATAGGCAAAAATCACGATCGCATCATGAAGGGCGTGTTGATCTTCAGCATCCTGATTTCCATCGGCATGTTCGCGCTGTTCCTGCCGGCCATTTTCAACAGATAACGCAACGGTTCGCGCGGCTCGCTAGCGCGTCGGTCGTTGTGCCGGCGCGAGCGCTAACGGATCCCTCGAGCGCCAGCCTCAAACCAACCGCAACAAACCGTCCAGTCCAACGAAATTGAACGACACGCTGGCTGCTTCACGCACCACCGGCTTCGCCCGGAATGCAACGGAGAGTCCCGCTTCGGCCATCATTTTCAGGTCGTTCGAGCCGTCGCCCATCGCAATTGCGCGCGACGGTTCGATGCCGAGCGTCGCGCAGGTTTCGCGCAGCGTGCGCGCTTTCACGTCGGCATTGACGATCTCGCCCACCACATTGCCGGTCAGCTTGCCGTCGATGATTTCAAGCGTGTTCGCGCGCGTGAAATCGAGCCCAAGGCGCGTCTTCAGCTTCGCGGTGAAGAACGTGAAGCCGCCCGACACGAGCAGCGTTTTCAGGCCCGCCTGTTTCGCGCCGGCCAGCATGCGTTCGGCGCCCGGCGACAACCGCAGCCGCTCCTCGTACACGCGCTCGAGCGCGCTGGCGTCGAGCCCTTTCAGCAGCGCGACCCGACGAATCAGGCTCTCGTTGAAGTCCTTGATCTCGCCGCGCATCGCAGCCTCGGTGATCGCCGCGACTTCGGCTTTGAGCCCGCAGAAATCGGCGATTTCGTCGATGCACTCGATCGTGATCAGCGTCGAATCCATGTCCATCGCGATGAGGCCGAAGTCGCTCAACTGGCGGCCGGTTTCGACAAACGCGTAGTCGAGTCGATGCGCATAGCAATACGCTTCGACGTCGGCGCGTTGCGCGAGGTTCGCGTCGGCGATGCGAATCGCGTGCTCGTCGATGACGGCGGCGTGCGAGCCGCGTGCGAGTGCGACGAGCGTTTTGTGGTGGTCGGCGGAAAGGGGGGCGACGCTTTGAATGACGAGGTTCATGGACGACCGGTGACGCGGGAAGAAAGAGGCGCGTGGCGCGCGGAAAATCCCGCTATTGTATCGGTTCTGTGCGTTGGCCCGTCGCAGGCGGCTAGTCGTCGCGTCGGCTGAAGCCGGCGATCGGCGCATCGCCGTGCTAGTCGTCGCGTCGGCTGAAGCCGGCGATCGGCGCATCGCCGTAACGGAACGGGCCGAACGAATACGGTCACACGAACCCACCCCCCCACACTGGCGCAACAAGACGCCCCACGGAGACAACGCATGACCCCGGCAACCGCCAGCGAGGCATCCTCCCTTGCCCGCGACTTCGATCTGCGTCATCTGAGCCCGGCGTTCTACGCCGATCCCTATCCGGTCTATCACGCCCTGCGCAGCTATGAGCCAATCCGGCGCATGCCCGACGGCTCGCTGTTCCTGACGCGCTTTCGCGACGTGCAGGCGGTCTACCGCGACCCCAAGACCTTCAGCTCCGACAAGACCGTCGAGTTCCGCCCGAAATACGGTGACTCTCTCCTCTACGCGCATCACACCACGAGTCTCGTGTTCAACGATCCACCGCGCCATACGCGGGTGCGCAAGCTGATCGCCGGCGCGCTGACCGCGCGCGCGATCGCGGCGATGGAGTCCGCGCTGATCCGGCTCGTCGACGGCTTGCTCGATGCGGCCGCGCAGCGCGGGCGTATCGATCTGATCGGCGAATTCGCGGCGGCGATTCCGGTCGAGGTCATCGGCAATCTGCTCGACGTGCCGCACGATGAACGCGCGCCGCTGCGCGACTGGTCGCTCGCGATACTGGGTGCGCTCGAGCCGTCGCTGACCGACGCGCAGTTCGAGCGCGGCAATCGCGCGGTCAGCGAATTCGTCGACTATCTGCGCGGCCTCGTCGCACGGCGCCGCCGCGAGCCGGGCGATCCGCAGCACGACGTGCTGACGCGGCTGATCCAGGGGGAGGGGCCGCACGAGCAGCTATCTGAAGCCGAACTGCTGCAGAACTGCATTTTCATCCTGAACGCCGGGCACGAAACGACCACCAACCTGATCGGCAACGGTCTCGTCACGCTGAGCGAGTGGCCTGACGAGCGTGCCGCGCTGCTGCGCGAGCCGGAGTTGATCGGCACCGCGGTCGAGGAGTGCTTGCGCTTCGAGAGTTCGAACCAGCTCGGCAATCGCATGGCCACCGTCGATACCGAGATCGGCGGCGTCGCGCTCGCGCGCGGCACGCCGGTCACGCTGTGCATCGGCGCGGCCAATCGCGATCCCGAGCAGTTTGCCGAGCCGGACCGCTTCGATATCCGCCGCGACCCGAACCGGCATCTCGCGTTCGGGTTCGGGATTCATCAGTGCGCGGGTCTGTCGCTGGCGCGGCTGGAGGCGCGGATTGCGATCGGGCGCTTCGTGCAGCGCTTCCCGGCGTATCGCGTCGATGGTGAGTCGACGCGGGGCGCTCGCGTGCGGTTTCGCGGGTTTGCGTCGGTACCGGTCCTGCTCGAGCCTTGATGCGGGCGCCGCGTAGACCGCGCGCACCAGGAAAACCGTAGGTTTTGCCGCCTCGTCGCAAGACTTACAACCCCATGACAGCACGCCGCCGAGCCGACCCGCTCCTGCTTTACGCGTGGCAGCAGTGTCGAGCGCGCCGAAACGCGGGCACGCTTGCTGCTTCGCCTCATATCTCAGGCCATGGGACAGGGGAGCGCGCGATGGCACACATGATCTGGAAGGGCGCAATCAGTTTCGGGCTCGTCCACGTACCGGTGCAGCTTTATCCGGCGACGCAGTCGGAGAAGGTCGGCTTCAATCTGCTCGACAAGCGCACGATCGATCCGATCGGCTACAAGCAGTTCAACAAGCGGACCGGCAAGGACGTGACCCGCGACAACATCGTGCGGGGCTTCGAGTACGAGAAGGATCACTACGTCGTGCTGTCGGACGACGAAATCCGCTCGGCGAACCCCGAGTCGACGCAGACGGTCGACATCCTCGCGTTCGTCGACGCCCCCGACATCTCGTTTCTCTATCTCGATACGCCGTATTTCCTGACGCCCGACCGCAAGGGTGAAAAAGTCTATGCGCTGTTGCGCGAGGCGATGACGGCGTCGGGCAAGATCGGCGTCGCGAGTGTCGTGCTGCACAACAAGCAGCATCTGGCGGCGCTGATTCCGCTCGGTCCGATGCTCGCGCTGAACACACTGCGGTGGGCCGACGAGGTGCGCAATTTCGACGAATTCAACGTGCCGCCCGAAGGCATGAAGGCCGCCGGCGTGTCGGCGAAAGAACTCGACATGGCGAAAAAGCTGATCGACGACATGAGCGAGACGTGGGACCCGATGCAGTATCACGATACGTTTCGCGACGACATCATGGCGCTCGTCGAGCGCAAGATCCAGGCGGGCAAGACCGAGGAGGTCGTCGAGGTCGAAACGCCGCACGAGTCGCGCAAGTCCGCCGACATTCTCGACCTGTCCGATCTGCTGCGCCGCAGTCTTGGCCGCGGCAAGGGCAAGCAGGCCACCACGGGCCGCAAGCGCGCGGCCGACGAGGACGAGGATCAGAGCGATAGCGAGGCCGAGTCCGATGAAGAGGCGGCCGCGCCCGCGCGCAAAAAGCCGCGCGCGGCAAGCACGGCGCGTAGTCGCAGCGGTAGCGGCGGCAGCGGGCGCGCGACGTCGAAAACCGCCGCAACTTCCCGCAAACGGCGCGCGGCGGCCTGAGCGCGCGGCCGAGCCGTCTATGGCACCAAACGCACCGGAGTCATCGCCATGAACGACCGGCTCGAGCACTATCATCGCAAGCGCCGCTTCGAGGACACGCCGGAGCCGGCCGGCGCGACGACCCGCAAGCGCGCCGCGAGCAAGACCGGCAAGCGCGCAACGCGTGCTGCGCCCGATACGCTCTCCTACGTGATCCAGGAGCACGACGCGCGGCGTCTGCACTACGATTTCCGGCTCGAACTGAACGGCGCGCTGCTGTCGTGGGCGGTTCCGAAGGGGCCGAGCCTCGACCCGTCGGTCAAGCGGCTCGCGGTGCACGTCGAGGACCATCCGGTCGAATACGGTACCTTCGAGGGCGAGATTCCGCCCGGCAACTACGGCGCGGGAACCGTGATCGTGTGGGATCGCGGCACGTGGGAGCCGGCGGGCGGCGCGGCCGAAGCCGCGCGGTCGTACGCGGCCGGCAAGCTCAAGTTTCATTTGCACGGCGAGAAGCTGCATGGCGGCTGGACGCTCGTACGGAGCCACATGCGCGGCAGCGGCGACAAGGAGCAATGGCTGCTGATCAAGGAGCGCGACGAGGAAGCGCGCGACGAAAGCCACTACGACGTGCTGAAGAAGCTGCCGGGCAGCGTGCTGGCCGACGGGGCTTCGAAAGGCAGGAAAACGAAGCAATCGAAAGCGCAGACGAAAACCTCGCGCAACGGCAAGGCCACGAGCGCGGGCAAGCCGGCGAAATCCGCATCCTTGCGCCGCGCAGCCGATCCCAAACGCCCCGACATCGTCGCGACGCGCAGCGCGCAGTCGCTACGCGAACTCGCCGCGTCGCCATCGATCGAAGGCGCGGTCGCAGCGGCCTTGCCCGCGAGCCTGAAGCCGGAGCTGGCGACGCTCGTCGACAGCGCGCCTCCAGGCGATGACTGGCTCTACGAAATCAAGTTCGACGGCTACCGTGTGCTCGCGCGCATCGACCACGCCTCGAAAGCGAAGGGCGATGCCGTCAGCGTTTTCACGCGCAACGGCAACGATTGGACCGCAAAGTTCAGCAAGCAGATCGAGGCTCTCGCGGCACTCGATGTGCAAAGCGCGTGGCTCGACGGCGAAGCGGTCGTGCTCGATGAACGCGACGTGCCGAATTTCCAGTTGCTGCAAAACGCGTTCGATGCGCATCGCCCGCAGGACATCGTGATCTATCTGTTCGATCTGCCGTTTCTGAACGGCTACGACCTGCGCGACGTGCCGCTCGAACAGCGCCGCGCGATTTTGCGGGCGCTGCTCGAAGGCGTCGACGATCGCGTGCTGCGCTTTTCGAACGACTTCGCGTTCAGCGCCGACGAGCTGCTCAAGAGCGCGTGCGACATGGCGCTCGAAGGCATCATCGGCAAGCGGCGCGACAGCAGCTATGTGTCGGGCCGCTCGCCGTCGTGGATCAAGCTGAAGTGCCGGCGCCGCCAGGAGTTCGTGATCGGCGGCTATTCGGAGCCGGGCGGCAGCCGCTCGGCGTTCGGCGCGCTGCTGCTCGGCGTCTACGACGCCGATGGCCGGCTGCAGTACGCGGGCCGCGTCGGCACCGGCTTCGACGCCGCGCTGCTGCGCTCGGTCAAACAGGCGCTCGACGCGCACGCGAGCAAGCGCATGCCGTTCGCGAGCACACCGCGCGAGCGCAGCCGCACGCCCGTGCATTGGGTCGAGCCGGTGCTCGTTGCCGAATGCAACTTCGCCGAATGGACGGGCGACGGCATCGTGCGCCAGGCGTCGTTCGTCAGCCTGCGCGACGACAAGCCGGCGCGCCAGATCGTCAGGGAAACCGCCCGACAAGGAGTCGACGTGCAACAGCAAACCGAAACCGCCACCGCCGATACGCCGCAAACAGGCGCGCCGAAAAAGCGCGCAACCAGCAAGACCGCCAGTGCCGCCAGGCCCGCCGCCAAGGAAAGCGCGCCCGCCCGAACCACGGCAACACGCTCGCGTGCACAGAGCGAAATCGCCGGCGTGCGCATCTCGCATCCCGATCGCGTGATCGACAAGAGCAGCGGCGCAAGCAAGCTCGAACTGGTGCAGTACTACGAATCAATCGCCGAATGGATGCTGCCGCATCTGCGCGAGCGGCCCGTCGCGCTGGTGCGCGCGCCGGAGGATATCGGCGGTGAGCTGTTCTTCCAGAAGCACAGCCAGAAGCTGTCGATTCCGCACGTCACGCAGCACGAGGGACTCGATCCGGGCCATCCTCCGCTGATCACGATCGACACGCTCGCCGCGCTGGTCGGCGCCGCGCAGATGGGCACCGTCGAGTTTCATACGTGGAATGCGGTCGCGTCGAATATCGAAAAGCCCGATCGCATGGTGTTCGATCTCGACCCGGACCCGTCGCTCGGCTGGGAACGCATGGTCGAGGCCGCGCAACTGACCCGCTCGCTGCTCGACGAACTGGGCCTGAAGTCGTTCTGCAAGACGAGCGGCGGCAAGGGCTTGCACGTGGTCGTGCCGCTCGCGAAGCAGGCCGGCTGGGACGAAGTGAAGGATTTCTCGCAGGCGGTCGCGCAGCACATGGCGACGACGCTGCCGCAGTTCTTCAGCGCGAAGATGGGCGCGCAGAATCGCAAGAAAAAGATTTTCATCGACTATCTGCGCAACAACCGTGGCTCGAGCACGGTGGCCGCATTCTCGGCGCGCGCGCGGCCGGGGCTCGGGGTGTCGGTGCCGCTCGCGTGGGACGAACTGGAGAGCACGACGAGCGGCGATCAATGGGGCATCCGCAACGTCCACGAGCGCGTGGACGGCCTCGGAAACGGCCCGTGGGCCGACTACGCAAAGACGCGTCAGCGCATCACCGCGGCGATGAAAAAACGTCTGGGCGTCGCGTGATGAGCGCGCGTCCGGGGAGCTGAATCCAACCCGCGAATTCGCCGTGCGTACTTGGCGCGCGAACGCGCTTCGCGAAGGAGCAATGCAATGAAGACCCTGCCGCAATCGACCGATGGCGACCCGCAAGCCGACCCGCACGCGAACAAGGATCCGAAGTCGTTGCAGGAAGCCGCGGCGCCGCTGCCGCATGAAGCCGACCAGCATCCCGAGTCGCAGCACGAGGACGAGCCGCGCCATGTCGGCAAGCAGGCACATGACGACATCGCGCATGGGCAGCAGGATACCGACCGCCGCGGCGGCGGCGAGTATCAGCAACGCACGCAGAACGACGCGCATGCCGATGTGAACTCGGATCGCAAGCAGGGCGGCGCAAAGGTCGGCAAGCGCTGACGCGGCGTAGCCGGCATCGCGTCTACGCGCCCGCCAGGCCAACCGGCTCGCGATCCCAGTACGGCGGATCGCCGAAATGCGCGGCGACGAAGTCGATGAAGGCGAGCATCTTCGGCGGCACGAACGCGCGGCTTGGGTACACGGCCCAGATCGCGACGTCGTCCGCGAGAGGATAGCTGTCGAGCACGCTGACGAGTTTGCCGCTGCGCAGATAGGGCGCCACGTCCCATGTCGATTTCAGCGCGATGCCGAAGCCCGCGAGCAGCGCATCGCGAATCACCTCGCCGTTGTCGGTGACGAGGCGGCCGCTCACGCGCACGTCGAGGGGACCGGCGGGCGTCACGAAGCGCCAGTCGCGCTGCTCCGACAGGATGATGCACTCGTGCCGCGCGAGATCCGACGGATGATGCGGCGTGCCGCGCGCGGCCAGATAGGCGGGGGCCGCGCACAGCACGCGGCGGTTGACCGCGAGCCGCCGCGCGACCAGCGACGAATCCTTCAGCACGCCGACGCGAATCGCGACATCGATTCCCGCGTCGACCAGATCGACCACCTGATCGGTCAGGCGCAGATCGACGCTGACCCCCGGATAGCGGCGCAGAAACTCGCTGATCACCGGCGACACATGCTGACGCCCGAACGACGACGGCATCGACACGCGCAGCCGTCCCTGCGGTGCGGCCTGCGCGCGGCCGACCGATGCGCGCGCTGCGGCGGCCGCGTCGAGCAGCGCCTCGGCGCGCGTCATGAACACTTCACCGTCCTGGGTGAGGCTGATGCGGCGCGTGGTCCGATGCAACAAACGCGCGCCGAGGATCTTTTCGAGTTGTGCGATCCGCGCGCTCGCGACCGCCGCCGACAAACCGAACTCGCGCCCGGCCGCCGACACGTTGGCGAGCAGCGCGGCACGCACGAACAACGCGACGTCGAGCAGATCGAGCCGTTCGCGTTCGCTGGGCACGGACCGGCCGGCCGGGCTTGAATCGTCCATTATTCTGAAAAACCAAAAAATGTTTCAGTGATTATGACTGTTTTATCAGAATAAGAACCATCCTACGATACGAGTCATGCGTGCACATCAACCGAACCCACAAGGAGCAGCCATGAAAGCCGTCGGACTCTACCGTTATCTGCCCATCGATCACGCCGAAGCGCTCGTCGACGTCGAGATCCCGAAACCCGAAGCGACCGGCCGCGATCTGCTGGTCAAGGTCGAAGCCATTTCCGTGAACCCGGTCGACACCAAGGTGCGCGCGCCGAAAGACACCGTCGAAAAGACGCCGCGCGTGCTCGGCTGGGATGCGGCCGGCACTGTCGTCGCAGCTGGCCCCGAGGTCACGCTGTTCAAGGTCGGCGATCCGGTGTTCTATGCGGGCAGCATTACCCGGCCCGGGGCCAATAGCGAGTTTCATCTGGTGGACGAACGGATCGTCGGACACAAGCCGGCGTCGCTCGATTTCACGCACGCGGCCGCGCTGCCACTGACCGCGATCACTGCGTGGGAAGCATTGTTCGATCGCCTCGGCGTATCCCCTCAGGGCGCCGACGCCGGCCGTACGGTGCTGATTTTCGGCGGCGCGGGCGGGGTCGGCTCGATCGGCATCCAGCTCGCGAAGCAGCTCGGCAAGCTGCAGGTGATCGCGACCGCGTCGCGGCCGGAATCGGCGAAATGGGCACGGGAGCTGGGCGCGGATCACATCGTCGATCATTTCGGCGATCTGCCCGCGCAGATGAAGGAGATCGGCATCGAGCAGGTCGACTACGTGCTGATCTTCAACGACACCGACCGTAATTTCCCGGCCGCCGCGCAACTGATCAAGCCGCAAGGCGGCATCTGCACGATCGTCGAGAACAGCGCCGCCGTGCCCGTCGAATTGCTGAAGGCGAAGAGCGCCGCGTTTCACTGGGAGTTCATGTTCACCCGCTCGATGTTCGGCACGACCGACATGATCGAGCAGCACAAGCTGCTGACCGAGGTCGCGCGGCTCGTCGATGCCGGCACGTTGCGCACGACGCTCGGCCAGGACCTCGGCCGCATCAGCGCGGAGAATCTGCGTCGCGCGCATGGGTTGCTCGAAGCAGGACGCGCGATCGGCAAGCTGGTGCTGACCGGCTTCTGAGATGAAATCGACGCGCAGAAAGCGCGTCGCCGCAAGCGGGTTAACACCCGGGCCGACACGACACGCGCGGCAGCACGCTTGGCGTTAGACTGACGACGCAGCATGCCAAAACGGTTGCGTGTCTTGCGGCGAGGCCAGCCGGTATGAACCGGCCGGCCCTCGGCAGTGCGTGAACAGTGCACAGGCAGTCGCGTCGACGCGAGCGCGCAGCGGCACAACAACGAGGTGACAGTATGAGCTTCAGCTTCAAACTCTCCGCCGTTTCCGTTGTCGCTTCTCTCGCCTGCGCGCTCGTGCCGGCTGCTCGCGCAGCCACGCCGATCACGGTGACCAACAAGGCCCCGCTCGACGGTCCGATCCGCTACACCGTCCGCGTCACGTCGAAACAGTTCGGCAATTCCCAGGAGACCCGCACGATCCGCTCGGGCGAATCGGACGACTTCACGTGGAAGACCGTGCCGCCCGGCGGTCCGGTGGCCGCGACGGACGCATGCCCGGACTATGCGTCGCTGCCGGTCGACGAGAATGGCGCGATGATCCGCCAGACGCAGATCCGCTTCTCGCCGGTGGTGTCGAGCGACGGCACCGCGGCCGTCCAACTGAGCTTCCAGGCGCAGACGCCGCATGGCGTGAAAACCGTGACGAGCGGCGGCAAGACGCTCAAGTGTCCGAACGATGTGAGCGTGAGTCAGATCGTGCGTTTCACGATGCCGGTCAACGGCACGACGAAAACGCTGACACTGACCGACGGCACGGAGATCGCCGTCACCGCGAAGCGTTGAAGGTTCGAGCGCGCGGCGTGATGGCCGCGTGCGCCGCCGTAGCACGCGCTAGCGCGTCATCCTTTGCGTGCCTCACGCTCGACGAGCCGCGTCGGCAAGAACTGATGCTCGGCCGAAAAGAGCCGCCGGTACGTGAGCAGCACCGCGCCCACGGTCCCCAGCGCCGACGCCGCCGCGATCAGAAACATGATGACGATCTGATAGCGCAC
Organism: Paraburkholderia sp. RAU6.4a; assembly: GCF_050435625.1. Classification (NCBI taxonomy): domain Bacteria; kingdom Pseudomonadati; phylum Pseudomonadota; class Betaproteobacteria; order Burkholderiales; family Burkholderiaceae; genus Paraburkholderia; species Paraburkholderia sp. RAU6.4a. The sequence continues at coordinate 243,596 of NZ_JBNDKQ010000002.1, forward strand.
CGCCTGCAATGGCGACTGCCCGGCCAGCACCTGACCGGTCATCATGCCCGGCAAACTGACGACGCCGACCACCGCCATCTGGTTCAACGTCGGCATCATGCCGGCGCGCACCGCCTGGCGCGCCGGCGCCTGGGCGGCCTCCCAGCGTGTCGCGCCGAGCGCGAGCGCCATGTCGACGCGGTCGCGCCGCGCGGTCAGCTCCTCGGTCATCCGCTCGATGCCGAGCGATACACCGGTCAGCGTGTTGCCGAGGATCATGCCGAGAATCGGAATCGCATATTGCGGCGCGTACCACGGATGGATGCGGATCACGACGAACAGTCCCACCGCGGCCACGAGCCACGAGCTGAGCCAGATCGACAGCACGCTGTCGGCGCGTTGTCCGGCATAGGTGTGGCTGCCGCGCTGCGCGCCGGCGAAACCGGCGATCAGCGTCATCACGATCATCAGCGGCAGCACCACGTACCAGCGAGCGAAACTGAATACCCAGCCGAGCACATAGCCGATCGCGAGCAACTGGACCACGGTGCGCAGCGCCGCCCATGCGAGCTTGCGCTCGAGATCGAGCTTCAGCGCGACCGACACCGCGCCATTCACGACGATCAGCAGCGTCGCGATCGCGACGTCCCACAAGCTCAGATTCTGCAGGCTCATTGGCGAGGCTCCCGACGCTGGTCCGCGGGAGCGCGTTGGTCCGCATCGCGCCGCACGCAAGTGTGTTCGGCCAGTACGCCGGCGCGCATCGTCAGATGCCGTTCGCTCATGCGTGCCGCCTGCTCGACATCGTGCGACACCCACATCGATGCGTGAGCGCCCGGCGCGGCATCGAACCACGCCTGCACGAGCGCTTCGATCGCGCGCGACGACGCCGGATCGAGCGAGGCGGTCGGCTCGTCGAGCAACAGCACTTCGGGCGCGAGTTGCAGCACGCGGATCAGCGCGGCGATCTGCGCTTCGCCACCCGATAATTCGCTTGCGCGCTTGCCGAGAAAGTCCTCGCCGCGGCCGGCCTGCATCGCGAGCCTGGCTGCGCGCGTGCGATCGAAGCGCGCGTCGCGATATGCCCGCAGCTCAAACGGATAGCGCAGATTGTCTTCGACGCTGCCGTCGATCAGCGCGGGCCGCTGCCGGATATACGCGATTGCGCGCCGGTAGCGCGGAATCCGCGCACGCTCGAGCGGCGCGCCATGCCACAGGATGCGACCCGCATCGACCGGATCGAGCAGCGCGAGCGCGCGCAGAAACACGCTCTTGCCGGAGCCGGACGGTCCGGTAATCGCGACGCGCTCGCCGGCGCGCAGGGCGAAGGTGGTCGGCTGCAACAGCGTCTGGCCGCGCTGCGCATCGCGCCGTACGATGCCGTCGGCGAGGACGAAGGGAACATCGGTCATGGTTGGAACGCCGTGGGGAGGGAGGGTGTGCCGGTGGGGCTGTCGGTAAAGCGTGCGCCATGATAAAGCGACGAGGCGCAACAGCGCACGACCGACGCGGCGATTCATGCTCGCGCGCCAGGTACGATAACTGCTGCACGGTGCACAACGTGGAACAACACGCGGAGCTTTTCAATGGCAGGGTCGAGCGGCACCGGACGACGGGTCGGAAAAATCTTTGCATGGCTGCTGGCGGCGCTCGTGATCCTGGTTGTCGCGCTCGTCATCTTCATCCTGAGCTTCGACTGGAACCGCGCGCGGCCTTACATCGACGACAAGGTCAGCCAGGCGATCGGCCGGCCGTTTGCGATCAACGGCGACCTGAAGGTGGGCTGGCGTCATGCGGTCGGCGAGACCGGCTGGCGCGGCTGGGTGCCCTGGCCGCGCTTTTCGGCGGCCAACATCGCGATCGGCAATCCCGACTGGACCAAACAGCCGCAGTTCGCGACGCTCGACGAAATCGACTTCGAGGTCGAGGTGCTGCCGCTGCTCGCGCACGACATCGTGATTCCGGCGATCAACCTCGTGAATCCGTCGGTCGATCTGGAACGTCTTGTCGACGGGCGCAATAACTGGACCTTCAAGCTGCCGTCGTCGAGCGGACCCACCGAGTGGAAGCTCGATCTGCACGATATCGCGTTCGCGAAGGGCAACATCGCGCTGTCGGATCAGCAGAAGAAGGTCGAGGTGCAGATGGTCGTGGATACGCTCGGGCAGCCGATCCCGATCGGCGACGCGCTGAAGCAGCAGGAAGCGGCCTCGCGCAGCGCGTCGGCTCAGGCCGTCGGCCGGGCGGGCGCGCGCCAACTCGCCGCGCAGGCCGAGGCACAGGCGGCCTCGGAGGCGAAGGCGGCTTCCGCAGCGGCGGCTTATGAAGCGGCGGCGCAGGCGTCGGGCGCATCGGGCGCGTCCGCAACGTCGGGCGTGGCCGCGAGTTCCGGCGCGCTCGCGACGAGCGGCGCCGCCGCCCCAGCCGAAACCACCAGCGGGAGCGCCAGCCCGGCCGCGGCTGTCTCGGGGGCGAGCGGCACCGCAGCTGGCGCCCGGCGCGCGACGCCGCTTTATGCGATCGGCTGGACCGTCAAGGGCACCTACAACCGCACGCCGGTGTCGGGCAACGGCAAGCTCGGCGGCGTGCTCGCGCTGCAGGACGCGAACCGGCCGTTCCCGGTGCAGGCCGATGTCAAAGCCGGCGATCTGCATATCGCCTTCGTCGGCACGCTCACCGATCCGGCGCATCTCGGGGCGCTCGATCTGCGTCTCTGGCTGCAGGGCAACAGCATGGCGCGCCTCTATTCGCTGACCGGCGTGACCTTGCCCGAGACCCCGCCGTACGCGACCGAGGGTCGTCTGATCGGTCAGTTCAAAGCGAGCGGCAACGTGTTCACGTATGAAAACTTTACAGGCCGGGTCGGCGGCAGCGATCTGAACGGTTCGTTGACCTATACCGGGCGCGAGCCACGTCCGCTGCTGCAGGGCGAACTCGAGTCGCATCTGTTGCAGTTCTCGGATCTCGCGCCGGTGATCGGCGCCGATTCGAACGCGAGCAAGGCGAGGCGCGGCGACGCCGCCGCGCAGCCGAGCAACCGCGCACTGCCGGTCGAGGAGTTCCGCACCGAGCGCTGGAAGGCGATCGACGCCGACGTCAAGTTCACCGGCCGGCGCATCATCAAGAACGCGAACCTGCCGATCACGGATCTGTACACGCACGTCGTGATGACCGACGGCGTGCTGTCGCTCGTGCCGCTGAAGTTCGGCGTCGCGGGCGGCTCGCTCGCGTCGGACATTCATCTCGATGGCAGCGCGGCGCCGCTGAAGGGCCGCTTCGCGATGTCGGCGCGGCACGTCAAGCTGAAGCAATTGTTCCCGAGCTTCAAGACGATGCAGAACGCGCTCGGCGAGATCAACGGCGATGCGTCGCTGTCCGCGACCGGAAATTCGCCGGCGGCGCTCGCGGCGACATCGAACGGCGAGTTGAAGGCGCTCGTGACCGACGGCACCGTGAGCCGTCTGCTGATGGAGGCGGCGGGGCTGAACGTCGCGAACGTCGTCTATGAAAAGCTGTTCGGCGCGCGCGACGTGAAGATCAACTGCGCGGCCGCCGATTTCGTCGCGACCGAGGGCGTGCTCGAAGCGCGCGTGTTCGCGCTCGATACCGGCGACGCGGTGATCAACATCGACGGTCACGTGAATCTGCGCGACGAGACGATGGACCTCGGCGTGCATCCGCATACGAAGGGCTTCCGGGTTTTTTCGTTGCGCTCGCCGCTGTACGTGAAGGGCACCTTCAAGGATCCGCACGTCGGCGTCAATGCGGCCGCGCTCGCGTTGCGCGGCGGCGCGGCGGTCGGGCTCGGGCTGATCAATCCGTTCGCGGCGCTGATCCCGCTGCTCGCGCCGAGCAACAACAAGCCGCTGCCGTGCGCGCAATTGCTCGCGCAAGCGCGGCAGATGCCGAAGGCGCCGCCGCCGGGCGTCAAGCAACAGCCGAAGGCGCCGATATCGCTCGAGGGCGCGCCGGTCAACAAGTCTTCGGGCGGCGCGTCGTCGCCAGCCGCGGTGGATCGTAAGCCCGCGACGCAGTCGCCGGCGAGCGCGGCCGAATACAAGGGCAGCTGATACGCGGCGAGCGCATCGATGATGCGATCGCCGAATCAACGGCATGATGCCGCGTGAGGAGCTGCGCGCGGTTGCCGTCGAGCCAGGGTTTCGATGAAGCGAAGAGAGCGACCTGTCAGCAGCCCTGAACTTCAGGGTGCCCGATTGGCCTATCTGAGCGAACGTGGTGTTGCATCGCCCGACGCATCCTGGCGACGCACGCCGCGCCGGGTACCGATTCGTGTCGCGCCGAACTCCGTCAGAATCTTGCCGCGCGCACGGCTCGCGAACACGAGGAAGCCGAAGCCGTCGGCCTCGTACCAGTAGCCGCCGTTCTCGAGACCATCGAGCGGCTGCTCCAGCGCGTTGGTAATGGATTCGAGGCAGCGCCGCCGCAATTCGGCTGGTGCGGGGTAGGGCGGCTGTGCGCCGCGCACACTGCATAGAAGCACGTCGAGTCCGGGCAGCACGTGTGCATAGAGCACCGGTTCGTCCTGCGCGCGAGCCCGCGCAATCTTGGTGTCGAGTTGACCGAACGGCTTGAAATGCCGCAGAACCGCGAGGAACGACTCGTCGCCGTCCACCTTCGCGCGTCTACGCTTTTTCGGGAAGGACATAAAAATTCGCCTGAAAAAGAATTGCAAGAATCGCTGCGTCCTCATGCGACCACTCCCGGCTTTCGCGCGCCGCACGTCGATGTTTTATAGCATACGACAAGGCCGGATTCACGATGATTCGACGCTACCGCATCGCCCCACCGCCTCCCGCACGAATCATGCCGAACCGCCTCGCCGCGCGCATTCGCATCCCAGCACACCTTGTCTCCATCATAGACGCAGGCGGCGCGGAAAAAACATCCCATCCCAATAAAAAAGTCATTTTTGTGTGGTCGAGCGCCTGCTGGCGCGTCGTTGAAATATCTCTGATTCACGTCGATAATGGCCCGTCCAGCCGCGCGGCGCCCGCCTTGCAGGGCGCGACGGGTGCGCGCGAGCCCCGCCGTTCGAGTGACAGCCTGAACCACAGCCTGAACGCCCTGACGGAACCATGAAACTATTCACCAAAGGTCTGCTGCTGATCGCGATACCGAGCGTGGTCGAACTCGCGCTGCTCGGGGTCGTCTTCGATACCCAGGAGCGGACCGCGCAGGCCGCGCGATGGGTCGACAACAGCAAGCAGATCCTCTACGAGTCGTCGGCCATCGTCGATCCGCTGCTGCGTCAGGCCGCGCGCGTGCGCACGGCGATGGTGACGGGCAGCGCCTCGCTGATCGACCGCCATGCGGTGTGGGTCGACCTGAATGACCGGCTCGCGAAGCTCGATGCGCTCGTCGCTGAAACGCCGGCCCAGGCCGAGCGCGTGCGCAGCATGCGGCACGCGATCGACGCGTATCGCGAACAGAGTGTCGCTATCTCGCAGGCGTTGCACGAGGGGCGCAGTCTACGCCCCTATATCGCGCTCGAAACCGGCGAGTTGCCGGAGCAGATCGCCGCGTTCCGCGACGAGTTGGCCCAGTTCGGCGCGGCGGCGTCGGAGCTCGACGTCGAGCGCTCGAGCGCGCTCGGCGAGCGGCGCGAGCTTCAGCAGCGCGCGCTGATCGCCGCGGTGTTCGGCTCGATGCTGATCTGGGCGGTCACCGCCTTCGTGTTCGCGCGCGGCATCGGCCAACGCCTCGAAGTGCTGACCGATAACGCCGAGCGGCTCGGCAGCGGCCGGCCGCTCGCGGCGCCGTTGTCGGGCAGCGACGAAATCGCCGCGCTCGACACGGTGCTACATCAGACCGATGCGCGTCTGCGCGAGGCGGAAGCCGGGCAGGAAGCGCTGAAGACGGAGCTCGAAGCGCGCGCGCGCGAACTGGCGGCCGTCAATGAGGAATTGCGCCAGGAAACGCAGGACAACGAGATGTTCATCTACAGCGTGTCGCACGATCTGCGCTCGCCGCTCGTCAATCTGCAGGGGTTTTCGAAAGAGCTGCGCGTGTCGTGCGACGAACTCGACGTGCTCGTCGGACAGGCTCGTCTGCCGGAGAACGAAGCACGGCGCATGACGCAGATCCTCGATGGCGACGTGCGCGAGTCGTTGCACTATTTGCGCACCGCGGTCGCGCGCGCGGCGGCGATCATCGACGCGCTGTTGCGCATCTCGCGCGCGGGACGGCTCGAATATCAGTGGCAGCGGGTCAGCGTCGAGCGCGCGGTGGCGCGAGTCGTCGATGGGCTGCAAGGCACGATCGACCAGCGCGCCGCGAGCGTCACGGTGCGCGAGCTGCCGCCCGCATGGGGCGATCCGGCGGCGGTCGAGCAGATCTTCGGCAACCTGATCGGCAATGCGCTGACTTTCCTCGATCCGGCGCGCCGCGGGCGCATCGAGGTCGGCGCGCTCGCGCCCGAACCCGTCGACGAAAGCGAGCCGCGCGCGGTCCGTATGCGCATCTATTACGTCCGCGATAATGGGCTCGGCATTCCGGCCGTGTATCTGTCGAAGGTGTTTCGCGCGTTCCAGCGTCTGCACGGGGACGTCGCAAGCGGCGAGGGGATCGGCCTCGCGGTGGTGCGGCGCGCGGTCGAGCGGCACGGCGGGCGCGTCTGGGTCGAATCGGCCGAAGGCGCCGGATCGACCTTTTTCGTGGTGCTGCCCGAGCAGCCGGCGCGCCTCTGAGCGCGGCGCACGCCGGCGCGGGCACCGTCGCTGTCATTCTACCGGCGGCATGGATGACGAATCGTTGGCACGGAGAGCCTATGAATCACGCGCAAGCGGTCAGCATCGTTCTGATCGAAGACGACGACGGCCTCGCGACGCTCGTCGAGCGGAATCTGCGCCGCGCCGGCATTTCGAACGGCTTCGTGCGCTTTCGCGACGGCCAGCAGGCGCTCGATTACTTCTTCGGCCCCGCGGCCGCTGAGCCGTTGACCGACGCCGACGGCCATCCCTATCCGCCGCGCGAGAATCTGGCGAATTTCGTCGTGCTGCTCGATCTGAAGATGCCGCGCGTCGACGGCTTCGAGGTGTTGCGGCGTCTGAAGGAGGCCCCCGAGACCGCCGCCGTGCCCGTGATCGTGCTGACCACGACCGACGATCCGCGCGAAATCGCGCGCTGCTACGAACTCGGTTGCAACGTCTATCTCTGCAAGCCGGTCGAATACGATGCGTTCATCGAGGCCGTGCGTCGGCTCGGCTTTTTCCTGCAAGTGGTCAAACTGCCGCCGGGGCATCGGCTCGCGCCGCCTTGAAGCTGTCCGAAAGCCGTTCATGACAAGATGAGCACCGTACCGAGCCGGAGAGCACCTGCATGATCGAAGAAGTGTCCACGCCGCACGCCGCCTATGTGCTCGTCGTCGATGACGACGAGGGCATCTTGCGGCTCGCGCGCAAGTCGCTCGAACGCGCCGGCTGCCGGGTGACGATCTGCGCCGGCGTCGAGGCGGCCCGCGAGCGGCTCGCGAGCCGCGCCCCCGATCTGCTCGTGCTCGATTATCAGCTGAGCGGACCGGAGACCGGGCTCGATTTCTTCCGGCGTCTGCGCGCGGAGGGCGTGCGCATTCCGGCGATCCTCGTGACCGGCTTCACCGACGAGTCGCGCGTGATCGAAGCGCTGCGCGCGGGCGTGTCTGACGTGGTGCCGAAGTCCGGCGACTATCTCGACTATCTGCCAGAGGCCGTGGAGCGCGTGTTGTCGCAGGTGCGGCTGCAACGCGCGTCCGACGAAGCGCTGCTGCTGCGCGATCGCGAGCTGCATTACCGCACGCTGTCGGAGACGTTGCCGCATCTCGTGCTGACCTGCGACGCGGCCGGCGATTGCGACTTCCTGTCGAAGCAGTGGTACGACTACACCGGCTTGCCCGAACATGGCTCGCATGGTCTCGCGTGGCTAGAGGCCGTGCATCGCGACGATTGCGAGCAGATCCGGCAAAGCTGGCTGAAGGCCGTCGCGAGCCGCAGCGGCGACTATCGGCACGAGATGCGGATTCGCCGCCACGACGGCGAGTACCGCTGGTTCGACGTGCGCGTGGTCGCGATGCGCGATGCCGATGGCAACGTCAGCAAATGGTTCGGTAGCTGCACCGACATCCACTCGCAGCGCGAGGCGATCGAGGAGCGCGAGCGACTGCTCGAGTCCGAGCAGGCCGCGCGCCAGGCCGCCGAAGAAGCGAATCGCGCGAAGGACCGTTTTCTCGCGATGCTGTCGCACGAATTGCGCACACCGCTCACGCCGGTGCTCGCGGGCGCGAGCGTACTCGAGATGATCCCGGAACTGCCGGAGCAGGCGCGTGCGAGCGTGCGCATGATCCGCCGCAACGTCGAACTGGAGGCGCGGCTGATCGACGATCTGCTCGATCTGACGCGCGTCGCGAACGGCAAGCTGCGGCTGTCGCTGGAGACCGTCGACGTACACGAGGTGATCGACAGCGTGCTCGAACTCTTTCGCAGCGAAATCCAGGTCAAGCAGCAGGACGTGCATGTCGAGAAGCACGCGACGCATCACTACGTGCTCGCCGATCGCGCGCGGCTGCAACAGATGCTGTGGAACCTGATTCGCAATGCCGCGAAGTTCACGCCGGACGGCGGCCATATCTATGTGCGCACACGCGACGAACGCATGCAGGTGCAGATCTCGGTCGAAGACACCGGCATCGGCATCGAGCCGGAGCAGATCGGCAAGCTGTTCAATGCGTTCGAGCAGGGCGACCAAAGCATGACGCGGCAGTTCGGCGGCCTGGGTCTCGGTCTCGCGATCACGAAGGCTTTGACGGACGTGCACGGCGGCACTGTGACCGCGCGGAGTCCCGGTCCGCATTGCGGCGCGACCTTCACGATCACGCTGCCGACCGCCGCCGCGCGGGCCACCGCGCCGCCGGTCATCGTGCCGAGCAACGTGCAGCCGGCGAGTTCGCTGTCCGTGCTGCTGATCGAGGACCATGCCGACACCGCCGACGTGATGGCCCAATTGATGCGCGGCTTGGGTCATCAGGTGACGGTGGTCGGGCGCGTCGACGATGCGCTTGCCGCGACGCAGTTGCACAGGTTCGATCTGGTTGTCAGCGATGTCGGATTGCCCGATGGCACCGGTCTTGATTTCGTCAAGGCGTTTCGCGAACATTCCGACGTGCCAGCCGTCGCGCTGACCGGCTTCGGCACCGACGAGGACGTGCGCCGCTGTTTGAGCGCGGGCTTTACATCGCATCTGACGAAGCCTGTCAATTTCGGCCAGCTCGAAGCGATGATCGAAAGCGCGGCGCAATTGAAGGCGCAACAGGAAGGGTAAGGCTCGATAAAGCGCAGCGCGCTGAAGGCAGCGTGAAAACACAAAGGCCTGTTGCGACGCCGATCGCAACAGGCCTTTTGATTTCACTGGCTCAGGCCGTCCAACCCGAGCTTGATTCGACGATTAACGCTGCGGGTTCTTCAGCGAATCGCGGATCTCGCGCAGCAGCAGCACGTCTTCCGGCGGCGGCGGCGGCTCCGCCGGCGCGGCTTGCGGCTCCTTGCGCAGTTTGTTGATGAACTTGACCATCAGAAAGATGATGAACGCGAGAATGATGAAGTTGATCGTCGCGGTAATGAACGAACCGTAACCGAACACCGCCACGCCACCCGTCTGCAGGTCTTTATACGATTCGGGGTTGCCTTTGTAAGTGGCCGGAATATGGCCAAGGCGAACGAACAGATTGGAGAAATCGAGGCCGCCGGTAGCGACCCCGACAACCGGCATGATCAGGTCTTTAACCACGGAATTGACAATGGTGGAAAACGCGCCGCCGATAATCACACCGACTGCCAGATCCATCACGTTGCCTTTGAGGGCAAATTCTTTAAATTCCTGGATCATGCTCATACCTACACCTCCCTGATGTGAATAGCCGAATCATACCAACCTGAAGCGGATAGGCTAGTGCTTTGGCCGCAAGGCAACAAGCGCATCTGCTGCGCGTCGCTAATGAGGAAACTGTGACTCGCTATGGCGCGCGCGCTCCAGATGCGCGGCAAAACTGACCGGGTCGATATTGGCGCCGCACAGCAGCACGCCCACGCGTTTGCCCTGCAACTGTTCGCGCAGCGGTCCGAGCAAGCCGGCCGTGGCGGCCGCGCAAGCCGGCTCGACCGCGAGCTTCAGCTGATTGAACAGGATCAGCATCGCCTCGCGCAACTGGTCGTCGGACACGGTGACGATCCGATCGACATGGCGGCGGCACAGCTCGTAGCTGTATTGCTCGGTATGCGGCGACATCAGCGAATCGGCGATGCTGTGCATGTGGCCCATTCTGACCGTATGGTTGGCGGCAAAACTCTTGCTCATCACGTCCGAGCCTTCGGGTTCGACGCCGTACACGTGCACGTTCGGATTCGCGAGCCGCAGCGCGGTGGAGACCCCGGCCGCGAGTCCGCCGCCGCCGATCGGCACGATCACCGCTTCGAGGTCGGGCGTTTGCGTGGCCCATTCGTAGCCGAGCGTCGCCGAGCCGAGCACCGTGCGATAGCCGTTGAACGGATGCACGAAATAGCGGCCTTCCTCGGCCTCGACGCGGCGCACCAGTTCGAACGCTTCGGCGAGATCTTCCGCATAGACGATGTCGGCGCCGTACTCGCGGCACAACGCGACGCGGGCCGGATTCGCCGCGCTGAACAGCACGACCTTGGCGCTGACGCCGAGCCGCATCGCCGCATAGGCGACCGCCACCGCGTGATTGCCGCCCGACACGCAGGTGACACCCGCGCTCTTTTGCGCGTCGTCGAGCGCGAGCAGGTTCGTGAAGGCGCCGCGTGCCTTGAAGCTGCCGCCCGCCTGCAGCAGCTCGAACTTGAAATTGACGACGGTGCCGCGCAGCGACGAGAAGTCGAGCCGGTCGAACACCGGCGTGCGCGCGACCCAGGGCGTCAACGCGAAGTGCTGCGCGGCGATGTCGTCGAGCGTGGGGATCGGCTCACCGTCGATCGTGTGATCCGTGTGCTGCGGCATGGCGCTGGACATGGCGGTCGCTCCGGAGTCGTCGATGTCGCTGAGGCCCGTGGCTCGGCGCGCAGGTTCACTGCGGCTGCGCGCCGCTGCAACGAAACGGGCTAAGCGGCCTCGACCGACATGCTGTGGATGAACTTGCGCAAGAAGCGCTCGCACGCGACGAGCTGCGCGAGCTCGACGAATTCGTTCGCCTTATGCGCCTGCTGGATGTCGCCGGGGCCGCAGACGATGCTCGGAATCCCCGCGTTCGAAAACAGGCCGGCCTCGGTGCCGTATGCGACCTTTCGCTTGTCCTGGTCGGCCGTCAGCGCGCGTACGAGCTGCGTGATCGCGGCCTGTTCAGACGAATCGAGTCCGGGCGCCGCGGCGATCTTCGTGATCTCGATCGCGGCCGTCGGATGCTCGCGCAGCATTTTCGGCAGCAGCGTTTCGCGCGCGTAGCTGTCGATGCGCGCGAAGATCTGCTCGGGATCGAGCGTCGGCAGATTGCGGAACTCGAACTGGAACTGGCATTCGGCCGGCACCGTGTTGATTGCGTTGCCGCCCGTGATCGTGCTGGTCTGCGCGGTGCTGAACGGCACGTCGTACAGTTCGTCGAAGGGGCCTTGCGCGCGGAACTGGTCGGCCATGTCGCGGATGTAGCAGATCAGGCGAGCCGCGTACTCGATCGCGTTCAAGCCCTTCGGCGTCAGCGACGAATGCGCGGCCTGGCCGCGTACGCAGCACTGATACGCGTTGATGCCCTTGTGCGCGATGATCGGGCGCATGCTGGTCGGCTCGCCGACGATGCAGCCGTCCGGCTTCACGCCGCGCTTCAGCAGATCGGCGATCAGAAGCGGCGCGCCCACGCAGCCCACTTCCTCGTCGAACGACAGCGCGAAGTGGATCGGCTTCGCGAGCTTCGTGCGCTGCATGTCCGGCACGAGCGCGAGCGCCGCGCCGATGAAGCCCTTCATGTCGCAGGTGCCGCGGCCATAGAGCTTGTCACCGCGAATCTCCGGCTTGAACGGATCGCTGTCCCATTGCTGGCCGTCCACCGGCACGACGTCGGTGTGGCCCGACAGCACGACGCCGCCGTTCGTTTCGCCGTCGTGCGCGGGAATGGTCGCGAACAGGTTCGCCCATTTGCCGCCCTTGCCGTGCGTCAGCGTCGCGTCGATACCGACCGCGCGCAGCTCGTCGCGCACGGTTTCGATCAGGCCGAGGTTTGGATTGCGGCTCACCGTGTCCATCGACACGAGACGGGTGACCCAGGGCAGAGATATCGGAGAAGCGGGGGACGTGGAGGAGGCGGACGACTGCAACGATTGCGCTGTTTCAGCGACGTGAGACATGACGTGACTCCAGCGTTTTGTGTCTATCGATCATATCCCAAATTGCATTTTCGTCAGGATGTCCAAAAAGCCGGGCACGCGTTGGCGCAGTGCAGCATCGACGCAAAAAAACGGGGGACGTCCCCCCGTTTTTTGCGGTTTTCACGAGCCTGTGCGCCCAGCGTGCCGCGCTCAGCGAGCCGGCGCCGCCGCCGTGCCGCGGCTCGGCGAACCGAGCGCGCGCAAGGTCTCCTTGACGGTCGCGACGCGCACCGCGAGATCCGGGCTGCGCGTTTCGATTCGCAGCTTGTCCTGACCCGCGAGCTTGATGTGCTTGTGCTTCTGCACCATCTCGATGATCCGCATCGCGTCGACGGGCGGATTGGGGATGAACTGCAGGCCGATCACCGCTTCACCGGCATCGATCTTCGAAATGCCGAGCGGCTTCGCGGCGAGCCGCAGTCGATGCGTCTCCACCAGCGCATGCGCCTGCGGCGGCAGCTTGCCGAAGCGGTCGATCAGCTCTTCCTGGATGCCGTCGATCGAATCGTTGTGTTCGCAGTTCGCGAGGCGCTTGTACAGCGACAGACGTTCCTGCACGTCGCCGCAATAGTCCGACGGCAGGATCGCCGGCGAATGCAGGTTGATCTCGGTGGTCGCGGCGAGCGGCGCGGTGAGGTCTGGCTCCTTGCCGTTCTTGAGCGCCCTCACTGCGTCGTTGAGCATGTCGGTATAAAGCTGGAAGCCGATCTCGTGAATCTCGCCCGACTGCTTGTCACCGAGCACCTCGCCGGTGCCGCGAATTTCGAGGTCGTGCATCGCGAGATAGAAGCCCGAGCCGAGTTCCTCCATCTGCTGGATCGCTTCGAGCCGCCGTTGCGCCTGCTTGGTGAGCCCCTGCGGATCGTGCACGAGCAGATACGAGTACGCCTGGTGATGCGAGCGGCCGACCCGGCCACGCAGCTGATGCAATTGCGCGAGGCCGAACTTGTCGGAGCGGTGGATCAGGATCGTGTTCGCGCTCGGCACGTCGATGCCGGTTTCGATGATCGTCGTGCACAGCAGCACGTTCGCGCGTTGCGCGACGAAGTCGCGCATCACCCGCTCCAGTTCCCGCTCGTGCATCTGTCCATGCGCGACCGCGATGCGCGCTTCGGGCACCAGCTCTTCGAGCATCTGCCGGCGATTCTGGATCGTCTCGACTTCGTTGTGCAGGAAGTAGACCTGGCCGCCGCGCTTCAACTCGCGCAGCATTGCTTCGCGAATCACGCTGTCTTCCTCGCGCCGCACGAAGGTCTTGATCGCGAGGCGCTTTTGCGGCGCCGTTGCGATCACCGAAAAATCGCGCAGGCCTTCGAGCGCCATGCCGAGCGTACGGGGAATCGGCGTCGCGGTCAGCGTCAGCACGTCGACTTCCGCGCGCAGCGCTTTCAGCGCCTCCTTCTGACGCACGCCGAAGCGATGCTCCTCGTCGATGACCACGAGCCCGAGCCGTTTGAACTGCACATCGGACGACAGCAGCTTGTGCGTGCCGATCACGATGTCGACCGTGCCTTCGTTGATCTGCCGGATCGCCGCGTTGGCTTCTTTGGTCGACTTGAAGCGCGACAGCTCGGCGATGCGCACCGGCCAGTCGGAGAAGCGGTCGCTGAAGGTTTGCGTGTGCTGCTCGGCGAGCAGCGTGGTCGGCGACAACAGCGCGACCTGCTTGCCGCCCATCACCGCGATGAACGCCGCGCGCAATGCGACCTCGGTCTTGCCGAAGCCGACGTCGCCGCACACGAGCCGGTCCATCGGCTTGCCGCTCGTCATGTCGCCGATCACGGCCGCGATCGCGGCGGCCTGGTCCGGCGTTTCCTCGAAACCGAAGCTCTCGGCGAACTTCACGTAGTCCTTCGGTTCGAGCGCGAACGCGTGGCCCTCGCGGGCGGCACGGCGGGCGTACAGGTTGAGCAGCTCGGCAGCGGTGTCGCGGATCTGCTGCGCGGCCTTGCGCTTGGCCTTTTCCCATTGGCCCGAGCCGAGCGAATGCAGCGGCGCGCTTTCCGGATCGGCGCCGCTATAGCGCGAGATCACGTGCAATTGCGCGACCGGCACGTAGAGCTTGCTGTCGCCCGCGTATTCGAGGTGCAGGAACTCGGTTTCGCCTTCGCCGAGATCCATCGTCACGAGACCCATGTAGCGGCCGATACCGTGCTGCGAATGCACGACCGGGTCGCCGGGCTTCAGCTCGGACAGATCGCGCACCATCGAATCGACGTTGCTCGCCTGTTCCTGGCGGCGGCGTCCCGCGCGGCGCGCGAGCGGCCCGTACAGCTCGGTTTCGGTGATGATCGCGATGCCGTCGCCCGGCAGCGCGAAGCCGTTCGCGAGCGGCGCGACGCCGAGCGAGAAACGCGCGTCGCTCTTGAGCCAGTCGGCGAAGCTGTCGGCCGAGGCGGGCTTCAGCTGGTTGTCGGCGAGCAGTTGCAGCAGCGTCTCGCGGCGGCCCGCCGATTCGGCGGCGAACAGCACCCGGTTCGGCGTCGTGCTCAGATACGCGCGCAGCGCCGAGACGGGATCGTCGGCGTGACGATCGATCGCGAGGTTCGGCAGCGCGATCGACCAGGCGCCGTCGCCGTTGCTGGGCAGCACGAGCCGTGCGAACGGTTTCGCGAACGTGAAGAAATCCTCGTCCGACAGGAACAGCTTCTGCGGTTCGAGAATCGGCCGGTCGCGGTCGTGCGACAGGAAATTGAAGCGCTGCTTCGTGTCGTTGGTGAAGCGCCGGATCGCCGCGTCCAGATCGCCGACGAACGCGAGTTGCGAACCGTCGGGCAGGTAATGGAAGAGGGTGGCCGTCTCCTCGAAGAACAGCGGCAGATAGTATTCGATACCCGCCGACGGCACGCCGTTGCCGATGTCTTTATAGATCGACGCGCGGCTCGGATCGCCCTCGAAAGTCTCGCGCCAGCGGCTGCGGAATGCGGTGCGCGCGGCCTCGTCGAACGGGAATTCGCGGCCCGGCAGCAGGCGCACGTCCTTGACCGGATAGAGGCTGCGCTGCGTGTCGGGGTCGAACGCGCGGATCGAGTCGACCTGGTCGTCGAACAGGTCGATCCGGTAGGGCAGCGGCGAGCCCATTGGGAACAGATCGAGCAGCGAGCCGCGAACGCAATATTCGCCGGGACGCACCACCTGGCTCACGTGCTCGTAGCCGGCGAGCGTCAGCTGCGCCTTCAGCTTCGCTTCGTCGAGCCGCTCGCCTTGCGAGAACGAGAACGTGTAGGCGGCCAGAAACGACGCGGGCGGCATCCGGTACAAGGCCGTCGTGGCCGGCACGAGCAGGATGTCGCAGCGGCCTTCGCCGAGGTCGTGCAGCGTCGCGAGACGCTCGGAGACGAGGTCCTGGTGCGGCGAAAACGTGTCGTAAGGCAGCGTCTCCCAGTCGGGCAGGAGGCGCACGCGCGCGTCCGGCGCGAAGAAGCCGATTTCCTGCGACAGCCGCTGCGCGTCGAGCGCGTTTTCGCAGACCACCGCAAGCAGCGGCATCTTCTCGCGATACGCGAGATGGTAGCGGGCGATCAGCAGCGCGTCGGACGAACCGCGCGTGCCGTCGAAGGCGAAACGCTGGCCGGCCTTGACGAGCGCGACGGGCGGGGTGGACTGCGAGGATGCGGCGATGTCTGGCATAAAGGAGAAAAAGGGGCGGCTCGGGGTTCACGCGACGGCCAAGTTTACGCGTGTACGGGCGTGGATGCGAAGGACCTATTATAAAATCCGTCCTTTACTTTGACCTGGCGGCATCCGCACTCGTGACTTCCCGTCTCTTTGCCCTGATCCCGTGCGCAGGCACCGGCAGCCGTTCCGGCGCCGCGATGCCCAAGCAATACCGCACCGTCGCCGGCCGCGACATGCTGCATTACTCGCTCGCCGCGTTCGACGCGTGCAGCGAATTCACGCAGACGCTCGTCGTCATCGCGCCCGACGACCAGCACTTCGACGCCCGCCGCTTCGGCAATCTGCGCTTCGCGGTGCGTCGCGTGGGCGGCGCGTCGCGCCAGGCGTCGGTGCTCAACGGTCTGCACGCGCTCGCCGAGTTCGGCGCCCACGACGCCGACTGGGTGCTCGTGCACGACGCGGCGCGGCCGGGCATCACGGCGGCGCTGATCCGTACGCTGATCGGTTCGCTCAAGGACGATGCGGTCGGCGGCATCATGGCGTTGCCGGTCGCCGATACCTTGAAGCGTATCGACAGCGCGTCGGCCGATGGCCGCATCGCCCAAACCGAAGCGCGTGACGGCTTGTGGCAGGCGCAGACGCCCCAGATGTTCCGCATCGGCATGCTGCGCGAGGCGATCCTGCGCGCGCAGGCCGACGGCCACGATCTGACCGACGAGGCGAGCGCGATCGAATGGTCGGGCCACGCGCCGAAGCTCGTGCAAGGCAGCCTGCGTAACTTCAAGGTCACGTATCCGGAAGATTTCGATCTGGCCGAGGCGATTCTGAGCCGCCCCGCCGGTTCGTGAAACCGCGCCTGGGCACATTGGAAAGATTTAGAAAGGCTTTAAAGAAGCTTTAAAAGCTTCAGCACTTGAGGACGTGACGCACATGGATTTCAGAATTGGGCAGGGCTACGACGTGCATGCGCTGGTGCCGGGGCGCGCGTTGATCATCGGTGGCGTAACGATTCCGTACGAGCGTGGGCTGCTCGGTCACTCGGATGCGGATGTGCTGCTGCACGCGATCACCGACGCACTGTTTGGCGCGGCCGCGTTGGGCGATATCGGCCGCCACTTCTCCGATACCGACGCGAAGTTCGCCGGCGCCGACAGCCGCGTGCTGCTGCGCGAATGCGTGGCGCGCGTGAAGGCGGCCGGCTTTGCGATCGGCAACGTCGACAGCAGCGTGATCGCGCAGGCGCCGAAGCTCGCACCGCATATCGAAGGGATGCGCGCCAATATCGCGGCGGACCTCGGTCTGCCGATCGAGCGCGTGAACGTCAAGGCGAAGACGAACGAGAAGCTCGGTTATCTCGGCCGCGGCGAGGGCATCGAGGCGCAGGCCGCGGTGTTGTTGGTCAGGAGCTGAACGGGATTTTTGTTTGGGTGACGGGCGGTGCCGCTTACAGCGTCGCGCCGCCAATCGTCCGATTGCTCGGACACAGCTCGTCCGTTTGCAGGCCGTCGAGGATGCGCAGCACTTCTTCGGGATTACGGCCCACGTACAGATTGTTGACCGACACGTGCTGGATCGTGTTGTCCGGATCGACGATATAGGTCGCGCGCAGCGCGACGCCCGCTTCCTTGTCGCGCACGCCGAGCTGGTCGATCAGTTCGCCTTTCACGTCGCCGAACGAGTAGTGGTTGAGCCTGTCGAGCTCCTTGTACTCGCGGCGCCATGCGAGCTTCACGTATTCATTGTCGACGCTGCCGCCGAGCAGCACGGCCTCGCGGTCCTCGAACTCCTTGACGAGCTTGCTGAATTCGACGATTTCCGTCGGGCAGACCAACGAAAAATCCTTCGGATAGAAGTAAATGATTTTCCATTTGCCTGGAAACGACTGCTCGGTGATGTATTCGAACGCCGAGACGCCGTGTTCTTCGTGATGGTTGAAGCCCGGCTTGGCGGCAATGACGGTGAACGCTTCGAGTTTATCGCCAACGGTTTTCATGCAAAGGCTCCTTCGGAAGTCGCAACAAGCGGCGTGTTTCGAATGGCGACGGCGCGCGGTGCCGCGCGTCGTCGGCTCACGCGCTTTTCGCGAGCGGAAACTCGATCGTCACTTCAAGCCCGGGTCCGGGCGAGCGGTTGCGCAGCCGTAGCGCGCCGCGATAACGGGCGACGAGCCGCTGCACGATCGCCATGCCGAGGCCCGTGCCGTTGGCCTGGGTGCGCGCCGAATTCACACGATAGAACGGCCGCGTGACGAGCGCGAGCTGGTCTTCGGGAATGCCGGGGCCTTCGTCGACCACCGAGAGTTCGACGCGCGAGTGCGACACGCGCGTTTCGAGAATGACGCGCGGCACACCGTCGCCGTCGCTGAGGCCATATTTGCGCGCGTTCTCGAGCAGATTGCCGACCACGCGACGCATGTCGGTTTCATCGGCCTCGATCACCGCCGACGGAGCGAGCCGCGTGATCAGCCGCATGCTGTCCTCGCTTTGCATGCGTGCGGCGAGTTCGCTCGCGATCACCGAGAGGTCCACCGGTTCCGGCACACGCTGCACGGGACGCGCGTAGTCGAGGAAGCGGCCGATGATCATGTCCATTTGCTCGATGTCGTCGACCATCGCGTCCTTGGTGGCCTGATCGGACGGGCTCATTTCGGTCTCGAGCCGCAGCCGTGCGAGCGGCGTGCGCAGATCGTGCGAGATGCCCGCGAGCATCAGCGCGCGGTCCGCCTCGAGCTGTTCGAGGTCGCGCACCATCTGGTTGAAGCTTCGATTGGTTTCGGCGGCCACACCCATGCCGCGCTCGGGCAGCGGCTCGGGCGATTGCCCCGAGCCGACCCGGCGCGCGGCCATCGCCAGACGCGCGAACGGCCGGTTCACCAGACTCGTGATGAACGCCGCGCCGAACAGCGACAGCGCGAGCGCGAACACGCCCCAGCCGGCCCATTGCAGGCCGGTGGCGTTGTCGAGCTGATCGCGGTCGAGCGCGACCCAGTAATCGTCGTCGTCGATCTTGAAGCTGATCCATACGCCGTTGATATCGTTGACGCTCTGCGCGATTATGGTGTCGTCGCCGAGACGGCCGCGGATGTCGTGCTCGATCAGGCGATTCAACGATTCGTCGGGCTGGAGTTTGTATTTGTCGGTGGCTTCGCGCGGGTACACGCGCACCCCTTCGTTGCTCTCCAGATCCTGCAGCAGCGCGCGCCGCAGGTCGGGATCGGAATAGAGGAGTGCGGTGCGCGTGAGCTTGACGATCGCGACGAGTTGCAGAGCCACGCGCTGCGCGCGCGGCTCACGCTCGATCACGCGAAAGCTCTGGAACCACGCGGCGAGACTGACTGCGATCAACAGCGCGATCAGCAGAAAGGTCCGCCAGAAAAGGCCGCCGAACGCGAGCGTCAGGAGGCGCCGGTCGATCCGCATGGGCCCTTCTTATGTGACACAGAAACGAAAACGGAGCACAAACTCAGGCTGCACCGTCGGGGATGAAGACGTAGCCGAGGCCCCACACGGTCTGAATGAAGCGCGGGCTGCCCGGATCCGGCTCGATCAGCTTGCGCAGACGCGAGATCTGCACGTCGAGGCTGCGGTCGAAGACCTCGTATTCACGGCCGCGTGCGAGTTCCATCAGCTTTTCGCGCGACAGCGGCTGACGCGGATGACGCGCGAATACCTTCAGCACCGAGAACTCACCGGTGGTGAGCGGAATTTCCTGGCCGGCCTTGGTCAGCGTGCGGGTGGCGAGATTCAGCGCGAACTCGCCGAACTCGAAGACCTCGGTGGTCTCGGACGGAGCGCCGGGCAACTCGGACGGCGACTGGCGACGCAGCACCGCGTGAATGCGCGCGACCAGTTCGCGCGGATTGAACGGCTTGGGCAGATAGTCGTCGGCACCCATCTCGAGGCCGACGATGCGATCGACATCCTCACCCTTGGCCGTCAGCATGATGATCGGCGTGCGGTCGTTGCTGCCGCGCAGTCGCCGGCAGATCGACAGGCCGTCCTCACCGGGCAGCATCAGATCGAGCACCAGCAGATCGAAGCGCTCGCGCACCCAGAGCTTGTTCATTGACGGCGCATTTTCGGCGACGTAGACGTTGAAGCCTTGTTCGCCGAGGTAGCGGCGCAGAAGATCGCGCAGGCGTGGATCGTCGTCGACGACGAGGATTTTCGAAGGGTTTTTGGTTTCCATGGTCGGCATCTTAGCGCGATTAGAAAGTGGTGCGCGGTTACACCATTTCTGGGGTTACAGTCGGTTACAAAATTTACCCGCGGTGTGGCGCGACGTAAAGTATGCGCGTTTAGACTGCTTTACTGAATGCGGCTGTTCGGTGGATACTTCACTCGACAAAACTCTCGCACCCGGCTGTTACCGGGGTTTGTATACGCATCTGAGGTAGCCGGTTGCCGCGCCACGAAGGGAACAACATGAAGGGAGGGGTTTGGCCAAACGTGCGCCTGAGCGTGATTGCACTGGCGGTTGCCGGTACGCTGGCAGGCACACTGGGCCCGACGCTCGCTCATGCGCAGCCGTCCGCGGATAGAGCGGCGAGCGAGCATGCGCCCCGCTTGGGCAATGGCAGAACCAGCCGCCACAACCCGAGCATCGATCGCCCTGCCTCTGACGCGATGCTGCGCACCGCGGTTCCCCCCGATCTCGATCAACGTCGCCGCGACGGGCATATGACGCCCGAAGAGCGTCGGCTGTTGCGGCAGCACATCGAAGACGCCGTGCGCGAGTTGTACAAGCGTTAATCCCAGCGCGCGCATTGCCGCGTGAAAAATCCCGTTGCATCTTCAGCGTCCACTTTCTGATCCGCTGCTCCGCTGCTCCGTTGAGTCGCCAGCGCCGGCGCGTTTTTGTGCGCGTCTTCGTGCATACAGGCGCCTCGGCTCACGATGTCACGCTACTCACGAGCGCGCCGCGAAGCGATATCGCGACCTCCCGACTGTATTGGAGCCGATCCCAACGCGCGCCGAGCGCAACGCATGGACGCCGGATCAGCGTCACATCTCCGACACGCAGGACCCGGCACGCGTCGAGCCGATCGCCATGCAGTTTCGCGCGAGCGGTTATGACATCGAGGTGACGCTACGCGCGCTCTTTTCTCAGCGATGCGTTCTGGAGCGATGGCAATCGCGCGGTGCTGGTGAAGTCGCCGGTCGAGTTCGTGATCGGCGCGCTGCGCGCATTCGCTGTCGGCTACGACGACACGGCGCCGTTCGCCGCGCAGATACGCGCGCTCGGCGAGAACCTGTTCTATCCGCCGAACCTGTCGCATTTCCGTTCGATCGAGATCTGGGATACCGCGTCACGCTCCGACCGATATCTGCGCGACGGCTGGCTCACGCGCGCGTTCGCGATGAGGCCGGTGCCCATCGGTTTCGCGGCCGACAGCGTCGTGATCGGCAGCGCCGAAATCGGGCCGCTCGCAAACGGCGCGCGCGATCGCGCTGGTCAATCCCGCGCAGTTCGTCAGGGCCTCTCGACTCGCGATGTCAGTGTCCTTGCACGAGCGCAATCCCGCGCTCGCGCCTCTTCTCGACGTCGAAAACGACATCGTGAAACCGGCCGGTCGGCTGCGTGCGACGCAAGGGCAGCCTCAGTTGAAGACCGCGTTTCCGGGCGGCGCGTTCGGCAGTTCGATCAAAACGGCAATGCAGGTGCTGGCCGCTTCGGACACGCTGAAGATGGCTGGCGCCGGACGCGCGCCACTGGAGCAGCCGTTGAGCGGGCAGGGCGTGGCCGTGACACGGCTAACGCTGAACGGTTTCGATACGCACCAGAACCAGCCGGGACAACAGGCCGAGTTGCTCAAACAGTTCGCGCAAGGGATGGTGGCGATGCAGGCCGCGCTCGTCGAGTTGGGCCGGTGGAACGATACGCTCGTGATGACGTACGCGGAATTCGCGCGCCGTCCGCGCGAGAACCAGAGTAGCGGCACCGATCACAGCACGGTGGCGCCGCACTTCGTGACGGGCGGTCGCGTGCAGGGCGGTTTGTTTGGCGTGCCGCCGATGCTTGCGCGGCTCGATGGGAATGGCAACCTGCCGGTCGGCGTGGATTTTCGCCAGCTTTATGCGACGGTGCTCGGGCCCTGGCGGGGGTTGGACGCGCCTGCGATTCTGCAGCAGCGGTTCGAGCCGCTGCCGTTGCTGCGGGCGTGAGCGCTGGGCGCTGGGCGCGAATCGACGCGCCCGGCGCTCAGGCTACTTCGCGCGCCACGCGATCCATAGCTTGCGGATCGGCGTCAACGCGATGCGTTGATGCAGCACGTGATAACCGTCGTGCTCGATTTCATCGAGCAACGCCAACGCGAGCGCCGCGAGCGCGAGCAGCGTGCGCTGCGCGCGCCGCGCGCTGGCGGGCACCGCGGCGAGCGCGGTCTGCACCGCGTCGCGCGCGCGATTCGTTTCGAACCGCATCAGCTCGGTGAAAGCGTCGGTGTATTTGCGGTTGATCAGATCGGCGGCGGTGACGTTGTAGCGTTGCATCTCGTCGATCGGAACGTAGATGCGGCCGTGCCGGGCATCGTTGCCGGTTTCGGCGACGAACTGCGCGAGCATCAGCGCCTCGCCGAGCGGAGCGGCCCACGCCGACGCATGCGCGGCATCGTCGGCCGATCCGGTTGCAGCCGCGCGCGACACCAGCGAAGCAAAATTGCCACCGACACCCTGCACATAGCGCCGCAGGTTCGGATAGTCGAGATAGCGTGCCTGGTCGAGATCCATCTCGAAGCCCGCGAGCAGTTCCTGCAGAGCCCGACATTCGGCCTGCGCGTCGGGCAGATAGGCCGCGAGTGCCTTGGACACCGGATGCGACGGCGAGCCGGCGGCCAGCGCGGCAATTTCTTTCTGCCACCACGCGAGCTTCGTGCGGCCGACCGCCGGATCGCTCGTCTCCTTGACCGTTTCCTCGAACTCGCGACGCAATGCGAAGAGCGCCGTCAACAGCGGCTGACTGGCGGCGCGCGCCTGGCGAAGCGCATAGTAGGTGCTCGATCCTGGGGGCGCCGCTTTCTGCTGGCAATAGTCGTCGAAATTCACGGGATGAGAGTGTGGGGAAGGACTGGCGAGAAGGGCGCCGACGTCCGTCGCGGCGCCCGTCTCGACGAGCCGAAAATTGTAGCATCGGCGTCGCGCGCGCAGATACCGCCGGGTGCAGACAAGCGCGAATCAATCGGTTAGAATCTCGCGCTTACGCTTTCGGGCACGTGTTCAGCGCGCTTGGGAGTGCACAGGACAATCGGGCGCGACGCATTGCGGCGTACCCGGCTGCGAGGGTGGCGAAATTGGTAGACGCACCAGGTTTAGGTCCTGACGCCCGCAAGGGTGTAGGGGTTCGAGTCCCCTCCCTCGCACCACTTATTGGTAGTCAAGAAAAACCCCGTCAAGTCTTTGGACCGACGGGGTTTTTTCTTTTTTGCGCGGTCTTCTGAAAGGCCTCAGTGTTGCTCCGCTGCCTTTCATCGCGACCGCGCGACTCAGGCACCCGGCGTTCCCGGCGCTTCCTGCGAGCCCGGCAATTCCGCTTGCGCGGCGCCTTCGAGGAAACGGCGCGTCGACTCGAACGCCTGCAGCATCTGGTCCGGCCATGGCGTTTGCAGCATCACCGCCTGATGATTTTCAAATGCCGACGACAGCAGTTTCGCCAGTTCCGGCGAACGAAGATGACGCAGTACGACGCTGACCGCGATCGCGCTCGCCTGGCTCGCGCCGGCGGTCTGGAGTTCCGACGCGGTGAGTGCCGCGACCTGTTTGTTGATGTCCACTGAAGCGTCCCTGGATGAAAAAGAGGGTGAAGGCGCGTTGGCCGAGGCTCAATTTTGACACGCGCCGCCCAATGCCGTGAAACGGCGCTTTTCAAACACGGCCGGTTCGCCGCGCGCTATCACTCCCGCGCGTTCATGGCACGGATCACCTTGTCGAGCGCCGCGCCGAACGCGGCCCTTTCCTCTTCGTCGAGGCACTCGAACATATCGCCGTTCCACTTGCGCGCGATCGGCATCACTTTGCGATAGAGCGCGCGGCCTTCCTGCGTCAGCGAGACCAGCACGACGCGGCCGTCCGCGGCGCTCGCTTCGCGCTGCACGAGTCCCTGCCGGATCAGCGCTTCGGCCGCGCGACTCGCCTGGCTTTTGTCGAGATTGGCATGGCGTGCCAACTCCATGATCGAGAACGGTCCGAACGATCCCACCGTCGCAATCACCCGCGCTTCGGGCAGCGTCACGTCGAGCTTCGCCGCGTAGCGCGCGCTGATGCCGCGCTCGGCCAGTTTGTTCAGTACATGCAGACGATACGTGAGGAACTGCTCGAGCCCGGCTTTGGCGGAGTCCTTCATGGTCACCCCGTGATGAGTGGAACGGTCGTGGCGCTGTGATTGTTGCGGCAACCGTTTCGCGGGTCAACGCACGCCGTATTTCAGGCGCGTCAGCTGCTCGGCTTCGTTGGCGAGCAGGCGCGCCGCATCGCGAATCGCGACGTCGAGCGTGATCGGCCCCGGCGCCGGAGAAAAGCAGCCGCCGAAGTATTCGGCAAGACGCGGCAGCGCGGCGGGGTCGATCGCGCCGGACAGCAGCGTGGCGGGCACGCCCGCGGCACGCGCATGCGCGCAGGCGATGAACGGCGCCTTGCCGTGCAGCGTCTGTACGTCGGAACGGCCTTCACCGGTGATCAGCCAGTTGGCGCCCGTGAGCGCGGCGTCGAGGCCGATTTGCCGCGCGACGGTTTCCGCGCCCGGCTCGAACTGCGCGCCGAGCATGTGCAATGCGAAGCCGAGGCCGCCCGCCGCGCCCGCGCCCGGCAGGTCACGCGCCGTGCGGCCGAGCGCGGCTTCGAGCAGATCGGCGAAGCGCGCGAGCGCCGCGTCGATCGGCGCGACCTGTTCTGGCTTCACGCCTTTTTGCGGACCGAAGATCGCGGTCGCACCGTGCGCGCCGGTCAACGGATTGTCGACGTCCGACATGCCGACGAACTGCGTGTCGGCAAGCCGCGCGTCGAGCAGCGACGCATCGACCCGCGCGACGCCCGCAAGCTGCTCGGGTGTGCCTTCGAGTACGTTGCCTTGCGCGTCGAACAGTTGCAAGCCGAGGCCAGTCAGCAGGCCGGCGCCGCCGTCGTTCGTGCTGCTGCCGCCGAGCGCGACGAAAAAGCGCCGCACGCCGGCATCAAGCAGCGCGCGAATCGCTTCGCCCACGCCGCGCGTGCTGCGCGCCTCGACCGGCACGCCCATGCCGACGGGGTCCGTAATGCCGACGATTTCCGCCGTTTCGATGATGGCGCTGCCGTCCGTGAGCAGGCCCGTCAGCGCTGCGCGCGTCGGACCGGCCGCGCCGCGCACGCTAAGCGTGCGGCGCTCGCCGCCGCTCGTGAGCATTGCGTCGAGCGTGCCTTCGCCGCCGTCGGCCATCGGGCAGATGCGCACGCTCGCGTCGGGGCGTGCGCGCTGGACGCCGGATGCGATCGCTTGCGCGACCTGTTCCGCGCTGAGCGAGCCTTTGAATGAATCGGGAGCGACGACGACGACAGGCGAGGACGACGAATTCGGCATGGTGTCTCTGAGAGGTTTGAGTCGTTGTAAGCGGTTGCTGGAGCGGATGAAGCGACCGGCTGCTGGTGACCGGCGGTGGCGGCCCGACCGAGTGCGTTAGCTTATCAGCATGGGGGCGTCGGCTGAATATGTCGAAAGGCATAGGCGGGATCGCGGGCACGACGCGTCGGCCGCGAGCGGGTGCGAGCGTCCACGCGAACGTTCTGTTGCATGACTAAAGAGCGCCGAGGAACGCATGACGCTAACCGGATAGCGATGCCAGCGGCAAATCGCGCTCGCTGTGTCAAAACTAACCGAAAATGGCCCTCAAAACGCCCGGAATGCAGGGAAAGCTCGATGCAATCATCGAATCCCGGCTAGGCGCGCAAATAGTTTGCTAAAATATTCGGCTCTTTGGACTCAACCGTGCTGCCGACGGCCTGCAAGCCCGCGGCGCAGGTGCGTGATCGATGCAATCGGCGCAAATCGATGCGAAGCGACATCGACGGGCAGCACGGAGAAGATAACTGATTCGCTCGAATAATTTTAGGACGATTGAAGCCATGGCTAACGTTGTTGAAAACCTCGGCAAGCTCGAACGCCGCGTGACGATTTCCCTGCCGAAGGATGCCGTGCAGAAGGAAGTGGATTCGCGTATCCGTCAACTCGCGAAGAACGTGCGCATGCCGGGTTTCCGCCCGGGCAAGGTGCCGCTCAAGATGGTGACGCAACAGTATTCGGGCCAGGTGGAAGCCGAAGTGCTGAGCGACAAGGTCGGCAAGGAATTTTTCGACATCAGCCGCACCGAAAACCTGCGTGTCGCGGGTCAGCCGAGCTTCGCGCCGAAGACCGACGCTGGTGAAGGCAGCTACGCGTTCGACGCGACCTTCGAGGTGTATCCGGAAGTGAAGCTGGGCGACGTCGCCACGGCTGAAATCGAGCGCACCATGACCAGCATCAGCGAAGCGGAAATCGACCGCACGCTGGACATCCTGCGCAAACAGCGTGTGCACTTCCACGCTCGCGGCGAGGCAGGCGAGCACGGCGACGGCGGCGCGGACACGGCCGCCAAAGACGGCGACCGCGTGACGGTCGACTTCGTCGGCAAGATCGACGGTGAAGCATTCCAGGGCGGTAGCGCCGAAGACTTCGGCTTCATCCTCGGCGAAGGCCGCATGCTGCCGGAATTCGAAAAAGCGGCGCTCGGCTTGAAGGTCGGCGAAGCGAAGGAATTCGACCTGACGTTCCCGGACGACTACCACGGCAAGGAAGTGGCGGGCAAGACGGCGCAATTCACGATCACGATGAAGAAGATCGAATGGCCGCATCTGCCGGAAGTCGACGGCGAATTCGCGAAATCGCTCGGCATCGAAGACGGCGATCTGACCAAGATGCGCGCTGAAATCAAGGACAACCTCGAGCGCGAAGCGAAGCGCCGCACGCAAGCCATCGTCAAGAACCAGGTGATGGACGCACTGCTGAAAATCTCGGAGCTCGACGTCCCGAACGCGCTGATCGAGCAGGATCAGGAGCGCCTCGTCGCGATGGCTCGCCAGGATCTGGAACAGCGCGGCGTGCCGAACGCGAAGGACGCGCCGATCCCGGCCGCGATGTTCAAGGAGCAGGCCGAGCGCCGCGTCAAGCTGGGTCTCGTGCTGGCCGAACTGGTGAAGTCGAACGAACTGCAGGCGAAGCCGGAGCAGATCCGTGCCGAAGTCGATGAATTCGCGAAAAGCTACGAAGACCCGAAGGAAGTCGTCCGCTGGTATTATTCCAACCAGCAACGTCTTGCTGAAATGGAAGCGTATGTCGTTGAAGCCAACGTCGTCGACTTCGTTCTCAGCAAGGCCAAGGTGACGGACAAGGAAGTGAGCTTCGAGGAACTGGCAAGCGCAACGGCGCAAGCGTAAGCGTCGCTGCAACGGCGTGCCGGCTGTCGGAGCGACCGACGGCCGGCACGCCGTTTTTTTGTGCCATGAATCTGTGTGACGTACCGGATCCGGTCGTGCGGCCCACACGAAGACGGCACTTGAATACGGGCTCGTCGCACCAACCTGTGTCCAGCAGCTAATATTCAGAATATTTCCAGACAAGGATCCATTGCATGACCTTTCGCGCCCAAATGCTGGACACGTTGACCTCCCAGTCGTCCCGGGATCTCGAAGCGCAGGCACTCGGTCTGGTGCCGATCGTCGTGGAAACGAGCGGTCGGGGCGAGCGCTCCTATGATATTTATTCGCGTCTGCTGAAGGAACGCATCGTGTTCCTCGTGGGCGAAGTGAACGACCAGACGGCCAATTTGGTGGTTGCGCAGATGCTGTTTCTGGAAAGCGAGAATCCGGACAAGGACATCTACTTCTACATCAACAGTCCGGGCGGCTCCGTGTCTGCTGGTATGGCGATCTACGATACGATGCAGTTCATCAAGCCGGACGTCTCGACGCTGTGCATGGGGCTTGCGGCGAGCATGGGCGCGTTCCTGCTCGCGGCCGGTGCTAAGGGCAAGCGTTTCGCGCTGCCGAATTCGCGCGTGATGATTCATCAGCCGCTCGGCGGCGCGCGCGGCCAGGCATCGGACATTGAAATCCAGGCGCGTGAAATCCTGTACCTGAAGGATCGGCTGAATCATCTGCTCGCGCACCACACCGGTCAGCCGGTCGAACGTATCGCGCGTGACACCGACCGTGACAATTTCATGTCCGGCGATGACGCGCAGGCGTACGGCCTCGTCGACCAGGTGGCGCACAAGCGTCCCTGATCTGGTACGGTTTTGCCATGCTGTTTTGCCCACTGTTGCGGCAAAACCGTCATCGGGTCGGTTGTGAATGTTCAACTTCCGTCCGGGCGTCTGCGGCAAGCGCCGTTATCGTGCTCACTAGCCCTGCCGCACCCAAACTGCGTGGCGGGGGCAAACGGCGTATTATCTAATCCGGTGTCCGGAGGCTCACACATCTATGGCGGACAAGAAAGGTTCTAACAGCGAAAAGCTGTTGTATTGCTCGTTTTGCGGCAAGAGCCAGCATGAGGTCAAGAAACTGATTGCTGGCCCGTCGGTATTCATCTGCGATGAATGTATCGATCTGTGCAACGAAATCATTCGTGACGAGGCTGCAGGCGCGGGCATCGAGGCCGGCTTGTCCAAGTCGGATCTGCCGACCCCGCAGGAAATCCGCGAAATTCTCGACCAGTACGTGATCGGTCAGGAGCGCGCGAAAAAGATCCTCGCGGTCGCGGTCTACAACCACTACAAGCGCCTCAAGCATCTCGACAAGAAGGACGAAATCGAGCTGTCCAAGAGCAACATCCTGCTGATCGGCCCGACCGGCTCCGGCAAGACGCTGCTTGCGCAGACGCTCGCGCGCCTTCTGAACGTGCCATTCGTGATTGCCGACGCGACCACGCTGACGGAAGCCGGCTATGTCGGCGAAGACGTCGAGAACATCATTCAGAAGCTGCTGCAGAATTGTAATTACGAGGTGGACAAGGCCCAGCGCGGTATCGTCTACATCGACGAAATCGACAAGATCAGTCGCAAGTCCGACAACCCGTCCATCACACGCGACGTGTCGGGCGAGGGTGTGCAGCAGGCTCTGCTGAAGCTGGTCGAAGGCACGATGGCGTCGGTGCCGCCGCAAGGTGGCCGTAAGCATCCGAACCAGGACTTCATCCAGGTCGATACGACGAACATCCTGTTCATCTGCGGCGGTGCGTTCGACGGCCTCGAGAAGGTCATCGTCGATCGCACCGAGAAGACCGGCATCGGTTTCGGCGCGAGCGTGAAGAGCAAGCAGGACCGCGACGCCGGCGAAGTGCTGCGCGAAGTGGAGCCGGAAGATCTGATCAAATTCGGCCTGATTCCGGAGCTGATCGGCCGTCTGCCGGTGGTCGCCACGCTCGGCAAGCTCGACGAAGCGGCGCTGATGAAGATTCTCGTCGAACCGAAGAATGCGCTGGTCAAGCAGTATCACAAGCTGTTCAGCATGGAGCGCGTCGAACTCGAAATCCGTCCGGCCGCGTTGCAGGCCGTGGCGCGCAAGGCGATCCGCCGCAAGACGGGCGCGCGGGGCCTGCGTTCGATTCTGGAACAGGCGTTGCTTGATGTCATGTACGACCTTCCGCAAATGAAAGGTGTCAGCAAGGTCATCATCGACGACAACGTTATCGACGGCGACGGCAAACCGCTGCTGATCTACGAAGACGCGCCGAAGGTCGCGGGTTCGAACTGATCGGCTTTCGAGTTCTGCAAAAAGGCCGTTCATGGCGACGTGAACGGCTTTTTCGTTTATCGTGTGGTCAGGCTGGTTGTTCTCAACTATGGAGTCACTGAACCTTCGGAGTCACTGAACTTTTCCCACACGCGGAGGCTTGCAATATTTTCTGCTGGCCTCACCTATCGAACGAACTGATTCCACTCATGGGGAAATGAAATGTCAGGAACCCAACTCCTCCCGCCGGAACGCATTACGCTGCCGCTGCTCCCGCTGCGCGACGTAGTCGTTTTCCCGCACATGGTGATTCCGCTCTTCGTAGGCCGCCCGAAGTCGATCAAGGCTCTCGAAGCAGCGATGGAAGGCGGCAAGCACATCATGCTCGTCGCCCAGAAGACGGCTGCGAAAGATGAGCCGACCGAAAAGGACATGTACGAAGTAGGGTGTATCGCCAACATCCTGCAGATGCTGAAGCTGCCCGACGGTACCGTGAAGGTGCTCGTCGAAGGCTTGCAGCGCGCGAAGACGCTTTCCATCGAAGAACAGGAAACGCAGTTCTCGTGCGAAGTCATGCCGCTCGAACCTGACCACGCCGACAGCGCTGAAACCGAAGCGCTGCGTCGCGCGATCGTGTCGCAGTTCGACCAGTATGTGAAGCTGAACAAGAAGATCCCGCCGGAGATCCTGACCTCGCTGTCGGGTATCGACGAGGCAGGGCGTCTCGCCGACACGATCGCGGCGCATTTGCCGCTCAAGCTCGACCAGAAGCAACACATCCTCGAGATGTTCCCGGTGATCGAGCGGCTCGAGCATCTGCTCGCGCAACTCGAAGCCGAGATCGACATCCTGCAGGTCGAAAAGCGTATCCGCGGGCGCGTGAAGCGTCAGATGGAGAAGAGTCAGCGCGAGTACTACCTGAACGAACAGGTCAAAGCGATCCAGAAGGAACTCGGCGAAGGCGAAGAAGGTGCGGATCTCGAAGAACTCGAGAAGCGGATCACGGCCGCCCGCATGCCGAAGGAAGCGAAGAAGAAGGCCGACGCCGAGCTGAAGAAGCTCAAGCTGATGTCGCCGATGTCGGCGGAAGCGACGGTCGTGCGCAACTACATCGACACGCTGATCGGCTTGCCGTGGCGCAAGAAGAGCAAGGTCAACAACGACCTGTCGAATGCGGAGCGCGTGCTCGACGAAGACCACTTCGGTCTCGAGAAAGTGAAGGAACGCATTCTCGAGTATCTCGCGGTCCAGCAACGTGTCGACAAGGTCAAGGCGCCGATCCTGTGCCTGGTGGGGCCTCCGGGCGTCGGTAAGACTTCGCTCGGTCAGTCGATCGCGCGCGCGACGAACCGCAAGTTCGTGCGCATGGCATTGGGCGGCGTGCGTGACGAAGCCGAGATTCGTGGCCACCGTCGCACGTACATCGGTTCGATGCCGGGCAAGATCCTGCAAAGCCTGACCAAGGTCGGCGTGCGCAATCCGCTCTTCCTGCTCGACGAAGTCGACAAGATGGGTCAGGATTTCCGCGGCGATCCGTCGTCGGCCCTGCTGGAAGTGCTCGATCCGGAACAGAACCACACGTTCGCCGACCACTACGTCGAAGTCGACTTCGATCTGTCGGACGTGATGTTCGTGGCGACGTCGAACTCGCTGAACATTCCGCCGCCGCTGCTCGACCGGATGGAAGTGATTCGTCTGTCCGGTTATACCGAAGACGAGAAGGTCAGCATCGCGCAGCGTTATCTGCTGCCGAAGCAGAAGAAGAACAACGGCCTCAAGGATGGCGAGGTCGATGTGACGGAAACTGCGATCCGCGACATCATTCGCTACTACACGCGCGAAGCGGGCGTCCGCTCGCTCGAGCGTGAAATTTCGAAGATCTGCCG
The DNA here is from genome assembly GCF_050435625.1 of Paraburkholderia sp. RAU6.4a. Taxonomy (NCBI): domain Bacteria; kingdom Pseudomonadati; phylum Pseudomonadota; class Betaproteobacteria; order Burkholderiales; family Burkholderiaceae; genus Paraburkholderia; species Paraburkholderia sp. RAU6.4a. The sequence continues at coordinate 275,168 of NZ_JBNDKQ010000002.1, forward strand.
CAAGGTCGTGAAGATGCTTCTGCTGAAGAAGGCGGAAGGCGCGGTGAAGGTCGACGGCAGCAACCTCGACACGTTCCTCGGCGTGCGCAAGTACGACTTCGGTCTGGCCGCGAAGGAAAATCAGGTGGGCCAGGTCACGGGTCTCGCGTGGACGGAAGTGGGCGGCGATCTGCTGACCATCGAAGCCGCGGTGATGCCGGGCAAGGGCAATGTGATCCGCACGGGTTCGCTCGGCGACGTGATGAAGGAATCCGTCGAAGCGGCGCGCTCGGTCGTGCGTTCGCGTTCGCGTCGTCTTGGCATCAAGGACGAAGCGTTCGAGAAGCAGGACATTCACATCCACGTGCCGGAAGGCGCAACGCCGAAAGATGGTCCTTCGGCTGGTATCGCGATGACGACCGCGCTGGTGTCGGTGTTGACCGGTATTCCGGTGCGCGCCGATGTCGCGATGACGGGCGAAATCACGCTGCGTGGCGAAGTTCTGCCGATCGGCGGCCTGAAGGAAAAGCTGCTGGCGGCGCATCGCGGTGGCATCAAGCTGGTGCTGATTCCGGAAGAAAACGTCAAGGACTTGACGGAGATTCCGGACAACGTGAAGAACGCGATCGAAATCGTGCCGGTCCGCTGGATCGACAAGGTGCTCGAACTTGCGCTCGAGCGTGTACCGCAGGCGTTACCGGAAGAAGAACCGAAGCCCTCGGCGCCGGTTGGGGCTGAGCCGGGCAAGGATGCAGCGACGGACGTCGTCAAGCACTAAGGTTCGATGCGCATCAGAATGCGCTGACGCCAAAGCATTCTGCAGCGGTGTCGTTCGCTGCAGCAAAAAACCCGCGGTCAAGAGCCGCGGGTTTTTTTTGCCCGCGCGGCTTCGTCGCCAGGCCGCATCGCCAGTCTTTCCGCTGCAACATACTGTGACAAAAGCGCCCCTCTAAAATAACGCCGATCAGGCTCAACCCCGGTTGACACAAGGGTTTCGGCCGCTTCTAATGAGGCGGCCTGGCGTTCGCGCCGGCCGCGTGGCGGGAGGTGCTGGAAAGCACTGTCACGATTGCCAATAAATATTCACGGGGGTTTGAATGAACAAGACGGAATTGATCGATCACATCGCACAGCAAGCCGACATTTCGAAGGCCGCGGCGGGCCGTGCGCTCGATGCAGTCATCGCGGGCGTCAAAAACACGTTGAAGAAGGGCGGATCTGTGACGTTGGTCGGCTTTGGCACGTTCGCGGTCGGCAAGCGCACCGCGCGCACCGGACGCAATCCGCGCACGGGCGCCGCGATCAAAATCAAGGCAGCAAAAGTTCCTAAATTTAGGCCTGGCAAAGCTCTGAAGGATGCGCTAAACTAGTGCGCTTGCTGCTTGAGAATTGCTTAACCCGACTGCATGAACGATTCACGGGGAGGGCAGCGGCAACGCAGAAAACACATCAAGCACTGAATCACGAAACGGGTGCTTAGCTCAGTTGGTAGAGCGGCGCCCTTACAAGGCGTAGGTCGGGAGTTCGAGCCTCTCAGCACCCACCAGTTTCAGGTTCGGCTGCAGTGTTTCCAGTCGCAAAAGTGCAGTATAAGGAGTGGTAGTTCAGTCGGTTAGAATACCGGCCTGTCACGCCGGGGGTCGCGGGTTCGAGTCCCGTCCACTCCGCCAGTATCCACGAAAGGCGAACTCCGGTTCGCCTTTTTTGTTGCCCGCTGTTGTAAGATCGGGCGTTCTGTTTTTGGCACCCCTCACGCATGCTCGATTTTTTCCGCAATCACCAACGCCTGATGATGTTCATGCTCATCCTCGTCATTTTGCCGGGGTTGGGTTTCGTGGGTATTCAGGGTTTCCGCGGCTTCTTTGACGAAAGTGCAAACGTCGCGAGTGTCAACGGTCACAAGATCACCCGTGTCGAATACGACGACGCGATGCGCCAGCAGATCGACCGCGGGCGTCAGATGCTCGGCGCGAAGTTCGACATGAAGTCGTTCGACACGCCGGAGCGCCGTCGCCAGATGCTCGACGGCATGATCGAGCAGCGTGTGCTTGCCGACGAAACGCAGCGTCTGCATCTGAGCGCATCGGACGAAGCGGTGCGCCGCGCGCTGCTGTCCGATCCGGTGATCTCGTCGCTGAAGAATCCCGACGGGTCGATCGACCTCGACCGCTACAAGCAACTGCTCGCGATGCAGGGCATGACGCCCGATCAGTACGACGAGCGCGTGCGCTACAACCTCGCTATGCAACAACTGCCCGCGAGCATCGAGGCGAGCGCGTTCACGTCGAAGACGCTCGCGCAGCACTTGACCGAGCTCGCGCAGCAGCAGCGTGAAGTGCAGGGCATCGCGTTCCATCCGCACGATTACGCGGCGAAGATCCAGCCGACCGATGCGCAACTGCAAGCGTACTACGACGCGCATCGCAACGACTTCGCGACGCCCGCTACGGCGACGATCCAGTACCTGGTGATGTCGCCGGCCGCGCTGAGCGCATCGGTGCAGCCGAGCGACGCGGACCTGAAGAAGTACTACGACGACAACATCGCCCACTTCCGCACCGAAGGCGAAGTGCGCGCGAGCCATATCCTGATCGCGGCACCGAAGGACGCGAGCGCGGCCGACAAGGCCAAAGCGAAGCAGAAGGCCGAGGAGTTGCTCGCGCAGCTCAAGGCGCATCCGGACCAGTTCGCGCAGATCGCGCGGCAGAACTCGCAGGATCCGGGTTCGGCATCGAAGGGTGGCGATCTCGGTTACTTCGGCCGCGGCATGATCGCGGGCGGCCAGGCGTTCGACGACGCGGTGTTCGCGCTGAAGAAGGACGAAATCAGCGGCATCGTCCAGACCGACTTCGGTTTCCACATCATCAAGGTCACCGATGTAAAGCCGGCGGTCACGAAGTCGTTCGACGAAGTGAAGGACCAGATCGCCAGGGAGCTGAAGACGCAACTGGCGAGCAAGGCATTCACCGACAGTTCGGAAGGTTTCACGTCGCTCGTCTATGAAAAGGCCAAGAGCCTGCAGCCGGCTGCTGACAAATTCAAGCTGCAGATCCAGACCGCGACGGTCACGCCGCAGCCGGATCCGAAGCTGCCGCCCGACAGCCCGCTGAACAACCCGAAGTTCCTCGCAGCCGTGTTCGCGAACGACTCGGTATCGGCGCACAACAATACGCAGGCCATCGACGTCGGCAACAACACGCTGATCGCTGCGCGCGTGACCGACTACAAGCCCGCTGCCGTGCCCGCATTCGACGCGGTGAAGGACGCGGTGCGTCAGAAGGTGATCGCCGTGCAGGCGAACGAAGCAGCGCACAAGGACGGCGTCGCGAAACTGGCCGAGTTCGAGAAGTCGAAGGCGACTGCCGGTTTCTCGTCGCCGCTGAAGGTGTCGCGCAATGACGCGCAGGGCGTGCCACCTGCCGCACTGAGCGCAATCTACAAGGTCGATGCGCAAAAGTTGCCGGCCTACGTCGGTGTCGATCTCGGCGACGACGGCTATGCGATCTATCGCGTGAACCAGATCGTGCAGCCCGCGGCCACCGACGCGCAGCATCTCGCTGCCGCGCAGCAGCAGATCGCGCAGGTGGACGCGCAGTCGGAGACCGAAGCCTATCTGAAAGCGCTGCGCGAGCGCTCGAAGGTGAAGTTCTACGGTACGCTCGACAGCGCCACCCAGCCGGCCGATCAGTAAGCCGCAGTAAGCATTACCTGCTCGTCCAAAAGCAAGCCCCGCATTTGCGGGGCTTTTTTTATCTACAGCCAGGTGGCAGCTTTACAGACAGCCGCTGATCGCGCCGGTGGCGTTGCCACCGCCAGCGCCGCCGGCGCGAAAGCCGACCCACGTGCCCTTACCGCTATACGAAGGACGGACCACCGCGGCCGCGCCGTTGGGCGGCTGCTGGCCCGGGACGTAGACGTCCATGGCCTGATCGTTGGCGAGGATGTTTTGCGAGATCACCTGTTGTTGCGAACTATCCGCCCATTTCTGCGCGATGCAGGTTGCGACGGCGCGAGGCGGCTGCTGGCTTTGACCCACCGACTGAACGCCGGCCGGCGGTTGAGCCGCGCAGGCCGAGATGGCAATGGTCAAAGCGATTAACGGTAAATATTTCAACGTTATCTCCTCAGAAGTCGCTCAAGAATGAGCCGGGTGGCAGGGATTGCCCATATGTCGAACGGCTCGGCGATCCATGTTCCCCCAGGTTCCGGAAACAAGTCGTTAGCAGGTCTTTCAGTGCGGCGAACTTGTGCGAAGAAGTGGCTTGACAGCGGGCCACACGTTGTTGAGTAGCAGCGGCTGTGCCTGCTGCGTTGGGTGGAGCTGATCGGCCTGGAACATGTCCGGTTTATCCGCGATGCCGGCGAGAAGAAACGGCACGAGCGGCACATGGAACTCCTTCGACAGCTGGCCGTAGAGGCCGTGGAACTTTTGCGTATAGTCGGGGCCGTAATTGGGCGGCACGTACATGCCGACGAGCACGACCTTCGCGTGGCCTTGCTGCGCCTGTTCGATGATCGTGCGCAGGTTGTCCTCGGTCGTCGAGAGCGGCACGCCGCGCAACGCGTCGTTGGCGCCGAGCTCGACGATCACGATGCTCGGTTTGAGCCGTTCCATCAGCGCGGGCAGACGCGCGCGTCCGCCGCTCGTCGTGTCGCCGCTGATGCTCGCATTGGCGACGCTATAATCGATGCGCTCTTCGGCCAGACGCTGACGCATCAACGCGACCCAGCCCGTATCGCGGGGCAGCCCGTACTCAGCGGAGATGCTGTCGCCGAGCACGACGATCACCGGCTTTGCGGGTTCGGGCGTATTCGCCGCGTGAGCCCGCAACGGTAACGAAACCAGCGCGGCGGCCCTCCATCATGGTCGCGCCGAATGCCGCAGACAGCGCCGCGGCGCGAGGGGCGATGGCGCGCACTTTCAACCTACGCTTCACCATGCCAAACAGAACTGATCCAGTCATTGAAGTGCGGGGCTTGTGCAAGAGGGTTAAGGATGCTGCGGGCGAACTGACGATTCTCGATGACATCGATCTTGCCATCGATGCCGGCAGCAGCGTCGCGATCGTCGGTGCATCCGGGTCGGGCAAGTCTACGCTGCTCGGCTTGCTCGCGGGATTGGACAGTGCCAGCGCGGGCTCGGTTCGGCTGCTCGGGCGCGAACTCGGCGAGCTCGACGAAGACGGCCGCGCCGCGTTGCGCAGCGGCGCGGTCGGCTTCGTGTTCCAGTCGTTTCAGTTGATGCCGCATCTGACCGCGCTCGAAAACGTCACGTTGCCGCTCGAACTGCAAGGCGGCATCGGCACACGCGAGGCCGCCGCGCGTGCGCGTGAACTGCTCGAACAGGTTGGGCTCGGGCAGCGTACCGGTCATTATCCGAAGCTGCTGTCGGGCGGCGAGCAGCAGCGCGTCGCGCTCGCGCGCGCGTTCGTCACGCGCCCGGCGATCCTGTTCGCCGACGAACCCACCGGCAGTCTCGACGCGGCCACCGGCCACGCGGTGATCGATCTGATGTTCGAGATGAATCGCGCGCACGGCGCGACGCTCGTGCTCGTGACACACGACATCGAACTCGCGCGGCGTTGCGATACGACGGTGACGATCGAAGCGGGGCGGCTCGCTTGATGGCCCGGCCGATCGCGGGCTTGCACGCGCGTACCTCGAGCATGTCGTCGTCGAAGCAAAAACAAAGCGGGCCGTAGCCCGCTTCGTTCTGTTTGTGGCGCGTTATCGCCCGCTATCGTGCGCTCCAGACTTCCATTCAGCGCTTCAACGCAGCCCGGGCCCGCGCGATCAGCGCCGACGTCGACGAGTCATGCTTCTTCACGTCGGCACTCGCCGCGCCCAGATCGGCCTCGACCACCTTGCCGAGAATCTTGCCGAGTTCGACGCCCCACTGATCGAACGGGTTGATGTTCCACACCGACGCCTGCACCAGCACCTTGTGCTCATAAAGCGCGATCAACGCGCCGAGCGTGCGCGCGGTCAACGCGTCGAGCAGCAGCGTCGCGGTGGGGCGGTTGCCGGGGAACGTCAGGTGCGGTGCGAGTTCCGGCTTGTCGGGGCCGGCCACTTTCTTCGCTTCCTCGAGCGTGCGACCGAGCATCAACGCTTCGCTCTGCGCGAAGCAGTTCGCGAGCAGCTTCGGATGATGGCTCGCGAGCGGATGCTCGGGCGTCAGCAGCGCGATGAAATCGATCGGCACGATCGTCGGGCCCTGGTGCAGCATCTGGAAAAACGCGTGCTGACCGTTCGTGCCCGGCTCGCCCCACGTGACTGCGGAAGTCGCATAGTCGACGAACGCGCTGTCGAGACGCGCGGACTTGCCGTTGCTCTCCATTTCGAGCTGCTGCAGATACGACGGCAGGAAATGCAGCGCCTGCGAATACGGCGCGACCAGATAGCTCTGCGAGCCGAAGAAGTTGCGATACCAGATGCCGATCATGCCGAGCAGCACCGGCAGGTTCCTGTCGAGCGGCGCGGTGCGGAAGTGCTGGTCCATCTCGTTGGCGCCGGCGAGCAGCTCGTCGAACTGTTGCGGACCTACCGCGATCATGATCGATAGACCGACGGCCGACCACAGCGAGTAGCGTCCGCCGACCCAGTCCCACATCGAGAACACGTTCTCTTGCGCGATGCCGAACTTGACGACTTCGGCGGTATTGGCCGACACACCGACGAAGTGCTTCGCCAGCGCGCTTTCCGGGCAGCCTTTCTGGATGAAAAAGTCGCGCAGCGAGCGCGCGTTGGTCATCGTCTCCAGCGTCGTGAAAGTCTTCGACACGATGATCGCGAGCGTCTCTTCGGGATCGATCTGCTGCATCACGTTGTACAGATCGGCGCCGTCCACGTTCGACACGAAGTGCGTCGAGATCTCGGGCGTCGCGAGATGATGCAATGCGTGCACGACCATCTTCGGCCCTAGATCCGAGCCGCCGATGCCGATGTTGACGACATGACGGATCCGCTTGCCGGTGTAGCCGGTCCATGCGCCGCTGCGGACCTGCTCGGCGAACGCGGCCATTTTCTTGCGCTCGGCCTGCACTTCGGCGAAGAACGGCGCCTTCGGGTCGGTTGCGCGCAAGGCCGTGTGCAGCGCGGCGCGGCCTTCGGTCGGGTTGACGACCTCGCCCGCGAACATCGCGTCGCGGCGCTTCTCGACGCCGGCTTCGCGGGCGAGTTGCACGAGCAGTTGCAGGGTTTCGTCGGTGATGCGGTGCTTCGAGAAATCGGCTGAGAGACCGCCGCCCGCGAACGTGAAGCGTTCGGCGCGCGTGGGAGCGGGATCGTTCTCGGGGGCGAACCAGTCGCGCAGATGCGCATCGCGAATCGTGTCGTAATGCGTCTGCAGCGAGGACCAGGAGGGGAGCGAGTTCTGGGTCATAGCGTCCGTCTAACCAAGGGGCACGAAGGAAGGCGCGCGCATGAAGCGTGGCCGAGAATGATGCGGCGATGCAGTCGGAGCGATGCCACGCGGCCCGGATCGGGACAGGTGCCGACGATACTTCGCGAAGCGGGCGAACTTCGCGAACACGCGAGGCGGCGCCCGCGCCCGCTGGAGTATCGCCGCGACCCGCGATCGATCCGACGCGCGGCGCAGGCAATCAGTATAGCGGGGATGCGCGACGGGCAGCAGGGCGTTGCGCGCGCTCGCAATGATTGGGATCGCGATGTTTCATCGGTGTGACGAGCGCCGCGAACGCGATTCGTATTCAGAGCAATCGCGCGCGTCAAGCAAGCGGCGCTGAATAGAACAGCCGGTTCAACAAGGTACGCACCATCGGTGCCAGCTCGCCGGCCGTCAGCCCGGCGGGGCCGTGGCCCTGCGCGGTCAGCGTATCGGCGGCGAGGCCGTGCAGATAGACGCCCGCGAGCGCCGCCTCGAAGCGTGGCAGATGCTGCGCGAGCAGCGCGCCGATGATGCCGCCGAGCACGTCGCCGGTGCCGCCCGTCGCGAGCGCGGCGTTGCCGGTCGGGTTCAGCGCGAGGCGGCCGTCGGGCGCGGCGATGATCGTGCCGACGCCCTTCAGCACGACGACGCTCGCAAAACGCGCCGCGAGCGCGCGTGCGGCCGCGAGACGGTCGCGTTGCACGCTCGCCGCATCGCTGCCAAGCAGGCGCGCCGCTTCGAGCGGATGCGGAGTGAAAATGCACGGATCGCCTTGCACGCCGCGCGCGGTGACTTCCGCGGCGAGCGCGGGATCCTTGGCGACCAGGTTCAGCGCGTCGGCATCGAACAGCTTGGGCACGTCGAGTTGCAGCACGTCGTGCAGTACCCGCGTCGCGCGTTCGCCGTGCCCCATGCCGCAGCCGATCGCGAGTGCGTCCATCGAATCGAGCGGCAGCGTGTCGATCGGATGCAGCATCAGTTCGGGGTGCGGCGGATCGTAGGGCGGGGCGCCTTCGCCGAGCAGCGCGACGTGGACCTTGCCCGCGCCGGTGTAGAGCGCCGCGCGTGCCGCGAGAATCGGCGCGCCGCACATGCCGGTGTCGCCGCCGACCACCGCGAGGCTGCCGAAGGTGCCCTTGTTGGTCGCGAAGTTGCGTGGGGGCATGAAGGGGCCGAAGAGATCGGGCGCGCTGAGCTGGATCGCCGCACGTGAGGCGCTGGTGGCAGCGTCCTGGCTGCCCCCGTCGTTGATCCCTGCCACGAGCCCGATCGGTGCGACGGTCACTCGCCCGGCGAGATCACGGCCTTGCGCGGTGAAAAGCCCCGGCTTCGCGCCGATGAACGTGATCGTGTGCGTCGCATGGACCGCCGCCGCGCCGTTGCCGCCGATCACCGCGCCGGTGTCGCTGTCGAGCCCGCTGGGCACATCGAGCGCGAGCACGGCGCCTTGTGTCGGGCGCGCCTTCGTGCGCTGCGACACCTGCCGCGCGAGCGTCGCGAAGACGCCGTCGAGCGGCCGCGCGAGACCGATGCCGAACATACCGTCGACGAGCCAGCCATAGCCGTCGAGCGAGGCGGGCGGCGCCGCGTCGATCGGCACGCCGGCGGCGCGCGCGGCGTCGAGCGCCCAGCGCGCGTCGGCGGGCTTCACTTCAAGCGGCATACAGACTTCTACTGCGATGCCGGCCTTGTGCAGTTCCGTCGCGACGACCAGCGCGTCGCCGCCATTGTTGCCGGGGCCGGCGACCAGCCACGCGCGCTGCTGCGACTTCGTCACCGACGTATCCGCGGCGATCCGTTCGAGCAGCCAGCGCGCGGCCGCGTGACCGGCGCGCGCCATCAGCGTGTGCTCGGGCAGGGCCGCGGCGGCCTGGGATTCGGCGATCCGCAAGTCGGTCAGTGTCAGCAGCGGCAGCGCAAGCGGCTGCGAGTCGGTCAGCGGATCGAAAAGGGAGAGCAGCGAATTTTCTGCGTCTGTCATGGCGAAACCTGGCGGTGCGCCCGCGGCGCGGCGGGCAGACTTTGGAATCGCTATGTTAGTGCCGATAGGCGCACGGCGTGCGGCTGTTTCGGTGCGCGCGGCGGAAGCGGCGCGATGAACGCGGGGTATCGACAGCGGGCTGTCAGCCCGCCATACCCGCCTGGAACCGCACGAAACCTTACTGGAACCGCTCCGGCCTCAATGCAGCGAGCGTGTCTTGCGGCAACGTCGGCGTCTGTCCCGACATCAGCTGTGCAACGAGCTTGCCCGCGCCGCAGGCGAGACCCCAGCCGGCCGGGCCATGCCCGACGTTGATGAACAGCCGCGGATGCAGCGCGTTGCCGATCACCGGCAAGCCATCGGGCGACAGCAGTTTCACGCCTTCCCACGGCAGCGCCGCCGAAATGCGCGCGGCGCCCGGAATCCAGTCGTGCGTCGCCTGGCCGAGCAACGCGAGCGCCTCCTTGGTCAGCGCGTCGCCGAGCGGCTTGTCGATCTGGCTCGCGCTTTGCAGCACCGCGCCGCCCGCGATCCGCAGCCGATGGTTCATCCGGCTGATGCCGATGCGCTTGACCGCATCGACGATCGCGACGTGCGGCGCGCATTCCTCGTGCGCGATCGGCGCGACCAGAGAGTGCAGCCGCAGCGGATGCAGCGGCAGCCTGAGCCCCGCGCGTTCGAGCAGCGCGAGGCTGCCGTAACCGGCGGCGACCACGACGGCGTCGGCCTGGACCACGTCGATCTCGCGCGAGCGGGGCGCGCTGTCGCGCGGCGCCAGCTCGACCGCCGCGCGCTGACTGTCGAGACGAATGCCGGTCACCTCGCAGTTCGGCATGAACTGCACGCCGCCTTGGGTATCGAGCACCTGTTTGACGAGCTTGGTAAAAAGCGGACAGTTCGCGGTGCGCTCGTGCTCGAACAGCACGCCGCCGGCGAATTCAGGATCTGTGGGGACCGCATGCTCGAACGCCGCGCATTCGGCCGGGCTCAGCACGTGATGCGGTACCTCGAACCGGTGCAGCAGATCGAGCGCGGCTGCGTTCAGCTCCCATTCGTGCGCGCTGCGCACGAGGTTCAGCAGACCGCTCGCCTGTTCGAATTCGAGGCCGAAGCGGGCTTCGACGTCGGCCATCGCATCGCGCGAGGATTCGATCAGCGGCCGCAGCAGCGCGTACTGGCGCGCGAACGCCTCGGGTTCCTGCCATGCTCCGAGCTGCTTGATGAACTGCCGCGCGGCGCCGTTGAAGCCGGTCTTGCTGATCACGCCATTTTTCGCGTTGTAGCGGCTCGCCATGAAGGTCGGGCCGAACCAGACGTCGAGCGGCGTCGGCAGCACGTTGCCGCCTTGTCCGTAGGTGGCGCCTTGCGCGACGGTCGCGTGACGCTCGACGACGCATACCCGGTGGCCGGCCGCGCGCAGGTGATAAGCGGTGGCGACGCCCGCTATCCCGCCGCCAATGACGATGACATCCATGCTCTGATTCGATGTGCCGACGGGCGGCTCGCGCGCGGTCCCGCTGGCTGTGACATGCGGCGCGCCGCCGGGTGAAACCCGGGCCGCGTGCGCCGATCTGGTGAAACGCGAATGATAGCAGTCAAAACACCCGCGCGGCGACGCGACGGGCACCGCGGCGACGCCTCGCGCGGGCAGGCGCGGCCCGCCGCCCACGCACCCCGGAGCCCGCTGGAAGCCCGTTCCCGGGGTATAATCCCGGACTTCCTTTCCGCCTCACGTCGCCTGCATGCGCGGCTCCCCGGCATCAATGAGCGACGCAACGTCAAGTCCCATGGCCCACTTCTCGTGTTTCCCCGGCGCTTCGGCCCTCTCCGATTTCCGTCAAACCCGCCTGCTCGACACGCTCACGCGCATCGACCCGAATATCACCGGCGTGCGCGGGCAGTATCTGCACTTCGTCAATGCCCAGACCGAACTGTCCGCTGAAGACAGCGCGAAGATCGAGGCGCTGATGCACTACGGCAATCCGTTCGAAGAGGGCAAGGAGCGTGGCGCGGTCGAGACCTTCCTCGTCGTGCCGCGCTTTGGCACCGTGTCGCCGTGGGCCAGCAAGGCAACCGACATCGCGCATCTGTGCGGGCTCACGCGGGTGCGCCGCATCGAGCGCGGCGTCGAGTACTCGGTGACGCTGAAAAGCGGCCTGCTCGGCGGCAAGAAGACGCTGTCGGACGAAGCGCGCGCGGCCGTCGCTGCCGCGCTGCACGATCGCATGACCGAGAGCGTCGCGCCGTCGCGTGACCATGCGTTGCATCTGTTCGACGAATTGCCAGCCAAGCTTCTGCAAACCGTCGACGTGCTCGCGAGCGGCCGCGCCGCGCTCGAAACCGCCAACGCGGAACTGGGCCTCGCGCTCGCCGACGACGAAATCGATTACCTGGTCGACGCATTCACGAAGCTCGGCCGCAATCCGACCGACGTCGAGCTGATGATGTTCGCGCAGGCCAACAGCGAACACTGCCGCCACAAGATCTTCAACGCGGACTGGACGATCGACGGCGAGAAGCAGGACATGTCGCTGTTCAACATGATCCGCAACACCGAGAAGCTGAACCCGCAGGGCACGATCGTCGCGTATTCGGACAACTCGGCGATCATGGTCGGCGGCATGGCCGAGCGCTGGTTCCCGCGCACGCCGGCCGACCTCGGCGCGAGCGAATTGCCCGAGCACTATGGCCGCAGCGTCGAGCTCACGCACACGCTGATGAAGGTGGAAACGCACAATCATCCGACCGCGATCTCGCCGTTCCCGGGCGCCGCGACCGGCGCAGGTGGCGAAATCCGCGACGAAGGCGCGACCGGCCGCGGCGCGCGTCCGAAGGCGGGCCTCGCGGGCTTCACGGTATCGAACCTCGAACTGCCGGACGGCGTCGAGGCGTGGGAAAACGCCCGCGACACCGCTCAGCCGCTCGCGCAGCGCAATCCGGCCGACCAGCACGAAGCGTACGGCCGCCCGGACCGCATCGCCTCGCCGCTGCAGATCATGATCGACGGCCCGCTCGGCGCCGCCGCGTTCAACAACGAATTCGGCCGGCCGAACCTCGGCGGCTATTTCCGCACCTACGAGCAGAACGTCGCGGGTCTCGTGCGCGGCTATCACAAGCCGATCATGATCGCGGGCGGCATCGGCAATATCTCTGACCAGCACACGCACAAGCACGATCTGCCGGAAGGCTCGCTGCTGATCCAGATCGGCGGCCCGGGCATGCGCATCGGCATGGGCGGCGGCGCCGCGAGCTCGATGGCGACCGGCACCAACACCGCCGAGCTAGACTTCGACTCGGTGCAGCGCGGCAACCCGGAAATCGAGCGTCGCGCGCAGGAAGTGATCAACGCGTGCTGGCAACTCGGCGACAAGAACCCGATCCTCAGTATTCACGACGTTGGCGCGGGCGGTCTGTCGAACGCGTTCCCCGAAGTGGTGGACGGTGCGGGCAAGGGCGCACTGTTCGAACTGCGCAAGATCCAGCTCGAAGAAAGTGGTCTGTCGCCGCGCGAAATCTGGTCGAACGAAGCGCAGGAGCGCTACGTGCTGGCGATCGCGCCGGCGGATCTGCCGGTGTTCGAGGCGATGTGCAAGCGCGAGCGCTGCCCGTTCGCGGTGATCGGCACGGCCACCGCCGAGCGTCAGCTGAAGCTCATTGATTCCGAACTGCAGGAAGGCGCGCACCAGCCAGTCGATATGCCGATGGAAGTGCTGCTCGGCAAGGCGCCGCGTATGCACCGCGACGTAAAGCGTGCCGAGCGCAGGCTCGAACCGGTCGACGTGACCGGCCTCGCGCTGCAGGACGTCGCGCAGAGCGTGCTGCGTCATCCGACGGTCGCGAGCAAGTCGTTTCTGATCACGATCGGCGACCGCTCGGTCGGCGGCACGACCGCGCGCGATCAGATGGTCGGTCCGTGGCAGGTGCCGGTGGCCGACGTCGCGATCACGACAATGGATTACGCAGGCTTCAGCGGCGAAGCGATGACGATGTCCGAGCGCACGCCGCTCGCCGTCATCAACGCACCGGCCTCTGGCCGTATGGCAGTCGGCGAGGCGATCACCAACATCGCGGCGGCGCCGATCGCGTCGCTCGACAAACTCAAGCTGTCGGCCAACTGGATGGCCGCGTGCGGCGCGCCTGGCGAAGACGCCGCGCTCTATGACACGGTCAAGGCGATCGGTATGGAACTGTGCCCGGCGCTCGGTATCGGCATTCCGGTCGGCAAGGATTCGCTGTCGATGCGCACCCGCTGGGAAGAGAGCGGCGTCGCGAAGGAAGTGGTCGCGCCGGTGTCGCTGATCATCTCCGCGTTCGCGCCGGTTGAAGACGTCCGCAAGCATCTGACGCCGCAACTGCAGCGCGTGAGCGAAGTCGGCGAGTCGGTGCTGATCGCGATCGATCTCGGCCGCGGCAAGCAGCGTCTGGGCGGCAGCATTCTCGCGCAGGTCACGCAGCAGGTCGGCGACACGGTGCCGGACGTCGACGATCCGGAAGATCTGAAGCGCTTTTTCAACGCGATCCAGGCGCTCAATAGCGACGGCAAGCTGCTCGCGTACCACGACCGCTCGGACGGCGGCCTGTGGGCGACGGTTTGCGAAATGGCGTTCGCGGGTCACGCGGGCGTGTCGCTGAACGTCGACATGCTCGTGCTCGACGCGCATCACGAATCCGATTACGGCGACGCGAAGGACTGGGTGAAGCAGACCAGCGGCCGCCGCGACGACCGCACGCTGCGCGCGCTTTTCAACGAAGAGCTCGGCGCCGTCGTGCAAGTGCGCGCGGCCGATCGCGACGCGGTGCTCGCCGCGCTGCGCGAGCATGATCTGTCGGCGTGCTCGCACGTGATCGGCAAGACCAACGAGCGCGACGTGATCGAAATCTATCGCGACGCGAAGAAGCTCTACGAGGCGCCGCGTGCCGAACTGCATCGCACGTGGAGCGAAGTGAGCTGGCGCATCGCGCGTCTGCGCGACAACCCGGCGTGCGCCGACGCCGAATACGACGCGCTGCTCGACGCGGCCGACCCTGGCATCACGCCGGTGCTGAGCTTCGATCCGGCCGACGATGTCGCCGCCCCGTTCGTCCCCCAAGGGGACTTCCTTCGGGGCGTCCCCCAGGGGGACTTCCTTCGGGGCGTTGGCAAGGGCGCGCGTCCGCGCGTCGCGATCCTGCGCGAGCAGGGCGTGAACTCGCATCTGGAGACGGCCTATGCATTCGATCGCGCCGGCTTCGACGCGCACGACGTGCACATGAGCGACCTGCTCGCGGGCCGCGCGAACCTCGCCGATTTCGCGGGTGCGGTCGCGTGCGGCGGCTTCTCGTACGGCGATACGCTGGGCGCCGGCGAAGGCTGGGCCAAGACGATCCGCTTCAACGCGCAACTGGCCGACATGTTCGCCGCGTTCTTCAGTCGTGGCGACACGTTCGCGCTCGGCATCTGCAACGGCTGCCAGATGATGAGCAGCCTCGCGTCGATGATCCCCGGCGCCGAAGCATGGCCGAAGTTCACGCGCAACAAGTCGGAGCAGTTCGAGGCACGCTTCTCGCTCGTCGAGGTGCAGGCATCGCCGTCGCTCTTTTTCGCCGGCATGGAAGGCTCGCGCATTCCGGTCGCGGTCGCGCACGGCGAAGGCTTTGCGGACTTCTCGCAGCAGGGCGACAAGTCGAAGGTCGCGGTCGCGATGCGCTATGTCGATCACCGTGGTCAGGCGACCGAGCAGTATCCGTTCAACCCGAACGGTTCGCCCGAGGGCATCACGTCGGTCACGACGGCCGACGGCCGCTTCACGGTGCTGATGCCGCACATGGAGCGCGTGCATCGCGCGGTGCAGATGAGCTGGCATCCGCAGGGCTGGGGCGAGATCGGCACGGACGCGAGCCCGTGGCTGCGCGCGTTCCAGAACGCGCGTCGCTGGCTCGGTTGATGAGTCGAGGGGCTGCCGCCCGCGTGCGGCGGCTCCTGGTTGCGGCAGCCACGCACGCCGCCGCTGCAAATCTTGCAGCAACAAAAAAGCCGCCCACGGGCGGCTTTATCGCATTCAGGCTTCAGAGCCAGGCGGACTATCCGAAGACAATCTGCCCGCCGACCCTTACTGAATCTTCGCGTTCTTGCGCAGATTCTCTTCGAACGCCTGCAGCTTTTCCTGCTGGATCTGCTGCACGATCTGCGCGCGCACCTGCTCAAGCGGCGGCGGCGTGACGGCGCGGATGTCGTCGACACGGATGATGTGCCAGCCGAATTGCGTATGCACCGGCGTGTCGGTCATCTGGCCTTTCTGCAGATGCGTGGCCGCGTCTGCGAATTCAGGCACGTAGGCCTTCGGGTCCGACCAGTCGAGATCGCCGCCGTTCTTGCCCGATCCCGGGTCCTTCGAGTACTGCTTGGCCAGGGCCTCGAAGCTTGCGCCGGCCTTGATCTTCGCGATCAGGTCCTTCGCCTGTTGCTCGTTGTCGACGAGGATATGGTGCAGGTGATATTCCTTGCCGCCCGCATCCTTGACGAGCGCGTTGTAGCGCGCGGTGATTTCGGCGTCGGTCGGCTGATTGTTCTTTACGAAGTCTTCGATCAGCGCGCGCAGCACGACAGTTTGCTGCGCGACCGCGATTTGCGCCTTGACGTCCGGACGGTTCGGCAGCCCGCGACGCAGCGCTTCCTGCATCAGGATTTCGCGATTCACGAGCTCTTCGCGCACGGCCTGCTGCAGTTGCGGCGTGTCCTGCTGTCCCTGGTGAACCAGTTGCTGGATCAATGCATCGGCGCGCGACTTCGGAATCGGCGTGCCGTTCACCACGGCGATGTTCTGTGCGAATGCAGGTGCGGCCGCGAACGCAGCCAGCAATACCCAGTGGCGGGTTTTCTTCAAGGTCATCGAAAGGTTCCTAGCGGGGCAACAAAGCAAATTCTTCGGGCGTATACGCCGTGATGGCAAGGGCATGAATGCCGCGCTGCATGGCATCGGCCAGCGCATCATACACCATGCGATGCCGCGCCACGCGGGGCTTGCCGGCAAACGCGACGGCCACGATCGTGACACTGAAATGACCGCCGGCGGCGGCACCAGCGTGGCCCGCGTGCTGCGCGCTGTCGTCGGTGATGCGGATCGATTCGACGGGCGCGAGCGCGGCCGCGAGGCGCGCCTCGATCAGCGCGGCGCGCTCGGCGGTGGTGGCGTGCATGAACAGGTCGCTCATGTCATTCCTCCTTCATGTACTTCGACAGCCACAGGCTCTGCCCGACGATGAACACGAGCAGGCAGCCGGTCGCGCCGAACAGCTTGAAATTGACCCACTGATCGGTCGTGTAGTGATACGCGACGAACAGGTTCAGCAGACCGAGCAGCACGAAAAACGCCGCCCAGATCAGGTTCAGCTTGCCCCAGATCGCGTGCGGCAGCGTGATCTGCTTGCCCATCATCGCTTCGATCAGGTTCTTGTTGAAGCCGAGCTGCGACACGATCAGCGCGACGGAAAACGCCCAGTACAGCACGGTCGGCTTCCATTTGATAAAGGTGTCGTTGTGCAGCACGAGCGTCGCGCCGCCAAATACGACGACGACGCCGAGGCTCACCCACAGCATCGGGTCGACCTTGCGGTGGCGGAACGCCACCCACGCGATCTGCACCAGCGTGGCGACGATCGCCACTGCCGTCGCCGTGAAAATGCCCCAGATCTTGAAGGCGACGAAGAACAGGATGATCGGGAACAGATCGAACAGGAATTTCATTATCTGATCGGGAAGTCGGAGAGTGAGTCGAACGTTGAAGCGCGCCCGCCTGGCGTGCAAGGTGCGCGGTGCCCGCTGGCGAGCGGGACTGCCGCATTGGAAGGGCGCCGCGCGCACTTCCAATGCGGCGCCGAAGGCGGGCAGGGATGCTGCCGCGCCGCGTTACTTGGGCTCGAATTGTAACGCAGCTGAATTGATGCAGTAACGCAGACCGGTCGGCGCCGGTCCGTCCTCGAACACGTGGCCCAGATGCGCGCCGCAGTTCTTGCACTGCACCTCGATGCGCAGCATGCCGTGTGAGCGGTCGGTCTTCTCGGCGATCACCTCGCCGTTGATGGGGCGGAAATAGCTCGGCCAGCCGCAGCCGGCGTCGAACTTGGTGTCCGATTCGAACAGCGGCGCGCCGCAGCACACGCAGTCGTAGACGCCGCGTTCCCAGTGATCGTCGTAGCGGCCCGTGAACGGGCGCTCGGTGGCCGCATGGCGCGTCACCTGGTATTCCATGTCGGTCAGCTGCTTGCGCCACTCGGCGTCGCTTTTCTGTACGGCTGGGGCGTCATGCTTGAGATCGTCGGGGTTGCTCATGGTCGGGTTCCTGTCTCGGGTTTGTCTCGCGGGTTTGTGCTGGTTCGTGCCGGTATTTTCTGGAGGCACGGCCGTGGCGATTCAACCGCGCCGGCGCGTCATGACGAACAGCTCACTTCCAGTGAGTTCGCCCAGTCGGGCGGCAGGCCCGCATACGACGCGTATTCGGGCTGCTCGTCGAACGGGTGACGCAACACGGCCGCGAGCCGTTCCACCTCGGAGAAATCCTTCTCCTTCGCGCGTTGGATCGCCGTTTCCGCCAGATGGTTGCGAAGTACGAATTTGGGGTTCACGCGATTCATTGCAATGGCGCGCGCAACGTCGTCGCGTGACTCTTCGGCGAGCCGCGCGCGATAGTCGTTCGCCCATGCGTCGAAGGCGACGCGATCGAGGAACAGGTCGCGCACCGGCGTGTCGCCGCTCGCATCGTGTTTCGACAGGCGCGCGAGATTGCGGAACGTCAGCGTGAAATCGGCGCGGTTCGCGTGCATCACTTCGAACAGCCGGTTGACCAGCGCGTCGTCGCCGTCGCGCGCCTGTTCGAGGCCGAGCTTCGCGCGCATGCGGTTTTCGAGCGCCGGCGCGAAACGGTCCTTGAAGCCGGCGAGCACGTGCTGCGCATCTTCGACCGCCTTGTCGGCGCGCACGCTTTCGTCGTGCTTCTCGCCGAACAACGGCAGCAGTCCCTGCGCGAGGCAGAACAGGTTCCAGTACGCGATTTGCGGCTGCAGCCGGTAGGCGTAGCGGCCCTGCGTATCGGAGTGATTGCAGATATGGCCGGCATCGAAGCCATCCATGAAACCGAACGGGCCGTAGTCGATCGTCAGGCCCAGGATCGACATGTTGTCGGTATTCATCACGCCGTGACAGAAACCGACCGCCTGCCAGTCGACCATCAGATCCGCGGTGGAGCGCACCGCCTCGGCGAGCAGCGCCAGATACGGATCGTCGGCCTCCTTGCAATGCGGATAGAAGCGCTCGATGACGTGATCGGCGAGCGCGCGCAACGCGTCGACACGATCGTTCGCGTAGAAGTGCTCGAAGTGGCCGAAGCGCACGAAGCTCGGCGCGACGCGCGTGACCACCGCGGCGGTTTCGATCGTCTCGCGCCGCACCGGCTGGTCGGAGCCGATCACGGACAATGCGCGCGTGGTCGGAATGCCGAGATGATGCATCGCCTCCGAGCACAGATATTCGCGGATCGACGAGCGCAGCACCGCGCGGCCGTCGCCCATGCGCGAATAGGGCGTGCGGCCCGCGCCTTTGAGCTGCAGTTCGTTGCGCTCGCCGTCGTGTTCGAGCTCGCCCAGACCGAGCGCGCGGCCGTCGCCGAGCTGGCCGGCCCACACGCCGAACTGATGCCCCGAGTACACCGACGCATAAGGCAGCGTGTCGGCCGGCCAGTCGCGCGTCGCGTTGCCGCAGAACAGCTCGATAAAGCCCGGATCGCGCTCGATGCCCTCGGGCATCCCGAGCCGCGCGGCGGTCTCGGCCGAGAAGCCGACGAGATAGGGTGCGTCGAGCGGCGCGGCGGGCAGGCGCGTGAGGAACGTGCCGCCGAGCCGCGCGAACGCGTTGGCTGGGGGAGTGGCGAGTGTGTTGGAAAGATCCGTCAAAGCTGCGGATAGCCCTGCAAAGCTTGGGGAAAACGACATGTTGAGCGCCTCTGGATTAGCCGATATTGTAAGTCCGCGCCCGCGGCGCTGCTGGGCCGCCGCCTTCATCGTTCGAACCATGCTGCTGCGCTCGACGCCGCCACGATCTTGCGCCAACCCATCGACCCACTAACAAGCCGAGGAGACCCCGCCTTATGACGACGCCGCTGCTGGGCCAGATGATGGACGTGCCGCTCACCGTGTCATCGTTGCTCGCGCATGCCGCGCGGCATTTCGGCAGCACCGGGATCGTGTCGCGGCGCATCGAAGGCGACCTGCATCGCTACACCTATCGCGATTGCGAGCAGCGCGCGAAGCAGCTCGCGCAGGCGCTCATCGCGCTCGGTGTCGAACCGGGCGAACGCGTCGCGACGCTCGCGTGGAACGGCTACCGGCATCTCGAAGCGTATTACGGCACCACCGGGTTCGGCGCCGTGTGTCATACGATCAACCCGCGGCTTTTCCCCGACCAGATCGCCTACATCGTCAATCATGCCGACGACGCGTACGTGCTGTTCGACACGACGTTCGCCGCGCTGGTCGACACGCTCGCGCCGCAGTGCCCGCGCGTGCGCGGCTGGATCGCACTATGCGATGAAGCGCATCGGCCGCCGATGCAAACGTCGGTGCTGTGCTACGAAACGCTGATGGACGGGCTGGACGGCCGCTTCAACTGGCCCGCGCTCGACGAGCGCCAGGCGTCGTATCTCTGCTATACGTCGGGCACGACCGGCAATCCGAAAGGCGCGCTGTATAGCCATCGCTCGACGGTGCTGCACGCGTTCGGCGCGGCGTTGCCCGACGCAATGAACCTGTCGGCGCGCGACTCGGTGCTGCCCATCGTGCCGATGTTCCATGTCAACGCATGGGGCCTCGCGCACGCGGGGCCGCTGACCGGCGCGAAGCTCGTGTTCCCCGGCAAGGATCTCGACGGCAAGTCGCTGTACGAACTGATGGAGAGCGAACGCGTCACGTTCTCGGCCGGCGTGCCGACCGTGTGGCTCGGTCTGCTGAACCACCTGCGCGAAACGGGCGCGAGGTTTTCGTCGCTCGAGCGCACGGTGATCGGCGGTTCCGCCTGTCCGCCCGCGATGCTGCGGATACTCGAGGACGACTACGGCGTGCAGGTGATCCATGCATGGGGCATGACGGAGATGTCGCCGCTCGGTACCTTGTCGAAGCTGACCTGGGAGCAGAGCCAGCGGCCGCTCGCCGATCAGCGCAAACTGCTCGAAAAGCAGGGTCATGCGATCTACGGCGTCGACATGAAGATCGTCGGCGAGGATGGCCGCGAGCTGCCTTGGGATGGCGTCGCGTTCGGCGATCTGCACGTGCGCGGGCCGTGGGTCATCGACCGGTATTTCCGCAAGGAAGACTCGCCGCTCATCGACGGCTGGTTCCCAACCGGCGACGTCGCGACGATCGACCCCGACAGCTTCCTGCACATCACCGATCGCTCGAAGGACGTGATCAAGTCGGGCGGCGAATGGATCAGCTCGATCGACGTCGAGAACGTCGCGCTCGCGCATCCGGCGGTCGCGGAAGCCGCGTGCATCGCGTGCGCGCATCCGAAGTGGACCGAGCGCCCGTTGCTCGTCGTCGTCAAACGCGCGGGGCAAGACGTCACCCGCGACGAACTGCTCGCGCACTACGACGGCAAGGTCGCGAAATGGTGGATCCCCGACGACGTCGTGTTCGTCGACGACCTGCCGCACACGGCGACCGGCAAGCTGCAGAAGCTGAAGCTGCGCGATCTGTTCCGCGACCACGTGCTGCCGTCCGCGCTCGAAGACGGCCGCAGCTGTCCGCTGACCCCCGAGTCCCAGGGGAAACCCCACTCTGGAATAAATTGAACGTTCGTTCTTTTTTTGGTGTATCGTGCCTGCTGACCCGGAACCGTCGCTTGAAAAAGTCTGACCATAAGCAGGCTCGATGAACCGGACGGGCGGCGCATCATGCGCCGCCTCAATGCATGGATCGCACGGAGGCACGCAGATGGCAGTGGACTACATAACTCATGACGGCGTGGCCGTCCTCACGCTGAACAATCCGCCCGTCAATGGGCTCGGTCTGTCGACGCGCGCGGGTATCGTCGAAGGGCTCGAGCGCGCGCAGAACGATCCGGCCATCAAGGCCATCGTGCTGACGGGCGCGGGCAAGGCCTTTTCGGGCGGCGCCGACATCACCGAATTCAATACGCCGAAGGCGACCCAGGAGCCGACGCTCGCGACCGTCATCAAGGCCGTCGAAGGCAGCGCGAAGCCGGTCGTCGCGGCGATCCACAGCGTCGCGATGGGCGGCGGCCTCGAACTTGCCCTCGGCGCGCATTACCGCGTCGCCGCGGCCGGCGCGCAGATCGCGCTGCCCGAAGTGAAGCTCGGCATCCTGCCGGGCGCGGGCGGCACGCAGCGTCTGCCGCGCGCCATCGGTCTGGAAGCGTCGCTGAACATGATCGTGTCGGGCGCGCCGGTGCTCTCGGAAAAGCTCGCCGATTCGGGGCTGTTCGACGAAGTCGTCGCGAATCCCGCTGAACTGGCCGAAGCCGCGCTCGCGTTCGCGCGCAAGGTCGGCGCCGCGGCCGGCCCGCATCCGAAGGTGCGCGAGCGCAAGATCGAACATCCGAATGCGGCCGGTTTCATCCAGTTCGCGCGCAATAGCGTCGCGGCAATCGCGAAGAACTTCCCGGCGCCGCATAAATGCATCGACGCGGTCGAAGCCGGTGTGAAGGACGGCTTCGACAAGGGCCTCGCATTCGAGCGCGAATGCTTCATCGCGCTCGTGCAGACGCCGGAGAGCCGCGCGCTGCGTCACGCGTTCTTCGGTGAGCGGGCGGCGAGCAAGATTCCCGACGTGCCGGCAGATACTTCGGTGCGTGACATCGAGCGGGTGGCCGTGATCGGCGCCGGCACGATGGGCGGCGGCATCGCGATGAACTTCCTGAACGCGGGCATTCCGGTCACGCTGCTGGAAACGAAGCAGGAAGCGCTCGACCGCGGTCTCGCGACGATCCGCAAGAACTACGAGGCGACCGTCAGGAAAGGCAAGCTGAAGCCCGAGGTGATGGAACAGCGCCTCGCGCTGCTGAGCTCGACGCTCTCCTACGACGACCTGAAGCACGCCGACATGATCGTCGAAGCCGTGTTCGAAGAGCTGGGCGTGAAGGAGCAGGTGTTCCGCCGGCTCGATGAAGTCGCGAAGCCCGGTGCGATCCTCGCGTCGAACACGTCGACGCTCGACGTCGACAAGATCGCCGCGTTCACGAAACGTCCGCAGGATGTGGTCGGCATGCACTTCTTCAGCCCGGCCAACGTGATGAAGCTGCTCGAAGTCGTGCGTGGCAAGGAGACCGCAAAAGACGTGCTCGCCACCGTGATGAAGCTCGCGAAGAAGATCAGGAAGACCGCGGTGGTGTCGGGCGTGTGCGACGGCTTTATCGGCAACCGGATGATCGAGCAATACATTCGTCAGGCGCTCTTCTTGCTCGAAGAGGGCGCGTTGCCAGCGCAGGTAGACAAGGCCATCGAGAAGTTCGGCTTCGCGATGGGGCCGTTCCGCATGAGCGACCTCGCCGGCAACGACATCGGCTGGGCGATCCGCAAGCGCCGCTATCTCGAACACCCCGACATGCACTACTCGAAGATCGCCGACCGTCTGTGCGAGATGGGCCGCTTCGGCCAGAAGACCGGCGGCGGCTGGTACGACTACAAGGCGGGCGATCGCACCGCATACCCTTCGGGCGTGGTCAACGAAATGATCGGCGAGTACTCGAAGGAAACCCACTCTGAGCGCCGCAAGATCAGCGACGAGGAAATCGTCGAGCGTCTGGTGTTCGCGCTCGTCAACGAAGGCGCGAAGATTCTCGAGGAAGGCATCGCGTCGAAGGCGTCGGATATCGACATGGTCTATCTGACCGGCTACGGCTTCCCGTTGCATCGCGGCGGCCCGATGCTGTACGCGGACACGGTGGGGCTCTACAACGTCGAGCGCGCGATTCGCCGCTATGCGGCGTGGCCGAACGGCGACGCGTGGAAGCTCGCGCCGAGCATCGCGAAGCTCGCGGCCGAAGGTCGCGGGTTCAACGGCTGAGCGCGGCTGGCTTCAGCCCACGAATTGAGCGGTGCGGGTTCCCTCCGCATCGCTCGCGTCAAACGACAGAGGCGGCGCGGTGATGCGCTTATGAACGCACGGCAGTGAGCCGGCGCGCCACTTTTGACACTGCAATTGGAGACATGCATGACTGACGCCGTAATCGTATCCACCGCCCGCACGGGTCTCGCCAAATCGTGGCGCGGCGGTTTCAACATGACGCACGGCGCGACGCTCGGCGGCCACGTGACGCAGGCCGCGGTCGAGCGCGCGAAGCTCGATCCGGCGCGCGTCGAGGACGTGATCATGGGTTGCGCGAATCCGGAAGGCGCGACGGGCGGCAATATCGCGCGGCAGATCGCATTGCGCGCGGGCTTGCCGGTCAGCGTGCCGGGCATGACCGTGAACCGTTTCTGCTCGTCGGGATTGCAGACGATCGCGCTTGCGTCGCAACGCGTGATCGCCGGCGAGGGCGACGTGTACGTCGCGGGTGGCGTCGAGTCGATCTCGTGCGTGCAGAACGAGATGAACCGCCACATGATGACCGACGGCTGGCTCACCGAGCACAAGCCGGAAATCTACTGGTCGATGCTGCAGACCGCCGAGAACGTCGCGAAGCGCTACTCGATCTCGAAGGAACGCCAGGACGAATACGGCGTGCGCTCGCAGCAACGCGCGGCGGCCGCGCTCGAAGCCGGTAAATTCAAGGACGAAATCGTGCCGTTGACGGTGCTCGCCGGCGTCGCCGACAAGGCCAGCGGCCGTCTCTACACGAAGGAAGTGACAGTCAGCAGCGACGAAGGCATTCGCGCCGACACGACGCTCGAAGGCGTGTCGAAGATTCGCACCGCGCAGCCGGGCGGCGTGGTCACCGCGGGCAATGCGAGCCAGTTCTCGGACGGCGCATCCGCTTGCGTCGTGATGAACGCGACGCTGGCCGAACGCGAAGGGCTGCAGCCGCTCGGCATCTTCCGCGGCTTCGCGGTGGCCGGCTGCGAGCCCGACGAAATGGGCATCGGGCCGGTGTTCGCGGTGCCGAAGCTGTTGAAGAAGGCCGGCCTCAAGGTCGAGGACATCGGCCTGTGGGAGCTGAACGAAGCGTTCGCGGTGCAGGTGCTCTATTGCGCTGACCAGCTCGGCATTGCGCACGACCGCCTGAACGTGAACGGCGGCGCTATCGCGGTGGGCCATCCGTACGGCGTGTCGGGAGCGCGGCTCGTCGGCCATGCGCTGATCGAAGGCAAGCGGCGCGGCGTGAAGTTCGTCGTCGTGACGATGTGCATCGGCGGCGGGCAGGGCGCGGCGGGTTTGTTCGAAGTGGTTTGAGCGGGCGTGGGCCGGCGTCATTACCAGCCCGTGTCCGACGACGGCAGGCTCAGCGTCCCCTGATCGGTGAATCGCGTCGTACCGGTCACGCCACCCGCGAGCTTGCCGCGCAGAACGTACGGAACCTGTCCCGACTGCGCGGCGCCGGCTAGCGCAAAGGCTTGACGAACCGCGGCGAAAGCCGGCACGGTCAGCGGCACGGTGACGACGGTTTCACCGAAGCGCGGCACGGTGCCGCTCTGGTCGCTGACGCCGGAGGCGAACGGCTTGCCGTT
This sequence comes from Paraburkholderia sp. RAU6.4a, assembly GCF_050435625.1. Lineage (NCBI taxonomy): Bacteria > Pseudomonadati > Pseudomonadota > Betaproteobacteria > Burkholderiales > Burkholderiaceae > Paraburkholderia > Paraburkholderia sp. RAU6.4a. The sequence goes on from NZ_JBNDKQ010000002.1 coordinate 300,168, forward strand.
CAGTTCCAGATCGAGCGACACGCCGTTGAAGCTGACCGCGGAGTCGTTGGGATTCTGCACGCGCAGCTTGACGTTGAAGCGCATCTCCATGCCCTGGCCAGCGATCGGCTCGATGCCCGCCACATTGACGCGCAACGGGTCGGCGCCGAACAGGCCCGCGCAGCCAGCGAGTGTCAGCGTGACAGCGACGCCGGCGGCGAACAGGCGCCACACCCGTGAGACCAGGCCCGGCAGCAGCGCGCGAAAGAATGACATGACCTGCACCTCGAACGAAGCGGGTTGGTCATGCATTGTAACGGGCCACGTGGCGCGCGCAGCGACGTTTCAGGCGGCGCGCCGCGCCACCGTGTGCGCATGACGCAAGCGAGACGCCGAGCGGCTTGCAGAACGAAACCGCGTGCGCTGTGTTCAGCGTGTGCAGGCAGCACGATGAACGCAGCGCGATCGGCCTGCGTCGCGCGGATCGACACGACGCCACGTTGCGAGGTCATGAACCGCTCGCCTTCGTGCAACGTGAGCGACGTGAGCGGGGCGTCGTTGCCGAGCCAGGCCAGCGAATGATCGCGGAAGACGAGTTGCAATGCACCTTCGACCGCGATGATCGAACTGCGGGCGCGCAAGTCGTGCAGGGCCATCTGACCGGCGGCAAGATGCGACGCCGCGGTGCAATCCAGTTCGGCACCGGGTAACAAGCGATCGTGGTATGGACGCACAGGCATGACCGATTCCTTTAAACCGTCTTCGTGTCACACAGCTTAGGGAATCCGTCCGGATGAAAACAGGCGCAGCTGTCGACAATCTGAACCGGTACAGTGGTGCGTTTCGTCACGCTGTATCGGTCCGAATCACGTCGATGTGTATCTGTTGCCGCGCGCGGACTATCCGCACCATCGGTTCATGAGCGAACCCCTCTTCACACCGCAAGGTCCCTCGACGGACCGGCCAGCCGAGCGCCAGCCGCTTTACCGGCAACTGGCCGACCAATACCGCCGCGCGATCGGCAACGGCGCGCTGCGCCCGGGCGACCGCATGCCGTCGATGCGCGCGTTCATGCAGCGCCACGGCGTGAGCCTCGCGACGGCGACCGAGAGCTATCGCGAACTGGAACGCGCCGCGCTGATCGACGCGCGGCCGCGCGCCGGCTATTTCGTGCGCGTGCCGCCGACGGCTGCGTTGCCCTGCGCCGCCGAGCCCGATCTCGCGATGCAGCCCGGCGCCGCCGCGCAGTTCGTCGGCATTCACTCGGAGATTTCGGCGCTCGTGTCGAAATTTCAGCGCTATCCGCACGCGCTGAATCTCGGCGGCGCGACCGCGTCGCCCGATCTCTATCCGACCGATGCGTTGCAAAAGGCCGCGGTGCGCGCGTTGCGTCGGCGGCCCACCTTGCTGACCGCCGTCGGGCCCGATCAGGGTGATCCGGCGTTGCGCGCGATCATCGCCCGGCGCGCACTCGAGGCCGGCAGCCAGATCGGCGCGGACGACATCATCATGACGCACGGCGGCGTCGAAGCGATGAACCTCGCGTTGCGCGCGGTGACGCAGCCGGGCGAAACGGTCGCGGTCGAATCGCCGTGCTTCTTCGGTTTGCTGCAGGCGCTCGAAAGTCTCGGCCTGCGCGCGCTCGAAATTCCGACCAGCCCGAGCACCGGCCTCGCGATCGAGGCGCTGGCGTTCGCGCTGCACACGCATCCCGACATCAAGGCGGTCGTGGTGGTGCCGAATCTGCAAAACCCGCTCGGCAGCGTGATGCCCGACGCGCACAAGGCGAGACTCGTCGAACTGTGCGCGCGCGCCGGCATCGCGCTGATCGAGGACGATCCCTACCGCGAGCTCGTCGATGCCGCGCCGCCGCCCCGCTCGCTGAAGGCGTGGGACACCGATGGCACCGTGATCCATTGCACATCGTTCAACAAGACGCTGGCGCCTGGCATGCGCGTCGGCTGGATCAACGGCGGCCGGTGGCATCCGCGCATCGGTATGCTGAAGTTCGCGCAGTCGCGCCACAACGAGCAGTTGTCGCAAGTCGTGCTCGCCGGGTTCCTGGAGACGAGCGCATACGAGCGCCATTTGCGGCGTTTGCGCGAGAGCTTGCAACTGCGGCGCGAGCGGATGGCCGCGGCGGTGGCGGCATCGTTTCCCGACGGCACGCGGTTCACGCCGCCGCGCGGCGGGATGTTTTTCTGGATCGAATTGCCGCGTCACGTATCGTCGTCGGCTTTATTCGACGCCGCGTTGCATGACGGTATTCGCATCATGCCGGGCACGGTATTTTCGAACGCCGGGCGTTTCGATCACTTCATTCGGCTCAGCTGTCCGAGTGCGGATCTGGATCTGACCGACGAAGCGGTGCGCAGACTCGGGCGCCTCGCGGCACGGATGGCAGCTCATGCGCCAACGCGATAGCGGGTATCATTTCCCGCCGTACGCTCGACACGCGCCGTCGGCTACGAAATCTGATATCTGAGCCATGACCGATCCATCCACCTCATCCAGAACGGGCCATGCATCGTTGCCCGAAAGTCCCTTCATCGACCGTCTCGGCGCACAGTTATTGTCGGCCGCCGACGGCGTCAGCGAAGTCGTGCTGCCGTTGCAACGCGATCATATGAACACGTGGGACGTCGCGCATGGCGGCGTCACGATGACGCTCGCCGACGTCGCGCTCGCGATGGCCGCGCGCAGTCTCGCCGGCGACGGCGTCGGCGTCGTCACCGTCGAGATGAAGGTCAACTTCATGCAGCCGGGACGCGGCGAGTTGCGCGCGACCGGCCGCGTGCTGCATCGCTCGACGACGATGGCCTATTGCGAAGGCGAGATCCGCGACAGCGAAGGCCACTTCGTCGCGAAAGCGCTCGGCACCTTCAAATACATGCGCCGCCTCGCGGTGGGCCGCGACGTCACGCGGCAGCGTCTGCGCAGCGACCCGGCGGCGAAGCCCGGTCCGAGCGACTGAGCACCCAACAACCCAAGGAGACGACCGCATGGCCCAGATCAATCGCCAATTGCTGCTGGTTTCGCGCCCCCAAGGCGAAGCCACGCCCGATAACTTCAAGCTCGTCGAAACGCCGCTCGCGCCGCTCGCCGACGGCGAAGTACGGGTGCGCAACCACTATCTGTCGCTCGATCCGTATATGCGCGGACGCATGAACGACAGCAAGTCATACGCGGCGCCGCAGCCGCTGAACGAAGTGATGATCGGCGGCACGGTCGGCGAGGTCGTCGAGACGAGGAATCCGAAGTTCGCGGTCGGCGACAAGGTCGTCGCGATGTTCGGCTGGCAGGAGTACGGCACCTCCAATGGCACGGGCATGCAGAAGGTCGACGACACGCATGTGCCGCTGTCGGCGTATCTCGGGCCGGTCGGCATGCCGGGCGTCACCGCATGGTACGGGCTGAACCGCATCATCGCGCCGAAGGCCGGCGAGACGGTGGTCGTCAGCGCGGCGAGCGGCGCGGTGGGCAGCGTGGTCGGTCAGCTCGCGAAGGCGGCGGGCGCGCGCGCGGTCGGCATCGCGGGCGGCGCGGACAAGTGCCGCTATGTGGTCGAGACGCTCGGCTTCGACGCGTGCGTCGACTACAAGGCCGGTAACCTGTACCAGGACCTGAAGGCCGTCACGCCCGACGGTGTCGACGGCTGCTTCGAGAACGTCGGCGGCGAGGTGCTCGACGCGACGCTCGCGCGCATGAACGCGTTCGGGCGCATCGCATTGTGCGGCTTCATCGCGGGCTATGACGGCCAGCCGCTGCCGCTCAAGCATCCGTCGCTGATGCTGACGCAGCGGCTGCTCGTGCAGGGCTTCATCGTCAGCGAACACATGGACGTGTGGCCCGAGGCGCTCAAGCAACTCGGCTCGCTCGTCGCGCAGAAGAAGCTGCACTATCGCGAGACGATCGCGCAAGGGCTCGAAGCCGCGCCCGAGGCATTCATCGGCTTGCTGAAGGGCCGTAACTTCGGCAAGCAACTGGTCAAGCTGATCTGAGCGCGACGTCATCGTGCAACGGCAAGCCGCCGCTCAACCAGGGAGTCACAGAATGTTCGAATTCGCGGGCAAGGTGGCGGTGATCACCGGCGCGGGCAGCGGCTTCGGCCGCGCGTTCGCGCACAAGGGCGCGGCGCTCGGCATGAAGCTCGTACTCGCGGACGTCAACGCCGACCAGCTCGCGCAAACCGTCGACGCCTTGCGCGAAACCGGCGCCGAGGCGATCGGCGTGCCGACCGACGTATCGAACGCCGCGCAGGTCGAGGCGCTCGCGCAGGCGGCGCTCGCCGCGTTCGGCAAGGTCCACGTGCTGTTCAACAACGCGGGCGTCGGCACCGGCGGCTTCCTGTGGGAAAGCTCGGCGAACGACTGGTCGTGGGTGTTCGGCGTCAACGTGATGGGTGTCGCGCACGGCGTGCGCGCGTTCGCGCCGATCATGCTCGCGCAGAAGGAGCCCGCGCATATCGTCAATACGGCGTCGGTGGCGGGGCTGCTGGCGCCGCCGGCAATGGGCATCTACAACGCGTCGAAGCATGCGGTGGTGGCGCTGACCGAGACGCTGTATCACGACCTGAAGCTCGCGCAGGCCGGCACGGGCGGCGAGGTCGGCTGTTCGCTGCTGTGTCCCGCCTTCGTGCCGACCGGCATCGCGGAGGCCGAGCGCGCGCGTCCCGACGAGTTGCGCAACGCGGACCGGCCGACGCGCTCGCAGATCGCGGCCGGCAAGCAGTTGCAGCGCGCGGTGCAGTCGGGCAAGCTCACGGCCGACGATGTCGCCGACATCGCGTTCGAGGCGATCGCCGCGCGGCGTTTCTATATCATCACGCATCCGGGCATCATGGCGACCGTGAAGCTGCGTCACGAGGATATCGAGCAGTTGCGCGAGCCGTCCGATCCGATGTCGCTGAAGCCTGAGGTGAAGAACGCGCAGTAGCGGCCGGCTGCGCGGCCGGTGCGCCGGCTTTTGTCAACCCTTGGCGCACTGCGCACCACGTTGCCGAAACCATGCCGCTGAATCCCACGATCGAGCAGGTGCTCGACATGATCGCGCGGGCCAAACGCCCGCAGTACCACCAGATGAGCGCGCAAGCGGCGCGCGCGTCGTACGAGAAAAGCGCGCCGATCCTCGAGATCGCGAGCGCGCCGATGTTCTCCGTCGAAGATCTGCGCGTGCCGACGCGCGACGGCGCGACGATCCGCGCGCGCTTCTACTTCCCGGTCGAGCCGGGCTGGGCCGAGCCGCTGCCGGCCTTCGTGTACTACCACGGCGGCGGCTTTACGGTCGGCAGCGTCGATACGCACGATGCGCTGTGCCGGATGTTCGCGCGCGACGGCCAGTGCGCGGTGCTGTCGGTCGATTACCGGCTCGCGCCCGAGCACAAGTTTCCGACCGCTGTCGACGACGCCTTCGACGCCCTCAGCTGGCTACACGCGCACGCGGCCGAATTCGGCATCGACGGCACGCGGCTCGCGGTGGGCGGCGATAGCGCGGGCGGCACGCTCGCGACGGTTTGCGCGGTGCTCGCGCGCGACGCCGGCCTCGCGCTCGCGCTGCAATTGCTGATTTATCCGGGCACGACCGGCCATCAGCAGACCGACTCGCACTCGCGCCTCGCCGACGGCTTCCTGCTGTCGGGCGACACGATCCAGTGGTTCTTCGAGCACTACGTGCGAGATAGCGGCGATCGCGACGACTGGCGTTTCGCGCCGCTCGACGGCGAGCGCGGTGCGCCGGATTTTCGCGGCGTCGCGCCCGCGTGGATCGCGACCGCCGAATACGATCCGCTCAGCGACGAGGGCGATGCGTATGCGGAGAAACTCCGTGCGCTCGGCAATCCGGTCACGCTCAAACGCTACGCCGGCATGATCCACGAGTTCTTCAAGATGGGCGGCTTCGTGCCCGAAGTCGCGCAGGCGCATGCGGACGCCGCGGCGGCGTTGCGCGCGGCATTCGGCATCGGGTGAGGGCGGTGATCGCGAAGCGATGAGCGGCCGGCAGCGAATGCGCCGGCCAGGCGGTGCTCAAACGATCACGCCACGCTCATCCGGTCGCGCTCGACATTGAACGCGAAGCTGCGTTCGAAATCGCCGGGCCGCACGATTCGGTGCGAGCCGTTGTCGTCGCTGCGCTCGGCGACCGCGACGCCGATCACGTCGCCATAGGCGGCGACGCGCAGCGCGGTGGTGCTGCGCGTGCCATAGTCCGGCGATTCGATGAACGCCGCCGACAGCACGCGTTCGCGTTCGAGCGGAATACCGGTCGACGGCAATTCGTCGTCGCGCGCGAGCCGCGGATCGCGCATCAGATCGATCAGGCGTTCGAGCGGCGGCATCGGATCGCGCGCGAGCAGCGCGCCGAGCTCGCCGCGCTTTTTGACCAGCTTCGGCCACGCGGTATCGAGCACCGCGTTCGAGATGCCGTGCGTGCCCGGCGCGAGCAGCGCGGGGCCGCTGTTTGCGTCGACGGCGCCGCGATTGCAGTACCACGCGAGCTCGCGACGCGTCCAGTCGCCGACCAGCAGATTGAAGCCGTTGTAGATGTCGCCGGATTGCGCGACGTGCCGCAGATACGCGAGCGGCGTCTCGTGCGGATTGCCGTCGGCGTCGCGCGCGGCGCTCGTGAGCCAGTCGCTGACGAGCGTGCCGCGGGTCGGCGCATCGGCGCGCATTTCGCCCGGCGCGCGGTAATTGGTCAGCGCGGCGAAGCGGCCGTCGCGCGACAAGCCGAGCCACGTGCCGCCGCCCACGAGGTCGCGGCCCCCCAGCACCTCCGGCGCGTCGCGCCACCAGCCGATCGGCTCGGCCGTGCGGCGGAAGAACTCGTCGCGATTCGCGGCGAGCGTGAACAGCGGACCATCGAGCGCATCAGGTCGCCAGTCGAAAACGATCAGGCACATCGGGGAGCATCTCCCGTTCAGAGCATGGGGCGGCCGCCTGATGCAGCGACGCAGGCGGCAAACGAAAGCGGCAAAAAACAGACGAGAATAAAGCAGTCAATAAAAAACGGCGCCCGATTGCGCCGCTTTTTACCCTCTCCAACGATCAGACTTCGGCAGGCAGCCCGTAAGGCAGCGTCAGGAAGCGCAGCGCGGGGCCGTCGGCCGCGCCGACATGTACGCTGCCGCTGTCGAGCGCCGTGAGCTTGGTCTCGACCAGCAGATCGACGCCGCCGCCTTGCGCCGATGCCGCGTTGACGATCATCCCGCACGGCTGGCCCGGATCGTCCGAGTGGAACAGCTCGGTGCCGGGCCGCACCGTGTCCAGCTCGCCGGCGACGTTGGCGAGCGACGTGCGCCGCTTGATCGTGCCGCGATACTGGCTGCGCGCGACCACTTCCTGACCCGGATAGCAGCCCTTGCGGAAATTGACCGCGCCGAGCACGTCGAAGTTGACCATTTGCGGCACGAACTGCTCGACGACCGGCTGCGTGATGCGCGGCTCGCCCGCGCGGATGTCGAGCCAGTCCCACACGGCCGGCGACACGCGCTTTAGCCTGCCGTCGAGCGACGGCAGCAGCGCTTCGATCTGCGCTTTCGGGCCGATCCACAGATAGCGCAGGCGCGCCAACGCATCAGGCACGCGGATCAGCGTGCCCGCTGTGCCGTCGACCTGCACGTGCACACCGTCGGGCAGCGCGTCGAACACGCCGGACAGCGCGCCGCGCACGTCGCCCGCGAGGCCGACCACCGCGAGCTCGCCGCTCGCGTCGGCGAGCTTGGCCTTGGCGCGCAGCACGAACATCGACAACCGCTTTTGCACCGCGGCCTGCACGTCTTTCGATACCAGCAGGCGGATCGTATCGCCGCTGCGCCAGCTGAGGAGCGACGCGAGCAGCCGGCCCTTGGCCGAGCAGTAGCCGCAGAGGCGCGCGTTCGCGGCGTCGAGATGCTGGACGTCGTTGGTCAACTGGGCGTGCAGGAAGCTCGCCGCGTCGTCGCCGGTCGTGTCGATCACGCCGAACTGCGGCAGCGGCATGTACGCGCCATGCTCGAGCACGGCGGTGAATTCTTCGGCCGACGGGCGCGGCAGGATGGGCAGGGCGGCGGGCGCCGCCGCGGCGGGAGTGAGACCGGAAGCGTTACCTGAGGCGTTCACGAGCGGTGTGTTCATGGATTCCGGGAACAGTCAATTCTGACTTTGGCTAAGGCAAACAGTCATTATATTCAGTCCAGCCCTGTCGCGTTTCGCAAGTCCCTGGCGAATGAAGGCTTTCCGAGAGCCTGGCGCAGCAGGGGATTGCACGTTATCACCCTCCGGCTGTGCCCATGTTGTGACCATGTTGGGGTGTTCTGCCAGAGGGTCCGGCGCAAGATGGGCGGGCACCCGACGTGCCGGATCTGCTGTCCGCTGCCGCGGTCACAGACGAGCCGCCGCCGGGGTGGCTGCGGCGGGGCCACTGAGTAAGGCGGACGAGCCACCGTCATTCCGTGGGCGGCTTGGCCGGTGCCCAGTCCATCGGCTGCTCAGTCGTGATTTTCAGCCGTTCGCGCAATTCGGGATGCGCGATTGCCTGAATCAGAATCGCCATTCCTCCAAGCTTCCGAGCGTCTTCGTCTGTCACTGGCAACATTGAATTTTCCGGAGCATCCGGTGGGATAGTGATTGCCAGCGCTCGATCAATCGCCGCTTGCACGTGAACCCGTGAAACTGTGCACATCTTTAACTGCTGAGTATCGGCGTCATAAAAAATGACGCTAGCCCGATCCGGTTTAGTCATCTCAATATCCCCTGCATGCCTGGAATTTATCGAATGCTCGCTGTGTGCAGAGCGCATAGGTGCGTGGATCTTGATACATTGCTCGGGCCACCTGACACTGCTCCATGTCTGAATGGTAGTCCGCGAAACACTCAGCCTCATCCATCTCGGAACGGGGCGTGGAGTCTCCCAATTGCCGCAGCTCGTGCTCGGGTCTTTCGCGGCGGCGTGCAGGTCGCCCTTGAACCGTCGTTTGAAACTGTCAATAACGGTCAAAAGCGGCAGGAGCCGAAAAGGCGTTTGGTCGGGAATTGTCGAACCTTTGAAACTCTGACCTATGTTGCGACAGCGTACGACTCGAGTAGCATCAGACCGACGCCAGCGGATTTCATATTGTTTTTTCCGGCCGTGACCATCTGGTGCCCGCATCTATACAATACAGGTCGCAAAAGGCCGAAAGGGCTGCAATACGGCACAGTCTCAATGTTGACCGACGCAAGACTTTCCCGTTAAAAATCAGTTCGTTGCCATCTAAACGCTAATTCTTTCCTGTCGTGTCCCTTCTGAAGAAATGTTTCGTCGCCGGCGCGCTCGTCGTTGTGCTGGCCGCGGCGGCCATCGCCGCTGGATACTACTGGGCCACCCGCCCACTCGAATTGACCCCGGCGCAACTCGACGTCACCGTCAAGCCGCACAGCAGCCTGCGCAGCGTCGCGCTGCAGCTCAATCGCGGCGGCGTGCCGGTCGAGCCCGAGCTGTTCATCGCGATGACGCGGTTGCTCGGGCTGCAAAGCGAGCTGAAGTCCGGCAATTACGAGTTCAAGAGCGGCATCACGCCCTACGAGGTGCTGCAGAAAATCGCGCGCGGCGACGTCAACGAATATGTGGCGACGGTCATCGAAGGCTGGACCTTCAAACATATGCGCGCTGAACTCGACGCCAATCCCGCGCTGAAGCACGACACGCTCGGCATGAGCGACGCCGATCTGATGAGCGCAATCGGCGCGCCCGAGGCGTCGATCGGCAACGGCGAAGGGCTGTTTTTCCCGGATACCTACCTGTTCGACAAGGGCACCAGCGACCTCGACATCTATCGCCGCGCTTACCGTCTGATGCGCGTGCGTCTCGACGAGGCGTGGCTCTCGCGCGCGCCGAACCTGCCGTACAAGTCCCCGTACGACGCGCTGACGATGGCGTCGATCGTCGAAAAGGAAACCGGCAAGGCGTCCGACCGGGCGCTCGTCGCCGCGGTGTTCGCCAACCGTCTGCGCGCCGGCATGCCGCTACAGACCGACCCGACCGTGATCTACGGAATGGGCGACAGCTACGCCGGCCACATCAGGAAGAAAGACCTGCAGACCGACACTCCATACAATACCTACACGCGGATGGGCCTACCGCCGACGCCAATCTCGCTGCCGAGCGTCGCGTCGCTGCAGGCGGCGATGAACCCGGCGCAAAGCAACGCGCTGTACTTCGTGTCGCGCGGCGACGGCAGCAGCATCTTTTCTGACACCCTCGGCGAACACAACAAGGCCGTGGACAAATACATTCGAGGGCAATGATGGCGCGCGGCAAATTCATTACGTTTGAAGGCATCGACGGCGCGGGCAAGACCACCCATCTGGGCTGGTTCCGCGAACGGCTCGAGGCGAAGCTCGCGCCGAGCGGCCGCTCGGTCGTGATGACACGCGAGCCGGGCGGCACGCCGCTCGGTGAGCAGATCCGCGATATCGTGCTGCATCAGAAGATGGATCTCGAAACCGAGGCGCTGTTGATGTTCGCGCTGCGCCGTCAGCATCTGGCCGAGGTGATCGAGCCGGCGCTCGCGCGCGGCGACTGGGTGCTGTCCGACCGTTTTACCGATGCCACTTTCGCCTACCAGGGCGGCGGCCGCGGCTTGCCGCGCGACAAGCTGGAGACGCTCGAGCGCTGGGTGCAGGGCGGTTTCCAGCCGGATTTGACCGTGCTGTTCGATTTGCCGCCCGCCGTCGCCAACGAGCGGCGCAGCGCGGTGCGCAATCCGGATCGTTTCGAGAGCGAGTCGGCGGCGTTTTTCGAGCGCACGCGCGCCGAATACATGCGCCGCGCCGAAGAAGCGCCATATCGGTTCGCTATCATCGACTCTTCGCAGAGCATCGTTCGAATTCAGAAGCAGCTTGAGGAGTTGATTGCAACCCTCTGATTCGAAATAGATATAACTGCTTCTTATAATCTCGTGCGAAGTTCACTCGACATCTGAAGTAGCGCCTACAACCGATTGATTCAAAAAGACAAACGATGATCTATCCGTGGCAAGCCGATGACTGGAATCGCCTGCAGCAGCTGCACGGCCACTGGCCGCACGCATTGTTGCTGCACGGCCAGGCGGGCATCGGCAAGCTGCGTTTCGCGCAGCACCTTGCGCAGGGTCTGCTGTGCGAGGCGCCGCAACCGAACGGCGAGCCGTGCGGCGCGTGCGTGGCCTGCAACTGGTTCGGGCAGGGCAATCATCCCGACTACCGCATCGTCGTGCCGGAGGCACTCGCCGCCGAAGCCGGCCTCGCGAACGCCGCGAACGGCGCCGACGACAAGGCCGAAAAAGCCGATGGCGACGAAGGCAAGAAGACCCGCACGCCGAGCAAGGAAATCAAGATCGAGCAGATCCGCGGTCTGCTCGACTTCGTCGGCATCGGTTCGCATCGCGGCGGCGCGCGCGTCGTCGTGCTGTATCCGGCCGAGGCGCTCAACGTCGCGGCCGCCAACGCGTTGCTCAAGACGCTGGAAGAGCCGCCCGCGGGCGTCGTGTTCCTGATGGTGTCGGCGCGCGTCGACCGATTGCTGCCGACCATCATTAGCCGCTGCCGTCAGTGGCCGATGAGCGTGCCCGCGCCGGACACCGCCGCGCAGTGGCTGGCCGCGCAAGGCGTTGACGACGCCCGCGCGCTGCTCGCCGAAGCGGGTGGCGCGCCGCTCGCCGCGCTCGCGCTCGCCAGCGACGAAAACCGTCCGCTGCGCGACTGGACGCTCAAGCAGCTCGCGGCCGGCGCCGGGTGCGACGCATTCGCGTGCGGCGAGGCGCTGCAGAAGCTCCCAGTGCCGCTCGTGCTCGGCTGGCTGCAGCGGTGGATGTACGATCTGCTCGCGCAGCGCACCGCCGGCGCGCCGCGCTATTTCCCGCAGGCGTCGGCCGCGCTCACCCGCTGCGCCACCCAGGCCGACGCCAATGCATTCGCGCGTTTTCTGCGCACCGTCACGCGCCAGCGCGCGGTCGAGAACCATCCGTTGAACGCGCGGCTCGTGTTCGAGGAACTGTTCATCGGCTATCGCGCGCTGTTTGCGTGAGCCCGCAGCCGGACAGCCTTCCGTCTTTTTTTCATTCAAGCCAACCGCCATGAGCCTTTCCTACCGCGACGCCACGCTCGACGATCTGCCCGCGATCGTCGCCATCTACAATTCGACGATCCCGTCGCGCCAGGTCACCGCGGACCTCGAGCCGGTCAGCGTCGAGAGCCGGCATGGGTGGTTTCATGCGCACAGCCCGCAGAAGCGGCCGCTGTGGGTGGTCGAAGATCCGAAGCAGGCGGGCCGCGTGATCGCGTGGCTCAGCTTTTCCGATTTTTATGGCCGGCCGGCTTATCAGCGCACCGCCGAAGTCAGCATCTATCTCGACGAAAGCGCGCGCGGCCAGGGACTCGGCAAGCAACTGCTGGCGGCGTCGCTCGATGCGGCACCGGGTCTTGGCATCGATACGGTGCTCGGCTTCGTGTTCGGTCACAATGAAGCGAGCGTGCGGCTGTTCCGCGGCTTCGGCTTCGATGCATGGGGCACGTTACCGCGCGTCGCGGTGCTGGATGGCGTCGAGCGCGATCTGGTGATTCTTGGCAAGCGTCTTGCGCACGCCGGTTGAGCACGCTGCGCAAGCAGCGCCACCTGAGCTGTCCCAAGCGGCCCCGGCCACGCCATCGCCCAGCCGCAAGCCCCTTTTTCGCAGGACCTGACCATGTTTGTCGATTCACACTGCCACATCAACTTCGAAGGACTCGCGGACCGTCTGCCGCAAGTGCTCGAAAACATGCGCAGCCATTCGGTCTCGCACGCGTTGTGCGTGTCGGTGGATCTTGAAACACTGCCGTCGGTACTGGACATCGCCAGCCGCTATGACAACGTGTACGCGTCGGTCGGCGTGCATCCCGATCACGAGCACATGCGCGAGCCGAGCGTAGCCGAGCTGGTTGAGCTTGCCGGGCACCCGAAGGTCGTCGCGATCGGCGAAACCGGGCTCGATTACTACCGCCTCGAAGGCCGCTCGATCGCCGACATGGAGTGGCAGCGCGAGCGCTTTCGCACGCACATCCGCGCCGCGCACGCGACCAGCAAACCGCTGATCATCCACACCCGCTCGGCGTCGGAAGATACGTTGCGCATCATGGCCGAGGAGCGCGCCGGCGTGCCGGGCGGCGTCATGCATTGCTTCACCGAACCGTGGGCCATCGCCGAGCAGGCGCTCGCGCAGAATTTTTACATTTCGCTGTCGGGCATCGTCACGTTCAAGAGCGCGACCGATGTGCAGGACGTCGCGCGCCGCGTGCCGCTCGACCGTCTGCTGATCGAAACCGACTCGCCGTACCTGGCGCCGGTGCCGTATCGCGGCAAACCGAATGAACCTGCGTACGTCAGTTATGTCGGACGCTTCATCGCGCAGCAACTCGAGATGCCGGACGAGGCGCTGGCCGCCGTCACCACGCAAAACTTCTTCAGACTGTTCGGACTCGCCGCGCCGGCCGGAATCTGAGCCAAAAAGCCGCGTAACATCAAAGGGATAGGAAGATTTCCTAAAGTACCATATGAAAAATATTTCGACGTCGTCCGCTGATTTCCAACCGCTGTCCGCCGGGTCGGCCGCCCGGGCTTTCGCGCCGGCGCGCCGTCTCGCGTGCGCCGCCGCGCTCGCGTGCGCGGCGCTCGTCGCGGTGCCCGCGCATGCGGCGCCGATCGACTCGCTGATCAAGTCGGTCAAGTTCGACGACGTCGACGGCGTCAACAAGCTGCTCGCGAAGGGCATGGACCCGAACAGCGTCGACAATCAGGGCATCCCGCTGCTCGTGATCGCCGCGCGCGAGAAATCCGACAAGGTCGCGGCCGCGTTGCTGGCGAATCCAAAGACCGATATCGAGATTCAGGACAAGGCCGGCGAAAACTCGCTGATGATGGCGTCGCTGGTCGGCGACCTGAACTTCGTGAATCTGCTGATCGCGAAGGGCGCCGAGGTCAACAAGAAGGGCTGGGCGCCGCTGCACTACGCGGCCGCGAACGGCCACGACGACATCGTCAAGGTGCTGCTCGACCACTCGGCCTACGTCGACGCGGGCTCGCCGAACGGCACCACGCCGCTGATGATGGCCGCGCGCGGCGGCCACGTTTCCACCGTCAAGCTGCTGCTCGACAACGGCGCGGACCTGTCGGTGAAAAACCAGATCGGCATGACCGCGCTCGATTTCGCCAAGACCTACAAGGAGCCGGACGTCGTCGAAGGGCTCACGGCGCGCATGCAGCAGACGCAGCAGCAGAAGCAATGACGTTTTGTCGGCAGGCGGCGCGGTGCGCCCGCGAAGCGTCAGGCGCCTCGCCATGCCGTGCCGCTTTGCAGCCGTTTTGCCCGAGCTGCGCGCCTGCCGGCCTGCTGCCGCCGCGTAAAACAGTGCAGAATGACGACTTCGGCGCGCCGCGTAGCGCGCCGTCCGGACGCGGCAGAAAGACCGCGTGAATAAACAACCCTGGAAAGGAACACCATGCTGCGGGCTTTGATTTTCGCCGGCGCGCTTGCCTTGCCGCTTTCGGCAGCCGCGTTTACGGGAGGCGACCTCAACAAGCTGTGCACCAAGACGGACGTGGCTTCGCGTAGCGCCTGCGCGGCCTACATCGAAGGCGCGGCCGACGGCATCTTCAACACGATCGACGCGATCGGCGGCACCACCGGTCCGCGCGTCGGCCAGTACTTCTGCCTGCCGCCGGATGCGCGCTCGGCGCAGTTGACCGACGCGGTGCGCAAGTACATCGCCGAGAACCCGAACGCCGCGGGCTACAACGCGAGCACGGCGATTTCGCTGGGTCTCGGCAAGGCGTTTCCCTGCAAGAGCGGCGGCTGATCGATAACCGCGGCGCATCGAAGAACCCGTTGTAACGCCCAGGCGCGGTCGTGCCCCCCGGATGTCAGTAGTCGCGCAGGCGCGCCGCCGCTCATCGAGCCCGGAGGAAGATGCCCGTTATGCCTACTATCGACGACTTCTACCGCGTGGCGGCCGCGCCGCTGCATACGTGGCTCGGCACGCTGATCGTGACGGCCATCGTGGCGATCGTGGCGAGCGGCATTCACCGCTTCGGCGCGCGCGTCGTGAAGCGTCTCGCGCGGCCGCACGCGCTGACGAGCGTCGTGCTGCGCTACATCGACAAGCCGTCGCTGTTCGCCCTCGTGATCCTCGCGTTCGCGTGGGTCTGGTCCGAGGCACCCGACACCCTCAACTTCATCGAACCGGTGCGCGACATCACCGGCATCGCGCTGATCGCCGCGCTGACGTGGCTGTCGGTGCGCTCGGCCGCGGCGATCGGCGAAGCGATCATCCGCGCCCATCCGCTCGATTCCGCCGATAACCTGCAGGCGCGCCGCATCCATACGCAGGCGCGCGTACTCGCGCGCTCGGTGATGATCGTGATCGTGATCATCGGTGTCGGCGGTGCGCTGATGACCTTGCCCAACGTGCGGCAGATCGGCGCGAGCCTGCTGGCGTCGGCGGGTGTCGCCGGTCTGGTCGCCGGCATCGCGGCGCGGCCGGTGCTCGGCAACCTGATCGCCGGTTTGCAGATCGCGCTGTCGCAACCGATCCGCCTCGACGACGTCGTCGTGATCCAGGACGAGTGGGGACGCATCGAGGAGATCACCGGCACGTACGTGTCGGTGCGGCTGTGGGACCAGCGCCGTCTGATCGTGCCGCTGCAATGGTTTATCGAAAATCCGTTCTCGAACTGGACCCGCAGCAGCTCGCAGATCATTGGCACCGTGTTCCTGTTCGTCGATTACCGGATGCCGCTCGCGCCGCTGCGCGAGGAGCTTGCGCGCATCGTCGAGAACGCGCCCGAGTGGGACCGTCGCGTGCAGGTGCTGCAGGTGACGGACTGCACCGAGCGCGCGATGCAGTTGCGCGCGCTCGTCAGCGCGCCCGATTCCGGCCTTGCGTGGGATCTGCGCTGCCGCGTGCGCGAAGGGCTGCTCGATTTCGTTCATCGGCATTACCCGGAATACCTGCCGCGGGCGCGTGCCGAGGTGTCGGCGGAGCTGGAGACCGGTGGCGCTGGCCCGAGCGACTGGCTGCCGCGCAGCCGGCAGGCGCCAGCCGGCAGCACCGCCGCGCATACCGAAGCCGATCCGGTGGCGAGCCGCATCGACCGCACTGGCGCGGGCGAGGTCGCGCAGAAGGCTAAGGAGCAGGCTTAGGCGGGCGTTGCGGATCGCGAATCGCCCGTGGCGTGCGGCGACCGCCCTCGGCAAGCCCGGCGATGCGCGGGCACGCCGATTGCTACTAACGGGCGCGCCACGCCTGCTCAGGCGTCGCGGCGCATCGCAAGAATGACGGAGGACATGCACTATGGGCCGATTGATCGTCGTGTCGAATCGCGTCGCGACGCCGACGGAGACCAAGGGATCGGCGGGTGGACTCGCGGTCGGCGTATTCGGCGCGCTGAAGGATGCAGGCGGCGTCTGGTTCGGCTGGAGCGGCGACGTAGTCAGCGAAACGGTCGCCAACGCGGGGCCGATGCTCGAGCAGGACGGCGCGGTGACCTTCGCAACCGTCGGCCTCACGCGCAAGGACTACGACCAGTACTACCGCGGCTTCTCGAACGCGACGCTGTGGCCGGTATTCCACTACCGCAACGACCTCGCGCGCTACGAGCGCGAGGAGTACGCGGGCTACCGGCGCGTCAACGCATGGCTCGCTCACAAGCTGGTCAAGCTGCTCGAACCCGACGACATCATCTGGATTCACGACTACCATCTGATCCCGTTTGCCGAGGCGCTGCGCAGCGAGGGCGTGACGAACCGCATCGGTTTCTTCCTGCATA
This sequence comes from Paraburkholderia sp. RAU6.4a, assembly GCF_050435625.1. Classification (NCBI taxonomy): domain Bacteria; kingdom Pseudomonadati; phylum Pseudomonadota; class Betaproteobacteria; order Burkholderiales; family Burkholderiaceae; genus Paraburkholderia; species Paraburkholderia sp. RAU6.4a. The sequence goes on from NZ_JBNDKQ010000002.1 coordinate 316,941, forward strand.
TTCCGTTTCCCGCGCCGCAGATCCTGCTCAACATTCCGCCGCACGAGGAACTGGTGAAGTCGATGTCGTGCTACGACCTGCTCGGCTTCCAGACCGCCACCGACCAGCAGGCATTCCACGACTACGTGACGCGTCACGCGCGCGGCACGGTGAGCGCGGACGGCCTCGTCGAGGCGTTCGGGCGCAAGCTGCGCACCGGCGTTTACCGGATCGGCGTGTTCCCCGACGAAATCGCCGAGCAGGCCAAGCGCTACGAAAGCCGCCAGCACGTGCTCGAGCTGAAGCAAAGCCTCGAGGGGCGCAAGCTGGTCATGAGCGTCGACCGGCTCGACTATTCGAAGGGACTGGTCGAGCGCTTTCGCGCGTTCGAGTTGCTGCTCGAACGCTCGCCCGAATGGCGCGGCAACGTCACGCTCGTGCAGATCGCGCCGCCTACGCGCTCGGACGTCGCGACCTATCAGAAGATCCGCCAGGATCTCGAATACGAGGCAGGGCGCATCAACGGCCGCTACTCGGGGCTCGACTACACGCCGATCCGCTATCTGAACCAGCAGTACGACCGCTGGAAGCTGATGTCGCTGTTTCGGGAGTCGCAGATCGGCTTCGTCACGCCGCTGCACGACGGCATGAACCTCGTCGCGAAGGAGTACGTGGCCGCGCAGAATCCCGACGATCCCGGCGTGCTCGTGCTGTCGATTTTCGCGGGCGCGGCCGCCGAGCTCTCTGGCGCGCTGCTCGTCAATCCGCACGATGCGATCGGCGTGTGCGAGGCCTTGCAACGCGCGCTGCAAATGCCGCTCGACGCGCGCCAGCGGCGTCACGAGATCGACATGGCCGCGCTGCGTAAGAACGATCTCGGAGTGTGGCGCGACAGCTTCCTCAGGGATTTGCGCAGCATGCCAGTGCGCGGGTCGGGCGAGGGCGGCGGCCACAAATGACGGCGCGGCGACGGCCCAAAGCCCGCGCAAACCCGGCGCGTGGCCGCGTGTCACCGGATGTAAGCCGCTTGTAACAGCACCGAGCAATTGCAAGACCTGCGGCTTTTCGACCGATGTCAGGGAATAATTCCCCGTAGCGACGATGCATGCGACGCTTAGGGACCGCGTTAGGGACCGCGCGCATTGTTCCGACGTCATGGCGCTGTCATACTCGGCGTCGCCGACGGCATCGCGATTGCGCGCCAGCCGCCGGCTCACGGAGACACAATATGAAGATTGCGCAGATCGCCCCGCTGACCGAATCGGTGCCGCCGAAGCTCTACGGCGGCACGGAGCGCGTCGTGTCGTACATCACCGAAGCGCTGGTCGAGCAAGGCCACGACGTGACGCTGTTCGCGAGCGGCGACTCCGTCACGAGCGCGAAGCTCGAAGCGGTGTGGCCGCGCGCGCTGCGGCTCGATCCGGGCATTCGCGACCGCGTCGCACCGCATATGCTGTTGATGGAACTCGTGCGCCGCCAGGCCGAAGAGTTCGACGTGCTGCATTTCCACCTCGACTACTACTCGTTCTCGGTATTCAAGCGGCAGGACACGCCGTTCGTCACGACGATGCACGGCCGGCTCGATCTGCCCGAGCAGCAGCCGGTGTTCGACACATTCAACACCGCCCCCGTGATCTCCATTTCGAACGCGCAGCGTCATCCGCTGCCGCAGGCGCGCTGGCTCACCACGGTCTATCACGGCCTGCCGGCGCAGCTCTATACGCCGCAACCGGTCGAGCAGAAGTACCTCGCGTTTCTCGGCCGGATTTCGCCGGAAAAGCGCGTCGATACGGCGATCCGCATCGCCGGCCGCTGCGGCATGCCGATCCGTATCGCCGCCAAGGTGGATGCGGCCGATCGCGAGTACTTCGAGCGCGATATCCGGCCGTTGCTCGACCTGCCGTACGTCGAGTACATCGGCGAGATTGCCGATCATCAGAAGGCCGAGTTTCTGTCGGGCGCGCATGCGCTGCTGTTTCCGATCGACTGGCCGGAGCCGTTCGGTCTCGTGATGATCGAGGCGATGGCTTGCGGCACGCCGGTGATCGCGTTCAACCGCGGCTCGGTGCCCGAAGTGCTCGAAGAGGGCGTGACCGGGTTCATCGTCGAGGACGAGATCGGCGCGGTGGCGGCCGTGAACCGGCTGCACAAGGTGTCGCGCGCGGGCGTGCGGCGGCGTTTCGAGGAGCGCTTCACGTCGCACCGGATGGCGCGTGAGTATGTGGAGGCCTATCAGTTGGTGATTCGCGCACAGAAGCGCTCGAGGTTCAAGGTGGTCGATTCGTCGGGCCGTTGACGCGGGATCGTTGGGACGTGTCGAAGCGAAGGACGGCGGTGCGCGATGCGCGGCGCCGTTTTTTTTGCGCGCGAGTTTTTCCGTTCCCGAGCGTCGGCATCGGCATCCATAACAAAAAGGCCGCGCGACGACCCGCACAGGGTCCACCGCGCGGCCTTCGCCGCGATGCGCGCGCAAGTGATCAGTGAAGCGCGCCGATGAGCGCGCTCAGATCTTCAGCCGCGTGACCTTCGTGCCTTGCAGCGAGACGTCGCCCATCAGGCCCGCGTTCGTCAACACGAAAACCTGCACCGGCGCAGTGGCCGTGGTCGTGTCGACGGCGCCATTCGCGCCGATCTTCACGAGCGCGACCGATGCATCGACGCCGGCCGACCAGCCCTCCGCGTTGCGGAATTTGTCGAGCGAATCCTGCGTCATGAACAGGAAGATGATCGCCTTCGACTGCGCGCCCGCCTGCAGGCCGAACGAGCCCGACGCGGTGCTGTAATAGCCGACCGTCGCGCCGCCCACCCGCAATGCGCCTTCGCCATACTGGCCGCCGACGATCAAGCCCGCCTGCAGCACCGACGGGAACACCAGCACGCCGCGCGCCTTCGACACCAGCTCGCGCGAGCCCGGCACGGTCGTGAACAGCTTGGACAGCGTGCCATCGACGCTGGCGTCGATCGACTGTCGTTTCGAGGCGTCGACATGAGCATTTTCCGGCGTGTTGCCCGTCGTCGTGCAGCCGGCGAGTGCAAGGCCTCCGAAAGCAAGCGCAGCGGTCGTCTTCAACATGAAGTGTCGTCTTTGCATCGTTTTTCTCCGTCATGGATCCGGGGCGCAACCGTGGTGGTGTCGCCTGGTTGCCTTTGAGTTATAACACAGGCTGGTGCAAAAGGCGCGTTGCGTGACAACGCGAAAAGCCTTATGGGACAAGGGTTTGAGCCTGATCGCAAAAAGTCTTCCCAGTAAATTTGACCGGCCTTGCGCGCGACTTCCGAGCACGCGTCGAGCGACGATCCGAGGGGCGACGCTAAACAGCGCCCGAGTCGCGGCGATTGTGGGGACGCTTCGGCGTGGCCGCACGATGCGCCGGTTTTTACCGATTTTCGCGTTGCGCGGCGGCCCATCGACATGGCAATGAGAGTGTTGTTTCGGCGCAGCAAATTGCGGCGAAGTGTAAGCGGCGCGGCCGCCGCTCACCCGTGATTCGCCGGACTCTTGACCGCGGGCGGGCGCCGCAGCGCGCGGCGCACCATGCCGATGATCGCGCCGATCGCGAACAGCATAGCCGCCGGCACGATCCAATAGCCGACGAATGCGTGCCACAGATAGGCCAATAGCGTCGAGCGGCGCACGCTGTATTCGTTGATCGCGTCCTGCTGGCGCGGCGCGTTGGCGGCCAGCACGTCGGCCGGGCAGCCGGCCGCCTTGGCCTCGTCGGGCTTGCCATGGCAATGCGCGGGCGCCCCGGCGGTGCGCTGCGCCTGGGTGAAATTCCAGGTGGTCAGCGCGCGGTCGAGATCGACCGCGTTGTACGACATTTCCTCGCGAATCTCGTTGACCGCCACGATCGCCACAGGCACGGCCCAGAATATGATGACCAGCAACCACCGCCTTAACCAGCGGTTTTTGTGCTTCGATACCATCCTTGCCTCCAATCGATGCTCAGTAGCACCAACGACAAGATGGCGGCCCGCGTAGTTGTTTGGTTCTATATGAGTGAGGGTGGGCCGTCTCCGCAGCCATCATAGAAGAAAACGGCGCGTTGCGGCGGGTGGACGACGAAGCGGGGGGACTCGATCGGAGCGCCGCGTGGGCGCAACGATGCGCCGGCGCGGCGTCGATCGGAGGGCGCCGGCGTGGGGGACGGCTCCGCCTTTCGCTCAGTTGGCCGGCGCCGAGGAGGACAGGCAGGTCTTCATGAAGGCCTTGCGGTCGTCGCCTTTCTTGTCGGCCGCCTTCTTGTTGCACACCTTCATCTTGTCCTGCTGGCTCATCGGCGCGGCGGCGGCCGGCTTCGCGGAAAGACAGGTTTGCATGAACGCCTTGCGCTCGTCGCCTTTCTTTTCGCCGGCCTGCTTGTTGCAGTCGGCCATCTTGGTTTGCTGGCTGTTCTGCGCAAACGCCGGCGATACGAGTACCGCGCCCAACACCAGCGTAGCGATAGCGGATTGAATTTTCATGGGACACTCCATCGGTGGTGAAAACGTTTCTGATCGTTCATGCGCGCGGGCGACGACGGCATTCATGGGCCCATCGGCGCATCCATTATGGCAAATGCCGTCTGCGAGAACGGCTCAAAATGCATTCCGGTTGACAGCGGTCCGCGCTCGTTTTCCCTGAGCAGCGTGGCGCAACTGGCGCCGCGGCGTTTGAAACAATCGAATGAACGAGAGCGCGAATTTTGTCATGCAATGCAGATTGCTCGTGACGTTTATTTCAAGCTTATTGAAACGAAATTACGGTTTCCGCCATTTTGATCTATGGTTAACAGGCAATGAGAATTTTCATATTGCTGCGAATGCAACTGAATAGAAAATAGGCATGAAATTCGGTAGTCGCCGTTATCCTCAACTGCGCTCCGGTGCATGCCGCTCCCTGCCAACCCTCAACCTCGCGAGGAGACTCACCATGCATTACCTGTTGATGTACGAGTTGGTACCCGACTATCTGGAGCGGCGCGGCGAGCATCGCGACGCGCATCTGAAACTCGCATGGGCCGCCGCCGAGCGCGGCGAACTGCTGCTCGCCGGCGCGCTCGCGGAGCCGACGGACGGTGCGGTGCTGCTCTTCACCGGCGCGTCGCCTGCGGTGGCGGAGGCCTTTGCTACCGCCGATCCGTACGTACTCTCCGGACTGGTTACGCGCTGGCGCGTGCGCGAATGGACCACGGTCGTCGGCGAGCACGCATCGAAACCAGTGCGCCCGTAACGTCGTTCGAAGCGACTTCGTCGCTTCTGTCACGCCTCGAACTCCGCGCATGCGCGGCCGCCGCGTGTGCGCCTCCGGTTGCCTCCATGTCACCGCGCGGGCGCGTCGCAGTCCGTTCGCCGACGCTCGAAACCGATGTCACATCAACCATCAAAGCGCATAGAAATGCATGCTGGATCGGCAATTACATTTCTAAAGCCCATTCTGTTCGGTGATGCGGTATTGTGCTTTGCAATAGACAGATCCGATGCCGGATAAGCAGCGGCTTCTGTTACGGCAATACGAGAATCGACGCAGCGAAACCGACAAGATTGTTTCTATCCGTAACACTTGTCTCAACTGTACTCATGCAAAGATTGGAATGGTATGCTTCGTGCACAAATTTTCCCACGCACGAGTGAGACCGCGTTTTGTGCTTCGTAATAGGGAAGAGCCGCACCACGTGTGGGCGGGCTGCTCCAGCGAGCCGAACGGACCAAACAAATTTGTGCAACCGAGGGCCGCACACGGGTCGTGAACGCTGAGAATCCGTGGCAGGCCCAACGCCGCGGCCAGGCCAGGCCGCGTGGAGAAAATCCAATGTTTTTCGATGAGCTAAACAACGACGAATGGGCGCTGCTCGCGCCGCTCGTCTCCGACGAGCCGGCCGTCCGTCTGAACCGGCGCGGCCGGCCGCGCGCCGAACCGCGCATCGTGACGAATGCCGTGCTGTGGATCATGACGACCGGCGAGCCGTGGTCGAAGCTGCCGGGCCGCTATCCGTCCGGTCCCACCTGCCGCCGCCGCTTCGAAGAGTGGCAACTGAACGGCACACTGCTGGAAATGGTCCGTCTGCTGTCGCAGAGCGGGCGTACCTTCGCATACATTCCCCAACCGGCGCCGCCCGTTACGGCCAGACCTGCGGCACCGGTTGCGCAAACCCCGAGCCCGCGCGAAGACAATAATCTGCGCGGCGTGTCGTGGAAGAGTCCCGAGTCGTGGCAGGCGCCCGGCGTCGCGAGCGCGTTGAGCCAATGGCGTACGGCCGATCCGATCGGCGACATCACGCGGCAATTGTCGGGGCTTGCCCCAGCGAGCGCGGTGGCGACATCGGCGTTCGCGACGTCCGCAGTGGCGACGTCCGCGATGGCGGCGCAGATGCGCGTCGAACCGGCCGCATCCGGCACGGCCGAGCCCGTCGCGGTCGACGACCCGCGCCCGTCGCTGACGATGGGCCTCGCCCCGCGCGGCATGCAGGTCGCCGATTCGCGCGGTTATCTGATCTACGTGGTGGTCGAGGAAGTGCCGAATGCGATGTATCGCGGGTGGGCCGAGATCATCAGGGACGGCAAGCGCGTCGAGCGCTCTGGCCTCGTCGGCCCGCGCTTCGCGGATGCGCAGCACGCGCAGCAGTTCGCGCTCGACTGGGCGCGTCAGTGGATCGATCGCGAATGCGCGACCGACGCGGCGGCCACGACGATGGTCCACGCAACGGCCGCGCCCGCGTCGGCGAACCTTGCGCAGCGGTCCGCGGAGCGTTCGTTGTCAGGCCTGCGTCATGCGCCGGAACCGGCATCGGTCAATGGCATCGCGAATCACCCGGGCAATCACGGCGCGCCGTTGCACGGGCCGCTGAAGCCATCACTGAATGCATTGCGCGGGACGCTGCGCCGCTATCCGTCGGACACCGCGACCGCGGGCGGGGCAAGCACGCCCACGGTGACGACCGACAGCGGCACCGCGGAGCGCTTATCCGCAACCTACAAAGAACTCATCTCATACGTGGGATGAGCCCGGCGGTCCCCGCGGCCGCTTTGCGCCGCCGCAGGTTCCCGCTTCGTCATTGCGACCGGTCGCGCCTCATTGCCTTCCGTACGTATCGTCGAAGCGCACGATATCGTCTTCGCCGAGGTACGAACCCGACTGCACCTCGATCATTTCGAGCGGCATCTTGCCCGGGTTTTCGAGGCGATGCGTAACGCCGAGCGGAATATAGGCCGACTCGTTTTCGGACACGATAAAGCGTTCGTCGCCGCGCGTGACGAGCGCGGTGCCGCGCACGACGATCCAGTGCTCCGCGCGGTGATGATGCATCTGCAGCGACAACCGCGCGCCCGGCTTCACGACGATCCGCTTGACCTGGAAGCGCTCGCCGGTGTCGACGGAATCGTAGTTGCCCCACGGCCGATGCACCTTGCGATGATTGGCCGCTTCGAGCCCGCCATTCTCGCGAATCCGGTTGACGATCTTCTTGACGTCCTGCACGCGTGATTTGTCGGCGACCAGAATCGCATCGGCGGTCTCGACGACGACGAGATCCTGCGTGCCGACGCAGGCAATCAGTCGTCCTTCGGAATGCGCGAAGGTGGAGTTCGCGCCTTCGAACATCACGCGGCCGCGGCTCACGTTGCGATCGGGGTCCTTCTCGCTGATGTCCCAGATCGCGTCCCACGAACCGACGTCGGACCAGCCGGCCGCAAGCGGCACGACCACGCCCGACGCGATGCTCTGATCGGCGCCGAGCTTTTCCATCACCGCGTAGTCGATCGAATTCGACGGCGAGCCGCTGAACGCATCGCGTTGCAGCCGGAAGAAGTCGCCGTCCGCCGTGCTGCCCGCGAAGGCCGATTCGCATGCTGCGTAAATGGCCGGCTGAAAATGGCGGATCGCTTTGAGCCACGTCGATGCGCGCACGATGAAAATACCGCTGTTCCACCAGTATTCGCGTGATTCGACATAGCGCTGCGCGAGTTCCAGATGCGGCTTTTCGACGAAACGGTCGAGGCGATGCGCGACCGGGCGAGCCGCTGCTGCGGTCTGCGCATCGTCAGAACCGAGCGGCGCGCCGATGCGGATATAGCCGTAGCCGGTTTCGGCACGCGTCGGCACGATTCCCATGGTGACGATATGGCCAGCGGCCGCATGCTGTACGCCGGCGGCGAGCGCCGCGTGAAATCCTGCGCTGTCGGTGACCGCGTGATCGGCGGGCATCACGACCATGATGCCGTCTTCATCCTGCGCGGCGACGGACAACGCGGCCACCGTCAACGCGGGCGCGGTGTCACGGCCCACGGGTTCGAGTATCAGCCGGCTCGGCCTGGCGCTCGTGCGCAATTGTTCGGCCGTCGTGAAGCGCTGTTCTTCATTGGCAACGACCACGAGCTGGCCGGCAAGCGGATAACCGGCTTCGAGCCCATCGAGACGGCGGGTCGTCGATTGCAGCAGCGACTCTTCGCCGAGCAGGCCGATCAGCTGCTTCGGATGCTGCTCGCGCGACATCGGCCACAGCCGGGTGCCCGAGCCGCCCGCGAGAATCACGGGATGAACCTTGAGCTTGACGCTGGTTGCGGTTGAGGGCATGGGCGATTGGGCGGGGGTGGGCCGGGTGCCGGCAGGCGTGACCGGGGCCGGAGCTGTCATGGTGAACTCTCCTCGAGGCTGGATGAATGCGTCGAGTTTTATCACGAAGTCACGAATCAATAAAAGCGCGTTAAATACAATTCCGATAAACGGCGCATCAAATTTATTCGAAATTCACCAAAAAATGTCTCGTCGATTTATTTATAAATAAAAATTACCTGAAAAAAATCAGCAAGCATTTTTTTCGCTTAATGATGCGCAAGAATGACAGCGCGAGTGGCGCCAGAGCTTCGCGCCAGAACTGTTGGCAAAGCGAAAGCTTCTACATGAAAGCGCTCGAATGGGCTGCCCGGAATGTTATGTCGGGCCGCATTGCGGCAACAATTGCCGCACAAAATGCATAAAAAATGGCGAAATTTTGACCGATACAATTTGAGATTTTTTGCGGTCTTGTCGTGGGAATTTTAATACCGCTTTATTGAGGTATGAACAAGGGTATTCACTCATTCGCATTCGGAATTTGCGGTCTGGCCATTCAGGCTCATTCAGTCCAGTCGCGCCGCCAGGCAGATCGGAAATAAAAAAGCCCAACGATGAGACCCGCATGCAACAGCCATTTCAACCAACCGACGGATCGCACTTGACTGACGAACAGAGGGGCGGCGCATGCTGAGCGTTCTAGCAAGAATCATCGACATCGCCATGGTCGCGCTCGCCGCGGTGCTGGCGGCGGGCGTGCACAGCGGCAGAGTGGTATGGCTCGACGATATGCAAAGCGTGTCGCTTGCGTTCGGCTGCCTGCTCGTGGTGGTGTTCTTCCCGCCGCTCGGCATCTATCAGTCGTGGCGCGGCAAGCCGCTCTACGATCTGCTGTCGCGCGTCACGGGCGGCTGGCTGATGGTCGAAGTGACCGGCGTGCTGATCAGCTTCAGCGTGCACCGCGCCGACAGCCTGTCGCGGCTGTGGCTCGTTTACTGGGCGCTCGCGTCGATCGTGCTGCTGGTCGTCACGAAGGTGATCGTCTATTCGATCCTGCGCGGGCTGCGCCGCGAGGGCTTCAATCAGCGCGCGGTCGCGATCGTCGGCGGCGCGCCGTACGGCCGCTTCCTGATCGAACAGATGCGCGGCCGTCCCGAAGCTGGCTTCAAGCCCGTCGTCGTGTTCGACGAGGACGGCACGATCAATCCCTACGAAGACCCGGACGCGGCGCACGCGGTCGCGGGTGTGCCGGTCGAGCGCGACTATCAGCGCATGATCGAACTGGTACGGCAGCGCGCGATCCGCGAGTTGTGGCTCGCGCTGCCGATCTCGAAGGAGAAGGCGATTCATCGCTTCGTGATGGATCTGCGCAACGACTTCGTGAACATCCGCTTCATCCCCGACGTCGGCAGCCTGACGCTGTTCAATCAGCCGATGGTCGAGTTGCTCGGCGTGCCCGCGATCAATCTGGCCGCCTCGCCGATCACCGATCTGCGCGTGCTGCCCAAGCGCGTGTTCGACAGCCTGTTCGCGTTCGGCGCGTTGCTCGCGCTGTCGCCGCTGATGCTCGCGATCGCGCTGATGGTGAAGCTCAGCTCGCCGGGGCCGGTGTTTTTCCGCCAGCGGCGCAAGGGCATCGACGGCCGCGAGTTCGAGATCTTCAAGTTCCGCTCGATGAAGGTCCACACGGAAGCGGCCGGCAAGATCACCCAGGCGACGCGGCGCGATCCGCGCATTACCGCGGTCGGCGCGTTCCTGCGCCGCACCAGCCTCGACGAGCTGCCGCAATTCATCAACGTGCTGCGCGGCGAGATGTCGGTGGTAGGTCCCCGTCCGCATGCGCTCGAACACGACGACATCTACAAGGATCTGGTGAAGGGCTACATGCACCGCTACCGGATCAAGCCGGGCATTACCGGCTGGGCGCAGATCAACGGTTATCGCGGCGAAACCGATCGCATCGAAAAGATGATGGGCCGCGTAAAGCTCGATCTGTACTACATGCAGCACTGGACCTTCTGGCTCGACATCAAGATCGTCGTGCTGACGCTGTGGAAGGGCTTCGCGGGCAGCAACGCCTATTGAACGCGGGGTGCCGGGCCGCGCCGATGCCACGCATCGCGCGAGCGCATTCCTGAATCAACTTTTTTACCGAGGTGCAATCCATGAACCTGACGATCATCGGTAGCGGCTATGTCGGCCTCGTGACCGGCGCGTGTCTGGCCGACATTGGCCACGACGTGTGCTGTCTCGACGTCGACGCGCGCAAGATCGACGTGCTCAACAACGGCGGCGTGCCGATCCACGAGCCGGGGCTGCAGGAGATCATCGCGCGCAATCGCCGCGCGAAGCGCCTGACGTTCTCCACCGACGTCGAGGCCGCGGTCGCGCACGGCGACATCCAGTTCATCGCGGTCGGCACGCCGGCCGACGAGGACGGTTCCGCCGATCTGCAATACGTGCTCGCGGCCGCGCGCAACATCGGCCGTTATATGAGCGGCTTCAAGGTGATCGTCGACAAATCGACGGTGCCGGTCGGCACCGCATCGCGCGTGCGCGAAGTGGTGGCCGCCGAGCTGGCCGCGCGCGGCGTCGAGCCGATGTTCTCGGTCGTGTCGAATCCGGAGTTCCTGAAGGAGGGCGCGGCCGTCGAAGACTTCACGCGGCCCGATCGCATCGTGCTCGGCTGCGACGAGGACGTGCCCGGCGAAAAGGCGCGCGAACTGATGAAGCGCCTGTATGCGCCGTTCAACCGCAATCGCGAGCGCACACTGTATATGGACGTGCGTTCAGCCGAATTCACCAAGTACGCGGCCAACGCAATGCTCGCGACACGTATCTCGTACATGAACGAGCTCGCGAATCTGGCCGATCGCGTCGGCGCGGATATCGAGGCGGTGCGCCGCGGCATCGGTTCCGATCCGCGCATCGGCTATGACTTCCTCTACGCGGGTTGCGGCTATGGCGGCTCCTGTTTTCCGAAGGACGTGCAGGCGCTGATCCGCACCGCGGCCGACCACAATGCGAACCTGCGCATTCTCGAAGCGGTGGAAGCGGTCAACGATGCGCAGAAGCAGATCCTCGCGCAGAAGATCGTCGCGCGTCTCGGCGAGGATCTGTCGGACCGCACGTTCGGCGTCTGGGGGCTCGCATTCAAGCCGAACACCGACGACATGCGCGCGGCGCCGAGCCGCGAGCTGATCGCCGGGCTGCTGGGCCGCGGCGCGCGCGTGAAGGCCTACGACCCGGTCTCGATCGACGAAGCGAGGCGCGTGCTCGCGCTCGATCTGAAGGACGTGCCGCAGCAGCATGCGCGACTTTCGTTCGTGAGTGAAGAGATGGAAGCGGCGAGCGGCGTCGATGCGCTCGTGATCCTGACCGAATGGAAGGTCTTCAAGAGTCCAGATTTCGATGCGCTGAAGCGCATCCTGAAGACGCCGCTGATTTTCGATGGCCGCAATCTGTACGAGCCGGACGTGCTGCTCGAACTCGGCATCGAGTATCACGCGATCGGCCGGCGGCATGCGTTGCGCAACGCGCCGGCGCGTGTCGGCGCGAAAGGTTCGATGCAGGCGGCGGACCTCGCCGCGACGGCAGCCTCCGGCCGCTGAAGCCGCCGCGATCGCCGCGCGAGAGAGTCCGCCATGTTCGACAACGTTCTGATCGTGTGCCACGCCAACGTGTGCCGCTCGCCCGCCGCCGAGATGCTGTTCAAGGCGAGCCAGGCGCGCGCGCCGCGCTCGGGGGCCGCACCTATCGCGTTTCATTCGGCGGGCATTCGTGCGGTGAACGGCCACGGCATGGACCCGGTGATGCGGCGCCTGCTCGAAGAGCGCGGCGTCGCGGCCGGCGTTCACCACGCGCGGCGCCTCGAGCGCTCGCTCGTGCGCGCGGCCGATCTCGTGCTGGTGACCGAGCGCGCGCAGGTGAGCGAGGTCGAAGCGCTCGATCCGTCCGCGCGCGGCAAGGTCTATCCGCTCGGCAAGTGGGAAGCCGATTCGGACGTCGCCGATCCGCACGGCGGCGCGGAAGACGAATACAGGGAGAGTCTCGTGCTCATCGAACATCTGGTCATGGGATGGCTGAAAAAAATATGCTGAAGAAACCCCGCATCGAAAACTCATTCGCGAGCTTGCGCACGAAGCTCGCCGCCTCACTTCTGCTGACGTCCTTTTTGTCGGCTTGCGCGACCGCACCGGGCAATTACCTCGACACGTCGCGGCTCAAGGACAACGATCATGCGCCGAGCGAAACCTATCCGGTCCATCTGATCGACGCGAACCTGATCATGGCGCAGGCGCAAGCCGCCGCCGCGAAAATCCAGCCGTTGCCACCATCGGCGCTGTCCGATCCGTCGCTGTACGTGTACCACCTCGCGCCGCAGGACATTCTCGGCATCACCGTGTGGGATCACCCCGAGCTGACCACGCCGCAGGGCAGTACCTTGTCCTCGGGCGGCAATACCACGCAGACGATCGCGGGTGCGTTGCAGCAACCGTATACGGCCGCGCTGCCGGGCCAGGCCGATCCGTACGGCCAGACCATCGCCGCCGACGGCACGATCTTTTTCCCGTTCGTCGGCCGCATCCAGGCCGCGGGCAAGACCACGACCGAGCTGCGCGATCAGCTCGCCGCCCGCCTCGTGCCTTATATCCGCAATCCGCAGGTCGACGTGCGCGTGCTGTCGTATCGCGGCCAGAAGGTGCAGGTCACGGGCGAAGTGAAGCAGCCGGGACCGCTCGCGGTCAGCGACGTGCCGCTGAAGCTGGTCGACGCGATCACGCGCTCGGGCGGCACGAACCCGGACGCCGACATCCAGCGCGTGCGACTCACGCGCAACCACAAGCTCTATGTGCTCAATGCCGATCGCATGCTCGATCAGGGCGATACCACCCAGGACGTGATGCTGCAGAACGGCGACGTGGTCAACGTGCCGGACCGCACCGACAGCCGCATCTTCGTGTTGGGCGAAGTGAAGACGCCGATCCAGGTGCCGATCGCGCGCGGCCGCATGACGATCGCCGACGCGCTCACGCAAGGGGGCGGCATCCTCAACACCGACGCCAATCCGCGCCAGATCTACGTGATGCGCGGCATGCGCGAGCATCCGACCACGCCCGAGGTGTTCCGCCTCGACATGACGCAGCCGGACTCGATCATGCTGTCCTCGCAGTTCCAGTTGCAGCCGCTCGACGTCGTGTACGTGGGCACCGCCGCGTCGACCACGTTCAACCGTGTGTTGCAGCAGGTGCTGCCGAGCGTGCAGACGCTGTTCTATCTGAAGCAGCTGACGCGCTGAACGTTTGGCCTGTAACGTCCCGCGCCGCTGTTGTCCGGGCGGTGCGGGACGTGCAACGAAAGCAGAAGTACCGCTGACGCGAAAGCCGAAGCCAACGACACGGGATGGAACAGTGAGCAATCAACTCTCTCCACACATGGCTGGTCCGATCAAGACCGAAGAAGAAGACGTCGTCCTCGGACAACTGGTGCAGGTGATCCTCGACGACATCTGGTGGCTGCTCGCGATCACCGCGATCATCGTCGCGATGGCGGTCGCGTACTGCTACCTCGCCAAGCCGACTTATTCGGCCGATGCGCACGTGCGCGTCGAGCAGTCCGACAGCATGTCGCAGGCGCTCACGCAAACGCAGACCGGCGCCGCGATCACCAGCGGCTCGACGTCGCTGCCGACCGACGCCGAGATCGAAATCATCAAGAGCCGTGGCGTGGTCGCGCCGGTCGTGCAGCAGCTCAAGCTGAACTTCAGCGTTACGCCGAAGACGATCCCGCTGCTCGGCAGCATCGCCGCGCGCCTCGCGACGCCGGGCCAGCCCGCGCGCGCGTGGCTGGGGCTCACGTCCTACGCATGGGGCGGAGAAAAAGTCGACGTCGATTCGATCGACGTGACGCCGTCGCTCGAAGGCGAGAAGCTGCTGCTGCGCGTGATCGACGCGCAGCACTATGAACTGTTCGCGCCGAACGGCTCGCTGCTGCTGCGCGGCCAGGTCGGGCAGCAGGCACAGGGCGGGGGCGTGACGATGGTCGTCAACACGCTGATCGCGCGCCCCGGGCAGGAGTTCACCGTCGTGCGCTCGAACGATCTCGATGCGATCACCGCGTTCCAGTCGGCGATCACGGTGCAGGAGCAGGGCAAGCAGACCGGCGTGATCCAGATCTCGCTGGAGGACAAGAGTCCCGAGCATGCGGCGCTCGTCGCCAATGCGCTCGCGCAGTCGTATCTGCGCGAGCACGTGTCGAACAAGCAGGCCGACGCGAGCAGGATGCTCGACTTCCTGAAGAGCGAGGAGCCGCGCCTGAAGGCCGATCTCGAACGCGCGGAGGCCGCGCTGACCGCTTATCAACGTCAGTCCGGCTCGATCAACGCGAGCGACGAGGCGAAGGTCTACCTCGAAGGCAGCGTGCAATACGAGCAGCAGATCGCCGCGTTGCGTCTGCAGATGACGCAGCTCGCCGAGCGCTACGGCGACGACCATCCGACGCTCGTCGCCGCGCGTCAGCAGATGGCCGAATTGCAGGCGCAGCGCACCAAATACGCGGACCGCTTCCGCAATCTGCCGGCCACCGAAGTGAAGGCCGTGCAGTTGCAGCGCGACGCGAAGGTGGCCGAAGACATTTACGTGCTGCTGCTCAATCGTGTGCAGGAGCTGTCGGTGCAGAAGGCGGGCACCGGCGGCAACGTCCATATCGTCGACGCCGCGCTGCGCCCCGGCGCGCCGGTCAAGCCGAAGAAGATGCTGATCATCTCGGCGGCCGTAATTCTCGGGCTGATCGCGGGCACCGGTTTCGTGTTCCTGCGCCGCAATCTGTTCAAGGGCATCGACGACCCCGATCACGTCGAGCGCGCGTTCCATCTGCCGGTGTTCGGCCTCGTGCCGCAAAGCGCCGAGCAGGTGCAGCTCGAAAACAGCTATGCGCGGGGCGGCGAACGGCTGCGTCCGGTGCTTGCGAACGCGCGGCCGAAGGACGTGACGATCGAAAGTCTGCGCAGCCTGCGCACCGCGATGCAGTTCACGCTGATGGACGCGCGCAACCGCATCGTGATGCTGACGGGGCCGATGGCCGGCGTCGGCAAGAGCTTCCTCAGCGTGAACCTGGCGATGCTGCTCGCCCATTCGGGCAAGCGCGTGTTGCTGATCGACGGCGACATGCGGCGCGGCACGCTCGAACGTTACGTGGGCGGCTTGCAGGAAAACGGCCTGTCCGAGCTGTTGAGCGGCCAGATCTCGCTGGAGGAAGCGATTCGCGGTTCGAGCATCGAGGGCCTGAGCTTCATTTCGTGCGGCCGCCGTCCGCCGAATCCGTCCGAGCTGCTGATGTCGCCGCGTCTGCCGCAGTATCTCGACGGCCTCGCGAAGCGCTACGACGTGATCCTGATCGACACGCCGCCGGTGCTCGCGGTGACCGATGCGTCGATCATCGGCGCGTATGCGGGCTCGACGTTCTTCGTGATGCGCTCGGGCATGCACAGCGAGCTCGAGCTGGCCGATGCGCTGAAACGCCTGCGCTCGGCGGGCGTCCACGTGCAGGGCGGCATCTTCAACGGCATGCCGGCGCGCTCGCGGGTCGGCTACGACCGCGGCTACGCGGCGACTCAGGCATACCTGAGCACGTGACGCGGGCTCCGCACTCGAGCACCGACTTCTGCACGACAGGAACAGAGGACATCACGATGAAACTGACGGTACTGGTACCGACTTATCGCCGCCCGGCCGATCTGGCGCGCTGCCTCGCGGCGCTCGAGCGGCAATCGCGCGCGCCCGACGAAGTGATCGTGGTCGCGCGCGTCGACGACGACGCGACGCATGCGTGCCTGCGCGATCCGTCTACGGGCGGCCGCCTGCCGCTCGTGATCGCGCCGGTGGACATACCCGGCCAGGTCGCGGCCCTGAATCGCGGGCTCGACGCCGCGAGCGGCGACGTGATCGCGATCACCGACGACGACGCCGCGCCGCGCCACGACTGGGTCGAGCGCATCGCGGCCGCGTTCGAAGCCGATGCGCGCCTCGGCGCGCTGGGCGGGCGCGACTGGGTGCACGAGAAAGGCCGCGTGCTCGACGGCGAGCGGCCGCTGGTCGGCAAGGTGACCGCGCACGGGAAGATCATCGGCAATCATCATCTGGGTGTCGGTGCGGCGCGCGAGGTCGACATCCTGAAGGGCGCCAACATGAGCTACCGGCGCGAAGCGGTGCGCACGATCCGCTTCGACGCGCGTCTGCGCGGCGCGGGCGCGCAGGTGCACAACGACATGGCGTTCAGCCTCGCGGTGAAAAACGCGGGCTGGAAGCTCGTGTACGACCCGCAGATCGCGGTCGATCATTTCCCGGCCGAGCGTTTCGACGACGACAAACGCGACGCGCAGACGATGGCCGCGCTGCGCAACGCCGCGTTCAACTTCCATCTGATCCTGCGCGACCAGTTGCCGCCGCTGCGCCGCGAAGCCGCGTGGTGGTGGTGGACGCTGGTCGGCACACGGCTTTATCCGGGCCTCACGCATGCGGCGCTCGCGCTGCTGTCGAAGCAGGCGCAGTTGAAGCTGTCGCGCTGGCGCGAGGTTCGTGCAGGCGCCCATGAGGCGCGGCGCGCGCTGTCGAAGAGCGGAGTGTCCGCATGAGTACGAAGGTTCACGTTCATCTCTTTTACGGCGCCGATCCGCGTTTTTATCGCAAGGGCGACGATATCGGCTGTCTGTACGGTTATCACCATGCGCAGTCCGAAGCATTCGCGCTGACTTATTCGCAAGACGCGCGCGAAAGCCGGCCCGTGCGGCTCGTACGGCGCGCGCTGAAGGCCGCGCTCGGCTTCGATTTCATCCATACGTGGCGCAATCGCGCGCAGATGCTGCGCTCGGACGTGATCTGGACGCATACCGAGCAGGAGTGGCTGGCCGCCGCGCTGATGCTGCTGCTGTGCGGGCGCAAGGCGGGGCCGGGTGCGTCGCCGTTGCTGCTCGCGCAAAGCGTGTGGCTGCTCGACAAGTGGCCGTCGTACGGCATCGTGCGCAGCTGGTTGTATCGCAAGCTGTTGACGCGGGCGGATCGCTTGACCACACTCGCTAGCGAAAACGCCGGGTTGTGCCAACGCTATTTCCATCGCGACGCGACGCCGCTGCTGTACGGCCTGAACACGCGCGACTTCCCGGTCACTCCGCCGACGCAGTGGACGCCTCGCACGCCGCTGCGCATCGCGGCGATCGGCAACGATCGCGACCGCGACTGGGAGACGCTGATCAAGGCGGTCGGCAACGATCCGCGCTACACGGTGAAGCTCGCGACGCGGCGGCGCATTCCCGCGTCGCTGCGCGCGTCGAATGTCGAGATCGCGCTGTTTTCCGGCATCAAAAAGCAGCACGAGCTGTACGACTGGGCCGACGTGATCGTCGTGCCGCTGCGGCCGAACTCGCACGCGTCGGGTATCACGGTGATGCTCGAAGCGGCGGCGGTCGGCAAGCCGATGGTCGCGACCGACGTCGGCGCGCTGCGCGACTATTTCCCCGCCGACGAAGCCGCCTACGTGCCGCCGTTCAATCCGCAAGCACTGCGCGATGCGCTCGACCGGCTCGCCGGCGAGCCTGACGAGGCGCTGCGCCAGGCGCAGGCAGCCGCGGCCGGTCTGCTCGCGCGCGATCTGACCACCCAGCACTACGCGATGCAGCACGTGCGGATCACGCGCGAGATGCTGAGCGCGCGCGGGCAGGCGAGCGCGCATGCCGGCGCGGCCACGCACGCGCAGCCCGCCGCACCCGGGCGCGAATCGCGCGGAGGCCTATAAGCGATGTCGACGATTCCGCGCGCGAACCCGTTGCCGCCGACAGGCGCGGCCAACGCCGGCCCTGCAAAACACGCCGCGAGCGGGATGCTGTCAGGCGGCCCGCGAGAATGGCTGCCGCCGCTCCTGCTGTGGCTGATCGCCGCGGTGCTGATCGTCGCGCATCAGGGCACGGTGCTCACGCTGGCGTTCCCGGTGCTGGCGATCCTCACGGGTCTGTGGCTCTACTTCAAGAGCCCGGCGCGCTACATCGGCTTCATGTGGTGGCTGTGGTTCCTGAGCCCCGAAGTGCGGCGTCTCGCCGACTGGTCAAAGGGCGCGTTCACGCCGACGAGCCTGATCCAGGTCGCGCCGCTCGCCGTCACGATGATCAGCGGGCTGTCGCTGCTGCGCTACTACCGGCTGCTCGCGCAGCGCCGCGGTTTGCCGGTGCTGCTGATCCTGCTCGGCCTGATCTACGCGTTCCTGATCGGCGTGATGTCGAGCGGCCCGCTCGCGGCCACCTACGACCTCGCGAACTGGCTCTACCCGATCCTGATCGGCTTTCACATCATGGCGCACACGCGCCAGTATCCGCAGTATCGCGACACGATCATCAACACGTTCATCTGGGGGATGCTGGTGATGGGCGGCTACGGCCTGATCCAGTTTTTCATCATGCCGCCGTGGGACGCGCTGTGGATGCTCGGCTCGCAGATGAACTCGCAGGGCGACCCCGTGCCGATGGGCGTACGCGTGTTCAGCACGATGAACTCGTCGGGCCCGTTCGCGTTCGCGATGATGGGCGCGATGGTGTTCGTGATGGCCGCGCAGCATCGCGTGCGCTGGATCGCCGCCGCGCTCGGCTTCTTCTCGTTCGCGCTGAGCCTCGTGCGCTCGACGTGGGGAGGCTGGGTCATCGCGCTCTTGATCCAGCTCGTGAAGTCGAACAACAAGGTGCGCGTGCGCATCGTCGCGAGCGCGGTACTGCTCGCCGGCTTGTGCGTGCCGCTGCTGGCGGTCGGCCCGGTGGCCGAGCGGATGCAGGCGCGGCTAAACACGATCGTCAATCTGCACGACGACCAGAGCTACGCGGCGCGTAACGAGTTCTACGCGACCTTCGCGAAGACCGCGTTTACCGACGTCTCGGGCGAGGGCATGGGCGCGACCGGCACCTCGACGAAACTGTCCAACGACGGCGGCCAGCTCGGCCAGTACGGCAACTTCGACAGCGGCGTGATGAACATTCCGTTCGTGCTCGGCTGGCCCGGCACCTTGCTGTACATGTCCGGCATCGTGTGGCTGCTGACCCGCGCGGTGCTCGGCTCGTTCAGGCTGCGCGACGACAAGTTCGTCTCCGCGTGCCTGAGCCTGTGTCTTGCGACCTTCGCGATGCTCGTGTTCACGAACTCGCTGGTCGGCACCGGCGGCCTGCTGCTTTTCATGGGCGCTTTTTCGATTCTTTCCGCGGTTCACCACGAAAAAATGAACCGCGCACGCACGCTATTTCTCCACGGAGGCACGGATTGAGAGTCGCCATTGTCACGCACGTAGTGCGCCATAACGACGGCCAGGGGCGCGTCAACCACGAGATCGCGCGCGCGGCGCTCGACGAGAACATCCGCGTGACGCTGGTCGCGTCGCACGTGGCGCCCGAGCTGCTCGCGCATCCTAACGTGCGCTGGGCGCCCGTGAAGATCAGCCGCTGGTGGCCCACCAATCTGCTGCGCCAGCAGGTGTTCGCGGCGAAGAGCGCACTGTGGCTGCGCGCGCATCGCCGCGACTACGACGTGCTGCACGTGAACGGCTTCATCACCTGGATGCGCGCCGACGTCAATACCTCGCATTTCGTGCATAGCGGCTGGTTCGCGAGCAAGTACTACCCGTTCGGTCTCACGAAGGGCGTGTGGTCCGCGTACCAGTCGGTCTATACGCGCTGCAACGCGTTGCTCGAGCGCTGGGCGTACCGGCGCTCGAAGGTGATCACCGCGGTGTCGCAGAAGGTCGCCGACGAAATCCGCGCGATCGGTCTCACGCCGCGCAACCGCGTGGACGTCATCTACAACGGCGTCGACACGCAGGGCTTCGCGGCGGCGAGCGGCGATCGCGCAAAGTTCCGGCTACCAGACGATGTGTTCCTGCTGCTGTTCGTCGGCGACCTGCGCACGCCGCGCAAGAATCTCGGCACCGTGCTCGCCGCGTTGAAGCATCTGCCCGAGCATGTGCAGATCGCGGTGGCCGGCTTTCTGCCGGGCAGCCCGTATCCGGACGAGGCGAAGGCGCTCGGCATCGCGCATCGCGTGCATTTTCTCGGGCTCGTGAAGGAGATGCCGGTGCTGATGCATTCGGTCGACGCGTTCGTGTTCCCGTCGCGCTACGAAGCGATGAGTCTGTCGCTGCTCGAAGCGATGGCGGCGGGGCTGCCCGTCGTGACCGCGCGCACGGCCGGCGGCGCCGAGATCATCACGCCCGAGTGCGGCATCGTGCTGGACGATCCCGACGACCCGCAAGCGCTCGCTCGCGCGGTCGCGCAACTCGCCGGCGACGACGGCGCGCGCCACGCGATGGGCAAAGCCGCGAGCGAACTCGCGACCGGCTTCGGCTGGGCGCGCATGGCCGCGCAATACATCGCGCTGTACCGGCAGCTGGCCGGGCAGCAGGAAAACCGCCGGCGCAGCCAGACGGAAGCGACGGTCGTCGCGCAGAACGATGCGCTGACGCTGAACCATCTCGCCGGACAGAAGAGCGTGGAATGACCGCGCGAAGCGGGCCATCCACGTCTACACATAGCAACTCACCGCAAGCAACACACAGGGGCACACCATCATGACGACTGGCTCAATCAAATCACTGCAGATCGGGATGCACTGGTTTCCCGAACGCGCGGGCGGCCTCGACCGCATGTACTACTCGCTGGTCGGCGCGCTGCCGGGCGCGGGCGTCGCGGTGCGCGGCGTCGTCGCCGGCTCGCCGAAAGTCGCGGCCGATACCGGTGGCGCGATCAACGGCTTCGGCCCCGCCGCGCAATCGCTGCCGCTGCGGCTAATGGCGGCACGCCGCGCGCTACGCCACGAAATCCGCACGTCGCGGCCCGATGTGATTTCGTCGCACTTCGCGCTCTATACGTTTCCGGGGCTCGACGTGACGCGCGGCATTCCGCAGGTGTCGCATTTTCAGGGACCGTGGGCCGACGAGAGCCACGTCGAAGGCGCCGATTCGTTCGGCCAGCGCGCGAAGCGTTATCTGGAGCAGTCGGTATACGCGCGTTCGTCGCGGTTGATCGTACTGTCCGACGCGTTCGGCAAGATTCTCACGACGCGCTACGGCATCTCGCCGGAGCGCGTGCGCGTGGTGCCGGGCTGCGTCGATGTCGAGCAGTTCAATCTGCCGATCACGCAGGCCGAGGCGCGTCTGCGTCTGCAATTGCCGCAGGATCGACCGATCGTGCTGGCGGTGCGACGGCTGGTGCGGCGCATGGGTCTCGAAGATCTGATCGATGCGGTGAAGCTGCTCAAACGCAGCTCGCCCGACGTGCTGCTGCTGATCGCGGGCAAGGGTCGGCTCGAAGGTGAACTAGAGGCGCGCATCGCCGACGCGGGGCTCGAACACAACGTGAAGCTGCTCGGCTTCGTGCCCGATCAGCATCTGGCGGCGCTGTATCGCGCGGCCAACATCAGCGTCGTGCCGACCGTCGCGCTGGAAGGCTTCGGCCTCATCACGGTCGAATCGCTTGCGTCGGGCACGCCGGTGCTGGTGACGCCGGTCGGCGGATTGCCCGAGGCGGTGGCGGGATTGTCGCCCGATCTGGTGTTGCCGGAGACCGGCGCAGCTGCGATCGCCGCGGGTCTCGCCGGCGCGCTGAACGGTACGCTGAAGTTGCCCGATGCGGATGCATGCCGCCGCTATGCGCGCGAACGCTTCGATAACGCGGTGATCGCGAAGCGGGTCGCGGCCGTGTATGCCGAAGCGATTGCGGGGAGCGTGCTGCATTGAAGCGCAGCGGCGGCGGTTCAATCGAATGAAAAAAGGGGCGAGGCTCGGATCGCTGCGTTCGGGCCTCGCGTTCATGTCGCCGCAAGACCGGCAAAAAAAATAGGCTGCAAATAACGGCACTTTCCTGTTGAACTTGAGCCCGGATCAGCCCTTGGCCGCGATTTTCCGACCTTATTTTTCAAATCCCTGAAACGTGGCGCCCGGCGTCGACTTCGTCACGTTTACGTCACACATCCGCGACGATAATCCCCGCGCCCGAAAGTACAAAAACACACGGGCGTCCCGCCAGAAAGCGGGGACCTTGTATTTTCAGATCTCGGGGATTTTCAGATGACCATCCGCCACCGCATCACGCTTCTCGTCATTCTGATGCTTGTCGCGCTATCCGCCATTGGCGGATACGCCGTGCTTCAGACCCGCAACAGCGCCGCCAACGTCAGGCAGGTCACCCAGGGCGTCGTGCCGAGCGCGCTCGCGTCGGCAGACCTCGTATCGCAGGTCAAGGACGTGCAGCTCGCGATGATGACGCTCGTCTATGCGCCTGACGCGAACATGGTCTCGCAGGCTCAAGACCTGCTGAAGAGCAAGGAAGCGTCGTTGCAGGCGGCGCTCGACGTGCAGGCGAAGGCCGCGCAAGGTCAGGCCCAAACCGGGCTCGTGAGCCAGGCGCGCGACAGCCTCGCGAATTATTTCAACGCGGTCAACGACACCGCGAAGATGAAGGCCGACGGCAAGAACGAACTGGCGCAGGCCTATCTGTTCGCGAACGTCGCGCAATACCGCGATGAACTCGAAGGCATCGTCGAGACGCTGCGAATCGAAAAGAACCGCCAGAAAGATGCCGCGATCGACGAACTGAACAGCGCGCTCGCCACCACGACGACGGCGATCGGCGCCGCGACCGGCGCGGCCATCGTCGTGCTGTTGCTGATCAGCGCGCTGCTGTATCGCCAGATCACCCGGCCGCTGAGCCGCATGCAGGTGGAGATGAGCGAGATCGCGGCGAGCCAGGACTTCACGCGCCGCGTGCCGGTCGGACGCATGGACGAGATCGGTCATTCGATCGTCGCGTTCAACGGCATGATCGAGAAGATCCAGCAAAGCTCGCTGCAACTGAAGCAGAAGACCGCCGATATCCAGGCGATGCTGCAAAACATGCAGCAGGGGATTCTGACGGTGGTCGAAGGCGTGGTCGTGCATCCGGAGTACTCCGCCTATCTCGAGGCCATCTTCGAGACGCGCGAGATTGCGGGCCGTCCGTTGCTCGATCTCGTGTTCGGCGGCACCGAGATCAACAGCGATGCGCTCTCACAGATCGAAGCGGCGCTGCAGGCATGCATCGGTGAAGACAGCATGAACTTCGAGTTCAATCAGCACCTGCTCGTCAACGAGATCGCCAAGCCGATGGCCGATGGCCGTGTGAAGACGCTCGACCTGAGCTGGTCGGCCATCACCGACGAACACGACGTCGTGCTGCGTTTGATGCTGTGCGTGCGCGACGTGACCGAACTGCGCGCGCTCGCCGCCGAGGCCGGCGAACAGAAGCGCCGGCTGGAAATGATCGGCGAGATTCTCGCGGTGAGTCAGGAGAAGTTCCATCACTTCGTCGAAAGCGCGACGGGCTTCATCAGCGAGAACGAACGGATCATCCGTCAGCATCACGAGCCAAGTCACGAAGCCGTCGCCGAGCTGTTCCGCAACATGCACACCGTCAAGGGCAATGCGCGCACGTACAGCCTTCAGCATCTGACCGGCATCGTCCACGAAACCGAACAGCGCTACGACGCATTGCGCCGCGCTGACAGCAGCGAAGCGTGGGACCAGCAGCTTCTGATCGAGGATCTGCAGCGCGTGAAGGCCGCGCTCGAAACCTACGCGACGATCAACGAAGTGAGCCTCGGCCGCAAGGGGCCGGGCCAGAGCGGCGCGGTGGATCGCTACCTGATGGTCGATCGCGAGTTGATCCAGAAGCAGCTGGATCTGCTCGAAAGCGCCGATCCGGCCGACCGGGACGCGCTCGTGTCGATGCGCGAATCGTTGCAGCGCGAACTGCGTCTGTTGGGCACCGAATCGATCTACGAAGCGCTCGCGGGCGTGCTCGACTCGCTGCCGTCTCTGGCGGCCGAACTCGGCAAGGAGGCGCCGGTCGTCAGCATCGACAACAACGGCTACCGCGTGCGCAGCGAGGTCAGCCATACGCTGCGCAATGTGTTCACGCACCTGCTGCGCAACTCGGTCGACCACGGCATCGAGCCTGCCGCCGAGCGTATCGCGAACGGCAAGGACCCGGCCGGCGTCATCGAACTGGAAGTGGGCGTCGACCATCACGCGCTGCAGATCACCATCAGCGACGACGGCCGCGGTCTCGCGCTCGCGAAAATCCGTGGGGCCGCGATCGAACGCGGCTGGATCGACGCCGATGCCGCGCTCAGCGACGAAGCGATTGCCGAGATGATTTTCCGTTCCGGCTTCTCGACCGCGCAGACCGTCAGCGAGATTTCAGGCCGCGGCGTCGGCATGGATGCCGTGCGCGATTTCGTGCGGCGCGAGCATGGCCGCATCGAATTGCGTTTCACCGACGATCGTCGCGGCGCGGACTATCGCCGCTTTCAGACCGTCGTGTCGTTCCCCGAGGACTGGGCGGTGGACAGTCTCGACGCGTCCGCCGATGCGGCGCGCGAGCGTGACGCGGATGCGGTAGCAGGCTGACGGCCTGATGGATTAAACGAAGCGATGGGAGCAGGTTGTGCTTGAAAGTTATCTTTTGGCCGCAGGCGCTGGCGGTATCCTCTGCGCACTCGCGACAAGAACTTTTTATGGTCGGAAGCTTCGCGCGGGTGCGCAGGCGCAGCGTGTCGACGCGCTCGCGCGGCAGGCCCTCGAGCAGCAACTCGACGCGGCGGTCCGGCTCGGCGAGCAGGCCAACAGCGAGCGCGCCGCACTGGAGTCGGTGCTCGCCGATCTGCGCGCGCAAGCCGGGCAGTGCGCGCACGATCGCGAAGCGTTGCAGGCGTCGCTCGACGCCGCGAGTTCGCGAAGCGACGAATGGCTGCAGCATGCGACGCGGATCGCGCACGAGGCGGGCCGTCTGAAGACGCTGACCATCACGTTCGAGCGTTGGCACGAGCAGATGATTTCGCTGATGTCGCAGAACCGCGACATGCACAAGAAGAACCAGGAGCTGTCGGCGATCGTGCAGCACGTGCTGATCGTTTCGCTGAATGCGTCGATCGAAGCGGCGCGCGCCGGCAGCGCGGGTCGCGGCTTTTCGATCGTCGCGGGCGAAGTGCGCTCGCTGGCGTCGCGCTCGCAGGAGTTGTCGAAGAGCTATCGCGAGAGCCTGCATCGCAACGACCTGACGACGGCGGCGACGTTCCAGGACATCCAGGCCGGCGGCAAGATGATCACGGCGTCGCTCGGCGGCGTCGAAGTGCTGGCGACCCAGTTCCAATCCCGGCTCGAGCAGGCCGCGGCGTGATTACCGATCAGGCGAAGCAAAGCATCGCGGACATCTTCTGTCACGCGGCGCGCGCGAGATTGCCCGCGACGCCGGGCGATTCGTGCGAGATCACGGCGGTGCCGAGGTGGGATCGCGATCATCCGGCCGGACCTTGCGCGATGGCGTTGACGATCTCGTCGATCGGCTTTCGTCTGCTGTTCGTGCTGCATTTCGGCAAGGACGACGCGACGCACGCCTACTACGCCAGCGGCGACACGACGCGTTCGCTGTCGGAAACGCTGATGGAACTCGGCAACCTGTGCTGCGGCTACATGAACCAGCAACTGGTCAATCATTTCCCCGATCTTGGCATGTCGACGCCGTATGAATTGAACAGCGCCTGTGTCGAGTATCTCGACGAGTTGCGGCCCGATCACGTGTGGGCGTACGAGCTGACGATCGGCGGTGCGGCCCGGCTGGGTGTCACGTTATGTCTATGCGCGCAGGCGCCCCTCGATTTCAAGGCTGAACTCGCCACGGCCGACGAGGCCGAAGGCGAGCTCGAACTGTTCTAGCCCCTCAACACTGCGTTCGCAGACTGAAACACGATGAATACCAGCAAGCCCGTCAGCAAGGTGCTCGTGCTCGACGACTGTCCGGCACACGCGCAAGCGCTGAAGCTCTTTTTCGACGAACACAACCTGATCGCACTGAAGGTGCGCGACAGCAACCGCCTCGGCTCGGTGCTGGCCACCAATATCGATCTCGGCGGCGTTCTGCTGGCGGATCACTACGGCGGATCGGTCGAGCAGGCGGCTACGACCGCCGCGCGCATCAATGCCTTGCGCCCCGAACTGCCGGTGATCCTGCGTTCGAGCGGCAACGCGCCGCTCGAACGGCTTCCGAAGCCGTTGACCAACGCGGCATGCGCGCATTTCAATGCCGCCGATCTGACGGCGCTGCGTGAAGCCGTCGATCGATACATCTTCAGCCTCGACTTCCCGAACGCGCTCGTGCGCGGTATCGCGGAGATCACTGAAGCGCGGCTCGCCACGTTGTTCGACGGCGTCACGGTGCAACGCGACACGCCCAGTATCGTGCGCGATCGAATCATCTTCGGCGAGGTCTTCAGCCTGATTCCGCTCGAAGGCAGCTGGTGTCGCGGCTATATGTTGATGCAGGCCGAAGAGGAGCCGCTGCTCGGCATGATCGATCGCGATCGCGCGGCACGCGAGCCCTGCATGGGCGCGGGGCAACCGGGCTTTCGCGATCTGAACGACGTGCTCGGCGAATTGACCAATCTGATCTGGGGGGCATTCAAAAACCGCTTCCTCGGTCAGCAGAACGCTCGCGATGCAAGTCAGGTGCAGGTGCCACTGCTGGTCAATCACAAGCATCGCTACATCTCGTTCGGCTCGGACAATCCGCAGTTGCGGTTTCAATATCGATTGAGCGACGCCGCGAGCGGACAGTCGGTGTCGATCGACCAGCGCTTCGTTTTCAACCTGAGCTGGTCACCCGAAGATTTTTCTGAAAACGCGGTGGATGTCGACGATCTCGTCGAGTCCGGCGAACTCGATCTGTTTTGATACGACGCGTCGGTGACGCAAGGGAATGGTTATGGCAAAGATTCTGGTGGTGGACGATTCGAGCACGGTACGCGATGAAGTCGCGGGTTTTCTGGCGAAAAACGGTCTCGACGTCGCGACGGCCATCGACGGCAAGGATGGCCTTGCGAAGCTGAAAACGGATTCGAATATCCGCCTGATCGTCAGCGACGTGAACATGCCGAATATGGACGGCCTGACGATGGTCGAAAAAATCCGCGGCGAACTCGCGAACAAGACCGTCAACGTGATCATGCTGACGACCGAAAGCAGCCCCGCGATGAAGGAGCGCGGCAAGGCCGCCGGCGTGAAGGGCTGGATCGTCAAGCCGTTCAAGGGCGATGCGGTGCTGGAGACGTTCCGGAAACTGGCGGGTTGACGGGGCAGTGTGCGGCGAGCCCCGCCGCACACGGATGCCGTGTTAGAACGTCTCGTGGTGCTCGTTGCGCGCGATGTCCGCCTGCACCATCATCTGGCAAAGCTGTTCGAGCGAGGTTTGCGGTTGCCAGCCGAGCGTGTCGCGCGCCTTGTCCGCGCAGCCGATCAGCAGGTCCACTTCGGCCGGCCGATAGAACTTCGGATTGACGCGCACGAGCGTCTTGCCGGTCGCGACGTCGATGCCGGTCTCGCGCTCGTCCTTGCCCGACCATTCCAGCTGATAGCCGGCCGCCGTGAACGCCATGCGCACGAAATCGCGAACCGTTTCGGTGCGGCCGGTCGCGAGCACGAAGGTGTCGGGCGCGTCGGCCTGCAGCATGCGCCACATGCCCTCGACGTATTCGAGTGCGAAGCCCCAGTCGCGCTGCGCGCTCAGGTTGCCGAGTTCGAGCACGTCCTGCTTGCCGAGCTTGATCTTCGCGACCGTGTCCGAGATCTTGCGCGTGACGAATTCGCGGCCACGTAGCGGCGATTCGTGATTGAACAGAATGCCGCTGCTCGCGAACAGGTCGTACGACTCGCGATAGTTGATCGTCGACCAGTGCGCGAACAGCTTCGCGACGCCATACGGGCTGCGCGGATAGAACGGCGTGCTTTCGCGTTGCGGCACCGCCTGCACGAGGCCGAACATCTCGGAGGTCGACGCCTGGTAGAAGCGTGTCTTCGGGCTCAGGATACGCAGGCCTTCGAGCAGATTCAGCGCACCGACGCCGGTCACTTCGGCGGTGGTCACCGGCTGGTCGAACGACACGCCGACGAAGCTCTGCGCGGCGAGGTTGTACAGCTCGTCGGCCTGCGTGCCGTCGAGCAGGCGCAGCGTCGAGCCGAGGTCGGTGAGGTCGTGTTCGACGAGACGCAGATTCGGATGATCGAGCACGCCAAGCTCACGCATGCGCCAGAAGTTGACCGAACTCGTGCGCCGGTAGGTGCCGGTCACGTGATAGCCCTTGTCGAGCAGCAGCCGGGTCAGATAGGCGCCGTCCTGTCCGGATACGCCGGTGATGATCGCTTTGCGTGGTTGGCTCATAGCTTGCCTTCTAGTTTGTGGGAGAAAAGAGAACGGAACGCGCGTAAGGGCCTGGCTCAATGCGCGTTGTCCAGCAGCCGCCGCACCACCGGTTCGACGACCCGATAATCCTGTTCGGCCTTCAGCCGGTACAACTCCGGCTTTGGATGCGCGCCGTCCGACATCAGCGACTTCCAGTCGGGCAGGCTGCTCACATACGCGTATTGATCGACGAGCGGCACCTGCTGTTCGGCGGCCACGCGTCGCGTCATCGCTATCATCGCGGCGAGCCGGGCGTTGAGCCGGTCATCGGGCATCGGGTTCGAGGTCTGCAAAACAGGCTCCTTGCCGAGCGCTCGCGCGGTTTGCACGAGCGACGTCTCGGCCGCGTAAAACTGCTCGGGCGTCTGGTTGTGCATCACTTCGTTGATGCCGTAGTTGATCAACACGATCCGCGCGGGCGAGGCGGCGAGACGTTCGCGCCACGGCAGTCCCGCCGTCGGCCCCGCGCGACGATTGCCGGTGCCGTCGCGCAACTGCCAGGCCATCGTGCCGCCGACGCCGTAGTTCGTGACGCGCACGCGCTCGCCGTCATGCGCCTGCAACGCTTGCTGCAGATACGTGACGGCGTTGCGGGCTTGCGGGCCGCAGTGGCCATCGCTGCAGGTGATGCCGAGCGTGGTCGAGTCGCCGTACGCGTCGATCAGCAGTTGCGTCGGCGATGACACTGCCGGCTCGGCCACGGCCGCGCGCGTTGCCGGCGCGATCAGCATCAGCGCCGACACGATACCCAGCACGTGGGCAGCAACAACGGCCTGGCGGCTCATGCGCGGCCTTGCGGTGCTTGCCGCGCAACGTTGGCGCCGGCGCGGGTCGTCGCTCTCGACCCGCGCGCGCCGAAAATCAGGCGCTTCTCGAATGCGAACCACGTGATGCTTGCGTACACGAGCGTGATAGCGAGCGCGATCGCGGCGCTCAGATAGCGATTCAGATGCAGCGGCCACACCATGTACAGCACGCTCAGGTGGATCAGATAGATCGTGTAGCTGATGGTGCCGATATAAACGAGCACGCGATTGCACAACAGCCGCTTCACGATGCCCTTGCTCTGCAGCGCGATCACGACGATCGATGTGCACAGCACCAGCGACACGCTATACAGCCCGGCATTCGACAACGGCGTATTCGCTGCGCGAAAACGCGGGTAGTGCAGATGCAGCCATGCCAGCACCGCGAGCGCGGCCAGAGCGCCGAGCACCGCGAGTCCCTTGAACGGTTCGAGCGCATTGCGATCGCGCCGCACGGCAACCGCGAGCAGCGCGCCGGCCGCGAGCAGATCCATGCGGAACGGCGTCAGGTAGTAGATCGGCCAGAACGAATCGAACCACGGCGTCGCGAGCGCGCGCAGCAGCGGCACCAGAACGATCAGCGCGGCCGCCACCAGCCCAAGCAGACGCTCGGGCACGAGCAGGATCACGAACGGCCAGAAGATATAAAACTGCTCCTCGACCGCGAGCGACCACAGCACGTTGAGGCTGTCATGACCGCTTTGATTGAGCGCATCGCCGATATTGGTCGCGAAGAACGCGTACCAGTACCAGTGCCGCGCCCACCCGAGGCCGAACAGCAGCGACGACACGGCCATCAGCAGCAGGTACGGCGGCAGGATGCGGCGCGCGCGCCGCGCATAGAAATAGCTGAAATACGACTGCTGGCGCGATTTGCGATCGAGCAGGATGCCGCTGATCAGAAAGCCGCTCAAAACGAAGAACAGATCGACGCCCATCCATAGCGGCGCTTTCAACGCGTGCTGCGCGAACACCGCGAGCACGGCGATCGCGCGCAGACCGTCGAGCTGCACGATGCGGGAATGGGAGGGCGCGAGGGGCAATGCGCTGGCTGTCATGAACCGTCCATGGTGTAAAGCGGATGAGCCGGGCGAAGCGCCGCGCGGTTCGCCACGGATTGCCAGCGAACAGGCGCGCGCTTCGCGTCGCAACTGAAGTGCAATCGATTCTAGGGAAAAGAAACTCGAGAAAAAACCCGTTGGAATGGGCTAATTGAATCAGATTGAAACAGGGTATTTCTTTGGCCATTCTCGAAAGATTTATATGTTTATGTGGTGAGCATCGGGCAATCCGTAATAAATGCGCATTGCGTGATATCACATCGGTAGGAACGGGGGATCGTCGCGACAGAGGCGACTGACGGCGAGGCTTGCGCTTTTATCGATTTTAAAAATCGTTTCTTTTGCGACGTATAAGCGGACGAATATTTTTGAATTATTTTCGATTTTCGTCACCGCATTTTTTCCGCGTAACTTAGCCGTGCGGACGGCTGCCTTCAGGCGCCGCGCTTCAATCGGTTGCGCTTCGTTTCGCTTTGCCACATCACTGAATTTCGCCCCGAGCGGGCGCAGGTCCGCGTGCATCGCGTTGACCGGACATCGACTGGAGGTTCCGCCTTGCGCCGTATCACGTTCAAAAGCTGGTTCGCCCTGACAGCCTGCGCTGCCGGCGTCGTCGCCGCATTGGCCAGTCTGCCGGCTCGCGCCGAAACCGCTTTGAACGCGAAGACCTCATGGATCGGCAACAGCTTCGGCTTTGGCGATGGCACATGGACGCAGATCGATATCACCGCGATCGCGGTCACGCCCGACG
This sequence comes from Paraburkholderia sp. RAU6.4a, assembly GCF_050435625.1. Taxonomy (NCBI): domain Bacteria; kingdom Pseudomonadati; phylum Pseudomonadota; class Betaproteobacteria; order Burkholderiales; family Burkholderiaceae; genus Paraburkholderia; species Paraburkholderia sp. RAU6.4a. The sequence continues at coordinate 348,358 of NZ_JBNDKQ010000002.1, forward strand.
GCAAGGTCTATACGAACGCGCCGTGGGACGAAAGCGGCGCCGAAGCGAGCGTCTATCAGGACGGCAAGATGCTCGGCTTCGCGGGCGGCACGCATGGCTGGGGCAACGCCGGCGGCAATGCGATCGCGGTCAACCGCAAATATGGATTCGTTGCGATCGCGGTCGGCAATGAGAAGGGGCGTCTGGTCGAGCCGGGCGTGTGGCCGGACAAGGGTAAGCAATGGTTTGGTATCTCGCGGCGCCTGATCGACGAGCCGAAGCGCGTGGCACCGTTTCAGCCCGCGGCTAAAAACGCGGACCCGCACGCGCAGCTCGCGGCCGGCTTTCTGATGATGAACGAAGTGCCGACCGGCACGAACGCCGAGATCGGCGGGCTCGCCGCGAACGACACGACGCTGTTCGCGGCCAATACCGCGCGCAATCGCATCGAAGTCTACGATGCCGAATCGATGCAGCAGAAAGCAACGTGGAACGTGCACGAGCCTGGACGAATCGCGCTCGCGCCCGACGGCACGCTATGGGTGCTCAGCGGCACGCGCGGCGATCGCGCGCCGGGTATCGGGCATTACACGGCGACCGGTCAGCGCATCGACGAGACCATCACGCTGCCGGCCGATACGGTCGCGGTCGGCCTCGCCGTCGATGCGCAAGGCCGCCTCCTGATCGCCGATAACGGTCCGCGCCAGCAGGTGCTGTTCTTCACGAAGCGCGACGGCCGCTACACGGAGTCGGGCACGCTCGGCGAGCGCGGCGGCATTTTCAGCGGCGTCGCGGGCAAGCCCGGACCGTTGCGATTCAACGGGTTGACCGGCGTGGGTGTCGATGCGCGCGGCAACGTGTACGTGTCGACCAATGGCATCGGTCCGCGTTACGAGCCGATCGGCGCGGGCCTCGGCGCGACGCTCGAAAGTTATGCGCCGAACGGCAAGCGCAACTGGCAGGTCGAGGGGCTGCTGTTCGTCGACGGCGCGTGGATCGATCCGGCCCGGCCCGACAGCGTCTATACCGGCAACAAGCGCTTCGAACTCGATTTGTCGAAGCCGTCCGGACAGGACTGGAAATACGCGGGGTTCCTGTCGAATCGGTTCAAGTACCCGGACGATCCGGTGTTCCATACCGACCAGTATCCGGGTCTGCCGATCGCGCGGCGGTTGAAGGGGCACACGTTCCTCTATCTGACCGACATGTATGCGGATCATCTGAAGATCTATCGCTTCGATCCGCAGCATGACGGCGAGACCGCGATTCCCTCGGGATTTATCGCAGGTCGCGAGCGCGCGGTCGCGAAGGTGCCGAATGCACCGCCGGGCGGTGACTGGATCTGGCGCGACACGAATGGCGACGGGCGCTTCGATCGCGACGAATACACGCTGAACACGAGCGGCACGAAGCTCGCCGGCGGCTGGGGCTGGTGGGTCGACATGGCCGGCGACATCTGGCGTACCCGGGATACGAAGGGCATCTATCGCTTCCGTTTCGGCGGACTCGATGCGAAGGGCAACCCGGTCTACTCGTACTCGAACCTGACGCAGTACCCGGTGCCGGCACCGTTCAGCGAACTGCATCGCGCGATCTATGAATCGGACACGGACACGATGTACGTGAGCGGCTATACGGCCGATATGCCGACCGCGCAGGGCTTCTGGAAGGAAGTGGGGCGCGTGCTGGTGCGCTATGACAAGTGGTCGAGCGGCAAGCCGGTGCAGCGCTACGCGATCACGCTGCCGTGGCAGACGCAGAGCAAGCCCATCGCGACGATCATCGGCGTCACGGTCGAGGGGCAATACGTGTTCGGCGTCGAGCCGGTCGGCGCGGTGCACGTGTGGGACAAGGACAGCGGCAAGGAACTCGGCGTGATCCGGCCGGGCCCCGAAGTGGGCCGCGCGTCGGGTTGGGTCGACGTGCCGAACGGTATCAGCGCGACGAAGCGCGGCGATGGCGAGTACCTCGTCTTCGTCGAGGAAGACGCGCGCGGCAAGGTGCTGATGTATCGCTGGAAGCCTTGAGGTGCGTTGGCCTCGCTGACGCAGCCCCGCACGCAATCTAACCGCAAAACCGAAGGGATTCGATGGACAAAGGCATTCTCAGGAACGTGGCGATCAACTTTTTCGGGCTCGTGCTGCCGACGTTCGTGTCGCTCGTGACCGTGCCGTCGTATATCCGGCTGCTCGGCGTGGAGCGCTACGGTGTGATCAGTCTCGTGTGGACGCTGATCGGCTACTTCGGGATTCTCGATCTCGGCATGAGCATGGCCGCGCAGAACCATATTTCGAAGGCGCGCGCGTCGGGCGATCAGCAGGAAAGCGCGCGCGTGTTCTGGAGCGCAACCTGGCTCAATCTGACGACCGGGGTTGTCGGCGGTCTGATCATCTACTTCGGCGCGTTCCTGTACACCGCGTATTTCACGAAGGTATCGCCCGAGTTGCAGCACGAAGTCTATATGGCGCTGCCGTGGCTCGCGGTTGCGATTCCGATCGCGAACGTGTCGTGGGTGTTCGCGGGCGCGATCAATGGCGCGGAACGCTTCGGCGTCTACAACACGAACCAGACGATCGGCACGTTCCTGTTCCAGCTGCTGCCGCTCGGTGCCGCGTGGTGGCTCGGCGCGACTTTGCAGAACGTACTCGCCGCGGCAGTCGTCGCGCGGATTCTCGCGGCGTTGCTGCTCGGCCGCTACGCGCTGAAAGTGCTTGAAATACGCAGCATTCAGCCGCCGCGGCTCGGCGTCGCAAAGGGGCTGTTCAACTTCGGCGGCTGGATGCTGATCGCGAGCGTGACGACGATGGTCGCCGATTCGCTCGATCGCGTCATGCTCGGTTCGCGGCTCGGCGCGCGTTTCGTCACGTACTACACGGTGCCGCAGAACCTCGTCACGCGTCTGAACATCGTGCCGACCGCGCTGGTACGCACGCTGTTTCCGCGGCTTTCCGCAGTCGGCCGCGCCGACGCCGACACGATCACACAGCAATCGCTCGAATTTCTGAACGGCGTGTTCACGCCGGTCGCGCTCGTCGCGATGCTGGTGCTCGAACCGTTCCTGCATCTGTGGGTCGGCAACGAGATAGCGACGGTCGCGGCGCCCGTGGGCCGCATCATGATCGTCGCCGTGTGGCTCGTCGGCCAGGCGAACGTGACGCGCATCCTGATTCAGTCGCAGGTCAATCCAGCCACCGCCGCGCGCATCGGCCTCGTCGAGTTGCCGCTTTTCGCCGGCGCGTTGTGGCTCGGTATCACGCATTTCGGGCTGACGGGCGCGGCGGTCGCGGTCGCTGCCCGCGCGCTGTTCGACTACGCGGTGCTGCTGCGTTTCGCCGCGATCCGCGCGCGCCAGATCGTGCTCGACATGCTCGCTCATCTCGCCTTCCTGCTCGCCAGCCTGTGGCTCGCCAGCTTCCTGCCGAGCCTCGCGCTCGCGATCGCCGCCGGTGTGCTGATGGTCGGCGCGAACGTCGCGTGGTCGATCACGATGACGCCCGCCTTGCGCAATCTTGCGCGTTCACTGCTATTGCGACTGAATCCGAGGAAAAGCGCATGAATCATGACGTCCTTGAAAAAAAACTGTTGAGGCCCGCGACGCGCAGCGCGCTCGACGAACTGACGAGCGTGCCCGGCATCCAGCCGGCACCGCGCCGTACCGCGCCGCGCGCGAGCAAAAGCGTGCGCATCGCGATCGTGCACGACTGGCTCGTCACCTACGCGGGCGCGGAGAAAGTGCTCGAGCAGATCATCGCGTGCTTTCCCGATGCGGACCTGTTCAGCCTCGTGGACTTTCTCGACGATCGCAGCTTCCTGCGCGGCAAGCCGGTGACGACGTCGTTCATCCAGAAGTTGCCGCTCGCGCGCAGCAAGTACCGCTCGTATCTGCCGCTGATGCCGCTCGCGATCGAGCAACTCGACGTGTCGGCGTACGACGTCGTGATCTCGAGCAGTCACGCGGTCGCCAAGGGCATTCTGACCGGTCCCGATCAGGTGCATATCAGCTACGTGCATTCGCCGATCCGCTATGCGTGGGATTTGCAGCATCAGTATCTGCAGCAGTCGAAGCTGACCAACGGCCCGAAGTCGGCGCTGGCGCGGCTGATTCTGCATTACATGCGCAACTGGGATATCCGCACGTCCAACTCGGTCGACGGCTTCGTCGCGAACTCGGCGTTCATCGCGCGACGCATCAAGAAGGTGTATCAGCGCGACGCGCAGGTGATCTTCCCGCCGGTCGATGTCGAGGCGTTCACGCTGTGCACGCAGAAGCAAGACTTTTATCTGACCGCCTCGCGCATGGTGCCGTACAAGAAAATCGATCTGATCGTCGAGGCGTTCGCGCGGATGCCCGAGCGCAAGCTCGTCGTGATCGGCGACGGACCCGACATGGCGAAGATCCGCGCGAAGGCGGGGCCGAACGTCGAGATCATGGGCTATCAACCGTTCGAGGTGCTGAAGGACCGCATGAGCCGCGCGAAGGCATTCGTGTTCGCGGCCGAAGAGGACTTCGGCATTTCGGTGGTCGAGGCGCAGGCTTGCGGCACGCCGGTGATCGCGTACGGCAAGGGCGGGGCGCTCGAAACGGTGCGCGATCTGTCGGAGCCGAAGCCGACCGGCATGTTCTTCGATGAACAGGATACCGACTCGATCATCGCTGCCGTGAATCGTTTCGACGAGCTTCGGCACCGGTTCCTGCCGGAGAATTGCCGCGGCAACGCCGAGCAGTTTTCGGCCGCGCATTTCCGCGAGCGCTTTTTCTCGCAGGTGCGCGCGGCGGTGCCCGCGTTGCGCACGGCGACGCTGCCGGCCTATACGCCGTATCGGCCGGCCGTGCAGGGCGCCGCGAACGTGCCGCGCATTCTTGCCGTCGATCAGAGCGGCGTGCTCGGCGGCGCCGAACTGTCGCTGCTCGAAATCGTCAAGGCGCTGCGCTCGCGCATCGAGGTCGTGCTGTTCGACGACGGGCCGTTCAACACCGCACTCGCGAAAGCCGGCGTCGAGGTCACTGTACTCGATGCCGGCGCGCTCAAAAATGTGCGCAAGCAGGGCGGTTCGATGCCGAAAGGTCAGGCGTTGAAGGGACTCATCTCACTCGTGCGTGCCACCGCGAAACGCGCGCGCAAGGTGGATGTGATCTACGCGAACACCCAGCGTGCGATGGTGATCGGCGCCGTGGCCGGCAAGCTCGCGAGACGGCCGGTGGTCTGGCATTTGCGCGACATCGTCAGCGCCGAGCATTTCGGCGGCAAGCAGCTTGCGATCATCAAGTGGTGCGCGCGGCTCGGCCTCACGCACGTGATCGCCAATTCGGCTGCGTCGGCGCAGGCGTTTGCGAAGCTCACGCGGTTCGACAGCAAGCGCATCGACGTCGTGTTCAACGGGATTGCCGCGGAACCGTTCGACGCATTGCGCACGGTGCCGCAAGCGGTGCTGCGCGAGCGCCTGAGTCTGCCGCGCGACGCGTTTCTCGTCGGCTCGTTCAGCCGGCTTGCGCGTTGGAAGGGGCAACATGTGCTGCTTGAAGCGATGGTGCTCAATCCGCAGATGCATGCGGTGCTGGTCGGCGCGGCGCTGTTCGGCGAGGACCAGTACGAGAGCGAACTGCGCGCCTTCGTCGCCGCGCACAAGCTTGGCGAGCGCGTGCATTTTCTCGGCTTCCAGCACGATATTCCGGCCTGCATGTGCGCGGTCGATGCAGTCGTGCATACGTCGATCACCCCGGAGCCGTTCGGTCGCGTGATCGTCGAGGGGATGCTCGCGCAGCGGCCGGTCGTGGCGTCGCGCGCAGGCGGCGTGCTCGAAATCATCGACGACTACGAGAACGGCGTGCTGTGTACGCCGGGAGACGCGCATGCGCTAGCCGATACGCTCGCCGAATTGCGCTCGAACGGCGACTTGCGCGACAAACTGGTCAGGAACGGCTATCGGACCGCGCAGGAGCGCTTCGGCACGCGCAGCTATGTGGATGGGGTTGCGCAGATTCTGACCGGCGTGGCAGCGCGGTGACGAGGTGATTTTTACGCGAGGATAGACGAGGGCTTGGCCAGTCCTTGCTTGGCGTAGCGGAGCGAAAGTCTCGAACGACTTTCGCTCCGTTTTTTTTTCGTGCTGTGCGGGTGGTGGGTCAGCGGCCGTTAGTTGTCTGTACCAGACCTGATCAGATGATCATGCCTGTTTTTTGTTATTCGGGTCATGCAGTCCCATGTTCGTGCCTGGAAGTGGTGAGAAATCGAATATGTGATCCGGTAAAGCCGCCAAGTCTCCCGGCTCGCCACAGGCGTTCCGGTACCTTCACGTTTCTGGGGCTCGATTGGCCGTTTTCTGAACTGTCAGGAAGCACCGGACGAATTGATCATCTAAACGGATTGCGGTCAATAAATTTAATTCGAAATAGGACGGTTTTGACAAACATTGACAATAGTTCTTGCTGGAGCCTATGGCCACCGAAGGCGAGAGCCAACAAAAATGCGGTATTGAACCGCTTTCTTTGTCGAGTCACGATACGGGAAAGATGCGCATGAACATGAGATTTCCGGAGTCATTGTAAATATGTGTCAAAGCGGCTTTATCTCAAATTAAAGTCCTTGACCGTGACTCGTTTAGATGATTAATTCGCCGGGTGTTTTTTCTGGAAGATCAGCAGAGGTCAAATGGAACAGCAGAAACAGGATGAAACCGGCGTCAAGGAAGAGTGCCAGCTCTGCCGTATCACCTATTCAATCTACTCAAACTTCCCGCCAATGCCGTCCGCAATGGCGCTGAACGCCGAAACCGGCGAATGGTTTCCGTTCGATACGCTGAAGTCGTATTCAAACGGTTACGACATGGCCGAAGCCCTGGGTTACTCATGGGCGTGCGATTGTCGCGAGCGTGCCGCCAAACGGTTCAATGAGCAGTTCGAGCTAAGAGACTCCACTGGCAAGCGACAAGCGCGGGTGCGTTACCGGATACGCGTCGGTTCGAGGGTCCTCGCGAAAGGTATCACGGATGCCCAGGGGCGCACCCAGCGTGTTTCAACAGGTAACGCAAAGCAGGTTTTTATCGATGTTGCCGGGTCATAGCGGCGGACAGCAGGTAAGTCTTTTATTATGGGAGAACAGATGACAAACGACTTCTTTAACAAAAACAGCCAATATCTCAAGACCGACGAGAATGAAGAGTGGACCGAGGTCGGCACTGCCATTACCAATACAACTCCCGGGTCAATATCCAATGTCATAATCAATACGACGCCTATCTGTCCAAACATGAGCAACAAGGAATTCAGAAAGGAGGTCATGCGGGCACGCGATGCTGGCGTTTCGTTGATTAAGGAGCGCACTGCAGCAGTGGCACGTTGGGACGCAAAAGAGCGGGACCGTGCCGAAATTTATTTCGCTCGCGCAGATGAAGAAATCCGAAGCACTTTGGCTGTTGGTCTGCCGCGCCTGCTAGCTGCGATGCAGGAGCTTGTACCAGAAAAGATTGTTCGATGGGACAGCGTACTGAACAGGAGCCTTACATGCACAGTTGCGCTAGATAGCGGCGACAATCACGCCGCAGTGTGCAAACCCGATTCCCAAAAGCGCGTTATCGCTATCTACTCGAAGTTTTGCAATATCTCACATGGCGAGTTGTTTCACGAGTGCAAGATCAAGACGTTGATTCACGAGTGCACCCATTATACGGATACTTTTAATTCGATCGATGAGGTATATGCAGATACCGAGTCAGGAGCGAAATACTTTGCGAAAAATCATCCTGACCTCGCAATCAGAAATGCCGACAACATAACCGGCTATATTGCAACATTCGATGGGCGAAATATCAGATGAGTAAGAAGCTGAAAGTGAGGGGCAGTGTTGTGATCGTAGCGCTTGCCATTTCGGCTTGTTCTTATGGATCGGCTGGCGCATGTACCATCGGGGAAGAAGCAGAGATTGAATTGCCAGTCAATACAACTGCGCTGACCAATGCAAACAGGCTCGCAATTACGGATGCTGTCATTGAGGCGAAAAAATGGCCCGACGTTCAGATTCAGGCGGTTATTATGGCTGGCGCATATACTGTAGAGCGTAATCTGGATCAGTTGAAAGAAGACCGGGCTAGAAACGTCAAGGTGTATTTGCAACAGCTTGGTATAAGAAGTGAAAATATTTTGATCGAGAAGCATACTTTCACGGATGAAATGGTGGTGAAGCGTCCTGATGGCACACTTAGTTACCGTCAGGTCTTCGTAGAGTTCAAGCCGATCTGTAACGGTAGCTGTGCGTGGATGTGCGACGATCCAAGGGTGACGCCGCGCAGCAAGGTTATCAACCCGTAAGCACACGAACAGGGCTCCGCCGAAGCGGGGCCCATTCATAGACAGGTCAGGCAGGCAAGCGGCACCATCACGACTGGGCATAGGCGACATCGCCGATGAACTCGATGCCGGTAAGCATGAAGCCGTTAGCGATGGTGTTCAAAACTTGCTCAAGCCGCGATTGATTTTCCGTCTGGCCATGCCGCCATGAATACGGTGAGATGACCCGATGCTCTTGTTCTGCTAGCGCCTTCCAGGCTTAAAACTCGCCGACCACCTCATCGCAGGCAACTCAACGAGCCGATAGAACACATAGGCGGCCGGCACCGCGACCAGCATATAGCCGAACGACGGCCAGATCGACATCTGCAGTGACGAACGAAACAGCCACGCCGACAGCAGTACGAAGATCGGCAGATGGATCAGATACAGCGAGAAGCTGAAGTCGCCGACGCGCGACAGCAGGCGCGCTACTGCATCCGACCCGGCACGAAGCAGCGCGCGCACGCCGCCCGTTTCACGCCGGGGGGCATGACGTCCATCGAGCGCCTTGTACAGATAGCACGCGAAGCCGAGAGCCCATATCTGGAACGCGCCGTACTGGCCGAAATGAAACGCGACGCAGCCTGCCGCGATCAATACCGCCGCGAGCACGTACAGCGATGCCGGCGCACGCGCCGCTTGCACGCTGCGCGCTTTGGCGTCGGCGATCCACGCACCGAGCGTCCAGGAGAACCAGTACGACGTGAAGAACTGCAGATCGTGGCGCTCCAACCCGTACGCGGACGCAACGTTGATCGCGCCGACGAGCGCGAGCACGGCGTTCATGCCGATGCGTCTGCGTAGCGCGAACAGCAGCGGATAGATCGCATAGAACTGCACTTCGAGCGACAGCGTCCACAGCGCGCCGTTCGAGCCATACGTTTTACCCGCCACACCCTGCAGCGAAAACAGGTTGACCAGAAACGGATGCCAGCCGATGTCGCGAATCTTGTGACTGACGGGCGGCAATTGCAGGCTCAACGAATCGAGCGCGAAGGTCAGTACGAGCGCCGCGAGCAGCACCGGGTAGATGCGCGCGAAGCGCCGCAGCCAGAAGTTGCCTGCATCGAGCCGGTAAGCGGGATTGCCCGCGAGCCGCAGCGCGCCGCCGCGATGGATGCAGTAGCCACTGATGACGAAGAACATCGGCACACCGGCCGAGCCCCATGCGATCGGAAACGTCAGATACGCGGCGAGACTACTGGGACTCAATGAATGTCCGACGCTCTGATGAAACGCCTGCATGCCGACCCACACGATCTGGCGGCAATGAAAGTAGGCGACCAGCAGCGCGGCGAAGCCTCGCATCGCGTCGATCGCGTGCTCCTTGCCGGCGCTATCGACACGCGCGTCGCTGCGCGCATGCGCCGCGGCCGGGTTTTTCTCCGGGCGCGGCAGCGGGGAGAGGGGCAGGGATGAGCCGGCGGCATCCAGTGCTGGGTCGCTCATACGCGGTCCTTATCTGAAGCGGAAAAAAGAAAAAATTGCGCGGAACAAGCCTTCGAGCGGGCGTCTTGCGCACCCGCGACGCATCCATCCTAGAGCACCGCAATCCTGAAAAATGATTAAAAAATTCCATTTCGCATTGAATCCGATATTGATTTTGTGACGAATTGTAATTTCGCGTCGACGTATGGGGTATCGAATTATTTATCGCTTTTGTCGTGCTAATTTAAAGCAAGGATTTTCTGACCCCGAGGTGAAGTCATGAACCTGCATTTACTGGCCGGCGTGGCCGTCCTGCTGATCCTGGTGGCCGCCTCCGCCTACCGCGATGCCTTGCGCAACGAGCCGATCCGTCGTTACCGGATGAACCCAGGCAAGCTGCCACCGGTCGACGAACAGGAATGACGTGCTGCCGAAGCCGGTCATCGGGTCGCCAGGCGACCCGTGCCAGGGGTCGTCCGAAAGGTAAGACTTTCGGATTTGCTCGATCACCAACTGGCAATAGATACGTAATAATTTCCTCAATTCCTCACAATATCGCATTGCGATTAATGCGTGAATTATCCGAATTAAATCGGAGAAAAACGCTTGCGTGAACCTCGCGGTTTTTCTGCTAGTCTTGCGCCGGCATTGATTGGCCGCCAGGTCCGCGAACACACCAATTTCTAACCGATGTGGGAATGCCTACCATGCTGAAAGTCACCAAAGCCGTGTTTCCCGTAGCGGGCCTCGGGACACGATTCCTGCCGGCTACCAAAGCAAGTCCGAAGGAAATGCTGCCGATCGTCGACAAGCCGCTGATCCAGTACGCGGTCGAAGAAGCGATCGATGCCGGCATCACCGAGATGATCTTCGTGACGGGACGCAGCAAGCGCGCGATCGAAGATCACTTCGATAAATCCTATGAGATCGAGTCCGAACTCGAAGCGCGCAACAAGCAGAAGCTGCTCGACCTCGTGCGTAGCATCAAGCCGGCCAACGTCGACTGCTTTTACGTGCGCCAGGCCGAAGCGCTCGGTCTCGGCCATGCGGTGCTGTGCGCCGAAAAACTGGTGGGCGACAGCCCGTTCGCGGTGATTCTCGCCGACGACCTGCTGCATAGCGCGAAGCCCGTGATGAGTCAGCTCGTCGATACCTTCAACCACTATCACAGCTCGGTGATCGGCGTCGAAACGATCGCGCGCGAGGACAGCCGCTCGTACGGCGTCGTCGACGGCCGCGAGTGGGAAGACAACGTGATCAAGCTGTCGGGCATCGTCGAGAAGCCAGCGCCGGATGAGGCGCCGTCGAATCTCGGCGTGGTGGGCCGCTACGTGCTGATGCCGACGATCTTCAAACATATCCGCGCGCTGAAGCCGGGCGCGGGCGGCGAGCTGCAACTGACCGACGCGGTGCAGTCGTTGCTGACCGAGGAGCAGGTGCTAGCGTATCGCTACTTCGGCACGCGCTTCGATTGCGGCAGCAAGCTCGGCTATCTGAAGGCGACCGTCGAATTCGCACTGCGCCATCCCGAGGTGAAGGCTGAATTCGAGGCGTATCTGCAAGCCTTTATGAAGAACGAAGCGTCGGGTGGCGAGGCGGCGCAATTGACGGCAGAAGCCGCGTGAAGTGACACGACCTGGAAGAAAAAACGGGCGCCGCATTGCACGGCGCCCGTCGTCGTTTCGGCCGGACGGCCTCAACCCTGCTTCTTCACCTCGAGCCGGAACTTGTGCAGCAACGGCTCGGTATATCCGCTCGGCTGCTGGCGCCCCTCGAAGACGAGCGCCTGCGCGGCCTTGAACGCGATCGTGTCGAAGCCGGGCGCCATCGACTGGTAAAGCGGATCACCGGCGTTTTGCGCGTCCACCACCTTGGCCATGCGCTTGAACGTCTCCTCGACGAGCTCGCGCTTGATCACACCGTGATACAGCCAGTTGGCGATGTGCTGGCTCGAAATACGCAGCGTCGCGCGGTCTTCCATCAGGCCGACGTTGTGAATGTCCGGCACTTTCGAGCAGCCGACGCCCTGGTCGATCCAGCGCACCACATAGCCGAGAATGCCCTGCGCGTTGTTGTCGACCTCGGCGCGGATTTCGTCGTCGCTCCATGGCGCCTTTTCGACGACCGGAATCGTCAGCAGGCCGTCGAGCAGTTCGTCGCGCACCGTCGCATAGTCGGTGCGTTCGAGTTCCTGCTGGACCGCCTGCACGTCGACCTGGTGATAGTGCAGCGCGTGCAGCGTCGCCGCGCTCGGCGAGGGCACCCACGCGGTGTTCGCGCCGGCCTTCGGATGGCCGATCTTCTGCTCCAGCATTGCGTGCATCAGGTCGGGCATCGCCCACATGCCCTTGCCGATCTGCGAGCGGCCGCGCAGGCCCGCGCTCAAACCGACCAGCACGTTGCTGCGCTCGTACGACGTGATCCACTTGCTCGACTTCATGTCGCCCTTGCGCATCATCGGGCCCGCTTCCATCGCCGAGTGCATCTCGTCGCCGGTGCGATCGAGGAAGCCCGTGTTGACGAACGCGACGCGCGCCGACGCTTCGGCGATACAGGCGAGCAGGTTCACGCTGGTGCGGCGCTCCTCGTCCATGATGCCCATCTTGATCGTGTTGCGCGGCAGCTTCAGCAGGTCTTCGACGCGCGCGAACAGTTCGCTCGCGAACGCGACTTCGGCCGGTCCGTGCATCTTCGGCTTCACGATATAGATCGAGCCGGTGCGCGAGTTCAGCTTGTTCTGGCGGTCGCGCAGCGCGCACAGCGTGGTGATCACCGCGTCGAGAATGCCTTCCGGAATCTCGTGGCCGTCTTTTGTCAACACGGCCGGGTTCGTCATCAGATGGCCGACGTTGCGGATGAACAGCAGCGAGCGGCCATGCAGCTGGACCTGCGACTTGCCGTCGGCGCCGATGTATTCGCGATCGGCGTTGAGCCGGCGCGTGAAGGTCTTGCCGTTCTTCGTGACCTGTTCGGTCAGGTCGCCGTTCATGAGGCCGAGCCAGTTGCGATAGAGCTGCACCTTGTCGTCGGCGTCGACGGCTGCGACCGAGTCTTCGCAATCGATGATCGTGGTGACGGCCGCTTCGACGACGACGTCCTTGACATGGGCGGCATCGGTCTTGCCGATCGAATCGTTCGCATCGATCTGGATCTCGACGTGCAGGCCGTTGTGCTTGAGCAGCACCGCCGACGGCGTGCTCGCGTCGCCCTGATAGCCGACCAACTGCGCGGGTGTCTTCAGCGCCGTGGTGCCGCTCTTCAGCGCGACGACCAGTTGGCCGTTCTCGACGCTATAGCGCGTTGCGTCCGCGTGCGAGCCGTTCGCGAGCGGCGCGGCCTGATCGAGGAACTTGCGCGCGTACGCGATCACGGCTGCGCCGCGCACCGGGTTGAAGCCCTTCTGCTTTTCCGCGCCGTCCGTTTCGGGGATCGCGTCGGTGCCGTACAGCGCGTCGTACAGGCTGCCCCAGCGCGCGTTTGCGGCGTTCAGCGCGTAGCGCTGGTTCGACAGCGGCACGACGAGCTGCGGGCCGGCCTGTCCGGAGATTTCGCTGTCCACGTGGTCGGTCGTGGCCTGGACGCTTGTGGGCACGGGCACGATGTAGCCGATGCCTTCGAGAAACGCACGATACGCGCGCAGATCCCGCACCGGGCCGGGATTGGCCCGATGCCAGTTGTCGAGTTCGCTTTGCAGGCGGTCGCGCTCGGCGAGCAACGCCCGATTTTTGGGCGCCAGCTCGTGCACGAGGGCGTCGAATCCCGACCAGAAGGCGGCGCTGTCGATTCCGGTGCCGGGCAGGGCTTCGGATTCGACGAACTGGTCGAGGTTGGCGGCGACCTGCAGTCCGCCGCGCGGGTTCATCTGAGTCATCGACTGCTCCATCTGTTATGGGACCGACGAGGGGGCATCGGTCCGCGTTGTGTCTCGGGATTGCTTTGGCGCTCGGCGCTTTACACGCCGAGCGCCTGAATGCCGGCTTTCGCGATCTGCGCATCCTGCTCCGACTTGACGCCCGACACGCCGACCGCGCCTACCACGTGGCCGTCGACGATCACCGGCACCCCGCCTTCGAGCGTGCCCTGCAGCGGTGCGCTGAGGAACGCGGTGCGGCCGTTGTTGATCATGTCTTCATAGACCTTGGTTTCGCGCCGGCCGAGCGCCGCGGTGCGCGCTTTTTCGGTCGCGATATACGAGGTGGAGGGCGCCGCGCCGTCGAGACGCAGCACCGCGAGCGGATGGCCGCCGTCGTCCGCGACGACGATCGCGACAGGCCATTTGTTCTTCTCGGCTTCCGCACGGGCGGCATCGACAATGCGGGTCGTCTCGGCGACGGTCAACACGGGTTTGCTCAGCATAATGAATTTCCTGTCTCGGTGATGGGAAGGTGGCGTCTACAGCTTCTTTCGGTAACCGGCGATGCGGCGCTTCAGGAGATCCTCGGGGCTCCGTTGCAAGCTTCTTGCGGCTCTCCGGCGCGCGGCTGATCCGACGATTTTACTTCCGCGCGAGGCAGCGCGAAACGGCGGCCTCGCCAGGCAGCTCTGCCCGTGCGCTCGACAGTGCCGCCGCAACGCCACGCGCGGGGCGGTCCACAAGCGCGGCCTGGTTCAGAAATAAAGAGGTAGACCAGCAGATGAGCTGGTTTTCGAAGCATTCATTGCGGCCAGACAATGGTCGCGCCGCAAGCCGTAGCGGGGGCGACGGCTTCGGTTCATCGTTGGATGACAGCGGCAAGCGAACGAGGCCCGGTTCACCCTTTCACGAGTGATCCAGACCCGCGCATGGGCGACGCGAACACCGCTTAGCCGCCCCCGAACCAGTCGAAACCAGTGGAAGGCAGCCGAAACTGGCTGATACGCCCGAAGAAACGTTCGATCTGCGTTCGACCTCTATCAGGTCGGTTTCCCGCACTCGCCGACAATGAGGCCAACCGGGGCAGCAGCATTGACTATGATCGCGCTGTCAGTCCGGACCACACGATGACGGCTCGGCGGTGCGACCCAGTCAGCGATCGGGGCGCGTTGATGAATGGCGATCGCGGAGAAATCCTTGCAGCCAGTTTTCAGGGCGACGTCCGAGGTCGGGTGCGCGATGGCAAGGTGGGCGAAGCCCAAACATATTCCAGCGCATAGTGCAGGCAGCGTACGCATGGTGTGTCCTCCTTGTGCGAGAGAACCAGTAGAGTGCCAGTCAACTGTCTGTCAGCTTCGATCGGTGGGGCTCTGCAGCGATCAACCTTGCTCCGCGTCGGCAGTGGCGGATCGATCGTTGGCTCGTTGAGGGCACGACAGGCCTGGTACGCTTTCAATCTATGCAGTGGCGATTAAAGCAGGCTTAAAGGCTTTCCCCGTGCCGGCACGATGATGATCGCCCGTTCTCTCCACTGTGCGGGGACGCCTTGTGGCAGGTTCCTGCTATCCATACGCTGAAGGCCCGGCAAACGAAGAATCTCGCGGATGTGAGCGCCGATGGCCGACCCGCATTGCAGGGCCGCGGCGTCAATATCAATCGGACGATCCAGCAGTCCCGCCGAAAAGGGGTGTCTGTTGAACCTGGAACTGCCCCAGCGCCCAACCGAATGACTCGATTTCCCGCTTGTGCAGCATCGCGAGCTTCAACAGGCACCGCTCGCCTTTTTCCGTCAGGTGGACCTGCACGAGTCGCCGGTCGGAAGCGTCGGGGCGACGCTCGACGAGCCCGGCGGCTTCGCAGCGGGACACGAGCGCCGCGGTGCCGTTGGGCGCTGCCTGCAACCGCTCAGCCAGTTCGCCGATACTGCCCCAGGAGCGGTCGGGAAATCCCCTGACGTGAAGCAGCATCTGATATTGCAGAGGCGTGACTCCTTCCGCGTGAGTAATTTCTTCCGAATACCGCAGGAACCTGCGTAACTGGTAACGGAATGCCGACATGGCTTCGAGATCCTGCTTGTTGGGCATGCCGACCCGGATGTGCGGTGATGTTTGCTTCACTTTGCTACCTGGTATTGCGTGACCGTAGCAGGAACTTCCCGCGTCCTCGACCGTATGCCGCGGCTATGCCTCCTCGCCTTTTTCATCCTGTCCGATCACGACGCTCGTCGACGACGCAAACATGTAACGCGGCACATCCAGATTCTGGGGCGCGGGTTTGTCTTTGAACACTCGACCGGCCAGGTCGTAAGTCGAGCCGTGACAAGGGCACAGAAAGCCCCCGGGCCAATCGTCGGGCAGACTGGGTTGCGGCCCGGGCTGGAAGCGGGGCAGCGGGGTGCAGCCGAGATGGGTGCACACGCCGATCACAACCAGTATGTTGCGATGATCCGGGCGCGACCGGTATTCGTTGTTGCAGTAGGCCGGCAGCGGTATCGAGAACGGATGCACGGTATGCGGGTCGGCGACCATCGGGTTGGCCTTGAGCACGGCCGCCAGCATCTCGTTGGTTCTGTTGACGATGAAAATCGGCTTGCCGCGCCACGCCACGGTCATCATGCTGCCAGGCTCGAGTCTGCTGATGTCGGCGCTGACTGGCGCCCCGGCTGCCCTCGCACTCGCTGGCGGCGCAAACGAGTCGACAAAAGGAACGACGACCGCCACGCCTCCTATGGCGCCGACGGCCGATGTGGCGATGAGCCATCTGCGGCGGGTTTCGTCGAGAGGCTCGCTGGAACCGTTTTTCATGGCAAGCTCCGAGTCGGTTCGGTTGCCCATCGCGACTTTTCACGAGTACCGGTTACCGAATGCACCGCCGCGGTCGTCGCGAGCCGGAAAGCCGGCGAATCGGATCGCGTGCGGCCAGAAAGGCGAAACGCCGATCTACATCGACCACAGGAACACTTCATGCACATGTGACGACGGAGCGATATTCACGTCCCTGCGCTCCGTCTTGCCGTTATATGTGGCGCTTACGCTATACCGGCCGTGAGGCAGCGACGCCAACAGGAAAGGACCCTTTGCGGTGGTCTGCAATATCGTATTGCCGTGCATGTCGGATAGCGTCACCGGGATATTCGCAAGGTATTCGTTGCCGCTAGCCGCCTTGCCCGCAAACTCGAGCGTGAGTGGATACCTTGGCATGACCTCCTTGATAGCGGTGGATTGGCCAAGGCCGATCCCGCCGCTCAGGAACGTAACCTCACCCTCGTGCTGTACCGCGGGTAAAGGCTGAGTTGCCGCGAACGCGTATTGGACGCTTGCACTCAGTGCGAGTGCCGTCAAGCCAACTTTGACGATTGCGTGCTGGTTCATTTCGAGCTCCTCGTAAGGTGTGGCGATGAGGTACGCGCCGCCACTGCGCTGCCAGGGTCTATTTACATATATAAACAGACCCTAGCCCATGTCGATGGTGACGAACATGCGCTGTCCGTCGCGTTGGACCAATAGCGCGACCGCGTTACCGCTGTTCGCCGCTTTCCGCCGGAACTGGGCGGGACTTGCTACATGAGTGCTGTCGACCATCAGGATGATGTCTCCCGGTTCGATGCCGGCGAGCGCGCCGGCCCCCGTGCTTTTTTCGACCAGGACACCACCTTCGACACCTGCGTCGTGTCGCTCCTGTGCGGTCAAACCGCGCACGGTCAACCCATCGGGAGCTGCGACGTGCGCAATGGCCGGGATCTCGGCAGGAGTGGCATTCAGACTGCCAAGCGCGACTGTCGTATCGTGCGTGGCGTTATCGCGCCAGTACACGAGATGGACGGACGTGCCCGGTTTGAGATCGGCTACTGTGACGGGCAACTGGGTCGAATCTGGAATATCAACGCCATTGACCTTCATGATGACGTCGCCTGGTCTGAGACCGGACCTGGCAGCCGGTCCTCGCGGGTCGACCGAGCTGACGAGCGCCCCTTGCGGCCTGTTCAGACCGAAAGATTGCGCAAGCGGCCAGCTGACATCCTGAATCGTGATGCCGAGGCGTCCGTGTTCCGCCTCGTGGTGCAGTTGCAACTGTCGGGCAACTTTCATCGCTTCATCGATCGGCAGCACGAAAGCGGCTCCTTCAACGTCGCCGATCTCTTTCGTGACAGGCATTTCGATCCCAATGACGTTGCCGTTCAGACTGAACACCGGGCTGCCTGCATCGCCCGCATTTTCGGTCACGTCAGTCTGGATAAGCGGTACATACGACTCGCCTGGCAAAGCCCGCGACATGTTGCTGATGATGCCTGCCGTCACCGTGTCGTTCAGTCCATAAGGGGAACCGATCGAGACGACCCACTGACCGGCCTTGTTCGCGGACGGTGAGCCAATTTTGACTGTCGGCAGTTTGGTGGCGGGAATCTTGAGCAGCGCGATACCGCTCGCTGGGTCGTCGCCGACCACTTTGGCCTTGAACTTGCGACCGTCCTTTAGCGTCACGCTGATTCGGGTTGCTTTGGTTATCAGGCTGGAGTCGGTGAGAATGTAACCATCGGCGGCGATGATGAATCCAGAGCCGCTGCGTTGCGATGCCAGGCCTGGCGCGCCAGGAGGGGCGTAGGCGAACTGCTGGAACTGCCGGGTAAAAGGATCGTCTTCGCTGCCGGCCGGCGGCCAGAGGGGAGTGAAGGTGGCGACGGGTTGAGCCGCTGTCACGCTGATATTGACGACTGCTTTGCCTTCTTCGCTGACGAGGCGCGAGAAGTCCGTCACTATCGCGGGCGCCGTGTCGTGGCCTGGAAGCCTGGCAGCCGGCACATTCGCGCCGGAGCTTACGTTGTTCGGAGGGGATTGCGCCATGCAGCCCGCGGACACCGCCACGGTCAGGCATTCCACGATCAGGAAGTACTTGAGGTTGTCGCGTCGCATCACATGCCCCCCGACACGAGCAGTTGAGTCGGTTGAGTCGGAGTAACGCGTCTGTCCGATGCGTTCTCCATGCTGCTGTGATTCGACTCTAGGTCGCCACTTTTAAAACAAGCTTAAAAAAGCCCGATGAGAGGGTCCGGCTCGCACGTCCCCGTCAACGCTAATTTCGGTACTATACGGATCTACTTTCAGTCCCCGATTTTCGCCGGAACTGCGCTCCCGACGCGCGTGCAACCATGCCTACCATCAACGAACTGTTCGTCTATCCGATCAAATCCTGCGCGGGCATCGCGCTCACCGAGGCGCGGCTGTTGGCGACGGGCCTCGAATACGACCGCAACTGGATGATCGTCGATCCCGAAGGCGCGATGTTCACGCAGCGCGCGTATCCACGCATGGCGCTGATCAAGGTCGAACTCGGCGCAGAGGATCTGATCGTCAGCGCGCCGGGCATGCGTGAGCTGCGCACGCCGCTCGATGCCGCGCGGCTCGCCGCGGCACCCAGGGTCGCTACCGCGGTGTGGCGCGACGCGGCCTACGGGCTCGACACCGGCGCAGAAACGGCGGCCTGGTTCACGGAGTTCCTCGGTCTGCCCGCGCGCTTGCTGCGCTTCGATCCCGAGCGGGAACGCGTCGTCGATCCGGACTATACGGACAGCACGGGGGGCGCCACGACTTTTTTTGCCGATGGCTTTCCGCTGCTGGTGGTCGGCCAGGCCTCGCTCGACGATCTGAACGCGCGCCTGAACGGCAAAGGCGCACCGTCGATCGGAATCGATCGCTTCAGGCCCAATATCGTGCTCAGCGGCCTCGATGCCTATGAAGAGGACTATGTCGAGACACTCGCCGTCGGCGCGAATGCGGACTCGAGCGCGCGCGTCGAGTTACGGCTCGTCAAGCTGTGCACGCGCTGTCCGATGCCGACCATCGATCAGGCGCGCGGCGCGCCCGATCCCGACTGGCCGAACGAACCGACCGACACGATGCTCGGTTACCGAGTCAGCGAACGCTTCGACGGCGCGGTCACGTTCGGCAACAACGCGCTGGTCGCGAGCGGGGCGGGGGCCTGGCTGCGCGTCGGGCAGCAGCTCGACGCGGAACTCGGGTTCGGCGATTGATGGGATGAAAGGCGGGCGAGGCCCGCTTCGAGCGCCGATCAGGCTGCCCGCGCCATGGCCGACGCGGGTAGTGTTTGCCCATCTCGATTGCCGCGAGCTTCGCGTTCCCAGCAAGGCGCTTCGGCGCTCTCGCCAACCGCATTGCCCACCAGAATCACCGCCGGACTGCCGAAGCCGGCGCCGAGCGCATCGGCGGCGAGCCGATCGAGCCGCGTCAACAGGCGCCGCTCGTCGCCGCCGCCGGCCCACTGCACGACCGCGGCCGGCGTTTCGGCCGGCAGGTGCGCGAGCAACGCAGCGGCGATGCCGTCGATGCGCCGCATGCCCATATAGATCGCGAGCGTCGTGCGCGTCGCGGCGAGCGCGGCCCAGTCCGGCTCGCCGTGATCTTCGGTGTGCGCGGTGACGAAGCTCACGCCGTGACAATGCCGCCGATGCGTGAGCGACATGCCGAGACCCGCGGCGGCCGCGAAGCTCGACGAGATGCCGTTGACGATCTCGACCGCGAGGCCCGCATCGCGCAGCACCGCGAGTTCCTCGCCCGCGCGACCGAACAGCAGCGCTTCGCCGCCTTTGACGCGCACCACGTGCAGACCCTTCAGCGCATAACGCCGCATCAGCCGCTCGATGAACGCCTGCGGCGTCGAGCGGCAGCCGCCGCGTTTGCCGACGCGAATCACGCGCGCCTGCGGCGCGAGGGTCACGATGTCGGGATTCGCGAGGTCGTCGAGCAGCACGACGTCGGCGGCCGCGAGCGCCTTGACGGCCTTCAGCGTCAGCAAGTCGAGGTCGCCCGGGCCGGCGCTCAGCAGCGTGACCTTGCCGGTGTTGGTGTTCATGTCGGTGTCCTTATGCCGTTGGTTTCCGTTGGCCCGAAACGAAAACGGCGCCCGCCCGTGAAGATCACGAGGGGACGCCGTTGTCCATTGCATTGCCTGTCGACGGTTGAGTCTGCGCGTCGCGACGACGTTGTCGCGATGAGGTTGCGCAAGAGCAATGCAAGGACCACGCCATCGATCCGATCAAGGCGCGCAAGCCGTTGCCACACATTGCGATTCACGCGGAAAACATGACGGCGATCGCACGCCCGTGCGCCTTCGTTTCGCACGTCGACAGTGCTGCGTCGCACCATCCCTGTGCCTGGCCGCCTCAAAACGCGTCGCGCGCGGGATCCGGTCCGAAGCCGCGCGACTTGCCGCAAATCCCCGCCACACCGCGCTTTCGGGCGCATTTATCGAAATTGGCACAGCCCTTGCGATAAGCGTTGCCATCGGACCAACGTGGGTTCGTCGCGCTTGCAGCACAACTGCACGCGCCCCGCAGCACCCAACAGGACAACGGCGTCCCCCGAATTCGGCCCCTCGGCTGGATTCGCGGGACGCCGTTTTTATTTCCGCAATCGCTTTCGCCAGACACCAGAGGACAGCGCGCTCATGAAAATCATCGTTATCGGCCACGGGATGGTCGGCCACAAACTGGTCGAATGCCTGGCGCAACGGGCCGCGCACGATCTCGACATCACGGTGCTGGGCGAAGAATCGCGACCGGCCTACGATCGCGTGCATCTGTCCGCGTTCTTCTCGGGCAAGACCGCCGATGACCTGTCGCTCGTCGAGCCGGGCTTCTTCGAGCGCCACGGCGTGCAACTGAAGCTGAACGCGCGGGCGGTCGCGGTCGATCGCGACGCGCGCACGGTGACGGTCGCGACCGGCGAAACGCTGCCGTACGACCGCCTCGTGTTCGCGACCGGCTCCTATCCGTTCGTGCCGCCGGTGCCGGGCCGCGAGCGCGGCGACTGCTTCGTCTATCGAACGATCGACGATCTCGAAGCGATGCGCGAATGCGGCGCCCGCTCGAAAACGGGCACGGTCGTGGGCGGGGGCCTGCTCGGTCTCGAATGCGCGAAGGCGCTGCGCGACATGGGTCTGCAAACGCACGTGGTCGAATTCGCGCCGCGCCTGATGGCGGTGCAGGTCGACGACGGCGGCGGCCGCGTATTGCGCGGCCGGATCGAAGAGCTTGGCGTCACGGTGCACACGCAGAAGAACACGACGGCGATCGTCGACGGCGAAGCGGGCACGCACCGCATGCAGTTCGCCGACGGCAGCCATCTCGACACCGACATGATCGTGTTCTCCGCCGGCATCCGTCCGCGCGACGATCTCGCGCGCGCATGCGGCCTCGAACTCGGCGCGCGCGGCGGCATCGCCATCGACGACGCGTGCCGCACCAGCGATCCGCACATCTATGCGATCGGCGAATGCGCGCTGTGGCACGGCCAGCTGTTCGGGCTCGTCGCGCCCGGCTACGAGATGGCGCGCGTGGTCGCGAAGCAGTTGCTCGGCGACCCGGCCGAATTCGCCGGCGCCGACATGAGCACGAAGCTCAAGCTGATGGGCGTCGACGTCGCCAGCATCGGCGACGCGCACGGCAATACGCCGGGCAGCCGCACCTACCAGTTCAGCGACGAACGCAAGCAGATCTACAAGAAGCTCGTCGTGTCCGATTGCGGCAAGCATCTGCTCGGCGGCGTGATGGTCGGCGACGCGAGCGAATACGGCACGCTGCTGCAGATGATGCTGAACCGCATCGAGCTGCCAGCGTCCCCCGAATTCCTGATCCTGCCGCAAGCGGACGGCAGCGCGAAGCCGGCGCTCGGCGTCGAGGCGTTGCCCGCGGCCGCGCAGATCTGCTCGTGCAACAACGTGTCGAAGGGCGAGCTGTGCGCAGCCGTACGCGCGGGCGCGACCGACATCGGCGCGTTGAAGAGCGCGACCGGCGCGGGCACCTCGTGCGGCGGCTGCGTGCCGCTCGTCACGCAGGTGATGAAGGCCGAGATGAAGAAGCAGGGCCTCGCGGTGAACAACCACGTCTGCGAGCACTTCCCGTATTCGCGCCAGGATCTGTATCACCTCGTGCGCGTCGAGGGAGTGCGCAGTTTCGGCGCGCTGCTCGCCAAGCATGGCCGCGGACTCGGTTGCGACATCTGCAAGCCGGCGGTCGCGAGCATTCTCGCGTCGTGCTGGAACGAATTCGTGCTGAAGAAGGAGCACGCGTCGCTGCAGGACACCAACGACTACTACCTCGCGAACATCCAGCGCGACGGCACCTATTCGGTCGTGCCGCGCATGCCGGGCGGCGAAGTGACGCCCGACGGCCTGATCGCGGTCGCGCAGGTCGCGAAGAAATATGGCCTCTACACGAAGATCACCGGCGGCCAGCGTGTCGATCTGTTCGGCGCGCGCGTCGAGCAATTGCCGTCGATCTGGGAAGAGCTGATCGCGGCCGGCTTCGAATCGGGTCACGCGTACGGCAAATCGCTGCGTACGGTGAAGTCGTGCGTCGGCTCGACGTGGTGCCGCTATGGCGTCGGCGATTCGGTCGGTCTCGCGGTCGAACTCGAGAATCGCTACAAGGGCCTGCGCACGCCGCACAAGATCAAATTCGGCGTGTCGGGATGCACCCGCGAATGCGCGGAAGCGCAGGGCAAGGACGTCGGCGTAATCGCGACCGAGAAGGGCTGGAATCTGTACGTGTGCGGCAACGGCGGCATGAAGCCGCGTCACGCGGAACTGCTCGCCGCGGACCTCGATAAGGCGACGCTCGTGCGCTATATCGACCGCTTCCTGATGTTCTACGTGCGCACCGCCGACCGACTGCAACGCACCAGCGTGTGGCGCGACAACCTCGAAGGCGGGCTCGACTATCTGATCGACGTGATCGTCGACGATCGCCTTGGCGTCGCCACCGAGCTCGAAGTGGAGATGCAGCATGTGGTCGACACGTATGAGTGCGAATGGAAAAAGGCCGTCACCGATCCCGAAACGCGCAAGCGCTTCCGCCATTTCGTCAACAGCGGCGAGTCCGATAGCAACGTCGCGTTCGTCGAGGAGCGCGGACAGATCCGGCCGGCAACGCTCGCTGAGCGGCAGGTGCAGCGCATCGAGATTCCCGTTGTCGTCGAGACGGTTTGACCTCATCCGATTCCCGCTTAACTCAAAAGGAGCCCAGTCATGAAGAACGAACGCTTGCCCCGCGCCTGGACCGCGATCTGCGCACTCGACGACATCGTGCCGAACACCGGCGTTTGCGCGCTCGTCAATGGCGAACAGGTGGCCGTGTTTCACGTCGATGGCGGCCAGGTCGAGTCGGCGGCCGAGCCCACGGTCTACGCGATCGAAAACTTCGATCCGGGTTCGCACGCGGCGGTGCTGTCGCGCGGACTCGTCGGCAGCCTCGGCAAGCGCATCGTGGTCGCTTCGCCGATCTACAAGCATCACTTCGATCTGCGCACCGGCGAATGCCTCGAAACGCCGTCGTATTCGGTCAGCGCATTTGCCACGCGCGTCGAAAACGGCCAGGTGTGGGTCGCCGTTTGAGGTAGCGGCCTTTGTCCACGGTTCTGATGTTTCAACCCGATCATTCGCGCATGTCTGCTACCAGCGTAAAGAGCGTGTGTCCGTATTGCGGCGTCGGCTGCGGCATGGTGCTGCACGTCGAGGACGGCCAGGTCGTGAAGATCGCTGGCGACAAGGAGCATCCGGCCAACCTGGGCCGGCTCTGCACCAAAGGGCAGTCGGCCCACGTCGCGCTGCGCAAGTCGGGTCGTCTCGAAGGCGCGTTCGTGCGTCGTGCGCGCGACGAAGACCCGGTGCCGCTGCCGATGGCGCAGGCGCTGAGCGATACCGCCGCGCGTCTGCGGCGCGTGCTCGACGAGCATGGTCCCGATGCGCTGTCGTTTTACGTGTCGGGGCAGATGTCGCTCGAAGCGCAGTATCTGGTCAACAAGCTCGCGAAGGGCTTTATCGGCACGAACAATATCGAAGCGAATTCGCGCCTGTGCATGGCGAGCGCGGCGAGCGGCTACAAGCTGTCGCTCGGCGCGGACGGTCCGCCCGGCTCGTACGAAGACTTCGATCACGCGGATCTGTTTTTCGTCAGCGGCGCGAATATGGCCGACTGCCACCCGATCCTGTTCCTGCGCATGATGGATCGCGTGAAGGCGGGCGCGAAGCTGATCGTCGTCGATCCGCGCCGCAATACGACCGCCGGGAAAGCCGATCTGTTCCTGCAGATCAAACCCGGCACCGATCTCGCGCTGCTGAACGGTCTGCTGCATCTGCTGCACGAAAACGGCGCAACGGATGCGGCTTTTATCGCCGAACACACCGAAGGCTGGGACGCGATGCCCGCGTTTCTGGCCGGGTACACGCCGGAGAACGTCGCCCGCATTACGGGCCTCGCCGCCGACGACATCCGTCGCGCCGCGCAGATGATCGCGTCGGCCAAAGACTGGATGAGTTGCTGGACGATGGGCCTGAACCAGAGCACGCACGGCACGTGGCACACCAACGCGCTGTGCAATCTGCATCTGGCGACGGGCCGCATCTGCCGGCGCGGCAGTGGACCGTTCTCGCTGACGGGCCAACCGAACGCGATGGGCGGCCGCGAAATGGGCTATCTGGGCCATGGTCTGCCGGGGCAGCGTTCGGCGCTGGTCGCCGCAGATCGCGCGTTCGTCGAAGCACTGTGGGGCATCGCACCGGGCACGCTCAAAGCGGACGCGGGCCACGGCACGATCGACATGTTCGCGCGCATGGCCGCGGGCGACATCAAGGCGTGCTGGATCATCTGCACGAATCCGGTCGCGACCGTCGCGAACCGGCAGACCGCGATCGCCGGTTTGCGCGCGGCCGAACTCGTGATCGCGCAGGACGCGTTCCTCGATACCGAAACAAACCGCTACGCCGACGTGTTGCTGCCCGGCGCGTTGTGGGCCGAAGCCGAAGGCGTGATGGTCAACTCGGAGCGCAATCTGACGCTGATGCAGCAGGCCATCGAACCGCCCGGCGCGGCGCTGCCCGACTGGCAGATCATCGCGCGCATCGCGTGTGAAATGGGCTTTGCCGATGCGTTCAGTTATGCGAGCGCCGACGAAGTGTTCGCCGAACTCACGCGCGCGGCGAATCCGGCGACCGGCTACGACCTGCGCGGCGCGAGCCATCGCCGCTTGAAGGACGCGCCACTGCAGTGGCCGATCGCGTCGGCCGATTCGTCCGAGCGCAATCCGCTTCGCTATCTGAATGACGGCGTGAGCCAGACACTCAGGGAGTCGGAAGATGGCGGCCACCCGCGCATTGCTTTTCCGACCGCGAGCGGCAGGGCGAAGTTTTTCGCGCGTGCGTATCAGCCCGCGGCCGAGTTGCCCGATCGCGAGTTTCCGATCGTGTTGAACACGGGCCGTCTGCAGCATCAGTGGCACACGATGACCAAGACCGGCAAGGTCGCGATGCTGAACAAGCTGAACCCCGGACCCTTCGTCGAAATTCATCCGGACGACGCGGCCGAACTCGGGATTCGCGCGAAGGACGCGGTCGAGATCCGTTCGCGGCGCGGCCGCGCGGTCCTGCCCGCCGTCGTCACCGATCGTGTGAGCGCGGGTCAGTGCTTCGCGCCGATGCACTGGAACGACGTGTTCGGCGACGAACTGTGCATCAATGCGGTGACCAACGACGCGGTCGATCCGGTTTCTCTGCAGCCCGAACTGAAAGTCTGCGCGGTCGCGCTGAGTCCGGTGACGGCGGATCGCGACGCGAGCACTCGCAATGACGACGATGCGCTCTCTACCCCCGCCGACGCAGCGGTTTTAGCGCCCAGCGCCAAGGATCAACCCATGCCTCGTATCGAAGCCCTCACCACTTTGCTGCAACTGCCGCCCGAGCCCGCGCCCGTGCCGTCGCTCAGCGACGCGGAGCGCGCGTATCTGGCGGGTTTCGTCAGTGGCCTGCGTTCGGCCGAAGCGCAAGGTCTCGTCAACGTGCCGGTGCTGCCGCACAGCGCACCGTTCGATGCGGTGAAGCGGCTCTATGTCGATGGTCTGCTTGCGGGACTGTATAGCCGCAGCGCGACGACAGCCCAGACGTCGACCGCTGCCTTGCGGCCGAATCTCGCACAGGAAGAGCCACGCGAATCGGGCGTGCGCATCGTGCGCGTGCGGCCGAAGGTCACGCTGTTGTGGGCCTCGCAAACCGGCAACACCGAGTCGCTGACCGAGCGTTACGCGACGCGTCTGATGGAATCGGGCTTCGAAATCCGCACCGCGTGCATGGCCGACTATTCGTTCGCGACGCTCGCGAAGGCGCAATACGTGTTGCTGATGACGAGCACGTTCGGCGACGGCGATGCGCCCGACAACGCGCAGGACTTCTGGACGCAACTGAACGCCGCCACGGCGCCGCGCCTCGACGGCGTGCGTTTCGCGGTGCTCGCGCTCGGCGATCGCAACTACGATCAGTTCTGCGGTCACGGCCGCCGTCTGGACGAGCGGCTCGCCGCGCAGGGTGCGCTGCGTCTGAGCGAGCGCGTCGATTGCGATATTGAATATCAGCAGGGCGCCGATGCATGGCTCGAACGCGTGATCGTCTGCATCAAGCAGGCGGATGCCGCGCTGTACGCGGTGCCGCCGGGCGGCATGATCAACGCGGTGGTAGGCGCGGTGCCGACCAAGGCGCGGCCGGCCGCGTCGCGCGTCGTCGGCAATCTGCGCCTGAACCGGCAGGGCGCCGCGAAGGATACGCGCTACGTGTCGCTGCAAACGGGCGGGACGAACCTCGAATACGAAGCGGGCGATGCGCTCGGCGTGTGGCCGAGCAACTGCCCCGAACTCGTCGACGAACTGATCACGCTGAGCGGTTTGCACGCGGAGGCATCGGTGCACGTCGCGGGTATCGGCGACATGCGGCTCGCCGATGCGCTCGGCAAGCACTACGAGATCGCGCGGCCGAGCGCCGAGGCGCTCGCGTTCGTCGCGGCGCGCAGCGGCAATGGCGCGCTGGGCGATCTGCTCGCGCCCGAACGCAAGGCGGATCTGAAGCAATGGCTATGGGGACAGCAGCTCGCCGACGTATTGCACGAGTTTCCGGTGAGCCTCTCAGCCGCCGAGCTGACCGGCATGCTGAAACGCCTGCAGCCGCGTCTGTATTCGATCGCATCGAGCCCGAAGGCGCATCCGGGCGAAGTGCATCTGACGGTATCGGCGGTGCGTTACAGCAACGGGCGGCGACACCGCAAGGGCGTGTCGTCGACGTTTCTCGCGGATCGCGCAAGCGACACCGACGTGCCCGTGTTCGTGCAGAAGTCTGCGCACTTTCGTCCTCCTCATCAATCGGACACGCCGATGATCATGGTCGGACCGGGCACCGGCATCGCACCGTTTCGCGGCTTTCTGCACGAACGGCAGGCACGCGGCGAGCGCGGACGCAACTGGTTGTTCTTCGGCGAACAGCATGCCGCGACCGACTTCTACTATCGCGACGAACTCGAAGCGATGCGCGCGAGCGGTCTGCTGACCCGGCTCGACGTCGCGTTCTCGCGTGACCAGGCCGACAAGATCTATGTGCAGGACCGCATGCGCGAACACGGTGCGCAACTGTGGGCATGGCTCGAAGACGGTGCGCATTTCTATGTATGCGGCGACGCGAACCGGATGGCGCGCGATGTCGATGCGGCGCTGAAGGACGTCATCACGACTCACGGTGGCATGAGCGAAGAGAAAGCACTCGAATACGTGAGCCGTCTGACGCGCGAAAAGCGTTATGCACGCGACGTGTATTGAGCCGCCGATGCGTTGCAGAAGATGCCTTTAAAAAGGCCTCGTAACAGACAGCCCGATGGCATGACGCTTGCGTGTCGAGTCCCAGTGAAGACTCTGGGCGACATGCCGGCGCAAAACACAAGTAACGCAGCAACTGGACTACCCGTCATTTTATTTACTGAGGATCTCTGATGAAAAACGTGATGCACTCCCTGCGAAGCGGTGATTGGCGCGCACTGGTCGCCTGCTTTCTGTATTTCGACACGGGCTTCACCGTCTGGGTGCTGTATGGGCCGCTCGCGCCGTTCATCAGCAAGAGCATCGCGATGACGCCCGCGCAGCAGGGTCTGCTCGTCGCGGTGCCGGTGTTGTCCGCGGCGATTCTGCGCGTGACGCTCGGCAATCTGTATCAGTCCGCGCACGGCAAACGCATTGCGTTGATGGGCGTGCTGCTGTCGGCGGTGCCGACGATCGTGCTGCCGTTGCTGCAATCGGTGCCGTCGTACGAAATGCTGCTGGTGCTCGGCGTGTTCCTTGGCGTCGGCGGCGCCAGCTTCGCGGTCGCGCTGCCGATGGCCGGCAGTAACTATCCGCCGAAAGTGCAGGGCCTCGTCTTGGGGCTGGCCGCGGCCGGCAACATCGGCGCGGTGCTCGACGGCTTCCTGTTCCCGCAACTGGCGACGCGCTACGGTTGGCAGCTCGCCGCGGGCGGCGCCTTGCCGCTGCTCGCGATCGCCGCGATCACGCTGTACTTCTGGGCCAACGACGCGGGCGTCAAAACCGGCAGCGTGCTGCGCGCCTTCGGCAGTTTCGCGACGACGCTGGTCGGCCTGATCGCGCTCGTGCTGCTCGTCGAAGCGGGGCTATTCGGCGCGGGCAAGACCGGCGTGCTGCTGCTGCCGGTGATCGGTGCGCTGCTGGCGATCGCGGTGCTGCCGCAACGCTACCGCTCGGTGCTCGCCGAGCGCGATACGTGGGTCATCATGCTCGTCTATAGCATCACGTTCGGCGGTTTCGTCGGTATGTCCTCGTATGTGTCGCTGCTGCTGACCAACCTGTATCAACTGTCGAAAATCGACGCGGGCCTGTTCATGGCGCTGCTCGCCGCGACCGGCGCGATGGTGCGCCCGCTCGGCGGCCTGATTGCCGACCGCGTGTCGGGCGTGCGCGCGCTGACCGTGCTGCTGGCGATCATCGCGGTTTGCGATTTCCTGTTCGCGGCGGCGATGCCGTCGCTCGCGGGCGGCATTGCGTTGCTGCTGTGCCTCTATGTCGCGTTCGGACTCGGCAATGGCGCGACGTTCCAGCTCGTGCCGCATCGCTGGGCCGGCCGCACCGGGCTGATGTCCGGCATCGTCGGCGCGGCGGGCGGCATCGGCGGCTTCTATCTGCCGGTCGTGATGGGCATCGCGAAGGAGAGCACCGGCAGCTATCAAATGGGCTTCGCGACGTTCGGCACACTGTCGGCTTGCGCGTTCCTTGCGATCGTCGCGCTGCGCCGGCCGTGGATGGCGTGGTCGATGCAAACCGGCGTCATGCACGCGCATGCGACGGAGTAAGGCGCGGCGCGCGGCGTCCGGTCGTGCCGGCGCCGCACGCATCACGCTCTGAACAAAGCGCAGTCGAATGCTTGCATATCGGAGGCGGTGCTTCTAATATGCAGTCAGGAGGCTGCATATGAACTCATCGACCGATCGCATCGAAAAGCAGGTTCTGTTGAAGGCGCCGCGCTCGCGCGTCTGGCGTGCGCTGTCCAACGCCGAGGAATTCGGCAAATGGTTCGGCGTGAATCTCACCGGCAAGCAGTTCGTCCCGGGGCAATCCACGCAGGGGCACATCACCTATCCAGGCTATGAGCATCTGCTGATGAACGTGCTGGTCGAGCGTGTCGAGCCCGAGCATCATCTGTCGTGGCGCTGGCATCCGGCCGCGATCGACATCACGATCGACTACACGCCTGAGCCGACCACGCTCGTGGAATTCGATCTGAGCGACGTCGAGTCGGGCACGCTGCTGCGCGTCGTCGAATCGGGCTTCGACCAGTTGCCGATCGGGCGCCGCGCGCAAGCGTTCCGGCTGAACGACGGCGGCTGGGAGCAGCAGATGGTCAACGTCGAGCGATATGTCGGCGCGAGCTAGGGCGGCCCCCGCGAGGGCGGGCCTCAAGGCGGCGACACTGCGCAGTTCGGCGGCGGTGTTCGCGGCGCTCGGTGACGAGACGCGTCTGCGGCTTGTCGCGGCGTTGTGCGCGGGCAGCGCGATGTCGATCGCGCAACTGACGGCCGGCACCGACATCACGCGGCAGTCGGTCACGCAGCATCTGCAGGTGCTGGCCGACGCGGGCCTCGTTCACGACGTGAAGGTCGGACGCGAGCGCCTGTGGGCGTTCGAGCCCGCGCATCTCGACGCGGCACGCCGCGCGCTCGACGCGATTTCGCGGCAGTGGGATCAGGCGCTGCTGAAGCTGAAGACGATGGTCGAAGAATGAAGGGCGGGCGTCCGTGGTGATTGCACGAACCGAGCCGGCACGCGGATTGGCCGCCTGCCGGTAGGCGGTACGCGAGGGCGGGTGCCGCATTTTTTACCGACTGCGAGCGGCACATCGTGCGCGGAAGCGCGGAACAACGCAAAAAGGGGCCAAAAAATTGGCCCCCAATCCGCTGAAAAAAAGGAAGAAAAACGAGCCCGCGACTAATCGGCGATCCGCTTGTCGGCCAGCGCGTTCTGGCAGTCGGCCAGAACCTGCCGGACGAGCCGGGCTTGCGGGTCGAGTTCGTCGGTATCGAGAATTTCTTCAACCGCGTCGCGCGCCCAGTCGGTATCGACGAAGCGCGCGTGGCGCCGCGCGATTTCGACCGCGGTGGCCGACAGCTTCGCGACGCACAGCCAGTCGGCTTCGCGCGCGCGGCGGTCGAGCCACTTGTGCGCGGACTGCACGTGAAACGCCGCGTCGGGCCAGTCTTCGTTCAGATAATAAGCGCCGAGGCTTCCGCATGTGAGCCAGCACAACAGCTCCAGGCGGTCACGGGGACTCAGATGTTGGCGTACATCACTCATGGCGACGCTCGCTGCAGTAAATGGCTTCCCGGTGAGGCCGGCGGGCGCCGTCCTCCGCTTTTTACACACGCTTTTTACAAACAGTAGCATGCGGAATTCCCGGGCGGCAATTCCTGACCACCCTTAGCGTGCGGCGCCGCCACAGGTGCGGTTTTCGGGCGGTGCGTCAGCGTGGTGCGCCGGCGATCTGATCGCCCCGGGACGACCCGCCGCAGCCGAAGCGCCGGCATTTACCGGCTCGCAGCGGTTCCCGGCGCGGCTTCAACGTTCGCCGCGCGTCGCGACGATGAAAAACCGCGGAAACGGCAGCAGCACCGTGCCATCGGCGAGCGCCGGGTAGGCTCTGACGATTTCGTCGCGATAGCGTTGCACAAACGCGCCGCGTTCGGCGTCGTCGAGCGCGGCGAGAAACGGCCGCAGCGCGCTGCCCTTGAACCATTCGACCACCGCGTCGGCGCCCGCGAGCGGGTGGTGATAGACCGTGCGCCACACGTCGACGCGCGCACACAGCGGCTTGAGCAGCGCGTAGTACCAGTTTGCGTCGTAGCGCATGGTGCGCTCGATACCGTTCAGCTTCGTCGCCCAAGGCCCGTCGATGGCGATTTCGCGCAGCAGCCGGTGCGCCGGTTCGTCGAGATTGTCGGGCATCTGCACGGCGAGGCTGCCGCCCCTGGCAAGTTTTGCCACCAGCGCGGGGAACAGCCGCTCGTGGTCCGGCACCCATTGCAGCACCGCGTTCGCGAGGATCACATCGAAGGGGCCGTGCGCGTCCCACGTCGAAACGTCGCTGATGTCGAAGCGACATTGCGGCAGCCGCCGACGGGCCGCCGCGATCATGTCGGCGGAGCTGTCGATGCCGCTGACCGACGCGCCCGGCAACCGCTCGGCCAGCACCTCGGTCGAGTTGCCCGGGCCGCAGCCGATGTCGACCGCGAGCCGCGCGCCGTTCAAGGGCACCGCCGCGAGCAGATCGCGGACCGGCCGCGTGCGCTCGTTCTCGAACAGCATGTACTGCTTCGCGTGCCAATCGCTATGCTCGTTCGTGGTTTTGTCGGTCATCTTTTGCTCCTTCGCGGGGTTCGTTGCGGCCATTCTCGGCCGCTGACAGCCCGGAGTAAAATGAATTTATGATCCCGATTACTTCATTTTTCTAATGAAAATCGACACGCTCGGCGTGCAGGCTTTCGTCGCGATTGCCGATCGCGGCAGCTTCCAGAGCGCGGCGGATTCGCTGCACGTCACGCAAACCGCGATCACGCAGCGGCTGCGCAAGCTCGAAAGCTATCTCGGCGTCACGCTGATCGAGCGCACCACGCGTTCGATGGCGCTCACCGAAATCGGTCGCAATTTTCTGCCGCAGGCGCGTCGGCTGCTCGGCGAGCTGGCGGACGCGCTCGTCGAGATCCGCGAAACGGGCATCGCGCGACGTGGCGACGTGTCGATCGCGTGCGTGCCGACCGTCGGCGTGCAGTATCTGCCGCGCATCCTGCAGGCGTATTCGGCGCGCTATCCGCACAATCGCATCAAGATTCTCGATCACGCGTCGTCGGCGGTGGAGGAGGCCGTGTTGCGCAGAGAGGTCGAGTTCGGCATCAACATCGCGCGCGAGCATCATCCCGATCTCGCCACCGTGCCGCTCACCGAAGACCGCTACGTGCTGATCTGCCACGAGGACCATCCGCTCGCGAAGCGGCGGCGCATCGCATGGCGGCAGTTGCAGCCGTTCCCGCTGATTTTCGCCGGCGAGGTCAGCGGTAATCGCGCGCTGCTCGACGTCGCGCTGGAATCGAGCGAGCTCGCGCTGCGTTCGTTCTACGAGGTGCAGCGCAGTTCGACCGCCGTCGGACTCGTCGCGCAACGCGTCGGCGCGGCCGTGGTGCCCGCGCTCGCGCTGCAGAACGGCGCGTATCCGAGCGTGCGCACCGTCGAGCTCACGCACCCCACCGTGTCGCGCACGCTGGTGCTCGTCGCGCGCAAGACCGCGCAGTTGTCACCGGCCGCGCAGGCGCTGTACGACATGATCCGCGAACAGGCGACGCTGAAAACCGGATGACGGCGCGCCGCGCGCAAGGCAAACTGGCTGGCTTCCGAGTTTCATTCCTTCAACCCGTTCGATCCACGCGGTGCCCAACTACTTATGCTGCAGATACTCGGCAAGACCCCCTCGATCAACGTGCGCAAGGTGTTGTGGACCTGCGCGGAACTTGGGCTTGCGTTCGAACAGGAAGACTGGGGCTCGGGCTTTCGCTCGACCGAGGTCGCCGAATTCCGCGCGCTGAACCCGAACGCGATGGTCCCCGTGATCCGCGACGGCGACTTCGTGTTGTGGGAATCGAACGCGATCATCCGTTACCTCGCGAACCGTTATCGCGGTGACGGGCTGTATCCGGCCGATCCGGTCGAGCGCGCGCGCTGTGATCAATGGATCGACTGGCAGGCGAGCGAATTGAACCGCTCGTGGAGCTACGCGTTTCTCGCGCTCGTGCGGCACTCGCCCGAGCATCAGGACCCGCGCCAGATCGCCGCGTCGTGCGCGAACTGGTCCAAGCATATGGCGATCGTCGAGCAGCAACTCGCGCGCACCGGTGCGTATATCGCGGGCGACGCGTTTTCGCTCGCCGATATTCCGATCGCGCTGTCCGCGAACCGCTGGCTCGAAACGCCGCAGCAGCACGACGATTTGCCGGCGCTGGCCGCTTATATTGCGCGCCTGGCCGGGCGCGACGGGTATCGCAAGCATTGCCGAAACGGCACACCGTGATCGTTGATTCGCGCGCTTCTGCAATCTGTCGGTGCTTACAGAATCCGCCTTCAATGCTTACGCTCTGCTTGTGAATTCCCGCGCTCGACGGCTTCTGCGCGGTGCACCCCGCGTCGCCTACAATGGCGGCCATCTAGCGACATTGAAGGTTCAACGATGCGGTTAACGAAATTCGCGCTGGCTTTGCTGGCGGCGTGCTTCACTCTGAACGCGAGCGCGGAAATGACGGCCGCGCAATACAAGCGCTGGGCACACGCCGACAACAACTCGATCTATGCGGCGTACATCACCGGCACGATCAACGCGTTCGGCTGGGCGAACGGCGATCTGGTCGCGAGGAAACAGCCGCAGCTGTTCTGTCCGCCACCAACGCTCGCGATCGGCAACCAGACGGTCTATCCGTTGCTCGACGCGTTCTTCGCGAACCATCCGGGCATTTCCGAGGATTTTCCAATCGGGCTCGCGATTCTGCGCGCGTTGCAGGGCGCGTATCCGTGCTGACGTGTTGAAGGAGTGAGGGGAGGGAGGCGAGGAGGGGCAACCTCAGGGGCGAACTCGCGAAGCGGGCCCGCCCCCCGGTGGATCAAACCTGCACGAGATTCGGAATCTGCACGTCCGGATCGACGTCCGCGTCGTAATCGACGCCCTTCATTTCAAAACCGAACAGGCGCAGGAAATCGGTCTTGTAGCCCGCGAAATCGGTGAGTTCGTAGATGTTGTCGTTGCTCACCTGGTTCCACAGCTCCTGCACGCGGCCTTGCACCTGCGGATCGAGTTCCTTGTAGTCGGCGCGCAGACGGCCTTCGTCGTCCAGATGCGGCTGGCTGCCATAGAGGCTGTCCTTGTACAGGCCGTAGACCTGCTCGATACAGCCTTCGTGCGTGCCTTTTTCCTTCATCACCTTGAAGAGCAGCGACAGATAGAGCGGCATCATCGGAATTGCCGAGCTTGCCTGCGTGACGACTGCCTTCAGCACCGCGACGCGCGCATCGCCGCCCTTGGCCGCGAGCTTTGAGCGGATGCCGAGCACTTTCTGGTCGAGATCTTTCTTGGCCGCGCCGATCGAGCCGTTCCAGTAGATGTCGTGGGTGATCTTCTCGCCGAGGTAGGTGAACGCGGTGGTCCTGGCGCCGTCGGCGAGCACGCCGGCTTCGCCCAACGCGTCCATCCACATCTGCCAGTCCTCGCCGCCCATCACCGCGACCGTGTGCGCGATTTCTTCCGGCGTCGCCGGTTCGAGCACGGTTTCCTTGATCACTTCCTTGTCGGTGTCGATGCCGCGCAAATTGACAGCCTTGCCGATCGGCTTGAGCACCGAGCTGAACACTTCACCGGTCTTCGGGTGCTGGCGCTTCGGCGCCGCGAGGCTATAGACGACCAGATCGACCTGGCCGAGATCGCGCTTGATCACTTCGATCGTGCGCGCCTTCACTTCGTCGGAGAACGCGTCGCCGTTGATGCTGGTCGCGTACAGGCCTTCGGCGGTGGCGAACTTCTCGAACGCCGCGGTGTTGTACCAGCCGGCCGTGCCAGCCTTGGTTTCGCTGCCGGCGCGCTCGAAGAACACGCCGAGGGTCGACGCGCCCGAGCCGAACGCTGCGCTAATGCGGGCGGCGAGGCCATAGCCGGTCGACGCGCCGATCACGAGCACCTTCTTCGGGCCGTTGGCGATGGGGCCGCGTGCCTTCACATACTCGATCTGTTCCTTGACGTTGGCTTCGCAGCCGGTCGGATGGGTCGATACACAGATGAAGCCACGCACACGTGGTTTGATGATCATGAAGCACCTCTTGTCGGAATTGGCGACATTATAGTGGCCCCGCCGGAGCCGCACTCCATGCCGCGAACGAGGCAAAAACCGGCGCACCCCCCACATCTTGGTACGATTGCGCCTTTCCCAGCCGACGACAGCAAGTGAAGCGCCTCTTTTCCTCCTTTCTGGCGGCCCTCGACAAAGGGCTGACGCTCGCGAACCCGCTGTTCGCGAAGGCCGCATGGCATCTGCGCCATCCGACCCGCCGCACGTTCGCGTGGGGGCTCGCCGCGCTGCCGGTGCTATTCGTACTGTACGTGCTGTTGCTGATTCCGTTCACGCCGAGCATCGGCGACATCCGCAAGGCCAAGATCGAGCAGCCCGCGCAGATCCTGTCGGCGGACGGCAAGCTGCTCGCCGAGTTCAAGCCGTCGAACCGCGAGTGGGTCAAGCTGAAGGACATCTCGCCGAACGTCGTGAACGCGCTGATCGCCACCGAGGATCACCGCTTCTATCAGCATTTCGGGCTCGACTGGCGGCGCACCGCTTCGGCCGCGCTGCACACGTTCTCCGGCGACCGCCAGGGCGGCTCGACGATCACGCAGCAGCTCGCGCGCAATCTGTATCCCGACGAAATCGGCCGCGCGCCGACGTTGACGCGCAAGCTGAAGGAAGCGATCACCGCACTGAAGATCGAGGCGTTCTACACGAAGGACGAGATCCTCGAAACCTACCTGAATACGGTCCCGTTCCTGTACAACGCGTACGGCATCGAGATGGCTGCGCGCACCTATTTCGACAAGTCCGCATCCGACCTGAACGTGCTCGAAGCGGCGACGCTGACCGGCATGCTGAAGGGCAACGCGTACTACAACCCGGTGCTGAACCCCGAGCGCGCCTTGCAGCGGCGCAATACGGTGCTCGCGCAGCTGGTCAAGTACGGCAAGCTGACACCCGCCCAGTACGACACGCTCGCCCGCAAGCCGCTGCGTCTCGACTTCGAGCGCCAGATCGAGCCGCCCGGACCCGCGCCGCACTTCACGCAGCAACTGCGCAAATGGCTCGTCGCGTGGGCCGATCGCAACGACTACAACATCTATTCCGATGGACTCGTCGTGCGCACGACCATCGACTCGCGTCTGCAGACGATGGCGACCCAGGCGGTCACGCTGCAGGGCAATCAGTTGCAGAACATCGCGAACTCCGCGTGGGGCACGCGCGCGGGCTGCTCGGCGGACAAGGACCTGCTGCGCACGTTCCTGCGCGAAACGCCTGACTTCCGCGCGGCCAAAGACACGGGCCTCGCCGACGACGACGCGCTGAAACGCCTGCTCGCCGATCGCAAGCTCGTGCAGAGCGTGTGCGACACGAAGACGCGCGTGCAGGCCGACTTCCTCGCAATGGACCCACGTACCGGCGAGATCAAGGCGTGGGTCGGCAGCCGCGACTTTGGCGTTGATCCGTTCGATCACGTGCAGCAGGCGCGCCGTCAGCCGGGCTCGACCTTCAAGCCGTTCGTCTACGCGGCGGCCTTCGAGGCCGGCGCGAAACCGGACGACAAACTGCCGGACAATCCGGTTCAGATCGAACTCGCCGGCGGCGAAATCTGGAAGCCGAACGACGAGGACGAGCCGAGCGGCCGCATGATCAGCCTGCGCGACGCGCTCGCCTATTCGCGCAACCGCATCACCGCGCAGGTGATGGAGTCGGTGGGTCCGAACAGGGTCGCCAGGCTCGCGCGCGCGATGGGTGTGCGCGACAGCCAGCTCGACCCGGTGCCGTCGCTCGCGCTCGGCACGAGCCCGGTCACGCTCAAGGAAATGGTGTCGGCGTACGGCACGATCGCGAACCTCGGCGGCTACGTCGAGCCGCTGATGGTCACGCGCATCGAGGACCGCAACGGCAACCTGCTCGCCGAATTCAAGCCGGCCACGCCGAGTCGCGAGCTGCCCGCCGACACGGCACGCACACTCGTCGACGTGATGCGCGACGTGATCAGCCGCGGCACCGGCGCGAGCATCCGCACGCGCTTCGGCGTGCGCGGCGATGTCGCGGGCAAGACCGGCACGACCCAGGGCAACGCGGATGGCTGGTTCATCCTGATGCAGCCGCAACTGGTGGCGGGGGCGTGGGTCGGCTTCAACGACAGCCGTGTGACGCTGCGCAGCGATTACTGGGGGCAGGGTGCGCATAGCGCGCTGCCGATCGTCGGCGATTTCTTCCAGCGCGCGCAGCGCTCGCGGCTCGTCGACAGCCACATGAAGTTCGATACCGCGCAGCAGCCGGGCTGGTTCGCCGAGCGCGCCGAACGCTTGCGCGACTGGATCGGGCACCTGTTCACGCGCACGCCGGCGCAGCCGGACAAGCAGATCGTGGCGCGTGCTCCGGCGCGGCGCGCGCCGGTGGCGTCGGTGCAGCCGCCGACGTCTGCCGTGGCGGCACCGGCGGCGGCGTCAGAGGCAGCGGGCGCGTCCGCGGTGCAGGGCGAAGCGCGCGCGTTGCCGCCGTTGCTGCCGGCGCCGGGGGCGGGGTCGGCTCCCGCGCCGGCGCCGGGTAATACCGTCGACGGTGAAGCGCACGGCGGCGGTGCGGCAGCGCTCGCGCCAACCCCGACGCCGGACGACATCGTGCCGCCCGATGCGGGCGGTCAGGGCACAGAAGGGTCGAATAACGGCAGCGGGGCGAATTGAAGGCGACCCGGGCAGGCTGCCCGGGTGCGTATTGAACGGCGCGTGGGACTAGCGCTAAGACCTCGCGACCCCCGCTTCACCCGGCGGTCGCGCATGCGGATTGCCATGCGTCGTCTCGAGCGACGTGTCGTGATGCAGCAGCAACACCGCCGCCATGCCGATGAGTCCCGCGCCCGACAGGCATAGCAGCCCGGCGCCGAAGCCGCCGGTGCTGTCCTTGATCCAGCCCATCGCGAACGGCCCGAAGAAACCCGCCAGGTTGCCCAGTGAGTTGATCGCGGCGATGCCGCCCGCGGCCGCCGCGCCCGACAGGAACGCGGCCGGCAAAGTCCAGATTACCGGCAGGCAACCGAAGATGCCGAAGCCGGCAATCGATAGCGCGATCATCTTCTGCACCGGATTGTCGAGCCCGGCCGCGGCTGCGATGCCGGCCGCCGCGACGAACAGCGCAATCGCGACGTGCCAGCGGCGTTCGAGGTGGCGATCCGAATGCCGTCCCCACAAAATCATGCTGACGAGGCCGACCACGTACGGCAGCGACGTCACGAAACCCGTCTGCAGATTAGTGAGGCCGAACGACTTCACGATCTGCGGCAGGAAGAAGCTCAGGCCGTAGTTGGTCGCGTTCGCCCCGAAATAGATCAGCGCGATGGCGAGCACGCGCGGATTGATCAGCGCCTCCTTCACGCTGAAGTGGCGCACCGCCTCGCGATGCTCGCGCTCCTGCTTCTGCCGCGCGATCAGCCAGTCGCGCTCCTCGGCGCTGAGCCAGGTGGCGTCGGCGGGCTTGTCGGTCAGATACAACAGCACCGCGACCGACAGCAATACCGCCGGCACCGCCTCGATCAGATACAGCCACTGCCAGCCGCCGAGTCCGCCGCGGCCGTCGAGCGATAGCAGCGCGCCGGAGATCGGGCCGCCGATCACCGTCGACAGCGGAATCGCCGCCATGAAATAGCCGACCACGCGCCCGCGATACGCGGCCGGAAACCACAAGGTCAGCAGAAAAATGATGCCCGGGAAAAAGCCGGCCTCGGCGACGCCAAGCAAAATGCGCAGGCCGAAAAACACGTGCGCGGGCGAGAGCCCGGTGAAGCGCGCGATGTCCGGGATAAACGCCATCGCGCCCGCGAGAATACCCCACGTAAACATGATCCGCGCGATCCAGCGGCGCGCGCCGAATCGTTCGAGCAGCAGGTTCGACGGCACTTCGAAAAAGAAGTACGCGATAAAGAACACGCCCGCGCCGAAGCCGAACGCGCTCGCGGACAGATCGAGCGCCTTGTTCATCTGCAAGGCCGCGAAGCCGACGTTGACGCGATCGAGATAGGCGATGAAATAGCACAGGATCAGGAACGGCACGAGCCGAACCGTGACGCGCTGAAGGGTACGTGCCTCGAGATCCATATATGTCTCCTCCGGTTCGGCGACCGGTGTATGCCGCTATGTGGTGGGGTCCGTCTGCGGTTCGAAATGCCTGTCCGTCGAACAGGCATCGTTACAGACTAGACGCTCAAAAGGGATTCCGGAAGGTCTTTTGTGAACCATGTGGTCCGCTCATTGCCGACGCCGTCGCGGCGTGGCGCTCGCGTCCATTGTTAGGACTCGCGCAACAGTGTTTTCGGTTGTATCGGCTGATCTTGGGCGAACGATTCCGGATAATTGCTGCCTGACTAATCAGTTAAAAATGCAGGTGATCCACGATGTCGAATCAGGGTTCGGACATGCTCGCTGAGGCGCGCAAAACGGTGCGGGTACGCGAAGTCGCGTCCGTCGCGCGAGCGGAAAGCACGCACAGGAAGAGGGCGCCGCTGCCCACGCGCATGCGCGCGGTGGCGGCGGTGGCGCTCGCGTGCGCGAGTCTCGTCGGGTGCGCGTCGAGCACGGATGTGGTCGCGAGCGGCAAGCCCGGCAGCTACACGGTCGCCGCCAGCGCGACCGGAGGACGCATGGCCTGGGCGCGCGCGCACGAACTCGCGATGAACGAGGCGCGCGACTACTGCGATCGTCTCGGTATGCAAAGCAGCGTGAAGACGGAGACGGTCAGCGGCGTCAGCGCGATGACCGAGCACGGGTCGTCGGTCAGTTTCGAGTGTCATCCGCGGTTCTGACGCAGCGTTGCGCGCGGGCGGCGGGTGCCGCCGCCCCATGAAGATCACTTTTTATCGAACGTCACCAGGTGTAACCACTTCTCAGTCTTCGCGTGGTTTGGCGTTGGTCGAACGTTTGACGAACGGTGCGCCCGAGAAGCCCGCCATCGCGCGGCCCTGCACGGGCGATGTTTCGCGGGCGCGGCGGGCAGGGCGCGCGGACGTTTTTTCTGTTCGCGCCGTCTCGATCTGCCGCGAAAGCGTGTCGATACGCTGGCGCAACAGGTCGGTCGCCGCCACCCGTTCAGCCAGCAACGCATCCTTTTCCGCAAGCTGCCCGCGGGTCGCGGCATGCCGCGCAGCGGAGGCAGCCAGTTCTGCCTTTGATGCGGCCAACTCGTCCCGAATCGCGTCCCGCTCGGCCCGCGATTCGGCTTCGAGCGTCGCCGCCCGCTCGTGACTCGCCTGGAGCTCCTTGCGCAGACGTTGCGCCGCCGCTCGTTCACCGTCGATTTCGAGCAAGGCGCGCTTTTCCGCCGCGGCGAGCCGCTGCTCGTTCTGCTCGTGCGAGCGGCGCAGCTTCGCGAGTTCGTCGGCGAAATCGCGGCGGGCATCGGCGAGCGCGGCGGCTCCTGCCGCGATTTCTTCCTTCGATGTCGCCAGTTGCGCCGTCAGCATGTCGTTGGCCGTCTGCAGCTCGACGATGCGCGCGTCGAGTCCGGCAATCCGCGCGCGCAGGGTCGCGACATCGTTGGCCGCCTGTTCGGCTTTCTCGACGGCGTCCTGACGCTGCCTGTCGTGTTGCTTGGCCTGTTCTTGCGCGGCGGCGATTTGCGCGTCCGCGTCCTGCCTGAACACGTCGAGCGCGGCGTTCGCGGCGTCGCTCGACAGACGCCACAGCTGGGCCGCCAATTCGCCGGCAGCCGCTGCGACCTCGGGCGGCAAGTCCGGACGGCCGACGTCCACACGCGTCTTGTCGCGCACGTCGGTCCAGAAATCGCGCAACGCCTTGGCCGGCGCGCTCATGCTGCCTTTGCGCACCAGCTGGTACAGGCGGTTCGCGGTCGGTGTTTCGCCGTAACGGAAAAACAGCAACGCGCAGACCTCGCGATAAAGCGTCTGCGTGTCGGACGCGTTTTGACGGACGACTTCGATGTCGGCTTCGAGGGTCATGTGGAAGCGGCTTTGGGGAATATGGATGTGTTGATAATACAACGTAAAACGTACCATATACTACACAATTCAATCCTCAACACGACATTAGTACTATAATGTCGTGTTTATGATTGGCGTGCGGATTGTTCAATCGTTATCAGCGGAACGGGATACTAAATTTAGAAGCCCGGCGTCAGGACGACTTT
This sequence comes from Paraburkholderia sp. RAU6.4a, assembly GCF_050435625.1. NCBI lineage: Bacteria > Pseudomonadati > Pseudomonadota > Betaproteobacteria > Burkholderiales > Burkholderiaceae > Paraburkholderia > Paraburkholderia sp. RAU6.4a. The sequence continues at coordinate 390,277 of NZ_JBNDKQ010000002.1, forward strand.
CCCTGACGCCGTCCTGCCGTTCTGCAAATCGTCGAACGCCTGGCTTCCGGCATCGAGCGGCCGCACGTCGAGCCAATCCAGCGAACCGAACGCGCCTTCGTGCAACGCCGAAACCGTCGCGCGAAGATCCGCCATCGTATAGGTGTACGTACCCAGCAGCGTGATTTCAGCGAGCGTCAGCTTGCGCATATCGATTTCGCTTGCCCAGTCCTGGAGGCCGATGTGCATCACGACGCCGCCAGGCTTCACCGACGATAACGCGAGCGCGCGTGTCGGCTTTGCGCCCACGGCATCGATCACGAACTCAAACCGGCTTTCAGGCGCCGGCGCGTCCAACGGATCCCATGTCTCGCACTGCGCATGCTGCTCCGCCGATCGTCGACGCAGCGGATTGACCTCCGCCATTTCAACCGACCGGCAGCCGTACGATTTCAGTAACAACGCCGACAGCAATCCAATCGCCCCGCCGCCAATGACCAGCGCGCGGGTTTCCGGCAACGGTCTTTGCAGCGCGCGCATCGACAGATTCAGCGCATGCAGCGCCGTAGCAGCCGGCTCGGTCAGCGCGGCGTGCGTTGCGGGCATCTCCTCCGGAATTTCGACAACGCATCCCGCAGGCAACGACATATATTGTGCGAATGCACCCGGACGCGTCATGCCGACCATCGTCCGGTTCGCGCACAGATTGTCGCGCCCCTGCACACAATATTCACAGTGCCCGCAGGTGATCAACGGATTGCCCGTGACGCGCAAGCCTTTCATCAGATGCGGTGCGCGCGTCTCCACGATCGTGCCGGCGAACTCATGACCGAGAATGAGGCCGGGTTTGCGTCGCGGATCGTGGCCGTGGAATGCATGCATATCGGAGCCGCAAATACCGACCGCATCGATCCTGAGTATCACCTCGCCGTCGGCTGCCAGCGGTTCGGGCCGATCCAGCAACTGGAGCTCATTGGGCTGCGTGTAGACAAGTGCTTTCACAAGCGTTCTCCGTCGTGCAATTGCGTTACCGCCTACCGCGCGGTGTACCCGCCGTCGACCATGATGGTCTGGCCCGTGACGTACGCGGACGCGTCACTCGCAAGAAACACCGTGACGCCATACAGATCGTCGAGTTGTCCATTGCGTCCGATGCACGTGTTCTGCGCGTGCATATCCGCGACGCGCGCGTCGTTGAAAACGGGAGCCGTCAGCGCAGTGGGGAAAAAGCCCGGCCCAATCGCGTTGCACGTGATGCCGTAGCGTGACCACGCCTGCGCGATAGCACGCGTCAATTGCACGACACCGCCCTTCGCCGCGCCGTATGGCGCGCTATCGTTGAATGCACGGTATGACTGCAGCGACGCGATGTTGATGATGCGACCATGTCCGCGCGCCTTCATCGAGGGTGCGAGCGCCTGCGTCATGAAGAACGGCGCGCCAAGATGCAGTGCGAGCTGCTGTTGCCACGCTTGCGGCGTCACTTCATCGAATGGTTGACGCAGATTGACGCCCGCCGCGTTGACGAGAATGTCAATCTGGCCGTGCTGTGCCGCTGCATCGAGCGCGCAGGCGCGCGCCGCATGCGCGTCGCTCAGATCGCATGCGTGCATGTGAGCATCAATACCGTCATCCCGCAGCCGCATTGCCGCTTCGTCGAGCGCATCACTTCGCCGCGCCACCAGCACGACGCGCGCACCCGCCCCGCCCAACGCGCGCGCCATCGCTTCGCCGACGCCCGAGTTGCCGCCGGTCACGAGCGCGGTTCTGCCATTCAGGTCGAATAGTCGAGCGATATTCAACGGTGTCCTCCTTCGTCGTACCGATTGCACATGCCGATGGCGTTCATACCTGTACCGGTTCGCCACGCACGAATGCTTCGTCGGGAAAGTACTTCTGCAGGCGGTCGTCAGCGGTACGGGCGTGGGCTTCCATGCCTTCGAGCCGCGAGATACGCGCCGTCACTTCGCCGATGCGCTTCGCCGCATCGCGCGTCATGCGCTGCCACGTCAGCGTCTTCACGAACTTGTGCACCGAGAGCCCCCCTGAATAGCGCGCTGCGCCGTTGGTGGGCAGAACATGATTCGGACCGCTCGCCTTGTCGCCGAATGCGACCGTCGTTTCTTCGCCGAGAAAGAGCGAGCCGTAGCACGTCAGATGTTCGAGCCACCAGTCCAGATCGGCAGCCTGCACTTCGAGGTGTTCCGATGCATAGCGGTCAGACACGTCCACCACTTCCTCTCGCGTGTCGCACAGGATCACTTCGCCGTAATCGCGCCACGCGGCGCCTGCGGCATCGTGTGCGGTCGGCGGCAACGCATCGATGAGTTGCGGAACCCGCTCAATGACCTCGTCGGCGAGCGCCTTCGACGTCGTGAACAACCATGCCGGCGACTCGTGGCCATGCTCGGCCTGGCCGACCAGATCGCTCGCGACCATCGCCGGGTCGGCACTGGCGTCGGCGATCACCGCAACTTCCGACGGCCCCGCGAAGACGTCGATCCCAACCTTGCCAAAGAGCGCGCGCTTCGCCTCCGCGACGAACTTGTTGCCCGGCCCCACCACAACGTCCGCCTGCTTGCCGGTAAAAAGCCCATACGCCATCGACGCAATCGCCTGCACGCCTCCCAGCGTCATCACGACATCGGCGCCTGCCGCCTTGAACGCATACAGCACATACGGATGGATGCCGCCTCCGCGAAACGGGCTCGAACAGGCAATCACCGTTTTCACGCCCGCTGCCTTGGCAGTCGCAACGCCCATGTATGCCGACGCGATATGCGCGTACCTGCCAGCAGGCGCATAACAGCCGACCACGTTGACCGGCACCACTTTTTGCCCTGCCGTCACGCCTGGATACAGTTCGACCGAGAAATCCCCAATCGAGCGCCGCTGTGCGAGCGCGAAGTCGAATACCTGTTGCGCGGCGAAATCGATATCGGCCTTCACGTGCGCGGGCACTTCGAGCGCACGCCGTTCGATCTCATCGGCGCAGACGATGATCGGACCGTCCCAGTTATCGAGTTTCTTCGCATACGCACGCGCGGCGTCTTCGCCATGCGCCTGAATCTGCGCAAGCATTTCACCGACGACCTGTTGCGCCGTCGCGGTCTCGGTTTCCGGCGTCTTGGCTGCTTTCTTCAGGTAAGTCACGCTCATCGCCTTCTCCTTCATCGATGTTAAAAATAATGCAAGCGCTTGCAGCGAGGGGCTTTTAAAAGGCCACACCGTGGCCTTTTTGCGCGATCGCGACCGCGCGTTATTTGCTGCCGTCCATTGCGAACGCCGCGAGTTTAGGGTCGCCCAACACACGCTTCATCGCGCTGTCGTCGATATAGTCTTTTGCTTCGGGGACGGACGCGAGCGCGCCCGATGCATGCATGAACTGCGCGATCTTCGTGAACGAATCGTCGGCCTGCGATGCGCCTTTCGTGCGGTCCATCGCGGCGAGTTGCTGCTTCAGGTCGAAGGTCGGGCGCGTAGCGAATTCCTTGCGCATCGAATCGTCGCTGATGTTGACGCCGCCCTCCTGGTAAAACTTCTTCATCATCGCGACGGCCTGGTCAGGGTGCGCCTTCATCCACGCCCATGCATGCAGATAGACGGCGAGAAACTTTGCCACCTGATCGGGATGCTGCTTCTCGAATTCGCCACGCGTGACGAGCGCGCCGGGCACCGATGCGCCGCCGTCCTTACCGGAGCACAACACGCGCGCGCCCGCCTTCTCTTCGAGCGTATAGTCATACGGCGCCCACACGCCCGCGTAATCAGCATTGCCCGACGACACAGCGGAAATGATCTCGGCCTGGCCCATGTTCTTGAGCGTCACGTCAGCCTTCGTCAGCCCATACTTTTTCAGGCATGCCTGTACCGCGTAATCACCCGTCGAGTTGGACGTCAACACGATGGTTTGGCCTTTCAGCGACGCCGGATTGCGGCGCACCGCGTCATAACGCGCCTTGCTCGCCATCAGAACGTTGCCCTGCGATTCGTCGTTTGTCAGGCCGATCACCTGAATGCCGAAGCGCTTGTAGCCGAGCACGGCCGGCACGGAACCCGTGCCGCCCACGTCCCAGGATTTCGACGCCGCCGCCGCAATCTGCGGCACGCCGGCGGGAAACACCGAAAACTCGGGCTTCAATCCGACCTCTGCCCACCACCCTTTTTCGGTTGCGACATAGAACGGCAACGCCCAATACAGCGCGGGCTGATAGCTGACCCTGATCAGAGTGAGATCGGCGGACCACACCGTGCCCGGCAACGCCGCACTGCCCGCGCAGAGCAACGCGATGAAAGGGATCGCACGCAGACGTTTCATGCTGGTCTCCTGTTTTATGGGGTATTGCGCTCAGCCGTTGGAACCGGTGGCAGTTTTATGCAGCTTCATGCAGCGACACGTTCGACAGCGCCGTGTTCGTCGCGCAACGACTTCCAGATATGCGTGCGCAACCGGACGAACGATTCGAGATCCATCACGTCTTCGATCCGCTTGCACGCGTCCCAGCCATGCTGCTCGCGCACGGACTTCACATCGATCACTTCTTTCACGCGCCCCGGCCGGCCCGTCATCACGACGACGCGATCCGCGAGATACACCGACTCTTCGACCGCGTGCGTGATGAACAGCACCGTGCGCGGATTCACGCGCGTGAGCCGCACCAGTTCTTCCTGCATGACGACCCGGGTTTGGGCATCGAGCGCGCCGAACGGCTCGTCCATCAGCAGCACGCCGGGGTCGAGCGCATACGCGCGCGCGATCGCGACGCGCTGCTGCATGCCGCCCGATAGTTGATGCGGATACGCCTGCTCGTAGCCGCGCAGATTCATCAGCGACAGATAGCGTTCGATCGTTTCGCGTCTTGCGTCGGCGGCCATGCCCTTCGCGCGCAAGCCGAGATCGATGTTGTCCCACGCTGTCTTCCACGGGAACAGCGCGAACTGCTGAAAGACGACCGCGCGATCGGGTCCTGGCCGTGTCACCTTGCGGCCCGCCACCGTCACGCTGCCCGAAGTCGGAAACTCGAGACCCGCGACCATCCGCAGACACGTCGTCTTGCCACAGCCCGACGGCCCGACGATCGCAACGAATTCCTTGTCGGCGATTTCCAGTTCGACGTGTTCCAGCGCGACGACGCTCGCCTTGTCGCGCCTGAACATGCGGGACACGTCATTGAAACGAATCATGCTCATCGTGCGCTCCGTCACGGTTGAGAGAGTGAAGCCACGGTGCTAGTGCCGGGCCACGCGCCGGTTGCGCATCGCGTACGCTTCGATGCGTCCAAGCAGCAGGTCGATTGCCGCGCCCACCATACCGATTGCGATCATCGCGCTCATCACCGTCGCCGTGTCGATTGCCGCTTGTCCCTTGACCATCATGTAGCCAATGCCGCTCGACGCGACGATCAGTTCGGCGCCGACCAGCGACATCCAGCCCAGTCCCGCCGCGACGCGCACACCTGCGATCACCGACGGCAACGCGCCTGGCAGCAGCACTTCGCAGACGATCATCCGGTTCGACGCGCCGAGCATGCGCGCCGCTTCGAGCAACCTGACGTCGACCTGCTGCGCACCGCGATAAGCATTGACGACGCACGGCGGAAACGCACCCGCAAAAATGATCAGCACCGGGCCACCGATGCCCGTGCCGAACCACAACGCGGCAAACGGCACCCATGCAATCGGCGCGATGAAACGCACGGTTTCGAAGAGCGGCGTCACGCAGTAGTCGAGCCAGCGGAACCAGCCCATCATCAGACCGAGCGGCACACCCAGCGCGACGGCCAGCAAAAAGCCCATCAGATAGCGCTGCAAGCTCGCCCACAGATGCACTTCGAGCGTGTAACCGACAAACGGATGCGTGAGCAGATGGGCAAACTTGTGAACGACTGCAAGCGGCGTCGGTAGAAAGATCGCGGGGACGAGTTCTGCTGCCGATGCCAGCCACCAGATGCCGAAGAATGCGATCAGCCCCGCGGCATTCAGCGTCCAGAGCGGCACGTTGCGTCGAGCCACAGCACGCCCAGGCTCGCTGACCATCTTGCGCTGGCGCAACGTGCGTGCCGCACTGCCGGACTCGCGATTGACGCCGACGGGCTCGATGTCAGGATGCGCGACACCGCGCAGATGACCCGGTTTCATCTGTTCGCTCTCCAAGGCATGAGTTGCCGTTCGATTTGCCCAAGCGCGAGCGTCATCAACCATCCACACAGCGCGACCGTCAGCATTGCAACGACGATCATCGCCGGATAGATGTCGAGCGAGCCTTGCGTCAGCAGATGCCCGAGACCTCTGACCGCACCGATCAGTTCGCCCGCCACGAGCGTCGTCCATGAAGCCTGCAATGACAGGCGCAAGCCTGTGAAAATCATCGGCAGCGCGCCGGGAATCATCACTTCCAGCACGAAGCGCGAACGCCGCAAACCCAGCATCTCGGCGGCTTCGAGCATCGGCACGTCGAGATTGCGCACGCCCGCGAAACTGTTGATCACGCATGGCACGAACGCCGCGAACCAGATCACCATCACCTTCGCGGAGTCGCCGAGTCCAAGCCAGACGATCGCGAGCGGAATCCACGCGAGCGGCGGAATGGGTCGCAACAGCAGAAAGATCGGGTTGAAGAACGCTTGCGCACGCGCCGAGTAGCCCATCCATAGGCCGAGCGGCACGCCCGTCACCGCCGCCGTCGCGAAGCCGTATAGAACGAGCTTCACGCTCTGCACGATGTGCTGGTCGAGACGGCCGTCGGCATAACCGACCGTCACCACCTGGGCAAGCGCCTGCCAGGTATCGAACGGAGTGGGGAATCTCGACGCTGCGACGATGCCTGTGAGAGCCGTCAGCACGTACCACGCGGCGAGCGTTGCTGCGAGCGTGCCGATGCTGCACAGGAAGCGCGGTGAACGGATTGCGGGGAACACATTGTCTCCTGCCTGTTCAGCGGCGTGAAATGCAACGCGCCGCGCAATGAAATGTAACCGCTTGCATTTGAATATAGACGCTATGATCACGGGTCACATCGGGATTTATACCGATTCGAATGATGTTGTACTGTCGTTCGCTTGCAATCGGGCACTACAATCAATTGAGCCTATCCAAACCGGTCTGATCTGCCGCAATGAATACCTTGCCACGCGCCCGTATCAGCGATGTCGCCACACTCGCCGGCGTCTCGACGGCAACTGTGTCGCGCGCTCTCTCCAACCCCGACGTGGTGAAAGCGGACACGCGCGCGCGCATCCGTGATGCGATCGCCACGCTGGGATATGTGCCCGACGGCGCGGCGCGCGCGCTTGCGCTGGGCCGTGCGCGAATGGTCGGCGCAATCGTGCCGACGCTCGACAACGCGATCTTCGCGCGTGCGGTGCAAGGCTTGCAAACCACACTGTCGAATTCCGGCTATCAGTTGCTGATCTCCGCGCACGAGTACAACCTGTCCGCGGAAATCGAAGTCGTGCGCGCGCTGCTGGAACGTGCTGTCGACGCAATCGTTCTGGTCGGCACCGACCATGCGCCGCAAACCTATGAACTGATTCGCGCGAGCCACGTCGCGCTGCTGCTGACCTGGTCGCACGCCGAGCGCCCCGGCGCAGCCGGCAGCGGCGACGCAGATACACCGCCGTCGATTGGCTTCGACAACCAGTTGATCGGGCAACTGGCCGCTGAACATCTGCTCGAACTCGGTCATCGCCGCTTCGGCGTGATCTCGGGCTTCACGCGCCATAACGACCGCGCGCGTCAGCGGATCGAAGGCTTCCGGCGAACCCTTGCACAGCACGATATCCGCCTGCCTGATGCGAACATCATCGAACAGCCGTTCGGCTTCGAAGGCGGTCGCGCCGGGCTCAAGCTACTGACGCAATTGCGCCCTGCTCCAAGCGCCATTTTCTGCGGCAATGACGTGCTCGCGCTGGGTTGCCTGTTCGAAGCGCAATCGGCCGGTATCGCCGTGCCGCAGCAGTTATCGATTGTCGGTTGCGACAATCTGCCCATCGTCTCGCAGATCACACCAGGTCTCACTACCGTGCTGTTGCCCACTTACGAACTCGGCGAACGCGTCGCCCGCGCACTGCTGCGCTGGCTCTCGGACGGCGTGCCGCCGCAGCGCGAGTGTCTGCCGATCGAACTGATCGTGCGTGGCACGAGCGGCCCGGCGCCCGCGTGAAGTGCGCCTGGTTCCTTTCGGCGCATTCGCGCATCACGCGACCAAGGTCTGCAACTGTGTGAGCAACGCATCGGGAATCTCGATTCCATCGCGGCTTGCCGCGTCGGCCAACGCATGCCGCCGTTGCCCTGGCAAACGGACATCCGCATCCTGCAACATCGCCGCGACAAGCGCCTCGACCCGTTCTACGTACATCTCATTGCCCGCCAGCGCGCCCGGATCGATGGCCCAGAACAGATGGCCGATCCGCGAGCGTGCCCCCTCCTCGGTCAGGAACGATCCCGCTTCATAGCCGAAGTTCGCGCCCGCCAGCGCCGCCGCCAGCAGTTCGACCATCAGCGCGAGCATCGCGCCTTTCGCGCCGCCGAACGGCAGCATCATGCCGTCGAGCGCCGCCTTGGCGTCGGTGGTCGGCGTACCGTCGCGGGCGGTCGCCCAGCCGGACGGTATGGGCTTGCCTTCGCGCGCCGCAACCATGATCTTGCCGCGCGCCACTTGCGACAGCGACAGGTCGACTATCAATGCGTCGCCATTGCGGCGCGGAAACACGGCGGCAATGGGATTGGTGCCGAATAGCGCATGACGCCCGCCCCACGCGGGCATCGCCGCCGGTGAATTGCTGAACGCAAGGCCCACCATGCCCGCCGCGCCGATCGCCTCCAGGTGATATGCGCCGACGCCGAAATGATGGCTGCGGGTCACGCTCGCCACTGCGCTGCCGTGTTCGCGCGCACGGCCGATCAAGGTCTCGACAGCAAGCGCGCAGGCGGGAAACGCCATGCCATCGGCGGCATCGACGAGCACGGCGGCGTTGCGCGTCGCAACAATGGAGGGCTTCGCCTGCGGATCGACGCGCCCGTTGCGCAACTGCGCGACGTACATCGGCAAACGCGAAACACCGTGCGACGACAACCCGCACGAGTCCGCATACACCAACGCGCGGGCCGTGGCCGTCGCGGTCTCCGGCGTTGCGCCCGCGTTGCGGACGGCGCGCGTCGCGAGTTCGAGCAGTTCGTCGGCTGAGACTCGCGTCATCGTGAGATTCCTTCGGTTACGTGTGAATCACGCTGCGCAAGCAGGGCCTCCGTCACGCGCGCCGCAACGAGCGTGCTGACACGTTCGTTCGACTGCATGGTCAGCCCCGCAATGTGCGGCGTGAGAATGAGGTTTGGTGCGTCGGCCAGCGGGGAACGGGCGGCGAGCGGCTCATCGTTGAAAACGTCGAGCGCCGCGCCGCCAATGCGGCCTTCGCGCAACGCCAAGGCAAGCGCCGCTTCATCGACGATCCCGCCGCGCGACGTGTTGACGATAATCGCGTGGCGCTTCAGCGCCGCGAGTTGCGATGCGCCGAGCAGATTGCGCGTGCTGTCGACGAGCGGCACATGCAGCGTGATCACATCGGCGGCACGCAACGCTTCGTCGATGCTCACGCGGCGTACGCCGGTCGCGGCCCAGCACGCCGCGTCGGCCGGCTGCAGCGGATCGTAGGCGAGCACCTGCATGCCCAGCGCGCGCGCGAGCTGTGCAACGAGTTGCCCGATGCCGCCGAAGCCGATGACGGCAAGCGTGCTACCCGCCGCTTCGCGGCCATTCGAAAGTGCCGCGCGCGGCCATTTGCCCGCCGCGACCTCCATGCTCGAACGGTATGCACCGCGCAGCAGCATCAGTGCCGTGGCGAGCACGTACTCGGCCACCGCGCGTGCATTCGCACCCGTCGCCGGGAACACCGATACGTTGCGTTGCGCGCATGCGTCCAGATCGATGTTGTCGAGCCCGACGCCCAGACGCCCGACTACGCTCAGACGCGGCGCGGCATCGAGCAGCGCGGCCCTTACCTGCGTGCGATTGCGCACGATCAGCGCGTCGGCATCGGCCAGCAACGCGTTCAACGCAACGGGTTGATCGACGAGCGACGCATCGGCATGCACGTCGAAGTGCTCGCTGAGCGCTGCGACTGCGCAAGCGTCGATGAATTCGCTGATGACGATCTTCTTGCGCGTCGCGCGCGGATTCGTACTCAGGTTCGTGCTCAATTCGAGCGCTCCTGTAGATACGCGGGCGGCGCCATGTCGTTGACATCGCTTGCGTTCGCTTGCGGCTCGCCGCGTTGAACTTCCGGCGGCGCGGCCAGCAGTTTGCGCGCGGCCTGCACATCGAATGCGCCTTCCCAGCGGGCGACGACAATCGTCGCCACCGCATTGCCGATCATGTTCACGATCGCGCGAATCTCGTTGAGCACACGATCGATACCGAGTATCAGCGTAATGCCCGCAACCGGAATGATGTTGTGCGTCGACAGTGTCGCCGTCAGTGCGACCAGCGCCGCACCCGCCACGCCCGCGCCGCCCTTTGACGTCACCATCAATATCGCCAGCAGCCCGATCTGTTGCAGTAGCGTGAGATGGGTATTGGTGGCCTGCGCGATGAAGAGCGAGGTCATGGTCAGATAGATCGCGGCGCCGTCGAGGTTGAACGAATAGCCCGTCGGCAGCACGAGCCCGACTACCGGCTTCGGACACCCAAGCCGTTCGAGCTTTTCCATCAAACGAGGCAACACCGATTCCGTTGTAGACGTGCCCAATACGATCAGCAGTTCCTCACGCAGATACTTGAGCAGCGGCCACAACCCCACGCCCGCCCAGCGGCAGATCGTGCCCAGCACCAGGGCGATGAAGAGAAAGCTCGTCAGATAGAAGCACACGATCAACAGACCGAGTTGCTGCAACGTCGAAATGCCATATTTTCCGACTGTGAACGCCATCGCGCCGAACGCGCCAAGGGGAGCCAGGCGCATGATCATTTCGACGATCCGCATCAGCGCTTCGCCGCTCTGTTCGATCACGCGCGACAGGAAGCGGCTGCGCCGCGACATAATCGATAGCGCGATGCCGAACAACACCGAGAACAGCAACACCTGCAACAGATCGCCCCGCGCGAACGCGCCCACGACCGAATTCGGCACGATCTCTTCGAGGAAGCTGGTGTTCGACTGCGCGTGAACTTCCGTCACGTAATGGCTGACTGCATGCGTATCGAGCGTCTTCGGATCGATGTTCAGCCCGGAGCCGGGGTGCAGCAGATTGGCGACGACAAGGCCGATGACGAGCGCCACCGTCGTCACCGCTTCGAAGTACACGATGGTTTTGAGGCCGACGCGCCCGACCTGCTTGAGATTCTCCATCCGCGCGATGCCGACGGAGACGGTACAGAAGATCACCAGCGTGATCAGCATCTTGATGAGCCGGATAAAGGTATCACCGAACGGCTTCATCTGGACGCCGAGATCCGGCCAGAAATAACCGACGAGAATGCCTGCCGCAAGTCCGATCAGAACCTGCACGTAAAGATGTTTTAGCACGCGCAAGATGGTGTCTCCTCCACTCGCTGCTGCTGGAAAATGGAACAGCGCCGTGCGGCGCGTGCCGGGCTTCTCGGGCCCGAGACGTCACGCGTGTGCGCGCTGCTGCGAAAACTCCATTGAATACAGGGGATCCGAAGCTGACCCGAAGCTAACTGTCATCGCAGCCGCCTGCGCGATCAGGATTCGTGCGCTATGCAGCGCGGCCCGTCGCGAGGACGGGCCCGGAGAAATTACGCGCTTTCGAACAGGCGCGTCAACACGAACTCGCGGTGGCCCAGCGCTTCCGCCGACGTAAAGCGCCCGTTCGCGGTGCGCAGCATCGATTCCAGCAGTTTGTCTCCAGCCTGATCGAGATTCTGTTCGCGCTGCAACAGTCCCGACACATCCACGTCGATATGCTCGCTCATCGTGCGCACCGTACGCGGGTTCGCGCAAATCTTGATGACAGGCACGATCGGATTGCCGATCACGTTGCCCTGCCCGGTCGGGAAGAAATGCACGGCAAAGCCCGACGCGGCGCACAGCGTAACCATCTCGGCCGCGGCTGACGACGAATCCATGAACCACAGGCCCGGCCCCGTCGGTTCCTCGGCCTTGTCGAGCACGCCGTCGACTCTGCACTTCTTGCCGATCTTCTGGATATTGCCCAGCGCTTTTTCTTCGATGGTCGTCAGGCCGCCCGCGATGTTGCCTTTGGTCGGCTGCGACTCCGACAGATCGTCGGTCTTCCAGCGGTTGATCATGTCCTGATAGCGGTCGAACATGAACTGGAAGCGCTCGCGCACCTGGTCGTTCGCGCAACGCGCGGCAACGATCTGCTCGCCGCCCGTGAGTTCGGACGTCTCGCCGAAGACGAGCGTCGTGCCCAACCCGTAGAGCTTGTCGAACGCATTGCCGACAGTCGGGTTCGCGCCGCAGCCGGACGTGGTATCGGATTCGCCGCACTTCGTGGATACCCACAGGTCCGAAATCGGGCATTCTTCGCGATCGAGCGACGTGGCGTACTGCACCATCTCTTTCGCGGTTTTCGAGGCACGCATGATCGTATCGTGATCGCCATGCAGTTCGATGCCGAAGCCCATCACCGGCTTGCCTGACTTCGCAATGCCGTCTACGACGCGTTTGGTCCAGCCTTCCTCGATCCCGATCACGACGACCGCCGCGACATTCGGGTTGCAGCCGGCGCCGATCAGCGTGCGGAAATGCAGATCGAGGTCGGCGCCGAACTGCAGGCGGCCGTACGGATGCGGTAGCGCCATCGTGCCTTTGATGGCCGTTTCGACGGCCAGCGCGGCGGCGTTCGACAAATCGTCGACGGGCAGGATGATCACATGGTTACGCACGCCGACGCGTCCATTGGAACGGCGAAACCCGCGGAAAGTGGTGTTCTGGTCAATCACGCTCATGGTGGCTCTCTTCGATCTGGCTCTGTTGAGTGGGGAAGCTCGCTCGCAATGTCGATGCGCGAGCTGGTCGATCCTCGCGCCGGCTACCAGCGCTTCGTCTTGATGTTGTGAACATGCGCATGTTCACCCGCGCGGATCGGCGCAACGACCTTGCCGATGTCCACGCCGTACTTGAACACCGTGTCGCCGACCGCCATGTCTTTTAGCGCCACCTTGTGACCGATCGGAATGTTCTGTTTCGCCGAGATCGTCACGAGCTCGTCGTCGTCCATGATCCACGCGTTCAATTGGGTCCCCGCCTTGATGCCTTCGACAACCGCCACACCGACGGTGTCTTTCGCTTCGTGCAGCACGATATGAATCGTTTTTCGGTCTGACGAAGGGCTGGCGGAAGATCCTTCACCGGATTGTCGCGGTGCACCTGCTGCGGTGTGGCTCATCAGTTGTCTCCAGTCTGTTGGTACGGTTTGGTTCGCCTGCGTGAACCCATCTTAGGCGGCACATTTGCATATGTCAACCAGATCATCTATATGTGTTTGATGAACCGTATGAAGTAGAATCAATTGAAAGACAGCAGCAATGAAGATGCAACGACAGGATGAGATCGATGAATACGTTGACGACGGGTATCAATCTACCGAACGGCGTGGCCGCCACGCCGGCAATCGGCGGCACGCGTTACAAGGAAGTGAAGAATGCGATGCTGGCCGCGCTGGCCGCGCACGAATGGAAGGGCGGCGAAACGATTCCTTCGGAAAAGCGGCTGGCCGAACGCTTCGGCGTATCGATCGGCACGCTGCGCAAGGCAATCGACGAACTGGTGGCCGACAATATTCTGGTGCGGCATCAGGGGCTCGGTACTTTCGTCGCGCAACACCAGCGTGATCGTCATTTCTTCCGCTTCTTCCGCATCGTCCGCCAGGACGGCGACAAGACCTACCCGAGCGTAACGCTCGTGCAGTTCAGGAAGGCCAAGGCTACGCGCGATATCGCGACGCTGCTGAAAGTCGAAACGGGCGCGCGCGTGTTCACGTTCATCAACCGTCTGGCGCTGCATGGCGAAACGGTGATGATCGACAACATCACCGTACCCGAGGCGCGTTTTCCGGGCCTGACGGAAGCCGCGCTGCGCAGCCGGCCGAGCACGCTGTACAACTTCTATCAGGATGCGTTCAACATCAACGTGCTCGGCACCGAGGAACGCGTGCGCGTCGCGGTAGCCAATGAACTCGAAAGCAAGCTGCTGGAAGTGCCGCACGGCACGCCGCTTCTTGAAGTGCGGCGCGTCGCGTATTCGTACCATCAGGCGCCCGTCGAAGTGCGGATCTCGCATGCGAATACCGCACGCTACGAATACGTCGGTGCTTCGGCATCGCACGAAGAGCCGCTCTGACAAGGCCAGAAGCCAAGCGCGGTGCGCAGCGCCAAAAGCCGCCGGCCGCGCGCCGCATATGTCACGTTTTCCCGCATTTGCAATCAACAGTACGATCACCTACACTCGCTACTCATACAGATGAGTTAAATCACACGGCGCTGAATTCGCTGAATGCCACCGTCACCGAAGCAAGGCATTTCACGCGCAATCCGGTTGCCCACAACACACCATCTGTGAACCTGATTCCGGCCGCGTCGCGCAAACCGTTTTGTCGCGAGCAGGCCGGCAACAAGGAGACACTCACGATGCGTACCCCGCCTCATCGTCATCCCGCTCATGTCCTTCATGTCGCGCCTTGCCGCGTGACGCATGCGTTGCGTCGGCCGCAGCCACGCGAGACCGAATAAGCACACGCAGCCCCCACCCATCCGGTTTATCCGGTGTCGCATTTCAACAGATTGGCCGTGCCGTTCCTGTCGCAAGGAGTGTCCAGCGATGAGCCTTCGTAAAGTTGCCGTATTTCTCTCAACGCTGCTCGCTCTCGGCGCAGCTCTCACCAGTGCGCCCGCCCGCGCCGAACTGTCGGAGATCCGGATCGCGCGCCAATACGGCGTCAGCTATTTGCCGCTGATGCTGATGCAGGATCAGAAGCTGGTCGAAAAGCACGCCGCGCAACTGGGCGTGCCGAATCTGAAAGTGTCATGGGTCGAATTCGCGGGCGGCAACGTGATGAACGACGCGCTGCTGTCCGATTCGTTGCAGATCGCGTCAGGCGGCGTCGCGCCGCTCGTGCTGCTGTGGGCGCGTACGCGCGGCACGCCCGTCGAGGTCAAGGCGCTGTCGGCGATCAATTCGATGCCGCTGCTGTTGAACACCAACAATCCGACGGTGAAAACGTTGAAAGACTTCACCGGCAAGGACAAGATCGCGCTGCCCGCAGCGAAGGTGTCGATCCAGGCAATCACGTTGCAAATGGCCGCGGAAAAGGCCTTCGGCGCCGGCAACCAGGGGCAGCTCGATAAATACACTGTCTCGCTGGCTCATCCCGATGCGCAGCAGGCGCTGCTGTCGGGCAATAGCGAAGTGACCGCGCATTTCGGCTCGCCGCCGTTTCAGGAACAGGAATTGGCCCACCCTGGCGTGCGCACCGTTGTGAATTCGTACGACGTTCTGGGCGGCAAGTCGACATTCAATCTGGTCTGGTGCATGACGAAGTTCTATCAACAGAATCCGAAACTCGTGCAAGCCTTCATGGCCGCGCTCGACGATGCCGAAGCGCAGATCACCAGGGACAAGCACGCGGCCGCACTCGCCTACCTGCGCATCAGCAAGGACAAGAGCAATGTCGCCGACATCGAAAAGATGATTTCGTCGCCCGATGTCGCCTTCACGACCACGCCCGAAAACACGCTCAAATACGCGGATTTCATGGCACGCACGGGCCTGATCAAGACCAAACCCGCCTCGTGGAAGGACATGTTCTTTCCGACCGCCCAATCGCTTCAAGGGAGTTGATCATGCATCGCACGCGTGCTGGAGCCACCCGCGCCACATCCTCGCCGAGCGGCATGCCGTTACTGGATGTCGCCGGCGTAACGCTGCAATACAAGACGCCGCGGCATCTCGTGATGGCAACGTATCGCGTCGACTTTCAGGTATTCGAAGGCGACCGTTTCGTTTTGCTTGGGCCATCGGGTTGCGGCAAGTCGACGTTGCTCAAGAGCGTCGGCGGCTATCTGCTGCCGACGGAAGGTTCGATCACGCTGAAGGGCAAGACGGTGACGAAGCCGGGCCCCGACCGGATGATGGTCTTTCAGGAATTCGACCAGTTGCTGCCGTGGAAGACGGTCAAGCAGAACGTGATGTTTCCGCTGCTCGCTTCGCACCGGCTGTCGCCGCGCGAAGCGGAACAGCGCGCGATGCATTACATCGACAAGGTCAACCTCACGAAATTCTCGGACAGCCACCCGCATACGTTATCGGGCGGCATGAAGCAGCGCGTGGCGATTGCGCGCGGCATGGCGATGGAACCGGACATCCTGCTGATGGACGAGCCGTTCGCCGCACTCGATGCGCTCACGCGCCGCAAGATGCAGGACGAACTGCTGACGCTATGGCAGGAAACGCGCTTCACCGTGCTATTCGTCACGCATTCGATTCCGGAAGCGATCAAGGTCGGCAGCCGGATTCTGTTGCTGTCGCCGCACCCGGGGCAGGTCAAGGCAGAACTCGATACGGCGGCGGCAGGTGAATCCGCTGCCACGCTCGAAAAACGCATCCAGCACATGCTGTTCGAAGACGAAATCCACGAGGCAGAAAATGTCTGACGCTACCGCACACGGTTCCGCATCCGTCCATCCGCCCCGTGACGACATGATCACGCGCGCGCCGCGCGGCGAGATCATTCGCGAACCCAGCGATGCACAGCATTTCAGCGTCGTCGAAAAGCCGCTGTCACTGTTCGAGCGCCTGTACAACCAGAGCTGGCTGCGCAAGTTCCTGATCCTCGCGCTGCTCGCGCTGGTCTGGGAAGTCTACGGACGCTGGCTCAACAATCCGTTGCTGTTTCCCACTTTCAGCGCGACCGTCGACGCGTTCTGCACGAGCATCGCAAACGGCGAACTGCCCGGCAAGGCATGGGCGTCGATCCACGTATTGCTGCTCGGCTACGGCTGCGGTCTGCTGCTGGCCGCGTTGCTGACGGCCGCCGCGATCACCTCGCGCATCGGCACGGACTTTCTCGAAACGATGACCTCGATGCTCAACCCGCTGCCCGCCATCGCGCTGCTGCCGCTCGCGCTGATCTGGTTCGGGCTCGGCAACGGCAGCCTGATCTTCGTGCTCGTGCATTCGGTGACATGGTCGGTCGCGTTGAATACGCACTCGGGCTTTCTGTCGGTGAGCAACACGCTGAAAATGGTCGGGCGCAACTATGGGTTGCGCGGCGGGCGCTACGTCGCCGCGATTCTGGTGCCCGCTGCGTTCCCGAGCATTCTGACCGGCCTGAAGATCGGCTGGGCCTTCGCGTGGCGCACACTGATCGCGGCGGAACTCGTGTTCGGCGTGAGTTCGGGTTCCGGCGGCCTCGGCTGGTTCATCTACGAAAACAAGAACCTGCTCGACATCGCGAACGTGTTCGCGGGTCTGTTCACGGTGATTCTGATTGGCCTCGCCGTCGAAAACCTGATCTTCCGCGTACTCGAACGCCATACCGTGCAACGCTGGGGCATGCAGTCGTGAAGCATGACGTGCACGCACGGGAGGCTCGTTGCTAAGCGCCGACATCGCGCTGCTGGTGATTGGAGGCAGCGCGGTCGCGGGCTTCGTGTCGGGGCTGGCGGGATTTGCGTTCGGTCTCGTCGCGATGGTGTTCTGGGCATGGGCGCTGCCGCCGCAAGCGATCGGGCCGATGCTCGTGGTCGGCTCGCTGGTCGGACAGATGCTAACCGTGCATACGGTGCGCTCGCAGATACGGCCGAAGATCATCGGTCCGTTCATCGCAGGAGGCATCGTCGGCGTGCCGATCGGCGCGATGCTGCTGCCGTTCATCGATCCCGTCGGCTTTCGGATCGGCGCCGGTCTGCTGATGATCGTCTATTGCGGCGTGATGCTCGCCGCGAAAGATCTGCCGACGGTGACGGCAGGCGGTGCCTGGGCGGACGGCGGCGTCGGTGTGGTCGGGGGCATTCTGGGCGGCATTGCGGGGCTCGTCGGTCCGGCACCGACCATATGGTGCATGCTGCGCGGTCACAACAAAGATACGCAGCGCGCGATCTGCCAAAGCTTTTTCATCGCGATGCAATCGCTGACGCTCGTCACGTATGCACTGACGGGCCTGATCGGCAAGCAGACGTTAGTACTCTTCGGCTGGATGCTGCCGTCGTCGCTGCTGTTTGCGTGGCTCGGCTCACGGCTTTATCGGCGTCTGTCGGACACCGCGTTTCGCCGGGTGCTGCTTGCGCTGCTGTTCGCTTCGGGCGTGGCGCTGCTGGGCTCATCGCTTGTTCACGCGATAAAGTAATGCCGATGCGGCAACGTCAAGCGGAGTGAGCGTCATGAGTGCGATTCGCTATTTCGTCACGTTTCTGTCCGTCGCGCGCCACGGCTCGTTCGCCGCAGCCGCCGACGAAGTGTGTCTCACGCAGGCCGCCGTGAGCCTGCAGATGCGTTCACTGGAACGCGATCTCGACATGGTGCTGTTCGAACGGGGCGCGCGCTCGGTCGCATTGAGCGAACAGGGACGCACGATCGTGCCGCTCGCCGAAACGCTGGTCGCCAACTATCGGCGGATTCTGGCCACGGCGGGCCGCGACGAACTGGCGGGCGTCGTGCGGGTCGGCGCGCTGGTGTCGTCGCTGATGGGCGCGTTCGCCGATGCGATGCTGAATCTGAAACGCCGCTACCCGCGCCTCGAACTGAAGCTTTTCACGGGCCTGTCGAGTGACTTCACGCTACGCGTGGAGAACGGAGAACTCGACGCCGCCATCGTCACGCAGTCGCCCACCGGCTTTCCCGCCGCGTTGAAGTGGACGGTGCTGTATCACGAGCCGATGGTGCTGATCTCGTCGGCTGACAATCCGCGCGCGCACGTCGACATGCTGCTGCGTGAGCCGTTCATCCGTTTCGACCGGCAGACGTGGACAGGCATGCTGATCGACGACGCGCTGCGCGGCCTCGACGCTTCCGTGCACGACATCATGGAGCTGAACTCGCTCGAATCGATCTGCGAAATGGTGAAGCGCGGTTTCGGCGTTTCGGTAGTGCCGCGCCTCGCGAATGCGAACTGGAATCACGAATCAGGGCTGCGCGTGACCGAGTTGCCCGAGCGGATCGCGCCGCGCCGCGTCGGCCTGCTGGAACGGCGCGAACACGGACGCGAAGCGTTCACGGCCGCCGTGAAGCGTCACTTCACGACGGCGGCCGACGTTTCCGCCAGTGGCAATGATTCGTCGAGCAGCGACTGACCAGGCTTCACGCGCGTGAACTGCACGCGCCGGCGGCTGGTTTCGAAGGCGTTCTGCTCAAGCCGCAGGCATACATACTCGGATGTGTCCAGATCTCCGGCGTCGGGAAAGTCTTCGCGGAAATGCGCGCCGCGCGAATTCTCGCGCAGCAAGGCCGACTCGGTGATCGCGCGGCTAACGAGCATCAGGTTGTGCAGGTTCATCCAGTCGTGCCACGACAGGTTGAAGCGCAGATCGCGTCCATCGACACCCGTGCGGTCCAGCCGTTCGCCGATGTCGATCAATGCGCTTCTCGCGCGCAGCAAGCCCTGCTCGTCGCGCAGAATGCCGACGTCGCGCCACATCAACTCGTACAGGTCGTCGCGTATCGATTCGAGCTCGCCCGCAGGCTGGCCGAGCGGCCGCGTGCAACGTTCGATGGCGCGCTCGATCTGGCTGGCATCGGCGGTGGCGAGGCGCCCATGGCGCGGCACCCAGCGCGCGAGCGTCTCACCCGCAATGCCGCCGAACACCGTCGAATTCGCGACGCCGTTGCCGCCCAGCCGGTTCGCGCCGTGCACGCCGCCCGCATCCTCGCCCGCGACGAAGAGGCCCGGCAGCGTCGTCGAACAGTCGGTCTCGAACAACACGCCGCCCATCATGTAGTGCGCGGTCGGCACCACTTCGACCTGGCCGCCCGCCAGATCGAAGCCGCAATCCGCGCAGCGTTCGACCATGCCCTTGAAACGCTGGCGCACGCTGTCGGGCCCGAGATGATCCATGCGCAGATAGACGCCGCCGTTCGGCGTCGTGTTGCCCGCGCGCAGTTCACGGTAAATGCTGCGCGAGACGATGTCGCGCGTCGCGCGCTCGCCGCGCGGATCGTAGCGGTGCATGAAGCGCTCGCCGTCGCCCGTCAGCAGATAGCCGCCCGCGCCGCGCAGCCCTTCTTCGAGCACGGTGCCCGTCATGCGCGTATGAGTGCCCGCCAGCAAGCCCGTCGGGTGGAACTGCACCATCTCCATGTCGCGCAACGTGAGGCCGGCACGCAGCGCCATCGCCATGCCGTCGCAACTCTTGTCTGCGCTCGGCGTGTGGTACTTGTACATCGTGGGGCCGCCGCCCGTCGCGAGCAGCACGGCCTTCGCGCGCACGAAGACGAATTCGCCGCTGCGAATGTCGATCATCAGCACGCCGGCCAGTGCGCTGCCGTCTTCGGACTCGATGAATTCCACCGCGCGATGTTCTTCGAGCCGCTCGATCCCGCGCGCCCACACCTGTTCGGCAAGCCGGCTGATGATCTCGATGCCAGTCTGATCGCCCTTGTGCACCGTGCGGTCGAAGGTTTGCCCGGCGAATGCCTTCTGCTTCAGCGTGCCGTCCGGGTTGCGGTCGAAGAAGCAGCCCAGTTCGTTTTCGAGTTCGTTGATCCGCTCGACCGCGCGTGTCACCAGCGTCCACGCGAGTTCCTGGTTCGACAGCCATTTGCCGCCTTCGATCGTATCCATGAAGTGACGTTCGATCGAATCGCCCTGTGCCAGCGCGACGTTATAGCCGCCCTGCACCATGCGCGTACAGCCGCATTTGCCGAGCAATCCTTTCACGGCGATCGTGATGCGCAACTGCGGCGCGTCGGCCTGCGCATGCAGCGCGGCAAACAGGCCTGCGCCGCCGCTGCCGAGAATCAGGATGTCGGTATCCACGTGCTTCATGGTCGGTTCCCGTGATGAACGACGCTGCGTTCGTTCAGCTTCTGATGCCCAGCGACGCGAGCACCGCTTCGCGCCGCTCACGCGTGCTCTGCTGGACCTTCGTGTAGACGCTGCCGCCGTGACTATCCATCGCGACGAGCAGCGGGCCGAATTCGCCGATCCTGAAGCGCCATAGCGATTCGGGGTTCAGGTCGTCGAGATCGACGTCTTCGATCTGTTCGATCCATGTCGTCTCCAGCGCCGCCGTGCCGCCGACGATCGCGAGATACACGCCGCCGTATTTTGCGAACGCATCGCTCGACGCCTGCCCGAGCCCGCCCTTGCCGATCACGATGCGCACGCCGTATTGCGCCATCAGCGCCGCGGTGAAGCGCTCCATGCGTGCGGACGTCGTCGTGCCGACGCAGACAGGCTCGTAGCCCGCCGGATGTGCGTCCGAGCGTGGCACCTTGCGCACGTTCGGCGCGGTGTGAATCACCGCATGGCCGCGCAGATCGAAGCGAGTCGTGCGGCCACGGTCGAACATGTGGATCTGCGTGGCGTCGCGGATGCCGAACAGCGTGCCTGTCAACGTAACGGTGTCGCCCGTGCGCAACGCGCGAATCTGCGCTTCGCTAGCGGGCATGGACAGGGTGTGATGAGTCATCGATCGTTCCTTGACGGTGTGCGTGCCGATGCGGACAGCCCGCGTGTCAGTAGCCGTACTCGACGCCCGCCGGCGTCAGCGTGGCGCGCGCGCGGCGGGCCGAATGACACTGCATGTTCACGGCAACCGGATTCATCGTGATATGCGTCGCCGCCAGTTCGAGGTGGACCGCGAACGATGTCGCGTCGCCGCCGAGCCCCTGCGGGCCGACGCCCAGGCGGTTCACCGCGGCCGACAGTTCCTCCTCCAGCGCGGCCGCCGCCGGATCGTCGCAATGCGTACCGAGCGCGCGCGTCGCGGCACGCTTGGCGAGCCACACGCACAGATCCGATGTTCCGCCGATGCCCACGCCTACAATCGTCGGCGGACACGTCTTGCCGCCCGCATCGACCACGCAGTCGATCACGAAGCGTTTGATCGCGTCGACACCTTCCGCCGGAATCGCCATTTTCAGAAACGAGTTGTTTTCCGAACCGCTGCCCTTCGGAATCATTTCGATCACGAGCGTGTCGGCTGTCGAGTCGAAGTCGATATGGATCGCGGGCATCAGCACGCCGCAAGACGAATGTTCGTTGTTCCGCGTCAACGGATGCACGACCGACGAGCGCAATGGATGCTCGCGCGTGGCCCGTTCGCAGCCGCGCCGGATCGCTGCTTTCAACGCGACGCCGTCGAGCGCGAGGCCCGTGCCGATCGTCACGTTGTAGATCGGCAGCCCGGTGTCCTGGCACAGCAGGTTGTCCTGATCTTCGGCAATCGCGATATTGGTGCGCATTGTGCCCAGCACGCGGCGCGCGGTGTCGTCGGTTTCAGCGCGTTCGAGGCGCGCGATACCGTCCTTGATGTCGGGCGGCAAATGCTTCAGCGCGCGTATGTACAACTGCTTCGCGACCTCTTCGATCTGCTGCATGTCCATTGATGAATCTCCGTCGGGGGACCGTGCGTTCACGACGTGAGCGACAGCGCAAACGCCAGCCCGATGACCAATGCGCCGCCCGCTGTCGCCGCGATCAGGTTCTTGCGCAAACCGCTCCATGGCCGGTATTCGATGAGCAGAATGCGCACGCCGCCGAACAGATGCGCGGCCAGCAACGTGACGAGGCCCCACTCGGCGAATACGAAGGCGGGTTGCCTCGTCACGGCGAGAAACGACTCGAACGATGCTGCGCCGTGCAAAGCGGTGCCGAGCGCCCAGAAGTGCAGCGGCAGAAAGAAGGCGAGCGCGAGTCCGGACAGACGGTGCACAAGAAAGGCCCACCACGCGGGATGGTTGCGCGCGCGCGAGTCGGCGCGCCGGCCAGGGGTGCGGTGTCCGGCGTGGTTCGTGTCTGTTGCCGGTTTCGCTGCGCGTGCCATGTCGCTCATTGCGGCCCTCCTACCAGCGCGAAGACCGCGCGCAGACCGGCAATCGCCAACGCAATGCCGACGATCACGCTCGCCACCCCGACGCTGCGCCCGCGCCAGCCGAGCCACTCCTCGGCGATCCTTCTCAAGCCGACAGGCACATGCGCGGACGACGCAAGCACGAACACTGAATAGAACACCGCCCACGCCGTATTGCCGTGCAGACGCGCGATCACGTTCGCCGCGCTCAGCCCGCCATGCACGACGATAATCATGGTGACAAGATGGACGGCCACGCATAAGGTCAGCACCATCGCCGACAGGCGCTGCAACTGCCAGCCGCTCATCATCGCGGTTCTCCTTTCGGCGCATGGCCGCGAAGCCGCTTCAGGCCAGCAATGCTGGCCGTCGGCTGCAGCGACTTGGGACACCGTTCGGTACACGAGCCGAGCGTATGGCACGAATGACAGCCTGCGTCGTTGGAGACGGCTGCGACGCGGGTTTGCTGCTGGATGTCGCGTACGTCGTTGACGAGCGTCCACGCACGGTTGAGCGCGGCGGGTCCGAGATAGTCGGGGTTCCATGCGACGACGTCGCAGCTCGCATAACAGACGCCGCAGCCAATGCATTCCATCCCCGCGTCGGCCGCCTTGCGTTCGGCGGAGGCGGGATCGACGCAAGCGGCAGGTTCGTTACGCGTGTGCTCGCCCTTGAAATAGCCCTTCGCGTCGCGCCATTTGTCGAAGAAGGCGGTCATATCCGTCGCCAGATCCTTGATGACGGGCAGGTGATTGAGAGGCGCGATTTCGAGCACGTCACCGGCGTGCTTCATGACTTTGGTGACGTGCGTGCGGCAGGTCCATCGCGCGCGGCCGTTGACGGTCATTGCGCATGAACCGCACATGCCGACCCGGCACGCAAAGCGATAGGACAGCGTCGCATCCAGATGGCGCTGGATGTGGATCACGACGTCGAGCACGGTCTGACTTTCCATGCGCGGCACGTCGAAGCGCTGAAAGCTGCCTTCGTCGTTACCGCGCCAGACGTCGACCTTGAGTTGCGGGGGAGTGGTTCGCATCGTGACCGTTGAGGTTCGAATGATTGCGAAGCCAGTCTAAGGGGCGCGCGCCGCCCGTCAAAGCCAAAGATTCTTGTTGCAAGCTCAAGGTTTTTTTATGCTCGCGGGCGTGCGAGTGCCTGTGAGAACGCTCTTGAAACCGCCCCACCAGGCTTGTCATTTCAGAGTGTTCGAAATTCCGCGCTAACATATGTTCGATTGCCCAATTGGAGTGCGTACGCACTCGTCGACGCCTGGGAACGCCGCCGCGTCCGCGGGTCTGGTGGATCCTGAGTTGCCGCAACACGCAACTAATCCACGAAGTCGGACAGCTTTAGTCAAACGGTCTGCAGAATGAGAAAACGATTACCTCCGCTTAACTGGTTGCGCGCATTTGAATCCTCTGCCCGGCATCTCAGTTTCACCCATGCGGCGACCGAGTTGAGCCTGACCCAGGCGGCGGTAAGCCAACAGGTGAAGGGACTCGAGTCGCAGTTGGGGGCAGTCCTCTTTAAGCGCTTGCCAAGAGGACTCGAGCTCACTGAGGCCGGGCTAGCCTATTTGCCGGTTGTCCACGAGGCCGTAGAGCGACTGGCGGCCGCAACTGAAGAGATCTTCGGGCAAGGTCACGGCAGAGTCCTTACCGTTCGGGTCAGCCTGGTGTTTTTTACCCATTGGCTGGCAATGCGCTTACCCGACTTTCGTGAACGCCACCCCGAGGTCAATCTGCGTATCACCAGCAACATATGGGGGGGCGATTCGAGCGTGACCGACGTCGAAGCCGATATGGAAATCCGCTATGGACATGGAGAATGGACGGGACTCAAGGCCGAGCGGCTGACCTGGGATACGTTGCTGCCGGTCTGCGCCCCATTCTTGCCCTCCGAACAGGCGCCACTGGCTACGCCGAAGGATCTCCGTTACCACGAACTACTCCACGTCCTCGGCTACGAGGAGGGCTGGGGATACTGGTTGAAGAAAGCAGGCGCGGGACAGGTCGACTCTTCGAAGGGAATGCAGTTCGATACCTTGATCTCTGCTTTGAGAATGGCCGAACTTGGTCAAGGGGTGGCCTTGGCGCGCTCGTCGCTGGTCCAGTCGATGCTGGACACCGGGCAACTGATAGCGCCTTTCGAATCCCGGCTTACGACCAGTGAAGCTTTCTACCTGGTCTATTCTCCGCACAGCATCGTCAACCCTGATGCCGCGGCGTTCGTGGCCTGGCTGAGTGCGAAGGTTCAGGAGGGGCGTGCGCGGAACTGATCAGGCAGGTGGACATCGCACGTCCATTTCGCCGGGCTGCCAGTGATCGACTGGTCATTTTCCGGCGCATTCACTCCGCCGGCCTCAGCCATAAATAAAATAGCCCCATCCTCGGTTTTTTTATTGCTTTACCGGCTCCCCGTTGTATCCGACAGTGATCCCCAGTTCGTCGCCAAGGCCCCTCGCCTCGCATTCGAAATGCGGTTGATTGGTGCTGGCGGCGACCCACCACAATGATGACCTGCGTTTCGGAAGATCCGCAGGTCCTGGAGATGAGTCGGTGAGCCATGGGAAAGCATGATCAACTGCCTTTTAGCGGCGTGAAAGTCATCGACTTTGGCCAGTACATCGCCGGCCCGGCCGTGGCGATGATCCTGGCGGATCTCGGCGCCACCGTCATTCACATCGATCCCCCTGCTGGGCCGCTTTGGGACAGCCCGGCCAATGCCGTACTGAACCGCAACAAGTATTGCTTGCAGCTTGACCTGAAGTCCGCGCAGGGGCTCGAGGCGGCCATGGCATTCATCGCGCGTGCCGATATCGTGATCGAGAACTTCCGGCCGGGCGTCATGACCCGGTTGGGCCTGGACTTCGCCGAGCTGCGTCGTCAAAGACCCGAGCTCATTACGCTGTCCATCCCTGGCTTCGCCAGCAACGACGAGTTGCGTCGTCACTGGCGCGCCCTCGAGCCGATTATTGCGTCGGCCTCCGGGGTATTCACCGATATGGGTCAGAACCGCGTACTGATGGGGATAAACCCGAGCTTTTCGCCGCTGCCGCTTGCCTCGTCCTACGGCACCATGCTGGCTGTCTCCGCGGTGGCACTCGCTCTGCAAGCGCGGGAGCGCACGGGAGTGGGTGATCAAATCGAGGTGGCTCTGGCCGCGGCGGTGATGGAGGGGCTGTCTTACAACTCGATCAAGATCGACGGTTATCCCGAACGCTACAAGACCTTGCGCGAAAAGGAAATTGAGCGGCGGCGCTCGGAAAATCTTCCGATGAACCTCAGCTACGAAGAACTGCAAGAATATCTCGACCCCTTTTACCGCACCTACGAGTGCGCGGACGGTCGCAAGTTCTATGCGGTATGCCCGTCACACCGCTCGCACGCCAGGCGTTGCCTTCAGGCGATGGGGTTGTACGAGGAAATGCTATCTGCCGGGCTGCCGACAGTGAGCGACCCCTACCTTCCTATCTCTCAGTGGGAGGGGGACGCCTCGCTCGGTGTCTACCCGTTGCCTGACCATTGGGCCCGGCGCATTTCGGCACGCATGAAGGAGGTGTTCCTGACCAGGACAGCGACCGAGTGGGAAAAAATTTTCGGCGAAGGCCGGTTTCCCGGTGCGCCCCACCGATCGACTCAAGAATGGTTGCATGACGAACACGCCAACGCCGCGGGTCTGGTGGTCGATGTCGACGACCACCAGTACGGCAACATGAAACAGCCCGGCGCGATCGCCTGGCTGGAAGACAGTGCCGACTTGATGCTCTCGCCCGACTCACGCCGCACGGTGAGTCTCGAAGAAGCCCTGGCCATCCTGGATAAGTGCGCGCCCACGGCACTGCCGCCCCCATCTGAACAGCATGTTGGCGGCTGGCTTGACGGTGTGCGTGTCCTCGATCTGACCAATGTCATCGCGGGTCCGCATTCGACCTCCTACCTCGGCCGGTTCGGCGCCGAGGTTATCAAGCTCGACCCCGTAACGCCCAACTATGATCCCTGGAACACAGTGGTCTTTGGCATGTCTTCGGGCCGCGGCAAGCAAAGCGTCCTGGTCGACCTGAACCACCCTGACGGACGCGAGGTGTTTAACCAATTGGTTCGTTCGGTTGATGTGATCGTGATGAATGCACCGGATCGTCAACTGGCACCTTTGGGTCTTGACGAAGCCAGTCTCCAGGCCGTCAACCCTGGCGTGATTTTCTGTCAACTGGATTGCTTTGGGGGACCGCGTCGCGGCCCGCGGACCGATTATCTCGGTTACGACGACTTGATCCAGGCCAGCACCGGCATCATGCTGCGCTTCGGCGGCGGCATGGCAACGCCAGAGGAACACGCTCACGTCGGAACCATCGACGTGAATTGCGGGTTCGCTGCAGCGCTCGGCGTTGCCGCCGCGTTATATCGCAAAGCCAGAACCGGCCAGATCAGCCGTGCCCGGACCTCCCTGGCATCGCTCGGCAACCTGGTGCAGATTCCCTTCTGCTACGACTACCCACGGCGGGCCCCGTTCGATGAGCCTTCCGGCCGTAGCGCCCAGGGCTTTGGCAACCTGTCACGCTTCTTTCGGGCCGCGGATGACTGGTTGTATGTGGACGCCAGCGAAAAGGAACTGGACAAGCTAAACGCCGTAGAGGGGCTGACGGGCATCCGCGACGCGGCAGATCCCGCAGCGTTTCTCAGCTCCGCGTTCGCCACGGCCTCCGCCGAAACCTGGCAGACGCGGTTGCAAGCGGCCAATGTGGCGGCAGCCATTCCGGACAATATCGACAACTTGCGCCAACGCTACAGCCGCCCTGCAGACAATCGTCCGGGTATCGATAACGCCAGCTATTCATTCAGTGTGTATGCCGAGCATCCGAGTGGACGACGCGTCATCCAACTCGATCCTTTTGCGATTCGCCCTCACGTTGCTCCGATCCGCGCACTGGCGCCAGCAGAAAAGTTTGGTGCCTCGACCCGAGGGGTGCTGCGCAAGATGGGCTACAGCGATACCCAGATTGCGACGTTGATTGCGCGAGGGGCAGTCGGCGAAAGCTGGAGCGAGGAGTACTTGCCCAGCTGAACACGTCACCGTTGCGGGCAAGCCGGAACAAATCGCGACCGCTCCGCTGATGTGTGGGCGCGGCCGATAGCAGCAAGCACCCTGGAAGAAAAAAGGCTGTAGCGAAGGGGTGTTCGAATATTTATAAGATTGGAGACGAAGATGCACGTACGACACCGCAAGCTCCCGGGTACCGAAAACACCCGGCGAGGCGCAGAAATCGTTATCGAGAACCTCAATCGAGCTACGCAGCACATGGCGCGAAAACGCCCATGGCGAGGCACGGGGAAGGAGGTACCCTGTGCGCCGCCCTGTCGCCGCAGCCGATCTGCAGACACAGCACTACCGCCTGCGCTGCCAGGTGCCTTCCGCACCGAAAGACATTGAGGGTAACGATCATGCAAGACCAGGGCAACACATTTGTGAGCTTCCGCAATGTTCGGAAGACATACGACGGAGAAACACTCGTCGTCAAAGACCTGAATCTCGACATCCAGAAGGGGGAGTTTCTCACTTTGCTTGGTCCGTCTGGCTCGGGAAAGACCACCTGTCTCATGATGCTCGCCGGGTTTGAATACCCAACCGATGGCGAAATCTGGCTGGATGGTCAGTTACTTAATCGTATTCCGCCGCATAAACGCGACATTGGAATGGTATTTCAGAACTATGCACTCTTTCCACACCTGACCGTCGGACAGAACCTCGAGTATCCCCTCAAGGTTCGCAAGATGCCGCCAGACGAGCGGGCCGCGCGCGTCAAGCGGGCGCTCGAGATGGTCCACATGGAAAAGCTGGGTAAGCGAATGCCAGGTCAGCTCTCAGGCGGTCAGCAACAGCGAGTGGCGCTTGCGCGTGCGTTGGTGTTCAACCCAAAGCTTGTGCTGATGGACGAACCGCTTGGCGCGCTGGACAAACAGCTGCGCGAGCACATGCAGATAGAGCTCAAGGCATTGCACGAATCTCTTGGCCTGACCTTTGTGTACGTCACACACGATCAAGGTGAGGCGCTCACGATGTCTGATCGAGTAGCGGTCTTTGATCAGGGGGTGATCCAACAGCTCGACCAGGTCGACTCGCTCTACGAATCGCCGAGGAATCTGTTTGTAGCCAACTTCATTGGTGACAGTAACCGGGTGGAAGGCACCGTCGTAAGCCGGGATGGTAATTATTGCGAATTGCGCATTGCAGACGGTACGACCGTACGCGCGCTGAATGTTGCCGGGCTCAATGTCGGTAGCCACGCCACAGGGGTGATCCGTCCCGAGCGGCTCTCGATTGGACGGCAATCCGAACAGCAGCGCAATGTCATCAACAGCGAAACGCTTGGGATGATCTACTTCGGCGATCACGTCCGGCTACGCTGCCGCTGCCCCGGAGAAACAGAGTGTTTCGTGAAGGTTCCGCTCGGGCAGGACGGCGCGGCCCATGTCCAACCGGGAAATCGAATCGCGTTGTCGTTTCATGAAGATCATCTGAGAGTTTTCAATTGACCACGCGTAGCGAAATCACCTTGTGCCAAGGAGAACGAAATGAGGTTCTTTAGAAATACGGTCGGCGTGGCTGCCATGATGTGTTGTTCCGCTTTCGCATTGGCCGACGGCCTTACGACGGTCAATTACGGTGGCGCCGTGGGGAACGCCGAGAAGGCTGCCTGGGTTGAACCGTTCTCGAAAGCGAGCGGTATTGCGACGAATGCGATTGAGTACACGGGCGAAATGGCCAAAGTCAAAGCGATGGTCGACGCCAAAGATGTCACGTGGGATGTCGTTGAAGTCGAGTCGGCAGACATCGGACGCGGCTGTCAGGACGGACTCTTCGAGAAGCTCGACTGGTCGAAGATCGCGAAAAAGGGTGATCTGGTGCCTGGATCGGTGACTCCCTGCGCTGCCGGTACATTCGTGTGGTCGACCGTGCTGGCATACAACCCGACGCTGACGAAGGGCACGCCACAGGGCTGGAAGGATTTTTGGGACGTCAAGAAATTTCCTGGCAAGCGTGGCATGAAAAAGGAGGCGCGTTATAACCTCGAATTCGCACTGATGGCAGATGGCGTTCCGGCGAAAGACGTGTACACCGTGCTGGGCACGGAGGCTGGCGTCAATCGGGCGTTCAAGAAGATGGCCGAGCTCAAGCCATACATTCAGTGGTGGGAGGCTGGCGCGCAGCCGCCCCAGTTCCTGGTCGCCGGTGATGTTTCGATGTCCACCGCGTATAACGGCCGCATCGATGCCGCAATGCGGGCGGGGAACAAGAACCTGGGTATTTCGTGGTACCAAAGCATCTATGAGCTGGACTATTTCGTAATTCCGAAGGGCTCGAAAAATAAGGACGCAGCCGAGAAGTACCTTGCCTACGTGCTCGAACCGCAGTCCCAAGCTGCGTTCGCGCAGCACATTCCGTACGGGCCAACCAACAAGGGCGCCTTAAAGTTGCTTGATGCAACCACTCTTGCAAACCTGCCTAACTCGCCGAAGAATGGCAAAGATGCTATCCCCAACGACGTAGGGTTCTGGACCGACCATGGTGATGCGCTAGAACAGCGTTTCACCGCGTGGGCAGCGCAATAACGCGAATCGCGTACCCATCGCTCGAACACATGGGTACGCGAAGGAGAGAGACATGAGCGCGGTAACTACTCAGCAGCAGGATTGGCATTTGCGTGAGCTCAAGCGATCGCTTAGGAACGTGAATTTACGTAAACAGATGGCGGCGCTGGCGCTGGTCGCTCCTCTTGCTATTTTCATTTTTCTGGTATTCGTGATGCCCGTTGCATCCATGATTTCGCGGTCGATTCAGAGTCCGGAAGTCGTTGACGCGTTGCCAGACACGACGGCGGCGCTGCGAAACTGGGATCGGAAATCGGCAGTTCCGGATGACGCTTTTCGCGGGCTGATGCTGGATATCGAGCGCAACGGCGGGAACAACAGTTCGGGTACCGCTGCCGGTCGACTGAACGGGCAGAAGGAGGGTTTCCGTTCGCTGTTTTACAAGACTTCCAGCGCACTTCCGTTCGGCGACGATGATTCAGCGCTGCCTGCGCACGAGGTGCGACAAAAGCTGATCGAAATCGACCGGCGTTGGGAAGATCCCGGTTACTGGCAGGTAATCGCTAAAGATTCATCCCGATACACAAGCCAGTATCTCCTCGCGACGATGGACTTCCGTCGCAATTCTGCCGGTGACATCGTTCCGGTTGATCCAGGCGCCTCGGCATATCGGGAGGTATTCAAGCGAACGTTCGTGATTAGCGGCCTGGTAACGCTCGCCGCGCTGCTCCTCGGCTACCCCCTGGCATATTGGATCTCCAGTCTGCCGGCGGGTAAGGCAAATCTGCTGATGATCCTGGTGCTCCTTCCCTTCTGGACTTCGATCCTCGTGCGGATCTCCGCCTGGATCGTCATCCTTCAAGGATCGGGCCTCGTCAACAAGGCGTTGCTGTCGCTGCACCTGATATCGTCTCCATTGACACTGCTGTTCAACCGGACGGGGGTGCTGATCTCGATGACTCATATCCTCCTGCCCTTCATGATTCTGCCGCTGTACAGCGTCATGAAATCAGTGCCAGCCAGCTATACGAAGGCAGCGATCTCGCTGGGTAGTCACCCGTTCGGCGCGTTCTGGAAGGTCTACTTTCCGCAAACGCTGCCAGGAGTCGGCGCCGGCGGACTGCTGGTATTCATCACGGCTTTGGGCTACTACATCACTCCGGCATTGCTGGGCGGAGCCGGCGACCAGATGGTGAGCTACTACATCGCCTATTTCACGAATGTGGCCTTGAACTGGGGCATGGCGTGCGCACTGGGAGCGGTTCTGCTTCTCGTGACGTTGATACTCTTCGCTGTTTATCGAAAGATCGTTGGCAACGAACTGAAGGTAGGTTAGGACCATGAAAACGACCGTATTGCGTTTTGCACCTTATACATCGGCTCCCGAGATCGCGTGGCACTACTTTTTGCGATCGACCAATGTCATGATCCTGCTTTTTCTGGTCTTGCCGATACTGGTGATCATCCCGCTTTCTTTCACGGACAATACATTCCTGGTCTATCCGATACACAAGTTCTCGTTCAAGTGGTACCACAATCTGTTTACGTCCATTGACTGGCTTCGTGCCGGAAAAAACAGCTTCATCGTAACCCCGCTTGCCACGATCCTGGCCACTGTCCTCGGGACGTTGGCCGCGTTGGGCCTCAACAAGGCGACGTTCAAAGGCAAGGGCGCGCTGATCGGCATTTTGATTTCGCCGATGATCGTGCCGGTGATCGTCACTGCCGTCGGGATGTATCTGTTCTTTGCGAAGTGGGGCTTAGCCGGGTCGTACCTTGGTCTGATTTTGGGTCATACCGCTATCGCTGCTCCATTCGTGGTGGTCACTGTCAACGCCACCCTTGCCGGGTTCAACCAGAATTACGTGCGCGCGAGCCTGAGCCTCGGTGCGTCGCCCGTCAGGACGTTCTTCTCCGTCACCCTGCCGATCATTGCGCCGGGCGTTATTTCTGGAGCCCTGTTTGCATTCGCCACGTCGCTCGATGATGTCGTCATCACGATGTTCATCGCGGGTCCGACACAAGGTACATTGCCGTTGCAGATGTTCATCGGCCTCCGGGAAAACATTACGCCGACGATTGCTGCCCTTGCGACAATTCTGATTGTATTTTCGAGCCTGCTTCTGGTGACGATGGAGTGGCTGAGGTCCAGAAGCGCGGCGCGACAGATAGCGACGTGACATTGCTTGCCGCGGCACCGGTCGCCTTATGCCCGTGGAAGCCGTCAGGCATGGCGCAGTGGTACATCCTTGCATGGTTTATGTTGTCCGGATGTATCACTTCGCCATGCCTGATCGCCTGCGTTTACCGTCAAGGAGGTCAAGCATGGCTTTTTCAGCCCTTTATCTGCAGCAGAATGACAGCGGTTTTTCGGCCGGGGTTACCAGCCTCGATGACCGAACCCTCGACGAGCATCCCCTCGCAGCCGGCGAAGTGCTCATTCGTATCGCGCACTCGACGCTTAACTACAAGGACGCGCTAGCGGTCACGAACCGCGGTCCGGTCGTACGCGCCTGGCCAATGGTCGCGGGTATCGATGGCGCCGGCGAGGTGGTGACATCGACAGATTCTCGCTGGAAAGCGGGAGATATAGTCCTCGTCAACGGATGGGGCCTCGGCGAGACACACTGGGGGTGCCTCGCAGAGAAAGCCCGCCTGAAGGCCGACTGGCTGATTGCGGTACCGCCGGGACTATCAACGGCCGAAAGCATGGCAATCGGGACGGCCGGTTACACGGCGATGCTATCCTGCCTTGCGCTGGAACAGGCCGGTGTCAAGCCGGCCGACGGTGAAGTCCTCGTGACCGGCGCGAGCGGCGGTGTGGGCAGCGTGGCAATCTCGCTATTGAGCAGTTGGGGATTTACGGTCGTGGCATCGACGGGCAAGCCGGAGCAGGCGCATTTTCTGAAGCGTATCGGCGCCGCCGATGTGGTCGATCGGGACTCGCTGTCGGCAGCCGGCAAGCCGTTGCAGAAAGAGCGCTGGGCGGCGGTGGTGGATTCTGTCGGCTCGCATACGCTTGCCAACGCATGCGCACAGACGAAATATGGCGGCGCCGTAACGGCATGTGGTCTCGCGCAAGGCATGGAGTTCCCGGCGAACGTTGCGCCTTTCATTCTGCGCGGTATAAAACTGTTGGGCATCGACTCGGTTATGTGTCCGATCGCTCATCGTCAGATAGCGTGGAATCGGCTCGCTGCGGACCTGGATCGAGCAAAGCTCGCCGAACTCACGCACCGAATAGCGTTGCACGACGTGCCGGAGGCAGCCGTGCAAATGATGGATGGAAAGCTGAGCGGTCGCACGGTTGTCGACATTTGCCGCAGCGCATGATGTCGGGCGCATCCGTTCGGATTTGAAGGTCTGCGACTTCAGGACCGGTGGTGTGCTCTCCCGTGCCGGGATGTGGCAGCACGGGAGCTGTAGCGGGTTTTGCAGTGGAAAGACTACCTCGCCGTCGGCATCGCGAATTCGGCACCTTGCTCGATACTCTCCGGCCAGCGTTGCATGATTGACTTCTGACGCGTATAGAACCGGACGCCTTCTTCGCCATACGCGTGCGTGTCACCGAACAAGCTACGCTTCCAGCCGCCAAATCCGTGCCACGCCATCGGTACCGGAATCGGTACGTTGATGCCAACCATTCCAACCTCAATTCTCCGGCCAAACTCGCGCGCGATGTGTCCATCGCGAGTGTAACAGGCGACGCCATTGCCGAATTCGTGCGCGTTGACCAGGTCGACGGCCTCTGTAAAGTCCTTCGCACGGACGCAGGACAGCACCGGTCCGAAGATTTCCTCTTGATAGATTCGCATCTCGGGCGTGACGTGGTCGAACAACGTGGCACCGGTAAAAAAGCCTTCCTCGTGCCCCGGAACTTTGAGGCCACGTCCATCGACAACCAGCGACGCGCCCTCTTCGACGCCAATCGCGATGTAGTTTTCAATGCGTTCCAGCGCCTGACGCGTGACGATCGGCCCCATCTCGGCGTCGGGCTCCGTGCCGTTCTTTACTATTACGGAGCGTGCTCGATCAGCGAGTCGCGGAATCAGCTTGTCCGCAACGTCGCCTACGAGGACTGCGACCGAGATCGCCATGCACCGTTCACCCGCGGAGCCGTAGCCTGCGCCGACCAAAGCGTCGACGGCTTGATCAATGTCAGCGTCGGGCATCACAACCATGTGATTCTTCGCTCCGCCGAGCGCCTGGATCCGTTTTCCGTGCTTTGCCCCCGTCTCGTAGATGTAGTTGGCAATCGGCGTCGAACCGACGAAACTGATCGCTTTTACGTCAGGATGTTCGAGCAGAGCATCCACGACTATCTTGTCCCCTTGCACGACGTTGAACACTCCGTCAGGCAACCCGGCTTCCTGCAGCAAGCGGGCCATGTAGAGCGACGCTGAGGGATCACGCTCGCTGGGCTTCAGAATGAACGCATTGCCTGCGGCAATCGCGATCGGAAACATCCAGCAAGGCACCATGCACGGAAAGTTGAAAGGCGTGATTCCCGCGACAACGCCGAGTGGTTGGCGGGTCGTCCAGTTGTCGATGTCGGTCGACACCTGTTCCGTATGGTCACCCTTCAGCAATTGCGGAATGCCGCAGGCAAACTCGATCACATCGATGCCCCGTGCCACTTCGCCTTGCGCATCGCTGAACACTTTTCCGTGCTCGGCGGTCATGATCGCTGCCAGTTCGTCCTTGTGCTGGTTCATCAGTTCGAGAAAGCGGCGCATGACGCGCGCGCGACGGATGGGTGGCGTATTACTCCATCCCTGGAACGCCTGTTTCCCCGACGCTACGGCGGCACTTACGTCGGACGCGTCGCCGAGGTGCAGCATGCGTGCCGGAGAACCGGTCGCGGGGTTGAATATCGGCTGCTTTCGAGTGCCGGTGCCTGGCACGCGGCGACCGTTGATGAAGTGAACCACGTCTGCGTCGTCGTTGAAGGGCTGCATTTCATACTCCTTGCTGGGATCGGAACAGGCTCTAAGGGCCACAAAATTGGCGATGGGAATAGGGTTCTGCTTCCCGATGCCAAGAGTTGTTGTCGCATCTGAATGACCTTCACTTCGATCGCTCAGATGCGATTTTTTTGAGGGGGGAATTTGCTTACCAGAGACCGCGGTAGAGCTCGACCATTTCCTCGACCGAGGGCACGCGTGGGTTATTGCCAGGCGAGCCGGAGGCCAGAGCCTGCCGTGCCATGGTCGGCATCAAGCTGAAGAAGCGCTCGCGGTCGATACCAAATTGTTCGGGCATCGGCACCTGAAGGTCAGCGTTGATCGACCGCAATTCAGCGAGCAACCTGGCATTGGCGGTCTGCGTACTGTCCTGCCTGTCGGCCACGCCCATGGCACGAGCGCAATCAGCGTAGCGTTCTTCCGCCGCCGGGATCGAGAACGCGGTCACACTGGGCAGCAGCATGGCGTTGGACAGCCCATGGGGAACGTGGAAAAAGGCGCCGATCGGTCGACTCATGCCGTGTACCAGCGCCACGGACGCAGCGGAAAACGCCACGCCGGCGAGCGTCGAACCGAGCATCAGGGCTTCGCGGGCGGCTGTATCCTGGCCGGATCGATAGGCTTTACGCAGATTGGGGCCAATCAAGCGCATGGCCGCCAGGGCCTGACTGTCGCTGTACAGGTTGGCTTTCTGGCTGACGTAGGCTTCGATCGCGTGGGTCAGCGCATCAATACCCGTATCGGCGGTGACGCGCGGCGGCAGGCTGAGGGTCAGGTTATAGTCGACCAAGGCTGCCACGGGCATGAAGCCGATGCCCACACAGAGCATTTTTTCGTCGTTCTGCTGGTCAGTGATGATCGTGAAACGGGTCACTTCCGAGCCGGTTCCCGCAGTGGTGGGCACCGCGATAATGGGCAACCCAACTTCGGTAACAATGCGCGGAAATTTATAGTCGCGCATTTCTCCGCCATGCTTGGCAAGAATGCCAATCGCCTTGGCGCTGTCGATCGGACTGCCGCCGCCCAGTGCAATGATACTGTCGTAGTCTCCTGCGCGAGCCTTCTCCACGCCAGCTCGAATCGAGTCAACCGTGGGCTCGGGGACCGTATCAGCGAAAATTTCGGCTGTCATGCCATTGGCGGCGAGATTTTCCTGAATGCGCCCGGCATAGCCCAACTGCACCATCATCTTGTCGGTGATGATCAGAGGTCGACTGCAGCCGAGAGTCGCCAGAACCGTGGGAACTGTCTCGCTGGCGTTGGCGCCGACCTGGAGGATGCGCGGCAAAATCACATGGTTAGACATATCGAATCCAGTATGAATGTCGGTTAAAAATAAAAAGCAATCCGGGATCTAATCATTAATTGAAGTCTTCATCTCGATGCCTTGTTTTTCTGATAATTTAGATAACCAGACATCGATATCTTTGCTATTGGGAATGGTGAAACTTGCCGGAGCGGTATGGTTTTCGGTGTTCGTTAATTCCCAGTTAGGCATCACCTTTTCGAGAGGTCCCTGCAGGCGTGCATCGCGATGACGCAATAAATCCAGCGTCATTAACAGAGATAGCGGCAAAGTGATATGCCCATGGCCGGGCCGACCGTGCGTTGCCCGAAGTGAATGGCCCTGACTTCGTAAGCCGATAGTTGATTAAGCTTCCACATGACTCATCGTCTCGTCTCCCGGACCCGCAGATTTGCTGCAATGCAGGTCATCATTGTCGTCGGTAGCCGTCAGCACTGATCAATCGCGTTTCGGCTGCAAGCTGCCGTGGCGGCGCGCTGAGGTTACTGTCGGTTAGAACGAGGAGC
Source organism: Paraburkholderia sp. RAU6.4a (assembly GCF_050435625.1). NCBI lineage: Bacteria > Pseudomonadati > Pseudomonadota > Betaproteobacteria > Burkholderiales > Burkholderiaceae > Paraburkholderia > Paraburkholderia sp. RAU6.4a. The sequence goes on from NZ_JBNDKQ010000002.1 coordinate 427,611, forward strand.
GGGTAAAGCAATAAAAAAGCCGATGATGGGTCCGCTTTACTTATGGCTATGGCCGTCGGGGCGAGGTGGAAGGCTATTTTTGCCCGTCCCCGCCGAACTGAGCGATCTGAAGAAGCAGTTACATTGATCTCGTCCACGTCATGTGAGCGGTCGCCGCGCGCGAGAGCGACCTACGGCGGGGACATCTGCGCTGATCCGCCCCGCCGCCCTCGATCGATATTACAAGCAGTTCTTCTCCGCTTCGAACACGATGTCGGTCGCGACGTTCGGCTGGTGCGAGCAGAGCGTTCGGCGCTGCAATGGCCGTTGCCAAGCCGGATCTTGAGGCGGGTGCCGCGCCTCACAGCGATCTAGCGCCGCTGTCTCAGCAAGTCGAATTGGCGCTGTTGTCTCAGCGAATTCAGTTCGCGCTGCTGCCTCACCAAATCCAGGTCGCGCTGTTGTTTCAGTAATTGGAGTTGTTCGTTCTGGAGTTCGATCTGTTGCTTCTGCGCTTCCAATTGCGCTCTATAGGCCCCCGTGCTTTGGTCAGCCAGCGCTTCCTGCGGGTAAGTCTGCGCGTAGGCGAGGGAACAGCCAGCCGTCAATGTCGCAGCAACGATAAGTGCTTTCATGATGCCCCCGGGCGGATGCTCTTTTGAGATATTTTAGGCCAGAAAGGTGGGGCATCATCGGGACCGACGTGGCTGTCGGCGTCGTGCCCGGATCGGTGATTGCGTATGTTGAGCGAGCGGCGTGCGTGGCAACGAGAGGCCGGCATCGACCCATGCCGGACGGTCGTCAGTTATACCGTGGTTGACTGCTGCTGAATGCTCAACAGCCGTTGACAGTACCGGCGGTCACAATGTCTGTCACGGTCCCGATCAGGAAAAGAACGCAAATAGGGAGGAGCATCGGAATCCCAGCATTTGCGCGGCTCCTCGACGTGCACAAAAGTTGATCGTAGTCCACCCAACTAGATCTTTAGGGCCGGGCCGTTCCTGTCGCTAACTACGGAACCGTTCAACGCGAAACGGACGCGCATCCGCACAGGTCGGTGTCCCTGTCATCATCTCCGCCAGCAGTCGCCCGGTCACAGGACCCAGGGTCAAGCCATGGTGGTTGTGACCGAATGCGAACCACAACCCGGGATGGCGCGGCGCGCGCCCAATGACGGGCCGCATGTCGGGTGTGCAAGGACGCAGGCCGAGCCACGGACTCGCGTCGAGTCGCTCACCCAGACCGAAGCTCGGCCGGGCGGTGCGCTCCGCGCGGTCGAGTTGGATGCCCGTGGGCCTGGCGTCGCGCCGTGCGATCTCGACCCCCGTGGTCAGCCGCAAGCGCCCTTCCATCGGCGCTACCACGTAGCCCTGCTCCGCGTCGACGAACGGCATCGACAGCATCTGCCGGGTGGGACGGTAGTGCATGTGATAACCGCGCTTCGCGCGCAAAGGAATGCGGTAGCCAAGCGGCGCGAAAACGCGGTCAGACCATGAACCGAGCGCCACCACGACTTCTTTTGCGCTGATCCTGCCCGATGACGTCTGAACCGTCCAGGCCCCCGCTTGCGCCGTTAGCGTGGTGGCGTCGCCGGTGAACACCGTCCCGCCGCCTGCTTCGAAAAGATCTGCATAACCTTTGGTCAGTGCCCCGGGATTGACGATGCTCTTCGGGTCCTGCCAATGCAACGCGCCACAAAAGCCGTCCGCGAGGCCCGGCTCGCGCGCGGCCAGCGCCGCCGAATCCAGCACCACGACCCGCAAGCCATAGGTCTTGGCAGTCATCGCGGCGGCCGCCGCCTGCCGCGAAAATTCCGCTGGGGTGCGATAGGTGTCGATCCAGCCGCTGTCGCGAACGAGATGGCCGAGTTGCGCGCGCTCGATAAGCCGATCATGTTCCGCAACGCTTTGCTGGATCAACGGCAACATGTCGCGCGCGGCGGCCATCAATCGCTCGGGGGACGATTCCCACCAGAAGCGCGCCAGCCAGCTCGCAAAGTGCGGCAACGCCCGATAGTCCCAGTACAGGTCGGTCGAACGATTCTTTGCATAGCGCAGCAACGTGCCGAAATCGCGCGGGAAACCGTAGGGAACGACCGCAGAGCTTTCAATCAGCCCCGCGTTGCCGAAGCTGGTCTCTTCGCCGGGAGCGCGCCGGTCCACCAGTGCCACCCGGCGGCATCGATCCTGCAACTGCAGCGCGGACGACACGCCGACGATCCCGGCACCCAGCACTATCACATCGAAATCCATAAGCTCGCTTCGCTCTTCTTTCCGTCGGGACTGGACGCCGGACTGCCGCGTTCTGCGCAGCAAGCCGGTGCGAAACCTCTGGCGCCGGCTCGTGGATCCGTTACTTCGCGATGATGTCGCGGTTGAAATACTTCTGCGAAAGACTGCTCAACGTGCCGTCTTTCTTCAGCGCGTCGAGCGCGGCATCGACTTTCGCGACCAGCGCCTTGTCGGTCTTGCGCAAGCCCCAGCCGGTGCCCTCGCCGAGCGTTGCCGGATCGCTCAGCGGCTTGCCGACGATCGCATACTCGTGGCCCGCGGGCTTGCCGAGGAAACCGTCCTCAGCAGTTTGCGCTTCCTGAACGGCAGCGTCGAGGCGCCCACCAATCAGGTCGGCGTAGACCTGATCCTGGTCCTGGTACGAGACGACCGTTACGCCGGCATTCGCCCAGTGAGCTTTGAGGAAATCCTCCTGCGACGACCCCTGCAACACGCCCACCCGTTTGCCCTGCAGACTTTTCACGTCGGGCAACAGGCCGGAGCCACGTCGGGCCACCATCACGATCGGCACGATATAGATCGGCTTCGTGAATTCAATCGATTGCTTGCGCTTGTCCGTGATGTTCATCGCGGAATTGATCACGTCGAATTTGCGGGCTTCCAACGCGGGAATCAGTCCATCGAACGCATTTTCGACCCACACGCACTTCACGCCCAGCTTCGTGCAGACCGCATTGCCGACGTCGACGTCGAAGCCCTGCAACTGCCCGCTCGGCGACTTGCTTTCGAACGGCGGGTAGGCTGCCTCGATGCCGAAGCGCAAGGTGTCCTGAGCCTGCGCGCCGACGGTCCCGAGCGAGCCCACCAACGCAGCAGCGACGAAAAGTGAAAGTTGAAGCTTCCGAAACATAAGAGGTTCCCTGTGTGTTTGGGCGACGACAATTGAAGGCATGCGCGACGGTTGACCGACCCGCTCCGAGACATCGCATGAGGCGGCTGACGCGCCGGGCTCACTCCTGCTCTGGATTGACAGTCTATTCTGGACAGATAGAAAAGCAAGCCATTTTCAAAATTAATGTCCAGACTGGACATTTTTGCTTAGAATCGCCTCACCGCCGAACCCCGGCAACGTTTTGGAGCGCAGTTCAATGAGCCAGTCAGAAAACGCATTGCCCCTGATCGTCGACCAGCAAGGCGTTCGCGAGGCACTACCTCACCTCGACGTGCGCAGCGTGTTGGCGCAGATGTTTCGCGCGCTGGGAAGCCACATGGCGGCGCAACCGCCACAGACGCTGACTCTTTTTCCGGAGGGCGCAGGCGACTTCATCACATATCTGGGCGTGATGGCGGACGCGAAGGTGTTCGGCGCGAAGCTGTCGCCATACATCGTCACGCAGGCGAAGCCGATCATTACCGCGTGGACGGCATTGATGTCGATGGAAACGGGACAACCGCTGATGTGGTGTGATTCAGGTCTGCTGACGATCGAGCGCACCGCCGGGGCGACCGCACTCGCGGTAGAGCAACTCGCCGCTGATCATGCGAGCCGGCTCGCGATTGTCGGCGCGGGTGCGGTGGGACAGGCTCATTTGCGCCATCTGGCGTCGGTGCGGCCGTGGCAATCGATTCGGGTGTCTTCGCCCGGACTTGCGAACGACACCGAAAAACGTGCGCAGCTCGCGGCGCTCGATGAAAGAGTCTCCATCTGCACAAGGATCGAAGACTGTGTCGCCGACGCCGACGTCGTTGCGCTGTGTACCTCGTCGGGCACCCCGGTGCTGCACGAAAACATGCTCGGCAAGCCAGCGCTCATCACGTCTATCAGCACCAACGTGGCGAACGCTCACGAGATTCCGCCCGCATGGCTTGCCGACATGGACGTCTATTGCGACTACCGCCGTACCACCCCAGCCAGTGCGGGCGAGATGAAGCTGGCTTCGGAACACCATGGCTGGCGCCCCGAAGCCGTGCTGGGCGATCTCGCTGAACTCATGTGCGGCGAAGCGATCAAGCCATCCTATCGAAAAAAGCATACGTTTTTTCGCTCGATCGGGCTGGGTCTTGAAGACGTGGCGATTGCCTATGAACTGTTCAAATATCTGACTGCTCGAGCGGGCATGGAAGTGATCGCCACGATCTTGCCGAAGCGCCAGATCGCGCCAAGTCGCCGGAGCAATGGCAAAGGCTGTTCGCCGACATGCTGGTCCGGTCCACGGCGACCAGTCCGTCGCAAGCACTGAAGCTGGAACTCGCGAAGCTGGCGATCCAACATGACATCGTGCTCGACCCCCGGTGTTCTTATCGCACGGGCGCACCTTCATCTCGCGACACCGGGCCAGCGTATCGCGATGATCGCCCGCAATGCCGTACTTCCCGAACGCATTGAAGGAAAACTGCTGCATGACTCATCCAAGCCGGCCGATTCAGTCGCTTCGCCTCCGGGCCGTCGTGCTATCGAGCAGAAGTACCGTATCGCTCATGGCAAAATGCGGGACATTTTCGGACCTGCAATACCGCCCGCCCACCCGAGTGGACTTTCAGAAACCTGCAAGCACCCATCCCTATGCGAAAGCCCAAGACAACGGCCGCACGTCGGCTACTTCTGGATCGCTACAGCCGTGTCGCCGATGGCATTGCGCTGCTGTTTTTCCCGTACGTCGAAATCGTCATTCATGACCTGCAAAGTCAAACGATCGCCTATATCGCCAATAATCTGTCGAAGCGCGAACTCGGCGACGACTCCGCGCTGGAAGAGATCGACCATTCCGCGGAGTCCGGTACGGTCGGGCCGTATGAGAAAATCAATTGGGATGGGAGGCGGATGCGGTGCGTCAGCACGGTGTTGTTCGACGATGCCGGTAGCGCTGTCGGCGTGATGTGCGTGAACTACAACATCGCCGTGTTCGAAGACATCAAACATGTGATCGATCGTGTGATCTCCGGCGCCGGCGTGGTTAAGCAGCCCGAAGAGCTGTTCAAGGACGACTGGCAGGAACGCATCAACACGTTCCTTCACACGTGGCTCCAGGAACGTCAGTTGGCGCTGAATTCGCTGACTCGCGACCATCGTCGCGAGATCGTCGAAGCGCTGTGGGCCGAAGGGGCGTTCAAGGGGAAGAGCGCTGCCAACTACGTCGCGAATGTGTTGGGGATGGGACGTGCCACTGTCTATCAGCATATTAGAGATTTGCGAGGCACGGCGACCTGATACGGGACAAACAACACCGACATGCACACGATGGAAAGGTTGACCAAGTCCATCCCCGAGTGGCCGCTACAGAATTGTAGGCGACCGTCAAATGTCCGCACCGAGCCGCAGAGGACGGTCCGCAATTGGCCGACTATCGCCTCATGCGCCCAGCGTTTGCCACTCCGCAAGTGGCGCTCGACTTTCTCACGCACGGTCGCTGGCGAAAGGTTGGTCTCAGGTTGGTCTCAGGTAGTTCCGCAGCGCGCGCCACCCTCACGAGTAACCGGCAGCAGGCCGCTGCCGGTTTCAACTACACTCTCATCCGTCAATTTGCTGAATGCCGGCCAGTCGCCACGCCTGGTTGCCACGTGCGTCGCTGACCATGTTCCAGACTTCCTGGAACGGCTGGGCAGTCGGCGCATCGTCTTCCCGCATTTGACCGTAAAAGCGAACGCTAACCAGCGTTTCATCCGCATTGCGTTCTGTGCCAAGCACTTCCGCGTCAAGTTGCGTGACTTCCGTATGACTCACCTGGCGACCCCGAGCTTCGAGGTCCCGCTTGATTTGCGCGAACATCTCCGGCGTCGTCAATTCGAACAGGTCACCCTGCTCGTTCCGGTCCCATGCACCTTGAAGGCGCATGAACAAGGTCTTTGCCGATACAAGAAACGCCGCCTGATCTTGCTCGAGTGGTAGTCCCGTTGTCCTCTCCGTGTCCGCTGCTCCCGTCGAACCCATCGCCGCGTTCGGCCAGCCCCGCAAGTTCGCTTCAGGCCGCGCTTGCGGGATCTGATTCAGAAACCGTGAGCCGTTCGTTTGCTGGCGGTTCACGGGACCGTGTCCATAGGCAAGATCCGGACGACGCCGGTTGGCGATAAAGCGGAATAGCATCACGCCGGCGAAAATCACCGCTCCGATCAGCAACGCATTCGACAGCATCTGCGCCAGCCCTTCGCCCAGGCCAAACGACGACAGTAATGCTGCAATCCCAAGGCCCGCAGCGAGACCCGCCAGCGGGCCCATCCAGCGGTTACCCGCTGCCGCAGCAGGCGCCTGCGCGGCCTGTTGTGCCGGCTGTGCCTGTTGTGCCTGTTGGCTTTGCTGCGCTTGTCCAGACGGCGACGCCGTCTGCGACTGCCGCCCGATGCTTTGACTCCCGCCTACGCGCTTCGCCTCGGCGTCGTTCGACGCCACGGCGCCCAGCGCCAGCAGTCCCGCCAGACCCAGCGCGGCCGTCCCGCGCGTGACTGCACCGGCAGCAAGTCGTAATTTGCTGATGATTTGCGTGTACATAAAAACCTCTTTCGATGAGTCGCGAAACTGCCCGCAACGCGCTCCATTTGCGCGCGCAAGTACATTACGAACAGTAATATTTTTAGCTACGCAAGCTCGCCGCCGGTGGTGCCTTCGATCCATCAAAAGCGGCGTGAAAACCGTTGCCGTGGATGTAGTGCACCAGTTGCCGGATGGTGTGTTCCTGCTCGGAAATCAGGTTCTTGATCAGGTCGCCGATCGACACCATTCCTGTCACCTGCCCTGCGCTGAGCACAGGCAGATGGCGAATCCGATGTTCTGTCATGATCGCCATGCACTCGTCCGTCGTCTGCTCCGGACTGACATAACGCACCGCCGTCGACATGATGTCGCGCACAGGCGTATTCGTTGACGAGCGTTCCATCAGAACGATCTTCCGGGCGTAATCGCGCTCCGTCACGATGCCGGCTATGCGCCCGTCGTGCGTGGCGATGAGCGCTCCAACCTCCCTGTGAGCCATGATCGATATCGCGTTGCAAACCGAAGCGGATGCCTCGATCGACCACACTGTCCGGGAAGCTTTCGCACGCAGCAATTCTGCAACCGATGCCATATGTCACCTCTGTCAGCTGTCATGAAACGCCCGCCGACGCTTCGGGGCGAGGTTTTAATCTAACTGAGCTCATGCCAACATAAAATTCGTATTTTTATTGTTGATACTTCGAGAAAAACGTATCTTTCCGTAATCGGTGGAGGGTTCGTGAATTTCAAGCATCTCTATTACTTTTGGGTCGCGGCTCGCGCGGGCGGCATCGTGCGCGCGGGCGAGCAGTTGCACATCACGCCGCAAACGCTCAGTGGCCAGATCAAGCTTCTCGAAGAGGCGCTGGATAAGAAGCTGTTCAGGAAAACCGGCCGCACGCTCGAACTGACCGATGCGGGGCGCCTCGCGCTCGACTACGCCGACGAGATATTTTCGTTAGGTTCGGAACTCGAAAGCGCTGTGCGGCGCGAAAGCGAATCCGGTGCGCAAACGCGGTTTCGCGTCGGGATCGCGGATTCGGTCCCCAAGGCGATTGCGTACCGGCTGCTGGAACCCGCGCTGAGCGCGTCGGCGTCGCTGCGCATGATCTGTCACGAAGGCAAACTGCACGCGCTGCTCGCGCAACTGGCCGTGCACCGCCTCGATCTGATCATCGCGGACGCCCCCATTCCCGTCGACGTCAACATCAAGGCGTTCAATCACCGCCTCGGACGTTCGACGCTAAGCTGCTTCGGAACCCAGGCGTTGATTCAAAGCAGCAAAAAACGCTTCCCGATGTCGCTCGACAAGCTGCCTGTGCTACTGCCCGGCACGGAATCCGCCGTGCGGCGCAAGCTGGATCACTGGCTCGCCTCGCACGCCATTTCGCCGCGCATCGTCGGCGAGTTCGACGACGGAGCGATGACCATGGCATTCGGCCGCGAAGGCCGCGGCCTGCTGTTCGCGCCAACCGTGCTCGAAAGCCAGTTGCAGACAGAGCACAACCTGACGATAGTCGGGCAGATCAATTCGATCGTCGAGGAATTTTTTGCAATCTCTATCGAGCGCCACGTCAGCCACCCGGCTGTGGCGATGATCATGGACGCGGCGCGTAGCGAACTGTTCAACGTTTAGCGGGGCCGTTTCCGATGTGAACGCGACGTTCGAATGTCCTCGTGAGAGCACGTGCCGGTGGGTGGCGATGGCCGCACCCGGCCGGATGGCCACGCACTCGCATGAGCACCACGAATTGAGCAGCGGCGATAAATGAATAGGCTCCAGCAAAACGGTGGCGTTGGTATCAGGCGGAATGCCAGCAGGCGGAACCCGACTAAGGCGCCGGCGGCGTCCGCGATACGGCTGCGCTGACGATGATCGCAATGCGATAGTTCCATTGGGCCGATCGCGCCTTGCGAGCCGAGAAATGGAACCGTGCAAAGGTCGCCCATCGACCCTTTATGTCATTCGACAACAGCGCTTGCCACCGTCTCTTTCTGAAGTACTGCGGTCGTTCGTTCACTACTTTACCAACGGATGTTGGTGGAAAGCCGGCAGTACGCTGTTTCGCGGATATTGACTGCAGTCGCACAATCGATCTCGCCTTTATCGCGGCGACGTCCCGGCAATTCGTCGCCGCGTTCGCCGGTTGCAACCGACTGAGGGGCCCGATATGGCAATGCCAGGAAGCGAATTACCCGGCGGCCACCAAGCTCCGGTGATAGGTAGCGCCCAGCGGTGCGTTGCTATCCGAGCCTTCCAGAACGAATCGAGCGGCATTGTTTTAGGGGCAGTCCGCTAGGCCTTGTCGCGCCTAGAGGCCGCTACCCCGGTAAACGGCATCGAAATCACGGGGACCCCGAGTCGCAATGCGCGCCTGCTGCCTGCGGATGATCGAACGCGCCGCGCGGGCCAGCGCGAGATCGAGTGCGCCGCGCCAGTCTCTTGCGATCGACGTCACGACGACAGGCGTCGCATCGGGCGTCTGCACCTGCACCTGGCAGCGTTTGTCGAGTCCGCCGCGCGGGCCGTTGATGTCCGACATGCTGACGGTCGCCTTCGAAATCAGCCAGTCCATGCGGCGAAACACGAACCGGATGCGTTGGCGCGCGAAGCTGCGCAGACGGACGGCTTCACGGTCGCGGGACTTGAACAGGACTTGCATGAGACACCTCCTTCGTGGGTACGGCTCAAGAGTACGGTGAGAAGGCGTCGAGGAAAAAGCAGAAATAACGGAAATGCAGCTTCGGAAAAACCGAACCTTCTTTTTCGTGATCACGAACGCGCTCACGCATGCGCCGCACTCAACACCTTTTGCGTCAAAGGAGCAAGAATGGCATGGACGGCCAGCTTCGAAATGCCATCCGTCAAGCCGACCGCGAAGTGCGCGACGGTCCCGCTGGCCGCTTCGCGCACTTCGTCGTGCAACGCGCGCCCGGCCGCGTCCGCGGCCCGGCACCTGCATCAAATGCGCTCGCCAACACGAGCAGGACACCGCCGGGAACCCTGTCCGCTTACACGCCGGCACCCGTCTCATCGAAGAATGAGGTTTTGTCCGTCCCGTTCGCTTTGGCGCGATACATCGCGCTATCGGCCTGGCGCATCAGGGCGTGTACATCAAGACGTTCGTCCGCGTTATTGCTACCGAGCATGCGCACGCCAATGCTGGCCGATACGGCGACGGGATGACCGCCGATCTCTCGAAGCCCATGAAGGATGTCGTGAATACCGTCGGCAATCGCGCGCGCGCCGGCGTCGCCATGCACGTGGCGGGCGAGCACCGCGAACTCGTCGCCTCCCAGGCGGGCAACCGTATCGCCGCGGCGAATGCGTGTCTGCAGACCGTTGGCGAAGCACTGCAACAGTTCATCACCCACCGCATGCCCATAAGCGTCATTGACGTACTTGAAGCCGTCGAGATCGATGAACATCAAGACAGACTGTCCTTTATCGTCGTCTCGCGCCGCAGTCGCTTTAGCGATCGCCTGCTCGAGGCGAATGCGGTTGCTGAGTCCTGTCAGAGGGTCCGTCGCAGCCTGCCGTTCGAGCCGATGCACGAGGGCCATCAAGTACACGGAAGTCGCCGCGATGCTGAGCATGATGCCCAATCCCACCGCGAGGTTTTCTCTCCACCACGGCTCGACGCGCATCAAAATCACGACGCCTGCAAGCGCAACTGCACATGAAAGTAGCAACGGCCGCTTGCCGTGGCGGCAACCGGCACCCACAAGGAACCAGAACACGACCCAGAGCAAGGGCAGCGCCACGCGCCCGCCGAGCGCCAAGGCAGTCATGACAAGCGCCTGGTCTGCAATGGTGGTGACCGTCAATCGAAGGCGCGGCCGAACTGTCGCGGCGGTCGCGGCTATGTATGTCGCCACGCCGAATACCACGTATGCGAAAACCACGCCCAGAGTGTCATACGCGGCGGCCGTGCGTTGGAGCGCGGCGACGGCGATATAGCCGATCAACACGACCATGCCCAGGCATATCCGGAGGAGCGCCTGCTCCTTCTCAGGTTGTCCGCGAAAGACACCTAGAAACGTTTGCTCATGCCAACGCTGCGCGCCCGGCCGCTCCATGCCGTGTACCCCGTCAATATTGTCTTTTGCAGAGCGGGCATTCTATCGCTTTTGCCGGCGACCAATGCTTCTTGCCGCTCTCTCCGTCTACTCACGGGCGCGGCTTAATGCAGTAGCAAGGCGGCTCAATGAACGCCCCCGGAAAACATTAAACTTCGACACACCAGCTGAGCGATTTCATCAAACTGTTGCATCGACCGGTTGAATCCGCAAGCCAGAACGGCCGAAAGATCGATGAAAGCATGAGGGCGACTTTCCGGCGAAGACGCTTTGGAGGGGGCAAACCAGGATGCTTTCCGGCAACGCCTCGCTCGGCGACACCACGCCTCGCAGACGAGGCCACAACCGGTTCGACCCCCCGCAACCGAGGAGTTCCACGATGCCAGCTCATTCGCTCAACTTAAACGATCGTGTCGCCTTGGTGACCGGCGGCTCGCGCGGAATCGGACGCGCCATTTCGATCGCGCTTGCCTCAGCCGGCGCAGCAGTCGCCGTCAACTATCGGCAACGCGAGAACGACGCGGCCGACGTCGTCGCGGAAATCGAACGCGCCGGAGGCCGCGCGATCGCGGTATGCGCCGATGTATCGGTCGCAGACGACGTCGAAGCGATGATCGCCGAGGTGGAAAACCGCCTCGGCCTGATCGACGTGCTCGTGAACAACGCGGGCACCGCGACGATCGTCGACATCGACGATCTCGCGGAAGCGGAGTTCGATCGAACGCTCGCCGTCAATCTGAAATCGGCGTTTCTCTGCACGCAGGCAGTGCTGCCCGGCATGCGCGCGAGGCGCTGGGGCCGCATCGTCAACGTCTCGTCGGCCGCCGCCCGCGGCCCCGGCTTGGTTGGCGTTCACTACAACGCATCGAAAGCCGGGCTCGAAGGCTTGACGCGCGGCTATGCGGCACGGCTCGCCCGCGAAGGGATCACCGTCAACGCCGTTGCACCGGGACCGATCGACACCGAAATGGCTGGACCGCTCAAGGCGTCCAACGTCGCAGAAAGGCTGCCCGTCGGGCGCTTGGGCGAAGCGAGCGAGGTCGCGGAGGTCGTGCTGATGGTCGTCGGCAACGCATTCGTCACGGGCCAAACGATCCCCGTCAACGGAGGCGCAAGCTTCATATAGATCCCTGGCCGCATCGCGCGCGGGCAAGATCCGATATGGGCACCGCTTGGACCACGCAGCCGCAAACGGTCCAGTTTGAGGATGCGTTTAAAGCAGATTGCTTGAAGTGACGCGACAACTGCGTTGACAGCCGCCGGTCCGCTGATAGTCAATGAAATATCAGCGCACCAACGGGCAATGGAGCGACTACGACTCCGCTTTCCCGGTATGCCCACGAAGAATGCTGGCGAGCAGTGCGCCGACCCCAAACTCCCAGGGCGCAATGCGATGCGAATGGTTGACCGTGTTGATGAGCGCACCGAATCGCGGGCTCGATATCGTCACCGTATCGCCGATCTGATGCGTGAATCCTTGCCCTGGCACGCTACGATCCGCGGTCGGTGCAAACAACGTCCCGAGATAAAGCATCATTCCGTCCGGGTATTGATGGTGAGAGCCCATCGCTTGCGCAACGAGTTCTGTCGGGTCCCGGCTGATGCGTTTCATGGAGCTCGCCCCTGTCAGAACATATCCATCTGTTCCTTCTACGCGTAGCGAAAGCTCCGCAGCCCGAACATCATCGAGACCGAATCTACTGTCGAAGAGGCGAATGAACGGGCCAATCGAGGCCGACGCGTTGTTGTCCTTCGCCTTACCGAGCAGCAGCGCACTCCGGCCTTCGAAATCCCGGAGATTGACGTCGTTCCCAAGCGCGGCGCCGACGATTTCCGCCCGGCTGGTCACCGCCAGCACGATTTCAGGCTCCGGGTTATTCCACTGCGAATTTTCATGAATTCCGATTTCGCTGCCGGTACCGACAACGGACATGGGCTGCGCTTTCGTGAAAATTTCCGCATCGGGACCGATGCCGACTTCCAGATACTGCGACCACATTCCTTCCTGAACAAGTACCTGGCGCACCGCTTCGGCTTCGGCAGACCCCGGGCGAACGCTTGCGAGCCGATCGCCCAGTACTGACATGACACGCGCGCGCACTTCGTCGGCCCGGCTCGCGTCGCCTCCCGAGCGCTCCTCGATCACCCGCTCCAGAAGGCTTTCGACGAACGTCACACCGCTCGCCTTGACCGCCTGAAGGTCACATGGCGCGATGAGCCAAGGAGTCGACGGATCGCGCCGATCGAAGGCGGAATTGGCAAGAACCAGGTCCAGTGTCGCAAGTCTCGGCAGGTTCGCAGCGGCCTCCTTCAGCCGAAGGCCGATTCCTGGCTGCTCAAGCAGCGTGCTGGTCGTCAGCGCGAACGACGACACATCCACCAGTTCGCCACCGATAACGGCAACAGGACACGGCGCGCCGATATCGGGGCACCACGCGCGCCCCACGAGCACCGCCTGCTCCAGATCGTCAGGCAACGCGGATCGGTCATTCAATGGCATCTAATCTTTTTCCAACCTGGTATGGGTTATTGCTGAGCATCAGTGCGGAGCACGCTGTACTTGTGCCGGACAACAGCGGCTCACATGATTGCGCTGATTTGCCAAGGCACGAATTCGTTTTGCCCGTAACCGTGCTGCTCGCTACGAGAGCGTTTCCCGGATGCTACGTCGAGCAGCAGTTGGAACAGCACCGCGCCAAGTTGCTCGATCGTTGTGCTGCCTTCCAGCACTTCTCCGCAGTTCAGGTCCATATCGTCGGACTGCCGTTGCCACAGTGCGGTGTTTGTCGCGAGCTTTACCGATGGCGAGGGCGCGCAGCCGTAAGCCGAACCGCGTCCCGTCGTAAAGCAGATCAGGTTCGCACCGCCGGCAACCTGGCCGGTCGCCGACACCGGATCGTAGCCAGGCGTGTCCATGAACACGAGACCGCGCGCCTTGACCGGCTGAGCGTATTCGTACACCTCGACCAGGTTCGTGGAGCCTGCCTTTGCGATGCCGCCCAACGATTTCTCGAGGACGGTCGTCAAACCGCCGGCCTTATTGCCCGCCGACGGATTGTTGTTGATCTGCGCGCCTTGCCGCTGCGCGTATGCTTCCCACCACCTGATGCGATCGACCAGTTTCTGTCCCACTTGGGGCGTTACCGCGCGGCGGGTCAATAAGTGCTCGGCGCCATAAATCTCCGGCGTCTCCGAGAGAATCGCAGTACCGCCGCGCCGCACGAGCAAATCGACGGCTGCACCCAGCACAGGATTGGCCGTGACGCCCGAATATCCGTCCGACCCACCGCATTGAAGGCCAATCGTGAGATGACTTGCCGAAACCGTTTCCCGCTTAACGTCATTCGCGTCGGGCAACATCTGCCGAACCAGTTCGATACCTTTTGCAATTGTCAGGGTCGTGCCACCGGTGTCCTGAATCGTGAAGGTTCGCAAGCGGTCGTGTTCCCTGAGCCCCTGGGTTTCGAGCAGCCGCGAAATCTGATTCGTTTCACAGCCCAGGCCGATAACCAGCACGCTCGCGAAGTTGGGATGGCACGCATAGCCGCCAAGTGTGCGCTGGAGGATCGCGAGGCCGTCGCCTTCGGAGTCGATAGCGCAACCCGAACCATGGGTGAGCGCGACGACGCCATCGACGTTCGGAAACGCGGCCAACGCTTCAGGACGAATGTCACGGCGGAAATAGTCGGAAATGGCTCGCGCGACCGTGGCGGAGCAGTTCACCGAGGTAAGGATGCCGATGTAATTGCGCGTTGCCACACGGCCGTCTTCACGCACAATGCCGCGAAATGTCGCCGATTCAGTTGACGGGACAGTGGCACGTACGCCCTGACTGAATGCGTAGTCACGGGCGAATTCGCCCATCGCGAGATTATGGGTGTGAACGTGCTGCCCCGCGCGGATCGGCTGACTCGCAAAGCCGATGATCTGGCCATAACGGTGCACCGCGTCACCTTCACCGATGTCGCGTGTCGCCACTTTGTGACCGGGCGGGATCAATCCCGAGACCGTCACCGCTTCCTCATCCAGCACCGTGCCGGACATGAGCTGATCGAGGGCGATGACGACATCGTCAGCGGGATTGAGTCGAATGACGCGAACCGGTCCGACCGCGGTCGATGCGACAGACTTGCCCGCAACAGGGGACGACATGGAACTACTCCTTCGTTTCTCAATGCGTAACGACGGTTTCAGGATCGGCTGCACGACGTCGCATTACGCGCGGTGCAGCCGTGTTCAAACGACGTTTCAGCCAGCGCTCCACGGCGTCTTGCAGCGCGTGTACTCGAGTTGATAGAGCGTGGAGTCCGGCGCAACCGCAGCGGCCCCTGGCAAAGCAGTGAGCCCGGCAAGGAAAGCGTCCACTGTTGTGCGGACGTAGTCGGCACGGCATCCTTCGATCATCACGATCCATGTCGGCACCTGGGTGCCTTCCGAACGCGCCTTCTTCTCAGCAGTTTCGACCTTGCTGACGGCCTCATCGGCCAGACACAGGTGCACGCCCGTGATCCCTGGCCGGTCGACGAGCGGCGGCAAGACCCGTTGACGCAATCCCTTCACGACATCGGCCCGCGCCGCGGAAGGCACGTCGAAGCGCACCGTCATGAAATTGACTCCCTGCCCAACACCTTCCGAATACGCCACATGGCAGATCGAGCGGGCCACGCTGCGAAACGAGGCGACGACCTGCTTCGTCCACGACGTCGGCGAATTGAGCCGAAGCAGGTAGTCCTGCGCGCCGAGCACCTCCACGGTGTCGGCTTCGTACAGATTGAAGTACTCGGGGCCCGCATCCAGCGCAATGTAGCGCCGCCCGCGCCTGAACCCCGGAATCCCGGCGCGTTCCGGCATGTGCTCGCGGTTGTGCCACTCGTAGAATTCATCCTTCGCTTCCGGCAGCAGGTCATGCCAGATTGCGACGACGCCCGTTCCAGCAAGGCTCATATCTCCTCCTTCTACAGATCGAATCGTTTTATCGTGCCAACGGATATTCGCCACGGCCCCATGCCGTGCCAAGCGAATCCGCATACCGCACGACCTTCTGGCTCTGCTCGCCGAGTCCGCTGCCGCCGAGGGTCATGGTGTCGCCCGCTTTCAGAAAGACGGGCGGCTTCTGACCGAGGCCGACACCGGGAGGCGTCCCGGTAATAATGACGTCGCCAGCCATCAGTGGCATGAAGCGGCTGAGATACGCCACGATATGCGCGACGTTAAAGATCATCGTGCGTGTGTTGCCCGTCTGACGACGTGTGCCGTTGACGTCGAGCCACAGGTCGAGCACCTGCGGGTCGGGCACTTCATCGCGCGTTACGAGCCACGGGCCGAGCGGCGCAAAAGAGAAGCCGCTTTTGCCCTTGGTCCATTGGCCTTCGCGTTCGAGCTGATACGCGCGTTCGGAAACGTCATTGGCAAGGCAGTAACCCGCCACATGATCGAGCGCGGTGGCTTCATCGATCTGCCAGGCGGGTTTGCCGATCACCACGCCCAGTTCAACCTCCCAATCCAGCTTTTGCGCGTCTGCCGGCAAGATAACCGGATCGTTCGGACCGCTGATCGAACCCGTATGCTTGTTGAATACGACAGGTTCCCGCGGGATGGGCGTATCGGTTTCAGCGGCATGGTCGGTGTAGTTCAGACCAATGCACACGAGGTTACGGACATTGCCGATACAGGCGCCGAGGCGCGTGCCCGCTTCCACGACGGGCAGGCGATTCAGATCGAGTTCGCTCAGCTTCGCAAGGGCGGCAGGCGAAACAGTCGTTCCGTCGATGTCGTCGACGACGCCGGTCAGATCGCGGATCACGCCGCTCGAATCGATGACACCGGGATGCTCCTGACCAGGCTGGCCGAAACGGACGAGACGCATTGAAGACTCCTATCAAGACAAAAAAAGTATCGGCAACGTGCCGAGATCACCGAAGCCGATATGCAACTCACAACCAATCGGTAACTCGAGCACGCCCGCGTAAGAGCCCGTGATCACTGCCTGGCCGGCATGCAATCCAAGGCCGCGGACGCGGAGAAAATTGACGAGCCAAACGATCGGCGCGAGCACGCTGCGATCAGGGTGGCGGCCAGCAAAACTGACCGTGTCGTGTCCGGCGCGAGTCAGACTGACGGTGAATTCGACCGGGAGATCGGCCGGCGTCGCGCCCTCGCGCAATTGAACGCGCGGCCCCATGACAAGACCGGCGTTGAACAGACCGTCTGCCAGCAATTCAGGAAACGTCAGCGATTCTGGATGCGCATAGCGACTGCCCAGCAGTTCGAGCGCGAGGTGAACATTCCCGAGAGCGTCGAGCACCTCGGCTTCGCCATACGATTCGCGCCGTGGCGGCAGATCGCGAGCCAGCAAACAGGCGAGTTCAGGCTCTGCCCTTACCAAGGACTGCCCAGGCATGGCGCGAATGCGGCATTGGGCGCCTCGATGGATGACGGCGTCGTAGATTGGCGCAGCGATGAGTTTGCCCGCCGGCGGCAGCGCACATTTCCACGCGCCAGCCTGCCGGCCGAGCTGATCGCCCACCTGTTGCTGGATCGCGAAACCCTCGTCCAGATTCGCGGGCCGCAGCTCGATGGGAAGGCGCTCCACGAGCGTGCCTTGCCGGCGCGCCGCGACGAGGACACGTGCTGCCTGCTCATCCAACGCGGTGAGTCGCTCGAGAGCCTGAGCTGCGCCCGGCGCGTTCATGCCGCCTCGCTCGCATGTGCACCGACGCTCTGGCGCGGCCATACGGCACCCAGCTTCGCGGACGCTTGCTGCAATAGCGCGTAAAAGGCCTCGTAACGCTCCGGCTGAACCCGTGTGACCGGCCCGGCAATGCTCATGGTGCCGACCACCGCACCGTCAGGCAGCGCGCGCACCAGCACCGCCAATGCGACGACACCCGGCTCGGCCTCTTCGACGACAAGGCCATAGCCACGCTGCCTGGTCCGCTCCAACTCCGGAATCAGCTGCTCGACGCTGGTAATGGCCTTCGGCGTCCATGCGCCCGCGGCGGTCGCTTTTCCGAGTCCACCACGCAGGGCGTATTCGATCGCCTGGTCGTTCGGCATTCCAGCCAGCCACGCCTTGCCAACCGATGTGGCATGCAAGACGATGGGACTATGCATGGACGGCGAATACATCAGGCCCGGTGCCGCGCCCTGGGACGCTGCCAGCCATGCGAGTGTTCCTTCGTTGACCACCGTCAGCCGGACCAGCTCGCGGCACTGACCCGCGACCTCATCGAGGATCGGCTGCACCAGACCCGGCAGACCAAGCCCATGCAGGTACCGCTGACCGAGCAGGGACAGCTTCAAGGTCAGACGGTACTGGGAGGTCTGTTCATCCTGTTCCGCCCAGCCCTGCTCGCACAGTTGCGCGAGTACGCGATGCGCGGGGCCCTTCTCCAGCCCGAGTTCGGCGGCGATATCGGAGATGCGCATCCAGCGCGCCTCACGTGCGAGCAACTCGATCGCCTGCAGCGACCGGTCAACTGCTCCCTTGACAACTCTCATAATTGACGTAACATGATTCTTAATGGAACGGTGTTACAACAATAGACAAACAGCACCGGAAAGTCAATCACGATGGAGACAAGCATGAATCGGAACACCCGGGTTAAGCCTCACGGCAAGCGCCAGTCGAAGATCGCCGCGGCCAGCGGCTGGATCGGCTCGGCGCTGGAGTACTACGACTTCTTCATTTACGCGACTGCGGCGTCGCTGGTGTTCCCGCAGCTCTTCTTTCCGTCTGATAATCCAACGGTCGCCATCATCGCCTCACTGGCAACCTTCGGTGTCGGCTATATCGCCCGCCCGGTGGGCGCCGTCGTCCTCGGCCACTGGGGCGACCGCCACGGCCGCAAGACGGTGCTGCTCCTCTGCATGTTCCTCATGGGCTTTTCAACGATGGCCGTCGGGGTCCTGCCAACCTATAAGCAGGTCGGCATCTGGGCGCCGGTGCTGCTCGTGGTTCTTCGCCTCATCCAGGGCTTCGCGGTCGCCGGGGAGCTCTCCGGCGCCAGTTCAATGATTCTCGAGCACGCACCGTTCGGTCGGCGCGGCTACTTCGCGAGCTTTACCCTCCAGGGGGTGCAGGCCGGACAGCTCATGGCGGCAGCGATCTTCCTGCCTCTCGCGCATTTCATGCCCAGGGACCAGTTCACCTCCTGGGGCTGGCGGATTCCGTTCCTGCTCAGCATTGTCGTTCTCATCGCGGGCTACGTCATTCGCCGCAAAGTCGATGAGACCCCGGCGTTCGCCGAGGAGCGCGTGCACGGCGAAATTCCCGCCTCGCCAGTCGTCGAAGTGCTCCGGCAGAGCTGGGACGATGTCGTGCGCGTGGTCTGCATGGCGCTTACCGCCGTAATCGCCCTTGTCGCCGCGGTCTTCGGCACCGCCTACGCGGTTCAGCCGGCGTACGGCATCGGCTTCCCTCCCGGCATGTATCTGTGGATCCCTGTTCTGGGCAATATCTGCGCAGTGATCCTGATTCCCTTCGTCGGCAACCTCTCAGACAGGATTGGTCGCAGGCCGCCAGTCCTTGTCGGCACCCTCAGCGCCGGACTGCTCTCGTTCGTGTATCTGTACGCTATCAGCATCCATAACGTGTGGCTGGCGATGGTTCTCTCGGTGCTCATGTGGGGCATCGCCTATCAGGGCTTCAACGGCGTATTCCCGAGCCTGTTCTCCGAACTGTTCCACACGCGCGTGCGCGTGTCCGGGATGGCCATTGGACAGAACGTCGGGACGACGCTTTCCGCGCTGCTCCCGGCATTCTTCGTCGCGGTCGCGCCCCCCGGCTCCGCCAATATTCCACTGAAGATCGGAGCCCTGACATTCGGCATCTGTGTCGTGGCCGCGATCGCCGCCTTTACCACGCGCGAGACGTACCGGGTCCGGCTCCACGATCTCGGCGACCGCAACGCGGTCCCTGTACCCAAAGGCGAATACGATCGTCTGCGCGCCGAGATGTTGCGTGAGGCGACCGGAACAGCCGACTCACAGGATCTGACGAACCAACTGCGCTCGTAGCCGAAAGCAAGGGCCATCTCGGCAGCGACCGCCCGGCGCAACTTGCGCTGTTCGGACGAGCCGGGCAGGAACACGCGGCCGCGGCACTCGCCAATATCTGATGCCACACAGGAGAAAGACACATGCACAACCAAGGTACGCCACGTTACGATGGCCCGCGCGAACTCGCGCAATCCCTGACTCCGTTCGCACGTGTGAGCGCATCCGCAGCGGTCTGGAACAAGGAAGGGCTGCGCGCGGACTCCGAGTATCGCGACCTCGGACTCGCCGCGGTGACCAACGGTCGCATCGGCGCCAAGCACATTCGCGCACTGACCCCGTTCACCGATGCCACGGGCTGGCATTGGCACGACATGACTGCGCACTATCTGTATGTGCTGCGCGGATCGGTGACGTTCCGTTTCGCCGGCGTCGAGGGCGATGTGACTCTCAATGCCGGGGACGACCTCTCGCAACCCGCCGGCGTTCCGCACAATGTGATCTGGCGCTCCGATGACCTTGAAGTCATCGAGATTAACGAGCCCGCTGTCTACGGAACATGGGATCTCGCCGAAGCCCCGGCACCCTGGAAGTGAGCAGTAAGCTATGACTGCACCTTCCGTCAACATCGGACATGAGGCCGCAATGCATCCACATATCACGGGAAGAACGCGACTTTACGGGTTAGTGGGCGATCCGCTGACGGCAGCCAGGTCGCCGCAACTGCTGAACCAGCTTTTTATCGAACAGCGCGCGGACGCGGTCTGCGTTCCGTTTTGGGTCAAAGCGGAAGACCTGTCCGCATTCGTCGCCGGCGCACGAGCGTTACGCAATCTTTCCGGCCTGCTGGTCACAATGCCTCATAAGCAACGGATGCTGGATTTTGTCGACGAACTCCATCCCACTGCTTCCAGGGTCGGCGCACTCAACGTGATACGTTGCAACGAAGATGGACGCTGGGTCGGCGCCATATTCGATGGCGTGGGCTGTGTGCTTGGCATGCAATGGGAAGGCAATCATCCGGCGAATAAGTCCGTTCTTCTCGTCGGTGCCGGAGGCGCGGGCAGGGCTATCGCATTTGCAGTCGCGGCGGCGGGCGCCCGAACGTTAACCATATCCGACGTCGACGAGCAGCGGGCTGGCGAGCTCGCGGAATCCGTTGCTGCCGAAACCGGTTGCATCACGCATTCCGGACCTCCCGACCCGCACGGTTTCGAAGTCGTGATCAATGCCACACCGCTCGGCATGAACGCGAATGACGCCATGCCGGTAAATCCCGAGCGGCTCGCACCCGGCACCATCGTCGTAGACATCATCAATGCGCCAGAGCCGACGCAGCTTCGCCGCGCCGCGCATGCGCGCGGCTGTCGTACCCAGGACGGGGGGCCGATGCATGAAGGGCAGGCAGTGCATGCCCTACGCTTCCTTGGGTTCGATTACCACCCTGCTGGCAGGTCAGCACCAGACGACGGCGTGCTTTTCGCGCCTGCAACGAACGCAAGTCGTTAATGCCCTAACGCCTCTGGGAAAGCGCCCGGAATCGACAGTTTTACCAGTTTGAATGGAGGGAAGATGCGATGAACAGTTTCAACGTTTCCACATTGGTATGTGCGGCCAGCTTTAATGCGCGCATCGCGCAAGCACGGAGTCGATTCGTCGACGGTGCGAAGGGAGAACACGCATGAAAGTCGCATTGCTGGAGGCCAGCCATTGGCATGTCCCACTCTATCTCGATGCGCTTGAGGCGCCCGGTATCCAGGTGGTAGCCGTTTCAGATGCGGAGCAAGTAAAAGGACAGGCAATTGCCGCGCGCTTTGGGAGCACGTTGTACTCTTCGGCGTATGAGTTGCTCGAGCGCGAGGATGTCGATTTCGCGTTTGTGTTTGGGCGGCATTCCGAAATGCCGACGCTCGCGGAGGCGGTGATCGAACGAAAAATTCCGTTCGCGCTGGAGAAACCCTGCGGCGTAAACATGTCGCAGGTCACGCGGCTGCGCAAACTGACCGAGGAAGCCAATCTTTATTGCGCCGTACCGTTGATCTTCCGGATGAGCGAGTTGCTCGGCGCACTGGAAGATGCGGAGGATTGCATACCGTCGGACTTTAACTACATGTCTTTCCGTTTCATTGTAGGTGCGCCTGGTCGTTACGAAGCTGCAGGCGCAGGTTGGGCACTCGATCCTGTGTTTTCCGGAGGCGGATCCACGATCAATGTCGCAACCCACTTCATCGATCTCTTCAGATTACTGACCGGCAAAGAAGTCGCGCGAGTCTCCGCCACCATGAACTCCCGAACGCATCGAGGCGCCGTCGAGGACTACTCGTTGCTGACAATGCAAACCGAAGACGGCGTGATCGGGCTCGTGGAGACCGGATACAGCTTTCCCAGTACTCAAGACGAGCAGCGCGAATTCTCCTTCACCCTTTCATCCGATCGCATGTACGCAAAATCGGGCCCCGACCGCATCGAGATTCGGGACCGGAACAATCTTGCCGCCGGCACTCGCAGTCGCCGTCTCCAGTTAGAGACCGACATTTACTACCCACTGTTCGTCAAGCGAGTGCTTGGTGAATGCCGCACAGGTGCAAGGCCGATCGCGTCCTTGCGCGACGCCGAGGCGATGATGCAGGTCATGGATGCGGCCTACGCTTCTGCTCGGCAGGGTGGTGCGCTTCAGACTCTTGAACCGATTTCCGGGTAATCCAGGCCATCGGATTGCGTCGCACGCCTATGCCGCTAACGAGATATTGCAATTTGGCCGATTATCCTGCACCGAAGGAAGGCGACTGGATCGCGCGAGACTTCCGTTTCCACACCGGGGAGGTGATGCCGGAGGTGCGGCTACACTACCGAACCATCGGCGACCCGTCCGGCGAGCCGGTCCTGGTCCTGCACGGCACGACGGGCACAGGCGCCAGCATGCTGACGCCCGCGTTCGCGGGAGAGCTGTTCGGGCCCGGACAGCCGCTTGATGCCAACAATTATTTCATCGTCCTCCCGGACGGAATTGGAGCCGGCGGATCGTCCAGGCCGTCGGACGGGCTGCGCACGCGGTTCCCGGCTTACAACTACGACGACATGGTGCTCGCGCAGTACAGGCTCCTGACCGAGGGCCTGAGCATCAGGCACTTGCGCCTGCTGATCGGCAACTCGATGGGCGGCATGCACGCGTGGATCTGGGCGGTGCGATATCCGGACTTCATGGACGCGCTGGTGCCAATGGCGTCGCAACCGACCGAGATGTCCGGCCGCAACTGGATGCTGCGCCGCATGCTCACCGAGATGGTCCGCGACGACCCGGAGTACCTGGATGGCAATTACGCCAGCCCGCCCCGCTCCTTGCGCATTGCTAGCGCGTTCTTCGCGCTGGCCACCAACGGCGGAACGCTGGCCTACCAGAAAGCAGCTCCGACAATGGAGTTGGCCGACAACTTCCTGGACACCCTGTTGGCCCAGCCTTTCACGTTGGATGCCAACGACTTCTTATATCAATGGGGTGCCTCGCGCGGCTATAACCCGGCACCCGGCCTGGAGCAGATCCGGGCTATGGTGCTCGCCATCAACGCGGCCGATGACGAACGCTATCCGCCCGAGACCGGTCTGATGGAGCACGCGATGCAGCATGTGCGCCACGGCCGGCTGCTTTTGATCCCTGCCAGCGAGGATACGTGCGGCCACGGTACCAACGGCCTGGCGCGTTTCTACAAAGCCGAGTTGCAGGAACTGCTGCAATCAGCCCCACGCCGCGCCTCCAGGTGATGCTGCCCGGACAATACGGCGCCCCTTCGTCCGGCGCCTCGCTATTGAGCTGGACCTACACAACATGTCTTTCGAGCAACGACCATGTTCCGTTCGGCGATGGGCTGTTGCTGTCGCCGTGCGGCAGCGGGATGTGACGCATACGCTGCCCTCGCGTCCGCCTTGAGCGTCCGCCCGATGGTGTTGTCGCTGCGGTGCTCGTTTCTGCCGCTCGTGGATCAAGCGAACTGGCGCCAAGGCCCGTTGCGCCACAGAGGCGCAGCGGGACGAATGGAAGCGTCCCGCGAATGGATTTACGCCGGAGGGATTCCAGCATCTCGCGTTCAGGTTCATCGTTGGCCGATAGCTCGGTATGAGCGCGGCGGGTGCAGCTGGATGCTGGATAAACGGCACGCAGGTGGAGGGTCCACGTTGAATGTCGGGGTTCATTTCATTGACCTGATCTCATCCCTCACAAACAGCCCCATCACCCACGTCTCGGCGCAGATGCGAACGTATCGACCTGATGTGACCGTCGAGGAGCAAGCCGTGTTCACGTGCCGAAACGCTGCGGGACAAATCGGCGTGGTTGAAACGGGTTACCTGTATCCATCGACAGCGGAGGATCAGCGAGACTTCGCGTTTTCCATCTCGCATACCTCCTCCTACGTCCGGGGTTATGCCGACCAGCTTTACATCAAAGCGCGGGGCCAACAGCAGGGGCGCGCCACGAAGGTGGAGTACAACACGGACGAGTTTTATTCGGTGTTCTTAAGGCGCAGCTGGGCCGATCTGGCGAGTGGTTGTCCTCCCGTTGCAGGGTTGCGCGAGGCCGAGCATGCGATCGCTTGTCGTCGAGGCAGGATACCGCTCTGTAGCCAACGACGGCGCACCAGAACCGGTCGACAATGCCTTCCAGGACCGTTGCCGCCTAACGGCTCTACCCGCCGCTACGCCTTGCGACGAGTTGTTGTGCGAGTCAAATTTCAACGCAGACCTTAACTCCGCCGCCAAGGGGCCGCTCTTCGCCGCTTGCGGAAGACCGCACCACGCGCGCCCGCCCTCGCCTCTCGACATTTGCCGATCCTGAACCTCTCGACGGATGCGATTGTTCTGGTTGGCAAGACGGTTGTTCACTTCGACGCGCCGGGGATGGTTGGCGGCCCATTGCCCCGCTTGCGCAGTCGATGCGATGGCGAGTGTCCCGGCCATCGCGACGACGACACTGCCAATCAAGGTTTTGCGGCGCGCGGCAATCGAAACTCGCGAAGCGATCGCTGCATTCCTTGTGGCGCGCGAAGTAGTATTCTCGCAATGCACGCGGTCGACCGATCATCTGACTTGAGGAGCCGGGCCAATGGGAAGCATCGACACACTCGTCGTGGCGGCATTCGCTTTTGTCGGCAGCCACTTTCTCCTGTCCCATCCGCTGCGGGCGGGTATGGTCCGGGTAATCGGCGAACGGGGTGCCATGGGCGTCTATTCGCTGATTGCGATACTGACGTTCGGCTGGATGGTCATGGCTTACGACAGGACGCCCGTCTCCGCGCCGCTATGGCCGGCAGGCAACGCGCTGTGGGCAGTTGTGACCGTGCTCATGCTGATCGCGTCGATCCTTCTGATGGGCTCCCTGATCCGCAACCCGGCGTTGCCCACCGGCGGCCGGCCCACCGCGTTTCCCGACGCGGCGCGCGGCGTGTACGCAGTGACCCGTCACCCGATGATGTGGTCGTTCGCGCTTTGGGGACTGTGCCATATCGCCGTGTTCCCGGTCACCCGGAACATCGTGCTTGCCGGGGCGATCATCATCCTCGCGCTGGTCGGTGCCGCGCTACAGGACCGCAAGAAACGGCGGCTGCAACCCGATCTGTGGCCCGCATGGGAATCGAAGACGAGCTATCTGCCGTTCGCGGCGATCGCCGCCGGCCGCGCGCGGCTGGGCGGGTTCGGCATGCACGCGCTGGTGGGCGGCGTCGTTTTCTGGCTCGTGGCGACGTGGGCTCATATCCCGCTCTCCGGTTGGCCGGCGGGCATCTGGCGCTGGCTCTAGCCGCACGGTTCCACGAGATTTGTTCTCGTGGCGCAAGACTCTTTGTCCACGGTGTGTGTTCGAATTCGCGGCGGATGCGCCTACAGTGCCCTCCATCGGGTCCATCGATTCGAACGGCCAGCAGGCCAGATCAATCACACTGTGAGACAAACCATGAGCACTTCCAAAGTCGTCATCGTCACCGGCGCATCGCAAGGCATCGGCGCTGAAACCGTCAAAGCCTTCCGCGCGCAGGGTCATCGCGTCGTCGCCACGGCTCGTTCCATCGCACCGGCCGTCGAGGCCGACTATGTCGCCGTGGCCGGCGACATCGGCGACGCCGCTACCGCCCGCCGCGTCGTCGACGCTGCCATCGAGCACTTCGGACGCGTCGATACGCTCGTCAACAACGCGGGCATCTTCATCGCGAAGCCGTTCACGCAGTACACCGCCGAAGACTACGCGGCGGTCCTGAACGTCAACCTGAACGGCTTCTTTTACATTACCCAGTACGCGATCGACGCGATGCAGAAGCACGGCAGCGGTCACGTGGTCAGCATTACCACGACGCTCGCCGAAAAGGCGAACAGCAAGGTTCCGTCGGTGCTCGCGTCATTGACGAAGGGCGGCCTGAATGCCGCGACGCGTTCGCTCGCCATCGAATATGCGCGCGCCGGTATCCGCGCCAACGCGGTGTCGCCCGGCATCATCAAGTCGCCGATGCATCCCGCCGAATCACACGCGACGCTCGCCGGGATGCATCCGGTCGGGCGCATGGGCGACATGAGCGACATCGTCAATGCGATCCTCTATCTCGACTCGGCACCGTTCGTGACCGGCGAGATCCTGCATGTGGACGGCGGCCAGAGCGCAGGCCAGTAAATGGTCTGGCGTCACCCGCACTCGCCCGGCAAGCCGACCCACACCGCACCCATGACGCGATTCATCGTCAGTGCGGGTGTCCGCACATTGCGCGCATGATCTGATTCGCGCGCTCGACGCCCCACTCAAGGAGCCCACCATGTCCGTCCAACAGAAACTCGCAGAACTCGGTCTCGAACTGCCCTCTCCTGCGCAACCGCTGGGCAGCTATACGGCTGTCAGCGAAGCCGGAAACCTGCTTTTCATCTCGGGACAGGTGCCGCTGTCCGACGGCAAAATGGTCTATTCGGGGCGTGTCGGCGAGAACCTGACGCTCGAAGAGGGCCGCAAGGCTGCCCAACTCGCCGCGCTCAACGTACTCGCGCAGATCTCGCGTCATCTCGGCGGTTTCGAGCGCCTGCATCACATCGTTCGCGTCGAGGGGCACGTCAGTTCCGCCGATGGATTCTACGGGCAGCCCGCCGTGGTCGACGGCGCTTCGGATCTGTTCGCTGCCGTGCTCGGCGACAAAGCGGGACATGCGCGTTCAGCGTTCTCGCATAGCCAGGGTCCCGCCGACGCCGCTGTCGTGATCGTCGTCATCGCCGAATTCCTGCCCGCCTGATCGACGCGCGCCAGGCGTGACGCACGCCCTTCCCGCTTGGCGGCGCGGGCCTCGAAACGCCTCCAAACGTGCTTGCCGCCAGCCTCCCGCTGATCGCGAGACGGGATGAAAGGCCCGGTGATCATCTCCGCATAGCTTTGTCCCGGCCCGACCATGGGAAACACATCGGCGTTCTGGTCGATCATGACTTCGAGGAACGCCGGTCCGGCGAATTCGATGAACGCCTGAGTTTCTGTTCCAGTTCAGCGAGCGATTCGTCGGCGCGGCGGTCGGTTACGACGAAGCGGCTTCGGATGGCGGCGGCAATCGCGCCGCGGCCCATGCCTGGCGTCAGCGATCCGCCCGCCGCGATACGCGCGCGGGCGTCGTTGGAGTCACCACTCCTTGACGGCCACCTCGTAGTTATCGTCGTAGAACGCGACGAGAAACTCCTCGGGCATCAGCCACGAGTCGACGCTCACGCTTTGCGTGCCAACGTCGACCTCGACTTTCGCGTCGGGATCGACCGACTTCATCGCATGCTCGAGCTTGGTCACATCATCTGCACGGATTTCAGTTTTCATCGAGAACTTCATGTTTCACCTCCCCAGTCAGCAACGTTCGAACCAGGCGGCGGCTCGCGATCAATCCCGGCTCGCCTGAACCTCGACCACCATCCCGCGAGGCGTGCCGATCCAGTGAATCGCGGCGGCGAGAATGCCGAGCGCGATACCGAACGCGACGATGCCCGTCCAGCCATAGCGTGTCATCAACCAGCCGCTGACCGTCGCGCCGACAGCACCGCCGAAAAAGGTGGCCGTCATATAAAGACTATTGATGCGGCCCTGCGCTTTCGGATCGACCGCGAACGCGCGCGTCTGGTTCGATACGAGACCGGACTGCACGCCGATATCGAGCACGATCACGCCCACGATCAACAGCGTCAGCGAGTTCGCCGCGCCCGACAGCAGCAGATACGCGAGCGTGACGATGCCGATGCTAGCGCCGATCACCTTGCGGAACCCGACCCGATCGGTCGCATTGCCGCCCAGTGAAGCGGCGAACGCGCCGGCCGCGCCGATCACGCCGAAGCCGCCTGCCCATGCGCTGCCGAGATGCCACGGTCCGCTCGCGAGAAGCGCGGCGAGATTGACCCAGAACCCGTTGAAGCAGGCCCACAGCAGGGCCTGGATCAGCATCGATTCGCGGATCGGCCGATTGTCCCGCGCGAGCGGCCACAGCGAAGCGAGCAGGCGCCCATAGGAGAGATTCGTCGACGGCACGCCGCGCGGCAGCAGCGCCGCGGCCGCGATCCAGACCGGCACCATGAAGGCCGCTTCGGCGACGTACACCGCGCGCCATCCATACGCCGCGCCGATCACGCCGGCGATGGTACGGCCGCTCAGGATGCCGACCATGATCCCGCTCACGACGGTGCCGACGTTACGCCCGCGCTCGCTTGGCAACGACATCACGGCGGCGAACGGCACCAGCTGCTGCGGAACGCAGCTCACGATGCCGAGGCCGAACGACGCCGCGACGAGCGCCCGGATGCCAGGCGCGACGGCCGCGGCGACGCCGAACACGCAGGCGAGCGCGATCTGGATCAGCACCAGCTTGCGGCGATCGAACCGGTCGCCGAGCGGCAGCAGCAACGCGAGCCCGCTCGAAAAACCGAGCAGTGCCGCGGCGGCGACGAGATCGACCGTCGTCACGTCGACGCGCAGACCCGCGGCGATCAGCGGAAGGATCGGCTGCGTGCAGTAAATGTTGGTGATCACCGCGCCGGCGATGATCGCCATCATGACGATCTTGCCGCGCGATGCGAATGCGGGCGTGGCGGCACTATCGGCTGAATGGGTTGAATCGCGCATGACAAGCTCCTTGTTGTTCGTTCGCTCCGGTATTCCGCAGCGACATGCCGCGATCCGGTTCCAGTATTGAACGGCGGGCGGCACGTTGCCCGTTATCCGCCGTAGGTCGACTCCCATCCCCCTCCCAGCGCTTTACAGAGCGTGATCAGATTGGTCGCGGCGGTGGCTTTGCTCTTCTGCAGATTGCTCTGCGCTTCGAGCAATTGCCGCTGCACGTTCAGCACGTCGAGATAGTCGAGCGCGCCCGCCTTGTAGCGTTCCCGCGCAACGGCCAGCGCGCGCTCGTTCATGCTGACGGCCGTGGCGAGCCGATCGCGGCGGCGTTGTTCGGCGTCGTAGGTGACGAGCGAATCGTCGACTTCCCGCCACGCGCGCAGCACCGTCTGCCGGTAGACGATGGCGGCTTCCTGTTGTTGTGCTTCACGCAGTTGCAGCGTGCCCTTCAGACGGCCTCCCTCGAATATCGGCAACGTAATCGAAGGCCCGACGACGAACTGCCCGGACGCCCAGCTGGCGAGATTCGACAGTTGAAGACTCTGAAACCCCGCGCTGCCGTTCAGCGTGATGCGTGGATAGAAATCGGCCTTCGCGACGCCGACGGTCGCGGTTGCCGCATGCAGGTCCGCCTCCGCCTTGCGGATATCGGGCCGGCGCTGCACGAGCTCGGACGGGAAGCCGATCGGCACCTGCGCGGGCAGCACCGGCACCTCGCGCGGTTCGGCAAGCGTCTGCCGCAGCGCACCGGGTTCCTGCCCGAGCAGCAGCCCGATCGCGTTGATCGTGGTCTCGCAGTGCGACTCCAGCGTCGGAATCAGGCTTTCGATGTTTTCCACCTGTGCGGCAGCGTTCGACACGTCGAGATCGGTCGTGACGCCTTCATGCGCGCGAACCCGCGTGAGCTTCAGCACATCGTTGGCGATGTCGAGGTTCTGTCTCGCGATCTGCAGCAGATCCTGCGTGTCGCGCAGCTCGATATAGTCGCGCGCCAGTTCCGCGCGCGCTCTCAACAGCACCGCGTTGCGGTCCTCGTATGACGCCTGGGACAGCGCGCTCGCCGCTTCGACGCTGCGTCGCACGTGCCCCCACAGATCGATCTCCCACGACGCATCGAACCCGGCCTGATACAGGTTATAGGCGGGCGAGCCCGCCGAGCCGGGCAACGGAGCCACGCCCAGCGGCGCGCTGCCGGAAGCCGATTGCGGTTGGCTTTGCGTCGGCGTGACGCCGAGCAGCGACAGGATGCCGTTCTGGCTGCCGCGTTCGCGGTTGTACGAGGCGGCGCCGTCGAGCGTCGGGTATTCGGCGGCGCCGGCAACGCGCCGCTCGGCCCGGCTTTGCAGCAAACGCGCGGAGGCCGCGGCCACGTCGAGGTTGGCGTCGGCCAGCTGCTTTTCCAGCTGGTTGAGTACCGGATCGTTGAACAGCGTCCACCAATCCGGACCGAACTGGGATTCCACCGCCCGGCTCGGCGACTGCGCGGTTTGCGTACGCTCGAAGACCTGCGGCGTGGCCGTCTGTGGACGTTCGAAATTCGGACCCACCGTGCATGCCGTCAGCGCGACACAGGTCAGAAGCGCTGCGACGATCGCGCGCGCAGAGTAGTTGCTCGTGTTCATTCTCTTTGCGCTCCCTCGGCCGTCGCCTCGCCACTGTGGCCCACCACGACGTCCGCTTCGACCGAGAGCCCCACGCTCAATGCCGCTGCACTCGCCTGGCCGCGATCGATCGTGATCTTGACGGGCACCCGCTGCACGACCTTCGTGAAGTTGCCGGTGGCGTTGTCGGGCGCGATCGGCGCAAAGCTCACGCCGGTCGCCGGCGCGAGGCTATCGACACGGCCGCGGATCACGATGCCGGGCAGGCTATCCACCGTCACGCGTACGCCTTCACCCGGTCGCATATTGGTGATCTGGCTCTCCTGGAAGTTGGCGACCACGTACGCGTCCGACAGCGGCACGATCGCCAGGACTGGCGCGCCGGGCGTCACGAATGCGCCGACCCGCGCCGAACGGCGGCCGACCTTGCCGTCGACGGGTGCGCGGATCTCCGTGTACGACAGGTTGAGCTTCGCCTGCTCGAGCGCCGCCTCGGCGTGTTCCAGCGCGCCCGCGGCCTTGTCGCGCTGCGTGCGCAGCACGTCCAGATTCTGCTCGGTGGCCAGCAACGCCGCCTGGTCGTGCGACTGCTGCGCAAGCTGCTGCGCGAGCGTGCTCGAAGCGCGTTGTTGTTCCTGCGCCGTCCCCGCGCCGGCGTCGGACAGGTTCTGGTAGCGCGACGCGTTGGCCCGCGCAAAACCGATCGATGCGTCGTCGGCGCGCAGCGTCGCGCGCGCCTGCTCCACCAGCGACGGCTGACGCGCAATTTCCGCATCGAAGTTCGCCACCGATGCCTTCGCCGCGACCACTTCCGCCTCGGCGCTCATCAACGCCGCGCGAAAGTCGCGGTCATCGATGCGCACGAGCAGTTGGCCCGCTTTCACGTCCTCATTGTCATTGACCAGTACGTCCGTGATCTGACCCGGGACGCGCGGCGCGACGAGCGTGAAGTCCGCGGTGACGTAGGCGTCGTTGGTGGACTCGGTATTCGGGCTCGCGAGCAGCCTCGTGCAGCCCCATGCAGCGAGGCCGACGACGCCGATGACCGCGGCAGCACGAAAGATCTTCAATGGGGATGGCATAGTCGATGACATGGGAATCGTTCCTCAATGCGAAGCAGGCGGCGTCGTGCTCCACGGCGGATAGATGCGCACCGGCAGCACTGGAACCAGCAGAAGAAGCGCAACGGCGACACACGCCATCAGGCGGTACAGATCGGCGGAAGTCAGAACGACCGCCTGTTCGTGGATCCGGTGCGCGAGCTGACCCAGACCGTAGTTCGCGTCGACGCCCTGATTCGCTATCAGTGGGCGGTTGCCCAGTTGGTCGACCAGCATGCTCGAATGGAAATGCTCGCGCGCGGTCCCCACACTTTCGATGAGCCCGCTCGCCACCGCCGCGGAAAACGTCTTCAGGGAATTGAACATCGCCGAAGCAAACGGACCCTCGGTGGGCGGCAGCCCCGTCGTCACGCCCATCAGGATCGACATGATCACCATCGGCTGCGCGACAATCTGCAACGATTGCAGCAGGTAGAAATTGTCGCGAATCCACTCGGTCGTGATGAAGCTTCCCATCGCGCAGGTCACGAACATCAGCGCGAGACCCGTGGCGATTACCCAGCGGTGATCGGCGCGGCGTGTGTTCAGCAAAGCGGCCGTCAGCGGCAGCGTGATCAACAGCGGCACGGCCAGAAACAACGACAGCGGCGCGGTCTGCAACGGGCGGTACGTATGGACTATCGCGAGATACTGGGCCGGTATTGCCGCCATGCCCACCAGCAGGATCACGGTGCCGAGCAAGGTCGATAGTCCATGTGTGAAATTCCTGCGCGCAAGCAGTTGAAGCTTGAAAAACGGCACCGGCTGACACCATTCGTTGACGAGAAATGCAACGAGCAGCGGCACCCCCGCGCCGAACATCACGCAAATGAACCCCGAATCGAACCAGTCGAGACGATCGCCCTGCAAAAGACCGGTCACCAGCATCGCGACGGCGGGAAATCCGGTCACGAAGCCGATCCAGTCGAACGAGCGAAACCGCTCGAGCTTCATCGGGTCCGCGGGAAGCCCCCGCTGAATCGCGATGCAGCACAGCACGCCGAGCGGAACGATCTGCCAGAACGCCATGCGCCAGCTGACGAACTCCGTCCACACCGCGGCGAGCGGCGTGCCCAGCGCCGGCCCGAAGGTCGCTGTCAGCGCATAGCCGGCGAGGCCATACAGCTTGAGATTGGGCGGCAGATAGCGCAGCGCCACGATGATCAGCATCGGCGGAAGACATCCGCCCGCGATTCCCTGAAGAATGCGCAGCACGTAAAGCGTCGGCAGATTGGGAGCGAACGGGCACAGCAAGCCGAAGAACATCGTCGCGAGTACGGCGCCGATCGTGAACCGCTTCAGCGTGAACGTGATGCCGAACCACGGCGCAAACACCATCGTCGCGACGTTCGCTGCTTCGAACAGCGAAGTGAGCCAGGTGCCGTCGTCATGTCCGATCAGGAACGCGCCCTGGATATCGGCCAGCGCGGCCGCGGTGACCTGCTCGTTCAGGATCGCCAGCAACGACGCGAACAGCATGCCGACGAGCCCGAGCGCAATACGCCTGGTAAAAGCCAACTGCGCAGGAGCCGTCCGGGGCGGCGCCGCTACCACGCGTACAGGACCGCTCTCCAGCGATCGCGGGAGACTCGGCGCTTCCGTTTCAGTCGTCATAGGTTTCAACCCGCTCTGGTTTAGTTAGCTGTACTGCCCGACGCGGACAGTCAGCTGTCGGCTCACCGCTCTTCGTTGCTGTTCACCGATTGCTTAATTGTCAGAGATCGGACCGATTTCTTAAAGCTTCGGCTAGGCGGGTTTTGGGCCATCCAGTACGGAAAATTGGCCAGGCCGTGCTGTGTCGACCGGCTGTGCGCCGCTCGCGCGGCATGGGCGGAAAAGCGTGCGTCGTGACGAACCATGGTGGTTCGTCACGGGCCATGCGATTCAGGCGCTGGTTTGAGTCAAGCGGAACGCTGATGCGCGACCAGCCGTTACAGGCTGCGTGGAACCGACCCGCATGGGCTCGGGCAAAAGCGTGAGACGCGGCTTAGCGCGCCGCAAAAGGCAGCAACGCCCGCCTATGGCGGCAATCGCCGTCTAGTCGGGAAGCGCCAGTTTCGCAGCCAACCGGAGCTCACGGTAGGCGCTCACGAGTGCATCGAGGCTGAACGATCGGTTCAGTCCGCTTGGGTTTGGCAGGACCCATGCGCGCGCACCGGCGAAATCACGGGCTTGCAAGCCCCATTCGATATCACGCTGGCCGGACATTTCGGCGAGCGCCACCTTGCCAAGAAACGCGATGAAGCGCGGCGCGTAGTGTCGAATCTTCAGTTCGAACTGCGCCGCGGCGGCTTGAATCTCCGCCTTCGACAGTTGGTCCGCACGAGCCGTGGGACGTAAGACCGCCGTGGTAAGACCGTATCCACGATTCAACAGTTGCCGGTCGTTCTCGGGGCGAAACTCCTCGTCCGTGAAACCGGCGCGATGGAGAACTCTCCAGAACCGGTTACCCCTGCCTTCGAAGTGGTGCCCTGTCGACGCCGCGCGTAATCCCGGGTTGATGCCGCAGAAGAGGATCGACAAGCCGGACTGAATGATGTCGGGAAGCAATTGCGCCGAATCGTCGTTGGTCAACGACGACACGTCCGCCAGCGCCGCGGTGGGCTCACTCTTGTGTACTTGCCTCCCCTCTGAATCGCATCCGATATTGCTTCGGCGTGACGTTGAGCCGCCGCGAGAATGTCGTGCGCATATGCGTGGCGTTGTGAAAGCCGCATTTGAACGCGACCGTCTTCAGCGGAGCATCGGTATCCTCGAGCAGTTTTCTCGCCGTATCGACGCGCACCTGCTCGACGAATACCGAGGGCGTCACCTTCGCGTGCTTCGCGAATACCCGCGACAATGTACGGCGGCTCACCGAGGCCGCGCTCGCGAGCTCCTCGATCGACAGCGTCCCGGTAATATGCTCGCTCACATATCGATAGACCTTGTGGAGGATCGGATCTTCGTCCTTGCCCGCGCCGATATAGGGGCTGTACTGCGACTGACCGCCTTCCCGCTGGATATACACGACCAGACGCTTCGCGACCCGCACCGCGAGCTCGTGCCCCCAGTCCTCGGCGACGAGCGCCAGACACAGATCGATGCCCGCGGTCACGCCGGCTGACGTGAAAAGCCGACCGTCGCGAACGAAGATCCTGTCCGGCCGCACGTTGGCTTGCGGAAATTCATTGGACAGCCGATTCGCGTCCGACCAGTGCGTCGTGACTTCCTTGCCATCGAGCAGCCCCGCATGCGCGAGCACGAATGCACCATTGCATACGGAGCCGAAGCGGCTCGCGCTGCGCGCCTGATTCTGCAACCAGGTCAGGAATTCATTCGAAGGCTGCGCATCGGGCAACTGAGGTCCGCCCGCGACCAGCAGCAGGTCCCATTGAATGTCACGGTCGGCATAGCCAAACGAAACCGCCAGTTGCATGCCATTCGAGCACGTCACGGTGCCCGCTTCGCGTCCGACCAGCGAGACCTCGTAGCGCTGATGCTCGGGAAGAAACGTGTTCGCCTCGGCGAACACATCGAGTGGGCCTGCTACATCCAGCGCCTGCACACCATCGAATACAACAATGGCGACTTTCATGCCGTGACCTTCATGGTGGAAACTATGTTTGCGATGCCGTGGCGCAGCTTACCGCATCATCGGCCGCTGATGCCGTCAGCGCCCGGAAAAACTATTGTGTCTGGGCGTAACAAATCTCTCGCCGCAACGATGCCCGACACGAGGTAAGCCAGCACTGCGCGCGTGGCCCAAAACTTCGACTAGTTGGCAGACGAACGCACCATCCGCGCATTTCCGCCACAGCATCGATTAACTAGACTGTCTACACGACTGCGACTGGGGATATCACCCGGGCGTGCCGGGAGGTCTCCCGCCAAGGACGGCGCTTGTGACGCGCGTCGATGCCTGGCTGTTCGGTGGGTGGCTACAAGCAACGATAGTCGTCACTCCATATGTTGCGGCCGGCTCACGGCCGCACAGCGAGCAAGGGCAGATTCATCATGTTGAAGGAACGTCAGAGCTCTTTCCTGTTCGGGAGCAACGCCCCCTACGTCGAAGAGCAATATGAACTTTACCTGGCTGACCCGAATGCGGTCACAGCCGAGTGGCGGACGTGGTTCGACGCGTTGCGCGACACCCCCGCCATCGATGGCAGCGATCGTGACGACCAGCCGCACGCACCGGTGATCTCCAGCTTCGTCGAGCTGGCTAAACGAACGCCGCGTGCCGTCGTCGCGGCCAGCAACGAAGCCGGTAGCGAGCCCGATAAGCAGGCCAATAAGCAACCCAATAAGCAGGCCAACAAGGAGGCCGCCGACGCGCTGGGCCTCGCGAGAAAGCAGGTGGCGGTGCAAACGCTGATTGCCGCGTTCCGGATGATCGGCACGCGCGTGGCCGATCTCGACCCGCTGGCGTGGACGCCGCCACGCTCCTACGCCGAATTGACGCCGGCCTACTACGGCCTGACGGCCGCCGACATGTCGACCACGTTCAGCACCGCCGACACGTTTCTCTTCGAGGACGACGCGACGCTGAAGGATATCGTTGCCGCGCTCGAGCAAACGTACACCGGCACACTCGGCGCCGAGTTCATGCACCTCGCCGACGCGCAGCAGCGGCGCTGGTGGCAGCTACGGCTCGAATCCTCCCGCGCCACGCCGTCGCTGCAGGCCGCTGAGAAACTGCGGCTGCTGGAGCGTTTGAGCGCAGCCGAAGGGCTCGAAAAACACCTGCACGCGCGCTATGTCGGACAAACGCGCTTCTCGCTCGAAGGCGGCGAGTCGTTGATCGTGCTGCTCGACGAACTGGTCCGGTATGGCGCGTCGAAGAAGCTGCGCGCGCTCGTGATGGGCATGGCGCACCGCGGCCGCCTGAATGTGCTCGTGAATGTCGTCGGCAAGCCGCTGCGCGCGCTGTTCGACGAATTCGACGGCAAGGACGCCGAAAAACTGACGGCCGGCGATGTCAAGTATCACAAGGGCTTTGCCAGTTCGGTCGAGACCGACGCCGGACCGGTCGAGGTGACGCTCGCGTTCAACCCGTCGCATCTGGAAGTCGTCAACCCGGTCGTGCAAGGCATGGCGCGCGCGAAGGCGGATCTCGCCGGCAGCGCCGACGGCGACGACGTGCTGCCGGTCGAAATCCACGGCGACGCGGCGATGAGTGGACAGGGCGTGGTCATGGAAACGCTGAGCCTTTCCTACACGCGCGGACACGGCACGGGCGGCACCGTCCACGTCGTCGTCAACAACCAGATCGGTTTTACGACTTCCGATCCGCGCGACACGCGTTCGTCGTTCTATACGACGGACGTCGCGAAGATGATCGAGGCGCCGATCCTGCACGTCAATGGCGACGACCCTGAAGCGGTCGCGATGGCGGCGCGGCTCGCCCTCGACTATCGCAGCAAGTTCAAGCGCAGCGTCGTGATCGATCTCGTCTGCTTTCGCAGGTACGGGCATCAGGAACAGGACACGCCCGGCATCACACAACCGCTGATGTATCGCTCGATCGCGGGTCATCCGGGCGTGAGGACACGCTACGCGAACCGGCTGATCCAGCAAGGCGTGCTGACGGCCGACGAGGCGCAACGCTACGTCAGCGCGCGTCGCGAACTTCTCGAGCGCGCGCACGAGACCGTGGGTTCCTATGCTTCGCCGCTACACGAGGAAGCCGGCGAGCGCTCGCGCTCAGCCGCGCAAACCGGCCCGGCCCGCCACCTCGCCCCGTCGGCCGACGATCTGCGCGGCCTCGCGCAGCGGATCTCGACCGTCCGCGCGGACCTGACGCTGCATGCGCTCGTCAGGAAGATGATGAACGGGCGTCAGGAGATGGCATCCGGAAAACGCCTGCTCGACTGGGGCATGGGCGAACATCTGGCATTCGCATCGTTACTCGCGGCCGGGGTCGGTATCCGACTGAGCGGGCAGGACAGCGCACGCGGGACGTTCAACCACCGGCACGCCGTTCTGCACGATCAGACACGGATACATCGTCCCGATGGGGTCTATGTTCCACTCGATCATCTCGGCGCAACCCAGGGCCGGTTCACCGTGACGAACTCGATTCTCTCCGAGGCCGCCGTGCTGGCATTCGAGTATGGCTATTCGACGGTGAATCGCAATGCGCTGGTGATCTGGGAAGCGCAATTCGGTGATTTCGCCAATGGCGCGCAGGTCGTGATCGACCAGTTCATCGCGGCGGGCGCGGCCAAGTGGGGACAACACAGCGGCCTGACGCTGTTCCTGCCTCACGGGCAGGAAGGCCAGGGTCCCGAGCACGCGTCGGCGAGGCTCGAGCGCTACCTGCAATTGAGTGCGCAAAACAATATGCGGGTTGCGGAACCGACCACGCCCGCGCAACTGTTCCATTTGCTGCTGATGCAGGCCCGCGCCTCTGAACGGCGCCCGCTCGTCGTGATGACGCCCAAGTCGCTGCTGCGCCACCCGGAAGCGACCAGCACGTTCGACGAGTTGAGTCACGGCGAATTCCGGGAGGTTCTGCCGGACACCCAGATCGACGCGTCGCGCGCGACTGATGTGGAGCGTGTGATCGTGACGAGCGGCAAGGTCTACTTCGAATTGCTCGCGCATCGCCGCAGCGCCGGTATGACCGACACCCCGATCATCCGCGTCGAGCAGCTCTATCCGTTTCCGGCGCAACAACTGGCCGCCGAGCTCGCTCGCTATCCGAACCTGAAGAGCGTGGTCTGGTGCCAGGAGCAAGCGCGCAATCAGGGCGCATGGAGTTTCGTCGAGCCGCTGCTACGCGAGATTCTGCCTGCCGGCACGACGCTGCTGTACGCGGGACCTGATGCTTGCGCATCGACCGCGCCGGGATCGCATGCGGCGCATGTGGCGACACAATCCGCGCTCGTGTCGCGAGCGTTCACCGGCTGAGTGCGCATGCGTGTCGCGATGATGCTCTATGCGGGATTTCAGCTGCTCGAGGTCAGTGGTCCGATGGATGTGTTTCATCAGGCCAACC
Source organism: Paraburkholderia sp. RAU6.4a (assembly GCF_050435625.1). Taxonomy (NCBI): domain Bacteria; kingdom Pseudomonadati; phylum Pseudomonadota; class Betaproteobacteria; order Burkholderiales; family Burkholderiaceae; genus Paraburkholderia; species Paraburkholderia sp. RAU6.4a. The sequence continues at coordinate 466,146 of NZ_JBNDKQ010000002.1, forward strand.
GCCTGTATGGCGGCGTCCTCTATGAGGCGCATCTGATCGGGCCGTCGCCGGGGCCGGTGTTTTCGTCGAACGGGACGGCCGTGGGTACGACCGAGTGCCTGTTCGATACGCGCCCGCCCTTCGATATTGTCGTGGTGCCTGGCTCCCCGGTGGTCGGTTCTGCCCGTGAGCATCGCAAACTCGTGAACTGGTTGAGCGATGCGGGACCAAGGACCCACAGGCTCGCCTGCATTTCGAACGGCGCGTTTCTGCTTGCAAGAGCCGGTCTCGCCGATCGCCGCTGGCTGACCACGCATTGGCGCGACGCTGACCGCCTCGCGGCCGAATATCCGCTGGTCCATGTGATGTCGAATCTTGGCTGCCTGAAGGATGGCAACCTGTACTCGTCGGGCGGCGCGAGTGCGGGCATCCATCTCGCCCTGTCGCTGGTGCGGGAAGACCTCGGCGAACATGCCGCGGGAACGATCGCCACGGCGTTGCTGACGCCGCCGGCACGAAGCGCCGGGCACACACGAAATAATTGATGATCGACACGAACCTGATTCACAAGGCTCTCGCGAATCCGCTGCGGCGCGACATCCTCGCGTGGTTGAGAGCCCCCGCCGAGACCTTTCCGAACGGCTATCTCAACCATGGCCGCGGCGTACCCGTGCACGTCATCCAGGCACGCAGCGGTCTGGCCCAGTCGACGGTATCAATGCATATCGCCGTGCTCGTCGAAGCGGGACTTCTGGTTCCGAAGCGAGTCGGCCAATGGATTTTCCTGTCGCGCAATGAAGAAGCGATACGGACATTTACGGAACAGGTTCGCGTGCATTTGTAATGGACAAGCTCAACATGATGCGGATATTCGTCCGCATCACCGAAGAAGGAAGCTTCACGGCAGCGGCCTCGCGCCTGAACATTCCGACAGCCAACGCGTCGCGGGCGGTCGCGCAACTCGAGACGCATTTGCGCACGCGTCTGCTGCACCGAAGTACCCGGCGCGTCGCGCTGACCGAGGCGGGCGAGCGATATCTGGACCGCTGCCAACAGATACTCACCTCTGTCGACGAGGCCGAAGCCGAGGCAGCCAATGCGCAAGTCAGACCCTCGGGGCGGCTGCGCGTGCATGCGTCGCCAGGCTTTGGCACGACCTGTCTGGTGCCGGCAGCGGTCCGGTATCAGGAGCGCTATCCTGCCGTGTCGGTCGAGCTGACGTTATCGTCAGGCACGCCGGATCTTCTCGACGATGGCTACGACCTGATGCTTCGATTGAGTGCGACGCAGCTGCCCGACTCGGGGCTCGTTTCGCATCGGCTCGGAGAGGTCCACAGCGTGCTCTGTGCAGCGCCCGCTTATCTGCACGCGCGCGGTACGCCGCACACGGTACAGGACATTCGGGGTCACACTTGCCTACAGTTCGTTATGTCGATTTTCCCGCGCGATCGCTGGCATCTGGACGGACCCGACGGCCGTGAAACGGTCGAGCTTCCGAAGGCGGCGGTCGAAATCAACCTTCCTGACGCGCTCGGTGTCGCGCTGCGCGAAGAGGTGGGTATCGGAGCGCTGCCGATGTCGAGCGCGCTGCCCTCGCTCGACAGCGGCGCACTGGTGCGCGTGCTGCCGCAGTATCGGCTGCAGAAACTGACGGCCTTCACGGTCCATGCGTCGCGCCAGTATCTGGACGCCAAAATCAGGACTTTCGTGGATTTCCTGCGCGAGGCCGTACCGACGGCATTGGCCGAGGACGAGGCGGCGCTCGGCCGTTGAGCCCCGCCTCGGTGACCTGCCGCTTCACGCTGTGTCGCGACAGGCTGCGCTCGACGCGCTTCAACCCGCATTTGCCTTGTGTTCGTGCGACGCCACGCGTTGCGATTGCGATGGCGATGGCGATTGCGGTTGCGCGGCCATCGCGCGGGAGATCATTTCGTTTTGCTTGATGATCTTGTCGATCTCGGCGTCGGCCTGCGCATCGTAGTGCGCGAAAACATCGGTGCGATAACGCGTGTTCTGCGCCGCGCCCAACTGCGAACCGGATTCGTCGCGCGTGTCGGCGTCGACCGCCATCGACAGGCCGATACGCAGCGGATGCGCGGCCAGCTCGGCCGGGTCGAGCGCGATGCGAACCGGCAGCCGCTGCACGATCTTGATCCAGTTGCCGGTGGCGTTCTGCGCCGGCAGTGTCGCGAACGCGCTGCCGGTGCCGGCCGAAAAGCCCTCGATACGCCCGTGATATCGCGCGCCGCTACCGTAGACGTCCGATGTCAGCGTGACCCGCTGGCCGATCCGCATGTGCTTGAGCTGCACTTCCTTGAAGTTCGCGTCGACCCATACGCCGTCGAGCGGCACGATCGCCATCAGCGGCGTGCCGGGCGCGACGCGCTGGCCGACCTGAACCCGGCGCTGCGCGACGTAGCCGGTCACCGGAGCCGGCAACGTATCGCGCGCATAGGCGAGCCACGCGGTCCGCACTTTCGCGGCGGCGGCCTGCACGTCCGGATGCTGTTCGACCGTGGTGCGGTCGGTCAGCGCGTGGTTGGCTTCGCCCTGCTGGCGCGCGGCGTCGAGCGCTGCCCGCGCGACGCTGACCGCGTCGCGGGCGTGCGCGATGTCTTCGGCGGACACGGCGCCCGTGTCCGCGACGGCCTCGCGACGATGCAGGTCGTCGCGGGCGCGGCCCAGATCCGCTTCGCGCTGAGCGACGTTCGCCGCGTAGAAGTCGTTGTTGACATACAGGCCGCTCACGCGTCGCACGGTCTGGCCGAGCTGCGCTTCGGCATCGGCGAGCGCAAGTTTCGCATCGGCCGGATCGAGCGTGACGACGGGGTCGCCCTGCTTCACGATCTGCGTGTCGTCGGTGTTGACGGCGATCACCGTGCCGGTGACCTGCGGCGTCAGTTGCACGAGATTACCGCTGACGTACGCGTCGTCGGTCTCCTGGTGATAACGGCCCTCGGTGAAGTAGTACGCGCCGTAAGCCGCGCTCATGACCACGACCGTGGCGCCGAGCAGCGCGATCAGGCGCTTGCGGCGTGCCGGGGGCGTGGCCTTGTTGTCGCCTTGGGGCGTGGCGGACGCTTGCGCGCCGGTCTTCTGTTCGTCTTCCTGATCCGCCAGTTCGCGGTCGGTCGTGATCGAATCGCTCATTGCAATTCTCCTGATAGGGTTCGCGACGTGCCGTTCAACGTGCGGCAACCGCGGGATTGGCTTGACTGGTGGGGACGGCGGCGACGTCGGCGTGATGGACGGTGCTCGCCGACGTATCGACATAGCCGCCGCCCAACGCCGACGCGAGCTCGATCTGCTGGTCGCGGCGGTTCATCTTCAGATTGGCGATCGCCTCGTCGGCGTTCAGCGCGGTGACGTCGGCATTGAGTACGGTCAGCTGGTTGGTGAGGCCGGCCTTGTATTGCGTGGTCGCCAGTCGATCGGCATCGCTCGCGGCCTGCTGCGCGGCCTGCGCATCGCCGAGCTGCGCGTCGCTCGAGCGGATCTGCGCGATCTGCGTGGCCACGCCGCTCAGCGCGCCGATCAGCGTCTGGTTGTAGGTCGCCACCGCATAGTCGAACTCGGCGTAGCGGCCCTTCAACTGCGCGCGCAACTCACCCCCATCGAAGATCGGCAGATGGATCGCCGAGCCCACCGAGGCCGTGCGACTCGCGGCGCTCAAAAGGCGGCCGAAGCCGAACGCGTCGAAACCGATCGCGGCGCTCAGGTTGATGTCGGGATAGAACTCGGCCTTCGCTTCCTTCACCTCGTGCGTGATCGCATCGACGCGCCAGCGCGCCGCGACGATGTCGGGCCGGCGGCCCAGCAGATCAGCCGGCAGGTTGTCCGGCAGACGCACGTCGTCGCCGACGCCGAGCGTCGGCCGCGTGATCGCGAGTCCACGGTCGGGACCCTTGCCAAGCAGCGCCGCCAGTTGATACCGGGTGGTCAGGATGCTGCCGTCGAGCGCGCTGACGCGCGCACGGCTCGTGAACAGATTCGCCTCGGCCGTCTTGCGCTCCACTTCGGTATCGAGGCCGTTTGCGATGCGGCTCGCGGTGATGCGGTCGATCTGCTCGCGCCGCGCGACTTCCTGCTGCGCGATGTCGCGCAATGCGTAGAGCCGCGCCAGCTCGTTGTAAGTGCGGGCGATCGAGGTGTCGAGCGTGAGCCTGACGACTTCCACGTCGGCCTCGCTCGCGGACGCCTCCGAGACAGCCGCGCGCAGCGCCTCGCGGTTCTTGCCCCACAGGTCGAGATCGTAAGAAGCGCTCAGCAGCCCCTTGTTCTCCGTCTGCCAGGAGCCGGCGTACGGCGGCGGAATCAACGCGGTGCTGCTGTACTGCTGGCGCGTCAGCGTGTACGACGCATCGACGCGCGGCAGCGTGTTCGCCTTCGCCGTTTCGCTATAGGCTTGCGCCTGCTCGACTCGCGCGCGCGCCTGGCCGAGCGTCGGGCTACCTTGCAGTGCCTCGGCGATCAATGCTTTCAGTTGCGCGTCGCCGAACTGGTCGACCCAGTCGGCGGATGGCCAGTGCCCCTGCTCTTGCGGGAGGCTCTGGGACGTTTCCAGCTGCCGTGGTTGATCGATCTGCTTGTCGCTGTGGATGCCCGCATAGTTTGCACATGCCGCCAGCACCGCGAAGGAGATCACCGAAACACCGAGCTTCAGCGAACGGGCGACGGTGTTTGCTCTAGAAGTCTGCGTTTTCATTTTCTGACAAATCAGATTAATGGTGAAAAAAAGCGCGGCACACGGCCGCGCCGTTCAATCGCCTGTGAACTTGCGAAGCAGGCGGTCCAGCTCGGCAAACTCGGCCTTCGTGAATTTGCGCAAGCGGGCGTTCAACACATGCGGCGCGACTTCCGGAATCCGTGCGGCGACTTTCTGCCCCTCCGCGGTCAAGGTCAGATTGACCACGCGGCGATCTTGCGGGTCGCGCGATCGTACCAGCAGCCCCTTCGATTCCAGCTTGTCCAGCATCCGCGTCATCAGGCCGGTGTCGATTCCGAGCAGCTTCGACAGCTCGAAAGGCGTGGTTGCCACACCCTGCTTCAGCGAAAGCAGGATGCCCATCTGCTGGCCGTTGATTTCGAGGTCCTTGAGCGCCGCGTCCATTTCCGCGACGACGACGTTACGGGCCTTGACGAGCCTGAAGCCGATACTGTTCGTAAGCATGAAGTTCTTCGTCGTGTAATGGTCCATGGCGGTGTCCTCCTCGTTGATTTGAACAATATCTGCATTATCAGATAATGTCAAGGAGAGGATGGTCTGTTTCATTTTCCGTCCGAACCGGGTTGCCAAATTGGATTCAATGTCCGCCGGCGGCTGCCGCGCCCGCGGCACCACCCTTGGCCGGCTTCGTCACCCAGATCAGCGGGATGATGACGACAAAGATCACCGCCGAGATCCAGAAGATGTCGTTCAGGCCGAGCATCGTCGCCTGCGCGTTCAGCGAGGCTTCGTAAAAGGCCGTGGCCTTGGGAACGCCCGCGTCCAGCGCCGCCTGCAGGTGCGCGATCGCGCCGGTAAAGCCAGGATCGTCCACGCTCGATTGTTCGGCAAGTCGCGCATGGTGCAGAATCGTGCGGTCGTTCCACGCGGTGCTCATCAGTGACGTGCCCACCGCTCCCGCAAAAATGCGCACGAAGTTGGACAGACCCGCTGCCGCTGGAATCTCCTCCGGCTTCAGACCCGACAGGATGATCGCGGTGAGCGGCGTGAAGAACAGCGCGGTCGGAATGCCCTGCAGCAAGGTGGGCAGCACGAGCGTCCAGGCGTCGACGCTGGTCGTGTAGTTCGAGCGCATGAAGAACACGCCGGCGAATCCGACGAACGCAAGCGTGGCAAGCACTCGCATGTCCGAGCGCGGCATGATCTTGCCCATCACCGGGGCGAGGATCACGGCGAAAATGCCGAGCGGCGCGGTCACGAGCCCCGCGTCCACCGCTCGGTAGCCGAGGAAGCCCTGAATCCACTGCGGCAGGATCACGAGGTTGGCGAAGAAGATCGCGTAGGCGACCGAAATCGCAATCGTGCCGCCGAGGAAGTTACGTCTGGCGAAAAGCCGCAGGTTGACGATCGGCTTTTCCTCCGTCAATTCCCAGATCAGGAAGAACAGGAAGCTCACCACGGCGACGATCGTCAGCGCCCAGATCACCGGCGAGCTGAACCAGTCGAGGTCGCGGCCCTTGTCGAGCATGATCTGCAGCGGTGCGACCCATGCGATCAGCGAGATCAGGCCGACCTTGTCGATCGGGAGCTTGCGGGCCGGCGTCTCGCGGTCGCGGTAGATCGCCCAGATCGCGCCCGCGGCGAACAGGCCGACCGGCACGTTGATGTAGAAGATCCACGACCAGCTGTAGCTGTCGGTGATCCAGCCGCCGAGCGCCGGGCCCGCAATCGGCCCGACCGTCGCCGTCATCGCCCACAGCGCGAGCGCGCTCGAGCTTTTTTCCTTCGGAAACGAGCCGAGCAGCAAAGCCTGAGAAAGCGGCACCAGCGGCCCCGCCACGGCGCCCTGCACGACGCGGGCGGCGAGCAGCACCATCAGGTTCGGAGCGAGACCGCACGCCGCCGATGACAGCACGAACAGCAGGATTGCCCAGACGAACAGCTTGACCTGGCCGACGCGCTGCGTGAGCCACCCCGTCAACGGAATCGACACCGCGTTGGCCGCGGCAAACAGCGTGATGACCCATGTGCCTTCGTCGATCGACACACCGAGGTTGCCGGAGAGCGTAGGAATCGCGACGTTGGCGATCGACGAATCCAGCACATTCATGAAGGTGGCGAGCGCCACCGCAAACGTGCCGAGTGCAAATTTTGCGCCAGTCAGCTGGGCCGGCGCGGCTGGGTTGCTCGATGGATTCATGTTGCGTCCTCGTCTCGGTTCGAAGCGCCCGTCAGTCGCGGGCGATTATCTGCAATGTCAGATAAATGGTTAAAAAAATGCCGCCTCAGCGGTCGAGCAGTCTTGAAAGCAGCAGGCTCAACGCGTCGAAATCGGACTTCGAGAAATGCGAAAGCCGCTCGCTCCATGCTCCCTGGATAACCCGTGTGTTCCGGGCGGCGACGGTCTGCCCTTCCTGCGTCAACGACACATCCACGAGACGACGATCCCTGCCGTTGCGGGCGCGCTCGATCAGTCCGCTGTTTTCGAGCTTGTCCAGCACTCGGGTCATCCGAGCCGGGTGGACGCCCGCCAATTTCGACAGTGCGGCCGGTGTTTTCACTCTCCCGCGCGCTAGCGTAAGCAGAACGCCGCGCTCCTGCAGATTCAGTCCTGCATCCGCGAGCCCCGCCTCGAGTTCGCTTGCAATCAGCTGACGCGCCTGACCCAGCACGGACACCAGCTTCTGCGTGCGCTCAAAGTCTTCGTTGATCGAATCATCCATCGGTCGCCTCCTCGATATCTGACTTTAATATATTTGACTATGCAGATTGATGCAAGCGGATTTCCTCGCCGTATGCGCTACATGGTGTAAAAACTGAATTGAACTGCCGGCGACTATTGTCGCGATTCCTTGGGGCGAAAATCTTTCCGGCGCGGATTCGGGCGCTGCCCGCTCTCACTTCAGGAGTGACAGAAGGATGACTGACAAACCGCTTACGCTGGGTATCGATCACGTCGGACTCACCGTCCGCGATCTGAACCTCACACGCGACTTCTTCGTGAAGTGTCTGGGCTGGCAGCAGGTGGGAGAAAGGCCTGCCTATCCGGCTGCGTTCGTGTCGGACGGACACGTGGTGGTGACGCTCTGGCAGGTCACCGATTCAAGCCGCCTCGTCGAATTCGATCGCAAGGTCCATGTCGGACTGCATCATCTTGCGCTGCGCGTGGGCAGCGAGGCAGCACTGCAGGACATCTTCGCGCGCGTGTCCGCCTGGCCGGGCGTCAAAGTCGAATTCGCGCCCGAAGACCTCGGCGGCGGGCCCAAACGCCACACGATGGTGTACGAGCCGGGCGGCATCAGACTCGAATTCGATCACGACCCGCGAACGCAGGCATCGTGAACGCGGATGCGCGCGACAGACCGGCCGACACCAACAGGACCACTGCCGCTACGCGCCATCACTCACCGCTTGTTCCTGCGGCTCACAACTGTTTGTCCGTGCCTTGTGTGCAAAAGCGGAGCACGACCGCATAAATTAGTAGCCATTGGAGCCATCAGTCCGATCACAGATTGCTGATCCAACCTACTTCGAGGTTCACTATGAGTCAGTCTCCCAAAGTCATCGTGGTCACCGGTGCATCGCAAGGCATCGGTGCTGAAACCGTCAAGGCATTTCGCAAGCTCGGCCATAACGTGGTCGCGACATCGCGCGGCATCAAGCCGTCCGACGATCCCAACCTCGTCACCGTGGCCGGTGACATCGCCGATCCGGCCACGGCTCGACGGGTGATCGAGACGGCCGTGGCGCGCTTCGGTCGTGTCGACACGCTCGTCAACAATGCGGGCATTTTCGTGGCCAAGCCGTTCACCCAATACACCGCGGAAGATTACGCGACGATCACCGGCATCAATCTCGCGGGCTTCTTCCACATCACGCAGTTCGCGATCGCCGAGATGGAGAAGCATGAGCGCGGGCACGTGGTCAGCATCACGACGAGCCTCGTGGATCACGCGATTGACGGCGTACCGTCCGTGTTGACCTCGCTGACCAAGGGGGGCCTCGCCGCCGCGACCCGCTCGCTCGCGATCGAGTATGCGAAGCGCGGAATTCGCGCCAACGCGGTTTCGCCCGGCATCATCAAGTCACCGATGCACGCGCCCGAAACGCATGCGGCGCTTGGCGCATTGCATCCAGTAGGTCATATGGGCGAGATGAGCGACATCGTGAATGCGATCCTCTATCTCGACTCGGCGCCGTTCGTGACCGGCGAGATCCTGCATGTGGACGGCGGCCAGAGCGCCGGCCACTGAGCGGGCCATGCGATGAAGCGGCGCGCGCCGCTCAATGCGCGCGCGTGCTCGGCGCGGGCGTAGCGGGTTTGGCCAACTGCTCGACGAGAAATTCGACGAAAGCCCGCACGCGCGAGGTCAGGTAGCGCGCGTGCGGATAAAGCAGGATGAATGGCCGCGTGCGTCCGCCCGCTTCGCGCAACACTTCCACGAGCCGACCTTCGCGGAGGTCGTCCTCCACGACGAAGCGATACGTCTGAAACAGGCCCGCGCCGGCACGCGCGAGCGTCACGCCGGCGAGCGCGTCGCCCGAGGTTCCATAGCTGCCCTGCGTCAGCACGTCGCCATCTTCAGGCGAACCCTCGAAGGTCCAGGCGAGATGGCGCCCGCTGCTCGGCAGTTCGAACTGGATGCACTCGTGCGCCCGCAGGTCCTCGACGGTTTTCGGCACGCCCGCGCGCTTCAGATAGGCGGGCGCCGCCACCACGACCATTTCCGCGTCTTCGAGCTTGCGCGCGACGAGATTTGAATCGGCCGGCGCGCGACCGCGTATCGCGAGATCGAAACCTTGTTCCGCAAAGTCGATGTTGCGATTGCTCAGGTGCGTCTCGACCTGGACTTGCGGATAGCGCTCGCGAAACGCCGGCAGCAGCGGCAACACGCGATAGTGTCCATACGGCGTCGGCATGCTGATGCGCAGCACGCCGGCCGGCGTGGTCTGCTCGCCCGTCACTTCGCGCTCGGCGTCCATCAGTTGCGACAGGGCTTGCCGGCACTGCTCGAAGTAGCGCCGCCCCGCGTCGGTCAGACGGATCTGGCGTGTAGTGCGCACGAACAGGCGCACGCCGAGCCGTTCCTCGAGCCGCGCCACCGAGCGGCTCACCGCCGCCGGTGTGACACTCGCGGCGTTGGCCGCCAGCGTGAAGCTGCCCAGCTCCGCCGCGAGGCAGAAGAGCTCGATGCTGCCCAGCAGGAGATCGTCGAATTTGCGTTGCATGCCTGTCCGCCTTTGTTTTGTTGGCTTGAGAACCCGTCGATCGCGGCCGTGCTGGACCGAATGCATGGGGTGCGGAACTGAGGCGGGAAGCTAATCGGACATCGGCCCGCGCATGCCCACGCGTGCCGATGTGTTCCATCTGTGCGCTGGTATTGAAGCTGGACTGCTAGTTCCACACCGATTGCAACCGCTCGATACTTTCTCGCGTTTCGCGTTCCAGTTGCGCCATCAGTTCGCCGGCCGGCAACGAGCGCGCAAGCGGCGCGGCCTGGCCCGCCCATTGCGCGCCGTAGCCGAATTCACCCTTGGCCTTGGCGGCTGCATTGAGCGCCTTGCCCGCGTCATAGGTGATCGGATAGGACGGCGTGCGCGGGGCTTGCGGGTCCTCGCCGAGCGCGGTGAAGCGATTGACGATGCTGCGCGCGAGCCGCCCCGAAATGACCGACGTGAACGTCGTCGAGCGTGCTGCATCGCTGAGCAGCGCGCGGCGATAGCCGTCGTCGATCGAGGTTTCCGGGCACGCGACGAACGCCGTGCCCAATTGCGCAGCCTGCGCGCCCAGCGCGAGCGCGGCCGCGATGCCGGCGCCGTCCATGATGCCGCCCGCCGCGATCACGGGCAGGTCGAACTCGCTCGCGAGCAGGCGCGTCAGCGCGAACGTGCCGAGGCGTTCGTCGCGCCCGGTCGTGTCGAACACGCCGCGATGACCGCCCGCTTCGATGCCCTGCGCGACGATCGCATCGACACCCGCCTCGACGGCCGCCGCCGCTTCGTCGAGATTGGTCGCGCTCGCCAGCAAACGGATGCCCGCGTGCTTCAGTTGCGCGATCACCGCATCGGGCGGCAAGCCGAAATGGAAGCTCACGACGGCCGGCTTCTCCGCGAGCAGCATCGCCTGCATCGCGGTGTCGGCGACGAAGCTCGTGTAGATCTCGCAGAGCGCCTGCGGCGGCGTCGCGCCGTATTGCCGGAACACCGGTTCGAGCCAGTCGAGCCATGCACGCTCGACGGCCGCATCGGGTGTCGCCGGGCGATGGCAGAACACGTTGATGTTGAAAGGCTTCGTCGTTAGCTCGCGAGTCTGTTGGATCGCGCGGCGCGCGTTCTCCGCGTTCATCGCGGCAACGCCGAGCGAGCCGAGGCCGCCCGCGTTCGACACCGCGGCGGCCAGCGCCGGCGTGGTGACGCCGGCCATGGGCGCCTGAATGATCGGCTTGTCGATGCCGAGCGTGCGCAGTAACGCGCGATTATCCGCTTGTGTGCTCATGTTCCCTTCCCACCGGATGCGTTAAACGATTCGATGTGCCTGCCAGCTTGCCAGCTTGCCAGCATGTCAGGCCCCAGCGCGGCGGTGCGCCCAGCCCGCGAGGCCGCCGCAAGCGATCAGCAGCGCGCCGGTCACGAAGAACACCGCGTGCAGCCCGAGATGAACGCCGATCACGCCGCCGATCACCGGTCCCACCACCTGGCCGCTGAATTGCGCCGATTGCAGATAACCGAGCATGCGGCCGGTCCTGCTTTCATCCACCGATTGCCGCGCCAGCTTGCCGATCGAGGGCAACAGGCCCGCGAGCGTCATCCCCATCAGCACGCGCAAAGCCGCGAGCTGCCACCAGTGCGTGACGAAGGCTTGCGGCACCATCGCCAGCCCCGTGAGCACGAGGCAGACAACGATCACGCGCCAGCTCCCGAACCGGTCGGCCAGCGCGCCGAGGCGCGCGGCCGTCAGCATGCTTCCGAGCGCCGAGCATGCCATAACCACGCCGGCCACGCGCGCAAGATGCGTGGCATTCACGCCAAGGCCGCCGATATACACGGTGATGATCGGCTCGATCGACATGTTGGCGAGCAGCACCATCATCGCGGTCACGAGCAGCGCGGCCACCACCGCGTAATTGGTGCGTCGGGCGGGCGCGTCGGCGGTGCCGCGCGCATGAGCTTTCGCGTCGCTATCCGGGTGAAACTCTTCCTTCACCACGAAGATGGTGAGCAGCGCCGCCGCCGCGATCATCGCGCCGCCCGCGAAGAACGTGCCGCGAACGCCGATCCAGTCTGGCAGCACGCCGCCGATGAGCGGCCCGACCAGATTGCCCGCGAGCGCGCCCGTCGAAAGTATGCCGAGCGCCCAACCCGCGCGCTCGCGCGGCGCCTGGGTGCCCACCATCACCGTGGAAGCCGATGCATAGCCGCCCACCAGACCTGCGATCAGACGCAGCGCGACCAGTTCGTAGACATTGTGCGCCACGCCGATCAACGACATCACCAGGGCCATACCGATCGCCGCGCGAACGAGCATGGGTTTGCGGCCGAAACGGTCGGCCAGACGCCCCCACAGTGGCGCGGTAAGAGCGGTGCCGAGGAAGGTCGCGCCGAAGGCGATGCCCGACCACTGGATCACCGCGGACGGCGAACCGACACCGAGTTGCCGCACATAGAGCGGCAGGAACGGCAGCAGCATGCTCAGGCTCACGAGCGTCGTGAACGAGCCGAACACGCAGACGACGAGATTGCGACGCCAGTACTGGACGTTGCGCTCCGCATAGCCGCGCGGCCGCGCGTCGTGCTGCGCATACGGCCGCGCGAGCGCCGCCGGTGCAGAAGAATGCGTGGTATTCATTTCGCGCTCCGCGCGGAAAACAGCTCGACGGCGAGTGCGAGCAGAAGCGCCACCGCGCCAATCGCGTAGAGCGCGCGATAATTGCCGCCGCTCGAAGCGAATACGAACGAAAGACCGTAGGCCGCCAACGCCTGCATCACGGCGAAGCTCGTCGTCGCGCGGCTCCATGCGTCCTTGACGGCGGACGGATGGTGCGCGAGCAGCTCGTTCACGCGACCGAGCGCCAGCGGCACGATGCCCGGCGTGAACGCGCCCACGACAAATGCGGAGACCATCAGCCCCGTCGACCCGAATAAGCCCGCGGCCAGAATCGCGACCGCAGCGGCCTGCACCAGATACGCGACGCGCAGCGCGCGGCCGAAACCCGCGCGATCGGCGAGATGCCCTGCCGCGAGCGGCCCGACGATCGCGCCCAAGCCGTACAGCACCCAGAACTCGGCGCCCGCATCGACGCCGCGGCCCAGCCCGCGCGCCACGAAATCGACGAGGAACAGCATGTGCGGCACGAGCCCCACGGCGTTCAGGCCATATTCGACATAGAGCGCGCGCAGGCCGGCGCGGGGATACGCAGGCGCTGTTTCGAAGCGCGAATGAGCACCGGCGTGCGCGGGCGCCGCGTGCTCGGGCCAGCCGTTCCACGCCACGGCGGTCAACACGAGCGAAACGGCCGCGAGCCCGAGCCACGTCCACGTGAGCCCCTGACGCAACAGAATCGGCACGATCGTGCCCGAGGCCGCGATGCCGAGCCCGATCCCCGTGAAGATGCCACCGCTCGCGAAGCCCCGGCGCGCCGCCGGCACGTGCGCGAGGATCGTGGGTGCGGCGAGCACCATCAACGCGCCGCCCGAGAGCCCCGAGGCCAGGCGCCAGATGAAAAACCACAGGAACGACACGGGCACCGCGCAGGCCACGAAGGCGATGGTCGCGAGCAGCATCATCGCGCGCAGCACGGTGGCGGGTTTCGCCACGCGTACCATCGCGCCCGCCAGCAGTGCGCCGGCCAGATAGCCGCCGAGGTTCGCCGCGCCGAGATAGGTCGCGCTCGAGGCGGGAAACCAGTGCGCGCCGATGATAGCCGGCAAAAGCGGCGTATAGGCAAAGCGCGCGAGACCGATGCCGATCAGGCTCGCGCTGGCCCCGGCGAGCGTGCCCCGCCAGACGTTGTAGCCGGCCGGAGCGGCCGGATTCGAGATGGCTTGCTGCATGACGACTCCCATGGACCGGTGCTGTTAAGCACCCGATGAATATGGGAGCCAGTCTAGAACGACTCGCATCTCGGGAGAATCACCGCACTGCGTAAGTGATTCTTCCGCGCGGCGATCGAATCAGCGTCGATCGGCGTCGGTGATTTGCTGAGCCCGCTCGAAATACTCGCGCAGCAGCGGCGTGGCGAAATCGACGAAACCGCGCACCTTCGGGACCGCAAGGCGCCCGTGCGGCGTCACCAGGTTGACGGGCAACGGCGCATGCTCGCTGTCGCGCAGCACGATTTTCAGCGCGCCGGCCTTGACCTGCTCGGCCACGTGATAGGAGAAAAGCCGCGTGACGCCATGCCCGGCCACGGCCGAAGACAGCGCAGCGCGAATCGTGTTGACGATGAAGCGCGGCGTGAACCGCACGACCTGCGGCAGCGCCGTTAGACGGGCCGCCGGAAAGCTCCACGAATCGAGCCCGAAATGCGTCATCGAGATGATCGGATGGCTGGCCAGATCGGCGGGGACATCGATGGCCGGGTGCGTGGCGAGATAGTCGGGCGAAGCGACCACCACCCGCCTCACCTCGCCCACCGGAATGGCGACGAGCGTGGAGTCCTGTAGATGAGCGATGCGCAACGCCACGTCGATGCCCTCGTCGACGAGGCTCACGGGCCGGTCGAGCAGGTGCAGGCGGATCGACGCCTGGGGATGGCGATCGAGAAACGAATCGACAATCGGGCGCAGCACCTCCTCGCCCACCGCCACCGCCGCCGTCACGCCTAGCAGTCCGCGCGGCGCGGAGCGCTCGTCGGCTGCGAGCAGGTCCGCCTCCTCCAGATCCCCGAGGATGCGCCGGCACGCCAGCGCATAGCGCTCGCCCGCCTCGCTGAGCCGGATCGTGCGCGTGGTGCGGTGTAGCAGCGGCGTGCCCGTGTGCGTCTCCAGAAACGCGATGGCCCGGCTCACAGCCGCGGGCGAGCGGCCCAGCCGACGGCCTGCGCCCGCCAGACTGCCCTCGTCGAGCGTGGCGACGAATACCTTCATGGCGTCGATACGGTCCATTGCGTGTTTGAGCTTGAGATTGGGCCTAGGTGGCGCCGCAGTCTTTTAGGGCGGTGAGTTCCGGCACGATCTTAGCGGAATACGAGAAGCGACAGCGTGGCATGCACGGCTGCACAATCGTAAGACTGAATGTGGCGCTAGTGCGGCGCTTGGCATACCCTGAAGAAGTTGTTCAGCAGATCCTGGTACGCTCCGCTGCCGCTAGCGGGCTGGGTACGTCAAATGTCGCGAGCACCGCGAGCTTGCTGCGCCCTTGGTGATGGCACTCCGCGTGCAAGCTCAGCCAGCGTTTTTTGTGGCGTCTCAGCCTCAACGTTTCCATCCCGTTCGCTCGACCCGATGACCAACCTCAAACATTCATCCGCGACCGCGACGGCGACGCGAATCGCAGCCGGCGATGACCGCACGCAATACGACTCTTTCTCGATCCTGTTGCATTGGATCACGGTGATTCTGGTGTTGGCCCAATTTGGACTCGCCCAAACCTGGGGGTTTGCGCCTAAACCCACGCGTCACCTGATGATCGTTTCCCACATGTCGTTTGGAATATTGCTTTCGGCCGTGTTGATCGTGCGCATTGGGTGGCGTCTGATGCCCGGACATCAAACTCCCGTGTCTGCCGCGGGATGGGTCGAGCGGGCCGCGAAAGGCGTCCACTATGTTCTGTACGCGCTGCTGGTCGGCGAAGCGGTACTGGGTTTCGTACTGCGATGGTCCGGCAACGAATCGATGAGCTTTTTCGGGCTGCTGATGCCCTCTCCTTTCGCGCCGACCAGTAAGGCGACGCATCACGCCATTGGTGAGGCTCATGATTTCGTCGGCTGGGCCATCATCGTCATCGCGGCGGGACATGCCGCCGCCGCGCTGTTTCATCACTATGTGCTGCGCGACGACGTGCTCAAGCGCATGCTGCCGCGCAAAGCGGGCGACGCGTAAGCCGCTCACTTGCCCGCCCGGCGCTCGACCGATAACGAAACAATCGGCTTGCTCGCGCTGAAGCACACCCATTCGGGTGCGAAGGTGCGCGAGCGCTTTCCTGCAGACTGGCGCGCGCTTCAGCCGGACCTTCGCCGCAACAAAAAGGCGCGCCCGTGACAGCGCGCCATCCTCGCGTGTCAGTCGATGGTCAGCCGCTTGCGATCGCCCGACGCCTTTTTCGGCAAGCTGAGCGACAGCACGCCATCCCTGTACTCGGCTTCGCGTTCGCCTCCTCGACCTCGCCGCCGAGCGCGAACGAGCGGCTGAAGGTGCCGGCGTAGCGCTCGCGGCGGATCACCCGCCGCGACGACGCGTCGTTGATCCACGTCAAGCGTGCCCGCCCGACCCGTCACGCGCAAAACCTGAAAAACCCGCTATGCAGCAGCACGGGCCTGGCGCCGATCTCGTCGAGCAGACGCCGGGCGGCCTGTTCGATCTGGGAACGGTGCGCGAGGAACGCCTGGAGCAGATCGTCTTCCCGCAGCGAGCGCGCGCCGAAATGGTCTTCGAGCGCCTCGGCCGTGATCGCGCACTGCACGGGCCGATCGTCGACGAGCGCCGCAAACGCCAGCACCAGATCGCGGGCGCAGTATTCGGGCATGCAGGACGGAAAGGAAATGTGCATGGTGACGCCCCCCACGGGCATGAAGTGCCGCATCGGCGGATGCGAGGTAGCGGACCCGCCGCGACGTCTCCAGCTTAATCACGCAATCCACGGCGGATTTGACGTACGTCAAGGCGGAGTCGCGGACGGTCCGCGCAGGCCCCGTTTGCCGCGGCCCTGTCAGCGCGAACGGGTCATTCGCCCGTGCGCGTCACGGAACCCGCAGCGGCGTCGCTGCGTCGCGCGGCGGCGTCGATCGTCTGCCGCAACGCCTTCAGTTCAGCGTGCAGGCGCACGATTTCATCGTTCAGATGCTTGATATCCCGATGCATCTCGCGTCGCAACGCCCTCTCTTCCTTGCCGATGAATGCCGCGGCGATGCTCGCGAAGACCAGCGACAACATGCCGTAGCCGAGCAGCACGACAAATGCCGCGAACACACGCGATGCGGGCGTCGTCGGCGCGATGTCGCCATAGCCCACGGTCGCGCTGCTTTCGAACGCAAGCCACAGCCCTTCGGAGTACGAGTGCACGTGTGGTTCGAGCCAGTAAAATCCGGCGCCGGCCATCGCGAGCACGAGCGCGCCGGCGAGCAGCAGCCACATCAATCGGTTCGGCGTGACGAATTCGCGCAGCGACAGCACGATGCGCAACGCGACGACACCCATGAACGACAGCCGCAGCAGCCATTCGACGGGCTGCCACGGCGGCGTTCCGAAACCGGTGCTGAGCGCCGCGCCCAACGCGATGAGCAGATCGAGCCAGTTGTTCGCGAGCAGCGTCTTCGGCCGTCTGCTCAGATGGGCCAGCCAGGTGAACGACAACGCGAAGCCGGCGAACATGCCGACGTATAGTGTCCGCGACAGGCTCAGCGCCAGCGGGGTGGGCACCGTCAGTTCGACGTAGAACGCGGGGATCGCGCAAAAGCTCAGCGCGCACAACCCCCAGCGCAGTTGGCGCCATGCCCGCACGGCGCGAGGACCGTCGTGTGCGCTGGCACCGCCCAATCCGTAGCCGCCGAGGCCGTGGTCGATCATGTGGTCCGTCATCGCGCGAATGGCTTCCGGCCTGTCGGGTTTCGGGTTTCGCGCGATACCGTCGTGGTGCCGCAAACGCACCGAGGCCGCGCGATCATCGTTGCAGGCTAACCGACCCCCGGCTGTCAGCCTTGATGCAGATCAGTGCTGGTGCAATGCGATCAGCCTGTCAGAGCGGGTGCAGCACCGCTTGCGCGACGCCGGCCGCCACACACAGCACGACGACCGCAAGCGGGGGCACCTTCCAGCGCAGCAACAGCAAAAAGCCGATGCACGCCACGGCGAAATCCGTCGCCGACAGGACCGCGCTCGTCCACACCGGCGAATAGAGCGCGGCGGCCAGCAGGCCGACCACCGCGGCATTGACGCCGGCAAGCGCCGCCGCCATCGCCGCACGCGCGCGCAGCGCCTGCCACCACGGCAATGCGGCGAGAACGAGCAGCAGACCCGGCAGAAAGATGCCCACTGTCGCCAGCAGTGCGCCGCTCCAGTGTCTGGGTGGCAGCGCCATCATCCAGCCGAGAAACGCCGCGAACGTGAACAGCGGTCCGGGTACGGCCTGGGCCGCGCCATAGCCGGCCAGGAAGTCGTTGGGCGCGACCCATCCGGTCGCGACGGTTGCCCGCTGCAACAACGGCAGCACCACGTGGCCGCCTCCGAACACGAGCGCGCCGGAGCGATAGAACGCATCGAACACGCGGATGCCTTGCAAGGTCCCGCTTGCCGCCCATAGCGGCAACGCGAACAGCAACGCGCAGAAGAGCACTAGCGCGACGATGCCTGCCGTACGCGACACCTGAAAATCGCCGGCCCGCAGAGGAATGGCGCGTGGCGCTTGCACCACCGTGGTCCGGCACAGCGCGACACCGAGCACGGCGCCGGCGCCGATCACGATCAGTTGGGCGTAGACGGTGCCAGGCACGCTGAGCAATCCGAGCGATGCGAGCGCGATCGCCGCGCGGCGGCGATCCGGACACAGACGCCGCGCCATGTCCCAGACGGCCTGCGCGACGACGGCCACCGCGACGAGCTTCAGGCCGTGAATCACGCCCGTGCCGAGCGCGCCGCCCAGGTCCGGCGCGATCGCGGCAAAGGCCAGCATCACGAGTACCGACGGCAGCGTGAAGCCGCACCAGGCCGCTAGCCCCCCACCCCACCCGGCCCGCAGCAGCCCGATCGAAAACCCCGCCTGGCTGCTCGCGGGTCCCGGCAGAAATTGGCACAGGCCGATCAGGTCGGTGAAGGCTTCATCGTCGAGCCAGCGGCGCCGCTCGACGAACTCGCGCCGGAAGTAGCCGATGTGAGCGATCGGACCGCCGAAACTGGTCAGCCCGAGTTTCAGAAAGACGATGAAAACCTCGATCACGCGCGTGAGCCGTGAGCGGCGCGGCGACGACAAATCAGTATCCATGGATGTGCGGGTTCGAGCGCTGCCGATTTCGAGAGCCGGCGGGCTTCGTGTTTGACGACGCACAGTATAGAGGCCTACGGCGCGACCACGCGCCGCACCCGCGATTGATCTGAGTCAATCGTGCCCCTTGCTTGCTGCAACACACTGGGCACCATCATTTGCGCGTGTTCGAATGCATTTTCACCCGCGTCGCTAATCGCGGTATTCGTCAATCTAGATAGTCCCGCCAAGGGCTTCCATCATCGTGCGGATATCATTCGGGATATCCGGCACCCGGTCGCCGCTCTCGTTATCCCAATAGCAAAAAAAACGCATCTGCGCACCAGTGCGTCTGAGCAGTTCGGGCAAATCCGGTCACGGTAGCGCCAAGCGTTCGATCAGATAGCGAGCCGGTCGCGCCAAGCGACCGTAAGAAAGCCCGCTGCGCTGATGCCTTGCGGCTTATGGCAGAGGGAACTGATCCGGCTTCACACGCAAACGCCGCTTCACTTCGGGGTGAAATATCGCGAGGATGCCGAGCGCTGTCGCACCGAGCCGATTTGCGACGTTTTCTGTCAATTCACCTCCGGGAATGTCTTCGAGGCGCCAAGGCGCGATGACATTTTTGTCGCGTAGTGCGGCGAGGTCCTCATCCTTGACCGAGAATACTTCGAATTGCTGCAATTCAGAGTTATACGAAACAACAAACGATTTTGGGGCGACCATTCTTAGTATCCTCGGCACTGGTTATAGAGGGTGAAGGCGTTTTGCTTGCAAGCGATGAAGGTATAGGCAACGTTAGTCATTGCCTTGTAGAGATTGCATTCGGCGAGATTTCGCTCATACTCCGCGAAGCATTGCGCCTCCTGCACTTCATTCACTCCGCGCGCCGCGATGTCTTGCACATCATCACTTATTGCATTTGGCTGGTACTCGAACGGCTGTGCATTGCCGAGATTCTGCGGCACGCGCGGGCTGTTGCCATATAGCGAGCTTGCCATGTCCGTGTCGGCCGGTTGTTGCACGCGCGCGAGGCCTGACTGGGAAGCCTTTTCCCGCTGCTCCCGTATCGCCTGCACGCACTCGCGCATCTCGTCACGCTCAGGGACGAAGATCAGCCTACCGTCCTTCACTTCGTTGTACAGGGCTTTGGCAACCTCATGATTCTTCATCCTGTACATATGAACGCGGATGTCACTTCGACCGAGCATATCGCGCAGTTCGTGCGACTGGTGGGACAGCAATATGGACGGGGCGTACCGCAACCACGCGGCTAGGGCCTCCTTCATGCCTTGCTCCAGATCGCCGCGTCCCTCGCGAGGCGCGCTGGCCGGCAGTGCAAAATGAAACCACCGTATCACATCGAACATCCAGGGAGACTGGATGTGAAGGTATTGCGACTTGCGAACGCTGCGCGAGAAGAAATGTCCGTGTGACCCCTCACGGGCATTGTGGTAAGCGTCGAGAAAAAGCGAAGTCATCGTGCCTCACAGTCAATTCAAGAGGCCCGATTTTGCAACAGGACACCATCCCAAAAAACCCCTCTGTATTGACGTCCCCCGGACGGATACCGCGTGCAGCGCACACACGTCCCAGCTCAATGGCCAGCGTTCCGAAGGCCCCGACGCAACGCAGAGCGCGCCTCAAAAGAGTTGAATCGGTCCACTCTCATGCGGGCCGCTTTCTTTGTGTGTCATTGTCAACGCCCGCATCGATGCCTGCCATTGCGCTATTGGCTCTCGGCAAACTGCGTGTCGTTTCGAGCCGCCTCGCCGAAACGGTGCCACAGTTTTTCCAGATGCAGATCGCACTTGACGCCGTGCACGCCGATGTTCGCGATCGTTCCACCCGGCGCGACCAGTTGCTGGCAAAGCTCGAACGTCGGCGGGATGCCGACCGCCTCGATCACGCAGTCGGCGCCTACCGATTCGGTCAGCTTCAGCACTTGCGCGACCGCATCGGCACGCGCGTTGTCGATGCAAGCGGTCGCGCCGAAGCGTTGCGCGACCTCGAGCCGGTTCGCGTCGGGATCGATCATGATGATCTGCGCCGGCGAGTAGAACTGCGCGGTCAACAGCGCAGCGAGACCGATCGGCCCGGCGCCGACGATCGCCACGGTGCAGCCCGGCTGAACCTTGCCGTTGAGCACGCCGCACTCGAAGCCGGTCGGCAGAATGTCGGACAGCATCACGAGCGCCTCTTCGTCGAGGCCAGCCGGAATGCGGTACAGACTGCTCTGCGCATGCGGAATGCGCACATATTCGGCCTGCGTGCCGTCGATCCGGTTACCGAGAATCCAGCCGCCCGTCGTGCAATGCGAATACATGCCGCGCCGGCAGTAGTCGCAGCGGCCGCACGAGGTGATGCACGAGATCAGCACGTGATCGCCGGCCGCGAGCCCGCTCACCGCCTCGCCGACCTGGTGCACGACACCGACGCCTTCGTGGCCGAGAATGCGGCCCGGTTCGCAGGTCGGCACGTCGCCTTTGAGAATGTGCAGATCGGTGCCGCAGATCGTCGTGCGGGTGACTTTGACGATTGCATCGGTGGGCGCCGTGAGTTCGGGTATCGGCCGTTCGTCGAGCGACTTTTCGCCGGGACCGTGATAAACGAGTGCTTTCATGACGGACTTCTCCTATGGCCGGAATGAGACACGATGCGTGGCGGCAAACGTGTTCGCGCCTGAACCTGGTCGTGTCATGCGTCGGCTAGCGCCGGCGGGAACGTAATGCGTCACGCGCTTGCATCATGAGCCCCAGCGTGGCGGGCGGCTTGATCTGGGTCAAGCACTACGAAAACAACGCCGACGCGTCGATGTCGGCCATTTTCTCGAGTTCTTGCAGATAGAGGCCGGGAAAGGGGCCCGCGCCTGCCTGCACATCGGCCGCGAAGAAGCTGCACGCGCGAGCACCTCGGTCACGTCGCCGAAGTCGGAGATGATGGCCGCGTGCGAACTGGGCGCGCGGCGGAACCAGAGTGGCGTCGGATCGCTCGACCTGATCGGCTCGGATGATTGCCCAAAAACCGAAGACATCGCTATATCACGGCATACGGTTTGCCGATATTGGAGGTTGCGGGGACGCGTGCGCCGCGAGCAGCTGCTGATGACGTGCTTCGGTGGCGTCGTCGGCGGGGAACATGCATTCGATGCGCAACTCCTGCGCGGCCACGTTTTGCGGTGTGCCCACGGTCGTGACCATCGAGAAATAGCGCAGCACCACGCCCTCGCTGATGAAGCCGAGCGGAACCATCGGCAGCGTCGCGGGTGTCGCGGACGAGCCATGATGCGTCTTCCAGTCGCGCGGCACGTCGGGATACGCAAGCAGTTCATCGAGTAGACGCTTCGTGTTGGCGCCGATTACATGACCGACCGACTCGCGATACACGCGTTGCAGCAGACTTCGCGCGACCTCCTGCCAATCGGCGACGAACGGACGCATGCCATGTGGATCGAAGATCAGATGCAGCATGTTGCGCGGGCCTTCGCGCGCGGTCATGTCGATGAAGCAGTTGAAGAAGCGCGGGGCCGCGTCGTTGGACATCAGCACATTCCAGTCGCGGTCCATCACGAGCGCCGGAAACGGCTCATGCTGACGCACGACCCGTTCGAGCGCGCGAACCACGCCGTGCATTTCCTGCGCATTCCACGGTGCTTCCGAATAGATCGGTGCATAACCCGCGGCAAGCAGCAGCGCATTGCGCTCGCGCAGCGGCACGTCGAGGGTCTGCGCAAGCGTCAGCAGCGTGTCGCGGCCCGGCACGCTGCGCCCGCTTTCGATGAAGCTGATCTGCCGCTGCGAGATGCCGGCCTCGAGCGACAGATCGAGCTGACTCACGCCACGCACGTCACGCCAATAGCGCAACAGACTGCCGAGATCGCCTGGCTGCACTTTCGGATCGTGACTCGTGACGTTCATGGTGTTGCCCTCCGGTTGATGCCTGAACGGGATCGCTTCAACGCGCGGGCGCGTGCCACGCGAATTCGGCGAACTGCGTTTCGAGCGGCGGCTCGGTCACGCTGCCGGTGTAGTTCGTGATCGTCGACGCGGCGACCGCCGCAACCACCTCGAGAATCTGCTCCGCGCTGAAACCTGCCGCGAGGAAGCGTTGCCGGTCCTCATCGGCGAGGCGGCCGCGTTTTTCGATCAGCGTGCGCGCAAGCGTCGACAGCGCCGCGAGCTTCGTGTCGTCGGGCAGACCGCCGTGGCGGATCGCCTCGACATCGGCGCGACGCAGGCCCGCGTTCAAGCCGAGCGCGGTATGAAACGCAACCGCCCATTCGCTCGCGTTCGTCACGGCGTTGGTGAGCAGCAGCGTCTGGATCTCCGGTTCGGTCAGACTGCTCGCATGCACGCGCTCGAACAGGCCGATGAAGCCGTTGATCAGCACCGGTGAAGCCGCCATCTTGGCCGCGATGTTCGGAATCAGGCCGAACGCCTGTTGCAGTTTGCGGAGCACGGGTTTCGATTGCTCGGGAGCGGACTCGATCGTGTGAACGGGATAGCTGGACATGGTATCTCCTTGACGTGTGCGCCATCGGAGCGACGGCGCGGTAGTCGAAGAGTAGAGGCAGCCGCGCGGCTCGCCAATTACATCGGATGTCATCGCCATCAGCCATGCGGCGGCGGCTTCTTTCTGGCGAGCCGCCTGGACGCGGAATATCATGTTGGAGTTTGTTCCCCTCTTGTCCCGTTCGTCACTGGAAAGGAAGAACATCATGCCCACAATGAAAGCAGTCGAAGTGAAGCAGGCCGGCGGCCCGCTCGAACTGGTCGAACGCGAAGTGCCCGAGGCGGGCGCGGGTCACGTGCGTATCAGGATTCAGGCTTGCGGCATCTGCCATAGCGATGCGATGACCAAGGAAGGCCTGTGGCCGGGCCTGGCCTATCCGCGTGTGCCCGGTCACGAGATCGCGGGCGTGATCGATTCGGTCGGTGCGGGTGTCGAGGGCTGGCAGGTCGGACAGCGTGTCGGGGTCGGCTGGCACGGCGGGCATTGCGGCAAATGCGAACACTGCCGCCAGGGCGATTTCGTGCTGTGCAAGTTCGCCCTCATCCCCGGCATCAGCTACGACGGCGGCTACGCCGAATACATGGTGGCCCCGGTCGAAGCCCTGGCGCGCATTCCCGACGATCTGTCCGACGTCGATGCCGCGCCGCTGCTCTGCGCGGGCATCACGACGTTCAACGCGATACGCAATAGCGGCGCGCGCGCTGGTGACGTGGTCGCGATTCTCGGGATCGGCGGCCTCGGTCATCTCGGCGTGCAGTTCGCGCGCAAGATGGGCTTTCGCACGGTGGCGATCGCGCGGGGTCAGGACAAGGCCCCGCTCGCGCAGCAACTGGGCGCGCATCACTACATCGACAGCAAAACGGAAAACGTCGCCGAGAAGCTGCAGGCACTGGGCGGCGCGAAGCTGATACTCGCCACGGTGACGAGCGGCAAGGCGATGACCGCGACGCTCGGCGGTCTCGGCCTGAACGGCAAGCTCGTGATGGTCGGCGTGTCCGAAGAGCCGGTCGAAGTGCCGATCGTGCAGTTCATCATGGGACGCAACTCGGTGCAAGGCTGGCCCTCCGGCACCTCGGCCGATTCGCAGGACACGCTCGCGTTCAGCGCGCTCACCGGTGTCAAGCCGATGATCGAAGAGTATCCGCTCGCCGAGGCAGCGCAGGCCTTCGACCGGATGATGAGCGGTCACGCGCGTTTCAGGGTGGTGTTGAAGATGGTCTGAGTGGCAGCCTCCGGTGGGGCAATGGAAATTGCATGACCATTCTGGTTACGGGCAGCACGGGTGTCATCGGCACCCGGTGCTCGCACATCTGAAAGGCGGCGGCGCAGAAGCAGTGACGAGGCGAAGAAAAAGCGCGCTTGCCGGCATCCCGGCAAGCGCGCTCGATGACTTCGCAAATCCACCGTCAAAAACTGCGTCGACGTGGCAAAGAACCACTCGCCAGCACCGGCTGGATCAAGCCAGATCGAAACGATCCAGATTCATCACCTTGACCCACGCGGCAACGAAGTCGCGCACGAATTTCTCCTTGCCGTCCTCGCTCGCGTAGACCTCGCCCAAGGCGCGCAGCACCGAGTTCGAGCCGAACACCAGATCGACGCGCGTACCGGTCCACTTGACCTCGCCGCTCTTCGTGTCGGCACCTTCGAACGTTTCCGCGGCCTCCGACACCGGCGTCCATTCCGTGCCCATGTCGAGCAGGTTACGGAAGAAGTCGTTGGACAGCGTTTCCGGCTTGCTCGTCAGCACACCTTCTTTGCCAGCGCCCACCTTCAGCACGCGCAGGCCGCCGATCAGCACCGTCATCTCTGGCGCCGTCAACGTTAGAAGTTGCGCCTTGTCGATCAGCAGCTTCTCGGCCGCCACCGGGAACTTGCCGCCCAGATAGTTGCGGAAGCCGTCGTGGACCGGCTCGAGCATCCCGACCGATACGACGTCGGTTTGCTCCTGCGACGCATCCATCCGACCCGGCGAGAACGGCACCGTCACCTGCTGGCCGGCGTTCTTCGCGGCCTGCTCGATGCCGGCGCCACCCGCCAGCACGATCAGGTCGGCAAGCGAAATCTTCTTGCCGCCGGACTGCGCACCGTTGAACTCGCTCTGGATGCCTTCGAGCACCTTCAGCACCTTCGCGAGCTCAGCGGGTTGGTTGACGGCCCAGTCCTTCTGCGGTGCGAGCCGGATGCGCGCGCCGTTGGCGCCGCCGCGCTTGTCCGAGCCGCGGAACGTCGAGGCCGAGGCCCACGCGGTCGTGACCAGCTGCGACACCGACAGCCCCGACGCGAGGATCTTCTGCTTCAGCGCCGCGACGTCCTTGTCGTCGACGAGCGGGTGATCGACGGCCGGAATCGGGTCCTGCCACAGCAGTTGCTCCGACGGCACTTCCGGGCCAAGATAGCGGGCGCGCGGACCCATGTCGCGGTGCGTCAGCTTGAACCACGCACGCGCGAACGCGTCGGCGAACTCGTCGGGGTTGGCCATGAAGCGGCGCGAGATCTTTTCGTAGATCGGGTCGAGGCGGAGCGACAGGTCGGTCGTCAGCATCGTCGGCAGCACTTTCTTCGATGGGTCGTGCGCGTGCGGATACGTGGCCTGCGCGTCCTTCGCGACCCACTGGTTCGCACCCGCCGGGCTCTTCGTCAGCTCCCACTCGTGGCCGAACAGGCTCTGGAAGTAGCTCATGTCCCACTGCGTCGGCGTCCCGGTCCACGTGACTTCGATACCGCTCGTGATCGTGTCGCCGCCCCGGCCGGTGCCGAAGCTGTTGCGCCAGCCGAGCCCCTGGGCCTCGAGACCGGCACTTTCCGGTTCCGGACCGACGTTATCGGCCGGCGCCGCGCCGTGCGTCTTGCCGAACGTGTGGCCGCCGGCGATCAGCGCGACCGTTTCCTCGTCGTTCATCGCCATGCGGCCGAACGTTTCGCGGATGTCGACTGCCGCGGCGAGCGGATCGGGATTGCCGTCCGGGCCTTCCGGATTCACGTAGATCAGGCCCATCTGCACCGCGCCGAGCGGGTTTTCGAGGTTGCGGCCGGGCGGATCGGTACGGCTCTTTTCGGTGCCGTGCAGCTCCTCGTCGGCGACCAGCACGCCTTCGTCGTCTTCCCTGCCGGCCGCTCCCTTGCCGTAGCGCACGTCGCCGCCGAGCCAGGTCTTTTCATTGCCCCAGTAGACGTCCTGATCCGGTTCCCATGTGTCCGCGCGGCCGCCGCCAAAACCAAAAGTCTTGAAGCCCATCGTTTCGAGCGCGACGTTGCCGGTCAGGATCAGCAGGTCGGCCCACGAAATTTTCTGGCCGTATTTCTGCTTGATCGGCCATAGCAGCCGGCGCGCCTTGTCGAGGCTCACGTTGTCCGGCCAGCTATTGAGCGGCGCGAAACGCTGCTGGCCGCGCCCTGCGCCGCCGCGGCCGTCGCCGATGCGGTACGTGCCGGCGGCATGCCATGCCATACGGATAAACAGCGGGCCGTAGTGGCCGAAATCCGCGGGCCACCAGGGCTGCGAATCGGTCATCAGCGCGGCGAGGTCTTTCTTGACCGCGGCGTAGTCGAGGCTCTTGAATGCCTCGGCATAGTTGAAGTCTTTGTCTAGCGGATTGGAGCGGTTCGAATGCTGGTTGAGCAGGTCGAGGCGCAATTGCTTCGGCCACCAGTCCCGATTGGTCGTCCCGCCGCCGGCGGTATGGATGAACGGGCACTTTGCTTCGTTTGACATGCGTTCTCTCCTTTGGAGGATGTCTCCGTTGTCGATCGGAGTCGGTGCCTGGGTACTTTCTCCAATCCCATGCAAGGTACTTGTTATGCGTTTGTCATCGTGTCAGGCTTGCGTGGCAATTTGACGACCCGAAAACCCGACAGTCGGCCGAATGGCTCGGCAGTGCACTCATGAAATCCAGGGTCGAGGGCAACGCAGCCGATGTCCGTAACGGCTGACTCCGGTCGGCGCTCCACTCCTATTCGAATATAGGCGAGGACAAAGTTCAATAGAATTCGAATACGGCAATGCCACTAATAGACGGCGACTATAGCGGGCGCAAAACGAGCGCCGCCCTGCATCACTATATGCCGATCGATCGTCACCGCGTCGAAGCTTGAGCGCACCCGGCTGTTTTGCGCCAGGCGCAGCCGACTGTGTGATAGGGTTTCGCGTTTCGTCCGCAACAGAGTGGGCACTGCTTTCTTTTCAGGCAAGCGCTTCTGAGAGCACCTGAGCGGAGCAGAATGACGCCAACCGGCGTGCGCCCGAGGAGTGTCCCGAACCGTGTCCAAAGCCGTGCCGAAAGCTGCCCCGAACGCTGAGCTCGCCACCGTCCAGCCCGTCGAATCGCTCGTCGTGCCGGAACTGCTCGATGGCCGCGACGGCACCAATCGCGGCGCGGCGGAAAACTCGCAGCTATCGGCGCGCAACGACCTCGACGCCGTGCGCGCCTGGCTGTCCAATTACGCGGACACCAAGACCACCTTCGACAACTACCGCAAGGAAGCGGAGCGGCTGCTGCTGTGGGCCGTCGTGCAGCTCGGCAAGCCGCTGTCGTCGCTGACGCACGAGGATCTGCTGCTGTTCAAGGCGTTCATCGCCGATCCGCAGCCGGCCGCGCGCTGGGTGTCGGCGAACGGCGGCAAGTACGCGCGCGGCGACGCACGCTGGCGGCCGTTCAACGGCCCGCTGTCGCCGGCCAGCCAGCGCCAGGCGCTGATCATCCTGAACGCGATGTTCACGTGGCTCGTCAATGCCGGCTATCTGCGCGGCAATCCGATGGCGCTCCTGCGACAACGCGCGAAGCGCTCGGCGCCGCGCGTCACCCGCTATCTGTCGACCTCGCTGTGGGACGAAGTGAAGCTGTTCGTCGAGCAGCTGCCGCAAGATACCGATGCGCAACGCGCGTACTACGCGCGTTGCCGCTGGCTGACCACGCTGTTCTATTTGCAGGGCATGCGCATTTCCGAGGTGGCCGGCGGGCAGATGGGCCAGTTCTTCAGAAGGCTCAGCGCCGATGGTCAGGACCAGTGGTGGCTCGAGACGCTCGGCAAGGGCGACAAGGAGCGGATCGTGCCGGTGTCGGCCGAACTGGTTCAGGAGCTGCGCGGCTACCGCACGCTCCATGGCCTCGCCGCCCTGCCGACCCGCGCCGAGGAAACGCCGCTCGTGCTGCCGTTCAAGGGCCGCAACCGCTGCCTGTCGCGCTCGGCGATTCACGACGCGATCAAGGGCATCTTCGCGGGCGCGGCCAAGTGGCTGCGTGCGCGCGGTCCCGAATTCGCCGATCGCGCCGACGAGCTCGAGCGCGCGTCGGCGCACTGGCTGCGGCATACGGCCGGTTCGCATCAGGCGGACGGCGGCGTCGATCTGCGCACGATCCGCGACAACCTCGGCCACGTTTCGCTGAATACGACCACTCTTTACCTCCACACCGAGGACGACGCGCGGCATACCGAGACCGTTAATCGACACCGGATGAACTGGGACGACGCGAAGTCTGAAGACGGCAATGAGGGCGGCAATTAAGCGCGGATCGGGCGGGTGAAACGCGCCGGAATTTTTGCGTTATTTCTTTCTATTTCCCAGTTGGCTCAATTCATCAGGCGATGCGCGCCGGGCATGCGTTTGCGCCTGCGCGTTTCACCGCTCATTTCCCCGCTCGTTTCCCTGGTCGTCGATTCATATCTCAAGAATGCAAAACGCCGACCGTTAAACGGGCGTCGCTCGACAAATAACCAATACAAACCGGGGAATGAACTTGAAAACCATCACCAACGCGCTGTTGGCGTCGGCTGCGTGCGCTACCTTTCTCGCGGGCTGCGTGACCAGTGGGCAAGGCCGGCTCGTCAGCGCCCCGAACCGGGTCAACGAAGTGAGCGTGACCGCGTATCAGCCGTTGCCGACCGATGGGTACGTCGCCAATGTGGTCGATCGCGATGTGGTGATCGTCGGCGGCGATACGTATATCTGGGTCGTCGGCCGGGACGGCGTCCGGCATCGCCAGTTCTATTCTCATGGCGATCATCGCGCCGAGGTTTTCCATCGCCGTGAGGAACTGCATCGTGTGATGGCGAGCCATGACGGTCATCTGCCGGAGCATCCGGGCGGCGGCGCGCATCCGGGCGGTGCGCATCCGGGCGGCGAGCATCCGCCGCTCGGGCACCCGGGCGGCCCCGCGCCGGCGATGGCCGCGCACGGACAGCCGCCGCGAGCCGACAGGCACGCCGCCGGACCGGTCAGGTCTGCGCCCGCGACGGCCGCGCACGGACAACCGCGCCGCGCCGACATGCACGTCGCCGGGCCGGTCAGGCCCGCGCCCGCACCATCGGCAAAGCGGGTGTCGAAGGATCCGAAGAAGTCGTAACGTCGCTGATAGGCGCGCTGCCAAAGCGCCTTCCTGCATCGCCCGCTTCCCCCAACTCCCCGCCAATCCCACCCCATTGCCCGCTAGAATTGCCGGCTTTGCCCGCGTCGGGCGCGCCGCAAGGCAAAATACGGGTTTTGCGCGCGCCGCACGCGCGGCCGACCCGGTCGCGAAGCGTCCCCAAGCCGTTTTCGGGCCCGGCGGTTGCATCGTCGCCCCGGGCCGCGCGCCGACCCGCAACATCACAGCCCCGCCCGGCCCGTCAGCTTCGCTGCCCGGCGCACGCGGCGCGGCGAGGACCGCTCGTCCCCAACAGAGCAGATCAGGAGCCTTTATGAGCGATTCGAATCCATCCTTCCTCGGCCGCATTTCGCTGGCCGTCGGGACGTTTTTCAGCATTCTCGGCAATGGCGACTTCGCCGCCGACGTCCTGCGCCTGCGCAACGGCGAAAAGATCGGCGCGGCCCCGGCAGCCGCCCCCGCCGCCACGCCAACCCCGGCCCCCGCCGCCGCCCCGCAACCGAAGCCGCAACCCGCGCCGGTGCTGAAGGAGGCCTCCCCCGACGCCGCGCTGCAACTGCTCGGTCTGCTGCAACGCGACGCGCGCTTCATCGATTTCGTCGAGGAAGACATCAAGGCCTATAGCGACGCCGACATCGGCGCGGCCGCGCGCCTCGTGCACGAAGGCTGCCGCGCGACGCTGCGCGAGCACTTCACGATCCGCCCGGTGCGCGACGAAGCCGAAGGCAGCCGCGTGACGCTGCCCGCAGGCTTCGACGCGAGCTCGGTCCGTTTGACCGGCAACGTGGTCGGCAGTGCGCCGTTCAACGGCAGCATCAGCCATCGCGGCTGGCGCGTCGAGGATGTGCGTCTGCCGAAGCTGGCGGACGGTCATAACGCAAAAGTCATCGCACCGGCGGAGGTGGAGCTATGAGCGACGCACGCTATTCGATCGGCATCGATCTCGGCACCACGCACTGCGCGTTGTCCTACGTGGACACGCACGCGAGCGACGGCGAGAAAACTACCCAGGACGTGCTGTCGATCGCCCAGCTCACGGGCCCCGGCGCAATCGATAATCTGCCGCTGCTACCCTCGTTCCTGTACCTGCCGCATCCCGACGAACTGGCCTCCGGCGACCTCTACCTGCCGTGGACCGGCCAGCGCGAATTCGCGGTCGGCGAATTCGCGCGCAGCCGCGGCGCCGGCACGCCGATCCGGCTCGTGTCGAGCGCGAAAAGCTGGCTGTGCCATCCGGGCGTCGACCGGCGCGCGGGCATTCTGCCGAACGATGCGCCGCCCGAAGTCGCGCGCGTGTCGCCGCTGGAAAGCTCGGTGCGCTACCTGACGCACCTGCGCGAGGCGTGGGACCACGCGCATCCGGACGCGCCGTTCGGCGAGCAGGACGTCACGGTGACGATCCCCGCGTCGTTCGACCCCGCGGCGCGCGAGCTGACGGCGGAGGCCGCCGAGGCCGCCGGCTTCACGCGCATGACGCTGCTCGAAGAGCCGCAGGCGGCGCTCTATAGCTGGATCCAGAAGAGCGGCGGCCAGTGGCGCAAGCAGGTCAAGATCGGCGACATCATCCTCGTCGTCGACGTCGGCGGCGGCACGACCGACCTGTCGCTGATCGCGGTGATCGAGCGCGACGGCAATCTCGAACTGCATCGCGTCGCGGTCGGCGATCACATCCTGCTCGGCGGCGACAACATGGACCTCGCGCTCGCGCACGTGGTCGCGCGCAAGCTCGCCGCGCAGGGTACCCAGGCCGACGCGTGGCAACTGCGCGCGCTCACCTACGCGTGCCGCGCGGCGAAGGAAACGCTGCTCAGCGACCCCGCCACCGACACCGTGCCGCTCGTCGTGCCGAGCCGCGGCTCGAAGCTGATCGGCGGCTCGATCCGCACCGAGCTGACGCGCGCCGAACTGACGCAGACGATCCTCGACGGCTTCTTCCCGCAGGTCGACAGCGCCGCGCGTCCGGTGAGCCGCGCGCGGGTCGGTCTGACGCAGCTCGGCCTGCCGTATGCGCAGGACGCGGGCATCACGCGGCATCTGGCGGCGTTCCTCGGGCGTCAGGTCGGCGCGCTGGCGGAACTCGAAGGGCTGCGCGAGCATGTCGCGCCCAACGCGAGCTTCCTGCATCCGACCGCGGTGCTGTTCAACGGCGGCGTGTTCAAGTCGACGCTGCTGGTCGAACGGATCATGGGCACGCTGAACGGCTGGCTCGCGACCGAAGGCGCGGCGCCGGCCCGTCTGCTCGAAGGCGCGGACCTCGATCTGGCGGTCGCGCGCGGCGCGGCCTACTACGGCTACGTGCGGCGCGGCCGCGGCGTGCGGATTCGCGGCGGCACCGCGCGCGCGTACTACATCGCGATCGAATCGGCGATGCCGGCCGTGCCCGGGCTCGAGCCGCCGGTGCAGGCGCTGTGCGTCGCGCCGTTCGGCATGGAAGAAGGCACCGACGCCGAGCTGCCCGCGCAGGAGTTCGGGCTGGTCGTCGGCGAGCCCGTGCATTTCCGCTTCTTCGGCTCGTCGGTGCGTCGTCAGGATCAGGTCGGCACGCTGCTCGATTACTGGGGCCCCGAGGAGTTGCAGGAACTCGAGGAAATCGAGGCGACGCTGCCGGCGGCCGGCCGCACCGCCGGCGAAGTCGTGCCGGTGAAGCTGCACGCGCGTGTGACCGAAGCGGGCACGCTCGAACTCGAAGCGATCCCGCGCGGCTCCGACGAGCGCTGGAAAGTCGAATTCGACGTGCGCGGCAACGCGAATGCGTGATTGACATGAAGCGGTACAGCGTCGGCATCGATCTGGGCACCAGCAACACGGTGCTCGCGTACGCGCAAGCCGGATCGCAGCAGATTCGTGTGTTCGAGATCGAGCAACTCGTGAGCCCCGGCGAAGTCGCCGCGCGGCCGCTGTTGCCGTCGGTGCGCTATCAGGCGGCCGACGGCGAACTGAGCGCGGCCGATCTGCAGTTGCCGTGGTCCGGTGCGCGTGCGGCGTCGGGCCACGGTAAGGACGCGACGCAGCCGGTCGTGGTCGGCCGGCTCGCGCGGCTGCTCGGCGCACAGGTGCCGGGGCGGCTCGTCGCGAGCGCGAAAAGCTGGCTGTCGCACGCGTCGGTCGATCGCGTCGCGCCGATCCTGCCGTGGGGCGCGCCCGACGACGTCCGCAAGATTTCGCCGCTCGAGGCGAGCGCGAGCTACCTCGCGCACGTGCGCGCCGCATGGAACCAGCACTTCCCGAAGGCGCCGCTCGAACAGCAGGACGTCGTGCTGACGGTGCCCGCATCGTTCGACGAAGGCGCGCGCGCGTTGACCGTCGAAGCGGCGCGGCTCGCGGGGCTGCCGTCGCTGCGGCTGCTCGAAGAGCCGCAGGCCGCGTTCTACGACTGGCTGTTCCGGCATCGCGACACGCTTGCCGACGAGTTGGCGGACACCCGGCTCGTGCTGATCTGCGACGTCGGCGGCGGCACCACCGATCTGACGCTGATCGAAGTCGGCCTGTCCGACGACGGCGAGCCGCGCCTGACGCGCGTCGGTGTCGGCAATCATCTGATGCTCGGCGGCGACAACATGGACCTCGCGCTCGCGCATCTGGTCGAGGCGCGGCTGTTGGGTGGTGCCGGCGGCGGTGCGCAGGCGCCGCAACGGCTATCGGCGGCAAGCCTGTCGCAGCTGGTCGAGCGATGCCGCGTCGCGAAGGAGCAATTGCTCGGCGCGCAGGCGCCCGAGTCGGCGCCGGTCACCTTGCTCGGCGCGGGCTCGAAGCTGATCGGCGGCGCGCGCACGACGCAGGTCACGCGCGACGAGGTCGAGAAGATCATCGTCGATGGTTTCTTGCCGCGGGTGGCCGCCGATGAGCGTCCGGGCCGGCCGCGCGGCGCGATCGTCGAATTCGGCCTGCCGTACGCGACCGATGCGGCGGTCACGCGGCATATCGCGGCATTTCTCGAACGTTTCGCCGCGCAGTCGCGCAAGGCCCTGGGCGCGGATTCCAGCACGCCGGACGCATCCGGCACAGCCGCCCTGCCCGTACCCGACACGCTGCTGCTCAACGGCGGCGTGTTCCGCGCCGACGCGCTGTCGCGGCGTCTGGCCGACACGCTCGGCGGGTGGCGCGGCGCGCCGCTCAACGTGCTGCACAACGACAACCCCGACGTCGCGGTCGCGCGCGGCGCGGTCGCCTATACGCTCGCGCGCGCAGGCTTCGCGCCGAAAATCGGCGGCGGTTCGCCGCGCAGCTATTTTCTGGTGCTCGACGAAACGCCGGCCGGCAAAGACGACGCCGAGCCGGACGCGGCGCCGGCGCAACGCGGCATCTGCCTGCTGCCGCGCGGCACCGAGGAAGGTCACGAGATTCTGATCGCGGAGCGCACGTTCGCGCTGCGGCTCGGGCATCCGGTGCGCTTTCACCTGGTGTCGTCGAGCGCGGACACCGCGTATCAGCCCGGCGAACTGGTCGACCTCGCGGGCGGCGACTTCGTGCGTCTGCCGCCGATCGCGACGATCGTCCAGCCACGCGACGGCCATCGCGCTCGCGAAACCGCCGTGCGCATCGCGACGTCGCTGACCGAGGTCGGCACGCTCGACGTCCATTGCATCGAACTCGACGAGCCATTGCAACGCTGGCTGCTCGAATTCCAGCTGCGCCACGCCGACGCGCAAGTGGAGCTATCCGCCGAGGGCGCACCGCAACGCCACCCGGCGCTCGATCGCGCGATCGAACTGATCGACCGTTGCTTCGGCGCCCGCGCGCAAAACGTCGACCCGAAGGAGATCAAACGACTGCGCGCGCAGCTCGAACATCTGCTCGGCCCGCGCGACAGCTGGAACAGCGCGTTGCTGCGCGAACTGTTCGGCGCGCTGTGGGAGCGCGCGCGCCGCCGCCGCCGCTCGGCCGATCACGAACGGCTGTGGCTGAATCTGGCCGGCTATTGCGTGCGGCCCGGCTTCGGTTATCCGCTCGACGAATGGCGCGTCGAGCAACTGTGGACGCTGTTCGACGATGGCATCCAGTACGTGACCGACAGCCAGGTATGGTCGGAATGGTGGACGCTGTGGCGCCGCGCGGCCGGCGGCCTCGGCGAAGATGCGCAGCTGCGCGTGCTCGACGCGATGGACTATCTGCAGAAGGCCGCGCAATCGCGTCACAAGCTGCCGTTCGATGTCGCGAAGACCGGCTTCGCCGATATGGTGCGCCTGTGCGCATCGCTCGAACGGATTCCGGCCGAACGCAAGATCGAACTCGGCGAGGCGGTGCTCGCTCGCCTGAAAAAGCCTGCGGAAAACCATCAAAGCTGGTGGGCGGTCGGACGGATCGGCGCGCGCCAGCCGTTTTACGGCAGCGCGCATAGCGTCGTGCCGCCCGAGGTCGCCGCGCAATGGCTCGATGCGATCCTCGCGCTCGACTGGAAGAAGGTCGACCCCGCCGCCTTCGCGGCCGTCCAGATCGCCCGCATGAGCGGCGACCGCTCGCGCGATCTGCCCGACGCGCTGCGCGCGAGCGTCGTGCGACGCCTCGAAGCGGCGAGCGCGCCGCGCGCCTGGGTCACGATGGTCAGCGAAGTCGTCGCGCTCGATAACGCCGACGAAGGTCGCGTGTTCGGCGAATCGCTGCCGGTCGGGTTGAAGCTGATCGGCGGCTAAAGCGTTTTGCGCGGCGCGAAGCTCAGCACCGCTCGTGCGGCGTCCAGATGCACAGCAACGCGCACCCAGGCGGATACCCGTGTGCGCGCATTGCTTCAGCACGCGCCGCTCAATTCGGCACGTTCACGGCGCCATTCGTTGCGGAAATCGCATTGACACCCGGGGTCGCCGCGATCGCCGGCAGGTTGGCCGTGGTCAGCGCCGGTGCGGCTCCGGGCACGCCGCCGCGCGGTATCGTGTGGATCACCTGCGACGGCGGCAACGGCGTGCCGTTCTTCAGATGAGCCCACATCAGATTGAGCGCCTGAAGATCGTAGTAATGCAACGGCACGAAACGCGTATCGAAACCGGCGACGCCGAGGAACGCGTCAAAGTGCTGTCCGTTCGTGACTTCGTACAGCGCCAGCTTGCTCGCGCCGCCCTCGGCCACCTGATTCAATCCGAGATACGGCCGCGACGCGTGATTGATCGGCACCAGCGCATCCGCGCATCCTTGCACGGTGATGGTCGGCTTGCCATGCAGATTCGCATTCACGCGAATTGCATCGACGCTGGCCTCAGACGATCGCTCGCGACAGCGGTGGCGGCACGAGCTCACGCCTCGCTCGATGCAAGCGCTCGAGTGTCTCGTGGAAAAAGTTCGACTTCAGCCTCGATCTCCACGGGAATGTTGAAGGGAAGCTCGGCCAGTCCCACCGCGCTGCGAGCGTGACCGCCGCGCTCCTCGCCAAAGACAGCGAGTATCAGTTCCGAAAAGCCGTTGATCACCGCGGGCTGTCGGTTGAACCCGGGTGCCGAGTTGACCATGCCGAACACCCTCGTCCAACAGGCGATGCGCTCCAGACTTCCGAGCTCGCGCTTGAGGCTGCCCAGAATAGCGAGCGCGGTGAGACGAGCCGCCACGAAGGCCTGCTCCTGCGAGACCTGACTGCCCACCTTGCCAAGTGGCTCGGCCAGCGAGCCGTCCGCGTTGGTCGGTCCATGGCCCGAGATGCAAGCCCTGTGGCCGACTATCCGCACCCATGGGAACGGAAGCGTCAGGCCGGGAGGAAGCCGCAACGGTTCCGGCAAGACGTAGCCAAGTGCGTCCAAGCGATCTTCAACGGTCGACATATTCAGACTCCACGTGAACGCCCGACGGCGTTTATTCGCGCGCGCGCCTCGATAATCGCGCAGCGGCGTGGCTGCGGCACGTCGCTGCGGTGACAGCGCTTTCAGATGCCCGCTTCCCTCACGCTCCGCCCTGCTTGCGCATCTGCCCGATAGCGCGAGCGCGTGCAGCCTCGGCCTCCCGGACGAGCCGGTACGCAACGTAATATTTGAAGACATTGCGCACGTACGTCGTCGGCTCGATACCGATTTTCTCGGCGACTACGATTTCGACATTGTTGAACCACTTGTTAGGATCGAGACCGCGCGCCGCCGCTTCCTTGCGCATTCTGGCGATCTTTGCGGGTCCTGCGTTGTAGCTTGCGAATGCGAACAGCGAGCGGTCCCGTTCCGAGAAGTGAGCATCGGGAAAGTAACGGGCCATCAGCACATCGAGATATTTCGCTCCCGCATGTATGTTGGACTCCGCCACCCTGATGTCGCCAACCGCAAGTTCCTTCCCCGTGGCTGGCATCAACTGCATGATCCCGATTGCGCCAACATGACTGCGGGCGCTCTGGTTCAGCTGGGATTCCTGATAGCCTTGAGCCGCCAGCAAAAGCGGATCGAAGCGGTACTGCGCACCGTATTTTTCGAAAAGACCGACCGTCTGCCCGAACCGCTTCAGCTCCGCTGACTCCGTATTGTTGGAGATCTGCTTGATGCGCTTCATTTCCTGCTGCAGACGGACTTCCGCGACACTCTGCTTCTTCACGTAATTCAGGTAGAAGTCGTTGATCGCGTCCCGCAGTTTGGGGCTCTTGAAGCGCACCGCCCAGCCGATGTAGCCTGCGTCGCGCACCGAAATATCGTTATGCACGACGATTCCAGCCAGTACCGGCGCCCATACCTTTGCCTTCCAGTCGTCCACGACGAGGATCTGGAGCAGCCCGACATTGAGCATCTCCATTGCGTCCTCGTCCTCGAGCGCGTCGGGCAGCGGCACGAGTTTCACCGGAGCTTTGCCTTCCTTGCCAAAACGCGCGTTCAACGCGTTCAGGCTCTCGTAATAGCTGCTGCTGGGCCGCACATGGACCGTCTTACCGCTGAGATCGTCGAGCTTCGCGAGGGCCGGCGACTTCGGCCCGGTCACGACCACTTCGCGTACTGCTGTCCGGTCACGCGGCGCCACGAAGTCGACCTGCTTCAGGCGGACCTCCGTGACCGTCAGATTGCCCGCGGCGATGTCGCCCCGGCCCGCTATCAGCCCCGGGAGCAACTGGTCGCGAGTCGTCGGAATGATGACCAGGGTGAGCGGACGCTTGCCGAGCGTCGCCCGGTACTTCTTGTTCACATAACGCTCGAAGTCCCGCATGAGACCGGCGGTCAGCCCACGTTCGTGACCTTGCTCATTCAGATAGAGCGTTCGACTGTAGGGAACCAGCACGCGGATCAGACGCCGGTCGAGCATGGCGTCGAAATCGCCCGTGAACGGTTGATTGCCGGAGATCGATACGGCGCGCTGCGGGAGCCGACGCCGCGGCGGTTGGGGATGACGGGAGGGCCGACGAGGCGGCCGGCTGCGCGGCGGCACTTTGGGCGGCGACGCACGCCGCGGGGCCGACGATCATGCCTGAGCAGAACGCCGCGATGGACAGCAACGTTTGAATGATGCGCATCGTAAAACACCCTGCTGTCGCACCCGGCGACTGCGTCGACGTTCACTACGCGCATCCATATTGCCACGCTGGCAACGGGTGAAAATGGGACGATGGTCCTATAAGCAATGCGCCATGACTGAAGATAGAGCCGTACCGACGCAATCGCCAACGCCCGCTACGCCATCGTCACGCGATTTCGTCCTTGATGCTTCGAGCGATACAACGCACGGTCAGCGCTCGCGAAACCGTCGCGATGCGCGGGTCGCGACAGGTCGCTAATACGCGTGAGCGACGCGCCAATGCTGACCGTCACCACCCCAAGCGGCGACGCGCGATGCTCGATCGCGAGGTCCGCCACGCGCTGGCGCAGCGTTTCGAGCGTGTCTTCGAGCATCGATGGTTGCGCTTCGAGCACCAGCATTCCGAACTCCTCGCCGCCCATGCGCCCGACCACGATGCGCTCGCTGTCGGCGGCGGCCTGCATCACGGAGGCGACCAGACTCAGACAGTGATCACCGGCCTGATGACCGTAGGTGTCGTTGTACTGCTTGAACCAGTCGACGTCGACGACCACCGAGCCCATCACGTCGCCGTCGCGCGCCTCCTTCCAGCGGCGCGCGATGGTTTCGAGCAGAAAGCGCCGGTTGTACAACTGGGTGAGCGGATCGATCGCGGTGGCCGTGCGCATCTTCAGATCGTTTTCGATCATCGCGCGCAGGTGGTAAAACACGCCGCGCCGGCCCGCGTCGAGCCGGCCCGGCGCCGGGTCCATCGCGCACAGCGCGCCGACGATCTCGCCGTTCGGCGCGCGCAATGCGATCGCCGCGTAAAAGCGCACGAACGGATGACGCTTGACGAGCATGCATTCGCCGAAGCGGCTGTCGTTGTGCGCATCCTCGATCACGAACAGGTCGGCATCGCGCACCGCGTAGTCGGCGAGCGAGCGCGCACGCGTGACGAGCGGCATCGCCATGCCGACTTCGGCGCGATAGTGCTGATGCTCCTCGTCGAGCAGCACGATCGCGGTAATTGCCGCGCCGGTCACGCTCTTCAGAATCTCCGCCGCATGCGTGAAGCACTCGCGCATCACCTGGTCGTCGTGCAACAGCCACTCGATGACCGAAGACTCGACCTCGGGTTCGCCGGCGGCGGTCGAGTCGACTGGCATCCGGCTGGCGAGGCGGTCGTTACTGTAAGCGAGTTGCACGGAAGGGTTCCAGAATGGGCTTAGCTTATGTCAACGGCATAGGCACGCGAAACTTGAGCACAGAATGTGGGATCGCGCCCAGGCGCCGGAGCGCATCCGGGAGCCCCAAAGAAAATGGGCCGGCTCTCGCGAGCCGGCCCATCCATCGATGCGACGTTCAGGTAATCAGACGCGCCGCTTTACTCCTTGTCGCCCTTCACCTGCGGCAGCGCCGACGTCTCGTTCGACGACAGCAGGCCCACCTGCGAGTAGATGCGCAGCTTGTCGCGCGTGTCGGTGATGTCGAGGTTGCGCATCGTCAGCTGGCCGATGCGGTCGCGCGGCGAGAACGTCGATGCGACCTTTTCCATCGACAGACGCTCGGGCTGATACGTGAGGTTCGGCGACTTCGTGCTGAGGATCGAGTAGTCGTTGCCGCGGCGCAGCTCGACGCTCACTTCGCCGGTGATCGCGCGCGCGACCCAGCGCTGCGCGGTTTCGCGCAGCATGATCGCCTGCGGATCGAACCAGCGGCCCTGGTACAGCAGACGGCCGAGGCGGCGGCCGTTCTCGCGGAACTGCTCGATCGTGTCTTCGTTGTGGATGCCAGTGACCAGACGCTCGTATGCGATGTTGAGCAGCGCGAGGCCCGGGGCTTCATAGATGCCGCGGCTCTTCGCCTCGATGATGCGGTTTTCGATCTGGTCGCTCATGCCGAGACCGTGACGGCCGCCGATCCGGTTCGCTTCGAGCAGCAGCTCGACCGCGTTCGGGAACGTCTGGCCGTTCAGCGCGACCGGCTGGCCTTCCTCGAAGCGGATCGTCACTTCTTCCTTCGCGATCTGCACGTCGTCGCGCCAGAACGCGACGCCCATGATCGGGTTCACGATCTTGATGCCGGACTCGAGGCTTTCGAGGTCCTTCGCTTCGTGCGTCGCGCCGAGCAGGTTCGAGTCGGTCGAATACGCCTTTTCCGCCGACATCTTGTAGTCGAAGCCCGACTGGCGCATGAACTCGGACATTTCCGAGCGGCCGCCGAGTTCGTCGATGAACAGCTGGTCGAGCCACGGCTTGTAGATCTTCAGGTCCGGATTCACGAGCAGACCGTAGCGGTAGAAACGCTCGATGTCGTTACCCTTGTACGTGCTGCCGTCGCCCCAGATGTTGACGCCGTCGTCCTTCATCGCGGCGACCAGCATCGTGCCGGTCACGGCGCGGCCGATCGGCGTCGTGTTGAAGTAGGTGACGCCCGCCGTCGAGATATGAAACGCGCCGCACTGCAGCGCCGCGATGCCTTCCGCGACCAGCTGCGCGCGGCAGTCGATCAGGCGCGCGCCTTCGGCGCCATATTGCGTGGCGCGACGCGGGATCGAATCGTAATCGTCTTCGTCGGGCTGACCGAGGTTGGCCGTGTAGGCGTACGGCACGGCGCCCTTCTTGCGCATCCAGTGCAGCGCAGCGCTAGTGTCGAGGCCGCCGGAAAACGCGATACCGACCTTCTGGCCGATCGGAAGACTTTCAAGGATTGTACTCATAAGCAGTAGCGTTAAACTCGACGTACGGGGAGATTTGGGGGTAACAGCTGAGTATCGGGCAAGCCTGGCGATCAGGCAAGTTACGCGGGAGTATACCGTGAACCGCCGTCCGGCCTTGGATTTATGCCGGTCGGCGCGGCCTCGCGCCGCAATCTCGCCGCGCCGAATTTCCGGATTAATTCACGCTGTATTTGCCGTAACGGGGGCGGATTTATTATCGTCTAAGGGTAGCATCGCCGGTTGCGTCAACGCACCGGCCGTTCACCCCTTTCATCCCGTTCATTCCCCTTGCCCGCCGCCCATGACCACGACCGCCCCGCGACCCACGACGAACGCCTCGCTGGTCACCCACGTGCGGCTCGCCGACGGCAAGCGCGCCGAGGTGTCGATCGTCGATGGCCGGATCGCCGCGCTCGGCGCCGCTCTGCCATGCGAGCCCGGTGTGCCGGTCGAGGACGGCGGCGACGCGCTGCTGCTGCCCGGTTTCGTCGAAGGGCATACGCATCTGGACAAGACCAACTGGGGCTTGCGCTGGTATCGCAACGAAGTCGGGCCGAAGCTGACCGATCGCATCGAAAACGAGCGCCGCTGGCGAGCCGAAAGCGGCACCGCCGCGCGCGCATGCGCCACGCCGTCCGCTACAACAAAGACGTTTTTTGGACTCGAATGATCAATCTTTTTCAGGCCATGCAGGCCTTTGTCAAGGTGGCCGATGTCGGCAGCTTCGCGCAGGCCGCCGGGCAACTGAACGTGTCGACGTCGGTCGTCACGCGTCATGTGTCGAGCCTCGAACAGCATCTCGGCATTCGCCTGTTTCAGCGCACCACGCGCAAGGTCGTGCTGACCGAGGCCGGCGCGCAATACGCGGACGGTTGCCGCGTGCTGCTCGCCGAACTGGAGGAAGTGGAGTCGCGCGCGACCACGGCCTCGCGCGACGTGGCCGGCGACCTGCGCATCGTCGCGCTCGGCAGTTTTTCGCTGTTTCGGCTAACGCCGCTGTTCGCCGAATATCAGGCGCGCTTTCCGCAAGTCAACCTGCGCGTCACGCTGACGGAAAAACGGGTCGATCTGCTCGAAGGCGGCTTCGATGTCGGCATCGTGACCGAGCATATGATCCGCTCGGAGTCGCTGGTGGCGCGGCGTCTGATCAACTCGCACGCGGTGCCGGTGGCAGCGGGCGCGTATCTCGCGCAGGCCGGTCATCCGCAAACGCCGGCCGAACTGGACGCGCATCGGCTGATTGCCGCGCCGTTCGACACGACCGGCCCGATGTGGATCTTCCGCAAGGGTGACGGCGATGCCGAAAGCGCGAGCGAGGACGGCGACGATAGCGGCGAGAGCATCGCCATCGATGCATCGTTCACGGTCAACAGCATGATCATGCAGAAGCAGGCCGCGCTGGGCGCGATGGGCATCGCGCTGCTGCCGCTCGAAATGGTCGAGGACGAGTTGCGCGCCGGCACGCTGGTGCGCGTGCTCGACGGCTATGCGGTGCTCAATGGCGACGTGGCCGTGTCGCTGGTGTATCCGAGCCGCGAGTTCGTGCCGCGCAAGGTGCGCGAGTTCATCGATCTCGCAGTCGGTTTCTTCAAGTGACGCTTCAAGGCCGCTCGCCGCGCGCGAGCCGTGCGTCGATGTCGTACACGACCGGCATCAGATCCGCGACGCTATCGATCACGTAATGCGCGCCCGCCGCCTTCAGCCTGGCCATCGCGGCGTTGCGGCGCGCGGCGAATTCGTCGGCCGGCAACGCCTTCACCTCCGCCTCGCTCATGCCGAACGCGTTGCCGCTCACCGCGACACCGACCGCCCACGTGCCGGCGTTGATGCCTTCTTCGATGCCGACCTCGGTGTCGTCGACCTTGATCGCCTCTTTCGCGCGCCACACGCCGAGCAGCGGCAGCGTCCGGTAGATCATGTACGGTGACGGCCGCCCTTCCGGCGTATCGCCGGTGCACACGATGCTGTCCGGCGCAAAGCCTTGCGCGGCCGCGCCCGGTACGATTTCGTCGATGATCTCGCGGGTATAGCCGGTCGTCGTGCCGATGCGGATATCGTTCTGACGCAAGGCGCTCGCGACTTCGGCGACGCCCGGGATCACCGCGCTATAGCTCGCCGCGACCGCGATGTTCTTCGGCACGAACACGTCGTACACGGCGTCGATATCGGCGTCGGTCGGCGTATGGCCGTGGCGCTCGGCCCAAGCCTGCGCGACGCGCGGCAGCGCCATCAGCGCCGCGATGTGCGGCCGCTTGGCCATGCCCATCGGGCCGCGCGCTTCGTCGATCGTGATCGGCACGCCGAACTGCTCGAAGGTCTCGACGAAGGCGCCCATCGGCGCGCGTGAACCGTAGTCGACCACCGTGCCGGCCCAATCGAAAATCACTGCCTTCACGTATTTCATCTGCTTGACTCCCCAGGAATCCGAATGTATTGGGTTTGCCGTCGCGGGTTTGCTGTCGCGGCTCAGGCCGCCTGCGCGAGCGCCTTGCGTTCGTCGAGCGCGGCGGGCGGCGGCCCCGCGTGCGTGACGCCCATCGTGCGCAGCGCTTGCGCGCAGGCATCGACCACGCGTCGCATCACCTGCTCGTCGACCTGACCGATGCAGCCGATGCGGAAACTGTCGACCACCGTCAGCTTGCCCGGATAGATGATGAAGCCCTGCTCCTTCATCAGTTCATAGAAGCGCGCGAACTCGAACGACGGATGCGCCGGCGAAAAAAACGTCACGATGATCGGCGAGCGCCAGCGCCCGTTGAGCAGCGGCTCGAAGCCAAGCTCGTGCATGCCGGCCACCAGCACGTCGCGATTGTTGGCGTAGCGCGCGAGCCGCGCGGGCTGCCCGCCTTCGAGCTGGTAGAGACGCAGCGCCTCGAGGAACGCGGCCACCGTATGCGTGGGCGGCGTGAAGCGCCACTGGCCCGTGCGATTCATCACGTCCCATTGATCGTAGAGATCGAGCGCGAGCGAATGGCTGCGGCCTTTCGCCTCGCGCAGGGCGCTCTTGCGCGCGATCACGAAGCCGAAACCCGGCACGCCCTCGATGCACTTGTTCGCCGACGACACGAACGCCTCGCACGCGATCTGCCGCACGTCGAGCGGCACCGCGCCGAAGGCGCTCATCGAATCGATCAGCAGTTTGCGGCCGTGCCTCGCGACCGCGGCTGCAATCTCATCGAGCGGATTGAGGATGCCCGAGCTCGTTTCGCAATGGATCGCGACCACGTGCGTGATCGATGGATCGGCGGCAAGCATGCGCTCGACTTCGAGGCCGCGCGGCGGCAGGTAGTCGCCCTTGTCGAGCAGTGTGCAGGCGC
The DNA here is from genome assembly GCF_050435625.1 of Paraburkholderia sp. RAU6.4a. Classification (NCBI taxonomy): domain Bacteria; kingdom Pseudomonadati; phylum Pseudomonadota; class Betaproteobacteria; order Burkholderiales; family Burkholderiaceae; genus Paraburkholderia; species Paraburkholderia sp. RAU6.4a. Next base: position 510,199 of record NZ_JBNDKQ010000002.1, read on the forward strand.
GGCCGAGATAGCCAAGCGTGATCGCCGCGCGCTTGCCGTACGCGCCGTTCGCGAGCACGAGCGCGTGGCTGTCGCGCGGAATCAGGCTGCCGAGCATCGCTTCGACGCAGTAGCTGCCGCTGCCCTGCAGCGGCACGCAGTCGTAGTCGCCCGCGGTGTCGCCGGCGATCGCCAGCAGGCTCGCGCGCAACTCGGCGGTCATCGCGCGGAAGTCGCCGTCCCACGAGCCCCAGTCGCGCAGCATCGCCTGTTTCGTCGATAGTGCCGTGGTCAGCGGGCCCGGCGTCAGCAGATAAGGCTCGCCGCCAGCCGGCGCGGCGCAGGGTGTGGTGCAACGGGTCGATGTTGCCGCGGCTGCCACGGCCAATGTCGCCGCCGAACCGCCGATCGCGCTTTCCATGTCCGCCACTCCGATATCGCTATGTCGATAGCTCACACGATACAGAAGCGTTGTCCATCGGCAAAATCGATATAATCGATGACGGTATCGCAAAAACTTATTTGCTGGCGAGGCACACGTGCAATACGCGCAATTGCGGGCGTTCCATGCGGTCGCGGAACATGGCGGCTTTTCGAAAGCGGCGCAGGCGTTGTCGCTGACGCAGCCGGCGGTGTCGGATCACGTGCGGCGGCTCGAACAGGATTACGGCGTCAAGCTGTTCGAGCGCGGGCCGCGCGGCGTGGCGGCGACCGAACTCGGGCTGCGCCTGTTCAGCGTGACGCGGCACATGCTCAGTTGCGAGCGGGAGGCGCGCCAACTGCTCGAATCAGCGGGCGGGCTGGAGTCGGGTTCGCTATCGCTCGCGGCCGATGCGCCCGATCTCGCCGTCGCGCTGATCGGCGCGTTTCGCCAGCGGCACCCGGGCATCGTCGTCACGCTGTCGATCGCCAATGCGGCAGAGTGCATGCAGCGCGTGCTGTCGAGCGCGGTCGACGCGGCGATCACGGCCGCGCCGCAGGTGCATAGCCGCTTGCAGTCGCGCGTGTTGCGGCGCGATCCGCTGGTCGCGATGGTGCCGGCGAGCTACCCGGCCGCGAAGAAGCGCCGGCTGAGTTACGCTGAGCTCGTCGACCAGCCGATGATCTTCCGCGAGCCGCAATCGGTCACCCAACAACTGCTCGAAATCGAGCTCGTGCGCGAGTCGTTGCAAGTCGAGCCGGTCATGTACGTGGATGGCCGCGAGGCGCTGGAGGAAGCGGTCGCGCAGGGAATCGGCGTCGGCGTCATTGCGCGCGCAGAGTTCAACGAGTCGCGGCGGATCCGGATGGTGCCGCTGCTCGATTGCCGCGTGCAGATGATCGAATCGCTGACGCGGCTCGCCGAGCGGCCGGGTTCGAATCTGCTCGACGCGTTTTTTGCGGTGGAGTTGCCGGGAGCCGAAACAGAGGTCTTGGGGGGCGATGTTCAACGCGCGTAGCTCGCGCGCCGTCGCTGCGAGGAGCGGCGTGGCCTTCATGCTGTCGGCCCCGCCGCCCGCGAGCGCGCTCGAATTGTTGCGCGGGTTGCCACCAGCGTTGGCAACCCCTTCAGACTTAACGCGACCCACCGCTCGCGATCAGGCTCTCGCCCGTCAACCAGCGCGCGTCATCCGACGCGAGGAACGCGACGACATCCGCGATATCGTCGGGTTGGCCGATACGGCCGAGCGGCGTCGTGCTGATCGCCCACGTTTCGAAGTCCGAGCCGATCACGCCGGCGCTGTGGGTGCCCTCGGTCTCGACCATGCCCGGATTCACCGAATTCACGCGGATCTTGCGCGGTCCGAGTTCCTTCGCGAGCACGCCGGTGATCGCATCGACCGCGCCCTTGGTCGCCGTGTAGACCGCGGTGGTCGCCGGCGTGATGCGGGTCACGACCGAGCTCACGTTGACGATGCTGCCGCCTTCGCCCAGATGCCTGGCCGCCGCCTGCGACACGAGCAGCAGCCCGAGCACGTTGACATCGAAGTGCTTATGGAAGTGCGCTTCGGTGATCTCTTCGAGCGCCGCGAATTCATAGACACCCGAGTTGTTGATGAGAGCGTCGAGCCGCCCGTACGTTTCGATCGCCGTATCGATAATGCCGTTCGCGTCCGCGGCCTTCGACACGTCACCGCCAACCGCGACCGCCTTGCCGCCCGCCGCCGTGATATCGGCGACCACCTTGTCGGCGCCCGCGCGGCTCGACGCATAGTTCACCACGACCGACGCGCCTTGCGCCGCCAATGCCTTCGCAATCGCCGCTCCGATGCCTTTCGATGCACCCGTTACAACCGCTACCTTGCCTGTGAGCTTGCTCATCATCGTGTCCTTTCAATGGTTCGCGCCGGCATGCCCCGCGAGAAGCCGCGGGGTCCACGCCAATAAAAGCCGGAAATGCAGTGGCGCTGTCACTGGTCGTTAATTTAGGCATGGCGCGAGGCCGGATAAAGCGGCTCGAGACGAATTGATACGCCGCTTCCGACGAACAATCGATTCGCATCAGACCTCGATGGCCCCGTTTCCGCGTGGCTTACGACGATTGACGCTGTTTGGCTTGCGCCGCGGCGTCGGCGTCGGCGTCGGCGTCGGCGTCGGCGTCGCGCAAGCGCGCGCTGACCGACTGCAAGAGCGGCACGCGGCAGCAGAGACGTGCAACCGCTCAAGACTCCTACGGGCAGACGCCACGATCAGGCGCTACACACTCAAAGCGCTTTTATTCATCGCGCTTTTGTTCGCTGCTGAGCAGCAGCGCGATGTGCGCGGCCACGCTCGCGAGCACCGCGAGCGCGCCGAGCGTATCGAGAATAATGGGCCACACGATCTCCCTCCTCCGCGATCCGCTGCTCCCAACGTCTTTTAAACGGATGCGCGCGCCATCGATTGAACGCCGGGGCCGAGCAGACAGATAAAGAACCAGCGACGAAAACTCGCCGCACTGATACGCCCGCGCACGCGCTGACCGAGCTGCCGCAACCAGCGTGCCGAGTACGATGCCCGCCAGCATCGGCCATAAGCGTCCGACGAGCGCGCGCACGCCCGATCCCGCAAACAGCTGCCACCCGTTGGTGACGAACGACGGCAACAGCATGCGCGAGCTGAATGCGCTGCCGCGCGCGGAAAAGGCGCTCGTGCGCCATCTGGCCGGTATTTAGCGGCGCTGTTGCTATCATTCGTTGCCCTCGCGCAGCGCCGCGGCGGCAGCACCGTACCGCAACCGGCAGCGCCCAAGGCGCAGCAGACCAACGCAACACCAATCGCCGACGCATCACATCTCAGAGGCATGCATGGAATTTCGCCAACTTCGCTACTTCATCGCGGTCGCCGAGGAGATGAACATCACGCGGGCGGCCAATCGTCTGCATATGACACAGCCGCCGCTGTCGCGGCAGATCCAGCAGATCGAGGAAAGTGTCGGCCTGCCGCTGTTCGAGCGCGGCTCGCGGCCGTTGCGGCTCACCGAAGCCGGCCGCATTTTCTACACGCAGGCGAAACGTCTGGTCGATGAAGCCGACGAGCTCGCGCCGCTCACGCGCCGGCTCGCGCAACTCGCGGAACGCATCGTGATCGGTTTCGTACCGTCGACGCTGTATGGCGCGCTGCCCGCGGTGATCCGCTCGTTTCGCGAGGCCGCGCCGCACATCGAGCTGTCGCTGATCGAGATGTTCACGATCGAGCAGTTGGCCGCGCTCAAAGGTGGCCGCATCGACGTCGGCTTCGGCCGGCTGCGCTTCGACGATGCGCAACTCGCACGCGAAGTGCTGGTCGAGGAACGGATGATCGCCGCGTTGCCGCAGGACCATCCACTCGCGCGGCAAAAGAAGCCGCTGACGCTTGCCGCGCTCGCCGAGGAAACGCTGATCGTCTATCCGAGCACGCCGCGGCCGAGCTATGCTGACCAGCAGATCTCGGCAATGCACGATCAGGCGCTGGAGCCGAAAGCAATCCATGAAGTGCGGGAGTTGCAGACCGCGCTAGGGCTGGTCGCCGCGCAGGTCGGCGTGTGTCTCGTGCCGGAGAGCGTCGAGGGCTTGCGCGCGCATGGCGTCGCGTACCGGCCGATTCCGTCGGCAAGCGCCGCGTCGCCGATCATCATGAGCCGGCGCCTGCAGGACGAATCGCCGGCGACGCTGCTGATGTGCTCGCTCGCGCGGCAGTTGTTCAAGCGCGTTTGAGCGCCGCGTGCGTGAGCACGGCGACGCGGCGCCGCGCGCCCGGTCAATAGAGCGAACCGTCGACGGCAAAGCCGCCCCGCACAGGCGACAATGCCTTCACCTGGCTTCCCGCACGGAGTCTTCATGAAAGCGCAGCGTCCGCGGCCTCCGCACTTTCCCGCCGAACCTACGCGCGCCGAATGGCGCGAGCACCTGCTGCCCTACTTCGTCACGGCGCTGCTGATCGCGTTCGCGATCGTGCTGATCGTCTGGATCGCCAATCCGGCGCCGCCGCGCACGATCACGATCAGCGCCGGCCCGCGCGACAGCTCGTTCGTCGTCACCGCGAACCAGTACCGCAAGATCCTCGCGCGCAACGGCATCCGCCTGAACGTGCTCGAATCCGAAGGTTCCGTGCAGAACCTGCAGCGGCTGCTGGATCCGAAGCAGCACGTCGATATCGCTCTCGTGCAGGGCGGGGTGGCCGAAGGGCTCGATACTTCGTCGCTGGTCTCGCTCGGCAGCGTGTTCTATGTGCCGATCGTCGTGTTCTATCGCGGCACGGCGCTCACGCAACTGGCGCAGCTCGAAGGCAAGCGGATCGCGGTCGGCCGCGAAGGCAGCGGCACGCGGCTGCTCGCGCTGCAACTGCTCGCGGCGAACGGCATCGAGCCGGGCGGCGCCACGACGCTAGTGCCGAGCGACGGCCTGCAGGCCGCCACGCAGCTGGTTGCCGGCGAGGTCGACGCGGCGATTCTGAGCGGCGATTCGGCCACGCGCGGCCTGATGCTGCGGCTATTGCGCGTACCCGGCATCTCGGTGATGAATTTCGACGAAGCGAGCGCCTATACACGCGTCTTTCCGTTTCTCGACCAGATCGACTTGCCGCCCGGCGTGCTCGATCTGAAGCGGCGCATTCCGCCCGAGACCGTTCACCTGATTAGTCCGACGGTCGAACTCGTCGCGCGCAGCACGCTGCATCCGGCGATTTCGGATCTATTGATCGAGGCGGCGCAGGAAGTGCACGGCGCCGCGGGCCTGTTGCAGCACGCCGGCCAGTTCCCGAACCCGGTCGAGCACGAATATCCGATCAGCGACGACGCGCAGCGCTATTACCGGACCGGCAAGGGCTTGTTGTATCGGACGCTGCCTTTCTGGCTCGCGAGCATCGGCGATCGTACGCTCTTCCTGCTATTGCCGGTCGCCGTGCTGCTGTTGCCCGCCATGCGCGTGATTCCGGCGCTGTACCGGTGGCGGGTGCGCTCGCGCATCTATCGTTATTACGGTTCGCTGATCGCGATCGAGCGGCACGCGCTCGCGGGCGCAACCGACGAGGAGCGCACCCAGCTACTGGGGCAACTGGACGAGATCGAGGCGGCGCTGAGCCACCTGCGCATGCCGCTCGCGTATGCGGATGCGTTTTACGTGCTGCGCGAGCATGTGGGATTCGTGCGCAGCCGGTTGACGGCTGCGCCGCCCGTCATGGCCTCGTGATCGAGGCCATGACGGGCTGTGCCAAGGTTAGGCTTGGGAGGGGGGCGAGGCGGGAGCGGTGGCTTGCGGTTCGTGTTGCGCGCTGGTCTGCGCCTGGGTGTCCGCGCTCCCGGCGGCATCCGCCGCTACGGCTTCCGGCGACGCAGCAGCGGCATCCGCCTGGCGGGCCGCTTGTTCCGCGACTGCCGCTACCGCTGCTTCGGCCTGCGGCGCTTCAGCGGCCGCGCCCTCGGCCGGTGTACCTGCATCGGTCGGCGCATTCGCGCTTGCCGTCGCGGTGGCGGCCTTCTGCGCGCCCTTCGCCGCGCGATGCGCAAGCAGGCGCTGAGCACCCGCCGCTTCCTGCGCCGTGACCTTGCCGGCTTCGACGCCCGCCAGGTCGACGCGCGCCGCGCCTTCGACGAGGCTCTTCCAGTAGCGTCCGCCACGGCACCACGTCTTGATCGCGTCGCGCAGTTCGGCTTCGCTCAGCGACAGCTCCTTCGCATGCACGACGAGGTCTTCGAAAATGCCGATCTTCAGCGGCAGCTTCGGGGCCGGATTCTTCGGGAAAGCAACCGGGAAACGTTTTTGCAGACGACCGATCGAGCGCACCACCGGGTCCACCGGCTTGGCGTCCACCGCCGGCTTGGCGGGCGCGGTGTGGCGCGCCGGCTGCGGGCCGCCGGCTCGGGTACCCGGCTTGCCGTCCGGGCGAGCGCCGGCCTTTGCGGCCGGCTTCGCGCCGGGCCGGCCTCCGGGCTTCGTGCCCGGATTGGCGCCACGCTCGGCATGTGAACCAGGATGTGCCGCTGAATTTGAAGCGGGCTTGCCAGCGGACTTCGAAGCGGGGCGCGCGGCCGATTTGCGATCGGGCTTGCCGGCGGACTCTGCGGCGGCGCGCGCCGCGGCCAGTTGCTTCTTCAGTTCAGCGAGTTGTTCGAAACCCATAGTGCACAACCAATCTGTCGATCTGTAAAAACGAGATTGTAGCAGCGTGCGCTCACGTGCTTGTGACAACCCCGAACCGCAGTGACGATCGTCAATTCGCGGCCGTGACGGGCGCGTGGGCGGCGGGCGCGCGCAGCCCCGTGACCGACACCCGCAAACCGGGCGCCCCGACATTGTTGCTCAGCGACAGGCCGAGCTGATGCCGCTCGGCGATCCGCGCGACGATCGCGAGACCGAGCCCGCTGCCCTCGCCCTTCGACTCCTCGCCGCGATAGAAAGGGTCGAACACGCGTTCGAGTTCCGCCTCGGGAATTCCCGAGCCGCTGTCGACGACCTCGAAGCCCACGCGCTCGCCCGTGCGTCGCAGCACCACGTCGACACGGCCGCCCGCCGGCGTATGACGGATTGCGTTATTGATCAGGTTCCCTAACAACACGCTGATACTGTGCGGCTCCGCGAGCACCGTATAGGCGTCGTTCGGCGTGCGCGCGTGTTCGCATTCGAGGCCGAGATCGATCTCGCGCAACTCCGCGAGCACGGAACAGTCGCTGACCGCCTGCTCGCCGATGCGGCGCAGGCTGACCGGCACCGTCGACGTGACCGGCTGCGCGTCTTCGCGTGCGAGCGTCAGCAGTTGCTGCACGAGGTGGATGATCCGGTTCACCCGATTTTCGACGCGCTCGAGCGTCTGCCCCTCGCCTCTCAGCGATCCATCGCGCGACGCCGCCTGCAGTTGCAGCTTCAGCGCCGCGAGCGGCGAGCGCAACTCGTGCGCGGCATCGGCGATGAACGTGCGCTGCGCCTGCGACGCCGTATGCAACCGTTGCAGCAGATCGTTCAGCGCTTCGACGAGCGGCCGGATTTCGACCGGCAGGTTGCCGTCGAGCCGCAGCGGTTCGAGCGAATCGATCGAACGCGTCGCGAGCGCGCGCGACAGCCCGCCGATCGGCGCGAGCCCGCGCGCGACCACCAGCAGCACCAGCGCGATCGTCACCGGCAGCAGCACGCCGAGCGGCCACAGCGTGTGCAGCGCGAGCTGCAACGCGAGTTCTTCGCGCACCGAGACCGGTTGCGCGACCTGCACGTAGCGGTCTGTCTGCGCGACGCCGAAGATGCGCCAGTGGTATTCGCCGCGCGGCACTGTGTGAAAGCCCGGCGGCAGACGCTCGAACACCGGCGCCCGCGCGGAGCGATAGACGAGCGTACCGCCGCGGTCCCAGATTTCGATGACGATGCGGTCGTCGGCGAGATCGCCGAGGTCGGGTTCCCGCCGCTCGCGGCTGCCCGCGCCGCTCAGCGCCGACGGCAGCGACAGCGCGACGGTGCGCAGTTCGTAGTCGAACAGCTCGCTCGCCTCGCGCCGCGCGGTATGGAAGATCGCGAAAGCCGCGATCATCGACGCCGCCGCCATGCCGAAGATCAGCCAGCCGAGTAGCCAGCGGCGAATCGACGTCATCCGCACCTCTTCAGGCGGTAGCCGACCCCGCGCACGGTCACGACCTGGTCCGCGCCGATCTTGCGCCGCAGACTGTGCACATGCACTTCGATCGTATTGCTGCCGACTTCCTCGCCCCAGCCGTACAGCTTTTCTTCGAGCTCGGCCTTCGTGAACACGCGGGTCGGCTCCTCGATCAGCGCCTGCAGCAACGCGAATTCGCGCGGTACCAGCGGCAGCGGCATGCCGTCCTTGGTCACTTCATGCGCGGCGGGGTCGAGCGTCAGTTCGCCGTGACTGTAGACCGGCTGCTTCTGGCCGGTGCGCCGGCGCAGCAGCGCGCGAATGCGCGCGGCCAGTTCGTCGAGATCGAACGGCTTGATCAGGTAGTCGTCGGCGCCGGCGTCGAGACCGCGGATGCGCTCGTCGACCGCGTCGCGCGCGGTCAGGATGATCACGGGCGCCGCGCCGCCGTTGCGGCGATACGCGTTCAGCACGTCGATGCCGTCTTTTTTCGGCAGGCCGAGGTCGAGCAGCACGAGGTCGTACACGCCGTTATCGAGCGACAGTTCCGCCGCGCGGCCGTCCTCGGCCCAGTCGATCGCGTAGCCGGCGCGGCGCATCGCGCCCAGCACCGATTCCGCGATCATGTCGTCGTCTTCGACCAGTAGCAGGCGCATGGCCTCTCCTCTCCTTGGTGCGGTTTTGGCCGCCGCATTATCGGCCGTCGCAGCTTAACGAACCCTTACGGGGGTACGGACGACGCGTCGATTTCGCACGGCCCGGGTCGCGCGATTCGACGTTAAGGCTGTCTTAAGCGCGCGCTGCGGAAAATCAGCCCTCTCTGCGAGGCCTCGTTCGCGAGTCGCTCGCCCCTTCCGATGATTCGCAGGAGCCGGATTTTGCCCGATTTCCATCCCGTGGCGGCGCTGCGTCGGCGCGCACTGATGCCGTTGTGCGTGCTGCTGATGAGCGGCTGTGCGACCTATCACCGCGAGCCGCTCGCGCCGCAGGACACCTCGACGTCCGCGCGATCGCTCGAACGGATCCGCATCGATCCCGCCAGCATGCCGCTGCCCGGACTGGCCGCGCATCGTTTCGATCCCGCCGACGGGCTCGACATCGATGAAGTCGCGATGCTCGCGGTCGCCAACAACCCCGGTCTGAAACTGGCCCGCGACGATCTCGGCATTGCCGGCGCGCAGGCATATTCGGCGGGTCTGCTGCCCGACCCGCAACTGAGCGTGTCGAGCGATTATCCGGGCGCGGCCGGCACCACGCGCGCGTTCAATTATGGCCTCAGCATCGACGTGATGGCGATCGTGCTGCGCAGCGCGAATAAACAGTCCGCCGACGCGACGCTCGCGAAGACCGATCTCGGCCTGCTGTGGCAGGAATGGCAGGTCGTCGCGCAAGCGCGGCAGCTGTTCGTGAAGCGCTGCTTCCAGCAGCGCACGCTGCCGCTGTTGCAACAGCAGCGCGAGCTCGCGCGCACGCGCTACGAGCGCATGGCCGCGGCGCGCGCCGCTGGCAATCTGACCGACGATACGCTCACCGCCGCGCTGCTCGCCTACGGCGACGCCCGCAAGCAATACACCGATGCCGAGCGCGCGGCCGCGCAAACCCATCACGATCTGAATGCGTTGCTGGGCCTCGCGCCCGACGTGCAATTGCAATTGCGATCGGGCAGCGACGATGTCGTCGCGCCGCTCCCCGACGCCACACTCGACTCAGCGCTCGCCGAGCTCGCCCGCCGCCGCCCCGACCTGATCGCGCTGCAGGCAGGCTACGAAGCGCAGGAGCAGAAATATCGCGCGGCGATTCTGAGCCAGTTCCCGAGTCTGTCGGTCGGCTTCGTGCGGGCGCGCGACACGTCGAACATCTACACGAGCGGCTTTCAGGTCAACCTGAGTCTGCCGATCTTCAACCGCAACCAGGGCAATGTCGCGATCGAAAAAGCGACCCGCCAGCGGCTTCGCGACGAGTACCAGACCCGCCTGAACCAGGCGTATGCGGACGTCGCCCGGCTACGCGAAGACAGCGCGATTCTCGCGCGCCAATTGCAGCAGACCGAAGCCGCGCTGCCCGGCGTCGAGCGCGCCGCGCGCGAAGCCGCGGCGGCCTACGCCGAACACAACCTCGTGCTCGGCGCATACACCGATGCGCAAAGCGCCGCGCTCGCGAAACGCATCGACGTCGCGACGCTGCGCGAAGCGCTCGACGAACAACGCGTCGGCTTGCAGGCGCTGCTCGGCAGCGCGATTCCCGATGCTTTCTCTTCCGCTCAGACTTTCATCGACACTCATGCGAAATAGCCTCTTCTCGTCGCGGCATCCGTGGCCGCGCGTTGCGGCCGTCGCCGCGCCGCTCGTTTGCGCGATCCTGCTGTATGCATCGGTCCATCCGGTTCGTGCGGACGACAACGCCGCCAGCGAAGCTCAACCGTCGGTCGCGGTACAGACCGTGCGCGTGCAGCGCGCCGCAATCGCGCAGCCGGTGCGCGGCTTCGGGATCGTCGCGGCCACCGCATCGAACCTGACGACGATCAACCTGCCCTACCTGTCGCGTATCGTGCAGATGCGCGTGCAGGCGGGCGAGACCGTCAAACGCGGCACACCGCTCTTCGTCGTGCAGGCCGATCCTGCCGCGGTGCTTGCCGCCACCCAGGCGAGAAGCGCGCTGACGCTCGCGCAAGGCGAACTCGTGCGTACCCGGTCGCTGTACGACAAGGGGCTCGCGACGCAATCGCAGCTCGCCAGCGCGAGCAAGGCCGTCGACGATGCGCGCGAAGCGCTCGCCGCGCAGAATCAGACCGGCATCACGAGCGGCAACAAGGTCGTAACCGCGCCGTTCGACGGCGTGGTGCTGCAGCTATCGGCGGCACAAGGCGACCAGGTGCAAGCGGGCGCGGCGATTCTGCAACTCGCGAGTGGCGCGAGCCGCGACGCGCGCGCAAACGTGACGCTCGGCGTCGAGCCCACCGACGCCGCCTCGATCCATCCCGGCGACATCGTCACGCTGCACGGCCTGTCCACGGCACTCGCACAGACGTCGATCGAAGGCCGCGTGGTGCTCGTCGGAGCCGCGATCGATCCGCAATCGCAACTGGTCAACATGGGCGTGACGGTACCGCTCGCGCAGACGCCGTTCATCCCCGGCACACGCGTTTCTGGCGACATCGCGACGCGCACCGGCACGCACTGGATCGTGCCGCGCGCGGCCGTGCTGCAGGATGGCCAACACGCGTACGTGTTCCAGATCACGCCGCAAAACAAGGCGCGCCGCGTCGCGGTGAGCATCGCGGTCGAAAACGGCGAGCGCTACGGCGTCGACGGGCCGCTCGACCCCATGCTCGGCGTCGTGAGCAGCGGCAACTACGAGCTGAAAGACGGCATGGCGGTACGCGCCGGCGGGGATGGCGCGCGATGAACTTCGGTCAATGGATGCAGACGCATCGCCGCTCGCTGCTGTTCGTCATCGCCTTGCTCGCGATAGCCGGCGCGCTGAGCGCATTCCGTCTGCCGATCTCGCTGTTTCCGAACGTCGCGTTTCCGCGCGCGGTCGTGTCGCTCGACGCGGGCGACCGCCCCGCCGAGCAGATGACGACGCTCGTCACGATGCCGGTCGAGGAAGCGCTGCGCCGTGTGCCGAACGTGCGCGACGTCGAATCGAGGACGAGCCGCGGCGCCGCGGAGATCTCGCTGAACTTCGACTGGGGCACCGACATGGCGCAGGCGACCTTGCAGGCGCAATCGGCGATCAGCGAAATTCTCGCGACGCTGCCGCCCGGCACGACGATGCATGTGCGGCGCATGGACCCGACCGTGTTTCCGGTGCTCGCGTACAGCCTCACGTCGACGCGGCAGTCGCTATCGGCGCTGCACGATCTCGCGCAGTTCCAGATGCGGCCGCTGCTGTCGTCGGTGGAAGGCGTCGCGCGCGTCGAGGTGACCGGCGGCGCGCAGGACGAGTTCGAAGTCGCGGTCGATCCCGCCCGCCTCGCCGCGTACAAGCTGTCGCTCGCCGATGTATCGAAGGCGATCGGCGCGAGCAACGTGCTGATGGCGAACGGCCGCATCGAGGATCACGACAAGCTGTACCTCGTCGTCACGAACTCGACGATCACGCAGCTCGACGAATTGCGCAACGTCGTCGTGTCCGCCAACGGCAATGCGAACGGCGCGCAGATCCGTCTTGGCGACGTCGCGGCGGTGAGCCGGGGCGTGGTGCCGCAATGGATGCGCGTCACCGCCGATGGTCAGGATGCGGTGCTACTGAACGTGTACCAGCAGCCCGGCGCCAACAGTGTCGCGATGGCGCGCGCGATCCGCGCGAAGATCGCGGCATTCGAGCCGCAGATGCCCGCGGGCGTGCATCTGTCGAACTGGTACGACCAGAGCGAACTCGTGATCGCGTCTGCCACCAGCGTGCGCGACGCGATCATGATCGGCATCGTGCTCGCGGCGTTGACGCTGTTCTTCTTCCTGCGCAACTGGAAGATCACCGCGATCGCGGTCGCGCTGGTGCCGGTCGTGATGGCCGCGACGATCCTGCTGCTCGACGTGTTCGGCATGGGCTTCAACATCATGACGCTGGGCGGTATGGCGGCCGCGGTCGGCCTCGTCATCGACGACGCGATCGTGATGATCGAGCACATCGTGCGGCGCATGCGCGAAGCCGGCGCGCGCGCGTTCCACGGCCGCGTGATGGCCGCGGCGCTCGAATTCACGCGGCCGCTCGCGGGTTCGTCGGCGGCGACGCTGATCATCTTCGTGCCGCTCGCGTTTCTGTCGGGCGTGACGGGGGCCTTTTTCAAGTCGCTGTCGCTGACGATGGCGAGCGCGCTGTTCATTTCGTTCCTCGTCACATGGCTCGCGGTGCCGATCCTGTGCGACCACTGGCTGAAGCCCAAAGACGCCGAGGAGCACCAGGAAACACGTTTCGCCGCGTGGCTGAACCGGCGCTATGCGGTGACGGTCGGGCGCGTGATCGCGAGGCCGCCGCTCGTGCTGCTCGGCGTCGTGCCGTTGATCGTCATCGCGGCGTTCGCGTTCACGCGGGTCGGCAGCGGCTTCATGCCGAGCATGGACGAAGGCGGCTTCGTGCTCGACTATCACACGCAGCCGGGCACCTCGATCACCGAAACGGACCGGCTGATGAAGCAGATCGAGCAGATCGTGCGCGCGAACCCGAACGTCGCGACCTATTCGCGCCGCACCGGCGCGGGCCTCGGCGGCGATCTGAACGAGCCGAACAAGGGCGACTTCTTCGTGCGGCTGAAGTCCGGCAAACGCGAGCCGATCGACGCCGTGATGGAAGAAATCCGCTCGCAGATCGACATGCAGGTGCCGGGCGTCAGCATCGAGCTCGCGCAGCTGATGGAAGACCTGATCGGCGATCTGACCGCGGTGCCGCAGCCGGTGCAGATCAAGATCTTCTCCGACGACCCGCGCACGCTCGACACGACCGCGCGCAAGGTCGCCGCGCGCATCGGCCGGATTCAGGGCATCGTCGACGTGAACGACGGCATCAATCCCGCCGGCGACGCGATCGAGCTGCACATCCTGCCCGCCGCTGCCGCGGCCGAAGGCATGGACCCGCAAGCGATCGCGCAGGCCGTCACCGACATGCTCGAAGGCAATGTCGCAACGCAGTTCCAGAGCGGCCCGAAAACGGTCGGTGTGCGCGTGCGCGTGAACGGCGCGCGCCAGATGACTGATACGCAACTGGGTCAGCTACAGATACGCGCGCCGGACGGACATCTGTTCGCGCTGAAGCGCGTCGCCGATCGCGTGAGCGTCACCGGTCAGCCCGAGATCAGCCGCTCGAATCTGAAGCGGATGGTTGCGGTCACCGCGCGCATCGACGGGCGCGATCTCGGCTCGACGATCGCCGACGTGCAGAAGGCGCTCGGCGATGCGAACCTGCTGCCCTCGGGCGTCTATTACGAGCTCGGCGGTCTGTACCAGCAACAGCAGATCGCCTTCAAGGGTCTGTTGACCGTGTTCGGCGCCGCGATCGCACTCGTGTTCGGCCTCCTGCTGTTCCTGTACGAGCGCCTGCGCGTCGCGCTCGCGGTGCTGGCGATGCCGCTGCTCGCGGCCGGCGCGGTGTTCATCGGCCTGTGGATCACCGGCATCGAGTTGAACATCTCCGCGATGATGGGCATGACGATGATCATCGGCATCGTCACGGAAGTCGCGATCTTCTATGTGTCGGAATTGCAGGCGCTGGTGCGCGACGACGAGATGCCCTTCGACGACGCGTTGCAGGCCGCCGGCCGCAACCGTCTGCGGCCGATCGCGATGACGACGATCGCCGCGATCCTCGCGCTGTTGCCGCTCGCGTTCGCGCTGGGGCAAGGCTCGGCGATGCAGCAACCGCTCGCGATCGCGATCATTTCGGGACTGATCGTGCAGTTGCCGCTCGTGCTGTTGCTGCTGCCGGCGTTGCTGAAGCTGTTGATGAAAAAGCAGCCGGTGTGAGCGTGGCCAAAGTTTTCCGCGTTTCGCGAAGCATGGCGCTACGCAAGCACATCCGCGAACCCGCCGAGCCGCCCCCCAAGCGCGCGGATCGCGGCGGCCACCCGTGGCGACAGCAGCGCCTGCAACTCGTCGGCATGCCGGTAGTCGTGCATGCCGTCGCTCAGCGCGTCGCCGGCCAGCGCCGGATGACAGTAGATTTCGCCGACACCCTGCGGCAGATTCGCGAGCGCGGCGAGCCAGGTCGCCTCGTCCATGCGCCCGCTCGCCGCGATGCCGACCACGTAGTCGTTGTGCGCGATCCCCGCGCGCTCGAGCCGCGTCTTCACGTGCGCGATCCACGGCCGCAGCCACAGCGGCGCGTTCGCTTCGAACGGCAGACGCATCGCCTTCATGCCGTAGTCGCGGCCGATGTCGAGGATCAGGCCGAGCACGGTCGGATGCAGATGAAAATGCTTGTGCGTGTTCACGTGGTCGAGCGTAAGGCCGGTCGCGGCGAAGGCTTCGAATTGCGCGCGAATTTCGTGCGCGAGCTGCCGGCGCACGTGCGGCAGAAAAAAGAAGCGCACACCGTCACGCACCATGTTGCTGCCGAAGCGGCCATTCTCGTCGAGCAGCGCGGCGACCTGCTCGCGCGGCGCCAGCGCGGCGCCGTCGGCCAGCACCAGATGCAGACCCACGCGCAGTTCCGGCAGCATACGCGCGCGCGCGACCGCGTCTTTGGCGGCCGGCGCGCCGACCATCAGACTCGCGGCGCGCAGCACACCGTTGCGATGCGCGCGCTCGACCGCGATATTGACACGCTGATGCAGACCAAAATCGTCGGCGGTGGTGATCAGTCCGCGCGGCTGGGTGGGTTTTGCGCTGTCCATCACGTGAGGCTGTCCAGCCGGCCGCTGCGCTCGGCGGACGGCGTGCCGAGCTGCATGCGCTCGCCGCGCCACACGACGTGCGAACCGAACGCGCTGACGAGCCACTGGAGCGCGAGCAGCGTATCGCGCAACGGCACCAGCGGCAGATCGCGCCAGAACGTGCGCGCGCGGCGTGCCGCGCGCAGGTGCAGCAGCAGGCGCGCGCCAACGCAGACCGCGGTGGCCGACGCGCTCGCGACCACCGCCGCGAAAGGCGCGTGAGCACACGTCACGTGCGACACGGTCAGCCCCGCGCTCGTCAACAGCCACGGCGTGGGGAACGTGATCAGCAGCGACACGAAGCCCGGCGGATTGACCGAGCGGATCGTGCGCAGCCAGCGCGTTTCGCGCTGCCACAGCGCCGCGAAGGTCGGCTCGATCACGTCGGTCGCGACCATCACGCGCGACAGCACCGTTTGCAGACCGAGCGCGCGCACGTGCTCGGCGAGCCAGTAGTCGTCGGCGAGGCAGTTTTTCAGCGCTTCGAAGCCGCCGATGCGCTCCAACGTCGCGCGCCGCAACGCGAGCGTCGCGCCGAAGCCGAAGCGGCGCGAGCCCATTGCATGGGCGACCCGCACCGAGGGCGCGAACCACTCGTTGATGAACAGCGCACCGACACGCGGCCAGAAGCCGCCGACGCCGCGCGCGACGTACAGGCACGTGACCACGCCGACGTTCGGGTCCGCGAGCGGCGCGGCGACGCTGTCGAGATAGTCCGGGTCGACCGCGATGTCGCTGTCGGCGATCACGATCACGTCGTGGCGCGCGCGTGCCGCCATGTTGATCAGGTTGCTGACTTTCAGATTGCTGCCGTGTACGCGTGTGTCGATTGCAAGCTCGATGTCGCACTTCGGATAGGCGGCCTGCAATCGGCGCACCACCGCGATGGCGGGATCTTGCGGGGACGACACACCCAACACCAGCTGAAAATGCTGATGTCGCTGCTCGCAGAAGGTTCGCAGATTTTCGTAGAGACGCGGCTCGGCGCCGCACAGCGGCTTCAGCACGCTGACACCGACCTGCGCGAACCGCCCGGTTGGGCAATCGAGCGAATCCGTCAGCGAACGGCTGAGCGCGCGATTGACGGCCCTGCCCCCATGATGGTTCGATTTATGTCGGGCGGTGAAAAACGGCATGGCGAGCGCGGCGGCTGCCGTGTAGATCGAAGCGCTAACGCAGGCGGCTAACAGAAGCCATTGACATGCAATCAACGCGTGCGCCGCCATTGTGTGCCGTCCGTGTCCGTCAGTGCTCGGCCAGCACGAAAGGTTGCCCCGTTAGTCGCAGATGAAGCACGACGAGCCACCGGCGCGGACAATTCGCTGCGATCACGGCGGGCCATGCGCCGCGAGCAGCGCGAGTCGCGCAGTCGCGCCGCACCGCGACTTCGAAGGCGACCTCGGCAAATTCGCGCGCGATCACCACGCCGCCGATGATCAGCGCGAGCGCGAACAGCCTGAACGATGCCGAAGCGAAAAAAGCGTCAGAGACCGGCAGTACCGGCAACGCCATGCACAACAGCGCTTCGGTGCCCGCGGCCGTCAGAGACGCCACTAGCAGATGGGCTCGTAGCATGTCGATGGTGACTCGCTTCATAACGTGCCTCGTGCGCGGCCTTGCGGCCTGACCGGATGCTGGCAATGGCGGGACTCGTCGAGATCGTCCATTGACGCCATCGACCAGCATAAAGAATGCCTCGCGCGTCGCTCCATCGAAGTCCTTACGATCAGGTTGCGATGGTCTGACGACAACGTGGTCTCGCACATGCATTACGATCTGCGACGACCATTTATAGCGCGTCGATGGTATCGATTCAAGCTGAAGGAAACCTTAACCACGCGCATGGCATGAAGCGGCTAACGAACGGCGTGGTTACACTTCGGAACGCGGCAGATGGTTCGTCGATGTGCATCAATGCCGCTTGCTTCAAAATGCTCGACGTTATGCAAAGCCCCACAATGGAATATTTGCCTCATGCGCTTACTCCTCGTAGAAGACGACGAACTCATCGGCTGCGGTGTCGAGGCAGGCCTTCGTCAGGCCGGCTTCACAGTCGACTGGGCACGCGACGGCCACAAGGCCGGCCTCGCGCTCGACACGACTCAATATGCCTTGGTAGTACTCGACCTCGGCCTGCCGCGCGTGAGCGGCACGGAGCTGCTCAAACGCGTGCGCGACGCCGGCAATGACGTGCCGGTGCTGGTGTTGACCGCAAAAGGCACGGTCGTCGATCGCGTCGGCGGACTCGAAGCGGGCGCCGACGACTATCTCGGCAAGCCGTTCGATCTCACCGAGCTGGTGGCGCGGTGCCGCGCGCTGTTGCGTCGCGCACAAGGTCGCAGTATCGATCTGATTCGTTACCAGAATCTGACAGTGAATCCGGCCGCCCAAACGGTGCAGATCGACGAGGCGCGCGTGCCGCTCACGTCGCGCGAATGGGCGATCCTGCTGCAACTGCTGACCAATCTCGGCATTCCTCAGTCGCGCTCGCGGCTCGAAGAAAGCCTGTACGGCTGGCAGGAAGAAATCGAAAGCAATGCGATCGAGGTGCACGTGTCGAACCTGCGCAAGAAGCTCGGCGCAAGCCTGATCAAGACCGTGCGCAACATCGGCTATGTGATGGAGAAAGAATGATCGGTCCGTCGATTCGGCGGCGCCTCGTGCTGCTCGTGCTCGCGAGCATCGCGATCGTATGGGGCGGCGCGCTCGCGTCGAGCTACCGGCAAGCCATCCACGAAGTCGCCGAGTGGGAACGAGCGCGTCTCGCCGAACTCGCGCAGATGCTCGCGCTGCTCGATTCGACGAATCTGATGACGCTCGCCAATGCGCGCATCGACGTGCGCGAAGAAGAGAGAGGCGGTGAGCCCGGCGCGAGCGATCTCGACGACGACGACACGCTGCCGCGCGACGCCCTCTTCCAGGTGCGCGCGGCCAACGGCGCCATTCTGGCGGGCAGCCCGCAACTGCATGCGCTCGCCGCGTGGGATTTGCCGTTGCCGCCCGCGAGCGGCGCGCAGGACGTCACGTTGGGCGGCCAGCTCTATCACTCGTTCACGTTGCGCGAAACGGCGCTCGGTCACAGCGTGCGCGTGTTCGAACTGGCCAACACCCGCAGCGACCTGGTGAGCGGTGTCGCGAGCCGCATCGCGCGGCCCACGCTGATCGCGCTGCCAGTGCTCGCGGTGCTCGTGTGGCTCAGCATCGGCTGGAGTCTCGCGCCGCTGAAGGTGTTGTCGGCCGCGATCCGTTCGCGCGACATCAACCGCATGGACCCGGTCGGCATCGGCCGCACGCCGCTCGAGGTGCGCCCGCTCGTCGACGCGATCAACCAGATGCTGGCGCGTCTGCACCATGCACGCGAGCTGGAGCGCGCCTTCACCGCCGATGCCGCGCACGAACTGAAGACGCCGCTCGCCGCGATCAAGGTACAGGCGCAGGTCGCGCTCGCCGAGCCCGACATCGCGCTGCAGCGGCTCGCGATGGAGCGCGTCGTGCAAGGCGTCGATCGCAGCGCGCGGCTCGCCGAGCAACTGCTGCTGCTCGCGCGGCTCGACGTGCAGGAGAAGCTGCCCACCGAGCCGCTGAGGCCGGCGGCGATCGCGAAAGATACGCTGCTCGCGAACAGGCGCAATGCGCAACAGAAGCACATCAATGTGATGCTGGTCGGCGACATGCTCGCCGAGATCGACGCGGAGCCCGTGCTGATCGGCATCCTGCTCGACAATCTGCTCGATAACGCGATCAAGTACGGACGCTCGGGCGGCACTGTCGAAGTGGCGGTGCGCCATGCCGACGAGCAGGTGCAGCTGATCGTGCGCGACGACGGCCCCGGCGTCGCGCCGGACGATCTCGCGCGGCTCACGAACCGCTTTTTCCGCGCGACCGGCAATCAGGCGACCGGCAGCGGGCTCGGTTTGTCGATCGTTGCGCGGATCGCCGAGCATTTCGGCGCGAGTCTGCAGCTAGGCGCCGGGATCGGGGACCAGGGGCTTGCGGTGCGGGTGTCGTTTCCGGCCTATCGCGCGACGCGCTGAAGGCGCGCGCCAATCGCTCAGCGCCGCTCGCCGCCCCGGTTCGCGTCAGCGACGCCCGAACGCTGCTTGGCCAGTTCGGCGCGCACGCCGTGCGGTGCGGCATGCGGCCGCGCGCTGCCGGACGCCTCGAACAGCTGCCACGCGATCAGGCCCGGCACGAATATCAGCAGATCGCGAATTCGCCGCGCGGCCGCGAGCGCGAGACAGGTGGCGGGGTCGAGCCCCAGTGCGCCGCCAATCAGTATGAAAGCGCCCTCCTGCACGCCGAGCCCGCCCGGCACGAAGAACGCGGCGCTGCTGACCGCCTGGATCAGCGATTCGATCACGATCGCCTCGACGAGCGTCACGCGCGCGCCGAGGAAATACAGCGCGAGCCAGATTTCGAGCGAGGTCAGCACGCATTGCAGCGGCTGCCAGAAGAACAGATAGCGCAGCACGACCGCGCGGCGGCGCCAGATCACCTTGATCGACTGATCGATCTGCGCGGACTGGCCGACCAGCGCGGTTAGCTTGCCGCTCGTCACGCGGTTCGCCACGCGCGTGATGCGCTCGAACGGATTGGCATGCTGGACGAGCCCGAACAGCAACAGCACCGGCGTCAACGCGACCACGCCCCACGCGAGCTGCCCGGCGAGCCGCAGCGCGCCCGATTGCGCATTGGCGAACAGAAAACCAATCCCGACCATCGTGAACATCAGCTGGCTGATCACGGTCAGTTGCATGTCGACGATGGTGCTGGCCACCGCTGTCGACGGCCTGACGCCCCAGCGCTTGAACATACGGAACGACACGAGTTCGCCGCCGATCCGCGCGACCGGCAGCATGCAGTTGACCGATTCGCGCACCCACACCAGATGCAGCATCCTGCCGAAGCTGGGGCGGTTCGCGCCGCGAATCAGCGAGCGCCAGTCGCACGCGTTGGCGATCATCGGCAGCACATGCGCGAGCGCGGCCACCACGAGGCCCGCGCCAGCCGCGCGCAACGCGCTGAGCACCGCGCGCGGATCTTCGCGCCAGACGAGCCACAAAGAGATCAGCAAACCCGCGAGCGCAGCCGCGCGGCCCAGATGCTTCATCATGCGGGCACCTCGCACACGACCTCGGTATACGTGATGCGCCGCACGCCGCGTGTCGCCGGGGCGCTGCCATGCGTCTCCAGGGCGCTCCCGTTTCGCCCGCTCGAAACTACTTCGTTCATTGCCAGCCCAATCTGCCGTTCGTTCGTCATTCGTCCTGCGCCGCCGACAGCAGCCCATCGCCGTCGACCTTGAAGCTGAAGCCCCGCCAGATCACCCGCGACGAGCGGAAGCTCGCGACGAAAATCGCAAACGATACGATATCCCATAACGGCAGAAGCCACAGATCGCGGCAGCGTTGACGCAACGCCCGATCCGCACGCCACTTCAACGCGAGACGCGCGACCACCGTCACTGCCGCGAGCAGCCACGCCCACGGCGCGCCGCCCGAGCACGCGAGCGCGAGCAGCGCGAACGGCAACGGATGCACGAGCGCCGTGCCGAAGTGTCCGAGCGGATCGATGCGGCGAATCGTGCGGCTCCAGCGCAGTTCGTGCGTCACGAGTTGCGCGGCGCTTGCTTCGACACACGCATGCGCGATTGCGAACGGCGGAATCGTGACCTGCTCGCCCGCCGCGCGCACCGCCGCGCCGATCTCGTAGTCCTCGGCCAGATGCTGCACGAACGGCTTGAAGCCGCCGATCCGCTCGTAGGTGTCGCGCCGCATCGCGATGGTCTGGCCGAAGCACGGCCGCGCGAGCCCGAGCGCGAGTCCGGTGACGACGCCCGGCAGGAACTGGTAGTTGGTTGCGATCGCCGACAGCCGCGGCCAGAAACCCGGATCGGGCTGGCCGCGATATGCGCAGGTGACGAGCCCGACGCCCGGCTGCTGCAATTCGCCGATCACGTTGCGCAGATAGTCCGGGCCGACGCACACGTCGCTGTCGGCGAACACGAGCACGTCGTGGCGCGCCTGCGGCACCATGTTGAGGATATTGCTGATCTTGCGGTTCGGGCCGTACAGACGCGCATCGGCGACGACGGTGATGTCCGCCTGAGGATGGAGACGTCGCAGTTCGTTGACGGTTTGCAGCGCGGGGTCGGCGCAGTCATGCACGCCGAACAGGAATTGCACGGGCCCGGGATAATTTTGCGCGCAGAAGCTCGACAGATTGTCGAGCAACGCCCACTCGTTGCCATGCAACGGTTTGATCACCGTAATGGGTGGAAAGCTGGAGGGTTCGGCTACATCCCTCGCGAAGAAGCGCCCGATCAGCGCGCTCGCGAGCACGGTGTAGCCGATGCCGACAACGGTCGCCGCCGCGCACGCGTACGCGAGCGTGACGGCGGCGAGGTGTGCGGCGCTCACGCCTCGTGCGCGCGCAGGAAGCGGAAAAATTCGACGCCTTCGCGCAGGCGCCGTTTCATCATGTCCCAGCTCGTCAGCATTTCGCGCAGGATCTCCCAGATCTTCGACGGCCGGAAATAAAAGCGTTTATAGAAGTTTTCGAGCTGATGGTACATCTCGTCTCGCGACAGATGCGGGTAGCCGATCGCCGCCAGCTGCACGCCTTCCTTGCTGACGAGATTGATCACCTTGTTCTCCGCGAGCCAGCCGTTCTCGACCGCCTGGTTATAGAGCGTAGTGCCCGGGTACGGTGCGGCGAGCGACACCTGGATCGTCAGCGGATTGATCTCTTTCGCGTACTCGATGGTCTTCTGGATCGTTTCCGGCGTCTCGCCCGGCAAGCCGAGAATGAAGGTGCCGTGCACCTTGATGCCCAGCGTGCGGCAGTCCTGGGCGAAGCGCCGCGCGATGTCGGTACGCAAGCCCTTCTTGACGTTCAGCAGGATCTGGTCGTCGCCGGATTCGTAGCCGACCAGCAGCAGGCGCAAGCCGTTTTCCCTCATGATCTTCAGCGTCGAGTAAGGCACGTTCGCCTTCGCGTTGCACGACCATGTGACGCCCAGCTTGCCCATGCCTCGCGCGATTTCTTCGGCGCGCGGTTTGAAGTCGGTGAACGTGTCGTCGTCGAACATGATCTCCTTGACTTCGGGCATGTTGTCGCGAATCCACTTGACTTCCTCGAGCACGTTCTCGACCGAACGCACCCGATAGCGATGGCCGCCGACCGTTTGCGGCCACAGGCAGAACGTGCACTTCGAGCGGCAGCCGCGACCGGTGTAGAGCGACACGTACGGATGCTTCAGGTAGCCGTTGAAGTAATTCTTGATGGTCAGATCGCGCTTGTAGATCGGCGCGACGAACGGCAGCTCGTCCATGTTCTCGAGGATCGGGCGCGCTTCGTTGTGCTCGATCGAGCCGTCGGGGGTGCGATAGCTCAAGCCCAGGATCTGCGCGAACGGCTTGCCTTCGGCGATTTCCTTGCAGTGTGAAATCGAATTCCTCGCGACACACGAAGTCGATGGCCTCGGTCGCGGTCAGCGAATTGTGCGGATCGACCGCGACCTTCGCGCCGACCATGCCGATCAGCAGCGACGGCTTGCGCTTCCTGAGGTCCTGGGCGAACAACGCGTCGGTCGGGAAGGATGGCGTGCTGGTGTGGATCACCACCAGCTCGTATTGCGAGGCGATGTCGAGGGCGGCGTCGACGGACAGGCCGTCTGCCGTGGCGTCGAGCACGCGGCTGTCGGGAACCAGTGCCGCGGGTTGGGCGAGCCACGTCGGATACCAGAACGAGCGAACTTCACGCTTGGCCTGATAGCGCGAACCCGCACCACCATCGAAGCCGTCGTACGACGGCGCCTGCAAGAACAGAGTTTTCATGGATGCTCCAGCAAGCCTTTATAGGCGCTTTCGGTTTTCAGTCGGGAATCTATTCTGTTCCATTGCCCGAATGCAGGTCGGAAAAGCCTGTGCTCGACCTGCACGTAGCGGTGGCCGCGGTCCGGAGAGGCCACGGGCAGTGGCGCAAATAGTACGGAGCAAAGCTGAAGGAAACCTGAAGAATAATACTGCGTTCAGACCGCGCGCGGCATGCTCCGATGGGGCGATTTGTGTAATCGACGCGCTCGTGCAATCGTGTCGCATCGATGTCGTATCGGCGTGGTAAATGGATAGGTTCTCGCGTGGCGTGCGGGCGAGCCCCGCCGGCGCCGCCGATTCACGCCACCTTCACGGGCGCGAACGCTCGGCCCGACGCGTCGCTCATCGCGCGAGATGCCTCGCCCATTCGAGCCAGCCGAGATTGAGGGCCGCGTTTACCACTACGCCGAGCGCCGACGCGAGCGCGGCGATCATGGTCCAGAAGGCCGAGCGCCGCGCCGCGCGCGCCGACGTGTGGGCGGCGGCCGCAGCGTCGCGCGACGCGCTCGCCGCCGCCTGCGCGATATGCGACGACGCCTCCATGCGCGCGAGCGACCTCAGCGCGAAACCGCGCTCGTCGTCGCGCGTGGCGGCGGCCGCCTCATGCGCCGCGTCGTCGCGCTGCGTCTGCTCGAACAGATAGCGATGACAGAACGGCGTCAGCGGTTCGTCGGGATAGCGCGCGGCGAAGGTTTTCGCATAGGCGGCGCCGCCATTGCGCTCGATCTCCGCGTAGGCGGCGTCCTTATCCATGGTTGCCTCGCATGCGGACGAGCCGCCCGGCCGGCGTCACACGGGCTTGATGTCGGCCGCCTGTTTGCCTTTCGGCCCCTGCTTGATTTCGAAGCTGACTTTCTGGTTTTCCTGCAACGACTTGAAACCTTCGGATCGAATCTCCGAAAAATGGGCGAACAGATCTTCGCCGCCGTCATCGGGAGTGATGAAGCCGAAGCCCTTTGCGTCGTTGAACCATTTCACTGTTCCGGTTGGCATGGCGATGTCCTCGTGATGCGCTGTAGTAGCGGTTGAATGGATGAAGCGCTGCGTCCTGCAAGCGTTTCGTGCGGCGCTGACGCGGCGCCCCGGCACGACCCGCAAAATCGCTCCGGTGCCAAGCCTCAGCAAGCCGCATGCCGCGACCGGGCGCCTGCGGGCCGCGCCGGTGCGATTGCCCGCAATCAGATAAGATAAATGGTATCCGCAATTCATTCATGGCCGCGCAGGAATGTCGCCTCGTGCCGCACGTCCGCGCGGCCAGTTGTCTTCCCACTCACAGGAACCCAGCATGGCCATCTCGAGCTATACCGATACCCGTCTTCTGATCAACGGCGAATGGTGCGACGCCGCCAGCGGCAAGACCCTCGACGTGATCAACCCCGCGACCGGCCAGGCCATCGGCAAGGTCGCGCATGCCGGCATCGCCGATCTGGACCGCGCGCTCGAAGCCGCGCAGCGCGGCTTCGAAGCCTGGCGCAAGGTGCCGGCCAACGAGCGCGCAACCGTCATGCGCCGTGCCGCCGCCCTCGTGCGTGAGCGCGCCGCGGACATCGGCCGCCTGATGACGCAGGAACAGGGCAAGCCGTTCGCCGAGGCGCGCGGCGAAGTGCTGGCGGCCGCGGACATCATCGAATGGTTCGCGGACGAAGGCCGCCGCGTGTATGGCCGCATCGTGCCGTCACGCAACCTTGCCGCGCAGTCGCAGGTGCTGAAGGAGCCGATCGGCCCGGTCGCGGCGTTCACGCCGTGGAACTTCCCGGTCAACCAGGTCGTGCGCAAGCTGTCGGCGGCGCTCGCCTGCGGCTGCTCGTTCCTCGTCAAGGCGCCGGAAGAAACCCCGGCGTCGCCGGCGGCGCTGCTGCAAGCCTTCGTCGAGGCCGGCGTGCCGGCCGGCACGGTCGGCCTCGTGTTCGGCGATCCGGCTGAAATCTCGAGCTACCTGATCCCGCATCCGGTGATCCGCAAGGTTACGTTCACGGGCTCGACGCCGGTCGGCAAGCAGCTCGCGGCGCTGGCCGGCTCGCACATGAAGCGCGCGACGATGGAGCTCGGCGGCCACGCGCCGGTGATCGTCGCAGAAGACGCCGACGTCGCGCTCGCCGTCAAGGCAGCCGGCGCCGCGAAGTTCCGCAACGCGGGCCAGGTCTGCATCTCGCCGACGCGTTTTCTCGTGCACAACAGCATCCGCGAAGAGTTCGCCGCGGCGCTCGTCAAGCACGCTGAAAGCCTGAAGCTCGGCGACGGCCTCGCCGAAGGCACGACGCTCGGGCCGCTCGCCAACTCGCGCCGTCTGACGGCGATGGCCAAGGTCGTCGACGACGCCCGCAAGACCGGCGCGAAGGTCGCGACGGGCGGCGAGCGCGTCGGTACCGAAGGCAACTTCTTCGCGGCCACCGTGCTGACCGACGTGCCGCTCGACGCCGACGTGTTCAACAACGAGCCGTTCGGCCCGGTCGCCGCGATTCGCGGCTTCGACAAGCTCGAAGAAGCGATCGCCGAAGCGAACCGTTTGCCGTTCGGCCTCGCCGGCTACGCGTACACGAAGTCGTTCGCCAACGTGCACCTGCTGTCGCAGCGCATGGAAGTCGGCATGCTGTGGATCAACCAGCCTGCCACGCCGACGCCGGAAATGCCGTTCGGCGGCGTCAAGGATTCCGGCTACGGCTCGGAAGGCGGCCCGGAGGCGATGGAAGCCTACCTCGTGACCAAGGCGGTCACGGTGATGTCGGTTTAATCACGGGTTTAATCACGCCAATCACGCGCTTCGGGAACGGCGCCGCGGTTTTGCCGCTCGCATCGTTCCCGAGCGCGGCTCAACCGATCTGCCAGGTCCACGAGTCTTCCGCTCGCGGACCTTTTTTATTGCCATGAACGATATTTCCGCCGAATCGATGCAGCCCACGCTGAGCGGCTCGTTCGTCGAGCTGCGGCCGCTGCGCGAGGAGCACGCGCAGGCCCTCGTCGACGCCGCCGCCGACGGGCAACTGTGGGACATGAAGCTGACCGTCGTGCCGGGCCCGGCGACGATCGACGCCTATATCGCCACCGCGCTCGGCGGCCGTGCGGCCGGCAAGGTGATGCCGTTCGTGATCGTGCGGCGCGACGAGGATGACGAGAATGACCGTGCTGGCCGGATCGTCGGCAGTACGCGGTTCTGGAAGATCGATCGCGCGAACCGCAAGCTCGAAATCGGCCATACGTGGCTCGCCGCCTCGGCGCAGCGCTCGGTCGTGAACACCGAGGCGAAATATCTGCTGCTGTGCCACGCGTTCGACGTGATGCGCTGCGTGCGCGTGCAGTTCACGACCGACGAGCTCAACGACAAATCGCGCGCGGCGATCCTGCGCATCGGCGCGCAACAGGAAGGCATCGTGCGGCACGAGCGGATCATGCCCGATGGGCGCAAGCGCAACTCGGTGCGCTTTAGCATCATCGACGACGAATGGCCGGCGGTGAAGGCGATGCTCGAAGCGAAGCTGGCGCGCTGAGCGGCGCGCCGGCTTCCTGCTACCGACTCATTCAAACGGGCGCATCTCGCTGCTCGTTGAGCGGCGCCGCCTGCGTCGCGGTGGCGAACTCCTCGCGCAGCGCGTCGCGCGCATGATGCCGGCGCACCCACAGCGCCGTGAGGATCGGCACCAGAATCGCGGTCACGAGGCAAGCGGTGGCGACCATCGCGGTCGCGGCCGGCACCAGCGGTTTGAAGCTCGGAATCATGTCGGCGATGATCGCCGGATTCGCGACCGCGGCCCCTGCCGTCGACGACGCCGCCAGCCCCGCCGCACCATTGCCGCCGGCAATCCAGCGATCGGCGAGAATCAGCGGCACGCCAGTCACGACGATCACGCCAAGCCCCAGCACGATGCCCGGCAGGCCGCTCGTGACGATCACGTTCAGATCGATGCCGTTGCCGAGCGCAAAGCCGAAAAACGGAATCAGCGGATGCACGCAGCGGCCGAACAGCTCGCGCAGCTCGCTATCGAAGTTGCCGAGCGCAAACCCGATCAGGAACGGCAGCACCGCGCCGACGAACAGGCGCGGCTCGAAGAACGCGACCCCCGTCGCACCCAGAATGATCATGCTGATCAGCGGCCCCGATTCGACCGACATCAGCACGAACGCGCCCGCCTCTTCCCTCGTGCCGTACTGTTGCATCACGGCCGCGTACAGCCCGCCGTTGGTCATGTCCATCGAGGTGGTGATCGCGAGCATCGACAGTCCCGCGAACAGCCCGGTCTTGATGCCATCGATCGGAATGAAGCGCGCCGCGATCAGCGTGACGATCCACGCGACCAGCATCTTGGTGACGAGCAGCGTGCCCGACTTGCGCAGCACGGTGCCGGTCGCGCGCAGGTCGATCGTCGCGCCCATGCAGAAGAACCATACCGCGAGGATCGGCACGGTGCCGGTAATCAGGCCGTTGGTGAACGAGCCGAAGTATTTGCCCGCGCCCGGCGCGAACGTATGCACACAGGCGCCGAGCAGCAGCGGCACCAGCATCAGACCGCCAGGAATGCGGTCGATGGCCTTCTTGATCTTCATGCCTCCTCCATGGACGGTGACGTCCCGTTGACGGGCCAATGACCCGCGTTGGTGTCCCGTTCTACGCCGGGCTCTCCCTGTCCGGCGCAATATAGCATCATGAAAGGAACGCCGTTCCGTTTTATTTCTTAAACCTGACTATCGTTTACCCGGTCGTTCGCGCTATGCGTTGCCAGCCGCGATCACCCGTCACAATATTTTCGGACCAGTGTTCCGAAATCAGGATTCTGCGTTACAGTCTCGGGCACGAGGAAGGCGGCGCCGCGCCCCGCATACCGACAGGAGAACGATCAATGGACGTGAGACAGGCCATCAACAGCGAATACGCGAAGACGCTCGACACCACCGGGCTGCGTCGCGAGTTTCTGGTGGAGCAGATCTTCGAGCGCGATGCGTTGAAGCTCACGTATAGCCATATCGACCGGATCATCGTCGGTGGCGTGTGGCCGGTCGAGCGCGCGGTCGAAGTGCCGGGCTCACTCGGCAAGGCGATCGGCGTCGACTATCTGCTCGAGCGGCGTGAACTCGGCGCGATCAACATCGGCGGCGACGGCTGGGTCGACGTCGACGGCACGCGCTACACGGTGCGCCGCGAAGAGGCGATCTATATCGGCAAGGGCGCGCAAGCGGTCGGGTTCGGCAGCGCCGACGCCACCCGGCCGGCGAAGTTCTATCTGAACTGCGCGCCCGCTCACACCACCTATCCGACCCGCACGATCTCGCTCGACCAGGCCTCGCCCGAAACCCTCGGCGATCCGGCCACGAGCAACCGCCGCACCATCTACAAGTTCATCGTGCCCGACGTGCTGCCGACCTGCCAGCTGTCGATGGGCATGACGAAGCTCGAACCGGGCAGCCTGTGGAACACGATGCCCTGCCACACGCACGAGCGCCGCATGGAAGTGTATTTCTACTTCAACGTCGCCGACGACGCCGCCGTCTTCCACATGATGGGTGAGCCGCACGAAACCCGGCACATCGTCGTGCGCAACGAGCAGGCGGTGATCTCGCCGAGCTGGTCGATCCATTCGGGCGTCGGCACGCGCGCGTACACATTCATCTGGGGCATGGTCGGCGAGAACCAGGTGTTCGGCGACATGGACCATCTCGCGGTCCGCGAGCTGCGCTGAGCGAACATGAGTCCGAACACAGTGAACACTTTCGATCTGACCGGCAAAGTCGCCATCGTGACCGGCAGCAACACCGGCCTCGGCGCCGGCATGGCCGTCGCGCTCGCCGCGGCCGGCTGCGACATCGTCGGCGTCAGTCGCGCGGACGCGGGCGCGACCGCCGCGCGCGTCGAGACGCTCGGGCGCCGCTTCGCCGACGTGCGCGCCGATCTCGCGTCAACCGTTTCGGTCGACGACATCGTGCGCGCCGCGCTCGAAGCGTTCGGCCGCATCGACGTGCTCGTCAACAACGCAGGCATCATCCGTCGCGAAGACGCGCTCGAGTTTGGCGAAGACGACTGGGACGCGGTCATGGACGTGAATCTCAAGAGCCTGTTCTTCCTGTCGCAGGCCGCGGCGCGTCAGTTCGTGCGCCAGCAAAGCGGCGGCAAGATCATCAACGTCGCGTCGATGCTGTCGTTCCAGGGCGGCATCCGCGTCGCGTCGTACACCGCATCGAAAAGCGGCGTGCTCGGTCTGACGCGACTGCTCGCGAACGAATGGGCCGCGCGACGCATCAACGTGAACGCGATCGCGCCCGGCTATATGGCGACCGCGAACACCGCGGCGTTGCGCGACGACGCGCAGCGCAACGAGGAGATACTCGGCCGCATTCCGGCCGGCCGCTGGGGCGTGCCCGACGATCTCGCGGGGCCGGTGGTTTTTCTCGCCTCGTCGGCGTCGGACTACGTGCATGGGCATACACTGGCGGTGGATGGCGGCTGGCTCGCGCGCTAGGGACGGCACAAGCTCGCCACGAGTGCGCGCGACGCGCTATGCTCTCGCGCCGGTGAGCATCGGCTCGATGCGGCAGCGGCGAGTTGGCACAGACAGGGAATGACGGACATGGCGGCAACGGGAACACCCAGGAATACTGCGAGGAATATTGCGAGGAACACTGCGCGCGACAAGACGCTCGACAAGGCGCTCGATAAGACCCGCGGCAAAGCCCGTAAGGAACCCGCCGGCGCAGCGTCGCTCGATGCGGACAGCGGTGAGCGCGGCGAATCGGCGTCGTCGATCGGGCGCGTGTTCGCGATTCTCGGCGCGATCGGCGACACCGGACAGATCGGCATCAGCGAGCTGTCGCAACGGCTCGGCATGTCGAAGACGACCGTGCATCGTGTGATTCAAACACTGAAGGCGCTCGGCTACGTGACCCAGGAAGTCGAAACCGAACGCTATCGGCTGACGATCCGTCTGTTCGAGCTCGGCGCGAAAGCGCTCGAAAGCGTCGATCTGGTGCGCGAGGCCGACATCGAGATGCGCCGCATCGGCCAGATGACGCGCGAAGCGGTACACCTGGGCGCGTTCGACGACGACGCGATCATCTACATCCACAAGATCGACGCCGACTACGGACTGCGCATGCAGTCGCGGATCGGCCGACGCAATCCGCTGCATAGCACGGCGATCGGCAAGGTGCTGCTCGCATGGATGGACCCGGCCGACGCGCGTGACGTGCTCTCGCACATCGAATTTCGCAAGTCGACGCAAAAAACCTTGACCTGCGCCGAAGCGGTGTTGAGCATCCTGCCGCGCGTACGCGAGCAGGGCTACGGCGAGGACAACGAGGAGCAGGAAGAAGGCCTGCAATGCATCGCGGTGCCCGTGTTCGACCGCTTCGGCCGTGTGATCGCCGGTCTGTCGATTTCGTTTCCGACGATGCGCTGCGGTGCCGACACGAAGCAGCATTACGTCGCGTTGCTCAAAGAGGCCGGTCTCGCGATTTCGACGCGGCTCGGCTATCGCGAAGCGACCGCCCCGGAGCCCGCGGCCGCGCAGTAGGTTGCGCGCGCGATGCGTTTTTACCTATCCCACCGAAGCTTAAGACAAGCTGATGACGCCACAGGTGTAGCGTCTTTCCATCAGGCTCGCCCGAGCTCACTACCGAACTTCTTACCTAGTCTGCAACCGAATGTATCTGCGCCGCATACATATGCCGAAAATCGATGCGCTTCTTTTTTCAGCAATCGAGGCGCCGAACCTTCGCTTCGAATCCATGCTTCGTCTGCCATTGAATGCGGTTTTTTTCATAGACCCTTCAAGGGTTTGACCGCGCGCTTGACAGTCGCCCGGCATTTCGACCCGTAAGCCACGGCGCCTTCCCTCCTCGCTCATCGCACTCGCATCGACGTTTCGGCGCGAGCGCGGATCGACACGTCCTGTTACACACAAACACACCGGTAATCGCGCCGCTCAGTAGAGTTCGGTTCAAACGAAAGCGGATCAGATGAAACGCTTCGCACGACAGGCACTTGCATCACAGATTTCAGGGAGCAACATCATGAAAAAAATCCTCGCATTGGTCATTCTTGCCGCCACGCTCGGTGGCGCGTTGAGCGGCTGCATCGTCGTCCCTGACGATCATCCGCATCATGACCACTACTACGAACGTTATTGATCGGGCCATCACGCGCAGTAGGTGCGCGTCCGGCTCGCCACTCCATCGCAGACATCCACACAACAAACAGAGAACAATCATGAGTCTTTCACGCAACCGCTGGGTATCGTTGACCGTCGTCGCGGGTCTCGCGATCGGCGCATCGACGGCCGCTTTCGCGCACGTCGATGTCGGCGTGAACATCGGCGTGCCGGGCATCGCGGTCGCGCCCGCCGTGGTCGAGGCTCCGCCGCCCGTCTATGTGCAGCCCGCGCCCGTCTATGCGCCTGCGCCGCCTCCCGCAGTCATAGTCGCTCCGGGCTGGTACGGCGAACGCTACTACGATGGTCATCGCTATTGGGAGCGTCGCGAGTGGGAGCGTCATCACAACGAATGGCGCGATGCACGCGGACCGCACGGCGATTGGCACGACAACGGCTGGCACGGTCATGGTCATGACCATGACGATCGCGGGCATGACCATTGATAGACGGCAGGTGGCGTCCATCGCGCCAACGTGTCGCGCCTGCATTCGCGCCACCCCTTTGAAAGGAGCGACGACGTGCTACGCAATGATCCGAGACGAGTAACCGCGCAGGTCGACGGCGCGCACATTTGCGCCGAATACAGCGAGCTGACCGGCCAGCTGTGCCTGCGCCAGGACGGCACGCTGGTGCGCGAATGGTTTCCACCGCATTCGTGGATGGCGATCGCGTCGGTGGCCGGCGCGCGCCACTGGGGCACGCGGCCAACCGACGACGAATTGCTCGCGCTGCTGCACAACGAAATGGCGTTGCTGCGCGCGCCCTGAGCGGTCGCGCGTTGTTCGAGCGTAGCGGCACGCCCGACGCCGCGCTCATTCGATCGCTATGGCGCCGACGTTTTCATCGACCGATGCGTGATCGAGCGGCTCGCGCCGCATCATCAGTACCACCCCGCCCGCCGCGATCACGGCCGGCACCGCGAGCAGGCTGAACACGGCGCCGAAGTGCCAGCCGAGCCCCATCAACGCCGCACCGACGAGCGCGCCCGCCACGCCGCCGACCCGGCCGATTCCCAGCATCCACGCCACGCCCGTCGCGCGCGCCCGGGTCGGGTAGAAGCTCGCCGCGAGCGCCGACATCGACGTGACCGCGCTGGTCGCGACCGTGCCGGTCAGGAAGATCAGCGTCCCGAGCCAGACCTGATGGCCGACGCCCCGCCCGACCAGCAACACGAGCGCGCCGACGAGGACATAGGTGAACGCGATCACGCGATGCCCGGCGAAGCGATCCATCACCCAGCCGACGCACAGATTGCCGAGGATGCCCCCGAGCGGAAACAGCGACGTCATCAATGCGGCCTTTTCACCGGAGAAGCCGGTGTCATTGCACAGCGTCGGCAGCCAGTTGGTCAGCAGATAGTAAATCAGTAGCCCCATGAAATAGGCGAGCCACAGCATCAGCGTGCCGAAGCGGTAGCGCGTCGACAGGATGATCGCGAGCGCCCCTTGCGAACGTGCGTCGCCGGTATTGCGGCACACGTCGACCGCGAAAAAACGGCATCCGTCGAAGCGGTCGTGGGGCGCGATGCGTTGCAGGATTCGCGCGATCCGTTGGTCGGCGCGCTTACGCACCGCGAGAAATTGCGCCGATTCCGGCAGAAACAGTATCAACATCACGCTCAGCACGAGCGGACCGGCACCGCCGGCGACCAGCACGCTCGGCCAGCCGAAATGCGGAATCAGCCATGCGGATGCGAGACCGCCGATCGCGAGACCGCCTGAAAAGCCGCAGAACATCGCATTGACGGCGACCGCGCGAATCCGCGCGGGTGCGTACTCGGCCATCAGCGTGACCGCGTTGGGCATCGCCGCGCCGAGACCGAGGCCGGTGAAAAAGCGCAGCAAGGTCAGCGATTCGATCGAGCTCGCGCGGGCCGCCGCGAGACTCCACAGCCCGAAGAAGAACACCGACAGCACTAGCACCGTCTTGCGTCCGATGCGGTCCGCGCAGGGGCCGGCCGCGAGCGCGCCGATGCCGAGTCCCACCAGCGCCGCGCTCATCACCGGGCCGAGCGCGCTGCGCGCGATGCCCCACTGCTGCACGAGCGACGGCGCGATGAAGCCGACCGCGGCGGTATCGAAACCGTCGGCGGCGACGACCAGAAAGCACAGCACCAGAATCGTCCATTGAAACGGCGAGAAGCCCTGTCCGTCGATAAAGGCCTGCACGTCTACACTGCGTTCGGAGCGGCTCATGTGCGTGCTCCTTTCAACTGGTTCATTGCGATGTCTCCTTGAGATGAAGAGGTGTTTTCTTATTGTTCGAATTGCTGTTCAACACGCGGACGCCGCGACGGTGGTCGCGACCGTGCTTGCGAGCGTCGCGCTGTCCGTTCGTTCATGCCTGTCTCCTCCTCGAACGGGCGGCTAGCGCAGCATCGCCAGCGTCCTGAAGTCGACTCGCCTGATGATGCGGCTCTCCTGCGCGACGATCAGATGCGCGGACGCCTGCAGATACGCGGGCCACTCCGGATCGGCATCGCGCGCGGTGCGGCGCTGATCGTAGTCGCCGATGCTCTCGTAGCCCCACAGATGCACGACCTGGTTCAGCACGCCGATATCGCTCATGTAAAAGCCGACTGGCGCGCCCAGATACTTGAGCTGAATCGGCATCGCGAGCCGGTCGAAAACGTCGATGAACTCCGCCATGCCGCGCGGCCGGATCGTGTAGATGCGATGATCGACGAAAGGTTTGCCTTGGCTCATGTGCCGGTCCTCAATACGGTTTCGGCTGCGCGGGGGTCCGCGTTGCTTGCGCTCTTCGCGCTGTTTGCGCTTTGCACACTCGCGCCCGCGAGATGACGGCCAGTGATATAGCCGAACGTCATGATCGGCCCGAGCGTGATACCCGCGCCCGGATAGTTGCCGCCCATCACGCTCGCGCGATCGTTGCCGACCGCGTACAGGCCGGCGATCGGTGCGCCTTTCACGTCGAGCACTTCGCCGGTGACGTTCGTCGAGATGCCGTCGAAGGTGCCGAGATCGCCCATCACGACCTTCAGCGCGTAGTACGGACCGTCGCCGATCGGCGCGACGCACGGGTTCGGCTGGTGCTCCGGGTCCCCCAGATAGCGATTGAACGACGTCGTACCGCGGCCGAATTCGCGATCTTCGCCACGCACCGCGTCGGCGTTGTAGCGCTTCACGGTCGCCTCGAGCGCCGTGCCGTCGAGACCCGCGTTGCGCGCGAGTTCCGCGAGCGTGCGGCCCTTGCTCAGATAGCCGTTGCGCAGCAGCGGGCCGAGCGGCACGGGCGCCGGCTTCGCATAACCGAGCCCGTATTTGCGGATCGTCGCGTGATCGCAGATCAGCCACATCGCGGTTTCGCGTTCGTTCGCGCAGGCCTCGATCATCGCGGCACCCACGTCGTGATACGAATTCGCTTCGTTGGTGAAGCGCTTGCCCGCGCGCGTCACGCCGATCACGCCAGGCTTGTAGCGATCCACCAGATGCGGAAACACGCCGACGCTGCCGTCGCTCATCGGCACGCGCGACACCGGCATCCATGCGGCTGGCTGCGGAAAACGGATCGCCACCCGCGCACCGAGACGTTCGGCCATGCCGACGCCGTCGCCCGTATTGCCGCGCGGCACCGGCGACAGGTGTTCGCCGCCGCGCCGCAGATGCGGATACGCGTGGGCGATCCGTGCGACGTCACGCGAGAAGCCGCCGCACGCGAGCACCACGCCGCGTCGCGCGACGATGCGCATCTCGCCTTCCGGTCCCGCGACGAGCGCGCCGGTGACGCTGCCGTTCGCCACGGTCAGCTCGCGAGCGGCCGTGTTCGTATGGATCGGAATGCCGAGATCGAGCGCGGACTTCGCGAGCCGCGCGGCGAGCGCGTTACCGCTCGTGATCTGCACGCCGCGCCGGTACAGCGCAAGATCCTTCAGATGGCTCGCGAGGCGCTTCGCGACGTACAGCGCGGAGGTGAGCGAACGCGTCGCATTGAAGAAGTGCTTCAGGTCCGCGTTCGACGAGTTGAACATCATGCCGATGAACGTGATCGTCTTCAGCGGCGGGCGCAATCGCGAGATGTCCTGGCCCAGCGCGCGCGCATCGAACGGCGCGGCGACGACCGAGCGGCCAATGTCGACACCGCCGCCCACGTTCGGGTGATAGTCGGGATACAACGTCGGCACGAATTTGACGGTGGTTTCGCGCTCGAAGAAGTCGAGCATCTCAGGGCCCGTGTCGAGAAACGCGTCGACGGCGGCGGCATCGAAGCACGCGCCGGTTTCGCTGCGCATATAGGTCAGCGCCGCTTCGCGCGTATCGCTGACGCCGTTGCTGTTTGCGTGACGGTTGCCCGGAATCCACAGCACACCGCCTGAAAACGCGGTCGTGCCGCCGAAGAACGGCTCCTTCTCGATCACGACGACATCGAGACCGTGTTTGCGCGCGGTGATCGCGGTCGACAGCCCTCCCGCACCCGAACCGATCACGAGCACGTCGCACGTGAGTGTTGCGCCGCGTGTTGCGTTGGTCATGATGGTCTCCTTACGCTCGGACCTGGCGGTCGGCCCGGGTGGCTTGCGCGGCCTGGTTGGCTTCGAAGCCGGGACGCGGCACGAGGTCCATCAGCATGCTTTCGAAGCCACCATCGACGACGACTTCGGCGCCGTTCACATAGGCCGCGCGTTCGCTCGCGAGAAACGCGACGACATCGGCGATATCGTTCGGCTCGCCGATCCGGCGGCTCGCGGTCATCGCGCTGCGCCGGCGTTCGATATCGCCGTGCTCGTAGAACGCCGCCGACAGCGGCGTGCGGATCATGCCCGGGCACACGGTATTGCTGCGAATACCGCGTGGTCCCCACTCCGCCGCGATCTGCTTCGACAGCATCGTGACACCGGCCTTGCCCGCGCTGTAAGCGCCGCTATAGGTTTGCGGATGATGCGCGGCCACCGACGCGACATGCACGATTGCGCCAGCGCCGCGCTTCAGCATGCGTTGACCGAATTGCTGCGAGCACAGCATGTAGCCGGTCAGATTCACGCGCAGCATCGCATTCCATGCATCGAGTCCAATCTCTTCGATGCCCCCCGGCCGCAACAGGCCCGCGTTGTTCACGAGCACATCGGCGACGCCGAGGCGCGCTTCGAGCTCCGACACCGCGCCGCGCACGCTATCGATGTCGCCGATATCGCAGGCGAGCGCCAGCGCGTCGACACCGCTCGCGTTCAGCGCTTGCGCGACGTTACGGCACTTCTGCTCATCGCGATCGAGCAGCGCCACGCGTGCGCCAGCGTCGCCCAACACCTGAGCAATCGCGCTGCCGATGCCGCCCGCCGCGCCGCTCACGACGCAGACGCTGCCTTCGAGCCCGAGCCAGTGTCGCGCGTTGGCGGGTGTGTCGCGCCGATCTTTCCGTTGATTCATTTGCTTAGTCCTCCCGATCTCCATGTTCACGATCGCGGCGAGCTTAGGTTGGCCGGCTTCACCAAACTGCATCATTCGACCGCGTCTTCGATGGAAAAAAGTATAGCCACGCGGTTCGGGACGAAATTGGACAAAGGCAGCACATCGCAGGACAATTCGAACATTGGAGACAAAACCGCATGAGGAATATCCCTAACTACGATCTGTACGGAGAGTCCGCGCGGCCGCCGTGGTACGACGCGTTCAATTTCGAATGGATCGTCGAGCGCAGTCGTCCGAACGACTGGCATATCGCCGCGCACCGGCACGATGCATTGCTGCAGATTCTCTATATCCGCAGCGGTTCGGGCCACGTGCTGATCGAAAGCGAAAAGCTCACGATCGACGCGCCATGCCTGATCCTGATTCCAGCGCAAACGGTGCACGGTTTCGTGTTTTCGCCGGAGATCGACGGGCTCGTGATTACGGCCGCGCAGCGCGCGCTGGAGTCGATTTCGAAAGCAGTGTCGCCGGGCCTCGTGCCGGTGCTGCAACGGCCCGCGCTGATTCCACGTGCGGCCCGCGGTCGGCGAGCGCACGTTGATGCCCTTGTTCGGTTTGCTGGAGCAGGAATTTCGCGGCAGCGCGCGCGGCCATATCGCCGCGGGCATGTCGCTGATGATTGCACTTTTCGTGCAGGTCGCCCGGCTGACCGATGCCGCGTCGAGCGCGGGCGCGACCGTCAACGACCGGCGCGCCGCACAGATCAAACGGCTACGCGAACTGATCGCCACGCATGTGCGCGAGCATCTGCCAATCGATTTTTATGCGGAAAAATTGGGGGTGACCGCGGCGCAACTGGGGCGCATCTGTCGTGAGGAGCTTGGCCATTCGCCGCTGTCGCTCGTCAACGATCAGTTGATACGCGAGGCGCAGCGCGATCTGGTCTACTCGGGTTCGAGCATCAAACAGATCGCGCATGCGCTCGGTTTCGAAGATGCGGCCTATTTCAGCCGCTATTTCCGCAAGCAGACCGGCGTCACGCCCAAGGAGTTTCAGGCGGCCGCGCACCGGGATCTGTCGATCAATTAGCGATCCCGATGATCGCGCGGTGCTTGCAGTAGCGCTTACAGCTGCGCCTGCATCTGCGCGCCGGCGACGCCGACGTAGTTCTCCGCCAGTACGGTCGCGGCCGTGCGCGACGTCGTCACGTACTCGAGCTCGGCGACCTGCAGTTGCTGCTCGAACGCCGAAGCGCCTTCGATACGATGCAGCATGCTGGTCATCCAGTACGAGAAGTGCTCGGCGCGCCAGATGCGTTTGAGCGCGGTTTCGCTGTAACGGTCGAGCAGATCGGCCCGGTTTTCCTTGTAGAACGCATCGAGCGCCTTGCTGAGCACGTTCACGTCGGCGACCGCGAGGTTCATACCCTTCGCGCCAGTCGGCGGCACGATATGCGCGGCGTCGCCAGCGAGGAAGAGGCGCCCGTACTGCATCGTCGTCGACACGAAGCTGCGCATGCCGACGATGTTCTTCTGAAAGATCTTGCCGTCGATGATCTTGTGGCCTTCGTCCGAATCGGCGCGCGCATGCAACTCGGCCCAGATGCGATCGTCGGACCAGTTGTCGACCGAGTCCTTCGGATCGCACTGGAAATACATGCGCTGGACGTTCGGCGAGCGCGTGCTGATCAGCGCGAAGCCGCGCTCGTGGCGCGCGTAGATCAGCTCGTCCGACGATGGCGGGCCTTCGCACAGAATGCCGAACCAGCCAAACGGATAGACGCGCTCGAAATCCTTGCGCAGCGTCTGCGGGATCGCCTGGCGCGACACGCCTTGCGAGCCGTCGCAGCCGATCACGAAGTCGCATTGCAGTTCGTGCTCCGCGCCTTCGTGGCGATAGCGGATCGACGGCTTATCGGTATCGATGCCGCGCACCGACGTCTCCGATACGCCGAAACGCAGTTCGGCGCCCGCGGCGACGCGCGCCGCGACTAGATCCTTGATTACTTCGTGCTGGGCATAAACCGTGATCGCATGACCGGTGAGGTCGGTCAGATCGATGCGGCGACGCTTGCCTTCGAACGCGAGTTCGAAACCGTGATGCAGCGCGCCTTCGGCTTTCATGCGTTCGCCGAGACCGGTTTGCGTCAGCAGGTCCATCGTGCCCTGCTCGAGCACGCCGGCGCGAATCGTCGATTCGATCTGATCGCGCGTGCGCGTTTCGAGCACGACCGAGTCGATACCGCGCAAATGAAGCAGATGGGAAAGAAGCAGGCCAGCGGGCCCTGCACCGATGATGCCGACTTGGGTGCGCATGTAGTCTCCTGAATGCGGTGATGAAATTTGCGCTCAGTGTGACGATCGCGACGCCTATCCCGCAATGCGATATAGCGGATAGGCCGTATCGCGCTGCGCGATAGAAGGTGTAAGGCGGGAGCCGGCGCCGCGCGGATGTTTCGGCCGCAAACGCAAGACTGGCGGGGTTTTCCGCCGATTTGGACGACCCGCGGCTCGTGCTGCGGCATGGCGTGCCCTCAGGTAAACCCCGATCCGCTAAACGAGCTTCAATTCGCCAAGAAATAGTCGATAGACCGGATTTTTTGTCTCTTCCCAGCACGGATAGCCGAGCGTTTCGATGAAGCGCTCGAACGCCGCGTGGTCGCTCCCGGGCACCTGAATGCCGACCAGAATCGAGCTGTAGTCCGCGCCCTGGTTGCGGTAGTGGAACAGGCTGATGTTCCAGTTCGGCGCCATCGACGACAGGAATTTCATCAGCGCGCCCGGGCGTTCGGGAAACTCGAAGCGAAACAGTCGTTCGTCGCGCGCGAGCGGCGAGCGGCCGCCGACCATGTAGCGGATGTGCTGCTTCGACAGTTCGTCGAAGGTCAGGTCGACGGTGGCAAAACCGTGCGCTTCGAAGGCGCCGGCGATCTGCGCCGATTCGCTGCGATTGCGGATCTGCACGCCGACGAAAATATGCGCCGAGTTCGCGTCGGCGATCCGGTAGTTGAACTCGGTGACGCTGCGCGTGCCGAGCAGCTCGCAGAAGCGCCTGAAGCTGCCGCGCTCTTCGGGGATCGTCACCGCGAAGACCGCTTCGCGCGCTTCGCCCACTTCCGCGCGTTCGGCGACGAAGCGCATGCGGTCGAAGTTCATGTTCGCGCCCGACGTGATCGCGATCAGCGTCTGGTTCTCGATGCCTTCCCGTTCGGCATACTGCTTGGCGCCGGCCACCGCGAGCGAGCCCGCCGGTTCGAGCACGCTGCGCGTGTCCTGGAACACGTCCTTGATCGCGGCGCACAGCGCATCGGTGTTCACGAGCAGCACTTCGTCGAGATATTCGCGGCACAGACGGAAGGTCTCTTCGCCGACGAGCTTCACCGCGGTGCCGTCGGAGAACAGGCCCACTTCGTTCAGCGTCACGCGCTCGCCCGCCTGCAACGACGCGGCCATCGCGCACGAATCATCGGTCTGCACGCCGATCACCTTGATCTCCGGGCGCACCGATTTCACGTATGCGGCGACACCGGCCGCGAGACCGCCGCCGCCGATCGGCACGAAGATCGCGTGAATCGGCCCTTGGTGCTGGCTGAGGATTTCCATCGCGACGGTGCCCTGGCCGGCGATCACGTACGGATCGTCGAACGGATGCACGAAAGTCAGGCCGCGCTCTTCCTGCAGCTTGACCGCGTGACCGTAGGCGTCGCTATACGACTCACCGAACTGCACGATCTCGACGGTCGGCCCGCCATGCGTGCGGATCGCGTCGACCTTGAGCTGCGGCGTCGTCACCGGCACGACGATGATCGCCTTCACGCCCATGCGTGCCGCCGATAACGCCACGCCCTGCGCATGATTGCCCGCCGACGCGGTGATCACGCCGCGACTGAGCGCCTCGGCCGGAATATGCGCCATCTTGTTGTATGCGCCGCGCAGCTTGAACGAGAACACCGGCTGGTTGTCCTCGCGCTTCAGATAGACCGGGTTGCGCAGCCGCGCCGACAGGTTCGGCGCGCGTTCGAGTTCGGTCTCGCGCGCCACGTCGTAGACGCGCGCGGTCAGGGTCTTTTTCAGGTAGTCGTGGGACGGCGCGACGCGCCCGGCCGCTGCGGCGGCCTGTTCGAGTTCGTTTAACAGCACGGCAAGCTCCTGGGTGGCAACATTCGATGCAACAACGCATCAACGGCGATCGACATCGAACGATAGCAATCGCGGCATGTTCGCCAGGAGGCAGGCAGAGAATGAACCTGAAAGCGGACATAAAAAAACCCGCCTCGTTTGGCGGGTTATGTGTGACTGCAAGTCGACGCGCGCTAACCCACCATTCGATGAATGATGCTAATAATCAGCGCAATACGGATGTCGAGGCAGTTCATGTCGGCGATCTTCGTCGACTCGGCAAGCTTTGTCAATCTCCGCGCAGTGCGGCAGTGCCAGACAAGAAAAACGGGGCGCACCGGCAAGCGCGCCCCGCTGAGACGACCAACACTGACATCAATCGCGCACGCCGCTCTGCTTTTTGAATGCCGCGAGAATGCGTTGCTCGAGCGCGTTGTAATCGCGGCCAAAGTGATGATCGCCGGTCGTGCGGATGACTTCGACGCCGGTCTTGTCGAGCGCCGGACACAGCGTGTCGGTCTCGCTCTCGCCATAGAAGCATTGAACGATCGACGGCGGCACATGCGTCAACTCGGGGCGCACGTTCAGCGCCTTGTCGCTCGCGGGCATGCCGAGCCAGCCGCCGACGCGGATCTGGAAATCGGCGTCGGGCGCGAAGCCGAGCAGCGAAATCAGCGACACCTTATCGCGCTGCGCCTGCGGCAGACGGTTATACGCGAACGGCAGCACGTCCGCGCCGAACGAATAGCCGATCAGCGCGATATGCTGCGCGTGCCAGCGCTCGCCATAGGTTTGCATCACCCGCGCGAGATCGCGGCTCGTTTGCGCGGGCGGCTTCTCGCTCCAGAAATAACGCAGGCTGTCCCAGCCGACCACCGACACGCCATCTTTCTGCAGTGCCTGCGCGATCGTCTTGTCGAGATCGCGCCAGCCGCCATCGCCGGAAATCACGATCGCCATCAAGCCGTTCGGATGCGCGGCCGGCAATTCGATCAGCGGCAGGTCGGACACGTCGTCGGCACTGATCGAGACCGGCTGCAGATGCGGCGTCAGCAATGCAACGAGACGCGCGCGATCGGCATTGCCCGTGCTCGCCTTTTCGACGAAGCCCGGTACCTTGTCGCGAATCACGGTCGGGTCGGGCGGACACGGCTCGAAGCGCGCGTCGAGCGTGTGATCGGCGTCGACCGACACCGCGCCCGCGATCGTATTGGACGGCGCCTGCTCGAGCACGTGCATCGCGAGCGTCGCGCCCTGTCCCGTACCCGCGACGATCGGCGCGAAGTAGCGGCTCGACTGCGATTGCCGTTCGAGCTGATGGCTGAGCGCCTCGGCATCGCCCACCAACTGATGACAGGTTTCCTTTTTCGCGGAAAGGTTGGCCGCGTAGTGCGCGGTATCGACGCCGACCGTCATCGCGCCCGCTTTCGCGAGCGCATCGGCGCTCTGCTGATCGGCTGCGCTCCAGCCGCTTGCCTGCGAATACAGCACGACGAAGCCGCGCAGCGGCCCCTCGGGCTGCGTCACGCGCACGTCGCCATAGCGGCCGCCTGGCACGGTGGTGGTGGCCGCGTGCGCGAGCGCGCCGCAACTCAGAACGCTCGCCGCGACGGCGAGCCGGAACAACGGATGCAATGTCATGAACGCCGGCCTCCTGCCAGCAGCGACAGGTCCGCGAGCGTGAAGAACACGCCCGAACCGGATGC
Source organism: Paraburkholderia sp. RAU6.4a (assembly GCF_050435625.1). Taxonomy (NCBI): domain Bacteria; kingdom Pseudomonadati; phylum Pseudomonadota; class Betaproteobacteria; order Burkholderiales; family Burkholderiaceae; genus Paraburkholderia; species Paraburkholderia sp. RAU6.4a. The sequence goes on from NZ_JBNDKQ010000002.1 coordinate 552,762, forward strand.
CGCGAGATAACGCGGCTCCCAGCGCGGCTGGAACTTGCTCTTGAAAGCACGCAGTCCGCGGAAGTTGTAGAAGCGGCCGCCGAAGCGCCACACGATGCCGGCCAGCCGATGCCAGCGTGACGCGAGCGGCGTCGGCTGCACACCGGAGAGCGGCGCAATGCCGAGACTGAGCGAGCGGAAGCCCGCCTCTTTCAGATGCAGCGCGAGCTGCGTGAACAGATATTCCATCGCATACGGCGACGCGCTTTCGACGTGACGCATCACGCCGACGGTCGCCTCGGTATTCATATCCGTCGTCATGAAGGTCACGAATGCGACCGGCTCGCCGTTCTGGCGCACCAGCATCACCGACTGCGCGGCCAGGTATTCGTCATGGAAAGCCGCGACCGAGAAGCTCTTCTCGCGCGCGTCGCGGCTGTCGAGCCAACCGTCGGAAATGCCGCGCAGCGTTTCGAGCGAGGCCGGCACATGGGCCTGATCGATCACTTCGACGCTAAAGCCGTCGCGCTCGCCGCGCTTGAGCGCATAGCGCAGATGCGCGCGATGCGAGCCCTTCAGATCGAAGTCGTCGAGCACGACGTGCGCTTCCTCGCCGAGCTTCATCAGCGTGAGGCCAGCGTCGAGATACAGCGGCAGCGCATTCGCGCGCACCTGGTAGAACGCGGCGCGACCGCCATGTGCATGCGCAAGCGCGACGAACTTGCTGATGAGACCCGCCCACTCTTCGCGCGGCCCCACCGGATCGTGCAACGCGGCCCACGTGCGGCCGTATTTCGCGTACATCAGGAACGCCTCGCGCGACTCCGAAAACAGGAAGCTCTTGTCGCCCATCAACGCGAGACCCGCATCGCTGCGTTCCTGCGCGCGCACGATGCGCGCGGCGTCGTGCAGATCTTCGGGCGCCGGCTTCACGAAGCGGCCCGGCGCCGGACGCAGCAATTGCCAGAACGAGAAGGTCGCGGCGAACACGCTCGCGGCGAGCGTCGCGCGCAGCGCGCGCGGCGCGCGCTCGTCGAACGCGAATTGCCACCACAGATCGCCCGTGTACGGCACGTCACGGAAAGCGAACAGCATGACCCACGTCGCGAGCATCAGCACCATCGCGACCGACACGAGCCAGCCGGCCGTGAAACGCTCCGCGAACAGCGACGAATGACGGTTGAAGCGCTTGCGCGTCGCGAGCAGCAGCACGATCAGCATGCCGAGCACACTGGCTTCGACGAACGCGAGACCCTTGGTCAGCGACAGCGCGAGGCTCAGCAACGCGAGCGCGAGCGTCATCCACCATGCCGCATCGAGCCGCCGCAGCAGGCCGCGCGCGACGAACAGCAGCAGCACGCCGAGCACGCTGCATAGCATCTGCGAGCTTTCGAGCACCCACAGCGGCACCAGGTCGCGCAGCATATGAATGCGCTGCCAGAACGCCGGCGTCGCGCTCGAAATGACCAGCATGCCGCCGACCACGAACGTGACGAGGCTCAGAAACAGCGGCGCGAGTTCCGACACGCGCTCCGCCTGCAACATCGACAGACGATTCTTCAGCGCGCGCCCCTCGAAGCCCGCGAGCAGCGCCGCGGAGACGATCAGCGGCACGCCGAAATAGATCGCGCGATACGCGAGCAGCGCGGCGACCATCTGATGCATCGGCACGCTGCCGCTCAGCGTGAACACCATCGCCGCTTCGAACACGCCGACGCCGCCGGGCGTATGGCCAATCAGGCCGAGCAGCATCGCGGCCGCGTAGACGGTGATGAAGCCGACGAAGCTCACGTTCGCATGCGGCAGCAATGCCCACAACGCGAGGCCCGCGGCGACCACGTCGAGCACCGCCAGCGCAACCTGCGCGAGCAGATCGCGGCGCGCGGGAATATCGAACGAGAGCCACTGCCAGCGCGTGCGGATCGGCCGGGTTTGCCGACGGCACGCGGCCGCGGCGAGCGCCAGCGCGAGCAGCAGCGCAGCGCCGCTCCAGCGCAGCGCGACTGGCGACAGATGCAGCATCGGCGCGAGCTGGCCCGCCATGCAGACCATGCCCAGCGCGGTCATCAAGACGAGGGCGAGCGCGAGCGACACGCTCGTAAACACCGTCATGCGGCCGATCTGCGCGGGTGTGATGTTCGCGACGCCGTACACGCGCGCGCGCACCGCTCCGCCCGTCAGCGCGCCGAAACCGGTCGCATTGCCGAGCGCCGAACCGGCCGTCGCGCCGACCCACAGCGCCGCGCGCGGCACGCTCGCGCCGAGATAGCGCAGGCCGACCGCGTCGCGCCCGACCAACGCGACGTAGCTGAGCGCGGTCGCGCCGAGCGCACCGCTCCACTCGCGCGCCGACAGCTGGCGCAGTTCGCGGATCACCGAACGGTAATTCACTGCCTCGGACAGATGCTGCAGCACGACCAGCAGCAACCCGCAAATGACGAGCGCGAGCACGGGCGACAGAAGGCCCCGGCTGCCAAGCGCTTTCGATGCACGGCCGAGCAGCGCGGGGAGGCGCTCGAAGCTGTGTTGAAGTCGGTGGAACATGGTCAATGCGGGCCTTGCGAGGAGCGGTCGCGGCGACGGGTCGTCACGCGCGGTATCGCCTGTGGCGGCGATTACAAAGTGATAACGGCAAAACGTGCAAAAGGTTGACAGCATTAGCAATTTTGCCGTCGGTTCACCTGCGCGTCGCGTGTCAAAAGCGCGCGATTGTAATGCTTCCTCGCGTGATGCGAGGCATCGGGCCGGCGCAACCGCGGCATCAAGATCACGGCTGGGCGTGCCGTCATCAGGAGCGGAAGCACGATATCAGGAAGGGAAACGGCGATGGCAGCCCGGAATTGGCTGACGGCGGGCGTCTATCTGGTGGGACTGGGGAAGCGACTCGCTGAACGTGCTCCGCTTGACGGGGCCAGAAAGCACGATGCCCGCTACTCGAGCGGGCATTGACATGACAGCAGGGGCTTGCGAGGCCCGCGCGGGAAACTCGCGCTTAGTTCGGGCGACGGTACGATTCGGCGATCACTGCGCAGTTCTGCAGATGCAGGTTCAGCGCATGCAGCGCCAGCGCGCGCAGCTTGCCGAAGAACGTGTTGGCAGCGGGGGTGGAACGGACGGCATTCGATGCGGTGTTCATGGCGACTCCTGATCAGGGTTTATACCTACGGAATAACCCGATTATAGCGATCTCGTGCCGCAGCGCAACAAAACAATATTTTTTGGCGACGTCGCGATGCCAACGTCGCGTACCGGATACGGAAAATTCGTAAAGGGGCCGCATCGGTCGTGCAGGTATTAACAATCCGCACCGTACAGGTGCATAATGCCCCCTTTGCCTGCGACGCTTCGCCGCAGGCTCGCCGATATGACCGTCGCCCAGACCCAAAAAGCTCTGATTGCGCCTCTTATCGTCGCGTGCGCGATGTTCATGGAAAGCGTCGACGCCAACGTGATCGTCACCGCGCTGCCGGCCATGGCACGCGATTTCGGGCGCGATCCGGTCACGCTGAAGATCGCGGTGACAAGCTACGTGCTCGGGCTCGGCGTGTTCATCCCGGTATGCGGCTGGCTCGCCGACAAGTTCGGAGCGCGCACGGTATTCCGCACCGCGATCGGCGTCTTCGTGACGGGCTCGCTGTTGTGCGCCGCGTCGAACTCGCTTGCCACTTTCACGGTTGCGCGTTTCATCCAGGGCGTCGGCGGCGCGATGATGGTGCCCGTCGGGCGCATCATCATCTTTCGCGTGGTGGAGAAAGCCGACTTCATCCGCGCGATGAATTACCTGAGCGTGCCCGCAATGCTCGGCCCCGCCGCCGGTCCGCTGCTCGGTGGCTTCATCACCACGTATCTGCACTGGCGGCTGATCTTCTTCATCAACGTGCCGATCGGCATTCTCGGCATCTATCTGACCAATCGCTATATCGCCAATACGCGCGAGCCCGACCCCGGCCCGCTCGACTGGATCGGCTTCCTGCTGTCGGCGGCGGGCGCGGTGCTGCTGTTGCTCGGCTTGTCGCTGGTCGGCGGCGAACTGATTTCGAATACGGACGCGTTCGGCATGTGCGCGCTCGGCGCGGCGCTGCTCGCGATCTACGTCGCGTATGCGCAGCGCGTCGCACTGCCGCTTCTGGATTTGCGTTTTTTCAAGGTGCCGACTTTCCAGGCGAGCGTGCTCGGCGGCTCGCTATTTCGCATCGGTCTCGGCGCGTTGCCGTTCCTGCTGCCGCTGCTGCTGCAGGAAGGCCACGGCATGAGCGCGTTCCAATGCGGGGCTGATCACCTGCGCGTCCGCGTTCGGCGGCATGTTCATGCGCACGATCGCCTCCACGGTGCTGCGCCGCTTCGGCTTTCGCCAGGTGCTCGTGTTCAACGCCGCGCTATCGGGCATTTCGATCGCCGCGTGCGGGCTGTTTTTCCCGCACACGCCGACGTGGATCATCTGGGTCGTCGTGTTGCTCGGCGGCTTCTTCCCCGCGTTGCAGTTCACGAGCCTCAATTCGCTGACCTACGCGGAGATCGCGAGCCGCGACGTCGGCCGCGCGACGAGCCTCGGCAGCGTCGTGCAGCAGATGTCGCTCGGCCTCGGCGTGACGGTCGGCGGCATCGTGCTGCAGATTTCGCGCGCGCTGCATGAGCATCCGAGCATCACCTGGTCGGATTTCTGGCCCGCGTTTCTCGTGGTCGGGCTATGCTCGTTCGCGTCGATTCCGGTCACGCTGCGCCTGCCGCGCGGCGCGGGCGCGGAGATTTCGCGAGGCGGGCGCGGCTGAGCCGGCTACCGTGTCCCCGCGCGAGCGCCCCGCTCTTCACGGGTTCGGGCGCTCACGCGCGCTTGTGAATCACGCTCACTTCGCCATTGCGTTCGAGAATCGCGGCGGCCACGTCGTCCATCGAGCGCGAGCCGGTTTTCTGCCGCACGCTTTCCTCGATGTCGGTGCGCGTGACGAGCGCCGCGTGCATTTCGTTCGCGTGGAACTTGCCGTCGCTGAACACCTCGCGCTCGGCGCCGCCCACCAGCAGCTCGAAGCGGCGCGAGCGTATGAACGACCACGCGAGCACCCGGTGACACACGACGATCGCGAACGACGCGACCACGGTCGCGATAAACGGCGACGCACCGACGATCGCGCGGCTCAGCGTCGCGCCGAGCAGAATCACGACGACCGAATCGAACGGCGAGCGCTGCCCGAATGAACGGCGCCCCGATACACGGATCAGCGCGAGCGCGATCACGAACACGGCGATCGAGCGCATACCCATCTGCAACGGATCGAGCTCCCTGCCTTGGCCGAATAGAACGAAAAACGCGTCCATCATGTTCGCCCTCCCCGCGGCGGATTGCCGTGCGAATGTTCTGGTGTCCGGATAGTTGCGAGCGAGACGAGCCCGCGACGCGTCGCCGTCGCTCAGGCCAGCGCGCCATCCGTCGCCCATGAGATGAGCGTATCGCCGAAACCGCCGCGCACGCGGGCCACGGTACGCGCGCTCGTGGTCACGCGCGGCGCGGCGCTCCACGCGATGCGCGCGCCAGTCGCGATCAGGCGATCGACGAGCGCGGCATCCTCGCTGCACTTGAGCGCCGGAAAGCCGCCCGCGCGCCGATAGGCGTCGGCGGAAACGCCGAGATTCGCGCCGTGCACATGACGATGTCCGTCGGCGTCGACATACGTCTTGCGAAAATATTCGCGCACGCTGTGCGGATGCGCGCTCCAGTCGTCGACGGCGATCGAGCCGCACACCGCATCGGCGCCGAGCGCCAGTTGCGCGGCCAGCCAACCGGGCGACACGCGGCTGTCGGCATCGGTAAACGCCAGCCAGCGCGCGCCGTGCGCGAGCAGCAGCGACGCGCCGAGCGCCCGCGCGATCCCGACGTTGCGCGCCTTCAGCGTCAGCGTCTGCACGCCGTAAGCGCGCGCGATCGCTCCGCTGAAATCGCTGCACGCGTCGAGCGCGACGACGATCCGCACCTCCTCGCCGGCGAGCGCGTCGTGTCGCGACGCTTCGAGCAAGGCCGCGAGGCACCGTGCGAGCAACGCCTCTTCGTTATGCGCGGGAACGATCACGCCGATCATAGAAGCCCCTCGCGCTGCGCGACCGAACGTGCGTCGCGCGACCACACGTCGATCAGCAAGTCGGCTTCGTCGTGATGCGCGAGACGCGCGAGACCGCAGCGCGCATCGAATAGCGCGTGCGCATGGTCGGCGGATTCGCGCGCTTCGGCGAACGGCCGGCGCCAATGACAGGCGAGCAGCGTGCCGTCCGCCGTCAGCGACCCGGCGATCCGCGCGGCCAGCGTTTCGAGCTCGCCCGCGTCGAGGTAGTACGCGAACTCGCTGATCACGATCAGATCGAACGGCCCGTGCTCCGTCGGCCAGTCGCGCGGCACCCTGCGCTGCTCGATCCGCACGTTCGATGCGCCCGCCATGCGTTCACACGCAAGCTCGACGGCGCGCGCGTGCAGATCGGCAGCGAGCAGCGCGTCGCAGCGCGTCGCGAGCCCGGCCGTCAACTCGCCGTTCGCGCAGCCCGGTTCGAACGCGTTGCGATAGCGCGCCCGCGGCAGCAACGCGAGCGTCAGCGAACGCTTGCGGCGTTCGTACCAGCCTTCGCGCAAACGCCACGGATCGTCGCTGCGTCGGTAGAGTTCATCGAAGTACGGCGCCGTCGAGTTCATCTCAGCGATCCTCCCAAGGCAGGGGGAAAAAAGTCATGGCGTCCACGGCGCGAGTGTTTGCGAAGACGCCTGATGCGATGCCGGCGCGGCAGTCGTGTCAGCGGCCTCGACGAGCCGTTCGCCGAGCGCTGCGAGGTCGCGTTCCGCGTGGCTTTGCCGCAGAAACACCGGCAGGTCAGCGAGCGCCCGCGCGAAGCGCGCGTCGCGGCACAACGGGCCCGCGCCGAGCGCGCGTGTCGCGTGCTCGATCACGGCGCTCGCGGCCTGCTCGACGGCCAGACGCGCGCGCAACACGCGCGTCGCTGCATCGGCCGACGGCTGCGCGTCGATCCACGCGGCGGTTTCGCGCAGCAGCGCGGCGGCCGACTGCAAGGCGACATCGGTCGCACCGAGATGAGCGAGCCGATGCGCGTCCGCGTGCCGGGCGCACGCGTCGCGCAGCGTGCGCGCGATCTGCGCGGCCGCGCCGTACCAGCACGCGGCGATACCGGCGCCGCCATGCCAGAAGCCCGCGCGGCGCAGATACGCATGCGGCGCACCGACGAGCGTCGCCACGGTGTCTTTGAACGTGACATCCGCGCTCGCGGTCGCCTGCATGCCGACGGCCTGCCACTTCGATGTATCGATCGAGATCGAGCTCTGGTCCAGCGCGAGCGCCGCGAGCACGGGCTCATCGTCGCGCCATGCGCTCACGAGCGCATGGGTGAGCGCCTGCGCGCCGGAGCACCAGGCTTTGGTGCCGGACAGGCGCACCTGCGCGCCCTCGCCGGCAACGGTCTGGATTCCTTCGTCGATGGCGCGCACCCGCGCGTGCGGCGCTTCGGCGGCCCACACGCCCCAGCGGCTTGCCGCGGGCGGCAGCGGACCATTGAGCTCGGCGAGAATCGCAAGCGCATCGGTATGGCCTTCGAACAGTTTGACGAGGCCGAGGTCGCATGCGGCAACGGCGGCCAGCGCGCGCCAGCGCACCAGCGTCTCCCCATGCCCCGGCCATGGCAAGGTCGGCGCGCGATCGTAGCCGCGCTCGATCAGATCAGCGAGCAGTGCTCCGAGGGCAGCGGGATCGTTCGCATCGAAACGCGCGTCGCGCAGAAAATCGTCGAGCGAGATAGCAGGCTTGCCGGGCTGCGGCGCGCGGGCGCTCGCGCGTAGTGCGCGGCCACCGTGTTGATTTGAGACCTGCCGTGACTGGGCCTTGAAGCTGGCCGCGTGGTCGCGCGTGTCGAGCATCGTGCCTCCCTGCACCGGTTAGATCCACGGCCCGCCGGGCGGCGGCGGACTGGAACGTATGCAGAGTCGCAGCAAACACCGTGCCCCGGCTGGCGAGGCAGCCGCGCAGCGAAACAGCGGCTACGTCCAGCCGCTTCCGCTCAGGCGTCCATCCGCCTTCGCGAGCAACGCGTCGAGGACCGCCATCTCGACCGGCTTCACGAGGTGCGCATGGAAACCCGCGTGGCGAGTTCGATCGAGATCGCTCGCATGGCCGAAACCCGTCATCGCCGCGTACATCGTGCGCGACATCTCGGGCCGCGCGCGCATCGCCGCGAGCGTCGCATAGCCATCCATCTTCGGCATCGCGAGGTCGATCAGCGCGAGATGCGGCGAGAAGCGTGGCGAGATCTGCAGCGCCTGCTCGCCCTCGTAGGCGATACGCACCTCGTGGCCCTTCAGTTCGAGCAGCATCGCGAGGCTGTCGGCCGAATCGCGATTGTCGTCAACGAGGAGAATGCGCAGCGGCTGCACGTGGGGCGCGGCATCGATCGTGCCGCTCTCCGCGGTGTCGGACTGCGCGGAGGCGAGCGGCAGACTCAGCGTGAACGTGCTGCCGAGTCCCAGTCCTTCGCTGCTCGCGACGATGCTGCCACCATGCATTTCGACGAGCGACTTGCACAGCGTCAGGCCGATCCCAAGGCCGCCCTCGCCGAAACTTTGCCCTTCCTTCTCCTGCGCGAACAGTTCGAAGATCTTGTCGAGCGAGCGCACCGGAATGCCGCAGCCGGGGTCGCGCACTTCGAGCACCGCCATACGAAAGTCGACACGTCCCTGCATCTCGATCGCGCTGCCGTTCGGCGAAAACTTCGACGCGTTGTGCAGCAGGTTTTGCAGGACCTGCACGAGCCTCGTCATATCGCCGCGAATCATCACGGGGGCGTCGGGTACATGCGCGACCACGCGCTGCTCGCGCGAGTCGGTGAACGGCCGCGCCGCTTCGATCGCGCGCGCGACGAGCTCGGCGAGATCGACGCGCGCAATACGCAGTTCGACCTTGTCGGACATGATGCGGCCGATATCGAGCAGATCGTCGACGAGTCGCGTCAGGTGCGTGACCTGGCGATCGATCAGATCGCGCGCGCGTGCGACCACCGGGCTCAGATCGGTTTCCATCTGCATCGTGCCGACCGCGTTGCGCACCGGCGCGAGCGGATTGCGCAGTTCGTGCGCGAGCGTCGCGAGAAATTCGCGCATGCGCTCCCCGGAGCGCTCCAGTTCCTCGCGCCGGCGCCGCTCGGTCAAATCGCGCGTGACCTTTGCGAAGCCGCGCAAGCGTCGCGATTCGTCATAGACGGCCGTGATGATCACGTTGGCCCAGAACGTCGAACCGTCCTTACGAATGCGCCAGCCTTCGTCTTCGACGGCGCCGATCTGGCGCGCGATCGCGAGCTCGCGCGCGGGCTTGCCGGCCGCGGCCTCCTCGGGCACATAGAACTGCGAGAAGTGCCGGCCGACGATTTCGTCGTGCGTATAGCCCTTGATGCGCGCGGCGCCCGAATTCCAGCTGACGACGAAGCCTTGCGGATCGAGCATGAAGATCGCGTAGTCCTTCACGCTATCGACGAGCAGACGGAAGCGCTCCTCGCTCTGGCGCAGCGCTTCGAGGTATTCGCGCTGCGCGGTCAGGTCGCGCGTGATCTTCGCGAAGCCCGTGACCGCGCCCTTCTCGTTGCGTATCGCGGTGATCACGACGTTCGCCCAGAACGTCGTGCCGTCCTTGCGCACGCGCCAGCCTTCATCTTCGAAACGGCCGGTCAGCGCAGCCTGTTCCAGCTCGTAGGTCGGCCAGCCGCGCGCGACGGCTTCCTCGGTATAGAAGCGCGAGAAATGCTGGCCGACGATCTCGCTTTCCGTGTAGCCCTTCAGCTTCTGGGCGCCGGCATTCCAGCTGACGATGTTGCCCTTCGCATCGAGCAGAAAGATCGCGTAGTCCGAAATCGCCTGCACGAGCGACAAATAATCGACGCCGACGGGCGCCGACGGCTCGGCCTCGGCCTGCTCTCGAACGCGCTCGGCGTGGTCGTGGGAAGAAGAAGCTTCGAGCTGGGTCATGGCGGACACGTCATTGGAACTTTCGTTTTAAGCAAGCCTCGCGCCTGGCCGGCGGCGAAGCCGTCGCGCAAGCGGTTGCGCGGTCCACGGAGGGGGCCGGGATGCGTCGCCAAGGGCGCTCGCGCGCCGGCTGACAAGGCGCCAAGCTTATAACGGCGAGCCCCGCGATAGCTAGCGGGTCATGACGGAAAACGTCGCCGCGCTGCGGTTTCGGCTTTCCGTTTTGGCCTTCGTTGGCAAAAACAGGCGTGTCAATTGAAAAAGGTATTCACGACGCGGCGGGCTGCGCGATCGGCCGCTGAGAATCGGCACACGTCGCCAATCGAAACGGCTGCTGCGCTGGCGCGCCCGTCAAGCCGCCGCGCCGATCTTTTCCGCGAGCTTCGCGTCGTAGCTCGAATGAACATGCACGCGTTTCCTGTCGGGATACGCGTACGCGTACGCCTTGCGCAGCGCGAGCGACGCCTCGTGAAAGCCCGACAGGATCAGCTTCTGCTTGTTCGGATAGTTCGCGATGTCGCCGACGGCGAAAATGCCCGGCCGCGAGCTTTCGTAGTTCGAAGTATCAACGTCGACGCGCCCGCCATGAATCGTCAGTCCCCATTGCGCGATCGGTCCGAGATCGGCGACGAGTCCATACAGCGCGATCAGATGTTCGGCTTCGAGCTGTGTCTCGCCGTTGACCTGCCGCAGCGTCAGCGAACGCAGCGCGCCGTCTTCCACATCGAGCGCCGCGATCCCGCCGACGACGAAGTCCATCTCGCCAGCGTCGACCGCGCGCCGCATCAGCTCGACGCTCGAATCGGCCGCGCTGAAGCCGGCGCGCCGATGCACGAGGGTCACGCGCCGCGCGACCTTGCGTAGTGCCAGCGCCCAGTCGAGCGCCGAATCGCCGCCGCCCGCGACGACCACGTTTTTGTCGGCGAAATCGGCGAGGCTCGGCACGCTGTAGTGCACGTAGCGCTTTTCCAGCGGCACGGCCTCGGGGAGCGGGAGCTTTTGCGGGACGAACGCGCCGTTACCGGCGGCGAGCAGGATCGCCGCGACGTCGAACACGAGGCCGCGCTGCGTGCGCACGGTCCAGCGTCCGTCGTCGCGCTGCTCGACCGTGTCGACGCGCTGTTCCAGATGAATCGGCACATCGAACGGCTTGCATTGCGCGACCAGTCGCTCGACCAGTTCGCGCGCGGTGCACGCCGGAATCGCGGGGATATCGTAGATCGGCTTGTCGGGATACAGCTCGATGCATTGGCCGCCGACCCGTCCGAGTATGTCGACGATCTGACAGGTGAGGCCGATCACGCCGGCCTCGAATGCCGCGAACAGAGCCACGGGACCGGCGCCGACGATCAGGACATCGGTGCGGATCGGCGAGGTGGGCACAGCGGACGGATCGGTGGCAACGGTCATGGGGCAGGTCTCCGGATCACGGTGAAAGGCGCAATGGAAGCGTCGATGACCCACCATACCGAATCGGCCCGCACCCGGCAACGATGCCATCGTCGACGGTAAGGGTGCTGGGCGTGCCCGCTCAACGCCCGAAAGTGGCTACCTGAAAATACCTGGAATCGGCCATTCTTATGATCCAAACGACGGACTAAGCTAACCCCTGTCCGATGCATCGCATCGTCCAACCCGCCCAGGAGCCCATCATGGAACAACGTCTCGACTTCTACAAAGCCAATCCCGCCGCGATCAAATCGCTGCTCGGCGTCGAAGAGCGCATCGGCAAATCGTCGCTCGAAAAATCGCTGACCGAACTGGTGCGGTTGCGCGCGTCGCAGATCAACGGCTGCGCGTATTGCGTCGATATGCATACGGCGGACGCACGCAAGGGCGGCGAAACCGAGCGGCGTCTCGCGACCGTCGTCGTGTGGCGCGAAACGCCGTTCTTCACGGACCGCGAACGCGCGGCGCTCGAGTGGACCGAAGCGCTCACGCTGGTGTCGCACGTTCATGTGTCCGACGCGGTATGGCAGGCGGTGCGGCCGCATTTCAGCGACGAGGAACTGGTCGACCTGACGCTGCTCGTCTCGGCGATCAATGCATGGAACCGCTTCGCGATCTCGTTCCGGAAGATGCCGGCCTGAGCCTCGGCATGACGGCAGCATGAGGCGACGCACTGCCCGCCTCACTCCCCGATCCACGACCCGCGCAGATCGCTGTCATGCAGCAACTGCAGCAGCGTGCCCGCCGGGCGACTCAAGCGCTTCGCCGCCAGCGCGATGAATTCCACCGACGGCAGCGTCGGCAGTCCGGCCGCATTCAACGGCGGCGCGAGGCCGCGCGCGGCCAGATACTGCGGCCGCACGGTGATGCCGAGTCCGCCGCGCGCGGCCGCGATACAGCCGGAATGACTGCTGCTCGTGCAGACGATCTGCCAGCTCGCGCCGGCTTCGGCGAGCGCATCGAGCACGACCGCGCGCGTCACGCTCGGCTCGGCGACCAGAATCAGCGGCAGCGGCTGACCCAGATCGACGAGCGTGCCGGTCCGCGCCAGCCATTCGAGGCGCCCGGTGAAAAGCGGCACGCCGCGCCGGTCACCGAGCCGGCGCTTGCCGACCAGCAGATCGATCGCGCCCGCGTCGAGCAACTCGTAGAGCCTGCCCGTCATGCCGATCGTGATTTCCAGTTCGACGTCGGGATGCGCGTTGCGAAACGCCGCGAGCACGGTGGGGAGCGGGCCGAGCGCGATGTCGTCCGACGAGCCGAGCCGCACGCGCCCCTTCAGACGCGGCGCGCGAAACTGCGATTCCGCGCGCGACAGCGCCTGCAGGATCACGCTCGCATGCGCGAGCATCGCTTCGCCGTCGGGTGTCATCGCGAGCGAATGGGTGTCGCGCACGAACAGGCGCCGGCCCACGCTCTGTTCGAGGCGCCGGATATGTTCGCTGACGCTCGACTGCGTCAGGTCGAGCCGCCGCCCCGCTTCGGTGAAGCTATGGCAAGCCGCGACGGTCGAGAAGGTCTTGAGCCAGATTGGATTGAGCATGCGTGATTGTGGCGCTGCTTATCGGCATTGTCGATAACAGTCAGCGGGCTTAGTGGGGTTCCCGATTGACGAGGATGTCAATAAGATGACGGAATTCCGCCTGACCCCGCTCTGGCGGCGCTTTGCCGCCGCCGCGCCCGCTGTCGAAAACATGACCAAGGATTCCTCTCAAACCGCCCTACTATGGATCGTCGCCGCCGGCTTCTTCATGCAGTCGCTCGACACGACGATCGTCAACACCGCGCTGCCGTCGATCGCGAACAGCCTGCGCGTCGCGCCGCTCGCGATGCAACCGGTCGTCGTCGCCTACACGCTGACGATGGCGATGCTGACGCCCGCCTCCGGCTGGCTTGCCGACCGCTTCGGCACCCGCCGCGTCTATTTCGCCGCCATTCTCGTGTTCGTGCTCGGCTCGATCTGCTGCTCGAGCGCGCACACGCTCGGCCAGCTCGTGATGGCGCGCGTGCTGCAAGGCCTCGGCGGCTCGATGCTGCTGCCGATCGGACGCCTCGCGGTGCTGCGCAGCGTGTCGGGCGAGCAATACGTGTCGGCGCTCGCGTTCATATCGATCGCGGGGCAGCTCGGCCCGATCGCCGGGCCAACGCTCGGCGGCTGGTTCGTGCAGGCGATCACGTGGCACTGGATCTTTCTGATCAACGTGCCGATCGGCGCGCTCGGTCTGTACGCGGTGCATCGCTTTCTGCCGTCGCATGACGAGGCGCAGGCGCCGCCGTTCGATGTGATCGGCTGCGCCCTGCTGTCGTCGTGCATGATCGCGTTTTCGCTCGCGATCGACGCGCCGGTCCCCTCGCATCGCGCGGCGTGGTCGGCGGGGCTGTTCGCGTTGGCCGTCGCCAGCGCGCTCGCCTACATTCCGTACGCCAGAAACCGCCGCGATCCGCTGTTCAAGCTGTCGCTGTTCGGCGAGCCGAACTTCAGCGTCGGCCTGATCGGCAACCTCGTATGCCGGGTCGGTTCGAGCGCGGTGCCGTTCCTCGTGCCGCTGCTGCTGCAATTGCAACTCGGCTACTCGCCGCTGCACTCGGGTCTGATGATGCTGCCCGCGGCACTCGCCGGCACGCTCGCGAAACGCTGGATCGCGCCGCTCGTGCGCCGCTACGGCTACGACACGTTCCTGCTCGTCAACACGGTCATCGTCGGCTCGGCGATCGTCGCGTTCTCGCTGATTTCGCTCGGCACACCGCTCGTGATCGAAATCGCGATCCTCGCGGTGTTCGGCGCGGCCAACTCGATGCAGTTCGCGGCGATGAACAGTGTCACGCTGAAGGACCTGTCGCACGAAGACGCTGGCATGGGCAATAGCCTGTTCTCGATGGTGCAGATGCTTGCGATCGGGCTTGGCGTGTCGATCGGCGGCGGGCTCGTCAATCTGTTCGCGGCGCAATGGTCGGCGGCGCTCGGCTTCCGGCTCGCATTCGTGTGCGTCGGCGCGATCACGCTTGTGTCCGCGTGGATCTTTCGCCACCTCGACGACCCGTCGGGCACGCGCGTGATTCGCGGCCAGGCTGCGCCGAGCGCGGGGCGTTGAGACGCGACGCGTTTCATCGCGTGCCGGCGCATGCATTCGAAAGGTCATAGCGTTAGCATGTCGGGCATCCATGGCTACCAGGCAGGGAGCCCCGATGCCATTTGATGAGCGCGTGCTGAACGGCATGGGCGTCCTGACTGCGATCGTCGATTGCGGCGGTTTCGCGGCCGCCGGTGAAGCGCTCGACATGTCGCAATCGGGCGTAAGCCGCTCGGTCGCCCGGCTCGAAGCACGCCTCGGCATTCGTCTGTTCGACCGCACCACGCGCTCGGTCACGCTGACCGACGAAGGCCGGCGTTTCTACGAGCAGATCGTGCCGCTGCTCGGCGGACTCGAGGAAGCGGCCGCCTCCGCCGCGCACGGCGCGACCGCGGTGCGCGGGCGTCTGCGCGTCAACATGGACCCGTTCTTTTCGCGGCTCGTGCTCGGGCCGCGCCTCGGCGGCTTCATCGACAAACATCCGGACCTGCAGCTCGAACTCGTCACGCGCGACCAGTTGGGCGACATGGTCGGGGACGGCTTCGATGTCGCGATCCGCTTCGGCGACCCGCCGGTGTCGACGCTCGTCGCCCGCAAGCTGCTCGATACGCGCATCCTGACCGTCGCGGCGCCGTCGTATCTGAAGAAGCATGGCAAGCCGGCGAATCCGGGCGAGCTCGAAGACGGCCGGCATATCTGCATCAAGTTTCGCGATCCGCTCACCGGTTATCCGTTCAGCTGGGAATTCCATCGCGGCCGCAAGCAGCTCGCGCTGACGCCGCAGGGGCGGCTGACCGTCAACGACGTCGGCACGCTGCATAGCGTATGCATCGCGGGCCAGGGCATCGCGCAGATTCTCGCGCTCGGCGCGGAGTCGCTGCTTGCGAGCGGCAAGCTGATCGAGCTCTTTCCGGATTGGGGCGACGAGGTGTACCCGCTGTATGCGCTGTATCCGTCACGGCACCATCCGCCGGCCAAGGTGCGCGTGTTTCTCGACTTCATCATGTCGTTGACGGGCGGCAGGCCGCGCCACGCGGTTGCCTGAGCGCGGAACGTCTGTTTGCTCCCGCCCGGGTCCGGGTCTTGCTGCCGGAGGCTTGTCTTCCCTCCAGGAGAGCAGCGATGAGCCAAACGACGGAAAAATCCCAAGGCGAAGCAAAAAGCACGGCCGACAACGAATCGAAAAGCGAGGCCAGCGCCCAGACCGAGGATTTCGCGCATCCGCACCGCGCCGTGCATAGCGACAACGCGAAGAGCAAAATGCCCGAGCGCCACGACGAAGGTCACAAGCAGTCCCCGGCGGACCGTCCGGGCAAAAAGCCCGGCGAGGGCGAACCGTCAGTCGGTTGAAAAAATAGAACCTATGAGCGGCCCTGGCTGCGTCGCGCACCCGGGCCGCATCACTTTTCCCTTCCAGCACCTTTCTGTAAGCAAACATTTCTTCCTCATTTTTACCGAATATTTTTTTGACGCCTTGGACTATTTTGCTGCTTGCAGCAAGGTGTGCGCCCTGCGAACCGGCTGCCGCTTTCCGCCGGTTTTTGCCGCTTCCGATCGATAAAAGGCGTCATCATGTCCAACGCGTCAAGTTCTCCCCTCGCCCGTGCGGCGCTCGCCCATGTGTCCATCTGCGTGCCCACCTGCAATCGTCCCGACCTGCTGATCGAATGCGTCGACTCGTGCCTCGCGCAAAGCTATCCGCATGTCGAAATCGTGATCGGCGACGATTCGACGGACGCGCGCTCGCGGCAACTGATCTTGCAGCGTTACCGCGACGAGCCGCGCGTGCGCTACGAGAAGCACGAGCCGCCGCTTGGCCAGGCGCGCAATGTGTCGAGCCTGTTCGAGCGGGCGCGCGGCGACAAGATCCTGCTGATCCACGACGACGATCTGCTGACGAGCGACGCCGTCGACAAACTCGTGTCGTTATGGCAGCGCTATCCGCGGCTCGATGCGGCATTCGGTGCGCAATACGAAGCGGATCACGACGGCGCGATCGATCTCGCCGCGAGCGCGCGCCTGAACGAGGCGTTCCGGCGCACTGAGGCCCGCGAGGGTCTCCAGCCGCTCGCGGGCCGCACCGGCCTGATCCAGATGTTTCCGAACAATGGCTGGATGGCCGACGCGCGGCTCGTCAAGCGGGTCGGCTACGACGCGCGGTATGGCGTCTGCTGCGACTACGTGTTCGGCACCGAGCTATGCCTGGCCGCGCGCGAGGTGTTTTATCTGCACGACTATGTGTCGGTGTATCGGAAGACCGCGACGTCGGTCTCGCACAGCACGCGCGGCACGAGCATGGCCGCAACGTTGAGCGCCTATGCGTTCGTGAAGTCGCTGCGTCTGCCGGCGCCGCTCGAACCGTCGCGGCGGCAGGCGCTGCGGCGGCTCGCACCGATCGTGGTGTCGATTCACGCGAGCAACGGCGAGGCGCGCGCGGGCTGGCGCATCGCGCGCGCGCATCTGTTCGCCTACAACTACGGCTTTAGCGCGCGGCTTTACTACCATCTGCTGATGCTGGCGCGCGCGGCCTGGCGTGGCCGTCTGCCGATGCCGCGCGCCGCGGCCGATGCTGTCGCCGGCGTAGCGGCGACGCCTTCGATGGCGACGGTCGCGGCGGTTGGCGCGGCCACGGTGAATGAGGCCGCGAGGGTCGATGCGTTCGTCGACGATGGAACAGGCCGAGAGCTTGTGCGACCTGCTGCATGCATGGGGGACACGGATCGTCGTCAATTAAGCGAAGCGCGCTGCTCCTCGCTTGCGGATTGACGCGCAAACGTCGATGCCATGAAAAACGGCGGCCCGGTTGCCCTGGACCGCCGCCTGAACGCTGCCATCGCGGCACGACGTTTCGCCGTGTCCGACTAGCGGTTCACGGCTCGTGCCGCAGATACCCTTCCGACGAGGGATCGCGCATGCGCAGCGACACGATACCCGCGAGTGCACACAGCGCCGTCACGTACCAGAAGAACATCGTCTCGACACCGGCGGACTTCAGCCACAGCGCGACATATTCCGCCGAGCCGCCGAAGATCGCATTGGCGAGCGCATACGACAGCCCTACGCCAAGCGCACGCACTTGCGGTGGAAACATTTCCGCCTTGATCAGGCCGCTGATCGACGTATAGAAGCTGACGATCGCGAGCGCCACCACGACCAACGCGAAGGCCGCATACGGGCTCGTCACGTCTTTCAGCGCATGCAGCAGCGGCACCGTGCCGAGGGTCGCGAACAGGCCGAAACACAGCATCGAGCGGCGCCGCCCGATGCGGTCCGACAACGCGCCGAACGCCGGCTGCATCAGCATGTAGACGAACAACGCGGCGGTCATCACCGAGCTCGCGGTCTTCGCGTGCATGCCGGCCGTGTTGACCAGGTACTTTTGCATGTAGGTGGTGAACGTATAGAAGATCAGCGAGCCGCCGGCCGTGAAGCCGAGCACCGTCATGAATGCGGTCTTGTGCTCCCACAGCCCGCGCAGCGTGCCCGCTTCCTTGCGCTGGCGCATCGCCGCGGTGGTGGTTTCATCAAGGGATTTACGCAGATAGAGCGCGATCAACGCGGCGAAGGCGCCAATCACGAACGGCACACGCCAGCCCCACGCCTTCAGCTCTTCGGTCGTCAGCGTCTGTTGCAGGGTCACGAGCACGAGCAGCGCGCACAGTTGGCCGCCGATCAGCGTCACATACTGGAACGACGCGAAAAAGCCACGCCGGCCCTTCAACGCGACTTCGCTCATATAGGTCGCGCTGGTGCCGTATTCGCCGCCCACCGACAGCCCCTGCAACAGCCGCGCGAGCAGCAGCAACGCCGGCGCGAGCGCGCCGATCTGCGCGTAGGTGGGCAGCATCGCGATCACCAGCGAGCCGCCGCACATCATGAATACCGACACCATCATCGCGGTGCGGCGACCACGTTTGTCGGCGAGCCGCCCGAAGAACCAGCCGCCAATCGGCCGCATCAGGAAGCCCGCGGCGAACACGCCGGCCGTGTTCAGCAACTGCGTGGTCGTGTTGCCGCTCGGGAAGAACGACGGCGCGAAGTAAAGCGCCGTGAACGAATACACATAGAAGTCGAACCACTCGACGAGATTGCCCGATGAAGCGCCGACGATTGCAAAAATGCGGCGCCGCGTGTCGTGCGCCGAGGCCACGACGTATTGTTCGGTTTGGTCGTTCATGCTGGTGTCTTTCCTTATTTAAACGAGGAGGACGGTCGTGGTGCCGCCTTGATGTCGCGCGCCCAGCCTGAGCGGCCGCCGCGGGTGCGCGAATTTTACATAAATGAAAGCACAGGAAGGTTTTTTGTCAGCATGGCCTGATGAAAGCCCTGGGTCGGCCGGATTTGCGCACCAATAGAACAAAGCCCCTGCCAGTTGGGGACTGGCAGGGGCTTGACGGGCGACACGAACCGCTCAGGCGGGAGTCAGGCGGCGCTCATATTCTCACGGACGGCGGCATATACCGGCAGTCGTAGCGTTTTCTGACGGTACCGTTTTCGTCGACGCTCTCGAGGTACACGTCGAACTGCCACAAGCGCGCCATGTGCTTGAGCACCTCCTCGCTATCCGACGACAGGTGCCGGTTGTCGCTCATGAAATGCCGCAACGTCAGGCTGCGATCGCCGCGTGTATTGACGGCCCACACCTGAATGTTCGGCTCGCGGTGATGCATGTCGTACTGCCGCGACAACGCCTGGCGCACGTACTGGTAGCCGCTATCGTCGTGAATCGCCGACACTTCGAGCGCGTCGCGCATGTCGTCGTCGAGCACCGAGAACAGGCGCATTTCGCGGATCAGATGCGGCGACAGATACTGCGCGATGAAGCTCTCGTCCTTGAAGTTGCGCATCGCGTAGTGCATCGCGGGCAGCCACGGACTGCCGGCCAGATTCGGAAACCACTTGCGGTCTTCGTCGGTCGGCGCTTCGCAGATGCGCCGGATATCGCTCATCATCGAAAAGCCCAGCGCATACGGATTGATGCCGCTGTAATACGGCTTCGTGACCGGCGGCTGATAGACGACGTTGCTGTGTGAATGGAGAAACTCCATCATGAAGCCGTCTTCGAGCTTGCCCTGGTTGTACATCGTATTGAGCAGCGTGTAGTGCCAGAACGTCGCCCAGCCTTCGTTCATCACCTGGGTCTGCCGCTGCGGATAGAAGTACTGACCGATCTTGCGCACGATCCGGATCACCTCGCGCTCCCACGCTTCGAGCAGCGGCGCGTTTTTCTCCGCGAAATACAGCAGGTTTTCCTGCGGCTCGGGCGGATAGCGCCCCTCGACCTCTTCGGGCAGCGGCGTATGGCGCGTGGGCAACGTGCGCCACAACTCGTTGACCTGCGACTGCAAATACGCCTCACGTTCGCGACGCGCGGCGAACTCCTTCTGGAGCGACAGCTTCTGCGGCCGCTTGTAGCGGTCCACGCCGTAATTCATCAGCGCGTGGCACGAGTCGAGCAATTCCTCGACGCGATCGAGCCCATAGCGCTCCTCGCATTCCGCGATGTAATTCTTTGCGTAGACGAGGTAGTCGATGATCGCGTGCGCGTCCGTCCATAAGCCGAACAGATAGTTGCCCTTGAAGAACGAGTTGTGACCGTAGGCCGCATGCGCGATGACGAGCGCCTGCATCGTCATCGTGTTCTCTTCCATCAGATAGGCGATGCAGGGGTTCGAATTGATGACGATTTCGTACGCGAGCCCCATCTGGCCGCGGCGATAGCTTTTTTCGGTAGCAAGGAAATGTTTGCCGAACGACCAGTGACGGTAGTTCACCGGCATGCCGACGGACGCATAGGCATCCATCATCTGTTCGGCGCTGATGAGTTCGAGCTGGATCGGATATACGTCGAGCTCGTATTGCTCCGCTACACGGGCAATATGCGAGTCGTACTCTTCGATCAATTCGAAGGTCCAGTCGGACGGGCACGGCAGAGGCCGTCTATCGGCTACGTTCATACGGACTTCCCTTTGCCCTCGTTGGGCGTTCCGGTGTGTCCCGTGCTGCAGCATCGCGGACTGCTCCGGCGCGAGCGGCTCCCGTGCTGGCCGCTCCTGCCTCGGCATGCCCCGACTGTCGCTGCGGCACGCCTTTGTTGCGCTGCGGCGCGGTCATACGGCGGGTCGCCCCTGGGTCACCCCTTGTCGTACGAATCGCCGCGCGCTTCGTCGTTCAGGCGCTTCGTGCGCCACCAGTATCCCATCAAGAAGTCGCCGCCTGCTTCTCGAACAGCTCGCGAAACACCGGATAAATATCGGCCGCGGTTTCGACCTTCTTCATCGCCATGTGCGGCTGCGACAGCGCCAGTTGCGCGTATTCGAGCCACAGATTCTGCTCTTCGGGCGTCACCTGAATATACGCAAAATACCGCACCTTCTCCAGGATGTCATCCGAGAGTATTTTGCGGCACTTCGGCGAGTCGTCGGTCCAGTTGTCGCCGTCCGACGCCTGGGCGCCGTAAATGTTCCATTCAGTCGGCGAGTAGCGCTCGTCCATCACCTTGCGCATCAGTTCGAGCGCGCTCGACACCACGGTACCGCCGCTTTCGGTCGAGTGGAAAAACGTGTCTTCGTCGACTTCCTCGGCGCGCGTGTGGTGGCGGATGAACACGACTTCGATGCGCTCGTAGTTACGCTTCAGGAACAGGTACAGCAGGATGAAGAAGCGCTTCGCGAGATCCTTGCGCTGCTCGTCCATCGAACCGGACACGTCCATCAGGCAGAACATCACCGCCTGGCTCGACGGCGTGGGCTGCTTCACGCGATTCACGTAGCGCAGATCGAACGGATCGATGAACGGGATCCGCCAGATGCGTCCTTTCAGATGGTGGATGTCGTCCTCGAGCAGCTTGATCTCGTCGCGGCGATCGGCGGGATCGGCCTTCAACTCTTCCAGCTGCCGCTCCATTTCGTGCAGCTGGTTGACGAGCGGCGCGCCGAGCGCGATGCGCCGGCCGAGCGCGCTACGCAACGAGCGCACCACGTCGATATTGTTTGGCGTGCCCTCCGCGGCCCAGCCCGCGCGGACGCTTTTCCACGTCGGCACGGCCATCAGATGGGTCTTGACGAGACGCGGCAGTTCGAGGTCGTCGAAGAAATACTGCATGAACTCTTCGCGGCTCAGCTCGAACACGAAGTCGTCCTGACCCTCGCCCTCGTTGCTGGCCTGACTGCCTCCGCCGCCGCCACCGCCGCCTTGCGGGCGCTGGATCTTGTCGCCGCGGATGTAGTCCGAGTTGCCGGGATGCACCATCTCGCGCCGGCCGCCCGGTCCATGACGGAACGACGGCTCCGCGATGTCCTTGCGCGGAATGGTGATGCTCTGGGTGTTCTGGATGTCCTTGATGCTGCGATCGCGCACCGCCTCCGAAACGGCACGACGAATATAGCTTTTGACGCGGCGCAAAAAGCGCTCACGGTTCGCAATACTCTTGTTCTTGCCTGCCAACCTGCGGTCGATGATTTGATGAAGCACGCCCGGTCTCCCGTCCATGCAACCGCGATTCCCTGCGGCCGCACTAATATTTCGGGTGCGCGAGACGCCCGCCGCGCAGTGCAATGCTATGCGGCTTGCGCCTCGCCGGTTGCCCGTACGGTCGGACCGTACGGGCGGCACACCATGAGTATCATGCGCGCATCATGACGACTTGCGCACGCGCAGATACCAGTCGCACAGCAAGCGCACCTGCTTCGGCGTATAGCCCTTCGCCACCATGCGATTGACAAAGTCTTCATGCTTGCGCTGCTCTTCGGCCGAGCCTTTCGCGTTGAACGAGATCACCGGCAACAGCTCTTCCGTGTTCGAGAACATCTTCTTTTCGATCACGACGCGCAGCTTCTCGTAGCTGATCCACGCGGGGTTCTTGCCCGCATTCGCAGCCCGCGCACGCAGCACGAAATTCACGATCTCGTTGCGGAAGTCCTTCGGATTGCTGATGCCCGCGGGCTTCTCGATTTTCTCCAGCTCGGCGTTCAACGCGGCACGGTCGAAGCTCTCGCCGGTGTCGTGGTCGCGGAACTCCTGATCCTGGATCCAGAAGTCCGCATACGTGACATAGCGGTCGAAGATGTTCTGACCGTACTCGGAGTACGACTCCAGGTACGCGGTCTGAATCTCCTTGCCGATGAACTCCGCATAGCGCGACGCGAGCACGTCCTTGATGAAGGACAGATACTTCTGCTCGGTTTCCGGCGGGAACTGCTCGCGTTCGATCTGCTGTTCGAGCACGTACATCAGATGCACCGGATTGGCCGCGACCTCGGTCGAGTCGAAGTTGAACACGCGCGACAGAATCTTGAACGCGAAGCGGGTCGACACGCCGGTCATGCCTTCGTCGACGCCCCCGAAGTCGCGATACTCCTGATACGACTTCGCCTTCGGGTCCGTGTCCTTCAGATTCTCGCCGTCGTAGACCTGCATCTTTGAGAACAGGCTCGAGTTCTCCGGCTCGTGCAAACGCGTGAGCACGGACAACTGCCCCATCATCTTCAGCGTGCCCGGCGCGCAGACCGCGCTGGCGAGCGACGAGTTGCGCAGCAGCTTCTCGTAGATCTTGACCTCTTCGCTATAGCGCAGGCAGTACGGCACCTTGACGACGAAGATCCGGTCGAGCAGTGCCTCGTTGTTACGGTTGTTGCGGAATGCCTTCCATTCCGATTCGTTCGAGTGAGCGAGGATGATGCCGTCGAACGGAATCGCGCCGAAGCCTTCCGTGCCCTTGAAGTTGCCTTCCTGGGTCGCCGTGAGCAGCGGGTGCAACACCTTGATCGGCGCCTTGAACATTTCGACGAACTCGAGCAGGCCCTGATTGGCGAGGCACAGGCCGCCCGAGTAGCTGTACGCGTCGGCATCGTCCTGCGCGTACTGTTCGAGCTTGCGGATGTCGACCTTGCCGACCAGCGACGAAATGTCCTGATTGTTCTCGTCGCCCGGTTCGGTCTTCGAGATAGCGATCTGGCGAAGGATCGACGGATAGCGGCGCACCACGCGGAACTTGCGGATGTCGCCGTTGTACTCGTGCAGGCGCTTGACCGCCCACGGACTCAGAATGCCTCGCAGGTAGCGACGAGGAATGCCATATTGCTCTTCGAGGATCGGACCGTCTTCCTCGTAGTCGAACAGACCGAGCGGCGATTCGTTGACGGGCGAGCCCTTGATCGCATAGAACGGCACGCGTTCCATCAATTGCTTCAGACGTTCCGCGATCGACGACTTGCCGCCGCCGACCGGTCCTAACAGATACAGGATCTGCTTCTTTTCTTCGAGCCCCTGGGCCGAATGCCGGAAGTAGGCGACCACCTGCTCGATCACCTCTTCCATTCCGTAGAATTCACGGAATGCGGGGTATACCTTGATGACCTTGTTCGCGAAGATACGCGATAAACGCGGATCGTTGCGAGTGTCGATCTGTTCCGGTTCTCCGATTGCCGTCAACATGCGTTCGCCCGCAGTGGCGTACGCGGCGGGATTGTCTTTGCAGAGCGCGAGATACTCCTCGAGCGAGAGTTCGTCCTCCCGTGTTTTCTCGAAGCGGGTCGCGAAACTGCTGTAGATATCCATGCTACCTCCTCGCCGAAGTCTGGGGCGATGTCGTGCGCGGCGCGCTATTCGGAAACGACATCGCTCGAATTCATCCTAAACCCTTTTAAATTTTTTTTCACGGACTACGTTGCGAAAATCGCGCCGTAACCGCCACCGCTACAATCCTCACTTGGAAACAGAGATTCGACCACCTACAATTTTTTTTACTCATGCAGCAACCAGTCACATCATCTGCTGCACCGCTGTATCGCTACTTTCTTCAGCACCGCATCGCTATTCAGTGCTCCTGCAGGACTTCGGCGGACCGCTGCATCGCGTCAAGTCACCGCGTTGCTATTGCACATCCCGTACCCGCACCGTCGACCCTCCATCAAAATGCGGCTGTCTGCGCACGCACACTTCGTCACCAAAGGCATGCACGTGACGAACTCGCGGCGCTCTCATAGGTATACGGAAGGACGCGGCAAAGTTGCAACAAATGCATTCGAACAGGTTGACGATTCAAAGACTGCCACCGTTTCAAATTCGCCAAAAATAAAAACGGCTGCACGCGGGCAGCCGTTTGGAATCAAGCGTTGTAATTTGCGGTTACAAGCGCCGCAGCATCGATCAGGTCAGTTCAATTTCCACTTCACCCAATCCGTCGATATGACCACGCACGATGCCGGGTTCGTCGATCTTGTGCGCGCCGACGTATGAACCGGTGGTCAAGGTCCAGTTGCGCTCGATCGTGATGCCCATCGCCGCGCAATGGTTGACGAACCACACGAGCAGCTCGCGCGGATCGCCTGCCGGATTGCCGGTCACTTCCGGTATCAGCGAGCGGCCGTTGAAACTCAGCTCCAGTTCCGGCGACACGAAGTCGAAGCCGCGCGCGAGGCTCGCATAGACGGCCGGATGGCCGGTGATCAGCGCGCCGTTGTTCTGCGCGTCGGCCAACTGCGCGAGCGGCGCGACGTTCGGCCATTCGGCGAAACGGCTGTCGACGATCTCGATGGCCGGCAGCACGGCGCCGACCTTCGACAGTACCTCGTCGCGCGCATACGCCTGAGCGCGCGGCTCGATCGTCACGTCGAAGCGGAACGCGATCTCGAGCTCCACCAGCACGCGAAAGAAGCCGTCATGCGCGAGCCTCGCTGGCGACGGCATCACCAGCGAGGCCGGAATCGGTGCGCCCGACGCGGCGCCGCCCGGCGACTTCGCGCCGATCTTCCAAGCGCCGGTCGACTCGCCGAGGCCCTCGATCACCGCCTGCTGGATCGCGTAGGCGGTCGCCGCGTCGGGCGGCAGGCTGTCGGGTGCGGGCGCGTCGATCGGCCGGCGCTGCCGGCGTGCCTCGACGAGGCGTTGCGCAAGATCGTATCGCGTCATGTCGGTTCTTTGTGGCTGGCGCATGGCAGGGTTCGCAGGACGTAGCAATATGTGGGAACCACCTGTTGGAGGTGCGGGCAGCCGCGCGCCGCGCAAACGGATCGGGGCCGTGCCCGTCAATGTACCGGATCGCGACACGCGCCGGTGAAAGGCGGCGGCGCGCAAACGTTAATTCTTGCCGCAGCTGAAAAAAACCGCGCATGGGGTGTCCAGGCGCGGCTTTTCGCGAAGCGATCGTCGCGGGTGCGACGCGGATGCCGGACAGCTAGCGAACGGGAACGCGAACGGCTGTTGCGCCGAACGTCGCGTCTCGACTCACCTGACGCACGACAGCGCCGCCGCCCATGTACACCTGATCCGAGCCAGCTCAGAAGGTCTCCCAATCCTGGTCGCTGCCGGCCGTCGCCGCGGACCTGGCCGGCGCGCGCGTGGGCGTGGGCGTGGACGCGGCCGCTACCTGCGGCGCGACAGCGCCCCCGGCCGGGTTCGATGTCTTCGCCGGCAACGCCGCCTGCGCGGTAGCCGGCGCGAGCTTGCGTGCGCGTGTAGCGACCGGGCGCGTGGACACCGGGCGCTTCGGCGCCGCAAGCGCCGACGCCGCTTCGTGACCGCCACGGCCGCTGTCGTCGACCTGGAACACCGCGACCGCGGTGCGCAGCCGCGCCGCCTGCTCTTCGAGCGACGACGCGGCGGCGGCCGCTTCCTCGACGAGCGCCGCATTCTGCTGCGTGACCTCGTCCATCTGCGTGACCGCGCGCGCGACCTGGTCGATGCCGCCGCTCTGCTCCTCCGACGCCGCCGCGATCTCGCCCATGATGTCGGTCACGCGCTGCACCGCGCCGATGATTTCGCTCATCGTGCGGCCGGCCTCGTCGACGAGCGCCGAGCCCGACTGCACGCGCTCGACCGACGTATCGATCAGCTCCTTGATCTCCTTGGCCGCCGCCGACGAACGCTGCGCGAGGCTGCGCACTTCGCCCGCGACGACCGCGAAGCCGCGCCCCTCCTCGCCGGCGCGCGCCGCCTCGACGGCTGCGTTCAACGCGAGGATGTTGGTCTGGAAGGCAATGCCTTCGATGATCGAGATGATGTCGGCGATCTTCGCCGAGCTCTGGTTGATGTCGCCCATCGTGCCGACCACCTGGCCGACCACCGCGCTACCCTTGTTGGCGATCTCGGACGCGTTGGCCGCGAGCGCACTCGCCTGGCGCGCGTTGTCGGCATTCTGCCGCACCGTGCCGGTCAGCTGCTCCATGCTCGAGGCGGTTTCCTGCAGCGCCGACGCCTGCTCCTCGGTCCGCGACGACAGGTCGATGTTGCCCGCCGCGATCTGGCGCGTCGCGGTCGCGATCGACTCGCTACCGCCGCGCACGCTGCGCACCGTTTCGGTGAGGCTGCGCTGCATTCTGGCGATTCCTTCGAGCAGTTGCCCCATTTCGTCGCGCGATGTCGCGATCACCGGACGACGCAGATCGCCGGCCGCGATC
Source organism: Paraburkholderia sp. RAU6.4a (assembly GCF_050435625.1). Lineage (NCBI taxonomy): Bacteria > Pseudomonadati > Pseudomonadota > Betaproteobacteria > Burkholderiales > Burkholderiaceae > Paraburkholderia > Paraburkholderia sp. RAU6.4a. Next base: position 579,656 of record NZ_JBNDKQ010000002.1, read on the forward strand.
GCATCGAAGTGGCCGAGCGCTTCGTCGAGCGGACGCGCGATCGAGCGGCTCAGCGTCAGATACGACAGCGCCGCCGCCAGCACGCCGACCACCAGCGCGCCGATGCTGACCACGCGGAACGTCTGGAAACTGCTCTGCGCGGAGTCGAAGCCCTCCCTGGCCGAATCGAACTGGTATTTGCGCAGTGCGTCGTCGGCGCCGACGAGGTCGTTGAAGACGACCTGCAGATTCTTCGCGTGCTCGACCAGCTTGCCCTGATCGTTCGCCGTGATCGCCGCCGCGAACGTTTCGAGTTGCTGATGCAGCGCGTTGCGCTTCGCGGCGACGTCCTGCGCAAGCCGGTCTTCGTCCGCGTTGCGTGGCAGATCGAGATATTTTTTCCACCACATGTCGGACGTGCCCCCGAGCATGCGCCCGCGCTCGATGGTGGTGGCCGCTTCCGGTGTGCCGACCAGGAACGCGGCGCGGTCGAGCGCGAGTCGTTCGCGCGCCGCGTAGATTTCCGCGTTGCCGATGTTCACCGCGCCCGGCATCGCGTTGGTGAACGTGTCCTCATAGGCGTCGTTCGAACGGCTCATGCCGAACAGACCGAAAACGCCGATCGCAACCAGCAACGCGGCGAGGAACGCCATCGTGAGGCCAATTCGCGCCTTGATCGTGATGCCTTTATTCAACATGCTTGGTCCTGTGTGCTGTACTCAATGAGAGGCTGCTGCCTACGCAGCGTGGGAGCGGCGTGTGTTGGGTCCGGCGCTTTTTTTTGAAAGAGCGCTCTAATTTCGTTTACGGCAGCGCATTCATAGACTTGAAGCATTTAAAAGTATGAACAAAGACGTTGTAAGACGTTGAAAGCAAGTTGACTGAAAATGAGTGTGTTCGCGGCGCGCAGGGAAACGCGGTGATATACGTCAAAGCACGATTTTTGACGTTGTGTTGGCGGGAATGGGTGGAGATGCGAGCCGTTCGGAGTCGCCCGAAGCGGTGGCAGGACAGTTCGATCAGGCAGCGTGCGCGGTGCCAATGCCGCCGCGGCATCAGTCCAATGCGTCGACCTCGGAGCGCGTCGGAATCGATGGCTGTGCGCCCGCACGCGTCACCGATAGCGCGGCGGCGCGCTGTGCGAAGCGGATCGCCGCATCGACGCTCGCGCCCTGCGCGAGCTGCGCCGCGAAGCCGCCGATGAAGGTGTCGCCGGCCGCGGTCGTGTCGACCGCCTCGACGCGCGGCGCGTCGTACAGCGTCGCGGCCGCGCCTTCGAGCGCCGCATGCACGCCGCGCGCACCGAGCGTGACCAGCACGTTGCGCGCGCCGGCCGCACGCAATGCGGCGGCGGCCCGTGCGGCGTCCTCGGGCGAGTCGACGGGGAGACCGCTCAGCGCGGCGGCTTCGAGTTCGTTCGGAATCAGGTAGTCGATCAGCGGCAGCCAGTCGGCCGGCAACGGGCCGGTGGCGGGCGCCGGATTCAGGATCACGGTCTTGCCGAGCCGCCGCGCCGCCGCCAGCGCCGCGCGCACCGATTCGGGCGGGGTTTCGAGCTGACAGATCACGACGGCGGCGGCGGCGAGCGTCGCTTCGTGTCGCGCGATGGTGGCCGGCGTGACCTCGCCGTTGCTGCCCGCGACGATCACGATCGTGTTCTGGCTCGCATCGTCGACGACGATCAGCGCAACACCGCTCGGCTCCCTGCCGGTTTCGAGCGCGGCGCAGTCGATGCGCTCCGCTTCGAGGCCCGCGCGCAGCTGCGCGCCATTCGCATCGGCACCGACGCAGCCGAGCATCGACACCTGCGCGCCGAGCCGCGCGGCCGCGACCGCCTGATTGCCGCCCTTGCCGCCCGCGACCTGCGCGAAGCCGCGGCCGGCCAGCGTCTCGCCCGGTTGGGGCAGGCGTGGCGAACGCACCACGAGGTCCATGTTCAGACTACCGACCACCGTGACGCGTGCGCGCGTTGGGTTGCTTGCCACTCGAGTGTCCTCCGTTGCGCGACGGGTCGCGTCGCTATTGCGCGCGCGTCCTTCGAGCGCCCCTTATGCGTCCTTGATCCGGCGCATCAGGCCGCCAGATCCCGCCGTTCCTCGCCCGCCCATGTCGCGGTGGACTCCCGCACGATCAGCCGCGGCGACACCACGCGGCGGCGCGCAGGCGCTCGCGTGGTGCGGTTCGACGACGCCTCGGCGATCCGGTCGATCAGCGTCTGCGCGGCGGTGTCGCCAAGCGCGCGCACCGACTGTCCGACCGTCGACAGCGACGGGAACGTGAAGCGGCCCAGCTCGATATCGTCGAAACCGATGATCGAGCAATCGCGCGGCACGCTGATATTGCGCTCCGCCGCCGCGCGCAACGCGCCGATGCCCATCATGTCGTTGCCCGCGAAAATCGCCGACGGCCTGACCGTATCGAACAGCTGCGCGGCCGCGCGATGTCCGCCCGTCCCCGAAAAATCGCTTTCGACGATCGCATCGGCCGGAATCTCGATGCCACGCTCGGCCATCGCGCGAATGAAGCCGTGCACCCGCATCGCGCTGACCGCGGTCTGCACCGGCCCCGTGATGCAACCGATCCGCACATGCCCGAGCTCGAGCAGATGCCGGGTGGCCAGATACGCGCCCTTCTCGTGATCGATCTGCACGAGGTCCGCGCTGACTCCCTCGATGTTGCGGTCCACCACCACGAGCGGCTCGCGCGCGTCGGCGAGCGCCTGCGCGAGCACAGCGTCGTCGCCGGCCGACGCGACGATCAACCCGTCGATGCGTTTTTCCTGCAGCACGCGCAGATAGTTGCGCTGCTTAGCGGGGTCATCGTCGGAGTTGCAGAAGAACACGCAGTAGCCATTGCGCGCGCAGCCGTCCTCGATGCCGCGCGCGAGCTCCGCGAAATACGGGTTCGTGCTGTTCGGCACCACCAGTCCGATCGTCGCGGTCGCGCGCGACTTCAGCGAGCGCGCGACCGCCGACGGCACATAGTGCAGTTGACGGATCGCGTGCTCGACTTTCGCGCGCACATCGGCCGACACCGGTCGCGAGTTGTTCACGACGTGCGATACCGTCGTGAACGACACGCCCGCCACCGCCGCTACATCCTTGATCGTCGTCATAACCTGTTGCTCTCCTGTCGATCGGAGTTAGCGCTTTAGCGCTTACTCCGATCCCATGCAGTTTCATCGCGGTCGATCGGAGTTAGCGCTTTACCGCTTACTCCGGTCCCATGCAGTTTCATCGCGGTCGAACGGAGTTGGCGCTTTAGCGCTTACTCCGATCCCATGCACTCAATCATCGTTGCGCGGCGGCTCCCACCTCAGGCGCGTTTGCGACGGCTGCGGTACGTATCGAGCACCACCGCCACCACGATCACCGCGCCGGTGATCATGCGCTTGGTCGGCTCGTTCGCGCCGATCTGCGCGAGGCCCGCCGCCAGCACCGAAATGATCAGCACGCCAAAGAACGTGCTGATAACCGAACCACGCCCGCCCATCAGACTCGTGCCGCCGATCACGACCGCCGCGATCACCTGCAGCTCCAGGCCGACACCCGCATTCGGATCGGCCGCCTCGAGCCGCGAGATCTGGAACAGCGCCGCGAGTCCGGACAGCGCGCCCATCAGCGCGAACACGATCACCTTGTACGGCCGCGGATTGACGCCCGCGAGCCGCACCGCTTCCTCGTTGGTGCCGATCCCGACCAGATAGCGCCCGAATACCGTGCGCGTCAGCACCAGCTGCGCGATCACCATCACCGCGACCGCCATCAGAAAGGCCGGCGAGATGCCAAGCGCGATCGGGTTCGACAGAAAATCGAACGCATCGCCGATATACGCGGTGCGCGAATTGGTCATCTGATACGCCATGCCGCGCGCCGCCTCGAGCACGCCGAGCGACACGATGAACGACGGAATTCGCCAGCCCACCGTCACCGCGCCGGTCACGGTGCCGGTCAGCGCCGCGACCGCGACCCCGAGCAGCGCGCCGGCAGCTGGCCCCCAGCCCCACTTCAGCGTCACCACGCTGACCGCCGACGCCCCGAGCGCGAGCACCGAGCCCACCGACAGATCGATCCCCGCGATGATCAGCACGAAGGTCATGCCGACCGACATCACGACGAGATCCGGAATCTGGTTCGCGATCGTGCTGAACGTGTCGTAGGTCAGAAAGTGCGAACTCAGCAGCGAGAACAGCACGATCATCGCGAGCAGCGCGCCGGCGAGGCCCAGGTAGTTCGAAAAGCCGAGCCGCGTGCCGGCCGGCTTGCCGCTCGCGAGCGGCGCCGACGGATCGGCGGGCGGCGTCACGGCGGGCGCGTCCGGCGCACCGCCTTGCTTGCCGTCTTGCTGGCCGTCCTGCTGGCCGCCCAACTGGCCGTCCCGTTTGACACCCGCCGCCTCGCGCCACGATTGATCGGTCATCACAGACTCCCTGCTTCGTTGACGCCGTGCGTGTGCAGCAGCGCGTCACGGCCGCGGTAGCCGGCGAACGCAGCCGCGAGCAGCGCATCCTGGCTCCAGCTCGCGCGCTCGAACACGCCTGTCATGCTGCCCGCCGACATCACGCCGATCCGGTCGCAGATCAGCATCAGTTCGCGCAGATCGCTCGACACCACGACGAGCGCGCGGCCGTCGCGAGCGAGCGCGCCCATCAGGCCGTAAATATCGAACTTCGCGCCGACGTCGATGCCGCGCGTCGGTTCGTCGAACAACAGCACGCGGCAGTCGCGCGCGAGCCAGCGGCCGATCACGACCTTCTGCTGGTTGCCGCCCGACAGCTCGCCGACAACCTGCGCGGGCCCCGAGCTGCGAATCCGCATCGCGGCGATCTGCTTGTGCGCCAGCGCGTTCTCGCGCTTCGCGTCGACCACGCCGTGCCGCGCGACGCTGCCGAGATTGCCGAGCGACAGGTTGGCCGCGATCGGTTGCGGCAGCAGCAGGCCTTCGCCCTTGCGGTCTTCGGTGATCAGCGCGATACCCGCGCGTACCGCGTCCGCCGGCGAGTCGATTCGCACCGGCGTAGGCGGCGCGCCCGGCGTCGCGGCGAGCGACACGCTGCCGCCGTCCTTGCGGTCGGCGCCGTAGATGAGCCGCATCAGCTCGGTGCGGCCCGCGCCGATCAGTCCGCTCACACCGAAAATCTCGCCCGCGCGCACCTCGAACGACACGTCGCGCACGACCTTGCCGCGCGCGAGCCGCTCCACTTTCAGGAGCGGCGCGCCGATGTTGCGCTCGCCGAGATCGATATGCTCGCCGAGCTCGCGGCCGACCATCCACGTGACGATCTGCTCGCTCGTCAGGTTCGCCATCGCGTCGACATGCACGAGGCGGCCGTCGCGCAGCACCGCGACCCGTTCGGCGACCCGCGCCAGCTCTTCGAGCCGGTGCGAGATATAGACGAGCGCGACGCCGCGAGCCTTGAGCCGCCCGATCTGCTCGAACAGCAGATCGACCTCGCGCGCGGTCAGCATCGCGGTCGGCTCGTCGAGGATCAGCACGCGGCAGTCGTCGATCAGGTTGCGGGCGATCTCGACCATCTGCTGATGACCGATGCCCAGTTCGCCGACCAGCGTGTCGGGATCGATCGCGTCGAGCCCGACCTGCGTCATCGCCTCGCGCGCGTTCTCGCGCAGCTTGCCGCGATCGATCCAGCCGAAGCTGAACGCGCCCGCACGCGGCAGCCGGTTCAGGAACAGGTTCTCGGCGACCGACAGCGTAGGCAGCAGATTCAACTCCTGCATGACCATGCGCACGCCGAGCGCCTCGGCCTCGGTGCGGCTCGCGGGCGCGTACGGCGCGTCGGCAAGCCGCATCGTGCCCGCGCTCGCTTCGACCAGCCCGCCGATGATCTTCGACAGCGTGCTCTTGCCCGCGCCGTTCTCGCCGGTCAACGCCAATACCTCGCCCGCTCGCAGCGACAGCGATACGTCGGCGAGCACCGGTTCGGCATAGGTCTTGCCGATGCCGCTGACGCTCAGTACGACAGGCAAGGCGTCGTGGTCGGTCGAATCCATCGCGCTCCTGGTTGCATGGCGCTTCTGGCGCCTTCGTGGCGCCCCATTGCGCGGAATGCACAGCTGCTCATGGCCGCGCTCCCTCTCACCACGCGAGCCGCCGTCATGACGCTTATCTCTGGGATTAACGGCGGTGCGGCGGGATTCTTGAGCGTTCGTTGAATAAAAGCGGATCGCTGGGTGGTGGTTTGCCTCTAAAACACGCTATCCATAATTCGTGGTGATTTTTGCGGCTTCCCGTGCGTTTTTCCGGCTGCGCCCGGCTCGTGCTTCACGCCGGGCGCGGCGCGCTTACTTCAGGGTGTCCTTCGTCACCAGAACGACCGGCGTTTCGACGACGCCCGACAGCTGCGACTGCTTCTTGTTTTCGCTCAATGCCTTCAACGCGGTATCGATCCCGAACACGGCCTGCTTCGCCGCGAACTGGTCGGCGGTGGCGAGCACGCGGCCGTCCTTCAGCATCGGATGGATCGCGTTGATGTTGTCGTAGCCGACCACCAGCACCTTGCCCTGCTTGCCGGCCGCGCGCACGGCCGACACCGCGCCGATCGCCATGTTGTCGTTGCCGGCGAGCAGCGCCTTCAGGTTCGGATACTCGTTGAGCATGGCCGATGCGACCGCGTTGCCCTTGTCGATTTCCCACTCGCCCGACTGCACCGACACGACTTTCGCGCCGACTGCCTGCATCGCGTCCTTGAAGCCCGCGGTACGCTGCTGCGCGTTGGTGGTGGTCGACACGCCTTCGAGGATGCCGACCTCGTCGCCGGCCTTCAGGCGCTTCGCGAGGTAGTCACCGACGAGCCGCGCGCCCTTGCGATTGTCGGGGCCGACGAACGGCACGTTCAGGTCTTTCGACTTCAGCACGTCCGGATCGAGCCGGTTGTCGATGTTGACGACGATGATGCCCGCGTCGACCGCCTTCTTGACGACCGGCACCAGCGCCTTCGAATCGGCCGGCGCGAGCACGATCGCGTCGACCTTCGACACGATCATCTGCTCGACGATGCGGATCTGGTTGGCGGTGTCGGTTTCGTCCTTGATGCCGTTGGTGATCAGGTCGAACTTGCCGGGGTTCTGCTTCTGATAGTCTTTCGCCCCGGTCTCCATGGTCAGGAAGAACTCGTTGGCGAGCGACTTCATCACGAGCGCGACCTTCGGCTTATGAGCCGGGGCGTTCTGCGCGTGGGCGGCGGAAAAAGGCAGGACGGCGGAGGCGGTGGCGAGAACTGCGGCGGCAAGAATGCGACGACGGGTTCGATGGCTCATGCGTATCTCCAAGGTTGTCAGGCTCGCGGGCGAGCCGTATTTTTTGTGATGCGCAAACGTTTGCGAGGCCCATTCTCAGCGCAAGCTCTTCGGAATGTCAACGATTCGCGCTGTTGCAACGCACCGGCGCGCAACATCTGCGGCGCCGCAATGCGCTCGATCGATCCGGGCAGCGTGTGGCAAGGTTCCCTCGCTCAGTTCGTGCAGTCGATGACGCCTGTGCGTCGCGTGCGGCGCGACACACAGGCCGCTTATGCTGGCCTGGTATCGCGCGCGCCGCAAGTGAAACCCCGAGGAAAGTGAAACCCCGAGGAAATTGAACGGCGCGCCAGCTACAGCCAGCCGGCCTTGCGAAAACGCCGGTACAGCACGCAGTCGATCGCCAGCATCACCGCCAGCACGACCGGATAGCCGAACTTGAAATGCAGCTCGGGAATGCGCTCGAAGTTCATCCCGTAGATGCCGGCGATCATGGTCGGCACCGCGAACAGCGCCGCGAACGAGCCGAGCCGCTTGGTGATTTCGCTCTCGGCGAGCGAGATCATGCCGAGGTTCACCTGCACCGCCGTGACGACGATTTCGCGGCGCCCCTCGATGGTTCTGACGATCCGGTCGAGGTGGTCGTAGACGTCGCGGAAGTACGCCTGCATGCCTGCGCAAACACTCGGAATGCGGCCGCCCGTCAGTTTGCCGACCGCTTCCTGCAGCGGCACGATATGGTGCTGGAGGATCACGAGCCGGCGCTTCATCGAGTACAGGTCCTGCACGATCGCGCGCGAGGCGGCCGAATCGTTCTTCTCGAAGATGCGGTCCTCGAGCGTTTCGAGCTCGGTGCTCATCGCCTCGATGATCGGGAAATAACGGTCGACCACGTCGTCGATCAGTGCGTACAGCACGAACGCCGAGCCTTCCTTCAACAGATGCGGCTCGCGCTCGCAGCGCGTCCGCACGCTCTGGAAACCGGTGCGCGTGCCGCGGCGCACCGACAGCACATAGTTGGTGCCGGCGAACACATCGACTTCGCCGATCACCAGCTCGCCTGTCTCATCCATCTCGACCGTGTGCATCACGGTGAAGACCGAATCGCCGTACTCCTCGATTTTCGGGCGCTGATGACCGTGTTGCGCGTCTTCGATCGCGAGCTCGTGCAGATTGAATTCGTCTTTCATGGCCGCGAGTTCCTCGGGCTCCGGGTCTTTCAGTGCGACCCAGACGAAGCACTCGCGCCGCGCGACGTAGTCGCTGATGCTGTCGATATCGATGTCGGCGAGTTTCCGGCCGTCCTGATAGGCGGCGCAATTGATCAGCATGTTCGAATTACCTTGCATACAAAAGCAGACCTCGCCACCCTCTCACGTAAGCATTGCGTAAGACGGGCGACGGGTCTGCATGAACGGACAAGCACGCTTCCAGCCGGCTTGAATCAGCCGCCATGTTAAGACGCGCCGCGTGAGCCGCGCGTTTCCAATTGTTAATGCGCGACGACAGGCTACTGCGCGACCCGCTGCAGGCCGATGCGGTGATCGTCGTTGAACGTGACCGAGGCGCGGTTCGTGTAGCGCGGGTCGGCCGTCACGACGAAGTTCAGCTCGATGACCGGATCGAACTGCGTCGATACGCCGATCCGATGTGCGCCGGGCCGCAGATAGAACACCACATGCTCGCCGTTCATCAGGTCGGTCACGCGCTCGCCGTCGATATAGACGAGCGCATTGCGGAACCGCACGATCACGTCGCGCGAACGCTCGCGCCGCACGTCCACCGCGACGAGGCCGGGGCCCGGCGCCGTATAGCCCTGTCTGACGATGCGCTCGGCAGGCACCGGTTTGAACGGTACCGGCTCGGCCGGCGTCGACGCGCAGCCGGCCAGCGTGAGCACGCTGAGCGCGACGCATGCGGCCAACGCGGCGCAGCGTGCGGACCCGGCCATCCGTGCGGCTCGGCAGCGGCAAGACAGGCGCCTCGGCATGCTGGTTCTCCCCTGTGCTCTCGATTGCGGCCCGCGTTTCCGACTACGCGGTGTGGGTCGTCGCTCCGTGTCCGCCGGTTCGGCGGACACGGTACGCTCGTACGCATCACCGTTGCGCATCATAGCAACGCGCGGACATACCGCCAGCCCCGGCGCACGGAGCTCGGGCGCCGCGCCTCTTGCATGGCGCGGCGTTCTTCTTCATGATCGGTGCAGGCGGCCGCGCTCGCGGCTGGCCATCGTCGGTTGCCGGCATGCCTGTCGATCCGCGTCGCCGGACGCACGATCAAGGAGACTGCGATGTGGTATTTCACCTGGATTCTCGGCGTGGGTGTGGCGCTCGGCTTCGGCATCATCAACGTGATGTGGCTCGAGGCCAACGGCACGTTCGCGCGCGACCCGCGCCCCGATGACGCCGCCGCGCCGCGTGAGGACAAGCCTGCGTGACTTCTCTGGTTTTCTTTTGCGGTCATGCGGGCACGGGCAAGACGACGCTGGCGAAAAAACTGCTCGGCCCGCTGATGAAAGTGAGCGGCACCCCCTTCTGCCTGCTCGACAAGGACACGCTGTACGGCGGCTATAGCGCGGCCGCGATGGCGATGCTGACCGGCAATCCGAACGATCGCGACAGCCCTCTTTTCCTGCAGCATCTGCGCGACCCCGAGTATCGCGGCCTCATTGATACGGCGCGCGACAATCTCGAACTCGGCATCAGCGCGTTGGTCGTCGGCCCGCTGTCTCGCGAGGTGCGCGAGCGGCGGCTGTTCGATCATGCGTGGCTCGGCGTCGCGCCGGACGTGAGGTTGCGTGTCGTGTGGGTGCGGACCTCGGAGGACGTGGCGCGGCAGCGGATCGTCGCGCGCGCGAATCCCAACGATGCGTACAAGCTCGCGCACTGGGACGACTACCGGCGGCGGCGCTTCGAGCCGAGCGGCGCGAGCCGCGAGGGTCTGCTGATGTTCGACAATACCGCGCCCAGTTCGGCGGACCATGAAGCGCTCGTCGCGCAAATCGTGGCTGGATGACGGCCCTCCCTTCTGTCTGGCGAGTGCCGCGCCGGCCCGATGATGGCTGAAAAACGGAAAATCCCCGTACGTCGGCGACGTACGGGGATTTTCATTCGCCGCGAGCCATGCCGGCCTCAAACGGTCGCCATCGCCTCCAGCGACTGCCCTTCGTACAACTTGCCGAAGCGGTTCGCCAGAAAATCGCCGAGCGACACCTGCTCCTGGCGCACGAAGCCCTTTTGCGGCAGCTTGCGCTCGCGGAACAGATCGAGCACCGCGCACATCGCGCCGGCGGTCGTGATCTGAATCGCGCTCATCGGCACCCCGCAGACGGTCTTCGCGAAGATCTTGCGCGTGAACACCTCCTGCACCAGCTGACCGTCGCGCATGCCGCTCACGGTGATGAACACCAGCACGACATCTTGCGCGGTCGACGGCACCGAGCGGCGCATGATGGTCTTCAGCGTATCGCGGTCGCTCGACAAACGCAGGTCTTCGAGCAGGAACTGCATCAGGTTGCGATGACCCGGATAGCGCACCGACTTGTAGTCGAGCGATTCGACGCGGCCCGCCAGCGTTTCGCACAGCGTGCCCAGCCCGCCCGACGTGTTGAACGCTTCGTACTCGGTGCCGTCGAGCGAGAAATGCTCGAGGCCTTCGAGCGGCTGCACCCATTGCGTGCGGCCATCGCGGATGGCCTCGCACGGCTGGCAGTACTCGTTGATCAGGCCGTCGACGCTCCACGTCAGGTTGTACTTCAGCGCATTGGTCGGAAACTCGGGCAGCGCGCCGACGCGCATCTTCACGTCGCGGATTTCCGTGAAGCGATTCGCGAGCTCGTGCGCGGCAATGCCGATGAAACCCGGCGCGAGACCGCACTGCGGCATGAATGCGTGATCGGCATCTGCGGCGATCGCGCGGATCGCGTGCGTCGCGCGTACGTCCTCGGTCAGGTCGAAATAATGGACATCCGCGCCCTTCGCGGCCGCTGCGACGTTGACCGCGAGGTAGTACGGCAGCGCGTTGATCAGCACGTCGAAGCCCTGGATCGCGGCGCGCAGCAAGGCGGCGTCGGCGGAATCGATGCGGCGGGTGGGAATGCCCTGGGCGGCGAGCTTGTCGAGCGCGTGCTGATCGCGGTCGAACGCGACGACTTCGTAGTCGCCCGTCTCGCGCAGCATATGGGCAATGGTGTGACCGATCAGACCTGCGCCAACGATAGCTACTTTCATCTGCTTCTCCTTGTTATCCATGTGCTGTCTCTGAGCTTGGGAAGTGCGCCGCGTGTTGCGCGCGGCGCCTGCGGGCCGAACCCCTGAATGACAGTGTAGGAAGAAGCAAAAACAGTTCATACGCGCAAAATGCTGCGGTATGACCATCCGGTTCGACGTTCTGACGAACCGGTCAAACGATTTGTCGAAACAGCGTAAAAAAGGCGTCAACGATGGACTCTCGCAGCACTCGCGAAGAGGTTACGCCGCACGCCGACTCACACCGCGCCGCGGTCGATCTTGCGCGCGAGAATGATCGACGTCGTGGTCCGCTCGACGCCCTCGAGCCCGCCGATCTGATCGAGCAGATCGTTGAGCCGCTCGGGCGAATCGGCGCGCAGCCATGCCACGTAGTCGAACTCGCCGCTGACCGCGCACAGCATCTGCACTTCGGGCATTTTGCCGAGGCGTTTCTGCACGGCCTGTCCGTGCTTCGGCGCGATGATGATGCCGACATACGCAACGATGCTCGAATCGAGCACATCCTGGCCAAGCCTCACGCTGTAGCCGGCGATCACGTTGCTGCGCTCGAGCCGCGCAATGCGCGCGATCACGGTCGTGCGCGCGACGCCGAGCTGCCGCGCAAGATTCGCGACGCTCTCGCGCGCGTTGGCTTGCAGCAGTGCAACGAGGTTGCGGTCGAGGTCGTCGAGCTGGTCGAGGCGCGGAGGTCTCATCGAAGGGGAAGGAAGTTGGTGTGGAAGGAAGTTGGTGTGGAATGTCGCGGATTATCGCGCGTCTGCACGCAGCGGCGCCATGTCACGCGCTACGGTCACAGATGCACGGCACACTGTGGGGCGGCCCCGGCGCAGTATGCCGGCGCGATTGCCGCTCAGGCGCGAGCCGTTTCGCGTTCGTTTCGGTTGTAAGCGTTTGTCGCACACGCACCGTATTGTAGGGTTAACGTGTTACTAATAGCGGCGCCGGGCGAATGCGGCAGCCGCTTGCGGTGCGGCGCCATTCGCCGCTGGCGCGGGGCAAGACGCTCGCCGCGCGCCGTGTCTCAATAACGAACAGACATCAGGAGTTTCGATGAAAAAAGCACTGGTTATGCTGGCTACGGCCGTTTCGATGGGCGGCGCGTTCGCCCAAACCGCCGCGCCGGCCGCAGCGCCGGACACCACGGCCTCGGCCTCCGCGGCCAAGGCCGGCCACGAACGCAACGTCGAAGACCGCATCGCTTATCTGCACTCGCAACTGAAGATCACGCCCGCGCAGGAAACGCAATGGAAGGCGTTCGCCGACGTCATGCGCAGCAACGGCGAAACGATGGGCCAGTTGTTCGAGCAGCGCAAGGCGGCCACCAACGTGAGCGCGCTCGACGACATGAAACAGTACGCAACGATCGCGCAGGCGCATGCGGACGGCATGAAGAAGCTCGTCGATGCGTTCGATCCGCTGTATAGCAGCCTGTCGCCGGAGCAGAAGAAGCTCGCCGACGCGACGTTCCACCAGGGCGGCCCCGAGGGTCATCATCGCGGCCACCATGGCAAGGGCAAGGGCGGCAAGCCCGCGGCCGAAGCCGCGAGCGACGCGACCGTCAAGCCGTAATGAAAGAGCGCCCGCGGCGGGGGTTGCCCCGTTGCGGGCGCCGGTCCGTTCGGATGCGGTTGATTTCGGCAATTCCGATGGCGCCCGAACAGCGGCTTTCTCACCACACCTCAGCCTTTCGCCTCCCCCCGCCCGGCTCATGCATCTGGCATTATTCGGAGCCGCGCTGTCTGGGCCGGCTACCCGTCCCAGCGACTCGACGCACGATCGCCGCAAAGCGGCAAGTCTCGCCGCAACGCTCACCCCCTAATCTTCCACCCGCTTCATGACCGAACTCAGGAATCTCGATTTGCGTGACGATCCGCACGCCCAACGCGTCGTCAAGGACGAAACGGTAAGCGTCGAATTCGCCGCCGCCGAAGGCCAGTTGATGAGCCTCGAAGGCCCGAACCGCTATGTGCGCGGCGATGCGCTGATCACCGGCTCGACCGGCGAGCGCTGGGTCGTGTCGCGCGAGCGCTTCGATGCGAAGTACCTGCCCGCCGATGCCGCGCTCGCGCACGGCGAAGCCGGCGCCTACCGCAACCGCCCGGCGGTCGTACTCGCCCGCCGGATGGACGAGTCCTTCTCGCTCGCGCGCTGCGCGAGCGGCGGCGACGTGCTGCACGGCGCGGCCGGCGACTGGGTCATGCAGTACGCGCCCGGCGACTATGGCGTCGTGCAGGCCGCGCGTTTCGCGAAGGTCTATCGGCTCGCGGATTGAATCCGCTTCGCCCGCGCTTCATTCGCGCTTCATTCGCGCGTCACGCGAACTCGTCGCCGAGATCGACCGTGACTTCGCGCGGGACCGCCTCGCCATTCGCGTACATTTCTTCGAGCGAGCCCAGGCTCGCTTCGACGTACGCGCGCAATACCGCAAAGCTGCGGCCACGCAACCGCGCCGGCATCGCGCGATAACGCGCGAGCGCCGCCGGCGCGATCGCGACCGTCATCACGATACGGCGCGCGGTGGAACCGAAGCGCATTGCTACCCAGTGAACCGTCAGTGTGGGCGTGCCATCGTCGGCGGCACGCTCGATGAACTGCGTCTGCTCGGGAAACAGATCGCTGATGACGCGCGCGAGCTCGTCGAACTCCGGATGCGCGCAGTCGTATTGGTAAGCTTCCATGAAGGCTGCCGGGAAAAGAAGGTCCTGAAACGTAGGCGCATTTTAGAGAAACGCTGAAGGGATAGCGAGGCGCCTGCTGTCCAGCGGCTCATCCGCTCACGCCGCCGCCGGCCGCCGGTAAATCCGTATCAGCAGTCCCGCGACGAACACCGCCGCCACCCCATAGATCGTATCGGCCGCCGCGAGCGGCAGCAGCCGCGCCTGCGTCATTGCCGCAGGCACGTCGATCAGCGCGTGCACCCCGATCGCGAGCGGCAGGATGCCGCGCGAGCCGGCCCGCACGCCGCGCCACATCAGCACCGACAGGCCGATCTGGAACACCAGCGCCGCGACGCGTTCGAGCGCGAAAATGCCGGCCAGTTGCGGCGTCAGGCTCGCGAGAATCAGATGCACGCGCATCACCGCTTCGGCCGGCAGATTGCCGAGGTAATCGCCGAGCCGGCCACGGTTTTCGAGGACCGCGAACACGAGCCACTGGAACTGCACGAACACGCCGACCATCCACGCTTGCGCGCCGCCGTGGCCGAGGCCGTAGCTGAGCGCGGCGCCATCGTCGGCGCGCAATGCGGCGGTGCGCGTGTCGGCGGTCGTGCTGGCGGCGGGGCTCGCGCCCGCGCTTGCAGCGACGCCGGCGGGCGCGTCGACGTTCGCCTTTTTGCGCACCGCCGGCCGCGCCGCCGCGCGCTTCATGAGCAGCCGCATGCCGACGAACCGCCCCACTTCCTCGCAAACGCCCGCGGCCAGCGCACCATAGACGACGAACGCGAGCGGCTGCGAAAGGAACGCCGCGGTCGTCTCGTTGCCACGCAACAGATAGTCGTGCAGTGCACGCTCGATGACCATCGCGAACAGCGCGAACACCGCGACGCCGGCGATCGCGTCGCGCGGCCGAAGCGCGAGCGGACGGCGCAATTGTCGGTAAATCAGAAACGGTAAAGCGGCGATGACGAGCGTGGCGAGCGCGAGACTCGCGAGGGTGAGCGGTGGCACGACCATGAGTATCCTTGCGGGGTTCCTTGCAATCCCCGGCGCGCAACCGCTGCGCGCCGCAGCCCGCATCATCGCAGATTGGCCGGAAATCAGCGTGCGGTCGACGCACGCACGATCAGCTCGCCGGGCAGCAGGCAGTCGCGCGCGCCCGTCTGCGCGCCTTCGATGCGCTCGTGCAGGAATTCGACCGCGCGATAACCGATGTCGTAGGTCGGCTGGCGGATCGTCGTGATGCCGGCGAGCTCGGCCCACTCCGGATCGTCGATGGAAAGCAGCGCGACGCGGCTCTGCCAGTGCGCGCCGTAACGCGCGTTCAGATGCAGCGCGAGACGCAACGCGACCGGTGCGTTGGCCGCGAACAGCGCGACGCGTGGGGAGGCGCCGGCGGGCTCGGCACCGGCCCCGCCTGGCGAGTCGATCGCACGATCCAGCTCCGCGAGACCGCGCTCGAGCGCAGTTGCATCGGCGAGATCGAGCACCAGCGTACGACCGCGCGCGCGGCCATCGTCGCGCATCGCCCGATCGAATGCTTCGACGCGCAACTGCCGCGAGCTGACCTGCTCGAACGGCTGCACGACGAACCAGATGTGCTCGAAGCCCCGTTCGAGCAGATGCCGCGTACCGAGCGCGGCGGCCGCGCCATTGTCGAGACCGACCATGTCGGCGACCAGCCCCTCCACGCGCCGATCGACCAGCACCGCCGGAATCCCGCCGTCGCCGACCGGCCGCAACGTCTCCTCGCGCACGCCTAGCGCGTTGACGATCACACCTTCCACGCGGTACGTGGTCAGCAGTTGCAGATAACGCCGCTCCATCTCGACTTCGTTCGCCGCGTGGCAAATCAGCGGCATCAAGCCGAGCGCGTGGCACGCGGCCTCGACGCCTTGCAGCACTTCGACGGAGTACGGATTGGTCAGGTCGGCGACCAGCATGCCGATCAGCCGGTTGCGGCCGCGCTTCAGGCCGCGCGCCATCTGGTTCGGCTGATAGTCGAGCCGCGCGATCGCGGCTTCGATGCGCGCGCGCAGCTCGGGCGACAGCGCGCTGAACTCGCCGTTCAGATAGCGCGAGATGCTGGTCTTGCCGGTGCCGGCTTCACGCGCGACATCGGTGATCGTCGCGCGGCGCGTCGGCGCGCTCGGGGGACCAGGCGGCATGCTGGCCGGGGGCGGGGTCGTGCTCATTCGCTCATCGCTCGTGCCGGTCCGAGGACGGGAGCTTGCGCGCCGCCCTGCGAATCACTTCGCCAGGACGTCACGGTTGACGATGTTGGTCGTCAATGTGCCGTCGAGCGCGGCGACCAGGTTCTCCGCCGCGTTGAGCGCCATCGCATGACGGGTCTCGTGCGTCGCCGAGCCGATATGCGGCAATGCGACCACGTTCGGCATGGCGAGCAACGGCGAGTCGGCAGGCAACGGTTCGGTGTCGAACACGTCGAGGCCCGCGCCGTGAATCGTGCCGTTGCGCAGCGCCTCGATCAGCGCCGGTTCGTCGACGGTCGCGCCGCGTGAAGCGTTGATCAGGATCGCGCTCTTCTTCATCGCGCGCAGTTCGGCGGCGCCGATCAGATGCCGCGTCTCTCGCGTGAGCGGCACCTGCAGACAGACGAAATCGGACTGCGCGAGCAATTCAGCCAGCTCGACGCGCCGCGCGCCATACGCCTGCTCCGCTTGGTGGTTCGCGCTGCGGTTCGTATACAGCACCTTCATGTTGAAGCCATGCGCCGCGCGTCGCGCGACCGCGCCGCCGATCCGACCCAAGCCGACGATGCCGATCGTCTTGCCCTGCACGTCGAGCCCGAACTGCGCGGGCCCGATGCTCGTGCGCCACTGCCCTGCCTTGACCCAGTCGGCCAGCTCGACGACGCGCCGCGCGGACGCGAGGATCAGCGAGAACACGGTATCGGCGGTCGATTCGGTCAGCACGTCCGGCGTGTGCGCGAGCACGATGCCGCGGCGCGTTAGGTCGGCGACGTCGAACTGGTCGTAGCCGACCGAGATCGTCGACAGCGCCTTCAGCCGGCTCGCGCCTTCGAGCATCGCCGGCGTGATCTGCACGCTCGCGCCGATGCCGCCGTCGGCGTCGCGCAGCGCGGCGACCAACGCATCATGCTGAGACGGATCGACCTGCACGACCTGCGCATGCTGTTGCAGATAGGCGAGCACATCCTCGGGCAGCGACTTCCAGGCGACGATCTTGTTCATCAGCTAATTTTCCTTGTGACGGTGGGACGAGCGGAGCCACGTTGTTCGGCGGCGGCCGGCTTGACGGCGAGCGTGAGGATCACCGCGGCGACGAGCGCCACGCTCATGAATGCATACGATGCCGCGGGCGACCCGGTCGCGCCGTTCAGATAACCGACCACGTACGAGCCGACGAACGAACCGAGCGCGCCCATGCTGTTGATCAGCGCCATCGCGCCGCCCGCGACGTTCTTCGGCAGCAGTTCCGGAACGATCGCGAAGAACGGTCCATACGGCGCGTACATCGCCGCGCCCGCGATCACGAGCAGCGCATACGAGACCCAGAAATGCGCGGAGCCGAGCCCGTACGACGCCGCGAACGCAATCGCACCGATCAGCAGGAACGGCCACACGAACACCTTGCGGCGGTTGAGTTTATCCGATGCCCACGAAGCTGCAAGCATCGCGATCGTCGCGGCCAGATACGGCAGCGCCGACAGCCAGCCGGTTTCCACCATGCCGAACGACGAGCCGTTCTTCAGGATCGACGGCAGCCACAGCACGAAGCCGTACACGCCGATGCTCCAGCAGAAATACTGCGCGCACAGCTTGATGACCGCGGGCGTGCGAAACGCCTCGCTGTAGTTGCGCACCGGCTTGATCGCGGCCTGCTCCGCGCGCAGCGTCTGCGCGAGCGCGTCTTTTTCCTCTTGCGTGAGCCACGACACCTGCTCGGGCTTGTCCTTGACGAGGAACCACCAGCAGATCGCCCAGATGATCGCGGGCGCGCCCTCGGCGATGAACATCTGCCGCCAGCCGAACGAATGCACGAGATAGCCCGACACGACCGACATCCACAGCACCGTGACCGGATTGCCGAGGATCAGGAACGTGTTCGCGCGCGAGCGCTCGCTCTTGGTGAACCAGTTGCAGATGAAGATCAGCATCGCCGGCATTACCGCGGCTTCGACGACGCCGAGCAGGAAGCGGATCGCCATCAGCGACGGAATGTTGCTGACCATGCCGGTCAACGCCGCGCAGCCGCCCCACAGAACGAGGCTCCAGAACACCAGTTTCTTCACGCTGCGGCGCTCGGCATAGATCGCACCCGGAATCTGGAAGAAGAAATAGCCGAGGAAGAACAGCGCGCCGATCAGCGACGCGAGCCCCTTGCTGATGCCGAGATCCTGGTTGATGCCGGCCGCTGACGCGAAGCCGAAATTCGCGCGATCCAGATACGCGAGGCTGTAGGTGATGAACACGATCGGCATGATCGTCCACCAACGGCGAATCGCAAGCGATGAGGTCATGGAAGTCTCCTTGGACGGCGTCGTCCCGAATCAATGATGAAAAAATCTGGGCGCGCTGTGGGCGCTCTTGTTGTCGTCGATGCTGGTTGTGGATGCAGCGCTATCGATGCGGTCCGATCCGCGTCAGGCCGCGCTTGCGATGTCCGGTACCTCGGCCAGCTCCAGCGCGTCGAGTTCGGCGCGGCTCGGCAAACCTTCCGAATCGCCGATCACCTGGATCGCGAGCGCGCCGATCCGGTTGCCACGCGCGACCGCCTGCGCGAGCGTGCGGCCTTCGAGCAGCGCGCTGATCACGCCGACCGCGAAACCATCGCCCGCGCCGACCGTATCGACGACGCTCGCGACCGGCCGGCCAGCGATCGTCGCGGCATCGGTCGCGGTGCGGTAATACGCGCCCTGCGCGCCGAGCTTGACGATCACGCCGCGCGCGCCGCGCTCGAGATAGAACTTCGCGATGTCCTCCGGCTGCGTGTGGCCGGTCAGAATCTCACCCTCGCCGATGCCGGGCAGCACCCAGTCGGCGAGCGCGGCGAGCGCGTTCAAGCCTTCGACCATCGCCGCGCGCGAGGGCCACAGCGTCGGACGCAGGTTCGGGTCGAACGAGATCGTCCTGCCCGCAGCGCGCATTTCGCGGGCCAGGTGGAATGCGAGTTCGCGCGAGCTTGCCGAGATCGCCGGGGCGACGCCGGTCAGATGCAGATGACGCGCGGGCAGCACGTAATCGGCGAGGTAGTCGTCGAGCGACAGATGGCTCGCCGCCGAGCCCTTGCGGAAGTATTCGACCGCCGGGTCGCTGCCGTCGTCGCTCTTCGACTTCAGCTGGAAGCCGGTCGGATGGCGCGCGTCGGTGCTCACGCATTGCTGGTCGATGCCCTCTTTCGTCAGCGTGTCGCGCACGTACCGGCCGAACGAATCGTCGCCGACGCGGCTCATCCAGCCCACCCTGAAGCCAAGTCGGGACAAGCCGATCGCGACGTTCAGATCCGCGCCGGCGATGCGCTTCGTGAAGTGCCCGACGCCCGCGAGCGGGCCGGCTTCGGCGGCGACGAACATCGCCATCGCTTCGCCGTAGGTGATCACGTCGAGCGCGGGGTAAGGGTGCGTCATGCTGGGCTCCTGGTGGTGCTTCTGATGCGGTGATTCGTGTTGCGTGGAATGCGTTCTTTGCTGCCTGGGTTGCTGCCGGGGTTGCTGCCTGAGTTGCCGCCTCGTCTGCTATACGGCTTCGACCGAGGCGCTTCGTGATGCCGCGTCGCGCGTCTACACGCGCGCAAGCCAGCTCACATAACGCGCGGCATCCGCGTCGATCCGGCTCGGATCGAACGGAAACTCGATGCCGCGCGGCACCTCGCGCGGCAGCCGGTCGAGGAGCGCGCGCAATGGCGCGTCATCCTCGGCCGGCGCGCTCGCAAAGCGCCGCGCGCCCTCGCCCGTGGTGGTCTTGCAATGGATGTACTCGACGTACGGCGCGAGCTGCGGCGCGATGGATAGCGGCGCGACGTCGAGCCACGCCCAGTTGCCGGTATCGAAGGTCATGCCGAGCACGCCCGCGTGGCCTTCACGCGCGAGCGCATCGAACAGCCCGACGAACTGCGCGGGCGAGCCGCCCTGCGCCAGTTGCCCGTTTTCGACGACGAGCCGTGGCTGCGCACCGCCAGTGGTGCCCGAGCCGCTCGCGACGATGGCCGCGCCGTGAGCCTCGCCCGCGAAGCCGCCGAGTTGCAGCTTGACCAAGCGCGCGCCGAGCGCGGCCGCCTGATCGAGCGCGACACGCAGTGCGTCGGTATCGAGCTGGCCGTCGGCCGCGTACAACGATGCCGGCGTCGAGAACACCGACCACAGCCCGAGATCGGCCAACGCCGCGCCGAGCGCGCGCAGCCGTTGCGGGTCCGCGTCCGCGTCGCTCGCGAACAGCTCCCGGCGCACTTCGAAACCCGCCGCGCCGGCGCGCTTTGCCGCCTGCGCCCATTTCAGATGGCCGTCGGCGCGCACGGCGTTCACACCGAACGCGCTGGCGACGACCACGATCTCCACTGCATCAGCCATATCCAACTCACGCAATCCTGAAGCGAAACCGCTTTTGGAACCGGTTCCAACTAAACTTCGAAAAAAAGCGCCGAGGCGCTGCGATGTGCGAATGGTGCTCGGGACAGCCATCGCGCACCATAGAGGAAATCCCCAGGCGCGGCCGGCATACGGCGAGCGTAAAGCGAAGCGCGCCGGGCACGGCAGCGCCCCGCGCGGGGTTCGGATTCTCGACCCCATACGCTGCCAGCGCGGTAATCAGCCGCCCTCGTCCGCGACGCACATCGCCAGAAACTGCTCGACCACCCGCGACGGCGCGCTCGCATGCGGCACCAGAATCGACAGCCGCCGCGTCAGCGGCTGCGGGCTCAGCGACATGAGCCGCAGCGCACCGTCCTCATGCCGCATCGACATCGCCGACACGAAACCGACACCCATCCCCGCCCGCACCGCCTCCTTCACCCCTTCGACCCCCGCGATTTCGAGCGCCACGCGCATCGGCACGCCCGCGCGTGCGAACTCGCGCTCGACCGTCTGCCGCACGCCCGAGCCTTCCTCGCGCAGCACCAGCGGATACGCGCCGAACGCCGCGAGCTCGATGCGCCCGCCATTGTCCGCCTGCGCGAGCGGATGCGAGCGCGGCATGATCGCGACGATCTCGTCCTCGCGCCACGCATGGACGACCGTGTCCGGCGGCAGATCGGCGCCGGCGGGACCCTCGATCATCGCGATGTCGACCGAGCCGAGCGCACCGACGATCTCGGCCGTGTTGCCGTTGGCGGTATGCACGCTCACGTGCGGATAGCGGCGATGGAATTCGGCGATCAGGTACGGCAACAGGTAGCTCGCCGGCGTCGTGCTCGCGCCGATCCGCAAGGTGCCCTGTTCGAGACCGCGCAGCGCGTCGCGATAGGCATGCGCCTGCCGCCAGGTGTCGCGCAGCCGCGCCGCATAGGCGGCGAGCTGTTCGCCGGCTGGCGTCAGCCGCACCCCGCGGCCATCGCGCTGATACAGCGGCTCGCCGAACTCGTCCTGCAATTGCCTTAGCTGGCCGGACACCGCCGGCTGCGACAGATGCAGCGCCACCGCCGCCCGGCTGATGTTGCGATGCTCAGCGACGGCGGCGAACGTTATAAGTTGATCCGGGGTCATCTCGATTAAATATCCGTTTAGCCGATACTTCACATTCTAAATCACGATTTTTCATATCGATATATCTTATTTAGGATTAGCTCCATTGCTGCTTATGCAGTCCCACGCAAGTCCGTTACGAAACCACCGATCATGTCCACACCCACCGCCCCGCTCGCCGCCGCCTCCCCCGCGCTGTCCACCCGCGGCCAGCTCAACGGCGTACTGTTCGTCGCGCTGTTCGCCGCCGCGGTCACGCGCATCGCGGCGATTCCGGCGATTGCCGGCCTTGGCCTGAGTCCGCTGATCGTCGGCATCGTCGCGGGGGCGATCTACGGCAACGCGCTGCGCGACAGCATGCCGGTCAGTTGGGCGGCCGGCGTGAATTTCTCGGCGCGCAAGCTGCTGCGCATCGCGGTCGCGTTCTTCGGCTTGCGTGTGAGCCTGCAGGAAATCGCCCAGGTCGGCCTGCCGGGTCTCGCGGAGTCGGTGCTGATCGTCGTCAGCACGCTCGTGATCGGCACCTGGGCCGGCATGAAAATCATGAAGCTCGATCGCGACACCGCGCTCCTGACGGCGGCCGGCAGCGCGATCTGCGGCGCGGCCGCTGTGCTCGCGTTCGAATCGACGCTGCAGTCGAAGCCGCACAAGAGCGCGATGGCGGTCGGCAGCGTCGTGCTGTTCGGCACGCTGTCGATGTTCCTCTACCCGGTGCTGTTCAACGCAGGCTGGCTGCATCTCGACACGGTCGGCGCCGGCCTGTTCTTCGGCGGCACGATCCACGAGGTCGCGCAGGTGGTCGGCGCGGCGAGCAACGTGAGCCCCGAAGCGACGCACATCGCGACGATCGTCAAGATGACCCGCGTGATGCTGCTCGTGCCGGTATTGCTGGTGGTCGGCCTGTGGGTGAACCGCGCGACGCGCGGCGCGAAGGATGACGGCACGGACGGCGCCGCCCCGCGCAAGCTGGCGATCCCCTGGTTCGCACTCGGCTTCCTCGCCTGCGTGGCGATCAACTCGCTGCATGTGCTGCCGGAAAGCGCCACCTCGACGCTGAACCTGTTCGACACCTTCGCGCTGACGATGGCGATGACCGCACTCGGCATGGAAACGCGCTTCTCGCAGATTCGCGAAGCGGGTCCGCGCGCGCTGACCACCGGCCTGATTCTGTATGTATGGCTGATCGCCGGCGGACTCGGCATCACATGGACCGTCCAGCACCTGTTCCACTAAGCCGTCGCCGGCTCTCCCGCCTTCCCCGACACCCCGCCGCGCGCGGGGTTTTGCGCTTTCTGGCGCACCATCCCGGCCGATCACACGGCATACTCGTTGCTGCGAACTTTGCCCCCCAACCCGCCCGTGCGCGACGTCCGATGGCAGCGGTGAAACCGCCTTGCCGCGACGCGTCCGGGCGACCGGAATGAGGATCGATCGATGAGCCTGGAACTGTACTACTGGGATGGCCTGCAAGGCCGCGGCGAATTCGTGCGGCTCGCGCTGGAGGAAGCCGGCGTCGACTATGTCGAAGTCGCGCGCGGCAAGCCTTCGAAGGGCCTTGGCACCAAGGCGATGATGGCGGTGATGCAAAGCCCCGACGAGCCGTATCCGCCGTTCGCGCCACCGTTTCTGAAAGACGGCGATCTGGTGATCGCGCAGACCGCCAACATCCTGTTCTATCTCGGCCCGCGGCTCAAGCTGGCGCCGGAGGTGGACAGCCTGCGCTATGTCGCGAACGGCCTGCAGCTGACGATCGCCGACGTCGTCACCGAAGCGCACGACACCCACCATCCGCTCGCGAGCGGCCTCTACTACGAGGAGCAGAAAGACGCGGCGAAGGTGCGCGCGCACGATTTCATCGATCATCGGATTCCGAAGTTCATGTCGTACTTCGAGCGCGTGCTCGCGCAGAATCCGGCCGGCGACAGCTTCATGGTCGGCGACACGCTGACCTATGTGGACCTGTCGATGTTCCAGCTGATCGACGGTCTGCTGTACGCGTTTCCGCGCGCGCTGAAGCGCTTCGGCGAGCACTATCCGCGGCTCGCCGCGCTGCACGACGCCGTGATCGCAAGACCGAACATCGCCGCGTATCTGGACTCGGACCGGCGCATCGGCCATAACGAAAGCTGCATCTTCCGGCACTATCCTGAACTCGACAAGGCGGCGACTTGAACCGCGCCGCCCGCCTCCGCCCGCTCGCCGCCGCGCGCCCGCCATTCGAGGCGGGCGCGCTGCTGTTGCGCCGCGGTTTTTTCAACCTTCCTTCACGCCCCGTACCGACGACGTGCTTTCATTTCTGCTGAAGCTGCGCACCCGCGCCCAAAGCGTTTTCCGCCTCTCAGAAGCCCATACGGTGCTGGTCTGGGCCGTTGTGGTCGGCATTGCCGGCGCGTTGGCGACCATCGTGTTTCGCAAGGGCATCGAACTGCTGCAACTGGCGATTGCCGGCCGCTCCGGCAGCTTCGTCGACATGGCGCGCAGCCTACCGTGGACCATGCGCATCTGGCTGCCGGCCGCGGGTGGTCTCGTCGCCGGCATTTTCCTGCTGATTGCGCAGCGTCACGCCGACACGAAAACGCACACCGACTACATGGAAGCGGTCGCGATCGGCGACGGCGTCGTGCCGGTGCGCCTGAGCCTGTGGCGCAGCGTGTCGTCGCTGTTTACGATCGCGAGCGGCGGTTCGATCGGTCGTGAAGGTCCGATGGTGCAGCTCGCGGCGCTCGCCTCGTCGCTGATCGGCCGCTGGGTCCACTTCGATCCGCCGCGGCTGCGCCTGCTCGTCGCGTGCGGCGCGGCGGCCGGTATCACGTCCGCGTACAGCGCGCCGATCGCGGGCGCGTTTTTCGTCACCGAGATCGTTCTCGGCTCGATCGCGATGGAAAGCTTCGGGCCGGTGCTGGTCGCAGCGGTCGTCGCGAACATCACGATGCGCGAGTTCGCCGGCTACAAGCCGCCCTACGAGATGCCGGAGTTTCCGACCGTGACCGGTCCCGAGGTGCTGCTGTTCGTCGCGCTCGGCGCGCTGTGCGGCGCGGCCGCGCCGCAGTTTCTGCGGCTGCTCAACGCATCGAAGGCGGCCTTTCGCAAGCTGCCGGTGGCGTTGCCGGTGCGGCTCGCGCTCGGCGGTCTCGTGGTCGGCATCATTTCGGTCGCGGAGCCCGAGGTGTGGGGCAACGGCTACAGCGTCGTGAACTCGATCCTGCATTCGCCGTGGACATGGTCCGCGCTCCTGCTGGTGCTCGTCTGCAAGCTCGCGGCGACCGCGGCGACGGCCGGCTCCGGCGCGGTGGGCGGTGTGTTCACGCCGACGCTGTTCGTCGGCGCGGCGGTCGGCTCGCTGTTCGGCCAGGGCATGCACGCGTTGTGGCCGCATGCGACGTCGGCCGCTTACGCCTATGCGATGGTCGGCATGGGCGCATTCCTCGCGGGCGCGACCCAGGCGCCGCTGATGGCGATCCTGATGATCTTCGAGATGACGTTGAGCTATCAGGTCGTGCTGCCGCTGATGCTGTCGTGCGTGGTCGCGTATTTCATCGCTCGCGCGATCGGCAAGACCTCGATGTACGAGATCACGCTGCGCCGCAATCGCGAGGAGCAGGAGCGCTCGCGATTGCGCGCGACGCAGATGCGCGAGCTGATCCGCCCCGCGCAGACCGTCGTGCCGCCGAACGCGACCGTGCACGACATGACGCGCGTGTTCCTCGAGTATCCGGTCAAGTATCTGTACGTCGCGAACGACTCGGGCGCGTTTCTCGGCGTGGTCGCGCTGAAGGACATCACGTCCGATCTGCTCGAGCGGCGTGAAACGTCGATGAAAACCGCCGCCGATTATCTGCAGCCGCATTTCGACGTGCTGACGCCGGACATGTCGCTCGCCATCGCGTTACAGCACTTCATGGCGTTTCAGGGCGAGCGGCTGCCGGTGATCGAAAGCACCGCGCATCCGAAGCTCGCCGGCGTCGTCTACAAGACCTCGCTGCTCGATGCGTACTTCCGCATGAGTCCGTCGCGCTAGAGCTTTCGAAGGCTTCGCGGGGCGCGATGCAAAGCGCCGCGGATTCTCTACAATGGACAGACCGCCGGCCCTTCACGCGGCCGGCACGCGTGAGCCCAGCTTGGGCGCAGCGACAGCGCCCGCCGTAGCGTCGGAGCGAAGATGAGCGAACCGTCCCCCGAGGCCGTACGCCGCGATCAGGCCGGCTGGATTTTCGTGCATATCGAAGGCGAGCCGTACGATCGCGGCGAGCAGCACGGCCAGTTGCTCGCCGACGAAATCAGAAACGCGATCCGCACCGCGCGCTATCTCGCCAAATGGGACACCGGGGAGGAGTTCGACACCTTCGTCAATGCCGCGACGAGCCAGTTCGCGAGCAAGCTCGACACCGAATTCGCCGATGAAATCCATGGCATCGCCGACGGCGCGAAGCTGCCGTTCGCCGAAGTGCTCGCGTGGAACGGCTACATGGATCTGCTGCAAAGCTGGTGGCCGACGCACGCCGCGCAGGCGCAGCCGCATCTGGGCGCCAAACTGTGGCGCGGCCGGCGCGGTCACCACTGCAGCGCGTTCATCGCAACCGGCAACGCGACGCGCGACGGCCGCATCGTGATGGCGCACAACTCGTGGGACCGCTATGCGGCCGGCGACGCGTTCAACGTCGTGTTCGACATCGTGCCCGACCGCGGCAACCGCATCCTGATGCAGGGCCTGCCGGGCTGCATCTCGAGCCTGACCGATTTCTGGGTCACGGCGGCCGGCCTGATGATCACCGAAACGACGATCTCGAACTTCGCGGGCTACAACGCGGCCGGTGCGCCCGAGTTCTATCGCTCGCGGCGCGCGTCGCAATATGCGAACAGCATCAAGGAATGGTGCGACATGTTCTCGCTCGCGAACAACGGCGGCTACGCGAACAGTTGGCTGCTCGGCGACACGAAGACCGGCGAGATCGCGCGTTACGAACTCGGGCTGCACTATGCGGGCTTCGAGACCACCAAAGACGGTTTCTACAGCGGCTACAACACCGCGACGGATCTGAAGATCCGCAACCAGGAATGCATCGGCGAAGGCGAGGACTATACCGACGTGCGCAAGAACGGCGCGCGGCGTCTGCGTTTCATGCAGCTCGAGGAACTGCATCGCGGCAGCATCGACGTCGAGCTCGCGAAGCAGATGATCGCCGATCATCACGACGTCTATCTCGATCGCAACGACAACCCGTGCTCGCGCACGATCTGCGGGCATCTGGAGCTCGACGACGCGCGCTTCGGCGGCACCGATCACGGGCCGTTCAATCCGTGGGGCGCGAACGACGGCAAGGTGATCGACAGCGAACTGGCCCGCGAGATGGCCTTCACCGCGCGCTGGGGGCATCCGTGCGGCCGGCCGTTCGACGCACAGGCGTTCATGAAGCGGCATCCGCAGTGGAACTGGCTGAACGGCTATATGCGCGACCGGCCGTCGTGGCCGTGGACGCGCTTCGATGTGCTGCGCTAGCGCATGGCGGACGCGCGCGCCTGTTCGTGCGATGATCGAATCTACAATCCGGTTTTGTCGC
Source organism: Paraburkholderia sp. RAU6.4a (assembly GCF_050435625.1). Classification (NCBI taxonomy): domain Bacteria; kingdom Pseudomonadati; phylum Pseudomonadota; class Betaproteobacteria; order Burkholderiales; family Burkholderiaceae; genus Paraburkholderia; species Paraburkholderia sp. RAU6.4a. The sequence goes on from NZ_JBNDKQ010000002.1 coordinate 607,016, forward strand.
AAATGTGCGCGCGTTGCAGTATTTGCCATCTAAGATGGTAAGGAGCCTGGGCCGCGCAGCGCCATGCCGTCCTCGGCTTGCACCGTCCTCTCGACGCGGGACGGCACAGGGTTTGCTCGATTGTCAGCGCCGCATGAGCTTTAGGAGGTCGGGCGATGAAAACCTCGACACTGTTAATCATGGTGACGCTGTCAGCCTCGTGCTTTGCCGCGCCGGTTCATACCGCCTCGGACAGCACGGATTCCATCACGCTCGCGCAACGCGCGAACGCCGCGCCGGTCGCGCCTCCGGCCCCAGATGTGTCGAGCACCGACGCCAGCCGTCCGCAGCACTGGGAGCATATTGCGCTGCCGAAGTCCCGACATCTGGAACGCAGCCTGACCGGGCAGAACGAGCATCTGACCACGTGAGGGCCGCCGCAACGGCGGGCGGCGGCGCGGCTACGACGGCGCGCCTGCCCGGTTTGCGCCGGCTGTCATGACGATGGGGTGGCGTGCGCGCGGGATTGCAACAGACTGCGAGAAACTCATCGCGGCGAGGCGCTGGCTTTTCGTGGCAGCAATAACGACGTGACTAACTCAAGCTCACCAGGAGCATGCGCATGACGGCCTCGGACATCCCCGGCGAATCGATCGATCTGCAGATCGCCGATTTTCTCAGCGAAGTCGAATTCCCGACCAACAAGGACGCACTCGTCGACGCCGCGCGCGAAGCCGGCGCGAGCAACGAGGTGTTGGCGATGCTCGATGGTATGCCGGAGCAGGATTATGTCGACATCGAGTCGGTCACGCGCCTGATCGGCGGCAACTATGGCCCGGGCCTGGGGATCTGAACCCGGATTCAACCTCGCCTCAGCTCACACGTCAGAACTGCGACGACGCCGCGATCCGCGCGCGCGCCACCCGCGTCACACGGCGCGTCGTGCGGCTGTTTTCGAGCGCGTCGTCGGCGATCTCGCGCGCCGTCGGGGCGTCGGACCCGCTCACCCCGGCCACCACCCGCACCGGCGCCACGCTACGGGAATCCCGCGCCTGCGCGCTGTCCGGCTGGAAATGCTCGACCAGATGGTCGATGAACGTCCGCACCTTCGCCGGCAGATGCAGGCGGCTCGGATACGCAATCGTGATTTCGATGGGCGGCAGACTGTACGCGTCGAGCAGACGCACGAGCCGCCCCGCCGTCAGATCACGGCCGATCAGGTAGCTCGGCAGGATCGCCACGCCCATGCCGAGCAGCGCGAACTGCCGCAGCATCTCGGCGTTGTTCGCCGCGATCGCGTTGGTCGGCCGCACCCGCACTTCGCCGTCCGGCCCATTGAACAACCGCTCCTCGCCGCCCTGCTCGGCCGGCCTGCTCAGGCACGAATGCCTGAGCAGATCCTCGGGGCGCTTCGGCGTGCCGTGTTGCGCCAGATACTCGGGCGTCGCGCAAACCGTCATGTAGCCGGTCGTCAACCGCCGCGTGACGATGCTCGCGCTGCGCATGTGCCGCGCAGCCAGGATGCCGACGTCGAAGCCCTCTTCGACCAGATCGACGTGGCGGTCGGCGAGCGTGACGTCGGGCACCACGTCGGGATAGCGCGCCGCGTACGACTGCACGACCGGCGCGAGACTGTGCAATCCGAACACGACCGGCGCGACGATGCGCAGCGTGCCGACCGGCTCGTGATTGCGCGCCACCACCATCTGCTCGACGCTCTCGAGATCGGCGAGGATGTGGCGTACGCGCTCCAGATAGGTCGCGCCGGATTCGGTCAGCGAAAGACGGCGGGTGGTGCGGTTCAGCAGTCGCGTGCCGAGCCGCGCTTCGAGATCCGCGACGTGCCGCGTGACGACCGCGGTAGACAGATCCAGCGCGCCCGACGCGCCGACGAAACTGCCGAGGTCCGCCACCTTGACGAACACGCGCATCGACTGCAGTTGATTCATGGGACCACTCCTGCCTCGGTAAAGCCGGGCCGGCGCAACCGTTGCCGCCTGTGTCGACCCGCGCCGCATGGGCGCGCGCAGGTCCGCCCAACGCAACCGATTCTAGCGATAGGACATGTCCCAACCCTGACCCAGACATGACATTCCGGTCAGATTCGCCGCGGCGTGTCCCTCGCGCCACTATTACGGCGTCTATCGTGGATTTTAGCTAGGTATAAACCCTAGTTTGCTGGTAAGATGGCGGCCAAAGAAAGTTACCGCTACACCGCCATGCCACATCGTTTTCGTCTGCTGGAAAAGATCGCGTTTTCGCTGGTTTGCTGGTCGGCCGCCGCGAGCTCGGCCTATATCGCTTACGAGCGCTGCCCCGATATCAAGGTTGCCCTGCACGCTGGGGAAAAATTCCTCGACGCCAGCGGCCAGTACGCGTTCGCGTGCGCGGCGCCCGCCGCCGAGGCCTGCGCGCGACTGCCGGTCGAATGATTTTTCCGCCTTGAACCGTATCTGATGCGCGATCCCTCCGGGTCGCGCATTCGCGCATCCGCGCCTCCAGGCTCAACGCCTACCGTTACGCATCGCGCCCGAACACCACGCGCGAGAAAAACCCCGCCAGCACCGTTTCGGCCATCTCCGCCGGGACATTCTGCGGATCGACCGTGTAGAAGAACTGCACGCCGTCGCACAGACCCATCAGGCCGATCGCGAGCTGCTCGGGCGGCATCGACATCGGCGTGCCCACGCGCTCCGAGAACTCGCGCACATAGGCGCTCAACTGTTCGATCTTTTCGTGCATGAACGCGTTGAAGCGCAGCCGGAAACGGCCGTCGCGCACCGCCAGCAGCTTCGCCTCGACCCACAACAGAAAGCACTTGTTCTCGCGATGCAGCGAGCTGTAGTAGCGCAGCACGCGCGCCTCCATCTCCTCGCGCGACGCCGCGCTTTCGAAGATCGCATGCAGGCCCGCCTGCATCGCTTCGTGATCGCGCCGCAATAGCTCCAGAAACAGCTCGGTCTTGCTGCGGAAGTTCGAATAGAACGCGCCGCGTGTATAGCCAGCCGCCGCCGCGATGTCCTCGACACTCGCCGCGACGAAGCCCTTCTTCATGAAAATTGCCTGCGCGGCATCGAGCAGCCGCTCCCGCGTCTGGTCCTTGCTCTGCTCTCTTGTCAGTCTTTGACGTTTCATGGCCGCAAGCCTAGCACCCAAAAGAATTCAAATCCATCTGTGCATTCAGATACATGAGTGTATTAGAATGCATTTCGTCATTCAAAGCCATCCCTGTATGCCATTAGCATGACGCGGCATGCGGGTCTTCGCTGGCGGGCCGCGCGGCTTGCCGTGTTCGTTCGCTGTCTCCAGTTGGGGTAATTGTGAAGCGTCCCGGTTCTCCCGCATCGTCAGCGATGCGCCAGCAGTCTCCCCCATCCTCTCACCGCGGTTTCTCCAGGCAGACCTGCGCGCTGGCGCTGGCAGGCGTGCTAGCGCTCGCGGCCTGCTCGAAGAAGGAAGCCGCGGCACCCGCGCCGCGCCCGGTGGTCGCGCTCGCCGTGCATGCGGACGGCCACGCGCTGCAGGCGGCGTCGCTGCCCGGCGAAGTGCAGGCGCGCTATTCGACGCCGCTGTCGTTCCGCGTCGCTGGCAAGATCATCGAGCGGCGGGTACGGCTCGGCGACACGGTGAAAAGCGGCGAAGTCGTCGCGCTGCTCGACCCGGCCGATGCGCAGAAAAACGCCGCGAGCACGCAGGCGCAGCTCGACGCCGCGCAGCACAACCTCGTCTATGCGCAGCAGCAGCTCGAACGCGACAGGGCGCAGGCCAAAGAAAACCTGATCGCGCCCGCGCAGCTCGAACAGACCACCAACGCCTACGCGTCCGCGCTCGCGCAGCGCGATCAGGCGCAGCAGCAGGCGGCACTCGCGAAGAACCAGCTGCAGTACACGACGCTCGTCACCGGTCATGCGGGCGTCATCACGGCTGAACAGGCGGACACGGGCCAGAACGTGTCGGCGGGTCAGGCCGTCTACAACCTCGCGTGGAGCGGCGACGTCGACGTGCTGTGCGACGTGCCCGAAAGCGCGCTCGCCGCATTCGCGGTCGGCCAGAACGCGAGCGTCACGCTCCCCGCGCTGCCGGGCCGCAAGCTCGGCGCACGCGTGCGCGAGCTGTCGCCGGCCGCCGATCCGCAGAGCCGCACCTGGCGCGCGCGTCTGACCCTGCTCGATGCCGGCGCCGACGTGCGCCTCGGCATGACCGCCGACGTCACGCCGGCCGTGCCGCTCGCCGCGGCGGCCGCGCAGCACGGCGTGTTCACGCTGCCGGTCACCGCGCTGTTTCACGAGGGGCGCGAACCGGCCGTGTGGGTCGTGCGCGCCGCGGACAACACGCTCGAGCTGCGTCGCGTGACCGTCACGCGCTACTACGAGCGCACGTTCGTCGTCAGCGATGGCCTGAAAGATGGCGAAAGCGTCGTGCTGCAGGGCGTGCACACCGTGAGCGCCGGCCAGAAAGTCCGCGCGATCGCGCCGCTGCATCCCGAGGACTTCGCTTCATGAGCACGTCGCACGAAGAAGGACGCTTCAATCTGTCCGCGTGGGCGCTGCGTCATCAGGCGCTGGTCGTATTCCTGATCGCGCTCGCCACCGCGTTCGGCATCCTCGCCTACACGCGGCTCGCGCAGTCGGAAGACCCGCCCTTCACGTTCCGCGTGATGGTGATCCGCACGTACTGGCCGGGTGCCACCGCGCGCCAGGTGCAGGAGCAGCTGACCGATCGCATCGGCCGCAAGCTGCAGGAAACGCCGTACATCGATTTCGTGCGCAGCTACTCGCGTCCCGGCGAATCGCTGATCTTCTTCACGATGAAGGACTCGGCGCCGGTGAGCCAGGTGCCCGAGACGTGGTACCAGGTGCGCAAGAAAGTCGGCGACATCGCGTCGACCTTGCCGCCGGGCATCCAGGGCCCGTTCTTCAACGACGAATTCGGCGACGTCTACACCAACATCTACACGCTCGAAGGCGACGGCTTTTCCGCCGCGCAACTGCACGATTACGCGGACCAGCTACGCTCGGTGCTGCTGCGCGTGCCGGGCGTCGGCAAGGTCGACTATTTCGGCGATCCCGATCAGCACATCTACATCGAGATCGCGAACACGCAGTTGACGCGTCTCGGCATCTCGCCACAACAGCTTGGGCAGGCGATCAACGCGCAGAACACGATCGCTCCCGCGGGTACGCTGACCACCACGGACGACCGCGTGTTCGTGCGCCCGAGCGGCCAGTTCAACGACGTGGGCGCGCTCGCCGACACGCTGATCCGCATCAACAACCGCACGTTGCGTCTCGGCGACATCGCGACGATCAAGCGCGGCTACGACGACCCGGTCGTCACGCAGATGCGCTTCGGCGGCAAACCCGTGCTCGGTATCGGCGTGACGATGCAGCCGGGCGGCGACGTGATCCGCCTCGGCCGCGCGCTCGATCAGCAGATGACCCAACTGCGCGCCGCGCTGCCCGCCGGATTGAATCTCGTCGAAGTATCGAGCATGCCGCACGCGGTCGCGCGCTCGGTCGACGACTTCCTCGAAGCGGTCGCCGAAGCGGTCGCGATCGTGCTGGTCGTGAGCCTCGTGTCGCTCGGCGTGCGCACCGGCATGGTGGTCGTGATCTCGATTCCGGTGGTGCTCGCGGTCACCGCGCTGTGCATGTACCTGTTCGATATCGGCCTGCACAAGGTATCGCTCGGCACACTCGTGCTCGCGCTCGGCCTGCTCGTCGACGATGCGATCATCGCGGTCGAAATGATGTCGGTGAAGCTCGAGCAAGGCTGGAACCGCACGCGCGCCGCGGCCTTCGCGTACACCAGCACCGCGTTTCCGATGCTGACCGGCACGCTCGTCACCGTGTCCGGCTTCCTGCCGATCGCGCTCGCGAAGTCGAGCACCGGCGAGTACACGCGCTCGATCTTCGAGGTGTCGGCGATCGCGCTGATCGCGTCGTGGCTCGCGGCGGTCGTGCTGATTCCGCTGCTCGGCTATCACATGCTGCCCGAGCGCAAGCGCCATGCGCACGAGCCTGACGATCACGAACATGACATCTACGACACGCGCTTCTACACGCGTTTGCGCGGCTGGATCGGCTGGTGCATCGAGCGGCGCTTCGTCGTGCTCGCGATCACCGTGCTGCTGTTCGTGCTCGCGATGGCCGGCTTCTCGCTCGTGCCGCAGCAGTTCTTCCCGAGCTCGGACCGGCCGGAGTTGCTGGTCGATGTGCGGCTGCCCGAAGGCGCGTCGTTCGATGCAACGCTGCGCCAGGCGCAGCGCCTCGAGCAGGTTCTCAAAGGCCGGCCTGAAATCGATCACTCAGTCAGCTTCGTCGGCACCGGCGCGCCGCGCTTCTATCTGCCGCTCGATCAGCAATTGCAGCAGCCGAACTTCGCACAGTTCGTGATCACCGCGAAGTCGGTCAAGGATCGCGAGAAGCTCGCGCAGTGGCTCGAACCGGAGTTGCTCAACAACTTCCCGGCGATCCGCACGCGCCTGTCGCGCCTCGAGAACGGGCCGCCGGTCGGCTATCCGGTGCAGTTCCGCGTGAGCGGCGACGACATCGCGACCGTGCGCTCGATCGCCGAACGCGTCGCCGCGACGATGCGCGCCAATCGCGGCACGCGCAACGTGCAGTTCGACTGGGACGAACCCGCCGAGCGCTCGGTGCGCTTCGAGATCGACCAGAAACGTGCGCGCGAACTCGGCGTGACGTCCGAAGACATCGCCAGCTTCCTCGCGATGACGATGTCCGGCTACACGGTCACGCAGTATCGCGAGCGCGACAAGCTGATCAGCGTCGATCTGCGCGCGCCGCGCGCCGAACGCGTCGACCCGTCGCAGCTGACCGCGCTCGCGATGCCGACGCCCAACGGCCCGGTGCCGCTCGGCACGCTCGGACATCTGCGCAACGATCTCGAATACGGCGTGATCTGGGAACGCGACCGTCAGCCGACCATCACCGTGCAGTCGGACGTGTCGGCCGGCGCGCAAGGCATCGACGTCACGCACGCGGTGGACCGCGCGCTCGCGCCGATCCGCGCGACGCTGCCGGTCGGCTACCGGATCGAGATCGGCGGCTCAGTCGAGGAAAGCGCGAAGGGTCAAACCTCGATCAACGCGCAGATTCCGATCATGGTGATCGCGGTGCTCACGCTGCTGATGATCCAGCTGCAAAGCTTCGCGCGCGTGCTGATGGTCGTGCTGACCGCGCCGCTCGGCCTGATCGGCGTCGTGCTCACCTTGCTGCTGTTCGGCCAGCCGTTCGGCTTCGTCGCGATGCTCGGCGTGATCGCGATGTTCGGCATCATCATGCGCAACTCGGTGATTCTCGTCGATCAGATCGAGCAGGACATTGCGTCGGGGCACAAGCGTTTCGATGCGATCGTCGGCGCGACCGTGCGGCGGTTCCGGCCGATCACGCTGACCGCCGCGGCCGCCGTGCTCGCGCTGATCCCGCTGCTGCGCTCGAACTTCTTCGGGCCGATGGCCACCGCGCTGATGGGCGGCATCACGAGCGCGACGATCCTCACGCTGTTCTATCTGCCCGCGTTGTACGCCGCGTCGTTCCGCGTACGCGCCGACGAGCGCGAGCCGCAGACGCCGTCCGGTGCCGGCGCCACGCACACGGGTAACTGAGCATGAGCACGAGCATGACTATTCCCGCCCTATCCCGCCACCGCCGCGCGCGCTTCGACGCGCTGGCCCGCACCACGCTTGCCGCGAGCATCGCCAGCATCACCTGCATGCTCGGCGCCTGCTCGTTCGGACCGAACGGCGACGCGCCCGCGATGCCGCAGCCCGCGCACTACGGTGCCGAGCCGCTACCGACGCAAACCGTGCCCGCGCAGGGCGTCTCGCAGCAGTTCGTGACCGGCGCGCAGCCGGTGCCCGAATGGTGGAAGCTGTACCGCTCGGATGCGCTGAACGCGCTCGTCGACGATGGCCTGCGCAATAGTCCGACGCTCGACGCGACCGACCGCAGTCTCGCGGCCGCGCGCGAGCAATTGCGCGCGCAGGTCGGCAGCTCGCTGCTGCCGACCATCGACGCCGGCGGCCAGGCCACCCGCAATCGCGCGCTCGCGATCCCCGAGATCGGACCGAACACGTTTCTGTACAACGTGTTCGTCGGTCAGTTGCAGGCGCACTACACGTTCGATCTGTTCGGCGCCGCGCGGCTCGCGAACGCGGCGCTCGCCGCGCGCGTGAACGTGCAGGTCTACCAGCTCGAGGCGGCGCGGCGCGCGCTCGCCGCGAACATCGTGACCGCGACGATCACGAGCGCCGCGCTGCATGCTCAGATCGACACGACCGAGCGGCTCGTGGTCCTCGCCAACGATCAGGCGCGCGATACCGAGCGGCGCTTCGCGCTCGGTGCGGTATCGCATGCCGATCTGCTGAACGCGCAGCAGAGCGCGGCGAGCGTGTCGGCGAGTCTGCCGGCGCTGAAGCAACAGTGGCTCACTACGCGTCACGCGCTCGCGGTGCTGCTTGGCCGCACACCCGATGCCGCGCCCGACGACATCGATCTCGCGCAGTTGCATGTGCCGGAGCAGGTGCCGGTGGTGGTGCCGTCGGAGCTGCTGCGCACGCGGCCCGACATCGAGGCCGCCGACGCCGCGCTGAAGGCCGCTGCGACCGATGTCGGCGTCGCCACCGCGCAGATGTTCCCGAGTCTGTCGCTGTCGGCATCGATGGGACAAGGCGGGTTTAGCTGGCCGGTCGCGATGTCCGGTGCGGGGGCCATCTGGAGCATCGGCGCGTCGCTGTCGCAACCGCTGTTTCACGGCGGCGCGCTGCTCGCGCAGCGCCGCGCGGCGCAGCACACGTATGAAGCGAGCGTGTCGCAGTACAAACAGACCGTGCTGGCCGCGTTTCAGAACGTCGCCGACACGCTCGCCTCACTCGAGCACGACGCGCAGTCGCTCGACGCCGCGAACGTCGCCGCGCGTTCGGCACAGGGTGTGTTCAACGAGACCTCGGCGCGCTATCGGCTCGGCGCGCTGCCCGTCGCCGCGACGCGTTCGAGCGAGCAGCAATGGCGCAACGCGCAGCTCGATGAGATCCGCTATATGAGCGCGCGGCTGACGGATACGGCGGCGTTGTTTCAGGCGATGGGGAATCCGCTGGTTGATCAGGCAGGCGCATCATCGGCTGCGGCGACTTCGGCTTCTGCGCCTGCATCGGTTGGGACGACGAACACGGCGACATCCAACTAAATCTCGGATTCCGTACGGAACGCGGCGCACTTATCCCCAGTTCGTGTTGATGAGCCTGTTGAAAACTGTCTGAACAACGGACTAACGCATTGAACCTAATACGATTTGTTTGTACGGTGCGAAACGAATCAGAAGCAAGCCACAGGACACGTGCTCTGCAGCGCCTCAACGGTGTTTATCGATCACTGAATCGTGCTATCAGATCGATGCATGCTTGAGGCGCGAAAGAACTTGCCCACTCTTGCGAGCTTTTGAACTCGGGCTCAAGACGAGCAAGCGCCTCAGATAGCCACTGCGACCGTTGCGCTTCGAGAGGCAAATGATCGGTCTCTGATCGAATGACGACGAAGATTCTCCTTCGCTCTATCCCTGAGCGATAAGGGTCTCGTCGTGACAAATCAGCAAGGCGAGCAACACATTGCCTGGGAAGATATTCGCGAAATCGTCGCTACGCGGTCAGAACAATGGATTGGAAATTCGATCGTATTGCTCGTCCGGCTAGACGATGGCCGTACCATGACCGTGCCGGAAGGCGATTCAGCCTGGCATGATCTGACCATGAAGTTATCAGAGCATCTTGCCGGCGCGAAACGCTACGAGGAGTGGGCACTTCAGTCCGCTTTTTCCGACGATGTGCCTCGCGTCGAGGTGTTTCGCCGCTGACATGACGGTATGCGGCGAGAGCGGGACGGTGCGCCCGTATCGCTTAAGAATCCGCGGCCCCCCGCGCACCCGCCATCCGAGACATCAAGGCTTGTTCGATTCGAACAGATCCATGATCTGCTTCTTCTCGGTCGTCGACACGCTCGGCGGCGGCACCACCGGCGGCGTCATGCCCGCCGGGCCGACCCCGCCCACCGCATCGGTCGCGCCGGCCATCGGATTGCCCGAATCGAGACCGATGCTCGCGACGAAGCCTTGCCCCGGCAACTTGTCGGTAAAGAACAGCTCGCCGTTCATCACCGTCACACCGTCGGGTTGCTGCGGCTCGGCCTGTGGCACACCGCGCAGCGCGCGCTGCATGTACTCGACCCAGATCGGCAGCGCGAGCTGCGCGCCGAATTCGCGGCTGCCGAGACTCTTCGGCTGGTCGTAGCCCATCCACGCAACCGCCACCAGCGACTGCTGATAGCCGGCGAACCAGCCGTCCTTCGCGTCGTTGGTCGTACCGGTCTTGCCCTGCAGGTCCGAGCGCTTCAACACGTTGGTGCCCGCGCCCGTACCCGCGGTCGCGACCGAGTGCAACAGGCTGTTCATGATGTATGCGTTACGCGGCTCGAGCGTGCGCGGCGCGTCGTGCCCAGCGACGAGCGGCTGCGCGCGCGAGATCGCCACGCCACGCGCGTCGGTCACTTCGTTGATCAGATACGGATTGATCCGGTAGCCGCCGTTCGCGAACACCGAGTACGCGCCCGCCGACTGCAGCGGCGTGACGAGGCCCGCGCCCAGCGCCATCGGCAGATACGGCGGGGTCTTGTCGGCGTCGAAGCCGAAGCGCTGCGTGACGAAGTCCTGCGCGTACCTGGTGCCGATGAACGACAGGATGCGGATCGACACGAGGTTCTTCGACTTCTGCAGCGCGACGCGCATCGACATCGGACCATCAGGCTGGTCGTCGTCCTTCGGCTCCCACGCGTCGCCGCCCGGCGTGCTCGGCGGGAAGTACAGCGGCGCGTCGTTGATGATCGTCGCCGGTGCGAGCCCCTTGTCGAGCGCCGCCGAATAGATGAACGGCTTGAAGCTCGAACCCGGCTGCCGCCATGCTTGCGTTACGTGGTTGAACTTGTTCTTGTTGAAGTCGAAACCGCCGATCAGCGCGCGGATCGCGCCGTCCTGCGGCGTCAGCGACACGAGCGCGCCCTCGACCTGCGGCAACTGCGTGATCTGCCAGTTGCCCTTGTCGTCGGCGACGAGGCGCACGATCGAACCCGGCTTGATGCGCAGCGTCGCGTTCGCGCGCGGGCTCAGCGCCGCGGCGACGAAGCGCAGGCCGTCGCCCGACACCGTCACCTGGGTGCCGTCGACCAGTTGCGCGGCCACCTGCTTCGGGCTCGCGTCCGTCACCACGCCGGCGATGATCTCGCCGTTGTCCGGGTGATCGGTCAGCGCGTCGTCGATCGTCTGGTCGCGGTCGTCGCCCGCCTCGGGCAACTGCACGAAGCCTTCCGGTCCGCGATAGCCGTGGCGCCGCTCGTAGTCCATCACGCCCTTGCGCACCGCGCGATACGCGGCGTCCTGATCGGCGGAATCGATCGTGGTGGTCACGTTCAGGCCGCGCGTATAGGTTTCGTCCTTGTACTGCGCGTACATCATCTGCCGCACCATTTCGGCGACGTACTCGGCGTGCACGCTGTACTCGTTGCCCGGATTCTTCGTGTGAATCTCTTCCTTCACGGCCTGGTCGTACTGCTGCTGCGTGATGTAGTTCAGCTCGAGCATGCGTCGCAGGATGTACTCCTGACGGATCTTCGCGCGCTTCGGATTGACGACCGGGTTATACGCGGACGGCGCCTTCGGCAGGCCCGCGAGCATCGCGGCCTGGGCCAGCGTGAGGTCCTTCAGGTCCTTGCCGAAGTACACGCGCGCGGCCGCGGCGAAGCCGTACGCGCGCTCGCCCAGATAGATCTGGTTCATGTACAGCTCGAGGATCTGGTCTTTCGTCAGCGCGCGCTCGATCTTGTACGCGAGCAGCATCTCGTAGATCTTGCGCGTGTACGTCTTCTCGCTGGAGAGGAAGAAGTTGCGCGCGACCTGCATCGTGATCGTGCTCGCGCCCTGCGACGCGCCGCCATGCGCAAGGTCGGCGAAACCGGCGCGCAGGATGCCGACGAAGTCGACGCCGCCGTGTTCGTAAAAGCGGTAGTCCTCGATCGCGAGCACCGCTTTTTTCATCTGGTCGGGGATGTCCTGGAAGCGCACGAGGCTGCGCCGCTCCTCGCCGAATTCGCCGATCAGCACGTGATCGGCGGTGTAGACGCGCAGCGGCACTTTCGGGCGATAGTCGGTCAGCGCGTCGAGCGACGGCAATTGCGGCCCCATCACGACGAGCGCATAGCCGACGATCAGCGCCCCGACCACGACGACGGTCGCGATCAGGCCGAAGAACCACAGCACGAGCGACGCGCCGATCGAACGACGGCCGCGCTCGGGCTCGCGCAAAGCGGCATTGCGTCCAGGGGTGCGTTGGTGGGAGTCCCGGTCTTCACCGGCCGGAGAGTTCGAGGAATGCGGTCGTTTGATGATTGGCATGACTGGAATAATGGGCCCGCAACTGCGCGCCTGTCTGCACGCGCTCGCGGCGCGCGCATGGGTCGTGTTCGACATCCTGGCAGGGACGTACGCCGCCCTGCGGACCTTGCCCCCGGCCGGCCGCACGGCACGCCACGGACCATGTCCGGCGCAACGTAACAGCGCATTTTAAAGAAATCGGCAGCGGTCCAAGGCAGTTTTTTTGTAAGAATTCCCTTTGCCGGCCGCCTTTTCCTGGTAAGGGTCTGTAATTTCGCGCAGCGCGCATTGCAGCGTGCGCGCGACGGGCAGCTTATGCGGGGTTATCAACATTTTCTGTTGAAAGGGCTGTGGACAAACCGGCCGCAAACACTACAACTCATTGATGCCACGGGATTTTCGCACCGCGCTTGTTCCGTGGCGGCGCAACTCGTCATATGATGAACCCGCGCGCGTCCCGCGATGCGCGCGATGGGGACCCGAACGGCGGGATCCAACGGCAGTTCCGATGACGGGTTCCGACACCGTATCCGAAGGCACGCGCCGATCCGCCCATGCTAACAAGACTGCGAGTCGATCATGTCCAAGCCCAGTGAGCGCATCGTCGTATTCGTCACGACCGCGCAGAAACGTGCGATCACCGCGACTGCCGAGGATCTGGGCATCAGCGTGAGTGAACTGATGCGGCGCGCGGTGCTGAGCTTCGGCGCGACCAGCGAACAGGTCAAGGCCGCGAGCATCGTCGACCGGCTGCGCGCGCCGCGCGCGCCCGATCCGCTGAACGCGGCGCTGCAGCGCGTCGCGCGCGGTACGCGCTATGCGCGCGCCGCGCTGCCGGTAGCGCTGCAAGCGGATGAGAAAGACGCGGCGGCTCCGGCGGCTGCCGGCGCGGCCGATGCCGTGGCTTCGCCCTCGATGCAGCAAGCCGGTCGCCCCGCTCCCGTGACCGACGCTGTGGATGCCCCCGCCCCGCTGCTTCCCGCGGGCGTCGCCGCCGCGCTCGCCGCCGGGCAGGACGAACAGGCCGCGGCCACCGCCGAAGCCGTCGCGCGTCTGACGGCAGCACGAGCCGCCGAAAACGCGGAAAACGCCGAAGCGGACGCAATCGACAACGCCGCGTCGAAACGGCTGCCCGGCACGTCTGCGCGTCTGCGCAACTCACTCAAGCGCCGTCCCAACGACCAGGACTCCGACGACGACGAACCGCACAGCGACCCGAGCGCCGAAGGCGGCCGTTTCGCGTGACGCAAAGCGTGACGGAAAATTACTGCGCACCGAGCCGCAATCACTGCATCCGAGCGATGCAGGCGAGCGTACGCAACGGGTCCCCGTTGCATATCGTTACATCAGTGACACCTGCGTGAAACGCCGCTCGGTAACGCCCGCCCACACCCGCAAACAGCGGCTTTTCGCGAATCGTTCGCGCCTTCGGGTAGCGCATCGATTAAGCCATCTTTAAGCCATCTTTAAGACAGCCGGTGGTGTAATATCCGCCGTCAAGTCCATGCCCATCGCGGCTTTCCATCATCGAGGCAATCCTCAACCGGCATTGCGCCTCAACAAAAACGGACCGCGCTATTGCAATTGGCAAGTGCGCCCCGAACTCCGGTCCGAACGTTGCGCAGCATGGCGCACGGCGGCGTAAAGTAGCAGTAGTTCAAGGCAGTCAGGCGCGCACGCATCGTCGGCGCCGCTCACATTCTCTGGAGGTTTTCATGTCGCTTTTTGACAGCATTTCGCGCACGCTCAAAGGTCTTTTGAACGATGCGGCCGATTCGGTGCAGGATCCGTCGCGCGACTCGCGCCAGATCGTGCGCGAACTCGACGACAGCATCGGCAAGGCCGAAAACTCGCTGATCGAGATTCAGGCGCAGGTCGCCACCCAGCAAAGCAAGCGCGATGTTGCCGCGGACAAGGCGAAGAAGTATGAAGACGGTGCTCGCCGTGCGCTGCAGTCCGGCGACGAAGCGCTCGCGCGTGAAGCGCTCGGCGCGCAGGCCACGGCCGAAGCCGAACGCGATGCGCTGACCAAAGAACTGACTTCGCTGGAGCCGTCGGTCGCACAACTGAAGAGCCAGATCGAGGACATGCGCACGCGCCGCAACGACCTGAACGCGCGCTCGAACATCCTGCAAGCCAAGCAGCAGATCGCGCAGGCGAAAGATACCGCGGCCACCGCACTCGGCGGCATCGGCGGCAAGAACCTGTCCGAGGATTTCCAGAAGCTGGAAGATAAAGTCGCGCTGTCGAACGCGCGTTCCGACGCGCGTCTGAACTCCGCCGACGAAAAAAGCGGCAAGGCGCTCGACGACAAGCTCGCGGATCTGAACCGCGGCCCGTCCGTCGACGATCGGCTCGAAGCGCTGAAGAAGCAGCTCAATACGCCGGCGCAGTAAATGCTGGATGCCTGTACTTCCTCGCAGCAAGTACACCCAGCAATGACAGCAGTAGCAGTACATGCCGGTGCGCTCGCTTCTGAACGCACCGGCATACCGGCCGCCACAGGCAGCCACCGCAATCGACTGATGGAGACGGGCGCGCCCCGCCCGGTCCGCAAATGAAAAAACTTTTCGCAACCGCCTTCGCTTCGCTGCTGCTCGTGTCGGCCGCGGCGTTCGCGGTGCCGACCGCCCAGCAAATCGAATCGGCGATGTCGCAGGGCAACTGGCAGCAGGCCGACGCCGGCCTCACCGAAGTGTTGCAAGCGCATCCGAACAACGCACACGCGCACTATCTGTACGCCCAGGTGCTCGATCGCGAAGGCCGTTCCGCCGAGGCGCTCGCGCAGCTCCAACAGGCAAAGACGCTCGATCCGCAGATCCGCTTCACCGACCCGAGCCGCTTCGCGCAAACCGAAGCGCGCCTGCGCCGCGACGCGGAACGCGCGGGCGGCAACGTCACCCGTCACGCCGCGAATCCGTTCGCGCAGCAGAATGCGCCTGCTGTGCAGCAACAGTCGGCGATGATGTCGCAAGCGCAACAACGGCATGGTCCGGGGGTGGGTATGTGGATCGGTATCATTGTTCTGATCGCGGTGATCGCGCTCGTACTGCGCTGGACCTTGCGCCGCGCGCGTAGCCAGGAAGACACGCGCGCCGACGAGGACCGCCGCGCGCAATTGAAGCGCGCCACCGACATGCTCAACACGGTGCGGTCGATCAAGCTCGACGTGAAGCTATCCGCCGCGCCGGGTCACGAGTTGCTCGAGAAAGACGTCGAAGCGACCGAAGAACAGTTGCGCGGCGCCGTCGAAACGCTGTCGAACGGCAAGAATCCGCTGCCGCCCTATGCACTCGACGAATTCGAGCAGCGCATCGCGAGCCTGCGCGCGCGCGCCGACGGCCGGCCCGATCCGACCGCCGCGTCCGTGGGCAGCGCTCAGCAATCGACGTACGCGCAGGAGGCCGAGCGCTTCGGCAACCCGCAAGCGCCTTATCCGCAACAGGGTCCCTATCAGCAGCAGCCGCAGGTCATCGTGCAGCAAGGCGGTGGCATGGGTGGCGGCATGGGCGGTCTGCTGACCGGCGTGCTGCTTGGCGAGGCGCTCAGTCATGGGCGTGACCGCGTAGTCGAGCGCGACGTGGTCGTCGACCCCGACGAACTGCGCCGGCGCGGCAACGACGGCGGAAACGGCGGCGGCCTCGACTTCGGTCAGGGTTCGAACGACTGGAACGATGACGGCAGCGGCGGCGGCATCGACATGGGCAGCAACGACGATTCCGGCGGTTGGACCGATACCTGATCGAACCCGATCGATCCGCGTCGAATGAAAAGACAGGCTCCTTCGCGGAGCCTGTTTTTTGCCTGCCGGTTTTGTGTACCGCCTTCGTTCAGGTCAGGCCCGCGCCGACTCCGCCTGGCTACCCTCGTGCTGCGCGAGCACGACCGCCCCCGCAAGCAGCCGCACGATGAAACGTTCCGCGTAATCGATCAATGCGTCGCGGCGCGCGGCGTTCGCATCGATGTATTCAGCGGATAGATGAAACAGTTGCAGCACGATCTGCGTGCAGACTTCGTCGACGGTCTCGCGCGCGAGTCGCGGCATCAATTCGAGCTGCACGACGTCGTCCGCCATCTCCGCCGACACCTCGTGCAGGTTCGCGCGCACCGCTTCGCGCAAAGCCGGCGACGTGCCGTGGTATTCGGCCAGCGCGCTCAGGAAAGCCTCGCGGTTCGCGAGCGCGAACGCGAAAAACGCGACGCACGCGCGCCGCGGCACGCTGTGCGGTTCGTTGTGCGCGGCGAGCCAGCGCTCGCGCCGCAGCATCGGCCGAAGCCGTCGGCTCACCGAGGCGACGGCTTCGCGCGCAAGCTCGTCGAGCGCGCTGAAATGGCGGTAGAACGTGTTCGGATTGAGCCCCGCCTCGCGTGCGAGCTCGCGCAAGCCGAGGCTCGCGAAACTGCGGCCGCCGGCGGTCAACCGCAGCGCGGCTTCGATCAGCTTGCGCTTGCCGGGCGGCAACTCCGGGCCGGCGACGGACGCTGCTTCGGGGACGGTCGTCATCGTGCGTTCAATCGTCGCGCGGTATGCGCGTTTAATAGCTGCACTCTAAACGATCTTGACGCGATGTGTACAGTTGTCTACCCTGCGCGTTAAGCCGTGTGTAGACAGCTGTAGACGCGCGATTTCGCCCCTGCTCGTCGCGCCGCGCGAGTCGAGCGCGCCGTAGCCGCTATCGTTTCACCCGCCGCTTTCGCCCCGTGCCGGAGACCGCCGTGACGCCTGCCCCTTCCGCTTCATCCACCGCGCTGCGCATTGCGATCGTCGGCAGTGGCTTTGCCGGCATCGGCATGGCCATCCGTCTGCAGCAAATGGGCATCACGTCGTTTACGGTCTATGAGGCCGCGAGCGGCATCGGCGGCACGTGGCGTGACAATACCTACCCCGGCGCGGCCTGCGATGTCCCCTCGCATCTCTATTCGTTCTCGTTCGAGGCGAATCCGGCGTGGTCGCGCTCGTTCAGCAGCCAGGCCGAAATTCTCGCGTATCTGCAGCACTGCGCGCGCAAGTACGGCGTCGATCGCTACGTGCGCTGCAATGCGAAAGTGAGCGCCGCGCGCTTCGACGAAGCGCGGCAGATCTGGCTCGTCGAACTGGACACGAACGGCGCGCGCGAAATCGTCGAGGCCGACGTGCTGATCGCCGCGAACGGTCCGCTGTCGCGTCCCGCGCTGCCGCGCATCGCCGGCATCGAACGTTTCGAGGGCAAGCTATTCCATTCGGCGCGCTGGGATCACGCCTATCCGCTCGACGGCAAACGCGTCGCGGTAATCGGCACCGGCGCGAGCGCGATCCAGTTCGTGCCGAAAATCCAGCCGCGTGTCGCGCATCTGGCTCTGTTCCAGCGCACCGCGCCGTGGGTGATGCCGAAGCGCGACAAGCCGATCGGCCTGCGCGCGCAATGGCTGTTCCGTACGCTGCCGTTCACGCAGCGCTTCGTTCGCAGCGCGATCTATTGGCAGCTCGAGTCGCGTGGGATCGCGTTCGTCGTCAATCCGAAGCTGATGAAGACGCCGATGAAGTTCGGTCTCAGCTATCTGCAGCGACGCGTCAAGGACCCGGCGCTGCGCGCGAAGCTCACGCCGAACTACCGGCTCGGCTGCAAGCGCGTGCTGCTGTCGAGCGACTATTACCCGGCCGTCTGTCAGCCGAACGTCGACGTCGTGACGAGCGGTATCCGCGAGATCGTCGCGGATGGCATCGTGACCGACGACGGCGTGCACCACCACGCGGACGCGATCATCTGCGGCACCGGCTTCCAGGTCAACGACGTGCCCGCGCCGTTCGAAGTGACCGGCCTCGACGGCACCGACCTCAGCACGCTATGGCTGCGCGATGGCCCCGAGGCCTATCTCGGCACGAGCATCGCGAACATCCCGAACTTCTTCATGATCGCCGGCCCGAACACGGGGCTCGGCCATAACTCGATGATCTACATGATCGAGTCGCAACTGCGGTATATCGGCGATTGCCTGCGCGTGCTGCGCAAACAGAATGCGCGCACGATGACCTTGCGCGCCGACGTGCAGCGCGATTTCAACGCGCGTTTGCAACAGGAGATGCGGCACGCGGTGTGGACTAGCGGCTGCCACAGCTGGTATCAGACGCAGAGCGGCAAAGTCACCGCGATCTGGCCCGGCTTCACGTTCAGCTTTCGCCAGCGTACGCGCCGCGTGCGGCAGCAGGATTACCGCTTCGCGCGTTGAGTCCGCACAATGGCAATCCGGCGCCGCGGGCATGGGCCGGCGCATTCGTTACCCGCCACCGCTCAGCAACTGCAACAGCTCCCACAGAAACTTCACGATGATCACGATCAGTTCCCACAGCCGATAGAGCGGCTGCCAGTCCAGCACGCGCAGAAGGGACTCGATCATCGCTATCGTCAGAAGAAGTGAGGGCCGCGATTTCCAGTTCAATCACGCGTCGCGCGCGATGCCCGCGCGTCGCGCAAGCTCAAACCGCCATCACGGCCCGCCTGCGCTCCGCGCGTTGCATGAAGAAGTTCGCCGCGACGACGCCGACCGTGACGACCGCGATGAACAGCGTCGCGAGCGCATTCATCTCCGGATTCAGACCAAGTCGCACGCGCGAGAACACGACGAGCGGCAAGGTCGTCGAACCGGGACCCGACAGGAACGCGGACAGCACCACGTCGTCGATCGACAGCGTGAACGACAGCAGCCAGCCCGACACCAGCGCCTGTGAGATCAGCGGCAGCGTGACGAAGAAGAACACGCGCAGCGGTGTCGCGCCGAGGTCGAGCGCGGCTTCCTCGAGCGACGGATGCAGTTCGCGCACGCGCGATTGCACGATGATCGCGACGTACGAAATACACAGCATCACGTGACCGATCCAGATCGTGAAGATGCCGCGTTCGGCCGGCCAGCCGATCCAGCGCGCCATTTCGATGAACAGCAGCAATAGCGAGATACCCTGAATCACTTCGGGGATCACCAGCGGCGCGTTGATCATGCCGGTGTACAGCGTGAAGCCGCGAAAGCGCCCCATGCGCGCGAGCACGAAGCCGGCCCACGTGCCGATGATCACCGACGCGAACGCCGTGAGCAGGCCGATACGCAGCGACAGCCACGCCGACGTGATCAGCTCGCCGTCCTGCAACAGCGCCGCGTACCAGCGCGTCGAGAAGCGCGTCCACACCGTCATCAGTTGCGATTCGTTGAACGAATACACGACGAGGCTGACGATCGGGATATACAGAAACAGAAAGCCGATGCCCAGAGCGATCAGCTGCAGCATGCGATTCGGCTTCATTGGCGGCCCTCCTCCAATGCCTTCGCCTGGGCATGCTGGAACAGCGCCATCGGCACCAGCAGCAGCAACACCATCGCGCATGTGACGGCGGACGCCATCGGCCAGTCGGCGTTGTCGAAGAACTCATTCCACATCACGCGGCCGATCATCAGCGTGTTCGCGCCGCCGAGCAACTCGGGAATCACGTACTCGCCGACCGCCGGAATGAACACCAGCAGACAGCCGGCGATGATGCCGTTCTTCGACAGCGGCAGCGTGATCTGCCAGAACGCCTTCCACGGCTTCGCGCCGAGGTCGTAGGCGGCTTCCAGCAAGGTCAGGTCCATTTTCACGAGATGCGCGTACAGCGGCATCACGAGAAACGGCAGGTACGAATAGACCATGCCGATATAGACCGCCGTGTTCGTGTGATACAGCTCGATCGGCGAATGGATCAGGCCGACCGACATCAGGAAGTTATTCAGCAGCCCGTTGTTCTTCAGAATGCCGATCCATGCGTACACGCGGATCAGGAACGAGGTCCAGAATGGCAGCATCACGGCCATCATCAGCAGGTTGCGGGTGGCCGGATTGGAGCGCGCGATGTAGTACGCCATCGGATAGCCGATCAGCAGACACAGCACGGTCGAAATCGCCGCGACCACGACCGAATTCACATAGGTCGCGAAGTACAGGCTGTCGGTCAACAGAAACGCGTAGTGCGACAGATCGAGCGTGATGTGCAGCGCGCCTTCCGCGAAGGTGACGAGCTGCGTGTACGGCGGAATGCCGAGCTGCGAATCGGCGAAGCTGATCTTCACGACCAGCAGGAACGGCACGAGGAAGAACAGCAGCAGCCAGATGAACGGCCCCGCCACCACCGCGGTGCGTCCCCTGAACTTCAGACGCCGCACGGGCCACGCGAAAAACGACGAAAGCGCCTCTTTCATGACGTCAGCACCACGCCGGCCGATGCGCTCCAGCGCACGTAGACTTCGTCGCCCCAGGATGGCGGATCGATTTCAGTGAGCGCCAGGCTCGTCACGTTCGCGATCACGGTCTTGCCGCCGTCGAGCTTCACGTGATACAGCGAATAGCCGCCCATGTACGCGATATTCGTGACGACGCCCCTGCCCCAGTTGTAGGCGCCCTCCGGCGGCTTACGCGTGAGGGCGATGCGTTCGGGGCGCACCGAGATCGTCACCGGCATGCCGAGCGGACCGGTGATGCCGTGATTGACGTGCAAATGGCACGTCAGATCCGGCGTTTCGATGAACACGTGATCGGGCTCGTCCTCGACCGTGCGGCCTTCGAACAGATTGGTCGAGCCGATGAATTCCGCCGAGAAACGGCTGTTCGGGTACTCGTAGACTTCATGCGGCGTGCCGAGCTGCACGATCTGGCCTTCGCTCATCACGGCGAGGCGGTTGGCCATCGTCATCGCTTCCTCCTGATCGTGCGTGACCATCATGCAGGTGACGCCGACCTGGTCGAGAATGTTGACGAGCTCGATCTGCGTGCGCTGGCGGATCTGCTTGTCGAGCGCCGACATCGGCTCGTCGAGCAGCAGCAGCTTCGGCCGCTTGACGAGCGAGCGCGCGAGCGCAACGCGCTGCTGCTGCCCGCCCGACAGCTGATGCGGCTTGCGCTTCGCGAAGCGGCCCATCTGCACGAGTTCGAGCGCGTTGTGCAGGCGGTCTTTCAGCTCGGCCTTCGGCACGCCTTCCTGCTTGAGGCCGAACGCCACGTTCGCCTCGACCGTCATGTGCGGAAAGAGCGCGTACGACTGGAACATCATGTTGACCGGCCGGCGATACGGCGGCAGTTGCACGAGATCTTCGCCATCGATCAGGATCTTGCCCGATGTCACGGTTTCGAGCCCGGCCATCATGCGCAGGAGGGTCGACTTGCCGCAGCCCGAGCTGCCGAGCAGCGCGAACAGCTCGCCCTTCTTCACCGTCAGATTGACCCCTTTGACCGCGACGGTCTCGCCGAACTTCTTCACGACATCGACGATCTGGATGAACTGCTCCGCTGCGTCGCCCGTCACGGCGTTCGAGCCCGTCGACGGCACCGCCGTCCCGGCCAGCGCGCCCGGCTGGTCACTACTCATCATAATGCTGCTTCACTCCGGCGTTTGACGAACAAAGCCCCCGGTGAACACCGAGGGCTTCATAGGCTGCTTATCTGTTTGTTGTCGCGCTTAGCGGCCGGACTTGAACTCGGTCCACAGCCGCGTTTGCAGCCGCTGGATTTCCTGCGGCAGCGGTTTCAACAGGAACAGCGTCTTGATGGTTTCCGGCGACGGGTACACGGCCGGATCGTTCGCGACGTCCTTGTCCACGTACTTGCGTGCTTCCATATTGACGCTCGGGTAGTACACGGCGTTGGTGATCGCGGCGTGCACCTGCGGCGTCTCGATGTAGTTGATCCACTCGAGCGCGGCTTCCTTGTGCTTCGCGTCCTTCGGAATCGCCATCACGTCGAACCACACCGGCGCGCCGCCCTTCGGCACGAAGTACTCGATCTTGTACGGCTTCTTCGCTTCGATCGCGCGATGCTTGGCAATCACGACGTCGCCCGACCAGCCGTACGCGAAGCAGATGTCGCCGCCGACGAGGTCGTTGATATAGCCCGACGAGTTGAACTGCGTGATGTACGGGCGGATTTTCTTCAGCATCGCGAGCGCGGCGCGGTAGTCGGCCGGGTTCGTGCTCATCGGGTCTTTGCCTATGTAGTGCAGCGCAGCTGCGAACATCTGGTCCGGCGCGTCGAGCACCGACACGCCGCAGGCCTTCAGCTTCGAGATGTATTCCGGCTTGAACAGGATGTCCCAGCTATCGAGCGGCGCGTCCTTGCCGAGGATCTGCTGGACCTTCGTCACGTTGTAGCCGAGGCCGGTCGTGCCGTACGCCCAGGGCACCACGTACTTGTTGCCCGGATCGGCGCCGGCGACGAGCGCCATCAGCGACGGGTCGAGGTACTTCAGGTTCGGCAGCTTCGATTTGTCGAGCGGCTCGAAGATGCCCGCGGCGATCTGCTTGCCCGCGTAGTTGCTGGTCGGCACGACGATGTCGTAGCCCGAGTGACCGGTGAGCAGCTTCGCCTGCAGCGTGTCGTCGCTGTCGTAGTTGTCGTACTTGACCTGGATGCCGGTCTGTTTGGTGAAGTTCGGTATCGTGTCCTTCGCGATGTAGTCGGACCAGTTATACACGTTGAGCTGCGTATCCTTCGCAGCGGCCGTCAACCACGGCGCCGCGCACAAGATCAGCGCCGCCATATGCCCCACTATCCGCTTGTTCATCCCGTTCTCCGATCCTCTCGTCACTCAAGCCGCGCCGTCGCCCGCACGGTCCCCTGAAAACCCCGAAAACTACCACCAATTATTGCCCGCACAAAAAAAAACCCGGAGCTGTCGCGCAAACGGTACAGGCTCTGGCCGCACCCTTGCAAAATGGGCGCAATTTTAACGGGTTATCGGCCCGTGTCTACCGAAAAATACGCGGTCGTCGGCCGCGCTTTATCCGCGCTGGGCACAGGCTGCGAGGGTTTCATCGCGTCGCTGTTATCTGGTTGTCAGCTCGGCGTTGGCTCGCACCTGGGCGGTGCGCCGCTCTGGCGCGCGCGAGTGCCGGACGGTGCTTGCCGGTGCAGAGCCGCGTCGGCGTCCGGCGCGCCTTTCATGCGCCGCGGCGCCGCCACGACGGCTCGAATGCTCCTATCATGATCTTTTGATGCGTATTGCGCGACGTCGTCGCGCGATGGCCGGCCAGCCGCTGCGCGCGTGCGATGGGCATGTGACTTGCAACAGGATGCGTTTCCCACAAGCTCTGGCACGATGAACACCAATCCTTTCGCGATGCGGCCCAACCGGCGCCGGCGTCTGCCGGGCGAGCCGACGCGGCCGGCGCACTGGTTCTCGTTCCTCGGCGCCGGCGCGCTGATCGCGGTCGGCTATATCGATCCCGGCAACTGGGCGACCGCGCTCGGCGCCGGCGCGGGCTACGGCTACCGCCTGCTCGGCATCGTGCTGCTGTCGAGCCTGATGGGGATGCTGATGCAGTGGCTGTCGTCGCGCCTCGGCGTCGTGACCGGGCGCGACCTCGCGCAATTGTGCCGCGAGCGCAATGGCCGGCGCGCGACGCTGTTCCAGTGGCTGACGAGCGAGGTCGCGATCATCGCCTGCGATGTCGCCGAGGTGGTCGGCAGCGCGGTCGCGCTGCAACTGCTGCTCGGCGTGTCGCTGACGGTCGGCGTGCTGATGTCGGCGGTCTGCACCTTCGCGCTGCTCGCGCTCCAGCAGAAAGGCGGCCGCAGGCTGGAGGCGGTGATCGCCGCGCTGATCGGCTTCGTCGGCCTGTGCTTCGTCGTGCAGCTCGCGCTCGCGCGGCCCGACTGGCACGCGGCGCTCGCCGGCACCGCGCCGAGCCTGGAGCTGATCAGAAGCGCGGGCATGCTGTGGCTCGCGGCGGGCATCGTCGGCGCGACGGTCATGCCGCACAACCTGTATCTGCATTCGGCGCTGGTCAAGCATCACGCGCCCGACAGCAGCGACGCGCAGATCAAGGCCGCGCTGCACGTCGTCAATCTCGATACTTTCGGCTCGCTTGCGTTCGCGTTCGTGATCAACGCGGCGCTGCTGATCGTCGCGGCGGCCGTGTTCTATGCCAGCGGTCATCGCGACGTGACCGATCTGGCCGATGCGCATCGGCTGATCGCGCCGCTCGTCGGCAGCCGCTGGGCCGGCATCCTGTTCGCGACGGCGCTGCTCGCGTGCGGACTCAGCGCGACCGTCACCGGCACGCTGGCCGGTCAGACGGTGATGGAGGGCTTCCTGCGGCTGCGGTTGCCGCGCTGGAAACGCGCGCTGCTCACGCGTGCGCTCGCGATCGGGCCGGCCCTGCTCGCGGTGGGCGTGTTCGGTCAGCATGGCTCGAATCAGTTGCTGGTCGCGAGCCAGGTCGTGCTGAGCTTGCAATTGCCGCTCGCGGTCGTGCCGCTGATCCGCTGCGCGTCCGATGCGGCGCTGATGCGCGGCTGGCGCGTGCACGGCGTGCCGCTCGTGCTGTCATGGCTGTCGGCGGTGTTCATCATTGCGCTCAATGGCGCGCTGATGTGGCAACTGGCGACTTCGGCGTGATCGCAGACGCAAAGGTCAGCGCAATTGACATGAAGTTCGCACGACGCTGAGCGGCGCATGCAAGGCGCACGGCGCGCATCGGTTAACATAGCGGGACTTCGCCTCCCCGCCTCAAGGTTTCCGATGACTTCGAATCTCCACGATCTTCCCGACAGCCCGTGCATCGGCGTCTGCTCCACGCTCTTCGACGAGGTCTGTAAAGGCTGCGGCCGCACCGCCACCGAAGTGTCGAACTGGGTGTTTCTGAGCGACGAGGAAAAGCGCGCGATCTGGACTCGGATCGAACGGGAAGGCACGGCGATGCGGTTTCAGAACGACAAGGTGTGAGGGTGTTCGTTGCGCGCTTGAGCGTTGATGCCGGTTGCGGCCATAAAAAATGCCGGGACCTCCCGGCATTTTTTATGGCCCACGTTTTCTGATGCGAGCATCAGAAGCGCATGCCGACGCCGACGATCAGCGGATCAATTGTCGGGCTGCGACCGAGGGTCGCGTTACGCAACGTGCTATACGTTGGACAGAGCCGGCTCGCGGCCATAGACGCTTCAGATCCCGACGCAACTGAACCTGAAAACGCCTCGCAAAACTTCGGCTACATGACCACCGCCAAGGACTTCGTTCAGTGCCTCGCAGAATGGCGCCGCATGGCGAACGTGTTCAATCCATGGTCCGAGACCGATGAGCGCGATCAGCCCGGCATCAACGCGCCGCGGATTCGCCAGCAACAACTTGCGGCCTACCTGCAAGCCCGCCAAAGGAGTGTCGAGATCATCCTGATTGCGGAGGCGCTGAGCTGCCGCGGCGGGCGTTTCACAGGCATCGCGATGACCTCCGAGCGGATTCTGCTTGGCAACGATACGAAGCTCAACAGCTTCGCCACGGGATCGGACCACAGCCCACTACCGGACTACCTCCCTGGCCCGGCAGCCCGCACCAGTTGCCGTGATGCGCTGTCTCGAATGACGGACCGCGACTACGGGGTCTATGAGAGAACCGCCTCGGTCGTCTGGCAGACGATGCTTGCCAATGGATTCGGACCGACTGAGTTTGCGCTATGGAATGCGTTCCCGTTTCATCCGTTCGCGGACGAAGATGCCCAGAGCAATCGCCGCCCAACGAATCACGAGCTACATGCGACGGGCCAGATTCTGGCCGACTTCATCAGCCTGTTCCCTCGAACCGTACGGTTCGTTGCGCTTGGGCGGGAAGCGGAAAGCGCGTTGCTCAGTCACCCGATGCGGCCTCTACACGAACTCGTGCGGCACCCTACGGCGAGAGCGGCGAAGCCTGCAAGCGAGGCGCTTCAAGGAAAGGTTCGCCATATGGCCAAGCTGGATGAGGTGATTCGACGGCTTGCGTCGAGCCGGCATTAGTCCGGGCTTGTCGCGATCGAATCATTGAGCGGTCTTCACTGTGAACGCATGTTCGCCTGGGGCGCCGGCTAGCCACCAAAAGCAAAAAGGCCCACGCCGGCAAACTGCCAGCGTGGGCCTTTGGGAATAGCTGAAGACCACCAACCAGGCGCTTATTGCACGCCCTGACTCGTCAGGAAGTCCTCATAGTTGCCGCCGAAGTCGTTCAGCGTGCCATTGGTCTTCACTTCGATGATCCGGTTCGCGAGGCCGCTCACGAACTCGCGGTCGTGGGAGACGAAAATCAGCGTGCCGTCGAACTTGTCGAGCGCGATCTGCAGCGACTCGATCGACTCCATATCCATGTGGTTGGTCGGCTCGTCCATCAGCAGCACGTTGTGGCGGCCCAGCATCAGCTTGCCCCAGATCATGCGGCCCTTCTCGCCGCCCGACAGCACCTTGACCGACTTGCGGATGTCGTCCGCATTGAACAGCAGCCGGCCGAGCGTGCCGCGCACCATCTGCTCGTCGTCGCCTTCCTTGCGGTACTGGTCGATCCAGTCCATCAGCGTGACGTCGCCCGGAAACTCTTCGTACGTGTCTTGCGGCATGTAGCCGACGTTGGCGTTTTCCGCCCACTTCACCGTGCCGTGGTCGAGTTGCAGATTGCCGAGCAACGAGCGCAGCAGCGTGGTCTTGCCCGCGCCGTTCTCGCCGATGATCGCGATGCGCTCGCCCGGTTGCACGCTGATGCTGAAGTTATTGAAGATCGAGCGCTCGTATTTCTTGGAGATACTGTCGGCGACCACCGCGATGTTGTGCAGCTTCTTCTCGAACTCGAAGCGGATGAACGGGTTCTGCCGCGACGACGGCTTGAATTCCTCGATCTTGATCTTGTCGATCATCTTCAGACGGCTGGTGGCCTGGCGCGCCTTCGACTTGTTCGCCGAGAAGCGGCGCACGAAGTCCTGCAGATCGGCCACGCGCTCCTTCGCCTTCGCGTTGGCGGCCTGCTGACGCTCGCGCGCCTGCGTGCTGGCGAGCATGTAGTCGTCGTAGTTGCCCGGATAGACCTTCAGCGTGCCGTAGTCCATGTCGGCCATGTGCGTGCAGACCTGGTTCAGGAAGTGCCGGTCGTGCGAGATGATGATCATCGTCGAGTTGTACTGGTTGAGAACATCTTCCAGCCAACGGATCGAGTTGATGTCGAGGTTGTTGGTCGGCTCATCCAGCAGCAGCACGTCCGGCTTCGAGAACAGCGCCTGCGCGAGCAGCACGCGCAGCTTCCAGCCGGGCGCCACGTTGCTCATCGGGCCGTTGTGGTCTTCGATCGCGATGCCGATGCCGAGCAGCAGTTCGCCCGCGCGCGCTTCGGCCGTGTAGCCGTCGTACTCGGCGAACTTCGCTTCGAGCTCGGCCGCGTGCATGTAGTCGTCGTCGGTCGCGTCGGGGTTTGCGTAGATCGCGTCGCGCTCGGTCATCGCGGCCCACATTTCGGCGTGGCCCATCATCACGACGTCGAGCACGCGCACGTCTTCGTACGCGAACTGGTCCTGGCGCAGCTTGCCCAGACGCACGTTCGGCTCGAGCATCACGTTGCCCGAGCTGGGCTCGAGATCCGAACCGAGAATCTTCATGAAGGTGGATTTACCGCAGCCGTTCGCACCGATCAGGCCATAGCGATTCCCTCCCCCAAATTTGACCGAAATGTTCTCGAAGAGGGGCTTCGGCCCGAATTGCATGGTGATATTGGCAGTAGACAGCACAGCGCGTCCCTTTGAATGTGATATCGGCGAAAAACCCAATATTTTAGCAGGTTTGGAGATTTCAACCCGACAGTTGGTCCGGCGCGGCCCGCGTCACCCGTTCGAGCCGCCGCGTGGCGTCTGCAGAATGTCGATGAAGGCCGAAAAATCCGCGTCGGCGAGTCCCATCGCGGCACCCAGTCGCAGCAATTGCCGGACCGTCGACGCGACCGGCATCGGCGTGCCGGTCTCGTAGGCGCTCCCCCGCCGCGCCGTCCGCCCCCCGCCCGCCTCGCCGAAATCCGCCACCCGCCGCGCCAGCGCGCGCGTCGCGGCCGGCGCAATGCTCGAATGATCGACGATCCAGCGCATGCGGCGCGGCGCAGCAGGTGCCGGATCATCGGCGCGCCCATCAGGCCGGGGCCGCAAAAACCAGTTTCCACGTTCGAACCTCGTCGGCTATCAGATTGAATCGCTTATGTTGCGTACAGATGATAGCGACCGCGCCAGGCGCTGAAGTCGCGCGATACCGGGCATGCGATGTGCAGTATCGATGGTTCGAGCGGCGGCGTCTGATCCGCCGCGCAGGCGATTGCGCTGGCGAGGGCGCATCTGTCCGTCGGACTGCGCGAACCGTTGCCTATACTTTTTCCATGCACGTTTCCGAGCAGCGTTTTACTGACCAGCGACGCACACCAAGGAGGAACTCATGTCAGAACACGTTTACAAGAAGATCGAACTGACCGGTTCGTCGAAGCAATCGATCGACGACGCGATCACCACCGCGATTGCCAAAGCGTCGGAAACGCTGCGCAATCTGCACTGGTTCGAGGTCACGGAAACGCGCGGCCAGATCGAGAACGGCAAGGTCGCGTACTGGCAGGTAACGCTGAAGGTCGGCCTGCGCATCGAGGACTGAGCGGCGACCGCACGACACGCTTGCCCGTTGCCACGCGCAAGCCGCAAACAGAAAAGCTGCGTCCAGGCGGGGCTGGACGCAGCTTTTTTTTCAACAACGGACCGCCCGATTTACTTCGGCAGCGACCCGTCGACACCCTCCACGTACCAGTTCAGGCGCTGCAGTTCCGGATCGGTCAGCGTCTTGCCTTCAGGCACCTTCACCGTGCCCGACTGATCCTTGATCGGGCCCGTGAACACGTCGCGCTTGCCGCTCGCGAGTTCGTCGCGCTTCGCGGCAACCTGCTTCTGCCCATCGGCCGGAATCGCCGACGTGTTCAGGTCCTCGAGATTGACAGCCTTCTGCGGAATGCCCCACCACACCGGAGCGTTCGTCCACTTGCCGTCGAGCACCTGCTGGATCACCGCGCTGTAGTACACGCCCCAGTGCGCGACGACCGAGCCGAGATGCGCGTCAGGACCGAACTTCTTCATATCCGAATCCCAGCCGAACGCGTGCACGTGCTTCTCCGACGCGGTCGCGAGCGTCGCGCTCGAATCGGTGTTCTGCAGCAGCACGTCGGCGCCCTGGCCGATCAGCGTTTCGGCGGCCTGCTTTTCCTTGCCCGGATCGAACCAGCTGTTGATCCAGATCACCTTCGTATGCACCTTCGGATTCACCGAGCGCGCGCCGAGCGTGAACGCGTTGATGTTGCGCACCACTTCCGGAATCGGCACCGACGCGACGAAGCCGAGCGTGTTGCTCTTCGTCACGTAGCCCGCGGCGACGCCGGCCAGATACGCGCCCTGGTACATGCGCACGTCGTAGGTGCCGAAGTTCGGCGCCTTCTTGTAGCCGGTCGCGTGCAGGAAGATGGTGTCCGGGAAGTCCTTCGCGACCTTCAGCTCGAAGTCCTGGTAGCCAAAGCTCGTGCCGAAGATGATCTTGTTGCCCTTGTTCGCGAGATCGCGGAACACGCGCTCGGAGTCGGCCGATTCGGGCACGTTCTCGACGCGCGTGATCTTGATCCTGTTGCCGAACTTCGCTTCGGCTTCCCGCGAGCCCTGATCGTGCGCGAAGGTCCAGCCAGCATCGCCCGGATTGCCGAGATAGACGAACGCGACGCCCGGAACGTCAGCGGCCTGCGCGGTTTGCGCGAGCGGCGCCGCAAGCGCCAGCGACGCCGCACCCCAAGCGAAAGCGGTCAGCAGATTTCTTCTCTTCATGTTTTCTCCCCTGTCGTGATGAGCGAATAGTTTGAGCGGATCGATAAAGGACCTGTGTCGCCGTCAGCCCGCCGAGAAAAACGGCTTGCCGAGCGACGCGGGTGCATTCAGGCGAATCGTGTTCGGATTGCGCGAGATCAGCGCGAGCACGACGATCGTCGCGACGTACGGCAGCATCGCGAGGAACTGCGTCGGCACCGGCACACCGATCGCCTGCGCATAGAACTGCAGCCCCGTCACCGCGCCGAACAGCAGCGAGCCGATCAGCAGTCGCCCAGGGCGCCACGTCGCGAACACCACGAGCGCGAGGGCGATCCAGCCGCGGCCCGAGGTCAGGTTCTCCTGCCACAGGTGCAGATTGACGATCGAATAGTAGCCGCCCGCGAGCCCCGCCATGCCACCGCCGAACGCGACCGCCCCATAGCGCACGCCGACCACCGGAAAGCCGACCGAATGCGCGACCTGCGGCGATTCGCCGACCGAGCGCAGCACGAGTCCCGCGCGCGTGCGATAGAGGAACCAGCCGATCGCGGCGAACATCAGGAACGCGAGGTAATCGAGCGGCGTGAGGGTAAACAGCGCGGGGCCGAGCACCGGGATGTTCGACAGCCCGGGGATCGTCCACGTATCGATCGTCGCGCGCACCGCCGCCGACGTGTACGGCTTGCCGACGTACGCGGACAGCCCGATGCCGAAGATCGTCAGCGACAGGCCGGTCGCGACCTGGTTGGCGAGCATCGTCAGCGTGAGGAACGCGAACAGCAGCGACATCGCGAGACCGGCGCCGATCGCGGCGAGCACGCCGAGCCACGGGCTGCCGGTGATCGACGTGACCGCGTAGCCGCTGACGGCGCCCATCAGCATCATCCCTTCCACGCCAAGATTGAGTACGCCCGATTTTTCGGCGACGAGTTCGCCGGCGCCCGCGAACATCAGCGGGATCGACGCGGTGATCGCGCTCGACGTGAGCGCGCTGGCTTGCTGGATATCCATATCGAGTCTGAAAGCGGATTGGCGAGCTGATTGGCAAACTTAACGAGCCACTGCTGCGGCCGAGCGGCGCCGCACGCGGTAGTTCACGAACAGGTCGGCGCCGAGCAGGCAGAACAGCAGCAGCCCCTGGAACACGCCCGAGAGCGCCTGCGGCAATTGCATCGAGGTCTGCACCGCTTCGCCGCCGAGATACAGCAACGCCATCAGCAGACTGGCGAGCACGATGCCGAGCGGATGCAGCCTGCCGACGAACACGACGATGATCGCGGTGAAGCCGTAGCCCGGCGACCACGTCGCCTGCAACTGGCCGATCGGACCGGCGATTTCGCCCATACCGGCGAGGCCCGCGAGGCCGCCGCTAATCAGCAGCGACGTCCAGATCGTCTTCTTGTCGGAGAAACCGGCGTAACGCGCGGCGAGCGGCGCAAGTCCGCCAACGTTCATCCGGTAGCCCGCGAAGCTCTTGCGCATGAACAGCCAGACGAGCGGAATCGCGATCAGCGTGAGGAACACGGACGCGTTCAGGCGCGTGCCACGCAGAAATTTCCAGTGCCAGTCGCCATACAGCGTCGGAAACAGCGCGTCGCCGCTGAACATCTCCGACAGCGGGAAGTTCATGCCCTGCGGATCGCGCCACGGGCCGCTCACGAGATAGATCAGCAGTTGCGTCGCGACGTACGTGAGCATCAGGCTCACGAGAATCTCGTTGGTATTGAAGCGGCTCTTCAGAAACGCGGGAATCGCGGCCCACGCCATGCCGCCGAGGATGCCGGCCGCCATCATGGTCGGCAGGATCCACCAGCCGCTCGCCTGATCGAAATAAATCGCGACGCCGCTCGCCGCGATGCCGCCGAGCAGCATCTGCCCTTCGGCGCCGATGTTCCACACGTTCGCGCGATAGCCGATCGCGAGACCGAGGCCGATCAGGCACAGCGGCGACGCCTTCAGCAGCAGCTCCGACCAGCCGTTGATGCTCGACAGCGGCTCGATGAAAAACCCGTGCATCGCCTGCAACGGGTCGCGGCCGACGAGGCCGAAGATCAGGAAGCCGATCGCGAGCGTCAGCAACGCGGCGATCAGCGGCACGGCGAGCTGCATCGTGCGCGACGGCGACGTGCGGGCTTCGAGTCGATAGGGAAGCATCATGGGTAGCGTGTATTTGTTCGGGTTCTGTTCTTCAGGGTCCGCATTCGCGTGCGTGGTTAGCGTGTTGGCGTGGCCGGCGGGCAACGCCTCGCCTCATGCATGCGCCGGTTGATCCGCCGCGGGCGCCGCGCCCTCGCGGTCGCCGAACAGCCCCGCCATCCAGCGGCCGATTTCCTCGGCGTTGGTCGCACCGGTCGCGCGCACCGGCGAAAGCCGCCCGCCCGCGAGCACCGCGATGCGATCGCAGATATCGAACAGCTCTTCCAGTTCCTCCGAGATCACCAGAATCGCAACGCCGCGCGCCGACAGATCGAGCAGTTGCTGACGGATGAACGCCGACGCGCCGACATCGACGCCCCACGTCGGCTGCGCGACCACGAGCACCTTCGGCGCCTGCAAAATCTCGCGGCCCATGATGTATTTCTGCAGATTGCCGCCCGACAGACTTTGCGCGAGCGCGTCGGGGCCGCCGCAGCGCACGTCGAACGCGTCGATGCAGCGCTTCGCGAATGCGCGCATCACAGCCGTTTTGATCCAGCCCGAGTTGACCATGCTCTGCCGATGCGCGGTGAGCAGCGCGTTGTCGGCAAGGCTCATCGCCGGCACCGCGCCGCGGCCGAGCCGCTCTTCGGGCACGAAGCCGAAGCCGAGCGCGCGCCGAGCGCCCGCGCCGAGGCGCGCGGCCGGTTTGCCGCAGATCGTGATCGCGTCGGCCGGCAGGCTGCGTTTTTCAGCGCGCTTCTCGCCGGACAACGCCGCGAGCAGTTCCGCCTGCCCGTTGCCCGACACACCGGCAATGCCGAAGATCTCGCCCGCATGCACGCTGAACGACACGTCGCGCAACGAGGTGCCGAACGGATCGTCGCTCGCGACCGACAACTGCCTGACGTCGAGCAGCACCGCGCCCGGCTTGTGCTCGCGCCGCGTGTAGTCCGGCAGCGAGTGGCCGACCATCAACTGCGCGAGCGATGCATGCGTCTCGTTCTTCGGCGTCACATGGCCGGTCACGCGACCGCCGCGCATCACCGTCGCGGTGTCGCACAACTCCTGGATTTCGTCGAGCTTGTGGCTGATGTAGAGGATGCTGCAGCCCTCGGCCGCGAGCCGGCGCAGCGTCGTGAAGAGCTTGCGGACCGCCTGCGGCGTCAGCACCGAGGTCGGTTCGTCCATGATCAACAGACGCGGATTCTGCAGCAGGCAGCGCACGATTTCGACACGCTGCCGCTCGCCGACGGTGAGGCTGTGGACATGCCGCTGCGGATCGATGTCGAGCCCGTAGTCGGCCGACACCTCGCGAATGCGTTTGGCCAACGTCTTCAGATCGAACGGTTCGTCGAGCGCGAGCGCGATGTTTTCGCCGACCGTCAGCGTCTCGAACAGCGAGAAGTGCTGGAACACCATGCCGACGCCGAGCTTGCGGGCGGCCGCCGGACTCGCGATCTCGACCGTCTCGCCTTCCCAACGGATCTCGCCGGCGTCGGGTCGCACGGCGCCGTAGATGATCTTCATCAGCGTGCTCTTGCCCGCGCCGTTCTCGCCGAGCACCGCGTGGATTTCGCCGGGCGCGACGACGAGCGTGACGTCGTCGTTGGCGCGCACGGCCGGGTACTGCTTCGTGATGCCCGTCAGCGCGAGCCGAGGCACCGCCTGGCCGGTGAGTTGCGCGCCGTCGCTAAGTGGAGTGTCGCTCATGAGATTCCGTAGTGCGTTCGTGACGCTGCTTGCCGCCTGCTTGGCGCCTGCTTGCCGCCGGATTGCGGACTATCGGTCCGCCCCGCCGGCGGGCGATCCGTCACCACAACCGGATGACAATACCTAATTCGCCCACACTCAGTCGAGTTGACAAAATTCCCGCAAACCCCCGCCGCTACAAGCTCTGCGGGTATGTCGCCCTTGACGCCGTTTTTCGTCCATATTAAAACGCATATACCCCCACGTTCGTTCGATCAGCCTGCACATATATTCGGAGAATCCATGAGCCAGCAACGCGAGGCGATCGACACGTACCTGCTGCGCGTGTTGCACACGCTACTGATGGAGCGCAGCGTCACCCGCGCCGCCGTCAAACTGAACCAGTCCCAACCCGCCATCAGCGCGGCGCTGCGCCGTCTGCGCGACATCACCGGCGACCCGCTGCTGGTGCGCGGCAAGTCCGGCATGGTGCCGACCGAGTACGGTCTGCGCCTGCTCGAACCGGTGCAGAACGCGCTGCGCGAAATCGAGCGCATCAAGTTCCAGCAGCACAACTTCGATCCAGCCACGTCGATCCGCTGCTACCGGATCGGCTGTCCCGACTACCTGAACGTGCTGTTCGTGCCGACGGTCGTCGAACGTTTCCGCAAGGCCGCGCCGAACGCGACGCTCGAATTCCATTCGCTCGGCCCCGCGTTCGACTACGAACTCGCGCTCGAGGACGGCAAGCTCGACATCGTGGTCGGCAACTGGCCGGAGCCGCCCGAGCAGTTGCATCTGTCGAACCTGTTCGTCGATCAGATCGTGTGCCTGATGAGCAACACGCATCCGTTCGCCAAACGCGGCGGGCTCACGCTCGACCAGTACCTGAACGCGCCACATCTCGCGCCGACGCCGTATTCGGTCGGCCAGCGCGGCGCGATCGACGTGCACCTCGCGCGCGAGCGGCTCAAGCGCCATGTGGTCGTCACGCTGCCCTACTTCAATCTCGCGCCGTACGTGCTGATCAAATCCGATCTGATCTTCACGACGACGCGCCTCTTTGCCGACTACTACGCGAACTTTCTGCCGCTGACCGTGATGCCCGCGCCGCTCGACTTTCCGCCGATGCAGTACTACCAGCTGTGGCACGAGCGCGTGCATTATTCCGATGAAGTGCGCTGGCTGCGCGGCGTGGTTGGCGAGGCGACCCGGACGTTGATCGACAAGCCCTGACGCCGCATGCGGCGCCGATCGCACCGGCACCGCCGCTCACGGATCAGCGACTCGCGGCTTGCGCGCGGCGCGAGTGCCGCCCCTTCCGCTCGAGCTCAAGCGGCCGCCTCGTAAAGCTGCCGCGCGAGCGCGTTATGCCGCTCGATCACCGGCCCGAGTTCGAGCGTCGCCAACTGCCCATTCTTCACCACCACCTTGCCGTCGATCACGCTATGGCTGACCTGCGACGGCGCGCAGAATACCAGAGCCGCCACCGGATCGTGCAGCGCGCCGGCAAAATGCGGCTCACGCAGATCGAACGCGACGAAATCCGCGGCCATGCCGGGCGCGAGCGCGCCGATGTCGTCGCGATTGAGCACGCGCGCACCACCCAGGGTCGCGATTTCGAGCGCCTCGCGCGCGGTCATCGCATCGGGCCCAAAACCGACGCGCTGCAGCAGCAGCGCCTGGCGCACTTCGGCGACCATCTGCGCACCGTCGTTCGACGCCGAGCCGTCGACGCCGAGCCCAACCGGCACGCCCGCGAGCCGCATGCGCTTGACCGGCGCGATGCCCGACGCGAGCCGCATATTCGAGCACGGACAGTGCGCGACGCCGGTGCCGGTGCGCGCGAACAGCGCAATGCCCGCGTCGTCGAGTTGCACGCAGTGCGCATGCCATACGTCATGACCGACCCAGCCGAGATCGTGCGCATACTCGGCCGGCGTCATGCCGAACTTCTCGCGGCTGTACGCGACGTCGTTGAGGTTCTCCGCCAGATGCGTATGCAGCGACACGCCATACTGGCGCGCGAGCGCCGCCGATTCGCGCATCAGGTCGCGGCTCACCGAAAACGGCGAGCACGGCGCCACGACGACGCGCAGCATGGAGTAGCGCCCATCGTCGTGATACGTCTCGATCAGACGCTGCGTGTCCTTCATGATGTCCGCTTCGCGCTCGACCACCGAATCGGGCGGCAGGCCGCCGTCCTTGCGTCCCACGCTCATGCTGCCGCGCGCCGCATGAAAGCGCATGCCGATTCGGCGCGCGGCCGCGATGCTGTCGTCGAGACGGCTGCCGTTCGGATAGATGTACAAATGGTCGCTCGACGTCGTGCAGCCCGACAGCAGCAGCTCGGCCATCGCGGTCAGCGTCGATACTTCGATCATGTCAGGCGTGAGGTTCGCCCACACCTTGTACAGGTTCGTGAGCCAGCCGAACAACTCGGCGTTCTGCGCGGCGGGAATCGCGCGCGTGAGGCTCTGGTACATGTGGTGATGCGTGTTGACGAGGCCCGGAATCACGAGATGGCCGTGCAGGTCAAGTACCTCGTCGGCCGATTGCGGCAGTTGCGCGGTCGGTCCGACCGCGACGATCCGGTTGTCCTCGATATACAGCCCGGCGTCGCGCAGTTCACGCCGCTCGTCATCCATCGTGACCAGCACGTCCGCGTGCTTCACGAGCATCGTTTTACCGGGTTGTTTCAGTGCTTCATTCATCGTCATTCGTCTGTCCGCCTGATTGCCTGCATGCAA
This sequence comes from Paraburkholderia sp. RAU6.4a, assembly GCF_050435625.1. NCBI lineage: Bacteria > Pseudomonadati > Pseudomonadota > Betaproteobacteria > Burkholderiales > Burkholderiaceae > Paraburkholderia > Paraburkholderia sp. RAU6.4a. Next base: position 643,600 of record NZ_JBNDKQ010000002.1, read on the forward strand.
AGCCGTTCGAACGCGATGCGGCGGCACGCCACCGTGCCGTCGCGTTCCGTTGAACGCCATTGGCCCGGTTACCCAGCGTGAGTCGCCGTCTTCGGGGTTGTCCGTGCCAAAGGCCTGCCTTTGCACGGGTGTGTCGCGACGCACAGCGCTTACCTTCGGTAGCCAAAATCCCGCTGACAACCCGCGCGGTTGCGATACCCAACTTCACACCGCCAATATAGTGGTGCATTTTTGGCGCCGGTACGATCGGCCGATGAGCCGGCGCGGCTTTCGTCTGGCTGTCCATCATGCGCGAACTATTATCTTTCCTATCGCTCGCGCTCGGGACAGAGCATCCTTTCTACAATGGCTGCCACGGCGCTCGCTTCGATTCGCCGACGGGTATGTAGCCACTGACGTGGAGCCTCGATCCGCCGCAAACGTAATGGATCGGGCCGCCGCCGACACCTCGCATTCACACAAGGACAATTGCGAATGGGCAAGCTCACTACCCACGTGCTCGACACCGCGAACGGCCGTCCCGGCGCAGGCATCAAGGTCGAACTCTTCGCGCTCGCGGGCGACACGCGCCGCGCGCTCAAAACCACTGTCACCAATCACGACGGCCGCTGCGACGAGCCGCTGCTCGAAGGCGACGCGCTCGTCGCGGGCGAGTACGAACTCGTGTTCGGCGCGGGCGACTACTTCGCGTCGCTCGGCACGAAGGTGCCGGAACCACGCTTCGTCGATCGCGTCGTGCTGCGCTTCGGCGTCGCCGATGCCGACGCGCACTATCACGTGCCGCTGCTGGTGTCGCCGTTTTCGTACAGCACGTATCGGGGCAGCTAGCCCTGCTGGATGCGAGCCGCGTCCGAACCGGCACGAATAGACCTGGACAGGCACAACGCCCCGCGATACCCATAACAACCCGCGCTGCGTCTTCTATCCGCAGTCGGCGCGATGACCGACGACGTCGAACGTCATCGCGCGCGCAACGAATCAGAAGTGGAGGAGTTTCATGGAAGGCTTTATCACCGACTGGTTGAACCTCGCGATTCGCTGGTTCCACGTCGTCGCCGCCATTGCATGGATCGGCGAATCGTTCTATTTCGTCGCGCTCGACAACAGCCTGAAGCCGCCGACCGATCCGAACCAGCGCCGTCGCGGCGTGTTCGGCGAACTGTGGCACGTGCACGGCGGCGGCTTCTACAACATGCAGAAGTACACGGTCGCGCCGCCCGAAATGCCCGAAGACCTGCACTGGTCGAAATGGCCGTCGTACACGACGTGGCTGTCGGGCTTCGGTCTCTTTACCGTGCTGTATCTGTTCTCGCCGAGCACCTACCTGATCGACAGGAACGTGCTCGACATGGGGCCGGTGGTCGCCGTCGCCTCGGCGATCGGCTTCCTCGCGGCCGGCTGGATCGTCTACGACTCGCTGTGCCGCATTCTCGGCACACGCGACAAACTTCTCGGCATCTGCGTCGGCGTTTATGTGCTGATCGCGGCGTATCTCGCCTGCCATATCTTCGCGGGCCGCGCAGCGTATCTGATCATGGGCGCGATGCTCGCGACGATCATGTCGGCCAACGTGTTCTTCGTGATCATTCCGGGCCAGCGCAAGATGGTCGACGCGATGCTGAAGGGCGACACGCCGAACCCGATCTACGGTAAGCGCGGCAAGCAGCGCTCGGTGCACAACACGTATTTCACGCTGCCGGTCGTGTTCGCGATGCTGTCGAACCACTACGCGATGACCTACACGCATCCGTACAACTGGGCGGTGCTCGTCGTCATCATGCTGGCCGGCGCGCTGATCCGTCAGTTCTTCGTGATGCGCCATCGCGGCCAGGTGTTGTGGTATCTGCCGATCGTCGGCGTCGCGCTGATGTGCACGGCACTCGTGTGGACCATGCCGCGTCCGATGGTGCCGCAGGCGCAGGCCGCCAACGCGCCGACGCTGAAGGTCGCCGACATCGCGCCGGTGCTGCAGCAGCGCTGCGTGGCCTGCCACTCCGCGCATCCGACGATGATGGGCAGCGCGCCCGCCGGCGTGCTGATGGATACGCCCGACGAAATTTCGCAGAACGCGCAGCGCATTTACCAGCAGGCGGTCACGTTAAAGGCGATGCCGCTCGGCAACGTCACGCATATGACCGACGACGAGCGGATGAAGATCGCCGCGTGGTTCGAAGGCGGCGCGGCGAAGTAAGGACGTCTGTCCGGATCACGGAGCCGGTGCCGAGGCAGAGGCTGGAGTGCGAAGCGGGCTTGTCGCGAGAGCGGCAAGCCCGTTGTTGTTTGGGAAGGTGACGTGCGGAATCTGTCGCCCTCGGGCTACAAAAATCGGCAAAAATACATAAAATGTAGCCTTGCAGACACAAATACGAGCAACCCTGCTGTGTCTCTTGGGCTACAATAAATGCCAAATACGCTGAATTTGACGCCCTGAGGCTACAAATGACCAACCTCGCCGATGTCTCGGACATGCTGAAAGCCGTGCGACGCGACAGCAAACTATCGCAGGAAGAACTTGGGCGCCGCGCGGGCGTGGCCCGCACGACCGTCGCGCGGATGGAAACGCTCGCCAGGAACGATATGAGCGTGTCCGTGCTCGTGCGCCTGCTCGAGGCTGCCGGTTACGACCTCAAGTTCGTCGCGCATGGACATGGCCGCACGCTGGAAGACATCCTCGCTGAACAGCGCAGCCCGGACGCGCAGCCATGAAGCTCGACGTTCAGGTGCTAGGCAAGAACGTTGCCACGCTGTTTCGCGAGCGCGATGACTATGTCCTCAAATATCACGGCGATGCGAACGCGGCCGACTTCGTCAGCCTGACGATGCCGGTGCGCGAAGAGCCTTGGCGCTGGCCACGCGACCTGCATCCGTTTTTCCGGCAGAACCTGCCTGAAGGCTATCTGCTGAATCTGATCCGCGAGCAATTCGGGCCCTTGCTCGACGGAACCGATCTGTCACTGCTCGCCGTCGTGGGCTCGATGGGGATCGGCCGGGTCACAGTGACGCCCGAAGGCGTGGCGCCGGGCACCGAACTGCAGGCGCTCGACGTCCAGCACATCCTGCACGGCGACAATACCGCCGAACATTTCGCGCAACTCGTACGTGAATACGCGCGAGCGGCCATTTCGGGCGTCGTGCCGAAGTTCATCGCGCCGCAGGCGCAGTCTGCCGCATCGACACCGGTGCAGCTCGGTAAGCCGACGATTCGAACGAGCCGTCACATCGTCAAAGGTTCGGACGACAACACGCCCTTTCTCGGTTTCAACGAGTTCCATTCGATGCGGGTGCTGGAGCGGCTGGGAGTGGCGCCCGTTGCGCGCACGCGGATGTCGGACGATGGCAGGGCGCTCGTCGTCGAGCGCTTCGATGTCGACGCGCAGGGACTGCCGGCGTATGGCGTCGAAGACTTGTGCGGTCTGCTCGGCTTGCCGCCGCACGAAAAATACCATTCGACGAGCGAGAAAATGCTCAACGCGGCAAGAGCGTATCTGCTCGATCGCGACACCATGCGGATGCAACTCGAGCAACTCGGCTGGCATTTGCTGACGAACTACGTCGTGCGCAATGCGGACTGCCACACCAAGAACGTCGCACTGTTCTATACCTCGGTCGACGACGTTGCGTTCACGCCCGTCTACGATGTCGTGACGACCCAGGCTTATCCGCGCTTCGCAGCCAATCCGCCCGGGCTGCCTGTCGACGGCCGCAAAACCTGGGCAGCCGGTAAAACGCTGGAACGATTTTTCAACACGCGCATGGGCATCGCCCCGCGGCAATATGCGCAGATGGTTGAAGCGCTGTGCGACTCCGCTGTCGACGTCGGCCACGAGTTGATCGAAGCAGCGCGCAACGAACCGCAATGGCGTGCGCTCGCCAAGCAGATGCTGCATGCATGGGACGACGGCATGACATCGCTGCGCTCGCCGAAGAAAAGCCTGCAATTCAGGGGGCTCAAGCCGGCCATCGAAGCAGCGGGATTTTCGGCGCCGGAGCCGCCCGAACGGTCAAGGGAAGTCATTGGGCATTCGCCGCTGCTTGGCAGGCGCAAGTGATCGCCATCCATGCAAAAAAGCCCACGACGTAACGCACGTCGCGGGCCTGTTCTTCGAACCACAACGCTGCCGGCGACCCGGCAGCCGCATCGCCATCAAACCGCCACCGCGCTCAGCGCATCCTCCGTGAGCCACAGCGACTCCGCCAGATCCTGCTCGTTCAGATTGAGCCCCTCGCCGCCACGATCGACGACGATAAAGTCGCTCGCCTCGCCCAATGCGATCAGCGGATGGTGCCACACGCCTTTCGCGTAGTTGACGCCCTGCCAGCCAGTGGTGACGAACGCGCGGATCTTCTTCGTGCCGAGTTCGCCCGCGGGCGCGACGACGACCAGATACGGCTTGTCGTTGAGCGGCACGAACGCCTGGCTGCCAAGCGGATGACGCTCGAGCATCTTCACTTCGAACGGCAGCGTGCGCGGCTGGCCACGAAACAGATTGACGAGCGTGCGGCCGTGCTCGTCGGCCACGTCGACTTTCGCGAGGTCGTGATAGCGGATCGTCGTGCCGAGGTTGATCGGAATCTGCTTCGCGCCTTCGAGTTCGATCACGTCGCCGAATGCGGCGAACGCCGCTTTCGTCAGCGCTTCGATGGCGAGCGCTTTCATTCGAGCGTACCCCACAGACGCAGACGCGACACGCCACCGTCCGGATAGATGTTGAAGCGCACATGCGTAACGGGCCCGAGCGCCGCGATCTCGCTCTCGAAGAAATGCTGCTTGTCCATCTGCAGTTTCTGTTCGCCGAGCAGCACCGGCCAGAACATCGCCTGCGTGACGAGCGAGCTGTCGGTCCCGCCCTTCACGTACGCGGCCTGGATCGAGCAGCGATCCGGATAATTGCCCTTGAAGTGCGCGGTGTCGACTTCGATCTTGCGAATCACGCCCGGCTGCGCGAGCGCGATGATCGCCCAGTCGTTGCCCGGCTCGCGACGACGACGCGTTTCCCAGCCGTCGCCCATATTCACGCCGCGACCCGGCATCAGCAGCGTCGAGGCCGCGCCGAAGTGCTGGTTGTTCGCGCCGACCAGATACGCGCCGTTTTCCATCGCCGCGAGATCGAACTGCTCGGTGCGGCTCGCGCCGGCCCAGTCGACCTGCGGCTGACCGTAAACACGCAGACGCGCGATGCCGCCGTCCGGATAGATGTTCACGCGCAGATGCGTGTACGCGCTCGCGTCGCCGACTTCGAGGTAGTGGTGGCTATTGCCCTGCAACGTGGTCGAAGGCACGATCTCGGTCCATTGCGTCGCCTGATTCGGCTCGCCATCCGCAACGCGCGCCGCTTCCACCGACGCCGCCGGCGGGAAGTTGCCGGTGAAGTGGCTCGTGTCGAGGTCGAGTCCCTTGATCACGCCGGGCCGCGCGAGCTTGACGATGCACCAGTCGTAGCCGGTCGTGCGCTTGCGACGCGTTTCCCAGCCGTCCATCCACTTGCCGTTGTCGTCGTACTTGCCCGGAATGAAGACGGCCGGTTCCGGATTCAGCATGCGGTCCTTCGGCGCGAAGAATTCGTCGCTGGCCTCGAGCGCCTGCGCGCCCAGACGCGGGTCCGCCAGGTTCACGTAACGGCGCGTGAATTCCGGTGCGTTGGGGTCGAGAATCGGAAGTGCCATCTTTGTCGTCCTTGAGATCGATTGGTGCGGGAAAAACGTTACGGCTCGCTGCGTGACGCAATGCGCGTCACGCGCCGATCAGGTCGTCGAGCCGCAAACGTGCAATGCGATAGATCTGATCGAGGCTCGCGCGCAGTTCGTCGGCGCGGCTGTTGTTCACGCGCGATTCGAAGTTCGCGATGATGCCGTGGCGGTCGTAGCCGCGCACCGCGAGAATGAACGGAAAACCGAATTTCTCGCGATACGCTTGATTGAGCGCATGCAGCTTGTCGAACTCTTCCTGCGTGCATTGCGCGAGACCCGCGCCGCTTTGCTCGCGCGTCGACTCGGCGGTCAGCTCGCCGCGCACCGCGGCCTTGCCGGCCAGCTCCGGGTGCGCGTTGATCAGCGCGAGCTGCTTGTCCTCGCCAGACGTTTCGACGATCTGCGACATCCTGCGATGCAGCTCGTCGATGCTCGCGAACGGCCGCTCCCGCGCCGCGACTTCGGCGACCCACGGCGAATGCTCGAAGATGCCCGACAGCGCCGCGACGAACGCGTCGGTCGAGATACTGTTGAGTTGGTCCAGGGTGTATTGCATCGCCTTCATGCCGCAGCCTCGCGGTTGTCTTGCTGGTAAGGATGAGTTTCGTGCCAGTGCCGGGCGATATCGACGCGCCGCGACACCCACACGCGATCGTGCTGTTCGATGTGATCGAGAAAGCGCTGCAGCGCCCGGAAACGCCCCGGCCGCCCGAGCAGCCGGCAGTGCATGCCGATCGACAGCATCTTCGGCACTTCGTCGCCCTCTTCGTACAGCACGTCGAACGCGTCGCGCAGGTAGGTGAAGAAGTGGTCCGCGGTGTTGAAGCCTTGCGGGGTGGCGAAGCGCATGTCGTTGGTGTCGAGCGTGTACGGCACGATCAGCTGCGGCACGGTCTTGCCGCCCGCCACCTCGACGTCCATCCAGAACGGCAGGTCGTCGCCGTAGTAATCGGAGTCGTACAGGAAGCCGCCGTATTCGGCGACCAGCCGATGGGTATTCGGACTGTCGCGGCCGGTGTACCAGCCGAGCGGCCGCACGCCGGTCACGCGCTCGATCGCCTCCATGCCGAGGCGCATGTGCTGCGCCTCCTGCTCCGGCGACATGTCCTGATAGTGAATCCAGCGATAGCCGTGGCACGCGATCTCATGTCCGAGTTCGACGAACGCTTGCGCAACCTCTGGATGCCGTTCGATCGCCATGCCGACGCCGAACACCGTCAGCGGCAGGTCGCGCCTTTCGAATTCGCGCAGAATGCGCCACACGCCCGCGCGCGAGCCGTATTCGTAGATCGACTCCATGCTCATGTGCCGCGCCGGATACGCCGCCGCGCCCACGATCTCCGACAGGAACTGCTCGGAAGCGGGATCGCCGTGCAGCACGCAGTTTTCGCCGCCCTCTTCGTAATTGAGGACGAATTGCACCGCAACGCGCGCTCGCCCCGGCCAGTTCGGATGCACCGGGTGGCGGCCGTAGCCGATCAGATCGCGTGGGTAGTTCGGGTCGAGTGGCATGGTTTGACGGATGCGTAGTGACGGGACCAGGAATGCGCGTGAACGCGGTTCGAAACCCCTCGGCAACGGTGCGGGGTTCACACGTGTAGCCACGCAACGGGCGGCTTCAGCGGCTGCGGAAACCCCAGCGCCGAGTTGACCCAGTGTAGCGAAAACACCCCGGTGCGCCCATACAGCCGGGCAGATAGTGCGTGTTACAGCGAGTGTATGTGCGAGTCCGCCGACTCGGCGTTTACCCGCAGCGGACCGGGGCTGAACGACGCGAGCGCGCCGTCGTAGCGCTTCGCGAGCGGCCGCGCGTAGTCGCCGCGCTTGGCCGTCGCGAGACGCAGCGTCACCAGCGCCTCGGTCCATTTGACGGCCGCCGTCACGCCTTCGATCACCGGCGCGCCGAGCGCATCCTCGATCTCCGCGCACAGTTCGGCCATGCCCGCGCAGCCGAGCACGATCGCGTCCGAGCCGTCCTCGGCGAGCGCGCGCCGGCATTCGTCGAGGATGATGCGGCGCGCCGCCGAGCCCGGCTGGTCGAGATCGAGCACGGCGACGTCGGTCGCACGCACGTTGCGGCAGAAGCGCTTCATGCCGTAGCGCTCGGCCAGATGCCAGGCCATGCCGCAGGTGCGCGCGAGCGTCGTCACGACCGAAAAGCCCGGCGCGAGCACGCTCGCCGCGTGCATCGCCGCCTCGGCGATGCCGATCACCGGGCCGCGCGCCAACTCGCGGGCCGCATAGAGACCGGGGTCGCCGAAGCACGCGATCACGTAGCCGTCACAGCCGTCCCGTTCGCCCGCCGCGACTTCGGCGAGCAGACCGGGCGTGGCGAGCGCTTCGTCGTAATAGCCCTCGATCGACGGCGGCCCCATCGTCGGATTGACGGCGATCACTTCGGTGCCGGGCGCGGCGACGTCGCGCGCGCAGCGCCCCATCGCCTCGGTCATGCGGCGCGTCGTGTTCGGATTGATCAGTTTGATACGCATGGCGACTCCTGTTCGACTCGTTATGGCAGCGACGAAAGCCCGTGAAACTCAGCGTGCGAGCATCCGGTAAAACAGCATGCCGAGTCCCGCGCCGATGAACCACGAGAAATTCGCGCAGCCGTCGAGCCCCGGCACCATCACGCAGATCACCGCGATCAGCGCGGCCGGCAGCAACGCGGCCACCGCGCGATAGTTGACGCCGTTGCGATACCAGTACGAGCCGCTCGGCGCGACCGTGTACAGATCGTCGAGCACGATCTTCTGACGCTTGACGAGGTAGAAGTCGACGATCAGGACGCCGTACAAAGGCCCGATGAAGCTGCCGAGCACGTCGAGCGTGTAGTGGATCACGGCCGGATTGTTGAACAGGTTCCACGGCGTGATGAACACCGACGCGACCGCCGCGAGCATGCCGCCCGCGCGCCAGCTGATCAGACGCGGCGCGACGTTCGAGAAGTCGAAGGCCGGCGACACGAAGTTCGCGACGATGTTGATGCCGATCGTCGCGATCGTGAAGGTCAGCGCGCCGAGAATCACGGCCATCGGATAGTCGATGCGGCCCACCGTCTCGACCGGGTCCGTGATCAGTTCGCCGAACACCGGCAGCGTGGCCGCGGTGGTGATCACCGTGACGAGCGAGAACGCGAGGAAGTTGACCGGCAGGCCCCAGAAGTTGCCGCGCTTGACGCTGCGAAAGCTCCTGCCGTAGCGCGAGAAGTCACCGAAATTCAGCATCGGTCCGGAGAAGTACGACACCACCAGCGAGATCGCCGTGATCATCACCGGTACCACTTCCATGCCGTGATATTTGACGCCGCCGAGGTTGATGCCGATGTTGCGCCAACCCGCGCGATACACCATGTAGCCGGCGAGAATGAACATCACGACGTAGACGGCTGGCCCGGCAAAGTCGATGAACTTCTTGATGGTCTCCATGCCGTGCCAGAACACCAGCGCCTGCAGTACCCACAGCAGCATGAAGCCCGCCCAGCCGAGCGTCGACAGACCGAGCAGACCATGCCGATGCACGTCCGCATACGGCAGCAGTTGCGGCACGAACTTCAGCACGACGATCACGAGCGCGCTCGACGCGAGATAGGTCTGGATGCCGTACCACGCGACCGCGATCAGGCCGCGGATCACTGCGGGGACATTCGCGCCGAGCACGCCGAAGGTCGCACGGCACGCGACTGGATACGGCACGCCGTTCAGTTGGCTCGGCTTCGCGATCAGGTTGCACAGCACGTTTACGAGCGTGATGCCGATCAGCAGCGACACCAGCACCTGCCAGCTCGTCAGGCCGAGCGCGAACAGACTCCCCGCGAATACATAGCCGCCCACGCTATGCACGTCCGACATCCAGAACGCGAAGATGTTGTACGCGCTCCAGTTCTGCGCGCGCAGCGGCGCGAGGTCCTCGTTGTAGAGCCGCTCGCTGTAGCCGGCCGGCATCGACGGATCGGTTTGAGCCGTGCCGTCCGGATAGTTGGAGATGGGGTGACTGCCTGGCGCTGCACTGAACTGAGCCATGATTCCTCCTTTGGATAGGGACCGTCGAAAGAGCATCGACGGACATTGCATCGGCCATGCCAGTTGCTCGCTTCTCGTCCCGCGTGGGTCGAAGAAGTCGGCGTCGTGGTTCCGGACCGTGCCGCGCGTGTCTCCGTACTGACGTACTTGTGGTTGTCGCATCGCCAGCCGCCGCGGCTTTCCGGCGATGCGTCGCTACCCCGAGCTCCGTCGTCTCGCGACGGACGTGCGTGTTCAGGCCGGCGGCGCTCACGCGAGGCCGCCTGGCCGTGCATCTATCGGTTCAGTTCAATTCAGTGCGGCGCGCACCACGAACGGGCGCTCGCCTGCTGCTTGCCTCAGCCTGGGGTGGAGTCGGCTTCGGCTGTCTAGGTGGATGCTTCTTTCGACGCAAGCGCGCCGAATACTTCATGCAGATCCGCTGCCCCGCGCGCGGGGCGCTCCAGCATCTTCAACTCGACGCTTTGCAGATGGCGCGACATCAGCGCGGCCGCCTGCTTCGCATCGCCGGCGTCGAGCGCGGCGAGAATCGCTTCGTGGTCCTCGAACGAGCACGGGCTGCGTCCGAGCGATTCGTACAGCGCGGAAATCAGCGTGGAACGCGCGACCAGCCCGTTCAGGCAATCGCACAGCACTGAGTTGCCGGTCAGGTTCGCGAGCTCCGTATGAAACTCGCCCGACAAGCGGATCCATGCCGGAAAATCCCGCGTTTCGAATGCCTTGCGTTCCCGGCCGATCATGCCGCCGATGTTCTTCAGACGCCGCATGCCGTGTCCGCTACAGATCTTTTCGACGACGGCCAGCTCGATGATGCGGCGCATTTCGAACACCTCGTGCACCTCCTGCAACGACGGACTCGCGACGAACGCGCCACGATTCGGCTCGAGATCGACGAGGCGCTCACTCGCCAGCTGCGACAGCGCCTGGCGGATGGGGCCGCGCTTCACACTGAATACTTCGCATAGCTGAGCTTCGGTGAGCTTCGCGCCGGGTGCCAGCCGGTGCTCGAGGATCGCCGCGCGGATGCGCTCGGCGATTGCTTCGGGCTTCGAACTGTTCGCGACGGATTCGGTGTCGGACATGATTGGCGTCTCGGTATGTTGGTCATCATAGGACGGACACAAATATTGTCAACAATTTTTGCGTCGATTTTCGACAGTTTTTGTGCTGCGTGGCGTCAGCGGAAGGCTGTGAGCCAAGCTGCACGGCTGTCTGGCGGGAATCTTACCCGTTTTTTATAATGCCAAGACGAGTACTGGCAGCCAGTTTTTGTCAACAAAAACTGCAAACATTGGCGATGGGTGTGGGAGGTGGTGAGTGTGGAGATGCTGACAGTTAGTTGCGTTACTGGCGCAAAAAAAGCGGGCGATCCGCCCGCCTCCGCCCCGCCCACGACGGCTTCAGCCAATGCTCGGATAGCCCGACGCCGTCAGCCTGAAGCCATGCGCATTGGCGACCAGATGCGCGTCCGCGCCGACCGGCAGCGTCACCATGTTATGAACGTGCCCGAACTGCAGCCCCGTCACGACAGGAATGCCGATCAGCGAGCGCACTTGCTCGACCATCGCGTGCAGGTCGTAGCCGTTGTCGTAGTCGTACGGCTTGCCGCCCGAGAAATCACCGAGCACGAGCGCCTTCTGCTGCGCGAGGATGCCGGCCAGATGCAGTTGATAGATCATCCGCTCGATGCGGAACGGCTGCTCGTTGACGTCCTCGACGAACAGGATTCCACCCTGCACCCGCGGCATGTACGGCGTGCCGACAAGCGACGCCACCACCGCCAGATTGCCGCCCCACAGCGTGCCCGTTACGTCGACGCTCTGCGCTTGCGGCGTGTCGCTCGCGACCGTGATGGTCGGCTGCGTCAACGCCGACCAGAAATGCCGCATCGTGAATTCGCTGAGCTGCTCGGCGCCGAAATCACTCATCAGCATCGGGCCGCCGAAGGTCTTCAAGCCGGCCCGCGCGAGCAGCGCCAGTTGGATCGCGGTGAAGTCGCTGTGACCGACCAGCGCTATCGGCTGATCGGCGAGCCGCCGCTGCAGCCCTTCGTAGTCGAGACCGTGCAGAATCCGCACCGCGCCGTAGCCGCCGCGCACGGCCAACACGACATCGGGCAGCTCACGCGATGGATCGGCGAGCCGGTTCAGATCGGCCGCGCGCTCGCCGTCGGTGCCCGCGAAGCGTTGGTAGCGGCGCTTCGCGGCCTCCTCGCCGTCGACTCGATGCCCCTGCGCACGCAGCCGATGCAGCGCGCGATGCAGCACCTCCGGATCATGCGGATAGCCGGATGGCGCAATCAGTTCGATGGTGCGAGATGCGGTCATGGCGAGACCCGTTGGGCGTTGTTGTTTTAGAGCGGCGTGGTTGGGGGCGGTTCGCTGCTGGAGGGTGTGGCGGTGTCCACGGCCGCTTCGGCCGCTTCAGCCGTTTCGCCACGCGCCGCCGCGCGGGCTGCGCGACTCGTCCGACGCCGCTCGGCAAAAAACGACCTGAGCGCGGCACCGCATTCGGCTTCGAGGACGCCGCCGCTGACCGTCGTGTGATGGTTCAGCTGAGGATTCGCGAACGCATCGACCACGCTGCCGCACGCGCCGGTTTTTGGATCGCGCGCGCCGAACACGACACGGGCGATGCGCGCGTGCATGATCGCGCCGGCGCACATCAGGCAAGGCTCGAGCGTCACATAGAGTTCGCAACCCGGCAGACGGTAGTTTTGGAGCGACTGCGCGGCTGCGCGCAGCGCGACCATTTCGGCGTGCGCGGACGGGTCATGCGCGCCGATCGGATGATTGAAGCCCGTGGCGATGACTTCGTCGCCGCGCACGAGCACCGCGCCGACCGGCACTTCGCCGGCTGCGCGCGCTTCTTCGGCGGCGGCCTGAGCGAGCGCCATGAAGCGCAGGTCGCGTTCGGAGATGATGGCAGCGTCGGAATTTCCGGGAGGGATGGCGGCAGCGGCCATCGGGTGATCAGCCGCCGGTGCGAAGACCGCGCCGATGCAAGCGCCAACGGATTTCTCACCGGCCTCGGCTTGCGCAGAAGAGCCGATCGAGGCGGCACACGGGAGCGGCTCGTTCACTGCGAACCCGCGGCGGCCACATCGACATTGCCCACGCGCTCAGAGAGACGCTCCGCGATGCGGCGGCAATATTCGCGCGGCAGGACCATCGGGCCGCCGCGCAGCGATTCGAGCGCCATATCGAGCGCGAGCATGCGCGCCTGGAGACGGCAACGGGTCGGCTGATCGCTCACGGCATTCAGCTCCGTTTGCAGATCGCGCAACGCGCGAAGCTGCTCGACGGCGGGCGGCACGAAGCCCGCATTTTTCAGAATCCGGTTGGCGACGCGCACCTCTTCCGGCACCAACGCATCGTCGTCAAGGGCCAGCGGCGCGCCCGCTCCCGGCAAGTCGTCGAATTCTCCGCGCGCAGCGGCGGCGGCAATACGCTGTTCGACAAGCGCATCAAGCAATTTCATCTGCAATCCACAACGTTGCGGCCCGAGCATTCTATCAGGGAGCGCACGGACGCTCCGTGCTCACTTGACGGCATAAAGGCGCCGATTTGCCGGCAACCCGGCATTTGACGGTGCTTCAGCGTGGACTTAGAGTAAGTCATCAAGTCGCACAACGCGCGCGGCGCTTAACCGGCGCGGCACGCAGAGGTTCCCTCTCGTCGAATTTGACGCCGCCATGCCATTCAAACCGATCGGCCGTCCCAGTGCTCTTCCCGTCCAAGCGTCTCGGCGGATCGGCGTGCGTAGCGCGCTGGCGGCGATTACCGCGGCCGCGCTGCTTTCCGGCTGCGGCGTTTTTTGCGGTGGCGCCGCGGCGAGCGGCGGAGCCTATGCCGGGGGCTGCGGGACGAGCGTGCGGTTCTAGCCGGCGCCTCGCGAAACAGCCGCGAATTCGTTACCGAGGTGGCCTATGCCCCTCCCTCAGCTCGGCCCCACCAACGGCCAACGCGCGAGGACGACATGTCTGGTCCGTCCCAGCAGGCTGTGCATCAGCGCAAACTCGCGCACATTCCAGCACGCCGCCTCGGCCGTATGGCGCTCGATCCACTGCATCCCGTACGCCAGCGTCATGTGCGGCGTAAAACGTGCGTCGGGCTCGATGCCGTCGTCGCGCAAGCCCGCTTCGAGCGCATCGTGAAGCGCTTGCAGTCCGTGCACACCGTGCTCGCCCACCAGCACCGCCGGCCCAAGCCGCGGCCTTTTCGCGAAGCTGGCGACCGCGTCGAATTCGACCGTAAATGGCGCCATGCTGACCGCCTCGGCCGCCCGTTTCGCCGCCTCGACCACATCCGCCGGCAAGCCGCCCGCGAAATTGCCGAGATGCCTGAGCGTGACGTGCAAGCGGTTCGCCGCGAGCGGTTTGCCGCGCACGCCGCTGTGCCCGCCGCTACGCATGCGTGCCTCCACACAAAGCTGCTGCGCGAACTTCGCGATACCGGCCGCGGTATTGGCATCGGGATAGACCGCGAAAAAGAGCCCGTCGGTGGGCGGGGACGGCGCCTCGAGCCCGGGCAACCACAGTTGTTCAGGCATCGCGCCTCGTTCCTTCGCTGATTCTTTCCGTCGATCCGCACACCGCCGCGCAAGCGGCCCATTGCAGTCATGATACTGTATATTCATACAGTACGACAGGCCGTGTGCAACTGCGACGCGCTACAGATCGGCCGGCTTGCCGATGCGTTTGTACCAAAGCTCGATAAACGACTCGGCCGCCGGCGACAGCGAATGCTCGGCGCGTCGGATCAGATTCACGTCGCGTGTGACGAGCGGCGCTTCGAGTCTGCGCGCGACCAGATCTCGATGTGGAAACGACCCAAGCAGAATGCCCGGAAAAATCGCGATGCCGAGACCGGCCTGCACCATCGAAAGCCCGGTCGTCATATAGGACACTTCGTACTCGACCGCCTTGCGCATGCCGAGCGTGAACAACGTTTCGTCGATCAACTTGCGGATGCCGCTCGTCGACTTGATGCCGAGCCACGGATACTGCAGCGCATCGTTCCAGCTCACACGCCGCTTTTTCGCGAGTGCCGAATCCTTGCGGCAGATCGCGCACAAGTTGTCGCGCGCGAGGCATTGCAGCGTGATGCCCTCGGGGCGCTCGCTGATCGTGCCGATGCCGAACTCGACGTCGCCCGTCAGCGTCGACGCGGTCAGGCGATCGGGCGCGGCGTCGTCGACCGAGACCTCGATGTTCGGGTACAGCGCGCGATATTCGGCGAGCAGTTTCGGCACGATCGCCGCCGCGATCGACGGCGTCGCCGCGAAGCGCAGTCGACCGCGCTCACGCCCGGCCAGTTCCTTCACGCTCGACTGGATCGACTCGAGATCACGCAGCATCCGCTCGACGGTCGGCAGGATTTCATGCGCAGCCGCGGTCGGCCGCAACGAGCGCGACGTGCGGTCGAACAGCCTCAGGCCGAGCGCCACCTCCATTTGCCGGATCAATACGCTGACCGCGGGCTGGGTGATGAACATCTCGTCGGCAGCGCGCGTCAGCACGCCGAAACGGCAGACGAGCGCGAATGCACGCAACTGTTTGATGGTTGGAGTCATGGAAGCGCAATCATAAAGTTACTTTATGGGACCATTGATTTTGTTCGATTGTTTTCATTCGGACAGTACCCTACATTGCTCTCCTACGCAGCGCACAGCCGTTCAAAAAACGACAGGAGACAGTCGTGACAGCAATCGATTCGCGCAAACGCTTGATCGGCGCAATGGCGTCGACGCTCGGCAATGTGCTCGAGTGGTACGACTTCGTCGTGTTCGGGTTTCTGTCGATCATCATCGCGAAGCAGTTCTTCCCCAGCCACAGCGAGTACGCCGCGCTGATGCTCATCACGGCGACGTTCGGCGCGGGCTTCGTCGTGCGGCCGCTCGGCGGGATTCTGCTGGGCATGTACGCGGACCGCAAAGGCCGCAAGGCAGGCCTCACGCTCGTCATCGCGATGATGACGGTGGCCGCCGCGATGATCGCGCTCACCCCCGGCTTCCAGCAGATCGGCCTGATCGCGCCGGCGATCGTGCTGTGCGCGCGTCTGTTGCAGGGCATTTCGGCCGGCGGCGAATTCGGCACCGCGACCGCGATGTTGATCGAATATGCACCGACAGCGCGCCGCAATCTGTATGGCAGCTGGCAGATGTTCGCGCAGGCCCTGGGCGCGTTGCTCGCGGTCGCGATGGGCAGCGCGCTCACGCATCTGTTCACGCATGAGGCGCTCGAGTCGTGGGCATGGCGCATTCCGTTCCTGCTTGGTCTGCTGATCGGCCCGGTCGGCTTCTATATCCGCCGCAACCTGCCCGAAACCGAGGCGTTCCAGAAGCTTGGCGCGCGTGTGAAGGTGCCGCTCTCGCGCGTCGTGATGCACTATCCGCGCGAGTTGTTCGTCGCGACCGCGCTGTCGGCCGCGCTCAACGTGATGGCCTACGTGATCATCACGTATCTGCCGATTTACGCGGTGCAGAACCTGCATATGCCGGTGACGCTGCCGTTTTCCGTGCTGCTCGCGAGCGTGCTGCTGCGCGTGGTGACGATTCCTCTATTCGGTCATCTCGCGGATCGCATCGGCGGCGAGCGCATGATTCGCGTCGCGCTCGCGCTGTTTCTCGTCGTGCTGTACCCCGCTTACTACTGGATCGTCAACGCGCCGTCGTTCGCGTCGATCATGTCCGTCGAACTCGGCTTCGCGCTGCTGATCAGCGCGTCGAACGCGCCGATTCCGACCGCGCTCGCCGGCCTGTTTCCGACCGAAGTCCGCTCGACCGGCCTCGCGATCTCGTACAACATCGGCGCGGCCGTTTTCGGCGGCTTCTCGCCGATGGTGCTGACGTGGCTGCTGCACGTGACTGGCAACAACATGATGCCTGCGCATTTCTGCGCGGTGTTCTTCGCGCTCGGCCTGATCGGCGCGTTCATGCTGAAACGCCGCGCCGCGCCGGTGAACGAGTTCGCCACCCAGTAGCCCGCTCATCCCCGTTTTCCTCTTACCCGCACTTTCTCCGGGAGATCCCGCATGCCTGTCATTGACGTTCATACGCACATCTTCACGCACAAATGGCTCGAACTGCTGCGGCAGCGCGGCGGTGCGTACAACATTCAGACGCGCCCCGACGGTCAGCAGGAAGTGTTTCGCGGCAACACGCCGGTCGTGATTCCGCAAAAAGGCCACTTCGATTTCGACATGCGGATCCGCCAGATGGATGAATCGGGCATCGATATTTCGGTCGTGTCGCTGACCTGCCCGAACGTGTACTGGGGCGATCAGGCAACCAGTTGCCTCGCCGCGCGCGAATCGAACGACACGATCGCCGAAGCACAGGCCAAATATCCCGGCCGCATCCGCTGGTTCACGTCGCTGCCGTGGGAATATCCGGAAGCGGCGCTCGACGAACTGCGCCGCACCTGCGAGAACGGCGCGAGCGGCGTGATGGTGCTCGCGAACATCGCGGGACGCAGCCTCACCGATCCGATGTTCGCGCCGATCTGGGCCGAGATCGACCGTCGCGCGTTGCCGGTGCTCGTGCATCCGACCGATCCGCCCGGCGTCGATCTGATGGACATGACGAAGTTCGATCTGAGCTGGGCGGTCGGTTTCATGTTCGACACGACGCTCGCCATCACGCGCATGATCTTCGAAGGCTTCTTCGATCAGTATCCGGATCTGAAGCTCATCGCGTCACATGCGGGCGGCGCGTTGCCTTATCTGGCGGGCCGCTTCGAGAAAGGCAACGAGGTCGAGATCCCGCAACGTCGCAAGATGAAGCGCAAGCCGATCGATTATCTGCGCCATATCTACTACGACTGCATCACGTATAGCCCGGCGTCGTTCGAATTTCTCGTCTCGGTGGTCGGCGCGGATCGCGTGATGTTCGGGACCGACTGGCCGCATCAGGTGTACGACATTCGCGGCGCGTTCGCCAACACCGCGCGTCTGCCGAAGGAGCAATGCGACGCGATCCGCGGCAACAACGCGCTGCGGGTCTTCGGGTTCTGACGCGAGTCGCGACGGCAGCTACCTGCCAGGAACCGTCAGCTGGTCGCCACCTACGCGGCGCTGCAAGACGATCTGATCGCGCGAGCGCCGCGGTAGTCGTCGCGCGCGGTGCAAGGGCGAAGGTGTCGTTGCGAGAACAGAATTGCCAGCGTATTCCGGCGCATCAGGTCCTCCGATCGTGCCGGTACGTGCGGGACGTCCAATCACGCCCACTCGATCGGCAATCAGCCGGCTGGAGCCTTGTGGGAACGGCGTTTCCGCCTGGTCACGCGGGGTCGATACCGTCAGTCATACCGAAATTCTGGCTCGGCAGTTAATGGCTTCCATTGCACGGCATTGGACAATCGGCACCCGCTCCGTTTAAAAAGCCAGCAAGACCGAGCATCTGAAGCCGATTCGATACCGTGAGCGAACCCCTGCGCGGGCGCCCACGTACACCGCCAGAAACACCGTGAGACTCATTCCAGAGCGGAGCCTTGCAAAATTGGGATGACAGTCGGAGTAGGATACTGGCCTTTTGAGCCAAAGATCGGCGATCTCCTCAGCAGTGCCGAACCCGTCATCTCGCACCGATGCCCCTCGACTACCCTACCCTCGATGCGCTGCGCACGCGCCATCCCGCTTGGCGCCTGTTACGCTCCGACCACGCGCCGCTCGCTGTCAGCTTCCTGCACCGCGTGTTCGTCGCGCCAAACGTGCGCGTGGTGGCGGCTCCGCTTCTTGCCGAAGCACTCGAAGATGAGCTTTACGCGTTGCGCGAACAACTCGGCGATGACGCCTTCCCGAAGCCGGCGCTCGAGTATCTGAACGACTGGGCCAGCCCTGAAAAGGGATGGTTGCGCAAGTACTATCGCCAAGGATCCGATGAACCGCAGTTCGACCTGACACCCGCCACGGAGAAAGCGATCGCGTGGCTCGGCACGCTGACGGAACGCAGCTTTGTCGGCACGGAATCGAGGCTCTTGACACTTTTCGAGCTGCTGCGGCAGATGGGCGAAGGCAGCGAGGCGGACCCCGAAAGGCGTCTTGCCGAGCTCCACACGCGGCGCGGCCAGATCGACGAAGAAATCGCCCGCGTGGAGGCCGGTGACGTTCGGCTGCTCGACGATGCCGCGCTCAAGGACCGCTTTCAGCAATTCATGCAGATGGCGCGCGACCTGCTAACGGATTTCCGTGAAGTCGAACAAAACTTTCGGCTGCTGGACCGACATGTGCGCGAGCGAATCGCGCTCTGGGAAGGATCGAAGGGTGCGCTCATCGAGGAAATCATGGGCGAGCGCGACGCGATCGCCGATTCGGACCAGGGCAGCAGCTTCCGGGCGTTTTGGGACTTCCTGATGTCGAGCCGCCGTCAAGAGGAACTCTCGAAACGGCTCGAGCGCGTGCTGGCGCTGCCGGCGGTCATGGAAATGAGGCCCGACGCGCGCACGCGGCGCGTCCACTATGACTGGCTGGAAGCCGGCGAGCATACGCAGCGCACGGTAGCTCAGCTCTCGCAGCAGCTTCGACGCTTCCTCGACGATCAAGCGTGGCTCGAAAACCGCCGCATCATGGACATTCTGCGCGGTATCGAAACGAAAGCGCTTGCGCTGCGCGAAGCGCCCCCACCAGGCTCCGTCATGGAGATCGAGACCGCATCCACTGACATCGAGCTGCCGATGGAACGCCCGCTTTACGCGCCGGCGCTGCGCCCTCTCATTGCCAACGTCTCAATCGAAACCGGTGAGGCGAACCTCGATGCCTCGGCACTCTACGCGCAGATCGTCGTCGATCGCGCGCGCCTCGCAGGCCATATCCGCCGATGCCTGCAAGATCGGCCGCAAGTGACGCTTGCCGAACTGACCGCTTCGCAGCCTCTCGAGCATGGGCTCGCCGAGCTCGTCGCCTATTTGCAACTGAGCGCCGAAGCTGGATCATTTCGCGCGACCGTCGATGAGACCATTTCCGATACGATCGAGTGGCAGGCGAACGACGCCAACGGAACACCAATCATTAAGCGCACGACGATGCCGCGTGTGATTTTCACAAGGTAGAGATGACGGAAGAACAGCAAGCCTCGTCGCCTGGTCGAGGCGATTTGTCGACAGTTGCCATCGCGCTGCTCAAGGGCGTGGTTTATCGTGATCGAAACGAGCGCCTCTGGGCCGCACTGCTCGAATTGCAGACGCACGCGCGCGACTACGTCGCCGTGCTTGGCCTCGAGCTCGTCGTGGACGAGGCGGAAGGCTACGCCTTCGTAAAAAGCCGCGCCGCGCATGACGCTGAAGTCGATGGGGAACAGGCTCAGCTACCCCGGCTCGTTGCCCGGCGTCCACTCTCGTTCCCCGTGAGCCTGCTGCTCGCGCTGCTGCGAAAGAAGCTGGCGGAATGGGATGCTGGCGGCGGCGACACGCGGCTCGTCCTTGCGCGCGAGGACATCGTCGAACTCGTACGCGTATTCCTTCCCGCGAGCACCAACGAGGCGCGCCTGGTCGATCAAATCGATACACACGTGAACAAGATCGTCGAGCTCGGCTTCCTACGCCGGATGAAGACCACGAGCGGACCGCCCACATTCGAGGTGCGGCGCATTCTCAAGGCGTTCGTCGATGCGCAATGGCTGCTCGATTTCGACGCGCGGCTCGCGAGCTATCGGGCGCACCACCTTCAAGATTCGACGGTTTCTGACCAACAGGAGAGTCGCGATGAATGAGCCGCGCACGCTCGGCCTCGATTTTGCCGTCGACGACGCCCTGACGGGCTTTCGCCTCGAGCGGCTCGAGGTTTTCAATTGGGGAACCTTCGACCAACGAGTCTGGGTGCTGCGGGTCGATGGCCGCAACGGCCTGCTGACAGGAGACATCGGCTCCGGCAAGTCGACGCTCGTCGACGCCATCACCACCCTCCTCGTGCCCGCGCAGCGCATCGCCTACAACAAGGCGGCAGGCGCGGACAGCAAGGAACGTACGTTACGCTCGTATGTGCTTGGCTACTACAAGTCGGAGCGCAACGAGGTCACGGGGACGGCCAAGCCCGTGAGCCTGCGCGACCATAACAGCTATTCGGTGGTTTTGGGCGTGTTTCGTAACGCCGGGTACGATGCCACAGTCACACTCGCGCAGGTGTTCTGGATGAAAGACGCACAGGCTCAACCCGCGCGATTCTTCGTCTGTGCCGAACGCGACCTCTCGATCGCCGCTGACTTCTCGCGCTTCGGCACCGACATCGCACAGCTGCGCAAAAAGCTGCGCGGGCTGGGTGCCGAAATCGAGGACACATTTCCGAAATACAGCGCCTGGTTCCGGCGGCGCTTTGGAATCGAAAACGAGCAAGCGCTCGAGCTCTTCCATCAAACGGTATCGATGAAATCGGTGGGCAATCTCACCGACTTCGTACGCAGCCACATGCTTGAACCGTTCGACGTTGCACCGCGCGTCGACGCGCTGATCACTCACTTCGACGATCTGAATCGCGCGCACGAGGCGGTACTGAAAGCCAAGCGCCAGGTGGAACTGCTGACACCGCTCGTCGACGACTGCGATCGCCACAGCGAGCAAGGACACATTCTCGAAGGCTGGCGAGCGTGCCGTGAAGCACTGAAACCCTACTTCGCCGGGCTCAAGCTCGGCCTCATCGAGCGCCGCCTCCAATTGCTCGACGAGGATCACGCGCGTGCAATATCACGCAAGGCGCGGCACGAAGAAGCGCGCGACCAGGCGCGCCAGCGCGTGGACGATTTGCGCCGCGCCGTGGCCGAACAAGGCGGCGATCGCATCGCGCAGCTCGAGGTCGAAATCCGCCAGCACGAGCGAGAAAGCGCGCGTCGCCGCGAACGCGCGCAACGCTATGCCGCCATCGTTACGCTGCTCGGCGAAACCGAGGCCACGGATGAGGCCGCATTCGCTTCCCAACGCCAACGTCTGGCCGAGCGGCGCAGCTCGCTCGTCGACGACGAAGCGCAAGAGCAAAATGCGATTACCGAATGGAGCGTGGCCTTTCGCGAAGGGAAAGCGCAGCGTGATCTGCTAGAGGACGAAATCGCGAGCCTGAAAGCTCGACGTAACAACATCCCCAAGGAACAAGTCGCGATGCGGGCGAGCCTATGCTCGGCGCTAGGTCTGGAGGAAGACGCCCTGCCGTTCGCCGGCGAACTCATTCAGGTGCAAGAGGATGCGCGCGATTGGGAGGGCGCCGCCGAGCGCGTCCTGCACAACTTCGGCCTGTCGCTGCTCGTGCCCGACGAGCACTATGCGAACGTCGCGGCGTGGGTCGATCGCACTCATCTCCGGGGGCGGCTCGTCTACTTTCGCGTGCGCTCTGAACGCACCGCGCGCGCAGCCGAGGCCATCGAGCTACACCGCCACTCGCTCGCGCACAAACTCGCGATCAAGCCCGATTCGCTGTTCTATGGCTGGCTGGAGCGCGAAATCGGCCGCCGGTTCGACTATGCATGCTGCGATACGCAGGAGCAGTTTCGGCGCGAGATGCGCGCGATCACGCGTGCGGGCCAGGCGAAAGCGCTTGGCGAGCGCCACGAAAAAGACGACCGCCGCGCGCTTGACGATCGCAGCCGCTACGTGCTGGGTTGGAGCAACACGGCCAAAATTGCCGCCCTCGAAGCCCAACGGCGAGCGCTCGAGGTTCGGCTTGGCGAGATCGGACAGAAGCTTGAAGAAGCTCAAAGCGAGCACGCGAAGGTGCGCGAGCAGCTCGAAGCGCTTGCGCGCATCGGCGAGTTCGTCGACTTCCGCGACATCGACTGGGGAAGCTGCGCGACCGCGATCGCACGTCTGGCAGACGAAAAAGCCCGCCTCGAAGCGGCAAGCGACGCCCTCGCGGAGCTAACGGCCCAATTGGACTCGGCGCAAGCGTCGTTGACAGAGAGTGAAGCGGCGATCTCGGAAACCGACTCGGAACTGGGCGGTATCCTGGCCAGGCGGGAGGCAGCGCAAACGTTGCGCGACGAGACGCACGCGCTCGTTGCGCAAGTGAATGCCGAACTTGCCGAGCGAATCGAGGCGCTGCGAGCGGAGATTCTCGGCGAACACCAGCTTTCCGTCGAGTCATGCGACAACCGCGAGCGGGACGTGCGAGAGACGTTGACAACCCGTATCGACAACGAAACGAAGTCGCTCGGCCGCCTTGCCGAAAAAATCGTCAAGGCCATGGCGGCCTTCAAGGATGCCTACAAGCTCGAAACGGCCGACTTCGATGCGAGCCTCGACGCGACCTCAGAGTACCGTGACATGCTCGCGCGGCTGCAAGCGGACGATTTGCCGCGCTTCGAAGCGCGTTTCAAAGAGCTGCTCAACGTCAATACGATCAACGAGATCGCCAACTTCCACGGCCAGCTCGCCCGCGAACGGCAAACGATCAAGGAACGTATCGAACGCATCAACGAATCGTTGCGACAAATCGACTACAACGCGGGCCGATACATCGTCCTCGAGAGTCAGTCCAGCCCCGACGCGGAG
Organism: Paraburkholderia sp. RAU6.4a; assembly: GCF_050435625.1. Classification (NCBI taxonomy): domain Bacteria; kingdom Pseudomonadati; phylum Pseudomonadota; class Betaproteobacteria; order Burkholderiales; family Burkholderiaceae; genus Paraburkholderia; species Paraburkholderia sp. RAU6.4a. The sequence continues at coordinate 666,775 of NZ_JBNDKQ010000002.1, forward strand.
ATCCGCGAATTCCAGAGCGACCTGCGTGCTTGCACCGAGGGCGAACTCACCGGCTCGGACGATAGCCAATACTCGGAGACCAAGTTCCTGCAAGTCAAACGGATCATTGACCGCTTCCGCGGCCGCGAAGGGTTGACCGAGCAGGACCGGCGCTGGCGCGCCAAAGTGACCGACGTGCGCAACTGGTTTCTGTTCGCCGCCAGCGAGCGTTGGCGTGAGGACGACAGCGAATACGAGCACTATTCGGACTCGGGCGGTAAATCGGGCGGCCAGAAGGAAAAGCTCGCCTATACGATCCTTGCCGCGAGTCTCGCCTATCAGTTCGGCCTCGAATGGGGCGCCGTGCGTTCTCGATCGTTCCGCTTCGTCGTCATCGACGAGGCGTTTGGACGAGGCTCCGACGAATCGGCGCAATACGGTCTCACATTGTTTCAAAAACTGAACCTGCAACTGCTGATCGTCACGCCGCTGCAGAAGATTCACATCATCGAGCCGTTCGTTTCGAGCGTCGGATTCGTTCAGAACGAGGGCGGACGCGCCTCGAAGCTGCGCAACCTGTCGATCGAGGAGTACCGCGCGCGCAAGGCGGAGTTCGAGCAATGAATTGGACGACGACCGCCGAACTGCGCGTTCGCCTCCAGCGCCTATGGGAGCGTGGCGAATGGCTGCGGAGCCTCGTAGACGGCACCGAGGGGCTGTTCCCGCTACGTCTGACGATAAAAGGCCCGAGCTCGTCCGAATTGGCCGAACGCTTCGACGCGGTACGCGCATGGATCGCGGAGATTGCCGCGACACCGCGCGTACGCATCGAATGGCGAGAAATCAATCATCGCATTCTCGGCCTGCAGCGTTTGCCACAAGCAGCTTGGGTGGACAGTCTGGACGATGCGCTCGCGGTCGCCGGCAAGCGCCGCGACGCAGCGCAGTTCGAGCGGCTGCTCGAAATCACACGCTCGCGCCAGCCGAAGCTCACCACGTGGCTTGCGCAGCGCCCGTTGCAAGCACTCGAATTCGCAGGCGATTGGGAACGACTGCTGGCAGTCGTCGATTGGCTGCAAGCACATCCGCAGCCGGGCGTATATCTTCGCCAGGCCGAAATCGCCAACGTCGACACGAAATTCATCGAGGCGCGGCGCGGCGTCCTCGCCCAATGGCTCGATCTCGTGCTGCCGTCGGAGTCAATCGACAGCAGCCGGACAGCCGCCGGCCAATTCGCTGCTCGCTACGGGTTCCGCGAGAAGCCGCCTCGGATTCGATTTCGCGCGCTCGATGACAGGCTCGCCGTTCTGCCCGGCATGGGCCGGCCCGACATCGCACTCGACGCTGACAGCTTCGCGCGCCTCACACTGCCATGCCGCCACGTGTTCATTACGGAAAACGAGATAAATTTTTTGGCGTTTCCCGACGTTCCGCAGTCGATCGTGCTCTTCGGGGCGGGCTACGGTTGGGAAGCTCTCGAGCCGGCGCGATGGCTCACGGACTGTGCGCTCCACTACTGGGGCGACATCGACACGCACGGCTTCGCCATTCTCGATCAATTGCGCAGCCGGTTCCCGCATGTTGGATCGTTCTTGATGGACCGCGCGACGCTGGTGGCGCATGAAGCGTTCTGGGGAGAAGAAGGCGATCAGGTCACGCGCGATCTGCCGCGGCTCACGGCCAAAGAGCGGGAACTCTTCGATGACCTCCGCGACAACCGGATTCGCCATGGATTGCGGCTCGAGCAGGAGCGCGTGGGATTCGGGTGGGTCAGGGCGGCGCTCGAAGAGCGGGCTTGCGCTTAGAACTTCCCCATCTCGCCGCCAGGTACAACTCGAATACGACTCGAAGCAGGCCGCCTCGAAGATGCCTTCCCCGACTCCCACGTTCAGCGACTTTAGTTTGCGCTGCCGTCGCGCAGCAGAGCATCCGAGATCGTCGACAGCACCTCAGCCAGTCGTCTTGCCGTCTCGGGAGATGGCAGCGGCAACCTGAGACTTCGCGCGCCCGTCACGGCATCGCGCTCGACCCACGGGTGTGCGGCAACCGCGCCATCGCCCGGCTCATTCAACGCCGACGCCAGCGCCGCGCCGAACTGCAGCAACCCTGACCACGGTTCGATGGACGCGCCTCGTTGCGCTGTATCGATGGTCGAAGCTTGAAGCCGCTCGCCGGTACCGGCGAGGTCGGTTTCCACGACGCTCGCGTCACGCGCCGCGTCGCCGGACACGACTGCGCCGCTCGCGGCTTCCTCCGCCGCGGCCATGACCTCGCTCTCTCCCATGCGCCCCGCGACGTTTTCGACATCCTTCATGAAGCGGGTCAGGCGCGAACCACCGAGCAGAATTTCGCTGGCGCCGCCATCGAGGATGCCTTCCGCCAGCGAGCGCTTGAAAGCCAGCACCGACAGCATGCCCTCCTCGATCGTTCCCTTCGCGATGTAATTGACGACTTGTACCGGCTTTTTCTGGCCCAACCGGTAGATGCGCGCGATGCGCTGTTCCAGCACCGCCGGGTTCCACGGCAGATCCATGTTCACGAGCGTCGACGCGTGCTGGAGGTTGAGCCCCGTGCTACCTGCGTCCGTCGACAGAAATACCCGACAGTCCGAATCGTCCCGAAAGCGCTGCACCAGCGCGGGCCGATTTTCCGACGGCACGCCGCCATGGAAGCTGACGTAGCCGATGCCGAGCTTCTTGAGCCGGCGAATGACTATCTCATGCGTGCGCGTCCATTGACTGAACACCACGACTTTCTCGTCCGGCTGCGTGAAAAGCGACTCGAACAACGTCGCCAGCTCGTCGGCCTTCACGCCATGATCGGTTTCCTGGTCCAGCAGATAGGTGCTGTTGCACGACATGCGCATGTTCTGCAAAGCACAGGTGAGGCGCCGCTGGTCCTGATCCGACAGAAACCTGGTGTTACGCCAGCGCCGGACGATTTTGGCCACGATGTCCGCGTTTTCCGTGTGATACGCCATCTGCAGCTCGGTCATGGGCACCAGCAGATTCTGGTCGGTGCGCCCGGGCAACTGCAGCAGCACCTCGGACTTGCGACGCCGTATCATGATCGGTGCCAGGGTCTGGCTGATCTTCTCGAGGCCCGTGTATCCCGTCACGCGTCCCGCCTCGTCCTTGAGCTGATGTTCGTGCAGCAGCTTCCACGTGGGCCCGAGACGGTGCTGGTCGACGAATTGAACGATGGAAACGAGTTCCTCCAGCTTGTTTTCGAGAGGCGTTCCCGTCAGCACGACGGCATAGGGGCTGTCGATTCGCTTGAGAGCCTTCGCCGCAATGGTGTTCCAGTTCTTGATGCGCTGCGCCTCGTCGACGATGACCAGCTCCGGCGCCCACGCGGAAATCATGTCAAGGTCCGATTTCAGCTTCTCATAGTTGGTGATCTTGTAGAGATCCTGGGCCGCATATTCGCCCCGCCTCTGGGCAAGGCCGCCCGCGACTACCCTCGAAGCGTGGCCGGAGAACCGCGTGATCTCGCTCTGCCACTGATACTTGAGCGAAGTCGGGCAAATCACCAGCACTTTCGACACGCCAAAATGCCGGATCAGGATTTCCGCCGCCGCGACGGCCTGCACCGTCTTGCCGAGGCCCATTTCGTCGCCGATCAAGGCGCGCCCGGCACGCACGGCGAACAATGCGCCTTCGGCCTGGTACGGATAGAGCGGCACCTTGAGCAGCTTCTTCAGCGAGGGCGTCGCCCCTCCTTGCGGAAACTGCCCGTCGAGCATCCTGGCACGGCGCGCCGCATCGTTTCGGCCAGCGATGAAGTCGAGCGCGTCGTCATGGGCGCGCAATTCGTGCCCGGCCTTCGCCACCCTGGAGAGAAAGCGCCCGAGATCTTCGAAACGGTCCTCCGGCAGATGCCATCGCCGAGACTCGTCGAACAAAGCGGCGGCCGCTTTGGCTACCTTTGCCGGACAATCCGCGCCGGCGCGAAAATGGACCGCTCGCCCTCCCTCGTTTCGCAAATACAGCTCCGAGAATGCGGGCTGATAACCACGGGCGAAGGCCGCCTTTGCGCCTCGCTTGCGCAGCAGTCGCGACAAGGTAAATTCAATGTGCTTGCAGGTGCCGAGTTCGTTGGTGGCGTAATCGGGACAGTCGCAAAAGTTGTCGCCCGGGCAGGCCCCACGAATCGACACGCGATAGCTGAAGTTCGACTCCGGATTGCCGACGCGGAATTCGGAGAAATACGTCTCCGTCCCGAGATTCTCCAGCGAGAACGCTTGCTCTTGCCCGAATTGCCGACGCAAGGCGCGCTGCCAGTCGGCGGGCGACATGTGATCGGGGGCGTGGATGCGGGAAAGCTTCGAGGATCGACGTGACTTGGTGGAAGAGTGTTTGCTAGTCATGACTTGACGTGATATTTGCGCGACCGACCCGCTCAAACAATGCGAAGTCCAGCGGGTCTCGGATTGCCTCCCACGCGGGCAGATCCAGTCAAGTCAATCCGCCAACGGCTGAATCCGCCTCCCGGATCGAGTCCGTAAGGCGTCCTTGATTGCCTACCGGCTCGGTAAAAAAGAGGCCACACAGTATATCCCGGGCCTCGTCCTCCATCGCCCGCAGATTCGACACACAAGGTGGCACTCAGCACCGGCACTACCACATTCCCGGGCAATAGTTTCGGCACGTAGCTCTACCCGTCGATCCAGGCACTTCTCGATCCAGTCGCCAGGCTGAAACTTGACGGATTCTGCCACGGCGCGTATTGACATCAGATATACATTGCCCTGCCATACGAATATCTATCGTATATACAGTATGGAGTGCATCATGCGCGACGCACCTATTAATCTTCGCGCCTTGCCAGAGCAACGTGATCTGATCGATTACGCAGCGAGCCTGCTTGGCAAAAACCGCTCTGACTTTATGTTGGAGGCCGCTTGCGAGCGCGCTCAGGCCGTCGTCCTGGATCGCACTTTCTTTGGGCTTGATTCGGAAAAATTTAAGCAGTTCACCGAATTGCTAGACGCGCCGAAAGTCGCAAACGCGGGTCTTGCACGTCGTATGGACGTGAAAACACCTTGGAATGAAAACAGCGAATGAATCGGAAGCTTTCTGCTCCGCAACCGCTGCTGGCCGAGCACGACGTTGCCAGCTTTTCCTGCGGAAGGCTGGAGCTTGACGACTGGCTGAAGCGGCGCGCCCTGAATAACCACAACAGTGGGACAAGCCGTGTATTTGTAACGACCGATGATACCGGCCGCGTCTACGGCTCCTATGCCCTCGCGGCTGGAGCCGTTGCCCATGTCGAACCAACCGGCAACGTTCGTCGAAATATGCCGAATCCAATTCCGGTGGTTGTGCTTGGCCGGCTAGCGCGAGACGTAAATACAAAAGACATCCAACTCGGCGCTGCCCTTTTGAAGGATGCCCTCAATCGCGCTAGCTCGATCGCAAAAGATCTTGGCGTACGTGCGATGCTTGTGCATACGATTGACGCACACGCAGCAGCTTTTCGTACGGGTTCACACCTTCTCCGATTCATCCCCTCACACTCATGCTCCGACTGGCATGACGAGTGCGCAGAAAAGCCGCAGGGTGCGGCTTTTCTTCACCTGGCCAACTTTCCGCCACTACAGGCGCGTGGTTGGGACGACTTTTTACCGTCACCAACCACAAGACCTACAGACGCCCGCAAACCCACGCGGAGTCTAGCTTTTCGGGGAAAACTTTACCGTCATGCCCGGAATCGCATTGACGGTAACAATTGAAACCCGAATTTCGAACGGAACCATACCGTCCGGTTTACCGACACTTGTACCGTCTTTGATACCGTCAAATACGCCCAGCTTTCTACGGAATGGTGGAGATACCCATTAAAAATCAAATACTTAGAGGCAACGTTGCACTCTGATAGACAATCCGAACACACCTCGTAAGCCATTGATTTAATTGAGATATTTTTACCCTCACTCCCACTCGATTGTCGCAGGCGGCTTCCCCGAGATGTCGTAGACGACCCGGTTGATCCCGCGCACTTCGTTGATGATCCGGTTCGACACATGCCCAAGCAGTTCATGCGGCAGATGCGCCCAATGCGCGGTCATGAAGTCGAGCGTCTGCACCGCGCGCAACGCGACGACGTACTCGTAGGTGCGCCCGTCGCCCATCACGCCGACGCTCTTGACCGGCAGGAACACCGCGAACGCCTGGCTCGTCAGGTCGTACCACGACTTGCCGGTTTCCTTGTCGATCGTGTTGCGCAGCGTCTCGATGAAAATCGCGTCCGCGCGGCGCAGCAGGTCCGCGAAATCGCGCTTCACTTCGCCGAGGATCCGCACGCCCAGACCCGGACCCGGGAACGGATGGCGATACACCATCGAGTGCGGCAGACCCAGCTTCACGCCAAGCTCGCGCACTTCGTCCTTGAACAGCTCGCGCAACGGTTCGAGCAGCTTCAGGTTCAGCGTCTCCGGCAGACCACCAACGTTGTGGTGGCTCTTGATGGTTTGCGCGGCCTTCTTGCCCTTGCCCGCCGATTCGATCACGTCCGGATAGATCGTGCCTTGTGCCAGCCACTTCGCGTCGGTCAGCTTGCCGGCTTCGGCCTGGAACACTTCGACGAACTCCGCGCCGATGATCTTGCGCTTCGCTTCAGGATCGGTCACGCCGGCGAGCTTGCCGAGGAATGCTTGGCTCGCGTCGACGTGAATCACCTTCACGCCAAGGTGATCGGCGAACAGCGCCATCACCTGCTCGGCTTCGTTCAGGCGCAGCAGGCCATGGTCGACGAACACGCAGGTCAGTTGATCGCCGATCGCGCGGTGCAGCAGCGCCGCCGCCACCGACGAATCCACGCCGCCCGACAAGCCCAGAATGACGTGCTCGTTACCGACCTGCTCGCGAATCTTCGCGACGGCTTCGTCGATGTAGTGGCCCATTTCCCAATCGGCCTTCGCGCCGCAGATCTGCAGCACGAAGCGCTCGAGCATCGCGCGGCCCTGCACCGTGTGCGTGACTTCCGGATGCCATTGCAGGCCATAGAAGCGGCGCTGCTCGTCGGCCATCGCGGCGATCGGGCACGATTCCGTCGATGCCATCAGCGCGAAACCCGGCGGCATCTCCAGCACCTTGTCGCCGTGGCTCATCCATACCTTCAGCATGCCGTGGCCTTCGGACGTGGTGAAGTCGCTGATGCCTTCGAGCAGGCTCGTATGGTTGCGCGCGCGCACTTCGGCGTAGCCGAATTCGCGCAGATGACCGATGTCGACCTTGCCGCCGAGCTGCTGCGCCATCGCCTGCATGCCGTAGCAGATGCCGAGCACCGGCACGCCGAGTTCGAACACGGCTTGCGGCACGCGCGGCGTGTCTTCCTCGGTGACCGAGCTCGGGCCGCCCGACAGAATCACGCCCTTCGGCGCGAAGTCGCGGATGAACGACGCGTCGACGTCGTACGGATGGATTTCCGAATACACGTTGGCTTCGCGAACGCGACGTGCAATCAGTTGGGTGACTTGCGAACCGAAGTCGAGAATCAGGATCTTGTCATGCATGGCAGCGGACGGAATCAGAAGTGAGCGGATACGGAATGCCGCGCGCGAGGCGCGGCGTCGAATTCAAAGCGGTCCGCGCGGCGACGGTCTTGGCGCGGCGCGGACAGCCAACATTACGATGAAGCACAAGGGCGCGGCCAACCACGGAACTCGCCGCCTGCGATGCGCGCGAACGAAATCCGCTAGCTTCGGCAAACGGCCTGGCGCGCGGCGCTTCAACCATGAAACGGCGGGCGGGGTGCGCCGGGCACGTCGTTGCTGGTGTCGCGCGCGGCGCGTTCGGACTCGCTCTGGCCGGGCTCGCTTGCGGCCGGATGAAGCGGCGCGGTAGTGGCAACGGAAGCCGCGGCAGCCGGATTGGCCGGCCGCGTGACCGGCACGACGGGCTCTGGCACCGGCTCGGCGTGATAGACCGGAAAGCCCGCTGAGGCATGTGGCTCGCGCGCGTTGTCGCGTTCGGGTTCACGCTCCCGTGCGGCATCCTTTTCGGCCTCTTTCGCGGCACGCTTATCGGCACGACTGTCGGCCTTGCTCGACGAGGGCTTGATCACGATCCCCTTCTCGCGCCGCCGCACCGCACCCGACAGTCGCACGCCGCCGAGCCCGATCACCACCAGCACCACACCGGCCAGCACCGCCACCATCTGGCCGAAACCGGTCAGCGACGGCGTATGCAGCCCGAGCAGCCAGACCAGCATCAGCACGCCGATCAGCCAGTGCACATGACCGACGACCTTCGCGACCGTCGAGGTCAGCGCCCCGTCGAACGACGCATGCACCGCGAGCCACGCGAGCCCGATCAGCGCGACGCCGAACGCCTGGCCGACCAGCATCGGCTCCGTTGGCACCAGTTGCAACGCGTCGTACAGCGAGGTCCACGGCGTCAGCACGAACAGCAGGCCGAACGCCAGCAGCAACAACGCATCGAGGATCAGTACAACGCGCAGCAGTGGCTTCATGGGCGTTTAGTCCACGTGGTAGTTGGGCGCTTCCTTGGTGATTTGCACATCGTGCACATGCGACTCGCGCAGGCCCGCACCGGTGATCTGCACGAACTCGGCCTTCTCGTTCATTTCGGCGATGGTGCGGCAGCCGCAGTAGCCCATGCTCGCGCGCACGCCGCCGATCAGCTGGAACAGGATTGCGTTGACCGAACCCTTGTACGCGACGCGACCTTCGATGCCCTCCGGCACCAGCTTGTCGATGTTGGCCGAGTTGTCCTGGAAGTACCGGTCCGCCGCGCCGTCCTTCATGGCGCCGACCGAGCCCATGCCACGGTACGACTTGTACTGGCGGCCCTGGTACAGGAATACATCGCCCGGCGACTCCTCGGTACCGGCGAACATGCTGCCCATCATGACCGCGCTGGCGCCCGCCGCGAGCGCCTTGCTGACGTCGCCCGAGAAGCGCACGCCGCCGTCGGCGATGACCGGCACGCCGGTGCCACTCAGCGCTTCGGACACGTTGGAGATAGCGGTGACCTGCGGCACGCCGACGCCTGCGACGATTCGCGTCGTGCAGATGGAGCCCGGGCCGATACCGACCTTGACGCCGTCCGCGCCGTATTCGACGAGCGCCCTGGCGGCCGCGGCGGTTGCGATGTTGCCGCCGATCACCTCGACGTGCGGGAAGTTCTGCTTGACCCACTTGACGCGCTCGAGCACGCCCATGCTGTGGCCATGCGCGGTATCGACGACGATCACGTCGACGCCGGCCTGCACGAGCAGCTCGACGCGCTCTTCGTTGTCCGCACCGACGCCGACCGCCGCGCCCGCGCGCAGCTTGCCGTGCTCGTCCTTGCATGCATCCGGGTGCTCGGTCTGCTTGGTGATGTCCTTGACTGTCATCAGGCCGCGCAGTTCGAATGCGTCGTTGATGACCAGCACGCGCTCGAGGCGGTGGCTGTGCATCAGCGCCTTCGCTTCGGCGAGCGGCGTGCCTTCCTTGACGGTGACGAGGCGCTCGCGCGGCGTCATGATGTTGCGCACCGGCTCGTCCAGACGCTCTTCGAAGCGCAGGTCGCGATTCGTCACGATGCCGACGAGCTGCGAGCCCTCGACGACCGGGAAGCCCGAAATGCCATGCTGGCGCGACAGTGCGATCACGTCGCGCACTTTCATATGCGGCGGCACGGTGATCGGATCGCGCACGACGCCCGACTCGAAACGCTTGACCTTCGCGACTTCACGCGCCTGCTCGGCCGGCGTGAGGTTCTTGTGGATGATGCCGACGCCGCCCATTTGCGCCATGGCGATTGCCAGACGTGCTTCGGTGACCGTGTCCATCGCGGCGGACACGAGCGGCATGTTGAGGGAGATGTTGCGGGTCAGCCGGGTCTTGAGGCTGGTGTCGCGCGGCAGAACATCGGAGAAGGCCGGGACGAGGAGCACGTCATCGAACGTGAGTGCTGTTTGGATCAGACGCATGGCAAATCCTATAGGCGCAAAAGCGAATTATACGCGATACCACCCCGGTTTTCACTGCGCGAACAGCAGCTTAGCGAATTTCAGACGATTTTTTGCCGCTCCCGCCTGCGTCGATTTCGCTCGCCTGTTCGCGTCGGGTTCGAACGGGTTTCGTTTGCGCGTTCGCAAGCGAAATCGGAGCAGAGCCGGCGGCATTTTCGCGGCACGTACCCTGTCGAGCGGCGGTCGAGCGGCCTGAATGCAGGATCGAACAAGACGCCCCGCTCGCAAAACCGCTATTCTGCCGGCCATTCCAGTTTATCCAGCAGAGGCAGTCGATGCAGCGCGGTGTCGTATATGGCGTCATGGCCGGAGCCTTGTGGGGCATGGTGTTTCTGGTGCCGCGGGTGCTGCCCGACTTCTCCCCGCTCCTGCTCGTCGCCGGCCGCTACTCGATGTACGGCGTCGTGTCGCTCGCCGCGGCGCTGCCGATCGCGCGTTCGCTCGCCAAACGGCTGAGCCGCGAGGATCTGATCGCGCTCGTCAAGCTCGCGCTGGCCGGCAATATCGTCTATTACCTGCTGCTGACGGCCGCCGTGCACCTGATCGGAATCGCGCCGGCCTCGCTAATCGTCGGCGTGCTGCCGGTCACGGTCACGCTGGTCGGCCGGCGCGATCACGGCGCGGTGCCGCTCGCGCGCCTCGCATGGCCGCTCGCGACCGTGATGGCGGGCATCGTCTGCATCAATATCGACGTCTTTACGGTGGCCGGCGCGGCGCCGGTGAGCATCGCGACGCGCCTGCTCGGCGTGGCCTGCGCGGTGGGCGCGCTCATCTGCTGGACTTGGTTCGCGGTCGAGAACGCCCGTTACCTGCAGCGTCAGACGCATTTCAGCGGCAATGAGTGGTCGGTGCTGTGGGGCGTCGTGACTGGCGCGCTCGGCGGCGCGTTGTGGCTCGTGGTCGCGGTGCTGCCGTCGGGCGGCCCGCACGGTGAGTTGGCCGACCCGCGCTGGCACACGTTCTGGCTGCTCAACCTCGCACTCGCGATCGGCGCGTCGTGGCTCGGCAACGGCCTGTGGAATGCCGCGGCAAAACGGCTGCCGCTAACGCTGTCCGGCCAGATGATCGTGTTCGAGACGCTGTTCGCGCTGCTGTACGCGTTCATTTACGACGAGCGCCTGCCACGCCCGCTCGAACTCGCGGCGATCCTGCTGCTGGTGGCGGGGGTCTGGTGGTCGGTGCGCCGGCATTCGGACGACGATTCGTCGGGTGCGGCGCGCATCGAGGGCATGAACGATAAGGCGCAGACGGCGGCGCCTTGAGGTGACGTGACGCGATGATGCAAAACGGGCGGCGCGCGAAAAAAGTCCGCCGCCCCCCCCAACTAGCGCCGCCTAGCGCGAATCCTTGTTCAACCAACGCCGCCCCTCGATCGACCCCGCTTTGCGTGTCTTTTCGACGCGGCGCTGGCGCGACACCTTCGGATCCACCAGCAACGGCCGGTAAATCTCGACGCGATCATGGTCGGCCAGCACCGTATCGAGCGGCTTGAGCTTGCCGAACACGCCCACCTTCTGCGTGTTCAGATCGATCGACGGAAAGCGCTGCAGAATCCCGCTTGCGCCGATCGCCTGTTGCAGCGTCGCGCCCGCGGGCAACTCGACCGCAATCAGCGCCTGCTCGGCAGCGAGCGCATAGCAGACCTCGACCGTTAGCCGCGCGCTCATGACTGACCATAGCGCTGGTTGGCGCGCTTCACGAAAGATTCGACGAAGGTATTGGCGATGTGATTGAACACCGGCCCGATGATCTTCTCGAGCAGGATGCTGGTGAACTCGTAGTGCAGCGCGAATTCGATCTTGCACGCATCGGCGCGCAGCGGCGTGAAGCGCCAGAAACCGGTGAACTTGCGAAACGGACCGTCGGCGAATTCCATGTCGATGCGCGTGGGGCGCTCCATCGAGTTACGCGTGGCGAAATGCTGCTTGATGCCCTTGAAGTTGATATCGATCCTCGCCTCCATGCTGGTGTCGTCCCGGTGACGAATTTCGATGCCCCCGCACCATGGCAGGAACTTGGGGTAATCGTCGACGTCGGTGACGAGGTCGAACATCTGCTCCGCCGAGTGGCGAATCAAAACGGTTTTCTGGACATCTGCCATAAATTGAACAGCGCGTGGCAACGGTGGACGAGCGCCGCGGGCTTTCCTTGCCCCGCTTTGCTAAAATCGTGATTTTAAACGAGTTGGGCACTTTCCATTCATGAGCATCATAGACAACAGAAAAGCCTTCTACGACTACTCGGTCGAGGAACGCTATGAGGCAGGCCTCGTGCTCGAAGGATGGGAGGTCAAGGCGTTGCGCGCCGGGCGCGGCCAGATCAAGGAAGGCTACGTGGTGATCCGCAACGGCGAGCTGTTCCTGATCGGCACGCACATCAGCCCGCTGCCCGAAGCGTCGACGCACATCCATCCCGACCCGGTGCGCACGCGCAAGTTGCTGCTGCATAGCGAGGAGATCAGCAAGCTGATCGGCAAGGTCGAGCAGCGCGGCTACACGCTCGTGCCGCTGAATTTTCACTACAAGAACGGTCGCGTCAAATGCGAGATCGGTCTCGCGAAGGGCAAGAAGATGCACGACAAGCGCGAGACCGAGAAGAAACGCGACTGGGAGCGCGAGAAGGCGCGCTTGATGCGCTCGCCGACCTGAACGCGATTCGTTTCCGGCTCATGCAAAAATGGCCCGCGCATCGATGTGCGGGCCATTTGCTTTTACGTCACGCGCTCATTGCGCATGCATTGCCCGTTCGTCAGCGCAAGTCGCCGCGCGGCGGCTCCGCTGCCGCCTTGCTCTTGTTCACGATGGTCAGCGCCGACGCGATCATCGAACTCATGTTCGACATGTCGCCCGGCACGATCAGTGTCGTGCCCTGCCTGGCGAGGTTCGAGAACGCGTTCACGTACTGTTCGGCCACCTTCAGATTCACCGCGTCCATGCCGCCGTTCAGCTGGATCGCCGCCGCGATCTTCTGGATCGCCTGCGCGTTCGCCTCGGCCACCGCCAGAATCGCCGCGGCCTGCCCCTGCGCCTGATTGATCGCTGCCTGACGCTCGCCCTCGGACTTCTGGATCGCCGCCTCGCGGCCGCCCGACGCGATATTGATCTGCTCCTGCTTGCGCCCTTCCGATGCCGCGATCAGCGCGCGTTTCTCGCGCTCGGCGGTGATCTGCGCCTGCATCGCGTGAAGGATTTCCTTTGGCGGCGTCAGGTCCTTGATCTCGTAGCGCAGCACTTTTACGCCCCAGTTCGCGGCCGCCTCGTCCAGCGCGGACACGATGCTGTGATTGATGAAATCGCGCTCCTCGAAGGTCCGGTCCAGCTCCAGCTTGCCGATGACCGAGCGCAGCGTGGTCTGCGACAACTGCGTGATCGCGAACACGAAGTTGCTCGATCCGTACGATGCCTTCATCGGATCGGTGACCTGGAAATACAGCACACCGTCGACCTGCAGTTGCGTGTTATCGCGCGTAATACAGACCTGGCTCGGCACTTCGAGAGGAATTTCCTTCAGCACGTGCTTGTACGCGACCCGGTCGACGAACGGGAACGCGAAGCTCAGACCCGGCGTCAGCGTCGCGTGATAACGGCCGAGGCGCTCGAGCACCCACGCATGCTGCTGCGGCACGATCTTGATGGTCTGCGACGCGAGCATGATCACGACGATCAGCAGCACTGCCCCGACGATGGTTGAATCCATATCGCTACCCTCCGATTCTGCTTCGAATAGTTGTGCGCAGGTTGGTCGGGCCTGCGTTTTCAGCTTGGGCGGCCGGCGCTCGGATCGTCAGGTCGCGCTCGCGCGCGCCTTCGGCTGCCGACTCGCGACGACGACGAGGCAACTGCCCCGCAACTCCCTGATCTCGTAGACCTGCGCGTCTTCGGGTTCGCCCGCGGCCAGCTCGACGTCCCATGCCGCGCCACGATAGGTCGCGCGTGCTTTGCGCCCCTGCCAGGCCGGCACGTTCAGCGTCTGCCCGATATCCAGATTGACATCCGGATTGCGCGACGCCTGCTCGCGCCTACGACGGCCGAAGCGCGAGCGTCTGAGCACCACGACCGCCGCGAGTGCAACCAGCGCCGCCACTACGAATTGCAGATCGGTCCCGGCGCCGGCAATGCGCGCAAGCGCGGCCGCGACGAAGCCGAACGCGATCATCAACAGATAGAAGGTGCCGCTCATCAGTTCCAGCACGACAAGCACACCCGCCCCGATCCACCAGAACAGTCCACCAGGCGCCACGTCGACCTCCACAAAGCAAAACACCCCGGTTCTACCGGGGTGTTTATAGCACGAAGCGCACGTGCCTTTAACGCGTGCCGAATGCCGCCTGCGAAAGCGGCATTTGATACCTCGCGAGTTACTGCTTCGCCTTTGCCAGCTGCTGCCACGTATCGATGATCGTGTCGGGGTTGAGCGAGATCGACTTGATGCCTTCGTCAGTCAGCCATTGCGCGAAGTCCGGATGATCCGACGGCCCCTGGCCGCAGATACCGACGTACTTGTCGAGACGCAGACAGGTTTCGATCGCGCGCTTGAGCAGGAACTTGACCGCTGGATCACGCTCGTCGAAATCGACCGCGAGCAGCTCCATGCCCGAGTCGCGGTCGAGGCCGAGCGTGAGCTGCGTCAGGTCGTTCGAGCCGATCGAGAATCCGTCGAAGTACTGCAGGAACTCTTCCGCGAGGATCGCGTTCGTCGGCACTTCGCACATCATGATCAGACGCAGGCCCTTCTCGCCGCGCTTCAGGCCGAACTTCGCGAGCAGCCCGACCACGCGCTCCGCCTGCTTCAACGTACGCACGAACGGCACCATGATCTCGACGTTGTCGAGGCCCATCTCTTCACGCACCTTCTTCAGCGCGATGCATTCCATCTGGAACGCCTCGGCGAAGTCTTCCGCGATATAGCGCGACGCGCCGCGGAAACCCAGCATCGGGTTTTCCTCGTCCGGCTCGTAGCGCGAGCCACCGATCAGCTTCTTGTACTCGTTCGACTTGAAGTCCGACAGACGCACGATGACGGGCTTCGGATAGAACGCCGCCGCGATCGTTGCGATACCTTCGGTCAGCTTGTCGACGTAGAACGCGCGCGGCGACGCGTGACCGCGCGCGACGCTTTCGACCGCCTTCTTCAGGTCCTGATCGACGTTCGGGTACTCGAGGATCGCCTTCGGGTGCACGCCGATGTTGTTGTTGATGATGAACTCGAGCCGCGCGAGACCCACACCTGCGTTCGGCAGTTGCGAGAAGTCGAATGCGAGCTGCGGATTGCCGACGTTCATCATGATCTTCACCGGAATCGGCGGCAGTTCGCCGCGCTGCACTTCGGTGACTTCGGTTTCGAGCAGGCCGTCGTAGATCTTGCCTTCGTCGCCTTCAGCGCACGACACGGTGACGAGTGCGCCGTCCTTCAGCACGTCGGTCGCGTCGCCGCAGCCGACCACGGCCGGCACGCCCAGCTCACGCGCGATGATCGCCGCATGGCAGGTGCGGCCGCCACGGTTCGTGACGATTGCCGACGCACGCTTCATGACCGGCTCCCAGTTCGGATCGGTCATGTCGGCGACGAGCACGTCGCCCGGCTGCACGCGGTCCATCTCCGACGGGTCGTGGACCACGCGCACCGGACCCGCGCCGATCTTCTGACCGATCGCGCGGCCCGTTGCCAGCACGTTCGACTGGCCCTTCAGCTTGAAGCGCTGCTCGGCCTTGCCGCCGCCCTGGCTCTTCACCGTTTCCGGACGCGCCTGCAGGATGAAAATCTTGCCGTCGCGGCCGTCCTTGCCCCACTCGATGTCCATCGGACGCTGGTAGTGCTTCTCGATGATCACCGCGTACTTCGCGAGCTCGATCACGTCTTCGTCGGTGATCGAGAAGCGGTTGCGCTGTTCGTGCGCGACGTCGACGGTCTTCACGCGGCCCGGCTCGCCCGGCTTCGTGAACTCCATCTTGATCAGCTTCGAGCCGATCGAGCGGCGAATGATTGGGTACTTGCCCTGCGCGAGCGTGGTCTTGAACACGTAGAACTCGTCCGGATTCACCGCGCCCTGCACGACGGTTTCGCCGAGGCCATAGCTCGACGTGATGAAGACGGCGTCCTTGAAGCCCGATTCGGTGTCCAGCGTGAACATCACGCCCGCGGCGCCGACGTCCGAACGCACCATGCGCTGCACGCCCGCCGACAACGCGACTTCAGCATGCGTGAAGCCCTTGTGGACGCGATAGGAGATGGCGCGGTCGTTATACAGCGACGCGAACACGTGCTTCATGCGATCAAGCACGTCGTCGATGCCGACCACGTTCAGGTAGCTTTCCTGCTGACCGGCGAACGATGCGTCCGGCAGGTCTTCCGCGGTCGCGGATGAACGCACGGCAAACGACAGCTCCTCGGGCGAGCTCTGTTGCAGCGTGTCGAACCCCGCGCGAATGTCAGCCTCGAGCTGCGGCTGCAGCGGCGCGTCGACGATCCATTGACGGATCTCCTTGCCCGCTTCGGCGAGCGCCTTCACGTCGTCGACGTCGAGCGTCTCGAGACGTTTGGCGATGCGCTCGGTCAGATCGTTGTGCTGCAGGAAGTCACGGAACGCGAGCGCGGTGGTCGCGAAGCCGGTCGGCACGCGCACGCCGGCTTCGGCGAGCTGGCTGATCATCTCGCCCAGCGACGCGTTCTTGCCGCCGACGATCTCCACGTCGGTCATCCGCAACTGCTCGAACGGAACTACATACGCCTTGTCCTTTGCGACGGTAACTGCGTTAGTCATACAAGCCCCTAAGTGTGAAAGAAATTCACGACTGTGCAAGTGGGCTTGAACACGGGCAGCGCATTGGAAGCCTCGACCCCGTGTCTTGCACAACCTGTTAGATAAGCAATCGCCTGGACGGCGGAGATGCGTTGCATGGCGCGCCGGCCGTGGCGCACGAGGCGGAGCACCGAAGAACGCGGTTGAGCGGACTTACCGCTCGATTTGTCGCGTTCAACGCATATTGACATTAGATAACGTGACGTTGAACGACCGTTCGCGGCAAGTTAGCGGCCAATCGCCTGCAATTGCTTATCCAACAGGTTGCCGCTATTCTACCGTGCCGACTCCTGAAATGTGGCAGTCGGTCGAGAATTGCGCCTCGAATCGCGCGCCGACCGAGCCAGCGGGCTTTTGCGGGACCGCCCGCGCGGGACGCGAGCGTGGCGCGCCCGCCGCCGCGCGGTTTGATTCGAGCGCGTTGTCGCGCTCGCGCTTTCCGGCTCATTTGCCTTTCACGTTCACAACTCCTCTGATGCCGCCCACCGTATTCATCGTCTCAGACGGTACCGGGATTACTGCCGAAACCTTCGCGCATTCGATCCTCTCCCAGTTCGACCAGAAATTCCGCCTGGTTCGCGTGCCTTTCGTCGACTCGACCGAGAAGGCCTACGCAACGCTCGAAAAGATCAACGAAGCGGTCGTGCAGGACGGCCGTCGACCGATCGTGTTCACCACGCTCGTCGATAGCTCGTCGAATCAGATCGTGAAGGGTTCGAACGCGCTCGTGCTCGACATGTTCCAGACCTTCGTCGAGCCGCTCGAGCAGGAACTGGAACTGAAGTCGAGCCACGCGATGGGGCGCGGCCACCAGAACGCGGACACCGAGGAGTACAAGAACCGGATCGAGGCAATCAATTTCTCGCTCGCGCACGACGACGGTCAATCGAATCGCAATCTCGCAGACGCCGACGTGATCCTCGTCGGCGTGTCGCGCAGCGGCAAGACGCCGACGAGCCTTTACCTGGCGATGCAGTACGGCGTGAAAGCGGCGAACTATCCGCTGATTCCCGAAGATTTCGAACGCGGCAAACTGCCGACGCCGCTACGCGAGCATCGACAGAAGATGTTCGGGTTGTCGATCGATCCGCAGCGGCTGTCGGAGATCCGTAACGAGCGGCGGCCGGGCAGCAAGTATGCGGCGCCGGAAAACTGTCGCTATGAGATCAACGAAGCCGAAACGATGATGCGGCGCGAGGGGATCAAGTGGCTGTCGTCGACGCACAAGTCGATCGAGGAAATCGCGACGACGATCCTGCAGGAGATCAAGCTGGATCGGCCGTCGTATTGAGGGATGGCCGAGCAGGCGTTGCGTTGCCGGGCCAGAGCCCTCGCAACGCCACTTAAGTCTACTTTTTGCGCCCGCGCTGCTGCCGGCACTGCTCGAACACGCAGACCGCCGCCGCGGCCGCCACGTTCAGCGACTCCATACCGCCGGGCTGCGGAATCGTCACCCGCAACGACACGGCATCGCGCCACGCCTGCGACACGCCCGCCCCTTCGTTGCCGAACACCCACGCGAGCGGCCTGCTCAGGTCGCTGTCATAGATCGCTTCGGCACCGTGCGAATCGGTGATGACGATCGGTACCGCGAGCCGTTCGATCAGCGCACGCGCTTCGACATCCTCATGAATCTGCAACAGGAAGTGCGCGCCCATCCCGGAACGCAGCACCTTCGACGACCACGCGTATGCGGTGCCCGGCGCGCAGAACACGTGCTCGATACCCGCAGCCGCTGCGCTGCGCAGAATCGAGCCGACGTTGCCCGCGTCCTGCACGCCGTCGAGCACGAGACAGTTTTGCTCGAGGCGCTCGGGCAGCGGTGCGTCGAGCTTCTCGACGAGCAGCAGAATCCCGACCCCATGCACGACATTCGACAACTGTCCGAACAACGCATCCGGCAGCGTCACGAGCCGATGCTCGTCGATCCGTGACACGATCGCCTGCGCTTCGTCGTGACCCAACGCGCCGTCGGTGACGACGCATAGCTCCGGCTGACCTGCGACGTCGAGATACGTGCTCGCGAGATGGAAGCCCTCGAGCAGCGCGTGGCCGCTGCGGCGCTGTTGATGCGTCGAGCCGGCCAGTGCCTTCAGGCGCTTGTAGAGCGGATTGTCCCGCGAGGTGATGGCTTTCACAGGCAGCGAAGGCGGTGAGAAGGGAAAAGGAATCAGCGGCAATCAACGGCACGCAAGCGCGGAGCGCGCTCGAGCCGCGCTGATGGGGTCGGTCACGCGAAGCCGGCTTCGCCGAACGCATCGTCGTCGAGCAGCAGCGCGTCGGCCACGATGACGGCGTCCGCCGACGGCAACGGCACGCCAGTGCCGAACCTCAAATGCGCTTCGCGCACCGGCGCGAACGATCGCCGATGATGCTCGCACGGCCCATGCTCGCGCAGCGCCGCGAGATGCTGCGGCGTGCCATAACCGGCATGCGCGTCGAAGCCGTACATCGGATACGCCTGGTGCAGTTCGACCAGCATGCGGTCGCGCGTGACCTTCGCGAGAATCGACGCCGCCGAGATGCTCTTCACGAGCGCGTCGCCGCCAATCACCGCCTCGCTACGGATGCTGAGCGTCGGGCAACGGTTGCCGTCGATCTTCACGAGCGTCGGCACGACCGACAGGCCCTCGACCGCGCGCTTCATCGCGAGCATGGTGGCGTGCAGGATGTTCAGCGAATCGATTTCCTCGACTGTCGCCGACGCGACGCAGTACGCGAGCGCACGCTCGACGATCTTGTCGTACAGCGCTTCACGCTTGAGTGCGCTCAGCACCTTCGAATCGTCGAGGCCACGGATCATCGGTTTGGCGGGATCGAAAATCACCGCCGCCGCGACGACCGGACCGGCCAGCGGTCCGCGCCCTGCCTCGTCGACGCCGCAGACGATGTCGTCGGCGCTCTCGAAGTTCAGGCCGGCTTGCGCCACTACCCGAACGGTGGCCGCGATCTTCCGGCGAGGCGCGCCCGCGGCGGTCATGGCCGCCCCGCCCGCTGCTCGACGACGCTCGCCACGACTTCGGCCGCGCGCTGCGCGGTGTTCTGCTTCAGCACGTGATGCATCTCCGTGAAGATTTCCTTCAGCGTGCGCCGGTTCGCCTCGTCGCGCAACTGTTTCAGCGTCGCCTCGGCGAGCGCCTGCGGCGTCGCGAAGTGCTGCAGGATCTCCGGCACCACGAAACGCCCGGCCAGGATGTTCGGCAGGCCGACGTACGGCAGATAGCCCTGGCGGCGCATGATCTGCCCGGTCAGCCAGGGCACCTTGTACGAAATCACCATCGGCTTTTTCAGCAGCGCGGCTTCGAGCGTGACGGTGCCGCTCTTCACGAGAATCGCGTCGGCGGCGGTCATCGCGAGTTGCGACTGGCCTTCGGTGATGGTCAGCGCGAGGCCCGGATGCGCATCGACGAGCGGCTGCAGCAGCGCACGCAACGCGGGCGTCGCCGCCGGCATCACGAAGCGCACGCTGGGCTCCTGGTGCTGCATCATCTCCATCGCCGCGAAGAACGTCGGGCCGATCAGGTCGATCTCGGAGCGCCGGCTGCCCGGCAGCACCGCGATCACCGGCCCGCTTTCCGCGAGACCGAGTGCGCGGCGCGCACCGAGGGTGTCGGGTTCGAGCGGGATCTGATCGGCCAGCGGATGCCCGACGTACGACGCCGCGACACCCGCCTTTTCGAGCAGCGCGGTTTCGAACGGGAACACGCACAGCATGTGGTCGACGGCCTTGGCGATCTTCTTGATGCGCCCGCCACGCCACGCCCAGATGGACGGGCAAACGAAGTGCACGGTCGGAATGCCGGCGTCGCGCAGTGCGTGCTCGAGCCCGAAATTGAAGTCGGGCGCGTCGACGCCGACGAACACGGACGGCGGTTCGGCGAGCAACTGACGCTTGAGCTCATTGCGGATACCGAGGATTTCAGGAATGTGCCGCAGTGCTTCGACATAGCCGCGCACCGTCAGCTTTTTCCATCGGCCAGTGGGCGTCGAAGCCCGCGGCGATCATGCGCGGACCGCCGATGCCGTAGTACTGCGTGGCGGCCGGCAACCGGCTGGCGAGGCCGTCGAGCAGCGACGCGGCGAGCAGGTCGCCGGACGGCTCGCCGGCCACCATCGCGACGCGCAGCGGACTGGGTTGCAACGTCATCGGTTAGCGGATGATGCCGCGCTGCGACGCTTCGACGAACGCGAGCAGCGTCTGCACCGGGGCGTCGCCGTCACCGCCGGCCGAACCGAGTTCCTTCAGTTGCACCTTCGCTTCTTCGAGCGACAGGCCGTTCTTGTACAGCACGCGATACGCGGTGCGCAGCACCGAGATCGCGTCGGCCGAGAAGCCGCGGCGACGCAGCCCTTCGACGTTGATGCCGTGCGGCTCGGCCTTGTTGCCCGCGGCGATCACATACGGCGGCACGTCCTGCACGAGCGCCGACGCGCCGCCGAGCATCGAATGCGCACCGATGCGCACGAACTGATGCACGCCCGACATGCCGCCGATGATCGCGTAGTCGCCGATCGTCACGTGACCGGCCATCTGCGCGTTGCTCGACAGGATCACGTTGTTGCCGACGTGGCAGTCGTGACCGATGTGCACGTAGGCCATGATCCAGTTGTCGTCGCCGAGCGTGGTGACGCCCGCGTCCTGCACCGTGCCGGTGTGGATCGTCGTGAACTCGCGGATCATGTTGCGGTTGCCGATCACGAGCCTGGTCGGCTCGTCCTGGTACTTCATGTCCTGCGGACGTCCGCCGACCGATGCGTAATGGCCGATGCGGTTGTCTTCGCCGAGCGTGGTATAGCCTTCGATCACGCTGTGCGAGCCGACCGTGCTGCGCGCACCGATCGTCACGTGTGCGCCGATCACCGCATAGGGCCCGACTTCGACGGATTCGTCCAGCTGCGCGCCCGCTTCGATGATCGCGGTGGGATGGATCCTGCTCATGCGTCCTCGCTTCTGATTCTGTTGCGTTGTGTGGATGGCCTTGCCGTCAGGGCCGCCGCGCCGCGACCTGCCCCGACGCGGGCTTTACGCGTCTTTGTCCGTGTGGCGCACCGCGCACATCAGATCGGCTTCCGCCGCGACGACGCCATCCACTTCGGCGCGCGCCTTGAACTTCCAGATGCCGCGCATGTGACGCTCGAACGTGCAGTTCAGGATCAGCTGATCGCCCGGTTCCACCACGCGCTTGAAGCGCGCGTTGTCGATGCCGACGAACAGGTACAGCGTGTTCGACGGATCGCTCGGCTCTTCCGAGAACGTCAGCAGCGCCGCGGTCTGCGCGAGGGCTTCGAGGATCAGCACGCCTGGCATCACCGGCCGCGTCGGGAAATGTCCCTGGAAATACGGCTCATTGATCGACACGTTCTTCAACGCTTTGATGCTCTTGTGCGGTTCGAGTTCGAGCACCCGGTCGACCAGCAGGATCGGATAACGATGCGGCAGCAGCGTGAGAATCTTATGAATGTCGAGATTGATTTTTTCGGTGCTCATGGTGTTTCTGCTCACGCATTGACTGCGCGATGATGACTGCGGATGCTGGTGCAGGTGGGTTGAAAACGCGCACGACCGGCGCCTCTGATGACCGGTGGTCGTGCCACCCGGTCACGGCCACCGGCTTTGCTTCACGATGCTCGACCAGTATTTTACGCGGTGCCGATGGGTCGCCGGGATAACTGTCAGATCTTGTTGCCTGCGGGTTGACCTGCGGCGCCGTCAGTGGCATTGCCGGCTTTGTCGACGGT
The DNA here is from genome assembly GCF_050435625.1 of Paraburkholderia sp. RAU6.4a. Classification (NCBI taxonomy): domain Bacteria; kingdom Pseudomonadati; phylum Pseudomonadota; class Betaproteobacteria; order Burkholderiales; family Burkholderiaceae; genus Paraburkholderia; species Paraburkholderia sp. RAU6.4a. The sequence continues at coordinate 689,276 of NZ_JBNDKQ010000002.1, forward strand.
GGCGTTCTCCAGCGCTTTGATGCGATCGCGAAGCTTGTCGATATTGCGCAGCAGCGCGGCGCTTTTGTTCCAGTCCGCGTGGTTCACGGCCGGGAACGCGCTCGTGTACATGCCGGGCTTCAGCAGCGACTTCGACACGCCCGACTTTGCGGTGACGATCACGTAATCGGCGAGCGTCACGTGTCCGGCAATGCCGACCGCGCCGCCGATCATGCAATGACGGCCGATGGTCGTGCTGCCCGCGATGCCCGCGCAGCCCGCGATCACCGTGTAGGCGCCGACCTTGCAGTTGTGGCCGATCTGCACGAGGTTGTCGATCTTCACGCACTCCTCGATGATCGTGTCGGCCATCGCGCCGCGGTCGATCGTGGTGTTCGCGCCGATTTCGACGTCGTTCGCGATCGACACGCCGCCGACCTGGGGAATCTTGACCCAACTGCCGGTGCGTGCGTCGCCCTCGCCGACGAAGTCGGGCGCGAAGCCGAAGCCGTCCGAGCCGATCACCGCGCCCGCGTGGACGATCACGCGCTCGCCGAGCTTGCAGCCGTGGTACACGGTCACGTTCGGATACAGATGTGAGTTCGCCCCGACGCGGGTGCCGCGGCCGATTACGACGTTGGCGTCGAGCCGCGCGTGCTCGCCGATCACTGCGCCCGCTTCCACGGTGACACGCGGACCGATCACCGCGCTCGCGGCGACCTGGGCGGAAGGATCGATGGTTGCGCTCGGATGCACGCCGGGGACCGCCCTCGGCGCGGCCAGGTCGATGAAGGTTTGCGCGATGCGCGCAAAGTAAGCGTAGGGATTCGGCGTGACGATGAAGTTTCGAGCTTCGCGCGAGGCGAGCTTCGCAAGGTCGCCGGCATTGATCAGCACTGCGCCGGCGCGGGTCGTTTCGACCTGCGACAGATACTTCGGATTGGCGAGGAACGCCAACTGGTCCGGGCCGGCCTGGTCGAGCGGCGCAAGACTGCTCACGCGCTGCGCCCCGTTACCGACTACTTCACCGCCGAACCGCTGGACGATGTCCTCGAGCGTAAATGCCATGCCTATCCTGTCTCCAATGTCGACCAGAGTTGGCGCTTTAGCGCTTACTCTGGTCCCATTCAAATCATTGCGAGGGCGCGCGCCGAGGCGTGCGGGGCGACCGTGCGCCGCCCTCAGTCGCCCTCATTGCCCTTAGTTGCCCTCAGTTGCCCGATGCCGCAAGTGCCTTCAGCACCTGGTCGGTGATATCGATGCGCGGGCTCACGTACACCGCTTCCTGGACGATCAGATCGTAGTGCTGCGTTTCGGCGATCTGCTTGATGACCTTGTTCGCGCGATCGAGCACCGCCGCGAGTTCCTCGTTGCGGCGCTGGTTCAGGTCTTCGCGGAACTCACGCTGCTTGCGTTGGAAGTCCGAGTCGAGCTGCGACAGGTCGCGCTGCTTTTGCGCGCGATCGGTCGCCGACATTGTCGCGCCATTCTTGTCGAGTGCATCGGACATCGACTTGAGCTTTTGCGCCATGTCGGCGAGATCCTTGTCCCGCTTCGCGAATTCGGCCTCGAGCTTCAGCTGCGCGGCTTTCGCCGCCGCCGATTCGCGCAGGATGCGGTCGGAATTCACCGCGGCGATCCTCGCCTCCTGCGCGTGCGCCATGCCGACCCCGAGGGTCATTGCCAGCGCCAATGCGCACGCTACACGTTTCGAAAACATACCGGTTAGCAAAGTCATCCTCTCGATACTGTAGTTTGGCCGGGTCCGCCGCCGCAGCCGGCCGCCGGCAATGCCGGCCGCCGGGAACACCCGCCGCCCGATCAGAACGCCGTCCCGATCTGGAACTGGAACTTCTGGTACTGGTCGCCAGTGTGCTTCGTGAGCGGGAAGCCCAGGCTCAACTTGAGCGGGCCGATCGGCGAGATCCACGCGAGACCCACACCGTAGCCGTAACGCAGGCCATTTGCGCCGATGCTGTTACCTTCCGTTCCCCACACGTTACCGGCGTCGAGGAACGTGAACACACGCAGCGTGCGATCGTAGCCCGTGCCCGGCAGTGGGAACGTGAGCTCGATATTGCCGACGAGCAGCTTCGAGCCGCCGATCGGGTCGTTGGTCTTCGCGTCTCGCGGACCGAGCGAGCTCGGCTCGTAGCCGCGCACCGAACCGATACCGCCGGCGAAGTAGTTCTTGAAGATCGGATAAGGCTTGCCGCCGAGGCCGTTACCGTAGCCGCCCTGGAAGTTGAAGCCCAGCACGAAGCCACGCGCGAACGAGTAATAGTACTGCGCGTTGATGTCGGCCTTGTAGTACTGCGTGCCCCCGATCGGCGTGCCGTACTCGGCGTTCGCCTGCGTGAAGTAGCCGCGGCTCGGCACCAGCGCGCTGTCACGCGCGTCGCGCGACCAACCGACCGTCAGCGGTACGTTGTTCGACACGCGGCCGAACTGGTTCACGTAGTCGATATAGCTTTGCGGCGTATTCGAGTCGATGTCGAGCTGGTTCTGCTCGAAACCGACGCCGAAAAACACCGTGTCGACTTCGGAGAACGGAATGCCGAACTTCAGGTCACCGCCAATCGTGACGATCTTGAAGCTCGAATCGGTCGAATAGTACAGCGGCTGGTACGTGCGGTAGTAGACGTCGGTGATCCGCTTGATGCCGTCCACCGTGAAGTACGGGTCGACCTGCGTGACCGTCAGCGTACGGTACGTCTTCGCGGTATTGATGTTCACCGAGAGGCTCGTGCCGGAGCCGAACACGTTGTCCTGCGAGATACCCGCCGACAGCACCACCTTGTCCGTCGATGAGAAGCCCGCGCCAAGCGTGATCGCGCCGGTCGGTTTTTCGGCGACCTTCACGTCGATGTCGACCTGGTCGGGCGTGCCTTCGACCGGTACCGTGGTCACGTCGACGTCGGTGAAGTAGCCGAGACGGTTGATACGGTCCTTCGACAGCGCGAGGCGGTTCGAATCGAACCACGAGCTTTCGAGCTGGCGCATTTCGCGGCGCACCACTTCGTCGCGCGTGCGCGTGTTGCCGACCACGTTGATGCGGCGCACGTACACGCGACGGCTCGGGTCGACCTGAAGCGTCAGGTCGACGGTGTGGTTGTTCTGGTCGATCTGCGGCTGTGCATTGACGGTCGCGAACGCGTAGCCGTACTCGCCGAGCTTGTCGACGATCGCCTTCGTGGTGGCCTGCAGCTTTTCGGCCGAGAAGCGGTCGCCCGGCTTGATCTTGATCAGCTTCTTCAGTTCCGCTTCGCGGTCGAGCAGATTGCCGGCGAGGCGGATGTTCGAAATCGTGTACGGCTGACCTTCATGCAGCGTGACCGTCAGGTACATGTCCTTCTTGTCCGGCGAAATCGACACCTGGGTCGATTCGATGCTGAACTCGAGATAGCCGCGGTTCAGGTAGTACGAGCGGACGTTCTCGAGGTCGCCGGTGAGCTTGTCTTTCGCGTACAGGTCGTTCTTCGTGTACCACGAGAACCAGTTCGGCGTGGACAGCTGCATTTCGTCGCGCAACGTGCCGGTGCTGAATGTCTTGTTGCCGATGAAGTTGATCTGACGGATCTTCGCGCTCGGACCTTCGGCCACCGAGAACAGGATGCCGACGCGGTTGCGGTCGATCGGCGTGATCGTCGTGGTGACTTCGGCCGCGTAAAAACCGCGCGTCAGATACTGGCGCTTCAGTTCCTGCTCGGCCTTGTCGACGAGGGCCTTGTCGTAGTAGCGACCTTGCGACAGCCCGACCGCGCGCAGCGCCTTGATCAGGTTGTCCTTGTCGAACTCGTGGATACCGGCGAAGTCGATCGTGCCGATGGCCGGGCGCTCTTGCACCTGCACGATCACCACGTTGCCTTCGGTCGCGATCTTGACGTCGTTGAAGAAGCCCGTCGCGTACAGCGCGCGAATCGCTTCGGACGCCTTGTCGTCGGAAAAGGTATCGCCTTGCTTGATGGGCAGGTACGCGAACACCGTGCCCGGTTCGACGCGTTGCAATCCCTCAATGCGAATGTCTTGCACCACGAAGGGCGTCGTTGCGTGAGCAACCAGCCCATGCGCGGCGAACGCCGCGGCTACAACCGTCTTTGGACCAAAGCGATGAGGTTTGAACAACGTGCTTCCCCAGTATGTATAGCTGCATCAGGCCTGGCGGCCGCCCTCGTGAACGCCGCCGGACACTTTAAAAATGGATTAAACGAGCCAGATCGTTGAACAGCGCAATCGCCGACAACGCGACGATGCAGGCAAGCCCCGCCCTCTGAAAAACGAGTTGCCAGCGATCGGAGACAACTTTACCGGTCACAGCTTCAACCAAATAATATAACAGATGACCCCCATCCAATACCGGAATTGGTAGCAGGTTCAGCACGCCGAGGCTAATGCTGACAAGGGCCAGGAACGACAGAAACGCGGCAGGACCCAGACGTGCGCTCTTTCCCGCGTAGTCGGCGATCGTCACCGGACCGGACAGATTCTTCAGCGATGCCTCGCCGACGATCATCCGGCCGAACATCCTGACCGAGTACACCGCGAGATCCCAGGTACGGCGCGCGCCGAGGTGGAGGCTCTCGAGCGGCCCGTAGCGCACGTCGATCGACGGCACCTGGGTCGCCAGCTCCGCGCCGATGCGGCCGATCTGCTGCCCGCTCGCCGCATCGCGCTGCAGTTGCGGCACGATGGTGATTTCTTCGAGCGCGCCCGCCGCATGACCGCCACGGCCCCCGCGCTCCACCCGCAGCGTGACCGGCACGCCGGCGTGCGATTTTACAAAAGCGATGAAGGCCGAGGCATTATCGGTCGGCGTGCCGTTGATCGCGCGCAGCCGGTCGCCGGCGACGAGCCCCGCCTTTTGCGCGGCGCTGCCCGCCTGCACGCCCGCCACCGTCAGCTTGCCGCCGCCGGGCTCGAAGCCGAGGCGCGACATCAGATCGTCGTCGACGTCTTTCTCGCCGAGGCCGCGCAGGTCCATCGGAAAATCGGACGTGCCGTGCGCGTCTTTTGCACTGAGCACGACGCGCTGCTGATCGAACGCGGCGCCGAGCAGTTTCCAGCGCAGATCCGACCACGACCGCACCGGCTCGGTCTCATCGCTATGGCCGGTGCGCACACCGACGATGGTCTCGCCGCCCTCGAAGCCCGCCAGCGCGGCCGGCGTGTTCGGCGCGGGTGTCGCGATCACGGCGGCCGGTTCGGTCACGCCAGTTGCGAACACGAGCGCGAACAGCACGATCGCGAGCAGGAAATTCGCGACCGGACCGGCCGCGACGATCGCGAAGCGCCGCCACACCGACTGGCGGTTGAACGCATGCGGCAGATCCGCTTCGGGAATCGAACCGGGGCCGGTCTCGCGCTCGTCGAGCATCTTCACGTAGCCGCCGAGCGGCAGCGCGGCAATCGTCCACTCGGTGCCCGTCTTCGGACTGACCCACTGAACGAGCGGCTTGCCGAAGCCGATCGAGAAGCGCAGCACCTTCACGCCGCACAGACGCGCGACGCTGTAGTGCCCGTACTCGTGGACTACCACGAGTACGCCAATCGCAACCGCGAAAGCGAGCAGTTCGATCAGCAGATTCATAAACGCCTCACTGGACGGCGCGTTCCGTGCGACGGGCGCCGTCAGGCAGACGCGCGATGAATTCGGTAGCAGCTCGGCGCGCGGCGGCGTCCGCTTCGATGACGTCGTCGAGCGCGTGCGCGCTGCGGTTCGGCAACGCGTTCAGCACCGAGTCGACCGCCTCGGCAATCGCCATGAAGCCGATGCGGCGCGCGAGAAATGCCTCCACCGCGATCTCGTTCGCGGCGTTCAACGCCGCGCTCGCGACGCCGCCTTCCGCAAGCGCCTTCATGGCGAGCGCGAGGCACGGGAAGCGCGCGTAGTCGGGTTTTTCGAACGACAGCGACGCGATCTCCGCGAGATCGAGCTGCGCGACTCCGGAATCGACGCGATCCGGAAACGCGAGCGCGTGCGCGATCGGCGTGCGCATGTCGGGGTTGCCGAGCTGCGCGAGCACCGAACCGTCCGCGTACGACACCAGCGAATGAATCACGCTCTGCGGATGGATCAGCACCTCGATGCGCTCGCCGGGCAGGTTGAACAGCCAGTGCGCCTCGATCACTTCGAGGCCCTTGTTCATCATCGTGGCCGAGTCGACCGAGATCTTGCGGCCCATCACCCAGTTCGGATGCTTGCAGGCTTCGTCAGGCGTCACGTCGACGAGCGTGGCCGGTTCGCGCGTGCGGAACGGGCCGCCCGATGCGGTCAGGATGATCTTTGAAACGCCGCCATGCAGCGACGCTTCACGCGGCAGGCATTGGAAAATCGCGTTGTGTTCGCTGTCGACCGGCAGCAGCACCGCGCCGTGGTCGCGCACCGCGTCCATGAAGATCGCGCCGGACATCACCAGCGCTTCCTTGTTCGCGAGCAGGATACGCTTGCCGGCGCGCGCCGCGGCAAGGCTCGGCGCGAGACCGGCCGCGCCGACGATCGCCGCGACCACCGTGTCGCAGCCCTCGCTCTTCGCGACGTCGACGAGCGCCTGCGGCCCGTACGTGACCTCGGTCTTGCTGCCCGCTTCGCGCAGCTTCGCGGCGACCTTCGCGGCCGTGTCGGCGTCGCCGACCACCGCCACTTCGGGCGCGAACCGCAGGCATTGCCCGACGAGCTTGTCGCCGTTGCGATGCGCGCTCAGCGCGTAAATCGAAAACCGCTCGGGATGACGCGCGACCACGTCGAGCGTACTGTCTCCAATCGAGCCCGTAGAACCGAGCAATGTCAGACGTTTTTGCATATCTCTTTCTCTAGCCGAGCAGCAGCATGGCGAGCGGCAGCACCGGCAACAACGCGTCGATGCGATCGAGCACGCCGCCGTGCCCCGGCAACAGGCCGCTCGAGTCTTTGACGCCGGCCTGACGTTTCATCAGCGATTCGAACAGATCACCGACCACGCTGAAAACCACCAGCAGGGTCAGCGCGAGCACCGTGCGCAGCGCACCCAGTTGCGCCAGCAGCGCAGAATACAGGGTCGGCTCGAACGCGTGCAAAAAGATCGCCGCGGCCGCGACGATCATGACCAGCAGCCAGCCGCCGATCGCCCCCTCCCAGGTTTTACCCGGACTGATCGCTGGCGCCAGCTTGTGCTTGCCAAATGCCTTCCCGGAGAAGTATGCGCCGATATCGGCGAGCCATACCAATAGCAGCAGCGACAGCACGAACGGCACACCCTGCATGCGCGCGGCGACGAGAGCATGCCAGCACGCGATGAAACCGACGATTCCGGCAAGAAACAGAAACGCGCGCCACGCGCCCTGCGCGAGCACGGGCTTGCGCAGCAGCACGAATGGACCGGCGATCACCCAGAAAATCGCCGCCGCCTGGAAGAACGGCCGCGCAGGCTCGGTGCCGATGCCCACCCGCGTACTGGTGACGAGTCCGAGTGCCGCGACGAGCGCGTACAGCACCGGACCCGCGCCACCGAGCTTCAGCAGGCGCGCCCACTCCCACGCTGCGAACACGACGACGAAAGCGATCAGCGCGCCGAATGCGCCGACAGGCGCGAACAGCGTGACAGGCAGGAACACTGCCAGCAACACGATCGCCGTGATGACACGGGTTTTTAGCATGGAAGCGAATCGACGTTCTGCGATTGCGGCTCGAGCTGAGCACTGGTGCGGCCGAAGCGGCGTTCCCGCTCCGTGTACGAAGCGATGGCGTGACCGAGCGCGTCGGCGTCGAAATCCGGCCAGAACGTGTCGGTGAAATAGAACTCGGTGTAGGCAAGCTGCCACAGCAGGAAGTTGCTGACGCGGCGCTCGCCGCCGGTGCGGATGAACAGGTCCGGCTCGGGTGCGTAGGCCATCGACAGGTGCTCGGCGAACGCGTCCTCGTTGACCTCGACCGGCTTGCCCGCCGCCGCTTGCTCGACGAGCTTGCGGGTGGCCTGCATGATGTCCCAGCGCCCGCCGTAGTTCGCGGCGATGGTCAGCGTGAGACGGGTGTTGCGCGCGGTCTTGGTTTCCGCGCGCTTGATCAGATCGCGGATCTTGTCGTCGAAACGCTCGAGATCGCCGACCACGCGCAAACGGATCCCGTTCGCGTGCAGCTTGCCGATCTCGCGCTCGAGCGCGGTGACGAACAGGCGCATCAGGAACGATACCTCCTCGTTCGGACGGCGCCAGTTCTCCGAGCTGAACGCGAACAGCGTCAGATATTCGACGCCCCGCCGCGCGCACGCCTCGACGGCCGCCCGCACCGCGTCGACGCCGCGCGTATGGCCCGCCACGCGGGGCAGACGCCGCTGCGTGGCCCAACGGCCGTTGCCATCCATGATGATCGCGATATGTCGCGGCACCGCGGCGACTTCAGGCACGCGCACGGTTGAGCTGGTATAGGTCATGGCCGTCGGGACAGTAATGCCAGTAAAGAAGTGGAAATCAGAAGGTGCTGAGCCGAACGGCGTCAGACCGTCATGATCTCGGCTTCTTTCGTTGTGACGAGCTTGTCGATTTCGGCGACGAACTTGTCCGTCAGCTTCTGGACGTCGTCACCGGCACGACGCTCGTCGTCTTCCGAGATTTCCTTGTCCTTGACGAGCTTCTTCAGTTGCTCGTTGGCGTCGCGGCGCAGGTTGCGCACGGCCACCTTGGCCGTTTCGGCTTCGCTGCGAACGACCTTGGTCAGCTCGCGGCGACGCTCTTCAGTCAACGCGGGCATCGGTACGCGGATCACATCGCCATGGGTAGCTGGGTTCAGACCGAGATCCGACTCGCGGATCGCCTTTTCGACGACCTGGACCATCTTCTTTTCCCACGGCTGCACGCCGATCGTGCGCGCGTCGATCAGCGTCAGGTTCGCGACCTGCGAAATCGGCACCGGCGAGCCATAGTAGTCGCACTGGATATGATCGAGCAGGCCCGTGTGCGCACGGCCCGTGCGGATCTTCGACAGGTCGTTCCTGAACGCGTCGATGGAGCGCTGCATCTTCTGTTCAGCGCCCTTCCTGATATCAGCCACAGACATTTTTAAACCTCCGAACCTTCAAAACGGTGCGAGCCGCCCGGCACGCGCGATGCGGCGGCCCGGGCTCGCGTCAAAGCCCACGTAATGTAAACGAAGTTTACACGTGGACGAGGGTGCCCTCGTCCTCGCCTAGCACGATGCGCTTGAGCGCACCGGGTTTGACGATCGAAAACACGCGGATCGGCAGCTTCTGGTCGCGGCACAGAGCGAAAGCCGTCGCGTCCATCACCTGCAGATTGCGGCCGATTGCCTCATCGAAGCTGATCGTGCTGTAGCGGGTCGCGCTCGAATCCTTCTTCGGATCGGCCGAATAGACGCCGTCCACCTTGGTCGCCTTCAGCACCACTTCCGCGCCGATTTCCGCGCCGCGCAATGCAGCGGCCGTGTCGGTCGTGAAGAACGGGTTGCCGGTGCCGGCCGCGAAGATCACGACCTTGCCTTCCTCGAGCTGGCGGATCGCGCGGGGCCGGATGTACGGCTCGACGACCTGGTCCATGCGCAGCGCCGATTGCACGCGCGCCTCGATGCCGGCGTGACGCATCGCGTCCTGCAGCGCCAGCGCGTTCATCATCGTGGCGAGCATACCCATGTAGTCGGCCGTTGCGCGGTCCATACCCGCCGCACCGCCCGCGACGCCGCGAAAAATATTGCCGCCGCCGATCACCACGGCCAGTTGCGTTCCGAGACGGACCACTTCGGCCACGTCCGCCACCATTCGTTCGATGGTTCCGCGATTGATGCCGAAGGCATCGTCGCCCATCAGAGCTTCACCGGAGAGTTTGAGCAGGACGCGTTTATAGGCAGTGGGCATAGGGGTATCCAGATCGCGCAGAACAGGGCAACAACAAGGGACTAATGTAGGGGTGAAATGCTGATTCGGGCAAGCACCGCCAAATTGGCGAACCCTGAGGTTCGCCAGCGGCGGCCGCGCGGCGAGGGTCAACTCGTGCGCGGCCTTGCGGCGCCGCCGACCGCGGCGAGGTCTTGCCTCGCCGCGGGTCCAAACGGTACGGCGGTGAAGCTTGGGTAACGCTTATTGTTGCTTTGCAGCAGCGACCTGGGCGGCCACTTCCGCTGCGAAGTCGTCCTGCTTCTTCTCGATGCCTTCGCCGACCACGAACAGCGCGAACTTCTGCACGCTCGAGTTGCCCGCCTTCAGCATCTGCTCGATCGTCTGCTTGTCGTTCTTCACGAACGTCTGGTTCAGCAGCGACACTTCCTTCAGGTACTTCTGCACGGTGCCGTCGACCATCTTGGCAACGATTTCAGCTGGCTTGCCCGATTCGGCGGCCTTCTGTTCAGCGATGCTGCGTTCCTTGGCGATCAGGTCCGCCGGCACGTCGTCCGACGACAGCGAGACCGGCTTCATCGCAGCGATGTGCATCGCCACGTCCTTGCCGACCTGTTCGTCCGCGCCGGTGTACTCGACCAGCACGCCGATGCGCGTGCCGTGCAGGTACGCCGCCAGCTTGTTCGCGGTGTCGAAGCGCACGAAACGGCGGATCGACAGGTTTTCGCCGATCTTGCCGACCAGCGCGAGGCGCACTGCGTCGACGGTTTGGCCGTCGAGCGGCAGGGCTGACAGCGCCGCGACGTCAGCCGGGTTTTGCGTCGCGATGAGTTCGGCGATCTTCTTCGAGAACGCGAGGAAGTCGTCGTTCTTCGAGACGAAGTCGGTTTCGCAGTTCAGCTCGACGAGCGAACCAGCGTTGCCGTTGATGAACGATGCGACGACACCTTCGGCCGTCACGCGCGATGCCGCCTTGGTCGCCTTGTTGCCGAGCTTCACGCGCAGCAGTTCTTCAGCGCGCGCCAGATCGCCGTCGGCTTCCGTCAGCGCCTTCTTGCATTCCATCATCGGCGCGTCGGTCTTCGCGCGCAGTTCTGCAACCATGCTTGCGGTAATTGCCGCCATCATTTGCTCCTTGAGTTCTGTCTGTCACACGCCGCCCGCATTTCGATGCCGGCGACAGGAATTCGTTTCAGCGTTTTCGCGTATTTTTTGCGAGCGACGCGCCTCACGTCGCCCCGAGCACTCTGCCAGATGCCCGTTACAACAACTGTCATAGACGTCGCGACTTAAAAAAAGGGGGCCTGTAGAAAGCCCCCTTTTATGCCGGACACTGGGCAGCCTTACGCTTCCGGGTTGACCTCGACGAACTCGTCGCCGTCGCCGCCACGCGCAGCCTGGACCACTTCGTTGACCGCGTTGGCACGGCCTTCGAGGATCGCATCGGCCACGCCAGCCGCGTACAGGGCGACGGCCTTGCTGGCGTCGTCGTTACCCGGGATCACGTAGTCCACACCTTCCGGCGAGTGGTTCGTATCGACCACGGCGATGACCGGAATGCCGAGCTTGTTTGCTTCGGTCACGGCAATCTTGTGGTAGCCGACGTCAACCACGAAGATCGCGTCCGGAATGCCGCCCATGTCCTTCACGCCGCCGATCGACTTCTGCAGCTTGGCCATTTCACGTTCGAACAGAAGCGCTTCCTTCTTGCTCATGCGCTCGGTTTCACCGGCTTCCAGCGCCGCTTCCATGTCCTTCAGGCGCTTGATCGAAACCTTCAGCGTCTTGAAGTTGGTCAGCATGCCGCCGAGCCAGCGCGCGTTCACGAACGGCATACCAGCGCGCTGCGCTTCCTGGGCGATCGTGTCACGCGATTGACGCTTCGTACCGACGAACAGGATCGTGCCGCGGTTCGATGCCAGCTGACGCGCGTACTTCAGCGCGTCGTTGTACATCGGCAGCGTCTTTTCGAGGTTGATGATGTGAATCTTGTTGCGATGACCGAAAATGAAGGGGGCCATCTTCGGGTTCCAGAAGCGGGTCTGGTGACCGAAATGGACACCTGCTTCCAGCATTTGACGCATCGTAACTGCCATGAAATTCTCCACGAGGGTTGGGTCTTAAACCGGCTGCCGTATCGGCCGCGCCCGCCTCTACCTTGGCTGGAACGCGACGACACCCTGGGTGCGCCGGCTTGCGAATTGGTTGCCTGACACGACTTTCTCTCACTCACGACACCCAACAACCGGAGTGCCGCGAGAAGCCGCTCCGCCCAGCTGCCATGCGCGAATTTCGGACTCGCGAATAAAAGCGGACTAGGACCGACTTAGCCAAAGAGTATAGCACGCGAGGACCGGCTGACTCAACCGGCCCGACCACCGGCCGATGGTCCTACGCACGGGACCGCGCCGCCGGGCCCGAAGCCCGGCCTGGCGTCCTTTGGGCCGCCAATTTGCCGATTCTGGCGCTTTTCGCCCATTGCCGCCCGATCCAGCGCAACGACCCGGCCCCCACTGCTGTAAAATGGCTCGATTCCGCCACGCGCGGGGGGCATTAAGGATCGACCGGCATTCCGTGCCCGGCAGACGCCCCTCCGCCCGGCCACCGCAACACCCAGCAGGCCTTATCCAGCAAGGCTTCCGAGGAAACCATGGCTATCACCATCAAAAACGAAGACGATATCGCGAAGATGCGCGTCGCCTGCCGGCTCGCGAGCGAAGTGCTCGACTACATCACGCCGTTCGTCAAGGCCGGCGTCACCACTGGCGAGCTCGACCGTCTGTGTCACGAATACATGCTGAAGGACCAGGGCACGGTCCCCGCGCCGCTGAATTATCAGCCGCCCGGCTACCCGCCCTACCCGAAAGCCACCTGCATTTCCGTCAACGACGTGATCTGCCACGGCATTCCGGGCGACAAGGCGCTCAAAACCGGCGACGCGCTGAACATCGACATCACCGTGATCAAGGACGGCTATTTCGGCGACACGAGCCGCATGTTCATCGTCGGCGAAGGGTCGATCATGGCAAAGCGCCTCGTGCAAGCCACTTTCGAATGCATGTGGCTCGGCATCGACCAGGTGCGACCCGGCGCGCATCTCGGCGACATCGGCTATGCGATCCAGAAGCACGCCGAAGGCCTCGGCTACAGCGTGGTGCGCGAATATTGCGGACACGGCATCGGCACCGTATTCCACGAAGATCCGCAGATCCTGCACTACGGTCGCCCCGGCACCGGGTTCGAACTGCAGGCCGGTATGATCTTCACGATCGAGCCGATGATCAACGCCGGCCGCCGTGACATCCGCACGATGCCCGACCAGTGGACCGTCAAGACCAAGGACCGCAGCCTGTCCGCGCAGTGGGAGCACACGGTGCTCGTCACCGAGACCGGCCACGACGTGCTGACCGTGTCGGCCGGCACGCCGGCGCGTCCGCCCGTGGTCGCGGCCACGGCCTGACCGATTCCGACCACACCGCCTTCCTGCCAATGAGTAGCGTTCCAGCCGTCGCCCCCTCCCATGCCTCGTCGCTCAAGGCGGACTACAAAGTGGCCAAAGCCCAGTTGCTGGAACGCTTCCGAACGTCCACCAACGTCGACGCGTTGATGGCCGCCCTCGCGCGCGCCACGGACCATTCGCTGCGCGCCGCCTGGGACACCTGCGAGCTGCCCGACGACCTCGCGCTGGTCGCGGTTGGCGGCTATGGGCGCGGCGAACTCGCGCCGCACTCCGACATCGACATCCTGGTGCTGTTGCCCGACGCGCGGCTCGAGCATCTGGACGCGCGCATCGAGCGCTTCATCAGTCTCGCGTGGGATCTCGGGCTGGAACTCGGCAGCAGCGTGCGCAGCGTGTCGCAATGCATCGAGGAAGCGGCCAACGACGTCACGGTGCGTACCTCGCTGCTGGAAGCGCGCCGCATCACCGGCAGCACCGCACTGTTCGACGATTTCGCCCGGCGCTACCGTGCGGCGCTCGACCCGAAGGCGTTCTTCCAGGCGAAGGTGCTCGAAATGCGCCAGCGTCACGCGAAGTTTCAGGACACGCCCTACGCGCTCGAGCCGAACATCAAGGAAAGCCCGGGCGGGCTGCGCGACCTGCAGCTGATCCTGTGGATCACACAGGCGGCCGGCTTCGGCAGCAGCTGGCGCGAACTCGAAGCACGCGGACTCATCACCGAGCGCGAGGCGCGCGAGCTGCGCCACAACGAAGGCTTTCTGAAGTCGCTGCGTGCGCGGCTGCACGTGATCGCCGGGCGCCGCCAGGACATCCTGGTGTTCGACCTGCAGACGCCGGTCGCGGAAAGCTTCGGCCTCAAGCCGACCGCGACCAAGCGCGCGAGCGAGCAGCTGATGCGCCGCTACTACTGGGCCGCGAAAGCGGTCACGCAACTCGCGACGATCCTGATCCAGAACATCGAGGCGCAGCTGTTTCCGAGCACGAGCGGCATCACGCGCGTGCTGTCGGATCGCTTCGTCGAAAAGCAGGGCATGCTCGAAATCGCCTCCGACGACGTGTTCCAGCGCGAGCCGAATGCGATCCTCGAGGCGTTCCTGCTATACGAGCGCACCCCCGGCGTGAAGGGACTGTCGGCGCGCACGCTGCGCGCGATCTACAACGCCCGCGACGTGATGGACCAGCACTGGCGGCGCGATCCGGAAAATCGCCGGCTCTTCATGGAAATCCTGAAGCAGCCGGCCGGTATCACGCATGCGTTCCGGTTGATGAACCAGACGAGCGTGCTCGGGCGTTATCTGCTGAATTTCCGGCGCATCGTCGGGCAGATGCAGCACGACCTGTACCACGTGTTCACGGTCGATCAGCACATCCTGATGGTGCTGCGCAATCTGCGCCGCTTCGCGGTCGCCGAGCATGCGCACGAATACCCGTTCTGCAGTCAGTTGATCGTCAACTTCGACCGGCCGTGGGTGCTGTACGTGGCCGCGCTGTTTCATGACATCGCGAAGGGCCGCGGCGGCGATCATTCCACGCTGGGCATGGCCGACGCACGCCGCTTCTGCCGCCAGCACGGCATCGAAGGCGAGGATGGCGAGCTGGTCGTGTGGCTCGTGCAGCAGCATCTGACGATGAGTCAGGTCGCGCAGAAGCAGGACACGAGCGACCCTGAAGTGATCAAGCGCTTCGCCGAGCTGGTCGGCACCGAGCGCCGCCTGACCGCGCTCTATCTGCTGACCGTCGCCGACATCCGCGGCACCAGCCCGAAGGTCTGGAACACGTGGAAAGGCAAGCTGCTCGAAGACCTCTACCGGACCACGCTCGCCGTGCTTGGCGGTGCCCAGCCGGACGCGCATTCCGAGCTGAAGTCGCGCCAGGAAGAGGCGCTCGCGCTGCTGCGTCTCGAAACCGTGCCGGAAGGCGCGCAACGGGCGCTGTGGGACAAGCTGGACGTCGGCTATTTCCTGCGTCACGACGCGGCGGACATCGCGTGGCAGACGCGCGTGCTGTACCGCCACGTCGAAACGCCGACGCCGCTCGTACGCGCGCGGCCGTCGCCGATCGGCGAGGCGCTGCAGGTGCTTGTCTACGTGAAGGACCAGCCCGATCTGTTCGCGGGCATCTGCGCGTATTTCGACCGCAACGGCCTGTCGGTGCTCGATGCGCGCGTCAGTACGACGCGTCACGGCTACGCGCTCGACAACTTCCTCGTCGCGCACACCGAAGAGGACGTGCACTATCGCGACATCGCCAATCTGGTCGAGCAGGAGCTGACCGCGCGCCTCGGGGGCCACGGCACCTTGCTGCCGGGACCGTCGAAGGGCCGGCTGTCACGGCTGTCGCGCACCTTCCCCATTACGCCGCGCGTCGACCTGCGGGCCGATGAGCGCGGCCAATACTACATCCTGTCCGTGTCGGCGAACGACCGGCCGGGCCTTCTTTATTCGATCGCGCGCGTGCTGGCTGAGCACCGGGTCGGCGTCGCCTCGGCGCGGATCAATACGCTCGGCGAACGCGTCGAGGACGTGTTTCTGCTCGAAGGACACAGCCTGTCGGACAACCGCCTGCAAATTCAGGTCGAGACCGAACTACTGCGCGCGATCGCAATGTGAGATTTCATGCGAATCAAATTAACAGCGAAGCATCCGCGGCCGGCGGCGTCCGAACGCGCCCCTGTCCGCCCCGGCAGCGCGTCGGCGCGTAAGCCGACCCGTCCAGCGCGGCCGAAGCCATTCGAGGCCGAGGCCGGCGCGAAGCGTGAAGGCGCGGCATCGACGGGTGGTCGCGCGAAGCGGCCGGTCGGTGCGAAGCCGGCGGGCGCCGGTGCACGCGCGCCGCGTGCCGAAGGGTCGGACGTGCGCGAACGGGGCGCGGCTGCCGCGGGCGCACCGCGCCGCTTCGAAGGTGCGGCTCAGCGAGGCGAGCGCGGAGAACGCGCGCCGCGTCGTTTTGAGGGCGGCGCCGAGCGTGGCGAACGGGCGCCTCGGCGCGATTTCGGCGAACGGACTGAACGCGCGCCGCGTCGTCTCGAAGGCAGCGCTGAGCGTGGCGAACGCGGGCCTCGGCGCGATTTCGGCGAACGGACTGAACGCGCGCCGCGTCGTCTCGAAGGCAGCGCTGAGCGCGGTGAACGCGGGCCTCGGCGCGATTTCGGCGAACGGACTGAACGCGCGCCGCGTCGTCTCGAAGGCAGCGCTGAGCGTGGCGAACGCGCTCCTCGACGCGATTTCGGCGAACGGACTGAACGCGCGCCGCGTCGTCTCGAAGGCAGCGCTGAGCGTGGCGAACGCGGGCCTCGGCGCGATTTCGGCGAACGGACTGAACGCGCGCCGCGTCGTTTCGAAGGCAACGCTGAGCGTGGTGAACGCGCTCCTCGGCGCGAATTCGGCGAACGGACTGAACGCGCGCCGCGTCGTTTCGAAGGCAGCGCTGAGCGTGGCGAACGCGCTCCTCGGCGCGAATTCGGCGAGCGTGCAGAACGCGCACCCCGTCGTTTCGAGGGCAATGCGGAGCGCGGCGAGCGCGCACCGCGCAGTTTTGGTGAGCGCGCACCGGGCCGCGACGCCGGCGAACGCCGTCCGTTCAGCGGTCCGCGTCCAGGCACAGGCAGGCCGTCGGAAGGCGGCGCGCGTGGCGATCGTCCGGTGCGCCGGGAGCGCGAGGCCGCCGACCGTCCGCGCTTCGGTAGCGATCGCGGTGAGCCGCAGGAGCGTCGCAGTGGCGATCGAGGCGCGCGCAGCGACAGCACCTTGCGCCGCTTCGAAAGCGAGCGTGGCGAGCGCAGCTTCGCGAAGCCGGCAAAAGAAGGCGGCTACGGCGAACGCACCGAGCGTCGCGAGCGCCCTGCGCGCGGCTTCGACGACACGTTGCCGGCCGCGAACCGCCGCTTCGGCGACGACCGACCAGCCCGCGCCGCCAAGCCGCGAGCCTCGGCATCAGCAACCGCCCGCCCCGTCGACACCACCATCGACACCCCGCACCCGCCCCGCCGCGATCGTGAAGACGCGCCGGGCATGCTGCGTCTGTCGAAGCTGATGTCCAAGCTCGGCCTGTGCTCGCGTCGCGAGGCCGACGAATGGATCGAGAAAGGCTGGGTCATGGTCGACGGCGAGCGCGTCGATACGCTCGGCACGAAGGTGTTCCCGGATCAGCGCATCGACATCGACCCGGCCGCCGAAGCCTTTCAGTCGAGCCAGGTGACCGTGATCGTTCACAAGCCGGTCGGGCTCGTGTCGGGCCAGGCGGAGGACGGCTATCAGCCGGCCATCACGCTCGTCACGCCGGAGAATCGCTGGGAAGGCGACCGTTCGGGGATCCCCTTCTCGGCGTCGCATCTGCGTCAGCTCGCGCCGGCCGGGCGTCTCGACATCGATTCGACGGGCCTGCTCGTGCTGACGCAGGACGGCCGCATCGCGAAGCAACTGATCGGCGGTCACTCGGACGTGGACAAGGAGTATCTGGTGCGCGTCGCCTACGGCGATCATACGGTCGACGTCGAAAGCCATTTCCCGGCCGAAAAACTCGCGCTGCTGCGCCACGGCCTGTCGCTCGACGACGTCGCGCTGAAGCCCGCGCAGGTCAGCTGGCAGAACGGCGAGCAGCTGCGTTTCGTGCTGCGCGAAGGCAAGAAGCGTCAGATTCGCCGCATGTGCGAACTGGTCGGTCTCGAGGTGGTGGGCCTGAAGCGTGTGCGCGTGGGCCAGGTGATGCTCGGCGCGCTGCCGCCGGGACAGTGGCGCTATCTGTCGGAAGGCGAGTCGTTCTGAGGTCCGTCCAATGTGCCTCCTTGCTGAGAGAGGGCGCATCGGCACAACAAAAAACCCACGCACTTTGGCGTGGGTTTTTTGTTGGCGGCAGCCGTGTCAGTCGTCGCTATTCGTATCGAGATCCGGGAACAGGACCTCCGTAAAGCCGAACTTCGAGAAATCGGTAATCCGCATCGGATACAGCTTGCCGATCAGATGATCGCATTCGTGCTGCACAACCCGCGCGTGAAAACCCTCGGCGACCCGGTCGATCGGATTGCCGAACTGATCGAAGCCGTGATAACGGATCATCGAAAACCGGCTCACCACGCCGCGCAGCCCCGGCACCGACAGGCAACCTTCCCAGCTTTCTTCCATGTCCTGCGAGACCGGCGTGACGGTCGGGTTGATCAGCACCGTTTCGGGCACCGGCGGCGCGTCCGGATAGCGCTCGTTCGAACCGAAGCCGAAGATCACCACCTGCAGATCGACGCCGATCTGCGGCGCGGCGAGACCCGCGCCGTTCGCCGCGTGCATGGTCTCGAACATGTCTTCCACGAGCCGGTGCAGCTCGGGCGTGTCGAAGTGATCGACCGGCTCGGCGATTCGCAGCAGGCGCGGATCGCCCATCTTCAGAATGTCGTGAATCATCAGTGCCCCTCCAGGAGCTTGCGCATACCATCTTCGTCGAGTACGGGGATGCCGAGTTCCTCGGCCTTCGAAAGTTTGCTGCCCGCGTCGGCCCCCGCCACCACGTAACTGGTTTTCTTCGATACCGACCCCGCCACCTTCGCGCCGGCCGCCTCGAGCATATCCTTCGCGTCCTCGCGCGACAGGTTTGGCAGCGTTCCGGTCAGCACGACCGTCTGCCCGGCCAGCACGCCCTGCGGCGCCTTCGGCGCTGGTGGCCCCTCGGGCCACGTGACCTTGCCCGGCGCGCGCAGCTGTTCGATCACCGTGCGGTTGTGGTCCTCGGCGAAGAACTGGTGGATCGATTCGGCGACGACCGGCCCCACGTCGTTGACTTCGAGCAGTTCCTCCAGCGACGCATCCATGATCGGATCGAGCGAGCCGAAGTGCTTCGCGAGATCCTTCGCGGTCGATTCGCCGACATGGCGAATGCCCAACGCGTAGATAAAGCGCGCGAGCGACGTGTGCCTGGCCTTGTCGAGCGAGTCGAGCAGGTTCTGCGCGGACTTTTCGGCGAAGCGGTCGAGTTCCGCGAGCGTGCGTGAAGCCGAGATTGAACAGATCGGCCGGCGTGCGCACCAGGTTCTGTTCGACCAGTTGATCGATGATCTTCTCGCCGAGGCCGTCGATATCGAGCGCGCGCCGCTGCGCGAAGTGCCACAACGCCTGCTTGCGCTGCGCCGGACAGAAGAGCCCGCCCGTGCAGCGCGCGATCGCCTCGTCGGGCAGCCGCTCGATCGCCGAACCGCACACCGGGCACTGCGTCGGCATCACGAACTCGCGCGCGTCGGCCGGACGACGCTCGAGCAGCGAGCTGACCACCTCCGGAATCACGTCGCCGGCGCGCCGCACGATCACCGTGTCGCCGATGCGGATGTCCTTGCGGCGCACTTCATCCTCGTTGTGCAAGGTCGCATTCGTGACCGTCGCGCCGCCGACGAACACCGGTTCCAGCCGCGCGACCGGCGTGATCGCGCCGGTGCGGCCGACCTGCACGTCGATCGCGACGAGCTTCGTCAGCGCTTCCTGCGCGGGGAATTTGTGCGCGAGCGCGAAGCGCGGCGCGCGCGACACGAAACCGAGCGCATCCTGCTCGTCGCGCCGGTTGACCTTGTAGACCACGCCGTCGATGTCGTAGGGGAGCCTGTCGCGCTTCTCGCCGACCGCGTGGAAGAAGCCGAGCAGGCCTTCGGCGCCCTGCACGACCGCGCGCTCGCCATTGACCGGCAAGCCCATCTCCTTGTACCAGTCGAGCAGTTCGCTATGGGTGGCCGGCATCTCGATGCCTTCGAGCACTCCGATGCCATACGCGAAAAACGACAGCGGCCGCTGCGCGGTGATCTTCGAATCGAGCTGCCGCAAGCTGCCCGCCGCCGCATTGCGCGGGTTTGCGAATTCGCGTTGTTCGGCGGTGCGCTGGCGTTCGTTCAGGCGCTCGAAATCGCGCTTGAACATCAGCACTTCGCCGCGCACGTCGAGCACGCGCGGCACGCGCTTACCCTTCAGCTTCAACGGAATCGAGCGGATCGTGCGGACGTTTTCGGTGACGTTCTCGCCGGTCGTGCCGTCACCGCGCGTGGAGGCCTGCACGAACACGCCGTCGGCGTAGCGCAGCGAGATCGCGAGGCCGTCGAATTTCAGCTCGGCCGCGTAGTCGACGGGAGCCGGCGGCTCGCTCGCGTTGTTGCCGAGCGCGTCGCCGATGCGCTTGTCGAACGCGACGATGTCTTCGTCGGCGAAACCGTTGTTCAACGACAGCATCGGCAGATCGTGCACGACCGGCTCGAAACCGCTCGCGGCCTCGCCGCCGACGCGCTGCGTCGGCGAATCCGGCACGATCAGATCGGGATGCTCGGCCTCGATGCGCTCCAGCTCCTTGAACAGCTTGTCGTACTCGGCGTCCGGCAGGTCCGGTTGATCGAGCACGTAATACGCGTAGTTCGCGCGTTCGAGTTCCGCGCGCAACCACACGGCCCGCTCGGCCGGAGCGCTGGTTGCGGAAGGAGGGACGGAGGATCGGGCCATGCTGTCGGAAGCTTCACGAGAAGAAAGTCGGACATCGGATTATCGCAGGAAGCGTGCCCCTTTACATCGCTGAATCGGGGCGGGCCGCGCTGCGACGCAAGCCGGAAACGACGACGGCCGCACATCGTGCGGCCGTCGTCAAAACGCGTAGAACGCTGCAAAAGGCCTACTGGCTGAACAGGCGCCGCGTGGCCGGCGAACCCGCCGGAATACCCGCCTGTTCGAGCTTCGCGTACAGCGTCATCAACTGTTTTTCGATCGCGAGCAGCGCGCTTTCCGGCAGCGGCCGGCGACCGTCGTCGACCACGCGTCCGCCGATGCGCTCGGCCAGCGACTTCGCGTAATCGCACATCAGCCGGAACGGCAGGATGTCTTCGTCGGCGACCGGCACGTCGAGCACCAGCGTGATCATCTCGCCGCCTTTGTACGTGAGGTCGTCGCGCAGGAAGTTGGTGTCGCCGAACTGCAGCATGAACACCGGGCTTTGCCGCGAGTCGAGCTTGACGAAGCGGGTGCCGTCGCGCGACAGCAGCAGACCGTCCTGCGACGCGACCGCCTGCACGTAGTTGGCCGACCACGGCGCGCCGTCCGACAGCACGTTGATCGACAACTGCGCGTCGCACTGGGCGGCAAAGCCGTCGAGCTCGCGCGCCATCGCGACGGTTTCGAGCATGTCGGGGAATTCCGGCGCCGCGTCGAGCGCATCGGCGAACTGCTGTACGCCGGTCACGAACTCGGAAAATTCGAGCTCGTTCAGCGCGCCGCTACGGTTCGCGAGCTGCGCGGCCGCGCGCAGCTCTTCATAGCGCGTGCCGTTCTGCAGCAGCTCCCACGAGTCGCCGCCTTCGGGTTTGCCTTCGATGTGCACGGGCTTGCTGCCCGCCCGACGCAAGCGCTGCGCGAGCGGAAGCACCTTGTCGCCGGCCACGGGGCCGTTCAGCCGGATCGGCACGATACAGTCGATGCGTCGATCGACGATCGCGGGCGGCGCCGACGAAATCGTCGTGGCGGCCGGCAGGATCGGTTCGACCCGCTCGTGCCCGGCGGACGCGGGCTGGGCCGCGGGCGCTTCGGCCGTGGGCCGCTTCGCGTGCGCGCCCGGCGCCGCCGCAGGTTCGCCTTCGCCCACGGTATCGGCGTCCGCCGCTGGATAACCGTTCGGCGACGTCATCTCGGCCTGGATATCGGCCGGTGTATCGAGCGGTGCGGCGCCCGCGCCGAACGTCGGCTCGACGCGCGCCGCGGTCCGGTCCGCGGCCGCCTCGGCGCTCACGCTCGGCTCGCGCCGCGTGGTCGGCCGGGCCGGCTCGATGAACGGGCTCTGCTCCTCATGCTCGTCCCGCGCAAAGCTCTCGGCGGTGTCGGCCGGCATCGGCCGCGGCATCTTGCGGCGCACCTTCGCGCCCTGCCACGCGTTGTACACGACCACGCCCCCCACCACCACGGCACCCGCGCCGATCAAACCGAGTGTCAACTCGTCCATGCATGCTCCATCAGCAATTCTTCTATCCGCGCGGGCCTGTCGTCCGCTCCACGTACCGCGCGGCGCTCATCGAGGCCGCTGCGCTGGATGCGGATGCCCGCGAAGGCGTTAACTCAAACGATATTCTGGGCGAAACCCGTCGCCGTTTCCATGTCGACCGCGACGATCCGCGAGACGCCCTGCTCCTGCATCGTCACGCCGATCAGCTGCTGCGCCATCTCCATCGCGATCTTGTTGTGCGAAATGAACAGGAACTGGGTTTTGTCGGACATCGCCCGTACCAGATTCGCGAAACGCTCGGTGTTGGCGTCGTCGAGCGGCGCGTCCACTTCGTCGAGCAGACAGAACGGCGCCGGATTCAGCTGGAACATCGCGAACACGAGCGCGGTCGCGGTCAGCGCTTTCTCGCCGCCCGACAGCAGGTGAATCGTCGAATTCTTCTTGCCCGGCGGTTGCGCCATCACCTGCACGCCGGCGTCGAGAATTTCGTCGCCGGTCATGATCAGCTTCGCCTGGCCGCCGCCAAAGAGACGCGGGAACAGCTCGCCGAAATGACGGTTCACTTCGTCGAACGTACTTTGCAGCAGCGTGCGCGTTTCGGCGTCGATCTTGCGGATTGCGTCTTCGAGCGTTTCGATCGCGCTCGTCAGGTCGGCCGACTGCGAATCGAGGAAGCTTTTGCGCTCGGTCGCGGCCTTCAGCTCGTCGAGCGCGGCCATGTTGACCGGCCCGAGCGCGGTGATCGCGTTGTTGATGCGCGTGACTTCGCCCTGCAGGTACGACGGCTTCATGTCCGCCGTCAGCTTGGCTTGCAGTTCGGCTTCATCGACACCGGCCGCGGCCAGCTGCTCGACGAACTGCTCGCCGCTGATGCGCGCGGCCTGCTCCTTCAACTGCAATTCATTGATGCGGTCGCGCAGCGGCTGCAGGGCGCGCTCGGCGGTGAGGCGCGTTTCGTCGGCCGAGCGCAGCTTCGCGGTCAGGTCGTCGAGCTCGACGCGCGCGGCGCGCAGCGCCTCTTCTTTCACGGCGCGGATGTCGAGCGCGTCCTGCAGCCCGGTGTGCGCGGTCTGCTCGTTGATCGTTTCCAGTTCGGCGCGCGCGTCTTCGAGCGCGCCCGCGACGCGCTCACTCTGCTCGTGCGCGACCTGGATGCTGCGCTTCAATTCGTCGATGCGGTTCGCCATGTTGCGCGCGGCGAAGCGCGCGTCGGTAGCGGCGCGGTCGAGCTCGCGTGCTTCGCCGCGGGCGGTCGTCAGTTCTTCGTCGAGTGCTTCGAACGCGAGCTGGTGGTCTTCGAAGCGCGCCTGCAGTTCGGCGAGCTCGCCGTCGTGACGCTCGAAGTTCGCTTCCGACTCGGCGCGCAGCGCCCGCTGCTCGTGGATCTGCGCGGCGATTTCTTCGAGTTCCTCGCGAATCTGCGTGCTGCGCTGCGTGTAGCGTTCGTGTGCCTGGGTGAGCCTCAGCACGTCCATCTGCAACGCGTGCACCCGCTGCGTCGCGCGTTCGGCCTGCTGGCGCAGCTCGGCGAGCGCCTGCGCGGCTTGCGTGTGCGCGGCTTCGGCGCGGATCGCGGCGGCCTTCGCCTCGTCGGCGAGCAATGCCTGTGCGCGCACCTGGCGGCCGAGGTTTTCGATTTCCTGCTGACGCGCGAGCATGCCGGCCTGTTCGGAATCGGCCGCATACAGCTGTACGCCGACGCGCGTGACCACATGCCCCGCCTTGACGACGAACGCGCCGCCCTCGGGCAGCTGCGCGCGCATCGAAAGCGCCTGCTGCAGATCGTCGGCGACGAACGCGAGGCCGAGCCAGTCGGTCAGCACCGCGCGAATGCCCGCGTCCTCGATGCGCACGAGCGACAGCAGCGAGCGCAGCGCGCCCGCCGCCGCGGCAGGCTGACCAGCCGCGGGCGGCGCGTAGAACGCGAGCTTGGCCGGTGGCGCGTCGGTTGCGAACGCCTTGACCCAGTCGAGATTCGACACTTCGAGCGCGGCGAGGCGCTCGCGCAGCACCGCTTCGAGCGCGGTTTCCCAACCGGCCTCGACATGCAGTTTCTTCCACAGACGCGGCAGGCTGCCCAGCTCGTGCTTGTCGAGCCACGGCTGGATCTTGCCTTCGGTCTGCACGTTTTCCTGCAACTGCCTGAGCGCGGCGAGGCGCGCGTCGAGCTGATGGATCTGCGCGCTTTCGGCCTGCACGCGCTCCTGCGCGGCGCGGCGTTCACCGTCAAGCCGCGGCAGTGTTTCCTGCGCGTCGGCGAGGCGGCTCTGCGCGTCGTGAAGGATTTCCTCGTGCTCGGCGAGCTGCATGCGCAATTCTTCGAGCTGCGCCTCGTCGGGCGCGTCGAGGCCACCCTCTTCCGATTTCAGCCGCTCATGGCGCTGCTGCAGCTGCTGCAACTGCTGATCGGCATTGCGCTGATGCGCGGCTTCGAGCTTCAGCGCCTGCTCGGTCTGCGCGATGCCGCCGCGCTCGGTGTTCAGCTCCGCCTGAGCGTCGCGCCAGCGCGCTTCGAGGGCGGGTAGCGCATCGTGCTTCGCGGCGGCGTCCTCTTCGGCGAGCACGGCTTTTTCTTCAGCGACGGCCAGTTGCTCTTCAGCGTCGGCGATATCGTCCTGCGCCTTGTCGGCCTGCGATTGCCACTGCTCGCGCTGCGCGGTCAGCGCGGCGATCTGCGCCTGCACGCGGTTGCGCGATTCGACGATGAAGCGGATCTCGGCTTCCAGCCGGCTCACTTCCGCGTTCGCCTCGTACAGCGCGCCCTGCGCGCCTTGCATCGCGTCGCTCGCCGAATAGTGCGCGACGCGCAGCGTTTCGAGTTCCGCCTCGACTTCGCGCAGCTTCGCGGTTTGCGACTCGAGGTCGATCTGCGCCTGCTCGATCGCGCGTTGCTGGCGCTGCTGCTCGCCGGCCGCCTCGTTCTTGCGCAGCAACCACAGCAGACGCTGCTTTTCCTCGCCGTCGCTTTGCAGCTCGCGATAACGGGTCGCGACGACCGCCTGCCCCTCGAGCTTCTCGAGATTCGTGCCGAGCTCGCGGACGATGTCCTCGACGCGCGTCAGGTTCTCGCGCGTGTCGTGCAGACGGTTCTCGGTCTCGCGGCGGCGCTCCTTGTACTTCGACACGCCGGCGGCTTCTTCGAGGAACACGCGCAGCTCTTCGGGCTTCGCCTCGATCAGCCGCGCGATCATGCCCTGCCCGATGATCGCGTACGCACGCGGCCCGAGGCCGGTGCCGAGGAAGATGTCCTGGATGTCGCGGCGCCGCGCCGGCAGATTGTTGATGTAGTAGCTCGACGTGCCGTCGCGCGTCAGCACGCGCTTCACGGCGATCTCCGCATACTGGCCCCACTGGCCGGCGGCGCGGCCGTCCGCGTTGTCGAACACGAGTTCAACGCTCGCGCGGCTGCCGGGCTTGCGGGCGGTCGAGCCGTTGAAGATCACGTCCTGCATCGACTCGCCGCGCAATTCGGAGGCGCGCGATTCGCCGAGCACCCAGCGCACGGCGTCGATGATGTTGGATTTGCCGCACCCGTTCGGACCGACCACGCCAACCAACTGGCCTGGGACCTGGAAATGCGTGGGATCGACGAAGGATTTGAAACCAGCGAGTTTGATCGAGGTGAGCCGCACGGCGATTTCGCTGTTTGAAAAGAGAGAGTGATAGGTGGCTCGCGAGGTTGCGCCAGTCGTTCACCGCCGCAGCGGGACGGCCCCGCGCAACCTCGCGAGCCTTCGCAATTTGGTTGCCGGCTGCATGCGCTCATGCATATCTGAGGCACACGCAGGTACGCTTGCGCCGGCTAATGAGGGGGAATCATACCATCGCGCGTGGACGATTCTTACCGCCCTTTCGGCGGTCGTCACTGTCGCCGTCAGGGCCGTGTTCGTCACCGCGTTGGTCGCCGCGTTTGCTACCGCATTGACCACCGCGTCCATCGTCGCCGCCGGGCCCCTCCGTGTCCCCGATGGCGGGATCGGGCGGCGCCAATTTCGTCCGATGCACCCAGCTCGACAAGGCCGACGCGAGCACGATGCACGCGCCGCCGGCCCATTCGCGCGGGCCCGGTACTTCGCCGGCGAACAGCCACGCCGACAGCGCCGTCACGACGAGTTCGAACAGCATGATGATCGACGCGCGATTGGCCCGCACGCGCGAGAGCCCGTATTGCACGAGCATGTTGTTCGACGCGAGCAGCAGACCGAGACCGAGCACCAGCAGCGCCGCCGTGCCCAGCTGCGCGCCGACGGGCGGCGCGGGCATCGGCTCGAACAGCGACGCGAGCGCGCCGAACAGCGCCGCGCCGCCGAAGATCACCGCGGTGCGCATTTCGGGCTTCATGTCCGGCAGCACGCGGCTCGTCTTCAGGATCAGCACGTTGCTCATCGCGAAGCCCATGCCGCCGGCGAGCCCGGCCCATTCGGCGGGATTGCCGGGTACCGGAATGCCGAGACGCGGCGACCATAGCATCGTCATCGCGCCCGCGAGCGACAGCGCGGCCAGCGCCGCGCCCGACCACGTGAGCCGCTCGTGCAGGATGAAATGCGCGAACAGCGCGGTCCACGCGGGCGTCAGATAAAACAGCAGCAGCACGCGCATCACCTGACCGTGGATCGCGCCCCACACGAAGCCGAGATTCGTGACGCCCGCGGCGAGCGCGAGCGCCGGCAGCAGCCAGTGCCACCGCACGGTCTTCAGCGCGCCATTCCGCACGAGCAGCACGAACAGGCAGCCGGTGCCGCTCGTGAGCGCGCTCGCGGCGGTGCCGGTCACCCCGAGCGCGGCCAGCATCCGCAGCGGATACCAGACCATCCCCCAGACCGACGCGCCCAGCATGATCGCGAGCGTCGGCCAGCCGTTGCGAAGCCAGTTGGTCATGGGGCGGGACTCCGACGGACGTCGTGGGGGGGTCGTATGAGGGTCCAGCCGGCCGTCTCCTGAACTGCTGCGTACATTGCTGCTCCTGCGTATTCTTTTACGCGAACCGTGGCGGATTTCGCGCCGTTCCCGCCGCGGCGCCCCGGTGTGCCGCCTCGCGGATTGCTCCCGCGCCGCGCGCCCGGCTCCCGCCTGGTCCGCGGGCGCGCCACGCTATAATCGTCCGTTCGCCGCCGCCCGCCGGCGCGCGTGCCCGGTTGTCCCGCCATTCGTCCGCGTCCATCCCGATCAGGCCATTTCGTCCGTGAATCCGCTACTCGACTCCCTTCAGCCCTATCCGTTCGAAAAGCTGCGCCTGCTTTTCAAGGACGTCACGCCGCCGGCCGGCCTTGCGCACATCAGCTTCGGCATCGGCGAGCCGAAACATCCAACCCCGCCGCTGATCCGCGACGCCGTCATCGATTCGCTCGGCGGCCTCGCCGCGTACCCGGCCACGCTCGGCTCGGCGCCGCTGCGCGAGTCGATCGCGAAATGGGTCGCGCAACGCTACGACCTGCCGCCGCTCGATCCGCTGACCGAGGTGCTGCCGGTGGCGGGCTCGCGCGAGGCGCTGTTCGCGCTCGCGCAGACGGTGCTCAATCCGCGCCGCGATGCTGACGGCGAGCCTGCGATCGTACTCTGTCCGAATCCGTTCTACCAAATCTACGAAGGCGCGGCGCTGCTCGGCGGCGCGCAGCCGTACTTCGTCAACAGCGACCCGGCGCGCAACTTCGCGTGCGACTACTCGGCGGTGCCCGCCGACGTGTGGGCCCGCACGCAACTGCTGTACGTCTGCTCGCCGGGCAACCCGACCGGCGCCGTGCTCACGCTCGACGACTGGCGCGAGCTGTTCGCGCTGTCGGACCGCTACGGCTTCGTGATCGCGTCGGACGAGTGCTACTCGGAAATCTATTTCGACGAGTCGAAGCCGCCGCTCGGCGGACTGGAAGCCGCGCACAAGCTCGGACGCGGCTTCGAGCGCCTCGTGATGCTGTCGAGTCTGTCGAAGCGCTCGAACGTGCCGGGCATGCGCTCGGGCTTCGTCGCCGGCGACGCCGCGATTCTCAAGGCGTTCCTGCTGTACCGCACGTACCACGGCACGGCGCTGTCGACCGTGTTCCAGAGCGCGAGCGTGGTCGCATGGAGCGACGAGACACACGTGCGCGAGAACCGCGCGAAGTACCTGCAGAAGTTCACGACCGTCACGCCGATGCTCGCCGACGTGCTCGACGTGCGCCTGCCCGACGCCGCGTTCTACCTGTGGGCCAACGTCGAGCGCACCGGCCTCACGGACACCGAGTTCGCCCAGCGCCTCTACGCCGACTATAATGTGACGGTTCTGCCGGGCTCGTTCCTCGCGCGCACCGCGCACGGCGTGAACCCCGGCCGCAATTTCGTGCGCCTCGCGCTCGTCGCCGACGTCGACGAATGCACGGCGGGCGCGCAGCGGATCGTCGAATTCTGCCGCTCGCTCAGTGTCAACTGAGTGCAGCCTGAGCCTCGCTCGAGCTACACGGCATCCCCTTCTTCAGACTTCAACCCTTCAGATAATCACGCATATGTCGCAACAACTTCAGAGCATCATCGATACCGCCTGGGACAACCGCGCCGAACTGTCGCCGAAAGCCGCGCCGGCAGAAGTGCGCGAAGCCGTCGCCCATGCGATCGAGCAACTCGATAAGGGCGCGCTGCGCGTCGCCGAAAAGAAGGACGGCGACTGGGTCGTCAACCAGTGGCTGAAGAAGGCCGTGCTGCTATCGTTCCGTCTGGAAGACAACGCGCCGATGCCGGCCGGCGGCTACAGCCAGTTCTACGACAAGGTGCCGTCGAAGTTCGCGAACTACACCGCTGAAGACTTCGCCGCCGGCGGCTTCCGCGTGGTGCCGCCCGCGATCGCGCGCCGCGGCTCGTTCATCGCGAAGAACGTCGTGCTGATGCCGTCGTACACCAACATCGGCGCGTACGTCGACGAAGGCACGATGGTCGACACGTGGGCCACCGTCGGCTCGTGCGCGCAGATCGGCAAGAACGTGCACCTGTCGGGCGGCGTCGGCATCGGCGGCGTGCTGGAGCCGCTGCAGGCCAACCCGGTCATCATCGAAGACAACTGCTTCATCGGCGCGCGCTCGGAAGTCGTCGAAGGCGTGATCGTCGAGGAAAACTCGGTGATCTCGATGGGCGTGTACCTCGGCCAGAGCACCAAAATTTACGACCGCGAAACCGGCGCAGTCACGTACGGCCGCATTCCGGCGGGATCGGTCGTGGTAGCGGGCAACCTGCCGTCGAAGGACGGCACGCACAGCCTGTACTGCGCGGTCATCGTCAAGAAGGTCGACGCGAAGACGCGCGCGAAGGTCGGCCTGAACGAGTTGCTGCGAGGCGATTGATGGCGCGCGGCACCAAAACCGTCGTCTACGGCATTCCGAACTGCGACACCGTGAAGAAGGCCCGTGTGTGGCTCGAAGAGCACGGCGTCGAGTTCGAGTTCCACGACTTCAAGAAGGCCGGCGTGACCGAGCCGCTCGTGCAGGACTGGCTCAAGGACGTCAAGCTCGAGGCGCTGCTGAACCGCCGCGGCACGACGTGGCGCGCTCTGTCCGACGACATGAAGGCGGCCGCGGAAACGCAGCCGGGCGCGATCGCGCTGATGATCCACAAGCCGTCGGTGATCAAGCGGCCGGTGCTGGTCGTGAACGGGCGGGTGAAGTCGCTCGGCTTTTCGGCTGACGAGTACGCGGCGCTGTTTGTCTGAGCGCGGCGCTGAAGCGCCAGGCTCGAGCACGAGGTAGTCGAACGCGCTGCCTCGCGCCGCGTCGTTCAAAGGCTGTTGCCGGCTGCGGTGCCTCACCGCGAGCCGGCATTTTTTCATTTCAAAAGTGGCTTGTACTGAATCCATGTCCGGCACCCTCGCCCTTACCGAACAACTGATCGCGCGCGCGTCCGTCACGCCCGACGATCAGCATTGCCAGCGTCTCCTGATCGAGCGCCTCGCCGCGCTCGGCTTCGAGCACGAGACGATCGAATCCAACGGCGTGACCAACCTGTGGGCCGTCAAACGCGGCGTCGACGGCACGCAAGGCAAGCTGCTCGCGTTCGCCGGCCACACCGACGTGGTACCGACCGGCCCGCTCGAACAGTGGCGCTCGGCGCCGTTCGAGCCGACCCAGCGCGACGGCAAGCTGTACGGCCGCGGCGCGGCGGACATGAAGGCGTCGATCGCCGGCTTCGTCGTCGCGAGCGAGGAGTTCGTCGCCGCGCACCCCGCGCACCGCGGCTCGATCGCGTTCCTGATCACGAGCGACGAGGAAGGCCCCGCCACCGACGGCACCGTCAAGGTCGTCGAAGCATTGCAGCAGCGCGGTGAGCGCATGGACTACTGCATCGTCGGCGAGCCGACCTCGAGCGAGCGTTTCGGCGACATGGTCAAGAACGGCCGGCGCGGCTCGATGTCGGGCAAGCTGATCGTCAAGGGCGTGCAGGGCCATATCGCCTACCCGCATCTGGCGAAGAATCCGGTGCACCTGCTGGCGCCAGCGCTCGCCGAACTCGTCGCCGAGCGCTGGGACGAAGGCAACGAATATTTCCCGCCGACCACCTGGCAGGTGTCGAACCTCCACAGCGGCGCCGGCGCGACCAACGTGATCCCCGGCCACGCGGACGTGATGTTCAACTTCCGCTTCTCGACCGCGAGCACCGTCGAAGGACTGCAAAAGCGCGTGCATGCGATTCTCGACAAACACGGCCTCGAATACGAACTGCAATGGACCGTGAGCGGCCTGCCATTTCTCACCCCGAGCGGCGAGCTGTCGAGCGCGCTCGCGCAGGCGATCAAGGACGAAACCGGCGTGGACACCGAACTGTCGACCACCGGCGGCACGTCGGACGGCCGCTTCATCGCGCGCATCTGCAAGCAGGTGATCGAGTTCGGTCCGCTGAACGCGAGCATCCACAAGATCGACGAACATATCGAAGTCGCCCATATCGAGCCGCTGAAGAACGTGTATCGCCGCGTGCTCGAACAACTGATCGCGTAACCTGGAACTTTGCGATGACGCTTCCTTTTTGCACCGTCCGCGACCTGCTGCGTTATGCAGTGTCGCGTTTTAGCGAGGCCAAACTGTCGTTCGGCCACGGCTCGGCCAATGCCTACGACGAAGCCGCCTATCTGATCCTGCACACGCTGCATTTGCCGCTCGACCTGCTCGAACCGTTTCTCGACGCGCGCCTGACCACGGCCGAAATCGAGGCGGTGCTGAAAGTGATCGAGCGACGCGCAGCCGAACGCGTGCCGGCCGCGTACATCACGCAGGAAGCGTGGATGCACGGCTATCGCTTTTACGTCGACGAGCGCGTGATCGTGCCGCGCTCGTTCATCGGCGAGCTGCTGCAGGACGGCCTGCAGCCGTACGTCGAGGACCCCGAGCAGGTCGGCGCGGTGCTCGAACTGTGCACCGGCTCCGGGTGCCTCGCGATCCTCGCCGCGCACGCGTTCCCGAACGCCGACGTCGACGCGGTCGATCTGTCCGCGCCCGCGCTCGAAGTCGCGACGCGCAATGTGCTGGACTACCACCTCGACGAGCGCATCGCGCTGTTCGAAGGCGATCTGTATGCGCCGCTCGCCGAGCGCCGCTACGATGTGATCATCAGCAATCCGCCGTACGTGAACGCCACGTCGATGCAGGAGCTGCCGGCCGAATACAAGCACGAGCCGGAGATGGCGCTCGCCGGTGGCGCCGACGGCATGGACATCGTGCGACGGATCATTGCCGACGCGCGCAACTGGCTGACCGAAGACGGCGTGCTCGTCATCGAGATCGGCAACGAACGCGAGCACGTCGAGGCCGCGTTCGGCGGTCTCGACCTCGTGTGGCTGTCGACCAGCGCCGGCGACGACAACGTGTTTCTGATCCAGGCCAGCGACTTGCCGGTCTGAGTCCGGCATGCTGAGCGTTTGATCGTCGTTTCAAGCGCGTTTCTCAGGCAGGGGCACGAGCAATCGCCGCGACAGCGCGTGGCCTTGCCCGCAACCGCAGCCTGAGCCCGTTGCCCGACGCGTTCGCCGCAGACCACGGAGCGAGCCCGTGCCCGCCTCCGTTTCCTGAACCACGGCGCTTCGCCAACTGTTCGCGAGCTTATGTCATTCGACCTGCTTCACGTCGGCACGCTGGTTGCTGTTGCCCACATTCTCGGCATCATCGCAGCCGCTCACGCGATTCTCCATACCCGCACCTCGCAAGGGGCGATCGCGTGGGCCGTGTCGCTGGTCGCGATGCCTTATCTGACGCTCATACCCTACCTGTTCCTTGGCCGCAGCAAGTTCGCCGGCTACGCGGACGCGCGCCGCGTCGAGAACGAGCTGCTGCGCACGCGCGCGCATCCGCTGGAGTGGGACACGCAGGCGTCGTCGGCCGGGGTGCCGACGCAGCAGCTCGGCTCGCGGCTCGTGCAGTCGCTGACGCGCCTCGGCGGCATGCCGTTCCTGCCCGGCAATACCGTGCGCACGCTGGTCAACGGCACGGCGACTTTCGAGGCGATCTTCGAGGCGATCGAGAACGCGCGCCGCTATGTGATCGTGCAATTCTTCATCGTGCGCGACGACGCGCTCGGCGACATGCTGAAGGACGCGCTGATCGCCAAAGCCAAACAGGGCGTGCGGGTCTACTTCCTGTATGACAGTATCGGCAGCTTCGATCTGCCGCACCGCTACGTCGCGGCGCTGCGCGCCGCCGGCATCGAGATGCAGCCGTTCGCCACGAACCGCCTCTTCGTCAACCGTCTGCAACTGAATTTCCGCAATCACCGCAAGATCGTGGCGGTCGACGGCGAGCGCGCGTTTGTCGGCGGTCATAACGTCGGGGTCGAATATCTGGGCGCGAAGCCGCCGCTGTCGCCGTGGCGCGATACGCACATCGAAGTGCGTGGTCCGGCGGTCGCAAGCATCCAGTTCGTCTTCATCGAGGACTGGTACTGGGCCACGCAGCAGTTGCCCAAGTTCGACGCGCCGGCCGCGGATTCCGTGCCCCCATCCTTCGACCAGCCCGGCGACCACGGCGCCAACGAGCGCGCCGCGAACAACATGCACTGCCTCGTGCTGCCGAGCGGCCCGGCCGACAAGCAGGAGACCTGCTCGCTGTTTTTCGTCGAAGCAATCAACGCGGCACGTGAACGCATCTGGATCACGACGCCCTACCTCGTCCCCGACGAAGCCGTATTCGCTGCGTTGCGCCTCGCTGCGCTGCGCGGCGTCGACGTGCGCATCCTGATTCCGAGCCGGCGCGATCACCTCGTGGTGTTCGCGGCGTCGAAGCTCTATGCGTACGACTCGCTGCGCGCGGGCATTCGCATCTTCCGCTATCAGCCGGGCTTCCTGCATCAGAAGGTCGTGCTGATCGACAGCAGCGCGGCCGCGATCGGCAGCGCCAATCTCGACAACCGTTCGTTTCGCCTGAACTTCGAGATCATGGTGCTGACCGTCGACCGCGGCTTCGCGCTCGAAGTCGAGACGATGCTGCTCGACGACTTTGCCGAGTCGCGCGAAATCGACCGCGACGAGTACCGCAAGTCGAACGCGCTGCGACGCATGCTGATGCACGTCGCGCGGCTCTTTTCGCCGATCCTGTAGGCGTGCCCGCTTACAGCAGCGCTTCGATATCCCCGGTGATCGCCTCGGGCTTGGTCAGCGGCGCATAGCGCTTGACGACGTTGCCGTCGCGGCCGATCAGAAACTTCGTGAAATTCCACTTGATCGCCTCGAGACCGAGCAGTCCCGGCGCCTCGATCGTCAGATAGCGGAACAGCGGGTGCGCGTTCGGGCCGTTCACGTCGATCTTGTCGAACATCGGAAACGTCACGCCGTAGTTCTTCTCGCAGAAGCTGCCGATCTGCGCGGCGTCGCCCGGCTCCTGCTTGCCGAACTGGTTGCACGGAAAACCGAGCACCGCGAGCCCGCGCGCCGCGTACGCGTCATACAGTTTCTGCAAGCCCGCGTATTGCGGCGTGAACCCGCATTCGCTCGCGGTATTGACGATCAGCATCACCTTGCCTTCGTACTGCGCGAGACTCGCTTCCTCGCCGCCGAGCGTGCGTGCCGAAAACGAAAAGATCGATGTCATGTGCCCTCCCGTGAAAGCCGTCAGTCTATGCCAAAAGCGCTGCCGATACAGTCGGCCGGATGGCCGATGAGCGCTGCGCGCGAAGTGACAGACCGGCAATCGGCGCTGCGCGCCCGGCAACGCGCCGGGCAGTCTAAAATAGCGGTTTTCTTCAGCCGGCCACGTCGTGATCCGCTTCAATCAGTTCAGCCTCGCGCGCGGCACCAAGCCGCTTTTCGACAACACCACGTTCACCTTGAACCCCGGTGAAAAAGCCGGCCTCGTCGGAGCGAACGGCGCGGGCAAGTCGACGCTGTTCGCCGTGCTGCTCGGCGAGCTGCATGCGGACGGCGGCGATTTCTCGATCCCGCCGACCTGGCGCATCGCGCACGTCGCGCAGGAAACGCCCGCCGTCGACAAAACCGCCCTCGCCTACACGCTAGACGGCGACGCCGCGCTGCGCGACATCGAAGCGCGCATCGCTTCGGCCTCCGCGGCGCACGACGGGGCGGCAGAAGCCGAAGCGCACGCCGCGTTCGCCGACGCCGACGGCTACACCGCGCCGGCTCGCGCCGAAGCGTTGCTGCTCGGCCTCGGCTTCACGCTCGACCAGACCCGCGAGCCGGTCAGCAGCTTCTCGGGCGGCTGGCGCATGCGCCTGAATCTGGCGCAGGCGCTGATGTGCCGCTCCGATCTGCTGCTGCTCGACGAACCGACCAACCACCTCGACCTCGACGCGATCGTCTGGCTGGAAGATTGGCTGAATCGCTATGCGGGCACGCTGATCGTGATCTCGCACGACCGCGAGTTTCTCGATTCCGTCTGCAACGTCACGCTGCATCTCGAGAACCAGCAGATCAAACGCTACGGCGGCAACTACTCGCAATTCGAAGTGCTGCGCGCGCAGCAGATCGCGCTGCAACAGAGCGCGTACGAAAAGCAGCAGCGCACGGTCGCGCATCTGCAGAGCTACATCAACCGCTTCAAGGCGCAGGCCACCAAGGCGCGTCAGGCGCAAAGCCGGGTGAAGGCGCTCGAGAAGATGGAGCTGATCGCGCCCGCGCACGTCGGGTCGCCGTTCACGTTCGAGTTCCGCACCCCTGACTCCGCGCCGAATCCGATGATGGTGATGGAAGACGTGCGCTGCGGCTACCATGCCGAAGACGGCAGCGAGATTCCGATCGTCGAGCGCGTGATGCTGTCGATCCAGAATGGTCAGCGCATCGGCCTGCTCGGCGCGAACGGCCAGGGCAAGTCGACGCTGATCAAGACGCTCGCGGGCACGCTCGAACCGTTGAGCGGCCACGTACGCGAAGGCAAGGGTTTGCGCATCGGCTACTTCGCGCAGCATCAGCTCGAAACGCTGCGTCCGGACGACACCCCGTTGCAGCACCTCGCGCGTCTCGCGCCCGATACGCGCGAGCAGGAGCTGCGCGACTTCCTCGGCAGCTTCAACTTTTCCGGCGACATGGCGACCGCGAAGATCGCGCCGTTCTCGGGCGGCGAGAAGGCACGCCTCGCGCTCGCGCTGATTATCTGGCAAAAGCCGAACCTGCTGCTGCTCGACGAGCCGACCAACCACCTCGACCTCGAAACGCGCCACGCGCTGACGATGGCGCTCGCGCAATTCGAAGGCACGCTGATCCTGGTCTCGCACGACCGGCATCTGCTGCGCGCGACGACCGATCAGTTCATGCTGGTCGCGA
Source organism: Paraburkholderia sp. RAU6.4a (assembly GCF_050435625.1). Lineage (NCBI taxonomy): Bacteria > Pseudomonadati > Pseudomonadota > Betaproteobacteria > Burkholderiales > Burkholderiaceae > Paraburkholderia > Paraburkholderia sp. RAU6.4a. The sequence goes on from NZ_JBNDKQ010000002.1 coordinate 725,187, forward strand.
AGCATCGTCTGCAGGAATTCGACGGCGATCTCGACGACTACCGCGACTGGCTGCTGCAGCATGCGGCCGAGCAGCGCGCCGCGCTGAAGGCCAATGCTTCCGGTGCGTCGGACGCAGCGTCCAACGGCGCGGCAAGTGGCGACAGCAACGTCAATCGCAAGGAACAGCGCCGCCTCGAAGCGGAAACGCGGCAGAAGCTCGCGCATCTGAAGAAGCCGCTGCAAAGCCGCATCGCGAAGATCGAAAGGGAAATGGACGCACTCAACGCGGAGAAAGCGACGCTCGATACATTCGTCGCCGATCCCGCGAGTTACGAACCGGAGCAGAAGAGCAAGCTGACGGAGGCGATCCGCCGTCAGGCAGACGTGAACGCGCGCCTCGACACGCTCGAAGCCGAATGGCTCGGGACGCACGAGGAACTCGAACAGATCGGCTAGCGGCACCGCGCCGGCATCCACGGGAGCTTGGCTTTGTCATTTGCGAATTCATCGTCCGGGTTATCGGCCCCAGAATCCGTAGCTGCATCGGCAGCCGATGCGCCGCCGTTGCAAGGACTGCGCGTGCTCGACCTCACGCGTCTGCTGCCGGGTCCGGTGGCCGCGCTGCGCCTCGCCGAGCTCGGCGCCGATGTGCTGAAGATCGAGGCGCCCGGCGCGGGCGACCCGACTCGCACGATGATGCAGTCGTCGAGCGACCGTGTCGCGGGCCGACCCGGCGCGTTTTACCGGATGGTCAATCGCGGCAAGCGCGAGACGCGCCTCGACCTCAAGTCCGAAGCAGGACGCCAGGTGCTGCGCGCACTCGCGGCTGAAGCCGACGTGCTGATCGAGAGCTTCCGGCCCGGCGTGATGGAGCGGCTCGGCCTCGGCTACGCGACGCTCAGCGCAGCCAATGCGCGGCTCGTCTATTGCGCGATCAGCGGATATGGCGCGAGCGGTCCGTTCGCGGACCATGCCGGCCACGATCTGAATTACCTCGGCTATGCAGGCGTGCTCGATCAACTGGCGAACCGCGACGGTGCGCCGATCCTGCCGAACTTCCAGATCGCCGATCTGCTCGGCGGCGCATTGAGCGCGGTCACGCAGATTCTCGCGGCGCTCTGGCATGTCGCGCGAGGCGGCGCGGGCCGCTTCGTCGATGTATCGATGACGCACACGAGCCATGCGCACAACTTCGTCGCGCAGGTGTCGCTCGTCAACGAAGGTGCGGCGCCCGCCGCGGGCAGTGGTCTGTTGAACGGCGGCGTGCCCTGCTACAACCTCTACCGCACCAGCGATGAACGCTGGCTCGCGGTCGGCGCGCTCGAATTGAAGTTCTGGGAAACGCTGTGCATGGCGCTCGATCGGCCGGAATGGGCGACGCGTCACTGGAGCCTGGGTCAGGCGATCGGCGGTCCCGATGCCGTGGCACTCATTCAGGAAGTCGCCAATCTGATTGCGACGCGCACGCTCGGCGAATGGGTGGAATCGCTGGAATCGCTCGATTGCTGCGTGTCGCCGGTGCTGACGCCCGCTGAAGCGGCGCAGCATCCGCTGTTCAATCCGCACGCGTATGCGGCGGTAGCCGCGAGCGCCGCCGACTCACACGACGACGGGGCCTAATGCGCGTGGCGCAGCCGCGACGCGGGCGCAATGAAGATCAAGGCCCGGTCAATCGAAAAACCCGCCGCCGTCAACGCCGCGTCGGCGTCTGCCTCGGCAGCGTTTGCCGCGGCGACTTTTCGTCGTCGTACAGCAGGTGCTTGCGGCCTTCCACATGGCGGCTGATCGTGGCACGCACTTCGGCGGCCGTTACGTCTTCGGCCACCACCCGCCGCGAGATCTGACCCGCGGTGTCGATCCACTCGACGATCCGGCAAGCGCCGCCCCACGGCTGATGAATCGGTGCGGAGACCCGGCAGCCGCGCACCTGGATGTGATGGTGGGCAGCGGTTTCACGAGACTGTTTCAAGGCGCGATCCTTTTTCGAGCATCAGACGGGATGCATATCATTACAGCTTAGAAAAAAGGTATGGCGACCAGGTTACAGCCAATATGAAGATATTTACCGGGCATTACGGTACCGCAAGCGTACAAAGTACCGGCGAGCCGTCCCGGCCCCCGTCTATTCGAGCGTGCGGACGCGGTCGATGGCCTGTTCGATCCGTTCGACCGCAACGACCTGTAAGCCTTCGATCGGCTGTTTCGGCGCATTGGCCTTCGGAATCACCGCCACCGAGAAGCCGAGCTTGGCTGCTTCCTTCAGGCGCTCCTGACCGCGCGGCGACGGCCGGATTTCGCCGGCGAGGCCCACTTCGCCGAATACGACGAGCCCCTTCGGCAGCGGCTTGTTGCGCATCGACGAATGGATCGCGAGCAATACCGCGAGGTCGGCGGCGGGCTCGGAGATCTTCACCCCGCCCACCGCGTTCAGGAACACGTCCTGATCGAAACAGGCGATGCCCGCGTGCCGATGCAGCACCGCGAGCAGCATCGCGAGCCGGTTCTGTTCGAGGCCGACCGCAAGGCGTCGCGGATTCGGCGCGTTGGCCGCATCGACGAGCGCCTGCACTTCGACCAGCAACGGCCGCGTGCCTTCCTGCGTGACGAGCACACATGAGCCCGGCACCGACTGCTCGTGCTGCGATAAAAACAATGCCGACGGATTCGCGACGCCGCGCAAACCACGCTCGGTCATCGCGAACACGCCGAGTTCATTGACCGCGCCGAAACGGTTCTTGATCGCGCGCACGAGACGGTACGACGAGTGCGTATCCCCCTCGAAATACAGCACCGTATCGACGATATGTTCGAGCACGCGCGGTCCCGCGAGCGCGCCCTCTTTCGTCACGTGCCCGACCATGATGATCGTCGTGCCCGACTGCTTGGCGATGCGCGTGAGTTGCGCCGCGCACTCGCGCACCTGCGCGACCGAGCCCGGCGCCGATGTCAAAGCATCCGAATAGACGGTCTGGATCGAATCGATCACGGCGACTTCAGGCCGTTGCTCCGTGATCGCCGCCTGAATTTTTTCGAGCTGGATTTCCGCGAGCAATTGCAACTCGCTTGCCTTCGAGCCGGGTTCGAGCAACGCCAGCCGTTGCGCGCGCAACGCGATCTGCGCGCCAGATTCTTCGCCGCTGATATAGAGCGCGCGTTTGTCCGCCGCGATTTCCGCGAGCGATTGCAACAACAGCGTCGATTTACCGATGCCCGGATCGCCGCCGATCAACACCACGCCGCCCGGCACGAGGCCGCCGCCGAGCACGCGGTCGAATTCGCTGACGCCGGTGGAAAAGCGCGGCACGTCCGACGCGTCGATGTCGGCGAGGCGCCGTACCGGCGTGCTCTTCGCGAGCGACTGGAAACGGTGACCGGACGGCGCCTCCGCGACCGATTCGACGAGCGTGTTCCACGTCTGGCAGGACGGGCATTGACCGGACCACTTCGGCGACTGTCCGCCGCATTCCCCGCAGATGTACAACGTCTTCGCTTTCGCCACGCGTTACTCCGCCCGAACCGGCACACGCGGCGCGACCGCGCACATCAGCTCGTAGCCGATCGTGCCGCAGGCCTGCGCGACGTCGTCGATGGGCAGCGCGGTGCCCCACAATTCCACGCGCGAGCCGACGTTGGCGGTCGGCACCGGGGTCAGGTCGACGGTCAGCATGTCCATCGACACACGTCCAACGATCCGTGTGCGCACGCCATCGACGATCACCGGCGTGCCTTCCGGCGCGACGCGCGGATAGCCGTCCGCGTAACCGCACGCGACCACGCCGATGCGCATCGGAGCGCGCGCAGTGAACCTCGACCCATAGCCGACCGAGCTGCCTTCGCCGAGCGTCTGCACGGCGATCAGTTCCGACGCGAGCGTCATCGCGGGCTGCAGGCCCGTGCCGTCGATCGCGGCCGTCACGCCGGACGGCGACGCGCCGTACAGGATGATGCCCGGACGCACCCAGTCGAAATGCGCTTCCGGATGCCACAGCGTCGCGGCCGAATTCGACAGACTGCGCGCACCGGCGATGCCCTGCGCGCCGCGCTCGAACGCCTCCATCTGATGCGCGATGCCGCGCTCGGCATCGGCATCGGAAAAATGCGTCATCAACGTGATCTGGCCGACGCCCTGACAGGCGCGCGCACGTTCCCACGCGGCACGGAATTTTTCGACCGTGTAGCCGAGCCGATTCATGCCGGTGTTCATCTTCAACTGAATATTGACCGGTTTCGACAGACGCGCCATTTCGAGCATGCGCAGTTGCTCGTCCGAATGCAGCGCCGTGGTCAAACTGTAGCGGTCGATTACATCGATGTCGGTCGGCCGAAAAAAGCCTTCCAGCAGAAGAATTGGGCCCGCCCAGCCCAATTCACGCAACTTCACCGCTTCTTCGAGGTCCAGCAGCCCAAAGCCGTCCGTAGCGCGCAAACCGGGAAACACGCGCGCGAGGCCATGCCCGTAGGCATTAGCCTTGACGACGGCCCAGATTTTCGATTTCGGCGCATAGCGCCGCGCGACAGCGAGGTTATTGGCGAGAGCAGCGGTATGAATCGTGGCGGAAAGGGGGCGCGGCATGGGATTTTTTCGTAAAGACACTTGCGAATCAGCGGCTTACAGGGCGTTTTCAGCGCTCGGCGGCCCGCTGGGCGGTGCGATCAAGGATTCTGCTAGTCCGAATTCGGCTATTTTCATGATATAAAGCCGTGCGCACAACCCATTTCGATCGGCATAAGCCCGGACACATGACAAACGGCCGGGGCGGACAGACCGCAGCGAGGACAGCATCGCATCAGATGAAAAAAGGTTTTTACACCATCATGGCCGCGCAGTTTTTTTCGTCGCTGGCCGACAATGCGCTTCTGATCGCTGCTATCGCTCTGCTGAAAGATCTTCACGCTCCGAACTGGATGACGCCGCTGCTCAAGCTGTTTTTTGTGCTGTCGTACGTCGTTCTTGCCGCCTTCGTGGGCGCATTCGCCGACTCCCGTCCGAAAGGACGCGTGATGTTCATCACCAATACGATCAAGGTGGTTGGCTGCATAACGATGCTGGTCGGCGCGCATCCGCTGATTGCGTACGGCATCGTCGGCTTCGGCGCGGCGGCCTACTCGCCCGCCAAATACGGCATTCTCACCGAACTGTTGCCGCCTGACCGGCTCGTTGCCGCGAACGGCTGGATCGAAGGCACCACGGTCGGCTCGATCATTCTCGGCACGGTGCTCGGCGGCGCGCTGATCAGCCCGCATATCGCCGCGCCGATTCTCAAATGGCACGTCCCCACCGTGAACACGCCCGCGGAAGCCGCGATGCTCGTGATCATGGCCATTTACGTGATCGCCGCGCTGTTCAATCTGCGCATTCCCGACACCGGCGCGCGCTATCCTCGACAGGAGCACGGGCCGATCCGCCTGATCACCGATTTCGCCGACTGCTTTCTCGTGCTGTGGCGTGACAAGCTCGGACAGATTTCGCTCGCCGTGACGACGCTGTTCTGGGGTGCGGGCGCGACGCTGCAATTCATCGTGCTGAAGTGGGCCGAAGTGTCGCTGGGCATGTCGCTGTCCGAGGCGGCGATCCTGCAGGCGGTGGTCGCGGTTGGCGTCGCGTTCGGCGCGATTTTCGCGGCTTCGCGTGTGCCGTTGAAGAAGTCGCTGTCGGTCTTGCCGGTCGGCATCATGATGGGTATCTCCGTGATGCTGATGGCGTTCTACACGCGCGATCTGTTTCCCCCGCACTGGGGCGTGTATTTTGGCCGCATGCACGTGTCGGGCTATCTGATTTTCGCGTATATCTTCCTGATGTTCGTGGGCGGCCTGTCGGGCTTTTTCGTCGTGCCGATGAATGCGCTGCTGCAGCATCGCGGGCACGTGCTGCTGTCGGCGGGCCATTCGATCGCCGTGCAGAACTTCAACGAGAATCTGTCCGTGCTCGTGATGCTGTGCCTGTACGCGGTGCTCGTGTGGCTCGACGTGCCGGTCACCATCGTGATCGTGCTGTTCGGCACCTTCGTCTGCCTGATGATGTGGCTCGTGATGCGACGCCATCAGGCGAACCAGCGCGCCTTCGATTCGGTCGCGCTGATCGGCGAAGCCAAGCACTGATCGGCTGCGCCGGGCCGGCCGCGGCACACACGAGCGCGCCCCCCTTCTTCCTCGCTCGACCATGACTCAATCGATTCCCAATGTGCTGACGATCGCCGGTTCCGACTCCGGCGGCGGCGCCGGCATCCAGGCCGATCTGAAGACCTTCTCCGCGCTCGGCGCCTATGGCGCGAGCGTGATCACCGCGCTGACCGCGCAGAACACGCGCGGCGTGACCGCGATTCACGCGCCGGACCCGGGCTTCGTCACCGCGCAGCTCGACGCGGTGTTCGACGACATCCGCATCGACGCGGTGAAGATCGGCATGCTCGCGAATGCGCCGATCGCGCGTGCGGTCGCCGACGCGCTGCGCCGTCATCAGCCCAAACACATCGTGCTCGACACGGTGATGATCTCGAAGAGCAATCACGCGCTATTACTACCCGATGCGGTCGCGGTGGTACGCGACGAACTGCTGCCGCTCGCCGATCTGCTGACGCCGAATCTGCCGGAAGCGGCCGCATTGCTGGGCATGCAACCCGCCGCCGACGAAGCCGGCATGGTCGAGCAAGGCGAAGCGTTGCGCGCGCTCGGCGCGCGCGCGGTGCTGATGAAGGGCGGCCATCTGAGCGCGACCGATAGCCCCGACTGGCTCGTGCAGGAAAGCGGCACGCTGCGTCTCGGCGGTCCGCGCGTGCCGGTGAAGAACACGCACGGAACGGGCTGCACGTTGTCGTCGGCGATCGCGGCCTTGATTGCGCAGCGCGACGATCTCGCTAGCGCCGTCGCCGATGCGAAGGTTTATCTGACGGGTGCGTTGCAGGCGAGCGAGCGGCTCGACGTCGGCCACGGCGTGGGGCCGGTGCATCACTTTCATCGGTGGTGGTGAGCGACGTCATTGCTTCGCGTAACGCCGCGCGTGCTCGGGCCAGTCGTCGGGCACGATAAAACCGCGCGAGCGTTCAAGTACACGCCCCGTGTTGTCTTCGATGAATCCGGCGACCATCGTCGGGCCGTGTTGCGGTGAGATCTGCGCGGCGAGCGTGTTTGCGTCGACGTAGCACGTGTCGTCCGCACCGGCTCGCGTTCGATATTGCGGCGCGAGCCATTCGAGCCGCGCCAACACCCGCCACCTGTGCGCATGCGCGCACGCGAAAGCCGGCCAGTCGCGATGCGTGACCCACCAGCCGCGACCGTGCGCGGGATCGAGTTCGGCAGGATCGGTGGGCATCTCGCCATGCCGGTAAAACAGCCAGCCTTTGACGAACATCTGCGGCGTCCACGCGCCCGCATAGCCCGTCGAGGCAAATTCCTCGCGTGCGCTGAGCGGCAACTGATGATCGAGCAAATGCGCGAGCTTCAGATCGAGGCGGTCTTTCAGATTGGGGCCGACATAATCGGCGAGACGCGCCGCCTCTGCCCCATTCGCATCGCCCGCATGCAGATAGCACTTCACCGCGAGTTCCCAATGCAGTCGCGCGCCCTGGCGCGTGCGCACGAGGAAATCGCATTCACCGAGCGTGAGGCCCGCATGTCGTAGCGGCACACCCGCTGCGATCAGTTGCGTCGCCGGTCCATGACGAAGGAAAAAGCCCAGCAGGCGTTCGGCGTAGCGGCCAAGGCGCGTGATACGCGTGGCCGCGAGATCCTGACGCAGAAGTGCCGGCGCGGCGTCGAGCGCGCGCAGCCAGTCGAGCGTGGCCTGCAATTCCTGCGGTGTGCCGAAAGGATCGGCGAGCGCGCCTGTGGGAAGCTGAGGGCGCAACAGATCGGGACTGAGCAGCAGCCACGCGAGATCGCGGACAGCGGGATCGCGCAGCGCATCGACTGAAGCATCGCCACGCAAACCCAGCAAGGTATCGAGAAGCGCCGCGCAGCTGACAGACGCGGCGGGCATGCGCGCCGCCGGTCCCTCGGGCATCGTCACTTTGATTGGTTCGACGGCACGCCGCCGTTCGCGAGCCACGTGGCACGCGCGAGGCACAGATCCGCCCAGGCCTTGGCCTTGTCGGGCAGGCTACGCAGCAGATAGGCCGGGTGATAGGTGACGATCACCGGTACGCCCTCGTACGTGTGCACGCGGCCGCGCAACGACGAAATGCTCGCGTCGGTCTTGAGCAGACTTTGCGCGGCGAAACGGCCGAGCGCGACGATCAGCTTCGGCTTCACGAGCGACACCTGACGCTGTAGATAAGGTTCACAACGCGCGACTTCGTCCGGCTGCGGATTGCGATTGCCAGGCGGCCGGCACTTGATCACGTTCGCGATATACACGTTGGTGCCGCGCGCGAGCGCGAGCGAGTGCAGCATGTTGTCGAGCAGCTTGCCGGCCTGGCCAACGAACGGTTCGCCTTGTCGGTCCTCGTTCTCGCCGGGCGCTTCGCCGATCAGCATCCAGTCGGCCTCGCGATCGCCGACGCCGAACACCGTGTTCGTGCGCTTCTCGCACAGCCGGCACGCCTCGCATCCGGCGACGCGCTCGGCGAGCGCGTCCCAGTCGAGTGTGTGGATAGACGGCAGCGCGGGCGCGTCGCGGCGCGCTTCGGCGGGCGCGGCGGCCGATGCGGTCGGATCGTCGAACCACGCGAAGTCGTCCTCGGAAGGGGCGTCGAAAGTCGGCGGGGCTGAAAAGTCAGTTTGCGGTTCTGATGTTTCGCGCCGCGCTGCAGTTTCGTCGAAGCGCGGCGTGGATTCGCGCTGCACTTGCGGCGGCTGCACCTCGGCGGACGCGCGCAGCGGTTCGCGCGAGGTCTGCGTCGCAGGCTCCGCGCGACGCAAGTCTGCCGCGTGTTCCCGCGGCGACTGCAACGCATCACTCTGCCCGGCCTCCTCTCGCGCCGCGAGTCCGCGACGCACCCACAACGGCGCGAGTCCGAATTCTTCGAGCACCGATTCATGCAGCGCCATCTGCGCCCTCCGTGGCTAACGACAGACGCATCACGATCGCGTCCTCCCGGCCGCGATGCCGCGCCGGATAATAATTTTTGCGCCGGCCGATCGACGCGAAGCCGAAGCGCTCGTACAACCGGATCGCCCGACGATTCGACGGCCGCACTTCGAGCAGCAGCCCCTCGAGCCTCTCCGCGTGCGTGATGCGCACCGCCTCGCGCAGCAGCGCGAGGCCTGCGCCGGCGCCTTGTGCTTGCGGCGTGACGCACAGATTCAGCAGATGCATTTCATCGACGACTGGCATCAGCACGCAGTAGCCGATCAACGTCCCCGTCACGTGACGTAGACAGACGCCGAAATAGCCATTGCGCAGCGAGTCGCCGAAGTTGCCGCGGCTCCACGGAAACTCATACGCGAGTTTCTCGATCGCGGCGACTTCGTCCAGGTCGCTTTCGGTCATCGGCGACATGTAGCGGTCCGTGAGCAGCACGCCGCTCATGGGCGCGCCTCGTCGTGGGACGGTTGGCCGGAGCCGCCATCGGGCGCGTGCTGCGCGGACTGCTCGGCGCTATGAGTCGCTTTGGCTGATTTCGCCGCTTTGTCGGCCATGCGCTCTGCGGTCGTCTGCGCGACCTTGTCGCGCACGTACTCGGGTGCGGCCTGATCGGCGCGCACCGTGCGGCCCGCATGAAACGCGCGCAGCGCCGCGTACGCGAGCGGCAACGCATGCGGCAACGCTTGGCCATCGACGCTCCGCGCGGCTGCGACCGCCGGCAAGCGCTCGCCGAACGCGGCGGCCGCGTTGCCGGCGAGTGTGAATGGCACGTCGGGCAGCACGAGCCGCTCGGGTGCATCGAGCGTCGCCGTCTGCACGGTGCGCCATTCGTGTTGCGTGTCGTCCCACGCGTAGTCGGCCCAGTAGATTTCGTCCATGCGCGCGTCGAGCGCGGCGAGCACGCGCGTCGTCGACGGATCGCGCAGGCGGGCGCTCTCCGCGCACGCGAGCAGCGTGCCGATCGGTACGACCGGCAGGTTCAGGCCGAACGCGAGGCCTTGGGCGACGCCGGTCGCCGTACGCAGTCCGGTGAACGAACCCGGACCCGAGCCGAACGCGATCGCGTCGCAATCCGCCAGCGTGAGGCCGGCTTCGTCGAACAGTTCGCGGATCGCCGGCAGCAGGCGGGTACTGGACACCGCGCCGGTTTGTTCGTGACGAACCCAGACGCGCGGTTCGGCGCTGGGCTGACCGGCGGCATCGACGGACGCGGACACGAGCGCCGCCGAGCAGAACTCGGTCGATGTATCAAGGGCAAGAAGCACTGTTTGAGTCATGGACCGTATTGTAATCGGCGCGGTGCGCGTGAATGGTGGTTTGCGCGGCCGCGCTGCCCGGCTTCGCGGCCGTCATCGTTTGGAATAAGCCCTCGGTCCCGGGGCGGCGGGCAATTGCTATGATTTTCGGCCGATCTCATCTATCCCGCCACGCGGGCCAAACGACCATGACCGACATCAATTCCCAGTTCGAGCAAGCCCAGCAAGACGTCAAGCAACTGCCCGAGCGTCCGGGCAACCTGACGCTGCTGCGTCTCTATGCGCTCTTCAAGCAGGCGAGCGAAGGCGACGTGCACGGCGACAAGCCGGGCTTCACCGACATCGTCGGCAAATACAAGTACGATGCGTGGGCGGCGCTCAAGGGCACCGCGCAGGACGCCGCGAAGCAGCAATACGTCGAACTCGTCGAATCGCTGAAGAGCGGCACCGCGGCCTGAGTTTCCGGCGCGCCAATCATCTGCCGAAATGGCCGTCTGGCAATGCTGCGACCGCCTCGCGGCGGTTTCGGACACGAAGCTCCGGGCCGCCGCCCTCACTCGCCTACTTCATTCCGACACTTTCTTCTGTCGGAATTGCCTGAATGGTGGCGCAGTGCAGCAAATGTCGCTACAATGCCGCCTGCGCTTCACTGCTTTGCCCGTTTTTTCCAGCGGTCCTCGCGGCGCAGCGTCCATAGCGTTTGCTCCAATCCAGTTTAGAACCTGTCCCCTTCTGCCTAGCCCACTCCGGGCTCAAGTCCCAGGCTGGCGACTCGCCATGTTGGCACGTCGCATCCGATACAGCTTCTAACGAAAAACTCGCCTTCATTGTCGCGAGTTGCCCCCGTTTTTCGATTTGCTCGCTGCTGTTTTGCTCGCTGAATCCGACGACTTGGGTATGCCGATTGGCGTTGACGTTTTCATCCGATGAACCACCCAGGATCGTTTTCAAGGATTCACATGACTTTGAGCAACACCCCCAGCAGCCCGTTGAACGCCGTCGCCGACGAAGCACTCGGTCTTACGCCCGCCGCTCCCGAAGCCGTCGCGCAGGCTGACGCCAAGCCGACCTTCGCGTCGCTCGGCCTGTCCGCGGACGTCGTCTCCGCGCTGACCGCCGCCGGCTACGAGCACCCGACGCCGGTGCAGCAACGCGCGGTGCCGGCAGCGATCGCCGGCCGCGACCTGCTGGTTTCGAGCCCGACCGGCTCGGGCAAGACCGCCGCGTTCATGCTGCCCGCCATCGAGCGTTTCTCGCAGCTGCAAAAGACGCAGGCGAACCAGCCGCGCGAGCCGCGCCCGGCCGACGGTGGCCGCGGCCGCCGTCCGCAGCCGGTCGCGCGTCCTACCATGCTGGTGCTGACCCCGACCCGCGAACTGGCGATGCAGGTCACGACCGCCGCCGCGACGTACGGCAAGCACCTGAAGCGCCTGCGCACCGTCAGCATTCTCGGCGGCGTCGCTTATGGCCAGCAGCTGATGCTGCTCGCGAAGAATCCTGAAATCCTCGTCGCGACGCCGGGCCGTCTGATCGACCACCTCGAGCGCGGCCGCATCGATCTGTCGCAACTGCAGATCCTCGTGCTCGACGAAGCCGACCGCATGCTCGACATGGGCTTCATCGACGACATCGACACGATCGTCGCCCAAACGCCGGCTACGCGTCAGACCATGCTGTTCTCCGCCACGCTCGACGGCAAGATCGGCTCGCTGACCGGCCGGCTGTTGAAGGACCCGGAGCGGATCGAGATCGTCCAGCGCTTGGAACAGCGCACCAACATCGCGCAAACCGTCCACTACGTCGACGACCGCGATCACAAGGACCGTCTGCTCGACCATCTGCTGCGTGACGACGGCCTCGACCAGGCCATCGTCTTCACGGCCACCAAGATGGACGCCGACCAGTTGGCGGGCCGTCTGGCCGACGCCGGCTTCGAATCGGCCGCGCTGCACGGCGACCTGCCGCAAGGCGCGCGTAACCGCACGATCCGCGCACTGCGCGAGCGCCGCGTGCGCGTGCTGGTTGCGACCGACGTCGCCGCTCGCGGTATCGACATCCCGGGCATCACGCACGTGTTCAACTACGACCTGCCGAAGTTCGCCGAAGACTACGTGCACCGTATCGGCCGTACCGGCCGTGCGGGCCGCTCGGGTATCGCCGTGAGCCTCGTGCATCACGCCGAACAGGGCGCGTTGAAGCGCATCGAGCGCTTCGTGCGCACGCCGCTTCCGGTCAACGTCGTCGAAGGCTTCGAGCCGCGCAAGGCGGCGCCCTCGGGCAACGGCCGTCCTGGCTTCGGCGGCCGCGGCCGTCCTGGCGGTGGTAATGGCCGTCGCTTCGGCAGCGGCTCGGGCAAGCCGGGCGGCTACGGCGGCTCGCGCAACGGTAACGGCACTGGCAACAGCAACGGCGGCGGTTGGGGCAACAAGTCGGCCGGCGGTTCGCGCGAAGGCTTCGGCTCGCGCGAAAGCCACGGCGGTTCGCGCGAAGGCTTCGGCGGTGGCTCGCGTGACGGCTACGGCGCGCGCCGCAACGACGGTCCCCGTTCGGCACGTCGCGGCAGCTAATAGCGACCCACCTGACCGACCGGATGGCTTCGCGCCGTCCGTGACACAGAAGAAAACCGGCGCTCGGGCGCCGGTTTTTTTTCGTCTATCGACTGGCCGCCCCAAATTTCACGATGTAAAAAATTTTTTTGCGTCGTAAAAAATCATGCTGCAAAGCACAAGAAGGACTATTGCAACAGGGAAAATATCGTTTCTTATCGCGAAAAGCAGGCATCAAGTCATTGATTTTATATAAAAATAAATATTGGAAAAACGCTTTGCGGCGTCTATTGTGCGTCCTTCGATTTGCCTAGACTCTTATATAAGACTTCACGAAACAGAACGCCTCTCCGGGCCCGACGCTTCGAGAAGACAGAGTCACCCATCCTCCATAACTGGCATCGAAGGAGCACATCATGACCATGACCCGCGAACAGCAAGTGCAGCAACTCAAGCAGCAATGGGAATCGGACCCGCGTTGGAAAGGTGTCAAGCGCACCTACTCGGCCGAAGACGTGGTGCGTCTGCGCGGCTCGGTGCAACCTGAGCACACGCTCGCGAAGCGCGGCGCGGAAAAGCTGTGGGCCGCCGTCAACAACGAGCCGTTCGTCAACTCGCTCGGCGCGCTGACCGGCAACCAGGCGATGCAGCAGGTGAAGGCTGGTCTGAAGGCAATCTATCTGTCGGGCTGGCAGGTCGCGGGCGATGCCAACGTCGCCGGTGAAATGTACCCGGACCAGTCGCTGTATCCGGCCAACTCGGTGCCCCTCGTCGTCAAGCGCATCAACAACACGCTGACGCGCGCCGACCAGATCCAGTGGTCGGAAGGCAAGAACCCGGGCGATGAAGGCTACGTCGATTACTTCGCGCCGATCGTGGCCGACGCGGAAGCCGGTTTCGGCGGCGTGCTGAACGCATTCGAACTGATGAAGGCGATGATCGAAGCGGGCGCGTCCGGCGTGCACTTCGAAGACCAGCTCGCATCGGTCAAGAAGTGCGGTCACATGGGTGGCAAGGTGCTCGTGCCGACCCGCGAAGCCGTCGCGAAGCTGACAGCCGCGCGTCTGGCCGCCGATGTGTCGGGCGTGCCGACCGTGCTGCTCGCCCGCACCGACGCGGAAGCCGCCGACCTCGTGACCTCGGACATCGACGACAACGACCGCCCGTTCCTGACCGGCGAGCGTACCGTCGAAGGCTTCTACCGCACGAAGCCCGGTCTCGAGCAGGCAATCTCGCGCGGCCTCGCCTATGCGCCGTACGCAGACATGATCTGGTGCGAAACCGGCAAGCCGGACCTCGAGTTCGCCAAGAAATTCGCCGACGCGATCCACAAGGAGTACCCGGACCAACTGCTGTCGTACAACTGCTCGCCGTCGTTCAACTGGAAGAAGAACCTCGACGACGCGACGATCGCGAAGTTCCAGCGCGAACTCGGCGCGATGGGCTACAAGTTCCAGTTCATCACGCTGGCCGGCTTCCACGCGCTGAACTACTCGATGTTCAACCTCGCGTACGGCTATGCGCGCAACCAGATGACCGCGTTCGTCGAAATGCAGCAGGCGGAGTTCGCGGCGGCCGAAAAGGGCTTCACCGCGGTCAAGCATCAGCGCGAAGTCGGCACCGGCTACTTCGACGCGGTCACGCAGACGGTCGAGCGCGAAGCATCGACGACCGCGCTGCACGGTTCGACGGAAAACGAGCAGTTCTTCGACAAGAAGGTCGCCTGAGATCAGCCAGTCGGGTTATGCAGTCCCGTGGCCTGAGCGCAGGAACGATCGGCAAACGTCGAGTGGCACCACCAGAGTGCCGCCGACGCAGGGAGGGCCGTGCCGTGCTGGATTGGCAGGAGCGTCAGCGCGAACGCCGACGGCCGGAGAGTCTCAAAGAAGCCAGCACGCGGCAAGCGTGCGGCGAACCTGAACGCGCCGGCAGCGCCGCCGGCGCGCTTTTTTTCGAAGGCGGTGCATGCCGGCATGCTGCCGGCAGTGCCAAGCGATTCAGCGATAGACGATCACAGGAATTTTCGTATGCGTGAGCACGCGCTGCGTTTCACTGCCGATCAGCAGGCTGCCGAGCCCGCGCCGCCCATGCGATGCCATGAAGATCACGTCGCAGCGCCCCTGCTCGGCCGCTTCGATGATGCCGAGATACGGCGCCGGATGCACGCTCGTGCGGCTCTCGACACTGACGCCGACGCGGCGCGCCGCATGCTCGACTTCGCGCAGATGCACGCGCGCCTCGCGCTCGCTGCGTTGCAGGAACTCGCCGGGCGGTTCAACCACGACATCGGAGAACGGCGAGTACGGATATTGCGACAGACAGGCGTATGCGGTAACGCGGGCGCCCACGGCCTGCGCGAGGTCGATCGCGCCCGCTATCGCCTTGCGTGACAGATCTGAACCATCGGTCGGAACCAGGATGTGCCTGAACATGATCCCCTCCGTCGCCGGCTGCCCGCAGCACGGCGTCAGCGTCCAACACAGCCCAGGGTGCAGGCTGCTCGAAACGATTGTAATGCGTATGAATGCGGGTATTCGCGTCTGTCTGGAGATTGGCGCATCAGTCCCAGTAACCGGGTTCGCCGTACGTATGCTTGAGAAAGTCCAGAAACAGCCGCACCCGCAGCGGCAGATGACGGCGCTGCGGGAACACCGCGTGGATGCCGATCGGCGGCGCGGCGAATTCGTCGAGCACGCTGACGAGGCGGCCCGCCGCGATCTCCGCGCCGACCTCCCACCACGAGCGCCACGCGAGCCCGTGTCCGGCGAGACACCATTCGTGCAGCACCGCGCCGTCCGAGCACTCCATCGTGCCGGACACCTTGATCGACGCGACCTTGCCGTCGTGCTGAAACATCCAGCCGCGCTGCTGGTTCGCGCTGGCGCCGAGCGCGAGGCAGTTGTGGCGCGCGAGATCGGCCAGGCTGTGCGGCGCGCCGCGCCGGCTCAGATACGCGGGCGACGCGACGCATACGCGCCGGTTCTCCGCGAGCTTCAGCGACACCAGCGACGAATCGGGCAACTCGCCGAGCCGCACCGCGCAATCGAAGCCTTCGTTGACGAGGTCGACGAGGCGGTCGGAAAGATCGAGCGTGATCGATACGTCCGGATGCGCGACCGTGAACGCGGGCACCAGTGGCGCCACGTGCCGGCGCCCGAAGCCGGCCGGCGCCGACAGCCGGAGATGGCCGCTCGCCTTCACGCCGCCCGCCGACACGCTCGCCTCGGCGTTCTGCATGTCGTGAAGAATGCGCTGGCAGTCTTCGAGAAAGGCCGAGCCTTCGAAGGTCAGCGTGAGCTTGCGCGTCGTGCGCACGAGCAGCTTCACGCCGAGGCGCTCCTCCAGTGCGTCGATGCGCCGGCCGATGATCGCGGGCGCGACGCCCTCGGCGAGCGCCGCCGCGGACAGGCTCCCTTTGGCCGCGACAGTGGCGAAGGTCTCGATCTGCTTGAAACGGTCCATGAACGATACGCGCCGCGGCGAGGCGGAAAAGTGAGCAGTGCGCGTCAGATTAGGTACGCAAAAGTAAAAGATCAAGTGATCTTTAGCCTATTTTTTAGCACCTAAGGTCAGCAATACAATCGATCCCGACCTCTGACAGGAGCGCATGGCAATGTCGGCCACAACGACACCTTCCCCGCGAGCAGTGATTTTCGACGCCTACGGCACGTTGTTCGACGTGCATTCGGTGATCGCCGCCGCGGAGCAACTGTTCCCCGGCCACGGCGACGCGCTGTCGCAGCTGTGGCGCCAGAAGCAGATCGAATACACGCAATTGCGCACGCTCGCCGCGCGCAGCGATGCCCCCGGCGAACATTACCGCCCGTTCTGGGACATCACGCTCGACGCGCTGCGCTTCGCCGCGAAAAGACTGCAGCTCACGCTCGGCCGCGCGGCCGAAAAGCGGCTGATGGACGAATACGCGTGCCTGTCCGCATTTCCCGACGCGGCGCCCGTGCTGCGTGCGTTGCGCGAGGCCGCCGCCGCGCCACGCGTGGGGCTCGCGATTCTGTCAAACGGCAATCCGCAAATGCTCGATATCGCGGTCAAGAGCGCCGGCATGAACACCCTCTTCGATCACGTGCTGTCGGTCGACGCCGTGCGCGCGTACAAACCCTCGCCTGCCGCGTATGCGCTCGGCCCCGAGGCGTTCGGCGTGGCCGCGCGCGAGATCGTGTTCGTGTCGTCGAACGGCTGGGACGTCGCGGGCGCGACATGGTTCGGCTTCACGACGTTCTGGCTGAACCGGCAGAACCTGCCCGTCGAAGAGCTCGGCGTGACGCCGCATGGCACCGGTAGCGGCATGAACGATCTGCTGGACTTTCTGCGCACACTCGCGACGTCGTCACGTTCGAGCGGCGGCCGTCGAACGAAAGTTCCTGGCAGTGGCAGTCGCAAGCGCGCCGGCCCGCGCGTATGACGGCGCCCCTCGCATTCGGCAATCCACTTCCCCCTTTTCAACCTTCGCATTTTTTGCAATCTGACCGACCAAGGAAAAAACATGGCTAATCCGCTGTCGTTGCCGCAAGGCATGGAAATCACCGGCGACATCAAGCCCGGCTTTGAAGCGATCCTCACCCGCGAAGCGCTGGAACTCGTCGCGGCCTTGCACCGTACGTTCGAGCCGCGCCGTCAGCAGTTGCTGCAGGCGCGCGTCGAGCGCGCGAAGCGGCTCGACGCGGGCGAGCGGCCCGACTTCCTCGCCGCCACGAAGAGCGTGCGCGAAGGCGACTGGAAGATCGCGCCGCTGCCGCAGGATCTGCAGTGCCGGCGCGTCGAGATCACCGGCCCCGTCGAGCGCAAGATGATCATCAACGCGCTCAATTCGGGCGCCGACTCCTACATGACCGACTTCGAGGATTCGAACGCGCCGAGCTGGGACAATCAGATCACCGGTCATATCAATCTGAAGGACGCGGTGCGCCGCACGATCTCGCTCGAACAGAACGGCAAGTCGTACCGGCTCAACGACAGGACCGCGACGCTGATCGTACGTCCGCGCGGCTGGCATCTCGA
Organism: Paraburkholderia sp. RAU6.4a; assembly: GCF_050435625.1. Lineage (NCBI taxonomy): Bacteria > Pseudomonadati > Pseudomonadota > Betaproteobacteria > Burkholderiales > Burkholderiaceae > Paraburkholderia > Paraburkholderia sp. RAU6.4a. Next base: position 743,008 of record NZ_JBNDKQ010000002.1, read on the forward strand.
CGAGAAGCACGTGAAGGTCGACGGCCAGCGCGTGTCGGGTGGCATCTTCGATTTCGCGCTGTACATGGTGCACAACGCGAAGGAGTTGATCGCGCGCGGCTCGGGTCCGTACTTCTATCTGCCGAAGATGGAGAGCCATCTCGAAGCGCGGCTGTGGAACGACCTCTTCGTCGCCGCGCAGGAAGCGGTCGGCGTGCCGCGCGGCACGATTCGCGCGACGGTGCTGATCGAGACGATCGTCGCCGCGTTCGAAATGGACGAGATCCTGTACGAGCTGCGTGAACATAGCTCGGGCCTGAACGCGGGCCGCTGGGACTACATCTTCTCGGCGATCAAGAAGTTCAAGAGCGACCGCGACTTCTGCCTCGCCGATCGCTCGCAGATCAAGATGACCTCGCCGTTCATGCGCGCGTACGCGTTGCTGCTGCTGAAGACCTGCCATCGCCGCAACGCGCCGGCGATCGGCGGCATGAGCGCGCTGATTCCGATCAGGAACGATGCGGCCGCGAACGACAAGGCGATGGCCGGCGTGCGTTCAGACAAGGCGCGCGACGCGGGCGACGGCTACGACGGCGGCTGGGTCGCGCACCCGGGCCTCGTGCCGGTCGCGATGGAAGAGTTCGTCAAGGTGCTCGGCGATCGGCCGAACCAGATCGGCAAGCAGCGCGTCGACGTGCTCGTGAGCGCGACCGACCTGCTCGACTTCCGCCCGGAAGCGCCGATCACCGAAGCGGGCTTGCGCAACAACATCAACGTCGGCATTCACTACCTCGGTTCGTGGCTCGCGGGCAATGGCTGTGTGCCGATTCACAACCTGATGGAAGATGCGGCCACCGCCGAGATTTCGCGCTCGCAGGTCTGGCAGTGGATCCGCTCGCCGAAGGGCAAACTCGACGACGGTCGCAAGGTGACGGTCGAACTGGTGCGCGAGCTCGCGGCGCAGGAGCTCGACAAGGTCAAACAGACGGTGGGCGGAGATACGAAGCCGTATGAGCGTGCCGCGCAGATCTTCGAGCAGATGTCGACCGCGGAGCAGTTCACCGATTTTCTGACGCTGCCGCTTTACGAAGAGATTTGATGGTGTTGATGATGCGGGCTCGAGCGCCTTGGGCCTGCTCGAGCCGGGTGATCGCATCGGCTTGAACGACGGCACGCCGCGGACATACGTGGCGCACCGTTTTTTTTGCTCGCCTTCGTGCACCAGCTCAGCGCGTGCGCCGATGTTCGACCCAATCTCCTGAACGGATCTCGGGCAGCCCTTTTACGGCGCTCGGCGCGACCGGATAGAAGCGGCAATTCACGACGTTGCCGTCCACTTTGACCATCACCTCACGTGTCAGAAAACGATCCTCGACGCCCGGATACACGGCTTCGATTTCGTCGAGCACCGCGACAAGCGCATCGTCGATTTCATAGACGTCGCCGAGCACGTCGATACCCGCTTCGTCGACGACGAGACCCGGATAGTCGCCAAAATCGAACAGATGGCCGCGCACGGTGGCACTGCCGAGCAGGCTCGGTGCGGGGATGTCGTTGCGCGCGGCGGCTTCGCTGATGTCGTTGGTTTCACCGGCACGCAGCGTGCCGTAGACAAAGACGGTCTGCATCGTCGTTGAGTCTCCATGGTCAGAGGTGATGTCGGTGGCTCGGAGGCCATCGGGACATTATGCAACGGCGGCCCGTCGGCAACAGAAACTGGGCACGGCCTACAATGCTTGATGCCCGCGGCGGTGAATGGCCTCGACCGCGCTTCGCCGTTGCCAGCTCCGTGATCCGAACCGACCTTGCCATGACCTCGTCCTCCGACTCCGACTTGTTGAGTCGCGTGCGTTTCGCCGACATACCGCCCGAGTTCGCGCCGAACGAGATGCATCCGATCCGCGTGCGCTCGCGGCCAATGCCGGCGGGCTGGCATATCGCGCGTCATACGCATGCCTGGGCGCAGGTCGCGTATGCGTCGCGCGGCGTGCTGCGGGTCGCAACGACGGGCACGACATGGATGGTGCCGCCATCGCGCGCAATCTGGTTGCCGCCGCATGTGACGCACGAAGTGGTCGCCGTCGAGGATGCGTTCCTGCGCACGCTGTACATCACCGAGAGTACGGTGCCGGCCGGGCTCGATACGCCGCGCGTCGTCGAAGTATCGAACCTGTTGCGCGAGGTGATTGCCGCGCTCGATACGCCTGGCCTGTCCGCCGCGCGAGAGCAGCTGCTCGGCGCGCTCGCGCTCGATGAACTGACGCGCTCCGAGCCGTTGCCGCTGTCCGTGCCGATGCCCAGCGAAAAGCGCCTGCGCGCGCTGTGCGAGGCCGTGATCGCCGACCCGATGCATGGCGAGTCGCTCGAGCAGTGGGCATCGACGGTGGGCGCGAGCACGCGCACGATCGCGCGGCTGTTCCGCCAGGAACTGGGTGTGAGTTTTTCGCAGTGGCGTCAGCAGGCGATTCTCGCGCGCGCCATTCCATTGTTGAGCCAGGGACGACCGCTGTCGCACGTCGCGCAGGAACTGGGCTATCAGAGCCAGAGCGCCTTCTCCGCGATGTTCCGGCGTGCGTTCGGCGCGAGTCCACGCGCGTTTATCGAACGAGGCGCCGAGCATCGCGCGAGCAACGGCGAGCATGATGACGCGCAAGCGGATGATGAAACGGCACAGGATCAAGCCGGTTCGACGAACGTCGCCGAGCGGTGAATGGCGACAACTAGCGCTGCGCGTCGGCCATCCAATGCGGGGCACGCCTCAAACCCGCCGCGCCAGATGACGGATTGCGCCTAGCTGCGCGAGCCGCGGCCCGGTGAGCTTATAGCCCTTGCGCTGATAGAGCCGCGCCGCCGGATTGTCGACGAACACGCGCAACTGCAACTCGCGCAGCCCGCGCTCGCGCGCCCATTGATGCGAGATGTCGAGCAGGAACGTACCGGCGCCAAGCCGACGATATCCTTCGGCGATCTGCACGTCGCGGATATGCAGCGAATCACCCTCTTCGGTGATACGCAGCACGCCCATCGGCACGCCATCCACTTCGAGAATGAAATTCTCCGATTCGCGCCAACTGCCGAGAAACAGATCGCTGCGCCACACCAGATGATGCCGGCGATAGTAGCCGCCCATGTTGTTGCGGGTCAGCGCCTCGGCAAACTCGAAATCGTCCATGCTGGCCGTGCGCAGATGAAACGGTGACGGAGCTTCGGTGGGATCGAACATGGCAGGACCGCGAGGATGAGTCGGATAAACGGTAAAACAGGCCGCGCGCGCTGGCAATGGCTGTTTGTCCCGAGCCTTCCGGGAGGCGGCCGGCAACGGCAGTAGAAACGGAGCGGTTACGGTCCTATGTGCAGGCGCCATCAACCGCTCACCAGCACGACGGCTGCGGATATACACGTTCGCATCGTCGGCACAGCGCACGAAGCAGTGGCCGCGCCGTTCCAGTTCCTTGTCCACCACGTCGAGCAACACGTTGGCCAGCAACGGCGGATCAGCCGGATCACGCTGGCCTCCCCAATTCGTATTCTGTAGACGGTCAATCAGGATGTCGTGGTTGACCTCCGACCGGTTTGGGGATCGTCACCCGACATACCGGAGCGGGCCGGTACGTCCCCTCTGCAACTGTTCATAAATCGCCGCGTCGTGCGCACGCCGTCCGGGCCGGAAGCCGTAGGTAAGAGCGCACTCCTTCATGGCACAGCCGCCGCATTTACGCCGCTTCGCCCTGGTCACGAGAGCTCCGCGGTCTATTACCCGCCCGCCCTGCTTGGCAACGCCTTCTATGCGGTTCTCGTTTATCGGCTCGCGACTTACGCTCCACGCTTCCTTCCCACATTCGGCCGCCGTCATGCAGTTGCGCTTCACTTCATTCGCTGTGACCAGCTCATGGCGGGACTTGCACTCGCAGGAGTGCGCCCATGCTGGGCGCACAATAAAAAAAGCCCACTTCTTGCGAAGTGGGCTTTCTCAAATCTGGCGGAGCGGACGGGACTCGAACCCGCGACCCCCGGCGTGACAGGCCGGTATTCTAACCAACTGAACTACCGCTCCAGATTTTGCATCGCAGCCTGCGAGCCATACTCTCAGCTTGCTGCACCGTTCAAACTTCCAACCGAACGACGCCGATGTTCTGGCGTCCCCTAGGGGATTCGAACCCCTGTACTCACCGTGAAAGGGTGATGTCCTAGGCCTCTAGACGAAGGGGACAACGTACTGCTTACACCTTTAATGAAAAAGCCCGTTCAAGTATGTGTGAACGGGCTTTGTCTGGCGGAGTGGACGGGACTCGAACCCGCGACCCCCGGCGTGACAGGCCGGTATTCTAACCGACTGAACTACCACTCCAGTCTTTACACCCTGCTTGCGAGCGTCGGTTAATTCTCTGCAAGCTGCGCTGCTTTACTACTACTCGAATACTAAAGCGACGCTGATGTTTGGCGTCCCCTAGGGGATTCGAACCCCTGTACTCACCGTGAAAGGGTGATGTCCTAGGCCTCTAGACGAAGGGGACAAACATCTTTTCAGATCCGTCTCAATTCGCTTTTGACTTGATCAACTCGCGCTAACTTTTCAGTTAATTCGCCAAGCTATTTTCAGGTCAACAGCGAAGACCGCTACTTTAACTACATTTCAGCGATTTGTGAAGTCTTTTTTCTACAACTATCAGACTTCTTAACCACTTTCACCTCTTTGCTCTGTTGGTGGAGGTAAGCGGGATCGAACCGCTGACCTCTTGCATGCCATGCAAGCGCTCTCCCAGCTGAGCTATACCCCCGCGCACATCAGAGAAACGAGATTTTAGAGGGCGATCTGCGCTTTGTAAATACCCTTTGAGCGATTACATGCGGATTTTTCCGGCGGCATGCGAAACCTCTGACGCACGCCGCCAACGGATTAGCCAAGCGCTTTTTCGATGCGGCTAACGACGACGTCGCGACCGAACAGCATCAGCACGCTATCGATCGACGGTGTATGCGTCGTACCCGCCACCAGCAGACGCACCGGCATCGCGAGCTGCGGCATCTTCAGCTTGTGCGTGCCGAGCGTCGCTTTCAGCGCGGCAGCGATCGCCTCCTTGGTCCATTCGACCGTCTTCAATGCAGCGGCCAGATCAGCGAGCGCCGGACGAACCGCGTCGGTGACGTGCTGTGCAAGCGACTCAGCGTCGGGTGCCGGGGTGCGATAGAACATCGCGGCGTTCTGCGCGATCTCCTTCACGGTCGACGCCCGATCCTTCATCAGGCCCACCACGCCCGTCAGATCCGGACCTTGGGCGAGTGTGGCTTCGTCGATGTCGAGCTCCGCGAAGAACGGTTTCGCCAGTTCGGCGAGGCGTGCGTTGTCGGCTTCCTTGATGTAGTGCGCGTTGAGCCAGTTCAGCTTGTCATGGTCGTACTGCGCCGGCGACTTGCCGAGGTGCTCGAGATCGAACCACTCGACGAACTGCTCGCGCGTGAAAATCTCCGCGTCACCATGCGACCAACCGAGGCGCGCCAGATAGTTGACGACCGCTTCCGGCAGATACCCCGCATCGCGATAACCCATCACGCTCATTGCGCCGTGGCGCTTGCTCATCTTCTCGCCCTGCTCGTTCAGCACGGTCGGCAGGTGTGCATACACCGGCGGCTCGCCACCGAGCGCGCGCAGTATGTTGATCTGGCGCGGCGTGTTGTTGACGTGGTCGTCGCCACGAATCACGTGAGTGATGCGCATGTCGAGATCGTCGACGACGACGCAGAAGTTATACGTCGGCGTGCCGTCCGGACGCGCGATCACGAGGTCGTCGAGTTCTTCGTTCGAGATTTCGATGCGGCCTTTCACCGCGTCGTCCCACGCGACCACGCCGGTCAGCGGATTGCGAAACCTTAGCACCGGCTTCACGCCCACGGGCGGCTCCGGCAGCACCTTGCCCGGCTCCGGGCGCCACGTGCCGTCGTAGCGCGGCTTTTCGCCTGCTTCGCGCTGGCGCTCGCGCAGCGCGTCGAGCTCTTCGGTCGACATGTAGCACGGATAGACGAGCCCCGCCTCCTGCATCTGCTTCAGCACTTCGCCGTACCGGTCCATGCGCTGCATCTGGTAGAACGGGCCTTCGTCGAAATCGAGGCCGAGCCACGCCATGCCTTCGAGAATCGCGTCGACGGATTCGGTCGTGGAGCGCTCGAGGTCGGTGTCCTCGACCCGCAGCACGAAGGTCCCTTTCATCTTGCGCGCGAACGCCCACGGATACAGCGCGGAGCGGATGTTGCCCAGGTGGATGAAGCCGGTGGGACTCGGTGCGAAACGGGTACGAACGGAGGTGGTCATTGGCGGTTACTCGGAAAACAGGCGCCGGCGCTCAGGCGAACATGACTGCGAAGCGCGGCAGCGAAGCGTGCCCATGCTGCGCGCGACGTCGCGCACGGCCACGAGGGAATAAGTGCAAGAGCCGAATTATACCTTCCGCACGCGGGTTGCCGCCCTCGTCCGAACGGCCTATGGCGCATGGGCGAACGGCGTCCGGACATCTGCGTACGCACCTTCCCAGCGCTCGCCCAACTCATCTTGAAAAAGCGCCGCGTCAGTTCCGAATACTTCCTCTGCAACGTTTCATTACAGCGGACCGCGCGAGCCGATCGTTTGCATTAAGATGTGCGCGCGCTGCGATGCGGGCTTACCGCACCTCGATCCGATCCGGAGCGAACACCGCTGCAAGCGCGCGCAATCGCCGTCGGCGATCCGCCCGGTCTGACCTCAGCCTGATCGCGGTACGCGCGACGCCGCTCGCGTCGCGCGCGCCGTTGCTGGAGAACTCGTTGAAACCCTCATCCCCGAACTTGAGCCGCCGCAGCTTTTCGCTGGCGGCCGCATCCGCGGTGCTTGCCGCCTGCACCACGACCGCCGGCAAACTCGATGGCGCGCCGATCACCGCGACGCCCGCCGTTCCCCCGCCGCCTGAAAAAGCGCAACAGAAGCCGGTTCGCGTCGCGCTCGCTCTCGGCGGCGGCGCCGCGCGCGGCTTTGCGCACATCGGCGTCATCAAGGCTCTCGAGGCGCGCAATATCCAGATCGACCTGATTGCCGGCACGAGCGCCGGCTCCGTCGTCGGTGCGCTGTACGCGTCGGGCATGAACGGCTTCGCGCTGAACAAGCTCGCGCTGTCGATGGACGAAGCGTCGATCAGCGACTGGGCGATGCCGTTTCGTACGCGCGGCTTCCTGCAGGGCGTCGCGCTGCAGAACTACCTGAACACGACGCTGAACAACCGCCCGATCGAGAAGATGGCTAGGCCGCTCGGCGTGGTCGCGACCGATCTGCAAACCGGCCAGCCGATCCTGTTCCAGCGTGGCAACACCGGCATCGCGGTGCGCGCGTCGTGCAGCGTACCGTCGATTTTCGAGCCGGTGAAGATCGGCGGTCACGAGTACGTGGATGGGGGTCTCGTGAGTCCGGTACCGGCGTCGTTCGCGCGCAAGATGGGCGCGGATTTCGTGATCGCCGTCGATATCTCCCAGCGACCGGAAAACGGCGTCACGGCAAGCTCGTTCGACGTGTTGATGCAGACCTTCACGATCATGGGCCAGACGATCAAGGCCTACGAGCTCGACAAGTATGCCGACGTGGTGATCCGGCCGAATCTCGCGGCGATGAGCGGCAGCGATTTCTCACAGCGCAACGCCGCGATCCTCGCCGGCGAGGAAGCGGTCGCGAAGATGATGCCGGAGTTGCAGCGCAAGCTCGCCGCGCGGCGCATGGGAGCCTGAAAGCCCGGCGACGCACGGTCGCTGTGCGTCGCCATGGCAAAAACGCGCGCATCAAACGCAAAAAGCCTGCTTCGAACGAAGCAGGCTTTTTTATCGCCAGGCCTGGCGCCGAATCAGTTATTCCCGCCGATCGTCGCGGTCACGCGCTTGCGCAGATCGTCGGCCTGATACGAGGTCTCGATCCGACGCGCACCCGTAAAGCGCTTTTCCCAGTAGCCGTCATCCATGTCGTCGACGCGGATCGTGCTGCCGGTGGACGGCGAGTGCACGAACTTGTTGTCGCCGATATAGATGCCGACGTGCGAGAACGTGCGGCGCATCGTATTGAAGAACACCAGATCGCCCGGCTTCAGGTCGCTTACCCGCACCTTCTCGCCCAGGCGACTCATTTCCTCGGCGCGGCGCGGCAGCGCGAGACCGAGCGTGTCCTGGAACACGTAGCGCACGAAACCGCTGCAATCGAGCCCCGAATCAGGCGTATTGCCGCCCCAACGGTAGCGAACGCCGATCATGTTCAACGCGCCGACCACCACGTCGCCCGCTTTGCCGGCCATGCCCGAAAGGAACGATTTGGCGCTGCCGCTTTCGCTGCCGGCGGCCTTGGTTTGGGGAGTGAGAAGGGAGAGAGGATCCGAGCCGTTGGTGGGCGGATATGAGGCATTCTGATTAAAACCGCTTACTTCGTCGGCGAACGCGCCGGGAGCTGCTGCCATCAAGACGCCAATGAACATCCCGGCGACGACGCGCGTGCAAGCCTGGGTGAAGTTTCTGTGCTGCATTGGTCGGTAGTTTTTGCCAAAAAATCAGGTGTCTAGAAAAAAAGTTTGCTCGATACTAGCCAGTAAGTATTTGCCTGTCAAAAGGAATAGGAAAAATCAATCGACAGACGCACTCAATTGGGGAAAGGGTGAAAAATCAACGATCAAGCGCCGCTTTCAGCAGCTTTCGCGTGTAAGGATGCGCGGGTGCAGCAAAAATTTTCTCGACTTCGCCGGTCTCGACGATCGATCCGTTTTGCATCACCACGACTCGGTGCGCCATCGCCCCGATCACTTCCAGGTCGTGACTGATGAATACGAAGCCGAGGTTGTATTTGTGCTGCAAACCGGTGAGCAGCTTGAGCACCTGCTGCTGGATCGATACGTCGAGCGCGCTGGTCGGTTCGTCGAGGATCAGCACGCGCGGCTCCAGTACCAGCGCGCGCGCGATCGCGATGCGCTGCCGCTGCCCGCCCGAAAATTCGTGCGGATAGCGATACAGCGCGGTCCGGTCGATGCCGACTTCGCGCAGCACCGCGACGACCTTGTCGCGCCGCGTCTGCGGAGTCATCTGCGGCCGATGCAGCGCGAGCCCCTCACCGACGATCCGCTCGATCGTCTGCCGCGGCGAAAGCGAACTAAAAGGGTCTTGAAAGACGACCTGCATATTCGAGCGCAGCGCGGTCTTTTCGGCGCCGCGATAGCTCGCGAGCGCCCTGCCCTGAAACTGGATCTCGCCATGCGCGGTGCGCTGCAGACCGAGCAGTGCCATCGCGAGCGTCGACTTGCCCGATCCCGATTCACCGACGATCCCGAGCGTCTCGCCCTGGCGCACCGACACGTTCGCCGCGTCGACCGCGCGAAACCGCCCCGCGCCGAACCAGCCACGCAGGCCGGTCAGTTTCGTTCTGAAGTCGACCGCCACATCACGCGCTTCGAGCAGCACCGGCGAGATCGGCAGCACCGGCACGACCTCGCGCTGCGGCCGGCTCGCGAGCAGCCGCTGGGTATACGGATGGCGCGGCGCCTCGAACACCTGCTCGACCGTGCCGGTTTCGACCAGCACGCCTCGCTCCATCACCGCGACGCGCTGCGCGAAGTGACGCACGAGGTTCAGGTCGTGCGTGATCAGCAGCACGGCCATGCCGCGCTTTTTTGCTTCGTCGCGCTGCAGTTCCAGCAGAAGCTCGACGATTTGCGCGCGAATCGTCACGTCGAGCGCGGTGGTCGGTTCGTCGGCGAGCAACAGGCGCGGCCGGCAGGCGAGCGCCATCGCGATCATCGCGCGCTGCCGCTGCCCGCCCGAGAGCTGATGCGGGTAGCTGTTGATGCGCCTCTCCGGCTCGGTGATGCCGGTGCGCGCGAGCAGCGCGACCGCCCGCCTGCACGCTTCGGTCGCGCTGACGCCGTCATGCACGACGATCGTTTCCGCAATCTGGTCGCCGATCGTATACAGCGGATTGAGCGCGGTCATCGGTTCCTGGAAGATCATCGCGATGTCCGAGCCGCGCAGGCCACGCATCGCACGCTCGCTCTTCGCGAGCAGATCTTTGCCATCGAAGCGGATCGCCCCGCTCACCTGCGCGTCGTTCAGCAGGCGCAGCACCGACAGCGCGGTCACGCTCTTGCCCGAGCCCGACTCGCCGACGAGCGCGACGCGTTCACCGCGCGCGATCGCGAGCGTGACGTCGTCGACGGCCACCGTGTCGCCGAACGCGACACGCAGATGGTCGAGTTCGAGCAGCGGCGTGTCCGTCGATCGCGGATCGATTTGCGGCAGCGCGCTCATTGACCACCTCCGGCGTGTATCGCATCGGAGATACGCGTGTCGAGCGCGTTGCGCAGCGCGTCGCCCATGAAGGTCAATAACAGCAGCATCGCCACCAGCACGCCGAAGGTCGACACCGAGATCCACCACGCGTCGAGATTCGCCTTGCCCTGAGCGAGCAGTTCGCCCAGGCTCGGCGTCGGCGGCGGCACGCCGAGGCCGAGGAAGTCGAGACTCGTGAGCGCGAGAATCGCGCTGCTCATGCTGAACGGCAGGAACGTGATGACCGACGTCAGACTGTTCGGCAACACGTGACGCCACATGATCTGCCAATGCGACAGGCCCATCGCGCGCGCGGCGCGCACGTAGTCCTGCTGGCGATTGCGCAGGAACTCGGCGCGCACATAGTCGGACAGGCCGATCCAGTTGAACAGCGACAGCAGCACGATCAAAAGAGCGAAGCTGCGCTCGAAGATCGATGAAAAGATGATCAGCAGATAGAGCTGCGGCATCGCGTTCCAGATCTCGATCAGACGCTGCCCGACGATGTCCGTTCGCCCTCCGAAGTAACCTTGCACCGCCCCCGCGGCGATGCCGACGATCGTGCTGATCACGGTCAGCACGAGGCCGAACACGACCGACACGCCGAAGCCGTACAGCAGACGCGCGAACAGATCGCGGCCGCGGTCGTCGGTGCCGAGCCAGTTCTCGCGCGACGGTGGCGCCGGGTTGGGCGTCTTCGAAAAGTAATTGAGCGTGTCGTAGTAGTAGTGATTCGGCGGATACAGCGCGAAGTTGCCCGGCGCATCGAAGCGGTGACGGATGTACGGATCGAGATAATCGGCCGGCGTGGGGAAGTCGCCACCGAAGGTGGTCTCGGCGTAGGTCTTGACGAGCGGGAAATACAGATGGCCGTCGTAGCGCACGACGACCGGCTTGTCGTTCGACCACAGCGGCCCCACGAGGCTCGCCGCGAACGCGACGACGAAGATGATCAGGCTCCAGTAGCCGAGACGCTGCTGGCGAAAACGCTGCCACACGCGACGCGCCGGCGACGGCGACATCAGTGCCCGCGCGGGTTCGGTGCGCGCCGCCGCGTCGGCGGAAAGGCGGGCTCGATTCATCAGCGCTCCAGTTGTTCGAATTGGATGCGGGGATCGACCCACACATAGCAAAGGTCGGAGATCAGCCGCGTGACGAGGCCGATCAGCGTGAACAGATACAACGTGCCGAGCACGACCGGATAGTCCCGCCGCATCACCGATTCATACGACAGCAACCCGAGCCCGTCGAGCGAGAACAGCGTTTCGATCAGCAGGCTGCCGGTGAAGAACGCGCCGATGAACGCGCCCGGAAAATTGACGATCAGCGGCAGCAGCGCATTGCGAAACACGTGCTTCCACAACACGCGCCGCTCGGACAAACCTTTGGCACGCGCGGTCAGCACGTACTGCTTGCGGATTTCGTCGAGGAACGCGTTTTTCGTCAGCATCGTGACGACCGCGAAGCTGCCCACCACCGACGCCGTGATCGGCAGCGTGATATGCCATAGATAGTCGAGGATCTTGCCGACGAGGCTCAACTGGTCCCAGTTGTCGGAAGTGAGGTTGCGCAGCGGAAACAGCTGCAGGAACGTGCCGCCGCCGAACAGCACGAGCAGCAGCACGCCGAGCACGAAGCCCGGAATCGCGTAGCCGACCAGCACGACGAGGCTCGTCGCGATATCGAAGTGCGAGCCGTTGCGCACCGCCTTCGCGATGCCGAGCGGCACCGATATCAGATAGGTGAGAAAGAACGTCCACAGGCCGATGCTGATCGACACCGGCAGCTTCGACACGATCAGCGACAATACGCTCTGATGACGGAAATAGCTCTGGCCGAGATCGAAGGTCGCGAAGCGCTTGAGCATCAGCACGTAGCGTTCGAGCGGCGGTTTGTCGAAGCCGTACAGCTGCTTCAGTTGCGCGATCTGTTGCGCATCGACGCCGCTATGCGAGCGCAGCCCGAACGGCGAGGCGCCCTCCGCGCCCTTGCGCAGTTCGTGCTGCATCTGCTCGACGGGGCCGCCCGGCACGAACTGGATCACGACGAAGGTCAGCGTCAGCACGCCGAGCAGCGTCGGGATCATCAGCAGCAGGCGTTTGAGGATGTAGCTCCACATAGGCGGTGTTCCAGTGCGAACGCGTTGGTGGGGGCGATGGATCTGCGGATCAGTCGGCGCTGCCCGTGGGCGTGCGCGCCCGCGGATCCTCGTACCACCACATCGTCGTGATCCAGCCCTCCGCGCCATAGTACAGCGGCAAAGTCTTCGGCCACGCGAGCCCGCGCTTGAACGCGACGCGATGGGTGCCGCTGTACCAGTGCGGCACCACATAGTAGCCATGCATCAGCAGACGGTCGAGCGCGTGCGCGGCATCGGTCAGTTGCTCGCGCGTTTGCGCATGCACGAGCGCGTTCAACACCGCGTCGACGGCCGGCGACTTCAGGCCGATCGCGTTGTCCGAGCCGGGGGTATCGGCGGCCTTGCTGCCGAAGCGGGTGATCTGCTCGGAGCCCGGCACCTGCACGTCGGGCATGCGAATCGTCGTCACGTCGAAGTCGAATGCGTCGAGCCGCTTCTGATAGACCGCGAAGTCGGTGGTGCGGAAGTTCGCGGTAATGCCGAGCTTTTGCAGATTGCGCGTGAAGGTCGCGATGATCGGCTCCATCGACGAGGCCGAACCCGAGTCGTCGAGTATCTCGAACTGGAACGGCTCGCCCTTCGCGTTGCGCAGCGCGCCGTCACGATAGGTCCAGCCGGCCTGCTGCAGCAGATCGCGCGCCTGCAGCAGATTCGCGCGCAGCGAGCCGGGCGGATCGGTATCGGGCTGCTTCGGCGGCGGCCCGAATACCGCCGGGTCGAGTTGGGCGCGAAACGGCTCCAGCAGCGCGAGTTCGCCAGGCGAAGGCAGCCCCTTCGCCTGCCATTCGGTGTTGGCGAAATAGCTGTCGATGCGCGTGTACTGGTTGAAAAACAGCTGGCGGTTCAGCCACTGAAAGTCGAGCGCGAGATCGAGCGCCTTGCGCACCCGCACATCCTGGAACAGCGGCCGGCGCGTGTTCAGGAAAAAGCCCTGCATGCCGGTGCCGTTGTGCTGCGCAAACTCGCGCTTGATCAACTCGCCACGGTCGAACTTCTTGCCGACGTCGCGCCGCACCCAGTTGCGCGCGATATATTCGACCAGCGCGTCGTACTCGCCAGCCTTGAACGCCTCGAGCCGCGCGGTGCTATCGGCATACAGCTTGTAGACGATGCGATCGAAGTTGTTCATGCCGACGCGCACCGGCAGATCGGCGCCCCAATAGTGCGGGTCGCGTTTGAACGCGATCGTGCGGCCGTTGTCGTAGCTGTCGATCAGATACGGCCCGCTGCCGATTGGCTTTTCGAATGCGAGCTGGTCGAACGGAACGCGGCTGCCGTCGGGCTTCATCCCCCACTTGCGCGAGAACACCGGCATGCTGCCCGCGAGCAGCGGCAACTCGCGATCGCGATCGCGAAACTCGAAGCGCACCGTGGCCGGATCGACGACGACCGCACGCTTGATCTCGCTGAAAAGCGATGCGAACTGCGGCGCGGCCTGCGGGCTCTTCAGCGTGTCGAGAGAGAACTTGACGTCGTCGGCGGTCACAGGGTCGCCGTTCGAAAAGCGGGCGCGCGGATTGATGTGGAACGTGACCGACAGGCCGTCGGGCGCGACGACGATGTCGTCGGCGAGCAGCCCGTAGGCGGACGCGACTTCGTCGCTGCTGCCGATCGTCAGGCTCTCGAACATCAATTCGAGGCCGGGCGCCGCATTGCCACGCAGAGTGAACGGATTGAACTTGTCGAAGCTCGTTAGACGGCTCGGGTTTGCGAGCACGAGCGTGCCGCCTTTCGGCGCATCGGGATTGACGTAGTCGAAGTGCTTGAAGCCGGCCGGATATTTGGGCTCGCCGTATTGCGCGATCGCATGCGCGGCATGCGCGTGCGGCGCGACGAGCAGACTCGCGCACAGCAACGCGACGGCGAGCGCGGCGCGCAAGGGTCCGTGGATCACGCTGTGTCGAAGTCCCTCAGGCGTTTGAACCCGTCGCGAGCCAGTTGTCATGGAGTCGTGCTGGTAAATGGGCAGTGGCGATGTGGGGGATTCTACCCAATTAGCTTGCGCGATCTGGCGGGCGACTGCGACGAAATGCGTCAGCGACGGATGTTTCAGCACAAAAAACAAAACCGCCCTCCAAGGGCGGTTCTGTCATCGCTGCGGCCGGTTGGCGCGCTTCAGCGCTGACGCAGTGGCGACTCAGTGCCAGCCGCGATGTTGGTCGTAGTGACCCCGCGCATAGTCGCCGCGGCCCGGCGGATGGTGGCGATACCAGTCGTTGCGCGCCCAGTAGCGATGGCCGTCCCAGTAACGGTCGCCATGCCAGCCGATCACGATTTGCGGACCGCCGTAGTACACGGGAGCCGGCTGATAGACGACGGGCGGCGGCGGAGGCGGCGGCGGTGCGTAGACCGGCGCCGGTGCGACGTAGACCGGCGCGGGAATGCCGATATTGACCCCGACGTTGAGCCCCCCGGCCATCGCGGCACCCGATGCAGCCAACGTCAACACGCCGAACACAAGCGGAACAAGACGAGCGGACTTCATTGATCACCTTTGTAGGAACATGTTTTGTTGGCGGAAATATAACGCAAAGGCAGCAACACGCGTATTTCAACTTTGTAATAACTGATGCTGAAAATCGCCTCGCCGGCGGCGGCGTAATGTCTGGTTACACACGCCAGACGGCGGTGAAAAAGCACCCTCCGCGCGGGCGCCGGCTCGCGGCCTGGCTGACATCCCGAAAACGAACATTTTAAAGTTCGAAAGAACATATCTGTTCTATATTTCTCACCACAGTCATCCGATCACCGCTCGGAGACGAGGCAAAAAAAATATTAAATTATCGAGACAAATCAAGGAAACACGTGGCAAATCCTATGGTTTCCCCCGATATCCAGGTCGTTTCCAAGTGGTAGGATGACTGCCATTGAAAACCAATAAATGTTCGAATTCGCGCATGCCCGAGCACTGCGTCGGAAGCAACCGCTCAATGCGCCACGGAGACTGATTTTGAAAACGATCAAGGGATTGCGCTGGTGGATCATCGCCCTCGTGTGCGTTGGGACGATCGTCAACTATCTGTCGCGCAACGCGCTCGGCGTGATGGCGCCCGAGCTGATGAAACTGCTGCACATGAACACGCGGCAGTACTCGTACGTGGTCGGCGCGTTCCAGGTCGGCTATACGGTGATGCAGCCCGTCTGCGGCCTGATCATCGATCTGATCGGCCTGCGCCTCGGCTTCGCGCTGTTCGCGTGCCTGTGGTCGCTGACCGGCGTGTTCCACGGTTTCGCGGGCAGCTGGTTTTCGCTCGCGGTGCTGCGCGGCTTCATGGGCCTGTCCGAAGCGGTCGCGATTCCGGCCGGCATGAAGGTCGTCGCCGAATGGTTTCCCGATCGCGAGAAATCCGTCGCGGTCGGCTACTTCAATGCGGGCACCTCGCTCGGCTCGCTGCTCGCGCCGCCGCTCGTCGTTTTCCTGTCGCTGCGCTACGGCTGGCAGAGCGCGTTCGCGGTGACCGGCGCGCTCGGCTTCGTGTGGGCCGCCGCATGGTTCGTGCTGTACCGCTCGCCCGCCGAGCACAAGCGCGTGAGCGATGCCGAGCGCGCCGCGATCGTCGAAGGCCAGGCACCGCCCGCCGCGCGCCGCGCGAGCGTGCGTGAAGTGCTGCGCACGCGCCGCTTCTGGGCGATCGCGCAAGCGCGCTTTTTCGCCGAGCCCGCGTGGCAGACGTTCAGCTTCTGGATTCCGCTGTATCTCGCCACGCAGCGTCATATGGATCTGAAGCAGATCGCGATGTTCGCGTGGCTGCCGTTTCTCGCCGCGGACCTGGGCGGTCTGTTCGGCGGCTATCTGTCGCCATTCCTGATGAAGCATTTTCGCGTGCCGCTGATCTGGTCGCGCATCTCGGGCGTCGTGCTCGGCGCGCTGATGATGATCGGGCCGGCATCGATCGGTCTCGTCGCGTCGCCCTACCAGGCCATCGCCCTCTTCTGCGTCGGCGGCTTCGCGCACCAGATGATCTCGGCGCTCGTCAACACGCTCGCCGCCGACGTATTCGATCCGGGCGAAGTCGGCACCGTCGCCGGCTTCGCGGGCATGGCCGCGTGGATCGGCGGCCTCGGCTTCTCGCTGATGGTCGGCGCGCTCGCCGATTCGATCGGCTACACGCCGCTGTTCGGTGCGCTCGGCGCATTCGACATCATCGGCGCGACGCTGCTGATCATCCTGATGCGCGGTGTGCCGCGCCACGGCCGCGCGCGCCGCGCCGAACTGAGCGTCAACACTGCTGCCTGACCTTCCTGGAAGACTCATCATGCGTTCACAGATCAATCTCAAACATCCGCCGCGCTTTGCGCTCGTCCCCCACGCTGGCGACCCGGCGGCCAACCCGGTCGTGCTAAGCGCGCAGCCGAATTGCCGCATCGAGCTGTTCGTGCTCGCCGAGGACATCATCCGCGTGCTCGTGCTGCCGGACGGCGAAACGCGCGGCCCGCGCACATGGGCGATCGCGCCCGGGATGGACGACGTGCCGCTCCAAGGCCGCGAGCGCCGCGACCTGAGCGGCTTCACGCCGCCGCCGTTCACGGTGAACGAAGCAGCCGGTCACATCGTGATCGAAACGGCGCGCGTGCGCGTGAGCGTGGCGCTCGAAGGCGGCGCCTGCGCCTGGGACATCCTGCACGAAGGCACATGGCATCGCGTGATGAGCGATCGCAAGACCCAGGCGTACAACTTCGGCTGGTGGGACTCGCGCGTCTATCACTACGTCGAGCGGCGCCGCGACGAAATGTACGTGGGCCTCGGCGAGCGTGCCGGCTCGCTCGATCGCGCGCGGCAAACCTACGAGATGCGCAACATCGACGCGATGGGCTACAGCGCGCGCACCACGGACCCGCTGTACAAGCACATCCCGTTCTACGTGACGTGGCAGCCGCAGACGTCGACGGGCTTCGGCCTGTTCTACGACACGCTCGCCGATTGTCGCTTCGACATGGGCCGCGAGCTCGACAACTATCACGGCCACTATCGGCACTTCATCGCCGAGCATGGCGATCTCGACTACTACTTCATCGCATCGCCCGGCTCGCCGCTCGACGCGGTGCGCCGCTTCACGTGGCTCACCGGACGTCCCGCGTGGATGCCGAAGTGGGGCCTCGGCTACTCGGGCTCGACGATGAGCTATACCGACGCGCCGGACGCGCAACAGCAGATGGGCAAATTCATCGAGCGTTGCCGCGAACACGACGTGCTGTGCGATTCGTTCCATCTGTCGTCGGGCTATACGTCGATCGGGCCGAAGCGCTACGTGTTCAACTGGAATCACGACAGGTTTCCGGACATCGACGGCTTCGTGCGGAGCTATCTCGATCACGGCGTGCGTCTGTGCGCGAACATCAAGCCGTGTCTGCTGCAAGACCACCCAGCGTTCGACGACGTCGCCCACGCCGGCCTGTTGATCGAAGCGCCCGATGGCGAGCCCGCATGGGTGCAGTTCTGGGACGAAGTCGGCGCGTACCTCGACTTCACGAATCCCGCGACGATCGACTGGTGGAAAGCTCGCGTGAAGGACGCACTGCTCAAATACGGCATCGCGGCCACCTGGAACGACAACAACGAGTTCGAGATCTGGTCGCCGCATGCGATCGCGCGCGGCTTCGGCAAGCCGTATCCGGCATACCAGGCGAAGGTGCTGCAGACGCAGCTGATGATGCGCGCGTCGCACGACGCGCAGCGCGAGCACGCGCCTGACAGGCGCCCGTTCCTCGTGTCGCGCTCGGGCGGCGTCGGCATGCATCGCTACGTGCAGACGTGGTCGGGCGACAACTACACGTCGTGGGAAACGCTGCGCTTCAATCTGAAGATGGGTCTCGGGCTCGCGATGTCGGGCGTGTCGAATAGCGGTCACGACGTCGGCGGCTTCTCGGGTCCGGCGCCGGAGCCGGAGCTGTTTGCGCGCTGGGTCGGGTTCGGCATCTTCCTGCCGCGCTTTTCGATTCACTCGTGGAACGACGACGGCACCGTCAACGAGCCGTGGATGCATCCCGAAGTCACGCGGCACGTGGCAGACCTGATCAAGCTGCGCTATCGCCTGATCCCTTATCTCTACGAGCTGCTGTGGCAATCGCATAGCGCGTACGAGCCGGTGCTGCGGCCGCTGTTCGCGGAGTTTCCGCACGATCCGCGCTGCCTCGTCGATGGCGACGACATGATGCTCGGCTCGTCGATGCTGGTCGCGCCAGTGGTCGATCCGGGCCAGAGCACGCGCGCCGTGTATCTACCGGCCGGTTCGCGCTGGGTGTCGTACTGGAGCGGCGAAACGTTCGACGGCGGCCAGACCGTCACGTTGCCCGCGCCGTTCGAGCGGCCGGTGTTCCTGCTGCGTGAAGGCAGCGTGATTCCGCTCAACATCGCCGAGCAGCATTTTGGCCGCCCTGCCGACGAACGCGCATTCCTCGCGGTGCCGTCTGCCGACGCGGGCACCGCGCAAGGCGGCTCGATCGAGGACGACGGCGAGACCGAAGCCTGGCGCAACGGCGAGCAAGGCCGCTGGAACGTCACGCTGACGGGCGACGCAAACACTTTGCGGGTGACGCTCGAGCGTTCGCAATGGATGCCGCGCGTGCAGCCGCAAGTGCGCGTGTTCGTGCCGATGCGCGAAACACGCGCGGTCGTCTGCGCTAACGGCACGCTCGTGACCGATCACACCGCGCACGGCTGGCGCTGCCTGACGATTTCGGTGCCGCACTGAACAACACACCGCACCGGCCTGAGGGATCAGGCCGACCCATCAGTCTGGAGACATCCCAACATGAAAATAAACCAGCGCGCGCGCACCCGCGCGTTCGTCCTCTGCTGCCTGCCGTTTGCGGGCACCGCGTTGTCCACCAGCGCATCGGCGCAAAGCAGCGTCACGCTGTATGGCGTCGTCGACAATGCGCTCGCCTATGCCAGCAACCAGAAGGGGCATTCGAATTTCTATATGAGCCAGGGCAACCTGCAGGCGAGCAAGTTCGGCTTCCTCGGCTCGGAAGATCTCGGCGGCGGCACGAAGGCGATCTTCCGGCTCGAGAGCGGCTTCAATTCGCTGACTGGCGCGCAAAGCACCACGGGCTACCTGTTCAATCGCCAGGCCTATGTCGGCCTCGCGAACGACCGCTACGGCACGGTGACGCTCGGCCGCCAATACACACCCTACTTCCAGATGGTCGGCGCGCTCGGACCGACCGGCGTGCTGACCGGCGCGACCGGCGCGCACCCCGGCGATCTCGACGCCCTCGACACGACGCTGCGCTTCAATAATTCGGTAACCTACCTATCGCCGACGATCGGGGGCCTGCAGGCAAGCGCGCAGTATGGTCTCGGCGGCGTGCCCGGCAGAGTCGCGAACGGCAGCCTGTTCAGCGCGGCGCTGCGTTATGACTTCCAGCCCGTGTCGCTCGCAGCCGGCTACCTGAAGCTGAAGGACATTTCGACGAGCGCGGCGCTCGGCAGCTTCGCGATCAACTCGCCGGTCAACAACGGTTACGCGAGCGCGCGCAGCGCGCAACTGTTCGCCGCGGCGGGTCGCTATACGTGGCACGATCTGATGGTCGGCCTCAACTACTCGAATGTGCAGTACGCGCCGGGCCACGGCTCGCTGTTCTTCGACAAGGCCGTGTTCAACACGTACGGTGCGATCGCGACGTACCGGATCACGCCGAGCGTGACGGTCGGCGGCGGCTATAGCTTCACCCAGGCAAGCAAGGCGAACGGCATCAGCGATCCGGCGCACTATCATCAGATCTCGCTCGAACAGACCTACAACCTGTCGACGCGCACCACGCTGTACGCGCTCGAGGCCTATCAGCATGCAGGCGGCAAGTCGCTGATCTCGTCGGGCAGCGGTGTGACCATCGCCGACGCGGTCGCGGTGGTCGGCGACTCGCAGAACACGACGCCGTCATCGGGTCCGTCTCAGTTCGTCGGCATGGTGGGGTTGCGGCACGCGTTCTAAGCGAGGCGGTCTCGGTCAGCGGCACGACGGGATCAGTCATGCGGACTCCTTGCCTGCCGCGCCGGATCTGGCGCGGTTTTCTGCGGACCAGCGTGGCGGGCTAACGGCGCCATGCATTGATCAGCAGACCTGCCTATTCACGTAGGACGTGGTCACACGCTGGAGGGCTGGGAATGCCGCTGACATCGCTGAAGTAGCGAGCGAGATCAAAATCAAGCCGCGCAAAAACAAAAACCCCGCAGAGCCTAGACTCTGCGGGGTTTCGCCACCATTGCTGGCGGAGACGGAGGGATGCCAAACCGGCCGGAAAGCCTTTGCCAGAAAGGCTCTGAAAAAACACCTTTCCGCTACCCATACTTCTACCCATATTCAAAAAAGCCTCGTTTTTCCGCTGTCCGGGGCCTTGCGTCCATGCGGTACGTTACTTGCCTGATCACGCTTTCGGATGGCGAAAAAAAGATCACGCATTGAATCGAGATCGATCTGCCTCACGAATGCAGACATGTTCCGATAGGCCTGCGACCAAGGGACGATCGAGGAAGCAATAACTTCGCGTCCCTCGGTCGTGAGGACGAGCTGGCGTTTCCGTCGATCTACATCGTGAGCGATTATCGAAACGAGCCTGCGGCGGAACAGTGGGGCCAGATTGGACGACAGATTAGAGCGGTCCATTGCCAGTTCTGCTGCCATGTCGCCGAAGACCAGCGGTTCCCGTTGATGCAGCAACGCGAGCATACAAAACTGCGATGCGGTTACGTCGGTATGTCGCAGCGCTTCGTTGAAGTGATCCCCGAAAGCTCGCATCGCGCGCTGCGCAAAAAAATGGTTCAGAGTTAGCGCGGAGATTTCTCCAATGGCTGTGATCGACAGATCAGCATCATGACTTTCCATATCGGTGGCTCCCGGTCCTTATTAGCTCACGTAACAACCGTGTCGGTGATTCGGAGAGGTCGGTTCCAATGCGCCGAAGTAGTCAATGGCAATAGGCGCCTGAAGTGCAACATTCGTCATTGCGACATCGTGGTCATCCATTCCGAGATGCGGCCCCTCAAGGCCGTGTCAGGCGGGCATTCACAAAGGCCGCCCGTATGCTGGTCGCGATCTGAATGCCAACGTCATCACGTCCCGGCAAGGTATTCATGCGAGCCCGAATGTTTTCCTCAAACTTGAATCGACCGGGCGGGAGGGCATAAAGCGCCGCAATTTGCTCAGCAGAGATGCCTCGCCCGCGGGCGTACGACGCATTCGCCAGCTGCCAAGCGCCGCTTCGACAATTGTCTTCGCCACGCCCTCGGGCTCGGGGGCACCTTTGACACTGTTCACGACTGCGCTCGTGGCAAGGGCACGCTCGCGGTCATAGTCGGCGATTTTCGAACCCGCCTGGGGCGCATTGATGTCGAGATTGGTCCTGGTAAAAGTCGGTTCGACCAGCGTTGCGCGTATGCCGAACTGGCGCACCTCGTGATCCAGGGTTTCGGTCAGCCCTTCCACAGCGTGCTTGGACGCCGAATAGAGTCCCATGTAGGGCGCCGGGAGAAACCCGAGCACCGAACTGACATTGACGATCCTTCCACCGCGTTGTGCCCGCATGTGGGGGAGTACAGCCTGTGTCGCGCGCAGAATGCTGAATACATTGGTATCGAACAGAGACGAGGCCTCGGCAGTCGACGTTTCCTCGACCGCGCCAATCATGCTCGTTCCTGCATTGTTGACGAGCACGTCGATGCGACCGGCGCGATCGATGACGGACTGGATTCCAGCCTGGACCGAAGCATCGTCGCGAATATCCATCTCGACAAGCTCGACGCCCGGGATAGGCGCCGCTTTTGCGATGCTGCGCACGGTGCCGAATACGCGGCACCCCCGCCTGGCAAACTTCTCGGCGGCAGCGCGTCCGATACCCGATGACACGCCGGTAACAACGACAACAGTGGAATTCGACATGGCGGTTTCCTTCGATACGGTGAATTGATGGTGTTTTTAACTGCCCGCGTCGAGCGCGTCCTCCAGCGTTTGCCCGGAAGGCTGCACCTGCTCATGCCGATCCTTGCGCAAGCCAGCGATACTCCCGGGTCGAATCCTGAACCAGATCGAATACATCGCCGGCAGGAACACCAGGGTCAGGATCGTCCCGGCGAACGTGCCGCCGATCAGCGTGTACGCGAGGGTTCCCCAGAACACCGAATGGGTCAGCGGGATGAACGCGAGGATCGCCGCCATGGCCGTCAGGATCACCGGTCTGGCACGCTGCACGGTGGCCTCGACGACCGCATGGAACGGATCCAGCCCCGCCTGCCCGTTCTGGTGGATCTGTCCGATCAGGATCAGCGTGTTGCGCATCAGGATGCCCGATAGCGCGATGAGACCGACCAGCGCATTGATGCCGAACGGCTGCCTGAACAGGATCAACGTCGGCACCACCCCGATCAGGCCCAGCGGGCTGGTCAGGAACACCATCACCATGGCGGAGATCGAACGCACCTGGAAGATGATGATGATGAGCGTAACCGCCAGCATGATCGGGAAGAGCGGCAACATGGCGGTCGTCGCTTTGGCCGATTCCTCGATGGAGCCCGCCTCTTCGATACGGTAGCCGGTCGGCAGCCGGGCCATGATGGGCTGAAGCTGCCTGGTGATCGCCGTCGATACGTCCGGCGGCTGAAGGTTGTCGGCAATGTCGCCCCGTACCGTGATCGTCGGCACGCGGTCCCGCCAGCGCATGACCGGCTCCTCCATGCGCACGTCGACCTTGCCCACCTGCGACAGCGGAATGCGCTGTCCGTTCGCGCCAGCCAGCGTGAAATCGCCGATCCGCGCCGGATCGAGCCGCACGTCGCCGGCCGAACGCGCGATGACCTGCACGGTCCGGATATCCTCACGCACGGCGGTGACCGGTACGCCGGTCAGGAGGAATTGCAGTTGTTGCGCCACGGCGCTGGATGTCAGCCCCACCGCCTGCAGGCGATCCTGCTGCAACGTGAAGTGCAGCGTGGGCGTGCGCGTACCCCAGTCACCGTTGACCGTGCGCATCATCGGACTGGCCTCCATCCCCTGCTCAACTTCTCCCGCAATACCGCGCAGCCTGTCCGGGTCCGGACCAGAGATACGGTAGGCGACCGGGTACGGTGAATACGGACCGAACACGAGTTGCGTGACCCGCACACGCGCCTCGGGGGCGAGACCGTTGGAGACTGCCTGACGCAGTCGCTGCTTCAATGCGTCGCGCTCATCCTGGCTGTCCGTGCGCACCACGATCTTGGCAAACGACGGATCGGGCAGTTCCGGCCCCATCGCCAGGTAAAAGCGTGGCGCGCCTTGCCCGACGTACGCGGTGACGATCCTGGCTTCCTTCTGCTTCGCGAGCCACGCTTCGACCTTCGTCGTGGCGGCGCTGGTTTGCGAGATCGACGTGCCATAGGGCATCTGCACCTCGACCAGCACTTCGGGACGGTCGGAGATCGGGAAAAACTGTTTTTTGACCACGCCCATGCCGAGGATGGCCAGCACGAAGAGGCCCACGACCGAGCCGGCGACCAGCCATTTGCGCGCGATGACGCGCGTGAGCAGTTGACGGAAGCGGTTGTAGCGCGGCGTGTCGTAGATCGCGTCGTGACCGCCTTCGACCTTTTTGAAATCGGGCAGCATCTTCACACCCAGGTAGGGCGTGAAGACCACGGCGACGACCCACGATGCGATCAGCGCGATCCCCACGATCCAGAACATGTTGCTGGTGTATTCGCCGGCCGTGGAGCGCGCGAAGCCATTGGGCATGAAGCCGACGGCGGTCACCAGCGTGCCCGCCAGCATCGGCGCGGCCGTATGACTCCACGCGTAGGCGGAGGCGGCGATGCGGCCGTAGCCTTCCTCCATCTTTACCACCATCATTTCGATCGCGATGATCGCGTCGTCCACGAGCAGGCCGAGCGCGAGGATCAGCGAGCCGAGCGTGATGCGATCGAAGTTCTTGCCGGTCGCGGCCATCACGACGAACACCACCGCGAGTGTCAGCGGTACGGCCGCGGCAACGACCAGGCCCACCCGCCAGCCCATACTGACAAAACTCACCAGCATGACCACCAGCAGCGCAACGAAGAACTTCACCATGAACTCGTCGACCGCCGAATGAATGTTGACGGCCTGATCGGTGACTTTGGTCAGGCTCATGCCCAGCGGCAGCCCGGCGTTGATTGCGCCGACCTCGCTGTCCAGCGCCTTGCCGAGATCAAGCCCGTTCCAGCCGTCGCGCATCACGATACCCAGCAGCAGTGCAGGTTCGCCGTTGTTGCGGATCATGAACGTCGCCGGATCTTCATAACCACGTGTGACGGTGGCAATGTCCGATAGCTTCAGCGTGCGGCCCTGCGCGACGACCGGCGTGTCGCGGATCTTCTGCAGGTTGTCAAAGGCACCGTCCAGGCGAATGAACACCTCCGGACCTTTGGTCTCCACGGAGCCCGCCGGCGTCAGGGCGTTCTGGCCGTTGAGCGCGGCGAACACGTCCTGGGGGCTCACGCCCAGCGTTGCCAGCCGGTCATGTGAGAGCTCGACATAGATTCTCTCCGACTGCTCGCCGATGATGTTGACCTTCTTCACGCCCGGCACGTGCAGCAACCGCTGGCGCAGCGTCTCGGCATCGCGCACCAGCAGGCGCTGCGGTTCGCCCCTGGCCTTCAGGGCGAAGAGGGCAAACGTGACATCCGAGTATTCGTCGTTGACCATCGGCCCGATTACGCCAGCCGGCAGGTTGGCTGTCTCGTCGCTGATCTTCTTCCGGGCCTGGTAGAACTGTTCCTGTACTTCCGAGGGCGGCGTGCTGTCGAGCAGGGTCAAGGTCGTGAAGGCGAGGCCTGGCCGCGTATAGGTCTCGGTCCGGTCGTACCAGCGCAGCTCCTGCATGCGCTTTTCGAGCTTCTCGGCGACCTGATCGTGCATTTCCTGCTCGGTCGCCCCGGGCCACGCAGTGATGATGGTCATCACCTTGACCGTGAACGCGGGGTCTTCCGCCCGGCCCAGCTTGAAGAACGAAACAAGCCCGGCCAGTGAAATCAGGCAGATCAGGAACAGGGTGATGGAGCGCTCACGCACGGCGAGCGCCGACAGGTTGAAACGGCCTTCGCTCACGGACGGGCTCCCTCGGCCGTCATGGCGACGGCTTGACTTGTCACCCGGACCTGCTCGCCTTCGCGCAGCAGCTGCGCGCCGAGCGCGACGATCCGGTCGCCTTGCCTGATCTCACCGGCGACGCGGGCACTATCGTCGTCCAGCCGTTCGACGGTAACCGGCCGCCAGGCAACCTTCGCCGGCTCGCCGTTGATGACCCACACCCCTGGTCCCTTGCCCGCGTCCAGCAGCGCGCCGATCGGCACCTGCAAACCGCCTTGCACCGGGGAACGCGCGTCGGGAATCTGGACCGTCACCGTGGCGCCCAGTGGGGCGTCGGCCAACGCGCCCTGCAGGACATACCGCGCTTCAAAGGTCCGGGTGCGGAGATCCGCCGTATCCGAAAGCTGGCGCAGCGTCGCCGGCACGGTATTGCCGCTGCTGCCGAACAGCGTGGCCTGGGCGACCGAACCGATGGCGGGACGCAGGGTTTCGGGTAGCTGGATGACAGCCTCGCGACGCCCGGCGTGGGCGAGGCGCACCACGGGCTGTCCGGCGCTGACGACCTGGCCCGGTTCGGCCAGCGTTTCCATCACGACGCCATCGCCGTCCGCCACCAGCCCGGCATAACCCGTCGCGTTGCGCGCAACGTCGGCGTCAGCCTCGGCCGCACTGAGTTGCGCTTTGGCAGCATCGGCCGTCGCCTTGACCTGGTCATAGGCCGATGCCGATATCGCGCCGGTGCCGCGCAGGTCGCGATAGCGCTCCTCATCCTGCGCGGTCTGCTGCGCCCGTGCCCGCGCGGCGGTGACCGCGTCCTGCCGGGCCTGCGCGGCAAGCCTCAGATCGATCGGATCCAGGCGCATCAGCGGCTGGCCGCGTTTGACGGTCTGACCGGCATCCACCAGCCGCTCGAGCACCTTGCCGGAGACACGAAAGCCCAGGTCGCTCTGCACGCGCGCGGCGACCGTTCCGGTAAACGAACGGGAGGCGGGGATCGCCGCCTGAGCGATGGCGGTGCGCACCAGGGGCGCTTCGGTGCGCGGATCGGACGGTGTTTTTGCGCCGCAGGCGGCTAGCGCAAACGGCAGTGCACAGATGACTGTAGAGGCAGCAAGGCGACGCCGGAGCATGAAAGACCCGATGAGTGCGCTAAGATCGGCGAGGCTACCCTCGCCAGCCAGGTCCGGGTCGATGCCGCCGCCGGTGAGATACTCGTAGACAAATAGCTTGATCAAGGGAAGTCATCCATGCAGGTGATACCGGTTCTCGATCTGCTCGACGGCCACGCCGTGCGTGGCGAGCGAGCGCGCTACCGGCCAGTCCAGTCGATGCTGTGCGACGGCAGCGATCCGCTCACCGTCGCCCGTGCTCTCCTTTGCGCAACCGGCACCCGTACGCTGTACGTCGCCGATCTCAACGCGATCCTTCAGCAGGGCGACCACGCTGAAACCCTGGCCGTCCTCTGCAACGGTCTGTCTGAAACCCACTTCGGCGTCGAAATCTGGCTCGACGCCGGCTTTGCCGACTTCGCTTCGGTGCGTGCCCTGTTCGATCGCATCCACGCGAACATCGAATCCATCCGGCCTGCCTCCGTCGCGCCACCGTGCTGTTGCACCGCCACCCTCGTGCCGGTTTTCGGCACTGAATCGCTACGCGACCCTGCTGCATTGCACGACGCCGAAGCAGCAGGTCTCGAGCCGATCCTGTCGCTCGATCATCGCGCCGGCCAGCTGCTCGCCGACCCGGCTGCCGATCAGGCTGCGCTTCGCCAGTCGACCGCCTAGTGGCGGTCACGCATCATCGCGATGACGCTCGATCAGGTGGGCGCCTACGAAGGTCCCGATCTCACGACCTTCTCCGCGATCCGCCCCAAAGCCGGCGAGCGCATGCTGATCGGCGCGGGCGGCATCCGCGGCCACGCCGACCTTGCGGCCGCCATGAAGAGCGGCGCGGCCGCGTGGCTGGTTGCTTCGGCGCTTCACGACCGACGGCTCGACGTCCCAGCCGCTGTTCGCACGTAGCCGCTCCACACAATATCCGTGCCAGTAGATGGGGCGCGAGAGGGGCATAATGCAATGGCAAGGTGAGGTATTGCAGCGCGTGACCAGCAAGTGACACAGTGTTTCAGCTTGACGCACAAACTGTGCTGCGCGCGGTGTCCGTGGCTCGCGCCGAGGCCTGTGCGCTTTCCGTGAAGCACTGCGGCCCGTTACAAGCTCCCTGCGATGCCCCGCTATTCGCATCGCCGCGCCCAGGTGCGCCGGTCGCGCAACGCCGAAAGATCCGACGCGTCGCCAAACCGGCATGGTCCTTGCTGAATCGCGGTCATGCACAGTTCGTCCACTCTTTCGTCGAGCGCCAGTCAAGCGGGGACCTCGGTATTCGTCACGCCCGACTGGACCTGCCCTTTCTGCCCGCTGCACTGCGATGACATCGCGGCGACCCTACACGCCGATGAGAGCCAGAGCGCGCCCGCCACCGACTGCCCGCGGCTTGCCGCAGCGCTCAACCCTCTACGGCGCCGCCGACGCCTCGTGCAAACCGACAATCGATGGTGATCGGGGCTTTCATTATGGTTCTAGTGACCCATTTAGTCAATAGTCACTCTCGAGGTTTCCATCAAGGCGACAGACTGCGAAGCACGAGACTGGACAGTTGTGCTGGCGCGACCCTGGTGTAATCGAAGCTGTACTGCAGGAGCATTGGGTTGAGGTAGGGGCGCAACACCAGATAGATCGCCATCGCAGTCTCATCGAGGGGGGTTTTGCGCTCGAAGTCCCCGCTTTGCCGACCCTCCTGGAGGACGTCCCGAAGCAACTTCTGGACGCGCTCTTCATACGCAAGCACCGCCTGCCAGTTCTCCGTGGCCGCCGATGCGGCAATTTCGTAGAGCTTGCGGTCCTGGAAAAACAGACGGAGGCTCGCTTCCGTGAAGACGTTGAACATCCGCCGCAGCTTCTCCGGTGGCAGATCGGTCTGTGCGACGGCCGCCCTGACCTCGGTTTCGATCTCGTGCAGGCAGTTCGCGCAAATCATCTCGCCAATGGCCTGCTTGGACTCGAAGAACTTGTAGATGTAGGCCTTGGAAAACCCGATCGCCTTGGCGAGGTCTGAGACCGTCGTTTTCTCGTAGCCATACCGGCTGAAGTGCTCGGTGGCGGCGACAACGATCTGATCGCGTACCTCGTGGTCAGCGGGGCCGCGCGCCGGGATGGGGGAAGTGGTGGCTTTTTTCATGGGTAGAGCATACAGGAATGGACAACCAGTGACTATTTTGTATTATAGTCACAACCGGAACCCTTGCGAAGACGCTCATGCTACCCAAACCCATCCTTGCCGCGGTCATTGTCGCCAGCCTTTCGGCAGGCTGCGCTGTAGGCCCCGATTATGTCCGGCCCAATGTAGCCATGCCCGAGCAGTTCCAGGGCCAGGCCGCGGTGGATCACCGGCACGCGGCGGCCAGCGCCGACCTTGTCACGTGGTGGACGGGTTTCGGTGATCCGCAACTCACACGATTCGTCACGCTCGCACTGGATCAGAACCTGGACCTCGCGCAGGCCGCCGCTCGCGTCTCGCAGGCGCGCGCGGGACTTGGCGCGGCGAATGCCGCGCTGCTGCCGTCCGGCACTGTCAGCGGGCAGGCGGCGCGAGTCTACCAGTCGGTTGAAACCCCCTGGGGCGAGTTCTGAATTCGACGCCCGGTTTCGATCGCTACGGCAACGACTATGAGGCCAATTTCAACGCGAGTTGGGAACTGGACGTGTTCGGAGGCCTGCGTCGCGGGCGGGAAGCGGCACTTGCCGAATACCAGGCTTCGGAAGCCGGTGCGGTGGCCACGCGCCTGGCAGTGGCGGCGCAGACTGGCGATATTTACATCACGATTCGTGGATTGCAGGCCCGTCTGAAGGTTGCCCGGCGGCAGGTGCAGACGCAGCAGGATCTGCTTTCGACCATCAACCTCCTGTATAGCAAAGGATTGGCGGCCGACCTTCAGGTGAGCCAGGCCGAAGGTGCGCTGTCCCAGGTTCAGGCATCCGTCCCGGTCCTCGAGGCGGGTCTGGATGCAGCGATGAACGCGCTGGATGTAATGCTGGGTTCACAGCCCGGCACGCATCGAGCCGAACTGGTCGAAGCTGGTGACATCCCGGTCGCCCCGCGGATCGCGGACACAGGATCGCCGGGAGAGTTGCTCAGGCGCCGGCCCGACCTGATCGTGGCCGAGCGTCGCCTCGCCGCATCGAACGCGCGCATCGGCGTGGCCATCGCCGAGTATTACCCCAAGGTGTCGCTCAGTGGACTGCTCGGCAGCGCCACCTCGGTGGCCAGCGGCAACCTGTTCAGTAGCGGCGCCAGTCAGGCCGCTGGCGTGCTGGGGCTGCGCTGGCGTCTGTTTGATTTCGGCCGCATCAATGCGCAGATCGGGCAGGCCAGGGGCCAGGAGGCCGAGATGCTCGCCGCGTATCGGCTGGCAGCACTGCACGCGACCGAGGATGTCGAGAATTCTTTCTCGGCGCTGGTCAAGCGCGAGGAGCAGGCCGCGGTGCTCACCCAGGGAGTGGATTCCCTTGGCCGGGCGCGAGCGGCCTCGTTCGCAGCCTATCAAAAAGGTGTCGTCAGCCTGATTGAAGTCCTGCAGGCCGACGACAACCTGCTGCGCGCCTCCGATGAGCGGGTGCAGGCGCAAACGGAATCGGCACGCGCAGCGGTTGCTGCCTTCAAGGCACTCGGTGGTGGTTGGCAGCCCAGCGATCCTGAGGCCGAGGCAAGCCGGTAGAAACCGCAGATCTGATAGCAGGGGATGAGCATGGAACCTCGTCATCTTCGTTATTTCATGGCTGTCGCTGTCGCCGAAGAACTTCATTTCGCCCACGCCGCGAAGCGATTGCACTGCGCAAAAGTTGTCCGGAGGCGTTTCATCATCAAAATCGGAAGTGGAGGCCTCTTACTTCATCATGAAATCAGGGGCGATGCTGCTCGATCATGAAATCCACGAACGTACGGATATTGGCAGGAAGATGTTTTCGACTGGCGAAGGCCAGGTTCAGGCCTATATGTGGTAACTGATGCTCTGGAAGGATTCTCACGAGCTTTCCCTGCGCAATATCGGCTTCCACAAGATATGTCGGCATTACCGCCACGCCAATTCCTTCAAGAGCAAGCTGCCCCAGCATCTCGACGCTGTTTGCTCCAATTGAGTTTGCAGGGCGCATCTGCAGCCCCTCAGACTGTGCAATTGCCCAACGCGTCACGCTGATGTGGGCGCCTTCGTGGAGCAGCAGTTGAGTGCGGAGATCGGACGGTTCCAGTGGTAGCCCGTGCCGTTCTATATATTCCGGAGAGGCTACCACTGCTAGTTCGCACATCGACAATTTGCGCGTGACAACTGTGTTGCCAAGGTCCCAACCTTCCGGAACGATCGCAACGTCGATGCGAAGTTCAACGAGGTCGATAAGCTTGTCCGTCAGCGTTACGTGAGGTTTTATCTCGGGATAACGTGACACATAGGCCTTCAGTAGCGGGCCGAGCCTGTTATGACCAAATGAATGAGGGGCCGCAATTCGCAACGGACCTGCTGGTGCGGCCTGTTGATTGGCAACGAGAGATTCGATTTCGTCAATATCGGCGACGATTTGCCTTGCCCTCTCCAGAAAAATTTGTCCTGTCTCAGTGAGCGAGACGCGGCGGGTCGTCCGAAGGAACAGTTGCACGCCCAATCGGCTCTCAAGGGAGCCCACCAATCTTGTTGTCACAGCGCTGGAAACACCACGTGTGCTAGCCGCTCCAACGAAACTGCCGATCTCGGCTACTCTCACGAATGTGCGGATCGATTCAAGGTGGTCCATGGTCTTCGTTCTTGCTATGTGTCCTGAACCATTTGGCTAAGGAAACACTGATTAATAAAGCTCGGCGGTCATCGGTGACGTAGCCGAGGACGTTATAGAAGGCAGCTCACGGAACGGGCCCACGACGATGAAGAGGCAGATCGGCTTCGCGGAAGCGGAAATTGCAGGCAAGAAGCGCGTGACGAGCGCCAACGCTTCCTGGCGGAGATGGAGA
This sequence comes from Paraburkholderia sp. RAU6.4a, assembly GCF_050435625.1. Taxonomy (NCBI): domain Bacteria; kingdom Pseudomonadati; phylum Pseudomonadota; class Betaproteobacteria; order Burkholderiales; family Burkholderiaceae; genus Paraburkholderia; species Paraburkholderia sp. RAU6.4a. The sequence continues at coordinate 774,535 of NZ_JBNDKQ010000002.1, forward strand.
AGATTGTGCCGTGGCAACGCTTGCAGTCGGCAATCGAACCGCACTACCCGAAGGGCACGCGAGGCCGTCCGCCGATTGGCCTGGAGCGAATGTTGCGGATCTACTTCCTGCAACAGTGGTACGGTCTGTCGGACGAAGGGCTGGAAGACGCGCTGTATGGCAGCATCGCGGTGCGCGCCTTCGCAGGCATCGATCTGGCGGTCGAGAACGTGCCGGATGCGACTACGCTGTTGAAGTTCCGGCGCCTGCTGATCGAACGCGAACTGACACGGAAGCTGCTCGACGAGATCGGTATTTCGCTGTGTGAGCGTGGACTGCTGATGAAGGAAGGCACGCTGGTCGATGCGACGATCATCGAAGCGCCACCGTCGACCAAAAACGCTGGGAAGAGCCGTGACCCGGACATGCATCAAACGAAGAAGGGAAACGAATGGCACTTTGGAATGAAAGCCCACATTGGCGTGGACGCCGCTTCGGGCCTGATCCATAGTGTGGTTGGCACGGCGGCCAACGTGTCGGATGTGTCGCAGGCGCATGCCCTGCTGCACGGGCATGAAGAGGAGGCGTTCGCCGACGCGGGCTACATTGGCGTAGACAAGCGCGAGGAAATGAAGGGCAAGACGGTGAAGTGGCAAGTCGCGGCCAAGCGCGGAAAGATCAGGGCGATGTCGGAAGGCCCACTGAAGGACCTGGTGATTGCGACCGAGCGGACCAAGGCGCAGATCCGGGCGCGGGTCGAGCATCCGTTCCATATCGTCAAAAACCTCTTTCACCATCGCAAGACCCGATACAAGGGCTTGGCCAGGAACACGGCGCAACTCTTCAGCCTGTTCGCTCTGGCGAATCTGGTGATTGCGCGAAATCTGCTGCGATCGGTTCATGGGAGCAATCCGTCCTGCGTGTGAAACATGCAACCAGGGAGGCTCGTTTACGAGCCAAATTCACCGAAATGAGCGCCGATTCGATTCGTTATCCGGAAAATTCGACGCCCCTTCATCTGCAAGCCGACCCGGCAGCTCATTAATCGGCATTTCCCTAAGCTACGTGAATCCCTCCCGGTAACCTTCGTGTAAGAGGACAAGCGAATAGGCAATGCCGCCGTCGGCCAGTCGCAGCATGTGCCTAAATATCAACGCAATCGTGGAACCGCGCGGGTCAATTCCTCATGTGTCAGCCGTGGCCGACTTGACTGCGCCTAACGCGGAAGCGAGAACTACATCTTCGTCTGTGAGAGTCGGGTACGTCTGGCGTGTTGGGCGATACACCGTGTCTCCTGGCTCGACGGGCGCTCCGCTCATGACGCACCGAGTCTTAGTTCTAGCGCGTGACAGCTTCCACCTCTGGTCGGTAAACCGACCAGAGGTGGCGTCATGCCACGAAAGCATGACGGTTTTTTCGTCAAGCTCTTCGACAACCGTGAACACACGCGAATGCGGTTCAGAAACGCGAACGCAAAGGGGGTTTTGAAATGAGCCACCGCCGGGAGAACCACTCGCAGTGGCCCGAACAGAAGGACCGGCATTCCGAGAGACCCCCTTGGCAATATCTCGAAGCGCGCCACTGCTCGCCTCTTCCAAATGCTTGACCACTACTAGCCATGCAGAGCCATCATTTGCCTCTGCATGCGCAGATCCGGCAGAAGCCGCAGGCGATAGACTCACATGGGCGCTGCCTTTACTCAAAGACGACATTGAACTGTATGACCGTGCGTGCGTCGAATCATCGACGTCGTATCGTCCCACGTCGAATGTCCAGTTGCTCACTGTCCAATCTGCGAGCTCAGATGGGCACCCACAGATTTGCTTGTGCCCGCCTGCGCGGTAGCATTCGTAGATGAACCGTATGATGTCCGGTCGCTGTAGGCTGTCTCACGTTCAGCTGCGAGCGTTTGTACGCTAAGGCCACGCTGGGAAGCCGGAGCGCCAATGATTGGGTCGTAGTGTGGTGCAGGGCCAAACCCGCTCGCGAACGTCGAGGCTGAAAGTGTTGCGAGCATTGTCAGGAAAACGACATTCAGAAATCCGGGCTTCATGATAGCTCCACGACTAGTATTGATGGCTAGTTGACCGCGCATCGCGAGATTGCGGCTCTCGACGGACAACAGTTACAAACGCAGTCTATATCGTCGCAATCATTTTTTAAATTGTGTAAATGGAAATCACACTTTCTCCAAAATGAACAATCTTCACCAAAAAAAGGAACGGAGAGCTGAGCGCGATTGACAATTTGTCGCGAGCGAGGTGGCACAGTGGTTACGCTCACGGCGATGTACGGATTGGACTTGTCCGAAACGCCACACGAGCTGACGATGCACTGAGCGTTGTCCGCAACCTGACCATAAATCTGGAGTGCCGTTGCCTTGTGGGCGCCGATCGTCGGTATTTCTTTTACTGAACGCGAAATTTACGACGACGGATGCGCCCTCTGCTGCGAGCGACTTCGCAATTGCCGCGCCGATTCCTCTTGACGCACCTGTGACAATGGCTACGTTTCCGGATAACTTGCTCATGATGGTTTCGTATGAAACTGCGCTTGGGCTACCCGTGATTAACGCAACAACGCCCATCTGCTGCGCAAGCTGTAAATACGACAGATTGAACTTCGCAATCGCATCAGAAATATCGGATTCTTCTTCCATCATCTTTCCAGCGTGGCGATTCATGTCCTATTCGCGAAAATTAATGCAGCCGCCTTGGCAGATTTGCTGGCGATAATAGACGTGTAAGGTCTATCCATTCTGAAAGACTTGTCGCTGACAAAACCTTTTCGCCAATCCGCCATCCAGCAGGAACGCATACTCTTTGAATGCCAGCCCGCCGACAGCAGCGCAACACATCAGTGTGCACCGGGTCCAACACGGAAAGCAGCTTTACTGGAACGTTCGGTCAATTGCTAAGCGCGATCCGACGTGCGCCCATTGAATGAACGCATGGGCGGACATACTGGCTGCGGGTTCGTCCCCATTGGCGAACCTTCAATACCTCGGCTTAACCTGCCCGTCCATCCGCTGAACGGGCAGGTTCTTTTTGGCGCCTATTGCGAAAATGTACGGCGCGAGCACATGATCACTTCACAATCGAGATTCGAAGCTCATGCTTAAAGTGACCAAAGCAATCTTCCCCGTTGCCGGTCTCGGCACACGATTTTTGCCTGCAACCAAAGCAAGTCAGAGGGAGATGCTTCCTATCGTCGATAAACCGCTGATCCAGTACGCCGTTGAAGAAGCAATTGTGGTCGGCTCACCGAAATGATCTCGTGACCGGGCGCAGGAAGCGCGCGATCGAAGATCATTTCGACAAGTCGTACGAGATTGAAGCCGAACTGGAAGCACGCGGAAAGGAAAAGCTGCTCTCACTCGTACGCAATATCAAATCCAGTCAGGTCGACTGTTTCTATGTACGGCAAGCAGAAGCACTCGGTCTCGGCCATGCGGTGCTGTGCGCGGAAAAGCTCGTGGGAGACAGCCCGTTTGCTGTCGTATTGGCCGACGACATTTTGTATGGCACGCCGCCCGTTTTGCGGCAGATGATCGACGTGTTCGATCATTACCACACGTCCATTCTAAGCGTGGAAAAGATCGCGCCGGAAGACTGGAAGTCGTATGGCCTGATCGATGGCAAGCAGTGGGAAGACAATACCTTCAAACTGTCGGGTCCGGTCGAAAAACCGGACCCCGCCGAGGCACCATCTAACTAGGGCGTGGTGGGCCGGTATATTCTCAAGCCACGAATCTTCACGTATTTGCGCGCACTGAAGCCCGGCAGCGGCGGCAGTGGCACGGCAATATTTTTGTCACCGTCTACGCGTTCGTAGACAAATATTCTCGGACGTTTTCGGCGAAGTGATTGAGGGGAGCCGAAACGAATAGAGCGCCAATACCCGCCTTCGCCGCTGCGGACTACTAGCTTGGAAATACGCAGACGATGCGCTCGGTGGATTGCCGAACATAGCCCGGAGTGTACGCGGCTTGGCATCGGCGATTGTCAACGTGGCGCCGGCCGCTTACTTGGTGACAGCGCGTCTCTGGGTCTTTGCAGTTGTTTTGACCTCCCCTTTCCTGATGTTCGCGATCACGTCGGCGAGAGTCTGCTGTGAAAGGCTCTTTTCGAACCCCGCCTGTGCCTTCTCAAATACGTCGGTCATTGAGCCCTTGATGTTGGAGCTGATCGGACACGCTTTTTCGACTGGATATCCGTGTACTGCGAACGTGGGAGGAGCTTCGCTGGCAAGGTAGATGTCAAGAAGCGAAATTTTGCCGGGCGCTCGAGCCAGCACGCATGCCCCGTTGCGGCCACGGGTGGCTGTAACGAGACCAGCCTTCGACAGTTTCGACAGAGCTCGTCGGATAAACGTCGGTTCCGCGTTCACGCTCTCCGCCAACACTGCGGACGTGACTTCCCGACCGTAGTGGTAGCCCAGAACGGCGAGAATGTGTGCGGCGACAGAAAACTGGACATTCGTGAGTGCCATTTTGATATGCTATTTATCACAATACGAAATGTCAACCATGACAGGCTTCCGCGCACAAGTACCCCTGTGTCAGCAGACTGGAGGTCCTACCGCGTCTGTCTGCGGCATCTCACGGGCGTCATAGCCTTATCAATGTCCGGCGGCGAGACCAACTGCACCGCCGGACATTGGAGAAAAACCAGACAATTACTGGTTCGCACGGCTTTGTCAACTTGCCGGTAGCGAGACGAAATGGTGCCAGAGGTCACCATTGCTCAGCACGCACTCGACGGATTCTGGGTGAGGTCGGTGAATTCGTGCCACGCAGCGAATCGAGCCGCGAGGTGTTTGCGATAGAGCGCAGCACGCAGCAGATGCCGCTTGAGCGCGAAATGCTGCCGTATCGGACCGAAACACGAGAGGAATGCCTGCGTGCGTTTCCAGTCGCGAAATCCCCGCATGCGACGCTCGCGTTCGCGGTAGGTTGGTAGCTGTTCTCCGCCCGATTGTTCACGCGCGCGGCGGCTCTAACGAACACGTGTTTGACGTTCGCCAATTCAGGAATGTCGCCTTTGCGGCCGGGTAGCTGCGCAACTGGTGGGTCACGATCTTGCGCGGCACAGGGCATGAGCGAAGTGGGCGGTTGAAGAAACGTTTGGCTGCAGCCTTGTCGCGCCGATTCCGCAAAGGATCCCGAGTTCGGCACCGTGCTCGTCGGCGGCCGGCCACAGCAGGTATGGCTCACCGCGCAGCGTCACGAACATCTCATCGAGATACGGTGCTGCCCGGTTTGCGGCGTGCAACCTTGACGCGATGCGCGAAGCCCACGCCGAACTTGTCGCACCATCGGCGGATCGTCTCGTAGCTCACCACCACGCCGCGTTCGAACAGCAATTCCTCGATATCGCGCAGGCTTAGCTGGAAGCGGAAATACCAACGCACCGCGCAACTGATGACTGCGGCGGGAAAGCGGTGACCGTGATAGAGCCAGTTCGTCTTTTTCATCGCGACATCTTACGCGACCGCCACGGTAACGTGACAACGCCGGCCAGCGGATTTCATAGTGGGCCGCAGCGTATCAGGCTGCAATAAGCCCGAATATAAAGCTGACTGGAATGTGCTCGCGGAGCCCATCCGTCCGCCGCTGATCAATTCTACGAGCTCGCAATAGAAGCAGTACTTCGCATATCGATCTCGCTCGCTCTTTGACCCTTACTGTGACAAAGCCACAAAAGGACCTTGTAGATGCCGTCGCCGCCAAGACAGGCACCAGCAAGGCGGCGGCTTCTGAAATGCTCGACGCGCTGATTAGGACGACCGTGACGAAAGGCGACAAGTCCAGATTATACGGTTCGGTGCCTGTTCGACGGGGGCGCGGGCCGCGCGCGTCGGTCGCAACCCGGCGACCGGTGCCGGGGTCCAGATTCCGGCCGCGAAGACAGTTGATGAGCATTCCTGTCACGTGGATTCTGTTGCCGCAATGTGCACTGAAGCTCGACCGTCGGCTCGGTTACCTGTCTCCGCGTGTCGATCTCAGGGTAGGGTTGCGCAACACGAAAGAGTAAAGTGTGCGGATCGAGTACGCGCCCGTGTTTAGCGCTCACGCGTGAGTTTCAAGCGCAGCTGGATGGATTGCCGAATGATGCGGGACCACTCGCGGGTCCATTTGAAACATCGATCTGATGGAGTGGCTGATTGGACAACGACCATCCGAATCAACTTCATCAGACATCAGAGGGCACTTGTCGAAAAGTTCTGCGATCCACTCCACGAAGACGCGAACCTTCGGAGCGAGGTGGCGGTTATGCGGATAGACGGCCGCAATCGGCATTGTTCTTGGCTTCCAGTCAGCCAGTATCTCGACAAGCTCTCCAGATTGCAGATACGGTGCGAGCATAAACCTAGGCGCCTGGATGAGTCCTGCGCCGCTGACGCCACACATGACGTATGCGTCAGCATCATTCACCGAGAGCGCTCCGGTCATCTTGACGTCAGTGCTGCCATCGCCTTTCTCAAAGCTGAAATTCGTGATTCTTCCAGTACGGCTTGAAAAATAGTGCACGGCAAGATGTTGCTCAAGATCCTCAATTCGTCGCGGTTCGCCAAAGCGGCGAATGTATTCAGGACTTGCAGCAGTGAGTGTGAGAAGGTTGCCAAGCCTGCGCGGGACGAGGCTTGAATCCTCAAGTTCTCCGACTCGAATTGCGCAGTCAACACCTTCCTGTATCAAATCCACCCGTTTGTCACCGAAGCCAATCATCAGGTTGACGTTCGGGAATCGCTCGCGAAAGTCCTCAATCCTTGGCATGACGATAAGTCTGCCGATAGATGCGGGCATGTCGACCCGCAGCCGCCCACGCGGCCCTTTACCCGTGTTGACAAGGAGATCTTCTGTTTCGTCAATTTCCGCAAGGATTCGCACGCAGCGCTCGTAGTACTCGGCGCCCTCGGGCGTAAGGTTCAGGCGTCGCGTCGTCCGTTGCATGAGACGAACCTGAAGATGGGCCTCAAGCTTCTTGATGATGGTCGTCGGTGAGGCACGTGGAAGATCGAGAGCGTCTGCCGCGCGCGAAAAGCTTTTCATCTCGACGACCTTGGTGAACACCTGCATTGCCTGAAACCGGTCCATATAGTCTCACTTTCAGCGTGCCATCAATCCAGCGACGGCGCTGCGAAGAATTCGAAGGGTAAGGTTCCGGATTGTTCCGTCGGAACGAATTGTGTTCCGGATTATAACAATTTATCTGATTGCCGTCTTGGCCCACAATGTGTCCCATCGCAACTTGATATCTGGCGTACGAGCGTCAGCTGGAAAATGCAACCAACGGATGACACGACAGTACTGACCAAGCATTTTTTTGTCGCTGGGCACGCGCAGGAGATAGCGTTGCGAACTTATCGTCCCTACCCCAAGGCGTCAGTTCTGCCAATAGTGGTCTACTTCCACGGGGGTGGGTTTGTAGGCGGTCTGCTTGACGATGCCGACTACACCGCCACCGCTATCGCGATGGGCACGCCGGCGTGGGTCGTCTCAGTAGGCTACTCGTTGGCACCCAGGTTTCCCTTTCCTGCAGCGCTGGAAGATGGATATTGCGCAACTCATTGGGCAGTCACCAACGCGCGCCAGCACGGTGCTGACGCAAGGCGTATCGGTGTTGCAGGACACGACGCCGGAGGCAATCTGGCTACATGTCTGGCCGCAATGGCCCGCGACCGCGGAGAATTTTCCTTTGCCGCACAGGCTCTCCTGGCGCCGTTGCTGGATCCGAGCATGACAAGGATGGCCGACGAACGCGAGGTTCCGTCGGCAGATCTCGGTGCTAGTGAGTGCGCTCGTGGGTATTGGGCGTACTTGCCACTTGCTTCGAATCGGATGCATCCGTATGCGGCACCAATTGAGTCCAGAAGGCTTAAGGGGCTGCCACCAGCGCTGATTGCCAGTGCTCAGAATGACCTGTTGCACGTGGAAGCGGAGAAGTACGCCGGTGAACTCATAGCTGCAGGCGTTCCCACTGAGGTGACGCGACACAACAACGCATCTCGCCAGGCCCTTGCGACCAACCCAACAGTTTTAGCCGATGTTTCGGCCTTTTTCGCAAAACGCCTAGTGTTCCGTCCCGGAAATGACTTTGCATAGCCGGGCCAGGCGTTGTCACGTTACCGAGGGGGTCGCGTAAGATGTCGCGATGAAAAAGACGAACTGGCTCTATCACGGTCACCGCTTTCCCGCCGCAGTCATCAGTTGCGCGGTGCGTTGGTATTTCCGCTTCCAGCTAAGCCTCCGCGATATCGAGGAATTGCTGTTCGAACGCGGCGTGGTGGTGAGCTACGAGACGATCCGCCGATGGTGCGACAAGTTCGGCGTGGGCTTCGCGCATCGCGTCAAGGTTGCACGCCGCAAACCGGGCAGCACCGTATCTCGATGAGATGTTCGTGACGCTGCGCGGTGAGCCATACCTGCTGTGGCCGGCCGCCGACGAGCACGGTGCCGAACTCGGGATCCTTTGCGGAATCGGCGCGACAAGGCTGCAGCCAAACGTTTCTTCAACCGCCCACTTCGCTCATGCCCTGTGCCGCGCAAGATCGTGACCCACCAGTTGCGCAGCTACCCGGCCGCAAAGGCGACATTCCTGAATTGGCGAACGTCAAACACGTGTTCGTTAGAGCCGCCGCGCGCGTGAACAATCGGGCGGAGAACAGCTACCAACCTACCGCGAACGCGAGCGTCGCATGCGGGGATTTCGCGACTGGAAACGCACGCAGGCATTCCTCTCGTGTTTCGGTCCGATACGGCAGCATTTCGCGCTCAAGCGGCATCTGCTGCGTGCTGCGCTCTATCGCAAACACCTCGCGGCTCGATTCGCTGCGTGGCACGAATTCACCGACCTCACCCAGAATCCGTCGAGTGCGTGCTGAGCAATGGTGACCTCTGGCACCATTTCGTCTCGCTACCGGCAAGTTGACAAAGCCCGCCAGCCGGACACGGCGTAGCACCCGAAGTCGTTCATTCCTCGCGCTCAATGTTTGCCGAAAGGCTCGGTTCGACCCTGAGCTGCCGTTCGGCCCCGAGCAGTTCCAATGGCGGCTTCCGAGGTACATCGGCCATAACGATGGTATAGCGGCCCACTTTACATGATGCTGGTTGCGGTTTTCCAGTTGCTCATGACAAGCCTTGCGGTGTCACGGTGCCTTTTTTCCAGCCGCGACGCGCGGCGCGGCCTTGGACTGGCCCGTTACCGGTAAAGTGGCAATGAAGGCATCGATTGCCGAATTCAGCTTCGCCCGGCCGGCTCCGTCATGGGCGTGGACCGCCAGGCCGGTAAACAGCACCGCGCACATCATTGACAAACCATCGATGTCCACCGACTGCGCGATTTCGCCGTCGTCGACTGCCAGCGCGATGCGCTTGCAGATCACGTCGAGGATCTGCCTCTGCCGTTTGCGCAGCAGCGCACGAAGCTCCCTCTGGTCGGCACTGATGTTCAGCGTGCCAAGCATCACCATGCAACCGCGTGGCTGCGGACCGCGCGTGAACGTGTCGACACTACGCTTGAGCATCGCGCCAAGCGCATCTCGGATGCTGCGTGCCCCCCCCAACGCACACCGAGTCGCCTCTCCCTCAAGCGTCCCGTAGAGGTCGACTGCCTCGCGAAACAGGTCTTCCTTGCTACCGAACGCGGCGTAGAGACTTGGCGAATTGATGTTCATGGCGGCAGTCAGGTCGCTAATCGCGCAGCCGTCGAAACCCTTCAGCCAGAACATCTCCATCGCGCATGTCAACGCGGCATGGCGGTCGAAGGTTCGGGGCCTGCCCCGCCTTTTCGAAGCCGCTGCATCAACTCGACCGTCCATCATGTTTCTCCGCGTCCCTGATTGGATCATGAGCCCATTGCTCTTTTTTGTAACGATCATAACAAAAACATGGACTGAGGTCAATTTTTGAGGTCTAATATTTTGTATCGATCGACACATATTTGGCGAATTAATGTGGCAACCAGGCCGTGCCGTCGTCGGCATGCACCTTTCCTCAATTGAAATGGAGCTCAAAATGAAACCGGTACTTCGCAACTTGATTGCTGCCACGATCGTAGCGGCCTCGTCCACCGTCTTTGCACAGGTGGCTGCAGGAACCAGCCAGGGGGCTGTCGTGGCACCCGCGGAAAACTTCGACGTCTTTGTCGACAAGCCGACCGGCTTCACCTTTGTCAAGCTGCCGGGCGGATGGAAGTTCGCCGGCAAAGTCAGCCCGAACGACATGCGGCATCTGCCTTCGACGGTTTTGACGTCGGTCGTCCCTGACGAACCCATGCAGATGGCGGGCGATAGCGGACGCGGCGCCACGTCGATTGGAACCTCGGGCGACTGCAGCGTTCGCCGCCGATAGCCCCCGCAAGATTGCCCTGTTCTCAGGAGGTAAACGCATGTCGCGCAAGTCGCGAACCTGCGAATCCAGCGAATTTGGAGGACCTACGGGTTGCCGGTACAAGCTATCAAAGTCGAGGACCCGAAAATTTGTCGTGCTCCACGACAGCCATTCCTGTCGCGCCAACGGCAAAAGCCGCTCTTGGAAAGGAAAGGCGCTCGATCGTCTGCAACGGGCGTGGGGCCGAATGACTGCACCGACAAGAAGGCAATTGCAACGCGGTGCTTCAGTAAAGGGGGCGTGGAAGTAACTCTACCTGCCGTTCGGAACTTGCAACGGCAGGTGTTTTGCCCGGCGAGCACGCCATTATCTGGCGGGAGCTTGCGCGAGCGACAGATGTCTTGACAATGGTGATTAAATGAAAATTCTAGTGCTGGGAGCAGGCGCCCTCGGTGGATATTACGGTGCCCGACTTTTACAGGCGGGGGTCGATGTGACCTTCCTCGTTAGGCCAAAGCGTCAGGATACCCTGCAGGCAAACGGGATTGTCGTAAAGAGTGCCTCCGGCGACATCCAGTCAAAGGTCAAGACGGTATTGGCCGAGGACGTAGACCCACTGTATGACATGGTGCTTCTCACCTGCAAGGCTTACGACCTCGATGCCGCTATTGCTTCGATTGCCCCCGCCATTGCAGACAACTCTGTCATCCTCCCCTTGCTTAACGGGCTTTCGACTTACGACGCTCTCGACCGCCGCTTCGGCCGTCACCGCGTGGTTGGTGGTATCGCCTATATCGCCACAAAACTGTTGCCGAACGGTGACATCGCACATCTGAGTCCGTTCGATAAGCTGATCGTCGGGAAGCGCGATCCAATTCAGGCTGATGCTGCCCGAAAAATTTTCGAACTGTTCTCTCGCACTGGAGGGGATCGAAACATTTCGGAGCGGATCGAAGCTCAGCTCTGGGAGAAATGGGTCATGATTTGTGCAGGCGCTGGAGCCACTTGTCTAATGCGCTCGACAATCGGCCAAATTATGCATACGACCAATGGTGAGCAACTGATTCGCGCATTGATTGACGAATGCCTGCAGGTAGCCCAGAAATCGGGATTTGGTCTTGATGATGCTGCTGTCCGCAGCATGGAAGGTTCTCTGCTTTGATCCGAGTTCAAAGTGGGCGGCTTCGATGATGCGTGATATCGAGGCTGGCGCTCAACAGATCGAATCGGACGCCATCGTTGGCGACATGATCCAACGTGCAAGGCAGCACGCGATCGAAACGCCTTATCTTGACGTCGCTTATTCACACCTTCAGGCATACGGACTTCAGCGCGCTGCATCGTAACCCAGCGCGACGATGTTTTGTTCCAAAACCTCCAGCAGGATTGACGCACGCATGGGTGTGCGTCGCTGTCAGCAAACACGTGCAGCACACGGAGAAATGATATGTTCAAAGACACGGAAATTGTATTGACCGCACCGGTCCGTACCGCGATTGGCGCGTTCAACGGCTCTCTCAAGGGTGTCCCGGCCACCGACCTGGGCGCCTCCGTCGTAAAGGAGGTCCTTCGTAGAACGGGGTTGCCTGCTTCGAAGGTTGAATCTGCCGTCTTCGGCAACGTGATTCAGGCTGGTAATGGCATGAATCCGGCGCGCCAGGCATCAATCAAGGGCGGCCTTCCTGTGTCTTCCCCTGCCCTGACCGTGAATCGCGTATGTGGCTCCGGAGCACAGGCTATCGTAACAGCCGCTCAGGAGGTAGCACTTGGCGCGGCCGCGGCTGTCATTGCCGGCGGGATGGAAAACATGGACCGCGCGCCTTATCTCCTTCTGGAAGGTCGATGGGGCAGCCGCATGGGGCATGCGCACATTATCGATAGCATGCTGCACGATGGCCTGAACGATGCATTCTCAAGCGAGCACTCCGGCTGGCACACGGAAGATCTAGTCAAGGAATACTATATCAGCCGGGAGGCGCAGGACCGTTGGGCAGAGCGGTCACAGAGCCGCTTCTCGAACGCCCAGGCAAAGGGAAAATTCAAGGAAGAAATCATCCCTCTTGAGATCTCTCTTGGCAAACGACTTGTCGAGTTTTCCGTTGATGAGCAGCCGCGCCCTGACTCGACGTTCGAAACCCTGTCCAAATTGCGCCCAGCCTTCAGGCCGGACGGCACCATTACGGCAGGCAACGCGCCAGGCTTGAACTCAGGAGCATCTGGCATGCTCGTTTCTACAAGGGCTTTCGCCGATCGGAACAACATTCAGCCTGTTGCGAAGCTGGTTGCGTTTGCAGTATCTGCGGTTGAGCCGGGCATCTTTGGTATCGCGCCTGCGCCCGCAGTCAAGCTGGTTCTTGAGCGCGCGGGATGGCGCCTGACCGATGTTGATCGGGTTGAAATTAATGAGGCTTTCGCCGCTGTCCCGCTAGCAGTCATGAAACAAATTGGGCTGCCGGACGAGATAGTCAACGTGGAGGGTGGCGCGATCGCGCACGGCCACGCGATCGGTGCAACAGGCGCTGTACTCACAACCCGCCTGCTTCACTCATTGGTGCGCGATGGCCTGAAGCGCGGCATCGTCACGCTGTGCATCGGCGGCGGGCAGGGTATTGCGCTTGCGGTCGAACTCCTTTGACCCCCTTCATGAGCAGCGAAGGGTCACTGACTCGTCAACTAGACCAGCGTCAATGTTCGGCGTCGATCTAGGACATGGCAGCCGTGAAGGCCCCGTCCGGATCATTGCATGAGGCCTTCGGCGATGTTGATTTTCCGCTTCCTTGTGCCTCTTAGAGAATGAAAGGGACTTCCCCGTCCCGAGGCTGCGGCAAAAGCCGCGATTCGGCATCAATGTGCCAAGATGAAGTTGCGAACGTTCATCGACACCAGCGAAAGGGGAAGTCCATGCCTATTGTCACTATCGGAATCGATCTTGCCAAGAACGTTTTCGCCGTTCACGGCGTAGACGAGGCCGGCAAAGCGATGCTGATCAAGCCGCGTGTTCCGCGCGATCAGTTGGCTACGTTGATCGCACAGTTGCCAGCGTGCCTGATTGGCATGGAAGCGTGCTCGGGCGCACACCACTGGGCCCGACTGTTCCAGCAGCACGGCCATACGGTCAAGCTCATGGCGCCCAACCTTGTCGCGCCATATCGCATGTCCGGCAAGCGCGGCAAGAATGACGCGGCGGACGCTGCTGCGATCTGCGAAGCCGTGACGCGTCCAAGCATGCGTTTCGTGCCGTTGAAGGATGAACATCAGCAGGCGACGCTTTGCCTGCACCGGACGCGACAAGGCTTTGTAGAAGAGAGGACCGCGACCTACAACCGGTTGCGAGGCCTGCTCTCGGAATTCGGCGTGGTGCTGCCACAGAGCCCGGAGAAACTGCGCAGGTACATCACGGAACATCTGGACTCGTTGCCAGGGTGGGCGAAGCGCAGCATCAGCGATCTGCTTGAGCATGCTGGCCATATTGAGAATCGCCTGCTCGAATACGACCGTGCAATCGCCGAGATCGCGCGTGCAGATGCGCGCAGCAGGAGGTTAATGCAATTGCGCGGCATCGGCCCAACTACGGCAAGCGCGTTGCTCGCGAGTATCGGTGCCGGGCACGACTTCAGAAATGGCCGGCAGGTAGCAGCCTAGATCGGACTCACGCCGGGTCAATACAGCAGTGGAGGCAAGGCGCGGCTGGGCGGCATCACGAAGGCAGGCGACCCGTATCTGCGCGGCCTGCTGGTCAACGGCGCCCGTGCCGTTATTGCCAGTCTCGGCGAGAAACAGGATCGCTTCAGCCGGTGGATCCGAACCCTGGTCGAGCGCCGGGGCTATTGGCGGGCCGCCATCGCGATTGCCGCAAAGAACGCGAGATTGGCGTGGGCCTCGCTGAAATATGGCGAGGACTTCGAGCTCGAACCTGCGGCAGACTGAATTCGATTCGAGCCTGTCGATCTACCCACGCCTGGACTTGAGCACGGACATCATGAGCACATAGAAACGATCACTTTGCACTGCCAGCGGTGATGTGAAGCGGGTTGGACCCGCGCGGGGCGTACCTGGCTAGCACGGCGGGGATATCCATTCCCGGCTAGAGAATGAGGCCCCTGCGCGCGTCTTTCATCAGGGTCCGGGCCATCGGCCCAACATGACCGGTTGTAGAACCGCAGTCCTTCACCTTCTCACATGCACTAGCGCGGCATTGCAGCATGTATCAACAGCGGACCTCGATTGAGCTTGTGCTCAACGGGGAAGCCCTTGTAGAAGCCCTTATAGGGTGTTAGGCACTTTTTGTCGGACCTGGTAGGCAGTATGACTTCCTGCGGGACAGAGGCTGGCCTGCCGCAACGGAATCAAACGCGGGTTAGCATTGCTGTCAGAGCCGCACGGTGCGGACGTGCCGCACCCGGCGATTTCCGACGCGGAGGCCAGCATGGAGCACGAAAGCACTCTTTACGTGGGTCTTGATGTTCATAAGGATTCGATCACGGTCGCCTATGCCATTGGTTCGGGCGAGGTTGAACTGCTCGGCAAGATCGGTACTACGCAGGCCGACGTGGAACGGTTGTGCAAGAGACTGCAATCTAAAGCGCGATGCGTCAGCATCGTCTACGAAGCCGGTCCGTGCGGATATGGGCTTTACCGGCAGCTTGTCCAGAAAGAATTCCAGTGCATGGTCTGCGCGCCCTCGCTGATTCCCCGCAAGCCAGGTGAGCACATCAAGACTGACAGACGTGATGCCGTCAAGCTCGTCCGATCGCTGCGTGCCGGCGACCTGTCGGCCGTATACGTCCCCAGCATCGACGATGAAGCATTCCGGGATCTGGCCCGCGCATGGGTGATTGCCAAGGACGACCTCAAGCGTGCACGGCAACGGGTAAAAGCCTTTCTGCTGTCGCACGGCTTGCGCTACACCGGCTCTGCCGACTGGGGGCCGGCGCACCGACGCTGGCTGAGCGCATACAGCTTCGACAGTGCGTGGCAGCAGTTTGCGTTTGAAGAGCTACGTCGCGCGATCGAAGACCGGCTCGCCCAATGTGACCGGCTGGAGTCCGCGCTGCGTGAGGCAGTCGTCAACTGGCGCTTCTATCCCGCCGTCCTGGGCCTGCAGGCAATGCGCGGTGTCCAGTTCACCACGGCAGTGGGCATGCTCGCCGAGCTGGGCGATCTCTCACGCTTCGTGCACCCACGCCAGTTGATGGCGTGGCTCGGGGTGACGCCGTCCGAGCACTCATCGGGCGGCAAGCGTCGTCAGGGCAGCATCACTAAAAGCGGCAACAGTTATGCAAGAAAGCTGCTAGTTGAAGCTGCATGGAGCTATCGCCACCCTGCGCGTGTGAGCCCCGATATTCAGCGTCGTCACGAAGGTCTGCCTAAACCGATTGTAGATCGAGCCTGGGACGCACAGGTGCGCTTGTGCCGACGCTATCGCAAACTCGTCGCGCGCGGCAAGCAGAAGAATATCGCCGTAGTCGCAGTTGCCCGTGAACTCAGCGGATTCATCTGGGACATCTGCCGGCTCTCCTTGTCGCTGGCCATACCGCGCGAGACACAGATGCCATGATGTACAGCAATGCCCTGCGTCTGCATCCACCGTAACGACACGTGCAGGAGTTTCCTGAAGGCGGCGTAGCCCGGCACACGAGTAACCCGCGACCAGGGTAGGCAACGGATCTCATCCGAATTGCGGTGGTAGGTAGCGGAAGGCTCATTGGGCGGACATCTGTAATGCGGTAGCCAATCCGCGGATATCAGCTTGATCCACCGTCGAGATTTACTGCTACGTCGCCCTCAGGAAATTCAAACATCGAAAACACAGAACCGATCATATTGACACGAGAAGTCATATCATCCTGGCAGGATGAAAAAACGCAGGCCATACCCAACGGATGTTTCGGACGAAGAATGGTACTTCGCCGCTCCGTACCTGACCTTGATGAACAGGGACGCACCGCAACGCCGTTACGAACTGCGCGAGATGTTCAACGCGCTGCGCTGGATCGTACGCGCGGGTGCACCATGGCGTTTGTTGCCAAATGACTTTCCGCCCTGGGAACTGGTCTACCAGCAGACGCAACGCTGGATTCAGGCCGGCTGTTTCGAGGCTACCCGTTCACCACCGTGGTTGTTCATGCAACCGATGCTGATAGATGGGGTACCTCCCCGGAACGCTTTCCGGCGCACTGCGCATACTGCATCAGGCTGGCTCCACGCCGGCGGATAGAAGAAGGTCGGGACGCCATGTCCCACGCGCGCGACAACCGGCTTCACGTTTGCCCAGGCAGTGCCAGGGAGGTGCGCAGAATCGGACGTGTCATGGCAAGCACGGCTACACGAATGCCGCCTGCATGGTGGCAGGCGCAATAACCCACGCGCCCGCCACCCCGTACCAGCGTATCGCGCTTCGCAGCGTCAAGGGGGCCGCTGACGCCAGGCTTCGCCTGCCCTTGACGCTTGCTACGCGCTTTCCTGACAAGCGACCTCGTAAACTTGATGACGTCTCAGGAGGGATCTGTGCAAACCGGGCCTTGACAATTACTTACCCTTCATAGAAGAAGGTGGTGAGATGCTGGTTCTTCTCACGAGCGCAACAGCGACTTCAGACCAAACAAACGGAGACAGGTTATGAAAATTCTGGCATAGGCGATCTTGACAGAGCTTCGCTCATAGAAGCGTGATCCACCGTCGAGACGTACTGCTACGTCGCCCTCAGCAAATTCCGCATAACCTGCCATTTGGAAACTGAAAAAACAATCCCGATTGACACACGGAGTCATATCAGCAACCAGTTGCGTCGCAGTCACGCCGTCGGCCTCGGGTTCCGGGTTGCAGATCACGAGCCTTGCCAATCCCAATACGGCGATTCAGCTAAACTCCGGCACGAGCGTATCGACCGCGCTTGCCGCTCCCGCCCAGCCCGCGAACTACCTGGTCAACCTGCAAGCCTCGCTGACAGATTCATCTTGTTGCTGGCCTGAACCACATTGCCGAGTACCACCGAACCCACGCGCGCCGGATCGAGCTTGGCGCGCGACAGCGTCTCACGCACCACCACCGCACCCAGGTCGGTCGCGGGGATGCTTTTCAACGCGCCATTGATGCCCCGATCGCGGTACGGACCGGGTGACATAAAACAATTTCAGATTTACTCATCATTTCATCACCATCCGCTTATGCGGCAGCCGCCGGCCCGAACGGATGCGTGCCCACCGGATCGACGTGGACTAGTTTCTTGTTCACGAATTCGTCGAAACCCACTGCTGACAGTTCGCGTCCAAAGCCGGAGTTCTTGACCCCGCCAAACGGCAGTTGCGGCGCCGTACCGAACGGCCGGTTGACGAAAACCATCCCGCTCTCGATCCGGGAAGCGATCTCGCGACCATGCGCCGAATCGGCGGTAAGTACCGAGCCGCCCAAGCCATACGGGTTGTCGTTGGCCAGACGTACTGCGTGCGCTTCGTCATCGACCACGTAAAACGACACGACCGGCCCGAAAAATTCCTCGCGATACGCCGGATTGCTCTCCGTGATATTGGTGAGGATGGTCGGTTCGAGATAAAAGCCCGTCCTGTCGATACGCTTGCCTCCATGGGCGATTAACGCCCCGCCCGCTTCGGCACGCGCGATCTGGTCGAGCAGATTGTTGAGCGTACGCTCCGACGCGATCGGCCCCAGCACGGTATTCTCGTCCGAGGGATCACCAGGCTCGAGACCACTCATGGCCTTCTTGAGTTCCTGTAGGAACGCCTCGCCGCGTGCGCGACCCACCACGATGATGCGTTTCGTGCCAACGCAGCACTGCCCGCAATTGAACATGCGCCCGATCAGCGCGCTGCTGACAGCCCAATCCAGCGGAGCATCCTCAAGCACGATCAAAGGATCGCTACCGCCCAGTTCGAGCACCACTTTCTTCAGGTTACGTCCCGCGCGTTCGCCAACCGCCGCGCCGGCCCGCTCGCTGCCCGTGAGCGTGACCCCCCTGACGCGCGGATCGTCGATCATACGGCCCACGTCGTCAAGGGTCGCGAACACGTTGGTATATGCTCCGGCCGGCGCACCCGCTTCCTCGAATAGACGCGCAAACGCCAGTGCCGATTGCGGGACGCTTTCCGCGTGCTTGAGAATCAGGACGTTGCCGGCCATCAGCTGCGGCCCGGCCACCCGCGCGACCTGGTAATACGGGAAATTCCACGGCTCGATGCCCAACAGCACGCCGATCGGATGGGTCTGCACTTCGGCATTCGGCACATCGGCGAGCGGTTTGGGTTGCAGATAGTCTTCCGCACGCTCCGCGTAGTATTCGAGAATGCTCGCCGACAGATCGACTTCCGCTCGCGCTTCGAAAATGCGCTTGCCCATTTCCTGCGTGAGGATCTGCGCGTGTTCCTCGGCCCGCTCCCGCAAATTCGCGGCCGCCTTCTTCATGATCTCCGCGCGCGCCCCCACCGGCCGATGCCGCCAATCAGTTTCGAAAGTCTTGTGGGCGGTCTCCAGCACAGCGTCGATTTCCTGACTGGTTGCGAACGCAAATTCTTTTGTCAGCTTGCCGGTCGCCGGATTGACGGTCTGATATTGCATACGAAAACTCCTTCGGCACGAGGCCCTGATAGTGTCACCGGCAAAACGAATGCTCATCTCGCCCGGCTACGTAAATACCTAGATTCACGAGAAATATCGCAGCAAACCGAGGTCGGCACAATGTCGTTTCCTGCCTATTTACCGAGTCCAAAACTGACAGTCGAACCGAAGAGGAAATATAATCAGCGGGATCGCTGCCAGGAAAGAAACCATGCAAATCTCAAACTTCACCACCGCCATGCATGCGGATCCCGATGCGCCTACGCAAAATCTGCTTGGCCTGGCGGCACTGGCAGCCGAGTTGGCAGCCGAGGGGATATCGGTGAATGATTTGTTCGCTCGCACCGGGGCGGATGCGCGCCAGCTGGAAGATGATCAGGCGCGGATTTCACACCGCCAGCGCCTGTTGATTTACCGGAATGCATGCCGCCTGGCGCGCCGGCCCGACGTGGGCTTGCTGGCGGGCGCCCGCCAACGCATCAGCGATTTCGGTATCTATGGCTACGCGATGGTGAGCAGCGCCACCTTTGGCGATGCACTCAAATTCAGCCTCGATCATGTATCGATGGCTGGCGCCGTATTCGGTGTGAGCTACTCCGAGAAAGACGACACCGGCATCCTGCGCAGCCACGGCTACACGTCGCTCGGCGACCTGCTGCCGTTCGTGGCGGAATTCTGGCGCAGCTCGATCACCGCGCTGTTCAGCGCGGTGCTCGGCGCGCCGTTTCCCTCCAAGCGCATGGTTCTATCGTTCCCAGCCCCCGCTCACTGGCGCAACTGGGAACGCATGTTCAACTGCCCGGTCGAATTCGGGGCCGACCGCATGGAATGGCATTTCGACACCGCGGTGCTGGACCTGCCCTGCCCGAACGCCAACCCCATTACTGCGCGCATCTGCCAGCGGCTTTGCGAACGTGTGCTGGCGGAGCAGTCGGAAACCCAGGATCTCACCTACCGGATTCGTGCGGCGTGCCTCAACGCGACAGGCGCATTTCCGTCCGCCGAGGAAATGGCGGGCCGACTCGGCATGTCGGTCAGAACCCTGCATCGCAGGCTCGCCGCCGATGATTCGTCGTATCAGTCGATACTAGACGATGTGCGCCGCTCACTGGCCATCGAATTTCTGAAAAACACCAGTCTGTCCATCGAGTCCATCGCGGCCCGCATTGGATTCTCTGACGCCACCGCGTTCCGCAAATCCTTCCGGCGCTGGACCGGCGTTCCGCCCACCCACTATCGCGAAGAGTGACGCCTCACCCGGCACTCGCGTTTTCCAGCAGCACCTTCGCGGCCATCTTCGCTACGCGGACCAGCCCGGGATGCTTGCCTCCCTGGGTATTCACGGTCGCGCCCTGGAACAGCAACAGGAGTTGCTGGGCAACCCGCTTCGGTTCCGGACAACCCGCCTCGACTAACAGCTCCGTGAACACCCTCTCCAGATCGTCGATATAGCCTTCGCAGCTGCGCTCGATAGCGGCATGTCGGCCGTCGTATTCCGATTTTGCGTTAATGACGAAACAGCCGAACTTGTGTCCCGCTTGAAGCGTCATTTCCAGCCAGTCGAACACGGCCAGTGGACGCGCCAGGCGGTTGCGCACCTTCGCGGCATCGACGAACCCACGAATCTCCAACGCGGCGTTTTGCCGGTAATGCTCGATGGTGGCCTGGATCAGGTCTTCCTTCGAGGCAAAGTATTGATAAAGCGTCCGCTTCGAGATTCCGGTGCCCTTGAGCAGACTGTCGACGCCAGCCGCGTGGAAGCCATGTTCGTAAAAGACGCCGTATGCGCTGCGCACGATTTCGTCGCGCTTGCCAAGACCACTCGCCAGATTTTCCGCCGCTCTGTTCATTTCCACGCCCGCCATTTCAATATCGGTTGACAGTGTACACCGATCAGTATACCTCAAAGCGCGATGTAAACAGATCGGTTTACAAAGCCGTATCCACGGGTTTCCCACGTTTCCTGCTTACTCTTGATCCGGAGCTTTTAGATGAAAACCAAAGTGAATGGTTATGCCGTCGTCACTGGCGCCTCGGCCGGCATTGGCGCTTCCTACGCGGAGCACCTGGCGCAGCGCGGCTATGACCTGATCCTGATCGCGCGCCGCGCCGATCGCCTGAACAGTCTGGCTGCCGACATTACGAAAAATACCGGCCGCAAGGTGGAGACCATCGCGGCCGACCTCGCGAATCGCGCCGATCTACAGCGTGTCGAGGAACTGCTGCGTATCGACGCGCGCGTCTCGCTGCTCGTCAACAGCGCCGGCCTCGCCGCAGTCACCCCGCTGCTCGACTCGAAGGTCGACGAGATGAGCCAGATGGTGACGCTCAATATCGACACGCTGGTGCGTCTGACCTATGCAGTAGCCCCGAGCTTCGTCAAGCGCGGCAACGGCACCATCATCAATATCGCGTCAGCGGTGTCGATCGGACCGGAGCAACTGAATGGCGTGTATGGCGGCACCAAGGCATTCGTGCTGGCCTTCAGCCAATCGCTGAAACATGAACTCGCCGATAAGGGCGTACGCGTGCAGGCGGTCCTGCCGGGCGCCACTGCGACCGATATCTGGGCGAACGCCGGACTGCCGGTGGAAAATCTGCCGAAGGAGATGGTGATGTCGACGGATGCGATGGTCGAGGCCGCACTCGTCGGCCTCGATCTCGGCGAGTTCATGACCTCGCCCTCGTTGCCCGACATTGCCGAATGGGATGCGTTCGAAACCGCGCGCATCGCGCTTGCGGGAAAATTGTCGCGCGCCGAGCCCGCACAGCGTTATCACAAGACGACTGCCTGACGATTCGTCCGCTCACCAAGGTCTCCTCTTTCTTCATGCAGCCATGGCCGTGACGATCACCACGGCCCGAAACATCTACCGTGACAGTTTTGAACCTGCAATATCGGCGCGATCGGACATTGTGCGATGCGGGTGTGATGCGGGATAGTCTGCAGACGATCAGTTCGGCGCGGCGGGATCTTCCCACGCGCCGAACTGACGCAGAATCCCAACACGGAGACCCCACATGGCGTCCATCAAATACGCACGCGACGGTGCGGTAGGTGTAGTTTCGCTCGCAAAACCCCCGCAAAACCTGCTGGACGACGCGCTGATTGCCGATCTGATCAGCATTTATCGACAAGCGGTAGAAGAAGGTTGCCGTTCCATTCTTCTGCGCAGCGACATGCGTCACTTCTGCGCAGGTGCAGAACTACAGATGCTGCTCGATGGATCTGTCACGATACAACACGATCGGGAGCGTCTGTTCGAACTGTTCGACGTACTTGAGAACACACCGATCCCGACCGTGGCCGCGGTCCATGGCGGCGCACTCGGCGGCGGACTCGAGCTGGCCCTGACCTGCGACATAATTGTCGCCGCCGATACCGCCTACCTCGGCCAGGTCGAAAGCGTCGTGGGTCTGCTGCCGCTGCTGGGCGGTACCCAGCGGCTAGTGCAGCGCGCCGGCGTGGCGCGCGCCAAGGAAATCGCGATGATCGGCCGGCGCTACACCCCGCAGGCGTTCGAGCGCTGGGGCATCGTCAACCACGTGGTGCCGGAAGCCGAACTCCCGGAAGCATCGCTGTCACTCGCGCGTCAGCTCGCGGCCGCACCCACTGCGATCCTCAGGAACATCAAACGCCAGGCGAATCTGTGCGCCCAAGGCGGCATCGGTGCCGCCGACGCAGCGCAGATCGAAATCAATCTCGACGTATGGAAAGCCAAGGACCGTATCCGCGGCATCGAGGCGTTCTTCAAGACCGGCCCCGGCACCGCCGTATTCGAAGGAGATTGATCATGTCGGCACCGCTTCATGGACTCCGGGTGGTCGACTTCACCCGCGTATTGGCGGGTCCGCTCTGCACCAAGACCCTGCTCGATCTGGGCGCGGACGTGACCAAGATCGAACCTCCGTCCGGCGATGTCGGCCGGATGGGGATGCCGTTGATCGGCGACATGTCGGTCTACTACATCCAACAAAACGCCGGCAAGCGCAACCTCAGCCTCGACCTCAACTATGCCGAGGCTCGCGAGATCGTCGCGCAGCTTTGTGCGGAAGCCGACATCATCGTCGAGAATTTCCGGCCGGGCACGCTCGACCGTTTCGAGCTCGGCTACGAGCAGGTGCGCCAGTACAATCCGCGCGTGATTTACGCGTCCCTCAGCGGGTACGGCCAGACGACGTCGTGGAAGAACCGGCCCGCGTTCGCGCCGACCGTGCAGGCCGAATCGGGTCTCACTGACATCATCGAACAGCATTTCGGCGACGCGCTCAACGAGGCACGCAACGATGCCTGTAGTCATGCGGATGTCTACACTGGTATGCAAGGCGTGATTGGCATCCTCGCGGCCCTGCAGCATCGCAACCTGACCGGCGAAGGCCAGCACATCGATGTTTCGATGGCTGCCACCATGCTCGCGGTCAACGAGCGACTGGGCGCGCAACTCTCGGGCGTCGACACCGAAGGCGAGCCGACGATTCTCTCCGCAGCGGATTCGCATATTTATACCTTGCCGGACGGCACCCGTATCACCATCGCAGGCAGTCCTGTCTATACCCCGATGTTCATCCGCTATAGCGCGATGATGCGACGCAACGACCTCCGCAAGGACCCGCGCTACCAGACCGCGCTGCTGCGCCGCCAGCATCTGCAGACCCTCCTGGCCGAAATCAAGGCCTGGCTGGTCACCTTCGAGGATCTCGAACTCCTGCAGACACAAGTCAGCGAGGCCGGCCTCGCGATCGGTGTGATCCGCAGCGTCAACGAATTCGCGGAGATGGACTGGGTGTCCGAATGGGGCGCGCTGGTCAACGTCGACGATCGTTCGGGCAGCACCATCCGCATGCCCGGCGCCCCTTGGCATTTCAGCCAATCGACACTGCCCGGCCCCGGCATCCCCGCGTTTCAAGGCGAGCACAACGAAACGCTGTTGCGCGAGCAACACGTCAATGACGCCAGGATCGGCGAGCTCAAGGCGCGCGGCATCCTGCTCAGCCGACGCACCCCCTTGGGCGCTTTCGAATGATGATCAGCCTTCCGTTGGTAAGGAAACCGTTATGCATGAAGTGTTGAATCACACGCACGACGCCTCCGCACGAAGCTGGCTCGCTTCGGCGAATCAGACCGGATGCGCTTTCCCGATCCAGAACCTCGCGATCTGCGTGTTCCGACCGAAAGGCGAAAGCGTGCCCTATCGCGGCGGCGTGGCAATCGGCGACCAGATCGTCGATCTAAGTTTGCTATCCCAGGCAAACCTGGCAGACGATGCTGGCCGCGTGGCCATCGCCGCCGGCGCGGCGCCGCAACTGAACGAGCTGATGGCCCTGGGCCCTCACGCCTGGCGCGCGCTGCGGCACACACTGTTCGCGCTCTTGCACGATCAGGAAGGATCCGCTGTCGCGGAAGAGGTACGCCGCTGCCTGGTCCCGATCGACCAGGCGCTATTCAAGCTGCCGGTACAGATCGGTGACTACACCGATTACTACACTTCGATCGATCATGCGACCAATATCATGCGTCTGTTCGGGTCGGATGAGATCGGCGCGAACTTCCGCTGGCTGCCGCTCGCGTATCACGGGCGAGTCTCCAGCATCGATATCTCGGGACATACCTTCCGCCGGCCCATAGGGCAGGTGTTTCCTGCGGGCGGCACCGCACCCGAGGCCCGTCCGACCGCGAAGCTCGACTACGAGTTGGAGCTGGCCGTTTATATCGGACAGGGGAACCTGCGCGGCCAAGCGATTCCGCTCGATCAGGCGGAAGATCACGTGTTCGGTATCGGGCTGCTCAATGACTGGTCGGCACGCGACATCCAGTCATGGGAGATGAATCCGCTCGGCCCCTTCCTTGCGAAGAACTTCGCCACCACACTTTCGCCATGGATCGTCAGCATGGAAGCGCTCGCGCCATTCCGCAGCGCGCTGCCGCGTCGTGGCGAGGATCCTGCCTCACTGGCCTATCTCGACTCATCCCGCAATCGCGAATCGGGGGCGCTCGACATCCAGCTCGAAGTCTGGATGGAAACCGCGCATGCCCGCCGGGAAAATCTTCCGGCGACCCGGCTCTGCGCGACCAGCTTCCGCCATCAGTACTGGACCATCGCGCAAATGGTCACGCATCACACCATCAATGGCTGCAATCTCCGCCGCGGCGATCTGCTGGGTTCGGGCACTGTCTCGGGACCCGGTGCTCAGGAAGCCGGCGCGATGATGGAGCTCGCGCGTAACGGCGCAGCACCCGTGCGCCTGTCCTCGGGAGAGGATCGCGCCTTCGTGCAGGACGGCGATGCGATTACCTTGAAGGGTTACTGCGAACGCGCAGGTTTCGTGCGAATCGGCTTCGGCGAGAGCCGAGGCGAGGTAAGGCCCGCTCGTATGCTCGTCTGATTAGCTGTGCTGCGTGTCATTGACGACACGCATTCGCTGTACTTTCAAATAAATAGCTTGGAGACAAAGAATGAACGCTTACTCGGCACTGGCGGAGTCGCCGGCGTATCGCTGCACGTATTCGAAACCTAGTCGTGTCGTCACGCCCTTCGTGACGGCCATCATAATCGGCTTGACGACGACTGCCCATGCTGACCAAGGCGATATCCTCGCGCGCTTCCGCCTGGTCAGCCTCGAACCGGTCGCTCAATCCACAGGCATACTCAACGCCATCGGCACGGGCGTCAACAACACGCTCGCTCCCGAAGTGGACTTTACCTATATGGCAACCAACCATATTGGTATCGAACTGATTCTGGGGAGTCCGCGCGTCTCAGTGACATCGAATCTCGGCGAGCTGGGTCGCGTCAGCTTGCTCCCCCCCACCCTCACGGCCGCATGGCACTTCAATCCCAACGGATTGATCAATCCGTATGTGGGCGCCGGCATCAACTACACGCTGCTATATAACAGCAACCTGAGCGCCGGGGGTCAAAAGCTCGAGATTACCCGTCACAGCTTCGGCCCGGCGTTCCAGGCCGGGGTGGACATTCGCCTCACCGCGCGGACCTTCTTCAATCTGGACGTGAAGAAAATCTATACGCACACCGATGCGACGCTGGGCGGTGCATCACTCGGCACCCTGAAAGTCAATCCATGGCTTTTCGGAGTCGGTGTCGGCATGCGTTTCTGACACGCGGCATTGGATAAACGCTAACCTGGAATGACGGCACAGCGCTCTGACATCGAGCGTGGCGTCGCACCCATAGGCAAACCGAATAAGGAGCAGTCATGGAAGTCCGGCAGCTCAAGCACTTCATAGCAATCGCGGAAACGGGCAGTTTCACCAAGGCATCCGAACGAGTCTGCCTCTCTCAACCGGCGCTGTCGGCCAGCATCACCAAGCTCGAGGCTGATCTCGAAGCGCAACTGTTCATTCGAAACCGCACCAGGGTCTCGCTGACGACCGCGGGGCAACGTTTATTGCAGGAAGCAAAAACAATCGTGAACCGCCTGTCGGGGCTCAAGAACTCCGTACAGCACGGTCCCACCTCAATTGCTCTGCGCATCGGGATTCACTGGACCATTCCGTCGCGTTATATCGCGCGCCTGATGAAGCAGTTCCAGGATCGGCACCCTGAAATTGCCGTCACTCTCACCGATGGCAACCGCGAAGATCTGATTACCCAGCTACGCTCCGGAACACTTCATGGCCTGATCCTCGGCGAGGACAGTAGCGTCACCGTGTCGACCTTCAATCCGCTGTTTCAGGATCGTTTCGTTGTCGCGACGCCGCAAGGTCATCCGTTCTCCTCGCAAGGCGCGGTTGCCGTCTCCGCGCTCAGTGAGCAACCCCTGATCCTATGTCGATCCTGCGAAAAGTACCCCGCGATTTTAAAAACGTTCGCGGATCGCGACATCAAACCACGCTACATCTATACGACCGATCAGGTCGAAGGTGCCTTGAATCTAGTGTCGGCGGGCGTTGGAATCGCCCTCGCACCGAAAACATTCAGCGCACCGGGCATCGCCATGATTGCGCTTCAGGATTTCGACATCACGCGGACCGTGGGTCTACAGTGGACCTCCAGTCAATCCCACGAGCATCTCGAAATCTTTCTCGGAGCGGCTAGGGATTACGATTGGACCGAGCGAAATTCGGCAGCATTTGATTCGCCAAAAACACGCGTCGAATCCGTTGCCGCGTGACCCAATCACCAGTGCCACACAGCATGCAGAAGCGGTCAGCCCTTGAGCAGCACTGACCGCAGCATGTACGACTACCGGTCGGTCAATCCCGGCCCTAACACCAGGTTCACCGGGATTTTCTCCGCCAGCGTGTAAGGGCTCGCGCGATTTTCCTCGACCCAGCGTTTTTCGGCCACTGATTCGAACGGCGGCGCCAATTCACCCTGCAGCGACCACAGATCGGCCGGCGTCTCGTCAATCGAGATTTCCCAGTCGAAGCCCCGGTCCTTGACGTACGGCGCGATAGTCTCGTCGACCAATCTCACCCAGAATTCGCGCAGGATCGGCCCCGGAAGCGTTCGGGCAATATGGTCGATCGAAAGTCGGACAAATTTGCCGTGCGACTCTCCCCCCACATAAAACGAATCTCTTTCCACTGCGTGAAAAAGCACGAGTACATAGAATTTTGGAATCGGAATACGAGCATATAGACCAGTAATCTTCTCCGACAATTCTTTCTTGTCCTTGGTCGAAAATGCGCCGACCGGATGGTAAACATTCCAAAGTGGCATCGCCTCTCTCCATTGATTGGAAAAACAATATTTAATTTCATAACCATTATTCAATCCAATGGCTACGTAACCCACATATTCTTCCTCGAGGAAATACGCGTCAAATCTATTCTATTTATATTCAATATCCATATCTTTTATCATAAAAATATTCCAATTCGCTACGATCGTGTCTCGCACCAAATATCTATAACGGGAGACACGCACGTGACCACATTAGAGAATGGCCTTGAACGACGCGACGCCAATTTCGTATCCCTGACGCCGATCGACTTTATCGTCAGAGCCGCCGAGGTTTATGCCGGCCGTACTGCCGTGGTCTACGGAGAGATTCGCCGCACCTGGGCGGAAACCTATGAACGTGTGCGCCGATTGGCCAGCGCCCTGGCAATGCACGGCATCCAGCCGGGCGACATGATTTCGGTTCTGCTGCCCAATACGCCAGCCATGGTCGAAGCGCATTTCGGCATTCCCATGTCCGGGGCCGTACTCAGTACGCTAAATACGCGACTCGAAACCAGCGCCATCGGTTTCATGCTCAACCATAGCGAAACCAAAGCTATCATCGTCGATTCGGAATTCCTGCACCTGATCGGCGACGATGTGCTTGAAACACTGCGGCCGCTCGTGATCGTCGTCCATGACGAATTCGCCGCCGCGAAACACGATGCGCCGCATGGCGTGGATTACGAGCAATTCCTGACCGAGGGCGATCCGGCGTTCGACTGGGTACGCCCTCGCGACGAATGGGATCCCATCGCGCTTAACTACACGTCCGGGACAACAGGAAAACCCAAGGGCGTCGTGTATCACCACCGAGGCGCCTGCCTGGCGGCATTGGGGAACATCCTCGAGTGGGACATGCCGAAACACCCGGTATATCTCTGGACCTTGCCGATGTTTCACTGCAATGGGTGGTGCTTTCCGTGGGCAATCGCAGCGCGCGCCGGCGTCAATATCTGCCTTCGCAGATTCGATATTGAGACAGTGTGGCGCCTGATCCGGGACGAGCGCGTGACGCATTATTGCGGAGCACCGGTGGTTCATAGCGCGTTGGCCGACGCGCCCGCCACGTGGCGTGAAGGCATCAGGCACCGTGTCTCGACCATGATTGCTGGCGCGGCGCCTCCTCCCGTGGTTCTCGCCAAGATCCACGGGATGGGATTTGATGCCATCCATACGTATGGCCTGACTGAAACGTACGGCCCTGCTGCAGTGTGCCCTCCGCAAGAAGACTGGAAGTCGCTTACCGAAGAGCAGACAGCAGACCTGACCGCCCGCCAAGGCGTCAGATATCTTCTGCAATCATCGCTGGCGGTACTAGACCCCGAGACACTCGAACCCGTACCCCGGGATGGCAAGACGATCGGAGAACTGATGTTCCGCGGCAACATGTGTATGAAAGGCTATCTGAAAGACCCCGACGCGACGGCACAAGCGCTGTCTGACGGCTGGCTCCGCACCGGCGACATCGGCGTCATCATGGATGACGGATATATCCGCATCAGCGATCGCAGCAAGGACATCATCATCTCTGGCGGAGAAAACATCTCCAGTATCGAAGTGGAGAATGTCCTTTATCGCCACCCCGCAATCGCCGCGGTGGCCGTGATCGCCATGCCAGACGAGAAATGGGGCGAGGTGCCATGCGCGTTCGTAGAGTTGAAGGAAGGAAAGTTTCTGACCGCCGAGGAAATCATCGCGCACTGTCGCAGTTTCCTCGCGGGTTACAAGGTACCCAAGGCCGTGAAATTCGATCGCATTCCCAGAACCTCGACCGGGAAAGTCCAGAAGTTCGAACTACGCACCAGAATCGAACCTGCACAGGCTTCGAACTCCAAGCCGGATTGATTCCGACCTCGAACTTGTACCGGCGAGTCCCATATGGACACGGCGTATGAGTCACGCAACTGATTTCCCGAATCGAGGCGACTGCAATGACTCGAAGTCTGGCCACCCGAATCGCTATCGTCACCGGTGCGGGTTCCGGATCTGGGCAGCGACGTTCATGGTAATGGTGGCACGTCGGCAAACAGGCTCTGTTGCAGTAAGCGTGACGAGGCAACAAATGTCGATATGGTCAGTATTGCTTATGAGGCAAGGGAGTAAAACATCTGGGAAGCAGACAACGGGGCTTTGCCCGTACATTTCATCTATCCTTTGCTGATCATATGCATTACCTCGATGCCGCCGAGAATGATCCTCGCACAGTGAAAATCCTTGAACCCCAGCATCGGCCGGGTCCGGCGTTTGATAGCCCGATGGTCCTGTTCGACGATGTTGTTCAGGTACTTGATCTGGCGCACCTTGATCGGCGTCTCGCGATCGGCATTCACCGCATTCAACCCGGCCAGATTGGAGCCGCTTTTGTCGATGGTCACGGTTTCTGGCGCACCATTGCGGGCGATCGCTTTTTCAAAGAATCGCCGAGCGGCAACCTTGTCCCACCTCGCCCTGAGCAGGAAGTCGACCGTGTCGCCCGCCTTGTCCACTGCCCGATAAAGATATTGATATGACTTTCCGTGTCAATCGGGATAGGTTTTTTCGGTTTGACTCCATACGCGCGTGAATTTCCTGAGGGCGGCGTAGCAGTAAGTCTCGACGGTGGGTCACACTGATATCCGCGGGTTGGGTACCGCATTACAGGGGTCCGCCTCATGAGCCTGCCGCTTTCTTCCGCCGCAAATTGGTGATGCCTGTTGCGAAATACCTCCGCGGGTTACTCGAGTGCCGGGCTACGCCGCCTTCAGGAAACTCGTGCAATATCGTTGGTGGTTGCGTGACAGGCCAGCTTACGCTTACGCTGGCTTTGCATTGTGCGGTATGGCGAGCGACATCGCCAGACGGCCAACGTCCCAGATGAAACCCGCCAGTTCGCGGGCAATGGCAACCACCGCGATATTGACGTGTTTGCCGCGTGCGGCCAGCTTGCGATACCGTCGGCACAACCGTACCTGTGCGTCCCAGGCACGATCAATGATGGCCTTTGGGATGCCCTCGTGCCTGCACTGGATGTCGCGGCTCACGCGCGCCGGATGCCGGTAACTCCAGGCCGCCTCGACCAGCAGCTTTCTGGCGTAGCTGTTGCCGGTCTTGGTAATGCTGCCCTGACGCCGCTTGCCGCCCGAGGAATATTCCGACGGTGTCACTCCTAGCCATGCCATCAACTGACGGGGATGTTCAAATCGTGATAGGTCACCAAGTTCCGAGAGCATTCCGACGGCCGTGACGAATTGCACACCGCGCATCGCCTGCAACCCGAGTACGGCCGGATAGAACCGCCAGTTGATCACCGCCTCGCGCAAGGCGGTCTCGAGACGCTCGCATTGCGCAAGCCGGTCCTCGATCGTGCGCCGGTGTTCGTTAAACGCCAGTTGTTGCCACTCGCTGTCAAACGTATGCTCACTCAGCCAGCGTCGATGGGCGGGGCCCCAGTTGGCGTTGCCGGTATAGCGCACGCCGTGCGCGAGCAGGAAGGACTTCAGTCGATGCCGTGCCTGTCTGAGGTCATCCCGCGCGCATGCCCACGCGCGAGCCAGATCCCGAAACGCTTCATCTTCAACGCCAGGCACGTACACGGCCGAGAGGTCACCCGCACGTAGCGCGCGCACCAGCTTGATTGCGTCGCGCCGGTCGGTCTTCACGCGCTCACCCGGCTTCCTTGGAATCAGTGACGGCGCACAGACCATGCACTCGAAACCCTGCTCGACCAGTCGCCGGTACAGACCATAGCCACAGGGACCTGCCTCATACACCACGCACACGCGCCGTGCCTTCGATTGCAGCCGCTTGCACAGCCGATCAATCTCTGCCGGGGTCGTTCCTATCTTGCCGAGCAACTCGACTTCGCCGGCATCGATCGAATAGGCGACCGTGATCGATTCCTTGTGAACATCGAGTCCAACGTACACCGTGCTATTGTGTTCCATGCTGGCCTCCGTGCCGGAAATCGCCGGGTGTGGCCCTGTCCACACCGTGCGGCTCTGGCAGACATGCTAACCCGCGTTTGATTCCTCACGGCGGGCCAGCCTCTGCCTCACGGAAAGTCATACTGCCTTCCACTCGCCCTTGATCTTGATATAGCTCTCGTCCATTCGCCAGCTTTTCCCTACCGGACGCTTGTGCTTGCGGAACGTCTTTTCGAATAGCGGCAATATCTTCATTACCCAGCGGTACACTGTCGAATGATCAACCGCGATACCTCGCTCGTCCATCATCTCCTCAAGATTGCGCAAACTTAACGAATAGGCCACGTACCATCGTACGCACAGCAAAATCACTTCAAGCGGGTAGTGAAGCCGCTTCAGGACCTTCGCCAGGCCCGGGGCAAGCGCAGATCGCGATGTCTTCGTCTTCTTCATCGAACAGCTCAAAAAATTTGCTGCTCAATTTTTAACCTGGCCCCTTACTGCAACAGAACCCAAGATCAAACTATGTTTTAGTCAGGACCGGTGCATTGCAGAACATCTTTGTCAAAACGTTGCTCAAAATCGCTTCGGCCGAAGCGTTCGACAGATCATTGGGCATCGTCATGTTGAAGTAGAGGATGCCGTCGATCAATGCGATAACGGCGAGCGCGCGGTCGGCGAAAGGGCCCGGCAACTGTATGTTGAGGCGCAGGCATAACTGCTCAATGAAGTACGCGATCATATCGCGCTTTTGCAGGCATAAGGCATTCACATGTTGCCGGAATTTCGCGTCACGCATGGCATGCAAACGTGCCTCAGCCCAGATGATGTAGTTGTTGTCGTCGCGATAGCACTGCGCGTACAACAAGGTGAGCTGCACTTGCAGGTTTTCGCTGGACGGTGCGGCGTCTCGCAGCTTCTGCAGGTTTTCTTGCATGTTCTGGTGATCGAGACGGAGCAGTTCGACGAATAGATCGCTCTTGCTGCTGAAGTTCGAGTAAAACGCGCCGCGGGTATAGCCGGCCTGGGCTGCGATATCCTCCACGCTGGTCGCAGCAAACCCTTTTTCGGCGATGCTTGACGCTGCTGCGTCGAGCAGGCGCCGCCGGGTTCGCCCGCGGCTTTCTGCTCGCGTCATCCGTTTGTGTGGCATGCGGCAAAGCGCTCATCTGGCAAAGAACGATGGCCAGAATCCACGCTCCCGGCAAATCGTTGGGTGCGTAGGGTTGCTATTTGATGGCGACCGCTTCGGATTCGCGAGGTTGCCATCCGCCACCGAGCGCCTTGAAGGCAGCAACCGCTGCGCGTGCCGATTCCGTTTGCGCCTGCACCCGCTCATCGGAGGCGCGCAGCAGGTTGTCGTCGGCCTGCAGGACTTCAATCAGGCTGACGACACCTTTTTGATAGGCTGCGAACGAGGCCGCTCGCGCCCGGCCAAGGGAATCCACTCCCTGGGTGAGCACCGCGGCCTGCTCCTCGCGCTTGACCAGCGCCGAGAAAGAATTCTCGACATCCTCGGTCGCGTGCAGTGCTGCCAGCCGATACGCGGCGAGCATCTCGGCCTCCTGGCCCCTGGCCTGCCCGATCTGCGCATTGATGCGGCCGAAATCGAACAGACGCCAGCGCAGCCCCAGCACGCCGGCGGCCTGACTGGCGCCGCTACTGAACAGGTTGCCGCTGGCCACCGAGGTGGCGCTGCCGAGCAGTCCACTGAGCGACACCTTGGGGTAATACTCGGCGATGGCCACGCCGATGCGCGCGTTCGATGCGGCGAGGCGACGCTCGGCCACGATCAGGTCGGGCCGGCGCCTGAGCAACTCTCCCGGCGATCCTGTGTCCGCGATCCGCGGGGCGACCGGGATGTCACCAGCTTCGACCAGTTCGGCTCGATGCGTGCCGGGCTGTGAACCCAGCATTACATCCAGCGCGTTCATCGCTGCATCCAGACCCGCCTCGAGGACCGGGACGGATGCCTGAACCTGGGACAGCGCACCTTCGGCCTGGCTCACCTGAAGGTCGGCCGCCAATCCTTTGCTATACAGGAGGTTGATGGTCGAAAGCAGATCCTGCTGCGTCTGCACCTGCCGCCGGGCAACCTTCAGACGGGCCTGCAATCCACGAATCGTGATGTAAATATCGCCAGTCTGCGCCGCCACTGCCAGGCGCGTGGCCACCGCACCGGCTTCCGAAGCCTGGTATTCGGCAAGTGCCGCTTCCCGCCCGCGACGCAGGCCTCCGAACACGTCCAGTTCCCAACTCGCGTTGAAATTGGCCTCATAGTCGTTGCCGTAGCGATCGAAACCGGGCGTCGAATTCAGAACTCGCCCCAGGGGGGTTTCAACCGACTGGTAGACTCGCGCCGCCTGCCCGCTGACAGTGCCGGACGGCAGCAGCGCGGCATTCGCCGCGCCAAGTCCCGCGCGCGCCTGCGAGACGCGAGCGGCGGCCTGCGCGAGGTCCAGGTTCTGATCCAGTGCGAGCGTGACGAATCGTGTGAGTTGCGGATCACCGAAACCCGTCCACCACGTGACAAGGTCGGCGCTGGCCGCCGCGTGCCGGTGATCCACCGCGGCCTGGCCCTGGAACTGCTCGGGCATGGCTACATCGGGCCGGACATAATCGGGGCCTACAGCGCAGCCTGCCGAAAGGCTGGCGACAATGACCGCGGCAAGGATGGGTTTGGGTAGCATGAGCGTCTTCGCAAGGGTTCCGGTTGTGACTATAATACCAAATAGTCACTGGTTGTCCATTCCTGTATGCTCTACCCATGAAAAAAGCCACCCCTTCCCCCATCCCGGCGCGCGGCCCCGCTGACCACGAGGTACGCGATCAGATCGTTGTCGCCGCCACCGAGCACTTCAGCCGGTATGGCTACGAGAAAACGACGGTCTTAGACCTCGCCAAGGCCGTCGGTTTTTCCAAGGCCTACATCTACAAGTTCTTCGAGTCCAAGCAGGCCATTGGCGAGATGATCTGCGCGAACTGCCTGCACGAGATCGAAACCGAGGTCAGGTCGGCCGTCGCACAGACCGATCTGCCACCGGAGAAGCTGCGGCGGATGTTCAACGTCTTCACGGAAGCGAGCCTCCGTCTGTTTTTCCAGGACCGCAAGCTCTACGAGATTGCCGCATCGGCGGCCACGGAGAACTGGCAGGCGGTGCTTGCGTATGAAGCGCGCGTCCAGAAGCTGCTTCAGGACGTCCTCCAGGCGGGCCGGCAGAGCGGGGACTTCGAGCGCAAGACGCCGCTCGATGAGACTGCGATGGCGATCTATCTGGTGTTGCGCCCCTACCTCAACCCAATGCTCCTGCAGTACAGCTTCGATTACACCAGGGTCGCGCCTGCCCAACTGTCCAGTCTCGTGCTGCGCAGTCTGTCGCCGTGATGGAAATTTCGATTGTGACCATTGACTATTTTGGTTACTAGAACCATAATGAAAGCCCCGATCACTCCGTCTATGGGACTTTCATGCTCCGGCGTCGCCTTGCTACCTCTGCAGTCGTCTGTGCACTGCCACTTGCGCTAGCCGCCTGCGGCGCAAAAGCACCGTCCGATCCGCGCACCGAGGCGCCCCTGGTGCGCACCGCCATTGCTCAGGCGGCAATCCCCGCCTCCCGTTCGTTTACCGGAACCGTCGCCGCGCGCGTGCAGAGCGACCTGGGCTTTCGTGTCTCCGGCAAGGTGCTCGAGCGGCTGGTGGATGCCGGGCAAACCGTCAAGCGCGGTCAGCCGCTGATGCGCATCGACCCCGTCGATCTGAGGCTTGCCGCGCAGGCCCGGCAGGACGCGGTCACCGCCGCGCGAGCACGCGCGCAGCAGACCGCGCAGGATGAGGAGCGCTATCGCGACCTGCGCGGCACCGGCGCGATATCGGCATCGGCCTATGACCAGATCAAGGCGGCGGCCGATGCCGCCAAAGCGCAGCTCAGTGCGGCCGAGGCTGATGCCGACGTTGCGCGCAACGCGACGGGCTATGCCGAACTGCTGGCGGACGGCGATGGCGTCGTGATGGAAACGCTGGCCGAACCGGGCCAGGTCGTCAGCGCCGGCCAGCCCGTGGTGCGCCTGGCCCACGCCGGGCGCCGCGAGGCTGTCATCCAGCTACCCGAAACCCTGCGCCCCGTCATCGGTTCGGTCGCGCAGGCCACGCTGTTCGGCAACGGCGGTGTGAGCGTGCCGGCGACGCTGCGCCAGCTTTCGGATACGGCGGATCCGCGTACCCGGACCTTTGAAGCGCGGTATGTGCTGCAGGGAGAGCTGGCCGACGCCCCACTGGGCGCCACGGTGACGGTCCAGATTCCGGACGCGCGTTCCGCGGTGCAAGGCGGTCTGCAGGTGCCGATCGGCGCGCTGCTGGACGCGGGCAAGGGACCGGGGGTGTGGGTCATCAACGGTGAGCCGGCCAAGGTTGCCTGGCGGCCGGTGACTGTCGAACATCTGGATGACGATAGCGCCCGCGTCGCCGGTCAACTGAAGCAAGGCGAGCGCATCGTCGCGCTCGGCGCACAGCTGCTGCGCGAAGGCGAGCAGGTCCGGGTGGCAACTCAAGCCGTCGCCGTAGCTTCCGAGGGAGCCCGTCCGTGAGCGAAGGCCGTTTCAACCTGTCGGCGCTCGCCGTGCGTGAGCGCTCCATCACCCTGTTCCTGATCTGCCTGATTTCACTGGCCGGGCTTGTTTCGTTCTTCAAGCTGGGCCGGGCGGAAGACCCCGCGTTCACGGTCAAGGTGATGACCATCATCACTGCGTGGCCCGGGGCGACCGAGCAGGAAATGCACGATCAGGTCGCCGAGAAGCTCGAAAAGCGCATGCAGGAGCTGCGCTGGTACGACCGGACCGAGACCTATACGCGGCCAGGCCTCGCCTTCACGACCTTGACCCTGCTCGACAGCACGCCGCCCTCGGAAGTACAGGAACAGTTCTACCAGGCCCGGAAGAAGATCAGCGACGAGACAGCCAACCTGCCGGCTGGCGTAATCGGGCCGATGGTCAACGACGAATACTCGGATGTCACGTTTGCCCTCTTCGCCCTGAAGGCCAGGGGCGAACCGCAGCGCCTGCTGGTGCGCGATGCCGAGACGCTGCGCCAGCGGTTGCTGCACGTGCCGGGCGTGAAGAAGGTCAACATCATCGGCGAGCAGTCGGAGAGAATCTATGTCGAGCTCTCACATGACCGGCTGGCAACGCTGGGCGTGAGCCCCCAGGACGTGTTCGCCGCGCTCAACGGCCAGAACGCCCTGACGCCGGCGGGCTCCGTGGAGACCAAAGGTCCGGAGGTGTTCATTCGCCTGGACGGTGCCTTTGACAACCTGCAGAAGATCCGCGACACGCCGGTCGTCGCGCAGGGCCGCACGCTGAAGCTATCGGACATTGCCACCGTCACACGTGGTTATGAAGATCCGGCGACGTTCATGATCCGCAACAACGGCGAACCTGCACTGCTGCTGGGTATCGTGATGCGCGACGGCTGGAACGGGCTTGATCTCGGCAAGGCGCTGGACAGCGAGGTCGGCGCAATCAACGCCGGGCTGCCGCTGGGCATGAGCCTGACCAAAGTCACCGATCAGGCCGTCAACATTCATTCGGCGGTCGACGAGTTCATGGTGAAGTTCTTCGTTGCGCTGCTGGTGGTCATGCTGGTGAGTTTTGTCAGTATGGGCTGGCGGGTGGGCCTGGTCGTTGCCGCGGCCGTACCGCTGACACTCGCGGTGGTGTTCGTCGTGATGGCCGCGACCGGCAAGAACTTCGATCGCATCACGCTCGGCTCGCTGATCCTCGCGCTCGGCCTGCTCGTGGACGACGCGATCATCGCGATCGAAATGATGGTGGTAAAGATGGAGGAAGGCTACAGCCGCATCGCCGCCTCCGCCTACGCGTGGAGTCATACGGCCGCGCCGATGCTGGCGGGCACGCTGGTGACCGCCGTCGGCTTCATGCCCAATGGCTTCGCGCGCTCCACGGCCGGCGAATACACCAGCAACATGTTCTGGATCGTGGGGATCGCGCTGATCGCATCGTGGGTCGTCGCCGTGGTCTTCACGCCCTACCTGGGTGTGAAGATGCTGCCCGATTTCAAAAAGGTCGAAGGCGGTCACGACGCGATCTACGACACGC
This sequence comes from Paraburkholderia sp. RAU6.4a, assembly GCF_050435625.1. Lineage (NCBI taxonomy): Bacteria > Pseudomonadati > Pseudomonadota > Betaproteobacteria > Burkholderiales > Burkholderiaceae > Paraburkholderia > Paraburkholderia sp. RAU6.4a. The sequence continues at coordinate 812,121 of NZ_JBNDKQ010000002.1, forward strand.
CGCGCTACAACCGCTTCCGTCAACTGCTCACGCGCGTCATCGCGCGCAAATGGCTGGTCGCCGGCTCGGTCGTGGGCCTCTTCGTGCTGGCCATCCTCGGCATGGGCGTGGTCAAAAAACAGTTTTTCCCGATCTCCGACCGTCCCGAAGTGCTGGTCGAGGTGCAGATGCCCTATGGCACGTCGATCTCGCAAACCAGCGCCGCCACGACGAAGGTCGAAGCGTGGCTCGCGAAGCAGAAGGAAGCCAGGATCGTCACCGCGTACGTCGGGCAAGGCGCGCCACGCTTTTACCTGGCGATGGGGCCGGAACTGCCCGATCCGTCGTTTGCCAAGATCGTGGTGCGCACGGACAGCCAGGATGAGCGCGACGCATTGAAGCAGCGACTGCGTCAGGCAGTCTCCAACGGTCTCGCCCCCGAGGCGCGTGTGCGGGTCACGCAACTCGTGTTCGGTCCGTATTCACCGTACCCGGTCGCCTACCGTATCTCTGGTCCGGACCCGGACAGGCTGCGCGGTATTGCGGGAGAAGTTGAGCAGGGGATGGAGGCCAGTCCGATGATGCGCACGGTCAACGGTGACTGGGGTACGCGCACGCCCACGCTGCACTTCACGTTGCAGCAGGATCGCCTGCAGGCGGTGGGGCTGACATCCAGCGCCGTGGCGCAACAACTGCAATTCCTCCTGACCGGCGTACCGGTCACCGCCGTGCGTGAGGATATCCGGACCGTGCAGGTCATCGCGCGTTCGGCCGGCGACGTGCGGCTCGATCCGGCGCGGATCGGCGATTTCACGCTGGCTGGCGCGAACGGACAGCGCATTCCGCTGTCGCAGGTGGGCAAGGTCGACGTGCGCATGGAGGAGCCGGTCATGCGCTGGCGGGACCGCGTGCCGACGATCACGGTACGGGGCGACATTGCCGACAACCTTCAGCCGCCGGACGTATCGACGGCGATCACGAAGCAGCTTCAGCCCATCATGGCCCGGCTGCCGACCGGCTACCGTATCGAAGAGGCGGGCTCCATCGAGGAATCGGCCAAAGCGACGACCGCCATGTTGCCGCTCTTCCCGATCATGCTGGCGGTTACGCTCATCATCATCATCTTCCAGGTGCGTTCGATCTCCGCCATGGTGATGGTGTTCCTGACCAGCCCGCTGGGCCTGATCGGGGTGGTGCCGACGTTGATCCTGTTCAGGCAGCCGTTCGGCATCAATGCGCTGGTCGGTCTCATCGCGCTATCGGGCATCCTGATGCGCAACACGCTGATCCTGATCGGACAGATCCACCAGAACGGGCAGGCGGGGCTGGATCCGTTCCATGCGGTCGTCGAGGCCACCGTGCAGCGTGCCAGACCGGTGATCCTGACGGCCATGGCGGCGATCCTCGCGTTCATCCCGCTGACCCATTCGGTGTTCTGGGGAACCCTCGCGTACACGCTGATCGGCGGCACGTTCGCCGGGACGATCCTGACCCTGGTGTTCCTGCCGGCGATGTATTCGATCTGGTTCAGGATTCGACCCGGGAGTATCGCTGGCTTGCGCAAGGATCGGCATGAGCAGGTGCAGCCTTCCGGGCAAACGCTGGAGGACGCGCTCGACGCGGGCAGTTAAAAACACCATCAATTCACCGTATCGAAGGAAACCGCCATGTCGAATTCCACCGTTGTCGTTGTTACAGGCGTGTCATCGGGTATCGGACGCGCTGCCGCGGAGAAGTTTGCCCGGCGGGGGTGCCGCGTATTCGGCACCGTGCGCAGCATCGCAAAAGCGGCGCCTATCCCGGGCGTCGAGCTTGTCGAGATGGATATTCGCGACGATGCCTCCGTTCAATCCGGAGTCCACACCATCGTCGGTCGCGTCGGTCGAATCGACGTGCTCGTCAACAATGCGGGAACGAGTCTGATCGGTGCAGTGGAGGAAACCTCGGTTACCGAAGCTGCGGCGCTGTTCGACACCAATGTCTTCAGCATCCTTCGCACGACACAGGCGGTACTCCCCCACATGCGGGCACAACGCGGTGGAAGGATCGTCAATGTCAGTTCCGTGCTCGGCTTTCTCCCGGCCCCGTACATGGGCCTCTATTCGGCATCGAAGCATGCCGTCGAGGGGCTGACCGAAACCCTGGATCATGAGGTGCGCCAGTTCGGCATACGCGTCACGCTGGTCGAGCCATCCTTTACCAGGACCAATCTGGACGTCAACGCGTCTCAGGCAAGCTCGAAAATCGCTGCCTATGACCGCGAACGTGCCCTTGCATCAAGCGCAGCTGTGAACAGTGTCAAAGGTGCCCCCGCGCCCCAGGGCGTGGCAAACACGATTGTCGAAGCGGCGCTTGGCGCCTGGCGGATGCGTCGCATGCCTGCCGGACAGGCATCGTTGCTCAGCAAGTTACGCCGCTTTATGCCCGCTGGTCCCGTCGATTCAAGCTTGAGGAAAACATTCGGACTTGCTTGAAGCGCTCGTCCACGCATCACCTTGCGGCCAAGGTTCGACGAGCCCCTGTTTCTGAAAAAGGCGTATCAGTTATCAGGACAACCCCATGACCCTCAATACAACCATCGACTAACGCACGACCTGTCGATCCCCGACATCGAGCCCTCGCCCGACATCAAGGCCGCTGCCGGCTCTGGTCGCGCCGAGGGTGCAGTTCGGCGCGGGCGTACCCTGCGAATCATTTCACAAACGGAGTAACGAACCATGTCATCCCAGAATGTTTCCAGAATTTTCGTCATCGGGGCGACGGGGGCACAAGGCCTACCCGTCGTTCGCGGCCTCGTCAGCGATGGGAAATATTCCGTTCTCGCTCTCAGTCGAGATCCCAACTCGGCTCGCGCGAAGTCCCTCGTCGACCTCGGCAATGTATCGATCCTGGAAGGTTCGTTCGCCGACGAAGCTAATCTGCGGAAGGGTTTTCGCGCATGCGATGGGGCCTTTATCAACATCGACGGCTTCAATACAGGAGAGAAAGCGGAAACCTACTGGGCGATCCGCTGCTACGAAATCGCTCTCGAGGAAGGGGTCAAGTTCTTCGTGTACGGCAACCTCGACTATACGCTGAAGAAGGCGGGGTACGATTCCAGGTTCCGTACTGGTCACTATGACGGCAAGGGCCGCATGGGCGAATGGATCTTATCCCAGAATCAAGACAACAAGGACAGAATGGGTGCGGCGCTCTTCACCACGGGCCCATACATGGAGATGGCGTTCTCGTCGATGACACCCATGACACCAACCGTGGAGGACGGCATCGTAACCTGGAGAGTGCCTCTTGGAGATGGCGCGGTCGTCCACGTCGCGATCGAAGACTGCGGATACTATGTTCGTTGGTTGTTCGACAACCCGGGACGCGCCAGCGGCATGGATCTCGAGGTTGCGATCGAGCCACGTCAAGTATGCTGATCTCGCAGCTGCGTTCGAGCGGGTAACGGGGCATCCCGCCCGATATATCGATACGAGTCTCGAGGCCTACTTCGGTGGCCCGCTGAAGGCGGCCGCCGATCTGCCTGCGGGATACAACGCAGACCCCAACGACAAGAGTACGATGACCTTCCGGGACAATTTCACCGGGTTCTGGAACCAGTGGAAGCATAACATCATCAAGCGCGACTATGCTTTGCTGGACGAGATCCATCCTCACAGGATCAGGAACGTCGAGCAGTGGTTGCGAAGAGACGAGCAGTTGGAGAGAGAGGCTGGCCGGGCGGGGCTCTGGGAGAGGATTCAGCCCGAGCACTTGCACAAGCATTCGATCCTGAAGCTTGGTGAAGACCAGAGACGCGGCATATTGTAAGGAATATTTAGCAATTAGGGGGGTGTCCGGAATTTTGTGTAAACGGGTTGAGGTTTAACCCGGCACCAGCCGCTCTTCGAACTGGATCGTGAAGCGGTTCAGTGCGGCCTTCCAGTCGCGGATCGGCATCGTCCACTTCTTGCTGATGTTGTTCAGGGCCAGGTAAAACAGCTTGGTGACGGCCTCATCGGTCGGGAACGAGCTGCGGGTCTTGATCACCTTGCGCAGGCTCATGTTGATCGATTCTATGGCATTCGTGGTGTAGATCACCTTCCTGATCTCCGGTGGGTAATCGAAGAACGGAATCACACGTGCCCAGTTGCGTCGCCAGCTCTGTCCGATGGACGGATAGTCCTTGTCCCACCTGGCCTCGAAGGTGCCCAGCATCTGTTCGGCCATCTCGACGGTCGATGAAGTGTAAATCGTCTTCAGGTCGGCGGCGACTTCCTGCTGCATTTTCCACGGCACGAAGTTCAGGCTGTTGCGCACCATATGCACGATGCACAGTTGCACGGCCGCTTTTGGGTAGACCGCTTCAATGGCTTCAGGAAAGCCTTTAAGCCCGTCGACGCAGGCGATAAAGATGTCCTGCACGCCGCGCGTCTTCAGCTCAGTGACCACCTGCAGCCAGAACCTGGCCCCCTCGGTCTGGGCGATCCACAGTCCCAGGACTTCCTTGTGGCCGGCCATGTTCACGCCGATGGCCAGGTACACCGCCTTGGTCCGCACCGCGCCGCTGTCGCGCACTTTGACGTGAATGCAGTCGAGATAGACAATCGGATAAAGCGCGTCGAGCGCACGGGCCTGCCAGACCTTCACCTCATCACTGACGGCGTCGGTGACCGCCGAGATCAGCGTCGGCGAGACCTCCGTGCCGTACATTTCTTCCAGGTGCCCCTGGATCTCGCGCACGCTCAGGCCACGCGCATACAGCGAAATGATCTTGTCGTCGAAGCCCGTCCAGCGCGTCTGATGGCGCTCCACCAGCTTCGGCTCGAACGCCCCCTGACGGTCGCGCGGGATATTGAGCGGCAACTCGCCAAACTCCCCCTGCAGCGTCTTGGCGCTATGGCCATTACGGGTGTTGCCCGTGGCATTGGTCACCGTTTCGCTTTTGCCATGGCCCAGGTGTTCGGACATCTCCGTCTCTAACGCACGCTCCACCAGCATCTTGGTAAGCTGCTTGAGCAGGCCGTTCTCGCCTATCAGGTCTTCCGGCTTCTGGTAATTCGCCAGCAGGCTGTCTGCCAGCTTGACGAGTTCAGCATCGGGTTTCTCTCTTTTATTGCGTTTCGCTACGGTCATCTATGCTCCTGTTGCTGGCAGTCTCCTGCCAAATGACCGTTTACACAAAACTTTTTACACCCTCGCAATTAGCCCTGCAATAATCGTTCTGGCTGCGCGCCTTGTCGGGGACGTATTCGAAGCGAACTCGCAGGGCGCCTCCGCAGATCGTCGTGGCTTTCATCGGGACGGATGATCGGATCGTCACGGCTCCCGTCGCCTCGTGCGCGTCAAACTACCGGGAGCGCACGGTCGAGTCGTCGGCCGCCTTCGTGAACGAATCGACATGCATGGAGCAGGCTCATCCCCTGAGCACCTGATCTGCAGTTCTTATAGCTTTCGGTGACTATGATCAGTCGCTCCCTGCACGTAACGAGAGTGCTCATCTGACACGGTCCCCACACGAAGGTCCGTTATCTGAGCGGAGCAGCTGTTCAAACGACCGCGTGAGCGCGAATCCGAACGGCTGAAGATGGCCGGGTCCTGCCCGATGCGGTCGGCGGGAGTCGACCGGATATAGCCTTTCAACATTCACGTTAGCGGCCTGTCATGACCGAATGGTGCTGGGAAGCCTCAATACGAGATTTCGAAATGCGATTTCCGCTGAACCATATGTGCGAGTTCGAAGGTCGAGTCGTTCAGACGATTTTCGTGAAACCGTCGGCGCTCCAGCGTTCGCTCCCTACGCCGTGATGAACGAAGAACAAACCATCGGGATCATACTGATCCTTAATGGCGAGCAGCCTGCTGTAATTTGAGCCCCAGAAGGACCGCTGCCAGTCCGCGTCGAAAAAATTGCTTTCCGCCACGTAGGAACCGGCGTCTGGAACCAGCTTGCGCACCTCGGCCATTGCACGTCCGATGGCCTGCCGGTCCCGGCGCGCCAGCGCGGTGTCGGGCTCGTGGCCCTGAATGCCCGGATACGCGGGCGGCCCCTCCGCCCCGGCGATAAGCAACGCGAAGGCGTCCAGCGCGGCCGGGTTCGTGGCGGTGTTTCTCGCGGCAGCGACAGCCTCGGCCGGTGCACCCGCCAAGCCCTTGTTGACGTGCAGCGACACGCTCCATTGACGGGTCGCCGCAAACAGCGTGTCGGCCAGCGTTTGACGCCGGCCATCTTGCAGCAAGGCCGCAGGGAGCCACGCGGACTCGTAGCCGTGCAGCACTTGTCCCGCCTCTCCGCGATTACCCGACCAAAAGATATTGTCGTTGGGTGCGCCCGGCCGGTCGTCGGTGCTGATGAAGCCGAGGAGCTTCTTGAACAGGGTTGGAGCCCAGAAACTGCGGGCCGAGATGGCGACAATCTTCAGTGGCGAGAACTCGACCTTGAAATCGTCCGGGGCCGCGGCAAGGGTATCCATGAACGGTTGCCAGACCGCCTGCGCTTCGCTGCGGCTGAGCCCCTGGAACACCATCGAGATATTGAGGACGTTGTCGCGACGAAATCTGATCTGTTCGCCCCAGTGCGGGTTCATCAGGTTCTGGTGATAGAAGTCGATGATCACGCCAATCAGCCGGCGAAACGCAGACGTCGATGTCGCCTTGATCGTCATGTTCACCGCGCCGAAGGTCTCGGGCAATTCGTGGACCCGCAGCGTCAGCCGGGTGACCACGCCCAGGCTGCCACCGCCGCCGCCTTTCAGCGCCCAGAATAAATCGCGATTGGTGCAGGCATTGGCGATGCGGACGGCGCCATCTGCCGTCACAACTTCCGCTTCGAGCAGGCTTCCCGCCGCCAGTCCGTAGGCCTTGGAAAAGCTGCCAAACCCGCCGCTTTGGATCAGGCCGGCCACGCCGACCGTCATGCAGCCGCCACCTTGCACATAACGGCCCGCCTTGGTAGTGACCGCATCGTAAACGTGCGCCCAGAGCGCGCCGGCGCCCACCGTGACTGCCCTCACCGGTGCCGCATGTCCCTCGCATCCTGTGCCGACAAACGCGTCCGGCACGGTGATGTTGTTCATTTTTCGCGTCCAGACCAGCAGAGAGTCCGGCGCATTCGATGTGCCTTGATAGCTGTGGCCGCCGCCCTTCACCACGAGGCGGAGATTGTTCCGACGTGCGAAGTTAACGGCGACGACGACGTCATTCGTGTTGCGGGCAGCCACCGCGTAGACGCTGGGTGTCGATGTCCACGCGTCAACCCAGCCGAGGGTTTGCGTTAGACCCACCTCGTCGCCCAGAAAATAGGGGTTCTTGAGCTCCCTGAATAGTTGCCTGCAGTCATCACTATCAGGCGCGTTCAGGCAAGCCACCAGGGGCGATTGCACTTTCACCAGTGCATTGCCGACCTGCTGGCTGAGTTCGTTCCACTGCGCCTCGGACGGCCAGCCTGGATCGCCCGGACGCACGCGAGTGAGCGCTCCGGATGCCGCCGCTTGCGCCGAGGCGAGCATCTGTTTCCGAGCACCATGCAAAAGTGTGATTCCGACCGCAAATTGCAAAATACGTCGTCTTTTCGAGGACGTGGTTTTGTTTGAAGGTTTCATCGGCATGCGTGAAATCTCAATATGGTTGCAACCCGGAGACTGAGCAACCGGCGGAACTCTTCGAATAATGGGGTGACCGGAAGACGTGCCTCAAGCGTTCGAAGTCCGCCACCCGTGCACCGCAAATCGTTAGCCCCCCAGCCCACCGCCGGACAGATTTTCAACGACTTAGCCTTCGAGGTCGATTCGCCGAAACCTGTCCCACGACGACGTGCTGAGCTCGACCCGCAAGAGGTTAAGGCAACTTGAAAAAAAGCAACGGCGTGCGCGGCGAGGCGACGTATGTCATCGCTGGCTCGTGTGTTGGGGGTGTGCGCGTAATCAATGGTACGTCGTCGTAGACGACTGCAGCTTCGTCAGCACGCCGCGTTTGAATTGGAACCAGCCTTGCGAGCTTTGCATCACGACTTCATCACCTTGCCAGAACACGCGCTTGACCGTCATGCGCTTACCCGAGCGTTGCACAAGTGGCGGATGGTAGCGAAAGTCGTACAGCACCGGGCCGGAATCAGTCTGCACGAGCGTGCGCGTGACGCTGTCATTTGCATTGCCGACGTCGTCGAAATGGGTGAGCGTGCTCGCGCTGAAGCGATCGAAAATTTCCTTGTCGAGCATCCCCACGAAATCGCGGTCGACGCGCACGAATTGCACGTTACCCGAGGGCGTGACGAGCGGGCCGGACGCGTTGCTTTGCGCATGAACGCAAGTCACGAAAGAGGTGGCTGCGAGCCCAGCGAGGAACAGTCGTCTCATGTTTTCCTTTTAGATTCAGCGGCGTCTCCGACGACGGAGCACGACCCGCAATCTTTCCTTGGGAACATTGTCGTCAATTTTGGCCGAGACGTCGAAGGTCTTTAACTGGCCGACCTCTGCCAGATGACGCCACGGGCCTGAATTCGCGAGCTGCGTCTCGCGCGAAAGGCCGAGGCCGACTGCTTGAGACACTCGTGACTGACAGCAATAGGGAATCGAAAATGGTGCAATGAGGTTGTTCCGGCAAATTCATCTTCCGTAGAAACGCCTTGTAGCGCAGATGGATTTCAGATTTTTAGCAGCGGATGTTATTCATCGACTAACTCGCTTGGAGTCCGTGATCCAGCGTCTCGCGGTAGGCAATTCAGCAAGCGAGAACAAGCGGACATCGCCATGAAAAAAGGGTTTTAGCATACCAACCATAACCCGTAGCCATGCGAGATCCGTAACCACCGCGATGTGGCTGAAATCGTGCCAGTGCCTCAGCCCGAACGCGCCGTCATCCCAAAGCGCTCCAACCTCAAATCCCGTGAACTCTTTCCCGACGACATAGAGCATCTTGATCGGCCCCTTGCCCATCATCGCCTCAGCCTTGGGTATGAGTGTACTTTTGTAGTCGTCGTGCGTAACCTTGCCCGTGGCTTCGATCGCGAGCACATCTTGCGGTAACCCATCGATGAATTTGAACATCGCCGTCCCCCATTGGTTCTCCGCAGTGCAATTCGGTGCCTGCGGCCGCGATGATGCGTTCCTATTGTAGGCTCATGAGCGACCGCTTCGGGTAACAGTTCTCGCAGGGTCAGTGTGACCGCTCATGGCCGGCCGACAAGAGGCGGACACGAATGCGCAGCCGGCAACCTGCGTCCACCGCTTAGCGTGCTTTATTGTCGGAATTATGAAGCCGCCCCTTCATGCGCGGCCGGGGTGCCGGAGCCGGTTCGGCATCAGCCGACTGTTCCAGCAGGCTCGCGATGTCGTGATCGATGGCCGAAAGGATGCGTTGCTTGGGGTGCCCGTCGAGATTCGGTTTTTGTCGCCCCGACGGCATGCCGTGTCCCGCCCCACCCGGGAAGGGACGCACGAGTCCCGATTGGATTGAAGGTTAGAATCCCGCGCGTGTGCGCCGCGCGCTCGAATAATTACCTGTGGGCACACACCGGAACGAGCGCATGGCAATCGTCAAGGGCACGCCCGGGTTCGCCGAGCGCCGGGTCGCGGACTTCGACTACAGCATGTTCAGGAAGGCGACATAACCGCCGTGCCGTTTCGGACTAGAATCCTCTGAGGAGGAGTCAGTGATGTCAGCTCTCAAGCGCATCGATCCGGGCCATTCCGCCTATCAGGCCGCGCTGAACAGGACGACCCGCTACCCTGCGGAGCACGTCACATTGACGGCTAGCTCAAGGAAGAGGCTGCGCCCCTGTGTGCCGCATCGAAAGGTCGGGCGCGGCAAGGTCGGCATCGGCGGCAAGTAGGCATCCGCAACCGTTGTATGGCGTCGGGCTTTAGAAGGTGGCTTGACGTGAATTGGCTGTCCGGCGCGAGCACGGATGAGACGTGGTTCGTGACCGACAATCTTGCGATATAGGTAGCCTGCCCCGCATTCGGTGATACTGGTCACAGCTGGGCAGGTACCTGCCAGCAGAGGCGGGACAGGTCGTCCAGAAGCGGCGTTTCGAATGTCGCTGATCGACCCGTTGCCGTCATTCGGCTCCCGGTGACGGCAACGTCCGTTTCCCAAAGTAGAGCGGCGGTTCAATTGGTTAGTGGTCCGACGATGCGTGACCTAGCTATGCCGACGTTCGTGTATCGACGCTGAGATAGCCGCGCACTGTTGCGGACCGGTCGTTCGGCAAAGGGAACGGCGAATCACCACGCCGACTTCAACGATTGCGCACTTTGGCCCTGTTGCGTTCGATCGAGTCCTCTGCTATCTGGCGGCAGCTCGCTGTCGTACACGAGTTACTGGGAAATAAACCCCGCTTTGACCTGCTTCGAAACCACTACCGGGGGGAAATTACCAAGGAGATGTACCGAACAAGTCGTGCGCGCACTTGCGAACGAATTTCAAATCGCCCTCCACTTCATCCGAAGTTCTATGCGGAAACGCGGAAAGATCGAGCGGCCCTGTGACAGCTACGAGATCATATTGGACATAGAACCATTCAACTGAACGAAGCCACCACGCGTGAAATTTCATATCTTCTTTGCCGGCGTGATGAACACCAGTTGGCGTAGCATAGATTTGTGGATGATACCAAAACCCCTTGTCTTTCAGATCAACCAACGCCATAACTTCTGACCTGCCAAGTACAGCGGGCGGGAAAATCAGCATCTGCGGACATTTTTGTCTGAGTTCGAACATCCGGCGGTTCATCCACAGTACGTAGTCGTAGTAACAAAATCGATCGAGCGCCCCCTCATCAATCGTCCCATTTCTCAATGAAAATCTGATTTTTGAAAAATCTGGATTATTATGCATTGCTGGAAAACTATTTATTTGATCTGGCAATCCAGACGACTTTATCAGATCGCTCCTATACTGACTAAGCCGCGGATTATTATCCTCCAGCATATAGATTCCTATTTTTCTTACCGCGTGAAGTAGGTGTCCAAATCGATGTGGTGGATAGATATCATGCCAGCCATATCGTCTGCTGCCATCCCAGATTACCGTCGGGGGGAGAGGCGGATTTAGCGCGAGATCAGCAACAATCAAAAAGGTTGCCAGATGTACATACTGCTCAAAGATGTCCGCCTCTGGTGCCACGTTTTCTAAGTAAATACCGAAGGCGATTCCGTAATCGGTCGACGCGATCTCTGCGAGGCGCTTGCGCCAGACCTTCAAAACGGGGATTTCGAGGGATATAGGGTCACCATTCAAAGTATACATTTGAATGTCGCTTTTGAAGGTTTTAATTCCCGCGACATTTACCATGAACTCTTGGATTGTGGCGGCGCCCTCTGCAATCGCGTGGGAGGTCAAGGCGCGACCGTTGAGTGCTTTCACAAGGTCACAGCTGTTCGGTGCAAACTCATACGCAGATACAACTCTTTCGTGGGGCACGTCAATATTAAATAGATCAATTAAGCTATGAGTGGCATCCTCCATTGATTGAGATATAATGTTTTCGCCCGAGATCATGCCCGCAGTCGAAATATTTGCCTGCGTGTCGTTAAAAATTGATTCCGTGATAAGAAATTGGCGTGACTCGAATGACAGGAAGTTAAGGGCTCTATCGGACCAAGCTTCATTCGGGAAAGAGAAACTCCCATCCTTGAATCGACCAATTAGAGGAAGGCCGTCCTCCTGTAACCTCTGGTGGAAATATGCTTTTAAATGCTGCGGATCAGCCTTTCTGAACATATCTACGGCAACAGATTCTCTGACGAATTTGAGCAGTGATAGGAAAGCCCCCCAACTTGACCCGTGATGCTGCTTCCAATGATATTCTTCGTGCGACGATGCCACAGCTTCTGCGAGCATGCGGCGCTCCGTCGGCCCTTTCGCAGACTGGAGTATGAGCGTGTAGAAATTGTAGGTATGCTCACCAAAATAGGAGGGCCAAGGGTCGCGAAAGCTTCTGAGCCGTTGCCCGTCTAGCGGCATCGGGGGCTCTTCGCTCATTTTCTGCCGTCAGTTGAATTTTGCTCATCGACCTTCGAAGTGATCTTGAAATTCTGATCCTTACGAATCGCTTCGATCTTCGCCTTAACGATGTCGTAGATCGACGCGCTAACGAGGTGAACGGGAATAGATAAGACGAGCTCAAGCAATGGAAACTGGTGCTTAGGTTTCCTTGGGTCTGACTGATTCGACACCGGCCGCACATCAACCGTTAGACCATCCTGCAAATGGACCCGCAGCTCCTCGGCGAGCTCGGTAATTATTGGCTGAGGCCCGGTCACGGTGTAGCTTTCTGTTTTCATGCCATCTCCGATCAAAAAAGCTGCTCGCGACGTCGGTTGATATTTGATGGAAAGAAGGATAGGCGTTTCGGACGATCGCTGACAAGGGAGTTGGTCGGTCGCTCATATTTTCGTGTTCCCGGGACGAGCAAAACGTGGTAAGCAAGCTTCGTATTTGATGCAAAACGACAAGTACAGACGAAAGGCACGAGCTTCTTCGCTCAGCCAGCCCGAGCTGCCTCCAGGTTCCGGCCTCGCCGTGGCCACCACGATCAGACGATTGTGTAGAAATGAGACGTAGACTGGGGAGCCCTCGGCTCAATGCGGATGAATCCAGCGCTGTCAATCTGCTCGGGGTCGCAAGTACTCATCCACTTCCAATGCGATTGGCCGTTCGCGTTTGTTGAGGTGCGTCTGGCCCTGAAGCGACCTGCGCCCTCTAAGGGCGCCGATACTTGGATATCGGCAACGGCCGATGAAGCGATTTTCAACTCCGCGAATTGAATGGCCGCTTCATAGGCGCAACCGACCTGTGAATGTCCGAGCCTCGGTGCGGGCGAATGTCGCTTCATGGCCGATAGCGCCAGTTCGATGAACGTTCTATAGAGCGGCCGCTGGAATTTTCAACGACCGCATTCCGGCGGTTGCCGTGAATGCGTACTCTCGGTAGAGTCGAGATGTGACGCGGTGACTTTAGGCTGGGTTTGTCTGTTGCCGCCTCTTTCGTCTGGCGGTGCCCCAATAACCTGACCATGGTTCCGTTTTCACACCCCGCTCATCGAACCGGACATGCAGATCTCCCGCATCCGGCTCTCGGACAAAGACATCACGCCTTCGTACACGGCAAGTTACAGCCAAGGACCCGTCAGGCGTACGAGACCGAAGTGCCCGTAGAGGTGCTGGAGTGGATAGCTCCCGCCCCTGCGACGCCTAACCTTATGCTTGTTCCGTAACCACCGGCGCAACCGCGCAGCGGTATAGCTGTCGAGCGCCCGGTACGCGCGTCGGAACGTCCCTACCTTGAAGTAGTTCGCCCAGCCGCGTAGCGTGCGATTCAACTTGCCTACCAACTCCGTGGTATCGAGCCACGTCATGGAGATGGCGGTCAACGCATGGATCTTCTCGACCATGCGTCGGATGCTCTTCTTCGACGGGCGCATGCCCATACGGGCCTTGCCAGTCGTTGCGGAGTACATCCGCCCAAACGTGTAACCCAGGAAGTCGAATTCCCCTTCCGGAACCGCACAGATTTGTGTCTTCTCCTCGTTGACCGTCAGCTTCAGCTTGCTCATGATCTCGCGTAGTCGCGACAACGCTTCTTCAGCTTTGCCTCGCCTGCACAGGATCACCAGATCGTCCGCGTAGGTCACGATTCGACTGCCGAGACTTCGCTCAAGCCCGAGCTTCTTCCACGCCAGCACAAACCGGCGCATGTAAATATTCGCCAGTAAGGGTGAGATGGGTGAGCCTTGCGGAATGCCACGCCTACTGTCCTTGGCCTCGGTCGTACGTGTCTTTCGGCCTCGGTTATCGGTTTCTTCAACGGAGCACTCCAACCACATCCTGATCAGATGCAGCACGCGCCGATCCACGATGCGTCGCGCGAGCGACAACATCAAGTCGGCGTGGGGAATACTTCCGAAGTAGTCCGCGAGGTCGGCGTCCACGACGTCCGTGTGCCCGCGAAACAGCAGTTCTTCCACCTCGACTACCGCTTGCTGGGCATTGCGGCCCGGCCGGTAGGCGTACTGCTCGGGTGGAAGATCGGCTTCGAAGATCGGTTCGAGCACCAGCATCGCTGCTGTCATGCACACCCGATCTCGCAAGGTCGAGATGCCCAGTGGCCTCAGCTTGCCATTGGCCTTCGGGATAAACACTCGTCTGATAGGGTCCGGCCGGTAAGTCTCCTGCCTGAGCGCCAGCGCCAGTTCGCCGAGCCACTTCGACACCCCATACGCCTCGACCTGCGCGAAGTCTTGCCGATCGACACCCGGCGCGCCCTTGTTCGAGCGGCACTGGGCGTACGCATGCGCCAGCACATCCTCACGATGGATCTTGTCGTACAGAGCATAGAAGCGGTACCCGGCTTCGGCCTTCGCTTTCGCGTGTAACGCCATCTGCAGCTTCTGAACACTGATCGGAGTTGATAGGTTGCCCAATCTCCAGGTCCCTCACTACGTGTTGCGTTTGTCTTGAACTGAGGCCCCTTTCCTCCACCGGCATTACCCGGCTTCAACGGTACTACGGGCCTCTCCGTCACCCCAAGGCGTCCGGCCTGTCCCTCACGGGCGTCCGGTTGGTCATCCCTGACCACGCCAAGGGGCTTCCCGTGTTGCGTGCGCTTCCCTTGTGTGCATGCTGTCGCCACTACCCCGGCGCAGCGGCTGGGCGTCCTGCCTGCTCATTTCGCCCAGCCGTATCAGCCTTCCCCGTAATGGCAGTCGGGTCGGCCTGCGCATCGACCTTTTCGAGGCTTGCTCGGCGTTCACACGTGTTACGGCCTGCACACTCGCGCTGTCACCGTATTTCGTGACACGCTACACCGAAGGCTTCAGCCACTTCGTTACCTCCATAGCTGCTCCGGTTGCTTCCGGCTGGAGCGGTTGCCGGGTGGGGCTTGCACCCACTGGGAAAGCGCCGCCTTTGCACGGCGCACGCCATCTACGGGCATTGGCCCGCGCTCTCACACCGACATTCGAGGGGCGGCTCCTTACGGATACCGGACCGTCAGGTCCAAAACATGCCGTCAAGTCATTGTCCGGACCTTCGTCCGGTCAGGGGACCATGTAGCGCTTGTCGATTGCGGTACCCACTGCCTTGACGAAAAGCTCATCGCGCGGCGAGCAGGCCAACTCCCGGAACATAGTGCGACCGGGGATGGCTTCACGCATCTGCCACGCCGCTATTGGACCAAAGTCCAATTGTCTTGAAGCCAGGCAGGTGCCACTATCGATATGACCCGGGAAGATCCCGATGCGGGAGTTCGTTTCATACCGCCAGGTCGCCATTCCGAATGGAGCGCGTGTCATGAGCAAGTATCTGCGGCTTTTTCTCGTGGTCCCGTTTTTGCTACTCACGGCGGCCTGTTCGACACAAGAGACTTCGTCGCCCGGAACGGGTGATGCAGAACTGGAGGCCCAAGCGCGCGCGGCGCTGCAGCAACTGTTTGACACGGCGCCCAGAACCAGAGACCTTCATGATCGGGCGAAGGCAGTTCTCGTGTTTCCGAACATCCTCCGGGCTGGCCTCGGGGTGGGCGGACAAGGCGGAAGAGGCGTACTGTTCGGTTCCGACGGCAAAGTCCTGGGCTACTTCAGAAACACAGGGGTTTCGTGGGGCCTGCAGGCTGGTGCGCAGACGCTCTCGGAGGCGTTGTTCCTGATGACCGACGCAGCCGCGCGCCAACCCTTCGATAGTAGTGGTTGGGCTGTTGGCGTAGGCCCGACCATTGTAGTCGTGGATGCGGGCGCAGCTAGGTCGATGAACACCACAACGCTGCAGGCGGACGTCTACGCATTTATCTTTGGTCAGCAGGGATTGATGGCCGGGCTTGGCGTACAAGGCCAGCGAATTACGAGGCTCAATCCGTGAAGTGAGCGACGGCCCCGTCGAGTTGGAGTCTCCTCTTTTATCTGGTACGACCTTGGCCGACCTCGACCATTCGACTTCCTCGTAAGCCGACATTCGCGAACCATGAAAGCTGCAGCTATCAGAGGCAGGTCTAGGTCTGCATGGCATCTTTATAGATGCGCCCATCCTTCATGATCAGCTTCAGGTTCTTGTCGGGATCGGCGAGCAGTGCCACATTGTCGAGCGGGTTGCCACCGACGACCAGCAAATCGGCCCATGCGCCCCGCTCAAGCACCCCCAGTTTGGCGGGATAGGGGTTGCGCTCGCCGGAGAGCGCAAGCAACTCCCCGTTGTGTCCCGTCACCATCCGCAGAATCTCGGCGCCGTTGTACCAGCGCGACATATTGCCGATCATCAAACCCTGGCGGGCCGTCACGGCCGGCGAAAAGATCAGGTCGGTCCCGAACGCCACCTTGAGCGCGTGCTTGCGCGCGAGCTTGTACATGTTATCGGTGCCCACGATGACTTCCCGGAACTTGTCGAGGATCGGTCCCGTTAGCGGCCCGACGTCGTCCTCGTTCACGAATGGCTGGGTACTTAACCATGTCCCGTTCTTCGCCATGATCTCGGCTGCATGATCGTCCATCAGATGACCATGTTCGATGCATTGCGCGCCTGCTGCCACGGCTCGCTTCACGGCTTCTGACGTGTACGCATGAACGGCCACATAGGTCCCCCAGTCGCCCGCGGTCTCGACAGCTGCGCGCAGTTGGGGCTCGGTGAAGGTCAGCATGTCGAGGGGACTACGTGGCGTGGATACGCCGCCGCCTCCCATGATCTTGATCTGCGTTGCGCCCTGCAGGAACTGCTCGCGCACGCGTAACCGCACCTCGTCCGCCGAATCGGCGATCGCATTCGCGCCAGTCCTTTCCTGCTCACTGACTTCGCCCGTGGTACGCGGGATGGCCGTGAGCGGGCGAAAATCGCCATGTCCGCCTGTCGTCGTGATCAGCGCGCCGGACGGATAAATGCGTGGGCCAGGGATCATCCCTGCATCGATAGCCTGTTTCAGCGCGAATGTCGGTCCGCCCATATCGCGTATCGTCGTGAAGCCGCGCAGCAGCGTACGCTGGGCTTCCGCACTCGCGGCCAGATAGACCAGACCCAGGTCGGCCTGCAGGATCGTCTGGATCGGCAGTGCGGCGAGCATGGCATGCCAATGCATCTCGATCAGCCCCGGCATGATCACCTTGCCGCCGCAATCGACTGTGCGGTTCGTTCCGGCCGCAGGTGGCTGGCCTTGCCCCAGCTGTGAGATGCGGCTTCCTTCGACGACGAGATACATCCCATCGCGCAGGGCGGCCGACTTGCCGTCGAACAGCCGGAAATTTGTAAACGTGACGGGCTGCGGCGCAGCGGCGGCGGGACTCGCGCTCTGTGCCTGCACGAGTTCCGGCAGTACGGTACTCAGCATGGCCGCCCCCATGCCGATCAGAAATCCTCGTCGCGCGAGATCTGCGCCGATGCGGCGATTCGCATACTGGGCAAGCGCCTTGTTACAGAAGCAGGAATACGTTCGGCTTGTTCGGTTGACGCCGCTGTACTTTCCGGAAGCCATATCTGCCCCCATTTGAGTTGAACACCATGCACGGAAGCGCTGCTTGCGGCCTTTGAACAGGTAACGGGAACAACCAGCGGACAGTAACGACATTCGTACGGAAGTATGGCAAACAATTAACGCTCGTGCGTTCAAAGCGTCGATACATCGCTTGCGTAAAAGGTAGTGGCCTGTCGGGCGAAGAAGCATCTGGGAAGCGAAACGAGTCCCGACAATGGCGGTCCTGCGTGCGATGACGGATTTCGCCGGCGAGTAGCACACGCTCCTCCGGGTGAGTGGCCGATGAAGTACTGAGAACGGTCCTCGCCGTCCTTATGGACCAGGTGGCGGCAAAGGGTCGGCAAGGAGCATTCGAATTTCGTGGGAGCTGTCATTCAAAACTAACAAGCTCCCTAGGCAGTTGAATGGCTGCGGTGGCAAGCGATTTGCCCACCAACTAAAGATTTGAATTCCTGCACGTTGGCAAGCTCTCTGAGTCCGCGTTCGACCCTTTTCGCGGTTTCGGGAGGGTCGAAATGGACACAGGTATCGCGCGTGCGCGGGGTCCACCATTTTCGGTGAAAGCGAAAATATTCTTCAGCGCAACGCAGACGCGGAACATAACGAGCGCGTCACATACCCGGTCGTCGCGTGCCGCAACGCGGTTTCGCCTATGGGGGGTTCTTTGGCGGGCAGAAACGAAAAACGGGCCAAAATGCCCGTATTCATTGATGTACTGGCGGAGAGACGGAGATCCGAAGCAGCGCATCATCGCTGCGCGGCAGTGTGACGATTCAATCGCCAGCTGGTTACAGTCGCCCTGGGAAGCCGACAAGATCCGGCTCGCGAGCCGGAACAGGCATGTCCGCCTATGGTGCGTGACGATCAATATACCCGCGGATCAACTGCTTGACTTCGACAAGGACGGGATCCGTTCATACAAGGATGGCTACTCCGAATTTATCGGCACACGACCCGCCGCAAAGACCTGAGTCGATTCCCACGTTAATGCCAACATAAGGCCAGCCGACACGGACAGCCGTTCGGAACACGAATCGGCGCAGGATGCGCGGATTGCATCGGTTCCCCCGGCAATCCGCGATCAGACCCGGACCGCCAGCGTCATTCGCTGCGGAAAAATCGCGCGAAACGTGTTGCAAGGCTTAACCAGCACGCCCTGCCATGCCCCTTTTGCGGCCGGCCTCCGGATCTTGCGCGTGCCGTAGAATGCAACGGACTGGAAACTATTCTATGGCACCGACTCCAAAGCCGCGCAAGTCGAGACAATCTGGTGGCAGACCGCCGATGACGCGGGACCTGTTACTGCCGCTCCCGGCGACGATCTCGCGTCACCGCTCACTCGAGCACCATATGGCGCTTGCCGCGTTGCGCGCGGGGAAACTGCAATATCGAACTGATCGGTCGGCTGTTCAGGGCGGTGTACCTCGCCTATTTCGTTCACGAAACGTTGACTGGCCGTCGCTCCCTCGAGCCTTTCCGGATCTCCGAGGCGGCGCTGCACGCTGTCGCCGCGCGGATCAAGGCCGCAGGTGACTGGTCGCTGCCTGAAGCTGACGGGCGAGCCCTTGAACACGTTCTGTCGCTGCACGACGAACAGCTCTCGACGCTCCCCTCGCACCGGATTGCACAGGCCGATGAACGGTTGAAGATTTTTCTTGTCACCGACGCGCTGCCGCCGATTGCGCCGGACGACGATCACGACGCCTGAATCGCGGGGTCCCCGACGCACACGTCGGGCCATAGCCTGACACACAGGAAGAACTCGAACGGCGCCGCTGCTTGCACAACGACCTGCCTGGTATATCGAGCACCTTGCCAGGCCAATCCGGGACGTTCACCGGCCATTCAGGAGTCCCCGTCTCTCGGCATTCACCGGGAGACGGTGGCCCGATCGCCAGTCGTCACGCCAGTTGCTGATAGAATCAGTCGCACAGAAAATATCCGTCGGAGCACGGCTGATCATGGAGTACCGAGTCAGTTATGAGCACAGTCTGGCAAGCGCCCCCAATGACTTTATCGCGCGTATCACCTCGCATCTGGTCGAGGACATCCCCGCCAACGTTCCGCGCGCCCTGCTCCCCGAATTCATCGCCGACCTGATCCTGAAACGATCACCCGAGATCGGCAGGATCCGTGACCTGAGGATACTATAGCGCTTCCGGCCTGACGCAATTGCAGCGCAGCCCGGTTCACGCCACACGGCTGTTTCCCCTGCCATCGTCAGCGTTGACGCAGGTAACGCGCTGCACCGGTTGCAACGGAAATTCCGGCCGTGCAATCCATGTTTCTTCCCCGGGTCGATTGCATCGGCCCCCGCAACCGTATCGACGATACTGCTGATGAACGCCCCTGATACCCTCTCATTGAAACCTGCCAGTATCCTGCGTCATCGCCGCCGGATTACTGTGCGGCGGTCGCCCGTTCACGGCAGAGGGGTGTTCGCGGCGTGCGCGCTTGTGGCCGGCGAACTCGTCTGTGAGTACCTGGGCGAAAGGATCTCATGGGACGAGGCCGTGCTCCGCCACCCGCGTGACCCGGCACAGCCGGATCACACCTTCTACTTCGACGTCGGCAACGGCACCGTCGTCGATGGGGCAATCGGCGGCAACAGTGCCAGATGGATCAACCATGCATGTCGCCCCAACTGCGAAGCCGAGGACCGCGATGGCCGGATCTTCATTCGCACCGTGAGCCCGGTACCGGCCGGCGAAGAACTGAGCATCGACTACGCGCTCTTCGTGGAAGGACGGCACACCCGTTTGCTTCGGGAGCAGTACGCCTGCCATTGCGGCGCGCCGGACTGCCGGGGAACCATGCTGGCCAGACGGGGAAGGCGGCCATGGAAGGAGCACATTTCAGCGCCTGCCCGTAGGGTGGTCGAGGACAGTGCGCATGCGGACGTGGCAGCGCAGGCCGCAGTCCACATTCGAGCGACTATCGCGGACACACTGATCGACGCATAGCGGGAAGCCCCCGATGCTGCTTCGTCGCGGAGCGGTGGAATTCACGGGGCGTCGCGCCCGGCGTGAACCTCCCGTGCAACCGCCGGGCAACACCGGGAAGAATACCGGCACGTCCAGCATGAGCATGGTCGACACACCCGGTCCCGTCGGGCTTCCTGCCCGCTGGTCAGGAAAACCCGCCTCGCACGCGGGCTGCGCTTCGCACCGCCCTGCCGACAGCTCACACCCATGCGGCGATGCGTCTGGTTCCCGATCTGCTGAACCTCGAGCGTCAGGGACGTAATCACGATCTGCCCGAACGTCGCAAGGATCTGCCCCAGCGCGCGAACCCGGCCGGTCGTTTTACGCCGTTTCCGCGCACACGCGTTAGCCTCACGTGAGCAATCGGCGTAGGATCTCCCGCCTGCTCACTTCACCGTTCAGGCCACCACTTCGCAGACGCCCCAGCGCGTCCCGATGATGGCGCCCACCGGTACGGCCTGCGCGCCCACCGATCGCGCGCGAAATGTCACGGTGGCGTCCTGCGCACGCGCGAAGGGTCCAATCTCGACCACCACGAGTTCGTGGTCCCGGAACCTGATGCGCGATCCGGCAAACGCGCTGGTCCGTGAACGCCCGGGTACGGGGCCATGCGGCTTCGATGCGGCATACCGGTCATTCATGCTCAAACCTGTGAGCAGTTCAACATCGGCTGGCAGAGGCATGGGGCGTAACGGTCTGTTCTCCAGTCCGGCATTCTAGCAACGACGTGGGCGATACCGGCTGTAGATTGTCAATTACGATGGCCGCCTGGGCGACAACTATCTTGGCCGGTCGGCGGGGTTAGTTGTCGCTGCTCAGCTCGGCATAGTTGTCGCTCCTTCCGATTCGGGGTGGGGTAATTGACGCCGCCGCGCGCGCTTGTTGTCGTCGGCACTGCGACGCCGGTAGCTTTCCACGTTCAGCTCGAAGATCGTCGAGTGATGGACCAGTCGGTCGATGGCGGCGACCGTCATTGAGGGATCGGGGAAGACATCATTCCAGCCGGAGAACGCGGCGTTGGCCGTGATGAGAAGGCTTCGACGCTCGTATCTTTCCGCGATCAATTCGAACAGCACGCTCGTTTCGGCCTGGTCCTTTCTGACGTACGACAGGTCGTCCAGGATGATCAGATCGAAGTGATCGAGCTTGGCGAGCATCGATGGCAACTGCAGGCTTTGGCGTGCCGCCTGCAGCTTCTGCACGATTTCGCCGGTGCGTGTGAACAGCACCCGGTACCCGGCGTCGATCAGCGCATGGCCAATGCCGGAGCCTAAATGGCTCTTCCCGGCACCCGGTGGCCCAAACAGCAGGATCGTGGCGCCTTTCTCGAGCCACGAGTCGCCGCTCGCGAGCGCCATTACATGTGCCTTGGACACCATCGGTACCAAGCCGAAGTCGAAGGCCTCGAGCGTCTTGCCTGGGTCCAGATGCGATTCGACGCGATGCCGCTCGATGCGCCGTTTCGCGCGCTCGGCCAGTTCATGCTCGAGCAGCGCGCCGAGCAGACGCGTCGATGGCCAGCCTTCCTTGTCGGAGCGCTGAGTGAACTCAGCCCATAGCCGCGCGATCGTCGGCAAGCGCAGCTCGGTGAGCATCAGCCCCATACGGGCGGCATCGTAGGTTGCTGGCGCGTTCATACCGATACCTCCTCGCCAAGCAGCGTGTC
Source organism: Paraburkholderia sp. RAU6.4a (assembly GCF_050435625.1). Classification (NCBI taxonomy): domain Bacteria; kingdom Pseudomonadati; phylum Pseudomonadota; class Betaproteobacteria; order Burkholderiales; family Burkholderiaceae; genus Paraburkholderia; species Paraburkholderia sp. RAU6.4a. Next base: position 834,180 of record NZ_JBNDKQ010000002.1, read on the forward strand.
GTAGAGAGCTGGCGTGGGCATGTCGACAGCCACGTCTGGGCACTGCGCCTGCCGCGGCGCAAATTCATTCTGTAGTTGCTCGAGATCGGGCAGCTCACCGGCGGCGAGCAACGCCTCGAGCCGCTCAGCAAGAACGGCCTCGACTCCGTGATTCGCGGCCAGTTCCAGCAGTCCGACCATGGTCTTGCAGGCTTCGCGCTGCGTGAGCTGAGCCTCGAGCCGCTCCCACGTCCGGCGGTACGCCTCGCGCGGGAACAAGTCGTCGCGAAACGCCAGCCCCTTGAACGCCTGGGGCTTGCGCTTGAGCGCCTCGATGAAGTGCCGGTAGTCGAGCTTGCGACGGCGGCTATTGGCCGCATGCGAGCCCCGTGCTGTGTTGTGCACGAGCGCGCCGGACAGATAGCAGTCGAGGTGATCGGCATAGACGCGCACCTTCAGACGGTGGCCAATCAGGCGCGACGGCGCGCTGTAGAGAATGCCCCGCACGGTGAAGGTGCCACAGCGTGTCACGCGTGCTTCCTCTTCGATGAAGTCGGTCGTGCGATGTGCGGGCAGATCCTGCAAATGTTCGCGCTCAGCGTTAAACGCCGCTGCGTTGCGACGGTTACGGCGCATGACGACGTCGCGAACAAACGCCTCATAGGCAGCACGATCGTCGAAGTCGCGATGGCCACGCAGCATCAGCGCCTGGTCGATCGCCTCCTTCAGATGGCGGTGCGAGGATTCCACACTACCGTTCTCATGGGCCACACCGACGTTATTGCGCGTGCCGGCCATGCCGTAATGCACCAGCAGTGCGTCATAGCGAGCCGTGAAGTCCTCTTCAGTCTGCAAATTCTTGAACGCTGCCGATAGGCTGTCGGTGCGATGCTCATGCGGGCAGCCGCCGGCCTGCGACAGCGCGTTCTGTAATCCGGTGGAGAGCGCCTCGAAGCTCTCGCCACCTTCGACGACATAGCCGTATTCCCAGTGCGAGAACGCGAGCACGAAGTGATAGAGCCGGTGATCGAGGGGCGCGCCGGCGACCGTCACGCGCAGATCCCGCATGTCGGTGAAGTCCGAGAGCCCCTGCACGCCGGGCAAGTGCTGCTGCGGGAAGAAGATCTCCTTGCCAGGGCCCTCGAGTGCGCGCCATTGGCTGACGCGCCGCTCGAGCGTGCGCCGCATGCTGTCAGGGAAGAGGCCGGGATGCGCCTCCTGCAGCTTGCACAGCAGCGTGATGGCCTTGAGCCGGGGCGCGTGGCGCAGCAATGGCACGACCTCGCTCTCCCAGACTTCCGCGAACGGATCGTGACGTGTACGCCACGCGCGCGATGGCTTCTGCGACGGCAGACGGCCGTCATGCTCGATGCGCCGGGCCGTGCGAACGCTCATGCCCGCCATCGCCGCGGCGACTTCTTGAGTGTGATGTTTGCGCTTGCTCATATAGAGTCGGACCTGCTGGTCCGTCACGTAGGTTCCAGGCATGACTGTTCGCTTGTTCGACGCGATCAGCCATCGTAAAACCCCGCTACTCCGGCGCCGCCGGTAGTTCGTCGTCTCCGGCGGCTACGCCGCCTTCGACTCCTCACCACCGGCCACGGTAACTGTCAAAGGACCGGCCAGGATAATTGTCGTTCTCTAACCGGCTTTGTCGGCACGTGCCGGCGCGGACATAGGCTATCCGTTGTATCTACCTTGAAGACCTCGTCGCAAGGGGCGTGTCCAGCGTAACGTCGCCGCCGCCTGCCATGGCGTTGTCCTCAACGGCCAGTGTCAGTGGCTCGGTGCAGCAGGCTGTGCCATCGCAGTCCTGAAACCCTCTCTGGGGCGCCCCCTCCGCTTGCGCTGCGGGCGGGCTTTCGTGCTTCGCACCGGGCCGCCGGCGGCGTCCCGGCCCTCCCGGGCTTCAATCCCTGGCGCAAAACCTCAACCCCCGACACCCAACACCTTTAACCCCCAATCAGGTGAAGGCCGCAGGCGGCCTCCACATTCGCGCTCGCCGCGCGGCGGCTCATCCCGGTCAAACCCGACGCCTTGCATTCACCAGTCTCCTCAGTTCCGGCCCGACACCCGCGACAGTAGCCGATGGCGGGCAAACGTCAAGGGGCGAGGGACCGTGTTGCCCGCACCCCTCCCTCGCCTTTTTTCCTTGACGTTTGCCCGCCATCGGCTCCTTGAGTCGCACGGGCGCGAACTCAGGAGACTGGCGGCAGCAAAGCCAGCCCCAGGTTCCACCAGGACGAGCCCAACCCCCACAGCGGGGCGAATCTTGGAGCCCGGTCAGCGCAACACCGATCAACCCTTTTTGATTGTTTCTCTCTCTGGAGACTGACATGCAACTTGCTTCCTCCTTCCGTTATGACTCCCCGATGCTCCGCTCCGACTCCCCCCTCTCGGACGACCAGATTCGCCGCGTCGCCCCGTCCATCTTCGCGGACGGCAAGCACCAAAGCCGCTCGGAACGCTACACCTACATTCCGACCATCGATGTGCTGCGCGGCCTGCGCAACGAAGGTTTCGAGCCCTTCATGGTCTGCCAGACCCGCGTACGCGATCAGGACAAGCGCGAATTCACAAAACATCTGATCCGCATGCGCCCTGCGAGCGAGATTACCGGCGAGGACGTCAACGAAATCATCCTCCTCAATTCGCACGATGGGACCAGCTCTTATCAAATGCTGGGTGGCGTCTACAGATTTGTTTGCCAGAACGGCATGGTCGCGGGCGAAACCGTGGGCGAGGTTCGCATACCCCACAAGGGGAATATCGTGCGGAACGTCATCAACGGCGCATTCGAGGTGCTCGACGGCTTCGACCTGATCCGCGAACAGAAGGACGGCATGCGCGCCGTAACACTCAGCCGCGACGAACAGCACGCGTTCGCCCGCTCCGCCCTCGCGCTGCGTTACGACCCGACCGACGCGGAAGCGCCCGCCCCGGTTACCGAAAGCCAGCTTCTGAACGTGCGGCGCTTCGAGGATCGCCGCGACGATCTCTGGACCGTTTTTAACCGGATTCAGGAGTCCTTGACCAAGGGCGGCCTGCATGGACGCTCGCGCAGCGGACGCTCCATGTCCACCCGCCCCATCACCGGCATCGACCAGAACGTGAAACTGAACCGCGCGCTGTGGATGCTCGCAGACGCGATGCGCCAGATGAAGCCGTAAGCACGGCACGGGCGGCGGCCCATCGCCGCCCGGTTCCGGCTCATTCTATCAGGACTCCTATACGGGTCCAGCCCTGACGGAATTCCGTACCAACGCGACCCGGAGCCTTCCTTTTTCCTATCTGGAGTGAATCATGCAAGCCGAAGTCAACACGCAAATGAACGACACCGTAAACGCCGCCGAAGCCGACACCGTCACAGACGCAACGGCTAACGGTGCGCCGCTGCTCGAAACCAGTTTCGGCAACGAGCAGCCGGTCGTGACTGTGCCGTATTCCGCCCTGCGGCGCACGCCGCTCAATGCCCGTACGAAACCACTGTCGGGCATTGACGCGCTCGCCACGAACATCAGGGCGAAAGGGCTGCTGCAAAATCTCATTGTTCACGAAATGAAGGGCTCACGAGGCAAACATCGCAAGCTTGGCGTCTGTGCCGGTCAGCGCCGACAGGCCGCACTCGACCTGCTGTTCGGGCAGGGCCACATTAGCGCTGACTACCCGGTGCCGGTGCGCATCGTCAGCGAAGGCGAAGCCCTCGCCATTTCGCTGATCGAAAACAGCGAACGCGAAGGACTCGACCCGTTCGACGTGCTGCGCACCTACCGGATGCTGGCCGAGGAAGGTCGCAGCGTCGATTACATCGCGGCACTTTTCTCGGCTGCGCCGATCACGGTAAAACGACGCATGAAGCTCGCCAGCGCCTCCCCGAAGCTGCTTGCCCTGCTGCGCGAGGACGCCATCACGCTCGACCAGCTTTCGGCGCTCGCGCTTACCGACGATCACGAAACGCAGGAACGCATCTGGTTCGATGCAAACGAGTGGCAACGCCAGCCCAACTATCTGCGTCAGGCGATCACGCATACCGAGATCGACGCGAGCCGCAGCCGTCTGGTGCGCTTCGTGGGGCTGGACGCCTATGAAGCACAGGGAGGTTACGTGAGACGTGACCTCTTCAGCGACGATGAAAACGCGGGATACATTACCGATGCCGAGTTGCTGCAGCGTCTCGCCGCACAGAAGCTCGACGCCGCTGCCGAAGCAGTCCGAAATGAGGGATGGGGCTGGGCCGAGGGCCGCATCGAGCACGATGTGTTTGAACTGAACCGCTACGGCAGGCTGCAACCGGTGCAGCGCGCCCTCACCAACGACGAACAGCGGGAAATGGACGCGCTCACCGCGCGGCAGGACGAACTGGCCGAACAGTTTGACGCCCTGGGCGAGGACAGCGAGAACGCCTACGAGGAAGCCGAACGGCTCGAAACCGAAATCGACCGGGTGAACGCTGCCCTCATCGCGCTCGAAAGCCGCATGCTGACGTGGGACGTTCAGCAGATGGCCGAGGCAGGCGCATTCGTGATCCTGAGCCCGCAGGGCGAACTGGTGGTCGAGCGGGGTCTGGTGCGCCGCGCGAACAGTGCGGCACTGGATGCGGCGGGCGCGATCGTGACCGGCACGCCCGAAGCGGACAGTGAACCGGACCCGGCAGCACAACCGGTGCAGAAAGAGAAGCCGGTTCACAGCGCGAAGCTCTGCCAGCGCCTGACCGCGCACCGTACCGCCGCCGTTCATGCGGAACTCATCGCGCGGCCGTCCATCGCACTCGCCGCGCTCCTGCAACGCATGATTCCGGAAATCTTTCCGGAACGGTACGGGCTCGGCTTCGCGCCGCACGCACTGGCACTGTCCTGTAACAGCAACCGGGACAGCCTGCTCGGCGCGGCGGACGACCTGCCCGCCACCACCGCGTGGGGTGTCATCGAGGCGCAGCGCGAGCGCTGGAGCCGCGAACTGCCCGCGCGGCGCGCGGACCTGCTGCCGTGGCTGATCGAACAGGACCCCGGCTCGACCCTGCTGGACCTGCTCGCCTTGTGCACCGGCACCCTGCTCGACGGCATCGCCGGGGAAGAAAAGCCTCACGCCATCAATGCGCTTGCCAGCGCGCTGAACCTCGACATGACGCGGTACTGGATGCCCACGCGCGCCTCGTATTTCGATCATGTCAGCAAGGCGCGCATCGCGGAAGTCGTCGCCAGCGCCGTGTCACCGAAGATCGCCGCCGATCTCGGCAAGATGAAGAAGGCGGATGCGGCAGCCGCCGCCGAACTGCGGCTCGCGAAGTCCGCATGGTTGCCGGAAATCCTCACTGACCGCGAAGTCCCGGCAGCGCGCTCCGATGGCGCGGCCCATGAGCCTGACGAGGACGACGACGATGAAGATGACACCCGCGACGAAGCGTGGCAGGACGGCGATGCGCGAGGCGACGACCACGGCGACAGCCACGGCCCCGACCGCATCAATGGCACGGAACCCGGCGAAGACACCGGAACCCCGTCGCCGGTGAACAGCCCGACCGGGACACAGGGGCCCGCCGCGACAGACCGCAACGGCGCGCTACCCGCGTGGCCGTTCCCGACCGCTGCGACCGGCGCACCCGCCATAACCGCCACGCGCCCTGACGACGCGTCCATGACACAGAACGCTGCGTAACCGTGCGGGTTCCGCCGGTCAGTCCAGTGGAACCCGCTGACCCGGCGCAGCCCGGCAGGACTGCGCCGCACTCCCCGCATGCCGACAGGCGTGCACATCCGGACAGAGGCAATCATGAAACAATGCTTCAAGGTCATCGTGATCGCAATCAACAACGGCTCCGGCTACGTTTTCACAACCGCCGTCGAAGTGACCGACGATGAATACCGCAACGGCGAGCATTTCTGTATCGCTGTCACGCGGGCCACCGACACGGGCTTCGTGTCTCCCATGCTGGCACTGGAGGCCGACGATCTGGTCAGGCTGCTGATGGACATTAGCGCATTCATCGCACGGCGCAACGCCATGCACTAGCGCATCACGCGACAGGCCGGGAATCCCCTTTCCACTTCTCGCGCCTGCCGCACCTGTTTGTTATCCCCGCGACACGGCCAGCCAGACAGCTATCGCTGCCGCACCGGCCAGCACTGTTAACCCGAGCGCCAGCGTGGCCCTCAGCGCGCGCCAGTACCGGCGCTCCAGTATTTTCGCCCCGGCCTGTGACTGCCGCCCCGCTTCCAGCGTCGCCCGCTCGAAAGCCGCAACGGCCCCGTCAAGTCGCGCGCGCTGCTCACGTGCCGCGATGGCAAACGCGCCCATCAGACGGTTGCCCGCCGCCCGAGCGACCCGGTTAGCGGCGCGGTCCACCAGCGCATCGAGCGCGGCCTCGTTCAGTCCCGCGAGAGCGGCCCGGTAGCGTTCCTCATGCTCGTGGATCATGTGCTCGGCAAGCCGTATCGTTTCCTTGCAACGCGCGAGCGCATCGCGGTGCTGCGCCATCAGCACATCCGTCGCTTCCCTCACTTCGGCGCGCATCGTATCGAGGCCGCCCTCGCCCACTTTCCTGATGCGATCCGGCATCACCTCATATAGCCGCGCATAGTATTCGAGCACGGCGAGTACCGACCAAAGCGCATCGTTATCGTGCAGGTTCAGCGCCGCCGACACGCGTCGCATGCGCGCGATGCTCGCGTCGTCCGGGACTTCGCCCGACACGTCGAGAAAGAGGCGCGCAAGCGGATCGGGCGGGCGGGTGCGCCGCGAGCGGCGCGGACGTCCCGGGCCCGTCCAGGCACCGGATGTCCCATCAGTCATCGACAATCACACCGGTAAACATTGCGTCATAGAGCGAGCGCCAGCGCAGCAGTTCGGCACGCTGCCCGATGGGCAGCGTCTCTGCCGCCTTGCGCACCGACAGGCGCTGGCTGCGCAGGTCATCGGCCACGCGATCCGCAAGGTCCGGAAAGTCCAGTGATTTCCCCTTCGCTTCGATCCCCTTGCGGATGTTCGAATCCTGATAGAGCGTGAACTTATCGGCCGTGCCGAAGTAGGCGTTGCGCACCACGTGAGTGGTCGCATCGGGAAACGTCGCACCGAATTCGCGCAGCAGTTCTAGACTGTCGCGCTGCCGGTTGATGACCCAGAACACGACGAGCCGCCGCGCCAGTTCATCGAGTGTGCTCGCCAGCGTCGCGCCATAGCGCGCCACGCCCGCCTGATTGCGCGCCGCCGTATTGACGATTACCACCGCATCGCGCTTCGCATCGCAGTAGTTGACGAGTCCAATCCAGCCATCCGCCTCGTCAAGGTCGAACGCCGCACATTCGATCTCGCCGTGGACCGCCTTCATGACATCCGGATTTGACGTATCCGTCTCGATCAGTACGAGGCTCGCATCGCGCCGTTGCAGGTGATCGGCCAGCGCCAGCGCAACGATGCTTTTGCCCACGCCGCCTTTGCTGCCACCGACCAGATAGATGGGGTTGAGGGTCGTTGCCATTGCCGTCCTTTACAGGTCGTCGGTATCGGGTTTGATCGCAAATGCGAGCGAACCCTGCACCGGCATGGGTTGCGGTCTGACTTCTGCCTTTCCCCCATGCGGACGCGCTTCATTACGGCCTTCATTGCGACCTTCAGTGCGCCCCTCATTGCGCGTGCTGTCCGCACGTGACCCGCCACCGTGCGCTGCTCCATGCGCGCGGGGCAGTGTTGTGACAGTTCCCGTTGCTGGCGCTCCGGTCGCCGGACGCGCCGTGTTGCCTGCGCTGTTTCCCTTTCCTGCGCGGCTTCCCTTCCCTTCAGAACGCAGCGCATACCGGATCGTGCCAGCCGTAATATCGATGCCTGCCCGTTTCGCCTGCTCCGCGATCTGCTCCAGCGTATATCCCTTCCCTTGCGCATGACGGATAGGGGCACGCACCTCTTTCATCGCTTCGCGAACACTCAGGCCGCGTTCGGCCTCCGGTTTTTCCGGCAGCGCATCGAGCGTCCGGGCAAACGCATCCCATTGCGATTTCGTATAGACCCTGGAAACAGGCATCGCCACCTCCTGCTCACATCGGAGCACACCGCCTGCGCACGATCCTGCTCACGCATGACGCACCTGTCAATGCCGTCCTTTTTGCGCCCCAAGACACCGTAGGAACTCCAGGGAACTCATGGGAATCCGGAAGAACAACGCACTTTTTTTCGCGTGTCGTAGGCACGCAACGTTTCCACCCTGACGCATTCCCATTCGCCGCCATTGCGCAGGTGATCTGCGCTGATCGTGGAGAGCTTGTCGCCACCGATACCATTGCGTTTGCGCTGAACACGGAAACCTTGACGCCGCGACATCCCCGCCGTTAACGCAATCGGTTTGCACATCCTTGTGAACCCTCAACGCGCGCAGTTTGCCAGAGGTTCGCCATTTTCTGCGCTCACATCACGCTCACCTTGCGTCCTGTATTGCGCACGGCACCGGACGCGGCCTGTATCCGCCGGGCGCAGGCGATACGCTTTCACCCGTTCTCAGGTACGCAGCCGGAACGCATTGCGTTGTGCCGCCAAAGCGCATTTTTAACGCATGCGGTTTGCGCCTGGTGTAACCGCCTTGACGCACTACTTACGCACACCGACACACACCTCTTACGCGCGACGTATGCAACGTTCTCGCACGCGGCTTAATCTGAAGCGGAAGAGCATGACGCACAGACCCACGGATTTTTTCCACACCCGGAAGCACGCTACATTTGCGCTTTCGCGGCAACCATGACGTCATTTCTTCGCACGGAGTTGCGCAGCGTCTCTACAGGGCCTGAACTGTCCATTTGCGTGAAAGCCGCGACCTCCACGCAAAACGTTTACTCCGGGCGACAAAAACCGCAATGGAAATGAGTGATTGCAGGATAGGCTTGCGCCGGTTTTGGGCGCCCAAGGGGCCAACGCTTGAATTCCAGAGGGTCGTCCGCGCTGCCTCCGCATCGTCATAGTGGTCGTGCGCGTCGTATTCGTCGCCGACGCACTGAACTGGATGTCCAACACTGGGCCTACAAGGAACACGACAATCTCATGTTGCCGCTACAAGTCACGCCACGTAGCTGATGATGTCCGGCGGAAATCGATGGCCCTTGAACGAAATCGGCGCCTCGGCCGACGGCAAAACGGAGGCGGAAGCTTTCTTCATGCCCCATTATATTCGTCGACCCGGCTTCAACTTGACAATACCAAGCTCGCTCAAACCGCCCGGTCGGCGCACGCTCGCTCCTGTCGGCCCGGAGTACGGCGGATCGCCGCCGCAACGCGATGGCGCTTATCATTAAGGTATTGGCTGGCCACGGTTGATGGGGCCGTTCGTCGAAGCTGGTTGCGCGCTGGCGCGAAGCGGGCATCCCCCGCCGCGGTCAGCTTCGAAGCGGCGCGTGTGTGTTTTCTCGCGTCGCTGTATGCCCACCTCGATTCCGCAGGGCTCGTTCACGTCAGCGAATCCGCCGACGGCGACCCGCCGCAAGCGCCGCGCGGCACCCCGGTTTCAGGCGTGGTCGCTCGGTGAACGGTTGCGCATCGAGAGGATGTTGAGCACCTGATGCGGCGCGCACACGGCGCTCGCGATGGAAAAGGACAGACTGTTCATGCACTTGACTTGCTGGATGGTCGGTTTCGGGTCGGGAGGTTCCATGCCACCGCTACGCGCTATCAATCTTCTCCAGTCGATGGAAGGTGCCCGGCTCCATGGTCCGGGGCTCGACCGATGGCGCCGCTGGGGACCTTATCTGAGCGAGCGGCAATGGGGCACTGTTCGCGAAGACTACAGCGAATACGGCACCGCATGGGACTATTTTCCACACGATCATGCGCGCAGCCGCATGTACCGCTGGGGTGAGGACGGCATTGCCGGATTCGGCAACGACCCGCTCGACTGGTGCGTCTCGCTCGCGCTCTGGAACGGGCACGATTCGATCATCAAGGAACGGCTCTTCGGGTTGACGAATGCCGAAGGCAATCACGGCGAGGACGTCAAGGAGCTTTACTTCTATCTCGACGGCACGCCGACGCATTCGTACATGAAAATGCTGTACAAATATCCTCACGACGCGTACCCGTACCAGGACCTGATCGACGAAAATCTGCGGCGCGGCACCGATCAGCCCGAATATGAAATCCTCGATACGGGCGTGTTCGACGATAACCGCTACTTCGACGTCTGCGTTGAGTATGCGAAGCACACACCCGACGATATCGTGATGCGCGTTACCGTCGAGAACCGCGCGGATCAGCGCGCGACGCTTCATGTGTTGCCGCAATTCTGGGCGCGCAACAGATGGGCGTGGTCGGGCAAGCCCGGCAAGCCGTCGCTCACGCTGGAGCCGAATGCAGAAGAAGGCGCGCGCGTGGTCGCGCACAATCCCGCGCTCGGAACGATGATCGTGACGGCGTCGGCGCAACAGCCGATCGAGTGGCTCTTCTGCGAAAACGAAACGAATGTACGCCGCATTTTCGGCTTCGAAGGAACGGGGCCGTTCAAGGACGGCTTCAATGACTACCTCGTCGACGGCGACGAGCAGGCAATCCGGCGCGACAAGGGCACCCGCGCCGCTGCGCATGTGTACCTGCAGTTCGCGCCTCATGGGCGCTCGGTGCTGTATCTGCGCTGGCGTCCCGAACTGGCTCCGGATGCCGTGCCGCTCGACATGGAAACGCTCTTCGCGCGTCGGCAGGCGGAGGCCGACGAATTCTATGCGGCGCTTCAGCACGATATCGCCGACGCCGATGCGCGGCTCGTGCAGCGTCAGGCGCTCGCCGGCATGCTGTGGACCAAGCAGTACTACCAGTTCGACGTGACGCGCTGGCACGACGGTGACCCGGGTCAACCGAAGCCACCGCGAGCACGCAGGCACGGTCGCAACGCGGACTGGCGGCACATGTGCAATGGCGACATCGTGTCGATGCCCGACAAGTGGGAGTACCCATGGTACGCGTCGTGGGACCTCGCATTTCATGCGGCCGCGTTCGCCATGATCGATCCCGACTTCGCGAAGAAGCAATTACTGCTGCTCGTGAAGGAGCGCTACATGCATCCGAACGGGCAATTGCCCGCCTACGAATGGGCGTTCGGCGATGCGAATCCGCCGGTTCATGCGTGGGCAACATGGCGTGTGTACGAACTCGACCGCGAGGTGACGGGCGTTGGCGATCACGAGTTTTTGGAAGTCATGTTCCACAAGCTGCTGCTCAATTTCTCATGGTGGGTCAACCGCAAGGACGCCGATGACCGCAACATCTTTCAGGGCGGCTTTCTCGGGCTCGACAACGTGGGCATCTTCGACCGGTCTTCGCCGCTACCGACCGCCGGCCGCATCGATCAGGCCGATGGCACGGCATGGATGGCCTCCTACGCGCTCGACCTGATGCAGATCGGCCTCGAACTGGCGATGACGAACAACGCGTACGTCGAAATCGCGGTGAAGTTCTTCGAGCACTTTCTGTATATCGCGGAAGCGGTCAGTTGCAGCGAAGGCTGCAGGACAGGGTTATGGGACGGACACGACGAATTCTTCTACGACGTACTGCACCTTCCGGACGGTACCCGTGTGCCGATGCGCATTCGTTCGATCGTCGGGCTGATTCCGCTGTTCGCCGTTCACGTGCTCGAGGAGCGGGTGTACGGCCATCTGCCAGGATTGCGCGAACGGCTCGCGTGGTTTCTCGATCATCGGCCGAATCTGGCAAAGCTGGTGTCGCGCTGGACCGAACCCGGCAAGGGTAATACCACGCTGCTGTCGTTGTTGCGGGGACACCGGATGACAGCGCTGCTGCGCCGCGTGCTCGATGAAAACGAGTTTCTCTCCGGGCACGGCGTACGGGCGCTGTCCCGTGTGCATCGCGATGCACCGTATGTCTTCGACCATGGCGGCGTGAGCGTCTGCATCAAGTACCTGCCTGCCGAATCGGACTCGCGCGTGTTCGGCGGCAATTCGAACTGGCGCGGGCCAGTCTGGATACCGGTCAACTATCTGTTGATCGAATCGCTGTATGAGTTCTATCGCTACTACGGCGATGAGTTTCGCGTCGAATATCCGACGGGGTCGGGCAACTGTTTTTCGCTCAGCGAGATCGCCGACGACCTCGCACGGCGCGTCACCACGCTCTTTCTCAAAGATGCACAAGGCGCGCGGCCCGTGATGGCGGCCTATCCGATGCTGCAAGCCGACCCGCGTTCGCAGGATCTCATGCTGTTCCATGAGTACTTTCACGGCGACAACGGACGCGGCGTCGGCGCTTCGCATCAGACCGGCTGGAGCGGGCTCGTCGCGCTGCTGCTCCAGCCGCGCATGATGAAGCTGTCCCACGTGGCGCCTGATGCCGCGTTGGTGGCCGCGCCAGTGGCCGAAGACACCGCACCGGCCATGGCGCGGTAGCGTTTCGGTTGCTGGAAGAGGAGCACGATTCACGATGAATTGTTCGACCAATTCGAGCCGATTCTTCCGCTAACCGGCGTCGTGGCCATGCCCCCGAGCGGCAGCGTCACCCGGAACGTTGTCTGTCCGGGACGCGAATCGACCTGAATCGTTCCGCCGTGCCGGTTGACCACGATGCGGTATGCGATGTGCAAACCCAGACCCCGCGCGTGACCCTTGTTCGCCGGCTTCGACGTAAAGAAAGGCTCGAACAGGTGCGGCACGGCTTCCGGCGCAATCCCGGGGCCGTTGTCGCTGATCTCGACCACCGCGCAGTCCGTGCCACGGTGCGTGCGGATCGTGAGTTCGCCCTGCCCGTTCATCGCATCGATCGCGTTCTCGACGATCCGGGTCCACACCTGATTCAGCTCGCTGCCGTACACCTGCAGACGCGGCAGGCCGCGATCGTAGTTGCGGGTGACCGTTACGCCCCGCTTCAGTTCGTGAGCCATGACGATCAACGTGTCTTCGATGCCGGCGTGCACGTCGACTTCCTGCTGCGGCGCCTGGTCCATATAGGAATAGGCCTTCGTCGCCTTCACGATGTCGGCGATGCGCGCCGAGCCGCGCATCGCCTCCTGCAACAGCGAGTGCAGTTCCAGCGCCTCGAGGGTCCAGCGGATGCCCGCGTCGAACTGTTCCGCGTTCAGGCTGCTGGCGAGCCGCATGAGATCGTCGACGCCGATTCCGTGCGCGACGAGGCAGGGCGCAGCCAGCCACGGCCTCGTCACCCGATGGGCCCCTAGCCAGTCACCGAGTTGCGCTTCTGCTTCACTTTGCCGGAGGGAATTCGCGCCCGTCATGCCGGTTTGCACCCCCTTGCTGCGGGCAAGGATCTGCAGCGCATCGAGGGCATCGCGGGGCAGCGCGCTGCGGCCGAGCGTCAGGGACGCATCCTCCAGCGCATCGAGTCCGTTGACCATGCAGTCGAGCGCGCGGATCACGGCTGAAACCGGATTGTTCAGTTCGTGCGCGAGCCCGGCCGCGAGCTTGCCCAACGCGGCCAGCTTTTCGCGATTCTGTCCGGCGGCTTCGAGCGTGGTGAGCCATTCGGCCATCACGCGCGCGACGGCCTGGTTGAACGGCCCGCTGGACATGAACAGTTCGCGGAACGCGGGCTCGGCAAGCCGGGCGATGCCGCAATCGGTCGCCGCCCTGAGCGTCGAAGGGTAGGGAATCGCCGCAACGAGGCACGGCGTGCCGAAGACTTCAGGTGCAATGTAGCGCTCGCTGGGAAGGTGCCCCTCCGCGCGTCTCGTCGACGTGAGCTCGCCGTTGAGCAGAAGCAGCAGGCTGGTGCACATTTCGCCTTCGTCGATAAGCACCTGGCCGGCCTTGACGGCGGACTCGGCGAGGTTGCCGCGCAGCCATTGCAGACGCTCCCTCGTGAGCTCCGCGAACACGGGCATCATGCCCAGCTTCTCGAGGTCGATCATGGTTGGCACACCTCTGCGGCGAAAACGCGCGCCCGGAAGACGGGCGCCGCCGTCGCCCGGCCGCCTGGCTACAGGACGATTCGCTCGCCGGCACTCACGGCGCAAGCGGCAGGCGAACCTGAAACGTCGTGCGGCCCGGACGCGATTCGACGCGAATCTCTCCGCCATGTCTTTGCACCACCGTCTGGTACGAGAGGTCGAGACCCAGCCCCGTGCCCTGGCCCAACGGTTTGGTGGTAAAAAACGGCTCGAACAGATGCGGCATCACTTCCGGTGCAATTCCGGGCCCGTTATCGGTGATTTCGATCACGGCATCGTTCGCGTCGCGGCGCGTGCGGATGACGATCTCCCCCTTCCCCTCCATCGCGTCGATGGCGTTGTCGATCAGGTTGGTCCATACCTGGTTGAGTTCGCTGCCGTGCACCACGAGGTGCGGCAGGCTGCGGTCGTATTCCCTGCGCACGGTGACACCATGCTTGAGCCGGTGCTGCATGATGGTAAGGGTATCGTCGATGCCGTCATGGAGATCGACCGCCTGCTGGGGAGCCTGGTCCATGTACGAGTAAGACTTCATCGCCTTGACGATCTCGGAGATGCGCACCGCGCCGCGCCTCGTTTCCTCGACCAGCGAGCGCAGTTCCAGCGTCGCTGCGAGCCACCGGATGCTCGCCGCAAACTGTTCGTCGTTCAGCCGGCCCGCAATCGGCTCGAGGTCCGCGGGCGTGATCCCGATTCGCGCGAGGCAGGGAGCCTTCAGCCATGGCTGCTCGACGCCGCGCTTGCCTAGCCACTCATGTAACGCATCCTCGGCCGCGCTCTGCTGCAACGCGTTTGTGGCGGTGCCGGCCCCCGATCCCTGGCGCGCGCCCAGGCTGTCGAGGGCGCTCATCGCTTCGGAGGGAATGGCGCTGTGGCCGAGCGCGACCGCCGCGTCCTTCAGCATCGCAAGGGTGGCGACCGCGCAGTCCGCCGTGCGTGCCACCGCCGCGGACGGATTGTTGAGCTCATGCGCGAGGCCGGCTGCGAGTGTGCCCAATGCGGCCAGTTTCTCCCGATTGCGCACAGTCACCTCGAGGGCGGTGAGACGATCGAGGCTGCTACGGAAAATGACCCGGCTGAAAGCCTCGGAGGCCACCAGCAGTTCCCGGAACGCGCGTTCTGGAAGCAGTGCCAGGTGGCTGTCCGTCGCGGCGGTCGTCGTGCCCGGAGAAGGCCTGCCCGCGAGCAGGGATGCGCCCCCAAAGAAGCCTGGCGCGACGAACCGGTTAGTGGGAATCTGCCTGGCTCCGGAAGACCTCGTGGCCCGGACCTCTCCTTCCAGCACGAGGAAAAAGACGGAGTTCGTTTCGCCCTCGCGCGCGAGGACGTCCCCCGCTTTCACATAGATTTCCGTCACGTGTTCGCCGAGCCACCGTAACCGTTCGTCCGACAGATCCGCGAGGAGCGGCATCGCGCGCAGTTTGTCAAAGTCGATCATAGGGTGGCCAGGTATTGATGCACCAGATGCACGGTGGTCGAGCCTTCGCCCACGGCTGCCGCGACCCGCTTGATCGAGCCGGCGCGCACGTCGCCCGCCGCGAAGATGCCGGGCACGCTCGTCTCCAGCAGGAAGGGGTCGCGGGCCAGTGGCCAGCCCGTGGGGCGCTTGCCGTCCGTGCGCAGAGCGCGGCCGGTCACCACGAAGCCGTTGTCGTCGCGCTCGACGACATTGCGGAGCCATTCGGTGCGAGGCTCGGCACCGATGCAGATGAACAGTGCGCCGGCCGGGACAACTTCGATCGCGCCGGAGTTGACATCGCGCAGCGTAATTTCCGACAGATGACCTTGCCCGTCGACGCTGGCCACCATGGTGTGAGGGCGCACACTGACGTTCGGCGTCTCGTCGATCTCATCGATCAGGTAGCGCGAGACGCCGGCACTGAGAGAAGAGCCGCGGCACACGATCACCACATTGCGCGCGTACTTGCAGAGGAACATCGCGGCCTGGCCGGCAGAATTGCTCGCGCCGACCACATAGAGATCCTGATTCGCGCAACAGACGGCTTCGGTGATCGCCGCACCATAGTAGACCCCCGCTCCCGTGAGGCGCTCCACGCCGGGTGCGTCCAGCTGCCGGTACGACACGCCGCTCGCCACCACGAGCGCATGGCAGCTCACCTCTGAGCCGTCGGACAGCGTGACGAACTTGTACGGGCCTTCCACCCGCGTGCCGACCGCCCGCTGGGTCAGGATGATCTCGGCGCCGAAACGCCTCGCCTGGGTGAGCGCACGCCGCGACAGCTCCGCGCCGCTCACCCCGGACGGGAATCCGAGGTAGTTCTCGATGCGGGATGTGGTGCCCGCCTGTCCGCCCGGCGCTTCGTGCTCGATGATGGCCGAGTTCAAGCCCTCCGACGCACCGTACACGGCAGCGGCCAGCCCCGCTGGTCCGCCTCCCACGATCAGCATGTCGTAAAAGGGCGTGGTCGAATGGGTGACGAGCCCCACCTTGTCGGCAATCTGCGCAATCGTCGGGCGGCAGAGCGTCGAGCCGTCCTCGAAAATCAGCACTGGAAGCTGGCTCGCGGCGGCATCGAGCGAACTCAGCAATACGTCCGCCTCGCCGCCGCTCGCCACGTCCAGCCATTTGTATGGAATATGGTTGCGCGCCATAAAATCGCGTAACTGGTGGCCTTGCGGCGACCAGCGATGGTCGATCAGGCGGATCCCCTTGAAGCTGCCGCGCCACGCGGCCTGCCAGGCCTCAAGCAGATCGTCGAGCACCGGGTAGAAGCTGAGTTCCGGCGGATGCCAGGGCTTCAGCAGGTAATAGTCGAGCCTTACCTTGTTGATCGCGCGGATCGCGACATCCGTGTCGGCGTACGCCGTCAGCAGCACCCGCTTCGCTTCGGGGAACAGCGCGATCGCCTGCTCGAGGAACTCGATACCGCTCATTTGCGGCATGCGCTGGTCGACCAGGAACAACGCAACCGAGCGGTTCTGCAACCGCAGCTGATGGGCCGCTTCGAGCGCTGCCTGCCCCGACCCGGCACGCGTGATCTGATAATGCTCGCCGTACCCGAGCCGCAAGTCGCGGGCGACGGCATCGATCACTTCAGGGTCGTCGTCGACCGCAATGATGACGGGCTTGTCCATGTCGTTTGCAGATTCGATGGAGGCACCGGCCAACGGACTGGACTTACCTGAATGCGGGATCGGCCAGGAAACGGACGATCTCATGCGGCCCGCCGCAGTGCCCATGTGACTCTACTAGCCTAGCACGTTGGTTCAGGGTTGCCAGAGCGGCCCTTGCAGGCTGCTTTATGGCTGCTTTGCGGCCGGCGTTCCTGCACGGCATCAAGAATCACTCGCACAGGATCGAGCTGGTACGGCGCCAGTATAGTGTGACGCCGGGGGACACAATATGTGAAGCCGTTTCTGGTCAGTGGCAAGAACGACGCGAATGATGCGGCGGCGATTTGCGCAGCAGTGACGCGCTCAGGCATTCACTTCGTTGCGATCAAGAGCGCTGAACAGCAGTCGCTGCAGTCGGTTCATCGCATGCGCCAACGGCTCATCCAGGAGCGGACAGCGAAATCGAATCGGATCCGGAGCATGTTTGCTGAAGAAGGTGTGATCTTCCCGGTCGGGGATCGGTAGAAGCAGAGCCTGAGCTTATGCGTGGCGCGCAAGCATCGATGCAAATTGCGTTGCTCAGCGGGCATCAGAATGCGGTTGATTCCGCCGTCTTCAGCCCGGACGGTAAGCGGGTGGTGACCGCGTCCGCGGATGGGACCGCGCGGGTGTGGGACGCGGCCACCGGCAAACAGATCTTGCTCCTCAGCGGGCATCAGGGCCCGGTTGATTCCGTCGCCTACAGCCCGGACGGCCAGCGGGTGGTGACCGCCTCTTGGGACGGGACCGCGCGGGTGTGGGACGCGACCACGGGCAAACGGATCGCGCAGCTCAGCGGGCACCAGGATCTGGTTGATTCCGCCGCCTTCAGCCCGGACGGTCGGCGCGTGGTGACCGCGTCCGCGGATAGGACCGCGCGGGTGTGGAATGCGGCCACGGGCAAACAGATCGCCCAGCTCGGTGGGCATCAGGGACCGGTTTTCTCCGCCGCCTTCAGCCCGGACGGCCAGCGCGTGGTGACCGCGTCCGCGGACAGGACCGCGCGGGTGTGGGACGCGGCGACCGGCGAGGTGATCGCGCAGCTCAGCGGGCATCAGGGCCCGGTTGCTTCCGCCACCTTCAGCCCGGACGGCCAGCGGGTGGTAACCGCGTCTGCGGATCAGACCGCGCGGGTGTGGCCTATCCGATGGCTCATGCACAAGCGAGGTCAGAGCCTGGCTAAAGCCGTGTGTAGGGAAAAGCTCGTGGGAGCAAACCTGCTCACAACCGATGATGAAGCTGCCCTTTCTCTCGTACGCGGGCGCCGCGGCGAAAACGTATGTGGATCGTAACTCGCCGACTGGACGGAGCGAGCTGCCACGATACGTTTGGCCAGCGCGACCAATTGCTTTCCCATCTTCCTGACTAGCTTCACATCGAAGTCGCGGCCATGAGCAGGTCCATCGCCTACTCGTGAGGTTGAACTGCCATTGACGCAAAGATCGCGACTGCCAGCTCGTCGGCCGGTGTGGACAGTGGTGCCGCCCCGATCTCAAAACGATGCGCGAACGCACGAAACGTGCAGCAAGCGTCCCCCCGGGCCGATTCGCTAGAAGGCCCAGTCCTGCGGAAACTGCACGAACTATTTCAGCGAGGAGGGAGCGTCGCTACTGACCTTTGAACTGAGGTGCCCGCTTTTCGATGGTCGCAGCCAGCGCCTCGAGATGGTCGTCAGTGTTGTGGCACATACCCTGAAAGACGGCACAGTGGTCGAGGAAGTCGTGCAGTTCCATGCGCTGGGCTGATTTCATCAGGCGCTTCGTCAGCCGGAGGGCTTGCGGCGGTTTTGCGGCGAGGCTCCTGGCCAACTGCTGAGCAGTTTCCAGCAACTGGTCTGCGCCAACGGCGTCGAGAACGACACCAAGCTCCTTGCCTTCAACCCCGGTAAAGGTTCGGCCTGAAAACGTGAGCTCGGCTGCCCGCTGGTAGCCCACGAGTCGTTGTAGAAACCAGGCTCCGCCATCTCCGGGGATGATTCCCACATTGACAAAGGTCTCGCCCATGATTGCGTCAGCTGCAGCCACTCTCAGGTCGCACATGCAGGCGAGGTCGAAGCCCGCGCCCAATGCGGCGCCATTGATGGCTGCTATGGACGGGACGTCGAGACGATGCATCGCCAGGGGTATTCGCTGAATGCCTTGCCGATACTGTTTCTGGACCTCATAGACGTCCCCACCGAAACGGTTCTGTCGCGCTAACGATTACAGCCTGAGCAAAGCGTGATATCGGTAGTACTCCTCACGCTACCAACGAGTAGAATTGTTCAGCTGAAGTCGGGGCGACGCCATCGTCACACATCTGCCCCTTGCGGATCATGTGTGCGATTTCTATGCCAGACAGGATGATGCGCGCACAGCGGAAATCCTTGAACCCCAGCATCGGTTTGATGATGCGTTTGATGGCACGGTGATCCTGCTCGACGACGTTGTTCAGGTATTTGTTTTGACGGACCTTGATCGGTGTTAAACGCTCGGCATTGAGCGCTTCAAGCGCAGCCAGATTCGCGCCGCTCCTGTCCACGGTGATTGTCTCGGGCTCGCCGTTCTGTTCAATCGCCTTCTCGAAGTAGCGGCGCGCCGCGGCCTTGTCCCGATGGGCGCGCAGCAGGAAATCCACCGTATTACCTGTCTTGTCGACGGCACGGTACAAGTATTTCCATTGGCCTTTGACCTTGAGTGGAGTAAGAGACAGGGCGTAGTCGAACTATTTCCCTGCCTCTCCTCCCCGAACCGGACGTGCGCCTCTCAGCGCATCCGGCTCTCCGCTGAAGCGTCGTTCCAATCGAAGGCGACACCGTTCCACCGTGCCGCCCGTTTGCTTTGTATTTCACTGATTATCGAAGGTCTTCACCTCACTACAGTCAGTTAATCAACCAGGCAAACCACTTCAACTGCCTCCCTTCGCCATGTAGCCGGCTTTCCCGGCCGCGGACTACTACGGAGGCTCCGCCAGCTTGCACATCATCGGGGGCACACTCCCTTAACATCTGTGCAAGCCTTCCCCAGTTCACATGCTGGACTCAAGCGCACGGGCGAGGCTGCCTGTCGCAGTCTTTATCCTTGCTTGCCGCAAGTCGTCGCGAATACCACGGCCTAGCTGCGCACTCTCCATGGCTCCCTGCTAATGGCCTACATATCCAGTCAGCATTCGCGTTGCCGGGCCGTACATATGATCGGCAACAATCCGCGTCCTGCCTGTTAAGCGGTGTAGGCAGGGGTGACGATTCAACCCTCAGATGCGTTCAAACAGGTTCGTGTTCCTCAACCGTCCCATGCTCAGCCTGGAGGCTCATCTTGGCGTAACCGCTTCGCCGCAAGCCCCGTTTCCCACGGACTTCGTCACCTTGCCAGTGTCGACAAGTCACCGCCGCTTCGGCTCACTTTCTCTCGCAGCAGAGAAAGGGCATACCCCGGTACCGCAACGACAACTTCTCCGGGTTTTGCATTCCAAACATGCTCAAGCAACTTCACCCCCGTGTAGGCGGGCTACGTTGGCTGGGCGTACCGTAGGTCTCATCGACGCGCCAGCTCTTGCCCACAGGCCGTTTGCGTTTGCGGAATGCTTTTTCAAGCACCGGCAGCAGCTTGATAACCCACCGGTGTACGCTCGAATGATCCACCTCGATACCCCGCTCGGTCATCATTTCCTCGAGGTTACGTAGGCTCAGTGAGTACGCCACGTACCACCGCACGCACAGCAGGATCACGTCCAACGGGTAGTGCAGCCGCTTCAGTACCTTGCCAATGCCAGCGGGCGGCGTCTTGCGCGGCGTTTTCGTCTTTGCCATGATGCTTATCATGCGTTGCGGTCGACGGATTTTACTTGACCGCGTTAATGCGACACCCATCAGCCGACCAAAGTCAAGGCACAAATTTACTCACCGCCCGATTGCAGTGGCGATGGTATTTTTATCGCCACTGCAATCGGGCGGAATTCTTTCTGTTACCTGCCATGCTGTCTGCCGATCGTAGCCGCATCCGTTTTCTCCAAACTGGTTGCGAACCGGATCGCACCAGACACCCATCAGCCGACCAAAGTCAAGGCACAAATTTACTCACCGCCCGATTGCAGTGGCGATGGTATTTTTATCGCCACTGCAATCGGGCGGAATTCTTTCTGTTACCTGCCATGCTGTCTGCCGATCGTAGCCGCATCCGTTTTCTCCAAACTGGTTGCGAACCGGATCGCACCAGACACCCATCGGGATCAAGCATGCCGTGATGTCACTCACGGCTGCCCTGGCGGCCATTGCCGCCCCAGAGAAACGTTGGTGCCAGACGAGGTCCAATGGGTTTCGCAGAACCGTGGCTGTTGCCTGCGCAACGCCAGTCAATGGTGGCTCATCGCCTGGGCGACCCGGTCATCCGCAAGCAGTCGGTGGGGCAAAGGAAAGGCCCAATCAAAACCATGGCTTTCCACCAGTCGCATTACTGGGCTCGTTCCCCTTGCACCACCTTTTAGCCAAAGCAGCGGGTTACCTCAAATGACTTGTGCTCCCGAAGCATGTGATAGCAGGCGCGCGCCAGTTTGTGCGCCAGCGCCTTGATCGCCACAATCCCGTTTCGCGAGCGTTTCTTGCGCTCGTAAAAGCGTCTGGCTTCCGGGCACGAGCGGATCGCGAAGTTGGCCGCCTCGACAAACGCCCACGCCAGATATTTGTTGCCGTTCTTCGTATTACCTTCGCCTTTCTTCCTGCTGTTGCTTTCACGCCGGCTGTCTACGCAGCGGCAGTACGAACTGAAATTGCCAACCGTGGTGAAACGGGAGATGGTCCCGGTTTCCAACATGATCGTGGTTGCGAGAACCGGGCCAATGCCCGGCACCGTGTTCAGCAACGCGTAATCCGGGCGCAGTTTCACCCGCTCCATGAGTCGCTTCTCGATGATCCCGATTTCCTCCTGCAAGGTTTGCATGACCGCGAGATTGGCTTGCATCGCGAGCGTCACGTCAGATGCAAAACCGAATCCATTCACCTGCATCTCATCCAGACGCTTAACCCGCTCACCTTGCATCCGCCCACCAGTATGGCGTGAGAACAGATTCTCAATCGCGAGGATCTGGGCCGTACGACACTGCACCAGTTGGATCCGCCTGCGAGAGAGGTCACGCACCGGACGTTCTTCTGCTGGATAAATGTAGCCTTCAGGCAATAGTCCAAGACGCAGCAGTTGTGCGAGATGGGCGGCATCGGTGAAGTCACCACTGTATTTCAGTCCCTCGTACTGCCTGATTGCCGCGGGGTTGGCCAGATGCACCCGGTAGCCATCGTTCATCAACTGATCCACCAGCCAGTACCAGTTATACGTCGCTTCGATGACCACGCCCACCAGATCTTCGCGGTGCGGCGCCAGCGCCGCCCGGATCTGCACCGGATCGTTCGGCAACCGTCGCTGGTAGACAACCCGGTCAGCGTCATCGCTAACGACGACCACACTGTTGTTCGAGTGCAGGTCGATTCCACTAAACTTATTCATGCTGGCCTCCTGTGCGTCACGTCGGTGTTCGCACCCTGACTGTACGCCGGCCGTTCGATTCGAACGGAGGGAGGTCGGCTATATGATTATCAAAACCCAGCAGGTCGAGGTAAGGCGCGCCCAGATGGCGACGCAGCGTGAAATAGTTGCGCAGCCGCGAGTTCAGATTCTCGACGAGCGCGCTGCTGCGCGGCGTGTGGGCCATGGCGTCCGACACCGCGGCGAACACGGCGTGGAACTGGCCGCCCAGGCTGGCGCGCAGCCGGCCCCATCCCTGCCAGTACGCCGGCGAGGTGCGCGGCTTGCGGTGCAGCACGCACGCGGCGCGCACGAGCTCCTCCGAGACGTGGGCGCTGTGCGCGATCGCGGCGAGCTTCTCATCGAGCACGCCGGCGAACGCGAGCAGATCATCGCGCTGGTTCTGCAGCGCGATGCGTACCGGGCGGATGCGGCGCACATCCAGCGCTTCGCGCTCACGCAGTTGCCCGACGATGAAGTCGAACAGCGCTTGGCGCGTGGCGAGGTGCGCCCCCGCCAGCGCCAGGATGTCATGACTGAGCCACTGGGTCAGCGTGCGGATGTCGCAGGCCAACCGATGCGCCTGCGCTTCGCTGCGACGGGCCTGTCTCAGCTCGGCCGCGAGGCCGCCGGCGCGCCCCCGCGAGCGCGGCTGGTTGAGCCTGGCTTGCAGCTTCTCGCGCCGCGACCGGGTGCCCCTGGCGAGGTTGCCCAGCGTGTTGGCCAGTCCCTCGCACTGGCGCTGGATGTGAAACACATCGCCATGGCACGGCGTGTCGCCCCAGGCGGCCTTTTGCCCGGCGCGCAGGCCCTGGCCGGCATCGGCAATCGTGTAGTCGGGATCGAGGCCCTGCTGTGCGGCATCGAGGAAGTGCACGCCCCAGGTGTCGCCGTCGCGATGGGCCTCGGCTGCCAGCAGGTAACAGTAGGTCGACCCGGCATCGACGCCGGCCAGCACCGGCCGCGAGCCCTGAAAGATCTCGTCGTGCAAGCCCACGCGAATGCCGGACAGGTCCTGCTCGCGGTTGAGCGCGGCAGCTTGCTGCGCGGCCCATTGCTGCACGTCGTGAACGGTGCCCACACTGGTGGACACGCCCAGCAGGTCGCGCATGAACTCCACCACGCCGCGATACGAGCTGCGGCAGATCAGCGTCAGCGCGACCATCACCTGGCGCAGCCACCGCTTGCTGACCGGCAACTCGAACAGCACTTCATCATCGGCTACCGCAGACGCGAAAGCGTCCTCCAGCGCGACGCTGGCCTTGCGCGTTTGCTGGTAGACGAACTTGCGGCTCACCCCGTGCCGGGTGGCCAGAGCGCTGATCGTTTCCGAGCCCGCCAACGCCCGGACGGCCAAACGCTTTCGCTCACTCCCGGGCAGCTTCGCTGCCGCGCTAACGGATCGATTCATGCACGCACCATGACTGAAAAAATGGGCCGCCATTATCGACCATCGCCGCCTCATCCGGTGCCTCGCGTGTAACCCAGATATGAACCTCGCCGC
Organism: Paraburkholderia sp. RAU6.4a; assembly: GCF_050435625.1. Classification (NCBI taxonomy): domain Bacteria; kingdom Pseudomonadati; phylum Pseudomonadota; class Betaproteobacteria; order Burkholderiales; family Burkholderiaceae; genus Paraburkholderia; species Paraburkholderia sp. RAU6.4a. The sequence continues at coordinate 858,154 of NZ_JBNDKQ010000002.1, forward strand.
CCTCCCGGCCGAGGCCCGACTCCTTGATTCCGCCGAAGGGAGCGACCTCGTTGAACACGAGACGGTCATTTACACCGACCACGCCACATTCAAGTGCCTCCATGACCTTGAAAGCGCGATTGATGTTCGTCGTGTAAAAGTACGCCGCTAGACCTGTCCGTGTGTTACGGTTTGAGCAGCTGGCAATGTTACCGGTCTGGTTCAGGCTTCGTTCAATCGCATGCTATGGCTTTTGGGGAAGGACAGCGGCTCTATGGCAACACGCACAATACCCATGCCACGCTAACCTTCGCCTGCTTCTCGTGCCCTTAGAGGCAAGCGCACCTGAAACGTGGTTTGCCCAGGACGCGAAGCAACATGAATTGTGCCCTGATGCCGGTTGACCACTGTCTGGTAAGAGATGTCGAGGCCCAATCCTGTTCCTTCACCCGGCGACTTGGTGCTGTAGAAGGGTTCGAACAGATGAGGCATAACTTCGTCCGGAATTCCGCAGCCGTTGTCCGTGAACTCGACGACCGCCTCCTCCAATTCACGACGCGTACGCACGATCAGTTCACCTCCACCTTTCATCGCGTCAATCGCGTTGTCGATCAGGTTTGTCCACACCTGATTGAGTTCGCTGCCGTACACCGTCAGATGCGGCAGACTGCGGTCGTACTCGCGGCGCACGACGATGCCTTGCCCTAAACGATGACGCATGATAACCAGGGTATCTTCGATACCCTCGTGGACGTCGACTTCCTGCTGCGGGGCCTGGTCCATATGCGAGTACGATTTCATTGCCCTGATGATTTCTGAAATGCGACTCGAACCCCGGCGGGTTTCCTCCATCAGCGAATACATCTCCAGCGTCGCCACCAGCCAGTGAATGCCTGCTGCAAACTGTTCCACGACAAGCCTGTCAGCTAGCGGCACGAGATCCTTCTGCGTGATCCCTGCGCTCACCAGGCACGGCGCATGTAGCCACGGCTTCGCAAGCTGCCGCAAGGCAAGCCACCCGGCAAGCGCGTTCTCCGCCGCGCTCTGCGTCAACGTATTCAAGCCCACGCTCCAGGGGCCGCCTCTGGTCGCTGCCGCACGCTTGCCCAATCCATCGATGAGATCCATCACATCCGCAGGAATGGCACTGCGCCTAACCTCCACTTCGGCCGACATCAACATCTCCAGCGCCGCCACCGCACAATCTGCCGTACGCACAAGCGCCGCTGCCGGGTTGTTCAATTCGTGCGCAAGGCCGGCGGCAAGCCTGCCCAATGCAGCAAGCTTCTGCTGGTTTCCCATGGTCGCGTCCCGCTTCGCCAGGCGATCGGCGGTGCTGCGAAAAATCAGCAGGCTGAACGTCTCCGAAACGACCAGTAGTTTCCGAAATACCTGCTCCGGCACATCCACCAGACGGCCATCGGATATGGCCCTGATCGACCCCGCTGGCGGTGCACCCGAAAGCAGCGATACAGCACCAAAGAAGCTTGGCGCAACGAAGCGGGACGTTGGAATTTGTTGTGAGCCGGAAAACTTCCTCGCAGCAAACTCGCCTTCCAGTACGACCGAAAACACAGTCCTCTTCTCACCTTCGCGAACAATCAGATCCTCGGCTCTGGTCCTGACTTCGATCACGTGTTCGCGCAGCCATCTCAAGCGCCTGTCAGACAGGCCAGCGAAAAGCGGGTGTGCCCGTAACTCGTCGACGTCGATCATAGTGTCCCCAGCTACTTGTAATCCGGGTGGACAGTGGCCGGATGTTTTCCGACAGCTATCGCGAAGCGCCAGTTTCAAACGCTCACGCATGTCGCCCGCGGTTAGAATGCACGGCCCACTCGTTCCCAACGGACACGGATCGTGCGTGAGCGCGCCAGTCGATCGTGATTCGATTTCAATCGTAGCACTCCGGCATCCAGGCACAGGTAAGCAGAACGCCGCCCGCTTATGCCAGCTCGACGTCGACTGGCGGCAGAAGCTGTTGCTTTTTCGTCGATGGCCGCTACTTTTTGAACCGAGTGACAGCTGATTGACCGGATATCGCTCAGTTGGACGCAGTACCTTGGCGTATTGGGCCGATCGGTCTTCAGCGCGTGTCGTCGCAGGGGGCTGAAGGCAGGTCTGAAGGCTGGTCTGAAGGCGCCCCCTCGCATCGAACAGGCCGCCGTGACCGTAGAGCCGATTTCTCGCGGTTCGGCACGACGGTCGTCGAACGGCAGCTTCACGGAACACCCTCCTGCACCATCGGGAAACAATGCACATCAGGCAAACAGGCTCGCCGGATAAAGCGCTGGGAACATGAGGCCGTTGTCGAGGCGATGCAGCAACGGCTCGACCAGAAGCCGGACATGATGCGCATACGCCGTCAGACCGTCGAGCATCTGAATATTCCACGCCAAAGTGAACAGGGATTCCACGGCAAAAAGAACAGGGTTTCCACGCCATCGCGAACAGGAATTTGAGGTGGCGGCGACGCGGGTCAACGGTGGCACGATCGACAGTTTTGTCGGGAGTGCCGACTGGCAAATGTCAGGTTGACCATGCGCAAAATCAGGGAAGTGCTGCGGTTGCATTTCGAGTGTGACCGCAACCAGAGGGAGATCGCCGACGCGGTCGGTACCTCGACAACGACGGTGTGGCATTACCTGCGCCGCACGCGGCTGGCAGGGCTGAACTGGCCGCTGCCACCGGAACTGCTGACGGACGACGCGGCGCTCGAGGCGAGGCTGTATCCGCCGCCGGCGCGGCGCGAGCCAACGCGCGGCATGCCGGACTGGCCGACTGTGCATCGCGAGATCGGCAGGAATGGCGTCACGCTCGATCTGCTGTGGCAGGAATACAAGGCGCAGCATCCGGATGGCTGCGGCTACAGCTGGTTCTGCAAGGCTTATCAGGAATGGGCGCAGCGGCTGCCGGTCACGATGCGGCAAACGCACGTGCCGGGCCAGAAGCTGTTCGTCTTCTGTGGCGAAGCAATTTCTGTGGCCGCCGATGGCTGTGCGTGCCCCAGATCGAAACCATCGACGGACGGAGGCTACATAAATTCAATCATAGCGATCGCAAGAACTGCATCAGATCGGAGCCTATCGGTCGTCGCCCCAATGGGCATTGCTCTGCTCCAGACACGCCAAGGCGCGCGCCTTCATCTCCATGTCGATCTCAGCATAAACATTAGTCGTACTGAGCGACACGTGACCCAGCCATGCGCGGATTGTGTTGATGTCCACACCAGCACGTAGCAGGAACGTCGCCGTCGTGTGCCGTCTATGTCTCCGAATACATAGAGCAGAGATTTTTTTGGTTGGCGATCGCGGCTACTGACGCATGAACAGGCCGGTCGGGGCCAGTCCGCGATCGGTAATCAAAAAAATGTTTGTGCTAAACCGCTCCGCAGGCGTTCGCTTCTATGGGCATTGAATGAACGGCGCGGTGATTCGCGATAGCCGGCGCGTGGCCATCGCACGTCGGAAGTGGGCGGTCTGAGAGAGCCGGTTGCGCGAAACCAGCGGGAATGCGCGGATCAGCGGGCAGACAGTGCGCAGTTTCGCGGCATTGTGATGGGGCGATGACGCCAAGGCACGAGCCGGTTCGCGTTGGCCGCGGGGGGGAAGACCAACGTGCTGGGGGCTGATGCTGATGCCGGTCAGTGTCCATGGCTGGGATCGGGTGGCGCCCGCGGCAGGATGCCAGGCGTGTCGCCAGGCAGCGCGCCTTCGATGCGGACCATGTGGGCCCTTGCCACACACGGGGCAATCGCGCAGTGACCTGCCGGTGAGCCGCTGGTAACGGTCACGGTAGTCTTCCTTGATGGCAGGTGGTGCAGCGACGGGCGGCTCGACGCCGAGCAGTCGCCGGCAGGTGGCCAGGCGCGCTGCCCGATGACAGTTGGCAAGCCACCCGTAGCTGCGGATACGCTTGAAGCCGTCGGGCAGCACGTGCAGCAGGAAGCGGCGGATGAACTCGTCGGCCGTGAGCGTCATGGTGCTGTGGCGGGCTTCGTGACGGTAGTCCTTCCACTGGAACAGGACCGAATCGCCATCAAAGCGCAGCAACCGGTTATTCGAGATGGCAACGCGATGCGTGTAGCGGCCCAGGTAGTCGAGCACCTGTGCGGCGCCGCCAAACGGTGGTTTCGCGTAGACGACCCACTCCACGTGGGCGGCGGGCGCGAGCCAGGCGGCAAACGCTTGCGGTTCACGCAACGGCTCGAGCTGGCCATGCAAGCGCAGCGCGCCGGCGTCGAACGCGCGACGCAGCTGCTCGAGAAAGAGCCGCCGGAAGAGCCGCGAGAGGACCCGCACGGGCAGGAAGAAGCCCGGTCGGCACGTGATCCAGCGCTCACCGTCCGGGGCAATGCCGCCGCCCGGTATCACGCAGTGCACGTGCGGATGGTGCAGCTGATTCTGCCCCCACGTGTGCAGGACCGTCATGAAGCCTCACCACCGGCCAAAACAATCGTCAACGCCGGCCAAGATAATTGTCGCCGCCCAAGCCGATTTCCGCGCCCAGGTGTTTCGGATCGGCGGCGATCGTGCGCAGCGTCTCGGCGCTGGTGCGGAACAGCATGTCGTAGAGCAGGCGTTTGTTCTGGTACGCGAGCGCGGCGACGGGCTCGCGCAGCGTGAAGACGACATGGAAGTATTCGACCTCGGGGAGCAGTTCGGCCTGGCGACGTTCGAGCCACTGCGCACGGGCGAGCGACTGGCATTTCGGACAGCAGCGGTGCCGGCATGAGTCGTAGGCAATGCGCTGATGGCCGCACGCATCGCACTGCTCGACATGTCCGCCGAGCGCGGCGGTGCGGCACAGCTCGATAGCGCTCATCGCGCGCCGCTGGGCACGGCTGAGGGCATCGGCATGGGTCTGCCGGTACCGTTCGCCGCAGCGGCGGAAGACGTCCGCCACCTCGAGCGCGGGTCGCATCGCGGGCTTCAGAAGTATGTGGGCGGTGTGGACTCAGGCGGGATGGGTGCGGGGTGCGGCAGCAGATCGAAGGGACTGGTGGTCGCACAAACCGTGCTCATGGCCACCTTCAGATAGCGCAAATGTGCTGCAGCACATTTGCGCTATTTCCAGGCGGATATGCAACTAAAAGAACAGGCGCTGGCGAAGGCCGCGACCACCGATGTGCGAGCACCGCGTTTCCGTCCCAATGATCGCCTGCTGGCTTTCTTGAAGACCCTCTGATTATTCCGTATTGGCGCCGCCCCCAGGCCGCGTATTCTCCGGGGATTGCAGGCCCCGGAGATCAGTATGCGGAATAATCCGGGACTCGGAATAATGCCTCATGTCATGAAGTCGCGGTTGATAGCGAGCGCCATCGCTTCGCGAACTCCCGGCTCTGGAGCGCAGCCGAACAAATGCGTTATCCACGCACTGGTGCATCAGACGTTTGCCGCGCTTGCTGATAAGCAAAGGTCTCGCTGGATCGGCGCCGAACCGAGTGCCGTACGACATTTCGTATTGGAGAACAATCCGGGTGAGGGATGGACCCATTGGAACAATCCGGGCTTTGTAAAATTTGGTTTGATGGATGACGAGCAGATTTTCGGCGAGGTCTACGTCGGCCAGAGTCAAGTTCAATGCTTCACTCACACGTAGTCCCGCTCCGTATAGAAGCCAGATGAGCGTCCGAAACGTCGGTGGGGCGAGCACGCATTCATTCGTCGCAATGTCGTCCGTAGCCTTTACGAGGCGATCTATCTCTGCATGCGTATAGACATACGGGCGAAACGGCTGTCCCAAGCGCGGCAAGATCATTGGAAGTGGTACGTATGGAACAAGTCCATGACCCAGTGCGACGTTGTAAAATCCGCGTAGTGCCGAATGCTCGCAACGCCAGTATGCGGGAGGTGACCCATTCCGATCGAGAAACGCGCGTACCTCCTCACGTTGGATTGAGCCTATTTGCCGATCCGGACCAATGGTTTTCACAAATCAATGCAGTACTATTGCAATTGATCGAGCCCCGCACCCCGTCGCTTTGCGTAACTCGAGATAAAGTTCAACCGCGCGGTCAAGTTTCATAGCGCCTCCTTTACCTCAAGATCGGCGACCTGACGAAGTGCTGTCAGATCGACTTTCGCGTACACGCCGGTGCTGTCGAGGTTGCGGTGACCAAGAAATCCGCCGATTTCGTGCATACTGAAACCACTCGCAAGCAGATAAGTTGCACAAGCATGGCGCAATGCGTGTGGACCATGATGTCGAATCGGCTCATTCATGGTCATCAGGCGGCGACTCACAATGTGCCAGATGACTTTGAGCGGAAGATAAGGTGCTTGTGCTCGCAAGAACACTTGGCGCAGTCGAGTACCAGGCCTGCCTCGCTTCAGGTAATCGGTTATTGCTTCGGCGACAGAGGGGATTAGCGGATACAGTTGAACCTGTTGAGTCGGCTTTGTGCGATGGACCGTCAGGATTGCATGCTCCCAGTCCAGATCATCGAGACATAACCGGACCACTTCGGACGATCGCAATCCATATAACACGAGAAGAAGGAGAATGGCGCGATTTCGAAGATCGGAAGGTCGCTGACCAGCTGCTTCCGTTATCAATCGATTGACAGATTCTCGGGAAGGGCTCGGGGGAAGCGACTCGTTCTTATATGCTCTGCACGGTGGAAGTGCGTCCGCTAGTCCGCGGCGACACCAGCTCTCCGCCTCCGCATACCGTAAGAAACTTCGGATATTGGAGACATAGCGCTGTATCGACACGCGAGTCAATCCATCTGAGCAGGCTTTCAGTTCGATAATCCTGTCGATGGTTTCAATATTTAGCAAATCTAACCTACTGCCGACACGCCTGATCAGAGTCAAGAATTCGGTCACACGACAAATTTGTGAATAGGTTGTGACGGGTGACAGACAACGCTCATCGCGCATGAACGACCGAAATGCCTCGATCTGGATGGCGTAGGGGTGTTTCGGGACTTTGCTCTGAAACCAGCCGAGGAATTCCAACCACTCCCTGGCGACCGATATAAAGTGACGTCTACTCCAGTCATTAGTTGTCTGGGTCCGGTGGCTTCCACGTCGCGCAACCCATCGATCTGCTGCGGCCTCAATACGGGACAAGGGTATTGCGGTGGGCGATCTGAAACGTAGTTCAGCCTGGACATGTAGCAGACAATCGGCCTTGGTTACCAAGGTACCCCGCGCTGAACCGAGGCTCAGCATATGCGCTAGGTAACGGACCCGTTCATCGTAAAGCGGTGCTTTCGTGTGGCGATCGATTGCCGATACGGACTTGAAGAGTTGATCAAACATCGTGACCTCCGGACAGAAGTGGAGGCCCCATATTTTGCGCCCAGTTATGTGTCGTTGATTGAGTACACTGCTTGTGGTCAAAGCGTCCTAGCCATCTGCGGCCACAGAAATTGCTTCGCCACAGAAGACGAATTCGGTGGTCGACCACCGAATTCATCGACTACTCGGGCAAGAAACTGGGCATCATCAACCCGGACCGGTGAAATTCGCGAGGCCGAGCTGTTCGTCGCCGCGCTTGGCGTGTCCGGCTTCACCTTCGCGGAACTTACCTGGACCCAGCAGTTGCCCGACTGGATCGGCTCCCACGTGCGCGCCTTCGCATTCTATAACGGCCTGGTCGAGAAATCACCAGCTGGTGATTTGGCAGAAGGGTTTTTTGGTTACCGATCGCGGCCTGACCTTATCGGGTCTTCCTCATAGGTTCGTAGCCGCGATCGGTAACCAAAAAACCCTGCCTTACGGAGTCGAACCCGTAACAGTTGGCTTGTCGCGAGCTTGGAACGGTTGCCATGGCGATCGTCGAGCACCTCGAGCAGATCGCGCCGCGGGGAATCGGTCAGCGGCGCCATCGCGAGGTCGTCGAGAATCACGACGTCCGTCTTGGCAAGCTGCGTAAGCCAGCGTGCGTAGCGCCCGCTGCCGTGCGCGATGGCCAGTTCCTCGCATGCGGAGAACCCCTAGCGGAGGCCTGCACCGCGAAGGCACAACCCAGCCAGCTTTTGCCGAGCCCGGTTGGCGCAACGAGAATTAGATTCTCCCGCTCGCGAATCCACTCACAGGTCAGCAGGCGGGCGGTGAGCGCACGGTCGAGTCCGCGAGCGGTGCGGTAGTCGATGTCTTCGGGCGATGCATCGGAGAACTTCAGGTTCGTGCGTCGCAGACGTGCAGCTGTTTGCCGCGGCTCCCGTTGACTGGCTTCGCGCTCGACCAGCAGCCCGAGGCGTTCTTCGAAGCCTAGCCGGTCGCAACACGGTCGGTCGACACCGGCTAACGTCTAACAGTTGAAGAAGTTTCGTGCAACCACGTTACATCTTGGCTCATATTGAAAGGGATATTCAACCGCGGACCTCACGACAGAACGACAAAACACCGTTCTCGTAAGGGTGCGCCGGGTATCGGGCTTGCTCTTGCACTGCAACTCACGGATGCCCGAGCGCCGGCAACGACATCACGTCCGCTGAAGCGTTCGCTTCCGACGCTCACGTTCCAGTTGGAAAACGACTATGCGAAAGTTTTAGTCGGTATGCCCGCCAAAACGCGGGAGCTTGGCGCGGAGTTATTCGAGCGGTAAACGACACATGATCGGCGGTCGAGACCGCCCGGAATAGCGGCCCCATGGCTCTCGGGATAGCATATGCTCGACAAGACCGGGACACATTGCGACAGCTGCTTCCGGGCTGGAGCGATCTCAGTGCCTTGGCGCGATTGCAAGCTGTCGATCCAGCGCTTCTTGCGCGCGCCGGGCAACGTTTCCGTCTACGCGGTCAGCCAACACATGTCCTAGCTGCCGCAACTGGTTCGCGGTAAGACCGACGTTCATGCTGATGCGCATGTGAGCCTGTAACTGTGAATCCACTCCCGATAGGGCGGAAAGCATGCTCACGGTGGCGAGTTCACGGCTCTGCCAGTCAAGGTTGTCGCGCTCGAAGATATCGCCAAAAAGGTGTCTCTTGAGATAGACATCAATTGCAGGCGCGAATTCGAACAGTGCCCCCTTAACCGGGCCGCCCGACAGCCGGCTCTGGTTCGCGGTGCCAGCGGCAAGCAGCGCATCTCCAGCAGGAATGGGTGAACCGGGTAGCCGGCCGGCCGCATCCTGAATTCCGCGCTGCTTGCGCATATCCAGCACCTTCATCAGTTCTGCAAGCGCATTCAGGCTTCTCGGGAAGCCGGCGTAGGCGTAAAGCTGCACCAGAATTTCTTTAGCTTCGCTGACCGTCAACCCCGCATCCAGGCCATGGTCGAGGGAAGTATTCAGATTCGCGATATCGCCGGTGGCGGCGAACGCTGCAATCGGCACGATCGCCTGCTGGCGGTCAGTCAGGGTTTCAGAAGCGCTTGGCGATGTCGTTCCTGTGTTCTGCATGTCTTTAGATCCTTCCTTTGTTGAGGGTAAGCTCGATGTGGCTGCCATGCTCAAGATCACGGCCAACGCCGTAGCCTGCGCACGTTTCCCCAGACGCCCAGCGCCCGTCGTATTGCTCACCGGTGCTTTCTTCATCCGCGAAACGTTCTTGCCATTAATCGGTTGCACACCAGCGCACGTAGTCTTCCGCTGCGCGTCAGCGGTCACCAGGCCCCTCGCCCACACCCCGGCGACTACTGTCGGGAATGTCCGCGGGACTGCGACGGTTAACGCGAAGCGCGCAGACGAAGCGTTCATAGATGGCAACCGTTTCATCGTGCTCGACGTCGCAGCACGGACCTTGGTCTGGTACTCTGGCAACAGTTATCGATCCCGTGCAAAGACTCTGTAATCAATGGGCAGTAAAGCCACCGTCGATTGCAAGCGCATGACCGATGACGAACGTCGACCCGGCGCTGCAAAGCCAAAGCACCGCATCCGCGATTTCCCCAACGCGTCCGAGCCGTCCGATCGGTTGTTCGCGAAGGATCTCCTTCATTGCGTCGGCCTGTTTTTCCAGCATCTCGGAGACCATCGGAGTATCGAAGGTGCCGGGGCAAATCGCGTTGATGCGGATCCCGCGTGGCGCGTATTCGAGGGCCGCGCTTCGCGTTAGCCCGATCACACCGTGTTTCGAAGCATGATAGGCCGCCCGGCCAGGAAGTCCCACCAGGCCTCCAAGGGAAGAGCAATTGACGATCGCGCCACTGCCCTGCTTTCTCATGTGGCTCAACTCATGTTTCATACAGGCCCAGACGCCACGCAGGTTCACGGCGATGACCCTTTCGAAATTTTCTGCTGCTTCGTCTGCAGCATCGCTTGGAGGCATGCCTCTCCACCAGGCCCGGGCCAGATTTCGTCGAGGCATCGGAGTGCATCTTCGGATAGGGAAATCTCGATGGCCCGTAGTGCAAGCCTGAGTTGTTCCGCCGTCCGGGGGCCGATGATCGGAGCCGTAACCGACGGGTTATGAAGTAGCCAGGCCAACGCAATGTCAGCTGGACGCTCTTCCAGGTCCTCGCACAGCGCCTCGTACGCTCTGAGCTGGTTCTGGTATCGCACGATTCTCCGTGCCATTTCGGGATTTGCGCGGCGACCCTCATGCGCCTTTCGCAACACCCCTCCTAGAAGCCCGCCACCCAACGGACTCCAGGGAAGAAGGCCAACGCCATAATGTCGACAGGCTGGAATCACTTCGAGCTCAATAGACCGCACAGACAGGTTGTAGAGGCTCTGTTCGGCGACAAGTCCCATGAAGTGACGTGAACGGGCAGCCGCTTGTGCTGTCGCAATATCCCAGCCGGCAAAATTGCAGCTACCGACGTAGAGCACCTTCCCCTGTTGCATCAGTACATCCATGGCTTGCCAAACTTCCTCCCACGGCGTGTGCCTGTCGATATGGTGCATCTGGTACAGGTCGATGTGGTCAGTTCGCAAACGACGCAGGCTGTCTTCACAAGCGCGCCTGATGTGATAGGCGGACAAGCGGCGATCGTTGGGACCGAGCCCCCTCGGCTGGTAGGCCTTCGTGGCGAGCACGATCTGGTCACGCCTGCCACCTTGATCCATCCAGCGCCCGATGATTTCTTCAGAGATACCGCAGCCCTTTTTCATCTGCGGACTCTGAGGCCCACCATATGTGAACCGCGGTATCCAGGAAATTGATACCCGACTCCAACGCCTCGTCCATGATCCGGAAGCTGGTGGACTCGTCCGTCACTTCGCCGAAATTCATGGTTCCGAGGCATAGACGACTGACCTGCAGGCCGGAACGCCCGAGATGAACATATTGCATTCCCGATTCCTGTTTAGGTTGTGCCGCTGGACGCGTCTACCGCCGCCAGGGCGCGATCGATCCGCTGACTGCCCGCGAGCGGAGTCGCCTGCGCGGATAGACGACCTCATTCGATATCGACCAACTTTAACCGTAGCGCCACTTTTTGAAAGCTGGTCTCCATCGAATGCACTTGTGAAGGCGCCTCAATAGACCGCCTTCAGCAGTGTCTGGATTCCCGTTCGCGGAAGTTTGCCGGGTGCGGCAGTCATCGCAACTCTTCTGTTGTGAACGGAGCTCACAGCAGCATTGGCAGAAAGCAGGGTTCAGTAACCCGGGCGACTGGTTTAGATTGACACTCGTGTAATCGCTGACCGGGATTCGCGCAAGGGTTCATACGACGAAAGCCAACATGAGTACATGGACGAAAACCGAACTGGATCGCATCGCAACCTCAGACGATCTGCACGTCGCCCCATTCCGTGAGGATCGGAAAACGTATGGGACCCCAACCTGGGTCTGGTCGGTGGTCCTGGACGGCGATCTTTACGTTCGGGCCTACAACGGTAAAGCCTCACACTGGTATCAGGCAGCCATCCTTCACGGTTCAGGACGGATCACGGCGGCAGGGGCCGCGAGGGACGTTTCCTTCAGTCCGGTCACAGGTTCGCTCACCGAGCGGATCGACGAGGCCTATCGGCACAAATACGGCAAGAGTCCTTACCTCGCGCCCATGATCGGCGAGCGCGCTCGCGCGGCGACCGTCAGGATCTCCCCAAAAGACTGAGGTGCACATATGCAAAGACGCAAACTTGGCCAGGGCTTCGAGGTCTCGGCACTCTCGTTGGGCTGCATGGGCTACGGTATGTCCCGCGATATTCCCGATCGGCCGCAGATGCTCGAACTGCTGCGCAAAGCTGTCGCTCTCGGCATGGACTTCTTCGATACGGCGGAGGTCTACGGCCCGTGGACAAACGAGGAAATGGTGGCGGACGCCTTCGCGGGCATGCGACACCAGGTCAAGATCGCTACCAAATTCGGCTGGGACATCGATCAGGACACGGGCGAGCACCGTGGTGGCGTCAACAGCAAGCCACATCAAATTCGTCGGGCGGTCGAAGGTAGTCTGAAACGACTCCGTACCGACTACATCGATCTGCTCTATCAGCATCGCGTCGACCCGGAAGTACCCATGGAAGACGTCGCTGGCGTCGTGAAAGACCTGATCACCGAAGGCAAGGTGCTGCATTTCGGCCTGTCGGAGGCTGGACCTCAATCGATCCGGCTTGCGCACGCGATCCAGCCTGTGACGGCGCTACAAAGCGAATACTCCCTTTGGACCCTCGAACCCGAAACGGGGGTCGTTCCCACGCTGGAAGAACTTGGCATTGGCTTCGTCCCGTTCAGTCCGCTTGGCAAGGGGTTCCTCACGGGCACGATTGACACGCGTACAAGTTTCAGCAGCAACGACTTTCGCGGTCAGATCCCGCGTTTTACCCCGGAGGCGCGTGAGATCAATCAGGCACTGGTCGATTTGCTTCGTACAGTGGCAGCGCGTCACGTCGCCACGCCAGCTCAAGTCGCACTTGCCTGGCTGCTGGCGCAGAAACCATGGATCGTTCCGCTATTCGGCACACGCCGGCTGGACCGATTCGTGGAGAACATTGGATCGCTGACTCTGGCGCTATCGAGCGACGATCTTCAAGAAATCAGGGCAGGCGCAATGGCAATGAAGATCGAGGGGGCGCGATACCCCGACGCGATGCTCCGGCTCACGGGCCTTTGACCGCGCGCGGCGCAAGGAGCAATCTATGTTCGTGATGCCCCAACGGTCCACAGCGCCGAGCACCCGATCCCTACTGTCCGTGATGGCATCTGTCTTCACGGTGTTTCTGGTCACGGGCGCAGCATTACCCGTTCTTCCGCTACACGTCCACGACGACCTGAAATTCGGAACCTTCACCGTCGGCCTTGTGTCTGGTGCCCAGTTCGCCGCGTCGCTGATCTCCCGTCTCTGGTCCGGCACAATCTCCGATCGCAAAGGACCAAAATACGCTGTTTCGACGGGCCTCGTGATGGCAGTGCTCGCCGGATTGCTCTACCTCGCTTCCTTGCTCGCCACCGGCAAGCCATACCTTTCGATAGCGATATTGTTGCTCGGCCGCGCGCTGCTGGGCGGGGCTGAAAGCTTCATCATGACGGGATCTCAAAGCTGGTGCCTGGCCCTCGCCGGACCTGGCAGTGTCGGGAAAATGATTGCATGGATCGGAACGTCGATGTTCGTGGCACTAGCTCTGGGCTCACCACTCGGCAGTTACCTGTTCGAACACTTTGGTTTTGCCTCGATTGGATTGGCTACGGTCGTCGGCGCAGTGGCCACTCTCGTCCTGATCCTGCCCATCCCCGCCGTCCGAACGAATCCCCGCAGCGACAGGGTCCTCGCCAAGGTTCTGGCCGCCGTCTGGATACCCGGATTGGGGATGGCCTTCGCGAGCCTCGGTTACGGCATGATGACTGCGTTCGCCGTACTTCTTTTTATCCAGCGCGGCTGGCAGCCAGCGTGGTTATCGTTCTCCGCATTTGCGGCCGGTTTGATAATCGCACGCGTATTCTTCGGTCCATTGCCTGACCGTCTCGGTGGCGCTCGAACCGCGGCGATCTTTGTGCTCATTCACAGTGCAGGCATGGCTCTCATCTACCTCTCGCCCTTTGCATCGCTAGCCTTCGCGGGAGCGACGCTGGCAGGTTTCGGTTACGCGCTTGTGTATCCGGGCTTCGGTATGGAGGCGGTGGCGCGTGCACCGGCGGATGCGCGAGGTCTCGCGATGGGCATCTACACTGCGTTTATCGATCTTGCACTCGGCGTGTTCGCGCCCGCTCTTGGTCTGGTCGCCAATGTGACGGGGCTTGGCCCGATCTTCCTTATCGCCGCGGTCCTCCCACTCTGTGCCGTCCCGATCGCGATCCGGCTTCACTCCCGCCGGGCACCGCACTGATCGCTACGCATGTCTGTGATCTTGCCGACCCGCTCTGATCGCGGCTAATCCGTGTACGCGCATGTATCTATGACCCCAAGTCGCTAAAGCGACTGTCGGTTCCGCGCCTTTAATAACCAAGCGGCTGAATCTCTCGCACCAGATCAATCAGCAGACGCAAACCCGTAGGCATTTGGCGTCGGCTCGAATAGTAAATGTGAAAACCTGGTCCGGATGGCGCCCAGTCGGTTAGCACGAGCCGGAGCAGTCCAGCCTCGACGTGTGGTGCGACCAGTGGTTCTGGAAAGTACATAAGACCCACGCCACCGAGCACGGCAACGAGTCCGGTATCAGCGTGATCGACCGTAATGGAGGACGGCACTGTCACCGACAGCTTCTCACCTCCGCGCTCAAATTCCCACCGATATATGCGGTCATCTCCCAGACGGTTGCCGACGCAGCGATGCTGAAGAAGATCGTCAGGATGAGCCGGCATCCCAAACCTGTCGAGATAGGTGGGTGCCGCAGCGACGACCCATCGAATGTTCGCGGAAAGACGCTGCGCGATCATATCTTCGGGGACGGTGCCGCCATAGCGAATGCCCGCGTCGAAGCCTCCCTCCGTCACGTTCACCATGCGGTTGCTGGCGGCTATGTCGAGTTCTACGTCCGGGTAGCGCTCGACGAAAGCCGGTATCACAGGAGCCAGCAGCAACGTCGCGGCTTCGACTGCGACATTGAGCCGGATGCGACCTGCGGGCGCATCACGAAAACGGTTCAACGTCTCTAATGCGTTATCGATCGCCTCGAAGGGATGACCCACAGAGGCCGCCAACGCGTCGCCCGCGCCGGTCAACGTAACGCTCTTCGTCGTGCGGTTCAGGAGACGAACTCCCAGACGATTTTCGAGGCCCTTCAGGGCGTGACTGAGCGCAGAGGTACTCACGCCGAGTTCAATCGCTGCGCGACTGAAACTTTTGTGGCGCGCAATAGCCAGAAAATAGATTAAATCTGCTACGTCAGCGCGATTGATCTGCATGTCCTGAGCCTTTCCCAATACGGACGATTATATCGCGACGATACGGGCCGACCCTCTTTCGCAGGCGGATCTAACGACACCCGGAGTACGAATGCCGGACACGGTCGGCTCAAACTCCGCTAGAAACCGGTCTGAGGCGTTTGAGGTGCGAAGCGGCCCGGGCGATCTCGCGGAAGGCTTCCGCTGCTCAGCGCCGGGGAGGCGTAATGGTCAACGGCTCATCGGAAAGCGGTGGAACAACTCCGTCAACGGGATGAGGCACGTATGGCGTCTCGAGCGCCGCGATCTCCTCGTCCGACAAGGAAAAGTCAAGCGCGTCGATTGCTGTAGCGAGATGCGTGAGCTTCGTCGCCCCAATGATTGGAGCCGTCACTGCGGGCTTGGCAAGCAGCCAGGCCAGCGCGACGTGCGCGCGAGGAACACCGTGGTTTTCCGCTATCCGCGCGACCACTTCGACCACTTTTCGATCCTGCTCTTCTGCGTTGAGGTACATCTGACGGGCAAAAGTATCGTTCTGTGTGCGATTGCTGCTTTCGCTCCAGTCCCGTGTCAGTCTGCCTCGTGCCATTGGGCTCCAGGGAATCACGCCTACGCCTTGATCCGTGCATAAAGGCAACATCTCGCGCTCTTCCTCGCGATAGAGAAGATTGTATTGCGGTTGCATGGAAATGAACCGTGTCCAGCCGTTACGTTCGGCGACATGCTGCATCTTGGCGAAACGCCAGGCTTCCATCGATGAAGCGCCAATGTAGCGTGCTTTCCCCGCTTTAACGATATCATGCAATGCCTCCATCGTTTCCTCGACCGGCGTTTCGTGATCGAAGCGATGGATCTGGTATAGGTCGACGTACTCCATGCCGAGCCGGCTCAGGCTATCGTTGATTGACTGAAGCAGTGCCTTGCGGGAGAGAAAGCCAGCGTTCGGCGAATTCTTCCAAGGAAAAAACGCTTTTGTAGCGACGACAATTTCGTCACGTCGTGCCATATCATTGAGCGCCCGACCAGTAAACTCCTCAGAACTTCCACCGGAATAGATGTTAGCTGTGTCGAAGAAGTTGATCCCAGACTCCAGGGCAGCGCGAAAAAAGGGGCGCGATGCTTCTGCATTCAAAGACCACGGCTGCGGTAGACGAGCTGGATCTCCATAGCTCATGCAGCCGAGACAAAGGCGCGAGACCTTAAGGCCAGACTGGCCCAAGTTAATATATTGCATGGACATCTCCTGCAAGACGGACTCTATCGGCGTTTCTCGATGATGGACCAATCGGCGTCGGATTGCCAATCACCGAAACCTCGCAAATTCTAGGCCGCACATTAGCGGACTGGATGCGTTGCATGCAGCATTGAATTGCGCTCACAAACCGGAAATAGCGCGCGAATCGAGGCAGACATCAGCTTTTCCAAGGGTGGGCCGCAAACTGACAGGCACCAACAATCCCAGCGGCCTGATTTCTCGCACGACGTCAATAAGAAGGCGCAGACCCGTCGGCAATGGTTACTCGCGGCAATGTCCAACCCCACGCCTGGGTAACGCTCAACAAGATCGGTAGCACCGGTACAAGCAGCAAGGTTGCCGCCTCGATCGCTGCCTTGACACGAATGCGATCAGCCGGGGCATGACGGAACCGGTTTAATATTTCAACTGCATTGTCCATCTTCTCAAATGGATTGCTAATCACCGCCGCAAGCGCTTCCCCGGTCGATGCGGGCGTGACGCTGTTGGTAGCAAAATAAAAATCCAGTACGTCTGTCCTTAAATCAGTCTTACGCAACCCACTCGGCATCTGGTCCGATTATTCTGGTTTCATCCACCGGAACATGAATCACTGGCTTGCACGCGTGAAGAACCAGCATTATTGTGAAAGGCCAACGTTGAAAGCCTGCCGGCTCGGTACGGTATGCCCCCCAACCATGTGCGGCTCGACCCGGCGAACAACCTGCCATACCACCTGCAACCGAGACACGAACGATGGTGCACTCGTCATGACTACTGTAGCCCGAATCCCATCATCGCAGCGACTAACGGAGGCTAACTCAGAGGCGATGGAACACTTCGGCAAGATGCGTGTCGCGGTAATGTCCACCGGTACGGTCAGAGCAGACTTATCCGAGATCATACTCACCATGCAGTTCGCCGTGCTGGGACACGAGTTCCCATTCAAGATCCACGCGCGTCGCACGATTGATCACGGTGTCACGAAAGAATCCCTTCGAGCCATGTTGATGACGGGCCTCGGGGTGACCCTTGTTGCTTGCGAGGTCGCTCGCGCACTTTCCTGGCTCGACGAAGTTTGCTCCGAAGCAATCAAATCGTAGTCTGCGCCGTCCCTGCTTGGATATAGCCTGCGCGAACCATCTGATTACACGTCGATCGAACGCACGTTACCGCACGATCTTCCATCAGAGATTTGAAAAGCGTCAAACCACTAGGTTTCGATGAGTGAAATCGATTCTGTAAATTTGACGACCTTTTTAAAGGCCGATAGATTCTGAAGCGCGTGGTGCCCGGGCGGGAGTGTGACCATAAATGACCCGCTTCGCCTCTGTCAGGACACAGGACGCCCATGCCCAGTCCCGGGATGCCATCCCTTTAATATTTAATACAAGATTTGGAGACAGACGATGAAGAAGCAGTTGTTCGCACTTGCGGCTGGCAGCATGTTTAGTTGTGCCGCCTTTTCCCAGAGCAACCGTAACGCTCTACGGAATCATCGATGAGGGTGTCAACTATAACAGCAACGCTGGAGGCGAGCGTCTTTACAATCTTTCCAGTGGCGTGCTCAACGGTAGTCGATGGGGCTTGAAGGGTCGGGAGGACCTCGGTGGTGGCCTGGCTGCTCTTTTTGTGCTCGAAAGCGGCTTCGACGTCAACAGCGGAAAAATGGGGCAGGGAGGCCTGCTTTTCGGCCGGCAGGCGTACGTAGGATTGGGCAGTCAGTACGGCACGGTGACGCTGGGTCGCCAGTACGACATGGTTGTCGACAACCTCGGGCAATTCATCGTCGGCGATCAATGGGGTGGATATATGGCGGCGCACCCAGCAGATCTGGACAACTTTAATAATACGAACCGTGTCAACAACGCAATCAAGTACACAAGCAAGGCGATTGCTGGTTTGACATTTGGCGGCACTTACTCCTTGGGGGGCGTTGCTGGTGACATTAGCCGCAATCAGATCTGGTCGCTGGGCGCCAACTATGCAAACGGTCCGTTACTCGCAGGGGTTGGCTACTTGAATGTCAGGAATCCGAACGTCTCGTTCTATGGCAACGGTGGGTCACCAGCTGCCACGGTCGGTGGCGTGCCGGGTTCGAACTTTGGATCGTCCCCGGTCATCTCAGGTTATGCGTCTGCTCATAGCCTTCAGGTCATCGGCGCCGGCGGATCCTACACATTCGGGGCTGCCACCTTCGGACTCACCTATTCGAACACTAAATTCATGAGTCTTGGCAACAAGACTACCGGCCCCGTACCGGCTGGTGGGATCTCGGGCACGGCCACCTTCAACATCGCCGAAGCCAATTTCAAGTATCAAATAACACCGGCTCTCGTCGCCGGATTGGCGTACGTGTATACCCATAATAGCGGCGCTTCAGATCACGGCTCCGCCATCTACAATCAGGAGTCCGCTGGCTTGGACTATTTTCTCTCGAAGCGGACCGACGTCTATACGGTCGCCACATACCAGCAGGCTCGTGGGACGGATTCGACTGGTAGAACTGCTGTCGCGTCTATCAACCAGCTAACTCCTTCAACCTCGGATCGCCAATTCGCAGTGCGTCTTGGGATTCGCCACAAGTTCTGAACGGTGTCTATCGCCCGCACTGCTGCGGGCGAATCAATTAAGCCGGCCACGATCCACGTGGTCGCTTCCCCTTTTGAGGGTGAACAACGCGAAGCATTTTACGATCGAAACTGCCGATACCTGTCGGCGTATTCAGCGACTCCCTCCGCGATGCGAAAATCAGGTATCCAACCGAGAAGCTCGCGAGCCAGTGAGATGTCGAGCGGCACGCGCGTCTTCAGGTTTTCCTCCTCCAGATCTGTCAACGCATCTCCGATCTCAATATCGGCGCCGGGCACGGTATCGCGAACGATTCGCGCTATCTCTGACGGTGCCACCAGGCGACCTGCGGCAACGTTGATGACGTGAGATTGGCCAGCGCGTGACTTCTCCACTTCGACGGCTTTCACAACAGCGCGACTGACGTCCAAAACATGCGTCAGATCCCGCTTCATGCGTCCTCCCGTCTCAAAAAACGTCCTCTTCCCGTCAAC
Source organism: Paraburkholderia sp. RAU6.4a (assembly GCF_050435625.1). Lineage (NCBI taxonomy): Bacteria > Pseudomonadati > Pseudomonadota > Betaproteobacteria > Burkholderiales > Burkholderiaceae > Paraburkholderia > Paraburkholderia sp. RAU6.4a. The sequence goes on from NZ_JBNDKQ010000002.1 coordinate 877,589, forward strand.
TGAGTTCTCAACCATCGGCTTGATATACAGCGGCGTTCGCATGCCGAAGCCATAGACGGCCGCTACTCGCAAAGCAAGAAAGTCGATCCCGTGAAATTGACCGTAAGACATCCCGATCGCTTCGGTGATCATTTTGCTAGTACCGTAGTGAGCACTCGGATTCGCCCTGAAGATCGAGAAAGCCGGATCGCTCTCCATCTGCGCAGATCCCACCCCGGCATGGCACGCCGTATTGCTGGATATCAGCACGACTTTCCGGACACCGGACGCACGCGCCACTTCGCAGACGTTGACGAACCCCATGACGTTGGTCTGATAGAAGCCGACGGGATCCTCAATTGACGGTTCGAATCCGACACGCGCTGCCGCGTGCACAATCACGTCAGGCCGTACGTCTGCGCAAACCGCAGCGAACGTAGCGGCGTCCGCGATCTCACCAATGAACAAAGAGCTGGCGAGATTTTTCGCGACGGTTGCAAGATCTGGGGTAACACCGGCACGGTCGTACGCGTGGACCGAATGACCGGCTCTTTCGAGCTCGGCGAAGACGTAGGCGCCAAGAAATCCCGCGCCACCGGTAAGAAGAACCTTCATGTTTTCCCTTATGGTTGACCAGCGAAGACTCGGAGAATAGCCAACAGCCGTATGCGAGTCCCCGTCCACTCATTATGGGCATCTGAGACGCGGGCATCAAAGTTCCATACAATGGAATCGATTCTGATTTGTTGACTTGGCACGACAAACCGGATTAGATTCATCTCAAATGGTCGTGCAGCCTCGCCCGACCGTCAAAAAATCAGCTACCGAAATTACGGAGACAGGACGATGGCTACCCCGACATCAACCGCCAGGCAAAGGCGACTCATCATCGCGTCAACTTTTGTCGGGTCCACAATCGAATGGTATGACTTTTTCATCTTCGGCACGATTTCTGCGCTGTTTCTGAAAGAACTGTTCTTTCCCGCTGTTGACCCCACGATGGGGACAATCTTTGGTTTCATGACGTTCGCCACGGCATGGCTTGTGCGGCCCATCGGCGGGGTGATCGCGGGACACCTGGGCGACAGGATCGGGCGTAAGACCACGCTCCTTTGGAGCTTCGTCATCATGGGCACCGCAACGACCCTGATCGGATTATTGCCAACCTACGGAAGCGCGGGATACATCGGAGCCGTCCTCCTTGTGCTGCTGCGCATTGTCCAGGGGCTATCCGCAGGAGCAGAGTATGGCGGCGCGATCGTGACGGTCGTCGAACATGCTGACGACAAACGTCGCGGCCTCTTTGGAAGCGTCCCGCAGAGCGCAGCGTTCTTCGGCCTCCTGCTTGGGAATCTCACGTTTTTGGCGATGACGAATCTCGATAGGCACGCTCTCATGGCATGGGGTTGGCGGGTGCCATTTATCCTTAGCGCTGCAATGCTGTTAGTCGGCATCTATATCCGGCATCGGGTTGAGGAGTCTCCCGCATTTGTCAAGGCCAAAGCTTCGGGCAACATCGAAAAGTTGCCGGTGATGACTGTAATCAGGGAATACCCGCGACAACTTCTTGGCGTTCTGTTCGCGCAAGCTGCACCGAACACGTTCTTCTATACCTGTGCGGTTGCGATGGTCGCGTATGCGGTGACACGGCTCAATATCAGTCAGGCCGACATGCTCATTGCTGTGTCAGTCGGCGCGGCAGTTGAGATGGTGATGATCCCGATCTACGGGATTCTTTCCGACAGGATTGGACGCCGGCGAGTCTTCGTGTGGGGCATATGCGCCCTGCTGGCTGGGGCCATTCCGTTCTGTCTCGCGGTGGAAGCTCATTCTTATGCCGGCATGGTTGCCGGATACATCTGGGTGCTCGGCATCGGTCATGCTGCATGCCACAGCTCCCAGGCATCGCTGTTTTCTGACATGTTTCCCACGTCGGTCCGGTACACGGGAATTTCGGCTGGATACCAGATGTCTGGCGCCATTTTTGGGGGGCCGCTACCAATCGTTGCCGCGCTGTTGATCGCCTATCAGAATGGAGGGATCCGTGTGTTCTTTGGGTACACGATGGTCATCGGCATAGTAAGTCTGATTGCGATCATGGCGAGCAAGCCACACTACTCTTTAGTGAGTAGGCGCGACGCCCAGCAATCCAAAAACCAGCAGATCCAGACGACTCGGTAAGCGACCCGAGCGCGCGGGCCAAGACATGCGAGAGATGGCTGGTTGAGCCCGCACCTGGGGCGACCGTGTCGATACGGTCGCCCTCACCGTTTCCTACTTCGTGCGTTTCACGTATGTCCGACGATTCCATTCAAGCCGTACTCAAGGCACACCCGACCGTTAGAGCCGACTGGCTCGCCCTGCATTCGGAGACGATTATCGACCCCGAACTACCGATCGTGGATCCACATCACCATTTTTGGGACCATCCCGGTGACCGATACCTCGCAACAGAGACCGTATTGGATTTCTCGACGGGTCATAAGGTTTTGTCGACCGTACACGTGCAATGCAGAACCATGTATCGCGAGCACGGTCCAGAAGCGCTCAAACCGGTCGGCGAGACGGAGTTTGTCCGGCGGGCAGCGGAGCAAAGCGCTGCGTCTAACCCATCTCTTCAGCTATGCGCGGGAATCGTGGGGACTGTGGACCTGCTGCTCGGTCACGACGTGCAACCAGCGCTGGAGGCACACATCGAGGCTGGCGGAGGGTTGTTTCGTGGTATCCGGCCGACGGTTGTCTGGCACGAAAGCCGGGAGGTTCTGCCAAGCGGCGCTGCGCAAGGGGTGTTAACGGCCGCACCAACGCGAGCGGCACTCTCGTGTATCCAGAAAATGGGCTTGACGCTAGATGTGTGGGCCTTTTTCACGCAACTGAAGGATGTCGCACAAATTTGCCGGGAACATCCAGATCTCACCGTCGTGATCAACCACACCGGCGGGCCGCTGGGTATCGGCCCGTACAAAGGGGTGCGTGATCAGGTGTTTGCAGAGTGGCGCTCGCGCATTGAGGAACTTGCGGCTCTCCCGAACACCGTGATAAAGCTTGGCGGCCTCGCCATGCGCTACGCAGGTTTCGGCTTCAACGAACGTACGGTCCCACCTTCATCTGGCGACCTTGTCGCGGCGTGGAAGCCTTACATGCAATTGTGTGTTGACCTGTTCGGGCCGCAGCGATGTATGTTCGAAAGCAACTTCCCTGTCGACAAGGCGATGTGCAGCTACGGTGTTCTGTGGAACGCGTACAAGAAGATCGCCGCGGATCTGTCGGCCACCGATCGCGGGCATTTGTTCTCGGGCACCGCCGCGCGCGTCTATCGTCTTCAGCTCGACTGAGGTCAAAGACTTTCCAGGTCGCCGGCGTCATCTCATGCGCCCCGACCGGCAGCGATGGCGCGCATGCCCTGCACGAGCATTCTGACACCGCCTTGACGGACACGGAGGAGCCTCTCCTCGTCAGAACCCGAAAAAGCCGGCGCATGTGCGCCGGTAAACCCCTGGATCTACTCCGCCTCTTCAGCCTGGCTGGCGTGACCACCCGATACCGCGCCGGATCGTGTCGTACAAAAGCCCGGCGCGGTTCGCAGGTTCAGGCTGCAGTGCGCACGAAACCGAGCATCGCCTTGACTTCCAGATACTCCTCCAGACCGAAGACCCCCATCTCCCGTCCGTTACCCGACTGTTTATATCCTCCCATCGGCGCAACGTTGTTCGATGGCGCGCCGTTGAGGAAAATTCGGCCAGCCTGCATGCGCTCGGCGACACGACGGGCATTCTCCACGTTCGAGGAGAAGAGATACCCCCCCAGACCATAGCGAGTTCCGTTGGCGATCTCGATGGCGTCGTCGATGTCGCGGTAGGTAATGACGGAAAGTACGGGCCCAAAAATTTCCTCCTGAGCAACCGTCATGTCCCGAGTGACGCCCGAGAACACGGTTGGTCGAATAAAGAAGCCTTTTTTGATGCCTTCCGGGCGACCTGGGCCGCCCGTGACGACGTTCGCGCCTTCCTGAATACCGAGTTCGATGAAGTGCAGGACCCGCTCAAACTGCGCTCGGTTGACGACCGGTCCAATGGTAGTTTCCGGGTTCTTCGGGTCGCCTACTTTCACCGACTGGGCTTCTTTCCGGATCAGTTCGACCAGTTCATCTGCCTGGCCTTCCGACACGAGCATGCGCGTCGGAGAATGGCAGGACTGGCCCGTGTTCGAGAAGCCGCGAGAGACGTTGAATCGCGCGGCAGCGGCAAGATCCGCATCGGGCAGAATGATGTTCGCGGACTTGCCGCCCAGTTCCTGGCACACCCGCTTCACGGTGCCAGCCGCCGCCTGAGCCACCATTACGCCAGCACGGGTGCTTCCCGTAAACGAAACCATATCGATGCCGGGATGACGCGAGATGGCTTCGCCAACGGTCGGACCATCTCCGTTCACCAGATTAAACACGCCCGGCGGTACGCCCGCGGCATCAAGCGCCTCCGCGAGGACGACCGCACTGAGCGGAGTGAATTCGCTTGGTTTCGCAACGACCGTGCAACCTGCGGCAAATGCAGATGCCAGTTTCTGACACAACAACTGCAAAGGCCAATTCCAGGCAGAGATGAGGCCGCACACACCGATAGGCTCCCGACGAACCACGTTGTCGCCGAGCATGTGTTCAAACGAGTAGTCCCGCAGCGTGACGATTGCCTGACGGAAGGCCTGAACGGCTGTGCCCGTCTGCCCTTTCAAATTGCTCGGGGCGCCCATCTCTTCGGTGACCGCGTCCATCAGGTCCGATTGCCGATGTAACAGCGAATCAACGATGCTGCTCAAAAGCTCCATACGCCATTCCTTCTTCGACTGCGAGAAGGATGCGAATGATCGTCGCGCTGCTTCAACAGCCCTTTCAACGTCCTCAGCGCTTCCGAGCGTGACGTGCCCATAGGCTTCTTCGGTCGCCGGGTTGATCAGTTCAAAGAGGCCCCTGCCGGCTGGCTCTGTCCATTTTCCGTCGATGTAAAACCGGTCAAGCTTCTTCATGATTTCTCAATCCCTTGAAAAGATTCAATCCCATAGAGGCGACCAAGCTCATCGACCTGCGCCCCCGGTCCCAAAATTCGCGATCCAGCCTCCAGTACCGTCCTCGCCACATTCAGCATAGGTAGAGCAGCTCCGGTCGCGCGGCCCAAGCGACCGATTAGCTGTTGATCTTTCAGCACGGTCCTCAGTGTGGCGTCGGCCGTAGGATCACCGGTCACGATAGACAGCAGGATTCGATCAAGCGCACCCGAGGCGCTCACCCCTGCCGACAATGCCGCGTGCAAAGTGTCAATCTGAATGCCGAACGCCGCTGCAATTGACAGCATCTCGTAGATGACCAGCCGGTTGCCCACGCCGAGCGCGTTTTTTACAAGCTTGATGGCCTGTCCGGAGCCAGGTCCGCCGAAATACAAAACCTCGCCGCCCATTGCCTTCAGTATTGGACTCGCGCGGGAAAAGGCCTCCTTCTTGGCGCCGCACATCGTAACGAGGCGGCCGTTCCGGGCTCCTTCCGGCCCCCCAGTTACAGGAGCGTCGATCATCGCCACTCCCGCAATCGCGAGTCGTTCGCTCAAGCGAATCGCATCAGCCGGGCTGCACGTCGTCTGATCGATCACTATCTTTCCGCGACTCAGGGATGCATACATCCCACGAGCACCAAAGAGGACCTGTTCAACCTCCTTCGCACTGGGAACGCAAAGAAAAATCAGATCGCATACAGCAGCAAGCGAGGCGACATCCGGAGCCGCGCGCGCACCTTCACGCGTGAGGCGTTCGACCTTCACAGGATCAGGATCGAAAACATAAAGTTCGCGAGCAACCCGTAAGGCCTGCTCGGCTAGAGCGCTACCCATCGCCCCCAGACCAACGTAGCCAATCACCGGCGGTGCGGCCTCATCGCCTCCAGCATATTCGTCTGCTTTGCTGGTGGTCACGTCACTTCGTCGAAACCCGACGAGCCGCTCATAGTTAGAAAACGGATCAACATCAACTCGCCGACCGTCATTGCCTTCACCCGTCTCCAGGCTCAACAGAGCCGTTGCAGCCGCAGTCAGCGGCAGCGGAAGGCCCAGCGGCATTGCCACATCGACGAGGTATCCGAGCATCTTCAAGGCTGAGCCTGGCTTCCCGGCGTCACCGTCTTTTGCATCGAGAAGGCGATTGAAAAATAGCTCGGCCTGCCGGCTGCGGCCGCTGCTGTGAGCAATCACCGACGCAACCCGGTCGACGGGTAAGCCTGAGCGCACACCCAGACCAGCAGCTTCAATGATTACCATCCGGCTGAGTGCGCAGATAGCATGCTGCATACCCGAAATCAATTGCGCGGCATCCAGCCGCGATCCGCAATACAGAGCGTCCAGCGACATTCGCTCGAAGATCGACACAGCCGCTTCGCTTGCCCCAGTGTCGCCGGACAGAAAGACTCTGCCTGCGTCCGTCTCACCAAGCGACAAGGCGGCTGATACGGCCGGTACATGCACCGTCGTATCGAAGCATGCATCTCCCTCGCCCCAATCTTCGTCAGCGAGCGTCACGAGTATGACGTTCGAAGCGGGCGCAAAGCCAGTGATGAGCCGTTTCCTGACCTCGGGACTGACGTCAGAGGCAATCAGGATGCAGATGGGATCGCGGCTCGACAAATCGGCGCTGTATTCTTCGCCTGCGCTCACCCATTCCAAAGCATCCAGTTTCATCAACGAAGCCAGCCACCTTGCTGATGGTTCCCCCACGCAGACGACCGATCGCATTATTGCTCCTTAAGTGTCCGCAATTATTGCTTTGGAATTCCCATCGCCTTGATCATGCTCTGATTATCGGTCAGATCTTTATTCAGGAATGCGTTCGAATCCGCAGTGGACTTGTAAAACGGCTCTGTGCCTTGCGCTTCCAGCTTTGCCTTCAACGCCGGATCACTTAGCACCTTTGCCATGGCGTCGTTTAACTTTTTGACAACATCTTTGGGCGTTCCAGCCGGCGCGAAGAGTCCGAGCCAGTAGTAATAGGTGAAACCCGGCAGCCCTTGCTGCGCCGCCGTGGGAACGTCGCCAAGTACGGGCAGGCGCGAGTCGCTGGTGACAGCAAGTGCCTTAAGAAGCCCTCCATGCAGGCCGGCAGCGCTACTGCCGTATGCGTCAATCATGAAGCTCACCCGACCCGCAATCACATCGGGCATCGCAGCACCGTTGCCCTTGAAGGGCACATGCTGCATCTGGACATTCGCCTGCTTCAGCATCATTGCCGCAGCGATATGCGTGGTTGTACCGATCCCGGCCGACCCGTAAGTGATCTGTCCAGGATGTGCCTTAGCATCAGCTATCAGATCGCTTAGGCTTTTGTAACTAGACTTTGCACCCGCGATGACGAGGGCAGGTGAACGTGCGAAAGTCCCAACCAAAGTGAAGTCTTTCAGGGCGTCAAATCCAGGCTCCTTATTGAGTGCTTCCTGAATCGAAATTGTGCTACCTGTGGACATCAGGGTGTACCCGTCAGCCGGTTGCTCCTTCGTATATCGAATCCCCACCAGCCCGCCTGCCCCAGTCCGGTTGTCTACGAGTACCGATTGGCCAAGCACTTCACCGAGCTTTTGTGCAACAACCCGGGTGGTCACGTCGCCCCATCCGCCGGCCGACACGGGCACGATAATCCTTATCGTTCGGGACGGGTAATCGGCCGACAAAGCAATGGTTGAATATGCACTGGTCGCAGCGATCAGCATTCCGATTGCAAGTTTTTTCAACGTCTCCACTTACGTCTCCTCGCTCCATTTTCGCGCAACTGCAGAGCATGAAGCCTGTGTTACGCGATAGTTAAACCAATTGCGCCAACACGGCGCAAGTCTCCTCTCACGATGGCATATCTGCTTTTATCGTGTCGATCAGATCACGGATGCCTGGGAGAGCATTCATGTCCTGTATCTGGCTGAAACTCTCGGCCACGCGCTTAGCGCTCACTGCACCGTATGGCATCAGGGTCTCATATTTCTGTCTGAGTTCGCCCCAGTGAATTCCCCGGGCCGCCGCACCTCTGGGAGCAAGCACAGATGCCTCGTGGACCGCACCACCAACAGTCGTTATCCGCACGATCGCGCCGCTTTTGAAATCCGCTTTGTTCGGAACGTCATAGTCGAGCCGGGTAACACGGTCGAAAAGGGAACGAATGCGCGGATCGGCAATCTTTTCGGGAAGAGCATGCTGCCAGCCATACTCGCGGTCCGCGGCTCCGGCGGCGGCAAAGTAGAACGGACTATGGGCGATGCCGATGAGGTCGGTCGGATGCTTCGGCCCAGGGAACGGATAGTCGGGAAGCGTGAATTCGATTTCCTTGATGTCAGCCACATCAAGATCGCCCTTCGTTGCCGCGATGGCCGCGGCTTCCGCTACAGCGTGAAATGGAGAGCCACCTGGAACCAGCTTGATGCCCAATTCTGTCTGAAGACTCCACTTCCTGCCGAGTTGCTCGACAGAACTCTTTGCGTGATCACCTGTGCCAAACGTATCGAAGAAGCCTCGTGGCATTTCAAACCCGGCCAGATCTGCGGTGTATCCATGTTTTGCCGCTTCGGCCGCATAGACGCCCATCATCGCTGCGTTCCCCGCGTGATACTCACGCGCAAGGCTTGTCGCAGCGACAGCGTGCAGACCTCCTAATGACGTCGCTGCGAGAACCAGCGCATGTGCCGCCTGATCAGGCTGAAGCTTAAGAAGACGCGCTGCTGCCGCCGTCGCAGCGAACGTCGCGACCACACAACCGTGAAAACCCTTTCGTTGCAAACCGCCGATCATCGCCGTGTTTATGTTTCCGGCAACTTCGTAGCCCACGATGACGGCTTCAAGAACCTGCGCTCCGCTGGCGTTGCAAGCTTCGCCAACGGCGATCGCACCCGCGCAGGCTTGCGTGCCGCTGTGAACGATATTTCGGAGATCACTGTCGTCGGATGCCGCCGCATCGCTCATCAGGCCGTTCAGACGTGCCGCAGCCACCGCCGGCAACCTCTCCCAGCCCCCAAACCAGACCGTACTGACCGGGAAACCACCACGTTCATTTTCAAGTTTCCTGATCAGTTTGCTGGATTGCAGGGTCGATCCCAAGGCTGCGCTCGCCAAGGTACTGGCGACCAGCATCTTTCCGTGCTCCGCAACATCGCTCGGGAAGCCTTCCCGACTCGCATTCGCGATGAACCGACCGTAGCTCTGCGCTACTGTTTCAGTGCGATAGGACAAATCCGTCTCCTATTGATTTTTGCCTACTGGCCCCGCTTGCCATGCCTCTCTCGCGCAACTGCTTATCTGGTTTCGATCCAGGCTGGCACATACCGGGCTGTTCAGGTCACTCTACGACCATCGTAGAACTCAAGTCAATAAAAAGAAACCCGTTTCATTCAATGAAACGTCGAGGCTACCCGTTGCTGTAATTTTTTTCTACTTGACTGGATCCGGGCGCGCAAAAACCGCGTGCTTGAACTACCGTTGCACCGAAAGAGACAGGCAACCGCCGATAATGATGAACAACGGGAAAGGCCCGCCCACGCGGCCGTGATCCAACATACCCACCTGGCCATAACGTGGGGGCAGCAGAAGCTAGCGCTCACGACTGTGTCAACTCGATCGGCCGATGCAACCTGTAGGTTCGCGCAGCGGTGCCACTGTAGAGTGCAAGCTTTTCTGACGGGGAGAAACGCTCGGTGATCCGCTTGAACGCATTCCAGAGAACGCCATACCCACAACTCTGTTTATCGACTGGGAAGTTGCTTTCAAACATGCACCGTTCGGGGCCAAAAAGTTCTATGCACGTTTCTACGTATGGTCTCCAGCAGACCGCCAGATCGTTAGACGACGGCGGTCTGTCGCAAAGATGGAAATCCCACCCCGCGTAAAGCATCCCGAGGCCGCCAATCTTGACCGTCACATTCGGGTAGCCCGCGACCCGCTTCATATTTTCTCGCCACGCGTCGAAGACAGCAGCACGGTCGGTGTGCGGGTCTACGCCAAGGACGCCTCCCGCATGATCAAGGACTACAGAAGCGTCGGGATAATCGTGCAGAAGGGAAACGAGGTCAGGCAATTGCGGATAGAAGAGCCATGCATCGAATGTGAGGCCTGGTGGAATGAGCCTGGCGAATCCTCGTCTGAAGGTCGCGTCGGAAAGAAGATGTGGTCTTGCGAAGGTACGCCCGTATCCAGCGCTGCCACTGTCCCAGGTGGCGCCGTGCCGAATTCCCTTGAGCCGTTCGCCCCCCGCCTCCGCCATTGCATCGAGCACAGGCTGCACTTCGTCCCCAAGAGTCAGATCTGCGTGCGCAATGATCCCTTCGCACACTCGGGGCCCGCCTGGGTTCTGAATCTCGCAGGCGTCCGCGAACGAACGCGCGAACTCAACCTCGCCGACGGGCTGCATCGACGGCGGGCCCTCTTTCCGATATCCGGACTTGAACTGCACGAACACCGTCGATTCAATACGGTGTCCGCTGGACAGGTCGTGCATCAGTTCCGACGACATGTACCGTCCGCGTTCGTCATCCCAGACATGATGATGGGGATCGATGATTGGAAGGTCTGGTTCGAGGGCCTCCTCACACAGCAGGTCGGTCCACTTCGCCAATTCAACGATCTGACGATGGGTAGTTCCCTTGAACGGCATACTCGCAGTCCCGCTGAGATACGTCACTTCATTCCTGTCCATGCCTATCCGACCTTTGCGATGAATTCCACTGACGATGAAAATCGTACGCACATCTAGCGCGCTCCATTACTCTGGCCGTCCGTTGTCCGATCCGGCACTCCTGAGCTCGACCCCGGCCCATCGCTCATACTGCACAGCGATAGTCGTGACGTCATCAGTCGGCCGCGTACACGCCTGGACGAGACCGTAGATACCTCGTACCTTATCGAAGATCCATGTGGTCACGCCTAGTTGACGCGCCTCGTCAGTCGCAGTGGTGAGTCGGGCGAGTACCTCGGCTAAACTGAAGCCATAGTTGAAGTTACGTGTCGCCACTTCTCCGGGCAGGATTCGGGAACTCGCCGCGTTGCGACCCGTCTCGATTCCCATAATCTTCGCCATCTGCTCGGGCGCCAGTCCTGCTTTGGCTCCGGCGACATAAGCTTCGCTCGTTACAGCGAGCAAAGTTGCGAACAGCGTCGTATGGATGTGCAGCATTAAATGCGCGGCGCCGACGGTCGCTCCGATCTCGAAGGCGTCGCGACATAGTGTCGCGATGGCATGGCCCGCTGCCTGAATGGCGACTGCCTCGCCACCGACGATGATCACGCCATCACCCGCGACGATCTCGCGATGCGTTCCAGCGTGAAGAGCGTCGCAATACGGGAGCTCCGAACCAAGAAGCGCCTTTATCCCAACCGCTTTGCTTACCGCCATCGCACACATGTTCACAACTACCGCTCCGTCACGGGCAACTTCTCGCACGCGACCAGCAATCGAGCTTTCTGATTCCGTCTCGGCTACACCAAGGAGTGTCAAAGTGACTTGTGACGGATGCGGCGATCCCAGACGGATCAGGTGCGGGTCGTCCTCGTCTTGCTGGCACACAAAGCCCGACGCGACCAACCTATCCGTCAACTCGCGCACGGAGGCCTGACCGCAGATCAGCACCAGCGGCCGATGCGCGGGTTCAGGACACGAGAGTCGACACGACGGCTCTTCACCAGCACTACTCACTTCGATGCCAGCCCACGGTTCGAGGTAAGTTATCAGGGAGGTACCGTCGCGGTCGTATCCTCCCTGCGTAGACGCGAATTTCCAGATCTGCTGGACTGCCTGGGCCACCCACATTGGAACACCGCGACTTTGAGCTTCTTCAACAGACAGGCTGATGTCCTTCGCCGTGATCGCCATACGGGCACCAAAATCGAAGCGGCGCGGCAAAACCGAACGCCCAAACTTGTTCCGGGAAGCACTCGTGCTCGCGTCTCCCGAATTGATAATCTCAAGCATCCGGCGCGGTGCAAGTCCACCCTTGACACCCAGAATGAACGCCTCGCATGTTGACGCCATTCCGGTCGCAGACAGGAGGTTGTTCAGTAATTTCAGCGTCTGCGCCTTACCCGACTCATCCCCAAGATAGAGCACCGTGGCGCTGGCGAGCGTCGCCATGACTGCAGCAACGCAATCGTAGGCAGCCCGGGGCCCCGAGCACATGATTCCCAATGTGCCATTGCCCGCGGTCTTGACATTGCCGGTAATCGGCGAATCGAGCAGCGCGATGTTACGGGCTGAGAGCGCCTCCGCCACTTCCCGAGCGAAATTCGATCCGGTCGTCGAAAAATCGACCACGACGCGAACTGCAGAACCTTCAGCGACCCCCGCGTCGCCAAAGACGACATCGCGAATCGCCGGAAGCGATGGCAAACACAGCAGAACAATACTGCATTGATCCGCTACTTCCCGGGCCGAGGCCATCGCCTGCGCACCGCACGCCACGACCGAGTCGACCGCCGCACGGTTGAAGTCGTTGACGAACAGCTTATAGCCCTGACGGGCAAGATGGCGCGCCATCGGTGCGCCCATGGCGCCGAGTCCAATGAAGCCGATCGGAGTATCGAGATCGAATTTTGTTTTCAGTTCTACCGTGTCCATGCACTTCTACCGTTATTAGTTTATGACCGAAGCCAGAATGACGATTACAGGGACGAGTCCTGGCGCTCTCGCAGCGCGGCGGCTGGCACACCAACCAGAATGATCAGACCTCCAGCGAGCGCGATTGCCGCAATGGTGTACAAGCCGATCGCAATACTGTGGGTATTCGTCATGAGCCATCCGAGCCAGGTTGGCGTCAGCAGCGAGCCCGCTTGTCCGAGACTACTCATAAGCGCTATACCCGCCGCAACCGATCCGGCCGAAAAATACGCAGGTGGAATCGTCCAGAACATTGTGCTGCCCGCGTAATATGCGATGCCGAGCAGCGAAAGGCACCCGATCGTGAGCACCGGGTTGCTGCCCACCCGAGGAAGCAGCACAAGTCCGACTGCTCCAATTGAAATCGAAAAAAAGTAATGCCAGCGTCTTTCTACGTGCTTGTCGGAATGCCGCGCAACCAGGATCATTCCAATGGCCCCAAAAATCGAAGGTATCGCTGAAAGCATTGCAACATGGAGAATGTCTTTCACCCCCGCACGATGGATGATCGTCGGTATCCAATAGTTCATCACAATGCCAAGCATTGGTGTAACCAGTGAGGCGAGTACGACGACATAGACCCGTGGATCCCGGAGAACCGCGAGCAGTCCCTGATGGCCAGTTGAACCTTTGAACTTCCTGTCAGCCTGGATATTGTCGGTCAGGATCCGCTTCTCCGTCTCGGTGAGCCATTTAGCGTCCTTGGGGCGATCATCGAGATAAAAGTATGCGATAACACCTAGCAGGATCGCTGGCAGCCCCTCAAGCAGGAACAGCCACTGCCAGTCACGCAACCCTGCCACATTGTTGAAGCTGTGAAGGACCCATCCCGCGATGGGACCGCCCACGATTCCAGAGACGGCGATCGAAAGCAGGAAGCGCGAAGTGATACGCGCACGTCGAGCCGACGGAAACCAGTAGGTAAGATAAAGAAGAAGCCCTGGGTAAAAACCTGCTTCCGCAGCACCGAGAAGAATGCGCGCGAGGTAAAACTGGGTGGTCGTATGGATGAACATCATCGAGCACGTTACTACGCCCCACAGCACCATGATGCGAGTCATGGTCAGCCTCGCCCCGATTTTTTCCAGTATCAGGTTGCTGGGTACCTCGAAGAGGACGTAGCCAATCGAAAACAGGCCGACCCCCAACCCGTAGGCCGCGTCAGAAAGTGCCAGATCCTGGGAGAGTGACATCTTGGCAAAACCAAGATTGACCCGGTCGAGGTAATTCACCACCCAACACAGGAAAAGAAACGGCACGAGTCGGAGCGCAACCTTGCGATACGTTTGCTGTATCTGCCGATCGGTCACTCCAGACCTGCCTGCTACGCGATCGCCCCAATCCTCAAGGGGCGGCTGCACTGACTGGCTCATGGTGTCTCCTTCAACCGTCTTGCGCGGCTGAGTTGTCTTTTCTGGGACTGGTCAGCTTCTGCCTCGAGGGACCAGAAGCCTTCATTTAATCGCTCGGCACCGCGATTTGTGCGCGCGGGTGTCGGTGCGGGACCAGAAGTGAAGGGGCAGTGTCGTATCGCGAACTACACCAACAACAACACTCAGGCCTCGTCAGGATCCGCATCCCTCACACTTTATACCTCCACCATGTCGAAGTCGGCCTTGCATGCCGAACACTCGGGGCAAACCCAATCGGGCGGCACGTCCTCCCACCGGGTGCCTGGCGCGATGCCCTCCGATGGAAGGCCCTCAGCCTCATCGTAGATAAAGCCGCACAACACGCATTGCCAGATCTTGAACTCCGCCTGCGGCTGCACCGCAGCAATTTCCGTAGTCACTTCTCTCACCTCTTCGCTCATTTTCCTCTCCCGGACAGCGCACACGCGCTGACGAATCCGCATGCGTATCCCAGACGACCAGGTGTCCCTGATCAACGCATCCCGCTCGGGCAGCGACGCCAATGTCCCTGCAAACACCCCAGTCACCCTACATCGACGCCCGCCCTCTCGTCGCGCGAAAGCGTGATTCCGTGATTTCTCGTGATTTCGTGGAACGCTTCCGAGCGTGAACCGATGGTATCATGGTTCTGGCAGATAGCATCGATTCCACTCATCGAAACCAACAACAGCCCAAAAATGCAGACTTCAGAACCCCGAGCGATCCCGCGTGGCAAGCCGGTCTGGACGCCGCGGATTCCTTCATTAAGACAGGAGACTTACGTATGACCATCAGAGGCAAGGCTTATATTGTCGGTGCCTACGAACACCCGTTACGCAAGGCGCCCAATCATTCGGTTGCCCAACTCCACGCTGAAGTCGCGAAGGGCGCGATCGAGGACGCCGGACTGACGCGCGACGACATCGACGGATTTTTCTGCGCAGGTGACGCCCCTGGGGCAAACCCGTGGTCGCTGTCAGACTATCTAAATCTGACCAGGCTGCGCCACATCGATTCGACAGACATGGGAGGCTGTTCCTATCTGATGCACGTCGCACATGCTGCGCAAGCAATTGCAGCCGGCAAATGCAACGTCGCGCTCGTTACCCTCGCGGGGAGGCCAAATTCCGAGGGGAGTGCCGGAACGCAGGTCCGCAACCGGGGAAACAACCTTCCGGAAGCTCCGTTTGAAATCCCTTACAGTCCGGTCCCGCTTAACTTGTACGCGATGGCGGCGAAGCGCCACATGCACGAATTCGGGACGACAAGCGAGCAACTGGCCTGGGTCAAGGTCGCAGCGTCCCATCATGCGCAGTACAACGAAAACGCAATGCTGCGCTCCGTTGTGACCGTCGAGGACGTTCTGGCCTCGCCGATGATTTCAGATCCGTTGCACCGGCTTGACTCATGCGTTGTGAGCGATGGTGGAGGGGCGATCGTTATTGCGCGACCGGAAATCGCCAGGTCTCTTGCGCGTCCGCGTGTTCGCGTGCTGGGATGCGGTGAATCGACAAAACACCTGACGGGTGGGGACGTTGACCTGACCTACACGGCCGCCGCCTGGACCGGGCCGCGGGCTTTCGAAGAGGCCGCAGTAACGCCAGCAGACATCCAGTATGCGTCTATCTACGACAGTTTCACCATCACGGTAATTCTGCAACTCGAGGACCTCGGTTTCTGCCCGAAGGGGGAAGGTGGCCGGTTTGCGGCGGAGGGCAATCTGATTTCCGGTACGGGAAGGCTTCCCTTCAACACCGACGGTGGTGGCCTCTGCAACAACCATCCATCGAATCGTGGCGGGATGACGAAGATCATTGAGGCCGTGAGACAGTTGCGGACCGAAGCTCACCCGTCGGTACAGGTTCCGAATTGCACGCTTGCCCTTGCAACCGGCATAGGCGGCGCTATCGGGAATCGCCACGGGGGCGCAACAGTGATTTTGGAAAGGGAGTAACTCACATGACTTCAACCGTCGCGGAACGCGAGATCAAGGATCCCGCTATCAATCCTGGTGACGAACCTTATTTCGAAGCAGCCGATAAAGGTAAGTTGCTGTTGAAGGTCTGCTCGAGCTGTGGTCGAGCACATCACTACCCTCGGTCGCTCTGCCCCTTCTGCTGGAGCACCGATCTGTTGTGGAAGGACGCCGCCGGCACCGGCGAAATCTACACTTACAGCGTCACCCGTCGAGGCGCTCGCGCACCTTATTGCATCGCCTATGTGAAGGTCGACGAGGGTCCCACGATGCTTACAAACATCGTCGACACCGACTATGACTCGATCACAATCGGGCAACGCGTTCAGGTGGTGTTCAAAAGATCCGGGAGCGGCATCGCAATCCCGATGTTCACGCCCGCCTGATCTCCTGATCGGGCGGTCTGCCGCGCATCCTCCCGTCAGAGGGGGGCGGCCCCACCCGATCCTCCGCAATCTGGAGCCTCTAGCAATGAGCCTGATTTCACTCTTCAGTGCCGTCGATGACATCGTGTCGCGTTACGACGTCGACGTTGCGGCCGCAACCCTGACCAGGCGGGAAAGCATCCGGACCCTCGCTAAAGTCCAATATGCCTGGCCCCATCCAAACGATCTCTATCTCTATGTTGCGACCAGCGCCGCCGGACCGCGGGTGCCCTCGAATTTCAATCACGTGAGCGCTTTCAGGATGGGCAATGACGGCGCACTGACGGCCCATGGTCCTTCGCGAGAGCTGGATCGCCGGGCTGTTCACACCTGCGTTGATCCTACCGGGAAATACCTTCTAAGCGCGCACAACTTTCCGCGCAGTGGCCTGACCGTCCATGCCCTTCTCGAAGACGGCACGATTGGCGACCCCGTCCACCAGAACGACCGCCTCGACTGCGGCGCCTACCCTCATCAGGTACGCGTGCTGCCGTCGGCACGAGCGGCGTTGATCGTGGACCGGGGGAACCACGCACGATCAGACAAGGCAGAAGATCCTGGTGCGTTGAGACTGTTCCCGTTTTCCTCAGGGATCCTCTCGCCGGGCGAAGTCGTCGCACCGGATCATGGCTACGGTTTTGGCCCAAGACACGTTGACTTTCATCCGACACGTCCATGGATGTACGTTTCAGACGAGCGCACCAATCAGCTCTATATGTTCCGGATTACGGAGAACGCGCTTGAGAGTGAACCGGCGTACCGTTGTAGCCTTCTCGAAGCACCCGATCGCGTAGACGTGCGGCAACTCGGTGGTCCCATTCATGTCCATCCTTCCGGCCGATACGTGTATGTCGCAAATCGCGCCGACCGGACTGAAGAGTCCGATGGCCGGAGAATTTTTGCTGGCGGTGAGAACAGCATCGCCGTTTTCGAAATTAACTCTTTGACGGGCAAGCCAACGCTCGTGCAGCATGCTCACACGCAAAGCATTCACGTTCGGACCTTTGCATGTGATCCTGCCGGCAGACTGCTGGTGACAGCGAGCACCAAGCCGCTTGCGGTGTGCGTCGATGGCAAGATCAGGACGATTCCCGCGGCTCTCACTGTATTTCGCGTGCGCGAAGACGGATCGCTCGAGTATGTTCGTCAGTATCCGGTGGAAACACAGGAAGGCCAGATGCAGTACTGGATGGGTATCGTTCCGGTCCGCTGATGCTCGAAGCGGAAGACAGCATTTCCGCTGTCTTTCGCTTCCATCAGATACGGTTCAGAATCCGACCACCGTCAACAAGCAAAGACACGCCCGTGACGAACGCCGCCTCGTCAGACGCCAGATACAAGGCGGCGTTGGCTACATCCCACGCGGTGCCTTGCCGGCCAAGGGGTACTTTGGCATCCCGTTCCGCGAGAACCTGTTCCCTGCTCTGGTTCCACTCGCGAGCTCGCGTATCCACCGCCATCGGAGTGGCAATCAGCCCTGGCAAGATACAGTTGGCGCGGATCCCATGCGGTGCGTTCTGCAGTGCGAGCTGCTCAGTGAACGCGATCACGCCCGCTTTCGTCGCCTTGTAGGCCACATAGGGATACTTTCCTGGCCCCGCAGCTGACGAGACATTGACAATCACTCCGGAACGCTGTTCACGCATGATCACCACCGCGTGCTTGCAAGCAAACACCGTTCCGCGCAGATTGATCCGGCAAATGTTGTCGAACCGTTCTTCAGTGAGGTCCATCAGGTCTGCGTCGCCTCCGGCGAGACTAACGCCCACATTGTTGTGCAATATGTCAACCGAACCCCACTTTTGTCTGGCATTTTGAATTGCGCTGGCGAGTTGCTCCTCGTGCGCGACGTCCGCAGCGAGCGCATAAGCCTCGAAACCCTCGCTTCTTATGATTTGCGCGGTCTCCTCCGCTGATTCCAGCGACCTGTCGACGGCCAGAACGCGCGCTCCTTCCCTCGCAAAACGCATTGCCACCGCCCGTCCGTTACCCACACCTTCGCCCGGGCTCTGCCCTGCCCCCACGACAACAGCCACCTTGCCAGCAAGCCGGGCGCTCGAGGTCCAGCCATCAGTCTTAGTCACAAACGTCTCCTTTGTATTCCACGTCACGTCAAAACGAGCAAAGACAGGAAAACTTTGCGAACCGTTTCCGCGTACATTGCCCCCTCATCAGATGCTATCATGGGTTCCTATAATCAATATGCGTTTCGTTGATCGGAACTTAAAATGAAAGAGCAGCGACGCGAACGTGACAGGTTTCCAAGTACGGCTAGTTGAGCTAGCCTTTTAACAGCGCCCCGTTTCAGTCCGAAGGGCCAGCAAAACATGAGGAGGCGGAATGACAAAGCTTGCTTCGATTCTTATTGGCGGTGATTGCGGTCCCACCCATGGCCCAGAGCAGGGTTTTCCTATCGAGGGCTACACACACCTGGTAGCGCCTTTCCTGCGCGAAGCCGATTTTCGCTTCGTGAACTGCATGCGTACTTACTCCGAGAGGGGAGTAAAGTCGGATCATGCGCCGCAGGTCTGTCAGCCGATTGAGATGTCGACGCTTTTTACGGGAGGACTGTTCGACGCCGTTACGATGGCAAACAACCACAGTCTCGATGCGGGCCCGGAAGCGATGCTCGACACGCGGAAACTGTTTCTCGAAAAAGGCCTGCAAGTCACTGGTGCGGGGCGCGACCTGGACGAGGCCCGTCAGCCGGCAATTATTGAAAAAGCGGGCGTCCGCGTCGGTTATCTCGGTTACACGTCGGTCGCTACTGCCGGGACCGACGCTGGCAAAGGAAAGCCCGGGGTCGTCAACATCCGTGTCAAGACGAGCTATGAAACGCGCGGACCCCATCAGCCAGTTCGAGTATGGACCTCGCCGATTCCGCAGGACCTTGGCCGGCTCACGGAGGACATCACACATCTGCGCAAGAAGGTCGACGTAGTCGTACTCGCCTATCACGCCGGGGCGATTCGGCTTCCCCGAATCGTTTCCGACTATCAGGTTTCCGTGGCCCACGCAGCCATCGACGCTGGCGCCGATCTGGTCGTCGGACACGCGCCGCATATCCCGAAGGCGATCGAGGTTTACAAAGGCAAGGTCATCTTCTACAGCCTGGGCGTCTTTGCGATGACCAAATCTTTCGCTGCACCCGCATGGACGAATGAGCCGGCATGGGCGCAAGGTGCTGTGCGCAACTTCATGGACCTCGATCCGGCGTATCCTCTTATGCCTTACGGCAGAGACTGCACCCGCGCCCTGCTTGCGAAAGCCTATGTATCCTCCCAGGGCGTGGCAAAGGTCTCGTTCCTTCCCGTCAAATTCGATAGCCGCTATCGCCCCGAGGTGCTGCGCGCCGGCGACCCGCGGTTCGAGGAGGTTGTCGAATATATGAAATGGGCCTCGGAAGACATGCCTCACCAGTTCGAAATCGAAGGCGATGAGGTAGTAGTCACGGCATCGTAAGCGAGCCAACGCGTCAACTCGTTCAATCATCAGAGTGAAGGGCAATTAATCATGAATTTGGGCATTGGAGGGAAGACCGCTCTGGTTACTGCATCGAGCGGCGGTATGGGTCGTAACATTGCACATGCGCTTGCCGCAGAGGGAGCAAACGTGGTGCTTTTCGCGCGATCACAGGACAAGCTGACCAGGGTCGCGGACGAGATCATCCAGCAACATGGTGTGCGGGCTCTTGCGAAAGCGGGAGACATGCGCGTGAGCAGTGACGTTACTGCGCTGGTCGAATCAATAAAAGCAGAGTTTGGCGGACTGGACATCGTCGTGCTCAACACGGCCCGGCCGCCGAATCCGATTCGCGCGACGACCGAAGAGGTCGACATGGCGCGCTGGGACGAGGCCTATCAGAACCAGCTTGGCGGTGTGTTGCAGGTGATGAGCCAAGCCATGCCACTAATCACTGCACGCGGATGGGGACGGGTTATTGCGATCACATCAGCTTCGGTGAAGGCGCCGATGGCTCACCACAGTCTATCGACGGTCTTCCGCGCCGGGGTGACCGCGTATATGAAACATCTCGCGAATGAAGTTGGTTTGAGCGGCGTCACGGTCAACTGCGTTGCACCCGCATTGATCGAGACGCCACATCGCGCGGGATCCGCAGCCTATACTCCAGCGCAGGCCGAGGCGCGCAAGAGCCTGACGCCTCTTGGCCGGATGGGCACGCAGGGAGAACTTGCGGGTGTGGTGACCTTTCTGGCGTCGGAACAGGCTGGATTTATCACCGGCGCGACCATCCCGGTTGAGGGCGGAATGCTGGGATCGCTGTTCTAAGCACCGCCCCTACTGTCTATCTGCCTGTTCTACTCTGCGTGCCCTCCGAATTGACGCGAGATATTCAAAGCTGCCTCGACTACCAGCTTGATGAAGTTCTTCTCATGCATCTGCATGCGTACGGTGGGCGCACCAACGGACAGGCAATAATGGACCTGCTCATCAACGCCTATGATGGGAGCCGAAATTGCCGAGATACCCATCAGTCGCTCACCGTGCGAGACAGCATAACCATTCTCACGAATGCGCTCGAGATCATTGAGGAAAGCTGCCTTGCTCTGCTTGGTGGCTTTCGTAGCCGCCGGTAGCAGCGGAGTCAGATCCGCTTTTGACATATACGCCATCAGAACCCTGGAGCCGGAGCCGGCCTGAAGCGGAATCTGCTCGCCAGCCTGCACCACCGCCCTAAGAGGCGCTGTGACTGTCGATATGGATTCGATGCAGACGCGATGGGCGCCGTTGATCGTATGGAGCGAGACGGTTTCTTTCGTGGTCTCCGCGAGCTCCGTCATGAATGGACGGGCAATTTCGCGGATACCCAAGGTCCCCCGCACGAGGCCAGCGAGCCTTGTGAACCGGAATGACAGGCAATACTGCTGATCCTCCAGCCGAACCAGGTAGCCAGCTCGCTCCAGACTTTGCACAATCCGGAAAGTGGTGGACTTCGGCAGATCAATGCGTTCTGAGATTTCCTGGAGAGAAAGACTGCTCCTCTCAGCGCTAAAGCTTTCGAAAACAGCCAGAATACGTTCAACCGAGCGCATCATTTCGCGACATTCCATACAGGGTCCAAGACAACGTATGGTACATCAGCCGCGGTCGTGTCAGCCGCCCTCCGCAAAATTCAGGCCACCGCGACACTCGGCATCTGATCCGAAACCGGGCTTCCCGACGCTAACCTGTTCGCAAACCACAGTCTCTGCATTGACAGCTGGACCTGCGGCGCAAGTGACAAGCCCCGCGTCGCGCGGGGCTGTTTGTCGTCACTCTCCGGTGAGCGGCACGTGAGACGTAGATGGAACGGCCACCTCCGGCGACCCGCCTGTCGAGCGTTTGCGCTTGTGCTCACGCCAGGCAAAGAAGCACTGTCCGACAACCAGCACCAGACAGATCGCCATGAACGCTGCACTGATCGGTCGTTGCACGAAAATCGCCAGGTCGCCTCGCGAAAGCAACAGTGCCCGCCGGAAATTCTCCTCGACCATAGGTCCCAGAACGTACCCGAGAAGAATAGTGGCTACGGGGAAATCAAGTGCCAGCAGAACCGCTCCGATCAAGCCAAACACGAGCACCTCGCCGACCTCGAACAAGCTGTTGTTCGTACTGAAAACCCCAACGGCAATAAAGAAGAGCGCCGACGGGTACATCAGGCGGTAAGGCACCTGCAGCAGCTTTACCCATACTCCAATCAGCGGCACATTCAGGAGAAGCAGAAGCACATTGCCGATCCAGAAGCTTGCGATGAGACCCCAGAAAAGATCGGCGTGCTGCGTGATCAGCTGGGGGCCGGGCTGGAATCCCTGAATCAGCAAGGCACCGAGTAGCAGAGCCATCACGGCGTCACCCGGGATACCGAGTGTCAAGGTCGGGATGAAATCAACCTGAGTCTTGGCGTGAGCGGACGCCTCTGGGCTGGCCACGCCTTCAATGGCCCCCTGGCCAAAGCGATCCGGTCGTTTCGAGATCTTCTTCTCAAGAGCGTATGCAAGGAAGGTGGTGATGGTCGGGCCTGTGCCCGGCATCGCTCCAAAAAGAACTCCAACGAACGTGCCCCGAACCATCGGCCAAAACGCCTGTTTCAGCTCGCCACCCGTTGGCCGCATGTCACGCAGGCGAACCTTGGTCTGCGTCCCCACGAAACTGATCCGGTTGACGTTGATCAGGAAATCCGCAACGCCAAACAGACCCATCGATAGCGCAACGAGCTCGACCTTATCCGAAAGTTCGGTGAAGCCAAAGGTGAAACGTTCCACGCCGCTGTTGACGTCTGTGCCGATAATCCCAAGCAGCAACCCGAATACCGTCATCGCAATGCCTTTCAGCCGCGATCCCCGGGACATCGTCGCTCCAGCGATCAGGCCGAGCATCATGATCGAAACGATCTCGGTCGGCCCGAAATCGAAAGCGATCTTGACGAGCCAGGGCGAAAGAAAAATCATCACTATGATGCCAACCGACGCGGCAAAAAAGGACGACACCATCGTAATACCCAGCGCGGTACCCCCACGCCCCTGCTTCGTCATTGGATACCCATCGATACAGGTGACGGCGTGCGGCGGATGAGACGGCAGGTTCAGCAGGATCGCACCCAGCGCACCGCCGTACTGCGAACCATAGAAGATACCGGCCAGCATCAGAAGTGCCGGAACCGCGTGCATCGAATAGGTCAGCGGCAGCAGCATTGCGATCGCCGAGAGTGCCCCCATGCCGGGAAGCACGCCGATCAGATTGCCAACCAGCACCCCGACGAATGACCAGAGGAGGTTTTGCGGCATCGCCGCGATGCTAAAACCATACATGAGATCATGCAGCGTTTGCGCGATCATACAGCACCCCACTTGAACAGCGGCAACTGGATCTGCAGCGCCCACCAGAAGACGACCACGGCGACTGCAACCATCGCCAATGCCAGCAAAGTCGCCGATTTGATGTTGTTATCCCGATCACCTAGCGCCGAAATAAACACCACTGCAAATGTGCCCGCGACAAGTCCGAGGTATTTCGTCAGGACGACAAACGCAACCATGCCCAGGCAGATCAGCAACCAGGCCTTCCATTCCGGCCGCAACTTCTTTTTCGGGGCGACCTTGCCGGACGCCGCGCCCGCATGTACCGAGAGATAGCCTTGAACAGCGATCCCACAACCGACCAGGGCCAAAACGAGGCCCAGGAAGAACGGGAAAAACCCTGGGCCCATCTGCACCAGCGTGCCGATGTGATAGGCAACGGAATGCGTTAGCACTCCGCTCCCGACGACAATCAGCAATGCGCCACCAATCAGATCCTTGTGCAGCAATTTTCTGTTCATGGTGTCTCCTCCTATGAACGTCAATAACACTCTGTTCTTTCCGACAGGAGCGAACCTCGCTCCAATCACGTCACTGCGATTCCGACGGCGTGGGCAGCTATAGAATTTTGTAAGGACGTCCAACACCCACCGATGGCAGCATCTCGCGCGGCTACCCCGGTTTGAACGCCGGGACTTCGCATCAGCTTTTCCTCTTACAATTACTCCTCGACCATCAACGATGACGGCTTCCGCTTCTCGACCGACCACTTCAGCAAAGCGGCAGTTCGATAGATACCGTGCGCGAACTTGCCGTAGGGCAGTGTCATAAAAAGAGCCAGCACAACACCCAGATGCACGGCGAGCAGGACCGGCATCGCTCCCGTTTCCCTCGCACCCAGAAGTACCAGACCGGTGAGCCCAGCCAGCCATAGCAGCGCAATAAATCCGCGGTCCATACCTTTTTGCGCGGCATCTCCATGTAGCGGGTGCCGCTTGAGATTGAGGATGAACAGGCCGCTGCATCCCACGACAAGGCTCATTCCCCCGAGGGATCCCAGAAACACCGGCAGGCTGGTCAACCCGTATGGCGCTTCGATGGCGAAGAGATAGTGGTAGAGCGTCGCGACACAGGTCGATGCAAAACAGAGCATGAAACCGTAGAAAGTAAAATGATGAAACCGTCTTCGCGCAAGCGAGTAACGGTCGCTGTCGTTGTTACACCCTTCGCCGTGACCGCCGCCAAGATATTTGAGCGTCAACACAGATCCCGCTGCTTCTGCGGTAGCCTCAACCGACAGTCCGCCAGGGCTCTCGTTCTTCCAGAATCGACGCACGCCAATTGACAGCGAGGCAAGGGCAAGAAGGAAAACCGACCCAAAAATGAGAACGAGAAGATTGTGCGGAAACACGCGATAGAAGTTTGCGCTATTGGGTTGCGGTCTGCCTGCCATCGAAGCAAGTGCGAGAAACACCGCGAGGCCGCCGGCCAGCGCCAGCGCCACTGTCATTCCGTTTTTCCGGTACAGCGCACCGAACGAAGCGGGCCACGCATATTCCGTGTAGGTGCTCACTCGCACTTTAGCCATCGCTTGCGGCACGTTGACCGCGAACTCATGCGGCGGCGCATACTGGCACGCGTGCAGGCATGCGCCGCAGTTGTGGCACAGATTCGCGAGAAAGTGCACGTCCGCCCTTCCAAACTCGAGCCGTCGTGTCATTGCAGGGAATACGGCGCAAAACCCTTCACAATATCGACACGCGTTGCAGATCTGCATGATGCGGCTGACTTCGCCCTCCGCCTGAGTCATGTCAGTCGGGGATACGACTTCGTTTGCCGCGAGGGCGACAGCCTCGCGGGTCAATGTTTCAAGCGACTGCATGATGAGTAGCTTCCCTATAGTGCTTTGCCGCTTCCGCGGCCTGAGTACCAGCGATCCGTCCAAAGGCTGTCCCGATCGACATACCCACTCCGGCGGTGTAACCCTTACCGAGAATGTTTCCAGCCATCATCTCTCCCGCAACGAACAGGTTTTGGGATGGCTTTCCGCGGAAATGCACGGCAGCATTCGAATCCACCTTCAGGCCGAGATATGTGAACGTGATGCCGGGACGCAATGCATAAGCGTAGAAAGGCGCCCGGTCCAATGTCTGAGCCCAGTGCGTCTTCGGCGGAGTCAACCCTTCGGTATGGCAGTCGTCAAGCACTGCATGGTTGAAGGTACCAGGCCGGCACGACCGGTTGTATGTCTGGATCGTCTCCAGGAACTCGTCCTCATCGAAACCGAGGGCCGATGCCAACTCGCGGAGCGAGTTAGCCTTCGTTCCCGGGAATACGGGAGGCATGAACCGGCCGATCGCTTTCGAGTCGATGATCGAATAGGCAATCTGCCCTGGTTGCTGCGCAACGAGGCGCCCCCAGATTGCGTAACGCTTCGGCCAGAAGTCCTCACCCTCGTCGTAGAACCGTTTTCCGTCGCGATTGAGGACGACTCCCAGCGAAACACAGTCGACGCGGGTGCAGATTCCGCCGTCATAAAGCGGCGCGCGTGCGTCGATTGCCACGCAGTGCGACTGGGAGGGATCGCCGATAGCGTCCGCACCGGCGTCGATCATGAATTTTAGAAGCGTGCCCTGATTGAACCGTGTACCGCGGATCAGAAAGTTGTCTGCAATCCAGACGCCGTCCACTTGTCCCCACGCTTCGCGAAGCCATTCCCGATTCGATTCAAAGCCTCCCGCCGCAAGCACGCAGCTCTTCGCCTCGATGCGTTCGTTGCCGATCTTTGCGGCGACAAACCGGGTGCCATCAAGCTCAATCGAGTCGACAGGCGCGTTGTACCGGACAGTGACACCGATCACTTCGGCACTACGGTAATAGGCATTGACAAGCGCCTTCCCGCCGCCCATGAAGAACGCATTGGTCCGGGCGACGTGCAGCGCGCCGGAAAGGGGGGGCTGGAAGTGTACACCGTGTTTTCTCATCCAGTCGCGGCAACGCGACGAAGCGCGAATCGCAATACGTGCGAGCTCCTCGTTCGTATTTCCGCCGGTTACCTTAAGAAGGTCTTGCCAGAACTCTTCTTCCGGATAGGCTTCAACGAGTACATCCTGGGGAGCATCGTGCATACAGCGCAGGTTGCGCGTATGCTGCGAATTCCCGCCGCGCCACTCCCGGGGAGCGGCCTCAAGCAGAAGTACACTGGCACCCGCCTCCCGCGCCATTATTGCGGCGCACAGTGCGGCGTTGCCTCCTCCGATTATGAGAACGTCTACCATGTTAATTGTCCTATACTGATAGGCCATGCTACGGGGGCGTCACGGCGATCGCCACCAGCCTTCAGACAACACGTCTTCAATTTATTTGAAGACTCATATCCGGGGTTCGTAGATCAGTCCCGCATGGGACGCTCGCTACCAGCAATCCCAGTGTGAATGACGGCCCGCGCTGCGCAGGAGGGAAAACACTCCAGGAGCCGTCTGTGTGCCGAAACAGGAACAGCGATATATCACTGTCCGGATCCTTTTCCCGCACACAAACGCACCTCGCGCCCCATCTGGCATCAGGGGTCCTCGTCACAATGATTCGATCGCGGCACGCCGGTCCGAACCACTTGTCGATGTTCCATCTCAACGAGCGCACGATCTGTTGCATGGTCTGGTCCTCTCTGATCTGATCGAGGTCTGCTATCGGCCCGACTGGGAAGCCCATGCCGTGGCCAGCCGAAGAGGGGCGGACAGCGCTTTACCGCCCCTTGAAGTCCGCTTTGCGCTTTTCCTTGTATGCGGTGATCGCTTCCTGGTAGTCGGTCGTCGACTGGACCACGGCCATGAGCGCCGAGGTCGTCTCAAGGCTGGTGCGCAGATCAGTACGCATCGACTGATACATCAGCTTCTTGATGTCGCGTGTCTGAACGGGCGGTCCCTCGGCCAGACGGGAAGCAAACGCGAGCGTTTCCTCCTGCAGGCTTTCGTCCGAAGTCATCCGATTGACCATGCCTAGCCTGAGCGCCTCTTCTGCAGTAACGAAGTCGCCAGTCCACAACAGTTCCAACGCCTTGGCCGGCCCAACCAGCCTCGGCAGGAAATAGCAGCCGCCGTTGCCCGGAATCAGACCGACCCGGATATACGCTTCTGCGAACCGCGCCGATTGCGCGGCGAAGCGGATATCACACATAAGCGAAAGGTCCATGCCCGCGCCGACGGCCGCGCCGTTAACAGCTGCGATCAACGGTTTCTCGAATTCCTCGACTGCGAGAGCGACCTTGTGAGTCACACGCTGAAGGCGGTGTTTGCGCTCAAGCGGCGTGGGATCCCCACCTTCGGCCGCACGGCGTCCAAGATCACCACCTGAACAGAACGCGTCCCCCGCCCCCGTGAGAACGAAACTGCCCACATCCTCATCGTCGTTTGCTTTCTTCAGCTCGGTGCGTAGCAGTTCAAGCATGTCCTCGCTTAGCGCATTCTTCTTTTCCGGTCGATTTAGCGTGGCGACCACCACACGACCAAGCCTGCTGATTTCAAGATCTGCCACGTCCGTCTCCGTTTCAATTCGTAATCAGGCTCTGCCTGTAGCCACTTTCAGTGCTCGCCAACGCCTTACGTCTTGGCCCGGTGGCGCGCGTGTTCCTCACGGGCCTCTTCCAGCGCTGAGCGCAGGCCTCGATTGATCCAGCGCTTGTTGTCAACAAATGCCTGGCGATTCTTGGATCCCAGTACCTCGCCGGCCTGCTTTGCCGACTGTTCAAGGTCATGTCTCAAGACCACTACGCTGATCAACCCGCGATTCAGCGCATCAGCGGCAGGCAGCCGCCGTCCCGTCTGGATGAGATCCGCTGCAAGCGCGCGCCCGCCGAGCACGGTGAGAATGTTGGCGCCCGAAAAGGTCGGAATCCCGAGATCAATCTCCGGAAGAGAGAGCGCCGATCCTTCAACGGCAACACACCCATCAGCCATCAGCGCGAGCATCGCGCCGGCGCCGATAGCAAGACCATTTAGCGCAACGATGATTGGCACCGGCGTAACCATTACGGCATCCTGAAGTGCCGCAAGCGCGTGAGAACGTCTTTCCCGCTGACGTGCGCCATCTCCATCTGGCGATTGCTCGCGTACATCCACTCCCGCACAAAAAAGTTTTTCGCCCGTCGCCGTCAGAACGACTGCCTGCGTGGTCTCGTCGGCACCAGCCTGGACGATCGCGGAGGTAATTCCTTCCATCATGGCGACCGTCATTGCATTTGCCTTCTCGGCGCGGTCGATCTCGATCCACAGTTGAGAATCACGCTTCCCGATTTTCAGCCCGTCTAGAGACATACCAGTTCCTTCATTGTTTAACGCTGTCATGCGGAGGGCGCCGCACCTGAGACGAAAATGTCCGCAAAAAACTCTGCTTCAGGAAGGCCACGTTGCTCGGTGAAGTCCCTCTTGGCCGAGAGAACAACGACGGGCGCACCGCAGGCATAGACCTGATGCGACGAGAGGTCCACGAAGTCCTCCATTACCGCTTCGTGAACAAACCCCGGACGCCCTTTCCAGTCGTCCTCTTTTGCAGCATTGGAAATCACGGGGACATATTTAATTCCTTGCGCAGCCCACGACCGCGCGAGTGAATCGAGATAGAGGTCGTGCGGACGTCGGCCGCCCCAGTACAGCGTCATCTGTCGGCCACTCTGCTTGCGCAGTTCGTGCTCGATAATCGACTTGATCGGAGCGAACCCGGTACCGCTTGCCAGGAGAATCATTGGCTTGTTGGTATCGTCACGTACGAAGAACGAACCAAGCGGTCCCTCCAGCCGAAGGAGATCGTTCTCCTTCAACTTGCCGAATACGAAGGTACTGAAGGGGCCGCCGTAATTGCGGAGATGCAACTCGATGAAGCCTTCGTCTTCTGGCGAATTGGCTATCGACAGGCTGCGTCTGACTCCGCCAGCGATCGTGACGTCGATGTATTGGCCAGGAAGAAATTTGAACTGCGGGTTGGCGGGTAGTTTGAGCCGGATACGCATGACGTCGTCGGCCGGACGTTCGAGCGCAGATACGCGGCATGGCGTCTTCCTGGCCGGATAACCCTCAACCGACGGACCCGTCCGGCATTCAACCGTCACATCCGATGCCGGTGTCGCCTGACAGAGCAGCACATAACCCTGCTCTGCCTCCGAAGCCGAAAGGCCAGCAAACTGCGCGTCCCCCTGATCGCAAGTCCCAGCCTTCACCTTGGCCTTGCAGGAACCGCAAACGCCCTTCTGGCAGCTATAAGGAAGCGGAAAATTTGCTGCAAGCGCCGCCGCGAGAATCTTCTCGCCACGACGGACCTCAAGCTCGCGATCAAGTGGCTGGAACGTCACCGTATGGCGTTCGGCGTGAACTGTTTCATCATTCATGGCAATGTCTTCAGTTAGCTCCACTTTGGCCGTCCGTTCAATGGCCCACCCACGCGCGAGCCTGTGCAGGCACGATCAGCGCGTCGGCAGCCAGAACTCCGTCAGGCAGCACGAAAAGCGGGTTGACGTCGATTTCGGACACGGCATCGCGATACTCCCACGCGAACCGCGAAAGAGCTGCCAGCGCTTTCGCCGTGGCCTCGACGTCGAGCGCCGGTTTACCTCGAGCTCCGTCGAGAATCGGACGGCATCGCAGCTCGTCCAGCATCTGCCTCGCGACCGCTTCATCGAAGGGTGCGAGACGACAGGACGAGTCACGCATCAGCTCGGCGTAAATCCCGCCAGCCCCAACCACCACGACCGGGCCGAACACTTCGTCGTTCACTACGCCCGCGATCAGCTCGAAACCGTCCTTCACCATCTGGGAGACCATGACGCCTTCAATTCGGGCGTCGGGCGCATGCGCCTGCGCGTTCGCGCGAACCTCCGTGATAGCCGACTCAAGTTCAATCTCGTCACGGATTCCGACCTTGACGCCGCCAATCTCAGTCTTATGAGCGATATCAGGCGATACGATCTTTACAACGACTGGCCATGACAACTGGTCCGGCAAGCTGCCGCCGACGTCGGTCAACAGCACATCGCGAGTAACAGGAATACCTGCGCGCGACAGGATGTCCTTCGATTGCGCTTCGGACAATTTGCCCCCCGTGCCCGAAAGGGCAGCCTCCGGTGACTGGGCGGTCCCTCGGACTTCATGCCTAGAAGTGCCCGCCTGCTTGCGCGCGCTGCCATAGCGCGCAAGCATTGCCAACGCTTTCGCAGCGCGTGACGGTGAAGGGAAGAGAGGCACGGTTGCAGCGTCCAGCAACCGGCTGGCATCAGCGATCTGGTCGCGAGGCGCGGACGAGAATACGCAGACAGGCTTTGCCGAACCCTTTGCGACATCAGCAATCACCTCGGCCGCAGCAGTACTCCCCGCACTGCCGGTCGTAGCCAGGTTCACGCAAAGGGCGTCGACTCCGGGATCAGCAAGTGTTGCCTCGATCGCGGTGCGCAGCTTGTCACGGTTGCTTGCGGAAAAATAGCCAGCCGTCAGGTCGATCGGGTTATGCACGGCTCCAATGTTCGGCACCACCTCGGCGAGCAGCCTTTCAGTATTTTCTGCAAGATTCGCAAGGTACAGCCCCTCGGGTTCGCCAGCGTCAGCAAAGACGATTGCCGAGCCACCGGAGACGCCCATGACTGCCATCCCGCCACCGCTCGGATATTTTTTTCCCGTGAAAGCCTTCAGAAAATCGACAGCCTCGTGGATTTCCCTGACTTCGACGATACCAGTCTGTTTGAAAAGCGCGCGATAGAAATCGTAGCTGCCGGTCATACTTGCGGTATGCGATGCGGCTGCCCGAGCGCCCTCTTCGGTCACCCCGCCCTTCCAAAGCAGCACCGGCTTGCCGGCTGCAAGTGCGCGTCTGCCCACGTCAAGCAGCGACCGGCCATCCTTCGTACCTTCGATGTAGGCAAGGATGATCTGGGTCTCCTGATCGTTTAGCAGTGCATCGATCAGCTGCACGGTGTCCACGTCCGTCTCATTGCCGGTGGCAATGACGTGGCGAAAGCCGATGTCCGCCTCAGCGCATGCGAGCGCGAGACTGTATCCGAAGCCACCACTCTGGGTCACGAGCGAAACACCGCCCTTCTTCAGCTTAGGCTCCCGGGTGATACTCCCAAACGCAGCGAAAACCTGCGAATGAATGTTTGCGAAGCCCAGACAGTTCGGGCCGATGATACGAATTCCAGCATCGATCGCGATTTGCAGCATCTCACGTTCGCGCTCGACACCTTCAGGGCCGCTCTCGCGAAAACCCCCGCTCAGAACCACGACATAAGAAATGGACATTTCGGCACACGCCTTGAGAACTGGAATAACGCCTTTGGCCGGCACACCGATCACGACGAGGTCGATCGGTGCATCTATGTCGCTTACTGCGCCGTAGCACTTGAGGCCGTCAAACTCCGCATACTTCGGATTGACCGGATAGATTTGTCCCTCGTATCCATTCTCGACGAGCGCACGAACAGCTTGCGAACCGGGGCGCCCCGCGTCTTCCGAAACCCCGACGACCGCGATTGACCGCGGTTCGAGCAGAAATTTGAAATCATTCATCGTCTGATCCGTCTCCATCTGGTTGTACCTAAATATGCTTGCTCTGCGTGAGAGCGATCCTTTCGCAGCCGCTCCCTGCTTTCGTTGAGCGATCCAATGATCCTGACTTTAGACCTCATGGTCGTCGACGTCAACACAACTGGAATCGGTTTCTATCAGTGGAACTCTAAATCTGATGAGCGGGTTTGCCCGACAGACCGGAACCTTCCGCATGAGT
Source organism: Paraburkholderia sp. RAU6.4a (assembly GCF_050435625.1). Classification (NCBI taxonomy): domain Bacteria; kingdom Pseudomonadati; phylum Pseudomonadota; class Betaproteobacteria; order Burkholderiales; family Burkholderiaceae; genus Paraburkholderia; species Paraburkholderia sp. RAU6.4a. The sequence goes on from NZ_JBNDKQ010000002.1 coordinate 909,570, forward strand.
TTCACTGACCGGAATCTGTGCTGGCAATCAAAACTCGTGCTACGATCCCAATCGTGGTTTGCCACATGCCGGCGAACGCAACAACCATCGCAGAGCGATCTGCGGATCGATGGCAGATTCAAGGAGACTTTGAATGATCTACACACGAAGCGGCGCCGACGCTCTTTCCAGGAGAAACGTCGTAGTTTCACCGGGCACCGGAAACCAGCATTGGGGAACGGTGTTTTTTGGTCCTCGCAGTTCGAACACCACGGCCTCGGGGCCACAGGCAACCATGTCGGAGTTGCAACCGCACGAGTCGGTGGTTTCGCATTTTCACGGCGTGACAATGTTCCAGATGTTCATCGCCGGCTCAGGGACGCTCGGAAACAAGCAACAGCCGCTTGAGCCGCTGACCGTGCAGTTCAAGGACCACCACACCGCTTACGGTCCGATCGTCGCAGGCCCCCAAGGTCTGTCGTTTGTTGCAATGCGGATGTACACCGGCAATTCCGAACCGGTGTATCTGAACAAGGAAGGGTATCGGGACCGGCTGAAGCCGAGCAAGCGCCGTCATCTGACATCGGAGCGCGTGCGCTTCTCAATCGAGCCGGTGCTGAAGGATCGGGCCGAGCCGGTTTGGGAAACGCTTCTGAAGGATGACTCGGACGGCATGCACGCACAGATCGTGCGACTTGGCGCCGGCCAGAGCGTCGAAGGCCCCGACCCGAAGGCCGCAGCCGGGTATTATGTATTTGTTGGCAACGGCAGCCTCCTGCACAACGACGAAGAACTTCCGCTCTGGTCCATGGTCGTCGTCGAACCAACCGAAGAAAAGTTCACGATCCGTTCAGGCGAGAAGGGACTCGAGGCGCTGGTCCTGCAGTATCCGCGCGAAGAAAATAGCGATTGACGCGGCAGTCGATCCTGAGGCTGCCCCCCCGGAGACACGAAGCCTGTCACCGGGGGTTTTCCCGTTCTGGATGACAACACTCACAACGGTATTAAACGTGAGCCGACTAACAGCCAGCGCGCCAAAACACGCGCCATGGATTGCAGAGGAAAAATGGGGATCGGGCGTAAGCGACATTTGAAGGCCGCCTTGACGATCAGAATTTGATTTCGAAGAGGCGTTCGTTGACGCTCTGGAGGTCAAAGGCAGCAGGATCGAAACTACCGCCGCACCAGTCGAGCAACCGCTGGTGTTCGTCATGAGCCGGATCGATGATCGCGTCGAGGAACTCGATGTAGCCGGGTACGCCGCCAACATCTTCCGGTGGACAGGCATTGCGGCCGTCCAGGCAGAGGGGCGAGCGCAGCTGAGGGTCAGGTGGCAAGACCTTCTCGACCTTCAGGCGATGCTGCCAGTTGTCACCGTAATCGTAGATGTAGGTGAATGACTTCAGCGCACCGAGCGCACGGCCCAGGTTCACCCGCGCCTCGTTGAGCATCGGCGGGTCACTCGGGAAGTCCGGATCGGGCACCCCGTAGTTGGTGTCGCCGAACACGAATTCGTGCAGGTGGCCGCCATCCCAGCCCATCGCCCACAGCAGCACGACATGCAGCTTCGGCAGCCTGATCGAGGCAGGGACCAGCACCCGCCTCCAGACCGCCGGCTTCAGATACTTCAGCTCGATGTGCAGCTGGTAGACCGGGACCTGTGAATTGACCGCGCGCAACGCGGGTTTGCGAGTCGATGCCATCGTCACGCAGCCTGCTGGACCGGCTGCTCCACCGGCATCAAATGCCACGGCAGCAACTCGTCAATCCGGTTGATGGGATGATCGGCAATGCGCTCGAACACCGTACGCAGATATGCATACGGTTCGATGCCATTCAGGCGTGCCGTGCCGATCAGGCTGTAGATGACCGCCGCACTCTGTCCACCGCCGTCAGAACCGGCGAACAGATAGTTGCGCCTGCCGAGAACCAGCGGCCTGATCGATCGCTCCGCGGTGTTGTTATCTATCTCGATGCGTCCGTCTTCACAGTAGCGCACCAGCACCGGCCAGTTCCCCAGCGCATACCGGATCGCCTTGCCAAGGCCTGACTTCGCCGAGACCTGCGCGAGCGTATGTTCCAGCCAGTCCTTCAGTGCACCTGCGAGCGGCAATGCCCGCGCCATGCGCACCGACCGCCGGACCTCCGGCTTGCGGCCGCGCACCTCGCGCTCGATGGCATACAGGGCTGCGATGCGGCTGAGTGCCTCCTGCGCCACTGGCGAACGCTCCAGTTCGTACAGGTCGTAGAACTTACGCCGCACATGCGCCCAGCACGCTGCCTCGATGATCGAGCCATCGCGGTACAGCGCATCGTAGCCACTATAGGCATCCGCCTGCAGGATGCCTGACCATCCCTGCAGATGCGTACGGGGTCGCTCTCCCTTGCGGTCGGGCGAGTACTGGTACCAGACCGCCGGGGGTGCCCGGCTGCCCGCCGGCCGGTCATCGCGTACGTACGTCCACAACCGCGCCGTACGCGTCTTGCCGCGTCCGGGTTCCAGCACCGGGACGGGCGTGTCATCCGTATGGATTTTTTGCGCCTCACGCACATACCGGCCAACGGCATCCGCCAGCGGCTGCAGCAGTGCGGCGGACTCGCGAACCCACGAGGCCAGCGTGGCACGGTCGAGTTCAATGCCGGTACGGCGATAGATTCCTGCCTGCCGGTATAACGGCATATGGTCAGCGTACTTGGCAACCACCACCTGCGCCAGCAGGCCGGCTGCGGCCATGCCGCGTGCGATCGGGCGCGACGGCGCCGCCTCCTGGACGACCTTCGCACAACGGCTGCAGCTCAGCCGGGGGCGCACATGGCGAATCACCCGGAAGTACCCCGGCACGTAGTCCAGCATCTCGGAGGCGTCTTCACCCAGCTTGCGCAGCCGGCCACCGCATTCGGGGCAGTCGCAGCCCTGTGGCCTGTGCTCCACCACCTCGCGTGGCAGGTGCGCAGGGAATTCGCGCGAGCGGCGGCGCAGTGGAACCACCGGCGCTGTCGTGTCTGCGGGTTCATCCGACGCCGCTTCTGGCGCCGATGCCGGCACGGCACCCTGTTGCGGCAGTGTCCCGTCACCCAGTGCGAGCTGCAATTGTCCCGTCAGTTCTGCCATGCGTTCCGACGAGCGCCCGTACTGCCAGCGCTTCAGACGCGAGATCTCGGCGAGCAGGCGCGCGATGGTTTCTTCGCGCGAAACAAGCATGCGCTTGAGTGTGTCGATGTCGTCGGGGAGTCGGTTGACTGGCATGTCTGGGAGTTTACCAGGCACGTTCAGAAGTGGGAGCAAATTTACGCGGCGCATGTGGGCTTCCACGTCCGTTCGGGGCGTCGCCAGTCGATGCCTTCGAGCAGCATCGACAGTTGTGCCGCCGACAGATGGATGCATCCCGCGTCGGCCTGCGGCCAGATAAAACGGCCTCGCTCCAGGCGCTTGACGTACAGGTTCATTCCATCGCCACTCCACCACAGCAGTTTCACCAGATCGCCCCGGCGACCACGGAAGGCAAACACGTGGCCCGAGAACGGGTCTTGCTCAAGGGCCACCTGCGCCAGTGCAGCCAGACCATCCATGCCACGGCGCATGTCGGTGACGCCTGCGGCGAGCCAGATGCGGGTGCCGGTCGGCAGCGCGATCATGCCGGCCTCAGGCAATGCAGCACCAGTCGCAGCTGGGCTGGGTCTACCTTCCCGCTCACTCGCACGCGTGCGCCATCGAGCTCGATCTCGATACCTGAAGTCGCGGCTTCCTGTGCGCGCAATGGCAATTGCGCTGTCGGCACCGGTAGCGACGAAACCGCCATCGAATCATCCGGCGACATCGCCACCGGAACGAACACTGCCGTCTCGCTCACCGCCCTGTTGTCCAGCAGACCAGCACGGTACTGCCTGCGCCACTTGAACACCATGTTCGGATTCAGACCGTGCGACTGCGCGAGCTTTGCCACCGAGATGCCCGGCTCGCACGCTGCCATCGCAACTTCACGCCTGAATTCAGGCGCGTAATTCGGCCGCCCCTTGCGGCTCCCGGCACAGTCGATCTCTGTCATCAAAGTGGTCCCCACTACTCGAAGTGATGGGCATCACTTTGGACACTCTCAACGTCGATGTCGATACGGCCTTCAAATGACGCTTACGATCGGGCGAAAGGAACCTTCGATCCTGTGGACTCAAAAATCGAAGGTCGTTGGCCAGTTAGTGTCAGATTCCCGGCGCTCGTAGCTCGCGCAATTGCGACCCCGCCGCCGCCGCGTCCAGCAGCAGGCGGCCGGGCTTCCAGCGTTTGCCGAACTGCTCGTGCCACGCCTCGACTTGCTGACCAACCGTGCTCGCGCCGATCGTGTCCGCCCAATACATCAGCCCGCCGCGGTGGCGCGGGAAGCCGAATCCGTACAACCACATTACGTCAACGTCGCTTGCGCGGTACGCTTTTCCATCCTCGAGAATCTTGCAGACCTCGTTGACGGATGCGAAGAGTAGGCGCTGAAGAATTTCTGCGTCCGAGAATTGCCGCTGCTCGACCCCGAGTTCGCGCGCGACGCTTGCAATGATCGCGTCAACCTCCGGATCGACGATCGGCTTCCGGTCGCCAGGGTTGTAACGGTACCATCCAGTGCCATTTTTCTGCCCTTTACGACCAAGCTCAACCATCCTGTCAGGCACATGCAGTTTGCGATAGGTTGGGTCCGCCGCCGCCCGGCGTTTCCGGGTGTCGTAGCTGACGTCGAGACCCGACAGATCGCTGACCGCGAACGGCCCCATCGGATAGCCGAAAGCCTTCATGACATGATCGATCTGATCTGGGCGAGCACCTTCTTCCAGCAACAGCATCGCCTCGGTGACCAACGGCGCACGACTGCGGTTCGCGGCAAAACCGTCGCACGATCCTGCAACTACACTCACCTTCTTCAGGTCACGTCCGAGCTTGGCGGTACGCAGGATGGTCTCGACAGAGCTACTGGCCCCTCTCACCACTTCACACAATTTCATGACGTTCGCTGGAGCGAAGAAGTGTGCTCCCGCCACGTCCGCTGGCCGGCGCGTCACGTTCGCCATCGTATCGATGTCGATCGCCGACGAGTTGGTCAGCAGCAGCGCGCCCTCCTTCATCACGCCATCGATCTTTGCGAAGACTTCCTTCTTCAGATCAATGCGCTCGAAAACCGCTTCAATCACTACATCTGCTTCACCCATTTGTTCATAGTCCATCACAGGCTTGATGTACGCGAGGCTTTCGTCCATCTCGCCTTGCGTCAGACTGCCTCGTCGCACCCTCGTCGCATAAGTGTCCCTGATCTTCTGCATCCCGCGATCAAGTGACTCCTGACTCGAGTCGAGCACCTTCACTGGAACATGAGCGTCAGCGAAACAGATGGCAATCCCTCCACCCATCGTTCCTGCCCCGATCACCGCAGCACTGCGAACCGCCGCAGGCTTGTAATGTTCAGGCGTGCCGGGAATCTTGGCAGCCTCGCGTTCCGAAAAGAATGCGTACCGGAGCGCCTTTGCCTCGTCTGAACCTTCGAGCAGAGAGAACAGCGTCTGCTCGAGCGCAAGGCCTTCCTCGAACGACCTGTTCACCGCCATCTCGATACAGGCCAACGCGCTGTGCGGTGCCTTCACAAATCGAGCCCTCGCTGCGGCTTCATCGCGCTTCACTTTCCACTCCTGCGGTCGGGCTTTCGCGTGCTCGATCCGCTCGGTCATGTCACGAACGCGGCGTAAGCCCTGACCTTCCGGCAGGCCTTTCACAAAATGGATGGCTTCGGTGACGAGGCGATCGTCGACGACGATCCGGTCGATCAGTCCCATCTCCAGAGCATTCTTCGCAGAAACGTGACGACCACTGACAATGATATCGATCGCCGCTTGCGGCCCCACAAGCCGCGTGAGGCGTTGCGTTCCTCCTCCGGCAGGGATAAGGCCGATTTTCACTTCGGGCAGGCCTAGCTTTGCGGTCCGAAGTGGCGAATCGATAATGGCATGCGAGTGCATGCTCGAGCCCCGCGCCGAGTGCGTAACCGCGGATTGCAGCCACGACGGGTTTGTGACTGGCGTCAAGTGCGGCAGTGCTGACTGACGAAGAAACCTTGCGCTCTTTTCCAAATTGCCGGATATCGGCTCCTGCCACGAAATTGACCCCACCTCCGGTCACAACAATGCCATTCACCGAATTGTCGGCGTTCGCACGTTCCAGAGAGTCGATCAGGTCTTCCCGCATGCCGGGCGCCAGCGCATTCACCGGTGGATTGTTAAGCGTTATCAGCGCTACGCCATCAACGACCTTATATTCAACCAAAATTCCCTCCGACATCGCCGGTCTCCTATCAGCAAAAATCCAGTTCTGAGCGTGCGATGCCCGTTAGCGAATCCCTACAACGCGTTTCGCCGTTCGCTGGATCACCGTGAGTACACCCTTCCCGCCCGCATACCAATGCAGTCCATGTTATCACGGGTTTTATTCATCAGCATCGATTCCGATGTACGGAACTTGAGGACCATCCATCGATTTGCTTCAGTCGCTGATGCGATGCGTAATCGTTCCTGTGTCTTTTGCCAGAAACCGGATCTCCTCCAGCATGTCCACCGTTCCGGCGCCGAACTGGCGCGAGATATCGGCTGCAGCAATCAGGATGCTTTGTACAATTTCATGCTCGTTGATCCGCATCCGAACGGTAGGCGCGCCAACAGAAATACAGTATCTGACCTGATCCTCCGCATCGCGAATTGGCGCAGAAATTGCCGAAATGCCGAGCAGACGCTCTCCATGGGACACGGAAAAACCCTGATCGCGGATCTGTTGCAACTCTTTCTCAATCTCGGCCCTAGGCCTTTTTGTCGCTCGGGCCACCTCGACCACCATCGCAGACAGTTTCTCTGAAGGCATGAATGCCATCAGAACCTTCGATCCGGCTCCAGCAACCATCGGGACCTGCTCGCCCGGTTGCGCGACCATTCTGAGAGGTGCAGCAACGGTTGCCACCGCGTCGATACAGATTCGGTGGCTACCCGAGAGCGTATGCAAAGAGGCCGTTTCGCGTGTGCGATCTGCAAGCTGCAGCAGGACTGGCCGCGATATTTCCCGGATCCCCAGCGTGCTGCGGACGTGCCCTGCCAAACGCGTAAACTGGAACGACAGGCAATACTGCTGGTCCTCAAGGCGTACCAGATACCCCGCTTTCTCGAGGCTCTGAACGATACGGAACGCGGTTGATTTTGGAAGCGCAATGCGGTCCGCTATCTCCTGAAGCATGAGACTTGTTCTGTCAACGCTGAAACTTTCAAAGACTGCCAGAATGCGTTGCACCGAGCGCATTGTCTCTTTCACGTAACCTCTCCAAATTTTTTCGATTCATTTCGCGTGCCGCGAGACGTAACCACACTCACTTGGAAAGGGCTTGTCAGAACACCTTTCATCAGTGAAATACGCTCTCATCGGACAAACGCCGTTACTCCCCGCCACCGTCCTTCGTCAACCAGCCTTAAGGCCACCTCGCGCAAAACGAGACGAGCCCCGAGGCCGGATGGAGTCAACTCTTCATCTGCGAGAGACGCGATCAGATTCACACGGCTAAGCGTCATCGCAAGTATCGGTACCGTGTGAAGCGTGGACCCCTTGCATCGCTCTAGCGCCGCGGCTGGTTGAATTGTTACGCCCATGCCATTGCTGACCGCCTCCATGAGCGTTGCGAGTCCGTCAATTTCTGCAGTGACGTTTATCGCCGTACCAGCTTTCGAGAACGCGCCATCCACCAGAGATCGGAGTCCGTGCGGGCTACTCGGGAGAATGAGGGGAAATTGCCCAAGCTCAGAGATGTCATATCCGGCGGAGTCTGCAGGCGCTGGCAGTTCATCAGCAGAGATCACATACAACCGCTCAGAAAGCAGCGGAGCGGTCTGCAGCCTCTTCGCCCGAGTTCCTCCGAAGATGATGGCTACGTCGATCTGTCGAGAAGCGAGCAATGATTCGAGATTGCCCGACAGACTCTCAACGATGCGAACCCCGACATCAGGATATCGAGATTTCATCTCTCGAAGGAAAGGCAACGCGAGGACGCCCGAAGTAGTCGGCGCGAGTCCCACCGACGCCTCGCCCGATAAACGGCCCAGCTTCGCCGCTTTGGCCGCATCGTCGGTGATTCGCAGAATCAGCTGCGCTTTGTGCCAGAAAGTCAGGCCTGCATTTGTAGGTTGCACGCCATTCTTGCTGCGCGTCAGGAGTCGCACCGACAGCTCGCTTTCCAGACGACTGATCTGCTGGCTTAACGCAGAGGTGACGAGATCGAGCTCGACGGCAGCCCGCCCCATGCTGCCGCTCTGCACGACCTGTACGAAATAGCGAAGCTGCCGAATTTCCATATCCGTTGCCTTACTTAGCACTCACCGACCTGGAGGGCGCGTGTATCGGCCCGATCCGAGAGACGCCCCTAAGACCCTGCGACACGACAAGGCTGATACCGCCCGACGTGTCGGTCTCGCGAGACCTCTCACGTTGCTTTCTTGTTGCGTTTCGGTCACCGGAACGAGTACCATTATGATCACTGTACAGCATCAGTCAAGCGCTCTGTTAGAAATTTCATGATTGGAGGAAAACATGCGTGGTAACTGGACATCAAAGTCGTTTGGACACCTGCTTGGGGCATTCATCTGGTTTTTCCTGGCCGGTCTCACTATGCAGCACGCGCGCGCCGAAAGCAGTTATCCGTCTCGCCCAATCAAGCTGCTTGTAGGATTCAACGCCGCAGGCGCCACAGATACGATCGCCCGATACTATGCGTCGAAACTCAGCGACGTTTTGCGGACGAGTGTTTACGTTGAGAACCGCCCAGGCGCATACCAGATGATTGCAATACGGAATCTGAAGTCCGCACCGGCGGACGGGTACACGCTGTTCCTGATCACCGGTAGCGCCGCTTCGCAATATCCCGGTTTGCAGAAGGACCTTCCGTACGATCCAGAAAAAGACTTTTCCTTCATCGGCCTTGTGGGAGAAGCACCGGGCGTGATCGTTGCAAGTCCGTCTCTTCCCGTTTCAAATGTTTCTGATCTTGTGAATTATTGCAAGGCTCATCCCGGCTCGCTGAACTTTGGTTCTTCCGGCATCGGATCGGCGAGCCACATCCAGATGGAATATCTGTCGAGCCTTGCAGGGATACGCATGACTCACATTCCCTTCAAGGCTGACGCCGAAATCATCACGGCGCTGCTCTCCGGATCGGTACAGATCGGGATGACGCCGATTCAAGGGGCGCTCCCATCGATTCAGAGTGGGATGGTGCGCGCTCTTGCCGTTACGGGTACCCGGCGGGTCGCATCCTTGCCCGATGTACCCGCTCTCGGTGAGGCGAAGATCGCCGGCCTGGGTGCCGTTGACCCTTACACTTACTACGTGCTGCTGGGCCCAAAGGGGCTTCCCGCGGAGCTTATCCAGAAACTCAACGGAGCGATCAATACAGTGTCGCGTATGCCCGAGACCGTCGCCTATATGCACAAGCTTGGATATGAGCCGGGTATTAGCACCCCCCAATCCGTAAGGGACTACGTCCTTCAAGACACGAAAAAGTGGACCGACTTCCACGCGGCGACGCACTTTGATCTGCACATCGGTCAGTGATCTCAGGTTCCGACTATCGCAACTAATATCGATGAATGGATCGCGTGTTACGATTGAACAGCCGACGTCGGAGCGTCGAGGTCGTGGATGCCGCATAGGGCACCCGACAGGCAGGATCCAGTTACTATCAAACTATCATGTGAGGCGACAATGAATATCGGATACATTGGGCTAGGGGCGCTCGGGGGTCAGCTAGCCCGGCGATTCCTGCAGGGCCATCAACTCACGGTGTGGGACATTAATGCGAGCGCGGTCAGGGAACTGGCCGACCTGGGTGCGAGTGTCGCGCCCACCGCAGCCGAACTGGCGAAACGGTCTGACGTGGTTTTTCTCTGCCTGCCGCGCAGCGCAGATGTGAAGAACGCGGTGTTTGCACCGGATGGGCTGGCGGCAGGCTTGACCCCCGGAAAGATCGTGGTTGACCAGACAAGCGGTGTTCCGGAGGAAACGCGGGAAATCGCGGCCGCGCTCTCAAAATCAGGCGTGCTGATGATGGACGCAGCGGTATCGGCAAGCCCTCAGGTTGTTCCCACAGGAAACGCAAACCTCATGGTGTCGGCGCCCGACGAGGTTCTTGATCGGGCAGAGCCGGCACTTCGAGCGATCACCGACAAGATTTTCCGCTGTGGAGCTCGGGTGGGGGACGGTCAGGCCATGAAAACCGTCAACAACGCAATGAACGCGGGCAACCGACTCGGTATGCTTGAGGTTCTGGCATTCGGCAGGAAAACGGGATTGACGCTCCAAACAATTGTGAGTCGTCTGTCAGACGGAGAGGCTCAGTGCCAGATTACTGACCGGATGCTACCAGCCCTGTTACAAGGAAAGGCGTCGACCGATTTCGCGCTGTCCCTGATGCTGAAGGATATCTGTCAGGCACTCTCACTTGGCATGAAGCACCACACTCCGATGCCGATTACAGGCATTGCTCAGGGTCTTCTGCAGATTGGTGGAAATCTGCGAGGTCCCCAGGCTCGCCTCGAAGACATGGTCAATATCATTGCATCCATGGCGGGGTCGAGTATCACGGGTGATCTACCCGAGTCTGCGGTTTTACATCAGGGAAATGACGAAGCCAGCCTTCCGGAAACCCTCGCCGGCGTTGTCGCATCACAGTGCCGTGCGGTCTCGTACGAATGCATCTCCGCCGGCCTGAGCTATGGTCTCCGACTGGAAGACATGGCCCAGGTTCTCCATGGCTCTTCGGGATGGAGTGCTGCGTCGAGAAGTATCTTTCGTGAACTGATCGAAGGGGAGCGGCCGGGCAAATCATCCATTGACGAAGCGACCGCACATCTCCAGGCAGCATGCTCGTTGGCCAGTCGAATAGGTGCTCCGATGATGATCGCAAATGAGACGCGCTCTATCTTCGAGCGGATGCGCGGGCAATTTGGACATGGAAAGCGCATTGATGAGTTGTCGCTGCTCTTTCCGGCGACGGCACGCACCGCGACCTGATTCGCTGGTATCGATGATTAGGGCGTGAAGCGTCGTGTCACAACTACGTACACGACAAACCGCCGGGCATCAATAGAGTGCTCCAGCGACCCTTCACGCTCATTTTTCATCCTTTATGACTGTCCGCTGAATTCTTGTGTGCCTTCGATATGGGGAAGCCAAGGGAACATTCTTTTTGTCCAGATCTGCCTGGCAGGCTTCTGAAGTTCGTATCTCTGCTCTAGCGCCCCCACCCGCAGCGAATAGCTCTGCACGTTTTCCGCAGCTGACGAGTATACGGGGCCGCCGCACGTTCCGCAGAACGCGTGGATGCGCTTGTTCCCCCGATCCGAGATTTTTAGGTAAGTCTTGGGCATGCCCCTTAGCAGATGGAATGTATCGGCGGGCGCCGGTATGTTCATCCTGAAGACGGAACCCGACTGACGCTGGCAGTCGGCACAATGGCAAATTGAAGCGGTTCCAGGCTTCACCTCTGCCTCATAGACGATATCGCCACAAAGACACCGACCTTCTACTCGCATTCTCGTCTCCATCTATGTAATTGAGTTCCAAGCGACAAATCGCTCACGCCCTTTCACTATAGAAGTCGGATCGCTCTCGCTGCAAGTCGATCTCGACGTCGAGGGTTCGCCAGACTGAGCGACGGGCTGTCGTCCGCTGCTCACTCGCCTTTGCTATCCGCAGTAGCTGTTGCCGCGCGCCTCCACGCGGTGAGCTTCCTACCCTCCGGTAATCTGGCTGCGCTTCGTTTTCGTTTGCGGCCACGGCTGCTACTTCAATCCTCGCGCCAGCTTAGTTCCCGGTCGACCAACCATGACACGCGTTCCTCGAGTTCCTCGAAAACGCATCGTGAAACGCGGCTATAAGGATAAGTTTCCCTACGTTAATAGTTCCCTATTCAAGCAGCTCCTAGATCCTATGCACGAAGGAGCCACTAAACACGCCGATCATAAAATCAGCCCGTGTGGATCTTACTCAAAGGAGAGAATCATGCGCACAGATCATGCAGACACGACCCATCCCGAAGCGCTTGTGCTGGCAGTCTCGCTGGAACTGGCTGCGACAAAGTGGAAGGTCGCGCTGCACGACGGCCGCCGCGACAACCCGGCAGTGCACACAGTGGCGGAGCCACAAGCCGCATCCCGCCTGCAGGCTGTGCTGGCCCTGATTGCCCAACACAGGGAGAAGTGGGCACTGCCGGCGGATGTGCGGGTCGTCGTCAGCTACGAAGCCGGCCAGGACGCATTCTGGATCTATCGCGCGCTGCAGGCTCGCGGGATCGAATGTCATGTCGTCGATCCCGCGAGCATTCCCGTTGAGCGTCACAAGCGCCGCGCGAAGACCGACCGGCTCGATGCCATCAAACTGGTCATCAACCTGCGTGCGGTGGCTGCGCGGCGAACGCGACCGCATGCGGGTAATCCGCGTGCCGTCACTGCAGGACGAAGCCTCCCGCCATCTGATGCGTGATCGCGGACAACTACAAAAGGAAGTGCTGCAGCATCGCGACCGTATGCGCAAGCTGCTAGCCACGTTCGGTTGCTGGGATGAGGTCGGCAGCAGGAAGTTCGCCGACCGCCTCATCCGCGGCGAGGTACGGTGTCACGATGGCGCGCCGCTGCCACCCGAGTTCCACGAACGGCTCGTACGCGAGTGTGAACGGCTCGCACTGGCTGAGGAGCAACTGGCGGCACTCGAGAAGACGCGCCAGACCAGTCTGCCCGAGCCTGCGCGCACCCGGATCAGTCATCTCACGCGCCTGAACGGCATCGGGCAGGTTGGGGCCTCAAGACTGGCGCTGGAACTGTTCTGGCGGGAGTTCAGCAACCGCCGTCAGGTCGGCGCGTGCGTGGGCCTCGTCCCGCAACCCTACGACAGCGGCGAGAGCCAGGTGGACCAGGGCATCAGCAGACAGGGCAACCGGCGGGTCCGGGCCCTGCTTGTCGAGATGGCCTGGTCCTGGATTCGCTACCAGCCCACGAGCGCGCTGACGCAGTGGTTCAACCACCGCACCGAGGGCACAGGCCCGAACCGCCGGGCCCGACGGATTACGATCGTCGCGGTGGCACGGCGCCTGGCGATTGCGCTGTGGCGCTATCTGAAGGATGGCGTGATTCCCGCCGGAGCACAGCTGAAATCCGCCTAACCCCTCAGACTCCCGGGAGGTTTGTTCAACGATGTGAGATGAAGCAAATATGGTTTGAAGCGAGCATGCCCGTGTGAAGGACTGGTTGCGCAGCCAGCAACCGATTTTCTAGATGGGGCATGCTCCCGGCGATCTTACCGGCGTAACGCGCATACAGGATGAGGCTGGTTTCATGCCAGCGGATAGAAGTTGGTGAGACGTCAGGTCTCACGGGCGCAAGGATCGACTTCAACCATCGGTGGGTTCAGCGCAACGGCGCCCACTCGCGGTACGAACTGTGAGGAGAGTTCGCTTATCGATGATCAGTCAGTCTGTAAAACGGCTTGACAAGGGACTACTCATAGAAGTCTTCACGAAGGGGGCTGACATTCCGCCCGGACAACCGACTCGTGCCGGATCCAAGACAGAAGCTTTGGCTACCGAAACGACCTCTTATGAAGACACGGCCACCTACATTAGGACTACGAACGAAATAGAAGGCCTGTCGCCCCTCCCGCTAATACAACAATTGCTGCCTGGGTTGGATTACCGCCGCTATGGATCGACAGCATGTGGTGCGGGCAACTGACAATGTCCGTAAAGCCACGCACAAACCGGAAATTGGCGCATCGTGGGTGGCCTTGATGGCGAGTGCACGGGCGGGCTGGCAATCGTCGAAGGCGACCTTGACCGAAACTTGACCAAAGCAGGCAGAAATTGCCCTCAAAAGGGCTTAAAGCATAGTCGGTTAGTGGACGACCACCACTGCAAGTCATTGATTTAACTTAACGTTCCGCCCGTTTACCGCGAACGGGACTTTTAATCCGTTGGTCACAGCTTCGAATCCCGTACGGCGTACCAGCGATTATCTATTGGGAAAACCAAGGGACTGCGCAAAACGGGCCCCTGATCAATGACGCTCCTGAGACTTCAACCGAAGATTTCAAGCCCGTTCCTTTGCACGAGCTGAAGCCTACGCGCCACGATGCCACTGGACTTCTTGTCGTCTTGTCCGAATCCCTGTCGAATCGAACGTCGACGCTGGCGACCGGATGAAGCCTGTCACCAGGAATCTCCTTCGCCAGACGCGTTTCCACTTCCTGCCAGATCTGGCGCCTGGCAGATCGCCGCGGCAGTCGCGCTTCCGCATCTGAATCGATCACGTTGCATTCGTCAGTCAAACGTCTATATTTGGCAGATGAAACCTCGCTCCTGCCTGAGCCCATGTCTTGACCGGAGCAGGTTTATGCCGCAATGCGTGCCTGAAGGAGCGAATCATGGGTTGGCTGAAACTCGCGCTGATCGTCGCTATCGTCGTCGCTGTCGCAAAAGGCCTCCAGCTGTTCAACCGGCACTGCCGGCGCCGGTTCGGCCATTCCTTCTTTACAACACGCGGGTTCTGGCTCACCGCCATCGCGATCAATCTGCTCTGGTGGGGCTTCTATTTCTGGGGGAAAGCACACCTTCAGCACACGACAACATCCGACGGAATCGTCCTGATGGTCTTCGGGCTTGCCGCCGTTGCGTGGCTGCTGTACGAGAATATCCGCGACACCGATCTCGTCCACGGCATCGGTGGCTCAACGCTGCAACTGCTCCTGTTTTTTCCGCTGGCACTTTACAGCTTTCCGTTGCTGATCATGGGCATGGTTTTCGTGCTGGTCGCCTCGTACAAGGCGGGCCCCGCACTGCTCATGGATCGCTGACACCAGAACGTGAGTCGAAGCGCGGCGCCAGACGCGCTCAAACTGGCGCCGTTACCAATGTCAGAATGGTCCGACAGGGTCTTTCGACCGGTCCCCGCTGTAGATAATGAGTTCGCTGCGCGGCGCGGTATTTCCTACACCGCCAACGGTGTACTGGATATCGACGCATTCCATGTCAAACTGCGCGAACAACGCCCTCATCGCCGGGTCGTTATTGAGCGTCAGGATCGCCCGCCCCGCAACCCGCCCAGCATTCCCGCCATACGCTCGTACTGTTCAAATTCAAACGGCAGGCCGCAGCCCTCTGTTTCCCAGTATGGGGGGCAAGATAGAAAAAAGTGTGTGGCCGATCGTACCGGTCCATGCAGGCATGCCAGTCCAGCTTTTCGATATACGCTCCCGACACCCTGAGATGGGCCGCCGAAAGCGTCTCCTCCAGGCGCAACAGATTGAGCCCCGGCGACGAGGTCGTCGCGGTACCGAAAGTCCGCCCTTCAACCCGGCCGCCGAATCAGTTCTGCTGGAGGTAGTACAAGCGCGCTGCACGCTGGATGTCGGTCAGTGTGTGACTCTTCGAGGTGATGCTGCACCACGCGGTACAGGTTCACGAGCTCATCGTTCACGTCGTTCAGGACTTCGACCGCCGCGGGCGGCCGCATGAAGAAGAGCGCCGCTGCACCCGCGAAGACCTCAACGTAACAGCTGTGGGCCGGAAACCGCGGAATGAGTATGTCCGCGAGCCGCCGCTTGCCGCCTATCCACAGAATGATCGGCATCGCCATTCACATCTCCTCTGCTCACCGCTCCACGCGGACATCCAGGTCGTCCAGAAACAGTTCCTGCTGGGTCTCACCGCGGTCCGTGCGACGTAATCCACGCTCACGCATTGAGCTACGCCGACGTATTCCTTCATTCCGGCCGGTGCGTCCGGTGTCGGGCCGGTCGTGCTGGACCGGCATCGTCTGCACGAAGTCTGTGATCATTTCCGCCAGGCTCCGGTCATCAGCACTCTGCGAGCCAGCCATCGCGTGAACGACGCCTTGCCATGCTTCGAGCGGCCCAGCGTGTGCGTGCCACAAGGCAAGGCGGGTCGGCTCGTCCAGCCCCGATCGCCAGTAACGTGGTATTTCTCCGCGCGCGCTCAGATGCACGACAGCCTGTTTCGGATAGCGCCGCGTTTCGCCACGGGCGAGTCGCGGCGTCGCGTTTGCCTCAACGCCGTGCTCCCGCAACTGCCCGGCAAACCGTTCGCGCCAACGTTGCAGGTCCTTCCTGCGCGGGTTGAGCCGCCTGCCGTCCGGCCCGCGTACCTGCACGCTCAGATGCACGTGCGGGTGCGCTTCGTCATCGTGCGCCGCAAAGACATACCGTCTGCCGTCACCGAATTCCGCAGCCGCGAACGCGCGCGCGGCGTTGCGCACCGCCTGCCGGTCCGTCCCCGGTGGCATTGACAGCAAAACGTTGAACACCTCCCGCCTGCGGCTTTCCTCTGGAATACCCCATCCACCGAGGTGCCACGCATCCGCGAGATCGTGCAGCGCCTCGCGACCCAGCACGGTCATCCCGTCCTGGTCCTCGAGTTCCACCTTACCGTTGCGCGAGATGTAGCGCAGATGACGGCGCACAGCGCCCATGCCCTGCGCGCTCGACGTCTTGTTCGTGATCTTGACCATCACCTCGGGGATACGCCTGAGCGTGCGGGCGAGCTGCTCGCGCATGTGTCGCACATCCCGCTGGAGTTCGCCGCGCGACACACGCGGCGCCCGCACGTGCCGCAGCGGGTCGTGAAAGAGCCGGTCACCCCAGTTCAGCAGCATCTGATCGACGTATGTCTTCGGAAAAGGCATGCTAGCGGCTCCAGCGATCGAGATTGGCGCGCAACACCAGCATGACTGCACGCAAGTGCGTATCGATCACGGCACGGGCGCCCTCGATCATGTGCGTCATGTGCGCCGCGTCGCGCGCATCACCATGCGCCTGCAACCGTCCGAGCAACGTCACGATCGTGGCCAGATGCTGGTTTGAATCTGCAAGCAGTCGCATCTCCCGCTCGCCCAGTTGCGGCTCGTGCACAAGCTGCGCGCGGATCACGGCAACTACCCAGCGGTTGACATTCAGTCCACTTGCCAATGCACGCTGTCGGGCCGCTTCGAGTTCCTCCTGTGTGAGGCGAACTTCGATGCGTTCGCGATGCCCGTCGACCGGAAAATGGCCTTCATGCCCGGCGAACCCGTCCGGCGACTCGTCCTGCCCCAGCACACCGTGGACCAGTTGCCGCACACCATCGGCCGCCGTGACGCCGTGAAGGATGCACCACGCCTCCCAGCGTGACTTCGCCGGCCCGAGATCCACACACAGTCGCATACGCGTGGTCATGCGCGTGCTCCTACAGGGACGGAGGCGCCGGTTCTGCCGGACAACGTTCGACCTCGCGGGTCGGGACGCGCTGCGCTGCCGTGCGAGTGCGGCGGTTCCGTGCGGAAGGGGCCTCGGGATCAAACACGCGCGGTCGCGGCACGGTGACGCCCTCCGCCACGAACGCGGCCAGCAGCCGTTGCGCGTGCTGCTGCACGCGCGTAATGGATGGCTCGCTGAAACCCTGCTGCCGCATCGCGGCGGTCAGTACAGCCATCTGCACGGCGTGCTCTTCGGGTGACGCGACGGGAGTTTCACGCCGCACGGCTTGGGTGTGCTGCGGAGTTACCGGCCGCGCAGTCCCGCTCCTTCCCGCCTCGCCCCTACTGTCGGACGCCTCGCGACGCGACTGCGTCGGCTCCTTCCCCACGACATCGACCTGCCACGTATTGCGATAGACCTCCTTTTCCTCTTCGCCAATCACATTTCCCGTCGCGTCGAGAACCGGCACCATCACCGTCACGAGACGCCGGCCAAGGTTTTCAAGCATCGCCTGCTGTCCGGGGAGTGCGCCGGACTCCGCAACGGCCCGCTCCAGATCCACACCCCAGACGACACGGTCCGCACCACCCGCATCGCGATAGACAACGTAATACGAGTCACTGCGCGCAGGATTGTGCTGATAGGGCGCGCCGCCGTACTCGACCAGTTCGCCCACGTAGCGCTGACGCTCCTGCCCCTCAGATTCAGCAACGTGTGGCCCGGTTTCGGCGGCTGGAGCAGCATGCGGCGGTTCGCCAGCCGCCGGTCGCGCGGCGGCGCCCTTCTCCAGTTGCCGGGAGGCATCGCGCTTCGCTGGTTGCGCCGCCTGCGATTCCGTGGGACCAGCCGTCACCGCAGGCGCTTTCGGGGAATCCGCAGGAACCCGCGCAGCCTCAGCCGTTTGCGACACGTCAATGCGGTTCGTCATCCGGTCACGACGACCTTCGGCCAGACGCGCCAGGTCGACTGCCTTCGGCTCGTATCCGCTCACCTCGATGCCGAGCAGCATCGCCCGGACCCACACCTCGCGCCGGAACTGCTCGTGGCCTGACACCCGCACGCGCCCCCAGGCCTTGGCACGAACCATGTCCACCATCGACTCAACGACGTCCGGCCGGTTGTGTTCCGTCACCAGGCAGGGACCGATATCCTCGAATGCGAGCTGATGCGGCGCATCCTTCAGGAAATACTGATTGCCCGCCCGCAGGTAGCGCTTTCGCACTGTCTCTGGCGGATTCCCAAGCGGCGCCCATCGCATGGCGGCCGCATCGTCGCTGCCAAGCGGCGTCGCTTCCGATGTCGGTTGCCGTGCCGCAACCTGCGGCGGGGCCTCCGCCTGGATGGCCTGATCGCGCAGCCGCGCCCGCGCGGCATCGAACTCGCGGCGCCGGCGTGCGCCCAGCGCATCGGCCGCCGTCTGGTCGAAGCGGTCTGCGCCCGCAGCGCCGCCCTGCGGATCCTGAAGCGGCGGCGGATCTGGTTCGATCACGTTGATAACCGGATCGTCCGCAGGCGTGCCGGTCGAGGTTGTGGTTTCATCCATCATGGATCTCCCTCTGGTCGCTGGCTGACACAGCGTCGCGCGCGATCAGCGTTGCTGCCCTTCACCCTGTTCGCGGCCGGCGCGCTCCTTCGACTGCGCGAGGGCGGCTGCCCGTGCTTCCCTCACCCGCGTCCATGACACGCCCTGCAACTGGTCGAGTGTCGCATCGAGGTCGTTGCCGAAACCCACCTCGCGTGCGGACTTCTTCAGGGATGCAACCGTGCGCTCGAACAGATCGCGCGCACGGTCCCACGGATACACCTTCCCGTGGTTGCCGTCGTAGCCAACCTGCACCTCCGCCCCATTGAGGCGCTGGTTTTCGTCCATCCACCGCAGCCGGTCCGAGACGAATTCCACACTCGCCTTCGCGTGGAATACCACGCTACGCGTCGACACTTCCTGGATCAGGTAGTGCTCGGTGTTGAACACCTCGCCACGGTACGGACCACCATTCTCACGGGGCGTCGCCATGCGGATCTGTGCGCCGAAACGATGCTGGGCCAGCGCCTTGATCTCGCCCGGCACCTCGTCGAGTCCATACAGCGGTTCGCCCACCTGACGGCGCACCGGCGCATCCGGCGCACGCGCTGGTGGAGACTCAACGTTCGGCGCCTTGGTCACGCGCCGGTCCTGTTCCGGCGGTTGGGACTGTGCCTGCCCGGCTGCAGGCGCCGGGTTTTCCTGCAGCGCCAGTCCTGGCGCGTCCTGATTCGCCGCCCGCCGACGCGAGGTACGACGCCGGCCCGACGTCTCTGCGTCACCCACGAGTTTCTCTTTCACGTTACCCATTTCACCCTCCTTCAGTGCATCGCCCGATCCGTCTTCAGCCATGGCCTGTCCAGTCACTTCCGCATCCACAACCGCCCGCCCAGGCGCCTCGTAGAGTGACTGCCTTAAAAGCTCACCAACGGCACGGGATCCGGACAGCACGGTCATGTCATCGAAGTCAGTCGGCATCTCGCCGACAATGCGGGCCTCCGGTGCAAAGTGCGGTTCTGCCAGCAGCGACGACGTGCCGAGCGCGGCCTGCTTCGCATGTTCATACCCGGCACCGAGATCGGCGAGCACCGCGATCTCCCCTTCCGGGTAACGGCCGCGCCACATCGCTGCCACCGGCCGCAGGTTGCCGCTCGACAGCGCGGCGACGCTGAACCAGCCGGTCGCCTGCCAGACTGCCAGTGCCGTTGCCACCCCTTCGGCGATCAGGATCGGCGTGACCGCACCCTCGCGAAACTGGCCCGGTTCAACCACCCAGTAGCCGCCCGACTTGGCACCACCGGCCAGCGCAGACTTGCGTCCTTCGGCATCGATCAGTTCCAGTGTCGAAAGGGTCTCGCCGATGCGGACCGGCACCACCAGCACGCGGCCGGTGAGCGGCTCCTCGGCACTGCGCGGCGCATATCCGAGCAGCGCATGCAGTTCCTCGGCCTCGAGTTCGCGCAGCGTGGGGACAGCCCTGACCTGCTTGCGTTCGAGATACGGATGTCCGGGCCCCACCGGCCGTGCCCACTTCCAGATCGCCAGTGCCTCCCGCGCGACGGCCGCCTGTCGCGAACGCACACGCGCCTCAACTATGCCCTCCTGCTGCGCCTGGTCCACGGACGGACGCGCTGATGGCACGCGCGGTCGGTCCGTCGGTTCCATCGCCGCGCGCGACGCCCTGACATCGAAGCCGTGCTGCTGCGCCAGCCAGAAGAGCGACGCGAGTGTCTTGCCGCCCGACTCTCCGGCCGAGCGCCACGTCGCCCGCGCCGCACGCTCGCTATAGTTGTGGGCGGTGCGGCTCCATTCGTCCCAGATGTCGAAGCCGGCCTCGCCGAATCCCTGCTTGAGCGCGAACGCCATGTCGACCCAGGTGGTGTAGTCTTCGGCTGGAATCGTGGCCAGTGCCGCGCGCGCACGCTCCTCTTCACTCAGGTACCGGGCATTCATTGGCGTTCTCCGTGAAGCGGCACGACATTCGAACTGTCACCCACATGCGATGCAGCTCGCCCGCGCTGGGTGCGAGATGCGCCCGCGGCGCGCGCAGACTTCCGCCTAAGCGTGCCATCCGAGGGGCGCAGTTCCGCGACGTCGAGATCAGACGGCGACAGCCGCCGCGCCGCGACGGCAATGCGCGCAGCCGGCACCCCTAGCAGCATGAAATGCCGCTCGGCATAGGCGGCGGCCTCGTCGTCGCTCATGTCGTTAAGGTGCCGTGGCAGGTCGCGCGGATCCCAGGCCTGGAGCACTTCCAGATACTCCGGCGGAATGTGCATCACGCCGGCTTCATCCACGTCGTCGGGTTGCACATCCCTCACGCGCCGTTCGACCTGAGCCACAAAACGCACGAGATCCATCGCCGGGATGGCTGGCGCCGTGCGCAGGCGGGAGGTGAACACCGGATCACGCCAGTAGCAGATCCGTTCGGCCAGGATCGGCTTCGTGTTTTCGAGCAGGATGATTTCCTTCTCGCGCCCCAGTTCCTTCAGTTCCTGAGGCAACAGCAGGGGCCGGCGCTGCTCGGAGAAGCTCTCGCTCGAGCCGCCCCGGCCGCCAAAGATCGCGGTCGACCGGCTCACACTGCGCGAGCGGTCCGTGAAGGTGCCGAGCATCTCCGAGTATTCGTTCGCATCCTTCTGCTCACGTGGTGCGTAGATGATCTGCATCGCGTGATTCGTGACGAAAGTCCTCGCGTCCGCGCGGCCATAGACCGATTCAAGCTGTGAGATCGACTGCACGATCGAAAGCAGCCGCAGGTTGTATCCCGCCATATAGGCGACAGCGCGGGCGATGATGTGAATCCTGCCGACCGACGTGAATTCGTCCATCAGCATCAGGCACTGTACCGTCAGCTCCGGGTTGTCCTGGGGCAGTTGCCGAGTGTTCAGATTGACAAGTTGCGAGAACACCAGGTTGACGACCAGCGCGGCCTCGGCCAGATGGTCCGGCGTGATGCCGACATACACCGACATGCGGCGCCTGCGCACGTCGCGCAGGTCGAAGTCATTGGCGCTCGTCGCGGCATCAACGATCGGATTGGCCCAGATCGTCAGCGGCGCATTGAACGTCGCGAGTATGCTCGCAAGGACCTTGTCGTCGTTCGCAAGAAAGCGGTTCAGCGCGTCGACGCACGCACCGGTGAGCAGCTGCCGGTTCTGCAGCAGCGCCTGCTGGAGATACACCTTGACGGGCATGCCGTTACCGGACGACTGCCGCAGCACCTCGCCCATGGTCACCGGATAGTCCGGCACATCGGTGTCGCCGCTGCGGCGCGCATCGCGCCACTCGCATAGCAGCAGTACGATCCCGAGAAACAGGTTGCGGGCCTGATCCTTCCAGAAGTCGTCGTGACCGCCGACCGGATACAGCGCGTATCCGATTGCAAGAATATCGCCGACGCGGAACACCCCGTCCGGGATCGGCGACAACGGGTTATACCGGTGCGTACGGCCATCCTCGGCAAACGGATTGAACAGGTACACGTCATGGCCGTGTGCGCGACGAAACCCTGCCGTGAGGTTGAAGTTCTCCTGCTTGATATCGAGCACGACCACCGAATCCGGGTAGCTCAGCAGGTTGGGCACCACGACGCCGACGCCCTTACCCGACCGTGCTGGCGCCGCAAGCAGCACGAACTGCTGGCCCGTGAACCGAAGGTAGCGGCCACGCCAGACGCCCACGACCAGCGGCGGGCCGCTGAATGCTTCTGATGTCGTCACCGTGCTCATAGCAGCCCTGCCCGGCGGATGTCCGCCTCGTTTGCGAACCGCGCGCTGCCATAAAGACGCCGACGGCCGGAGCGATCCAGCAGCGTGTAAGCGCCAAGCGCCGGCGCACCAAACGCGAGCAGGAAGCCGAACAGCGCGGTGCCAGCAAGCCGCCGCCCCTGCCCTGGCAGGCGTCCGTCGTACCAGGTCAGCGCCGCATCCGGCCAGGCATGAAACCCGGCATGAAGCGGATTGGCATGCTGGCTCGCGACGAAGAAAAACGACGCCAGCCAGAGGGCGAGGATCAGACCGGCAGCAGCAGTCGCCACAATCGCGAGCGTGACCAACGCGCGCACCGCGTGATACCCGGCCCCCCTGCTGGTTGTGCGTACCGTTCCGGTTGCCTTTCCGATGCCCATGGCCTGCTCTCCTTTCACCGGAAATCCGCCTGATGGCGACGCAGCGGATCGAACCAGATTTCCGTCATCGACCATCGCCGGCCGGTCTGCTCACCTGACTCATCAAAAAGAGCCGTGGCATCCATGTGCGCCACCACATCGATCGTCATGAAGAGCAGCCGGCGCAGTGCCGCGTCATCCCACGTCGAGGCTTCCGGGTGTTCCTTCGCCATCAGCGCGAACCGCTCGATCGCGACCGGGGCGCTCGATGCGTGGTAGCTCGTGATCGAGCCCGAATGGCCCGTGGTCAGGAGCTTCAGAAAGTCGTACGCCTCGCTGCCGCGCAGTTCAGCGAGCAGTACGCGGTCGGGGCGCATGCGCATCGTGCTGGCGACCAGGTCCGCGGGCGTCACCCGCGCCTGAGCGTGTCCACCCTTGCTGTAGATCAGGTGCACGCAGTTCTCGATGTGGCGTATGAAGAGTTCGCGCACATCCTCGATCGTCACGATGCGTTCGGTGGCCGGAATGTACCGGCACAGCGCCTTCATGAAGCTCGTCTTGCCCGAGCCAGTGTTGCCCACGATCGCGAGGTTCAGCCGCCCGCGCACCGCCCGCTCGAAGAAGGCCGGGAAATCACGCGCTTCGAGGTACCTGGCGAGTTCGCGATCGAGAGGCCGTAGCGCCGGCATCGCCTCATCAAGTCCAGCCGGGCGGCGCCACGTGGTGTGCGCGAACAGGCCCTCGCCTGCATACGCATCGAGCGTTTTCTCGCGCGAAGAGGGACGACGGATCGTCACCGACACGGTACGCGGAGGTACCACCGGCGGGATCACGATCTGGATGCGCGCATCACCTGGCAGCAGCGCGGAGAGCACTGGATGCAGCGCCGAGACCTCCTGGTTCGTGAGCGTGGCAATCGCGACCGCGAACGACATCAGGCGCTCGAAATCAAGGTCCGTGCAGTCGTGCACATGCCATCCGAGATGGGTTTCGGTCAGCACGCGTTGTGGCCGGTTGATCACCAGCTCCGTGACCGTCGGGTCATCGAGCAGCCCCGCGAACGGCCGCATGAGCTCGCGTACCGACGCGTCCTCTGCCAGCCTCGGCAGTGGGACATCGGCTGACACAGGTGCGTCGCTCAGGATGTGGGCCGGCGCGTTCATCGCGAGCCCTCCGGATCGAGCGCATAGACCGCACTGAAGTCCAGGTCCCGCGCGACGACGATCGTGAACTCGGCCCCCTGGTTCTGCGACAGCGTGGGCGGGATGTTGATGGTGCTATCGAGTACACGTGAGGCCATGTCATTGCCCTGCTGCTGCGTGTTCTCGAACACCACCGAGCCGTTGCTGTTGCCGCCACGCGTCGCGAGATAGCCGATCGCGTCCTGCGTCATGCCGAGCAGCATGGCCGCGCCGATCCGTTCGCCCCAATGGTTGTTGACATAGCCGCTCACGCCCATGCGTCCGAGCGCGTCCGCGGCCGGTGAATCGATCTCGACCGTCACCCCTTCGGGGGTCTTGATGCGGGCCGAGAGGATGAACACCCGCTTCTGCCCAGGCGCCAGGTTCGAGCGGTACTCGCTGTTGATCTGCGAACCGCGTTCAATCAGCACCACATGGCCGTCATCCGAATAGACGTTCTTCGTCACCGTGCAGGTCGAGATACCCGCCTGGGTCGAATCGAACGCGGTATCTCCCACGCAGTCGATCTTGGCGCCTTCTGCAAGGACCAGACTGCGGTTGCCCAGAAAGCCCGCGCGCGCTTTCGGCGTCACGGTCGGCGTCAGCGCCTGGGCAAGCGGACTGCTGCCCTGGGGCTGGCTGACCATCACAGCAGTCGCGCCCGGTGAAACGCCCGGTGTTGATGCGGCAAGCTCCGCCGCTGCGTTGGCGGGACCATTGCTTCCGCCTGTGCTTCCGGTGGCGAGCAGCGGCGCGTCGTAATAGCTGCGAGCCGGCGCGGTATGGACAGGAGTGTGGGGCGTCGCGGCGGCAACGGGGGCCGACGCCGCGGCACTCGCTGTGACCGGGCTGCCTGGCACTGCGGCAACTGCTGATGCCGCTACGGTCCCGTCGCCGAACACCCGCCCCTGGGACGGCTGGTCCTGCACGGCGTCTCGTCTGGCCTTTTCAGCCGCATCGTGCCGCTCGAGAAACCCGTGTATCGTCCAGACCGCTCCGCCGATCAAGACCGCTACGACCACGAGCGGCGCAAGCCACCAGGCACGGGGCCGACCACCCTGCTGCCCCAGCTCCGGCATGCCACGATCGGCTGGCTGGTTCGCAAGGTCACCGTTTACGGTTCCTGCGACCTTTGCGGTGTCGCCCTCGGACACAACCTCGGGCGCAATCACATTGCGCGGCGTTTCCTCATTCATGGCCGTCGCTCCGCAGGACACGCTTCACACCGCTCACCGTCGTGCCATCCGCAGGCGGCACCCCGTCCACGTCGAACGCGTCGTTCCACAGACCGACCACCTCGTCACCGAGACGCAGCACGAAACGTCGCGCGAGCTCATGCACGACGATCACGTCGTCTTCCATCTGCCGGTCGACGACGCTTTCGCTGTCGTTGCCGGCCACGCGGAAGATCGCAGGGATACGTCGGTTGTTGGGAATGCGGATATAGGTAAAGCGCCCGTCATCCCACGCCGCAGTAGGCGCGATATCCTCCGAATTCGGCATCACCTGCATCGAGTAGGCGGTATTGCGCACCACCGGCGACTGGTCCAGGCGCGCGCGTACGAGGGCAGCATCATCGACGGCCTTTGTCTTCGCGGCTTGCGTGTCGGGATAGACGAAGGTGATGCGATACATCTTCTCGTCGTTGGCGAACCGGGCCCTCAGCGGCAGCACCACGAGGTCAAAGCTGTAGCTGCGTCGGTCGGTGCGGACCTCAAGGTTCGTGTCGTGCGCGGCGAGCTCGGGCTTGAGGTAGACGTCGTGCTCACCCCGGTTTGCGACCACCTGCCATCCGTCCCGGTCGCCAGGGGCCACGACGAGAACGTGCTCGGCCGGATCGAGCGCGATGTGCGTCGCGAAACCGCGCTGTGCGATGATCCGCACCACCTCGTCCTGCCGGTACACGACCTGCCGCACACGCGGGTCGCTGGACCAGCCGGGCACGTCGTACGCGCGGGCGCCACCGCAGAGCGCTGCCAGCGTGGCCCCCAGCACAACGGTTCTCACCAGGTTGTACAGTCTCATCGCACACCTCCCGGGACCGACTGTGACGCCGGCGATGACGCCGCAGGGGTGTATTCGGGATCGCGACTGTAAGCCGTCACCCTGAAGCCGAACGGGTTTTCAATCGCCGTGCGCTCGCGTGTAAAGACGGATGGCCGGTACGTGAAGGCCAACGTGATGACGAAACGCTGCGGCGGCTCCACGTTATCGATACCGTTCTTCCACGTCGTGCGCTCGATATGCACGACGGCATGCCCCGGTTCATCCGGCACGAGCGTCGTCGAGAGGATGCGGATGCGCCGCTGTGCGTTTGCCCCAAGCTGCCGGTCCAGCGCGTCCGGTCCGCCGTAGATCGCCCGGTAATCACGCGCGACCCGGTCGTCGCTCATGTCGAGCACGCGGTCGTAGTCCATCTGCAGCAGGCCCCAGTCGTAACGCTCGCGCGAGCCCACGTACACCTCGACCCAGTGCTTGTCCTCGGTGTCGCGCATAGGGATGTGCTTCGCGTCCAGCACGTCGATCACCTGCGCTTCGCCCGTCAGCCGGTCAACCTCGATGGGCAGTGGCACGAGCCGATAGAAGGGGATCATCACAGCCAATGCGATGGCACACAGGATGGCCACCACGACCGAGGTCGCGGCCACGTACCATGCCCGACGCTCGGACCGCTCCTGCAGGTGCGTGACCGACACCTCGAAATCGAGCGCCCGACGATAGTCACGGTCACTGCTCATGACTGCCCCCATCCGGTGGGGGAACGGGTGGCACGCGGTTCACCGGAACACGGTGCGAGCCATCCGGCAGGACGGGTTCAGGTGGGCTTCCGGCGCACCCATTAATAAGCATTACTAACTGCACGACAACAACCGCAGCGATGGAACGGACCATGTCAATCTCCTCAGTTGCCGAACTCAGTTTCCAAAGCTTGCGGGTACCATCTGGTCCTGCAACCGCGCGGTATTACCGGCGTGCTTGAAGACGAGCTCCTGCTGCTGCCCGGCGATGAGCCGGTCTTCGGAATCGGCGAGCATCCTGAAAAGCTGCAGCTTCGTCATTTCGTTGCCGACCGCCGTGCTCTCAATCTGGATGCGAGCCTGCAGTTCGGAAATCCCCTTCTGGTCCTGCGTGACGTCGATCTGCTGCATCAGGCCCTGGATCTGGTCGAGCTCCTGGAGCGCCGTCTGGTACGCCTGTGTGCCGAATGCCTTGTCCTGGAACGGCTTGTTGAGCGCGCGCTGGCAGACCTGCTGGTCGACACCACTCTGGTCCTCGCAGTTGTAGATCTCGCTCGCCGAGCGCAGCGTCTGCGCACTGCCGGTGAGACCCGCATATCCGCCGTTCCCCGATCGCCGTGTAAACTGACTGCCAGTTCGATGGCAGCGAGTTCGACAGAACCGGATTGCTCATCAGGGACCCAAATCCACGGGTGCCACTGAGCGACTGATACAGCTGGAGCTCCTGCTGCACTTCCTCCTTCAGTTGCCCGACAGTCGCGATCGCCTGCACAACGTTCTGTGCGTCAAACACAGGAATGCCCTGGGCACGAACCACGGAAGACAGGCAGCCGGTCGCGGCGATTGCGCCTGCTATCAGAGCGCGCCGTACATGTGAGGTGGTCATGATGCAGACTCTCCATCGTTTCCCCGATCGCCCAGGTGCTCGCGGGCCGCACGCTGGTAGGCTGGCATCGAACCGCTTCCCGCTCCGCCATCCGAAATCTTTCCGCCCGGCCGGCGTGGACCGTGCCCGAAGCGCATGACGGCACCGACGCCGCGAAGCGCCTGGCGTGCGGCATATCCCGCAACGAATGCGCCAAACCCCGACAGGGTGGCGCCACCAGCCAGACCGGACGCGACCGCAGGCAGTTGCCATCCGACAGTGGCCAGCAGGAGGCCCGTGACGCACATGCCCAGTCCCGCTCCCCAGGACGCTGCGCTGTCGAGTGCGCTGTGAACAGCCGCTGTCAGCGAGGACGCATTCGCATCGGGTGCCGAGGTCGTCACCTGGAACGGCGCGAGATCGGCGGAGAACGCGGTCAGCGCCATGCCCAGAAACGCCGCAATGAGTACCTGCAACAGCGCGTAGTTCGCAATCTTCGCGGTCCATGCCTCGAAGAAGCGGGCTGTCGGGCTGAATGCGCCACATGCGATGAACAGGGGGCCAAGCCCAAGCACCAGCTCCAGAAGCATCCTCGCCATCAGCACCTCGAATGCGAGGACGATCAGGAAGACCGAGGCACCGAGCGCGGCTACCAGCCCGCAAAAGAAATCGCCGATGCCCGCCACGATGCCCGCCATGCTGAAGCCTTCGTGCGTCGCCTTGTTGAAGTAGGCATCCATCACGATGTCGATCTGCCGGTCATAGCAGTCGAGGGTCTGGTAAATGGAGGACGCGCTCGTACCCGTCACGCTGGCGCCACTCACCGTTCCGCAGCCGGCATTACCCGCCCCGGCATTCGCGGCCGCCGTCTGGATCGTCTGGGCCAGGCCTGAGGTAGCGCCCTCCACCGCAGTAACTACCTGCGACTGGTAGATGCCCGCACCGAGTGCAAAGGCGAGCATGATGGCCACCTTCATCCCGCGCCACGCAAAGGCGGGTACCGACTCATGGGCCTCGCCGCGCACCACGGCGAACCCGTACACGATGATCCAGATCGTAAGCGCCGTCGTGACGACCGGCACCAGCGCACTGGAGAGCGCCGACGACACGCTCGTGACGTACGTCGACATGCCGTTTTCGAGCGTGCCGCCGACCGCTGTGAAAAGGCCGCTCATCGTGTACCTCTTCCCGACACACGCGGGGCCAGCGTGTTCAGGGCGGCTCCCGCAGCACGCCGTCGCGCCAGCCGTTCATGAAACACGGGAAGCCACGCAGCGGGTTCGTCGCCCACCTCGGCACGGATGCCGTCGAGCAGTTCGACGTTGTCCGTCGTACCCGACAGCACGTCGAGCACGTCGCCGAGTCCGCCGAGATCCAGTCTGCCGATCGCCGAGTGGTGTCCCTGCTTGACAAGGAACAGGCGGCTGTTCTCCTCAAGCGTGCGAACGATATTGAATTCGGCCTCGGTGAGCTTGAAGCCGTGCACGTAGTCGTCGTAGTCCGCCCGCGGATTGGGCAGGAAGAAGAATGTCGCGGTCTGCTCGATGAGCGCCCGCGCGATAGGGCTGCGCAGGACGTCCGCCGGCGACTGCGTGTCGAAGATGCCCAGACCGTTCTGCTTGCGGATGGTCTTCTGCTTGTTGTTCGCGAAATCCGTAAATACCGGGTCCCCGAGGCGCTTCCAGAACTCGGTCATCACATAGATGAAGCGCCGCCCGTCGATCAGGCTTTCGGTTAGGTGCAGCAGGTACATCGTCACCGGCGTCGACACCTCCGGATCGTCCAGCAGTTCTGTATCGTCGAAGCCGAAGAGCTGGTTGTGGCTGAAATCCAGCAGGTCCGACGGGTTATCCAAGACCCAGCCGAGCCGGCCGCCCGCACACCACCTGGTCAGTCGCGCATGCAGGCTGTTCTCGCCCACGTTGGGCATCAGCTGCCGCACCATCGACAGGCGCCGAAGCGGCTGTGCCATGCGGGCCACTTCCCGCACGGCACGCGAAACGTCGAGCTCATCCCTGGCCGAAAGCGGTGCACCCGTGTCGACGAGCCGGTGCACGAGGCGCTCCCAGAAATCCAGTACCGCCTCGTCCGGTTCGAGCTGGAACGGATTGAGCCCCGTCGGGACACCCCGGTGAAAGACGGTGTAGCGGCCGCCCACCGCGCGGATCGCGATCTCGGTACCGCGGTCCTTGTCGTAGACAACGCCCGTGACGCCATACTTCATCGCCATGGCAAGCAGGAACAGCTCAAGTACCGTCTTGCCCCCGCCCGCCTGCCCAATGATCTGGGTGTTGGCGAGTGCCTTCTCGTCGGCCGATTCCTTCTTTTCCGCAGTCGCGTGGAAGTTCAGATAGAGCGGCTGGCCGCTCGGCGTCTTGACAATGGTGATTGCCTCGCCCCACGGGTTGCCGTCGCGCTTGCCCGTCGCGAAGTTGTGCAGGCTCGCGAGCCCACAGAAATTGCGCGAGGTGAGCTTCGCCTCCCGTGGCCGGTAGCGCCAGTTGCCGGGCAGCTGCGCGAACCACGCCGCGTCCGCCACGAGGTCGACGAGCGCGGTCTGGACGCCCACGTCCGCGAGCTGCGTGCGCGCCTTCGCCACGTGCCGCGCTACCTCGTCCGGGCGGTCCCCGAGCACGGCAAGCGAATAATGGTATTCGCCTAGGACGAAATCGCCATTGATCAGGTCGTTCAGCGCCTGGTCCATCGCCTCGACCTGTGACACCGCGACGTCCTCGCCGGCAATCAGCTGGTTGCGCTGTCGCTCAAGCGCTTCCTTTGCCGTGGGACGGTCAAGGATCGTGAAGCTCTGCGTCTCGATGTACTCGAAGTCGCCGTAGAGCAGACCGTCGAGCATCCCGGGCTCCGTTTCTTCCGGGTAGTCCTTCAGGTCGAGCAGCGCCGCGTAGCGCGTTGCGCCCGGCATGCGGATCTCGACCTTCTCGGTGCGGAAGAAAAGTCTCGACGTCGGCAGTGCCTCGGCAATGCGGCCTGACGGCACCGGCACGGGCTCCCAGGCGGCGTTGACGAGATAACCCAGAAACGCCAGTGCCGCCGAGAAACGCACGGGCCGCTGCGTGTGGTGGATCTGCTTCGCGTCGCGAACCTGGTTCCTGTAGACGCCAAGGGCCACCGGATCCCACGGTTTCAGGCCCGATTCGACCTGCGCGGCGAGTTCCGCCATCACCTTCAGCGCCTCATACTCGTCCCGCCTGATATCGTCGGCGGTGCGACGGGCTGCGTGACTGAAGATGCGCCCCAGACGTGTGCGGTGCGGCCGGTAGACGACCGTCAGGTACAGCTCGTTGGACATCATCCGGTAGCCCGCAAAGCTCGCGTAGTACCGTGTGGCAAGCTCCTGGCAGAACGGGTTGCCGTAAGGCGTGGCGAAGTGGTCAGTCACGCGCCGGCGGAGCCGATGGGACCAGAGTCCCACATGGCCACCCGGCAGGCTGCGCACGAGCTGGTTGAACCCTTCGTGACGCACCAGGATGTCACCTGGATCGGCCGCCTCGAAGGCAATGCCGGCGATCTTCCACACGCGCAGATAGTCGCCTTCCCGCGTGCGGATCACGTGGTCGGTCACGTGCGATGAGAACGGCACGAAGTCCGCGAGCACGACCTCGCGTTCGGCCACATCGATGAGGTGCGGTTGCGCAGCCATGTTAGCCCCTCCTCTTGACGCGAACCGGCACGTAGGCGTGCGCGCCCCACAAGCGGCGATTACGCTGGCGAAACGCCATACGAACACACAGCACACACTGCGCAAGCCGCTGGTCGTCGTGCCGCGTGACCGAACGCATCGTCACGAACACCGGAACGAGGAGCAGCACGATGCCGACGCCCACCGGCGGGCTTGCGAGCAGCGCCCAGATCGCCGGAATCAGGATGCTGCCGCCCATCATCAGGAACGGCACAAGCGGCACGCCCCACAGCATCGCGGGTCGTGTGCAGCCCTTGAAGACGGGATCCCTGAGCTGGTCCATGTGCGCCTCCGGATCAGCTCGTCGGGATCAGCATCGCTGCGATCACCGTGGCGCAGCCCACGAACAGGCCGCCGATGAACACGTTGGCGATATCGCCAAAGCGCGCGTGCTGGAACATCATCTTGAAGCCCGCCCAGATGATTGAGATCGAGCACACCACCGCACCCACGCTGAGTAATGTGGTCTGGATCGTTGTCAGCAGAGTGTTGACCTGAGAGAGCTGCGCATATGCCGGCGTCACCGTCAGTGCCAGCAGGGGCGCAATCGCGAGCCCGCGCCGGACGGCTCGCGCCGACCCACGCATCCACGTCTCCCGTGGAATATTTCTCCATTTGATTTGTAGTCCTGATTTCATGGGCTGCTCCTGTTACACACATGGGTCTCGCTTGGTCAGAAGACGACCGCGCTTTCCTGCGCCATGTCGCCGGGTAGACCAGTCTGGCGATTTCGTCTGCGGCCGGTGGTCGAAGGCGTTCCATCCGGGATGCGCGACGGACCGGAACGCGCACCCTGCGGACTGGACGGAATGACGCGAATGGGCGGGACGTCGGCGGCAGTCGCCGGAACCACCGGATCAGGGAGCGCAGCTTCGGCGACGACCCTCTGCACATAGCCCGTGCGAAATCCCGTGGAAAAGTCGCCGCTCGCGTAGCACGACAGCCCCGCGCGCAATGCGTCCTGCGCTCCTGCATACTCGTGCCGCGCGCGCTCGAAGCAGCCTTGGAGGATGGCCGCGCCGGCGGCGAGATTGCGGCACGGATCGAAGACGATCTCCGGCGTCAGGCCGAACCGGATCCAGTTCGCCCGGTTTACCTGCGCGAGACCTGCGCTGTAATCCCACCTGGCCGCCTCCAGCGCGCGCGCCGTCGCAACGGCCTCGTTGAGGTTCGCTGGCTGGCGCTCGAGGCGGCCATGGACAACCCCGATCGAGTACGGGTTGAAACCCGACTCGACCCGCACGATGGCTGCCATCGTGGCGGGTGCCACGGCCGGCGCGCACTGCTGTGTCAGGGCCAGGAATGCGGTGAGTGGAATCATTCGCCACCTCCCTGACCGCCCGAGCTTTCGTACTCCCGCTCCAGAAAGAGACGTGCGGACTGGGTCGGCTCGTACGGGATAGCGGTACTGCCGGCTCCGTAGAACTCAGTGATCGTGCGGTCTGCGCCTCCCGCGTCCCACCACACCCGCGTGTACAGGGCGCCGTCGATTTCGACATTGATTGCGCCGCGCGCATTGCATAGCAGCTCACTCTGCTTAGGGCCGCCCCAGTACAGCAGGTCGTCGCGGCAGTACCCGGTGCCCGCAAAGATGTTCACCGCCGACGTCCCCTGCGAGCCACCTGCACCGAAGTCACACGCCGGAAAAGGATCGCCATGGCGCAAGGCTGTCCACAGCCTCTCGATCGGCGGGACACACTCGCCATACTGCTCAGGGCCACCGGGATTCGAGAGACACAGGATCACCTGGCAACCCCAGTCGTCGGCATGGGCAGTGCCAGGCGCCAGGATTGATGCACCGACGAATGCGGCGAGGACAATCAACCAGCGGCGCAACACCCGCAGCAGCCCGCGGCCGGCGATGGCAATGTCGAATGAGATGGCTGCGTCATGCATCGCACACCTCTGCACGACGAAGGGCAGGCATTGCACCGTTCCCGATTGCATCGAGCCGGCGAGCGAGGACCTCCAGACAGGCGACTACTGTCCGCGAGGATTCGGCTACCCGGACATCCTGCGCGGCTGGCCGGCCGCGCGGCACTGAGGAACCCGCGGCGCGCCCGACAGCTGTCAGGCGGGGCAGCCAGGCGTATCCGTGGGGAAAAGCCTGGTCTGCGATCAGCCATTCACGCAGCGTCGTTTCCATCACCTTCACCCACGCTTCTTCCATCGGTCCAGGGATTGCGACGACGGGCAGAAGCCCGACAAAGTGCAGTGCCGGATTCAGTCGCGCCCGGACGTTGCGGATCCCGTACGTGCCGTTGATGATTTCCGAGGCGCAGTCGACGCATCCCGGCGACATCGCTATGGGGCTCAGTACCGCGTCCACCAGCGCCTCTGCACAGACAGCGCGCAGGTCGGGCAGCACGGGAGTATCGATCAGGCACACGTCGAACCGCGGCGCCACCACGCATAGCAGATGACGAAGGTTCGCGTAGTAGCGGGTGCGGGCGGGATCGTCACGCGAGCGCAGACCGTCGACGGCGTCGCCGCTGAACACGCGAACGCAGCCGCCGGGTGCGGGTCGGGCGCGCCCGGGCGGGTCCGGCACCGGGTTGCCGGACCCGATCGCGTCATGCTGCCCGCTGGCGAGCATCTGTGCGCAGCGCGGCGGCTCGGCAAGGTCCAGTACCAGCACGCGCCAGTGATTGACGCGATGCAGGTGACGGGCAAGCAGGCAGGTCAGCATCGTCCTGCCCGAGTTACTCTTTGCCGAAATGATCAGAAGCGATTTCATGGTTCATCGTCCTCAGCCGCGCCCGCTGTCGATGAACCTGCGAAGAAAAGGAACCCGCGGCGCCAGAGAGGCTGACCGCGGGCTCAACGGGGGATCATTGCATCAGCGCCAGAAAGCAGAAAAGCCTGCAGATGCAGGCTTTTTGCGAATGCGTCACGGCACACCACGTCGTCGCATAGACATCGAACTGAGGGGCCGCTAACGCGTACTCGGTCGTGCGGGGCACGTTGACCGGATCAGATTGTTGGCTTCAATCTAGTTCAGCCCAAGACGCAATGCAAGCGCCCGGGAGAGCGTCTCCGCCTATCCATCTACCCACGTGTTCCATGGAGTTCTCTCGTGTTCCCAAAAAAATTTCACATCTTGGAGCTTCGACACCGACACCCTCCAGCGGAACGACGCCGCGCAGTAAAATGCCGGCCGCCCGGGGCACTATCGCCCGAAAACAGGCTCGCGCGTTTCATGTTTCTTCGGCGGGAGGTAGCCCGCTGGCACCAACTTCCTTCATCCTGCCGGCAAGGGCTTGCGCGAGCGCTAAACGCGCTGCCGCGAGTTCTAGGTCGAAGCGTTGCGCCGGCCGCCGGGCTATGCGCAGCCGTCGGCAAACAACCTCGCGATCGGCATGCCACAGAAAGACCATCCTCAGTATTTCCCGATGCGACGGATGCAACGTCTGCCATGCTTTCGTCACCAGCGCCGCATCGATCGGATCATAGGCACCGCGTGACACATTTCCCCAGTTCTCAAGTCGACGGGCGAGGGGCGCCTCGGCGAGGTCGCGGCTCATGGCAACGACTCCGCATCGTCCCGGTGTTCCGGCTCCGGTGCCCGGTAACGCGCCGGATTCGCGAGAAACTGCCCGATGTCAGTTGCGCGCCAACCTACCATCCGGCCCCCCAGTGATATTGCCGACGGAAACGTGCCGACCCGCATGCGCCGGTATATGGTTGAGCGTGATAGCCCCGTCTTCGCTTCGACCTGCCGGCGGCGCAATATCGCCCGAGATTCGTTGTCTTCGACGGACATGACTGCCCTCCTGTGTTTTCTTTCCGGCCCGGATGGCCGGACCACAGAGGGCATTCAAGCAGCGATTGCGTCCGTCAGCCAAACCCGTCTTATCGTCGGGAGGCACCGTCGTGAAAGCCTGACCGGTCACCATGTGAGACGAACCCCAGTCGGTATCTTTAAGAGTTACTAAACGATTCAGGATAGGTGCATTACGAAGGAGAAACGACGATGATCGGTGCCGATCCGGGACAATAGCTCGAAAGCTACGTTGCGCAGCTCGTCGAGTCCGGGTGATACGGCTCAAAGTGAGATGGGTCGCGAAGGCGTGTGCTCCATCCGGGATCGCGAGACGTAGCCCGCCTCGCTCGATGCCTCGATACCCGCGGCCTGGCCGATGCAGACGGTGGCCGGACAAATCCGGCCGACGAAGTAGTCGACAGGCTTGACTTTTCCGCCTCACTGGCGCCGGCCGAACGGGCAAGCGTGCCAAGACACCAGCGGATCGACAGGGACGCCAGAACTTCGTCCTCATACCAGCGCCCAAGTGTTGCCTGACGACACGCTGTGTTATTGCATCGTAACGCCGTGCAGCGTAAACGTCGATTCGCTTCGAAAGTAGTAGTCGTACCTAAGGGCCGCCGACGGATTCCCGCCCACGACACCAACACGCTGCCTGCTCCGACCTGTGGACTCGCCCCCACCTGTATGAATCGTCCGTAAGATCATTGTTGCCACCCGTTCGTACTGGACGTAGAACTGCGCTGCCCGTAACCGGTCCCCTTCCGGAGCCACGCGGTCCTCTCCCGTCACGCCGTTGGGAAAGAGCGACGCCGTATGAAGGCTCTGGACGGTGGCCGCCGCGGAAACGGCCCCAAGAAGTACAACCCATTCGCGCTGCAGTTGGCCTGCCCTGCTCTACATGGTACCGTTTCGCCCATGACGAACCCCGGTGCTTTCGCCAGCAAGGGCTGCGAACTACGGGGACCATTCAAGCAAGTGGATCAAGCGACGGGCAAACCCGTCTTACCGTCAGAGCGCCCCGTCAGGATCGTGGTCGCGTGTGATGACGACTATCAGCTTCTTTTAGCCAGTCAGGCCGAATCGCAGAAGCGTACGTCTGTCCGCTGCGCGACGCTTCTCCATTGGGCTGGCCCTTTAGGTTTAATCGTTTGTCGATCGCATGCGCGACCACAGACGACTTGGGCGGATTGTTCTCGTCATAGCTCGACCAGAACGTGTGCATGATATCGAACATCCCGGACAGAATTTCGGTGATGAACGGCAGGTGAATTGTGATTCCGTCGGACTGCTCCGACGGCCCCGCACTCGTGTACAGGCAGGCTTTCCACACTGGAATTATCGCACGTAGAGAGTCAATTTCCTCCTCCAGCCCTTCCTCGGTTGCATGATGCAACGCTACCGTGCGCAGCAGCGCCTTCCCCATCTCAGCTAATTGTCGATCCTTTTCTCGCAACCGCTCGGTTAGCCGGCGGACATCGGCCTCGGCCCGGTCCACGCGCCGCTGCAATGTGTTGAAGGTAGCCCTTGAGACGATTCCGTCGCAAGCGCCTGGTGCCTGGCACGCGTTATGTGAGTGATCCATGATCGTCCTCATTGGCTGCAGCGTTATGCCGCATCACTCTCTGCCCCCCGACGGGTCCGCTCAAAACTTTCCCGCATGACCAGATGGGCCGTCTCCTTCATCGACGGGCTTGGGCCTGTTGTGCAATGACGCGCCCTGCGTTTTTCTTGTTCGGTGACGCTTTGGTCCCACCGACGTAAAATCGGCTTATCTTCACAAAACTCAGTAAGCGAGAGTTTAATCCGTCACTCCTAGCATCGGGGCGATGCCATTTTGCATTGACTTTTCCAAAATACCATGCTAGAGAGGGCGAAATATGTATGATTTGGATGCTCTCAAGAAATTTGACCTGATTATCGACGCACGAAGCCCGCGCGAATTTGCCGAAGACCATCTGCCTGGGGCCATAAACCTTCCGGTCGTCTTCGACGATGAGTATGCGGAAGTCGGTACTACTCATCGCACCAATCCGATGCGCGCGTATCAGATCGGTGTCGCCTACTCCCTAAAGAACATCGCCCGGCACCTCGAGCTTCCGTTTTTTCGGAGCGATCGACGAATGTCAGTCCTGGTTTATTGCTTCCGTGGTGGGAAGCGAAGCAAACTTTGGACAGACGCTCTGGAAACCATCGGCTACAAGGTCGACAGGCTGCCGACTGGTTGGAAAGGATATCGAAATTGGGTGCGTCAGACTCTCGAAGAGGTCCCCGCGCACTTGCAGTTCAATGTGCTCTCTGGCCCCACCGGATGCGGAAAAACTCGACTGCTACTCGCGCTACGGACGGCAGGTGCACAGGTCATCGATCTAGAGGACCTTGCCTCGCACCGCGGCTCGATCATTGGGGCAATTCCAGGGCGAGCCCAACCAAGCCAGAAATTTTTTGACAGCCTTTTGCTTGCCGAGATAAGTCGTCTGGACTCGGCAAAGCAGATCTGGATCGAAAGTGAAAGCAAGCGAATCGGTCACGTCCAATTGCCGACTGCGCTGTTCCATAGAATGCATGGCGGACGTTTATTCGCCGTCGAGACCCCGATGCGCGAAAGAATTGCAATGTGGCGTCGCGAGTATCCCCACTTCGAAAGAGACCCCACGGGCCTAGTCACACAACTTGGCCACCTAAAAGCACTCGTAAGCGGGGCGACACTACAGAAGTGGGCGTCGATGGCTGAACGCCGCGAGATCGAAGCTCTCTTCGAGAGCATCATGGTCGACTATTACGACCCTGCGTACACTCGCTCGACGAAGCAAAATTATTTGCATACGGAGCACGCCATCAAGATACAACTTGAAACGCTTGACTCATCGTATCTCGCAAACGTCGCAAGACGTTTGATTTCTGAGAGTGACGCTCTGACGTCGCCTCCGCCTGAGTAAGACCTTCGTTCGTCGATTCATTATCGAAAACCAGAACGGCGAGAGAAGCGTCAACCAAAGCATTTGAAAGTAGCCACCCGGCAAAGTGGTTCGTTGCGCGGTGAGACTCTGATATGGCGTTTCACCGTCCTGATGGTGAGCATTATGGAAGCCGTTGTTCACGAGTAGGCAGTTCGACAACCAAAAGTCAACATCCCACGACGTAAGCGCAGTGCGCGAAATGTCAGCATCGAATCCGTAGTGCTGCATGTACCCGACTGCCTCAACGACAAACACGCTCACAACAGCGTATCCGATGTAGAAAAGCGCAATCTTCCATTGCAGAAGCGCGGCGAAGCCCAGCAACAATATTGCGAAAAGTGCATTTCGAAAAAGGCTATACGGTACCTTTCCCCCCGGATGGGAACGCCGCGAAAACGACGAGAGCAACCCCGCTGCATAGGAGCGTCCAACATGACACCATACCGTCGTGCCCAATGAAGCAGTCGAACCGAATTGCGGATTTCCAACATGTCGATGATGCAATTGGTGCGCAACCCGGTAATGCGGATAGCCGGCAACGACGAATGCCAGGTCACTAACGTGCTGCCATATTCTGGCTGGTCGGTGCGTAAGCTCATGCAGGTGTGCCATTGCGGTAGCGCTTAACACTCCGCACGCGACACCAAGTCCGACCAGTTCCACCCATGATGCAGTTGACGCACGGTACGCACCGATTCCGAGTGCCAAGGCCCAAGAGAAAGCAAACCAGGCAGGTACCTGATCTCCATCTGTTTTCTCGATGGCTTGTCCCGACTTGGGAGCTCCTCGCCCTATCGTTGCGTCCAGCGCAGGAACAACGAACAGGACCACAGCCACAAATGTCCAAGGGCGTCCGACAAAGAAGAGGGCGCCTGCAGCCGTGGGTAAAGTGAGCGAGAGCCAAAACGCTCTACCCGAGTTACGCCAGAAGGTCATTCATTTCCGCGAACTTAACCGCTTCTGAGATATGCGAAACACCAATCTTGTCCTTTATTTTTCTATAGTTTACGTAGACGGTCTGAACGGAGATGTCCATCTCGCGAGCAATGTCTTCCGCAGTAAATCCATTTTTAAGGTAGCCCACTACGCGGAGATCCATTTCAGTAATACCATGCGCCTCAAGGATCTCGCGTCTTGTCATCCGGATGGACCAATCGAGCAATTCCATGGCAAGTGCTCTGAAATACAATCGGTGCGCGGTCAGCCTCTTTTCCCCGACAGCCTGGCTATCGTCTGATCCGATGTACAGAACACCCATACGCTCTGTGGCGCTGGCGTGGACCGGCACCACGATCCCGCTTCTGAAGCCGTGTTTGCTTGCCGCGACGAGCATTTCGCGCTGGCCTTGTGTTTCGGCGACAATCTCGGACCCCGTTATTGGAGCGGTGTTGCTTCGCGCATACTCTAGAAACGGGTCAGTCATGTACCATTTATTGGCGTTATACATCTGACACCATTCCGGGCGGCAGCCAATGAGAAAGCGATGCGTCGCACGGGTAGCCGTTGTCGCGCTGGGATGGAGTGAAACGAACACGTACGACTCACCGCCAAGCGCTGTGACGATTGATTTGACGCAACTTGCCAGTTCAGAGTCGTCCTTGGCGACCATGAGCTCTTCGAAGAGACTGCCAACTTCAGGGGGCG
Organism: Paraburkholderia sp. RAU6.4a; assembly: GCF_050435625.1. Taxonomy (NCBI): domain Bacteria; kingdom Pseudomonadati; phylum Pseudomonadota; class Betaproteobacteria; order Burkholderiales; family Burkholderiaceae; genus Paraburkholderia; species Paraburkholderia sp. RAU6.4a. The sequence goes on from NZ_JBNDKQ010000002.1 coordinate 949,326, forward strand.
CCTGTTGGGCAATCATTTCCTCACCCTCCTCAACCCCTTCAGGCGCTTGCGTAGCTATTCGGCCACGCGGTTTTCTACGAGGTGACGCCGAACTTCGTAATACAACGGAGCCAGTTCCTCCGAATACGGGTCCGCGTCTGCAAATCGGTGTAGATCGCCTAACGCAGAAATCGGCAGCACTTGGACAGATGCTGTTTGATCCCTTTCAATAAGCCGCCGTTCAAGCGAAAAACCGCGCGCCGTTTGGAAAAGGCTGAGCACGACGTGTTCCCCACCGAGATTGAGCCCGCGCTCAAAAACAAGACTCTTCATCATCGGCTCCGGCAGGGCGATTGCGATGACCACACGAAGAGCAGGCGATCCCTTCGGGATCGATTATCGAGACGCTCGTGATAAAGTCTTCAGATCCACAAGCGAGACATTCGACAATCAAACCGTCATACTCGGTGCCGCAGCACTGGCAAGTTAGGCGGTGAATCTCCCCCGCAGCGAGCACTTCCCAACAGTCTTCCATCGGGACGCCGCACTTAGGGCAAACAAAACCTAGTTCGGAGATTACATTTGTCATGTTCGAAAGCTTTATGAAACAATTCGCGTTCCGACAAGTAATGACTTAGCTTAGCACTGTCCTATTTCGTCTGCGCAATCAGCCACAATTTGCCGGTGGTTCCCAATCAACTGGAGCGCCACCTCACTGCAACAGCACCGAACCAAGTCTGGAAGGAGTGATATCACCTGTCTCGCGAAGACCGAGGGCTGGTGTACCGTCAAATCCTCGTAGCGAAATTTGCAATGCCAGACGAACTACACGAATCACCCTAGAATGGGAGCAAGGTACAGCGAAGGAAAGCTCAATGCCTTTACGAATCAAGCTCGTGAGGCCGCTTGGGGCGTGCCCTTACCGTTCACTATGGTTCCATACCGTACTGGAGAACCGGGGCGCCTTTGTCTGACTAGCAAGCAACTGCGTGCGTCGGTGGCGTCCCGCATAAAATACCTGGCAGTACGACGCACGGTACGTTTATTGCACGGATGACAACATCGCACTCGGACTACCAGAATAAGCCACTTCATCCTGGCCCGCGCCGTCCCGCCTCCATGCGGTTAGCGATCCATGCGTCAATCTCGCTTTCCAGCCATGCTACTCTGCCGCCGCCAATCTCCACCGGCCGTGGAAATTTCCCGACCGCCAGATACCGGTATACAGTGCTTGCACCGAGGCCAACGCGGGTACGTACCTCGCGAAGGCGAATCAGGCGCACTCTCGCGCCAGCGCGTTCGGCAATCTGTTCGTCCATTGTTCTGGCCCTCCCGACTACGTCCGGATAACCCCGGACATCGCCAATCTAGCTTGTCGCAGAAGGCGCTGCAAACTTGCGATGAGGAACAGGATTGCGGAAATCCGGAGCCACACTCCGAAGGCGATTTCCCCTCGATTCCCTGCTGTTCCCACTCTCCAGGGACGACGGGGCAATCCTCCCACCGGCAAGCCACCAGAGAGCGAAACTTCGCGATTTGCCCGAAACTAATCCTTGCGGCCCCTGAGAGATGCGTGCGCCAGGAAACCTACCTGTTCGCAGCGGCCGCGCCGACAAGGCCTCAGACAATCCGCGCACGACATCAGGCTGCTTTCGCTTTCGGGCTGCAGTAAGCCACCCAGTCATCCATCATCTGCCTGCGTCGCTGGAACATGTCCCCTCGACGATAGGCGGCCTCAACCTTGTCGTCCACCGCGTGAGCGAGCGCCATTTCGGCCATTTCGTTGGGGTACGTCGTACATTCGGCGGCCCAGTCGCGGAAGGTCGAACGAAAGCCGTGCACGGTGAGGTCGGCGCGCTTCATGCGGCGAAGGACGGTAAGCATTGCCATGTTCGACAGCGGCTTACCCTTCTTCGCGCCCGGAAAGACCAGTTCTCCGTCCGTCTCATCAAGCAGGCGGCGAACCAGCGCAAGAGCCGACGCGGACAGCGGAACCCGATGCGGGCGCTCAGCCTTCATCCGCTCCGCAGGGATTGTCCACGTCGCGGCATCGAGATCGAACTCGCTGCGTATCGCGCCGATCACTTCGTTGGTCCTGCCCGCAGTGAGAATCACGAGTTCCAGCGCGCGTGCTGCGAGACCATCCTGAGCCTTGAGAGCCTTCATGAATGCGGGCGCTTCGCCGAAGGGCAACGCGGGATGGTGCCGAACCTTGCGCACCCTGATGCGCGCAGGCAGGATTTTGTCGAGATGGCCTTTCCATCGTGCCGGGTTCTCTCCCTCCCGATACCTGTGCGCGGTTGCCCAGTCAAGCACCGACTCGATGCGCCCCCTCACGCGACTGGCCGTCTCGGGCTTCGCCTCCCAGATGGGTTCGAGAACACTCACGACGAGCGTTGTATCGATATCGCGCACGGAAAGCTGGCCGAAAAATGGAGAAGCGTAAGTGGCCAGGGTGTTCTCCCATTGCGTCACGTGCTTTTCATTTTTCCACCCTGCACGGTTGGCCTTGATGAATGCCTTGGTGCACTCATCAAACGTCTTGTTATGTGCGGCCATCGCAAGCTGCTGCGCGCGTTCGGCACGGCGCGCCTCGATCGGATCGACACCTTCGAAAAGCATCTTCCGGTAGCGGGCTGCGAGCTCGCGTGCATCGGCAAGCGAGACGACATGCAGTGGCCCCAGGCCCATCTCACGCAACCGGCCCTTGCGCCTGAAGCGGTAGACCCATGAGCGCGTACGCGCCACCGACACCTGAAGGTACAGACCACCGCCATCGCAGTAATGGCCAGGCTGCTTCAGACGCGCGACGCCGAGCGCGGAAAGACGGTGGATGGAGCGTGAAATCGTGCTCATGACTGCCTCCTTTCTACCCATACTACTACCCATACTTTTGTTTGCGATTGGGTGGTATGGAGCGGGAAGGTCCGGCACAAGAAAAAACCCCGGAAGGCCCATGTGGCGGCCTTCCGGGGTTTGGTCCGGGACATTGTGAGATGCCCCGGGAGGTGCTCCTGGCGGAGACGGAGGGATTCGAACCCTCGATCCAGGTTTTGGCCCAGATGCTCCCTTAGCAGGGGAGTGCCTTCGACCTCTCGGCCACGTCTCCCAAACTTTCTGTCGCACAGGGAGTCAGTGCGACGAAGCCAAGATCATAGCGGGCCGGGCCGATAAGGTCAATGTCTGACGAACATATTTGTGCCAACGTGGCGTCTCACCACGCAATTCATTCACATGAACGCCACAAAACAAACGGGACGCTCTAGAGCGCCCCGTTTTTCCCGCCACTTATGCCTGATCGAGTTCGAAGGCCTTATGCAGCGCGCGTACCGCGAGCTCCATGTACTTTTCGTCGATCAACACCGAAATCTTGATCTCCGAGGTCGAGATCATCTGAATGTTGATGCCCTCTTCCGACAGCGTGCGGAACATCTTGCTGGCGATGCCGACGTGCGAGCGCATCCCGACGCCGACCACCGACACCTTCGACACCTTCGGGTCGCCCAGCACCTGCTCGGCCTGGACGTGCGCCTTTACCGTGCCGGTGAGGATTTCCATTGCACGCGCATAGTCGCCGCGGCCAACCGTGAACGTGAATGCCGTCTTGCCCTCGACGCTCTGGTTCTGGATGATCATGTCGACATCGATATTCGCGTCTGCCACCGGGCCGAGAATCTGATACGCGATGCCCGGCTTGTCGGGCACGCCCATCACGGCGATACGAGCTTCGTCGCGCTGGAACGCGATACCCGAGATGACTGCTTTTTCCATGGTCTCGTCTTCTTCAAAAGTAATCAGGGTGCCCGACTTCATTTCTTCGTCGAGTGGCATCAGCGGATCGGTCAGGCTCGACAGCACGCGCGTTTTCACCTGATATTTGCCGGCGAATTCCACCGAGCGGATCTGCAGCACCTTCGAACCCAGGCTGGCCATTTCCAGCATTTCTTCGAACGTCACGCGGTCGAGCCGGCGCGCTTCTTCAACGACGCGCGGGTCCGTCGTGTACACACCGTCGACGTCCGTGTAGATCAGGCACTCGTCGGCCTTCAGCGCGGCCGCGACCGCGACTGCCGACGTGTCCGAGCCGCCGCGGCCGAGCGTCGTGATGTGGCCGTCCGGGTCAATGCCCTGGAAGCCGGTGATCACGACCACCTTGCCGGCTGCGAGGTCTTGCATGACGCGCTCGCCGTCGATGTCGCTGATGCGCGCTTTCGTAAACGCGCTATCGGTCTTGACCGGCACCTGCCAGCCTGCGTAGCTGACCGCTTCGACGCCGGCTTCCTGCAGCGCGATCGCGAGCAGACCCGAGCTGACCTGCTCGCCGGTGGCGGCGATCATGTCGAGTTCACGCGGGCTCGGTTGAGTCGTGATTTCTTTCGCGAGGCCAAGCAGGCGATTGGTTTCGCCAGACATTGCCGACGGCACGACGACCATCTGATGGCCGGCCTTGTGCCATTTCGCGACCCGACTGGCGACGTTCTTGATGCGCTCGACCGAGCCCATCGAGGTGCCGCCGTATTTATGTACGATGAGTGCCATTGTCGTTCTGAACTGGAAGAGAAACCGCGCTGGCGCGCTGGAGACGACCGCACAGAAAGCACAGGGGCGCAACGTCTCGTGAACGGCGGCAAAGTGTGTGGCGGCGTAGATGCAGCACGCGTGCAGCACGCGCGGATTTGCCCGGGATGAAATCGCAAATGGCTGATCGGAATTGAACGGCGACGACGGATCACGCACGCCTGCCGGCACTAACGACCGATAGCGACAAAAGCGACGGCGAAATCGGGTCGGGCAAACAAGTTAAAGTACCTGATTAGGCGCAAAAAGACAAGACGCAACGAGCGCTCAAATGCGTCGAATCAGGCCTGCAATGGCCTGTTTTATCGTTGATTTGCGCCCTGTTTCACGCTTTCGACATCTGCACGCACGGCTTGCGCGACTGTCCGACCGGCGCTCAGGCGATCAGCAGATCCTCGCGCCAGACGATTTTCACGCACGCTTCGCGCTCCGGAGATGCGTCGCGCACGGTCCCGCGATTCACGCCGATCAGCGGCACGAACAGCAGTTCATCGCCAACGTAAAGCAATGGCACGTCGCGCTTCCATGCGGGAATGCCGCGCTCCTGAAACAGGTTCTTCAGCGTGCGGCTGGGCGTGTTCGGCACACCGATGCGCATGCGTTCTCCGCCGCGGCGCGCCCGCACGCTTAGAGAGACTCGTTGCAGGACGCTGACGGGAACCATGTCGCATGCTTCGTTACGTGGCGCTGCGTGCGTTGCGTCGGCTACGTCGGAAGCAGCGGCTGCATCCACCATCGCGAACACGAACGTGCCGCGCCATTGCGGCAAATGCCAGATCTCTTGCCCTTGCCACGCGAGTTCACTGATCTCGCGCTCGACGAGCGCGGTTTCGTCGGCGGGTTCGCTGCTATCGCCGGCTTCCCAGTAGACGAGGCCGCGATAGCTGCGCAACGCATGCCCCGCATGATCGATGCGCAGCCGATGTCCGTCCTGCCCCGCTGCCACTTCGCGCAACTGCCGCAGTGCATCCGCGACACGCGCGCTCGATGCCGCGACGAAGCCGAGCGTACGCATCCAGTAGCGCAGCAGATTCAGCGCGCGATCGTCGTCGAGAGCGAGCAGCACGTCGTGCGCGAGGGCGCGTCCTTCATCGCGCGACGCGCTTTCCATATCGGCGCGCGCGAGCGTGTCGAGCAATCGCTGCGCCGATGCCGAATGCGCGGCCGTGCGCGCGAGCGCATCGCGATAGCCCGGGAAGTGCACCGCGAGCACCGGCATCACCTGATGACGCAAGGCGTTGCGCGCATAACGCGTGTCCGCGTTCGATTCGTCGTCGATCCAGCGCAGCTTGCGCGCGCTCGCATAGTGTTCGAGCTGCGCGCGCAGCAGATGCAAAAGCGGCCGCACACGTGTCGTCGACGCACCTGTCGGCAGCGTGCCGGGCGCCATCGCCGCGAGACCCGCGAGCCCCGCGCCGCGCAGCAGTTGCAGCAGCACGGTCTCGGCCTGATCGTCCGCATGCTGCGCGAGCCATAGCGTGCCAATGCCGTGCGTTGCGCACATCGCTTCGAGCGCGCGATAACGCGCGTCGCGTGCCGCGGCCTCGATGCTCAGGCCCGGCGCGCGCGAAACATCCACGCGTCGCGCGTCGAATTCGACGCCACGTTCGCGCGCGAAAGCCTCGCAGTCGCAGTGCGCGAGCCACGTATCGGCATGTGGACTCAAACCATGATGCACGTGCAGCGCGATACAGCGCGACGCACCCGCGACGCGCACCGCCGCATCGAGGAGCACGCTCGAATCGACGCCGCCGCTGAACGCGACCGCAATGCGCGCGTTCGAATCGAGCCCGGACAGCGCGGCGCCGAGCGCCTCGATCACGAGGCGCTCGGCGGATGAGTCGGCGGTGGTGGTCACGTCGTTAGCGCGGAAAACGCCGGTGGACGAAAGAGACAGGCCAACGCGCGGGCTTATGCGCCCGGCGTCGTTTCCTTGAATTTGCCGTACGCCATCAGCCGTTCGAAACGGCGTTCGCGCAGGTCGTTGGTGCTCATACCCTGGAACTGGCGCAGCGAATCGGCGAGCGCACGGCGCAGCATCGCCGCCATGCCCTTCGGATCGCGATGCGCGCCGCCGAGCGGCTCGTTGACGATCTTGTCGATCAGACCGAGCGCCTTCAGACGATGCGCGGTCAGGCCGAGCGCCTCCGCTGCTTCCGGTGCCTTGGCGGCGCTTTTCCACAGGATCGATGCGCAGCCTTCCGGCGAGATCACCGAGTAGGTCGAGAACTGCAACATCAGCACGCTGTCGCCCACCGCGATAGCGAGTGCGCCGCCCGAGCCGCCCTCGCCGATGATCGTCGCGATCAGCGGCGTCTTCAGCTCGGCCATCACGTACAGATTGCGGCCGATCGCTTCGGACTGGCCGCGCTCTTCCGCGCCGATGCCCGGGTACGCGCCCGGCGTGTCGATGAACGTGAAGATCGGCAGGCCGAACTTCTCGGCGAGGCGCATCAGCCGCTCGGCCTTGCGGTAGCCTTCCGGACGCGGCATGCCGAAGTTGCGCAGCGCGCGCTCCTTGGTGTCGCGGCCCTTCTGATGACCGATCACCATGCACGCCTGGCCGTTGAACCGCGCGAGACCGCCGACGATCGACAGATCGTCCGCAAAGTTGCGGTCGCCATGCAGTTCATGGAAGTCGGTGAACAGCTCGCTTACGTAATCGAACGTGTACGGACGCTGCGGATGACGGGCGATTTGCGAAACCTGCCACGGTGTGAGGTTCGCATACAGATCTTTGGTGAGCTGCTGGCTCTTCTTGGACAGCCGCTCGATCTCTTCCGAAATATCGACGGCCGAGTCGTCCTGCACGAAGCGCAATTCTTCGATCTTCGCTTCGAGTTCAGCGATCGGCTGTTCGAAATCCAGAAACGTGGTCTTCATTGGTTGTAATCCTTGGACTTACCGGGCAGCGCATATTCTAACCGCGTGCGCCGATGTCAAAACCATTTCTCAACTATCGATATCATATACGCGATAGTCTCTGAAACGGCTTCGTTTCCTGTTCTTCTTTAGTAGTCGACCGGTAACGGATCGAGACTACGCCACATGTACCAGGTCGCCACCGTGCGCCACGGCTCCCAATTCGCGGCAACCTCGCGCGCTTCGCTGCGCGTGACGGGTTCGCCGCTGAAATAGTTGACGCTGATCGCGCGGATCAGGCCGAGGTCGTCGAGCGGTAGCACGTCGGGACGCGACAGGTTGAAAATCAGGAACATCTCCGCGGTCCAGCGGCCGATGCCGCGAATCTGCGTGAGTTCGGCGATCACCGCCTCGTCGTCCATCGACGTCCACTTGCCGACGTGCAACGCGCCCGACACGAAATGCCTCGCGAGATCGAGCACGTACTCGGCCTTGCGTTTCGACAAACCGCACGCGGTCAGCTTCTCGAGACCGAGCTTGATGAACTGCTGGGGCACGAGCTTCGGACACGCGACTTCGACCCTCGCCCACACGGCCTGCGCCGACGCGACCGAGATCTGCTGGCCGACCACCGAGCGCGCAAGCGTGACGAAAGGATCGCCACGACTCAGCAAATGCACGGGGCCGAACTTCGGAATCAGCTTCTTCAAAATGCGATCGCGCTTGACGAGATCCGCGCACGCCTTGTCCCAATACGCGGGACGCGTGACTTCAGGCGCGAGACCGCCGATCTGCACCGGCACCGCGACTTCGTTCGCGAGCGATGCGACACCGGCCGCTTCGCCGCCCGCGCTTTCCGTGCTCGCCGAGGTGGCCGATACGCGCGTCTTGCGCACGACTTCGCCCGCGTTCTTGTCGCGCGCGAGTTCCTGCACGTCGCCGGCGAGCTCGGCCGCGAGTTTGGCCGGCAACGCACCGTTGCCCTTCGCCCGCGACGCCGTTTTCGCGCGTTTCGCAGGCGCGTGCGCAGCTTCAGTGCCCGCGCCATTGAGCGAGCGTTTGGCCGCGTTCTTCTTTGCCGCGGCCGAGTCGGCTTTCGCCGCCGCCCCGCCCGCTTTCGAGGGCGCTTTGTCTACCGCGCCGCCGCCCGCACGAGTCGACTGAGCTGCGGCAGCCGACGCTGCGGCAGCCGATGCCGCGGCTGCCGCACTGGTTTGAGACGCCGCGCGTTTAGCCGGCGTCTTCGTGGCCGTTGCCATCCTGCCTCCTGCCTGGCGAGTCGTTCAGAGGGAAGTACGAGGTGCGCTCACACGCGCCGCCACTCGGTCAACCCGCCGGGTTTGTCTTCAAGGGCAACGCCGGCATCGAGCAATTCGGCCCGGATCCGGTCTGCTGCCGCATAGTCCTTTGCCTGCTTGGCGGCGATGCGCGCGGCGATCTTCGCTTCGATCGCGACGGGCTCGAGCGCGCCTTCGGCTGCAGCACCCGCTGCCTGCTGCAGGTATGCACGCGGTTCGCGTCCGAGCAGCCCGAGCACCGCGCCAAGCGCGCGCAATTGACGGGCCAGCGCGGGGTCGCGCGTGCGGTTCACTTCGGTGGCCAGCTCGAACAGCACCGACACGGCCACCGGCGTGTTGAAGTCGTCGTTCATTGCCGCCTGGAAACGCTGCGCGTGCGCTTCGTTCCAGTCGAGCACGGCGCTATCGGGCGTCACGTCTTTCAACGCCGTGTACAAACGCGCGAGTGCATTGCGCGCGTCGTCGATATGTACGTCGCTGTAGTTCAACGGCGAGCGGTAATGCGCGCGCGCGATGAAGAAACGCACCACCTCTGCATCGTACTGCGCGAGCACTTCGCGAATCGTAAAAAAATTGTTCAACGACTTCGACATCTTCTCATTGTCGATCTGTACGTAGCCGTTGTGCATCCAGTAATTGACGAATGTTTGTCCGGTCGCGGCCTCACTTTGCGCGATCTCGTTTTCGTGGTGCGGAAACTGCAGATCCTGGCCGCCACCGTGAATGTCGAACTGTTCACCGAGCAGCGTGCAGCCCATCGCCGAGCACTCGATATGCCAGCCGGGACGACCGCGCCCGTACTTCGAATCCCAGCCGCTGTCGGCCGGTTCCTCGGGCTTCGCCTGCTTCCACAGCACGAAGTCGAGCGGGTCCTGTTTCGCGTCGTTGGCCGCGACGCGTTCGCCCGCGCGCAGGTCTTCGAGCGACTTGCCCGACAGCTTGCCGTAGCCTGCGAATTTGCGTACCGCGTAGTTGACGTCGCCGTCGCTCGCCTGGTAGGCGTAGCCGTTTTTCTCGAGCGTCTCGATCATGCCGAGCATCTGCGGAATGAAGTCGGTCGCGCGCGGCTCGATGTCCGGACGCTCGATGCCGAGCGCGTCCGCGTCTTCATGCAGCGCGGCGATGAAGCGATCGGTCAGCGATTTGATGGTTTCACCGTTCTCGACTGCGCGCTTGATGATCTTGTCGTCGATATCGGTAATGTTGCGCACGTAAGTCACGTTGTAGCCAAGCGCACGCAACCAGCGCTGCACGATGTCGAACACGACCATCACGCGCGCATGACCGACGTGACAATAGTCGTACACGGTCATCCCGCAGACGTACATCCGCACGACACCTTCGCGCAGCGGCACGAAAGTCTGTTTGTCACGCGCGAGCGTGTTGTAAATGCGCAGAGATTCCATAGAGAGCGGTGCGTGGGCCGAAAGAAGTCCGCATTGTGCTTCATGCGCGCCGCGACCCGCGAAACGAACAGGATAACGGGTGCATCGCATACAGCTGAAACCGGCGCACCTCGTGCGGCGATCAGGCTGCAGACGAGGCTGCGAACCGGGCGGAGACGGCCACGAGTGGCGAAAAGACAGTCGGCGGTTCGACGGAACGCGCAGACCTTTTGTTAGAATGGCTCGGAGTATAACATCCAGACCTGAGCCTATGAAACACTCAAGCGGCCGCGCGCACAGCGCTGCGACCCTCGCCGCGACTGCGTTTGGCAACGTTGTCGGTGGCGTTACATTCGAAGCGGCGCGTGCCCTCGCGTGGCGCGTCACCGTCGTTGCCGCACTTGCCGCGGTGCCGGTCGCGAGCGCTTATGCGCAGAAGACCGCGGTGATGCCGCAAGGCCCCGCCGTGCGTGACAATACGCCGGAAATCGACGCGTCGATCGCGCAGAAAAACTGGCAAGCCGCGCTGACCCAACTCGATGCGCGCGTCGCCGCGAATCCGCGCGACGCACAAGCGAAGTTCAAACGCGCAAACGTGCTAGTGCATCTGAATCGCGACGACGAAGCGATCACAGCGTTCACCGAACTCACGCAGCTGTATCCCGAGTTGCCCGAGCCGTACAACAACCTCGCCACACTCTTCGCGAGACAAGGCCGTCTGACCGAAGCGCGCGCGGCGCTTGAGATGGCCACCCAGGTCAATCCGAACTACGGCCTCGCGTTCGAGAACCTCGGTGACCTCTATCTGCGCCTCGCCGATGCCGCGTACCGTCGCGCGGAGAGCCTCGGCAAGGCGAGCCCGAGGACCGCGCAGCGTCTCGCGGATATCCAGAAGGTCGTGTCGCCGGCAACGCCCGCTGCCGCGGCGTCACAGCCTGCCGCCGAGCAGACGACCGTGCCCGCTGCGCACCCCACGTCGAACATCACGGACAGCCCGAGCTTCCAGTTCGGCGGCCCGAATGGCTCGCTCGCCATGCCGCCGTACATGGCGCCGTCGCGCTGAGGGCCGGGCTCGTTGCCTGCCGCAAGTTTTCTCCAACCCCGAGGACTTTCATGAAATGGTTGATGTTGGCGCTCGGCAGCGCCGCCCTGATCGCAAACGCACCCGCCTTTGCGCAGTCCGGTTCGCAGGCCGCTCATCCTTCCGTGCTGCTGAAGACGTCGGAGGGTGACATCCGCGTCGAGCTGTATCCCGAGAAAGCGCCAAAGACGGTCGCCAATTTCCTCGACTACGTGAAAGCCGGCCAATATAGCGGCACGATCTTCCATCGCGTGATTCCGGGCTTCATGATCCAGGGCGGCGGCTATACGCAGAGCTTCGTCGAGAAGCCGACGCGCGCGCCGATTCCGCTCGAGAGCCGCACCGGTCTGAAGAACACCGCTGGCACGATCGCGATGGCGCGCACCAGCGACCCGAATTCGGCCACCGCGCAGTTCTTCATCAACACGGTGGACAATGCCAATCTCGACTACCCGAATCCGGACGGCAACGGCTACGCGGTATTCGGCAAGGTCACGAGCGGCATGGACGTCGTGAAACGCATCGAAGCCACGCCCACCACCACGCGCGGCCCGATGAGCGATGTGCCGCAGAAGCCGGTCGTGATCCAGTCGGCGACGGTGGTGAGCAAGTAAAAACGAACGGGCAAGCGAACCCGCGCGGCCGAAGCCCGGCCCCAACCAACGCCCCGGCGCGGCCGGTCGTCAGCACATGACGACGCGCCGCGCCTTTTATCCACCTGTTCATCAAAGGATTCCATCATGGTTGAACTGCATACGAACCACGGCCTCATCAAACTCGAGCTGAATGCCGAAAAGGCGCCGAAGTCGGTCGAGAACTTCCTGAACTACGTGAAGGCCGGCCACTACGACAACACGGTGTTTCACCGCGTGATCGACGGCTTCATGATCCAGGGCGGCGGCTTCGAACCCGGCATGAAGCAGAAGCCGACGGCCGAGCCGATCACCAACGAGGCGAACAACGGTCTGAAGAACGAGAACGGCTCGATCGCAATGGCGCGTACCAACGACCCTCATTCGGCGACCGCGCAATTCTTCATCAACGTGAACGACAACGACTTCCTGAACCACTCGTCGCCGACGCCGCAAGGCTGGGGCTATGCGGTGTTCGGCAAAGTCGTCGAAGGCATGGACGTGGTCGAGAAGATCAAGAAGGTCAAGACCGGTTCGAAGGGCTTCCATCAGGACGTGCCGGTCGATGATGTCGTGATCGAAAAAGCTGTCGTCGTCGGCTAAACCGTGAGTGAGTCGCGCCTCATGCGGGCGTCGACTCCTTTGAACTGAAATCAGGCACCTTCAATGCTGCAAGAGACGCCGCTGCGAAGCGTCGCCGCGGGCGTGCCAGGCGAGGGCCAACGTCCGCACGCCGCGCGCCCTTTTTTCTTCCTCTCCGATCTGCATCTGAGCGAGGCGATTCCGCGCACGGTCGCCGCGTTCGAGCATTTCATCCGCGTGAGCGCGGAAGCGGCCGACTCGGTGTTCATCCTCGGCGACCTGTTCGAGTACTGGGTCGGCGACGACATGCTGAGCGAGCCGTTCGTCGCCCATATTGCGGCGCTGCTGCACACGCTGTCCGAGCGCGGCATCGCGCTTTACATCATGCACGGCAACCGCGACTTTCTGCTGGGCAAGCGCTTCATGAAAGCGGCCGGCGCGATCTGGCTGCCCGATCCGTTCGTGATTACCGCGTTCGGCACGCGCATTGCGCTCGCCCATGGCGATGGTCTGTGCACCGCGGATCGCGGCTATCAGTTGTTCAGGTGTTTCGCGCGCAATCGACTCGCGCAGATTCTGTTTCTCGCGTGGCCGTTTCGTTGGCGTCGCAAGCTCGCCGAGAACATGCGCTCGAAGAGCGAGCATGGCCGCACGCGGCCGATGCCGATCAAGTATGACGTGACCCCGCAAGGTGTCGCCGCGCTGTTCAGGAAATCGAAGACCGCGACGATCATTCATGGGCATACCCATCTGCCCGCGCGGCATCGCGAGCCGGGCGGCACGCGCTGGGTTCTGCCCGACTGGGATCTCGATCACGGCGAGCGCCGGGGCGGCTATCTGAAGATCGATGCCGACGGGATTCGAGCGTTGCCGCTGGATTGACCTCGTGGGTACGGCGTGCGCTTCGCGCTGCCGAGGCGCCGATACCTAGCGCTCCCCCGCCAGCCCCTCCACCTTCCCCGCGATCGCCGCCGATAGCCGCCGCAAATCGAACAACGCCGCATCCGCGCCTTGCAGACCTTCGAGGCTCGTGCCGAGCCGCTCGAGCGCATCGACGATTTCATCGATACGTCGCGCCTGAGTAGCCGCATGGTCGATCAGACCGTGAATTGCGAGCGAAACCGGATCGTCCGCGTTGGGCGTGATGCCGTATGCGCAAAACGCGCTGATTTCGCTGCCGCGCTTCGCGTCACGCGCGGCGTTGTTCGCATTCGGGTTCGCACCGTTCGCACCGTTCGCACCGTTCGCAGCCGCCGCGGCCGGCACGATGATCCGCGCCGGATTGCCGAGCGCCGTGCCACGCGCGGGCACCGGCTTCGTCACGACCGCGTTCGATCCGATCTTCGCGTCCGCGCCGACGGTGAAGCCGCCGAGCACCTTCGCGCCCGCACCGACGATCACACCACGCTCGAGCGTCGGATGCCGCTTCGCGCCGCGCGTGAGCGACGTGCCACCGAGCGTCACACCCTGGTAGATCGTGCAGTCGTCGCCGATCTGCGCGGTCTCGCCGATCACGACGCCCATGCCGTGATCGATGAACACGCGCCGCCCGACGTTCGCGCCCGGATGAATCTCGATGCCGGTCATGAAGCGCGCCATCTGGGACACGAAACGCGCGAGCCAGCGGCGCTTCGCGCGCCAGCACGCGTGAGCGATCCGATGCAGCACGAGCGCGTGCAGCCCCGGATAACACGTGAGCACTTCCCATGCGCTGCGGGCGGCGGGATCGCGCTCGCGGATGGTGGCGATATCTTCGCGAAGTCTCGTGAACATGGCAGGGACTGTATTGTTGGGGGAAAACCGTCTGCGTGAGCGAATCCGCGCGGTTTGCGCATGCGCGGGACTCTGCGTTTCGCGCCATAGCTAACGGCATCGCTGCCGCTTAGCACGGCGGCGACTTTGCTTCTAACGTTTCGTGGATTGTAGGGCGATTGCGCGAAACCTGCCGGAAGTCCCCGTCACCTGCAAGGTTGTCGTCAGACGAAGGCGGCGCATCAGGTGCGCCGTCACGGGCTGGTCAACGGACCGTCAGCCGGTCCGCCTGGTCTTGAGCAGGATGTGCTTGGCGATGCCGCGCACGATGTTGACCTCCTCGCGCTCGAGGCCCGAGCGCGCGAAGAGCCGCCGCAGCCGTGACATCAGCTTCTTCGGATTGGCCGGATCGAGAAACTCGAGCGCGACCAGTGCGCTTTCCAGATGCGCGAACATGCTCTCGATCTCGTCGCTGGCCGCCATCTGCGCGCGTGGAGCGGCGGATTCGGCCGGCGCCGCGTGTGCTCCCGCGGTGGGTGCGCCGTCGCTCGCTTCGTCGGCGCCGAGGTACGCGGTGCGTAGCTCGTAGGCGAGCACCTGCACCGCCTGCGCGAGATTGAGCGAGCTATAGGCCGGATTGGCCGGAATATGCGCGATCGCGCTGCATCGCTCGACGTCCTCGTTCGACAAGCCCGTGCGCTCGTTGCCGAACACCAGCGCGATCTCGCCGCGCATCGCCTCTGCGTGCGCGGCGGCGGCAGCCGCACGCGGCGTCCATTGCGGCGGACCGTATTCGCGCAGCCGCGCGGTGAGCGCAATCGACCAGTGCACGCCAGTCAGTGCATCGGCGAGCGACGGCACCACGTGCACGGAGGCGAGTACGTCATCGGCGCCGCTCGCCATCGCGATCGCTTCGGGGTCGTTCTGCACGTTCGGCACGCGCGGCGACACGAGCACGAGCCGCGAAAAGCCCATGGTTTTCAGCGCGCGCGCCGCGGCGCCGACATTGCCCGGATGGCTGGGCTCGACCAGCACGAAACGCGTCGACGTGAAGCCGCCGCGCAAATCGGCCACGGCGGGGTCGGAGGAATGGTGGGTGTGATCCACGATGAAACTCGGCTGGCTAGGACTCAAGACGCGTATGGTAGCGCCAACGGGCACTTATGCCGAATCAGGCGCACGCGCGAGCCACGCGCGCGGACGAGGGCGCAGCATCGGACCGGCACCGGCCGGCGCCTGTGCGGTACATCAGCCGCACGTGAGCGAGCACCTGCGCGAGGGCGCCCGGACTCAGGTAAAATACCGCTTTTCGCGTCCGGCGCCGACGTTTGCTGAAGCTTGCGTCGAACCGGTCGCACCGTTCTTATTCAATTCGTCTCCGTCGACGGAATGCTCTCCGGTTTGATAGCCGGTCTGCTGTTCCGTGCTGTTTTTGCGTCGTTGCGGCGCCCGTCAGCGCAGTTTCGCGCTTATTTACCGGCCGGCAGCCGTGCTGCCCCGGCACAAGGATCAGTTTATGCATCCCATGCTCAATATCGCTGTGAAGGCCGCGCGCCGCGCAGCTCAGATCATCAACCGCGCATCGCTCGATCTCGATCTGATTCAGGTCAGCAAAAAGCAGCACAACGATTTCGTCACGGAGGTCGACAAAGCGTCCGAAGCGGCGATCATCGAAACGCTGAAGACCGCTTATCCCGATCACGCCATCCTCGCCGAAGAGTCGGGCAAGTCGGACCACGATTCCGAATACCAGTGGATCATCGATCCGCTCGACGGCACCACCAACTTCATCCACGGCTTCCCTTACTACTGCGTGTCGATCGCGCTCGCGCACAAGGGCGTCGTCACGCAGGCCGTCGTCTACGATCCGACCCGCAACGATCTGTTCACCGCATCGCGCGGCCGTGGCGCGTTTCTCAACGATCGCCGCATCCGCGTCGCCAAGCGTGACCGCCTGGCCGACTGCCTGATCGGCACCGGCTTTCCGTTCCGCGCGCAGGACAGCCTCGAATCGTACGGCCGTCAGTTCGCCGAGATGACCGAAGCCTGCGCCGGCCTGCGCCGTCCGGGCGCCGCCGCGCTCGATCTGGCCAACGTCGCGGCCGGCCACATGGACGGCTTCTTCGAGCAGGGCCTGAACGCATGGGACGTCGCGGCGGGCAGCCTGCTGATCACCGAAGCCGGCGGCCTGGTCGGCAACTACACCGGTGATTCGGAGTTCTTGCACGTCGGCGAAGTCGTCGCGGGCAACCCGAAGGTCTACGCGCAGATGGTTCCAATCCTGTCGCGCTACAGCCGCACGCGTCAGCAGTCGGCGTAAGGTGCGCCGCCGCGGCCAGTCCGCGGCAACGCATAACGGTTGCAGAGAAAAGCGGCTTCGGCCGCTTTTCTGTTGGCGGCGCTCCAGTGTCCGGAGCGTCGTGCTAAAAAGCGGGAAGTCATTCGGGGCGGTACTCGGCCGGGACCGTTCCCTGCTCCATGCCGCTTTGACCCTGCCCGACTTTCGCCCCGGGCGCAGCCTCCAATCTGCCCCATGAAAAAAGGCTTCCATACGATCATCGCGGCACAGTTCATTTCGTCGCTGGCCGACAATGCGCTGTTGATCGCCGCCATCGCCCTGCTTTCCGTGATGCGCTCGGCCGCGTGGGTTACGCCGCTGCTGCAGATTTTTTTCACGGTCTCGTACGTGCTGCTCGCGCCGTTCGTCGGCGCGTTCGCCGATTCGATGCAGAAGCGTCACGTGATGTTCATCTCCAACGCGCTGAAAGCGAGCGGCTGCCTGATGATGATTCTGGGCGTTCATCCGATGATCGCCTACGGCGTGGTCGGCTTCGGCGCAGCCGCGTATTCGCCCGCCAAGTACGGCATCCTCACCGAGCTGCTGCCCGCCGAAAAGCTCGTGCAGGCGAACGCGTGGCTCGAATCGGCGACGGTGCTGTCGACGATCGCCGGCACGATGCTCGGCGGTGCGCTGATCAGCACCGTCTTCGAGCATTTCGTCACGCGTGCGCATATGCCGCTGATCCGCTCGGCCGCCGATCTCGCGATGGGCGCGGTCATGCTCACCTACGCGATCGCCGCCGCGATCAACATCTTCATTCCGGACACTGGCGCGCGCTATCCGAACCGGCTGACCGAGCCGAATAAGCTGGTCGGCGATTTCCATCACTGCTTCCGGGTGCTGTGGGCCGACAAGCTCGCGCAGATCGCGCTGTGGGTGACCACGCTGATGTGGGGCGCCGCGGTGACGATGCAGCTGCTGGTGCTCAAATGGGCGAACGTGAACCTCGGGCTGTCGTTGTCGAAGGCGGCGGTGATGCAAGGCGTGACCGGCTTCGGCATCGCGATCGGCGCGGCGGGCGCGGCCGCGCTGATTCCATTGCGCCACTCGCTGAAGGTGTTGCCGGTCGGCGTGCTGACGGGCGCGGTGGCGATCGCGATGGCCTTCTACAACAAGGACCTGTTCCCGGCGGGCGCGGGCCTGCGCTTCGGCACGCACGTCGCGCCCTACTACATTCTGCTGGCCTATCCGCTGATGATCGTGCTCGGTGCGTTGTCGGGCTTTTTCATCGTGCCGATGAATGCGATCCTGCAGCATCGCGGCGCGACGCTGCTGTCGGCCGGTCACTCGATCGCCGTGCAGAATTTCAACCAGAACCTCGCGGTGCTGCTGATGCTCGGCGTGTACGCGCTGCTGCTCACGGCGAAGATGCCCGCGCAGTGGATCATCGTCGTGTTCGGCACCTTCATCACGCTGCTGATGTGGCTCGCGAAACGCCGCAGCGCGGCGAACGAACGCAGGGTGGACATGCGGGCGATGATCGAGGAATGAATGCATCACGGTGCTCCAGCAATGACAGCGCGAGGCTCGGCTCGACGGCCGTAAACCGCCGCGACGGCGCGCACCCCCCGCTTTGATCGAATCGGTCATGCTGACATTCAGCTCTTGTGTTGGGCATCGTCCGTTCGGCCAGGGTCCGCTCGCCGCGCCGGCGGGTTAAACTCACGCCCTGAGCATCTACCGCAAGAAGACACGAAGGATGGGTATTCAAACCGCAGCGGCCAACGACGTCGCACAACACACGCCGATGATGCAGCAGTACCTGCGCATCAAGGCGGAGCATCCGGGCACGCTGGTGTTCTACCGGATGGGCGACTTCTACGAACTCTTTTTCGACGACGCGGAAAAAGCCGCGCGCCTGCTCGACCTGACGCTCACGCAGCGCGGCGCGTCGGCGGGCAATCCGATCAAGATGGCCGGCGTGCCGCATCACGCTGTCGAACAGTATCTGGCCAGGCTCGTGAAGCTCGGCGAATCGGTCGCGATCTGCGAACAGATCGGCGACCCGGCCACCTCGAAAGGCCCGGTCGAGCGCAAGGTCATGCGCGTGGTTACGCCTGGCACGCTGACCGACGCCGCGCTGCTGTCCGACAAGAGCGACGTCTATCTGCTCGCGCTGGGCGTCGCGCACAATCGCCGCGGTGTCGCCACGAGCGTCGGTCTCGCATGGCTCAATCTCGCGAGCGGCGCGCTGCGCCTCGCCGAAGTCGCGCCCGATCAGGTCGCCGCCGCGCTGGAGCGCATCCGTCCCGCGGAAATTCTGGTCGCCGACGCCACCGCCGATTCGACCAGCTGGACACCGCCTGTCAACGCCAGCGCGCTCAAGCGTGTACCGGCCTGGCACTTCGATATCACCTCGGGCACGAAGCGCCTGTGCGACCAGCTCGAAGTCGCGAGCCTCGACGGCTTCGGCGCGCATTCGCTCGGTTGCGCGTGCGGGGCGGCCGGCGCGTTGCTGCTGTATGCGGCGTCCACGCAGGGCCAGCAACTGCGCCATGTGCGCAGCCTGAAGGTCGAATACGAATCCGAATACATCGGCCTCGATCCCGCCACGCGCCGCAACCTCGAACTCACGGAGACACTGCGCGGCACCGAATCGCCGACGCTGTGCTCGCTGCTCGACACCTGCTGCACGACGATGGGCAGCCGCCTGCTGCGGCACTGGCTGCATCATCCGCCGCGCGATTCGGCGGTGGCGCAGGCACGTCAGCAGGCGATCGGCGCGTTGCTCGACGCGCCGCCGGGCGCCGATCTCGATACATTGCGCAGCGCATTGCGGCAGATTTCGGACATCGAACGGATCACCGGACGTCTCGCGCTGCTGTCGGCGCGGCCGCGCGATCTGTCGAGCCTGCGCGATACCTTCATCGCGCTACCTGCGTTGCGCGCGCAGCTCGCAGCGGTGGCCTCGAACGCGGATTCGCTCGCGCGCATCGACGCGGCGCTCGAACCGCCGCACGCGTGCGCCGATTTGCTGAAGCTCGCGGTCGCGCAAGAGCCGGCCGCGATGGTGCGCGACGGCGGCGTCATCGCGCGTGGTTATGACGCCGAGCTCGACGAACTGCGCGATATTTCGGAGAACTGCGGACAGTTCCTGATCGATCTCGAAACACGCGAACGCGCGCGCACCGGCATCAGCAATCTGCGCGTCGAGTACAACAAGGTGCACGGCTTCTATATCGAAGTCACGCGCGGCCAGACCGACAAGGTGCCGGACGACTATCGCCGTCGGCAAACGCTGAAGAATGCCGAGCGCTACATCACGCCCGAGCTGAAAACCTTCGAGGACAAAGCGCTGTCCGCGCAGGAACGCGCGCTCGCGCGCGAACGCGCACTGTACGACGCGTTGCTGCAATCGTTGCTGCCGTTCATTCCCGACTGTCAGCGCGTTGCGCTCGCGCTCGCCGAACTCGATCTGCTGGCCGCGCTCGGTGAACGCGCTCGCGCGCTCGACTGGGTTGCACCGACGTTCTCGGCGAACGCGGGTATCGACATCGAGCAGGGTCGTCATCCGGTGGTCGAGGCGCAGGTCGAGCAGTTCATCGCCAACGATTGCTCACTCGCGACCGAGCGCAAGCTGCTGTTGATCACCGGTCCCAACATGGGCGGTAAGTCGACTTTCATGCGCCAGACCGCGCTGATCGCGCTGCTCGCTTACGTGGGCAGCTATGTACCAGCGCGGCGCGCGGCCTTCGGACCGATCGACCGCATCTTCACGCGCATCGGCGCGGCCGACGACCTCGCCGGCGGCCGCTCGACCTTCATGGTGGAGATGACCGAAGCCGCCGCGATCCTCAACGACGCGACATCGCAAAGCCTCGTGCTGATGGACGAGATCGGCCGCGGCACGTCGACGTTCGACGGCCTCGCGCTCGCGTGGGCGATCGCGCGCCACCTGCTCGCCCACAACGGCTGCTACACGCTGTTCGCGACGCACTATTTCGAGCTGACGCAACTACCCGCGGAGTTTCCGCACGCGGCCAACGTGCATCTGTCGGCAGTCGAGCACGGGCACGGCATCGTGTTCCTGCACGCGGTCAACGAAGGGCCCGCCAATCAGAGCTACGGTCTGCAGGTCGCGCAGCTCGCCGGCGTGCCGAACGCGGTGATCCGCGCGGCACGCAAGCATCTCGCGCATCTGGAGCAGCAATCGGCCGCGCAGCCCGCGCCGCAACTCGATCTGTTCGCGACGCAGCCTGCCATGCTCGCCGAAGACACGGACGACGACCACGAGACGGCGAGCGACGCAACGCCCGCTTCGCCCGCGATGCAGACACTCGTCGAGCGTCTGCGCGGCATCGATCCGAACGATCTGCGGCCGCGCGAAGCGCTCGATCTGCTGTACGAACTGCATGAACTGGCCGTCGCGCCGGATGCGGACCACTGACACGCCGGGACACCCGCCGCGCCCGCGCGGGCTTCGCGCGGCGCTGCGCCACGTGCTCGCACCGGCAGGCGGCATCGTCGTGCTGGTGGCAGTGTGCGCATGGACCGCGCCGGCGCGCGCTGAGGCCTCGCGCTTCGCGTTCGCGGTGATTTCCGGCACGATGCACAGCCCCGCCGACGAAGCCGCCACGCAACGGCTGCTCGAGGCGATCGGCCGCGAGCGCGACGTGCGCTTCATCGTCTACGACGGCAATCTGAAGGGGCCGAAGGAAGTTTGCCGCGACGCGCTGTTCGAGCGCCGCCACGCGCTGCTCGACAGCTCGCGCACTGCCCTCTTCTTTATCCCCGGCCAGCATGACTGGGTCGATTGCGGCACGGCGGAAGCCGGCGGCTTCGATCCGGTCGAGCGGCTCGACCAGTTGCGGCAAACGCTGTTCGCCGATCCAACGTCGATGGGTCAGAACCCGATCGCGTTGACGCGCGAGAGCGAGGTGTCGCGCTTCCGCCCGTTCCGTGAAAACGTGCGCTGGGTGGTCAACGAAAAAACGAACGACAAAGCGAACACCAACGCCGGCGACATCGTCTTCATCGGCCTGAACGCGCCGGGTCCGAACAACCACTACCTGAGCGCGGGCGGCCGCAACGGCGAGTTCGAAGATCGCGTGATCGCCAACGCATTCTGGCTCGAGCACGCGGCCGAATACGCGAAGCGCCGCGACGCGCGCGCGATCGTCGTGTTTATTCAGGGCGACTTCGACCCGGAGCGCTACGAGCGACCCGAACGGTTCGCCTGGCTGCACTTCGCACATAGCTCGCGCCGCGACGGCTTTCTGGAATTCAAGCGCAGTCTGCTCAAGCTCGCGCAGATTTTCCCCGGACCCGTGGTCGTCATTCATGCAGACGAGGACCGGCCGGCCGGCGGTTTCGTCATCGATCAGCCGCTACGCAACGACAAGGGGACGGTCGTGACGAACCTCACGCGCATTGCGCTCGCGCCGCATGATCGTCTCAACCAATGGATTCAGATAGAAGCGGATTTCGGCAGGAAGCCGCCGTTCAGAGTCAGCGTGCGCGACGTGCCGAAGCAGATGCCGCTGCCCACCACGCCGCCGGTCTTGCCGCCCGCATCGCCGCGCGACGAATCCGGCGCGTCGATGCCGGTTGCGCCGGAGATGCCGAATGTCGAAGGTTTCGGGCCGGCGTCGGAATTGCCGCCCGTATTGCAGACGCCTGGAGAGTCGCAGGAGCAGCAGCCGCGCATCCCGTCCGACCAGGGCGGCGGCGACTATGGGCCCGCTATCTCGATGCCGCCGGGGTCGATACTGCCAGCCTCGCCTGCGTTGCCCGCATCGGTGCCGTCTGCCCCCGCGACGACACCGCGCATGCCCGCAAGCTCAGTGCAGGGTCGGTTTTGAGCTGTCTTCTTCGTCCTCGTCTTCATCGTCGTCGAGAACTTCGAGGCCGTCCGCGCCATGCGCGTGCTCGTGCTGGATTTCGTCTTCAGTTGCCGGACGCACGTCTTTGACGGTCAACGCGAAACGCAGCGCCATGCCGGCGAGCGGATGATTGCCGTCGAGCACGACCTTGTCTTCCGCGACGTCGGTCACCACGTACACCAGCGCATCGATTTCCTCGTCGCCATCTTCGGGGGTGCCTTCGAACTGCATGCCGACTTCGAGCGGTTCCGGGAAGCGATCGCGCGGCTCGATCTTCACAAGGTCAGGATCGTATTCGCCGAACGCGTCTTGCGGCTCGAGCTGGATCTGGGTCTCGAAGCCAGCCTCGTGGCCGTCGAGCTCTTCCTCGATCTTGGGGAACGTGCCATCATAGCCGCCGTGAAGATAGACCATCGGCTCTTCGCTTTCCTCGATCAGATTGCCCTGCGCATCCGACAGCTTGTAGGCGACCGACACGACGGTGTTCTTTGCGATTTTCATTCGATTCTCCAGAATACAACTCACATTATACGATGCCCAGGCGGCCCACCCACCTCCCGGCCGATGCAGGTTCGGCAAGCAATTCGCCGTCTGCTGCAAAGCCGGCCACGCGGCCCATTCTTCCGCCCTCGCCCGACGTTCCGACCGCACTTCTCGGCCATCTGAGCCCGTCGCAATTCATGCGCCGCTACTGGCAGAAAAAGCCGCTGCTGATCCGTCAGGCGATTGCGGACATCGAAGCGCCGCTGTCGCGCGACGAGCTGTTCGAGCTGGCCGATCGGGACGACGTCGAAGCGCGCCTGATCACGCACTTCCGCAACAAATGGCAGCTGGAGCACGGCCCGTTCGCGCCCGACGAACTGCCGTCCGTCAAACAGCGCGCATGGACACTGCTCGTGCAGGGCGTGGATCTGCACGACGACCGCGCGCGCGCGTTGCTCGACCGTTTCCGTTTCGTGCCGGACGCGCGTCTCGACGACCTGATGATTTCGTATGCGACCGATAGCGGCGGCGTCGGCCCGCACTTCGATTCCTACGATGTGTTTCTTTTGCAAGTAAAAGGCAAGCGCCGCTGGCGCATTAGCGCGCAGAAAGATCTGACGCTGCAGCCCGGCTTGCCGTTGAAGGTTTTACAGCACTTCGAGCACGAACAGGAGTGGGTACTCGAGCCCGGCGACATGCTGTACCTGCCGCCGCACATCGCGCACGACGGCATCGCCGAGGGCGAATGCATGACCTGCTCGATCGGTTTTCGCGCGCCCTCCGAAAGCGAGCTGACCGCGCAGTTCCTGTACCACCTGGCCGAGCGCGGAGAGGCCACGGGCAAGGCGGGCGCCCTTTATCGCGACCCACGGCAGGCCGCCGTCGAACAGCCGGCCGAGTTGCCCGCGGCGCTCGTCGAACGGGTGGGCGCGATGCTTGCTAAAGTGCGATGGAATGAGCAGGACATTGCGTCGTTCCTTGGCACGTACCTCAGCGAACCCAAGCCGAGTGTCGTCTTCGATCCGCCGCAACGGCCGCTCAACGAAGCCCGTTTCATCGGCGCGGCGTCGAGATCCGGTCTACGGCTCGATCGCAAGACTAACCTGTTGTATGAACGACGTTTTTTCTTCGTAAATGGAGAAGAAATATCGTGGACCGGCGTGAAAAAATTGCTGTTTGAACTCGCAAATCTGCGGTGCATGAGTGCGATACGCTTTGTAACACTATCACACGATTCATCGGTGACAGCACTGCTACACGAGTGGTATTGTGCGGGCTGGATACAGGTAGGCGAGATTGCGTAACTCTGCCCGCCTGTTATACCGTACGGTGAAATTTTGTATGAGAAAGACAACGTATTGACCCGCATTTATCGACTGTCAGTACGAAAGTGCATATAATTTCCGCCCAAGCCGTAGGGAAGATTCCAGCTCGTCAAAAGAGCATCTCCACCAGCGGCCCAGGTCGGTGTTGGAGCACATTACCGGTTTTATTTTGCGCTGTTGCTTACCTTTAAACCATAAAAGGACGTGATCATGAAGAAATCCCTCCTCGTAGCATCCCTGTTGGCAGTTGTGGCACTCGCTGCATGCAACAAGAGCAACGATCAGGCTGCTGCACCGTCGGAAGCTGCGTCCGCACCGGCGGCAGCATCGCCTGCTGAAGCAGCATCGCCGGCAGTTGCGGCATCGCCGGCCGAAGCAGCATCGCCGGCCGAAGCAGCATCGCCGGCCGAGGCAGCATCGCCGGCTGAAGCAGCATCGCCGGCAGCAGGCGCAAGCCAGTAAGCCGCAACGGTTCGGCGCTGTAGCGGCGCTCCCGCTACAGCGCCTGCGCACGAAACGTTTGGAGGCTGGCTGGAAACGGCGCGGGCCGCAAACGGGCAAAGAAAAACGCCACGGATTCACATCCGTGGCGTTTTGTCATTCAGGGCCGCTTTCCGCTGCGGAGCTCGTCGCATGTGTGGAACACATCCCCCTATCGAACCGGCGCCGCTGGCCCAGCGCTCTCCTCAAAGAACTCACGCACCACGTCGATCTCGCGGGTGCGCTTGAACGGCGGCAGACTCTGCCAGATGCGGCGGCCATAAGGTTTATCGACGAGACGTGTATCGCAGATCATCAGCACGCCACGATCGGTCTCCGCGCGAATCAGCCGGCCGGCGCCCTGCTTCAGCGTGATGACGGCCTGCGGCAGCTGATGCACGGCGAACGGGCTCAAGCCCTTCTTCGTCAGTGCGTCGAGCCGCGCGGCCAGCACGGGATCGTCCGGCGGCGCAAACGGCAGCTTGTCGATCACGACCAGCGACAGCGCGTCGCCGCGCACGTCCACCCCTTCCCAGAAGCTCTGACTGCCGACCAGGATCGCATTGCCGTAGGCGCGAAAGCGGTCGAGCAATTCGGTGCGGCTCGCATCGCCCTGCACGAGCAGCGGATAGTCCCAGCCGCGCGACTCGATCGCGTCGCGCAGCTTCGCCGAGATACGATCCACCGCGCGCAGCGTCGTGCACAGCATGAAGACGCCGCCGCCCGAGGCTTCGATCGCGGGCAATGCGGCATCGAACACGGCGTCGGTGAACATCGGCGATGACGGCTGTGGCAGATTGCGCGGCACGTACAGCAGCCCTTGCGATGGATAGTCGAATGGGCTCGGCAATGTCATCGAGCGCTTCGAGTTCAAGCCCATCTGCGCCGCATAGTGCGTGAAGTCGCCGCGCACCGACAGCGTCGCCGATGTGAAGATCCACGCGCGCGGCACGCCGGCGCGCTGCTTCGCGAAAATCGGCGCGACCGACAACGGCGTTTCGTGCAGCTGCACCGTGTGCGAGAACACCTCGATCCAGCGCACCTTTTCATTCGGATCGGCGCGCTCCGCGCTGGCGTCACCCTCGCGGGTCGCAACCGCGTCGCGTTCTGCACTCGTGGGTGGCGTGGTCCAGCCGCTCAGCACGTCCTGCAACTCGCGCGCGCGACGCAAACACGCGCCGAGCGATTCGGCTCGCTCGGCCTGGCCCGCCAATGCCGAGGCCAACGCGTCGAGCTCGGCCTCGAGCGTCTCGAGCGCGGCGAACAGCGGGTGATCGTCGGGCAGCTGGCCGATCGACAGACGCACCGAGTCTTCCTTGAACGCGAGCCGCACGTCGCGCGCGGCGCGCTCGAGCGTCGCGCCGAGCTTGACCCAATCGACCGCATCGCGTGCGTGACCGAGGCCCTCGGCGACCGAATCGCGTGCGAGTTCGAGAAACTGCGCGGTCGATAGCGTCTCGCCGAAAAACAGCGTCGCGGTTTCGGGCAGCTGGTGAGCTTCGTCGAAGATGACCGTATTCGCAGTCGGCAGCAGCTCCGCCATGCCGGTATCGCGCAGCATGATGTCGGCGAAAAACAGATGGTGGTTGACCACCACGATATCGGCCTGCTGCGCTTCGCGGCGCGCCTGCATCACGAAGCAGTCCTTGTAGTGGGGACACTCCTGGCCGAGACAGTTGTCGCGCGTCGACGTGACCATCGACCACACCTGCGCCGTTTCCGGCACGCTCGCGAGTTCGGCCTTGTCGCCGGTGCGCGTGATCTTCGCGAAGCGCACGATGTCCTGCAGATACGAGGTCTCCTGGCGCGATGGCAGACGGCCGTTGTCCGCGGTGCGTTGCAGGTAGTAATGGCACAGGTAGTTCGCGCGGCCCTTCAGCATCGCGACCGACACCGGCACCGCGAGCGCGTCGCGCACGGTCGGAATGTCGCGCTGGAACAGCTGATCCTGCAGATGCTTGGTGCCGGTCGAGACGATCACCTTGCCGCCCCACAGCATGGCTGGCACGAGGTACGCATAGGTCTTGCCGGTGCCGGTACCCGCCTCTACGATCAGCGTATTCTCACCACCGTCGACGCCGTCGGCTTGTGCGTTGCTCCCGGTCGACTCAGAGACGGCTTCAGCGCCGGTCTGCTGCAGGCGCCGCGCCGGGCGCTTCTGCGTCTCGAACATCGCGGGGTCGGGCATCGCGCGGCCCGACGCCTCCATCGCCGCGGCAACCGCGCGCGCCATCTCGATCTGCGACGCACGCGGCCGATAACCGTCGATCTGCCGTGCGAGCAGACCGTTGTCGGCGAAGATGTCGTCGAGCTCGCTCGCGCGGCGCCGATTCAGCGACACACCTGGCACCGGTGCTGCCGCGCGCGGCGCGGGCGTGCCCGAAGCAGATGCGTTGTCCGGCGCGGCCCGGGATGAAGTGTCATGCGATGAATTCAAGGCAAGCGTTCCTGCTAAGTCCGGCTCGCGCGCTGCGCGCCCGGCGCCTGCCAGGCCGCGAACTCAGGCGCGCGCGTCCGGTTCGAGCTGCAATTGCAGCAAGATGATGGTGTCCTTGACTTTAAGTTTGCGCTTTTTCAGGCGCTGCAACTCGAAGTCGTCGATGCCGGGTTCATCCGACATCCGGTCGATCAACCGGTCGAGTCCACTATGCTCCGATTCCAGTTGCAGAATGCGGTCGCGAAGTGTGTTTGCGTCGATGACGTGATGACGATCGCGCATGCTCGCCTCCTCTGGTCGGCGGCACGAACCGCGTGCGCGCGGTCCGATGCCTGAGGTTGCTGTCCGCCTCAAAACGCATTACGGCGACTACGGCGGCCCTGGCCACGACCGCCACGGCTTACTCTACGATACAGCCACTACAGCACGCTTACTGTTGCTCTTGTTGCTGCTTTTGCTGCTCTTCGAGCTGTTGCTGCTTCAGCTCGTCCTGACGCTTCTGCCCGGCCTTCTCGGTGGCCTGCTTTTGACGTGCTTCGACATCGAGCTTGTGCTGCGCGGCCTCGGCCTGCTTCCGCTCGAAAGTCTCCTGTTTCTGCTGGCGCTCCGCGGCCTTTTGCGCACCCTGCCGACGCGCTTCCTCGAGCTTGCGCTGGTAGTCGCTCTGCTTCTGATCGTAGGCCTTCTGATTGGCCGCCGCCTGCGCAGGCGTGACACCATGCTGCGCCTGATCGAGCGCGTGCTGGCGCTGCTTCTCCTCGTAGGCCTGCGCATTGGCTTCGTGCTGCGGTGCCGCGGCGTTGCGCTGCGCCTGATCGAGCGCGTGCTGACGTTGCTTCTCCGCGTAGGCCTGCGCATTGGCTTCGCGCTGCGGCGCCTCGGCGTTGTGCTGCGCCTGATCGAGCGCGTGCTGACGCTGCTTTTCCTGATACGCCTGCTCGTTGCGCGCGTCTTCGGCGGCACGTTGCGGCGCTTCCGCCTCGTTTTGCGCGCGCCGCAACGCGGTGCGTTCGTCGCGTTCACGGGCGCGCTGCGCACGCTGCTCGGCGTCGAGCGCAAGCTGTTCCTTGCGGATGTCCGCCTGCACGCTGCGCATCGCGTCGCGCGCGCGGTTCAGACAGTGATTGACGAAGAAGCGGCTGTAGCAGTTGTGTTGCGCGACAGCGAATTGATAGTTGTTGTCGTCGGTGCGCTGATTGAGCACCTGTTGCCGCTCGTCGAACGACTTGTCCAGCACGGCTACGTCACTTGCGCTTTGAGGGCCGTCGGCGGTTGCGGCGGCTTGCGGGCCCGAGGCCGCGACGGGCCCCGTACCTTGCTCCGGCGTCGCACTTTGCGCCACGGCCGACACCGGCACGACGAGCGCTGCGGCGATCACGCACGACGCGGCAGCCGTTAAAGCCGACCGACCGAACGAGCGCAAAGAAACCAGCGGCAATTGAGACGAACCCGGCAGTGAACCCGGCAGTGAGCCTGACGCCAGCGAAGAGACCAGGCGGTTGAGGGACAAGGAGATTGGCAACGTCGTAGAGGGTCAACGGAACATGCCCGAAATTCTAACACCCCACGGTTGAGCCCTTTGGCATTTATGGCAAAATGCCCCGCTCTAGCAACCTGGTCGCGGCGCACGCCCGGCCTGCCCCGATTTGCCGCCCGCGCGCGGCCCATCACTGAGTCCGCAGGAACACCAAGACCTTATGACGGAAACCGTAGCACTCAAGATCGTCCAGCGCATCGCCACCGAACTGTCCGTCCAGCCGCGCCAGGTCGCGGCCGCGGTGGAACTTCTCGACGAAGGCGCGACCGTTCCGTTCATTGCCCGTTATCGCAAGGAAGTGACCGACAATCTCGACGACACGCAACTGCGCAATCTCGAGGAACGCCTAGTCTATTTGCGCGAGCTGGAAGACCGGCGCGCGGCGATCATCGCGAGCATCGACGAACAGGGCAAGCTCACCGACGAGCTGCGCGGCGCGATCGAAGGCGCCGACAGCAAACAGGTGCTCGAAGACCTCTATCTGCCATACAAACCGAAGCGCCGCACGCGCGCGCAGATCGCGCGCGAAGCCGGCTTGCAGCCGCTCGCCGACGCGCTGCTCGGCAATCCGCTGCTCGATCCGCAAGCCGAAGCCGCGGCGTACGTGGACGCGGACAAAGGCGTCGCCGATGTGAAGGCCGCGCTCGACGGCGCGCGCGACATCCTTTCCGAACAGTTCGGCGAGACCGCCGAACTGCTCGGCAAGCTGCGCGACTATCTGTTCAACCAGGGCGTGGTGTCGTCGAAGGTCGTGGAAGGCAAGGAAACCGCGGAAGAAGAGAAATTCCGCGACTACTACGACTACGCCGAAACGATCCGCACGGTGCCGTCGCATCGCGCGCTCGCACTGTTCCGCGGCCGCAATGCCGGCGTGCTGATGATCAAGCTCGGCCTCGGCGAAGAGCTCGACGCGCAGGTGCCGCACCCGGGCGAAGCGCTGATCGCGCGGCACTTCGGCATCGCCAATCAGAACCGCCCCGCCGACAAGTGGCTCTCCGACGTGTGCCGCTGGTGCTGGCGCGTGAAGGTGCAGCCGCACCTCGAAAACGAGCTGCTGACCAATCTGCGCGACGAAGCCGAACACGAAGCGATCCGCGTGTTCGCGCGCAATCTGAAGGACCTGCTGCTCGCGGC
Source organism: Paraburkholderia sp. RAU6.4a (assembly GCF_050435625.1). Classification (NCBI taxonomy): domain Bacteria; kingdom Pseudomonadati; phylum Pseudomonadota; class Betaproteobacteria; order Burkholderiales; family Burkholderiaceae; genus Paraburkholderia; species Paraburkholderia sp. RAU6.4a. The sequence continues at coordinate 979,034 of NZ_JBNDKQ010000002.1, forward strand.
GCCGGCTGGTCCGAAGGCCGTGATCGGTCTGGATCCGGGCTTGCGCACCGGCGTGAAGGTGGCGGTGGTCGACCGCACCGGCAAGGTGCTCGCGACCGACACGATCTACCCGCACGAGCCGCGCCGCGACTGGGACGGCTCGCTCGCGAAGCTCGCGCGAATCGCCGCGCAAACGCAGGCCGAGCTGATCAGCATCGGCAACGGCACCGCGTCGCGTGAGACGGACAAGCTCGCGAGCGAGCTGATCGCGCGTCATCCGGAGCTGAAGCTGCAGAAGATCGTCGTGTCCGAAGCCGGCGCGTCGGTGTACTCGGCGTCCGAGCTTGCCGCGAAGGAATTCCCCGCCATGGACGTGTCGCTGCGCGGCGCCGTGTCGATCGCGCGACGTCTGCAGGACCCGCTCGCCGAGCTCGTGAAGATCGAGCCGAAGGCGATCGGCGTCGGCCAGTATCAGCACGACGTGAACCAGCGCGAACTCGCGCGCTCGCTCGACGCGGTCGTCGAAGACTGCGTGAATGCGGTCGGCGTCGATGCGAACACCGCGTCGGTCGCGCTGCTCGCGCGGGTGTCGGGTTTAAACGCAACGCTCGCGCGCAACATCGTCGACTATCGCGATGCGAACGGGCCGTTCCCGTCGCGCGAGCATCTACGCAAGGTGCCGCGTCTCGGCGACAAGACCTTCGAGCAGGCTGCCGGCTTCCTGCGCATCAATAACGGCGAGAATCCGCTCGACCGTTCGTCGGTGCACCCGGAAGCGTATCCGGTCGTCCAGCGCATCCTCGCGAAGATCAGTAAGCAGGTCGGCGAAGTGCTCGGCAATCGCGACGCGTTACGCGGACTGTCACCCACCGAATTCGTCGACGAGCGTTTCGGTCTTCCAACCGTGCGCGACATCCTGGTCGAACTCGAGAAGCCGGGCCGCGATCCGCGTCCCGAGTTCAAGACCGCGACGTTCCGCGACGGTGTCGAGAAGGTCAGCGATCTGATCCCGGGCATGGTGCTCGAAGGCGTCGTGACGAACGTCGCGGCGTTCGGCGCGTTCATCGACATCGGTGTGCATCAGGATGGCCTCGTGCACGTGTCGGCGATGTCGACGAAGTTCGTGAAGGATCCGCATGAGGTCGTGAAAGCCGGTCAGATCGTCAAGGTCAAGGTGCTCGAAGTCGACGTGAAGCGCCAGCGTATCGCACTGACGATGCGTCTCGACGACGAACCCGGTGCAGCGGCCGCGCGCAGCGGCGGCGGTGCGCAGCAGGATCGCGGTGGCTCGGGCGGCAGCTTCAATCGCGGCGGAGCGGGACGCGGTGCGCCGCAACGCTCGCGCGAACCGGAGCCGGGCGGCGCGATGGCGGCTGCGTTTGCGAAGCTCAAGCAGAAGTGAGCGTCACGGACCGGAGCACGTCGTCGCACGCGCTCCGGTCCGTGACATGACTGCGTCGCGCGCTCAACCGCTTGCACGCGCGCATGAACAAAAAGCCCACGCATTGCGTGGGCTTTTTGTTTGCGCACCCGCACGTCACGCGCGAGCCGTCAAATCTCGATCTTCGTTCCCAGTTCCACGACCCGGTTAGCCGGGATGCTGAAGAAGTCGGTCGGCTTCGCGGCGTTCTGATGCATCCACGCGAACACACGCTCGCGCCATACCGACATGCCCGGCAATTGCGTCGGCACCACCGTTTCGCGTGCGAGGAAGAATGACGTGTCCATCAATTCGAAGCTCATGTCGTGCGTGCGGCCGACGTCGAGCAGCACCGCCTTCACGTCGGGCGTTTCGTTAAAGCCGTAGGCTGCCTTCACCAGCCACAGGCCACCGTTCATGTCCTTCACGGTCACGCGATCGGCGTCCTTCACGTACGGAATGTCGCGCGTGACGAAGGTCAGAAAGATCGTGCGCTCGTGCAGCACCTTGTTGTGTTTCAGATTGTGCAGCAGGCTCACCGGCACCAGCGAATCGCTGCCGGTCAGATAGATCGCGGTGCCCGACACGCGATGCGGCGGATGCGCGAGCAGGCCTTGCAGGAACGGCATCAGCGGAATACCGTCGGCGGCCGTGCGTTCCTTCACGATCATCCTGCCCTTGAACCACGTCATCAGCAGGAAGAACAGCAGGCCGCCGATGCACAGCGGCAACCAGCCGCCCTCTTCGACCTTCAGCAGGTTCGCGCCGAAGAAGCCCAGGTCGACCACCATGAACACGCCGATGATGAGCCCAACCAGCAGTTTGTTCCAGTTCCACACCTTCACCATCACGACGCAGGCAAGGATCGTCGTGATCACCATCGTTGCAGTCACCGCGATACCGTACGCGGCCGCCAGATTGTCCGAGCTCTTGAACGCGATCACGATGCACAGGATGATGAACAGCAGCATCCAGTTCACGACCGGCACATAGATCTGCCCGATCGCGAGTTCGGACGTGTGCAGGACCTTCATGCGCGGCACGTAGCCGAGCTGGATCGCCTGGCTCGTCAGCGAGTAGGCGCCCGAAATCACCGCCTGCGACGCGATCACCGTCGCGACCGTCGACAGCACGACGAGCGGCAACAACGCCCAGTCCGGCGCGAGCAGGAAGAACGGATTTTCGATCGCCTTTGGGTCGTGCATCAGCAGCGCGCCCTGGCCGAAGTAGTTCAGCACGAGCGAAGGCATCACGAGCACGTACCACGCCATGCGGATCGGCTGCGCGCCGAAGTGGCCCATGTCCGCGTACAGCGCCTCCGCGCCGGTCAGCACCAGCACGACCGAGCCGAGCACCACGTAGGCCTGCAGCACGTGCGCGGCCATGAACGTGTACGCGTAGTAGGGATTGAGCGCCTGGATCACATTCGGCGACTGCATGATGTGCCACAGGCCGAGCACGGCGAGCACGAGGAACCAAAGCGTCATGATCGGCCCGAACAGACGGCCGACCGTGGCCGTGCCGTGCCGCTGGATCCAGAACAGCACGATCAGGATCACGACGGTCAGCGGAATCACCAGATGCGCCAGATGCGGCGCGGCGATTTCGAGACCTTCGACCGCCGAGATCACCGAGATTGCCGGCGTGATCACCGCGTCGCCGTAAAACATGCAGGCGCCGAAGATGCCGAGCATCATCAGAAGGCCGGCCATTTTCGATTTCTGATCGACCGAGCGCATCGCCAGCGCCATCAGCGCGAGGACGCCGCCCTCGCCGTTGTTGTCGGCGCGCATCACGAACAGCACGTACTTGACGCCGACCACGATCACGATCGCCCAGAACAGCAGCGAAATAACCCCAAGGATCGACTGATCGGTCAACGGGATGCCGTGCGACGGACTGAAGGCTTCCTTCAGCGCGTACAACGGGCTCGTACCGATGTCGCCGAACACCACTCCGATCGCGGCAATCGCAAGGGAAGGCAGTGGCTGTTTGTGTACGTGATTGTTATCTGTCATGGACGCGAGGAAATCCGTTCCGGGGCGGAAAAAACGACCGCTATTTTAAACTGCCCATCCGGTACCGCCCGGCTTGTTGTGGATACGCCACGTGGATGTCCGCGCAGTGTAGCACTGCGATATGGACGCGCCTGCCGCGGTGCGGACGTCCTGGCGCCGCGCGTGACGCATAAAAAAACGGAGCCCGCCTGGGCTCCGTTTTGTGACACCGCGATGACGCACGAGATCCGATGCGACAAAGCGTGAGGCGCGCGGCTTCGCGTCAATTGCCCGACGCCTCATCGGCCTGGGCGATGCCGCGCTTGATCCACGCGCCGAGGTTATGCGGACGCACCGTGTCCCACTCCTCGAACGGCTGATGAATCCACGGGTTGGTCGGCAGATACTGCACGTGGTAATCGGGCTTCACCTTCGAGCAGCCCTTGTACCACAGCACGGCCGAGCGCACCGCGGTGATGGCCGGATAGCGTTCCTTCAGATGCTGCTGCACGCGCGCGAGCGTGACGCCCGAATCGACGAGGTCGTCGACGAGCAGCACGTTACCGTGCAGTTCGCCGCGCGTCATCGTGATGTATTGCGCGATGTCGAGTTCGCCCTGCTGCGTGCCCGCTGCCTCGCGATAAGAGCTCGTTGCCAGAATCGCCAACGGCAGATCGTAGATGCGCGACAGCTGGTCGCCGACGCGCAGACCGCCGCGCGCGAGGCACAGGATCTTGTCGAACTTCCAGCCCGATTCGTGCACGGCAAGTGCGAGCATCTCGATCAGCCGGTGATATTCGTCCCAGCCGACCCACAGGTTCTTGTCGTCGTTGCGCGGATCTTTCATCGCGATCATGGGGTACACCTTGCATCGCTTAGACCTTGAACGGATGACGCAGCAGAATCGTTTCGTCGCGGTCCGGACCGGTGGAGACCATGTCGATCGGAATGCCCGCGACTTCCTGCACGCGCGTCAGGTACGCACGCGCGTTGGCGGGCAGCTTGTCCCACTCCTTGATGCCGACCGTGCTTTCCTTCCATCCCGCGAAGGTTTCGTAGACCGGTACGCAGCGCGCGACTTCCGTCGCGCCGCGCGGCAGCAGATCGACGTCGTGGCCGTCGATCGTGTAGCCGACGCACAGCTTCACTTCGTCGAGACCGTCGAGCACGTCGAGCTTGGTCATGCACAGCCCCGTCACACCGTTGATCTGGATCGAGCGACGCAGCGCGGAGACGTCGAGCCAGCCGGTGCGGCGCGGACGGCCGGTGACCGAGCCGAATTCCTTGCCGACGGTGGCGAGTTCGAGGCCGATCGGGTCCTGGCGCGAGGCATTGTCCGCATCGTACAGTTCGCTCGGGAACGGGCCCGAACCGACACGCGTGCAGTACGCCTTCGTGATGCCGACGATGTAGTTGAGCTTCTGCGGACCGACGCCCGCGCCCGCCGTCGCGGCACCCGCGACGCAGTTGCTCGAGGTGACGAACGGATAGGTGCCATGGTCGATGTCGAGCAGCGTGCCCTGCGCGCCTTCGAACAGCAGATTGCCGCCGTTCGCGTTGACGTCGTAGAGACGGCGCGACACGTCGGTGACCATCGGCTTCAGTCGGTCGGCGTAGCTCAGCATCGTGTCGAGCGTTTGCTGGAAGTCGACCGCGGCAGCGCCGAGGTACTGCGTGAGCACGAAGTTGTGATAGTCGAGGTTTTCGCGCAGACGCTCGGCGAAGGCTGGCGCGTCGAACAGGTCCTGCACGCGCAGGCCGCGGCGCGCGACCTTGTCTTCGTAGGCCGGGCCGATGCCGCGGCCGGTCGTGCCGATCTTGCTCGCGCCGCGGCGCGCTTCGCGGCCCTGGTCGATCGCGACGTGGTACGGCAGGATCAGCGTGGTGGCTTCGGAAATGAACAGGCGCTTCTGGACGTCGATGCCGGCGGCTTCGAGTTCGCCGATTTCCTTGAACAGCGCTTCCGGCGACAACACGACGCCATTGCCGATGTAGCACGCGACGCCGGGATGCATGATGCCCGACGGAATCAGACGCAAGATGGTTTTCTTGCCGCCGATGATAAGCGTGTGACCGGCATTGTGACCGCCCTGGAAGCGAACGACGCCCTGAGCGTGGTCCGTCAGCCAGTCGACGATCTTGCCCTTGCCCTCATCACCCCATTGGGTACCCACGACGACGACGTTGCGCCCGGGGTTCACATTCACTGCGCTGGCAGACATGTTGTTTCGTAAGCTGGTTAAAAACGTATTTTACCTGGGTTCGCGGAAGCTTCCGGAATTTTTCCGTTTCCGCTCAACGGTATGCACGTTATGTTGAGTATTGGAAGGGATGCGCGGCCGCGCAGAGTCGCTCGACCGCGCGCGATTCGGGCGGTGGTTGCGCCGCCCTCGGGCGAACGTCGGGTGACGGGTCCCCGGCAGCGTAGATCGGAACGCGCGGCTCAAGCGCGCGGTTCAACCACCCATGCGCCATTGCGCTCGACCAGCACCCGGTCGAACGCGAATTCATCGAGATCGTGCTTGTGGCCAGGCAGCGCCTGGACTACCACTTCACCGCCATCGCGCAATGCCGCGACCGCCACGCGCAACGCTTCGTCGTGCCGCCACGGCGCGAGGATCGCGCTGCTGCGCGCTTCGACCGGCGAGATCCGCGCGACTTCGCGCAGATCCAGCGAAAAGCCGGTTGCCGCGCGAGCGCGGCCATAGGCCTGACCGACGTGGTCGTAACGGCCGCCGCGCGCGACCGCGTTCGGCACGCCGTCCACGTAAGCGGAGAACATCACGCCGCTGTGGTACGCGTAGCCGCGCAGATCGGCGAGGTCGATCATCACTTCGGCGCCGTCGACCTGGCTCGCGAGGAACGCGAGGTCGTCGAGCGCGCGGGCGATCGCCGGTGAATTCGGCAGACGCGCGCGGGCCTCTTCGAGCACCGACGCGTCGCCGTACAGCGTCGGCAGCGCGCGCAGCGCATCGCGAATCACCGGCGAGAATTGCGCGGTCATCTCGACCAGGCGCGGCACGTCCTTGCCGGCCAGCGCGTCGTAGAGCGCCTGGCCGAGTTCCTCGGCGGCCGGCTCGGCTTCGATCAGCGCGGCCAGCACACCCGCGTGACACAGGTCCAGACGCACCTTCGCGAGGCCGGCGAGACGCAGCGCGTCGAGCATCAGCTGCTGGATTTCGAGGTCCGCTTCGAGCCCCGCGTGGCCGTAGATTTCCGCACCGATCTGGATCTGCTCACGCGTCGCATGCAGGCCGCGCGGGCGCGTATGCGCGACGTTGCCCGCATAGCAAAGACGCGTGACGCCCTGGCGGTTCAGCAGATGCGCGTCGATGCGCGCGACCTGCGGCGTGATGTCGGCGCGCAGACCGAGCGTGCGGCCCGACAGCTGATCGACGAGCTTGAAGGTCCGCAGATTCAGATCGTGCCCACCGCCCGTCAGCAGCGACTCGAGGTATTCGAGCAGCGGCGGCATCACCATCTCGTAGCCGTACGAGCGGAAACGGTCCAGCAGATGACGCCGCAATTCTTCGATCTTGCGGGCCTCCGACGGCAGCACGTCGGCGATATTCTCAGGAAGCAACCAGGTCGACATCGATACAGTCCTACGGCGTTGAACACGGCGTCTTGCAGCGCCGATGATGAGTGTGAATGACGTAGAGCGGCTTGATTCTGGCGGCTGACACAGACGCCCGGGCGGCGCTTTGCGGCACGCGCGCGACGCGCGGCGGCGTGGCCGGTCAGTACGCGTTTTGCTCGGGCCGGCAAAACACGCCGCAACACGCGGCGTTCGTCAGACAAGCAAGCCGGCTTCAGGTCGCGATGAACAGTAGAACCAGCCCGAGCAACATCACGATGAGCCCTCCGACACGAATCTGATGCGGCGGTCGTTCCGCTATTTTACGGAACGTGTCGCGCCAGGCGGTTGGAAAAACGAACGGAAACATCCCCTCGATAATCAGCATCAGCGCGATCGCGAGCAATAACGAACCAGCTATGTCCATGCGAGTGAAGCGGCCGCGATGCGGATGCCGCGGCCTTCGGTAATCAGCGTTTGCGCGCAGCAGGCGCGGAAGCGTCCGGGGCGACGCCGCCGGTCGGGCTACGCATGAAGCGGAAGAACTCGCTACTGGAGTCGACCACGATCAGGTCGCCCGGCTTGAAGGTCTTCCGGTACGCCTGCATGCTTTGATAAAACTGGTAGAACTGCGGATCCTTGCCGAACGCTTCGGCAGCGATCTCCGCGGCCTTTGCATCGCCTTCGCCGCGAATGCCCTGCGCCTGCGCGAGGCCGTCGGCGAGCACCGCCTGCTGCTTCGCGAGCGCGTCCGCGCGGATCTGGTTCGCTTCGGCGGCGCCCTTCGCTCGCTCGTCCGCCGCGACCTGCTGGCGCGCGGCGATCATGCGCTTGAATACCGAGTCGGCCACCGCTGCCGGGAAATCGACGCGCGTGAGTTGCACATCCACGACCGATACGCCGAGCGATGCCGCGCCCTTGTCCATCGCACCGCGGGCCTGTTCGGCGATCGCCGGTTGTTTGGCGAGCGCGTCGGACAGCGTGAACTTGCCGAACGCGTCGCCGAGCGCGCCGCGCGACAGCAGCGCGAGCCGGTCGGGCAGACTCTGCGGATCACCCTTCGTTTCGGCGATCAGCTTCAGCGGATCGGTCACGCGGAACTTGATCACCGGGTTGACCAGCAGATCGGTTTTGTCGGACGTGACGTAATGATCTTCGTCGGGTGCGTCGAGCGACTGGATGCGATTGTCGACGAACGCGACCGTTTGCAGCGGCGGCGGCAGCTTCACGTGCAGCCCCGGGCCGAGCAGCGTGGGCGTCGCGTCGCCGCGCGCGGACAACACAGCCATATGCCGTTGATCGACGACGAACACCATCGACGATGCCGCGAACAGCACGATGACGAGCGCGACGACGAGCGCAATGATTCGGTTCATATTCTTGTGCGCTCCTTATTGAACGTCGTCTTCGCGCATGCGATTGCGGAACGCTTCGCGCGAGCGCAGCGACGCGGCGCTCGGCCGGCTCGCTGGCGCAGGCGCGGAAGCGGCGGGTGCGGATGCGCCAGCGGCGGCGGAGCCTGCCGCGGCACCGGTCTCAGCGGCCGACGCGGCCGACGGCGCGGCCGCACTCGCCGCTTGCGGCGCGCCCGCGACAGCAGGACCCGAAGCGGCGGCGCCCGGCGCCGCGGCCTGGCGTTCGCGGTTCTGCTCGACGAGCCTGTCGAGCGGCAGATACAGCACGTTGTTGCCGTTCTTCGCGTCGACGAACACCTTGGTCGCGTTCGCGTAAATCTGCTGCATGGTTTCCATGTACAGGCGGAAGCGCACGACGGCCGGCGCCTTCGCGTATTGGGCGTAGACCTGGTTGAAGCGCTCGGCCTCGGCCTGCGCCTGCGCGACCGTGGTCTGGCTATAGGTTTTGGCTTCCTGGACCTGACGATCGACGTCGGCCTGCGCGCGCGGCAGGAGATCGGCCGCATAAGCCTGCGCATCGCGTTTCGCGCGTTCGTTTTCGTCGTGCACCTTCGCAGCGTCGGCGAACGCGGGTTGCACCTGCTCGGGCACCTGCACGCTCTGAATCGTCACGCCCGTGACTGCCAGACCGGACTGGTACTGATCGAGCGATTGCTGGATCGCCGCGATCAGCTGCTGGCGCAAAGTTTCGTGATCCTGATCGAGGATATCGCTAGTGCTCTGCGCGCCGACGATGCCGCGCACCGCCGCCTGCGCGGCATGCATCACGCTCTGATCGGGATCGACGCTGCGAAACAGAAAGTCGTTGGGCTTGCGCACCTGGTACTGCACGGCGAAGCGCACGTCGACGATGTCGCCGTCGTGCGTGAGCATTGACGCGTCCTTCACGTTCGCGAGACGCACCACATTGCTACGGCCGATCTCGACCTGGCGGATCTGCCCGACATTGACGAACTCGTGGGACTCGAACGGAAACGGCAGACGCCAGTGCACGCCCGGCGCCGCGGTATAGCGATACTTGCCGAACTGCAGCACGACGGCCGCCTGGCCATCCTGCACGACGAACACACCGCTGCCGAGATAGATCGCGATCAGCACGCCGATCACGATGCCGACGCCGATGCGCGCGCCACGGCCGTTGTCAGGACGGCCACCGCCGACACCGCCGCCCCTGCGCCCGAAAATCCGGGACAGACGGCGATTGAAATCACGCCACATTTCGTCGAGATCGGGCGGACCTTCACCGTCGCGTGCCGGTCGCTTCGGATCGTTCGGCCGTTGCCGGTCGCCGTTGCCGTCGCCCCGGCCCCAACGCGGATCGTTCAGTGAAAGCAAGGCGCGCATACGCAGCCAGATACTCCGCTCGTTGTAATCGTTCACCTGTGTTCGTTCACCAGAGTAGACAGCGGGTCAGTGCAATTGGAACGGGTCAGTGCCCGAGTTCTGGAACCTTGTGGTCGTCGCGCAGTTGCGCCGCGCGGTCATCTTGCGACGCATCGAACGGCATGTCGGCAAGCGGTTCGGCTGTAGCGATTTCGGCGATGGCAGCGCGCAATGCATCCAGCCCCTGCCCGGTGCGCGCGCTCAAAAAGACGCGCGAAATATTACCATACTCGTCCCGCTCGACCGCGTCGCCACGGGCTGCCAGCTCTGGCACCGCGTCGATCTTGTTGAACACGAGCACCTGACGGATCGTGTCCGCGCCGATCGCGTGCAACACCTCGTTGACCTGATCGATCTGGTCGAGCCGCACCGCGCTCGATGCATCGACGACATGCAGCAGCAGGTCCGCGTGAATGGTTTCCTCGAGCGTCGCGCGGAACGCGGCGACGAGCTGGTGCGGCAGCTCGCGGATGAAACCGACGGTATCGGACACCACCACCTGCCCCGCTTCGTCGCCCAGATACACGCGCCGCGAGGTGGTATCGAGCGTGGCGAACAACTGGTCGGCGGCATACGCCTGCGCCTTGGTCAGCGCGTTGAAGAGCGTCGATTTGCCGGCGTTCGTGTAGCCGACGAGCGACACCGACATCGTCTGGTTGCGATGCCGCGCCCGGCGTTGCGTGCCATGCTGGCGGCGCAGCTTGTCGAGGCGGATCTTGAGCGCCTTGATGCGCTCGCCGATCAGCCGGCGGTCGGTTTCGAGCTGCGTCTCGCCTGGACCGCGCAATCCGATACCGCCCTTCTGACGTTCGAGGTGGGTCCACGCGCGAATCAGCCGGGTCGACAGATATTGCAGCTGCGCGAGTTCGACCTGCAGCTTGCCTTCGTGGCTGCGCGCGCGCTGCGCGAAAATGTCGAGGATCAGACTGGTGCGATCGACCACGCGCCGATTAAGCGCCCGCTCCAGATTGCGCTGCTGCGCAGGCGCCAGAGCATGGTTGAAGATCACGAGTTCGATGTCGTTTGCTTCGCACGCAAGGCGCAATTCTTCGGCCTTGCCGCTGCCGACGAACATCTTCGCGTCGGGACTGGAACGGCGTCCGGTGAGGGTGACCAGGGGGTTCGCGCCCGCGCTTTGCGCGAGCAGGCTGAGTTCTTCGAGACTGGCTTCGAAATCGATCTTGCCGAAGTCGATGCCAACGAGCGCTGCATTGATCAAATTGGAGGGTATCAAAATGACGCGGCCGGGAGTGATCGCCAACGGGCGACAGTGTGCCGGCCGCGGCGAGGGTTAGGACTGTTCGGAATCCGGGTGGAAATTCACCGGACGGGCAGGCACGACCGTCGAAATGGCGTGCTTGTAGACCATCTGGGTGACCGTATTCCGGAGCAACACGACGTACTGGTCGAACGATTCGATGTTCCCTTGAAGCTTGATGCCGTTGACCAGGTAGATCGACACCGGCACATGCTCTTTACGCAGTGCGTTCAAAAACGGGTCTTGTAACAATTGCCCTTTGTTGCTCATAGCAAACTCCGTATTTTTTTGCAGGTTGACTGAATTGACGGCGAAGAAAAAGAGATCCGCCGCCAACCGCTACACTATAGCTGATTTTCATTTCGACGCGCGGGCCCGGGACCCCCGGCCAAACCCAGCATACACGCGGGTTTCAGCCCAGGTTTAAGACCAGCTTCAGCTTGCTTCAGCCTTTGTCCGCGTAAGGGTTCGTCGACGATCTGAACTCTATTCGCAATGGAGTCCCCGTCAGCTTGAAAGTTTCCCGGAAGCGATTTTCGAGGTACCGCTTATACGTGTCGGTGATCGCGTCGAGCGCATTGCCGTGAATCACGATAATCGGCGGATTCTGTCCGCCCTGGTGTGCGTAACGCAGCTTCGGACGCACTGGACCGCGACGGCGCGGCTGCTGGAATTCGACCGCCTCGATCAGCGCGCGCGTCAGCTTCGGCGTCGGCAGCTTCGACATCGCGGCCGTGTACGCGTCGTCGACCGAACGCATCAGCGGCCCGATTCCGGTTTTTTCCGCGGCGGAAATGAAATGGAATTTGGCGAAGTCCAGAAATTTTAGTTTGCGTTCGAGGTCGGCTTTGGTGCGCTCGCGCACATGCGGATCGAGACCGTCCCATTTGTTCACGCCAACCACCAGCGCGCGGCCCTGCTCGACGACGAAGCCAGCGATGTGCGCATCCTGATCCGAGATGTCCTGACGCGCGTCGAGCAGCAGGATCACGACGTTCGCATCGGAGATCGACTGCAGCGTCTTCACGACCGAGAACTTTTCGATCGCCTCGAACACCTTGCCGCGGCGGCGCAGGCCGGCCGTGTCGATCAGCGTATACGGCTTGCCGTTGCGCTCGAAATCGACGTAGATCGAGTCGCGCGTAGTGCCGGGCATGTCGAACGCGATCACGCGCTCTTCGCCGACCAGCGCATTGATCAGCGTCGACTTACCAACGTTCGGCCGGCCGACGATGGCGATCTTCACGCCGCGCGCTTCCTTGTCTTCCTCGCTCTCTTCCGGCTGACCGGCATACGCGACTTCGAGCGCCTCGTTGATCATGTCGGTGACGCCGTCGCCGTGCGCGGCCGAAATCGCGCGCGGATCGCCGAGACCGAGCTCGTAGAAGTCGGCCGCGACGTTGGCGTACTTCATGCCCTCGGCCTTGTTCACGACGAGGAAGATCGGCCGGCCGACCTTGCGCAGATAGTCGGCGATCGACTTGTCCTGCGGCGCGAGACCGTTGCGCCCATCGACGATGAACACGACGACGTCCGACTCTTCGACCGCCTGGCGGGTCTGGCGCGCCATCTCGTGCAGGATGCCGTCTTTCGCGACCGGCTCGAAGCCGCCGGTGTCGACGACCAGATACGGCCGCTCGCCGGCGCGTCCTTCGCCGTAATGGCGATCGCGCGTGAGACCGGGCAGGTCGGCAACCAGCGCATCACGCGAACGCGTAAGGCGGTTGAACAGCGTGGATTTCCCCACATTGGGGCGCCCAACGAGGGCAATAACGGGTTTCATCTGATGTTGTTCACGGTGAAACGCGGGATCGCAACCGATCGCGCGCGTAGCGACGCCAGGCGGCCGCCACGGGGTGGCGTTCTGACGAAATTATCACGAATTCAGCCTGCTCCGGATGCGCGATCGATATGCGCATCCAGGCGGACGGGCGTGGGCTGCACAGACGCCGCCGGGGCGCCTGCTTCAGACCGGGCTGCTCGACGGCTGACGCGCTCGTGTTCGAGGGCGTCTTTAATTTGCAAGGCCGCCGACGAAGCGCACGCGCCGCCTTGCATGCCGGCGGCCACAGCCTCGATCCGACTTGCCGGACCAGCCCGTCCGGCGATTTTTTCTATTGAGCCTGCCCGATCACGCGACGGGCAGCGTGGCAACCCGACGCAGGAGCCGCACGCCAAAGCCGGCGCAGACTTCAATTAAAAAGCGCGCGGCCGGCAAAGCCGGCCTGCGCGCCTGACATCATTTATAGCGATCAGCGCGGACGATAGCCGAACAGGCCGCCGTCGCGCGTCTGTACGACCAGCGTGTCGCCAGCCAGCACCGGCGCCGCGGTAATCGCGCTGCCGTCGGTCTTCACTCGTGCGACGAGCGTGCCGTCGACGGTCGACAGGAAATGCACGAAGCCCTTGTAGTCGCCGAACACGGCCGCGCGGCCGAGCAGCGTCGGCACGCTCAGGTCGCGGTTCTTCAGCGTGTCGTTCTTCCACAGCACCGAGCCGTTGTTCACGTCGAATGCGGACACGACCGACCAGTCGTCGGCGGCGACCACGCTGCGCTCATCCTGCGCGAGGCCGGTCGTGCTCGAGAACGGCTTGCCCCACAGCGCGCGGCCCGAGTTGGCGTCGAAACAGCCAATCTGGCCCTGGAACGTCACCGCGCAGGTCTCCGAACCCACCAGCGTGGGCGGGCCGGTCACGTCGTTGATACGCTCGACCTCGGTCACGCCCTTCGGATACGACACCGGCGTCTGCCAGTAGGCGTCGCCCGTCTGCAAGTTGATCGCGGCGAACGAGCCGCCCGGGAAGCCTGCCAGCACGGCCGCGTCACCTGCGAACGTCATGCCCGACGATACGCGCAGGTTCAGCGGCACCGCGCGGTTGCGGAAGTTCCACTTCTGCTCGCCGGTTTGCGCGTTGAACGCGACGATCTGGCCGTCGATCGTGCGCACGATCACGAGGCCGTTGCCGACGAGCGGCGGCGTAATGATCTCGCCCGGCGCCTTCGCGGTCCACAGCTGCTTGCCGTCCGCGCCTAGCACGTACACGTCGCCCTTCAAGCCACCGACCGCGGTGAGCGTGCCATCGCTGCCGACGCCCGCCGACAGATCATCGTGCAACTTGACGCGCCACACGTCCTTGCCCGTTTGCGCGTCGATCTTGGCGACCGTGCCATTCGTGCCGGCAGCATACACGGCATTGCCGAGCGCAACCGGCGAGAACAGGTAGCGGCCCGCCTTGCCGACGCTCGCCGACCAGGACTGCTGCACGTCGAGCACGGGTTTGAACTCGGTGAGCGGCGTCGGCACACGGCGCTCGTCTTTCGTGGATGAGCAAGCCGCCAGCGTGAGAACGGTCATCGCACAGATAACGGGCACGGCGTAACGTTTCAGCAGATTCATCGGTGGACGAAGCATTCAGGAAATTGGATTAAAGGAGACCGCCTTGCGGTCGTGGCTCGCGGCGCGCCGCGCGGGACGCTCAGCCGCCAAGCGCATCCAGCTTGAACTGGATCAACTGGCGCGCCGAACTGTCGCTGTTCGACAGCGAGTCGAGCGCGAGCTTGTAGGCCGCGCGCGCGTCGTCGCGCTTGCCCTGGGCGGCGAGCAGGTCGCCGCGGCGGTCCGCCACGACGCCCTTGAAGGCATCGGATTGTGGCTCGGCCAGGAGCGCGAGGCCCTGGTCGTACGCCTTGTCGTCGAGCAGCAGCGATGCCATGCGCAGCTTCGCGATCTGCTTGAACTCGTCGTCCTTCGCGTGATCGATCGTCCATTGCAGCTGCGCTTTCGCGCCGGCTTCGTCGCCAGCGGCGTACAGCGCCTTGGCGGCGCCGAGCGCGGTCATCTGCGCGTAGGCAGTACGGCCGAACTTGTCTTCCATGTCGGCGGCGACGCGCGCAATCTGCGCCTTATCGCCCGATGCCGCGGCTTGCTGAACCTGGTCATACAGCACCGCGGCTTCCGCGGCCTGACGACGCTGCCAGAAATTCCAACCGTTCCAGCTCGCGCCTGCCAGCAACACCACCAGCACGATCCACGTGGTCGCATTGCCCCACTGCGTCCACCATGCCTTCAGACTTTCGATCGATTCTTGTTCGTCGTGGTAACTCATTGCCCGGCGATTTCCTCATTCTTGCTACGTGTGCGTGTCGAGCCAGCCGGCCCAACGACATCGCGATCAGTCGTCGCCGTCTTCGGCGGATGCAACCATCGCATTGATTAGATATTCGGTCAAGTCTTCGGCGGGCACGTTCTGTTGCTCGTTCTTACCGCCGTGGGCTTGTGTATCGCGCAGCGGTTTCACGCCGACCGTGCCGTTGGCGATCTCATCTTCGCCAAGCACGACCGCGAACGCGGCACCGCTCGCGTCGGCGCGCTTCATCTGCGACTTGAAGCTTGCCGACTGACCGTCCGCGCTGCAATGCAGGATCACGTCGAGACCGGTATCGCGCAGACGCTCGGCGATGATGAACGCTTGCTCGCGCGCGGTGTCGCCCTGATGGACCACGTACACGTCGCAACCTTCGTCTTCCGGCACGAGCTGTTCTTCCTTCAGCAGCTCGAGAATCCGCTCGACGCCCATCGCCCAGCCGCACGCAGCCGTCGGCTTGCCGCCGAGCTGTTCGATCAGCGGATCGTAGCGGCCGCCCGCCGCGACCGTGCCTTGCGCGCCGAGTTTGTCGGTCACCCACTCGAACACGGTCAGATTGTAGTAATCGAGACCGCGCACGAGACGCGGATTGATCGTGAACGGAAGGTTGTTCGCCTTCAGCAGACGCTGCAGAGCTTCGAAGTGCGCGCGCGATTCTTCCCCAAGAAAATCGATCAGCTTCGGCGCGTTCCGCGCAACTTCCTGCAGCGCAGGATTCTTCGTATCGAGCACGCGCAGCGGGTTCGTATAGAGACGGCGCTTCGCCTCTTCGTCGAGCACGTCCATGTGCTTTTCGAGATACGCGATCAGTTCGACACGATGCGCGGCGCGCTCTTCAGCGAGGCCCAACGAGTTGATTTCGAGCTTGATGCCAGTCAGGCCGAGGTCGTCCCACAGACGCTGGCACATCATGATGATTTCCGCGTCCGCATCCGGACCCGCGAAACCGAGCGCCTCGACACCGACCTGGTGGAACTGGCGATAACGGCCGCGCTGCGGACGCTCGTGACGGAACATCGGACCGATATACCACAGACGCTTCGGGCCATCGTACAGCATGTTGTGTTCGATCGACGCGCGCACCACGGCCGCCGTGTTTTCCGGGCGCATCGTCAGGTTTTCGCCGTTCAATGCGTCGGTGAAGCTGTACATCTCTTTTTCGACGATGTCGGTCACTTCGCCGATACCGCGTGTGAACAGCTGCGTATGCTCGACGATCGGCGTGCGGATATTCTGGTATCCGTACGAACGCAGCATCGACTTGACGGTGGTTTCGAAAAATTCCCAGAGCCCGGCTTCCTGCGGAAGGATGTCGTTCATGCCCTTCACGCCAGACAGCTTCTCGAGCTTTTTCTTCTGTTCAGTCATCTGTGTTTCGATAGCCGGTTTTTAGTTGAGCGCGTCGGCGCGGCCATAGCGGCGCTCGACGTAGTCGCTCACGATTTGCTGGAATTCTTGCGCGATGTTCTCGCCGCGCAGCGTCTTCACCTTTTCGCCGTCGATGAACACCGGCGCGGCCGGATTCTCGCCCGAGCCCGGCAGGCTGATGCCGATATTCGCCTGCTTCGATTCGCCCGGACCATTGACGATGCAGCCCATCACCGCGACGTGCATCTGCTCGACGCCGGGATACTGGTCGCGCCACACCGGCATCTGCTGACGCAGGTAGGTCTGGATCTGCGACGCGAGTTCCTGGAACAGCGTGCTCGTGGTGCGGCCGCAGCCGGGGCACGCGATCACCATCGGCGTGAACGAGCGCAGGCCCATGGTCTGCAGAATTTCCTGACCGACGATCACTTCGCCTGTGCGCGACGCGCCCGGTTCCGGCGTCAGCGAAATACGGATCGTATCGCCGATGCCCTGCTGCAGCAGAACCGACAGCGCCGCGGTTGACGCGACGATGCCCTTCGAACCCATGCCCGCTTCGGTCAGGCCAAGATGCAGCGCGAAATCGCAACGGCGCGCGAGTTCGCGGTACACGGCAATCAGATCCTGCACGCCGCTGACCTTGCACGACAGGATGATCTGGTCGCGCCCGAGGCCGAGTTCGACCGCACGTTCCGCCGAGCCGATCGCCGACTGGATCAGCGCTTCGTACATCACGCTTTGCGCTTCCCACGGAGTGGCGCGCGAGCCGTTTTCGTCCATCATCTTCGCGAGCAGGTCCTGGTCGAGGCTGCCCCAGTTCACGCCGATGCGCACCGGCTTGTCGTATTTGACCGCCGTCTCGATCATCTGCGCGAACTGCGTGTCGCGCTTCGCGCCGTGCCCGACGTTGCCCGGATTGATCCGGTACTTCGACAGCGATTCCGCGCAGCCCGGATAGTCGCGCAGCAGCAGGTGGCCGTTGTAATGGAAGTCGCCGACGAGCGGCACCATCACGCCCATGCGGTCGAGTTGCTCGCGGATCGCCGGCACGGCCGCCGCCGCTTCCGGCGTATTCACGGTGATACGCACCAGTTCGGACCCGGCTTGCGCCAGTTCCTTGATCTGGATAGCGGTACCGATCGCGTCGGCGGTGTCGGTGTTGGTCATCGACTGCACGCGCACCGGCGCATCGCCGCCGATGGTCACGAGCTGACCACCCCAGCGGACGTTGACCGCATGCGACTTGCGCCGCATCGCGGGGCCGCTGAACACCGGCTCGTCTGAAACGATCTTGCTACAGGATTGGGATTGAGCTTCGGTTTGCATCGAAAAACCCATTTACGCCGCACGCGCTATGCAAAAACGCAGCGCCTGAATTGAAAAAGCGCCGCGGACCGGTTGACCGCGGCGCGTACCGTATCTGTCAAGGCAGCGCAAAGCGCGCCACGTTGCCCTTGGCTGTCGCATATTTCGACGGATCGACCGGCTGGCCGTCGAGCGTCACCGACTCGAGACCCGCCTTGTTGCCGACCGTGACCTTGAACGGACCGACACCCGTCACTTGCTTCGGATCGCCGGCATGCACGAGGCCGGAGAACAGTTCCTTGCCGTTCTTGTCACGCACGCTGAACCAGCTGTCCTGCGTCACGCGCAGCGCAACGACCGCCTCGCCGAGCGCTGGCGTGACCGCCGGTGCCGACGCGTTCGCCACGACCACCGGTGCATTTGCGCTCTTCATGGCGGCCTGTGCCTGAGCCTGCGAGCCGGCCTTCGGTGCCGGCGTTGCCGCTGGATTCGCTGCCGGGGCCGAGCCCGGCGCAGTGCCAGTGGCAAGCGGAGCCGGCATCGGCGTTGCCGACGCAGACGCCGCATTATCCGCGCTCGCCGCGTTGTCAGCCGTGGCCGCCGCGTCGGGCGCCGATGCCCCTTCCGCCGCCGTCGCCGGACCCTGAGCGACCGCGCCCGAAGCCGCCGTGTCGCTGCTAGTCGAACTATTCGCGCTTGCCTTCAGGCGCGCGAGCCACGCGGACGAATCACCGCCGTTAGTGCGCCACATCCCGAGTGCGATGACCGCGACGACGATCGCCGCAATGCCCCACAGCCACGAACGGCTCTTATGCCCGCTGTCGCCGAGCGACAGCGAAACCTTACCGCGCGGCAGATCCTTGCCCGATGACGCCGGCATCGACAGATTCGGCGCCGGCACGCCCTTCTCGCGACGCAGCGCCGCCGTAAAAGGCGCCGGATCGGCGCCCAGCATTTTCGCGTAGCTGCGCACGACGCCGAGTGCGAACGTCGTGTCCGGCAGATGGCTGACGTCGCCCGCCTCGAGCGCGCTCAGCTTGACGACCGACACCTTCAGCCGCGCCGACACGTCCTCGATAGTCCAGCCTTTCGACTCGCGCAACTGGGTCAAGCGCGCGCCAACCGCTGCCAACGAATCAAGGGCCGGCTGCACGACAGGCTGGACCACCGCCCTTGCAACGGGTGCCGGATGGCCATCGCTCGTGTCTGTCTCGTGCGGCTGCGGGTGCTGCGGCTCACTCATCCCAAATCCTTTCGCGTCGATTCTTTTAATCGTGCGACCGGACGGGCTCGAGCGTCACGTCCAAATCGCAGACCGTTTATAACAAAATGTGCGGCTTTGTGTACCGCTCCCGATCGATTCTGCAAACTTTCTTTTAATCGCCGGTGGCATGGGAGCATTTTTGCGCTCGCGGTATTTTCCGCCGAACGCCGACGCCCTGCCGCCCCTCGCGATTACACGGCGCGAACCTCGATCACCTTCGCCGCCTTCCCGGTGCGCTCAGCAAGACGCGTGCGGTCTTTGACCGCGCCGGCCAGCTGACCGCAGGCAGCATCGATATCGTCGCCGCGGGTCTTGCGCACAGTGGTGACCACGCCAGCGTCCATCAACACCTGCGCAAACCGCTTGATCTGTTCCGGCTTCGAACGGATAAGGCCCGATTCGGGGAACGGATTGAACGGAATCAGATTGAACTTGCACGGCACGTTACGCGTGACGGCGAGCAACTCGCGCGCGTGCGCCTCGCTGTCGTTCACGCCATCGAGCATGCAGTATTCGAACGTAATGAAATCTCGCGGCGCGACTTTCAGATAGCGCTCGCACGCCGCCATCAGCTCGCGCAGCGGATACTTTTTGTTGAGCGGCACCAGCACGTCGCGCAGCGCGTCGTTCGAGGCATGCAGCGACACCGCGAGCGCCACGGGCAGATCCGCGCCGAGCCGGTCCATCATCGGTACGACACCCGAAGTGGACAACGTGACGCGCCGGCGCGACAGGCCGTACGCATTGTCGTCGAGCATCAGGCGCATGGCCGGCACGACCGCGTCGTAATTGAGCAGCGGCTCGCCCATCCCCATCATCACGACGTTCGTGACGACGCGCTCGCCCTTGCCGTCGCCGCCCATCGCGCGGCCGCCAGCATCACCACGCGACGCGCGCAGCGCAAACTCAGCCATGCGCAACTGGCCGATGATTTCGCCGGTGGTGAGATTGCGGGAGAACCCCTGCTTGCCGGTCGAGCAGAACCGGCAGTTGACCGCACACCCAGCCTGTGACGACACACACAGCGTGCCGCGCGTTTCTTCGGGGATGTAGACGGTTTCAACGGCGTTGC
Source organism: Paraburkholderia sp. RAU6.4a (assembly GCF_050435625.1). NCBI lineage: Bacteria > Pseudomonadati > Pseudomonadota > Betaproteobacteria > Burkholderiales > Burkholderiaceae > Paraburkholderia > Paraburkholderia sp. RAU6.4a. Next base: position 999,218 of record NZ_JBNDKQ010000002.1, read on the forward strand.
CGTTTCCGACGTCGATCAGCCACTTGCGTGTGCCGTCCGACGAAACGTGGTCGCTGACGACGCCCGGCATCGTGATCGCGGCGCGCCCTTTGAGCTTTTCGCGCAAGGACTTCGCGAGATCGGTCATGCCGTCGAAGTCGGCAGCGTTGTATTGATGAATCCAGCGCTGCAATTGCTTGGCGCGAAACGGTTTCTCGCCCAGGCTGTCGCAATAGGCGACGAGCCCTTGGGCGTCGAGGTCGAGAAGGTTGACGGAGGGACTGCTCGTCATATCGAATCCTGCCATTTCATTGCGAGACTACGTTCATGCAACAAGCTGCATGAACGCCGTGCCCGTTCGCGCCCATTCCTGCTGCTTTTACCTTACTACTTTGCCGTGCAACGCGCGCGATTCATGCGATAAAACAACTCGGCTGCACGAAACGCGCCAGGCGGACACGGCTTACGACCGAGGCCAGCGCCTGACCTCAGCGCGAGGCGCTCAACGCGAGTAGACGTTGACTTGGGGGAAGAAGAATGCGATTTCAATCGCGGCCGTTTCCGGTGCGTCCGAGCCGTGCACCGCGTTGGCGTCGATGCTGTCCGCGAAGTCCGCACGGATCGAGCCCTTTTCTGCCTTCTTCGGGTCAGTCGCACCCATCAGATCCCGGTGTTTCAGGATCGCGTTTTCGCCTTCCAGCGCCTGCACGACCACCGGACCCGAGATCATGAATTCAACGAGGTCCTTGAAGAACGGACGTGCTGCGTGCACGGCGTAGAACTTCTCGGCGTCAGCACGCGACAGATGAACCATGCGCGATGCCACGATCTTCAGACCAGCGTTTTCAAAACGGGTATAGATCTGGCCGATCACGTTCTTGGCCACTGCGTCCGGCTTGATAATCGACAGGGTGCGCTCGATCGCCATAAAAACTCCAAAAAATTAAGAAGTTACAGATTCAAATGAATCCGCTATTGTAGCATGTTCCCGTGCACCATTGCGATTGAACCCTTACAGCACTGAAAGAATCAAAGCAAAGGGCGCGAAATACTGGTAGCGTAGGCCACGTGGGCGACTGGAGGTATTGAAACTCCGTGCTGCCGCGCTAATCTTACGGATGAACGGTGCGCCCGCCGGCGCTTCGCAAATTGCCGTATCACCATCACGAAACACGCTTCCGAGGTAAGGAGAGATCATGAACGAACATCCGTATATGTTTGGCCGCAACGGCGCGGTCAGCACGGTCGAAACACGCAACCGCGTGCTACGGAATACCTACTGGCTGCTCGCGCTGTCCATGATTCCGACCGTGCTCGGCGCGTGGGTGGGTCTTGCCACCGGCTTCTCACTGTTCGCCGCCACCAGCCCCGCCATGAGCATGCTGGCATTCTTCGCGATCGCCTTCGGCTTCATGTTCGCGATCCAGCGCACCAAGGACAGCGCCGTCGGCGTCTTCGTACTGCTCGGCTTCACGTTCTTCATGGGGCTGATGCTGTCGCGCATTCTCGCGTTCGTGCTCGGCTTCTCGAACGGCCCGTCGCTGATCATGCTCGCTTTTGGTGGCACCGGTGTGATCTTCGCGGCCATGGCGACCATCGCCACGGTCAGCAAACGTGACTTCTCAGGCCTCGGCAAGTGGCTCTTCATGGGCGTGATCGTGATCCTGCTGGCTTCGGTCGCGAACGTGTTCCTGCAACTGCCGGCGCTGATGCTGACGGTTTCAGTCATGGCAATCGTGATCTTTTCCGCCTACATCATGTTCGACGTGCAGCGCGTCGTGAACGGCGGCGAGACGAATTACATCACGGCGACGCTGGCGATCTACCTGGATCTGTACAACGTGTTCGTCAATCTGCTTGCGCTGCTCGGCATTTTTGGCGGCAACCGCAATTAAGTTTGCCCTGCCCGGTCGTGCGGCGTGCCCCACGCCGCACTCGACGCTCAAATTAGAAGCCCATAACGATTGCTCGTTATGGGCCTTTTCATTACCTGACCACCCAGTGCATGGCGTGCAGCGCGACTGGACGCCAACCGGGCGCCACAGTCACACCGTCAACCACGCGAAACCTTCGCTCTGCGACGCAACCACCACCTCCGTGGGAGCCGCGTCAAGCACGCCCGCCAGCGCCGCCTGCGCAAGTTCCGGCAGATTGTTCTGCTGGCTCAGATGCGCCGCGACCAGATGCCGCAAGCGCGAGCGGTCGAGCGACGCCAGGATTTCAGCCGCCGCGTGATTGTTCAGATGCCCGTGATTGCCGCCGATACGCGCCTTCAGCGACGGCGGATAACGACTGCCCGCGAGCATCTGCACGTCATGATTGCATTCGAGCACGAGCGCGTCGCAGCCACTCAGCACCGCGCTGATATGCGGCGTGGACGTGCCCACGTCGGTGAGCACGCCAAGCCGGCTCGCGCCGTTCGAGAACACGTATTGGAGCGGTTCGCGGGCGTCGTGCGGAACGGTATAAGGGAGAACGCTGAGCTCTCCGATCGATACCGCCTCGTCGCCCCACAGCACCTGCAGGTCAACATCGGCTTCGTCGGCGCCCACCGCGCGCGCGGTGCCCCAGCTCATGTACAGCGGAATCGACCACTTGCGCGCCAGCGTCAATGCGCTGCCGATGTGATCGCTATGTTCATGCGTAATCAGGATCGCGTCGAGGTGCTCGGCACTCGCGCCGAGCCGCGTCAGACGCCGCTCGACTTCGCGCGCGGAAAAACCGCAATCGAGCAGCACACGCGTGGTGACCGCACCGCTGCGCGCCTCCACCAGCAGCGCATTGCCTTCACTGCCGCTGCCGAGACTTGCGAAGCGCACGACCCGCCTTAGTTCAGTTGCGCGTGCAGCAGCGACACGATGCGCTGCGCGTCCGATGACGTGTCGATCTGCCCATTCGCGTCGACGACCGCGACCTGCGTCACCGCGTCGCCCTTCGCGCGCACGTTGACGAGGAATTCCTGGCCCGGCTTGCGCGTCGAATTGCCGCTGTAGAACAGTTTGCCGAACAGGCCTTCCTTCTTCAGTTCCTGCATCGAATCCGCGTAGCGCACGTAGTAGATGCCCTTCTCGCGATCGCGGTTGTCGACCGTAAAGTTAGTGCGATCGAGCGCGAGGCCCACACGCAGCCAGGCACGGTCGAACGACTCCTGCAGATCGAGCGTCGACGCACCCGCGTTCTGCTCGATCGTGGTCGGCGCGGCGGCGGTGCGCGCGTCAGTCAGCAGCTGCTTCGATTGTGCTTCAGTCAGGCCGAACTTCTGCATCAGCTTGGCGAGAAACAGCGCCTCGAGCGCCGGATCACGCGGACGCTCTTCCCAGCGCGAAGACGTCTTGTCCTGCCCGGTCATCACCTCTTCCATCGCGCTGTGCGTGATCGAGATATCGGTCGCGCTGTCCGGACCGCGCGATACCAGCGTGCGGAAACTGTCGCGGGTGCCCGACGAATAGGCGAAGTCGATGACCTTGCCGATCGTGCGGCGGAACCAGTCGTCCGGAATGTTCGCGCGGTTTTCCGCCCAGTCGGTCGTCATGATGCCGGTGGCCGGCGCATCGGTCTTCAGCACGAAGCCGTTTTCCTGCCAGAACTCCTGCAGCTGCGGCCAGAGCTGTTCCGGGGAACGGCCGTCTACCACCAGCCAGCGACGGTCGCCGTCGCGCTCGATATGCATGCCGAGCGGATCCTGCGCGTTCGGCTGACCTTCGGTCGCGTTGCCGGCCGCCGTGACAGCGCGCGTCGGCGTGCCACCAAGCGCCAGATTGGCCGGCGGTGCCACATAGCGCTGGTCGTTCGGCGACGTGCTCAGATCGCTCGGCACGGCGAGCGGCGGCGCGCTCGGGGTCGCCTTGTAGTTGACGCGGTCGGAAGCGAACCAGTCGTTCAGCGTGTCACAGCCGGCGAGCGTCGACAGGGCAAGCGCCAGCGCCGCCATGCGGGTTGCGTGGAGGGAAAGTGCGGAACGTTTCATGAGGTCCTTCGTGATGCTGGAACGCGATGCCTCGTTCGATCTGCCGGGAACGTGGGCTGAAGCGACGTCGGTTAATGAAATGCCGGTGGCGGTCTTGCGTGGGCGGCGGGACGGTCGGCCCGTTCAGCCGAGCAGGCCCGCTTCGCGCAGCGCGCCGCGCACCACTTCGTGGTATTGCGCGTCGAGCGGCGTGAGCGGCAGGCGGATGCCGCCCTGCACACGCCCCAGTTGCTGCAGCGCCCACTTCGCCGGAATCGGATTCGCTTCGGCAAACAGGTACTTGTGCAGTGACAGGAGTTTCAAATGAATGTCGCGCGCGGTCTTCACGTCCGCGGCGAGCGCGGCCTTGCACAGTTCGCTCATTGCGCGCGGCGCGACGTTCGCGGTGACCGAAATATTGCCGTGACCGCCGAGCAGCATCAGCGCGATCGCGGTGGGGTCGTCGCCGCTATAGATGCCGAAATGCGCCGGCGCCGACTTGATCAGATGCGCGGCGCGGTCGATGTTGCCCGTGGCCTCCTTCACGCCGACGATGCCCGGCACCTGCGCGCAGCGCAGGATGGTCTCGTTGCTCATGTCGGCGACGGTGCGGCCCGGCACGTTGTACAGAATCACTGGCAGATCGACGGTTTCGGCGATCTTCGCGAAATGGCGGTAGATGCCTTCCTGGGTCGGCTTGTTGTAGTACGGCACGACCTGCAGCGTGGCATCCGCGCCGACGTCCTTCGCGTGTTGCGTGAGTTCGATCGCCTCAGCGGTGGAATTGGCACCCGCGCCCGCGATGACAGGAATGCGTCCAGCGGTGTGCTCGACTGCGGTCTTGACCATGAGCACGTGTTCTTCGACCGACAGCGTGGCCGACTCGCCGCTCGTGCCGACCACGACGAGCGCATTCGTGCCTTCCTCGACGTGCCAGTCGATCAGTTTGCGAAACGCCGGCAGATCGAGGCTGCCGTCTTCGAGCATCGGAGTGATGATGGCAGGAATGCTGCCGCGGATCTGAACGCCGTCCTGGTGACCGCTGTGGTTGCCGTTAGTCATGAAACGCCATGAATATGATCAGGTAAACCGCGATTGTAGCGGATTAGCCAGCCAACTCGTAACAAGGTGGCGCTGTTGCCCGTGCGGGATCATGCGCCCGGGCCTTTTCCCGAACCGCGCAGATGCGCTGAACGTAGGCCGGACGCGGCTCGGCGAGAAATCCGTCCTGAAATGCGATCACCCGCAGGTGGCCCCGCACGGTGTCGAGCAGCTCGCCAGGCGCGAGCAAAAACGCCGGATTGGAGGGTTTGCCGACGCTTTCGTTTCCTTGCGCGAAGGTCTCGTAAACCAGTACGCCGCCGGGCGCGAGCGCGCGCAGCAACTGCGGAAAAAGCGGCCGGTGCAGGTAGTTGGTGACCACGACGGCGGCGAACGCCGCATCGGCCGGTAGCGGCCACGTCGCGCCTTCGAGATCGGCCACGAGAGGTGTGACGAGCGGCGCGACGCGCAGCAGGTCGAGAGCAGCCGCGTCGCGATCGATCGCGGTGACCGGATGGCCGAGCGACGCAAAAAAGCGCGCATGCCGCCCGGCCCCCGACGCGACGTCGAGCACCGCGCCGCCCGGCGCGATCAGGTGCGCCCAGTGACGCACCCAGCGCGACGGTTCACCGAGGCCATGCAAGCCACTGGTAACGGGCGTGCTCATCGCTGCACCGCGGCGCGTCGGGTGCGCATCAGTTGTACGACAGCCCCATCGCCTCACGGACGTCGCGCATCGTTTCGGTCGCGAACCGGCGTGCCTTGTCGCAGCCATCGGCGACGATCGCGCGCAACAGCGACGGGTCGTCCATGTACTTCTGCGCGCGCTCGAGCATCGGCTGCTGCTCGCGCAGAATCCCTTCGACGACCGGCTGCTTGCAATCGAGGCAACCGATGCCTGCCGAGCGGCAGCCCTTCTGCACCCACTCGTGGGTCGCTTCGTCGGTATAGACCTGATGCAACTGCCACACCGGACACTTGTCAGGGTCGCCCGGATCGGTGCGGCGCACGCGCGCGGGGTCGGTCGGCATCGTGCGGACCTTCTTCGTGATGGTTTCCGCGTCTTCGCGCAGGCCGATCGTGTTGCCGTACGACTTCGACATCTTCTGGCCGTCGAGACCCGGCATGCGCGACGCCTCGGTCAGCATCGCCTGCGGCTCGACGAGGATGATCTTGCGCGAACCTTCGAGATAGCCGAACAGGCGCTCGCGATCGCTCATCGACAGGCTTTGCGATTCCTGCAGCATCGCCCGCGCGCGTTCGAGCGCTTCGTCGTCGCCTTCCTGCTGATACGCGTTGCGCAACTCGTGATACAGCTTCGAGCGCTTGCCGCCGAGCTTCTTCGCGGCTTCGTTCGCCTTCTCCTCGAAGCCCGGCTCACGGCCGTACAGGTAGTTGAAACGACGGGCGATTTCGCGCGTCATCTCGACGTGCGGCACCTGGTCTTCACCGACCGGCACGAGCGAGCCGCGATACAGCAGAATGTCCGCCGCCATCAGCACCGGATAGCCGAGGAAGCCGTAGGTGGACAGGTCCTTGTCCTTCAGCTTTTCCATCTGCTCCTTGTAGGTCGGCACGCGTTCGAGCCAGCCGAGCGGCGTGCTCATGCCGAGCAGCAGCGCCAGCTCGGCATGCTCGGGCACCTTGCTCTGGATGAACAGCGTCGCCTGCGCCGGATCGATGCCGGAAGCGAGCCAGTCGATCAGCACGTCCCACACGTTCTTTTCGATCACTTCGGGCGTTTCGTAGTGCGTCGTCAGTGCGTGCCAGTCGACCACGCAGAAGAAGCACGGGTATTCGGACTGCAGCCGCACCCAGTTTTTCAGCACGCCGTGATAGTGGCCGAGGTGCAGCGACCCGGTGGGCCGCATGCCGGAGAAGATACGGTCTGGGAACATGGTTATTTAGAAAAGCGAAACAAGTGGAGTCAGAATTGCGGTGATCGCGCTATACCCGAGCGTCACGAGTGGCCTCAACCAGAAACGCGTGAGCGTACCCGTCATCACCAGCGCCATCACGATGAAAAAGCCGTACGGCTCGAGCCGCGACAACGCGATCGATTGCTTCGGCGGCAACAGGGCCATCACCACGCGGCCGCCATCGAGCGGCGGCAGCGGAAACAGGTTCAGCACGCCGAGCACGAGATTGACGCCGACGCCCGCGCCCGCCATGCGCGTGAAAAACGGTTCGTTGACATTGAGCCCCGCGAGCGCAACGCCGAACACGCCCCAGAACAGCGCCTGGATGAAATTGCACATGGGCCCGGCCGCCGCGACCCATAGGCTGCCCCAGCGCGGGTTGCGCAGATTGCCGAACGCGACCGGCACCGGCTTCGCATAGCCGAACACGAACGCGCCGCTCGTCGCGAAGTACAGCAGCAGCGGAATGGCAATCGTGCCGAGCGGATCGATGTGCCGCATCGGGTTCAGCGACACGCGGCCGAGCACGTACGCGGTGTTGTCGCCGAGCCAGCGCGCGACGTAGCCGTGCGCAGCCTCGTGCAGCGTGATCGCGAAGATCACCGGCAGCGCGTACACCGCAATCGTCTGTATCAGGGAAGAATCCATAGCTCGCTATTGTAACAATGCGCTCGCGCGTGTCTGTCCGCTTTCGCTCACGACGCTCACGCCGTTTCCTCGAGACCGAACGGCGCGAGCGAGCCGCGCCCTGCCCGCACCAGCACCGGCTCCGAGCCGGTCAGATCGATCACGGTGGACGGCTCGCACACGCACGCGCCGCCGTCGATCACCAGATCGAGCTGCTTTTCGAGCCGCGCGCGGATTTCCTCGGGGTCGTTCAGCGGCTCGGTTTCGCCGGGCATGATCAGTGTCGAGCCGAGCAGCGGCTGGCCAAGCTCCTCGAGAATCGCGAGCGTGATCGCGTGATCCGGCACGCGCAGGCCGATCGTCTTGCGCGACGGATGCGACACGCGCCGCGGCACTTCCTTGGTGGCCTGCAGCACGAACACGTACGGACCCGGGGTCACCGACTTAAGGAGCCTGTACTGCCAGTTGTCCACCATAGCAAAATTGGCGAGCTCCGACAGATCACGCACGAGCAGCGACAGTAGTTGCTTTTCGTCGAGTCCGCGGATGCGCCGCAGGCGTTCGACCGCATCCTTGTCGTCGAGACGGCAGGCGAGCGCGTAGGTCGAATCGGTCGGCAAGGCGACCACGCCGCCGCCGTTGATGATCTGCACGGCCTGCTTGACGAGACGCGGTTGCGGATTGTCGGGGTGAAGCCGAAAGTATTGGGACATGGAGACTCACGATGGCGGCAGACGAACTGCGGCGGATGGGCTGCGGCGAGCAGAGCGCGTGCCGCATCCAGCCGGCCCGCGCGCGCGCCGTGCCGCTCCGGCACGGCGCGCGGTCACAGCCAGCGTTCCCAAACGGGCTTCAGATCGGCGGGTAGCGGCGGCAGTGCACCGAGTTCGATGCGGCCTTCGCCAGGCGCATGGAAGTCCGAACCGCGCGAGGCCTCGAAGCCATAGCGACGCGCGACGTCCGCATATTCGCGGTACTGGTCGGGCGTGTGGCTGCCGGTCACGACCTCGATCGCCTCGCCGCCGAGGTCGATGAATTCGCCAAAGAACGCGTCGAATTCGAGTTGCGAATATGCGTAACGACCGGGATGCGCGACGATCGCGACGCCGCCCGCGGCCTGGATCCAGCCGAGTGCGTCGGCGAGCCTGGCCCAGCGGTGCGCGACGTAAGCCGGCTTGCCGTCGCCGAGATAGCGGTCGAACACTTCCTGGGTGTTTGCGCAGTGGCCGTGCTCGACCAGGAAGCGCGCGAAATGCGTGCGCGACATCATGTCGGGATTCGATACGTAATGCAGCGCGCCCTGGTACGCGTCTGGAATGCCGAGCGTGGCCAGTTGCTCGCCGATTGCTTCGGCGCGCGCGGCGCGGCCGTCGCGCGTGCGGGCGAGACCGTCGATCAGGATCTGGCTGCCCGGATCGATGCCGAGTCCGACGATGTGCACGGTGCGCCCCGCCCACGTGACCGAAATCTCGACGCCGCTCAGGTAATCCATGCCGAGAGCCTCGGCCGCGGTGCGCGCCTCGTGCTGGCCGCCCACTTCGTCGTGATCGGTGAGCGCCCACAGCGTCACGCCGTTAGCGTGCGCGCGGCGCGCGACGTCGGCCGGCGCGAACTGGCCGTCGGAAACGGTGGAGTGGCAGTGAAGATCGGCGTTCATCGTGGTCCTGGAAGGGTTCTGCGGTCATTTTACTGCAATGCAGTAAGGGGCCGCAGGGGTATCTCGCGACGCCAGTGCCGGTTGCCGGCGTGCCGCGAGGTCAAGACCAGTCAGCGCCGATCCCGCGACCTCCGGGCGACCCACGAGCGCCGTTTCAAACGTAGCTTCAGGCGCGGTGTCAGGCGCAGAACCCCTCGATCAACGCGGCGATCTGCTCCGGCTGGTCGTGATGCACCATGTGCCCCGCGCCGTCGATGATCTTCTCGCGCCAATCGGGAAACGCCTGGAAACGCGCCTTGAATTCGTCGAGCGGAATGTCGCCGGCGATCTGCGCGAGCGTCGGCGAGCCGGCGGCCTCGACGTGCAGCACCTTCGCGCTGACCTTACGCCATACCGCCATCACCTCGTCGAGGCGATACAGCGTCGGGCCGCGGACCTTGTGCGCCGGATCGGCGAGCAGCATGAAGCGCCCTTCGCCATCCGGCTTCGACCAGTGCTGCGCGAGAAACTGCGCACGCCGCGGAACGAGGCGCGGATTGGTTTTGATCAGGCGCGCGACGACCTCGTCGAGCGACGCGTAGCGCTTGAGCTGCGGTGGATCGCGCAATTCGTCGAGCCAATTGAGCAGGCGCTTCGGCGCCTGCGCCGAATGCGATGGCGCGAGCCCGAAGCCTTCCAGATCGACCACGCGCCGTACCCGCTGCGGCCGCACGCCCGCATACAGGCACACGACGTTCGCGCCCATGCTGTGACCGACGAGGTTCACCTGGCCGTCGGGCGCGTAGTGGTCGATCAGCGCGTCGAGATCGCTGAGATAATCCTGCACCCAGTAGCTGCCGCCGCCGCGCTCGGCGACCGGCCAGTCGGACAGACCGAAGCCGCGCATGTCGGGCGCGATCACCTGCCAGTCGCCACCGAGCGCATCGACGACGAACTGGAACGACGCGCCGACGTCCATCCAGCCGTGCAGCATGAACAGCGTCCGCGCATCGGGATGGCCCCAGCGCCGCACGTGCAGCCGGACGCCGCGCGCGGCAACGAACTCAGAGCGGGATGTATTCATGAACGGCGCACCCGTAAAAAAAGAATGGTCGTTCGATTATAGGAACAGCGGCGCAAGAAGTGGTAACGGTTTATTGACGCGATGCTCGGTCGTCCGTTGCCTGCATGGCTTGCTGCGCATCCTGACTCGCGAGCGCGGCGAGTTCGGCATCGTCGAAACCAGCGTCGCGGCGCGCTTCGAAATTGAACGGGCCACGCAGTTTCGGCGCGTGATACTGGTCGGCGAGACGCACATAGGTGTGGTGCGGATCGAGGCCGTCCGCGTCGCACAGGTGACGGAACCAGTGGTTGCCGATCAGCACGTGGCCGATTTCATCGCGCAGGATCACGTCGAGAATCGCCGCCGACGCGTGATCGCCGGCCTGCTGCAGACGCGCGCGGATCGGCGGCGACGCGTCGAGGCCGCGCGCTTCGAGCGTACGCGGCACGAGCGCCATGCGCGCGAGCACGTCGCCACGGGTGCGCTCGCACATGTCCCATAGGCCGCCGTGCGCCGGGAAGTCGCCGTACGCGTGGCCATATTCGGCGAGACGCGCGGCGAGCAGCGAGTAGTGATACGCCTCTTCGGCGGCAACTTTGAGCCAGTCGGTATAGAACCCGGCGCGCATGCCGGGGAAACGCCAGACGGCGTCGAGCGCCAGATTGATCGCATTGAACTCGATGTGCGCGAGCGCGTGGAGCAGCACCGCGCGGCCCTGCGGCGACTGCATGCTGCGTCGACCGAGTTGGCGCGGTTCGACCAGTTCGGGCCGTTCGGGGCGGCCCGGCAGGCCAGCGGGCTCGGCGAGATCGAGGCCGGAGTCACAGAGCGCGCGACCGTCGAGTACCGCAGCGTACAACTCGGTGGCCGCCGCGGCCTTCGCGGCCGGATCCCGCTCGCGCAACGCCGCGAGCGCGGCGCGGCGCGCGCACGCCGGCTCGTCGTGAGAATTCGATGCGCGAGAAGCGACAGAAACGGGCGAAGCGACGGACGTCATGACAAACGGATCGGCGTTGGAAGCGGTAAACACGGCGGACAGACGGCGGCTGAGCCGCGCGCGAGCGGCCAAGCGGCTCATGCACACAACCGTTTACAATACCCGATTCGACCAACCGGCGCGCTTTCGGGCACGCCCGTCAGTTGGCGACGCAAGACCGCCAACCTCGCGCCGCGCCGGCTGCGCGCCGCCCCGCCCATGCGTGGCAACCGATCAGACCATCATCGTGAACAGGATCGGAGTCACCGAAGGCCCGGCTCTGACCAACCAGGAGACATTGTGACGATTTACAAGCTGGGCGAAGCCGCCCCGATCATTCATGAAAGCGTGTTCGTCGCGGATTCGGCGAACATCATCGGCAACGTAACGCTCGAGGAGAACGCGAGCGTGTGGTTCGGCGCGACACTGCGCGGCGACAACGAGCCGATCACGATCGGCGCCGGCAGCAACGTGCAGGAAAGCGCGGTGCTGCACACCGACCCCGGCTATCCGCTGACGGTCGAGTCGAACGTGACGATCGGCCATCAGGCGATGCTGCACGGCTGCACGATCAAGGAAGGCGCGTTGATCGGAATTCAGGCGGTGGTCTTGAATGGCGCGGTGATCGGCCGCAACTGTCTGGTCGGAGCGGGCGCCATCGTCACCGAGGGCAAGGTGTTTCCCGACAATACGCTGATCCTCGGCGCGCCCGCGAAGGCGGTGCGCGAACTGACGGAAGCGGATATCGCCAACATGCAGCGCGGCGCGGCAAGCTATGCCGGGCGCCGCGAGTATTTCAAGGCGCAGCTCGTACGCATCGGCTAGACGGCCGGCGCACGGTGCGCAAAGGCGCGGCGTCATGCCGCGTCATTCCAGTGAGGAAAAGTTGTGAGCGACCAGTTGCAAAAATTCATGTTCAGCGCGGCGCCGGTGCGCGGCGAGATCGTTTCCCTGCGCAATACCTGGCAGGACGTGCTGACGCGCCGCGATTATCCGGCGCCCGTGCGAACGATTCTGGGCGAAATGATGGCCGCGTGCGCGCTGCTGTCGGCGAACCTGAAGTTCGACGGCACGCTCGTCATGCAGATTTTCGGCGATGGCCCGCGTCAAGATGCTGGTCGTGCAGTGCAGCTCGAACCTGACGATGCGCGCCACCGCGAAGCTGTCCGGCGAAGCCGCCCATACGATCGACGACACGACCTCGCTCATCGATCTGGTGAACGCGAGCGGCTACGGCCGCTGCGTGATCACGCTCGACCCGACCGCCAAGCAGCCCGGCCAGCAGCCGTACCAGAGTATCGTGCCGCTGTCGGGCGTGGACGGAGCGCTGAAGTCGATCGCCGAGGTGCTCGAGCACTATATGCATCACTCCGAGCAGCTCGACACGCGCATGTGGCTCGCGGCGAACACCGAGCGCGCGGTCGGCATGCTGCTGCAGAAACTGCCGGGCGACGGCGGCATCGTCCCGCATCCGGGCGAGCTCGACGCGGATACGTGGGAACGCGTGTGCACGCTCGGCGGCACGCTGTCGCACGACGAGCTGCTGAAGGAAGAACCTGAGACGGTGTTCCGACGCCTGTTCTGGCAGGAAAACGTCCAGCATTTCGAGCCGGTTACCGCGCGCTTCGAATGCACGTGTTCGCGCGAAAAAGTCGGCGCGATGCTGAAGATGCTTGGCCGCGATGAAGTCGACAGCGTGATCGAGGAACGCGGCCACGTCGAGATTCACTGCGAGTTTTGTAATCAGCGCTACGAGTTCGACCCGGTCGACGTCGCGCAACTTTTCGTGGCCGGCGGACTCTCACAAGGTGTGACGCCGGCGGCCGCGCAGCGGCACTAGATCGCGCTTTCGCCGAAGCGGAGTACGTGCCCGTGAACTGATCGTGCTCTTCAACGCAAGTCCTGATCGCGCCGCCCCATGCCTCGTCACGGCTCGGGCGGCGCGTTGCTTTTGAGCGCGGCGTTGATTCTTTGGAAGGATGCGGCGCTGCGCGTTGGAAGACGCTTGCTCGAGCCTCGGACCGATGGAGATTCGACCATGAAGCACACGCTTTCGTTGATCCTTGCCGTCCTCACGGGCAGCACGGTGCTGGCCGGCTGCTCGATCGATCCGCGTGGCCCAGCGCCGATTCTGAGCCGTCTGCCGCCCGATCAGGCCGAAGCCATCAGTCATACGCAGACGCTGACACCGGAGGAACGCGCGCGCTATGACGCGATCGAGCAACAGGTCATGTTCGAACAGAATCAGACGATGGCCGCGGACGCCGCCGCGCAAGCCTGGTCGCGCTATTACTCGCGTTCGCCGCCCGTGAGGTTTTCCGCGGGCTTCTCGAGCGGCGGCTGGGGACGTGGCTGGGGAACCGGGATCGGCGTCGGGTTCGGGCCGTATTGGGGCTGGTAGGGCGAACACGGCAGCATAAAAACAAAAAAGCGCGGTTCAGGATGAGCCGCGCTTTTTTTGCGCCTTCCTGCGAGGCCGATGCGAAATATCGAACCTCAGTGCACCGGCTTCTTCTCCTTCGCAGCCGCTGCCTTCCCGCCATGCTTGCGATCCGGCTTCGCGCGCGACTCCGGATTCGGCACCACATGCAGCGGCGCGGCCGACACCTCACCGCGCGTCGAGGTGTTCGCCGACGGCGTATTCGCCAACGGCAACGGCTGGTTCGGCGACACGAACTGCACGAACACTTCGCCGTCCTTGACCATGCCCATTTCGTAGCGCGCCCGCTCTTCGACCGCGGCCGTGCCATTCTGCAGGTCCTGCACTTCGCCCTGGATGCGCTCGTTGCGCAGCTTCGCGTCGGCATTCTTCTGCAGTTGCTGCGCGAGTTGTCCCTGCAACTCATGCACGCGCAGCCAGCCGCCGTGCCCCCACCAGAGCGGGTACTGGATCAACGCCAGCAGAACGATCAGGACAGCAGTGACAAGCCGCATGAAGTAAGCACAATAAATACGCGCCGCCCTGCGCTATACGCAGGGCGGCGAGGTCAATCAGAAACGAAGGATAACCGGCTCATCGATCGGCGTGAACAATCTGGCGAAGACCGCTTAGCGCAGATTGTAGAAGGCCGACTTGCCCGGGTAGCTCGCGATATCGCCGAGATCTTCCTCGATACGCAGCAGCTGGTTGTACTTCGAGATGCGGTCGGAACGCGACAGCGAACCTGTCTTGATCTGGCCGGCGTTCAGACCGACGGCGATGTCCGCGATCGTCGAGTCTTCAGTTTCGCCCGAACGGTGCGAAATCACCGCCGTGTAGCCCGCGCGCTTGGCCATTTCGATCGCCGCGAAGGTTTCCGTCAGCGTGCCGATCTGGTTGATCTTGATCAGGATCGAGTTCGCGATGCCCTTCTCGATGCCTTCCTTCAGGATGCGCGTGTTCGTCACGAACAGGTCGTCGCCGACCAGCTGGACCTTGTTGCCGAGCTTGTCGGTCAGCGTCTTCCAGCCTTCCCAGTCGCCCTCGTGCATGCCGTCTTCGATCGACACGATCGGGAACTTGTCGGCGAGGTTCGCGAGGTAGTCCGCGAATTCCGTCGACGACAGCTGCAGGCCTTCGCCCGCGAGCTGGTACTTGCCGTCGTGGTAGAACTCGCTCGCCGCGCAGTCGAGCGCGAGCAGCACGTCTTCACCGGCGCGATAGCCTGCTTTCTCGATGGCTTGCAAAATAGTGGACAGACATTCCTCGTTGCTGCCGAAGTTCGGTGCGAAGCCGCCTTCGTCGCCGACCGCCGTGCTCATGCCGCGGTCCGACAGGATCTTCTTCAGCGCGTGGAACACTTCGGCGCCGCAGCGCAGTGCTTCGCGGAAGCTCGGCTGGCTGACCGGCACGATCATGAATTCCTGGATGTCCAGGCTGTTGTTCGCATGCGCGCCGCCGTTGACGATGTTCATCATCGGCACCGGCAGTTGCATCGCGCCCGAGCCGCCGAAGTAGCGGTAGAGCGGCAGACCGGCCTCCTCAGCCGCGGCCTTCGCGACGGCCATCGACACGGCCAGCATCGCGTTCGCGCCGAGGCGCGACTTGTTGTCGGTGCCGTCGAGCTCGAGCAGCGTCTTGTCGAGGAACGCCTGCTCGGAAGCGTCGAGACCCATGATCGCTTCGGAGATTTCCGTGTTGATGTGCTCGACGGCCTTCAGCACACCCTTGCCGCCGTAGCGGCCGGCTTCGCCGTCGCGCAGTTCGATCGCTTCGCGCGAGCCGGTCGACGCGCCCGACGGCACGGCCGCGCGCCCCATAGTGCCCGACTCGAGCAGCACGTCGCATTCGACGGTGGGGTTGCCTCGCGAATCGAGAATCTCTCGACCGATGATGTCTACGATAGCACTCATGGTTTCCTCAAAGGATGACGTTGAATTCTTTACTGTGGCCTTGCATTGCGCACCTGCCGGTCTCCCCGACAGACAGCTCGCGCGCCGATACGTTCGACGACCATTATGCGAAAACGCCGCGGGTCGATTATCGAGGGCAATCGTGACACGCGGCGCACACCTGAATCAGTTGAAATCGCTTTCGAGGAACGGCCCGCGCTTGACGGCCCGGTCGAGCGTGACGAGCGTCTCGAGCAGGTCGGCCATGCGATTGAGCGGCACCGCGTTCGGCCCGTCCGACTTCGCTTGCGCCGGATTCGGGTGCGTTTCCATGAACAGACCGGCGACGCCGACCGCGACCGCGGCGCGCGCGAGCACCGGCACGAATTCGCGCTGGCCGCCCGAGCTCGTGCCCTGACCGCCCGGCAACTGCACCGAATGCGTCGCGTCGAACACGACCGGCGCGTTGGTCTCGCGCATGATCGCGAGCGAACGCATGTCCGACACGAGGTTGTTATAGCCGAACGACACGCCGCGCTCGCACGCCATGAAGCGGTCTTCGGACAGACCCGCTTCACGCGCGGCGTCGCGCGCCTTGTCGATCACGTTCTTCATGTCGTGCGGCGCGAGAAATTGGCCCTTCTTGATGTTGACCGGCTTGCCCGAGCGCGCGCACGCGTGGATGAAGTCGGTCTGACGGCACAGGAACGCGGGCGTTTGCAGCACGTCGACGACCGACGCCACCTGCTCGATCTCGTGTTCGGCGTGCACGTCGGTCAGCACCGGCAGACCGAGCTGGCGCTTCACTTCCGACAGGATGCGCAGACCTTCGTCCATGCCCAGACCGCGAAACGACTTGCCGCTGCTGCGATTGGCCTTGTCGTACGACGATTTGTAGATGAACGGAATGTTCAGCTTCGCGCAGATTTCCTTCAGGCGGCCGGCCGTGTCGATCGTCATCTGTTCGGATTCGACGACACAGGTACCGGCGATCAGGAAAAACGGCTTGTCGAGCCCGACGTCGAAATCGCCCAGTTTCATGCTTTCTCCTCGACCCTCGACTGCTGATGCGCGAGCGCCGCTTCGACGAACGACTTGAACAGCGGATGACCGTCACGCGGCGTAGACGTGAATTCAGGGTGGAACTGGACGCCGACGAACCACGGGTGCATGCTGCGCGGCAGCTCCATCATTTCCGGCAAATCCTCGCTCGGGGTACGGGCGCTAATGATGAGGCCACCGCCTTCGAGCTGGGGCACGAAACGGTTATTCACCTCATAACGGTGACGGTGGCGTTCGTTCACATCGGTGCCGTAGATCTCTTCGGCGAGCGTGCCGGGCTTGATCGGACAGCGCTGCGAGCCGAGGCGCATCGTGCCGCCGAGATCCGACTCTTCGGTACGCTTCTCGACGCGGCCTTCGCGGTCGTACCACTCGGTGATCAGCGCGACCACGCGGTTCTTCGTTTCCTGATCGAATTCGGTGCTGTTCGCGTCCTTCAGGCCGACGACGTCGCGGGCGAATTCGATCACGGCGAGCTGCATGCCGAGGCAGATGCCGAGATACGGCACGTTCGCTTCGCGCGCATAACGGATCGCGGCGATCTTGCCTTCGGTGCCGCGACGGCCGAAGCCGCCCGGCACGAGCACCGCGTCGAGATGCTTGAGGCTCCCGACGCCTTGCGTTTCGATTTCTTCGGAGTCGATGTACTCGATGTTCACGCGCGTCGACGTATGCATCGACGCATGACGCAGCGCTTCGATCAGCGACTTGTACGACTCGGTCAGATCGACGTACTTGCCGACCATGCCGATCGTCACTTCGTGCTTCGGGTTCTGCAGCTTCTCGACGAGGTCCGACCACATGGACAGGTCCGCCGCCTTCGGCGTGAGCTTGAGCTCTTCGCAGATGATCGCGTCGAGACCCTGGTCGTGCAGCATCTGCGGAATCTTGTAGATGCTGTCCGCGTCCCACACGGAAATCACCGCGTCTTCGGGCACGTTCGAGAACAGCGAGATCTTCGCGCGCTCGTCGTCCGGAATGCGGCGGTCGGCACGGCACAGCAGCACGTGCGGCAAGATACCGATTTCGCGCAGCTTCTGCACGCTGTGCTGGGTCGGCTTGGTTTTGAGTTCGCCGGCCGTGGCGACCCAGGGCACCAGCGTGAGGTGCACGAAGCACGCGCTGTTGCGGCCGAGGCGCAGGCTCATCTGGCGCGCGGCTTCGAGGAACGGCAGCGATTCGATGTCACCCACCGTGCCACCCACTTCGACGATCGCGACATCCGGCTCGCCGCACGTCGCAGACGCTGCGCCGCGCTCGACGAATGCCTGGATTTCGTTCGTGATGTGGGGGATGACCTGCACGGTCTTGCCGAGATAATCGCCGCGGCGTTCCTTGCGGATTACCGACTCGTAAATCTGGCCCGTGGTGAAGTTGTTGGCCTTGCGCATCTTCGTGCTGATGAAGCGCTCGTAGTGGCCGAGGTCGAGGTCGGTTTCCGCTCCGTCTTCCGTCACGAACACTTCGCCGTGCTGAAACGGGCTCATCGTGCCGGGGTCGACGTTGATGTAGGGATCGAGTTTGAGGAGGGTGACTTTAAGACCGCGCGATTCGAGGATCGCGGCGAGGGAAGCGGCGGCAATACCCTTGCCGAGGGAAGATACTACGCCGCCGGTGACGAAAACATATTTGGTCATCGCTGGATGCTCGCGGGAAAAACGGATTATACCGTAAAGGATGGTCCCGACCCAGCAAAAAACGGCCGACCCACGCGTGCCGAGGCCGCCTCGCGTGGCAGCCGGCGCAGCGGTTTGGAGCCCGCTTCGTGCGCGCAGCACGTCAGGCGGTTCGCTCCAGCTCACGCAGCATGCGTTGCACCGCGCGCGCGGTTTCGATCGGCTTTTCCATCGGATACAGATGGCTGCCCTCGATCCACTCGACATGGCCGCCGGTCGCGCGTCGCGTCGCGTCGAGCCCGGCCTGGCGGATTTCCTTCGAGCGTGTCCCGGCGATGAACCCGACCGGCACCGGCGCGCCGCGCGCGAGCCGCGCGCCGAGCGTATGCGGCAGCGTCCGGTAGATCTGGTATTCGATGCGACGATCGAACGCGAGCACCCGGGTGCCGTCGGGCGAACTCTGCGGAATGCCGAAGTCGATGTAGTCGGACAGCATGCGCTCGTCCCAACGCGCGAACGCGGGCTTCGAATGGAAGTGCCGCCATGCTTCGTCACGGCTCGTCCATTGCGTGCGCCGCTTGCGCGTCGCGGCGGCGGGCGACAGCCGCTCGTCGAGCCCCGGTCCATTGCGACACGCGCAGCATGCTGCTGCGCCAGCCGGCGATCACCGGCGAGTCGAGCATCACGACGCCCCTCACCCACTGCGGCTTTTTCAGCGCCGCCATCAGCGACAGATAACCGCCGAGCGAATGCCCGACGAGCCACACCGGCTGCTCGTACTTGCGGGCGATGTCGTCAAGCAGTTGCTCGACCAGATGGGGCCAGTCCTGCGTGACCGGAAAGCGCGGATCATGGCCGATCCGCTCGATCGAGCGCACGTCGTAGTCGTCGGAGAGCTCGGCGAAGATCGTCCGGTAAGTCGAGGCCGGAAAGCCGTTCGCATGCGTGAAATGGATGATGTTTTTCAACTGCGGCGATCTCCGTTGTGTTTTTTACGCGTGGGCGGTGCTTTGCCTGTGCCGCTGCTTATACCGCTGCTTGCGCCTGTTGTCTGCGCTGTTGCGCTCATCGGGCCGCGACGCGCTCAGGGCTCCATCCAGTAGCGGCGCTGCGTGTCCCGATAGCGCTCGAGCGTGAGCGCGGCGCCCTCCTCACCGCGCGCGCCCGGATCGACGTCGACCCTCACGGCGCCATCGCGATCGCTGCGCCCGAGTTCGATATGACGCGCCGCGTAGCGCGCGAACACGCCCGCATTCGGATGATGGAAGCGATTCTCGTAGCCTACCTGAAATAACGCGATGGACGGATCGATAGAGTCGAGGAACGGCTCGGTCGACGACGTTTTGCTGCCATGATGCGGCACCATCAACACTTGCGCGCGCAGCATAGCGGGATCGCGCGCGAGCAGCGCGCGTTCGGTCGGCGCTTCGATGTCGGCGGTCAGCAGGGCCGTGAAACGCGGCGCGTTCGCACCGACGAACGCCGCCGCCTGGCTTGCGTTGGTGGGCGGCAACGTGCTGACCCTCAACACGCAGCAATGCTCGTTCGCCTTGCCCGTGAGTGCCCCGACGTCAGGCCACAGCACGGCGAACTCAACACCATCCCACTGCCAGCGCTGCCCCGCCACGCACGGCAGCGTCTGCGTGCCATGCTGTTTTGCCTTCGGCCACAGCGGATTGTCCGGCGCCAGAGCAGCCACCAGCTGACGCACCTCGATCGCATCGAAAACGGCAGGGGCGCCGCCCGCATGATCCGAATCAGCGTGACTGATCATCAGCGTATCGAGCGTCGTCACGCCTTGCGCCCGCAGGAACGGCACCACCACGCGCTCGCCAGCGTGGCTCGATTCCGGACCGGGACCCGCATCGAACAGCAACGCGTGATGCGCGGTCTGCACGAGCACCGACGAGCCCTGCCCGACATCGAGCGCAGTCAGACGGAACGCGCCCGATGGCTCGGCGAGTGCGCCGCTTGCGCTGGGCATCAGCAGCGGCAGCCACGACAGCGGCGCCGCCCAGCGCAGGGGCCAGCCGCGCGGCGCGAGACACCACAGCACACCGAGCGCCGCCGCGGCCAGCGCCCACGCATGCGGCTGCGGCAGCCACCACAGCGTCCAGCGCGGTCCCGACGCCAGTTGCAGGCCGGCCGCGAGACCATCGAGCAGCGTGTGCGCGGCGCGCCACGCGAACGCATCGAGCGGCGCGGGCAATGCGACGCCCGCGAGCACCGTCGGCGTGACGAGCAGGCTCACCCAGGGAATCGCGAACGCGTTCGCGAGCGGACCGACGAGCGGAATTTGCGCGAACCAGTAGGCGGTCAGCGGCGCCAGCGCGACCGTCACCGCGAACTGCGCGTGAGCGGCGCTGCGCAACCGTTCGGCGAGCGCGCGCAGACGCCGGATCGATACGGGACGCGCCGCGCTGCCCTCCTCGTCTTCATGATGACGGGACGCCAGTGGAACCCGCACGCGCGGCCGCCCCGACATCGCGAACAGGATCGCGCCGACTGCACAAAACGACAGCCAGAATCCGGCCGACACGACCGCCCACGGATCGACCAGCAGCACGAGCCCGAGCGCCCACGCGAGCACCGTGGAGCGCGCTAGCTGCCGGCCGCCGACGAACGCCAGCGCGACGAGCGCGGCCATCCACAGCGCGCGTTGCGCTGGCACGTTGAAGCCCGCGAGCGCGGCATGCAGTGCGGCGAACATCGCACCGGCCGTCACGCCGACGAGCTGCGCGGGCAAGCGCAGCGGCCAGTTGCGGCCGAGCCACCCCGAACGTCGCCAGATTGCCGCCGCGAGCCAGCCGGTCAGCCCCGCGACCAAGCCGAGATGCAAGCCCGAAATCGCCACCAGATGACTCGTGCCGGTGGCGCGCATCAATTGCCAGTCGGCGGGGCTCACTTCGTCCTGCGCGCCGATCGCGAGCGCGACGACGATGCCGCGATGCGGCGCATCGGCAAGCACCGTGTCGATACGCGCACGCAACCCGGCGCGCCAGCGGTCGACCAGCACGGCGAGCCCGCGCGCGTGACCGGTCAGGCGCCGCGCATGGTCCGGCACGCTCACGTAGCCGGTCGCGCGGACGTTGCGCGCGAGCAGACTCGCCTCTGCATCGCGCACGCCGAAATTCGCGTTGCCGTGCGGGCGCTTCAGGCGCACGGTCAGACGCCAGCGTTCGCCCGGTTCGAGCCGCGGCGCCGCGGCGTCGCGCGCGATCCAGGCTAGCTGGATCACGCGCGGGAAAGCGGCGAGCCGCGCACCGTTCGTATCGACGTCGAACAGGAAGCGCGCGCCTTTGTCGTCACGCGTCGGCAATCCCTTGATCGTGCCGACCACCTCGATATCGCGCCCTTCCCACTCGTGCGGCAGGCTCACCGCGAGCCGCGTTTGCGCGCGCACGGCCGCGTAGCCGAAGCCGACGCAGATCGCCGCGCACCACACCGCGCCCCAACCGGCCACCCGCCGCATGCGAGCGTCGCGCCATACGCGGCTAGCGAGCTGGTGCGAGAAGCCCCGCTCGTATTCGCGCTGAAGCGCCGCACCTGCCGCACCTGTCACACCCGCCGCCGCAGCCGCTCCGCCGCCACGCAAACCCCACACCGCAACGCCGGCCGCCGTGCAGCCGAGCAGTATCAACGCGCACCATGCGCCTGTATCCGGCAACACCGCCTGTCGCTGCAGCCAGACCACCCCCAACGCAAATCCACACCAGACCGCCCTCATCCGCCCTCCGTACCCGCTGGCGCCGGGCCTCGTCACCGCGCCAGCGAACGGGCAGCAGCGAGCCCGCCGGGCGTGGGGATCGCCCGACGCGAACCCTTTCGATCAACGGAATCGATTATGCAGAGGAAAGCGCGAGTCGCGGCAGCGCGGCGAGCGCGTTAGCCGTTGTGCCAAGGGCGGCTGCGTCGGAAGTGACACCGCGCAGTCGCGCGAGGCTCGCGCCGATCGCCGGAATCTGCTCGGGTGAATTGCGCTGCCTGTACATCCACGACGGCGCGATGTCCGGCGCGTCGGTCTCGACGACCAGCGCATCGAACGGCAGCTGTTCGGCGAGTCGCCGGATCTGCCGGGCGCGCTCGAACGTGAGGTTGCCGCCGAACCCAAGATGCATGCCCTGATCGATGTACGCCTGCGCCTGCTGGAAACTGCCATTGAACGCGTGCGCGATGCCGCGATGAATCTGATGCCGGCGCAGCCCTTTGATCACCTGATCCTGCGATTTGCGCACATGGCAGATGACCGGCAAATCGAATTCGCGCGCGAGCTGCAACTGGCCGTTGTAGAAAAACTGCTGGCGCGCATCGTCGAGGCCGTCGACGAAATAGTCGAGCCCGATCTCGCCGATGCCGACGAAGCGCGGATCGTCGAGACTCGCCTCGATCTCCATGCGCAACAGGTCGAGGTCGGCATCGACGGCGTGCAGCGTGAGGAGCGGATGAATGCCGAGCGCGTACGCGCCGCCGTCGACGCGATGCGCGAGCTCGCGCACCGCCGCGAAGTTCTGTCGCCCGATCGCCGGAATCACGATGCGCGACACCCCCGCATGGCGTGCGGACGCCGCAACCGCATCACGGTCGGCGTCGAACTCCGAAGCGTCGAGATGGCAGTGCGTATCGATCCACATGGGTTACCTCGCTGGCAAGAGGACGGACCGTGCCGGCCCGCACTCAGACCGGCACCGGCGGCTCTTCGTGCAGCACGCCGTCGCGCAACCGCATGATGCGATCACAGCGGCCCGCCAGCTCCGGGTCGTGCGTGACGATCACGAAGCTCGTCTCGAGCGTGCGCGACAGTTCGAGCATCAGGTTGAAAACCGTGTCGGCGGTGCCGCCGTCAAGGTTACCGGTCGGCTCGTCGGCGAGCACGCAGGCGGGCTTCGTGACGAGCGCACGCGCGATCGCGACACGCTGACGCTCGCCGCCCGACAGCTCGCCCGGCCGATGCTTCGCGCGATGCCCCATGCCGACGCGCTCCAGCACCGCCATGGCCTCGCGGCGCGCGACTTCAGTCGTCTCGCGACGAATCCGCAGCGGCATCGCGACGTTATCGAGGGCGGAAAACTCCGGCAGCAGATGGTGAAACTGATACACGAAACCGAGCGCGCGATTGCGCAGGACGTTGCGCTCGCGCTCGGAGAGTTCCGTGAACGGCTTGCCGAGCACCGACACGTGGCCCGTGCTCGGATCGTCGAGACCGCCGAGCACGTGCAGCAGCGTGCTCTTGCCGGAGCCCGACGCGCCGACGATCGCGAGCTTCTCGCCCCGCCGCACGGCGAGTTGCGCATTGTTGAGCACCTGCACGTTCAGCCCGCCCTGCACGAACGCTTTGGAAATGCCGGTGGCTTCGAGCACGAACGGATGCGACGCGGAGTCCTGAGCGGTCATGGATGAATCGGTTGAGGGATGGACGAGGCGGTCATTCATAGCGCAGCGCCTCCGCCGGACGGACCTTCGCGCCGCGCCAGCTCGGATAGAGCGTTGCGAGCGCCGACAGCACGAACGCGATGATGCCGATGCGCGCGACGTCCGCCGGAACCAGCTCCGACGGCAGCTCGCTGATGAAGTACACCGACGGCGGCAGGAATTGCACGCCGAGCAGATGCTCGATCATCGGCACGAGCCACGGAATGCTCCACGCGATCAGACAGCCGAGCACGACGCCGGTCGCCGTGCCGATGAAGCCGATCGTCACGCCCTGCACGACGAAGATCTTCATGATCGAGCCGGGCTGCGCGCCGAGCGTGCGCAGGATCGCGATATCGGCCTGCTTGTTGGTCACCGTCATCACCAGCGACGACACCAGATTGAACGCGGCTACCGCAATGATCAGCGTCAGGATGATGAACATCATGCGCTTCTCGATCTGCACCGCAGAGAACCAGGTCTTGTTCTGCTGGGTCCAGTCGCGGATGTACAGATCGCCCGACAGCGTGCGCGCGAGCTGATGCGCGACTTCCGGCGCGCGCTGCATGTCGGTGAGGCGCAGCCGCACGCCGGTCGGTGCGGGCAGCCGGAACAGCGCCTGCGCGTCCTTGATGTTGATCAGCGCGAGCGTGCTGTCGTATTCGTAATGGCCCGACTCGAAGATGCCGACCACCGTGAACTGCTTCAGGCGCGGCAGCATGCCCGCCGGCGTGATCGTGCCTTCGGGCGCGACGAGCGTGATCTTGTCGTTCAACTGCACGCCGAGATTGGCCGCCAGATCGGCGCCGAGCACGATGCCGAAGCCGCCGGGCACGAGGTCGGCCAGCTTGCCGCCTTTCATTTCCTTGCCGATGTCGGACACTTCAGGCTCGAGCGTCGGCTCGATGCCACGCAACGCGACGCCGCTCACCGCGTCCTGGCGCGTCAGCAGCGCCTGGGCCTCGACGTAGGGCGCCGCGCCGATCACCTCCTTGTTCTGGCGCGCCTCCTTCGCGGTCAGTTGCCAGTCGGGCATCGAACCGGTCGGCGAAAAGATCTCGACGTGCGCGAGCACCGACAGCATGCGGTCGCGCACCTCTTTCTGAAAGCCGTTCATCACCGACAACACGACGATCAGCGCCGCGACGCCAAGCGCGATGCCCGACATCGACACCAGCGCGATGAACGAAATGAAGCCGTTACCGGTCGTGCGTTTGCCGGCGCGTGTGTAGCGCCAGCCAATCTGCCATTCGTAGGGAAATTTCAAGCGAATCCTTTTGTGCGTTCTTCGACTGTATGTCGGGACCGGCGGACATCGACGTCCGCCGTGCGGCCCGAACGTCGTGATCGTTGGGCTCCCGGCGGCGCGGATCGTTCCTCGCGCGCCCGGCCGCTGTGCGGCTCTGCCGGCGCATAGAGGCGCGGCGCCGCGGTGCGCCACCCTGCCGGGTCCGGCGATCAAGCGCGAAGTTTGCCACACAATGCCGCCGGCTCACGCAAAGGACGTGCCTCGGCCGCGCCATCGACAAACCGGCCGCGCTTCGTCGAAATACTCGCACCGTTTGCCCTACAATGCGCAGCATCATGCCTGCCGACCGCCTCCATCTTCTGCTGCCCTTCGCGCTGCCTGCCGCGGCCGACGCCTCCACCGCGCTTCACGACATCCAGTGCCCCGCTCTCGACCGGCTGATCGCGCGCGCGACGCTGATCGAACGCGTGATCGGCGAGGATTTTCAGCGCACGCTGCCGCACGAGCGCTGGGTCGCGCGACAATTCGGCGCGCTGCCCGACGGCGCCTCGGCCGCCGCCGACGAAGCCCCGCTCGCGCCCTACATGCTGCGCGCCGACGGCGGCGAACCCGGCAACGCGACGTGGGCCTGCGTGCAGCCGGTACACGTGCACATCGCGCACGACCATCTGGTGCTGATCGACCCGGCGTCGCTCAATCTGTCGGACGCCGAAGCGAGCACGCTGCTCGCGCTCGCACGTCCGCTGATCGAGGAACTCGGCGTGCGCATCGAGGCGCCCAAGCCAATCCGCTGGTATCTGTCGAGCGACGCTTTCGGTTCGCTCGCGGGCGCGTCGCCGTTGCGCGCGAGCGGCCGCAACATCGAGATCTGGTTGCCGCACGAAGCGCATTCCGGCGAACGCTCTCGCGCGTGGATGAAGCTGCAGAACGAAGTGCAGATGGCGTGGTTCGAGCATCCGGTCAACGAAGCGCGGGAGGCGCGCGGGCTGCCGGCCGTCAACTCGATCTGGTTTCACGCGCAAGGCGCCGCGCGGAGCGTGCGCAGTCCGTTCGCGCAGGTGCTGTCCGATGCCGCTGCAACGCGCGGTCTCGCGCTCAGCGCCGGGGTCGCGACAGGCGCGCCGCCGACGTCGTATCGCGAACTGGCCGCGGCGCTGCGCGGCACCACCAACGGCAGCGGCGCAACGCTCGTCGAACTCGACCCCTTCTCCGCGCCCTACATCGAACAGGACTGGGCGCGCTGGAACCAGGCATTCGCCGCGCTGCAGACCGACTGGTTCGCGCCCGCGCTCGCGGCACTGCAGTCGGGCGAACTCGCCGAGCTCGGCCTCACGCTGTGCGGCGACACCGGCTCGGTGACGCTGACGGTCACGCGCGGCGATCTGCGCAAATTCTGGCGGCGGCGCGTGCTGGCCTCGCTTTTCATCGAATGATCTACGGCCCTTCCGCATGACCCGAATCGTTACACGCCCCTGCTCCCCCGTCGACGCCGAAGTGTTGACCCGCTGCGGCCTGCATCCGGTGCTCGCGCGCCTGTACGCAGCGCGCGGCGTGTGCCTGCCCGAGGACGTCGAAACCGGCCTCGCGCGGCTCGTGCCGCCCGCCGAACTGAAGGGCTGCGACGCGGCCGCCGCGCTGCTCGCCGACGCGCTCCAGCAGCAGCGCCGCATGCTGGTCGTTGCCGACTACGACTGCGACGGCGCGACCGCCTGCGCGGTCGCGGTGCGCGGGCTGCGCATGTTCGGCGCGCGCATCGACTATCTGGTGCCGAACCGCATGGAGCACGGCTACGGGCTCACGCCGGACATCGTCGAGCTCGCGACACGCAGTGCGGCCGGCAAGCCCGATCTGCTGATCACCGTCGACAACGGCATCGCGAGCGTCGACGGCGTCGCGGCGGCCAACGCCCTTGGCATCGACGTGCTCGTCACCGACCACCACCTGCCCGGCGACGAACTGCCCGCCGCGCGCGCAATCGTCAATCCGAACCAGCCGGGCTGCACGTTCCCGAGCAAGTGCCTCGCCGGCGTCGGCGTGATGTTCTACGTGCTGCTCGCGCTGCGCGCCGAACTGCGCCGCCGTGGGGCGTTCGGCGACGCGCTGCCCGAGCCGCGCCTCGACGGCCTGCTCGATCTGGTCGCACTCGGCACCGTCGCCGATGTCGTCAAACTCGACGGCAACAACCGCGTGCTGGTCGCGCAAGGTCTGCAGCGCATCCGCCGCGGCCGCATGCAGCCGGGCATCGCCGCGCTGTTTCGGGCCGCCGCGCGCGATGCGCGCAACGCCTCCGGCTTCGACCTCGGCTTCGCGCTGGGACCGCGCCTGAACGCGGCGGGACGGCTGTCGGACATGTCGCTCGGCATCGAATGCCTGACCACCGACGACGTCGGCCGCGCATGGGAACTCGCGCAGCAGCTCGACACGATGAACCGCGAGCGCCGCGAAATCGAGGCGGGCATGCAGCAGGAGGCGCTGGACGACCTGTCGACGGTCGATCCCGACGGCGCGACCACGATCACGTTGTTCAATCCGGGCTGGCATCAGGGCGTGATCGGCATCGTCGCGGGACGGCTTAAAGAGAAGTTCCACCGCCCGTCGTTCACGTTCGCGCCGGCCGACGATACGGGCGTGCTCGTCAAGGGCTCGGGCCGCTCGATCGCGGGCTTCCACCTGCGCGACGCGCTCGATCTGATCTCGAAGCGCGAGCCGGACCTGATCGTCAAATTCGGCGGCCACGCGATGGCCGCGGGCCTGACGATCGCCGCCGCCGACGTGCCGCGCTTCACCGCCGCGTTCGAGGCGGTCGGCCGCGAATGGCTGTCCGCGCAGGCGCTCGCGCGCACGATCGAAACCGACGGCGAGCTCGAAGACGCGTACTTCACGCCGCAATTCGTCGAAATGCTCGACGCGGCCGTCTGGGGCCAGGGTTTTCCGGCGCCGGTGTTCTCCGGCGAATTCGAGGTCGCCTCGCAGGCGTTGGTGAAGGACAAGCACCTGAAGCTGCAACTGCTGCGCGGCCGCCAGCGCTTCAACGCGATCTGGTTCAATCACACCGACACGCTGCCCGCGCGCACCACCGTCGCCTACCGGCTCGCGAGCGATACATGGAACGGCGTGTCGCGCGTGCAACTGATCGTCGAGCACGCGGCGAGCTGAAATCTTCCGCAAAATCAATCGCGAACACGCGCCCGATCGCCCGCGAGGCTCCGGCGCGGCGTGCCGATCGGCTATAATTTCTGCTTTTTACGCAGAATAGAAGATCGACATGGAAGCGGAACGTCTCAACGCGATCGAAGCCTCTCTGGCCGACCTGCGCAAGCGCGCGGACGACCTACGGGGGTATCTTTGACTACGACGACAAAGCACTGCGTCTAATCGAAGTCAACCGGGAACTCGAAGACCCGGACGTCTGGAACGACTCGAAGCACGCCCAGGCGCTCGGTAAGGAAAAGAAGCTGCTCGACGACACGGTCGGCAAGCTCACGTCGATCGCGAACGACGTGCGCGACGCGCAAGACCTGTTCGAGATGGCACGCGAAGAAGCCGACGACGACACGCTGCTCGCCTGCGAGGGTGACGCCCAGGCCATCGAGGCACGCGTCGCCGACATGGAATTCCGCCGGATGTTCGCGAACCCGGCCGATCCCAACAACGCCTTTCTCGACATCCAGGCCGGCGCCGGCGGCACCGAGGCGTGCGACTGGGCGTCGATGCTGCTGCGCCAGTATCTGCGTTATTGCGAGCGCAAGGGCTTCAAGACCGAAGTGCTCGAGCAGACCGAAGGCGACGTCGCCGGCATCAAGAACGCGACGATCAAGATCGAAGGCGACTACGCGTACGGCTTCCTGCGTACCGAAACCGGCGTGCACCGGCTCGTGCGCAAGTCGCCGTTCGACTCGTCGGGCGGTCGTCACACGTCGTTCTCGTCGGTGTTCGTGTACCCGGAAATCGACGACTCGATCGAAGTCGACATCAACCCGGCCGACCTGCGCATCGACACGTACCGCGCTTCGGGCGCGGGCGGTCAGCACATCAACAAGACCGACTCGGCGGTGCGTATCACGCACATGCCGTCGGGCATCGTCGTGCAGTGCCAGAACGACCGTTCGCAGCACCGCAACCGCGCCGAAGCCATGGCGATGCTGAAATCGCGCCTGTATGAAGCGGAAATCCGCAAGCGTCAGGCCGAGCAGGACAAGCTGGAAGCCGGCAAGACCGATGTGGGTTGGGGCCATCAGATCCGCTCGTACGTGCTCGACAACAGCCGCATCAAGGATCTGCGCACCAACGTCGAAATCAGCAATACGAAGAGCGTGCTCGACGGTGACCTCGATCCGTTCATCAGCGCGAGCCTGAAACAGGGCGTCTAGGCGCGCACGGCGCGGCCCCGTTCACCGATCGGGACCGCACCTTCTTCGTTGCTGCTTTTGCGTTGCTTCCACGCTATTTATTCGCCGTTTTTCCAGTACCGCCTGAGGTTTTTACACTGACTGGCTTCCCGCCAGCGGAGCACTCCGCGGCGGGCCACCGAATACCAAATCATCATGACTGAACCGACCCAGCCGACTGTCGTGCCCGAAGCGGACGACAACAAGATCATCGCCGAGCGCCGCGAAAAGCTGCGCGAACTGCGTGAGCGAGGCGTCGCCTATCCGAACGATTTCCGTCCCACGCACCACGCCGAAGATCTGCAGGCGCAGTACGAGCACGCCGACAAGGAAGCGCTCGAAGCGCATCCGCTCGAAGTCGCGATCGCTGGCCGCATGATGCTGAAACGCGTGATGGGCAAGGCAAGTTTCGCGACCGTGCGCGACGGCTCGGGTCAGATCCAGTTCTTCATCACACCGGCCGACGTCGGTCAGGAGACCTACGACGCGTTCAAGAAGTGGGACATGGGCGACATCGTCGCCGCGCGCGGCGTGCTGTTCCGCACCAACAAGGGCGAGTTGTCGGTGCGCTGCACGGAGCTGCGTCTGCTGTCGAAGTCGCTGCGTCCGCTGCCGGACAAGTTCCACGGTCTCGCCGACCAGGAAATGAAGTACCGCCAGCGCTATGTCGATCTGATCGTCACGCCGGAAACGCGCCGCACGTTCGTCGCGCGCACGAAGGCGATTTCGTCGATCCGCAAGTACATGGCCGACGCGAACTTCATGGAAGTCGAAACACCGATGCTGCACCCGATTCCGGGCGGCGCGGCGGCCAAGCCGTTCTCGACGCACCACAATGCGCTCGACATGCAGATGTTCCTGCGCATCGCGCCGGAGTTGTACCTGAAGCGGCTGGTCGTGGGCGGCTTCGAGCGCGTGTTCGAGATCAATCGTAATTTCCGCAACGAGGGCGTATCCGTGCGCCACAACCCGGAATTCACGATGATCGAGTTCTACGCGGCCTACACCGATTACAAGTGGCTGATGGACTTCACCGAGCAGCTGATTCGCCAGGCCGCGATCGATGCGCTCGGCACGGCCACCATCACTTATCAGGGCCGCGAGCTCGATCTGTCGAAGCCGTTCCATCGGCTCACGATCACGCAGGCGATCCAGAAATACGCGCCGCAATACACGAACGAGCAGCTCGCCGACGGCACGTTCCTGCGCGCCGAGCTGAAGAAGTTCGGCGTCGATGCGTCGCAGCCGCAGTTCCTCAACGCGGGCATCGGCTCGCTGCAACTGGCGCTGTTCGAAGAGACCGCCGAGTCGCAACTGTGGGAGCCGACCTACATCATCGACTACCCGATCGAGGTGTCGCCGCTCGCGCGTGCGTCGGACAAGGTGGCAGGCATCACCGAGCGTTTCGAGCTGTTCATCACCGGCCGCGAAATCGCCAACGGCTTCTCGGAGCTCAACGATCCGGAAGATCAGGCCGCGCGCTTCAAGAAGCAGGTCGACCAGAAAGACGCCGGCGACGAGGAAGCGATGTTCTACGACGCCGACTACATCCGCGCGCTCGAGTACGGCATGCCGCCGGCGGGCGGCTGCGGTATCGGCATCGACCGTCTGGTCATGATGCTGACCGATAGCCCGAGCATCCGCGACGTGATCCTGTTCCCGCATCTGCGGCGCGAAGACTGAGCGACGCTGGGCGCGAGCGCGCGTTGTGCTTCGCGAGCAATGCGATGGTTTGAAGAGCGCCCGGTTGATGCCGGGCGTTTTCTTATGCGCGCGTTTTCACTTTGCGGGACCGTTTTCTGCTTCTCATCGTTTGTAACCAGCGGTAAAAGCTGCTCGTTCGCGCGCAAGTCGCCGCGGACTCGATGGTCTTAGAAGTTTGTTGACACCAAAGCGCACCGCGTAAAGGGCGCCTACCCACGCCCGAGGGCGCCATCTGAGCGGTTACAAATAGAAACGCTGCCCGGATCGAATTGCCCGACAATCAGTCTCACAAGAAGTCGGCTCTGTCAGAAACGGAGGCCCTACATGGACACCCCTACTCATCAACCCACGCAGCCACGTCGTCTTCATCCCTTGATCGCGGTGGCCGCCGGCGCGGTGCTCGTCGCGAGTCTCGTCGCTACCGCGGCGATCACCGGCGTGTTCCCGAAGGCGTCGGGTAACGGCGCACAGAACGATCAGACGCAGGCCGCGCAGGTCAGCACGCAAGCGCCGGGCGTCGTCGATTCGGCCGCGCCGGTCAAGCCATCTGCGCAACAGCGGCAAGATCAGGCTCAGCAAGCGGTGCCGGCCGCCCCTGCCGCCGCTCCAACCCTGCAGCAATACGCGCAGCAACAGCAGGCACAGGCCGCGCCGCAGTATGCGCAGCAGCCGGCGCCGCATGCCGCTTATTGCGCGACCTGCGGCACCGTCGTCGCGATCTCGGCGGTTCGGCATGAAGGACATGGCACCGGCATTGGCGCGGTCGGCGGTGCGGTGGCCGGGGGCGTCGTCGGTAATCAATTCGGCGCCGGCGGCGGGCGTACCGCGATGACGCTGCTCGGCGCGCTGGGCGGCGGGTTCGCCGGCAACTCGGTCGAAAAACATCTGCGCAGCACGACGTCGTATTCGGTGCGCGTGCACATGGAAGACGGCAAGACGCGCTACTTCACCTATAGCGAGGCGCCGCCGTTGCGCGACGGCGAGCGCGTGCGCGTTCAGAACGGCGGCCTCGTCGCCGACTGAGCAGAGCTCGGCGCCCAACGTTCGTCGACGCGCCATGAAAAAAGGCGATTCCATCGGAATCGCCTTTTCTTTGGAGTTCAATGCACCCGTTCGAACACGCGTTCAATAATCTGCGTCTTCGATCCATGCCGCCTGAATCGCTTCGAGAATCTTTTCGCTCGAACGGTTCGGATCGTCGTCGAAGCCTTCGAGCTCGGTCACCCAGCGGTGCAGGTCGGTGAAACGCACCTGCTGTGGATCGACGTCCTGATGCTTGTCCGTCAGAGCCATCGCGATGTCTTGCGTATCGGTCCACTTCATGGCGGCACCCTCCTGTTAGTGATTTTCCTTCGCGTGATTGATCGAGTAACGCGGAATTTCGACGACCAGATCCTGCTCGTCCGGCATGACCGCCTGACACGACAGGCGCGAAGCCGGTTCCAGCCCCCATGCCTTGTCCAACAGATCGTCCTCGTCTTCCTCGGATGGCGTCAAGGCGGCGAAACCCTCACGCACGATTACGTGGCAGGTCGTGCACGCGCACGACTTCTCGCACGCATGCTCGATTTCGATACCGTTATCGAGCAGGTTGTCGCAGATGCTCTTGCCGGGAACGGCGTCGATCACCGCGCCTTCCGGGCACAGTTCGACGTGAGGCAGCACAACGATTTGAGGCATACAGTTTCCGTTTGGGTCTGAGGCACGGCGGCTGCCAGCAATGCCGGGTGCAGGCTCCGTGCCATTTTACTGGCGCCGCGCGGACTTTTTAAGTCCGCGCGGGCGCGATCGGTGGTTCGTGGGGGGCGCAATTCGTGCGCGGCCTGAGCGCGCGTCGCGCGCACGTTGCTGTCGCTACGCTCGCCCGTTCAGATCTCGTCGAGCTTGCGGCCCGACAGCGCGCGGCGAATTCCCTTGTTCATGCGGCGCGCGGCGAATTCGTCGGTGCCTTCGGCGAGCGCCTTCGTCGCGGCTTCGATCGCGCCGACGTCTTCGCCTGGCGCGACGTTGCGCAGCGCGGCGAGCAGCGCGTCGAGTTCGGCGCGTTCGCTGTCGTCGAGCAGCTCGGCGTCGGCGGCGAGCGCCGCGTCGGTCGCTTCGACGAGACGCTGCGCTTCGACCTGCGCCTCGCGCAATGCGCGCGCGCGCATGTCGATTTCAGCGGTCGAAAAGCTGTCTTCGAGCATGCGCGCGATGTCGTCGTCGGCGAGGCCATACGAAGGCTTCACGACGACCGATGCCTCCACGCCCGACGCCAGCTCGCGCGCAAACACCGACAGCAGGCCGTCGGCGTCGACCTGATAGGTCACGCGAATGCGCGCGGCGCCGGCCGCCATCGGCGGAATGCCGCGCAGCTCGAAGCGCGCGAGCGAACGGCAATCGCTGACGAGCTCGCGCTCGCCTTGGACGACGTGAATCGCCATCGCGGTCTGGCCGTCCTTGAAGGTCGTGAAATCCTGCGCGCGCGCGACTGGAATCGTCGAGTTGCGCGGAATGATCTTTTCGGTGAGGCCACCCATCGTCTCGACGCCGAGCGACAGCGGAATCACGTCGAGCAGTAGCCATTCGTCGCCTTCCGCCCCGCGGTTGCCGGCGAGCAGATCGGCCTGGATCGCGGCGCCGAGTGCGACGACCTGATCCGGATCGAGATTGACGAGCGGCGGCTGGCCGAAGAACGCCTCGACCGCGCGGCGGATCACCGGCATGCGCGTCGCGCCGCCGACCAGCACGACGCCCTTGATTTCCTTCGTGGTGACCTTCGCGTCGCGCAGCGCCTTTTTCGTCGGGCCCAGCGTGCGTTGCACCAGCGCGGCCGTGATGGTCTCGAAAGTGGCTTCGTCGATCGTGAGATCGAGCGCGGTGCCGTTGGCAAGCGTGAGCTCGAGGGTGGTGTGCGACGCGCTCGACAGCGCCTCCTTGGCCTCGCGCACGCTATCGAGCAGCAGGCGCACGTCGTGCGGCGCGAGCGTCTGCGACGCGATGCCGGCCTGTTCGAGCACATGGCGATATAGCGCATGGTCGAAGTCGTCGCCGCCGAGCGCGGAATCGCCGCCCGCCGCGAGCACTTCGAAAACGCCCTTGGTGAGCTTCAGGATCGACAGGTCGAAGGTGCCGCCGCCGAGGTCGTAGACCGCGTACAAACCTTCCGCGCCGTTGTCGAGACCGTAGGCGATCGCCGCAGCGGTCGGTTCGTTGAGCAGACGCAGCACGTTCAGCCCCGCGAGGCGCGCGGCGTCCTTGGTCGCCTGGCGCTGCGCTTCGTCGAAGTAAGCGGGCACCGTGATTACCGCGCCGACGAGCTCGTCGGCGAGCGTGTCTTCGGCGCGCTGGCGCAGCGTCGCGAGAATTTCAGCCGATACCTCGACCGGGCTCTTCACGCCGTCGACGGTGCGGATCTGCACCATGCCGGGTGCATCGACGAAGTCGTACGGCGCGTTTTCGGCGCCCTCCACCTCGGCCTTGCCGCGGCCCATGAAGCGCTTGACCGACACGATCGTGTTGCGCGGGTCGGTCGCGGCTTCGGCCTTCGCCCGGCGGCCGATGCGACGGCCGCCCTGCTCCAGGTAACGCACCACCGACGGCAGCAGCACGTGCCCGTCTTCGTCGGGCAGCACATCGGGCACGCCGCTGCGCACAGCGGCGACGAGGGAGTTGGTGGTGCCGAGATCGATACCGACCGCCAGACGCCGCTGGTGAGGCGCCGGCGCCATGCCGGGTTCGGAGATTTGCAGTAAGGCCATCTGGATGTTCTCGGGGACGTTGTGCCCCGTCCTGAATGTTCGCGTTGCTGGGGTGATGCCGCGGCTCGCGGCCGCTCTGGTTTTTTGTTTGTCGCTTACTACGTCGCTGCCTGCTGTTGCTGCTTGCCCGCGCCGCGCTTTTGCGCGCGTCGCGCGAAAGCGCGCTAGCCTTCGAGCCGCTCGATCTGGGCATCGATTTCCGACGCGACGCGCTCGATGAACATCAGCTGCCGCACCGCCTCGCCCGCCGCCTGATTCGCGCCGTGATCGAGCGATGCGCCGAGCTTGTCGAAGCGCCGACGCTCCTCGTCGCGCAACTCGATGAGCAGCGCGTCGAGCGCGTCGACGTTCTTCGCCGCGGCCGCGTCCTCGATGTTCTCGCGCCACTCCATCTGCTGCAGCAGGAACGCGGGCTCCATCGCCGTGTTGTTCTCCGCGCCGACGTTGATGCCGCGCAACGACAGCAGATAGGTCGCGCGCTTGAGCGGATCGCGCAGCGTCTGATAGGCCTCGTTCGCGCGCGTCGCCCACTGCATCGCGATGCGCTTTTGCGCATCGCCGGCCGCCGCGAAGCGATCCGGATGCACCTGCGCCTGCACGGTGCGGTACGCGTGATCGAGCGTGCTCGCGTCGAGCGCGAATTGCGCCGGCAGACCAAACAGATCGAAGTGGCTGTCGTTCAGCGAGGCCATCGGATTAAAGTCCGTTGATGAAAACTGGTATGGAGACGTCGGGCCTTGTCAGGCGCGACCGCTTCAGTCGCCCGCGGATCAAACTAAAAAGGCGGCCCGCGCCGCCTTTGATCCGCCGCACGCGGAAAGTATCGAACCTAGACGCGGAACGACTCGCCGCAGCCGCATTCGTCTTTCACGTTCGGGTTGTTGAACCTGAAGCCTTCGTTCAGCCCTTCGCGTGCGAAGTCGAGCTCGGTGCCGTCGATATACGCGAGACTCTTCGGGTCGACGACGACCTTCACGCCGCCCGTCTCGAACACCTGATCTTCAGGCGCGACTTCGTCCACGTACTCGAGCTTGTAGGCGAGGCCCGAGCAACCGGTGGTGCGCACGCCGACGCGCAACCCGATGCCCTTACCGCGGCGGGTCAGATACTTCTGGACGTGCTGTGCTGCCTTTTCGGTCAACGTAATTGCCATAACGTTTCTCAGTTGCCAGAGCGCGCGGCGCGCGTGTCCGCGCCGCGCTCACCGGTTACTCCGTTCTTACCCTGTTGCTCAGGCGGCCTTGCCGTCTTCGGCAAGCGCTGCTTCGCCGTGGCGCTGCTTGTAGTCGGCGACCGCTGCCTTGATCGCGTCTTCCGCGAGGATCGAGCAGTGGATCTTCACCGGCGGCAGTGCCAGTTCTTCGGCGATCTGCGTGTTCTTGATCGACATCGCCTGGTCGAGCGTCTTGCCCTTCACCCATTCGGTGACGAGCGAGCTCGATGCGATGGCCGAGCCGCAGCCGTAGGTCTTGAACTTCGCGTCTTCGATGATGCCGTCCGCGCCGACGCGGATCTGCAGCTTCATCACGTCGCCGCAGGCCGGCGCGCCGACCATGCCGGTACCGACCGTGTCGTCGTCCTTCGCGAAGGAACCGACGTTGCGCGGGTTTTCGTAGTGGTCGAGGACCTTGTCGCTATAAGCCATGATTACACTCCTTGATTCGTTTCAACCTGCAATGCGATGAACGTTCGATGTCCGCTTCGTCCAGCCGGCGCGTCAGTGCGCGGCCCACTGGATGGTCGACAGATCGATCCCGTCCTTGTGCATTTCCCACAGCGGCGACAGATCGCGCAGCTTGGAAATCTTCGACTTCAGCAGGTTGATCACGTAGTCGATTTCCTGCTCGGTCGTGAAGCGTCCCACCGTGAAGCGGATCGAGCTGTGCGCGAGTTCGTCGTTGCGGCCAAGCGCGCGCAGCACGTACGACGGCTCCAGCGACGCCGATGTGCACGCCGAGCCCGACGACACCGCGACGTCCTTCACCGCCATGATCAGCGATTCGCCTTCGACGAAATTGAAGCTGATGTTCAGGTTGTGCGGCACACGCTTTTCCATGTCGCCGTTCACATACACTTCCTCGATTTGCGACAGGCCTTTCAGCAGCCGGTCACGCAGCATGCGGATGCGCTCGTTTTCGGTCGCCATCTCTTCACGCGCGATACGGAACGCTTCACCCATGCCGACGATCTGGTGCGTGGCGAGCGTGCCCGAACGCATGCCGCGCTCGTGACCGCCGCCGTGCATCTGCGCCTCGATACGGATACGCGGCTTGCGACGCACGTAAAGCGCGCCGATGCCCTTCGGGCCGTAGGTCTTGTGCGCCGAGAACGACATCAGGTCGACCTTCAGCTTCTGCAGATCGATCTGGATCTTGCCCGTGGCCTGCGCCGCGTCGACGTGGAAAATGATGCCCTTCTCGCGCGTGATCTCGCCAATCGCCTCGATGTCCTGGATGACGCCGATCTCGTTGTTGACCGACATCACCGACACCAGAATCGTGTCCGGGCGCAGCGCCGCCTTGAACGCGTCGAGGTCGATCAGACCGTCGTCCTTGACATCCAGATAGGTGACTTCGAAGCCTTCGCGCTCGAGCTCGCGGGTGGTGTCCAGCACCGCCTTGTGCTCGGTCTTCACCGTGATGATGTGCTTGCCCTTGCTCTTGTAGAAGTGCGCGGCACCTTTCAGAGCGAGGTTGTCCGACTCCGTCGCACCCGAGGTCCAGATGATTTCGCGTGGATCGGCGTTCACGAGCGCGGCCACCTGCTCGCGCGCTTGCTCGACTGCGCGCTCGGCGGTCCAGCCATAAGCGTGACTACGCGACGCGGGATTGCCGAACTGCTCGCGCAGATACGGGATCATCTTGTCCACCACACGCGGATCGATCGGCGTCGTGGCGCTGTAGTCCATGTAGATAGGCAGATGGAGAGAGTCGTTATTCATCAATTGCTCCGGGGACGTCATGTGCTCTGGCTTCTGGGTTCGATATGGGGCTGCGGCGAGGGTTTTCTATTGCGTGCCGCGCTTCACGAACCGGCCATGTTGAAAACGGAATTGGGACCCTTGGGCGCCACGCGCACGGGTTCGACCGCCGGCGCGTCGTTGCGCCTGTCGCGCAGCACGGCCGGCGTGCCTTCGCGCGAACGCTGCTGATCCACCAGATCCTTTAGCGAAACCGAATCGAGATATTCGACCATTTTCTGGTTCAGCGTCGACCACAGCTCATGCGTCATGCAGTGGCCGTCGTGCTGCTTGGTGCCTTCGCATGTGCCCTTACCACCGCACTGGGTGGCGTCGAGCGGTTCGTCGACCGCGATGATGATGTCGGCCACCGTCACCTCTTCGGCACGGCGCGCGAGATTGTAGCCACCGCCCGGTCCGCGCACGGATTCGACGATTTCATGACGGCGCAGCTTGCCAAACAGCTGCTCGAGATACGACAGGGAGATGTGTTGGCGCTGGCTGATGCCCGCAAGCGTCACCGGGCCCTGCTCCTGGCGCAGCGCCAGGTCAATCATCGCCGTGACGGCGAAACGGCCTTTCGTGGTGAGTCTCATATGATGTGGGAACCGCAATTCTCGACAAGTTTGGTCAAGTATAAATACATGAGCGATTTAGTCAAGTATGGGCGGTAAATTTTGTGTCATTCGCTTAATTGATCGCCATACGTCGACGCCGCGCCCCCACCCGTGTGGTGCGTCTGCGTTCTTCGCCCGATGCCTACGCGAGCAACTGCGGGCGCAGCGCGGCGATCAGCCCGCGGCAGGCTGCTTCGCATTGATCGAGCACCAACTCGAAGCCTTCCGCGCCGCCGAAATACGGATCGACAACCTCTCGCGCGCCGCTCCAGCGGCCATCCGACTCAGGCACGAACTCCATCAGCAGACGGATCTTGTCGCGCTGTGCGGGCGGGCACAGTTGACGCAACGCGGCGACGTTTCGGTCGTCCATGGCAATCAGCAGATCGAAGCGCTCGAAGTCCGCGACCGTGATCTGGCGGCCGCGCAGCGCGTCGAGCGCATAGCCGCGCTGGCGGGCCGCGTGTTGCGCGCGTTCGTCGGGCGCCGCGCCGATGTGCCAATCGCCGGTGCCGGCCGAATCGATCAGGATGCAGTCCGCAAGCTTCGCCTCGTCGACCAGATGACGCATCACGCCCTCCGCCGTCGGTGAACGGCAGATATTCCCGAGGCAAACGAAACAGATGGACACAGTTTTCATCAGGGATTTTCGACGCCCGAGGCGCCGCGCGTGAGGTCGTCAGACAGTCAGCGGACTGCGCCGCGATTATACAAATCTCGACAGATTCGCGCCGAGCGGGGCGCAGCCAGCAAGATCAGCGGCTTCGGAGCGTCGCGGTCCGCCGCGCCGGCTTACGATGCCTCGGCGAGCGGCGTCGCCGTGGCTGCACGCATCGGCTTGGCCGGCAATGCCGACGCCGTGTCGATCATGCCGTACGACACCGCGCGTGCGAGTTCGGCGGTCAGATGGTTGGCGTCGAGCGGCATCTGCGAAGCGCGCGAAGCGGTTTGGCCGTTGACGTGCAGAAAGGCGAGCACCGCGAGCGGTACAACGATGGCTAGGGGCCAGTACACCGATATTGTCTTTTTCATGATGTGTTTTTCAATTAGGGGCGCATGAGCTTATGACGCACTATGCCCTAACGAAATGCTATAGGAATTCACAATCGGGAAAAAGCGGCCCGCGCGAGATAGATCGTTGCTTGATACGAAACAGTCAATTGACACCTCTTTCGGGAACGAGTGGCGCATCGCTGGCACACAAAAGTGAAGCTTACAAATGCATACAAAGCCGCCGCGACGGACGGCGACAATCACGGTCTTATTCTTACCCTTACATTTCTTTGCACTGGCATCGGTCCCACAAAATGAAACGCATTGCACCTCTCGCTGGCCTGGTGGCCGCCGCGCTGCTCGGCGGCTGCGCGGTCTATCCGGACGGCACGCCGATGTACGGCAACGGCTACGGCGCCTATAGCGGCTACAACGGTTATGACGATTCCGCATACGCGCCGGGTGCCGCGGTCGTGCCGCAAACCAATGTGTACCTCGGCTACGGCGATTACGGTCCGGGACGCTACTACGGCCCGGCGCCGGGCTCTGGCTATCGCGGCTATCCGGATCGCGGTCATCCGAACGACAACGACTGGCACCACGGCGATCACGGCAACGGTCATGGCAACAATGGCGGCGGTCCTGGACAACCGCACGGCGGCCCGCCGCCGCAGGGCGCAGCGGGCGGTCCGCACGGCCCTGGTGGCGCCAATGGCGGCCCGCACCCCGGCGCGGGCGGACCGCCGCCGGGCCAGCCGCAAGCCGGCAACGGCGGCGGACGAGGCAACGATTCGGGGAGAAATGCGCCCGCGCGTCAGCCGGGGCAGATGACCGAACATTGAAGACGGAGCGGCGCTGAAGCATCCCGCCGGCTTCTTCGCCCATTTCGACGGCTGCGCGAGCGCGCAGCAGTCAAACCAATCCCAATGCCGCCCGGTCAGCCAATATGGCTGCGCTGCGCGGCATACAACTCGCGGAACGTACGACCCACCGGCGCCGGCATGTCGCGCGTATCGGTCCAGCCCGCGCCGCCGAGCGGCAGTTTGGCGATCGACCGATTGCGCCCACCCATGCGCTCCAGCACGCGCACGGCGAGTTTGGTAAAGAGCGCATAGGCATCGGGATGCAGCGCGAGCCAGCCCCACAGCGCCAACCCGGCGCGCTCCTTCCACGGCCGCAGGTGTCGCTCCATCTGCTTTTCGCGCAGCTTGCGCAACAGATCGGACAGCGGGATACCGACCGGGCACACGCTATTGCATTCGCCGCATAACGTCGCCGCTTGCGGCAGGTCGAGCGCCTTGTCGATGCCGACATAGCTCGGCGTCAGCACCGACCCCATCGGCCCCGGATAGACCCAGCCATACGCGTGCCCGCCGATCTTCTGATACACCGGGCAATGGTTCATGCACGCGCCGCAGCGGATGCAGCGAAGCATCTCCTGGAAGTCGCCGCCGATCAGCCCTGTGCGGCCACCGTCGACGAGCACCACGTACATATGCTCGGGCCCATCCTGATCGCCCGCGCCGCGCGGCCCGGTCAGCATCGAAAAATAGTTCGAGGTGGCCTGGCCGGTTGCCGAACGCGGCAGCAGGCGCATAGCCGTCGCGAGATCCTCGAGCGTCGGCAGCACCTTCTCGATGCCGGTGACAGCGACATGCACGCGCGGCATCACCGTGCACATACCTTCGTTGCCCTCGTTGGTCACGAGCGCGACCGAGCCCGTTTCCGCGATGATGAAATTGCCGCCCGTCACGCCCATGTCCGCGCTCAGAAAATGCGGCCGCAGCATCTCGCGCGCCTCACGCGTCATGTCGGGAATCTCGGTGAGCCGCGGCCGGCCGTGCGTCTTCGCGAACAGATCGGCGATCTCGTCCTTATCCTTGTGAACGACCGGCGCGATGATGTGGCTTGGCGGCTCGTTGTCGTTGATCTGCAGGATGTATTCGCCGAGGTCGGTTTCGATCGACTGCACGCCCATCTGCCCGAGCACTTCGTTCAGACGCATTTCCTCGGTGACCATCGACTTGGTCTTGATCACCTTCTTCACGCCGTGCTTGCGCGCAATGTCGCCGACGAGCCGCGCGGCCTCCTGCGTGGTCTCCGCGAACAGCACAGTCACGCCGCGCCGGGTCGCCTCGCGCTCGAAGGTTTCGAGCCACACGTCGAGATTCTCGAGCGCGCGATCACGGCGCTCCTTGAGCGCGGCCCGCGTCGCGGGGAAATCGATCGCGGTCATCGCGCTCGCGCGCGCCGACACGAACTTCGTGGACAGCTTGGTCAGGTTCTGCTGCAGGCGCTGGTCGGCGAGTTTCTGACCGGCGCGAGCCTTGAACTGCATCGATTGGACTTGCATGGCGGCCCTGATGAAATCGCATTGAAAGGCGCGGCGCATTCGCGCCCGACGCAATGCGTGACAGACAAGATAAACGTGACGCGAACAATGGCGGTGTTCGCCGCGCGGGGATTACACGTCGCCGGCCAGCACCTGTGCGATATGCAGCACGCGCGTCGTCGAGTCACCGTTGCGGCGCAGCCGCCCTTCGATATTCAACATGCAGCCGAGGTCGCCGAGCACCACCGCACCGGCGCCGCTCGCGGCGATGTTCGCGCACTTTTCGTCGACGATCGCGGTCGAGATATCGCCGTATTTGACCGCGAAAGTGCCGCCGAAGCCGCAGCAATGCTCGCAGCCTTTCATCTCGGTGACCGCGACGCCGACCTGCGCGAGCAGTTCGCGCGGCTGTTCCTTGACGCCCAGTTCGCGCAAGCCCGAACACGAGTCGTGATAAGTCACCTGTCCCGCGAACTCGCCCGGTTGCAACTGCACCTTCGCGACGTTGACGAGGAAATCCGTCAGCTCGAACACCTTGCCGCGCAGGCGGCCGAAACGGTTCATCAGCTCGGGATCGTCGCGGAACAGGTCGCCGTAGTGCGCGCGGATCATGCCGCCGCACGAGCCCGACGGCACCACCACATAGTCGAACTGTTCGAACTCGCGCAGCGTTTTCTCGGCAAGGTCGCGCGCGAGGTGGCGGTCTCCCGAGTTATACGCAGGTTGCCCGCAACAGGTTTGCGCGGGCGGCACTACGACCTCGAAACCGGCGCCTTCGATCAGCTTGATGACGGAGAAACCGATCTCGGGACGCATCAGGTCAACGAGGCAAGTGACGAACAATCCGACTCGCATGAGCCCTCCTTGCGGGGAAACGTCCCTGATTATCCGCTGTTTGCCGGTGCAATACCAACGGCCGGAAGGCATAGGAAGCACGCCGCACCGGATTCGAAGCGCGCCTCGAAGCGTTCGCTTTTTTCACAATACGAGATACAATCAGTTTTCGCTGTTTGACGCATCCACCGATTCTCATATGAGCGATACGAACCCGGATCCCAAAACTTCGATCCAGGTGATCGAACGCATGATGCGCCTGCTCGACGCACTGGCGGCGCATAGCGACCCGGTCAGCCTGAAAGAACTGGCCATCCGCACGGAGCTGCATCCATCCACCGCGCACCGCATCCTGAACGATATGGTGATGTGCCGGCTGGTCGACCGTTCAGACCCCGGCACCTACCGTCTTGGCATGCGCCTGCTCGAACTGGGCAATCTCGTCAAGGCGCGCCTGTCGGTGCGCGACGCGGCGCTCACGCCGATGCGCGAGCTGCACCGCGAGACCGGGCAGACCGTGAACCTGTCGGTGCGTCAGGGCGACGAAATCGTCTATATCGAACGCGCGTATTCGGAGCGCTCGGGCATGCAGGTGGTGCGGGCGATCGGCGGGCGCGCGCCGCTTCATCTGACCTCGGTCGGCAAGCTGTTCCTCGCGGCCGACGAAGCCACCCGCGTGCGTGCCTACGCAACACGCACCGGTCTGTCGGGCCACACGCAGAACAGCATCACCGATCTCGCGAAACTCGAGCGCGAGCTGTCGCATGTGCGCCAGCAGGCCTGCGCGCGCGACAACGAGGAACTGGAGTTGGGCGTGCGCTGCATCGCCGCCGGCATCTACGACGATACCGGCAAGCTGGTCGCGGGGCTGTCGCTGTCGGCGCCGGCCGATCGTTTGCAGGATTCATGGCTCGGGCAGTTGAGCCAGACCGCGTTGATGATTTCGGAATCGCTCGGCTACCGGCCGCAGCCACAGCAGGACCATGCGCACGGCGGGCACGGCTCACATGGCTCGCATGGCCAGCATTAGTGAAGGGGGCGGCCGCCCAACCGCCGTTGCACCCTTTGCCCTCCCGCCGGCGCCATGAAAAAAGCCTCGCATCCGCGAGGCTTTTTCTTTGCACGTCAGCTGCAGCCGGACTGACTACCACCGGCTGAGTATGCGTTGCTGCATCAGGTACCCGGACCGCCGGCATCGGCGCTCGTGATACGCGGCTGGTCGCCGCCGTTGTCGAGCCACGTACGCAGACGCGTCGCGTCCGCGAAACGCGAGTACTTGCCCGACGAATCGAGCAGCACCAGGATCATCGGCCGGCCGTGGATGGTCGCCTGCATCACGAGACACTCGCCCGCTTCGTTGATGAAGCCGGTCTTCTGCAGACCGATGTCCCACGTCGGGTTGCGCACCAGCGCGTTCGTGCTGTTGTACGCGAGCGTGCGCTTGCCGGTGTACACCTCATAGCTGTGATCGGTCGAGAACTTGCGGATCAACGGGTACTGATACGCCGCGTTGACCATCTTCACGAGATCGCGCGCGCTCGACACGTTCATGCTCGTCAGACCGGTCGGGTTCTCGAAGTGCGTGTCGTTCATGCCGAGCTGCCTGGCCTTCGCGTTCATCGCCGCGAGGAACGCCGGACGGCCGCCCGGGTAGTAGCGCGACAGCGCCGCCGCCGCGCGGTTTTCCGACGCCATCAGCGCAATGTGCAGCATGTCCTCGCGCGACAGCACCGAGCCCACCGACAGACGCGAACCGGTGTTCTTCTCGTAGTCGCGGTCTTCGTCGGTGACTTCGATCTGATCGGTCATCGGCTCTTTCGAATCGAGCACCACCATCGCCGTCATCAGCTTGCTGATCGATGCGATCGGTACCACCGCGCGCGAGTTCTTGTCGAACAGCGTCTCGCCGCTGTTCTGGTCGATCACATAGGCGACGCTCGAGCGCAGCATCAGCGCGTCCGGCGTCTCGTGCAGACCAAATGCCTGGCCGACGCTCGGCTGGCGCGGCTCGTACGCGACGCGTCGCATCACCGAACGGTGTCGGCCGTTCGCCGTGAACGTGACGCGCTTGCGTTTGACGACGGCGTGCGGGGCATCTTCATCCGCCGCAGCGGCTTTCACGGCCTCACCCTTGCCGGCTTTCGCCGCATGGCTCGGCACCTTTCCGGTGGCGGCCGCCTGCGCCGGCTTCCTGGCAGTTTTAGCGTGTTTGGAAATTTTTGCGGATGCAGCAGACGTAGCTGCAAAAGTGCTGACAGGCGTA
The DNA here is from genome assembly GCF_050435625.1 of Paraburkholderia sp. RAU6.4a. Taxonomy (NCBI): domain Bacteria; kingdom Pseudomonadati; phylum Pseudomonadota; class Betaproteobacteria; order Burkholderiales; family Burkholderiaceae; genus Paraburkholderia; species Paraburkholderia sp. RAU6.4a. The sequence goes on from NZ_JBNDKQ010000002.1 coordinate 1,043,882, forward strand.
GCGAACGCCGTTGCGACGGCCAGCGAGACGGCCACCGACAGAGCGGTGCTGCGCGCCGCGCCGTGGAGCACTTTTAGCGACGAAAACATGTCGGTTTTCATGGGTGTTCGATAGGGAGCGGCGAGAGGTTTCCGCAAGTGTAGTAAAGCAACGAAAAATTAGCAATTTGAAGCACTTATACGCGCTCCTTAAACCGGCTTGTCAGCTCCGATCGCGAAAACACGAATAAGTGCCGCGCCTCGATCGAAAAAAACGATCGTCGCCAGCAAGCCTCGCCATCGCCGCCCGGCCCAATCGAGCAGATCATTGCAGGATAACGGCAATTTTGAGACAACCTTGATTCGGGGAAATACTGTCAGAGCACAGGCGGAAACTACCGCGCCGCGCCATGAAGGCGTTGCGAGCGTGCGACGGACTTTTTTAAGTGTCCGACGAAAGTCGCTAACGCGCGTTCGACTGCCATCGTTCTTTAACGTTCCTTGTCATCTTGTGGTTTACATCGAATTGATGATGATCGGTCTTTCAGGGGCGAATCGCTGCCACACGGAAAAATAATCTCCCGACGGCCTGCTGAACGGTTGGTTTATGTCGCACCAGCACGGTGCAACGAGCAATCGTTCCGCGTCATATTAATGACATGCCTACTGTATAACCTATTGTTTTGTCGGCATTTTCTTAACATTGTGCAACGCACAAAAAACGCTTGACATTCCTTGTGGGCATCCTAAAATGGGAACCATTGCTGCGATGCACAAAACATCGCGGTCCGGGGAGACGATGAATCTGCGTCTCGCCACCCACCCAATGCGGTCCGCACAGACCGGCCGCAATCCAGGAGCGTAAACCATGACTCTGCTGACCCCTGAGCAATTCGCCGCAGCCCAGAAAGCCAACTTCGAAACCCTGTTCGGCCTGACGACCAAAGCATTTGAAGGTGTCGAAAAGCTGGTCGAACTGAATCTGCAAGTTGTGAAGTCGACGCTCGCCGAAAGCCAGGAAAATGCCCAACGCGCGCTGTCCGTGAAGGACGCGCAGGAACTGCTGGCACTGCAAGCAAGCCTCGCGCAGCCGGTGGCTGAAAAGGCGCTGTCGTATGGCCGCCATGTGTACGAAATCGTTTCGGCAACGCAGGGTGAATTCACCCGCGTCGCGGAAGCGCAATTCGAAGAGCAAAACCGCAAGGTTCAGGCGCTCGTCGAAAACGTCGCCAAGAACGCACCGGCCGGTTCGGAAACCGCTGTCGCCGTGATGAAGTCGGCTATCACCGCCGCCAACACCACGTACGAAACGGTCCACAAGGCAACCCGCCAGGCTGTCGAAATCGCCGAAAGCAACTTCAACGCAGCTGCAACGGCCGCTTCGAAGGCAGCTTCGCAAGCCGCTGCGCAAGCATCGCGCGCCGCCGCCAAGAAGGCCGTCTAAGCTTCACGCGTCAACGCGCAAGGCTTTATGCCTCGCGTCGTCTTTCACGCCGGCCCAGCCTATGCGCTGCGCCGGCGTTATCGCAAGCAACAGCGTCGTGCCGTTGCCGCTTATACGGTTTGATGAGCCGAACGCTCCGATACGTTGCAATGGCGTATCGTTTGCCCGGCCGCCAAGCCGGGATTTTTTTGCCCGCCACTGGCCGCCACGAAAACAGAAACGGCGCGCTCCGCCATGGAGCGCGCCGTTTTTCTTTGCCGTACGGCTCGACCGGCTTTGCCGCGCCCGCATGTCGTCATGCAGGCGCGGCGCACCGCGTTACTCGTTACTTCTTCTTGACGGGCGGCAGATCGGTACAGACGCCTTCATACAACTCGGCCGCCATGCCGATCGATTCGCCGAGCGTCGGATGCGGATGGATCGTCTTGCCGATATCCGTTGCGTCCGCGCCCATCTCGATCGCGAGGCAGACTTCGCTGATCAGGTCGCCCGCGTTCAGACCGACGATACCGCCGCCGATCACGCGATGCGTTTGCTCATCGAACAGCAGCTTCGTGAAGCCCTCGTCGCGACCGTTGGCGATCGCGCGACCCGATGCGGCCCACGGAAACACCGCCTTGCCGAACTTGACGCCTTCGGCTTTCAGCTGGTCTTCCGTCTTGCCAGCCCAAGCCACTTCCGGATCGGTGTAGGCCACCGACGGAATCTGCAGCGCGTCGAAGTACGCCTTCTCGCCATGCGCGGCTTCCGCCGCCACGTGGCCTTCGTGCACGGCCTTGTGCGCGAGCATCGGCTGACCGACGATGTCGCCGATCGCGAAGATGTGCGGCACATTCGTGCGCTGTTGCCTGTCGACTTCGATGAAGCCGCGATCCGTCGCCGCGACGCCGGCCTTTTCCGCGCCGATCCGCTTGCCGTTCGGCGAGCGGCCGACGGCCACCAGCACGAGGTCGTAGCGTTGCGGCTCGGCCGGCGCCTGCTCGCCCTCGAACGACACGTAGATGCCGTCGTCCTTCGCTTCGGCGGCGATGGTCTTGGTCTTCAGCATCACGTTCGCGAAACGCTTGCTGTTGTACTTCTCCCAGACCTTAACCAGATCGCGGTCCGCGCCGGCCATCAGGACGTCGAGCATTTCGACCACGTCGATGTTCGCGCCGAGCGTCGAGTACACGGTCGCCATTTCGAGACCGATGATGCCGCCGCCGATCACGAGCATGCGCTGCGGAATCTGGCGCAGTTCGAGCGCGCCGGTCGAATCGACGACCCGCGGATCTTCCGGAATGAACGGCAGCTTCACCGCTTCCGAGCCCGCTGCGATGATCGCCTGGTTGAACCTGACGACCTTCTTGCCGCCCTCGGTCTGCACTTCCATGTGGTTCGGATCGACGAACGCACCCGTACCGACCACCACTTCGACCTTGCGCGCCTTCGCCATGCCGGCGAGACCGCCTGTCAGCTTCCTGACCACGCCGGACTTGAAATCGCGCAGCTTGTCGAGATCGATCTGCGGCTTGCCGAACGTGATGCCGTGCGCGGCAAGATCAGCCGCTTCGTCGATGACGAGCGCGGTGTGCAGCAGCGCCTTCGACGGGATGCAGCCGACGTTCAGACACACGCCGCCGAGCGTCGGATAACGCTCGACCAGCACGGTCTTCATGCCGAGGTCGGCGGAGCGGAACGCGGCCGAATAACCGCCGGGGCCCGAACCGAGCACGAGCATGTCGCACTCGATGTCGGCGCTGCCCGAATAGCTGCCGGCTTGCGCAGCCGCTGCGGCGGCCTTCGGCGCCGCAGCGGCGGGCGCCGGCGCGGGAGCCGCCTTCTCGGGCGCTTTCGGCTCCGCAGCGGGCGCAGCCGCGCCGCCCGCCGTTGCCTCGACGAGCGCGATGACCGTGCCCTGCGAGACCTTGTCGCCCGGCTTGATACGCACTTCCTTGACGGTGCCGGCGGTATCGCTCGGCACTTCCATCGACGCCTTGTCGGATTCGAGCGTCAGCAGCGACTGCTCTTTTTCGATGGTGTCGCCCGGCTTGATGTTGACTTCGATGACGTCGACGTCCTTGAAGTCACCGATGTCCGGCACTTTTACTTCGACGAGACTCATGGTGTCCCCTTCTCTTATTGATCGATGATGAGCGGCGCCTTCGACGCGCGCAGCGCACGCGAACGCGCGGACGGCGCGACGCGGATCGGTCGAAACCATCCGAGCGCCCGCGCCGGCGGACCTCACCAGCCGGTCAAAGAATCACACGCCGGAAATCGGCAAGAATCGAACCGAGGTATGCGTTGAAGCGCGCGGCTTCCGCTCCGTCGATCACGCGATGGTCGTACGACAGCGACAGCGGCATGGTCAGGCGCGGCTCGAACTGCTTGCCGTCCCACACCGGCTTCATCGCGCTGCGCGACAGGCCGAGAATCGCGACTTCAGGCGCATTGATGATCGGCGTGAAGTGCGTGCCGCCGATACCGCCCAGCGACGAGATCGAGAAGCAGCCGCCCTGCATCTGGTCCGGCTTCAGCTTGCCCTCGCGCGCGGCCTTCGACAGGTCGGCCATTTCCTTCGCGATGTCGACGAGGCCCTTCTTGTCCGCGTCGCGAATCACCGGCACCATGAGGCCGTTCGGCGTGTCGGCGGCAAAACCGATGTGGTAGTACTGCTTGAACACCAGGTTGTCGCCGTCGAGGCTCGCGTTGAAGGTCGGGAATTTCTTCAGGGCCGCCACGCAGGCCTTGATCACGAACGCGAGCATCGTGAACTTGACGCCCGCCTTCTCGTGTTCCTTGTTCAGCTTGACGCGCAGCGCTTCGAGCTCGGTGATGTCCGCTTCGTCGTTGTTCGTGACGTGCGGGATCATGACCCAGTTGCGATGCAGGTTCGCGCCCGAGATCTTCTTGATGCGCGACAACGGCTTCGGATCGATCGGACCGAACTTCGTGAAGTCGACCTTCGGCCACGGCAGCAGATTCAGCTCGCCACCGCCGGCGGCCGGCGCGGCCGCACCAGCCGGCGCCGCGCGCTGGCCCGTCATCACGCCCTTCACGAACGCGGTCACGTCGGCCTGCGTAATGCGGCCCTTCGGACCGGTGCCCTTCACCTGGCCGACGTCCACCCCGAGTTCGCGCGCGAACTTGCGCACCGACGGCGACGCATGGCTCGGATGACGCGAGCCGCCTTCTCCAGCCGGGATCAGCGGCGCCTGCGCGAGCGCGGACGGCGCGGCCGGTGCCGGGGTCGGCGTGGCCGGCGCGTCGAACGGCTTTTCAGTCGGCGCCTTCGCGGCCGGTGCCGGCGCGGGTGCCGGGGCAGCGCCGCCTTCCGCTTCGATCACGACGATGACCGAGCCTTCCGACACGGTATCGCCAACCTTCACCTTCACTTCCTTGACGACGCCGGCGGCCGAGCTGGGCACATCCATCGTCGCCTTGTCGGATTCGAGCGTGACGAGCGACTGTTCCTTCTCGACACGATCGCCGACCTTCACCGCGATCTCGATCACGGGAACGTCTTTGTAGTCGCCGATATCCGGCACCTTGATTTCCTGCACGCCACCGCCTGCTGCCGCGGGTGCGGGCGCCGCAGCGGGAGCTGCCGCCGGCGCAGGAGCAGGAGCCGGTGCGGCAGCCGGCGCGGGCGCCGCGGCAGCGGCAGCGGCAGCGGCGTTGGCGCCTTCCAGCACGATGATCAGCGTGCCTTCGGACACCGCATCGCCGACCTTGACCTTCACTTCCTTGACGACGCCGTCGGCCGAGCTCGGCACATCCATCGTCGCCTTGTCGGATTCCAGCGTAACGAGCGATTGCTCTTTTTCGACGGTGTCACCCGCCTTCACCAGCACCTCGATCACAGGGATGTCCTTGTAATCGCCGATGTCCGGCACCTTGACTTCGATCGCTTGACTCATTGTTAGTGTCTCCTGGGCCGCGCACGCCGCCGGCCCCTCGCGATGAGGAGCAAGCGCGTGCATCGTGGCACACGGGTGATGCCTTAGACGGTCATCGGGTTGGGTTTGGCGGGATCAAGGTTGTACTTCTTGAGCGCCTCGGCGACCACCTTGCGTTCGATCGTGCCTTCGTCCGCCAGCGCGTTCAGAGCGGCGACCGTGACCCAGTAGCGATCGACTTCGAAGAAGTGACGCAGCTTCTCGCGCGTGTCCGAACGGCCGTAGCCGTCGGTGCCCAGCACGACGAACTTCTGCGGCACGAACGCGCGGATCTGCTCGGTCAGCGCGCGCACGTAGTCGGTCGATGCGATGACCGGACCCGGCGCATCCTTCAACAGCTTCTCGACGTGCGACAGCTTCTTCTCTTCGGTCGGGTGCAACAGGTTCCAGCGCTGCACTTCGTGACCTTCGCGCGCGAGCTCGGTGAAGCTCGGCACGCTCCACAGGTCGGCGTTGACGCCCCAGTCGTTTTTCAGCAGGTCGGCCGCGGCGATCACTTCGTTGAAGATCGTGCCCGCGCCCATCAGCTGCACGTGCGGCGCCTTTTTATCGGCTGCGGTCTTGCTGAACGAGTACATGCCCTTGATGATGTCGGCCGCCACGGTCTCGCCCTGCGGGATCGCCGGGTGCTCGTAGTTCTCGTTCATCACGGTGACGTAGTAGTAGACGTCTTCCTGGTCGGCGACCATGCGGCGCAGACCGTCCTGCACGATGACCGCGAGTTCGTAGCCGAACGTCGGGTCGTAGCTGATGCAGTTCGGCACCGAAGCCGCCCACATCAGCGAGTGGCCGTCTTCGTGTTGCAGGCCTTCGCCGTTCAGCGTCGTGCGGCCCGCCGTGCCGCCCAGCAGGAAGCCGCGCGAGCGCATGTCGCCAGCGGCCCATGCGAGGTCGCCGATGCGCTGGAAACCGAACATCGAGTAGAAGATGTAGAACGGGATCATGATCTCGCCGTGCGTCGAGTACGACGTCGCGGCCGCGATCCAGTCGGCCATGCCGCCGGCTTCGTTGATGCCCTCCTGCAGGATCTGACCGGTCTCCGACTCACGGTAGAACATCAGCTGGTCGGAATCTTCCGGCACGTACTTCTGGCCGTCCTGATTCCAGATACCGATCTGACGGAACAGACCTTCCATGCCGAACGTACGCGATTCATCCGGCACGATCGGCACGACGCGCTTGCCGAGCGTCTTGTCCTTCAGCAGGATGTTCAGGATCCGCACGAACGCCATCGTCGTGGAGATCTCGCGGCCTTCGCCCGTGCCCTTCAACAGCGGCTCGAATGCCGACAGTTCCGGCACCGGCAGCGACTCGGCCTTCTGACGACGCGCCGGCAGATAGCCGCCCAGGTCCATGCGCTTCTGGCGCATGTATTCGAGTTCCTTCGAGCCTTCCTCGAACGTCAGGTACGGCACGTCGACGATCTGCTCGTCCGTGATCGGCAGACGGAACTGGTCGCGGAACTTCTTCAGCTGCTCCACCTGCATCTTCTTCTGCTGGTGGGTGATGTTCATCGCCTGGCCGGCTTCGCCCATGCCGTAGCCCTTGATCGTCTTCGCGAGGATGACGGTCGGCTGGCCCTTCGAATTCGTCGCTTCCGTGAACGCCGCGTAGATCTTGTGCGGATCATGGCCTCCGCGGTTCAGATTCCAGATGTCGTCGTCGGACCAGTCGGCGACCAGCGCCTTCAGTTCCGGCGTGTTGAAGAAGTGTTCGCGCACGAACGCGCCCGACTCCGACTTGTACGTCTGGTACTCGCCGTCGACGACTTCCATCATGCGGCGCATCAGCGCGCCCGACTTGTCGCGCGCGAACAGCGCGTCCCAGCGGCTGCCCCAGATGACCTTGATCACGTTCCAGCCGGCGCCGCGGAATTCGCTTTCGAGTTCCTGGATGATCTTGCCGTTGCCGCGCACCGGACCGTCGAGACGCTGCAGGTTGCAGTTGATCACGAACACGAGGTTGTCCAGACGCTCGCGGCCGGCCATGCCGATCGCGCCGAGCGATTCCGGCTCGTCCGTTTCGCCGTCGCCGAGGAAGGCCCAGACCTTGCGGCCGTCGGTCTTCGCGATGCCGCGCGCCTGCAGGTACTTCATGAAGCGCGCCTGGTAGATCGCCATGATCGGGCCCAGGCCCATCGACACGGTCGGGAATTGCCAGAAGTCCGGCATCAGCCACGGATGCGGATACGACGAGATGCCCTCGCCGCCGACTTCCTGGCGGAAGTTGTCGAGCTGCTTGTCGGTCAGGCGACCGAGCAGGAACGCGCGCGAGTAGACACCCGGCGACGAGTGGCCCTGCACGAACACGAGGTCACCGCCGTGCTCGGCCGACGGTGCGTGCCAGAAGTGGTTGTAGCCGACGTCGTACAGCGTGGCGGCCGATGCGAACGACGCGATGTGGCCGCCGACGTTGGTTTCCTTGCCGGCGCGCAGCACCATCGCCATCGCGTTCCAGCGGGTGTACGAGCGGATACGGTGTTCGATGTCCTGGTCGCCGGGGTTCTTGGCCTGGCGCGCGACCGGAATCGTGTTGATGTAAGGAGTGTTAGCGGAGAACGGCAGATGTTCGCCGTGCACGCGTGCGAATTCGATCTGTTTTTCGATCAGGTAGTGGGCACGGTCAGGGCCTACTGCAGAAATCACGCCATCCAGCGCTTCCAGCCATTCGCCGGTTTCCTGGGGATCGTCGTCTTTATCGGCGGCGACATATTTCATGACTTCGTCGGGTACAGCGGACATGCTCGTCTCCTGGGTATGGGGAACGCACTTTGAACAGACGACGCGGACGCAGGAACGGCCGCGGCAGCTCCGGCCGATTGTAATAAGGGTCCCGACGTCAGCGCAACCAAATTTTCAAATTACGAGATCAATTCTCATAATGCGGAAAATTGCTGCGACGCAACCTGGTTTGACTGCCGATCGACTGATCCGCCGGCTAGTTTGCGCCGATTAACTGCACTTTCCGTGCTTTTTTGCGCCATTTGTCGGGGACGTGCTGAGCTACAATGCCACGCATGTTGACCGAACGGCTCTTCTCTCGCTCGGCGCGCACCGCGGGTTCGCCGGCGGATTCGTCGCCGTCCTCGCGCTGGCACCACGGACCCTGGTGGTCCAATTCCTATTTGCTGACGCCGCTCCTGTCGATCCTGGTGTTCCTGGTCGTCATGAGCCTGATTCTGTGGAGTCTGAACCGGCGCGAGCAGCAACAGCAGGAAGACACGCTGTACCGCAACGTCGCGTGGGCGCAGCAGCAGATCCGCCTGTCGATGACGGGCGCGCAAGAGCAGATCCAGGCACTCGCGCGCGACCTCGCCGCCGGCCATGCCGACGAGCATTCGTTCCAGGTGAGCACCACGGACATCATGCAGGGGCATCCTGAGATCCTCTACATGAACTGGTACACGGGCCAGCAGCAGCCGCGCTGGCCCAACGCCGCGCCGCCGGTGCTCGGCCAGCGGCTCGCGCGTCCGAACGACGCGCAGATGGACGAAGCTGTCAAGGCCGGCTTCGCCGAGGCGCGCAACACGCGCCGCCAGGTGTACTCGCCGCTCATCTACGACGACCTCGGCAACGGCTTCATCACGCTGCAAACGCCGATCTTCCGCGACCGCGATTTCCTCGGCACCATCGCCGCGGTGTTCTCGGTGGAAGGCATTCTGAAGCGCGACATCCCGCCCGAGCTGTCGGCCAAATACAAGATCTCGATCATCGACGCGAACAACCGCGAGTTGACCACCACGTCGACCCGCCCGCGCCTGCCGCGCGACATGTTCTACGACCTGCCGCTCGACCCGCCGGGCCAGGGCATTTCGGTGCGCGTGTACGCGTTCCCGCAGATCACCAACTTCACGAACAACACGCTGGTGTGGCTGGTGGCCGGCCTCTCCTGCTTCGTACTGTGGAGCCTGTGGAGTCTGTGGAAGCACACGCGTCAGCGCTTCGAGGCGCAGCAGGCGCTCTACGCGGAAGCGTTTTTCCGCCGCGCGATGGAAAACTCGGTGCTGATCGGCATGCGCGTGCTCGACATGCACGGCCGCATCACGCACGTGAACCCGGCGTTCTGCCGCATGACCGGCTGGGACGAAAGCGACCTCGTCGGCAAGAGCGCGCCGTTCGCCTACTGGCCGCGCGACGCGTACCCCGAGATGCAGCGTCAGCTCGACATGACGCTGCGCGGCAAGGCGCCCTCGTCCGGCTTCGAGCTGCGCGTGCGGCGCAAGGACAGCTCGACGTTCCACGCGCGGCTCTACGTGTCGCCGCTGATCGACAGCTCGGGCCGCCAGACCGGCTGGATGTCGTCGATGACCGACATCACCGAGCCGAAGCGCGCGCGCGAAGAGCTCGCCGCCGCCCACGAACGCTTCACGACCGTGCTCGAAAGCCTCGACGCGGCGGTGTCCGTGCTCGCCGCCGACGAAGCCGAGCTGCTGTTCGCGAACCGCTATTACCGGCATCTGTTCGGCATCCGCCCGGACGGCCACCTCGAACTCGCGGGCGGCGGCTTCGACGCCTCGCAGGCGTCGTCCGATTCGATCGACATGGTCGACACCTTCGTCGGCCTGCCCGCCGCCGCGCTGACCGAAAGCGCCGCCGACGCGCAGGAAATCTACATCCCCGGCATCCAGAAGTGGTTCGAGGTGCGACGCCAGTACATCCAGTGGGTCGACGGCCACCTCGCGCAGATGCAGATCGCGACCGACATCACGACCCGCAAGCGCGCGCAGGAACTCGCGCGCCAGCAGGACGAGAAGTTGCAGTTCACGAGCCGCCTGATGACGATGGGTGAAATGGCCTCGTCGCTCGCGCACGAACTGAACCAGCCGCTCGCCGCCATCAATAACTATTGCTCCGGAACCGTCGCACTGGTTAAATCCGGTCGAACGACGCCCGACAATCTGCTGCCGGTGCTCGAAAAGACCGCGCAGCAGGCGGTGCGCGCCGGCATGATCATCAAGCGTATCCGCGAGTTCGTGAAGCGCAGCGAACCGAAGCGGCAGGCCACGCGGGTCGCGGATATCGTCGCGGACGCGGTGGGTCTCGCCGAAATCGAGGCAAGGAAGCGGCGCATTCGCATCGTTACCGATCTGCGCTCGCGGCTGCCGGTGATCTACGTCGATCCGGTGCTGATCGAGCAGGTGCTCGTGAACCTGCTGAAGAACGGCGTCGAAGCGATGGCCGAAGCGCGCCCGAACGCGGTCGACCCAGTCATCCGCGTAGTCGTGCGACTGGAGAGCGGCTTCGTCTGCATCAGCGTCGTCGACCAGGGGCCCGGCGTCGACGAAGCGACCGCCGAGCGTCTGTTCGAACCGTTTTACAGCACCAAGTCCGATGGCATGGGCATGGGGCTGAACATTTGCCGTTCGATTATCGAATCGCACCGCGGCCGTCTGTGGGTGGTCAACAACGTCGAATCCGACGGCCACATCACGGGCGCCACGTTCCATTGCAGTCTGCCCATTGGGGAGCCTGACGGCCCGAGCAACGGCGGGTCCGAGGCGCCGATACCACAAACCGTTACGGGAGAGCTATGAACAGCCCAGTCACCACACAGGAAACCGTCTTTGTCGTCGACGACGACGAGGCCGTGCGAGATTCGCTGCGCTGGCTGCTGGAGGCGAACGGCTACCGCGTTCAGTGCTTCTCGAGCGCCGAGCAGTTCATCGACGCATGGCAGCCGCATCAGCATCCGGGCCAGATCGCGTGTCTGATCCTCGACGTGCGGATGTCCGGCATGAGCGGGCTCGAGTTGCAGGAACGCCTGATCGCCGACAACGCGTCGCTGCCGATCATCTTCGTGACGGGCCACGGCGACGTGCCGATGGCGGTGTCGACGATGAAAAAAGGCGCGATGGACTTCATCGAAAAGCCGTTCGACGAAGCCGAACTGCGCAAGCTCGTCGAGCGCATGCTCGACAAGGCACGCAGCGAAAGCACCAGCGTCCAGCAGCAGCGCGCCGCGGCCGAGCGCCTCGGCAAGTTGACCGCGCGCGAGCATCAGGTGCTCGAGCGGATCATCGCGGGCCGCCTGAACAAGCAGATCGCCGACGACCTCGGCATCAGCATCAAGACGGTCGAAGCGCATCGCGCGAACATCATGGAAAAGCTGAACGTCAATACGGTCGCCGATCTGCTGCGACTCGCGCTGTCGAACAAGCCGCAAACGGCGCAGTAACAGAGGCACGGGCGGCCCTTCGTTCGGAGGGGCCGTTGGTACGCAACCGCCACGCGTGGCGGTTGCGTCGCCGGTTCGCGACGGCCTGACCGACGCCGAGTCCGGCGTGCGGGTGGCGTGCGAGCGGCCTGCCCCGCCGCTCGCAGTGCGCTTCCTGGCCGCCACAGGGCCGCCGCCTCACATCCCGGACGCTCCCACGCGCGCCGCGCGCCCCGAATCCACTGCGAAAGCGCGCCCCCGCGCCGGTATAATGTCGGACTTCGCAGCGGCGCCTTGCCCGAACCGGCAGCGCGCCTGTCGCAGGGCGACGTGGCTCCGTCAGCCAGCCGAAGCACGCCGTCGCGCGCCCCTCCGCGCGAGCGCTTCGCCCCGCCTGCCAAATCGCCTGTCCCGACCTGATTCCCGATCCCAATCTCGACCCAACGTTCGACCGACCATGACAGCCAAACTGATCGACGGCCTCGCCCTCTCCAAGACCCTGCGCGCCGACGTCGCGGCGCGCGCCGCCGCCCTGACCGCCCGCGGTCATCAGCCGGGCCTCGCCGTGATTCTGGTCGGCGCCAATCCGGCCAGCGAAGTGTATGTGCGCAACAAGGTGAAGGCCTGCCACGACAACGGCCTCGGCTCGTCGTTCGACCGCTATCCGGCCGATCTGCCCGAAGCCGACCTGCTCGCGCGCATCGACGAGCTGAATCGCGATCCGGCCATCCACGGCATTCTCGTGCAGCTGCCGCTGCCGAAGCACATCGACAGCCACAAGGTGATCGAGGCGATCGCGCCCGAGAAGGACGTCGACGGTTTCCACGTCGCCAATGCGGGCGCGCTGATGACGGGTCAGCCGCTGTTCCGTCCGTGCACGCCGTACGGCGTGATGAAGATGTTCGCGGCCTACGGCATCGATCTGAAGGGCGCGAACGCGGTCGTGATCGGCCGCTCGAACATCGTCGGCAAGCCGATGGCGCTGCTGCTGCTCGAAGCGGGCGCGACCGTCACGATCTGCCACAGCAAGACGCGCGATCTGGCCGCGCACACGCGCAACGCCGACGTCGTGGTCGCCGCGACCGGTCTGCGCAACATCCTGACCGCGGACATGGTGAAGCCGGGCGCGACCGTGATCGACGTCGGCATGAATCGCGACGACGCCGGCAAGCTGTGCGGCGACGTCGACTTCGCGGGTGTCAAGGAAGTGGCCGGCCATATCACGCCGGTGCCGGGCGGCGTCGGCCCGATGACGATCACGATGCTGCTCGTCAACACGATCGAAGCGGCCGAGCGCGAGGCGGACGCGGCCAAGGCGTAACCGCCGGGCGGTGAGCGCGAGGCGGAGTGAGGCGACTCATCCGTCTCGTCCACCGGGTCATCACCCGCCCTTCTCTCTCGCAGAACCACCGCCTCCTTACCGCGTCGCCGGATCCCGCGGCCCACGCCACGCCCCAACGCGCGCCCAACGCGCCGCAACATCTGTTAATTTGTCAGCCGATGGATTGGAATCGGCGCCCCCCGCCCCAATAATGTCCGTAGCCGGTGCCGCCATGCGCCGGGCGTCGAGCGACCCAGCACGAGACGGCACGCGCGAGCGCCGCACCGCCCCCTTCACCCGCGTCAGACAGGAAGCCTTATGTCCACTACCGCCACGCATCAAGACAACCCGCTTCTCGATTTTTCCGATCTGCCGCGCTTTGGCTCCATCCGACCCGAACACGTGACGCCCGCCCTCGACGTGCTGCTCGCCGACGCGGCGGCCGCCGTCGAGCGTGCCGCGCTGCCGGCCACGCCCGCGTCGTGGGCCGACGTCGTCGAACCGGTCGAGCGCGCCACCGAGCCGCTGTCGCGCGCGTGGAGCGTGATCGGTCATCTCAATGCCGTCGCCGATACGCCCGAGCTACGCGCCGTGTACGGCGAAAACCTGCCGCGCGTGACCGAGTTCTGGTCGAGCGTCGGCCAGAATCTCGCGCTCTACGAGAAGTACAAGGCACTGAACGCCAGCGACGAGTTCGCATCGCTGAACGGCGAACGCAAGAAGATCCTCAGCAACGCGCTGCGTGATTTCCGTCTGTCGGGCGCCGAGTTGCCGGAAGACCAGAAGCCGCGTTTCGCCGAATTGCAGGAGCGCCAGGCGGCGCTGTCGAAGGCGTTTTCGGATCACGTGCTCGATGCGACCAACGCGTATGCGTACATCGTCGATCCGGGCAACGAAACGCAACTGGCGGGACTGCCCGAAGACGTGATCGAAGCCGCGAAGGAAGCCGCCGAGCGAGACGGCAAGACTGGCTACAAGTTCACGCTGCACTTCCCGTCTTATTTCCCGGTCATGCAGTACTCGGAAAACCGTCCGATGCGCGAAGCGATGTATCGCGCCTATGTGACGCGCGCGTCCGAGCTCGGCGCGCAATACGGCAACGGCAAGACCGAGTGGGACAACACCCAGGTGCTCGCCGACGAACTGAAGCTGCGCGCCGAAGAAGCGCAGATGCTCGGCTACGACAACTTCGCCGAAGTGTCGCTCGCGCCGAAGATGGCCGAATCGCCGGCGCAGGTAATGGCCTTCCTCGAAGACCTCGCGACGCGCGCGCGTCCGCATGCCGAGCAGGACTGGAAAGAGCTGCGCGAATTTGCCGCGAGCGAACTCGGCATGACCGATCTGCAGCCGTGGGACATGACGTTCGCCGCCGAGCGCCTGCGCCAGAAGCGCTATTCGTTCTCGGAAAACGAAGTGAAGCAGTACTTCCCGGAAGACGCGGTGTTCAAGGGCCTGTTCAAGGTCACCGAGACGCTGTTTGGCGTGCGCATCCGCCGCGACGAAGCGGCCGTCTGGCATCCGGACGTGCGCTTCTTCCGCGTCGAGAATCAGGACGGCGGCCTCGTCGCGCAGTTCTATCTCGACCTCTATGCACGCGAAGGCAAGCGCGGCGGTGCATGGATGGACGACGCGCGCGGCCGTCACAAGCTCGCGCATGGCGCGGTGCAAACGCCGGTCGCGTATCTGACCTGTAATTTCTCGGCGCCGGTCGGCGGCAAGCCCGCCTGCTTCACGCACGACGAAGTGATCACGCTGTTCCATGAGTTCGGCCACGGCTTGCATCACATGCTCACGCGCGTCGATGAGCTCGGCGTGTCGGGCATCAACGGCGTCGAATGGGATGCGGTCGAGCTGCCTTCGCAGTTCATGGAGAACTTCTGCTGGGAGTGGGACGTGCTGTCCGACATGACCTCGCACGTCGATACCGCGAAGCCGCTGCCGCGCGAGCTGTTCGACAAGATGCTCGCCGCGAAGAACTTCCAGAGCGGCCTCGGCACGCTGCGGCAGATCGTGTTCTCGATGTTCGACATGCAACTGCATACCGGCTTCGACGCGAACGGTGCGAAGAGCGCCAACGAACTCGCGCGCGAAATCAACGAACGCTTCCACGTCGTGCCGCAAGCGCCGTTCTCGCGTTGGCCGAATACGTTCAGCCATATTTTCGCGGGTGGTTACGCGGCCGGCTACTACAGCTACAAGTGGGCTGAAGTGCTGTCGGCCGACGCGTACGCGGCGTTCGAGGAAGCCGCGCAAGCCGTGGGCAGCGTGCTCGATCAGTCGACCGGCATGCGTTATCGTCGCGAGATTCTCGAAGTGGGCGGCAGCCGTCCGGCGATGGAATCGTTCAAGGCGTTCCGTGGCCGCGAGCCGAATATCGATGCGCTGCTGCGGCATAACGGCATGGCGCCGGGTGCCGCGCACTGAGCGATTGAAACGTCGCGATGATCGTTCGTTCGGCCTGGATGCGATGGCGCTGAATGAACGATGCTGATAGAAAAACCGGCGGTCTGCTCGCGCAGGCCGCCGGTTTGTCATTGATGCGCGAGATATGTCGCTACGCGCGATGCAGCTTGAAATCGACCTGCTCAGGCCGCCCTTCGAGCGATAACGACACGCTCGCGGCCGGCGCGCGGCCGACCACCCTGCCCCGGCTCACCACCACGAGCCGCGCGGCGCGCAGACGGATCGCCTCGAGCTCGTCGCGCGCATCGAGCACGACGAGATTGGCCGCGCATCCGGGCGCGATGCCATAGTCTTCCAGACCGAGAATGCGCGCCGCGTTCACGGTCACCGCGTCGAAACAGGCGTGCATGCCGTCGACGCTGGTCATCAGCGCAACATGCAGGCCCATCTGCGCGACTTCGAGCATGTCGGCCGAACCGAGGCTGTACCACGGGTCCATCACGCAGTCGTGGCCGAACGCGACCGTGATGCCCGCGGCCAGCATCTCCGGCACCCGCGTCATGCCGCGCCGTTTCGGGTACGTGTCGCTGCGGCCTTGCAGCGTGATGTTGATCAGCGGATTCGCGATCGCCGCGACGCCCGACTCGCGAATCAACGGCAACAGCTTGCTCACGTAGTAGTTGTCCATCGAATGCATCGACGTCAGGTGCGAGCCGGCGACACGTCCGTGCAGGCCGAGCCGGTGCGTTTCGGCCGCGAGCGTTTCGATGTGGCGCGATAGCGGATCGTCCGATTCGTCGCAATGCATATCGACGCGCAGGCCCTTTTCGGCCGCGTACTCGCACAGCATGCGCACCGACTGCGCGCCGTCGGCCATCGTCCGCTCGAAATGCGGAATGCCGCCGACCACGTCGACGCCCATGTCGATCGCGCGCTTCAGATTATCGAACGCGCCGGCGCTGCGCAGCAGACCGTCTTGCGGGAAGGCAACCAATTGCAGATCGAGATACGGCGCGACGCGGCGCTTCACTTCGAGCAATGCCTCGACCGCGAGCAGACGCGGATCGCACACGTCGACGTGGCTGCGGATCGCGAGCAGGCCGCGCGCGACCGCCCAATCGCAATACTGCATCGCGCGTTCGATCAACGCTTGCTGCGTGAGCTCGGGCTTCAGCTCGCCCCATAGCGCGATGCCTTCGAGCAGCGTGCCCGACGCGTTCACGCGCGGCAAACCGTACGACAGCGTCGCGTCCATATGGAAATGCGGGTCGACGAACGGCGGCGTGACGAGCGAACCGGCCGCGTCGATTTCGTCGCGCGCGCTCGCGGCCAGGTTCGGCTCGATGGCGACGATACGGCCCGCGTCGATGCCGATGTCGACTGGGGACTGGTGATGCGGGGACAGCTGGGCGGCACTGCGCGGCAGCGTCGCGTGGCGGATGATCAGATCCATGTTCGCTCCGGTTGATCGCGTTCGGATTCGCTACGATTCTATCGGCGCCAGAAAAATGCGGGCACCGATGCGTACCGGCGCGCAGGCCGAAATCCGTACCGGCTGCGCGCAATGCGACGCGCCTATACTCGCCGTTTCGGCCATGCATTGACGGAGCGTACAGATGAAAACGATCGGCGTGATCGGCGGAATGAGCTGGGAGTCGTCCACCGAGTATTACCGGCTGCTGAACCGCCACGCGAAGGCGCGGCTCGGCGGCCATCACAACGCGCGCAGTCTGCTGCTGACCGTCGATTTCGCGTCGATCGAGGCAAACCAGCGCGCCGGCGACTGGCACGCGCTCGGCGAACAGATGGCCGACGCCGCGCGCCAGCTCGAACGCGGCGGCGCCGATCTCGTGATTCTTGCGACGAACACGATGCATCGCGTGTGCGAATCGATCGAGCAGGCGATCACGGTACCGTTCCTGCACATCGCCGATCCGACCGGCGCGGCGCTGCGCGCGGCGGGCGTCGAGCGGGTGGGCCTGCTCGGCACGCGCTACACGATGGAGCAGACGTTCTATATGGGCCGGCTGCGCGAGCGCTATGGACTCGACACGCTCGTGCCTGATGAGGACGAACGCGCGGACGTGCACCGCATCATTTACGACGAGCTATGCCACGGTAACGTGGCCGACGCGTCGCGCAAGGTTTATCAACGCGTGATCGAGCATCTGGCCGCGCGTGGCGCGCAGGCGGTGATACTCGGCTGCACGGAGATCACGCTGCTGATCAAGCCGGAAGATTCGGTGCTGCCAGTGTTCGATACCACTGCGTTGCATGCGCAGGCGGCGGTGGAGTGGGCGATTGGGGCGGGGTGAGGATGGGCGCGGCGCTCTGGTTTTGCGCCGGAAGGAAAACAGATTCGCCTCCCTTTGTCGGCGAGAGAAGGCGCGAGTCGAAAGCGATGGATCGACACTGAGAACGTCCCGTGCATAGACGTCGGACCGCACGGAAATGTCCGCAACTGGCAACAAGCCGATTATTCGCTCAGAACGCGCTGGATCTCGTCGAGAAAAGAGGCGGTTGTGTAGCCCCAGCCTTCGGGACGAAACCCCCTCCTGAACACCTGTTTGAAAGTGGCGTCCAGGTCACTCGGATGTTCGCTCCTGAACGAGTCAATTTCGCGAATCAAATTTTCATAATCGTAAGGGCTGTCTTTCTTGTAACACGCGACAATTTCTTGCACGTTCTCCCCGAACAGGTCGAAGTCCTGGCCGAAATACACATTAAAAATATGCTCCATTGCTGGATAGCGCTCGGAGTAACTCATTGATTTCTCATCCAAGGTAGGCGGTAAGGACGTAATACGGCATGCCGTTATAGGTTTCGTATTTCAGGACGACGAACACCTGGTTCATGCGCGTGAGTGTGCCTGTTTCCCGCGTCACTCCATATCCAATGTCGCCTGAGACGACTTTGGTTACCATGATCGTCGCGCTTCGAGTCGAAGACTGCGCCCACGTCCTGATTCTTGCAGCATTGGCATCCACTGCTTCAGAAATGGCACGTTCGGCCTGCTCGAGATTTGTAAATGACGACACGATGTCTCGCCCGGACTCGCGTTTCAGCCGCTCCCTGAGCCATGCTTCGTTCTTACCAACATGCTTCTGGAGCGTGTGCCCTCCGAGCCTTGGATTGAGCGCTTTCGCCTCGTGCATTTGCAGATGGATCCGGCCCCCATCTTAACGCTCGCCGCGCGTGCAGCCTTGATCGAGCCAGCAAAGCCGAACGGCACGGCCATATCGATAGACAGGCCGATCTGGTCTGCCATGTCAGGGCTGACCCGCATCGCCTCTGCCAGCTTCGCCGTGCCCTGCTGAGTCAAGGTGGCGGTATCGCGCCCTGTCCAGACCTGACGCAGGCCCGCCGCGGCGGTGTCCGAACCATGCGCCCCGAACACTACACACCCGGCCTTGCTTGCCATCGTCGGTTCGGGCAACACGCACAGCGCTGCCGCTCCAGCCATTTCAAGCACCCCGCCGACAACCTGCAAACCGCCCCACAGACGGTTGGAAAGCATTTCGGTTGGGCTAATCGAGTGGCGAGCCAGCACGGCCGACAGCTGCGGGGCGCTCAGCACCACGCGCACGCTGTCTGAATCCTGTTCATATGACATCTGAAACCTACTCCTGGTCGTTGGGACGACCGCGCTAACCGTCGGCTTAGACATCGGATATGGGCGATGGATGATTCTTGCGTCCCATCGGTCAACGAAGATTCGGATACTGACTCGCGCTCGGCGAACGGATGACCAACGCCGCGCGCCAGCTCGAGCGCAGCGGCGCCGATCTCATGATCCTCGCGACGAACACGAGCCGGAAGATTCAGTGCTGCCCGGCTTCGATACCGCCGCGTTGCATGACGAGGCGGCGGTGCAGTGGGCGATTGGAGGAGAGAGACGATGGGCTCGAGGCCTCGATCCCGCGCGAATCGTGTTGCATCTATTCACGCGCGCACAGCATACGCAGCGAGCGCCACAAGCAAAACGTAGCGCCGAAAGTCAAAAAGCCCGCATGGCTTGCGCGATGCGGGCTTTCAACAATGCTTTGGTTGCGGGGGCAGGATTTGGCACCACGAGACAGATTGTATGGCTCCATAGCGTGCCGCAGCGGGGTCGCCCCCGTGCCCGCATCACGCCCGTAACCTGAACGGACGACCTCGCAGGCAGTTCCGTTATGCTTTCTGAATAACCAGGCGCACGCCCCAACAGCGTGCGCTTTTTTTGTGCCTGCGGAAGCAATCGGTTTCGGTCTGATGATAGAAAAACGCACTTGTCCACAGGCATCCCCCGGCATTTATAAATATGTTGCTGTACATCCAACACTCGAACGGTGGAGACATGTCATGCAAGAGGAGACTGACCCGGCATCCGTTCCTCCGACGACCGGCGCGCGGCCCGGTTCCAAACCGGCTGTCATTGACACGGATTCGCGTCGCGTTTTCACGATTGACGAGTTTTGCGGCGCCTATCACCTGAGCCGGTCGTTCTATTACCGGCTACAACACACAGGACGGGGACCGCGCGAGGTTCACCTCGGTCGCAAGGTGGTCATTACCGTCGATGACGCGCGCGCATGGGAAGACCGGATGCACACGCTTACGCGTAAGGCCGAGCCGAATGGGTAACGCGCGCGGCCCGGATGACCGCGCTATTTTTCCGGGGGGTTACAAATGAATTACGGGTTTGATCTGTCTTCCTGCCAGTTCATAACCGATCACGAAGGGAAACGACTGCGGGTTGAAATGCCGATATGGTTGTTTGACCAGTTTGTGGAACTGAGGAACGCCGCGCTACGCGCACAGGCGACAGCTTTGGAAGAAAAAACACCACGCGGCGCGTACCGCAGTTCGCTCGCGGGGCTGACAGGCGTCCCCGATGTTGCAGTCTCGGTCGATGCGCCGTTCCGGCCCACGCTCCCCGAACCGCGGACAAAACGTGAACGCGCCGAACGGCTGTTTCTGACGCCGGAAGAACGGCTGATGCAGGAGGCAACGCGAGCTGTCGAGTTCCCCCCGGTGTCGGAAACGTCATCAGGCGCTCCTGCGGTGTCCGGCCAGGAAGAACCGGCCTCCCCGACGCCCCGCCACCCCGCGAAGCAGCAGGTATTCTTTCCGCGTGTATTTGTCGAGCCGATTCCCGACGAGGTTGCGCGACTGATCGAGCAAGGCAACTATAACCTGCGGGCGTGGAGACTCTATCGGGACCTTACGCCCGTTGAGGCCGCTGAACTCGCGGGCCTCTCCCGCGGCACGGTTCTCTGGCACGAACGCGGCTATAACGTGCCCAGCGTCGAGACACTGAAGCGCTTCGCGGACGTGTACGACTGCACGACCGGGCAGTTGACCCCGCAACCTGACTCCTGCACCAAACCCTACCAGTCCGTACCTGCCCCAAAAGGCCATGTGGCCCAATTTGCACCCGACGACACTGAGTATCCCGACGCCGTGATGGCGCACCTGATCGATGGCAGATCCCCGATTACCGCCTGGCGAATGTACCGGCGCATGACGATCGACCAGTGCGCCAAAGCCTTCGGCTGTACATCCAAGACCTTCAAGGGTATGGAAGCGTTACCCGTGCTGCGCGACCGGACCCAAAAGACACTGGCGCTTGTCCTTTCCTGCAAGCCTGTGCAGTTGCTGCGCCCCCGAGGTCTTGAAATCAAAAATACATCGCGGCCCGGCGCTTCTGCGCATCGAACAGAACACCGTGCGGCTCGAAACGATAACGCGCATCGCGCGCACCTGTAACGCCGGAGAAAAATCGATGGAAAAGCGAGATTCAGTTGCAAGCACAAGCATAAGACCGCTTCATTCCTGCACATACCGGTGCAGAACGGAAGTGAGAGATGTGCTGACCGGTGCGCAGCGCCCGCGCACGTCCGCAGCCACCCTGGATGGATAGCATCGCGTTGTAAAGCGTCGCGGTCCCATCCTCGGGCCGCGACGTGTGTGGTAATGCCCGCACCTTTGTGTGCGGGTTTTTTTTTGCCTTTTGGAGGTAGGGAAATGAGGCTTGGTGCAAATGTCTCCCATGTGCGTGAATACCTCGGATGGACGCGAACCGAGTTCACGTATCGTTTCGCGCCCGCCACGTTCGACCATAACAACAGGAAGCGCTGCTACGACAATCTTCGCTCGCTCGAAGTGCGAAAGCAGCATTCGTCAGAATTGCTGGCGTGGATGGAACCTGTGCTGAGAATCAGCGCCGCTGTGTTGCAGACCGACGACCTGACCCAACTCACGCATGATGCGATGTCATCGTTGCGTGCCCGGTATGTCGGGCCGCCGATGGATGCGCTTACCGTGGTGGTGAACCGGTGCTGTGATGGCGTCAAGCCGACGCCTGATGAATACCGGGCCGCTATGGAACAGGCGGATAAAGCCGGCAACCGCGAAGAGGTGATGCAGTTGCTGGAGAAAATCGCAACAGAACGGCGCAAGTGGCATCGTGGTGGATCGCCCCTGAGGCCCAATCGCTGGAATCAGGCGTAACCGCAAAAGGCCCGCTCGCCGGGCCTTTCATATCTGTGACGGCTCTATAGACGTCTACGCGTCATGGTTCGGATCGTCGCCAGACGCTCGAATGAAACGGCCTGCAAAGTCCTGAGCCATTGAATCGACCCGCCCTGGAGTGAAAAGGCCCCGCCGAAGCGGGACCCTGTTCCTGTGCTTACGGGTTGGTAGGCGTGGTAGGTGGCCAAAGCCTTGGATCGTCGCACATCCATTCGCAGCTACCCTTGCAAATCGGACTTAATTCGATTTCGATTTGATTAACACGAGTGCTACCATCGGGAAGTTTTTGCGCAAACACATCGGTCAGAGTTTTAGGCTCTACATATATGTCTGCACTCGGGATTCCAAGTTTCCTCAGATATCCTTTCACCACCTCGCCACGGCGATCCTGCAAGATATCCAGATCGTGCTCGCCGATATATGCGCCAGCGATTACAATTGCCTGAATCCTCACATCTGGCCATTTCTGTGCTTCTTTCACAGCCTTTTCGATTGACAGCCGGTTATCCTTCGAGAGGGCCGTGGTGTTGAACGGCAATTGCAGTTCAACATGCTCCACGAAGCGACAACCAGTGCTGGATGGCCTATGCTTCGCCACGGCGTCAATTGATTGCTCTGCGAAGGCTGGTCCGCAAAGACCAGCGCATAAGCTAAGCACAGCGACAAGTGTGCGGTACCGAAAGCTCATTTCTTTTCCTCTACGTCTTTATCGAAAGTTGCTATATATCCGGTTATGCTATCTGCGTTTCTAATCGCCTCTTCTCGATGATTCTCCGCCCATATTCGCGCCCCGGATTCCGTATCGACATAGATCTCGTCTCGCGAATTAAACGTATCCGCGAAGTGCGTACATTCGTGGATTATTGTTTTTATTTTGCACGGTTTCCACAATTGACCAAATGAAGTGCTGCAAAACGCGGAATAGATAGCAATAACCCGCTTTTCCGAATCTGGCTTGCAGACTGCGGCGTGATTCTTACCCGAATCCGGCTTGGGTACACACGACAGCATCCTATTCGTTTCACTGTCAAATCGTACGATCTTTTCTGGCACTAGCTGCTGCATGGCCGCGAGCAATCGCGGCAGTCCATCGCTCAGTACCTTTTTTGTAGCGTCGTCTGCGCGGGCAAAGAAAGTTGTCACGCGCTCCTGCTCCTTCTCGTCCCAACGCGCCAGACCCTCGATGCGTCGCTTGACCAACTCCACACCGATATCGCGGGCACGCATGACCTCCTTTCGAAATTCCTTGTTGCTCATGTTTGGACAGATAGGCGTCGTATTGATTACGACATTGGATATTGACCCAGGCGTTGTATTGGTAATGGCTGTGCCGATCTCGGTCCATTCTTCATTCTCATCTGTCTTGAGGTATTGGCTATTTTTGTTCAAAAATTCATTTGTCATCTGTTCGACCGTGATAAAAGACTTACCTGCTGTCCACCACTATGGCCCGTCAACTTCGATAGAAACCTGTTTTGCGTTATCTGTCGAAACACGCTGGGTACGCCCCTGAGAATCGGTGACACCTTTCGCGATAACCCTCGAACCGACGCGTATCCGGTAACGCACCCCCGTCTGTCGCTTGCCGGTGGAGTCTCTTAACTCGAACTGCTCATTGAACCGCTTGGGGGTACGCTCGCGACAATCGCACGCCCATGCGTAACCGAGAGCTTCAGCCATGTCGTAACCGTTCGAATACGACTTCAGCCTATCGAACGGAAACCATTCGCCGGTTTCGGCGTTGAGCGCCATTGCGGATGGCATTCGCGGGAAGTTTGAGTAGATTGAATAGGTGATACGGCAAAGCTGGCACTCTTCCTTGCCCCCGGTCCCTTCCTGTATCTGTTGTTCCATTAGACCTCTTCTGATTTTCCAGAAAGCACTCAATGCACAAACCATTAGCGTACTTTTCTGCCACAGCCGCTGCCGGACCGGCTCCAGCATCGCAATACAGCTCACCTGACGATCACCAGCTATATCGGTAGCCCGCATTGCCACTTACACCGTGAGCAGTCTGTCCGCCGAGACTATGGTTGTAGTCAATGGCGGCATAGAATTCGCCCCGCTTGCCGAATGTCGCGGTGACCCCCAAACCAAACTCCATCCAGGTGCGGGCGAAGTTCACGTTGAACGGAGTCTCGCCTACAGTGGTTTGTCCCGGAGCGAGAAAATCATGCAGCACGTTGGCGGTGAGATACGGTCTCGCCTTACTCGTGCCGCTCTCGTTCACCATGTCGTCCGTGATGATCCGAAACCCGAGCCGGCCGCGCAGCGCGTTCGTCACTGTTGAGGAAATCGCGGAGACGTTATCGCTGAACGCACCGAGATGCATGTATTGATACATCAGTTGCGCCTGCGGTTCGAATGCCACCGGCAGGCTGGCGATCTGGAACGGCCTGCCGACTTCCTCAGAGACCGAGAGCGAAAAGCCGTTCTGGCCAGGCGCATTGCCGCCGTTGTCGTTGTACCGGTTGTGAAAGTGAGCAACCTGTACAACGCTGTCGGAATAGGCCCCATTCGTCAGATAGCGGGTGAAGTAACCACCGAGCGCCTGAACCTGCGTCTCTGCGGAGCCCGTCGCGGTATCCAGATCCGCCCTGCCGCGCGACTCGTCAGAGAAGTTCATCGATGCGTTGCCGAAGGTGGCCGTGATACCTGCATGCATGCTGCCGCCCGTTGAGGGGGCGCTCAGTGTCCAGTCCTTGCCGAACTGCGCGAATACACTGCGTGTATCGGCCGAAAAGCGGCTCAGTGCGTCCGTGTCTGCACTCCATGCATGCACACGTCCCCACACGCCGTTGGCATTCTCACCAGACGGCCGCACCGCGTCCGGTACGTCGCCAACCCGCTGGTCGAGGCGGCCAAGCATCGCAAAGCCGTAATTCACGTCAAGCTGCGGTGTCATGACGTACCCTACCGTTCCCGGACGGTATGCCACGGGTGCACCGGAGGACGATGGCCCCTCCATAACCGGTGCAGCCGGGTCTGATTCCTCATCCTGCGACCGCGGCGGGCTTTCAAGCGTCGAACGGAGATACCAGTCGCCGCTGGATGCATCCGCACCCACGCCGCCCTTGTACAGGGTGTACTCGTAGGCCCCCGCCTGGACCTGCCCGACCTGGCTGAACTGGCCATTCGATGCGCCGTCAACCTGGACGAGCTTGATGCCGTCACCCGTGGTCTGCGCGCCCAAGCCGCCCGTGTTGGTCACCTGCACGCCGGTACTGCCGGAAGTCGAACCCGAGACATGCAACAGGTCCGTCAGTGACGACGAATCGCCCAGCTCCGTATTCATCGCCAGCAGGCCACCATTACCGACGTAGTCGCCCGTCACATTCAAGGTTGTTCCAGCCGTCTCGCCAAACCGGATCGTGCCGCCATTAGCCAGTCCGGCAACCGTCTGGCCATAGCCGTTCAGGTCCAGTACCGCGCCGGCACTGACTTTAAAGCCCGATGCGGGACTGAAAACGTCCGCCGCCCCCGCCCGCAAGATGCCTGCGCTGACGTTGGTTGCGCCCAGGTAGCTGCCAGTGGCCGTGAGGGTCAGGGTGCCGCTGCCTGCCTTGGTCAGCGAACCCGGGCCGCTCATGGGGGCATCGAACTGCGCGTCAAAGCCGTTCGTGTCGAACGTGCCGCCACCGGTAGCCAGTACCGCACTGCCGGCGTTGATCTGCGCGGGCGACAGGAACCGGACGGTCCCGGTGTCCAGGGCGAGGGAAGTCAGGTTCGACGGGCCGGTCACGTTCCACACCGATCCGTTCTGAAGGGTGGCACTGAGCGTCGAGGTCGGATCGGCATTCGTGGTACCGGTCAGGGTTGAGGCATCTGCGACAACATTCAAAACACCGCGATCCACGGCTTCAAGGGCGTTCGTTCCAGCCGTCACGGTCGAGCCGGTCAGCGTGGCATCCAGCGTCACATTGCTCACGAGCAATCCGTCACGCTGCGTCGAAGTCAGCGTGCTATTGGTGATGTTCGCGATGGCCGGGGCGGTTGTGTCGAAATAGGTCGCATCGAGCGCATCCGAGCCTGCGCCGCTTGCCGACAGTGTGCCGTTCGAGAACGCCAGGCTGGCGCCGCCGGCGAGATAGGCGGCCGGTGCATTCAAGCCACTTGTACTGACTTCCAGTCCGTTCGCCGTAATGGTCGGGGCATTCGTGCCGGGATCGCCGGACGTTGCGGGCATACCCGCTGCCAGCATGCCCGCAGCCTGATCCCCCGCTGTTCTGATGGAGCCGCCCTGGATGCTGGTCTGTGCGCCGAAGATCGATTCGGCACCGAAACTACCTGCGCCTGTCGTGCTGACGACGACATCGGTCGCGTTCAGCGTCGCATTGTCCGATGCAAGCAGACCAGCCGAACTGTCGCCCAGCGTCGTCACCGAACTGTTCGATATCAGCGTCGTATTGGAGGTTGAGCCGTCTCCAATGACGCCCCGCGAACCAATCTGCACACCAGGAGAACTGTTACTGGTCGTGACAATCGAGACATCATCTAGGGTCATCAGGCCGCCCGCCTGATTGAAGGCGCCCGCGCTTGCCGCTCCCGAGGTCACAACCACGGTGCCACTTGCCGACAGGTTGGCACTCGATCCGATGTTGTAAAGTCCATAGGCATCCTGTCCGCTCGTCGTCACGCTTCCGCCCTGAACCGTCACGGTGCTGTCGCCATTGGCCTGAATGCCGGAAGCCCAGTCGCCCTGTGTCTGGACCGAGGTGTTGTCAAGCGACAGGACTGCATTGCTTCCGAAAGCCATGGCGCCGTTCGCCTGGGAACCGGTCGTCTTGATAAAACTGTTAGTCAGCGAAACGTTCCCACCATTCAATGCATAGATGCCGTTTGCAGAATTGCCGCTCGTCAGCACCGTAACCTGTGATCCGTTCACGACGCTGCCGCTCATCGCAAGCAATGCATGCTGCGAGGACCCTGTTGTCGCGTAGGTCCCGGAAGCAGTTTGTGTTGAACCATTCTGAACCCAGAGCGACTGCGCACTGGCAAGCGGGGAAATCAGCAGCGCCACAGCGATCGCCGCGCCGCGTCGGGGAAAAGGCGCTCTCGCCAGATGCATCGCATGCCTAAGCGACTGGCGCACTGCGGGGTAGTCTTTATTGCTCATTTTCTTGTTTGTCTCAATTCATGATCTGGAAAATGGAATCCAGAATCAGGCCAAACTGCGACCTTCTTTGGTTGTCCCGGAAGGAGAAAATCACCGCGCGAGGGAGCGGCGCGGAATGGTCGTGCCGCCCTGACCGGATTGTTCACTTTTTGCTTGGCCGCGCGATCAGACAATTCCTGAAATGGCCCTCCTGAACCTGACCCTGGCTATGCGAAATGCAGAGGTAAATCACTGCCGGACTATTTATAGGATTCCTGTTTTTTTTGGGATAGAAAAAAGACCGTTTGGGCGAACAGTATTCAGAGGTTGAACAGGGAGTAACTACGAGGCGACTCTGCTCACAAAGGCCGCATCTGCGCTCGCAGCCGCAGCTTTCCCGTTAACGCCTTGCGTAGCGTCAGCGAGAAGCGCTACCGCGTCCGCCGGTGTCAGTTGGCGGTTGGGAAGCCCCTTGGCGTCGAGTGCCAGCACCGTGAACAGTTCCTGATCGCAGCGGTTGGTCGCGTGGTAGTTCTCGCCGATCTGGATCATCAGCTCCAGCAGGTTGCGGTGTTCGTGTCTTTCCTCGACAGTCACAGCAGGACTCCTGAACATCGAGGTCGAAAGTGTAATCAGATGTCGGAGTTGCTGCCCCTGCCGGTCGCAAAGATGGAAGGCGGCAAGCGCGAGACGTTCATACTGGAGAGCGTCTACAGGGGGACGGGTGGGAGATTGCTGCTTTCTGGTGGGTTTGGTCATGCGCGGTCCTGGTTATCATGAAGGATCGCCCGGACACATAGGGAGGTGGTGAGCGGGCACGATGACGAGGTTGGCAGACCGGCGCTAAACCAGACCGGCAGGCCCGAAGGCCTCCCCGCCACGGCCCGCCCATTGAAATGGACGTGCAGAGACAGACGCACGACCTGCCTGGGCAGGCGTGCGGGTTTAGCAATCAGGCTGCCAAGCCTGGCCGTCGCTGTTTTGACGGCATTCCGATTATAAACGGATACCTCAGCATTGACGATTATTGGGATTGTGCGCCGTCGCGAAGGCTCGAAGGGACTTTCACCGTCCCTGTATGACCTTCAATGCCGCTCACGGTGTTTGCGTTGCCTTCGATGTAAATCACGGTGCAGGCCGTCAGCATCGGGACCGCGAGAACGATCAGGGTCATTGCAACGCGTAGCATGATGGAGTTCTCCTGCGCGACAGGTAGGCGTCTACCGTCCGCGCTGTGGTCCTTATCAACTGTACTCACACATGATCAGCAGCCCGTCGCTGCCATTGCCAGCGTTGTACGAACCTGTCAGGCCGGTTCCACCCCCGCCGCCCGCTCCCCGACCCGAAGCGTCATGAACCGGGGTCGCCCCTGATGGACCATATAGGCCGCCCATCCCGCCAATGCCGTACATCGACTTTCCGCCTGGCGTGTAGTTCGATATCGTCGTGCTGACAACCGGCAGGGAACCCTCACCGCGGACGTTCAGGTCTCCGTTGACGCCGGTCCCACCGGGCGCACCCAGGAGGCCGGCATTTGTCGCCGAACCGGTGCCACCTGCACCACCGGTCGCGTAGGCAACGGGTGATAGCGGGTCGCCCAGATAGGTATTCGCGCCCTGGCTACCCGAGGTACCCGAGGCCGGTACGATGCCGCCCGCGCCGATAATAATTGGAAGCTCGTCGGGCAGACTGGCAGCCAAGCGGCGCAGCCACCCATAGCCGCCCGCGCCGCCCCCTGTCGCCGTACCCGCGTTGGACGTCCGGCTCGCGATGCCGCCTGATCCGCCACCGGCCTGAATCGCGGTCTCCACAACGGCCGGATCATGATCCGACTTGCGCCACGGCGGATTCGCAATCGAGTGCGTACCCGTCCCCGCGTCGGTCATCGATATGGCCGCGCCGCCCTGATCAGTGCCGATCTGGAACGTGCTCTGGTCGGCGGACACCTGAACCACGAAATAGGTCGCGCCCTGCGCAATGCTGCCCGGTAACGAGTCCGTACTGCTGAACGTCACCGGCGATCCGGTGAGAGGCGAATGGAGCGAGCATGTGATGACCGGCGAGCCGGCCGAGAACGTGACGCTTTGCTCCACAACCGAATAGACAGTGACCGCAAGCAGAGTCGAGCCGCGTGTCGGCTGCGGAATTTCCGGTCTGTTGAGGATCGCGGCGACACCGGATTCTGCGTTCCAGTCGGCGTTGACCTGCGCAGCAGGAATCGCAGGCCGGTTGAGGATCGCGGCGATTCCACTGTCTGCGTTCCAGTCCGCATTGACCTGTGCGGCGGGAATGACAGGCTGGTCTGTCAGGTCGTGATAGCTGCCGCTCAGTGCAACTGCGGCGAGACTTTCAGAAACGGTGCTGACGGTCTTTGCGAACGATTCAACCAGAACATCGGCAAGCTGATTGACCTGCGTGAAGTCCGGAGTTCCACCAAGCGCGATGATGGCGTTGCGCAGTTCCTCGGTAATCGCGTGATACCACCATTCGCCGGGGACGGTCCCGGTAATACCCGCCGCCGGATTGCCATTGGCCGGAAAGCCCCCTGTATTTTCTGCGGGTGTTTCGGGCGCATTCTCGACCGCGTTGGCCTGCCAGTAGCGATCCATGTCATTCCCCGTCACCCGGTACAAAGTCGGCGATATCGCCAAAGTCCCCCGCGAGGCACGCCTCGAAAATGTCGCGACCGTGCTCGTGCGGATCGTCCGGCATGGCGATGAATGGCATGAAGTTGTCGAAACGCTCGAAGTGGACCTCGCAACGAATGCCGGTGTGTTCCGCGTCGGCCCATGCGGGATTCCTGGCAGCAACAATGTCCATCACGCGATCCTCGTCCATACGCACCAATAGTCGCCTGCAGCGGCCGCATTGCCGCTGCAGAGCCACGTTCCGGGGCGCCCCGGCAGCGCTGCAACCGTACCTTCCGGCGCGGACTGGCTGCTATCGCCTGCACGCACAATGAACGCTACCCACCCGATTCCATTTCCGCTGAGCGGTTGCAGGTTGGCCGGTGTCCATGCCCCTCCCACCTGACCCCGCAGATCGTTCACCGCGTTGTTCACGTTGTTGATGTTGTTTTGCAGGTTGCTGACGTTGCCCTGCAGCTCAGCCTCGAAGACCACGTTGCCCTCGTCGGTCTGGTCAACCGTGACACCCAGCCCGCTCCCGTTGGTTCGCCATCCGATATGGACCTTGTTCGCCCCCTGGCTCACGCCGCCGCCTTGCTCCACGGGCGTGAATCCGAGCGGCGCAGGCGTCCCGATCACGTCTTCATATCTGATAGAAACGGCGAGATGCGCGAGCGCCGCAAGCAGCGCCTGCGCGAGTTGATCGACCTTCGTATAGTCGGGCGATGCGCCGAGCGCGACGATGGCATTCGCGAGTGAATCCGGCGAGCCTATCCAGTGCATCAAAAAAATCGTTTGCCGCCGTGCTCAAGGCGGCGCGCATCGAAGCATTCCGCTGGCATGATCTGCGCCATACGTTTGCATCGTGGCTCGCACAAAGTGGCGTTGACCTCTATATCGTGCGCGATCTGCTCGGCCATGCGTCGCTCGAAATGACGATGCGTTACGCGCACCTCGCGCCGAACAACAAGTTACGCGCCGTCGCCGCGCTGCAACTCGGCGGGCCGCAGATGACCCAGATTACGCAGGTTGCGAGCGTGCCACGGCTTGCTGCGTAGGCGCTTCGACATGGCTGAAGTAACGCGTGCGCGCCGTCCAACGTAGGCGTTACTGCGTCTGTGCCAAATTTTCCTGGTCGCGCTCGCACCAAGGTTGAATGCTGATAAATTCATTGGTTCGCTAACAATCAATTTTTATGCCACATGAATAATCCATTCGCCCATATGCAAAACGATACGGTCTACGTTCAGTCTTCCGACGGGGAGCGGTTTGGGCCATATAAGACGGCGGTCGGTTCGAAGAACTCGACCCATGTTGCGAGTATTTACGACACGTCCTTCCAGGGCCGCGAAGGCTGGACATTGATTCGGATGTTGCCAGGCTTAGGCGAGGAAACATACTTGATTCTGGAGTCCAACTTCTCGCACGGACTGGCCGCTATCGGACCTCACTGGTCGCTTAAGCTGCGAAAGGATGCGTCGCTCCTGCACAAGTCTCAACCGAAGGCCGCACCGAACATCACAATCAACAATTCACAGGGCATCCAGATTGGCGATCATAACGTCCAGCACATTGCGGGCAGCCTTCAGGGCCTTGTACAGATGATCGAACAATCGTCGGCGGCACATGAAGAAAAGGAAGCGGCCAAAGGGCTCCTCGTGAAGTTGCTGGAAAGCCCGGTCGTTGCCAGTGTTCTCGGCGGTGTTACGACCGGGGTCATGGCATACCTGAAGAACCCTAACTGAGCTAAGGCCGGTGGCACAGGCTCCCAACTGTCGAAAGGCCCGCGCGAAGCGGGCTTTCTTTTGGGCCGTACAATGTCCCCACAAGTTACCGGGTTACTTATGAATTGGTTAACACCGCTTGCATCGCTACTTGGTGCCGTCGTTGGTGCCAGCGTTGGCGCGTCGCTAACACACTTTTTGATCGCGAGGCGTGAAGCGGCAAAAATCACACGTGATCTGAAATATCTTGCTCTTCGGATCGCCTTTCTACTAGAACACTTCACCGTAGCGTGTGCCAGTAGCTTGCTGGATGCAAAGAATTACGATGGTTCGAACGGCGCAATAGGAACGAAGCTGGAAAACTTGCCGGAACTCGCGGCCTTTCCCCTGGACGGCGACTACTCTGTGTTCGAAAGACCGCTACTCACCCAGGTTTTGTCGTTTCGCCTCAAAGTTGAATCCGCGAATCACTCCATTGCCTTCGAACAGAACCTAAGCGGCGAACGTGAGGCACACGGCGCTTGCCAGGCTGTTTGTTTGCGAATGGGTTTAGAAGCAAGCAAGCTAGCTGACGCGGTGAGAAATGCCTACCATCTCGCACCGTTCGAACTCGAAACTACTCTCTGGGACTACAAAGCATATTTGAAGCGCCAACGCGGGCTAAAGAGAACAATAGACCTCGCGAACAGCGCTACAGATGCCTAACGCATTGAAGCCTTGCGCCACAAGTAAAAGCCCGCGCGATGCAGGCTTTTTTTCGTGCGTGGCATGGCTAGCCGTTCGCCTGCGCCGCTCGCGCGCCTTTCTGCTCCAAGGCTATCCGCCGTTCCCATACGCGGGCACTGGCGGCTGTTATCACGATCTTGCGCCCGACGCGGATTTCGGCGGGTGTTCGCCCCTGGCGTTTCAACTCGAAGTAATGCGAACGGCTCAGGGCGTAGCGCTTGCAAAATTCGTCTATCGTTAGTGGTGGCGCGTCCTTCGGCGGCGTTTTCTTCGGCGGCGGCTTCACGGCGGGCGGGAAAACATCGGCACGCGCGGCGGCGTTCATGGTGGCCCCCGCGCATCTTCAATAGCCGCTACCGATCGCGAGCGGCGCCGAGGCATCGGTATCGAGGCATTCGGCGCAGTGCGTCGCCTCGATAACCACAACGCCGCCGCTCACGCCAGCCATGCAAGGCGTTTGCCCGCACGCTTCGCAATTCTTCCCCCAGTCGGGCCGCCACTCGATTACCTCTTCGCCGTCTTCGTCAGGCGAAGGCGGAACCCCCATGCGCAGTGTTTCGCGCAACTTTGCATTCCTCGAAGACATCGCAGATTCTCCAGCGCAGCGGCCGGACTCGCGCGCGAGGCGCGGCCCTGTATCGCTTCGCAACATGGTGACTACTCGCCGGCCTCGCTTTCGTCGGCTGCCTCGCTCGCGTCAAGCGTGGCCGGTACTTCGTGTTTGAGTAGCGCGGCGAGTTTCGCCGTTACCGCTTCCGTACGCGGATGCAACTGGGCCCGCGCATCGAATGCAACCGTGCCGCCTTCGCGCGGGGGCATCGCGATGCTTGCCGAACGTGACGCCATCGAACGCCAGATCGTCACGCGGCTTTGCGCCCGTGTGCAGGTTAAGGCGCATCGCGTGCCACGTTTGCGACCATCGCAACACGCCCAGATGTGGATGCCGTACACGCGTAAGCGGTGGGCTATTTCGCGCATCTCGATCCGTGCCCGATGCTGCTGCTACAACCGAAGGAAGACGCGGCGGAACAGTTTTCCAAAGAGCGTATCGCGCCGATGGTGCGCGCCACGCCTGTACTACGGGACCTGATCGGCACTCGCCGCATGCGCAACAGCGAGGAAACGCTTCTCTTCAAGTCGTTTCCGGGCGGGTTCCTTGCGCTGGCCGGTGCCGGTTCGCCTGATAACCTCGCGCGCCGCCCCGTGCGTGTCGTGCTCTCGGATGAAATCGACAAATACCCGCTGACGCGCGATGGCGAGCCGATCGCGCTGGCTGAAGAGCGCACCGCGACTTTCAGCAACTGGTTAAGCATTCGCGCGTGTTCGCCAACTATCTAAGAGCAAAGCCGCATCGCGAGCGCGTACAGTGAATCGGATCAACGGCGCGCGTCGGTGGTGTGCCCGCATTGCGGACATAGGCAGTTTCTTTCGTTCTTCGATCACGTCAAATGGTCCCGCGATCCGGCCGACGAATCGCGCCACCTGCCGAAGACCGCGCGCCGATTTACTGCGAGGCATGCGGGGCTGCGTGGAGTGAAACGCAGCGCCTGCGTGCGCTCGCTACCGTGCGCTGGCATCAGACCGCGCCTTACGTATGTTGCGGCTTGGCGCGCGAACCGCTCGAAGACTACAAGCGCGCATGGCGCGCTCGATGCGAACGCCGACCCCGCCGCGGCGATTTCGGCTGTGTGGGACTGGTGGGCGTCGGACCTGTACGCGGTCTATCGCGCACGGTGCCCGCAGTGTGGCGCGTGGGCGGTAGAGAACAGGCACGCAGGGGATACGGCCTCGAAACTCTACAGCCCGTGGGCGAAAGACCGGCCCGCCGAAATCGCCGCGAAATGGCTACGCGCGCGCGTAGACGAAACGCTTAAACAGGTGTGGTGGAACACCCAGGCCGGGCTACCGTACCGCGTGCGCGCGGGTAAGGAAGTCAAGCTCGAAGTACTCGCCGCGCGTGCGGAACGCT
This sequence comes from Paraburkholderia sp. RAU6.4a, assembly GCF_050435625.1. NCBI lineage: Bacteria > Pseudomonadati > Pseudomonadota > Betaproteobacteria > Burkholderiales > Burkholderiaceae > Paraburkholderia > Paraburkholderia sp. RAU6.4a. Next base: position 1,077,776 of record NZ_JBNDKQ010000002.1, read on the forward strand.
GGGCCGGTGAAGTGCCGGCGCGCGTCAAGCAAGTTGTCGCCTCACTCATGCAGCCAGAGGCTGTTTATTTGCGCTGATCGACGCCATCTCGACGACTGAGTCGCGTTCGGGGTTAAGCGTCACGGCACCAACCGGTGTCCAGTTGCGCGTGTGGCGTGACCAGCGGGCCGGATTGCGCTCGCGGGCCCTCTCGTACAGTGCATGCCGAGCGGCGAGAAGCGCACGATCGTCACCGGCGTGACGCTGCGCAGGCGTCACGTAGCGGATGCCACTATGACGATGCTCGAAGTTGTACCACTGCACGAAGCCGGCAGCCCAGGTGCGAGCAGCGTTCAGGTCCTCGAAGCCTGTGACCGGAAACTCCGGCCGGTACTTCGCGGTTCGGAACAGCGCCTCGGCATAGGCGTTGTCGTCGCTGACCCGGGGGCGCGAGTACGACGGCTTGATGCCCAGCCAGTGCAGCATCGCCAGCACGGTCGTGGCCTTCAGCGTCGCCCCGTTATCGCCGTGCAGCACCGGCCGGGCCTCAAGGGCGGCAATGCCTTCGGAGAGCGCCGTACGACGTACGAGATGAGCAGCGTGTTCGGCCGCGTCGCTGTCGTGCACCTCCCAGCCGACAATCTTGCGGCTGTACAGGTCCAGAATCAGGTACAGGTGGAACCATCGCCCTGTGACCGTTGCCGGCAAATAGGTCATGTCCCAGCACCACACCTGGCGCGGCGCGGTTGCAACGTGCGTGGTCGGCGGCCGGCCGCTCGGAGGAGTTCTGGCACGGCCACGGCGCCTCATCTGCCCATGCTCGCGCAGCACGCGTGCAAAGGTCGATTCGCTGGCGATATACACGCCTTCGTCAGCCAGCATCGGCACGATGCGCGCCGGTGGCATGTCGGCAAAGCGCGGCTCGCTGGCTACGCGCAGCACGTTTGCCCGCTCCTGCGGGCTCAAGGTGTGCGCGGGCAGCAGGCGCATCGCGCCGGGCCTGGCGTCGCCCTTGACGAGCCCTTGATTGGCCCTCCAGCGCTGCAGGGTACGCACGTCGATTCCGGCCACCTCGCAGGCCAGGCGCAACCGTGCGCCAGCCAGTCTTGCCGAATCGATTTCCCGGGCCAGGAACTGGCGATCTTCGAGGCCGATCATTCGTCCTCGCCCTTGTCCGTGTTGAAGATCGCCCCGAGTTTTTTTGACAGTACCAGCAATGCGGCTGCCTCGGCCAGTGCTTTCTCCTTGCGCCGCAGTTCGCGTTCCAGTTCCTTGATGCGACGCTGGTCCTGCTTCGTCTGCTGTGGACTCGCACGGGCCTCTTCGGGCTCGGCCAGCGCCTGCGTGGCCGCTTGCCGCCACTGCGCCAGTTCCTGCGGATACACGCCATGCTCGCGGCACCACGCATTGCGGGCCGTCTCGTCCATCGCTGCCGTGCTCAACACCGCTTCGAAACGCGCGGCCGCTGTCCAGGCCCGCTCGCGAGCGGGCATGGACAGCGCATCACTGCGCCAGCGCTCCAGCGTCTGCGCGCCCACACCGATCTCTCGCGCAACCTCTTCCACTGATGCGCTCTCCGGCGGCAGCAACCGCGCCACTGCCCTGTCCTTGAATGTCTTTCCGTAACGCGCCAACTTGTTCTCTCTTTATCGCCCCCAGATTCCAATTTTATCCAGGCGACAACCATTGTGACGCGGGGGGACAGGTCACAGACCTCATCTTTACGACCTCGCCGTGGGAATACTTCATTGCAGACGAACGCGTAAAAGCCGCCGTCTACTATCCGAAGCTTTCCGATTTCGGCAACGCGGTGGACCCCGGCGCGCGGATCACTACGGGCGCGGTGTACAAGGGCCGCTGGGGTCAATATTCGCTCTGGGTCTATAACGACTGGTACGTGGACGACAACGACGTGGAACAACCGATGTTGCCCGATGGGGTGGTCATCATGGCCGGTCCCGATTTGATGGGTACACGCGCATTCGGCCAGATCATTGACCCGAAATTCAATTATCAGGCGTTGCCCTACGCGCCGAAAATGTGGATTGCGGACGATCCGCCGCAGCGCTTCCTCATGATGCAGAGCGCGCCCATTGTCATTCCCTCGCGCGTCAATGCCGCGCTTTGTGCGACCGTATGCGCTGCCGAAGAGGACTGAGCCATGAACACTCCGAACACGACTTCGAAAGCCGGTGCGGGCGCGAGCGGCGCGCAGCCTCTGGCCGCAACGCAGGATAGCGCCAAAGGCGGCGCAACCGGAACGGTAACGGTTGCGCGCGGGCGCTTGATCCGCCACGACGGCAAGAGCTACACGGCGGGCCAGTCCGTCACGCTTGCGGCCGCAGACGTTGCGCGCCTTCGCGCGCGTGGCTTCATTGCGCCAGATCGTGACGCGACGCAGGCCGAAGACGAAGAGAAGGCACGCACGCAGGGGCCAACCTTCGAAAGCACGGACGGCCCTGCCGTAAAGACAAAGCGCTAACGGTTCGCCTCGATGTCGCTTGCCGTTCCCGATGACTTCGACGGCCATATCCTCTCGCCCCTGTTCGATCAATTCGCCGAAGGCGTCACCTATGCGCACGCGAGCGGCGAAACGCTCGCGATTAACGGCATCTTTGATGAAGCGTATCGCGAACTGATCCCGCAAGGCGACGTGCTCGCGTACACGACCGAACGCCCCATGTGTGGGGTGCGGCTCGTTGAATTCGGCGACTCGCCGCCGCAACAGGGCGACGCGCTCACAGTGGATCGAACGGGCAACGCGTACGAAGTGCAGGAAGTGAGACTCGATGAGCACGGCGCGGCAAAGCTCATGCTTAACTGGATCGACGCCGCCGCGTTGTAGCCGCTTTGTACCGCTCGCCATGCTTTACCGCTCGTTGCTGCGCGACATCGCGGCCGACGTGCTACGCCGCGCGCAGACCACCGCCGCCGATCGCGTGTACACGCCGCGCGACTGGCCTACAACCGCATGTTATCCGTGCATTCTCGTTGACTGCCTGAGCGACCGGAAGGAAGCGCTCGGACAGGAACCGCCCGCATTCACCGCAACAGCGACGCTCGACGTTACCGGCCGGGTGCAGGAAACCAGCGTGGCCGCCGCGCGCGATACCTGCGAGGCGCTATGCGACCAGATCGAATGCGCGTTACTGACCTGCCGCGATCTGCTCGCGTACATTCAACGTGTATCGACCATCGAAAGCACGATGGAGCTGAACGCTACCGGCCGCGTGCATATCGCCGATATGCGTATGGCGTTCGAACTCGAATATTTCATTACTTTCGATCCCTTCACCGATACGCCGCTCGCGCTGCAACGCGTCGCGGTGCCGCTTGAATCGCTCGGCATCCACGCCGACACCGTGACGCCCGCCGACCCCTCTGGCACCTATCCGAATCCGCCATTTTCTAACGCCGTGACACCCGCGCCGCGCATGCGCGGCCCCGATGGTCGCGACGAGGGAACGCTCGAAATCACGCCTCAAGCCCCGCCCGGCAGGAACCTCCGGCCCGTGTAGGTCCAGCGCACAGTCACCTTGCCGCTAGTTTGCCTGGCGCGTGCCATACTGAGGAAAGCACTCTCTGATGCGAGTTGCCATGCAAGACTGCCCCTTGAAAGATGATTTTCCCACCGGGTTTCATGAGGAACTCGGCGGCCTGCTCGTTGCGTGGGGCCGCGTCGAATATTTATTCAAGCTTTGCGGTAAGGATTTGTGCGGTGAGGGATTCACCGCAGGCATGCGCATCCAGATCGTCAAAGAGAAGAAATTCAATGATTTCTGTAAGCACTACGAGCCGCTCGCACAAGCCAAGCTTTCCGAGGAGCAAGCAAGCGTCTTTTCCGAGCTACTTGCTGAGGCACGCGAACTTCTGACCCTTCGCAATGACAACATCCATGCACTGTGGACCACAGACGACCGTGGTGAGCCGGTACGGCTGCGGCCCAAAAAAAATAAGCATAGGGACGATGTGGACTGGTTTAAAAACGTTGTGCCAGTTTGCCAAATCCGCGATACGCGCAAGCGGATTGAAAACTTGTTTCTGCGAATCGACAAAGAGCGGCGCACCTGGTCGATTCCGCGCGCGCACTAGCTATTCGATGGTGTAACAGAGAAATGCCGGGATGGGAGCCTTGGATCAACAGGCAACAAAAAACCCGCACAGGGCGGGTTCCAGTTTGATACGACTTCGCCTAAAATCAGCCGGTCTTGCCCTCAGTTTGCCCTAACGGTGAAACGGGGCAACGCACACGGGATACACAAACCGGCTGGAAGTCTTGATGCGTTTGGTTGCGGGGGTAGGATTTGAACCTACGACCTTCGGGTTATGAGCCCGACGAGCTGCCAGACTGCTCCACCCCGCGTCAGAGAGAAAAGAGTATATCGGATCGCTGACACAACGTCAAATGTTGGCGCGAAACAATGTTGGCGCGAAACACATATCGAGTGCGGTCGAGCAAGCGGCACATTCGCGCGGCGCGATGCGTCGCACGCGCTACGAAACATTGCAACGGCAAGTTGCACACGCCCCGCTCGCGCACGCGATAAGATGCGGGACTACCGCGAATCGGAGCAACTGGCCGGGACTTCATTCATCGAGCCTCGCCCGCGCGAACGCAACAACGCAAGAAGCTATCTTCATCGTTGAGCGGAACTTGATATGACGTATCCACCCGATGCAATTCTTGCTGCGCTGCCCGTGAAAACCTCTTTGCTCAAGTTGCGCAGGCATCGGCACCCATGCACGAGGAATCAACACGGCATTTAAATTCTTCTGCCGCGAGCACGGTCGCCCATGCTCATGCGTATTGCGCCATGAGTCGTCCCTTCGTGCTTCCAATCGATCATCTATTTGCGTAAGCGGGGATACCCGTTCACGCGATACACCATTTCTTTCAACCAAGACGGTCCATCTTGCTGCGCGCGGTGTGCGGCTTTCTGCTCGGACGAACGCATCTTCCTGCGGCGGGTGCCGATAGTTGCCACATCAGCGAGACCGCCATGACACTTCTATCTTTGGTCTCGCATCCTTCCAGGCGCGTCATCTCAGGTTCCCGGTATCGCGGCGCTTCGAAGGTCGCGGCTTCGCGCGCGAAGGGTTGAGCAACGCAATCGACCACGTCTTTAGCACGCTGCAACTGCATCGCGTAACGGCGAATTACCGGCCCGACAATCTGCGCAGCGCGCGACTCCTCGAGCGGCTCGGCTTCGAAAACGAAGGCCTCGCGCGTGCGTATCTGAAGATCGACGGCGCGTGAGCCGATCATGTGCTGACATCGCGAATCAACTCGCGCGACTGACGCCGATAGCCATGCAAGCGCCGCAGCGCGCCGCGCGGCCCTTGCTGCGCGACCACCGCCACCGCCTGAAACGCGACCGGCGCAAACACCAGCCCGAGCAAGGTCGCCGTCACGACGCCGCCAAACACGCCCGTACCGATCGACCGGCGGCTTTCCGCACCGCCGCCGCTCGCCAGCACCAGCGGCACGACGCCCAGCAGGAACGCCGACGACGTCATCACGATCGGGCGAAATCGCGCGCCCGCCGCGCGTATCACCGCGCGCGTCAGCGGCACGCCGCGTAGGCTCAGGTCGCGCGCGAATTGCACGATCAAAATCGCGTTTTTCGCGGACAAGCCGATCACTGTGATCATCCCAACCTTGAAGTAGACGTCGTTCGGCATGCCGCGCATCAGCATCGCCGCAATGGCGCCGACTACGCCAAGCGGTACGACCATCAACACCGCGAGCGGAATCGTCCAGCTTTCGTATAGTGCGGCCAGCGCCATGAACACCGCCAGCAGCGACAGTCCGAGCAGCAACGGCGTCTGCCGCGCCGCCGCGCGTTCTTCGCGCGCCGCATCGACCCAGTCGAACGCGATGCCCGCAGGCAAGCTCGCCGCGAGCCGCTCCATCGCCTCCATCGCCGCCCCCGAACTGACACCGCTCGCCGCACGGCCGTTAAGATCGAGCGACGGATAGCCGTTATAGCGCGTCAATGCGACTGGCCCGATGGTCCAGCGGCGCGTCGCAACCGACGACAGCGGCACCATCGCGCCCGACTGGTTCGGCACCGACAACGCCAGCAGATCGGTTTCCGTCATCCGCGTCGACGCATCGCCCGCCACCAGGACGCGGCGCATCCGGCCACCCGCCGGAAAATCGTCGACGTAGTACGAGCCAAAGGTGCTGCCGAGCACGTCCGCAATCCGGTCGAACGATACGCCGAGCGCGTACGCCTTCGCGCGGTCCACGTCGAGTTCGATACGCGGCGCGTCGGGCAGATCCTCGAAATGAATCGACGCCAGCGACGGATCGGCCTTCGCGCGCTCGGCAAGCTGGTCGCGGGCGGCCTTCAACGCGTCGCGGCCCAAGCCACCGCGATCTTCGAGCCGGAACGTGAAGCCGTCCGAATGCCCGACGCCCGGCACCGACGGCGGCAATTGCGCCTGCACGTTGCCGTCGAGAATCCGGCTGAACGACCGGTTCAACGTGTCGCGCAGCGTCATCGCATCAACGCCGCGCCGGCCCCAGTCTTTCAGCGTGACGAATGACATCGCTACGTTCTGTCCGCTGCCCTCGAAACTCCAGCCGATCACGCTTGTCACGTTCGCCACCGCCGTTTGCATGCGCAAAATCGACTCGGTCGTTTCGACGACGGCGAGCGTGCGCGCCTGCGTCGCGCCGGCCGGCAACTGGATCATCACCTGCAGCTGGCCCTGGTCTTCGACGGGCAGGAAGCCGCCCGGCATCCGCCAGTACAACGCGCCGCACAGCAGCAGCAATACGGCATACACCGCGAGCAGCGGCCCGACCCTGCGCATCGCGGCGGCCGTCATGGCCCGGTAGGCGCGCGACGCGCGATCAAAGCCCTGTTCGAAACGCGTCGAGAGGCGGGCGGCAACGCCACGCAAACCGCGTCGCGCGTCACGCTGACGGACCGATTGCGCAGGCGCGCTCAGCAGGTTCGCGCACAACGCGGGCGTCAACGACAGCGCCATGAAAGACGACACCAGCATCGACGCAATCATCGCGACCGCGAATTGCCGGTAAATCCCACCGACGCCGCCAGGAAAGAACGCCATCGGCACGAACACGGCGGTCAGCACCGCCGTCACGCCGACGATCGCGCCGCCGATCTGTTTCATCGCTTTCAATGTCGCGTCGCGCGGCGCCATGCCCTCCTCGTCCATCACGCGATGCACGCTCTCGACCACCACGATCGCGTCGTCGACCAGAATGCCGATCGCCAGCACGAGGCCGAACATCGTGAACACGTTGATCGACAAGCCGAATGCGTACATCGTGACAAACGCACCCATCAGCGTGACCGGAATCACCACTGTCGGCACCAGCGCGTAGCGCAGATCGCGCAGGAACAGCCACATCACGAGAAACACCAGCACGATCGCCTCGGCCAGCGTGATCAGCACTTCGCGAATCGCAACGTTGACGAAGCGCGCGCTATCGAACGGCACCTGAACCGCGACGCCCGGCGGCAAACGGTTCGCCAGTTCCGCGAGCCGCGCCCGAATCGCGTCCGATGTTTCGAGCGCGTTGCCGCGCGGCCCGAGTTGAATCCCGACCGTCGCCGACGGCTTGCCGTTCAGGCGCGACCAGAACGTATAGTTGTCGCGGCCGATCTCGACCCGCGCGACGTCGGCAAGCCGCACTGCCGAGCCGTCGGGGTGCGCTTTCAGCACGATCTGGCCGAATTCCTCCGGCGACAGCAACTGCCCTTTGATGTTCACCGACGCGCTCAGCTGCTGGCCATCCACCAGCGGCGCGTCGCCGAGTGTGCCTGCCGCGACGCTCGCGTTTTGCGCGGCAATCGCGGCGTTGACGTCGGACGCGGCGAGGCCGAATTCGCGCAGCTTCATCGGATCGAGCCAGACGCGCAACGCTTCGTCGGCGTCCCACAGTTGCGCGGAACCGACGCCCGGCGCGCGCTTCAGTTCGCGCATGATGTCGCGGCTGAGGATGTCGCTCAGTTGCGCGGAATCGCGCGTGCCATCGGTGGATGTCAGCGCGACCAGCATCAGGAACGTGTTGGCGGCTTTGAAAACGCTGATACCCTGCTGCACCACCTGTTGCGGCAAACGCGGCTCGACCTGCTTGAGCCGGTTCTGCACGTCCATCATCGCGATATCGGGGTTGGTGCCGGGCGCGAAGGTCGCCGCGATTTCAAGGTTGCCGAGGCCGTCGCTGGCGGTTTCGTAGTAAAGCATCCCGTCGGCACCGTCGAGACTTTCTTCGATGATGCTGCCAACGTTCGCATCCACGGCTTCCGTCGATGCACCCGGATAGACGGCATCGATCACGATACGCGGCGGCGCAAGTCGTGGATATTGCGCGACCGGCAGTTGCGTCAACGCGAGCGCGCCCGCGATGATTACCGCAAGCGCCAGAATCCACGCAAAGACAGGTCGGTCGACAAAAAAGGCGGCCAAGGCATGCTCACGCGTGTGGGTTCGGTGCGAGCGCGACCGGCGAAGCGAACACCGGCGCATCGGCGAAACGGGCCATATGGAATGCATCGACCAGCTTGCCGTCGCGCATCGCGAACGCCGGCGAGCGTCCTTCCTCGACGAAACCGAAGCGCTGGTACAGAGCGATCGCGCGGTGGTTGTCGACGAACACGGTCAACTCCAGCCGACGCAGGCCGAGCAGCGTATCCGCGCACTCGACGGCCGCCGCGAGCAGCGCCGTGCCGACGCCGCGCCCGACGTAATCGTCATGCACGCAGAGACCGATTCCCGCGCAATGCGCCATCCGGTGCATGCGCGGCAACACGTCGATCATCCCGACCACGCGAGCGCCCGCCTGCGCGCACAGTCCGAGCGTGTTCGCGGGCATTTTTTCGAGCCAGCTTCCGACCGTCGCGTTCGAGCGATACGGCGTCTGCAACGTGCCATGCCGCGCGCCGGGGCAGTTCATCAACGAAGTGATCGCGTCGAGGTCGGACACTTCGCGGGCGCGGATAATCACATGCGCCGTGTCGGGTTTCAACGAGACGTTCATACGGCCGCCTCGATTTCCGCTTGCAGATGACCCATCGGCGCGCGTAAGCGGCCCATGAACACCGAGTCGATCAGCCTGCCGTCGCGCAGCACGGCGCCGCGAAAGGTCGCTTCGTGCGAAAAACCGAACTTGCGATACAGCGCAATCGCGCGATGGTTGTCGGCGAACACGTTCAGCTCGAGACGGCGCAGCCCGTACCAGTTGTCGGCGGCATCGATCAGTTCGGCCATCAGCCGCGTGCCGACGCCCTTGCCCTGCCAGTCGTCGTGCACGCTGATACCCAGCCAGCCGCTATGCGCGCGACGCAGCCCGCCCGGATGCAGATCGGCCGCGCCGACCAGCGTATCGCCCACCAGCGCTGCAATCGCCATCGACGGCGCCGCGAGCTTCGCGAGCCAGCCTTGAGTCTGCTGCAAGGTCGGATACGGACGCATCGGATTCTGGCGCATCACACCGGGGCATGAATGCAGCGCGTGGAGTTGCGCGGCGTCGTCCGGATGCAGCGGCCGAATGCTCATCTCGACCGGTTCGGTCCCGAACCGCGTCGTGCTCTCAAATATTGTCGTTGGTTCTGTCATTGTTATGGCGTTCAGTCTGTCATCGGAAACTCACTCACAGCGTCAGTTCGAACGAGCGTGCCAGCAAGCCGGGTAGTTTCCAGCCGCCGGTCTGCCGCTCGCCCCACGTTCCATCGTTCAGCAGCAGTTCCGGCTGGGCGTCGAGACGTTCGAGTTCGCTCGACAGCAAACGGTACAGGCTGTCGTCGAAACGCATCGCGTCGACCGGCGCGACGATCTGGCCGCGTTCGACCCAGAACGTCGCGAAACGCGTCATGCCGGTCAACCGGCAATTCATCCGGTCAGAAAAATTCACGTACCAGAGATTGCCGACATACAGCCCGGTATCGAGTGCGGCAAGGATATCGGCGGCGTCGAGATCGCCGCCAGCCATCGCCAGCGACTCGGGCGTTTCGCTGGCGAGCGCGCCGTTCGGCGTCAATCCGTATTCGCGCGCGCTACGGGCGTTGGTCAGTTGCCCGGCGTTGCGGCCGTCGTGAATCAACGGCACGCTGTCGCGCTGATAACCGTCTTCGTTGAAGCGCGGCGTGATATTCAGGCTCAGGTCTTCGGTCATCGACACGCGCGGATCGAGCGCGGCTTCGCCGCTGTGCAGCCGGTAAAACGGGCTGCGCGCGGTGGCGTTCGCGCGCGCGGAAAACCCGCCCCACGACGCCGTGCCGACCAGTTCCAGCATCGCCGACGGCGCCAAATACGTGCGATACCGCCCCGGCGACAACGCGCGCGGCGTGTGTCCAAGCACCGGCAAACGTGCGGCGGCCTGTTCGACCTTCGCGGCGAACACGCTGTCGTCCCAGTGGTCGCCGGTGTACGTGCTTTTGATCGCACGGCCGCTCGGGTCGTACAACGACCAGCTAAAGCTGAAGTTGCTGACTTCGTACCAGCCGCGACTGCCGCGCGACGACGAGAAGCCGCGCACCATCGAGCCACCTGCATAGAAGCCGACGAAATCGAGTCCGCGCGCGCTTTCGGTGGCGATCCGCAACAGTGCGTCGGGCGCGGGCAGCTTGCCGCTGCGGCGCGTCGATTGGGTCCATTGGGTGGCGTCGTACAACAGATGCGGGTCGTCGGGCGCATCGCGCAAGCCGTCGCGCAACGTATTCAGCGCATCGGCGATATCGCGCAGGTCCGTCGCTGGATCGCCGCATACCGTGAAGCTCGAATACGCCTGCCTGGCGCCGTCGATCAGGCGGACGGTCAGCTTGCCTTGCGACACCTGGCCGATCTGCCGAACCTTGCCACCGTTGAAGCGGATAAAGTCGGATTGCTCCGCCGACAGCCGAGTCAACGCCACTTCGTCGCCGCTGAGCAACGTGTCGATCGCATCGGCGAGCAGCGCGAAATGCGCGTGCCAATCCGGCGACTGCGCGTTCGAGGCGAAATCGAAGCCGCTCGATGCATTGACTGCATGGGTTGTAGTCATTGCGCGCCTCCGAATACATCGACATGCGTGAACACGCACGGCGGCGACGCATGGCCGACGCGCACCAGTTGCACCGGTTCGCCTTTGCCGCACATCGACGTGCCGAACACTTCGCGCGTGCCGGCATTGCCGACCGCGCTCAGACTGCGCCAGAAATTCGCGGATATGCCGCGATAATTCGGTTGCCTGACGATTTGCGTGAGCTTGCCGTTTTCGATCAACTGGCCGAACTCGCAGCCGAATTGAAACTTGTTGCGGTGATCGTCGATCGACCACGACGTATTGGTGCGCATCAGGATGCCGTGTTCGATGCCGGAAATCATTTCGCCCAGCGTGCTGGTTCCCGGTTCGATATTCAGGTTCGCCATCCGGTCGATCGGCGCGCGATTCCAGCTCGACGCACGCGAATTCGCGACGCCCGCCATCTTTGCGCGCTGTTGCGACAGCGCGCCACCGAGCGGACGTTCGAGCACGCCATCGCGAATCAGATACTGTTTGCGCGCTTCAGTGCCGTCGTCGTCGAATGCGTACGACGCGGCTTGTTCGCGCAACGACGGATCGAATGTCACGTTGAGCAGTTCCGAGCCGTAACGGTAAGTGCCGAACATCTCCGGCTTCACGAAACTCCATCCGGCGAAGTTGCGTTCGTCGCCGAGAATCCGGTCGAGTTCGAGCGGATGCCCGATCGATTCGTGAATCTGCAACATCATCTGATCGGGCATCAGCAGCAGGTCGCGCGGACCAGACGGACAGTTCGGCGCGGCCAGCAAGGTCAGCGCGTCGGTGGCGAGCCGCACGCCTGCGCCGTCGAACGCGTAGCGGTCCAGCACTTCGACGCCGCCTTGCGCGAGCGTGCCGTAATTGCCGCCGAGCGTGCGCACTTGCGTGTCGCCGTTCGCGTGCGCCGCGACGCTCATTTCCGGCATCACGAGGCAAAAGCGCTGGTCGATTCGCGCGCCGTCGCTGGTCAGATAAACCTGTTCGGTGCGCGTGATCTGCACGGATGCCGTGCGCTCGACGATCCGGTCGTCGATTTTCGCGGCGGCGCATTCGTGCGCGAGACGCGCGAGCCATTCGCCGCGCGTCGGCAGCGGCTGGTCGGCATTGGGCGAGACATACGCGCCGCTGAGCGCTTCGCGCGACACCGCGCGATGGTCGATCAGCGATGCGCCGGCGCTCGCCAGCGCACGTTGCGTCGCGATATCGAGCGCAGCCTGCAAGCCCGCGATGGACAGATCCGTGGTTGCCGCATAGCCCGCGCCCGCGCCGGCCCACGCGGTCAGCATGGCGCCGCGTTCGCGCTGCGTGCGCAGCGGCTGCGCGACGTCGTTGCGCACTTCGTGGTCGTCGATCTGTTCATCGACAATCCGTAAGGACCAGAACGCCGCATTGCTCTTCAACGCACGGGCGGCCTGCGTCCAGCGCGATTCACTCATTGCAGCACCTCGGGTTCGTCGTGCTCCGGCGCGATCATCGACGCGGCGAGCAACGACTGCGTATAAGGATGTGACGGCGCATGCAGCACGTCGGGCGTGTCTCCCGCCTCGACCACGCGGCCGTTCTTCATCACGATCACGCGATGCGCCATCGCACGCATCACCGCCAGATCATGGGTGATCAATAGATAGCTTAACCGGTACTTCTTCTGCAAGCCCGCCAACAACTTAAGCACCTGTTGCTGGATCGACACATCGAGCGCGCTGGTCGGCTCGTCGAGAATCAGCACTTCCGGTTCGACCGCCAACGCACGCGCGATCGCTATGCGCTGCCGCTGCCCGCCGGAAAACTCGTGCGGATAGCGCAGCATCGATTCTTGCGGCATGCCCACTTCTTCGAGCATCGTCCCCACCCGCGCGCGGCGCGTGCGCGCGTCGATTTCCGGCCGGTGCACCTCGATCCATTCCCCGACGATCTGCTCGACCGTCATACGCGGCGATAGCGACCCGAACGGGTCCTGAAACACCACCTGCATCCGCGAGTACAACGCGCGGCGCGAGTTCGCGCCACGCAAAGCCGACAACGGCGCGCCGTCGATATGGATATGACCGGCGGCGGGCCGTTGCAGACCGAGCAGCGTCGCCGCCAGCGTCGATTTTCCGGAGCCCGATTCGCCGACCACGCCGAGCGTCTCACCGCGACGCAGCGTCAGATCGATGTCGTGCACTGCGCGAAAGGTCGAACCGCTGAACAGCGAGCGCCAGCCTTTCGCGGCCGTCCGGTAATCGACCGCGAGGCCTTGCACCTCGAGCACCCGACGCGCGTGCGGTTCGATCGGCTCGATCTCGCGATGCGGTTCGCTGTCGAGCAATCGCTGCGTGTAAGGATGCTGCGGCACTGCGAACAGCGCCTCGGTCGTATTGGTTTCGACCAGCACACCCTTTTCCATTACCGCCACGCGTTGGGCGAAGCGGCGCACGAGATTCAGGTCGTGCGTGATCAGCAGCACCGCCATGCCGCGATCGGCGGCTTCCTGTTCCTGCAACTCGATCAGCAGATCGACGATCTGCTGACGCACGGTGACGTCGAGCGCGGTAGTGGGTTCGTCGGCGAGCAGCAGGCGCGGACGGCACGCGAGCGCCATCGCGATCATCGCGCGCTGGCGTTGTCCGCCGGATAGTTGATGCGGGTAGCTGTCGATCCGCCGTTCCGGCTCGGGAATGCCGGTACGGCGCAGCAGTTCGATGCCGCGGGCGCGCGCCGCGTTCGACCACAAACCCTCGTGCAGACGCAGGCTTTCGGCGATCTGCTGACCGATCGTGAACAGCGGATTGAGCGCGGTCATCGGCTCCTGAAACACCATCGCGACGTCGGCGCCGCGAATCCCGCGCATCTGCTGCTCGGTTTTCTGCAATAGATCGACGCCGTCGAGACGGATCTGGCCGCTGGTCTGCGCATGTTCGACGAGGCGCAGGATCGACAGCGCCGTGACGCTCTTGCCCGAACCGGATTCGCCGACCAGCGCAACCCGCTCGCCGCGCCCGATCGTCAGATTCAGTTCGCGAACCGCGACCTTGTCGCCGAAACGGATCGAGAACGTGTCGATTTCCAGCAAAGGCTTGTGCAACGTCGCGTCGCTCATCACTTCCTCCCGCCGAACGCCGACCCGCGTGAACGGGCGTCGAGCGCATTGCGCAACGCGTCGCCCATGAACGTCAGCAGCAACAACGTGATCACCAGCGCGGCAAACGCAGATACCGAAATCCACCATGCGTCGAGGTTGTTCTTGCCCTCCTGAAGCAGTTCGCCCAGGCTCGGCGTGGGCGGTGCGACACCCAGCCCCAGAAAGTCCAGACTCGTCAGCGACAGAATCGCGGCGCTCATCCGGAACGGCAGGAAGGTGATCACCGGCGTCATGCTGTTCGGCAGCAGATGACGCCAGATGATCTGCCAGTTGCTCAAACCCATCGTGCGCGCGGCGCGAACGTAATCGAGCGAACGGTTGCGCAGGAATTCGGCGCGCACATAGTCGGACAACACCAGCCAGCCGAACATCGACAGCAGGATAAACAGCAGCCACAAACTCGGCTCGAAGATCGACGCGAAGATGATCAGCAGATACAGGTCCGGCATCGAACTCCATACTTCGATCAGGCGCTGCCCGATCAGGTCGGTGCGGCCGCCATAAAAGCCTTGCAACGCACCCGCCAGCACGCCCAGCACGATACCCGACACCGTCAGCGCAAGCGCCATCAACACCGACAGCCTGAAGCCGTACAGCAATCGCGACAGCACGTCGCGGCCGTATTGATCGGTGCCGAGCCAGTTGGTCGCGGACGGCGACGCCGGAAACGGCCGCGTCGCGAAGTAATCGATCGTGTCGTAGTGGTAGTGATTCGGCGGGTAGATCGCGAAGTTGCCTTTCTCCGTCAACTGCTTGCGGATAAACGGATCGAGATAGTTCGCGCGGGTCGGAAAATCGCCGCCGAACATCGTTTCCGGATAGTCCTTCACGATCGGAAAATAGTCATGGCCGTCGTAACGGACCATCAGCGGCCGGTCATTCGCGAGCACTTCGCCGAGCAGGCTCAGCACGAACAGCGTCGCGAACACGATCAGGCTCCAGTAACCGAGCTTCTGCCGGCGGAAACGCTGCCATACGCGTCGCCCGGGCGACACGGACACCGGCAACGCGCCGGGCGGCAGCTTATCGGTCCAGGCTGTTGAACTGGATGCGGGGGTCGACGAGGACATAGCAGACGTCAGCAATGAGTTTGGTCACGAGACCAATCAGCGTGAACAGGAACAGCGAACCCAGCACGACCGGATAGTCGCGGCGGATCACCGAGTCATAAGACAGTTGGCCCATGCCGTCGAGCGAAAACAGCGTTTCGATCAGCAGGTTGCCGTTCAGGAAGGCGCCGATAAACGCGGCGGGCAACCCGGTCAGCAGCGGAATCGCGGCGTTGCGCAATACGTGCTTCCACAGCACGTCACGCTTGGGCGCGCCTTTCGCCCGCGCGGTCAGCACGTATTGACGACCAATCTCTTCGAGAAACGTATTTTTGGTCAGGATCGTGACGATCGCGAAGTTGCCCACCACCGACGCCGTCACCGGCAACACGATGTGCCATAGATAATCGAGCACCTTGCCGAACGCACTGAGTTCGTCGAAGTTATCGGACGTGAGGCCGCGCATCGGGAAGATCTGCCAGAACGTGCCGCCGCCAAACAGCATCAGCAGCAGCACGCCGAACACGAAGCCCGGAATCGCGTAGCCGGTCAGCACCATCACGCTGGTGGCGGTGTCGAAGCGCGAGCCGTTGCGCACCGCTTTCGCGATCCCGAGCGGCACCGACACGATGTAGGTCAGCACGACCGTCCATAACCCGAGCGTGATCGACACCGGCAGTTTCGAGCGGATCACCGCCCATACGCTCTGATGGTGATAGTAGGACTGGCCGAGATCGAAACGCGCGTAGTCCCTCAGCATCTTCAGATAGCGCGTCAGCGGCGGTTTGTCGAAGCCGAACTGCTTCTTGATCTGCTCGATCTGCTGCGGATCGACGCCCTGGCTGCCGTGATACGCGTTGCCGCCGCCTCCGCCTTCGCCGCCGCGCTGCTGGCCGTGACGCAACTGCGTCATCATCTGTTCGACCGGGCCGCCCGGCACGAACTGCGTCACGAAGAAAGTCAGCGTAACGACGCCGATCAGCGTCGGGATCATCAGCAGCAGACGTTTGACGATGTAGATAAACATAAGCCCCTCACTTCGCCTCGGCGGTATTGGCCGCAGCGGACGGCGTCTTGCGATACCAGTAGCTGACGATCCAGTCCTCGCCCTGGAAACTGACGGGCGTCACCGACGGGTAGCCGAGGGCGCTTTTGTACGCGATCCGCGTGTCCGGCGCGAAATATTCGGGCACCAGGTAATAGCCGTTGATCAGCACGCGGTCGAGCGCATGGGTCGCGGTTTCGAGTTCGTTCAGCGTGCTCGCGCGCATCACCGCGCGCACCAGCGCGTCGACCGCCGGCGACCTCACGCCCGGATAGTTTTCCGAGCCGACCTGCGATGCCGATGCGCTGCTGAAACGACGCTCCAGTTCTGAACCGGGAATCGTCACGCGCACATAGATGAACGTCGTCATATCGAACTCGAAGTTGTCGATCCGCTTCTGATACAACGCACTATCTATCTCGCGCATATGCGCATCGATGCCGAGCAGTTGCAGGTTGCGCATATACGCCAGCAGTACGCGATCCATGCCAGGCTGATCGTCGATGATTTCGATCGACATCGGGTTGCCGTGCGCGTCGCGCAACTGGCCGTCGCGCACCGTCCAACCCGCTTCGGCGAGCAGGCCGCGCGCTTCGCGCAGGTTCTCGCGCAACGTGTGCGGCGCAATCGTGTCGGCCTGCCTGACCATTGGACCGAACACGGCCGCCGGCAAACTCGCGCGATACGGCTCGAGCAGCGCGAGTTCGGCATCGGTGGGCGCGCCTTGCGCGGCGAACGGGCTATCGTCGAAGTAGCTGTTGGTGCGCCGGTACTGGCCGTAGAAGGTCATCCGGTTCAGCCAGTCGTAGTCGAACGCGAGTGCAAGGGCATGCCGCACCCGCACATCCGAAAACATCGGCCTGCGCGTGTTGAACATCAGCCCCTGCATCTGCGCGCCGTGATCCGGAAAGAGTTTGCGCTGCAACGCGCCGTTATCGAAGTTCTTGCCGATATAACGGCGCGCCCATTGCATCGAACTGTATTCGACCATCACGTCGGTATCGAGCGCTTTCAGCGACTCGAGCTGCGTGTAATGATCGTGATAGAGCTTGAACGCGACGCGCGCGAAATGGTACATGCCGCGCCGCGACGGCAAATCGGCGGCCCAGTAAGCCGGATTGCGACGGTAGACGATCTGCGTATCGTTCTTGCGCTGCTCGATCAGATACGGGCCGCTCGACACCGGCGGCACGTTGGTCAACTGATCGAACGCGATGCGCGTGCCGTTGGCTTGCATTGCCCACTTGCGCGAGAAAACCGGCAGGTCGCCTGCGATCAACGGCGCGTCGCGTTCCACGTGCCTGAAGTCGAAGCGCACCCGCGACGGGTCGAGCACCGTGGCGCGGCTGATCACCGCGAACTGCGAGTTGAACAGCGGCGATGCCTGCGGGCTGGTCAGCGTATCGAACGAATACTTGACGTCGTCGGCGGTGATCGGATCGCCGTTCGAAAAGCGCGCTCGCGGGTCGATATGAAACACCGCTGATTTGCCATCCGGCGCCACCTCGACGTCGTCGGCGATCAACGCGTATTCCGACGCGAGTTCGTCCCAGCTGCGCTGCATCAGCGTATCGAACATCAGATGCAGGATGTCCGGCGCCGGCGCACCACGCGTCAGGAACGGATTCAGCGAATCGTAGCTTTGCCTTTCGTCGTAGTTCTGGAAAACCAGTGTGCCATCGGTCGGCGCATTCGGGTCCGCGTAATCGAAATGCGTGAACCCGGACGGATACTTCGGCGCGTCGTACTGCGCGATCGACGCCCTCGCCAACGCGGGCGCGGTCGTCAACGGCACGACCAGCAGCCCCGCGACGAGCGTCATCGCAACCCGCGCCGCGAACGCCGTAACGACGCGCGCGCGCGGGCCTCGAAACCTGTCGGTTGTCATCATGCGTGTCTGGACGCGCATCGGCTCGTAGCCGACGCGCGATGCTTCGAAACCGCGCGGGCGGCGGCGGGTAGCCACCGCTCGCGCGGTTCCGGGTTGAAGGCCGGATGGGTAAATTGCGAAGGCCGGAAGTTCGCGTCGAAGCTGAGCTTATTCGTCGTCGTTACTCGTCGTGGTTACTCGTCGTCGGACGGTGTGGTCTTGAACGAGAACTGAACTTCGCCGACATACGGCTCGGCATTCTTCTCGCACTTGTACGCCTTGCCTGCGGCAATCACGGCTTCGTTGAACACCGACGTCGGCGGCGTGACGCGCATGATCTTCACGTCGCTGACCTTGCCGTCCGTACCGATCGTCAGATGCGCGATCACGTCCGCCGAAATACCGTCCGTCAATGCCTTGCGCGGAATCACCGGCTGCACCGACTGACAATGACCGCGGCCGTCCACCACGCCATGCAGCGCGGGCGGCGCCGGCGGCGCGGCCGGTGCCGGAGCGGGTGCCGGCGCAGGCGTCGGCGAGGCGATCGCCGGAGCGTTCGGAGCCGGATTCGCCGTGGGCTGGATCACCGGCTGCGGCGTCGGTCGCGGCGGCGGCGGCGTCGGGGTCGGCTTCGGTATTTCGTGCTTCGGCTGCGCTTTGGGCGGCGCCGGCGGCGGCTCCAGCTTCTTCACCTCGGGCGGCGGCGGTGGCGGAGGCGGCGGCGCAATCTGCACGCGCATCTCCTTCGGCGGCGGAGGCGGCGGCGGCTGGAACTTCATGTGCGACACGCCCAGAATCACCAGCGCCTCGACCACCACCGCAACGCCGATCGCCAGCTTCATGGGCATGCGACCGTGATGCGCCGGCGTCGTCGATGCCCAGAGTGCACCGTGCAGGCGGTTTTGCGGATCTTTCATGTCGATGGCCGGTGAACTCATGTCGTCGGGTTCGTGGCCAATGCAACCGAACTGATGCCCGCCGCGCGCACCAGGTCCATCACCTTGACGATATTCTTGTAGCTCGTGCCTTCGTCGCCGGCAATCGCGACATCTACTTTCTTCGAGTCGTGAACCAGACCTTGCAGACGCGCGGTCAGTTCGTCGGGCGTCACGGGCTTCGAATCCAGATAGATTTCATCCGTCTTCGTCACGCCGATCGATAGCTTGACGGTCTGCTGCAACTGCTCGGCGGTGCTCGATTGCGGCAGGTCGAGCTTGATGCCTGTGCCCTGGATCATCTTCAGCGTCGCGAGCATGAAGAACACCAGCAGGAACATCATGATGTCGATCATCGGGATGATCTCGATGCGCGCTTTCTCTTCACCGCCGAGGTAATGGCTGCGATGGTTTCGCATGGTCCGTCTCCTTGAGTGCGGGCGTCAGACTGCGAAGCGCGATACGAGCAGCGACTTGATGAGGTCGAACTGGTTGACCGTCATCCGGATACGCTTGTTGAAGTAGTTCAGGAAGATCACGCAGATGATCGCGATGGTCAGCCCGCACGCGGTGGCCGTCAGCGCGTGACCGATGCCGCCCGTCACACCGTTCGGGTTCGCGGTGCCGCTGGTGCCGAGCACGTTGAACGATTCGACCATGCCGATGATCGTGCCAAGCAGACCCAGCAACGGGCCGAGCGTCACGGCCGTATCGAGAATCCACAGGTTACGGTCGAGACGCGGCAACTGGAACATGATCGTTTCCTCGATCTCGCGTTCGACCACGGCTTCGCTCTTGCCCTTCACTTTCATCGCCGACTTCACGAGTTCGCCTTGCACGGTCTGCTTGTAGTGCTCGGCCACTTTGGCGGCATCGTCGGGATTGGCTGCATCGACGAGTTTCAGGTCATGTTCGAGGGTCTTGCCGGCACGCACGGCACGCGAGAAGAACATGAATCGTTCGATGATGATCGCGATGCCGAGCAGGAAGATGAACGCGAGGAGAGGGATCAGACCCATCGACTGGATCGAGTAGTTAATGAGGGTATTCAGCACTGCGGACTCCGGTTAGTACAGGCTCAAGCGGCCGTTGAATAACGGTGGGTATCGAGATGCCGGCTGCCTTATGGGTCGCCAGCTAAAAAAGGCCTGTCACCCATGCAAAGCCCGTACCAGATCGAGCGCCTGATTGCTCCGTCAAGACGTCGCCAATCCCTTACATGGAACGCTTTGCCTTTTATTTCATAGCCTTACGTAGCGTAACAAAAACTCGCATCCCGAAGGCTTGCGTCGCGCTCGCGCACGCGTATAGCAAAACAAATTGATTTCGGTAATGGCGTAAAGCCGCTTTCGAAGGCTTATCCTGGAAAGGTCTTTAATTCGCTATTGCCGAAATGGTGCGAAAAATCGCAATTGAAACGCTTTGGTGCAATGCCCAATACGACATAGCCAACTTTATTACATATATCTTTCTTTGCACATTCCATTTGCTTACATCATGAACACCAATTGCAGACCAATCCCCGCCCCAAAAAAGCTCCGCGCAACGCGAAGCCATCTTACCGATCATTTCCTTACATTTATTACTTAGCGTTTTTAAGGCATCTTAATTGCCCAGAATTAGTGAATCTAATTTCGTTTTATCCACTTTTATTAATGCACCAATTCGGAATTAACGCATTCGCGCGGTGCGAATTCCGCACCAATCGTAACGACAACAAACCACGGGGCTGTATTCTTTTTTAATTGAAATTTTCTTGTGTTCTGTTACACGCACGAGGAGAGATTTATTTCCATGCATTACTCGCGTAACAAAATTTTTCGTAAGTCTTAATTCCTAAGCAAATCAATCGCTTCGATGCATTTGCGGAGGCCGCTCAAGGCCTTTCCGACGGTCCGCGACCTCACACATGGCATATCTCATGCTCTTGCTGCGCTCGCTTCAAGACCAAGGCGCGCGTCCGACACGATCGGCGACGCACCCTGGACGGGATGTGCGGGACGGCGCGGGGATGCGCCGGACAGCGAAGAACTCGCTGACGTCAACGCACTGCAGCGCATGCGCAACTCGCGCCTGCGTTTGCGTGATCGTTCAACGGAAGTGGCCTCAACAACAAGAAGGAGCGCAAGTGAAACAGAAGCGATTGGCCTCAGCCATCAAAAGAATCATCGGAGCCGAGCTGGTGTTGACAGCGGCGTTCGTCCCGCTGGCACACGCACAAAGCCAACCTGATACAGCGGCCGTTCCGACGGCCGCAAGCACGCCAGCGGCGCCTCCCCCCGCCGTCAGCAAGCTCGAAAAAGTAGAAGTCACCGGTTCGCTGATCCGCACATCGGACAAGACCGGCAACGTCGAAGTCCAGACCGTTACAGCAAGGGAAATCCAGCAAAGCGGCTACACGACCGTGGCCGACTTCCTGCGCGGCATGTCTGCCAACTCCGCGTCCAGTTGGGGTTCCACCACGATGAACGGCACGGCGCCGGGCGGCTCGGGGATCGCATTGCGCGGTCTGTCCGAGAAGTACACGCTGGTGCTGGTCGACGGCCAACGCGTCGCGAACTACGCACAGGCGGTGAACTTCACCGACACGTTCTTCGACGTCAACACGATCCCGCTGAACATCGTCGATCACATCGAAATCGTGAAGACGGGCGCCGTGTCCGCATACGGTTCCGACGCGATTGCCGGCGTGGTCAACATCATCACGAAGAAGAACTTCCAGGGTCTTCAGATCGACGGGCAGCTCGGCAAGGCACAGCATCCGGGTGACGGTCAGGGCAACTTCAGCGTGCTCGGCGGCTTCGGCGACCTGAACTCGGATCGTTTCAACGTGACGGCAGCCGCCAGCTACTATCGCGATTCCGGTTCGACGCTCGACCAGCGCGACATGACCAAAAACGAAGACTTCAGCCAGTTCCCAGGTGGGTCGGCTGGTCCTCTGGGTCCGAATCAGCAGTCATTCTGGCAACTGCCGGACGGCTCGACCGCCGCGTTGAGCCCATGCCCTCCGGGCAGCACTAACGCGGCGGGCGCATCGTGCGTGTACAAGAACGCGAACACGTACTCGCTGATTCCACAGACGACGCGTATGAACGCGAAGGTGCGCGGCACCTTCAAGATCAACGACGACATACAGGCTTACGCCGACCTGTGGGCGAGCCGCAACGAGACGGTCCAGTATTTCGGCAGCCCGGCCATCAGCAGCACGTCGAACGTGTTCAATCCGCTGACCGGCTCGGTGTCGCAACTCGACCGCACGGTGTCGGCGCTGAATCCGTACAACCCGTACGGTGTCGATACACCGATCAACCTGACCTTCCCGGGCGTTGCGCAGCGCGCAGACACGGTATCGACGTTCTGGAAGGCCTCGACGGGCGTGAAAGGTTCGTTCACCACGCCGAAGGTCGGCGACTGGGACTGGTCGGTGGACTATGGTCATTCGCAGAGCACGGTCGACACGACGTACTCGAACATGATCAACACGGCCGCGCTTGAAAACATCCTCGGCCCGAACGGCGGCTACAACTTCGCGAACCCGGCATCGACACCGAACGGTCTGAACGGCCTGTTCCAGGACGACAACCAGCAGGCGATCTCGAAGCTCGACAGCGTGACGGCGAAGACCTCGACCGGCAATCTGTTCAACCTTCCGGCTGGCCCGGTCGGCATCGGTTTCGGTACGGAATTCCGTCACGAAAGCTCGCTGATCAACCCGCGCACGTACTCGTCGCAAGGGATCGTCGTGCCGGCGAACGTTCAGTCCGTCGACGGCGAACGCAACATCGCGGCCGTGTATTACCAGATCGATATTCCGATCATCCACAACCTGACGTTCACGCAAGCGGGCCGCTACGACCACTATAGCGACTTCGGCGGCGCGTTCTCGCCGAACTTCGCACTGCGCTTCCAACCGGTCCAGATGCTGACGACGTACGCGTCGTACAGCCGCGGTTTCCGCGCGCCGACGCTGGTCGAAAACTCGCAGGCAACCTACCTGGCTCACCAGAACCTCGTCGATCCGAACGACCCGAGCGGCGTGCCGACCAAGCACTTCACGACGGAACAGATCAACGGCAATCCGAACCTCCAACCGGAGCACACCAAGAACTACAACATCGGCTTCGAACTGTCGCCGGATGCGTCGACCGATATCGGTGCAGCGTTCTACAAGATTCATATCGACGGCGTGATCGGTACCGACGATCCGAATGCCGTGCTGGATGCCAACGACCCGTCGAAGGTCGTGCGCAATCCTGACGGCACGATCCGCTACATTGCGCAACAGTTCGTCAACCTCGGCTCGCTGGATACCGACGGCTTCGACATGAACTTCCGCAAGTCGGTCGGCACGAAGTACGGCACGTTCACGCTGTCGGGCGACTGGGCGTACGTGTGGCACTTCAAGCTGAACAGCCCGGGCGCTGCAACGCAGGACTTCGCGGGTAACAACCTCGCGCTGCTGCAACCGTTCGGTGCGTCGAATCCCCGCTGGAAGGGCAACACGAGCCTGACCTGGGATTACCGCAAGATGACCACGACGCTGAGCTGGCAGTACACGGGTCCGTACACCAACGCAGTGGCAGCCGAGTTCGGCGACGGTGGCACGGGTTCGGTGGCGTCGTATAGCCAGTTCAACCTGATGATGACCTATCGCGGCTTCAAGAACTGGACGATCTATGGTGGCATCCAGAACATCTTCGACAGGGAGCCGCCGTTCGACGTGGAGTGGCAATCAACGCCGGACATCACCGGCTACGACCAGTCGCTGTACACGAATCTGGGCCGCTTCTTCCAGATCGGTGCGACCTACCGCTTCTGATCGTCGCAGCGGGCTTTATCGCAGGACCGTAGGTCTCCTCTTGCCTCTTCTTCGTTGTTGAAGAGGATTGGCGGCGGTGCCTCGTGCACCGCCAGCTTTTTTGCTATTCGGATGCCACTTGAAATACGCAATGAAACCGATTCACGCCACTCGGGCGGCGTTGGCCGCGTTGGCACTCGCCCTTCTCTCTCCCGCCCACGCCGTGACGATCCCGCCCGGCGTCACGCTCGCAGCCACCCAGGAACTGACGCGGCAAACACCCGTCGAGGCAGAATCGATCGACCCCGCGCATATCGAATCCTGGGCCGCTAATACGATCGGCCTCGACCTGTTCGAAGGCTTGACGCGAATCGCCGCCGACGGTGCGGTCGTGCCGGGCGTCGCGCAATCGTGGAGCCGCAGCGCGCCCGATACATGGATCTTCAAGCTGCGCCACAACGCGCGCTGGAGTAACGGCGAGCCGGTCACGGCCGCCGATTTCGTCTATTCATGGCAACGCGTGGTCGATCCGAAGACCGGCTCGAAATACACGATCCTGGTCGAGTTCGTGAAGAACGCGAAGGCGATTCTGGCGGGCAAGGCGCCGCTCTCCAGTCTCGGCGTGCGCGCGGTCGATCCGTACACGGTAGAGGTCAGGACCGAAGACCCGACCGCGTTCTTTCCGCAACTGACCGCCATGTCGACGATGGCGCCGGTGAACCGCGCGACGGTCGCGAAGTACGGCGACGAATGGACCCGTCCCGGCCACATGGTCAGCGACGGTGCGTATGCGTTGAGCGACTGGCAACCGGGCAACCGTCTCGTGATGGTGAAGAACGACAGGTACTGGGATGCGAGCAAGGTCGCGATCACGAAAGTCACCTATCTGCCGATCGAAAGCGACGAAACGGCAATGCGGATGTATCAGGCCGGCCAGTTCGATTACACGTATTCGATTCCGTCCGGCATCTATAACCAGGTCAGCAAGCAGTTCGGCTCCGAACTGAAGACCGGGATGTTTATCGCCACCTACTACTACTCGCTGAACAACGCCGACCCGGCCTTCAGGGACAAGCGCGTGCGCGAGGCGCTGTCCATGGTGATCGACCGCAACCTGCTGACGTCTAAACTGACCGCCAGCGGCGAGTTGCCGCTGTACGGCCTGATTGCAAAAGGCACGCAAGGCGCGGCGCAATTCCAGCCCGACTGGGCCGCGTGGCCGATGGCGAAACGTATCGAAACCGCGCGAGACCTGCTGAAACAGGCGGGCTATTCCGCTGCCAAGCCGTTGACGTTTACGCTGACATACAACACCAACGACCTGCACAAGAAGGTCGCGCTATTCACGACGTCGGAATGGCGCACCAAGCTCGGCGTCAACGTGAAGCTCGAAAACGTCGAGAACCGCGTGCTCCTGAAAATGCGCCACGACGGCAAGGTGCAGGCGTCGCGCGACGGCTGGTTCGTCGACTACAACGACGCGATGTCGTTCTTCGACCTGATCCGCTGCAACAGCGTGCAGAACGACCAGCACTACTGCAATCCGAAGGTCGATGCGTTGATCGATCAGGCGAACCAGCAGATGGACGAAGCGAAGCGCACCGCGATGCTAACGCAGGCGCACGACATCGCGATGAACGACTATCCGCTGATTCCGATGTTCCAGTACTCGGCGGTGCGGCTCGTGAAATCGTATGTGGGCGGCTATTCGCCGACCAACTACGTCGATCAGCGGCAGTCGCAGGACATGTACATCATCAAGCACTGAGCGCAAGGAGCCTTGCCATGCTGGCTTATACATTGCGCCGCGCGTTATGGGCGATCCCGACGATTCTCGCCGTGATCACCGCGTGCTACCTGCTGCTGCACCTGACGCCCGGCGGCCCGTTCGATTCGGAGAAGCATCTGTCGGCGGCCGTGCTTGCCAATCTCGACGCGAAATACCACATCGATCAGCCGCTGTGGAAGCAGTATTTGCTGTACATCGACTCGCTGCTGCACGGCGATCTCGGCGCGTCGTTCCGTTACACGGACTGGTCGGTCAGCGAACTGGTGTGGAAAGCCCTACCGGTCAGCCTCGGCGTCGGCGGCATTTCGGTGCCGATCGCGCTGGTGATCGGTGTGGCGCTCGGCACGGTTGCGGCGGTGCGCCGCAATGGCGTGATCGACCACGGCGTGATGTTGCTCGGCAATCTCGGCAGTGTGGTGCCGCCATTCATCCTCGGCCCCGTGCTGGTGTGGGTCTTCGCGATCCTGATCAAACGCGGCGAGCATGGTCTGCTGCCCGCTGGCGGTTGGGGTGATGGCGACTGGCACTACCGCGTATTGCCGATCGTACTGCTCGTGATCATCAACGTATCGACGATTGCGCGCGTGATGCGCGGCAGCATGATCGAAGTGCTGTCCGGCAACTTCATCCGGACCGCGCGCGCGAAAGGTCTGGCCGGCCGCACCATCGTCTTGCGTCATGCGCTGAAACCGGCGCTGATGCCGGTCGTATCGCTACTCGGCTCGCTGTGCATTTCGTCGATCACCGCTGCGGTCGTCACCGAATCCGTATTCGCGCTGCCCGGTCTCGGGCAACTGGTCGTGAACGGCGCGATCAATCGCGACTACACGCTCGTGCTCGGTCTGGTCGCATTGATTACGGCATTCGCGGTCCTGTTCAATCTGCTGGTCGATCTTGCTTACGCATGGCTCGATCCGCGCATCCGGTACTGACATGAAGATTCGTCGATTCAACCTGGCCGCGCGCGCGTTCGTCGCGCCGCCGGCCGATGCGGCGGCCGCAGGCGGCTGTCTGTCCGGCGGCATCGTCACGAAGGCTTCGCGCGGACCGTTCGCGATTGCCGGCATGCGCTTTTTGCGTAATCGCGCGGCATTTGCAAGTCTCGTGATCCTGCTGCTGATCGTCGTCGCATGCTTTGCGGGGCCGCTGTTTCTGCCCAACAATCCGGTCGACAGCGACTGGGGATCGATCAGTCTGCCGCCGTCGTGGCTCGGCATGCATCTGTTCGGTACCGACGAACTCGGTCGCGACCTGCTCGCGCGCACGCTGGTGGGCGGGCGCGTATCGCTCGAAGTCGGGTTGCTCGGCACGCTGGTGTCCGGACTGATCGGCGTCGCGTGGGGCGCGACAGCCGGCTTCATGGGCGGACGCGTCGACGCCGTTATGATGCGCGTCGTCGACGTGATGTACGCGATTCCGTACATGCTGATCGCGATCATGATGATGACGCTGTTCGGCCGCGCATTCTATCTGGTCGTGCTGACCATCAGCGCGTTTTCGTGGCTCGATATGGCGCGCGTGGTGCGCGGTCAGACGCTGTCGCTGCGTTCGCGCGAATTCGTCGACGCGGCGCGTGCGACTGGCGTCAGCACCCGCGCCATCATCGCGCGGCATATCGTGCCGAACCTGATCGGCGTGGTGGTCGTGTATGCCACGGTCACAGTGCCGACGATCGTGCTGACGGAATCGGTGCTGTCGTTTCTCGGACTCGGCGTCCAGGAGCCGATGACGAGTTGGGGCGTGCTGATCGAAGACGGTGCCCAAAAACTCGAATCGATGCCGTGGCTGCTGCTCTGCCCTGCCGTCATGCTGTGCGTGACGCTGTATTGCGTGAACTTCGTCGGCGACGGTTTGCGCGACGCTCTCGACCCCAAGGATCATTGACATGGCGCTACTCGAAGTGAAGAACCTGAGTGTGCGCTTCACGCGCCGCGAAGGACCGCCGGTCGATGCGGTCCAACGCGTGTCGTTTTCGCTCGACGCGGGCAGCACGCTGGGCATCGTCGGCGAATCGGGGTCGGGCAAGAGTCAGACCGTGATGGCGCTGCTCGGTTTGCTGTCGTCGAACGGCAGCGTGTCGGGCACCGCACTGTATCGTGGCAAAGACGGCGGCGATCTGCTGACGATGAACAACGCAGCGCTGAACAGGATTCGCGGCAACCGGATCGGCATGGTGTTTCAGGACCCGATGACGGCGCTCAATCCGTTTTTGACCATTGAACGGCAGATGACGGAATCGCTGCAATTGCACAAGAAGCTGTCGCGTCGCGAAGCGCGTCGGCGTGCCGTCGAGCTGCTCGACACGGTGCGGATTCCCGATGCCGCACGCCGCATCGGCATGTATCCGCATGAGTTTTCGGGTGGTATGCGGCAGCGCGTGATGATTGCGATGGCGTTGCTGTCCGAACCGGAAATTTTGATTGCCGACGAACCGACAACCGCGCTCGACGTCACCGTTCAGGCGCAAATCATCGAATTGCTGCGCGAACTGAATCGCGAGCGCGGCACGGCAATCGTCCTCATCACGCACGACATGGGCGTGGTTGCCGGATTGTGCGACACCGTGATGGTGATGTATGCAGGGCGCACGGTCGAGCAGGCAGACGCGCACGCGCTGTTCGCCGCGCCGACCCATCCGTACACGATCGGCCTGTTGAACGCGCTGCCGCGCATCACCGACGACGACGACCGCCCGTTGCAAACCATTCCGGGCAATCCGCCTTTGCCGGGGCAAATCGGCGCGGGTTGCGCGTTCGCACCGCGTTGTTCGATTGCAGACGATACTTGCCGCACCATAGTGCCGTCGCTCGATGCGCGTAGCGATCTGGAGGGTGCATTGCGCGCGTGCCACCGTCCGGTTTCAGCCATTCTGGAGGCCGTTCGATGAACCAGCATTCCGCTTGCAACAGTACCGAACCGCTGCTGTCGGTGAACGAACTGAAGGTGCATTTCAGCGTGCCGCGCGGCAAATTACCGTGGTCCGGCAAGGCCACGCTGCGCGCTGTCGACGGCGTGTCGTTCGATGTACGGCGCGGCGAAACTGTCGGGCTGGTGGGTGAATCCGGTTGCGGCAAGTCCACGCTCGCGCGCGCGATCGTCGGTCTTGCGCCTGCCTCGGGCGGCAGCGTCAAGCTTCATGGCGTCGAAACCGTGCAAGGCGCGAAGCGCGATCTCGGCATCTTGCGGCGCGACGTGCAGATGATCTTTCAGGACCCGCTGGCGTCGCTCGATCCGCGCATGACGATCGAGCAGATCGTCGCGGAGCCGTTGATCACGCATCGGCCCGATGTCGCGCGCGCCGATGTGCGCGCTCGCGTGCTGGCCATCCTCGAACGCGTCGGCCTGAATGCGCAGCATCTGCGGCGCTATCCGCATGAGTTTTCGGGCGGGCAATGTCAGCGCGTCGGAATTGCACGGGCATTGATCAGCGAGCCGCAACTCGTGATCTGCGATGAACCGGTGTCCGCGCTCGACGTGTCGATTCAAGCGCAAATCGTTAATCTATTGCGCGACTTGCAACGCGAACTGTCGTTGTCGCTGCTGTTCGTCGCGCACGATCTGGCCGTGGTGAAAGCAATCAGCCATCGCGTGATGGTGATGTATATGGGGCGCGTGATAGAGTTCGGCGAAAAACGCGCGCTGTACGCGGCACCTGCGCATCCCTATACCCGTGCATTGCTGTCGGCCGTACCGGTTCCCGACCCGAGCGTCGAGCGCGCGCGACGGCATCTGCTGCTTCAAGGCGAGATTCCGTCGCCCTTGCAACCGCCGTCGGGATGCGCGTTCCGCACGCGCTGCCCCGCCGCGATCGACGCATGCGGCGATGCGCAACCGCAAGCGGTTTCCCAGCAAGGTGATGCACGGCGGGTTGCGTGCATCCGGGTTCCCGTTCCTACCGAATAGCGCCTGTTTCATGGGCGGGAGTTCAACAACCGGGACAGCGGCGAAAGCCCACGCTCGACCGGCCCGAGCTGATGGTCTGGTGATGGTCCAAAAGCAACAAGCCCGTTCAAGTTCCCATGAACGGGCTTTGTCTGGCGGAGTGGACGGGACTCGAACCCGCGCCCCCGGCGTGACAGGCCGTATCATATAGGCTCCGACGCCGGATTGGCATGGCGCGTGACTCCCGAGTAACGGAACACCACTCGCGAAATGGTATATCGATACGTATATCACGACCACATCAAGTCAAATATTTATTGAAAATCAACAATTTGTGCAACTGATGAAAATCGCCACCTGGAACGTCAACTCCCTCAAAGTCCGCCAGCAACACGTCATCGACTGGCTCGCGAGCAGCGGCACCGACGTGCTGTGCCTGCAGGAACTGAAGCTTCCCGACGAAAAATTTCCGCGCGCCGAACTCGAGGCGGTCGGCTATCGAAGCTGGTACGCGGGTCAGAAAACCTATAACGGTGTCGGCATTCTGGTGCGCGAAGGTTTGAACGTCGACGAAAGCAGCATCGTGCGCAACATCCCCGGTTTCGAGGACCCGCAGCAGCGCGTGATCGCGGCGACCATCGATGGCGTGCGCATCATCTCCGCGTATTTCCCCAACGGCCAGGCGCCCGGCACCGACAAGTTCGCGTACAAGCTGCGCTGGCTCGACGCGCTGCACGACTGGCTCGCAACCGAGATGACGCTGCATCCGAAGCTCGCCTTGCTCGGCGACTACAACATCGCGCCCGACGATCGCGACGTGCACGATCCGAAGGCATGGGAAGGTCAGAATCTGGTGTCGCCCGAGGAACGCGCGGCGTTCGTGCGGCTGATCGGCCTCGGTCTGCTCGACGCGTTCCGCCAGTTCGAGCAGCAGGAAAAAATCTATTCGTGGTGGGACTACCGGATGATGGCGTTCCGTCGCAACGCGGGACTGCGCATCGATCACATCCTGCTGTCGAAGGCATTGGCCGACATCTGCTCGGCGTGCGACATCGACAAGGTGCCGCGAAAGTGGGAGCAGCCGTCGGATCACGCGCCAGTGTTCGCGCAGCTGGGCTGATCCGGAATACAGCGACGAAACGAGGCAGCGCTGCCTCGCGTCCCTATTGCTTCAGGCGCCGCCCAGCACACCCCACAGGAACCCGAACACCATCGCATCATGCTCGGCCTGCTCCAACTCATCGGAGCCGCCGTGGCCGCCTTCCGTATTCTCCCGATACCACACGTGCTGCGCGCCCAGCGCCTGCATGCGCGCGGCCATTTTGCGCGCATGGCCGGGATGCACGCGATCGTCGGCGGTCGACGTCGTGAATAGCACCGGCGGATACGCGACACCCGCCGCGAGGTTGTGATACGGCGAATACGCGGCGAGCGCACGCGCTTCATCGGGTTCGTCGGGGTCGCCGTACTCGTCGATCCACGAGGCGCCCGCATGCAGCAGGTGATAGCGGCTCATATCGAGCAACGGCACCTCGCAGACGACCGCGCCGAATAGCTGCGGCCACTGCACCATGCACGCGGCCACCAGCAAACCGCCGTTGCTGCCGCCCTGAATGCCGAGCTGTGCGGCGCTCGTCACGCCGGTCGCGATCAGCGCCTCGGCGACCGCGATGAAATCATCGAACGCGCGCTGGCGATGCTCGCCTTGCGCCGCCGTGTGCCAGCGCGTGCCGAACTCGCCGCCGCCGCGAATATGCGCGACCACGTACACACCGCCGCGTTCGAGCCAGCCGATACCCTGCCCCGTCAGATAGCTCGGCAGCAGCGGAATCGCGAAGCCGCCGTAGCCGCTCAGCAGACAGGGGCGCGTCGGGCTTTCATCGCCCGGCGATGACGGCGCTTCCTTCGGCCCAATCACCGTGTAGGGTACGCGCGTGCCATCGGCCGATACCGCATGTCCGCGCGTCACCGCAACGCGCGTCGCGTCGAACTGCGTCGGCCAACGGTCGAGCAACTCCCATTCGCCGGGCTCCTCGAGCGCGAGATCGGAGAGCCAGTAGGCGGGCGGTTGCAGATAATCGTCGGTGTCGACGAACACTTCGTCGTTCAATGTCGACTCGACCGGCGACACGTCGACCTGCGCATCGCCGCGCGACGCGAACACGCGCTCACGCCACTGCCAGGTGCCGTCCTCGCGCTGCGACGGCGTCCAGATCAGCGTCTTGCCGCGCACGTCGTCGAGATACGACACGATCAGATGATGGCGCGTATGCGACCACTCGCAGGCCGAGGTCAGCGGCGTCGGCGTGAAGAGCGGCGTCACGTCGCGCTCGCCGCGCAGAAACGCGTCCTCGCGAATCGCGAGCAGCGCGCCACCCGGATAGCGCACGAGATTGCCGTCCCACTCGCACTCCCAATCGAGCCGCGGCTCGAGCAACAGCCAGCCCTGCCACGCCCCCACCGCGACGTGCGACGGCACTTCGTAACGATGCCATGCGTCGCTAGCGTCGTCGAGGTAATACGTGTGCGAATCGAAAAAGTCGACGCTGCTCGTCACCGTATGCCGGCTATCGACCGGATCGTAATGCGCCTCCACGCCGATGTCGCCAAACTCGCCGCGAAACACGACGGGCGCATCGGCGAGCGCCGTGCCGCGGGTCCAGCGCCGCACGTCGCGCGGATAACCGGAGCGCGTCAGCGTCTTGCGCCCATTGTCCCAGCCGACGTACAGCGTATCGCGATCGATCCACGACACCGTGTGCTTGCCCGCCTTCGCAATCGCGAAGCCATCGTCGACGAAACGCCGCGCGTCGAGATCGAACTCGCGCACGACGAGCGCATCCGAACCGCCCGGCGACATCGTGATCAGCGCGCGGTCGCCGTCCGGATAAAGGATGTCGAGATCGACGCAGACCCACGGCGTGCCGTCGGCCGCGCCGAGCGCGTCGAAGTCGAGCAGGTTCTGCCACACCGGCGCGCCGTTGCGCCATGCGGCCCACGAAGTGCGTCGCCAGATACCGCGCGGATTGCGCTCGTCCTGCCACAAATCGTAGGCCCAGTCCTTCCAGCGATCCGGAATCACCGGACGCTCGCGCGGCAGATAGGCATCGGCGAGCCGCCGTCTGAGCGTGTCGAACGACTCGCCGCTGCACCACGCCACGCGGGTGCGCGCATTCTGCGCGTCGACCCATGCGAGTGCGTCAGCGTCGTACAGCTCTTCGAGCGACAGGAAAGGATCGGGGGAAAGCGGCCACTCGAACGGGGCGGGAGAAGCTGAAGAAGCTGGCATCGTCGGCTGTTGGATCGGAACAGCGTTGATTATGCCTCGTGCGCGGTGGTTGACGGTTTGCCGCGGGGCGCGATGCAACAACGACGAAGGCGGCCTGAGCCGCCCCCGCCTGCCATGCAGCATCGCTCAGAACGAGCGCATCAAGGCTCCAGATTGAGCTCCTGAATCTTGCGCGTAATCGTATTGCGCCCGATGCCGAGCCGCTCGGCCGCCTCGACCTTGCGGCCGCGCGTGAAGTCGAGCGCCTCGCGGATCACGGCCGCTTCGAAGCGGCGCGCGAGTTCGTCCATCACGTCGGCCGCGTTTTCGCGCAGCATGCGCGCGACTTCGGTGCGCAAGCCGCCTTCCCATGCGCTCAGCGCGGTGGCGACCGACGCACCGGCCGCCCCACCCGGATGCACGAGCGCGCCGCCGTTCGTGCCAGCGAGCGGCACGCCGCCCGCGATTCCCGCATTGGTCGCCACGGTGCCATCCGTCGTCGCGCCGGCAGCGGCGCCCGCACCAAGCTCGCTCCCGGCGCCGTGCGCGGGACCGAGATCGGGCGGCAGATCCTTGGTTTCGATCGTCTGCGCGGGCGCCATCACCGTGAGCCAGTTCGCGAGGTTCTCGAGTTGCCGCACGTTGCCCGGAAACGGCAGCGACGCGAGATACGCGAGCGCCTCCTCGGACACGCGCTTCGGTTCGACGCCGAGATCGCGCGCACTCTTTTGCAGGAAATGCCGCGTCAGCAGCGGGATATCCTCGTTGCGCTCGCGCAACGCGGGCAAACGCAGACGGATCACGTTCAGACGGTGATACAGGTCCTCGCGAAACAGTCCCTGCCGCACGCGCGATTCGAGATTCTGGTGCGTCGCCGCGATCACCCGCACATTCGCGCGCAACGGATTGTGGCCGCCCACGCGATAGAACTGCCCGTCCGACAGCACGCGCAACAGACGCGTCTGCAGATCGAACGGCATGTCGCCGATTTCGTCGAGAAACAGCGTGCCGTTCTCGGCCTGCTCGAAGCGTCCCTGGCGCATCGCCTGCGCGCCGGTGAACGCCCCGCGCTCATGACCGAACAGTTCGGACTCCAGCAAATCCTTCGGAATCGCGGCCGTGTTCAACGCGATGAAGGGGCCGTTCGCGCGTGGGCTATGTCGGTGCAGCGCACGCGCGACCAGTTCCTTCCCGGTGCCTGATTCGCCGGTAATGAGCACGGTGGCCGCCGAATGCGACAGGCGGCCGATCGCGCGAAACATGTCCTGCATCGCGGGCGCCTGGCCGAGCATCTCGGGCGCTTCGGCGACGCGGTCGTCCCACGTCTGCTCGCCGCGCATGCTTTCGTCGACCGCGCGGCGAATCAGCTCGACGGCCTTGTCGACGTCGAACGGCTTCGCCAGATACTCGAACGCGCCGCCCTGGAATGCGGCGACCGCGCTATCGAGATCCGAGAACGCGGTCATGATGATGACCGGCAAGCCCGGCACCTTGTCGCGTACGGTTTGCAGCAACTCCAGCCCGGAGCCGCCAGGCATGCGGATATCGGAGACCAGCACCTGCGGGCTGTCGTGATCGAGCGCGGCCGACGCTTCGCGCACGTTCGCGAAGCTGCGCGTCGCGAAGTTCTCGCGCGCCAGCGCTTTCTCGAGCACCCAGCGAATTGATTGATCGTCGTCTACTATCCAGATCGGCTTCATATAGGTCGGTCAGAAGTCTTGAGGTGCTTGTGTTATCTAGAGGTCGAGCGGCAGCAGAATCTGAAACTCGGTATGGCCCGGCCGGCTGTCCACCTCGATCAGACCTTCGTGCTGCTGCACGAAGGTCTGCGCTAGCGTGAGACCGAGACCGCTGCCGTCCTCGCGCCCCGACACGAGCGGATAGAAAATGCGGTCGCGAATCTCTTCGGGAATACCTGGGCCGTTGTCGATGATATGCAAGTCCAATGCCAGCTTGCACAGGCGTTTTGAAATCGTGACCTTGCGCGCGATGCGCGTGCGCAATTCGATGCGCGCATCGCCCTGCGAGATCCGCTCGCGCAACGCCTCGGCCGCATTGCGCACGATGTTCAGCAGCGCCTGGATCAGTTGCTCCTTGTCGCCGCGCAGATCCGGCACGCTGACGTCGTAGTCGCGCTCGATCGTCAGGCCGCGCGGAAACTCCGCGAGAATCACCTGACGCACGCGCTCGCACACCTCGTGAACATTCACGTCGCCGACGATATGCGGATGCCGGTGCGGTTCGAGCAAGCGGTCGACCAGCGTCTGCAGACGGTCCGACTCCTTGATGATGACCTGGGTGTACTCGCGCAACTCGTCGCGCTCACGTTCGCCGAGTTCGAACTCGAGCAGTTGCGCGGCGCCGCGAATGCCGCCCAGCGGATTCTTGATTTCGTGCGCGAGATTGCGGATCAGATGCTTGTTGACGGCGGTCAGGTCGTTGATGCGCTCTTCGCGGTCGGTGCGCAGATGCCGCTCGTTCTCGAACAGTTCGAGCAACACGTAGTCCTGCGCGCTTTCCAGAAAACCGACGATCGCATGCACGTGCAGCGGCTCGTGGCCGGGACGCTCGAGCACGGCGTCCAGATGCGTCGCGTGAAAGCGGTGCGCGGCGATCGCGGTGATCGTCGCGACCAGTTCGTCCGCGTTCGAGAAGATGTCTGGCCACGCCATCTGCGTGAGTTGCTTGCGAGACATCTCCAGCATCGACTCCGCCGACGGATTCGCGAACGCGACGCGCAGCGTGCGCTTCTCGAGCACCAGCAAGACGGTCGGCAGCGCCTCGAAGCCTGGCAGCAAGCCAGAACTCACGAGCTGCATGTCGTCCGACAGCGTCTGTTCGTGTCCTTTCCTTGCCTTGATCAGATTCTTGAGAACCATCTTGCAGTCTGGCCGGTAGGAGATGGTGATAAATCAGGAGTGCTGCTTTATTGTGCTTCACCGAATGCCGTGTTGCCCGCGCGCGGCCGGCCGTGCGTACGGCCTAACGAAAAAGGGACGGCGCCGCCGTCCCTTTGTGACCGATCGCGAGCGTCGGGCAAAGCGCTTCGCCGGGTGAAGGGCGAAGCGCCATGGCCGCTTACAGCGAGTAATACATTTCGAATTCGATCGGGTGCACCGCCTGACGATAACGCTGCAGTTCCGTCGTCTTCAGTTCGATGTACGCGTCGAGCATCGCATCCGTGAACACGCCGCCGCGCGTCAGGAACTCGCGGTCCGCGTCGAGCGAGTCGAGAGCCTGGTCGAGGCCCGCGCACACGGTCGGGATCTTTGCATCCTCTTCCGGCGGCAGGTCGTACAGGTTCTTGTCGGCGGCTTCGCCCGGGTGAATCTTGTTCTGCACGCCGTCCAGACCCGCCATCATCAGCGCGGAGAAGCACAGGTACGGATTCGCCAGCGGATCCGGGAAGCGCGTTTCGATACGGCGGCCCTTCGGGTTCGAGACGTGCGGAATTCGGATCGATGCCGAACGGTTGCGAGCCGAGTAAGCGAGCTTGACCGGCGCTTCGAAGTGCGGCACGAGACGCTTGTACGAGTTCGTACCCGGGTTCGTGATCGCGTTCAGCGCACGAGCGTGCTTGATGATGCCGCCGATGTAGAACAGCGCGAATTCCGACAGACCTGCGTAGCCATTGCCTGCGAACAGGTTCGTGCCGTCCTTCCAGATCGACTGGTGAACGTGCATGCCCGAACCGTTATCGCCGACGACCGGCTTCGGCATGAACGTTGCCGTCTTGCCGTACGTGTGCGCGACGTTTTGGATGATGTACTTCAGTTGCTGCGTCCAGTCGGCGCGCTGCACCAGCGTCGAGAACTTCGTGCCGATTTCATTCTGGCCCATGCCCCCCACTTCGTGGTGATGCACTTCGACCGGAATGCCGATCTGTTCGAGCAGCAGACACATTTCCGAACGGATGTCCTGGAAGGAATCGACCGGCGCGACCGGGAAGTAGCCGCCCTTGGTGCCCGGACGGTGGCCGGTGTTGCCGCCTTCGAATTCCTTCGCCGACGACCACGGTGCTTCTTCCGAACCGATCTTCACGAAGCAGCCCGACTGATCCGTGTTCCACTGGACCGAGTCGAAAATGAAGAATTCCGGTTCCGGACCGAAGTACGCGGTGTCGCCGAGCCCCGAGCTCTTCAGGTACGCTTCGGCGCGCTTCGCGAGCGAGCGCGGGTCGCGCTCGTAGCCCTTGCCGTCAGCCGGTTCGACGACGTCACAGGTCAGCACGAGGGTCGATTCTTCGTAGAACGGGTCGATGAAGGCCGTGTTCGCGTCCGGGACCAGCAACATGTCCGATGCTTCGATGCCCTTCCAGCCGGCAATCGACGATCCGTCAAACGCATGGCCGCTTTCGAACTTGTCTTCATCGAATGCCGACACCGGCACCGAAACGTGTTGTTCCTTGCCGCGCGTGTCGGTGAAACGGAAGTCGACAAACTTGACGTCTTCGTCCTTGACGAGTTGAATGACGTCGGCCACGGATTTACTCATAACCTATCTCCTGATTAACAATTTCGGCGGATTCAGCCGCCGCCCAATCTAGCTGACCCATCCCGGAACGTCCACTTATATGGCGTCGCGGGCGGAAAATTCTGCCGGGATAAATCGATCGGCACCAATAAAGCAGATAGTGTGCCACCTCTGGGCCTCGCATGGGCAAATCCGGCGCACACCATTACGCCGCTTACGTTTGCCGGCCACGCACGAGGCGCGAGCAGACTCGCAAACAAACGTGTGGGCATTGCAACGCACCAATTTCGCGCATTCACCGCTTTGGAAACGACGGCCCCTACCATTGTGGTGCATTCAGCAGGAAATGCACCATATTTGCGCATCGAGGTTGGGACGGCGCCCGCGACTGCCCGGCGCCGTCCAGTCTACACAGGTCTGTGCGCTGCCTGCAGCGCGCTAGAATGATCATTTGGTCCGAAGGAGATTGACGCTCATGAGCACGCTCGAACAGCTTTACGCGAAGGCGGACGCCCGCCGCACCGAGAACCAACTGCCCTACGCGGGCGCGGTATCGCCGGCCGAGGCGTTCGAACTGCTGGAACTCGATCCGCGCACGCGTCTCGTCGACGTGCGTACCCGCGCCGAGCTCGACTGGGTCGGCCGGCCGGTGATCGGTGATGGCCAATACGCGCATGTCGAATGGACGCGCTATCCGGGCGCGGTGCCCAATCAGGAGTTCGTGCAGCAACTCGCGCAGGTCGCCTCGCCCGACACGCCGGTGCTGTTCCTGTGCCGCAGCGCCGCGCGCTCGAAGCTCGCCGCGATCGCCGCGACCCAGGCCGGCTTCACGAAGGCGTATGACCTGCTGGAAGGCTTCGAAGGCGACAAGGACGGCCAGGGGCATCGGAAGACGGTGTCGGGATGGTGTTTTCGCGGCTTGCCGTGGATCGGAGCCTGATGGCGCGTGGCGCACTGCCCGCATCTGCGGAAGCCCGTGGCGCGGCGCTGAAGCACGCCGATTGAAACGGTTCGCGCCGACCACGCATTGATTGCATCGTCGGCGCGGGTTGTGACACTGCGATGTCGCGGTTCGCGCCAACCTGACCCTCAGGCGCGGACCGCTTGTTTCGTCGAGCGCCGCGCGCGCGGCGCTCCATTGTGTTCAGGGCGCGGCCGAAATCCCGAACACGTGCAGCTTGCCCGCGCTGACCTGTTTCGGCAGCGTGACGCTCGCCACGAGCTCGCCCGGCGGCATCGCGATGGTCTGCCCCACCGCCATCGCTCGCCCAGTTATATAGCCATGGCACCTCGAAGGTCGGTTCGTCGCCCATATAGAAATTGGGCAGACTCATCCCCGCGTTCAACACCGTAAAGAACGCGTTCAGGCGCGACACCGCCGCCGTGTTGCCGCCCAGTTGCGCAAACGGTCCGACCGGGGTTGAACGGCACCATCCACATGTACTGCCCGGCATTGCCTTCGACGTAGTTGTCGGTGCTGCTCTGCGTCTGCGCAATCCAGCTTCCGTCCGAGTTGCGCGCGGCGATCAGAGGCGGCGGCAGCGACGTGTTGAGCAGGTTCTGCCAATAGGCCGAGCGGCTCAGCAGCATCTTCTGGATCGTTGAATTGCCCAGTTGGCCGGCAAACTGCGAAATGGCGAAATCGCTGCTCGCGTATTCGAGCGTCGACGATGCCTGCCCCCATTCGCCATTCGTGATGTAGCCGAACTGCAGATAACTGGCGCGGCCGCCGTTCGTGGTCACGCCATTGCACGCCGTTCCGGGAACGTTGGCCATCTTGATCATGTGCTTCAGCGCGCCCGAGGTATCGAACGCTCGCGCGCCGAATGCATAGGCGCCCGCCACGATCAGCGAGCCGGCGTCGCCGGGCATCACGCCATCCTCGACGTTGTCGTTGACCCAATGCGGAATCGCGCCGCACTGATCCGCATCGTTGACTAGCGACTGCGCCATATCGCTGGTTTCCTGAGGAAACAGCGTGGCTTTGAGCGCAATCAGCGAGCGATAGATGTCCCAGCCCGAAAAGCTGGTGTACTGCGCCGCGTGGCCCGCGCTAACCGTACGGACCTGCTGGTCGAAGCCGATATATTGGCCGTTGGAATCGCTGAATACGCTCGGCGCCCACAGCGCGTGATAGAACGCCGTATAAAACTTCGTCAGCGCAGTCGTGTCCTGACTACTTACCTGAATCGTATTGAGGGCCCGCTCAGCTTCACGGCTTACCCGTGGCCGCTGCCGAAGCCGCTGCCGCCGCTTCAGGCTCGACGATATCGCCACCGAGCAGATGCACCCCCTCTCGCAGCTTCACGAACGCCGCGGCGACGGCTTCCGGTTCACCCTTCACACCCAGATCGATGTGATGCCGCGCATACACGCCGCCGCGCTCCGCATCCCCGACGCTCGGCAGGCTGAACACCCGCACGCCCGGAAAATCGCGCTCGATTTTCTCCATCAGCGGCGTCACGCGCGACTCCGGCAACTCGAACACCAGCAGCGATTTTTCAGCGTGCGGCGTCGTGTGATGCAGATGCGCGTACCGCGTGTCGAGCACCCACTCGATCATCGGCCAGGCCATCACCGGGAAACCCGGCACGAAATGGTGTTGGCGGATCGAAAAGCCCGGAATCTTGTTGTAACCGTTCGGAATGATGTCGGCGCCCTGCGGGTACGTGCCCATATTCAGGCGATGCCGGTTCTCGGGCGAGTTCAGATCGAGCGGCGCCGGCGAGTTCGCCGGATACATGTCGCGGATACGCTCCTGAATCAGCTTCGCGGCTTCCGGATGCAGCTCGAGCGGCACGCCGAGCGCGGCCGCCGCGCACTGGCGCGTGTGGTCGTCCGGTGTCGCACCGATACCGCCCGTCGAGAACACGATGTCGCCCGACGCGAACGTGCGCCGCAGCGTCGCCGTGATGCGCTCCGGATCGTCGCCGATGTACTCCGCCCAGCCGAGCGACAGCCCGCGCCCGCGGAGCAACTCGATGACCTTCGGCAGATGCTTGTCGACGCGTCTGCCCGAGAGGATTTCATCGCCGATGATGATGACGCCAAATGCCATTGCCGCCTCTTTCGTTTGATCAATAGGGAACCGGCGCGACCTCGCGCGCGCCACCAGGCGCTTCCGCCCGCATGCGCTGCAGCGCGCGCAGGCAGTAGTTGCCGAACCATAGCGCCGAGAACACGAGGATGAACGCGTAAATCCAGATCGTCACCGTCGTGATCACCGGGAACAGCACAATCAGCCATACCGACGACGCCCACAGCAACGTCGGCAGCGAACCTAGCAGGCCGCTCACGATACCGATCAGCAGCAACGGCAGCCGGTGGCGCCGCACCAGTTCGCGCCGCTCGTCGCGCGTCGCATGCAACGAGAGCGCGTCGTAGGTCATCACGCGATACGTGAGCCATCCCCACAGCAGCGGCGGAATCAACGCGAAGAACGGCGGCACGAGCCACAGCGGCAACGTGACGATCAGCAGCGCCAGACACAGCAGCGTGGTCCAGAGCGCCTGACCGAGGCTACCGTACCACGTTCCGCCGTGGCGCATCTCCAGCCCGGCGAACTGGCGGGCCGCGAGAAAGCGGATCACGGCCGGCATCGACAGCATGGCGATCAGCAGCAGCACCGTGACGACGATCAGCGGGATCGCCATCGCAATCACGATGAACGGCGCGATGACCGCGTGCAGCGTCGAAAAACCGAGCACGTCGAACAGATGATAAAGCGTGGCGGTGAAAGACCAGTCGTCGAGCCAGGTGCGGGTCGCGCCGGTCAGCGTCTGCCAGAAGAACCACAGGAGTACGCCCCAGCCGACCGTCGCGACGATAAACGGTTTGAAGGTCAGCCAGAGCATGCGCGGATGCAACGCGCTTGCGAGTGCGCGCCCAAACGAGCGCAACAGATCATTCATGCGAGCCAGTGCCTGCGAACGAAACGATGGACGGGAGAATCGCGCCGCGCCCGGGCCAGGCATGCTGGGGCACTGGAGGGTGCGCTCGAACGTGCACAGCATAAACCAAGGAACGCGCCGCCGGCGGAAGCGAGCAGCGCGGCGGAGTGCGCGCTCGAATGGATCCGCAATGGACTCAGAACGGACTCTGGACCGACTCAAACGGCAGCGGTGTCGTTGCCGGGTGCGCGGCGCTTCGATACGAGGCGATGCGCGATGCGCACGAAGGCGAACCAGTGCTGCTCCCAGAATCCATCGCCATAGCGGCGGCCTTCGAGCTGATCGCTGATACCGGTCGGCTCCATATCGCGGCTCCACGACACGCTGCGGAACAACATGTCCCACCACGGGAACAGCACGCCGAAATTGCAACCGTAATTGAGCCCTTCGTGACCGTACCCGATCGCGTGGTGACGGCGGTGGAACGCCGGGCTGACGAGCAGCCGCTCGCCGAGCCAGCCGTAAGACAGGCGGATGTTCGCGTGCTGCACGCTTTGCG
The DNA here is from genome assembly GCF_050435625.1 of Paraburkholderia sp. RAU6.4a. NCBI lineage: Bacteria > Pseudomonadati > Pseudomonadota > Betaproteobacteria > Burkholderiales > Burkholderiaceae > Paraburkholderia > Paraburkholderia sp. RAU6.4a. The sequence continues at coordinate 1,119,454 of NZ_JBNDKQ010000002.1, forward strand.
CGAGATTCGTGATCGCAACCAGCACGACGAACTGCGACGGCGGCACACCGATTGCGAGCGCGATCATCGCGAAGAACGACGCCTGCAGCAGATCGTCGAGCAGATGGTTGCGATCGTCGGACCACAGCGACATCTGCCGCTGACTATGGTGTACCGCATGCAGCTCCCACCACACGCCGACGCGGTGCTGCCAGCGGTGATACCAGTAGCCGGCGAAATCGAGTACGAGCAGATACATGACGAACGTGACGAGCGGCTGCGTGGTCACGCCGGGCCACAGGTTGTCGAAGTTCAGGTTCGCGATGCCGTGCAGCCGCAGCCAGCCTTGCACGTTGTCGAAGAACGGTTGCAGCGCGAAGAAAAAGAACAGGTTCAGAATGCCGAGCTTGGCGATCCACGTGTACAGCACGTCGACGCGCACGGCCTTGCGGTTCTCCCATTGCTCGACCGGGCGCAGCGCCTCGAGCGGACGCAGGATCGCGTACATCGCGAGCACCTCGAGCACACCGACGATGACCCAGTACAGGCTGTCGTAGGTGTCCTCGTCGTAGTCCATCAGATCGAACCGGAACAGCAGCGGCTGCACCACGTCGACGTACAGCCACGTCTGCGCGGCTGAAACGAAGCTGTCGAGTGAGGAGAAAATCAGATGGAACATGATGCTGGCCTGTTACTTCATCCTTGGTGGCTCGTGGCGTCCTGGCTCTGCCCTGTTGCCCTCAGGCACTGTCGGGCGCCCTCAGGCCCCTCAAGCGCCGTTCGGCGCCGTCACCGGCGCGCGGTCGAAGAAATAGATGCCGTGCGGCGAGCGGCCCACCGCAATGGTCTGGATCAGCTTGCGCGTGTTGAGATCGATGATGCCAACATGCTTCGCGAAGCGGAAGGTCACCCACAGATAGCGTTTGTCGGCGGAAAGTTCCATATCGTCCGGTCCCGGCATCAGGCCGGTGATGTCGCCGACGTTGGTGAGCGTGTCTTCGTCGATGATGCTGATCGTGCTAGCGACGCGGTTCGACACCGCGACATGCTTGCCGTCGGCGAGCGAGCGGAAATTGTGAGCGCCCTTGCCCGTGTGAATCGTCTTGACGACCTTCTGGTTGCGCCAGTCCACCACGGCGACGCAGTCCTCGCCGGTCATGCCGACGAGCAGGTACTTTTCCCCCGGCGTCATCCACAGACCCGCGGGCACCTTGCCGACCTTCATCTTCCATTTGACGGTTTGCGTGGGCAGGTCGATGGCGGCGAGCTCGCCCGAGATCTGCAGCGAGACGAACACCGTCTTGCTGTCATTCGAGAACGCCATGTGGCTCGGCATCACCGCGAGCGGCAGCCGTGAAGCCAGCGTCATCTGGTTTTTCTGGTTGTCGTAGTGATAGATGTCGAGTCGATCGAGCCGCAGTCCCGTAGTGACGAGCCACTTGCGATCAGGCGAAAAACCGATCTGATAGGGATCTTCGATGTTCTCGACCCAGCGCTGTAACTGCCCCGTTTTCGGATCGACGAACATCAGGCTGTTCGACACCGAATTGGCGACGATCAGCGAGGAATTGTCCGGCGTGGCCATCAGGTGATGCGGTTCCTTGCCCGTGGGCACGGTGCCGATGACCTGATGGCTGTTCTCGTCGATCAGGCTCAGCGTGGCCTCGCCGGAATTGAGCACGATCACGTTATTGGCGTGCGCCGCTGGAGAAAAAAAGCCTGCGGCGGCGACCAGCACCGCGGTCGCGGCGAACGTGGCACTCAAGCCGGGAAGAAAAAATTGACGCATGAAAACTCGCTTCGGAAAACAACGGTCATTGTAGAACGTTTGCCGGTCCGGGCGGTTGACGTAAGTCACTGGCGACGACCGAAAAATGACGGGTGCGATGAAGCGCGGCCGCGTGCGGGAGGTTTCGTCTGCCACGTCCGGTTTGATGCTCGCGCCGCGGGTTTTCGAGTGAGGAATCAATGTGCTCTCCCTGTCAGGGTCAATCATGCATCAGCCACACGTTAAAATCGCGCAAATGATTAGCGGGAGCAATAAGAATACTCCTCTTTCCTTATCAATAAAAATCTAGCCGTATTAATATATTTTTTAGCCCGATTGAATTTCGGAGTTTGCTGATATCTGAATTGCACGCGGACATCGGAGAATTCTCCATACGCGCCGCCCCGGTAGCGCCTCCCCCATGAATCCCGAGCGTACATCGCCGGGCTGACGCGCGCTCGGCCAAATAACGCAAGCCTTACCAATGACCGGCGTTTTTGTATTTTCAATATTTTCAAACCCACCAGGCAATAACTTCACGTCAAAGTCGGAATACGCGCTGCGTGCCACTAACTACGTGCCACTAACTACAATAATGCGGAGGATTTTTAATTGATGAACAAGAATATTTCGATAATTCGCCATACCACGTCTCAAATAAAAGTCGCAGCGCCGCGAACTGCCTGCCTGCAAACACACCGTGCTTCCGCGCGCCAGAAAAGCATCGCACGGGCGGTTCGAAGTACCGCGGGTGTTGCAATAGCGGCGGCGGCCCTTTACGTCACGGAAGCGACAGGCGCCGGCGTCGATTCCGTCGAGGTAGGCACGGCCAGCGCGCCCGGCGACATCGCGGTCGCGATAGGCGCACAGGCCACCGCAAGCGGCGACTCATCGCTGGCGGTCGGCTCGCAGGCGAACGCGCAAAACGACGGCACGATCGCGTTAGGGGCGAACGCCACGGCGCAGGGCGACAGCGCCGTCGCCATGGGCCTCTCCTCTTCCGCACAAGGCGAAGGCGCGAGCGCCTTCGGGCCTTATGCGAATGCGCAAGCGGAACGCGCGACCGCGCTCGGTCTGAACGCGTCGGCGCTTGGCGTCGACTCGGTCGCAGCGGGCTCCGGTTCAATAGCGGCGGACTCGGCCGCCTCCGCGTTTGGCTCCCTATCCACGGCAACCGGCGTCGGATCGACCGCGCTCGGCTATGTCGCGCAGGCCGGAGGCGCCAACTCGCTCGCCGCCGGAGCATGGGCCTCGGCGCTCGCGGACTCGAGCGTCGCGCTTGGCAGTAATGCCGTCGTCAGCGGCGTCGGCGCCATCGCCCTCGGCGTTGCCGCGCAGGCACGCGGCGCCTACGCCAGCGCAATCGGCTTCGGCGCAACGGCCGCGGGAGCCGGCGCGATCGCGCTCGGCAGCAACGCAAACGCGAGCGCCGACAATAGCGTCGCGCTAGGCGCCAACGCCAGCACCACGACGGACCTGTCGCAAAGCGCGTTTGTGCCCGTGGGAACGGGCGCCACCCCGATCGCGGCCTCCAGCGCGACGGGCGAAGTCTCGCTCGGCTCGGCGAACAACGAGCGTCGCCTGACCAACGTCGCCGCGGGCGCCGCGCCCACCGACGCGGTCAACGTGAGCCAGTTGAGCGCGGTCGACAACAAGGTCGATGCACTCGCTCAAAGCAGCGCGCTGCATTACTTCAGCGCTGCTGACCCGGCCGACGGCTCCAACGAGGCGCTCGCAGACGGCACGCACGCGCTTGCCGCGGGCAGCAACGCCAGCGCTATGGGCAGCAACGCAACCGCATTCGGCACCAGCGCCAGCGCCAGCGCAACCGACTCGACCGCGATCGGCGCGGGCGCCGTCGCCGGCACGGCCGACGCGACCTCGCTGGGCGCGTCAGCGTCGGCCTACGGCTCCGGTGCGACGGCGCTCGGCTCCAACGCCACGGCGAACGGCGCCGGCGCCCTCGCGCTCGGCTCCGGTGCCAGCGCAGCCGCCGACAACGCACTTTCGCTCGGATCTAACTCGAGCGCGCTAGTTGCAAACTCCGTCGCGCTCGGCCAGGGCTCGATCGCCGATCGCGCGGGTACCGTGTCGGTCGGTTCAACGGGCAACGAGCGCCAGATCACCAACGTCGCGGCTGGCACCGCCGACACCGATGCGGTCAACGTCGCCCAGCTGAAAGCGGTGAGCGACCAGAGCATCGCGACCGCAGCGAAGCTCGACGGCGCGGTCATGTACGACACGAACGCCGACGGCAGCATCAACCGGAACAGCGTTACGCTCGGCGGCGATACCACGGAGGGCACCGTCATCCACAACGTCGCGGACGGCGTACAGGCGTCCGACGCGGTCAACCTCGGTCAGCTGAACGCGGCGCTCGAAGGCGCGATCAATAACGCGACGATCGGCACGGCCGACGCGTTGTTCAGCGCGGCAGGCGATAGCGCGACTGAGAGCGCGCAGGCGTCCGGCGCGCACGCGATTGCGGCCGGGGCGAACGCGCGGGCGAGCGGCGTCAACACGGTCGCCGAGGGTGCGAACGCAGAGGCGGCCGGCACGAACGCGATTGCCGTCGGAGCGAATGCACAAGCAAGCGGCGCCAACGCGGCAAGCATCGGAGCGAACGCCATCGCCAGCGGCAACAACGCGACGGCGGTCGGTGCCGCAGCCAGCGCGAGCGCCGACAACTCGGTGGCGTTAGGCCAGGGCTCCGTCGCCGACCGAGCGAACACGGTATCGGTTGGCGCGGCGGGCCAGGAACGCCAGATCGCCAACGTCGCGGCCGGCGTGCGAGGCACCGACGCGGTCAACGTCAATCAGTTGCAGCAAAGCGTGAGCGGCGCGATCAGCGCGTCGAATCGCTATACCGACGACCAGATCCGCTCCGCCCGTCGGGACAGCTACGGGGGCACGGCATCGGCGCTCGCGATGGCAGCTTTGCCGCAAGCGGTGCTGCCGGGACACGGCATGGTCGCCATGGCGGGTGGCACGTACGGCGGTCAATCTGCGCTCGCAATCAGCGTGTCGCAGTTGTCGGACACCGGCAAATGGATCTACAAGGTCCAAGGCAGCACCGACTCTCGCCGACAGTTCGGCGCATCGATCGGCGCGGGGATGCATTGGTGAAATCAGCTCGAGTGAACGTATCGGACCGAGTCCGGCCGCGACGGCGCTCAGAGGACGCTCGGTGTACCCCGCGCGCACCGGTGCGCGGGCCCGCTCATCGGCCGCGGTGCACACCCAGTGTCCAGCGTCCGCGAGCGAGCGCCCTGGCTTTAGCGCTGCATCGACTCCCACACCTTGTGCAGGCGCTTCACCGAAACCGGCATCGGGGTGCGCAACTCCTGCGCAAACAGCGAGATGCGCAATTCTTCGAGGAGCCAGCGGAATTCCGCAAGCCGCGGATCCACGACGCCGCCGCGCTGCGACACCGCGCGCTGATAGTGCTGCAGCAGCGGCTGGAATTCGGCGAACTGGCGCGCGTCGCGTATGGCGTCCGCGCGCAGCTTGTCGATACGCAGCGCCATCCCCTTCAGATAACGCGGGAAATGTGCGAGTTGGGCATACGGCGTATCGACGACAAAACGCTTGCCGATCAGCGCATCGAGCTGATTCTGCAGATCGGTGTACGCGGCCACGAATGGCTTCGCCTGCAGGAGCTTCTTCGTCAGGCTCGCGTATTCGCCAAGAATCTGACCGACCAGCCGCGAAATTTCCTGCGCGAGCAACGTGAGGCGGCTACGCCCTTCGTCGCGGCGGACATGGAAGCTCGCATCGTCGTCGGGCAGCGGATCCTGCAGACACGCGCGGTCGAGTGCGGTGTCGATCAGCTGATCGCGCAGTTCCTCCTGCGTGCCGCGCGGCATGAACTGCATGGCCATTTCGCGCAGGCCGGGCAGATTCTTCTCCAGATACTTGATCGGCTCCTTCAACTGCAGCGCGAAGAGCCGACGCAAGCCCGCCCGATGAATCCGCGCGGCTTCTTCCGGCGAATCGAACACCTCGACGTCGCAATGGGTGCCACGGTCCACGAGCGCCGGGTAGCCAAACAGCGTCTGACCACCACGGCGAATTTCGAGCAACTCGGGCAACTTGCCGAAATTCCACGTGGTCAGGTTTTCATACAGCGCGGTGGCTGGTGCGCCTTCGGGTGTCGCGGGTTGCGGCGCGGCCGCGCCCTTGCCGCGCGACGCGCCACTCTGAGCCAAATCTGGAGAGCGTGCAGGTGCCGCAACACCGCCGCCGCCCGCGTCGGCCAAGGCGGCGCCCGCCGCGCCCGAAACGAGCTTCTGGAAATGCTGCTGCGCCTGAGCGCCGAGCTCGGCGCGCAGTTGCGACAAATTGCGCCCCATCGCGAGCTGCCGGCCATGTTCGTCGATGACCTTGAAGTTCATGAACAGATGCGCGGGCAGCGTCTCGAGCTTGAAGTCGGACTGCTTCATCGTGACCTGGGTCTGCTCGCGCAGGTCGGCGATCAGCGCCTCGAGCAAGCCTCCTCCTCCGAAGCGCTGTGCGCCGTGCCGTTCGGCGAAGCCCGCCGCGTACTCGGGGAGCGGCACGCAATGCCGACGCAGCTTTTGCGGCAGCGACTTCAGCAGCAACTGCGCCTTTTCTTTCAGCATCCCGGGCACGAGCCACTCACAGCGGCGCGCGTCGACCTGGTTCAGCGCGTACAGCGGTACTGCGAGCGTCACGCCGTCGCGCGGCGTGCCCGGCTCGAAGTGGTAGGTCAGCGCCATCTCGATGCCCGCCATCGTCAGCCGCTTAGGGAACAGATCCGTCGTGACACCCGCCGCCTCGTGCCGCATCAGATCGTCTCGGGACAAATACAACAGCTGCAGCTTGTCCTCCGCCTGGCCGCTCTTTTCGACCTCGTCGCGATACCAGCGCTCGAACGCGGCGCCGGTATGGATGCCGTCCGGCAGCGCCTGATTGTAGAACGCGTAGATCAATTCGTCGTCGACCAACACGTCCTGGCGGCGCGACTTGTGCTCGAGCTGCTCGATGTCGGCGAGCAGCTTGCGGTTGTGCGCGAAGAACGCAAGCTTCGTGTCGAACTCGCCTTCGACGAGCGCACCGCGAATGAACAGCTCGCGCGCCCGCGCCGGGTCCTGCTTGCCGAATGCAACGCGCCGCCGGTGATAGATCGGCAGGCCGTACAGCATCGCGCGCTCGAACGCGGACACCTGCGCCGCGCGCTTTTCCCAATGCGGCTCGGACAACGACTTCTTGAGCAGATGCGCGCCGACGTTCTCGACCCACTCCGGCTCGATTTTCGCGATACAGCGCGCGTACAGACGGCTCGTTTCAACGAGCTCGGCGGCCATCACCCACTTGCCTGCTTTTTTCACGAGCGCCGAGCCGGGCCACAAGTAGAACTTGATGCCGCGCGCGCCGAGGTAGTACGGCTCGTCGTCGGCTTTCAGGCCGATGTTGCCGAGCAGACCGGTCAGCAGCGCCAGATGGATCTGCTCGAATGTTGCCTCCGCTTCGTTCAGCCGCCAGCCGTGCTCGCGCACCACCGTCAGCAGCTGCGAGTGGACGTCGCGCCATTCGCGCAGCCGCAGTTGCGACAGGAAGTTCTTGCGGCACTCGTCCTGCAGCTGCCGGTTCGATTTCTTGTGCGCGATCGCTTCGTCGAACCAGTTCCAGATCTTCAGCCACTGCAGGAATTCGGAGCGCTCGTCGGCGAACCGGCGATGCGCCTGGTCCGCCTGCTCCTGCGCTTCGATCGGGCGATCGCGCGGGTCCTGCACGGACAGCGCACTCGCGATGATCAGCACTTCCTTCAGCGCCTGCTGGTCGCGCGCGGCGAGGATCATGCGGCCAACGCGCGGATCGAGCGGCAGTCGGGCGAGTTCGCGGCCGAGCGGCGTCAGGTGGGTGTCGTCGTCGACGGCGCCGAGCTCGTTGAGCAACTGGTAGCCATCGGAAATCGCACGGCCCGGCGGCGGTTCGATAAACGGGAAGGTTTCGATCGCCGTCAGATGCAGCGACTTCATGCGCAGAATCACCGAAGCAAGCGACGAGCGCAGAATTTCTGGATCGGTGAAGCGCGCGCGGCCCTGGAAGTCGCTGTCCTCATACAGACGAATGCAGATGCCATCGGCGACCCGGCCGCAACGCCCCGCGCGCTGGTTCGCGGCGGCCTGCGAAATCGACTCGACCTGCAACTGCTCGACCTTGTTGCGATACGAGTAGCGCTTCACGCGCGCAAGGCCGGTGTCGACCACGTAACGGATGCCGGGTACCGTCAGCGAAGTTTCGGCGACGTTGGTCGCGAGCACGATGCGGCGCGCGTTCGACGCGCGGAACACGCGCTCCTGCTCGGCGGCCGAGAGCCGCGCGAACAGCGGCAGGATCTCCGTGTGGGGCGGATGATGTTTGCGCAGCGCCTCGGCGGCGTCGCGAATCTCGCGCTCGCCGGGCAGGAACACCAGTACGTCGCCGGGGCCTTCGCGGCACAGTTCGTCGACGGCGTCGACGATCGCCTCCATCAGATCACGATCAGTCTCGCGCTGCGTCTTCGGGCGCTCGCGGCCAGACGAGGTTGCACCCGAGGTCCCTTGCGCCGCCTTGACCGCCGGGCTGTCCTCGACGACCGGACGGTAACGTACCTCGACCGGATACATCCGGCCGCTCACTTCGATCACCGGCGCGGGTTTGTCGTCGCTGCCGAAATGACGCGCAAAACGGTCGGCGTCGATCGTCGCCGAGGTGACGATCAGCTTCAGGTCGGGACGCTTGGGAAGAATCTCCTTCAGGTAGCCGAGCAGAAAATCGATGTTGAGGCTGCGCTCGTGTGCTTCATCGATGATCAGCGTGTCGTAGGCATTCAGCAGCGGATCGGTCTGCGTTTCCGCAAGCAGAATGCCGTCGGTCATCAGCTTGACCGATGCGCCCGGCGCGAGGTTGTCGTTGAAGCGCACCTTGTATCCGACCACTTCGCCGAACGGCGTGCCGAGTTCCTCGGCGATACGGCGCCCGGTCGCCGACGCGGCGATCCGGCGCGGCTGCGTATGGCCGATCAGACCATTGCCGCCGGCACCGAAACCACGGCCAAGCGCGAGGCAGATTTTCGGCAACTGCGTGGTCTTGCCCGAGCCGGTTTCGCCCGACACGATCACGACCTGATTCTCCGCGATCGCCCGCGCGATCTCGTCGCGACGACCGGAGACAGGAAGCGCTTCGGGGAACGTGACCGGTGGAATCGGATTCGGCTCGACGACCCGCGACGGCCGCGCTTCGCGCGGCGCGCGAGGTTGTTCCTTGCGCGGCTCGCCCGATTGTTTGTCGCGCGATCCGTGACGTTGCTCGCCTCGGGTCGATCCGCGTTGTTGCTCGCTACGCGGCCCGCGATCTCCCTGTTCGTTGCGAGACGCACGACGCTGTTCAACACGAGGCGTGTCCGAGCGCGCGTCGCGGATTTCATTGCGCTGCTCGCTTTGCCGCGCATCACCTCCCTCGTCGCGAGCCTGCTTGCCATGCTCACCGCGAGGCGCGGCCGAAGGCGTATTGCGGCTCCCTTCAGGCGGCACCTTTCGCGCAGACGCGCCCGCCCCCCGACGCGCGTCACGCGCCTGATCGGGTTTCGCATCCTGCGCTGGCCGGCGCATCGTGTCGCCGGGGTTGGCCGGCTCGCCGGCCGACGCCGGTTTCTCGTTCGCCCCAGCGGGACTTTTGGGTACATTCGACATGGGGGCGCATTATAATCCCCGGCATGAATTCCCAAACCGACCTCGTCCCCGCGCCCGCGAGCGTCCCGGCCCCCGCCGACTCGCCGGAAACCCTCGCCCAGCACGCGCAATTCGTCGACTGGATGCGTTCCGTCGCCCCGTATATCCACGCGTTCCGAAACAAGACATTCGTCGTGGGTTTCGGCGGCGAAGTGGTGCATCAGGGGCTGCTGAATGCGCTCGTGTCCGACATCGCGCTGCTGCAGGCAATGGGCATCCAGATCGTGCTCGTGCATGGCTCGCGCCCGCAGGTCGAGGAGCAGATGAGCCTGCACGGCGTCGAATCGGAGTTTTCACACGGCATGCGCATCACCGACGCGCGCGCGCTCGAGTCCGCGAAGGAGGCGGCCGGCGAAGTGCGTCTCGACATCGAAGCCGCGATCAGCCAGGGTCTGCCGAACACGCCAATGGCGCACGCGCACATCAGCGTCGTATCGGGCAACTTCGTGACGGCGCGCCCCGTCGGCATTCTGGACGGCGTCGACTTCCAGCACACGGGCCTCGTGCGCAAGATCGACGCGGATTCGATCCGACACTCGCTTGCGAGCCGCAAGCTCGTGCTGCTGTCGCCGCTCGGCTTCTCGCCCACCGGTGAGGCATTCAATCTGTCGATGGAAGACGTGGCCTCGGCCGCGGCGATCGCGCTGCGCGCCGACAAGATCGTGTTCCTGACCGAAACGCCGGGCCTGATGGAAACCGGCGAAAGCGGCACCGAGCTGATCCGCGAACTGTCGCTCGACGACGCCTACAAGCTGCACGAAAGCGGCGAAGTGACTGGCGACGCCGCGTTCTACCTGAAGCATTCGATCCGCGGCTGCCGCGGCGGCGTGCCGCGTGCGCACATCATCCCGTACGCGCTCGACGGCAGCCTGCTGCTCGAACTGTTCCTGCACGATGGCGTCGGCACGATGATTTCGTACGAGAACCTCGAAAGCCTGCGCGAAGCAACGCCGGACGACGTCGGCGGCATTCTCGCCCTGATCGAGCCGCTCGAAACAGACGGCACGCTGGTACGGCGCGGCCGTCACCAGATCGAACGCGATATCGACCATTTCTCGGTAATCGAGCACGACGGCGTGCTGTTCGGCTGCGCGGCGCTGTATCCGTATCCGCAGGAGCGCATCGGCGAAATGGCGTGCCTGACCGTCGCGCCCGAAGCTCAAGGCACCGGCGACGGCGAGCGCCTGCTCAAGCGCATCGAACAGCGCGCGCGGGCACGCGGCCTCACGCGCATTTTCGTGCTCACCACGCGCACCGAACACTGGTTCCTGAAGCGCGGCTTCGTCAAGGTTACGGTCGACGACTTGCCCGAAGACCGCCGCCGACTCTATAACTGGCAGCGCAAATCGCTCGTGCTGATGAAACAGCTTTGAGTACTTCGTGATCGCCCCCATCTGATCCGAACCGGCGTCTGCCCGCCCCACATCGATTACAGGAGAAGCACAGCATGACTCGTATGGTTCAATGCGCGAAGCTCGGCAAGGAAGCCGAAGGCCTCGATTTCCCGCCGCTGCCGGGCGAACTCGGCAAGCGGATCTACGAAAGTATCTCGAAGGAAGCCTGGCAGAGCTGGTTGAAGCAGCAGACCATGTTGATCAACGAAAACCGCCTGAACATGGCCGATCCGCGCGCGCGGCAGTATCTGATGAAGCAGACCGAAAAGTTCTTCTTCGGCGAAGGCGCGGATACCGCGTCGGGCTACGTGCCGCCGTCGGCCTGAGCTTGCCTCGTCGAGGACGACACGACACAACGCGTCGCCCAACCCGAGCAAACACACGCCTGAAAGTCCGCGCCGCAAGCGCGGATTTTTTTCGCACCAACATCGGCCGCGCATCGCGCCCGCCGCTCGCGTCGTCTTCGCCTCAAAAAGCGCTCGCCAATGTTCTAAGCGGTCCGTTTTTCAGGGCCGTTCCGACCCCGCCAGATCTCCCGTCCCGCAACGGATCGAGTCCCATTGGCGGCCCTGCCTCGCACTGCCGATTTGCATGATCCTCTGGCATCGTGCTAACATGTGCCCTCGTTTCAGCCGCAATTCACCTTCATTCGTGTTCTTTCAAGTTGGTTCATCGTGTGTTTTTCCGCGCACGCGCCATCCTGAATTGAACTGTTTTTAAACAAGAAGGCTCGTCGGTCGTTTCCCCGCCTAAAGCGGAAAATTCAAGACCGGCCTTTTTCGTTTCAAGCCTTCAGTGGCGCATGGGTCAGTTTCCCGCCAGCCCCGCGTCCCTCATGCATCTGCCCCCCTTCCACGGCCACGCAGGTGCAACAGTCAGCACAATCTAGTCGAGTGTTTTTTCGCGAACTTACCGCGAGGCACGGGCGTTTGCTTCTTTTCGCCATCCGTTGCGCCGCCGGATAACCGGTGCCGCGAATAGTCTCACCTTGCTCACGAAATTACACTTCCCAGCAAAACCGTGGCGGAACGCATCACGAGTTTCGTCGCAGTCATTGGAGTTTCAACCTTGACCGCTTCCAGCAACGGCTTCTGGCGACATCACAAACCGGAACAGCGTCTTTCCCTCGACGACATCACCGTCGTCGATCACTCCCTCCTGAAACGGGCCGTCGGCGCCATGGCGCTCGGCAACGCGATGGAATGGTTCGATTTCGGCGTGTACAGCTACATCGCCGTCACGCTCGGCAAGGTGTTCTTCCCCTCGTCGAGCCCATCGGCGCAACTCATTGCGACCTTCGGCACGTTTGCCGCGGCGTTTCTCGTGCGGCCGATCGGCGGCATGGTATTCGGGCCGCTCGGTGACCGCATCGGCCGTCAGCGCGTGCTGGCAATGACGATGATCATGATGGCCGCGGGCACCTTCGCGATCGGCCTGATCCCCAACTACGCGACGATCGGCATTCTCGCGCCGGCGCTGTTGCTGCTTGCGCGCCTCGTGCAGGGCTTCTCGACCGGCGGCGAATACGGCGGCGCCGCGACCTTCATCGCCGAATTCTCGACCGACAAGCGCCGCGGCTTCATGGGCAGCTTTCTCGAGTTCGGCACGCTGATCGGCTACGTGCTCGGCGCGGGCACGGTCGCGCTGCTGACGGCGACGCTGTCGAATGACGCGCTGCTGTCCTGGGGCTGGCGCGTACCGTTCCTGATCGCCGGACCGCTCGGCCTGGTGGGTCTGTACATCCGCATGAAGCTCGAGGAAACGCCCGCGTTCAAGAAACAGGCCGAAGAGCGCGAAGCCGAGGACCGCGCGCTGCCCAGCCAGTCGTTGCGCCAGCTGCTCGTGCAGCAGTGGAAGCCGCTGCTGCTGTGTGTCGGCCTCGTGCTGATTTTCAACGTGACCGACTATATGGCGCTCTCGTATCTGCCGAGCTATCTGTCCGCCACGCTGCACTTCAACGAAACGCACGGTCTATTCCTCGTGCTGCTCGTGATGATCCTGATGATGCCGATGACGCTCGCCGCCGGCCGTCTGTCCGATGCGATCGGCCGCAAGCCCGTGATGCTGCTCGGCTGCGTTGGTCTGTTCGCGCTGTCGATTCCCGCGCTGCTGCTGATTCGGATGGGCACGGTGCTGCCCGTGTTCGGCGGTCTGATGATTCTCGGCGTGCTGCTGTCGTGCTTCACCGGGGTGATGCCGTCGGCGCTGCCGGCGCTGTTCCCGACCCGGATCCGCTACGGCGCGCTCGCGATCGGCTTCAATATCTCGGTGTCGCTGTTCGGCGGAACGACGCCGCTCGTGACCGCATGGCTCGTCGACCGGACCGGCAATCTGATGATGCCCGCGTACTACCTGATGGGCGCATCGCTGATCGGCATCGTGTCGGTACTCGCGCTGCGCGAAACCGCGCGCAAGCCGCTGCTCGGCTCAGGTCCGTGCGTCGCGACGCGCGCTGAAGCGCACGCGGTGCTGCGCGGTGAGCGCGAGGCCGAGGAGATGGATGAACGGTTCGCGGCGGCTGCGACCGCGCGTGCCTGACCTGCGCAGTCATCACGTCAGGCGTAGTTTCTGAAGCGGGCCGGCGACATTCGCCGGCCCGTTTTTTTACGTCAACAGCGAATCGAACGTCGCGCCAACCTGCGCGCCTTCGACGGTCAGCGTGCCCGCGCACACCGGCAGCTTGAAGCGCCGCGGCCCCGCGCTGCCAGGATTGACGTACAGCACGCCGTCGCGCTCGGCGATCGACGGCTTGTGCGAGTGGCCGCTCACCACGACGCGAATGCCATCGTGCTGCGGCACGCAGCCCAGCTCGGCGATGTCGTGCACGACCAGAATCGTCACCTGCTGGATCGTCAGCCGCGCATGCGTCGGTAGAGACGCGGCCCAGTCACCGGTATCGTTGTTGCCGCGCACCGCGGTCAGCGGCGCGATCCGCGCGAGCGCGTCGAGCACGTCCGGGTTGCAGATATCGCCCGCGTGAATGATCGCGTCGCAGCCGTCGAGATAGCGCAACGCTTCGGGACGCACGAGGTTGTGCGTATCCGAGATGAGCCCGATGCGGGTAGCGGTCGAAGGTGAGCGATGTGAAGCCATGCGCAGTCTCACTCGGTCTGCGGCTGCGCCAACTCTCGCGCCGCCGCCTGGGCACGGCGCTGCCCAGCCAGCATGCGCCGTGTCAACCCCTGCACGACGACCGACACCACCGCCGCGCACGCAAACCCCGTCGCCACACCGTAGTGCGGCAGCAGCATCGCCGTCACCGCGAAGAACGCCGCGAACGAGCCGCGCCCGACCACCATGCCGCGCATCAAGAGCGCCACGAAGTCCGCGCCATGCGCACGCTGCGCCGACACCGCGAGCACGATGCCGAGCAGCGGGAACACCGACACCACGCCACTCCACGCCGCGCCCATCGATGCCGAGGCAGCCGTCACCGCGAGCGTCAGCAAGGCGCCCGCGAGCATCCGCACGGCCAGATCCGCGCGCCCAACGCGCGCCGCCGGCACATGGCCCGTCGCGCGCGGCAAGCAGCTCTGCGACACCGCGACGGCCACGCACGCCGCCGCCAGCGCCCACCCAAGCGAGCCGGGCATCCGCACGATCAGCAGTCCCGCGCCGAGCCAGCCGGCCATGCCCGCGACCAGTGCGAGCGGCCAGTCGAAGCGTCGGCAGCTCCATCCATAAGCAAGATTGAATGCCTCGGATGCGGCGATCGCCCCAACCGACGCCGCCGACGCCTGCGCCGCGAACGCCGGCCCGCGCTCGACTGCGAGCAGCAGCATGATCGGTCCGGCGACGACCGGCAGTCCCGCGAGCCATCCCGCGACCGACGGCCCCCAGACGCGCGCGGCCGCCGTCAGCGCGGCGAGAAAGGCCGGCACCAGCACGAGCTTCAGCGCGAGCAGCATGCTCAGGCCTCCAGCACGTGTTCGATGCGACGGTCCGGTACGAACCACCACGCGGCGGCGAGCGCGTACAGCACGGCCGACGCCCACGGCACGACGAACGCGAGCCCGATGCCGGTCAGGTAAATGACGACGGAGACCTTGCCCTTGAAGTCGTTGCCGAGCGCCTTGGCCAGCGTCGAGTCGTGTCCATGCTGCGAAATCAGCGTGCGCGTCAGGATGAAATACGCGATCGCCGCCATGAACAGCACGATGCCGTACATCGCGGTCGGCCACGCGGCCAGATGGTTTTCGCCGACCCAGTGCGTCACGGCCGGCAAGAGGGATAGCCAGAACAGCAGATGCAGGTTCGCCCACAACACCTTGCCGTTGACCTTCTGCACCGCATGGAACATGTGATGGTGATTGTTCCAGTAAATGCCGACGTAGACGAAGCTCAGCACGTATGCGCAGAACACCGGTACGACCGGGCGCAGCGCCGCGAGATCGTGGCCATCGGGCACCTTCAGCTCGAGCACCATGATCGTGATGATGATGGCGATTACGCCATCGCTGAAGGCTTCGACGCGTCCCTTGCCCATGCGAGTCCCGAAGATCAATGCGGTGGGGCGCACAGCCCGCCTTCGCCTTGCGCGCGGGCCGCGCCGCTGCCGATTATCGGTGATGGTGTGAGGATTTGTCGATGCGCGAGAGCCGGACGCGCGGATGGCTCGATCCGCCGCGGCTCACGGGTAATGGACGGCGAGCCACACGCTCGGCTCGGTGTCGCTCGTCCATGCGACGCGGTGGCGGCAATGCGCCTCGATCAGCACGTGATCGCCGGGCTTCATCCGATGCGGCTCGGGGTCGCCGTCGAATTCCAGCATCGCCGCGCCGGTGAGCAGCACGACCCATTCGGCGCGCGGGCTGTCGTACCAGAAGCCGGGCGGACTCGCCTGCCCGGTCGAGACGATCCGCTCGATCGTCACGCCGCCCCGCTCGACGAGCGCGTCGACCTGCTCCTCGGGCGTCGTCCCCAACTGCGCGACGAGGTCGAACAGATTGCCGCTGTTACGTGCGGGTTTGAGCGAGCTTGTCATCAGCGTGTCGCGCCAGCGTCAAGGCAGTTCATTGCATCGGCTTGAGCCCATCGAGCAGCGTCGGCACCAGTTCGCTGATGGTCGGATGCACGTGCATCGCGTATTGCAAAGTCGGATACGGCGCGCCTGCCGTCATGATGTCGACGAACGTATGGATCGCCTCGTCGCCCTCGATGCCGTGAATTGCCGCGCCGAGTATCTGTTTGCTGTTCGCATCGACGAGCGCCTTCATGAAGCCGTCGGTCTCGCCACGCTCGCGCGCACGGCCCACGCGCGACATCGGCATCGTCGCGATCAGCGCTTCGCGGCCGCTGTTGCGCACCTCCTCCTCCGACATGCCGACGCGCGCGAGCGGCGGATCGACGAACACCGCATACGTCATGATCCGCGTGTCGACGCTGCGCGCGCCGCCGCCGAGCAGGTTCGCCGCGACGATCTGGTAGTCGTCGTAGGACGTATGCGTGAACGCGCCCCGGCCGTTCACGTCGCCGATCGCCCAAACGCCCGGCACGCTGGTGCGCAACTGGCCGTCGACGATGATCGTGCCGTGCCGGTCGGTCTCGATGCCGGCGACGTCGAGGCCGAGATCGTCGGTATTCGGCCGGCGGCCGGTGGCCAACAGCAGGTGCGACGCCTCCATGGCCGGGATGTTCTGCTCGAAGCCGATGCACACGTCGTTCGCGTGATGCGCATGCGGCTCGACGCGCGTCGGCTGCACGCCGAAATGAAACTCGACGCCCTCGCGCGCGAGCACCTTCTGCACCGACTCCGCGAAATCGGCATCCTCGCGGTTCAACACGCGCTCGCCGCGCACCAGCACACTGACGCGGCTCCCGAAGCGGCGAAACACCTGCGCGAATTCGAGCGCGATATAACTGCCGCCGACGATCACCAGATGATCCGGCAACGCGGTCAGTTCGAGCAGCGTCGAGTTCGTGTAGTACGGAATCCGCTGGATGCCTTCGAGCGGCGGCACGACGGCGCGCGTGCCGGTGTTGATGAAGATTTCGAACGCGCTGAGCTCGTTCAGCAATTCCCCGTCGCGCCCGCAGATAGCGAGCGTGCGCGCGCCGGTGAAGCGCGCGTGGCCGTTGAACACCGTGATGTTTTCCGTGCCGCGCAGCCATTTTTCGACGCCGCTGCGCGACTCTCCGATGATCCGGTCCTTGCGCGCCTTCACGGCCGCCAGATCGACGCCGACCGAGCCCACCTGCACGCCGAGCTCCGCCGCATGGCGCGCCACGTGCGCCGCGCGGGCGCTCGCCACATAGGATTTGGTCGGCGTGCAGCCGACGTTCACGCAAGTGCCGCCGAACTCCGCGCGTTCGATCACCGCGGTGCGGCGCCCGCTTTGAGCGAGGCGCACGGCGAGCGGCGAACCGCCTTGTCCGGTACCGATCACGACTGCGTCGAAGTGCTGTGGCATGGCAACTCTCCCCGGCTGGGTGCAGGTCGTAGCATCTTACGCTTAGTGCCACGCGCTGCCATGTCATGTCTGGTTGTGCGGGCGCTTTGGCGACGGCCCGTCTTCCCACGCGCCGCGCGCGAGGCGGCGCCAATCAGTTGGGATTACTGCGTATGCTGCGCGGGAAATCTCAGGCGTGGCAATGAACCGCGCAAATCAACTCGCGCGAACGTTGCAGTGCGGCCTGCGCGCCGCGCGCCGCGAACACCCAGCCGACCTGGCCGAGATTGAAGTCCTGCGACACCATCACCTGCATCAGCGCGACCATCGGCAGTACGACCGCTGGCCGGTAAAACTGGTTTCTGATCAACTCTGACATGACGACCCCCAAACGCGGGGCGCCGCTTCGGCACCGCGCACCAATAATGTTTCGATGGGGCAATTTTAGGGAGTGCGTCGCCGCCGATAAATAGCGGCAACGCGAAGTCACTTGTTCGGCAATCTGAACAATCGCGTCAGGACGCCTTCGCCATGCCGATCAGCTGCGCGTCGTACAGCGTGCGCGCATACGCGCTCGCGCCGACCGGCCGGCTGTACAGGTAGCCCTGCTGCTTGTCGCAATCGATCGCGCGCAGGAACGCCGCCTGCTCGACGGTCTCGACGCCCTCGGCGGTGACGTTCATGCCGAGCGAGTGCGCCATCGCGACGACCGCCTGGGTGATCGCGACCGAATCGCGATGATCGGGCAGCCCCGCGACGAACGAGCGGTCGATCTTCAGGTTATGCAGCGGAAAGCGCTTCAGGTACGACAGCGACGAATAACCGGTGCCGAAATCGTCGACCGAGACGCGCACGCCCATTGCGTTCAGCGCGCTCAGCATCGGCAGCACGGTATCGCTGTCGCTCATCAGCAACCGCTCGGTGATCTCGAGTTCGAGCGCGGCCGGTTCGAGCCCGGACTGCGCAAGAGAACGTTCGATGCGCTCGAGCAGCCCGTCGTTGAACTGCCGCGGCGACAGATTGACCGCGACGACCAGATGCGGCGCGAGCGAGCGCCGCCACTGCGCGACCTGCTGGCAGGCGTGCTCGAGCACCCAGTCGCCGATCTCGACGATCAGCCCGGCATCCTCGGCGACCGGAATGAATTCGCCCGGCGACACGTTGCCGAGCTCGCTGTTGTACCAGCGCAGCAGTGCTTCCGCACCGATCGTGCGGCCGCTCTGGCTATCGACGATCGGCTGGTACACGAGGCTCAGCTCGTTGGCCGCGAGCGCGCGCCGCAGCGACTGTTCGATCGTGAAACGCCGCTGCAGATGCTGGTTCAGCTCGGCGGTGAAGAACTGGAAGTTGTTGCGGCCGCGCTGCTTCGCGTGATACATCGCCGAATCGGCGTTGCGCATCAGCGTCGCGACGTCCTGGCCGTCTTCGGGAAACAGGCTGATGCCGATCGACGCGCCCAGGTAGTACTCGTTGCCCGCCACCGCGAACGGCACCGCGATCATGTCCAGAATGCGGTGCGCGAGGCCGATCAGCTCGCCGGTATTGCCGTACGCACTGGCGACGATCACGAACTCGTCGCCGCCGACGCGCGCCAGCGTGTCGCCGCACCCGACGCAGGCCGACAGCCGTTCGGCGACGCTGCACAGCAAGGCGTCGCCGGCTTCGTGACCGGCGGTGTCGTTGACCTTCTTGAAGCTGTCGAGATCGACGAACAGCACGGCGACGCTGGTGAGCTCGCCGTCATGGTCGCCGGCGGCGCACGGCGCGAACAGGTCGCGCATCCGCTCGGTCAGGTAGGCGCGGTTGTAGAGGCCGGTCAGCGAATCGCGCGTGGCGAGGTACTTCAGCTGGCGCTGCGCCTCGCGCACCGGCCCGATGTCGGAAAACGAAATCAGCACGGAGTCCGGCTCGCTGTCGCCGGGCCGCAGGATCGGCACGACGTTCTGCGTGATCCACACGACCTCGCCGCCGATCAGTTCGAGGCCGACCGTCACGCCGAGCATCGGCTTGCCGGTCGCAAAGACCTGCGAGACCGGACGGTTGACTTCGCCGATGACCGAGCCGTCCTCGCCGAACGCGCGTGTCATCACGGTCCGCATGCTGCTGCCGACGACCTCCGGTGTCACGTGCAGCATGCGCTGCGCACTCGGATTGCAGGCGAGCACGATGCCGGTGCGCGACTGCACGACGATGCCCTCGCTGAGATGATCGACGACCAGCCGGTGACGCTCCTCGCTATGCGCGAGGCGCTGCGCCATCGCGTCCTGATGGACTGCGAGGCCGACGCTGCCGCCGATGTCGCGCAGCATCGCCTCTTCCTCGGGGGTCGGACAGCGGGTGGCGCGGTAGTAAACGGCGAACGCGCCGAGCACGATGCCCGCGTCGTTTTCGAAGGGCACGGACCAGCATGCGCGCAAGCCGTGCGGCAACGCGAAATCGCGGAAGTTTTCCCACAGCGGATCGGATTCGATGTCGTCGACGATCACCAGACGCCGCTCGAACATCGCCGTGCCGCACGAGCCGACGCGCGGACCGATCGCCGCGCCCTCGATCGCGGCGCTGTACGCGGGCGGCAGCGACGGCGCGCCGCCGACGCGCACATGCACGCCGTCCGGGTCGAGCAGCAGGATCGAGCAGCACGCGCCGTCGCCGAGCAGCGCCTCGGCGCGACGGCAGACTTCGTCGAGCAGTTCGGGCAGCGGCGTGTTGCGGGTGATCAGCCGCAACACGCCGCGCTCGGACGCGAGTACCTCCTCGGCCCGTTCCGGCCGATAGCGGGCGCCCTCCGGCGCGGCTGTCGTCGTGCCACGTGATGTTGCTTCGCAAATCATAGTTGCGCCCCCCAACCCAACATCGGCAAGTTAGTGTACGCGGCACACCGGGGTTTACGCTAAGTCCAGCGTGAAAATCTGCCATGCATCGCGTGCGGACGGCTCCGGTGTGGCGTGCCAGCATCGGTTGATGCCGGTACGACGGGCGACGGCAGTGCGGGCGCCGTCTGTTCGTGGCCCGCAGGCGCCGCGGCGGCTCGACGCTGGGCCGGCAGTTGCGCGACGACCGGGTAGTCGGCCGCAGGGCCCGCGCGCAGGTTGGACCCGCTGTTCGTATAGGCCTGTGACTGCGCGCTGGCCGCGCCGGGTAAAGTCAGAAGGCCCGCTGCCATGCAAAGACCGATCACGAGTCGTCGTTGCATTCGTTCTCCCTCTTTCGATGGCCGCCTTTGACCACGCCGGCCCAAGTGCCCCCACTTCCATCATATAGACGTTGCGCCTACTTCATGACACGCGAAGGTGCGCGAGCGCCGACCTGGGCCGGCAGCCCGCGCGGCAACATCTGGTAACGACCCGCCCGAATTCCCGCGTTGTTCGGACGTCCGCGAGGCGCGCGACCGGTCGATCATCGGCGGCATGATCAACCGATGCACCGCCCGGACCCTGATGACCCTCTTCCGCTCCCTCCTGATCGCCGGACTGCTGCTCGCGCATCCGTACGCCAACGCTGCGAGTTTCGATTGCCAGCGCGGCCGCTCGCCGGCCGAGCGCATGATTTGCGGCGACGCCGCCCTGTCGACGCTCGACGACACGTTGGGCCAACTCTACTGGAAGGCACGTCGGCGAGTCGCCCAGCGCCGCGCGTTCATCGACGACAGCGACAGCAAGTGGGCCTGGCGCGAAGCGAACTGCCGCGACGCCGCGTGTCTGCGGACGTGGTACGCGACGCGTATCGACGAATTGCAGCGACTGCTGGCGAGCCTGCCGAGCGGCGCGCGGCACGCGGCGTCCGTGGATGCGGATGCGCACTCCGATCCGTCGACACTGCAATGCACGGCCGCGCAGCCCGACCTTGTGGTGAACGAGCAGTGTGCGAGCGTGATCGGGCAGTCCAGCAAGCGGTGGAAGTATCAGCCGCGCGATGCCGACTGGTTCTGCGGCGTCGCCACGCTCGAGGCGGCGGACATGGCGCCATCGCGATCACAACCGCAGGTGCAGGCGAGCGTCGGGCAATGAGACGGCGGAGCGCGCTGACTACGACAACAATCAACCCGTGCGCCGGATCAATTGCGCGCCGGTGGCAGTTGCGCCGGGACGCTCAGCCGGCGGCCGACGGCTCGCCGCCCTCGCTCGTGCCGAACAGCTCCGCGCAAAGCTGCGCGCCGATTTCGCTCAGCGACGCGGCTCCGGTGCCATCGTCGTGGAACATCGTATCGACGAGACCGCTTCCCGAGAGCGCCGTCAATTGCCGCCGCAAGCTGCTCATCGGCACGCCGGCCTGCTTCGACAGCTTCGCGAGCGACCACGCGCGCCAGGGTGTCTCGCGATGCGCGCGCCATAGCTGCGCGAGTATCGCGGCGAGTTGCGGGTCGATGTCGTCGTCATCCATGTCGGTCTACCTGTCGTGATGTGTCGTTTGGCATCGCCGTAGCGCCTGTCACGCCATCGCCGTAGCCAGCTCACCGAGCGTCTTCAACGCCGCTTCGGCCTGCGCGGTCCACGGATAGCTGTAGTTGAGCCGGATGAAGTGCCGAAAATCGTTGCGCGTCGAAAACATCATCCCCGGCCCTACCGTGATCCCGCGTTCGAGCGCCGCCTGATAAAGCCGCATCGAATCGATCGCAACGGGCAACTCGACCCACAGTACGTAGCCGCCCCGCGGCGTCGACACGCGCGTGCCGACCGGGAAAAAGCGCAGCACCAGCGCGCTCATGATGCTCGCCTGCTGCCGGTACACGCGGCGCAGGTGCCGCAGATGGCGGTCGTAGCCGTCCTGACGCAAATAATCGGCGACCGCGATCTGGGGCACCGACGGCGTCGTCAGCGTATTCAGGAACTTGAGCTTCTCGACCTGCGCGCGATAGCGCCCCGGCAGCGCCCAGCCGATCCGGTACGACGCCGTCAGGCTTTTCGAAAACGACGCACAGTGCAGCACGAGCCCCTGGGTGTCGAAGGTCTTCAGCGTCGACGGCCGCGTGTCGCCGAAATACAGCTCCTGGTAGACATCGTTCTCGATCGCCGGAATCTCGTGCGCGGCCAGCAGTTCGACCAGTTGCCGCTTGCGCTCGTCGGACATGCAGAAACCGAGCGGATTCTGGAAATTCGGCATCACCATGCACGCGGCGATCTTCTGCCGCGCGATCGCCTTCGCGAGCGCGTCGATGTCGATGCCGTCGACCGGATGCGTCGCCACCTCGATCGCGCGCATGCCGAGGCGCTCGATGGCGTGCAGCATCGCGTAGTAGGTCGGCGACTCGACCGCGACGGTATCGCCCGGCTTGGCGACCGCCTGCAGGCTCAGGTTGATCGCCTCGGTCGCGCCGAGCGTGATCACGATTTCGCCCGGATCGACCGGCAGACCGTTTTCCGCATAGCGCCGCGCGATCTGCCGGATCAGCTCGGGGTTGCCCGGCGGCAGATCGTCGATCAGATTCCAGCTCGCGTGCCGCCGCGCGATCGCGTTGGCGTACTGGTTGATGCGCCGCCACGGGAACAGCGACGGATCGGGATACGGCGAGCCGAACGGCACGGCGTCGTGCGCGCGGATGCTGCGTAGCGTCGACAGCACGAGCCGGCTCACGTCGACCGTCGCGGGCACCGGCGGCGGCGCGGACTTGCGGCCCGCGCGGGCCGCGGCGGGCGCCGGCGCGAGCGCCCGCGCGGCCGCGTCGCGCACGAAATAACCCGACTGCGGCCGGCTCTCGACGATGCCGCGGCTCTCCAGCAGCGCATACGCGTGCAGCACCGTCTTGATGCTGACGCCGTGCTGCTGGCTCGCCTGACGCACCGACGCAACCCGCTCGCCGGCCGCGAACACGCCGCGGCGCACGGCTTCGGTGATTTCGTCGGCGAGTTTTTCGTAGAGCTTCATGCGATTCGGCTGGATTCGGGCGGCTTCAGGCATCGTTGCGCAACTGTACTCCTGTTCTTTCCGATTTTCTGTATCCGACGTAGTTTGTGGAACACAGTACGATCTCCGGCATTGGTCTGCAAACCCTGTCGAATCTGTCCACCGCCACGTCATGAAGAAGAACGAAACACAAGCCGAAGCCCGCATCGAGCCGTACAAGCACCCCGCCGCTGGCTGGGGCGCGCTGAAGTATGTCGCCATCAACTTGCTCAAGGAGAAGGTCGCGGGCGGCAACTACCGCACGCTGCTCAAGCAGAACCAGCCTGACGGCTTCGACTGCCCCGGCTGCGCGTGGCCGGATCGCGAGCACGCGTCGACATTCGAGTTCTGCGAAAACGGCGTGAAGGCCGTGGCCGCCGAGGCCACCGGCAAGCGCGTGACGCCCGCGTTCTTCGAGCGGCACAGCGTCGCGGAGCTGATGACGCAATCCGACTTCGAACTCGAGCAGCACGGCCGCCTGACCGATCCGCTCGTCTACGACGCCGCGCGCGACCGCTATGTGCCGATCGGCTGGGACGACGCATTCGCGCTGATCGCGAGCCATCTGAAGCGTCTCGACGATCCTGACCGCGCCGCGTTCTATACCTCGGGCCGCGCGAGCAACGAAGCCGCGTTCCTGTACCAGTTGTTCGTGCGCATGTACGGCACCAACAATTTTCCCGATTGCTCGAACATGTGCCACGAGGCGACGAGCCGTGGCCTGCCGCACACGGTCGGCATCGGCAAGGGCACGGTCACGCTCGATGACTTCGAACACGCGGATACGCTGCTGATCTTCGGCCAGAATCCGGCCACCAACCATCCGCGCATGCTCGGCGAGCTGCGCGAATGCGCGAAGCGCGGCGCCACGATCGTGTCGATCAATCCGCTGAGGGAGCGCGGCCTCGAACGCTTCGCGAGCCCGCAGCAACCGGTCGAAATGCTGACGATGGGCAGCACGAAAATCAGCTCGGTATTCATCCGTCCGAAGGTCGGCGGCGATTTCGCGCTGATCAAGGGCGTCGCCAAACGCGTGCTCGAACTGGATGACGAAGCGCTCGTGTCGGGCCTCGAGCGCGTGCTCGACTTCGGCTTCATCGCCCAGCACACAGTCGGCTTCGCTGCCTTCGCCGACGATCTGCGCGCCGAGCGCTGGGACACGATCGTCGCCGAGGCAGGCGTGCCGCTCGACGAGGTGCTGAAGCTCGCCGATATCTACGTGAAGGGCCGCGCGGTGATTTCGACCTGGGGCATGGGTCTCACGCAGCACAAGAACTCGGTCGCGACGGTACAGCTGCTGTCGAATCTGATGATGATGCGCGGCAATATCGGCCGGCGCGGCGCGGGGCTGTGCCCGGTGCGCGGCCACTCGAACGTGCAGGGCGACCGCACGGTCGGTATCGAAGAAAAGCCTACTGAAGCGTTTCTCGACAAGCTCGGCGCAGCCTACGACTTCGCGCCGCCGCGCGAGCACGGACTCGACGTCGTCAACACGATTCAGGCGATGCTCGACGGCAAGGTGAAGGTGTTCATCGGGCTGGGCGGCAATTTCTCGATCGCGACGCCGGACACGCCGCGCACGTGGGACGCGATGCGCGCATGCGATCTGACCGTGCACGTGACGACGAAGCTCAATCGCAGCCACCTCGTGCATGGCCGCGACGCGCTGATCCTGCCGACGCTCGGACGCACCGAGATCGATGTTCAGAATGGCGTGGCGCAAGGCGTCAGCGTCGAGGATTCGATGAGCATGGTGCACATCTCGTATGGGATGAACAAGCCGGCGTCGGACAATCTGCTTTCCGAAGTGGCGATCGTCGCGCGCATGGCGCATGCGACTTTGGGCAGCGGCAAGGTGGACTGGCTCGCCCATGCGGCCGACTACGCGCTGATTCGCGAGGGCATCGCGAAGGTGATCGACGGTTTCGACGACTACAACGAGCGTCTGAAGAAGCCGGGCGGCTTCCATCTCGGCGTCGCATCGCGCGATCGCATCTGGAAAACGCCGAGCGGCAAGGCACAGTTCATCGTCCACGCGATCGCGCTCGACACGCCGATTCATCAGGCGAAGAAGCAACATGGCGAACGCCTGATGACGCTGATGACCACCCGCTCACATGATCAGTACAACACGACGATTTACGGTCTCGACGATCGCTATCGCGGCGTCTACGGACAGCGGCGCGTGCTGTTCGCCAACAAGGACGATCTCGCGATGCTCGGGTTCGCGGCTGGTCAGCGCGTCGATATCACGAGCGTGTGGGCCGATGGCATCGAGCGACGCGTGGACGGTTTTCTGCTCGTCGAGTACGACATTCCGCGCGGCTGCCTCGGCGCTTATTATCCGGAGACGAATCCGCTGGTGCCGCTCTCCTCGGTCGCCGATGGCGCGGGTACGCCGACGTCGAATGTCGATTCCGGTGTTGTTGACGGCGTCGATGGTGGAGGATGCCGCGGAACTGGCGGCTTGAAGTCAGCTCCGTTTGTCGCGCCTGTCGCGCCTGCCGCGCCCGCCGCGCGGCGTACCTCACACGGTCTTCTTCGCCAGATCGCGATGTGTCAGATACAGACGTAGATCGAATTCGATCTGTTGGTAACCCGGCTGCATGAACTCGCACAGACGATAGAACGCTTTGTTGTGGTCGCTTTCTTTCAGATGAGCGAGTTCGTGCACGACGATCATCTTCAGAAACTCCGGCGCCGCGGCCTTGAATAACGACGCGATGCGGATTTCCTTCTTCGCTTTCAGCTTGCTGCCCTGCACGCGCGAAACGCTCGTGTGCAGGCCGAGCGCGTGACGCATCACGTCGAGTTTGCTGTCGTACGTGACCTTGTCGATCTGATCCGCGCTGCGCAGGTGTTCGCGTTTGAGTTCCGCGCAGTACTCGTAGAGCGCGCGGTCGGTTTGCACCTCGTGCGTGCTCGGGTACTTCTGCGCGACGTAGGAGCCGAGCTGATCGGCGGCGATCAGCTTTCTCACCTTGTCTTGCAGCGGTGCGGGGTAGCCGGTGAGGTATTTGAGGGGGAACATGAAGGCGGAGTGAGGTTGGCGGGGTTGATGTTACGCATGGTCCGGCCTGGCGACAAGTTTGATTCTTTCCGGACGACTTAAGGCGCGTAGGCGTGCATGTTGTCGATGATCTCACCGCCTGATTCAACGCCTCCATCGTCGTGCAAGATGGCGTTGTCGTCACCGCGCAATTGATTCGCTCGCTTCATCGCATCAATCACCCTGCATGCTTGACGTCGAGCGACTACAAGAATGCACTATTCGCCAGACGGCTTCGCTGGTGTCCAGACCATCGGGGCTTCAGTCGTGATCTGCAAGCGAGACCTCAAGTCAGGATTCGAAGCGGCAAGGCTCAGGACCGCCAAGCCCCCCAGCTTCCGCGCGTCCTCGTCTGTAAATGGAGCGTCGGAGTGTTCAGCGGCATCCGGCGGCACGCTGATTGCCATGACGCGATCAATCGCGGTTTGAACGAACTGTCGCGGCACAACGCAGAATTTCACCTGTCCCGTGTGTTCGTCGAAAAAACTGATAAACGCGGTTTGTCGTTGACTCATCAATAACCTCTACAGGTCTGGTAATTCGCGAATGCCCGTTGCGCGCACAGCGCATAAGTGCGCGGGTCTTGGAATATTGCGCCAGCAGCAGAACAGGCTGTCATTTCCGCATGATATATCGCGTCGCACTCAGTTTCCTCGGCCGCGCTGACTCCGCGCGCCGCGATCTGCTGCACATCGCCGCTCGGCGCGTCCGGTGCGTACTCCAACGGCTTTGCATTGCCGAGATTCTGCGGCACGCGCGGACTGTTGCCATGGAGCGAGCTTGCGATGTCCGCCTCGGCCGGTTGTTGTGTGCGGGCAGGCGCTGGACCCGAACCTTTTTCCCGCTGCTTGCGTATCGCCTCCACACACTTGCGCATGTCGTCCCGCTCGGGCACAAACAGCAGGTTGCCGTTCTTTACTTCGTCGTACAGGGCTTTGGCGACCTGATGGTTGGTCATCCTGTACATATGAAAGCGGTTGTCACTCCCCCCGACAACGGCGACAGCGATCGCTGGCTCCTTGTTATCGCGCCGCCGCTCACGACTCACTAAACCCGATGGTCACCATCACCATTGTTTTGACAATCGTTAAACAAAATATCGACCCTGTCCTATTGAATGCCCCCTCCTGTTTGCGCTAGCTTGGCGCAGGGTGATCCACAGCGCTCACCCGTCGAAGGTGAGGCCATTTTATGATTCGCTCACGAAGCGGAGAGCCGAGAGAGTCGGCATGCCCTCACCCAGAACTGCGCGCCGAAATATGGCATCGGCCTTGCGCGGCGTCGGTACAACACCAACGCGAATAACGAAGATGCAAAAGTGCGATAACCCAAGGTGTCCGGTCTGTTACCCGAACTGGAAAGAGGAAGAGGCCGCCGCAAAAAAGCGAGCGGAAGAGGACAAGCAGGACTGTATCGACTGCTGGCGCTTCTATCAGAAGAAGGCCGAGGCCATCGTATCCGTTGACGATCCGATTGCGCGTAACCGCAGCATCAATGCGGCGTATGCACAACTCTGGTGGGATGACCGACGTTTCCAGTGGGCCGGACTCGCGGCGTTCGCGTCGAAGCAGGTAGGATGCGGGCTGCTCAATGCCGCCGAGATGATCGGCAAATCGGCTTCGGACAGCGTTGCCAATTTGCGCAAGGTAGCGAGTGTTGGCCCGGCTGCATGGATGACGGCCTACGGGGCACAGTCGGCGGTGAGTGCTGCGACCGCCGAAAGCGGTGCCAAGGTCTATCAGATGCTGGCAAAGGGCAACACGTCGCTGTTTCTCGACGTTTGGCCGCTGCATATGTTCTACAAGAAGTTTGGGCTTGCGCGATTAAAGCGATGCTTACCCGAACGCAAACTCTTGCGCAGTTCCGTCCTGTGGCCGATTGAGAACAGTGTTCCGTTCGCGGAGGAAAGGCCTCAGATTTTGAGCGCCTTCTCCGCAATTGATAGTGGCCGCATTGCAGATGGTGTCAAAGACCTGGCAATACACGAGCAAATCAACATCTTGCAACCGGCCATGTACAACGATCCAACATTCGCGTTGCTGATGCGCGCCAACCAGTTCGCATGGGCATTGCATATTCCGACTGGATCGGCGCGGGAAATCCAGCTTGCCTTTGCGAATCAGTGTACGGTGACGGGGGCCAACGCCAAGAACGAAAGATTCAGCAAGGAGCCTCTCGCAAATCTTGCCGATCCACAGCAGCGCATGACATTTGTTTTGCGAGCCGCACAGCGTTTCGACCAACTGCTACACGATCCGCTTAAGAAATATGACGTAGAAAATTCCCTTTATCTCATCGCGCATGCAAGGTAAACATGCTGAGTCGAAAAATCAGGTGGTTTAGATATCTCGTTTGCACCGTAGTTGGCTGCGCTGCCTTATGGGGACTGCTCGCAATGGCAAAGCCTGTTGATGAGGTCGTGCTGACGCTAGGGGAACCCTATGAACAGGTGCGTAAGCAATCGCACTCGACGTTACCGCCGATTGAACCCAATACAAGCTGGGCTGGGGTGCTGATACGCCCTGCAAAACTCCGATTTGTTGATCCACACTATGATTTCGTAACGCCGGCCGCGAAGTTTTTCATGGTTCAGTACGACCAGAAAGGCAAGGTCGAATCGCTTGTACTCTCGCCGCAAGTCGAAACATTACCGCTTGATGAATCAATGGCGATCCTTACGGACCTACAGAACCAATTCAGGCGGGGCGGGTGGAAACCTTTTCACTCTTCGGCCAATCGCCCCATCGAAGACACTCAGGCGACACGCAATACAATTCGGGCGTGCGACGCACCCACGACACGATGGCAGGCCGGCAACAAATATCAGGTTTCCCTCAATATCCGATGCTTTCGGACAGACGGCCGACCAAACGACGAGCGCTACCTGATTACCCTCGACCTTAATTTTCCGGTGTTTGAGGATAACCGCGACGACTATTAACCGGTAGTTCGCGAAGCCGATGAGTACAAGTGGTCCCGCTTCGGCGGGACTTTCTGTTTAACGTCACGTAGGTCTCAGTGAGCAAAGACATGCGCCGCCCACGCTTCCATCATCGGGAGGTGCTGTTCCAAAAGATTGTCCCGCTGAGGTAGTCAGGCGACCGTCCCGCCTTTGATCGGAATGACTTCGGCCCCGGCCTTGATCCGGTCACGGTAATCGGCCCACTCCTGCATCATCTCGCGGCGCTCGCGAATGAATTTTGTGCGGTTGTACGCCGAACCAAGGTTATCCGGTACGGCGTGCGCGTCGCGCGCGCCTGGGAACACGTAGCGGCCGCTACCCGTCAGCGCCCGCAGTTCGCGCAGGATCGCGACGGCCTGTGCCGCCAGTGGCACAAGATGATCCGTGTTGGTTTTCGTGACGCGGTAGCGCCATTCCCCCTTGTCCAGATCGATCTGCGCCCATTCAGCCTGTCTCAGTTCGCCGGGACGCACAAACAGCATGGGCGCGAGCCTGAGCGCGCACAAAACCGGGAACGTGCCGGAAAAGGCATCGAAGGCCCGCAACATCTCCGAGACCTTGGCGGGCTCGGTGATCGAGGCGAAATGCGTTGTCTGTGCAGGCGGTATTGCGCCAACCAGATCGCGTGCCGGATCGGTTTTGCAATAGCCCTCCTTGATCGCGAAACGGAACACGGGGCTTGTTTCGCTGCGCAGACGGTGAGCCGTAAAGCGGGCGCCCCGGCTATCCACGCGTTTAAGGACTGCCAGAATCTCGGGTGCGTCAATTTCCGCGATGGGTCGCTTGCCAAGCTAGGAAAACGCGTCATTCCTGAAACGCGCAAGCGTTTTTTCACACTGCCCGCTTTCAACGGACTGACCGCGCTCTTCCATCCAGGCGAGCGCAACGGCTTCGAATGAATTGGCAGCAGCAAGGCGGGCGGCGCGTTTCCCGGCCTTTTTGGCTTCCCCCGGATCGATGTTTGCTGCCAGTTTTTCGCGGGCGTCGTCCCGACGCTTGCGGGCATCGGCAAGCGGCACGTCTGGATAGACGCCAAGTGCGGGGCTCTTTTCCTTTCCGGCAAAACGGTACTTGAAAATCCATCGCTTGCTGCCCGTTGGCGTGACAAGCAGCAGCAGGCCGCCACCGTCGTACAGCTTCTGCTGTTTTTCACCCGGCTTCGTGTTACGGATCGTGGCATCGGTCAGCGCCATGTCTGCGTCTCCGGTTGTCGCGCCGCTGCGGGGGTCGTTTTCCATCCGACGGGCGCTTGAAATCCGACGGGCGCTTGAATCGTGGCAACCCCCGAAACGACCCCCTGGGTTGTAATCGCTGGTGAACCCTTGGAGACTACAGCAAACAAAAGCCCCGCTCAGCGCTAGCTGTCGGGGCTTCGTGGTGAACCGTTGAAATCCGTTGGCGAGTATTTGGTGCCGGGGACCGGACTTGAACCGGCAAGCCCGAAGGCGGCGGATTTTAAGTCCGCTATGTTTACCAATTTCATCACCCCGGCAGAGGTGGCAATCGCGCGTGGTCGCGAATTCTACCATCGCCTCGCGGCAGCCCCAAAAAAGCGCCCGACACCCGCATTCATCCCCAAGTCACAAACGTTGCCGATAATCCGCTCACGAAAACGATTACAGCGGGCCGAAAACCGATGACGCCGACGATCAAGGATGTCGCCGCCCACGCGGGCTTTTCCATCGCCACGGTATCGCGCGCGATCAACGCGCCGCACACCGTGAACCCCGTCACGCTCGACAAGGTACGTCAGTCGATCAACGCGCTGAACTTCCGCCCGAGCCCGCTCGGCCGGCTATTGCGCGGCGAGCGCACGCGCCTCGTCGGTGTCGTTCTGCCGACGCTCGCGAACCCGGTGTTCGCCGAATGCCTGCAAGGCATCGACGATCTCGCGTCAGCGCAAGGCTATCGGCTGATGCTGATGACCACGCAGTACGACGTGGACCGTGAACGTCACGCAATCGAAACGCTGCGCGAGCATCGCGTCGAAGGACTGATCCTGACCGTCGCCGATGCCGACACCCATCCGCTGCTCGACGAACTCGACCGCGACGGCCTGCTATACGTGCTGATGCACAACGACACGGTGCGCCGACCGTCGGTGTCGGTCGACAATCGCCTCGCCGCCTACGACGGCGTGCGCCGGCTCATCGCGCACGGCCATCGCCGCATTCTGATGCTGGCCGGCTCGTTCGCGGCCTCGGATCGCGCGCGTCAGCGGCATCTCGGCTACACGCAGGCGATGCAGCAGGCCGGCCTCACGGCCGCGCCCGCGCTCGAAGTCGATTTCAACGCCGACGAACTCGCGCCGTCCGTGCTCGCGCACCTGACGCACGGCGCAAACCGTCCGACCGCCCTCTTCTGCAGCAACGATCTGCTCGCGATGGTCGTGATGCGCGGCCTGCGCCGCGCGCGTCTGAGGATTCCGCAGGATATGTCGATTCTCGGCTTCGACGGCCTCGCAATGGGCGAACTGCTGTCGCCGGCGCTCGCGAGCATCTGCGCACCGAATCGCGAAATCGGCTGTGCGGCGTGGCAGCGCCTGCTCGCACGCATCGGCGGCGCGCGCGACGAGCGCGCGTTCTGCGCAACCTCGCGCGCGTTGACGCTGCCGCACAGCCTGCGCGAAGGCGCGACGATCGCGGCGCTCGGCTCGCACGCGAACCTCGACGGAGCGTCGCCGACCCACGTCCCGAGCGCTGCGGCCGCCACCGAAAAACCGCTCGCATAAGAAGCCCAATGAAGGCACGCGCATACGCGCGCCCTGGCTGTCATTCCCAACCCGCGCAACCCATCCGACACAGGGAGACCCGCAGTGCCCCGCTCAACCTCACGCTTCGCATCCTCGCTCATACCGCTGTGGCAAAAACTCGCGCGCTCCGCCGCGACCGCACTGCCGGCGAGCCTGCTCGTCGCCGGCGCGGCGCTCGTCGCGCTCGCGCCGCAAGCCGCGCGCGCCGACGAAACCGCGATCTGCTACAACTGCCCGCCCGAATGGGCCGACTGGGCGAGCCAGATCAAGGCGATCCAGCAAAAGACCGGCATTCGCGTGCCGTTCGACAACAAGAACTCAGGACAATCGATCGCGCAACTGATGGCCGAGCAGAAAAGCCCGGTCGCCGACGTCGTGTATCTCGGCGTATCGTCGGCGTTCCAGGCCAAGGACAAGGGCGTGATCCAGCCGTACAAGCCCGCGCACTGGGACGACATTCCCGCCGGCCTGAAAGACCCGCAAGGCTACTGGTTCACGATCCACTCGGGCACGCTCGGCTTCTTCGTCAACAAGGACGCGCTCGAAGGCAAGCCGGTGCCGCGCTCGTGGGCCGATCTGCTGAAGCCCGAATACAAAGGCATGATCGGTTATCTCGATCCGTCGAGCGCGTTCGTCGGCTATGCGGGCGCGGTCGCGGTAAACCAGGCGCTCGGCGGCACGCTCGACAACTTCGAGCCGGGTCTCGACTGGTTCAGAAAGCTCAAGGCGAACGCGCCGATCGTGCCGAAGCAAACCGCGTACGCGCGCGTGCTGTCCGGCGAAATTCCGATCCTGCTCGACTACGACTTCGACGCGTACCGCGCGAAGTACAAGGATCACGCGAACGTCGAGTTCGTGATTCCGCAGGAAGGCACGATCTCGGTGCCGTACGTGATGAGCCTCGTGAAAGGCGCGCCGCACGAAGCGAACGGCAAGAAGGTGCTCGATTTCGTACTGTCCGACGAAGGCCAGAAGCTGTGGGCGCAGGCGTATCTGCGGCCGGTGCGCGCGAGCGCGATGAGCGCCGAGACGGCTGCGCAGTTCCTGCCCGCGAGCGAATACGCGCGCGCGAAGCCGGTCGACTTCGCGAAGATGGCCGACAAGCAGTCGAGCTTCGGCGAGCGCTATCTACAGGTGATGCATTGAATCGAAGTCACGTTCCCGCTGCGCTGGCGCATCGCGTTGCTCGCGCCCGCGCTCGCGGTCTTCATCGCGTTCTGGCTGCTGCCGATGGTCGCGCTCGCGCAGCTCTCCGGCGGCGGCCATGCGTTCGCGACGTATCGCGCAATGCTGACGAATGCGCGTTACATGTCGAGCCTTGGCGCGACCGTCGTGCTGGCGGCGGCGGTCACGGCCGCCACGCTGGTGCTGTCGGTGATCGCGGGGCTGCTGCTCGCGCGTCGAGAGTTCGCCGGCAAGCGCCCGCTGCTCGCGCTGCTGACGTTTCCGCTCGCGTTTCCGGGCGTCGTCGTGGGCTTC
The DNA here is from genome assembly GCF_050435625.1 of Paraburkholderia sp. RAU6.4a. Lineage (NCBI taxonomy): Bacteria > Pseudomonadati > Pseudomonadota > Betaproteobacteria > Burkholderiales > Burkholderiaceae > Paraburkholderia > Paraburkholderia sp. RAU6.4a. The sequence continues at coordinate 1,152,842 of NZ_JBNDKQ010000002.1, forward strand.
ATGGTCATCATGCTGGCGGGACGTCAAGGGTTGATCGGCGCGCTGTCGCTGAAACTCGCGGGCGATCGCTGGGTGTTCGCGTATTCGATGAGCGGCCTGTTTCTGGGCTATCTGTACTTCTCGATTCCGCGCGTGATCGTCACCGTGATGGCATCGGCGACCAAGCTCGATGCATCGCTCGAAGAGGCCGCGCGCTCGCTCGGCGCATCGCCGTGGCGCATCATGCGCGACATTGTGTTGCCGGCGCTGTCGCCCGGACTGATCGCGGCGGGCGCCGTGTGCTTCGCGACCGCGATGGGCGCGTTCGGCACGGCGTTCACGCTCGCCACCGACATCGACGTGCTGCCGATGACCATCTATACCGAGTTCACGCTGAACGCGAACATGGTGACGGCCGCGGGCCTGTCGATCGTGCTGGGCATCGTCACGTGGGCGGTGCTGGCGATCGCGCGCAGCGCGAGCGGTTCGGGCGTGGCGGCGAGCGCGTGAACGGCGCGTCGCCGGAGCCGCGCGTTCGCGAACGCAACGACTACCTACCCATGAACTCAATCACCGCCCCTTCGCCGTCTTCGCAACCGGCAGCGGGACCGCGCGCGCGACGCGCGTGGCCTTCCACGCGAACATGGCTCGCCGCGGGTCAATGGTTCGTCACACTGCTGCTGTGCGCGTTCCTGATCGTGCCGGTCGTCATGTCGATCGTCGCCGGGCTGACGGTCAACTACTTCAAGGGCGTGTCGAGCGGACTCACGCTGCGCTGGCTCGTCGAAGTGTGGATCCAGTATCACGACTCGGTGTGGCTGTCGCTCGAAGTGGCCGCGGCGACGCTCGTCGTCACGCTGCTGACCGGCGTGCCCGCGGGCTATGTGCTCGCGCGCAGCAAGACGCGCTTCGCACGCATCGTCGAAGAGTTTCTGGTGCTGCCGATCGCGCTGCCCGGCCTCGCATCGGCACTCGCGCTGCTGGTGATCTACGGCGGCTTCACGGCGTTTCGGATGAGCGCGGCATTCATCGTCGTCGGGCATGTGGTGTTCACGCTGCCGTTCATGGTGCGCGCGGTCGCGGCGGTCTGCGCGAGCAGCGATCTGCGCACGCTCGAAGAAGGCGCGGCGAGCCTCGGCGCGAGCTTCTTCACGCGCTTCGTCACGATCGTGCTGCCGAACGCGCGGCCGGGCATCGTCGCGGGCGCGCTCGCGGTGCTCACGCTGTCGATCGGCGAATTCAACCTCACGTGGATGCTGCACACGCCCGACACGAAGACGCTGCCGGTCGGCCTCGCCGACACCTACGCGTCGATGCGCATCGAGATCGGCAGCGCGTACACGATCCTGTTCTTCATCATGACGATGCCGCTGCTCGTCGCGATGCAATGGCTCGGCGTCGATGCGACCGGCCAGCGCAGCGCGTCGAAGAAGCGCGGCGCCGCCTCTTCCCCGAAGCCCATCGACACGCCATGAAACTGACCTCGGTTCCCATCACGCTCACGCAGTGCGCCAAAACGTTTCGCGGCACGCGCGTGCTCGAACCGCTCGACCTGACGATCGGCGCGGGCGAAACCCTCGTGCTGCTCGGACCGTCGGGCTGCGGCAAGACGACGACGCTGCGCCTGATCGCGGGCCTGGAAACACCTGACGCGGGCGGCCGCATCGCATTCGGCGACGACGACGTGACCACGCTGCCGATCGAAAAACGCGCGGTCGGCATGGTGTTCCAGAGCTACGCGCTGTTTCCGAACCTGACCGTGCGCGGCAACATCGGCTACGGTCTGAAGATCAAACGCGTGCCGGCCGCAGTCGCGCGACAACGCGTCGACGAACTGCTCGGCATGATGCGGCTCAACGCGCACGCCGACAAACCGATCGATCAACTGTCGGGCGGCCAGCGTCAACGTGTGGCGCTCGCGCGCGCACTCGCGGTGCAGCCGCGCGTGCTGCTGCTCGACGAACCGCTGACCGCGCTCGACGCGCGTCTGCGCGACGCATTGCGCAGCGAGATGAACGCGCTGTTGCGCGAACTCGGCATCACGACTGTCTACGTGACGCACGATCAGGCCGAAGCGATGGAGCTCGGCGATCGCATCGTCGTGATGAGCGCGGGACGCATCGAGCAGATCGGTTCGCCGCGCGACATCTACTATCGTCCGGCCAATCGCACGGTCGCGCAGTTCGTCGGCACGATCAACCGTGTCGCGGGCGAGCCGCGCGACGGCATGCTCGCGACGAGCGGCGGCGCCGTGCCGTTGCCCGCGCATGCGTCGAACGCACGCGGCGCGCACGAAATCTTCTTTCGCCCCGAGGATGCCCGGCTCACCGACCCCGCGCGCGCGCAGCTGCGCGGCCAGATCGAAAGCACCGCGTTCCTCGGCGAACGCACGCGTCTGACGATTGGCGGTGCCGCGCCCGAGCCGCTCTTCGTCGACGTCGCGGGCCGCATCGAGCTTGCGCGCGGCACGCCGGTCGGCATCTCGATCGAGCCGGACGCACTGATTGCGCTATCGTAGGTAAAAACAGCGCCGCATCCTGGCGCCCGACACGAAGCAACCCGAAGGACCTCTGTCATGCTGCTGGCTCAAATTAGCGACCTGCATATCAAGCAACCCGGCGCACTCGCGTATCGCCGCGTCGATACCGCCCCCTACCTCGCGCGCTGCGTCGACGCGCTCAACGCGCTCACACCGCGCCCCGACGCGGTGTTGATCACCGGCGACCTCGTCGATCAGGGCGACCCGCAGCAGTACGCACACCTGAAAACACTGCTCGCGCCGCTCGCGATCCCCTACTTCCTGATGGTCGGCAATCACGACGAACGCAACGCGCTGCGCGCGGCGTTTGCCGAGCGCGAGGAATTGCTGAGCGGCGGCGAGTTCGTGCAGTACGCGCTCGACGTCGGCCCGCTGCGCGTGATCGCGCTCGATTCGCTAGTGCCCGGTTCGAGCGCCGGCATGCTGTGCGACACGCGGCTCGCGTGGCTCGAGCGGCAGCTCGATGCGGCGCGCGGCAAGCCGGTCGTGGTCGCGCTGCATCACCCGCCGTTCGCGTGCGGCATCGGGCATATGGACGAGATCCGGCTCGACCGGGCGGCGTCGCACAAGCTCGCGGCGTTGATCGCTCAGCATCCCAACGTCGAGCGCGTGCTCTGCGGGCACGTGCATCGGTCGATGTTCGTGCGCTTCGGCGGCACGATCGCGAGCGCGATTCCAGCGCCCGCGCACCAGGTGGCGCTCGATTTTCGCGAGGACGGACCGTCGGCGTTCGTGATGGAGCCGCCCGCGTATGCGCTCCATTACTACGATCCGGCGACGGGCATCGTCACGCATCATGCGTATGTCGACGCGGCCGACGGCCCGTATCCGTTCTACGACGCTGGCGCGTTGATCGACTGAACCGCCGGACACACTTCGCAACCGCCTGATACCGGCTGCGCGGGCGAGCCTCGCGCGGGCGTCAGCACGAACCCCGCCGCTCCGGTATGATCGGCACGCTTGAGGACCGCGCATGGGCCGGTCCGTCGATCCGCCCCTGTCATGTCCACTTCCGACGCTTCCACTTCCGCTTCCTCCGCCCGGTCGTTGCGCGGCGTGTTGCTGCTGCTCGCGACGATCGCCGGTGTCTCGGTCGCAAACATCTATTTCAACCAGCCGCTGCTCGATAACTTCCGCCAGTCGTTTCCGGGCAGCGCGTCATGGGTCGGCGCGGTGCCGGCCGTCACGCAGCTCGGCTACGCCGCCGGCATGCTGTTGCTCGCGCCGCTCGGCGATCGCTTCGACCGGCGTCTGCTGATCCTGCTGCAGATCGCCGGCCTGTGCGTCGCGCTCGTCATTGCGGCGTCGGCACCGACGCTCGCGGTGCTGATCGTCACGAGTCTCGCGATCGGCGTGCTCGCGACGATCGCGCAACAGGCGGTGCCGTTCGCGGCCGAACTCGCGCCGCCGTCCGAGCGCGGCCACGCGGTCGGCACCGTGATGAGCGGCCTGCTGCTCGGCATCCTGCTCGCCCGGACCGCGGCGGGCATCGTCGCCGAATACTTCGGCTGGCGCGCGGTGTTTGGCGCATCCGTCGTCGCGCTGCTCGCACTCGCGGTCGTCATCATTTTGCGTTTGCCGAAGAGTCAGCCCACCTCGACGTTGCCGTACGGCAAGCTGCTCGTGTCGATGTGGCACCTGGTAACCGAGCATCGCGCGCTGCGCGAGGCATCGCTGACCGGTGCGGCGTTGTTCGGCGCGTTCAGCATTTTCTGGTCGGTGCTCGCGCTGCTGCTCGCGGGCGCGCCGTTTCATCTCGGGCCGCAGGCGGCAGGGCTGTTCGGTATCGTCGGCGCGGCCGGCGCGCTGGCCGCGCCGCTCGCCGGCAAGTTCGCCGACCGGCGTGGACCGCGCGCGATCATCACCGTGTCGCTCGTGCTGATCGTGATCGCGTTCGTGATCTTCGGTGCGTCGGCGAAGAGCATCGCGGGCCTCGTGGTCGGCGTGATCATTCTCGACATCGGCGTGCAGGCCGCGCAGATTTCGAATCAGTCGCGCATCTACGCATTGAAGCCCGATGCGCGCAGCCGCGTGAATACCGTGTACATGGTCGCGTATTTCATCGGCGGGGCGCTGGGCTCGGGTGTCGGCGCGATCGTGTGGCCGGTGTTCGGGTGGATTGGCGTGACTATCGCGGGGATCGCGTTTGCCGGGCTCGGCGCGTGGAATCATTTGCGGTTGCCGGCGCGGGCTGGGCATTGAGCGTCCGCTTCGATCTCTGATCGATGCCGGCGCCGCTCGGAGGCCGCACAATTTGGGCCCACGCGGGAAACGTTCACACCCCGCCACCCCGCCCCAACGCATACTCATGCAGCGCATCGAGCACGCGATCGAACTCGAACGATTTGTCGTAAAAGTGCCGCACGCCATACTGCTCGCAGCGCTCGCGGTACGCGGGCAACGCGTGATTGGTCAGCACCGCCGCGAACATCGAATCGATCAGCCCCTCGCGCTGCAGATATGCGAGCACCGGCACGCCCGAGCCCAGCTTCAGCTGCAAATCGACGATCACCGCGTCGAACGCTTCGTCGCCGAGCAGCGCGATCGCCTGATCGGCGGAATCGGCATAAGCGGCCACGCGCAGCAGGCCCGACGCATCGATCGCCTCCACGAGGCTGCGGCGGATCAGCGGCGAATCCTCGATCAGCAGCACGCGCAACGGCGCGCGGCTGGCTGACTCGGTAGCGGGGTTCGGTTCGCTGTTCATCGGGATATCTCGATCGTCCGTCAGTCGATCAGGCCATTCTTGATCGCGTAATACGTGAGGTCCGCGTTGTTCGCGAGACGCATCTTCTCGAGCACCCGCGCGCGATACGTGCTCACCGTTTTGACCGACAGATGCAGCTCTTCGGCAATCTCGGTCGGCAACTGGCCGGCCGCGAGCTTGCAGAAGATCTGGAATTCGCGCTCCGACAGCGCTTCATGCGGACGCCCGGCGGCAGGCTTGTCGAGATTGTCGGCAAGCGTATCGGCGACCGCCTCCGACAGATAGCGATGCCCGCGCGCGACCGAGCGGATCGCGCGCACGATTTCTTCCGGCTCGCAGTCCTTGTTCAGATAGCCGCTCGCGCCCGCGCGCAGCAGATTGATCGCGTACTGGCTCTCGGGATAGCCCGATAGAATCAGCACGCCCTGCTCGGGACGCACCTGCTTGATCACACGCAACGTATCGATGCCGTTCTTGTCAGGCATCGCGATGTCGAGCAGCACGACGTCGAATGCCTGCTCGCGCACGAGGCCGATCGCTTCCTCGCCGGTGGCGGCCTCCGCGGCGACGCACATGTCCGGCTCGTCGGCGACGAACTGTCTGAATCCACCTCGAACGATCGCATGATCGTCAGCTATCAGCACTCGAATCATCGGTTGGGTTCCGTGCAAAGGGAGTCGCTCCGATGCGGACATGGTAATGATCCGGGGCCACGGCCGGACGCGCAATGCGAGGGCGGCTTCGCACCGCAGCTGCCGGCATTCCCGAGTTCGCCCGCGACCCGATCCTTCGACGCTTGCCTGTCGCCTGGCGCGCTACTCGCGCCCCGCGAGCAGATCCGCCATATCGTCGGCATGTTCTTCTTCGACCGCGAGAATCTCCTCGAACAGCCGGCGCGTGGTCACGTCCTTCTCGCCGAGATACCGTGCGATCTCGCGGTACGTGTCGATCGCGATGCGCTCCGCGATCAGGTTCTCGCGAATCATGTCGGTCAGATCGGTGCCTTCCTTGTATTCCGAATGCGCGCGTGCCTTGATGCCGTCCGGCGCGAAATCCGGTTCGCCGCCAAGCTGCACGATGCGCTCGGCGATGCGATCGGCGTGCTCCTGCTCCTCGGTTGCGTGCTCGGCAAATTCCCTCGCGACCGCTTCGGAATTGATGCCCTTCGCCATGAAGTAATGGCGCTTGTAGCGCAGCGTGCAGACGATCTCGGTGGCGAGCGCGTCGTTGAGCAGCTTGAGCACCGTCTCGCGATTCGCGCCATAGCTCTGCGTGACGGGACCATCCGACATATGCTTGCGCGCGTCCTCGCGGATCTTCTTGATGTCCATCACGAACGTGTCGCCAGATTGCTTCGTCATCGAACTTCTCCTTTATCCGGTATTGGGTGAATCGCGCATTAGCACGAATCGCGCCTGGTGCGCCCAGGGTGGAATGACGGCGCGCTTCGAACGCGGGCGCCTTAATCGGGGATTCAAACGCCGCGCGTTCACGCGCCTTGTTGACTACCTGTTCCTACATTGCGTACTTCGCTGCCTACCTCATGTTGCGTTCATCCGGCTCGCGCGGCTAGGTTCGAAACACGCCGAGCAGCAACGTGACCACGAACACGACGAGGAAGATGTAGAACAGGATCTTCGCGATTTCGGCCGCGCCGGCCGCGATGCCGGTAAAGCCGAACACGGCTGCGATGATCGCAATCACGAAGAAGACGATGGCATAGTGAAGCATGGCATTTCTCCCTTTTGTTGCCTTCCAATCGACTACCAGCAAATCGCTCGCCTGCTGTGAGGGCGCGGCTTGCCGCCACCGCGATGGCCGCGCTAATCGATCATTTTCTTCGTCACGACGAAGCCCAGCACGAGGAACACCACGCACAGCACGACAAAGACGAAGAACAGGAACTTCGCGATCGCCGCCGCGCCGGCCGCGATGCCGGTGAAGCCGAGAAGACCGGCGATCACCGCGACGATCGCGAAGAACAGTGCCCACTTCAACATGATGGCTTCCTCCCGAAACATTGCATGAACGATCGGGTCCATGCTATCGATGCGCGGCGCCGCGCGCATTCCGACGCTCGCCGTTTTTCGTGTGAGAATCCGCTTACATTGGATTACGACGACATTACGCGCGGCTTTGCGCGATGCCGGAGTCGACGCCGGTGTCGATGCCCTCTTTCCGGAGCCGAAAGTGTCGAATCTGCAGAACCCGCCGGAACAAGCTGGCGCTCGCGCCACGGCGCGGCTCGCCGAGTGGATGCGCAATCGCAGCTGGGCGATCGCGATGACGGTGGCGATCGTGATCACGGTGGGAGGCCTCGTGATTCTGGAGACCGCGCGTCAGCGCATCACCGCCGAGTATGAGACCGCGCTTGAAGCGCGCGACGTCACCGTGCGACTGAGCACACTCGCGAGCGAGCTGTCGCGCCTCACCGCGCAACAAAACCAGTTTCTTCTGACGAAGGACGACGCATCCGCCCACGCGTTCTGCGCGAGCGCCGCGCGCATCCGCGACACCACCCAGCAGTTGGACCACTTCTATCGCGGCGGCCGCGCGGACAGCGCGGAACTCGCGAGCTTCACGCAGATTCTCGCGCTGATCGACGCGCGCATCGGCGCGGGCGCCGCCGCCATGCAGCACGCCGCGCCGCATCCGCTCGATCTCGGCGCATGCGGGAGCGCGAGCGACATCAACCCGGCGGACGCGTCGTTGATCGACAGTACGCTCGCGCTGCTGCGCGACAACGAGGAGCGCCGCGCTCAGCACGCGCTGGCCGCGAGCCGCGCCGACCAGCGGCTGTCGACGCTGTGCGCGGCGGGTCTGTCGGCGCTGAACATCGTGCTGTTCATCCTGCTGTTTCGCAATCTCGGCATCCAGATCGACCGGCAGGCACGCGCGCAGCGTCAGTTGATCACGCAGCAGGAGGAACTCGACCAGCTCGTCAACGAGCGCACGCGGCAGCTCGAAGCGCTCGGCTGGCATCTGCAGGCGGTCAGCGAAAACGAAAAGACCCAGCTCGCGCGCGAGTTGCACGACGAACTCGGCGCGATTCTGACCGCATGCCGGATGGACGTCGCATGGGCGCGCCGCAAGCTGAAGGACAGCGAGCCGGACATCGCCGACAAGCTGCAGCGCGCACTCGCCAATCTCGACCAGGGCATCGCGTTGAAGCGGCGCATCATCGAGGACATGCGACCGACCGTGCTGGCCAATTTCGGGCTCGTTACCGCGCTGCGCACGCTCGCCGACGAAGCCGCGCAGCGCAACAACTGGACGCTCGAGCTGCACCTGCCCGCCGACGATATCCAGCTCGACGAGCAGACCGAAATCGCGCTGTTTCGGGTCGCACAGGAATCGCTGACGAACGCCGCCAAGTACGCGCGGGCCTCGAAGGTCGGAATCGCATTGCGGGTCGGCGACGGCGAGGTCGCCCTGCATATCGCGGACAACGGCGTCGGCATCATGCCGGCCGACCTGAAGCGCACACATACGCACGGCCTGCTCGGCATGCGTCAGCGCGTGGCCGCGCATGGCGGGCGCTTCGACATCCGCCGTGGCGCGCAAAACGGCACCGACATCGACGTCGTGATGCCGAGCGCGAGCGCCGCGACGCCTTCGGTCGACCAGCCGCTGACGTCGCCGGCCACGCCGCCCACTTCGTCGCAAAGCCCCGTCTGACAGATGCTCGCCGCAGCGCCCCCAAGCCGTTGTAGGAGTGCGCCGACGCAAACACCGGAGCACGCCTACGACAAAATCGCGGCACGGCCGACAGCGCCGCCCCCGCCCTTTTTTTACCATGCAAACAGGCCGGTTCGAAACCGGATCGAGACCTGATCGACTGGCATGGCCCCGGTCGGACGACATCAACCGATGCATTCTCGACAAGGAGAAGTTTCATGACTCGACTGATCGCTTTGCTAGTGCTCGCAGGAACTGCCATGCTTGTCACCGGCTGCAACACGATGGCGGGCGCTGGCGAAGATATTTCGAAGGGCGGCCACGCCATCACGAACGAGGCGGATAAGGCGAAATAAGCCGGCACATGGCAGCAGGATTTGCAAAGCCCGTCGCGGGATGCCGCTGCGGGCTTTTTTTTCGTGAATGATTGCGTGCTGGCTGGCACTCGACGCGACGCGTTTTCAGAACGCGATGAAACGGCACGGCGATCCGCGAGGGCGCGGAGCTGGCGGCAAGGCTTTGACAGCGGGCGCGCGGTTCGACGAGAACCGCGCCGCTATCAGGCGCTGCGCTTCTTCCGGTAATCGAACCAGAAAGACAGGCCGACGCTGATCAGAATCACGATCGTCGCGATTACGGTCGAGCGGGTGACCGGCTCGCCGAGCAGCAGCGCGCCCAGCGCGACCGCGACGACCGGATTCACGTACATGCAGCTGCTCGCGATGATCGGGCTCGTGCGGCGAATCAGATAACCGTAGGCGACGTACGCCGCCATCGTCCCAATCAACATCAGATACAGGAACGCGACGAGAGGCAGAAAATGCAGCTCGAGCATCCGCTCGCCCGACGCCCACGCGACCAGCGTCGACATCGCGCCGCCGAGGCCGATCTGCAGCGAGGTCGACAGAAACAGGTCCGACGGCAGCTTCAGCTGCCCGGCCAGATGCGCGCCGCCGGCCCAGAACAGCGCGCCGCACAGAATCGCGAGACTGCCGCCCGTCGAGCCCGGCGTGCTGTCGCCGTGACTCAGAATCACGATGCCGGCGAGCCCCAGCCCGACCGCGAACCATTCGCCGCGGCCGATCTTGCGTCCGGCGACGACCGCGATCACGGTCGCGAACAGCGGCACGGTCGCGACCATCACGGCCGCGGTGCCGGTGCCGACCGTGCGCATGCCGTAGGCGAGCATGCCGCTCGACAGACCCACCAGCATGGTGCCGACGAGGCCCGCGTTGCGGATTTCGGCGAAGCTCGGCCAGATCGGCTTGCGGCGCGCGGCGAACACGAACAGACCGATGCCGGCGAACAGGTTGCGCAAGCCCGACATCAGCAGCGGCGGGAACGAGCCGAGTGCGACGTGCACGCCGAGGTACGTCGAGCCCCACACCAGATAAACGACGGCAAGCGCGAGCGCGATCCGCCCGTTGCGCGACTGCGGCAGACGCAGCGGCCAGCCGCGCGGAGAAAAAGCTGAACGTTGCAGCGACATGCTTCAGTCCGCCGTCGCCACTCGACCCGCGCGATGCGCTCGATGCCCGCGAGGCGCCGAGCCTGCGTCGATACCTTTCGGGCGGGATGGCGGGCACCGCATCGGCGATGCGGTCGGACGGGCGAGGCTGGCGGACATGTCGGTGGAACGGGAAGACGATGGGCGGCGCCGGAAGCGCCAGAAACGGCGGTGGCGGCCGCGCCGGTCAGAACGACACGATGCAACGCGGCCGCGCTGCGCGGCCGCAAGCTTGGCAAAGCCCCGGCGCGCACCGCATTATGCAGTAAGCGCCGAGAACGCCACGCGAGAGAATCGTAACTTTTGGGTTTCCCGCAACAGAAAAGCCGGGGACGCATCCCCGGCTTGCGGTGTCGGATCCGTTCGATGCGCGGCCGTGCATCGGCAGGATCGCTAAGCGCCCTCGGCGCCGACTCAGTTGCCCATCGCGCCCGACGCCTCGTGTTTCATCGCGTCGCCGCCCTTTTTCATCGAGCCGTGCTTCATCGTGTCCTTTTTCATGCCGTCCTTCGACATGCTGTCTTTGGACATCGAATCTTTCGACATCGCATTCTTCGACATCTCATCGTTCGACATCGCGCCGCTCGCCTGCGCGAAGGCCGCGCCGCCGCTTGCCAGCATCAACAACGCGATCGTGGTAACTGCAATCTTCTTCATGGGATGACTCCTTGGTGGTGGATGAATCGAAGCCGGCGAGAGCCGGCGTGCTTCCGAAGCCGCTGCCGCAAGCGCGCGTGCGCCCGCATGCGTCAGGAGCCTCCGAACCAGTTGTAGCCCTGGTCGACCCAATAGCCGCCGGGATACGTGTTGGTGACGAATATTTCGACGATGTGCTTCGGATTCTTGTAGCCGAGCTTGGTCGGCATGCGCAGCTTCATCGGGTAGCCGTATTTCGCGGGCAGCCGTTCGCCGTCGTAGGAAAACGTCAGCAGCGTTTGCGGATGCAAAGCGGTCGGCATGTCGATGCTTTCGTAGTAGTCGTCCGCACATTTGAAGCCGACGTACTTCGCCGTCGTGTCCGCGCCGACGCGCCGCAGAAAATCGCCGAATGGCGTGCCGCCCCAGCGGCCGATCGCGCTCCAGCCTTCGACGCAGATATGTCGCGTGATCTGCTCGCCATGTGGCAGCGCGTACAGCTCGGGCAGCGTCCACACGCGCTGGCCGGTCACGAGGCCGCTCAGCTTCAATTGATAATCTGAGCCGTCGACGTGCGGCACGTCGTCGATGCCGTAGTACGCGTTGAAGGGAAACGGCCGCGTGATCTGCGCTTCGGTGTAGGTCGGCGCGAGCTGCTTCGGATCGAACAGCGCGGCCTGCGCGCGATCGTTCAGCCGCGACACGGCTGTCAGGAAACGGTTCACGGAAGCGTCGTCGGTCAACGAGCAGCCGGTCAGCATCGACAGGCCGCCGAGCGTCAAGAGCTGCTTGCCGAACAGGCGTCGCGACGGCATCGCCAGTTCGCGCTTCGCATCGAGCAGGATCGATGCGCGGTCGAGCTTGTGGCTCACACGATGTGTGGATGGGTCCGCTGGTTTCTCTATCGGCTTGTTCATGATTCGGTATCCGTTTGGAATTCGCGTTGCGATTTCATGAGCGTGAGCATGCGCATGGGTAGCCGCGGGCTCAACGTCCGCGCAACATCGCGAGCAACGAGCGCGGCACGAGCGCGACCATCGCCAGATGCACGGCGAGAAACGCGGCCAGCAGCGACATCGCGCTGAAGTGCACGATGCGCGCGTTGTCATAGCCGCCCATCAGTTCGCGCAGCAGCGGAAACTGCACCGACTTCCAGATCGCGAGCCCCGATAGCACGAGCACGATCAGATCGGCGATCGCGAACAGGTAGGCGAATTTCTGCACCGCGTTGTAGACGCGCAGATCGCCATGCGAAAGCTTGCCGCGCAACGCGGCGACGAAATCGCGCAGTACCGCGCGCGGCGTCAGCGGCAGGAACTTGCGCACGAAGCGCCCGCTCGCGAGATTCAGCGCGATATACATGAGACCGTTGAACACCAGCAGCCACATCGCCGCGAAGTGCCATTGCAGCGCGCCGCCGAGCCAGCCGCCCAGCGTGATCGCGGTCGGGAAGGTGAACGCCGGGAAGATCGGCGACGCGTCGTAGATGCGCCAGCCCGACAGCATCATCACGATCGCCGCGAGCGCGTTCAGCCAATGCGTGATGCGCAGCCACAGCGGATGAATGACGCCGCGCTTCGGCGCGGCGGGCGCGGCGGGTGCGCTGGGGCGCAAGGCGTGGGGTGTGGACATGGGGCTCTCCTCGAACAGCGGTAGTGAATGCGGCGCGCGCGAGGTCGATCAACGGCACGCGGGAAGGTCGGTCGCTTGTAGCACGTCGCCGCTCGCGTCGCTTTCGACGAACGCGACCACGCCGAAGCGGCCGGCGGCGTTGGCGCTCGGATCGGCTTGCGCATCGACGCTCGCAGCGTGTACATCGATGTCCTGATGAATCCGCGCGTGACCGGAGACGAGCGGCACGGGCCCGAACCAGGCGCGCACGACGCGCTCGTGATGCAGCGTCGCGCCGCGGTTTTCGCCCGCGCCGACCTGCGTCGTCAGCGCGTTCTCGTAGATCGCGAGATAGGCGCTCAACGCACCCGTGGCGGCGGCTGCCGTCGTGCTGAACTGCGCATCGACATCGAACGCGCCGGGCGCACGCGGGCTCAGCGCAAGTGCGACGCTCGCCTGGGCGGGTTCGGCGACGAGCTCGTCGATGCGGCGCTCGAAACTGTCGCGTTGCGACCAGTCGCGCAGCTCGCGGCCCGCGACGAACACTTCCGGCGTATAGACCGTGTGCGCGCCCGCGAGACGCGTCAGCGTTTGCTGACGTTCCGTGAAGCGATGCTGGGAAAAGCGGTCGGTCCAGCCGAGGCTGTTCCAGTAGTCGACGTGCAGCGCGAGCGGCACGATGCCGTGCGCGGCGCCGTCGCTTTTCCATTGACTGAGCCAGCGGTCGGCGGGCGGGCAGCTATCGCAGCCCTCGCTGCTGTACAGCTCGACGAGCGCGACGCGGTGCGCGGGGCTGTGCGTGGCGCATAGGGGCCCGGCCGCGTCGGCCGCACTGATGCCAGAACCGCTCAGCAGAAAAAGCGCGAGGCCGAGGGCGGGCGTCGAAAAAGTCGTAAAGCGCTGAAGTATCGAGCGATTGTGCGCGGTCGACATGACGTGCTCCGATCGTAATCTGCACGTTTGTCGAGCCGCGCGGCCGGTTATGACAAGCCTCTTTTAATTTTTTTCCGGCGCGGGATGAGCCAGCCAAAGCTCGCCCGCGACTCAGTCGTAACTGACCACCACCGTCACGCGCGTGTCCATATCGGTGCGCTTCGCGTTCAGCGACAGCACGCCGCCCGCGCGATCGACCGCGTAGTGGCCGTCGCGGGCCGTCGCGACACGCCCGGTGCCATCGACGAACCGCGCCGCCACCAGATCGCGCGACTGCGTGCCGCCGTTCACTTCGAGCGCGACATCGGCCCCGCTGACGACGCCCGGCGGCGCGCTGAACGTCACCGTGCGCGAGAAGCGCTGACCCGCCACGCTCGCGCTACCGACGGCGACGCCAGGGGGCGCCGTATCCACGCTGATCTGCATCGGCGGTGCAACGATCATCCCCACGAACCGGATCACGCCGCCCGTCACCGTCGATGCCGCCGGCGCCGCCAGCGGCGCGGCAAGCAATGCCACCCCCGCGACTGTGCGACCGAACGTTCGCCACCGCCTGCTTTCCGCTTTCATGTGCACCTCTTTGTCAATCGGCGCGAGTCGCCTCGCGCCATTCACGCGCCATCCCGCGAATCGCTTCGCCGGAGTGCGGCCTTCGCTGCACTTTGTTTAACGGCAATCCTCTGACTGGCTTGAACGCAATGCGGACCACACCGCTTTCTTCTCGCACCGCACAAAAACGGTCAATCGACGGGCGCGGCATCGCAAACGGAGCTGCGTGAGACAGCGTGCTAACATCAAACTTTCGTCTCGCTGCTGCCGCGCGGCCTCACGCTCTGTCGCCCGGCACCTCTCGATCGCTGTTCCCCAACACCTGGTCGTTTTGCCCGTGACTTCTCTGCGTCGTCCGACTTTCCGTGCTCTCGCCCGCTTGCGCCCATGCCGCGCAGGCGAGTGCGCGCGCGCGGGCGTCGCGTCGCACGGCCCCGGCGAGACGTCCCGAACGGTCCCGCTTCACGCCGCCCGGCGCCCTCGCTGACGCAGCCCGCCAATACCCAGGGCCGCGTCGCCGGGCACCGGGCTCTCTCCCATTCGTCCACTCATCCGCCGACCACCCCATGGGTCGTTGCACGCGGCCATCCATGACCGCCTTATCCGGAGTCCTGATGATGAAGAAGATCAAAACCTGCTACCTGACCGAACTCGACGTGATGCGCCTCGAGAAATACGCGGCCACCGACGCCAAGTTGCAGCACATGCTCGACGATGTGCTCGAACGCGCGGTAATCGTCGACTCGCACGACATCCCCGCCGACGTCGTCACGATGAACTCGCAAGCGACGCTGATCGACGCAGCGAGCGGCGAACAGATGACGTGGACCGTCGTCTATCCGCCCAACGCCGATTTCGCGCAAGGGCGCCTGAACGTGTTCTCGCCGGCAGGCCTCGCGCTGCTCGGCGCGCGCCGCGGCGAGAGCATCCGCTTCACGCCACCCAGCGGCGATCAGAAAGTGCTCAAGCTCGACAAAATCCTGTATCAGCCTGAAGCCGCCGACGATTTTTCACTGTAAGGCGGCCGTTCCCTCGCTGTAAGTTGCCCTGTCTGATGCGGTCTCGAATCAAGCATAGGAGATGTCTGGTTTCATCCGGACCAGTTTTTTGAGTCATTCAGACAGGTTGCCAAACCGCGGGCGGCCGGTGTATCGTGTGCGCTGCTAACGCGGGGGTCCTGCGTAGCGCGGAGCTGGAGGTCCGTGTTGCGTGGGTGAGAAATACCCTTTGAACCTGATCTGGATAATGCCAGCGCAGGGAAGCGTACGGATTTCGCTCCAGCCTCAAGGGCCTCATCTCTCCGCGATTTCCGACTACTTCCATCTCGGTCTCCTG
The DNA here is from genome assembly GCF_050435625.1 of Paraburkholderia sp. RAU6.4a. Classification (NCBI taxonomy): domain Bacteria; kingdom Pseudomonadati; phylum Pseudomonadota; class Betaproteobacteria; order Burkholderiales; family Burkholderiaceae; genus Paraburkholderia; species Paraburkholderia sp. RAU6.4a. Next base: position 1,168,316 of record NZ_JBNDKQ010000002.1, read on the forward strand.
CTTAGCCGCCCCACTTTGTACGGAGACTTACATGAACGCCAACCCGAAGTTTATTTCCGCCGAAGCCCACGTGGACGAGGCCGCCGTCGCGCCGTTGCCGAATTCGCGCAAGGTCTACGTGACCGGCTCGCGCCCCGACATCCGCGTGCCGATGCGCGAAATCTCGCAGGCCGACACGCCCGACAGCTTCGGCGGCGAAAAGAATCCGGCGATCTACGTGTACGACACGTCGGGCCCCTACTCCGACCCGGACGCGGAGATCGACATCCGCGCGGGTCTGCCCGCACTGCGCGAGGCGTGGATCGAGGAGCGCGGCGACACCGAGCCGCTGACCGGTCTGTCGAGCAGCTTCAGCCGCGAGCGCGCCGCCGATCCGGCCACCGCGCAGCTGCGTTTTCCGGGACTGCATCGTACGCCGCGCCGCGCGATCGCCGGCAGGAACGTGACGCAGATGCACTACGCGAAGCAAGGCCTCATCACGCCGGAAATGGAATACATCGCGATTCGCGAAAACCAGCGCCGTGCCGAGTACCTCGAGACCCTGAAGACGAGCGGCCCGAACGGCGCGAAGCTCGCCGCGATGATGGGCCGTCAGCACCCCGGCCAGGCATTCGGCGCGAGCGCGTTCGGTCCGAACGGCCTCACCGAAATCACCGCGGAGTTCGTGCGCGAGGAAATCGCGCGCGGCCGGGCGATCATCCCGAACAACATCAATCACCCGGAAAGCGAGCCGATGATCATCGGCCGCAACTTCCTCGTGAAGGTCAATGCGAACATCGGCAACTCGGCGGTGACATCGTCGATCGGCGAGGAAGTCGACAAGATGACGTGGGCGATCCGCTGGGGCGGCGACACGGTGATGGATCTGTCGACCGGCAAGCACATTCATGAAACACGCGAATGGATCATCCGCAACAGCCCGGTGCCGATCGGCACGGTGCCGATCTATCAGGCGCTCGAAAAGGTCAACGGCAAGGCTGAAGACCTCACCTGGGAAATCTTCCGCGACACGCTGATCGAGCAGGCCGAGCAAGGCGTCGACTACTTCACGATCCACGCGGGCGTGCGTCTGCAATATGTGCCGCTCACGGCGAACCGGATGACCGGCATCGTGTCGCGCGGCGGCTCGATCATGGCGAAGTGGTGTCTCGCGCATCACAAGGAAAGCTTCCTGTACGAGCATTTCGAAGAGATCTGCGAAATCATGAAGGCCTACGACGTGGCCTTCTCGCTCGGCGACGGCCTGCGTCCCGGCTCGATCTACGACGCGAACGACGAAGCGCAACTGGGCGAGCTGAAGACGCTCGGCGAACTCACGCAGATCGCGTGGAAGCACGACGTGCAGGTGATGATCGAAGGTCCGGGCCATGTGCCGATGCAGCTGATCAAGGAAAACATGGACCTGCAGCTCGACTGGTGCGACGAGGCGCCGTTCTACACGCTCGGGCCGCTGACCACCGACATCGCGCCGGGCTACGACCACATCACGTCGGGCATTGGCGCCGCGATGATCGGCTGGTTCGGCACCGCGATGCTGTGCTACGTGACGCCGAAGGAACACCTCGGTCTGCCGAACAAGGACGACGTGAAGACCGGCATCATCACGTACAAGCTCGCCGCGCATGCCGCCGATCTCGCGAAGGGTCATCCGGGCGCGCAGGTGCGCGACAACGCGCTGTCGAAGGCGCGCTTCGAATTCCGCTGGGAAGACCAGTTCAATCTCGGTCTCGACCCGGACAAGGCGCGCGAATTCCACGACGAAACGCTGCCGAAGGATTCGGCCAAGGTCGCGCATTTCTGCTCGATGTGCGGCCCGCACTTCTGCTCGATGAAGATCACCCAGGACGTACGCGAGTTCGCCGCGCAACAAGGCGTCACCGACGACGAAGCGCTGAAGAAAGGCATGGAAGTAAAGTCGATCGAGTTCATGAAGCAAGGTGCGGAGATTTATCAACGGCAATGAGCGGGTTGCGCGATTCGCGCTAACCAGCACGGCAGTATCGAAGCCCGCCGGCATGGCGGGCTTTTTTATTCCACCGCATCGAGCAGGCACGTTGCGTGCTGAGAGAAGGAAACATCTGTTTCCAACAACGAGCGGAGTCAGCATCATGAAATCGATCCGTCATCCCGGTACTCGTCTTGGTACGGTCGCAGCCGCCCTTTCACTTGTCGCGGGTCTCGCGGCATGCGGCGACATGTCTCCACGTACACGCGACACCGCGATCGGCGCGGGTGTCGGCGGCGCCGCTGGCGCGGCGATCGGCGGCAATGGCTGGTCGACGCTGGGCGGCGCGGCGGTAGGCGGCGTCATCGGTAACCAGGTCGGCAAGTGAGCGGCAAGTGAGCGTTGCGTCCGATGACGCGTCTAACGATTCATACAGGACAGCAAACGATTTTTTTCGGACCACGGTCCGGACTGCCGAGGGCGGCGGATGCAGTGCGCCCTCGTCCCGACAGCGCGCGTGGAAATAGGCTGAAATATGCGGTTGCGGTTTTGCCACAGCGCTGCCGCGGCAAGAGCGTAAGCTCCTCATAACGACGTCGCGCAAGGCGGCATCGGTTCATCGAGGAGCGCGCCATGAAGTCCCGCGTCGTCACCCATCTTTGCGTGGTGCGCCTCTCGACGCCACGCGATTCGTCCAGTTTTTCCGCGAGATTCGCGCGGCCCGCCACCGCGATTTGCGTGCTCGCCTCGAGTCTCTTTTTGGCAGGCTGCTATTACCCCGCCGGCTACTATCCCGCCGGCTATTACCCGTCGTACTATTCGACCGCGCCCGCGACCACAGCCGACCAAACCGCGCCGGCGACCGATCAACAACAGACGCCTCAAGCCCAGGCGCAAATGCAGGTCGCACCGCAAGACATGCCGCCCGGTTATACGGTTCCCGCGCCTGTGTACGCGGCGCCGCCGGTTTATCCCGCCTACTATCCGCCGCCGCCTTATCCCGCTTATTACGGCTACCCCGCCTACTACGGACCGTCGATTGCGATCGGCATTGGCGGTTATTGGGGCGGCCATTGGGGCGGTCATGGGGGCGGCCACTCGCATTGACCTGTCCTCTTTCGTCGCGCAGCGTGCACGCGCCGGCACTTCAACTGCCGGCGCGCGCGCTTCTTCATGAGTCGTTTTCCGCGCGTATCGCCCTCCACCGCGCATACCCCGCCCGTACTTTCCCGGCTTGACGCGCCGGTAAGGCGCTCTATCCTTGGAAGGTTTCATGCAGCACCCGCTTAAATCGGGCGACGCCGCTTTGTCGAGGCCACTTGCGAGCGTCCGCCGAATCAGAGCGACGCGCCGTCATGCGCAATCCCCGCGTCGAATTACACAACAACGAAGGAGACGTGATGTTTCATCAACTACTCACTCCGGTTGGCAATTCGCTTTTTCCGTCGTTCATCGTCGCCGCGCTGCCGATCATCGCCGTGCTCGCGCTGCTCGGCTGGGCGCGCAGGCCCGCGTGGCAAGCGTCGCTCGCGGGACTGATCATCGGTTTGATCGTGGCGATTTTCGTCTGGCAGTTTCCGGTCGGGCTCGCGTTCAACTCGGTCGCGGCTGGCGTCGTGTTCGCGATCTGGCCAGTGATGTGGATCGTGTTCACCGCGATCCTGCTGTACAACATCGCGCAGCGCTCGGGACGCTTCGAGGCCTTTCGCCTGTGGATGATCGACAACCTGCCGAACGACCGGCGCATCGTGCTCGTCGTGGTCGGCTTTTCGTTCGGCGCGCTGCTCGAGGGCATTTCGGGTTTCGGCACGCCGGTCGCGATCACGAGCTCGCTGCTGATCATGCTCGGCTTTCCGACGCTCGAAGCGCTGACCTTCACGCTGATCTTCAACACCGCGCCGGTCGCGTTCGGCGCGCTCGGCGTGCCGATCACGGTGCTCGGCGCGGTCACGCATCTGCCGTCCGATGTGCTCGGCAAGATGGTCGGGCGGCAATTGCCTTTCTTCGCGGTCCTGCTGCCCTTCTATGTGATCGCCGTGTACGCGGGCTTTCGCCACATGCTGCGGATCTGGCCGGTGCTGCTGGTCTCGGGCCTGAGCTTCGCGCTGACCCAGTTCGTCGTCTCGAACTTCATCAACTACAGCCTGACCGACGTGCTGTCGTCGCTGGTTTCGCTGATCCTCACCGTTGCGTTCCTGCGCCTCTGGAAGCCCGCCGTCGATCCGAAATTCGCGATCAACGTCGATCGCATCAGCGAGGTGCGCGGCAAGATCGGCGGCGCACAGGGCTGGTATCCGTGGATCATCGTGTCGGTCGTCGTGATCATCTGGACGATCGCGAGGATCTTCACGATCGGCGACATCAAGGTGTCGTGGCCCGGTCTCGACAAGGCCGTGTTCATCACGCTCTACAACACGCCGTACGGCGCAGTCTGGGACTTCCAGCCGCTCGCGACCGGTACCGCGATCCTCGTCGCCGCGCTCATCACGGCGTTCGTCGTACGGCTCTCGCCCGCCGAGTTCGGCAAGGCGATCTCCGATACGTGGGTGCAAACGCGCATCGCGATCCTGACCGTGGCAACGATCGTCGGCCTCGCTTACCTGATGAACTACTCGGGACTCACCTACACGCTCGGTCTCGGCGTTGCGTCGGTCGGGCCGCTGTTTCCGCTCGTGTCGGCGTTCCTCGGCTGGGTGGCGGTGTTCCTGTCGGGCAGCGATACGTCGGGCAATGCGCTGTTCGGCAATCTGCAGGGTGGTCGCGGCCAACCAGCTCAATCTGAATCCGGTGCTGATGGCGGCGACCAACTCGTCGGGCGGCGTGATGGGCAAGATGATCTCGCCGCAGAACATCGCGACCGGCGTCGCGACCACCGAGTTGAAGGGCAAGGAAGGCGTCGTGTTCGCCAAGACCTTCAAACATTCGATTCTGCTAACGGTGCTGCTCGGCGTGCTCGTCTGGGCGCAGCAGAACGTCCTGCAATGGATGATTCCGCATTGAGGTCGCGCCATTAACGGCGCAATGCAATTCACATCTTTCGGACGGCCGCCCACGCATCGCGGGCGCCGTTTCCGATCCCATCCCACTGCCGTTCCGCCTGATCGCAATTTTTCTCACATATCGGCGAGAATTGCTCGTTTGGCGCGCGCCCTCGCAGCGCTTACCATCGACCTCATCGGACGCGGCTGTCTCCCGGATCTTGCCGTTTCATCCCGTACTGAAACGATTCGCGCGATCGCACTGTTACGATGAGCTGGCGTCCCGACTCAACTGCGCGCGGCGCCATTCCAATGAAAACCAGAAACCTGCTGCAACTGCTGATCCTCGCTGCCCTGTGGGGCGCATCGTTCCTGTTCATCCGCGTCGGCGTGACCGACTTCGGCGTCGCGCCGCTGATGGCGCTGCGCGTCGGCATCGGCGCGCTCTTTCTCGCGATCGTGCTGATCGCGCGACGGCCGCTGCAACAGTCCGCCACCGTGTTGCGCACGCACGCAGTGCCGCTGCTCGTGGTCGGTATCGTCAATTCGGCGGCACCATTCTGCCTGTTCGCGTATGCCGAGCTGACACTGTCGGCGGGCGTCACGTCGGTGATCAATGCGTGCGCGCCGCTGTGGGGCGCGCTGGTCGGCTTCCTGTGGCTGCGCGACCGGCTCAGCGCACTGCGCACGCTCGGTCTCGTGGTCGGCTTTCTCGGCGTGCTGATGCTCGTGTGGGATCAGATCGCGGCGCCGGCCGGCTCGGCCGCCTCGCCGCTGAGCGTCGCGCTTGCGGCCGGCGCCGCGCTCGGCGCCACGCTGCTCTACGGCATCGCCGCCAACTACACGAAGCGTCACCTGACTGGCGTCGACGCGCTGACCGTCGCGACCGGCACGATGATCGGCGCGACGATCGTGCTGCTGCCGCTCGCGGTCATCTACTGGCCCGCCGCGCCGATCTCGCTGCGCGCGTGGGGCGCGGTGATCGCGCTCGGCGTCGCCTGTACCGGCATCGCGTACATGCTGTTCTTCCATCTGATCGCGGTCGCCGGGCCGACGCGCGCGATCACCGTGACCTTCGTGATTCCGATCTTCGGCATTCTGTGGGGCGCGTTGTTTCTCGGCGAGACGGTGTCGCCCGGCATGCTCGAAGGGTGCGCTGTGATTCTGGTCGGCACCGCGTTGGCGACCGGCGTAGTCAAGCGCTTGCCGTGGATGGGGACGCGGCGCGCGGATACCTGAGCGCACGGAGTCAATCGGCAACCGCGCCGGGTCGCGGCTTGCCGATCCGGTCACGTTACATCGGCTCACGCGCGGGCCCTTCGCGCGTCAAATGCATAGTCAAAAAAAACCGCCCGGATTTCTCCGGGCGGTTTCGTCGAACCGGCGGCGTCGGCCGCGAGGCTCTCGTATCAGTGCAGCTGGTCGGCCATCAGGCTCATGATCTGCTTGGCCTGCGAGCTTTCGTCGAGTTGCCCCTTGTCGTCGACCACGGCCACGCGGGTCTGGTTCGGCGTCACCGCGCGCACGTTCACGCGATACTGCCTGGCGACCTTCTCCTTCTTGCCGTGGAAGACCTGGCTCCAGAAGCCCTGCTCGGCCGACGACATATCCTTCGGATCGACGTAGCGCACGAAATAGAGGCCGCGGCTCATGTCGCGATCGTCGACCGTGAAATTGCTGCGATCGAGTGCGAGGCCCACGCGCAGCCACGCGCGGTCATACGGCTCGCCGAGCGTGAGTTCGGTCGATGAGAGCTGCGCCGACGTGTTGTTGGCCGAATCCGCGTCCGGCATAGGCGGTTGCGCCGCGAGCGCGACGTTCTGCGCGACAACGGCGGCCGTCGCCGACTTCGCACCCGCCGTCGCCGCGTTCGGCGCGATCTGCGTGCCCGCGGGCGACAGCTCGGCGTTCTGCATGCCACCCGTGTTGCCACCCGAATCGGCCCGCGCCAGCGAGACCATCAGGCGCTTCAGGTATTCCTGCTCGAGCGCCGGGTCGTTCGGCTTGGGTTGCCACTGGGTCGACTCGTTGTTCGTACCGGTGATCGCCTCACGCATGCCTTTCTGGCTGACGAACACATAGGTGCCGCCCTTCGGCGCCGCTTCGAGACGCGTGCGGAACTTGTTGCGCTCCGAACTCACGTAGCTGTTGCCCATCGCCTTCGACAGCGTGTTGCGGATAAAGCCGTCATTGATCTGCGCGTGGGTTTCGTTCCAGTCGGTTTCCATCACGCCCTTGTCGCGCTGGTCGACGACGAGCAGGAAGCCCTGCTCCTGCCAGAAGCGGCGGATTTGCGGCCAGGCCTGATCGGGCGTTTTGTTGTCGATCACGAGCCAGCTCTCGGTGCCGTCGCGCTGGATGTGGATGCCCTGGACGGGCGGCACGACCGCGACCGCGTCGCCGGCCGGCGCCTGTGCCTGCACCTGTTTCAGCGTGGACAGCGAGGTTTCGCCGCCCTGCGGCGGCAGCGAACGCTGATCGGCCGTCTCGTCGATCATGTTCGGCGGTACGGCAAGCGATACCTGCTTCGAACGGGAGTCGCTCCTATAGTCGATTTTGGTCGGCGACGAGGTGCCGCAGCCGGCGACCAGCCCGCCTGCCATGAGCATTACTGCAAACCGCTTGGTGAGACGAAAATCAGTCATGTTCGGGGAATCCTTCCGCTACGCCACGGCAAGTTTCCGTGGATCAACCCAACATTTTACCGGTCCCGGCGAGGCCTGTGCAAAAACTGGGGTTTGCCCGCGAATCGCCGCATGCCACGGCTACGAAGCGACCACGGGAAAAAAGTCCGCGCCCATCATGCTATTTGCCTTCTTATGAGGTAAATTTAACACTAAATAACACTTTCGAGTTGACCTTGGGAGTATTCCCAAGTCTTTGCCGGAGGCCCGCCGAATAAGGGCTTCCGGTCTGCATGCGGCTTGTTTTTAAACATGGCGCGCGGTCCTGTCCGCCGCGATGTGCAAAAACCAGAAAAAAGACCAGCGCCAGATTAATCGAGTTATCTCAATAAAAATCCGGCGCCAAACGAGGAAGGCCTCATGTCCCAGTCCTGTCTCAATCCATCCGCGATCGCCTCGGCGATCGCCATCGTCGCGTGCTGCGCGAGCTTCGGCGCGCATGCCGAATTGGGCGGCACGATGCCGAGCCAGGCGGTGTCGGGCGCGAGCGCGCCGCGCACGCTGCTCAATGGCGCACTGCGCGAGCGCACGTGGACCGACGCTGGCAATACGACCATCAACGAATACGCGACCAGCACCGGCCTGATCGTCGCCTACGCGTGGCAAGGCCCGACGATGCCGGATCTGCACGCGCTACTCGGCAAATACGGCGACTCGTACAAGACAGGCGCCGCGGCGGCGGCCGGCAGCGGCAATCTGCATTCGTCGCGGGTCACGCGCGCCGACGTGATCGTCGAGTCCGGCGGACCGATGCGCGGCTACGTCGGCCGCGCGTGGCTGCCGGCGGCTTTGCCCGCCGGCGTCACCTCCGACGACATCCAGTAACGCGTGCGCCCCGCACGCGTCGCTCGCGCCCCTTCACGTCTGAGTTCCACCCGACGGATCGCCACGCCATGAAATCCGCCTTGCGTTTCCATGCCCTGCTTCTGATCGTCTGCGCGGCCCTCGTCGGCTGCGGCGGCGGAGGCGGCAGTTCCTCGGCCAGCTCGTCCGGCTCGGGCTCGACGCCGTCCGCGACCGCGCCGACCTCGTCGACCAGTTCCACGAGCGCGTCGAACACGACGCAGAGCGCGAACGTGCCGCAATCGACCACGCCCAACGTGCAGCTGGTCACGGTCGGCGTATCGCCCGGCAGTACGCGCAACATGCTGACGACGAGCGTCACCGTCTGCCAGGCCGGCACCAGCAACTGCGCGACAATCGACGACATCCAGGTCGACACCGGCTCGAACGGCCTGCGCATCCTCGCATCGGCGCTGCCGACGACCCTGTCGCTGCCGACCATCGCCGCGGGCGGCGGCGTGAGCGCCGAATGCGCGGTGTTCGGCAGCGGTTATGCGTGGGGCTCGATCCGCAACGCGGACGTACGCATGGCTGGCCAACAGGCGTCATCGATTCCGATCCAGGTAATCGCCGACAGTGCGCTGCCCGCCGCACCCACCGACTGCGCGAACTCCGGCGCGTCGCTGCTGACGGTGTCGAGCCTGCACTCGAACGGGATCCTCGGCGTGGGCCTGTTCCCGGTCGACTGCGGCAACGGCTGCTCGAACTCCGCATTGCCGCGCTGGTACTACAGCTGCACGACGAGCGGCTGCACCGCAACCGCGCAGCCGCTCGCACAGCAGGTGACCAACCCGGTCAGCAGCTTCCCGCTCGACAACAACGGCGTCGTGATCGACCTGCCGGCCGTCGCCGATGCGGGCGCGGCCAGCGTGTCGGGCTCGTTGATCTTCGGCATCGGCACCCAGTCGAACAACACGCTGACGAGCCCGAACGTCCTGAAGGCGAACGCCGCGACCGGCTACGTGACGACGAACTCGGGCGGTCAGACCTATGCGGTGAGCTATCTCGACAGCGGCTCGAACGGCCTGTTCTTCCACTCGACGCAGTTCCCGTTGTGCGGCTTGTGGTACTGCCCGACTTCGACGCAGTCGGCGAGCGCGTCGATCACCGGCATCGATGGCGTGTCGAGCACGGTGTCATTCGACATAGCCAATTCGAGCACGCTGTTCTCATCGTCGAACAACGCGTTCGACAATCTCGCCGGCAATTCGAGTCAGGGCTTCGGCTGGGGCTTGCCGTTCTTTTACGGCAAACGCATTTACACGGCGATTGCGGCGCGCAATACGTCGGCCGGCCAGGGGCCGTATTACGCGTTCTGAGGTTGATTGGGTTGGATGCGCAGCGATGGCGCGAGACGCGGACGGGAACTCAGCCCGCCGCGCTGGCGGGTTGCGCGGCCGGCGCGGCCAGCTTTGCCGGCGCGAGCCAGCGGAATACGTCCAGCTCTTCGCCGTGGAACGTGCACTCGGCGGCGGCCGGCGTGCTGACCCTCTTCGGCTCGGCCTGCTTCGCGGCCACGTTGACGTCCGTCGCCGCTTGCGATGCCGATGCCGCGAGCGGCGCGGAGACCGCCACCTCGGACGCGCTTACCCGATGCTCGATCGTCCCCTCCACCACGACACGCGAGCCGCGAATCGCGGCCCCGCGATGCGTGACCCGCAGCGTATCCGACGACATCCCCGACGGCGCCTCGGCCAGCTTGCTGCGCATCAATTGTTCGCATGCGCCCGAGTTGCGGGTACCGATCGTGCAGGCCGCCAGCAGCGCCACGGCGCTCGCGACACAGGCGATAGAGAGAAGGCGAATCTTCATCGATGTTCCGTTGTTCCAAGCCTCGGTCATTGTAGCTTACGACCCCGTCGCCGGGCTTCGCGGCCGCCTGCCGCTTGACCTTGACCCAGCGCATCGGCATTGTGTTGACCGGTCGCGCCCTCGATGGCGCAGCCGGCAGCCCGGTTGCCCACATTGCGCGGCGAATTCAAAACGACTCTACCCCCGGTAACGATCTCGGCTTCTTCATGCTCAGCCTCGTCCTGCTCGCGATCGTCGCCTACGCCGCGACCAATATCGACAACCTGTTCGTGCTGCTCGGCTTTCTGACCGAAACGGGCGTGGAGCGGCGCCGCGTGGTCGCGGGACAGTACGCGGGCTCTTTGATCCTCGTCGCCGCGGCGCTCGTGCTCGCGGCCTTGCTCACGCGCCTCCCGGCCGGTTATGTAGGCCTGCTCGGCTTGCTGCCGATCGTCGTCGGCCTGCACAAGGCCTGGCAGCGCTTCGGTCCCGGCCACGCGCGGCGCAACGCCAGCGAAGATAGCGAGGACAGCCGCGCAAGCGCTCCGCCATCCGTTCGCGGCTCATCGAGCTGGACCGTCGCGAGCGTCGCCATCGCCAACGGCTCGGACAACCTCGCCGTCTACGTGCCGCTGTACGCGAGTCGTACGCCCGCCGAGAATGCGCTGGTTTCGCTCGTGTTCGTCGTGATGATTGGGCTCTGGTGCGCGGGCGCGGCATGGCTGGTCGACCACCCGTTGCTCGGCGCGCCGATCCGGCGCTACGGCTCGGCGCTGCTGCCGCTGATCCTCCTCGCGATAGGCGTATCGGTGATGGTGAACAGCGATACGTTGCGACTTTGGTCCGGCGCGTGATCAACGCGGGGCGTCGACCAAGACTGCGCGGCACGCAACGGCTTCAGCTTGCCGCCTTCAGCGTCGTAGTCTTCGTCTGCCGATCCTGCTTCGCCAGTCTCAATTCGCCGGCTGGGGCGGTTGCACGTAAGTACGCACGCCCGCCAGCGGCGCGCCATAGCCGCCCGCGCTCGCGTTGTTCGGCAAGCCGTTGACCAGTTGCGCACGCGGATCGGTCGGATTCAGATTCAGCTCGCCCGCCTGCTGGTTGCCATGCGTCGGATACTCGCTGCCGCGCGCCGCCTGCGGCATCAGAGCTGTACTGTTCTGCCGCGCGTTCATGTCGTTCTGCGCGCTGAGCCCCTGCGCGCCGGCCTGCCCGACGAACCCACATGCCAAGGCCGCGCACGCGCAGATCCTCGCGAGGCCGGATATCTTCGCTACCACCCTTTTCATGTTCACCTCCTGCTCTGTGAATTGACGACGCCTCGTGAGCTCACCCCTGAATCGAGTGCCGCGCGAGCGTCCCACCGCACCTTCCATACGAGCGGCCGCTCGCCCCCTTCTGCAGCCGAGCAGGCCGCGGCCCACTCCACCTCGGCCCTTGACGCTTTCTCAATAATATGTTCCCATTGCGCACTATGTACCGCGTCCAGACCACCCTATCGCTACTACTAGCCCGCTCTACCGGGCTAGGTCTGCTGCTGCGCGCGTCCGCTTCTCTCTGATACACCGAAGCATCGCTTGAATCCCCAGTAACTGACCCAGCCCCGGTTTCCGACCGGCGGCCCAGTATCGCGTTTTCGTCGTCCGGTCGACACCCATTCCACGGTCTCTCCCCCGGATGATGAAAATGTTGAAAAACCCTGCTACCAAGTACCGTTCGTTCAAGCCGATCAATTTGACGGATCGCCAGTGGCCGTCGCGCACCATCACGCGCGCGCCGATCTGGATGAGCACCGATCTGCGCGACGGCAACCAGGCGCTGTTCGAGCCGATGAACGCCGAGCGCAAGATGCGCATGTTCAAGACGCTGGTGCAGATCGGCTTCAAGGAAATCGAGGTCGCGTTTCCGTCGGCGTCGCAGACTGATTTCAACTTCGTGCGCGAGCTGATCGAGGGTGGCCATATTCCTGACGACGTGACGATCGAAGTGCTCACGCAGGCGCGCGACGATCTGATCGAGCGTACCTTCGAATCGTTGCGCGGCGCCCCGCGCGCGATCGTCCATCTGTACAACGCGACCGCGCCGGAATTCCGCAAGATCGTGTTCGGCCTCGAAAAGAGCGGCGTGATCGAACTCGCGCAGAAGGCCGCGCGCACGATGAAACGCCTCGCCGACGCGCAACCGGACACGCACTTCACGCTGCAATACAGCCCGGAAGTGTTCAGCGGCACCGAACTCGAATTCGCGAAGGAAGTCTGCGACGCGGTGTTCGACATCTGGCAACCGACGCCCGAGCACAAGGCGATCGTCAATCTGCCGGCCACCGTCGAAATGGCCACGCCGAACGTCTACGCCGACCAGATCGAATGGATGCACCGCAATCTCGCGCGTCGCGACTCGCTGATCGTCTCCGTCCACCCGCATAACGACCGCGGCACGGCCGTCGCGGCCGCGGAGCTCGCGGTGATGGCGGGCGCGGATCGCGTCGAAGGTTGTCTGTTCGGCAACGGCGAGCGCACCGGCAACGTCGACCTCGTCACGCTCGCGTTGAACCTGTACACGCAGGGCGTCGACCCAGAGCTCGATTTCTCGAACATCAACGAAGTCGCGCGCACGGCCGAGGAATGCACGCAGTTGCCGGTGCATCCGCGTCATCCGTATGTCGGCGATCTCGTCTTCACCGCGTTCTCGGGCTCGCACCAGGATGCGATCAAGAAGGGCTTCGCCGCGCAGAAGCCGGACGCGATCTGGGAAGTGCCGTACATGCCGATCGATCCGAGCGACCTCGGCCGAACCTACGACTCCGTGATTCGCGTGAACAGCCAGTCGGGCAAGGGCGGTATCGCGTACCTGCTCGAGCAGAGCTACGGCGTCGTGTTGCCGCGCCGTCTGCAGGTCGATTTCAGCTCGGCCGTGCAGCGCTTCACCGACCAGAGCGGCCAGGAAGTCACGCCCGCGCAGATCTGGGAGCTGTTCCAGCAGGAATACGTGCGCACGGCCGAGCCGGTCCGCTATATCAGCCACAGCCTGTCCGAGCATGACGGCCGCGAGCACATCAAGCTCAACGTCGAAATCAACGGCACGCCGCGCGTGCTGGGCGGCGCCGGCAACGGTCCGCTCGACGCGCTGATGCACGCCTTCGACGTGCCCGTGCGCATCCAGCACTACGAGGAACGCGCGCTCACGCAGGGCGCCGATGCGCGCGCGATCGCGATCGCCGAAATGGCCGGCACCGATGTGGCCGGCAGCGCGTTCGGCGTCGGTGTCGATGCAAACCTGATCACCGCGTCGATCCGCGCGGTGATCAGCGGCGTGAACCGCGCGTATGCACGCGTGAACACGGATGCCCAGGAGCGCTTCTTCGACGCTGCGCTGAGCGACGCGACGGTGTGAGGCCAGCGTCTGCCGCGTTGAACGTGCGGCACGCCGCAGGTTCGACGGGCTGACGACAACGAAGAAGGGGCGTTTCGACGCCCCTTCTTTTTTAATGTGGATTTATCCGCGTCAACGTCGGCCGACGGTCAATGAAACACGTCCCGGCCGAAGTACTTCAGCGAAATCCGCTGATACGTACCGTCTTTTCTCATGCCGGCGAGCGCGTCGTCGATCGCCAGGCGCAGCTTTGGATTGCCCTTGCGGATCAGTACGGCCGACTTGTCGCTGCTATCGGGCGACGTATCGACCGCGACGACCTTGATCCTCGCCTCGGGCTCGCGCTTCCTGTAGTCGAGAAACGACAATGAATCGTTGACGGTCGCGTCGACGCGGCCCGCGACGAGCAGCTCGATCGATTCGTCGAAGCCCTGCGCCGGAATCACCTGCGCGCCGTGCGCGGCCGCGATCCTGCCGACGTTGCTGGTCAGCGTATTGGCCGATTTGCGGCCCCTCAGGTCGTCGAAAGATTTGATCGTTGTGTTGTCCGATGCGACGATCAGCACCGCGTGCGACGTGATGTACGGGTCCGAGTAATCGTATTTGAGCTTGCGCTCGTCGGTGATCGCGACCTCGTTGATCACCGCGTCGTAGCGATTGACGTCGAGACCGCCGACCAGTCCTTCCCATTTGCCTTCGATGAATTGCGGCTTGACGCCGAGACGCTGCGCGATCGCGCTCCCAATCTCGACGTCGAAGCCGGTCAGCTTGCCCGCGTCGTCGTGGTAGGTGAACGGGGCGTACGTACCTTCGGTGCCGATCCGGAACACGCCCGATGCCTTGATCCGCGCGAGATCGTCGGCGCTAGCCGGATGCGCCAGTGCTGCCTGCAACAGCGCAATCATCGCAAGTGAACGAATCGGCTTCATCGGACGGCTCCGTCTGAGTGGCTGCGCGGGTGGCGGACTGCCGCGTTTGGCGGGGAGTGCCGGCGTGCGGCCGGCTGTGTGGGCCGACTGTAGCAAACCGTCCGCGATTTTCAAAGCGCTTCGCGCGCGGTGCGTCGATCCGCACAGGTCAGCCGCTGCGCTCTGCCGTCAAGCATATGGCGCAGGCAAAAAGGCCCCGCAAGCACTCATGCTTTCACGAGCCCTTGCGGAGCCTTTTCGCGGAGCTTTCGGTGTGGGTCGGCGTGTCGGCGCGCCGCTCAGTACGTCTCCAGATGCAGCCGCCCTTCCCGCTTCAGCTTTGCCCACAACGCTTCCCAATCGAGCTGATGCTGCTCGCCGATATCCTTGAGCGCCTGCAGCACACCGTCCTCCATGCCCTTGAGGCCGCACACGTAGATATAGGTGTTGTCGTCCTTCAGCAGGTTCGCGACGTCGGCCGAACGTTCGCGCATTGCGTCCTGCACGTAGCGCTTCGCCTGTCCCGGCGTGCGCGAAAACGCGAGCGTGGTGTCGATGAAATCCTTCGGCAGATTCGTCAGCGGTCCAAAGTACGGCAGCTCCTCCTTGGTACGCGCGCCGAAGAACAGCATCAGCTTGCCGGTCGCGCCTTTGAGGCGCTTGCGGCGGCGATACTCGGTCATCGCGCGCATCGGCGCGGAACCGGTGCCCGTGCAGATCATCAGCAGATGCGAGTTCGGATGATTCGGCATCAGGAAGGTGCTGCCGAACGGACCGATCACGTTGACCACGTCGCCCTTCTTCAGATCGCACAGATAGTTCGAGCACACGCCGTCGATCGCGTCGCCGTGCTGCTGCGACACCCGCTTCACCGTCAGCGACACGTTGTTATAGCCGGGCCGCTCGCCATCGCGCGGACTCGCGATCGAGTACTGGCGCGCGTGATGCACGCGGCCGTCGGCGGCAGCTCCCGGCGGCAGAATGCCGATCGACTGGCCTTCGAGCACCGGAAACGGCATCGAGCCGAAATCGAGCACGATGTGATGGATGTCGCTCGACGTCGCGCTGTCGGTGAGCCGGTAGTTGCCGACCACCGTCGCGGTGGTCGGCGCCTTATGCGTGTAGAGATTCACGTACGGCTTCGCGGCCGACCACGGCGGCACGACCGCGCCGCGCACGGTATCCACTTCGATGCCGTCCGCTTCGGCGGCGCTGTCGCCCGCGGTGGACGCGGCCACCGGTTCTTCAGCCGGCACCGCCATCGTGTTCTGCTCCGGCAACACGTCCCACGTAAACTGCTCGTCGATCGAATACGCGTCGGCCTTCAGCACCGTGCGCCAGTTGTCGATCGCGCCGGTCGGGCACGGCGGCACGCAGGCCATGCAGCCGTTGCAGACGTCGGCCTTCACGACGTAGTTGTTGTCGTCGTGCGTGATCGCATCGACCGGACAGGTCTCTTCGCAGGTATTGCAGCGAATGCAGATCTCCGGATCGATCAGATGCTGCCGCAGAACTTCGACCGATACTGGCCCGTTCATGACTTCCTCGCCTGCTTCAGTTGAAGCGCACGTATTCGAAATCGACCGGCTGACGGTTCACGCCCATCGCGGGCGGCGCGATCCAGTTCGCGAACTTGCCCGGCTCGGCGACGCGGCCCATCAGCGAAGCGACGAACGCGCGGTCTTCCGGCGTGGCGAGCCAGTTCGCTTCGTTGGCGGCCCATTCGGCTTCGCTGAGCACGCGTCCGTCCGGCGACACCCGCGTGCCGGCGAACGTGCCGATCTGCCGGTTGAACGCCTTGTGCGGCACCGTCATGCGAAAGTCGACGCCGGCCTTCTCGAGCACCTTGTTCCAGCGTCCAACCCCCGCAACCGAGTCCTTGATGTAATCGTCGCGCAGCACTTCGTTCATCGCGTTGAGCATCGGCACTTCGCGCTCGACGAGCTTGCCGTCCTGCACGTCGAGCAGCTTGTAAGCATGCTCGTTCAGGCGATGATCGTCGTCGCGCTTGCCTTCCTCGTAGCGGCCCTTCAGACCCGAGCTATAGAACGTCGCCGCGTTCGACGAATGATCGGCGCCGAACAGGTCGATCGTGACCGAGTAATGGAAGTTCAGATAGCGCTGGATGGTCGGCAGATCGATCACGCCGGCCGCGCGGATCTTCGCGACGTCGTCGGTGCCGAGTTCGTTCATCACCTGCGCGGTACGCTGGATCACGCGCGACACGCCCGATTCGCCGACGAACATATGATGCGCTTCCTCGGTCAGCATGAACTTCGTCGTGCGCGCGAGCGGATCGAAGCCCGACTCCGCGAGCGCCGACAACTGGAACTTGCCGTCGCGGTCGGTGAAGTAGGTGAACATGTAGAACGCGAGCCAGTCCGGCGTTTTCTCGTTGAACGCGCCGAGAATGCGCGGGTTGTCCTCGTCGCCCGAGCGACGGCCGAGCAAGGCTTCGGCTTCCTCACGACCGTCGCGGCCGAAGTAGCGATGCAGCAGGTACACCATCGCCCACAAGTGGCGGCCTTCCTCGACGTTGACCTGGAACAGGTTGCGCAGATCGTACAGCGACGGCGCGGTCAAACCGAGGTGACGCTGCTGCTCGACCGAGGCCGGTTCCGTATCGCCCTGCGTGACGATGATGCGGCGCAGGTTCGCGCGATGCTCGCCGGGCACGTCCTGCCACGCGGCTTCGCCCTTGTGCTCGCCGAAGTGGATCGTGCGATCCTGCTCGCCCGGCGTGAGGAAAATGCCCCAGCGGTACTCGGGCATCTTCACGTAGTCGAAGTGCGCCCAGCCGCCCGCATCGACGCTGACCGCGGTGCGCAGATACACGTCGTAACCGTGCGAGCCTTCCGGGCCCATGTCGCCCCACCATGACAGAAAGTTCGGCTGCCATTGTTCGAGCGCGCGTTGCAGCGCGCGGTCGTCGGCGAGGTTGACGTTGTTCGGAATCTTTTCGCTGTAGTTGATCGAGGACATGGTCGGTTCCCTGGGTCAATTCCCTTTTCGGAAGCTGCAGTGGCGAGAGGCGCGTATCGGCAGGCGGCGTCGTTTAGTCGGAGTGAGCGCGGCGCATCTCACACGCGCGACACATCGAATTGCGCCTTGCTGCCCTTGCCGTACACCTTGAGCGCACCCTTCTCGCCCACTGCGTTCGGCCGGTTGAAGATCCAGTTCTGCCAGGCGGTGAGACGGCCGAAAATGCGCGTCTCCATCGTCTCCGGCCCATTGAAGCGCAGATTCGCTTCGAGGCCGGTCAAGGCATCGGGCGACATCGCCGCGCGTTCTTCGAGCGCGATGCGGATTTCGTCGGCCCAATCGATATCGTCAGGCGACGCGGTGACGAGACCGAAGCGCTCCGCGTCGAGCGCCTTGACCGGCTGGCCGATCAGCGCGCGCGCCGCGTCGAGCGGCTCGGCTTCTTCGTAGAAGCGCCGCGCGAGCCGCGACTGATGCGTCACCATCGGATACAGGCCGAAGTTGACTTCCGACAGCGTGATCGCCGGCTCCTCGTCCTCGTTGTCGGGCAGCGCGGCCATGTAGGTGCGATCGGCGGCGAACGCGAGTTCCGCGAACGTGCCGGCGAAGCATGAACCCGGCTCGATCAGCGTGAAGATGGAGCGCGACGACACGTCGAGGCGCGCGAGCGTGCGGCGCAGCATGCCGATCGTTTCGCGCACGAACCAGTGATCCCGGTGCTGCAGCAGCGTCGCATCGACTGCGAGCAGATGGCCCGCGTCGCCTTCGGTCTTGAACACCCAGGTGCCGATGTCGAGCGCGTTGGTGCGCATCGAGAGGATCGCGTCGTCGAGTTCGCGCGCGAATTGCAGCGGCCACCAGTTGGCGCCGGCCGCGGCGATCGCGGCGAGGTCGGTCGGTTGCTCGGTGCGCGGCGCGCGCGCGGTGAAGGTCGCCATACGTTTCGCGCGATCGATCGTGACCTCGACCGTCTGATAGCTGAGGCCAGCTTCGCGATCCGTGCGTTCGATGCGCGTGAGCGCGACGCCCGGCGCTCCGGCCGGACGATCGCTGTGCGCGCCGAGTTCGAGCGCGCGCGCCTGAATGGCCTGCTCGAACTGGTTCGGCTTCACGACTTCGTCGACGAGACGCCAGGCCTTCGCGCGTTCGCCGCGCACGCCCTCGACCACCGTGCAGAAGATATCCGCGCGATCGTGGCGCACCTTGCGCTTGTCGGTCACGCGCGTGAGTCCGCCGGTGCCGGGCAGCACGCCGAGCAGCGGCACTTCCGGCAGCGACACCGAAGAGGAACGATCGTCGATCAGATAGATTTCATCGCAGGCGAGCGCGAGTTCATAACCGCCGCCCGCGCACGCGCCGTTCACCGCGGCAAGAAACTTCAGCCCCGAATGGCGCGACGAATCTTCGAGCCCGTTGCGCGTTTCGTTCGTGAATTTGCAGAAGTTGACCTTCCACGCGTGCGATGACAGCCCCAGCATGAAGATATTCGCGCCCGAGCAGAACACCCGGTCCTTCAGGCTCGTCACCACCACCGTGCGGACTTCCGGATGCTCGAAGCGAATGCGCTGAATCGCGTCGTGCAGCTCGATGTCGACGCCGAGATCATACGAATTGAGCTTCAGCTTGTAGCCGTCGCGAATGCCGCCGTCCTCGGCGACGTCGAGGCCGAGCGTCGCGACCGGACCGTTGAAGCTGAGCTTCCAATGCTTGTACTGCGACGGCTCGGTGCGATAGTCGACCGGCGCGGCCTGGGCAACGGCGGTGGGTGCTGTGGACATGGGGCGTCTCCTGACTGGATGATGCAATCTGTTTTTTGAACAATAGTGCATCGTCATACCAGCGTAAAGCACTTTAGTGCATTTTTACGGGGAAACCCTGGCGCCCGCGATCGGTCAGTTCACGCGCGCCTCGTCGGGGGCTTCCGCCGCGAGCCGCGCGGCGAGACGGTCGCGCAACTGCAGGTACGCATCGGCGAGCGTCTTTTCGCTGGTGTCGAACGACATGTCCGCGCGTCCGTACAGCTCGGCGCGCCCGGCGAGGATGCGCTTCAGGTCGTCCATCGCCTCGCGGTTGCCGGACATCGGCCGCAGATCGCCTTGCGCGACGACGCGGCGCATATGTTCCTCGGGCGTCGCCTGCAACCACACGGTGAAGCAGTGCGACAGCAGCGCGTTGAACGTGCCCGCTTCCGACACGAGCCCGCCCGGCGACGCGATCACCGCGTGCGGATGCTCGTGGATCACCGCCTCGAGCGCGCGTTGCTCGTAGCGTCGATACGCGCTCGCGCCGTACAGCGAATGAATCTCCGACGGCGGACAGCCCGCGAGCTGTTCGATCACGCGCGTGAGCTCGATGAACGGCACCTTGCGCTCCTGCGCAAGCATGCGCCCGAGCGTCGACTTACCCGCGCCGCGCAGGCCGATCAGCGCGATGCGGTCCTTGCGGTGCGGGTCGCGCGGCGCCTGCGCGAACATCTCGGCGAGCGCGATGCGCGCGCGCTGCAGTGCCGCCTGGTCGCGCCCCTGCAGCAGCTCGCGGATCAGCAGCCATTCGGCGGACGCGGTGGTTTCGTCGCCGATCACCTCGGCGAGCGGGCAGTTCAGCGTGGCCGCGAGCTGCCGCAGCACCAGCACCGACGCATTGCCGACGCCCGATTCGAGGTTCGCCAGATGCCGCTCCGACAAACCGGTTTCGGCCGCCAGCGTCTTGCGCGTCATGCCGCGGCGCGCGCGCAGCAGACGCACACGCTCGCCCATCGCGGTCAGGAACGGATCGCGTTCTTCGCGCTCGCCGCCACGTTCGGCCGTGCGTTCACCCGCGCGCTCGGTGCGTTCGGCGCGGGCCGCGTCGTCGTCGGTTTCGTCCAACGGTGCGGGAGGGTACTTTTGATTCATGTTTTGCGACCTCGTGACTACGATACATGTACTATAGTGCTTGACACGCACCAGGTGAACGGTTTAATTTTCGCCAAAAGCTGATCCAATCACAAACACAGTCGCGCGCCGCCTTGGCATTCCGGCCGCGTCACGGAGACGGCGCCGCAATACGCATGCACCCAAGTTCCGGCGGCCGGCGATCCGGCGGCCGGCGACCCGGCGGCCGGCCTGCGTGAGCGCGCTTCTGGAGGCTCGCATGTCCCCACAGGAATTCCAGCGCCTGATCGCAGGCGTCACTGGGCAACTCGCCGGACGGCCGCTGGACGCCGCGCTCGCCGACTGGCTGACCGACACCTGGCCTGCCGGCAGTCCCACCTTTCACGAACTCGCGAACGCATGCCGCAGCGGCGTCGTCGAAGGCTGGCTGTGCAACCGCGAGGCCGGCGGCATCCGCTACGGCCGCATCTTCAAGGCGCTGCCCGACACGCACGGCTTGTCCGTCGACGTCGTCGACATGCAGGACATTGCCGGTCCGCACCACGTCCATCCGCACGGCGAGATCGATCTGATCATGCCCCTCACCGACGGCGCGACGTTCGACGGCCATCCGGCCGGCTGGTGCGTGTACGGCCCCGGCTCGGCGCATCGTCCGACCGTCGCGAACGGCCGGGCGCTGGTGCTGTATCTGCTGCCGCAAGGGGCGATCGAATTCACGCGCGCGTGAGCCGCGAGCAGGTCACGATCACACAAGAGCCGGACCGTGTCCACGGATGGAGGAGACATATGGAAGCCCTGCTGGAAACGAGCGCACGCGAGCCGGTTGCGCCGCCGCCCCCGCTGTTCAACTTCGCGAGGCATCTGTTCCAGTTGAACGAAGCGCGCGCGAGCAAAGTCGCCTATATCGACGACTACGGCGCGATGACCTACGGCGAACTCGAACAGCGCGCGCGGCGCTGCGCCAGCGCACTGCGTGCGCTCGGCGTGCATCCCGAGGAACGCGTGCTGCTCGTGATGCTCGACACCGTATCGCTGCCGGTCGCATTTCTCGGCGCGCTTTACGCCGGCATCGTGCCGGTCGTCGCGAACACCTTGCTGAGCGCCGCCGACTATACGTACATGCTGACGCACAGCCACGCGCGAGCGGTGATCGTATCGGAACCGTTGCTACCTAACGTGACGGAGGCGCTGAGCAGCATCGACGACGACGGCTGCCAACCGATCGTCTCGCAGCCTCACGCCTCCACCGAAGCGCCGCTCGCGGCGTCCCGCTTCGAAACGCTGGTCGACACCGCGCTACCCGCCGTCAAAGGCTGTGCAAGCAACGCGGACGACATCGCGTTCTGGCTCTATTCGTCGGGCTCGACCGGCAAGCCGAAAGGCACCGTCCATACGCACGCGAATCTGTACTGGACCGCCGAGCTGTATGCGAAGCCGGTGCTCGGCATCGTCGAGAGCGACGTGGTGTTTTCGGCGGCGAAACTGTTCTTTGCATATGGGCTCGGCAACGCGCTGACGTTTCCGCTGTCGGTCGGCGCGACCGCGATCCTGATGGCCGAGCGCCCGACCGCCGAGGCGATTTTCGCGCGCCTCGTCCGGCATCGCCCGAGCGTGTTCTACGGCGTGCCGACCTTGTACGCGAACATGCTGGTGTCGCCCAACCTGCCCGCGCGCGCCGACGTCGCGATCCGCGTGTGCGCGTCGGCCGGCGAGGCGTTGCCGCGCGACGTCGGCGAACGCTTCACCGCGCACTTCGGCGCCGAGATTCTCGATGGCATCGGCTCGACGGAAATGCTGCACATCTTCCTGTCGAATCGCGCGGGCGAAGTCGAATACGGCACGACCGGGCGCCCCGTGCCGGGCTACGAAGTCGAGTTGCGCGACGAAGCCGGGCGGCCGGTGCCCGATGGCGAAGTCGGCGATCTGTTCATCAAGGGGCCCAGCGCGGCGCTGATGTACTGGAGCAATCGCGAGAAAACGCGCGCGACGTTTCTCGGCGAATGGATCAGAAGCGGCGACAAATATCGGCGTCTCACGAACGGCTGCTATGTCTACGCGGGCCGCAGCGACGACATGCTGAAAGTGAGCGGCCAATATGTGTCGCCGGTCGAGGTCGAGATGGTGCTCGTCGCGCATCCGGCGGTGCTCGAAGCGGCGGTGGTCGGCGTCGATCATGGCGGGCTCGTGAAAACGCGCGCGTTCGTCGTGCTCAAGCGCGACTTCATGCCGTCCGACCTGCTCGCTGAGGAACTGAAGACCTTCGTCAAGGAACGGCTCGCGCCGCACAAGTACCCGCGCGATATCGTGTTCACCGACGATCTGCCGAAGACCGCCACCGGCAAGATTCAACGCTTCAAGCTACGCGAACAGTCATAGGTGATTCATTGATGCAGAACCGAGGTACCGCCCCTGCCACTTCCTCCGCGAGTGCCGCCAGCCGCCTTGCCGAACTGCCGGCGAGCGCGTCGCATGGACCGCTGCGCATCGAGTACCGCTGGGTCAACGAGCAGGCGAATGCTCAGCAGGACGATTCGCCGATGGCGGTATTCCTGCACGAAGGTCTCGGCTCGATCGCAATGTGGCGCGACTGGCCGCAGACGTTGTGCGCGCGACTCGGCATGCGCGGGCTCGTCTATTCGCGGCCAGGCTACGGACTCTCGACAGCGCGTGCGCCTGACGACAAATGGCCGGTCGATTTCATGACCGCCCAGGCGCGCGACATCCTCCCCACCCTGCTCGACGCGCTCGATATCGACCTGCGGCAACGCCAACGCATGTGGGTGATCGGTCATAGCGACGGCGGCTCGATCGCGCTGCTGTATGCGGCGCTGTACCCCGATGCGCTCGCGGGCGCGGTCGTGATCGCGCCGCACGTATTCGTCGAAGACATCTCGGTGCAAAGCATCGCCCAAACGAAGCAGCTTTACGAAATCACCGATCTTCGCGCGAAGCTCGCCCGCTATCACGCGGACGTCGATTCCGCGTTCTACGGCTGGAACGATATCTGGCTCGACCCTGCGTTCAGGCGGTGGTCGATCGTCGAGGCGCTCGCGCCGATCCGTCGACCGCTACTCGCGATCCAGGGCAACGACGACAACTACGGCACGATGGCGCAGATCGACACGATCGCCGCGCGCGTGCCGCACGCCCAATTCGTGAAGCTCGACGCATGCGGACACTCGCCGCATCGCGACGCGCCCGCCGCACTCAACGACGCCATCGCGGCGTTCGTGCGCGCACAACGATAAGCGGCGCCCGTCTGTTACCGATACTTCATAAAAATTACACGGATCGGCGATTATGCTGCTGCATCGCTGACCTCGGCACATCGATTGCGAGGCATCCCTTCCCCGCCCGGAGACAGTGCCATGCCCTTCGTGTCGAAGCCGGTTCGTGCGCCCCGTCGCAAACGTTTGACGGGCGCCATCGCGGTGATCGCGCTGTGCGCGCTAGCGGGAGCGTGCAGCGACGACGCCCCGCCCGCCGGCACGAATACGATCAGTTCAACCGACCATTCCGCCGCTAGCCCCGGCGCCCCATCGATCGCCCCGCCGCCGGCCGACTCCGCGCCGCCGACGCTGACGATCCAGACACCGGCGGCACCCGCATCCGAAGCCGGCACGGCGCTGTCCGCCACCTCGCCGCCGCTGGCCAGCCCCGTCATCCATACCGTCGATTGAGAATCGCGCCGCGCGCGGCGGCTAGCCTGCCTTCGCGCGTCCGACGCAGCATCGCCGTTTCAGTACCGCAATGTGTCGTCCCCGTGCCTTTTTCCTCCACCGAAGATCAAAGCCACCACCGCCCCAACCATGACCTCAAACAATCGCCGTGATTTTCTGCGCTCGGCCGCGCAAGCCGCCGGTTCCTTCACCGCGTTGAGCATGCTGCCGCCGGGCATCCGCAATGCGCTCGCGATTCCGGCCAACAACCGGACCGGCACGCTCCGCGACGTCGAGCACATCGTCGTGCTGATGCAGGAGAACCGTTCGTTCGACCACTACTTCGGCACGCTCAAAGGCGTGCGCGGCTTCGGCGACACGCGCGCGATCAACCTCGCGAACGGCCAGCCGGTGTGGTATCAGCCGCAAACCGCCGATGCCAGCGGTGCCAGCTACGTGCTGCCGTTCCGTCCGAGCGCGCCGAACCTCGGCCTGCAATTCCTGCAGGATCTCGCGCACGACTGGAGCTCCACGCACGCCGCATGGAACGGCGGCCGCAACGATCAGTGGGTACCGTCGAAAGGCGCGACCACGATGGCCTACCTGACGCGCGACGACATCCCGTTCCACTATCAGCTCGCCGACGCATTCACGATCTGCGACGCCTACCACTGCTCGCTGATGGGCCCGACCGATCCGAATCGCTACTACATGTGGAGTGGCTGGGTCGGCAACGACAGCAGCGGCGGCGGTCCGGTAATCGACAATTCGGAACTCGGCTACGGCTGGTCGACCTACCCCGAAGTGCTGCAGAACGCGGGCATCTCGTGGAAGATCTATCAGGACATCGGCACCGGGCTCGACGCGAACGGCTCGTGGGGCTGGACGCAGAACGCGTACATCGGCAACTACGGTGACAACTCGCTGCTGTATTTCAATCAGTACCGCAACGCGCAGCCGGGCAACCCGCTGTACGACAACGCGCGGACCGGCACCAACGCGGCCAACGGCGACGGCTACTTCGACATTCTGAAGCGCGACGTGCAGAACGGCACGCTGCCGCAGGTGTCGTGGATCGTCGCGCCCGAAGCGTACAGCGAGCATCCGAACTGGCCGACCAACTACGGCGCGTGGTACATCGATCAGGTGCTGCAGATCCTCACGTCGAACCCGGACGTGTGGAGCAAGACCGTGCTGCTGATCAACTACGACGAAAACGACGGCTTCTTCGATCACATCGCCGCACCGTTCGCGGCCGCGTCGAGCGCGAACGGTTTGTCGAGCGTCGACATCACGCACGAAATCTATGCCGGCGATGCGAAGAACGTCGCCGGGCCGTACGGGCTCGGACCGCGCGTGCCGATGCTGGTGGTCTCGCCGTGGTCCAAAGGCGGCTACGTGTGCTCGGAAGTGTTCGACCATACGTCGGTGATCCGCTTCATCGAAAAGCGCTTCGGCCAGCAGCACAATCTCGGCGAATCGAACATCACGCCGTGGCGTCGCGCGGTGTGCGGCGATCTGACCTCCGCGTTCAACTTCGCGAATCCGAACGCGTCGGTGCCCTCGCTGCCGGGCACGAGCGGCTACGTGCCGGCCGACCAGAACCGTCACCCGGACTACGTGCCGCAACCGCCGACGGTGCAGACGGTGCCGAAGCAGGAAGCGGGCGTGCGCCCGGCGCGCGCGTTGCCGTACGAACTGTTCGTGCGCGTCGACGAAGGCTCGAACGGCAAGCTGACGATGCGCTTCGTCAACACGGGCCGCGCGGGCGCGGTGTTCCTCGTGTACGCGGCCAATAGCGCCGACGCGCCGCGCAGCTATACCGTCGAAGCGGGCAAGCATCTGCAGGACGCGCTGCTGCTCAACGCCGACGGCAGCTACGACTTCAGCGTGCACGGGCCGAACGGCTTCCTGCGCCGCTTCGCGGGCAAGGTGGTCGCACGGAACTGGTGGAATGGTTCGGACACCGCACGGCCGGCCGTCGCCGAAGGCTACGATGTCGCGAACGGCAATCTGCAACTGCGGCTCGAGAACGTCGGCAGCGCGCGTTGCCAGTTCACGATCGTCAACGCGTACGACGCGAGCCATGTGATCAAGCATTCGGTACGCGGCGGCGACACCGACAATCTGTACCTCGATCTGCGCAACGCATACGGCTGGTACGATCTCGCGATCACCGTCGATACGGACCCGACGTTCGCGCGCCGCATCGCCGGTCATGTCGAGACGGCAAACAACAGCATGAGCGATCCGGCGCTGGGCGGCTGAGCGTCGCTGTAACCCAACGCTGCAAAAGCAACGGCCGCTGGCTCTTCGAGCACAGCGGCCGTTTTTCATCCAGCTCCCGAACGCAAGCCCGCAATCGCGCGCGCGCGTCTACGATTCGAAATCGAGCCCGCCGATCAACGTAACCGGCTCACCCTGCGTGTGCGTGGAGAAATCGAGTTCGCGCGCCTGGGTCCACGCATTGAGCTTGCGCGGCAGCGCGGCCAGATATCTGGCGAAACGCGTCGCGCCCTGCTCGCCCATCAGCCTTTCTATTTCGTCGCTGTCCCAGGTCAGATACAGATTCAACGGATGCGGGTAATGACCGAGCTCATCGAGCGGCGTGGCGTGAATCCGCACGCGGGTGGGCTGACCCTGTTCGCCATGCGGCAACACGTCGGTGTGCACGGTCTTGGCGATACACGCGGCGATCGCCTCGGCAATGCGCGGCGCGAACTCCTGGTCGAAACGCATTGCACTCTCGGGGCGCATCCAATCTCTCCGCTGTGATTCCCATCGTGGGTTGGTCATCGTAGCAGACTCAGTTTTTCGCCGGTGAGATCGCGTCCGGACCGTGTGTCACCGCCTCGCGCAGCGTCTTGCGGATCACCTTGCCGGTGGCCGTCATCGGCAGGCTTTCGACGAAGCGAATCTCGCGCGGATATTCGTGCGCGGCCAGACGCGTCTTCACGTGCTGCTGGATCTCGCGCACGAGTGCATCGTCGCCGACGAAACCCGCTTTCAGCACGACGAACGCCATCACGATTTCGGTGCGCTCGCGATCGGGGGCGCCGACCACGGCCGCCATCGCGACGGCCGGATGACGCAGCAGCGAATCCTCGATCGACGCCGGCCCAATCCGGTAACCGGCGCTCGTGATCACGTCGTCGCCACGACCGACGAAGCGAATGAAGCCGTCCGCGTCGCGCGTGCCGAGATCGCCGGTCAGCAGAAACCTGCCGCGGAATTTGTCGTTGGTGGCCGCAACATTCCGCCAGTAGCCGAGAAACATCACCGGATCGGGCGCGGCCACCGCGATATCGCCGATCGCGCCGGGCGGCAGCTCGTTGCCGGCGGCATCGACGATCGCGACATGGTGCCCCGGCACCGCGCGCCCGATCGCGCCGAAGCGCGGCTCGAACAGCGCCGCGCACGACGACACCACGACGTTGCACTCGGTCTGCCCGTAGAACTCGTTGATCGTCACGCCGAGTGCGTCGCGCCCCCAGCCGATCAGTTCCTCGCCCAGCGATTCGCCGCCGCTCGCGACCGCTTGCAACGCGAGACGCAGATGAGCGGGCCGCTCGACGCCGCGCATCATCTTCAGCGCGGTCGGCGGTAGAAACGCATGGGAGACCGCGTGACGCGCGAGCAGATCGAACGCGGCATGGCCGTCGAATTTCGCAAAACGGCGCGCCAGCACCGCGACACCGTGATGCCACGATGGCAGCAGCACGTCGAACAGACCGCCGATCCACGCCCAGTCCGCGGGCGTCCACATCAGCGTCGCGCGCGCGGGAAAGCCCTGCTGCGACATCTCCACGCCGGGCAGGTGCCCGAGCAAAACGCGATGCCCGTGCAACGCGCCCTTCGGTTTTCCGGTCGTGCCCGACGTATAGATGATGATCGCCGGATCGTCCGCGGCGGTGGCGGCCGGCGTGAACTCGGCGCAAGCGCCATTCAACGCCTGCCAGAACGACCGCACGGGCGCGTCCGATGCTTCGTCATCCTGCTCGATATCGACACTGAACACGTGTCGCAACCCGGGCAGCGCGCCGCGAATTTCGTCGATCTTTTGCACGCCGGCGTGATCGGTGATCAGCGCGAGCGCGCCGCTGTCGCCGAGCCGATGCTCGATCGCGTCCACGCCGAACAGCGCGAACAGCGGCACCGCGACCATGCCGGCCTTGTAGGCCGCGAGATGCGCGATGGCCGTTTCGATCGATTGCGACAGAAAGATGCCGATGCGCTCGCCGCGCCGCGCGCCCGCCGCGAGCAGCGCATTGGCGAAGCGGTCGGACAGGGCTTTCAGTTCGTCGAACGTATAGCGGGTCGCGCGGCCGTCGGCGTCTTCGTAGATCAGCGCGAGACGCCCCGAGCCATCGGCCCACTTGTCGCATGTGTCGACGCCGATGTTGTAGCGCGGTGGAATACGCCACGCGAAGCTGGCCGTGAGCGAATCGTAAGTCTCGCCGTCGAGGTTCATCGGGTCTCCTGGATATCGTCGTTGCCGCTGCATGGCGTGATGCATGGTCCGTCGCTTGCTGCCTCTGCGCGCATGGCCGGTGTTCCGCAGTTTAGCCCACGACCTTGCGCACTCGGTTGATGCATTGCCGTGCGCAACTGAATTCGCCAGATACGACATAGTCCCGCTCATAATCGCCGACTCGTTGCGCTGAACTCAACGTTTTGCGACAACTCCTGTGCGATTCAAGCCCTTTACATCTGACCTGTGCCGCGCCCGTCTAGGATCGTTACACAGGTTCGGCGCGCATGTTGCGCCGCACGATCGCTACCGGATGACATATGCGCAAGGCAAGGTTTGCATCGTTCTGGCATGGCCCGGAACTTTCTCCCTACGAGATCGCCTGTCTGAATTCGTTCACGCTGTACGGCAGCGAGGTCGCGCTCTATAGCTACGAGCCGATCGACACTCTGCCGCCCGGCGTGATCGCGAAGGACGCGACCACGATACTGCCGCGCGACTCGCTGAACGACTTCCCGATTCACGGCGTGCCGTCGATGCAGCATTTCACCGACTATTTCCGCTTCGTGATGTTCACGAAGACCGATGAGATCTGGGTCGATACCGACATGCTGCTGCTACGCGATTTCGATCTCAACGCCAAGGGCGATCTGATCGGCCGGGAAACCCAGTCGAGCATCTGTAATGCGATTCTGAGGCTCGATCCGGATCAGCCGCGCTTGCACGAGGCGATCGAACGGGTCGAAGCGATGAAAGGCCGGGCACTGAAGTGGGGCGACACCGGCCCGCGTCTGCTGACCGCCATCTACGGCGTGAAGGCCGGTCTTCCCGAAAGCCTGTTCTATCCGGTGCACTTCAACGATTACTACAAGGTGTTCCTGCCGCGCTATTTCGACGAGTGCGCGGCGCTCTGTTCCAATGCGTACACGCTGCATCTGTGGAACAACCGGGTGGTCAAGATGGGCCTGTTCAAGCGCATCGGCCCCCCCGTTGGGTCGCTCCTGCACCACGTGTTCGAGCAAACCGGCGCCAACACGCTGTTTCGCGAGTTTTATCCGGCGAGCGTGATGCAGGCGATGATCGACAACGCGGTGGGCAAAGTAGGTAGCGACGAAGGCGTGCGCAAGCTGCTGCGCGTCGGCGTGCCGATGGTCACGACGGCCATCGCGCGCAGACTCGGCGCCTGAGTTCGCAGCTTCAGTTCGCGCCGCCCCTGCCCGAGCCCTGCGCCTGCTCCAGCACGAAGTCGATGAACGTCGCCGCCGCGCGCGTGTGATGCCGATCCGGCATGTACAGCATGTACATGTGCGTGCCGAAGATGCTGAGCCGCCAGGCATCGAGCGCGGTCAGCACGGCGCCGAGCTTCAGATCGTCCTGCACCACGTAGTCGGGCACGAGTCCGACACCGAGACCGGCCAGCACCGCCTGGCGCAAAAATAGAAAGTTTTCCGAAATAATCGTCGGTTCGAGCAGGACTTCATGACG
Organism: Paraburkholderia sp. RAU6.4a; assembly: GCF_050435625.1. NCBI lineage: Bacteria > Pseudomonadati > Pseudomonadota > Betaproteobacteria > Burkholderiales > Burkholderiaceae > Paraburkholderia > Paraburkholderia sp. RAU6.4a. The sequence continues at coordinate 1,198,307 of NZ_JBNDKQ010000002.1, forward strand.
CTCGTCGCGCAGATACGCGGCGAGCCGCAACTGCTTGCCGATCACGGCCGCGGTAATCAGCGGCGCGGTGCGCAGGTCGTCGAGCGTCGCGGGCAGGCCGTGTGTCCGCGCGAATTCGGGGGATGCGCAGGCCACGTACCGGACTGGCCCCATGTCCCGCGCGACGAGGTTTTGCGGCGGCTCCGACATCACGCGCACCGCGATGTCGATCTCGTCGCGCATCAGATCCTCGACGCGGTTCTCGAACATCACATCGAGCACGATACCCGGATACAGCCGCTTGAACGCGATCAGCCAGTCGGACATCACGAGCTGGCCATAGCCGCTCGGCACGCTGAGCCGCACGCGCCCCTGCAGGCTCTGGCCCAGTGTGGTCACCGACTCGCGCGCGGCCAGCAGCGCGTTGCGGATCGTGCGGCCGTGCTCGTAGAGCCGCAGACCGATCTCGGTCGCCTCGACGCGACGCGTGGTGCGTCGCACCAATTGCAGGCCGACCGAACGCTCGAGCTGATTCAGGTGATAGCTGACGTTCGCGCGGCTCATCTTGAGCCGGCGCGCCGCTTCGCTCAGATTGCCGGCGTCGAGGATGTCGACGAGCAGGGTCAGCGAGTTGACGTCCATGGCCCAGTCTTTGTCAAAATAATTTTGACAGTCTGTCAATCAACGGTGTCATTGTCAATGAACGTTGACCACTCCAGAATGGGACGATCCGGCGCGCCTCGCCATCCTCAAACGGAGACACCTACGATGACCCTTTCCTCCTCAGCCGACGTCGTCACGCGCGAATTGCACGGCAAGGTCCTGCTCGTCACGATCGACCACGCGCCGGTCAACGCGCTATCCGCCGACGTGCGACGCGGCCTGCTGGCCGCGATCGAAGCCGCCGACGCCGACCGCGCGGTCGAAGCCGTGCTGATCGTCGGCGCGGGGCGCAATTTCATCGCCGGTGCCGAGATTCGCGAGTTCGGCAAGCCGCCGGTGCCGCCTTCGCTGCCGGACGTGTGCAACCGCATCGAGGCATGTACGAAACTCGTGATTGCCGCGCTGCATGGCGCGGCGCTCGGCGGCGGGCTCGAAGTGGCGCTCGCCGCGCATTACCGGATCGCCGTCGACGGCGCGAAGCTCGGCCTGCCCGAAGTGCAGCTGGGTCTGCTGCCTGGCGCGGGCGGCACGCAACGCACGCCGCGTCTGATCGGCGCACCGGCGGCGCTCGACCTGATGCTGAGTGGCCGTCACGCGAGCGCGAAGGAGGCGCTCGCGCTCGGCCTCGTCGACCGTCTCGGCGACAGCGGCGACATCCTGGCCGAAGGGCTCGCCTACGCGCACGAGCTGCTCGCCGCGCACGCGCCGGTACGCCGCACGCGCGACGCCGCCGCATTGATCGATCGCGCCGCGAGCCGCGCCGCCGTCGCGAAAGCGCGTGACGAAACCGCGAAGAAAGCGCGCGGCCTGTTCTCGCCGCTGAAAATCGTCGATGCCGTCGAAGCCGCGATCGAACAGCCCTTCGAGGAGGGCTTGAAGCTCGAACGCAAGCTGTTCCTGCAATGCCTCGACAGCCCGCAGCGCGCCGGCCTGGTTCACGCATTCTTCGCCGAGCGCGAAGTGCTGAAGGCGCCCGAAACGCGCGACGCGAAACCGCGCGCGCTCGAGGCGATCGGCGTGATCGGCGGCGGCACGATGGGCGCGGGCATTGCGGTCGCAGTGCTCGACGCGGGGCTGCCCGTCACGCTGATCGAACGCGACGAAGCGGCGCTCGCGCGTGGCCGCGCGCACATCGACAAGGTCTACGACGGGCTGATCGCCAGGGGCCGCCTCACCGCTGAGAAGAAAGCCGCGACCATGGCGCGCTGGAGCGGCAGCACGTCGTACGATGCGCTTGCTCACGCCGACCTCGTGATCGAAGCCGTGTTCGAAGATCTCGACGTCAAAAAGGCCGTATTCGCCGAGCTCGATCGCGTCTGCAAGTCCGGTGCGGTGCTCGCGACCAACACGTCGTATCTGGACATCGACGCGATCGCAGCCAGCATCTCGCGCCCCGCCGACGTAATCGGCCTGCACTTCTTCTCGCCCGCCAACATCATGAAGCTGCTCGAAGTCGTGGTGCCGAAGCAGGTCAGCGCCGACGTCGTCGCGACCGCGTTCGAGTTCGCGAAGAAGCTGCGCAAGACGCCGGTGCGCGCCGGCGTGTGCGACGGCTTCATCGGCAATCGCCTGCTTGCCGTGTACCGCGCCGCCGCGGACGCGCTGATGGAAGACGGTGCATCGCCGTATCAGATCGACGCGGCGGTGCGGGCGTTCGGCTTGCCGATGGGCCCGTTTCAGGTGGTCGATCTCGCGGGCGGCGACATCGGCTGGGCGGCGCGCAAACGCCGCGCGGCCACGCGCGAGCCGAACGCGCGCTACGTGCAGATCGCCGACCGCCTGTGCGAGCGAGGCTGGTTCGGCCAGAAGACCGGCCGCGGATTCTATCTGTACCCCGAAGGATCGCGCGGCGGCATGCCCGATCCCGAAGTCGAGGCGATCATCGACGCCGAGCGTGCGCGCGCGGGCATCACGCCGCGCAGCTTCACCGACGAGCAGATCATGCGCCGCTATCTGGCCGCGATGATCAACGAAGGCGCGAACGTCGTCCACGAAGGTATCGCGCTGCGCCCGCTCGACGTCGACGTGACCCTGCTGTACGGCTACGGCTTTCCGCGCTACCGCGGCGGTCCGATGAAATACGCGGATAGCGTCGGCCTGCCGACGATTCTCGCCGACATCCGCGAGTTCGCGAAGGAAGACCCGCTGTTCTGGCGGCCGTCGCCGCTGCTCGTCGATCTGGTCGAGCGCGGCGCGGATTTCGCGAGCCTGAACACGACGGCCTGAACCACCACGAACACTGGCGGAACGACTGCGATGGATCTGAACTTCACCTCCGAGGAAGAAGCTTTTCGCGCCAGCGTGCTGGCGTTTCTGCGCGACAAGCTCCCGCGACGTCTCGCCGGCAAGGTGCACGGCGGGCGGCGTCTGACGCGCGGCGACATGGCCGAGTGGCACGCGATTCTGAACGCGCAAGGCTGGCTCGCGAATCACTGGCCGAAAGAGTACGGCGGCCCGGGTTGGAGCGCAGTGCAGAAATTCATCTTCGAAAACGAATGCGCACTCGCCGGCGCGCCACGCGTCGTGCCGTTCGGCGTCAACATGCTCGGGCCGGTGCTGATCAAGTACGGCAGCGAGGCGCAGAAGCGTCACTGGCTGCCGCGCATTCTCGACGGTTCCGACTGGTGGTGCCAGGGCTATTCGGAGCCGGGCGCGGGCTCCGATCTCGCTTCGGTCAAGACGACGGCAGTGCGCGGCAAGGACGCGCAGGGCGAGCACTACCTCGTCAATGGCCAGAAGACGTGGACCACACTCGGTCATTACGCGAACATGATCTTCTGCCTCGTGCGCACCGCGACCGACGTGCGCAAACAGGAAGGCATCAGCTTTCTGCTGATCGACATGAACACGCCGGGCGTCGAAGTCCGGCCGATCATCACGCTCGACGGCGAGCAGGAGGTCAATGAAGTGTTCTTCACCGACGTGCGCGTGCCGGTCGGAAATCTCGTCGGCGAAGAAAACAAGGGCTGGACCTACGCGAAATATCTGCTTACGTACGAGCGCACCAATATCGCCGGCGTCGGCTTTTCCGTCGCCGCCTTCAACCGTCTGCGCAAGATCGCCGCGACACAGCTGCGCAACGGCCGGCCGCTCGCCGAGGATCCGGCGTTCGCGGCACGCATGGCGCGCGTCGAGATCGATCTCGAGAACATGAAGACGACCAATCTTCGGGTGATCGCGGCCGTGGCGGGCGGCGGCGTGCCCGGTGCCGAGAGTTCGATGCTGAAGATTCGCGGCACGGAGATCCGTCAGGAGATCTCGTCGCTGACGCGGCGTGCGATGGGCGCTTATGCGCAGCCATTCGTCGAGCAAGCGCTGCACGAAGGCTTCGACGGCGTGCCGGTCGGCCCCGACGAAGCCGCGAGTGCCGCGTCGCAGTACTTCAATAATCGCAAGCTGTCGATCTTCGGCGGCTCGAACGAAATCCAGAAGAACATCATTTCCAAAATGATCCTCGGACTGTAAGAGGCGCACGTCATGAATTTCCAGCACACCGAAGAGCGCCGCATGCTGGCGGATACGCTGAATCGGTTTATCAGCGAGCAGTACGGCTTCGCGACGCGCGATGAAATCGCACGCTCGACGCAAGGCTTCAGCACCGAATTGTGGGCACGCTTCGCGGAGCTTGGCGTGATCGGCGCACTGTTCGACGAAGCGAGCGGCGGTTTTGGCGGCGGCGGGTTCGATATTTCCGTGGTGTTCGAGAGCATCGGCCGCGGGCTCGTCGTCGAACCGTTTCTCGATACGCTGGTCGTCGGCCGGGCGATCGCTCGCAGCGGCGGCGACCTGCAGAATGCGGCGCTGGGTTCGTTGATCGACGGCTCGCGGATCGTTGCGCTCGCGCATGGCGAACCGGACAGTCATTACGAGCTTGCCCGGGTCGCGACGACGCGCGCGCGCCGCAGCGTAAATGGCAACAGCGGCGTGTGGACGTTGCACGGCGCAAAGGCCGTCGTTCAGCATGGCGAGCATGCTCAGGTGTTCCTCGTCTCGGCACGCACGAGCGGCGAGGACGATGCCGAAGCCGGCATCACGCTATTTCTGGTGCCGAGGGACGCGACGGGTGTGAGCGTGCGCGGCTACCGCAAGATCGACGGAGGACGCGCGGCCGAAGTGACGTTCGACGACGTCACGCTCGGCGACGACACCGTGCTCGGCTCAGTGGATCACGGCTTTGCGACGCTCGAATATGCGGTGAGTTGCGGCGTGCTCGCGCTGTGCGCGGAAGCGGTCGGCGCAATGGACGTCGTGAAAGACTACACGCTCGACTATCTGCGCACGCGCAAGCAGTTCGGCGTGCCGATCGGCAGCTTCCAGGCGTTGCAGCATCGCATGGCCGATTTGCTGCTCGAAATCGAGCAGGCGCGCTCGGCGGTGATCAACGCGGCGGCGGCGCTCGACGGTGAACGAAACGCGCGCGAGCGCGCGGTGTCGGCGGCGAAGTACTGCATCGGCCGGATCGGCACGCGAGTCGCGGAGGAATGCATCCAGTTGCACGGCGGGATCGGTATGACGTGGGAACTGCCGCTCGCGCATTACGCGAAGCGGCTCGTGATGATCGATCATCAGCTTGGGGATGAGGATCATCATCTGGAGCGGTTTGTGGCGTTGGGGGCTCAAGGGCGGTGATTCGTGTGCGCTTGCGAATGCGAACCCGTGCCGGTGACAAGTCTGCCAGATTGCACTCGCCTATTCTTGAGGAGCTGAGCCTGCCAAACGAATCAAAAAAGTTGACCGATGCCGGATGGACTGCATTGCGGATGCACGAGGGCGCTGTCCTTCGCTACGACAACGACGTAGCGAACAATGGCACCTTCGGGATAGGCTCGCCTGCGTACTTTGGCCGATGCACCAATGACGAGATTCGGCGACCGGTGACCTTGGCAGATGTCAACGCTCAACTCGCAGCAAGGGCAACCGCATCCAATCCTGCTGACGTCATCGCAACCCGCAGTGGACCGCCCGCCAGTGAGGTCGACGCGGCCCTGTCGCATTGCGACGCGAATCAGATGAGCATGAATCTGTGCGCGTGGCGCGATCAGATCGTCGCGGAGCAGAAGCTGGAGCAGGTCGTCAAGGGCAAGGCCGCGGTGTCGGCGAGTTGCAAAGCGGCGATCGAGAAGAGGCTCACCGCGTGGAAAACGCGGCGTGACGCCAACTGCAAAAAATCAGCTTCTCGAGAATGGGGCGGCGGGTCGATGCTGCCCACGGCGGTCGCGATGTGCAAGACAGCCGAAACCGAGCGCATAAGCAAAGCAATCGAGGCTTCGGGATGCAGATGAGCGTGGGCGCAGCGTTGACAGCGGGAAACGCTGCCCCGCGCGACGGGCAAGAAAAAAGGACTTACGGCTTTCACCGTAAGTCCTTTTGATCTTTTTGGTCGGGGCGAGAGGATTTGAACCTCCGACCACCTGCACCCCATGCAGGTACGCTACCAGGCTGCGCTACGCCCCGAACAGAAGAAAATTATAACAGACACTTCATTCGATTAGAACCGCTCGACACGAACAAAGCGAACAAGTCCATGAACTAGTGGCCCAGCAGATCGATTACGTTCTGCAGTTCCTTGCGTAACTTCTCGACATCGATCGCAACCGTTGCCGCCGATGCCTGCACCTGACCCGCGACTCCGGCGGTAGCCTCACCCTCTTCGACCACCGCATCCGGCCCACCGCCGCCATGCGAATCGAGCCGGTTGCGCGCCCCGTTGATCGTAAAACCCTGCTCGTACAGCAACTCTCGAATCCGCCGGATCAGCAGCACCTCGTGATGCTGATAATACCGACGATTGCCGCGCCGCTTGACCGGCCTCAACTGGGTGAACTCCTGCTCCCAGTAACGCAGCACGTGAGGCTTTACCCCACAAAGTTCGCTGACCTCACCAATCGTGAAGTACCGCTTCGCCGGAATCGGAGGCAAGACGACTTTTTCGATCGTCGCTGTCATCGTCAGTTAGCCGTGATGGGTTGCCCGAAAGCGCGCCAGTCAATCAGCGCGCGAGAAGCTCGCTTCGGCGCCGTTTTCGACGAGCGCCTTCAGTTTTTGACTTGCATGAAACGTCACCACGCGACGTGCCGCAATCGGAATCGCCTCGCCCGTCTTCGGATTTCTGCCGGGACGCTGCGGCTTGTCGCGCAACTGGAAGTTGCCGAAGCCCGACAGCTTCACGCTGTCGCCGCTCTCGAGCGCATCGCGGATCACCTCGAAGAAAGCCTCGACCATGTCCTTCGCTTCCCGCTTGTTGAGCCCGACATTGTCGAACAGCAACTCGGCAAGTTCCGCCTTGGTGAGTGTCGGCGTTTCATTGGAAACGACGGCGGATGATGTCGGAATATCTCGAATCATGGCGCTGCGTTGCGCCGTAAGAAGGGCTTCGAAATCACTCGAGTTCATTTCATTCATATCTATCAAATGGCGCGCCAAGCGTAAAACAATGGATGCGGAAACAGCCGTGCAATTGTTAAATGCGGGTTATCCGCGCAACCGTGCGCCATATACTCGAGCTAGACGTTCCACCAGAGTTTGAATAGCCAGATCGACCGTTTCATCCTGAAGGGTTCCGCCAGTATCTTGCAAGGTCACCCGGAACGCAAGGCTTTTCTCGTGCGCGGCCAGACCACCGGAAGTGTTTGATTTTGGACGAAATTCGTCGAAAAGTGCAACCTTCTGGACAGCCTTGCAGGCCGGTTCGGACTGGGCCTTCTGAAGCTCGTCGAGCAGCGCCTGAACCTCGATTTTCTGATCGACGACCACCGCGATATCACGTCGTACCGGCGGGAATTTTGAAACTTCCGACGGAATCGGCAATACCCGTTGCATTAATGCTTCCGCTTCGATTTCAAACAGAATCGGCGCATGCGGCAAATCATATTTTTGCATCCAGCGCGGATGCAATTCGCCAATCCAGCCCACTGCGCGACCATTCAATTCGATCCGCGCGCTGCGTCCCGGATGCAGCGCCGGATGCTCGGCCTGTACGAACCGCGCGACCGCCGGTGCGACCAGCGCTTCGAGGTCGCCCTTCACGTCGAAGAAGTCGACGGCACGCGTCGGTGCGCCCCACTGCTCGTCGAGCGCGGGCCCATAGGCGAGCGCGCCGATCATCTTCGGCTGCGCGAAACCTTCGACGGTCAGCTCGCCGGCCTTGATCGACGGATCGTGCAGGAATACGCGACCTGCTTCAAACACGCGCACGCGGTCCGCCGCGCGACGGTTCAGATTCGTGCGCAACACATGAATCAGGCTGCCGAACAACGTCGTGCGCATCACCGACAGCTGGCTCGCGATCGGGTTGATCAGACGCACGGGGTTGCTGTTGCCTGCGAAGTCCTGCTCCCACTCCGCGTCGACGAAGCTGAAGTTCACCGTTTCCGCGTAGTCGCGCGCGGCGAGCGCATGACGGATCGCGTGGATGGAGCGTTGCGTCTCGTTGGTCGCGCGCATTTCGCTGGTCGCGACCGGCGGGCGCGCCGGAATCTTTTCGAAGCCGTGGATACGCGCGACCTCTTCGATCAGGTCCTCTTCGATTTCGATATCGAAGCGGTACGACGGCGGCATCACCGAGAACGTATCGCCGTCACGCTCGAACGAGAGGCCGAGGCGCGTGAAGATCTGCGCGATTTCATCGACACCGATCGCGACGCCGATGATGCGGTTCGCGCGCGAAACGCGCATCTTCACGGGCGCGCGCTTCGGGACGTTGACGATCTGATCGTCGACCGGACCCGCTTCGCCGCCGCAGATGTCGAGGATCAGCTGCGTGATGCGCTCGATATGATCGACGGTCGTCGCGTAGTCGACGCCGCGCTCGAAGCGATGGCCTGCATCGGTCGAAAAGTTGTACTTGCGCGAGCGACCACGAATGCTGTCGGGCCACCAGAACGCGGCCTCGAGATAGATGTGGGTGGTGTCGAGCGTGACCGCGGTGCTGTCGCCGCCCATGATGCCCGCGAGGCTTTCGATATGCTGCTCGTCGGCGATCACGCCGACCGTTTCGTCGAGCTCGACCGTGTTCCCGTTCAGCAGCTTCAGCGTTTCGCCCTTGCGGCCCCAGCGTACGTCCATGCCGCCGTGGATCTTGTCGAGATCGAACACGTGCGACGGACGCCCCAGCTCGAGCATCACATAGTTCGAGATGTCGACGAGCGCGGAAATGCTGCGCTGGCCGGAGCGCTCGAGACGCTCGACCATCCATTGCGGCGACTTCGCGCGCGCATTGACGCCGCGGATCACGCGGCCCGAGAAACGGCCGCACAGATCGGGCGCGGAGATTTTCACGGGCAGCGTTTCGTTGAGCGTGACCGGAGCCGGCTTGATTTCGAGCGGACGCAGCGGCGCTCCGGTAATCGCCGACGTTTCTCGCGCGACGCCGAATACCGACAGACAGTCGGCCTTGTTCGGCGTCAGCTTGATTTCAAAAACGGTGTCGTCGAGATTGAGCGTGTCGCGGATGTCCTGGCCGATCGGCGTGTCTTCCGGCAGGATCATCAGACCGCTGTGATCTTCGGAGAGCTTCAGCTCGCGCGCCGAGCACAGCATGCCCTGGCTTTCCACGCCGCGCAGCTTCGACAGCTTGATCGCGAACGGTGCGCCGCCCTCTTCGGCCGGCGGCAGTTGCGCGCCGACCAGCGCGACCGGCACCTTGATGCCGGGCGCAACATTCGGCGCGCCGCACACGATGTTGAGCGTCGCGCCGGTGCCAGCGTCGACCTGACACACGTTGAGCTTGTCCGCATCCGGGTGCTTGACGACTTCCAGCACCTGGCCGACGACGATCTTCGAGGTCGGCGGCGCGGCCGTCCGCAGGTCTTCGACTTCGAGACCCGCCATCGTCAACGCGTGCGACAGCTCGTCGGTGGTCAGTTGCGGATCGACAAAAGTTCTGAGCCAGGATTCCGGAAATTGCATGGTTCTGTGTACGTTGTGATCAGGTTAGGTCCACGTCCGGCAGATGCTTCGTAAAGCCCGGTGGTCTTGCGCCGGTTCAGCGAGCTCTCCCGGGGACGCTCGCAGCGCGCACCAGGTGCGCTGCCGCGATTTATGCTTCGTCGCGCTCGCGCGCGCCGGGTCACGCGAATTGACGCAGGAATCGCAGGTCGTTTTCGAAAAACAGGCGCAGGTCCTGCACGCCGTAACGCAGCATCGTGAGACGCTCGAGGCCACTGCCGAAAGCGAAGCCGATGTAGCGCTCCGGGTCGAGACCCATGTTGCGGATCACAGTCGGATGCACCTGGCCGGAGCCCGAAATTTCGAGCCACTTGCCCGCGTTCTTGCCCGTTTCGAACTGCATGTCGATCTCGGCCGACGGTTCGGTGAACGGGAAATACGACGGACGAAAGCGCACGAGAATGTCGTCGCGCTCGAAGAATTTCTTCAGGAAGTCGGTATAGACGCCCTTCAGGTCCGCGAAGCTGATGTTCTCGTCAATCCACAGGCCTTCGACCTGGTTGAACATCGGCGAATGCGTCGCGTCGCTATCCACGCGATACGTGCGGCCCGGCACGATCACCTTGATCGGCGGCGTGTTGGTGCGCGCGTAGCGCACCTGCATCGGGCTCGTATGCGTGCGCAGCAACAGCGGGCGGCCGTCGGCATCCTTGCCGTCGACGTAGAAGGTGTCCTGCATCGAACGCGCCGGATGGTTTTCCGGGCTGTTCAGCGAGGTGAAGTTGTACCAGTCGGTTTCGATCTCGGGGCCGTCGGCCACGTCGAATCCGATCGTACGGAAAATCTGTTCGACGCGCTCCCAGGTGCGCATCACCGGGTGCAGGCTACCTGCATTGGCGCCGCGGCCCGGCAGCGTGACGTCGATCGCTTCAGCAGCGAGACGCTGGTTCAGAAGTGCGTCGGCGAGCGCCTGACGACGTGCTGTGAGCGCGGCCTCGACCTGTTGCTTGACGAGGTTGATCCGTGCGCCTTCGGTCTTGCGCGTTTCGGGATCGAGTTTGCCAAGGCCCTTCAACAGCTCGGTCAGCGCACCCGCCTTACCGAGAAAGCGCGCTTTCTCGTTCTCGAGGGTGGTGACGTCGGGGGCTTCTGCGAAGGCTTTTTGCGCGTCGGCGACAATCTGGTCCAGATCCATTGATCCCATCATTTCAACGTCAGTGTTCTATCGAAACAAAACTGGTTCTACCAACAAAAACGGGGCTCGGTGAGGAGCCCCGTTTTTGTTGCAGCGTCACCGAGACTACCGGATGTTCGCTGCAACGAACCACGCAGTTTTAATTGCCAGAAGCGCAATCAGGCTGCAACGGCGGCTTTCACCTGCTGAACGATCGCAGCAAAAGCAGCCTTGTCGAACACAGCCATGTCGGCCAGCACCTTACGGTCCAGTTCGATCGACGCCTTCTTCAGGCCGTTGATGAACACGCTGTACGTCATGTCGTGCTGACGCACCGCCGCGTTGATACGCGTGATCCATAGTGCGCGGAACACACGCTTCTTGTTGCGGCGATCGCGGTAGGCGTATTGGCCTGCGCGCATGACCGCCTGCTTGGCGATGCGATAGACGTTATTGCGACGGCCGCGGTAACCCTTGGCCAGCTTGATGATCTTCTTGTGACGGGCCCGTGCGGTAACCCCACGTTTTACTCGAGGCATGTTTCGCTCCTATGAGTGTCGGTTAAGGGTTAAGCGAACGGCAGCATTGCGCGAACGGAGTTCAGATCGGAATCATGAACTGCCGTGGAGCCGCGCAGATGGCGTTTGTTCTTGGTGGTCTTCTTGGTAAGAATGTGACGCTTGAAGGCCTGACCGCGCTTGACGGTACCGCCCGGACGCACCACGAAGCGCTTTGCAGCGCTCTTCTTGGTCTTCATCTTCGGCATGACAACTCCATTATTAGATGGACATGGGTGTGCGGTCGGCCAGATGGCCATTTCCCGCCCTTCGAAACCCATTCCACTTGGTATGCAGACCGCCGATACCGCCAGCGGCCGCTTTTCGGGAACCACTGCGCACTTGCATGCGCGACGTTCCGAAACCTTCCGACACCAAGCCGGACACCCAGCACAGCATCAAACAACCTTGCGCCGCCGGAGCGCGCGCCACATGGCACGCCGTCGCTCCGGCCAACTGCTTCGCGCTTACTTCTTTTTCTTCGGAGCGAGCACCATGATCATCTGGCGCCCTTCCATTTTCGGCATCTGCTCGACCTGACCGACTTCGTCGAGGTCGGTGCGCAGGCGTTCGAGCATGCGCATGCCGATTTCCTGGTGAGCCATTTCGCGGCCCCGGAAACGCAACGTGATTTTCGTCTTGTCGCCGTCTTCGAGGAAGCGGACGAGGTTGCGCAGCTTGACGTTGTAATCACCGTCGTCGGTACCTGGGCGGAATTTGACTTCCTTGACCTGGATGACCTTCTGCTTGAGCTTGGCCTCGTGTTGCTTCTTCGCTTCCTGGTACTTGAACTTGCCGTAGTCCATCAAGCGGCAAACCGGCGGAACCGCTTGCGGAGCGATTTCGACCAGATCTACGTCCTGCTGTTCCGACATGCGGAACGCATCAGCGAGTTTCACGATGCCGAGCGGTTCGTTCTCGACGCCGACCAGTCGCACCTCGGGTGCTGTAATTTCACCGTTGATGCGGTGCGCAGACTTATCAGTAGCGATGTTACGTTTCCTCTAAAAATTAAAAAAAACGAGCCGGGTACCAAGTGGCTCAGTTGAACGACTGCACGTCCTGGCGCAGACGCTCAATGAAGGCGTCAACAGGCATTACACCCATATCGACACCACCACGGGCACGCACGGCTACCGTTTGCGCTTCACGCTCCTTGTCGCCGACCACCAACAGGTAGGGGACCTTTTCCAGCGTGTGCTCGCGTATTTTATAGCTAATCTTCTCGTTGCGCAAATCGGCCTCGACTCTAACCCCTTGTTTTTGCAACGATTGGGCTAGCGCCTGCGCGTATTCGGCCTGACTTTCCGCAATATTCATCACAACGACCTGCATCGGCGCGAGCCAAGCGGGCATTGCACCGGCATGGTGCTCGATCAGAATCCCGAGGAAACGCTCCATCGATCCGACGATCGCCCGGTGCAGCATGATCGGGCGACGGCGACTGTTGTCTTCGGCAACGTATTCGGCACCCAGCCGCTCCGGCAACACCATGTCGAGCTGCAGCGTACCGCACTGCCACGAGCGGCCGAGCGCGTCCTTGATGTGATACTCGACCTTCGGGCCGTAGAATGCACCCTCGCCGGGCAACTCTTCCCACGTGACGCCGCAGGCCGTCAGCGCCTCGCGCAGTCCCTGCTCCGCGCGATCCCAAGTTTCGTCGGTGCCGGCGCGCGCATCCGGGCGCAGTGACAGCTTGATCTCGACGCTATCAAAGCCGAAGTCGCGGTAGACGCTCATTGCCAGCGTGTTGAACGCGATCGATTCGCTGATGAACTGATCTTCGGTACAGAAAATATGCGCGTCGTCCTGCACGAAGCCGCGCACACGCATCAGTCCATGCAGCGCGCCCGACGATTCGTTGCGATGGCACGAACCGAACTCCGCGTAACGCAGCGGCAGATCGCGATACGAGCGCAGACCGTGATTGAACACCTGCACGTGACCGGGGCAGTTCATCGGCTTGATCGCGTAGTCACGCTTTTCCGATTCCGTCGTGAACATGTTTTCACGATAGTTCTGCCAGTGGCCCGAAGCTTCCCACAGCGAGCGGTCCATGATCAATGGCGTCTTGATTTCTAGGTAGCCGGCGTCGTTCACGCGACGGCGCATGTACTGCTCGACTTGCTGCCACAGCGTCCAGCCGCGCGGATGCCAGAACACCATGCCCGGCGACTCGTCCTGCATGTGGAACAGGTCGAGCTGCTTACCAAGCTTGCGATGGTCGCGCTTCTCGGCTTCTTCGAGCATGTGGAGATACGCTTCCTGGTCTTCCTTCTTCGTCCAGGCCGTGCCGTAAATGCGCTGCAGTTGCTCGTTCTTCGAGTCGCCACGCCAGTACGCGCCCGCGACTTTCATCAGCTTGAAGACCTTCAGCTTGCCGGTGGACGGCACGTGGGGGCCGCGGCACAGGTCCGTGAAGCCGCCATGCGAGTACAGTTTGATTTCGTCGCTAGCGGGGATCGATTCGATGATCTCGGCCTTATACTTTTCACCGATGCTCTTGAAGTACTCGACCGCTTCGTCGCGGGACACCACGCGACGCGACACCGGCTCATCCCTCTTCGAGAGTTCCTGCATGCGCTTTTCGATCTTTTCGAGATCTTCCGGCGTGAAAGGACGGTTATAGGAGAAGTCGTAATAGAAACCGTTGTCGATGACCGGGCCGATCGTGACCTGCGCTTCCGGGTACAGATCCTTCACCGCGTACGCGAGCAGGTGCGCCGTCGAGTGGCGGATGATATCGAGACCGTCTGCGTCCTTCTCCGTGACGATGGCGAGCGCCACGTCGTGATCGATCAGCATGGACGTATCGACCAGCTCCCCGTCGATCTTGCCGCCGAGCGCGGCTTTCGCGAGACCGGGGCCGATCGAGGCGGCCACTTCGGCGACGGTCACCGGATGCTCGTACTGTCGAACAGAACCGTCAGGCAAACGTATCGAAACCATTGCGTTCTCCGTGGTGCCGACCGGCGGCGGCACATACAACCAGGGTCAAAAAGATAAAAAAAATGCGGCCCCGCTTTCGAGGGGCCGCATTCACATTTTATGCAAACTTCACTGGCGAAAGTGGTCCTCGACTAGCGTCGTTCCGAAGTGGTTTCGGTCAACGTTCGCGGTGTCATAACCGTATTCGCCTTTTTGCGCTCAAAGCGCTTACTGCAGTTTGCGAAACCCCAGCGAGGCCGGAATTTCATTTTCGTTGGTAGGCTCGATTGGACTCGAACCAACGACCCCCACCATGTCAAGGTGGTGCTCTAACCAGCTGAGCTACGAGCCTGAAGAGACGAGAGTATATGGAGTATAGCGCGGCTTGGCAAGTACTTTTATGCAGCGACTTTAGTCCGTCGCGCCACTAGCAGGGCTTTTTCCAACCGCCCGCGCCTCAGTTCTTGCGCGTCGCGCGCACGACACCCGTGATCTCGCCCAGCAGCGTGCACGCGCGCTGAATCTGCGCGGAGCTCGACACCTCGACGGTAAATTGCATGAACGCGGCATTGCGGCGCGATTGCGTCTTTACGCCGATCACGTTCATCTTTTCCCGCGCGAATACTTCGGAGATATCGCGCAGCAGACCTTGCCGGTCCGTCGCCTCGATGCTGAGGTCGACCGGGTAGACGGAATGGCCGCGGCCGCTCATCACGTCCGCCGACCACGCCGTCTGAAGCACGCGCTCCGGCGCGCGCTCCGCCATCCGGCGGAACGTCGCGCAGTCGCTGCGATGAACCGACATACCCTTGCCTCGCGTAACGAATCCGCAGATGTCGTCGGGCGGCGCCGGCCGGCAGCAGCGCGCGAGCTGGGTGAGCAACGCATCGACGCCGACCACCAGCACCCCCGTGGATGCGCCGCGCGCGACGCTCGCGCCGCTGCTGCGTTTCTCGAACTTCTCCGGCGCATCGACCTCGGGCTCGGGCGGCGGCGCATCCTGCAACGCCTGCTCGACGAGCCTCAGACTGAACTCCTCCTTGCCGACCACGGAGAACAGGTCGTCGGTGGTCTTGAAACCGAGCCGCGCGGCCAGTTGATCGAGATTGACCGAGGTCTTGCCTTCGCGCTGCAGGGTTTTTTCAACCATCGCGCGACCGTTCGCGATGTGCTCCTGTAACTCCACCGCGTTGAACCATGCGCGCACCTTCTGCCGCGCGCGCGGGCTTTGCAGATAGCCAAGTTGCGGATTAAGCCAGTCGCGCGACGGACCGCCCTCCTTCACCGCCACGATCTCGACCGTCTGGCCGTTCTGCAGCGGCGTGTTGAGCGGCACCATCGCGCCGTCGACGCGCGCGCCGCGGCAACGATGCCCAAGCTCGCTGTGCAGGTGAAACGCGAAGTCGATCGGCGTCGCGCCGTGCGGCAACGGAATCACGCGCGCCTGCGGCGTCAGCACGTAGATGTGATCGTCGTCGAGCGTGGCCTGGCGCAACTGCTCCCACGGCTGTGCCGAGCCCGCTTCGCCATGCTCGCCCTCGGAGACCTCGTCCTTCCACGCGAGCAACTGTCGCAGCCAGGCGATCTTCTCGTCGTATTTCTCGCTCGCGGTGAACGTGCCGCCATAGCCGCGCGCGCCCGCTTCCTTGTAGCGCCAGTGCGCGGCCACGCCGTATTCGGCGAAGCGATGCATTTCCTGCGTGCGGATCTGCACTTCGAACGCGCGGCCGTCGTCGCCGATCACGACGGTGTGCAGCGACTTGTAGCCGTTCGGCTTCGGCCGGGAGATGTAATCGTCGAACTCCTTCGGCACCGGCTGCCACAGGTTGTGCACGATGCCGAGCACGGTGTAGCAGTCCTTGATGTCCGGCACGATCACGCGAAACGCGCGCACGTCGTACAACTCGGCGAAGTCCAGCTCCTTGCCGCGCATCTTGCGCCAGATGCTGTAGATATGCTTCGGCCGACCGCTCACTTCCGCGCGGATATGCGCGGCGGCCAGCTCCTGCTGCAGGCGTTCGATCGCCTGCGCGACATAGCTCTCGCGCTCGACGCGCTTCTCGTCGAGCAGTTTCGCGATGCGCTTGTAGGTGTCCGGCTCCTCGAAACGGAACGCGAGGTCCTCGAGCTCCCACTTCAATTGCCAGATACCGAGGCGGTTCGCGAGCGGCGCGTAGATATCGAGCGTTTCGCGTGCGACGTCGGGCGACGGCGTGAGCTTCGCGGCCGCGTAGTAACGCAGCGTTTGCAGCCGCGACGCGAGGCGGATCAGCACGACGCGAATGTCCTGCGCGAACGCGAGCAGCATTTTGCGCAGCGCCTCGACCTGCACGCGACGCGCGGCCTGCGCGTCACGCCCGGCCTCGGGCATCGCGTTTTGCGCCGCGCGCAAACTGACCGTGCCGAGCCGCAGCAGCTTGCGTACGTCGCTGACCAGTTGGGCGACTTCTTCGCCGAAGTCGTCGGCGATCACGCGCTCCGGATCGCGCAGATGCGGTGTCAGCGCAAACAGCGCAGCGGCCAGCACCGCCGGCGGATCGACGTTGAGCTTGCGCATGATCGACGCGGTGCCCGCCGCGTGATCCGCGAGCAATTCGCCCGACGACAGCCGCACCTCGCCCGCATGTTCGCGCACGAACGCCATCGCTTCGTCGAAGGAACGATGGGGATGAGGCGCGCTCGGAACGGTATCGGTGTTCATGGTGCGACGGCCCGCCGGGCCAGACGATTCAACGGAAAATCAACCACGGTGCTGCCGGACGGCCGCGACTCAGTCGCGCTGCGCCGCGATCACGACGATTTCGACGAGGCACTTCGGATTCGCAAGCTTTGCCTCGACGGTCGCGCGCGGCGGCGTGTCGCCCTGCGCGACCCACTCGTCCCACACGGCGTTCATGCCGGCGAAATGCGCCATGTCCGAGATATAGATCTGCACCGACAGCAACAGCGACTTGTCGCTGTTCGCTTCGGCGAGCAGACGGTCGATGTGGCCGAGCACTTCGCGCGTCTGGCCGGCGATGTCCTGATCGTCGTCTTCGGCGATCTGACCCGCGAGGTACACGGTGCCGTTGTGCACGGCCATTTCCGAGAGACGCTTGCCGACGTGATAACGAATGACTGCCATGAAAAGTCCTGAGCTGAGGGGTTAATCGAACTACGTCCCACACGACACTGCCGATGAAATCGTCATGCGGAACTCAATATTATGACGCGTTCGCGGCCTAACCGATGAAGAACTCCCTCGCGAGCGCGATCTGGTCCGCCGCCAGGAACGCCGGCGCATGCCCGACGCCGGCGATCTCCACGCTCGATGCGGCACGCGCGGTCGACACCATCTTCGCGACCGTTTCACGCGAGAGCAAATCCGACTGCTCGCCGCGCACCACCAGCACCGGCCCCTGGAACGACGCGAGCGAATGCCACAGCGCCGCCTCGCCGAGCTTCGCCGCTTCCTCGGTGACCGCCGCGAACGGCTGCGCGATGCGCGGGTCATAGCGCAGCACCCATGCGCCGTCCTCTTCGCGCAGCAACGGCGTATTGATTTCGCGCCATTCGTCCGGCGTCAGCGGTCCGAAGCTCTGCGCGAGCTGCGCGGCATAGTCAACGCCCTGCTGCAGCGTTTCGAAGCGTGCGGGCTTGCCAAGGTAATCGCCGATGCGCTTGACCGCGACCGGCTCCAGATGCGGCCCGACGTCGTTCAGCAGCAGCTTGCGGATCGGCGTGTCCGGCAGGCCGGCGAGCCCCATGCCGATCAGGCCGCCCATCGAGGTGCCGAACCAGTCGACGGTGTCGACGTCGAGCCGCGCGATCAGTGTGACCATGTCGGCGACGTACTGCGGCACCGCGTATAAGTTGGGGTTCGCGAGCCACGACGACAAGCCCCGGCCAACCACGTCCGGGCACACCACGCGATAGGTGTCCGCGAAGTTGGCGGCGAGGCGGTCGAAATCGCGCCCCGATCGCGTGAGTCCGTGCACGCACAGCAACACTCGGGGATTGTCCGGGTCGCCCCACTCGGTATAGGCGACGCGATGCAGGCCGGCAGCGCTCGCGCACCGCACGTAACGTTGACGCGGCGCGGGCCGCCCGGTGGTGGAAGCGGAAGTCGTTGCGGTCATCTGGTGTCCTTGCAAAGACGCTGCGGATTGGGCTGCGAACGATTGTAAACCGCTTCGTCGCCCGGCAAGCATCGGCCAGAAGGCTTAGGAAGGTCGATCCAACCGTCCGGCGCATCCGCCGCCGCGCGCCAAAAACAGAACGGGCGAGACTCACGTCTCGCCCGTCCGGAACACACCGTTGCCGCCGCGCGGTCGCGCCGACGCGCGCAGCGGCGTTTCAAGCCGCGTCAGCTCACCGCGCTCACATCGAGCGGCGCGCCGGTTTTCGCCTTGATTTCGTCGACGCTCACACCCGGCGCGAGTTCGGTCACTTTCAAGCCGTTTTCGGTCACTTCGATCACGCCGAGATCGGTGATGATCTCGTCGACCACACCCACGCCCGTCAGCGGCAGCGTGCATTCTTCGAGGATCTTGTGCTGATCGCCCTTCGCGACGTGCTCCATCAGCACGACCACGCGCTTGACGCCCGCGACCAGGTCCATCGCGCCGCCCATGCCCTTGATCATCTTGCCCGGGATCATCCAGTTCGCGAGATCGCCCTTCCTGCTGATCTGCATCGCACCGAGAATCGCGAGATTGATGTGGCCGCCGCGAATCATCGCGAACGAATCCGCCGAAGAGAAAATCGACGAACCGGGCAGCGTCGTCACCGTTTGCTTGCCGGCGTTGATCAGGTCGGCGTCGACTTCGTCTTCGGTCGGCGACGGGCCGATACCGAGCAGACCGTTCTCCGACTGCAGCCACACTTCGACGCCCGCCGGCACGTGGTTCGCGACCAGCGTCGGCAAGCCGATGCCGAGGTTCACGTAAAAGCCGTCCTGCAGTTCCTTCGCCGCGCGCGCGGCCATTTCGTCACGAGTCCATGCCATGATCAGTCTCCTTTCGCGCGGACGACGCGTTGTTCGATGCGTTTTTCCGGATGCGCATTCAGCACGATGCGCTGCACGAAGATGCCAGGCGTATGGATCGCGTCCGGATCGAGCTCGCCCACTTCGACGATCTCTTCGACTTCCGCGACGGTGATGCGGCCCGCCATCGCGCACATCGGATTGAAGTTGCGCGCGGTGCGGCGATAGATCAGGTTGCCGGCCTTGTCGGCCTTCCATGCCTTGACGAGCGCGACATCGGCGGTCAGCGAATGTTCGAGCACGTAGTGGTTCTCGCCGAACTGGCGGGTTTCCTTGCCCTCGGCGATCTGCGTGCCGTAGCCGGTGTTCGTGAAAAACGCCGGGATGCCCGAGCCGCCCGCGCGCAGCTTCTCGGCGAGCGTGCCTTGCGGCGTGAATTCGAGCTCGAGTTCGCCGGCCAGGTACTGGCGCTCGAACTCCTTGTTTTCGCCAACGTACGACGAGATCATTTTCTTGATCTGACGCGTCTCGAGCAGCAGGCCGAGGCCGAAACCGTCGACGCCCGCGTTGTTGCTGATGCAGGTGATGCCCTGCACCTTCGAATCGCGCAGCGCAGCGATCAGCGCCTCAGGAATGCCGCACAGCCCGAAGCCGCCGACGGCGAACGTCTGCCCGTCCTTGACGATGTCCTTCAGCGCCTCGGCGGCGCCTGGATAGACCTTGTTCATCTGTATGTCCCTTCCTCTATGGAAACCCGAAACGTGTACGCAGGCCGCCGGATCATTGCGGCTGATATCGCAACGGGTGAACTTCACGTCGCCTCACGATACCGCTACGTCATTCTAGTCATCCGCGGCTTGAGCCGCGTTGTCATCCGCCCGAAAGAGTACGCTGAGCCCGCCATGCGGCACAATACGCAAAAATACATAAGTACTTGCCTCCCGCCCATGCCCGCCCTGGATTACCGCACTGCGTTTCACCTCGCGCCGATCGGACTCGTGCTGTCCCGCGAGCGGACCATCGAAGACTGCAACGACGAGCTAGCGTCGATATTCGGCTACGCGCGCAACGCGTTGATCGGTCAGTCGTTCCAGGTGTTGTATCCATCGGCGGACGAGTTCGAGCGGATCGGCGCGCGCATTCCGCCGATCATGACCGCGCAAGGCAGCTACGCGGACGACCGGATCATGAAGCGCGCGAACGGCGAGCTGTTCTGGTGTCACGTGACGGGCCGCGCGCAGCAGCGCACCGACCCGCACGCGGCGGGTGTCTGGACTTTCGAGGATTTGAGCGCAACCCGGCGGGTCGCGGTGGAACTGACGCCACGCGAGCGCGAAATCGCCGCGCAACTGGTGACGGGCAAGACCAGCAAGCAGATCGGCCGCGTGCTCGACATCAGCCCGCGCACGGTCGACGTCTACCGCGCGCGGCTCATGCGCAAATACGATACGGGCAATGCGACCGAGCTGTTGCAGCGGCTGCTCGGGGATTGAGAGAGCGCGTTTGAAGCGCGCGACAGCGCTGTCAAGCCGCGCGCTCAGGCCGCCTTGACGAGCGCCGCGCTCTGGATGGCCGCGCGCAGTACGTCAGGCACCGGCACCGACTTGCCCGCCGCGTAGTCGATCCACACGCATCGCGCGGCGCCTCGCGCATAGAGCGTATCCGGCTCATCGGCGCGCAGGAGCTCGAAAGCCGTATCGAAGCTGCTGCGCCCCGGTGTCGCCACCGACATCCGGCCGATCACGTCGCCCGGATAGTGCAGCTGCTTCAGAAACTCCATCGACGCATTGACGATCACCGGCCCCTGCCCGTGCGCGCGCTGGCCGACAAAGTCCATGTGCTCGAACCAGGAAATCCGCACCTGCTCCATGTAGCGGAAATAAACCGTGTTGTTGACGTGACCGAAGGCGTCCATGTCGCCCCAGCGGATCGGCATCGTCATTTCGAAAACTGCGTGAAAATCGCTCATTCCGTACTTCCGTTCTTCCTTTTTCTGCCTGACTTTTGAAACCTTGGACAACCCGCTCACGCGAGTCCGAAGCCGTCGTCGGCGACGATCACCGAGCCGTTGATGAACTGCGATTCATCCGCCGCGAGCAGCAGGAGCAGCCCATCGAGATCCTCCGGCTTGCCGACCCGATGACGCGGCAGCATCGCCACGAGTTTCTGCCCCTGATCGGTCGACCAGTGGTGATGGTTGATCTCGGTGTCGATATACCCGGGGCAGATCGCGTTCACATTGATGCCATGCTTGCCCCACTCGAGCGCCATCGCCTTCGTCATGTGGACGACCGCGGCCTTGCTCATCGAATACAGGCCGATTTGCGGCAGCACGCGCAAGCCCGCCATCGACGCGATGTTGATGATCCGGTACGACGGCTTCTGCGCGTTGTTGCCGCGCATGATCATGCGCTTGGCGACTTCCTGCGCCACGAAAAACGCGCCGCGCGTATTCGTGTCGAACACGTATTCGAAGTCCGCCGGCGTGACCTCGGACAGCTTCTGCGTGGTCGACACGCCCGAGTTGTTGACGAGGATATCGATGGTGCCGGCCTCGGTCTCCGCATGCGCGACCGCCGACTTGATGCTCTGATAGTCGGTCACGTCGAGCGACACGACGTGCGCGGCGCCGCCGGACGCCTCGATTTCCGCGCGCAACTCCTTGAGCCGCTCGGTACGTCGGCTCGCCAGCACGACCTTCGCGCCCGCCTGCGACAGCACCTGCGCGAAGCGCTTGCCCAGCCCGCTCGAGGCGCCCGTAATCAGCGCGACCTTGCCTTCCAGATTGATCGAACGGCCCATTGTCTTTCCTTGTTCGGTTGTGGTGACAACTGCGGTTGACGGGTTCGGTAGGACCCGACTAAGGGTCTATACCGTATCATGAAATAGTACGGTCGTGCTAATCTGCGGATTTCGGGTTGCGGCGCGGGAATCGATCGCCCACAATACGAACCCGAAAAAAGCATTCTAACGGTAAGAGGAGCATCAATGACCCCCGCAAGTCTCATTGAGCAGTACGGCCCGCGCGAGTCGATGGAGTATGACGTCGTCATCGTCGGCGGCGGCCCTGCGGGCCTGTCGGCGGCCATTCGCCTGAAGCAGCGCGCCGCCGAACGAGGCGCTGACATTGGCGTGTGCGTACTCGAAAAAGGCTCTGAGATCGGGGCCCATATTCTGTCGGGCGCGGTGATGGACCCGCGCGCGCTGACCGAGCTGATCCCGGACTGGAAGGAAAAAGGCGCGCCGCTGACGGTCGACGTGACCGAAGACCGCTTCCTGTTCCTCTCGGAGACGGGCGCGAAGAGCGTGCCGACCTGGGCGCTGCCGGACAATTTCAAGAACCACGGCAACTACGTGATCAGCCTCGCGAACGTGACGCGCTGGCTGGGTCAGCAGGCCGAGGCGCTCGGCGTCGAGATATTCCCGGGCTTTCCGGCGGCCGAAGTGCTGTACAACGACGACGGCTCGGTCAAGGGCGTCGCGACCGGCAACCTCGGCATCGGCAAGGACGGCGAACCGACCGGGAACTTCCAGCTCGGCATGGAGCTGCACGCGAAGTACACGCTGTTCTGCGAAGGCGCGCGCGGCCACCTCGGCCGCCAGCTGAACGAGAAGTTCAAGCTGCGCGACGGCGTCGATCCGCAGGTGTACGGCATCGGTATCAAGGAGCTGTGGGAGATCGATCCCGCCAGGCACAAGCCGGGTCTGGTGATGCACACGGCCGGCTGGCCGCTCGAAAACGACACCTACGGCGGCTCGTTCCTCTATCACATGGACAACAACCAGGTCGTGGTCGGCTTCGTGGTCGGCCTCGGCTATTCGAATCCGTATCTGTCGCCGTTCGAGGAATTCCAGCGCTACAAGACGCATCCGGCGATCCGCGCGATTCTCGAAGGCGGCAAGCGCGTGTCCTACGGCGCGCGCGCGATCACCGCGGGCGGCCTGATGTCGTTGCCGAAGCTGGTGTTCCCGGGCGGTGCGCTGGTCGGCGACGACGCGGGCTTCCTGAACGCGTCGCGCATCAAGGGTTCGCACGCCGCGATCAAGACCGGCATGCTCGCCGCCGATGCCGCGTTCGACGCCGTGCAGGCCGGCCGTCAGTCGGACGAACTGAGCGCCTACCCGGAAGCGTTCAAGACGTCGTGGCTCTACACCGAGCTGTATCGCGCGCGTAATTTCAAGCAGTGGATGAGCAAGGGTCTCTACCTCGGCACGCTGATGGTCGGTCTCGAGCAGAAGCTGCTCGGCGGCAACGTGCCGTGGACGCTGCATCATCAGCATTCCGATCACGAGATGCTGAAGCCGGCTTCGCAGTGCAAGCCGATTACGTATCCGAAGCCGGACGGCAAGCTGACGTTCGACCGGCTGTCCTCGGTGTTCATCTCGAACACGAATCACGAGGAAAATCAGCCGGCGCACCTGACGCTGAAGGATCCGACCGTGCCGGTCAACGTGAACTGGCAGACCTACGCGGGACCGGAGGCGCGTTATTGCCCCGCTGCAGTGTACGAGTTCGTGAAGAACGACGACGGCAGCGAGCGGCTCGTCATCAATGCGCAGAACTGCGTGCACTGCAAGACCTGCGATATCAAGGACCCGACGCAGAATATCGTGTGGGTCACGCCGGAAGGCGGTGGCGGTCCGAACTATCCGAATATGTGATTGATGTGCCGTCTGCCTGTGCGGCGCTGCGCGATAACCGGCAGCGTCGCGCAGGCAAATTCCGATAGCGCGCTCGCGCTTTCGTCTGCGCGCATTCTTGCGCGTTTCGTTGGTCCCCTTCCCTATTCTTTTTTATGGCGGCTCGTTCGCCGCCAATCGCGGGACCGCGTCAGGGTTACGGCGCGCTCGCCGCGATCTTCGGCGTGCTCACGGCCACATCGCCGCATTGCGCGCGATGGCGCAGCGCGTGATCGATCAGCACGAGCGCAAGCATCGACTCGGCGATCGGCGTCGCACGAATGCCGACGCAGGGGTCGTGCCGCCCGAAGGTCTCGACGATCGCGGGGTTCCCCGCCTTGTCGATCGAACGGCGCGGCGTGCGAATGCTCGACGTCGGCTTGATCGCGATCGACACCGTGATGTTCTGCCCCGTCGAAATACCGCCGAGCACACCGCCCGCGTGATTGCCGACGAAACCTTCCGGCGTCAGCTCGTCGCCATGCACCGAGCCGCGTTGCGCGACGCTCGCGAAGCCGGCGCCGATCTCGACGCCCTTCACCGCGTTGATGCCCATCATCGCGTGCGCGATGTCGGCGTCGAGGCGGTCGAACAGCGGCTCGCCGAGGCCGACCGGCGCACCGGAGGCAACCACGTTGATGCGCGCGCCGATCGAATCACCGTCCTTGCGCAGCGCGTCCATATACGCCTCGAGTTGCGGAACGATCTCCGCATTCGGCACGAAAAACGGGTTTTCGCGCACCTGCGCCCAATCGACGAACGGCACGTCGATCTCGCCGAGCGCGGCCATATAGCCGCGAATTTCGGTGCCGAACTTCTCGCGCAGCCACTTCTTCGCGACCGCGCCCGCCGCGACCGCCGGCGCCGTCAGCCGTGCCGACGAGCGGCCGCCACCGCGGTAATCGCGAATGCCGTACTTTTGCCAGTACGTGTAGTCGGCGTGGCCGGGGCGGAACGTTTCCGCGATGTTGCCGTAGTCCTTGCTGCGCTGGTCGGTATTGCGGATCAGCAGCGCAATTGGCGCGCCGGTGGTTTGACCTTCGAACACGCCCGAGAGGATCTCGACCTTGTCTTCTTCCTGGCGCTGCGTCACGTGGCGCGACGTGCCCGGCTTGCGGCGATCGAGTTCGAACTGGATGTCGGCTTCGTTGAGCGCCATGCCCGGCGGGCAGCCGTCGATCACGCAGCCGATAGCGGGGCCGTGCGATTCGCCGAAGGTCGTGACAGTGAAAAGCGTACCGAGCGTGTTGCCGGACATGAGCGTCGTCCAAAGAAATACGGGGAGAACGCTATTATGCCAGTCCGCTCGTCTCGAAGCCGGGCCTGGCGACGGCGATGGCCGATCGGCCAGGGCGCACTCGGCCGAAAGCGGGTGATGGTGGGCGAGCCCGCCATCTCGGCGTCCGCGCACCGGCCCACGGCTACTTGCGGGCGCCGCGCAGCTCGGTCACGATCCGCTGCAGCGTCTCCGGCGTCGCGAGCGCCGGGTCGATCGGCTCGCCGACGGCGAGGCTCAGCCGGCTCATCACACCTTTGCTGATCGGCCGCGGCCAGGTTGCGTCCACCGCGCGCGAAAACACGCTGCCCCACAGCCCGCGCAGCGCCATCGGAATGACGGGCGCCGGCGTCCGCCTGACGATCTCGGCGACGCCGTGGCGAAACGGATTCAGCTCGCCGGTACGCGTCAGCTTCCCTTCGGGAAAGATACAGACGAGCTCGCCGTCCGCGAGCGCCTGCGCGCACAGGTCGTACGCACGCGCGAGCAGCGCCGCGTCCTGATGCGCGGACGCGATCGGAATCGCCTTCGCGTGCCGGAACAGCCAGCCGACGAACGGCGAGCGGAAGATCTGGTGGTCCATCACGAAGCGGATCGGCCGCGGGCTTTCGGCCATGATGACGATCGCATCGACGAAACTGACGTGGTTGCACACGAGCACCGCCGCGCCCTGCTCCGGAATCCGCTCCGCGTGCACGAGCCGGATCCGGTAGAACGTATGCACGAGCAGCCACGCGATGAAGCGCAGCAGGAACTCCGGCACGAGCGAATAGATGTAGCCCGCGACTACCACATTCAGAAGCGCGGTGACGAGGAAGATCGCCGGAATACTGAAGCCCGCAGCGGTCAGGCCCATCGCCATGAGCGCCGACACGATCATGAACAGCGAGTTGAGGATGTTGTTCGCGGCGATGATGCGCGCGCGATGGCTCGGCTGACTACGACTCTGGATCAGCGCATACAGCGGCACGCTGTAAAAGCCGCCGAACATCGCGAGCAGGAACAGATCGGCGAGCACGCGCCAATGCGCTAGCCGCGCGAGAAATTCGCCAACGCTGAGCAGATGCCCCGCCGGCGGCAGCGCGTGGCTCGCGAAAAAAAGATCGATCGCGAACACGCTCATGCCGATCGAGCCGAGCGGCACGAGGCCGACTTCGATCCGCCGCTTCGAGAGCCGTTCGCACAACAGCGAGCCGATGCCGATGCCGATCGAAAACGTGGCGAGCAGCACGGTCACGACGTCGGGATCGGCGGACAGCACGTCCTTCGCGAAGTTGAAGAACGACGCGAGGAACGTCGCGCCGACGAACCACAGCCACGAAATGCCGAGCAGACCAAGAAACACCGTGCGGTTTTCGCGCGCGAGCTTCAGATTGCGCCACGTTTCGCTGACCGGGTTCCAGTTGATGCGCAACCCGGGCTGCGGCGCGGGCGTAGCCGGCACGAAGCCCGACACGGCGCGCCCGATCAGCGCGATCGCGATACACGCGCAAGCGAGCACCACCGCGCCATGCTCGGCGAACCCCGCGCCCGCGCCGCCGACGATCGTGCCGATCAGGATCGCGACGAAGGTGCCCATCTCGACCATGCCATTGCCGCCGACTAGCTCCGCCTGCGACAGATGCTGCGGCAGATACGAGTACTTGACCGGCCCGAATACCGTCGAATGCACGCCCATCAGGAACGTGCACAGGTACAGCAACGGCGCGCCATGCAGCCAGAACCCCGCGCCGCCGACCAGCATCACCGCGATCTCGAAAGTCTTGACGAGGCGCGTGAGCAACGCTTTGTCGTACTTGTCCGCGATCTGGCCGGAAGTGGCCGAAAACAGCACGAAAGGCAGAATGAAAATCGCGGCGATCAGGAACGCCGCGATTTTCGGGTCGACGCCCGAAAACCGCGCCGCCTGATACGTGACGAGCGACGTGAAGCCGATCTTGAACACGTTGTCGTTCATCGCGCCGAGAAACTGTGTCCAGAAGAACGGCGCGAAGCGGCGCTGGCCGAGCAGGCGGAACTGGGATTCGTGCGCTTCGTGCGCGCGAGCGGCGCGGCGGGCGGCGGGCAACGGACGATCGTTCATGAAGTCAGGAGAACGGCGCGGAAAAATGGCGATGACGCGGACGGCACGGCCGGCAAGCGGATCGCCGCGACTCGCGCACGCGGCTCCCGCAATCCGTCCGCACCAGCTCCAGACACAAAAAAAGCGCCCGCTTGCGCGCGCGCCCTGTCGGCGGATTCGCGCTCGCGGCGACGGCCGGAGCGCGACCTTCGAGCCACGCGCATCAACGCGCCGGCTGCTGGTCCTGTCCTTCCTGCTCTTCCGGCCAGTCGCGGATATAGGCCTTCAGCATGCGGTTCTCGAACCCCTGCTCCTCGACCACCGCCTTCGCGACGTCGTAAAACGAGATGACGCCCATCAGCGTGCGGCTTTCCATGACGGGCAGATAGCGCACGTGATGCTCGAGCATCATGCGGCGCACTTCGTTGACGTCGGTTTCGGGCGTGCAGGTGAGCGGATGGTCGTCCATCACCTTGCGGATCGTCGAGGTGCCGACGCTGCCGCCGTTCTCGCTCAAGGTCAGAATGATTTCGCGAAACGTCAGCATGCCGACGAGGTCGCCGTACTCCATCACGACGAGCGAGCCGATGTCGTGCTCGGCCATGGTATTGACGGCGTCATGCAGCGTGGTATCCGGCGTGACCGTAAAAAGGGTATTGCCCTTGACTTTAAGAATGTCGCTGACTCGCATGATCTATCTCCTGATACCGCCAATCTTGCAGTGCATGAAATGTTTTTTCGATCCTATCGGAAAGGCCCATAAAAGGAAAGCGGCCCGCCAGCCAAGGCGCGGCGGGCTTCGGAGACTCGAATTCGTCTGACTTCCAGATTGCGAGCATGCCCCGCTCCCGGCACGAGCCGCAGGAACCCGCGGGAAAACCGCGCTTGAAGCGGCGCGCGCCAATGGTAGGATGGCCGCCCACCCCGATCTTTCGCGAGGCCGCTCGCGGCCCGCCGCCCACGATGTCCGCCAACCGTTTCGATACGCTTGCGCTGCACGCCGGCGCAGCCCCCGACCCTGCCACCGGCGCGCGCGCGACGCCGATCTACCAGACCACGTCGTTTTCGTTCCGCGACTCGGATCATGCCGCCGCGCTGTTCAACATGGAGCGCGCCGGCCACGTCTACTCGCGCATCTCGAATCCGACCGTCGCCGTGTTCGAGGAGCGCGTCGCCGCGCTCGAAAACGGCGCCGGCGCGATCGGCACCGCGAGCGGCCAGGCCGCGCTGCATCTGGCGATCGCGACGCTGATGGGCGCGGGTTCGCACATCGTCGCGTCGAGCGCGCTGTACGGCGGCTCGCACAATCTGCTGCATTACACGCTGCGACGCTTCGGTATCGAGACGACCTTCGTCAAGCCCGGCGACCTCGACGCGTGGCGCGCCGCGCTGCGCCCCAACACGCGCCTGCTATTCGGCGAAACGCTCGGCAATCCGGGCCTCGACGTGCTCGACATCGCCGCAATCGCACAGATCGCGCACGCGCACCGCCTGCCGTTGCTGGTCGACTCGACCTTCACGACGCCCTACCTGCTGCGCCCCTTCGAGCACGGCGCCGACCTCGTCTACCACTCGGCGACCAAGTTTCTCGGCGGCCACGGCACGACGATCGGCGGGGTGCTGGTCGACGGCGGCACGTTCGACTTCGAGGCTTCCGGCCGCTTTCCCGAATTTACCGAGCCGTACGACGGTTTCCACGGCATGGTATTCGCCGAGGAAAGCACCGTCGCGCCGTTCCTGCTGCGCGCGCGTCGGGAAGGCTTGCGCGACTTCGGCGCGTGCCTGCATCCGCAGGCCGCGTGGCAGCTGCTGCAAGGCATCGAGACACTGCCGTTGCGCATGGAGCGTCACGTCGTCAACACACGGCGCGTGGTCGAGTTTCTCGCCGGTCATGCGGCGGTCGAATCGGTCGCCTATCCCGAGTTGCCGACGCATCCCGACCACGCGCTCGCCAGGCGGCTGCTACCGCGCGGCGCGGGCGCCGTGTTCAGCTTCAACCTGCGCGGCGACCGCGCGGCCGGGCGCGCCTTCATCGAAGCGCTCACGCTCTTCTCGCACCTCGCGAACGTCGGCGACGCGCGCTCGCTGGTGATTCACCCGGCATCGACGACGCACTTCCGCATGGATGCCGCCGCGCTCGCCGCGGCCGGTATCACCGAAGGCACGATCCGTCTGTCGATCGGGCTCGAAGATCCGGATGACCTGATCGACGATCTCAAGCGCGCGCTGAAGGCCGCGCAAAAAACCGCGCAACCGGCGAGCGGCGGTCGTACCGCAACGCCGAGCAGCGCCTCGCAACAGACCGCCACTGCCGCGCCCGCCGCCACGAGCACCCCCGCCCGCCCGGAGTCCGCATGATCGTCACCGTTCAAGGCAAACCGGCCTACGCCTACACCGGCGGCAAACCCTTCGACGCGAGCCTGCCAACCGCCGTGTTCATTCACGGTGCCGAGCACGATCACAGCGTGTGGGCGCTGCAAAGCCGCTACTTCGCGCATCACGGCTTCGGCGTGCTCGCGGTCGATCTGCCGGGCCACCGACGCAGCGCCGGCCCCGCGCTCGCCAGCATCGCCGCGCTGGCCGACTGGCTCGCTGCGCTGCTCGACGCCGTGGGCGTCACGCGTGCGTTCGTCGCCGGTCACAGCATGGGCTCGCTGATCGCGCTCGACTTCGCCGGCCGCTATCCGCAGCGCGCAACGCATCTTGCGCTGCTCGCCACCGCGCTGCCGATGACGGTCTCCGACGCGCTGCTCGACGCCGCGCTCAATCGCGAGCCCGAGGCAATCGGCATGGTCAACCAGTGGTCGCATTCGACGCTCGCCGCGAAGCCCTCGTGCCCCGGCCCCGGTTTCTGGCTGCACGGCATGAACCAGCGGCTGATGGAGCACGTGTCCGCCGGCGGCGAGCCGCATCTGTTCCACACCGACTTCACGGCCTGCCATACCTATGCGGACGGCCACGCTCGTGCGGCGCAGGTGCGTTGCGCCACGCGCCTGATCGTTGGCCGGCGCGATGCGATGACGCCGCCGCGCGCGGCGAAAGCGCTTGCCGATGCGCTCGCGCAGGCGGGCACGCCGGTCGACACCGTCACGCTCGATGCGGGCCACGCGTTGATGACCGAGCAACCCGACGCGACGCTCGATGCGCTGTACGGCTTCGCTTCGGGGCCGCCGCACGAAGCGCGCTGATGGGGCGCGCGATGGCCGCTCGCCGCGCGCCTCGGCGCTCCGCGGGCGGCCGTCGGGAATGCCGTTGCGAATGCCGTTGCGAATCGCCACCGAATCAGTACCGAACGACCACGATACCCACGCCGAACCCGCCGCGCCATCTGCCGAATGGCCAGGTTGCGCCAGGCAGGCGATCGCCGGAGAATGATCGAAGCTGTCTTTCTCAGCTTCCGGAGGCCGTCATGGCTCATACAGCACATACCGATCACTTCGCGAACTTCGCGGAGTTTTATCCGTACTACCTGAGCGAGCATCGCAATCTCGTGTCGCGGCGGCTGCATTTCGTCGGCTCGCTCGGCGTCATTGGCTGCCTCGCGATGGCGCTCGCCACCGGCGACTGGCTATGGTTGCCGGCGGCCGTGGTGTGCGGCTACGGCTTCGCGTGGGTCGGCCATTTCTTCTTCGAAAAGAACCGGCCTGCCACCTTCCGTCATCCGTTTTACAGCCTGATGGGCGACTGGGTGATGTTCAAGGACATCTGCGTGGGGAAGATTTCGTTGTAGTTTTATCGGGGCGGCTCGAAGTCTGGCCGCCCTATCACGCTGCCTGGTGCGGCATCGAAGCCGCCGCGCGCTCGCCATCGCCGGCTCGCGCCGCCCGTGCCGCCGCGCGCGAGGCGAGCAACGCGGCGAGCGTCACCTTCAGCTGGTCGTTGTCGAGCGCGGCGAGCAGCATGCCGCCGTCCACGCGTGTGGAGTCGAGTTCGAGCTGATACGTAAGCTCCGCGCGGTCGATCACGAACAGGTCGTACAGCCGCTGCACGGTCACCTGCGCCGGGTTCGCGAGGAGCACGAAGTGCGGGCCGGTATGGTCCTCCTCCAGCCGCGCGATCCACTCGATCTCCTCGAGACGCTGCAACAGCATCAGCGTCGTATCCTTGTCGCGGCGAAGCATCCGGGCAAGCTCGGGCATCGTGTAGCCGCGTCTGCCGCCCTCACGCGCCTCGCACAGCCGCGCGAGCAATTCGAGCGAATCGAACAGATTGCTGCCATCGAACACAGGGCGGTGAAACTGACCGATGCGAATCGCCGGCAACGCCGATGCGATCATCGCGCCGGTCAGCGTGATGAACCAGCACAGGTACATCCACAACAGGAACAGCGGCACCGCGGCGAACGCGCCGTACACCGCCGTATAGGTCGGAATACGGCGCACGTAGTAGCCGAAGCCGCGCTTGGCGAGCTCGAACGCGACCGCGGCGATCACGCCGCCGACCACCGCGTCGCGCCATTCGACACGGCAGTTCGGCAGATAAACGTAAAGGATCGTGAACGCGAGCATCGTGAACGGCAGCGAGGCGCTCGCGAGCGCCCATTCGATCAGCGGTGTGATGCGCTGCGCGGCGCTAAACGACATCGATTGCGTGAACACATACGACGAGATGGACAGGCTCACGCCGATCAGGATCGGACCGAGCGTGATGATCGCCCAGTACACGAGAATGCGCTGCGCGACGGGCCGCGCCTTGCGCACGCGCCAGATCACATTGAACGCGGACTCGACGGTCATCATCGTCATCACCGCGGTGACGAACAGGATGATCATGCCGATCGTGGTCAGCCCTTTGGCCTTCGATGCGAACTGGTTCAGATACTTGAAGATCTGATCGTTCAGTTGCGCGGGCATCAGGTGGTCGGCAAGAAAAAACTGCAGCGACGCCTGAAACGAGCTGAAGATCGGAAACGCGGTGAACAGCGCAAACGCGACGGTGGCGAGCGGCACGAGCGCGAGCATCGTCGTGAACGTCAGGCTGCCCGCGACCTGCGGAATCCGGTCCTCGCCGATGCGTTGCGCCGCGAATTGCGCGAGCCGTTTGAGCGTGTCGAGATCGAAACGCATCCTAACCAACAAACCTGCCTCCTTGCTTGCTGAACCGTCAGACCGGGACTGCGGGAACTCCGCGCGGCGTTTGGCCGAAGCTCCTGGCCGAACGGCTATGAGCGGCCTGTGCAACTGACCGAACCCCTATAATACCCGTTCAATGATGAGGCCTATGAAAGACATTCTCGTGCTTTATTACAGCCGTCACGGCGCCACCCGCGAGCTCGCGCTGGCGATCGCGCACGGCGTCGACAGCGTCCCCGGCATGCAGGCGCGCGTGCGCACCGTGCCGGCGGTTTCCACGGTTTGCGAGGCGAGCGAGCCGGACATTCCCGCCGAAGGACCACCGTACGTCGAGCTGCGCGACCTCGAAGAATGCGCGGGCCTCGCGCTCGGTTCGCCGACCCGCTTCGGCAACATGGCTGCCGCGCTCAAATACTTTCTCGACGGCACCACGCCGCAGTGGCTATCCGGTGCACTGTCGGGCAAGCCGGCCTGCGTGTTCACGTCGACCGGCAGCCTGCACGGCGGCCAGGAATCCACGCTGCTGTCGATGATGCTGCCGCTGCTCCATCACGGCATGCTGATCGTCGGCATTCCATACACGGAGAGCGCGCTGTCCACCACGCAGACCGGCGGCACGCCGTACGGCGCGTCGCATTACGCGCGCGCGGGCACGACCGGCCATGGCATCTCCGCCGACGAACGGACGCTGGCGATTGCGCTTGGTGCGCGCGTTGGGCGCACGGCGGCGTCGATGTCCGAAAGGCCGTGAGCGTAAAGCCGTGAACGAACCGGATCCGCAACCGACCGAACGCGACGACGCCCGTCGTGACGCGGGTGGCGCTGAACTCGCGGCCACGAATTCCGGGGGCCACGCGAACGCGGCGCCCGCAAGCCTCGCGGCCAACGCGTCGGCATCTACAATCGTCGTGCCCGTGCAACCCAAAGCTGCCGCTGCGCTCGTCGCCGCTTTCACACTGGTCTCGATGATCGTGCTTGCCGTCGCATGGGAATGGTGGCTCGCGCCGTTGCGCTCTGGCGGCTCGCTGCTCGTGCTGAAAGCGTTGCCGCTACTCTGCGCGTTGCCGGGCGTGTGGCGACGTCGGCTTTACACGATGCAATGGGCGTCGATGCTGATCCTGCTGTATTTCGCCGAAGGCGTCGTGCGTGGCTGGAGCGATCATGGCTTGAGCGCGCGGCTCGGCTGGCTTCAAGCGGCGCTCGCCATGATCTTCTTCACCTGCGCACTCGCGTATGTCGGACCGTTCAAGCGCGCGGCGAAACGAGCCGCGAAGCAGGCTGCACAGCAAGCCGCCAGCGAACCGACCCCGCCCGCCTGACGCCCAGGCCCCAACACCATCAACCGATCCACATGACCCACACCGCTTTTCTCGCCGCCTGCCGCGACGCCATCGGCGCGACTTACGTACTGACCGATCCGCACGACACCGCTCCCTTTCTGACCGACTGGCGCCGCCGCTACACCGGCGCGGCCTGCGCGGTGCTGTGCCCGGCCACGTCCGCGGAAGCCGCCGCGGTCGTCAGGCTCGCGGTCGAACATTGCGTCGCGCTGGTGCCGCAGGGCGGCAACACCGGCCTCGCGGGCGGCGCGACACCCGACGCGAGCGGCGCGCAGGCGGTCATCAGCCTGCGCCGCCTGAATCGCGTGCGCGACATCGATCCGCACAACAACACGATCACGGTCGAAGCCGGCGTGATCCTCGCCGACGTGCAGAAGCACGCCGAAGCGGCCGGGCGTCTGTTTGCGCTGAGCCTCGCCGCCGAAGGCAGCTGCACGATCGGCGGCAATCTGTCGACCAACGCGGGCGGCACCGGCGTGCTGCGCTATGGCAACTCGCGCGAGCTATGCCTCGGCCTCGAAGTGGTGACGCCGCAAGGCGAACTGTGGGACGGCCTGCGCGGGCTGCGCAAGGACAACACCGGCTACGATCTGCGCGACCTGTTCATCGGCGCGGAAGGCACGCTTGGCCTGATCACCGCGGCGGTGCTCAAGCTGCATCCGCAGCCGGCCGCGCGCGTCACCGCGCTCGCCGCGCTCGCGTCGCCGCATGCGGCGCTCGATTTTCTCGCGCTCACGCAACGCGTCGCCGGGCCGCTCCTGACCGGCTTCGAACTGATGTCGGATTTCTGCCTGCGCCTCGTCGGCCGGCATTTCGAGCAGATGCGTTATCCGTTCGCCGAACCGCATGCGCAGGTCGTGCTGCTCGAACTGTCGGACAGCGAAAGCGAAGTGCACGCGCGCACGCTGTTCGAGGGGCTGATGGAAACCGCGCTCGAACAAGGTCTCGTGGAAGACGCCGTGGTGGCGGAAAACCTCGCGCAGTCTCGCGCGTTCTGGAATCTGCGCGAGCACATTCCGCTCGCCCAGGCCGAGGAGGGCCTGAACATCAAGCACGACATCGCGGTGCCGATTTCACGCATCGGCCACTTCATCGAAGCGACCGATGCGGCAATCGCGCAAGCCGCGCCGGGCGCGCGCATGGTCACGTTCGGCCATCTCGGCGACGGCAATCTGCACTACAACGTGCAGGCGCCCGAGGGCGTCGATGCGAAGGAGTTTCTGCGGCAGTACCAGAGCCCGATCAACCGGATCGTCTACGACAGCGTCGATGCGCATCGCGGCAGCATCAGCGCGGAACACGGACTCGGCCAGTTGAAGATCGACGAAGCCGCCCGCTACAAGCAGGACGTCGAGGTGCGGATGATGCGCGCGATCAAGCAGGCGCTCGATCCGCTGAACCTGATGAATCCGGGCAAGGTGCTACGCTAATATCTGAAGCCTGCGCGATCCGGCGCGCAGGCGTTTTGCAGGAGTCGCGTCCGTGAAGATTCGCGTGCTGTCCGATCTGCATCTGGAAAACGACGAGCCTGAACTGATCCCGCATGCGCAGGCGGATCTCGTGGTGCTGGCGGGCGACATCCACAATCATGCGGCCGGCCCGCGCTGGGCCGCGCAGGCGTTCGACGACGCGGTGCCGGTCGTCTACGTGCCGGGCAATCACGAGTACTACGACGGTGAATTCGGCGCGCTGGAGAGCGCGATGCTCGACGCGGCCGCGCAGGTCGACAACGTGCATCTGCTGAACAACGCCGCGCTGGTCGACAGCCAGGGCCGCTGGCGCGTGCTCGGCACGACGTTGTGGACCGACTTCGCGCTGTACGGCGCGACACCGGATGCAATCGAGGAATCGATCGTCGCCGCGCGCCGGGTCATGCTCGACTATCGCGGGCTGATCCAGATGAACTGGCCGCACGACCCGCGCGACGCCGCGCGCGACTTCACGCCCGCCGATTCGCTCGCGCTGCACCAGCATGCGCGCGCGTGGCTCGAAAGCGAGCTTGCCAAACCGTTCGCCGGCCAAACGATCGTGGTCACGCATCACGCGCCGCATCGGCTGAGCCTGGCCGGGCGTTTTGCCGAAGACCGCGTGTCGGCGGGCTTCGTCAACCATCTGCCCGAGCTCGTGCGCGCGCCTGTCGCGTTGTGGATTCATGGCCACACGCATACGTCGTTCGACTACGTGGTGGACGGCACCCGCGTCGTGTGCAATCCGCGCGGCTATTTCGACCGGCGCACGCGCCAGTGGGAAAATCCGCTGTTTGCGTGGGACAAGGTCGTCGAGATCTAGCGGGTGCGGGCCTCTTGCATCAGATCAACCCGCCGCCGCTCACCGCTCACCGCTCGCGCCGCGGCGCATCCTGTGACTCGACCTCGACCGGCACGAGCTGCGGCTGCTGTTCGCGCATGCGGCGCAGCAGATCGCGCGAGGCGGCGACGCCGATCAGTCCAAACATGACGGCCAAGCCGATCATCAGGTGCGTATCCATGGATGTGTCGTCCTTCAGTGGTTACGAGGCGCCGAACGGCGGCGAATCCAGCGCGTCCGCCCAGAGCGGCGACGCGTGAACGACACGTTAACAAATCGACTGCGCGGCAGAAGTAAAGAAATGTTGCGGCGCGGCGCGTGTGTAACAGGCTGTCACGCCGCGTGCCCACTCCGCGTGCCCACTCCGCGTGCCGCACTCCGCGTGCCGCTCGAACGTCAATGCATGACGAGCAGACCGTTCAGGTCCGCGCGAACTGCCGCAACTCCTCCTGATCCGCCGCCAGCGTCGAAGGCAACTCGTCGCGCAGGAATTCGACCCACGTGCGGATCTTCGCATCGAGATACTGCCGCGACGGATATAGCGCATACAGATTCATCTGCTGCGACGTGTACCCGGGCATCAGCCACACCAGTTCGCCGCTGCGCAAACGGCTGATCGCCGAGTAGATCGGAATCAGCGCTACGCCCATGCCCTGGGCGACGGCCACGACCATCGCCTCGGCCACGTTCACCTGAAACGTCGCCGCGCCGAGCGAGACCACTTCCTCGCCGTGCGGGCCGTCGAAGGTCCATTTGTCCGGCGGATTCACCGGCGTCACCATCTGCAGGCAGGCGTGCTGCGCGAGGTCCGCAGGCGTTTGCGGCACGCCGCGCCGTTCGAGGTACGCCGGCGACGCGCACGCAATGCTGAACGCGCTGCCAAGGCGCTGCGACACGAGCCCCGAATCCGGCAGGCCGGTCGCGAGCGTCAGCGACACGTCGAAGCCTTCGTCGAGCAGATCGGGCATGCGCTGCGCGAGCGTCAGTTCGATATGCACGTCCGGGTAGCGCTGCTGGTAACGGCCTACGGCCGGCACCACGTAGTGCTGGCCGAAGCTCGTCATCGCGTGAACCTTCAGCTTGCCGGACGGACGCGCGTGCGCGTCGCTCGCCTCGGCCTCCGCCTGATCCACGTACGCGAGAATCTGCTCGCAGCGCTGCAGATAGCGCTCGCCAGCTTCGGTCAGCGCGATGCGGCGCGTGGTCCGGTTCAAAAGCCGTGTGCGCAGATGCGCTTCCAGATCGGAAACCGCGCGCGACGCGTAGGCCGTCGTCGTATTCAGATGCTGTGCGGCGCCCGTGAAGCTGCCCGCTTCGACGACGCGGACGAAAACGCGCATGTTTTGAAGCGTGTCCATACCTATCCTCAGAAATCGGCATCGATTGTTACACGATCAGCAATGGCGATTGTCTCATGTCTGGTAAAAATGCCTTGCATCTTTACCGGTTATTCCGCAATCGATCAAAAAATATAATTGCGCACAAGCTTCTATAGTCAAATTTGGAGGAAATCGTGCAGTCTCCGGTACTCAAAGGGATCGCCGCGGCCGCGGTTCTTACGATCCTATTAACAATCGCCGGATGCGCAAGTACCGGAGGCGTCGCGCCGCAAACGCACACGATCAATCCTGCGTCGCTCGATGCGGGCAACGCAATCCGCGCCGCCAACGCCGATGCGCAGTGGCCAGCCGCCGACTGGTGGCGCGCCTATGACGATCCGCAGCTGGACCGGTGGATCGCGGACGCGCAAGCCGGCAATCCCAGTCTCGCGGTCGCCCAGGCGCGCGTGCGTGAGGCGGCGTCGATGGCCGGCGTCGCGCGCGCGGCGCTCGCGCCGCAAGTCAACGGCAGCCTGTCGATCCAGCGCCAGCAGTGGGCCGACAACGTGTTCTACGGCCCGGGCCCGCTCGCCGGCGAGCAGTCGTGGAACAACACCGGCACGCTCGGCCTCGCGTATCACCTCGATTTCTGGGGCAAGGACAAGAACGCCGCCGAGCGCGCGCTCGACCTCGCGCACGCCAGCGCCGCCGACGCGCGCGCCGCGCAGCTCGAACTGCAGGCGAATGTCGTGCGCACCTATATCGAGATGTCGCTGAACTACGCGTTGCTCGACATTGCGAAGGCCACGCTGCAGCAACAGCAGCAGATCGTCGACCTCGCGAACCGGCGCCTGAAGGGCGGCATCGGCACGCAGCTCGAAGTGAGCCAGGCCGAGACGCCGATGCCCGAGTACGAGCGTCAGATCGACGCGATCGAGGAGAAGATCGCGCTCGGCCGCAATCAGTTGGCCGCGCTCGCGGGCAAGGGTCCGGGCGCCGGCGACGCGATCCAGCGCCCGGCGCTGTCGCTCGCCGCGCCGGCTGGTTTGCCGGCCGCGCTGCCCGCGGATCTGATCGGCCACCGGCCGGACGTGGTCGCGGCGCGCTGGACGGTCGCCGCGCAGGCGCGCGGCATCGACGTCGCCAAGGCCGGGTTCTATCCCGACATCAACCTGCTCGCGTCGATCGGCGGCTATGCGGCGATGGGGCCGCTGTTCCAGTTCCTGAAGAATCCGTCGCATAGCTGGAGCGTGGGTCCCGCGCTGACGCTGCCGATCTTCGACGGCGGCCGGCTGCGCTCGCAGCTCGGCGCGGCGTCGGCGGGCTACGACGAGGCCATCGAGCGCTACAACCAGTCGATCGTGGGCGCGCTGAAGGACATCTCCGACCAGGTGATCCGCATCCGTTCGCTGACCACCCAGGCCGACGACGCCGACCGCTCGGTCGCCGCCGCGCGCAGGAACTACGAGCTGTCGCGCGAAGGCTACCGGCGCGGCTTGACCGACTATCTGAACGTGCTGGTCGCGCAAAACCAGTTGCTGCGCGCGCAGGAAGGTGTCGCCAAAGTGCAGGCCGAGCGGCTCGGCGCGCATGCGTCGTTGATGACGGCGCTCGGCGGCGGTCTCGACGATCCGGCCAACGGTCCGCGGGATAACGAAACGTTGCCGGCGCATGGCAAGGGCAGCGGCGAGATCAAGAGCGGAACGGCGAGTAGCGACACGGCAACAGCGGATGCGAACGCCAAGACCAACGCAGCCATCACCGCCACCACCGCCTCGCGCGCCACGAACGCGCCCGCGTCCGAGTAAGGAAGGCCATGTCCTCCTCGCCCTCCCCGTCGAGCGCGCGCCCCGCCTCGTTCGCCGCGCTCTACGAAGCCGCCGCCCACTGGGCGCGCACCGACGGCCTCGTATGGATCTATCTGTTCAAGGCGCTCGCCGCGTGCTTCCTCGCGCTCGGCATCGCGATGAAGCTCGATCTGCCGCAGCCCCGCACCGCGATGACCACCGTGTTCATCGTGATGCAGCCGCAAAGCGGCGCAGTGTTCGCGAAGAGCTTCTATCGGATCTGCGGCACGCTGGTCGGTCTCGTCGTGATGCTCGCGCTGATCGGACTGTTCGCGCAGCAGCCGGAGCTGTTCCTCGTCACGACCGCGATCTGGGTCGGCATCTGCACCGCCGGCGCCGCGCGCAATCGCAACTTCCGTTCGTACGGCTTCGTGCTGGCGGGCTACACGGCCGCGCTGATCGGCATCCCCGCTTCGCAGCATCCGGACGGCGCGTTCCTGAGCGCGCTCACGCGGGTTGCGGAAGTGGTGATCGGCATCATCTGCGCGGGCGCGGTCAGCGGCCTCGTGTTTCCGCAGTTCGCCGGCCTGCAGATGCGCAGCACCGTGCGTGCGCGCTTCTCCGCGTTCGTCGAGTACGTGTCGGCGTCGCTTGCCGGGCGCAACGACCGCGCCCAGATCGAGGCGACCAATGCGCGCTTCGTCGCCGACATCGTCGGCTTCGAGGCCGCGCGCAGCATCGCCGTGTTCGAAGGCCCCGATTCGCGGATGCGCGGCGGGCGCCTCGCGCGTCTGAACAGCGAGTTCATGACCGCGTCGACGCGCTTTCACGCGCTGCATCAGCTGATGAACCGTCTGCGCGACAGCGGCACGCACGGCGCGGCGATCGCGATCGCCGCGCTCGAACCGTACTTCAAGGAGATCGCGCCGTTGCTCGCGAAGTCGGGCGAGCCGGTGCTGAGCGCGGCCGACGCCGCGCACGCCGCGGCCCAGCTCGACACCTACAGAAGCGAGTTGCCCAAACGCGTGCGCGCGACGCGCGACGAACTCGAAACGCACCCCGACGCGCCGCTGCTCGATTTCGACACGGGCGCCGAGCTGCTGTACCGCTTCATCGACGACCTGCATGCGTACGCGGCGACCTACGCGTCGCTCGCCGTCGATAAGCACGCGCGCGAACGCTGGATCGAGCGCTACGAGCCGAAAACCAACGCGATCGCGGCCGGCGTCGCGGGCCTGCGCGCGGCCATCGTGATGATGGTGCTCGGGGCGTTCTGGATCGCCACCGCTTGGCCGAGCGGCTCGACGTTGACGCTGGTCGCAGCGACCGTGTGCGCGCTCGCGTCGGCGTCGCCGGATCCGAAGCGCACCGCGTTCAAGATGGCCGGCGGCACGGTGCTCGCGACGCTGATGGGCATGATCGCGGTGTTCGGCGTGTATCCGCACATCGACGGCTTCGTGATGCTGTGCGTCGCGCTCACGCCGTTCCTGCTGCTCGGCGTGTTGATGACCACGCGTGCGACGCTCGCGGGCTACGGCGTCGGCTACTGCATCTTCTTCTGCTTCCTCGCCGGCCCCGACAACGTGATTCACTACGACCCGAGCGCGTTCATGAACGACGCGCTCGCGCTGGTGCTGTCGATGCTGGTGT
Organism: Paraburkholderia sp. RAU6.4a; assembly: GCF_050435625.1. Taxonomy (NCBI): domain Bacteria; kingdom Pseudomonadati; phylum Pseudomonadota; class Betaproteobacteria; order Burkholderiales; family Burkholderiaceae; genus Paraburkholderia; species Paraburkholderia sp. RAU6.4a. Next base: position 1,238,953 of record NZ_JBNDKQ010000002.1, read on the forward strand.
CGTCGATCGCGTTCGCGGTGCTGCTGCCGCCGTCGACGCCGTGGCTGCGCAACCGCCTGCTCGTCGACCTGCGCCGCCAGGTGCTGCTGGCCGGCCGCGCGGGTCTGGCACGCGTGCGCTCGCGTTTCGAAAGCGGCGCGCGCGATCTGATGTTCCAGATCGACGCGCTGTCGCAGAACGAGCCCGAAACGAAGCGCGACACGCTGCGCTGGCTGTTTTCGGTGTTGGAGATCGGCAACGCGGTGATCGACCTGCGCCGCGAAATCGCGACGCTGCCCAACGAGCCGCGCTACCACAAAGCGGCACCGTGGCGCGTCGCGCTGCGCGCGCTGCGCGATGCGCTCGCGGCGCTGTTCGAGCGGCCGCGGCAGCAGCACTTCGCGCGCGCGCTCGCGGCGACCGCCGATGCGATCGCGCAAGTGCAGCAGCTGATGGCCGGCTTCACGCCATCGCGTGAAGAACGCCATCAGCTGTTGCGCATCCTCAGTCAACTGCATTTCATCCGTACCGCGCTGCTCGATCCGCAGTCGCCGCTTGCCTCGGCGATCGGCGCGCGCGCGGACGCATCAGAAGAAGAAGGAGTTCCTCATGCCGCGTGATATCGCCGTGCTCGATGCCTATGTGCCGGCCATTGTGCTGCTGTTCATCGCGGGCGCCGCGCTGACCTGGCTCGTCGATCGCGTGATCGCCTATACGGGCCTCTATCGCGTGGTGTGGCACCCCTCCCTGTTCCGGGCCAGCTTGCTCGTGTCCGTGTGCGGCCTTCTCGGCCTCGCCGTTTATCGTTGATCAGAGTCGAAACATGACCATCCGAAATCTTGTGGGCTTCATCGCGACAGCCGTCATTTTCATCGTCGCGATCGTGATTGGCCGCGTGCTGTGGGTCCATTACATGGACGAACCGTGGACCCGCGACGGCCGCGTGCGCGCCGAGATCGTCAACGTCGCGCCGGACGTGTCGGGCGCGATCGTCGATCTGCCGGTCAAGGACAACCAGTTCGTGAAGAAGGGCGACCTGCTGATGCAGATCGATCCGTCGCATTACCAGATCGCGGTCGAGCAGGCGCAGGCCGCCGTTGCCGCGCGCAAGGCCGAATTGCAGATGAAGCGCGACGACGCGCAACGGCGTGCCGACATGGATTCGCAGGTGGTGTCGAAGGAAAGCCGCGAAAACGCGACGCATACCGCGTCCGCCGCCGATGCCGCCTATCAGCAGGCACTCGCCGCGCTCGACGCCGCGAAGCTGAACCTCGAACGCACGCGCGTGGTGTCGCCGGTCGACGGCTACGTGACGAACCTGTCCGTGTTCCGCGGCGACTATGCGAGCGCGGGCGCGGCGAAGCTCGCGATCGTCGATAGTCACTCGTTCTGGGTGTATGGCTACTTCGAGGAAACCAAGCTGCCGCACGTGCGCGTCGGCGATCAGGCCGAAGTGCGGCTGATGAGCGGCGGCACGCTGCAAGGCCACGTGGAGAGCATCTCGCGCGGCATCTACGACCGCGACAATCCGCAAAGCCACGAGCTGCTCGCGGACGTGAATCCGACCTTCAACTGGGTGCGCCTCGCGCAGCGCGTGCCGGTGCGCGTGCGGATCGACTCGGTACCCGCGGACGTGATGTTGGCGGCGGGCACGACCTGCACGGTGGTGGTGCGGCCGGGGACGGGTTCCGCGTCGGCGTCGGTGTCCGGGTCGAACAACGCGAGCTGACGCCCGCGCCGCCTCTTATAGCCGGAACTGCCCCACCATCGCCTTCAGCCCGCGCGCCTGATCGTCGAGCGAGCGGGCTGCGGCGGTGGCCTCCTCCACCAGCGCGGCGTTCTGTTGCGTGCCCGGAGCCTATCCGCCTTTTCGTGTGCGAGTCGGTTTAAAAAATCCTACCCCCTCGCCAGCGTGAAGCGCTCGCCAAACAGGATGACAAACTGGTTCATCGCGGACTTCCAGTCGAAGGTTGCCCTTTCGGTCTCTGCGTCAAGGCAGCGGATGCTTGCTGTCATCGAGCCGTCGCGGAGGATTGGCTCCCCAACGTGCTTTTATCTGTTCCGGAGTCTCCGGAGGCCATTTCACGCCCATCCTGATGATGCGGTCTCGGATTTCGACCAGTTTGACACCTGATTCAGAGGTGGAGCCTATATGTTCTATCTGCGATTCCAATTGTCTTGGGAATGAGATTCCATTGATGTTGTAAGTGTTGGGGTTGGCTCCGTGATCGAGAAGGTAATTGACTGCCCCGGTGTCGTAGCCAGTTAGCGCTTCGTAGAGAGATGTGTTCGCAATGAATCGCGCCGGTTCACATCCGCGCCACGCTCCACCAGCAACTTGATGGAGCCCAATTTACGATCGCTTGCAACATCAAAAATTATCGGGGTGCCTTCTGATATCAAATTTGGATCAACATCGCCGTCCAGCATCGCACGCAGGAATTCCGGGTGCGAGCTGTTGAGCGCGACCCCGAGCGGATCGCCAAAATTCGGCACTTCCTGCAAGGGATCGGCTCCGGCCTTCACCACCTCCGACATAACCGCAAGCCGATGCGGGTCGCGCTGCAATGCCTCCTGAAACGCAAAAAACAGCATCGTCATGTTCTTGCGCCCGGGCGTGTTCAGGTCTGTCTCCGGTGCCAGTCGACGGACCTGCTCCATGTCGCCTCGCTCGATGGCCTGCGCCAGTTCGAGTTGCGGGCCGCTAAAAAAATCAGTGGCGGGAAATTTTTTCATTGCATGAACCACAGGGGATAGCGCCAGTAATAGCACCGGCACGACAAGAATTCCGCTGAGTGTTTTCATCGCTTTCAGCCACGTTATTCAAGGCAGCGGAAGCTTGCTGTCATCGAGCCAACGTGGTGCGTTTGCCCCCCAGCGCGCCCGTATCTGTGCCGGTGTCTTCGGGGGCCATTTCACGCCCATCCTGATGATGCGATCCCGAATCTCGATTAGCTTCATGTAGGTCGGAGAATTGGGCGCGGATGCGTTATCGGCAATGCGCGTTGATAGCGCCTGAGGAAACGACAGGCCTTTGATATCGTAGGTGTCGGGGTTCGCCCCATGATCCAGCAAGTAGTCAATTTGATCTAGTGCGCGATTTGCCAGCGCCTCATACAGCACTGAATTACGCAACGAATCGCGCCGGTTCACATCCGCGCCACGCTCCACCAGCAGCTTGAGTGAGCCAGATGTCGACTCTCCTGCAACAAAGAAAATTAATGGATCTCCCTTGTAGACCAGATTAGGATCAACGCCCCCGTCCAGCATCGCGCGCAGGAATTCCGGGTGGGAGCTGTTGAGCACGACCCCGAGGGGGCTGCCAAAATCCGGTACGGCCTGCAAGGGATCGGCCCCGGCCCTCACCACCTCCGACGCAACCGCAAGCCGATGCGGGTCGCGCTGCAACGCCTCCTGAAAGGCAAAAAACAGCATCGTCATGTTCTTGCGTCCGGGCGTGTTCAGGTCCGTCTTCGGTGCCAGCCGCCGGACCTGCTCCATGTCACCTCGCTCGATGGCCTGCGCCAGTTCGAGTTGCGGGCCGCTAAAAAAATCAGTGGCGGGAAATTTTTTCATTGCATGAACCACAGGGGACAGCGCCAGTAACAGCACCGGCACGATAAGGATTCGGCTGAGTGTTTTCATCGCTTCTTGCCTGAAAAAACAAAACCCCACGCTCCGAAAAACGTGGGGTTGGTCAGCAGTCTGAGGGCTACCCGGATGTAGCTCTTCCGGTTTCTGCCTCAAGGTAGCGGAAGCTTGCTGTCATCGAGCCGTCGCGGAGGATTGGCTCCCCAACGTGCTTTTATCTGTTCCGGAGTCTCCGGAGGCCATTTCACGCCCATCTTGATGATGCGATCCCGGATTTCGACCAGCTTCATGTAGGCTGGTGAATCAGGCGCGGAGGCGTTTCTGTTGATGTCATGTGAAAGCGCGAATGGGAACGATACTCCGTTGATGTTGTAAGTAGACGGGTTTGCGCCGTGATCGAGAAGGTAGTCAATCTGGTCGAGTACGTTGTTCATCAATGCTTCAAATAGCACTGAATTACGCAACGAATCGCGCCGGTTCACATCTGCGCCACGCTCCACCAGCAGCCTGAGCGAACCAGATGTCGACTCCTTTGCAACATCAAAAATTATCGGGGTGCCTTCTGAAATCAAGTTTGGATCAACACCGCCGTCTAGCATCGCACGCAGGAATTCCGGGTGCGAGCTGTTGAGCACGACCCCGAGCGGATCGCCAAAATTCGGCACTTCCTGCAAGGAATCGGCCCCCGCCCTCACCACCTCCGACGCAACCGCAAGCCGATGCGGGTCGCGCTGCAACGCCTCCTGAAACGCAAAAAACAGCATCGTCATGTTCTTGCGTCCGGGCGTGTTCAGGTCTGTCTTCGGGGCCAATCGCCGGACCTGCTCCATATCACCTCGCTCGATGGCCTGCGCCAGTTCGAGTTGCGGGCCGCTAAAAAAATCAGTGGCGGGAAATTTTTTCATTGCATGAACTACAGGGGATAGCGCCAGTAACAGCACCGGCACGATAAGAATTCGGCTGAGTGTTTTCATCGCTTTCAGCCCCGTTATGACAGTGTTTCAAGTACGGAGATGTCCTCCGCCTTCTGCTGCTCGATGCCGTCTATTGCCTGCCTGATGAAGTGCCGCGACACCGGCGATCCGCTGCCGGGCAGGGGATAGGCAGTACCGGCTGCACCGGGTAGGGGCGTCCACGTCTGTGCCACGGTCAGAATGTCGCCGTTCACATGGTACGCATTGATGTTCGATGGCGTGACCTGGCCGCCGTAATGCTGGACCGTCTTCGGGTGCAGGCCCGCTGCATTGAAGCTCCAGCAGTCCTTGCCGCTGGCGACGGATGCAGCCGAACACAGGCCACCGCCTAACGAGTGACCCGTTATGTCGATAGGTTCTGCTGAGAAGGCTAATTTTTTGCCTGTATTGACAGCCCTCTCGTAATAGGGCGATTCCCTATCCACGCTTTGGCTAAAGTTGTTCGACCAGTCGGCCAGGCTCGTCATTTCGGTTCCCTTGAAGGCGAGGGTGGGCTTCATATCGTCGCCGAAGACATGACGATCGGGTTCGTATAGCTGCGCTCCAAAATTGGAACCCTTGATTTTCAGGTCTTTCGGCTTCAAGCCATACCAATCCAGAAATTCCATATCCCCGCTGCGGTTCGTCCACCCTTCGGGCACCGGCCTGGACGGCTCGTAGACATGATCGGAGAGTCTGGCCTTCTCCACCGCGACATTGTTGCGCGCAAGCCGTTCAGCCGCTGCCCGCACGCGCCCGGACATGGTCGCATTGCCCGCCGCAATCAGCGCCTTGCGCGTCTGCCACCGCTGCGCCTTGGTCAGTGCCTGTGGTATCTCGATGCGCGGCGGTGTCGCCCGGGCTGCGCGCGCAGCGTTCAGCTGCGTTTGCCAGGTGGCCGGATCATACTGGACGGACAGCACAGGTTCACCGTCCGGGTGACTGCCGGTCCTCCCTTCGGGATTCATTAACGGCGTGCCGCTGTACGGTGACGGAAACAGGCCATTACGCGGACCTTTAACGGCAAGCAGTTTGCCCCGGCGCATCTCTTCGAACAGAGCAACGATGACCCGCCAGCCATCGGTGTCAGGGTTCCGGTCCCGTACATCATGAAAAAACAGCCAGTGACTGTCGATGAGATTCCTGACCAGCTTCCGGTCCTCCTCCCACTTTCCGCGATTCAGTGTGGCGATAGCAAGAAATTCCCGGGTCTCCGCCCTGGCTCTCTGAAGGTCTGCGGCCTTGCCGAGGCACGCTTTATAGTGCCATTCGTCGCAGATGACGTAACAGGTACCCGGTGGCCGCTGGCAGAAAAGCTCCAGGGAGTGCATCTCAAATACGGACAGGGACATAGGTGTGTCGATGGTCTATCTGAAGTCGCTGCCGGGGTGACAGCAGTCAGATAATTACCGTGCGACAGGCAGTCCGTACATGGGCGACGGCCCAAAATCTCCACAGCTTTCGATGAACCTGTCCGTGTTCCGCGGCGACTATCCGACGGCCGGCGCCGCGAAGCTCGCGATCGTCGATAGTCACTCGTTCTGGGTGTATCGCTACTTCGAGGAAACCAAGCTGCCGCACGTGCGCGTCGGCGATCAGGCCGAAGTGCGGCTGATGAGCGGCGGCATGCTGAAAGGCCACGTGGAGAGCATCTCGCGCAGCATCTACGACCGCGACAATCCGCAAAGCCACGAACTGCTCGCGGACGTGAATCCGACCTTCAACTGGGTGCGCCTCGCGCAGCGCGTGCCGGTGCGCGTGCGGATCGACTCGGTGCCGCCCGACGTGATGCTGGCGGCGGGCACGACCTGCACGGTGGTGGTGCGGCCGGGGACGGGCTCCGGCTCCTCGGCGGCCAACGCGAGCTGACGCCCGCGCCGCCTTTTTATAGCCTGAACTGCCCCACCATCGCCTTCAGCCCGCGCGCCTGATCGTCGAGCGAGCGGGCCGCGGCGGTGGCCTCCTCCACCAGCGCGGCGTTCTGCTGCGTGCCCGAGTCCATCTGCGTGACCGCGAGACTGATCGCCTCGATACCGGCGCTCTGCTCGGACGACGCCGCCGAAATCTCGCCCATGATGTCGGTCACGCGCTTCACGGCCTTGACGACTTCGTCCATCGTCTGACCGGCGTCAGCGGCGAGCGTCGAGCCGTTGCCGACGCGCTCGACCGAAGTCTGGATCAAGCCCTTGATCTCCTTCGCGGCCGCCGCGCTGCGCTGCGCGAGATTGCGCACTTCCGCCGCGACGACCGAAAAGCCGCGCCCTTCCTCGCCCGCGCGCGCCGCCTCGACGGCCGCGTTCAGCGCGAGGATGTTGGTCTGAAACGCGATCCCCTCGATCACGCCGATGATGTCGCCGATGCTGCGCGCGCTGTCGTTGATGTCGTTCATCGTCGCGACCACGCGGCTCACGACCGCGCCGCCCTGCTCGGCGATCGCCGACGCGTTGTTCGCGAGCGTGCTCGCCTGCTTTGCGTTGTCGGCGTTCTGACGCACCGTCGAGGTCAGTTGCTCCATGCTGCTCGCGGTGCGCTCGAGCGCAAGCGCCTGCTGCTCGGTACGCTGCGACAGATCGAGGTTGCCCATCGAAATCTGCGCGGACGCGGTCGCGATCGCATCGGCGCTCGACGCGATGTCGGCAACCGTCGTCGCGAGTCCGCTTTGCATGTCGGACAGCGCGAACAGCATGCTCGCACGGTCCTTGCCGCCGAGCGCGATGCGATTCGACAGATCGCCCGCGGCGATGCGGCGCGCGATCTCCTTCGCGTACGCGGGCTCGCCGCCGAGCTGCGCGGTGAGGCGCCGCACGACCCACGCGGCGATGCCGATCGCGAGCACGATCAGTGCGAACGTCATCACCGCGATCATCACGAACGACGAGTGATAGATGAAACCGGACGCGTCGATCGTCGCCTTCGCGGCGGTGCCGCGCTGCGCGACGAGTTCGTCGACGAGCTTTTCGAGCTTGCCGGTTTCGACGAGCAGCGACACGTCCTGCGTGCCGACCTGCCAGTTCATCTGCGACAGATCGAGCGGCTGCGCTTTCACGAGCGTGACGAAGTCGCGCAGGTGACCGCTCCATGCCGCGACCGCCGCGGTGAACGCCTTCTGCGCGCCGACCGCCTTCGCGTCCGACTTATCGACGTACTGCTGGAGCGTGCCCAGCTGCTCGTTGAGACCCGCGAGGCCGCGCTCGATGTCGGCCCCGAGTTCGTCGCGCTCCTTCGCGGTGGTCGCGGTCAGCAGCATCTTTTGCGCGCGGCTCGCGCGCAGCATGTGGCCGCGCGCTTCCTCGGCGGCGCGGCTCGCGACGTGGCCCTGGTCGTAGATCGATTGCGCGGACGCGTTCAGCCGGCCGATCTGCAGCAGCGAAAACACGCCGATCAGCAGCGTGCCGGCGAGCAGAATCGCAAACGCGATCCGCAGCGTCGCCTTGACCGACAGGCCGTTGAACTTCGTTGCCGCTGCGCTGCGTGCCACTGCTTTCATCATCCCCGTCCCCACATGTCGACGCGCCGGACAGTCGGTTCCGGCATCATCACTTATCTCTCCGGGTCTACGGCAGCCCGCCCCGCGATCTTGAATTTCGCTTGTGCAGGCCGGGGCGGGTCGTGCGCCGCTTGCCGTTCCCGGTTCCATGTTCGACGCGCCGCTTCGTGAGCCGCGCAATCGCGAGCGCTTTATACCGTGGCCAAAAACTCGCCAAAAAAAAGTTTCTTCAGGCAAAGAGCTGACGATTCGTCCTTTCACCGCCGAACGAAAAGTCATCCGCCCCCTGTCCGATTCGCGACAAAACTTGTCCTTACAATTCGCTCCGGCCACATTAAACTTCGGCTAAATATTCAAAACGCCGGTTGCCGCGACGAAACGCCGCAGTGCTTCGCGGAACGCGCCTACGAGGCGTGCTGCCCGCACCGGTTTTCGGTGCCGATGTTTCATTCCACCGTTTTCCCGATCTTTTTTCTAGCGTATGGAAACGAGCCTCGATAAAAGCGCCCTTGCCGGCGCATCCGCCACGGGGGCGAGCGCGTCCCCGGCCGCCGCTGCGCCGGCGGCCGCCAAGGTCCAGCGCACGGTGTATTCCGTGCTCGGTGCGATCAGCTTTTCGCACCTGCTCAACGACATGATCCAGTCGCTGATCCTCGCCATCTACCCGATGTTCAAGGACAACTTCTCGTTGTCGTTCGGGCAGATCGGTCTGATCACGCTGACCTACCAGATCACCGCGTCGCTGCTGCAGCCGCTCGTCGGCAGCTATACCGACAAACATCCGAAGCCGTACTCGCTGCCGGTCGGCATGGGCTTCACGCTGACCGGGCTGCTGCTGATGTCGGTCGCGCCGAACTTCGGCGTGCTGCTGGTCGCCGCGGCGCTGGTCGGCTGCGGGTCGTCGGTGTTCCATCCGGAGTCGTCGCGAGTCGCGCGGATGGCCTCGGGTGGCCGTCACGGTCTCGCGCAGTCGTTGTTCCAGGTCGGCGGCAATGCGGGTTCGTCGCTCGGGCCGCTGCTCGCCGCGCTGATCGTGATTCCGCACGGGCAACGCAGCATCGCGTGGTTCTCGGCGGCGGCGCTCGTCGCGATCGTCGTGCTCACGCAGATCGGCCGCTGGTACAAGCGTCATCCGTCGGTCAGGAAGGCGCGCGGCCAGGGCGCGCATGTGACGCTGCCGCGTAACAAGATCATCCTGGCGATGAGCGTGCTGGTGTTGCTGGTGTTCTCCAAGTACTTCTATCTCGCCAGCATCAATAGCTATTTCACGTTCTATCTGATCGACAGGTTCCATCTGTCGGTGCAGGCCGCGCAGATCCATCTGTTCGTGTTCCTCGCGGCGGTCGCGGCGGGTACGGTGATCGGCGGGCCGATCGGCGACAAGATCGGGCGCAAGTACGTGATCTGGGTGTCGATTCTTGGCGTCGCGCCTTTTACGCTGCTGTTGCCGTATGCGAATCTGTTCTGGACTAGTGTGCTGACGGTTGTTATTGGGGTGGTGCTCGCCTCGGCGTTCTCGGCGATTCTTGTTTATGCGCAGGAGTTGATTCCTGGGAAGGTTGGGATGGTGGCTGGGTTGTTCTTTGGATTTGCCTTTGGGCTTGGGGGGGTGGGCGCCGCCGTGCTTGGGGAACTCGCTGATGCTACCAGTCTTGCGTTTGTTTATAAGGTTTGTTCGTTTTTGCCGTTGATTGGGGTGCTGACTGTTTTGTTGCCGGATGTTGAGGGGAAGCGGGTTAAAGGGTGAGCGCGTGCCGCGGGGTTGGGGCTTTTTCCTTATTGTGCGGTGTTGGCCTTTCCTTGCTGGCTTGTCGGTTTATTAGCGTTGCCCCCTGTGCGGGGCGGGGCTTTTTTTGTTGTTCTGGCTTTGTTGGCCTTTCCTTGCTGACTTATCGGTCTATTAGCGTTGCCCCTGTGCGGGGCGGCACCTACTTTCTTTGCTGCTGCAAAGAAAGTAGGCAAAGAAGACAGCTCAAACCGCGAACTCTTAAGCGGGTCCCTCGGTCTGCATCAGGTAGTGGTGCATCTGGAATCCGTGCTCCCGCACATTCGGCGCCAGTGACAAGGCAGTCATTCTTCCGGCGGCGCTACGCGCGCCGAAACCCCGTTCAAAACCCACTGGTGGTTTCGGCGCACCGCCGAGGCGCAGCCGACGGCCCCCGCTGCGCGGGCAAAACCATTGGTTTCCCTGGCAGACCCGTCCGCGACGCACGTAGTGCGGAGTGGGAGGGATGACGGCTTTGTCACGAACGGCGGAATGTGCGGGGGCACGGATTCCAGATGCACCACTACCCCTTCCAAGCCAGGGGACCCGCTTAAGAGTTGGCGGTTTTAGCTGTCTTCTTTGCCTACTTTCTTTGCAGCAGCAAAGAAAGTAGGTGCCGCCCCGCACAGGGGCAACGCCAATAGACCGATAAGTCAGCAAGGAAAGGCCAACACCGCAAAGAGCACCACCCTCGCCTTAGCCCCGCATCCGCCTCCACAGCAAAAAACCCACCGCAATGACGATAACCGCAACACCGTCGACAACAGCCAGCACCGGCAAAGGATCGCTCCACTTGTCCATGTTCGTCGTGCGCGAATAATAGGGCTCGCCGCTTCCATACGCTTCGTCCAGGTTAATCACGTTAAACGCAGCAACCGCAACGACAAGGGCAAGCAGAACTACGCCAGCGAGAAAACGGGCGATGCTGGACTTGCGCATGTCAGTACCTGACCGTTAATGGAATGTAGCAATCTGGCGACGGCGTAGCCCCCTCCTTCAGGTCGCGCAGGCTGGAACGCCCGCTCTACCACGCTCATAAGCGTATCGATTGAACATGCAAGCCTCACCATCCTGGGGGAAAACAACCTGTCACGTTGATCGCCTCTACCTTACCTGGCGGAGCAGAAACAACAAATGGGCGACGGATGAAAATGACGAACAACGACTTTCTTCTGTTGCCCTTCGCCCTTACGGCGAACCCGCTTGCCCCCCCTCCCGCCCGTGGCTATGCTTGTGCGCATAACCAGCGCCGCACCGGGCGCGCAATTTGCGATTCCGTTTCATCCAACCCCGTCCACTCCCGCCGCACGAGGATCGCCGCCGATGACCCGCTACCGCGATTTCCACCGCCGCTCGATCGACCACCCCGAAGCCTTCTGGCGCGAAGAAGCCCGGCGCATTCACTGGCACACGCCATTCGGCACCGTGCTCGACCGCTCGAAGCCGCCGTTCGCGCGCTGGTTCGTCGGCGGTCGCACGAACCTCTGCCATAACGCGGTCGACCGGCATCTGGCCGAACGCGCGCAGCAGAACGCGCTCGTCTACGTATCGACCGAAACCGGCATCGAGCGGCACTACACGTATGCCGATCTGTACGCCGAAATCAACCGGATGGCCGCCGTCATGCGCTCGCTCGGCGTGAAGCGCGGCGACGTCGTGCTGATCTATCTGCCGATGATCCCCGAGGCGCTGTTCGCGATGCTCGCCTGCGCGCGGCTCGGCGCGATCCACTCGGTCGTGTTCGGCGGCTTCGCGGCGCCGAACCTCGCCACGCGTATCGACGACGCGAAGCCCGTGCTGATCGTCACGGCCGACGCCGGCGCGCGCGGCGGCAAGGTGGTCGACTACACGCCGCTCGTCGACGAAGCGCTCGCGCGCGCCATGCACAAGACACCGCATGTGCTGCTGATCGACCGGCAACTCGCGCCCGCGCGACTGAACGCGCCCTACCTCGTCGCCTACGAGCCGCTGCGCGAACAGTTCTTCGACGCCCACGTCCCGTGCGAGTGGCTCGAATCGAACGAGCCGTCGTACGTGCTGTACACGTCGGGCACGACCGGCAAACCGAAGGGCGTGCAGCGCGATGTCGGCGGCTATGCGGTCGCGCTCGCGGCATCGATGGAATACATCTTCGAGGGCAAGCCCGGCGACACCATGTTCACAGCGTCCGACGTCGGCTGGGTGGTCGGCCACAGCTACATCGTGTACGCGCCGCTGATCGCGGGGCTGACCACCGTGATGTACGAAGGCACGCCGATTCGCCCGGACGGCGGCATCTGGTGGCGGCTCGTCGAACAGCACAAGATCAACCTGATGTTCACCGCGCCGACCGCGATACGCGTGCTGAAGAAGCAGGACCCGGCGCTGATGAAGGCAGCCGATCTGTCGAGCCTGCGCACGCTGTTTCTCGCCGGCGAACCACTCGACGGACCGACCGCCGAATGGATCTCCAACGCGTTGAACAAGCCGGTGATCGACAACTACTGGCAGACCGAAACCGGCTGGCCGATGCTCGCGATTCCGCGCGGCATCGAGGCACTGCCGGCCAAGCTCGGTTCGCCGGGCGTGCCCTCGATCGGCTATAGCCTGACCGTGCGCGACGAGCTGACCGGCGAGCCCTGCGCGCCCGGCGAGAAAGGCGTGCTGACGCTCGACTATCCGCTGCCGCCGGGCTGCATGTCGACGGTATGGGGCGACGACAAGCGCTTCGTCGGCACCTACTGGTCGAGCGTGCCGAACCAGCAGGTGTATTCGACGTTCGACTGGGGCGTGCAGGACGAGGACGGCTACGTGACGATCCTCGGCCGCACCGACGACGTCATCAACGTCGCGGGCCATCGCCTCGGCACGCGCGAGATCGAGGAGGCGCTGTCGAGCCATGCGGCTGTCGCGGAAGTCGCGGTGGTCGGTGTGACCGATCCGGTCAAGGGTCAGGCAGCGATGGCCTTCGTCGTGCTGCGCAGCGCGCAGGGAGAAGGCGACCCGAGCGAGCGCGCGCGGCTCGAAGCCGAGCTGGCGATGACGGTCGACCGCCATCTCGGCTCGATTGCGCGGCCCGCGCGCGTGGTGATGGTATCGATGCTGCCGAAGACGCGCTCCGGCAAGCTATTGCGCCGCGCTATCGCGGCGCTCGCCGAAGGGCGCGAGCCGGGCGATTTGCCGACGATCGAAGATCCGGCCGCGCTGCAGCAGGTGCGCGACGCGCTCGGCGACGGCAGGAAGAAATAAGCGGGCCGATCAGCGGACGAACAGGCGGACGAACAAGCGGGCGCTCAGCCCGCGGTGTCTCGCGTGCCGAGAAAGCGCGCGAGAATCGCGTTCGAATATGTGCCCGCGATCCCGGTCAGGAACGACATGAACGATCCGGGCGCGTGGTCGTCGGCGGTATCGGAGATCGTGCGCACGACCGCGCACGGCACGCCGTACTCGTAGCAGACCTGCGCGATCGCCGCGCCTTCCATCTCGACCGCGAGCGCGTCGGGCAGCGCGTCGCGCAACGCCGCGACGGCCGCCGCGCTCGCGACGAACTGATCGCCGCTGACGATCAAGCCGCGATGCACGCGCGGCGCGCGCGTGCCGAAGCGCGCCGCGCAGGCCGCGCCTTCCTCGGCGACGAACTGCTCGCATGCGGCCATCAGACGGTCGGCGAGCGCCGCATCGGTGGTGAAGCGCGACATGCCGAGCAGCGGCACCTCGAAGCGCGGAAAAAGCGGCGACGCGTCGACATCGTGCTGCATCAGCGCGCTCGCAACGACGATATCGCCGACATGCACGTCGCCGCCGACACCGCCCGCGACACCGGTGAACACGATCGCCTCGACATTGAACGCGTGGATCAGCGCACTGACCGTCGCGGCCGCCGCGACCTTGCCGACGCGCGCGAGCGTGACGACGCACGGCGTGCCGTGCACGGTGCCGACGTGGTAGTCACGCTGGCCGTGCGTGACCGTGCGCACGCCGGACTCGGCGCGCATCGCTTCGATCAGGTCGCCGAGTTCCTGCGGTAACGCGGCCAGAACGCCGAGCGGCCGCCGCGCATCGTGGCTGAGATTCAAGGGCGTGCTCATTCGACCGCCTGCAATTTAGCCACCGCCAGCGCCAGCCACTTTTCGCCGTGCCGCTTGAAGCGGACCTGCGCTTTCGCGTCGGTGCCGTTGCCTTCGAGTGCGGTGATCGTGCCTTCGCCGAACTTGGTATGAAACACCTGCTGGCCGACGCGGAAGCCCGTGTCGGCCGCGCGCTGCTCGTTCGCGAACGCGGGCGCCGGCGCGGAGCTCACCGCCGCCGTCGACGCCGAACCGCCGCCGTACCCCGGCCGCGCGAACCAGTCGCGCCCGTAGCCGGCGTTGTCCGAGCGGCCGCCCCAGCGCGAGCCCGCCTCGACCTTCGGCGTCAGCCACTTCAGCGTTTCGTGCGGCAATTCGTCGAAGAAACGCGAGCGGATGTTGTAGCGGGTCTGGCCGTGCAGCATCCGGCTCTGCGCGAAAGACAGGTACAGCCGCTCCTTCGCGCGCGTGATCGCGACGTACATCAGACGCCGCTCCTCTTCGAGGCCGTCGGCCTCCATCGCGCTGTTCTCGTGCGGGAACAGCCCCTCTTCGAGGCCGGTGATGAACACCGCGGTGAATTCGAGCCCCTTTGCCGCGTGCACCGTCATCAGCTGCACCGCTTCCTGGCCGGCCTGCGCCTGGTTGTCGCCCGCTTCGAGCGATGCGTGCGACAGAAAGCCCGCGAGCGGCGTCATCGTGTCGGGGTTTTGCGCCGGATCGGCGATGCCCGGTGCGTCGAGGACCACCGTGGTCGGATCGTCGGTCGCGACCGCGAGTTCGGGCGCGGCGCTGGCTCCTGGGCGCAGCGGAATCGAGCGCGCGGGCGTATCGAGCCCGTAGCCTTCCTCGCTGACGAACGCGGCGGCCGCGTTGACGAGTTCCTGCAGGTTCTCGAGCCGCTCCTGGCCTTCGCGCTCGTTCTGATAGAAGTCGGCGAGACCGCTCGCGCGGACCACGTACTCGACGGTCTCCGGCAGGCTCATCTGCTGCGTGTCGGCGCGCATCTTGCCGACGAGGTTCGCGAACGCGGCGAGGCTCGAGCCGGCCTTGCCGGCGACGTAGGGAATCGCCGCGGCCATCGAGCAGTTGTACAGACGCGCCGCGTCGGCGAGCTGTTCGATCGAACGCGCGCCGATGCCGCGAGTCGGGAAATTGACGACGCGGCCGAACGCGGTGTCGTCGTTCGGGTTGTCGATCAGGCGCAGGTATGCGAGCGCGTGCTTGACTTCCTGACGTTCGAAAAAGCGCAGGCCGCCATACACGCGATACGCGATGCCCGCGTTGACGAGCGTGTGCTCGATCGTGCGCGACTGCGCGTTGCTGCGGTAGAGCACCGCGATTTCGCTGCGCGACAGGCCGGTGTTGATCAGCGCGCGAATCTCTTCGACGATCCAGCCGGCCTCCTGCGAATCGGTCGCCGATTCGTAGACGCGCACCGGTTCGCCGTGACCCGCGTCGGTACGCAGATTCTTGCCGAGGCGTCGCGAGTTGTTCGCGATCAGCTGGTTGGCGGCATCGAGAATATGGCCGTGCGAACGATAGTTCTGCTCGAGCTTGATCAGATTGCGCACGTTGAACTCGTGCTCGAAGTCGCGCATGTTGCCGACGTTCGCGCCGCGGAACGCGTAGATCGACTGGTCGTCGTCGCCGACCGCGAAGATTGCGTTGTGCTGGCCCGCGAGCAGCTTCAGCCACGCGTATTGCAGCTTGTTGGTGTCCTGAAACTCGTCGACGAGGATGTGCCTGAAGCGCGCCTGGTAATGCGCGCGCAGCGGCGGATTGTGCGCGAGCAGTTCGTAGCAGCGCAGCAGCAGCTCGGGGAAGTCGACGACGCCTTCGCGCTGGCATTGCTGATCGTAGGCTTCGTAGAGTTCGACGAACTTGCGGTTGAAGTTGTCGGTGGCGTCGACGTCTTTGGGGCGCAGGCCCTGCTCTTTCGCGTTGTTGATGAAGTACTGGAGATTTTTCGCGGGGTACTTTTCGTCGTCGATGTTGAGGCCCTTCATCAGGCGCTTGATCGCCGACAGCTGGTCCGCGGTATCGAGAATCTGGAACGTGGCGGGCAGCCCGGCGTCGCGGTGATGCGCGCGCAGCATACGGTTGCACAGGCCGTGGAACGTGCCGATCCACATGCCGCGCGTGTCGATCGGCAATAGCGCCGAGAGGCGCGCCATCATTTCGCGGGCGGCTTTGTTCGTGAAGGTCACCGCGAGGACGGTCGCGGGGGACGCGAGGCCTTGCTGAATAAGCCACGCGATGCGGGTGATCAGGACGCGGGTTTTGCCGCTGCCGGCGCCCGCCAGGATCAGGGCGGGCTCATTCGGGAGCGTTACGGCGGCGTGTTGTTCGGGGTTTAGATTCGAGAGGAGGTCGGGCATTTTTTTGCTTAGGCGCAGTTCGGGGGACATTATATGCCCCGGCGGGGGCGGCGCTTTTTTTGGTTTTTTTGTTCTTCTGGATAGGGGTTGGGGTTTTTTCGTTGTTCTCGCTTTGTTGGCCTTTCCTTGTTGTCTTGTCGGTCTATTAGCGTTGCCCCTGTGCGGGGCGGCACCTACTTTCTTTGCTGCTGCAAAGAAAGTAGGCAAAGAAGACAGCTAAAACCGCCAACTCTTAAGCGGGTCCCTCGGTCCGCGTGAGGTAGTGGTGCATCTGGAATCCGTGCTGCCGCACATTCCGCGCTAGTGACAAGGCAGTCATTCTTCCGGCGGCGCTACGCGCGCCGAATCCCCGCTCAAAAACCACTGGTGGTTTCGGCGCATCGCCGAGGCGCAGCCGACGGCCCCCGCTGCGCGGGCAAAACCATTGGTTTCCCAGGCAGACCCGTCCGCGACGCACGTAGTGCGGAGTGGGAGGGATGACGGCTTTGTCACGAACGGGGAATGTGCGGGGGCCCGGATTCCAGATGCACCACTACCCCTTCCAAGCCAGGGCACCCGCTTAAGAGTTTGCGGTTTGAGCTGTCTTCTTTGCCTACTTTCTTTGCAGCAGCAAAGAAAGTAGGTGCCGCCCCGCACAGGGGCAACGCTAATAGACCGATAAGTCAGCAAGGAAAGGCCAACAAAGCCAGAACAACGAAAAAAGCCCCGCCCCGCACAGGGGCAACGCTAATAAACCGATAAGTCAGCAAGGAAAGGCCAACAAAGCCAGAACAACGAAAAAAGCATAACCCCTGTCCACACCGGCCGCCGGCCGGCAAAAAACCTCGTCCAGCTATAATCAACCCTTCCCCGCCTCCAAAATCCTGCCTTTAACAGAAACATGAGCGACACCCCGAGCGACCCGACCTCGACGCTTGCAAAAAGCTTCGAACCCCACACCATCGAAGCCCACTGGGGCCCTGAATGGGAAAAGCGCACCTACGCCGCGCCCTCCTTCGACGCGAACCGCAAGGATTTCTCGATCCAACTGCCGCCGCCGAACGTCACGGGCACGCTGCACATGGGCCACGCGTTCAACCAGACCATCATGGACGGCCTGACCCGCTATCACCGCATGCTCGGCGAGAACACGCTGTGGGTGCCGGGCACCGACCATGCGGGCATCGCCACGCAGATCGTCGTCGAACGCCAGCTCGACGCGCAGGGCGTGTCGCGCCACGACCTCGGCCGCGAGAAGTTCGTCGAGCGCGTGTGGGAGTGGAAGCAGCAATCCGGCTCCACGATCACGAATCAGGTGCGTCGTCTCGGTGCATCGATCGACTGGTCGCGCGAATACTTCACGATGGACGACAAGACGTCGGCCACCGTGCGCGACGTGTTCGTGCGTCTGTATGAACAGGGCCTGATCTATCGCGGCAAGCGCCTCGTGAACTGGGACCCGGTGCTGCTCACCGCCGTATCCGACCTCGAAGTGGTCAGCGAAGAAGAAAACGGCCACCTGTGGCACATCCACTATCCGTTGACCGACGGCTCGGGCCATCTGACCGTCGCCACCACCCGTCCGGAAACCATGCTCGGCGACACCGCCGTGATGGTGCACCCGGAAGACGAGCGCTACGCCCACCTGATCGGCAAGACCATCACGCTGCCGCTGTCGAACCGCGAAGTGCCGATCATCGCCGACGATTACGTCGACCGCGAATTCGGCACAGGCGTCGTCAAGGTCACGCCCGCGCATGATTTCAACGATTATCAGGTCGGCCTGCGCCACCAGCTGCCGCAAATCGAAATCCTCACGCTCGACGCGAAGATCAACGACAACGCGCCCGAAAAATACCGCGGCCTCGACCGTTTCGAAGCCCGCAAGCTGGTGGTCGCCGATCTCGAGGCGCTCGGTGCGCTCGAATCGGTCAAGCCGCACAAGCTGATGGTGCCGCGCGGCGACCGCACCGGCGTCGTGATCGAGCCGATGCTGACCGACCAGTGGTTCGTCGCGATGAGCAAGCCGGCGCCCGAAGGCACGTTCAATCCGGGCAAGTCGATCACCGAAACCGCGCTCGACGTCGTGCGCAACGGCCAGATCAAATTCGTGCCGGAAAACTGGACCACCACGTACTACCAGTGGCTCGAAAACATCCAGGACTGGTGCATCTCGCGTCAGCTGTGGTGGGGTCATCAGATTCCGGCGTGGTACGGCGAGAACGGCGAAGTGTTCGTCGCCAAGACCGAAGAGGACGCGCGCGCGAAGGCCGTCGCGGCCGGCTACACCGGCGCATTGAAGCGCGACGAAGACGTGCTCGACACGTGGTTCTCGTCCGCTCTGGTGCCGTTCTCGTCGCTCGGCTGGCCGAACGAAACCGAAGAGCTGAAGCACTTCATGCCGTCGTCGGTGCTCGTCACCGGCTTCGACATCATCTTCTTCTGGGTCGCGCGCATGGTCATGATGACCACGCACTTCACGGGCAAGGTGCCGTTCGAAACGGTCTATATGCACGGTCTCGTGCGCGACGCCGAAGGCCAGAAGATGTCGAAGAGCAAGGGCAACACGCTCGACCCGATCGACATCGTCGATGGCATCGACCTCGACGCGCTCGTCGCGAAGCGCACCACCGGCTTGATGAATCCGAAGCTGGCCGCGTCGATCGAGAAGAAGACCCGCAAGGAGTTTCCGGACGGCATTGCGGCGTTCGGCACCGACGCGCTGCGCTTCACGATGGCGTCGATGGCCACGCTCGGCCGCAACGTCAATTTCGACCTCGCGCGCTGCGAAGGCTATCGCAACTTCTGCAACAAGCTGTGGAACGCCACGCGCTTCGTGCTGATGAACTGCGAAGGCCACGACTGCGGTTTCGGCCAGCCGGCGCAATGTGGCGAATGCGGGCCAGAAGGCAATCTGCATTTCTCGCAGGCCGACCGCTGGATCGTGTCGCAACTGCAGCGCGTGGAAGCGGAAGTCGTCAAGGGTTTTTCCGACTATCGTTTTGACAATGTGGCCAACGCCATATACAAGTTCGTATGGGACGAATATTGTGACTGGTACGTCGAACTCGCCAAAGTGCAGATCCAGACGGGGCAGCCGAACCAGCAGCGTGCCACGCGGCGGACGCTTTTGCGTGTGCTCGAAACGGTGCTGCGCCTCGCGCATCCGGTGATCCCGTTCATCACCGAAGCGCTGTGGCAGAAAGTGGCGCCGCTCGCGGGACGCTACCCGGAAGGCAAGGCCGAGGGCGAGGCGTCCATCATGGTGCAGCAGTATCCCGTCGCGGAGCCGTCGAAGCTCGATGAAGACGCCGAGCGGTGGGCGACCGACCTCAAAGCGGTGATCGATGCATGCCGTAATCTGCGCGGTGAAATGAACCTGTCGCCGGCGGTGAAGGTGCCGTTGCTCGCCACCGGCAATGCGGAGCGTCTTCGTACTTTCGCGCCTTACGCTCAGGCACTTGCGCGTCTGTCCGAGGTGCAGATCATCGCCGACGAGGCCGCGCTCGACGCCCAGGCGGATGGCGCGCCGATTGCTATCGTAGGAACGGACAAGCTCGTGTTGAAGGTCGAAATCGACGCAGCGGTCGAACGCGAACGCCTGTCGAAAGAGATCACGCGGTTGAGCGCCGAAATCGTCAAGTGCAACGGTAAGCTACAGAATCAGGCCTTCGTTGCGAAGGCGCCGGCGGCGGTCGTGGAACAGGAGCAGAAGCGGCTGGCCGATTTCGAAGCCACCGTGGGCAAGCTGAAAGCCCAACTGGCCCGCTTGCCGGCCTGACCGACGCGCCCGCCCCCTCAACGACGGGCAAGGATTTAAACCAGAGGACTCAGGGTATTCACATGCTAAAAGTTACGAAGGCGGTCTTTCCGGTAGCCGGTCTTGGCACCCGCTTCCTCCCCGCCACGAAGGCTAGCCCGAAGGAGATGCTGCCGATCGTCGACAAGCCGCTGATTCAGTACGCGGTCGAAGAGGCGATGGCGGCCGGCATCACCGAAATGATCTTCGTCACGGGCCGCAGCAAGCGCGCGATCGAAGACCATTTCGACAAGTCCTATGAGATCGAGGCCGAACTCGAGGCGCGCGGCAAGGACAAGCTGCTCGAACTCGTGCGCAGCATCAAGCCGAGCCACGTCGACTGCTTCTACGTGCGCCAGGCCGAGGCGCTGGGCCTCGGCCACGCCGTGCTGTGCGCCGAGAAGCTGGTCGGCGACAACCCTTTCGCCGTGATTCTCGCGGACGACCTGTTGTACGGCACGCCGCCCGTGATGACGCAGATGATCGAGGTGTTCGATCACTATCACAGCTCGGTGATCGGCGTCGAAGAGATCCCGCCGCAAGATACGAAATCGTACGGCATCGTCGACGGCAAGGAATGGGAAGACTCGATCATCAAGATGTCGGGCATCGTCGAAAAGCCGGAGCCGGGCGTGGCGCCGTCGAACCTCGGCGTGGTGGGCCGTTATGTGCTGAAGCCGCGCATCTTCGATCACCTGCGCTCCATCAAGCCGGGCGCGGGCGGTGAATTGCAACTGACGGACGCGATCCAGTCGCTGCTCGCCGACGAACAGGTGCTCGCGTACAAGTATCACGGCACACGTTTCGACTGCGGCAGCAAGCTGGGCTACCTGAAGGCGACCGTCGAGTTCGCCCTGCGTCACCCGGAAGTAGCCGCCGATTTCGAAGAATATCTGCGTACCCGCTCACCGGTTCTCGAAGGCTGACGTCGAAAGTCCGGCTGAAACGAAGAAGGCGCTGTACCCCGAATAATGGGGACAGCGCCTTCTTTTTTACATCGGACCGACAGTTTTACCGAATGCAGCTCATCGACGCCGCATCAGAAACGTAAATACTTTGTCATGCACCGAGCTTTCGACCCGATCTCGTTGCCGGTCTGCTTCGCGAACGCGGCGAAATCGCGCTGCGAGCCGGGATCGGTGGCGAGCACCTTGAGAATCTGGCCGCTTTCCATGTCGGCGAGTGCCTTTTTGGCGCGCAGGATGGGCAGCGGGCACATGAGCCCGCGCGCATCGACTTCCTTGTGAATCTGAATTTGCATCGACGATGACCTTCGGGACGGGGCGTCGCTGACGACGCCGGACAGAGGGTCAAATTCTACAGCAGGCGGAGCAGCGGCGCCGGGCATCGCCACGACGCTCATTTCCACGCGCGAGCCGTGCCGCGCGCCGTTACAGCGTCACCGCCTCGCCGCTTTGCAGCGACTCGCGCAGCGCCACGCCGATACGCGTCGCTTCGAGCGCATCGGCGAGCGTCGCGCCACGCTGTGCCGCATCGCCCTTCCCCGGACCTTTTTGCACCGCTGCGACGAACGCGCGTGCCTCGTGCAGAAACGCGTCCTCGAACCGGTCGAAAAAGTTCGGCGTGCACTCGTTGCGAATGCCGGTCGCGTCGTAGATCTCGACGCGGTTCGCGCGCGGATTGCGGCCGATCGTCAGCGCGCCCGCCGTGCCGATCACTTCGCTGTGCGTATCGTTGCCGTGCGCCTGGGTGCGCGACGCGTAGAACGTCGCGAGCTTGCCGCCCTCGAATTCGCAGATCGCGACACCGTTGTCGACGTCGCCGAATTCGCGCAGACCCTCGTGCAGCGCGACCGTGCCCGCCGCGAACACGCGCGTCGCGCGCGGCTTGCCGAGCAGCCAGCGGGCGACGTCGATGTCGTGCACCGTGCAGTCGAGAAAGATGCCGCCCGAGGTCGCCGCGAAGCGCACGAAGAAACCGTCGTCGTCGTTTTTATCGGTGGTTTGCGAGCGCACGAGGAACGGCCGGCCGATCTGGCCGGCGGCGATTTTATCGAACGCGTCGCGGTAGCTCGGATCGAAGCGGCGCATGAAGCCGATCGTCGCCTGCAGGTGCGGATAGCGCGCCGCTTCGGCCAGCACGCGCTCGCATTCGGCGACATCGAGCGACAGCGGCTTTTCGCAGAACACATGCTTGCCGGCGCGCAATGCGTCGACGATCTGCTGGGCGTGCAGCGACGACGGCGTGACGAGCAATACCGCGTCGACGTGCGGATCAACGAGCAGGTCCGCGTAATCGGCGTAGAGACGCGGTTCGTGCAGCGACCCATGCATCGCATCACGCGCCCATGCCAGTTCATCTTCGAGCGGACTGCACGCGGCCGTGAGCGTCGCGCCCGGCACGCGATACGCGAGATTCTCCGCATGCCGCTTGCCAAGCCGCCCAAGGCCGACCACGCCGATCCGCAAGCGCTCCGTGGCGGGCTTCATCACGCTGCCTCGCCGAGTTTGATCGCACGGCCCTCGCGCCACGACCGCGTCGCGGCTTCCGCGAGTTCGAGCGCTTTCAGGCCATCCGCAACGGTCGTGCGCACCGGCTTGCCATGCGTGACCGCGTCGAAGAAATGCGCGATTTCGAGCGCGTATGCCGCGCGATAGCGTTCGAGAAAAAACGCCTCGGGCACGTCGGTCGATACTTCCGTCTTCGAGTACGCGGTGACTTCGGTGGGCCGAACGTTGCCTGCTTGCAGCATGCCGGTGCTGCCGAGCACTTCGAAGCGCTGGTCGTAGCCGTATGCAGCGCGCCGCGCGGTGTTGATCTGGCACAGCCGCCCGCGCTTCGTGCGGATCGTCACCGCGGTCGAATCGATGTCGCCCGCGTCGGCGATCGCGGGGTCGGTGAGGCAACTGCCGGTGGCGTGCAGCGTGTCGGCTTCGTCGTCGAGAATCCAGCGACAGATGTCGAAGTCGTGAATCAGCATGTCCTTGAAGATGCCGCCCGAGTGCCGGATGTACTCGACCGGCGGCGCGCCCGGATCGCGGCTCGTGACGACGAGCATTTCCGGCGTGCCGATCTCGCCCGCGTCGAGACGCGCTTTCAACGCGGAAAACGTCGGATCGAAGCGCCGCTGAAAACCGATCATGCACACGACACCGGCGCGCTCCACCGCTTCTGCGCACATCCGCGCGCGCTCCAACGAGAGATCGACCGGCTTCTCGCAGAACACGTGCTTGTTCTGCGCGGCCGATTTGACGATCAGGTCCGCATGCGTGTCGGTGCTCGAACAGATCACCGTCGCGCCGATCGATGCATCGCCGATCGCGCCGTCGCTATCCGCAACCTGCGCGCCATGCTGCGCGGCGAGCGCGGCGGCCGCCTCGCGATTCACGTCGACCACGTATTTGAGCCGCACGCCGGGCTGCCGCGCGAGATTCGCCGCATGGATCTTGCCGATGCGCCCCGCGCCGAATACGGCGACGTCGATCGTGTTTACCGCGTCAGTCATCGTAGCCTCCAGTGTCGTTGGATTCTTCAACGTTCAGTTCGAGCTTGTACGCGAGCGCGATGAAGAGCGCCTGGCACAGGCAGATCGTGCTGGTCAGCGAGCGGAACGCGAACGCGCTGCCCTCTTTCACGTACAGCTGCGTGCTGGCGTAGCGTGCGAGCGGCGATAGTTGGCTATCCGTAATGACGAGCGTCTTCGCCTGAAGATGATGCGCGACGCGCAGACAGTACTGCGTCTCCTTGCCGTACGGCGCGAAGCTGATCGCAATCACCACGTCGCCCTTCCTGACACTGCGGATCTGCTCGCGATACATGCCGCCGAAGCCAGACACCAGATGCACGCGCTTGTGCGTGTGCTGCAACGCATAGACGATGTAGCTCGCGACCGGAAACGAGCGCCGCACCCCGATCACGTAGATGTTGTCGGCCTGCTGCAGCATCTTCACGGCGGCATCGAACTGCTTGTCGTCGAGGCCCGCTTCGAGTTCTTCGAGGCCGCCGCGCGACGCGGCGATGAACTCGCGCGCGACCGCGCCGCCCGACAAGGTGCCGGGCTTCTCGTCGATCAGCTTGCGGATGCGCTGCTGATAGCTCGACGACGACACGCCCTGCCCCGTATACGCCTGACGAAACACCGCCTGCAGATCCGAAAACCCGGAAAAGCCGAAGCGCTGCGCAAAGCGCACGACCGCCGACGGATGCACGCCGCAGCTCGCGGCGATATCGCTCGTGCGATCCATCATCACGCTCGCGCGATGCTGCTCGATGTACGTCGCGACGCTTTTCAACTGCCGCGGCAGCGACTCGTAGGTATCCGCGATGCGCTGCATCAATTCGTCGACGCTCGGCACCGCTTCTTCGGTGATCTGTTCCGCCATGACAGCCTCTCGGGGTTTCCTGCAATGCGGCAGACGCGCCCGCGGCCCGCCGCAACGTGCATCCGACGTTGCCGAGTATAGGCGGCCGCCCCGTCAAATGGAACGTATTTTCCATTTTTATTTGTCATGAAATTTTCTTTGCAAGGCTTCGGAAGATGACCTACTCTTGGTCGTGAGCGATGGCGCTTCGGCCTCGTTGTGTGGGTCATCGGAATGGAAAGCCGCCCGCCAGTCGCTCCCTCAATAACGAACGACAGACCGAGAAAGGTGGAGACAATGAGACTTTGCAGAGGCAGGGCAACGCTCAGGATTCTGGTGACGGCGTTGACGTTGGCGACGGGATTCGGCGCGACCTCGGCAGCCCGCGCGGCGGACGCGCACTTCGTGCTGATCAGCCACGCGCCGGATTCGGACTCATGGTGGAACACGATCAAGAACGCGATCAAGCAGGCCGACGAGGACTTCAACGTTCAGACCGACTACCGCAACCCGCCGAACGGCGACATCGCCGACATGGCGCGTCTCATCGAACAGGCGGCCGCGCGCAACTACGACGGCGTGATCGTGTCGATCGCCGACTTCGACGTGCTGAAGAGCTCGATCGCGAAGGTCACCGAGAAGCACATTCCGCTCGTCACGATCAATTCGGGCACCGAGGAGCAAAGCGCGAAGCTCGGCGCGATCATGCACGTCGGCCAGCCCGAGTTCGCGGCCGGCAAAGCCGCCGGAGAAAAGGCCAAGGCCGCCGGCATCAAGTCGTTCCTGTGTGTGAACCACTACGCGACGAACCCGGCTTCGTTCGAACGCTGCCGCGGTTTCGCCGAAGCGATCGGCGCCAACTTCAAAACCTCGACGCTCGACACGGGCCAGGACCCGACCGGCGTGCAGTCGAAGGTCAGCGCGTTCCTGCGCAATCATCCGGATACCCAGGCGGTGCTGACGCTCGGTCCGCTGTCGGCCGATCCGACGCTGAAGGCGCTGCAGCAGATGGGCCTCGCCGGCAAGATCTGGTTCGCGACGTTCGACTTCGACAGCGACATCGCGAAGGGCATCCAGGACGGCACGATCCAGTTCGCGATCGACCAGCAACCGTACTTGCAGGGCTATATCCCGGTTGCCGTGCTCGCGATCGTGAAGAAGGACCACACCACCGATCCGGCCAAAATCCGCGAGATCCTGCAGGCGAATCCGAAGTTCAAGGAGCGTCTTGCCACTTATGGGCTCACGCCGTCCTACGGGCCGCGCAATATCGGCTCGGGCCCGGGCTTCATCACGAAGGCCAACGTCGACAAGGTGCTGAAGTACGCGGGTCAGTACCGCTGAACGCACGGCAACGCATCGCATCGCATCGCGCGCCTAAGCCGCCGCGCCGGCGGCAAGGTTAAAAGGCAGTGACCGGCGGGACGCATGGCGTCTTGCCGGCGCCCGCCCGCTCAGCGGATTCGCAAACGCCCACGGCATTGCGCCGACCCGCCGGTCGCGGGCGTATCAAGGAGAGCTTCAATGGGTGTCGCCGACCTGTTTCATCCCCATCACCGCAAGCAACCGCCGCCTGATCCGCAGGACCCGGCGAAGTCTGCTGCGACGACCGCCTCGCAATCCGCTGCCGTCGACGAACGCGTGCGCGAGGAATCCTGGTTCCGCCATCTGCTCGGCCGACCGGAATTCGCGGCGCTGGCCGGCACCGTGATGGTGTTCATCGTGTTCGGCGTGGCGGCCGGCAACTCGGGGATGTTCAACCTCGACGGCGTGATGAACTGGTCGCAGGTCGCCGCCTATCTCGGTCTGATCTCGGTCGGCGCGTGCCTGCTGATGATCGCCGGCGAGTTCGATCTGTCGATCGGTTCGATGATCGGCTTTGCCGGCATGATGGTCGCGCTGCCGACCATGTACTTCCACTGGCCGATCTGGCTCGCGATCGTGTTCGCGTTCGTCGGCTCGATGCTGCTCGGCGCGCTCAACGGCTATCTGGTGATACGCACGCGCCTGCCGTCGTTCATCGTCACGCTCGCGTTCCTGTTCATACTGCGCGGTCTCACGCTCGCGCTATCGGTGATGTTCGCCGATCGCACCATCATCTCCGGCGTCGGCGACGTCGCGCGTCAGGACTGGTTCGCGCACACGCTCTTCCAGGGCGTCGCGTTCAAAGGTCTGTTCGTGTGGCTCGGCCACCTCGGCCTCGTGAAGCTGCTCGACAACGGCACGCCGCTCGTGCCGGGCATTCCGAAGGTGCTGCTGTGGTGGCTCGTGCTCGCCGTGGTCTGTGCGTTCACGCTCGCCAAGACGCGCTTCGGCAACTGGATTTTCGCGGTCGGCGGCGATGCCAACGCGGCCAAGAACGTCGGCGTGCCGGTGCGTCGCGTGAAGATTTCGCTGTTCGTGCTGACCGCGTTCTGCTCGGCCCTGTATGCGGTACTTCAGGTGTGCGACATCGGTTCGGCCGCGGCCGACCGCGGTTTGCAGGCGGAGTTCGAAGCGATCATCGCTGCGGTGATCGGCGGCACGCTGCTGACAGGCGGCTACGGCTCGGTGATCGGCGCATGCTTCGGTGCGCTGATCTTCGGCGTCGTGCAGATCGGCATCACGTACACCAACGTCGATTCCGACTGGTTCCGCGTGTTCCTCGGCGTGATGCTGCTGTTCGCCGTGCTGTTCAACCACTACGTGCGCGGCCGCGTCGCGGCATCGCGCTAGACGGAGGTTCCTGATGAGCACCCCCGAACAAAACACCGACGACATCATTTTGTCGCTGGAAAACGTCAGCCGTTATTTCGGCAACATCATTGCGCTGAACGACATCACGCTGCGCCTCATACGCGGCGAAGTGCATTGCCTGCTCGGCGACAACGGCGCCGGCAAGTCGACGCTGATCAAGACGCTCGCGGGCGTGTATCAGCCGAGCAAAGGCACCTACCGGGTGGACGGCAAACCGGTGCATTTCACGTCGCCGAAAGACGCGCTCGATCTCGGTATCGCAACCGTCTACCAGGATCTCGCGCTGGTGCCGCTGCTATCGGTCGCGCGCAATTTTTTCATGGGCCGCGAGCCGCAGAAAAAGCTGTTCGGCCTTCTGAACGTGATGGACCTCGAAACCTGCGCAACCACCGCGCGCGACAAGCTCGCCGAAATGGGCATCAACGTGCGCGACCCGCATCAGCCGATCGGCACGATGTCGGGCGGCGAGCGTCAATGTCTGGCGATTGCGCGTGCGATCCACTTCGGCGCGCGCGTGCTGATTCTCGACGAACCGACCGCCGCGCTCGGCGTCAAGCAGAGCTTCAACGTGCTGAAGCTGATCCACAAGGCGCGCGCCAAAGGCATCTCGGTGATCTTCATCACGCACAACGTCCACCACGCGTATCCGATCGGCGATTCGTTCACGCTGCTCAATCGCGGCCGCTCGCTCGGCACGTTCACCAAACAGACGATCAGCAAGAACGAAGTGCTCGACATGATGGCCGGCGGCGCCGAGATGCAGAAGATGATCGGCGAACTCGAAGGCGCGACGATCTGACCGATTCGCGCGGCACGTCCAGCCTCGGCGCGTTTCGCCCGGCTGGCCGACGCGCACCTACCGCGCACTGTTACTCAGGACTATTCATGGCTCACTCCAGCACCTCCAGCGGTAACGCAGCGGACAGCCGGTTCGCGCCGGGGCGCGCCCGCGACATCGTGTGCCTCGGCCGGCTGGCCGTCGATCTGTACGCGCAGCAGGTCGGCGCACGGCTCGAAGACGTGTCGAGCTTCGCGAAGTATCTCGGCGGCTCGTCGGCGAACATCGCGTTCGGCTGCGCCCGGCTCGGGCTTGCCGCAGCCATGCTGGCGCGCGTCGGCAACGATCACATGGGGCGCTTCCTGACGGAGACGCTCACGAAGGAAGGCTGCGACGTGAGTCGCGTGCGCATCGATCACGATCGGCTGACCGCGCTCGTGCTGCTCGGCCTGAAGGACCGTGACACCTTTCCGCTGATCTTCTACCGCGAGAACTGCGCCGACATGGCGGTCGACGAGGCCGACTTCGACGAGGCGTTCATCGCGTCGTCGAAAGCGCTGCTGATCACCGGCACGCATTTCTCGACCGAGCAGGTCAATCGCACGAGCCGTCGCGCGCTCGACTACGCGCGCCGCAACGACGTGCGCACCGTGCTCGACATCGACTACCGCCCGGTGCTGTGGGGACTTACGGGCAGGGCCGACGGCGAGACGCGTTTCGTGGCGAGCGAAGGCGTCAGCGCGCATTTGCAGCGGATTCTGCCGCTGTTCGATCTGGTGATCGGCACCGAGGAAGAGTTTCGCATCGCCGGCGGCAAGGCCGACCTCGCCGACGCGCTCGCGATGGTGCGCGCGGTGACGCCGGCCACGCTCGTGCTGAAACGCGGGCCGCTCGGCTGTCAGATCATCGACGGCGAGGTGCCTGCATCGCTCGACGATGCGCCGGTTCATGGCGGCGTCGAAGTCGAAGTGCTGAACGTGCTCGGCGCGGGCGACGCGTTCGCTTCCGGCTTCCTGTCCGGCTGGCTGCGCGATCAGCCGCTCGACGCCTGCGCGCGCGCCGCGAATGCGAGCGGCGCGCTGGTCGTGTCTCGGCACGGCTGCGCTCCGGCGATGCCGACACCGGCCGAACTCGACTACTTCCTGCGCGAAGCGCAGGCCGATCCGCAACGCATGCGCCGCCCCGATCGCGATGCGAAGCTCGCAAGACTGCATCGCGTGTCGCCGGCGCGCAAAGCGTGGCACGAGGTGCTCGGCTTCGCTTTCGATCATCGCAACCCGTTCTTCGAACTCGCGCAGCAGACCGGTGCCGACGAAGCGCGCATTGCCCGGTTGAAGGGCCTGTTCGTCGAAGCGGTCGCGCAAACCGAACGTGCATTGAACTTGCAGGGACGCATCGGCGTACTGATCGACGACCGCTATGGTCAGGACGCGCTGAATGCCGCGACCGGTCGCGGCTGGTGGATCGGCCGCCCGGTCGAACTGCCCGGCTCCGTGCCGCTCGTGTTCGATCATGGTCGTTCGATCGGCACCACGTTGATCGCGTGGCCGCAGGAACACGTCGTGAAATGCCTCGTGCAGTTTCATCCCGACGAGCCGATCGAGCAGCGGCTCGAACAGGAGGCGCAACTGCGCACGCTGTATGACGCGACCCAGGCAAGCGGCCACGAACTGCTGCTGGAAGTGATTCCTCCGAAGCATGCGTCGCTGCCGCAGGGACCGGATATCGTGTATCGCGCGTTAAAGCGCATCTACAACCTCGGCATCTACCCCGAGTGGTGGAAGCTCGAACCGATGGACGCCGCGCAATGGCAGGCCATCGACGCGCTGATCGCCGGGCGCGATCCGTATTGCCGTGGCGTCGTGCTGCTCGGTTTATCGGCGGCGGTCGAGCAATTGAGCGAGGGCTTTCGCGCGGCCGCGCAAGCGGCGACGTGCCGCGGCTTCACGGTCGGCCGCACGATCTTTCACGAACCGAGTCATGCGTGGCTCGCCGGTGAAATTGGCGACGACGAACTGATCGCGCGCGTGCGCCTCACGTTCGAAACGCTGATCGCCGCATGGCGCGGTGCGCGCGGCGAACCGGCGGCGCATGGCACACCTCATCACGCTCATCAGGAGCAGGCCGCATGAACGAGCGCATCATGCATGACGACACCCCATCCGCCAGCGGCGCGACGCAAGCGCAAGCGCCTGCGCGCAGCGGCGGCACGATTCGCCTGACGATGGCGCAGGCGCTCGTGCGCTATCTGGCCGCGCAACGCGTCGCCAGCGAAGACGGCACCAACGTCGAACCGCTGTTCGGCGGCGTGTTCGCGATTTTCGGTCACGGCAACGTCGCGGGCATCGGCGAGGCGCTGTATCAGCATCGCGACGCGCTGCCGACCTTGCGCGCGCACAACGAGCAGGCGATGGCGCACAGTGCGATCGCCTACGCGAAGGCGCACTTTCGCCGCCGCATGATGGCCGTGACGACGTCGATCGGCCCAGGTGCCACCAATCTGTTGACCGCGGCCGCGCTCGCGCACGTGAACCGTTTGCCGGTGCTGCTGTTGCCCGGCGACATCTTCGTGTCGCGCGCGCCCGATCCGGTCTTGCAGCAGGTCGAGGATTTCAACGATGGCGGCGTGTCCGCGAATGACGCATTCAAGCCGCTGTCGCGCTACTTCGACCGCATCGTGCATCCTGCGCAATTGCTGAGCGCGCTGCCGCGCGCGATCCGCGTGCTCACCGATGCCGCGTTGTGCGGCCCCGTCACGCTGGCGCTGCCGCAGGACGTGCAGGCGCAGGCGTGGGACTTCCCGGAGGACTTTTTCACGCCGCGTGTCGTGCGCTTTCACGCACCCGCGCCGCGTAGCGACGATATCGACGCCGCGTGCGCGCGCTTGCGGCACGCGAAGCGTCCGTTGATCGTCGCGGGCGGCGGCGTGCTGTACAGCCGCGCGGCCGATGCGCTGCACCGCTTCGCGAGCGCGCATGGCGTGCCGGTCGCGGAAACGCAGGCCGGCAAAAGCTCGCTCGCGTGGAACGATCCGCTGAATGCCGGCGCGCTCGGGGTGACCGGCTCAGCGGCTGCCAACGCGCTTGCGCATGACGCCGACTGCGTGCTCGCGCTCGGCACGCGGCTGCAGGACTTCACGACCGGCTCGAACACGCTGTTCACGCAAGCCGACGTGATCGCGATCAACGCGAACGGATTCGACGCGCTCAAGCATCGCGGCTTCGTCGTCGAAGCCGATGTGAAACTCGCGCTCGATGCGCTAACGGGGCCGCTGCAAGGCTGGCACGCCGAGCGCAGCTGGACCGCGCGCGCACACAAGCTCGCGGCGAGCTGGCGCGACACCGTGCAAACGCTCACCCATGCGCCGCAACGCGACGCGGTACTGCCCTATGAGGGCGACGTGATCGGCGCGGTGCAGCGTTCGAGCGCGCACTCGCCGAGCGACGACATCGTCGTCTGCGCGGCCGGCACGCTGCCCGCCGATCTGCACAAGCTATGGCGCGCGGGCCGGCCCGGCGCGTATCACGTCGAATACGGCTATTCGTGCATGGGCTACGAGATCGCGGGCGGCCTCGGCGTCAAGCTCGCGCGGCCCGAGCGCGAGGTGATCGTGATTCTCGGCGACGGCAGCTATCTGATGATGAACAGCGAGATCGCGAGCTCGGTGATGCTCGGCGCGAAGCTGATCGTCGTCGTGCTCGACAATCGCGGCTTCGGCTGCATCAATCGACTGCAACAGGCTTGCGGTGGCGCACCGTTCAACAATCTGCTCGACGATTGCGTGCACGCACCGGAAGGCGCGCCGCGCATCGACTTCGCCGCGCACGCGCGCGCGCTCGGCGCGCAAGCCGAGCATGCGCGCAATCTCGCCGAGCTCGAAGCGGCACTGCAACGCGCGCGCGCCGCGCGAGGCACATACGTGATCAGCATCGACACCGACCCGGCTCGCACCACCGAAGACGGTGGCTGGTGGTGGGAAGTCGCGGTGCCCGAAGTGTCGACGCGCACCGAGGTACGCGACGCCCGCGCGAAGTACGACGCGCAGCTCGCCGCGCGCGCGGCGCCGCCCGCGACGCCTGCGCCGTCACAGGGTGCCGATCGTGACTGAGAACCATGAGGACTCCGGCATGACTGCTTTCGACGTACGCATCGGCATCAACCCGCTGTCGTGGATGAACGACGACCTGCCGTCGCTCGGCGGCGAGACGCCGCTCGAAGTCGCGCTGACCGAGGGTCGCCAGATCGGCTATCAGGGCTTCGAACTCGGCAACAAGTTTCCTCGCGAGCCGCAAGCGCTGAAAACGCTCCTCGCGCAATACGACCTCGCGCTCGTGTCCGGCTGGTACTCGGGACAACTGGCCAGGCGCAGCGTCGCCGAAGAAATCGACGCGGTCGGCGCGCATCTGGAGTTGCTCGCGCAGAACGGCGCGACCGTGATGGTGTATGGCGAAGTCGCCGATTCGATCCAGGGCGCGCCGCGCCCGCTGTATCAACGGCCGCGCTTTTTCAGCGACGCGCAATGGGCCGGCTACGCGGCACGCGTCGATGAATTCGCGCGTTATACGCTGAGTCGCGGCGTGCGGCTCGCCTATCATCATCATATGGGCGCGTACGTCGAAACGCCGGCCGACGTCGATCAGTTGATGGCGCGCACCGGCGACGCGGTCGGCCTGCTGTTCGACGCCGGGCACATCACGTTGGCGGGCGGCGATCCGTTGGCCGTGCTCGACCAACACATCGCGCGCGTTTGCCACGTGCACTGCAAGGACGTGCGCCCCGCCGTGATGAAGCTCGCCCGCAATCGCAACTGGAGTTTTCTGGATGCGGTGATCGCCGGTGCGTTCACGGTGCCCGGCGACGGCGCGGTCGATTTTCCGGCGCTGATCGACCGGTTGAAGCGGCACGGTTATTGCGGCTGGCTCGTCGTCGAAGCGGAGCAGGACCCGGTGGTCGCGCCGCCGTTCGACTATGCGCAGAAGGGATATGGAACTTTGCGGGCGCTCGTCGATGCGCCGCTCGGCAAGGAGGCAGCATGAGCTTATTAGTGAAGGCAGAGCGCGAAGGCCAGACGATCGCGCGCGTGACGCCGCAGTCGGCCTGCTGGCGCTATGTGGGATTCGCCGCGTACCGGCTCGGCGCGAACGAACTCGTCTACGTGTTCGAGCCGGCGCGTGAAGCGTGCATCGTCGTGCTGAGCGGCGCGGTCGATATCGAAACGCCGGGCACGACGTGGAGCTCGCTCGGTTCACGCGACAGCGTGTTCGAAGACGCGGCGCCGTACGCGGTGTATGTGCCGCCGAATGTGCGCGCGACGGTGCGCGCATGCCGCGACGCGGAGATCGGTGTCGCGAGCGCGCCGGCCAGGGGCGAGTATCCGGCGCGGCTGATCGAGCCGGCGTCGATGAAGCGCTCGACGCGCGGTAAGGCGCTGAATACGCGTTACGTATGCGACATTCTTCCGCACACCGAGCCGGCGGAATCGCTGCTGGTGGTCGAAGTGAGAACGCCGGGCGGTCACGCGTCGAGCTACCCGCCGCACAAGCACGACACCGACAATATCCCGCTCGAAAGCTCGCTCGAAGAAACCTATTACCACCGGCTCGATCCGCCGCAAGGCTTCGCATTCCAACGCGTGTACACCGACTCACGCGATATCGACGAATCGATGGCCGTCGAGGATCACGACGTCGTGATGGTGCCGCGCGGCTATCACCCGGTCATCGTGCCGTACGGCTACGACTCGTATTATCTGAACGTGATGGCGGGCAGCCAGCGGGTCTGGCATTTCCATAACGATCCGGCGCACGAATGGATCATCAACAAGGATGCTTGACTAATTTGTTCGTAGTCGCGCGTCAGCCAACCCCGAGCCATTCGCGCATCACGTCGTCGCGCGACATAAACGACGCCAGCGCGCCGTCGAACACGATCTCGCCGTGCCCCATCACCGCGACGCGGCACGCGATGTCCCGCGCGATCACGAGCCGCTGCTCGATCAGCAACATCGCGACGCCACGCTCGCGCAGCGCGTGCAGACAGGCGGCGACCTGCTGCATCACGAGACTCGCGAGACCTTCGCCGGGCTCGTCGATCAACAGCAGATCGGGATCTCCGAGCAGCGCCCGCGCGAGCGCGAGCATCTGTTGCTCGCCGCCCGACAGCGCGCCGGCGCGCGTGCGCTTGCGCCCGGCGAGCACGGGAAAAAGCGCGTACGCGTCGTCGAGCGTGAAGCGCGGCGCGCGGCCGCGCGCACGCGATGCGGCAGCCGGCGCAATGCCGAGCAGCAGGTTTTCATGCACGCTCAGCGCGGCGAACACGTCGCGATGCTCGGCCACATAGCCGAGCCCGAGCCGCGCGATCTCGAACGTGCGCCGACCGGCGAGCGAACGCCCCGCGAAACGCAGTTCGCCCTCGCAGCGCACGAGGCCCATGATCGCGCGTGCGAGCGTCGAGCGGCCCGAGCCGTTGCGGCCGACCAGCGCGACCACTTCGCCGGGCTCGATGCTCAGCGTGACGCCGTGCAACGCCTGGCTCGCGCCATACCACGCATTCAGGTCGCAAATGTCGAGCAGCGCGCTCATCGGCCTGCTCCGTGGTCCGGTTCATCACCCGCCCGCGCGCCTGAGCCGACGTCGAAGCGTTCACCCAGATACGCGGCCCGTACCGCCGCGTCGGCGCGAATCGCGGCCGGCGATCCACTTGCGATGATGCGCCCTTGCACCAGCACCGAAATGCGATCGGCGATCGCGAACACCGCATCCATGTCGTGCTCGACCATCAGCAGCGTGCGGCCGGCGGTGGTGTCGCGGATCAGCTCGATCGCGCGTGCCGCTTCCGCGCGGTTCATGCCCGCCGTCGGTTCGTCGAGCAGCAGCGTGTGCGCGCCGCCCGCGAGCGCGATGCCGAGGTCGAGCGCGCGCTGCTCCGCGTAGCTGA
Source organism: Paraburkholderia sp. RAU6.4a (assembly GCF_050435625.1). Classification (NCBI taxonomy): domain Bacteria; kingdom Pseudomonadati; phylum Pseudomonadota; class Betaproteobacteria; order Burkholderiales; family Burkholderiaceae; genus Paraburkholderia; species Paraburkholderia sp. RAU6.4a. The sequence continues at coordinate 1,273,705 of NZ_JBNDKQ010000002.1, forward strand.
GCGTGCCGGCCGCGACGTCGCGGCGCGCGCCGAGGCCGACCGCGTCGAGCACGTCGGCCGCGCGCGCATCGACCGCGGCCGTGCCGGTCAGACGCTGCCACCAGCGCGTGCGATCGCGCTCGGCAAGCTGCGCCGCGCAGCGCAGGTTGTCGAACACTGATAGCCGCGCGAACACGCTGGTGCTCTGAAAGCTGCGCGCGAGGCCACGGCGCGCGATCGCGGCCGGCGCGAGCCGCGTGATGTCCGCGCCGAACAGGTCGATACGCCCCGCGCTCGGCCGCGCGCCGCCCCCGATCAGGTTGAACAGCGTGGACTTGCCCGCGCCGTTCGGGCCGATCAGCGCGTGCCGCTCGCCTGGCTCGATCGCGAGATCGACGCCGCGCAGAATTTGCGTCGAGCCGAAACGCTTTTCGATGCCGTGGAGCGCGAGTGCGGGGATCATCGTGCGGCTCCGGGGAATCGTGCCGCGCGTGCGTGGGCCGTGACGCGCGCATGCGCGCGCAGCGCATGGCGCGTGGTCAGCGCAGCCAGAGCGGCGAGCGCAACGAGCGCCAGCGCAAGAGGAAGCGGCGACAGCGGCGGCGCGACGGTGACATCGGTACCCGCGCCAGCGCCCGCACCTGCACCGGCGCCGAACCATGCGCCGAACAACCCACCTGAAGCCGCACCTTCGTCCGCGCCGAACTGCGCCGCATAGGCCCACTGCACCGCGAACACGATGGCCGCGAGCCACAGCAACCCCGCCGCCGCGCTCCACCAATACGCGGCGCGACAACGTCGCCAGCCGTTGGCGGCAATCCGCGCCGTCTGCCGCGAGGCAAAGCCGGCGAGCCCATCCGGCGCGGCCAGCACGACGACGACGAAAAACAGCCCGAGATAGAACAGCCACGCCCGCGTGACACTGGCGACCACCACGCTGAAAAACGTCAGCACGATCGCCCCCGCGACCGGCCCGAAGAACGCCGCCGTGCCGCCGATCACGGTCGCGATCAGCACCGCGCCCGAGCGCATCATGCCGACGCTCTCAGTCGATACGAGCTCGATATTGATCAGCCCGAGCGTGCCCGCGACGCCCGCGAAAAACGCCGACAGCACGATCACGCCATAGCGAACCCGCCGCGGATAGCAGCCGATCGCCGCCGCGCGCGCCGGGTTGTCGCGCACAGCGTTCGCGAGCCGCATGAACGGTGTGCGCGACAGCGCGAACATCGCGACACTGGCGACGACGCACCAAAGCGCGATCAGCGCATAGGCCTCGCGCGCCGGACCGAAGCTCCAGCCGCCGAAGAGTGGCCCGCTCGCGCGATCGATCGCGACGCCCGCCTCGCCGCCGAACCAGCCCGGCAGCGTCCACGCGGCCGCGACGACGAGCTCGCCGAGACCGAGCGTGATCATCGCGAATGCGGTGCCGGCACGGCGCGTCGCGATGAAGCCGAACAGCACGCCGCACAGCGCGCCGCCGATGCCGCCGACCAACGGCAGCAGCACCAGCGGCATGCCGCCCGCGTTGAACACCCGCGCGGCGATCAACGCGCCAAGCCCCGCATAAGCGGCGTGCCCGAACGACAGCAGCCCGGTCCCGCCGAGCAGCAGGTTGTACGACAGCGCGAACACGATCATCGTCGCGCTTTGCGCGAGATAGCCGAGCAGCCAGCCGTGCGGCCAGATGAAAGGCGGTACGGCCAGAAAGGCGACGAGCGCGAGCCACGGCGCGAGCGCACGGCCGCCCCCGCGAGGCGGCACCTCGCTTTCCAGCGCGCTTGACGACCCGCTCCGCTTACGCATGATCGTCACGCCGTCCGAACAGCCCGCGCGGCCTCGTCGCCAGCACCGCGACGAGCAGCAGGTAAGGCAGCAGCGGCGCCAGTTGCGCGAGCGTCAGCGCATCCCATGCGGGCGGCAGCACGGCGCCGGCGAGCGACACCACGTCGCCCAACGACAGATCGCTCGCGACCGCCAGCGTTTGCAGGCACCCCACCAGCAGCGACGCGACGAGCGCCCCGCTCAGCGACCCGAGCCCGCCGATCACGACGACGACGAACACGATCGAGCCGAGCGACTCCGCCATCGCCGGCTCGATGACGAACAGCGGCGCGCCGATCACGCCGGCCAGCGCGGCGAGCGCGGTGCCGGCCGCGAACACGCCGGTGAACACGCGCGGCACGTCGTGCCCGAGCGCTTCGACGGCCTGCGCATGCGTGAGCGCGGCGCGCACGATCAAGCCCGTCTTCGACACGCGCAGCATCGCGACGAGCGCCGCGAGCATCGCGAGCGACACCGCCATCATGAACGCGCGGTAGCGCGTGAAGACCGCACCGTACAGCGAGAACAGCGGACCGTCGAGCACCGCCGGAATCCTCGCCGACAGCGAACCGAGCCCCCAGCCGAGCTTGACGAATTCGCCGAGCAGATAGGCCGCGCCGAACGTCAGCAGCAGTTCGGGCAGATGCCCGTGCCCGCGCCCGCGCACGCGCCGCAGCAGCCAGCGTTCGAGCGCCGCGCCGAGCAGCCCGACGAGGAGCGGCGCAACCACCAACGCGCTCCAGAAGCCGGCGCGCGCCGCCACCGAAAAGCCGACGTACGCGCCGAGCATATAGAAGCTCGCATGCGCGAAGTTGAGCACGCCGAGCATGCTGAAGATCAGCGTCAGCCCGGCCGACAGCATGAACAGCAACAGCCCGTAGCTCAGGCCGTTGAGCAGAGTGATGATGAACGACTGCACGCGTCTAGTCCGCCGGCCCGACGACGCACAACGGTTCGAGCGCCGCGCGCAGCTCGGCGGGCAGGTTCACGGGACGGCGCGTCGCGCGATCCACGTAGACGTGCACGAAGTGCCCTTGCGCGGCGGGCTCGGCGTCGCCGTCACGAAATAGCCCCACCTCGTAGCGCACGCTCGACGCGCCGAGCCGCGCGACGCGCAAGCCCGCGTCGATGCGATCGGGAAACACGAGCGGCGCGAAGTAGTTGCACTGCGTCTCGACGACCAGCCCGATCGTCGTGCCGTGTTCGAAATCGAGTACGCGCGCGCGGACCAGATACTCGTTCACGACGGTGTCGAAATAGCTGTAGTAGACGACGTTGTTCACGTGGCCGTAGACGTCGTTGTCCATCCAGCGCGTGGTGATCGGCAGGAAGTGCGGGTACGCGGCGCGGCCGGCGGGGGCGGGTTTGTTCATCGGACGTGGCGGTGGGTGGAGGCGAGGATCACAGCGACTCGGTCAGCATGCGGCGATAGTCGTCGGCGCTCGCCTCGCGCGGATTCGTGCGATGACAATGGTCGACCAGCGCGCCCTGCACGACCTTGTCGAACATGCTTTCGTCGACGCCCATTTGCCTGAGGCCGGTCGGCAGTCCAAGCCGCGCCGTCATGTCGAACAGCGCCTGCGCGAGATCCGTATGCTCGGGCACCCCCATCACGCGACGCATGCGCGCATAGCGACGCTCGGCCACCACGCTCGGCGCGCGCTCGTTGAAGCGCAGCACCGCGGGCAGCACGACCGCGTTCAGCGTGCCGTGATGCAGCGACGTGCGGCCGTTCACCTTCAGGCCGCCCAGCGGATGCGACAGCGAGTGCACACAGCCGAGGCCCTTCTGGAACGCCATCCCGCCCTGCATCGACGCGCTCATCATGTTCAGGCGCGCCTCGCGATCGCGGCCGTCCGCGCACGCGCGCTCGATGCTGTGCCACGCGCGTTCGAGGCCGTCGAGCGCGATACCGTCGGCGGGCGGATTGAAGGCCGGCGCGAGGAAGGTCTCGATGCAATGCGCGATCGCGTCCATGCCGGTCGCGGCGGTCAGCCCCGGCGGCAGGCCGAGCGTGAGACCGGGATCGCACAGCGCCGATTTCGGCAGGAGATTCCACGAGTGAAAGCCGAGCTTGCGGCCGTCGTTCAGGATCACGATCGCGCCGCGCGCGACTTCGCTGCCAGTGCCGGCCGTGGTCGGAATCGCAATCAGCGGCGCGACGGCGTCGGTGATCTTCGCGCTGCCGCCTTCGATCGTCGCGTACTGCGTGAGCGGCCCCGGATGCGTGGCCGCGATCGCGACGCCCTTCGCGAGATCGATCGACGAACCGCCGCCCACCGCGATCAGCCCGTCGCAGCGCTCGTCGCGATACACCTGGGCGGCCGCGAGCACCATTTCCTCGGTCGGGTTCGACGGCGTGTCGTCGAACAGCGGCACGTCGCCGAGCTTCAGCGCGTCGAGTGCCTGCCGCGCAATGCCGGCCGCGACGACGCCCTTGTCGCTGATCACCAGAGGCCGCTCGATGCCGATGCGCGTGCACTCGGACGACAGTTGCGACAGTGCGTCGTAGCCCAGATGAATATGGGTCAGGTAGTAGATGTAGGCCATGCCGTTTTCTCCCTGAGCGTGCGCTCATTGACCGCCGATTGACGTGGATGATCGGTTCGGTGATGCGTCGATGGATGTGCCGAGTCGTGTGGTGTCGCGTGCGTTGTGGGCTGTCTCCATGTTGGCTGTGATTTCTGCGTCGGCTGTGTGCTGGCTAATGTTGCGGCTCGATGGGCCGAACGCCTCACTGCCCCGGCCGCTCGACGAATTCGAACGGCAACCCGCGTCGCCGCATCCATTCGCCGAGCGCCTGGCCGGTGCCCGCGCGCCACGGCCGCAGCTTCGCGGGCTCGACGAGCCGGTATTCGAGCAGTTCGGGCGACAGCGCGATCGTCCCATGCGCCTTTACGTGATACGCGATGATCAGCTCGTTCTTGCGGATGAATTCGTACACGCCGATCAGCTCGACCGACCCGGCGTGCAGCGACGTCTCCTCCATTACTTCGCGCGCGATGCCCTGCTCCGGCGTCTCGCCGTTTTCGAGGAAGCCGGTGATCAGCGCGAACATGCCCTCGGGCCACGCGGCATTGCGCGCAAGCAGGATCTTGCCCTCGTACTCGACGATCGCCGCGACGACCGGCAGCGGATTATTCCAATGGACGTAGCCGCACTCGGTATCGGGACAGCTCTGACGGACGCGGCCGCCCTCGTGGTCGGGGTCGGCGCGTTCGGTCAAGGGTTTCGCGCAGCGGGGACAGAATCGGTACTCGGTCATGGCGGGGGACGTCTCTTTGTTTCGTGTTTTCTGGCGGGGCGTAGTTGGGTGGCTTTGCGCGTGTGCCGAGTGGTGCATCGAGGCGCCGGTGGTAACTCGGGTTCCAGCAAGCTCACGCGTCTTCCATCACGCGACGCACAGCTCACGCACGTCGGCGGCGAAACGCTCGACCGTGTCGGGCTGCGTGTCCCACGCGCACATCAGCCGGCAACCGCCCGCGCCGATGAACTCGTAGAACTTCCAGCCGCGCGCGCGCATCGCCTTCGCGGCATGCGGCGGCAACTGCGCGAACACCGCGTTCGATTCGCTCGCAAACATGATGCTCACGCCGGGGATTTCCTGCAACCGCGTCTCCAGCAGACGCGCCATCGCGTTCGCGTGACGCGCATTGCGCAACCACACGTCGTTGTCGAGCAGGCCGAGCCACGGCGCGGAGATGAAGCGCATCTTCGATGCGAGCTGCCCCGCCTGCTTCAGCCGATAGGCGAAATCGTCGGCGAGCGCGCGGTCGAAGAACACCACCGCCTCGCCGACCGGCAAGCCGTTCTTGGTGCCGCCGAAACACAGCACGTCGACGCCCGCGCGCCATGTGATTTCCGACGGATGCACGTCGAGCGCGGCGACCGCGTTCGCGAAGCGCGCGCCGTCCATGTGCACCTTCAGATGACGACGCTTCGCGATCGCCGCGATGGCGCGCACTTCCTCGACGCTGTAGACGGTGCCGACCTCGGTGGACTGCGTCAGCGTGACGACCTTGGGCTTCGGATAGTGGATATCGGCGCGCCGCGTGACGATGGACTCGATCGCATCGGGCGTGAGCTTGCCGGCGATGCCCGGCGCCGTCAGCAGTTTCGAGCCGCCCGAAAAGAACTCGGGACCGCCGCACTCGTCGGTCTCGATGTGCGCGAGTTCGTGGCAAATCACCGAGTGGTACGACTGGCACAGCGACGCGAGCGCGAGCGAATTGGCCGCCGTGCCGTTGAACACGAAGAACACTTCGCAATCGGTCTGAAACAGGTCGCGCAGACGGTCGCAGACCTGGTTGGTCCAGGAGTCGTCGCCGTAGGACGGCTCGTGGCCGCTGTTGTTGGCTGCGATCAGCGCGTCGAGCGCTTCGGGACAGATGCCGGCGTAGTTGTCGGACGCGAAATGTTGCATGGTCGAGCGACGCGCCCGGCGACAGGCGCGAGGGAATGACGGAAAGCGGTCATTTTAGTGCGCTCGTGCGAGATTTGTTTTCGCGTCTTAGCTGCAACCGCAATCCGGCATGCGGCCACGGCGCGGGCCACGCGGCACGCGCGTCACTGCGATCAGGCCCGCCGCCCCCGCCAGCAGCGCGCCCGCGGCAAGCCACAGCGCCAGCGAAAACGACCCCGTGTGCGCGGCAATCGGCGCGGCCACCAACGGACCCGCGATCTGACCGATGCCATAGGCCGCCGTCGCATAACCCATCAGCCCGGCCGCGTCGTCGCCGCGCAGACGCCGCGCCTCGCGCATCGCGAATAGCGTGATCGCGGTGAACGGCAGGCCGATCAGGATGCTGCCGAGCGAGAACCCGCCCGCCGTCGGCCATACGATGCCCAGCGCGATGCCGAGCGCCTGCAGCACATACGAGCCCGCGAGCAGCGCGCGGTTGTCCCAATGCACGGGCAAACGCGCGGCGAGCAACGCGCCGACGATCAGCGCCGCACCGAACATCGGCCAGAACAGGTCCGGCCACGCCGAGCCCGGCAACGCGTGGCGCGCGATGACCGGCAAAAAGGTCGCGGTGATGATGTAGCCGAAGCCCGGGATACCGTAGAGCACGACCAGCCAGAACGCGTCGGCGCGGTGGACGGCATGGCTCGTCTGAATGCCGGCCGTACGAGGCGGCTGGTTTGCGCTGGCGCGCGATCCGGTGGCGGGCTTTGCGGTTGCGGAGCTTGCAGCGGCAGGCTTCGCTGTTCCCGCACGCCGCGCTTCGCCAAACACCGGCCACACCAGCACCGACAGCACCGCGCCGATCACCGCAAAGCCGATCCATCCGACCACCGCGCCATAGCCGCCCGCGACGCTGACCAGCAAGCCGGTGCCGACGATGCCCAAGCCCGGCCCCGTATAGATGACGCCGCTCCACGCCTGCGCGCCGAGTTCGGCGAGCCGCCGCAAGCCCCACTGCGACGCGAACACGAAGGTCCATGCGCTGACCGCGCCGGCGACGAAGCGCACCAGCGCCCACACCCAGAACTGGCCGGTGACGCCCATCGCGAGCGTCAGCAGCACGGTCGCGGCGAGTCCGACGCGCACCATCCGCGCGGGCTCGACCCGCAGCGCCGCGCAGGTCATCGCGCCGGCGAAATAGCCGGCGTAATTGAACGACGCGAGCCAGCCGCCATGCTGGATATCGATCTGCGGCTGGCCGAGTGCGGCGCCGTGCAGCATCAGCGGCAGCAGCGGCGTGAATGCGAAGCGCCCGATACCGAGCGCGACGGCCAGCGTGACCATGCAGGCGAGCGCCGCGCGCCGGGCGGCGTGCGGCTCGTGGAAGCGCGGGTACGCGTGGGAAGCGAGATCGTTCATGATCGGACGGTCAATCGGCGATGGTATGAATCCATATTAGCTTGACCTTTAAATCACGAAAAATGAATAATTACGATGTTATTCATCGCCGGGAGAGAATCATGGATCTGGCCGCTTTGACCATCTTTCGCGCGGTCGTGCGCGAAAACGGCGTGACGCGCGCCGCGGCGAAGCTCAATCGCGTGCAATCGAACGTGACCACGCGCATCAAGCAGCTCGAGGAGCAGCTCGGCACCGAGCTGTTCATCCGCGACGGCCGCCGCCTCGTGCTGACGCCGGCCGGCGAGACGCTGCTGCCCTACGCGGAACGGCTGCTCGCGCTCGCCGACGAGGCCCGGCACGCGGTGCGCGAGGATCGTCCGAGCGGGCGTCTGCGTCTCGGCACGATGGAAAGCGTCGCGGCGACGCGTCTGCCGGGCCTGCTCGCGCAATATCACCAGCAATGGCCGGCCGTCGAACTGGAATTGGAGACCGGCACGACCGGCAGGCTGATCGAGCGGGTGCGCGAGTTCGAGGTCGATGCGGCGCTGGTCGCGACGCCGCTCGATCCGGCCACGCTCGGCGATCTGTTCGAGACCGTGCCGATCTTCCGCGAGGAACTCGTGATGCTGACGCCGCGCGGTCATCGGCCGATCCGCGAAGTGCGCGACATCGCGCTATCGACGCTGATCGCGTTCGAGCGGGGCTGCGCTTATCGCGCGTATATCGAGAAGTGGTATCTGGAGCACGGCACGCGGCCGCAACGGGTGCTGGAGCTCGGCTCGTATCACGCGATCGTCGCGTGCGTGGCGGCCGGCGCGGGCGTCGCGGTCGCACCGCGCTCGGTGCTCGATCTGGCGACCGACAGGAGCAATATCGCGGTGCACGAATTGCCCGATATCGGCATGATCGACACGCTGCTGGTGTGGCGACGCGGGCATTTTTCGTCGGCGCTCAATGCGCTGCGACGCACGCTGGTGGCGTCGCAGGAAGGGACGGCCGAGGTGGATGCGGTGGCGTCCGCGGATGCGAATGTGGTCTGATCGTTGAATCCGCCCCGCCGACCAGGTTCGACGCAACCCGGTCGGCTTCGGCAAAAGCGAAGGGGCCACGCAACGCGCCAGTCCTGCTGGCGCACCGCGTGGCCCCTTCGTCGAACCCGGCTCGACTTCGCGTCGAGCCGGACTCAACCGACCATCAGAATCAAAGCTGCCCTTCGACCCAGCCCTTGACGCCCGCGAGCGCCGCCGGCAGGTTGGCCGGCTCGGTACCGCCGGCCTGCGCCATGTCCGGACGGCCGCCGCCCTTGCCGCCCACCTGCTGGGCCACGAAGTTGACCAGTTCGCCCGCCTTGACCTTCTTGCTGGCGTCGGCGGTCACACCCGCGATCAGGCTGACCTTGCCGCCTTCCACCGACGCGAGCACGATCGCCGCGCTCTTCAGCTTGTCCTTGAGCTTGTCGACCGTTTCGCGCAGCGTCTTCACGTCCGCGCCTTCGAGCGTCGCCGCGAGCACATGCACGCCGCCGACTTCGATCGCCTGGCCCGCGAGTTCGTCGCCCTGGCTCGACGCCATCTTCGACTTCAGCGCGCCCAGTTCCTTCTCGAGCGCCTTCACCTGGTCTTGCACCTGGCCGATGCGCTGCGTGAGTTCCGCCGGTTGTGCCTTCAGCACGGCCGCGGCCGCGTTGACGCGCGCTTCGAGCTCCTGCACGTAGCGCACCGCGTTGTCGCCGGTGATCGCCTCGACGCGACGGATACCGGCCGCGACGCCACCTTCCATCACGATCTTGAAGAAACCGATGTCGCCCGAGCGATTCACGTGCGTACCGCCGCACAGCTCGCGCGAGAAGCCGAGGTCGAGCACGCGCACTTCGTCGCCGTACTTTTCGCCGAACAGCGCCATTGCGCCGCCCTTCACCGCCTCGTCGTACGACATCACACGCACGATGCCGGGCGCGTTCGCCAGCACTTCGGCGTTGACGATTTCCTCGACGCGGCGGATCTGCGTGTCCGTCATCGGCGCGTTGTGCGCGAAGTCGAAGCGGGTCTTGTCGGCGTCGACGAGCGAGCCCTTCTGCTGCACGTGCGAACCGAGCACTTCGCGCAACGCCTTGTGCATCAGGTGCGTGGCCGAGTGGTTGCGCGCCGTGCGGGCGCGGCGCACCGCGTCGATTTCGGCCTTGACGATGTCGCCGAGCTTCAGCGTGCCCTGCTCGAGCGTGCCGTGGTGGCCGACCACGTCGGCCCGAACCTTCAGCGTATCGACGACCGCAAAGCGCGTGCTGGCGTTCGCGAGCACGCCCTGGTCGCCGACCTGGCCGCCCGACTCCGCGTAGAACGGCGTGTGATCGAGCACGACGACCGCCTGCTGGCCGGCCTGCGCCTGCTGCACCGACGCGCCATCGACGTACAGCGCGACGACCTTTGCGTCGTCGAAGACGATTTCTTCGTAGCCGTGGAAGGTGGTCTTCGCACCCGAGTATTCGAGGCCCTGCGCCATCTTGAACTTGCCCGCCGCGCGAGCCTGCTCGCGCTGACGCGCCATCGCGTCGTCGAACGCGGATTCGTCGACCGTCACTTCGCGCTCGCGGCAGACGTCCGCGGTCAGGTCGAGCGGGAAGCCGTAGGTGTCGTGCAGCTTGAACGCGAGTTCGCCGTCGAGCGTCTTGCCGCTGGTTTTGCCACCTGCGGCGTCGAGATCGGCCAAAGCGGCTTCGAGAATCGACATGCCGTGTTCGATCGTCTCGAAGAAGCGCTCTTCTTCCTGACGCAGCACGTCGGTCACGCGCTGCTCGGCCTGCTTCAGTTCAGGGTAAGCGTCGCCCATCTGCGCGACCAGGTCGGCGACGAGGCGATGGAAGAACGAACCCTTCTTGCCGAGCTTGTAGCCGTGGCGGATCGCGCGGCGCACGATACGGCGCAGCACGTAGCCGCGGCCTTCGTTGCCCGGAATCACGCCGTCGACGATCAGGAACGAGCACGCGCGGATGTGATCGGCGATCACCTTCAGCGAGTTGTTGCCCAGATCGGTCACGCCGGTTTCGCGGCCAGCGGCTTGAATAAGCGCCTGGAACAGGTCGATCTCGTAGTTGCTGTGCACGTGCTGCAGCACCGCGGCGATGCGCTCGAGGCCCATGCCGGTGTCCACGCATTGCTTCGGCAGCGGCGTCATGTTGCCCTGCGCGTCGCGGTTGAACTGCATGAACACGAGGTTCCAGATTTCGATGTAGCGGTCGCCGTCTTCCTCGGGCGATCCCGGCGGCCCGCCCCACACGTCCGGGCCGTGGTCGTAGAAGATTTCCGAGCACGGGCCGCACGGGCCGGTGTCGGCCATCTGCCAGAAGTTGTCCGATGCGTAGCGCGCGCCCTTGTTGTCGCCGATGCGGACGATGCGCTCGACCGGCACGCCCACTTCCTTCGCCCAGATGTCGTGCGCTTCGTCGTCTTCCTGGTAGACGGTGACCCAGAGCTTGTCTTTGGGCAGTTGGTAGACGCCGGTCAGCAGCTCCCACGCGTAGTGGATCGCGTCGCGCTTGAAGTAGTCGCCGAACGAGAAGTTGCCGAGCATCTCGAAGAACGTGTGGTGACGCGCGGTGTAGCCGACGTTCTCGAGGTCGTTGTGCTTGCCGCCGGCGCGCACGCTGCGCTGCGCTGTCGTGGCCCGCGAATACGGACGCGATTCCGCGCCGAGGAACACATCTTTGAACTGCACCATCCCCGAATTGGTGAAGAGCAGTGTCGGGTCGTTGCCGGGCACGAGGCTCGACGAACGGACGATCGTATGGCCCTTCGATTCGAAGAACTTGAGGAATTTCTCGCGGATTTCAGCGGCTTTCATAGCGGGCGGGGGGCGGTCCTGACGGTTCCTGACGGAGACTGGCGGTCGGTGGGATGCGCCAACTGTCTGTTTCTTTAAACGACTGATTATACGGGATCGGCAAGCGCGCGCGGCACCGCGCGCCGCCTGGTTGGCGCTCGCGTGTTCGCTCGTCCGATCCGCGCCATGACGTTCGGCTGACTGCGCCCGCGAGCGCGAATCGCTTAAGATGACTTCCACGAGACTTCGCGCGAAATAACGCATGGCAGCTCGCCGCGCGGCCTGCAACCATCAGGAGACATTCAGGAACATGGGCGCTCTCAGTCACATCCGCGTGCTGGATCTCACCCGCGTGCTCGCCGGTCCGTGGTGCGCGCAGACGCTCGCCGATTTCGGCGCCGACGTCATCAAGATCGAACGCCCCGAGGTCGGCGACGACACGCGCCACTGGGGGCCTCCCTATCTGAAAACGCCGGACGGCGCGGACACGCGCGAGGCCGCCTACTATCTCGCGGCGAACCGCAACAAGCGCTCGGTCACGCTCGACATCGCGTCGCCCGAGGGTCAGCGGATCGTGCGCGAACTGGCCGCGCAAAGCGACGTCGTGCTCGAGAACTACAAGGTCGGCCAGTTGAAGAAGTACGGCCTCGACTATGACTCGCTCAAAGAGGTCAAGCCCGACCTGATCTACTGCTCGGTGACGGGCTTCGGGCAGACCGGCCCGTATGCGCAGCGCGCCGGTTACGACTTCATCGTGCAGGGGATCGGCGGCTTCATGAGCATCACCGGCGAGCGTGACGCTCAGCCGGGCGGCGGCCCGCAGAAGGCCGGCGTCGCGATCGCCGACCTGATGACCGGCATGTACTCGACGATCGCGGTGCTGACCGCGCTCACGCACCGCGACCGCACGGGCGTTGGCCAATACATCGACATGGCGCTGCTCGACGTGCAGGTCGCGATGCTCGCCAACATGAACTCGAACTATCTCGCGAGCGGCCAGCCGCCGGCGCGCTGGGGCAATGCGCATCCGAACATCGTGCCCTACCAGACCTTCCAGACCAGCGACGGCTGGATCATCGTCGCGGTCGGCAACGACGGACAGTTCCGCAAGTTCGTCGAAGTGGGCGGCCGCCCGGAACTCGGCGACGACGAGCGTTTCGCAACCAACCCCGCGCGCGTGCGCAACCGCGAACTGCTCGTGCCGATGCTCGCGGACATGGTCCGCCTGCAGGGCAAGCAGCAATGGATCGCAGCGCTCGAAGCGGCCGGCGTGCCGTGCGGGCCGATCAACAACCTCGACGAAGTGTTCGACAACGAGCAGGTGGTCGCGCGCGGTCTGCAGGTCGATCTGCCGCATCCGTCGGGCGGCACGGTCAAGCTCGTGCGCAACCCGATCACCATGACCGGCACGCCGCCGCAGGCGCTGAGCCATCCGCCGCTGCTCGGCGAGCATACCGAGCGGGTGCTGAGCGACGTGCTCGGATACGACGCGCAGACGATTGCCGAGTTGAAGCGCAAAGCGGTGATCTGATCGAGGAGGCGGCGAGACTCAGCGCATCGCCGTTAGCGAAGCCAGCCAGCCGCGCCCCTCGTCCCAATCGTCGAGACCGCTGTCGGCGTTGATGTGGCCGCGCGCGCCGATCCCGATCCAGCGGCTGCCCCACGCGTTCGCGCAGGTTCGTGAAAACGGCACGCCGCCATAAGGATCGTCGCTGCTCGCCACCACGATCGTCGCAAACGGCAGGCGGTTGAGCGGCACCGGCGCAAAGCCGCCCGCGTCCCTCGGGAAGTGCGCTTGGTCCGGATCGGGCACGGCGACCAGCAGCGCGCCGGCCACCTTCGCGAGCTGCGCCGCGCTTGCGTACTGCGAGGCCCAGAACGCCGTGGTCAGACAGCCGAGGCTGTGAGCGGCGAACACGACCGGCGCGTCCACGGCGTCAAGCGCGGCGGCCAGCGTGCGGCACCAGGCGTCGCGCGAAGGGTGGTCCCAGTCCGGCATCTGCACGCGGACGACCGCGGGATCGAGCGCTTCCCAGCGCGTTTGCCAGTGGCCTGGGCCGGAGTCCAGATAGCCCGGCAGTACGAGTGTGGTTGGTTGGTGTTCGCTCATCGTGCTTCCCCGTATTCGGCTTATCGCCCGCTCGCGGGATAGCGCGGCGGGCCGTCTACCGTATCACGCGTACCACGCCACCACCACGGGGATCGCTCGCGGGCTCGGGTGTCGTGCCGTCCACGCGGATCATCTGCACGTCGCCGTTGAACGACTGCTGCTCGACCGTGAAGCCGAGCGCCTTCAATTGCGTGGCGAGCTCATCCGGCGCGGGACGGTACGGCTCGAAGTAGATCGTCTTTGGCGGCAGCAGTTGATGATGGAAACGCATCACGGCGAGCGCGTCCGTCGGTGACATGTCGAAGTCGTACAGATTCGTCATCACCTGGAAGATCGTCGTCAGGATGCGAGAGCCGCCGGGCGTGCCGATCGCTAGCGCGATCTTGCCGTCCTTCAGCAGCAGCGTGGGCGTCATCGACGAAATCGGGCGGCGGCCCGGCGCGATCGCATCCGGCTCGGCATCGGCGGCGCCGGGTGTCGACGCCGCGCCCGTCGCGCCAGCGACGGCTGGCTTGATCACGAAATCGTCCATCGCATCGTTCAGCAGGAACCCGCCGCCGTCCACCACGACGCCCGAGCCGAAATCGCCGTTCAGCGTGTAGGTGTTCGACACCGCGTTGCCCCATTTGTCGACCACCGAGAAATGCGTGGTTTGCGCCTTCTCCGTCGCCGCGCCGCCGTCGACACCGGGTTTCACCGTCGCGGCAGCCGGCGCTTCGTCGGCTTTGACTTCGGCCGCGCGCTGCGCGAGGTAGGCGTCGTCGATCAGCTTCGCGACCGGCACCGGCGATGCGTCCGGGTCGCCGATATGGCGCTGCCGGTCCGCGAACACGCGATCCTCGATCTGCGCGATCAGATGGATGTACGGCGCTGAATTCAACGCAAGGCCGTCGAACGCCGGCTGCAGATCGGCCCGCATCTTCAGCATCTGGATCAGCCCGAGGCCGCCCGAGCTCGGCGGCGGCGCGGTGATCACGCGGTAGCCGTGCCAGTCGGCCGCGAGCGGCTCGCGCCACAGAGCCTTGTACTGGCTCAGATCCTGGCTCGTGATGAGGCCGTGGCCGTACATCTGCGCGGCGATCATTTGAGCGGTGCGGCCCTCGTAAAACTCGCGGCCGCCGTCGCTCGCGATCCGCCCCAGCGTCTGCGCGAGTTCCGGTTGGCGCAGCATCGCGCCCGCCTTCAGGTTCGCGAAGTAGGCGTCGAAATTGGTTTTGCCGGCGAAGCTCTTCGCGGCCGCGTCGCGTCGCTGCTGCAGCCGCGGGTCGACCTGGAAGCCGTCGGTCGCGTAATGGATCGCGGGCGCGAGCACCTGCTTCCATTTGAGCTTGCCGAAGCGCCGCTGCGCTTCCCACATGCCATCGACAGTGCCCGGCACGGCCACCGCGCGATGCCCGACCGTGCTGATGCCCGGCGCCACGTTGCCCTTGTCGTCGAGGTACATGTCGCGGGTCGCCTGCTGCGGCGCGCGCTCGCGATAGTCGAGAAAATACGGCTTGCCGTCGACCAGCAGCGTCATGAAACCGCCGCCGCCGAGGTTGCCCGCATCGGGCCGCGTGACGGCGAGCGTGAAGGCCATCGCGACCGCGGCATCGACCGCGTTGCCGCCTGCGGCGAAGATCTGCTGCGCGGTGTCAGCGCTGTAGCTATCCGGCGCGGCGACGGCCGACGCATCGAGCGCCGGCTTCGGCGCCGGTGTTTTCGCGGCGGCGGACAGCGGCGCGGCCACGTTCACGGCAAGCGCGGCAAACCAGGCCGAAGCGAGCAAACGACGGTTACGGCAAGAAAATCGGGCGCTAGCCAAAGCGCGGGCAAAGGGCGCGCGAAACGCGCCGTGCGTCGGGACAGACATCCGATAAAACTCCGGCAACGAGGCGAGCATGGCGCACGAGCAGCAGAGCCTCGTGCAGGAAGATGAAGGAAAGCGTGGACGGCTCGGGCAAGCCCGCCCCGCGCGAAGGCCCAGCACAGGCGCGCGGGCCGCGCGCAGCAGCGCATCCTAAGTCGGCGCGTCGCGCGTCGCCAACCCGTTTTACCTCCTGTTACAGCCCCGCGCGCCGGCTTCCCTGACTCCGGCAGCCGCGCCAAACCCACTGCGCCGTTGGCTGCGCGCCGCAACCACCTGCCGCGAACGGGCTCGTCAGGTAGAATTGACGGCTACACGGGCGCATTGCGCGCCCCCACGGACTCTCATCTTCTCGCATGAATACCGAACGCAACGACGCGCCCGCGACATCCAATTTCATCCGCAACATCATCGACGACGACAACCGCACCGGCAAATGGAGCCAGCGCGTCGAAACGCGCTTCCCGCCGGAGCCGAACGGCTATCTGCACATCGGTCACGCCAAGAGCATCTGCCTGAACTTCGGCGTCGCGCGCAGCTACGGCGGCGTGTGCCATCTGCGCTTCGACGACACCAATCCGGAGAAGGAAAGCGTCGAGTACGTCGAGTCGATCATCGACTCGGTGCGCTGGCTCGGCTTCGAATGGGAAAAGGACCGCACCGAGCATCTGTACTTCGCGAGCGACTACTACGACAAGCTGTACGAGTTCGCGGAGCTGCTGATCCAGCGCGGCAAGGCTTACGTGGATAGCCAGTCGGCCGAGGAAATCCGCGCGAACCGCGGCTCGGCCGCCGAAGTCGGCACGCCGTCGCGCTTCCGCGAGCGTTCGGTCGCGGAAAACCTCGACCTGTTCCGCCGCATGAAGGCGGGCGAGTTCAAGGAAGGCGAGCACGTGCTGCGCGCGAAGATCGACATGTCGTCGCCGAACTTCAACATGCGCGACCCGGTCATCTACCGCATCCGTTTCGCGCATCACTACCGTACCGGCGACACCTGGTGCGTGTACCCGATGTACGACTACACGCACTGCATCTCGGACGCGCTCGAAAACATCACGCATTCGCTGTGCACGCTCGAATTCGAAGACCATCGGCCGCTGTACGACTGGATCCTGAACGAACTCGCCGAGGCCGGTGTCTTCGGGCGTCCGCTGCCGCAGCAAATCGAGTTTTCGCGTCTGAACCTGACCTATGCGATCACCAGCAAGCGCAAGCTGCTGCAACTCGTCAACGAAGGCCATGTGGAAGGCTGGGACGACCCACGCATGCCGACCATCGTCGGCTTGCGCCGGCGTGGCTTCACGCCCGAGTCGATCCAGCTGTTCTGCGAGCGCATCGGCGTGACCAAGGTCGACTCGTGGATCGACATGAGCGTGTTCGAAGGCGCGCTGCGCGACGATCTCGACGAGAAGGCGCCGCGCATCGCCGCCGTGCTCGATCCGGTCAGGCTGATCATCGACAACTTCCCCGAACGCCTCACCGAGCCGTGCCACGCACCGGTGCATCCGCATCATCCGGAACAGGGCATGCGCGAGTTTCCGATTTCGCGCGAGCTGTGGATCGAGCGCGAGGACTTCGCGGAGACGCCGCCGAAGGGCTACTTCCGCCTGTTCCCGGGCAACAAGGTGCGGCTGCGCTACGGCTACGTGATCGAATGCACGCACGCGGACAAGGACGAGAACGGCAATATCGTCGCGGTGCACTGCAACTACTTCCCGGACAGCAAATCGGGCACCGAAGGCGCGAACAATTACAAGGTCAAGGGCAACATCCACTGGGTCAGCGCGGCGGCCGCGTGCCCGGCCGAAGTGCGCATCTACGACCGGCTGTTCAAGGAACCGCAACCGGACGCCGGCGGCCGCGACTTCCTCGAAGCGCTGAATCCGGACTCGAAACGCGTGGTCCAGGCCTACCTCGAAACCGGCGCGCGCCATGCGCTGCCGGAGCAGCGCTACCAGTTCGAGCGCCACGGCTACTTCGTCGCCGACCGCGTCGATTCGAAGCCGGGTAAGCCCGTATTCAACCGCATCGTCAGTCTGCGCGACAGTTGGGGCAAGCCGGCCTGAGCCCGCGCCAGCGAGGGCCCGGCGTTGCGGGCCCATCCGGGTTGCCGGATGTTTCGATCGACACTCACTGCGCTCGCCTGAGCGCGCCGTTCCGGGAGGTCCGATGAAGGTTGCAGACCGCCACGGGGAAGGGTCTGAAGGTAGGGTTCGCGTCGCACGGAGCGCGTGCGGCTCACGCTTCCCGCGTCTGCTGCGCGGCATGCACAGCGTGCTGCTTACGCTGACCGCCTGCGGCGCGCTCGCGTTCGCCGGCCCCGCCCGCGCGGATGAACTGACCGGCACGCTGAGAAAGATCCACGACGACGGCGTCGTCGTGCTCGGCGTGCGAGAGGCGTCGATCCCGTTCTCGTACTTCGACGGCAAGCGCACGGTCGGCTACTCGCAGGCGATCGCGATGCAGATCGTCGATGAAATCAGGAAAACGCTCGGCATGGCGCAGCTGCGGGTTCACGAAGTCACGGTCACGTCGTCGAACCGCATGCCGATGCTGCTGAACAACCAGATCGATCTCGAATGCGGCTCGACCACACACACGGTCGAGCGCGAAAACGTCGCCGCGTTTTCAGACAGCTTTTTCCAGTACGCGGTGCGCATGATCACGCGCAGGAACAGCGGCATCACCGATTTCCCCGATCTGGCCGGCAAGCCGGTCGTGACGACCGCGGGCACGTCCGACGAGCGCCTGCTGCGCAGCCTCAACACCGACAAGCAGCTGAACATGCGCATCATGAGCGTGCGCGACCATCAGGACGCCTTCAACGCGATGAAGGACGGTCACGCGGTGGCGTTCGTGATGGACGAGCCGATCGTCTACGGTTTCAAGGCGACCGACCCGCATCCCGACGATTTCATCGTGACGGGCACGCCGCTTGGCTACGAGGTTTATGCGTGCATGTTCCGCAAGGGCGACGAGCCGTTCCGCGCGCTCGTGAATCGCGTGATCGTGCGCTCGCAGACGTCCGGCGACGCCGAGCGTCTGTATCGGCAGTGGTTCACGCAGCCGATTCCGCCGCATGGCATCAACGTCAATTTCCCGCTGTCGGAGCAGAACCGCGCGTTGTTCGCTCATCCGAACGACCACGCGCTCGATTGAAGGCTGCGTGCGCCGTCTATAGCGACCGGTGCAACTCCGCGAGCGACAGCGTCGTCTCGAAGAGCCGCGTCAGACTACGGCTCGCATAGCGCGGCACCTCTTCGATCGACGCCCAGCGGTAGTCGTCCATTTCGGGGATCAGCGTGCCGTCCGAGCGGCGCGGAAACAGCGACGTGCAGGTGCACGTGCTCAGATCGAGCTCGCCGGCACCCGCGCGCGCCGCGAACAGATGCAGGTCCTTGTCGCGCCGGTAGACGAACAGGCCGAGATCCTTCAGCCGATCGGCCTCGAGCGCGATGCCGGTTTCCTCGACCATCTCGCGCAGCGCCGTCACGTGCGGCGCCTCGCCGTCCTCGCCCTGGCCTTTCGGGATGTCCCAGTGCGTCGTTTCGGTGGCGTGCGCGAGCAGCACGCGTCCGTCGGGATCGAGCAGCACGATCCCGCACGAGACGATTCGCGGGCTCATCGCGCAGCCTCACTGCATGCACCTCTCGCGCCGCGCTCACGCATACTCAACGCTTCTGCAGTTGCCAGGCGCCACCTTCCTTGCAGAAGTTCGGACGCAGGTTCATCGATTGCCCTTTCGCATTGAGTACGACCCCGAGGGTGCGGCAGGTGCGTCCGCCGTCGGTCGAGGTGCTGTCCATCGAGATGGTCGCGTCGATCTTCACGCTATTGCCGGTGCCGTCGTTGACCCACGTGAAGCTCTCGCCGTCCTTCCTGTCATTGAGCGCGCTCATGACCGCATGCTTGATCGAGGCGTTGTCACGCTGTCTCATATAAGTGATCGGCGTGTCGCTCAGAAAGCCGAGGTTCGCCGCTTGCGCGCCGATCGCCGCACCGAGCAGGAGGCTCGCGGCACTGAGGTGGAACAGCACACGGGTTCGCGTCGACATGTAAGACTCTCCTCGAAGTGTGCACGGCGCGCACGGGCGCACGGCGGCTTTTGATCCTGACCTCAAAAGCATAGCATGCACACTTCGGCAGGCAGCGCGCCATCGACGCGCCCATCAACGCGCGGCGGCCGTCCCCTGCAGGCGGAACGTGTTGACGACGTCGCGCAGCATCTGCGCCTGCTCCTGCATCGACTGCGCGGCGGCCGCCGCCTGTTCGACCATCGCCGCGTTCTGCTGCGTGGTCTCGTCCATCTGCGCAATCGCGAGATTGACCTGCTCGATGCCGCGGCTCTGCTCGTCGGACGCGGCGGAAATCTCGCTGATGATGTCGGTCACGCGCTTCACCGCATCGACGAGCGACTCCATCGTGCCGCCCGCCTTCTCGACGAGCGTCTTGCCGCTGCCGACGCGCGCGACCGAATCCTCGATCAACGTCTTGATCTCCTTGGCCGCGTCGGCGCTGCGGCGCGCGAGGTTGCGCACCTCGCCCGCGACGACCGCGAAGCCGCGGCCCTCCTCGCCGGCGCGCGCGGCTTCGACGGCCGCGTTCAGCGCGAGGATGTTGGTCTGAAACGCGATGCTTTCGATCACGCCGATGATATCGACCACCCGCGCCGAGCTCGCCGCGATGCTCTGCATGTTCGCGACGACGTGCTGCACGGCCTCGCCGCCCTCGCCCGCGAGCTGCGACGCCGAGCGCGCCATGCGATTGGCCTGCAGCGCGTTGTCGGCGTTCTGCTTGACGGTCGCCGTCAGCTGCTCCATGCTCGCGGCCGTTTCGCCGAGCGACGACGCCTGCTGTTCCGTTCGCGCCGACAGATCGAGATTGCCCGCGGCGATCTCTTCGGCCGCGACCGTGATCGTTTCGGTGCCGCCGCGAATGCGCCGGATCGCGTCGGCGAGGCGGCTTTGCATGCGCTGCATCGCGAACAGCATGCTTTCCTGATCGTCGCCGGCCAGCGTGACCGGGCACGACAGATCGCCGTCGGCGATCGTCTCCGCGACGCTCGCCGCATAGGCGGGCTCGCCGCCGAGACTGCGCTTCACGTTGCGGATGATCAGCACGAGCGCGACGGTGCTGAAGCTGCCGATCACGAGGATCGTCAGCAGATAGCGCAGCAGGTCGGCGCGGAACGCCGCGTCGATGTCGTTGACGTAGACACCCGAAATCAGATACCAGTCCCACGCGGCAAAGCGCTTGACGAAGCTGATCTTCGGCACGCGCTCGTTGTTGCCGGCGAGGCGGCCCATGTAATCGACGAAGCCCTGCCCGTGCGCCTGCGCGACCTTGACCATTTCGACGAACAGCAGCTTGCCGTCGCTGTCCGCGTAGTGCGACACGTCCTTGTTGCGCAGATCGGCGAGCACCGGATGCATGATCACGACCGGCGTGGCAGTCGACACGATCATGTAGCCGCTGCCGGGGTAGCGCATCGCGGAGAGCCGCGCCAGCGCCTGCTGCCGCGCCTGTTCGGGCGTCAGCTCGTGCTGGTCGGCGCGCTGCGCGTAGTCGGCGACGATACCGTACGCGCTTTCCACGACGTTCTGCACCGCCGACTTGCGCTCGGCCAGCATCGTCGCGCGCGACTGGCATGCGGCCCAGCCGCCGAGGCCGAGCAGGCCGAGCCACGTAATCAGCAGCGCGAGCCAGAGTTTGGTGTTGAGGCTAATTCGGTTCACGCTGATTCCTCCATCGCGGCGCGTCACACGGTTCTGTTGAATTAACGGCGCCGCGCGCGATTTCCTGAGTCGGGAAACACCCGAAGCGAGCCGTACGAACACGCGACAGCCTGACAGCCACCGGGGCGCAACATTTGCACAAAAACAAAAAAGGGTTACAGGCGTGAGGCCTGCAACCCTTCGATGATTCTGCTCATCGACGCGCGCATTAAAGGCAACCAGCTCTTACCACTATTCAACGGTGCCTGGATCGTCAGAGCGCTCGAACAAGACGATCAAATCGTCGCAGGCAATTCGACACCGCTCCAATTCCTTTTCGGGGACCACCGAGAAATGCGCGCGATCATTACGCACCGGAGCAATCGCCTTTATGATATCTTCAAATTCTCTTTTATCTCGGAATCGCGATTTAAAATGTGTCCAAGCCACATTGCTTATAATTAACGCTTGCAGATCACCAATGTACATGCACGACATGATATCTCGACTATCCGGCTGTCTGCTTAGCCTGTATTGCTTAGCGCTCTTCTCCTGGATCTCCAGAATTTTTTCCCACGTTTTGTCGCCCAGTATTTTTCGCATGGTTGGCAACGCGCTATGCCCAAAAGCAGCAACGTACGTGCGCAATACGACATCCCTGAGCAGTAGTTCAGCTTCCTCGATCAAACGCCAAGTCTCGTGGGTTTTCCCTTCACCACTGTGCGCCACGAGCGAAGATTTGAAATAAGACCAGAACAGCTGATTAGCCGGCAACACTCGCTTTTCCAAAAAGAGCGCAACGCCGGTATAGCAAAGCTCGTCTATAACCCGCGAGGCCGTAAATTGATTAAGACGCGCATTGAACAAGCGTTGAGCAACATCACCAAGACTCAAATTCTGCACATTGCATAGAGCGGTTGCGACACACAGAGCTTCAGGGGTCAGCGATCCAATCCAATTATCCAAAAGTCCTCTATTGCGGGACAGTACGATTTCGGAAATCGTCTCGGTATCCAAGGCGGTGATCAAAGTTCCTGACAATTCATCCACAAACCGGGTCATTAGTCCCGCGTGACCACCGGTTTCTGCATAAACGAAATCGGCATAGAGCCCTTGATTCGATTCATTCCCGTTGAGAGAGTGTCGACAATATGTCGCAACGTCATCCTTGGACAAATTATTAATTGTGATTGGAGCTGCTCGACTGCCGATCGGTGAAGTGCTGTCCTCTGAAAGTTTATATAGGTGCTGCGCACCAGCGAAGACAAACGACAAGTACACCGGGCGAAGTTCAGCTTCACCGTACAGCAAAGCAAAAAGATTATCTTGGAAGCCTCTCGTGAACCGATCATTCAAAATTCTTTTGGCTTCGTCAAGAAGAAAAATGAGATGGATATCCACCTCACCACAGCCGCGACCGAGAATTTCTAGATTCGAAATAAACTGTGTCAGCGAGTCGCCTGAGCATCCCGACTCATTCGAATTGGAAAAAGTGAATCCATCGATTTGCCGCGCGCACTGTGCTGCTGCGGCCTCAATTAGAAATGAGAAAAAATCAGTAGATGTTGCTTCGATAGGCAAACGCATTAGATCGACATACACTGGTACGTCGAGACTTGCTAGCGTACTGACGTTCGCCTTTTTCATAGAGAGTACTTCTGTCAGCTTTCGGAGCAGAGTCGTTTTGCCAGACTGACGCCCACCAAACAACAAGACCGCCCCATGCTTTTTGGCCGCTCTTACCACTTCGTTGATCAGTTGATCACGACCGACACACAACGTCGATTGCTTGGAGTTCGAATTTTTATCCACGAGTAATTCCTTGGCCGAGTTGCAACCAACGACGCAAAAGTTCAATTGATATCGACGCGTTGTCGTCCATCAACTTTACAATTTGATAACCTAAAAGGTGACGTAGATTTACCCGACTATCCCCAGATTTTTTTACCAGCTCCTTAATTGGTAAGGTGCCACCGGCCTCAACGATAGCCACGCATGCATCTAGCTCATCAGGATAGTCACGCGAGAAGCGATCCAATACTTCTTGAAAATCCTTTCCTGCAACCTCGAGATACCGATCCGTAAGACTTTCGATCATTTCCGGGCGAACATTAAGCGGCCTTTGCGTATGCTGTTCCGACAAAAAGCTACATAATTGCCTTGTGAAGAACGGATGCCCGCCAGTCAATCGAAAAATAAGCTCGCACGCGTTTGCTGGGATATTAATGCCCATACCCCGCCCCAAAACCTGAACCATTGTTGTAAGTTCCTTTGGTTGCAGCAAAGGAAGGTATATTTCTCTGAAAAAATTGAAGACAGGATTATCTTTTCTGTCAAATTGAGAAACTTCGGCAATTGCTGCATTCGCGCCCGTAACTATAGGTACGAAGTCCGCCGACTCCTGCGAAACGCCTCGGATATAGCTGAAGAAATCAAAAAATCCACCGAATCCTTCCTTCCCCAATCCGTTCGGAAGCAAGCGCTCAATTTCATCCAACATTAAAACGATCTTTGGTTTTGGACTCGACGCGCTTTGCTCAATAGCTTTTAGTGCTTGCGTCAAATCGGAATCGAAAGCCGTGGCAATAGGAAAATCTGCGGGGACGTCAAGAAAATCCGGAAATGCTTGGCCGATGCGCCATTTCACCCCTTTTAAGCCGACCTTTATGCTCGAACGATGTAGTTCGGCCCCAAGCTTCCAATACAGCCAGCGTGTGTTCGCGACGTCCGCTGGCACCCGGAGCAAATCTACGTACAAAACTATGTCGCCGGCCTCGGTGCCACGACGCTCCACCTCTTTCAATATAGACGTCTTGCCTACTTTCCGGAGTCCGAAGATACCTGCCGCAGTGCCAGTAGATATCGCATCGCGTAGTTCCGCTAGCGGCTTTTCACGACCAAAAAACCTACGTCCCGATACGGGAGAATTCAGCGCAAATAGGTCCCGGCGATACAGCCATTGATCAAGCACGGTTCGAAGCGTTGCCATCGCATCAAGACTTGTCTCCAATTCCGACTGCGTTAATGGCACGATGGCCGGAACCGACCGAGTGCGATCTTCAATCCTTCTAAATAGCGTACTTTGTAGAGTTTCAGGAAGAGAGGATACGATCACAATTGCGACTTGCTCATCGACCAAGCCCGATTCGCCTTCGATCTTCGCAACTCTGTCGATACCTTCAAGATCTGACCGAGTAATGTCTGATTTAAAAAAACATCTAATAAGTAGGCCACCCGCTATGCCGTAGCTCTCGAGAAGTTCCGGTCTATCAACCTCAACGACAAAGTCAGCTCCGGCAGTAGCTTGGTCGAAAAGTTGTGCTCGCAGCACCTTGAATCCGGCTTTTTGGATGAACTCAAACGCCACATTTCCACGGTGATGTTGAATTCGCACGCTAGCGACTTGCATCGCCAAGAGATCGGATCTTGGTAACGCCTGTTTTCCAGTCTTACTGTGCGCCAGCACCCGCTCGGCAGCTTGATAGGTTTCAAGCGCTTTTTTAAGATCTAGATGCGTGCCCTTCTTAATATAGATTCGGGCTATGGCCAGGAGAAAGATTCCCTCGTTCGCCGTCTCATTTTGCCGGGCAAGACGAAGTCCTTCCTCAAAATAGCGCAACGCCAGATTACTGTCTCCCATGGAATATGCGAGATTTCCGGCGTCATCGCGCAGCTTCGAATTATTTGGAAATAGCGCAATGCATTTTTGATAGATGCGCATTGCTTCCGCCCGGCGATTTCGATTTTTCTGCATCGCCGCATAGCTGGTAGCCAACTGCACGGTTGGGAATTTTTCCAAGCCCCGTTCGTAAAGTCTTTCGGCTTCCGCGAATTGCCGGTTATCTCTTGCGAGGATGGCTTGCGCTAGAATTTCTGCCGCGGCTTTTGGGGCAACCGGTTCGCGGTCAGTACCTCTAGATTCGGCTTGAACTGAAGTGTCGAGCGATAAATCACGTGCTTGGAAGCCGAGTTCATTCTTGACCACGGTGAATGTGACCCGATCACCCGGCTGGGGCGATGCGTCTTTGTCGAGGAGTTCTGCAAAGCTAAAAAATATTGTCGCCCCGGCGGAATCGCGGATCGTCCCACACGAAAGACTCGTCTCAATCGTTGCAATAGTGCCGTCACGCGTCTCACTAGACTCGCTGGTTTCGTCCGGCACTTCCTGGTGAACATCCGTAGCCAGCGTTCCGCGCGGAACGCTTTCCTTCTGATATACAACGCGGTCGCCACTTCTCAGTACGAGCGCCACGGATCGCAACGATCGCCTATGCACGATGAGCTTTTCCTCCCCGTCCGCAGGCTCGTCGGGGATAATAAATCCGTACCCGCCGCGATCATCGTAGTTTTCGACAGTGCCCCGAGCGTATGCTTTCATCGTTTTCTCTCGCGATAGGTTTTGCGAAGAGTATAGCGAATCGCGCAGCGCGAATACGCCGGCCACGGCGCCGTGCCCAACTGAGCAATTCAGGAACGGAAGCATCAGCTATGGCCGACAATCGGCGGCCGCACTTTACTTGGACGAATGGCGGTTCCTCCATCGTAAACAGACTCTCAAGGACCGGTCTCAATTTCCCGCACTTGACCGTTGATTCACCGCACTATGCGGATCCATTCCGCTTCACTGCGCAGCATGTGAAGAATCAATCGCGAAATGATCGGGCATGCGCGGGCGGTGGCGCAACGTGAAGAGCGCGCCTCCACTCAAGACGTGGCACGCGACGCGTTTTGCAAGCGCGGGAGGGACTTCGGACGCCGGGCGTACTGCTCAATCCCGACACTCGAACAGGTGAGCGGTGCGACCCCGCCTTATGTATTGCTGAAATTTGCTTACATCTGCGCTTCCACAGATTCAGAATGCAAAAAGCCCAGCGGGCGAACGCTGGGCTTAGTACCTGATTTACTGGTACGGCAGGAGGGGCTCGAACCCCCGACCCTCGGCTTAGAAGGCCGATGCTCTATCCAGCTGAGCTACTGCCGTATGGATCGATATCTGCATGAAACCGGCACTCGCGGCGAGCCGCCCGATTTCCCACAAACTAAAATTCTAACTGACCTGCAGCCAACCGGGCCCGGATTATAACCGATCGCCCGGCGCGCTCAGACCGGCTGCGGATGCAGCATGAACCAGCCGAGGAACAGGATTCCCGCGATCGCGCAGTACGCGCCGAACGACGCGAGACGTCCGCGGCCTTCGAAATAGCGCATCAGGAAACGCACGCTCAGGTACGCTGCGATCGCGGTCAGCACGCCGCCGAGCACTGCGTCGGCAAGCTGGCTCGGCGCGTGAAGCAGCTTCGGCAGTTCGAGTACCCCAGCCGCGAAAATGATCGGCGTGCCGAGCAAGAACGAAAACTCGGCGGCTTTCTCGGTGGTGAGGCCGGCCGCATTGCCGGCGATCATCGTCAGGCCACTGCGCGAGAAGCCCGGAATCAGCGCGCCGATCTGCGCGAGGCCGACGAAGAACGCCTGGCGCAACGTCAGCTTTTCCGGCGCCTGATGCGCGCGCGCGCG
Organism: Paraburkholderia sp. RAU6.4a; assembly: GCF_050435625.1. Lineage (NCBI taxonomy): Bacteria > Pseudomonadati > Pseudomonadota > Betaproteobacteria > Burkholderiales > Burkholderiaceae > Paraburkholderia > Paraburkholderia sp. RAU6.4a. The sequence continues at coordinate 1,300,314 of NZ_JBNDKQ010000002.1, forward strand.
TTGCAGACGATCGCCGAACCACAGCAGAACGCCATTCACGATCAACGCAATCGCGACGATCCGCAGATCATGAAAAAGCGCCTCGAGGCGCTTTTCCAGCACGAGACCGACGAGGCCCGCCGGAATCGTACCGATGATCAGCGCCCACATCATGTGACCGTCGTCATTGCGGCGGCCGCCGAGCGACGCGAAGAAACCGCGCACCAGTGCATACCAGCGCGCGCGGAAGTACCACAGCAGCGCGAACGCGGTGCCGAGATGCAGGGCGACGAGGAACGGCAGCAGTTGCGGCGCATGCTTGTCGATATGCATGTCGAACAGGGCTGGCACGAGCAGCGTGTGGCCAAGGCTGCTCACCGGAAACAGTTCGGTAACGCCTTGCAGCACGCTCAGAAAAATGAGAAACGACAGGTTCACGCGGCGGTCCTTGTAAGCAAAGTGTCGGGAACTGCGCGCCGCACAAAACGGGGAGCCGGCGCGTCAAAGGCGCACCGATTATGCCTGGCTACACACCCAGCGCCAAGCGGTTAGGCCACATTCGGAGAGATATTGACGCGCCGCGTCACAACTCGACACCGTTGTTACGCGAGAGCAAGAAAGCGGGCGGCGGATTCGTCGCGCGCGTGCTGTGAAAGCAGGGAATGAAACCAGCGGATCAGCGTTTGAGAGAGTGGAAGAAGTAGTACGTGCTGGCGGTGAATATACCGAATAAGGCCACCGCCATTGCCGTTGCGAGATCCATGATGCCTCCTGAGCCGATTCGCCCGGGAGTCGGATGGACCGGACGCTCCGACGGATTATCAATAGGATTCGCCCTTTTCCGACACCCGCAATTTCCCGGGAAGGGTTTCCCCGTAGCGCAAAGCAGCGCAAAATCGCGGTTTCGCCGCGCGAGACGCAGTCGCCGCGAATGGCGCAAAACGCCGCTTCCATGCAGATGCAACGGCCGCCGACCCACGCGGCCGCTTTGCGCGACCCTCAACCTCTATCTGGCTAGCTATTGACCATGCCCCTCTCCCCGGAACAGGACATTCTCGAGATCGCCCATGACGCTTCGGTGCTCCGTTTTTCGCCGCAAGCCGGCGGCCGTCTGCTGTCGTGGACGATCGACGGCGAAGAGGTGATTCACTGGCCCGAGCACGCCGACTGGAGCGTGCCCGCGCGGATTCGCGGCGGCAATCCGCTGCTGTTTCCATTTCTCGGCCGTCATCGCGTCGGCGGCAAGATCGGCTATTGGCGTGACGCGCGGGGCACCGTGCGCGAGCTGCCGATGCACGGCTTCGCGCGCGACCTGCCGTTCGAGCCTCACGCCGACGTGCATGGCGCCGGCCTGCGGATGGTTCTGACCGACAGTGAAGCGACCCGCGGCTCCTATCCGTTCGGCTTCCGCTTCGAGGCCGCCTACGAGCTCATCGATCCGCGCACGCTCGACGTGACGCTGACCACCACCAATACCGGCGACGCGCGCCTGCCCTACTACGCCGGCCATCACTTCTACTTCACGCTGCCGCACACGCAGCGCGCGCAAACGACGCTCGAACTGCCGCGCACCGAGCGGTGCCGTCAGCTCGAGGACGGCTCGATCAGCCCCGCCGAGCCGGGCGAAGCGAGCTACACGCTCGACGAAGACCGGATCTACGACCGCTTCCATTGCCTGATCGGCACGCCCGATCGACCGGTGAGGGTCGATGCGCCGGACATCGATCGCGTGATCACGATCGATCTGCAGCGGCCCGGCTCGGTGCCCTGGTACGCGGTGACGACGTGGACTGAAACGCCGCAATCGGACTTTTACTGCGTGGAGCCGTGGCTCGGGTTGCCCGATGCGATCCACAACGGCCGAGGTTTGCGCTGGCTCGAGCCGGGACAAACCGAAACGGCGGCACTGCGCATTACCGTCGAGAAGACCAGCTGATACGCCGGCGCCGGCGGCGAGCCGCTCGAAGCGGCCGCCCGCCACTTCGCTCCCCTCGCCGGGGGGCGCAACACAAAACCGTTAGAATCGAACGCTTTGTCAGTCTGTGCCGCGTGATCGGGATCAGCGCGCGGCAGTGCTTTGCGAGGTCCAATGCTGGAAACGACAAGAATCAAACGACTCGGCTGCGCGGCATTGCTCGCGCTGCTCGCCGCGTGCGGGTCGGCGCCGGTGGGGCCGGGCTACTACCGGGTCGAACGGGGCGACACGCTGTCGAAAATCGCGCGCGGCAACCGGCAATCGGTGCAGAACATCGCACGCTGGAACAACCTGACCAATCCCGACAGCATCGAGGTCGGCCAGGTGCTGCGCGTCGCGCCGCCAGGCGGCGCGGCGTCGACGAGCGGCGCGATCCGCAGCGGCGGTGGCGGTAGCAGCAGTGGCAGCGCGAGCGCGGCGGTCGCGCCGCGTCCTGCGCCCGCGGACACTGCGCCGGCGACCGCGCCCGCACCGATCTCGCTGGTATGGCCGGCCGACGGCACGGTGTTCCGCCGTTTCGACGGCGGCAACTCGAAGGGTATCGATATTGCCGCGGCGGCCGGCACGCCCATCGTCGCGGCGGCGCCTGGCACCGTCGTCTATGCGGGCAACGGTCTGCGCGGCTACGGCAATCTGCTGATCCTCAAGCACAACGCCGACTATCTGACCGCTTACGCGCATAACCGCGCGCTGTTGGTGAAGGAAGGCGAATCGGTCAAGCGCGGCCAGAAAATCGCCGAAATGGGCGACACCGATACCGATCGCGTGATGCTGCATTTCGAACTGCGCTACCAGGGCCGTTCGATCGATCCGTCGAAACAACTGCCACCGCGCTAGGCGGCGGGCGCGGGAACCCGCCGTGCTATAAACGCTCAATTCGAAGCGGCGTGGCTGCGCGCCACGCCCTTCCGTTATTTGCAAGGAATCTGAAATGAAAAGCCCATTGGCGCGCGTCGCGACGGCGGCGACGATCAGTCTTGGCCTCCTGACGCTCGGCGGCCTCGGCGGCTGCTCGACCACGACCACGATGACCTATCTGCCGAGCGGCGACACCGGCTTCGCGATCAACTGCAGCGGCAGCGACGCCAGCACGAGCTGGGCCGAGTGCTACAAGCGCGCGGGCGAAACCTGCGGCAACTACGGGTACGACGTGGTTTCGAAAGACGTCGACAACGGCGCGACGTCGGGCGGCACGATCGGTGGGATTTTCGGCGCGAATGTGAAAAACCGTTCGATGGTCATCCGCTGCAAGCAGTAAAAGGCAGCGCGCCGAGCGGCACGCGTGGCCGCCGAGCGTCACCGCTTAGCGGCGTCGCCAGCGCCCGGAGCGCGGATCGATGCGCGCGGCGAAGCGCACCAGCAACGCGAGCGCGATTAGCCACACGCCGACAAAAATGATCACCCCGGTCATGAGTCTCGCGCCGAAAAAAATAATCCGCCATCATCGGCCGCACATGTGAATTCGCGGTGAAGATCGCTGCGGCAGGTTAAACATCCGCGTAAATCCATTAAAAAAAAGCCCGGCACGAGGCCGGGCTAACGGGGGTTCGGCGCATATCGGCAAAGGACCGGTTCACCATGCGCCAGAACGAAATCTAACAATCCGCATTTCCAAGCGCAATGTATTAATTTTGCGGCCAATGTTACACGGCGTACGGATTCCGCAATCCGTGAATCGGAAATGTCGGAATCAGACCGGCTTAATGCGCCGCAGCTGGGATACTCCACACGCCAAATCATTCAAACCCGGAATGTCGGAGTATCGCACCGGCTAATGTTCCTGAGCTATCGGCGGAAAGTCCCGCCAAACCAGCAGAGGAAAGACGTCTGGCCGAATAACACTAACTCATTCGGCAATAACGCCGCTTTGGCTTGCGAATATTAACTTGGTGCGCAAACGCACGTAACGCATCGATTAGTCGCGGCAACTCTTCCGAATAAGCGTCGATACTGCTTCGCAATAAATTCGCGAATAGTGAAATATTTAACATTGACAATTCCGCCGACAATATTGAAACCGCATTCAAACTCGTTTCAGTTTTGAATATTCGGACGATTAATAGCCGGTGCTGACGGGCGGCACGCCTCGTGTGCCGCCGTCGTTGAATCCGCCGGCATCCAGGTTCAGAATCCGATTCAGTCAGCGCTGCATAAAAAACCGCCCGGCACGTTGCGCAAGGCCGCCACGCGGCCCGCCGGTCCTTGCCAATAGTTTATAGTGACGGCCCCGTCCGACCCTGTCCACGATGACTTCCAACGACGCCTCCCAAAGCCCCCTTTATGCGAAGCTGCTCGGCGAAACCGCCAAGATCGGCTGGAGCGAACTCGAACGTTTTTTTGCGCGCGGCATACTGCTGCACGTCGCGCGCGACCTCGATCTCGTGAGCGTCGCCGAGGCAATCGCCAACGACGACACCACCCGGGTCGCCCAATGGTTGTCCTCCGGCCTCGTCGTGCGCGTTCAGTCGGAGACGGCCGCCGATTTCGCCGCGCGCGACCCCGAGCTGTGGGCCGTCGTCGTCTCTCCTTGGGTGTGCGTGCAGGAGCGCTCTTGAACGACGCGAGGACGCCCGATGCCGGTATGCCCGATGCCGGTATGCCCCCCGCCGCGCGATCCGAAACCGCCGCACACCCAGCCAGCGCGCCGACGCTGCCGGTGCGCTGGCATCGCCGGGTGCTCGCGCTCGCGTTGCCGATCGTCCTCGCGAATCTGACGCAACCGATCCTCGGCGCGGTCGACACGGCCGTCGCTGGTCATCTGGACAGTGCCTCTTACCTCGGCGGCGTCGCGCTCGGCGGGCTCTTCTTCAACTTCGTGTTCTGGGGCTTCGGCTTCCTGCGCATGGGCACGACCGGCCTCGTCGCGCAGGCGCACGGCGCGGGCCGCAGCGACGAGTTGCGCAACACCGTCGTGCGCGCACTGCTGATGGCGGCCGCGATCGGCGCACTGGTGCTGCTCGTGCAGCAACCGCTGATCGACTATGCGCTGGGGGCGATCGGCGGCAGCGACGCCGTGCAGCGGCACGCGCAGGTTTATTGCCACGCGCGCATCTGGGCCGCGCCGCTCGCGCTCGGCAACTACGTGATACTCGGCTGGCTGCTCGGCACGCAGCAGGTGCGGCTCGCATTGCTGTCGCAGGTCTTCATCAACAGCGTGAACATCGCTGCGGTGCTGCTGTACGTGTACGCGTTTCATTGGGGCGTGGCCGGCATCGGCGCGGCTACCGCGACCGCCGACGCGCTCGGCTTCGTGCTCGGGCTCGCCCTGCTATGGCACGGCAGGCCGCGCGGCCTGCCCGCGCTGAATCGCGCCGCCTTGTTCGACGCCGCCGCGCTGAAGCGGCTCGTCGTGCTTAATCGCGACATCTTCGTGCGCACGCTGTGCCTGCTGTCGTCGTTCGGCTGGTTCGCGCATCTCGGCGCGCGGCAAGGCGACGCGACGCTCGCCGCGAACGCATTGCTACTCAATTTCCAGACCTTCATGGCGTACGGGCTCGACGGTTTCGCGCACGCGGCCGAGGCGCTGGTCGGCGCGGCGATCGGCGCGCGCGATCGTCACTCGTTCGCGCAGGCGGTCAAGGTCACCGCGCTGTGGTCGGCGCTCGGCGCGATCGGCTTCTCGTGCGTGTACTGGGGCGCGGGCGCGTGGATCATCGAGCGGCTGACCGATCAGGCCGCCGTGCGTGCCGCGGCCGAAACCTATCTGCCGTGGGCGGCGCTGTCGCCGGTCATTTCGGTGTGGGGCTTCCTGCTCGACGGCGTGTTCATCGGCGCGACGCGAACGCGCGAGCTGATGATGTCGATGGTGGTGTCGCTTGCGGTGTTCGTGGCGGCGTCGTCGGCATTGCTCGCGTGGCACGGCAATCACGGACTGTGGATCGCGCTGCTGATCTTCATGGCCACGCGTGGCGCAACGCTCGCGCGTTACCTGCCGGGCGTGTCGCGGGGGATCGCGGCTGCCTAGCGCGGTGCGCTGGGCACCGTTGGCTATTCGGCGGACGACAGACCGTTACGGCTTGAAACAAGCGCATACATATCGCATAACGAGCGCGTCCTGGAATGCTCTCAGCCCGTGCTCTCCGCGCGAACAGTCGGCACGGGTCAGAAGTGCCGGCGTGCCCGCGCCGGTGCTTCGCTTTCCCCGCCCTTTCCCGCTCGTTTTCACTTCAACGAGCGCTCACTGCGCGACGGGCGCGGGCACCATCGCGGGCGGCCGATCGTCGGTGGGCACGCCGTGGTAGTCGGCGGGATCATGTGGTGGGCTGCCGCGATGCGCGGACGGATTGTCCGCACAGCCGGCGACGCCGGCGCACAACAGCAAGGCAAGAGTCAGAACGCGGGTCATTTTGCAATCGTCTCCGGGACAAAGCGATGGCGGAGGTCCGCCATCGCGCCGAGAGTCTAACCGCAAAGCGCGTTCGGCGACGCCATCACACACCTCGTGCGTCGCCCGTTCCAGTTCGTGAGATTTCACCGGACCTGCGCTACTATGGGTTCATGGCTGAACCTACCGGGAGACTGCCATGGACGGTGAATCGATCGCGGGCCTGATCGGGCTCGCAATAGGCCTGATCGTGCTGGTGGCGTTGTCGATCTTCGAATCGCGGGCCTACCGGCGTGAACACGATGGCGAGGGCATGCTGCATCACTGGACGCATCAGCATCTACATATGCCGCATTGGAGGCGTCCAAGGCATTGATGCGGGTGATCTTCAACTCTGACCGAATGGCCTCTGGCCGCGGCACCGGCATGTCACGGTACCTCAGTCGCGCGTCCGCTCGATGACGCGTTGACCGGCGTTGCGGCGCCTGCGCGCATCGAGGTCCGCTGGACGTGCGCAACGCCTTTCCGGTTCTTTGGGCATACCTACATCGAACGACGACGCTTCCTGCGTCGCTCTCTCCTTCTGCGCTTTCGTCCAAGGCCTCACTGCATCGAGCTTAACGGGTGATGGGCACATGCCTTGCTGGTTCCGATCCAGCAACAGACGCGCGACACGCGCGTCTGTTGTCGCGGCGCGCGCGCCAAACCAGCGTGAAGATGCGGCCAGCGATTTCGCGGCCCCCTCAAAAAGGAGAACGCCATGACCGTCGGAACCATCCTGCTAATCGTGCTCATCCTGCTGCTGATCGGCGCGTTGCCAAGCTGGCCGTATAGCAGCGGCTGGGGCTATCGGCCGACTGGACTCGTCGGCGTCGTGCTGATCATCGTGATCGTTCTGCTGTTGATGGGGCGTATATAGCCCACCGCGAGGCCGGCGCGAGCCCGCTACGGTGAACGTCGTTGCCCATGCGGTTAGGGCCGCCAAGGGATTGACGCTCCTGCCCGCACCCCCTATACTCTCGGATTCGTCGGAGCGTAGCGCAGCCTGGTAGCGCATCTGATTTGGGATCAGAGGGTCGTAGGTTCGAATCCTATCGCTCCGACCACGAAAAGCAGCTCGAAACCCGCGAAGCCTCCGGCTTCGCGGGTTTTTGCTTTTTTGGCTCGCGTTCAGGTGGACGCCGACAGCCGACCCGTCAGGCACTCGCCTTGCAAATCATCACCTGCGCATGCGACAGTGCTTGAGGCAGGTACCTCGCTGCGAAGACGCGCAAGCCCGCCGCAACGCCATCCCAAGCCGCTCAAAAAGGAGACTCCCATGGACCTGATCCTCTGGCGTCACGCCGAAGCAGAAGATGTCGCCGCGAGCGATCTCTCCCGCGCGCTCACCACGCGCGGCCGCAAGCAGGCGCAGAACGCCGCGAAATGGCTGCGCGCCCGTTTGCCCAACGACGCGGTCATACTCGCGAGCCCCGCCGTGCGCACCATCCAGACCGCCGAGACGTTGAGCGACCAGTACCGCGTCGTGCGCGAACTCGCGCCGAACGCGAGCGCGAACGACGTCCTGGAAGCGGCCGGCTGGCCCGGCGGCATCGCGCAAACCGTCGTGATCGTCGGCCATCAACCGACGCTCGGCCACGTCGCCGCGCAACTGCTCGGCGACAGCCGCGCGAGCTGGCCACTGAAAAAAGCCGGCATCTGGTGGATCGAGAGCCGGGAGCGCAACGGCGAAGATGAGGCGGTGTTGCGCGCCGCCATCAGCCCCGATCTGATCTGAGCGCGCGTGTCGCGCGACACCTCCGACATTACAGGCACCCACGCGAGGGCTTACGGGCAGTCATCCAATCGTCACGGCTTTGCCATGCGAGCGTCACCGCGCGTTACTACATTGGCGAAAAAAGAAATCCTCACTCTTTTCGACCAGGACAGCCAATGCGAGAACTGCCGACGCCCACCCTGCCCTTCGCCTCGCTTTTCGAACCGCGCCGTCTGCCGCGCGCCGAGGAAACGGTCACCGCGCAGCATCGCCTGCAAGTGTCGTGGGCGCGTACCGACGAAGAGCTGCGTGAAGCGCAGCGTCTACGCTATCGCGTCTTCGCCGACGAAATGGGCGCACGCCTCAGCGGCCCCGCGGGCCTCGACGTCGATGCCTTCGATTCGTACTGCGACCATTTGCTGGTACGCGATCTCGACACGTTGAAAGTAGTCGGCACGTATCGCGCCCTGCCGCCGCATCAGGCCGCGCGCATCGGCCGTCTATATGCGGAAAGCGAGTTCGACGTGTCGCGTCTCACGCATCTGCGCGCGAAGATGGTCGAGGTCGGCCGCTCGTGCGTGCATCCGGACTATCGCAGCGGCTCGGTGATCATGTCGCTATGGGCTGGGCTCGCCGCGTACATGAAGCACAACGGCTACGAGACGATGCTCGGCTGCGCGAGCGTCGCGATGGCCGACGGCGGCCACTATGCGGCGAACCTGTATTGCTCGCTGCGCGACAACGCGCTGACCGCGCCCGAATATCGCGCGTTCCCGCATACGCCGCTGCCGGTCGACGAACTGCAGACGGGTGCCGCCGTCGCGCCGCCCCCGCTCGTGAAGGGCTACTTGCGTCTCGGCGCGAAGATTTGCGGCGCACCGGCGTGGGACCCCGACTTCAATACCGCGGATTTCCTGACGCTGTTCCGTCTGTCCGATATCAACGCGCGCTATGCGCGGCACTTCCTCGGCGATGCGTTGCCGCGATAAGCTGCGCCGAGATACGAAAAAGCCCTGCATTTGCAGGGCTTTTTTTGTTCGTGCACACGCCGCGAATCGACGCGTGCGTCGATCCGCATCGCGTCAATCGTCCGTATAAACGACACGGTACGGAATCCCGACTTTCTCCCACTCCGCCGCCTCCTGGATCAGGCTGTAATCCGTCAACGGATTGTTGGCGACCCACTCGTTCGGCAAACGCACCTCGTAACCGCCGTTCGCCTGAGCAACCGTGATGCCCGGCAGGCCGACGTCCGCGCGTCGACGGCACAGCAACGCCGCGAGCCGCAGACAGAACAGCAGCGGCCATTCGACGTCGCGCGTCTGCGACAGCTTGCCGAGCTTGCCCGCGTGGCCGAGCACGAGCGCGGCGAGGCGCGCCTGGTCGGTACGCGAAAAGCCCGGCATGTCGGCATTGCTCGCGATATAAGCCGAGTGTTTGTGATACGCGCTATGCGAGATCGACAGGCCGATTTCGTGTAGCGACGCCGCCCAGCCGATGAACATGCGGTTTTCCGCGCGGCGTTCCTCGTCCGGTTCGACGAACTGGTCGTAGAAGCTCGTCGACAGATCGCGGATGCGCCCCGCCTGCGGGCGATCGATGCCATAGCGGCGCATGAAGCCCTCGACCGTCACCGTACGCATGTCCTCGTGCTGCGAACGGCCGAGCAGGTCGTACATGACGCCGAGGCGCAGCGCGCCGTCGGTGGTGTCGACATAGTCGACGCCCAGTTCGTCGAACACCGCGATCATGATCGACAGCCCGCCCGCGAGCACCGGCACGCGGTCGCTCTTCAGCGCAATCAGTTTCAGCCGGTTGACGTTTTCGGCCTTGATCAGCGCGCGCTTGAGCCGCTCGAGGCCGCCGCGCGAAATGCCGTGGGTGACGCCCGCATCGTTGAAATTGTTCGCCTCGACCAGTTCGGCGAGCGCGCGCGCGGTGCCCGACGAGCCGATCGCCTGCTCCCAGCCGGTCTTCTTGTATTCGGCGGAAATGATCTGGATTTCGCGGCGCGCGGCGAGCTCGGCCTGGCGCATCGTGTACTCGTCGACGTTGCCGGCCGGGAAAAACGCGCGGCTATGGCTCACGCAGCCGATATACAAGCTCTCCATCATGATCGGCGTGTAGTGCGAGCCGATGATGAATTCCGTCGAGCCACCGCCGATATCGACGACGAGCCGCTTGCCCGCGCTCGCCGGCACCGAGTGCGCGGCGCCCGCATAAATCAGGCGTGCTTCCTCGCGCCCGGCGATCACTTCGATCGGAAAACCGAGCGCGGCCTCCGCCTCGCCGAGAAATTCGCCCGCATTCTTCGCGATGCGCAGCGTATTGGTCGCGACCGCGCGCACGTGGTCCGGATGAAAATCGCGCAACCGCTCGCCGAAGCGCTTCAGCGCATCCCAGCCACGCACCTGCGATGCGCGATCGAGCATCTTGTCGCTCGATAGTCCGGCCGCGAGCCGCACCGGCTCGCGCAAGGCGTCGACCTGATAGATCTGGCTGCCCGCGTCGGTTTCCTCGACCCGGCCCACGATGAGCCGGAAGCTGTTCGAACCGAGATCGACGGCGGCGAGGAGATGAGGAATATTGACCATCGGGTAAGCGTACTCCATGCGCGCGAGCGCCGCGGCTGCGGCCGAGGGCGTGGCGGCGGACTCCGGCAGCGCCACGCGCCGGCCCGGCGCCTTCGGCGCATGGTGCGCGTCGCGGCCAGCCGCACTGTTCAAAGACGCCATTCTAAGCGTAGCAGCCTTCACGGTGTCACCTCGCGGCGCAGGGAGTTCGGTATCGTCGCATAGGTAGCGCGTCATATTGACGACAGACGACGATTGCGGCATAAAATGTTAAAAACATCGCCGATGTCATCAGGACGTCATCAAACCGTGAGAATTTCCGAGCGTCTTTCCGTCTCCATTTCAGACATTCCAATCTCGCCGCCGATGTCCGTCCGCTATCCCCTATTGAATCGCGAGCTGGGCATTCTGGGTTTCAACGAGCGTGTGTTGGCGCAAGCCGCCGATCCCGCCGTCCCCTTGCTCGAACGTCTCCGCTTTATCTGCATCACCAGTAGCAACCTCGACGAATTCTTCGAAGTCCGCATGGCCGGGCTTCAGGAACAGATGGGCGACAACCCCGGCGCATTGTCGCCCGACGGCATGTCGCTGCTTCACATGTACGACCTCGTGGTCGAACGTGCGCAGAAGCTCGTGCATCGCCAGTACACGATGCTGCACGACACGGTGCTCACCGCGCTCGAACAGGAAGGCATCTATTTCCACGGCAACGAAGCCTGGAGCGACGCGCAGACCGAATGGGCGCGCAACTACTTCTTCAACGAACTGCTGCCGGTGCTCACGCCGATCGGTCTCGACCCCGCGCATCCGTTTCCGCGCGTGCTGAACAAGAGCCTGAACTTCGTCGTCGAGCTCGAGGGCAAGGACGCGTTCGGCCGTCAGGCGATGATGGGCATCGTGCAGGCGCCGCGCGCGCTGCCGCGACTCGTGCGCATGCCGCAGGAGCTGTCGGGTTATCCGCATGGCTTCGTGCTGCTGAGCTCGCTGCTCCAACACTTTGTCGGCGAGCTGTTTCCGAATCTCTTCGTGCGCAGTTGCAATCAGTTTCGCATCACGCGCAACAGCGAGCTGTTCGTCGACGAAGACGAAATCACCAATCTGCGCGTCGCGTTGCAGGGCGAACTGCCGGCGCGGCATCTGGGCAATGCGGTGCGGCTCGAAGTGTCGGCGGAAACGCCCACGCATGTGGTGCGGCGCCTGCTCGACGAAAGCGGTCTGTCGAACAAGGACTGCTACTACGTGAACGGCCCCGTCAATCTGGTGCGGCTGATGCAGCTGCCCGAGATGGTCGACCGGCCCGATCTGAAGTTCGTGCCGCACATTCCGTCGACGCCGAGGCAGATCGCCAACAGCGCGAGCATGTTCGACGTGATCGATCAGGGCGACGTGCTGCTGCATCATCCGTACGAGAGCTTCCAGCCGGTGCTCGAGCTGCTGTTGCAGGCGGCCAAGGACCCGAACGTGGTCGCGATCAAGCAGACCATCTATCGGACCGGCACCGACTCGCCGCTGATGGATGCGCTGATGCAGGCCGCGCGCAACGGCAAGGAAGTCACGGTGGTCGTCGAGCTGCTCGCGCGCTTCGACGAGGAAACCAACATCAACTGGGCCTCGCAGCTCGAAGCGGTCGGCGCGCACGTGGTCTACGGCGTAGTCGGCCACAAGTGCCACGCGAAGATGATGCTGATCGTGCGACGCGTGTCGGCGGGCGGCAAGGCGAGCCTGAAGCGCTACGTGCACCTCGGCACGGGCAACTATCACCCGCGCACCGCGCGCCTCTATACCGATTTCGGTCTGATGACCGCCGATCAGAAGATCTGCGAGGACGTGCACCATGTGTTCCAGCAGCTCACCGGCATCGGCGGCGAGCTGAAGCTGCACGAGCTGTGGCAGTCGCCGTTCACGCTGCATCCGAAGCTCGTCGACGCGATCCGCAAGGAAGCCGAGCATGCGCGCGCGGGCAAGAAGGCGCGCATCGTCGCGAAGATGAACGCGCTGCTCGAGCCGACGGTGATCGCCGAGCTGTACGAAGCATCGCAGGCCGGCGTGAAGATCGATCTGATCGTGCGCGGCGTGTGCTCGCTGCAGCCGGGCGTGCAAGGGCTCTCCGAGAACATCACGGTGCGCTCGATCGTCGGGCGCTTTCTCGAACACCATCGCATCTACTACTTCTACGACGGCGGCAAGGAACAGGTCTATCTGTCGAGCGCCGACTGGATGGATCGCAATCTGTTCCGGCGCGTCGAAGTCGCATTCCCGGTCAACAACCGGCGACTGAAGCGGCGCGTGATCGCGGAAGGGCTGTCGGCGTTTCTCGGCGACAACCAGTCGGCCTGGTTGATGCAGAGCGACGGTCACTATCGCCGGCGCCGGCCGGGCAAGGCGTCGCGCAATGCTCAGATGAGTCTGCTCGGCAAGTTCTGTTCGTAGTCGCCCGCGTTTCGGGTGCTCGCCGCGATGGCGGGCACCCGACGATCCGCGCGCATAAAAAAACCGCCTTTTTCAGGCGGTTTTTTTATGCGTCGACCAGTCGTACGACTGCCGCGTTCAAACCTGTGCGGTTTGAACGCGCGCCGTCCGATACACCGGAAAGCGCACCGTGAACGTGCTGCCGCGCCCTTCTTCGCTCTTCACGTCGAGTTGCGCATCGTGCCGTTGCAGTACGTGCTTGACGATCGCGAGACCGAGCCCGGTGCCGCCCGTGTCGCGCGAACGGCTGCGATCGACGCGATAGAAGCGCTCGGTGAGCCGCGGGATATCGGCGGCCGGAATGCCGAAGCCGCTATCGGTGACCGAGAACACCGCATGGCCACCCTGCGCACGCCAGTTGACCTTGATCGAGCCGCCGTCCGGCGTGTAGCGGATCGCGTTCGTCACCAGATTGCCGAATGCGCTGAAAATCTCGGTTTCGACGCCGGTGACGGTCAGTGCTTCGTCGGCATCGAAGACGATCTTGTGATGATCGCTGGACAGGCTCTGCGCGTCGTCATGCAGATGCCGCAATACCGCGCGCATGTCGATCATCTGATCGCTCGGCGGCTTGTTGTCGCCTTCGAGCTTCGCGAGCACGAGCAGATCGCTGACGATATGACGCATGCGCGACGCCTGCTGCTCCATCAGCTCGAGATAACGCGCGCGCTCGGCTTCGCCCAACGGCAGCTCGCGCATCGTCTCGAGAAAGCCGGACAACACCGTGAGCGGCGTTTTCAATTCGTGCGACACGTTGGCGACGAAGTCACGCCGCATCGCATCGGTGCGCTCGAGCTCGGTGATGTCCTGCGACAGCACGAGCTTGCGATTGTCGCCGTAAGGAAACACCTGCACCGACAGCACGTTCTGGCGCTTGTCGCCCATGCCGCGCATGATCAGCATTTCCTCGTACCGATGCGAATTCAGATAGCGCACGAAATCCGGATGACGCACCAGATGCGTGATGTGCTGACGCAGATCGCGCTTCGCATCGAGCCCAAAGTGGCTTTCGGAAATCGCGTTGCACCACTCGATCTGATCATGATCGTCGAGCATCGCGACACCGTTAGGCGACGCCTGGATCGCCTGGATGAAACGCGAATGCTGCTGCTCGACCTGTCGCACCTGGGCATGCCAGCGCTTCGCGAGCTTGTGCAGACGGTAATAGATTTCGCCCCAGATGCCGGGGGCGCTCGGCACTTCGCCGTACACCGGCGCGTCGAGCAGACGCCACAGACGCTGCTTGTGGAAGGTACTGAAGACACTCTGTGCGAGCAGCAGGACGATGGCGAGAGCGAGCCCTGCCTTGACGTTCAGCAGTGCGCCGACCACCGCGCACAGAACAGCAAGCAGCACGACCGACACGATGGAGCGCGCCCAGATGATGTTCATGGTCTAGCGATCGAAGAGAAAATACAGCGCAGGAGGGAGGTACGGCGGCACAGCGCCATGCGATGCAGCGCGCCGCCGACGGCTATCAGGCGCTCTTCGCCAGCCGGTAACCGCTGCCGCGTACCGTTTCAATCATAGCATCGCACCCGGCCGGCTTGAGTGCCGCGCGCAGACGCTTGATATGCACGTCGACGGTCCGCTCTTCGACGAACACGTGATCGCCCCACACCTGATCGAGCAGTTGCGTGCGGCTGTGCACGCGCTCCGGGTGAGTCATGAAGAAGTGCAGCAGACGGAATTCGGTCGGGCCGAGATCGAGCTTGATCTCGCTGCCTTCCGCATGCGCGGCGACGCGGTGCGTGGCCGGATCGAGCTTCAGGCCATTGATTGCGACCACGTCTTCGGTCAGCTGCGGCGCGCGGCGGCGCAGCACCGCCTTGATGCGCGCCATCAGTTCCTTCGGCGAGAACGGCTTCGTCACGTAGTCGTCGGCGCCGATCTCGAGGCCGAGCACCTTGTCCTGCTCGTCGCCTCGCGCGGTCAGCATGATGATCGGGATATGCTTCGTACGCTCGTTGTTGCGCAGATCGCGCGCGAACGAAATACCCGATTTACCCGGCAACATCCAGTCGAGCAGCACGAGATCGGGCAGTACGTCGCTGATCAGGTTTTGCGCCTGCTCCGCGTTGTACGCGCGAATCGGGCAGTGCCCGGCGTGTTGAAGATTGACCGAAATCAGTTCGGAAATGGCGGGCTCATCTTCAATGACGAGAATGCTGCTGGGCATCGGCACCTCTGTTCCTTATCTCTGGATTAGCTGAGCGCTTCGCGTTCGAGCGCGTCGCGCGACTGGTGCCGCACGTCGGTACCCTTGACGATGTAGATGATGAATTCCGCGATGTTCTTCGCGTGGTCGCCGATCCGCTCGATTGCCTTCGCGATGAACAGGAAGTCGAGGCCCACCGAGATCGAACGCGGATCTTCGGTCATATACGAAATCAGCTTGCGCACGAACGCGCGGAATTCCTCGTCGATCGCCTTGTCGTCGCGCACGATCTGCGCGGCGGCGACCGTGTCCAGACGCGCGAACGCGTCCAGCGCACGGCGCAGGATCGACACGGCCATTTCGCCCGACAGCTTGATCTCGGCGATGTTGATGGTGCGCGATGCGCCGTCTTCCATCAGACGCTTGGTGCGCTTCGCGATCTTTTCGGCTTCGTCGCCGGCGCGCTCGAGGTTCGTGATGGTCTTCGAGATCGCGATCAGCAAGCGCAGATCGCGCGCGGCCGGCTGACGGCGCGCGATGATGTTGCTGCACTCTTCGTCGATCTCGACTTCCATCTTGTTCAGACGGTCTTCGGCGACGATCACCTGCTCGGCGATGTCGAGGTCGAATTCGTTGAGCGCCTGCATCGCGTTGACGATCTGCGATTCGACGAGACCGCCCATTTCGAGCACCTTCGACGAAACGAGGTTGAGGTCGGCGTCGAACTGGCTGGACAGATGTTTATCGGACATGTCGTACTCCGTTGTATTGCCCGGCGGATTAGCCGAAGCGGCCAGTGATGTAGTCCTCGGTTTCCTTGCGGACCGGCTTGATGAAGATCTTTTCGGTGTCGCCGAATTCGATCAGTTCGCCGAGGTACATATAGGCAGTGTAGTCCGAACAGCGGGCCGCCTGCTGCATGTTGTGCGTGACGATCACCACCGTGTAGTCGCTCTTGAGTTCAGCGATCAGCTCTTCGATACGGCCCGTCGAAATCGGGTCGAGCGCCGAGCACGGCTCGTCGAGCAGCAGCACTTCGGGGCGAATTGCAATACCGCGCGCGATGCACAGACGCTGCTGCTGGCCGCCCGACAAACCGTAGCCGCTCTGGCCGAGCTTGTCCTTCACCTCGTTCCACAGCGCCGCCTTGGTCAGCGCCCATTCGACGCGGTCGTCCATTTCCGAGCGCGACAGCTTCTCGAACATCTTCACGCCGAAAGCGATGTTGTCGTAGATCGACATCGGGAACGGCGTCGGCTTCTGGAACACCATGCCGATGCGCGCGCGCAGCAGCGAAATGTCCTGGCGCATGGTCAGCAGGTTTTCGCCGTCCATCACGATCTCGCCTTCCGCGCGCTGCTCCGGATAGAGCGCGTACATCTTGTTGAAGGTACGCAGCAGCGTGGACTTGCCGCAGCCCGACGGGCCGATGAACGCGGTCACCTTGCCTTCGGGAATCTGCAGATTGATGTTCTTCAGCGCGTGATACTTGCCGTAGAAGAAGTTGAGGTCCTTGACCTCGATCTTCGGACGCGACGGGGTTTGCGCTTGAGCGCTGTGTTCGGGGTCGGAGCCCGCGGGCGCGGCTGCGTGCCCGATCGGATTGAGTTGGGTTTCTGCCATGTTCATCGGATTCACTCCGCCCTTACTTGTTCGAGAAGATCGTGCGCGCGAGGACGTTCAGTCCCAGCACCGCGAGCGTGATCAGAAAGACGCCGGCCCACGCGAGCGATTGCCACTGCGCGAACGGGCTCATCGCAAACTTGTAGATCGTGACCGGCAGGTTCGCGACCGGCTGACCCATATCGACCGAGAAGAACTGGTTCGACAAAGCGGTGAAGAGCAGCGGTGCGGTTTCGCCGGCAATTCGCGCGACACCGAGCAGCACACCGGTGACGATGCCCGCGATCGACGCCTTCAGCGTGATCGACAGCACCATCTTCCACTTCGGCGTGCCGAGCGCGAACGCGGCTTCACGCATCGCATTCGGCACGAGCTTCAGCATGTTTTCGGTCGTGCGAATCACGATCGGAATCTGCAGCAGCGCCAGTGAGAGCACGCCGGCCCAGCCGCTGAAGTGGCCCATCTTCACGACGACGAGCGCGTAGACGAACAGACCGATGACGATCGACGGCGCCGACAGCAGGATATCGTTGATGAAGCGCGTGAGGTTCGCGAGCCAGCCTTTCTGGCCGTATTCGGCGAGATAGACGCCCGCCATGATGCCGATCGGCGTGCCGACGAAGGTCGCGAGCCCGACCAGCAACAGGCTGCCGACGATCGCATTGGCGAGACCGCCGCCATCGGTGTTCGGCGGCGGCGTCGACTGCGTGAACAGCTCGATCGACAGACCACCGATACCGAGACGCAGCGTCGTATAGAGAATCCACACGAGCCACAGCAGGCCGAACGCCATCGCCGCGAGCGACAGCGTCAGCGCAAGCGCGTTGGTCATGCGACGGCGCCCTTGCAGACGCACGCGCATCGTTTCCAGCGTCGCGGCGTCCTTCAGACCCGGCATGTTCAGGGACGGCCCGCTCATTTCGCGCCCTCCCCTTTCTCGAGACGCAGCAGCATCATTTTCGAAATCGCCAGCACGATGAATGTAATCACGAACAGGATCAGGCCGAGCTCCATCAGCGCCGACGTATGCAGGCCCGGCTCCGCTTCCGCGAACTCGTTGGCGAGCGCCGACGTGATGCTGTTGCCCGGCGAAAACAGCGAAATATTGTCGAGCAGGTTGGTGTTGCCGATTACGAACGTGACCGCCATCGTCTCACCCAGCGCGCGGCCGAGACCGAGCATGACGCCGCCGATCACACCGCTCCTGGTGAACGGCAGCACGATCTTCCACATCACTTCCCACGTCGTGCAGCCGATACCGTACGCCGATTCCTTCAGCAGCACCGGCGTCACTTCGAACACGTCGCGCATCACCGCTGCGATGTACGGGATGATCATGATCGCAAGGATCACGCCCGCGCACAGAATGCCGATGCCGATCGGCGGACCGGCGAACAGCGCGCCGACGATCGGAATGCCGCCGAGCACCGCGCCTAGCGGCTTCTGGAACCACACCGCGAAGATCGGCGCGAACACGAGCAGACCCCACATGCCGTACACGATCGACGGAATCGCGGCGAGCAGCTCGATCGCGATGCCGAGCGGCCGGCGCAGCCACGCGGGCGACAGTTCGGTCAGAAATAGCGCGATACCGAAGCTGACGGGCACCGCGATAAGGAGAGCGATGATCGACGTCGCGAGAGTGCCGTAGATCGGCACGAGCGCGCCGAATTGGTTGCTGGGTGGATCCCACACCGCCGTCCACAGGAACGCGAGACCGAACTCGCGAATCGACGGCATCGAGGCGACGATCAGCGACACGATGATGCCGCCGAGCAGCAGCAGCGTGACGATGGCGGAAAGGCGTGCGAGGCCGCCGAAGATCACATCGCCCGAGCGGCCAGGCGCTTTTTGCTGCGACGCGCGGCCAGGCGGAGTGGCCCGGCTCGTGCCGGACGCTAAATGAATATCGGACATGAGAGCCTGAGGGACCTGTTTCCAGTTGCCGGACGACACATGTCGGGCGGTCGGTGATGCATGCGGCGCATGCCGCGTGAAAGTCACAGGCCGTCCTCGCACGAGGACGGCCGGGGTGCTACAGGGCGCGGCCCAGATCGACCGCGCCAGCTTACGCCTGTTACTCGGCGAGCGTCTTGCCTGCCGAATCCTTGACCTTCTGCTTCCACTGCGTGCGGATTTCCGAGACGACCGACTGCGGCAGCGAGATGTAGTCCAGATCGTTCGCAGCCTGGCCGCCGTTCTTGAACGCCCAGTCGAAGAACTTCAGCGTTTCCGAGCCTTGCGGTGCCTTGTCCTGCGTCGTGTGCAGCAGCACGAACGTCGCGCCAACGATCGGCCATGCGTTCTTGCCCGGCTCGTTCGTCAGGATCTGATAGAACGACTTCGACCAGTCGGCGCCAGCCGCCGCTGCCTTGAACGTGTCGGTCTCCGGCTGAACCACCGCGCCGGATTCGTTCTTCATCGCGACGTAGTTCATGTGGTTCTGCTTGGCGTACGCCCATTCGACGTAACCGATCGCGCCCGGCAGACGCTGCACGAAAGCCGCGACGCCGTCGTTGCCCTTGCCGCCCGTGCCGGTCGGCCAGTTGACCGTCGCACCTTCACCGACCTTCGTCTTCCATTCCGGGTTGACCTTCGACAGGTAGTTCGTCCAGATGAAGCTGGTGCCCGAACCGTCGGCGCGGCGCACCACGGCGATGTCCAGATCCGGCAGCTTGACCTTCGGGTTCAGCGCGACGATTGCCGGGTCGTTCCACTTCTTGATCTTGCCCAGGTAGATGTCACCGAGCACTTCACCCGACAGCACCAGTTCGCCCGGCTTGACGCCCGGCACGTTGACTGCCGGCACCACGCCGCCGACCACCGTCGGGAACTGGAACAGGCCTGCCTTCGCGAGTTCGTCGTCCTTCAGCGGAGCGTCCGACCCTGCGAAATCGACGGTCTTCGCCTCGATCTGCTTGATGCCGCCCGACGAACCGATGCCTTGGTAGTTAACCTTGCCGCCGCCGGTCTTCTGATAAGCGTCGGCCCACTTCGTGTAAATCGGTGCCGCGAACGTGCTGCCCGCGCCGGTGATGTCTGCGGCTTGCGCTGCGATTGCGAAGAGCGCGCCAGCGACGCCAGCGAACACGGTTTGCATCAATTTCATGAGACCTCCAAGGGGGTGTGAGCGTGTGGTGTGAGCGTGAAACTCGAACACCGCGAAGCTTAGGGTCTCTTTATGACAAAAACGTGACTGATAATGAATCAGATGTGACAGTAATATTACCCCGTGAAAGGTGCCGAAGCCGCCGAATTGCCGCTGTGCCGATGCCCGTTGCATCGCATTTTTCGAGGTAGACAAAAAAGATGGGGCGCGAACGTTTGCGCTGCGCGCGGAGGACGTTTTTGTGCGGGATGTGCCGTCCTTTTGGCGGCTGCGGAGTGGATTCGATGGGGTGAGGAATGAGCCTTCGTTGGGTGTGAAAGCCCGGCCGCCCAGTTTATGGAGCCCGCTGAATCTTCTGCTTGCGACGCTCAGGCAGGCGGCAAGCGGTCGCCACCGCCCGCCGTCGACTCGGGAATCGATCAGGCCGTCGCTACCCGCACGGCTTCGGCAATCGCTTCAGAATGCTCGAGCGCGTCCGCGGCGTTCTGCGCCTCCACCATCACGCGCAGTACCGGCTCGGTGCCCGACGCGCGGATCAGCACGCGGCCGCGGCCGTCGAGCGCGCCTTCGGCCACCTTGATCGCACTGCGGATCGTCTCGCTGCCCTTCCAGTCCGAGCCGGGCTTCATGCGCACGTTGATCAGCTTCTGCGGAAACAGGGTGACACCGTCGAGCAGATCCGTGAGCGATTTGCCGCTGCGCTGCATCGCCGCCAGCACGAGCAGAGCGGACACGATGCCGTCGCCGGTCGAATGGCGATCGAGTGACAGGATGTGGCCTGAACCTTCGGCGCCGAGCTGCCAGCCGTGCTCGCGAAGCTGTTCGAGCACATAGCGGTCGCCGACCGCGGCGCGCACGAACTTGACGCCGGCATTCTGCAGCGCGACCTCCACGGCCATGTTGGTCATCAGCGTGCCGACCGCTCCTTCCACGTGGCCGGCGGTCGCGATACGGTCCTTGACCAGCACGTACAACAGCTCGTCGCCGTTGAAAAGGCGGCCAGACTCGTCGACGACCTGCAGACGGTCGGCGTCGCCATCGAGCGCGATACCGAGGTCCGCGTGGTTCGCGCGCACCGCGCGAACCAGCGCATCCGGCGCGGTCGCGCCGACGCCGTCGTTGATATTGAAGCCGTTCGGCGAGACGCCGATCGGGATCACTTCCGCGCCGAGCTCATGGAACACGTGCGGCGCGACGTCGTACGCGGCGCCATGCGCGCAATCGACGACGAGCTTCATGCCGCGCAGGTCGTACGCGGCCGGGAACGTGCTCTTGCAGAACTCGATGTAGCGGCCACCTGCGTCATCGAGACGGCGCGCTTTGCCCAGTTGCTCGGAGGCCGCGCACGCGAGCGGCAGTTCGAGCTGCTCCTCGATCTGCGCCTCGACGTCGTCCGGCAGCTTGTTGCCGTCGGCCGAGAAGAACTTGATGCCGTTGTCGTAGTACGGGTTGTGCGATGCGCTGATCACGACACCCGCGGCAAGCCGCAGTGCGCGCGTCAGATAGGCGATGCCGGGTGTCGGCATCGGGCCGGCCAGCATCACGTCGACGCCGGCGGCCGAGAAGCCCGATTCGAGCGCGGCTTCGAGCATGTAGCCCGACACCCGCGTGTCCTTGCCGATCAGCACGGTCGGACGGGTGCCTGTTTTCGCCCATTGATCGGCGCCCGCGAGCACCTTGCCGGCCGCATAGCCGAGCCGCAACACGAATTCCGGCGTGATCGGGCCTTCGCCGACCTTGCCCCGAATGCCGTCCGTTCCGAAGTAACGACGTGCCATGTTTGTTCTCCCTGTCCGTGGCTGCGGGTTCAACCGTGCGCGCGGCTCTGCTTGTCCGCGTCGCGCAGGGTTGCCCATACTTTCAATGCATCGACTGTTTGCGCGACGTCGTGTACGCGCAGAATCGCGGCGCCCCGTTCGGCCGCGCACACCGCCGCGGCGATGCTGCCGGCCACGCGCTCCGGCGCCGGCCGCCCCGTCACCGCGCCAACCATCGACTTGCGCGACATGCCCGCAAGAATCGGATACGGCGAAGCGGCGCGCGGGGCCGTGTCGCGCAGATGCGCGAGCAGCGCGTAGTTATGCTCGACGACGACCTTGCCGAAGCCGAAACCCGGATCGACGCTGATACGCTCGCGCGCAATCCCCGCCTGCTGCAACGTCGCGACACGCTCCTCGAGGAAGTGGCGCACTTCGCCGACGACGTCGTCATAGTGCGGCTCGCCCAGCTGCATGGTCTGCGGCTCACCTAGCATATGCATGACACAAAGGCCGCAGTCGCTGTCGCGCACCGCGTCGATCGCGCCGGGCATGCGGAAGCCCCAGATGTCGTTGATCAGGTCGGCGCCCGCGTTCAACGCATGACGCATCACTTCCGGCTTGTACGTATCAACCGACAATGGCACGTTCGCGCCACGCAGTTGCTCGACGAGCGGCAACACGCGCTCCAGCTCTTCGTCGAGCGGCACCGGCGGCGCGCCAGGACGCGTCGATTCCCCGCCGATATCGATGATGTCCGCGCCCTCGAGCATCATGCGCTCGGCCTGGCGCAGCGCATCGCCGCGTGTCGCGAACTTGCCGCCATCGGAAAAGGAATCGGGAGTGACGTTCAGGATGCCCATGACCAACGGGCGTTCGAACGTCAGCTTGAAGCGGCCACACTGCAGCGGCTCTGGAAGGGGTACGGAAGAAGAATCGACTTTCGACACGTAGCAATGCTTCACTTGGAACGGATAAATGCAAAACGGGCCGGTGTGTAGCACACCGGCCCGCACTTTCTACTGGCTGCCGATCAGGCCGGCGCGGTTGCGCTGCCCGGCTTGACTTCGGTGCCCGGGCTGCCGCCCGACGAGGCGTCGCTTGCCGACGGCGGCGAGCTCTTCGGCGAACGCGGCGGACGGCCTGCCATGATGTCGTTGATCTGATCGGCGTCGATCGTCTCCCACTCCATCAGTGCGGCGGTCATCGCTTCGACCTTGTCGCGGTTCTCTTCGAGCAGGCGCCGTGCGAGATTGTACTGCTCGTCCAGCACATGACGGATTTCCGCGTCGACCTTCTGTTGCGTCGCTTCCGAAATGGTCCGCGTGAAGCCTCGGCCGAACGGCGAAGCGTCGTTCTCGTCATCGACATAGACCATCGGTCCGAGCGCATCCGTCATGCCGAAGCGGGCAACCATTGCGCGAGCCGTCTGCGTCGCTTTGTTGAAGTCGTCCGACGCACCGGTGCTGATCAGGTTCAGGAACAGCTCTTCCGCGACGCGGCCACCGAACAGGATGGCAAGACGGTCGAGCAGATATTCCTTCGAGTACGTTTCGTTGTCATGCTCCGGCAACTGCCATGTGACGCCCAGCGCACGGCCGCGCGGAATGATCGTGACCTTGTGCACCGGATCGGCCTTCGGCAACAGCTTCGCGATCACCGCATGACCCGATTCGTGATACGCGGTAGCACGCTTCGATTCTTCGCGGATCACAGCCGACTTGCGCTCTGGACCCATGAAGATCTTGTCCTTCGCGTCCTCGAAGTCCGTCATTTCGACGATGCGCTTGCCGCGGCGCGCCGCGAACAGTGCCGCTTCGTTGACGAGGTTTGCGAGATCTGCGCCCGAGAAACCCGGCGTGCCGCGCGCGATCACTGCCGCATCGACGTCGTTCGAGATCGGCACCTTGCGCAGGTGCACCTTCATGATGTGCTCGCGGCCGCGAATATCGGGCAGACCCACGTACACCTGACGGTCGAAACGGCCCGGACGCAACAGCGCCTTGTCGAGCACATCCGAACGGTTCGTCGCGGCGATGACGATGACGCCCGAGTTCGCCTCGAAGCCGTCCATTTCGACGAGCATCTGGTTCAGCGTCTGTTCGCGCTCGTCGTTACCGCCGCCCATGCCGGCGCCTCGATGACGGCCGACCGCGTCGATTTCGTCGATGAACACGATACACGGTGCGTGCTTCTTGGCCTGCTCGAACATGTCGCGCACGCGAGCCGCGCCGACGCCGACGAACATTTCCACGAAATCTGAACCTGAAATGCTGAAGAACGGCACCTTCGCCTCGCCGGCGATGGCGCGCGCGAGCAGCGTCTTACCGGTTCCCGGCGGGCCAACGAGCAGCACGCCGCGCGGAATACGACCACCGAGCTTCTGGAATTTCTGCGGATCGCGCAGGAAGTCGACGAGTTCCGACACTTCTTCCTTGGCTTCGTCGCAACCGGCGACGTCGGTGAAATTGATTGCGTTGTTGTTCTCGTCGATCAGTCGCGCGCGCGACTTGCCAAACGAGAAGGCCCCGCCTTTGCCGCCCCCCTGCATCTGTCGCATCATGTAAAACCAGAAACCGATGATCAGGATCGTCGGTCCGAGGTAATACAGCACGGACATCAGTGCATTGGGTTCGTCGTCAGCCTTGCCGCTCACCTGTACGCCATACTTCATCAGATCGCCGACCATCCAGATGTCGCCGGGCGACACGATCTGGTACTTCTGGCCGTCTGCTGGAGTGACCGTGAGGTTCCGCCCCTGGACAATGACGTTCTTGACTTTGCCGTTCTTCGCGTCGTCCATGAACTGCGAATAGGAAACGCCTTCCTGGACACGGGGCTTGTCGAACTGCTTGAACACCGTAAACAGCACCAGTGCGATCACCAGCCACACTGCTGCTTTCGAAAACATATTGTTGTTCAAAGCACCACTCCTTCACTTAGACGGGCGCCTACATTTGCCTTGCGGCACCACGAAAGCATTCTAATCCAGTCCGCAGACCCCTGCCATAAGGTTTCACTACCACGGAAATAGGGTAGCGGGCCGGCTTGACGCCCGTCTCCGGACGCATCGGGCTAATTATTGGCAGAGATGGAACCGGCTCGCCGCATCCCTATGCGGGACGCTTCAGATGCTTACCCAAAATAAATGTTTCTGACGATTTATCCCGCGACGCCTTCGGCTTGCGGGCCGCCACCACCTTGAATTGGCGTTTGAACTTTTCGACAATCTGACTATATCCGCTGCCATGAAAGCATTTGACTAAAAGGGCACCATCCGGCTTCAGGTGATTTTGCGCGAATTCGAGCGCGAGATCGCATAAATGCTCGATCCGCGCCGCATCCGCGATCGCCACGCCCGACAGGTTGGGCGCCATATCCGAAATTACAAGGTCTACCTGGCGCGCACCGACCAATTCTTCGAGCTGGACCAGCACCGAGTCTTCGCGGAAATCGCCCTGGATGAAGTGCACGTCGGCCACCGGCTCCATCGGCAGAATGTCCAAAGCGATGATCGTGCCGTCGATGCCACCTTCGCGCTCCGCGTTGCGCTGCGAGCCGCCCGCAAGCTTGTTGCGCACGTACTGGCTCCAGCTGCCCGGCGAGGAACCGAGATCGACGATCACCTGCCCGGGACGGATCAGCTTGTCCTGCTCGTCGATTTCCTTGAGTTTGTAGGCCGCGCGGGCGCGATAACCTTCCCGCTGCGCCATTTTGACGTACGGATCGTTGATGTGGTCGTGCAGCCACGCGGTATTGAACTTGTTTTTTGCCATTAAAGATTTAACTATTGCTGCGTCGGGTCGCGCTTTAGGGGATAATACGCGGTTAATTCGCGCGGCCCCCGCCAGACTGGCGGCGATCCGCGATTCTGTTGTTCTGACGCGCGCCCTGCTGAATCGAGTCGCCCGAATCGCTCGGCGATCGGACGAAAACGCAGGAGCCGCCATTTTAGTCGAGTCTTCCACTTTCCATGCCAGCCCTCAAAGTCTCTTCCGACCAACGCGCCGAGTTGCGCTCCCAGGCACATGCGCTCAAACCGGTCGTGCTCGTCGGCGCCGAAGGCTTGACCGACGCTGTGCTCGCCGAAATCAAGGTGCACCTCGCCGCGCATCAACTGATCAAAATTCGCGTGTTCGGCGATGAGCGCGAGGAGCGCATCGCTATCTACGAAGAAATCTGCGACGCGCTGAACGCTGCACCGATCCAGCATATCGGCAAGCTGCTCGTGATCTGGAAGCCAGAATCGGCACAGCCGGCGGCAAAAGCGAAGCGCGGCGCGTTGCCGAGCGCCCGCGAAGCGGCAGCCGAAGAAACCCGGCCGGCCAAGGGACGCGCACCCCGCATCGTCAAGGTCGCCAAGCCGACCGACGTGCCGATGCGCAAGCCGCGAGCGAAAGCGGTGCTGGTGCGCGGCAATGAACGCGTGACGCAGGGCGGCAACATCAAGCGCGCGAAGAAGCGTCAAACCAGCGCAAAGCGTTCGCATCAGTCGAAGTAAGAGAACACGCGCCCAAGGTGCGGACCGACTCCGCACTGCGCATTGGCGGCCTTGAGCGCGAGGCCCGAAGCAGCGCGAATGAACCGTAGTTGGACACCGGAATCGCGACGATTCGTCGCAATGTGAGGTTCATCGCGAGCATCGGCATCGACCCCGCGGCCATGGCACGCGCACCGTCACACCATCAGCCACCCGCGAGCTTCAGCCCGCCACCTTGCCCGTGACGCCGCGCGCGCCCTCTTCCTCGGCCGCGGCACCAACAGGCGCCGGCAGCAGCCAAACGAGCGCAACCCCTAGCAGGCTCTCGATCAGGTAGAACAGACTGGACACGCCATGCAGGATGCCGAAGCGCGTCGCATAAACGGAATGCCCGATGTCGCTGCCCGCCTCGAGCGCCGCCACGCGCATCGCGTTCATGAACGGCTGCAACGCGAAATAGCCAACCAGCACGCATACGAGCATACCGGCGAGCAGCCAGCGCAAGCGGCGATATGCGCCACTCCCGCGCCGCACGAGCAAATTGGCGAGACCGAGCAGCAAAATGCCGCACACGACGCCAATCACACCCTGAATACGAAACAGCTGCGCGGCGACGGCGCCCGCCGTCATCCGGTCGAGCGTCGTGAACAGCACGGGCGCAACCGCATAGCCGATAGTCAACAGACTACCGACCCACACCACCGTCAACAGGCGGAAAAAACGATGCGGCATCAAAGACACCGGCGCCACCCTCAGACGTAGCTGACCGCGATGATTTCGTATTCGCGCACGCCGCCCGGCGCTTGCACCGACGCGACGTCGCCTTCCGACTTGCCGATCAGCGCACGCGCGATCGGCGAGCTAATCGAGATCAGGCCGTGGTCGATGTCCGCTTCGTCGTCGCCGACGATCTGGTATTTGACCGACGCGCCCGACTCGAGGTCTTCGAGCTCGAGCGTCGCGCCGAACACCACGCGGCCGTCCGCTTCCACTTGCGACGGATCGATCACCTGCGCGCCCGCGAGCTTCGACTCGATTTCGGCGATACGGCCTTCGATGAAGCCCTGCTTTTCCTTCGCAGCGTCGTATTCCGCGTTTTCCGACAGATCGCCTTGGGCGCGCGCTTCCGCGATCGAGTTGATCACGGCCGGACGTTCAACCGATTTCAGGCGCTGCAATTCATCGCGCAGCATGTCTGCGCCGCGCTTCGTCAATGGAATAGTGCTCATAAACAACTCTGGAGGCAAAAAACGGCCATAAAAAAAATCACCGCGGTTAAGTGCATTCCGCGAAAGCCGCCGCCCGTGGACAAACCCGGGCCGCAACACCTGCGGAACGCCGCTTAACCGCGGCACTTACATCTTGGACAGCTAGTCGAAGCCTTAGTTTAGGCGAGCATGGAGTCCTTGTAAATCATAGACTTCCAGGTTCTTCAGATAACGAAGACCCTCCACCGCCGCGCGTGCGCCCGACATCGTCGTGTAGTAGGTGACCTTGTTCGCCTGCGCGCTCATGCGGATCGAACGCGAATCGGCGATCGCCGCGCGCGTTTCGTCGACGGTCGTGAAGACGAGCGCGATCTCGCCGTTCTTGATCATGTCGACGATGTGCGGACGGCCGTCCTTCACCTTGTTGACGACCTTGACTGGCACGCCGGCCGCTTCGATCGCGGCAGCCGTGCCCTTGGTCGCGACGATCGGGTAGCCGAGCTCGTGCAGCATGCGCGCGACTTCGACTGCCTTCGGTTTGTCGGCGTCCATCACGGTCAGCAGCACCGTGCCCGATTCGGGCAGACGCGAACCCGCCGCGAGCTGTGACTTGAACAGAGCCTCGCCGAACGTCTGGCCGACGCCCATCACTTCGCCGGTCGAACGCATTTCAGGTCCGAGCACCGGGTCGACCGCCGGGAACTTGACGAACGGGAACACCGCTTCCTTCACGCTGAAGTACGGCGGCTCGACTTCCTTCGTCACGCCTTGCGCGGCGAGCTTCTGGCCGACCATCGCGCGCGCTGCGATCTTCGCGAGCGGCAGGCTGGTCGCCTTCGACACGTACGGCACCGTGCGCGACGCGCGCGGGTTCACTTCGAGCACGTAGATGATGTCGTCCTTCGAGCCGTCAGCCTGCGGTACCTGCTGGATCGCGAACTGCACGTTCATCAGGCCGACCACGTTCAGCGCCTTCGCCATCGCAGCGGTCTGGCGCTTCAGTTCGGCGATGGTCGCCCTCGATAGCGAATACGGCGGCAGCGAGCAGGCCGAGTCGCCCGAGTGCACGCCCGCCTGTTCGATGTGCTCCATCACGCCGCCGATGAACACGGCATCGCCATCGGAAATGCAATCCACGTCGCATTCGATCGCGTCGTTCAGGAAGCGGTCGAGCAGCACCGGCGAGTCGTTCGACACCTTCACCGCCTCGCGCATATAGCGCTCGAGATCTCGCGGCTCGTGGACGATTTCCATCGCGCGGCCGCCCAGCACGTACGACGGACGCACGACGAGCGGATAGCCGATTTCGTCGGCGAGCTTCAGTGCTTCGTCTTCGGCGCGCGCGGTGCGGTTCGGCGGCTGGCGCAGACCGAGGTCCTGCAGCAGCTTCTGGAAGCGCTCGCGGTCTTCGGCCGCGTCGATCATGTCCGGCGACGTACCGATGATCGGCACACCGTTCGCCTCGAGGTCGAGCGCGAGCTTCAGCGGCGTCTGGCCGCCGTACTGCACGATCACGCCGACGGGTTTTTCCTTGTCGACGATTTCGAGCACGTCTTCGAGCGTCAGCGATTCGAAGTACAGACGGTCGGAGGTGTCGTAGTCGGTCGACACGGTTTCGGGGTTGCAGTTGACCATGATCGTTTCATAGCCGTCCTCGCGCATCGCGAGCGCGGCATGCACGCAGCAGTAGTCGAACTCGATACCCTGGCCGATCCGGTTCGGGCCGCCGCCCAGCACCATGATCTTCCTGTTGCTGGTCGGATTCGCTTCGCACTCTTCCTCGTACGTCGAGTACATGTACGCGGTCCTGGTTGCGAACTCGGCCGCGCAGGTGTCGACGCGCTTATACACCGGACGCACGTTCAACTCGATACGACGCGCGCGCACGTCCGCCGGCTTCGCGCCGAGCAGCTTGGCCAGACGACGATCCGAGAAGCCGCTCTGTTTCAGATACTTCAGCTCCTCCTTCGTCAGGCTCGCCAGCGCGCGGCCTGCCAGCGCCTTTTCCTTCAGCACGATCTGTTCGATCTGCGCGAGGAACCACGGGTCGATCGCGGTTTCCTCGAAGATCTCTTGCGCGCTCATGCCCACACGGAACGCGTCGCCAACATACCAGATGCGATCCGGACCAGCTTCGCCGATCTCGCGGATGATCTCATCGCGATTGGCGGTCTTTTCATCGAGACCGTCGACGCCGACTTCGAGGCCGCGCAGCGCCTTCTGGAACGACTCCTGGAACGTGCGGCCGATCGCCATCACTTCGCCGACCGACTTCATCTGCGTGGTCAGGCGCGAATCGGCTTCACGGAATTTCTCGAACGCGAAACGGGGGATCTTCGTGACGACGTAGTCGATCGTCGGTTCGAACGACGCCGGGGTCAGGCCGCCGGTGATTTCGTTCCTGAGTTCATCCAGCGTGTACCCGACCGCGAGCTTCGCCGCCACCTTCGCGATCGGGAAGCCGGTTGCCTTCGACGCCAGCGCCGACGAACGCGACACGCGCGGGTTCATTTCGATCACGATCATCCGGCCGTCTTCCGGATTGATCGAGAACTGCACGTTCGAGCCGCCCGTGTCGACGCCGATCTCGCGCAGCACCGCGAGCGACGCGTTACGCAGAATCTGGTATTCCTTGTCGGTCAGGGTCTGCGCCGGCGCGACCGTGATCGAGTCGCCGGTATGGATGCCCATCGGGTCGAGGTTTTCGATCGAGCAGACGATGATGCAGTTATCCGCCTTGTCGCGGACCACTTCCATCTCGTACTCTTTCCAGCCGAGCAGCGACTCTTCGATCAGCAGTTCGCGCGTCGGCGACAGGTCGAGCCCACGCTTGCAGATCTCTTCGAACTCGTCGCGGTTGTACGCGATGCCGCCGCCCGAGCCGCCCAGCGTGAACGACGGACGGATCACGACCGGATAGCCGCCGCTGCCAGTTTCCGCGGCGATCTTCGCCTGCACCTGCAGCGCTTCTTCCATCGAATGCGCGGTGCCCGACTTGGCCGAACCGAGGCCGATCTTGGTCATCGCGTCCTTGAACTTCTGGCGGTCTTCCGCCTTGTCGATCGCTTCCGGCGATGCGCCGATCAGCTCGACCTCGTACTTCGCCAGCACGCCGTGCGCGTGCAGGTCGAGCGCGCAGTTCAGCGCGGTCTGGCCGCCCATCGTCGGCAGGATCGCGTCCGGGCGCTCCTTCGCGATGATGCGCTCGACCACTTCCCACGTGATCGGCTCGATATAGGTCACGTCGGCCGTGTTCGGGTCGGTCATGATCGTCGCCGGATTGCTGTTGACGAGAATGACCTTGTAGCCTTCCTCACGCAGCGCCTTGCATGCCTGCGCGCCCGAATAATCGAACTCGCACGCCTGACCGATGATGATCGGACCCGCGCCGATGATGAGGATGCTCTTGATGTCTGTCCGCTTGGGCATAACGCTCTCGCTAATGTATTCCTGAATTCTTTCCGTCGGCGCGCGCCGTTTTCACGTTGCGCGCGCTGTTTCGCGGCATGCCCGCCGCGTAGCGCCGCGGGCTGCGGCGGCCGCCGCGAGCCGTTTCCGGCTGGCCCCTGCGGCCGGCCTGTACTACTTCAAGCCGCTGCGCTCTTGCCGTTCTTGTGCGCGTCCATCAACGCGGTGAAGCGGTCGAACAGGTACGCGATGTCGTTCGGACCGGGCGATGCTTCCGGGTGGCCCTGGAAGCAGAACGCCGGCTTGTCGGTCAGCGCGAAGCCCTGCAGCGTGCCGTCGAACAGCGACACGTGGGTCACGCGCGCGTTGGCGGGCAGCGTGTCGGCATCGACCGCGAAACCATGGTTCTGCGACGTGATCACCACGCGGCCGTCTTCGAGATCCTTGACCGGATGGTTCGCGCCGTGATGGCCGGTCTTCATCTTCATCGTCTTCGCGCCGACCGCGAGGCCCATGATCTGGTGGCCCAGGCAAATGCCGAAGGTCGGAATGCCGCGCTCGATGAACTCCCTGGTCGCCGCGATCGCGTAGTCGCACGGCTCAGGGTCGCCCGGGCCGTTCGACAGGAACACGCCGTCGGGGTTGAGCTCGAGCGCGTCAGCGGCGCTCGCTTGCGCCGGCAGCACGGTGACATGGCAGCCGCGCTCGGCCAGCATGCGCAGGATGTTCTGCTTGACGCCGTAGTCGAATGCGACCACGCGGTACGTCGGCGCTTTCTGCTCGCCGTAGCCCGTGCCCAGACGCCATTCGGTTTTGGTCCACTCGTAGGTTTCCTGGGTCGACACGACCTTCGCGAGGTCCATGCCGGCGAGACCCGGGAACGAGCGCGCGAGTTCGATGGCCTTCGCTTCGTCGTCGGAACCAGCGAGGATCGCGCCGTTTTGCGCGCCCTTGTCGCGCAGGAGGCGGGTCAGCTTGCGAGTGTCGATGCCGGCGATGGCGACCACGCCTTCGTCCTGCAGATATTGCGGGAGCGTGCCCTCCATGCGGAAGTTCGACGCGAGAACCGGCAGATCACGGATGATCAGGCCGGCGGCATGGACTTTCGTCGCTTCGACGTCTTCGGCGTTCACGCCGACGTTGCCGATATGCGGGTACGTGAGGGTCACGATCTGGCGCGCGTAGCTCGGGTCAGTCAGGATTTCCTGATAGCCGGTGATGGCAGTGTTGAACACGACTTCACCGATGGTATGCCCGGGGGCGCCGATCGAATAACCACGAAAGACCGTGCCGTCGGCGAGCGCGAGTAGAGCGGGAGAAAATGACGGCAACACGGGAGACTCCTTGGGGGAACACCCTGTTGCCACCTGTCTATCCAATTGCAAGCCGCAGCGAAACACATCGTGGATGCGCGCGCAGACTCGCTCGCGAGCTGCCGGTGACGCTGCAAGGGGCGCGATGGGTCCATTGTGTGGACGACTCGGCTGGGTGTGGAGCCCTTCTTGCTACGCCAATGGCGCGCGGCGGATGAACGGTATGGGGGAGGTAGGCGCTAGGGTGCGGGTGGATAAGCTCAAACCTTCAAATTATAGCCTGAATCCACTGTTCCCTCCAAATGGGAGATAGGACGAGGCGTTGAGGCGACGTGCCTGGGCGGACCTTCAAAGCCTTGCCGGGCCGCGTCGCCAGGTACTTGCCACGCCTGTCCATGCGGTTCTGTCGAGACACCACTATTGTGACGGGGACCGAACCGCCGTGGCGGCTCCTCCGGGTCCGACGCAAGGCCTGGCGCGGCCGTTCAGGCCTCCTGTTCCGCGCACATCTCGCCCGAACGGGCAAGCTGCCGACCCGGCAACACGTACCAGATCGCACTCAGCACTTGCAGCGCGACGAGGATTTTCCACGCGCTCAGATGCGCGAGCGCCGGGTAATGCCCGCCGCTCGCCGGCCAGTGCGACAGCACCGCGCCAACGCCGATCTGGAAACCGAAGATCAGCAGAAAAATAATTAGCGTCAGCGTCGTGTTGACGCGGCCGATCATCTGCGGCGGGAAATGCCGCGCCATCACCGCGTAGCTGAGAATCCCGGTGCCGCCGAAGATGCCGTAGGCGGCCCACAACAGGCTCGCCGGCAACGGCGCGTTAAACATGATGAGCATCTGCGTCAGCACATATAGCGCCATGCCGATGCCGCAGAACGCGTACAGCGAGAGGCCGCGCCGCTCGAGAGTACGCGCCGCCGCGCCGAAACCGACGCAGCCGGCCATCATCGCGAAGCCGAGAATCGACACGAGCGCCGCCGCCTGGTGCGGCTCGAAGCCTTGTACATCGCGCAGCCATGCTCCGACCCACAACGACTGCATCGCGTAGAAGACGCCTTGCGTAACGACCGAGAACGACGCGATTTTCCAGAATGCCGCGCTGCGCAGGATGTGCCACGTACCCTTGAACTGCGCGACGATGCTCGCCTGGCGATGCGTTTCGCGCGCGTCCGGAGCGAGCGTCCATTGCGCGAGCGCAACCGCTACCGTCAGCACACCGAGTCCGACGCAAACCGGGCGCCAGCTGGAAAAACCGAGCACCCACGTGAGCGGCGAACCGACCATCACGCCGCCGAAACCGCCGATCGCCATTACAAGCCCGTTCATCAATGGCAAACGCGCCACCGGAAAATGCTGCGCGAGCGCCTTGAACGCGGCGCCGAGACACACCGACACGCCAACGCCGATCAGCAGCCGCCCGACCATCATCATGCCGAGACTGTGCGCGGCGCCGAATACCCAGATGCCGAGCGCGGCAAAAAGCAGCGTGACGGACGTCACGCGACGCGCGCCGAAGTGATCGAGCAGCACGCCAGCGGGGATCTGCGCGCCCGCGAAACCGAGGAAATACAGACTCGTCAGCACACCCAGATCGGCGGCTGACAGACCGAGATCGCGCGTGATGAACGGCGCGAAACCAAGATTGACGCCGCGAAACACGTAAGAGACGAAGTAGCCGGCGGAAAAAAGCAGAAAGACGCGCAGTTGGGTCGACGACATAAATCAGGAAGTAAACCTGGAAATGACCTTAAGAACCTCTCCCGAGGTTCGGACGGATCAGGACGGACCGGCACCCCGCGGCCAACGCGGCCGAAGCACGAACAATAAAGTAAATACCGCAAACGCGCAGGAATCGTCCGCGCAATGAAAAACGCCGTCACCCTGAGGTGACGGCGTTGGATGAACACGGTACGTGATCGGAGCGCAATCCATGCGCTGCCCCCGCAACGCATGTGGTCACTACCGTGAGAGCCGCTATTGGTCTATTTACCCTTCTTCTTCGCGTTGGCCACGGTCTTCGGGCGGCTCTCAGCCGCGGCCTTCGACGCCTTGCCGGGCTCCGAGGCCGAGACCTTCTCGACCTTGCCCTTGCTGGCAACGGGCGCCGCCGGCTTGGTACCCTTGCCGCCCGGCTCGGAGACCTTGACGATGGCGGAGTGGCCGCGCCCTTTCTTCTTATCGTAGCGCGATTCACCGTGTGTGTCTGCGACGTGGACGCCAATCTTCTGCACACTGCCGCCTTGCACATCGGCGGCGATCTTTTCCGGACCCGGCTCGCTGGGTACCGGCTTGCCGACCGGCACGTGCAGCACGATCACCTGGCCGCGCGAAACCTGATCGCGATGCGTCCTGTTCCACGCCTTCAGCTGACCGACCGACACGCCGTAGCGCACCGCGATGGCCGCCATCGACTGATTGCGACGCACGCGGATCAGCATCTTGCGCGTGTCGGGTACGTCGGGTTCCATCGCGAGCACCGCGCTTTCGGCGACGTCGGCGCTGATGTCCTCGTCGTCGTCCGAGCCGCGCGGCACGACGATCGTCGAGCCCGGCTTCAGGCGCATACCGACCGGAATCTTGTTCACTTCCATCAGCGTGTCGGGGTCGACGCCGATCTTCTGTGCGATCGCCGCGGGCGTCGCGCGTGCGTCGACCGTGTAGGTGGTCCAGGACGACAGCGAGCCCGAGTACGTTTTCAGATTGCGCTCGAACGCGGACGCGTTGTCGAAAGGCAACAGAATCTGCGGCTGCGTCGCGCCGAGAATCACCGGCTTCCTGAACGACGGGTTCAGCGAACGGAACTCGTCCGTCGACATATTGGCGAGCCGCGCGGCGACGTCGACGTCGATGTCGTGCGAGGTCGTGACCGTCACGAAGTACGGGTGGTTCGGAATAGACGGCAGGGTGAGCCCGTACATCTGCGGGTTCATCACGAGGTTCTTGACCGCTTGCAGCTTCGGCACGTAGTTGCGCGTTTCGTTCGGCAGACGCAGGCTCATGTAGTCGGTCGGCAGACCCGCCGCCTCGTTGCGCGCGATCGCGCGCTGCACGTTGCCCTCGCCCCAGTTATACGCAGCGAGCGCGAGCTGCCAGTCGCCGAACATGTCGTGCAGGTTCGACAGGTAGTCGAGCGCGGCACTGGTCGACGCAAGCACGTCGCGGCGCTCGTCCTGCCACATGTTCTGCTTAAGGTTGTAGGTCCGGCCCGTGCCCGGCATGAACTGCCACATACCCGCAGCCTTGGCGACCGACAAAGCCTGCGGGCTATATGCAGACTCGATGAACGGCAAGAGCGCGAGCTCGGTCGGCATATGGCGCGACTCAAGTTCCTCGACGATGTGATACAGGTATTTCTGCGAGCGCTCGGTCATGCGCTGCACGTAATCGGGACGCTGCAGATACCAGTTCAGCTGCATGTCGACGAGGTCGCTCTGCAGGTCCGGCATCTGGAAGCCACGCCGAATGCGGCCCCACAGATCGGCGTCCTGGCTCGTCAACTGATTGACGGAGCTCTGGTCGACGTTGATGGTTTCTTTAGCGGTGGCGTTCTTGCGAAGGGCGTCGGCTACGGCCTGCTGGCTGGCGGGGTTAGTGGCGGTATTCGTCGTCGGTCCCTGACTCGCGCACGCGGCGAGTGTCAGGACCAATAACGCACTTAAGATAAATCGCATGAACGTCTCGGTTTCCACAAGGGCTGGAATTTGCAGCCGATAGTACGAAACGTCAACGTTTCCGTCAATTGGAAAATCAAGAAAAAAATCAACCAAATCTGGGGCTTGGCGAATTTTTCCGATTCATCGCGTGAAGAACCGCCGAATGCGCTCCGGATCAACGGAAGCGGTTCTTCCATTCGCGCATCAATGTGAAGGCCTTCAGCCGGTCAGACACCGTTTCGTGCAATCGT
Source organism: Paraburkholderia sp. RAU6.4a (assembly GCF_050435625.1). Taxonomy (NCBI): domain Bacteria; kingdom Pseudomonadati; phylum Pseudomonadota; class Betaproteobacteria; order Burkholderiales; family Burkholderiaceae; genus Paraburkholderia; species Paraburkholderia sp. RAU6.4a. Next base: position 1,336,358 of record NZ_JBNDKQ010000002.1, read on the forward strand.
GCTTCGAGGTTCGACTGGATCGCCGGCTCGCCTGCGCGCAGGAACGGATTGACCGCGAGCTCGTGCGCAATCGTGGTCGGCAGCGTCGGCTGGTGGCGGGCGCGCAATTCGTTCGCCTTGTCGCGCCACGCCTGCAGTTCGGCATTGTGCGGCTCGCAAGCGAGCGCGAAGCGAATGTTCGACAGCGTGTATTCGTGTGCGCAGTGCACTTCGGTTGCGCCGGGCAGCGCGGCGAGCGCATCGAGCGAATTCAGCATCTGCTGCGGCGTGCCTTCGAAAAGGCGCCCGCAACCGCACGCGAACAGTGTGTCGCCGCAAAACACGTGCGGCGTGCCGCGCGTATCGGCCGCCTGGAAATAGGCGATGTGTCCGCTCGTGTGTCCGGGCACGTCGAGCACGCTGAATTCAAGTGCGGGTGCAGCGATCGTCACGTGATCGCCACTCTTGAGACGATGTGTCAGGTGCGCGATCGCTTCGCCGGCGGGGCCGTAGACCGGCACGTCCTGGCCGTTCAGCAGATCGGCCACCCCGCCGACGTGGTCTTGATGATGGTGCGTGAGTAAAATAGCGCTCAGCCGCCAGCCTCGTTGGGCCAGACAGGCGCGCACAGGGGCGGCTTCGCCCGGATCGACGACGACCGCGTGGTGTCCGTCGGCAATGACCCAGATGTAATTGTCTTCAAACGCCGGGACCGGTACGTACTCGAGCGCATTCATAGGCGACGCATTTTTAATATGACTGACCGAGCGATTATAGACTGGCCCGCCTGGACCGATTCGCCGCCAGGCCGCTACGTGCTCGACTGGGAGCAAACCCAGCTCGATCGCGTGGTGTCGGACGTGTTCGGCTATCATGCGCTGCAACTCGGCCTGCCGCAGCTCGACGCGCTGCGCGAGAACCGCATGCCGTGCCGCGGCCTCGTGCTCGACGCGGCGAGCGGCGCGAGCGCGCCGTACACGTATCCGCGCTGGGCACGTCGTGGCAGCGTGAGCGGCATCAGCAGCGCGGGCAACGCTGGCGACGACAACCCCGCGAACGCCGCGCGAGGCGCCCCTGGTCTGCACGCGCCGGCCGGGCGCAGCGCGGTCTGGTGCGACCTGCTCGATCTGCCGTTCGAGGCGCAAAGCGTCGACCTGCTCGTGATGCCGCATACGCTCGAATTCACCAGCGACCCGCACCGGCTGCTGCGCGAAGCCGAACGCGTGCTGGTGCCTGAAGGCCAACTGATCATCCTCGGCTTCAACTCGTTGTCGCTGTGGGGAGTGCGGCAGTCGATCGGCAAGATGACAGGCCGCCCGTTCGTGCCCTCCGCCGTCGATCTGATCGCGTTCACGCGCCTGAAGGACTGGATCAAGCTGCTCGGCTTCGACCTTGAACGCGGGCGCTTCGGCTGCTATCGTCCGCCGCTCGCGAGCGATCAATGGCTCGCGCGTTACGGCTTCATGGAAGCCGCCGGCGACCGCTGGTGGCCGATTTTCGGCGCCACTTACATGATCAAGGCGATCAAGCGCGTGCGCGGCATGCATCTCGTCGGGCCGCTCAAAGTGAAAAAGCCCGTGCTCGCGGCAGGCCTCGCGCCCGCCGCCACCCCGAACACACGAAACCACACCGAATGACTCCAGATCACATCGACATCTATACCGACGGCGCCTGCAAGGGCAATCCCGGCCCTGGCGGCTGGGGCGCGTTGCTGCGCTTCGGCAGCCAGGAAAAAGAACTGTTCGGCGGCGAGGCCAACACGACCAACAATCGCATGGAGCTGATGGGCGTGATTTCCGCGCTCGAGGCGTTGAAGCGCCCGTGCAAGGCGATCGTGCACACCGACTCGCAGTACGTACAGAAAGGCATCAGCGAGTGGATTCACGGCTGGAAGAAGAAAGGCTGGGTCACCGCGGCGAAACAGCCGGTCAAGAACGCCGATCTGTGGAAGCGGCTCGATGCGCTCGTCGCGCAACACGAGATTGAATGGCGCTGGGTGCGCGGCCACAATGGCCACCCGGAAAACGAGCGCGCCGATCAGTTGGCCAATCGCGGCGTGGCATCGCTCGCCGAGATGTAAAGAGCGTGCGCGCATCGGCAACACCGCGCGCCGCCCTCCCCGCTTTTTTTCCGCAATTTTTTTTCGAAGCAGGCTAATCCGACATGCGTCAACTGATCCTCGATACCGAAACTACCGGCCTGAACGCCCGCGGCGGCGACCGGATTCTCGAACTCGGTTGCGTCGAGCTCGTGAACCGCCGGCTGACCGGCAACAACCTGCACTTCTATATCAACCCCGGGCGCGACAGCGATCCGGGCGCGCTCGCGGTGCACGGCCTTACCACGGAATTTTTGAGCGATAAGCCGAAGTTCGCGGAGATCATCGACCAGTTCCGCGATTTCATCCAGGACGCGGACCTGATCATCCACAACGCGCCATTCGACATCGGCTTTCTCGACGCCGAGTTCGCGCTGCTCGGTCTGCCGCCAGTGAGCATGCACTGCGGCGAGATCATCGACACGCTCGCGCAAGCCAAGCAGATGTTCCCCGGCAAGCGCAATTCGCTCGATGCGCTGTGCGACCGCTTCGGCATCAGCAATGCGCACCGTACGCTGCACGGCGCGCTGCTCGACTCGGAACTGCTCGCCGAGGTCTATCTGGCGATGACGCGCGGTCAGGAAAGCCTCGTCATCGACATGCTCGGCGAAGCGCAGGCCGGCGGCGATACGCACGCGCCGCGTGTCGCACTCGACTCGCTCGAACTGGTCGTGATCGCTGCGAGCGACGACGAAAGCACCGCGCACGAAGCCGTACTCGACGATCTCGACAAAGCGCTCAAAGGCGCAAGCGTATGGCGTCTTGAACCCGCGCCGGCAACTGATGAGCAAACTGCTTAAAAAAGACTAGACGAACCCTAAATTCCCTGACATAATTTCGATCTCTTCGGGTGGTTAGCTCAGCGGTAGAGCACTGCCTTCACACGGCAGGGGTCACTGGTTCGATCCCAGTACTACCCACCAGATTCTTGGTGTGTCGATCACCGAAGACAAAAGGGCTTACGCAGCAATGCGTAAGCCCTTTTTCTATTTGCCGGCAAATACGTCGCGTGCGCCATACGAGATATCGTTGGCTATAGAACCACGTCGTTCCGTAGGTTGGCGAGCGCCCCGCACTATTGCTATATTCGGCAAACGGGCATTCGCCCGGTCCGGCTCCGTCCGGTTTCTCCATCTTGAACCATCTCAGGGAGGCGCCACATGTTTGCAGTGCATCGCGCGCTCCCCCGCATGGTTCCACGACCGCCGGCCCGTCCGCCGCGACCGATGCGACCTTGAAGCCGCAGCGTTGTCGCTGATGCGCCGCCGCCTCGGCAGGCGCACCGCGTTCATTCCAGACAGTCCGTTGTTCCGTTGCCGTTGTTTGCCGTCATATTTTTTCGCGCGTTCCCGCGCGGATTCCGGCATCCGCTGGCTGTCTACCCCTTTTTCGCTTCTGACTGGAATCTCGGCGCGCTCGTGCTTCGCCGGGCCCAAAGCAAATGGCTAACAGAAAACTCGACTTTCGCGGACAAGCCTTCAAGGATGTCCTCGGCTTCACCTTCCGTCACTGGGCGCAACAGCCGGGGCGCATCGTCGTGATCGCGGCGCTCGCGCTGTTCACGGCGGGCGCGGACATCCTGACGCCGGTCTTCGCCGGACGTCTCGTCGACGCGATCGCGGCCGGTCCGGCGTCGTCGGCGCCCGTCTGGCATCACGCGCTTGCGGCCTTCGGCGCGCTCGCCGCGCTCGGCCTCACCGCGACGCTGCTGCGCCAGGGCGTGTACTTCAACATCATCCGCTTCACGCTGAAGATGATGAGCGAGATCGCCGCGCGCGCGTTTCATCGCGTGCAGCGCTTTTCGACCGACTGGCACGCGAACAGCTTCGCCGGCTCGACCGTGCGCAAGATCACGCGCGGCATGTGGGCGCTCGACCTGCTGAATGACACGCTGCTGATCGCGCTGCTGCCATCGCTGGTGATGCTGATCGGCGCGACCCTGCTGCTCGGCTCGCGCTGGCCCATGATGGGCAACGTCGTCGGCATCGGCTCGCTGCTGTACATCGGCGTGACCGTGACGGTGTCGCTGGGCTTCGTCGCGCCGTCCGCGCGTCTCGCGAACGCGTGGGACACACGCATGGGCGGCGCGCTCGCCGATGCGGTCAGCTGCAACGGCGTCGTCAAGGCATTCGGCGCGGAAGCGCGCGAGGAAGCGCGCCTCGCGCACGTGATCGGCAAATGGCGGCAACGCACACGCCGCACGTGGGTGCGCGGCACGCTCAACGGCGGCCTCCAGGGCGGCATGCTGGCCGCGATCCAGGCGGCGATTCTCGGGGTGGCGCTACTGCTGTGGGCACGCGGCGAAGCGAGCGTCGGCGACATCACGTTCGCGCTGACGATGTTCTTCATGCTGCAAGGCTATCTGCGTGACATCGGCATGCACATCCGTAACCTGCAGCGCTCGGTCAACGACATGGAGGAACTGGTGTCGCTCGAGAGTCAGTCGCTCGGCGTCGAGGATCGTCCCGGCGCCGGCGCCATCGCGATCCGCGACGGCGAGATCCGCTTCGAGCAGGTGTCGTTTCACTATGGCGCGCACAGCCGGCCGCTCTACGACGACTTTTCCATCCGCATCGCGGCGGGCGAGCGCGTCGGGCTGGTCGGTCATTCCGGCTCGGGCAAGACAACCTTCATCAAGCTGATCCAGCGCCTTCACGACATTTCGGGCGGGCGGATCACGATCGACGGCCAGGACATCGCGCAGGTCCAGCAAGCGTCGCTGCGCAGCCAGATCGCGATCGTCCAGCAGGAGCCGGTATTGTTTCACCGCTCGCTTGCCGAGAACATCGCGTATGGACGGCCCGGCGCGAGCCGCGCCGACATCGAGCGGGCCGCGCGGCTCGCGAGCGCGCACGACTTCATCGCCGCGCTGCCGAACGGCTACGACACGCTGGTCGGCGAACGCGGCATCAAGCTATCGGGCGGCGAGCGTCAACGCGTCGCGATCGCGCGGGCTTTTCTCGCCGACGCGCCGATCCTGATTCTCGACGAAGCCACGTCGAGCCTCGACAGCGAAAGCGAAGTGCTGATCCAGCGCGCGATGGAGCGGCTGATGCAGGGGCGCACGACGCTGGTGGTCGCGCATCGGCTGTCGACGGTGCGCGCGCTCGACCGGCTCCTCGTGCTCGACAAGGGCAAGGTGATCGAGGAAGGCAGCCACGACGCGCTGATCAAACGCGACAACGGCTTGTACCGTCGCTTGTTCGAGCGTCAGGCGCTGGAGCTGATCAAGGGTCTCGGCGAGCCGGAACTCGTGCGCGAGTCGGCAAAGGTCAAAGCCGACCGGGTCGACGATTCTGGCTTGTTGGTCGGCTAGCGCGACGCAGGCATGCACCAGGCTTCGCGGCAAACGATGCCACGCCTGGCGCCACCAGCCCCTGGCAATAGAAGGCCCGCCGCGCTACACCGCGCCGGCGGGCAACCCGATGCCGCGCGCCATTCCGGTCGCGGCAAACACCATCAGAACCAGCAGCACGGTCTGGATCACGCTGAAATGCGCGTAAGATCGCGCCTTCTTCAGATTCGGCGCCGCGCCGCTGCGGATCGACGCGCGCCAGCGCATCAGGCCGAGCATCGTGGGCACTTCGAGGATCAGGATCAGCACCAGCAACGTCATCTTCACGTGAAAGAGCGGCTGGTGCAGGTAGTAGTCGGCGCCCTTCTCATAGCTACCGAACATGCGCATCAGGCCGGTCACGATCAGCACCAGCGCGGCGATGCCCCAGCGTGAATCGGCGCGGAACACCGAACGCAACGCGGCGGGCACCGACGCGCGACGCAGCGACCACGTGCGTCTGAGAATCGACGCGAGCGCAAAACCATAAGCGAGCAGATGAAGGGCGGCAAGCAACCAGCGAACCAGCATGGCGACTCCTGCGAAAGACGCAATATGATCGATGAGTGTCCCACTCGCCCGCCTGCAGGCCGGGCGCCTTGATTGCATTATCGACGAAGCGTCGCTTCGGGATGCGTGCATCGGCCACGCGATGTGACCGATAGCACAAAACATGCAGCGTCAGACCTGGCGCAGCGTCGTGTCGAGCGCGCGAGCGGCGACGCGATCGCCTTCGGTCGTCAGCGCGGCGCGGAAAACGGTCTGCCGGTTATGACCCGCGGCGGCCGGCGAATCCCACAGCAACTCGACCTTCGGACGTACGCCGAACGCGCTGCGCGCAAGCGACGGCGCCGCGACCGACCCTATCGGCGCCGCTGACGCGCAGGCCTTGCCCGGCGCGCCGAACGCGACCGCGGGCGCCGGCGTCGCGCGCGCATTGGAACCGCTCGCCCAGCGCACCGACAATTCGCGCGCATCGTATTGCCCCACCTTGCGCCGCTCGGCCCACACGACGACGGTGCGGGTCAGCGGATCGAGCGACACCGCATAGCGGCCGATCGCAAAGCGCCGCGCCGCCACATTGGTGCGCCACAACGGCAGCGGCCGGCAGATCCACAAGACGGTCGCATACAGCACCGGCGCCGCGACGAGCCAACCGTTGCTGGTCGCGACCGCCTGCATCGCGCGACGCCAGCCTGCGCTCGCGACGAACGCGCCGACCGACCACAGCGCAAACAGAAACCCGAGGAACGCGAACAGGCGCAGCGCCTGACGCAGCCATTGCGGCAACGGATGGAACGGACGCTCCGCGATGGCGCGCGCGCCCGGCAGGAAGATCAGCAGGAACAGAAAAACGAGGTTGATACATGCCCACGGTGAAGACGCCATCGCGGTCAACGCGGTGGTCAGCTTCATCTCGGACATCGAGAAAAACCAGCGGGCGGCGAGCACGAGACCGATGGCGCGCAACGTAAAAATCGTTCCGGCGCCGGGCGCGGCGTTCGCGCGCGTCTCTTTCGTTCTCGCCAAGGCATCCTCCTGTCGTCGGCGGCACCGCAGCCCAATTTGCGGCACGGCAATTATAGGGATATTACCGAGACTGGCTCGTTCGCGCCGCGCGGAAACCCGTATTTTCAGTGGTGCACCGACGAAAAACGCAGCGCGCATGCAACAACGCCCCGCCGGCGACGTGCCGGCGGGGCGTTCAGAGCAACGAAGGAAGCGTGCAACGAGTTGCTGCCGACAGCGTTTTATCTACCGCGAAACAACCGCGGCGAAATAATCGCCAATCAGCCCGCGTTGACTTCGCGCAGCACCGTGCGATGTTTGCGGCGCAGCAGTTCTTCATAGGTGGCGACGTAGTTCTGCGCCATCACCTTCGACGAGAAGCGCGCCTCGAACGCCTTGCGCACGCCAGCGCGGGGCAGCGTGTGCAGACGTTTGACGGCAGCGACCGCGCTGATTTCGTCCTCGACGACGAAACCCGACACGCCGTTTTCGATCACTTCCGGCACCGAACCGCGATTAAACGCGATCACCGGCGTGCCGCAAGCCATCGCCTCGATCATCACGAGACCGAAGGGCTCCGGCCAGTCGATCGGGAACACCAGTGCGTGCGCATTGCCGAGAAACTCGCGCTTTTCAGCTTCGCCGATTTCGCCGATGTACTCGACGTGCGACAACGACATCAGCGGCTTGATGACTTCTTCGTAGTAGGCACGGTCGGCCTTGTCGATCTTGGCGGCGACCTTGAGCTTCATGCCTGCCTGCCCGGCGATGCGAATCGCCCTGTCAAGCCCCTTCTCCGGCGAGACGCGGCCCAGGAATGCGAGGTAGCCGGGCTCGACGTTGGGAATCGGCTTGAGCACGTCTTCCGGCAAACCGTGATAGACGGTTTGCAGCCAGTGCGCCTGCGGCAGCGGAATGCGCTGGTTGTCCGAGATCGACACGACCGGCACGTCATTGAACGTGTTGAAGATCGGCTGCAGTTCAGGCAGATCGAGACGGCCGTGCAGCGTCGTGACGAACGGCACAGGCTGACGCGCGAACAGCGAGAACGGGTAGTAGTCGATGTGGAAATGCAGCACGTCGAATTCGTCCGCGCGGCGGCGCACTTCTTCGAGCAGCAGCATGTGCGGCGCCATCACGTCGCGGATCGTCGGGTCGAGGCGCAGGGCCTGCGGCCAGAAAGCTTCGAGCTTCGCCGAGGTTTGCGAATCACCGCTTGCAAACAGCGTGACGTCGTGGCCCTGCTCGACCAGCGCCTCGGTCAGATAGGACACCACGCGTTCCGTACCACCGTACAGCTTGGGAGGAACCGCCTCGTGCAGCGGAGCGATTTGAGCGATTCGCATATTGACGAACTCCTAGTAAAAAATCAGGCAAAAGTACTGCATTTGGAAAAAGCGACTCGCTTGCTCGCCAGGGCAGTCTGGCCGGAAATGCCGGCGCGGGCCTGATTCTTTTGAGAAATCCTGCGATGGATCGCTTGGTAACGAGCCCGGACAAGTGGATCAGCGACTGGGCATGTGCGAGTAAACGCGCCCGTTGCACCGACGTTGACAAACTGTCAGAAAAATTGCCGGGCTAACGAGCACGCATTATCGATGCCTGGATTGTTGCAGCACCACAGCATTTCAAAGTCTTTACGTTGTTACAAACGCGAAACACTTTGCAAACCCTTGTTTTCAAAGACAGTTCTACAGTATGCACGAGGTTTCGGGAGGCGCGGCGGTACCGTGTCTGTTAGCTCTCGCCCATCAGCGTTGCCGGTAGGAATTGCAAAATTGCCGCAGCGCGGTCGAATGCAATCTGTAATCATATCTCGAAATTTTCCGCAATCTGCCTGAATGGCCCGTCGGCTGGTGTGTCGGGACGACGCAGATCGCGGCGGTCCATCGCGAAATCAATCGCGTCAAAGCCCGGATACACAGGGCGCAATCGCCTTTGCATGTTTACAATGCGAAGCATCGGCTTCACGCAGAGCCATGCTTGTCCGTGTGGTCCGCGCATTGCATGCACAACCCGCAACACATCGATCTCAGCTCAATTGGAACACTTGACCATCGCCCAGCGTAACGCCCAGAACGCCAAGCTCGCGAGCTATGCGCACCGGCCACTTGCGTTTCTCTTCCGCTTTATCCGCCGCCATCCGCTCGCGCATGCGATCGTGTTGTGCAGCGTGTTTGCGGCCGTGGGCTGTGCACTCGCTTCGCAGTACGCGATCAAACATCTGATCGACGTGCTCGGCGGCGGCAGGCATCATCCGGGACCGCTGTGGGGCGCGTTCGCGATCCTCGTCGGCCTGATCGCTGCCGACAACCTGTTGTGGCGGATCGGCGGCTGGTTCGCCGCGCACACGTTCGTCGCCGTGACGGGCGATTTGCGGCGCGACCTGTTTCAGTACCTGAGCGGCCACTCGCCGACCTACTACGCCGAAAAGCAGCCCGGCATGCTGGCAAGCCGGATCACCGCGACCTCGAACGCCGTCTACACCGCCGAAAACACCACCGCGTGGAACGTGCTGCCGCCGTGCATCGCGGTGCTCGGCGCGATCGTGATGATCATCGCGGTGAACCCGCTGATGGCCGCCGGCCTGATGCTGTGCTCGGCGATCCTGTCGGTCGTGCTGTACAAGCTCGCGGGCCGCGGTTCCGCGCGTCACCATAATTTCGCGACCAAGGCGGCATCGGTCGACGGCGAGCTTGTCGACGTGATCAGCAATATGGGGCTCGTGCGCGCTTTCGGCATGACGTTCCGCGAACAGCACCGCTTTGCTTCGACGGTCAAGTCGGAAATGGACGCGCGCCAGCAAAGCCTGCTGTACCTGGAAAAGCTGCGTCTGCTGCACGCCGTGGTCACCGCGCTGCTGTCGGCCGGCCTGCTAGGCTGGGCGCTATGGCTGTGGGACCAGGGCCGCGCGACCTCGGGCGACATCGTGCTCGTCAGCTCGCTCGGCTTCACGATCCTGCACGGCACGCGCGATCTCGCCGTCGCGCTCGTCGACGTCACGCAGCACGTCGCGCGACTCGCAGAGGCCGTGCGCACGCTGCTCGAACCGCACGGCATGCCCGATCGCGACGACGCGACCGAACTCGTGCCGCAGGGCGGCCGCGTCACGTTCGACGGCGTCACGTTCGCCTATCCGCGCCGCCGGCCGATTCTCGATCACTTCGACCTCGATATCGAACCGGGTCAGCGCGTCGGGCTGATCGGCAAGTCGGGCGCCGGCAAATCGACCGTGCTCGCGCTGTTGCAGCGCTTCTACGAGACCCAGGGTGGCGCGATCAAGATCGACGGCCAGGACATCGCGTCGATTACCCAGGACAGCCTGCGCCACGCGATCGCGCTGGTGCCCCAGGACATCTCGCTGTTCCATCGCACGGTGTACGAGAACATCGCGTACGGCCGCCCGGACGCGAGCCGCGAGGAAGTGCTCGCCGCCGCGCGCGAGGCGCGTTGCGTGGACTTTATCGAAGCGATGCCGGAAGGCTACGACACGATCGTGGGCGACCGCGGCGTGAAGCTGTCGGGCGGTCAGCGCCAGCGCATCGCAATCGCGCGCGCGATTCTGAAAAACGCGCCGATCCTGCTGCTCGACGAAGCCACGTCCGCACTCGACAGCGCGTCCGAGGAAGCGATCCAGAAGGCGCTCGACCGCCTGATGGTCGGCCGCACCGTGATCGCGATCGCGCACCGTCTGTCGACGCTGAACAACTTCGACCGGATCATCGTGATGAGCGCCGGCAAGGTCATCGACGACGGCACGCCGGAAGAACTGCGCCAGCGTCCGGGCCTCTATCGCGACCTGCTCTCGAAGCAGTATGGCAAGGGCCAGACGCTGCATATCGGCGGCAAGAAGGTCGACGAACAGCACGTAGCCTGACGCACGCCTGGTCCACGCGCTGCGCATCGCTTGAAAAAAAGCCGCTCCCTGGAGCGGCTTTTTGCTGTCTGGCTCGCGGCCCGGCTTGGCTTAGCCGGTCACGCTCTCGCGCGCCGCCCTCTTGCGCGCGGCGCCCGCCGCACCCGTGGCCGCGTGCGCTTTCCCGCTTCTGGCGCGCTTCGCGCCCTCGACGCTCTGCAGATCGCGCATGAAGTTATCGCGCCACACCGACACGTTGTTCTCGCGCAGCTGCGCCATCATGTCGCGATAGCGCCCCTGGCGCTCGGCGAGCGGCATGTCGAGCGCCCGCGCGAGCGCTTCGGCCATGCCGTCGATATCGACCGGATTGACGATCAGCGCGCCGTCGAGCTCCTGCGCCGCGCCCGCGAAGCGCGACAGCACCAGCACGCCGGGATTCTCCGGATCCTGCGCCGACACGTATTCCTTCGCAACGAGGTTCATGCCGTCGCGCAACGGCGTCACATAGCCGACGTGCGCGGTACGGAACAGCGCCGCCAGCACCGAGCGCTCGTACTGCTTGTGGATGTATAGGATCGGCGTCCAGTCCAGCTCGGCGAAACGTCCGTTGATCCGTCCCGACTCGCCTTCGAGCTGCAGCCGGATGTCTTGATACGCGTGCAGGTCGGCGCGCGTCGGCGGGGCGATCTGCAGGAACGACACTTGGTTGCGCTGCGCGGCCGTATGCTCGAGCAGGCGCTCGAACGCGCGGAATCGCTCGACCAGCCCCTTCGAATAATCGAGCCGGTCGACACTCATGATCAGCTTGCGCGAATGCAGCGTCGCCTTCATCGTGCGCACCGGCTTGCCGCGTTCGCCCGCCTTCGCGAGCTCGGCGATCTCGTCCGGATAGACGCCGATCGGATACGCAGAGGCGCGCAACGTGCGACCGAACGCATGCACACTCAGCGGTCCTTTCGCCGACGCGTCGATCGAGCCGCCCGCCTCGTTGATCACGTAGTCGCAGAACGCGCGCAGATCGGGACCGGTCTGGAAGCCGAGCAGGTCGAACGAACACAGCGCCTCGACGAGCTCGCGATGCGGCGGCACCGTCAGCAGCACCTGCGCGGCCGGAAACGGAATGTGCAGAAAAAAACCGATGCGGTTCTTCACGCCAGCCGAGCGCAGCGCCTGAGCGAACGGAATCAGGTGATAGTCGTGCACCCAGATCACGTCGTCCTCGCGCAGGAGCGGCACGAGTTGCTGCGCGAGCCACGCGTTGACGCGGCAGTAGCCTTCGAAGTCGTGCCGGTCGTAATGCAGCAGGTCGGATCGATAGTGGAACGCGGGCCACAGCGTCGCGTTCGAGAAACCACGGTAGTACTGGTCGTAATCGCGGCGCATCAGCGGGACGGTCGCGAAGGTCACCGGACCGCGCTCCTCGAGCTTGATCTGCGGCTGGCCGGAGCTCAGCACGTCGCCGCTCCAGCCGAACCACATGCCGCCGGTCTCCTTCAGCGCGTCGTACACGCCGACCGCCAGACCGCCCGCCGCCGGACCGCCCTCCGAAATAGGCGCCACCCGGTTCGAAACAATGATCAGTCGGCTCATGAAGCGCGATTCCCGATGCAGTATGTTGTTTTCGTTGAACGGGGCCGTCGGCGTCATGCGCCGCGCGCCGCCGCGACGATGGTTTCGAGCCAGTCGAGCAGTGACGACACCGATTCGACGCGCGTGTGCGCCATCGTTTCGCCCGCGCCGACCTTGATCGACAGACCGCCGCGCTCGTTGACGACCGCGAAGCCCTTCTCGTCGGTCAGATCGTCGCCGGCGAATATCGGCGTGCGGCCGGTGAACGGCAGCTCGTCGAGGAACGCGCGCGTCGCGCGGCCCTTGTCGACGTCCTTCGGCTTGATCTCGTAGACCATCTTGCCGGGCTGCAGCACGTAAGAAGCGGGGTAATCGGCGACGAGCCGCTCGGTCGCCTCGCGCGCGACCGGCTCGCGGTCCGGCGCGTTCCGGTAGTGCAGCGCGAGCGCCGCGCCCTTGATCTCGAGCAGCATGCCCGGATGTTCGTTGACGACCTGCGCGAGCACCTGCTCCATGCGCAACAGGCGCTCGTCGTGAAAGCCGATGCGCTGCGTGTCGCCATTCGCATCGCGCCGCTCGGCGCCGTGCAGACCCGCGACCGGCAGATCGGGCATGCCGAGAAAACTGTCGATGCTGTCGATGCCGCGCCCCGACACCACCGCGACCGCGCCATTCGTCAGACTGCGCAGTTCGCGCAGCAGGTCGATCACGCGCGGCTGCACCAGCACGCCCTCCGGTGTGGGGGCGAGTTCGACGAGCGTGCCATCGAAGTCGAAGAAAAATGCCGTCTCGCTCGGAGACAGAACAGCCGGAAGTGCTTGCATCGCCTAGGTTCGCCTTTCAGCCATCTATGGCCGGAAAAGTGTGCGCATCTTACCGCGCATCCGTCAATTTTTCGAGAAAGTAAGCTGGGACTCAAGCCCGATGGGCGATCGATCCATCCGCTTCTGTCGATTGCGTTCAAAAGCGCAACGATCGGGCTTCAACCGGCTTTCAGCAAGCTGCGTCAAATTGACCCGCAAATCGTGCGCCCGGCGCGCTGCGCGACGCTGGCGCCAATTTTGCGCTACAGTCGCTGCCACGCGGACCGTCGGCGTGATGGACATCGTTGCACGCTCTTGCTCAATCGCGTGTCGCGCGCGAATCTTGCGCGGCATGATCGGGCGACGGTGCGGCCCCCTGCTCCATCGATTCGTGTTGCCTGCTCTTCAATCGAGTCATTGAACCCTGCTTTGTTCCCGATCCTGCCACCCCAGCGCCCGCGGCCGAACCTGTCCCGCTCACGACCCAAGCGACTCACGCACCGCTTGATGCACGGGTTGGCACGCCGGTTTGCGGCGGCAACTGCGCTGGGCATGCTGGTCGCGCTCGCCGCGCTGACCGGTTGCACACAGCGCGCCGAGCCGTGGCAGTTGACCAACGTGACCGGCCACCTGCCGGATCTGGACTTCACCTTGACCGACGACACCGGCCGTCCCGTCAACGCCGCGTCGTTCAGGGGCCGCACGTCGCTGGTTTACTTCGGCTACACGCATTGCCCGGACGTCTGTCCCGAAACGATGGGCCGTCTGATGCAGGTGCTCGGCAAGCTCGGTCCCGATGCGCAGAAAGTGCGCATTCTGTTCATCACCGTCGATCCCGCGCGCGACACGCCGCGGGCCTTGCACGACTATGTCGGCGCGTTCGACGCACAGCACGCCGAAGGGCTGAGCGGCACCGACTGGCAGATCGAGTCGCTGGCCAAGCGCTATCGTGTCGCTTATCAGATGGAAAAGCGCGACTCGAACGGCAACTACGAGGTCACGCACAGCTCCGCCGTCTATGTGTTCGACAGCCGGGGCCGCGCGCGCCTGCTCGCCACCGATCACGACACGCCCGATGCGATCGCGCAGGACCTGCGCCGCATCATCGATGACCAATCCTGATTCTTCTTTGATCCCACTCCATTCCATCATGACGATCAAGCTCAAACCAATCGCCTCCCTCGCCTGCGCGCTCGCGCTGTCACTCGGCGCCGCGTCGGCCGCGCAAGCGGCCGATGCTCATGCGATCAGCATCAAGGACGCGTGGGTGCGCTGGCTGCCGAACAACCTGCCCGCGGCCGGCTATGCGACGCTCGTCAACGCGAGCGACAAGCCGATCGACCTCGTCGATGTATCGAGCGACGACTACGGCGATGCGATGCTGCATCAAACCGTATCGAACGGTTCGACGCAGAAGATGGTGATGGTCGACAAGCTGTCGGTGCCCGCGCATGGCCAGGTCGCGATCGCGCCGGGCGGCTATCACGTGATGCTCGAGGACGCGAAGCAGAAGGTCGCGCCGGGCGACACCGTGCGTCTGACGCTGAAGTTCTCCGACGGCGAAACAGTGAGCGCGCCGTTCGCGGTCAAGTCGCCGGGCCAGACCAGGTAAGCGGCACGACGAGCCGCCGCCACCGCACGCGCCATCGCCATGAACCTGCTCTACTGGCTCGATCCCTGGGAGTTTTCGCCGACCGTCGTGATCGCGTTGCTGATCCCCGCGATCCTGTTCGTGCGCGGCGCACGCAAGGCGCGGCTGTCGTTCGCGCGGCGTCTGTCATTCTGGTTCGGGCTGCTCGCGCTGTATGTCGTGCTGCATACGCGGCTCGATTATTTCTTCGAGCATGAATTCTTCATGCATCGCTTGCAGCATCTGGTGCTGCATCATCTCGGGCCGTTCTTCATTGCGCTGTCGTATCCGGGCGCGGCGTTGCGCGCGGGAATTCCGTTGCGCTGGCGACAGCGCTTCGTGCGGCCCGCGCTGCAAACACCGCTCGTGCGCACGGCGCTCGACGTCGTCATGCACCCGGTCGTCGCGGTCACGCTATTCGTCGGGCTGATCTATTTCTGGCTGCTGTCGCCGATCCATTTCGTCGCGATGCTCGACTGGCGGCTCTATCGCGTCATGAACTGGAGCATGGCGATCGACGGCCTGCTGTTCTGGTGGCTCGTACTCGATCCGCGTCCGGCGCCGCCCGCGCGTCTGTCTCCGGGCAAACGCGTGCTCGTCGTGATCGCGGCGATTCCGCCGCAGATCGTTCTCGGCGCATTCATCTTTTTTACGACGCACGAGCTGTATCCGATCTACTCGATCTGCGGCCGCGCGTTCACGTGGCTGAGCCCGATGCGCGATCAGCAGATCGGCGGGCTCCTGCTATGGATTCCGGGTTCGATGATGAGCGTGGTCGGCGCGCTGATCGCGCTGCGTCACTGGATGCGGCTGTCGTCTCGCGGACGCCTGCGCGCCGAGCGGCATGCAAAAGCGGCGCGCGGGCTCACGCATGCGGCGTCGACGACCACGAACGTGCCCCGCTGACCCGTTCGCGTTCACAGCGCGCGCATCCACACATGCGGGATGCCGTCTTCGTCGTGAATTTCCGAGATCGGCATGAAGCCGAACGCACCGTAAAAACCTTGCAGATGCGCCTGCGCGTGCAGACGGATCGGCGTATCGGGCCACTGCGCACGGATTTGCGCGAGCGAGCGTTCGAGCATCGCATTGCCGAGACCGATGCCGCGAAACGGCGCGGTCGTCAACACCCGGCCGATGCGCACATCGGCATCCGCCGCATCGGGCAACAACACGCGCAGATAGCCGGCCAACGGCGGCAGCGCCGCACCGCCGCCGGTGCCATACGCAAGCAGATGCCAGGCTTCGACGTCGAGCCCATCGATATCGCCATACACGCAGTTCTGTTCGACGACGAACACCGCGCTGCGGGCGGCCAGCATCTCATAGACTTCGACGCTCGTGAGGTTCCCGAACGGCTTCCAGCGCCATTCGAGCTGGGCGAGCCGCGCGGCGGCGGTGTGTTGCGGTTCAGTCATCGGTAGCTTTCAGGGTCAATGCGCGACAGCGCGGGCAACGATCCGCAATTATGCCGCGCGCCTCGTCATCGAGCATGCGCAGGCCTGGCATCCGGGCGGTCGACACGGCTGTCTTCAGTCGCGAAAGCCGCGCACGCGTTCAGAGCACCGCTTGCACGGGTCGCGCGAGACAGTCGGGGAGATTGCCGGGGCCGCATAGATGCAGCGCGCCGACGACCACCAGCGTGCGCTCGCGAACGTCCAGCAACTCGCTCAGCCGCGCGGCCCACGCGCGATTGCGCACGTCGAGAATCGCCTGACGGATGCCGGCCAGATTGAACATCGGCGCTTCGACGGCGATTTGCTGTATCGCGTGCAGATCGCCCTCCAGCCACGCCGCGTGCATCCGCTCGAGCGTGCGCTGCGGTTCGCCGCGGTCGGCCATCAGCATGTCGAGCGCCGCGGCAATGGCTTCGAGCGGAATCGATTCGAGCGCGACTGCGACGTCCCGCGCGAACTCGAGATAGCGATACGGCTTCGCCTGCGCGAGCGCCGAGCGCAACATGCGCGGCTCGACACCCTCGCCGACCTGCTGCAGCAGCGTCGGCGCGACGATCAGCGCGGCCCACGGACGCAGTGTTTCAAGCGGCGCGAGCAGGCGATCGGTCGGCCACAGCGCCTGCAGTTGCCTCCAGGCGACGCCGTCCGAACTCTTCACGAATAGCGCGTTGGGCCTGATCACGAACACGGTCAACGGGCAATCGCTGTATAGCCCGCAGGCAAACTGGCAAGCAGGCGCTGCCTACATCAAGGTGGTGCGGCAAATGGTCGGAGACGAGTTGTACACTTACGACTGCATCTCACCGGCTACGACAGGCAGTAGTCCGACGCCCTGCTCGTCACGTTGCAAGGCGTTCGCGCATGGGTGGCCAACAGCGTGCTCGGGGGTAGCACGACCGACTATCGCGTGTATTACCAGAACAACGGCGGCATCTACGCGGGTTACATGATCAGGAGCGGCACAACGATGCAGATAGCACCGCTCGGAGGCGGTACGCCGCAAGAGCACTACTGCTTCCTGAACCCCGCTGCCGTGCAGTCAATCAAATCCGCGCTCAATTTCTGATCGATTCGGAGGAACGTCTGCGGCACGCAGTCGGATCGACCGCTCCGCTCACCTTGATGACGACGATCGACAAGGCTGGCGAAGAGAGGAACAGAAAAAGAAAAGCCCCGACACGTCGGGGCTTTCGCTTTACATCAAAGACTGGAGGCGCGAGCCGGAGTCGAACCGGCCTAAACGGCTTTGCAGGCCGCTGCATAACCGCTTTGCTATCGCGCCACAAGCGGACTGGAACCTGGACACGGGTTCGCAGATTTATCTGGTGATAACCAGAAGAACCGAAGCTCTGGAAGTTCAGAACGAGCGGCCTTCCAAACAAAAAGGGAAGCGCTGCTTCCCCTGATGTATGGAGCTCGGGAGACGAGGCTCGAACTCGCGACCTCAACCTTGGCAAGGTTGCGCTCTACCAACTGAGCTACTCCCGCATTGAACTGCTTCACCGCGCTGCCTTTTTTACTTCGCCAAACAACGCGATGCTTCGAATACTGGAGCGGGAAACGAGGCTCGAACTCGCGACCTCAACCTTGGCAAGGTTGCGCTCTACCAACTGAGCTATTCCCGCGTTGTGCTGCATTTACTGCGTCTCCGGTGTTTCGCGTTGCGCGCATCGGAGAAACGAGATTATGGAGAATCGACTGAAACGTGTCAACCCCTTTGCCCGTCTGTGTTAAAGAAAATATTTCTCTCTATTCACACCGTCACGCAATGCCGCCGCGCTCGCGAATCTGCGGCCACGCGAGCTTCATGTAGTACAGCATCGACCAGATCGTCAGGAACGCAGCCAGATAGATCAGCCACAGGCCCCACACGCGCGTGTCGACCGTCACGCCGCCACCGAGCGGCAGCGGGCCATAGAACAGCAGCATCGGAATCGCGACCATCTGGCAAGCGGTCTTGAACTTGCCGAGCGAGTTCACCGCGACGCTCTTCGACGCACCGATCTGCGCCATCCATTCGCGTAGCGCCGAGATCGCGATTTCACGTCCGACGATCACGAGCGCGATCGCGGAATCGATCCGCGTGAGTTGGACGAGCACGAGCAGCGCCGCGGTCACCATCAGCTTGTCGGCGACCGGATCGAGAAACGCGCCGAATGCCGAGGTCTGATTCCATTTGCGGGCCAGAAAGCCGTCGAACCAGTCGGTGAGCGCCGCCAGGATGAAGATCGTCGCGGCCGCGAGATTGCGGTGCGCGAGGCTCATCATCATGTCGGGCAAATAGAACACACCGACGACGAGCGGAATCAGCACGATCCGCAGCCAGGTCAGGAATATCGGGAAATTAAACGGCATGGGGCAGGCGCAGCGTCTGACGAGTGAGTTGCAATTGTGCCGTGTCACAGGGTCTGCCACAAGCAAGCGCGCCCAGGCATGGCCGCGCGGGGGCGGCAAGCGAGCCGCCCCCGGCGCGTCGTTCGCAGCCAGCGCATCCGCAGCGCGACGCCGCGGGTCCGACGAACCGTCGTTCCGATCACGGCCCGGCGTGGCCCGCCAATTCAATGCAGTTGCCGGTAGATCTGCTCGGCGAGCGCCTGCGAAATGCCTTCGACGCTCGCGAGATCCTCTACGCTCGCGGCCACCACGCCGCGCAAGCCGCCAAAGCGCGCCAGCAGGCGCTGACGCCGCTTCGCCCCTACGCCTTCGAGTTCTTCGAGCCGCGAGGTCTGGCGCGTCTTGCCGCGTTTGGCGCGCATGCCGGTGATCGCGAAACGATGCGCTTCGTCGCGGATCTGCGCGACCAGCATCAGCGCGGCGCTTTCCTTGCCGAGTTCGAGCGGCGTGCGGCCGTCCGCGAAAATCAGCGTCTCGAGACCGACCTTGCGCCCCTCGCCCTTCGCGACGCCGACGAGCATGCCAGTATCGAGCCCCAACTCCGTGAACACCTGCCGCGCGATCTCCACCTGCCCCTTGCCGCCGTCGATCAGCACGATGGTCGGCAGCACGCCGCCGGCCGCGGCCGGCTCGGCGGCATCGGCGGCGAGCGCGGGATCGGCGGCGAGCGCGGGATCGGCGGCGAGCGCGGGATCGGCGGCCGCGTCACTTTGCGATTCGGCGGCTTCGTCGCTCGCATTCGCGGCGGCCTGCGCGACCATCTTTTCGTAGCGGCGCGTGAGCACCTGGCGCATCGCCGCGTAATCGTCACCGGGCGTGATGCCGGCGATGTTGTAGCGGCGATACTCGGACGACTGCATCTTGTGGTGGTGAAAGACGACGCAGGACGCCTGCGTCGCCTCGCCCATCGTGTGACTGATGTCGAAGCATTCGATGCGCAGATGCGCGAGGTCGTCGCACTCCATGCCGAGCGCGTCGGTCAACGCGCGCGTGCGCGCCTGCTGCGAGCCCTGCTCGGAGAGCAGGCGCGCGAGCGCGAGCCGCGCGTTCTGCTCGGCCATCGCGAGCCACGCGCGCCGCTGTCCTTGCGGTTGACGCAGTACGGTCACCTTGTGGCCCGCCTGCTCGATCAGCACGTCGACGAGTTCGCGCGCCGGCGCGTGGCTGACCACCAGCACCGGCGGCACGCGATTGCCGAGGTAATGCTGCGCGATGAACGCTTCGAGCACTTCGGATTCGATGCCGCCTGGCGCGCGGCCGTTGCGGCGCTTCGCCGCGGGGCCGGACTCTGCGTTCCCGTCGGTGCCTTCGTCCGCGCCTTCGTCGCTGACGGCGTCCGGGGTCGCTTCGGCAGCCTCGTCGATCGCGTCTTCTTCAATACCATCGGCGTCCTCGTCTTCCGACGGCATGTCCTGAGCGATCGCGAGCGCATCGGCCGAGGCGCTCGCCGCCGCGGCCGATGGCGCGACCGCTCGCGCATCCGCCGATGCATCGTCCTGATCGCCGTCTTCTTCGAGCCCGCCTTCCTCCGCCGTCAACGCGCTCTCCACGTGCGTGGGAAAGTACGCCTTGTCGCCGAGATGTCGTCCGCCGCGCACCATCGCGAGATTCACGCACACGCGGCCGCCCAGCGCGACTACCGCGAGAATGTCGACGTCGCTGTCGCTGCCGACTTCGATTGCCTGCTGATGCAGCACCGTCGACAGCGAACTCATCTGGTTGCGCACCGCCGCGGCCTGCTCGAACTTCAGCTCGCTCGCGAACGCATGCATCTTCTGCTCGAGCTCCTTCATCACCTCGCCCTGACGGCCGAGCAGAAAGCGCGACGCGTTGGCGACGTCGCGCGCGTAATCCTCCTCGCTGATGTTCGCGACGCACGGCGCCGTGCAACGGCCGATCTGATGCAGCAGACACGGCCGCGTGCGGTTGTTGAACACCGAGTCTTCGCAGGTGCGCAGCTGGAACACGCGCTGCAGGATCTGGATGCTCTCGCGCACCGCCCACGCGCTCGGGAACGGGCCGAAGTACTGGTTCTTGCGATCGACCGAGCCGCGGTAATAGGCCATGCGCGGAAACTTGTGGCCGGTCAGCTTCAGATAGGGATACGACTTGTCGTCGCGAAACAGGATGTTGTAACGCGGCGTGAGCGCCTTGATCAGGTTGTTTTCGAGCAGCAGCGCCTCGGCCTCGGAACGCGTGACCGTGGTCTCGATGCGCGCGATGCGCGTGACCATCATCGCGATACGCGGCGACAGCTGTGTCTTCGTGAAGTAGCTCGATACGCGCTTCTTCAGATCGCGCGCCTTGCCGACGTAGAGCACCGCGCCACTCGTGTCGTAATAGCGGTAGACGCCGGGCAGATGCGGCAGTTGGGCGAGCACTGTTTTCGGCTCGAAGGTGTCGGGGGCGTCGCTGGCTTCGGGTTCGGTCATGCGGGATCGATTGGGGTGGGACTGTCTCGCGCTGCCTCGCCGCTTGCACCGATTGCACCGGTTGCACTGATTGCACCGATTGCGCCGCCGGGTGCCCGGCATCGTGCGCCGGGCGTCATGTCGCGCGTCGCCGATGCGGCCCGCATGGCGGACAAAGGGCGCGCGCGATCGCGAGCGAGGCTTTAGAATCGCCAGTTTAGAACATTCCGCATTCGTTCGAACCGCTCCGTTCGCCGGAGTCACCGAGCCAGCCGAGCCGCCATGTCCTCCGTCGCGCCCGATTCCGGATCACCCGCCGCCCCTGCCAACCCGATCGCCTGCGATATCTTCTGCGCGGTGATCGACAACTTCGGCGACATCGGCGTGTGCTGGCGCCTTGCGCGCCAACTCGCGCGCGAGCACGGCTGGCAGGTGCGCGTGTTCGTCGACGATCTGCATGCGTTCAGGAGGCTGTGCCCGTCGCTCGAGCTGGAGCGTGCGCGGCAGACGCTCGACGGCATCGTCGTCGAGCATTGGCACGAGCCGTCCCATGCTGGCGATGCGCTCGAAATCGCCGACGTCGTGATCGAGGCGTTCGCCTGCGAACTGCCGCCCGTCTATATCGCCGCGATGGCAGAGCGAGCGAGCGCGCCGCTCTGGTTCAACCTCGAATATCTGAGCGCCGAGGACTGGATCGCCGATTTTCATCTGCGGCCATCGCCGCATCCGCGCTACGCACTCAGCAAGACCTTCTTTTTCCCCGGACTCGGCCCCGGCACCGGAGGTGTCCTGAAGGAGCGCGATCTCGACGCGACGCGCGCCGCGTTCGAAGCGTCGCCCGCCGCGCGCACCGACTGGTGGCGCAACATCACGGGCCACGCGCCGCCGCCCGCCGACGCGACGGTCGTGTCGCTGTTCGCCTACGAAAACCCGGCCGTCGACAGCCTGCTCGAACAATGGCGCGACAACGCAAGCCCGATCGTGCTGCTGGTGCCCGAAGGACGCATTTCCGGCGCGCTGGCGCGCTTTTTCGGCCTACCGTCGTTTGCAGCAGGCACCCATGCGACGCTCGGCAACCTCAGCGCGCACGCGCTCGCGTTCACCGAACAGCCTGGCTACGACGCACTGCTCTGGGCGAGCGACGTCAATTTCGTCCGCGGCGAGGACTCGTTCGTGCGCGCGCAGTGGGCCGCCAAGCCGTTCGTCTGGCACATCTACCCGCAGGCCGACGACGCCCATCTGCCAAAGCTCGACGCCGCACTTGCGCACTACACCCGCACGCTCCCAGCTGACGCGCGCGCCGCGCTCGAGCGCTTCTGGCACGCGTGGAACGGCGCTGGTCAGCCGGACTGGGCGGAATTCCAGCGCCACTATCCGGCCCTGAAACGGCGCGCCGCCGGCTGGGCGGTCGAACTCGCGCAAGTCGGCGATCTCGCCGGAAATCTGACCTCGTTCGCAAAAACTCAGTTAAAATAAGCGGTTATCCAACGGCCGACGACGCAAGCGCGGCCCGATTAGACCAACTACCCCATGGTAAGCCCGTCTGACCGGTCCCCTCGAAAAACAGAGCACGCGTCCCCAATCTTCCGGTCGGGCACGCGAATGTCAAAAAAGGGACGTATGTTTGGGCGTGTTGCAGATCGGCGCCCCTCGTGTACACGCCCGAACAGGGTAAAAATCAGGTAACGGACAGGTGGAACGCCGAGGCATCACGCTCCCGGGTTTTCGCCGCGAGCCGATCCCGTTTCACGCATCCGGGCTGCGCGGCCGCTTCACGCGGCGCGCGGCAGGCGGTGGGCGAAACGCCGAAGCCGCTTGCGCCGTATGCCGTTGAGCAACAGTTAAGCTATTTATCTCGTACAGGACAGTTTTATGAAGACCGCACAGGAACTCCGCACCGGCAACGTCGTGATGATCGGCGCAGACGCAATGGTCGTGCAAAAGGCCGAATACAACAAATCGGGCCGTAACTCCGCCGTCGTCAAGATGAAGTTCAAGAACCTGCTGACCGGCGCAGGCATGGAATCCGTGTACAAGGCGGACGACAAGTTCGACGTCGTCGTGCTCGAGCGCAAGGAAGTGACGTACTCGTACTTCGCCGACCCGATGTACGTGTTCATGGACGCCGACTACAACCAGTACGAAGTCGAAGCCGAAATGATGGGCGACGCGATGCACTACCTCGAAGACGGCATGGCTTGCGAAGTCGTGTTCTACAACGAGAAGGCGATCTCGGTCGAACTGCCGACCACGCTGGTTCGCGAAATCATCTACACGGAACCGGCCGTCAAGGGCGATACGTCGTCGGGCAAGGTGCTGAAGAACGCCAAGCTGAACACCGGCTTCGAACTGCAAGTGCCGCTCTTCTGCAACATCGGCGACAAGATCGAAATCGACACGCGTACGCACGAATACCGCAGCCGCGCCTAAGCGCCCGCCTGCGTCACCCCGCCAGCGCCGGCGCCCTGCCGGCCTGCACAAAAAGCGCTCAATTTTTGGGCGCTTTTTCTTTTCTGTCGCGCCGTGTATGGTTTAGGAAAACTTTACCGGCAAATTTCTCAAAATTACCATCGCGACATCCGGATTTCGCGTTGGGCGCGCGGCAAGCCCTTGATCGATTTCATCCACGCTCTTTGGCACGATCTCTGCTAGGTGGAGAGAGTTACGCGAGTATCGCTCATTTTCCACTGCTGGGAGAGGCACCATGAACAACGACATCGCTGAAGGTAAATGGAGACAGATGATCGGCAAGGCGAAGACCGCATGGGGCGAACTGACGGACGACGAGTTGACCAAGGCCGAAGGCCGGGCCGACAAGCTCGCTGGTCTGATTCAGGAACGCTATGGCAAAACCCGTGAACAGGCGGAACTCGAAGTGCGCCGGTTTTTCGATAGCAACCGGGATTTCTGACAGGACCAGTGAAGGAACTACAGGCGCCGGCCCGCGCGACTCAAGGCGCAGTGCCGGCGGCTGTCGTTTTTTCACCGCCCAAGGACCGTTGGTTTAGCCCTGTCATCGAGCCCTCAGAGCCCGGAGTGCGCGCCATCAGCGTTGGCGGCGCGCCGGGCATTCGACCCATTCATAAAATTGCGCTCGCCATGCCACACGCCCTGATTGTTGAAGACGATCCCAATAGCCTGTCCGGCCTGTCGGCAATCCTCGCCGCCGACGGCTTTTCAGTCGACACCGCGACCACGCTCGCCGAGGCCCGCGGCGCATTGACGCGCTTCATCCCCGACGTCGTGCTCGTCGACCTGAATCTGCCGGACGGCAGCGGCCTCGATCTGTTGCAGCATCTGCCCGCGCATCCGCCGGGCGGCGCGCTTCCGGTGATCGTGATGACCGGCAATGCGACCGTCGAGAGTGCGATCGAGGGCTTGCGGCACGGTATCTGGGACTATCTGCTGAAGCCGGTCAACATTCCGCGCCTGCGCAGCCTGCTCGCGCGCATTCCGCGGCCTTATGAGCTGACCGAGGAGGTCCAGGCGCTGCGCGCGGCGCTGCGTCAGCTTGGGCGCTTCGGCTCGATGCTCGGTCGCAGCGGCGCCATTCAGCACGTGTACGACACGATCGAGCGTCTCGCGCCGACAGAAGCCGCGGTGCTGATCTCCGGCGAGGCTGGCACCGGCAAGCAGATCGCCGCGCGCACGCTGCACGACATGAGCCGCCGCCGCAAAGGCCCGTTCGTCACGTTCGATTGCCGCGGCGCGACCGCGGGCGGGCTCAATCGCTCGCTCGACAGCATGCTGCTCGGTCACGAACGCGGAGCGTTCGGCGGCGCCGAGCAGCGCGAGCCGGGCCTCTTCGAACAGGCGAGCGGCGGCACGTTGTTCATCAACGAAATCACCGAGCTGCCGCGCACGCAGCAGGAAGCGCTGTTGCGCGCGCTCGATTCGCAGACCTTCATGCGCGTGGGCGGTACCAGCCAGATCGTGACCGACTTCCGGCTCATCGCGTCGACGCGCAAGTCGCCGCGCGCGGCGGTCGCGGACGGCTCGCTGCATCAGGACCTCTCGCTGCGCCTCGAAGCCGCCGCGGTCATGCTGCCACCGCTGCGCGAGCGTGGTGAAGATCCGCTGCTGATTGCGCAGGCAGCCGTCGACGAACTGAATGTGGAAGCGACCGCGCGCGGTACGGCCGAGGTCGCGAAGCAGGCGGCGCCGAATTTCCTGCGCGAATGCCTCACGTACGACTGGCCGGGCAACGTGCGCGAACTGCAGGAGCGCGTGCGGCGCGCTTATCAGGCATCGGGCGACGTGATCGAGTCGTTGCGCGCCGACGAAGCCAGCACGGCGAACGGCCGCGATCTGAACGGCAGTCGCGTGCAGGTGACCGTCGGTACGCCCCTCGCGGACGTCGAAGAAATGCTGATCCGCGCGACGCTCGACGCGGTCGGCGGCACGCGGCATCGAGCGGCGTCGTTACTCGGAATCAGCCCGAAGACGCTGTACAACAAGTTGCAGCGCATGCGCTTGAACTGAGCGATCGGATCGCGCGTGCTGCGGTTGTCAAGCAGAGCTCGACGGCGGCTCGCACCGTTCGAAGCTGATAAAAAATGGCGCCTTGAATTGCTTCAAGGCGCCATTTCCTTTTATGCAAACGTACTGCGCAGCAGCCTCTGCGCTTCGGCGTACCGTGGCTCGGCCATCAGCTTGCTCCACGTGAGCGCTTTACCGCGCGGCCGCATGCGCTTCATCCGCCGCTGCGATTCCCTCGACGGCGTGACGCGCAGCGCGTCGAGCACCTTCTCCGCTTCGTCCGGCTGGTTGCAGATCAGCACCATGTCGCAGCCGGCCTCCAGGGCCGCTTGCGCACCTTCGGTCAGCGTGCCGCCCTGGCGCGCGGCTTCCATCGACAGATCGTCGCTGAAGATCGCGCCTTCGAAGCCAAGCTTGCCGCGCAGGATGTCCTGCAACCAGATGCGCGAGAAGCCGGCCGGCTTCGCATCGACCCGCGGATAGACGACGTGCGCGGGCAGCACCGCGCCAAGCGACAGACCGAGCCAGTCGTACGGCGCGACGTCGTTGCCGAGGATTTCCTCGATCGGGCGTTCGTCGACGGGCATTGCGACGTGCGAATCTGCCTGCGCGAATCCGTGCCCTGGAAAATGCTTGCCGCAATTGCTCATGCCGGCGAGCGCGAGGCCGTGGTTCAAACTCTTCGCGAGCAGCGCGACCACGCGCGCATCGCGATGGAACGCGCGATCGCCGATCACCTGCGAGTGTCCATAGTCGAGGTCGAGCACCGGCGTGAAGCTCATGTCGATACCGCACGCGCGCAGTTCCGCGGCGAGGATATAGCCGACCGCGGTCGTCACCTTGGTCGCGTGCAGCACGTCCTGGTCCCACAGCGCGCCGAGCTTACCCATCGACGGCAGCACCGTGAAGCCGTCGGTGCGAAAGCGCTGCACGCGGCCGCCTTCGTGATCGACGGCGATCAGCAGATCCGGGCGAATCGCGCGGATGGCAGCGGTCAGCCCGACCAGTTGCGCGCGGCTCTCGTAGTGGCGCGCGAACAGGATCACGCCGCCGGTCATCGGGTGAGCGAGACGCCTTTTGTCATCGCGGTTCAGCGTTTTGCCGACCACGTCGAGCATCACCGGTCCGGGTGTGGTTTTCATCGAATTCCGCGGGAAAACTGTGAGACAACACAAACGCGACCGCCAGCGGCCGCTCTCAACCTTTTCATTCTGTGGCGGAACGGGCGGACGAAGCCCGCGACGCCGACGCCGCCAACGAGCCTTCCGTATCGCCCGGCCGCTGCGTCTCCGCGATCACGAACGACACCGCGTAGTCGCGCTCGTCGCTGATCGTCACGCGCGCCGTGATGCCGCGCGCGTCGAGCCAGTCGGCCAGCTCGCCAGAGGCGACCACCATCGGCTCGCCGCTCGGCCGGTTCAGCGTTTGCAGCGCGCGCCAGCTCATCGGCCAGTGCATGCCGAGGCCGATCGCCTTCGAGAACGCCTCTTTCGCCGAGAAGCGCGTCGCGAGAAACGCGAGACCGCGCGCCGCCGAACGGGCGTGGCGCGCGTGGTACACGCGTAGTTCGTCGGGACCGAGCACCTTCTCCGCGAAACGGCCATTGGTGCGAGTCATCACCGCTGCTACGCGCGCTGACCTGAACGATGTCGGTGCCGATTCCGTAGATTGCCATGCGTGCGTCCGTCGCCAGGTTGCGTTACGCGCGCGCGCCGAGACGCGCGGCGACCATGATCGCCTTCATCTCGCGCACCGCGTTGTCCCAGCCCGCGAAGATCGCATGCGCGACGATCGCATGGCCGATGTTGAGTTCGACGATGCCGTCGATCGCCGCGATCTGCTGCACGTTCGTGTAGTGCAGGCCGTGGCCCGCGTTCACTTTGAGGCCGAGCGTCGCGCCGAATTCGACTGCTCGCACGATGCGCTCGTATTCGCGCTGCTGTTCCGCGGGATCATGAGCTTCCGCGTAACGGCCTGTGTGCAGCTCGATCACCGGCGCGCCGGCTTCGTGCGCGGCGCGAATCTGCGTCTCCTCGGGGTCGATGAAGAGCGACACGCGCGAGTTCGCGTCCGCCAGTTGCTTGCACGCGGCGCGCACCGCCTCGAACTGTCCGGCGACGTCAAGACCGCCTTCGGTCGTCAGCTCCTCGCGCTTTTCCGGCACGAGGCAGACGTCGTGCGGTTGCACTTCGCACGCGATGTCGAGCATTTCCGGCGTGACCGCGCATTCGAGATTCATGCGAGTTTTCAGCAGCGGACGCAGCTTGTGTACGTCGGCGTCGACGATATGCCGGCGGTCTTCGCGTAGATGCAGCGTGATCGCATCGGCGCCGGCTTCTTCGGCCATCAGCGCGGCGCGGATCGGATCGGGATAGGACGTGCCACGCGCGTTGCGCAGCGTGGCGACGTGGTCGATGTTCACGCCGAGGTCGATCGCGGTCGGCGAAGTCAGGAAGAAGCTCATAGGTTCTGCAGGTCGATCAGGATCTGGCGGGTAGCAAGCGGCGCGCCGCCGAGATAGGTGTTGAGCAGGAAGCGCATCAGCGTTTTGCTTTGCGCGACGGTCTGCGCTCGATGGTAATCGTCCTTTTCCATATCGAGCAAGGTTTGTCCCGACACTACCGGCCACTGCGCGGGCCATTCGTCCGATGCCTCGCGTACCCCGCGCTCGGGATCGAACACGTAGCGGCCGTCGGCGAGCACCGCTTTGCGTGCGACCGTGCGGTCGAGCGCCATCGCGTAACCGGTCTCGCGTAGCAGCACGCGTTCGAACGAGCGCAGCACCTGCACCGGCGGCTCATCGTGCGCGAGCCGCGTCAGCGTGACGACGTAGTGATGGAACAACTGAGGATGCGGGTCCTCGCGCGCGCAGAAGCGCACCAGCAGTTCGTTGACGTAGAAACCGCACAGCAGCGCGTCGCCGGTCAGCGGCAGCATGCCGCCGACCCATTCGGCGCCGGTCAGCGTGCGCATTTCGGACTTGCCCGACCACGCGAGCGACAGCGGCTGGAACGTTTGCAGCACGCCCCGCAGCGCGGAGTGCGGGCGCTTCGCGCCCTTTGCGACCAGCGCGAGACGGCCGTGATCGCGCGACAGCACGTCGATGATCAGGCTGGTCTCGCGATACGGATAGCTATGCAGCACGAACGCGGGCTGCTCGGTGATCCGATATTCGGATGTGGAGGTGCGCGGCGCGCGGCGTGCCGGCGTTTTGCGTGGCTCGCCATCGTCGGCGGGTGCGCTTTTCGCGCTTTTTGGGCTTTTTGCGTCGGCCGACGATTTCCTCGCGCTACGCGCGGGCTGAGACGGTTCGTGCTCCGGCTGATCCGAAGCCTCGTCTGAATTGAGCGTCATCCACGCGTCATTCGTACCCATACGCACGAAGCCCGGCTTCATTGTCGGCCCAGCCGCTCTTCACCTTGACGAAGGTTTCGAGGTACACCGGCCCGTCGAACAGCTTTGCCATGTCGAGGCGAGCCTCGGTGCTGATCTGCTTCAGCTTCGCGCCCTTCTGGCCGATGATCATCGCCTTGTGCATGTCGCGATCGACGAGGATCGTCGCGAAGATACGGCGCAGCCGCCCTTCGGTTTCGAACTTCTCGATCAGCACGGTGCTCGTGTACGGCAGCTCGTCGCCGGTCCAGCGGAAGACTTTCTCGCGCAGGATTTCGGCGGCAAGAAAGCGCTCGCTGCGATCGGTCAGGTCGTCCTCGCCGTAGATCGGCTCGCCTTCCGGCAGGAACGGCTTGACGGTGGCCATCAGACGTTTGATGTCGTCGGAATTTTTCGCCGACAGCGGCACGATCTCGTTGAACTCGCGCAGCGTGCTCATCTGCTGCATGAACGGGAACAGCGAGTCTTTATCCGACACGCGATCGAGCTTGTTCGCGATCAGCAGCGTCGGGACCTTCGCCGGGATCAGATCGAGTACCTTCTGGTCGTCAGGGCCGAAGCGGCCTGCTTCGATGACGAACAGGATCGCGTCGACCGAGGTCAGCGTCGACGTAACGGCGCGATTCAGCGAGCGGTTCAGGGCGCCGCTGTGTTTGGTCTGAAAACCGGGCGTGTCGACGAAGATGTACTGGGCGTCTTCGAGCGTATTGATGCCGGTAATGCGATGGCGCGTGGTCTGCGCCTTGCGCGACGTGATGCTGACTTTCTGGCCGACCAGCGCGTTCATCAGCGTGGACTTGCCGACATTCGGGCGGCCGACGATCGCGACCATGCCGCAGCGAAAACCAGTGGGAGTGGGAGCGTTCATATTCGGACTACGGCAGGTTCAGTTCGGCGCGCGCGACGCGCACGCCGATGGCAATCAATGGCCCGCATCGGCGACGCGCGTTTGCACCGCGTCGGCGACGCCGGGTTCGTGTTCGGCAGGTGCCGGGGACACCGAGACAACCGACGCGGGCGCGGCGCTCACGCTCGACGCAGCAGTCCCCGGCGCGGCTTCGCGGCTGCGCTGACGGTCTGTGCTGCGAGCGTGTGACGACGTGTCGGCTTTGAGGTCGGGGGTTTTGTCCGCTGCGGGTTTTTCGGCCGGCTTGTCGACAGGTTTCTCGCCCGCGTGGATCGAAACCTTGTCGGCCCTCTCCGTCTTTTCGGACTTTTCGGCGCGCTCCGGCTTGTCCTGTCCGCTGTACTCCACATGCGCGGCACGAATTACAGCCAACGGCGCACCGGCGGGACCCGGCGCGGCACGCTCGGCCGCCGGTCTTTCAGCGGCTGATTTTTCCACGGAAGGTTTGTCGGCGTGCGCCTCCAGCGCGACAGGCGCGCGCCCTTCACCGCGCGCGCTCTTGCGATCCGGTGTGCGCAAATCCAGTGCGGCCTGTACGCCGGTCACGCCCGGCACGATTTCCTGCTCGGCATTTTTCGCGGCACGCGCGCCCTTCGAGCGCTTCGGCTTCGCGACCACGGCAGGCGCCGCGGCCATCACTTCGTCGAGCGCCTTCTTTGCGGCCGCCTGCTCCGCCGCGCGACGGCTCGCGCCGGAGCCAGACACCTTGACGTCCAGCTTCGGCACCGTACATTCCACTTCGAACTGCTGATTGTGCGCCGCACCATGCGTGGCAACGACCGTATAAGTAGGCAACGCGATCTTGTGGCCTTGCAGATACTCCTGCAGCAGCGTCTTCGCGTCCTTGCCAAGCGTGCGCGGGTCGATATGGTCGAGAATCGGTACGTAAAGGCGCTTGATGACCGTCTGCGCAGCCTCGAATCCGCCGTCCAGAAATATCGCACCGAGCACCGCCTCGAGCGTATCCGCGAGGATCGACGGGCGGCGGAAGCCGCCGCTGCGCAACTCGCCCTCGCCGAGGCGCAGGCCCTCAGAAATATTGAGTGCCTGAGCAATCTCGTAGAGGGACTGCTGTTTGACCAGATTGGCGCGCACGCGAGACAGGTCGCCTTCGTCGAGTTTGCCGAAACGTTGGAACAAAAGCGCAGCCACCGCGCAATTCAGAACGGAGTCGCCGAGAAATTCGAGCCGTTCGTTATGCGTGGAGCTATGACTGCGGTGTGTTAGAGCCTGACGCAGCAATTCCGCATTGCGAAATTCGTAGCGCAAACGGCTTTCCAACGGAGATAGGGGCATGGGCAGAGTATAACGCGGGCGCCTGACCCGGCGGAAACACGGGGCGCCAGCGGAAAAAGCGTGGTGAAACGACGTTACCGCGAGTTCTTAAAGTAGCATGACAACACGCCGCGGCCGAGATAACCGGGCGCCGGTTATTCGCGCGGCGTGTGAGAAGCGCTCAGGAAGCGATCGATGCACGCGACTCACTGGAAAGGGCCGATGCGCCGCAGATCGCTGAAGTTCATCCAGATGAAAAATGCGCGGCCGACGATATTGCGTTCAGGCGCAAAACCCCAGTACCGGCTATCCGCGCTGTTGTCGCGGTTATCGCCCATCATGAACAAATTGCCCGGCGGCACTTTGCAGATCACGCCACGCGCGTTGTACTGGCAGTTGTCGCGATACGGATAATCTTCCGCACCGACGATGAACGGCGGCACCGCCGGATTATTCAGAATCGCGTTCTTGCGGCCGTCGATATCTTCCTGGAACTGCTTCGCATAACCGAGACGCTCTTCGTCGAGATAATCGGGCAACGGCGTTTCAGGCACCGGCTTGCCGTTGATCGTGAGTTTCTTGTCCTGATACTCGATCACGTCGCCGGGCAAACCAATGACGCGCTTGATGTAGTCGACCGATTCGTCTTTAGGATAACGGAACACCACCACGTCGCCGCGATGGACCGGACTGCCCTGCGTGATCCTCGTGTTGGTAATCGGCAAACGTAGACCATATTCGAATTTATTGACGAGGATGAAGTCGCCCACCAGCAGCGTCGGCACCATGGAGCCCGATGGGATCTTGAACGGCTCGATCACGAACGAGCGCACGGCGAACACCACCAGAATCACCGGAAAAAAGCTCGCCGTATATTCGAGCCACCACGGCTGACGCAGCTTGTCGTCGCGCAGACGCGCGCGCGTTTGCGCGGCGTTTTCATCGGCGAAACGCTCGCCGATGCGTGCCTGCTGACGATCGAATTCGGCGACTGCGGCTTCCGCCTCGCGGCGCCGTTTCGGCAGGAAAACCAGTTTGTCCGCGACCCATGCGACACCCGTCAAAACGACGAGCACAAAAAGAATCAACGCAAAATTCATAGGGTTCCGTTATTCAACTTATTTGTCTTCGACACGCAGAATAGCGAGGAAAGCCTCTTGCGGGATTTCAACCGAGCCCACCTGCTTCATTCGCTTCTTGCCTGCCTTCTGCTTTTCAAGCAGCTTCTTCTTACGCGTGATATCACCGCCGTAGCATTTTGCCAGCACGTTCTTACGCAACGCTTTAATGTTTTCGCGCGCAATGATATTCGAACCGATCGTGGCTTGAACCGCTACGTCGTACATCTGACGCGGAATCAGCTCGCGCATTTTCGCCGCCACTTCGCGGCCGCGGTACTGGCTTTGCGAACGGTGCACGATAACCGACAGCGCATCGACCTTGTCGCCGTTGATCAGCATGTCGACCTTCACGACGTCCGACGCGCGGTATTCCTTGAACTCGTAATCCATCGACGCATAACCGCGCGAAATCGACTTCAGACGGTCGAAGAAATCGAGCACGACTTCACCCATCGGAATTTCGTACGTAAGCTGAACCTGACGACCGTGATACTGCATGTTGATCTGGTTGCCGCGCTTCTGCGTACACAACGTGATCACCGCGCCGACGTAGTCTTGCGGCATGTACAGGTTCACGGTGACGATCGGCTCGCGCACTTCCTCGATCTTCGACGGCTCCGGCATCTTGGCCGGATTCTCGACCATCAGGGTCGTGCCGTCGCGCTGCAGGACTTCGTAGACCACGGTCGGCGCCGTCGTGATCAAGTCCATGTCGAACTCACGTTCGAGACGTTCCTGCACGATTTCCATGTGCAACAAACCGAGGAAGCCGCAGCGGAAACCGAAACCGAGCGCCTGCGACACTTCCGGTTCGTACTGCAGCGACGCGTCGTTCAGCTTCAGCTTTTCGAGCGAATCGCGCAGCGCGTCGTACTGATTCGCTTCGACCGGATACAGACCCGCGAACACCTGCGGCTTCACTTCCTTGAAACCCGGCAGCGGCACGGCCGCCGGCTGGTTCACGAGCGTAACCGTGTCGCCGACCTTCGCCGCCGCGAGTTCCTTGATGCCGGCGATGATGAAGCCCACCTGCCCCGCCGACAGTGATTCGAGATCCTTCGACTTCGGCGTGAACACGCCGATATGTTCAACCGGATACTGCGCGCCGGTTACCATCAGCCGGATCTTGTCCTTCGGACGCAGCGTGCCGTTGACGATGCGCACCAGCATCACGACGCCGACGTAGTTGTCGAACCACGAGTCGATGATGAGAGCCTGCAGCGGCGCTTGCGGGTCGCCCTTCGGCGGCGGCACTTTCGCGATCAGCGCTTCGAGCACGTCTTCGACGCCGAGGCCCGTTTTCGCGCTGCAATGCGTCGCGTCGGTCGCGTCGATGCCGATCACGTCCTCGATCTCGGCGATCGCGTTTTCGGGGTTCGCCGCCGGCAGATCGATCTTGTTCAACACCGGCACCACTTCGACGCCGAGTTCGATGGCCGTGTAGCAATTGGCGACGGTTTGCGCCTCCACACCCTGGCTCGCGTCGACGACGAGCAGCGCGCCTTCGCACGCGGACAGCGAGCGGCTGACTTCGTACGAGAAGTCGACGTGCCCCGGGGTGTCGATCATGTTCAGGTTGTAGAGCTGCCCATCGCGCGCGCGATACGACAACGCGGCGGTTTGCGCCTTGATAGTAATGCCGCGCTCGCGCTCGAGATCCATCGAGTCGAGCACCTGAGCTTCCATCTCGCGGTCGGACAAACCGCCACAAATCTGGATGATGCGATCGGCGAGCGTCGACTTGCCATGGTCGATGTGCGCGATGATCGAGAAGTTACGAATATGATCCATTCAGTGCCGATCAAGCGAAAAGGCGCGCCCCGGACAATAGCGGAGCACGCCTTGTAAGTAGGTGAAAATCCTATCTATTTTAGCCGAAAAGCCCATCGGCCGGCGCATCTTGCGAAGCGCGGGCCTCAAGACGGCGTAGAGGATGCGAGAAAATTACCGCGCGCATCGCAGTGAGCCGCGGCAAAAATGCGCATGGATCGCGCGAAACCAGATGCCCCGCGGGGGCGTATCAGGATGCCGCCGCGACACGCGACGCATGTGCAGCCAATGCTGCCCGCACGGGCGCTTCGTCGAGATGATAGTGGCACAGTTCGACGCCATCGCAAACCAGCACCGGCACCAACTCGTTGTAACGCGCTTCGAGCAACGGATCGCTGTCGACGTCGATCACCGCCAGCTGCGCTCCGAACTCGGCCAGCATTGGCTCGAGCGCAGCGCGCATGTCCTCGCACAGATGGCACCACGCGCGCCCATAGAGCGTGAGCGATGCCGTCTTCGTCATTTCTGCGCGCTGCGCGGACGAATCGGCACGAACTGCGTGTTGTCGCCGCGACGAACCAGCAACGCGACCATCTTCTGCGAATCGAGGTGTGAGGTCAGCTCGTCGAACTGTTTCGTGCTCGTCACATCCGTATCGCCAATCCGCAGGATGATGTCGCCCTTTTGGAGCCCGACACGCGCGGCCGGACCGTCGACCGCGTCGATCTGCACGCCGTTCTGAATCTTCAGCGCTTTCTGCTGATCGGCGGGAATGTCGCTGACCGCGATGCCGAGCGCGTTGGTCGCGCGCTGCTGCGGCGCTTGCGGCTTCTTCTGATCCGCCTTCGCGACCTTGTCCGGCTGCATTTCTGCGATCGTGACCGGCAGTTCGCGCGTTTGACCCTTGCGCCAGATCGTGATCGACGTCTTCGTGCCCGGCTTCGTATCGCCGACCATGCGCGGCAGGTCCGTCGCCGTGTCGACCGAATGACCGTTGAACTTCAGGATGATGTCGCCCGGCTGCACGCCGGCCTTATCGGCGGGTCCGCCCGGCTCCACGCTGCTCACAAGCGCGCCCTGCGCCTTCGGCAAACCGAGCGACTCGGCGACGTCCTTCGTCACTTCACCAATCGCCACCGCGATGCGGCCGCGCACCACCTTGCCCGAACTCTTCAGCTGATCGGCCACGCGCATCGCCTCGTCGATCGGAATCGCGAACGAAATGCCCATGAACCCGCCGGTGCGGCTATAGATCTGCGAATTGATGCCGATCACCTCGCCCTGCATGTTGATCAGCGGACCGCCCGAATTGCCCGGATTGACGGCCACATCAGTCTGGATGAACGGCAGGTAGTCGCCGGTGTCGCGTCCCTTCGCGCTGACGATACCGGCAGTCACCGTGTTTTCGAGACCGAACGGCGAACCGATCGCGACGACCCATTCGCCGACGCGCACCTTGTTCGAGTCGCCGATCGTGATGGTCGGCAGGTTCGACGCGTTGATCTTCACGACCGCGACGTCGGTACGGTCGTCGACGCCGATCAGCTTCGCCTTGAATTCGCGCTTGTCGGTCAGCGTCACGTAGATCGTGTCCGCGTCGTCGATGACGTGCGCGTTGGTCATCACGTAGCCGTCCGCCGACAGGATGAAGCCCGAGCCTACCCCGCTGTTCTGTTCGGCGTCCGAGTTGTCCGGTGAATCCGGGCTGCCGCCACTACCGCCGCCGCCGCCCCCGTTATCACCCCCGTGCGGCGATTGCGGTGACTGCGGCAACGGAATCCCGAAGAAGCGCCGGAAGAACTCCGACATGTCGCCGTCGTCCATACCCGGCGGCAGGCCGCCGCGGGAACTACCGTTCGACACGCGCGTTGTCGTGCGAATGTTGACGACCGCCGGGCCAACCTTGTCGACGAGGTCGGTGAAGTCGGGCAGGTTGGCAGCGGGAGCCGCCGATGCCATATGCGGCACAAGCGGCAAACACGCCGCCACCACTACGGCCGCGAGGAATTTGCGCACCGAGAAAGTCGTCATATCGTAGCAAGCCGAGGGATTTCAGGATTCGGAAGGGTTACTTCGGAGCTTTGTATTCTATGGCAGACGCGAACTGCTGCAATGTGGTTTGGGGCACTTCACCGAGCAGGGTAATCCAGAAGTCGCCCTGACGCTTGACCAGTACGTGCGTCGCGCCGCTATCGCCCGTGCCTTCCTTACGCGTATTTTTCTCGACGGGCTCGACGAACACCGAAATCGCTGCGAGGCCGTCGGAAAACACGGCCTGGTCGACCGGGATCGGAGGCTGCCCCGCCTCGCGCGACGCCATCGGACGACGCAACTGGCGGATCAGATGGAAGCCCGGTACCGACGGCGTGATTTGCCAACCCTGCGCGGCCATGTCGACCGGCTCGAGTGGCGGACGCACTACCGTCCAGCCCGTGAGATTGCGGATGCCGTTGACGATGCCCGTCTTTTCGACCGGCACGCCGATGCGGACTTGCGAAAACGACAACTGCTCGAGCACCTGACCGCTCGGGTCGAGCGTCTGCGCGCGCAACAGCAGACCGGTCTTTTTGTCGGCCCACAGCTTGTACGCGAACCGGTACGCGTCTTTCGGTTCGAGCTCCATCACGAGGCTGTCGACGCCCGCGACGCGGTCGTCGCCAAGCATCTTCGGCTCGTAGACGGACAGCACCTGCTCGCCGTTCACCGACAGCAGCGCAGGGAATGAGTCCTTGTTCTGCCGTTTTTCGAAGACCACGATACGCCGCTCCGGCAAGAACGTGTACATGTCGTCGTTGTGACGCAGCATTTTGCGCGGCTTGCCGTCGAGGCTTTCGAGCTGCTCGAACTCGCCGTCCGTACGCGTGGAGTAATGTGCGATGCGCGACGTCTGCACGAAACTGCCGCGCTGATAGACGAACGCGCCCTCGTAGTTCTGCTGCTGGGCGGCCTGATGGATGCGATCGAGCAGTTCCGCGGCCGCGCGACGGGCGACGGCAGGATCGTCTTGTGCGAAGACCCGCGGTGCAGCGGACAACAACACGGCTGCGCAGAACAGAAATGCTGGCAACCGCCCCCAGATAGTCGTTTTATTGAACCGCGGAGTCTGCATCAAACTATTGGCCCTGCGTGGAGACTGAGGCAGCGCGAATCACCGGCATCGAGCCTGCCATCGCCGGTTGTTGCGCGAATTGCTGATGAGCTTCGAGGTACTGATCGAGGCTCGCGTCGCGAATGATGTTGGAGTCTTGCGCGGGCACCGAGGCCATGGCGACACGCTGCACCGCGTCGCCGTGCGATTGGAGCGAAGCGAGCTGGGCACCCGGACCACCCGGCACGCCCTGCAGCTGCGGCACGACGATCCAGGTCAGCGTAGCGGCCGCGGCAGCGACGGCAAGAGCCGGCACGACTCTGCGGCGCAGCCCGAGCAGGCGGCGCGCGACCGATGCAGACGCGGCGGCGGGCGCCAGCACATGCGGCTCGCTTTCAAGACGCACGGCAAACCCGCTCAGAAAGGCACTGCTCCGTGCGGGGCTGACTGCCAGATCGTCGGAACGTAGCGCGTCGCCGATCAGGTGGTAGCTCGACCAGGCAGCGCGATCATCGCCGCCCAGCTCCGCAAGAAACTTGTCCAGATTCAGATGCTCTTCGCCGAACAACTCACCGTCGACGAAAGCGGACAGACGCTCGCCGTGCGAGCCTGCTTGCGATTGCATCGAGACCGACCCCATGATGCTCCCCATCTTCCAAATACCCCGTAGTGACACCACTAATCCAGATATTGCACCGCTGCCCCGCCAAGCCAGCTGGACGTTCGGAAACGTCTACCAACGCTTGCCTTCGGGTGTGTCAAGCAACGGTCGCAATTTTGCCGCAATGGCTTCGCGAGCGCGGAAAATTCGTGATCTGACTGTGCCAATCGGGCAACCCATCATCTCGGCGATTTCCTCGTAACTCAAACCCTCAATTTCTCGGAGAGTAATGGCGGTGCGCAATTCTTCCGGTAAAACCGCCATCGCAGCATTGACCGTCTCAGCGATCTGCTTGCTCATCAACATCGACTCAGGCGTGTTGATATCCCTTAGTTGGTCGGCATCGGAGAAAGTTTCAGCTTCTTCAGCATCCGCTTCGGTTGAGGTCGGCGCGCGCCGGCCCTGGGTGGCAAGGTAGTTCTTCGCGGTATTGACCGCAATCCGGTACAACCACGTATAAAACGCCGACTCGCCGCGAAACTGCGGCAACGCGCGATACGCCTTGATAAAAGCGTCTTGCGCGACGTCTTCGACTTCGGCGGGGTCCCGCACGAGACGCGAGATCAGCCGGAGAATCTTGCGGTGGTATTTGGAGACCAGAAGCTCGAACGCGGCCTTGTCGCCCTTCTGGACGCGCTCGACCAGCACCTGATCAATTTCTTTTTCGCTCACCTGATAAATCCGTTAACTTAACTATAGGGCGCATGGCGGGGGACCATTGTAGCGTCCCCCTCGTGAGGGCACGTTACTACGGTAACAGCGGTTACAGTCGTTACAGTCAGGCGCCGGCCGCACGCCGGCCCAGCACGGAAAGTTCGCGGAAAACAGTGGACGGCAGCGCGTCCGCGGCGAGCAGCAGGGAGCGCCTGCGACCCGTCGGTGCGCGTATGAGGCCGCGCCTTCGACCACCACCCTCGGGATCGAGCTCAAGCACCAGCAAACGGCCGCTCCACTGCGCGCAACCGACCATGCGGCCCCGCGCGAGCAACTCACCCGCGTGGTTCCAGGCGGAAATCTCGCCCATCGCGACATGCAGCGCGATGGCCTGCGCCGCGTCATGCCTCGCCGCGCAGAGCATGAGCAGTGCTGCGACGGCGAGCGTCAACGGAGCGGCCTGCCAAGCGCCCACTCGCGGCGCGAGACAGGTATAAACGGCTAACGTCGCAATCAGCACGAACGCTCCCACCGCGGCACGCATTGCGATGGAGCGACGCAGCGTGATCCGCTGCGCTGCCCTACCCAACGTTGCCGGTGCGGGGGAAAGCGCCGGCGAAGCCGGCGTCGTGAACCGACGCGTCACCCGAGATCAGGCGATCCGGCGCGCTTGAACACCAGCGTGCCGTTCGTGCCGCCGAACCCGAACGAGTTCTTCAGCGCGACGTCGATCTTCATTTCCCGCGCGGTGTTCGCGCAGTAATCGAGATCACAGGCCGGGTCCTGGTTGAAAATATTGATGGTCGGAGGCGACACCTGGTGATGCACGGCGAGCACCGTGAACACCGACTCCAGACCGCCAGCGCCGCCCAGCAGGTGACCCGTCATCGACTTGGTCGAGTTGACGACCATGTTCTTCGCGTGGTCGCCGAACGCCCGCTTGATGCCGGTCGTTTCCGCCAGATCGCCGAGTGGCGTGGACGTGCCGTGCGCGTTCAGGTAGCTCACCTGATCGCCGTTGATGCCCGCGTTCTTCAGCGCTGCGAGCATGCAGCGGCGTGCGCCGTCACCGTCTTCGAGCGGCGCGGTCATGTGATACGCATCGCCGCTCATGCCGTAGCCGCCGATTTCCGCGTAGATCTTCGCGCCACGCGCCTTCGCGTGCTCGTATTCTTCGAGCACCATTACGCCGGCGCCTTCGCCCAGCACGAAGCCGTCGCGGTCCATGTCCCACGGACGGCTCGCGGTAGCCGGATCGTCATTGCGTTGCGACAGCGCGCGCGCCGCCGCAAAGCCGCCGATACCGAGCGGCGACACGGTCGATTCCGCGCCGCCCGCGATCATCACGTCGGCGTCGCCATATTCGATCAGGCGCGAAGCCTCGCCGATGCAGTGCAGACCGGTCGTACACGCGGTAACGATCGACAGATTCGGACCCTTGATGCCGAACTTGATCGACAGGTGGCCGGAGATCATGTTGATGATCGAAGCCGGCACGAAGAATGGCGAAATGCGACGCGGGCCGCGATTGAGCAATTCGGTTTGGGTGATTTCGATCATCGGCAGACCGCCGATGCCCGAACCGACCACCACGCCAATGCGCTCCGAATTCTCGTCGGTGACTTCGAGGCCGCTGTCCCGCATCGCCTGGATGCCCGCAGCCACGCCGTAATGGATGAACGTATCCATGTGGCGCGCTTCCTTACCGGGGATGTAGTCCTCGATATTGAAGCCCTTCACCTCGCCGGCGAAACGAGTCGAGAAGTTCGACGCATCGAACTTCGTGATATTGGCAATCCCAGACTTGCCGGCGACCAGATTGGCCCAGCCATCGGCAACATTATTGCCAACAGGCGAAATCAGCCCCAGGCCTGTAACAACAACACGACGGCGGCTCACGGTAACCCCTTTTTCATAGATGACAAAAAGCAAAAGCCACAGCGGCCACAGGAATCGCCCTGTGTGCCCTGTGGCTGTTTAAGTCGGCAATCGCGCGGAAAGTTGCGCTGTCAACATCGCTGGCTCCTGCGTGGCAAGCGGCGCGACGTATGGTGTGCCAATGGACACGCCCGATAGCGTCGACCCTGCTGGCGCCGGCAAGCGGCACGGCAGGGCGTCATGCGCGGCCCGTGCAGAAACGCAGGCGCGAATGACCTTAGGCCTTGACGTTTGCGCGAGCGTAGTCGATCGCTTGCTGAACGGTGGTGATCTTCTCGGCTTCTTCATCTGGAATTTCCATGCCGAATTCGTCTTCGAGGGCCATCACGAGTTCAACGGTGTCGAGCGAGTCGGCGCCGAGATCGTTCACGAACGACGCTTCGTTCTTGATTTCCGCTTCCGCAACGCCCAGTTGTTCCGCGACGATCTTCTTGACGCGCTGTTCGATATTGTCCATTACCCCTCCAAGGGAAAAGAAGTTCAAAAATACAGGTGCGCGCATTTTATCAGGTTTGACCCGGCAAAAAAGCGGCGCATCGGGTTCCTGTCAACGCATGCGCCTCGTGCTTTCCGCAAACGCATCAAGGCGCGGATAGTAACCGAAATTGGTTACTGCATATACATGCCGCCGTTCACGTGCAGCGTCGTGCCGGTGATGTAGCCCGCTTGCGGCGACGCGAGGAACGCGACCGCGTGCGCGATGTCTTCCGGGCTGCCTAGACGGCCGAGCGGAATCTGCGTTTTCAGCGCGGTCTGCTGCTCTTCGGGCAGCGCCTTCGTCATGTCGGTATCGATGAAACCAGGTGCCACGCAATTGACCGTGATGCCGCGGCTGCCGATCTCGCGCGCGAGTGCGCGCGTCATGCCCGCGACGCCGGCCTTCGCGGCCGCGTAGTTGATCTGCCCCGGGTTGCCGGCCGAGCCGACCACCGACGTAATATTGATAATCCGACCGCCCTTCGCTTTCATCATCGGACGCAGCACCGCACGCGACAGACGGAACACCGACTTCAGGTTGGTGTCGACCACGGCGTCCCAGTCGTCGTCCTTCATGCGCATCGCCAGTTGATCCTGCGTGATGCCGGCGTTGTTCACCAGCACGTTCAGCGCGCCGAATTCCTTGACGGTGCCGTCGATCAGCGCTTCGGCCGCGGCCGCGTCGTTGACGTCGAGCACCGCGCCGCGGCCGTTCACGCCCGCCGCCTTGAACGCTTCGGTGATCGCCGTCGCGCCGCTTTCGCTCGTCGCGGTGCCGATCACCGTCGCGCCCTGACGCGCGAGTTCCATCGCGATCGCACGGCCGATGCCGCGCGATGCGCCCGTCACGATTGCGATCTGCTTGTCGAGAGTCTTTTCCATCTGTCAGTCCGGATGCCCTTCAAATAGGGCTCATTGATTCTTGTTGATTCGTCTGTCGAGGGATGCCGCGCCAGCGCGGCATTGCTCTGTCGATACCCGTTCGCGAATGCGCGCTCAGTCTGCCGTCACGAGCTTCAGCGTTTCTTCGAGCGACGCCGGATCGAACACCGACGCGCCGACGAGATTGCCGTCGATGCGCCTCGTCAAACCCGCAAGGACCTTGCCCGGGCCGCATTCGATCACGTGCGTGACGCCCTGCGCTGCCATTGCCTGTACGCATTCGACCCAGCGCACCGCACCAGCCGCCTGGCGCACGAGCGCGTCCTTGATTTTGGCCGGCTCGTTGACCACGGCGACGTCGACGTTGTTGATGACGGGAATCGACGGCACCTGCACGTCGATGCTCGCGAGGTATTCGCGCAATTGATCCGACGCCGGCTTGAGCAGCGACGAGTGGAACGGCGCCGACACCGGCAGCGGTAGCGCGCGCTTCGCGCCCTTCGCCTTCGCGACTTCGCAGGCTTTCTCGACCGCGGCTTTGTGGCCCGCGATCACGACTTGCGCCGGCGCATTGAAATTGACCGCTTCGACGACGCCCGCCGCCGACGCTTCCGCGCAGACCGCGCGCACCGTGTCGTCGTCGAGGCCGAGAATCGCGGCCATGCCGCCTTCGCCCACCGGTACCGCGGTTTGCATCGCCTGCGCACGGAAACGCACGAGCGGCACCGCGTCGCGGAACGCAAGCGCGCCGGCCGCGACGAGCGCCGTGTATTCGCCAAGGCTATGGCCGGCGACAAGCGCCGGCGCCGGGCCGCCCGCCTGCTGCCACGCGCGATAGATAGCGTAGGCCGCGGTCAGCATGACCGGCTGGGTATTGGTGGTGAGATTGAGATCTTCGGCGGGGCCTTCGGCGATCAGCTTGCCGAGGTCCTGGTTGAGTGCGTCGGAGGCTTCCTGAACCGTCTCACGCACGATCGCGTAATCGGCGAATGCGTTGAGCATGCCGACCGCCTGCGAACCCTGCCCAGGAAAAACGAACGCGAATTTCATATCGTCCCCAAAATCTGTTTAATCGGATGTGGCGGCCGGCCGCGGCTGCCAGATGGCGCGCGGTGTTATTCCGGCCGCACGGGCGCCGCCAGCGACGCCCCGGAATGCGTCGTCCCGCTCAGTAGCGGATGACCGACGCGCCCCACGTGAAGCCGCCGCCGACGCCTTCGATCAGCACGTTATGGCCACGCTTGATGCGGCCGTCGCGCACCGCGACGTCGAGTGCAAGCGGAATGGACGCCGCCGACGTATTGCCGTGCTCGCCCACCGTGACGACCATGCGCTCCTGCGGCAGGCCGAGCTTGCGGCAGGTGCTTTGCATGATGCGGATGTTGGCCTGATGCGGAATCAGCCAGTCGATCTGCTCGGGCTTCAGATCGGCTTTTTCCAATGCTTCGATCGCGACCTTCTCGAGCACGTTGACGGCAAGCTTGAACACCGCCTGACCGTCCATGTGCAGGAAGGCGCTGCCGGCGACCACGCCGCCATTCACGTTGCCCGGCGTGCACAGAATGTTCGAATGGCTGCCGTCCGCGTGCAGCGCGCTCGAAAGCACGCCCGGTGCGTCGGACGCTTGCAGGATCACTGCGCCGGCGCCGTCGCCGAACAGCACGCAGGTGGTGCGGTCGTTGAAATCGAGAATGCGCGAGAAAGTTTCCGCGCCGACCACGAGCGCCGTGCGATGCTGGCCGCTGCGAATCAGGGCGTCCACCGTCGCCACCGCATAGGCGAAGCCGGAGCAGACCGCCTGTATGTCGAACGCGGCACCGTGATTCTTGATCCTGAGCTTGTTCTGCAGCAGGCAGGCGGTGCTCGGGAACACGAAGTCCGGCGTGGAGGTGGCGACGACGATCAGGTCGATGGACTGCGGATCGATGTCCGCCGCTTCGATCGCTCGCTGCGAGGCGATCAACGCGAGGTCGCTGGTCGTGACGTCCGGCTCGGCGAAGTGACGCGCATGGATGCCCGTGCGCGCGACGATCCATTCGTCGCTCGTTTCAACGCCTTGCCTGGCGAGACGCTCAGCCAGATCCTGATTGGTGACGCGGTTGGGCGGCAGACAGCTGCCGGTGCCCAGCACGCGGGAGTAGATTGTGGATTGAGCCATTATGCCTTCGAGGATTGCGCAGCGTAGGGCTCGGCCGGCTGGCCTGCGATCGGGCTTGCGTGACCCGCACCGCTTGCGTCGCGCGCCGCCTGTTCGAGAGAACTCGCGTTCTCTTCCATCGCTCGCGCAAGGCGCTCCAGCACGCCGTTTTTGACGGCATCATACCCGCGTTTGATAGCCCACTCAAACGCGTAGGCATCGGCTGAACCGTGGCTTTTGATCACGAGACCGCGCAAGCCGAGCAGCGCGGCGCCGTTATATTGCCGATGATCGACGCGTTTCTTGAAGCGCATCAATACCGGCAGCGCGAGCACCGCCATCACCTTGGTCAGCCACGAACGGCCGAACTCTTCCTTGATGATGTTGGACAGCATCTGCGCGAGGCCTTCCGACGTCTTCAGCGCGACATTGCCGACAAAGCCATCGCAGACGATCACGTCGACGGTGCCCTTGTAGATGTCGTCGCCTTCGACATTGCCATGAAAGTTGAGTGTACTCGCA
This sequence comes from Paraburkholderia sp. RAU6.4a, assembly GCF_050435625.1. Taxonomy (NCBI): domain Bacteria; kingdom Pseudomonadati; phylum Pseudomonadota; class Betaproteobacteria; order Burkholderiales; family Burkholderiaceae; genus Paraburkholderia; species Paraburkholderia sp. RAU6.4a. The sequence continues at coordinate 1,380,702 of NZ_JBNDKQ010000002.1, forward strand.
CGCAGCAGTTCGCCGGCGCGCTTGATGATGTCGTTGCCCTTGATGACTTCTTCGCCGATGTTGAGCAGGCCGATGGTGGGCCGCTCTTTTCCTTCGAGCGCGGACACGAGCGCGTGCCCCATCTCGGCGAACTGCAGCAGATGCTGCGGCTCGCAGTCGACGTTGGCGCCCAGGTCGAGCATCATCGTATAGCCGGTGGGATTAGGCAGGGCAAACGCGATGGCCGGGCGTTCGATGCCCGACAGCGTTTTCAGCACATAGCGCGAGACCGCCATCAACGCGCCGGTATTGCCGGCGGAAATGCAGGCTTGCGCCTCGCCTTCCTTGACGCGGTTCAGCGCCACGCGCATCGACGAATCTTTTTTCTTGCGCAGCGCGACCTCGACCGGGTCGTCCATCGCGACGACCTCGGTAGCAGGTACGACGGTCAGCGCCGGCAGATCCTGAGCCTTGAGCTTCTTCAGCTGCGCACGAATCGCACTTTCAATGCCGACGAGCAGCAACTGCGCGTCGGGATGCGAACGAACGAAGTTGACGGCAGCGGGAACGGTCACGGACGGGCCGTGGTCGCCTCCCATGCAATCTATCGTGAGCTTTACTGTCATGGAGTGCGACGAATTTCAGACACAAAAAAGCGGCAGTTGAATGCCGCCTTTTTGCCGAACCGGGAAAATGTCAAGCGAGCCGATCGCTACGCGAAACGCCACAGGGCGCATCGCAGTCAACGATTAGTCGTTCTTCGTCTTGACGACTTTCTTGCCGCGATAGTAGCCGTTCGGGCTAATGTGGTGACGTAGATGCACTTCGCCCGTGCTCGGCTCGACGGCCATCGGCGCTGCCGTCAGGAAATCGTGCGAACGGTGCATGCCGCGCTTCGACGGCGACTTCTTGTTTTGTTGAACTGCCATGACTAAAACTCCAAAAAATTTTCCGAATTCTAACACAGCCCGACACGGACTTAACCACTGGCCGAATGGCCAATGCGCCCGCATCGCGCCCCCTGCAACTGTTTAGCGCTTCTTGCCGCCCGGTTCGTCGCGTTTCAGACTTTCGAGCGCCGCGAACGGATTGCGCCGCTCGCTGGACTGGTCCGGCTTGCTGGCATCGCCAGCTTCTTCCTGCGCGGCTTCGTCGCCCTCGCCTTCGCTACCGTCCGTGCCCGAGACAAGGCTCTCGTGCACTTCGGGACAGACCTCGTGTTTGGGCACGAGCGGCAAGGAAAGCAGCAACTCTTCTTCGATCAAGTCGATGAGATCGAACTGGCGCGAGCCGACGACCACCTCGACTTCATCCTCGTCCAGCGGAAACTCTTCGGCTTCCGCCTCCGTATTGACGATCCGGTAAGTTGCATCGACGTTGAACGCCTGCGAATACGGCGTCAAGCACCGCTGGCATTCGAGCCACGCGGCACCGTGAATCGCCAGCCGCAGATAAGGCTGGGAACCTTCGGTGCCATCGTCCTGCAATTCCGGCTGCATCGTCCCTTCGGCCTGCCATGTGAACGCGGTGTCGCGATCTGGCGCTTCCGCCGGGACTTCGTTTAACATGCGCGGCAGTTGCGAGACGCGCACGACACCCGCGGCCTGACGCCCGCTCCGCGCAAATTCGAACAGATCGAGTTCATGCGGGTCGGACAGACCTGCAGGTTTGCCAGGATGTTGAGTCATGTGCGCTCCTGCGTCGGCAAACATGTTGCCGGGGTGATTCGCGAAGGATGATCAGATCCGCCGCGAAGATAATCCGGTGTGCGGGGCAGCCAGTGGGGCCCGCGGCCGTTGCGTTCACCCTGCCGGGCTTTCTTCAACCTTCCGACTGCCGAAAGCCGCTGAACGCGCCGAGACCCTTCAAGTGCAAGCATACCGTGAAAAGCCCAAAATCATATCCGTTTTGTCTTTTCGAGTCAAACACTTAAGCCCGTACGTACGGGAGCCTCGCGCGACCCCGTACGACCCGCCGCTCCCGTTGCCCGCAAACTATGCCTGAATCCTCCAAACGCCCGCCACGCCTGATTCTGGCGTCGAGTTCGCGGTATCGCCGCGAGTTGCTCGAACGCCTGCGCGTGCCGTTCGACGTCGTCGTGCCTGCGATCGACGAAACCCCGCTCGCCGCCGAAACGCCCGAAGCCACTGCGCTGCGCCTCGCCGAAGCCAAAGCGCGTGCGGTCGCCCAAGGCCTCGCCGCCGACGCACACGCGCTCGTGATCGGCTCCGATCAGGTCGCCACCTACGACGGCCTGCAGATCGGCAAACCCGGCACGCACGGCAGGGCGCTCGCGCAATTGCAGGCGATGCGCGGCCGCGACGTGTTGTTCCACAGCGCGCTGTGTCTGTTCGACAGCGCGACGGACAGCGCGCAAACGATCGACGTGATCACCCGCGTGCGCTTTCGCGATCTGCCGGACGCGACGCTCGACGCCTACCTGCACGCTGAAACGCCGTACGACGTGGCCGGCAGCGCCAAATCCGAAGGGCTTGGCATCGCGCTGCTGGAGGCCATCCACTCCGACGACCCGACCGCGCTCGTCGGCCTGCCGCTTATCGCGCTGTCGCACATGCTGCTCGCGGCCAACTACCCGCTTTTGGGGGCCCGATGACCGGTACGCTCTATCTCATTCCCAACACGCTCGGCGAAGGCGACGCAAGCGCGCTCGATCTGGTACTGCCCGCGCCCGTACGCGCCCGCGCGGCGTTGCTGCACTATTACATTGGCGAAAACGCCAAAACCACGCGCGCGTTCCTGAAGAAAGTCGGCCCCGATCGGCCGATTCAAGAAATCGAGATTCGCGAACTGAACGTCAATACGCCGGCCGGCGAAATCGACAAGCTGCTCGCGCCGCTGCTGTCGGGCACCGATGCGGGCCTCGTCTCCGAGGCTGGCTGCCCGGCAGTCGCGGACCCGGGCGCGCTGCTGGTGCGACGCGCGCACGAGCGCGGCGTAAAGGTTGTGCCGCTGGTCGGGCCGAGTTCGATTCTGCTCGCGCTGATGGCATCGGGGCTGAACGGCCAAAGCTTCGCGTTTCACGGGTACCTGCCCGTCGACTTCACCGAGCGCGCCAAACGTCTGCGCGATCTCGAGCAGCAGTCGCGCAAGAGCAAGCAAACGCAGATCTTCATCGAAACGCCGTACCGGAATCGCGCACTGCTCGATACCTTGCTCGCGACCTGCGCGCCGTCGACGCTGGTCTGCGTGGCGGTCGATCTGACGCTGCCGAGCGAAGTGATCGCAAGCCGGAGCGTCGCCGACTGGAAAAAGAAGGCGGAGATCGACCTGCATAAGCGGCCGGCGATTTTTCTGATTCTGGCGGCCTGAACGTAGACACCGGCCAGGCAACTGAGGGCGACCAGGGCCTGAAACTCAAAACGCAAAGTCCGCGCGATCGGCCAAAACCGACCGCGCGGGCGTCCTTTTTAAAACTGTGGATTCAACGCAGATTCATTTTCGCGCCGAGCGCCATCGCCCGAACCGCGCCGGCGCCGATGGCCGCGCCGAATTTGCGGGCAACGCGATCCGTAATGCTCTCTTTCACCGTGTAATCGACGATATCCGGCGCCTTGAAGATCTCACGCGCGACGTAATCTGCATCGCCAAAACCGTCCGCGAGTCCAAGTTCGACGCTCTTCTGCCCCGTCCAGAATAGACCCGAGAACATGTCCGATGTCTCATGCAGACGCTTGCCGCGCCCTTGACGCACCGCGTCGATGAACTGCGCGTGGATCTGATCGAGCATAACCTGCGCATGTTCGTCCATCTTCGGCGTTTCGGGCGAAAACGGATCAAAAAAGCCTTTGTTCTCACCCGATGTGTGCAGTCGGCGCTGAATCCCCAACTTGTCCATCAGGCCGGTGAAACCAAAGCCGTCCATCAGCACGCCGATCGAACCGACGATACTCGCCTTGTCGACATAGATCTTCTCCGCCGCCGCGGCCGCGTAGTAGCCGCCGGACGCGCACATGTCGCCGACCACGACATACAGCGGAATAGACGGATATTTGCCACGCAATCGCCGAACTTCGCTGTTGATAATGCCCGCTTGCACTGGACTGCCGCCCGGGCTGTTGCAATAAAGAATCACGCCGGCTGTATCGGAATCCTCAAACGCGGAATCGAGTGCAGTGTTGATATCTTGGGCGTTCGCACTCGCATCCGTCGCGATCTCGCCATCAAGCGAAACCATTGCCGTATGACGCCCAGTCGTGGCGACCCGCTCGCCCGAGAAGTTCAGCGCACCCCATACCGCCAGTGCGAGCACTGCGAGGAACAGGAAGCGGAAGAAAATCCGCCAACGTCGCGAGGCGCGTTGCTCGTTGATCGCGGCCAGCGCGATGCGCTCGAGCGCGGCCCTTTCCCAGCCGGGCTGGTCGGCGGGTGCACGGGAGCCGCCTCCCGAGGCAGGGTCCTTTTCGGGGGTCAAGTTGTCGGACATGCGGACAGTGGAAAATTGGAAGAGGAAATCAGCGCGTAACCGGCAGCAAATCGCCGTCAGGCAGCCAGAATACCGCACGGCCCTCGAGCGTATCGCGTTCCTCGACCCGCACGGGACGCAATCTGCCCCCGCGACACGGACCACCGACGCATTTGCCAGTATCCGGCGCGTAAATCGCGCCATGTGTCGCGCACATCAAGTATAAGCCGGACGATTCGAAGAACTGCCCTTCCTGCCAGTCGAGCTCCATCGGCACATGAGCGCAACGGTTCAAATAGCCGTAGGCGCAGCCATCATAGCGGACGAAAAACACCACGGCATCCTGCCCGCCGAGCCGCGCGTCGCGCCGGATGCCGTCGCCACCGTCGACCAGCTCGTCGGCCGCGCAAATGCGCACTGCCTGCGCAGCCGCGGCAGTAGCAGTATCCACGCCGTCGGCGCTCATGCGTTCTCCCGCAGCCAACCGGACAGATCGCTGATGCTCGACGCCACGAACTTCGGTGACATCGCATTTAGCGAATTCGCCGGATGCGCGCCATAAGTCACGCCAATGCCCGCCACGCCGGCGTTGAGCGCCATCTGCAGATCGTGTGTCGTATCGCCGATCATGACCGTGCGCGCCGTATCCTGCCCCAATTCGCGGGTGAGCTCGTGCAGCATGGCCGGATGCGGTTTCGAGAAGGTTTCGTCAGCGCAGCGCGTGCCGTCGAACAGGCTCGTCAGGCGCGCCTGGTCAAGCGCGCGATTGAGCCCGACGCGGCTCTTGCCGGTCGCGACCGCGAGCAGATAGCCGACCTCGCGCAACTCCTGGAGCATCTCGCGCACGCCGGGGAACAGCTCGGTAGTCTGGTCTTTTACAAGAAAATGAAAGCGGTAACGCTCAGAAAGCCGCGGGTAGTCGGCCGGATCGAGCGTCGGCGCGGCAATCTGCAGCGCGTCACGCAGGCCGAGGCCGATGACGTAACTCGCGGCTTCGTCCGCGGGAACCGGCAGACGGAGATCGCGGCACGCCGCCTGGATGCTGCGCGTGATATGCGCGGTGGAATCCATCAGCGTGCCATCCCAGTCAAACACGATCAGATCGAATTGCTCTCTAGCCATGCAAGGTCGTCTCCGGGTTGAACCCAGTGCGTAGTTCGTTGAGTTGTTCTATAAAGCCGCGGCAGTCGGCAGGCAGCGGTGCCTCCAGCTGCAGCGGCGCGCCCGTCGCCGGATGCGTGAGCTTGAGCCGGTAAGCGTGCAGAAACATCCGCTTGATGCCGGGCTTCGCGTTGGCGCGCGCAAGCGCCTTGTTCAGCGCGAAATCGCCATATTTGGCGTCACCGACGATCGGTAGTGCCAGATGCTGCAGATGCACGCGAATCTGGTGCGTACGCCCCGTCTTCAGTTCCGCCTCCAGCAGCGCATATTCAGGCCAGCGCTCGACCAGATTGAAGATCGTGTGCGAAGCGAGGCCATCGGCCTGCACGCGCACGCGGCGCTCGCCGTCGGCGGTCAGGTACTTGTGAAGTGGCTCCTTTACCGCGCGGCGGCGACCCCAGTCGCTCGCCCATTCGCCGTGCACGCACGCGTAGTAGCGCTTGTCCATCCGGTTATCGCGAATCTGCTCGTGCAGATTGACGAGCGCCGCGCGCTTCTTCGCGAGCATCAGGATGCCCGAGGTCTCTCGATCCAGTCGATGCACGAGTTCCAGGAATTTCGCCTGCGGCCGCGCCTCGCGCATCTGCTCGATCACACCGAACGCGACACCGCTGCCCCCGTGGACCGCAACGCCGGCCGGCTTGTCGATCACGAGCAGATGCTCGTCTTCGAACAGGATGTGAAAGCGCGGCGCGGGCACGGGCACGCGGGCTGCGGCCTGATTCGGCTGCGCGACGCGGATCGGCGGCACACGCACCCGATCGCCCAGTTCGAGCCGGTACTGCGCGTCGATCCGGCCCTTGTTCACGCGCACTTCACCGCTGCGCAGGATGCGATAAATATGGCTTTTCGGCACGCCCTTGCAGACGCGCAGCAGGAAATTGTCGATGCGCTGACCAGCCGAGCGGTCGTCGATTTCGATCAGCGAAACCTGGTCGCTTGAAACCGAGTCTTCGACCGCGCCTGCAACCGATCTCTGGGATGTTTTGCCTAACTCTTTCATTCTGAATATAATTTGCCCAGCAGTCCGCGACGGCCGGCGCAGTGTCCGGAATGCGGCGGATTGCGCGAGCGCAAGCGATAAACCGTTATTTTACTTGCGCCGGGGTCTGGTTGCTCGCCCTGAAAATGAGATGCAACAAGTTGCACGCACGAAGTCAGCACCCGGCAGGGACGGCGCCCGCAGGCGCGTTCGGTCAAGGTCGGCTTCGACGGTAACGGAATTTTGGTAAAAAAGAATTTAGCTTTCAGCTTCGTGATCCGGGTGGTATGACGCCCAGCTGGACGAAGCTGCAAGTCGCGAAAATACGGCGTGCGCCCAAGGCGTCTTGTAGAAAGTACAAGACATGGCGACGTCAAAAGAAGGCGAGACACCCCCAGCAGGAAAAGACGCGCCGCCTGCGCGAACTTCCCGTTGCGGCATGACCGCGGACTTCGGCCCTTCGCTCGCGCGCCCATTTGGCGCGCCGGCATCAGAGGGCGAAGACTTATGAAGGTCTGCTGGCTAAACGCGGCGTGTCAGGCCATGATTTGAAGCCGTGTTCGCATGTGCCCTGCGGCACCGTGCCCTTTTTTATCGGGCTGGGCCCTCTCAGGCAATTCTCCCGCCATCTTTCCCGCTCCAGCGTGTTTGTGAAAACACAATAAGACGCGGCACGCCTACTCCCCCCGCTCTCGCGACTGACAACCGCGCAGCTGGGCCGGCGAGGCCGCTCTGGAGCCGTTCAATGAAACGAATGTTGTTCAACGCGACGCAGCAGGAAGAGCTGCGCGTCGCCATCGTCGATGGGCAAAAACTCATCGATATCGATATCGAAACCGCCGGTCGCGAACAGCGCAAAGGCAATATTTACAAGGGCATCATCACGCGCATCGAGCCGTCGCTCGAGGCCTGCTTCGTCAACTACGGCGAAGACCGTCACGGCTTCCTGCCGTTCAAGGAAGTCGCCCGCCAGTACTTCCGCGATGGCGTCGACATGCGTTCCGCACGCATCCAGGACGCACTGAAGGAAGGTCAGGAACTGATCGTCCAGGTCGAAAAGGAAGAACGCGGCAACAAGGGCGCAGCCCTGACCACGTTCATCTCGCTCGCCGGCCGCTATCTGGTGCTGATGCCGAACAACCCGCGCGGCGGCGGCGTGTCGCGCCGGATCGAAGGCGACGACCGTCAGGAACTGCGCGAAACCATGGCGCAGCTGCAGCTGCCGGAAGGCATGAGCATCATCGCGCGCACGGCCGGCATCGGCCGCAGCGCCGAAGAGCTGCAGTGGGACCTGAACTACCTGATGCAGCTGTGGCGCGCAATCGAAGCCGCGTCGCAAAGTGGCACGGCCGGCCAGCCGATGCTGATCTATCTCGAATCGAGCCTCGTGATCCGCGCGATTCGCGACTACTTCCAGCCCGATATCGGCGAAATCCTGATCGACACGACCGAAATCCATGACCAGGCCCGCGCCTTCATGGACATCGTGATGCCGGACAACGTCGGCAAGGTAAAGCGCTACCACGACGACGTGCCGCTCTTCTCGCGCTTCCAGATCGAGCACCAGATCGAAACCGCGTACTCGCGCACCGTGCCGCTGCCGTCGGGCGGCGCGATCGTCATCGATCACACCGAAGCGCTCGTCGCGATCGACGTGAACTCGGCGCGCGCCACCAAGGGCGCGGACATCGAGGAAACGGCCGCGCGCACGAACCTCGAAGCCGCCGACGAAGTCGCTCGCCAGCTGCGTCTGCGCGACCTGGGCGGCCTGATCGTGATCGACTTCATCGACATGGAATCGGCCAAGAGCCAGCGCGAAGTCGAACAGCGCCTGAAAGACGCGCTCAAGCACGACCGCGCCCGCGTCCAGATGGGCAAGATCTCGCGCTTCGGCCTCATGGAGCTGTCGCGTCAGCGGCTGCGTCCGGCGCTGTCGGAAGGCAGCCACGTCACGTGTCCGCGTTGTAACGGCACGGGCCACATTCGCGATACCGAATCGTCCGCGCTGCAAGTGCTGCGGATCATTCAGGAAGAAGCGATGAAGGAAAACACCGCGGCGATCCACTGCCAGGTGCCGGTCGAAGTGACCGCCTTCCTGTTGAACGAGAAGCGCGCCGAAATCAACAAGATCGAGTCGCGTTTCAAGGTCAACGTCGTGCTGATCCCGAACAAGCACCTCGACACGCCGCACTACAAGCTCGAGCGTCTGCGTCACGACGACGCGCGCCTCGACGAGCCGCGCGCATCGTGGAAGATGGCCGAAGAAGCGGCCCGCGAACTCGAATCGGAAACCGGCTACAGCAAGCGCGCTGAGGAAGTGAAGCCGAAGCAGGAAGCGGCGGTCAAGGGCATCACGCCCGAGAAGCCGGCTCCGAGCGCGCCGGCCCGCCCGGCGGCTATCCCCGCTCCGGTCGCGGTGACGCCGGCCAGTGGCGGCTTCATCGGCTGGCTGAAGAATCTGTTCGGCATGCAGCCGGCTGCTCCGGCGCCCGCCGCGCCGGCCACCACCGACAAGCAGGCCCGTCCGCAACGCGGCGAGCGCACCGAGCGCGGTGAGCGCACGGGCGAGCGCGGCGGCGATCGCAACCGCAATCGCCGTGGCGGCGCAGGCGGTCGCGACGCGGCAGCGCGTGGCGAAGGCGTGACCGGCGGCCGTCAGGCGCAAGGTCAGCAGCCGTCGCCGCGTCGCGAGGAACGCGAAGGCCGCGAGGAACGCGAAGGCCGCGAGGCACGCGAGGGCCGCGAACCGCGCGCGCCGCGTGGGCAACGCGAACCGCGTGAGGCCCGTGAAGGCCGTGAACTGCGTGAGGCTCGCGAGCCGCGTGAACCGCGTGAGCCGCGCGAGGCTCGCGAACGCGACACCCGCGGCGCCGAGCGCGCGGAAGCCGTCGAAGGCACAGCACGCGGTGAGCGTCGCGAGCGTGGCGAGCGCGCTGAACGCGTCGAGCGTGGCGAGCGTCGCAAGCCGCAGGCGGAAGCCGCCTCGGCGCTGACGCAAACCGACACGCAAGCTGCCGACGAACTGGCGCGCAACCGCGCCGCAGCGGGTGAAAACGGCGTGCCGGTCGATCAGGAAACAATCGCACGTGACGGCGAAGAGCGTCGTCGTCGTCGCCGCGGCCGTCGTGGTGGTCGTCGCGAGCGTGAAGAGGACGTGAATGGCAATCTCGCGGCGGATGTCGCGGAAGCAGAAGGCGACAACGTTGCCGCCAGCGACGAAGCGCCGGTGCGCACCCAGCAGCCGGTCGAGCACACGCCTGCAGCCAGCGAAGCGAAGGAAGTGACCCCGGTCGAAGTGGTGGTCGCCGCTGTCGCAACGGAAAGCGCCGTCGTGGCCGAACTGCATGCGGCAGCCGAAACGCCGGCTCTCGCCGCGGAAAATGCCGCGAAGACCGAAAAGGTCGTGCCGGTGGAAGAGGCCCCGGCGGCGTCGATCGAACCCGTGGCGGCGGAGCCGGCTATCGAAGCGCCAGTGCAGGCAGAGCAAGCCGCGTCGGCTGCGAGCGAACCGGTTACGCCGGGCGCTTCGGTCGAATCCGCCGCGCATGCCGAATCCCCGGCAGTCGAACCGGCCCTGGAAGTGCAGCCGACCGTCCCGACCGAACCGCGAGCCGTCCCGGCTGCGCTCGACACCGCGGCTCCGGCCACGATCGTCGAGGCACCGGCAGCCGTGCCGGCACCGCAGGCCGAAATCGTCGAGCCGCAACCGGTCGTCGCAACCGAACCGGCCGTGGTCGAACCGGCGCCCGTCGCCGCGGCCCCGCAGCCGGCCCCCGTCCGCAGCGCAGCCCCCGCCGCCGCATCGGCCGACGCCTTGCAGCCGATCCTCGAGCAGGCTGGCCTGATCTGGGTGAACACCGACGCCGACAAGCTGCGTGCCGCGCAGGAAGCGGCGGCGCAGACGGTCAAGCCGCCGCGCGTGATCCGTGAGCGCAAGGCGCTGCCGCCAGACGACCACGCGCCGATGCAACAGGTCGAAACGATCAAGCATCCGCAGTAAGCCGCGTCGTTGTTCGTGAAAAAGCCCGCCCTTTCCGGCGGGCTTTTTCTTTAGGCGATCATTTGTCGCCGCGAGCCGCGCCGCTCCCCGTATACCCCGACAACGTCCGTCGCGCATCTGCCGCCACCGGCATTTCCGATAGAATCAAATCATCCCCGTCCGTTAAAGCACCTGACGAAGCATTTCATGTCACGACGCATCATCCCTGTTGCCGATCTCAGCGCGGCGCCGGTCATCACCGGCCCAGTGCAGACACCTAGCGGCGTGCTGCACGATGCGCTCGCGCGTCCGCTGCACGATCTGCGCATCTCGGTGACGGACCGCTGCAACTTCCGCTGCGTGTATTGCATGCCGCGCGCAGTGTTCGACAAGGACTACGCTTTCCTGCCGCACAGCGCGTTGTTGAGTTTCGAGGAGATCGAGCGGCTCGCGCAGTTGTTCGTCGCGCATGGCGTCGAGAAAATTCGCCTGACCGGCGGCGAGCCGCTACTGCGCAAAAACCTCGAATTCCTGGTCGACCGGCTCGCCCGGTTGACCACGCCTGCGGGCCGTCCGCTCGATCTCACGCTGACCACCAACGGCTCGCTGCTCGCGCGCAAGGCGCGCAGCCTGAAGGACGCCGGCCTCACGCGCGTGACCGTCAGCCTCGACGCGCTCGACGACGCGCTGTTCCGCCGCATGAACGACGCCGACTTCGCGGTCGCCGACGTGCTCGATGGCATCGCCGCCGCGCAAGCGGCCGGGCTCGCGCCGGTCAAAGTAAACATGGTCGTCAAACGCGGTACCAACGACGGCGAAATCGTCCCCATGGCGCGTCATTTCAAAGGCACGGGCGCAGTGCTGCGCTTCATCGAGTACATGGACGTCGGCACCTCGAACGGCTGGAACATGACCGAAGTGCTGCCTTCCGCCGAGGTCGTCACGCGCATTGCCGAGCATCTCCCGCTGGTGCCGCTCGAAGCGCACAGCGCCGCCGAAACTGCGCAACGCTGGGGTTATGTCGACGGCGGCGGCGAGATCGGCGTCATTTCGAGCGTCACCCGCGCGTTCTGCGGCAATTGCACGCGCGCGCGTTTGTCGACCGAGGGCAAGCTATACCTGTGCCTGTTCGCATCGACCGGACATGACCTGCGCGCGCTGTTGCGCGGCGGTGCGAGCGATGCCGGGATCGCCACCGCCATCGCCGAAATCTGGCAAGGCCGCGGCGACCGCTACTCGCAGCTGCGCGGCAGCCAGCCGGCCGATCAGGGCGAGCCGGCCAAGCGTCGCGTGGAAATGTCCTACATCGGCGGCTGAGCGGCCGACGCATGTCCATCCCTCGCGAACAGATCACTGGCCTCGTGCTCGCGGGCGGGCGCGGCACGCGCATGGGCGGCGTCGACAAGGGGTTGCAGCCGCTGCACGGCGAACCGCTCGCCGCTCACGTGCTGCGGCGCCTCGCGCCGCAGACCGGCCCTCTGATGATCAGCGCGAACCGCCATCCCGACACCTATGCGGCGCTCGGCGCGCCATATCGCGCAACGCTCGTCGCCGACACCCTCCCCGACTTTCCCGGCCCGCTCGCCGGCATGCTCGCCGGACTGCGCGCCGCCGGCACGGCGTACCTGCTGAGCGCGCCCTGCGATTCGCCGTGGCTACCGGCCAACCTCGCCGCGCGCCTCGCGGATGCGCTCGACGCGAACCACGCCGACATCGCAACGGTCGCCACCGTCGACACCGGTGGAGAAACCTCCCTGCACCCGGTATTCGCGCTGATGCGCACCGCCGTCGCGGACGACCTGGCCGCGTTTCTGGCCTCCGGCGAGCGCAAGGTCCGCGCGTGGTACGCGCGCCACAAGACGGTCGAAGTCGTCTTTGCCGACGAGCGCGCGTTCTACAATGCCAACTCGTTACAAGAACTCGCCGACCTCGAACGCAATCGGGGCCCCGGCTGACATCCGCTCCGGCCGCACGGCAACAGCCGCGCCCATCACCGGTCGCGACGCCCAGCCATTCATGACCACGCTCAACGACTTTTCCCGCTGCGTCGCGCAGTACGATCCTCATGCGCTACCCGTCCCGGCCGCTCAGGCGATCGTCCGGCAGTGGGCGACGCCGGTCGCGGCCGTCGAGCGCCTGGCGTTGCGCGATGCACTCGACCGCGTGCTAGCCGCCGACATCGTGTCGCCGATCGACGTGCCCGCGCACGACAACTCCGCGATGGACGGCTACGCGTTCAATCACGCGGCGCTCGCGGCCGCTATGCGAGGCGGCGCGGACAGCGTCGAGCTGACGGTCGCCGGCAAGGCGCTCGCCGGTCATCCGTTCGCGGGCCGCGTCGCGGCGAACCAGTGCGTGCGCGTGATGACGGGCGCCTGCATGCCTGCCGGTTGCGACACCGTCGTGCCGCAGGAACAGGTGGAGCGCGACGGTGCGGATTCCACCTCGATCCGCTTCGCCGCCAGCGCGGCGGCGGCGGGCGCGAACCGCCGCCGCGCCGGCGAAGATCTCGCGCGCGGCCACGTCGCGCTGCATGCCGGCCGCATCGTGCGCGCGTCGGACCTCGGCCTGCTCGCGTCGCTCGGCATTGGCGAAGTCAGCGTGCGGCGGCGTTTGCGCGTCGCGTTCTTTTCGACCGGCGACGAACTGCGCTCGCTCGGCGAGCCGCTCGACGCGGGCTCGGTCTACGACAGCAACCGCTACACGCTGTTTGCGATGCTGCGGCACCTGAACATCGACGCGCTCGATCTCGGCGTCGTGCGTGACGAGCCGGCCGCGCTCGAAGCCGCGCTGCGCAGTGCCGCGGCCAACGCCGACGTGGTGCTGACTTCGGGCGGCGTGTCGGTGGGCGAAGCGGACTTCACGAAGCAGTTGCTACAGACCTTCGGCGACGTCGCCTTCTGGAGTCTCGCGATGCGTCCCGGCCGGCCGCTCGCGTTCGGCCGCCTGTGGTCCGGCGAAAAGCCCGGGCTCGGCAAACCTGCGCTATTCTTCGGCCTGCCCGGCAACCCGGTCGCCGTGATGGTGACGTTCTATCAGATCGTGCGCGAAGCGCTGCTGCTGATGGCCGGCGCGACGCCGCGGCCGCCGCCGGTGATTCACGCGACGAGCCGCGTGGCGGTGGGCAAGCGCGCGGGCCGCACCGAATTCCAGCGCGGCATCGCCGAACAGGACGCGCACGGATACTGGCACGTGAGCCCGACCGGGTCGCAAAGCTCAGGCGTGCTGAGCTCGATGAGCGAAGCGAACTGCTTCATCGTGCTCGGCCACGACGAGGGCGACATCGACGTCGGCGATCGCGTGTCGATCATGCTGTTCGACGGTCTCATCTGACGTTCCAGGCAGCGCATCGATCGCACGACATCGGCACCACAGCAGCACTTCATCGACACGCCACCCACTATCACTACTACGACACACGGGTTTGACTTACATGAAAAAACAGATCTCGTTCATCGCACCGGGACAGACGGCCAAAGCGCTGATCCTCGTGTATCTGACGTTCTCGGTGCCGATCGTGCTGCTCGGCGTGGTGGTCGCGTTCGTGCGATATGGCTCGGTCGAGCTGAGCACGGTGTTCAGCGCGCTGCTGCTGAACGCGATCCTCGGCTTCGTGCTGTTGTGGATCGCGTGCCACGCCTACAACTGGGTCGCGTCGCGCTTCGGTGGTATCGAAATCCATCTGGCCGACGCGCCGGAAGAAGCGTAATGCCCGCGACGATCCGCGCCGCCAAGCCCGCGGATACCGGCGCGAGCTTCGCGGGCCGCCGCGGGCTCTATCTCGAAGACGTCTACGTGCAGCCCGCGCAGCGGGGCAGCGGGCTCGGCACCGCGCTTCTGCGACACGTCGCGGCGCTGGCGGTGGAGCGGCAATGCGCGCGCTTCGAGTGGACCGTGCTCGACTGGAATCAGCCGGCGATCAGCTTCTATCAGAAGATGGGGGCGGCGGTGTTGCCGGACTGGCGCGTCGTGCGCGTGACAGGCGATGCGCTGGCGCGTCTGGCTGCAAGGGCGTGAATTCCAGCGCCTCGCCCCTCATTGCTCATCAGGCTCCACATTCGACAGCGCATCGCCGAGCAACCCGCTCGCCTCGTCGCCCGGTAACGCCTCGACGTCGCGCAGCTTGCGGTTCATCATGCGCGTGCGCGTTTCCGCGGCCTCGATCGAACGCGTGACGGTTTCGAGCTGCGCCTTGGTCTTCGCGAGCACGTCGCCGAATTTGCCGAACTCCGTCTTCACCGCGCCGAGTACCTGCCACACCTCGCTCGAACGCTTTTCGATCGCGAGCGTGCGGAAACCCATCTGCAGACTATTGAGCAACGCGGTCAGCGTGGTCGGCCCCGCAATCGTCACGCGATAGTCCCGCTGCAGCAGATCCGTGAGCCCCGGTCGGCGCAGCACTTCCGCGTACAGGCCTTCGGTCGGCAGGAACAGCAGCGCGAAGTCGGTCGTATGCGGCGGCGCCACGTACTTCTCCGCGATCGTGCGCGCCTCCGCGCGAATTCGCACTTCGAGCGCGCGCGATGCTTCCTCGACCGCGACCGGATCGGCGCGCTCCTGCGCTTCGATCAGCCGCTCGTAGTCCTCGCGCGGGAATTTGGCGTCGATCGGCAGCCATACCGGCGTATTCGCGCCGCCGGGCTCCGGCCGCCCCGGCAGACGAATCGCGAACTCCACGCGATCGGCGCTCTTCGGCACCGTCGCGACGTTCTTCGCGTATTGATCGACGGTCAGCACTTGTTCGAGCAAGGCTTCGAGCTGCACTTCGCCCCACGTGCCGCGCGTCTTCACGTTGGTCAGCACGCGCTTCAGATCGCCGACGCCGGCCGCCAGCGTCTGCATTTCACCGAGGCCGCGATGCACCTGTTCGAGCCGGTCGGACACGAGCTTGAACGACTCGCCGAGACGCTGCTCAAGCGTTGCGTGCAGTTTTTCGTCCACGGTGCGGCGCATTTCCTCGAGCCGCGTCGCGTTGTTCGCCTCGATGTCCTTCAGACGCTGCTCGATCGTCGCGCGCACTTCGGCGAAGCGCCGGTCGTTCGCCTCGGTTAGTTGCCCGAGTTGCAGGCTCAGCGTGTCGCCGAACTGCTTCAGCGAGCGGCCCTGCTCGTCGCGCGCCTGCTGCGCCTGTGCCTGCAGGCTGTGACGCACGGCGTCGAGCTGTTGCGCGAAGCCGTCGATCTTGCCGCCCTGCACCGTCGTCATGCTGCTGAACTGCGCGGCGAGCGTCTGCTGAAAATGCGCGAAGCCGCTGCTTTGCTCGGTGCGCGACACGCGCGCGGTCTCGGCGATGTCGTTGCGCAGTTGCCGCTCGAGCCGCTCGGCGGTATGCGCCTGCGCGTCGACGACGGCATCGACGCGTTCGTTCAGCATCTCGAACTGTTCGCGCTGCTCCGGGCGGTCGTGACCGCGTAGCAGCAAGGCGAGTGCGATCACGAGGGCAACCGCCAGCACCGCGACGGCCGCCACCAGAATCATTGTCATGAACGCGCCTTGCCGATCACGTCGGGGTTGATCGGATTCGGCGGCTGACCGGCGCGCGGTCCTGCGCCGAGGCCGGCGATCAGGTTGTCCGCGGCGAGATTCGCCATGGCGCGGCGCGTGGTTTCGGTCGCGCTCGCGATGTGCGGCGTCAGCACGACGTTCGGCACGTTCAGCAGCGCCGGGTGCAGTTGCGGCTCGCCTTCGAACACGTCCAGACCGGCCGCCGCGATGCGCCTGTCACGCAGCGCATCGGCCAACGCCGCATCGTCGACGATGCCGCCGCGCGCGATGTTGGTGAGCGTCGCGCTCGGCTTCATCAGCGCCAGTTCGGCCGCGCCGATCGTGTGGTGGTTGCCTTTGTTGTACGGCAGCACCAGCACGACGTGGTCGGCGCGCCGCAGCAGATCCTCTTTCGACACGTACTCCGCGTTCAGCTCGGCCTCGATTTGCGGCGCGACGCGCGAGCGATTGTGATAGATGACCCGCATGTTGAAGCCCTGCGCGCGCCGCGCGAGCGCCTGGCCGATGCGGCCCATGCCGATCACGCCGAGCGTCGAACCGTATAGGTCGCTGCCGAGGAAGCCGTCGTAGCTCCACTTCTGCCAATGTCCGGCGCGCAGCCAGTGCTCCGATTCGGCGATGCGGCGCGCGGCGGCCATCATCAGCGCCCAGCCGAAATCGGCGGTCGATTCGTTCAGCACGTCCGGCGTGTTGGTGCCGAGTACGTTCGCCGCGTTGAACGCGGCCATGTCGAAGTTGTTGTAGCCGACCGCCATGTTCGACACGACGCGCAGACGCGGCGCCGCGGCGAGCACGCCCGCGTCGATCATCTCGCCGGCCGTCAGCGCGCCGTCCTTGTCCGCGAGACGGCGCTTCAGTTCGTCGGCGGGCAACACGTCGCCCTCGTTCCAGTCGACGTCGAAGTACTGCTTGAGCCGGTCGATCACGTCGGGAAAGATCGAACGGGCAACGAGGATTTTCTGCAATGCAAGTCTCCGTATGGCACGTCGAGGGATTGTCTCGGCGTTGCAGAGTCAGCGTTCAAAAAAGAGCCAGCCGGTCAGCGCGAACAACGGCAGCAGCACCGCGCCGGACCAGCCCAGATACGCAAAAAAGCTCGGCATGCGCACGCCGCGCGATTGCGCGATCGCCTTCACCATGAAGTTCGGCGCGTTGCCGATGTAGGTGTTCGCGCCCATGAACACGGCGCCGGCCGAAATCGCCCCGAGCGTGGTCGCGCCGGTGGTCATCAAGGTCTGCGCATCGCCGCCGGCCAGGTTGAAGAACACGAGGTAGGTCGGCGCGTTGTCGAGAAACGAAGATAGCAGGCCGGTCGCCCAGAAGTACATGATGTCGCGCGGCTCGCCTGACGGATCATTGACCAGATGGACGATCCCCGCGAACGCGCCGGCTTCTCCCGCGCGCAGGATCATGATGACCGGCACGATCGTCACGAAGATGCCGGCGAACAGTTTGGCGACTTCCTCGATCGGCGCCCACTTGAAGTCGTTGCCCGCGCGGGCCGCGCGCGGTGTCCACGCGAGCGATAGCAGCGTGACCACGATCAGCGCGGCGTCGCGCACGATGTTTTGCAACGCGACGTGCGTGCCGAGCACGTCGAATGTGATTTGCGGGCGCCACAGTCCGCTCATCAGCACGAACGCGATCAGCGCGGCGAGCAGCACGAAATTGATCTTGCCGTCGATGCCGAGCGGCGCGCCGTCGGGCGTCGGATCGAGGAAAGCTGAACGCACCTCCTCGCGCTGGTGAAAGTAGTACGAGTCGAGTGCATAGAAAACGGCAAGCAGCAGGCCGCTCACGAACAGCATCGGGGGCGCGAGATGCGTAGTGGTCCAGAAAAAGCTCACGCCTTCGAGAAAACCGAGGAACAGCGGCGGGTCGCCGAGCGGCGACAGCGCGCCACCGACGTTCGCGACGAGGAAGATGAAGAACACGACCACGTGGGTCACGTGGCGGCGATTGTCGTTTGCGCGCAGCAACGGGCGGATCAGCAGCATCGCCGCGCCGGTCGTACCCATCACGCTCGCGAGCAAGGTGCCGAGCGCGAGAATCGCGGTGTTCAGACGCGGTGTGCCATGCAGGTTGCCGCGCACGCAGATGCCGCCCGCGACGGTATAGAGCGCGGTCAGCAGGATGATGAACGGGATGTACTCGTCGAGCATGGCATGCGCGAGCGCGCCGAGCGCCGCGCTCGCGCCGAAGCTCACGGCAAGCGGCACGATGAACGCGAGCGCCCACGCCGCGGCGATCTTGCCGAAGTGGTGATGCCAGAGGGCTGGCGCGATCAGCGGAAGGATCGCGATCGACAGCAGCACACCCGCGAAGGGCAAGCCCCACAACGCCGACAAGCGCGCACCGTCGAGGAGCGTCTCAGCCTGCACGGACGGCGAGCACAGCGCAAGCATCGACGCAACGGCGAGCCACCAGCCCGCGCGGCCGGCCTGCGAATTCATGCCGATACAGGCCGCGCGACGGCTTGCAACCGCACGCACGACAGATAACGCGTGTGTCGCGTATGCGCTGGCACGCCGCCGCGCGACGCGTTCAAGCATCCTGCACGACGATCGCATGCACCCGGTAGGGGCCGTGCGCGCCCAGCACGATGGTCTGCTCGATGTCGCCGGTGCGCGATGGTCCCGACACGAAATTGACCGCGCGCGGCAGCTCGCCGCGTTCCTTGCGGATCAGGTCGAACGCCTCTTCATGACCCGCGACGATCCGCGAGCCCGGCACGATCGCGATGTGCGTCTCCGGCAGCAGCCCGGCCGACGCATACGTCTCGGGACCGGACAGCAACACGAGCGTGCCGGTCTCCGCGGTCGCGCAGAAACAGCCGGTGAGACCGACCACGTCATTGTCTTGCGGTTTGCGAAATTCGACGGCGAGGCCGGCTGCGGCCCACGGCAGATCGCGCAGCGTTTGCCACGCAATGGCCTGCAACGGCAAACCGTGTTGCGTCAGATAGCGATGCGCGGCGGCGGGTACATCGGCGAAGGTTTGAACGGTGTCGACAGTACTCGCCATTTTCTGCGCTTCCTCGATGAAGCGCGCGCGCAGATCGGTGGGCATGTCCGGACGCGGGCCGGCCGGATGACGCGCGAGATAGTCCGCCGCGGCTTCGCGCTCGGCGGCGCTCGGTTCGGGCTCGCGCCCTTGCGCGGCGCGGATGCGCGCCAGGATGTTGCGGCGGGCAATCGATGTGTCCATGGGCGAAATCCTCGTGTCGACGGCCGTGCGATATGGCGAGGATTATACCGGCCGCGCTCCGCGCGAACACCCTGGCCGAACGGCATATTGCCGCCAGTCGACAGCGCGGCGACACTGTTCGCCGTGCCCCCGAACGCGAGCAGATCATGGTCAGGCGATGAACCGAAAAGCAGTCCGCAAAGCGCGCTACCTGGCCGCCTCTTCTTCCGGCTGCGCGATGCCGAACACCTGGCGCAGATACGCGAGATACGCCTTGTCCTCGCACATGTTCTTGCCCGGCGAGTCCGACAATTTCGCGACCGGCTGACCGTTGCAACGAACCATCTTGATCACGATCTGCAGCGGGTTGTAGCCGAGGTCGTTGGTCAGATTGGTGCCCACGCCGAACGCGAGCTTGCAGCGGCCGCGGAAGCGCTCGTATAGCTGCAGCACCTTCGGGATGTCGAGCGCGTCGGAGAACACGAGGACCTTGGTGCGCGGGTCGCAACGATTCGCCTCGTAGTGTTTGAGCAGGCGCTCGCCCCAGTCGAATGGGTCGCCGGAATCGTGGCGAGCACCGTCGAACAGCTTGCAGAAGTACATGTCGAAGTCGCGCAGGAACGCCTGCATGCCGTACACGTCGGAGAGCGCGATCCCGAGGTCGCCGCGATATTCCTTCGCCCACATCTCGAAGCCGAAGATCTGCGAGTCGCGCAGCCGCGGACCGAGCGCCTGGCAAGCCTGCAGGTACTCGTGCGCCATCGTGCCGAGCGGTGTCAGGCTGTGCTTCATCGCGTAGAAGACGTTGCTCGTGCCGGCGAACTGCTCGCCGAGACCGTCCTTGAGCGTGAGGATCACTTCCTCGTGCCACTGCTTCGAGAAGCGGCGGCGCGTGCCGTAATCGGCGATCTTGCAGTCGGCGAACTCCGGACGAGCGCCGAGCAGTTGAATCTTGTCGAGCAGACGGCCACGGCCTACGTGATAGTCGGGCGTTTGCTGGGTGTTGCGGAAATAGACTTCGTTGACGATCGCGAGCACCGGAATTTCGAAGAGGATCGTATGCAGCCACGGCCCCTTGATGTCGATGTCGATTTCGCCATTGCCCTTCGGCGACGGCGTGATCGAAATGTACTTCTCGTTCAGATGGAACAACGCGAGGAACTCGATGAAGTCGCCCTTGATGAAGCGCATGCGGCGCAGGTAGTCGAGTTCGTCGTCGGCGAAACGCAGTTCGCAGAGCTTGCGCACTTCGTCGCGAATCTCGTCGACGTACGGCACCAGATCGACGTTCGGCGTGCGGCAGCGGAAGCGGTACTCCACGTTGGCGGCGGGGAAGTGATGCAACACCACCTGCATCATCGTGAACTTATACAGATCGGTATCGAGCAGCGAAGTAATAATCATGATGGTACGAACTGGACCGCTGAAAAAACGAAAAGGGCTCACTGCACCCTTGCAACGGACGCGCTGAGCCGAGCGGCGCGCCAACCTGATGCATGTTACCCGAATGCGTCCGCATCCAGCGTGCCACCGGGCCTTCGCCGCCATCGCGCGGCCGCTCGCGGCACCCCATAAACTAATCACAAAAACATATAAGACGCACGGCCCGATGCTTTATGCGCCTGTTGACGTTACGTTACAATAGTGCTTTTGGCGTCCGCGCCCTCCCCGATTCCGCATGCAGGAGCTGCCTGAATGACTCACGTTGTGACCGAAAGCTGCATCAAGTGCCGCTATACCGACTGCGTCGATGTGTGCCCGGTGGACTGCTTTCGCGAAGGTCCCAACTTCCTCGCGATCGACCCCGATGAATGCATCGACTGCGCCGTGTGCGTGGCCGAGTGCCCGGTGAACGCCATCTATGCCGAAGAAGACGTGCCGGGAGACCAGCAGGACTTCATCGCGCTGAACGCCGACCTGGCGAAAGCGTGGCCGAGCATCACGAAGACCAAGGCACCGCTGCCGGAAGCCGAGGAATTCAAGGATGTGAAGGAAAAGCTCGCGCTGCTCGCGCGCTGAGCGCGGCCGCCTGTCACCTGCCTTGGCCGTTCAGATTCAGTATCAGGATGAACGCCGAGGTATTGACAGACGTTTCAGCTGCCTCTAAAATTTCGTTTCTCTGCTGTTGTTGTTCTGTTCCTCGATAGCTCAGTCGGTAGAGCGCCGGACTGTTAATCCGTAGGTCCCTGGTTCGAGCCCAGGTCGAGGAGCCAAGAATTGCAAAAGCCCGTTAATCAGACGGGTTTTTTTATGTAGATCAAGTTGTACTGCTGTTCCTCGATAGCTCAGTCGGTAGAGCGCCGGACTGTTAATCCGTAGGTCCCTGGTTCGAGCCCAGGTCGAGGAGCCAAAAATTTTGAAAGGCCCGCATCCATGCGGGCCTTTTTGTTTTTGTGCCACGACGGACAGCCTCACGCGCGCCGCGCGCCGTTATACGATGGCGCCTTCACGGCGCACGTTTCGCCCCGCTCTGGCGCCGGCCCACTCCAGACACTCAACCGGCACGCTCATGAAATCCACCTCGCTACGCATCGCGCTCGCGGCCGCCGGCGCCCTGCTGCTTTCTTCGGCGCGCGGCGAAGAAATCGCCAGCGTCAATACGAATTTTCACGTTACCGGCTCCGACCGCGTGGTCGTGGAGGCCTATGACGATCCCATCGTGCAAGGCGTCACCTGCTACGTGTCGCGGGCGCGGACGGGCGGCGTCAAAGGCACGCTCGGCATCGCCGAAGATCCGACCGAGGCGTCGATCGCGTGCCGCCAGGTCGGGGAGTTGCATTTCACCGGCCCCGTCAAGCGGAAGGACGACGTGTTCTCGGTCAGCATGTCGCTGATCTTCAAGTCGCTGCACGTGGTGCGCGTGGTCGACACGAAGCGCAACGCCCTGGTCTATCTGACCTACAGCGACCGCGTCGTCAGCGGCAGCGCGAAAAACAGCGTGAGCGCCGTGCCGATGCCCACTGGCACGACGATTCCGGTCAAGTAAGGCAAGTCAGGACAAGTACCGGCAATTGACGGCACCCGCGGCACGCGGCGCGGCGCTGCACACCCGCCGCCGTCCCCGACAACGACGCGTTAAACTGACCGGTCCAGCCAGACTTTCGTCATGACCGCCACCCCTCGTTTCCGCGATTCCGCCCGCTACTGGCGCACGCCGCTACTGCCCGGCGCGGATCTGCTCACCGCCGAATATCACGATCACGAGTTCGCGCCGCATTGGCACGACGCCTACACGATCCCGGTGATCGTCGCGGGTGCGGAATGCTATCGGTATAACGGCGAGCACCATGTCGCCGAAGCGGGCAGCGTGCCGGTCATCAACCCGGGCGAGTTGCACACGGGGTCGAAGGCGGTCGAGGCGGGCTGGCGTTATCGCGTGATGTATGCGCCGATCGGGTTCCTCTGCGCGCTGGCCGACGAAGTCGCCGGCAAGCCGCAGGCCTTACCGTGGTTCGCGCCCGGCGTGATCCGCGATTCCGATCTCGCGACGCGGCTCGCGCACGCCCACCGTCTGCTCGAAGCCGGCGACGACGCGCTCGCCGCCGAAACCGCGATGCTCGACGCGCTGTCCACGTTGCTGGTCCGCTATGCGCGGACGCGCCCCGCCACCGCTCGCGTCGCCACCGACGACACTCGCGTCGCACTGATGCAGGAGCGTCTGACCGGCGACCTCGTCGAACCGGTGACGCTCGCCGAGGTCGCGAAGGCAGCGGGTCTGTCGCCGTTCCACGCGGCGCGGCTATTCACCCAATCGACCGGCCTGCCGCCCCACGCGTGGCGCAATCAGGTGCGCCTGCAGCGCGCGCTCGCGCCGTTGCGCGCCGGCGTCCCGGTGACCGACGTCGCCGCCGCGAGCGGCTTCACGGATCAGAGCCATTTCACGCGGCATTTCCGGCGCATGTTCGGCGTGCCGCCGGGCCAATGGCAAGGAACGCAGCGCGGTTCGTAACGCGCTGCGGCACCGCCGGCGCCTGCACCGCGCGCCGTGAGCGTGCCGCCGCAATCCGTCAGCCCGTCATCAGCCATCCCCCCGCTACACCGTAGCACCCCATCCGCAACCCGCCGCAAGAACGTACAAGTCCGAACGCCGGTCAGCCGCTATGCTTCCGACATCAAGGAGGCTTAGATTGACCGATTCCACCCAAGGCCAGCCCACCCGGGGCGGCCATCTCAAAGAATTCGCCGCCGGCGCGCGCGACATCATCCCGATGATGGTCGGCGCCGCGCCGTTCGGCGTCATTTTCGGCACGCTCGTGACCTCCAGCCCGCTGCATCTGTGGCACGGCCAGTTGATGTCGCTCGTCGTTTTCGCGGGCTCCGCGCAGTTCATCGCGCTCGGCCTGATCGCCGGGCATGTGAGCTTCGCCGTGATCTGGGCGACCACGCTCGTCGTCAATCTGCGTCACGTGCTGTATAGCGCGACGCTCGCACCGCACGTCGCGCATCTGCCGAAGCGCTGGCGTTGGGCGCTCGGCGCGCTGCTCACCGACGAAGTCTTCGCGGTCGCGTGGGAGCACTACCGGCATCGCGAGCCGGGCACGGTCGGCCCGTACTACTTCTTCGGCGCCGGCGTCGCGATGTATCTGAACTGGCAGCTATGGACCGTCGCCGGCCTGCTGTTCGGCGCGGCCTTCCCCGGCCTGCAGTCGCTCGGTCTCGACTTTGCGATGGTCGCGACGTTCATTGCGATCGTCGTGCCGCAACTGGTCGCGCTGCGCTATATCGCGGCGGCCGTCACCGCCGGCGCGCTGGCGTTTTTCTGGCAGGCGTGGCCGTATAAGCTCGGCCTGCTCGGCGCGGTGTTCGCGGGAGTCGCGGTTGGCGTGCTGCTGTCGATGTCGCGTCTGAACCTGCGTGGCGCGCGCCGTCCCGTGGAGGCCACGCGATGAACTACGTCGTTCTGATCGTCGGCATGGCCGCGATTACGTGGTTGATCCGCGCGGCCGTGTTCGTGCTCGGCGACCGGCTCGTGTTCCCGCCGCTTCTGCGCGCCGCGCTTAGCTTCGTGCCGGTCACCGTGCTGACCGCGATCATCGTCCCGATGGCCGTGTCGCCGCACGGCAACAACGCCGAGCTGAGCTGGCGCAATCCGCAGCTGGTCGGCGCGCTCGCCGCGATCGTCGTTAGCGCGCTGACGCGCCGGCCGCTGCTGACGATCGCAGTCGGTCTAGGCGTGTTCTTCGTCTGGCAGTGCGTGGTGCTGAAGTAAGCGCGCCCTGTCTCTACGCTCATCGACTCATCAGCGGTCCCGTCGACACCTCGCCGCGTCGCGGGCCGCGCACTCCCGTTCAAGCGACTCCCAAGCGGGCCATTGCCCGAAGCTTCCCTCCAAAGCGCCCGCGCGTCGCCGGGCCGCTCTCAAGTTTCCCGCCACCCCGCCGATATGCAGTCGAGGTCCGCTCATCGGGAGTCGTCCCGCTGGTTACGCGGCAACAGGCTGGAATCAAGCGCGTCGGCAACCGGCGTCGCATCGCCTCGGTCCGCGAGCGGCCGGGCGATCTTGCGACGGCGCGCCGCGCGCGGCCGCATTAAACGGGATAACACATGGGTCAAATCACCCTGAAGCTCAAGGACGAGACCGTCGCGTCGCTGCGCAAGGACTTCGAGGCCTTTTTACGGGTCTCGCTGAAGCTCGATCCGCAGTTCGCGACGCCGTCGTTCGAGGATTTCTTACGCGCCAAGCTGCTCGACAACATGGTGCCGCTCACCGAGCACGCGGTACAGCGGATGCTGCAAGGCGGCCAGTACGCGTGGGCCAAACGCACGCTCGACAAGGAATTCCCGGACGTCGTGTCGATCCTGATGCGGCAGGCGGGCGAGTTCGGCTTCGGTTTCGCGGCGCGCTCGGAATGGACGCCCGAGGAACTCACCAAGCAATGCCGCGACTGGGCCGCCGCAATCGTCAAGGAAGCGGAAGGCGACGCGACGCTGGTCGACCCCCTCGCCTCGCAGATCAAGAGCACCGTGCAGGACATTCAGGCGCTCGAGGAAGTGATGCAGACGCCGGCATGGCGGCTCGTCGAATCGCTGCGCCAGCGCGTCTACGAGGCGAAGGTCGCGTGCGAGATGAGCGTGGGCAGCACCGCGCGCGAGAAGCTCGGCGAACTGCGTGGGCTGTTGCGGCTAGGCATTTCGCACGGCACGTTCCAGAAGCAGGAAGCGCAGCAGATCATGGAGTATCTGCGGCTCTTGAAGCCGGAGATTTTCGTCGAGGAGCCGTACGACGTGTTCTCGCGGCTCGCGGCATGGCTGCGCAATTTCTTCGTGCCGCCGCCGCCTCCGGTCGCGCAGCAACAGCAGCGGCAGTCGCGCTGAGCTTCCACTGACCCGCGCGGCGCGCGTCCCTTCGTCGGATCAACGCGCCCCCTGCCCGCGCGTCGATCCCAACGCGCGGTGCTAGCCGCTCAATCCCACATCTTCCTGAGCTTCGCCGCGATCTCGATCTTCGCCTGCGCGGCCGCGGCGAGCCCCGCCGCGCTCGGCGCGCTCGCCACCGCAATGCGCGGCCACGCATAGGCGTCGAACAGCGGCAGCATCGGCGTGGCGATGAAGCGCGTGCGCGACGCCCACACATGGCGGTCGCCCAGATGCGTCTGGTTGTGCACGTAAAAGCGCTGCGGCACGACGATGTGCAGGTCTTCCTTCGCGCGCGTCATCGCCACGTAAAGCAGGCGCCGCTCCTCGTCGATTTCCTCGTCGCTGCCGGTGCCGAGATCGGACGGAATACAGCCGTCGACGCCGTTCAGCACGAACACGTTGCGCCACTCCTGACCCTTCGCCGAATGGATCGTCGACAGGATCAGGTAGTCCTCGTCGATCAGCGGCACGCCGGATTCGTCGCTGGTCGCGTCGGGCGGATCGAGCGTCAATTCGGTCAGGAAGCGTTCACGCGACGGATACGTACCCGCGATGCTTTCCATCTGCAGCAGGTCCGCGTGACGGATCGCGGCGTCCTCGTGATTACGCTCCAGATGCGGCTCGTACCAGCGCCGCACCATCTCGAACTCGGCGGGCCACGGCGTTTGCCGGCCGTACACGCTCGACATCAGCTTGACGAACGGATGCCAGTCTTCCTGCGTGCGCGCGGGCGCCGCAAACGCGGCCAGCACACCGCCCGCAGTCGCGACCGGATCGCCGCCGTCCGCGCGCGCGACGATGTCGTCGAGCACCTTCGCCGCAGTGGCCGGGCCGACGCCCGGCAGCAGCTGCACGACGCGAAAGCCGGCGACGCGATCGCGCGGATTCTCGGCCCAGCGCAGCACCGCGAGCACGTCCTTCACATGCACCGAGTCGAGAAATTTGAGCCCGCCGAACTTGACGAATGGAATGTTGCGGCGCGTGAGCTCGATCTCGAGCGCGGCGCTGTGATGCGCGGCGCGAAACAAAACCGCCTGCGACTTCAGCTTCACGCCCTGCTCGCGCGCCTCGAGCACCTGCTCGACGACGTAGCGAGCTTGCGCGGCATCGTCGGCGACCGTGACGAGGCGCGGGCGCTGCGCCGACGCCTTGTCGGTCCACAGATTCTTGGTGTAGCGCTCGCTCGCGAGTTCGATCACCGCGTTCGACGCGGCGAGAATCGGCTCGGTCGAGCGATAGTTGCGCTCGAGCGTGACCTGCCTGGCGGGCGGCTCGAACTGCGTGGGAAAGTCGAGGATATTGCGCACCGTCGCGCCGCGAAACGAATAGATCGACTGCGCGTCGTCGCCGACCACGGTCAGGCCACGGCCGTCCGGCTTCATTGCGAGCAGGATCGACGCCTGCAGGCGGTTGGTGTCCTGGTATTCGTCGACCAGAACATGATCGAAACGCGCCGACAGATCGGCCGCGATGCTGGGCTCGGCGGCCATGTGCGACCAGTAGAGCAGCAGATCGTCGTAGTCGAGCACGCTCTGCTTCTGTTTGGCGTCGACGTATGCGGCGAACAGCCGGCGCAGATCGCCCTCCCACTCGCGACACCACGGAAACGCGCGGTCCAATACCTGGCCGAGCGATGCGCCGGTGTTGACGACACGCGAGTAGATCGCGAAGCAGGTGCCCTTCGCCGGAAAGCGCCGCTCCTTCGCGGACAGTCCAAGCTCGTGGCGCACGAGGTTCATCAGGTCGGCGGAGTCTTCGCGGTCGTTGATCGTGAACGCGGGCGCGAGGCCGATCAGATCCGCGTATTCGCGCAACAGCCGCGCGCCGACACTATGGAAGGTACCCGCCCACGTGAGCCCTTGCGCGAGCGCGGCGCGTGGGCCGACGGTAGTGGCCGCAGCGCCCGCGATGCGGGTCACGCGGCGGATCATTTCGAGCGCCGCGCGGCGCGAGAAGGTCAACAGCAGGATGCGCTGCGGATCGGCACCCTTCACCACCAGATTGGCGACGCGGTGCGCGAGCGTGTTGGTCTTGCCGGAGCCGGCGCCCGCGATCACGAGCAGCGCGCCGGGCAGCGCGTCTGGCGTGTCGGTCCCGTATTCGACGGCTTCGCGTTGGGCGTCGTTGAGCTTCGCTAGCCAGGCGGCGGTATCGAACGACGGAGCGGATTCGGCGACGGTGGACACTGATCGGTTTCGCGGGTTGGATGGATTTTCAGGATGCGACGCACACTGTATATCCATACAACCTTATGCGACAAGCGCCCCTTTTTTCGGGCGCCGACCCGCCGGTCTACGCCGCGCACTACTGTTTCTTCGCGTCCTTCAGGTTGGCAGCAGCGCTGGCCTTGTCGGCGTCGGCCTGCGCGTCGGCGTGGTCTTGTCCGCTTTCGCCTGGGCGAGCGCGGCTTTCTTGTCGGCCTTCGCCTGACGCCCGCGGCGCGCGAGCCTCGCAGACCCGCGCGCCGCGGCATCCAGCAGGGCTTAGTGCTTGACGTCCGCGCCGTCGCCCTGCGCGGCAGCCTGCCCTTCCATGTTCATCTTCATTTCGTTATTGGCGGTCTGTTTGTCCGCCTTCTGGTTCAGCTTCGCGCCGCGCACCTGCTCCTTGTACTGGTCCTTCGCGGCCTTCTGCTCCGCCTTCAATTCCGCTTTCGAGGACTTCCTGGCCGCGCGATACTCGGCGTTGGCCTTCGCGTCGGCGTCGCGCTTCTGCACGAGCGGGTCGGTGGAGCCCGAAGCCGTCAACCGGGCCGGCGGCGGCGCCTCGACGCCTTGCGCGGCGGGTGCGCCCGGGACTTGCTGCATGCCCTGCGTCGAAGGCGGCACCTGCATGCGCTGGGCGCCAGCCGCGGACGGCGGCGCCATGTCGGCGGCGCCCTGGCTCTGGATCTGCGCCTGAGCGCCGATGCCTGCTGCCGGCTGCGCGGTCTGCGCAACGGCCGCCGTCGCGGCAAAGGCAGTGAGGGCGGTACCGATCAGGAGCGAACGAATCTGGGTCATGGTTATCCTCTCTGGAGTTGTTGTGACACGGGCGGACTCTCTGGCGTCGTGATGACGGAACGTCGCGCGCGCCTCGTCCGGTCTGTGCGTCGCTGGATGGGCGGCCGGGGAGCGATCCCGGAAGCCAGCGGGCTTTGCTGCTGAACTGCACTCTAGGAGTGAAATCCATCCGGTGCGACCAGCGTTACGGAACGTTTCACTTTCCGACAACTGAATAACATCTACTTTCATTTGCTTGCGCGAAGGGCTCGCCGGATGGCCGCGCCGCCGCTCCGGGTGCGCTTGCTTTATGATGCGAACCCCAACGCGACCCCGTGCCCAAAGGTGCAAACGCCATGCCCAACCTCAATTTCACGCTGACCGGCGAATACGTCGAACTCCACAATCTGCTGAAGATCACGGGCCTCGCGGATAGTGGCGGCTCCGCGAAAATGATGGTTGCCGACGGCGCCGTGATGGTCGATGGCCGGGTCGAGACGCGTAAGACCTGCAAGATCCGCGCGGGCCAGGTCGTGCTGCTCGGCGATACGCGGATCGCGGTCCACGAAGGCTGACGGCAGTCCGGAAAATCGCAGGACGGCACGCACCAGAATTGTGCGTCGTCCATCGACAGCGGCCGGGGGAGGCAATAAGCTGTCGGTTTCGACAGGTACACGACGGACCGCGCCACGGGCGAGGAGTCGGCTGACCGGCTCGGCGCCGTGTCGCGGTTTTTTCCCGCCCGCTCCCCGGCCGCTCCAACGCCCGTCGGCGCGCGCGGCGAGATGCAATGCGGCGCCGCTTGCGCCCGCCTTTCGCTGTTGCCACCGCTGTTGCCACCGCTGCCACTTTTCGCCGTCAGGCATTCGATGACTCAACCCAGCTTCGCTCGCGTGGCCAGCCGGCCGCCGACCCTATCCCGCCACGCGGCCGACACCGCGCGGCTCGCCGCGCCGCTCGCGATCGCGCAACTGTCGCAAATGGCGATGAGCGTCACCGACACGATCCTGCTCGGCTCGCTCGGCCCCGATGCGCTCGCCGCCGGCGGCCTCGGCGCGAACCTCTTTTTCGTCGTCGTCACGCTGCTGCAGGGCGTGCTGACCTCGGTCAGCGTCAGCGTCGCGCACGCGCGCGGCGCGCGGGACGACGGCCGGGTACCGCATATTTACTGGACCGGTTTCGTGCTGTCGGTGCTGCTGTCGGTGCCGGCGTTCATCCTGCTGTCGTTCGCGTCGAGGATCCTGCTCGCGGTCGGCGAGCCGGGCCTGCTCGCGCACAACGTCGGCCGATACGCGGCGGTGTTGCGCTGGGGCGCACCCGCGAGCCTGATCGGCGTCG
Organism: Paraburkholderia sp. RAU6.4a; assembly: GCF_050435625.1. Lineage (NCBI taxonomy): Bacteria > Pseudomonadati > Pseudomonadota > Betaproteobacteria > Burkholderiales > Burkholderiaceae > Paraburkholderia > Paraburkholderia sp. RAU6.4a. The sequence goes on from NZ_JBNDKQ010000002.1 coordinate 1,410,593, forward strand.
GCCTGATGCGCTCGTTTCTGCCGGCGATCGGCGCGGCACGGCGCCTGTTGTGGGTGTCGATCGCGAGCGTCGGCGTGAACGGCTTCCTGAACTACGGGCTCATCCACGGCGCGTACGGGCTGCCGCGGCTGGGTTTTCTCGGCTCGGCGGCCGCGACCACGATCACCGTGTGGCTGACCGCGCTCGTGCTGATGGCGCTGCTGCATCTGCGGCCGCGCTTCCGCCATTTCGTCGTCGCGACGCGGCCGAAGCTGCCGTTGATGGGCGAATTGTTCGGCATCGGCTGGCCGGTCGCGATCACCTACGGCGTCGAGTCGACGCTGTTCCTCGCCACTGGCCTGATGGTCGGCCTGCTCGGCGAATCGCAACTGGCCGCGCATCAGATCGCGCTGAACGTCGCGTCGGTCGCGTTCATGGTGCCGCTGTCGATCGGCCAGGCGGCCAACGTGCGGGTCGGCTACTGGGCCGGCGCCGGTCAGCCGCTCGCCGCGCGCCACGCGGGCTTCGTCGCGCTCGCACTCGGCGTCGGCTTCATGTCGATGTCGGGCCTCGTGCTGATCACCGCGCCGCACTGGATCGTCGGTCTGTATCTGCATCTGGACGACCCGGCCAACGCCCCGACCATCGCGCTCGCCAGTTCGCTGCTCGGCGTGGCGGCGATTTTCCAGATCGTCGACGGGATGCAGGCGGTGGGCTCCGGTTGTCTGCGCGGCCTGAAGGACACGCGCGTGCCGATGATCGCCGCCGCGTTCGGCTACTGGGTGATCGGTTTTCCGACCGGCTATCTGCTCGCGTTTCACGCCGGCCTCGGCGCGCGCGGCTTGTGGTGGGGGCTCGCCGCAGGTCTTGCGAGCGTCGCGCTGCTGATGACGCTGCGTTTTCACAGGCTGAGCCGGCGGCAGGCGCCGACGGCGGCATCGGCCACGCCGCCCGCGCGCTCGGTTCGAGCGAAGTAGCCGTACGCTCCACTCCTGAAGCACTCCCTGTAAAAGGTAAAATGGCCGCCGCGGCACGCGAGCGCTAACCCACGCTCACGCGCCACGAACCGCACGACGGCGCGCCTCACGAAGGCAGGCGCCGGACTGGCGCCGCTCGCGCGCTCACCATTGCCCGCTTCGCGTGCGGCTTCAATGGGCCGCCCGTTTTTGCCGCGCTTTCGCCACGGCGCTTGCCGTAGCCGCTTCACCCGCTTTGGCGCGGCAAACGCCGCAACGCCAGCCGCCAGCCGACACCCGGCCGCGCCGCAGCCCCACTTTCCCGCGATACAACATAACCAAGGACCACCCGCCATGCTTGCCCGTGTCACCCGCCTGTTCCCGCTCTGGGCCGTGCTCGTCTCGGTCGCCGCGTACTTCTCGCCGGCCTCGTTTTCCGGCGTTGCGCCGCACGTCACCACGCTCCTCACGATCATCATGCTGGCGATGGGCGTCACGCTGTCGGCCGGCGACTTCCTGCGCGTGTTTTCGCGGCCCGCGCCGGTGATCGCCGGCATCGTGCTGCACTACCTCGTGATGCCGCTCGCCGCGTGGGTCATCGCCCGGGCGCTGCGCATGCCGCCCGAGCTGACCGCCGGCATGGTGCTGGTCGGCAGCGTCGCCAGCGGCACCGCGTCGAACGTGATGATTTATCTCGCGCGCGGCGACGTCGCGCTGTCGGTGACGATCAGCGCGCTGTCGACGCTCGTCGGCGTGTTCGCGACCCCGCTGCTCACGCGCCTTTACGTCGACGCGTCGATCGTCGTCGACGTGCACGGCATGCTGATGAGCATCCTGCAGATAGTCGCGCTGCCGATCGTCGTCGGTCTCGTCGTCAATCATCTGTTCGGCAAGCTCGTGCGCAAGATCGAACCGATCCTGCCGCTCGTGTCGATGGTCGCGATCGTGCTGATCATCGGCGCGGTGGTGGGCGGCACGCAGAAGAGCATCGCGTCGGTGGGCCTCGTCGTGATGGTCGGCGTCATCCTGCACAACGGCATCGGCCTGCTCGGCGGCTACTGGGGCGGCCGTCTGCTCGGTTTCGACGAAGCCGTCTGCCGTACGCTCGCGATCGAAGTGGGCATGCAGAACTCCGGTCTCGCCGCGACGCTCGGCAAGCTCTACTTCACGCCGCTCGCCGCGCTGCCGGGCGCGCTGTTCTCGGTCTGGCACAACCTGTCGGGCTCGCTGCTCGCGGGAGTGTGGGCGGGTCGCCCGGCGAAAGGCTCGACCCATCCCGATGGCGAGCGCGCGCTGCGCGCCGGGCGGGTCTGATAGAGCGTCGGCGCGCCGCGGTTCGCATCAGGTGATGGATCACCGAACCGCGGCGCGCTCCCGACCGACGCGCGGCACGCTGCTGCGTTTGCGGACGAACGACGAACACGCGCCCCAATTCCCTTAGAATGGTTTTCTCGACAGCGTGCGCAGGCCTTCGCTGTCGCCACGCGAAAAGCTTGCAAAACAAGGGGAAAACAGCGTGCAGGGCCAATTCGAACAACCTCGGCGGGCCGCGCGCCGCCACTCGATAGTCAGCACGACGAGGCAATTTTTCCTGCTCTGTTGCGCGGCGGCATTGGTGACCGCCTGCGCGACGAAGCCGCCCGCCACCGCGTTCAACCGCCAGCTCACGCACGCACTCCCCGCCACCGCGGATACGCCGCTGCGCGAAGCGCTCGCGCCGTTCGAGGCGAAGCATCCGGAGCAGTCGGGCTTTCGCGTGCTGGCGAACGGCACCGACGCGCTGCAGATGCGCATCGCGCTCGCGCGCGCGGCGACCAGAACCCTTGACATGCAGTACTACATTGCCAACGAGGACACCACCGGCAAGCTGCTGCTCGGCGCCGCGCTGTATGCGGCCGATCACGGCGTGCGCGTGCGCATGCTGGTCGACGATCTGAACTTCAAGGACATCGACCGCATCATGGCGGGGCTGAACTCGCACGACAACATCGAGATTCGCGTCTTCAATCCGTTCGGCAGCGCCCAGCAGGGCATGTTCGAGCGCACCACGAACGTATTCACGCAGATCGGCCACTTCACGCGCCGCATGCACAACAAGGCGATGATCGCGGACAACCAGCTCGCGATCGTCGGCGGGCGCAATCTTGGCGACGAGTACTTCAGCGCCAGCGAAACGCTGCAGTTCCGCGACATGGACGTGCTCGCGGCGGGCCCGATCGTCGCCGACGTCTCAGCGAGTTTCGACGACTACTGGAACAGCGACCTCGCCTATCCGCTGCGTGCGCTGAACAAGCAGAAATTCGACCAGAAAGAACTCGACCAGACGCGCGACGACCTGCGCCACCACTGGCGCACCAATGCCGATCCGTACAACGCGAAACCGCTGAACGCGACGCCGCTCGCCGCGCAGATTACGAGCGAGCAGCTCGGCCTCACGTGGGCGGGTGCGGAATTCAGAGCGGACCTGCCGGAGAAGATCGCGCATCCGTCGCCGGACTACGTGAGCCCGCCGCTCGCGCGGCTGCGCGAACTGATGCGCGACGCGCAGCACGACTTCCTGATCGTGTCGCCCTACTTCGTGCCGCACGCGTCGGGCGTGCAGGCGGCCGGCGAGCTCACGCGCCGCGGCATCCGCATCGCAGTGCTGACCAACTCGCTCGCGGCTACCGACGCGGTCGCCGTGCAGGCCGGCTACAGCCCGTTCCGGGTGCCGCTGCTAAAGGCAGGCGTCGAACTGTACGAATTCAGGTCATACCAGGACACGCCGAACGTGGGGCTGGTCGGCTCGCGTTCGCGCGCGAGTTTGCATGCGAAGACTTATGTGATCGACCACCAGATTCTCGTCATCGGCTCGATGAACCTCGACCCGCGCTCGGCCAATCTGAACACCGAGCTCGCACTCGTGATCCACAGCCCCGAACTCGCGAATCAGGTCGCCGGCATCTTCGAGCGTGCCATCCAGCCCGATCACAGCTACCACGTGACGCTCGCCGACGCGGCCCAGCTCGCCTATCTGCGCTCGATCGGCGCGCCCCTGTCGCCGCTCGTCTGGACCGACGTCGAGAACGGCCAGACACGCACCTACATTTTCGATCCGCAGGCCGGTTTTTACCGGAATGCGCTAACGGGTCTATTCTCGTTATTGCCTGTCAACTCGGAACTTTGAGAAGCGGAGTCAACCATGACTGAAGACGTACGGATGGAGCGCGACACGTTCGGCGAAATCGCGGTGCCGAACGCCCGCCTGTGGGGCGCGCAGACGCAGCGCTCGCTGCAGAACTTCAAGATTTCGACGGAAAAGCAGTCGCCCGAGCTGGTCACCGCGCTCGCGGTGACCAAGCGCGCGGCCGCCGAGGTCAACCTCGGCCTCGGTGTGCTCGACGAGCAGAAGGCCCGCGCGATCATGCAGGCGGCCGACGAGATCATCGACGGCAAGCATCCGGACGAATTTCCGCTGGCGGTCTGGCAGACCGGCTCGGGCACGCAGACCAACATGAACCTGAACGAGGTGATCGCGAACCGCGCGAGCGAGCTGCTCGGCGGCGAGCGCGGCGAAGCGCGCAAGGTGCATCCGAACGATGACGTGAATCGCGGGCAGTCGTCGAACGACGTGTTTCCGACCGCGATGCACGTGGCTGCCGCGGATGCCATCGTCAAGCATCTGCTGCCCGCGCTGAAGACGTTGCGCGACACGCTCGACGGCAAGGCGAAAGCGTTCACCGACGTCGTCAAGATCGGCCGCACGCACCTGCAGGACGCGACGCCGCTCACGCTCGGCCAGGAATTCTCGGGCTATGTCGCGCAGCTCGAGCACGGCATCCGGCACGTCGAGTCGGCGTTGCCGCATCTGTACGAGCTTGCGCAGGGCGGCACCGCGGTCGGCACGGGACTGAACGCGCACCCGAAGTTCGCCGACGGCGTCGCCGCCGCGATCGGCAAGCTGACCGGTCTGCCGTTCGTGTCGGCGCCGAACAAGTTCGAGGTGATGGCAGCCGCCGACGCGCTGGTATTCGCGCACGGCGCGCTCAAAACGGTGGCCGCGAGCCTGAACAAGATCGCCAACGACATCCGCTGGCTCGCGAGCGGCCCACGCTGCGGTCTCGGCGAGCTGTCGATCCCCGAAAACGAGCCGGGCAGCTCGATCATGCCGGGCAAGGTCAATCCGACCCAGTCCGAAGCGTTGACGATGCTGTGCGCGCAGGTGTTCGGCAACGACGTCGCCGTGAACATCGGCGGCGCGAGCGGCAACTTCGAGCTCAATGTGTTCCGTCCGATGATCGCGCACAACGTGCTGCAGTCGGTGCGCCTGCTCGCCGACGGCGCGCACAGCTTCAACGACAACTGCGCGGCCGGCATCGAGCCGAATCACGAGCGCATCGATACCTTGCTCAACGAATCGCTGATGCTGGTGACGGCGCTCAATCCGCACATCGGCTACGACAAGGCCGCGCAGATCGCGAAGAAGGCGCACAAGGAAGGCACGACGCTGAAGGCGTCGGCGCTGGCGCTCGGCTATGTCACCGAGCAGCAGTTCGACGAGTGGGTGCGACCGAAGGATATGGTCGGACGCACCGCATGATGATGCGCGCTTAGATCTTTCCCTGCGCGACTTCTTCCGGCTTCAGCTCGACGATCGCGTCGAGCGCTTCCTTCACGTCCATCGCGTACCTGGCGAGGCGTTTCTGTTCGTCGGTCTCTGGCAGGAAGGCGGGCACCGGCACCGGATGGCCGTTCTCGTTGACGGCGACCATGACGACGAGACAGTCGGTGGTCTGCAGCAGCTCGCCGCCCTTCGGGTCGCCCGCGTGCACCGACACGTGGATGTGCATGCTGGTGCGGCCCGTCGCGACGACGCGCGCGCGCAGCTCGACCAGATTGCCGACGAGGATCGGCCGACGGAAACGGATATTGCCGACGCTGACCGTCACGCAATAGCGCCCAGACCATACCGCCGCGCATGCGTAGGCGGTTTCGTCGATCCACTTCATCAGCGCGCCGCCATGCACCTTGCCGCCGAAGTTGACCGAGGTCGGCTCGGCGAGAAAGCGGAAGGTGGTTTCCGAACGGTCCAGCGGTGCGGTGGGAACAGTGCTCATCTTGACTCCGGTCAATCGGATGCATTGAAAGGAGGCGATTATACGAGCGCAATATTGCGCGCGGCGCGGCGTCGATTGGGGACGCGGCGCGAAGCGCGCCGATGGGCCGAGGATGGGCCTAGTTGTGGACGCTGATCCCTGTGTCGACGGTGCCGTACATGTTGATGCTGCCGCTGCCGGCCGACCCCGAGCCGGCTCCGCCCCCCGCGCAGGCGCTGGACAGCAGAACCGCCGCGGCGACGGCGAGAAGAGTTTTCATCACATCGATTTCCTGCAAGGACAGGCTTCGATTCTAGCCTGGCGGCTCGCGACGACGCGCAAACGCGGACCGAGCCGGACACGTCCGTCGCATCGATTGTTCACGCGAAGCTGAAACATCGAATACCCGATGCGCGTAGAGTAGGAATCGTGGCGGCGGGCTTTGCGATTGGACCGCGCTGCCCTGTGCCGCCCATTCAGGAGACGCGCCATGACCGCCCCCCTCTTAGACGACCAGAACCACTTCCCCGGCCTGAGCCGCATCGGCGCGCTACTCGCCGATCCCGGCCGCGCCGCGATGCTGTGGGCGCTAATGGACGGCAGCGCCCGCCCAGCCGGCGAACTGACGATGATCGCGGGGCTGTCGCCATCGGCGGCGAGCGCCCATCTCGGACGGCTCACCGACGGCGGGCTGCTCGCGCTCGAAGTGCGCGGCCGGCATCGCTATTTCCGTATCGCGTCGGCGGACATCGCCGCATCGATCGAAGCACTCGCCAACGTCGCGCAGGTCAGCGCGCCACAGCGCTCCGTGCCGCGTCCGGCACGCACCGTGCCGCTAGAAATGCGCTATGCGCGCACCTGTTACGACCACATGGCAGGCGAGCTGTCGGTGCGCATGTTCGAGCGCATGCTCGAGCGCGGACTGCTGACGCAAGACGGCGCATCGCTCGAAGCGACCGCGCAGGGCGTCGCCCGCTTCGCCGACTGGGGCATCGATATGGCCGCGCAGAAGACCCGACGGCGGCGCTTCGCTTGCACCTGCCTCGACTGGAGCATGCGCCGGCCGCATCTGGGCGGCGCGCTCGGCGCGGCGTTGCTCGATGCGTGGTCGGCGCATGGCTGGGTCGAGCGGACCGAGCGGCCGCGCGTGCTGCGCGTCACGCCGGCCGGCCATCAACAGTTCGATGCGTTTCTGGCCGGATAGACCGTTCACCTGCCGGCGGCCCGACGTGGCGAGACCTTTTGTTACACGCCAGCGAATCCACCTTACAAATGAGCGAGTCTTGAAACATAGGCGGCGGGTACAGTGAGTGAACGGACCCGGCCCATTGCCGCGTCCGTCGGAGATCAGTCATGACACACGCCAAGCAGCCCGTGCAGCATGCCGGGATCCGACGCCGGATGAGCGGCTATACGCTGATCGCGGCCGCCGTCGCGCTCGCGGCGCAGAGCGCCCTGGCGCAGCAAGCGACACCCACGCCACAAGCCGCGGCGGCCGTCGGGCCGGGCGGCGATCCGTCGGGCGGCGCTCCGTCGGGCGGCGATCCGCCGGGGCGCGTCGCGCGGCTGAACTACACGGCCGGCGCCGTGACTACCGAGCCCGCCGGCGCGACCGACTGGTCGTACGCGCAGATCAACCGGCCGCTGACGACCGGCGACCAGCTATGGAACGACCAGAACGCACGCTCCGAGCTGCACATCGGCTCGACCGCGGTGCGCCTCGGCCAGAACACGAGCCTCGACGTGCTCAATCTCGACGACACGACCGCGCAACTGAAAGTCGCGCAAGGCACGCTATCGACGCGCGTGCGCGAGCTCGCGCCGGGCTCGTCGTATGAAATCGACACGCCGAACCTTGCGCTCGGCGTAAATGGTCCCGGCGACTACCGGGTCGACGTCGCGCCGGACGGCAGCAGTACGACCGTCACCGTGCGCAGCGGCAGCGCGATCGCGTACGGCGACGGCGGCCAGGTGCCGGTCGCGGCGGGTCAGCAGATCCGCTTTGCCGGCACCAGCCTGCAGCAGCTCGCCGACAACCGCGCCCCTGCTCTCGACGAACTCGACCAGTGGGCCGCCAGCCGCGACGCCGACGAAGACCGCTCGCTGTCGGCGCGCTACGTGTCGCGCGACATCCCCGGCTACGAGGACCTCGATGCCAACGGCACATGGCGCGAGACGCCGCAGTACGGCGAAGTGTGGGTGCCGAATGCGACGCCGGCCGGCTGGGCGCCGTATCACGACGGCCACTGGGTCTGGCAGGCGCCGTGGGGCTGGACCTGGGTCGACGACCAACCTTGGGGCTTCGCGCCGTACCACTACGGCCGCTGGGCCGAGGTCGACGGCACGTGGGCCTGGGTGCCAGGTCCGCTCGAAGCGGACGCGACGCCGGTCTATGCGCCGGCGCTGGTCGCATTCGTCGGCGACGACGACGGCGGTGTCGACTGGGGTGTGAACCTGGCGGTCGGCGGGGTCATCGCGGCGGGCGTCGCGTGGTTTCCGCTCGGGCCGGGCGAGCGGTGGCATCCGCATTGGGGCGGTCACGACCGCTGGAGCGCTGGGTACTACGACCGCGTGAACCGCACGACGATCGTCAACGACTACCGCCGCAACGTGAACATCCGCAACACATACGTGAACTATCGCGTGCCGGGCGGTGTGACAGCCGTGCCGGCGACAGCGTTCGTGCACGGTCAGCCAGTCCGACGCTTTTCGCAGAAGGTCGATCCGGCGCAGTGGCGCAACGCGCGGATCAACCCGGGCGCACCGGGGATCGCGCCGGTGCGCGAAAGCTTCGGGTCGGATCTGCGGCGCGCGAACTACCGGCCACCGGCGAGCGTCGTCGGCCGGCCGGTCGTCGCGACTCGCAATCCCGTCATGCCGGCCGCTTATCACGACGAGCTCGCGCAGCGCTTCGCGCAAAGCGGCGGTCGGGTGCCCGGCGGCGGCCAGCCGGTCGTGCGCACCGCGGTGCCGGCGCATATGACCGGCGCACCGAGCGCGCTGCCGGTGGCGAACGTGCGGGTCGTGCAATCGCATGTGCCGGGACGTCCGCCGGGGATGGCCGCGGGTGCGCCTGGCGCGCCTGGCGCAATGGGCGGTAACGGCCCGCATGGCGTCGAGCAGGCTGGCCAGCGGCCCAGCGAAGCCGGCGTCGTGGGGCCGCATGGCGAAGCGCCGCAAGCGCGTCAGGGCATGCCGCCGCAGACGGTCGGCAAGCCGCGTCCGCCGCAGTCTGGCGAGAGCGGGCTCGCGGGCAATATGGGCCATCCGTCGAATGGTGTGCCGCGGCCGCCGCAAGCAGCCGGTGGGAATTCAGCCAACGCGGCGGCGTACGCACCGCAGCGCGGCGCGCCGCAGGAATGGGGCGCGGTCGGCAGGTCTCAGCCGGCATGGACGCAGCCGCATACCCCGATGGCGCAGCAGGCACCGCGCATGGCGCAACCGGGCGGCCCGCAACAGCCGAGCTTCGCGCAACAGGCCGGTGTGCCCCATCCGCCGGACAACCCGGCTGCGCAGCAACAGGCGCGTGTGCCAAACTCGCATCCGCCTGTGACGCAACAGGCGCCGCACGCCCTCCCGCCGCAGCAACCGCGTCCCGAACCACAAATGCAGCAGGCGCAACAGCGGCGTGTCGAACCGCGTCCGCAGCCGATGCCGCAAGCCCCTCGCCCCGAACCGCAGTTCCGGCAGGCGCAGCAGCCGCATTTCGAACCGCGTCCGCAGCCGATGCCGCAAGCCCGGCCCGAGCCGCGTCCGCAGATGCAGCAGCCACGCCCCGAACCGCGGCCCCAGCAGGTGCAGCAGCCACGTCCGCAACCCCAGCCGCAACCGCAACATGCCGAGCAGCACCAGGGCGGCGGCAATCGCGACGAGCATCACAAGAGCTAAGCAGCACGCCTGCCGTCCCGGCAACAATAAAGCCCCGCGATGCAAACCATCGCGGGGCTTCTGTTATTCGACGACGACAAGGGCGAGCGCTACCGCCCCGCTCCCACCGACATCAGATCGCCATCGGCGCCGTCAACGGCTCGTGATGCCGATAGCCGACCAGAGAGAAATCCGCAGGCTCGATCGTCTCGAGCCATTCCGGCTCGTACACGCCGGTCTTCGCGTAGTCGGGCACGCGATCGGAAATCGCGAGCCGCGGACTCTCGTACGGCTCGCGCTCGAGCTGCTGGTGCAGCATATCGAGCTGATTCTCGTAGATATGCGCATCGCCGATGAAATAGCTGAACCAGCGCGGCGTATAGCCCGTCAGCCGTCCGACCAGATGCAGCAGCGCCGCGCCCTCGGTCAGATTGAAGGGCGTGCCAAGCCCGACGTCGTTGCTGCGGATATACAGGCATAGCGAAATTTCGCGGCGCGTAACGTTCGGCAGAAACTGGTACAGCAGATGGCAAGCCGGTAGAGCGATCTGGTCGAGCACGGCCGGGTTCCAGGCATGGAACAGAATGCGTCGATCGGCGGGGTTCTGCATGATCGTGTCGAGACACTGGCGCAGCTGGTCGATCGCCTTGTAAAGCAGCACCTTCGAGCGGCCTTCTTCGTCGAACTGCGTGATCACGCGAAAACCGCGCGCCTGCGCGTCAGCGAGTTGCGCACTTGCGCTGGCGTCGAGCACCTTGTAGGCCGGCCACTTGCGCCATTGCACGCCGTAGACATCACCGAGATCATCCGGGCCCTCGCGATACGGATTGGCGAGCCACTGCGCGTTCTGATTCGCGTTCCCGTCCCACACCTTGCAGCCGAGCTCGCGGAAATCCGCGGCGCTGCGCGAAGCACGCAGAAACCCGACCAGCTCGCCGATCGCCGACTTGAACGCGAGCTTCTTAGTCGTGACCGCTGGAAAGCCTTGTTGCAGATCGAAGCGCAGCATCGCGCCGGGCATGCTGATGGTGCGGATGCCGGTGCGGTTTTCCTGCCACGTGCCGGTGTCGAGAATCGTACGGACGAGGTCCAGGTATTGTTTCATGCAGTTTCCTTCGGCGCGGCGCGAACCCGATCAGGCGCGCACACGGAATTGAGCAAAACCCGATTCTAGCAAGCGCGACCGCACGCCGCCGGGGCATGGCGCGCCGCATGGGGAATATCGAGGGAAATATCAGACGGAAAGGAAAACACCGCGGTACGCGATATACGGGCAGCAAATACGTGCATGCAAAAGTGCTTCGACGCGACGCTTGCTGGCGGCGTCGCTGCGCCCGGAAGGCACAGTCAATCCGTCCGAACCGGCACAGCCCGAGACCCCCGGCGACGCGCCAGACCTTCACATGCCACGTCGCCCGTCTCGCCGCTCGCCCGCGCCGCCTACAGATGCTGCACCGACGCCGGCAAATCGCCGTGCGGCGGCGCCATCGGCTCACCTTCCATATGACGCATGCCGTGCGAGCACAGCAGCCGGTACAGCGTTACTCGCGAGATGCCAAGTTCCTGCGCCGCGTCTCCGAGCCGCCCGCGATGCCGCAGCAACGCAAGCTCGATCGCCTGACGCTCGGCCGCTTCGCGCGCCTGCGCGAGCGACACCGGCACGATCTCGACGTATTCGGCAAGTTCGAGGTCGCGCGCGGTGATCGCGCGTCCCTCCGACATCACGATCGCGCGCCGCACCCGATTGATCAGTTCGCGCACGTTGCCGGGCCAGCCGTAGTTATGCAGCGCGGCGATCGCGTCGGGCGCGAAGCCACGCAGGCGGCGGCTCGCATCCTTCTTGAAACGTTCGAGCATGTGCCGCGCGAGCAGTTCGATGTCCTTGCCGCGCGCGCGCAGCGGCGGCTCGTCGATCTGCAGCACGCAGAGGCGGTGATAGAGGTCGGAACGGAAGCGCCCTTCGATCATCGCTGCGGTCATGTCCACGTGCGTGGCCGAAATGATGCGCACGTCGACGTCGATCGCGCTATGGCCGCCGAGCCGCTCGACCTTGCGCTCCTGCAGGAAGCGCAATAGGCTCGCCTGGCTTTCGAGCGGCAGATCACCGATTTCGTCGAGAAACAGCGTGCCGCCGTTGGCCGCCTCGACCCGGCCGATCTTGCGCTGGTTCGCGCCGGTGAACGCACCGCGCTCGTAGCCGAACAGCTCCGATTGCAGAAGATGCGGCGGGATCGCACCGCAATTGATCGGCACGAACGGCGCGTTGCGCCGCGCCGAGCGTTCATGAATGGCGACTGCCGTCAGCTCCTTGCCGGTACCCGATTCGCCGGAGATGAACACCGGCGCGTCGGTCATCGCGACCTTGCGGATCGAGCGGAACAGCGCGAGCATCGCGTCGCACGAGCCGACCATCTCGCCCTCGGCGCCTTGCGAGCCGTCGTGCGACGCCGTTTCGCTCAGCGAGATCATGCCGTACGCATGACCGACCGAGTCGACAATACGGTCGCCAGAAGACGGCACAGTCACGTAATCGAAACAGTAGTCGCGCACGAGCCGGCGCAACGCGGCGTCCTGGAGTTGGCCAGGCGTAGTGGCAGCGACCCAGCCGACGTTCGGCATGGTCAAACAGGATTCAAAAGCGGCGATTTCGTGCGGCTGGAAATCACTGGACAGATCGAGCAGGCCGCCAGCAGCCGTGCCGGTGCGCACTGCCCGGCGCGCGTCGCGCGCCGATCCCACGACTTCGACATGCCAGCCACGCTGCATAAAACGCGTATTCAGTTCCGCGCTCGGGTCACGCGAAACGTAAATCAGTTGCCGCGTTGCGGGTTCCATTATTCAGATCCTCTCGCCAACGAACGTTAAGGACGACGCATGCACCTGAAATTGCGGTTCAGACACGCTGACTCGTCCAGGATTCGCGAATCGCAAAACCCGAACGGCCATTCCATTCCGTGCGGACAGCTGATCCCCAAGAAAGCGGCGTGTGTGTTCGAGACGGCCCGATATGGGCCTTTTTTAAATCTGAAGCTGTTTTCGAGAGCTTACTATACGCGCGCCGCTTCGAAAACAATTATGCGAATTTAATCGATTGATCCGTTGCCCATCAAGGCTTAGCGGCCGATCGCGATTTATTCAGCCGACAAATCAAACATTAGTGGAAGCGCTTTTCGTGGCGTTCTCGCGACAGTATTTCGTACCTCGCGGATTAACGAATTATAGGTATTTTCTGCTGATCCGTTTCAGGGTTGCAACGTTTTTTCCCGATTTGGAACGCATTAGTCATGTTTGCGCTGGTTGGCGCCAGACGTATCAATGGATTGCGAGCGATGGCACACGTTTCGCTAATTGGCGTGCACCAGGGAGACACATCATGCGACTCGCATTGCGCATCGATCTGATAAGCCGCCGCGCACCATATTTCGCGATCTGCGCAGCTCTCGCGTTCAGCGCCCTGCCGGCGAGTGCCGGCACGCCGACAGCGCAAGCCGCCCCGGCGCGATTCGCCACGCTGACGGATTCCAGCGATGCCGCCGACCCCGCCTCCGCCAGCCTGCAAGCCACCACGCCGGTTGCCGCGGAGGACGACAGCCAGGTTGCCGCCAACCCGTCGACCCCGGCTGCCGATGCTGCATCCATGAACGATATTTCGCTCGACGACCAGATGCTGTCGCGGCAACGCGGCGGCGCGGTCGGCATGTTGATGGTCGCCGCGACGCCCCGGTTGATGCAAAGCGGCGGCAACCAGGTGACGTTGTGGGACGAGATCGCGCCACCCTCGCCGCTGCCGGTGCCCGTCGATGCCGCGCGCGCCGCCCAGGGCAACGTCGCGACATACCAGCGCAAGTAAGCAGGACGAAGCCACGAACAGACGGCAAATAACCAGGCAATGCAGGACCGGTGGCCGCGCGAGCAGTGACGCGCCCCACGACGGCGGGACACAGGCAACAAGAGAGAAGGGACCGGGACATGAGTACGAACCAACAGACGCCGCACGCCCTCGGGCTGCCGGCGGCGTCGTTCAGCAACGCTCCCGTCTTGCCGCGCGCCGCCTCGGCCGGCACCGCCCTTCTCGCCAGCGTCCTCGTCACCGTCTGCTTCACGAGCCATGCCTATGCCGAGCAGGTTGCCAATCCGGGCGACCTCGTCGTCGAGCGCAGCGTCACGCCGCGCGACGCGTTCGTCCCCGTGCCGCGCGACCAGGACCCGGTCGCCGTGCGCGCCACCACGTTCCCGGCCAACTCGTTCGATCCGACGATCGCGACGCTCGTCGGCGACACCGATCTGACGAACGCGCACGGCTCGAACGGCGTCGCCGCCGGCGGCGTACTCGGCGGCACCGGCATGCAGGCCGTCACGCAGATCCTCTCCGGCAAGGCGACCGGCAACACGATCCCGCTGAACTCGGGCGGCATCGGCGGACCGGCGACGGGCGTCGGCGGCACGATCAGCTCGTCGGTGACGGGCGCGCTCGCGCCGCTATCGAACGTCCTCGGCGGCGCGCTCGGAGGTCTGAAATGAGCACACGCCTGCGCCCCTCGCTGCGCTCGCGGCAAATCGCTGCGGCACGCCCGGCCCTGCGCGTCTGCGCGTGCCTGTGCATGGGCGTCGCTGCGTTCGTCGCCGGCGCGGCTCACGCGCAGGCGCAAGCGGTGCCCATCGTCGGCGCCATCGCGACGATCGGCACCGGCGCGGGCATGGGCGCGACGGGCGCGCTCACGGTCAACGAAACGGCTGGCCTCGACAACGCGCAGGCCAACCAGATCACGGTGACGAACGGCGCCGCGGTCGGCAACGCGAACGCGAGCGTGCAAAGCGCGTCGGTGGCCGCGAACGTGCCGCGCGCGCAGGCGTCGATCGAAGCCAATGCGTTTTCGAACACATCCGGCGCGGTGCTGGTGAACCAGTCGGCCGGAGCAGGGAATCTGCAGCGCAACAGCACCCAGATCGGGACTGCGGCGCTCGGAGTCGAGACCGTCTCGGATGGGGAGCTATCCGCGACGGCCCCGAAAAACGGCAGTCCGGGGCAGTCGAACGCGATTCACGGCGTGCGCGAGGCAAGCATTTCCAGCGATGCCTTGCGCAACGCGAACGGAATCGTGCAGGTCAACCAGGCAGCCGGCGCCGGTAATGCCACGGCAAACAGTTTTGTGCTCCGTCCCCCGGCGGGCACTTTTTTTAACTGACCACACTTAAGTATCGGAGCGAATCATGAAGCGCACTCTTATTGCCACGGCCGTTCTCGTTGCCGCGTCCGGCAGCGTGCTTGCCGCGCCGCAGAAGGCCTACCTGTTCAATACGACGGTCGTCGGCGAGATGGTCGGCGTCGAAGGTCTGGTCGGACTGTTTGGCTGCGTGCATGTCTCCAGCACGGCTAACGCGGTGATCAACAACAATCAGACCGTCAACGTGAATGCGACGCTCGATCCGCAGGCGCAGACCTACACCAGCGGCAACGTGACCACGACCCTGAACAACAGCACAACGTCGGTCAGGGGCGGCGGCTCGGCATTCGCGTTCACGACGCAAAACCATACGTCGTCGAGCTCGGGCTCGCAGGGCTTCGAAGCCTCCGGCGGCTATGCGTACGGCAGCCAGAGCGCGAGCGTGACGAGCGGCGGCTATGAAACCAGCCAGCAGGCAGCCGGCATTGCGGGCAGCTTCTCGCACACAAGTCAGAACTCGGGCGGCCATCTGTCGGCCGGCGGCTCGATCGGCGGCAGCTACAGCTATCAGGACCACAACACGTTCTCGCACGGCAGCGGCTCGTTCAGCGCCCGCGGCGGCCTGCAGGCCGGTTATCGCGAATCGAGCTACGCGAACTCGTCGGGCGTCGCCGGCGGCTTCGAAGCGAGCGAAGCGTCCGGGCAAAGCCGTTCATGGGGCTTCAGGGCGAGCGAAGGCTCCGGCTATGCGATGGTCGGCGAGCAATCGTCGGGCTACTCGCGCAGCCGCTCGTCGTCGAGCGACTCGTATGGCGCCGCCTGGGGCATCGACGCAGGCATGTCGACGACCGACGTGACGACGCGCGGCTCGATCACGCAGCACATCAACAACGAAGCTGCCGCCACGCTGAATGCAACCACCGGCACCAACGCAGCCAGCAACGTGTCGGGCAACCTCGGCATCAACATCGCGGAAGGCATCGACAACGCGCAGAGCAACGACGTGTCGCTCGCCTCGGTCGACGTCGGCAACGTGTTCGGCAACGCGCAGGCCTTCAACGTGCAGTCCTCGGGCGGCAGCGCAACGATCCACAACTTCAATCTGAACGCGTCGGTCGGCAACGGGTCGCTGTCGGGTGTGACGGGCAACGTCGGCGTGAACATCGCTTCCGGTATCGGCAACGCGCAGGACAACGCGCTTGCCGGCGCCGTGACGACGACCTCGCCGGGCAAGGCGCTGACCACCGCGATGGATGCGACGGACGACAACTCGCAATCCGCGACGATGACCGTCCACGGGCAATTCCAGGGCACCGCGAGTCTGGGTGCCGATACGCTGAAAGGCGCCTCCGGAAACATCGGCGTGAACATCGCCGGCGGCGCGGGCAACTTGCAGCACAACGGCCTCGCCATCGCGGCGCTGAACAGCGGCAAGTAAGCCGACGACGCGGCGAGCGCGGGCAAGCAGAAGAAGCACAAAGCAGTCGGAGGGGCGCGCCGGCAGCCATCGAAGCTGCCGGCGCGGATCGGGCAGGAGACCAGCATGACCGGGTTCAAGGGGTTCCCGGCGCTACCGTTCGCCGTAGCGCTGGCAGGGTGCGTGCTGTGCGCGGATCACGCCGCCGCACAGTCGAGCATCGACACGTCCACGTTCGTCGGCGTGCCATTGACGAAGACGGTCCGTTCGATGAAGGACCTGCGCTACAACCACATCGTCAATCAGCAATTCGATTACAGCTGCGGCGCCGCGGCGCTCGCCACCCTCCTCAAGTACGGCTACGGCATCGATATTCCGGAAACCGAACTGATTCGCCGGATGATGGTCTTTTCAACCCCCGAAGTCGTCGTCAAGAACGGCTTCTCGATGCTCGACATGAAGCACTTCGTCGAGACCATCGGACTGCGCGGCCGCGGCTTTCGCGTCAACGTCGAAGCGCTCCACCATCTTCAGATCCCCGTGATGGTCCTGATGAACATCGACGGCTACGAGCATTTCGTGATCGTCAAGCATGCGCAGGACGGCCGCGTGTTCATCGCGGACCCGGCGCTCGGCAATCGCATCGTGCTCGAAGAGGACTTCGCGAAGACCTGGAACGGTCTCGTGTTCGCGGTCCTCGGCAAACCCTTCAGGGAGGATTCACCACTGTTGCAGGACAACGAGTCGCTCGCGCTGAAGCTGCGCGCCGCTGCGCTGGCAGCCGGCACCGCCGCGACTCCCTTTTTCGAGTACGGCTTGAACAAGGCAGACATGTTCTGATCCCGCCATGAAGTCACACTTCACACAGCTTGGGTTCGTGCTCTGCACCATCGCCTGCGGCGCAGGCGGCCTTGCCCACGCTTCGGAGGGCGCCGCCTCGCCACCGGCTCCCGAACTTTCGATACCGCCAGAGCCAGGCGCCGCGCCCCTGCGGGTGCAACTCGTCGGCGACGACGTGCTCGCGACCCAGACCGGCAAATACGCCGGCGCGACGATGATCTCCGGCTTCGTGCTGAACGTCATTTCGCAATGGCAGTTGCCCAACGGCGCGAGCGCGCTCGCCCAGGGATCGCTGAGCGCGGTGCAGAACGGCGGCGGCCAGCTCACGAGCTCCGTCAGCACGTTCGCCAGCGTGAGCGGCGGCGCGCACGGCCAACCAGGCGATTCGGGCGCCAACCCGAATGCCCAGGCGCGCGGCGGCCAGAGCGTCGGCGTCAATGGCGTGTCGCAGGTCACCCAGGTCGCGGGCGATCGAAACAGCGGCACCAACACCGCGCTAATCGACTTCAACAACAGCGCCGTGACGCTGACGGGCTCCGCCAACGCGCCGTCGGCATCGGCCAGCAATTCGACCGGCTCCGTGAAAGCCGGCATTTCGTTCGGCAGCAACGGCGTGAACGTGGCGCTGCAGACACCCGCTGGGCTCGCCACCCAGACCATCGCACCGAGCAACGGGCAGATCGCCCAGTTGCTGCAGATTGCAGGCAATAACCAGCAAGTCGCCAACACCCTGCAACTGCATCTGCAAACCCAGCAGATGTCGGCTTCGATGCTTCGTCAGTTAGGCGTACTGCAGGCACTGCAAAACAGGAGATGACGAAGCGGGCCGCCGCCCGCCAGTTGCAGCAAAAGCAGTAAAGAAACGGCCGCGCAGTCGGCACCGCGCGGCCGGACCACCGGGGGAGCAAAAATGAAAAAAGTGTCATCGACCAGGGCACCGCGCATGGCTCTCGCGGCCATTCCGGCCGCCGTCATGCTGTGGGCTCTTTCTCAGTCGGCGAGCGCGCAGGCGCTCGCCGGTCAATCCGTGGAGGACCGTCTGAACACGCTGATGCGCGTCGTCGACGAGCAGCAGCGGCAGATCCATTCGCTCGAACGGCAGGTCACCGAACTCGAGATGGCGCAGCGCGGACGCGGCGTGCCGGGCGCCGGCGCCCCCGCGGGCAGCGACACGGTGGCCGAGCAGCCCGGCGCCGACGGCCTGCCGGTGCCGCTGCCGCCGCTCGCGCAGATCGCGCCCGGCGCGCCCGCGCCGGCGGGCACCACCGGCACCGCGACCGGCGTGCCGGTCAATCCGCCGACGCCGGACGGCAGCAATGCAGGCAACGCCAGCGCCGGCGGCCTGCCCGCCGCCACCGACGGCAGCGGCGCGGTCGGCCGGACCCAGCGCGCGAACGAACCGGTGCGCACGCAGGCCGAGCAGGCGGTCGTGCAACGCGAGCATGCGCCGCTCTTCGACCACAAGCTGACGATGGACTTCGGCATCAGCGACACCTACTACGACCGTCGCCAGTTGCAGTTGTCGGGCTTCCTCGCGCTCGACGCGATTTTCCTCGGCAACATCAACCTCGGCCAGACCAAGTCGCACCAGGTGATGGCGGACCTAGACACGCGCTACGGCGTGTCCGACCGCATCAATGTCGACGTCGACGTGCCGTACGTGTATCGGCGCAGCACCTTCATCGTCGGCGGCGCGGGCGGCGCGGCGAGCACGCTGTCGGACGCGACGGTGTCGAGTCACGACATCGGCGACGTGAACTTCGGCATCTACTACCAGTTCGTCAGGGAAACCAATGCCTTGCCGGACGTGGTCGGCAGTCTGCGCGTGAAGGCGCCGACCGGCAGCTCGCCGTTCGGCGAAAAAGTCGTGCAGGTCGACGCGGACAACACCAACCTCGTCGCGCCGACCAGACTGCCGACCGGCACCGGCTTCTGGAACATCACGGCGGGTCTGTCGGTGCTGAAGACCTACGACCCGGTCGTGCTGTTCGGCAGCGTTTCCTATACCTACAACCTTGCGCGTTCGTTCGCGGACATCTCGTCGGTGCAGGGACAAACCGAACCGGCGACGGTCAAGCTCGGCGACATCGTGCAGTTCGGCGGAGGCGTCGCGCTCGCGTTCTCCGACAAGGATTCGGCCAGCGTGTCGTTCACGATGGCGCTCGAACCCGCGTCGCAGACCAAGTCGCCGGGCGGCAGCTATCAGAAGGTGCCGGGCAGCGAAACCACGGCCGCGGCGATGAATTTTGGCCTGAACCACGTCGTGAACAAGCATCTGACCATCAACGGCTCGGTATCGATCGGACTCACACCCGACGCGCCGAACTTCGTGGTCGGCATGCGCTTTCCGTACACCTTCTGACGTGCCAACGATACGAGGTCGAACGTGCGTGAATCACCTCATCTGACCAGTGTGGCTTCCGTCGCGGCAGCGGGATCGCATCTGTCGCTCGCGGTGCCGAAGCAGCGCGCCGCCGTCGCGCGACAGCTGCTGTACGTCGCGCGCACGCCCGACGAAACGCTGATCGCGCATCTGAAAAGCCGCGGCTGGCAGGTCGCGGCGGCGCGCTCGGCGCACGAACTCGGGCGGCTCGTGAAACCTGACATCGCATGCGCGGGGATCGTCGATCTGGCGAGCTTCGCGCCGCGCGACATCGGCGGGCTCGAGGCGAGCCTGCGTCAGCAGCAGATCGGCTGGATCGCGCTGGCGACCAACGAGCGGCTCGACGATCCGCTCGTGCGACGCCTCGTGCGCCACTACTGCTTCGACTTCGTGAAGCTGCCCGTCGCGCACGCCACGATCGACTATCTGGCCGGCCACGCGTTCGGCATGGTCGCGCTGTGCGACCCGGAACTCCCGCCGCCCGTCAGCGAAGCGGGCGACGAGGAAATGGTCGGCACCTGCGAGGCGATGCATCAGCTTTTTCGCACGATCCGCAAGGTCGCGAACACCGACGCGAGCGTGTTCATCGCGGGCGAATCGGGCACTGGCAAGGAGCTGACCGCGCTCGCGATCCACGAGCGCTCGCCGCGCCGCAAGGCGCCTTTCACGCCGATCAACTGCGGCGCGATCCCGCCTCATCTTCTTCAATCCGAACTGTTCGGCTACGAGCGCGGCGCCTTTACCGGCGCGAATCAGCGCAAGATCGGCCGCGTCGAGGCGGCAGACGGCGGCACGCTGTTTCTCGACGAGATCGGCGATCTGCCGCTCGAAAGCCAGGCGAGCCTGCTGCGCTTTCTGCAGGAAGGCAAGATCGAGCGGCTCGGCGGACGCGAATCGATTCCGGTCGACGTGCGCATCATCTCGGCGACCCACGTCGATCTCGACGGCGCGATGCGCGAGGGCCAGTTCCGTGCGGATCTGTTTCATCGCCTGTGCGTGCTGCGCGTCGATGAGCCGCCGCTGCGCGCGCGGGGGCGGGACATCGAGATTCTCGCGTACCACATGCTGCACAAGTTCAAGACCGACAACGCGCGCAAGATTCGCGGCTTCACGCCGTCGGCGATCGAGGCGCTCTACAACTACAACTGGCCCGGCAACGTGCGCGAGCTGATCAACCGCGTGCGCCGCGCGATCGTGATGGCCGAGAACAAGCTGATCTCGGCCGACGACCTCGACCTCGCGGGCTACACCGAGCAGGAAAGCATGACGCTCACGCAGGCGCGCGAGGCTGCCGAGAAGCGCGCGATCGAGGCCGCGCTGCTGCGCCATCGGCACCGGTTGAACGAGGCGGCGGTGGATCTGAACATCTCCCGCGTGACGCTGTATCGGCTGATGGGCGTGCACGGCTTGCGCGAACCGGGCAGCGCCGACGACAAGGGAGCGCTCCCCGCGGACGGGCCGGCGCGGGCGTGAGCGGCGGGTACGCGTCGGTGTGGATCGACGGCTCGGGTAGAATCGCCCGGTTACCCTCCTCTTTCCATTCGATGACGACGCTCACCCTGATCGTCGCTCGCGCCAGCAACGGCGTGATCGGCCGCGACAACCAGTTGCCCTGGCGACTGCCCGAAGACCTCAAATTCTTCAAGCGCACGACGATGGGCGCGCCCATCATCATGGGCCGCAAAACGCATGAATCGATCGGCCGGCCACTGCCGGGACGCCGCAACATCGTCGTCACGCGCGATGCCTCGCGACGCTTTCAGGGCTGCGACACCGCGACCAATCTCGACGAAGCGCTCGCGCTCGCCGCGCAGGACCAGGCGCCGCAGGCGTTTCTGATCGGCGGCGCAGAGCTCTACGACGAAGGGCTGCGCCATGCGGACAAGCTGATCGTCACCGAAATCGCCGCCGACTTCGACGGCGACGCGACCCTCCCCGCGATCGACCCGCAAGTGTGGGAAGAAATCGCGCGCGAAGCGCATCACTCGAATGCGCCCAACGACTTCGATTACGCATTCGTCACTTATCAGCGCAAGGACGTCTGAGGGCGCGCGCCGCGCAAGCGATAAAAAACGCCACGCAACGTTCAGTTGCGTGGCGTTTTCGTTTGATACGGGGCTGCGTTGGAACGCGCCGTGCGGCTTACTGCCCCGCGATGGTCATCCGCTCGATCAGCACCGAGCCGGTCTGCTTGGTGCCGCGCGTGATCGTATCCGCGCCGATCGCGACGATATGGCGGAACATCTCCTGCAGCGTGCTCGCGACCGTGATTTCCTCGACCGGATACTGGATCTTGCCGTTCTCGACCCAGAAACCCGACGCGCCGCGCGAGTAGTCGCCGGTCACGTAATTGACGCCCTGCCCCATCAGCTCGGTCAGCAGCAGACCCGTGCCGAGCTTCTTCAGCATCGCCTCGAAGTCGTCCTCGGGGCGCGTGTTCGAACTGAGCAGCGACAGGTTGTGCGAGCCGCCCGCGTTGCCGGTGGTCTTCATGCCGAGCTTGCGCGCCGAGTAGGTGGACAGGAAGTAGCCCTCGACGACGCCGTCCTTCACGACCGAGCGCTGGCGCGTGCGCACGCCTTCCTCGTCGAACGGCGCGCTGCCCATCGCGCGCGCGACGTGCGGGTCTTCGACCACCTGCACGTGCGGCGCGAACACCGGCTTGCCGAGGCTGTCGACCAGAAACGAAGTCTTGCGATACAGCGCGCCGCCGCTCGTCGCCTGCACGAATGCGCCGAGCAGGCCCGCCGCGAGCGGCGCCTCGAACAGCACCGGCACCTTGCGCGTGTCGAGGCCGCGCGCGCCGATGCGCGCGAGCGCGCGCTGCGCCGCGTAACGACCGACCGCTTCGGGATCGGCGAGTTCGTCGGCGCTGCGCGTCGACGTGTACCAGTCGTCGCGCTGCATGTTGCGGCCGCT
This sequence comes from Paraburkholderia sp. RAU6.4a, assembly GCF_050435625.1. Classification (NCBI taxonomy): domain Bacteria; kingdom Pseudomonadati; phylum Pseudomonadota; class Betaproteobacteria; order Burkholderiales; family Burkholderiaceae; genus Paraburkholderia; species Paraburkholderia sp. RAU6.4a. The sequence continues at coordinate 1,433,194 of NZ_JBNDKQ010000002.1, forward strand.
GCCGGCGATCGGCGCGCACGCGACGTAGTGGCGCGAATACGGATAGCCGGCGAGGAAGCCGCGCGAGGTCGCCAGCACGAACTGCGAGTGCTGTGCCGACACGCTCGCGCCTTCCGAGTTCTTGATCTGCGGATCGGTCGCGAACGCGGCGTCTTCGGCGCGGCGCGCGATTTCGACCGCTTCGTCGGCGGACAGATTCCACGGGTGGTACAGATCGAGGTCGCGCGGCGCGGTTTCGAGCAGCTCGGCTTCGGCGAGGCCCGCGCAATTGTCTTCGGCGGTGAAGCGCGCGATGTTGTAGGCGGCCGCGACCGTGTCCTTCAATGCCTGCGGCGAGAAGTCCGAGGTGCTCGCGTTACCGCGTTTGTTGCCGATAAACACCGTCACGCCGACCATCTTGTCGCGGTTGTGCTCGATCGTCTCGACTTCGCCGCGCCGTACCGAGACGGACAGGCCGTCGCCTTCGGAGATTTCGGTCGCGGCGTCGGTGCCGCCGAGCGCCTTCGCGTGACGAAGGATGTCCGAGGCGATTTCCTTCAGCTCATCCTGGGTATGCGGAAAAAAGCGCTGCTTGACGTCCATGTCTGCTGCCATTGTGGTTGCCGTCCTGATGGGGCCGCGCGGCCCTGGGTATGCACACCGTATTCGGGGCAGGCGCGCGGGTGCGGGATAAATGCATCCCGCGATCATAGCAAGGTACGCGCCGCCGCGGGTCGGGCCGGCGCGGCAAGTTACAATACCGGCATGACACGCAAAACCCGCATTCAACCGATCGAATCCGTCGTCACGGAAGTCGACGAAAACGGCTACGATCGTCCGAGCAAGTCCCAGGTCAAACGCGAAATGCAGGCGTTGCAGGATCTGGGCTTGGAACTCGTCGCGCTGCCGAAAGACGCGCTCAAGCGCATGCCGATGCCCGAAAAGCTCGACGAAGCCGTGCGCGAAGCGCGCCGCATCACCGACCACGAAGGCAAGCGCCGCCAGATCCAGTACGTCGGCCGCGTGATGCGCTCGCTGCTCGACACCGAAACCGCCGCGCTGCGCACCGCGCTCGACACCTACAAGGGCATCAACAAGTCGGAGACGGCGAAGCTCCATTGGATCGAGCGCACCCGCGAAAAGCTGCTGGCCGACGACGCCGCGCTGACCGAGTTCATCCGCCAGCACCCGAGCGCCGACCCGCAGCAGGGCCGCACGCTGATCCGCAACGCGCGCAAGGAAGCGGAGCAGAGCAAGCCGCCGCGCTACTTCCGCGAGTTGTTCCAGTGGATCAAGAGCGCGGCCGGCACCGACGACGAAGCGCAAGAAGCGCACGAACCCCAACCTCGCCGCGGAAGACGACGATGACGACCGCGACGCCTGATCGACGTAAGCAACGTCAGCACCCCGACGAAATCGTGATCGGCCTCGTGTCGATCAGCGACCGCGCGTCGACGGGCGTGTACGAGGACAAGGGCATTCCGGCGTTGCAGGAGTGGCTCGGCGCGGCCTTGAGCTCGCCATGGCAGGTGGTCACGCGGCTGATCGCCGACGACGCGCCGACCATCTCGGCGACGCTGATCGAGCTGGTCGACGAAGTGGGCTGCGATCTGGTGCTGACGACCGGGGGCACCGGACCGTCGCGCCGCGACGTGACGCCCGAGGCGACGCTCGCTGTCGCGACCAGGGAGATGCCCGGCTTCGGCGAGCAGATGCGGCAGATCAGCCTGAATTTCGTGCCGACCGCGATCCTGTCGCGCCAGGTCGCGGTGATCCGCGAAACCGAACGACACGCCGCGCTGATCATCAACCTGCCCGGCCAGCCGAAATCCATCAGGGAAACGCTGGAAGGCCTGCGCGATGACGGCATGGTCAAGGTGCCAGGGATTTTCGCGGCGGTGCCGTACTGCATCGACCTGATCGGCGGCCCTTACGTAGAAACGAACGTCGACGTGGTCAAGGCGTTCCGGCCGAAAAGCGCGCAACGCGCGCCGCGGCAAGACTGAGGTTCGAGGTTCGGGGCCTGCCCGTGCAGGCCCGCGCTTTACTGAGCGCTCGCGGCGGCGTCCGGCGCCGACGGCACGAGGAAATGCTCGCGGTAGTACTTCAGCTCGTCGATCGACTCGTGGATATCGGCCAGCGCCGTGTGCATCGCGCGCTTCTGGAAGCCCTTGTAGATGACCGGCTGCCAGCGCCGGCACAGCTCCTTCAGCGTACTCACGTCGAGGTTGCGGTAGTGGAAGAAGCTCTCCAGATCCGGCATCCAGCGCGCCATGAAGCGGCGGTCCTGGCAGATCGAGTTGCCGCACATCGGCGACTTGCCCGGCGGCACGTACTGGCCGAGGAACTCGCGGATCTGTGCGGTCGCGTCGGCCTCGCTGACCGTCGACGCCTTCACGCGATCGATCAGCCCCGAGCGGCCATGCGTGTTCTGGTTCCACGCGTCCATCTTCGCGAGCGTTTCATCGCTCTGATGAATCGCGAGCACCGGACCTTCGACCATCCTGTCGAGCGTCGAATTCGTCACCACCACCGCGATCTCGATGATGCGGTCGGTGTCGGGCTCGAGCCCGGTCATTTCCATGTCCAGCCAGACGAGATTCATGTCGCTGCGCACGAGCGGCGGCTGTTCGGTGGATGCGAGGATGTCAGTCATGAAGGCAACCCTGAGGGCCGCGCGGCGGGCTTCGCTGGAAACCCGCGCGGCGCGGCATGTGTTCGTTTGAAATCGATTGGCGCGGTTCGAGCCGGGCCGGCCGCGCCAAAGCGCCGCCCTGAACTGCTACCCGGAGCTCGTGCGTTGAACCGTCGCTTTAAACCGTATCTCCGCCGCGAGGCGGGAAGAAACATATAATTCTCGCATAGATACCACGGAATCCCCGGATGCCTACCCTGTACTTCACCGCCCTGTTCGTCGTCGCCGTCGTCGCGATGGTCGGCACCAAACTCTGGCTCGCGTCGCGGCAGATCCGCTTCGTCGTCGCGCATCGCGAACAGGTGCCGAGCCAGTTCGCGAACACCATCGCGCTCACCGCGCATCAGCGCGCGGCCGACTACACGGTCGAGCGCACGCGGCTCGCGATGGTCGAGATCGTCGTCGGCGCGGCCGTGCTGATCTGGCTCACGCTGCTCGGCGGCGTGCAGATGCTCGATCTCGCGATCTCCGACTGGCTCGGCCGCGGCTACGTCGGTCAGATCGCGCTGGTTGCCGCTGTGATCGCGATCACGAGCGCGATCGACCTGCCGTTCGATTACTACCGGCAGTTCGTCGTCGAGCAACGCTTCGGCTTCAATCGCATGAGCAAAAGCCTGTTCTTTTTCGACCGTCTGAAGGGCGCGCTGCTCGGCATCGCGTTCGGCCTGCCGTTGTTGTTCGTCGTGCTGTGGCTGATGAACCGCGCGGGCAACCTGTGGTGGCTGTGGGCATGGGTCGTGTGGGTCGCGTTCCAGATGTTCGGCCTGCTGATTTTCCCGACCTTCATCGCGCCGCTCTTCAACAAGTTCGAGCCACTGAAGGATGAAGCGCTCGTGACCCGCATCGAGGCGCTGATGAAGCGCTGCGGCTTTGCCGCGAAGGGCCTGTTCGTGATGGACGGCAGCCGCCGTTCGGCACACGGCAACGCGTACTTCACCGGCTTCGGCGCGAGCAAGCGCATCGTGTTTTTCGACACGCTGCTCGCGCGCCTGTCGGGCCGCGAGATCGAAGCGGTGCTCGCGCACGAGCTCGGCCACTTCAAGCGTCGTCACGTGATGAAGCGCATGCTGGTGACGTTCGCGATCAGCCTCGCGATGCTCGCGCTGCTCGGCTGGCTGACGCAATGTGTGTGGTTCTACGAAGGGCTCGGCGTGCGGCCGTCGCTCGTCGGCGGCAATAGCGGACTCGCGCTCGTGCTGTTCTTCCTCGCGCTGCCCGTGTTCATGTTCTTCGTCACGCCGCTTGGCAGTCTCAGCTCGCGCAAGCACGAGTTCGAAGCCGACGCGTTCGCGGCGACGCAAACCGACGCGCACGATCTCGTCAACGCGCTCGTCAAGCTGTACGAGGACAACGCGTCGACGCTGACGCCCGATCCGATCTACACCGCGTTCTACTATTCGCATCCGCCGGCCTCGCAGCGGATCGACCGACTGCTGCAGCACGCATGAGCGGCCGCGCTCCGAAGAAGGCGTCGCGCGGCGCGTCGGCCACCGCATCCGGCATGTACGGCATGCGCACGGGCGGCCTCGTGGTGGCCGCGCACGGCCGCCACTATCTGGTCGCTCCTGAAGACGGCGGCGCGTTGCTGCAATGTTTCCCACGCGGCAAGCGCAGCGAGGTCGCGGTCGGCGATCGCGTGATCTATGAGCCGACCTCGGCGGATCAAGGCGTGATCGTCGAGATCGGCGAGCGGCGCAATCTGCTGTATCGCTCGGATCAGTACAAGTCGAAGCTGTTCGCCGCGAACCTCGACCAGTTGCTGATCGTGCTCGCCACCGAGCCGCATTTCAGCGAGGATCTGCTCGGCCGCGCGCTCGTCGCCGCCGAGGCGAACGAATTGAAGCCGCTGATCGTGCTGAACAAGATCGACGTCACCGATGCTCTGGACGGCGCGCGCAAGCGGCTCGAGCCGTATCGCGCGCTCGGCTATCCGGTGCTCGAAGCGTCGATCCGCATGCAGCCCGAGGCGGCACGCGCCACGCTGACCGAACATCTGCAGGGTCACGCGACGCTGCTGCTCGGCCAGTCCGGCATGGGCAAATCGACACTCGTGAACCTGCTGATTCCCGATGCCGAAGTCGCGACGCGCGAGATCTCGACCGCGTTGAACAGCGGGCGCCATACCACGACGTTCACGCGTCTTTATCCGCTGCCGCAGTCGGAGGGCACGACCGGCGTGAATGGCGTCAACGGCGCGGCCGGCGCGCTGATCGACTCGCCGGGCTTTCAGGAATTCGGCCTGCATCACCTGAGCGAAGGCCGGCTCGAACGCGCGTTCCCCGAGTTCCGGCCGCTGCTGCCAAACTGCCGTTTCTATAACTGCCATCATTTGCACGAGCCTGGCTGCGCGATCCTCGAAGCCGTCGCCGACGGGCGTATCCGCCGCGAACGGCATGCGCTTTATGCGCAGCTCGTGCACGAGGCGAGCCAGATTGTCCGCTGACATGAAACTGATGCGCGCGCCGAACCTGATCATCGGACAGCATTGGGTCAACGTGCTGGAGACCGCGGGCATCGCTTGCGAGCTGCACAACCGCTATCTGAACGGTGCGCTCGGCGAGATTCCGGCCGACCAGTGCGCGCCGGAGTTGTGGCTCGTCGATGAACGCGATGAGGCGATCGCGCGGCGGCTGATCGAAGCGGCCTCGCGAGGACCGGCACCGGGCGCGCCTCCATGGCAATGTCAGCAGTGCGGCGAGGTGCTCGAGGCGCAGTTCACCGTGTGCTGGCAATGCGGGACCGTGCGCGATCCGTTGAAGGGGTGAAGCGGAGTCGGGAATTGAAGAAGCCGGGCATTGCCCGGCTTCTTCTTGTGCTGCGCGCGTGGTCTCGCCGCTTCAGGCGAGCCACACCGCGATGGTCAGCATCAACAGCAGGATCATCCACAGTACGACTGCACGCCACACCAGCCCCACTGCCGATTGCAGCGTGCGCGGCGTGCAGTCGTCGCCGACCTGCATCGGACCGCCGTCGCCGGTGGCGAGCGCGTCGAGGCTCGACGGCTCCGCGAGTGGCCCGGCCAGGCGCGCGCCGAGCGCCCCGCTGCCCGCGGCGAGCAGCACGCCGTCGTTCGTATCGGGCCACTGCCGCGCATGGTTGCGCCACGCGTAAATCGCATCCTCGAAATTGCCGACGATCGCAAAGCCCAGCGACGTCAGCCGCGCCGGCACCCAGTCGATCACGAAGAACGCGCGCTGCGCGAAGCTCGAAAACGCGACGGTGCGGTCGTCGGCCGGCCGCGCCCATGCGCGCGCGAGATATTCCGCGCAACGGTACAGCACCGCGCCAGCGGGACCGACCGGAATCAGGAACCAGAAGAACACGCCGAACACGTGACGATGCGACGCGACCACCGCGTGGATCAGCGTGTGACGCACGATCTCGCTGACCGGCATGTCGACGGTCTCGAGCCCCGTCCATTCGTTGAGAATTTCGCGCGCGCGTGGCACGTCGTCGTTGTTCAACGCGAGATGGATGTCGGTGAAGTAATGGCTGAACTGCCGGAAGCCGAGCGTGAAGTACAGCACCACGACGTTCCACAGGAACGCGAGCATGAAGTGAATGTGATACAGCACGTAGTAGACGAGCGCGACCGCGAGCGTCCAGGGCACCACCACGACGAGCCACGCGAGCAGACCGTGACGTTGCTTGCCAGCATCGAATCCGTGCGCCGCCGACTCCGCATGGTATTGAAGCAACGCGGACAACGGATTGTTCGGCGACAGCGCGCGTACCTGTTCAATGATCAGAGCCAGCAATACGGAGAAAAAAGTCATGCGATGCGCCGTGCTTTTTAAGTTTTTTACGATTGTTTTATAACGATAGCACAGGGTCGGATGAGTCTGAACGCGGATGCTGACAAAGCGCCGACAAGTGCGTCGTTCGCGCAACTGTGCAACGTCGACGCGGCGATGCGAGTCACGTAATTTATGCGGCGAGGAACCGATACAGGTTGCGCAGCATCGCCGCCGTCGCGCCCCAGATGAAATGATGGCCGCCTTGCACCGCTGCTGGCGTGACCGTCTGCGCGTGGTGCGCGCCGCGCTGCTCGGCGGCCTCCGGAGCCGCCGTCAATTCGCCGCGCGGATACGGCATCGCGAAGAAGCGGCGCTCTCCGCCCTCGTAGCGGAACAGGCGCTCTTCGTGGTTGGACGGGTCCATCAGGAACGCGAGCGGCACTTCGAAGACCTCGGCCACTTCGAGCGTATCGATCTCCAGCGAGAACGGCGGGTGCACAAGAGCGACGACCGGCGACACGCGAAAGCCGGTGCCAGTGAGATAGTCGGGCAACGCGCCGAGAACTTCGACGCGCGACGCGTCGAGGCCCACCTCTTCGCGCGCTTCGCGCAGAGCCGTAGCAGTCGCATCAGCGTCGAACGGTTCCTGGCGGCCGCCGGGAAAACTCACCTGACCGGCGTGATCGTTCAGATGGTCCGCGCGCTGCGTGAGCAACACGGTAAGACCATGCGCGCGCACGACGAGCGGCACCAGCACCGCGGCCACGCGCGGATCGAGGTCGGTATTGCGCCACGGCGCATCGGCAATTTTCTCGGGTGTCCAGGCAAGCTGCCGATCAAAGCGCGCCCGCAGTGCATCGGGCGTCAGACGCTCGCGCGCGACCGGTGGCAGATCGGCGCCTGTCGCGATGACAGGCAGAGTTTCGGGCTCAAAGACGGGGCGGATCAACGGGTCTCTCTGATGAGCGTGGACATGCCGCTATTTTGACCTGGCCAACAAAAAAGCACCCGCGAGGGGTGCTTTTTCTTACAGCATTTACGCTTGGGAAGCAGCGCGGTCTTTCGAGACCAGCTTTTCCTTGATTCGAGCCGACTTGCCCGAACGCTCGCGCAGATAGTACAGCTTCGCACGACGCACATCGCCGCGACGCTTGACGACGATGCTAGCCAGCAGCGGCGAATACGTCTGGAACGTACGCTCGACGCCTTCGCCCGACGAAATCTTACGGACGATGAACGACGAATTCAGACCACGGTTACGCTTGGCGATCACGACGCCTTCGTAAGCCTGCACACGCTTACGCGTGCCTTCAACCACGTTCACGCTGACGATGACCGTATCGCCCGGACCAAAATCCGGAATGGTCTTTTCGCCGAGAACGCGCGCGATTTCTTCCTGCTCGAGTTTTGCAATCAGATTCATCACTGACTCCTAGATCCATCTTGTCGGCGTTCGTACCTGCCTCACGCGCTTACTGCGTTGGGCTACGGCCCCGATAGAGGATGGGTTCACATCTGGCACCGCACACGCATGCACGACACCGCCTTGTGTCCGCTCGAAAGACCGGGGCCTCAGGCCTTCGGCTCTTCCTTCGCGAGACTCGCGAGCCACGCCTCGTCGGCACGGCTCAGCATTCTGTTCTTTCTGGCCTTCACGATCAGATCGGGCCGCTTGTTCAACGTGTTGCGCAATGCTTCGCGCCGCCGCCACGCTTCGATTTCCGCATGATGGCCGCCGAGCAGCACATCAGGCACCCGCACGCCCTCGTATTCCTCGGGACGCGTGTAGTGCGGACAATCGAGCAGCACATCGACGAAGCTATCCTGCACCGCCGACTGTGAGTCGTTCAGCACGCCAGGCAACTGACGCACGACCGCATCCATCAACGCCATCGCGGGCAACTCGCCGCCCGACAGCACGAAGTCGCCAAGGCTTACTTCTTCGTCGACTACACGGTCCAGCAGACGCTGGTCGATCGCTTCGTAGCGCCCGCACAACAGGATCAGACCGGGTTCGGCCGCGAACTTCATCACGCGCTCGTGATTCAGTGTGGCGCCTTGCGGCGACATCATCACGACGCGCGCCGCGCCGATGCCCTGCTCCGACTGCGCCGCCTTCGCGGCACTGATCGCGTCTTCGAGCGGCCGGGCCAGCATAACCATGCCGGGGCCGCCGCCGTATGGGCGATCGTCGATCGTGCGGTAGTTGTCGGTCGTGAAATCGCGCGGATTCCACGTACGCAACCCATAGCGCTGCTGCTTCGCGGCCCGGCTGGTGATACCCCAGTCAGTCAGCGCGCGGAACATATCTGGAAAGAGCGTCACGACATCGAACTGCATCGCTCTCCCCGCTCAACGATAGATTTCAATAGTCAGCTTCCCAGTCGACGACGATATGCTTTGCCGCCTGGTCCACCGTTTTGACAAAGACGCCGACGAACGGGATCAAACGCTCGCCTGCGACCGGCTTGCCGTTTTTGTCGGTAGCCGGATATTCGATGCGCAGCACCGACTGCGCGCCGTTGTCGATCATGCTGGCGACTTTGCCGAGGTTGAGCCCGGCGAGATTCACCACGTCCAGGCCGATCAGATCGACCCAGTAGAATTCGTCGGCTTCGAGCGCCGGAAATTCGCTACGGCCGATGTATACGCGGGAACCGCGCAAAGCCAACGCCGTATCGCGGTCAGCGACGCCACCCAGACGGGCGACCACGCTGTCGCCATGTGTTTTGGCCTGCAAGGACGGCGCCGATTTGCGCTCCTGGCCTTTCAGCAGCCACCAGCGCTCCGCGCTCAGCAAGACGTCGCCGCCTTGCCCGCCATCCGCATGCGCGGCTACCTTGACCCAGCCTTTGAGACCATAGGCGTCGACGATTGCGCCGAGTTCGACCGCATCGGCCGGCCAGCTTGCCGCCGTTTCGATGCGCATTTCTGCAGCTTCGAAATCGGCGTTCGCGGCATTGGCTTGCGCCTCTTTCGCCTTGCCGTCGGTTCGTTCGACCGGCTTGCGGACGAATGCACCGAACGACGCCTGACCAGACGCCTTTGCGCGCGAAGCTGCCTTGACGCTACCAGAACTGCCGGAATCACGCTCAGACATCGAATAACCTCGACAACAACTTCGCAGCCTGCTTTGGCGTCTGCTTCAGTAAAACAAATTGCGCATCGGACTGCTCACGCGAGTTGCGCGAGCCGCCGGCCGAACCGACGACGATACGCCTGCGGGCCGCCATATCAAGCAGCCGGCTGCGCCTTTTGCGCTTCCTTCACGAGACGTTCGACGGTCGGCGACAGTTGCGCGCCAACACCTTGCCAGTACGTCAGGCGATCCTGAGCGATACGCAGGGACTCGCCCTTCGTAGCGACCGGGTTGTAGAAACCGACGCGCTCGATGAAGCGGCCGTCACGACGGCTGCGCGAGTCGGTGGCGACGATGTTGTAGAACGGGCGCTTCTTGGAGCCGCCGCGAGCCAAGCGGATGATGACCATACTAGAATCCTTGAAAACCGGGGTTCGGAACGACTGAAACACGCGATTATAGCGGGAAACCGACGCCATAACAAACACTTACCGGGATAAACTGCGGAACCGGGCTGCACCCACCTTCTACAAGAGGTGCGAGAACCCGCTCAAACGCCCGAATTACCTGAAGGAGCGCCTGTGCAACGCCAGCCGAAACTCCCGTTTCCGTTCGCCTTTTGTGCCTTTTTCGTACGCTTTGCTGGACTTTCGCGCACCTCGTGCAGCCGGATTCTACGTGCGGTAGCGGCCGCGGTTATCGCCGCGCAGGCGTTGACGGCAATCGCCGCGCTGCCCATCGAGAAAATCAAGCTGCCGCCGGGCTTTCACATCGAAGTGTTGTCGGACGAGGTGCCGAGCGCGCGCGCGATGACGTTGTCGCCCAAGGGCATTCTCTACGTGGGCAGCGACGATGGCCATGTGTATGCGCTCGAGCTGCGGAACGGCCGCGTGACGGGTCACCACGTGATCGCGTCCGGGCTGCAGATGCCCGCCGGCGTCGCGTGGCGCGACGGCGCGCTGTATGTGTCGGCCGTGTCGAAAATCGTGCGCTTTGATGCGATCGACTCGCACCTGAACGATCCGCCGAAACCGGTCGTTGTCACCGACAAGCTGCCGACGGACACGCATCACGGCTGGAAATTCATCGCGTTCGGCCCGGATGGCAAGCTGTACGTGCCGCAAGGCGCGCCGTGCAACATTTGCCAGAGAGATCCGGACCGCTTTGCGATGATTGGCCGCATGAACCCGGACGGCAGCCACTACGAGGTCGTCGCGCGCGGCATCCGCAATTCGGTCGGCTTCGCGTGGCATCCGGTCACCCACGAACTGTGGTTCACCGACAACGGTCGCGACCTGCTCGGCGACGATATTCCGAGCGACAAGCTCAACCGCGCGCCGCATGTCGGCATGAACTTCGGCTTTCCGTACTGTCACGGCGGCGACACGCCCGACCCCGAGTTCGGTAAGGATCATCCGTGCAGCGAATTCACGCCGCCAGTGGTCAAGCTTGGCGCGCACGTGGCGGCGCTTGGCATGCGCTTCTACGACGGCCCGATGTTTCCAGCCGACTACCGCAACAATATCTTCATCGCCGAGCACGGCTCGTGGAACCGCAGCAAGAAGGTCGGCTACCGCGTCGTGCGCGTGATCACCGACCCTGACGGCAGCCACGCACGCCAGCAGGTCTTTGCCGAAGGCTGGCTGCAACCCGGCGAATCGGTCTGGGGCCGCCCCGCCGACGTGTTGCCGCTGCCAGACGGTTCGCTACTGATCAGCGACGATACCGCCGGCGCAATCTATCGCATCACGTATTCAGCGCCGTAACGCGCGGATGCACGCATGCCCGGCTGAACTCACCCTGAGCCAGGTCCGGCGCATCTCGCCGCCCCGCTTTCAGCCTGGGCGATCGTCCTCCACGTGACCACCCGCGCGCTGCAGGCGTAGAATGCGCGTCGGTCCGCGCCCCCGCGGCGCGCCGCTCCTTTCGACCGCCCGTCACTCTGCCCACGCGTTCATGCCCACCGCTGCCTCGACTTCCCCGCGCTTCAGATCCAAGACGCTCACCGCCGCGTTGGCGTTCCTGTTCGGCAGCCTCGGCGCCCACCGCTTCTATCTGTACGGCACCCGAGACATCTACGGCTGGGCGCATCTACTCGGCACGCTGATCGGCATTCCCGGCGTGATGCTGCTGGTCGCGACCGAGCGCGCGTCGATCCTGGGCTGGGTGCTCGCGCCGTTCGGCGCGGTTTCGCTGTTTGCCGCGTTTCTGGCGGCGCTCGTCTACGGGCTGCGTCCTGATCAGAAATGGGATGCGCAATTCAACACCCACACGCAACGCAAAAGCCGCTCCGGCTGGACGGTCATTTTCGTCGTGATCTTTTCGCTGCTGATCGGTGCGTTTCTGCTGATGACCGGTCTCGCGCTCGCGTTCCAGACCTACTTCGAAAGTCAGGTCGAAGCGGCCAAAGCGATTTCGCAGTAATGCCCCGTGGCGGGACCCGCAGACGTTCCTGCGCGCTAGAAAAGCCTCAGTTGCGGATTGTCGCGCGCCGGTGCGCTCACCTGCTCGGCGCGCGGCGGCTCGATCCGGCGGAAATGCGACATGTCGAGAATGCCGCGGTCGCGCCCGTTCAACCCTAACCGGCGCACGGCCTTGTGAAAGCGCTGCCTGAGCAGATCCGCCCATAAGCCCTCTCCCTTCATGCGGGTCGAGAACGAAGAATCGTAATCCTTGCCGCCTCGCATGTCGCGCACACGGCTCATCACGCGCTCGGCCCGATCCGGGAAATGTGCGCCCAGCCAATCCTTGAACAGCGGCGCGACCTCCCACGGCAGCCGCAGCACGATATAGCTCGCATTGCTGGCGCCCGCTTCGGCGCATGCTTCGAGCACGCGCTCCATATCCGGTTCGGTGACGAACGGGATCACCGGCGCGATGCTGACGCCGACCGGAATGCCCGCCTCGCTGAGCGTACGGATCGTGCGCAGCCGGCGCGACGGCGTGGCCGCGCGCGGTTCGAGCGTGCGCGCGATGTCGGCGTCCAGCGTGGTGATGGTGATCGCCGCCATGAATTGCCCGCGCCCGGCCATCGGCGCAAGCAGGTCGATGTCGCGCTCGATCAGCGATGATTTGGTGATCGCCGCGAACGGGTGGTTGCGCTCGTTGAGCACCTCGACCACACGACGCGTAAGACGCAAGTCACGTTCGGCCGGCTGCCATGCATCGGTGGCGACGCCGAGCGCGATCGGCTCGGGTACATAGGATTTCTTCGACAGTTCCCGCTCGAGCAGTTCGGGCGCGTTGATCTTCGCGTAGATGCGGCTTTCGAAATCGAGCCCGGGCGACAAGCCCAGGTAGCTGTGCGTGGGCCGCGCGAAGCAATAGATGCAGCCGTGTTCGCAGCCCCGGTAAGGATTCAGCGACACATTGAACGGAATGTCCGGCGACGCATTGCGTGTGAGGATGGTTTTTGCGCGCTCCTCGAACACCTGCGTGCGCAGGACCTTCGGCTCCCCGTCTTCGTCGGCCGTCTGCCAGCCGTCGTGGACGGCTTCGCGCCGGTCGACTTCGTAGCGGCCTTGCAGGTTCGTGACCGCGCCGCGCCCCTTGCGAGGCGCCGGCGGCGCGATCGGAAATTCGGGAATGTCAGGGGTGTCGGGGTCATCCACGGCGGGCCACGCAAAGCAAACGCAAACAGGAAGCGCCAAAGGAAAGCGGCGCAAAACACCTGTATAAATATACAGTATTTACGCCGTTTGTCGAGCACTTCGTTGGTCGCTTGATGCGCGTCCAACCCCGTCAGTGAACCGGCACCTACTCGCCCACCGCGATCGTCAGCGTCTCCTTGATTTCCTCCATCACCACATAGCTCTTCGACTGCACCGCGCCCGGCAGTTGCAGCAGGATATCGCCGAGCAACTTCCGGTAATCGGCCATTTCGCCGATGCGCGCCTTGATCAGATAGTCGAAATCGCCCGACACGAGGTGGCACTCGAGCACCTCGGGGATCTTCTGCACCTCGCGCCGGAACAGATCGAACATGTTGCCACTCTTGTGATCGAGCGTGATCTCGACGAACACGAGCAGCGCCGCGCCCAGCTCGGCCGGGTTCACGCGGGCGTAGTAGCCGGTGATCACGCCGTCGCGCTCCATCCGCTTGACGCGCTCGATGCACGGCGTCACCGACAGACCGACCTGCTCCGCCAGGTCCTTCATCGCCATACGACCGTCCTGCTGCAGGAGCCGCAGGATCTTGTGATCGAGCTTGTCGAGAGCCCGCACGGGCTGGCGCTGGGTACGCATGGTGTTTTTTCTAAAAATGATGAAAATACGATAACAAAACCTGTCTCACTGTTAATAGTATAGCGGTTAACACTGGGCAAACGGCATTTCACCTCACATTGCAGCTCGCCGAATCGAATCAGATCGAACCTCCGACGAGCGCCTTGCCCTCACTCAATTTTTGGATATCTGGAGCAGCTATGCGAGTCGTCGTTTTGGGCAGTGGCGTCGTCGGCGTGACGAGCGCGTATTACCTCGCGCGCGCCGGTCACGAAGTGACCGTTATCGATCGCGAAGCCGGCCCTGCGCTCGAAACCAGTTTCGCCAACGCGGGCCAGATCTCGCCGGGCTACGCTTCGCCGTGGGCCGCCCCGGGCGTGCCGCTGAAGGCCGTCAAGTGGATGTTCCAGAAGCACGCGCCGCTAGCGATTCGCGTCGACGGCACCGCGTTCCAACTGCAATGGATGTGGCAGATGCTGCAGAACTGCACGGCGCCGCGCTATGCGGTGAACAAGGGCCGTATGGTGCGGCTGGCCGAATACAGCCGCGACTGCCTGCAGGCGTTGCGCGCCGACACCGGCATCGAGTACGAAGGCCGCACCGGCGGCACGCTGCAGGTATTTCGCACGCAACAGCAGTTCGACGGCGCCGCGAAAGACATCGCCGTGCTGCAGGAAGCCAACGTGCCATACGAGCTGCTGACGGCCGACGAACTCGCCAAGGCCGAACCAGCCCTCGCCGCGGTGTCGCACAAGCTCGCCGGCGGCCTGCGCCTGCCCGGCGACGAAACCGGCGACTGCCAGATGTTCACGACGCGCCTCGCGGCGCTCGCCGAGGAACTGGGCGTCAAGTTCCGCTACAACACGTCGATCGACGCGCTCGCGATGGCGGGCGGCCGCATCGCCGGCGTGCAGTGCGGCAGCGAACTCGTGCGCGCGGATTCGTTCGTGGTCGCGCTGGGCTCGTATTCGACGCGCTTCCTCGATGGCATAGTGAAGCTTCCGGTCTATCCGCTGAAGGGCTATTCGATCACTGCGCCGATCGTCGACGCGGCTGCCGCGCCGGTGTCGACCGTGCTCGATGAGACCTACAAGATCGCGATCACGCGCTTCGATGACCGGATTCGCGTCGGCGGGATGGCCGAGATCGTCGGCTTCGACAAATCGCTGCGCCAGGCGCGCCGCGAGACGCTCGAGCTTTCTGTGAATGACCTGTTCCCGGGCGGCGGCGACACGTCGAAGGCGACGTTCTGGAGCGGTCTGCGGCCGATGACGCCGGACGGCACGCCGATCGTCGGCCGCACGCCGGTTCCGAACCTGTTCCTGAACACCGGCCACGGCACGCTTGGCTGGACGATGTCGTGCGGCTCGGGCCAACTGCTCGCAGACTTGATGTCGGGCAAGCAGCCCGCGATTCGCGCGGACGATCTGTCGGTGCATCGCTATCTCGGCGAGACCGCGGGCGAGCATCGGCCGGCGTATGCGTGAGTTTGAGTGCGTGCGCTGACGCGGCCCTGGCGGCGGCGCAGGCCGCAACAAACAGCAGCCGGACAAACAAACGGCGCCTCGCGGGGCGCCGTTTGCATTTCAATGTGCTGCCGCGATCGCGGCCGGCATCGAGGCATGCTCAGAACTGGTCTTCCGACAAAGCCAGCACGCCCTCGCCCCCCTTCGCGCTGACGATCGCCACTTCGAGCGCCGCCGCCTGCGGCAGCATATGCTCGGCGTAGAACCGCGCGGTCGCGATCTTCGCGTCATGAAACGCTCGGTCCTCGTCGCGCTTCGTCGCCGCGGCAAGCTGCGCACGCGCCATCTGCCAGCCGCCCAGCACGATGCCCGCGAGCTTCAGATACGGCACGCTGCCCGCGAACACCGCATTCGGATCGCCCTTCGCATTGGCGACGACGAAATCGACGACTGCGCCCAGCGCGCGCTGGCCCTGCGCGAGCTGTGTGCGCATCGATGCGAACGC
Organism: Paraburkholderia sp. RAU6.4a; assembly: GCF_050435625.1. Lineage (NCBI taxonomy): Bacteria > Pseudomonadati > Pseudomonadota > Betaproteobacteria > Burkholderiales > Burkholderiaceae > Paraburkholderia > Paraburkholderia sp. RAU6.4a. The sequence continues at coordinate 1,448,879 of NZ_JBNDKQ010000002.1, forward strand.
CGCGCCCTGCTGCGCACCAAGCGCTTCAACCGTTTCGGCGACGCCAGCGAGCAGTTCCTTCGCGACCTTGCCGCCGTCGCGCAGCGTCTTGCGACCGATCAGGTCGTTGGCCTGGATCGCGGTCGTGCCTTCGTAAATCGGTAGAATGCGCGCGTCGCGGTAGTACTGGGCAGCGCCGGTTTCCTCGATGAAGCCCATGCCGCCATGCACCTGCACGCCGAGGCTCGTCACGTCGATCGACAGCTCCGTGCTCCAGCCCTTCACGATCGGCACGAGGTATTCGTAGATCGCCTGATGCTTCGCGCGCGTCGCATCGTCCGGATGACGATGCGCGATATCGCAGTGCGAGGCCGCGACGTAGGCGAGCGCGCGCGACGCCTCGGTGAGGCTGCGCATCGTCGACAGCATGCGGCGCACGTCCGGGTGCTGGATGATCGCGACCGACTGCTTCGCGGAGCCGTCCACGGGACGGCTCTGCACGCGCTCTTTCGCATACGCGACCGCCTTCTGATATGCGCGATCCGAGATCGCGACACCTTGCATGCCGACCGCGAAACGGGCGGCGTTCATCATGATGAACATGTATTCGAGGCCACGATTCTCTTCGCCGATCAGCTGACCGAGCGCGCCGCCGTGATCGCCGAACTGCAGCACCGCGGTCGGGCTCGCCTTGATGCCGAGCTTGTGCTCGATCGACACGCAATGCACGTCGTTGCGCTCACCGAGCGAACCGTCTTCGTTGACGAGAAACTTCGGCACAAGAAACAGCGAAATGCCTTTCACGCCATCGGGCGCGTTCGGCGTACGTGCGAGCACCAGATGCACGATGTTCTTCGCCATGTCGTGCTCGCCCCACGTGATGAAAATCTTCGTGCCGAACAGCTTGAACGAACCGTCGCCCTGCGGCTCGGCGCCCGTGCGTACGAGCGCGAGATCGGAGCCGGCCTGCGGTTCGGTCAGGTTCATCGTACCGGTCCATTCGCCGGAAATCAGCTTGGGCACATAGGTCTGTTTTTGCGCTTCGCTGCCAGCGGTTAGCAGCGCTTCGATGGCGCCGTCGGTCAGCAACGGACACAGTGCAAAAGAGAGGTTCGACGCGTTGAGCATTTCGATGCAAGGCGTCGCGATCAGCTTCGGCAGGCCCTGGCCTTCGTAGTCGAGCGGATGTTGCACGCCCTGCCAACCGCCTTCGGCAAACTGGCGGAAGGCTTCCCTGAAACCCGGCGTCGCAGTGACGACTCCATCCTTCCAGCTGCTCGGATTGCGATCGCCGTCGACGTTCAGCGGCGCGAGCACTTCACCGCATAGTTTCGCCGACTCGTCGAGCACGGCCCGCGCGGTGTCGAGGTTCGCGTCCTCGAAGCCGGGCAGCTTCGCGATGTCTTCGAGTCCGGCCAGTTCTTTCATCACGAACAGCATGTCCTTGATGGGCGCCGTATAGCTCATTTCGGTTCTCCTCCCTTGATATGAAAAAAGGGCGCGGGACTTGGTCGGTCCTGCGCCCTTCGCTTGCTTTCGGCGGCCTCTTTCAGGCGCCGCGGCGCTTAGCCGAGTTCGCTCACGAGTTCCGGCACGAGGGTGAACAGATCGCCAACCAGGCCGTAATCGGCCACGCTGAAAATCGGCGCTTCTTCGTCCTTGTTGATCGCGACGATGACTTTCGAGTCCTTCATGCCGGCGAGGTGCTGGATCGCCCCCGAGATGCCGACCGCGACGTACAGTTGCGGCGCGACGATCTTGCCGGTCTGACCGACCTGATAATCGTTCGGCACGAACCCCGCGTCGACCGCCGCACGCGATGCGCCCAGTGCCGCGCCGAGCTTGTCGGCCAGCGGTTCCAGCACCTTCATGTAGTTCTCGCCATTGCCCAGACCACGGCCACCCGACACGATGATCTTCGCGCTCGTCAGTTCCGGACGATCGAGCTTCGTCACTTCGCGGCTCACGAACTGCGAGAGGCCTGCGTCGGCTGCCGCTTCGATCCTCTCGACCGCTGCGCTGCCGCCTTCGGCCGCGACGGCATCAAAACCGGTTGAGCGCACGGTGATGACCTTGATCGGATCAGCCGATTGCACGATCGCGATTGCGTTGCCCGCGTAGATAGGACGCTCGAACGTGTCGGCGCTATCCACTGCCGTGATGTCGCTGATCTGCGCGACGTCGAGCTTCGCGGCGATACGCGGCGCGATGTTCTTGCCGTAGGCGGTAGCCGGCGCGAGGATGTGCGTGTAGTGCTTCGCCGCATCTTGCACAAGCGTCAGCACCGTCGCTTCGACGTTTTCCGCGAGGCCTGCGGCCAGTTGCGGCGCATCGGCGAGCAGCACCTTGCTGACACCAGCGATCTTCGCGGCCGCATCGGCCGCGCCCTGCGCGTTATGTCCCGCGACCAGCACGTGAATATCACCGCCGATCTTCTGTGCCGCTGCGATCGTGTTCAGCGTCGCGGCCTTGATCGACGCATTGTCGTGTTCTGCAATTACCAGGTTCGTCATTTCTCGGGTCTCCTCACAGCACCTTCGCTTCGGTCTTCAGCTTCTCGACCAGCGTCTTCACGTCCGGCACCTTCACACCGGCGGAACGCTTCGGCGGCTCGGCGACTTTCAGCGTCTTCAGACGCGGCGTGACATCGACGCCGAGGTCTTCGGGCTTGAGCGTTTCCAGCGGCTTTTTCTTCGCCTTCATGATGTTCGGCAGCGTTACGTAACGCGGCTCGTTCAGGCGCAGATCGGTCGTGACCACGGCCGGCAGCGTCAGCGACAGTGTTTCCGCGCCGCCGTCCACTTCACGCGACACCGTCGCCTTGCCGTCCGCCACGACAAGCTTCGACGCGAACGTCGCCTGCGGCAGATTCGCGAGCGCGGCGAGCATCTGGCCGGTCTGGTTGGAGTCGTCGTCGATGGCCTGCTTGCCGAGGATCACCAGTTGCGGCTGCTCCCTGTCGACGAGCGCCTTGAGCAGCTTCGCGACGGCGAGCGGCTGCAGGTCTTCGTTCGATTCGATCAGGATCGCGCGATCCGCGCCGATGGCGAGCGCGGTGCGCAGCGTTTCCTGCGCCTGCGCAACACCGGCCGACACGGCGATCACTTCGGTCGCGACGCCCGCTTCCTTCAGACGCACCGCTTCTTCAACCGCGATTTCGTCGAACGGGTTCATCGACATTTTCACGTTCGCGATATCGACGCCCGTACCGTCCGATTTCACGCGGACCTTCACGTTGTAGTCGACCACTCTTTTCACTGGCACCAGAATTTTCATGCACACGCTCCAAAGTTACGAATACGTCAACCCGATGAACATTATAGCGACTGCCCTCATGACAGCCGTGTCGCGGGCGCTTTGCGGGAGGATATCGCTCCTCAGCGGCGTAACGGCAATATCGAACGATCGTTCTATTTTAATCTCCAAAAAACCCGGGAGACAACCCCGGGTTCCGACTCAGACCTCTAATTTCGCATTGCCGTCGTGTTCTGCGAGGTCCGCGGGCGTTGCATCACCAGGAGGTGATTACCGAGCCGCCGAATTTGCTGTCGACGAACTGCTTCACTTCCGGCGAGTGGTACGCCGCGACGAGCTTCGCGACCCACGGCTTGTTCTTGTCCGCTTCGCGAATCGCGATCACGTTCACGTAGGGACCTTTCCGGTCCTCGATCGCGATAGCGTCCTGCGTTGGCTTGAGGCCCGCTTCCATCGCGAAGTTGGTGTTGATCGCGGCGGCATCGACATCGCCCAGCGAACGCGGAATCTGCGCCGCGTCAAGCTCGACGATCTTTAGTTTCTTCGGATTGTCGACGATGTCGAGCGGCGTCGCCTTCAGGCCCGCCTCGGCGCGCAGCTTCAGCAAGCCCTGCTTCTGCAGCAACAGCAGCGCGCGGCCGCCGTTGGTCGGGTCGTTCGGCACGGCGATCTTCGCGCCCGGCTGCAGTTCGGCGAGCGACTTCACCTTCTTCGAGTAGATACCCATCGGGTACGTGACCGTATCGGCGATACGGATCAGCTTGTAGCCGCGATCCTTCACCTGCGCCTGCAGGTACGGGTCGTGCTGGTAGCTGTTCGCGTCCAGATCGCCGCCCGCGAGCGCCGCGTTCGGCTGCACGTAGTCGGAGAATTCGACGATCCTGATGTTCAGGCCGTTCTTCGCCGCGACCATCTTCACGACGTCCATGATCTGCGCGTGCGGGCCGCCGGTGACACCAACCTTGATCGTGTCTTCGGCATGCGCCGCGGTGGTGGCGAAGAGCGTTGCCGCGCCGAATGCGGCGGCCAGCTTGAGAATGAAGCGACGTTGCATGATCGACCTTTTCCGAATCTTTATTAGCGGGCTTCCGAACGCCCTTGTTTATTTGTGGCTCAGACGACGCACGAGCCAATCCCCAAACGACTGCACCAGTTGCACGAACACGATCAGTATCAGCACGACCGCGAGCATCACTTCTGGCAGGAAGCGCTGATAGCCGTAGCGGATGCCGAGGTCGCCAAGACCGCCGCCGCCGATCGCGCCGGCCATCGCCGAATAGCCGACCAGCGACACGAACGTGATCGTCAACCCGGCGACCACTCCCGGCAGCGATTCCGGCAACAGCACCTTGAAGACGATCTGGCTGGTGGTCGCGCCCATCGCCTGGGCCGCCTCGATGAGCCCGCGATCGACCTCGCGCAGCGCCGTTTCGACCAGACGCGCGATGAACGGCGCCGCAGCGATCGTCAGCGGCACGATCGCGGCCGCGGTGCCGATTGACGAACCGACGACCAGTCGCGTAAACGGAATCACCGCGACCAGCAGGATGATGAACGGCGTCGAGCGCACCGCGTTGACGATCACGCCCATCACGCGATTCAACGCGACGTTTTCGAGCACGCCCTGGCGGTTGGTCAAATACAGCAGCACGCCGAGCGGCACGCCGACCACAGCGCCAATCAGTCCGGAGATGCCCACCATGATGAGCGTCTCCCAGAACGACTGGACGAACATATCGAACATTTCACTCAACATGCGAGAGCTCCTCCACAACGACACCCTGCTCGCGCAGAAACGTGATCGCCTGCGCGACCTTGGCCGGATCGCCGCCCGCGAGTACCGCGAGCGAGCCGAATGCCTGCCCCTGGATTTCGTCGATCTGGCCGTGCAGGATGTTGAAGTCGAGCTCGTAGCGGCGAATCGTCTCCGACAGGATCGGCTGATCGACGCCCGAACCGGTGAACGCGAGGCGCAGCAGATGGCCGCTGCCGGTCTTCAACCGCTGCGCGACGCGCGCCTTCATGGCGGGCGGCAGCTCCTGCGCGATCACGTCGCCGATCAGCGCGCGCGTGACTTCGTGGTGCGGCTGCAGGAACACGTCGATCACCTTGCCCTCTTCGACGACGCGGCCCGCGTCGAGCACCGCGACGCGATCGCAGACCTGCTTGATCACGTCCATCTGGTGAGTGATCAGCACGATCGTCAGGTTCAGTTCGCGGTTGATGCGCTTGAGCAGATCGAGGATCGCGCGGGTGGTTTCGGGGTCGAGCGCGGAGGTCGCCTCGTCCGACAGCAGCACCTTCGGCTTGCTCGCGAGCGCGCGCGCGATGCCCACGCGCTGCTTCTGCCCGCCGCTGATCTGCGCCGGATAGCGGTCCTTCTGCGCCGACAGACCGACGAGCTCGAGCAGCGGCAGCACGTTCGCCTCGATCTCGTCGCGCTTCAGGCCGGCCAGTTCGAGCGGCAGCGCGACGTTCTCGTACACGGTGCGCGACGACAACAGATTGAAGTGCTGGAAGATCATGCCGATCTCGCGACGCGCGTCGCGCAGTTGCGCGGCGGGCAGCGTCGTCAGATCGCGGCCGTTGACGAGGATGTTGCCCTCGGATGGGCGCGTCAGCAGGTTGATCGTGCGCACGAGCGTGCTCTTGCCCGCGCCGCTGCGGCCGATGATGCCGAACACCTCGCCCGCCGGAATCGTCAGATTGACGTTGTGCAGCGCCTCGACCCACCCCCGGGGCCCGGCAAACCGCTGGGAAACATTGCGTATTTCGATCATGGACAAACGAAAACGGCGGAGGCTGCCGGCGAGCATGGTGCTCCCGACAAGCGGCCGCCGTTTCTTTTATTGGGATTTGAGGTCGTCATTCTACCGCAGCGACGACATGCCCTTTAATAATCAATTTCGATCTTTTCATAACCTGCGGGCATTAGAGCCGCACCTTATGCACGAAGCTCACGCGCTTCGCGCCGCGACGACTATGATCGAGCCACCCTTCCTCAGCACAGGCCGCCGCCATGCAGACTTCTCCGAGCCACACCGTGCGCGCGAGCGCCGGCAGTCTCAATAAAGATGTGCCGCAGCGCGGGTCGGTGACGACCGGCGATGGCATCGAGTTGCCGCTGTATCGCTGGCGGCCGAACGGTCCCATACGCGCGACGGTCGCGCTGCTGCACGGCCTCGCCGAACACGCCGGCCGTTACGCCGCCGTTGCGGGCCGGCTCAACGCGGCGGGCATCGAGCTCGTCGCGATCGATCTGCGCGGCCACGGCCACGCGCCCGGCAAGCGCGCCTATGTGAAACGCTTCGACGACTACCTGCTCGATGCGCAGGCGCTGCTCGACGCCGCCGCGCAAAGCTGTGCGCCGTTATTCCTGATGGGTCACAGCATGGGTGGCGCGGTGGCGGCGCTGTATGCGATAGAGCGCCTCGACGCGAGCGGGCGGCGCCTCGCCGGCCTGATCCTGTCGAGCCCCGCGCTCGCGCCGGGCCGCGACGTGCCGAAGTGGATGCTCGCGCTAAGCCAGGTGATCAGCCGCGTCTACCCAACCTTCCCGGCGATGAAGATCGACCCTGCGCTGCTCTCGCGCCTTCAGCCGGTGGTCAAAGCCAACCTCAACGATCCGCTCGTGCATCACGACGCGATTCCGGCGCGCACGGGCGCCGAGCTGCTGCTCGCGATGGCGCGCATCGAACGCGGACGCGCGAGGCTGCGCATGCCGCTGCTCGTGTTTCATGGCACCGACGACAAAGTGACCGAGCCCGACGGCAGCCGCGCATTCGGCGAGCACGCGGGCTCGCCGGACAAGACGCTCACGCTGCACGAGGGTAGCTACCACGAGACGATGAACGACCTCGATCGCGATCGGGTGATCGAGGCGTTGGTCGAGTGGATCGAAAGGCGGGCGGTGGGACCGAGTTGACAAGACGCGGCGCTTGCTGGCCGTCGACTAGCGCTTCCACTCCGGCGCGCGTTTGTCGATGAAAGCCTGCACGCCTTCGAGCGCCGAGTCGTCCATCATGTTGCAGGCCATCGTCTGCCCCGCGAGCTGGTACGCGGCTTCGATACCCATTTCGAGCTGCCGGTAGAACAGGCCCTTGCCCGCGCTGACAGCTTCGACCGGCTTCGCGCAGATGCTCGCGGCGAGCCGCGCGACTTCGTCGTCGAGCGCATCGGCTGGGGCGACGCGGTTCACGAGCCCCTGCTTGCGCGCTTCGGCGGCGTCGATGAAATCGCCGGTCAGCAGCATTTCGAGCGCGGCCTTGCGCGACAGGTTGCGCGACAGCGGCACCGACGGTGTCGCGCAGAACAATCCGAGGTTCACGCCCGATACGGCGAAGCGCGCGGTATCGGCGGCGACCGCGAGATCGCACATTGCGACCAGCTGGCAGCCGGCGGCGGTCGCGATGCCATGCACGCGCGCGATCACCGGCTGCGGCATGCGCTGGATCGTCAGCATCAGCTTCGTGCAGCGCGCGAACAGTTGCTGGTAATAAACAAGCGATGGCGCCGCGCGCATTTCCTTCAGGTCGTGCCCCGCGCAGAACGCGCGGCCAGCGCCGGCGATCACGACCACGCGGGCATCGGTCTTCGCGATCCCGGTCAGCGTCTGCTGCAGTCCGTCGAGCAACGCTTCGGACAGCGCGTTGAACGCATCGGGCCGGTTCATCGTCACGCGCACGACGCCCGCTACGCGATATGCGTCGTGTTCGATCGTGACCAGCGACGCGTCGCCGGTGCTGGCGGGACTGGCGTTCATGGCTCGCTCCTCGGTACGTGAATGTCGATTTTCGCTCACTGGCTTTCGAGCCACTGTCGCCGCGTGCAGTCGGGCAACCTCAGATCTCCGCCAGCGACCGCACGTGCGCGACCACGCTGCGCCCGAGCGCCGACAGGTTGTAGCCGCCCTCGAGACAACTGACGATGCGCCCACGCGCATAACGCCGCGCGATCTCGCGCATCTGGTCGGTGATCCACGCGTAATCGTCTTCGACGAGGCCCATGTTGCCGAGGTCGTCCTCGCGATGCGCGTCGAAGCCGGCCGAGATGAACAGCATCTCCGGCCTGAATTCGTGCAGGCGCGGCAACCACAGCATATCGACCGCTTCGCGCACGGCCATGCCGTTCGAACGCGCCGGCATCGGCACGTTGCACATGTTGGACGCCTGGTTGTCGGCGCCCGTGAACGGATAGAACGGATGCTGGAAGATACTGCACATCAGCACGCGCGGGTCGCCCGAGAACGCGGCCTCTGTGCCGTTGCCGTGATGCACGTCGAAGTCGATGATGGCGACGCGCGCGAGACCATGCACGTCGAGCGCGTGGCGCGCGGCGATCGCGATGTTGTTGAAAAAGCAGAAGCCCATCGCACGCGCCGGCTCCGCGTGATGGCCCGGCGGCCGCACGCTGCAGAACGCGTTGTCGTAGCGGCCTTCGATCACCGCGTCGGTGGCGGCGACCGCCGCGCCCGCCGCGCGCAACGCGGCCTGCCACGTGTGCGGATTCATCGTCGTGTCGGGATCGATCTCGGCGACGCCCTCGACGGGCGAGCGACCGCGGATGTAGTCGACGTGCGCCTGCGTGTGCACTCGCAGCAGCGCGGCCTCGTCGACGAGCGGCGGCGATTCGCGCTCGATCAGCGCGTCGATGCGGCTTGCGATCAGTTGATCCTCGATCGCCTGCAGGCGCGCGGGACACTCGGGGTGCCACTGCCCCATGTCGTGCAGCAGACAGTCGGGGTGGGAATAGAAGCCTGTTGCCATAGTTCGTGTTGTGCGTCTCTTCTACGGCGCGACGCATGAACTGCGCGCGCGGCGTGTCTCCGTCGAGCGGCGCGCGCCCCCGCGCGCCTCCATCCGTCAAGTTACCACACGACGCCGCTGTCGCCGATTCAGCACGGTTTTGCGGGAGTCGTCGGATATACTTCCCCGACCCGTTATTCGCCGTTTCGTTCCTGCAGCTTTCCGACTGCTTCCAGCCTTTCACGCATCGCGCTCACTGCTCACCATGACCGTCAAGCTTGCTCTGTCCGCAGGATCCCCACGCAACCGTCTTCGCCTCGGCACCCTCGCCGCCTCACTGATCGTCGCATCGTGCATGTTCATCGCAGCAAGTCCCGCGAGCGCGCAAAACGCCACAAGGAAAGCACCGGTGCAACTCGCGCAGAGCCAGCCGCAGCAGCCGGTACCGCAAGGACAGACGTTCGAGGAAGAGATCATTCCGCAGCGCTATGCGCACAACGCGAACGTCGATGCGTTCATCAACGAGATGGTCGCGCGCTACGATTTCGACGAAGCGTCGCTGCACGCGCTGTTCACCGGCGTCAGCTACTCGGCGACCGCGGTGAAGCTGGTCACCCCGTCACCGACGCCGTCGGTCAAGAACTGGCGCTCGTATCAGGCGCGCTTCCTCGACCCGGTGCGCGTCAATGCCGGCGTGCAGTTCTGGCGCGAGAACCGGGCCACGCTGCAGCGCGCGTATCAGGAGTTCGGCGTGCCGCCGGAGATGATCGTCGGCATCATCGGCGTCGAGACGATCTACGGTCGCTACATGGGTAATTTCCGCGTGCTCGATGCGCTGACCACGCTGAGCTTCGATTATCCGAACACCGCGAATCGCGCGGACCGCCAGGCGACCTTCCGCAAGAATCTCGAAGACTACCTGGTGTGGACGCGCGACGCGCAGATCGACCCGAACACGGTGCTCGGCTCGTACACCGGCGCGATCGGCATTCCGCAGTTCCTGCCGAGCAGCATCGTCCAATACGCGGTCGACTACGAAGGCGACAAGCGCATCGATCTGCGCACGAGCGATGCGGATGCGATCGGCAGCGTCGCGAATTATCTGCGCCAGAACGGCTGGGAAAGCGGGCGGCCGGTGGTATGGCGAATCGGCTCGGACGCGGGCAGCCTCGGTGTCGCGCAGGCCGCGGCCAATGGGCAGCCGGAGCCGCACTGGCCGCTCGACCAGTTGCTGCGTGCCGGCCTCGTGCTGAACGAGCCGAACGTCGACATTGCTTCCGAAGCGGGCACCCCCGTCACGGTGGTCGATCTGCCGACACCGGGACGCGGCACCGAGTTCGTGCTCGGCCTGAAGAATTTCTACGTGCTCACGCGCTACAACCGCAGCTTCTTCTATGCGCTCGCGGTGTATCAACTGGGTCAGAAGGTCAAGGCGCAGATGCAAGCGATCGACGCGGCGAATGCCGCAAAAGCGGCCAACAACGGCAGCGCGTCGCAAGGCCAGGCGGATCAGTCGAACTCTGATTCGCAGTGAGTCACGCCGCGAGTCGCCGCGGGCGCCTCGCGTTGAAAGACGCAAAAAAAGCGCCGGCTCGACCGGCGCTTTTCATTAGCTCGTGTGCCCGCGAAGGCGCCCAGCGACCCGCTTACGCTGGAAATACCCCCGTGGACAGATAACGGTCGCCGCGATCGCAGACGATGAACACGATCGTCGCGTTCTCGACCTGACGCGCGATGCGTAGCGCGACTTCGCACGCGCCGCCCGACGAAATGCCCGCGAAGATGCCTTCGACCGACGCCAGGCGGCGCGCCATCGCCTCGGCCGCGGATTGGCTGACGTTCTCCACGCGGTCGACGCGGCTGCGGTCGAAGATTTTCGGCAGATACGCTTCCGGCCATTTGCGAATACCCGGAATACGCGAGCCCTCTTCCGGCTGCGCGCCGATGATTTCGATCTGCTGGTTCTGCATTTTCAGATACGTCGACACGCCCATGATCGTGCCGGTCGTGCCCATCGACGACACGAAGTGCGTGATGCGCCCTTCCGTGTCGCGCCAGATTTCCGGGCCCGTGCCTTCGATGTGCGAGGCCGGATTGTCCGGGTTCGCGAACTGATCGAGGATGATGCCCTTGCCTTCGCGCTGCATCTGCTCGGCGAGATCGCGCGCGTACTCCATGCCGCCTTTGACAGGCGTCAGGATGATTTCCGCGCCGTAAGCGGCCATGCTCTGGCGGCGCTCGACCGACAGATCTTCCGGCATGATCAGCACCATCTTGTAGCCGCGGACTGCGGCGGCCATCGCGAGCGCAATGCCGGTGTTGCCGCTCGTCGATTCGATCAGCGTGTCGCCCGGCTTGATGCGTCCGCGCGCTTCGGCCTTCTTGATCATGGACAACGCCGGCCGGTCTTTCACCGACCCCGCAGGATTGTTGCCCTCGAGCTTCGCGAGGATCACATTGTTGCGGCTACGGATCTCGTCGTCGGGAAGCCGGACGAGTTGTACGAGCGGCGTATTGCCGACCGTGTCTTCAATCGTTTGGTATGCCATATGGGGTCTAGCGATCGATGCGCGAAAGAGTGTCTTCAATCCATCGATTCTAAACCACGATCTCCGGCCGCTGCCCTGCAGCCCTTCTGCCCGCATGGATGCATGGTGTTGCTACGCAAAAAAAAAGCCCGCGGCTGCGAGCCGCGGGAACACGTGTGTACCAATCGATGCAATGGAACGTTCGCGAACCCTGCGCGCCGCAAGCCGCTCGTCAGCATGGCACGCGCAAGGCTCGCGGCCGCTTACTTCTTCACCGCCACTGCGGCGGCGCCCTTCTGCGTGGCGGCGGACGCGGCCGTAGCGGCCGGCTCCTTGCCCGCCGCAGCTGCCGCAACCTGCGTGCTAGCAGCCGCGCCAGCCGGTCCGACAGCGAGACCCTCCGCCTGCAGGCGCTCGATGGTGTGCCCGCCCATGCCCTTGACGCGCTTGCCGAAATCCGCCGCGTCCTTGAACGGGCCGTGCGCATTACGTTCCTCGACAATCGCTTTGGCTTTTGCCGGACCGATGCCCTTGATGCCGCGCAGCGCGTCTTCGTTAGCCGTGTTGACGTCGACCGCCGCATATGCGTGGCCGAAAGCGGCGAGCATCGCCGCGGTAACCAGTACTTTTCGAAACATATTGGAATCTCCCTGTTGCCACTGGCCGGCGACCATCACCGGCCAGGAGATTCCAGTTTAAAGAGGATGACGTATGAATCACACCTGGCCGAACAGCCAACGCACGTAACGATCGACACCTTCCTGCACGCTCAGAAACGGCTCGTCGTAGCCGGCCGTGCGCAGTTTCGACTGATCGGCCTGCGTGAAGCACTGGTACTTGCCGCGCAGCGCGTCGGGGAACGGAATGTATTCGATCAGCCCGCGTTGCACCTGATCCGCGAGCGACAGCGCCGGCTCGTTGTTCAGCGCGCGCAGCGTGTTGACCACGGTGCTCGCGATATCGTTGAACGGCTGCGCGCGGCCGGTGCCGAGATTGAAAATGCCTGACTTCTCCGGATGATCGAAGAAGAACAGGTTGACCTTGACGACGTCTTCGACCGAGATGAAATCGCGCGTCTGCTCGCCGGCCGCATAGCCGTTGTACTCGCCGAACAGCTTGACCTTGCCCTCGGCGCGGAACTGGTTGAAGTTGTGAAACGCGACCGACGCCATGCGCGCCTTGTGCGTTTCGCGCGGACCGTAGACGTTGAAATAACGGAAGCCCACGATCTGGCTCTTCGCGGTGGGCAGCACGCGGCGAATCACCTGATCGAACAGGAACTTCGAATAGCCGTACACGTTCAGCGGCTGCTCGACCTCGCGCTCCTCGACGAAGCGGCTCGAGCCGCCATACGTCGCCGCCGACGACGCGTACAGGAACTGGACGTTCTGCGCGAGGCAGATGTCCAGCACGTCGCGGCTATAGCGGTAGTTGTTGTCCATCATGTAGCGGCCGTCGGTTTCCATCGTGTCCGAGCAGGCGCCTTCGTGGAATATCGCGCGCACCTTGCCGAAGTCGCCGCGCCTGAAGCGCTCGACGAATTCGGTTTTGTCGAGATAGTCGTCGATTTCGCAGTCGACCAGATTCCTGAACTTGTCCGCACGCGTGAGGTTATCGACGGCGATGACGCGCTGTTCGCCGCGCTCGTTGAGCGCCTTCACGAGATTGCTGCCGATAAAACCGGCCGCGCCGGTGACGATGACGGTCATGGTGATCCTGCGGTAGTGAGCTTCGTTCAGTCAACGCCGCGCGGGGTCCGCTGGTCCGTCGGAGGACGGCGCCCCGCGGGCTGCATCAGGAAAAGAGTTCGTCGTAGTCGACGGTGGCGGTGCCCAGTTTGCCGACCACGATGCCGGCCGCGCGATTCGCGAGTCCGACCGCGTCGACGAGCGAAAGACCCGCGCCGAGCATCGCGGCGAGTGTCGCGATCACGGTGTCGCCCGCGCCCGACACATCATACACTTCGCGCGCAACGGCCGACGCGTGCAGGATGCCATCGTCGGAGAACAGCGTCATGCCCTCCTCCGAGCGCGTCAGCAGCAGCGCCTTGAACTGGAGCTCGGCGCGCAGCTTCGTGACGCGCGCGATCAGATCTTCCTCGGACTTCCACTGTCCGACGACCTCGCGCAATTCCGCGCGATTCGGCGTGATCAGCGTCGCCCCGCGATAGCGCTCCCAGTCGTCGCCCTTCGGATCGACGAGCACCGGTTTGCCGGCCGCGTGCGCCTTCGCGATCATTTGCGTGACGTGCGTGAGGCCGCCCTTCGCGTAGTCGGACATCAGGATCACGTCGTACGATGGCAGCAGCTCGTCGAAACGCGCGAGGCCCGCGAGCAGCACCTCGTGTGCCGGCGAGTTTTCGAAATCGACGCGCAGCAACTGTTGCTGACGCGACAGCACGCGCAGCTTGATCGTCGTCAGCAAGGCCGGATCGCGTTCCAGATGCGGCGTGACGCCGCTTTCGCCGAGCAGCTGCACGATACGCTCGCCGGGCTCGTCATGACCGACCACGCACAAAAGACCCGCCTGCGCGCTGAGCGCGACCGCGTTGCGCGCGACGTTCGCCGCGCCGCCCAGCCGATCTTCCTGGCGCTGCACGTGCACGACCGGCACGGGCGCCTCCGGAGAAATGCGGTTGACGTCGCCGAACCAGTATCGGTCGAGCATCACGTCGCCGACCACCAGCACGCGCGCCGCGTTGAGCTGCGCGCGCGGCACGACCGTGAGCTTCTGCGCCGTCGTGGACGCGGGCGCCGCGGGCATGGCCTCAGGCATCGACCCGAAGTTCAGAGGGTTGGGCATAGGGGCGTCCAATGGCGTGGTAGTCGATACCGAGCTCGGTCATCGCGTCCGGTTCGTACAGGTTGCGGCCGTCGAAAATCAGCGGTGTCTTCAGCACCGATTTCAGATGCACGAAATCAGGACTCTTGAACTCCTTCCATTCGGTCACGATCACGAGCGCGTCGGCGCCGATCAGCGTTTCGTCCTGAGTGCTCGTGAACGTGAGACGTGCCAGCTGCTCCGGCGCAGCGTGCAGATCCATCGCGAATACGCGACGCGCCTCGGTCACGGCGACCGGATCGTACGCACGCACGTTCGCGCCGCGCGCAAGCAACTCGCCGATCACGCGACGGCTCGGCGCCTCGCGCATGTCGTCGGTATTCGGCTTGAACGCGAGACCCCACACCGCGAACGCGCGGCCGCTCAAATCCTCGCCGAGCTTCGCGGTGATCTTGTTCACGAGCACGTCCTTCTGCTGGTAGTTCACTTCCTCGACCGCCTCGAGAATCCGCAGGTTGTGGCCGCTCTCGCTCGCGGTGCGAATCAACGCCTGCACGTCCTTCGGGAAGCACGAGCCGCCATAGCCGCAGCCCGCATACAGGAAGTGATAGCCGATGCGCGGATCGGAACCGATGCCGCGGCGCACCGCTTCGATGTCGGCGCCGACCTTGTCCGCGAGATTCGACATCTCGTTCATGAACGAGATGCGCGTCGCGAGCATCGCGTTGGCCGCGTACTTGGTGAACTCGGCTGAGCGAACGTCCATGTACAGCGTGCGTTCGTGATTGCGGTTGAACGGCGCGTACAGACGCTTCATCATTTCGCGCGCCCGCACGCCCGGTTCGTCTTCGTCGATACCGATCACGATACGGTCGGGGCGCATGAAGTCGTCGACGGCCGCACCTTCTTTCAGGAACTCGGGATTCGACACGACCGAGAAGCGATGCTGCGCGCTGCCGGCGAGCCCGCGTTTCGCGAGCTCTTCATTGATCACCACGCGCACGCGCTGCGCGGTGCCGACCGGCACCGTCGATTTGTCGACGATCACCTTGAAACCATTCATCGTGCGGCCGATGTTGCGCGCGGCCTCGAGCACATATTGCAGATCGGCGGAGCCGTCTTCGTCGGGCGGCGTGCCGACCGCGATGAACTGCACGTCGCCGTGCGCGACGCTCGCGGCGACATCGGTCGAGAACGTGATGCGGCCAGCCGCGCGCGTGCGGGCGATCATCTCCTGCAAGCCCGGTTCGTGAATCGGCACGCCGCCTTTGTTGAGGATGTCGATCTTGCGCTGATCGACGTCGAGACAGAAGACGTCATTGCCGATCTCGGCGAGACACGCGCCGGTGACAAGGCCCACATAGCCGGTGCCGATAATGGTGATTTTCATACGCTTTCCGGTGGAAGGTTCCGGTAATGAATGCCGCTCATGAGGCCGGCGATAAACTCGTTGCGAAATTCGCGGAGCGGTCGCGTCGCAATGAACGCCGACGCGGCCAAAGCCGCCCGTGCGGCGTCAACTCGGCGCGGTAATCGGCTCGACGCGGCGCGGTGCATAGGTTTCCCAACCGCTGCATCCGGGGCACTGCCAGTAGAAAAGCCGCGCCCGGAAACCACAGTTCTGGCACGTATAGCGTGGCAGATTCTTGGTGCGCTGGCGGATCAGTGTGTGCATCAGTTCGAGCTCGCTGCGCCGCGGCTCTTCGGCGACGGCCTGCTGCGCTTCGAGCAGACGCGTCATGCCGGCCAGATTCGGCGACTTCTGCATCTGCGTGCGCGCGAGCGCATGCGCGGCATCGGCGCCGCGCAGCAACGCGACGTGCTGATACGCGACGTCGAGCAGATCGTTGCTCGGATGATGGTCGACCCACGTGGTCAGCAGATCGGCGCCCTCCTGCGCGCGGCCGAGCGCTTCATACGCCTTCATGATTTTCTCGGCGACGAGCGGCAGATACGCGGGGTTCTGCTCCTCGACGCCGCGCCATTGACCGATCGCCGCTTCGGACGCGCCGCCGGCCGCGTCGACGTCGCCGAACAGGATTGTCGCGCGCACGTTGGTCGGGTTCGCCTTCAGCGCGAGACCGAGCTGATGACGCGCTTCGTCCGGTTTCTTCTGCTGCAGCGCTTCCTGAGCAAGTTCGCAATGGAACTGCGCGATTTCCTTCTCGAGCGACGGTGCGCCCATCGTTTCGAGATGTCGCGCGGTATCGATCGACTTGACCCAGTCCTTCTCGATCTCGTAGATCGTCAACAGCGCGCGTTGAGCGCCGAGTGCGTAATCGCCCGCCTGCAGCGAGCGGAAGGTTTCCTCGGCACGGTCGAGCAGACCCGCTTTCAGGAAGTCCTGGCCGAGTTCGTACAGCGCGTGATCGCGCTCACTGACAGGCAGGTCCGCGCGGCTCAGCAGATTTTGATGCACGCGGATCGCTCGATCCGTTTCGCCGCGCCGGCGGAACAGATTGCCGAGCGCGAAATGCAATTCGACCGTTTCAGGATCGAGCTTGACGACCTCGATGAATGCGTCGATCGCCTGGTCGGGCTGCTCGTTGAGCAGGAAGTTCAGGCCGCGAAAATAGGACCGCGGCAGGTTCGCGCTTTCGGACAGCAGCGTCTTGAGGTCGTAGCGCGCCGCCATCCAGCCGAACGCGAATGCGACGGGTATGACCAGCAGCCACCAGAAGTCTAGATCCATGCGATTAATGCAAATGTGCGGGAAAGCGAAAACGAAAAGCCGCGCTCAGAGCGCGCGGCGCAACGGAGTTCAGATCAGCGGCGGCATCGGCGGCTGCTCGACGACGGCTGGAGTTTCGCGCGCCACGCGCAACTCGCGCCTGAGCCGGCCATTCTCCATGCGCAGACGTACGACGGCCGGCACCGCCGACACGAGCCCCGCGAGCAAGCCGATCACGAAAAACGCGAGACCGATCAGAATCAGAGGCGCCGACCAGACGTAGCCGGCGAGGAAATTCAGCGTAGCGGGTTGCGTGTTGGAGAGCGCCAGCACCAGCAGCAGCACGAACACCAGCACACGGATCAGCCAGACGATAAATTTCATGAATAGATCTCTTGACGGCAGTTGCGGGGTGACGCCGGCTCGATGACGCGTCGCGCCAAGGTGTTGCCCGCGCCGAAGTGACCCGTATTGTAATGGATGACCTCGGGGCCGGACAGCAAGTGGCGGGATGGCGCACTGACGGGTGATTCGCGAAATGCAAAGGCCGCACCGGGAAGCGCCCTCTTCTCAAACGATGGACGAAAAAAAAGCGCCCGAAGGCGCTTTTCCTGGTCTTTTGCCGACTGGCTTTGGCCGCTGACGCTAGCTATGCCACGCTGCAAGACGCACAGCGGAGTCATTAAAGGTCGTCATCCGGCTCTTCGGCCTTCAGCGGCTCGCCCGCGCGACGATCCACCCGCTCGCGCAATTCCTTGCCTGGCTTGAAGTGCGGTACGTACTTCTCAGGTACCAGCACCTTCTCGCCCGACTTCGGATTGCGTCCAACGCGGGAGGGACGGCGGTTGAGCCCGAAACTGCCGAAGCCTCGAATTTCGATGCGATGACCTTTGGCAAGTGCCTCCGACATCGCATCGAGCATCGTCTTCACCGCGAAATCCGCATCCTTGAGAACAAGTTGCGGAAACCGCGTAGCCAGCTGGGCGACCAATTCCGATTTGGTCATACTGCAGCAGACCTCTCAGGCTTACTGGTTCTGGCCGTCGAGCTTGGCCTTCAGCAGCGCGCCGAGGTTCGTCGTGCCGGTAGCGGCTGCGCTCGAATCCGAAGCAGCGAGACCGCGGATGGCTTCCTGCTGCTCAGCCGAATCCTTCGCCTTGATCGACAGGTTGATGCCACGCGACTTGCGATCGATGTTGATGATCATCGCGTTGACCTTGTCGCCTTCCTTCAGCACGTTGCGAGCATCTTCCACGCGGTCCTGGGCGATTTCCGAAGCACGCAGGTAGCCTTCGACTTCACCCGACAGCTGGACCACAGCACCCTTCGCGTCCACCGACTTGACAGTACCGTCGACGACCGAACCCTTGTCGTTCATTGCAACGTAGTTGCTGAACGGGTCGCCTTCGAGCTGCTTGATACCCAGCGAAATACGTTCCTTCTCGACGTCGATGCCGAGAACGATCGCTTCCACTTCGTCGCCCTTCTTGTACTTGCGAACGGCTTCCTCGCCGGTTTCGCTCCACGACAGATCCGACAGGTGAACCAGACCGTCGATGCCGCCCGGCAGACCGATGAACACGCCGAAGTCGGTGATCGACTTGATGGCGCCGCTGATCTTGTCGCCCTTCTTGAAGTTGCGGCTGAAGTCGTCCCACGGGTTCGGCTTGCACTGCTTCATGCCGAGGCTGATACGACGGCGGTCTTCGTCGATTTCGAGAACCATGACTTCGACTTCGTCGCCCAATTGGACAACCTTCGACGGAGCAACGTTCTTGTTGGTCCAGTCCATTTCCGACACGTGGACGAGGCCTTCGATGCCCGATTCCACTTCGACGAATGCGCCGTAGTCGGTGATGTTGGTGACCTTACCGAACAGACGCGTGCCCGACGGGTAACGGCGCGAGATGCCTTCCCACGGATCGTCGCCCAGTTGCTTGATACCGAGCGAAACGCGGTTCTTTTCCTGGTCGAACTTGAGGATCTTCGCGGTGACTTCCTGGCCAACCGACAGAACTTCGCTCGGGTGACGCACACGACGCCATGCGATGTCCGTGATGTGCAGCAGGCCGTCGATACCGCCGAGGTCCACGAACGCGCCGTAGTCGGTGATGTTCTTGACCACGCCTTCGACGATCGCGCCTTCCTTCAGCGTTTCGAGCAGCTTCGCGCGCTCTTCGCCTTGCGTTGCCTCGATGACAGCGCGGCGCGACAGCACGACGTTGTTACGCTTGCGGTCGAGCTTGATGACGCGGAATTCGAGCGTCTTGCCTTCGTACGGGGTGGTGTCCTTGACCGGACGCGTATCAACTAGCGAACCCGGCAGGAACGCGCGGATGCCGTTGACCATCACGGTCATACCGCCCTTGACCTTGCCCGTGATCGTGCCGGTTACGAGTTCGTTGTTGTCCAGCGCCTTTTCCAGCGACAGCCACGAAGCCAGACGCTTCGCCTTGTCACGCGACAGGATGGTGTCGCCATAGCCGTTTTCCAGCGCGTCGATCGCGACGGAAACGAAGTCGCCCGCCTGCACTTCTACCTCGCCCGCGTCGTTCAGGAACTCTTCGAGCGGGATGTAGGCTTCGGACTTCAGACCAGCATTCACGACCACGAAGTTGTGGTCGACACGCACGACTTCCGCGGAGATCACTTCGCCAGCGCGCATGTCCTGCTTGGTCAGCGACTCTTCGAACAGAGCCGCAAAAGATTCGGTATTCGGGGTAGAGGTTTGCAGGTCGGACATAAAAATCAGAGTTTGCATGGTCTTCGCAACGCCTGGCTCACCGGACTGGTCAGCAACTGCGGCAAATACGCGAACGCCACGCGGGGTTAAAGGGTTAAAAAAACAACGCTTCGCGACCATCGCGAAGCACCAACCAACAACAGGACTGCCGCTGTCTGGCCACTACCGCATGACCGTTTCAGTTACGCATGCGGGACCAGCGCTTCATACCATTGCACCACCTGCTCGACCGCCTGGTCGACCGACAATGCGGAGGTATCAAGCAGTTTTGCATCCGCCGCGGGCTTGAGCGGCGCGGCCGCGCGCTGACTGTCACGCTCGTCGCGCTCACGCAAATCCCGGAGCAAGTCATCTATATTAGCAGAAAATCCTTTTTGGATCAATTGCTTATGCCGGCGCGTCGCGCGGGCCTCGACGCTCGCCGTCATGAACACCTTCAGCACGGCATCCTGAAAGATCACGGTGCCCATGTCGCGCCCGTCGGCGACGAGCCCCGGCTCCTTGCGAAACGCCCGCTGACGCGCCACCAGCGCGGTTCGCACCGGCGCGTGAACGGCGATCGCCGAGGCGCGGCTGCCCACTTCCTCGGCACGAATTTCGATCGATACATCGACGCCGTCGAGCTGCGCGAGCCCCTCGCGAAACGTGATATGGAGGTCGTCGATCAGTTTGACAAGTGCGTCGACGTCGTCCGCCGCGATGCCGTAGCGCAGGCTCGCGAGTGCCGCGAGCCGGTAGAGCGCGCCGCTGTCGAGCAGGTGAAAGCCGAGGTTGGCGGCCACCATCGCGGCCACAGTGCCTTTGCCGGAGGCGCTGGGGCCGTCGATCGTAATGACGGGCGTCTGGTGAAAGGGACGGATCGGTTTCATCTAAAAATGTCGCACATCGGGCGATTCGCACGCGAATCTGGATTGCATCAGGCTTGCGCGAGCGCCGTGAAGCGCTCGAAATAATCCGGGAACGTCTTGCCGACGCACCTCGGGTCGTTGATGCGGATCGGCACACCGCCCAAGCTCACGAGCGAGAAGCACATCGCCATACGGTGGTCGTCGTAGGTGTCGATCGCGGCATTCGGGATGAGCTTTTCGGGCGGCGTGACGACGAGGAAATCCTCGCCCTCCTGCACCTTCGCGCCGACCTTGCGCAGCTCGGTCGCCATCGCGGCGATCCGGTCGGTTTCCTTGACGCGCCAGCTTGCGATGTTGCGCAGCGTGGTCGTGCCGTCCGCGAACAGCGCGGCGACCGCGATCGTCATCGCCGCGTCGGGGATCAGGTTGAAGTCCATGTCGATCGGATCGAGCTTGCCATGGTCGTTGCCGACGCCGCGCACTTCGATCCAGTCCTCGCCCATCTGCAGGTTCGCGCCCATCTTGATCAGCGCATCGGCAAAGCCGACGTCGCCCTGGATGCTCGCGCGGCCCACACCTTCCACTCTCAGCGGGCCGCCGCCGAGCGCTCCCGCGGCGAGGAAATACGACGCCGACGACGCATCCCCTTCCACCATGATCGCGCCTGGCGACTGATAACGCTGCCCGGCCGGCACCACGAACTGGTGCCAGCCGTGACGCTCGACGTCGATGCCGAAGCGCGCCATCAGCTTGATCGTGATCTCGATGTACGGCTTCGAGATCAGCTCGCCGTCGACCTGCACGGTGGTGACGCCGCTCGCGGTGCGCAAGAGCGGCAGCGTCATCAGCAGCGAGGTCAGAAACTGGCTCGACACATCGCCGCGCACGCGGATCGGCGCGTCGGCCGTGATCTGGGCGGGACGGATGCGTAGCGGCGGATAGCCTTCGTTCTGTTCGTAGTCGATCTTCGCGCCGATCTGGCGCAGGCCGTCGACGAGATCGCCGATCGGCCGCTCGTGCATGCGCGGCACGCCGTGGATCCGGTAGTCGCCGCCGTTCACGGAGAGGGCCGCGGTCAGCGGACGCACCGCCGTACCCGCGTTGCCGAGGAACAGGTCGGCCGTTCGCGCGGTGAACGCGCCGCGCGTGCCGGTCACGACGCAGGTGTCACCGTCGCGCTTCAGACGTACGCCAAGCTTTTCGAGCGCGGCGAGCATCACGCGGGTGTCATCGGAATCGAGCAGGTTCGTGATCGTCGTCTCGCCTTCGGCGAGCGCGGCGAGCAGCAGCACGCGGTTCGAGATGCTCTTCGAGCCGGGCAGACGAATCGTGCCGGACGCACGGGAAAAAGGTCCGAGATCGAGGAATTCCATGATGTGTCCAGTTTCCGGTTATTTGGACGCGTCGCTGGCGGCCACGCCAGCCGCGCGCTGCTCCTGCCACTGACTGCGCGCGACGCGCGAGCGCGCGAACACCGCTTCGAGCGCGGCGCCGTCGCCGGCCTCGATCGCCGTGCGCAGGCGCGCGAGCACCGCGGTATACGCGTCGAGTTCGTCGAGCAGCGCCGCGCGATTGGCGACGCAGACGTCGCGCCACATCTCCGGACTCGACGCGGCGATGCGCGTGAAGTCGCGGAATCCGCCCGCCGCGAACGAAAACTTCAAAGCGGCGTCGGGCGAACTGAGGATCTGTTCGACGAGCGCGAACGACAGCACGTGCGGTAGATGACTGACCGACGCGAACACGCGGTCGTGCTGCTGCGGCGTCATGTCTCGCACCAAGGCGCCGGTGGCGCGCCACATCGCCGCGACGCGCTCGACCGCTTCCGGCGCGTTCTCCGGCAGCGGGCACAGCACGACGTTGCGGTTCACGTACAGATCGGGCAACGCGGCGTCGACGCCGCTCGACTCGCGGCCGGCGATCGGATGGCCCGGCACGAACTGGCCGATCCGTGCACCGAGCGCCGCGCGCGCGGCGGCGACCACGTCGGACTTGGTGCTGCCCGCATCGGTGACGATCGTGTTGGCGTCGAGATGCAGCGCGATGCGTTCGAGCAGCGGCTGTGTCTGCGCGACCGGCGCCGCGAGCAGCACGAAGTCCGCGCCCGCTAGCGCGTCCCGCAGCGCGGCGTCGTCGATGAGCGCCGCGCTGCCGTCGATCACCCCGAGCGCCAAGGCGCGCTCGCTCGACGCGGACGTCCGTCCCACCCCAACCACCGTGCGTGCCCCGCCGGCCTCGCCGCGTTCACGCAACGCGCGCGCGAGCGATCCGCCGATTAGGCCGACACCGAAAATCACCAGCTTGTTAAAAGAAAACGCGGCCACGTCGCTCACACACAATACGGACAATAAGCGCGCCGCTCCTGCCGGCCGACGCGCGGGATCAAGGAGCAATGCTTACGCAGCGGCAGGCTCGGCAAGCGTCTTTTCGAGCGCCGCGAGGAACGCTCCGTTTTCCTCCGGCAGGCCGATCGTGATGCGTAGCCATTGCGGCAAACCGTAGTTGCCGACCGGTCGCACGATCACAGCCTGTTTCAGCAGCGCGAGATTCACCCGGGCGCCGGCTTCGTCGTCACCGCCGACGCGCACGAGCACGAAGTTACCTTCGGATGGCACGTATTCGAGACCGAGCTTGTCGAACGCCTCGGTCAGAAGCTTATAGCCCTGCGCGTTCAGCGCCGCGCTCTTTTCCAGAAATGCGCTGTCGTTCAGTGCCGCAATCGCCGCGGCCTGCGCGAGCGTATTGACGTTAAACGGCTGACGCAGTCGATTCAGCAGATCGGTCAAGCCGGGCTGCGCGATCGCGAAGCCGATACGCAGGCCCGCCAGGCCGAACGCCTTCGAGAAAGTACGCGACACCAGCAGGTTCGGATAGCGGCGCACCCAGTCGATCGAGTCATAGCGCTTGTCCGCCGACAGATACTCGGTGTACGCCTCGTCGAGCACGACGACCACATGGTGCGGCACTTTGCCGAGAAACGCCTCGAGCGTCGGACCGTCGACGAACGTACCGGTCGGATTGTTCGGATTGGCGACGAACACGAGACGCGTGTCGTCGTCGATCGCGGCAAGCATCGCGTCGAGGTCGTGACCATAGTGCACGGCCGGCACGACGATCGCGCGCGCGCCGACGCCTTGCGTTGCGAGCGCATAGACCGCGAACGAATACTCCGAGAACACTACCGCCTGGCCCTTCTCGACGAACGCGTGCGCGGCGAGTTCGAGGATGTCATTGCTGCCGTTGCCGAGCGTGATCCACTCGGCCGGCACGCCGTAGCGCGCGGCGAGCGCCGCCTTCAGTTCGAAACCGTTCGAGTCCGGATAGCGGCCGAGGTCGGCGATCGCCTGCGCCATCGCGCGCTGCGCGGATTCCGGCATGCCGAGCGGATTCTCGTTCGATGCCAGCTTCACGATGCTCGCCTCGTCGAGACCAAACTCGCGGGCCACTTCCGAAATCGGCTTGCCGGCGATGTACGGCGCGATCGCACGCACATAGGAAGGGCCGAAAGACGCTGTCATGAAAATCTCCGAACGACGATGGATAGTGAAATATGCGTTCGGGCAGTGCACTTGGCGCCGCCCGGACTGCGCTGCCAGCCCTTACCGGGCGCGCGGATACGAGCCGAGTATTTTCAGGAACGCGGCCTTCTCGCCGAGCCCGGCGAGCGCGGCGGCCACGGCCGGGTCGTCGCGATGGCCTTCGACATCGATATAGAAGTAGTACTCCCACGTGCCGACGCGCGCCGGGCGCGATTCGAAACGCGTCATCGACACGCCGTGGCGCGCCAGCGGCTCGAGCAGCTTGACCATCGCACCCGGTTCGTTCACGACCGACACAATCAGCGAGGTCTGGTCGTAGCCGCTCGGACCGGTCGGCTGCTTGCCGATCATCACGAAGCGTGTGCGGTTGTGCGGATCGTCCTGGATCAGCGCGTTGGTGACCTGCAGGCCGTAGTGGATCGCGGCGCGGTCGCCGGCGATGGCCGCGACGGTCGGATCTTCGGCTGCCATCCGTGCAGCTTCCGCGTTGCTCGACACCGCCTGGCGCTCGAGATGCGGCGCGTTGGTCGACAGCCAGCGCTGGCACTGCGCGAGCGCCTGGGCGTGCGCGCACACGCGCGTGACGCCGGCGAGCCCGTTTTGCGTGAGCAGGTTGTGATGAATCGGCAATGCGAGTTCGCCGCCGATGGTCAGCTGCGTTTGCAGCAGCAGATCCAGCGTGCGCGACACCGCGCCTTCGGTCGAATTCTCGACCGGCACGACGCCGTAGTCGGCGGCGCCCGCCTCGACGGAGCGGAACACTTCATCGATCGACGGGCACGGCAGCCCTTCGATCGACTGACCGAAGTACTCATGCATCGCCTGTTCGCTATAGGTGCCGACGGGTCCGAGGTACGCGGCCTTGATGGTCTTTTCGAGCGCGCGGCTTGCGGCCATGATCTCGCGCCAGATCGCGCTGATGTGTTCGTCCGCAAGCGGCCCCGCGCTCATCTCCTGCAGGCGCGCGATCACCTGCATCTCGCGCTCGGGTCGGAACACCGGTGCGTTGAAATGCTTCTTGACCTCCCCGACTTCGAGCGCGACCGACGCGCGCTGGTTCAGGAGCGCGATCAACTGCGCGTCGAGCGCGTCGATGCGATCGCGCAGAGGTTTGAGTCGTGTATTGAGTTCGTCGTCCATGCGTAAAACGGCTTTGCCGGGTAACTGCTGGAAAAGATGCGCACGCCTGCCGGTCAGTGTGGCTCAGGCACTGCGCTGTTCGAATTCCTTCATGTATTCGACAAGCGCTTTGACGCCTTCGAGCGGGACGGCGTTATAAATCGACGCCCGCATGCCGCCGACGGACTTGTGGCCCTTTAGCTGCACCAATCCCCGCGCCTTCGCGCCGGACAGGAAATCTTCGTTGCGCGACTCGTCGGCGAGGAAGAACGGTACGTTCATCCGGGAGCGCGAGCCACGCTCGACCTTGTTCAGATAGAAGCTGCTCGAGTCGATCGTGTCGTACAGCAGCTTCGATTTTTCGAGGTTGCGTGCCTCCATCGCCAGGAGGCCGCCCTGCTTCTTCAACCACTTGAACACGAGCCCGGCGATATAGATCGCGTAGGTGGGCGGAGTGTTGTACATCGAATTGTTCTCGGCGACGGTCTTCCATTCGAACGCCGACGGGCAGATCGGCATCGCGCGATCGAGCATGTCCTCACGCACGATCACGACCGTCACGCCGGCCATGCCGATGTTCTTCTGCGCACCGCCGAATAGCACGCCGTATTTGGCGATGTCCATCGGGCGCGACAGGATATGCGACGACGCGTCCGCGACGAGCGGAGTATCGCCGAGGTCGGGAATCTCGAAGGTTTCGACGCCGTGAATGGTCTCGTTGGTGCACAAGTGCACGTAAGCCGGATCGTCCGACAGTTGCCATTCCGAGCGCGCCGGCGCGCGGGTGAAGCCCTCGGCTGTCTTGCCGGTCGCGGCGAGATGCACGCTGCCGTATTTCTGCGCTTCCTTGAACGATTTCTCCGACCACGAGCCGGTGATGACGAAATCCGCGCGCGGTTTCGAGCCGAGCAGGTTCATCGGCACGATCGCGTTTTCGCCGAGTCCGCCGCCCTGCAGAAACAGGATGCGGTGGCTTGCCGGCACCTGCAGCAACTCGCGCAGATCGGTCAGCGCTTCCTCGTGGATCAACATGAATTCCTTGCCGCGATGGCTCATTTCCATCACGCTCATACCACTGCCTTGCCAATTCAGCATCTCGTCGGCTGCCTGGCGCAGCACTTCTTCGGGCATGGCCGCCGGGCCGGCGGAGAAATTAAAGACGCGCATGTGAGGTCCTGGAAGCGGGCGCGAAATAACGAAGTCGCGCGGGAATCGGCGAAAAGAACTGCGAAATGGCTCACCGAAAAAGAAAATGGCCGTCTGCGCCAGTGCGCAAACGACCATTATCGCATTGTCGCCGCCAACCCGCCACGCCGGTTGGCCCAGCGGGCGCGACGACAGGCCGGCTGATCAGCGCAGCCTGCGAGCGGAATTTACTTGGCAGCCGGCTTGACCGATGCGACTTCCTTGTCGGCCTGGTCACGCGTTGCCTTGATCGATTCCGGCATGTACTTCTGCATCAGACCGTTCACGACGTCGCGGCCAACCTGGTCTTGCACCTGGATGAACTTGCGACCGGTCGGGCTCTTGTAGAACGTGGTCAGATCCTTGATTTCCGACGTGCTGTAGTACTTCGCGTACGCGTCGTACTGAGATTGCATCGCGTCCTGACGGAAAGAGTCGGTCGCGAACACCTGGCCCGCGCTGTCCACCAGCTTCGGTACCGCGTTCTTTTGCAGCGTCGGCACGGCGGCCTGCTTCTGCTTGTCCGTCATCGTCTTGTTCTCGGTCAGCGCGTCCGACAGGATTGCCGGAACGAGCTGCTTGGCCTGCATCTGCGCGCTGTTGCCGATTGCGCCAACCAGCTTCTGCGCATCGATGGCGTCGAGCAGCTCCTTGATGGCAGCTTGCTTGGCCGGATCAACCGGTGCTGCTGCGGCAGCCGGAGCCGCAGGCGCCTGGTTCTGCAGCGCTTGAGCCATGGCGAAGGTCGGCACGATGGCAGCCAGCAACATCAGTTGTTTGAATCGTTTTTGCATCACTACTCCCTAAGAGAAATTAACTTGAACTGCACGCCACACGGGAAAGCGTACCGGCCCGATACGCGGTGACCCGCAGCGTAGCTTCAACGTATTAACTGAGACTGAAAGCCGCTGGCACGGATCAAGCCGCGCCGCCGCCCTCACCGCCGTTATCACCTTCAGCGGAGCCGTCGGAATCGCTTTCCGACTCGCCCTCGGCCTCCGCTACCTGTTGCAGACCGGACAGCTTGGTCCCTTCGTCAAGGCTGATGAGTGTAACACCTTGCGTTGCGCGTCCCATTTCGCGAATTTCCGACACGCGCGTGCGAATCAGCACGCCCGTCGTGGTAATCAGCATGATCTGCGCTTCCGGGTCCACCAGCGTCGCAGCAACGACCTTGCCGTTACGCTCCGACGTCTGGATTGCGATCATGCCCTTCGTGCCGCGGCCGTGACGCGTGTACTCGGTGATTGGGGTGCGCTTGCCGTAGCCGTTCTCGGTTGCGGTGAGCACCGACTGCTGCTCGTCGTCGGCCACCAGCAACGCGATCACGTTCTGGCCGTCCTCGAGCTGCATGCCGCGCACGCCGCGCGCCTCGCGGCCCATCGGACGCACGTCGTTTTCGTCGAAGCGCACTGCCTTGCCCGAATCCGAGAACAGCATCACGTCGTGCTGGCCGTCGGTGATCGCGGCGCCGATCAGGTAATCGCCCTCATCGAGACCGACCGCAATAATACCCTTGCGCAGCGGCCGGCTAAATGCTTCCAGCGGCGTCTTTTTTACCGTTCCCAACGCGGTCGCCATGAACACGAACTTGTCGGCCGAGAACTCCTTGACCGGCAGCACGACCGTGATCTTTTCGCCTTCTTGCAGCGGGAACATATTGACGATCGGCCGGCCGCGCGAATTGCGCGAACCCTGCGGCACTTCGTAGACCTTGACCCAGTACACACGGCCGCGGTTCGAGAAGCACAGGATGTGGTCGTGCGTATTGGCAATGAACAGCGTGTCGATCCAGTCGTCTTCCTTCATGGAAGTGGCCTGCTTGCCACGACCACCGCGCTTCTGGGCTCGATATTCGGACAACGGTTGCGATTTCACGTAGCCCGCGTGCGACATCGTCACGACCATTTCCTGCGGCGTGATCAGGTCTTCGGTGTTCAGCTCGGTCGCGTTCAACTCGATCTTCGAGCGACGCGCATCGCCGAATTCGGCCTTGATGGACGTGAGTTCGTCGACGATGATCGCCGAAATGCGTTCCGGGCGAGCCAGAATGTCCAGCAGGTCAGCGATCTGCGCCATCACGTCGCGGTATTCGCCGATGATCTTGTCTTGCTCGAGACCGGTCAGTCGCTGCAGGCGCATCTGCAGGATTTCCTGCGCCTGCGTATCGGACAGACGGTAAAGGCCGTCGGTCTGCATGCCGAACGACGGGTTCAGTCCTTCCGGACGATAAGCTTCGCGACCGCCCGCCGACGCGTTTTCCGACTCGGCGCGTGACAGCATTTCGCGCACGAGCGACGAATCCCACGCGCGCGACATCAGCTCCTGCTTGGCGATAGGCGGTGTCGGCGCGGCCTTGATGAGCGCGATGAATTCGTCGATGTTCGCGAGCGCAACCGCGAGACCTTCGAGCACGTGACCACGTTCGCGCGCCTTGCGCAGTTCGTAGACGGTGCGCCGCGTCAGCACTTCCCGGCGATGCGACAGGAAGCACGTCAGCATTTCCTTCAGATTCAGGAGCTTCGGCTGGCCGTCGACGAGCGCGACCATGTTCATACCGAACGTGTCCTGAAGCTGGGTCGCCTTGTACAGATTGTTCAGCACGACCTCGGGCACTTCGCCGCGCTTCAGCTCGATCACGACGCGCATCCCGCTCTTGTCGGATTCGTCGCGGATGTCGGAAATGCCTTCGAGCTTCTTCTCGTTGACGAGCTCGGCGATGCGCTCGAGCAGCGAGCGCTTGTTCACCTGATAGGGCAGCTCGTCGACAATGATCGCCATGCGCTGGCCACGGTCGATTTCCTCGAAGTGCGTCAGCGCGCGCATCACGACGCGGCCGCGGCCGGTGCGATAGCCGTCGCGCACGCCGGCCACGCCGTAGATGATGCCGGCGGTCGGGAAGTCGGGCGCGGGGATGATCTCGATCAGCTCGTCGATCGTCACTTCCGGGTTTTTCAGCAGATGCTGACACGCGTCGACGACTTCATTGAGGTTGTGCGGCGGGATATTGGTCGCCATGCCGACCGCGATGCCGGACGAACCATTGATCAGCAGATTAGGGATGCGCGCGGGCAGGATGGCCGGCTCGTTCTCGCTGCCGTCGTAGTTCGGCGCGAAGTCGACCGTTTCCTTGTCGATGTCGGCCAGCAGTTCGTGGCCGATCTTCGCCATGCGGATTTCGGTGTAACGCATCGCCGCGGCATTGTCGCCGTCGACGGAACCGAAGTTCCCCTGGCCGTCGACGAGCATGTAGCGCAGCGAGAAGTCCTGCGCCATCCGTACGATCGTGTCGTAGACAGCGGTGTCGCCGTGCGGATGGTATTTACCGATGACGTCGCCGACGATACGCGCCGACTTCTTGTAGGCGCGGTTCCAGTCGTTGTTCAGCTCATGCATCGCGAACAGCACGCGCCGGTGCACCGGCTTCAGGCCATCGCGGACATCGGGAAGCGCTCGCCCTACGATCACGCTCATCGCGTAATCGAGATACGAACGGCGCATTTCCTCCTCAAGGGAGATTGGCAGAGTCTCTTTGGCGAATTGATCCATTATCCGTATCTTTTACGTGCGAAGGCGGGGTTTCGCCGCTTCTTCGCGTAAGCATTGCAGGCGCAACGCATCACGCGATTCTAACATGCCACGAATCCACGCCCGACGAAGGTACGTATACATATTAGAGGGGCACCCGCCAACACCTCGCCGATCGCACAATTTCAGTCTCGTCAGGCTCGATTCCTGCATGGGACCAATTCGCCGCTCAGCCAGAGCCGGCGGACCGCTCAGACGAAAACATTTGTTGCGCATGCACCACAATTGGAGGGGGATTTGATCGGGGGCGGATTTTTTTTTCGTCGGAAGGGAACGATATGGCAAAATGCCAACGCACAAAGAGTCAGACACTGCTCGAAGTCTACACAAACGGTTTTTGTTCCGCACCAATGTTATACTTCGAGCAATGTATGACTGGTCTTCGTCAACAGGCTCGCAGTAAACCTGCGGTAATCTCAATTTCGAGAGGAGAAATATGAATAAACTTTCAAAGCTCGCGTTCATTGCAGCTACCGCAGTTATGGCTGCATCCGCCATGGCGCAGTCGGTGCCGGCGTCGCGACAAGCTACCAACGACAACTGGGTGAATGGTACTGGCGAATACGTGTGGATGAACGGCACGAACGAGCTTTGCTGGCGCGATGCATTCTGGACGCCCGCAACGGCTAACGCCAAGTGCGACGGCGCTCTGGTTGCTCAGGCTCCGACCCCGCCGGCACCGGTCCCTCCGCCTCCGGCTATCTCCAGCGAAAAGATTACGTATCAAGCTGATGCGCTGTTCGACTTCGACAAGGCAATCCTGAAGCCAGCCGGCAAGGAACGTCTGAGCGAACTGGCATCGAAGATCCAGGGCATCAACCTCGAAGTCGTCGTCGCTACGGGCCACACCGACCGTATCGGTTCCGTCGCCTACAACGACCGTCTGTCGCTGCGTCGTGCTCAAGCTGTGAAGGCCTTCCTGGTCAGCAAGGGCGTCGAAGCCAACCGTATCTACACGGAAGGCAAGGGTCCGCGCAACCCGGTTACCACCGGGTGCAACCAGAAGAACCGCAAGCAACTCATCGCCTGCCTCGCACCGGACCGCCGCGTGGAAGTCGAAGTTGTCGGTACGCCGAAGCAGTAAGCTGGAAAATTACCGCAGTATCGAAAGCCCCGCTTCGGCGGGGCTTTTTTTATGCGCGGGTACCGCGGCCTGGCGTGATGCGCGACGCAGGAGGGTCCCGCTCAGCTACCAGCGGCTCGCAGCTTGCATCAGCGCCCGCTACCCGATGCGCTTTTGCCGCTCTTTCTCTCGCCCTATATACTCAGGGTTTATCCTCGAGCGTCCGCTCACTGCTTTCATCGAGGCAGCCTTCACCATGACCAACGCCGATCCTCACGAACTACAGAAATTCAGCGACCTCGCGCATCGTTGGTGGGACCCGAACGCCGAATTCAAGCCGCTGCACGAACTGAATCCGATTCGTCTAGGCTGGATCGACGCCCACGCCCATCTCGCCGGCAAAAAGGTGCTCGATATCGGCTGCGGCGGCGGCATCCTGTCGGAATCGATGGCAGGTTTGGGCGCTCATGTGAAGGGCATCGATCTGTCGACGCAGGCACTCGGTGTCGCGGATCTTCACAGTCTTGAAAGCGGTGTAACCGTCGATTACGAAGAAATCGCGGCTGAGGCGCTGGCCGCACGCGAACGCGGGCACCTATGACGTGGTCACCTGCATGGAAATGCTCGAGCACGTGCCCAGGCCGGCCGCAATCGTCGAGGCCTGCAAGAATCTCGTGAAGCCGGGCGGCTGGGTGTTTTTTTCCACGCTGAACCGCAATGTCAAGTCGTATCTGTTCGCGGTGATCGGCGCCGAATACATCGCGCGAATGCTGCCGATGGGCACGCACGACTACGCGCGCTTCATCCGCCCGTCGGAGCTCGCCGGCTTCGTGCGCGCCGCCGAGCTGCGCACGGCGGACATCAAGGGCATCGTGTACAACCCGCTCAGCAAGCTTTTCGCGCTGTCGTCCGACACGAGCGTCAACTATATGCTCGCCTGTCGCCGCGACGCCTGAATTGCCCGAACCGCCCCGATCCGCCGTATCCGAAACGAACAATGAGCGACCCGACTCCCCTGCCGCAACGCGAAGACAACGACGACACGCTCGGCTTTTGCCTCGCCGTGCTTTTCGACCTCGACGGCACGCTTGCCGACACGGCGCCCGACCTCGCGGCCGCCGTCAACAAGATGCGCCACGACCGGGGGCTCAAGATGGTGCCGCTCGAGAAGCTGCGCCCGCTGGCATCAGCCGGAGCGCGCGGACTGATCTGCGGGGCGTTCGGCATCGGGCCGGATCATCACGAATTCGCATCGATGCGCGAGGAGTTTCTCGCCAACTACGAAGCAGATCTGTGCATCGAGACGACGCTCTTTCCGGGTATCGCGGAAGTGCTCGACGAACTCGACGCGCGCGGCGTGCGCTGGGGCATCGTCACGAACAAGGTCGCGCGGCTCACCGAGCCGCTCGTCGCGCAACTCGGGCTCGAGGAGCGCGCCGGCTGCGTGGTGAGCGGCGACACGACCCCGCATTCGAAGCCGCACCCCGCGCCGTTGCTGCACGCGGCGCGTGAACTGGACATCGCGCCGGAGCGCGTCGTCTATATCGGCGACGATCTGCGCGACGTGCAGGCCGGTTTTGCCGCCGGCATGAAGACCGTCGCCGCGGCGTACGGCTATTGCGGCAACGACATTCCGCCGACACGGTGGCACGCGCAACACGTCGTAGAATCGACGGCCGAGTTGCAAACCCTGCTGCGCGACATCGGCTGACAAAGTCAGACAGATCGGCTGAAGGTCCCGTCCCGCACTCTTGTTAGCCATGTTGCACCATTCAGCGGCCACCAAAGACGCACGACGCGGCCCTCGATCTATTGTAAAATCTCCTTTGGCTCACATATGTGAGCAACGAACCGCGGGGGCGACCTGGTTTCGACAGGGGTTGCGAAGCGGCTAGGGCATGTCGAGGACCCGTCACCTCGTTAATCAATGGGAAAAACGTAACTGCAAACGACGATACGTTCGCACTGGCAGCCTAAGGGCCGCCGTCCTCTGCCTAGTTCACTGACGGGCTAGTGTCGCAAGACCGGTAGCAATACCGACAGAGGTCATATACGTCAGTTAAGCCTTGGCGGCGTCACGACGTCCGGGTCGAAAATTTAGTGAATCGCCGTAGCGCAGCGTGTTCGTCCGCGTCGCTGCGGTTAAATCAAAAGACAGAACTAAACATGTAGAACTGGTCGTAGAGGACTTCTGGACGCGGGTTCGATTCCCGCCGCCTCCACCAAATACCTGGAACGTTCGCGATGAACGGCCCCAAAAAACCCCGGTAGCGTAACGCTGTCGGGGTTTGTTTACTTTCGGCACCGTCCGCGACGCTTTGCGGGCTGGCCACACGTCTCCCCTTCACTCAGCGGGGACGCACAACACGCCCCGGTAAATCCGCGGCCGCTGCCTATACTCGTAGCTCGAAGCGAGTCGTCACTCGTCAACCACGTCGCCAAAACAGGAGCCTGCGTCATGCGCAAGACCATCGCTCTGCTGGCCCCGCTCGCACTCGCCGTGCTACACGCCGGTGCCTTCGCCGATCCGCCCAAACTATCCGACGGCCGCTTCGTCACCGCTGACGGCATGACGCTCTACACGTTCGACAAGGACACCACGCCCGGCGTCAGCGCCTGCACCGGCGGCTGCATGAGCAACTGGCCGGCGGCCACGGCGGCGCCGACCGACAAGCCGTCTGGCGACTGGACGCTGATCCCGAGCGCAGACGGTAAGCAACAATGGACGTACAAGGACCATCCGCTGTATCACTATGCGGCCGACAAGCAGGCGGGCGATGCAAAGGGGGACGGTTTCAAGGAAATCTGGCACATCGCCAGGCCATAAGAAGCCACTCCGGCCGGCAACTGGGCCGCCATCGCCCCCGCCACAAAGCACAACGCCGACCCAAGGGCCGGCGTTACGTCAAACCTCGAAGCTCGAGCGAAGCCCGAGCCAATTCTTATTCGTCTTTCGGGCACTGCAGATTGCAGCCATTCGGGTCTCCCATGTCGCCGCGCTTGCGCGCTTGCGAACGTCGGCCGTGCTGATACTTGTCCGACGGGGCGGACGCAGCGAATGGCATCTGCGGATGCTCGTTAATGCGGAATTCGTCGGTCAGGATGCCACCCGGCACGCCAGGCGAATTTTGCGCGTAAGCGACGGAGACGGTGGCACAGAGCACACCAGCCGCGGCAGCGGCGGCACATGCATGGAGAAGAGCTTTCATGTCGGTTCAGCGCGGCTTGGCGCGCGGTAAAGGCGGATACGAAGCCAAGAGAGTAGCCGAAACCGGCGCGCTGCGCAGCCGCGCACGCCGAGCGCCACCGCTTTTCTGGTTACAGGCTCTTACTCCGGCCGTTACGCGAGCGCGCCGCCGAGCCCCTCGTCCAGATCGACGAGCCTGCCGCAGTCGCACGGATCGTAGCCGGCGAGCTGCTCGACGCGTTGGTGAAACGCGCTGCCGCGCAACAGGTTGATCACCGTCGCGAGCGGCGCGCGACAGAGGTGCGCGCGATCGCACGCGAAGTAATAGTCCTCGTCGACGATCGGAATGAAGTCGAGCCCGAAATGATGCGCGGCCGGTTCGACGCCGAAGCCTATGTCCACCATGCCGCTCGCGACGAACGCCGCGATCGCCGAGTGCGTCAGCTCGGTCGACGCATAGCCGTTGACGCGGTCCGGGTCCACACCGACCTGTCGCAGCGCGAGATCGAGCACCATCCGCGTACCCGAGCCCGGCTGGCGGTTGACGAAACGGATGTCGTCGCGCGCCAGATCGCCGAGCCCGCCGATCCGCTTCGGATTGCCCTTGCCGATGAACAGACCCTGCTTGCGTCGGGTCAGATGCACGAGCACATGGCGTTGCGGATCGAGCCAGCGCCGGTAGGTATCGGCGCACACCGCGCGGAACTCGCCGAGCGGCAGATGAAAGCCCGCCAGATCGCACTCGCCGCGCGCGAGCGCACTGACCGCCTCGGCGCTGTCGCGGTACTTGATCTCGACCGGCAGATCGTTGGCGACCAGCGCCGTAACAAGCGCGGCCACCGCGTAACCGTGCGACGCGTGGATGCGCACGTCATCGGCGGGGGGCGCAAGCCAGCGGTTCAGATCGCTCGCCACTTCGCTCGCGAGCGCCTGCAAATTGCCGTCGAGCCGCTCGCCGCAGAGCCGCTGCCCGCGCAGCACCGCGTGACCGAGCTCGGACAACACCGAGCCGCGCCCACGCTCTTTCGCGATCAGAGGACCACCAAACCGCTCCTCGATACTGCGCAGCAAGCCCCATGCGTGCCGATAGGACAAACCCTTAAGCGCCGCGGCCTGCGCAATGCTGCCAGATTCATCGACGAGCGCGAGCAGCGGCACCACGTCAGACAGGCTGGCCTCGCGGCCGTCCGCGCCCTTCACCACCAGCTCGACCTGACATTCGATCCTGACCATATATGTTTGACCGTTTCCTATTGCGCGCGCCGGTCGGCCCGCCTATCTTTCGGCTATACCATGTCGAATAAGCGAAGCATACGTGCGCGTATTATGAATAACAAGTGCATATATCGCTTTGGAGGAGCCCCCTTTGGACGATTCTCTCGCCACGGCGCCGGATCAGCTCGTGCAACGTCACGCGCAGCCGGGCCGCACACTCATCACGATCCTGCACGCGATCCAGGACGAACTCGGCTTTGTGCCACCCGCGGCGGTCGGACCGCTCGCCCGCGCGCTGAACCTGTCGCGAGCGGAAGTGCACGGCGTCATCACTTACTACCATCACTTTCGCACCTCGCCGGCCGCGCCCGTCACGGTGCAGCTGTGCCGCGCCGAAGCGTGCCGCAGCATGGGCACCGAGGCGCTGGCCCAGCACATCGAGGCGCACACCGGTTGCCGCTTCGACGCCGGTCACCATGACGGCGCAACGGTGGAACTCGAATCGGTGTACTGCCTCGGCCAATGCGCGCTGTCGCCGGCGATGATGCTCAACGGCACGCTGCACGCGCGCGTGTCGCCGCAAAAATTCGACGCGCTGTTCGCCGCTGCCCGCAAATGCGTGGAGGTGCCGGCATGACGCGCATCTATGTTCCGCGAGATTCGTCGGCGCTCGCGCTCGGCGCCGATGCGCTGGCCGAAGCCATCGCCAGCGAAGCCGCGCGCCGCGGCATTGCGATCGAACTGATCCGCAACGGTTCGCGCGGGTTGCTGTGGCTCGAACCGCTCGTCGAAGTTGCGACGCCCGAAGGCCGCATCGGCTATGCGAATGTCGACGTGGAAGACGTCGCCGCGTTGTTCGCCGCGGGCTTCGTCGACGGCGGCGAGCATGCGCGGCGCGTCGGCGTGGTCGACGAGATTCCGTATCTGAAGAAGCAGCAGCGCCTGACCTTCGCGCGGATCGGCATCACCGACCCGCTGTCCATCGACGATTACGTCGCGCACGGCGGCCTCGAAGGCCTACGCAACGCCCTGCAAACCGACGGCGATGCCGCCTGCGAAGCGCTGATCGAATCCGGTCTGCGCGGCCGCGGCGGCGCAGCCTTCCCGGCCGGCATCAAGTGGCGCACGGTGCGCGGCGCGAAAGCCGCGCAGAAGTACGTCGTCTGCAATGCCGACGAAGGCGATTCCGGCACCTTCTCCGATCGTCTCGTGATGGAAAGCGATCCGTACGTGCTCATCGAAGGCATGATCATCGCCGGCGTCGTGACCGGCGCGACCGTCGGCTACATCTATGTGCGCAGCGAATACCCGCACTCGATCGCGACGCTCGAAGCTGCCATCGCCCGTGCGCGCACAGCCGGCTGGCTCGGCGACAGCGTGCTCTCGAGCGGGCAGCGTTTCGAGCTGTTCGTCGCGAAAGGCGCGGGCTCGTATGTGTGCGGCGAGGAAACCGCGATGCTGGAATCGCTCGAAGGCAAGCGCGGCATCGTCCGCGCAAAGCCGCCGGTGCCCGCACTCGTGGGTCTCTATGGCCAGCCCACCGTGATCAACAACGCGATCACGCTCGCCACCGTGCCGATCATCTTCGCGCGCGGCGCCGCGTTCTATAAAGACTTCGGCATGGGCCGCTCGCGTGGCACGCTGCCGTTCCAACTGGCCGGCAACATCAAGCGAGGCGGCCTCGTGGAACTCGCGTTCGGCGTGACCTTGCGCGAACTGCTCGACGACTTCGGCGGCGGCACCGCGAGCGGCCGGCCGGCGCGCGCGGTGCAGGTCGGCGGTCCGCTCGGCACCTATCTGCCGCCAAGCCAGTGGGACATTCCGATGGACTACGAGGCGTATGCGGCAGTCGGCGCGGTGATCGGCCACGGCGGTCTCGTCGTGCATGACGACACCTCGAATCTTGCCGAGCTCGCGCAATACGCGATGCACTTCTGCGCGCTCGAATCGTGCGGCAAATGCACACCGTGCCGGATCGGCTCGACGCGCGGCGTCGAGGTGATCGCGCGGATTCGCAACGGCGACACGTCGACGCGTCAGGTGCAATTGCTGCGCGATCTGTGCGACACGATGGTAGCCGGCTCGCTGTGCGCGATGGGCGGCATGACGCCGTATCCGGTGCTGTCCGCGCTCGATCATTTCCCTGAAGACTTCGGTCTCGCCGCCGATCCCACTGCCGACCACGCACACCAAAGCGGCCGCGGCCTGACTCCAGGAGTTCACCATGTCCGACCAGTTCAACTCCCCTGCCGGCGCCCCGAAGGAAGTCCCCCTGGGGGGCGGCTGCGGCTCAGGCAACTGCGCGTGCAAGTCGCAAGCCCAGGCACGCGCCGCCAACGCGTTCGCCGACGCGTTCGCCGACGACACCGACTACGGCACCCCCGCCCGCCACTCGGACGTCGACGTGACGCTCGAAATCGACGGCCAGGCGGTGACCGTACCGGCGGGCACGTCGGTGATGCGCGCGGCGGCTGAAGCTGGCGTCAACGTGCCGAAGCTGTGCGCGACCGATTCGCTCGAACCGTTCGGCTCATGCCGCCTGTGTCTCGTCGAAATCGAAGGACGGCGCGGCTATCCGGCCTCGTGCACGACACCGGTCGAAGCCGGCATGAAGGTGCGCACGCAGACCGACCGTCTGCAGTCGCTGCGTCGCAACGTGATGGAGCTGTACATCTCCGACCATCCGCTCGATTGCCTGACCTGCCCCGCCAACGGCGACTGCGAACTGCAGGACATGGCGGGCGTGACCGGCCTGCGCGAAGTGCGCTACGGCTTCGACGGCGCGAATCATCTGAAGGACCAGAAGGACGAATCGAATCCGTACTTCACGTACGACCCGGCGAAGTGCATCGTCTGCAATCGCTGCGTGCGCGCGTGCGAGGAAACCCAGGGCACGTTCGCGCTGACGATCACCGGACGCGGCTTCGAATCTCGCGTGGCGGCCAGCGAGAGCCAGCCGTTCATGGAATCGGAGTGCGTGTCGTGCGGCGCCTGCGTGGCCGCGTGCCCGACCGCGACCTTGCAGGAAAAGTCCGTCGTGATGCTCGGCCAGCCCGAGCACTCGGTCGTCACCACCTGTGCCTATTGCGGCGTCGGCTGCTCGTTCAAGGCAGAGATGAAGGGCAACCAGGTCGTGCGGATGGTGCCGCACAAGAACGGCCAGGCCAACGAAGGCCATGCATGCGTGAAGGGCCGCTTCGCGTGGGGCTACGCGACGCACAAGGACCGCATCAAAAAGCCGATGATCCGCGCGAAGATCACCGACCCGTGGCGCGAAGTCAGCTGGGACGAAGCGATCTCATACGCGGCATCCGAATTCCGTCGCATCCAGGCGAAGCATGGGCGCGATTCGATCGGCGGCATCACGTCGTCGCGCTGTACGAACGAGGAAACCTACCTCGTGCAGAAGCTCGTGCGCGCCGCGTTCGGCAACAACAACGTCGACACCTGCGCGCGCGTGTGCCACTCGCCGACCGGCTATGGTCTGAAGACGACGCTCGGCGAATCGGCTGGCACGCAGACGTTCGCATCGGTCGATAAGGCCGACGTCATCATGGTGATCGGCGCGAATCCGACCGATGGCCACCCGGTGTTCGCCTCGCGTCTGAAGCGGCGCGTGCGCGAGGGTGCGAAGCTGATCGTCGTCGATCCGCGCCGGATCGATATCGTCGATACGCCGCACGTGAAGGCGTCGCATCACCTGCAATTGCGGCCCGGCACCAACGTCGCGATCGTCAACGCGCTCGCGCATGTGATCGTCACCGAAGGCCTGCTCGACGAAGCGTTCGTCGCCGAGCGCTGCGAAACCCGCGCGTTCGAACAGTGGCGCGATTTCGTCGCGCTGCCGGAGAACTCGCCGGAAGCGACCGAAGCGGCGACCGGCGTGCCCGCGCAACAGGTACGCGAAGCCGCGCGCATCTACGCGAGCGCCGGCAACGCCGCGATCTACTACGGCCTCGGCGTCACCGAACACGCGCAAGGCTCGACGATGGTGATCGGCATCGCGAACCTGGCGATGGCGACCGGCAACATCGGCCGCGAAGGTGTCGGCGTGAATCCGCTGCGCGGCCAGAACAACGTGCAGGGTTCGTGCGACATGGGCTCGTTCCCGCACGAGCTGCCCGGCTATCGTCACATCGGCGATCCGCTCGTGCGCACGCAGTTCGAAAACGCCTGGGCCGTCACACTGCAACCGGAACCTGGCCTGCGCATTCCGAACATGTTCGACGCCGCGCTGCACGGCAGTTTCAAGGGTCTGTACTGCCAGGGCGAGGACATCGTGCAGTCGGACCCGAACACGCATCATGTGGCGGCGGCGCTGTCGTCGATGGAATGCATCGTCGTGCAGGACATCTTCCTGAACGAGACCGCCAAGTATGCACACGTGCTGCTGCCCGGCTCGTCGTTCCTCGAAAAGGACGGCACGTTCACCAATGCCGAGCGCCGCATCTCGCGCGTGCGCAAGGTGATGCCGCCGCTCGCCGGCTACGCGGACTGGGAAGTCACGCTGCTGCTGTCGCGCGCGCTCGGCTACGAGATGGACTACACGCATCCGTCCGAGATCATGGACGAAATCGCGCGGCTCACACCGACCTTCCACGGCGTGTCGTACCAGAAGATCGACGAAATGGGCAGCATCCAGTGGCCATGCAACGAGGACGCGCCCGACGGCACGCCGACGATGCACGTCGACACCTTCGTGCGCGGCAAGGGCAGGTTCGTGATCACGAAGTTCATCGCATCGCCGGAGAAGGTCACGCGCAAATATCCGTTGCTGCTGACGACCGGGCGCATTCTGTCGCAGTACAACGTCGGCGCGCAGACGCGCCGCACCGAGAACTCGCGCTGGCATGACGAAGACCGGCTCGAACTGCATCCGCACGATGCCGAGGAACGCGGCATCAAAACCGGCGACTGGGTCGGCATCGAATCGCGCGCGGGGCAGACCGTGTTGCGCGCGAAGGTGACGGAGCGGATGCAGCCGGGCGTCGTCTATACCACGTTCCACTTCCCCGAATCGGGCGCGAACGTGATCACGACCGACAGCTCCGACTGGGCGACCAACTGCCCCGAATACAAGGTGACCGCGGTGCAGGTGATGCCGGTCGAGCAGCCGTCGCAATGGCAGAAGGACTATTCGCGCTTCAATAGCGAACAGCTCGAACTGCTGAAGCAGCGCGAGCTGGCCAATGCGG
This sequence comes from Paraburkholderia sp. RAU6.4a, assembly GCF_050435625.1. Lineage (NCBI taxonomy): Bacteria > Pseudomonadati > Pseudomonadota > Betaproteobacteria > Burkholderiales > Burkholderiaceae > Paraburkholderia > Paraburkholderia sp. RAU6.4a. Next base: position 1,489,519 of record NZ_JBNDKQ010000002.1, read on the forward strand.
CCGCGGCCGTCACCGCGGGCAAGTGAGGCGAGCCATGGACAATCGGAATCTGATCGACATGGCGAACCGGATCGGCGACTTCTTCGAGTCGATGCCCGACCACGAGGAAGCGCTGACCGGCGTCGCCGAACACATCCGCCGCTTCTGGGAGCCGCGCATGCGGCGCGCGCTGCTCGCGACGCTCGACGAAGCGCCGGACACGTATGACATCGCGCTATCGGACTTCACGCGCGAGGCGATCGTCAGGTATCGCGAGAAGTTGACGCCGGCGCCGGCCCAGGCGCCGGCGGCTTAGGCTCGGGCGGTTTCCCCAATCAACCAGGCGCGGTGGCGCGATCCGCTGCCGCGTGCGTGCCCATGCCACGCAACGGGCGGCGCCAATCACAACGTCGCCTGTTCCGATATCTCTCCCCCAACCGTAAACCACGCTTCGCAGTGCCGTACGAGACCGTGCAGGTCCGAGCCGGTGCGTCCGCGCGCGCTGATGTAGCCGTCGGGCCGCACCAGATAAAACGACGGCCGCGTGCGCCCATACGATTCGGACAACGCCGGGCCGCCGTCGCCGCTCGTATCGGTGACGCGCCAGATCCGCACCGCGTTCGGCAGCAGCCGCTCGACCTCGGCGGCGAGCTTTTCTACTTCGGGGTCCGGCGGCGGTGCATGTTTCGCGGCGGGATCGAGCGGCGTGCCATCGACGGGCAGCGGCGGCAACAGCAGAAACAGCGAGAAGAACGCCGGATCGTGCAGATCGAAAATGCAGCCGACGCCCGGCGCGCGTCCCAGCGGACCGTCGACGACGTGCACGAGCGCATCGGGTGCGCGCTCGCCCGCGCGCGGGCCGCCGTCGAGCACGCGTTCGAGCGTCAGCGGACTGCGCCGGTACTGGATCGACAGCTCGCTGATCGTCGCGCGTGCGGCATCGCGCAGCGGACCGAGCGTGGCCAGCACCGGCATCACGCGCTCGCGCAGCAGCTTCATCGGTCCGTGATCGGCCTCGGCCATCTGCGTGATGAAACCGGTCTGCCGCAGCACCTCGCGCTCGATCGGATGTCGCTCGGCGTGATACGTGTCGAGCAGACGATCCGGCGCCGCGCCGCCGATCACGCGCGCGAGCTTCCAGCCGAGATTGAGCGCTTCCTGGATGCCGGTGTTCATGCCTTGCGCGGCCGCGGGGCTGTGTACGTGCGCGGCATCGCCGGCGAGGAAGATGCGGCCCACGCGCAGCCGATCGACCATCCGGCTGTTCACGTGGAAGTACGCCGACCACGCCAGATCCGACACGTCGACGCGCTCGCGCACGCGTCGCGCGATCAGCGCCTTGCATTGTTCGAGCGACGGCGCCGGCGCCCGCTCCAGCGGCGGCTCGCCGAGCACCGCGGGGGCCGGCGGCGCGGCGCTGTCCGACGGCTCGACCGCATGATCGGCGATCAGACGATGGCGGCCGTGGCCCATCGGAAACAGGGCGACGAGACCGTCGCCCGACGCGAAGATATGGAACTCGTCGTCGGGCCAGTCGGTTTCGGCATGCAGGTCGGCAAGCAGAAAGGTCTGGTCGAAGGTCTTGCCCTCGAAGTTCAGGTCGAGGCGATGGCGAATCGAACTGTGCGCGCCATCGGCCGCGATCAGATATGACGGGCGCATGGCTTCCGTGCGGCCGTCCGCGCGGCGCAAGGTCGCCTGAACGCTCGCGGAGCCTTGCATGAACGCCACGAGCTCGACGCCGCGCTCGACCTTCACGCCGAGCGTCGCCAGATGCTCGGTCAGGAGCCGCTCGGTCACCGACTGGTCGAGAAACAGCAGATAGGGATAGCGCGTGTGCAACGGGTCGAAATCGAGCTGCGCAAGCCGCATGCCGTTCGAAAACAGATTCGCCACGCGCGCGCGATGGCCGAGCTCGAGAAACGGTTCGACCAGCCGATGCTGCTCGAGCAGTTCGAGCGTACGTGCCTGAATGCCGATCGCGCGCGAGTAAGGGTTCGGCTGCGGCGCCTTGTCGATCAGGCGCACGGGGACGTGGGCGCGCGCGAGACTCATCGCTGCGGCAAGTCCGGTGGGACCGGCCCCGACGATCAGCACCGGCGACGCGTCGTAGGCGGCAGCGTCCATGCGGAACTCCGGAGGCAACAATGCGTTCTAGTGTACGCCGCCGCTCTTGCGCACACGGGTGCGCTGCATCAATCGCGCGTCGGCAAGACGGGTCGCGCGGGGGGTCCATCCGTCGTTGCCCATGAACTCACGCTCCGCGCAAATCCAGGCCGCTTGCGCAAGTATGGGAAAATGCGCCCTCAGTCTGATTGATCCAAATGCCCTCCCCGTCATGCAACCTGTATTTGACCGCGCGTTCGCGGCGCATCGTGACGGCCGCCTCGACGACGCCGAACGCGGCTACCGCGCCACGCTCGACCACGACCCCAGCCACGTCGACGCGCTGCATCTGCTCGGCGTGCTGCGCCACCAGCAGGGCCAGCACGCCGAAGCCGCGGCGCTGGTGCGGCGCGCGGTCGATCTGCGCCCCGAAGACGCGGCGCTGCAGCTGAACCTCGGCAATGCGCTGAAGGCGCTCGGCCAGATCGACGCCGCGATCGAGCAGTTCCGCAACGCGCTGACGCTCGCGCCGACCTTCCCGATGGCGCACTACAACCTCGGCAACGCGTACGCGTCGCAAGGCCGTCACGAAGACGCCGCCGATGCGTTCGAACGTTCGCTGCGCCTGCAGCCGAACGACGCGTCGTCGCACAACAATCTCGGCAATGCGCTGCACGCGCTCGGCCGTCACGCGGACGCGATCGCGTCGTTCCGGCGCGCGCTCGAGCTGCGCCCCGGTCACGCGGGCGCGCTGAACAACATGGGCATGTCGCTGAACGCGCTCGATCGACCGAACGAGGCGGTGCCCTGCTTCGAGGCCGCGCTCGCCGCCGAGCCGCGCTTCGTCGCTGCGCACTTCAATCTCGCGAATACGTTCGATGCGACCGGCCGCCATGCGCGGGCAGTCGCGTCATTTGAAGCGGCGCTGCGTCTGCAGCCGAACCTGCCGCCCGCGATCTATGGCATGGGCAACGCGCTCGCGGCGCTCGGCCGTGCCGAACAGGCGCTGCCGTATCTGGAGCGCGCGGTCGGGCTCGATCCGCAATTCGCGCTCGCGTGGCTTGCGCTCGGCACCGCGCACCAGGCGCTCGGCGCGCACGCGGCCGCGGTGCGCGCGCTCGATCAGGCGTTGCGGCTGCGCCCGGATCTCGCGTCCGCGCATATGAACCGTGCGCTCGCGTGGCTCGCGATGCGCGACTTCGAGCGCGGGCTGCCCGAATACGAATGGCGCTTGCAAACCGTCGCGCAACCGGTGATCCAGACGTTGCCGCGCTGGCACGGCGAGTCGATCGAAAAATACACGCTGCTGATCCATGCCGAACAGGGTTTCGGCGACACGCTGCAGTTCGTGCGCTTCGTACCGCTCGCAGCGCAACGCGCCGCGCGCGTCGTGCTCGAAGTGCAGCCGCAGTTGGTGCCGCTCTTCGCGCCCGTCGCGAAGACGTGGCGCGTCTCGCTGATCGCGCAGGGCCAGCCGCGCCCCGCCGCCGATCTGCAGATTCCGCTCTTGAGCCTGCCGCTAGCGCTCGGCACGCGCTACGACACGATTGACGCGCGCACGCCCTATCTGAGCGTGCCGCCGGCCTATGGCCGCAAATGGCGCGGCTCGCTCGGCGGTCAGGCGAAGCGCAAGATCGGGCTCGCATGGTCGGGGCGCATCCAGCGCAACGAAACCCGCACGATGCCGCTCGCCGCGCTGGAGCCGCTGTTTGCACTGGATGGCATCGACTGGATCGTGTTGCAGCCCGATCTGTCCGAGGACGACCGCGCGGCGCTCGACGCGCATCCGCGCGCGGCCGCGATCCATCGCTTCGACCACCGCATCGGCGACTTCGCGGATACCGCGGCGATCGTCGAGCGGCTCGACGCGGTGGTGTCGATCGACACGTCGATCGCGCACCTCGCGGGCGCGCTGCGCAAGCCGCTGTGGCTGATGCTGCCGTGCGCCGCCGACTGGCGCTGGTTCGACGGCGACACGCCCAGCCCGTGGTATCCCGGCGCGACGCTCGTGCGTCAGCCGCGGCCGGGCGCGTGGGATGAAGTCGTCGAGGTGGTCGCTAACGAATTGCGGCACGGGTAGCCACAGACCACGCGCCGCAAACAAAAGACCCCGCTAGCGCGGGGTCTTTTGTTTTCAGAACACGAAGTGAACCGTCAGGCCGCCCGATACTGATTGCGTGACTCCGGCGTGCGATACAGGAACAGCGTCGCGAGCAGACCGCAGATTGCCGCCACGCCGAGGACCAGGCCCGGCGCCGCCTTGTTGCTGGTCACGTGGATCAGCAGCGTGGCGATGGCCGGCGTGAAGCCGCCGATCGTCGTCGCGAGACTGTACGCGAGCGAGAAGCCAGCGGTACGCACTTCGACCGGCATCACTTCGGTCAGCGCGACGACCATCGCGCCGTTGTAGCAGCCGTACAGGAACGACAACCATAGCTGCACGGCGAGCAGACGCGCGAACGACGGTTCGGCGACGAGCCATTGCAGCGCCGGATACGCGGTGAGGATCGTCAGGATCGTGAACGCGAGCAGCACCGGACGGCGGCCGACGCGGTCCGACAACGCGCCGGACAACGGCAGCCAGATCAGATTCGAGATACCGACGCAGACGGTGACGACGAGCGCGTCGATCGCCGACAGCTTCAGCACTTCCCTGCCGAAGGTCGGCGTGTAAGCGGTGATCATGTAGAACGACACGGTCGTCATGACGACCATGCCCATGCCGCCCAGCACGATCGGGTAGTTCGCGAGCATCGACTTCAGGATCTCGCCCACGCTCGGACGATGCTTGCGCGCCGTGAACTCCTCGGTTTCCTGCAGCGAGCGGCGGATGATGAACAGGAACGGCACGATCAGACAGCCGATCAGGAACGGCACGCGCCAGCCCCACGCGAACATCTGGTCGGCGGGCAGAATCTTGTTGAGCCCCACGCCGATCAGCGCGGCGAATACCACCGCGACCTGCTGGCTGCCCGACTGCCACGAGCAATAGAAGCCCTTGTTGCCCTTCGTCGCGATCTCCGACAGATACACCGACACGCCGCCGAGCTCAGCGCCGGCGGAGAAGCCTTGCAGCAGCCGGCCGAGCAGCACCAGCACGGGCGCCACGAGCCCGATGGTCGCGTAGCCCGGTATCGTCGCGACCGTCAGCGTGCCGAGCGCCATCAGGCTCAGTGTGAGGATCAGGCCTTTGCGACGGCCGTGATGGTCGATGTAGGCGCCGAGCACGATCGCGCCGAGCGGACGCATCAGGAAGCCCGCGCCGAACACGGACAGCGACAGCATCAGCGATGCGAAATCGCTGCCGCCAGGAAAGTAGGTCTTGGCGATCGCGGAAGCGTAGTAGCCATAGACCATGAAGTCGTACATTTCAAGAAAGTTGCCGCTGACAACGCGGAACACTGTCTTGACCTTGGATTCTTGGGTGGTGGAAGCGGCGTGGGTCGCTGTAGACATGACACTCTCGGATAAGCCCGTCGCCCTGTCGGACGGATCGACGCGGACGGTGACGAGCGGGCAGTTGGAACGATCCACTGCGTTTGGCAAGCGGATGCCGCAGGCGGACACACACGTATAAGCAAGCGCGCCCGGGGGCGTCGCATTCTGCTGCTCACGGCGTTCATTCGATATCAGGGTAAACGCTGAGCTCGATGCCGGGCTGATGCCACGTAATGTTACTGCTGATAGGGTCGACGCGAAACGCATACAGTTTGCTTACGCGCGACACCCGCGGGCGGCCGCAGACTGTCCGCGCGAGGCCATTCAGTCGATTACGCCGATGCGAACCACCCCTGCTCTTTCCCTGCGCCCCGCCACGCTCGAGGACGCCGCGCTGATTGCGTCGATCCACAGCGCCAGTTGGCAGGCGACCTATCGCGGTCTGTTGCCCGACGCGTTCCTCGACGGCGAAGTCACGCGCGAACGCGCCGCCTATTGGGAAGCACGTCTCGGCGCGCCGGGCGGCGAGCGCCGCATCGTGCTGATCGCCGAGTTGGCCGGCGAGCCGGCCGGCTTCGTGTGTGTCGAGCGCCAGCCCGAGTCCGCGTGGGGCGTGCTGCTCGACAACCTGCATGCGCTGCCCGGTTATCAGGGCATCGGCGTCGGCAAAACACTGATGCACGCAGCCGTAGACTGGACGCGCGCGCAAGGCGAGGCACAGCTGTATCTGTACGTGCTCGAGGGCAATACGGCGGCGATCGGCTTTTACGAGCGACACGGCTGGCAGTTGGTCGGCGCGGAGCCCGATCAGATGGGCGGCGTGGATATCACCGCGTTGCGCTACGTGTACCGGTTGAAGGCTTGAACGCCGCGGTTGAGTGTGTAGTGAAGCGCATGGCGTCGCGGGGACGGCGCGCGCCGGCGGTGTTCCTGTTTTCGGAGTCATCTGAACGGTGGACGACGTAGTTTCGAGGCATGATTTTCTGTTGCCGATGGCTTCATCGGCCCCCTACAGATTCCGTCACTGCCGCACCGGTGTGACTGTCCGAGACACCGGAAGAAACCGATGACCAGCACGCCGCTCATCCTGATTGAAGGCGCATTCGCGCTTCCCCCTTTCCGTACGCTCGACCACCTGCCCGAACCGTTCGGCCGCGACTGGGCGTTGCTGTCCTGGCGAACCGGGCTCGATTCGCTGTATGCCGCGCTGCTGCGCACCGTGTGCGTCAGAGATCAGCAGTTGCTGTCGTATGGGCAGTGGGTGTCGATCGACGGCGTGCTGACCGGCGTGCTAACTGACATGAAGCGGCCGGCAGAGACGCCCGTCGCGAACGCCACGCAGCCTGCCGGGGAACCGTCGAATACCGCGACGGCGGCGCATCCCGCTATGCAACGGAAGGTGCCTCAGGGTCCAATGCGAATCGCGCTCAAGGCCCGCTCGCCGCGAATCGCGCAGCGGCGCACTGTGCGGCGTCGGCGAACGGTCGCGGCGAGTGCCGGCGTAATCGGCTGCGTCGCGGTGCTGGCGTGGTGGATCGTCGATCAGCCTCTGGCGCCGCGGCATATGGCCTCCGACATGCTGAAATCGGCGCAAGCTCTGATGCCCCGTCGTGATGCGCCGGCGCCGGTAGAAAAGCGTCGTGCGCAGCATCTGGTTGCGAGTCCCGAGGCACCGGTGATTGCGGAGGCCGTCACACCGGCGCCTGTGCTTCCGCCATTACCTGTCGACGTGGCCGCCGCCGCACCCGCGCGCATCGTGGCTTTGCCTCAGCGCACCGCCACGCGACATGCGCCCACCCCGCGTGACGCGATTCGCTCGTCGCCTCCACGTCGTGCGCTTCGCGTGCAAACGCATCCGCTTCCGGTAAATCGCCATGCCGCGAATGACCCATCGCATGAAGCGCGCGTTCGTACCCGGTTCGGCGAAGACGGATACGCTGATGTAACGACGTTCGCCATGATGTCTTTGCGCGACGTCGCGCCGCTGCCGCGCTCCACCGTGTCGAACAATCTGCCGGCAAATAGCACCGAGTGGATGAACCACATATCGCAGCGTCGCGTCACCGAAATCCCGGAACAATTCGCGCAATGAGCGCCGCCGTTACTTCGACGCAGGCAAACCCGCTTCCGTCTGCTGCTGCAAGCGCGTGACCGCGCTCTGAAGCTGACGCAATTGCGCCTGCGCGTTGTCGCGCTCCGCGCGCAGCGCGAGCGCCTCGTCGCGCGTCTGCCGCTGCCGGTCGTCGACCTTCGCCTGCTGCGTGCGGGCGACGTCGAGATCGGTCTGCAGCCGTTGCGCCTGCTGCTGCGATATCGCGATGCTGCCCTGCAGATACGCATTCTGCGCCTGCAACCGCGTGCGATGAATCTCGACGTCCGCGAGTTGCTGCGTCTGCTGCGCGAAACCGGCGTAGATCGCTTCCGCGCGCTCTGCCGAATCGCTCCTGATCACGCGCCAGAAATGCTTGTTCTGAAACAACGCGACGTAGTACGTCATCCGCGGCGGATGGAAGAACAGGCTCGCACCATAGCTGCCGTTGTAGGTCGTGCGCAGTTCGCTGAGGTTCGCGTCCTGGATCAACTGGATCAAATCGGCGACGTCGCCGCGCGCGGCGGCGGGCGTATTCGCGGACACCTCGGGCTCAGCGACGGACTGGGGGCCAGCCTCTCGCGGCGCCAACTCCCCTGGAGCCGGCCGCGTGCCCGCCAGCGGCGCGCTCACGCTGTCCTGCTGTGCCACCGCAACACCCGTATGCCACAACGCATAGACACCGGCGAGCAACATAGCGCGCCGGATAACCAAGGAGTACTTCATATGCCTGCTCCACGCCGATCGAGAATGACGTTGGATTATCGCGCGGATTTATCGCGACGCGAAGCTCGTGGGCACTGTATGGACACGCTCGAAATCGAGATAGACGGTTGGCGCAGCGAACCACTCCATCCAAAATCACAGTCGCAAAATAAAGACGCCACCCAGCTCGCACTCCTGATTATTTCGAGAGAAGAAAACGCACTGCCACATAACGTGACAGTGCGTCAGATGGATGGAATGGCTCCGTCGGGCTGCGGAAAACAGCGAAAGCGCGGGACCGATGCGCAACCACGCCGCGGACTCAACCTCGACCGCGCACGCCGCGCCAACGCAAACCCGCCATGCTTAAAACCGCGTCTCCCGCGCGACCCGCAGGAACGTATCGAGCAACGGCGTGCAATCGAGCAGCTCCGGGCCGCCCGCGCGATGAAACTCCGGGTGCCACTGCACGCCCATCACGAACGGCGCGCGCCGGTAGCGCACGGCCTCGATGATGCCGTCCGACGCCGACACCGCCTCGATATTGAGATCGCGGCCCAGCGTCTTTACCGCCTGATGGTGAATCGAGTTGACGATCGCGTCGCGCCGTCCGGGGAACATGTTCACCAGCGTCGAGCCATCCGGAAAATGCACGCCGTGCCGGTGCTGATCGTAGTTTTCGTTGACGTGGACGTTCGCGGTGGGCACTTCGGTCGCGATGTCCTGATATAGCGTGCCGCCGAACGCGACATTGATCAGCTGACAGCCGCGGCACACGCCGAGCACCGGCTTGCCCGATTCGACGAACTCGTGCAGCAGTTCGAGCTCGTACATGTCGCGCACGCGGTCACCGGGCCATTCGTGGCTGGTCGCCGATTCCGCATACGTCTGCGGCGACACGTCGGCGCCGCCTTGCAGCAGCAGGCCATCGAGATGCTTCGCATAGTCGCGCAGGCGGATGTTGCTCGGGTGCAGCATGCCCTGATGACCAACGGTCGGGATCATGAACACCAGCACGTCGCGCGACATCACCCAGTGCGCGACCGACTCCTCCAGATACTGCAGCGTCTTGCCGCGCAAGCCCTTCGCGCCCGGTTCCGGATGGAAGATGCGCGCCGACACGCCGATGCGCAGCGTGCGCTGCGTGATCCGCTGCCCCGCGCGATCGAACAGCTGCCGCGCGCGCGCCGCGATGATGCGGCCGAACACGCTCCACGCGGAGTCGCTCTGCTTCAGATAACGCGGTGGCGACGGCGGCAGCGCGTTGGGTGGTGGCGGGTTCGTGGCGCTGAAATCGGGTGCCGCGCCGAAACCGGGCGGCGGCGAGCCGGGCGCACGCGCCGCGGGTGCGGCGGCTGCCTCGCTGGCGATTTCGTCTTCGGTGGCGAGGTCCGCGGCGCTGCCGCCAGCCGCGCGCGGCTCGCCGGCGGCCACCGTCGGTTTCGCGAGCGGCTCGGGTTTCACCATGGTCGCGCCGCCGGCGTACGTACCAGCGCGCTGCGCTTCGCGCTCGTGCACCTTGGCTTCCTGCCGCGCGGTCGATTCGGCGGCGGCGCTGCGCGCCTCGGCCGCGTCGCGCAGCCGCGCCGTGCGCGGATCTTCGGGCGTGACCGACGATGCGCTGAGCGGATCGTCGGTCGACGACCTCGCGGTCGCCTCCTCGGCCGTCGGGCTCGTGTCTTTGGCGGCCGACCGGGTGGCATCTTCACGCGACGGAGGAAGCGAGGCGGCCGGTTCGGCCGGCGCGCTGCTCGGCGCGGGGGAGGCCGGCTGCGGACTGCCGGTCGTGCCGGCGTTTTCGGGTTTGTTTTCGCTCATGACTGTCGGACGGGCGCCTTACACGCGAACGAATGAATATGCCCTGATTATCCGTCAGTGCTGCAGGCCCCGCAAACCCGCACACAATTGCTCACATTGTTGCGAAGCGTTACACCGACCCGATGGGTCAAGGATCCGGCCGCTCTTCGAAGGTTTCCCGCAACGCGATCTGCATCGACGCATGAATCTTCACGCACCAGCGCCACACGAGCGCGAGCAGCAGCGCGGCGCACACGAGCACCGCGACGAGCAGGCCAGTCGGCGGCAGGATGCTGCCCGACAGCGCCGCCACCAGCACAAACACGCCGATCATCGACACGATCGGCACGAGATCGGCGATCGCGTGACGCAGCGGGCTCGTGAAGCGTCCCGCGGTGGTCGGCTGCACGCCGACTTCGGCAAGCAGCAGCGCGAGCGACTTGGTCTTGCGATACACGGCCACGAGAAACGGCAGCGAAACGACGAGCGCGACGCTCCACTGCACGACGCGTTGCAGCGGCTCGTCGTCGAGCCAGTGCGCGAGCAGCCGGCCGCTATGCGGCGCGCTATACGACACGGCGAGGAAAATGGCCACGACGAGCGCGAGATTCACCGCGATCTGCAATACGATCCGCCGCGTCATGCTGATGAGCGTCGGCTCGCCGCGCGCCGTGACCAAACTGCGCAGCCATTGCCCGTACATGCCGAACACGTTGGACAACGGGGCGGGCATCGCCTGCCCGATGCGGCGCGTGAGCGGATCGGCGACGCGGATCAGATATGGCGTCGTCAGCGTCGTCAATGCCGACACGGCGACCGCGATCGGATACAGAAACCCGCTCGTCACCTTCAACGTCAGACCGAGCGTCGCGATGATGAACGAGAACTCGCCGATCTGCGACACGGTCATGCCGACGCGCATCGAGGTGCGCGCGTCCTGCCCCGACAGAAACGTGCCGAGCCCGCACGACACGATCTTGCCGACGATCACCGCGAGCGTGATGACGGCGATCGGCCACGCGTAGTCGAGCATCACGGCCGGGTTCAGCATCAGTCCGATCGTCACGAAGAAGATCGCGGAAAACGCGTCGCGCAGCGGCGCGATCAGATGCTCGATCCGATGCAGATGACGCGACTCGGCCATGATCGCGCCGATCAGGAACGCGCCGAGCGCGATGCTGTAATCGAGCTTGACGACCAGCAGACAGAAGCCGAAGCAGAAGCCGAGCACGGACACGAGCATCATCTCGTCGCTGCCCGTGCGCGCGACGTAGTTCAGCGCGCGCGGCACGAGCAGCACGCCGACCAGCAGCGACACCGTCATGAACAGCAGCAGCTTGCCGAGCGTGACGGCCGCGAGCCCGGCCGACAGCTGCCCGGGTCTGCGCGATGCCGGTCAGCAGCACGAGCATCGCGATACCGAGAATGTCCTCGACGATCAGAATGCCGAACACGAGCTGCGCGAAGCTTTCGCGTTTGAGTCCGAGATCGGACAGCGCCTTCACGATGATCGTCGTCGACGAGATCGCGAGGATCGCGCCGAGGAACAGCGAGTCCATCGGAGTCCAGCCGAACGCGCTGCCGATCTCATAGCCGATCCACAGCATCAGCACGATTTCGGACAGCGCGGCGACGATCGCCGTCGCGCCGACCTCGAACAGCTTGCGCAGGCTGAATTCGAGGCCCAGCGAAAACATCAGGAACACGACGCCCAGCTCGCCGAGCGTCTGGATCGTCTGTTCGTCGTGGATCAATTGGAACGGCGGCGTGTACGGTCCGATGATCACGCCGGCCGCGATATAGCCGAGCACCACCGGCTGCTTCAGGCGATGGAACAGCACGGTGACGACGCCGGCCAGCGCCATCACGACGGCCAGATCCTGGATGAAGCCGATGCCATGGTGCATGAGCGCCTTCCTTACAAACAGTAATCTCAGAAAGCGCAGTGTAGCAAACGAACCCGCCATCTTTTTGGCGAAGTCGCGCGCCGCGCCGCGCCGCCAGTAGCAGGCCGCTCGGCCGCAAAACCTTGCTCTACAATGCGGACGGACCTTTCCCTTTGGCTCCGCACTGCCTCGCTCATGCGCCCGCGCTGCGCTCAACCGGATTTCTACCGACATCATGGCCACTGAATTCGCCCCTTTCCCGCCGCTTGCCCAGCTTGCCGCCGATCTCGCCGCCGGCCGCACGACGAGCCGCGCGCTCGTCGAAACCGCGCTGGACCGGATCGCCGATCCGGCTGGCCAGGGCGCCGCCGTCTTCATGCACGTCGACACCGACGCCGCGCGCGCCGCCGCCGACGCGCACGACCGCCTGCGCGCGGCCGGCACCGTGCTCTCGCCGCTCGCCGGGATTCCCGTGTCGGTCAAGGACCTGTTCGACATCGAAGGCCAGCCGACCCGCGCGGGCTCCGTCGTGCTCGCCGACGCGCCCGCCGCGAAGGCCGACGCGGTCGCGGTCGCGCGTCTGAAGCGGGCCGGCGCCGTGATCGTCGGGCGGACCAACATGAGCGAGTTCGCGTTTTCCGGACTCGGCCTGAATCCGCACTACGGCCATCCGCTGTCGCCGTACCGGCGCGGCGTGAAGGGCGACGAGCGGATTTCGGGCGGCTCGTCGTCGGGCGCGGCCGCATCGGTCGCCGACGGCATGGCCGCGGTCGCGCTCGGCACCGACACCGGCGGCTCGATCCGCATCCCGGCCGCCTTGTGCGGGCTGACCGGCTTCAAGCCGACCGCCGCGCGCATCCCGAAGCAGGGCGGCGTGCCGCTGTCGTCGACGCTCGATTCGTTCGGGCCGATCGGCGTGTCGGTCGCATGCTGCGCGCTGGTCGACCGGATGCTCGCCGGGCTCGAGCCGCGCATCCCGGCCGCGCGGCCGCTCGAAGGCGTGCGCCTCGGCGTGCTGACCAATTTCGTGACCGACGGCGTCGAGCCCGAAGTCGCGCGCGCGATCGATACCGCGCTCAAGCATCTGGAGGCGGCCGGCGCGATCGTCAGCGAGGTGCGCTTCGCGCCGCTCGACCGGCTGCCGGAGATCAACCGCTTCGGCTTTTCGTCGATCGAGGCGTATGCGTGGCATCGTCCGCTGCTCGACAAGCATCGCGAGCAGTACGATCCGCGCGTGCTCGCGCGCATCATGAAGGGGCAGCCAGCCAGCGCGGTCGACTATCTGGACCTCGTCGCCGAGCGCGACGCGATGCTCGACGAAGCCGCGCGCACGCTGTGGCAGCGTTTCGACGCGCTCGTCGCGCCGACCGTGCCGGTCGTGCCGCCGCGCCTCGCCGACCTGCTCAACGACGACGACGCGTTCGGCCGCACCAATGCGCTGATCCTGCGCAATCCGAGCGCGTTCAACTTCCTCGATAGCTGCGCGCTGTCGCTGCCGTGCCATCTGCGCGGCGACGCGCCGGTCGGCCTGATGCTGGCGGGCGCACCGCACGCCGACGACGCGCTGCTCGCGATCGGCCGCGCGGCCGAGGCAGTGCTGAAAGCGATCCGGTAAAGCGCGCCGGGGTTGGCCGCCCGGCGCGGTCGCCGCCGTGCCAATGTTCAGGCAATAAGTGGCGCGGCCGGGGTTCGCGCTAGAATCGCGGGCACCCGCCCTTTCGTCTCCAGACCAATCGAAGATCCATGAATAACGACTCCGCAATGCTGCGCCGCGAGCGCACCCTGCTGGTTCTGCTCGGCCTGATCTGCCTCGCCCTCGTGGGCGGTGCGTTGTATCTGCAGTTCGGCCTGCGCGAAGACCCGTGTCCGCTGTGCATCATCCAGCGCTATTTCTTCCTGCTGACCGCGATCTTCGCGTTCCTCGGCGCGAGCTTCAGGCACTGGCGCGGCGTGCGCCTGCTCGAAGTGATGGCGGCGCTGTCGGCGCTCGCCGGCATCGCGACCGCGGCGCGCCATGTGTACATCCAGGCGAATCCTGGCTTCAGCTGCGGCTTCGACGCACTGCAACCGGTGGTCGACAGCCTGCCCCCCGCGCACTGGCTGCCGAGCGTGTTCAAGGTTGCGGGCCTGTGCGAAACCGCCTATCCGCCGATTCTCGGGCTGACGCTGCCGATGTGGTCGGGCGTCGCGTTTATCGTCGCGTTCGTCGCGCTGGTGCTGAGCCTGGTGCGCAATCGCCATCGGGTGTCCTGACGGCGGGCAACTTGGCCGAGCGAGCTTCGAACGCCGTCTGAAGCGCCGAACTCGCCGCCAGGGCGCTTACCGATTCGCATCGCCAATGACGCCGGACTTCGTGTTGCCCAGCCGGGCACCGAAGTCCGGCGTTTTTTCTGCGCGACGTTCCGCGATCGCGCGCCGTTCCTGTCGGTTCCCGCTCCGCGCACGCAACTTCTCGCCTCGGCGCGAATCGTACCCGGATCATGACCGCCGCCGCATGAGCTTCATGCGACACGGGAAATATTTTCGGGCCGGGGTAGTGCTATCTTCGGGTATGGATGGCGATCTACGTGCGCGAGGCCGGCTTTTTGCGACCCCATGCGTAACGCGCGCCCGGTCCGCACTGTCTTCCGATTCGCCATGACAACGCAAACCATCCGCTTCTACCATCAGGGGTCCGTCCGCGAGGTCGCGGGCGTGCCGGCGACGCGCACCGTGCTGCAGCACCTGCGCGAGGACTTGCGCTGCACCGGCACCAAGGAAGGCTGCGCGGAAGGCGACTGCGGCGCATGCACGGTCGTGATCGGCGAACTCGATGCGCGCGGCGACCTCACGTTGAAGGCGGTCAACGCCTGCATCCAGTTCCTGCCGACACTCGACGGCCGCGCCCTCTTCACCGTCGAAGACCTGCGCGCCGCGAACGGCGCGCTGCATCCGGTGCAGCAGGCGTTGGTCGACTGCCACGGTTCGCAATGCGGCTTCTGCACACCCGGCTTCGTCATGTCTATGTGGGCGCTCTACGAGAACCAGCCCGTCAGCGCCGGCCTGCCGACCCGCCATGAAATCGACGCCGCGCTGTCCGGCAATCTGTGCCGCTGCACGGGCTACCGGCCGATCATCGACGCCGCGCAGAAGATGTTCGACTACGCGCAGCATCCGCGCGTCGCGCTCGACCGCGACGCGATCGCGGCCACGCTGCGCACACTGCAACGCGAAGACACGTTCGAATACAGCGCGCCCGGCACCCGCGGCGCCGCCTTCGGCTCGCCCACCTTCCACGCCCCGCTCACGCTCGACGCGTTTGCGACGCTGCGCGCGCAGCATCCGGACGCGCGCATCGTCGCGGGCAGCACCGACGTCGGCTTGTGGGTCACCAAGCAGTTCCGCGATCTCGGCGATCTGCTGTACACCGGCAACGTCGCGGAACTGAAGACGATCGCGCGCGACGCGCAAACGCTGACCATTGGTGCGGCGGTCACGCTCGAGGACGCGTACGCGGCGCTCACCGCCGACTACCCCGAACTCGCCGAACTATGGACGCGCTTCGCATCGCTGCCGATCCGCAATGCGGGCACGCTCGGCGGCAACGTCGCGAACGGCTCGCCGATCGGCGACTCGATGCCGGCACTGCTCGCGCTCGGCGCCGACGTCGAGTTGCGCCGCGATCGCACGACCCGCACCGTGCCGCTCGACGCGTTCTACCTCGGCTATCAGAAGACCGCGCTCGCGGAAGGCGAATTCGTCAGCGCGCTGCGCGTGCCTCGCCCGGCTGGCGCGCTGCGGTTTCGCACCTACAAGGTGGCGAAGCGTTACGACCAGGACATCTCGGCGGTGTGCGCGGCGTTTGCGCTGCACGTCGCGGAAGATGGCACGATCTGCGCGGCGCGGGTCGCGTTCGGCGGCATGGCGGCGACGCCGAAGCGGGCCGCGCATGCCGAAGCCGCGCTCAACGGCGCGGCGTGGAACGGACCGACGGCCCGTCGCGCAATGGACGCGCTCGCCGCCGACTACCAGCCGCTCACCGACATGCGCGCGTCGAGCGCGTATCGGCTGAGGGTCGCGCGCAATCTGCTGTGGCGCTTCTACCTCGAAACGCGCGACGACGCGCCGCTCGCGCTGTGCGACGTGAACGCGTTCGCGTTCGAGGCCAACGCAATGGTCGTGAAGGAGTCGCCGTGATGAACCGGACCGATGCCTTTATCGAACGCGCGGGCGCGCGTGCCGATCAACGCGAGGACGCGTCGATCGGCGTACCGCTGCCGCACGAATCCGCCGCGCTGCACGTGAGCGGCGAAGCGACCTACACGGACGACATCGCCGAGCTGCACGGCACGCTGCACGCGGCGCTCGGCCTGTCGCGCCATGCGCATGCGCGCATCGTGTCGATGGATCTCGACGCGGTGAGAAACGCGCCCGGCGTGATCGCGGTGCTGAGCGCCGACGATATCCCCGGCGAAAACAATTGCGGCCCGGCGCTGCACGACGATCCGATCCTCGCCGACGGCGAAGTGCTCTATCTGGGCCAGCCGGTCTTCGCGGTGATCGCCGAGAGCCACGAACTCGCACGTCGCGCCGCCGCGCTCGCGAAAAGCGACGACGTGATCCGCTACGAGCCGCTCGACGCGATCCTCACCGTCGCCGATGCGAAAGCCGCGAAGCAGTTCGTGCTGCCGCCACTGCATCTGCGGCGCGGCAAACCCGACGCGAAGATCGCCGCCGCGCCGCATCGACTGGCCGGCAGGTTCGAGGTCGGCGGCCAGGAGCAGTTCTATCTCGAAGGCCAGATCGCCTATGCGGTGCCGAAGGAAATGGACGGCATGCTCGTCTACAGCTCGACGCAGCATCCGAGCGAGATGCAGCAGGTCGTCGCGCACATGCTCGACTGGCCCGCGCATAACGTCGTCTGCGAATGCCGGCGCATGGGCGGCGGCTTCGGCGGCAAGGAATCGCAATCGGCGCTGTTCGCGTGCGTGGCCGCGCTTGCGGCGCAACGCCTGCGTCGCCCGGTCAAGCTGCGCGCCGATCGCGACGACGACTTTCTGATCACCGGCAAGCGCCACGATGCAGTCTACGAGTACGAAGCGGGCTTTGACGAGCAAGGCCGCCTGCTTGGCGTGCGCGTCGAAATCGCATTGCGCGCCGGCTATTCCGCGGATCTGTCCGGCGCGGTCGCGACGCGCGCGGTGTGCCACGTCGACAACGCGTACTACCTGTCCGACGTCGATATCGTCGCGCTGTGCTGCAAGACCAATACGCAGTCGAACACCGCGTTTCGCGGCTTCGGCGGACCGCAAGGCGCGCTCGTGATGGAGGTGCTGCTCGACGGCATCGCGCGCGAGCTGCGGCTCGATCCGCTCGACGTGCGGCTCGCGAATTACTACGGCGTCGGCGAACGCGATACGACGCCGTACGGACAACGCGTCGAAGACAACATCATCGCGCCGCTGACCGACGCGCTGCTAGATTCGAGTGACTACCGCGCGCGTCGCGCGGCACTCGCCGAATTCAATGCGAAGAGTCCCGTGCTCAAACGCGGCCTCGCGTTTTCGCCGGTCAAGTTCGGCATCTCGTTCAACGTGCCGTTCCTGAATCAGGCCGGCGCGCTCGTGCACGTGTACAAGGACGGCTCCGTGCTCGTCAATCACGGCGGCACCGAGATGGGCCAGGGGCTCAACACGAAAGTCGCGCAGGTGGTCGCGAATCAGTTCGGCTTGCCGTTATCGCGCGTCCGGGTGACCGCGACCGATACCTCGAAGATCGCCAACACGTCGGCCACCGCGGCCTCGACCGGCAGCGACCTGAACGGCATGGCCGCCGAAGCCGCCGCGCGGACGATCCGCGCGCGGCTCGCGGAACTCGCGGCGCGCCAGCTCGGTGGCGACGCCAACGACGTGCAATTCGCGCGCGGCAGCGTGTCGGTGAACGGCGGCGCGCTGCCGTTCGAACAGATCGTCAACGCCGCGTATCTCGCGCGCGTGCAGTTGTGGTCGGACGGCTTCTACGCGACGCCGAAAGTGCATTGGGATGCGAAGTCGCTGACCGGTCATCCGTTCTATTACTTCGCGTATGGTGCGGCGGTGTCGGAGGTCGTCGTCGATACGCTGACCGGCGAGTGGAAGCTCCTGCGCGCGGACTTGCTGCACGACGCGGGCCAGTCGATCAATCCGGCGATCGATCTCGGCCAGATCGAAGGCGGCTTCATTCAGGGCATGGGCTGGCTCACCACTGAAGAGCTATGGTGGAGCCGCGACGGCCGCCTGATGACGCACGCGCCGTCGACGTACAAGATTCCCGCGGTCAGCGACACGCCCGCCGCGTTCCACGTTCGGCTCTACGACAACAGCAACGCCGAGCCGACCGTGTTCCGCTCGAAGGCGGTCGGCGAGCCGCCGTTGCTGCTGCCGTTTTCGGTGTTTCTCGCGATTCGCGACGCGATCGCGGCCGCAGTGCCGGGCGCGCGACATGCTCCGCCGTTGCGCGCGCCGGCGACGCCCGAGGCGATACTCGATGCGCTGGACGCTTTGAATGCGATGAACGCGTCGCAGACCGCAGATCCGACCGAAGCCGCCGCGCACCCCGATAGCACCGACACAAACACGCAACCCGCCGCGGAAACGCCCCACGCGGCCCCCCACGGAGAATCGCCGGATGCAAGCCTGGCTCACTGACCTGCAACATCTGCTCGCGCATGGCGACGCCGCCGTGCTGGTGACGGTCGCGCGCGTCGAAGGTTCGGCGCCGCGCGAAGCCGGCACGAAGATGATCGTCACGCGCGAGGCGGCCAGGCATACGATCGGCGGCGGCCACCTCGAATGGAAGGCGATCGAGACCGCGCGCCAGGTGCTGCGCGACGGCATGCGCGCGCCGCACATGCGGCGGCTCGAACGCTTCGCGCTGGGGCCGAGCCTCGGCCAGTGCTGCGGCGGCGCCGTGATCCTCGCGTTCGAGCGGCTCGACGTCGGCGATCTCGGCTGGCTCACGTCGCTCGCCAAGCGCCTCGCGGCGGGGCAATCGACGGTGCGCAGCGTATCATTCGGCCCCGCGCCGGACGCGGTGATGCTGTCCGAGCCCGAGCCCGGCATCGACGGCGCCGACTGTCTGCTGTGGGACGGCGCCGGTTTCGACGACAGCAGCGCGCTCCTGACCGAAACCATCGCGCCGGGCGAATTCGCCGTCGTGCTGTTCGGCGCCGGTCACGTCGGCGCGGCGCTCGTGCGCGTGCTGGCGACACTGCCTTGCACGGTGCGCTGGGTCGACGAGCGCGACGCGCAGTTTCCGTCGCTCGATGCGCTGCACGCGCCGAACGTGAGGATCGACGCGAACGACGCACCCGACGAGGCGATCGATCAGGCCGCGCCGAACACGTACTTCGTGGTGATGACGCACAACCACGCGCGCGATCTCGAACTGGCCGAACGCATCCTGCGGCGCGGCGACTTCGCGTTCTTCGGCATGATCGGCTCGCATACCAAGCGCAAGCAGTTCGAGCATCGGCTCGCGGCTCGCGGCATCGATCCGGCGCGGATCGCGCGGATGAAATGTCCGCTCGGCGTCGACGGCATCGTCGACAAGTCGCCCGAGGTCATCGCGATCTCGGCGGCCGCGCAGGTGTTGCAGGCCGTCGAGGCGAACGCGGGTGCGCGCCACCCGACGCAGGCGGTTTGATACGCGGCCTGCGCCGCTCGTTACCCAACACACAATTCCAAACCACGATGAACCCGACAACCGCTACCCCTGCTTCCCCCGTTACGCTCGCCGACAAAACCGCGCGCGCACCGAAGGCCGAGCTGCATATCCACATCGAAGGCTCGCTCGAACCCGAGCTGATTTTCGCGCTCGCGCAACGCAACGGCGTGAAGCTCGCCTACGACTCGGTGGAAGCCTTGCGCGCCGCCTATGCGTTCACCGACCTGCAATCGTTCCTCGACATCTACTACGCGGGCGCGAGCGTGCTGCTGCACGAGCAGGACTTCTACGACATGACGATGGCCTACGTCGAGCGCTGTCTCGCCGACAACGTCGTGCATAGCGAAATCTTCTTCGACCCGCAGACCCATACCGAGCGCGGCGTGCGGATCGCGACCGTCGTGGCCGGCATCGAACGCGCGCTCGCCGACGCGGAGAAGCGCGGCATGTCGAGCAAGCTGATCCTGTGTTTCCTGCGCCATCTGTCCGAGGACGATGCGCTCGCCACCTTCGACGAAGCGCTGCCGCTGTTCGAGCAGTACGAGCATCGGCTGATCGGCGTGGGGCTCGATTCGTCGGAACGCGGCCATCCGCCGTCGAAGTTCGAGCGCGTGTTCGCGAAGGCGCGCGCGCTCGGTCTGAAGCTCGTCGCGCATGCGGGCGAGGAAGGCCCGCCGTCCTACATCTACGAGGCGCTCGACGTGCTGAAGGTCGACCGCGTCGATCACGGGGTGCGCAGCATCGAGGACCCGGCGCTCGTCACGCGCCTCGCCGATACGCGCGTCGCGCTGACCGTGTGCCCGCTGTCGACACCTGAAGCTGTGCGTGTTCGACGACCTGACCAGGCACACGCTGAAAGACCTGCTCGATCGCGGCGTCGCGGTGACCGTCAATTCCGACGATCCGGCCTATTTCGGCGGCTACGTGAACGCGAACTATCTGGCGACGATCGACGCGCTGAAGCTCGACGACGCCGAGGTCTACACGATCATCCGCAACGGCTTCGAGGCGTCGTTCGTGACGCCCGAGGAACGCGCGATGCTGATCGCTGAGCTCGACGCGTATTGGCGGCACTGAGTGGCGGCACTGAGCCGCGCGCCGACGGTTTTCAACTGACAGGCCTCGACCGACGCCGGCGGCCGGCGGCTTCGCTTCGTTCGGGCAAACGGCAACGACCCGAACCGGGAAGCCGCTGCCGCTGCCTGCGCCGCCCAGCTTTCAACATTCGGAGACAGCTTTTCCATGACTGAATCGGCTCATACCGCGCAAGCGGCGGCGCAAGCGGCATTCCGCGCCCCTCTGCTGACCTTCAACGGCGATCCGGCGCACGCGCCGAACGCCGTGGTGTTTCACGAGGACGGTCTCCTGATCGTGGAAGACGGCCGCGTCGTCGCGGCGGACGCGTATGCGGCGCTCGCGTCGCGGCTCGCGCCCGGCACGCAGGTCGTGGAGCGGCGCGACAAGCTGATCGTGCCGGGCTTCATCGATACCCACATCCACTATCCGCAGACCGACATGATCGCGTCGCCGGCGCCGGGTCTGCTGCCGTGGCTCGACACGTACACGTTCCCAACCGAGCGCCGCTTCGCCGACATCGCGCACGCCCGCGACACGGCGAGCTTTTTCCTCGACGAACTGCTCGCCTGCGGCACGACGACCGCGCTCGTGTACTGCACGGTGCACAAGGAATCCGCCGACGCCCTCTTCGCCGAGAGCGAAGCGCGCAATCTGCGCATGGTCGCGGGCAAGGTGCTGATGGACCGCCTCTGCCCCGCGTTCCTGCGCGACACCGCGCAATCGGGCTACGACGACAGCGCCGAGCTGATCGGCCGCTGGCACGATCGCGGCCGCCAGATGTACGCGCTGACGCCGCGCTTCGCGCCGACCTCGACCGAGGCGCAGCTCGAAGCATGCGGCGCGCTCGCGCGGCTGCATCCGGACGTGTTCGTTCAGAGCCACGTCGCCGAGAACACCGACGAGGTGAAATGGGTCGCCGAGCTGTTCCCCGGCCACCGCAGCTATCTCGACATCTACGATCACTATGGGCTCTTGCGCCGTCGCGCGGTGTACGGCCATTGCATCTACCTCGACGACGAGGACCGCAAGCGCATGGCGCAAACCGGCGCGCTCGCCTCGCACTGCCCGACCTCGAACCTGTTCCTCGGCAGCGGCCTGTTCGACTTCGACAAGGCCGACTCGGCCGGCATGCCGATCGCGCTCGCGACCGACGTCGGCGGCGGCACGTCGTTCTCGATGCTGCAGACGATGAACGAAGCGCACAAGGTTGCGCGCCTCGGCGGCCATCATCTGACGGCGACGCGCATGTTCTATCTCGCGACCGCCGGCGCGGCCGAAGCGCTCGATCTCGGCGACAGGATCGGCACGCTGAGGGACGGCTCGGAAGCGGACTTCGTCGTGCTCGATCCGCAGGCGACGCCGCTGCTCGCGCGCCGCACCGCGCGGCGCGAATCGCTCGAGGAGCTGCTGTTCGCATTCGCGCTGCTCGGTGACGATCGCGCCGTGTATGAAACGTATGCGGCCGGCAAGTGCGTGCATCGCCGCGACGACGCGCGCCAGCGCGTGCCGGGACGCGCGAAGATCGCGGCTTGACACCAGCTTCGATTGAGACGCCCCAGTCGCAGACGAAACGCTAGTGGGCGTCTTGGTCCGCGAGTGCTCACAAATTGGCTATTCAGTGTCAATTTCGAGCGTCTCAAATTCGACGGCAATCTCAGCGCCAACTGTTGAGAAAACGTATGCGATATGGTCGGCACGGCGCTTTCCAAAATGCGCGGATTTCTTGAGTACCTCGATTGCCGCGGCGTATGCCTCATCACCGGGTTTCAACACCTCAATCGAATTGACGATGTTCAACAATCCACCATCAATGATGCTCGCGCGCGTCACTCCAAGAAAGGTAACGGTCGCGCGCCGGCTCTCATCGTACAACCCGAGTGTTAGTACGTTTGGTGTATTGGCGCCACCTTCCTTGCTGGTCGCAATCGCATCCAGGTACCAGTCATGAAAACCGCCGAACTGTTCCAGTGCATCTGTGATGGTCATGGTGGCTTGTCCTATGGAAGTATGGAGACCGGCCAGCCGTGATCGCGGCCCTGGTCGTCCCAGTTGTGGGCGTGCGGATTTGGCTGGCCATGATGGTTGTCGAAGTCAATATCAACGGTCGGGGTGCCTTGTGAACCGTACATCCGCCATTGCTTCTTTTTCCCCGGCGCGTTCTCAACCCACGCGTTGGGCATACCCTCAAACGGGATTCCAGCCAGTTCCGTCGAATCCCCCGACAAGTCGTTAGCGTAGTATGCAAACGGCTGGGCATCGCCGAGCAGCGTTGAGGCGCCCGCATCGTGGGCCAGATCGCCGTCGCTGTTGCTGGCTGCCGTGGCTGCGCGTGGAGCGATCAGCCCGGTTTGCCGGGTGGCTGGATCAGCCCGGCCGGACAGCATGGGTTCCCCGTTCGGGAGACCGACGGCCCTCGCCCCGAGATTGCTCAACGGCGTGCTGTGGGGGGATGGAAACAGGTCAGCCCGAGGGCCTTTAATGGCAAGACGAGCACCTCTGCGCAAATCGTCGAGAAGCGCATTAATGATCCACCAGCCATCGGTGTTGGGGTTCCAGTTTCGCACACCATCAAACGCCAGCAACTGACGATCAATGAGACGCCTGACCAGCGTTAGGTCCTCCTCCCACTTTCGCTGATTCAATCTGACAATACTGAGAAATTCCTGGGTCTCCGCCTTGGCCTTCTGAAGGTCTGCGGCCCTTCCGAGGCACGCCTTGTAGTGCCGCTCATCGCAGATGACATAACAGGCACCAAGGGGCCTTTGACAGCGCAGCTCCACGGAGTGCATTTCAAATACGGACAAGGACATAGGCGTGTCGACGATCTATTTGAAGTTGCTGCCCGGATTGGCAGCATCCAGATAGATACCGTGCTCGGGGTCGTCCGTATATGGGCGACAGCCCAAAACCTCAACTGCCCTCGATCCCCTGGGACACGCCCAAAGCGGCGCCCCGCCTCAGCCCGCCTTGCACACCTCGTGCAACGCGTTGAGGCGCCGCACCGGATCCGCGACATACGGATTCGACTCGTCCCACGCGTAACCGGCGAGCACCGCGCAGATCATGCGGCGGATCGGCGTCACCTGTTCCGGGTAGTAGATGATGTCCTGCAGCTCGCCCGTGTACCAGCGCTCGACGAATGCGCGGAACGTATCGATGCCCTTGCGCAACGGCACGTCGTAATCGGCTGACCAGTCGACCGGCGCGCCGTCGAGCTGCCGGTTCAGCGCGCGCGCCGCCAGATGCGCGGAGCGCAGCGCGATCGTCACGCCCGAGGAAAACACCGGATCGAGAAACTCGCCCGCATTGCCGAGCAGCGCATAGCCCGGCCCGTGCAGACTCGCGACATTCGCCGCGTAGCCGCCGATCTGCCGCACCGGCATCAGGAACGGCGCCTGCCCGATCAGCCGGTTCAGCGTCGGCTCCTGCTGGATCAGCGCGCGCAGCGTCGCCTCGCGCTGCGTTTCGGGCACCTCGAGAAAACTCGCCTCGGCGACACATCCCACCGAACAACGGCCGCCCGCGAGCGGAATCATCCAGAACCACACGTCGCGACGCTCGGGATGCGTCGCGATGCAGATCTTGTTGCGATCGATGTCGTCGAGCGCGAGGCCGTCGCGCACGTGCGTGAACAATGCGGCGCGCGTCGGCATGCGCGTCGGCGCCTCCAGCTTCAGCAGGCGCGGCAGCACGCGCCCGAAGCCGCTCGCATCGAGCACGAAACGCGCTTCGACCCGATACGCGCCGGCACTTTCATCGACGACGTCGAGCACCGGTGCCGCGCCCGTGCGCACCGCGCTCACCGTGTGGCCGAACCGCACCTCGGCACCCTGCGCGGCCGCGCAGCGAATCAGCACGTCGTCGAACAGCGCGCGCTCGACCTGGTACGTGGTGCCCCAGCCCGGCGAATGCTTGTCGCGAAAGTCGAACGACGAGCTCTGGTCGCGATATACGAAGTGCGCGCCGTTCTTGTACTGGAAGCCCGCCTCGACGACGGCCTGCAGCATGCCGGCCTCTTCGAGGTACGCCATGCTTTGCGGCAACAGGCTCTCGCCGATCGAGAAGCGCGGAAAGTGCCGACGCTCCAGCACCAGCACCGAGCGGCCCGCCTTACGCAGCAGCGCGGCGGCCACCGCGCCGGCGGGACCCGCGCCGATGATCGCGACGTCGACCACGGTCCGCTTTGAAGAATCGCTGTTCAAATCACTCCTCCAACTGTTTGCGTGCGTTGCCGCGCCGTATGCGAGCCTCGCCACGCTTCGAACATCAGGCTCGCGCAACTCCCGCCGAACCCGAAAGAAACCGACATCGCCGTGTCGATGCGCGCGTCGCGCGTCACGCGCACGAGCGGCATGTCCCGCACTTGCGGCTCCGGCGTATCGACCAGCGCGGTCGCCGCGATGAAGCCGTCGCGCATCATCAACAGCGTATAGATCGCTTCGTGCGCGCCGCACGCGCCGAGCGAATGCCCGGTCATGCCCTTGGTCGACGAAAACGCGGGCAACCCTTGCGCCGATGCACCGAACACGTCGCGCAACGCGTGCAGCTCTTCGAGATCGCCGAGCGGTGTGGACGGCGCATGCGTGTTCACGTAGTCGGGACGGCGGCCCGCCTGCTCGAGCGCGCCGCGCATCGCGCGCGCGATGCCGGCCGCACGCGGCGCGACCATGCCCGCGCGATCGGTGCAATCGCCGAAGCCGCTCAGCTCCGCGTAGATGCGCGCGCCGCGCGCGAGCGCATGGTCGAGCGCTTCGAGCACGAGCACGCCGGCGCCCGATGCGATCACGAAGCCATCGCGCTGCGTGTCGTACGGCCGCGATGCACTGTGGGGCGTGTCGTTGAAGCGGCGCGACAGCGCGCCCATCGCGTCGAACATCAGCGTCGTGTTGTCGTGCAGCGCTTCGCTGCCGCCCGCGAGCACGATCTGCTGGCGGCCGTTCTGGATCAGCTGCATCGCCTGCCCGATCGCGAGCGCCGACGTCGTGCATGCCGATGACGGCGAATAGCTGACGCCTTCGAGCCCGAACATCTGCGCGACGTTCGCCGACGCGGTGCTGCTCATCGTATGCGGCACCGTGAACGGCGGCACCTTGTCGACACCGCGCGTTTGCGCGATCGCGAGCGCCGCGTCGTAGCTCGCCATGGTGCCGACGCCCGAGCCGATCACGACACCCGCGCGCGGCGACTGCAATGAAGCGAGGTCGAGCCTTGCATCGTCGATCGCGCGTCGCGCCGCGTGGCACGCAAAGCGCGCGGTGTCGCCCATGAAGCGTTCGAGCTTGCGCTCGAACGGCGCCTCGTGCGCGACCGACGCCACGCCCGCGACTTGCGATGCAAACCCGCGCTCGCGCCACGCATCGATACGCTCGATTCGCGAGTGCCCCGCGCGCAACGCCGCGCAGACCTGGTCGAGCGTATTGCCGAGACACGACACGATGCCCATGCCGGTCACGACCACGCGTTGCAGGCCTGTGCTCATCGAACGCGCCGGAAAATCAGCGACGTGTTGATGCCGCCGAACGCGAAGTTGTTGCTCATCACGTACTCGGCGTCGATCTCGCGCGCGCCGCCGACGATGTAATCCAGCGGCGCGCAAGCCGGATCGAGGTGGTCGAGATTCAGGGTGGGCACGTACCAGTTGCGCTTCATCATCTCGATCGTCCACCACGCCTCGATCGCGCCGCACGCGCCTAGCGTATGGCCCACATAGCTTTTTAGCGAGCTGATCGGCATGCGCGCGCCGAAGGTCTGCGCGGTCGCATGGCTTTCGGCGATGTCGCCGCGGTCGGTCGACGTACCGTGCGCGTTCACGTAGGCAATCGCTTCGGGCGGCAATTGCGCGTCGCGCAGCGCGAGTTGCATCGCGAGCGCCATCGTGTCGGCGGTGGGTTGCGTCATGTGCGCGCCGTCCGAATTGCAGCCGAAGCCGACCACTTCCGCGTGAATCCGCGCGCCGCGCGCCAGCGCATGCTCGTATTCTTCGAGGACGAGCGTCGCCGCGCCCTCGCCGACCACGAGGCCGTCGCGCGCGGCATCGAACGGACGCGGCGTCAGATGCGGCTCGTCGTTGCGCGTGCTGGTCGCGTACAGCGTGTCGAACACGGCGACCGCGGGACCCGACAGCTCTTCCGCGCCGCCCGCGAGCATCAGCGTCTGTTTGCCGGACTGGATCGCCTCGTACGCATAGCCGATCGCCTGGCTGCCCGACGCGCACGCACACGAGGTCGGGATGATGCGGCCTTTGAGGTCCCAGAACAGGCTCACGTTGACGGCCGTCGTGTGCGGCATCATCTGCACGTAGCTGTTCGACGTGACGTTGCTCATCAAACCGGTTTCGAGCATCGTGCCGAACGCGCGGATCGGCTGCACCGAGCCCGACGACGAACCGTACGCGACGCCCATGCGGCCATCCGCGATGCTCGTGTCGTCGGCGAGACCCGCGTCGGCGAGCGCGAGTTCGCTCGCGCGCACCGAGTACAGCGACACCGGGCCCATCGAACGCACTCTCTTGCGCGGGTAATGCGCGGGGATCGTGAACCCGGGCAGCGGACACGCGAGCCGCGTATGCAGCGACTCGAAGTAATCCCACTCGGACATGCGCCGCACCGCGTTCTCGCCGCGCTTCAGGCGCGCTTGAACCGCGTCCCAGCTATCGCCGAACGCAGTCACGCCGCCCATGCCGGTGATGACGACGCGCTTCATCAGACCATCCCGCCGTTCACGCCGATCACCTGGCGCGTCACATACGACGCGCCATCCGACATCAGAAAGCTCACCACCGACGCGACCTCGGCCGGCTGGCCGACACGGTTCATCGGCACGGTCTTCAGCGCGTGATCGAGCGTCACCTGTTCGAGCATGCCGGTTTCGATCAACCCCGGCGCGACGCAATTGACGGTGATGTTGCGCGACGCGAGTTCGACCGCGAGCGCCTTGGTCGCGCCGATCAGTCCCGCTTTCGCGGCGCTGTAATTGACCTGGCCGCGATTGCCCATCACGCCCGACACCGACGCGATCGTGACGATACGGCCGCCCTGGCGCGCGCGCACCATCGGCATCGTCAGCGGATGCACGACGTTGTAGAAGGCATCGAGGCCGGTTTCGATCACGACGTCCCAGTCTTCTCCGGTGAGCGCCGGAAACGCCGCGTCGCGCGTGACACCCGCGCTGCACACGATGCCGTAGTAAGGACCGTGCGCGGCGACGTCGGCTTCGAGCGCCTCGCGGCACGCGGCGCGCTCGCGCACGTCGAATTGCAGCACGCGCGCCGTGCCGCCCTGCGCGGCGATGCCCGTCGCGACCGCGTCGGCTTCGCTGCGTCCGGTGCGGCAATGCACGGTCACGGCGAAACCGTCGGCGGCCAACTTGTACGCAATCGCGCGGCCGATGCCGCGGCTTGCGCCGGTAACGAGAACTCGCCGGCTCATGAACTCATACTCCCTTCGATGAATGACTGAAAATCGGGCGGTTGAAACACCTTGATCACCGCTTCGGCACAGCGCGCGTCGCCGTCGTCGATCGTGCATTCGTAGGCACTGTGGCCTGCGTCGCTGCGCAGCAGCTCGCTCACGTGAACGCGCAAACGCGCGCCGCTTTGGAACACCGGCTGCAACGCCTGATAGCTGCGCGAGCCGAGCAGCACGCCGGGACGCGCATGGCCGCCGCCGCGCATCGCGACGAGCGCGATGTGCGCGGCGATCGCCTGCGCCATCAGCTCGATGCCGATCCACGCGGGCATCGCGCCGGCGGCGTCGGCATACCATGCGTGCGGGTCGACGTTGGCGATGGCGCTCAGCGTGGTGTCGGCGAACGTGTCGATCGCATCGAGCAGCAGCATGCTGCCGCGATGCGGGATGATCGCTTCGATCGGCTGACGCACGAGTTGCTCGACAGTGAGTGGCGGAGTCGTCATGCGCTTTACCGGGCGAGAATCAGGCTGACATTGCTGCCGCCGAACGCGAACGAATTGCTCATCGCGTACTGCGTGCCCGTGCCGCGCGGCAGATGGCGCGCGCCGGCGACGAGATCGAGCGCGGGCAGCGCCGGATCGGCCTCGCCATCCCACAGATGCGGCGGCAGCGTCGCGTTCTCGCGCGCGAGCGTGAGCCACGCGAAGCCGAGTTCGGTCGCGCCGGCCGCGCCGAGCAGGTGGCCAGTCAACGGCTTGGTGCCGCTCGCGGCCACGCCGCCGGGGAACACGCGCGCCATCAGATGCGCTTCCATTTCGTCGTTCTTCTGCGTGGCGGTCGCGTGCAGATTCACATAGCCGACCGCCGAGGCCGCGATGCCCGCGTCCGCGAGCGCTTCGCGAAGCGCGAGTTCGCCACCGACGCCCTGCGGGTCCGGCGCCGAAATATGATGCGCGTCGCTCGATTCGCCGAGGCCCGCGAGCCGCACCGCCGCTTCGTCGCGGCTCATCAGGAACACGGCCGCGCCCTCGCCGACGTTGATGCCGCGGCGATTGCGGCTCATCGGATTGGTGCGCGCGCTGCTGGTCGATTCGAGCGACGCAAAGCCCTGCACCGTCAATTCGCATAGCGAATCGACACCACCGACGACAACCGCATCGCATAGCTGCAATTGCAGCAGCCGACGCGCCGACGCGAACGCCTTCGCGCTCGACGTACACGCGGTCGAAATCGTAAACGCCGGCCCGTGCACGCCGAGCGCGGCGGCAGCGAACGGCGCGGCGGTGCCGATTTCCATTTGCCGATAGTTGAAGTTGGCCGGCAACGCGCCGGCTCGTGCGTGATAGACGAACGCGGTTTCGGCCGCCTCGATGCCCGACGTGCTGGTGCCGAGCACGACGCCGATGCGCTGCGGGCCGTAGCGCTCGCGCGCGGCTTCGAACGCCGGCGCGATCTGCGCGAGCGCCGCGAGCAGCAGCCGGTTGTTGCGGCAGTCGTAGCGCGCGAGGTCGGCGCGCGGCGCGAGATCGAGCGGCGCGAGCACGCTGCCGACGAACGCGTCGCCGATGCCGGTATGCACATTGCCCATGCCGGGCGAGCGCGCGGCGGCGAGCGCCGGCACGATCTCGTCGACGTCGCCGCCGAGCGCGTTGATCATGCCCAGCGCGTGCAAATAAACTGTTGGCGCTTTCATGCCGCCCTCCGTGGTTCCGATGACTTGCCCGAGCGCGCTGTCGATGGCATGCCGAGAGGCGCGAGCAGCACCGCCACCGCGATGCCGAGCGCGAGCGTGGTGCCGAAGCTTTTCAGCGCGGGCATCGCGCTCACGCCGAGCATGCCGAACGACAACAACGTGGTCGCCGCCGACAGCAGCACGCCGGTCCACACCGCGCCGAGATCCGCCTCTGCGCGCGCGCAGCCTTCGCGCAGGAACACCGCATAGTTTGCGCCGACGCCAAGCACCAGCATCAGCGCGAGCCAGTTGAACAGATTGAGCGGCACGCCCGCGTAGCCGAACACCGCCAGCGCGACGCCGACCGCGAACAGCACGGGCAAGGTCGTGGCGATACCCCCGCGCGCCCCGTAGCGCAGCATCAGCAGCACGCACACGAGCACGAGCGCGCCGCCGAGCCACCAGCCGCTATCCACGCGATACGCGCCGAACAGCCTCGACACGCTCGCGGCCTTATCGACGAACACGACGCCGGGCAGGCCGCGCGCGAGCGCGATCAGCGCGGGCTCGTTGCGCGGCGTCACGCCTTGCGGGATCACGACGGCCGCGTAGCCAGGTTGATGGGCCCGATTCTTGTCGTTCGATCCCACCGCGCCGAGCCACAGATGCCGATACGGCTGCGACCACGGCGCCGCGAGCCAGCGCTCGACGGTGAGCGGCGCGGGCGGCTTGGCGAAGCCGGCGAGCCACGCATCGGCGACTTCGTCCTTGAAGCCCGCTTGCAGCAGCGTCGCACGCAACGCGGCGAAGTCGCCGAACACATGCTGCGCGAGCAGCGCGCGATCTTCGCGCTGACGTTGCGCGGACGGCACGAACTGCGCGACCGACTGGTAGCCGCCGACGCTATCGGCGCTGCCGTTCAGCGCATCGAGCTTCGCACCGAGCGCTTCGGCGCG
Organism: Paraburkholderia sp. RAU6.4a; assembly: GCF_050435625.1. Taxonomy (NCBI): domain Bacteria; kingdom Pseudomonadati; phylum Pseudomonadota; class Betaproteobacteria; order Burkholderiales; family Burkholderiaceae; genus Paraburkholderia; species Paraburkholderia sp. RAU6.4a. The sequence goes on from NZ_JBNDKQ010000002.1 coordinate 1,520,316, forward strand.
TTGCAGCACCGCTTCCTGGGTCGCGCCGCGCACGACGAAAAACTGCGCGCTGTTATCGACGCCGACCGCCTCGCGCACCGTGTCTTCCTGCGCGGCCAGCGACGCATCGCGCTGGATCAGCAGATGGATGTCGTCGTCGCTGCTCAGACGCAGCCAGCCGGGCACCGACGCGATCAGCAGCAGCGCGGCGACCAGCCAGGCGCGCTTGCCGCCGAGCGCATGCTGCCAGCGCGCGAGCAGCCGCGCCGCGCCCGAGAACAGGCGCCGAGGGCTGTGCTTCGGCGCGCGCGTGAGCAGCGCGGGCAGCAGCCACAGTACCGACGCGAACGCGGTCGTAATGCCCACCATCGCGAAGCACGCGATCTGCTTCAACGCGGGGAACGGCACCCACATCAGGATCGCGTAGCCGAGCAGGCTCGTCGCCAGCGCAACGCCCAGCGCGGGCCGTACCCTCCGCGCGCCGAGCCGCGCATTCCAGTCGCGGCCCGCGCCGAGATAGACGACGAAATACTGGATCGAGTAATCGACGGCCTCGCCGATCAGGCTCGCGCCGAACACGAGCGTCAACAGATGCAGCTTGCCGAAGACCAGCAGCGTCGCCGCGAGCGCGCAGACGATGCCGAGCGCGGTCGATAGGAAGCCGAGCAGCAACAGACGCGGCGAGCGGAACACCCACATCATCAGCAGCGCGATGCCGGCGAGCGACGCGATGCCGATCACGTGCACCTCGCGTTCGGAAGCGCTGCGCGCGGCCTCGGCGTAGAACACGGCGCCCGTGCGTGCAACCGATACGTCGGGGAACGTCTGACGCAACGCGCTTTCCGCATCGGCGAGCGCGGCGTGTACCGCGCGCTGCGTCTTCGTTTCGTAGGCGGAGCCCGGCAGGGTCGCGATGACCAGCACGCTGGTCATGTCGCCATGCGCGTCGTGACGATGCGACACCAGCAGGTTGTCCTCGACTTCGAGATTCGACGTCGCGAGCGGCAGATTGCCGAGCCAGCGTTCGAGCCAGCCGAACGGATCGTCGGCGAGTTGCGTACTGAGGCCGCCTTGCAGCGGGCTGTAGATGCGCTGCGCGAGCATGTCGTGCAGCGTCGTCGCGCGCGCGGTCGCGAGCGCGGTGCGATCGGCCGGCGCGAGCAGGCCGAAGCGGTATGGCAGATACAGCGCCGAGATCTGCGACAGGTCGAACGGCGGCAGTTCGGCCGTTACCGATGCGAATGCGCCGCTCTTTTGCAGCGACGCGCCCAGTTGCTTCGCGGCCGCTTTCGCGTGCGCATCGTCGCGGCTCGTGACGAGCAGCACGGTGCGATCGCCGAGCGCGCTCGCGAGCGTGTCGACCGCTTTCTCGGCGACCGGGTCCGCTTCGGTCGCGGGCAGCAGCGCGAGCAGATTGGTTTCGAGCGGCGACGCTCCGGCGAAGCGCCAGCCGCAATACAGCGCCGCCAGCAGCGCGAGCACGAGCCATGCGGCGCGCACGCCCCACGCATGTTTCGCGGTTCGCTGCTGGGGCATGTCCATCACGGCGCTCCGAACAGGCTGCGCTCGTCCGGCGTGGGCTCGGCAACGGCCGTGCTGTTCGCGAACTCGAGCTTCGTCACGTCGCCGTTCGCGAGCGTGATGCGCAGGTTTTGCAGATAATCGCCGCCGCTCATGTCGAGGCCCTTGATCGATTGCGCGAGCTGCGGTTGATTCGGCGTGAGTCGCATGCGCCATTGCGCGGCGCTGCCTTCGGCGCTCACGTCGAACTGCGAGTACAGCGCCGACAGATCGCCGCCGAGCATCGCGCGCATCATCTTCGACACTTGCGCGACGCCGCGGCTGCCCTGCGCGCTTTGCGTGCTCACGCGGCGGCCGCTGGCGTCGAGCTGCGCGACGCCTGCGTCGGTGATCACGTAGGTGGCCTTGTACGGCGTGTCGATCCGCCAGATCACGCCGCGCTCGCGGAAGAACAGCAAGGTGCCGTTGCTGACGAGCGGCTGCTTCATCGCGGCAAGCGTCTGCGTCTGCGTGAATTGCGCGCGCACGCCCTTGGGCTGCGCGAGATGCGCGGCGATCTGCGAGACGAGCGCGGCGTTGGCGTTGCTGGCGGCGTTGGCGGCGTTGGCGGCTGGAGCCGTATTGCTGGCGGTGGCCGCATCGGCCGACGCCGCTGCCAAGGCAAGCGCCCCTATTGCGACGATCGCCCCCGCCAGCCGCAACACGAGCGCTCCCAGCGCGCACCGGTTCACCGTCCCCATACGCGCTCCAGCTTTTCGAATACGACCGGCGGCGACACGAACTGCAATTCCTCGGTGGCGGCATCGACGGCGACCTGGATCGTATAGCCCTTCGTGAGCCGCGCGCCCGATGCGCAATCGACGATTTCATAGCCTATTTTCAGGCGGTTTTCGTATTCGAGCAGTTGCGCGCGCACCTCGATCTTCTGTCCGTACACGGCGGCCCGCACGTACTTCAGATGCGCCTCGACGATCGGCCACAGATAGCCGGACGATCGCATCTCGCGATAGTCGTAGTCGAACGCGCGCAACAGGGCCGCGCGGCCCAACTCGAAGTACTTCAGATAATTGCCATGCCAGCACACGTTCATCGCGTCGACGTCGTGAAACGGCACTTCGACGGTCGCGCTCGCGGCGAGCACGTGCTGCGTTTTCGCGGGCTCGCTCATGCGTTGTCTCCTTGGCGATCGGCAGCGGCACCGGCATCCACATGCGCCGCGGCACTCGTAACAGCGCGTAGGTGCCGTACATCGTTCAGATCATGGTCGGCCATTTGCGCCTCGCTCGGGGCTGGCCCAGAAATCGAAGAAATTGAACCATTGGTAAGGGGCCTTGCGGCAATAGTGTTCGAGGCGCAGCGCGTAGCGTTGCGCCCACGCTGCCAGATGCTGCGCGCGTTCGCGGCGCGGCAGCTCGATGCGCTCGGCGAACGGCTCGAAATACATGCGGTAACCGTCGCGTTCCTTCAGGCAGAAGAACAGGTAGACCGGACAGCCGAGCGCATGCGCGAGCACGTAGGGTCCTTGCGCGAACGGCGCGCTCGCGCCCAGAAATTGCGCGTCGGTGGTGCGTCCCGCCTCGCGCGCCGGCACCCGATCGCCGACGATCACCAGCAGCTCGCCCGCATCGATGCGCTGCTGCATCAGCACCGCCGTCTCGGGACCGAAGTCGCCGACTTCGAGCAGATGCCGCGCGAAGTCGCGATTCGACGACGCCAGCACCTCATTGAAGCGGCGCGCGTGCCCGGTGTAGACGACCGCCGTGACCTTCGCGTGTTCGCCGCGGATGGCGAGCGCGCGCATCATCTCCAGGTTGCCGAGGTGCGCGCCGATCACGAGCGCGCCCTTGCCGCTCGCGATCAGTGCTTCGAACGCCGCAGGATCGTCGAACGTGACGTCGGTGTCGTCGACGCGGCCGGTCCATGCGGCGAGCTTGTCGAAGCCCGATTGCGCGAACGCGAGCATATGGCGATACGCGGACAGCCAGCCCGGGCGCGGCGTATCCGCCGACGGCGCGACCGCGCTCAGATGCGCGAAGTAGTTGTCCGACGCGGCGCGCGCCGCGCGGCCCGTCAGCAGAAAATACGCGACGACCGGATGCAGCCACAGCGCGGTGAAGCGGCGGCCGAACAGCTTGCAGCTCAGCGCGAGCAGGCTCATGCCGAGGCGGCTGCCGCGTTCGGCGATGCGCCACCAGGCTTCGGGCCGGGCTTCATCGGCGGCGTCGGCCAGCGCGCCGCGGCGCGGCATCAGCTTGTGCGCGAGCAGCATCGGCAGACGCCACAGCATCCCGAACACGAGCCGCGTATGGCTGCGGCTGATTCGCACGTTGTCCCACAGCACGTCGAAATGCGACACGCCGTCGGCCGCGTAGGTCACGCGCGTCGGGACCGAGCGGAACGCGGCGCGGCGCCAGTAGAGACGCACGAGGATCTCGATGTCGAAGTCCATGCGCGTGGGCAGTCGCACGCTGTCGATCAGCTCGCACGCGAGCGCGAGCGGATACAGACGAAAGCCGCACATCGAATCGCGAATCGTCAGCGACAGCGTCTCGATCCACACCCACACGTGGGTCAGATAGCGGCCGTACAGACGTGCCTTCGGCACGCTGTCGTCGTAGACCGGACGGCCGAGAATCACCGCGCCGGGCTCGGCGCGCGCGGCATCGATGAAGCGCGGCACGTCGGTCGCATCGTGCTGGCCGTCGGCGTCGATCTGCAGCGCGTGCGTGTAGCCCGCGGCGCGCGCGGCGCGCAGGCCCGCCATCACTGCCGCGCCCTTGCCGCCGTTTGCCGGCAGACGCAGCAGTGTCATCTGCTGTGCGTATTGCAGCGCGAGCGCGGCGAGTACCCGCTGGGTCGGCGCGTCGCTGCCGTCGTCGACGACGAAGATCGGCAGGCCGTGCACCGCGAGATGCGCGACGCTCGCACCGATCGCGTCCTTGTGGTTGTAGATCGGAATGACGATGCACGGCGCGAACGTCATCACGCGTCCTCCCGATGCACGAGCAAGCCCGACGCGCATTCGCGTCCGTCGAGCCGGTACGCGAACTGCACACGCCGGCGCGCGGCATCATAGGCGAGCGTGAGCTCGAGCACCGCACCGGGTGACACCGGCGCCATGAACTTCAGGCGGTCGACCGACGCCACCTCTCGCACGCGCGGCCAATGCCCGGCCGCGAGCCGCGCTGCCCAGTCGACCTGCACGACGCCCGGCAGAATCGGCAGACCCGGAAAGTGGCCGGCGAAATGCTGGAGTGACTGCGGCACGCGCAGCACGTAGTGCAGCGTGTCGCCGACGCGCATGTCGCCGACGCGCATGTCGCCGACGCGCATGTCGCCGACGCGCATGTCGCCGTCGCGCATGTCGCCGACGCGCGTTTCGGCGAGCACTTCCATGCCCTCGGCGAGCGGCGCGAACGCGGCCGCAACCGCGCTCGCGGGCAGCTTGCCGCGCGCGTCGAATGGCAGGCTCACGCGAAAACGCCAATGACGCGGGAGCACGACCGCATCGAAGTAATCGGCCAGATGCCGGCGCAGCGTTTTCGCCAGCGCGACGCGGCCTTCGTCGCACAACGCAGCGCCGCCCGCTTCGGTCAGCGCGACCACCGCGCCGACGCGTTCGCGCGACGCGCCTATGAGCGGCACCAGCGCCGCCTGCGCGACATACGGATGCAGCGCGAGACGCGCCTCGAGTTCCGGCAGCGAGACGCGCTTGCCGCCGAGCTTCAGCACGCGGTCGAGGCGCCCTTGCAAGCGGAAGCGCCCGTCGGCATCGAACGCGATGCGATCGCCGGTGCGATGCCAGCCGTCGTGGTCGAGATGCGGCGAGCGCACGCACAGCGCGCCGTCGTCGTCGCGGCGCACTTCGGCGCCGGCGACCGGCTGCCACGCGTCGCCCTGATCCTGACGCCGCCACGCGATCCCGCCGGTTTCCGTGCTGCCGTAGATTTCGAGCGGCGCCGCGCCGTAGCTCGCCGCATAGGCCTGCGCGGCGTCGGCCGCGAGCGGGCCACCCGACGAAAAGAACGCGCGCGGCGCGGGCGTAAGCGCGGCGAAGCCCGGCAACGCGGGCCAACGCGACAGCTGCGCGGGAGTCGACACCACCGCCGTCGCGCCGCATTGCGCGATGCGCGCCTGCAGTTGCAGCGGCTCGCCGCCGATCGCGCGATCGAAGGCGCGGCCGGCCGCGAGCGGCCACAACACGCGAAACAGCAAACCGTAGATGTGGTGATGCGGCACGCTCGCGAGCATCGTCGCGTCGCCGAGCAATGCGCCCCATTGCCGCTCGAGCGTGTGGACTTCGGCGTTGAATTGCGCGAGCGTCTTGCGGATCGGCTTCGGCATGCCGCTGCTGCCGGATGTGTAGAGCGTCATCGGCGCGTGGGCGTCGATCGGGCGGGCGGTGTGAGCCGCGCGATGCGTCGCTGCGACGAACGGCGGCAGATCCGCATCCGTCAGCAGGAAGTCGTAAGCGTGCGCGAGATCGGCGAGATAGGCCGGCGTTGCATTGGCCGGAATCACCGGCTCCTTGCCGCACGCGAACAGCGCGAACAATGCGCAGGCGAACTCGAACGGATCGTCGATGCAGAGCGCGCAGCGCCGCGCGTCGGGCGTTCGCACGAGCTCGATCAAGCCCTCGACGCGCGCGCGAAACGCCGCGCGATCGAGCAGCACGGCGCCATCGCGGCACACCGGTGCGGCGGACGTCGCAAGCGCGGCATCGGCCGACAACAGATCATGCAGCGCGAGCATCAGGCGGCCTCCGAATCCGCTCGCGCGGCGCGCGGCAGCACGAACAGACGTCGCCATACGTATTCGCCCGCCAGCAGCGCGCCGATCAGTGCATAGGCGATCGCGCCGTTGTACAGCGACCAGGCCGCGCGGCTCCAATAGAGCGCGGTGTAGACGGAAAACGCGCCGTTCAGCACGAAGAAAACGCACCAGACCTGGGTCACGCGCCGCGTATAGCGCACCGCACCCGGCGGCAGATCGGGACTGCCGAGGCGCGCAAATTTTTCGATCATCGACGGCCCGCGCACGAGCGTCGCGCCGAACGCGATCAGCAAACCGAGATTGACGAGCGACGGATAGAAGCGCAGCAGCAGCTCGCTATCGGTGACGACGATCGTCGCCGATGCGCAGCTCAGCATCGCCACCACGCTCCAGTCGAGCGTGGAAAGCTGCCGCAGCGACATCGCAACCGGACCGCCACCGGCCCAGCGCTGCAGCCATAAAGTCACCAGCAGCATGCCGCCGACGAGACGCGGCGCGTCCCAGCGCCATGCGCACAAGATCAGCGCGGGGTAAGCGAGTTTCAGCAGCACCTGCACGACGGTCCTGCTCCAGTGAGGCCGCGCGCCCGATTCGCTTGCGGCGGGACGTGGCTGCGACCTCTGCGTGCGCGGGTGCGCGACCGGCATCAGCCTTGCGCCGCGAGCAGCGATTCGACCGCGCCGATCACGTCGCCGACCGTGCGCACGGATTTGAAGTTCTCCGGCTTGATGCGGCGGCCGGTCAGCTCCTGCAGCTTGATCGCGAGATCGACCGCGTCGATGCTGTCGAGATCGAGGTCTTCGAACAGGTGAGCGTCGGGCGTCACACGCTGCGGCTCGATCGCGAAGTTTTCCTGAAAGATCGCGCGGATGCGCTCAAGAATCTCAGTCTCGGTCACGATTAAACTCCCTTCCTTGCGGTTTCGTTCGCAGCGTGCGCCGCTTCGCGCTGACTCTCGACCAACGCGGCAAGCGTGTTGATCGAGCGAAAGTGCTCGCGCGTGCGTTCGTCGTTCGCCACGATGGTCAATTGGTATTGTTTGCGCAGCACGATGCCGATTTCGAGCGCGTCGATCGAATCGAGACCGATGCCGTCGGAACCGAACAACGGGGCGTCGTCGTCGATATCGGCGGGGCTCAGGTCTTCGAGATCGAGGGCTTCGATCAGAAGCTTTTTAATTTCCAGTTTTAAAGAATCCATAGTCGAACAGGTGCTGGGTAATGTGGGCTTCTACGGCATTCGTCACGCTGCGCGCCGCGATGGCCGCGGTGGTGTCATGCGCGGCCAGCTCGGCGACGCCAAGCGGCGCGAGCACGTTCACGCGCATCCGGAAAGCGCGCGCCGGCACGTCGTACCAGCGCATCTGCCGCGTGAACGCGGGCGGATCGCAATCCATCAATACCGGCACGATCGGCGCGCCGGCCTTCAGCGCCATGTGCGCGAATCCGCGCGAGAACGCGTGCAGCCGGTTCGGCGCCGGGCTGCGCGTGCCTTCCGGAAAAATGATCATCGTATAGCCGGCCGCGAGCTGCTTCGCGCCGGCCTCGACGAGCGCGATCGCGTCCGCGTTGCTCACGTATTCGGCCGCGCGCACGATGCCCCAGAAACACGGGTTGTGCCAGTGCGCGTGCTTCACGACGCAGCACGCGCGCGGCGTCAACGACAGCAGAACCATCACGTCGAGGTAAGTCGGGTGATTCGCGACGACGACCGCCGGCCCGCCCGCGCACAACGCCTCGGCGCCGGACACTTCGAGTTCCATCACGCCGAGACCGCGCAGCACCGCGACGAGCGCGCGGAAAAACCGGTGAATCACGACGGTCACCGCGCGCTGCCGCGACGCGCGATGCGGCCACAGCCACGCGAGCGGAAACACGAGTACCGAAAACAGCACGCCGCACACGCCGAACCCGACGAAAGCGAGGCCAGTCGCGCAAAAACGCCATGCGTAATCAAGCCGCGCGCTCATCCCACCTCCAGTGCCACAGCGCGCCGGCGCGCTGCCAGCGCGCGGGCTGGCCGGTTTCGAGGCAGTGCAGCAGCGCCTGGCTCTGGGTCGGAAAGCTCGGGGCGTCGCTCAACGCGGGTCGGGGGTCGCCGCGTTGCTCGGCCACCTCCTCGTCAGCGCGGGTCAAAGAGCAAACAACCTGCCCAGCCGACGCATGTTTGTCGAGCAACATCGCGATCGCACCGCCGTGCACTTCGTCTTCGATCGTGCCGTACGCGAGATCGGCCGGTTCGTCGGCATACACGAGCAGCACCGGCGCATCCGGTTGCGTCGCGTATTGCGCGTACGCTTCGAGCAGCGCATAGCCGAGCGTCTGCGCTCCAGCCGATACCGCGCTCGCGGCCGAGCGGTCGCCGCGCGCAATCCCGAACACGCCGGTCATCGCGTTCAACACCGACAGGCTGAAGGCGGTCGGCGATACCGGCTCGCCGGCGCTGATGCTGCGCAGGATGTCGGTGGTACGCCGCAACTCCCCGTGCCGCGAAGCGAACACCACGCGCGCGGGTTCCTGCGCGACGCAGTCGTGCGCGACCTTGAGCGCCAGCTTGGACAGCGTGCTGAGACGCCGCCGCACGATCGGCTCGATGAAGCCGATATCGGGTGCGGCAGACGAGGTAGCCGGCCAGCTAGACCAGCGACCGACCGGAATGGTCCAGTGCAGATCGGGCATATTGGTGTTCGCGCGTGGAAACGGGGAAGGGGCTCAAGCGCCTGACGGAATACACAGCCGTCACGGCGAGCGCCGCCGCGCGGATCGGGAAGTTCCAGCCCAGGACCGACCAGTCTGCCTGTCAGGGAATGCAGCACCGGCGATCGGGCCCGATTTGTCAGGCGCCCCTGACAATCGGTGTAGTGGATAGCGGCTCGGGCTCCTTTTGTGGCCGAATAGTACCGGGTATTTTGAATCAGATCGGCGAGGAAAGACGTATCCATCTGTATCCGCGCCTGTCACGCAACACATTGTTAGACGATTTGACAAAACCGGCTGCGACGACGCACCGGAAGGCGATCTCGTGCGTCGGCGCTGGCGCGACAACGCCGCCGGAACCGACGAAAAACCTTTCATTCGTCTTTCTCCGAATGCGCCGCAGAGCGAAGACACCGACGCCGCGTCGTCCGTGCAAACAACATTCGTGGCAACGATGCGCCTGCGCCTGCTATACTCCGGCCCTCATTGGGGAGTAGCCGCCCCGCGGCACGTCCGCACCGCTTCGCCGGTGCGTCGCACGTGTGGTTCGCGGGGGCGCCTGTCAACAGACTTGGCCTGCACGGCCATGGCAGTCGCAGCCTCTGGCCTGGCGAGACCGATGATCCACACGCGCCGCAACAGGGCCCGGCGTGTCGTGGGTCGTCGCTCGTTCATCTTCGGCCCGAGGAATCCATTCAACGTGAATCAAGCTTTTCTGATTTCGACCGGAGCGGTCGCGCTCGCCGAGATCGGCGACAAGACGCAACTGCTATCGCTCGTGCTGGCCGCGCGCTATCGCAAGCCCGTGCCGATCATTATCGGCGTGCTCACGGCGACGCTGATCAATCACGCAGGAGCCGGCGCGCTCGGCGCGTGGCTCGGCTCGATGCTGACGCCGACCATCATGCGCTGGGCGCTGGCGGCGTCGTTTATCGGCATGGGGCTGTGGATTCTCGTGCCCGACAAGCTCGACGAAGAGGAAGCCAACACGAACCGCACGCACTTCGGGGTGTTCGGCGCGACGGTCGTCACGTTCTTCCTCGCGGAGATGGGCGACAAGACGCAGATTGCGACGGTCGCCCTCGCCGCGCGCTTTCACGATTTCTTCGGCGTGGTGGGCGGCACGACGCTCGGCATGATGATCGCGAACGTGCCGGCGATCCTGCTCGGCGACCGCTTCGCGCATCGTCTGCCGACCAGGCTCGTGCACGGCATCGCCGCTGTGATGTTCGTCGTGCTGGGCGCGATGGCGTTGTTCGGGGTCGGGGTCTGAGCTACTGCGCGGCCTTCGGCGCCGACGCCGCGCCCGCGGGGGGCATGGCCGCCGGCAGCGACACTTCGTTGGCGTCCGCGCCGCCACCGCCGAGCGGAATCTTCACGGTGTGCACCGCGCCGTTGGCCAGCGGGAAATCAGCCAGCGCGCTACGCGCCAGATATGGCATTGCCCGCACCAGCGACGACTCCTCGCCGACATTGCGCGCCGTGACGTTGTAGACCTCCCGGCCGCTCGCGCGCTCGGTGATCCGGATGCCGAGCAGATGCGTGAACACCGGGTAGCTCTGGTTCACGTACGTCGCCGGGAAAGGCCCCCACGGTCCCCACGTATCGAACGGCCGGCCCCAGTAAGGACCGGGCCACGGGTTGTAGTAGACCGGCTGCGCGACGGTCACGATGTCCGAGCGGATGCCATAGGCGAGCTCGACCAGATAGCGCGCGTCGTCGTGCGAGACTTCGCGGAACGCGTGCAAGGCGAGCTCGTTCGCGACGATCCGCTCGTACGCGCTCAGCTCGAGATTGTTCTTCTGATCCTCGTGCCGCGTGAACGCATAGGTGCGCGTCGCGTCGCTTCCGCTCCAGTCCGAGAACGCCGTGACCTGCGTGGTCACGTAGGTCGTGCAGCCGGACAGCAGCGCCGTCAGCGCGACGAACAGCAGCGCGACGCGGCGGGTCCATCGATCGATGTTCATGGTCTGCCTCGTGATGCATCTGATTGCATCTGATTGCATCTATTCTGCTTCAGTTGAAACTCTGCTTCAGTCGAGATTATTCCGTCGCGCGATCCGCTGCCCGGCGGACGATGCCGGCGCTCCGCCACGCGCGGCGCCCGATAATACGCTGACCTCGCCAGCCGGTAAAAGGTTCTTCCCCTGTCCGTCGAAAGCGGCAGCGCTACCCGGCGCCGAGACTCGGCCCCCTTCCCTTCCGCACGATTGCCCGAGGCTTTGTACAATGAGTCGACCAAGCCCGGCTCGCGCGCCGTTTGCGCGCCCGACCGCTCGAGTACACCACCACAGAACGCCATGGCCGATACCGCAACGCCCAATCTGATCCGCCGCGCCGATTACGCGCCGCCCGCCTTCCTGATCGACACCGTCGCGCTGGAGTTCGATCTGGTCCCCGAACGCACGGTCGTCAGGAACACGATGCGTGTTCGCCGCAACCCGGATGCGTCGCGCGCCGCGCATCTCGAACTGATGGGCGAGCAACTGGAGTTCGTCAGCGCCGCGATCGACGGCAAGCCATTCCCGAACGCGCACCCCCACGAGCACGGCCTGCTGCTCGACGACGTGCCGGACAGCTTCGAGCTGACCCTCACCAGCATCTGCAATCCCGCGGAAAACACCACGCTGTCGGGGCTGTACGTGTCGAGCGGCAACTTCTTCACGCAGTGCGAGGCCGAGGGCTTTCGCCGCATCACCTATTTCCTCGACCGCCCCGACGTGATGGCGAGCTTCACGGTCACGCTGCGCGCGAGCAAGGCCGACTATCCGGTGCTGCTGTCGAACGGCAATCTTCTCGAACAAGGCGAGTTGCCCGACGGCCGCCATTTCGCGCGCTGGGAAGACCCGTTCAGGAAGCCGAGCTATCTGTTCGCGCTCGTCGCGGGCAAGCTCGTCGCGCTCGAAGAACGCGTGAAGACCGGCTCAGGCAAGGAAAAGCTGCTGCAGGTCTGGGTCGAGCCGCACGATCTCGACAAGACCCGTCACGCGATGGATTCGCTGATCCACTCGATCCGCTGGGACGAACAGCGCTTCGGGCTCGAGCTCGATCTGGACCGCTTCATGATCGTCGCGGTCAGCGACTTCAACATGGGCGCGATGGAGAACAAGGGGCTCAACATCTTCAACACGAAGTACGTGCTCGCGAACCCCGAAACGGCCACCGACACCGACTTCTCGAACATCGAGGCGGTGGTCGGCCACGAGTACTTCCACAACTGGACCGGTAATCGCGTGACCTGCCGCGACTGGTTCCAGCTGAGCCTGAAGGAAGGCCTGACGGTGTTCCGCGACCAGGAGTTCTCGGCCGACATGGCGGGCGGCGCCACCGACGAAGCCGCGCGCGCGACCAAGCGCATCGAGGACGTGCGGGTGCTGCGCCAGATGCAGTTCGCCGAGGACGCGGGCCCGATGGCGCATCCGGTGCGCCCGGAAAGCTACGTCGAGATCAACAACTTCTACACGATGACCGTCTACGAGAAAGGCTCGGAAGTCGTGCGGATGTATCAGACGCTGTTCGGCCGAGACGGCTTTCGCAACGGCATGGACCTGTACTTCAAGCGTCACGACGGCCAGGCCGTGACCTGCGACGACTTCCGTCACGCGCTCGCCGACGCGAACGGCCGCGACCTCGCGCAGTTCGAGCGCTGGTATAGCCAGGCCGGCACGCCGCGCGTGTCGGTGCGCACGCGCTACGACGCCGCGCAGCAGCGCTACAGCGTGACACTGCGCCAGGGCTACGGCGATGCCGTGCCGGCCGCGCGCGAAACGCAGAAGGGGCCGCTGCTGATTCCGTTCGCGATCGGTCTGATCGGCAAGGACGGCCGCGATCTGCCGCTGCAGCTCGACGGCGAGGCGAAGGCGTCGGAGTCGACCACGCGCGTGCTCGAATTCACGCAGACCGAGCAGACCTTCACGTTCGTCAACGTCGGGCAGGAACCGCTGCCGTCGCTGCTACGCAATTTCTCGGCGCCGGTGATCGTCGAATACGACTACACGGGCGAACAGCTCGCGTTCCTGCTCGCGCACGACAGCGATCCGTTCAACCGCTGGGAAGCCGGCCAGCGGCTTGCCACGCGCGAGTTGCTCGCGCTGGCCGCGCGCGCGGCCACGGGCGCGGCGCTGCAGTTCGACGACTCGGTGGTCGCCGCGTTCGCGCGCGTTTTGACCGACGAGACGCTGTCGCCGGCGTTCCGCGAGCTCGCACTGATGCTGCCGTCCGAAGCGTATCTCGCCGAGCAGATGGCCGAATCGAATCCGGCCGCGGTGCACGCGGCACGGCAGTTCGTGCGCAAGCGCCTCGCGAATGCGCTGCGTGACGACTGGCTGAAGGTCTACGAGCAGCATCGCACGCCGGGCGCCTATGAAACGACGCCCGAGGCCGCCGGTCATCGCGCGCTGAAGAATCTGGCGCTGTCGTATCTGACCGAACTCGACGACTCCGCGGACGCCGTGCGTCTCGCGGCCGCGCAATATGAAACCGCGAACAACATGACCGACCGCGCCGCCGCGCTGTCGGCACTGCTCAACGCGGCCGCGCCGCAAGGCGGCAGCCCCGAGGCGCAGCACGCGCTCGACGACTTCTATCGACGCTTCGAGAAGGAGCCGCTCGTCATCGACAAATGGTTCGCGTTGCAGGCCACCCAGCGCGGCGGCGCACGACATCCGGTGATCGATACGGTGCGCAAGCTGATGACGCATCCGGCCTTCAACCTGAAGAACCCGAACCGGGCGCGTTCGCTGATTTTCAGCTTCTGCGCGGCCAACCCCGCGCAGTTCCACGCGGCAGATGGCTCCGGCTACGCATTCTGGGCCGAGCAGGTGATCGCGCTCGACGCGCTCAATCCGCAGGTGGCCGCGCGCCTCGCGCGCTCGCTCGAACTGTGGCGACGCTTCACGCCGGCGCTGCGCGACAGCATGCGCGCGGCGCTCGAGAAAGTGGCCGCACAGGTCAAGTCGCGCGACGTGCGCGAGATCGTCGAGAAGGCGTTGGCGTGATGCCTCTCTGAGTTCCCGAGTCACATCGGAAAGCCGGCACGCGTTGCCGGCTTTTTTTCGCGTTGTTTTCAGCTGCGTTCACGCGCTCGTGTCGCGCCGTTAGCCGTTTGGCCGACTGTTCATCGGACCTCGCCGGGCAGAAAGTATACGTACAGGTTTGATGGTTTACATTTAACGCAGCACGTTATACGATTCGATGATTACGACATTCGCAGACAAGGCCACCGCAAGAATTTTCCAGGGCAGGTTCGTGCATTCGTTGCCACGCTCGATCCAGGCGCTAGCGCATCGCAAGTTGCTGATGATCGACGCCGCGAGCTCCGTCTCGAATTTGCACGCGCCGCCCGGAAACCGGCTCGAAGCCTTGCAAGGTCAGCGCAGCGGGCAATGGAGCATCCGCATCAATGCGCAGTGGCGCATCTGTTTTCACTTCGTCGGCGAGGACGCGCTGAATGTCGAGATCATCGACTATCACTGACTACTGGGAGACCGACATGGTCATCAAACGCTCCGCGCTCAACAGCATCGATTTCTCCGACATCGATACGGGCGCGGCCATTGCCGAGATCCATCCGGGCGAAATTCTGCGCAGCGAGTTCCTCGAGCCGCTCGGCATGTCCGTCAACGCGCTCGCGCTCGCGCTGCGGGTGCCGGCGCCGCGCATCAACGACGTCGTGCGCGGCCGCCGCGCAATCTCCGCCGATACCGCGCTGCGGCTCGAGCGCTACTTCGGCGCCAGCGCGCAGTTCTGGCTCAATCTGCAAATCGCCTACGACCTGCGCGTCGCCACCGCCGCCGCCGGCGAGCAGATCGAACGGGAAATCGAACCGATGCCGCGCGCCGAGCGCCCGAAACTGCCCCGCGTGCCGGCCGGACACGCCCGGGCCGCGGCCCTCGCGGCCAGCGTCAGCGGCGCCGTCTCGGCCAAGGCGCGCCGCAAGACCTGAAGCCGGCCGTGCGACCAAAAGCACGGAGCCGACACAAACGAGCGGTTAAAATCCCATCATTCTTCTAGCCTTCCGGAGTACAGCAATGTCTTTGCAACGTCGTACCACTCTCACGAAGTACCTGATCGAGCAGCAGCGCGAAACCAACAACCTGCCCGCCGACCTGCGCCTGCTGATCGAAGTCGTCGCGCGCGCGTGCAAGGCGATCAGCTACCACGTCAGCAAGGGCGCGCTCGGCGATGCGCTCGGCTCGGCGGGCAGCGAAAACGTCCAGGGAGAAGTGCAGAAGAAGCTCGACATCCTCTCGAACGAAATTCTGCTCGAGGCGAACGAATGGGGCGGCAACCTCGCGGGCATGGCCTCCGAGGAGATGGAACAATTCTTCCCGATTCCGGCCAACTATCCGAAGGGCGAATATCTGCTCGTGTTCGATCCGCTCGACGGCTCGTCGAACATCGACGTGAACGTGTCGATCGGTACGATCTTCTCGGTGCTGCGCTGCCCGGACGGCCATCAGGCCACCGAGCAATCGTTCCTGCAGCCGGGCACGCAGCAGGTCGCCGCGGGCTATGCGGTGTACGGCCCGCAAACGGTGCTCGTGCTGACCACCGGTAACGGCGTGAACTGCTTCACGCTCGATCGCGAGCTCGGCTCGTGGGTGCTCACGCAAAGCGACATGCGCATTCCCGTCGAAACGCGCGAGTACGCGATCAACGCGTCGAACGAACGCCACTGGTATCCGCCGGTTCAGCAATACATCGGCGAGCTGAAGGCGGGTAAGGACGGCTCGCGTCAGGCCGACTTCAACATGCGCTGGATCGCGTCGATGGTCTCCGACGTGCATCGCATCCTGAGTCGCGGCGGCATCTTCATGTACCCGGCCGACAAGCGCACGCCGGACAAGCCGGGCAAGCTGCGTCTGATGTACGAAGCGAATCCGATGGCGTTCATCGTCGAGCAGGCGGGCGGCGCCGCAACCAACGGCGAGAAGCGCATTCTCGACGTCCAGCCGAAGAGCCTGCACGAGCGCGTCGCGGTGTTCCTCGGCTCGAAGAACGAGGTCGATCGCGTGACCCGCTATCACCTCGAAGCGAAGAAGTGATCTCGAAAGAAAAAAATGCCTCAAGGGGCTTGTCAAGGCACTAAAGTAGTCCCTATAATTTCGTTTCTCCTGATGCCGGAATAGCTCAGACGGTAGAGCAGCGCATTCGTAATGCGAAGGTCGGGGGTTCGATTCCTCTTTCCGGCACCATCAAGTTTCAAGCAAAAAGCCCAGTCCTCGCGACTGGGCTTTTTGTTTTCTGGAGTCTGTGTAGGCGCTGTGTAGGCATTTCACGTCAACTAGATGTGTTTTCGGACGGCCAGGTTCTCGAATATTTCACGAACTGTCGGCCGAGCCTGGCCTGGTGCATCTGGCCGAGTTTGGCCCTCCTCTGCCGTTTGCTTGTCCGTCGGCCGAATGGCCGCCTTGAGATGGGGATGCGACACGGCGTCCTGCCGGCATAATCAGGAAATCTGCCAGTGCCGACAAGTGGGGCCAAGCCGATTTCTATCGAGCATGCACCTGCTCGCCCGAGGCCATCGTTGACGCGTCCGCGCATTGAAGTCATTGATCAATCGGCTGATCCAGTCGTGCAGTAGTGAGCAAACTGTTCTGCGGAGAGCGCGAACCCCTTCTGCCTGGCGAGTTCCCAAGGACGTTCGCATTGATGCGTGGATTCACACCAGGAATACCCAGCCGAACCAATACAACCATGTGCATCGCGATCTGCACCGACAACGGGTGTCGGGCTGCTGGGCGGCGAGGCCGCGCAAGCGCTTAGCAAGCATGTCATCGTGACAGTGGCCAGGAAAAGAGAAAAGTAGTCTCGGCGCATAAAATGAGTCCCAGATTTGTGTGACGTCGGATTTTGGTCTTTTTGCCGTTTGCGAGTCGCGCAATAGCGCTTGTGGGCTAACCGGCAGCGAGCCGCTGCCGGTTCCGACCGCGCTCGATGCTAACGGCCAATCTGCTGTATCCCCGCCAGTCGCCAGGCCGGGTCGCCATGCCCGTGGCCCACGATGTTCCAGACCTCCTCAAACGGTTGCGCCGTCTGCGCGTCCTCGTCTTCCCGCATCTGGCCGTGAAAGCGAAGGCTAACCAGTGTTTCGCTGCCATTGTGTTCCGTGCTCAACAATTCCACTTCCAGCTGCGTGATTTCCGTATGGCTCGGCTGGTTGCCCCGATCTTCCAGGTCCCGCTTGATCACCGCGAACATTTCCGGGGTTGTCAGCTCGAAAAGGTCGCCTTGTTCGTTCTGGTCCCAGGCGCGTTGCAGACGCAGGAACAAGGTCTTGGCCGATGCCAGCAAGACCGCCTGATCGAGCCCGACAGGCAGCCCCGGCACTGTCGTTGTTGGTGCCGCTGCGGCGGAATTCATCGCTGTGCGCGGCCAGGCACCGAAATTCGTCTCAGGCGCCGCCTGCCCGCTCTGATTCATGAGCAAGGAGCCGTTCATGCGCTGCCCGTTCGCCGCGTCGTGCCCATAAGCGAGATCCGGACGGCGCCGGTTGGCAATGAAGCGGAACAGCATGATGCCGGCGACAATCACGAGGCCGATCACCATTACGTTCGACAGCATCTGGGCCAGCCCTTCACCCAGCCCCAACGACGACATCAGCGCGGCAATGCCGAGTCCTGCGGCCAGGCCGGCGAGCGGGCCCATCCAGCGGTTGGCTGGCTTCGCGGCAGCGGCCGCCGGCGCGGCCTGCTGCGCCGGTTGAGCTTGCTGGCTCCGTTGGCCTTGCCCGGACGGCGAGGCCGTCTGCGACTGGCGGCCGACGCTACTACCACCGCCAATACGCTTCGCTTCGGCATGGTTGGATGCGACAGTGCCCGCGACGAGCACTAGCGCCATGGCCAGGACAGCTGCACCACGCGTCACGACACTCGCAAGGCGTCGCAACTGATTGATTGTGTGCGAATACATAAGAATCTCTTTCGTGTAGGACAGAAACTCGCGAAGGTCGCCCGAACGCGTCTTTCCATCGCGGACCGCAAATAGCGAGCAATACCGCTCGTACGATGCCACCGTAGCCGTGCAAGCATGGCTTGCTTAGACGGCATCAGGCTCAGCGCTCCAGGTGCACTCGCGTTGACTCGCGCGGCGCCTCGCGACGCGCGCCTGGCGCCTGCGGACGATCGAAGAAACGGCGCGGGCAAGCGCGAGATCGAGGGCGCCGCGCCAGTCTTTCGCAATCGACGTCACCACGACCGGATTCGCACCGGGCACCTGCACCTGCACCTGGCAACGCTTATCGAGTCCGCGGCGCGGGCCGTTGACGTCGGAGAGATTGACGGTGGCCCGGGAAACCAGCCAGGCCATCCGGCGGAACACAAACTGGGTGCGTTGGCGCGCGAAGCTGCGCAAGCGTGCAGCTTCAATGTCGCAGGACTTGAACAGGACTTGCATGAGACCTCCATCAGAAACAGAAAGAAAAGACGGGTTAGCGAAACAACGACCGCCGGGGCGGAAGCCTGAGTGCTTAGTCGTTAAAGCCAGTTTATCGGTTTAACGCGTCATTACAATCACCTTTCACCCAATAGATACTTGTCGCGTCTGCAACGTCACCCCAGTGGGCGCAAAGCAATTACAAACGACGAAACGCCGGAGCGAAACGAATTCGCCCCGGCGCAAGAATGCAATGAAACTGTCGCTAATACTGGAAGGGGGATGGAATGCCGGTCTGCGCGGCTAAGTGCAGGCTGCCGTCACGCGCATTCGTCATGCCGCTGGCCGCGACCTGCGCAGTCGTGGTGGTCTCGTGCAAAATCCAGGCCGGTGTTGGTTATCGCCGCAAGACGTTATTCATCGTGGCCCGGCGTCCTGCGACTGCGCGCCATCGAATCGCACCCAGTTGGGCGCACTGCCGGACAGCGGTGCGGCAGCCTACAGCAAAAGCAGCGTTGCCGAGACGACGCACGTCGGCACGACGGCAGCGAGCAACAGGCCGAGCAGGCTGACTGACTCATCATGGAATCCCTTGTGAACGATGGCGAGTCCTGCGGGATTCGGCGCGTTGGCGATCACTGTGAGTCCGCCTCCAGCGACTGCGCCGGCCAGCAGCATGTACTTCGCCTGGTCCGGAAGGCCCGCGATCAGCGAGCCGAGATAGGTAATCGCCGCGTTGTCCATGATCGCCGTCAGGCCAAGCGCGCCGGCATAAAGTGCGTAAGCATCGAGCGATGCGACGACCGGCTGCAGCCACCATCGCTGCAAACCCCCGAGCACGACCAGGCCTCCGAGAAAGAACGCTACCAGCAGGCTCTCGCGCAACATCAGCGGCGACTGGTACTGCTCGTATGCCTGCGTGAAGCCCAAAAAGAAAAGCAGGAGGCCGATGAAGATAACCGGGTGATGGGCCGACAACACCACCGCGACGAGAAAGCCGGTGTGTATCAGCGTGACGCCCGTCGGAACGGGAACCGCGGCGGCGGGCGCGTCGTTGCGCTCTGCGTGCTTCGGGAGCTTGCGGTGCATGAATAGCAGCAGGCCTGTTGCGTTGACCAGCACGGCAATGGCCGCCTTCCAGCCAAACTGCGCCGCCATAAACGCGCTGTCCCATCCCCAGGCGGCGGCAACCATCAGCACCGGAGGCGCGGCATAGGCGGTCAGCATGCCGCCGACCGACACGTTGACAAACAGCACCGCGAGCGTGAAATATTTCCAGTGTTCGGCGATCGGCGACCTGAAAAGCCGGTCTCGCAGGATCAGCGCTGCCAGCGTCATTGCGGCCGGCTCCGTGATGAACGAGCCGAGCAACGGAACTAGGGTCAGGGAAAGCCAGATGACGCCTGTTTCCGTCTTGACGGGAAGGACACGCGCGATGTGCGACACGAGCGTCGTGACCGCGTCGAGAATGGGCCGGCTCGCGGCGATCACCATGATCACGAAGACAAACAGGGCTTCGGTGAAGGAGCGCGATTCAGCATAGGCCGCGGCCTGCGCAGAACCGGCCAGCGCGACGATAGCCAGACACAGGATCAGGGCCCAGAGACCGAAGACGACTTCCACTTCGCCGAGAAAGTGAAACAGGCCCGCGTGGTGCGGGTGCCGGTGGGCCAGAACCTCGAAGCGTTTCGCGAGGAGCGTATGGAGCAGGGCCAGTCCGAAGATGACTGTGCCGGCGATTTCAACTGAATGTGGCATGTGTTCGCTTTGAATGGCGATGGAACGGACTCTGGAACGCACGCGGTTGGTGTTGCCGCCGGCCGGATCGCTGGCCTCGCTTTTAGGCAGCTCTCAGCGTAGCCACGACATCGTGCCGCGTATCGGTATCGACGCGGGCAAGCAGCCTGACCGTGTGGAGGCCGATCCTGAGCGCGTCGACTTCGAGAAAGTTTCCGGAGGCCGCCATGAGGTTTGTAGTGCAAATTAATTGTGTCAATCCAGAATTCTGGCGGCAGGGCCGAGCGGCGCCTGGAATTCGTTGAACTTAAATTCTTATCGAGGGGCTAGCCGGACTCAATCGCCAGTTGACAGTTTCATTTGATCTATGAGGGTTGGCGGCCGAAATTCCCCTCGATTCTGCGCGTGAAGCATGCGCGGCAGCAATTGGCGTGAGGCGTCTAACGCGCTCAGCCATTTACATCTGATCGCATGGCACGGACCCGTTGTTCAATGGAGTGTTACTCCGGCATCGCCGACGAATGGTGATTGAGGATCTTCCACTCCCCATCAACCTTCTTGTACACGAATGTATAGCGCGCATGCACCTTCTGATGCTTGCCGTTCTTCACCATGTCGAACGTATAGACGCCCGTGTCCAGCGCCGAATCGTCGCTCAGCAAGCGGATCTCGCGGAGGTTGATCGTACCGTGCGGTTTCAGCTTCAGGAACTTCACGAAATAGTCCTTGATGCTGGCGGGAGTCGTGCGGACTTCATTGGAAACCGTTGGCTCCAGTACGGCATCGGGTGTGTACAGTCTGGCAACGGAGTCGGCGTCGCCCGTTGCAAGCGCCTCATTCCACCGATCGAACAGCGACGCGATTTCAGCGTCGCGCTGATTCGTCGGCGCCACGGCGATTTCGCGATAGACCTTCGGTACGAGGGCTTCGCCTGCAAACACGCTAGTGCTGAAAACAACTGCGGCGGCGATCAAAATCTTCTTCATTTTTGCGTTCAATCCATTTAAACGAGAGCCAACGAGGAGTCGGGAAACTACAGCCACCAGGCGCCTTAGGCTACAAGGGAACCTTTCAGGTATCGCCGCCTGCCAACGGCCAGCCAGCTATGTCGTCAGTCGACCTGTCTGGGACGTATTGTGATATTACACCCAATATTGATGTATTCGTCAACTATGACGTAATAGGAAAGTTTTAGCCTCGTTGTTCGCAAACGCTTCGCGCGAACAGACGCCTGATGACGTTGCAAGCGTGGAAACTCACGCGTCGACGCGCACGACGCAACGCTACGACCAACATTCGAGCGCGATCCGGTTTGAAGAGGTTGAGCGGATTTCTTTATAGAAGTGATCGCGCTTCTCATTCGGATCGCCGATGCTCTTCGAGAATCGCCTGAATGCGCCGGTGCGGTGGTTGTGGGGTCGTTGCAAAGGACAGCGCAGACCGTCCCTCTGATATCGACCTGGTAGTCTTTTGTCTGGAAGGCGCAGGACATTCGTTACTTCAAACGATAATCAAGCAATTCGCGCCGTCGAAAATTCTTTTCACGTTCGACGGCATGCACGATTTGGACAGAGTGATAGATCGCCTCGCTAGTGCGTTCCAGAACGCATTGTTGACAATCCAGCCCGCTGTGTCGAACAGCCGAAAGGGCCGGGCCCGGACGGTCGACCTGTGTTGCTGCGGTTGCGCCGCAGCATCGCCGCCAACTTCCGTAGCCGACCCACTTCCCACGTCAGGTTCGACGTTGTGCCAGTGGCCGTTTCCACGTGGACAAGCGGCGGTCAAACTCTTTGTTCGATCATCGGCGGTCGGTACGTTCTACTCCTGTAGACTGCCGCAATGACCCAAGAAATCGATTACCTCAATCCCAGCCTTCCTTCTGGTCTTCGGCGCGTGTCAATGCCCGTGGTCGATGCGACCCCCACAACGCTTGATGGATTCGGCAGGCTTGTAGCAGACCCGAGCGAGTGTTCGATCGAGATTGTGCAGTGGCCGGCAGTGGGTGCAAGGCCCGTTGACCCTGGAACCGGTGATGAGGCAGGCACGACCGAAGGCACATTTGTGAGCGAATGGCGCGGGGACATTCTGTACGGTCGAAACGAGGCTGTGGGCGGCAACTACATCCTTGCGTACGCAGTGGAGCCTGAAGCAGCCCGTGACGACAACACCAATGTACCGGAGCGCATGTTGCTTTGGCACGCGAACTACCACCCAGACGGTGGACAACTGTTCTTTCCTCTCGACCATCGCCCGTTCTACGTTCCCTTGGCGCTGCCCGGGGACGACATAGCGCCAGAGAAGTTCGTGTGCTTTCGCTTTGATGGACAGCAGGGCCTCTACATCCATCCAAACATCTGGCATGAAGGTGTGTTCACTCTCGAAGGAACCCAGCGGTTCTTTGACAAGCAGGGCGCCGTCCACGCGCGCGTCTCTGTCGACTTTGCCCGCGAGTTTGGTTGTCTCCTCGAGGCACCGATTGCCCGCGACGCCCAACCTCTTCGAGGCGGCAGCCTACAGCTGTAGCGCGAAGGGAACACCGGCTCCCGACCCGAAGCGGTTGGCCATCGCATAACGGGCGCCAGTGTCCCCATCTAAAGGTCCAGCGGACATACGTCCTCGGTTCGCCAGTATCGCATCCCTTTATGAGAGTGATGAGGCGCGCGCCACGCGCACGAAGTATCCCTGAAATTAACGGACGTCACCGACAGGCCAACAACGTTAGTCATCGTTCGTCAGGAGAACTGCGAAACGACGTGTCGATTCGAACGTGGAAAACGCAATGACCAGGCCGACGGTGATCGGCACTGCGAGGAAGGCGCCCGCGATGCCCCAGATCGACGACCACACCGCCAGACTGATCAGGATCACCGCGGGGCTCAGGTTCAGTGAGCCGCCCATCAGCCACGGGTCGAGGAGATGGCCGACCACGAAGTTCGCGAGCGTGAGCGAGATGAACAGCACGATCGCCGCGTTCCACTGGCCGAACTGCAGCGCGGCGAGCAGCGTCGGCACCGCGACCGAGATCCACGAGCCCGCATACGGGATGAAGTTCAGTAGGCCGGCCAGCACCGCCCAAAGCCCCGCGAATTCGAGTCCGACGAGCCGCATGCAGGCCCAGCTCGCGATGCCAAGGATCGCGCCGAGCAGGGTCTTCATCGCGAGATAGACGCCGATCTTCGAGTTGATCTCGTCGATTACCGACACGATCCGCGTCGAGTCGCCCGCGAAGTTCACGAGCTTGCGGCGATATTTCGCGTGCTCAATGAGAAAGAACGTCGCATAAAGCAGCACGACGATGATCGCCGCGAGCAGCAACGACACCGACGACAGCGTGGCGGTTATGATCGCCTGCACGTTGACGCTCGCTAACAGGTCGCGGCGGATCGCAGCCCAGTTGGCCTCCGTTTCGATGTGCAGCAGCGCGGCGAACTTCGTAAACAGTACGAGCAGCGTCGCCTCGTACTTCGGCGCGACGGCCATCAGCCGGTCCCTGTCGGACAGCAGCAGGTCGACCGACAGGTAGACCGTGAAGAGCATCAGCGTCGCAGCGATCGCGTGGCGCAGGCCGTCCCGCAGGCGTGCACCGAGGTAGGGAATGCGGCGCAGCAGGTTGGCGAGACCGAAGACCACGTACGTCGCGATGATGCCGAACGCAATTGGCACCAGCACGGGGCGGCCGACATACAGTCCCCACCCGAGCAGTGTGGCGAGCACGGCCGCACATGTGCATTTCAGCAGGCCCGGGTCCATGCGTTTCCTCGCGAGCAGCGCTGCCTGGCGGGTTGTGGGCCGCCGCGTCAGTCGCAGCGGGACTTTTCGTCGGGTAGCGTCGGGTCGGCGGTGCGGTGCTTGCGCCGTCCTCGCCACAGCAGGCTGACGACGAGCGCGACGACACCCGCGCCGATCACGATCGCCATCGCAGCCGGCAGGTGCGAGCGGACCCACGGCACGTTGCCGAAAAAATACCCGGGACCCGCAAGTGAGCATATCCAGATCACCGCGCCGCCGGTCGCGAAGCGCACGAAGCGGCGAAACGGCATCTTCGTCGCGCCGGCGAGCGCGGGCGCGACCGCCCGGACGATTGCGATGAACGGAGAGTACAGCAGCAGCGCGGCGCCGTGACGTACGTAGAGCGCGCGCGTTCGCGCAGTCACCTTGTCGATCCAGCCGCTGCGCTTCGGGTTCCATACCGACGCGACGGCACGTGCCAGCGCATAGTTGAACACTTTTCCTGCAACCGCGGCCGCGACCAGCAACGGCGCGAGCCACACAGGCTGCAGCACGCCGACGGCAGCGAGCGCGCCGGACAGGAACAGGAGCATGTCCGCGGGCAGAATGACGAGCGGCAGTACGCCGACACTGCAGAAGACGATCGCCCCGAGGATTGCGTAGGCCAACGGCCCATGCCGAACCAGCAGCGCTTCGAGGTCCTGGTCCAGTTGCAAGACGAATTGCACGAACGTGGCCATGTGTGCCGGCTACGTGTCCGTTGGTGGAGGGGGAAGTATAGCGGCAAGCGCGCAGCAGTCCCGCGCTTCGGCGAAGCGCTCTACAACTCGCTGGGCGAACCGAGACAGCTGATGGTGGTGAAGGCGGCTGAACATAACGACTGGATGGGCCGCGTCGACGAAACCTGGTGGCGGGAGGCGATCGGCTTCCTGCTCACGCCTTCGCATTGAAATATGAAAGCACGCTCCGTCCCGTCGAGCTGGAAACGCTTCTATGTCCTCGATGCGAAGAACAGGCCTGTCGAGGTGTTCGACCACGGCGCGTGGTCGCACTGGATGACGGAAAACGAACTGATCTTCCGCCGCACACTGCTGGACGACTACGGTGTAACGGTCACGACCCGCTTCCGCGGTGTGTCCGAACCGAAAGCCGGGGAGGTTTCGCTATTCGTGACGCGCATCGCCGGATTGGAAGCGCGAGACAACACGAGCTATGGAGCAAGTACGCTCGATGAGGCGCTGGAGCAGCATGAGCGCATCGTGCAGAAAATCCTCCGGATGCTGACCGCGCGGTGATCGCCACAGCGCGACGATTCTCCGCGAGACGCAAATGCCACAGAAGGCGCAAGGGCGTGTAGATTAGGATCTTGTTGCGACCTGCCACTGTGTCTTCGAATCGGTCGCCATCCGAACCAGTCCTGAAGTTGCACAGGAGCCGGCATGAACACGAAGCACAGCAAGAAAGGTCATCTCGAAGCCGCGGCGTCACACCACGAGCAGGCCGCGCGACATCACCGCGAGGCGTCGCGGCATTTCGATGACGGTCAAGACTTTGCCCACGCCGCACATCAGGCGATGATGGCCCATGGCCACACGTTGCATGCGATCGATCAGGCACACGACGCTGGCGCGCACAGCGCCAATACGCCATCAATAACGCCTCCATCGACCGGCTCAGCCGCAAGTGCCGCGGACGTGGCAAAACATCATGCGGCGGCCGTGGAGCTTCACATGCAGGCGGCGCAGCATATGCGCCACGCCGTCAAGCTCTTCGATCAGGATCGTAGCGCGGCCTCCCACGACGCACAGCTAGCGCTCTCCCTTGCACTGCGCGCTTTGTCCCATGGCAACGAAGCAGCCAGACTATTTGTCAAGCTCGCTGCCAGTGGTGCATCGTGAGTTAAGGCCGGTTGAATTCAAGCCAGTCACAACTTATTTGGTGGAGTATTCGGAGTGATGCGGTATCCGCTTATACGAATTCTTGAGCGCACCGAAAGCTGAATCGCTTTCTGCACGGCATGCACGCGGTACAGCACCAGGTTGTCGCGCGGATCTACGGTCGTGGGCCTGCCGCAAAGATCCGCGCATTGATAGGCATGGCGCAATCCAGCGCGCCACTCGCGACCAGGCCTTTCGCTCCACTCAGGTGAAGCCGGTAAGGAAAGGTGCTCAACCGGCGTAGCGCTGAAACTGGCTCGTTCAACTACACTTCGTCGCCTGAGCGGACGGGCAAGGAGGAACGCGCTGGTCATCTGGGAACGAGCTGTAGATGCGGTGCTGTACGCGCTTAAACCGCGACCGCTAAAAGAGCCGCTGATGGATGCCGGATTCGCTCGTTGACAATGAGATCAGGACTCAACTCTTGTTTGTTGAACGACCCAAACTGGGCCGAAACCAGAAGTTCCTCTGCGTGCTCGCGCGAGGCCACGCAAGTACTAGTGCATGGTATGCGTGACGTGGAAATAGATTTCAGGCGCCTCATCGCGCCCCGTCCTGCGCTTCGCTGTCCGACGCATCAATGCACGCATATGCGACCCACGTACGAGATTTGCCGAAACCGCCGCATTGGCATCGCGGAGCGCAGTGGCCAGTTCGTGCGCAAATACGCGTTGAAACACCGCCAGCGCTCGTTCATTTCCTCTACCACCCGTTGCGAATAGCCAGCGAGCGAGTCACGACAACCATTTGCGGTATCGCGCTCGAACAACTCATCCGCTATCCGCTGCGCCGCCGTTTGCCGGTTATCCCGATTCGCCGGTTCACCAGCCTCGGTGGGTAGTTTCGCATCGCACTCTGGGAGCGCCATTTCGTCGGGCAAAGTCATCCCAGATGTCCCGCGCCATGCCTGCAACACGATCCGTAGCATACCGAATGTGGTCAGCCCGACATCGCCGTCGTTATAGAGGAAGCAGTACACGCACAACGTCAGCCAGCACACCAGCACGATCACACCGAAAGTCACGCGCGACAGCCGGCTCAGCACTCTCGCGCACAGCGAAAACAGAAACAGAACGGCGAACCATTCGGCGCTGATCGACCACGACACGAAGTTCCAGTTCGCTTCGCGACGAAACATCGGCCGACGAACACCAGAAACGTCACCAGATACAGCGGATACACGCGCGCAAACCGCTTGACGATAAACGATCGATAGTCGACCAAGCCGAACGCGGTCGCTCGCGAAGGAAGATACGTATAGGCAAGGATGAAGCCGCGCAGCATGAAAAAGATGTCAACGCCCCAAGCCCAGTTATCGACGAGTTGAACAATGCCCGGTGGCAGCCCCCTTCGTTGTCGGCAAAGTGATGAACGACGGCGAGCAACGCCGCGAATGCACGCAGCCCAGTCAGGCCGTAGATCTTTCGCATTGAATTGCCCGGCGATCACGCAAGTGAGCACGACGCAGCGCCAGGTAAAAGAGGTGCGGCCACGCGATGCGCGGCTCCCAGCGGCAAATAGTGTTGACGCAACGAGGTTGCGAGACAGGCCTACCCTCCTCGCGCAGCCGGCCTTCGGTATCGGCTGTTTGCAGACTGATGCGGGTGTGGTTGCCGGTTCACCCGACAACGGGTGAGAGGCCGACGGCAGCACGGCAATTGCATCGTATAAGTTCGCCGCAACGCGGTGTGTGCGCTAACACCCCACCTGATCGGTAAGGTCTCGAGGGTGCGCCGACGAGTCGCTTCGGACCTGATACAGCCGTTTGCGGTCAGCGTTGCGCCGCGTCCGGCGCGACGTCGTGGCGCAACGCATGGCCAGCCTGGTCGGGAACGTGGAGCGGGTCGTACGACCGTGGCATCGCGAGGTTGCGCGCAACGACGGTATCGGCCTGTGCGCTCGGCTGCTGGCGTGGCGCGCCGTATGCCGCTATCGCTTGCGCGGGTGCCGACGCGAACCACAAGATCCTGCCGGCGCATTCGATGCCAACCTGACGTCCGTTCCAGTAGACAGCGTTTTCCATCGCGACCTCTCCCCGAACATGAACAACGTCATCATCCGCGCTGCGCCTCGCGTGTCCGTCTGCCAGCGCACGTCGAGCCATCAGTAGTCGCTTCAATCATAGGTGGCCCGGTGCGCTGCGCATGACTTGTCACCAAATGAGGTCCTTTTGTCACAGCAATGCGGGAATCTGTTTGCCAACCCCTGTCAGTCAGTTGATTAACGACCAAATCTTTAAATAGTGTTTTGCGCGGTCAACGCGATGGGGAATGGGTCGTTTACAAAGAATTAGACTGCAAGTTATGCAATCGGCAAATTGCGTACGTTCAGTTCAGGAAAAGCGCAAAACCTGTCGATGCGGCAATGCACAAGTTTGTCACGTTTTAGTCATGCGACAACGTTAGATGCAGCGCGGCGAAAATATCGATCGGTCGTGCTGAAACATAGGCTGGGCATGGCTCGAGAGGGACTGGCAGAAGGAGCGGGACGAGATGATTTCGCGGTGGCAATTAAGCGGATCAAGCAGACCGCGAAACGCAGGTAATAGTCAGACGATAAATTTTATTCAATCCTTCCGCTGGTGTGTCGGCTTGTGCCGTTAAAGCAACAGAGTGTGTATGACTCGCATCGGACACTGGTGCGATGCAGGGAACGAGGCCGATAATCGATTCGCAAAGGAGAAAGATCATGGATGCCAAACCACCGAAGATTCCGACCCCGGACAAAGTTCTTTACCCGGATCCGGAACCTGTGGCCGTCGAGTTTTTGGGAGCCGAGCTGCCCGAGCATGTTCGCGCTTTCTTTGACGAACAACGCAAGTCGTGCGATCCGAAGTAACGGTTCCTTGGCGCGGCGCAGCATTCGCGCTCGTTGATTTCACGCGCAGCGAATACTCGCGTCCTCATTACGCGTCCGACATCTCCGCATGACGTTGGATCAGTTCGCCTGAGCACAGCAGTTGCACTGGGCCACGCGGCTCGACCGTGTACGCGCGTCCTTCTCTCGCCCACTTCGCCCCGACGATCCGTGTGAATCGACCCGGTGCTCGCAGGTTGCGGCGCATCATTTATTCTTCTGGTTTTCCGTCAACGGCCGCCCGGCCACGTCCACCTCATGAACCATTTGCATCGCTTCGGCGCGTCATGCGCGCTCGTCATCGCCGCCGCCTTCGCCTTCTCGCCCGCCCCCGCCCTCGCCGACGGTGACGACACCGCGCTCACGAGCCTGATCGCGCTGGTTTCGCAGCGCCTTGCACTCGCGGAACCGGTCGCACGCTGGAAGTGGGCGAACCACCAGCCGATCACCGATACGCCGCGTGAAAACGCGCTGCTCGCCGAGGTGGAAAAGCGCGCCGCGGCGGCAAACGTCGACCCGGCGTTCGCCCGCGCGTTCTTCCAGGATCAGATCGATGCGAGCAAAGACGTGCAGAACGCGCTCTTCGCGAACTGGCGTCGCACCCAGCCACCGCAAGGTCCCGCACCCGATCTCGCAACCAGCACCCGACCGCAGCTCGACAAGCTGACACAGTCGTTGATGGCGAGTCTGGCGCGCGTGCAGCCGCTGCGCGCGGCGGACGATTGTCCGTCGCGGGTCGCGCAATCGCTGGCTAACTGGAAGGCGCTGACGCGCTATGACTCTGCGCATTCGAGCGCGTTGACGCACGCACTAGGTCACGTGTGCGAAACGGGCGGAGTCGGCGCCACCGGCTGATTCCGGTAACGCCACGGCGCGCGCACGTCGCATAAGCGTCACGCGACGATGCTCGACTCAGGGCTGCGCGACACGCTCAACGGCATCACGCGCAGGCCTCGCGCCAGATGGCTTTGCAGGATACGGTACGTCGAGAGTTCGAACGACCCAGCCAGCATCGACGCATGCAGCTGCGCCGCCGCGACGAGCGAGGGCGCGTGCCCGAGGTAGCGCCAGCGATCGACCACGTGGAAGATACCCTGCGCGTCCTCACGCTCCTCGAACACGATGGGCCCCTCGAACGGCCACGGCGCGTTCGCGGGATCGCTCTTCGTCACGCGCGGCAAGCGGTTGTGGCCCGGCCGCAGCGTTGCGATCCACTGCGCCTCCGCGAGCATCGCGCCGAGTTCGCCGCCAGTCGCGTGCCATTCGACGCGTCGCACGAGCTGCGCTAGCCGCATATCCTTCGACGAACGCCGCTCGCCAGTCAGATGCGAGCGCAGCCGCTGACGCACGCGCACGCTGCGACCGACATACAGCGGCGCATCGTCTTCGCCATAAAACGCATACACGCCACAGCCAGCCGGCGCGGTGTCGAGCAAATCTTCGGTGATGTCGCCGGCGAGCCGGTAGCGACGCGTCGTGCGCTCGATCTGCGCGCGCAGCGCTTCCAGCGGCACGAGCGTCGGCAGACGCTGCCAGAACTGCCAGATCAGATCGGCGTCGGCGAGCGCGCGGTGGCGGTCGGACGGCACCAGCGCATGGCGTTCGACCAGCGCATCGAGACCGTGGCGCTTTTCGCCGGGAAACAGCGCGCGCGACAGCCGCACCGTGCACAGCACGTCCGGATCGAACGCGATTCCCGCGCGACGAAATTCGCTGCGTAAAAATCCGCGATCGAAACTCGCGTTGTGCGCGACGAACAGCTTGCCGTTCAAACGCTCGAACAACGCGGGCGCGATCGACTCGAACGTCGGTGCGCCGCGCACCATGTCGTTCGTGATGCCGGTCAGCTGTTGGATGAACGACGGAATCGGCTGCTGCGGGTCGATCAGGCTGCTCCAGCGCGAGACGCCGGCCAGCCCGACTTCGACGACGCCAACCTCAGTAATGCGGTGCTCGCTCGTGGAGCCGCCGGTCGTTTCGAGATCTACGAAAACGATGGGTGCATCGAGTGCCGGTTCCGGCGAAAGCAGTTCAGACATGGGACAAGGGATTCGGGCGCATGAATTTGCGGCAAGTATGCACCAGTTGGACGTTGCGCATCCAGACAGCGCCGCGTGCGCAGCTGGAAACTGCGTCGGCATGGACCGTCGATTTTGCGCTGAAATCCCGCAGACGCTTAAACCAGACCATTAATCCTGATGTAGTCAATTCGTTTCGATGGATTATCTTCCGACAATAATGCGTATTGTTGAACCACGCAGTTACCGAAGATCCGACCTGGGAGACATCTAGATAAAAATTAAAACCCTCGCGCGACGGCGAGGGTTTTTCGCTCCCGATTGCGCGGGCGGCGCGCCCAGCCCAGCGCATTTACAGCGGCTGAATGTTGGCCGCCTGCTTGCCCTTCGGGCTGGTCTTGACTTCAAAAGACACGCGCTGGTTTTCCTTCAACGACTTGAAGCCCTCGCTGCGGATCTCCGAAAAGTGTGCGAACAGATCCTCGCCACCCACATCCGACGTGATGAAGCCAAAACCCTTAGCATCGTTGAACCATTTGACGACACCAGTTTCCATTTCCTGTTTTCCCTCGGTGATTTATCCAAAGCGGGCGTTGCCCTTGAATCGATCCAACCCCGATTCAATTGCCTATATCTGATCAAGACAGAAACAGCCAATCAAATTCGGCTTTGCCGTTATACGGGGAACAGAGAATGACCGTCAAGTAAACTTTTCATATGCGTTTAGCGTATAAAAAGATAAGACTTCAAACTACACGGATATAGGTCGGCGCGTCAAATTTACCTGAACGAAAATAATCCGAGTCCGCAAACGGGAAAATTTGCGAAAATATGCAATACGAATGTAACAAAGTCTATCTTTGCGTAAGTGTTTGTCCGACTTGTTGCGGCGCCGCCTCACTCGCATGATGCAAGTCAGTTGTAGCGATGCGCTTCAGGAGGTTGCCATGCTGTCCAAGGAAATTCACCGTCTCTTCACCTGGCTCACTCATTCGCACGCAAAGGTCATATCAGACCAGCCCGCACAGATCGGGGATTCACGCACCGTTTTCGACTTCGATCCGATGTGGCACGGAGACCACTGGCAGAACCTGCTCTCCTCGCCAATGGATGCGCGCCGTTATGTGATGGAAGACTGGAGCGTGCCCGCGCAGGCGGACTGGGACGACGTGGAAGGTACTGCGCCCGCTCATTAGAGACATTCGCGAAACTCGTCCGCCATAAAAAAAGCGCGACTGGAAGGTCGCGCTGACAAAGGTTTGGAGATCTTTTTCGTCAACGAAAAAGTCTGCTTCGGAAAGCAGAGATAACAGTATAGCGGTCATATGCAAGTTCGATTATTCACACAATTAACAATCGTCTATTGCCGCCACAACAACAATCGTTTTCTCGCATTTCTTCCCGTTGTTTTTCCGCATCGTTCGATGTCGCGAATCAGCAACGCGCTTTAGGAAAATTCAGACGCCGAATCCGCCCAGTCGGCGCAAAGCCTTTATCCATAAGGCTCGAATGGCGATTAACGATCGTTTCTCCTCGCGTAATACTTTATTGCGCGAATCGGAACGCCAACTCCCGGAAGTGTCTCTCTACACTCTGCCTAATCGGAAACCGGCGCGGATCTGGTCAACGCGCTTCTCACGCGGATTCGGCTTCTCGCAGCGCTCGCGTGAAGGTCTCCTAAGCCAGGGTTTTATATCTCTCTCGCTCTTGGAGTTATATCAATGAAGAAGACACTCATGGTCGCTGCCCTGTCGGGCGTTTTCGTAACGGCAGCGCACGCGCAAAGTAGCGTCACCCTGTATGGCCTGATCGACGCCGGAATCACTTATACGAACAACCAGCATCCGAATCCGAGTAGTAACCAGCACGGCGCCAACGTGGCGATGACGAGCGGCTCGGTGAACGGCAGCCGTTTCGGCCTGCGTGGCGCTGAAGATCTGGGCGGCGGTCTGAAGGCCATCTTCACGTTGGAGAACGGCTTCGGCATCAATGACGGCACGCTCAAGCAGAACAGCCGTCTGTTCGGCCGTCAGGCCTTCGTCGGTCTGTCGAGCGACCAGTTCGGTGCCGTGACCCTCGGCCGTCAATACGACAGCATGGTCGACTACGTCGGCCCGCTGGCACTGACCGGCACGCAGTACGGCGGCACGCAGTTCGCGCACCCGTTCGACAACGACAACTTGAACAACTCGTTCCGTATCAACAATTCGGCCAAATTCCAGAGCGCGAACTACGGCGGCTTCAAGTTTGGCGGCTTGTACGGTTTCTCGAACCAGGCTGCCGGCTTCGCCAACAACCGCGCTTACAGTGCGGGCGCGTCGTATAACTGGGGCGGCCTGAACGTTGCCGCTGCGTACATGCAACTGAACAGCAATGGCGCGAACAGCGCAGCCGCTGCGTTCAACTCGGGTGGCGCGGTGTCGGGCGACAACACGTTCTTCGCTCAGCGTCAGCAAACGTGGGGCGCAGGCGCCAACTACGCGTTCGGCCCGGCAACGGTCGGCCTCGTGTACTCGCAGACGAACCTGCATGGCTTGGCAGGTATCAGCGCGGCCGCATCGGGCATAACGAGCGGCATCGGCTTCCCGACCAACAGCGCTCAGTTCCAGAACTTTGAAGCCAACGCCCGTTACGCGCTGACGCCGGCAATCAGCATCGCTGGCGCGTACACGTACACCCGCGCCAACCTGTCGAGCTCGCACGTGCACTGGAACCAGGTCAACCTGCAAACCGCGTACGCATTGTCCAAGCGTACCGACGTGTATCTGCAAGGCGTGTATCAGGCAGCAAACGAAGACTCGATCGTTAACGCCTACATCAATGGCGTGGGCGGTGCTTCGGGCAACAACAAGCAAGTCGCTGTGACCGCAGGTCTGCGTCACCGCTTCTAAGCACTGCGCAAGGACTGGCAGTAGAGAAGGCGCCGTTCGCGGCGCCTTTTTTTATGTCCGTGCCGACGTGGGTTTTTGCCGCTTTGTGCGCAGGCCCGCGTGCGTGCACGTGAGCCCAGGTCCTCGCCAGAGGCCTAGCGGCCGCTATCAGGCAACGGATACTTGACGTCGAGAATGTCGATCGACTGCGGACCGGCCGGCGTGAACAGCGTGACCGTATCGCCGACTTTAGCCTTTAGCAGCGCACGCGCAATGGGCGAAATCCAGCTTACGTGCCCGATGTCCAGGTCGACCTCGTCGACACCGACGATCGTCACCTGATGCTCTTCGCCGTCCTCGGTCGCATAGTCGACCCTCGCGCCGAAAAACACCTGGTCGACGTTTTCCTGCCGGCTGCTATCGACGACCTCGGCTAGATCGAGCCGCTTGGTCAGAAAACGGATGCGCCGGTCGATTTCCCGCAGACGGCGTTTGCCGTAGATGTAGTCGCCATTCTCCGAGCGGTCGCCGTTCGACGCCGCCCACGACACGAGCTTGACAACCTCGGGCCGCTCGACATCGATCAGATGCAGCAATTCATCACGCATGCGCCGATGACCGGCGGGAGTCATGTAGTTTTTGGTGCCTGCGGGCACGTCGGGCTGGGCGATGTCGAGATCGTCATCGTTGTCTTCGCTCGACTCTTTGACAAAGGCCTTGTTCATAATCATCCGTTAACAGCAACTAGCAACAATCTCATAAAAGGTTACACGATCGGGCCGGCGACACAAATCGCCGTGATGGGCTTCCGTTTTTCAAATCTGTTGGCTATAATCTCGTTTCTGTGTGCGGCTGTAGCTCAGTTGGATAGAGTACTTGGCTACGAACCAAGGGGTCGTGGGTTCGAATCCTGCCAGCCGCGCCACCTTATTCGAGAGCGCCCTTACAGGGAGCTCTCAGGTTTCATCAGTTTTATAGTAAGCATCACCGTTTTGCGTGCGGCTGTAGCTCAGTTGGATAGAGTACTTGGCTACGAACCAAGGGGTCGTGGGTTCGAATCCTGCCAGCCGCACCACCTGTGAAGGGCCTTCCAACCGGAAGGCCCTTTGTTTTTTCTGGCGCACCATGCCGTGCCCGTGCGCCAGCAGCAACTCATCGCGGCGGCGACTGGATATCCCCAATTTGCCCATCCGGGTGCGGCAAGTCCTCGACGACCCCGCCCACCGTTTGCTCGCTGATCGTGTCGGTCCGCATGCCGGTCAGTGCCTGGCGCTCGCGCAGCACGTCGTCGACGGTATCGCCGAAACGGCTCACGACAAACGCCCGCAGCAAAGCAATGCGCAGCGAGTCGCCCATTCCCTCCGAGGCTCGCTGCCCGCCCTTGAACTCAGCGACGCATACCGCGCCTTTATCGCTCTGCTCGCGCACGTCGATCCGCATCGCGCGCTCGAGCACAACGGCAGCCGCCTCCCATGATGCGGAAGGCGTGAAACGCCCGTCCCACGGACGACCACGATCGTTGCCGCGGATCGCAACAGTCTCGCCACTATCGGTAAAGTAGATTTCGCGCACGAAGTCGTGCAGGCTGCGCGCCACCCAGTAATCGAGCGCCACGTCAGCGAGGTCGGACACGTTCATCTGCGTTCCCCCTGGAGTTCAGGTGAGACCTGCCTTGAGTTATATCCTGAGCCGCCGGACGAAAGATGCCTGACTGGCGTGAAGCGCCCCAGTCCAAGCTGCGCCGACGCCCAGCCGGAAGCCGTTCAGTAGTCCGCGCGCTCGCGGTCGATGCGCATGCCGCCGTCGTGGCGGTGATGCCCCTCTTCGCTCGGCCGCTCACGCGTGATGCGCATCACATCGGGATTCGTGCGCACGCGCCGCATCACATTGGCCAGATGCACCCGGTCGCTGACCTGGATCACGAAGCGCAGAATCGTGGATTCCTGCGACAGATCTTCGTCCATCGCGATATGGACGATGTTCGCGTCCGCCGATGTGATGTCGGCCGCTACGCGGGCGAACACGCCCTTGGTGTTCTTGACCAGTACCTTGACCGCGACATCGAACAGCCGCCCCGGCTGCGGTGCCCACGCGACGTCGATCCAGCGGCCCGGATCGCGCCGGTGGATACGCTGCGCGACGCGGCAGTCGGTGGTATGAATCGCCATGCCGAGACCGATGCCGATATAGCCCATGATGTCGTCGCCCGGAATCGGACGGCAACACGCGGACAGTTGCACCGACATGCCCTCGGTACCGGTGATGACGACCGGCGGCGCGTGCGGCGTCGAACCGGACTCGGAGCGCGAGCCGTCGTCGTCGGCGTCGCGCCCGCTCATCAGCACTTCGATGCGCTTGGCCATCACCGCGGCGACCCGCCGGCCGAGACCGATGTCCGCGAAAATTTCCTGACGGTTCTTGTTGCCCGTCCACTGCACGAGCTTTTCCCACGCCTCCGGCGTCACATCCGATAGCGCAAGGCCATAGCCCTTCAACGCCTGATCGACGAGACGCTCGCCGAGCTGCACCGACTCGTTCAGACGCATCGTCTTCAGATAATGACGGATCGCCGAGCGCGCCTTGCCGCTGCGCACGAAGCCGAGCCATGCGGGGTTCGGCTTCGAATACGGCGCCGTGATGACTTCGACGATGTCGCCGCTCTTCAGTTCGGTACGCAACGGCAACAGCTCGTTGTTGATCTTCACCGCGACGCACTGGTTGCCGAGGTCGCTGTGGATCGAGTACGCGAAGTCGAGCGCGGTGGCGCCGCGCGGCAGCGCCATGATCTTCGACTTCGGCGTGAACACGTAGACCGCATCCGGGAACAGGTCGATCTTCACGTGCTCGAGGAATTCGCTCGAATCGCCCGCTTCGCTCTGAATGTCGAGCAGCGACTTCAGCCACTGGTGTGCGCGCATCTGCACGTCGTTCAGATCCGCGCTGCCGTTCTTGTACAGCCAGTGCGCGGCAACGCCCGCCTCGGCGATCTCGTGCATCTTGCGCGTGCGCACCTGAAACTCGATCGGTGCGCCGAACGGGCCGACGAGCGTGGTGTGCAGCGACTGATAGCCGTTCACCTTCGGGATCGCGATGTAATCCTTGAACTTGCCCGGAACAGGCTTGAAAAGCGCATGCAACGCGCCGATGCAGGTATAACACTCGAGCGCGCTCTCGACGACCACGCGAAAACCATACACGTCGAGCACCTGCGAAAACGACAGCTGCTTGTCGCGCATCTTCTTGTAAATGCTGAAGATGGTTTTCTCGCGACCGGTGACTTCGGCGTCGAGCTTCGCGTCCGCAATCGCGCGCTGCACCGATTCGAGAATCTTGCCGACCACCTCGCGACGATTGCCGCGCGCCGCCTTCACGGCTTTTTCGAGTGTCGCGTAACGGTGCGGGTTGAAGTTCGCGAAACTCAGGTCCTGCAGCTCGCGATAGGTATTATTCAGGCCGAGCCGGTGAGCGATCGGCGCGTAAATGTCTAGCGTTTCGCGCGCGACACGGCGACGTTTCTCCGACGGCACCGCGCCGAGCGTGCGCATGTTGTGCAGCCGGTCGGCGAGCTTCACGAGGATCACGCGCACGTCACGCGCCATCGCGAGCAGCATCTTGCGGAAGTTCTCCGCTTGCGCTTCCTCGCGATTGCGAAACTCCATCTTGTCCAGCTTGGACAACCCGTCGACCAGTTCCGCGACCTTCGCGCCGAAGCGCTCGGCGAGCTCCGCCTTGGTCACGCCCTGGTCTTCCATCACGTCGTGCAGCAGCGCCGCCATGATCGCCTGGGCGTCGAGATTCCAGCCCGCGCAGATTTCCGCGACGGCGACCGGATGCGTGATGTAGGGCTCGCCGCTCTGGCGATACTGGCCGAGGTGGGCTTCGTCGCTGAAGTGGAACGCCGCCTTGATGTCCTTGATCTCTTCCGGCTGCAGATAGCCGGACAGCGCAGACGTCAGATTGGCGATGGAGACGACGTCATGCCGGCGCGGCTGCTCCGGCGTGGCGGTCGGCCCGAACAGATGGCGAAACGACTGCTCGAGGACCGCGTCGATGTACTTGCGTGCAGAGGACGGCGAGTCGGTGTCGTGCTCCGCTTCCGTGGCGGTGGGCGGGGTAGCACTCATGGTCGCCTCCGGTAGCGGTCAGGGTTGGACGCAGTTCTGCACGTTGAGCAATCCGGTGTGGCGAATACCGGCAAGTCGAAAACGAAAATCCGTGCGCCTTAGACCGGCACCTTCTTCAGCATTTCGACGCCGACCTGACCCGATGCGATTTCACGCAGCGCGAGGACGGTGGGCTTGTCGCGGCTTTCGATTTTCGGCGTGTGGCCTTGAGCGAGCTGACGCGCGCGATAGGTTGCGGCAAGCGCGAGTTCGAAACGGTTCGGGATCTGTTTGAGGCAGTCTTCGACGGTAATGCGGGCCATGTTGGGTTCCTTCTCAGTATGTTGCTTATTCTACCTTATGTGCTTGACACCACGCCGCGCTCACGCGTGCGGCAGGTGGATGCCGAGCTGCATGAAAAGCTGCGTGTGACGCGCGTACTGCGATGCGAAGCGCGAGCGCGTCGCGCCGACGAGGCACTGCAACTCCGCCAGCGCGCGATCGAAATTCTCGTTGATCACGACGTACTCCGCTTCGGCCGCGTGCGCGATCTCGCCGCCCGCCGCGAGCAAGCGTCGCGTGATTACGTTCGGCTCGTCCTGGCCGCGCTTTTTCAGACGCTCTTCGAGCGCTTCGAGCGACGGCGGCAGAATGAAAATCTCCACCGCGTTGTTGAATTGCTTCTTCACCTGCTGCGCACCCTGCCAGTCGATTTCGAGCAGCACGTCATGGCCGTTTTTCATCTGCTCCTCGATCCACACGCGCGACGTGCCGTAATAGTTGCCGTGCACTTCCGCGCTTTCGAGAAACTCGCCCGCGTCGTGACGCTGCATGAAATCTTCGACGCTCGTGAAGTGATAGTGCTCGCCGTCCTGCTCCTTCGGACGCGGCGGGCGCGTCGTGTAGGAGATCGACAGACGGATCGCGTCGTCGCTCGCGAGCAACGCGTTCACGAGCGTCGACTTGCCCGCGCCCGACGGCGCGACGACCATGAACAGGTTGCCGGGATAAGCGCCGGCGTACGAATGGCGCGCCGCGCCGGTTTCGCGTGGATGGTGGTCGGTCATGATGTGTGGTGCTCCAGCCTTATTCGAGATTCTGTACCTGCTCGCGCATCTGTTCGATCAAGAGCTTCAGCGTCATCGACGAATCCGCGAGTTCCTTCGCCGCCGCCTTCGAACCGAGCGTGTTCGCTTCGCGGTTCAGCTCCTGCATCATGAAGTCGAGCCGCTTGCCGACCTTGCCGCCCTTCTCGATCACGTGACGCGTTTCGTTCAGGTGCGCGGTGAGGCGCGACAGTTCTTCGGCGATGTCGATGCGAATGCCGTACATCGTCACTTCCTGGCGAATCCGCTCGTTGATCTCTTCGCGCGACACGATCGTCACGGCCGCATCCGGCGCGGCGATGCCGAGCGCTTCCTGCAGACGCTCGACGATTTTCTGCTGATGTCGCGCAATCAGCTCGGGCACGAGCGGGGTGATCTTCACGACGATCGTCTCCATTTCGGTGACGTTGGCGAGCAGCATCGTCGCGAGTTGCGCGCCTTCGCGCGCGCGCACGTCGATCAGGTCCGCGATCGCCTGCTTGCCGCATCCGAGCACTGCTTCGCGCAGCGTCTCGGGCGCGATGCCGCTTTCGGCGAGCACGCCCGGCCAGCGCAGAATTTCGCCGGTGCGCAGACGGCCGGCTTCAGGAAACGTGCCGAGCACCGTGCGTTCCAGCTGCGCGAGTTGCGCGAGCGCGTCGCGGTTGATCGCGCCCGCGTTCGCCGACTGCTCGCTGCGCTGCAGATTCACGCGAATGTCGACCTTGCCGCGCGACAGCTTGTTCATCAGCATCTCGCGCAGCGTCGGTTCGACGACGCGCACGTCTTCCGGCATGCGGAAGTTCAGATCGAGAAAGCGCGAGTTCACCGTGCGCAATTCGACCGACACGCTGACGCCACCCGTGCCCGAGGCTGCCACGAGTTCGCGCGTGGCGCTCGCATAGCCAGTCATGCTGTAGATCATCGTATTTCTCGCGATTGGGGCCATGCGGTAGACGATGGCCTGAGAAGCGGATCGCCCGGCGTGTACGAGACGCGGGGCGGGGAATCGGCATTATCCCATTTTTGTTGCAGCCATCCGTATGGGCAACCGCCCTATCCGATCGGCGGTAAAATTAGCGTTTTTCCTCCACCCTCCTCCAGCCCATCCCGACCCATTCCGACATGAGCAACGACACCCAACGCCCCAGCGGCCGCCAGCCCCACCAGTTGCGCGACGTGCGCATCACGCGTCACTACACGAAGCATGCGGAGGGCTCGGTGCTGGTCGAATTCGGCGACACCAAGGTGATCTGCACCGCGAGCGTCAGCGAGAGCGTACCGCCGTTTCTGCGCGATCGCGGCCAGGGCTGGCTCACCGCCGAATACGGCATGCTGCCGCGCGCCACCCATACCCGCAGCGACCGTGAAGCCGCGCGCGGCAAACAAACCGGCCGCACGCAGGAAATCCAGCGGCTGATCGGCCGCGCGCTGCGCTCGGTGTTCGATCTCGAGAAACTCGGCGCGCGCACGCTCAATCTCGACTGCGACGTGATCCAGGCCGATGGCGGCACACGCACCGCGAGCATTACCGGCGCGTTCGTCGCCGCGCATGATGCGGTCGCCAGATTGCTTGCCACGGGCCGCATCGAAAGCTCGCCGATCCTGGATTACGTCGCCGCGATTTCGGTCGGCGTGTACGACGGCGTGCCGGTGCTCGACCTCGACTACGACGAAGACTCGCAGTGCGACACCGACATGAACGTCGTAATGACGGGGGCGGGCGGCTTCGTCGAAATTCAGGGCACCGCGGAAGGCGTGCCGTTCTCGCGCGAAGAAATGAATGCGCTGCTCGATCTCGCGAGCGACGGCATCAGCACGCTGATCGCGAAGCAGAAAGAGGCGCTGGGAGTGCAGCAGTGAATGAGGTTCGTCAGGACAGTGGCGGGAACAATGCTCACGGCGTAACGTCGGCAATGCCACTGAAAAAGGTCGTGCTCGCGTCGAACAACGCGGGCAAGCTGCGCGAATTTGCGGCGCTGCTCGGCGCGGCCGGCATCGAGTTGATCGCGCAAGGCGAGCTCAACGTGCCGGAAGCGGAAGAACCGCATCCCACCTTCGTCGAAAACGCGCTGACGAAGGCCCGTCACGCTGCGCGGCTCACCGGCCTGCCCGCGCTCGCCGACGACTCGGGCCTTTGCGTGCGCGCGCTGCGCGGCGCGCCGGGCGTCTACTCGGCCCGCTTCGCGCAACTCGCCGGCGGCGAGAAAAGCGACGCGGCGAACAACGCGCGCCTCGTCGACGAACTGCGGGACGTGAGCGACCGCCGCGGCTATTACTACTGCGTGCTCGCACTCGTGCGTCACGCGGACGATCCCGAACCGCTGATCGCCGAAGGCCGCTGGCATGGCGAAATCCTGGACGCGCCGCGCGGCGAGCATGGCTTCGGTTACGACCCGTACTTCTATCTGCCGTCGCTGAACGCGAGCGCCGCCGAACTCGAGCCGGCGGTCAAGAACGCGAGCAGCCATCGCGCGATCGCGCTGCGGCAACTGCTCGCGCGTCTGTCGGAGGAAGCGTGATTCCGATCCGATCGACGCCGGCGGACATCGGCAAGGGTGTCGTCAGTGCGTTCACGTCGCCGGGCAGCATCCGTTTGACGTCGCTGCCGCCACTTGCGCTGTACGTGCATTTCCCGTGGTGCGTGCGCAAGTGCCCCTACTGCGACTTCAATTCGCACGAGTGGAAAGGCGAGACGTTCCCGGAGAACGATTACCTCGACGCGTTGCGCGCCGACCTGGAAATGGCCTTGCCACTGATCTGGGGCCGCCAGGTGCATACGGTGTTCATCGGCGGCGGCACGCCTAGTTTGCTGTCGGCGGCGGGGCTCGATCGCATGCTGTCGGATATTCGCGCGCTGCTGCCGCTCGACGCCGACGCGGAAATCACGCTCGAAGCGAACCCCGGCACGTTCGAAGCCGACAAGTTCGCGCAGTTTCGCGCGAGCGGCGTGAACCGGCTGTCGGTCGGCATCCAGAGTTTCAACGAAACGCATCTGAAGGCGCTCGGCCGCATTCACGACGCGGCGCAGGCACGCCACGCGGTCGAAGTCGCCGCGACCACGTTCGACAACTTCAACCTCGACCTGATGTTCGCGCTGCCCAGGCAAACGCTCGCCGAATGTCAGGCCGACGTGCAAACGGCGTTGTCGTTTGCCCCGCCGCATCTGTCGCTGTATCACCTGACGCTCGAACCGAACACGCTATTCGCCAAGTTTCCGCCCGCGTTGCCCGACGATGACGCGTCCGCAGACATGCAGGACTGGATTCATCAACGCACCGCCGAGGCCGGCTACGGGCGCTACGAGGTGTCCGCGTATGCGCAGCCGCATCGGCAGAGCAAACACAATCTGAACTACTGGCGCTTCGGCGACTATCTCGGCATCGGCGCGGGCGCGCATACGAAGCTGTCGTTTCCTAATCGCATCGTGCGCCAGGCGCGCTACAAACATCCGACCACGTTCATCGAGCAGGCCAGGGCTGGTGCGAGCGTGCAGGAAGAGCATGAGGTCGGGCCGCGCGATCTGCCGTTCGAGTTCATGCTGAACGCGCTGCGCCTGGTAGAAGGATTTCCGGTACATCGGTTCATCGAGCGCACGGGCCTGTCGATCACGACGATCGAGCCGGCGTTGCAGGAAGCGGAACAGCGCAAGCTGATCACACGCGACCACGAACGGATCGCGCCGACGCCGCTTGGGCAGGCGTTCCTGAACGACTTGCAGGCGCTGTTTCTGAAAGATCCGCAGTGATGGCGGGTCGGCCGGACTCGCAACGAGGTCTTTTCGGGTTACAATTTGCGGCTTGGAGGTGTGGCCGAGTGGTTTAAGGCACCGGTCTTGAAAACCGGCGAAGGAGCAATCCTTCCGTGAGTTCTTATACGGACCCTCGGAATTTGCAACCAATCCAGTCCCGCTAAGATAAGCCAGCCCTGCCGTTCGCTTTGCGCGAATTTCTGCCATTCATGGATGAGCGCCACGCTGCTACAAAGATTTCCGCAGTACGTCGGCGCTCTTCCGTAGCTTGAACAGTCGCCTCCAAATTTGGCGTCAGCCCACCCATTCAGCGAATCCCTTTGCGTTCAGGGCCTCCACTTTCGCCTGCTTTGTTGACCCGGGGATGGCAAGTACAAGCAAATCTCCGGCTCGGGTGACTGCGACATAGCCAATTCGCCCCTCCTCGTTGACTGTGCCTCCCAGCAGGCTGCCGAGTGACTGGGGATTCGTAACATAGAGAACAGCCGGGATGCTCTCCCCCTTCGCCCGGTGTACGGTGGACACGCGAATGTCATGGCCCTTAGCCGAGATGAGACCGTCTTGAACTAACGAGTGCGCTCCGAAGGCCTTAGTCGTCACGTTCATGTACCAGCTGGCGCGTTTAACGAGGCCGCACCTGCTTTCAATTTCGGCAAGCAAGGCTGGCAGTCGCTTTTTAAGTTCCGCGTGCCATTGGTCGCCCGGTAGACCGCCATGTGGAATTCCGGTGGCATCATCACGCAAAAAAATCCAGACAAGTTTGCGCAGGGACCGAGCAACCTCATCCCTAGCCCCTGTCGCAATCCTGGTCCGAAGCCCGTTATCCGCTACTTCAAGCAGGCGCATCGTGCCGTCCAGGGCCCGGTCGAAAGCCACTGCGATGTCTCCTTTAACATCTCGATTTATCACGGCTTCTGCGAAGAGCTTTGTCGCTCCTTGACCAAAGGCATCCCTCCCACCGCTCAATTGATATGAGAGTGAAGTGCCGCGAGCCAAGATGGCGGCCTCCGCACGCGAGTAGTTGTTCTGGTCAAGAAGCGTAGCGAATGTAGTGATTAGGTTTGCAAGCTGGTTGCTCTCATACCTCAAAAAATACGCACCATGCTTGCGGTCTGGCACCTCACGAATCGGGGTGCTCAAAGTCCCGGCAATCCCGTTTGAAGCGGCCACGACCTGAGAGACAGAGCGGCGATTTTCCGTTATCGGCTGGTCCAAACCGTGCGGCAAAACTTCGAAGTCTCTCAAAAAACTTCCGTCGGCATCCGCGAACTCATAGATAGCCTGGTTTGGGTCGCCAACCAGAGCCAGAACACTTCCGGCTTCTTCGAGCAGAGCTAGAGTTCGTCCATGCAAAGACCCAATGTCCTGCGCCTCATCGACAAGGATGTGCGGATACCTCCTCGCGAGAATTTGAGGCAGCCTTTCAACTTTCTCCAGAGCAATCATCGCCCAAAGGCGGCCTAATGCATGGGTGTATGCGCCCGTTTTCCCCAATGCGGCCACGGCTGCAATCGCTCTCGCGTCTGGCAAGACAACGTCTGTGACCGAATTCACGAATTCCCACTGTCCGGCTCCAGCGCTCCGCACCTCCACGTCGACTATAGAAACCGGCCTGGTTCCATCAAACACCGAGTACGTCGAATTCTCAAGGAATCGCTCCCTTCCGTGAACAAGGAATGGTCGACAAGTGCAGTTCATTACCTGCGCTGCATGCGCGGCGAGAAT
Source organism: Paraburkholderia sp. RAU6.4a (assembly GCF_050435625.1). Lineage (NCBI taxonomy): Bacteria > Pseudomonadati > Pseudomonadota > Betaproteobacteria > Burkholderiales > Burkholderiaceae > Paraburkholderia > Paraburkholderia sp. RAU6.4a. The sequence continues at coordinate 1,564,471 of NZ_JBNDKQ010000002.1, forward strand.
GTTGTTCGCGATGAACGAGTCCACTGTGCAGATGAGAACTCTGTCAGACAGATTTTCATACTGTGACGAAACTGCAGCGTACTCGGTACGGAAGGTGTCAACTGCAACATTCGAGTATGAAAGCAAGACCGCGAAGCCTTTCGATGCGCTCATACGGCGGCGGACTTCGACGAGACGACGCACCGCGGTCGCGGTTTTACCGCTTCCCGCACACGCAATGACCTTTATCGGCACCAGTTCTGCGTCTAGAATCGCCTGTTGTTCCTTCGTGGCTTCGAAAGTCATGTCTTATGCCTTGGTGACGAAATCGAGAGCATCTTTGATATATAGGGGTATCTCTACCTTACCTTCCTCATCGTTGATGGCCGCGGCAAGCGCCTGCGCATAGCGTCCCTTCTGCACGTCAGTCCCTTCATCCCGCTTGAACATCCCTCTAAAAAGTTCTTTCGCCTTGTCACTATCGACTGCCGCGTCGACCTTCTCCTCCAGCGCCTTGCCGATTGTCGGGTGAATATCTTTTAATGCGGAAATCATCACCGCACGATTTTCCTCGTGGAGAGCAAAATCATATTCGAGTGTTTTCTTTGCGAAGAACGACTGCACCCATGCGGACTTGCCCGCGTCCAGCAATTTAGCGTTTGCCGACAGCACCGTAGTGTCGGTGAGAGATGGATATGCATCAGCCGGCGGGTCCGCATCTGATATGACGGCAACCCGAATGTTCAACGCGTTGTCGCCAAACAAAGGCAGAAAGCAGTCGAAGTTCAAGCCATCGGTACTAAGCAAGCTGACAGAGCTCCTCTTGAGGTCGTAGCCAGCCTTCCTTGCCAGCGCGTCAACGATAAACAGTTCTGCAGCGCCTTCAACCAGAATTACCCTACGAGCGAAGAACAACTCCGCCCGCGTAACGTCCAGATAGCGCTGGAGCTTGTCTTTCTTTGAGGTGGGTTTGAATTCGACACTCCGTGGACAGAATGCCTTTACCCCGCTGGGAGTTCGATGCACGCAGCACAACGTATCGACGTCTGCGATGCTCGCAAAATTCGGTGAGTGACTTGATACAAAAATCTGTACAGTAGCAGCGACGCCCTCTTTCGCCTCTTTACTTTGCAAGAACTGAAGCAGCACTCCTTGGAGCTGCGGGTGAAGATGTGCCTCGGGTTCCTCGATTATCAACGCGCGATAGGCCGCGTCCGGATTGGTCTCCAATTCGCTCAGGACTACCGCCATGTAAAGCAGGTTGTTATAGCCCAGCCCGTTTGACTCCACATCGAACGAATCAACTTCCAGTTGCAGACGTGCCGCTATGCGCTGAAAGTCCGGTGCTGTGAGCCCCACAGAGAGCTGTTGCTTCAGCTCGTCGCCAAGCATGTCTTTTTGCTGCCGGTCAATAGCTTTCTGTGTGCTGGCAACAGGCGTCTGCTTCTCAAGTTCGGCTTCGAATTCCCTGACAAGCTGGACGATATTGTCTTTCTCGTTGGGAGTAGCGAGGCGCCCCAACAACCTTGCAAGCTGGCTGCTGCGACTCGGCCGAAGGCCTGAAGCAGGGTCCCGAAGTGGCGGAAGGTAAATTGCGCGCAGGTCCTCCAGCATTTCAGCACTTACACCGTTATCTTCATGGTCACCGCACCAGCGTTTTGGGCGCAACCTGCCGTTTGTCGTCGCTGTGTACCGTATATTGAACTGCGCTTCGTACGTTCCCGCTGGAGTTGACGGCTTGAGCGCTGCGGCAAAGTCGGCTTCCTCGTCAAGGTTGAGCCCACTGAAGGTATAGCGGAACAGGATTTCTGCGGCTCGTTTGCCTTCGGCATTCAAATGCAAGTCAGTCTCGTCGAGACGTAGCGAGCCTTCCTCAGTTGTCGCAAGCAAAGCACGCAAAGCATCTATGACGGCCGTCTTGCCGGCGTTGTTCTCCCCAATAATTATGTTGAGCCCCGGTCGGAACGACAATGCCGCCTCATCGATTTTCCGAAATCCTTTGACCGTTAGTTTGGCCAAGTACATACGCTGGTCTCCCCTCGCGCCTTTAGATGGTCGCCACCTCGACCTACCTCGCATCATACGAATTGTCAACGTCCAGTGGTAAATTAATAACAGCCTTTTATCGACATCAGAATAGCGCGAGGCACCGCCCCGCTCGGCCTGACACATAACTCACGGAATAAATCTCCCGCGACCTAAAATTTTAGAACGTGACGGCACACGCGCTCTCAACTCCGACAAATTTTTTGCCGGTCATTGCGAAAGTGGCTGAAGCGTTATCGTCGGCAATTCGAAAAACGTCATGCGGGATGAGAGATATTCGTAAATGCGACGGCATATCTTGTCGTTACGGCCCGCTGCCAACTCCTTTTCCCGACGACTGAGGTTCTAGAATTTTTCCGAGAACGCCTACAGCTCATGTTTCGAAGTTATTAAAAACTTTTACTGTTTTCTCCTAAAATTTTAGCTAAAAAAAGTGCTTTTTTCTAAGAAATTTTTATTTTTGTAGGGATTACCCGCGGTTGATTGATTGGTTGCACACGTCGACATTTGTGCCTGACATCACTGCACAAGGAGGTGGACGGTGCTAACGAACGTAAAGATGGAGAAGGCCAAATATGGCGTAAAGTCGACGAAACGACTTGTTCATAAGAGAGGCAATCAAGAAATCAAAGTCTTTTCGGTCTTCTCAATTAAATGTACGAAAGACTCTGTCGCGACTAGACTTCGATATGCGAATGTCAATGCCCGATTTATCGACTTTTTAATTCAATCGCAAGCTTGTAAGTCGCCGCCGTGCAAACGTCAAGTGCTTATAGACGGCTACCTCTCGTTTCTAGATTACGGGTCCGATTCAATCCTTAACGACTCATCGCATCCTGCATACCAGCTGGAAGACTTCCGCTGGCTTATCGAAGTCGCCAGCGTAATTTCGCAGAAACCTCTTCAGCCTAAAAGCTTTGACAACATTATCCCCGCTCTCAACCACCTCCTGAGCGCGGCCTCAGCCGTATTTACCGAGGACCTGGCGCGGATGGCTCACGACCCGTCGTATCAACCGGACACTATTGCGGTGGTGCTGGCGGCACCTGCCGACTTCCTCCCGCGGCATTTTCGCGACCGCGAGTTTTACGTCAATGCCCACAGCGCGATTGCGGACTCGATACGTCCTGGCGGTGAACGCGTGCAGCGGCCACGACGATTAGGCCAAAGAAATCGCAAACAGCAGCAAGACCGCTACGGAGTGCCCTTGACCCTTGATGAAGTTAAACAGGTAATCGAGCACGCCGCGAATTCTCGCGACGCCTCGTTTTGGTCACTTATGGCAGCAGCAGGACTGCGTCCGCATGAGGTTCTCAACACTCAGTGGGAGGACTTCGACCTCGAAACGGGAAAACCGTTTGTGCTGGACCCCGCTGGCCGTCGACTAGGCAGGAACATCACAGAAGAAGAGTTGATTAAGTTTAAGGGCAGGGTCATGTCAGAAACACACCTTATTGGGCCGCTGCGCGGCCTGTTGTATGAATCACTGGCCGCATACTACAAAGATTGGTTTATTCCATACCCGCCGGGCTCGCCTTCGAACCATATTTTTCAGTACGTCGAGCCTGCTCGTCGCGGAGAACCTTATTTCACAGTGACTAATGAAGCGCTCAATGATGCGTTCAAGGCAGCGTGCGAACGTGCGCAGATACGCCCGCCGATGAACAATCCCGAACACGAATGGACGCTGTACTCGCTTCGTCACTTTTACGGCGACTATCTTACTAATGAGATGGGGCTGCCTCTTAGCGACACGCAAACATGCATGGGCCACGCGTCCGCGAGTTCAACAAGGGGGTATGCCCGCACGAGCAGAAAGAAGACAGAAGCCGCGTTCGAGGCCGATGACAAACACCGCATGTCGAATTTCGCTCCTAGTCGAAAAGGCGATAACAAGTGATTAATCTCACCTCGCGAATCCAATGTGTCGGCAACGACGGACTTCCCACCGAAGTTGTCAGCAGTGTTGTCAATCAGGTTTGCGCCATTACCGTCGCGCACGCTGACACGGTCAGAAAATCGCATCGCCGTTCAAGTCCTTACGCATTCAGCAAGCTCTTTTCCGTAGAAGCCCGGCGGGAGGCGCACATTCTCGACCTTGAGTTCCTGGATGAAAGCCTTGAGCTGACGTGCGCAAATCAAATCCACCGGAAGTTCAATGCTCTGAAAAAATATACTGCGTCGCCTAAACCCTCTGGCGATGAAATGGCTTATGTAGTAAGGGGCTTAAGACTCGTTCTCCTGAGGTTATGGGACTTAGGAGCGATAGTGTTACCGACTAGATTTCTAGCCAGAGACGCTGGTAGCGCTTTCTCTTGGGACACACTTGCCAACATGCCATCCACACTAGAGTCGTCAAAGGCGCACTATGTTTTTCACCTTCTGCGTGCTACTGACTGGAAGCGTTGCGAGGACGTAAGCATCGCTGAAGCTGCAGCTTTCCTACGTGCACAGAATTTAGCGCGAACCTCGGCGAATACGGAGCAAATTACAACGTCTCCTATTCCTGTCCACGAATTTTTGGCTGACGTTATTCGTCAGCAACCTGACCGCGCGAGATATACCGAGTCCGACTTAAATCGTCTATCTCTTTGGGCAATATCGCGCCAGCATGTTTTAACGTTCCCTGAATTTTGTGACAGCCACTATCCACCAAGACCAAGTTCCCGTGAATCAACTAGCACCGGTCAACGCGCAAGCACAGTCGCACGAAAACCCCGCCAGCAAAAACGGGATACGCAGCAGCAGCAGGCAGAACACCTCGAAAAAATACTGACGTCCACGAGCGAAGCACCCATCGCCCTTCACGCGGGTGTCCTCAGCTACTTTGAACAAGTAGATACGTTCCGCCTTGCGGTGGAGCAAAATCTGGACGGCACATGGACTTTTTCACCTAGACCGCACGCGGCCATTCCCGACGCGGCATTCCACCCTTGGAAAATTTCATGGGATAGGTTTATGGCGCACCGACAACTAAAGGGCATACAAACGTTGACCGCTGAAGGAGCTGCTCGGTCCATACTTTTCAAGTACATTTTTTGTTACCTTTACTGGTGGAAAGAAATCTTCCCAAGTGGAATAGCAAGTATCCCCACCCATCCGAGCGAATTCACGACCTTCCCGTTTGTCAGCAATCTCCACCTTCACAGCTTTGATGGCAACTCAGGATTTGAAGTCGAAATCCAGAATTTTCCTCTACCGATTCGCGATTTCATTCGCTTACTTCGCAAATCCAATTCGTCTGCGAACAGCACCATTCGAATCTTACGTCTGTATTTCCAGTTTGTTATTGATTATTTCAATAATGATAAGAAAATAGCCAAAAGACCCTTCACCAATCCGATTACTGCCGACATCAATTTCCCAGAGAGCAAACCCGCGCGCACAACCAAAGTTACTTTTCCAATAAACGTGGAGGGCCACTTTAAAGCATATCTTTACGCCGTCGAAGCATTTGGAGAATTTCTGCTCGGCTCGTCTCTTGATGGGGGGTTGCAAGGATATTCGGCCTTACGTGCCAATCTCCCGCGGCCAGACATTTGGGACACCTCGCTCGCGGGATACGTTCCTATTTATTGGTACCGCGGCAAGTTCCACCCGGTTAGATTTATGCCCTCAGTATATTTTTTTGCCCCTCGCAAAGTCAAATTGAAGGATTCTTCAATTTCGACATTAGTGATACCCCATCTGACAACTTTGCGCCTCTGCTTGGTCGGTACCGAATCAGGACTACGCTTCCAGCATGTTCAGTGGCTGGACATTAATACTTGGGACGAAGGAAATACAAAGGAGAATTTGGATTATCGATTTCACTATGCGCCTCCCGGAGAATGGATTTATGACATTTCTATCAATACCGACAAGCAACGCACTGATGCTTGGGAATCGCTGATTGTCTATAGAGCAAGGTCAGTATTGTTGCGGGAAGAATTATTCCAAACAAATATATGCCAAGACGCATCGAAAACACCAGTCCTATATGAAGGACGAAAGAACACGCCATTCGCCCCGGTCACCGTGCTCTTTCAAAGTCATACGGGCAGCGGCAAACCAGTCGGCGACGAGACCTACCAAGACTGTTGGGTCGAGCTTATGTTTGGTTTCCAGAAACACTATCGTGAACTTTATCCCACGACGGAAATTCGCTTCGTTCACATCAAGCCGCCCGTCGACCCAGAACACGCGAAAAAGGGAATAACGGACGAAGGGGTTGAGTACTCGCATCTAAACTACAAGGCTATCTCAACACCTCATTCGTCCAGAGCCACCTTCGTTACCAACCGAGGCCATCAACTCGAGGTGGGCGAGATAGGTGAGATTGTCGGCCACCAGACTGAAAGCGCTGTCACCTATTATACGCGTCCGCATCGCGCCGACACAGCGGCAAGATTCGCATCCGCTGACGCTGCTGGTTATGCTGATTTTTTGCCTTTGGACCAAGATGTTTTTATTAGGGCAGACAAGCCCGACAGTGCGCTAGTCACTGCGTTCAAGGCTGACCGCGACGCCACCATCAAGGATTTCCGCTTCGCCAGTTCATTTGTCCTCTGGAACCTTGAGGAATTGCGGTCCCTCGCCGATGGTGCGGACACGCTTTTGAGAGAGGCGCCGATGGCGCAAATCGCATTTCACGAAACCCATATCTGTCCCGTTGGAGATGATTGTCCTGAAGAGGTCGTATCGGCGCTTGGTGGCGCGCGACGGTGCGGCGGATGCCCCTTGGCGATGAGGTGTGTCGAACACATCCCAGCGATACACGCAAAAGCAAACGTGTTACGCGCCCGCATCCGCTTTGCCGTAGCGAAGGAAAAAGAAATGACGAAGAAAGGAGAACCAGATATCGCGGTCGACGCAATTTGGGAATCTCGGAATGTTGACGTGACGGAATTGCTCGGTTGGATGCACAGCTTGAAAGTACTCGAGCAAGTCTTACAGCAGGCGCTAGATGGCAAGAAAAGCGAGAAAGTCTACTTCGTGAACGAGCCAGACATTGTCAAATTGAAACTTCAGCGGTTCTCCCGTCGACGCTAGCCTCGGCCTTCAATTAGCGACGCAAATCATAGAAGCTGAAGCATATCCATCTTTTAAAACTAGCGAGCTGGACATCCAGGCCAAGGCGTTAAGGCGACGCATTCTCGCTGGCACAGATAACCTAGAACTGGGTGACGAGTTTTACAACGCATCACCGACCTCGTCCGTCGTCTCACTTTTGCGGGTGCTCCGTCGCGAGTCGCCCTCCCGATTCGAAAGTATCTTGAAGACAATTACCGACGATACATCTGATAAGACGGAGCTGAAATGGGCAGACCCGACGTTGCAACTCGAAACCTCGAATTAGTGAACGCTCCGCGAACCGCGGATTATCACAAACGAATACAGACGACTTTGGCTGATTTCAAAAAAAAAGGACTGGTCTTTGTGAAATATGGGAAGCTTTTAGAGAATGTTGCGTCATCAACAGGCATCCACCGTACGAACCTGAGAAGGAACCTCGCATACAGCACCCTAATATCAGCGCACTTTTTGGGACAGAAAGGAGGGGTGGGAATTCTCGACGAGAACGGCGCCCCGCCAGTGGCTCTCCTATCAATAATTCGCCAACAAAAACTTGATTTACTCGCGCTCAGGCGAGAGCTCAGGGAAACTCAGGCAGGTCTGGAAAATGCAATTTCTGGTTCTTGGAAGAACCAAGAGGGTGCGCCATCTGAGCCAAAAGATGAGGTTCAATTAGACCATGTGGACTTTGTCAATCTGAGTAAACTCGTACTTGAACTGATAGAACGCAGCGATGGAGCTATCGAGTTAAACTACGAGCGCATGACCTTGGTCGACTTGGTCGCTCCGCCTAGCCAGCGTGAATTCGCCAAGCCGCCCCAGACAACCAAGTTTATTAAATGGGCCAAGGGTCACGCGGCACAACTCGAGACGATGCGGCAACTGCGCCGTTTCATCACGCCAGATGGAAAGAAAACACGCTGAGGCAATCGTTGTGACCAGCTTTGTTCACCGGTTCTGACGGGCTGAGGCGGTCACCTTCGACCGTAGACTTGAAGCCAGTCAGGTCTGCCCACAGTGGCGTGTCCGTGGCGCAGTAGACCAAAGCCTCGTAAGCCAGCGCGCTCGAGGCTTCCGCCGGCGCATGAGCATCATCGTCGCGTTCACCCGGCGTCACCCTTGACGCCAAGCCTGCGACGGTCCGTCTTAAGGTGCGTGCGTTGAAGAAGCTGAAGGATGCCGCAGTCTGAGCACCATCCGGCGACTATGAGAAGCCCGCTTCGTAAGCGGGCTTCTCAATTACCTTCGCCAACGTGCAAGGGACAAAGCTCAGAACGGTATCTCGGCATCCCATTCAACATCCGGCAGCTTTGGTTCCGGACGCCCTTGCGCTATCCATTTTGCGACCCAGAGGTCGGTCGGAGTCATAGCCGAGTGCTTGACGATTGTTGGAATGAACTTCTTAAGCTCGTCGCCGGATAGTACACAGAGGGCGTGCAGATAAGAACGCCGGTCCCAGGATGCGTGGAGCAGAATTTTTCCCTTTGCGCTTTTTGCCCACGCGAGGTTACGCGAAGTAACGGCGGCCGTCGCTTGGGCGACGACACTGCCCTTCTCCTTGATAAATTGCTGGATTTTTCTATCTTTCAGCAACACGAGCCGATTACTGAAGAGCCATTCCATCCAGACCTTCACGCATTGCCTGTCGTAGCGACCGCTTACGCATCCGTCCACAAAGGTGGGTAGCAGCCGTGTCAGTTGGGAATCGGCCAGGCGCGCGAGATAAAGAGCGATATCGTTTGCCGCAGGCGCAAAAAACTCAATCTCCTGAAGCACCAACTCAGCGATATCTTCAAGACGCTTCGCTTTCGCTCGCCTGATAATCGCTCGAATGACCGCGAGGTCTACCATGCCAAAATTTCTTACGCGAGTCAGTGCATCGAGCAGCACTTCACCCGGGTCTCGCGCCTCCTCGTCGCCGTCATCATCGTCGCCGTCATCATCGTCATCGTAGTCGTCCTCTACATGAGCCGAATAAGGATTTGCAACTTCGATGTCGTGCAGAATTTCGAGCTTCTCAAGCTGATACTGGTTTTTCAGCTCATCGTGCAAGAACGCCGACGTCTCCTTGATACTCGTCTTGTCTCCGACAACGTTGAGGCGATGATTTTCGTGAAGGTATATCACAAGGTCCTCAAGGCAATGCTCAAGCTCCTTGCGTGAGTTTGCGAAAATACGAATGTCGTCGACATAGCGCACATGGTACAGCCCCATGTTTTGGATGTGCTGGTCGACATCAATCATCACTGCCTCGGCCAACACTACCGAAGGTGCAGGACCTATGGGGATTCCCTGAGATGCCTTATTGTTAAGCCGTGTAATGAACTGTTCGATTTGGAAGCCCGCCTTGTGGTCTCCCGTTGCAGACTCTATCGCGTTACCTACGCGATGAAGGTAGATTTGGTTGTAGAAATCAGAAATATCGGTAGACAAAACGTACTGATATTCTCCTGAGAGATGCTCGCACTGGGCTCGATACAGGTTAAAGCCTGACCCTTCGCCGAAAAAGCTGGATTCGTCGATACTCATCCGGTAGGAACACGCAACTTCTGGTCCCATCCGCGCATCCGCGATTTGCTCCGCAACACTGTGGGTCAGCGCGACGTACACAATTGCGTCGAGCGGTTCTAATTGATGGACCACCCGATAGCCGCCACGCGCTTTCGGCCATGCGATAGCCTTGGGTGGCCCGACGAACAATTCATTTGGCTGCGTCTTCTTCAGATGCTCTTTGACCTCATCCCAGAAATACCAGAGTGCACTGTACTCAAACGGCTTCGGATAAAAGTCCGTGTCGTAAAAGGTAGTAATATGAGCACGTGCGAAATCCAGCGATTCATCCGTCAACATTGCGTGTCTTCTTTATAGATTCTGTCTGAATGTCACCAATTGATACCCCATCGCTGCCTATCGCAGAAACGGTGCCTGCAGCGTGCAAAGTCATCCAATCAGCCATTCACTATTCGTTTCCGAGGTATTTAAGCTAGCGCAGACATTCGCCACCGGTAGCTGCTAGTAATCCGGATACAACCTCAATTCGTTCCGAGCTAAAATACTGCGCATCGTGCAGGTCATTGGTGACACGACGACACGACATCATTACGACGCGCCGACACCAAAACGGTTGGCGCGAAGGGCTCCAACCCGCCGAGCACGCGACATGTCGACCAGCCGTTGCGCAACGAAGTGCCAAACTTCACCCTAGCATTGCCGCGTCCCGGCACCGCAAGTACGGAGCTCCATGCGCTTCCCTCTTATGCTTCTCCAGCAAGCGTGGCTAGACAATGACGTTGACATTACCCGCCACGCCCTCGAGCGTTAAGAACATGACGCCCGTCGCCGCTGGCGTAGCCTAACAAGCCCACGGCCTCTTGTCAGCTTCCCATCGCGATAGGTGCGCCACGTTGACGCCGGCACCACCCTGTTTGCGAGCAGTTGCGGCCGAAGCGGTTCCAATGGATGTCGCCGCAAGGTCAGCCTGACAGACCGGTAATCCGATTTCGTTCGCCTCCGTCGACGCGCACAATTTTGCCGCCTTATCTCGCACGACCGCTGCCGCAAGCATGTAGAGCCCAAGAGTCGGCTACCAGGCAAAAGCTCTGTGACCGAACTCACGCACGTCGAGCAGAGGACGAACATCAGCAATTGCGACCCTGTCATGCCACTCGGAATGCAATGTCATATCACGCATAAGAGCGGACGACCAGGTCGGATTATTGAGAGGTCGCGCCGCTGAATTTTACGTCAGACGGCCAAGTTGTTTCCGGCGATGAACCCTCCATGCAATGAAGGGCGCATACGGCGACGCCATCACGCATGTTTTCAATCGGCCTCTGCTACTTTGGAGCGCCTCGTAATGGAAAACTTGTCGTCGACGCGCGCCGAACGCATCAAAGATACTTCAAAAATTTTACTAAGCCTCGGCCTGCTTACAGACTGGCGCGAAGTTGCATCTGGCGGTTGGAACATTGTGGACCTCGGCACGGGCCATGCACGCGCAGATAGGGGCGTGTGAGTTGTCGCGTAGCTTCATGTCTTATCGTTGAAGCGCTTTGATTTGTCGGGTAGCCTCCCCGGAATTGCTAATTTTGTCGGGTAGCGTCTCCGGAAGGCGAGTTCGACGGTCGCGCAGCGGGTACCACAGCATAGCGGTCCGATGTCGGATTTCGAGGCCGAAGCCCGCGCACATGCGCAATTTTGTCGGATAGCGTCGCCCAAGCGGTCTGATTTGTCGTATTCCGGCGCAAAGCCAAACCACCACATGGCAAACGTGAGTGTCGTTTTCCCGCGCATTAGCGGAACATACCTGTCAGGAACCTTGGCCAGAACCGTTCCACGCCCGCGGTTTCTGCTTCGCACAACAAGTCTCCCAGCCTTGCTTCGACGGCGTATCACCCCGGGGCTTGGTAAATCGTAGCTCGCGCGTCCCATCGGCTGAATCAGGCCTCTCCGTAGATGATATCAGCGGGTTCCGTGACGCGAGTTGCCTTTCCACTGCGGTTGAGCTTCACGTTGAGTTGTCTCATTAGCCGCCCTATTTCGAAGACGGCTGCAATGCGTTCATCTCCGACTGCGGCGATAGTTTTCCGGCTCGTGGTTTCTCGATAGTATCGGCCGTCGCACTCGAACAAATCGAGCAACGCCGACATGTCGCGCACTTCGCCCGGAGTGATTTCGCCGTCTCCAGCGATGATTCCGGCGGTGATGGAATGATTGCCGCCTCCAACGAAGCTGATTCCCCAAGGCAACCACAATATGACCTGATGATTCGGGTCCTGCCTCCATTCGCCCATCGATTTGCCAGGGCCGATATGAGCGAGCGCACTTGCGATGCGTTGCCGGTTCCATGGCCAAGGAAGTATCGTGTCTTTTGCCAGATTGACCCTGAACGCGTCCGGCTCGAGCTTTACGCCGATTCCATAGCTCAACGGGGTAATGCGACGGTCGTCGAAAAAGAAGCTCGATGAGACGATACTCGGAGGAGCCTGGTGCGAGGCGTTTTCAACGACACCGACCAATGCCTCGGCCTGGTAGGGACGCAGCAATAGATTGATAAGGTCGTGCAGCGCGGCCGGATTCCGTTGAGCAATCTCACGCGCCATTTCCATGATGTAGTCAAACTGCGAGAGTTGCTCGCGTCCGAAGAAGCGCTGGACTCGCGAAATAACGAGGCGCCCCATTTCGATGCTGGCCTCGAAAGCTGTATTTTTCATAGCGTACTCCGTGGTTCTAGACATATTCTTGTTTAGGCGGCCCCGCCTTTGTCTCTTTGCCGTCATGTGCTTGTGCAGACACACGCGCCTCATCTCCGACTTAGTGAACGAAGGCCGGTGATTCAACAGCAGCGTCCAGGCCGCCGTCCGTGTCAGTGTGATGTTGAAATGAACTGGTCCACAGATTCCAGAGAGCGATTCGTGAGAGGTAGCAGCTTAACCTTGCCGTTCTCCCAAATGGCGACCGCATCTTTCGACTGTTCGATGATGAACCCGGTCGCAATAACACTGGTTCCATCCATGAGTTGGAAGCAGTGCTGGCCATGCGCATGAGCGGAACATCCTTTGACGTAGTCTGTGATGTCATCGTTCGCAAGGGCATTTGCCGCGGCGACGCCAAGTTCTACTGGAAAAATGAGGACGGTGGCGAAGGAAACAGGAACCGCGAACATGAGATACGCCCCGCCCAAAGGAAAGAGCAGCAGATATGTCGCGAGCAGCTTGACGCGAGTACTGACGGGAGCCCGTCCGCGATGAAGCTTTCCAAGTTTGGCTGCGCCCTGACCCAGTGCCAGGGCCAGAATCCCAGCAATGAGCAAGGCGCCGATGACTACCAGAACAGGCTTCGACTTGAACGTAGCTCCGAGGATGATGTCGAGGTCCTTCATGACGGCAAGGACAGCAAGCACGAGATAGTCACTCCGGCCCTGAGGAAAAGCGCCCGGGTTGACGCCGAAGCGCTCGAGAAACGTCTGGTGGAAGGTAACTCCGACCAGATACGCAAAATACAATGTCGCTGCGCCGAGTACAGGTGCCAAGACCTTCCACCATGCAAATCTGCCGGTATCTGGTTTCAGAGAGAGTTCCGCGTCATTCAGCTTCATGTTTTGTTTTTAAACCTACAAATCGAGTTATCGAGGAGCGGGCGCCCCAAGCATCGGCTGGTGGCTTGCCGCATACGCTTGCAAGCCAACGCGGCGACGGCTGTCGTATCAGTACGGGAAGACAGGCATGCGTTCCGCGCGGGTCCAATTGCCCGGGTACCTTGCGTACCTCATCCTGGTCGCTTTGAATAAGGCCCGCTTTAATCGGCGCGAGATAGCGAAGCAATCTCCGCTAGAAGATGTCACCCGCACCTTCGGTTCCATCCATGTGGCGACAGAGGCCGGGCGTCAGGTAGCCCAATTTAGGGCTCGGCCCGGTTGTGCACCGGTTGCCGTCGTACTCGACATAAATCGGCGGGGGGGTCGTGTCGTTCCACGGGGTAAGAAGCGCCATAAAAATTCCGACGGCTGTCGAGGCCAGGATACCGTTCGGCCAGACGACTTGAGGGCGCCCCCCGGCAGCGCCGTAACGCGCATTCTCTGCGGCCAGACCAGCGTCCGTAATGAAGCCCATGCATCGCATGCACGGTTGGCTCGGCAGCGAAGCGATGACCTGACCGCTGATGAAGTAGCGCCCTTCTTCTCCGTGGACGTCCATTCCTATGTCAATGTACGGAATGCGATAGCGACGCGCGAATCGTTCGAGCTCGTCGCGAGCCCCCATCGTGTCCACACATCCGAAGATGTAGTCGACCTTTTTAAGGTCGTCGAGAGCGAGGTTCCACGGGCCATCGTGTTTGGCGATTTCCGTTTCAGGGCTGACCGCCGCTACGCGCGCGCTGATGACATCGACCTTGCGCGCTTCTGCCTGCGCTTCGGCATAGGTCAGCCCGACCATGCGGTTGCGGTTGGAGTCTTCCGCAAAGTCACTGTCAATAAGGACGAGCTTAGCGACGCCAATATGCGCCAATTGCTGCGATACATGCGAGCCACCACCGCACAATCCAATGATTGCCACGGTCGCGCTCTTGATGGCCGCTTCCGACGTTTCCCCGAGGAAGCTTTGACGACTGTGTCGGTTGTCCATGATGCAACTCCACTTGCGAATGAGGTTTTTGCAGATTTACGCCAGCCGTTGCGAGTAGCGTCTGTCCCGGCCCCAGGAAAACCGCGCTCGCGGAATCAAGGCTGAAGACAATCGCACCGTGAGGTAGCTCAGGGCGAACGTTGACAAAATCAGGGATGAAGCGCTTGTTTTCGCGCACATCTACCGTACTGAACCCGGGCGTTCCGTGGTGGTCGTGCCGATGCACGTGAAAGATGCTCACGGGGCTCCTGTGTGCCGCTGCGCGCAAGCGACGAAAAGCGCTAGACGAAACGCACGCCCCGACCTTCGGATTGTCCTCGTATTCATCGTCTGGAATCGCGACATATCTCTGAGCAGTGATGGTCCACGCGTCGTTTGCCATCATTGATTCGCAGACGAGAAAACCCACCCTTTCCGCGGCAAACGCGTGTGGCCGGTCGAGGTCCCGGCGAAGCTCCGCCATCAGCGGCGCGCTAATAGTAATGGATGTCATTTAAGCGCCACCATGTGTCCACCCAGCATGTCCAACAAAGGCAACGAAGACGGAACCCCCTGCCAGGACCAGACGTGCCATACGCGACCAGCAATAACGCGCTCCGTCCAGTTCGCCGGCTTGCCGGCAATTTGCTCGCGCTCTGCAATCCGTTGCGACAGATAGAGGCGACTCGTATAGCCGTTGGCACCATTCGGTGCCAGCAGCGCATCGAGGATGTACGTCGTGTCCCCGACCTGAAGCCGCAGTGCGGGCAGATGAACGAATACCTCAGGTCCATCCATAAAGACCTTGGCGTCAGGGACTACAGCCAGCAACGGCCGTAGTCGTTCGTCGTCGAGCCCCCCCATCACGACGAGCTTCCGGTGCGGACTGCGCTGAGAAACTCTTCGCCGCCGACGACGTGAATGTGCGAGTTATCGTCGAGAGGTGGAAAGTCGCCAGGGCCGAGGACCTTTTCGAGCACCTTATCGGCCGGAACATCCAGCTTCTTCTTCAGCTCTGCAACCAGATACGGGCCCGACTCAATCTCAACGGGACGGTTGTCGATTTTGACGATGACGAGGCGTGGCGCCGGATGATGGGGTTCGTGATGGCCGTGGTGCTCGTGGTGGCCATGGTGCTCGTGGTGGCCATGGTGCTCGTGGTGGCCATGGTGCTCGTGGTGGCCATGGTGCTCGTGGTGGGCGTGCTGCTCGCCGTGGCCGGGGTGCTCGTGGTGGCCGTTCGGCTCACTGTACGCATGCTGGCCGTGGCCTTCATGTTGCTGCAGGGAGCGGCCCGGCTGCTCGCCGTGGTCGCCGTGGGCGTGTTCGCCCGGAGTTCGCTCAGGGTTGTGCATGATTACCTCTAAAGTTTGCATCAATGACATCGAACCATTCAATGTCAGCCAAATTGTCCTTCAGAGGAATACAAATGTCAACTTAGATGACTTTTCACGCGAATGTCACCCATCTTGACAAGTCATCAATATTGACATAGCCCAGGCACAAGTTATACTGCCAAGCATGGACAAGTTCTATGAAGAGTTCGGGCGGGCGCTCCGGGAGCGCCGAATTAAAGCCAACCTGACGCAGGATGACGTGGCGTCGAAGGTCGGGCTTGGGCGCACGTCTGTCACGAATATCGAAAAGGGTCGACAGCAGGTCTCGTTGCACATGCTTTATCAACTGGCTGATGCCGTTGATGCAGAACCGTCATCTCTCCTGCCTTTAAGGGTTGAGACCAAGGAAAAGTCGGAGCTTCCTGCAGAATTGGAAAGTTCGCTGGCCAAGCTAGATGATGAGACGGAAAGGCAGTGGGCTAGAGAATTCTTAGACTCGCCTGAGGTCCTCGCTTCTCTCGAAGCCAAACGATAAAATATGGCAAACCTAGAAAACATAGCAAAAGAGACACTTGAGACAGCTGGTGTGACTGAAGCGCCGGTCAATGTCGAACTTGTCGCGGAAAAAATCGGCTGCAAGGTGATGTTTCAGACCTTGAAATCTGACTTATCGGGACTTCTCGTAAATAAGCCAGGACACTGTCTGATTGGAGTCAACTCTAATCAAAGCAAGACTCGCCAACGATTCACCATTGCTCACGAACTCGGACATCTCGTCTTACAGCACAAAGGAGAAATGTTCGTGGACGGGACGGTCCTTCGAAGAGACGAGAACAGTGGTCGAGCAATAGACCCACAGGAAATTGCTGCTAATCAGTTTGCAGCCGCTCTGCTAATGCCCTCTGAATGGGTTTATACGAAGTTGGCTGAGAACCGGAAACAGTCCCCCGACAGTTCTGCCGAAGAAGTGACAACTGCACTTGCGGCCCAATTTGAAGTCAGCCCGCAAGCCATGGGTATCCGGTTGACAAATCTGGGGTGCCTTATTCCCGAGTGAGGGTAGACGCGCCGCGGAAGACCGTCTGAGGTCGTTCCACTGTGTGCATCGAAACATCCCCGCGACTGCCGGGCCGACTTTCCCTCGAGATTGTCGGCGCATATTGAGCGTATGAGCGGTCAGACGGCTATCTCAATCTACCGACGCCCATTCATAAACGTCGCGTGCCAGTGGGCCCGGCTCATCATGAGCTGATACTACGAAGCCCTGTTGCTCCAGGCTCCAACTTTGCTCGCCAAGAATATTTTCAATCCTCTCGCGGTCTAGCGCGGGCATGCTGTCTGTCGCCGGCGTCATGACGAAAAGCCCCAAACCTCGGTCCTGAAGACGGTTCACCCGGGCATAGGTAGTCAGGTCTCTCGATGCGCGCAAGAAATTCAGTTCAACGCTAGTCGGAGTCTTGTACACCGCTGAGATGACGCTCCCAGCCTTGCCAGCAGGTGCGAGATTGAAATCGAGCCAGTGAGACTGACCCGTCGATTCATCGAGAAGCGCTCGTTGCGGTTCGGTACTAATGCTCTCAAACGATAACCCGGCAAGTTTCTTCAACTCGTCATCAACAAGACGGCGCACCGCGGCGTTGTCGAGCGTAATGAACTCACGGGCCTTCCGTTCTTCACGAGGAACGAGAGGCACAACGTCATGATAGAGCCGACTCAGAACTGCATCCACAGACACGCCTGAAGTCGCCCACTGACTTCCGATTGAGATGGCGTCCGTCTCAAATGGTAGGTCTTCGAGACCCGCCGCATTCTTCTGCGCACGCAGCATGCCCTGCTCGGCCGCTTCCATGAGTTCGCGAATCTGGCCGAGGTCCTCGCGGCCATAGATACATTCAAACTTCGACAGGTCATCGAGTAAGCGGAAGCTGAACGCTCCGCCTGGTGTGCCGACAATGACCCCAACTGTGTAACGTTGGGGCGCGAAAGCATCTGGCTGCAATTCGATGGTGGCCCAGACACCATCAAATTCGGGCGCAGGCACGGCGACTGCGTGGCGTCTAATGTGGGCAAGAGGGTCTGCGCCCGTCGTCATGAACAAAGTCTTCATACGATGCACCCCAATTCATTGGCTAGCCAATCACGTTGAGCGCGATTTCCGAGAAACTGCAGAACGTTTGCAGTTAACGTTGCTGCTTCAGTCGAGTCGGAAACCACGTTCGAAATGAACCGCTCCAGTGAAGGTGCAACATCCACGAGAGCCTGTTCGTGCTGCAACGATGCCAGCGCCATCGACGCCTCGAACTTGGTCAAGCCCGCCTGTTTAAGCAGATTTCGCGCCTCCTTGCGCAAACTATTGTGCGCATACTGGAGTCCACCTGCTACCCAGATTAACGTGTAGAGAATGAGCTCGTTGTCAATGGGGATGTAATCGCCGCCAGTGGTGCGCAAGAAATTTCCGGTGTGTCGGTCCTGGTTCTCTACCCAGTGGTCGAATGCAGCGATTCTGGCGATGTCGCGGTGCTTGAAAGCACTTGCCTTTCGCACAGCCTGGAGCCATCTCCACCGAGCGGTGATGTGCTTGCCGGGAATGGCTGAAGTGCAAAAGGCTGGTACCTCTTTATACTTTAGCCAATGCTGGTCCAACGGCATGCTCTGACGAAGCCTGTTAACGGGCAAGAGAACCACAGCTGCGAACTCAGGCCGAGGCAGGTCAAGGGCGGCAGCTATCATCCATGCGATGCTCTCAGTGAGCACCATGGGATTGCCAAGCGGGGCTGCTTTGACAAAGCATTTATGCAAACGTCCGTTTGCGTCGGCGATGACCGCTTGATGGGTAGTGTGGTTCTGCCCTTTGTTGGCGGCCGCTCCCCGAAACTCACGCCAGGCGTCCGCTGGCAGAATTGGAATCATGATGTGCCCTCAGTCTTTTTTTGTTCTTCTCAGCTGTTTACGGCCGCTATCGACGACTCTTTATAGCTGACCAGTCCTCACGAATAGTTCGCCCTGCGCAGATTGGTGCGCAACGACACTATGGTGAAAGCTAATATTTGATTCGCCTGACCGAACGGAATTGTACATCCGTTCATCCGTAGAGGCATTCGAGCAGATTGACCGGATTGCAGGACGTTCCGGTTCCCATCTGAGGTTGTGAGACGTTAATTGTTCTTTCCTTATCGGACTGGGCGTTACGGACATCCTCCCGGTGATATTCCGACAGGCGGGCGCGCAACGTGCGATGCCGGCGTTGCTCTATGCGTCGGCAACATCTGTCGTCGGTTCGCCGGACATCTCGCAGCCTCTGTCGGAGAGGCTTTGTCGCTAAGAACCTTGGTCTCGAGAGTGCATTCTAAGTCCTCGCTACGCTGCTCGGCGTTGTCCCTGTTGTGCACGTCTGGTATCCACATGATGGCGCGGTCACTCGCTCCGGATGCGCATCAACCTCCCCACAACCCGGAATTCCAGCGACGATTTCCCGGGCCCTCCCCAACGCCTCTTTGGGGACCAGAATTCGATTCGCAAGTTGCAAGATTGTTTTTCCTCCGAAGCCTGTATGAGCCATTGTCCACTCGGCCACGCTCTTATCACCGGAGCTATTTCTTGGTGGTTTCCCAAAATATTCTGGGTCTACAGCCAGCATTCGCGCCATCGCATCCAGACCGAGTTCCCCGACGACTTCTTCGCCATCGCAATCCATCCTGCCAACTATTCTCCATTCGCGCTGGCGATAATATTTCAAGTCATCTGCATGGTTGGGCCGTACATCATCTGCCGGATAGAAGAGATTCACAAGAAAGTCCAGGGTACCAGCAAGCGACGCCCATGTGCCCGCCCGTTTAGCTTCCGGACTTGCCACGTCGCGTTCTGATGTTACTGTAAAGTTCCTTGACTTCAGCGTCTTGAAAACAAACATCTCAGGAGAAACATCCTCCCCTTGGTAGGGCATCGTCACTCGAGACATTTCCCCCGCTGCCATGACATTAACAATCGTTTGCGCCTTCAGGAGTGTTGTGGCGAGCTCGGTGCCGAGCATGCTACCGTCGGAGGCATTTCGCTCCCCCTTTGGAATGTACGTCACTGGCAGCGCCCCCAGGGCACGAATAGTGTCGTAGCCGAATTCCAAAGTGAAAGACCCGAACGTTTCCGCATGCCCTGGTAGTTCAGACGGAGCAAGCTCCGTGAAGCACGCACGTCGCTGCACACGCTCGACAAAACCTCGGTCACCGTGCTGTACTTGCGTCGGCCACCTAATGACCTCTGGCGTCAAAAGTATTCCGAAGTCGCGAATACCTTCGAGAATGCAGAGCCCTTGGTCCACGGCTGTCCGACCAGCCTTATCTGACCTTCGGGGGAAACTGTGGTAGAAAAATCGAGATTCAGTGTTGGACGTTGTCGTCATGAATTTTGTTCTTAAATGTGTTGATGGCCTTCAATCACATCAAGGTACGCTTCGCTCCGTCGCATCCCGCAGAGGCAGGCCGAATCGCTCCTGGGCTCCCAGCACCCGCACGATATGCGTTGCGAGTATTTTCAGACCGCTACTCTTGATATCAATGCGGAATATCGACTACTGGGCGAAGAACTTTAGTGCGTGCGGCGCTCCCGCCTACGTTGAAGGAGCGCTATGTACACCGCCATGGGGGCTCGACACCTCCTCGCAGCATCCGCCAAGACTCTTCCACCACGCCGATGTCCTTCAACAGGTCGAAGGCAGCATCCGCGATGCCACCACACTGGGTGACCAGTGTTTTAACGGCAGTCTCGGAAGGCTCGATTGACATGCTGTACAGCATACCCACGAACAGTTGAGCGTTGAACTGAGCGCCCGCATAGCGGACGGTCGCATCACTTGCGCGTAAGAGCGCAACGTCTTCCAACGGCCATCGCTCCCGCCACGTCCACTCTCGCCGCAAAGCAACGGCAGTAAGCTTGCTTACTGCTCGGGCCGATGTCGAGGGTTTCGCGAGATGCACAGGCGGTTCCGGCCGCGCCGGCGGCCAGAGGCCCCCGTGAAGAACGGAAAATGCGTCGCCGTTACGCTCGAGGAATCCGCATTTCGCAAGATACCCGAGGAAAAGTCTCAGCGCCGCCGACACCTGATGACGGACCGGTTCCGAGGTGCCGAATCTGCCGCTGACCCAGTCGTAAACATGCGACAGAGAAAACCGTTTCGTCTCTTCCCGACCGCCGATGGGGTCATAGATGAACCGGACAAAGGTAGCGCCTTGCCATACATCAATCGGAGAGGGTATGGCCTCCGCTCCTTCCCGGACAGATACCTGCAGATGCCGTGGCCAGCATGCGCCGTTAGCCAGCCCGAGCACGGTGCGCAATTCAAGACGCTTCATCTCATCGGGTAGAGCCTGATACCGCGCGTTAGCCTCGTCCGCCTTGCTCGGCTGCTTCGGCGGTTCGGGCTGGTGACGCGGGACGCCTGCGACGTCGCTGCTTTTGCGCGCAATCCAGGCTTGGTATTCTGCAAGCAGTTCCGCCTCGATTTCAGCGTAGGCGCTGTTGCTGACCCAACTGCGATTGGTCCCGCTTTCGAGTACGTGCCATGCGAGCTCCTGCAGTGTGAGCGACTCCTCCAACAGTGGGAGCAGGTCAATCTCGATGCACGGCACGCGGCGCGCACGAAGATACTTCGCTTTCTCCGGTTCAACCTCGTGTCGGACTTTCACTTCGACGATGACCTCTGTCCTGTCGTCCAGATGTCCCGCGACATCGGCGATGTACGTTCCGATGCGCGACTCCGCGCGAGCTTCGCTCAATCGCCAAACTTTCTCCGGCAGCTCAACGGTCTTCGAGCGCTCGAAGAGACCGAACCTCGGGTGCAGTCTTCTGAAATTGACGACGAGCGGTGGAAGCGCGACAGAGCGATGCTCGAGTATCAGACGTTTCGCAGCAAGGTGCAGAGCGGTCTCCGCGCCACTGACACATTCGGCCCCGGACGCGTGCGAGAAATACCACGCCCGGATTTGCCCCTGCTTCGCTAAAAGGCGGCCGCCGCACCCCGGACAAACGCAACCGCACGCTAGGCCTTGGGGCACCGAGTGTATGTCGACGAGCCGGCCTTGACGGTCGAGCGCAAAAACGATGCGGTGATGCATAAAGTCGGATGCAGGTCTCGTTGACTGAATGGCTGCCGATTCTAACTGTTCCGTCGGGTGGCTTGATAGGCGGACCGAACGGTTGCTCCTGGCCGGGTCCACGAATGCGCGCGCCTGAAAACGGGGGGCGAGACGATGACGCAAAGCTTATTTTCACTCGCATATTTGCGAGCTCACGCTGACGAATTCGTCGAGACCGCGCACGTCAATCGCGGTGTCATAGTCATCACAGTCAACGGTGACTCAAAGACGCACTGCAAACGTGCGCTCTTTCGATTCTCTTCGTGCGGTTACGTTCTCTGAGAAATGCGATTCGAGCGCAGACGGTAATTCTCAAGCGCATGCGGCACGCCGACGCTAGTAATGCCGTGTTACCAATCACGCACGGCCGTTTCACCTGTGTCCAATCTCTCCTCCTACACTTCGCACCGTAGTCACTGACATTGCACTCAACGTGCGAAGAGTAGCGGCGATGAACAAGAAAATTCTCGGTGCAGCACTCGGTCTGGCAGTACTGGCAGCATCAACAGCCGCATCGGCACACGTCGATGTCGCCATCGGATTGCGCATCCCCGGGGTCGTGTATGCGCCGGCGGAACCGGTGTACGCCCCGTCGCCTCCGGTCGCGTATGCACCCGCACCTGTTCGTCGCGTACGGCGGTGATGACGACTGACGAACCCGCGAATGGCGTGAGCGTCGTCAGTGGCGTGAGCGCGACCGGGGCGAGCGCCATGAATGGCGCGGGTATTGAAACGACGCTGGCCATCGCAACGTCAGGCAACACAGCGCAATAAAACGTCGTCAGCTTGGTGTACCCGGTGGAACCACAAAATCGCTGGTCCACCGGGCATCTGACAACTACGATTAGGTCGTCAACTCGGCACCAGACTCGACCGTAGGTACCGGAGCGGGCACCGCCGCGCTCTTGCGGCCCGATTCTTTAGCCGGTGCCTTCTTGGCGGGCACCTTCGCGCCGACGGCCTTCTTGGCGACAGCCTTCTTCGCCGTCGGGGCCTTCTTCGCAACAGCTTTCGTGACCGCCGGTTTCGCACCGCCAACCGCCGCAGCGCCATCAATCAAAAACCTCGACCGGTCTTTGGCACCAGCAAGCCAAGCCGGCGCCCGACCGCGGCCACTCCACGTCGCGCCCGACTTCGGGTCGGCATATTTCGCCGCCTGCGGACCTTTCCGCTGCCCTTTGCCCGCAGACGCAGACGCACCGGCAGACTTCGACGACGTATTCCTGCCCGTAGTCTTCGCCTTGCTCTCAGTACCCGCGCTCGTCGCAGCGGTCGCCTCAGCATCATCTGCAATCAAAAACTTGGTCCTGTCCTTTGCACCAGCAATCCACAGCGGCGGGCGGGCGTGACCACTCCACGTCGCGCCAGTCTTGGGGTCGCGGTACTTGGGCGGTAGCGAGCCCTTGGTCTTGACGGTGGCCTTCGCCTTTGCATTCGTAGCCTTGGCTCCAGGCCTCGGTCCACGTTTCTTGCCACCAACATGCGCGTCAATGTCGGCAGTCGTCAGGCCGTGCTTCTTCATGATTTCATAGATGGTCTTCAAGACCATCGCCGATTTCTTTGCCGCCAATGCCTCAGCCTGAGCCTGAAGCTTTGCCATCTTTGCTTTAATTTGTTCTAGTGTTGCCATCTAGATTTCCTTTTTGAAATTTGCATTACTTTGCGCACTATGCCATGAGCATGCCTTCCAAGCTATAAGTGCATTGAGGGCGGAAGGTTACCAAGTAACACGGCGAGAAGAGAGACTACGGACATGGGATACGACGTTCACATCATACGCAAAGCGAACTGGTTCGACGACGCGCCGGAAATCAGTCTCGACGAGTGGAAAGCTTTATAGATATCGATGACTAATGCGCGTGGACGGCTATCGACCGCTCGAGCAAGACGAAGGAATGTCGGCACTACGTCTACATCAAGAACCGTGTGAAGGAGCTCGATTCCTTCAACCGCCAACGCTAACGCCATCGAAAACTTCTTTTACAAGCTAGAACTTCGCAGCTAGCGAGTATGCGACGCGGCGGTTGCGTGTGGAGCTATCGACCCGAGTAGCGGCTCTAACGGCTAAAGCTGCGGCGGCGTTTGCCGATAACTGGTTCAAATGACGCACTAAAGCGAGCCAATTGCCAGGCCGCAAAGACCGCATTTTCAGGAAGTGGCATGACGCCCGGTCGTGGCTGCGTGACCGGCGTCCAGACCGCGGAAAGCGGCGGCCCTCAGAGGGAGAACGCTAAAAATCACATGCCCGGGGAAGTCGTCGACGGTAGGAACGAAGCGACGCACAGTAAGACGAAAAAGCAGTCGGCAGTATGAAATTGGTAGTCAATTGCCTAACTTTTCGGGCCACCTTCGGGTGGCCTCTTGTTTTCTAGCCCCACATCGAGGGAAACGCCTCCCGACCTTAGGGAAGCGCTGATTTATTCAGCTCGGTGGTCATCGTTGGCGTAGCTGAGGACGTTATAGAAGGCAACTCACGGAACAGACTCACACTGATGAAGAGGCAGATCGGCTTCGCCGAAGCGGAAATTGCAGGCAAGAAGCGAGTGACGAGGCGCCAACGCTTCCTCGCCGAGATGGAGAAGGTCGTTCCGTGGCAGCGCTTGCTGTCGGCAATCGAGCCGCACTATCCGAAGGGCACGCGAGGCCGCCCGCCGATTGGCCTGGAGCGAATGCTGCGAATCTACTTCCTGCAACAGTGGTACGGGCTGTCGGACGAAGGACTGGAAGACGCGCTGTATGACAGCATCGCGCTGCGAGCCTTCGCCGGCATCGATCTGGCAGTTGAGAACGTGCCTGATGCGACCACGCTGTTGAAATTCCGGCGCCTGCTGATCGAACACGAACTGACACGGAAGTTGTTCGACGAGATTGGCATCTCGCTGTGCGAGCGTGGGCTGATGATGAAGGAAGGCACGCTGGTTGACGCAACGATCATTGAAGCGCCGCCGTCGACCAAGAACGCCGGGAAGAGTCGTGACCCGGAAATGCATCAGACGAAGAAGGGAAACGAATGGCACTTTGGAATGAAAGCCCACATTGGCGTCGATGCCGATTCGGGCCTGATCCACAGTGTGGTTGGCACATCGGCCAACGTGTCGGATGTATCGCAAGCGCATGCCCTGCTGCACGGACATGAAGAGCAGGCGTTCGCCGACGCGGGCTACATTGGCGTAGACAAGCGCGAGGAAATGGCGGGCAAGACCGTGAAGTGGCACGTCGCTGCCAAGCGGGGAAAGATCAAGGCGATGCAGGACGGGGCGCTGAAGAACCTGGTGATCGCGGTCGAGCGAACCAAGGCGCAGATCCGGTCGCGGGTTGAGCATCCATTCCATATCGTCAAGAACCTGTTTCACCATCGCAAGACGCGATACAAGGGCTTGGCCAAGAACACCGCGCAACTGTTCAGCCTGTTCGCTCTTGCGAATCTGGTGATTGCGCGAAATCTGTCGCGATCGGTCCATGGGAGCAATCCGTCATGCGTATAAAAAATGCGAGCAGGGAGCCTCGTTTGCGCGTCCAATTCACCGAGTTGAGCATCGATTCGCTTCGTCATCCGGAAAATTCGACGGCATCTCGTCTGCAACTTGGGCAGTTGGTCCATTGATCAGCGCTTCCCTAGACAGTTGGCGCTGGTGAACCCTGCCAGGTCACCCAGCTTGCCAGTACCAGAAACAAACCGCGAATCTGTCGCGCGTTTGCGAGCGTAGGTGTATGCGAGCGCCGCAATCAGCATCGCGCCCGCGTGCCTCGACATGTGCAGGCCGTCGGCGAGAAGCGCTAACAGCCCTAACATGGTACCGCCGACGATTCCAATCAGCATCATCGCGCTGCACAGCGCAATAACCGCCCACGTCTTGCGCTCGTTGCTTTGGTGAAACTGCGCCGAGAAAGATGTGGTCGGTCCGCCGCCAAAGGCGGCGCTTTCAAATTCGCTCGTCCCTGCCTCTACTTGAAGTAGCTGTGGACCACTTCTATTAACTGCTCCGTCGCACTACCGTCGTGCCCGTCGCCGGCTTCTTCTTCGTCGGCCAGACGGGTGCGGATGTGGTCCTCGACCACCACTGGCAGTAGACCGTTCATCGCGGCCCTGCAGCTCGTGATTTGCCGAAGGACGTCGTTGCATCCGCGCTCTTCCTCAAGCGCACGCTCGATGGCCTCGACCTGCCCTTTGATGCGACGTTCTCTGTTGAGATGCTTCTGTTTTCGCGAACGGTGTGACTCATGAGTGGCCTCCATAGACCGCGGGGGAGTACATATCGGTAAATTCCAAATAGGGTGGAGGGGTATCACCTCTGACGCATCAATCGACCAGCGCGCGATGGCGGGGATTGACCTATGATTGCCACAAGAAACAGGCGTGGGCGACGCAAATCACGACTACTGGACTTGGGAGGGCCGCCGTGCTAAAACCGAACGAAGACCCCAGCAACCTGCTCGCTTCGTTGCGAGCAGTAGCCAGCCAATATGGCGACATTCACGAACGAGCGATGTTCGGATGCCCGGGGTTCTTTGCAGGCAAGGCGATGGCCGCCTGTGTATATGGCGACCTGATAGTGCTCAAGCTGCCTGCAGACCGCGTTACCGCGCTACTGCCAACACCTGGCTGCTCGTACTTCAGGCCATACGACCGCGCGCCGATGCGGCAATGGCTAGCATTCGGCAGAGGCAGCCCAGCTTTCGATGCGCTGGCGGACCTGTTTGACGAGGCTGTGTCATTCGCGCAGACGCCAGTTCTTAACAAGAAACGGCACGTCAAGGTACCGACGAAAAGATAGTTCCGCATATTGGTCGTCGCGTCGCTCACCGCCAAAATGGCGCAAAAATGGAGCGAGATTCTGACCTCTTCATTGCCTCCATGGAAGACATCTGCAGCCTGCTGTCCGTCAGCATCTTGGAATTCGAGCAAAAACCTTCATATCGCCAGCAAATCGAGCATTCGCAGGCGTTGATTTCAGCAGCGCGAAGTTGTCAGTGAAGCGAACGGCGGGTTTGGCGCTAACGGCGTCCGACTGTCTCGCCGAAGCAATTGTCTGACTACGACAGGCCAAAAGTCGGATGGCAACGGTGGAAACGCGATATCGTCTGGCCCCAGAAGGTGAGCAGTTAGGGCGGATTTCTCCCTATGCAGACTCGCCAGCGGAACGGGCAAGACAGCACGCGATTAGAGGGTACCTCGCAGCGCGGACGTGTTCGGCTTCCGAATCGCATTCGAGGTGTGCACGGAGTCCCCATGCCAACAGAGTCCAGGTCCTTCCCTCTCCTTGTCGCGCTGACGGGCCTCATTGGCGCTATCGCCGGCCTTGCTCCTCTCGTGAAAGAGATTACTTCGCTCGTCGCCGCCGGACATCCAAGCCAGACCGCAATCACAATTGTGGTCCAGAACTTGGGTGCCTCATGGGTATGCGGTACGAAGCAATTGTCAGGAATGACACCTTGCTCACCCACAGCACTGCCGCAGCCGCCGAGGCAAGTGTCATCCTCGAGTCCGCCCACAAAACCTCCCTCGTCAAAATTCCCCAACAAAACGCTCGGCTCCCTTGAGCAGCAAATCCCCATAAGCCAGACACCTTGGACCCTGCAGCCAGCAGAAATTCCTAGAGTTATTCATTTTGATATGAGAATTGAAGCCCGAGCCGAAGAGGTGGAAACGCGCGTCTATCTGATAACTCTCCGCCGAGAGGACGGGGCTGTCTGTTCCGGTCGCTTCGATATCGGCGGTGCGACTTCGGGATTGGTAGCCATGGGTAAATCTTGTGAAGATAACGTGCCAGAGAACCAGCAGCACGTTTATTCGGTAAGCATCGAGCCGCCCTCGAAGGTGGTGGCCGTTATCATGAGCGCACGGGCGCAACGCCCCGACTAGGCTGGGTTCCCCAAGCGAAACGCGAATCGGTTAGCACGGCAACCGATGTTTAATGCTGACCCGAATATAATCTGGGCCCTATAGAGCATTTATCGAACGCGCTGTTGGCTGCATGCTAGCAAGACATCTGAGAGCCCCTGCTAGGTCCAAACGTCCGTCCAATCAATCAAAAGCCACCGAACCTGGCCTTCTGGGAATCCGCGGTAGCGGCGCCCGGTAACGTCGATGCAATTCCAACTTCATTTCGTTTCCGCACTCTGCGAGCTGACCCTGCCGCGTTGCCTTCAATCAGGAATTTACTGCGACCGTTCGCGGCGGCAATCCAACCGGGTGCGCGGCCGTGTCCTGACCATGTAGCGCCGGTCTAGCCAATCTATTCGGACAACAAATTTTTAAAACGATGAAGCGAAACGCCGTCTTTCAACTAATCCGCGTTTGGAACGACAGCCAGAGGTAGTAGTCCGTTCCGACTGTACCTGTTGAGTTATCGGAGCACGGAATGAAATCACTGAGCATCCTGATTGCGGGCTCAACCCTCCTAGCGTGCGTCGCCGCACAAGCGCAATTCCGGGTTTGCAATACAGGCTCGGCACACGCATTGACGGTGGCAATCGCACAACGAACCTTTTATGGAATTCAATCAACTCCGATTAAGGCATCAGGCTGGTACCACGTATCACCGCATACATGCGAGATTTTATATGTTCCGGTTATCGAACAAGGGGAATTCTGGGTTTTAGGGTTCTCCGGCAAGCACGTCGCAACAGTTGACCCCGACCCTTGGGAGGGCTCCAAGACTATCGCAAGCGCCGACACATTTTGCGTGAGCCCGACTGAGGGCTTCACGTCTACCGGCCGCAATTACGATAGCTGTCCTGCTGGATTGACGCCGGCAGTCTTTCCCATTCGGGTGATGCTCGATGACGCTCATGAGAGGATTGGCGACTTCACACTGAATATGGACCCCGCGAGCTTTGCGATGCAGGAGTCGCCGAATGGCAATCCTTTGAATGGTCCGGTGTATTACGCAGTTTTGGCGCGCAACCCCGCCAATGACAATTTCCTCGTGACCGGACCTAAACTTTCAATGGGCGACGCTGAAGCAGACGCGGCCCACAGATGCCCGCAGTGCCAGGTCGAGCTACGGGTCAAAAATCAATGTATCGCTTTCTCGGACGGCAACGTTCACTGGGCGTATGTGGCAGGACCGGCGGGATACTCCGAAGGTCAGACTCAGCAACTTGCGCTCGATAAGTGTAGGGCGTCCGGGTCGACGGTTTGCAAAATCATCCGTTCGTCATGTGCCACTGCAGAAGGTTACCGGAAGTGGCAAAAAGCTATGCTTGACAAGTTGCTACCCGGGGTAAGCCAGTTTGATAACCACTAGCGGTGACCATCTAGCAGGCCGTTGAAATGTCCGTCGTTGACGCGTTCCGTCGCGGTTGCAAGAAATCGCAAACAGACCTGGCCTTGAGACACCGGACAGGGTGGCGAAGTCAGCGCCCTGAGGCGAACGGCTGACGGGCGACGCTAGCTCCGAGGGGCCATCTAACGATGCTTTGGAACGTGTCTGAAGGCCTCGCTCAGGATAAGGCGGGGCTCAACTTCACCAAGGGGCATTCAAAAAAACAAGAGATGTTCACTTGAGAGAATGCGCAAAGTTGCGAAGTGAAACAAAGGGCCTACGGGGTTGCAGCGCTGACGCTGCGAGACGATGCTTGCAGCTCGGCCGGCGGCGGCCGTGCCGGATGGCGAAGAGCGACGCTGGGTCCTTCGGGTCGAGACGCACCCAGCCTTCGCCGTATCGGGCGACAGCACGGGTCTGGTACCGAGTACCGCGAGACCATCTGACGCCTGATATTCAAGGCTTGAACCCGGAGCTAACGTCATTGGACAACCGGATGAGCTCGTCAATCACCACGCGGACT
This sequence comes from Paraburkholderia sp. RAU6.4a, assembly GCF_050435625.1. NCBI lineage: Bacteria > Pseudomonadati > Pseudomonadota > Betaproteobacteria > Burkholderiales > Burkholderiaceae > Paraburkholderia > Paraburkholderia sp. RAU6.4a. Next base: position 1,593,910 of record NZ_JBNDKQ010000002.1, read on the forward strand.
CGTGGCTGGACATATTTTGTTCTCGGCCAGATGACATGAACCGGCATCTCCCCACCAGACCATTCCTTGAGGATTTCAATCAGGTCCCCGTTGCGAAGATGCGCACCCACAAGCCAAGTTGGAAGCTGAGCCACGCCGCAACCTGCTACCGCAGCATTTAGCATCGCCTCACCGTCGCCCCACTCATGCCGCGCTCTCACCGGCGTGAGTTCAAAATCGCCAGCGTCATTCCGAAGCAGCCAGGCGGACCGACGACTTCGTTGCAACCCCGCAATGCAGTCGTGATTCAGAAGCAGGTCAGCCTTGTCTTTAGGTTTGCCGTGTTCTTTAAAGTATTGAGGCGAGGCACAAATCACCAGACGCTGTTCGCCAAGTCTCCGCGCGGCAATGTCCGCGTCATCCTTCAATTGGCCGATTCGCACGGCAACATCGACGCCTTCAGCGATAAGGTCAACCAGCCGTTCGCTGAAATTCGCTGAGACGTCCAGTCGAGGATACCGACGCGAAAGTTCGAGCAACGTCGGAAGCACGTGACGCCGACCAAAGGTTGCCGGCAACTCAATTCTGACTCGACCCACCGGCTCCCGGTGTCCTGTGGCCAAAAAACTCTCCGTCTCGTCCAAATCTCCGAGTACGCGTAGACAACTGGCCAGGTAGGCCTCTCCCTCGTTCGTCAGGGTGAGCCGCCGTGTGGTTCGATGGACCAGCTTGGCCCCAATACGTCCCTCTAACCGCGTGATGGCCTTGCCGACCGCACTGCTGGTCAAACCAAGCCGAGCGCCGGCTGCCGTAAAGCTTCCCTCCTGGGCTGACAGGACAAACTCGCTGAGACCATCGAATCTATCTTTCGACATGATTTGAGAATTGAGGGATGAAGTAAATGGAATTCTAGGGGGTTAATGGCCCTCCCGGACAAAATTAGAATGAAGCCAACATGGAGAACCCGTATGAACGCCAACGTTGAGCATGGCTTCAGCCGCGCACAGCTTTCTGAACAGCCCGGTTATGCACGCCTCTTTTTGCGAGAGAAGCTGACCGTCGGTCTAATCCTGCCGCTTGAAACCCATCCGAATAGGCCGGCGCCGACGATGCGGGACCACGTTACGATGGCTCAGAAAGCCGATATTCTCGGCTTTGCTGCCCTATGGATGCGCGACGTCCCGTTCTATGACCCAGACTACGGCGATGTTGGTCAAGTTTTCGACCCTATTCCATACATCGCCTATCTAGCTGCCTTTACCCGGAAGATAGCGCTCGGGACGGCGGGAATCGTCTTGCCAATGCGAGAGCCGTTGATTCTTGCCAAGCAGATAGCTTCGCTTGACCAATTGTCGGGTGGCCGCATGGTCTTGGGGCTCTCATCCGGCGACCGTCCGGCCGAGTACCCCCTCTTCGGCATCGACTTTGAGACAAGAGGCGAGCGCTTCCGTGACGCTTTTGATGTCTTCACCAGAGTGTTACACAACGATTTTCCGCGGTTCTCCTCGCCCAGATTCGGAAGCTCGCGTGGAACGCACGACCTTGTACCGAAGCCACCATTCGGTGGGACGCCGACTGTTGCCATCGGGCGAGCCCAACAAAGCTTGGCCTGGATTGCTGAGAACATGGACGGATTCATTGGCTCCTCCCCGGTGCCCGAACAGCTGCCATCGTTCGCGAAACAATGGCGTGCTCAGGTTGAACAGACCTGCGGTTCCCAAGAATTCAAGCCTCTTGGTATTGGTGGATTTCTCGACTTGGTAGAAAACCAGAATGAGCCGCTTATCCGAACTCGCGGCGGATTGCGAGCCGGGAGCAAAGGCCTTGTGAACTTTCTGCACGACGCTCAAGCAGCGGGCGTGAATCACATCGCACTGAATCCCAAGGTTAGTCGACGCCCGTACGCTGAGCTGATGGATGAGCTCGCTTCTGAAGTCCTTCCGCACTTTCCTTCACACTGAACGATGTGCACTCGAGTGCACGCTGGCTCCCTGACGTGGTCGCGTAATCCATCTATGAAAACCATTTTTGAACCATTCAATCTCTCTGGCACAGCATTAAAGAATCGCATTGTCATGGCTCCGCTCACGCGAGCACGCGCGTCGCGCGAAGTCGCTGATGAACGCATCGCCCTCTATTACACGCAGCGCGCTACTGCTGGCCTGATTGTCAGCGAAGGCACATCGATTTCGCGAGAAGGAACGGGTTATCTCTTCAACCCAGGCATCTACACGCCGGAGCAAATCGCCGGCTGGCGCCTGACTACCGATTCAGTTCACGCCGTCGGAGGAAAGATTTTCGCGCAGCTCTGGCACGTCGGTCGCGTTTCCCACCCTTCGATTCAGGATGATGGGAAGGCCCCCGTCAGCGCCAGTTCCAAACAGGCAGTGAACGCGAAGGCCTTCGCCTACGACGATAGCGGGAAGCCCAACCCCGTAGACACGCCGACGCCTCGCCAGCTCGAAACGCAGGAAGTTCGGCGTATCGTCCAGGATTTTGCTCAGGCTGCCGAGAATGCTATGAAGGCAGGGTTTGACGGAGTCGAAATTCATGGCGCGAACGGCTATCTGTTCGAGCAGTTTATGAACCCGCTCGTCAATGACCGGAGCGATTGCTACTCAGCCGACAACATTGGGAATCGGTTGCGCTTCACTCTCGAAGTCATCGATGCCGTTGCTGGACGTATCGGTGTTGAGCGGGTCGGCATTCGAATTTCGCCTTACGGCAAGCTATTCGACATGCCCTTCTATCCGACCATCGATGCGACATACAGTGAGCTCTGCCGCGAAATCGGGAAGCGAAAGCTCGCGTATGTTCACGTCATGAATCAGTCGGGATACTCGCGCCTGGACAACGCTCTCGAACCGGAAGCCGAGTCCGGGTTCATGGCCCTCCTGCGTCTCCTGAAGGGCTTTCTGCCACATACTGCGCTCATTCTTGCAGGTGGTATGTCGCGAGAACTTGCGGAGGAAATGATTGCCGCTGATGTCATCGACCTCGTTGCATTCGGCGCAGCATTCATCAGCAATCCTGACCTCGTTGCCCGCCTTCAGAATGATTGGCCACTGAGCCCCGCGAATCCGGCGACCTTCTATGGTGGCAGCGCAGAGGGCTACGTGGATTACGCTCCGTACGCTCCATCTTGAAGGCAATCGTGGCGCCAGATGCTAGGGTTACCGACCTTAGCAGATTCCAAGACTCCACCTTCCATGCCCAGACCAACGTCGCGGACAGCGAGTGACAACGAAATCAAAATAGGCCTTTTGTCAGTGCGTCGGTGTCGAGTCTCCCTATCGAACGGAGCGCGCTGGCCGATGAGATGTCAGCGTGGTTGCGGTAGACGCCTCGCTTCCCACTTTTGTCTGCTAAATCCTTCGAAGGTCAGCCCATGTCTAACTTCGTTGTCGAAAAGCTGTATCGACCGCCCTACGTCCAAACTCGACCAGGTGGAAGCGAGCCGCTGACAGTTCTCTTTTCGTTGCTGTCCCGTGCGGATACGACGCCACCCGACGTACGTCGAGTGGGTGATGGTTACACGCTCGACACGTCTGGCCATCCATTACGCGACCCGGCGAAAGATTCCTCCACCATTGGTTTCGAGAGTAATCCCAACGTCAGCTTCGAGCACTGGGGCGAGTATTGGCGAAAGGTGCATGGCGTCCGTTTCACCTACATCGAAGAGCACGACGACCGCAGCTTGGAGCGACTGCTGCGTTATGAACAACTGCATCGATTCGCTCCAGGGCCAACAAGCTTTAATGCGCCCCCATACCGCGCTCCAGTCGACCAAAGCGGAATGCTCTGGCCGACAATTCTCGGACACATTGAACCGTATCAACGGCCGCGCTGGGATGGCGTCGCGTATCTCAACTTTGAGAGCATCGATGACATCGCAGCCGTGTTCGCTAACGAGCGAGTGCGCACCAAAATTCTTCCCGAAGACTTGACCATGTTTCGCGACATCGCGCCGGTACTTGCCCTGCAGCACATCATCATTCCCAGCGAATCGGGAAATGAAGCAGTCACATTGGTCAAGCTACATGTGCGTCGAAAAGACGAGGCGCGCGAATCATTCCAGCAGTGGTGGCTCAAGGACCATGGCCCCTATGTCAGCAGTCACTGCCAAGGCAGTCAGTTGGTCAAACGTTATGTCCAGCTTCACAACATCGGTGGTCGAGCATCCGGCCAGCCGTTTTTTCATCCTGACGCAGCGACGCTTGATGGAATAAGTCTTATGAGCTTTTCAAGCCTCGCAGACCTCGAGGATTTTCTGCTGAGCCCGATGAATGCACGTATTGTCGAGCACGAGTCCCTGAAGACTGAGCACGCAGCGTCGGAATATTGGACCACCATCGGCATGATGATTGTCAACCGCATCCGCCCCGAGGTTCGCACCGCGTAACGAATGCCGCTGCGGCGTCGGAGCGACCGGCCGAACTCACCTGTCCGAACAAGCGCCGCCTTATCGATTGCTCGCCGTGCCATCTCGACTGAAAGCATAATGGGAGTCGACGGCATTGGGCAGCCTGTTGAATCGGAGATTTCCTCCCCTCGCGAAACGCCCCGTCCCTTAGGACGGGGCGAACTACTTACCGCATTGAATACCGCTCAGTCGTCGTCTGCCTCCTGGCATACGGGACCGTCCTTCTTCGCCGAATCAGAGTCCCAGTATGGGACACTCGTGTTGCCTTCAGACTTGAAGCAGCCTGCTTTGAGCAAAGGCAAATTCAAGGACGACGGGAGGCTTGCGCCAACATACAGTGAGACGGTACTTCCCGTCAGAGAGACCGCCTGAGGATGCGTCGGAAAGCATGCGTCGGTGCCGAGTACGGGAGAGCATTGCGAGTTTGCCGGAGGCGGCGACCCGATGCCGTTCGACTGCTGCGAGGGAGTCTGGGTGCTGACTATGAGGCGGACCTTGCTTCCTGCGGGGATGGAAGCAAACTTTGGCGATATGACGAAGTCGTACCGTCGAATGTTGCCTGCTGGCACATAGTGGTCAGCGAAATACTCGCCATAGGGCTTTACCGGCACTCCGTTCTTATCAAGCCAAGACCGATTTGGGTCGTTCTTTGAAAGGCTCCCAAGAACAGTACCACTGGAAAGTGGCGTGACGGTCCCATCGGCACCCACAAGCTGCACGGTCGCGATAAGTTCCAGATTCGGCGTTGTCGACGAGGCATAGAATGACGCGCTCATCGGGCCGGCCAGCGTCGCTCCCTTTTTCAGGACCGGCCCATCAAATTGCGCCGTGCTCCCGGCGCTTGGCTGCGCCCAAAGTAAATTGACTTCCGCCGATTGATTCGAAGGCTTCTTTGAAAGCGCTCCCTTGGGCGTAAGGAAGTATTGCTTGTACACAGGCGCAACCGGGTAAGCCGACGTGCTAATCCAGTTGTTGGAAATTAGCTCGTGGACGTGAACTGGTTGCTTAGTGTCCGCCATCCCTGTCTTCTTACCTTTGAGCCAGGTATCGAACCATTCCAGCGTGATGTTGTTTGTAATGTTCTGCCCAGTCGTCTGCTCCTCAAATTGGCAGTGACCGCCCTGGCTGATAATCACCTGGTAGCGGCCTGTGACATCCTGGTTCGGACGCATGGGACCGTATACGTATTGGCCGCTTCTCGCGTTCTGCAAATATGCGTACATGGACATAGAGCTTTCAGCGTAAATGTCCTGGTGCGTGCTCCAAATAAGAGTCGGAATGTCGAGGTCTGCGAGTTGCCGGGCGAACGTGCCGGGAGAGCGCACCTTCCAGAAGTCTCTGTAATAAGCCCTGGGGCCACCCGCGTTGATTTCGTCGACCATTGCCTGGCCGTATGCGGTCGCGCCATGATTATTACCAACCGCAGCACCGAAACCTAGTGGGAACTGGCCCGTTTGCGTAGGGATGCCGCCTGCGAAATACGTCTCACGGTAAAACTCGGCTCCTGCACAAAACGGTGCTAGAGCCTTGATAGGTGAATTTTTTCCGGCTGCCAGCGCCGTCGTGTATTGGTTCAGTCCTGACCAGGAATCGCCTTGCAGAGCAATCTTGCCGTTTGAGTTCTGCAGCTTCGTCGCGGCCCATTGGACTATCTCCGCACCATCCGTCCCGTCGTTGCCGAAGAACGAAAAGTCGCCGCCTGAGTTTCGAGTCCCTCTGACCGATGCTGTCACATAGATGTAGCCTCGCTGAACGAAGTAATCACCAGCCGTGGACGGATTCCCAAGGTATGGCGTTTGAGTGACAATGACAGGGAACGGACCCTTCGCCCGAGCACCGGTATGCAAGTCAGTGGGATAGGACACATCGACCATAAGCACCGTTCCATCGCTCATGGTGACCGGGACGCTTTTGTCTAGTGCGGTCCCGTAAGTCGGATTACCCGGGCTCCATACTCCACCCGGAAAAGGTGTAGACGCAAGCGCGGGAACTGCCGCACCGGATAACAGAATTGCCGCGGCTGCAAGCAGCGCTGCACGACTTGAACGCTTCATGACGACCTCCATCGGTGTCTCGCCAATCGTTAGATAAACTTACTCTTCATTCCTAACTTTATTTACAAGACGTAATCCACTTACGCCAGCACCACAACCGCGGCCCCCGCCGTCGCAGGGACGCGGCACCCACTCAATTCCAGGGACGTCAGATGATTCGGTGCTCCTCGACCAGGAACGCGGTGATGCCGGCGAGGAATGTTTTTGCATGTTCCATCGTCTTCACGCCGACCTCTGATTCGAACGCCTTTTGCAGCGACTCAGTGCTTTCGAACCAGAACTCAACGACCCCATCAATGGGTAGGTCGTCGTAATTGCAAGGCCTGCCTTTCTCAAGCTCTCGCTGCACTACCGCGTTCTGCCGATAGCCTTTGACGCCAGGCATCGTGCGAACGAAATCCGCATGTACTTTCCACTCGTTCAGAAAGTCCTGCTCCGAAAGCTCGGGGCGACGGCGGATGAGAGAAATCCGCTTCTTGAGCTTTGCACGAGACGCGTCTTCCGGCACTTCTACTACAGTCGTCTGCCTGACGGTCAGGATATGAAGGCGGCCGAGGAAATGGTTCTCGTCTTCGATGATTCTTTGCGGCAGCTCCCCCTCTCCGAACGGCTTGTTCGGGTCCGAAATCCACAGTTGCGAGAAACCGTCGAACTCCCACGGCTCCCGCTCGAAGTCGATTCCGCGCTGAACACGGTCGACAATGTGGTTCTGCCAATACTGACTGAGTCCAGGTGCGTTTTTCACCAACGGGCCGTGATGGCCGAGCCAATGCTTGTAAAACTCATCGTTCGACCATTCGGGCTTCTTTGAAATAAGCCCCATGCGTACCGTGCTCATCAATCCTCCAATGTCGTGACTAGGTCGAAAGCTCGGCGCGGTCAATGCGCGCCTAAATATGCCGCCTTGACTTTTGGGTCGTTCAGCAAGTCGCGCCCAGCCCCCTCCAGCGTGATGTTGCCAACCTCAAGCACATATGCCCTGTCAGCGACCCCCAAGGCCTGCTTCGCCATCTGCTCGACCAGCAGAATGGTGAGGCCATCCTCGCGCAGACTACGGATGGCATCGAAAATGTCGCGGATGACCAGCGGAGCCAGGCCCAACGAAGGCTCATCGAGAAGAAGCATGCGCGGCTGACTCATCAATGCGCGCGAAATGGCGAGCATTTGCTGCTCGCCCCCGGAAAGCGTTCCCGAGAGCTGGTTCTGACGTTCGCGAAGACGTGGAAACCGGTCAAACTCCCGCTCCATCGCTACCTCAGTCGCGGACATCGGCTGCTTGCGGGAATAGGCTCCGAGAAGGAGGTTCTCACGCACGGTCTGGTCGGGAAACACGCCGCGACCTTCGGGCGACAGGGCGATACCGAGGCCGAGGCGCATGTGTGCAGGCAACCGGGTGCAGTCGCGACCGCCAACCGTGATGCGGCCGGAGGAGACCGCCTGCAGCCCCGCGATGCTCTTTAGAAGGCTGCTTTTCCCGGCACCGTTCGCGCCGATGATGGTGACGACTTCGCCTTCCCTCACCTCGAGGCTCACACCCTTCACGGCCTGAATAGCGCCGTAAGAGACCTTTACTGAATCGACTTTGAGCATCGTTGCTCCTCTCTCATGCGGCTTCAGCTTCGTCGACGCCGAGATATGCTTCGACGACGCGCGGGTTGGCCTGGACGTCTGCAGGCTTGCCTTCGGCAATCTTGATGCCGTAGTCAAGCACGATGACGTGGTCGGAAATCGACATGACGAGGTCCATGTGGTGCTCGACCATCAGGATGCTCACGCCATATTTGCTGATACGAAGGAGCAGCTGTCCCAGCTCCGCCGTTTCCTGTGGGTTCAAACCCGCTGCCGGCTCATCCAGCAGTAACAGCTGCGGTTCGGTGGCCAGTGCACGGGCAAGCTCGGCCCGGCGTTGCAGGCCATACGGCAGACTCCCTGCGGGACGGCTCGCCAGGTGACCGAGGTCAACCAGCTCAAGCAGCTCGCGCGCACGTTGCCTCGTGATTTCCTCCTCTTGACGCGCCTTCGAGGTCGCGAACAAGGAAGCAAACAAGCCGTTCTTCATCCGGCTGTGCCGACCAAGCATTACATTGTCGAGAACCGACAAATCGGCGAAGAGTCTCAGGTTCTGGAAGGTACGGCCCATACCGAGGCAACAGATGGAATGAACCGCGCTTCCACCTATCTCCTTCCCGTTGAAGCGAATCGACCCGCTGTCCGGACGGACGATGCCCGTTACCATGTTAATCATCGTGCTCTTCCCGGCACCATTCGGGCCGATGAGCGCGTGGATATGACCGCGCTTCAAGGCGAACGAAATGTCTTGAGCCGGTTTCACGCCACCATAGGCTTTCGAGAGCTTGGTAACCGTCAGCAACTCTCCACCGTTCGAACGGCCGCCGCGCAAGAGCGTCGTGACCTGCCCGCCCGGGGCAGCGTATTCTTCCTTCGTATCTTGACTCTTGCGTCCGACCAGCTTCGATAGCGTTCCGACTACTCCGCCAGGCATCACATACAACGCGAACAAGAGCAGCAGCCCATACAGCGTGTGCTGAACTGAAGGCCAACGTGCGAGAAGTGCATCAAGCAGGGTCAGGACGATTGCGCCAACGACGGGCCCTAGCTTCGTTCCCGCTCCACCAAAAAGGACAAGCAGCAGGATGAAGATAGAGAGCTGAAACGAGATGAAATCGGAATTGATGTACTGGTTCTGCTGAGCGACCATTGCGCCAGCAAGTCCACACGTCACCGCTGCAATCACGAACGCAATAACTTTGCCTCGATAGACACGAACGCCCACCGATGACGATGCAATTTCGTCAGCCTGAAGCGAAAGGAAGGCACGGCCAAACCTTCCATTCAGCAGGTTGCGAAGCAACAGGTGAGTAACCGCGCAGAAAACGAGCCCGACGCACACCCATTGACCGAGCGACATCGGCTGCCCACCCATTTCCGGGCTACGAATCCCGTAGATGCCTTGGGCTCCGCCAAACACATCTGTCCAGTCGCTGACCAGCCGTTCCACAACGATACCGAACGCGAGTGTGACCATGGCCAGGTACGGCCCTTTGACACGAAGCGACGGCAGCGCGATGAGCACCCCGCAGACGCCCGAGATGGCCGTTGCGATGGCCATGGCTGCCCACGGACTGATTTCCGTCTGCGATGTGAGAAGCGCGACTGCGTAAGCTCCCGCTCCGAACAGTCCCGCCTGACCGAGCGACTTCTGCCCTGCGAAGCCGACAAGGACGTTCATGCCGGCGGCGCACAGGTAGTAGACGCACATCATGAACGCGATGTGCAGGTAATAGTCATTTCCGATAGACAGCGCGGCGGCGCCAAGCACGACCGCGATGGCGCACACGCCTGCTATGTGGCTGTACTTTTTCATACTTTCTCCACGAGGCGGCTGCCAAAGAGGCCCGTCGGCTTGAAAGCCAGGACGAGAATCACCACAGCGAACACCGCAATCTCACGCCACTGCGCCTGCCACAAATTGACCGTTGACTCGAACACTCCGAGAGCAAAGCCACCGACAACGCAACCGCGGGGATTGTTGAGACCACCTACCATCGCGCCAGAAAAGCCCTTCAGTCCAATGGCCAGGCCCATGAAGAGAGACGCCTGCGTGATGGGTGCAATGAGAAAGCCAGACAGCCCAGCCAACGCCGAGCTCACCACGAAGGAACCAATCATCACTGCGTTCGTGTTGATGCCCATCAGGCTCGCGACGTTACCGTTGGCGGCGACAGCGCGCATCATCTTTCCGACCATCGTCTTTCGCATGACGATGTCAAAGGCAAGCATCACGAGGACGGCCACCGCCAGGAGAAGCAGCTCTTGCGGACGCACGCCGATTCCGAAAAGTTGAATAACGGAGTCACCAACAGGGGACGGCACCACAACCGGTTTAGGGCCCCAAATGGCCAGCCCAATGCTGTCCAAGACCACACCGAATCCGAGAGTGCTCATGACCCACGCCATTCCAGGCTGTTTTGCGAAAGGACGCACGCCGACGGCATACAGGAGCCATCCGAGCGCGCCCATCACCACGAGTGCGGCAACCAGCGCCAACAATTGCGCACTCACGCTGGGAACAGCCCCGCCGAAAGTTGTCGAGGTGATTGGCTTTCCCAAGAGGAGCAGCATCGCGCTCATTCCAATGAATGCGCCGCTCGATACAAACTCGCCGTGCGAGAAGTTGAGCGTTTTCGTCGTAGTGAACGTGATGCTGAAGCCCAACGCCACAAGCGCATATGCGCCGCCGACCGCCAGCCCACTGATTACCGCCTGAAAGATAGCTTCCATGATGAGTGTTCTCCGCTGTGACGGCACCTGCGGTGCCCCCATCATCAATGGGACCGTTACTGCTTGTAGTCCGCCGGGGTCAGGGACGCAACGAGCGCATCGCTGTACGGCACGAGTCGGCCATCTTTCCAGTGCACCCAAACGAAGTCCTTTGCTACCAGTGCTTCGTGATTTGTCTTGCTGAAAGGCTTGTTGTAGGTTTTAAGCAAACCTTGCACCGGTGCATTGAGGTTCTCGAGCGCAACACGGATTGCCGCGCCATCCGTACTGTTCGCCTGCTTGATTGCCTGAACCAGAATCATCACGGAGTCGTAGCCGTGCAGCGCAAACGAGAACGAACTCGGCGCCTTCAGCTGAGACCCGACGCGGGTGAACAACTTGTCCTGCGCCGGGGTCCGATTTTCACTGACGGTACGCAGAAAGAGCGGCTTCTCTGCCAACGTCTTTCCGGCTGCATCATAGAAAGTAATGTTGTCCGCCGCCCAGGAACTGAGCGTACGCGGGTAGTAGTTGATTTTCTCCATGCTCCGCATAACCTGAGCGATAGGCGTACCCTGCGCCCAGATGATGACCGTGTCGACACCCGCCTCCTTGAGCTTGTTCAACTGTGAAGTCATGTCGGTGTCGCTGACGCCAAATTGTTCGATGGCAGCGGGAGTGATTCCCTGCATCTCGGCGATGGACTTCATGTCTTTGAGAGCACCTTGACCGTAGCCTGTCGTCTCGGTCATGAAGCCAACTTTCTTTGCATTACCCGTCTTCTTCACATACGCCATCAGCGCCGCGACTTGCTCACGGTCGACCATCGAGACACGGAACATGTAGTTGTCCGCACCGGGGCTCATCGGCTTGGTGATGTCCGTTCCCGACGAGACATTGTCAATCACCGGCATCTTCTTCTGATTGACGATGTGCTTCCATGCCATTGCGTTTCCAGAGTTCGTCGGACCGAAGACGGCAACAACCTTTTCGTTGTCGATGAGGTCCGTCATGTTCTGGATAGACTTGGGCGGCTGTGATACATCGTCGCGCACGACGAGCGTCAGTTTTTTGCCGAGCAGTCCACCCGCCGCATTCACATCAGCTATTGCAGCTTGCATGCCAAGGACAGCGGCTTGTCCGCTCTGTGCCGAGGGCGACGCAGAAAGGTCGCCGTTGAAGCCAATCTTTATTTCCTGCGCCGACGCGGCGGGGACCGCCGCAGCAAAACTGAGCGAGGCTACGATTCCTGCGATGACGCGAATTGCTTTCATGATGTCTCCAACCTGTTGCTTCAGCATTCGATGGGCGTATTCATCCCATCGTCGTTTCAATCAATCAGAACTTGCTCACGACACCCAGACTGACCGCGACCAAGGAGCGGCTCGCCCCCGGGGTCGTCTGGAAGCTGTCACCGATGGCCGGTGTGGCATTAATAATTGCGCCAGTCCCCGGGTTACCCAGCGTCTGGCCCGACGCACGCTGGTATCCTTCAAGCGCGTATAAACCTGTACGCTTCGAAAGCGCGTAATATTGGGAGAGAACGACCTGGTGATACTTGGCTGCGTCCGAGATGTTGTTCGCCTTGGAAGCCCACGTGTAGCTGTAGCCAAGTGCCAAATCGAACGCAACGGCCGGCTTCCAATGAAGCACACTGCCTACCGTGTTCCAGACGGCCGTGTCGGTGAACTTGGAATTCACGCCCGGGACGTACTGCACGTTCGAATATGCAAACGAGATGTCCCAGTTCTGGTTGAAGACATAGCCGCCGTCGACAGCGAAGCGCTGTTGAGCCTGGGCTTGGCTGTAGCCATTTGTGATGGCCGACACGCCCTGCTGACCGGATGAGTTCACAGAAGATTCCGCGCCGTATGGGCCACCGCCGGGGGTTGAGTTATTGATGCGCCAGAAGCCCGCGGCAAGACCAAAATTTCCGCCCTTGTATTGAAGTCCCCCGCTCCACGTCGACCCCTGGTTCAAGCTTCCAGGTACGCCGGCAGGAGCAAATTGGCCACTCGCCGTAATGCCGTAAAACGTCGGCGTCGTATAGGAAATCGCATTGTTCGAGCGATAGTAGGTATCCATGCCGTCGAGGTCACCGGGATGCGAACCGTACCCGGTCACATAGAACGCGGGAACCCACGGTGAAAGCATCACGTAATAAGCGCTATATTGACGGCCCACTGACAAGGCCCCATAGGCGGGGTTCGACAACTCGATACGCGCCTGTCTGCCAAACATCGCATTCGTGAACTGCTGTCCGCCATTCGCGATATTGAATCCCGACTCCAGGACAAACAACGTCTGATAACCGTTACCGAGGTCCTCTGTGCCACGAAGCCCCCAACGGTCTCCGTTCCACACACCCGACTGCATGCGAACGTTGGACTTTCCCGGCGTCGTCGAGCCGAGAGTTGTTTGACTGTTTTGATAGGTGATAGACGTGTCGACAATGCCGTACAGAATCACGCTCGACTGAGCAAATGCAGGAAGAACAGCCAAACCAAGAATCGCACCTACTACACATCGAACAACTCCCTTCTTCGCCATTAAAAGTCTCCTTAATAATTTTTTAGTCCGAGTCGTCAGCGGCGGCGTCTGATTGCCATCACTTGTCGCGGCCTCTCGTGGGCAACAGGCCAATTCGGCTTGCTATATGTAGGACAACGAATCGGTGTAGCGATTTACTCTCACTGGATTCGAGAGGAACGCACCGTGTTACGCGCGGCGCGCAGATTGACCTATTTGCGGCGCTCGTTGTCTTGAGGGAGGGCTGCCTCCCCCGATAGCCCAGATACTACGCCACAAAATTAAACATGCGCCACTCCTTTTGCATAGGTGCAAATCCCTATCGGGCAGCTTCACACTCATCTCAAAGACCATCGGACGGCGAGAACCCACACACCGTGTGGGTTCCAGCCGGAGCCATACGCTAAGTCGCAAGCAACGCATCAGCGCTATCGCCATATCGATGGAATGTGGTGTCTGGATGTGGGTAATTACACCTATGCAACCCCATATGTTTACGTGAAACACTAACGCAGCGGGCGTTGCTAACCGTATATCCATCAGACATCAAGGAGAAATCATGTCGTTCCCTCAATACGTCGCGCCACGTTTGCTCGAAGACCGCGTGGCTTTCGTAACCGGCGCAGGACAAGGCAATGGCCGTGCACTCGCGCTCGGCCTTGCCCAGGCCGGCGCCAAGGTTGTGGTTAGCGACATTGCTTTCGAACACGTCAGGGAAACCGCCGCGCTCATTGAGAAGGAAGGTGGGAAAGCGTGGCCGTTCGAGCTGGATGTCACCAACGCAGACGCTTGCTACACCCTTGCCGAAAAGGTCTCCAACGACATCGGCTGTGTCGACCTGCTTGTGAATAATGCGGGCATCATTATTCGTGAGAACTTGACAAGCCCGAATGCAGCCAAGAACTGGAAGAAAGTGATGGACGTGAACGTTCAAGGGACGTTCAATGTCACGCACGCGTTTCTTGAGGCTATCAAGACGACCAAAGGCGTGATTATCAACGTTGCATCTATCGCCGCTTATGCTGGACAAGGCGCTAGCCTCGGCTATTCCCCGTCCAAAGGTGCAATCAAGATGTTCACGCAGTCTCTAGCGGCCGAACTCGCGTCTCACGGGGTACGCGTAAATGCATTGGCGCCCGGCGTCATCGAAACCCCTATGACGGCTGCAACACGCGAGAATCCGGCGCGTCTCGAGGCGTTTATGTCACGCATCCCTATGGGTCGGGTTGGCCAAACGGAGGACCTCGTCGGCCCGACAATATTCCTGGCGTCTGGAATGTCGCGCTACGTGACGGGGGTAACCCTCGCGGTAGATGGCGGATTTCTAGCTATCTAAGGTCTGTCTTGCAAAAGCCCGCCCAGCGGGCTTTTTGTGGTACAACAGCGTCGACGCCGGAGCAGTCAGAAGCGAGTCCTTCGCTGTTCTCGCGGCGAAATCCGTTTGCGGATAACACGTGCCGACGCCAGCACCAGAAGCTGCACATTTTCGAGAACCTCCCTCTAATCATCCTTTCCACCAGCTTGCTGGGCAGGCATGGACCACCCGGGTCTTCGATTCCCAAGGCGTTAAGAAGACAGCTTTTCAGAAAGCTGAAGCAGTCCGCTCGCAACGGTTCCGGTATCAGAGGTATCCAGCGTGCTTGACGGGCCGAAAATGGTAACTGAAAGCACCATCTGCCCGCGGTCGAAAACAGGCGCGCTCAGGCTGTCGACGCCAGGGATTGGCACACCCAGCGTTCGTGACAGATGTGTGCCCCGCACATCTCCTGCGAAGTTCTCAATTACATCAACAAAGCATCGCGCTGAGACCGCATCGGCCTTCGCAACTTCACGAGCAAGCATCGGTTCTATCGTCTGCCTCGGAAGGAACGCGGCGAACAGTCGTCCTGTGCTGCTGTGGGCGATTGACATTACCGACCCCACGTGCAAGCCGACATGCAGGTACATTTCGGGGCCGTGGTATCGAATGACGGTGGGGCCGTGGTCTGTCCATATCGCCACAAACGCGCCGTGATTATCGTCTTTAAGCAGTTCAATGGCCAACTCCACCGTCTTATGCAATGGGTGGAGCTGCGCTAAAGCTCGCAGGCCGAGCTTCAACGCAAGTGGTCCGGGCTCAAAGCTGTGGGTCGTTGAATCACGTCTAACCAGTCCTGTGCGAACCAAGCTGACCATGTATGTGAAGACCTGATTCAAAGGTAAGGCGGTTGCAGCGCTCAACCCCAGCATCGAAACAGGTTTTCCGGCGTCAGCCAGATGCTGCAAAAGCGTCCCTCCAACCTCCATCGCATGGATTCCACGCTGCTTCCTGGTTCTTCTCGGAGCAAGTTGCTCGACGCATTCGGCAGCCTCCATATCTCCCCTCCTTTGCGAGCATCGTCCCGGACCTGGTGATGCCAAACGGTCGGCACGTCGCGTTTTCTCGACAAGGTCCGACATGCGAAAAAAAGCCGCGGCCGCTGGGCAACAGCAACCGCGGCAAATGCACGCCCATCGGAATTCCTACGCTTCGTTAATGGGACACCACTGCAAATTTGGTAGCCGGAGCGTCCATCACAGTGTCTTCCTTCCGAACCTCCGTGGTAGCTGCGATTGCTTTGCCTGCGATGTAGCCGAAAGTCAGCGCCGGTCCCAGCGTAATGCCGGCGCCGGGGTAGTTCCCGCCCATGATGCTGCATGCGTCGTTGCCAACCGCGAACAGCCCGTGGATTGGCGCGCCGTCGGAATTGAGCACGCGGCATGAAGAATCAGTCTTCAGGCCAGCGAATGTGCCAATGTCACCGATGCGAATTTTGAGAGCATAGAAAGGGCCTTTCTCGATTGGCGCGACACACGGATTCGGCGAATGAAGAGCGTCACCCTGATAACGGTTATATGCTGTGCTTCCCTTCCCGAAGAGTGAGTCGCGACCTAGTCGCGCCTCGGCGTTATAGCCTCGCACGGTCTCTTTGAAGTTGAGCGCATTGACGCCAATCTTGTCGGCCAGCTCGTCTACGGTTGATGCTTTCGTCAGGTAGCCGACGCGCAGATAGCGGCCAATGGGCATCGGGAACGGAGCAACACTACCTAGGCCATACGTTCGGAGAGTCTTGTGGTCGCAGATGAGATGTGCGGAAATCTCTTCTCCCGCCGGCGTTGACTTCACCAGGGCTTGCACGAAATCATGGTACGAGTGGCCTTCGTTCGTGAACCGGCGGCCGTCGCGCAGCACGGAGATGACGCCGGGCTTCGCGCGGTCGATAAAGTGCGGCATGATGCCTGTTGTTCCGTCTTTTCTGGTCAGCGTCGAAACCGGCACCCAGGCAGCCGCGTTCGGCAGCGTTGTCGTCACTTGAGCGCCGACTGCTTCAGCCATGCGCAATCCGTCGCCCGTGTTACCGGTCGGAGAAGGCGAGAAATGTTCGGAACCCGTCGGAGCGTGTGGGAAGAGTTGCTTGCGACGTTCGATGTCGTACGGAAAACCGCCGCTCGCCAAGATAACAGCACGATTCGCGGTCACACGTACTTTCGAACCGGCCCGGTCAAGGACCGCTCCGGTGATTCGGCCGTTGTCGTTGGTGAGGCTGAGCGCCTTGGTGTTGAGCCAAAGAGGAACGTTCAGGTCGAAGAGCGACTTTGCGAGACGACCGGCAAGCGCATTGCCGTTTGTCAGCGTCATGCCGCGACCATGCTTCAAAACGTCTGCAAAGTGGCGAGAGAGACGCTTGGTGACGTACCAGGCAGACTTGATTGACTTCGTCACCCGCATGAAGTGCACAATTTCCTTGCCCGAACCAAGCATCATTCCGAATACGGTTAGTTCGGGCAGCGCAGGAGCGAGGTCCTTGATTGCCGTGCCGAGTTCGCGGCCGTCAAACGGACGAGTGACCATGGAACGACCACCTTGCGTACCGCCGGGCGCCTCGGCGTGATAGTCGGGAAACACGAGAGGCATGTCGAAGCGTACAGCTGTCTTCGCTGTGAAGAAGTCTACAGCTTCCGGCCCATTCTTGATGAAGGCGTCGACGCGCTCACCATCAAAGCTCGACCCCGCCTCGTGCTGGAGATACGTACGCGCGGCATCTTCTGCCTCGTAAATCCCTTGCACCTTTGCAAGCGCTGTATTCGGAATCCAGAGCCAACCGCCCGAGCGAGCTGTTGAGCCGCCGAACTTCGGCTCTTTCTCGATAACGAGGACATTGAGCCCCTCAGACGCGGCCGTGATTGCCGCGGACATTCCCGAGCATCCCGAACCAATAACAAGCACGTCACAGCTGAATTCGCTTTCCTGCTTCATCACGCATCTCCGATAGCGAGGACGCGTCACCTCAGGTGCGTCCTCATAATCCATCCCCGTCTTCTGGGCCATGGTCAAATCATACGCCGTAATTACATATACGCGTATATATTTGCGTACGTACAATCCCTATGCCGAATTCCATCGTCTCGGATGTAAATTGAGGACTCCATGGGAAAGGCTTGTGCCCTTCTGCTTGGATGCGGTTGGCGGCCTTGTGCGCAGGCGCTGCGCTCGCCACCTTTGTCATCGAATTTCCGGCTACCCGGCGGTCTGTCGCCGGTACCGTTTGCTTCACCTACTCTGGAGACGACATGATTAAACGTATGACTTTGCTGGCGCGCAAAGAAGGCACTTCGGTAAGCGACTTTCGTGCGTACTGGTCTGGCTGTCATGCTCAACTCGCTTTGTGCATGGATGGCATTGCGAAATACACGCAAAACAGGGTCGAGAAAACCCTCTGGAAGTCCGGAGGTGGTTCTGGATGTTTTGATGTCGATGGCATCGTCGAGCTCTACTTCGAAAGCGATGAACTCATGTCCGAAGCGCAACGTTCCGCGGTCGGGAGTCGATACATTCCTGAAGACGAGCCAAACTTCCTGCGTGGATGGACGCTCTGCGTGGTCGACCACGAGGATGAAGCCAAAGAGCAAACAGGCGTGAAGGTCATCCTCGTCGCTGCTCTAAGGGCAGGTGTCTCACGAATCGAGTTCGAGAAGGTAATCGTCGAATCCGAGGAGGGACAACCGACGCCGGCGACAACATCGCTCAATTGGACGACCAGAAGCGCGAAACGTGAACGCCTTTGGGCAGAGCCGGTTGTGCCCACCGTGCTTGCCGCGCTGTGGTTCAAGAATCTTGCGGAAGCGCATGACGCGTTTCGAGTTGAGAGCAGCCTCGTGCAAAGCATTGACGGCTTAGCCGACCGTGCGGCTGCGTACCTTATCAACCCGCTCGTGGTCAGGTAATCCGAATGGTCGTCGGCATCGGATGCGGGTAACCATTTCAGACCGGTAGCCGGTTTGGTGGGCGCGTCGCCCCCTCTCTCTACGAAAACCATAGCGCGCTGCGATTCGGAAATTGCTACGAAACCGCACCGTCAGCCCGTACCAAAAACAAAACGGGCGCTGAAGCTCCGAGCGCCCGGTGCATCTCATTTTCGGCGCTCAGCTCACGCTTTGTGCAGATTCCTCGCCCGGTCGGACCGTAACGCAAAAAACATCGCTGTGCAGGCAAGAAGCAGCATGAATGCAATGAAATAGAACGCGTTGTTCATGCTTCCAGTGTAGGTCTTGATAAGACCGATTAGATACGGGGTGATGGTTCCGCTGGTGACCCCGATAGTGCTGACCAGCGCGATGCTCGCAGGAGCGCTGGAACCGCGAAAGAAGCTAGCGGGCACAGACCAGAAGATGGGATGAGCCGCGTAAATAAATACGGCCGCCGCAGTCAAGAGCGCCATGGATAGTGCGAAGCCCAGGCCATGCGAAGTCAGTAGCGCGAGCGCCGCAGCGGCGCCAGCGCCACAGACGATGAAATGCCATTTGCGTTCGTTGCGTCGGTCAGAACGACGAGCAATCAAAATCACGCCCACAGCGCCGATTGCATTCGGGATTGCCGAGTACAGACTAATCTGAACGATGTCGGTAATTCCGAATTCGCGAATCATCGTCGGCATCCAGAATAGCAACAGGAGGATGCCCGAGGTCAGGCAGAAGTACACAAACGCGAACACATAGACGTACGGGTTACCCACTGCCGCAAGCAGGGAATGGCTATGCTCAGCAGGCTTTCCGTCGTTCGCCAGCACGTCTTCCAACCGCCGCTTCTCACCTGCGCTAAGCCACGGTGCAGCGGACGGCCTGTCCTTCAAGAAGAAGAATGCGATAACACCCAGCAGGATTGCGGGAGCACCCTCGATGGCCAGCATCCACTGCCACCCGTGGACACCATGGACCCCATCCATGCCGCGCATAATCCAGCCAGAGACCAGACCGCCAAGCACACCGGCGACGGCGACACCAGCATAAAAGACGGATAGCGCTCCTGCGCGACGGCGTGCCGGGAACCAGTACGTCAGATATAAAACGATGCCTGGGAAGAAGCCGGCCTCGAATACACCGAGAAGAAAGCGTAAGACGTAAAACTGTGTGCTGTTGGATACCGCGACCATCACCACTGAACACGCGCCCCACAACACCATGATTCGTGCGAAGGTCTTCCTGGCTCCGTACTTATGCAAGAGTATGTTGCTGGGCACTTCGAAGAGGACGTACCCGACAAAAAAGAACACTGCGCCCAAACTGTACGCGGCGTCAGTGAAGGAAAGGTCGTGCTTCATCTGCAACTGAGCGAACCCGATGTTGTTCCGGTCCAGGATTGCAATGACGTAACAGAAGAAGAGAAACGGAATGATTCGCAGCGTCACTTTGCGAAACAAGGTGTCATCCGATGTGCCGACAGATGGGGGATTCGTCGGTGCAGGGACCGTGCCGACTGAACTTCGCGTTGTCATCAGAAACTCCAGTGCAGTTTTTCAGTTGTGGTCCGCTGTCAGTCGAGGCACCTACGCCACCTCACTGACCGCCAACCCACTCAGAAGGTAACCGCACCATGGCAGGTCCACGCTTCTTGATTACATATTAACGCTGCACTTCGCACATATATAATTCTCGTTTGTACCTATCTGGGTCCTTCTGGACCGCGAACGGCTTCGAAGTGCTGGTAAACACCTAACGTGCCTGCGACTGGTTCGTCAGATGTCGCACAGGCCAAGACCGGCAAGTTCGAATTGGCCGCCCTTGCCTCGAATTCGCTTTGCCTGGCGGCCCGCAGCGCCACCAAGCACGTTTTGTTTTACGCTCATACGTTTGCGTATATATAATAAAGCACGAGTGAGCTGCTACGTACAGCGATTGCATCGTTAAGGAGACCGGTTTGTCCGCGAGAATGTTGTGGCTTCTGAGCGCGTGCTGCTTTGCCAGCATGGCGTCAATGCGGGTCTGCGATTCGCTGTTACCGTCACTGCAGGCGGAGTTTGGTGTGAACATGGGGCACGCCGCCCTCGCAATTTCAGGATTCGCCCTCGCATACGGCCTTACGCAACTTGTCTTCGGGCCTTTGGGAGACAAGTTTGGAAAAATCCGCGTAATCGCGCTGACCACGCTGGCCTGCACGGTAGGAAACCTTGGTGCAGCATTGTCCGTTCATATGGGCCAATTGGTAGCGGCCCGGGTCTTGTCCGGGGCTGCTGCCGCGGGAATCGTGCCTTTAACTATGGCGTGGATTGGCGACACAGTGCCTTATGAACGGCGTCAAGAAATCCTTGCGCGGCTGCTCGGCGCGACAGTTTTCGGGATGATTGCCGGTCAGTGGCTAGGGGCATTGCTCGCCGACGCGGCTGCCTGGCGAATCTCGTTTGCCTCACTGGCCCTGATTTATCTGGTTGCGGGGCTCTTCGTCTTGCGAGAAGTCAATTCGTCGGACATGACGCGCAAGTCGACGCCAGGCCGTTTCGCGTACCGTGCTTTTGAGGTGTTGGCGATTCCTTGGGCTCGAACAGTGCTCCTCGTTACCTTCATCGAAGGCTCGCTCGCGTTCAGCGCGCTCTCGTTCATCCCGACCTATCTACACGGGACATTCGAACTTCCGATGTCGAGGGCGGGCGCGATTGTGGCTCTTTATGGGGTAGGCGGTTTAACGTACAGCCGATGCGCCCGCCTCTTGGTCCGTCGCTTGGGGGAAGCCAATCTGGCGAGGCTTGGCGGTGTCTGTCTCGCAGTGTCATATGGTGGACTCGCGCTTCTCAACACCTGGTTGCTCGCATTGCCCGCCTGCTTCATGGCTGGGTTTGGCTTCTACGCTTTACACAACACCTTGCAGACCCATGCCACGCAGATGGCACCGAGCGCCCGCGGAACCGCCGTGTCACTCTTTTCGTGCTTTCTTTTCTTTGGGCAATCACTAGGCGTTGCTTGCGCTGCGTGGTTCATCGACAGATTTTCAGCGCCGCCCGTTTTTATAGGCTGTGCTTTCGGCCTTTTTCTAGTCGCAGTCGTGTTTTCGTCGCTGGTTTCTCGCCAAACCGCACAGCTGGCGAGGACCTAGCGGAATGCCGACGGAGGAGATACCTAGGGTGGCCGCGAGCTGGCAAAGGAAGCGCACGGCAAACCAGATGGAACAGGCGTGCCTAGACGGCCGGTACCGTCGGCGCGGAATTCTGTTCGGTCAACAGCTTGGTGGTCGCAAGAAGACTGGTAACCAGCGGGCCTTTCCAGGAAACGTCGAAATTCGCGGCAACGCCGAAGAGCGTCAAAACAAGAACAATCTCTCCGTTGTTGTCAAAAACCGGCGCGCTGATGCTGTTGATTCCTGGAATCGGCATACCTTCTCCTCGCGCGACTCCTCGCTTTCGAATATCCGCCAGAATGGCGTCGAACTGCGTGATGTTCAGACGCTCGCCATCAGGCGTTTGCGACCCGAAGTCCGCCCCGACGAGCTCGTCGAGCGTGGAACTCTGCTTGTATGCAGCAAACACGCGGCCAGTCGTCGAATGCGTGAGGGACATAACCGTGCCGACGTGAACACCTGCATGCAGCGAGGCGGCCGGCTCGATGCTTTGCAGAACGGTTGGACCGCGGTCTCCCCACGCGGCGAGAAGCACACTTTGCTCGACGCGCGTCGCAAGGTCGGTGGAAGGCTGCATTGCATTACGGACTGCGGGCACCATGCGAAGCGCATGCAACCCCATGCGGAGAGACAAAGGCCCTGGCTCGAAACGCGAGGTCACGGGGTCCCGTTTGACGAGGCCGGTACGAAGCAGGCTCACCATATAGGTGAACACCTGATTCGCGGGAATGCCGCTGCGCGCGCTGAGCTCTGCAAGTGTCACCGGTTCGCCAGCGTCCGCGAGATACTGAAGGAAGCGGCCACCAACTTCCATGCTCTGAATGCCACGTTGCTCCTTCCGGGCACTTGAATCGAGGCTTTCCGGATTTTCTTTTGCCCGCTGCTTCGTTACCATGCAATCCTCTGTGCACGAACACATTATGTTTTGCCGATTTTACCGGCTTCCTGGTCACCCTAAGGCACTTGGATTCTGAATCCGACAAGATACGCAAAATGGACACCGAAAGCACCGAAAAAGCCCAGCGGGGAATCCAGTCAGTTGAAGTGGGCAGCGAAATTCTGCTGGCACTCACGCAATCTGACTCGCCCATGCCGCTCAAAGAAATTGCGCGGGTCACCGGCATGTCTCCCGCCAAACTTTTCCCGTATCTGGTGAGCCTCATCAAGCTTCAACTGGTACAGCGAATGGAGCCGTCAGGCGATTATGCCCCAGGTCCCCTCGCGCTGCGGCTTGGCCTGTATGGGCTGCAACGATTGAATCCTCTGCGCGAAGCCGAGGCGGACGTATTGGCGCTAGCATCGAAAACGGGACAAAGCGTTTTTTTGACGACCTGGGGGCCGAACGGACCGGTCGTCGTGAGGCAGGAAGACCCTTCATACCCGCTGCATCTCACTTTGCGAGTCGGCACGGTCATGTCTCTCGTCAACACGGCAACGGGACGACTTTTCGGCGCGTATATGCCAGAGTCCTTGGTGCAGAAGGCTCTCGCAGACGAGAGCATACGGCTCAGCGGTGCGACCGCACTGAAGACAACGGAAAAGCAGGACCTGTTCAAGGAGTATCGGAAAATTCGCGAGGAAGGCATGACGCGAACTTCGGGCCATCCTTTGCCGGGTGTAAATGCTATCGCGGCACCTGTATTCCTGTTCACGGGGTCCATAGCGCTCGCCATCACTCTGGTTGGGCCCGCAGGTACGTTCGATACAAGTTGGGATGGGGAACTTGCGTTGACCCTGCGCCAGACCACACTGGACCTGTCCTACCGACTAGGCTACTCGGCCATCCCGGGCGACGAGGCCTAGTTCATCGCGATGCGACAGCAACGCCCGAGAAATGCGAAGACAATTCGCGGCTGCCTCGGGCGTCGCCAGTCAGCGGCTTGAGACCTTTCCAACGCACGCCGGCGGCGCTCCCGCGAGCCCCCTTCAAATCCCTGCATCGCTTTGATGCGATGGCGCAGGCGACCCTGAAAAACCTTGGCTCACTTGCGCGGCCATCTCTCTGAAACCCTTCGAAACACAGAAGCCCTGACGTCGAGCACATATCAGTGCGGCACGTCGGCAGTGCGGCACGTCGGCCCATTCGGCCGCCAAGAACAATCAACACGCGTGTTGGATTCACGGTAGTTCGCCGCAACGCGTCCTCCCAGTGCCGAAGACACCCACGGACGCAAGTGTGCCGTCCGACAATCACACGAAATGAATCCGCGCTTGCGTCTTGGCGTCACGCCAGTTCATCCCCGCTTTCCGCCGCTCGTCTGCAGCCAGCGCCCCATATACCAGCGTGCTTCGGATGTCTGTAATTGCAGAGGGCAAGCAGGACTGGCAGCCCAGGTTTTGGGGACAGTTTAAGCCGTACGGGAAATTATCTATATGCGATTTCATTCGCTTATGTATAATTCTCTCAATGCCGGGGTTGCTGGCCAAAACCCACCCTGTCCCCTTCAATCAATTTTGTAGAGGTCTTCTGCCATGGCGACAGAAAAGAAGTTTGCTTCCCACGCGGACGTTGAAGAAAAGAAAGTCACGTTCGAACAGCTTTCCGAACATGCGTACGCATACACCGCTGAAGGAGACCCAAATACCGGCATCATTATCGGGGACGACGCCGTGCTCGTCGCCGACACCCAGGCGACGCCGGTGATGGCTCAGGACGTGATTCGCCGCATTCGCGAAGTCACGGACAAACCTATCAAGTACGTCCTGCTGACCCACTATCACGCGGTCCGCGTACTTGGAGCATCGGCGTATAACGCTGAGCAAATCATTGCCAGTCAGGACACCTACGACCTGATTGTCGAGCGCGGCGAGCAGGACATGAAGAGTGAAATTGAGCGCTTCCCGCGCCTCTTCAATGCGGTTGAATCGGTGCCCGGCCTGACGTGGCCTACGCTTACCTTCCAGAAAAAGATGACGCTCTGGATGGGCAAGCTCGAAGTGCAAATTCTGCAGCTGGGTCGTGGACACACCAAGGGCGATACGGTGGTCTGGCTTCCTCAGGAAAAGACTCTGCTTTCCGGCGACCTGGTCGAGTACGGAGCAACTCCGTATGCAGGTGATGCGTATTTCCAGGACTGGCCTGCCACGCTCGATGCAATCGCCGCACTGAAGCCTGAAAAGCTGGTTCCCGGCCGAGGCGCTGCGCTCAAGACGCCGCAGGAAGTAGCCGACGGTCTCGCAGGAACCCGCGCCTTTGTCAGCGAGCTCTACAGCAAGGTCAAGTCCGGTTCCAGCGAAGGCAAGGACTTGAATGCCATCTACAAAGAGACTTACGCCGCACTGAAGCCGAAGTTTGGCGACTGGGTCATCTTCGACCATTGCATGCCGTTCGACGTCACGCGAGCACACGACGAAGCAACACAGTATCCCGACCCTCGCATCTGGACCGCGCAGCGCGATAAGGAGATGTGGGAAACCCTCGAGGGCTGACCTGCATCGCGCGCCGGCCTGTGTGCATCAGGAACGCACAGGTCGCTTCATCGACAAGCTCAATCTGGAGTTCCCAAAGTGCAACAACCGACGCGAGACATACCAAGTCGCCGTGAGCCTGCTCAGGCGGGCGCGCCTTGTAATCCGTTACTGGAGCGCGCATCGTCCGCGTCTGCGTTCTCGGCCCATCCAGTTGGCTATCAATCGGGATTCGCCAGCGAGTTCGCCACCGAGGCGCTCCCCGGTGCTCTCCCGGTTGGTCGAAATTCACCTCAGCGTGCGCCCTATGGTCTGTACGCCGAACAGCTCTCGGGTACGGCCTTCACTGCTCCCCGCTCTCACAACCGTCGTTCGTGGCTGTATCGGGTGCGACCAGCTGCGGTCCATATGCCGTTCACGCTATTACAGAGCGACAAACTCCTTAGCGACTTCTCGAGTGTGCCCCCAACGCCTCCAAATCAGTTGCGCTGGGACCCGCTTCCGATGCCGGAAACGCCGACAGATTTTATTGACGGTCTGGTAACCATGGCAGGCAATGGTTCAGCGGAGGCGATGGCGGGTTGTGCTATCCATATGTACGCAACGAACCGGTCGATGACAGACCGGTTCTTCTACAGCGCTGATGGAGAACTTCTGATTGTTCCCCAGGCCGGTCGCCTGAGCATTGCGACCGAACTGGGTGTTCTCGACGTGGAGCCACAAGAAATCGCTGTCATTCCGCGAGGCGTACGCTTTCGCGTCGAGTTGCCCGATGGCGAAGCCAGCGGCTACATCTGCGAGAACTTCGGCGCCCTGTTACGCCTGCCCGACCTCGGTCCTATTGGTTCGAACGGTCTTGCCAATCCACGCGACTTTCTGACGCCACTTGCAGCATATGAAGTCCGCGAGGGCAATTTTGAACTGGTGGCAAAGCTTAACGGGCATCTGTGGCGCGCAGATATTGGCCACTCGCCGCTCGACGTCGTAGCGTGGCACGGTAACTATGCACCGTACAAATACGACCTCCGGCGCTTCAATACGATTGGTTCAATCAGCTTCGACCATCCGGACCCCTCAATTTTTCTGGTGCTGCACTCGCCGAGTGACACGCCCGGCGTTGACACCATCGACTTCGTCATCTTCCCGCCGCGGTGGCTTGCCGCCGAAGACACGTTCCGGCCGCCCTGGTTCCATCGGAACTTTGCCAGCGAGTTCATGGGGCTAATTCACGGCGAGTATGACGCCAAAGCTGAAGGGTTTGCGCCTGGCGGCGCCAGCCTGCACAACTGCATGTCAGGTCATGGCCCCGACGCGGGCACGTTTGAGAAGGCATCAGAGTCCGATACGACAAAACCGATGAAGGTTGATTCAACCATGGCTTTCATGTTCGAGACGCGCAATCTCATCAAGCCAACTCGGTTTGCTCTGGAAACTTCGCAGTTGCAGGCACAGTATTTTGAGTGTTGGCAAGACCTCAGAAACAACTTCAATCCGGACGTCAAGTGATGCCAGCCAATACAGACGATACCCAGATGCTTAGTCGGACGACTAACCCAAGCCTTCGAAGCTGGGTCGAGTCAGCGAATTCTGCCAATACCGACTTTCCCATCCAGAACCTTCCTTTCGGGGTGTTTTCCGACGACAAGTCCGACACGGGACGGGTCGGTGTCGCAATCGGAGACCTGATTGTCGACCTTTCGGAGCTCGAGTCCGCAGGACTGATTGCCGTGCCGTATGTTGTCACCGACGACAACGGTCAACCTAAAAGCGTCTTCCGTCAGGCACGGCTCAATGATTTCGTAGCCTTGGGAAAAGCCAGCTGGACAAGTATCCGGATTCAGCTCTCGACGCTGCTGGCCGAAGACGGTTCGGCGCTTCGGGACAACCCCGAATTGCAAGAACGAGCGTTCGTGCGCCAATCGGACGTGGTGATGCATCTCCCCTTCGATATACCTGGCTACACAGATTTCTATTCATCGAGAGAACATGCGACCAACGTCGGGGCGATGTTTCGTGACCCGAAGAACGCGCTGATGCCAAATTGGCTCGAGATTCCAATCGGATATAACGGTCGGGCGTCTTCGGTAGTAGTGAGCGGCACACCGATTCGCCGCCCGAATGGGCAGCGCAAGGGCCCCGAGGATGAGCGCCCCACTTATGGACCGTGCCGCAAGCTCGACATCGAGCTGGAAACCGGGTTTTTTGTCGGCGTGGGTAACACCCTAGGCACGACGATTCCCGCCGCGGACGCGGATGGTCATATCTTTGGAATGGTCCTCCTCAACGACTGGAGCGCGCGCGACATCCAGCAGTGGGAATACCAGCCCCTCGGCCCGTTCAACTCGAAAGGGTTCGCGACGACCATCTCTCCCTGGGTCGTCACGATGGAAGCACTCGAGCCGTTTCGCGTCGAACAACCACCGCAGATGCCGAAGCCCCTGTCATATCTGCGGGGTGCGACGCGCGCTGGCGTCGACTTACACCTTGAGGTGCAGTTGAAGCCAAAAGCTGCTGCGTCGCCGACGACTATCGCCAAGACCAACTTCAAATACATGTACTGGTCGATGGCGCAGCAGTTGGTGCACCACACCTCCGCTGGCTGCAACACGCGGGTCGGAGACCTCCTCGGCTCGGGGACCATCAGCGGACCGAAATCTGAATCGAGCGATGACAAGATTGGGACGTTCGGCAGCCTGCTCGAGCTCACATGGAACGGGCAATCGCCCCTCAAGCTCGACGATGGCGAGACACGGAGCTTTATCGACGATGGCGACGAACTTACTCTGACTGGCTGGTGTCAAGGCGATGGCTATCGCATCGGGTTCGGTTCATGCGTCGGTGTCATACTGCCCGCGCTTGAAGTCCCCGTCCAGGAGGACGGTGAATGAAGCTGTATAGCTACTTTCGCAGCTCAGCGTCTTATCGGGTTCGTATCGCACTCGCCTTGAAAAATCTGCCGTTTCAGTATGAGGCTGTTCATCTTCTCAAAGATGGCGGCCAACAGCTCTCACCGGCATACCGGCGGGTAAATCCAGACGGTATCGTCCCAGCGCTTGAGGACGGACCGGAGGTCTTGACGCAGTCTCTGGCGATAATCGAATACCTCGACGAGATGTATCCCGACCCGCCGCTCCTTCCCGGAAACCCCATCGACCGGGCCTACGTCCGCTCCGTTGCGCTTCAGGTCGCCTGCGAAATACATCCGGTCGATAATTTGCGGGTACTCCAGTATCTGAAGAAAAACTTCGGCATATCTGATGAGCAGAAATCGCAATGGTACCGGCATTGGATTGATGTCGGCTTCGGTTCATTGGAGGTGCGGCTTAGAGCGGAGAGACGCGTCGGAAATTTCGCGTTCGGTGACGCACCAACTCTTGCTGACATCTGCCTGGTACCACAAGTCTGGAACGCCTGCCGATTTGACATCCCGCTAGACAGCTATCCGACAATCAAACGCATTGCCGACAATGCGATTGATTTGGAAGCCTTCAGGCAAGCCGAACCCTCCGCCCAACCGGACGCGGAGGGTTGAACTGACCGTTCATCCCACGCTTGATGGTGCGGGGTCAACCGTCGCTGTTTTGTCCATGGGACCTTACCCGCCGCGGTCGTGGCGGTAAGGCAATGGAGACCGTGACGGCAACGCGGACGCCCGTTACGAATGAGCCGGCGGTTTTCCACTGGCCGTCCCTAGCTGATAGATAATTCATCATCAAAAAAATGAAGGCTTTGGTCGAGTTACGAATGGTCGCAACAACTATATAGCGCCGGAGCCTGGCTCCATGGTGCAGTTTGGAGACATCATGAGTGCAGGCTTTCAACACCCATTCCCCGCAGCCGCCAATAGTGTCGCGCGAGGCAAAATCGTTAGCGCACAACAAGCCGTCAGACTGATTCGACCAGGAAACACCGTGGCAACCGGTGGCTTCGTTGGTATCGGGTTCGCGGAAGAAGTCGCCATCGCGCTGGAGCAGTTGTTCCTTGACGCGGGCCGCAGCGGAAGCGACACGGCTCGAGACTTAACACTGGTCTACGCGGGTGGTCAGGGCGACGGAGCCAGTAAAGGCTTAAATCACCTCGCCCACAAAGGACTCGTTCGGCGGGTTGTCGGTGGCCACTGGGGACTTGTTCCTGGCCTCCAACGCCTGGCCGTTGAAGGTCTCATCGAAGCCTACAACCTTCCGCAGGGCGTCATTTCCCAGCTGTTCCGCGACATTGCTGCTCATCGGCCAGGTCACTTATCCACAGTTGGACTCGGCACGTTCGTCGACCCACGCAACGGTGGCGGCAAGCTTAACGCCCGAACGACGGAGGAGCTGGTCAGCCTCATATCCATCAACGGAGCTGATTGCCTTCTGTATAAAACTTTTCCGGTCGACGTCGCCATCGTGCGTGGCACCACCGCCGACGCGAATGGGAATGTGACAATGGAGAAGGAAGCACTCACGCTCGAATCACTGGCCATCGCGATGGCCGCGCGTAACTCTGGCGGAATTGTGATAGTCCAGGTTGAGCGTATCGCCGAGTCAGGCACTCTGAATCCGCGACAGGTCAAAATACCTGGGATTCTGGTCGACTGCATCGTGGTTGCAAAACAGGAAAACCATTGGCAAACGTTCACTGAGCCCTACAGCCCGGGGTTCGCCAGCGAGCTTCGCATCGCGACAAGTTCGATTCCGTCGATGACGATGAGTGAGCGAAAAATCATCGCCAGACGTGCTTCTTTCGAGCTGATGGCCAACAGCGTCGTCAACCTCGGCATCGGAATGCCCGAAGGAATTGCGAGCGTTGCTAACGAAGAGAAGGTATGCGACCTTTTCACGATGACGACCGAGCCCGGTGTCATTGGCGGGATACCGGCAGGCGGGCTGAATTTCGGCGCAGCAACCAATACCGATGCCATCATCGACCAGCCGTACCAGTTCGACTTCTACGATGGTGGCGGTCTCGACATCGCATTTCTTGGTCTTGCGCAGGTTGACCGCGAGGGTAACCTCAATGTCAGCAAGTTTGGGCCAAAGCTCGCTGGCGCCGGCGGTTTTATAAATATCTCGCAGGCAGCGAAGAAGGTCGTCTTTGTCGGAACGTTCAATGCAAGCCAGCTCAACGTGAGTATCAAAGATGGACGTCTGCAGATTCTCAACGAAGGCGTTTGCCAGAAGTTTGTAGACGCAGTTGAGCATCGAACCTTCGGTGGCCATTACGCCATTGAACGCCAACAACCGGTCCTGTACATCACAGAACGTTGCGTCTTCTCTCTTACCCGTGATGGTCTCGAACTCGTCGAGATTGCACCAGGGGTCGACCTCCGCCGCGACATCGTCTCGCAGATGGGTTTCACCCCCATCATAAAAGATACTCCCCGCCTCATGGACGCGCGCATCTTTGAAGAACGGCCGATGGGCCTGCGGGCAATGTTGCTGCGGCTGAGACTCAGCGAGCGTTTCAGTTATGACTCAGAAAAGAACATGTTTTTCATCAACTTCGAAGGACACAAGGTGTCGACGGGGGACGATGTTGAAGCAATCCGCGCCGAGGTTGAACATTCGCTCTCAAGACTCAAAGTCAGACCTCATGCAATAGTCAACTACGACAATTTCTCGATAGCGCCCGAGGTCATCGACGCATACTCCGAAATGGTGACTGGTCTTGTCGCAAGATTTTACTCAGATGTGACTCGGTATACGACAAGCAGCTTTCTGCGGATGAAATTGGGCAATGCTCTACAACAGCGCAGCGTCGCCACATATATCTACGAGAGTCCGGAAGAGGTGTCGTCTCACGAAACGCGCGAGAAATGACTCGCTTCAATCCATGCGCTGCAGCCCGTGCGCGCGAGTTCGCCAATGGACGTCGGTTGCGAGGAAATTGAAGCGGCCAGCGGTAGCCATGCCTCCTCAACCAGCACTTCGCCCGTTCCGTTCAGAAAAAGAAGCCGCCGTCGTGTTACCAGCTAGTTGGC
This sequence comes from Paraburkholderia sp. RAU6.4a, assembly GCF_050435625.1. Classification (NCBI taxonomy): domain Bacteria; kingdom Pseudomonadati; phylum Pseudomonadota; class Betaproteobacteria; order Burkholderiales; family Burkholderiaceae; genus Paraburkholderia; species Paraburkholderia sp. RAU6.4a. The sequence continues at coordinate 1,624,950 of NZ_JBNDKQ010000002.1, forward strand.
AATGACTGTTCGAAATGGAGCCGTTCGAAGAATTGATAACATGCCTCAACGAGAATAAATGAGCTGCGCCGGTGTGAGTCGTTTGCCAACCAAAAAGACCTCAGTCATCCCATTGCGAGAGCAACGGAGAGGCTGACTTTCAATACTGCGCGGGAGCGCGAGGAGCCCCGCACGCCCTTGACGTACAAGGGCCACCTGCTACCAGCCTAGGAGCACGCGCAGTCGTTGCATCAGCCAATCCGTCTCTTGGCCTTCCGTCCATTGCTTTCGTTCGAGGGCCCTCCGCATTCGCCGCAGCGTCACATCGTGTGAATGCTCAGGGAATTTGGCTGCGTCTTTAAGGGTCTTTGGCACCAGCTGCTGCGCCAGGTCTTCGCATATGTCCCAACGTACCCATCGCTCTTCCGCGGTCAAGCCGACGATAAACCTGCCGTCAATTAACCGTCCCGCGAGTTTCGGCTGCGTTCCTGACAGCAAGGCGGGCGTTGGGTCCCACGGGAAATCGCTAGGTACCTGCGCGTTCAGTCGCTCATTGCGATGGCGCCTCGCAGCATCGCGCATCAGCTCGCTGACACTAATTTCTTCGTCAAGATGGTCCCAGCGCAGTGCTGTGCCAGTCGCAGAAATGTGGACATCGCGACGTTGCTCAGGGGTCGCCACCCACAGTTTTGGGAACAATCGCAACGGAAATCGCAACGTGCCCCCGTATTTTAGGAGGACGGTCAGATTTTTCTCATCCACGATTGCTTCGATTGCTACCGGTCGAATGCGACATATCATTTAACACCGCTCCCTAACGGCCTGCGCTCAGCGCATGGAGGTGAGCGATGACCTGCTTCGCGACGTCAACAAACGTCTTGTGCTTGCCAGCCGCTATTGTTTGCGAGTTGAGCGCAGTGCCTGCGGCAGCGACTATTCTGATTCGAATGTGCTCGCCGACGACAAGAATTTGCACGCAAGCTTCCGGTATTGGCGTGGAATCCCCAGCCGCTTGTTGCTCAACGAACAGGGTAAATATCCGAGGCTCTGGATATGGACCCAGCGGCCATTCGTATCCATGCAAGTGAAGCGCCTCAGATGCCCGTTCCCATAACGGCCGGCGCGGGTCGATTTCCGCTATCGCTGTGTACAGCGGTTCAACATCGCTCGGCTCGCGATGGTGCTCACCCTTATACATCTTAACGATGGTGCGTGACCACTCTGCTGCCCACGCTGCTGTCATCCGTTGTAGCAATTTGAAATCATCGTCAGCATCGAGCATCTCAACAGGACTGCGGTCACCCAAGCTTCCTCGCTTTGACGACAAGAAATCTAGTCGAGACCACGATGGAGCAGGAACAATCGCTCGGCAGATTTCCTGCAGTCGCCTGCGGTCAAGTGCTGGGTCTGCAAGCAATGCGGGGTAGTACTCCGCGTTGTCGACCTCCATCGCGAAGATGCTCCCGTCTGCGAGCAAACTGTCCAATTGCCGCTTCGTCACACCTAGCTGTTTGAGGAATTCGTATTCAGGAATCAGTTCGCCGCTTGCAATCATTGCGCGTCGAGCATGAAGCGCTTGCTGCCATAAGTGCTCGCGGAGGATATCGCCGCCAACGTCTTCGCCGGCCTCAATGTAGGCGTCACGGACGATTTGTTCTATGCGAGCAATTACCTCGTCCGGCAAGCTCTCGAACTGGCCGCGGTCCGTCGCCGGTAGCCGGAAACCGTTCGCGGCGATTTTGCGCACAAGCGCCGATGCCAAGAACTGGGTGATATCGAACTCCATGTCAATGCGAAGCATCGCTATGTCCCAGCCGCAGTCAGCCATATCGAGCTCGCAGAACTGACGACAGGACGACCACGCGCTCGGTCAAATGTTCGTCGCTCGATTGGTCCCGGACTTTCACGGTTGCTGCTCCTTTCGCTGATTCACACTTCTCCGCTCGTAGGTCACAGTTTTGCTCCCAACCTGAATCTTGCGTGTGATACGGCGGCCGCCTGTATTTACAACTGCAAGCATGGGCACTTGAGTGGTTTTGCTGGCGTTGTAGTCGCGCGCCAGCTCCCCGGGAGCGACATCAATTTTCAGCTTCTTAAAAACCTGGGCCGCGATTGTCTCGAAGGTAGCGGCAGGCGCAAGCTCGTTGGTAAATTTATTGAGCCGCGTTTTGGCGTAAATTCCCACGCTTACCCGCACGAGCCTCTTGGTCGCAACTAGGTTGGATAGAACGCGGCTAAGTTGCGCTGGACTTCCAAGCGCGGCAAGCTCCGAACGAAGAATCACAATGCTGTGCCGCCTTGCAATTGAGCGCATCACGCGGGTTTCCAGTTTCACTGAGGTCTCCAGTGGCCCGTACAGCGCATTGATTGACGTAACAACCTGCGCTGATATCTCGCAGCGGCGCGTCGAGTGTCGCCCAACAAGCGAATGCCAGACTACCCCGGGGCCGAGCTTCACTGCATGCCCCCGCGGCGCATGCGTTGTATCAAGTCCGCGACCACTGGATGATGCTCTCTGCTTGCAAGATGAAGAAGCACTGCGAGGCCGATTTCTACGGCTGAGTTCGATGGGTCGACGCGTACGCGTGCAATTTTCATCAAGGGCGCGCCTGTGGCTACGGCTTCGCCTCTCACGCGTCCTACAGAATCGACGGACACGGTAAAGCGCGCCGCCGCATCGTGGATGCGGCCACACTCGCGCTCGACGAAGCAAGTTACATTAGTCACGCGTTTGCGCTTTGCCGGTGACAATTGCTCAGGCTTTGCCACTTCGTCGTCGTGTGTAAGCACAAGCTGGGCGCTTTCGTATCTGTACAAGGCGTGATACGCGTCAGCCCATATGTCGGCAACGCCTCCGTGCTGTATGCAACGGCCGTGTAAAACATGAGCCCACTGCAGGTTAAAGCCAAATCGACCTGTGTACGTTCCAATCACTATGCCTTCATTCTGCCGAAATTCCGTGCTGTCAACTGCATAAACCGCCATCAATACTCCTGCTGATACATTGCGGCCAGTTTAGCTCGCAGTTCTGCCAACACAACTGGAGCGCTTATTCCAAGTGCCTCATGCGTTCGTACGAGCTTGTCGCGACACCAAGTAGGCCAATGGAGGTAGTCATCATCTACGGCCAACCAATCGTCAGGCTTACGTCGCAAAACGTCCGCCCATATTTGCATTCCACGGGGCGCCTGCTTAAACAACTCGGCGTCCATTGCTTCGTGATACGTCGCCCCTATCACGCGAGCACGCAATTCTGGCGGCAATTTTCGTGCGACTCTCGTGACGCTTTTGTACACTCGGACCCACGATGTGGACAAGACCATGCGTAGGTCGGGATATGGCAACAGGACTTTCTCAAGTAGTCCTACGTGCTCAAACAACTTATGCCCGCTGGGTGACTCAATGTATGGCCCTCTGCCTGGACGCATATAAACATTTTCCGGATGTAACACCCCATCAAAGTCCAAGTACAGGACGAGTCCACCGGTTGCCGCCGGTGGGGGCACAGCGGGCGGCGGCGTCAAAACATCGCTCATCTGTCCATCTTTGTGTTGCCGTAAAGTTCACATTCCTGAGATACACGCGCTAGCTCACGGAGCGCCCTGCGTGCAATTCTTTGCCGCTTGCGTCGGTAAGCTTCTGCCTTTGCCCGAAGCACGAACTTACGACCGCGGCGCACTGTTACTGGCCGCAAAGTGTGTTTTCGCAGCAGCTTTGTGCGCACGTACACCGGTGACACGAAAAGCAGCCGTGCCAACTCGGCAACTGACATCAAGAGGCGGTCATCAGCTGCAATCATTCAAAGAATTCTGCCTGTCGTTGACGATGCGCAACCATGTGCGGGAATACTCAAGCCTTTGAGGTTGTGCTCAAACAATGTTCGCGCTGGTTCAGCTTTTTCATCCACGCGGATTTTTGCTGGCGGCAAAGAAACTGCCTTTCCGCCCGACAACACCGACGCGCAAGAACTTTTAGCCGGGCGCCTGCAAATTTCAGACGGCGACAGAACCTGTCGCCCCGGGGTTTCGGATGCCATCAACCTTCGTAGTTGCTCACATCTCGCGTCCTTGCGACGCCGTCTGACCCATTGCTCTTGCGGCAATTGTAGGCGTTTACCTTGTACATGTAAACGACAACATGTTTAAAGACGGCAGTTTTTAAGGCGACAAGTTTAACGGCGAACATTTTTGCGCTGTAGACATATAACTTGTTGCCGCCAAAATTGCGGCATGAAAACGACAGACGAGCAGATGAGCTTGAGGGAACGCTTCGCGCGGAATCTGAAGCGTTACAGGATGAATTTGGGTATGACGCAGGAAGAACTGGGAAGCTTCGTAGGGGCTGACCGTACCGGCATCAGTCGACTGGAACGCACTTTTGGAAATCCGACTTTAGAACGCGCGGATGCTCTTGCAACAGCAATGAAAATCGATGTTCGCGTGTTGATGGCAACCGCGGTCACCGCCGAGATTGAGCATCGTCCGCCGTCGGGAGATGTCTCAAGCGCTGCGGTCGGTGCCAAAGTCCTCGAACTGCGTAACTCGAAAGGTATGTCCCAAAAAGAGTTGGGCGCACGCGTGGGGCTCGACCGAAATTTCATCTCGCGCGTCGAATCGCCAAGCGGTCGCTTCACGCCACTTGAGTTCGCATCGCTTGAGAAGCTGGCAGCAGCGCTTGGCGTAAGTCCGGTGGATTTGCTCTAAAGGACCTGAACGCTGGCTTAATCGCCGAGCCATTGAGTGACGACGTCCTGTCGCCAACGAAGAAGCTCGCGGTCGTATAGAACGGCGCGTGATGGAAGCAGCCAGGGACGGTGGCGTGCTCGCAAGATGATTGTGCGCAGCGAGAGGCCGAGCATGTCAGCAAAGCCCTGGGCGTCGAGCTTAGCCGCCGACAGCGGGTCAGGAACATTCATCCTATCGGTAATACGACGCAGACTTGGCGAAAATCATCCGCGCGACGGCTGTCGAACCTGTGGGGAGAAATAGCGAGCGTGAGATTTTGCTACAGCAAGGCTGCATCTTTTGTCTTGGTCAGGAGCGTGTGACTAACCATCTTTCGACAACATCTCGTCGCCAACGCAGCACCTGCTGGTCGTAAAAGACCGCGCGGGGCGGTAACAGCCAAGGCCGGTGCCTCACCCGATTGATGACAGTTTGAAGTGACATGCCTAACTCGTCTGCGAGTTCAAGGGCATCGAGGTAGGAATGGACGGGATTCAATTCTATGGAGCGCATGCCATGTGTATGGCGCAACTTTATACATCTCCGTTAACCATGACGTACCTCGACGAATCGTCAGAGCGAAGTCCGTCAACTGAGTCGACTCAAGCCTCGATAAAGCGTCGGCCTTGGCGAACCCCAGCACGTACCGAACCGCGACTCGGTCTTCCCCCCTGCCCAAAAGTTGGCTGTCGTGAGGTCCGGCTCAAGGAGAAGTAATTACGGGCAGTGCCGCGTTCTCAAAACTGACATACGGACGGGCTGACATCTTCGCGAGCTCATGGGTGTCGAGGCGGGCGTGGCGTGGGCGCTCGATGCCACTTCGCCTGTAGCAAGTGTTCAGTTTTTTATCGGGTCGGGGACATCGCAGGAGTTGAGAACTAGCCGTCGGATTTGAAGTTGATTTCTATCTCCATGAGGCAAGCCGGCAACGCCGGCGCGTCAGGATTCGAGTGTGTGCAACTTCGGAACCGCCCTTTGGGCGGCCGTCCACACCCTTGTGGTGTGGTCGGCGAAGTTGTGCACACGGGGAACTGGCACAGCCTCAGCAAACCATCCCGAAACGATAAACGCCTCCAAAAAACTCCGTACATCATTGCAACCAAAAAATGTGAGCCAGCGGCGCCCGCATTACGCGAACCGCAAAGTTGGGGGTCAAGTCAAAATCAGTTACAATCGCGGGCTTGGAGGTGTGGCCGAGTGGTTTAAGGCACCGGTCTTGAAAACCGGCGAAGGGGTGACCCTTCCGTGAGTTCGAATCTCACCGCCTCCGAATTGGATGCAAACTCGTGCAGCCAATAAGTCTAGTCATCACAATGAAAATACGGCATTAAGGCAGATTCGGTCCGTATAGAGGTTCGAATCTCACCGCCTCCGCCAGACATCCAATGAATACGGGCCTTTTGGCCCGTTTTTCGTTTCTACCCCCACCACTACCCACACGACGTCGAGCGGTACCGAACACCGCATCTCAGAAGACCAACGAATCGTTGTCTACGAACAACACCCCTACGCGAGCGGATTCAGTGCATGAAGAAAACGGTGCACCTAGAGTCGCCTCGGTTCGAGGGCGTCATGCAGAATACCTGCCATTCCAGGATCGCGAGGTCGGCCTGCGCGCGTGCGACGCTCCGCATGTATTCATCTTGCGTGACGCAATTGTCGCCAAGCTTATAGGAGCAGGTCCAGCGCTCGAAGGTCTGCCGGATCTCGGGCGAATAGTGCCAGGCGGCGGCAATCAATACGCCGGCTATAGCGATCCAACCAAACGCGACTTTAATGTCCCGTATCCGTTCCCGATCCATATTTGCTCGCCCTAGATCCTATGCACGAAGGAGCCACTAAACACGCCGATCATAAAATCAGCCCGTGTGGATCTTACTCAAAGGAGAGAATCATGCGCACAGATCATGCAGACACGACCCATCCCGAAGCGCTTGTGCTGGCAGTCTCGCTGGAACTGGCTGCGACAAAGTGGAAGGTCGCGCTGCACGACGGCCGCCGCGACAACCCGGCAGTGCACACAGTGGCGGAGCCACAAGCCGCATCCCGCCTGCAGGCTGTGCTGGCCCTGATTGCCCAACACAGGGAGAAGTGGGCACTGCCGGCGGATGTGCGGGTCGTCGTCAGCTACGAAGCCGGCCAGGACGCATTCTGGATCTATCGCGCGCTGCAGGCTCGCGGGATCGAATGTCATGTCGTCGATCCCGCGAGCATTCCCGTTGAGCGTCACAAGCGCCGCGCGAAGACCGACCGGCTCGATGCCATCAAACTGGTCATCAACCTGCGTGCGTGGCTGCGCGGCGAACGCGACCGCATGCGGGTAATCCGCGTGCCGTCACTGCAGGACGAAGCCTCCCGCCATCTGATGCGTGATCGCGGACAACTACAAAAGGAAGTGCTGCAGCATCGCGACCGTATGCGCAAGCTGCTAGCCACGTTCGGTTGCTGGGATGAGGTCGGCAGCAGGAAGTTCGCCGACCGCCTCATCCGCGGCGAGGTACGGTGTCACGATGGCGCGCCGCTGCCACCCGAGTTCCACGAACGGCTCGTACGCGAGTGTGAACGGCTCGCACTGGCTGAGGAGCAACTGGCGGCACTCGAGAAGACGCGCCAGACCAGTCTGCCCGAGCCTGCGCGCACCCGGATCAGTCATCTCACGCGCCTGAACGGCATCGGGCAGGTTGGGGCCTCAAGACTGGCGCTGGAACTGTTCTGGCGGGAGTTCAGCAACCGCCGTCAGGTCGGCGCGTGCGTGGGCCTCGTCCCGCAACCCTACGACAGCGGCGAGAGCCAGGTGGACCAGGGCATCAGCAGACAGGGCAACCGGCGGGTCCGGGCCCTGCTTGTCGAGATGGCCTGGTCCTGGATTCGCTACCAGCCCACGAGCGCGCTGACGCAGTGGTTCAACCACCGCACCGAGGGCACAGGCCCGAACCGCCGGGCCCGACGGATTACGATCGTCGCGGTGGCACGGCGCCTGGCGATTGCGCTGTGGCGCTATCTGAAGGATGGCGTGATTCCCGCCGGAGCACAGCTGAAATCCGCCTAACCCCTCAGACTCCCGGGAGGTTTGTTCAACGATGTGAGATGAAGCAAATATGGTTTGAAGCGAGCATGCCCGTGTGAAGGACTGGTTGCGCAGCCAGCAACCGATTTTCTAGATGGGGCATGCTCCCGGCGATCTTACCGGCGTAACGCGCATACAGGATGAGGCTGGTTTCATGCCAGCGGATAGAAGTTGGTGAGACGTCAGGTCTCACGGGCGCAAGGATCGACTTCAACCATCGGTGGGTTCAGCGCAACGGCGCCCACTCGCGGTACGAACTGTGAGGAGAGTTCGCTTATCGATGATCAGTCAGTCTGTAAAACGGCTTGACAAGGGACTACTCATAGAAGTTCTTCTTGATGTTATGACGCGCGGACAGTCGACGCCCGCCACGCTCGACCTCAAGTGTGGGTATGGACGACGTGTCGAAGCGCAGCTACCAGACCAGCCTCGCTTCGTTTACACATTGTGCCGTAAGGCTGCAGTGCTACGGATGGAGCGTGATCGTTCCGCCCGTCACCAATTCCCTAAAGTTCTCTTCGCGAAATCCGGCGCTTGAATTGCTGAAGTCTCTGATATGGAAGCCGTAATCCTTGCGTAGCTCCCGTCTCAATCGCTTCTGCTTCTTTGGGTCGGCCTCGCGCAATTTTCTCAGTAGATCACAGATGCTGTCAGCATCGGAATAAGTGAAATCGGTTTTCCCTTTCTTCATATCTCAACCCTTCGAAGTTCATCGGATTTGCGAGATATTTCACTCGATGGCAATCCCATGCCTACTGGCGATCGCTTGGAGCAAAGGCGCCGAGCATCGCGGCCGGGTTTGCGGTTTCTTGACACATTACGGCTTGGCCACCATACGGGCGATAAAGTTGAGCGGCGTGCAACTGTACTCCGCGCCATCGTTGAAGAAGGGATTCGTTTTTCGGGGGCAAGCTCAGTACGCCAACCTTGCCTTGTGCCCGGCCACCCCAATTGGCGTTGGGGCGTCGGGTTCATCAACCCGATACAGGAGGCATGTCCAATGCACCACGTCCCTGCTCTTCCTGAGCAAACACAATCGTCTATCTCATTCCCTATCATCGGCACGCGACGCGCGCCGCGCCCAACTTCAACCAGGCGTACAACAATGCGACGGGGGTAGGTCATGCCTGACTTTCTGAACGCCTCTGCACAACCGGATACCGCGATGCCTGACACCGCGGTTATCCGCGTCGATCAACTGCACGCACTGGCGGCGCTGCTGAGTCTGGAGGAAGTCGCAGAGCAGTTCTCCGCTCTTTCAACGGTTGCCCAGGTTTCGATTTTTGGTCTCTTCGAGGATGCACTCGCGGACGTACGCGCCGTATTGGCGCGAACAGCGGCTTCGGGCGAATGATCTGCTGCGCGAGTCCCGCCAACGGCTGGAAAGGTCATAGACCAGCGGTACGGTCGCTGCCCGCGAGCATCCGCGCTACGGGCGCGAAAAACCGCAATGTTCCTGCGGGCGCTTTTTTCCGTTTCATCGAGAGCCGTGGAGATTTTGGGCTGTCGCCCATGTACGGACTGCCTGTCGCACGGTAATTATCTGACTGCTGTCAACCCCGGCAGCGACTTCAGATAGACCATCGACACACCTATGTCCCTGTCCGTATTTGAGATGCACTCCGTGGAGCTGTTCTGCCAGCGGCCACCGGGTGCCTGTTATGTCATCTGCGACGAATGGCACTATAAAGCGTGCCTCGGCAAGGCCGCAGACCTTCAGAAGGCCAGGGCGGAGACCCGGGAATTTCTTGACATTGCCGAACTGAATCACAGGAAGTGGGAGGAGGACCGGAAGCTGGTCAGGAATCTCATTGGCCGCAGCTGGCTGTTTTTTCATAGCGTACGGGACCGCAACCCTGACACCGATGGCTGGTGGGTCATCCTTGCGCTTCTCGAAGAGGTTCGCCTGGGTAACCTGCTTGCCATTAAAGGTCCGCGTAATGGCCTGTTTTCGTCACCCTACAGCAGCACGCCGTTAAGGAATCCCGTAGCGAGGACCGGCAGTCACCCGGACGGCGAACCTGTGCTGTCTGTCCAGTATGATCCGGCCACCTGGCAAACCCGGCTGAACGCCGCGCGCGCAGCCAGGGCTGGCGATAGAGGCGCATCAACGCTGCTCGGCGACGCGCAGCCGTTTGAGTATGTGCCTGATGCGTTGAGCGGCGATGTCGTTGAACTCGCCGCGAGCACGAACAATCCAAACTACGCGGCGAAGATGCTGGGGTATGGCCGCGACACGTTTGGCGACATGATTCATGCGATGAAATATGACCTCAAGCTGCGAGGCGATGACAATGTCATTTGGCACGATAGTGGGGACGTTGAATTTAGAAAAAACATCATCGGCAATATGCACGACTATGCAAACTGATCTTCATACGATGAACGCACATCAACTCGCACATGTATCATTTTCGATAGCCGGGGATGATTTAGATCCCGAGGTTTGGACCAGATATTTCGGCGTTCCGCCGGATACGGCGATAGTCAAGGGGAAGCGGTTTATGACTCCGTCGGGGCGATTGAGCAGCATGCCGGGGCGTACCGGCGTGTGGGGGGTGAGAAGCAAAGCCGCCGTTCATAGCGACTCGCTGGAACCGCATCTCCGCTATCTTGTTGATCGCCTGAATTTGCCGCGAGATGACTTGCGCCAGCTACTCGCAGACAAGGGCGCACAGATGCGTTTCTTCTGTTATTGGGACAACGAGAGCGGCGACCGCGTGCCTGATGTGCCCGACGATATTCGCACCATGATGGAAGCCATGGGCGGCACGGTTGAGATTGATGAATATCGATAGAGCCTCGCTCGAATGCACAAGCCGATCCTCGCGAGTCGGCTTTTTTGTGCGAGCTTGTAAGGCACAGCGCAAGTGTTACGGGCCGCACTTCTGAATTAATCCTCTATGCCGCAAACATGCACGGCCCAAGCTTCCATCATCGGGCGGCGCTGTTCCATCAGATCGGTGCGGTGATACGCTATTGGTCCTTCCAAAGGGAGCCGATGTCTGGCCTCCTCGCGATAGGTTCGGACAAGCAGAACCGCGATTCCGCTCAACGTTTTAGCGTCCGGCGGGCACCGACAGCTTTGAACGCCCCCCGGGAGACTGGCTCACGCCAACGTGGCCTGGGTCGCCCCATAGACCAGGGCATCGCGTAGCACAATGCGTCCCGCAAAACAAAAAGAGGGGTGCCGGGGTCTGCATAACTCGTCCGGGCCACAAATGGCGTGCCATAACTCATGGCCACCCTGCGGGTTTATATCGCCGGCCCCAGTGCTACCGCTCGCGACCGCCGCACACGGCTGTCGATGTATTTCAGGGCAGCTGTGGCGAACGGTATGTTCAACCGCGCCAAACAGAGCCGGACGGTTTCCTCCTTCACGGCAAGCGCGGGAATAATGGCGTCTCGAAAAGCGTAGGCCTGTTGTCGCAGCTCCAGTTCGTCCAAAAGACAAAAGACTGTCAGCCGCCTGGCGTTGCGCTTCGTCCATGAGCACATGGTGGATGAACAGCCAGTTCACCAGCGCGTGCCGTCGCCTGTCGTCCGGGTTGAGTGGATTGACACGGATTTCTTCAAGTTTCCTTGCCATGACACCGGCCCAGTACTGCCGCCGCACGGGAAACCGGAGAATTTCTTCCGGCACGATGACGAGATGCTCAAGGCCGTTATCGAGGTTTGTCAGCCCCCGCTCGAGCTCCGGCGTCCAGTCGTTGTAGTCTTCGTTCACCACTATCTGAGGGACACCGTCGACCAGAAATCGGCGCATATGCAGTAGTTCGTGCATGACGGGCGCGGGCTGGAAGAACTCTTGCCGGGAAACCAGAAGTGTCGCGCCACGTTCGTCAACGTGGCAGGCCACGGTTGCGCCTCGCGCAGGGTCTACTTCGACCTGGATGACGAGGCCGCTCTGCTGCTCCGTGCCTTGCACGAGTGTCTGGAGGTCGTCGGCGTATGCCGCCGGACTCCGCAGCCCTCATTTTTTACAACTCTAGAGGTATGCCACATGTCGAAACTGCTATTCGACGGACAGACACATCAAATCTCGTTTATTGATGCCACCGGTAAGACGATCGGTACTTGGGCGGCTTACAACAACGTCGACAGCCACGCGGCAATCCGCCATATTCCGAATGGAACATATAGCGTGCAGGACCAAGCCACCCCGCACCATCATGTGGCATCTGCCAATGGACCGTATGGCTTGTATGGGATCAGCCGTTTCAACGTGCCAGGCCATACCGGCATTGGCGTGCATTCGGGCAGAGCTAATGCCCGCTATTTGCCGGGACCTCAGCACCCGACAACGAGCTGCATCCGCACGTCCGACGACGCCATGAGAGAAATCCGCGAACAGATGCACCTGGACCCGATCACGGCTGTAGAAGTCAACCACAATGATTCCGTGGCCGCGCGCACGGCAACTGAGCGCAATCGAGCCAGGAATCTTGCGGGACATACTCATGGATAGACGCAAGTGCACCTATTTTTTTACGCGTCTCGTGGGTGTGGTCGCCTTCATTGCACTAGCGTGCATGCCGGTTGCGTATGGCAAAACTTGCACGGAGCGTGAGGCAAGTGCGGCGGATGCAGCAATCGATCACCTCGACACGTGGGCAAACGTGAATGAGGCGTTCAACAAGTACGCGCAGTGTGACGATGGCGAAATCGCGGAAGGCAACTCAGAAGCCGTCGCGCGTCTGCTAGTGGATCACTGGCACACTTTGCCGCAACTAGGTGTATTGATAAAACGTAATCCGTCGTTGAAAGCCTTTGTGCTCCGCCACATCGATGCGACGCTAGACACCGACGATCTTTCCAGAATCGCCAGGCTTGCAACGTCATCTTGCCCGATCGGCATGAGTTCTCTATGTCGAGAATTAGCGGCCGCCACAGAGAAAGTCATGCCGTAGTTGCTATATGGCTGTAATGTCGAATTCAAACCACCGCCACCGCCTCAACCTCGATCTTGAACCCATAGTGCAACTGCGGCACCGGCACGACCGCGCGCGCCGGCCTTGCCTCGCCGGCCCAGCCCGCATAGATCTGATTGAAGCTCGCCCAGTGTTCGACATCGACGACATACACGCGCACCTGCACCAGTTGCGCGACGCTGCTGCCGACGCTTTCGAGCGCCGCCTTCACATTGGCCAGAACCTGTTCGGCCTGCGCGTCGAACGACGCATCGGCGAGCTTTTCGCCTTGCGCGTTGATCGGCAATTGCCCGGACACGAAGACGAAGCCATTCGCGACCGCGACATGACTGTAATGGCCGCCGGGTTTCGCCAGCGCGGCCGGATTGTCGGTGTGGGGCAAACGTGAGGCGTGCGTGCTATCGGTCATCGACCACTCCAGAAGTGAGAAACTCGGAGCGATTCATCGCCGTGCTTCATTCAGCACGAACCCGCGCACGACGCAACACGCATCACGCGCCCGCCAGCTCGAGCTTTTCGCGCGCATCCGCGCAACGACGATTCAGATCGCGATGCATCAACTGGCTATCGAGCAGAGCCGATACATCCGTCAAACCGTGATCAAAGCGCAACACGTATTCGATGTCGGTGTAATCGTAATAAGCGCCGCTGTCGGCCAGCCGTTGCGCTTCGGCGAATGCGGCAAATTGCCGTTCGCCGTTCATCAGGTCTTTGATCGCCATGAGTGCCGCTCCGAGGAACAGTGACTTCATCATAGCAATGCAAAGCGCGACGCACGGTGGTGCGCGCGCAACACCAGGTGTTTTCCGGAGACGCGTCCGATGAACTCACGCGTCGGCCGATGCCCACAGCCGCAATAGCACGATCGTCATCCAGTTTTCACGCCGTTTTCACAGCGCTCGCGCAGCGCTCACCCTCGATATCCGGACAACACGCTCACACAGCCGCAACCGGCGACTTCGTCCCGTGCCAACGCATCACGAGCATGCGTCCGACAAAGCACAGACAGCCCGCCACGCCGACCACGATACCCATGCCCTTCGGCGTGCCGTCCTGCCACAGTCCGACCGCGAGGCTCGACAGTGCGCCGAGCGCGAGCTGCACCGCGCCGAACACGGCCGCCGCGGCGCCCGCGTTGGCGGGATAGCGATGCATCAGATCGGTCGTGCAGTTGGCGGACAACACGCCCACCACGCTGACGACGAAGAACAGCCCGAACACGATCGACCATAAGCCGCCCCACCCCGTCAGCGACACGACGGACACGAACAGCGACGCGACGAAGCTCACGGTCGCCGCGAACGAGATGATCGGCACCGGCCCGAGCCGGCCGACGAGCCGCGTGTTCAGGTAATTGCCGAAGATGATGCCGACGATGTTCAGCGCGAACAGGAAGCCGTAGTGCTGCGCGGACACGTGGAAATACTCGATGTATACGAACGGCGTCGCCGTGATGTAGGCGAACATCGACGCGAACGCCATGCCGCCGCACAACATGTGTCCCCACGCAACCGGATCGCGCAGCAGCGTGCCATACGCGCCGAACGACTTCAGCAGCGCCGACTGCGCGCGCATCTCGCGCGGCCACGTCTCCGGCACCTTCAGGAATGCGGTCACCGCGCACACGGAACCGAACAGCGTCAGCGCGACGAACACGGCGCGCCAGCCGCCCAGCAGCAGCAACTGTCCGCCGATCAGCGGCGCGAGCAGTGGACCGATCGCCGTGACGATCGCGATCATCGACAGGACGCGCGCCGCGTCGCCCGGCTCGTGCGCGTCGCGCGCGATCGCGCGAGCCAGCACCGACGCCGCGCCCGCGCCCAACGCCTGCACGAAGCGGAAACCGACCAGCGAGCCGATCGAGACCGACAGCGAGCAGGCGATGCTCGCGAGCGCATACATGATGATGCCGCCAAGCAGGATCGGCCGACGGCCATAGGTATCGGACAGCGGACCGTACAGCAGCATGCCGATCGAAAAGCCGAACATGAAGCTCGTGAGCGTCGATTGCGCGGCGCCCGTGCCGACCGCGAAGGCCTGCGCGATGGTCGGCAGGCTCGGCAGATACATGTCGATGGAAATCGGCCCGCACGCGGCCAGCGCGCCGAGCAACAGGATCAGCCGGCCATCGGGCCGGCGTCTGACGACGTGAGACATGGGAAATCCGGATGGAACGCCGCGCCGGCATCGGCAGCGGAACGGGTGAAGCGGGAACGGCCATCAGTTGACCGGCTCGATTGTACGCGACGGTTAATCCGCTGACGGCGCTCGTGGCCCGCTGCGTGGACGTTGCGCGACAGCGCCGCGCGGCGCAATCCGCTTCGATCGGTTAAGCTGCCGCCAGCATGCCCAACGCGCTTCCGTATGCGCAGCTTGACGGCCCGACATAAAAGATCGACGTCGCGCAACGCCCTTCCCCTGATCCCGTTCGAACCCGCGATGACCGCCTTCCTGCTCATCTGGAGCCCCAAAAAATGGCCGTGGCCCGAGTTGCCCGACATCGCGAAACGCGTGGCGGCCGGCGACGCGGTGGCCGACGTGTGGGGCTGCGGCTTTGCGCGCGGCATCCTGCCCGGCGATCGCGTGTTCCTGCATCGCGTCGCGCAGGAGCCGAAGGGCATCTTCGGTTCGGGCTACGTGACGCGCGCGCCCTACGAAGTCCCCGACGCGTCGACCAAACGTGGCTACCGGCTGTGCATCGATTTCGTCTACGACTGGCTCGTCGATGCGCATCACGCGCCGGTCATCACGCGCGATCAGCTGCGTGTGCATCCGTTCTCGGTGCAGACGTGGGATGCGCAAAGCTCGGGCACGATCATCAAGCCGATCGCCGAAGGCGCGCTGGAGAAGCGCTGGGCCGAATTGACCGGCAGGCGCAAGCCGCCGACGATACCCGCACAGGGCAGCCAGGCGAAACACGCGCCGCCGTGACCGTCCGCCCGCACAGCCCGCCGGCGCCGACTCCGGTACAATTTCTCGATCCACCCCAGCATCGCGCGAAGGGTCCGCGGGAATCGTCCGAGGCCCTTTGCGCCGCTGCGCAACCCCTGCTCCCTATTCCAGCCATCGCCATGTCCAGAAACGAAACCCTCTTCGAACGCGCGCAACGCACGATCCCCGGCGGCGTGAATTCGCCGGTGCGCGCTTTCCGTTCCGTCGGCGGCACACCGCGTTTCATCGAGCGCGCGCAAGGCCCGTACTTCTGGGACGCGGACGGCCAGCGCTATACCGACTACATCGGCTCGTGGGGCCCCATGATCCTCGGCCACGTTCATCCCGAAGTGCTGGAAGCCGTGCAGCGCGCGCTCGTGAATGGCTTTTCGTTCGGCGCGCCGACCGAGTCGGAAGTCGAGATCGCCGAGGAAATCTGCAAGCTGGTGCCGTCGATCGAACAGGTGCGCATGGTGTCGAGCGGCACCGAGGCGACGATGAGCGCGCTGCGTCTCGCGCGCGGCTTCACGAACCGCAGCCGCATCGTCAAGTTCGAAGGCTGCTATCACGGCCACGCGGACAGCCTGCTCGTGAAGGCCGGCTCGGGCCTCCTGACCTTTGGCAATCCGACCTCGGCGGGCGTGCCGGTCGATATCGCGAAGCACACCACCGTGCTCGAATACAACAACGTCGCCGAGCTCGAAGAAGCGTTCAAGGCATTCGGCAACGAGATCGCCTCGGTGATCGTCGAGCCGGTCGCTGGCAACATGAACCTCGTGCGCGCGAACCCTGAATTCCTGCAGGCGCTGCGGCGCCTGTGCACCGAGTACGGCGCGGTGCTGATTTACGACGAAGTGATGTGCGGCTTCCGCGTCGCGCTCGGCGGCGCGCAGCAACGCTACGGCATCACGCCGGACCTCACCTGCCTCGGCAAGGTAATCGGCGGCGGCATGCCGGCGGCGGCGTTCGGCGGCCGGCGCGACATCATGGCTCACCTCGCGCCGCTCGGCGGCGTCTATCAGGCGGGCACGCTGTCGGGCAATCCGATCGCGGTCGCGGCCGGCCTGAAGACGCTGCAGCTGATCCAGGCGCCCGGCTTCTACGACACGCTCGCCGCGCGCACCACGCGTCTCGCGCAAGGGCTCGCGCGGGCGGCACGCGAAGCGGACGTGCCGTTCGCGGCCGATGCGCTCGGTGGCATGTTCGGCATCTACTTTCGCGAATCGATCCCGACGAGCTTCGCCGACGTCACGAAGAGCGATGTGCCGCGCTTCAACGCGTTCTTCCACAAGATGCTCGACGCGGGCGTGTACTTCGCGCCGTCCGCGTATGAGGCCGGCTTCGTGTCGAGCGCGCACGACGACGCGACGATCGACGCGACGATCGACGCCGCGCGCGGCGCGTTCGCAGCGTTGAAGGGCTGAAGCCGGGCCCGAAGCAAAGGCCGCAACTCGCACGACCCAGACACCGCACCACAACGGACACCGATGTTCTCGCAAACCGATTTCGTCCACATGGAACGCGCGCTCGCGCTCGCGAAGCGCGGCATGTATACGGCCGACCCGAATCCGCGGGTCGGTTGCGTGCTCGTCAGAAACGGCGAGGTGATCGGCGAAGGCTTCACGCAGCCGGCCGGCCAGGATCACGCCGAAATTCGCGCGCTGAAGGACGCGCGCTCGCGCGGCCACGACCTGCGCGGCGCGACCGCCTACGTGACGCTCGAACCGTGCAGCCATTTCGGCCGCACGCCGCCGTGCGCGAACGCGCTGATCGAAGCGCAGATCGGCCGCGTGATCGCGGCGATGGAAGATCCCAACCCGCAGGTCTCCGGCCGCGGTCTCGCGATGCTGCGCGAAGCCGGTATCGAAGTACGCTGCGGGCTGCTCGCGAACGAAGCGCGGGAGCTGAACATCGGCTTCGTGTCGCGCATGACGCGCGGCCGTCCGTGGGTGCGCATGAAAGTGGCGGCGTCACTCGATGGCCGCACCGGCTTGCCGTCGGGTGAGAGCCAGTGGATCACGAGCGCGGCCGCGCGGGCCGACGGTCATGCGTGGCGTGCGCGCGCGTCGGCGATCCTGACCGGCATCGGCACTGTGCGCGAGGACAATCCGCGCATGACCGTGCGCGCGGTCGATACACCACGCCAACCGCACCGCGTGCTGATCGACAGCCAGCTCGACGTGCCGCTCGACGCGCAGATCCTGGCCGGCGCGCCGACGCTGATCTTCTGCGGCGAGCTCGACGCGCGTCTCGAAGAACGCGCGAGCGCGCTGCGCGAGCGCGGCGCCGAGATCGTGCCGCTGCCGAACGCGTTCGGCAAGGTGGATCTCCCGCGCATGCTGAGCGTGCTTGGCGAGCGTCACGTCAACGAGCTGCACGTCGAAGCCGGCTACAAGCTGAACGGTTCGCTGCTGCGCGAAGGCTGCGTCGATGAACTGCTGGTCTATCTCGCGCCGAGCCTGCTCGGCGTGGACTCGATGAGCATGTTCAATCTGGACGCGCCCGACCAGCTCGAAGACCGCGTGAAGCTGAATTTCCACACGGTCGAGCGGATCGGCGACGATCTGCGGATCCTCGCGCGTTTCGCGCCGACAGCCTTACCCGGGACCGACACCGTGTCTCCCACCGTTTCGAAATGATCAAGGACTAGCACGATGTTTACAGGAATCGTCGCGGCAGTGGGCCGCATCGAATCAGTCAAGCCGCTCGGCACGGGCGGCGACGCGGGCGTGCGCCTGAACGTCGAGGCGGGCGGGCTCGACCTCGCCGATGTGCAGCTCGGCGACAGCATCACGATCCAGGGCGCATGCATGACGGTGGTCGCGAAGACCGCTCATTCGTTCGAGGTCGACGTGTCGCGCGAGAGCCTGAACCGCACGGCCGGTCTCGGCGAAACCGGCGAGGTCAATCTCGAGAAAGCGCTGCGCGCGCATGACCGGCTCGGTGGACATATCGTGTCCGGACACGTCGACGGACTCGGTATCGTCACGCGTTTCGCGCCGGTCGGCGAATCGCACGAGCTGCGCATTCTCGCGCCGCGCGACATCGGTCGTTATCTCGCGTACAAGGGATCGATTACGGTCAATGGCGTGAGCCTGACCGTGAACTCCGTCGTTGATCGCGACGACGGCTGCGAGTTTTCGATCAATCTGATTCCGCATACCGTGCAGGTGACGGCGCTCAAGCATCTGCACGACGGGGTAAAAGTGAATCTGGAGATCGATCTGATTGCGCGCTATGTGGAGCGGATGCTCAATGCGCCGCGCGATGGCGATCCATCCTCGACGTAACCTGGCCACTTCCCTCGAGACCGTTACGCGATACCAGGAGCGCATGCTCGGTGCGTATCGGGACAGCGATCGATCCGCGCAGCAAGCCGGTTTGAGCGAGGCGAATCCGGGGCCGTGACCCAGCGCGCGTGCACGATCCGAAGCTGACAAACACAATGAAAGAGCCGCACCTGCTCCGGCGCTGGAATCCGCTGCGTGTGCACCTGACGAAAGCGTCGCTGATCCTTGCCTGCATCGTCGGTACGGGCGCAGCCAGTGCCACGATCACGTCGACACCGCACTTCGTGTCCGCGCAGAGCCTGCCCTGCACCTACAGCTCGTCCAAGGACAACCTGAAGTCCGCCGGCGCTGCGGTCGCGCAGTCGCCGCGTCCCAATGCGATCGTGCGCGCATGGGTCGACGAACGTGGACAGATCAGCGACGCGGTCGTCGAAGTCTCGTCCGGCAATCCGGCGTTCGACAACCTCGCCCTTCAGGCATCGCGGCGTGCCCGGTGAAGCGCCGCGTCAACGCGGCGTTGTCCGGCGTCACAACTCCTCGACGCTTCAGGAATTCGGCCGGCAAGACCGCCGGCCGTTGGCAATGAAAGGCGGCGGCCGTGTCGCCACGGCGCCGCCTCGTGCGATTACGCTTCGGCCGAAGCGCGCAGACGATGGACGAGCTGGTTGTCCTTACCCTGGACCAGCGGCGTGATCGTGAAGTTGAACTCGATCTCCTTGTACGTATCGGCCTTCAGGCCCAGCGCCGCGCCACCGGATTTCTCGACGACCGGCGGAATCAGCTCTTCGCGCGTTGCATACGCGAAGTCGTCCCAGATCAGCGGATCGCCTTCGATGTTGAACTGCGTGGTCAGCTTGCGATGGCCGTCGCTGCTGACGAAGAAGTGCACGTGCGCCGGACGGTTGCCGTGACGGCCCAGCACGTTCAACAGCTGCTGCGTCGAGCCGTGCGGCGGGCAGCCGTAGCCTACCGGCATCAGCGTGCGGACCTCGTACTTGCCGTCGGCGCCGGTCTTCACCGCGCCGCGCAGGTTGAAGTCGCTCTGCGCGCCGGTCGGATCGAAGTGCGAGTAGAAGCCCTTCGAGTTCGCGTGCCAGCACTCGACGACCGCGCCGGCGACCGGCTTGCCGTCCAGATCCTTGACCGTGCCGCGAATCACGAGCGGGCCCGCGTCTTCGTCCGGGTTGATGTCGATCTTCGAGACGCCCTCGCGCACCGTCGCGCCGGCGACGTACAGCGGGCCTTCGATCGTACGCGGCGTGCCGCCTTCGAGACCGATCTTCTTGTCCTCAGCGTCCATACGGATGTCGAGATACTTCTCGAGACCGAGGCCGGCCGCGAGCAGCGCCGCTTCGCCGTCCTGACCGAGCTTGTTCAGATAGTTGACGCCGGCCCAGACTTCGTCGGGCGTGATGTCGAGGTCATCGATTGCCTTGAACAGGTCGCCCAGCAGACGGAAAACGATCTGCTGGAAACGCGCGTTGCCATTCCCGGCATCGACGTTGGAAGCGGCTTTCAGCAGATCCTGCACTTCTTTGGTTTCAAATACTTTGACGCTCACGATGACTGTCTCCAGTTGGTATAGGGGGAAAAGATGGCTTTGGATGCGCTCGCCGTCAAAAGCGCCTGGCCCCTGGGCTCAGATGTCGTCGTCCCGAATCGACGACGGGTGACGACACAGAGGCGTCACCGAAATCTTCATGTACGGGAACAGAGGCAAGCCGGACAGAATGTCGTGAAGTTCGGCATTGCTCTCTACATCGAAGATGCTGTAATTCGCGTACTCGCCAACGAGGCGCCAGATATGACGCCACTTGCCGCTACGCTGGAGCTCCTGCGAGTAAGCCTTCTCGCGGGTCTTGATTTCGTTCGCCACTTCGGCCGGCATGTCGACCGGCAGGTGCACGTCCATTCGCACATGGAAAAGCATCGTTGAATCCTCCTGATCTAAATCCGTTTAGCGGGTTACCTTCATCAGCCCGTCTCGCGTGAATCGCTTGACCTTCGCCTCGTCGAGTTCGATGCCGAGACCCGGGCCGTTCGGCACGGTCAGTTCGAAGTCGCTGTAGTCGAGCGGCGTGGTCAGAATGTCTTCGGTGATCAGCAGCGGCCCGAACAGCTCGGTGCCCCATTGCAGATTCGCGAAGCTCGCGAACAGATGCGCCGACGCCACCGTGCTGAACGCGCCTTCGAGCATCGTGCCGCCGTACAACTCGATGCCGGCGGCATCTGCGATCGCGGCCACGCGCTGCGCGGCGAACAGGCCCCCGCTCTGTTCAATCTTGATCGCGAACACATCGGCGCCGCCGTTCTTCGCGATCTCGAACGCGCTGTCCGGGCCTTGCAGGACTTCGTCGGCCATCAGCGCGACCGGGAAGCGGCGCATCAGTCGCGCGAGCGCCGCGGCGGACGCGACCGGCTGCTCGACCAGATCGCAGCCCGCGTCGGCCAGCGCCGGAATCGCCCAGGCGGCCTGGGTCTCGCTCCACGCCATGTTCACGTCGACGCGCACCGCGGCGCGCTCGCCGACCGCTTTCTTGATCTCGGCGACGTGCTTGATGTCGGTCTTCAGTTCCTTCGCGCCGATCTTCAGCTTGAAGACCTTGTGGCGGCGCACGTCGAGCATGTGCTCGGCTTCGGCGATGTCCTTCGCGGTATCGCCCGACGCGAGCGTCCACGCAACCGGCAGGCGCTCACGGCGACGGCCGCCGAGCAGTTCGCTCACCGGCACGCCGAGACGTTTGCCTTGCGCGTCGAGCAGCGCGGTTTCGAGCGCGCTCTTCGAGAAATGATTGACCTTGACCAGCTTGCCGAGGTGCGCCATCAGCGCCTGGATCTGCGTCGCGTCCTTGCCGATCATCGCCGGGGCGAAGTAGGCGTCGATCGCGAGCTTCATTGCTTCGGGGCTTTCCGGGCCGTAGGCCATGCCGGCGATCGTGGTGCCTTCGCCAATCCCGACGATGCCGTCGCTGCAGTACACCTTGACCAGCATCAGCGTCTGCCCGTACATCGTGGCGACCGACAGCTTGTGAGGACGGATCGTCGGCAGATCGACGAGGCGGGTTTCGATACGTTCGATGGTCGCTTGGGGCATGGCGGCTGCGGCGGGAAGTGAGTTCATTGGATGTTTTTATACCCTTCGCCCGTTTGGCCCGTCCAATACTTTTCCTGTCCTTTTTCATACCTGCAGGGTATGGTGAGGTCAGCAAGCCCGGCCTTTCTATGGATTTTGCATTGCACCATGCAGGTGGGGCATGGAAAATGAGGCCCGTTTTTGCGCCTCAAACATGACTTGGGTCAATGTTCGATGCATGGAGAGCATGTTGTGTAACCACCCGGATCGCGCAGTGAGTACTCCATCGTTTCGGACTGCGGTTCATGCGCGCGGGCAACACTGCCCCTACAACTCGCCGCGCGCGGCTAGCGCGGCGATGCGCTCGGCGGTGCGACACGCGATCGCCTGAATCGTCAGCGACGGATTCACGCCGCCCACGGTCGGAAACACCGAGCCGTCGCACACCCACAGGTTGCGGATGTCCCAACTGCGGCAGTCCGCGTCGACGACGCTCGTCGACGGATCGTCACCCATGCGCGCGGTGCCGTTCAGGTGGCAGGTGTCGTCGGTCTCGCGCCAGATCTCCTTGCCGCCGGCGGCCGCGAGCGCCTGCTCCATGAAGTCGAGCGAATGCGCGATGAGCCGCTTGTCGTTGTCGCACCATGAATAGGTGACGCGCGCGATCGGCAGCCCGTACTGGTCCTTCTCGTCGGCAAGCGTCACGCGGTTGCGCTGCTGCGGCAGCATCTCGCCGACGATCTTCAACCCCGCCTGGTGGTTGTACTTGAGCATCTCCGCGCCGAGCGCGTCGCCCCACAAGCCGCGGCCATTCTGCACCGCGACCCATCCGTTCGGCAGCGGCCCCTGGCTCATGTAGCAGTAGCCGCCGAAAAAATCTTTGCCCTTGTCTTCGTAGTTCCAGTGCTCGGTAAGCGCGAGCGACGGCGGCCCCTTGTACCAGCGGATGTCTTCATCGAAGGTGCCGTAGACGGCCTGATTCGACTGCGCCATCAGGTATTTGCCTACGAGTCCCGAACTGTTCGCGAGTCCGTCGGGAAAGCGGCTGTTGGCCGACATCAGCAACAGGCGCGGCGTTTCGATCGCGTAGCCGGCCACCACCACGTGCTTCGCGCGCTGGAATCGCCAGCGTCCTTCGCGCAGATATTCGACGCCGGTGGCGAGCCCCGCGTCGTTGGTGACGACGCGGCCGACCATCGCCAGATCGCGCACCTCGGCGCCGGCTCGCAGCGCACGCGGGATCCACGTGACGAGCGCGCTTTGCTTCGCGTTGGTCGCGCAGCCGGACACGCAAAAGCCGCGGTACACGCACGGATGCGCGCGGCCGCGCGGCGCGGAAAGGGTCGCGAGCGGCGTGGGGCTCCAGCCGATGCCGAGCGCCTCGGCGCCGCGCGCGAGCACCAGCGCCGCCGCGTTCAGCTCATGCGCGCGATACGGATAGCGCGGCCGCTTCGGCCCCCACGGATAGTTCACCGGTCCGGAGATTTTCAGCGCGTCCTCGACCTCGCCGTAGTAGTGCCACATCTCGCGCCAGTCGAGCGGCCAGTCGGCGCCATAGCCGAGCACGCTGCGCGACTTGAACCACTCGGGCCGAAAGCGCAGCGACACCATCGCGAAATGGACCGTGCTGCCGCCCACCGCCTTGCCGCTGTTGTTGTTGCCGAGCTTCAGCGGATTGTCGCCGTCGCAGATGCGCTCGTCGGTCCAGAACAGTTTTTCCTGATGCGCTTCGTCAGACGCGAACTCTTCGAGCGGACGCCACCACGCGCCGGCATCGAACGCGACGACCTTGAAGCCTTTTTCCGCAAGCCGGCACGCAAGCGTGCCACCGCCGGCGCCGGTGCCGACGATCGCGAAATCGACCTCCTCGCCGTCAGGGTACGTGCGCATCGGCACCCAACCGCCGCGCTGGAACACGTCGGGTGCGCGGCCGTCCTTGCCGCGTGGCCGTTGCTGCGCGTCATCGGACACGGCGGTTCTCCTTCGCGGCCTGCTCATGGGTGTCGGGCGTCGCTTCGACCGCCTCCCACGGATCGCGGCGATTCAGGTACATGCGCACATAGCCGCGCGGATTCGCCGGGCCGCCGAAGCCGATCTCGCTCCACGCGTGCGGGTGCGAGTAGTAGAGGCCGCAGATGTCGTGCAGCACGCGCTCGCCGAAGAACAGCTTCGACGGCATGCCGCGCCACGCGGGGTTCGTCAGTTCGCCGCGCTGCATCTGGCCGAGCAGCGCGATCTGCGTGTCCTCCGCGAGGCTCGCGAACGGCAGGCCGCCCCGTTCGCGGCACTCGGCATCGAGCGCGGCGAGGCCGATGCGCCAGGCGTCGCGCATCGGCGGCAAACGGGCGTCGCGGTAGCCGTCGTTGCCATTGCCGGCGAGCCTCGCGTCGAGCAACGCGGCGAGCGGCACCATCGGTTGCGCATTCGCTTGCGGCACGATGCGGGCGCACAGCAACGTGACCGCGAGCCATTCGACCGCGTTGAAAAAGCGCGGCTCGAGTGGTGTCGCGAGGCGTTCGGCGATCACCGCGCGGGTGTGCGCGTCCCACGACGGCGTCGTGCGTTTGTCGAGCACGTCGTAGCCGGGATAGCGGGTAACTCGGGTCGAGCGTGGTCGGTTGGTCATTTTTCAGTCTCCCGCAGACGCAGTGCGGCGAGCCCGGCGAGCGCCAGCGCGGAAAAGCTCGGCGGCGCGGGCAGCGGCGGCCCGTCGAACAGATTCTGGCTCCAGTTGCGCCAGCCGCCCTGACGACGCGCGATCCCGCGCGCGTGAAAACCCGCGCCGACAAAGCCGAGCACGGTCGTGATGCGTAACCAGAGCCGCGTGTACCAGCGCTCGCGCGGAGCGGACAGCGCGGCATGCGCGAGCAGCGCGGCGGTGATGGGCGGAATGCTGACCGGCGCGTACATCGCGCGATGCTGAAACGCGCCGCGAAAATGCAGCAGCGCGGCCTCCCCCACCGTGCCGACGAGACCCGCCGCGACCAGCAAACCGAGCGCCTGACCGGCCGGCATGCCGAGCAGTTGCGGGTCGTCTGCGGGCTCGTCGCGCAAGCGTTCGGCGACGGCACCGAGCGCGCCTGACAGCAGCAACGCGCTCGGCGCGCCGAGCGGTGCCGCGTGAAACAGGTTGTTCCAGCTCCAGCCGCCCGGCCGCTTCATCACGTTGTAGAAATGGAAGCCCGTGCCGGCGATGCCCGTCGCCGCCGCGGCCAGATAGATCGCATGGCGCGCGCGATGCGTCTGGCCGCGACGATCCGCGCCACCATGCAGGCCCGCGGCGAGCGACAGACTCGCGCTGACGAGTGGCGTGAACATCGCGGGGTTGTCGAACGAGCCGCGGTAGTGCTCCATCGCGCTGTCGGCGAGCACCGACAGCGCGAGCAGCGCAGAGCTGTGGTTGAAGGTGCGGGCCGCTTCGATGTGTGCCTCCACCTCGGCGGTGGGTTCGCTCGCGTGCACGCGCGCCGGCGCGCGCTGATGGCTGCGGGCGGCGCACGTCGGGAACGTCACGGATGCCCGACGCTCGTGGTGTTGCGGGCCGCTCTCACGCCGTTCGCGATGCGACTCAGGTCTTCGCGCGCCGCGCGCGGCCAACGCCGCGACGGCCGTCACCGCCGCCGCCGTGTACAGCAATCCGGGTACGCGTGAAGAGCCCATCGATATCGCTTCCTTGTCGTGGCCTGCTTTATTTGATGAGGTAGCGCTCGGCGTCACCATGCTTGAACTCGAGCCCGCAACCGGGCCGCGACAGGTCCGGCTCCATCTGGCCGTCGCGCAACCGCGGCGCACCGTCGAACAGCATGGCTTCGATCCGGGCGTGGTCATGGAACCACTCCTGATGGCGCAAGCGCGGCGCCGCGCACGCGACGTGCAGATGCAACGCCGGTGCGCAATGCGCGGACAGCGGCACGTGATACGCGTCGCACAGCGCGGCGGCCTGCAGAAAGCCGGTGATGCCGCCGCAACGGCTCGCGTCGGCCTGCAGCACGTCGACGGCCCCCGCCGCGAGCAGGTGGCGGAAGTCGTCGAGCGTGTAGCCGTATTCGCCGGCGGCGATCTCCATGCCGGCCGGCACGCGCTCGCGTACGCCGCGCAGGCCCGCTTCGTCGTCCGAAGACACGGGCTCCTCGAACCAGCTCACCTCGTGCTCGGCGAAACGTTGCGCGTAGTACAGCGCCCGTTGCGGCGTGAACGCGCCGTTCGCGTCGACGAACAGGCCCGCACCGCCGATCGCCGCGCGCGCCGCCGCGACGCGCGCCGGGTCCTTGTCCGGCTCGCTGCCGATTTTCATCTTTACCCACCGGCAGCCGTCCTGCGCGACCCAGCCGGCGAACTGCTCCTGCAAGCGCTGGTTCGTATACGTGGTGAAGCCGCCGCTGCCGTAAGCCGGCACGGCCGGGCGCAACGCGCCGAGCAGCCCGACGAGCGGCACGCCGAGCAGCTTCGCCTTCAGGTCCCACAGCGCGCAGTCGATTGCCGAAATGGCTGTCGCGGCCAGTCCCGCGCGGCCGAGATTGCGCACCTGGCGTTGCAACCGTTGCCAATGCGCGCCGACGTCCAATCCGTCGTGATTCAGCACGCAGGCGGCGAGCACGCCCTGGATCAGCGCGACGATGCAGGCATCGCTGTACGTGTAGCCGATGCCGGTGTCGCCGCCCGCGTCGAGCTCGACGACGACCAGCGTGGTCGCGTCCCACGCGAACGTGCCGTCGGCCTCCGGCGCGTCGGTCGGAATGCGGTACGCGCTCGCGCGCAGCGCGCTCACGGGCGCTTGCGACGAGCCCCCGCTCGTGGCGCCGCGCTTCATCGACGCGCTCCTTGCACGCACGCGTGACGCCCTTCATTGATGCAACAGCCGACGGTCCCCGACATTCCGGTCTCCAGGTGGTAGTGAGACGAAACTGCCTGCTGCCTCGCAAGTACCGTTCCGCACTATTGCAATCCGTAAAGCGGGCCGCGCAGGAGCACACTTCGCGTTGCCGCCAACGCCACTCGCGCGCTCGCCCACCGTTTCGACGAGCATGGCAACCCCGCCCGGCTCGTCACCGTCGGCCAAACGGCCTATGTCGTCTGGCGGAGGCGACTTGGACTCGCGCGTGGCGTAAAATACGCGCTTTCCCGAAAAACTCGCCAACATGACGCTCGCCTCCACCCAAGAGATCATTGCCGAACTGAAAGCCGGCCGGATGGTGATCCTCGTCGACGAAGAAGACCGCGAGAACGAGGGCGACCTCGTGATCGCCGCCGAGTTTGTCACTCCGGAAGCGATCAATTTCATGGCTCGCTACGGCCGCGGCCTGATCTGCCTGACGCTGACCCAGGATCGCTGCCAGCAGCTGAACCTGCCGCTGATGACCTACCGCAACGGCACGCAGTACGGCACCGCGTTCACGGTCAGCATCGAAGCGGCCGAAGGCGTGACGACCGGCATCTCGGCGGCCGACCGGGCCCGCACGATCGCGGCCGCGGTCGCGCCGGACGCCAAGGCCGAGCACATCGTGCAGCCGGGCCATATCTTCCCGATCATGGCGCAGCCGGGCGGCGTGCTGGTGCGCGCCGGCCATACCGAGGCCGGCTGCGACTTCACGAGGCTCGCGGGCCTCACGCCTGCCGCGGTGATCTGCGAAGTGATCAAGGACGACGGCACGATGGCGCGTCTGCCGGACCTGCTCGAGTTCGGCAAGGAGCACGGCCTGAAGACCGGCACGATCGCCGATCTGATTCACTATCGCAGCCGCACCGAGTCGATCGTCGAGCGTGTTTGCGAACGTACGATGCAAACCGCGCACGGCGCGTTCCGCGCGGTCATGTATCTCGATCAGCCGAGCGGCCAGCCGCACATCGCGCTGGTGCGCGGCACGCCGATGCCCGATCGCGACACGCCGGTGCGCGTGCACGAGCCGCTGTCGGTGCTCGATCTGCTCGAAGTCGGCGAATCCACCCATTCGTGGACGCTGGACGCGGCCATCAAAGAAATCGCAGAACGCGATCTCGGCGTGGTCGTACTGCTGAACTGCGGCGACTCGAAAGACCATCTGATCGACGTCTTCAAGGCGTTCGACTCGAAGGAAAAAGCGGACGCGCTGAAGCGCCGGCCGGTCGACTTCAAGACCTACGGCATCGGCGCGCAGATTCTGCGCGAACTCGGCGTCGGCAAGATGCAGGTGCTGTCGAACCCACGCAAGCTCGGCAGCATGTCGGGTTATGGTCTCGAAGTCACGGGCTTCATTCCGATGCCCGGCAGCAAAACGCAAGCCCCGCAACTCTGATCCGGCCACTCACGCGCCTCGCGCCCACTCAAACACTACGGAATTCATATGGAAATCGGACAATACCAACCGAATCTCGACGGCGACGGACTGCGCATCGGCATCGTCCAGGCGCGCTTTAACGAACCCGTCTGCAACGGCCTCGCCGACTCCTGCATCGAAGAACTCGAACGCCTCGGCGTGACCGGCCAGGACGTGCTGCTCGTCACGGTGCCGGGCGCGCTGGAAATCCCGCTCGCGCTGCAAAAGCTCGCGGAAAGCGCGCAATTCGACGCGCTGATCGCGCTCGGCGCGGTGATCCGCGGCGAGACCTACCACTTCGAGCTGGTTTCGAACGAAAGCGGCGCGGGCATCACGCGCATCGGCCTCGACTTCGGCATTCCGGTCGCGAACGCGGTGCTGACCACCGAGAACGACGAGCAAGCCGTCGCGCGCATGACCGAGAAGGGTCGCGACGCCGCGCGCGTGGCTGTCGAAATGGCGAACCTCGCGGTCGCGCTCGAGCAGCTCGGCGGCGATGACGACGAAGATGAAGACGAAGACGACGAGGAAGAGGCATGAAGAGCGCACGCCGACGCTCCCGCGAACTGGCCACGCAGGGGCTTTACCAGTGGCTGCTGTCGGGCTCGCCCGGCGTTGAGATCGACGCGCAACTACGCGGCGCGCAAGGTTACGACAAGGCCGATCACGAGCACCTGGACGCGATCCTGCATGGCGTGATGCGCGACTCCGAAGCACTTTCCGCCGCGATCGCGCCGTGCCTCGACCGTCCGATCGATCAACTGTCGCCGGTCGAACGCGCGGTGCTGCTGGTCGCCGCGTTCGAACTGAAGAATCACGTCGACATTCCGTATCGCGTGGTCATCAACGAAGCGGTCGAGCTGACCAAGACGTTCGGCGGCTCGGACGGCTACAAGTACGTGAACGGCGTACTCGACAAGCTCTCGGCGCAACTGCGCGCCACCGAGACGCAGGCGGCTCGCAAGAGCTGAGCGCGGCGCCGGTGGGGCCATGCCGCGCATCGGCTCCCTGCCACGTCGCGCTGCACAGGGCGAAGCACCTCGATCGCCCGCAAGGACGGCGCTGCGCGCATCGATGAACGCATCATTTGATGGGTAAGCGCCGTCCTGCTTCTGAACTGGACTGACCGTATGAACTCCGTGACCAAACCTCTCGTGCGGCTTGCCGCGCGCGTCGATGCCATCCAGCCTTTCTACGTGATGGAACTGGCCAAGGAGGCCGTGCTGCTCGAACACGCGGGGCGCGACATCATTCACATGGGCATCGGCGAGCCGGATTTCACGGCGCCCGAGCCGGTCATCGAGGCGGCCGCGAGCGCGCTGCGCCGCGGCGTCACGCAGTACACCAGCGCGCTCGGCGTGCACGCGCTGCGCGATGCGATTTCCGCGCATTACGCCGAGTTCTACGGCATCGACGTCGATCCGGCGCGGATCGTGGTGACCGCGGGCGCATCGGCCGCGCTCTTGCTGGCGTGCGCGGCGCTCGTCGATCGCGACGACGAAGTATTGATGCCCGACCCGTGCTATCCGTGCAACCGCCATTTCGTGATCGCCGCCGAAGGCAAGCCGGTGATGGTGCCGAGCGGGCCGGCCGAGCGCTTCCAGCTGACCGCCGCCGACGTCGAACGCCTGTGGGGCGAGCGCACCCGCGGCGTGCTGCTCGCGTCGCCGTCGAATCCGACCGGCACGTCGATCGAGCCGGCCGAACTCGAGCGCATCGTCAAGGCCGTGCGCGCGCGCGGCGGCTTCACGATCGTCGACGAGATCTACCAGGGCCTCAGCTACGACGCCAAGCCGGTGTCGGCGCTGTCGTTCGGCGACGACGTGGTCACCGTCAACAGCTTCTCGAAGTACTTCAACATGACCGGCTGGCGCCTCGGCTGGCTCGTCGTGCCGCCCGCGATGGTCAGCGCGTTCGAAAAGCTCGCGCAGAACCTGTTCATCTGCGCGTCGGCGCTCGCGCAGCACGCGGCGCTCGCCTGTTTCGAGCCGGAGACGATCGCGATCTACGAAGCGCGGCGCCTCGAATTCAAGCGACGCCGCGACTTCATCGCGCCGGCGCTCGAATCGCTCGGCTTCTCCGTGCCGGTGATGCCGGACGGCGCGTTCTACGTGTACGCGGACTGCCGTGGCGTCGCGCATCCGGCGGCCGGCGACAGCGCGGCGCTCACGAAGGCGATGCTGCACGATGCCGGGGTCGTGCTGGTGCCGGGCATGGACTTCGGCACGCACGCGCCGAAGGACTACATCCGGCTGTCGTATGCGACCGCGTATCCAAAGCTCGAAGAGGCGGTCGAGCGGCTGGCAAAGCTGTTCGGGCGGCATTGACGCATCGGGATTGATTCGGCAGCAACCGGCCTGCCAGACGCAAAAAAGGACACCCGAGGGTGTCCTTGTTTTCATGCGGCACGGCAACGTCTAACTCAAGCCCCAAGCTCCGACGCCGACGCCACGTGGCGCGTCGTCGAATTGGCGTTCGCGTCGTCCTGATCGGCCGGCTGCGTGTGCACCGCCGACGTCGCCGGGCTCAGCGCGTGACCGCCTTGCAGCGTCACCTGAACGCGCTTGCCGTTGCCACCACTCGTCGCCGCGGCTGGCGCCGGCGTGGCCGACGCGGTCAGCACCGGAGCTTGCGGCGCATTGATCGGCACCTTACGGCCGCGCGCGACGTCGCGCAGACGACCGCGCTCGGCCATCACCTTCGCGCCGTACCCGCCGTCATCCGGCGTGGTCGAGCCGACGTACAGACGCAGGCCGCCCGGCAGCGAGCCGCCACGCGCGATGCAATCCTTCAGCACGAGCGCGCCGACCTTGATGTTCGCGAGCGGTTCGAGCGCCGCGCGTTGGCCGCCGAAATACTGGAATTTGTCCGAATGCACCTTCGACATCACCTGCATCAGGCCCTGCGCGCCGACGCCGCTCTCGGCGTACGGATTGAAGCCCGATTCGATCGCCATCACTGACAGCAGCAGCAGCGGATCGAGGCCGACTTCGCGGCCGGTGTCGAACGCGGCTTTGACGAGCTCGCCGACGGGCTCCTGAGCGACGCGATAACGCCGCGCGAGGTACGACGCGACCAGGTCCTGCTCGTGGCTCGACACGAGCACGCGGTCATCGCGTGCATCGGCGGACACGCGCTGCTGCGGAATCAGACGTGCGAGCGCGCTGACGCCCTGCATCGTGCGCGGATCGAGGCCGTTGAGCGCGGCGGCGCTCGTGCCCGACGTGCCGGCGCCGTCGAACGCGCCGTCGAAGCCGGTGGTGGCCGCGGTGAGGGTCATGCTGCCGTCGTTCGAGCCATCGGTGGGACTCGGCGTGGTCAGCATGTTCGGCGAATTGGCCGACAGCGGTTCGTCGGAGGATGCGTCGGCGTTTCTGGTCGGTCCGATGGCGGGCAGCGGATTGCCTTGCAGCAGGCGGGCGGGGCCCGCTTGCACGGCGGCGGAAATGACCGGCATCAGACGCGCGGCGAGCGCGCCGCGCCAGGTCGGCATCAGCCACAGTGCGAGAGCCAGCACCACGGCGATCCCGCCGACAATGCTGAACAGGTGATGACTCAGTCGCGTCCCGCTGCGCAGCGCACCGCGCACAACCTGCGCAATACGCTCATCGGGACGCCACGATAACCAGGCGTTCATTCAGATCTCCCATCTTGCATGATCCGCGAACTCCGCCGGGACAAATCAGGCGGTACGGCGCGCTCGCAGAGTCAAGACATCGCGTGCTCTCTGGTTGGGCAGCAGCGACGTCGGGAAAACGGCAACAAATACCGTTTGGGGAGCCATCTCAAAAACAGCCCACACATACTCGATGTGTATCGGGCTTGGCTCCCACGCGAAAAACCAGCGTTGGTGGACGCTGGTGAGGGACTTCAATAATGCCGTTCTACCCTGCAGGGAAGCAAAACGGTGACGCGTTGCGTCTGAGGACCGGGGGCGACGGTAAAAAGGTTAACGCCCTGCAACCAATGTGGACGGATTCTATGCACGGTTTTATAGATCGTCAACACTATAGAATTCAAGAATGATAACTTTTCGTAATTATGAACAGTGTTCAGTCACCCGAGAACCGCGCTCAATGCGCGTTTCGGGCGATCCGACCCTGGCTGTTTGGACTAGACCAATTGGTTGATCTACGTGCGGTGGCTAACGCAGGTAAAATCGACAATCGTTTTTTGCGTCAGATAGGTACCAACGCCGTTCCTCCTGCCTCCCCGTCCTATGCGCCGTGCATGCGGCCCTGAACCGTCACAGATGAAATACAAAGACTTACGCGATTTCATCGGCCGCCTCGAGGCGATCGGTGAATTGCGCCGAATTTCGCAAAAAGTGTCGCCGAATCTCGAAATGACCGAACTTTGCGACCGTGTGCTCCGCGCGGGCGGCCCGGCTCTGTTGTTCGAGAACACCGAGCGGCACGCGTTCCCGGTGCTCGGCAATCTGTTCGGCACGCCGCGTCGCGTCGCGCTTGGCATGGGCATCGATGCCGAAGCGGGCGCGGGCGACCAGGCGGCGCTCGAATCGCTGCGCGATGTCGGTCGGCTACTCTCCGCGTTGAAGGAACCCGAGCCGCCGAAAGGGCTCAAGGACGCCGGCAAGCTGCTGTCGCTAGCGAAGGCCGTGTGGGACATGGCGCCGAAAACGGTCAACGCACCACCCTGCCAGGAAATCGTCTGGGAAGGCAATGACGTCGACCTTGCCAAATTGCCCATTCAGACCTGCTGGCCCGGCGATGCCGGGCCGTTGATCACCTGGGGTCTGACCGTCACGAAAGGGCCGAACAAGAGTCGACAAAACCTGGGTATCTATCGCCAGCAACTGATCGGGCGTAACAAGCTGATCATGCGCTGGCTGGCGCATCGCGGCGGCGCGCTCGATTTTCGTGAGTTCGCGCTTAAAAATCCCGGCAAGCCGTATCCGGTGGCCGTCGTGCTCGGTGCGGACCCGGCGACGATTCTCGGCGCGGTCACGCCGGTGCCCGACACGCTGTCCGAATACCAGTTCGCCGGCCTGCTGCGCGGCGGGCGCACCGAGCTCGCGAAATGCGTCACACCGGGCGTCGACGGTCTGCAGGTCCCCGCGCGCGCCGAGATCGTGCTCGAGGGCTTCATCTATCCGCAGGAAGGCGCACCCTCGCCCGCCCCGGCCGGCGCACCGCCGCGTCCGTCGAAAGGTGCGTCGGCCACGTACGAACACGCGCTCGAAGGCCCGTATGGCGATCACACCGGCTACTACAACGAACAGGAGTGGTTCCCGGTCTTCACGGTCGAGCGCATCACGATGCGCCGCGACGCGATCTATCACTCCACCTACACCGGCAGACCGCCCGACGAGCCGGCGGTGCTCGGCGTCGCGCTGAACGAAGTGTTCGTACCGCTGCTGCAGAAGCAGTTCACCGAGATCACGGACTTCTATCTGCCGCCCGAAGGCTGCAGTTACCGCATGGCGATCGTGCAAATGAAGAAGAGCTACCCCGGCCACGCGAAACGCGTGATGTTCGGCGTGTGGAGCTTCCTGCGGCAGTTCATGTATACGAAGTTCATCGTCGTCGTCGATGAGGACGTCAATATCCGGGACTGGAAGGAAGTGATCTGGGCGATCACCACGCGAGTGGACCCGACGCGCGACACGGTGCTCGTCGACCGCACGCCGATCGACTATCTCGATTTCGCGTCGCCGGTAGCCGGCCTCGGCTCGAAGATGGGGCTCGACGCAACCAACAAGTGGCCGGGCGAAACCGACCGTGAATGGGGCCGCCCGATCGTGATGGACGACGCGGTCAAACAGCGCATCGATAGCTTGTGGAACGAGTTGGGCCTCGGCCTGTAACACGCGCGGGACAACACAATCAATAACGGATGGAGCGCTCGCGCGGATGCACGCTTTTTCAATGATGTCGGACGGCTTTTTTCTGTCCTTGTCGCTGTGCCTCGATATCGGTCTCGTCAACGTCGCGATCATTTCGCTGACGCTGTCGCACGGCTTTCGGCCGGGCTTCTGGCTCGGCCTCGGCTCGTGCGTCGGCGATCTCATTTACGCAACGCTCGCGCTCGCGGGCATGGCCGCGCTGCTGCAGTTCGAATCGGTGCGCTGGGTCGTATGGATCGGCGGCGCGGCGATCCTCCTGTTTCTCACCTGGAAGATGGCGCGTGAAGCGATGTTCCCGGCCACGGCGCAAGCTGTTGCCGGCGAAGGCGACGCGGCTGCGCCGCATCAGTCGGCATGGCGCGGGTTTCTGCGCGGCGTGCTGCTCGCGGTGTCGTCGCCGTCGGCGATCCTGTGGTTCGCAGCGGTCGGCGGCGCGCTGATCGCGAAGGCCGGCGCAACGAGCCCGACAACCGCGCTGATCTTCCTCGGCGGATTCTTTCTGGGCGGGCTGTGCTGGACGCTTTTCATCTGCGGGCTCGGCAGCCACGGACGCAAGCGCGCGGGCGCCGGTCTGCTGCGCGCGTGTCACGTTCTGTCGGCGCTGCTGTTCGCCTATTTCTCGTACAGCGTGATCGTCAACGGGTATCGCGATCTGATCGTGCAGAGCACCGCGCAGGTGGCAAGCTGAAGCGGCTCGCGAACAAAAAAAACGGCTCGCATCGGCGAGCCGTTTTTCTTCATGCGACTCGACGTGAGCCGCTCATCCGAGGTACTGCGCGAGCTTCGGCAGATCGACATTGCCACCGCTCACCACCACGCCGACGCGCTTGCCGTTCACCGGCACGACGCCGTTCAGCACCGCCGCCGCCGCGAGACAACCAGTGGGTTCGACGACGATCTTCATGCGCTGCGCGAAAAAGCGCATCGTCTCGATCAGTTGCGCATCGCTGACCGTTTCGATTTGCGCGACCAGTTGGCGGATGACCGCGAACGTATAGTGGCCCAGATGCGTCGAGGCGGCGCCATCGGCAATCGTGCGCGGCGCGTCGATATGAACGATCTCGCCGCGTGCGAGCGACTGCTGGCCGTCGTTGCCCGCCTCGGGCTCGATGCCGATCACCGTGCAGGCCGGGCTCAGCGCGGCCGCCGACAATGCGCTGCCGCTGATCAACCCGCCACCGCCAAGGCACACGAACAACATGTCGAGCGGGCCGGTTTCGTCGATCAGTTCTTTGACCGCAGTGCCCTGGCCGGCGATCACGTGCGGATGATCGTACGGCGGGATCAGCGTCATGCCGCGCTCTTCGGCGAGCCGGCGGCCGATTTCCTCGCGATTTTCCTTGTAGCGGTCGTAGCTGATCACTTCGCCGCCGTAGCCTTTGGTCGCGGCGACCTTGGCCTCGGGTGCGTCGTGCGGCATCACGATCGTCGCGTGAATACCGGCGAGGCGCGCCGACAGCGCGATCGCCTGCGCGTGATTGCCCGACGAATAGGTCAGCACGCCCGCCTTGCGCTGCTCCGCGTCGAAATGCGAAATCGCGTTGTACGCGCCGCGGAACTTGAACGCGCCCATGCGCTGGAAGTTTTCGCACTTGAAGAACACCGACGCGCCAGTGCGCTCGTCGAACGTGCTCGATGTCAGAACGGGGGTGCGGTGCGCGACGCCTTCGAGACGCGCGGCGGCGTCGAGGACGTCATCGAAGGTGGGAGCGGGAAGCGCTTGCATCGGGGAAACTCTCCTGGAGCGGTGGCGAAGCAGCCATTCTCCCAGCTTCCTCGATGCTTTGGAACGGCGCTCGCGCGAGCGCGCGACACCAGCCAGGAACGCTGCGGAAAGCAAAAACCAGCGACACAAAAAGAAACGACGTAACCCGGCACAAGCCGGCGTTACGCCGTCGACGTTCCCACGCGCGTCAAGCGCGCCCGCACTTCTTAATGACGATAGTACGAGTGCCCATAGCCGCGATAGTAGCCACGGTAGCCGTGGTAGTAGCCACGATAGTAAGGGCGGCCATAGCCGTAATAGCCTCCGACCACCACCGGAGCCGGTGCGAACACAACCGGCGGCGCGTACACCGGCGCAGGCGGCGGGGCGTAATAGACAGGCGGCGGCGCCGCATAGACCGGATAGGCCGGCGCGATCGGCACCCCAAGGCCGATACCGACGGAAACACCTGCCTCAGCGGCCCCGGCAAGTCCCAAGCCGAGTGCGGCTGCAACGACAAACGGAACGATCTTTTTCACTTCTATTCTCCTAGCGCGGCCTGCCAAGGTCGCCGACTGCGCATGCCTCGCATGCTGTGAAATCAATGTATCTAAAAAGCCCCAGCCGAAATGTTCGCATTTGTTGCAAATTGCAAGGGCGAGCCGAAGCGTTTTGCCGAGCGCGGCGCGAGCGCGCCTACGCGCCGCCGCGACCTGAGCGAAATCAGCCGGGAATCAAGGGGTTGCACGCGGGCGACGGGCCGCGCGTCACAGGTCTGATCGAGCGCGGGGGTTTGAGTTCGCGCATCGGTAATCTTTAATTACAAATTCGCTTCAATCCTGACAGCCGGAAGAAAATTCCCAACAAAAAATGCCCGGCTCAATTGCTCGAGGCCGGGCATTTTGTCACCTGCGAAGACCGCGCGACTAGCCGACCTTCACGTACACGAATTCGCGGGACACGTTGGGCGGCACGTATGCGCCGCTGATCCGCACGCGCGGCGTAAGGCGCTTTTTCTGATCCCACCAGCGACGGCGCTGGGCGCGCGTCAGGAACCGCAAGTGCTTTCGGTAAGAAAAAATACTCATCTCGACCCTCCCGAATTTCTGACTGCGAACGAAGTACGGAAAATACGACCGCCAAACCGGCTCATCGACCACTGTTCCTGTCACGTACGATTGTGAGCAGTTTTCACAACCGTGGGCGTCACGCCACCCGATGACCGACCGTTGGCGCCATATCGCCCGCAAACTTATCCGACGACCGCTGTCGAACCGTGGAAGGGGCCGGATCGCGGCCGCGCTTCGCCGGATGCGAGATACTGCTGCTTTCCCGTTCACACGATCCGTCTGGAGCAGGTGACCATGTCCCAGTCTTCCTTGCCGCGCGTCGGCTTCATCGGCGCGGGGCGGCTCGCGCGTTGTCTCGCGCTCGCGTTTGCGCGCGCCGGCTATCCGGTCACCGCGGTGGCGAGCCGCTCGGCCGATTCCGCGCGCCGGCTCGCCGACCAGATCGCACACTGCGCGGCCACTGACGACCCGCAACAGGCCGTCGACGCCGCCGATATCGTTTTTTTAGCCGTTCCTGACGACAGCATCGGTACGACAGCGCACACACTCCGCTTTGGAGGCGATGCGGCAAGCCACCCCGGCAAAGCGCTCGTGCACTGCAGCGGCGCCTCGCCGGTCGAACTGCTCGCGCCAGCGCGCGATCAGGGCGCGGCGATCGGCGGCTTTCATCCGTTGTATCTATTTAGCGGCGAACTCGCCGATCTCGAGCGTATCGTGGGCTGCTCGGTGACGATCGAAGCCGACGGCGAACTGAAGGAGACGCTGACCGCGCTCGCGCTCGCGCTGCGCTGCCATCCGCTGTCGATTCCGCCGGGCGGCCGCATGCTGTATCACGCCGCCGCGCACTACGCGGCGAGCTTCGCGCTCTGCAGCCTCGCCGAATGCGTGGCGTTGTGGCGCACGCTCGGCTTCGCCGAAGACGACGCGCTGCGCGCGCTGCTGCCGATGCTCGCGGGCACGATCGAAACCGCGCGCGACAAGGGCCTGCCGAACGCGCTCGCGGGGCCGGTATCGCGCGGCGACACGGGTGTCGTCGAGAAGCAGCTAGCGCTGCTCGAAGGCCTCGGCGGCGACCATGCCGCGCTGTATGGTCTGCTGACGCGCCGCGCGGTCAACCTCGCCCGACGTCGCGCAACGCCGGCCGTGACGATTGAAGCGATCTCCGAAGCTGTGGAAGAATCGCTGGGCCGCTCGCTGAATCAGGCCGCGGCAGGTGCAAGCGTCAAGTAAGCCGTGATAATGTGACGTCCGGCACGCCGGGCGAACCACGCGACGACCCGCGCCGCGCTTCGGGACCAACAGACGAGAACGCACAATGATCAAGGTCAGCATCCTCTACCCGTACCGGGAAAACGGCCGTTTCGACATGGACTACTACTGCGCGACCCATATGCCGCTCGCGGCGAAGCTGTTCGCGCCGGCGCTGAAAGGCTGGTCGGTCGACGCGGGCCTGAACGCCGGGCCGCCCGGCACGCCACCGCCTTACGTGGCCGCGGGACACTTCCTGTTCGATAGCGCGGACGACTTCTATAAAGTGTTCAAGCCCGCGTCCGAGCAACTATTAGCGGATATCCCGAACTACACCGACGGCGGCAACGGCACAATCCTGATCAGCGAGGTCCGGATTTCCGTGTGATGCCGGACAGACAGCCATCGGGAGGCGGCGCGCAATGACGTCGAACCTCCGGTTGGCTAACCGGGTAAATCCAGAAAACCGCCGGCACGCACCGATCGGGCGACGCCGGCAGCCCGCGGCCGGTCGGCGGCCGTCATCAGAAGCATAAGGACACGAGATGTTTGGCGATATCGCCCGTTTTCTGCTCAATACCGTTTTCACGCTGTTTGGCGCCGCGCTGCTGTTGCGCGCGTGGCTGCAGGTTGTGCGCCTGCCGCCGTACAACCCGGTCTCGAACGCCGTGCTGCAGGCGACCAACTGGATCGTGCTGCCGCTGCGGCGCATCCTGCCGAGCACGCGCAACATCGACTGGGCGAGCGTGGTCGCAACGCTGATCGCCGCGATCATCTACGTCGTCCTGATGATCGTGCTGACGGGCGCGGATCCGCTGACGCTCGTGCCGACGATGCTGATCGTCGCGGTGCTCACCGCGATCAAGTGGGCGCTCAATCTGATCATCTGGATGACGATCCTGATGGCGCTGCTGTCGTGGCTCAATCCTCGTTCGCCCGCGATGCCGATTCTGTATCAGCTGACCGCGCCGTTTCTGAATCCGTTGCGTCGCGTGCTGCCGAAATTCGGCGGTATCGATCTGTCGCCGATCCTGCTGTTCGTGATCGTGCAGGTGCTGCAGATGGTCGTCACGCGCGCGGCGGTTCAGCTGACTTATTTTGTGATCTGAGCTGGTGGCGCGGGAAAGTTGGGCTGACGCGCGGCGGCCGCTTGAGTCGGCGCGGCTTCTACACGGCTGCCGCGAAACCGCGGCTGTCCCCCGTCCGGAACACCGACACCGTCTGCTTCATCTTGCGCGCCTGCGTCTCGAGCGATTGCGCGGCCGCCGCGGCCTGTTCGACGAGCGCCGCGTTCCGCTGCGTGGTCTCGTCCATCTGCGTGACGGCCTGGCCGACCTGGTGAATGCTGCGGTTCTGCTCTTCGGAGGCCGTTGCGATCTCGCTGACGATATCCGACACGCGATGAATCGCGGCCTTGATATCCGCCATCGTCGTGCTGACTTCGGCTGCCTGCTGCGTGCCGCCTTCGATGATCGCGACCGACGTCGTGATCATCTCCTTGATCTCCTTGGCCGCGCTTGCCGAGCGCTGCGCGAGGTTGCGCACCTCGCTCGCGACCACCGCGAAACCGCGCCCCTGCTCGCCCGCGCGCGCGGCCTCGACCGCCGCGTTCAACGCGAGAATATTGGTTTGGAACGCGATGCCCTCGATCACGCCGGTGATCTCCGAGATTTTCGTCGAACTGCCGCTGATATCACCGATGGTGCGCACCATGCCCTCGACGGCAGTGTTGCCGGTGTTGGCGACCTGTGCAGCCTCAGTCGCGAGCGCGCTCGCATTGCGCGCGTTGTCGCTGTTGCGGGTGACGGTCTGCGTCAATTCCGACATGCTCGCCGCGGTCTGTTCGAGCGAAGCGGCCTGCTCTTCGGTGCGAGCGGACAGATCGATGTTGCCGCTCGCGATCTGCTGCGAAGCGATGCTGACCGACTCGGCGCTTTCGCGAATCGAACCGATCGTCGCCGCGAGACGCTCCTGCATGTGCGCGACCGCGCGCAAGATGCTGCCGTCGTCGGCGGCGCCGGTGTGCAGTCGCTGGCTCAAGTCGCCGCCCGCGATCTGCTCGACGACCTTCGCGACTTCGGCCGGTTCGCCGCCGATCTGCCGCACGACCGCGCGCGTCACCAGCAGCCCCAGGCCGATCGCAACCGCGACGCCGACGACCGCGCAGCTCGCGATCCACCACGTCACCGAGCGAACCATCTCGAGGCCGTTCGCGACACGCTGTCTGGCCAACTCATCCCGCACGTCGGACAGCTTGATCATCAGCGTGCGCAGCTTGACGTGCAGCGGGTCGGTGGTCGATTTGAGCTCGGCGAGCGCGCCGCTCTGATCGCCCTGATCGGCCAGTGCCATCACCTTCGCGACCGAACTCATATAGGCCGGATAGGCGGCGTCGAAGTCGCTCAGCAATTGCTTCTGCGCGTCGGTGGTCGCGTGCTTGCGCTCGTAGTCGAATGCCGACAGGATCGCCGCTTCACCGCCGTGATTCAGGCGCACCGTATCGGCGCGGCCTGCCGGCTCCGGATTCAGGATGTACGAATAGAGGCGCCGGAAGTGCGAAGCGGCCTGCCACGCGGCGGTGCCGTCGTCGCGCACAGGCACGAATTCGCGGTCGTACATTTCGGTTTGCATCGTCGCGACTTCGCGCACCTTCAGCACACCGACCGTGCCGACGATGGCCGTCACGAACGCGCACAGCATCAACGAGCCGACAAGCTTCTGGCTCAGTTTCAGATTGGAAAGCCACTGCATCTTGGGAAAATCTCTTGATCGGGATGGGAAGCGCCGGGTTCGTGCCGGCTTGCGGGTGCGCAAGCGCACGGTGTTGGGCAGTATTCGGATTAACGGCAGGCGCAGACAAAGTCTGAAGGCTCGCGCCGTTCGAACCGCAGAAGCGAAAAGACGGGTCGGCTGCTCGTGCGCGCGAGCCATACCCCTGCCCAAACGGCCCAAAAGCCTGTAAAATCGCGAGTTCTGCGGGCGTCGTATAATGGTAATACCCTAGCTTCCCAAGCTGCAACGGCTTGAGCAAACCCACTATTCATGCGGGTTTCTGACGTGGTTTTCCCGCAGGCACCACTGAAAACCACATGTCATGCGGGTTTGACGGCGACGCCAGTTTTCGCGCCAGCACTTCACGTTAGAAGCTGCTGATCTAGACACAACACCGAATTAATCCAAACTCGACCGCTCGCCTATCCGGCCGTGATCGGCCACTTTCGGACATTCAACAACCAGCCGAGGATTGGCAACAATCGTTAGATTCGCAACAGGAAAAAACGTCTCGCCGGATGCAATTGGAATGCTTTACGCCAAAGAATTGTTTGATCTTCGGCTTCAGTTCGCCGAAAGGGTCTCAGAGTTAGGGGCCATCCCTTTGGAGGCGGCTCTTCTTGACTTCACGAATTTCTACGTACGGTTCGTTGGCGATAGAAAATGCGATGGCAATAATCCGATCTGGACAGCATATTTGGCGGGGTTGGGGCGCGAGACCGACCGTCGGTGCGTCC
Source organism: Paraburkholderia sp. RAU6.4a (assembly GCF_050435625.1). Classification (NCBI taxonomy): domain Bacteria; kingdom Pseudomonadati; phylum Pseudomonadota; class Betaproteobacteria; order Burkholderiales; family Burkholderiaceae; genus Paraburkholderia; species Paraburkholderia sp. RAU6.4a. The sequence goes on from NZ_JBNDKQ010000002.1 coordinate 1,666,636, forward strand.
GGTCAGACGCATGAAATTTGGTGTAGTTGTCGAAATCAGAGATGTGGACGAAAAGAGTGATGTCTCGAGCGCATTAACGACACGGTCTATTGCGCGTCACGGTGGACAAATAGTCATGTGGGGCGGTGCTGCCTATCCAGACATGATCGAAAACTTTGAGTGCGCGCTTATCATTCAATTTCCAAGGGCTGACGCCGCACGCCACTGGTACAAAACTGGCGATAACGCGAGCGCCGGATCGACGCAAAGAGAAAACCTCAACATCCGAGTGACGCTAATAAGTTAAATTCGCCAACGCGACGCACGGGACGGCCACTTTTCAACGGAACCCTTTCTAAGTCGTCACATCTTCGCGCCTCCTAATTGTCCCCCTTAATGCCTGAACCGATAAGCTCCCGTAACCATTGATGCGAAAGGTCGCGATGTGACCGTTCGTGCCACAGCATTACCATTTCGTACCCAGGAACCTCGACCGGTGGCGCGATCGATTGCAATCTGGATTCGCCTTTAAGCAGTCGCGATGGGAGCATCGCGACCAAGTCGGTACGCGACAAAACGTCTTGTACGAAGGTGAAATGAGGTACTGAAAGTACAACTCGCCTCTTCAAACCAATCTGCGCCAAAGTCATATCAGTGACGCCGACAAATCCCCCTCCATCCGGTGACACGATTACATGATCCAGTTTGCAAAACTGCGACACGGTAATTCTTCGTTTGAGTCGCGGATGATCAGGCCGTCCGACCAAGACATACTTTTCCTGAAACAAAGTCTTTCGGCGCAACCCGTCTGGTGCTTCGTCCGCCGTATGGAATGCTAGATCAACTTCACCTTTTTCGCATTGTCTCGCGATGAGACGGGGGGCGATCTGCGTAACGCTAACGCGAGAATTCGGCGCATATTCACGCAGCCTTGGAAGCGTGGGTAGCAGTACTGTCGTTTCACTGTAATCCGTCGCTGCAATATTCCAAGTTAGGGCTGCGGTGTATGGGTCAAACGGCTGTAACGGCGACATGACTTCGTTCAGGGCAGCTAGGGCCACGGAAAGCGACTCCCGCAGCGAGTCGGCTCTTGCCGTTGGTCGCATACCGCGAGGCCCGGGTAAAAGCAGAGGATCCTTAAAGACTCTTCTGAGCTTCGATAGGTGGACGCTGACAGACGGCTGCGACAGATTGAGGCGCTCGGCCGCCCGACTTACGTGGTGCTCCTCCAGCAATACATTGAGCGTGCGCAGAAGGTTCAGGTCGAGACTACGCAAATTATCCATGGCAATACCAGGTATCTATGAAATTCATTTCAAATATACCTGATCACCATTTACGCTGCATGCTTCACCACCAACGAGATGAACGGTGAAAGTCCTTTGGGCTGTCTAGCTTTGAGGAGAACGGTCGAAAGCTGCCTCTTCCCTTTCTTATTCAGGATCACCGCATGAGCAATGTTCTTATCGTCCACGCCCATCCAGAGGCCCAGTCGCTGACCGGCTCTTTGAAGAACCTCGCGGTCGAAACGCTGACCGCACAGGGCCATCAGGTTCAAGTATCTGACCTTTACGCCATGCACTGGAAGGCCGTCGCCGATGCAGCCGACTTCCCGCAGCGTAAGAACGCCGATCGGCTACGCTATGCATCGGAATCGGGCAACGCCTTCGCCACGGGCACCCAACCCGCCGATGTCGTGGCTGAGCAGCAGAAGCTGCTGTGGGCCGACGCGGTCATCCTCACCTTCCCGATGTGGTGGTTCAGCACGCCGGCGATCCTGAAGGGGTGGGTCGAGCGTGTCTATGCACATGGCTTCGCTTACGGCGTCGGCCTGCAGGGTGGTGAGCGCTGGGGCGATCGGTATGGTGAAGGAACGCTAGCCGGTCGCCGGGCGATGGTTGTCGTCAGCATGGGCGGCCGCGAGCCGCACTATAGCGAGCGCGGTGTCAATGGCCGACTCGACGAGATCTTGTGGCCCGTCCAGCATGGACAGCTTTTCTATCCGGGCATGAATGTTATGCCGCCCTTCCCCATCTATCAGAGCGACCGCCTGTCTGAAGAGCGCTGGGTGGAAGTCGCGGCAGCCTTCAAGGTCCGGATGGAGAATCTCTTCACCGACACGCCAATCCCGTATCGCACTCAGAATGGCGGACACTATGATGGACAGCAGGTGCTCAAGCCCGGTCTCGGTTCCGGAGAAACGGGCCTCCGCATCCACCTGGCACAACAGGGCGATCCCGTTGAGAACCTGGACTCAGCCGAATCACAGCCCGCGGCGCTTGCCCGCGCCTGATCAGGATTGCCAATCATGCGCGCGTTCCGCTCCAACGGTCAGGTCGGCCTCGAAGCCCTCACGATGGTCGACTTGCCCGATCCCGACATACCGGCCCGGGAGAAATCCGGGTCCACCTGTATGCGACCTCGCTCAATTATCACGATCTGGGCGTCGTGACGGGGCGGCTTCCAGCCTCTCCGGGACGCATCCCCATGGCGGACGGAGCAGGCGTGGTCGAGGCGGTCGGGCCGGACGTAGAGGCTTTCTCAGTCGGCGACCATGTCGTGTCGACTTTCTCTCCGACGTGGCTTGATGGCGAGCCGCAGATCGCCGATTTCGCGACGCCGCCGGGCGACGGTATCGACGGTTACGCACGCGAAGCGGTCGTGGCACCAGTACACGCCTTCACACACGCACCGACGGGTTACACTCATGCCAAAGCAGCGACGCTGACAACGGCAGGGCTAACGGCTTGGCGAGCTCTCGTCGTCGATGGTGGATTGAAGGCCGGTGCAACTGTGCTGGTGCTGGTGGCGGGCGGTAGTTTTGCAGCCGGCCGACTTTGCCGCGCTTACGGTACCCGCCATGTCGTTGTCGGGGGCTTCGTGCTTTACGCGCTCGGTTTTGCAGGATTGCTCGGCTTGTCGAGTGACACATCCTACTGGCGTGTGGCGTTGTATCTGACGGCGGTTGGCTTTGGCTCGGGTGTGATAACGCCAGCCGTCACGGCCGCAGTGATGACTGCTGTCGACACAGGCCGTGCTGGGGTGGCGGCTGGCGTGCTCAATGCAAGCAGGCAGAGCGGCTCGGCATTCGCGGTGGCTGCCTTTGGCGCGTTGATGAGTACGGCGTGGGCACCAGGGCAAGGGGTACTCATGGCTACGCTCTTTGCAATCGGGCTATCGCTTGGAGCGGCCGCATGCTGGTGGACCACATCCCGCTACAACACGGGCAGCCCCAGATCGCCGGAGGTCCGCTGGGACGACACAAGACCGAATGTATGACCGTTGTCGAGAAACCCGACTGTCCCTTCTGGGTGGCGGATTCAACCGGTGGATGCAATAGTTTGCTGGAATCGTTCGGCGGGCGTCTCGTAGTCCAGTGTCTTTCTTGGACGCTCGTTCAGTCGTCTTGCCACAGCGTTGAGTTTGGCCTGCGAATACACTGACAGATCGGTACCTTTCGGGAAGTACTGCCTCAATAGTCCATTCGTGTTCTCATTCGACCCACGCTGCCAGGGATGTTGCGGGTCGCAGAAGTAGACGGCAATGTCGGTGGCGACGGTGAAGCGCTTGTGCCCGGCCATCTCCGTCCCCCGATCCCAGGTGAGCGACTTGTAGAGTTCCTGCGGTAACTTGCTGGCATGTTTGATGAGCGCATTGATGACCGTTTCGCTGTCCTTGCTGGCTATCTTCACCAGCATGACATAGCGTGTCTGGCGCTCGACGAGCGTCGCAATCTGGCTGCTGCCGCTACCGCACAGCAGATCACCTTCCCAGTGGCCCGGTACCGCGCGGTCTTCAACGCTAGCCGGGCGTTCGCTGATCGATACGGTGTCACGAATCCTGCCGTGATCCTCCGTCTTTAGCGTGTGATGGCGCGAACGGCGCATGGCCCGGGTGCGCCGCAGGTGCTCCAGCAACTCCTTCTTCAGGGCTCCACGGGCCTGTATGAAGAGAGAACGATAGATTGTCTCGTGGGACACGTGGTAGTCCTCGTTGTCTGGGTACGCGCGTCTGAGCCATCCGGCGATCTGCTGCGGTGACCACTGCAGTTGTAGCTTGGCTGCCACGATGTGCGCCAACATCCGGTGCTCAACCAGTTTACAGGCTTTGGGTCGCTGCGCGCGATCCCACGCGAGCTGATCGGCGTGGCTTGCCCGATAGCCGTCCGGGCCGCTGTTACGTTTGATCTCACGACAGATGGTGGAGGGAGCTCGCGAAAGTCGCATGGCGATTGACTGGATCGAATCGTCGGCCGCAAGTGCCCGTGAGATCTCTTCGCGCTCCTCCAGCGTCAATGCCAATCCCGATCGATGCCTTTGTGGTGGCTGGATTCCACCTGTCTCAGCCAGAATCCCCTGTACAGACGAGTGGTTCCGGTCAAAAAGCTGGGCGATCTTCTGGAGAGACTCTCCCTTCCGCCAACGTTCCCACATCAGCGCTTTCTGCTTCTCGCTGTAGTAAATCCGGCGTCGCTGTTTCATCTGCAACACTCCCACTGCTTGCGCAGTCTTCAGTGTGTTGCATCCACCGGTTGAATCCGCCGTCGATCTCTGCCATTCCACGCTTGCCATCAGCAAAGTGATTACCCTCACTGCCCTGACATCTAAACGAAAGGCTCCCGCAGGAGCCCTTCAGAGAACCATACAGTCCAGCAGCGAGTCACTTCTTCCCCATCGGCTCGTGCTTGTCCTTGATCATCTGGTAGTAAGTGCTCGCGCCGGCTTTCGTCAGCTTCACCTCGGCGATGAACTTCTCGATGACGTCCTTCCGCGTGACATCCTTCACAGTCCGCATCCGCTTGTAGATTTCCGTCGCCAGTTCCATCTTCGTCGGCGTAGCTGGTGCCGCCTTTGCTGCGGTATCGTTCGCCGTCACGTTGCCGGTCGGAGCAACGGGACCCGCCTTCGAGTCAACGGCAACCGGCTTACCTGCTTTCTCGTCCTTGCTCGCCACACCTTGCTTCTGATCGACCATGATCGCACTCCATTCGTTGAAAGTGCGTCCAAGGTCCAACAGATCGACCTGCAAGGCAACAGCAAGCAAGTGACCATGACCATCACGACGGCGACCACTTCGAAATTCAGCGAGCAACAGTGACAGTTTTCACGTCACCCTTACGCACCGGCATCCTATCCCCTTGATCTAACGGGGATTTCCAAGCCTGATCATCAGCTTATTAAGATTCTGCCGTAGGAACACCCCCGCCTAACCCCGCGCTCTGGCCGTCGCCGACCGCCACCTGCATGTGGGGGAGGAAATTTCTTCACATCCATCTGGAGGGAGCGGCTTTTTTAAACGATTAAACCATTTCTCTTGTTTTTAGAAAGTTTTTATATAGAAGGAGAGATAGAGAGAACTTTCTGAATTTTGATGAAATCGTTGAATTGTTTAGGACGTGCTGAGCTCGCATGCGGAGTGAGGGGCAGGGACATGGGTGCGGGGCAGTCGGAGGCAAATTTATAGCCCCGCCATGCGTCTCACAATGGCTGTCGAATGACAAACGCTACCTTGAGATTTGTAACACCCCTTCTTGCCCGCGTATTCCAAAAAGCTTCCTGCCGTGGCCGGTCAGATTGCGAACGCGCAACGTATACCGCCCCTTGTCTTCGCAGTCCGGCTTCTGTACAGTTCAGCACATCAAGAGTTCTTGGCACCTAGACCCATCGACTGTAAAAGATCGATGGGGTCTCGCCAGCACCGGGCAATGGAGGTAGTTGTGTGACCAGCCCGAGGGGATGCGCATTTTGAGCGGTCCTCAGCCCAGTCATCTGGGTGGTGCAGTGAGACGCATCTTCGATCAAACATCCCGTTCCTCACGAACGGATTTTGGTCGATGGCGTCCACTGCATAAGTCCTACTGTACCTTATCGCACCCGCCATCGGCCATTAACTAACTGTTAAAGGCTACAACATGGCAAATCCTGCTGCTCCCATCTATCCGTACTCATTCTTCTGCGACGGCGACGTTCGGCAGTTCGTCCCCGATCACATCGTTGCTGACCTGAGTCCTGAACATCCTACATGGCCCTCCGATCTGCGCGATGGTCCGCTTCCCGTCTATTGCTATAGCACTGGCGACCTCGTCCTCTGCCCGCAAGTCCCCGCCCATAACAACGCTCGCACAATCGGCGTGGACCGTGAGGCCTGCGGCATCGTATGCGACGACTGCAACACCGTCTATGCGACTAGCAGGCTCCTGCCGCCAGAGTGCTTCGATGGAAACCATCTGGAGGACATCCTGTATGTCTAACCTCACCAGCGTTGCATCTATCGTCGACGTATTTCTCAAGGAAGGCTTCCTTCAACGGTGCGGGCCTGATTGTTGTATTAACGCCCTGCCCCCGAAGAACCCTGTTTGGCCTGCTGACGCGGATGATGCCCCGCGCCCGCTTTCTCGCCTCCAGATCGAAGATTACGTCCGCTGCCCCAAGCACTCGACCGAACACAAACCCACTCACGTTATTGGGGTAGATGGAAAACCGCGCGGCTTCGTCTGTGATGACTGCAATGCCCTTCATACAACAACCGCCCTCGTTCTCCCGCCGGAGCGCACTGTACGGGGAGACTTGGAAGGGATGGTGTATGTCTAACGCCCCCTCCCCCGCGACGACGAGTTGACGTGCCCGGTCATGGGTGAATAACACAAAAATCTGAGATACCTCCTGACCAGGATGATTGTATGCCCACAATCATCCCGGTATTTAATTTCGTACTACAAAATGAAGACTGATCCAATCAAGAAATATTCTGCCCTTGCCGAAAAGGGCTTCGCTTGCTTTCCGATTGTTCCGAACGAAAAACGCCCTCTCACACCGAATGGGTTCAAGGACGCGAGTCTTGATCCTGAACAGCATCGGGCATGGGCTGAGCAATACCCCGATGCGAACATTGCCTACGCTACTGGCGCTCCATCAGGTCGCGTGATTGTGCTCGATATGGACGTGAAGAACCAGAAGTCCGGCGCGAAATCGATCGTCGCACTTGCGAAAATACACGGTGGCCTGCCCGAGACTTTAACAGCCATGACGCAATCGGGAGGCGCTCATTTCCTGCTGACGTACCCCGAAGGTATGAAAATTCCGTGCAAAGTGAACTTCCGCGAGGGAATCGACATCAGGGCGGACGGTGGCTATTGCGTTGCCCCCCCATCGACCATCAATGGTGGCGCATATGAATGGGTCGATCCGGCTACGCCCGTTGCACCTGCTCCAGTGTGGTTGCTGGAAGAACTTGCCGAGCAAGGTGCCATGCGTCGCAAACGGAAATCTCGCAAAACCCCGATTGCCCCCGCTGGGAGCCGCAACCAGTCTGTCATGCTTCACGCATTTTCCCTGCTCAATAGCGGATTGGACTACGAACGGCTGGAAGAAGAACTGCTTGAATACAACACCGCCTGCTGCAACCCGCCCCTTTCCGAATCCGAAGTTGCTCAGATTGCGATGAATGTCATCAAGTCGCACAGGGAGAATGCCGCCAACGCCTTACACACCACTGACCTCGGAAACGCCATGCGTTTGTCCGATCTGTATCGCGCCATCCTCCGCTACGTGTACGAGACCAAACAGTGGTTGAAGAAACAGGATTCGGGGGTATGGCAGCGCATTGATGAACTGCATGTCCTTGGTCTCGCCCGTGAACTTCTTCCGCTGATCTACGAAGAAATGTCTCGCCTGTCGCCGGGCAACCGCATGGAGATGTTCGAGCACGCGAAATATACCGAGAGCAACACCGGCCTGAAATATGCCGTGGAACTTTTCCGGTCGGAACCCGGCATCGCAGTTTCTGCAAGCGATCTCGATCAGGGTGAATGGATGCTCCCAGTGCGCAATGGGCTGATCGATTTGCAGACGGGCAAGTTCATGCCGATAGACCCAGCTCTTCACATTACGCAAACGGCGGGAGTGGATTACGATCCAGCTGCAACCTGCCCTCGGTGGGAAAAATTCCTGTTGCAGATTATGAACGGGAACACTGATCTCGTGGAATACCTGCGCCGTGCTGTTGGTTATACGTTGACTACACAAACATCGGAGCACGCCCTGTTCTTCGCGTTTGGCAGTGGTGCGAACGGCAAATCGACTTTTCTCAATTTACTGCGGGCACTCTTCGGGGATCTTGGAGCTCAGGCGAATGGCGACATGTTGCTCGACAAGAACGGTGGGCAAGCCATGTCCCAGAACGCGGCAAGTAGTGAAGTCGCTCGCCTTGCCGGAAAACGTCTCGTCGCCATGAGCGAAGTCGAAGAGGGTCGCCATTTCAGCGAAAAGACGGTGAAATGGTATACGGGTGGCGAAGAAATCACCGCTCGCATGCTCTACCAGAATGCGTTCGCGTTCACGCCGCGGTTCAAGCTCTGGCTCGCGGGCAACTACAAGCCGACGATCAAGGGCAATGACCACGGCATCTGGCGCCGCATGAAGTTGATCCCGTTCACGGTGACGATTCCGCCGGAGAAGCGTGACCCAGACCTTGAACGCAAGCTGCGCGAGGAACTCCCGGGCATCCTGAACTGGGCGCTCGTAGGATGCCAGCAATGGCGCGAGAACGGCTGCAAGCTCAAGGAACCGGCGATCATCACGAACGAGGTGTCAGAGTATCGTGGAGAGATGGATGTTGTCGAAAGCTGGTTGTCGGAGTTCACGCGCGACGATCCAGACGGCGAGATCCATTTCGGCGATGCCTACAAGTTCTTCAATGCGTGGAGCAAAGCGCAACATAACTTCGCCTATTCGGGCAAGCGGTTCGGCATGATTCTGGCCGATAAGGGATATAAGCCCCTCTCGAAACCCCACCGCGCTTATAAGGGCTTGTGTCTGATAGTTGATCTTCAATTCAACGAACACACGAAGGACTACATCGGTTACGAATTTAATGAGACGGAGGTCTACCAGCGGAAGAAGGACTGGCAGAAGAGGCTGCTCTCCAATATGGTCGACGAGGATTTCGACCCAGACGATAACGAAGGCGATATGTCTCCGATATAAGCCTTCGTAAGCAGTGTTTCCCGAACGGACCGTGTTCGCGCACGGTCCGTTTTTTCGTCCCTGGCATGGGCGAAAGCTGTTGTCATACTCCGCGTCAGCCCGGATGGTGTTGCTCATCAATTACATTCCGTAAGGAGCAACTTCATGACGTTAATCCGTCGAAACAACAGCAAAAACTGGTACTACCAGTTCCAGATTCAGGGCAAGAAATTCTTCGGTTCGACCGGCACGCCGAACAAGACGAAGGCCGCGCAGGTCGAACGCGAATTCCGCAACCGCGCGCACAGCGAACGATACCTCGGCGACTCGCCCGAAATCACAGTCAAGGATGCGCTGGAGCAGTATGTCGAGTCCCGCAAGGGCACCGCCTACTACAGCGGCATGTGGTCCGGCATCCGGAAAGCGATGGGGTACAAGCTTCATTCGAAGACCAAGGCGAAGCTTCCCTGCTATGGATTTTCACCGGACACACTGCTGCACGAACTGACGACGCGTGACTTCGAAGTCCTCGTCGCGAAACGCAAAGCCGAAGGCGATAGGCCTGCGACGATCAAACACGAGATTGGCCTGCTGCGCGCAACCATCAACGAGATGACGAAGCTCGGCTTCAAAGTGAATCGTGAAATCGTATTTCCCGCGCTTAAGACTTCTTATAGGCTTCGATATCTGGATTCCAGCGAGGAGTCGGCGTTATTGCTCGAACTCGAGCCGGAGCGGCTTAGAAACGGTTTAAAGCCGTTAGAAACGCGAACACCTGAGATGACGCGGAATGTGCAGGACAACTACGACATCACGGTTTTCCTGCTGGATACGGGATGTCGATACTCCGAGGTCGCAAACATTCCATGGTCGGCGATCAGCCTTGAAGCCTGCACAATCAACCTGTACCGGAGCAAGGTACGAAACGAGGACGTGCTGTACATGACCTCCCGGCTCGAAGCGATCCTTCGTCGCCGGTGGGAGGAACGCAGGCCGGGTCAACGATATGTGTTCGAAGATCGCACGGGCAACGAACGCGGCTACAGCACGAAGTCAATCAAGAAGGCCATCGAGCGCGCGGGGCTGAATGATCCGGCAGCGGTCAAGGAGCGCGGAGGACGCGTGACCCTCCACACGTTTCGACATACGTTCGCGAGCAAGCTGGTCAAGGCAGGCGTCAGCCTATATGAAGTGTCCGTATTGCTCGGCCACAGCGATCCGAAGATGACTCAGCGCTACGCTCATTTGAGCCCGAATGATGCAAGTCGCAAGGCCGTAAAAGTCATCGACTCGCTGCTACTGGACCCCGCGTAAGCTCAGGGGCTTGGCGCCTTCAACCCGCCTGAAAAATAGGTCACTTTCCATGTCTTATTAAAGGCGTACAAACCCGGGATCGCGCAGCGCAATTGATGCCGCGCGTATCCGGTCTCGCTCCGGAAGAGGGAATCAACCCTCTATCCGAAATCAAGCGAGATGGTCACGTATTACGTCGTTGAGTCTCTGAGCATGACGCTGCATGTCGGCTGAATCGACGTGCCAGAACCGGTAACGGCCAAGTGTATTGTTTTCGATTGGGCCGCGCACAACGATTTCAATGCAGAACTTGCCATCATCGCGCTTACACATGCGCCCAAGCAATGCGTCCTTGCCATCCCTCGCAAGCGCGATGACATAGCCGCACTCTGCGGCGACAAATATCCAGTTACGGTTGAGCGAATCGACCGACATGACGCCAAGCCGCTCTGGCGTCTCGGGCCACAACCTTTCTTCGAACAACTTCTCGAATTCCATATGTAGATCTCGATCAGCAAATCGTGACATCGATGAGTTCGAAGATCGCCGGCATTGATCACGCGACCCGCGCCAAGATCCGACGCTGCGCCTGATACTGAACGCTCTGCGCGTCGCCCTGTAATTCCTCCAGAGCCTTTAGCAGCACGTCCTGAAATCTCGGAAGCACTGCTTCCAATTGTTCTGCAATCCCAGCCTCAGCCGCAAGGTTGTTGACCAGACGATGATAACCGTCGAATCCAAGCATACGCTCCCTGATCGGTTGAAGCACCCGCCGCCCTTCGTCATTTCGCTCTTCGATTCGTTCAATATACCCGAGGTGATGCAGATCGAATGCGGCTCCGATGACCTGACCTTGACTCCCTCCGAGGATGCAACTCAATTCATGCAGGGTCATTCCGGGAAACGCGCAGATCAAGCCAAGCGCACGCGCAGCCATCGGCGTCATCTGCAACGCGCTACCAAGCGCAGATGCTCGGCAGCTTTCGTAGACAGCCATGAAGGTATGAAATCGGGAGAGTGAATCGGTCGTAGTCATAGATCATTGATTCTTCTGGAACTAACAGGCCTCCGATTGATGGTGGCCCCCTAGCCTGCCGGTGTCTGTGACTTCCCCGACCGGTCAGGCATCCCCAGCACGATACGGGAAAATTCAAGCTAATTCAACCATATTGGAATACGATATTCCAATATGGTTGTTCATCAAATCTGGAATGAAGACCACCATACTGTTCTATGCCGATCAGACCTACACCGCCTACCGACGAAGCCCAAGACGCATTGCTTGCCGCACGCGTCGGGACCGCCATTGCCGAACAACGACGCGCACGCGGACTGACGCAGGCGAAGCTTGCCGAGATGATTGATCTGGAACAAGAGGCAGTCAGTCGATGGGAGCGAGGAACCCGGGTACCAACGCTGCATCGCCTTCAACAATTGAGCGATGCGCTGGAATGCTCGGTTGATCACCTTTTGCAACGTGGTTCAACGCGGCCTGACGATCAACTGGCTAATGTGGCGAATGCCCTGAGCGGCTTGGATGCGGATGAACGCACGCTCGTTGTCGATTTCGTGCAGCAGTTCACCGATATGCTGAAGGCAAAGCACGCGGCTCGGACGCCACGCCGCGAATAACCCGTCAGGGCCGAGGATCAACGTACTCGGCCCATGCCGACTTGAGCAGCGATGACGATGCCTCGCCAGATTCATATCCCGGCACATCCTCAAGAAACATCAGTAGCCTGTCCGCAAACTGTGTCCGAGAAAGGTTGCTCCCGAAAACGTCGCGGAGTGCAGCGACAAGATCGCGAAGCTGACCGGCAGTTAGCGGCGGGAGATCGCCGGGGCATTGGGTATCGTTCATGCCGCGGACTATCCCGCCGACAGCATTGATTGGGCAACATGACGAAGGTTATGTGCTTCGGCAGGCTAGTCGTCCCGATTCAACCCTCAACCGACATTCGACTTGGCGAAACTGCAAAGACCGCTTTCTAGGTGCAGTTGCCGCTTGCACAGTCTGAGCCAAACACTTAGATCGAGCCTCGCGACACGTCGCTCCTCTCGGCCCATCCTGAGGCTGTCACTGTGTCAGGTTTGCTTAAAGCTCATATACCTCGAGCCCTAGCGCCGTGCCTAAGCTGTACCAAACGTCTTGCCATTTGACCTTAACCAGATCGGTTCCGACGTAGCTGGTTTCGTCGTTCCCCAAGCGCAAAAGCTTCCCGTTTCCGATGTATTCGAATGTATGTTTTCCCAGCTTTTCTTGAAATGGCTTTTCGGGAAGTACGGAAAGAAAAGGAGCTGCGTATATCGGATCATCAGCAATTAGGAAGAACTCATCGTATAAATGCGCGAAGCTCTGCATGTGATCCCCCAAATCCGCAGTATAGAGGTCGGTTGAGAGCGTGTTAATTCGGACTTCGCCGCGATCATACTCTTTAATAAAATTGTTCAAGCTTCGAAGTTCGTCTTCGCACCTCGTCGGGTGAAACACAAAAGCCGTGATAAATGACTTCTCGACAAGCCAATCAATTGCATGGGGAATAAATTTATCGAGTGATACCGGCTGTAATGATTTATTGGGGTGTAGGCTTCTATAAAATTCGAGTGCAGAAGCTTGCTGACGTTCAAAAAAAACGTAGTCGACATACAGCACACGGTATTTCGCGGGGGCGTGCTGCATCCGCTCCGTGTATATTTGCCGAACCTCCGCAACGCATCTCGCTGCATTACGGAACACTTCGCGCCCAGTGAATCTAATAACATCGTATCCTGCGCGGGTGAGATATCGTTGGCGAATTGCGTCGCGCATCAGCTGATCTTTCGTCGAGTGATGTTCGTGACCGTCAAGTTCAATGATGAGGCGAGCGTCTTTGAGAATAAAATCAACTCGATATCGTCCGTGTTTTTCTGCATCACCGAACCAGTGCTCTCGCTCGATCGTGTTTGCTAACTCGGCAAGCTCTTTCGAAAAGCTTTCCTCGATGGGCGAAGGTCCGCGATCTCTGTACCAGTGCGGCGCTGTGCTTTCTGGTCTTCCGGGATATTTCATGGTGGTCGATATTGAATATGAACGAACTTGACACCTAAACTCAAACGCGAAACTGCGTGGATAGTTGCTTGCACGTAGGCGTGCCGGTTGACGCGTAAAGTTGAAGCATGCACGTCCAGCGATAGCCGTCTTGTCGCCTGCGCGGTCTCGTGACGTCAATATTCGAAGTTAGGATTGGTGAATCCTTAGCAGAGGTTTCAATGACCTAATAGTAGCACCGGTGACCGATGACTTCTGGCCGATCGGAGCCGATAACTCCGGCGACTAGGGGTGAGGTCGACCAACTCTCCGAATGTCCAACGGGCCAAGCAGATGAGGCGCGCAGACATCGAAAATGCCTCCGACGATCGGGTTCAGATAATCCAAGCGCCAGCTATAGGCAAACATAATGGCGCGGGACGCCAATTCTTTCATCATCGGGATCCTGCGCACTGATGGCAGAATGTCCACACGAAAAATACCAGAACCGAGTGACCAATGGCAGACGCAGATTGGACTGGCTATGTGGGCATGGCGACCGGAATTTTCGGCGCGGTGATGGGCTTCATCGGCTATCGGCGCAGCAATCAGATCAAGGCGCTGGACTTGAGGCTTGACTTGCGAAAGGCGCTTGGTGATGCCCACAACTCCCTTTCGACGTTGCGCGCCATGATGAACACTGCTGCTCAATCTCGCAGAGCCATCTTGGCTGCAAAGGGGCTTGGCGGGTCCGGCGCGATGGCCGCGTGGAATCGGATGGCAGATGTCGATCTGGCAGACATAGACACGATCGCGGCATCCCTTCGGAGCGAAGACGCTGACTTTTCTGCCCTGCCCGCCGAACATTTGGAATTCGAGATAGTCTTCGCTCATAAAATCAAGAACAGACTTTCCACCTTGATTGACAAGTACCGCGACGAGCTTGCAGCAGATGCTGCGGCGCGGGAGCAAATTGCGCAAGCACAGGCAATGCTCGTAGCGAGCCGCCAAAAACAATAGCTATCACCCCAGCTACGGTACGGAACTTGACGCCATGAAAATTGCAGATCACATAAAGCTTTCCATTGATGCAAGCGACCGAAAGGACTTGGATCAAGCGATGTTGCACGCATGCCTAGCCATCGATGGTACCGCGAAGAAAACCTACCCCAGTATCGGCAAGGTTGGCGAGCGTTATCGAAAATTCGTCAACGAACATTTGGACATAATCGAGCTGATGTTCGGAGGGGTCAACCTGGAAGAAACGGTGTTCCCCTTCAAAGATGCGAAAGGTAATATCGGGATCACCTTCGCGGACATCGTCTACGAAAAGTTTCGATGCAGTCTCGCCCACGGTGACGAACTCCCCGATGGCTTCGGAGTGTCGGTGCAGATTGCCGACGGTCATCAACAGTTCTCTATCGACATCAAGAACCAGTCGATGACGCTGCCCCAAAGCGCGATCTACGGTCTGGGGCTGATATGCGTCTTGGCTCCAGCGAACGCTGACCAGAAAATCGGAAACAATCTGTACCACTATCGAGACCCGATCAATGCATACGTTGTGGATCGCTGGTGGGGAAAAGTCGAGTGCGCACGCAAGATCATGGACTTCGAAACCCCGATCCGGATAAAAATGGACTTCAAAAACGTCTGGCCGACAGGCTGAAATTTACACACCCCCGCATGTCGAAAGGCCGCAGTGGTCGATCGTTCGATCGCAACCCGATGCGGATGGCTGTTTCCGGGGGGCAGAGGTGACGTCTGATCGTCGATATATCTGTTCAGACGAACGACAGGCCCTAGCTGGTCTATGATTTCTGCCAAGGGCTCCGCTCGCGATGCCAGCAAGAATTTCCGAAGTGCATACACTTTTCACGCCACTTCACATGAATTCGATTCCCCAAATCGCTGAAACCCCTGTAAAATCGTGCGCTCTGCGGGCGTCGTATAATGGCAATACCCTAGCTTCCCAAGCTAGAGCCGTGGGTTCGATTCCCATCGCCCGCTCCACTTTCCCGCTGAGTGTTCAGCGGAATCCAGCAAGAGCCGCCTCCCTGAAGGCGGCTTTTTTGTAGTGGCAACGGCCCGGCACAGCGCGCAAGCCGCGCAGCCCTCACCCTTGCAGCAGCATCGACGATGATCCACGATCCAAACGACTCCGGTCTCCCGGACGACGCCCCGCCCCCCACGAGCGCAGCCGACCAGCCCGCCGGCAACGAGACGAACGACGTCGACGGCACGCCGGGTGCAACGCCGGCAGACACGCTTCATCACCGCCGCATCCGCAGCTTCGTCACGCGCGCGGGTCGCGTGTCGACCGGCCAGCGCCGCGCGCTCGATGAGTTCGGCCCGCGCTTCGTCGTGCCCTATGCACCACAACCACCCGACTGGACCGGCGTGTTCGGCCGCGAAGCGCCGCGCGTGCTGGAGATCGGCTTCGGCATGGGCGCCACCACCGCGGAGATCGCCGCGCACCGTCCCGACGACGACTTCCTGGGTGTCGAAGTCCACGAGCCCGGCGTCGGCGCGTTGCTGAAGCTGATCGGCGAGCAGTCGCTGACGAACATCCGCATCATCCAGCACGACGCGGTCGAAGTGCTCGAGCACATGATCGCGCCCGACAGCCTCGACGGCGTGCACATCTTTTTCCCCGACCCGTGGCACAAGGCGCGCCATCACAAGCGCCGGCTGATCCAGCCGAAGTTCGTCGCACTGCTCGTGTCGCGTCTGAAGCCGGATGCGTATCTGCATTGCGCGACCGACTGGCAGAACTACGCCGAACAGATGCTCGAAGTGCTCGGCGCCGATCCGCTGCTCGAAAACACCGCCGACACCTACGCGCCGCGGCCCGACTATCGTCCGGTGACGAAGTTCGAACGACGTGGCCTGCGGCTCGGCCACGGCGTGTGGGACCTCGTGTTCCGCAAGCGCGGCGCCGCGTAACGCGACGAGACGACAAGCCAACGAAAAAAGGTCCGCACATACGCGGACCTTTTTTCATTGCACGGCAAATCTCAATCGGCCCAGCTCAACCCGCCGCTATAACCGATCAGCAGGATCAGCAGGCCAAAGCCGATCCGATACCACGCGAACACCGTGAAGTCGTGCGACGCGACATAGCGCAGCAGCCAGCGGATGCAGACGAACGCACTGACGAACGCGGCCGCGAAGCCGAGCGCGAAGCTGCCGAGCGCGTCGGTGGTGAGCAGGTGCCAGTCCTTGTACAGCTCATAGGCCGTCGCGCCGAAGATGATCGGAATCGCGAGAAAGAATGAAAACTCGGTCGCGGCGCGGCGCTCGATGCCGAACAGCATGCCGCCGATGATCGTCGAGCCCGAGCGCGAGGTCCCCGGAATCAGCGCGAAGCACTGTGCGAGGCCGACTTTCAACGCATCGAGCGGGCTCAGATCGTCGATGCTGCGCACCCGCACCGCCGCGTCGCCGCGCGCGCGCTGACGCGCCTCCGCCCACAGGATCACGACGCCGCCCGCGACCAGCGCAAACGCGACCGGCACCGGTGAAAACAGCGCCTCCTTGATCGACTTCTCGAACAGCAGGCCGAGCACGACTGCCGGAATCGTCGCAATGATCACGTTCAGCGCGAAGCGGCGTGCCTCGGGCCGGCTCGGCAGCCCCACGATCACGTTGCCGATGCGCCGGCGAAACTCCCAGCACACGGCGAGAATCGCGCCGAGCTGGATCACGACATCGAAGGTCTTCGCGTGCTCGTCGGAGAAATCCAGCAGACTGCCGACGACAATCAGATGCCCGGTGCTCGACACCGGCAAGAACTCCGTCAAACCCTCGACCACGCCGAGAATCAGCGCCTTGCAAGCCAGTAGCCAGTCCATCCGTGCCCCTTATCGCGGTAGGTTGTCGCAACGAAATGGGCCCGCACGGTCATGACTGGCATGCGCGGCCCACGTGGCCGCGCATGCCAGTCATCTTTCGACGATCTGCACGCGTATGCCGTTTGTAAGGATCGTGATTGTACCGGGTTCGTAGTTGACGCCGGCAAATTGCAGTTGCTCGGGCTTGAACGTGTAGATCGGATAGTTGGTCAGCAATTGGGTCGCGAGCAGCGCCGCGGCCGCGTTGATCTGCTGCGTGTACATCTGCGCCTCGCCGCTCACGCTGACGTTGTCGACACTCGGCGACTTGAGGATCACCGAACGGCTCGCCGCGTCGTATGCAAGTTCACTCGACAGCGTGAACACGCCATCGACCGGCTGCTGCAGGAACGGACTCGCGAAACGCGCGTCGAGCTTCACCTGCACGCGGTTCGCATCGGGCAGCATGCCCACCACCGGATTGCTCAGCGCGACATCGAACACCTGCGACACCGTGCGCTGATACGGGAACTTGCGCTGCACGGCCTCCTGCACCTGCTTCTGCGAGAACGTGTAGTGCGACGGCATGAACGGAAACGTCGGGCTCGCGCAAGCCGCGAGCGACACAGTGATGCCAAGCGCGCTGCAGCCGGTCAGCGCAGCGCGCAGAAAGCGGCGCCGGGCCGGCGCTGCGGGTCGAGTCATGCGAAATCTCCTGTGGAAGCCCTTGCGGACATCGGCTTGCGTTGACGGGTGTGGTCAGCGACGGCGTTTACCGCATGCCGCGCGTCATGGATGGGATGCCGGTTGTGTTTGCGCCTCGAGTTGCGTGAGCCACGCGAGCGCTTCGCCGCGATTCGCGCCGCACATCTCGAGTTGCGGCTGCAGACCCGAGCAGCATGCGGGCCGCTCCGGCCGGCCGAAGATCGCGCAGCGCAGATCGTCACCGAGTTGCACGCAGCGCACGCCCGCCGGCTTGCCGTTCGGCATGCCTGGAATCGGGCTCGAAATCGACGGCGCGATACAGCACGCGCCGCAATCGGGACGGCACGCGTGAGCGTCCACCCATGCACTGTTCAACCTTTGATCCACGTCATCTTTCCTGAACTCAAACCTTGGCAACGTGTTGCCAGACCCGCATTGTGCCACTGCCTGTCTGTGCGACCTTTTTACACAATCGGGTGCCGCGGGCACGCACGTAAGCTCGAAGCTGCTGACTGACCATGACACGCGGCACGCGGCGAGAGCCGCCCACCGTCCGACACCGCTCATGTCCCAAACCGACACCCTGTTCCGCCCCGACCTGCTCGCGCGCTACAGCGCGAACGGTCCCCGGTATACGTCCTATCCGACCGCGCCGCAGTTCCGCGAATCGTTCGACACCGCCGACTATCACCGCGCCGCCGCCGACCCGGGTGCCGCGTCGACCGATCTGTCTCTGTACTTCCACATTCCGTTTTGCGACACCGTGTGCTTCTACTGCGGCTGCAACAAGGTCGTGACGAAAAATCGCGCGCATGCGCGCCCGTACCTTGAGCGGCTCAAACGCGAAATCGGTTTGCAGGCCGCGTGTTTCGATACGCAGCGGCCCGTCTCGCAATTGCATTGGGGCGGCGGCACGCCGACGTTTTTGTCGCATGACGAGATGGCCGAGCTGATGGCCGCGACGCGCGAGCACTTCAAACTTCTGCCCGACGATCGAGCCGAATATTCGATCGAGGTCGATCCGCGCGAGGCGTCGCCCGACACGGTCGCGCTTCTGCGCCGCCTCGGCTTCAACCGGCTGAGCCTGGGCGTGCAGGACTTCGATCCGCGCGTGCAGCAGGCGATCAATCGCATCCAGCCGTTCGAGATGACCGCATCGGTGATGCAGGCGGCGCGCGCGTACGGTTTTCATTCGATCGGCGTCGATCTGATTTACGGGCTGCCGCATCAAACCGTCGTGAGCTTCAGCCGCACGCTCGACACGATGCTCGAACTGGCGCCGGACCGGCTGTCGGTGTTCGCGTATGCGCACATGCCGCAGCTCTTCAAGATGCAGCGCCAGATGGATCCCGCGACGCTGCCGTCGAGCGAGGAGCGGCTGGCTCTGCTGCAACGGATCGTCGAACGGCTGACTGAAGCGGGCTATGTGTACATCGGCATGGATCACTTCGCGCTGCCCACCGACGAGCTCGCTCGCGCGCAGGCGCAGCGCACGCTGCATCGCAATTTCCAGGGCTATAGCACGCGGGCCGAGTGCGATCTGATCGGTTTTGGCGCCTCGTCGATCGGCAAGGTCGGCGACGTGTACGCGCAGAACGCGCGAGAGCGGCCCGCTTACACCGACTCGATCGATGCGGGCCGGCTCGCGATCGCGCGCGGCATCCGCCTGTCCGCCGACGACCGTCTGCGGCGCGACGTGATCACGCAGCTGATGTGCAACCTCGAACTGCGCTTCGACGAATTCGAAGCGGCGTACGGCATCCACTTCGCCGACACGTTCGCGCCGGAACTCGCGCGTCTGCGTTCATTCGAGGACGACGGGCTGATCTCGCTCGGCGCACGCAAGCTCGAAGTGCGAATGGCCGGCCGCATGCTCGTGCGCAATCTCGCGATGGTATTTGACCGCTATCTGGGCGAGCAGACGCTCACACGATTCTCGCGCACGGTCTGAGCACTGCTCGCCGCGAACGCGCTGTGGCGGGTGAAGGCAATCGACTGTTGGGAGCAAATAGAACTGTCCGGTTTTATAGCAAATGATTTGTCCGCTTTCCTGCGTGGGCGGCAAAGCGGCGCAGGGCATAGCCCGAAGCCGGTTTGCCGCCCACGCGGCCGTCTGGCGAACCCTCAGGCGGCCTGCTGAACCGGGTCAACCTGCAGTGTGCCCGCGGCATCATAACGTCCCAGACAGCGCGGACCGTAAAACACGGCAAGCGAGCCGTCCACGTAGCGATGCACACGCACCCGCCGCTTGACGTAATGGGGCCTCGAACCACCGGCCGGGATCTGCAGTGGCAGCCCCTCGAAGCTCACACAGTTGTCGTTGTTCACGGTGCGCTCGTGGTGCTCGCACAGGATGTCGGCCAGGCCATTGCCGATGTACGGCACGAAGGCGCTGCCTGACTCGGCTGCAGATACCGCGAACTCGGCGTTGTGGCGGGGAAGATAGACCTGTTCCAGATACACATTGGCCTGCTGCATGCTGGTGATGCCGGCTTTGGCGAGCTCGCGTGGCAGCCGCTCCTGGTGCGTGCCGAAGGCCCGCTCCGAACGCCCGCGCGCCTCGGGTGAGTACGCCGCGATGTGCTCGATGCCCAGCTGCGCCAGCGCCCGGCCGAACTGCGTCGGGTTGTTTCGGTCGACCTTGCCGCCAGCTTCAGGCGTATGGAAATAGTGGCTGCCGCGATCGGTGTACAGCGCACAGAACAGGCCGTGCTGCGCGATTGTCTGGCCCACGCCGTGGAAACTCGACGCCGTGCCTTCCTCGTCGCAGAAGAACATCGACAGGTGTTCGCCCGTCGCATCGTCCATTGTCACCACCAGATCCCAGTCGTGCCCGCTAACCCACTCGTGACGGCTCGCATCCTGATGTATCAGCATGCCCGCCAGCGGCGCTCGCTCGCGCTTCTTGCGGTGCTTGCCACGCGCCTTGGCCCGCTTGACTTCACCGGCCTGCTGCAACTGGTTCTTGACCCACGTGTAGCTGCGCTGGCCGCCATGCTCACGCCGGTACCAGCCATGGAAATGTCGAACGTTCCAGCCGGGGTAATCGCGCCGGTAGAGCTCCACGAGCTTGACTACCTCATCGACGGGCGCCCGACGATGCGATATCTGGTCAAGCCGTTTGTCGATCAGCCCCTGCAGTCCGTCCGCCTCGTAGCGATCAATCTGTCGCCGCAGCGTGCGCTCGCAAACCCCCAGCAGGCGCGCCGCTTCCGCCTGCGTAAGTCGCCGATCCTGCCAGTCCGTGTACACCTCTTCGAATCTCATCTTCCGGGTTTCCTGTAACCAGCGTGCCCGGCTTACGGGTGGTTCCATACCGCACCCAAAAACCGGACACATTACGTGCTACAGAACCGGACAATTGATTTGCTCCTAACAGTGAAGGCAATCGACTTGCCCGTCTACCGATTTTCGGCCATAATCTGCGTCTTCCTCGCGCGCTGAACTCCCGATGCGCGCGCTGCAGTATCTGCCCAGGTGGTGAAATTGGTAGACGCAGGGGACTCAAAATCCCCCGCCGCAAGGCGTGCCGGTTCGATTCCGGCCCTGGGCACCAAACACTCATCAACCGGTTTCAACGGTTCACCACGAAGCCCCGACAGCTAGCGCTGAGCGGGGCTTTTGTTTGCTGCAGTCTCCAAGGGTTCACCAGCAATTACAACCCCCACCAAGGGGTCATTTGGGGGGTTGCCACGATTCAAGCGCCCGTCGGATGGAAAACGCCCCCAGCAGCGGCGCGACAACCGGAGACGCAAACATGGCGCTGACGGATGCCACGATCCGTAACACGAAGCCGGGTGAAAAACAGCAGAAGCTGTACGACGGTGGCGGCCTGCTGCTGCTTGTCACGCCAACGGGCAGCAAGCGATGGATTTTCAAGTACCGTTTCGCCGGAAAGGAAAAGAGCCTCGCACTTGGCGTCTATCCAGACGTGCCGCTTGCCGATGCCCGCAAGCGTCGGGACTACGTCCGCGAAAAACTGGCAGCAAACATTGATCCGGAGGAAGCTAAAAAGGCCGGGAAACGCGCCGCCCGCCTTGCTGCTGCCAATTCATTCGAAGCCGTTGCGCTCGCCTGGATGGAAGAGCGCGGTCAGTCCGTTGAAAGCGGGTCGATATCGCTGGGCCGATTACCTTGACCGGATCAAGGCCGGCGCCGAAGTCATTCCGATCAAAGGCGGGACGGTCGCCTTACTACCTCAGCGGGACAACCATTTGGAACAGCGCCGCCCGATGATGGAAGCGTGGGCCGTGTATGTTTGCGGCATAGAGGATTAATTCAGAAGTGCGGCCCATAACACTCGCGCTGTGCCTTACAAGCTCGCACAAAAAAGCCGACTCGCGAGGATCGGCTTGTGCATTCGAGCGAGGCTCTATCGATATTCATCAATCTCAACCGTGCCGCCCATGGCTTCCATCATGGTGCGAATATCGTCGGGCACATCAGGCACGCGGTCGCCGCTCTCGTTGTCCCAGTAACAGAAGAAGCGCATCCGAAGTCCCTTGTCTGCGAGCAGTTGGCCAAGTTCCGCTCTCGGCAGATTCAGGCGCCCAATCAGGTAACGCAAATGCGGCTCAAGTGAATCGCTACGAACTGCGCCCTCACTGCGCACGCCCCAAAGGCCAACGCGGCCCGGCGCGCTGCTCGGTCGCCCAGACGGTGTGGTGAACGGCTGTCCCTTGGTAATCGCTGTATCCGGCTTGATGTCGAAATACGCCGTCCAAAAGGCTGGCTCCAATGAGTCGCCGGATATGTAAAAGGTCGCGTGCGCAAGTTGGTGATCTGCCATTGGAGCGGCCTCAGTTTGCCCAGTCATGAAAATTTCCGATGTGGTTACCATTAAAGTACACGTCGCCGTTGTCATGCCAGATGACGTTATCGGCTGGCCCCAAACGATTGCCTGGCTTGAACCTGTGCAAGATAGCCCCAAACGTCTTGCGGTCATACCCCAGCATCTTCGCCGCGTAGTTTGGGTTGTTCGTGCTCGCGGCGAGTTCAACGACATCGCCGCTCAACGCGTCAGGCACATACTCAAACGGCTGCGCGTCGCCGAGCAGCGTTGATGCGCCTCTATCGCTAGCTCTGGCTGCGCGGGCAGCGTTCAGTTGGGTTTGCCAGGTGGCCGGATCGTACTGCACAGACAGAATGGGTTCGCCGTTCGGCTGACTGCCGGCCTTCGCTACGGGATTCATTAACGGCGTGCTGCTGTACGGTGACGGAAACAGGCCGTGACGCGGACCTTTAACGGCAAGCAGTTTGCCCCGGCGAACCTCTTCGAGAAGCGCAACGATGACCCACCAGCCATCGGCGTCAGGATCGCGGTCCCGGACCCTATGAAAAAACAGCCAGCTGCGGCCAATGAGATTCCTGACCAGCTTCCGGTCCTCCTCCCACTTCCTGCGATTCAGTGCGGCGATAGCAAGAAATTCCCGCGTCTCCGCACTGGCCCTCTGAAGGTCTGCGGCCTTGCCGAGGCACGCTTTATAGTGCCATTCGTCGCAGATGACATAACAGGCACCCGGTGGCCGCTGGCAGAACAGCTCCACGGAGTGCATTTCAAATACGGACAGGGACATAGGTGTGTCGCTGGTCTATCTGAAGTCGCTGCCGGGGTTGACAGCAGTCAGATAATTACCGTGCGACAGGCAGTCCGTACATGGGCTACAGCCCAAAATCTCCACGGCTCTCGATGAAACGGAAAAAAGCGCCCGCAGGAACATTGCGGTTTTTCGCGCCCGTAGCGCGGACGCTCGCGGGCAGCGACCGTACCGCTGGTCTATGAGGCGGATTCAACCGGTGGATGCAACACACTGAAGACTGCGCAAGCAGTGGGAGTGTTGCAGATGAAACAGCGACGCCGGATTTACTACAGCGAGAAGCAGAAAGCGCTGATGTGGGAACGTTGGCGGAAGGGAGAGTCTCTCCAGAAGATCGCCCAGCTTTTTGACCGGAACCACTCGTCTGTACAGGGGATTCTGGCTGAGACAGGTGGAATCCAGCCACCACAAAGGCATCGATCGGGATTGGCATTGACGCTGGAGGAGCGCGAAGAGATCTCACGGGCACTTGCGGCCGACGATTCGATCCAGTCAATCGCCATGCGACTTTCGCGAGCTCCCTCCACCATCTGTCGTGAGATCAAACGTAACAGCGGCCCGGACGGCTATCGGGCAAGCCACGCCGATCAGCTCGCGTGGGATCGCGCGCAGCGACCCAAAGCCTGTAAACTGGTTGAGCACCGGATGTTGGCGCACATCGTGGCAGCCAAGCTACAACTGCAGTGGTCACCGCAGCAGATCGCCGGATGGCTCAGACGCGCGTACCCAGACAACGAGGACTACCACGTGTCCCACGAGACAATCTATCGTTCTCTCTTCATACAGGCCCGTGGAGCCCTGAAGAAGGAGTTGCTGGAGCACCTGCGGCGCACCCGGGCCATGCGCCGTTCGCGCCATCACACGCTAAAGACGGAGGATCACGGCAGGATTCGTGACACCGTATCGATCAGCGAACGCCCGGCTAGCGTTGAAGACCGCGCGGTACCGGGCCACTGGGAAGGTGATCTGCTGTGCGGTAGCGGCAGCAGCCAGATTGCGACGCTCGTCGAGCGCCAGACACGCTATGTCATGCTGGTGAAGATAGCCAGCAAGGACAGCGAAACGGTCATCAATGCGCTCATCAAACATGCCAGCAAGTTACCGCAGGAACTCTACAAGTCGCTCACCTGGGATCGGGGGACGGAGATGGCCGGGCACAAGCGCTTCACCGTCGCCACCGACATTGCCGTCTACTTCTGCGACCCGCAACATCCCTGGCAGCGTGGGTCGAATGAGAACACGAATGGACTATTGAGGCAGTACTTCCCGAAAGGTACCGATCTGTCAGTGTATTCGCAGGCCAAACTCAACGCTGTGGCAAGACGACTGAACGAGCGTCCAAGAAAGACACTGGACTACGAGACGCCCGCCGAACGATTCCAGCAAACTATTGCATCCACCGGTTGAATCCGCCGACCTTTCCAGCCGTTGGCGGGACTCGCGCAGCAGATCTATTCGCCCGAAGCCGCTGTTCGCGCCAATACGGCGCGTACGTCCGCGAGCGCATCCTCGAAGAGCATTCGAGCGAGGCTCTATCGATATTCATCAATCTCAATCGTGCCGCCCATGGCTTCCATCATGGTGCGAATATCGTCGGGCACATCAGGCACGCGGTCGCCGCTCTCGTTGTCCCAATAACAGAAGAAACGCATCTGTGCGCCAGTGCGCTTGAGCAATTCGGGCAGGTCTGATCGGGGCAATGCCAAGCGTTCGACAAGATAGCGAAGGTGAGGCGCAAGAATATTACTCTGAACATGCCCCTTGCTATCCACACTCCATACACCAATTCGAGCGGGGTACTTGCTAGTGCGCCCAGATGGTGTAGTGCGGAATTGCCCCCGAACACTCTGCATGTCCGGTTCAACGCCAAAATAGTTTGTCCAGAATTCGGGCCGCTCCACGTCCTGGTAGATATTGAAAGAAGCATGTGCAAGTTGATGGGTCGTTACCATAACATTCCTTTAGGGTGCCCAACTGTGCATGTTGTCGATAATCACGCCGTGAAATTCCACGTCTCCATCGTCATGCCAGATTACGTTGTTGTCGCCGCGCAATTTGTTGTACTGCTTCATAGCGTGAAGCATGTCGCTGAACGTGTTTTGATCGTATCCAAGCATCTTGGCGGCATAGCGTGGGTTATTGGTGCTCGCGGCGAGTTCAACGACATCGCCGCTCAACGCATCAGGCACATACTCAAACGGCTGCGCGTCGCCGAGCAGCGTTGATGCGCCTCTATCGCCAGCCCTGGCTGCGCGCGCAGCGTTCAGCCGGGTTTGCAAGGTGGCCGGATCATACTGGACAGACAGCACAGGTTCGCCGTCCGGGCGATTACCGGCCCTCGCTGCGATATCCCTCAACGGCGTGCTGCTGCAGGGTGACGGAAACAGGCTATCGCGAGGGCCTTTAATGGCAAGCAGGGCACCGCGGCGCACCTCTTCGAGAAGCGCAAGGATGACCCACCAGCCATCGGTGTCAGGGTTCCGGTCCCGTACATCATGAAAAAACAGCCAGTGACCGCCAATGAGATTCCTGACCAGTTTCCGGTCCTCCTCCCACTTCCTGTGATTCAGTTGGGCAATGTCAAGAAATTCCCGGGTCTCCGCACTGGCCCTCTGAAGGTCTGCGGCCTTGCCGAGGCACGCTTTATAGTGCCATTCGTCGCAGATGACATAACAGGCACCCGGTGGCCGCTGGCAGAACAGCTCCACGGAGTGCATTTCAAATACGGACAGGGACATAGGTGTGTCGATGGTCTATCTGAAGTCGCTGCCGGGGTTGACAGCAGTCAGATAATTACCGTGCGACAGGCAGTCCGTACATGGGCGACAGCCCAAAATCTCCACGGCTCTCGATGAAACGGAAAAACGCGCCCGCAGGAACATTGCGGTTTTTCGCGCCCGTAGCGCGGACGCTCGCGGGCAGCGACCGTACCGCTGGTCTATGACCTTTCCAACCGTTGGCGGCACTCGCGCAGCAGATCTATTCGCCCGAAGCCGCTGTTCGCGCCAATACGGCGCGTACGTCCGCGAGCGCATCCTCGAAGAGACCAAAAATCGACACCTGCGCAACCGTTGCCGCTTTGGAAAAAGTCGAATGCCCGTTGTGGGTCGGGCGCTGCCCGTCGTGGCAAGTAGCCAGCGGCCAGGAGCGGCGACAATGCATCTGCGCAGTCGCCAGGAAATTTGATTTGAGTCGCCTCCCCCTCGCTCCCTTTATAATCCGGCATGACTCCCTCCACTCCCCATGCAGCAACCCGACGAGCGGAACCGCCCACGCGATTCATCGGTTCGCCGATTCCGCACACCTCAGCGACCCATTCGCCTTCCACGCATTTCGAACGCACGCGCCACGAGCCGCACTGGTCGGTCGTATGAAAATACCCAAACGGCTTGCACCGCTTCTTGACGAAGGACTCATCGACGAAGTGATCGGCCAGTTGATGAGCGGCAAGGAAGCAACCGTCTACGTCGTGCGCAGCGGCGACTCGATGCGGTGTGCAAAGGTCTACAAGGACGCGAAGCAGCGCAGTTTCCGGCAAGCCGCATCGTATCGGGACGGCCGCAAGGTCAAGAACAGCCGGCAGGCGCGTGCGATGGAAAAAGGTACTCGCTATGGGCGCCAGATGCAGGAGGAGTTGTGGCAAAACGCCGAAGTCGACGCACTGTTCCGACTTGCCGACGGGGGCGTGCGAGTGCCGCAACCCTATATCTGTACCGATGGGGTGTTACTGATGGAACTGGTGGTCGACGCAACGGGTGACGTCGCGCCACGCCTCAACGACGTCCATCTGACTGAAGCGCGCGCCCTTGAACTGCACGCCCTGCTGCTCAACCAGGTTGTCCGCATGCTCTGCGCGGGTGTGATTCACGGCGACCTGTCCGAATACAACATCCTGCTGGCGGCTGATGGACCGGTGATCATCGATCTGCCTCAGGCCATCGACGCCGCCGCCAACAACGAAGCCGCCTCGATGCTCAAGCGTGACGTCGACAACCTCGCTGCGTACTTCGGACGGTTTGCACCGCAAATTCTCGGCGCGGATTACGGAACGGAGATCTGGGCGCTGTTCGAAGCAGGCGAGCTGAAAGTCGATGTCAAATTGACCGGCCGCATCGAGCTCGACACGCGACCAGTCGACCTCGATAGCGTGCTGCAGGAACTCGAAGAGACACGTCTTGACGAAGACGCGCGAGTGCGGCGACAGCAGGAACTGAGCGTGAACGGATAACCCGTGCTCGATGTACCCCGAAAGGTGCCCCGAAACAAGGTCTTCGACGAATGTTGCACCGGGAACCGGTTGCGCACCGTCAGAATAGTCGAGTTCGGCCAGTTTCCGTCGCCGGACCGAGCGTCGCGTTCGGTTGCCGCGCCACCGCAAATCCGTCCATGATTCGTCCCGAATCTAATTAAACAGCCATCGGCGCGTTAGCGACCGTCGCCAATGCGGGCCCATGCGAGCCTGTCTGACCGCATTTTGATGTATGCCGGATCAGAGGACAGCGCGGGGGAGAGTTCACTCCAGGTTAACTCGGAAGGCGGCCCAAGATAAAGGATGGCGTCGAACTGCTCCTGCATCACAGGAGAGCGGACAGGATCGACATATATCTCCACCATGACGTCGTCGTGCCTAGTGAACATGGCGTGCGGGTAATACGATCGAAAGCTCGCCTCTCCGAGCGGAGTGCCGAGAATGAGCGCAAGACTTGGCGTCAGCCAGGAGCTGACGTCGGACTGTAAAGTCGCCGGATCACCAAACACCGGGGTCCAAACAGAATAGACTTTGACGCCTTGGCTTTCCAGCAACGAAACGATGGTATTCGGCAACGGGTCGAATCGTTGCTCTGCCTTCTCTGGGAATTTCAATTGCCAGTACAGGTTCTTGCGCAAAAGGTGCATGCCGCCATAGACAACCAAGGCGCGGCGCTGCCTGGCCAGCACTTCACGTTGGATAATTTCAACCGCACAGGTGTTGCGGTCGCCCATGGCTTTCCAAGCCTTATCGAGATCGTCGGCGCTATTGATTTTCGACCAATCTATCGGCGGATCGCCTAACAAGATGCGAATCTGACGGTCTTTAGGGAGCGAGGCATTCACATCGCGGACTTCACGAAAAAGCCCTTCAAAGACAGGACGATCCCACACATCGTGGGGCTGCGTAGTGTTTTGCCAAGCTTGGCGGAGTTGATTTTCGGGTACGTCATCCCCCGCAACGAACCGGTCCATCATCTCCTGATAAAGAGAATTGCCACTTTCAACTACGATGTCGTTCACGATGTAAGCAAATCGGGGGTCCCGGATCAGCGAAACCCGAAAAGCATATGCTTGCTCACAGCCGTGGCCCGCCGTCGCAAAGCGCGACGACATTGTGGGATTTGAAAGCGTCAAGAATAGCGGCGATCGGATCAATCGGGCTTGCAGCTATTGTCATCGTGTGGGCTCCATCACTCTGGCGGCGAACGTTACGAATCGTTGACCAGGCATTTATGACTGGTCGGACAGGCGGCAGGGTTCTGCGTGATGCATCTGGTTGGGTGTCTGGGTCCAATCAACGCGACCTTCCCTTGTGGGTCGACATGAGCCGGATGCCTTAAGCGGAAGTCAGCTCGAACGCGCCCTCCCGATCTCACCCGCCAGTGCATTCCCCAATACAGTTCCTGTCGATGATGATGGGCCGCCCGGTTTAATCGGCGATCGGCTCTTCATGCTCCATCGTATCGGCGGAATCAGCATTCTCGACCCGAGTCAAAACGAACTCGGCGACCGAGTTCCAGTGCCTCAATGCGGCCACGCGCCCGTTTTCCATCACGAACTCGAATGTCCTTTGTGGCCATTTCGGGTTGCGAAACTGAAGACCCTTGAGCGGAGTTAAAACTTCCGCAGGAGCCTCTGGAAAGTGCAGCATGAGCTGGTTGTCGCGCCGCAGCTTGACCGCGCACTTGGCGCCGAAAGCAGCCTGGTACGTGCCGGTAAGCTGCTTGAGCACACCTGGCGCAGGCGCGTCCGAAATCCGGACGAACACGGCATCCGTCGCGTCGAGCCACAAACTGACGCGGTCGATATCGCCGAGTGGACTGGTCAGAAACGACATGGACCACGCGCCTTCGGCCTCGTCATCGTCGGTATCGAACCGGTCGTAGTGGTAATGATGCAATGGCAGCTTCGTTTGACGGAAACGAAACTGAAGCTGGAAATCGTTGAGTGAGATATGTAGTTGCCCGTAGGCAGGATGCTCGTAGCGACCGACGTAGTCTGCGAGATCGTGTGAGGGCCGCGTGTCTGGAATTGCGCTTGGCCTTACCCGTTCGCGCGACTCGCGCATGTTCTGCTTTGCTTTCAAATTGAACTCGCGCAATGCGTCCATCGAACCCGACTCACCCAGTCCCAGCAGGCGGTCGTAGACGTTGTAGCCGACGGCATTTCGCAGCATCGAGCAGTGGTCCCCGATCACGAACACGACTACGCCCAATTTCTCGCGCGGCAAATACGAGACCTGCGAATGGAAGGCGCGGAGATCGCCGCCATGACTCGCAAGCAGATGTCCCCGATACGAAGAGGTTTGCCGGCCCATCCCATAGATTGAATTAATCTCCGGCTCAAAACCAAGGACGTCGCCCAGCGGGTCCGGAAATGCGAGCCCAGGCGCCAAAGTAGCCTGCAGTATCTGCTCCGGAATCACCTTCTTTCCAGCCATCACCCCGTTGTTCATCAACACGGCCAGCCAGCGACTCATATCATCGAGGCTAGAGACGATGCTCCCCGCTGGACTCGACCAGTTCAACTCCGGATACGGTGTCTGCCAGAGCGCCTCACTATCGCGCCTCTCCGTGAACGGTACCGCGTGATTCGGATGAGCCAGCATGTCGGCAATGGTGAAAGCAGTCTGGGGCATACCCACAGGGCTCAGAACCTCGTCGCGGACGAATTGATCCCACGACTTGCCGCTTAGCAACTCGATGATGTGGCCCACAGCCTCGTACATCATATTGTTGTAGATAAGCTTCGATCGAAATGGAGCGATAGGCTTCATGAATCGGATCCGGTCGAATAGTTCCTTCTTTGAGAACTCGGCTCTATGCAGGATCATGTCGTACCGGGGCACGCCGGTACGATGGCCGAGCATATCGCGTAGTGTCACCGCGGCATCGAGCGACTTGTCGTAAAAGCGCAAACTCGGGACAACATCGCGGATCGGCTGATCGAAGGTCAGCGCGCCATTTTCGACCAAAATGCCGGCGGCAATGGCCGTAAATAACTTGGTGTTCGACGCGATAGGAAACAAAGTTGACGATAAAAACGGCAGTCTGTTTGCATAGTCGCGATAACCGTAGCCTCTCGTGAAGATGACTTTTTCGTCTTTTACAATACTGACGCCTATGCCGGGCGCATTCCATTCATGCACCTGTGCTTTTATGTAATCGTCGAAATCGCCCAGATCGCTTAGCATCTACCGTCCTTTGATTCGAAGGTCAATTGTCGAGAGAGAGGTTACTCTCATGCTCTTGCCCGATCGCTGAATACAGAGCAAAATCCGTCGCGCTCATTTGCCAAAGGATACTCAGGAAGCCTCTTTGGAGGCACTCACCCTGTCTTGAACGGTATGGTTTTTTGATGTAAAGCAGTGAAGACTGGAGCAAGTCAAAAACCGCAAGAAATTCTACAGGGAACAATAAAAAAGCATTCGATTAGTGAACGCTAATGCCACGACTGCGTTCCTGAACGAACGGCCGTTATGGAGAAAATTGAACGACCCTTGCGGGTCGGGTATCGCCCATCGAGGTTGGCACAAAACGCAGCGGCCGGTGCAATTCGAGATCACCGAGCAAACGTGGGATAGCGTGGAAAGCTGGATCAAGGCAGCAGCTCTGTGTCCTTCAGATTTCCTGGTCCCGGGGCGAATACACGCGTCGCCCCATCTTTCGACCCGTCAGTACGCACGGATCGTCCATCGCTGGATAAAATCGATCGGGCTCGACGACTCCTCCTATGGCACGCACACGATGCGTCGGACGAAGGTCTCGCTGATCTATCGCCGTACGAAGAATCTCAGAGCCGTACAGCTTTTGCTTGGTCATACGAAGCTTGAAAGTACCGTCAGATATCTTGGCATCGACGTTGACGACGCGCTTGAGATGGCCGAACAGACGGAAGTCTGAGTGGTGATCGCCGGACAGCAATCGGACGCTGTCCGGTCAGGATGAGACATTCGACACACGTTTCTGATTCGTCGACAATCGGTGAATATAGACAAACCTCGACGGAAGACTTGAGATGATGCTGCGGCCGACAGAAATCCAAATTGAATCAACCCGGCTCTTGATCAAACCGTTCTCGGCCAACGACGCGGATGCTGCGTTCTCGTTCATCACCCCTTCGCTCACCCGTCACATGGCGTGGGAGCCGCCAGCATCCCGGCAGGATTTTGATGGTGTTTGGCGGTCCTGGGTACCGTCGATTGACGATGGGTCAGACTATGTGTTCGCGATACGTCAACGCGCCGACGGGAGTTTCCTTGGGTTAGCCGGGCTTCACCGCGCACGCACCGAGAGCCCGGAACTCGGTATCTGGATTCGTGAAGATCGTCATCGAAATGGGTTTGGCTGTGAAGCTGTGACCCTTGTTGCGCACTGGGCCACGCGAACCATTGGTTGTGAAAGCTTTACCTATCCGGTTGCCGAAGAGAACCGTCCCAGCCGGCGCATCGCCGAATCGCTAGGCGGCGTCATTGTGGAAAGCCGCGCGACGCCAAAGTACAAGTCTGTGGTTTACAGAATTCCTCGCCAGCCAGTCGCAAGCGAGGTATAGGCGATTCTGCCTGTGGGCTGGCTTCCGTCGGGCAAGATCGGTCAGTCAAGGTCAACGCCCAGATCGTCAACTGCGTGCGTGTCGGTCGACGCGAGTGTTAGCGACCCGATAACGATGAGCTGCTCCAGCGTTCATACAATGCTGCGATATCCGTGGCACAGAGCAACTTCATCGACTTGCCGATCTCGTCCAGCGGCCAGTCCCACCAGTTCATCTCGAGGAGCATCCCGATCTCATCGTCCGAAAAGCGCTTTCGGATCGGCTTTGCCGGATTCCCGCCGATGATCGTATAGGGTTCAACGTCCTTCGTGACAACGGCGCAACTCCCGATCACGGCACCGTGACCGATGTGAACACCTGGCATGATCATCGCTTCGGAACCGATCCAGACGTCATTCCCGACAACCGTATCGCCGGCGGGTTCGAATGCATCGCAGGCGTCAGCAAACGCCGGTTCTTCCGTCATGTAGAAGAAGGGAAATGTGGTTACCCAATCGTTCCGGTGCCCCTGGTTGCCCGCCATCATGAACGTCGCACCACTTCCGATAGAGCAGAAGCTACCGATGATCAGCCGGTCGACACCTGTGCGGTCTGGCAACAGGTAGCGTGCACAGTCATCAAAGGAGTGTCCGTGATAGTAGCCAGAGTAGTAGCTGTAACGCCCCACGATGATGTTGGGATTGGTTACCTGCTCTGAAAGCGGCTTCCCCTTGAAGGGGCTGTCGAAGTAATTCTTCATAAAGGGACCACGCTGTAGTCTGGGGTGCGTTTATCGTTCGAGCACGCAGCGGCAAACCTGAGCCGTGCGGCAGAATCTTTCGTCAATGACGGTCGGGACCAGTTTCGCCGGTTTCAGCCAACTCCGATCAGTCGACGCTGCCGCGTAAATTCGCGACAATCAGAGAGAATTCCGGTCGCTCACGCCGCAGCGTCAAGTTCACATCCTGGCGTCAGCCAGTGGCCATCTACGCCCGACGATCACGTTCGAGCAGCCCGTACAGCGCGCTATCCGACACCTCATCGCCAACTATCCAGCGATCACGCAACAACCCTTCGCGGACAAATCCGAGCCGTTCGAGAAGAAGCGCCGAGGCTACATTTCGTGGGTCGATATCCGCCTCAATCCGGCGTAAATTCAGCGTGCCGAACGCGTGCTCGATCAGCGCGGAAACCGCCTCACTCATATATCCGTTTCCCCAATGCTTGCGTTGCAGACCAAAGCCTATCTCCGCGCGTCGGCATTGCTCGTCTGCATGAAAGAGAGCGCAATCACCGAGCACTTCGCCGGTTGTCTGCAACTCGACTGCACAGATGAAGTCCTGGCCGCCAGCTGACGTATTCAATTTACGTGCGACTCGATCCGTTGCCTGATCCAGGGAAGTCATCGCCGGAAACGAAAAATAGCGCATCGCATCCGCGTCCGACCAGATCGCGAACAGTGGTTGCGCGTCTTCATGACGAAGCGGCCGCAGAACGAGGCGTGGGGTAGTCAGCGTGACGGGCTCGAATAATGGCATGACGGGGGCAGGGCACCGGAAATAGATGACCCCATTAGAGCATGTGGGCCGAGAGCCAACAACCGCACGCATCGAACCGCGTGGCAGCCCAGCCTTTGTGCGGCCACTTTCGCGATTTACCTCTGTCGCTTACGGGTCGCGTGCTGCCGGTCATGACACGACACTTGTCGATCGCACAACGATTGGCAAGGTTCGGCCATGAGCAGCCATTCTCCGCCTCAGTTGTCGCGACGTTCAGACGTCGGTTCCAGTTTGTAAGCGGCCATTCAACTCGCAAGGGTGAACGCCGAGTCGTCGGCCAAAGTCGTTCGCGAGCAATTCAACGAATGGCCGATTTTTAATTCGGGCCTGCCGATTGAGGCCGCAACGCCGACTCGCAATGGTAAATTCATTATTGCCCTCGTCCGTGTACAGATGCTCAGGCGACCGCGGAATCTACTCACTCTTCCAAAGAGTCGGTCAAGGCGGATTTACACCATATATATGTAAATCTACGGACATAAGAATTCGTTAAGGACCGTGTATGGCCTCCATTCTGGCTGAGTATCAGAGGTTTCTCGCATCGCTGGCAATATCGCCAGCATCGGAAAATGTGCGGCGAATGGCGAATCTAGTGCTCGCCAACCTCGACCATCTTGCGGAAGTGGGCGCAACACGACGCGCCCGCTCAGTGCGGCTGGCACCCATCGCCGTCAACCATCTGCTTACGACTGCGGCCGAGATCCAGCCGGAGGCGTTGCCTGATGCGCACGAGCAACTCATGGGACGTCTGCATGAACTTCGCGTGGGACCGTTTCGCGGCTTCATGCGCGAGGAAACCTTCGACCTCAGCCGAGACATAACGCTGGTCTATGGCGCCAACGGCACGGGAAAGAGCAGCTTTTGCGAGGCGCTGGAAACGGCGATGCTGGGCTTTATCAGCGAGGCAAAGATCAAGCGCGTGGATCATCGCGTCTACTGCAACAACGCACGACTTCGCCGGCATGCAATACCGGTCCTGACATCTCGAGCGGGCGAAGCGGACCTGGCCGTGGTGGCGTCCAACGAAGATGCGTACCGATTCTGTTTCATCGAAAAGAACCGTCTCGACGACTTTGCTCGAATAGCCGCACGAACTCCGGGTGACCAGCGCCAACTGATTGCCACCCTGTTCGGGGTGGATCAATTCAGCGAGTTCGTCAGAGGCTTCAATCCAGACCTTGACGAGAACCTCAACCTGTCTGGCCTGAAGGGTTTGATGCTAGCAGGACGCCGTACCCAGTTGGCCGCATCTGAGCAGCTCATCAGGGCGAACCCAGAAAAGCTTGCGCAACTGGACCGCGACGAATTGGCACTGGCTGAACGTATATGGACGGGCAAATCGTTCGCCGAAGTCTGCGACTGGTTGTTCGGAAACGCCCAGACGCAGGGACAGTTGCCTTATGTTCAAGGATTGCTCAACGCGGCGCCGCCACAGATCCATGGCATTACCCAGGCAAATCTGGCCGCCCTGCTTGCAGAGACATATCGCATCGATGCGCTTCTGCGAAACGCGAGAGATCAATTGGCCGCTCGCGCCGGGGATGTCTCGTATACGCAGCTTTATAACGCTGTGCTGCAGTTGAGTAACGGTGCGACGTCGTGCCCTGCGTGCGGAACCGATCTCGGTCAGGTTGCCCAGAACCCGTTCGACCGGGCTCGGGCCGGCCTGCAGCAGCTCGCCGAGCTCGCGGCCATCCAGCGTCAGGAAGAACAGCATAGCCAAGCGCTGAACGGCGCACTTCAAAATCTGCTCATGTCCATGTCTGGGGCCATTCGCGCAGTCGCGGTCGTTAGTCCCGAAGAACTCAGAGCTGCCAATTTGCCAGTGCTGCCGCCCGTGTCAGCTGGACAGTGGCTCCAGCCGTGGGTGGAAAACAATCAACAAGGCTGGCGGACCTTGCTCGGCCTGGTCGCCTCCATTGAGCATCGGGATGCTGAAAATCAACGAGTTCTGGCTCAACGCCATGAACTGGCCCAAGAGCGTGACCGTCTCGACGGATACCGTTCCGACATAGAGCGCTGCAGAACCATTCGCGCGACCAGCCTGGAAGCCGTGCTTCAAGCGCAA
This sequence comes from Paraburkholderia sp. RAU6.4a, assembly GCF_050435625.1. Classification (NCBI taxonomy): domain Bacteria; kingdom Pseudomonadati; phylum Pseudomonadota; class Betaproteobacteria; order Burkholderiales; family Burkholderiaceae; genus Paraburkholderia; species Paraburkholderia sp. RAU6.4a. Next base: position 1,702,421 of record NZ_JBNDKQ010000002.1, read on the forward strand.
GGCGAAGTCGCGCAGTTCGAAGTGGCGAATCGCGAACTGGTGGCCGAAGTGGCCGCTGAGGCCAATGTGATTGCCCATCACCGTGTGATCAAGGACAGTTACGACGGGTTCCTTGCGGCCCTAAAGCAGTATCTAGACGGATTGCCAGCGCTCCTGCTGCAGGGGCTAGGGCAGCGAGCTCGGGATCTGTACAACTCGTTCAATCGGGATGATCCACCGGCCGATCTGCTTCATGCCCTGTGGCTTCCGCTCGCGGAGAACGGCAAGATCGAGATCGAGTTCGCAGCCGAGCCTGGGGTTCGTTATGACGCGCTGGTCATCCTCAGCGAGGGGCATATCAAATGCTTGGGATTGGCAATATTGCTTGCGAAGAACATCGAGCAAAGTTGCCCAGTGGTGATCTTCGATGACGTAGTGAACGCCATCGACGACGAACACCGAAATGGAATCTGGCGAACCTTCTTTGAAGACAATCTGCTTGACGGCAAGCAAGTTATTCTGACTTCGCACGCGGAGGAGTTTCTACACCGTATCCAGCAGGAGTTGGGCGCACAGCGGGCGCAGATGATCAAGGTCTACAAGTTTCTTCCTCATGAAGGCGAACACCACCTGCGCGTCGACGCTGACCCGCCCACGAAGAACTACGTCCTGCTTGCGCAAGCTTCCCTTGCCGCCGACGAAAAACGGGACGCCCTGCGCCATTCGAGACCTGCCATCGAAAGCCTGACCGATCGTCTGTGGACACGGTTGGGGAGCCGGCTGGAGCTCAAGCTCGCCGGGCCCAGAGCGAAGTGGGAACTCAACAACAAGTGCATGAAGTTGCGTGGGGCTTTGGCGCGCCTCCCTAATCCGCATCCAGCGATACCCGCAGTGGTCGCGGCGCTTGATGACCTTTTGGGGATTAACGGTGGATCGATCGAATGGGGTTACCTCAACAGTGGGACGCACGATGCACAACGTGACAATGAGTTCGACCGAGCGGCCGTACGACGAATTGTCGGTGCGACCGCAGCGCTTGATGCTGGCTTAATTCAATTGCAGCAGGGGCGCTGATTCCTCAATGGGCACATAAGAAATTCGGCGCACGGCCCGCGCTTAGGAGTTGAACCGGGGCACAGTTCGTAGTGGTTAAACGGCCACTGACCGACCTAAGTCGGCTGGCACCTTCGAACGGACGCGATGGCGGGCATCCGCCGACGAAGCAGCCGTCCGAATGACCGCTGTACTTCGGGAAGAGACTGCGGGGCGTTCCATTGTCGAACGACAGAGTTGGGTCGAACTCAGCCGACTGTAATATGCCCGGTTCGCCGATAAGCTTTCGCTCGCTCATTCCGGCAAATACGCACGCCCGGTGGTATTTTTGATGGTATCCGTACCGGCAAAATTCCTCAAACCCGCTCAAGCAAAGCGATAGCAGGAATTTTTTCATTCCGGCCCTGCCATCAAACAATCTTCCCGATTCCCAATCGTCCGGAAGACATCGCCAGTCGCATCTCCCGTCAAAAACCCTTTAGCCACACCGGGATCATTCATCCAGGCTGGTAAGCACGCCCTCGCCGCCTCACTCCCGACGGTGGAAAGTACCTTGCGACACAGAGCCCGTAAATGATCAGCGCCGCGACCGTGTAGGACACGAATCGCGCCGCAAAGAACAGCAAGACTACGACGATCGCGGCCAGCAGCATTTCCAGTCTCGGACCAAGCGCCGACAGCTGCCCGCCGCGCGCTTCGAAGGCGGTCCCCAGCAAAATCAGCAACGGGATCAACGCCAGCACCATGTGGATCGGCTCGAGGATCGGATAAGCCACGAGCATCGTCATCGAAGCGAGCGCGTAGTCGATGCGGCTGTCCCGATGGCGGCGAAACACCAGATACGCGGACAGCAGGCAAGCAGCCAGCACCACTGCATGCGAAGCAATCGACAGCAACGTACCGGACACCGGCATGCCGACCGTCGCCGATAGCGTCTGCAGCGCGCCCCTCACGGCATTGTTCATCGGCGCGCCGCCACCGCTCATCGCCAGTGCCATGCCGTTCAGACGCGGCATGTCCGACACGAAGTAGTGCCACAAAGCATCGAAGCCGAGGCGCGCTCCGGTGATCAACGTCAACGCAATCGCAACGACGCTCGCCATCACGAACGTCCGCCATTCGCGACGCAGCAACAGCAGGCCGGCGACGGCCAGGGGCGTGAGCTTGATCGCGATCGCAAAGCCAAGAAAGAGTCCAGCGGCATAACCTTTGCCACGCTCGATCAGCGCGAAAGTCGCAACCAACAGGAAGAACAGCAGTTCGTTCGATTGGCCGTCGTAGGTATCTTCGACGAGCGGAAAGCTCAGCAGCGCGACCGCCACCAGCAGCAGGTTCACGCTGCGCTCCGTGCCGCGGTACGCCATCGTGACGACGAGATACAAAGCCACCGAGAACAACACGATCGACGCACTCACCCAGACGATTTTCGCGGCGAGCGGCGTCAGCAGCGCGAGCGGCGCAAACACCAGCGCGAACTGCGGCGGGTAGGCGTAGAAGATGTCGTCGCCCGTCGAGCGCGCGCCGATGCCCTGCAAAAACGCGATGAGCGCGTCGTGGTCGTACAGGCGCGCCGGGTCATGCAGCACGACGTTGAAGGCGTACAGGTAGAAATTGAAATCGCCGAAGGCGTCAGGGACGTTGCCACGAAACTTGGCGACGACGTGCAGGATACGCAGCGCGAGGCAGGCTGCCGCAATCAGCAAAAGGAGCGCGGCACCCGCGCCGAAGTTCGACCTGGTCCGTACGGCGCCTGCGTTGAACATGGTGTCTCTCCGCGGTACGTCAATCAACGTGGGAGTTGCTGCGCCCTTGAGACCCGCGCTAGCGGGGGCGTACCAGCAGACCATGTCGCCGGTACGGTCCGGGGATGGCCGGCATGGCCAGCCATGCCGGCTTCGTGCCGGACGACCGGACAGAGATTACCGATTCGCAAAAATCGATCTGTGCGCTCGCCCACACGAGACCGACCTATGTCGGGAACTTCGGCGCGCGAAGATCGTTCGTCGGCGGCGAATCGCCGTGTTCGCCGCGGAACACCACGCGTCGCGCCGATCGGCGCTTATCGGCTCGCGGCCCCCATGCCAGCGCGCGCAACCTCGCGGCGTCGCTTGATCATGTAGCCGCCCCACGTCAGTACGAGCCATGCCGGCACCAGCCACACCGAGACCGACCAGCCCGGCGTCAGCGCCCCTGTGTTCGCCGCATGTCGCCGCTGGGCGCAGAACGCTGTCGAAGGCAGCGCTGTGGCAGATTGCACGGCTGGACCGTACGGTCCGGTGGCAAAACCCTTAACTCTACCCCGACCGATATTCCTCTGACATTCGGAGCCGCCCGCTTCGTTCTGCGCCGCACTCAAGCGCGCGGATTGTGATTGTCACGGGGATGGCGCCCGGGTATGTTGCCGAAGTCCACTTTTCACGCCGCGGAGCTTCAATATGTTGCCCAAACGTCTGCTTTGCGCCGCCGTGTTGTGCCTCTGTTTCGCGGGCGTCAGTACGTCCGCGCTCGCGCAGACGGTGCCCGCCGCCCAGCAAACGGCCGATGACGCCGCGTCGCAGGCAAGCGGCCAGCCTGCGCCAGCGCCTGCCCCCGCTACTGCCAGCAAGCCGCCTGCCGCCGCGCTCGGCGGCCCGGTGCGCAACATCGTGCTCGTGCATGGCGCGTTCGTCGACGGATCGAGCTGGAACGGCGTGGTCGCGAAGCTGCAGCAAAAGGGTTATCACGTGAGCTCGGTGCAGAACCCGCTGACCTCGCTCGCCGACGACGTCGCCGCGACCCGCCGCGTGCTCGATCGCGAGAACGGTCCGGTGCTGCTGGTCGGGCACTCGTGGGGCGGCGTCGTGATCACCGAGGTCGCCGCGAACGCGCCGAACGTCGCCGGGCTCGTGTATGTCGCCGCGCTTGCGCCGCAACTGCACGAATCGGCGATGGACGTGATGAAGGCCGGCGGGCCGATGCCGGCCGGCCAGAGCATCAGCAAGGACGCGAACGGGTTTTTGTGGATCGACCGCGCGCGCTATCACGCCGATCTCGCCGCCGACGTGCCCGAGACCGTCGCACGCGTGCTCGCCGCCGCGCAGGTGCCGATCGCCGCGAGCGCATTCGACGAACCGGTCGATCAGGTCGGCTGGAAGGACAAACCGTCGTGGTACGTGCTGACGACGAAAGACCACGCGGTGTCGCCCGATCTGCAGAGAATGATCGCCGCGCGCATCGGCGCGAAGGTGGTGCCGGTCGCGTCGAGCCATCTCGCGCCGGTGTCGCACGCCGGGGCGGTGGCGGAGGCGATCGATCACGCGGCGCGCGAGTTGAGCCGGCAGCAGCAGTAGGCCGGCGGCTCGACGCCGCGCGGCTCAGCGCAGCATGAACGACATCGCCGACAGACAGTTCAGCATCCGCACCGCATGCTCGGCCGACGCCGCACTGAAGCGCAACGTCACGCCGTCCACGCGCGTGAGCGTCGGCCATTGGCAGAACAGATCGGCGAGCCCGCTCGTTTGCACGCGCAGTTCGCAGTCGATCGTTCGCGGCTCCGCGCGCGTCGCGGCAGGCGCGCGGCCCGCTTCGACATGCTGACGGACCACGTCGCGCGCGGCGGCCCGCAGCGCCTCGCGCACGCTCGCGGGCGACTGCGTGACGCCGCTTGCTTGCCCGGTCGCGGTCTTCGTGACGACGAAACGCGCGCCGGGAAAACGCGGCGCGGTTTCCTCGGCGAACACGTCGTCACCCGATAAAAGCACCACACGCGCGCCATATTCTTCGGCGAGCGCACCGTACAGCCCCGCTTCGCCCAGCTCCACGCCGTTGAACGCCACGCGCGCGAACGCGAAGCTGTTGATCGTGTGCGCGAGGATGCCGCGCGCTTGCGCCTTCGCGTGATAGCCGATCATGAAGACCAGCGCCGCACCGTATTCGAGCCCGGCCATCATGCCGAGCGTGCGCGGCTTGCCGAGCACGAGCTGGGCGCGCGGATCGAGCAGATCGGGCAGCAGGTTGCGAAAGCCGCCGTGCGAATCATTGACCCACACGTCGGTCGCGCCGCCCGCGAACGCGCCTTCGACGGCCGCGTTGGCTTCGAGCGTCATCCAGCGTCGCGCGGCTTCGTATTCGCCGTTGCCCGCGCGGGTCTGCTCGGCATGGAACACGCCGGCGATGCCTTCGATGTCGGTGGAGATCAGGACTTTCATCGCGCGGAATTCCTCAGCAGGTGGGCAAGGTCCGGCACGCTGTCGCGCAGCGACAGCCGCCGATGACCGTCGCGACCGGTGATCGACTCGGCGCTCCACAATGCATCGACGATCGCCTGCTCGACGCTGTCGGCGCAGGCGCGAAACAGCGGGTCCATACAGTGATCCGCGACCAGCGGCGGCAGCGCGACGAAGTCCGCGCCGTGCGGCACCGTGTACGCGGTCGAAAACGCCAGCGCGATATCGCCGCTGCCGTGGCCGTACACCGAGCCGGTGCGCGCGAGACCGGCCGCCGCGCGCAACGACAGGCGTTTCAGCTGGCGCGCGTCGAGCGGCGCATCGGTCGCGACGATCATGATGATCGAGCCTTGCTCGGGTTGCTCGGGGGTCGCATTAGCAGCGGCACTGGCAGCATTCGCCGCCTCAGCGACGGCCGCGCGTTCGGCCAGAATGCGGCCGAGCGGCGTGCCGTCGATCGTCAGCATCGGCAGACGGCCGAAGTTGGCAAGCACGAGCGCGCCAACGGTGTAGTCGCGGCCCGCCGCACTGGACACGCGCGACGCAGTGCCGATGCCGCCCTTCAGATCGAAACACGACATGCCGCGCCCCGCGCCGAGGGCACCGCTCGCGACATCGGCGCTTGCCGCGTCGAATGCTTCGGTGAAATGCTGTTCGGTCACGGCAAGCGCCTGAATGTCGTTCAGGTAGCCGTCGTTGCATTCGAACACGAGCGGATTGAGCGTCGACCATTCGCGGCCGATGCGCGGATTCGCGCGAATCGCCGCGCGGATCTGCGCCTGCGCGACCGTACCGACGCCGAAGGTGTTGGTCAGCGCGATCGGCGTCTCCAGCGTGCCGAGTTCGTCGAGCTGCACGAGCCCGATGCTCTTGCCGAAGCCGTTGATCACCGACGCGGCGGCCGGCACCTTGTCGACGAACGGATCGCCGCGATGCGGCCGGATCACGGTCACGCCGGTTTGCAGCGCGCCTTCGGCAAGCGTGCAATGACCGACGCTGACGCCGTCCACGTCGGCGATCGTGCCGAGCGCTCCGGTCGGCAACGTGCCGAGATGCGGCGTGCGCTCAGCCGAATGATGGTTGCTCATGCTCATGGCCGATCCAGCTTCGGATCGAGCGCATCGCGCAGACCGTCGCCGAGCAGGTTGAACGCGAGCACGGTCAGGAAGATAGCGAGGCTCGGAAACAGCGCGATATGCGGCGCGGTCACCATGTCGGCGCGAGCTTCGTTGAGCATCGCGCCCCACTCGGGCGTCGGCGGCTGCGCGCCCAAGCCGAGAAACGATAGGCTCGCCGCCGTGATGATCGACGTGCCGATGCGCATCGTCAGGTACACGACGACCGATGAAATCGTGCCCGGCAGAATGTGCCGCGCCATGATCGTCCAGTCCGACGCGCCGATGCTGCGCGCCGCTTCGATATAGGTGAGCTGCTTGAGCATCAGCGTATTGCCGCGCACGAGCCGCGCGAATGCCGGAATGCTGAAGATCGCCACGGCGCAGATCACGTTGATCATGCCGTTGCCGAGAATCGCGACCACGCCGATCGCGAGCAGAATGCCGGGGAACGCGAACAGCACGTCGGCCACGCGCATCGTGATGCGATCCCACCAGCCCTCGTAGTAACCGGCAAGCAGACCGAAGAACGTGCCGATCACCGCGCCGATCGCAACGGACAGAAAGCCTGCCTCGAGCGAAATACGCGAGCCGACGAGGATTCGGCTGAAGATATCGCGGCCCAGCGAATCGACGCCGAACCAGTGCGCGGCCGACGGCCCCGCGTTCAGCGCGTCGTAGTCGAAGAAGTTCTCGGGGTCGTACGGCACGATATGCGGCGCGATGATCGCGACCACGATCAGCAGCAGCACGAACACGCCGGCGGCCAGCGCGACATGCTGCTTGCGAAACTTGCGCCAGAACTCGCTCCACGGTGTGCGGATCGCGCGTTCGACGGCAGCGGGAGTGGCCGCATTCGGCCCGGTGGCAGTGGTGCTCATGCGGACCTCACTTGAAACGGATGGTCGGGTTGATCACCGCGTACAGCACGTCGACGATCAGGTTGATGATGATGAATTCGAGCGAGAACAACAGCACCTCGGCCTGAATGATCGGATAGTCGCGCATCGACACCGCATCGACGAGCAATCGGCCGAGGCCCGGCCAGTTGAACACCACTTCGACGACGATCGAGCCGCCGAGCAGAAAGCCGAACTGCAACCCCATCATCGTGACGACGGGAATCAGCGCGTTGCGCAGGCAGTGCTTGATGATCACGAGCCGCTCGGGCACGCCCTTCGCGCGCGCGGTGCGCACGAAGTCCTCGTGCAGCACCTCGACGAACGAGGCCCGCGTGAAGCGCGCCATCACGGCCGCGACCGCCGCGCCGAGCGTCAGCGACGGCAGCACGTAGCTGCGCCACGAACCGTCGCCGACGATCGGCAGCCAGCCGAGTTGCACCGAGAAAATCTGCATCAGCAGCATGCCGAGCGCGAACGCCGGAAACGAAATGCCCGACACCGCGAGCGTCATGCCCAGGCGGTCCGGCCAGCGGTTGCGCCACACCGCCGAGGCGATGCCGATCGCCATGCCGATCACGACCGCCCACACCATGCTCGCGATCGTCAGCCACAACGTCGGGAAGAAGCGCTCCGCGATCTCCTGGCTCACCGGCCGCTTGCTGCGCGTCGAAACGCCGAAGTCGCCATGCGCCATCCGCCAGAAGAAACGGACGAACTGCTGCGGCAGCGGCTTGTCGAGCCCGAGGTCGGAGCGCACGAGGGCCACGGTCGCCTCGTCCGCTTCGGGACCGGCGGCGAGCCGCGCCGGATCGCCCGGCAGCAGATGCACGAACAGGAACACCAGCACGGCGACGATGAAGAGCGTCGGCAGCAGGCCTAGCAGACGTTTGACGAGGAAGTTCAGCATGAGACCAATCTGGCAAATGAGCGGCAAATCAGGCGGGCAACGAGGACTCGTGTGCGGCGGCGGCGCGGCGGCGGGCTGGGTGAACCGCCGCCTGCGCATGCCGCCTCGTCAGCTCATCACTTGATCGCGATCTCGTCGAAGTTGAACGAGCCGTCCGGCGCGACGTAAGCGCCCGACAGACGCTTGCTGCGCGCATACACGACCTTCTCCTTGACGAGGAAGATCCACGGCGCGTCGGCCCAGATGCGCTTCTGCGCGTCGGTGTAGAGCGCGGCCTTCTGCGTGCGGTCGGTCGTTTCGAGCGCCTGCTTCAGATCGTTGTCGACCGCGTCGTTCTTGTAGTACGACGTGTTGACCATCTTCGGCGGAATCGAGTAGCCCGCGAGCAGCGGGCTGATCGCCCAGTCCGCCTCGCCGGTCGACGACGACCAGCCCGCGTAGTACATCCGCACCGGCGCGGTCGCCGGATCCTGCGCGCTTTCGACCTTGGCGACGCGCTGACCCGCTTCGAGCGCCTCGACGCTGGCCTTGATGCCGACCTGCGCGAGTTGCTGCTGCACGAACTGGATCACCTTCTGCGCGGTCGAGTAGTTATACGCGGACCACAGCGTCGTTTCGAAGCCGTTCGGATAGCCCGCTTCCTTCAGCAGTTCGCGCGCCTTCGCGGGATCGTACGGCCAGGGTCCGAGCTTGACCGCATAGTCGACGCCCTGCGGCACGACGCCGTCGGCCGGCGTCGCGTACCCGGCGAACGCGACCTTCGTCAGCGCTTCCTTGTTGACCGCGTAATTCAGCGCCTCACGCACCTTCGGGTTGTCGAACGGCTTCTGGTTCATGTTCATGCTGATGTAGCGCTCGATGATCGACGGCGCCGCGATCAGATCGACCTTCGGGCTCGACTGCAGTTGCGCGGCCTGCTCGAACGGCACCTGGAACGCGAAGTCCGCTTCGCCGGTGCGGATCAGCGCGGCGCGCGTGTTGTTGTCGACGACCGGCTTCCAGTCGATCGCATCGATCTTCGGATAACCCTTCTTCCAGTAGCCGGCGAACTTCTTCACGGTCAGGTCGCCGGCCGGGTCCCACTTCACGAGTTCGAACGGGCCTGTGCCAACAGGATGAAACGCGATGTCCTTGCCGTACTTCTTCAGCGCATCCGGCGAGATCATCACCGCCGACGGATGCGCGAGCACGTTGATGAACGCCGAGAACGGCGTTTTCAGCGTGACGCGCACCGTGTACGGATCGACCACTTCCGTTTTCTCGATGCGGCTGAACATGTTGTAGCGCTTCAGCTTGTTGGCCGGATCGGTCACGCGGTCGAAGTTCGCCTTCACGGCGGCCGCATTGAAGTCGGTGCCGTCCTGGAACTTCACGCCATGGCGCAGCTTGATCGTATAGACGCGCGCGTCGGGGCTCGCCTCATAGCTGTCGGCGAGCACGTTGACGAGCTTCATGTCCTTGTCGAAGCCGAACAGCCCCTGATAGAACGATTTCGCGACCGCCTGCGACAGCGTGTCGTTCGCGTCGTACGGATCGAGCGACGTGAAGGTCGACGCCACGGCCATCACGGCCGTCGTTTCGGCGTGCGCCAGATTGCCCGCGAGCGTCGCGAACACCACCGCGCCGCCGCTGACGAGCGCGCGCAAACGAAACGGAGAGGACGGGAACAGCAGGTTCATGAGATTGCTCCAGGCTGCGAGTTAAGGGTGTGACAGGGTCGTTATGGTTGGCTTGTGCTTCGGCTGCGGGTGCTGCGGGTTTTGCTTCGGGTCTTTTTGCTTTAACGCGATGCGGCGCTTCGCTCAATAAGCGCCGCCGACGCGATGCTGCGCGACGAAATGATCCGGGCCCACCGCGACGAGCGGCGCGACGACCGGCTCGTCGTGCAGCGCGCGGATCGGGCTCGGAATATCGTCGGCGGCGAGCATGCGTTTCGCGTGCCGGCGCGCGGGATCGGCGACCGGCACCGCGCTCATCAGCTTCTTCGTGTACGGATGCTGCGGCGCCTCGAACACCGCGCGACGCGGACCGATCTCGACGATCTGGCCGAGATACATCACCGCGACGCGATGGCTGACCCGCTCGACCACCGCCATGTCGTGCGAAATGAACAGATACGCGACACCGAGCTCGCGCTGCAGGTCGAGCATCAGATTGACGATCTGCGCCTGCACGGAGACGTCGAGCGCGGACACCGATTCGTCGGCGATCACGACCTTCGGATTCAGCGCGAGCGCGCGAGCAATCGCGATACGCTGACGCTGCCCGCCCGAAAACTCATGCGGATAGCGGCGCGCGGCCTCGGCCGGCAAACCGACTTTCTCGAGCAGCCACGCGACGCGCGCCTGCGCTTGTCCACCCTGCGCGACGCCATGCACGAGCAGCGGCTCCATGATCGAGAAGCCGACGGTCAAGCGCGGATTCAACGACGCGAACGGGTCCTGGAAAATAAACTGGATATCGCGGCGCAGCGCCTGCAACGCGGGCCCGGTCAGCGAGCTGATTTCCTTGCCAGCGAATTCGATCGAGCCACTCTGACTTTCGACGAGCCTCAGCAGCGAGCGGCCCGTGGTCGACTTGCCGCAGCCCGACTCGCCGACCAGCGCGAGCGTTTCGCCGGGCCGCAGATCGAAGCTGACTTTTTCGACCGCATGCACACGGCCCGTCATACGGCCGAACAGGCCGCTACGGACCGGAAAGCGCGTGACCAGATCGCGCACGCGCAGGATCGGCGGCGTGTCGTCGCGCACCAGCGGCTGCGCTTCTTCGGCGACAGCCGCCGCCGGCTGCACCGCGGCATCGGCGCCGTTCGCACCGGCCTGCTCGACGCTCAGGATCGGAAAGCGCGCGGGCTGATCGGTGCCGTGCATCGAGCCGAGCCGCGGCACCGCCGCGAGCAGCGCCTTCGTGTACGGATGCGACGGTGCGGCGAACAGCGTGTCCGACGCGCCCTCCTCGACCTTCTCGCCGCGATACATGACGAGCACGCGGTCGGCCACTTCGGCGACCACGCCCATGTCGTGCGTGATGAAGATCACGCCCATGTTCATCTCGTCCTGCAAGCCGCGAATCAGTTGCAGGATCTGCGCCTGGATCGTGACGTCGAGGGCGGTGGTCGGTTCATCGGCGATCAGCAGCGCGGGCTTGCACGACAACGCCATCGCAATCATCACGCGCTGGCGCATGCCGCCCGACAGCTGATGCGGGTAACGCGCCGCGACGCGCCTTGCCTCGGGAATCCGCACGATCTCGAGCAGACGCAAGGTTTCGGCGCGCGCGGCCTCGCGGCTCTTGCCCTGGTGCAGCGCGATCGCCTCGCTGATCTGATCGCCGACCGTGAAGACCGGATTGAGCGAGGTCATCGGCTCCTGGAAGATCATCGCGATGTCGGCGCCGCGCACCGTGCGCATCGTGCCGGACGACGCCTTCGCGAGATCGAGCACGCTGCCGTCGCGCCCCCGGAATGCGATGCTGCCGCCGGCAAGACGGCCGCCGCCATGCTCGATCAGCCGCATCAGCGCCAGCGACGTGACCGACTTGCCGGAGCCCGATTCGCCGACGATCGCGAGCGTCTCGCCGCGCTCGACCGTGAACGACAGATTGCGCACCGCGTTGAAGGTCGAGTCGCCGCGGCGGAACGCGACCGTCAGATCGTCGACCGCGAGCACGCGCTGCGGCGGCAGGGTCTCGATAAGCGGGCTGGCGGTGTGCGAGGAAGTCGGCACGGTGGTTCCTTTGCTTTGAATTCGAACACGGCTAACGGGGTCTCAGGCAGGTGGCGACACGCGCCAGCGGCTAGCGATAGATCGCCGTCACCGGCGCTTCGCCGAGCCGCGCGAAACCGCGGTACATACCCTCGGTATTGAACGGCAGCGTGACGTTGCCCCGCGCGTCGACGGCGACGAGGCCGCCGCGTCCGTCGATCTTCGGCAAGCGGTTCATCACGACTTCGTGCGCGGCTTCTTCGAGCGACACCTGGCGATAGGCCATCTGCGCGGCCACGTCGTAGGCGGCGACCATACGCATGAACATTTCGCCCGCGCCGGTGGTCGATACCGCGCAGGTCGCGTCGTCCGCGTAGCAGCCCGCGCCGATCAGCGGCGTATCGCCGACGCGGCCCACCTGCTTGTTGGTCACGCCGCCCGTCGAGGTCGCCGCGGCGAGATGCCCGTGGCGGTCGAGCGCGACTGCGCCGACGGTGCCGAACTTGCGATTCGGATCGATCGGCTCGTGCGGCGTCGGGTCGTCGCTGCTCGAAGCCGTGGACGCGAGCGTCGCGGCGTCGTGATCGAGCATCGGACGCTGCTGCTCACGGGCCAGTTGCCATTGGCGATAGCGCGCGTCGGTATCGAAGTAGCTGTTGTCGACGAACTCGAGCCCCTGCGCGGCCGCGAACGCTTCCGCGCCTTCACCGGTGAACAGCACGTGGTCGCTGCGCTCGAGCACGCGGCGCGCGGCAAGAATCGGATTGCGCACGCGCGTCACGCAACAGATCGCGCCCGCGTCGAGCGTGCGGCCGTCCATGATCGCGGCGTCGAGCTCGTGCGTGCCGGCCGCCGTGTAGACCGCGCCGTGGCCCGCATTGAAGAGCGCGCAGTCTTCGAGCAGCCGCACCGCTTCGCTGACCGCGTCGAGCGCGCTGCCGCCGTCGGCGAGCACGCGCTGGCCAGCGCTCAGCACCGCGTTGAGCGCCGCGTGATATCCGCTTTCGGCGCTGGCCGACATCGACGTGCGCAGGATCGTCCCTGCCCCGCCGTGAATGGCAATGACTGCGTTGGAGTTCATCGTTTGGATCGTGGAGTGCGGGTGGTTCGGGGAGTGCGGGGTGCTGTGATGGCTTTTGCTTCGGCATCCCTGGCTTTCGTGCTTCTGGCTTGGATACTGTCGGCCTTTGCGCCGTCGCTGTGTTTTAGCCTTGCAGCCCTCGCGCGCGCGGCTTTGCTCAGGGCGCGCGCCGGCTCCTGCGCGGCGCCGGCCGCGCCCGACTGCGGATCGAACAGCCACGGCAGCACGAACTCGCTGACCTCGGCGGCCGCCTTGACCGAGCGTTGCGCGCGATACGCGACCGCGTCGCACAACGCCTCGATGACCGCGAGCACGGCCGAATCGGCATTCGACGCGAGACGCCGGTCGGTGCGGACATACAGCGCCAGGTCCGCGAACCGCACGAGCGGCGAGCGCGGACCGTCGGTGAGCGCGAGCACGCGCGCGCCGCGTTCGGAGGCGCGGCGCGCGAGCTCGATCGTGTCCTCGACATAGCGCGGAAACGCGATGCCGATCACGAGATCGCCCGGGCCCGAACCCACGAGGTGCCGCGCCGCATGCGACGGCCCGCCGCTCAGCGCCAGCGAATGCACGTTGTCGTGATACGGCAGCAGTCCGTGCTCCATCAGGCTCGCGAGAAACGCGCTGGCGCCGAAGCCGATCACGAATACGCGACGCGCGGCGATGATCGCGTCGACGGCGGCGTCGGCGGTCGCGCGATCGATCGACGTACGCGTTGCGTGCAGATTGTTGGCGGCCTGCTCGAGCGACGCGTCGATCAGATCGTCACCGGCCGCGAGCGTTTCCTGCGCGCTGCGCAGCCGCTCGACCGGCGCGAGCGTCGCCTCGAAGCCACGCACGAGCGCCTCGCGAAACTGCGGATAACCGTCGAAGCCGAGCGCGCGCGCAAAGCGATTCGCGCTCGCGACCGACGCGCCGACCACGCTCGCGAGCTCGTCGATACGCATCGTCGCCGCGCGGAACAGATGGGCCAGCACGTACTCGCCCATGCGCTGGTGGATTGGCGTGAGCGTCGGCATCGCGGCGGTGATGCGCGCGGCAATGGCCTGCTCGGCGGAGTTCGACACGGCGGACGGGTGATGGATCATGCGGGCGGACAGGCGCGGTTGTTCTATGTGAACTGGATGAAATTATATTTACATGAAACACACGCAGAAAAAAATTCATTTTCATTATTTCGAGGGTTTTCACCGACCGAAGGTCTTCAGACAATGGAGTTCAGCATCCACGCCGTGCCGCACCCCCGATGAAAATCCATTTTCATCGGCGCGACGGGTGGCTTCACCGCGTGCCGCGCTCCGCCGCTCAGCACGCCGCCGCGCTCTGTTCGGGAATGCCCAGCAGCCGCGCCGCCGGCGACATCACGATGATCAGCGCCTGCACGACGAACGCGAGCGACGCCGCGACCAGACACACGTCGATGCTCCAGCGCGCGCTGAGCGCGGCGCCGAGCAGCGCGCCCACCGGCCGCGCGCCGTAGGTGGCGGTGCTGATCAGCGCGGACACGCGGCCGATCATCCGTTCGGGCGTGATCGCCTGACGCAGCGTGGTCGAGCCGACGACCCACAGGATTGGTCCCGCGCCGAGCAGGAAGAAGCTCGCGAGCGCGAGCCAGAACGATGGGACGATCAGCGTCGCCACCATCACGAGCGACGCGAGCAGCCCGCACGACGGTCCGACGATCAGCAGACGGCCGAATGCGAGACGCCGCGCGACCGCGGGCGCGGCGAGCGCGCCGCAGACCATGCCGACCCCGTACGCGCCGAGCGTCACGCCGACCGCCGAGGCATTGAGCCCCAGCCGATGCACCGCGTAAGGCACATAGACCGCCTGCAGGATGAAGAAGCCGAGATTGAAGAACACGGCGGTCAGCAGCATCGGCAGCAGCAACGGATCGCGCAGCACGAAGCGCGTGCCGTCGCGCAGCTCCAGCATGAAGTGCCGCCGCGGCGCGGCCGCGCGCGGCGGCTCGCGCAATCCCGCCAGCAACGCGACCGCGAACGCCGACAACATCGCCGCGCCGCCATACGCCCAGCCCGCGCCGATCCAGCCGACCAGCACGCCGCCCAGCGCCGGCCCCGCCGAATACGCGACGCTGCGCGCGAGTTCGAGCCGGCCGTTCGCGCTCGCATAGGCGTCGCGCGGCACGATCGACGGCACCAGCGACGGCGCCGCAACGTTGTAGGCGACCGTACCCGTCGCGGCGACGAAGCCGAGCGCGGCGAGCAGTGGCAGGTTCAGCGCATGCGTGAGCACCAGCAGCAGCACGCACAGCATCGCGCAGACCCGCACGCTCTCGGCGAGCGTCATCAGCACGCGGCGCGAGCGGCGGTCGGCCCAGACGCCGAGCGGCATCGACAGCAACAGGAACGGCAGCGTCTGCGCGGTTTGCAGCAGACCGGTATCGCGCGCGTCGGCGCCGAGCGCGAACACCGCGACGAGCGGTGCGGCGGCGAGGCTGATCTGCTCCGCCGATTGCGCGCACAGGTTCGACCACGCGAGGCGCTGGAATGCGCGGGGCAGACGTTGCGCATCGGACGGCGAAGACGACGAAGGGGAAGACGTGGCGGACATCGATGCACTCCCGAGGTTTGACGTGAGGCATTCATCGTCGGCGCTTGGGACTTGCGGGGCGCTCCGCTTCTTGCGGTGTTATTCTTCGCTCGCCATGAATCTCGAAAGCATTCTCTTTACTCAAGGTTTCGGTTCGCGCCGCCAATGCCGTGCGCTGATCGGCGACGGCCGCGTCAGCGTCGACGGTGCGATTTGCACCGATGCCGACGCCGATTTCGCTGTTGATGGCGGCGCGTTGCGTTTTAGCGTCGACGGCGTCGAATGGCCGTATCGCGAGCATGCGTATCTGCTGCTGAACAAGCCCATCGGCTACGAATGCTCGCGCGATCCGCAGCATCATCTGAGCGTGTTCAGCCTGCTGCCGCCGCAGTTCGCCGAGCGCGGCGTGCAGTGCGTCGGCCGTCTCGATCAGGACACCACGGGCCTCCTGCTGCTCTCCGACGACGGCAAGTTCGTGCATCAGTTCACGTCGCCGAAACGCAAGGTGCCGAAGCTCTACGTCGCGACCACGCGCCATCCGCTCGACGACGCGCAGCTCGCCGTGCTGCGCGACGGCGTGCTGCTGCACGGCGAAACGAAAGCGAGCGCCGCACTCGACGCCCAGGCGCGCGACACTCACACGCTCGCGCTCACCGTGCTCGAAGGCAAATACCACCAGGTCAAGCGGATGATCGCGGCCTCGGGCAACCGCTGCGAGGCGCTGCATCGCGAACGGATCGGTGGGCTCGCGCTTCCCGCGGCGCTCGCGCCCGGCGCATGGCAATGGCTCGACGAAACGGGTCTTGCCGCGCTGCGGGCCGGGTAAACGACTAGCCGCAACGAGGGCCCGCCTAAGCCCTTGATGCGCCGGAGAAAGCCCGCGCGCATTGCGGTGCACCGAACATAGGCCGTTGCGTTGCAGCATGCCGTTGCTTACATGTCGCCCTATACTCGTCTAAACAAACGACTACAAAGGTTTCAAGGAGGGGCGCCATGCAAATCGACGGCACGATGGCGTTTTCGCACGCGATGATCTCGTTTATCTGCCTTGCGCTGCTGCTGGTCGGCGGATTGCTGGTCATCATGCGGCTGCGGCACAAGTACCATCCGAATCTGATCGGCGCATTGATCGGCGGCATGCTGTGCTTCCTGTTGCTGGAAGTGCTGCCTGCGCTGACCTGATGCCGATTGGACCGCGCGGCTCGTTTTGCGCGGCGCATTGATGCGGTGCGGCGGAAACGCTTTGCGGGGAACTCCGCCCTCGCAGGGCGGTATTTTGTTTCTGCTGCCGGCCTAGCCGCGTTTCCCGTTCGCCTCGCGCAAAAAATCCTCGACGCTCGGATAGCGCAGACGTACCCGCAATTCCTCCTTCAGACGCCGGTTCACGAGCCGGCGCGACTCGCGCATGAACGACAGCAGCAGCGGATCGATCTGCTGCTCCGCCTGCTCTCTCGTGATGCGCGGCGGGCGCGCGAGCCCGAACGCATCGGCGACCGCGTCGAAATACTCCCCCATTTTCAGCGACGAATCGTCGGACGCGTGCAGTGCGCGCGCGGGCCGGCCATGCGTGGCGAGACGCACGAGGATCGCGGCGAGGTCGTCGGCGTGGATGTGATTCGTGTAGACGTCGTCGGCGTCGACGAGCGCCGGCGTGCCTCTTTCGAGCCGCGCGAGCGGCAGACGGTTGCGCGCATAGATGCCCGGGATCCGCGCGATGCTCGTGGCGACGCTGCCGCGCGCCGTCGCGCGCCGCAACTGCCGCTCGGCCGACACGCGACGTTTGGCGCGCGCATTCGCGGGCCGCGGCGCGCGCGTTTCGTCGATCCACGCGCCGCCGCAATCGCCGTAGACGCCCGTCGTGCTCGCGTAAACGATGCGCACCGGTGCGCGCGAAGCGCCGGTCCGGCGCACCCCATCGGGTAGAATATCGGGTGTTTCAGCGTCCAGACCTGAAGCGCGCGCACGGCGCAACCGCGCGATCGGCGCGACGGACGACCTCGCCGCGCAAGCGTTCATGCGGCCCGCGGCACCTAACGTCGCAAGCAGCGCGCGAGTGCGTCGATCGTCGTCGCCGGACTTCTGCGGCGGCGCGAGATGCAGCACCGTCGGCGCGAGGCGCGCGAGCCGTTTGAGGCTGCCGCGCTCGTCGAGATCGCCGACGAGCGGCATCACGCCCGCGGCGCGCAACTCATCGCAGCGCGCGGCATGGCTCGTCAACGCGAAGATACGCGCGCGCGGCCGCAACAGGGGCACGCAGCGCATGCCGACGTCGCCGCATCCTACGATCAGCACGCGCGGCCGGCGGAAGTTTCGTGTCGCTTTCATGGTGGGCGCATTGTAGCGGTCACACGCAACAGGTACCGCGCGGTTGATCCGGCGGGTCCGATTACGATTCCGAATTTTCGATTCCGAACACTTTATGGCATTTAACGTCACGCTCCGGCAAACCGGCCGGCAGTTTCAGGTAGAACAGGACGAACCGGTGCTCTCCGCAGCGCTGCGTCAAGGCATCGGCCTGCCGTACGGCTGCAAGAACGGCGCGTGCGGTTCGTGCAAAGGCACGGTCGTGAGCGGCGAGGTCGAACAGCGCGCGCACTCGTCGTCGGCGCTGTCGAACGACGAAAAGACGCGCGGCATGGCGCTTCTGTGCTGCGCGAGCGCGTGCTCCGATCTCGAAGTCGACATCCGCGAAGTGGCCGGCGTCGGCGATGTGCAGGTCAAGAAGCTGCCGTGCCGCGTGAACGCGATCGAGCGCAAGGCCGACGACGTGATCGTCGTGAAGCTGCAACTGCCCGCCAACGAACGTCTGCAATATCTGGCCGGCCAGTACCTCGAATTCATCCTGAAGGACGGCAAGCGCCGCAGCTATTCGATGGCGAGCGCGCCGCACGTCGAAGGCCCGGTCGAGCTGCACATCCGCCACATGCCCGGTGGTGCGTTCACCGACCATGTGTTCAACACGATGAAGGAGCGCGACATCCTGCGCTTCGAAGCGCCGCTCGGCACGTTCTTCCTGCGCGAAGACTCGGACAAGCCGATCGTGCTGCTCGCGTCGGGCACCGGCTTCGCGCCGCTGAAGGCGATCGTCGAGCATGCGGTGTTCAAGAACATGACGCGCCCCATGACGCTTTACTGGGGCGCGCGCCGCAAGAAAGACCTGTATCTGCTCGAACTCGCCGAGCAATGGGCGCGCGAGATTCCGAACTTCAAGTTCGTGCCGGTGCTCTCCGAGCCCGATGCGGGCGACGCATGGACGGGCCGCACGGGCTTCGTGCATCGGGCGGTGATCGAGGATCTGCCCGATCTGTCGGCCTACCAGGTATATGCATGCGGCGCGCCGGTGATGGTCGAATCGGCGCTGCGCGACTTCACGCAGCATCACCAGTTGCCGGAAGACGAGTTCTACGCGGACTCGTTCACCAGCGCGGCCGATCTCGCGAACGCGGTCTGATTGCACGGCGGCAAATTCCCCCCGATGCAGCGCCAGTGCAAATTCATGGTTTACACCAGCGCTTTTCTTATCGTATTCTTTCGCGCATGAACCGCATCCAGTCCGAATTCCGACGTCGCCGCTCGCCGCTCCCTTAGGGACGCCGCTGGCTTCGTCACGGACTCGCGCCACACAAAACCTGGGCGCAAGCTGTTCGAATCATGAAAGCCACGGCATGCCGTGGCTTTTCTGTTTTTCCGGCCGCCGTTTTTATTGGCCAAACCGTCACCGTTTCTTCACCCCGCTCTTACCCTTTTGCCTGGAGCCTGCCGTCATGAATTTCAATGAGTATCCAATCGATTCGCTGATGTACATCACGAACCGACCTGAAATCGTTTTCACGCACGGCAAAGGCTCGTGGATTTACGACAACAACGGCAAGCGCTACCTGGATTTCATTCAGGGCTGGGCGGTCAATAGCCTCGGCCACTGCAACGACGGCATGATCGAAGCGCTGAACCAGCAGGCCAAGCTGCTGATCAACCCGTCGCCGGCGTTCTACAACGAGCCGATGGCGAAGCTCGCGAGCCTGCTCACGCAGCACAGTTGCTTCGACAAGGTGTTCTTCGCGAATAGCGGCGCCGAGGCGAACGAAGGCGCGATCAAGCTCGCGCGCAAGTGGGGCAGGAAGTTCAAGGACAGCGCGTTCGAGATCATCACGTTCGACCACAGCTTCCACGGCCGCACGCTCGCGACGATGTCGGCCAGCGGCAAGCCGGGCTGGGACACGATCTACGCGCCCCAGGTGCCGGGCTTCCCGAAGGCGGACCTGAACGACATCGCGTCGGTGGAAAAGCTGATCAACGCAAAGACCGTCGCGGTGATGCTCGAGCCGATCCAGGGCGAAGGCGGCGTGATCCCCGCAACCCGCGAATTCATGCAGCAACTGCGCGAGCTGACGAAACAACACAACATCTTGCTGATCGTCGACGAAGTGCAAAGCGGCTGTGGTCGCGCCGGCACGCTGTTCGCGTATCAGCTGTCGGGCATCGAGCCGGACATCATGACGCTCGGCAAAGGCATCGGCGGCGGCGTGCCGCTCGCGGCGCTGCTGTCGAAGGCGGAAATCGCCGTGTTCGAAGCGGGCGATCAGGGCGGCACCTACAACGGCAATCCGCTGATGACCGCGGTCGGCTACTCGGTGATCTCGCAGCTGACGGCGCCGGGCTTCCTCGAAGGCGTGCGCTCGCGCGGCGAATATCTGCGCACGAAGCTGCTCGAACTGTCCGAGGAGCGCGGCTTCAAGGGCGAGCGCGGCGAGGGTCTGCTGCGCGCGCTGCTGCTCGGCAAGGACATCGGCAACCAGATTGTCGAGAAGGCGCGCGACATGCAACCCGACGGCGTGCTGCTGAACGCCGCGCGTCCGAACCTGCTGCGCTTCATGCCGGCGCTTAACGTGACGACCGCAGAAATCGACCAGATGCTGGCGATGCTGCGCTCGGTTCTCGACTCGCTGTAATCAACCACGGAGCGCACCAATGACGACGAACACGACGCTGTCGATCCGCCGCTTCGACGCGACCGATACCGAAGCCGTGATTGCGCTATGGCAGGACGTGTTTCCCGAGCATCGCGACGTGACGCGACCGCAGCGCGACCCGCGTCTGTCGATCGCCAACAAGCTCGCGACGCAACCGGAGCTGTTCTTCGTCGCGGTGCTCGATGGACGCATCGTCGGCACCGTAATGGGCGGCTATGATGGACACCGCGGCTGGCTGTATTCGCTCGCGGTCGACGCACCGCTGCGACGTCATGGCATCGGCACGCGGCTCGTCGCGCACGTCGAGAGCGAGTTGACGAAGCTTGGTTGTCCGAAGCTGAACCTGCAGGTACTGTCGTCGGCAACGGCTGAAATACGGGCGTTCTACGATGCGCTCGGGTATCGCACCGATGCGGTGATCAGCCTCGGCAAGCGGCTCGGCCAATACGCCGACGCGGCCCCGGCCAGTTGATTCGCGTCGTACGCCTGATTAAAGAAAGCCGCATGCGTTGCTTGACGCATGCGGCTTTTTCAATGGTTCTCCCGCAAGCAGCGCACATATCGGCGGATTCGGACAAATAGCAGATGGCGAGCAGTCGGATTGCCTAAAATCGTTTACGCACGAGACGACGCCGGCGCTGGAAAGACAGGTTTG
The DNA here is from genome assembly GCF_050435625.1 of Paraburkholderia sp. RAU6.4a. Classification (NCBI taxonomy): domain Bacteria; kingdom Pseudomonadati; phylum Pseudomonadota; class Betaproteobacteria; order Burkholderiales; family Burkholderiaceae; genus Paraburkholderia; species Paraburkholderia sp. RAU6.4a. Next base: position 1,723,545 of record NZ_JBNDKQ010000002.1, read on the forward strand.
CGGCGAATCGCGACCCTTTCCCCCCGGGGGCGGCTCATGCGTCTGAGTCCCAACGCGTTGGAATCCTAAGGGGAATCTTCATGGCGACTTATGTGGTGCTCCTGCAATTTACGGATCAGGGTATCCGCACGATCAAGAACAGTGCAGAGCGAGCCGGGCAGGCGGCGGAAATGGCGAAATCTTTTGGCTGCGAGATGAAGCAGATCTACTGGACGTTAGGGGCATACGACGTTGTCTCGGTCGTCGAAGCGGCAGACGAGCAGAGCTTCCTCGCCTTCGGCTTCGCACTCGGCTCGGCCGGCAATGTCCGCTCGCAAACGCTGCGTGCGTTCACAAAAGACGAAATCAGTTCGGTTATCGGGCGACTCCCTTAATTCACGTCTCAACCAGAAAAATAAAACGCGCCCCGCGACATTGCATCGCGGGGCGCGTTGCAAGCCGGACGTGTGCGCAAAGGGCATACGTCCAACTATTCGCCCACTCATTCGCCCAAATACGCGGCCCGAACCTTCGGATCGTCGAGCATCTGCTTCGCGTCGCCCGACATCGTGATCAAACCGGAGTCCATCACGTAGCCGCGATTCGCCGCCTGCAGCGCGAGCCGCGCGTTCTGCTCGACGAGCAGCACGGTCATGCCTTCAGAGGAAATCAGGCGCACCACTTCGAAGATCTTCTCGACCATGATCGGCGACAGACCCATCGACGGTTCGTCGAGCAGCAGCAGTTTGGGCCGCGAGATGATCGCGCGTGCCATCGCGAGCATCTGCTGCTCGCCGCCCGACAGCGTGCCCGCGTATTGCGATGCACGCTCCTTCAGACGCGGAAAGAAGCCGAACATGCGCTCGACGTCCGACTTGATGGCGTCGGTATCGTTGCGCAGATACGCACCCATCTGCATGTTCTCGACGATCGACATGCGCGCGAAAATGCCGCGCCCTTCCGGCACCATCGCGAGACCGCGCTTCAGAAGCTCATGCGCGGGCAGGCCCTTGATCGACTGACCCATGTACTCGATGTCGCCGGCCGCATACGCCTTCAGGCCGGTGATCGCCTTCATCGTCGTGGTTTTGCCCGCGCCGTTCGCGCCGATCAGCGTGACGAGTTCGCCCTGCCCGACCTCGAGGTCGACACCCTTGACCGCCTGGATGCCACCGTAGTTGACCTGCAGGCCCTTGATTTTCAACATTGCTTGCGTCGTGGACATCAGTGGACCCCCGCACCCAGATAAGCTTCGATCACCTTCGCATCCTTCTGCACGTCCTGCGGCAGACCTTGCGCAATCACCTTGCCGTAGTCGAGCACCGTCATCTGATTGCACAGACCCATCACGAGCTTCACGTCGTGTTCGATCAGCAGAATCGTCTTGCCGTCCGCACGGATCTTGTCGAGCAGCCTGGTCAGCTCGACCTTCTCGGTGGCGTTCATGCCGGCCGCCGGTTCGTCGAGCGCGAGCAGCTTCGGATCGGTCGCCAGCGCACGCGCGATTTCGAGCCGCCGCTGGTGGCCATACGACAGGTTGCGCGACGTATAGTCCGCGTACTGCGTAATGCCGACGTAGTCGAGCAGTTCGAGCGCGCGCTCCTTGATCTCGCGCTCTTCCTGGCGTTCGGCCGGCGTCTGGAACACCGCGCCGAGCAGACCGTGCTTCGTGCGCACATGACGACCGACCATCACGTTTTCGAGCGCGGTCATGCCGCCGAACAGACGGATGTTCTGGAACGTGCGCGCAATGCCCGCCTTCGCGACCTGATAGACCGCGGTCGGCGTGTAGCTCTCGCCGTCGAGCTTGAACTCGCCTGAATCCGGCGTGTACAGACCCGTGATCACATTGAAGAAGGTGGTCTTGCCGGCGCCGTTCGGGCCGATCAGGCCGTAGATCTCGCCCGCGCGGATCTGCAGGCCGACCTCGGAAAGCGCCTGAAGGCCGCCGAAGCGCTTGTTGACGCCCTTCACCGACAGACGGATCGCTGCGTTGTTGCTTACGTTATCGCTCATGTCTTTTTCTCCACCGGACCTTATGCGCGCACCGGCTTCTTGCCGCCACGCTTCGCCAGCTTCGCAATCCTGTCTTCGTGCTTCGGCGCGGGCCACAGGCCTTCCGAGCGGTACAGCATGATCACGACCATCGCGAGGCCGTACAGCAACTGACGGATCACTTCGGTATCGACGATTTCATGGCCGAAGATCATGTTCTGCAGCGGACCCATCGTCGAGCGCAGGAACTCGGGGAACACCGCGAGCAGCACCGCGCCGAGGATCACGCCCGGAATGTGGCCCATGCCGCCGAGCACCACGCAGGCGAGCACCACGACCGATTCCCAGAACGTGAACGATTCCGGCGACACGAAACCCTGGAACGAGCCGAACATGGCGCCCGACAGGCCGCCGAACGACGCGCCCATCGCGAACGCAAGCAGCTTCACGTTACGGGTATTGATGCCCATCGCCTTGGCGGCGATTTCGTCTTCGCGGATCGCGGCCCACGCGCGGCCGATCCGCGAATGCTGCAGACGCGTACAGGTCCAGATCACGAACAGCGCGCACAGCACGAACAGGTAGTAGTACAGGTACACCGACGGAAACTGCATGCCGAACAGCGAGTGTGTCTGCGCGAGGCTGAAGCCGCCGACGGACACCGGATCGATCCCGGTGATCCCCTTCGGGCCGTTGGTGATGTTCACCGGACGGTCGAGGTTGTTCATGAAGATCCGCACGATTTCCCCGAAGCCGAGGGTCACGATCGCGAGGTAGTCGCCACGCAGACGCAGTGTCGGCGCACCGAGCAGAATCCCGAACATCGCGGCGAGCGCCATCGCGATCGGCGCGATGATCCAGATCGGCACATGGATGCCGTTCGGCGCGAGATGCGCGATCCACTCGAATTGCGTCGCGAGGTGCGGTGAGCTCAGCAGCGCGGCCGTGTAGGCGCCGATCGCGTAGAACGCGATGTAGCCCAGGTCCAGCAGGCCGGCAAAGCCGACCACCACGTTCAGGCCCAGCGCGAGCATCACGTACAGCATCGCGAAGTCGAGCACGCGGACCCAGTAGTTGCCGCCCGCGGCGCCGATGACCATCGGCGCGGCGATCACGAAGATCGCCGTGAGAATACCGATAGTCAGCGTCTTCGTGCGGTTCTTTTCGGGGATGAGCGTCGTGGACGGCTCGATCGGTTGAATTGAGGTCATGATTGTTGACTCCTTGTGGCCCGGGATCAGGCGCGATCCGCGACACGTTCGCCGAGCAGACCCGACGGACGGAACACCAGCACGACGATCAGCACGATGAACGCGAACACGTCCTGGTAGTTACTGCCGAACACGCCGCCCGTGAGGTCGCCGATATAGCCGGCACCCAACTGCTCGATCAGGCCGAGGAGCACGCCGCCGACCATCGCGCCGCCGAGATTGCCGATACCGCCGAGCACCGCCGCGGTAAAGGCCTTCAGGCCAGGGATGAAGCCCATGTAGAAGTGCGCGTTGCCGTATTCGGACGCGATCATCACGCCGGCGAGCGCAGCCAGCGCCGAGCCGATCATGAAGGTCGCCGAAATCACGAAATTCGGGTTCACACCCATCAGACTCGCGACGTTCGGGTTCTCGGCGATCGCGCGCATCGCACGGCCGAGCCTGGTCTTGTGCACGAGCAGCAGGAGGCCGCCCATCACGAGGAACGCCGCCACGATGATCACGATTTCAGTCATCGAGATCACGGCGCCGGGCGTCGTGTCGGTGGCCTTGATCACGTTGAGCGGGTCGGTGGGCAACAACTGCGGGAACGGCAGCGGATTGCGCGACCAGATCATCATCGCGAGCGTCTGCAGCAGAATCGATACACCGATCGCGGTGATCAGCGGCGCGAGACGCGGCGCACGCCGCAACGGCCGGTAGGCGACCCGCTCGATCGTGTAGCCGACCACCGCGCAGACCGCCGCCGCGATGATCAACGCGATCACGAGCGTCAGCACATTGCCGAGGCCGGGGAAGTGGTTCTGCAGCACACCTATGGCGGAGAGCGCAACCATCGCGCCCACCATCAACACGTCGCCGTGGGCGAAGTTGATGATGCCCAGAATGCCGTAAACCATCGTATAGCCCAGTGCGATGATGGCGTAGACACTGCCAAGCACCAGTCCATTGATGATCTGCTGGATGAAGATATCCATTTAATGCTCCTTAGCCCGTGCGACTGGATTCGCGTTTTTCATCTGCCGGTGGGCGGTGATGCGCTACGAATCTCAACGGCACTGCGGGTACTGATGTAAAAGACCGGTAAGGGTTATCCGTTGCCGGCTTGCCCTGACGACCGTGATGCGGTCGCGAGCTCACCTTGGGCGGATGCAAAAACGGCACCGTTGGATGGTGTCGGTGCCGTCAGGCCGAACTTCCCGTCATCACATCTTTACGACGTCGAGCACTGCTTTCTTGCCGTCCTTGAAGTCGTAAAGCGTAATGGCGCCCTCTTTCAAATCACCCTTGTCGTCGAACGCGATGTGGCCGATTACCCCGTTGTAATCGGTCGAAGGCATCGCAGCCAGCACCTTGGGCGCCTCGATAGAATTAGCGCGCTTCATTGCATCGACGATCACGTACACAGCGTCATACGTGAACGGCGCGTAAATCTGCACCGGCGTGTGGAAGCGGTCCTCGTACTTCTTTTCGAAGTCCGCTCCATTGGTCATTTTCGAAAGCGCGAGTCCTGCTTCCGAACAGACCAGGTTTTGCACGGCGGTACCCGCCAGCTCACCTACCTTGTCGGTACACACACCGTCGCCGCCAAGGATTTTTGCCCTGATACCGAGCGCCGCCGCCTGCTTCGTAAACGGCCCGCCCGTCGCGTCCATGCCGCCGAACATGATGGCGTCCGGCTGAACACTCTTGATCTTCGTGAGAATGGCCCGGAAATCCGTGGCCTTGTCGCTCGTCGCCTCCCGCGCGACGATCTTCGCGCCGCTCGCCTCGGCGGTCTTCGTGAACTCGTCCGCGAGACCTTTGCCGTAGGCGGTCGCATCGTCCACGACCGCGATGCGTTTGGCGCCCAGCGCCTTTGTCGCGTAATTGGCGAGCGCCGGACCCTGCTGCGCGTCGGTCGCGACCACCCGATAGGTCGTCTTGAACCCTTGCTGCGTATAGGCCGGATTCGTCGACGACGGCGAGATCTCGACGATGCTCGCGTCGCTATAGATCTTCGACGCCGGAATCGAAACCCCGGAGTTCAGGTGTCCGATCACCGCGACCACGTGATCGTCGACCAGCTTCTGCGCGACGGCGGTGCCGGTTTTCGGGTCCGCCGCATCGTCCTGCGCGTCGAGTTGCAGCTGGATCTTGCGACCGTCGATCGTCAAACCCTGCGCATTGATTTCTTCGACCGCGAGGCGCGCCCCATTTTCGTTGTCCTTGCCCAGGTGCGCGATGCCGCCCGTCAACGGAGCCGCATGACCGATCTTCACGATAGTCGCTTCGCTCGCGGCGGCAACCGCCGCGGCCGAGGCCGCCGATGCGCCCGTTCCCGCTTCGCCATCCTGTTTCTTGCCGCACGCGGTCAGCATCGCAACCGTGGCCGCGATGGACACGGCGTAAGCAAATTTGACTCGCATCAAGTAAGGTCTCCTGCGCCTTGCAAAATCCACTGTCCAGGACCTCAAGGCCTTGAGAACGCGCGCATTGTAACTCCAATTATGCGGGTGGCAATATTGTTGAACCGGTGGGGTTTTCCTGCATTGCAACCTGATTTTGAGAGCAAAATCCGTTAAAAGGCGCAACCTGGTTGCGATCCGTTTTCGTGCACCAGTTGCACCGGCGCCGAACCCGCTGGCATCAAGTGTTGCGGGCGATCGGCGCGAATCCCGGATAGGCCGGGCTTTGCGTCGGGCATGACCACTTAGCGCGCGCTCGGTAAATTTCACCAATTCAGTGCATGATCAATCTGTCTTAAGGCTTTTGCGAGCTTAAAACGGGGACGCATCGCGCCAAAATCGATAAAAGCCCCGATCACAATTCAAAATAATTTGTGCGCGAGACCACCGAAAGTTGACCGGTCATTCGATGTGGCACTTAATTTAATCGGAGGTTCGTCGGGGCACGGGCATAAAAAAAGCGCGCCCACGGGCGCGCTTTCCTTTCAGTGTAGCTAACGGATTGTCAGGCTGGCAGACCGAGCCCGCGTGGCAGCGGAAACGCGATGTTTTCCTCGATGCCCTCGAGCGCGCGCACGTTGCGCACACCCAGTTCGCGCAAACGCGCGATCACCGCCTGCGCCAGCACCTCCGGCGCCGACGCACCGGCGGTCACGCCAATGCGGCGCTTGCCCTCGACCCAAACCGGATCGATCTGATCGGGCGAATCGACCATATAGGCTGGCACGCCGAGCTTCTCGGCGAGTTCGCGCAAGCGGTTCGAATTCGAGCTGTTCGGACTGCCGACGACGATCACGACGTCGCACTGCGGCGCCATGAACTTCACTGCGTCCATGGCGATTCTGCGTGGCGTAGCAGATGTCCTGCTTCTTCGGCTCACGGATGGACGGGTACTTGGCCTTCAGCGCGCCGATGATTTCGGCGGCGTCGTCGACCGACAGCGTGGTTTGCGTGACGAAGGCGATCCGCTCCGGATCGGCGAGCTGCAATGCCTGCACATCCTCGATGTCCTCGACCAGATGCATGCCCTCGGCCGCCTGGCCCATCGTGCCTTCGACTTCCGGGTGGCCCTTGTGGCCGATCATCACGATGTCGAAACCGTCCTGGCGCATCTTCGCGACTTCGATATGCACCTTGGTCACGAGCGGACAGGTGGCGTCGTACACCCGCAGCCCGCGCGACTCGGCCTCCGAGCGCACGGCCTTCGACACGCCATGCGCGCTGAAGATCACCGTGTTGCCCGCCGGCACTTCGTCCAGGTTCTCGATGAAGATCGCTCCCTTCTTGCGCAGGTCTTCGACCACATAGGCGTTATGGACGATTTCGTGACGCACGTAGATCGGCGAGCCATACAGCTTGATGGCCCGCTCGACGATCTCGATCGCCCGGTCGACGCCGGCGCAGAACCCGCGTGGCTGGGCCAGCAGGATCTCCGCTTCGGCAAGAGTCGTATCCGTGATGCTCATGTTTACAGAATCCCGATGATTTTCACTTCAAACGCCAGCGCCTGGCCGGCAAGCGGGTGATTGAAATCGAATAGGGCCGACGTTTCGCCAACTTCCTTCAGTACGCCGGCATAGCGCCCGCCGCCCGGCGCGTTGAATTCGACCAGGTCACCCGGGGAAAAATCCTCGCCGATCATGCTGTTCTCCCGCAGCGTGGCGAGGGACACGCGCTGGATCAGATCCGGATTGCGCGGGCCGAACGCCTCGCCCGGCGCTAGCTGAAAGGTCGAATGGCGGCCCACCTTCAAACCCAGCAAAATATCTTCCAGCGGCGGCGCCAGTTGACCGGCGCCGAGCAGCAGCGTGGCCGGCTTGTCGTTGAACGTGTTGATCACTTCGGCGCCATCGGCAAGGGAAAGCCGGTAATGCAGCGTGACGTGTGAACCGGGTTTCACCTCGGAAATATCGATGATGCTCATGCAATGCTCGCTCAGTCGAAGCGCTGCACGCGTGCGCCGCGGGGCAGTCGACGCGTGTGGCAAACCGTCGGCGTGCCGTGCGCAAAGTGTCTATTGTAAGCCACCTAGCGGGCGCCGGCTTGAGTCCGTCGCGCGCGGGGGCGGCACGGCCCGGCGGCGCATTGCGCCGCGTGCGCCGTCAACCTTACGCGGAGGACTCTATATATATGGCTGATTTCGCCAGCACAATCGACGAAACACCTGCGGCAACGCTGCGACCGAAGGCGCTGGCACGCGCCGGAGGCGGCGTGAAAGCCGCCGCAAATCGGTCGGCCGAGGCCCCGTCAAAAGCCGCCGACTCCACCGCCCGCTGCCGGCGGCAACTATTTCGGGGTAAATGGCTCCGGCGCGACATGCCGCGCGAGCGACTGATCGAGCAGGGCCCCGACGTGCTGTCGGACACCGAAATGATCGCGCTCGTGCTCGGCTCCGGCCTGCCCGGTCACGACGTGTTCAGCGTCGCGCGGGCGCTGCTGGATCGCTTCGGCTCCCTGCGCGCGATGCTCGACGCGACCTATGCGGACTTCGACGGCATTCGCGGCATCGGCCCCGCGAAAAAAGCGCAATTACTCGCGATCATGGAAATGGCGCGTCGCTCGCTGGTCGACAAGATGCGCAAGCGCCCGCTAATGAATTCGCCCGAAGCGGTCGAAAGTTATCTGCGCCTTCTGATCGGCGGACAGCCGCAGGAGGTGTTCGTGTCGCTGTTTCTCGACGCCCGGCATCGGCTGATCCGCTGCGAGGAAAGCGCGCGCGGCTCGCTCACGCGCATGGCCGTGTATCCGCGCGAGATCGTGCGGCGGGCGCTCGCCGCGAACGCGGCCAGCCTGATCGTCGCGCATAATCATCCGTCCGGCGCCGTCGAGCCGAGTGCCAGCGACTGCCGCCTCACGCAGACCCTGCGCGACGCGCTCGCGCTCGTCGATGTGCAGTTGATCGATCATCTGGTGATCGGCGCGGACACCGTATATTCGTTCGCCCGCGCCGGCTGGCCGGGGCTCGCGCGCAAGCCCGCTCGAGCGCAGGAAGCGGAATGGCCGCCGTACGGCGCAGCGTCCCGCATCGCAAATAAGGTTTGATTTTGCGGCTTTTTTTCTGCTAGAATTCCGGTTTGCCTATTTCCAACCCCCTGTTCCGAAGCCATCAAGGCGTTCCGCAAAGGTCAGGCAGCTGTGGTAGCGAAGTGTCTCGATGCAAATTCGGCGCAACTTCGCACACTTTCAGCGCGGCTCTTTTCGGGAAACTTTCACGGCGTTCGAACTCAGAATTAGCGTATTAGGAGTGCTCTCATGGCACGCGTATGCCAAGTAACTGGGAAAGCGCCGATGAGCGGCAACAACGTTTCCCACGCGAACAACAAGACCAAGCGCCGGTTCCTGCCGAACCTGCAAAACCGCCGTATCTGGGTGGAAAGCGAAAACCGTTGGGTGCGTCTGCGCGTTTCGAACGCCGGCCTGCGCCTGATCGACAAGAACGGTATCGACGCTGTGCTCGCAGATTTGCGCGCACGCGGTGAAGCCTAAGGAGTAAATCATGGCGAAAGGCGCACGCGACAAGATCAAGCTGGAATCGACCGCAGGCACGGGTCACTTCTACACGACCACGAAGAACAAACGCAACATGCCGGAAAAGATGCTGATCAAGAAATTTGATCCGGTCATCCGCAAGCACGTTGACTACAAGGAAACCAAGATCAAGTAATCTTGGCTCTCCAGCCTGACGAAGGCAAAAACATGAAAAGCCTCGCATTCGTGCGAGGCTTTTTTGTTTTTGCGCGGACCTCGCGATAGCTCCGCAAGGCGCGCGCGAATCGTCCTATTCCGTTTGGCCAGCTTTCGCCAGGGCGATGCGGCGCGTATCCTTTGTCGTTTTCGCGGCGTGCGGTTCGCGCGCCGTCATCGCAAAACGAAAGACGGAGATGTGGGCAATGGAATTCGATGTGGCGATTGTCGGTAGCGGTCTGGCTGGTTTGAGCGTCGCGCTCAATCTCGCGCAGACACGGCGCGTTGCTGTGATCGCCAAGCGATCGCTGACCGAAGGCGCGAGCGACTGGGCGCAAGGCGGCATCGCCGCGGTGCTCGATTCGGCGGACAGCGTCGAGAATCACGTGCGCGATACGCTGACCGCAGGCGGCGGCCTGTGCGACGAGGCGGCGACACGCTTTATCGTCGAGCATGGGCGCGCCGCGATCGAATGGCTGATCGGACAGGGCGTGCCGTTCACGAAAGACGAGGCCGCCGAACTGGGCTTTCATTTGACGCGCGAAGGCGGCCATAGCCATCGCCGGATCATTCACGCGGCCGACGCGACCGGCCATGCGGTCGTCGCCACGCTCAGCGAGCAGGTGCGCCAGCATCCGAACATCACGCTGTTCGAAGACCATCACGCAATCGACCTGATCACGTCCGAACGCCTCGGCCTGCCCGGCCGCCGCTGCCATGGTCTGTATGCGCTCGATCTGCAAAGCGGCCGCACCGTTACGATCGAAGCGCCGCATACGGTGCTCGCGACCGGCGGCGCCGGCAAGGTCTACCTGTACACGACCAACCCCGACACCGCGACCGGCGACGGCATCGCGATGGCATGGCGCGCCGGCTGCCGCGTGTCGAACATGGAATTCATCCAGTTCCACCCGACGTGCCTGTTTCACCCGTACGCGAAGTCGTTCCTGATTTCGGAAGCAGTGCGCGGCGAAGGCGGCATTCTGAAACTGCCGGATGGCACGCGCTTCATGCCCAATCACGACGAGCGCGCGGAGCTTGCGCCGCGCGACATCGTCGCGCGGGCGATCGACTTCGAGATCAAGAAACGCGGCATCGATTGCGTGTACCTCGACATCAGCCACCAGCCGGCCGCGTTCCTGCACGAGCATTTCCCGACGATCCTGGCGCGCTGCCTCGAGTTCGGCATCGACATCACGAAGGAGCCGATTCCAGTGGTACCGGCCGCGCATTACACGTGCGGCGGCGTCGTCACCGATCTGGCGGGCCGCACCGATCTCGCGGGTCTCTACGCGGTCGGCGAAACGTCCTGCACCGGCCTGCACGGCGCGAACCGACTTGCCAGCAATTCGCTGCTCGAATGCCTCGTGATCGGCCGCTCCGCCGCCAAGGCGATCGAAGCGGAAGGCTTCGCTGCCGCCGTTCACGCGCCGCTGCCGGCCTGGGACGAAAGCCGCGTGTCCGATCCGGACGAGGAGGTCGTGGTCGCGCACAACTGGGACGAACTGCGCCGGCTGATGTGGAACTACGTCGGTATCGTGCGCACCGACAAGCGGCTCGAGCGCGCGAAGCATCGGCTCGCGTTGCTGCGCGACGAGATCCACGAGTACTACGCGAACTTCAAGGTGAGCCGCGATCTGCTGGAACTGCGCAATCTGGTCGATGTGGCGTCGCTGATCGTGGACAGCGCGCGCTCGCGGCGCGAAAGCCGCGGCCTGCATTTCAGCCGCGACTGGCCGTCCACATTACCCAAGGCGCTACCGACGGTGCTCACGCCGAAGTATGTACGCAGGCCGAATCCCTGACAGCCTTGGGCCGAAATACACGCTGAAACGACGCCACAAACGACAAGGCCATTGCCGGTAAGCTCCGGCAATGGCCTTGTTAAGTCGTCACGAGCGTCGACTGTCGCGCTAAAACGCGCGGCGCTCAAACGATCCGCATCGAGTAGTCGGTCGCGCGCACGTCTTTGGTCAGTGCGCCAATCGACACGCGGTCCACGCCAGTCTCCGCGATCGTGCGCACGGTCTCGAAATTCACGCCGCCGGACACTTCGAGCACCGCGCGCCCGGCCGTGATGCGAACCGCGTCGCGCATCATGTCGAACGAGAAGTTGTCGAGCAGGATCGACTGCGCGCCATGCGCGAGCGCAGTTTCCAGTTGTTCGAGCGTTTCGACTTCGATCTGGATCGGCACGCCCGCATTCAACGCGAGCGCCGCGTCCATCGCCGCGCCCACGCCGCCGGCCGCGGCGATATGGTTTTCCTTGATCAGAATGCCGTCGTACAGCGCGAGCCGCTGGTTCGCACCGCCGCCGATGCGCACCGCGTACTTCTGCGCGAGCCGCAAGCCCGGGAGCGTCTTGCGCGTATCGAGAACGCGCGCGTGCGTGTGAGCAATCGCGTCGACATAGCGGCGCGTCGCGCTCGCCACGCCCGACAGCAGCTGCAGGAAATTCATCGCGTTGCGCTCGGCGGTCAGCAGCGCGCGCACCGGCCCGCGAAGATCGCAGACCGTCGTGTCGGCGCTCATGCGGTCGCCCTCGCGATAACGCCATTGAACTACGATGCGAGGATCGACCGCGCGCATCACCGCGTCGAACCACGGCACGCCGCACAGTACCGCTTCCTCGCGCACGATGATGCGCGCGTCGCGAACGTCATCGGCAGGCACGAGGCGGCCGGTCTGATCGCCGGTGCCGATATCTTCGGCGAGTGCATCGGCGACATTGCGTGCGAGCGCCGCGTCGAACGCCACGCCATATTGCGCGTGAATCGCCGCGAAAAGCGGCGACACTGCGTCGGCCCCTTCGCGCTCCACTACCTGCTCAGGCGCCCTCTCCACCACCTTCATTACGCTGCCCCCACATTCGAATACAGTTGCGCGTCGCGCGCGAGATCGCCGCTCGCCTGCACGCGCTTCTTGTGACGCGCCGCGAAATCGAGCATGCGATCGATCGGTAGACGCGCACGCTCGCCGATCCCACGCTCGACGAAGATTTCGTTGTGGCCGCGCTCGAGCACATCGGCCAGATTGGCGAGTCCGTTCATCGCCATCCACGGGCAATGCGCGCAGCTCTTGCAGGTCGCGCTGTTGCCGGCCGTCGGCGCGGCAATCAGCGTTTTGCCGGGCGCGGCGAGTTGCATCTTGTGCAGGATGCCGAGGTCGGTCGCGACGATGAAGTGCGTCGCATCGAGCTTCTGCGCGGCGTCGATCAACTGCGTGGTCGAGCCGACCACGTCCGCCTGTGCGACCACGTTAGCCGGCGACTCCGGATGCACGAGCACCTTCGCGTGCGGATAGTCGGCGCGCAGCAGATCGAGTTCGATGCCCTTGAATTCGTCGTGCACGAGGCACGAGCCCTGCCACATCAGCATGTCCGCGCCGGTCTTGCCCTGGATGTAGCTGCCGAGATGACGGTCCGGCGCCCAGATGATCTTCTCGCCGCGCGCATGCAGATCGGCGATGATCTCCAACCCGATCGACGACGTCACCATCCAGTCCGCGCGCGCCTTCACGGCCGCGCTCGTGTTCGCGTACACGACCACCGTGCGGTCCGGGTGTGCGTCGCAGAACGCCGAGAACTCGTCGACCGGACAACCGAGGTCGAGCGAACAGGTCGCATCCAGATCCGGCATCAGAATGCGCTTGTCCGGACTGAGGATTTTTGCGGTCTCGCCCATGAAGCGCACGCCCGCGACCACCAGCGTCTGCGCCTCGTGATCGCGGCCGAAGCGCGCCATTTCCAGCGAATCGGCCACGCAACCGCCGGTTTCGTCGGCGAGTTCCTGCAATTCGGCGTCGACATAATAATGCGCGACCAGCACCGCTTTCTCGCGCTTGAGTAATTCGCGAATGCGCGCCTTCAGCGCCCGCTTTTCTTCCGCCGACGGCGTCTCGGGCACCTTCGCCCACGCCTGCCCGATCCCGCAGGTCGTGCCCTGCGCCTGAGGCCGATCGAATTCGACGGTCCTGATCGCCTGCTGCTCCATCATGTCCTCTGCCCTCACCTGGCCGCCGCGGCTTGCCGCTCGCGCTACACACGCGATGCTTTTCCACGGCCCAAAAACGCAAAACCCCGCCAACGCGGGGTTTTGTGACGTCCTGAAATTTTAATGGATTTCAGGCATAGCGACGCAGTCGCATCGCGAAGTCTTGCAGCGCCTTGATACCGCTCTGCTCTGCGCGATGGCACCAGTCCTGCAATTGCACCAGCAATTGCTCGCGCGACGCGTTGGAGCGCTCCCACATTGCCGCCAGTTCGTTGCGCATGTCGATGTAGGTCTTCAGCTTCTGGCTGTTCGCGAAAATCTGCGGCAGCTGGAGCTTCTGCGGCTCGTTCAGGCCCGCCTCCTCCTTGTGGAACCAGCTACGCGCACCACGCATCACCTGATACTTTTCGCGCGCGCCAACTTCCTTCAGATGCGCGAGCTCCTGGCGGTATGCGCGCTTGATCGCTTTCGCGTAACGCGCCATCACTTCGTAGCGGTTCGCGAGCACGGCCTGCAGCGTGTCCTGATCGAGCACGAGCTTGCCAGTGGTCAGGCGCGGCGTCGGCGCGACCTTCTTCACCTTGGCCAGACGAAACGCCTGCATGATGCGGATGTACATCCAGCCAATGTCGAACTCGTACCACTTGTTCGACAGCTTCGCCGACGTCGCATACGTGTGGTGATTGTTATGCAGCTCTTCGCCACCGATGATGATGCCCCACGGGAAAATGTTGGTGCTCGCATCCGACGAATTGAAGTTGCGATAGCCCCAGAAGTGCGCGAGGCCGTTGACCACGCCCGCGGCCCAGAAAGGGATCCACACCATCTGCACGGCCCAGATGGTCAGGCCGACGACGCCGAACAGCGCGACGTTGATCACCATCATGAGGCTCACGCCAAGAATCGGGTACTTCGTGTAGACGTTGCGCTCCATCCAGTCGTTCGGCGTACCGTGACTGAACTTGCGCATCGTTTCTTCGTTTTTCGCTTCGGTGCGATAGAGCTCGGCGCCTTCGAGCAGCACCTTCCAGATGCCGCGCGTCTGCGGGCTGTGCGGATCCTCTTCAGTCTCGCATTTCGCGTGGTGCTTGCGGTGAATCGCGGCCCACTGGCCGGTCAGCATGCCGGTGGTCATCCACAGCCAGAAGCGGAAAAAATGACTGGCGATCGGGTGCAGATCCAGCGCGCGATGCGCCTGGCAGCGATGCAGATAGACGGTCACACCGATAATCGTGATGTGCGTCACGATCAGCGTGTACACGACGAGTTGCCACCACGAGAAACGCAGCAGCCCGTGGGCAAGGAAATCGAGCAAAGAATTCAACAAGGTAAGTTACCTGCAGAACGAGAGATACGAAGCACACGCGGCGCGCGTGTCATGAAAGTGAAAGCATACAGCGGGATAGGACGATATTCTACTTGAAGGGTTCCAAGTGTTTGTAACAAATAGGGATTTTTTGTGCGCAATCAAGTCGATAGCGACTGCCTGGGCACTGGCGCATGCCTTGCCGCGGCGCGAAATGGGGCTTGACGGCCGTCGTTGGCGGCACGGTTGGCGGGCCTGAGCGCGGGATCGGACGTGGTGTCGGAAACCGGATCAGTCGTCGCCACCGGGTGCGGCATTGCGCCGCTTGCCTGACCGACGATGCGCACCTCGCGTTGCGGGAGCGCAATAGTGATGCCGTGCTCGGAAAAGAGACGCCAGATATTGCAGTTGACGGTCGAGAGCACGCCACGCGTGCCGCTCGCCGCATCTTCGATCCGGAAACCCAACTCGAAGATTAATGCCGTCCCGGCCCCGCCAGCACGAAGGCTGCTCGGCCGACGCGCGCGACCACGACCTTCAGATTCGCGTCGAGCGTCTTCGAGCGCATCAGGCGATCTTCGACCGACGAGCCGAGCCACATCGCGACGATCAACGTGACGGCGACCCACAACAGCCCCGTGATCAGCGACAGCAGCGTCATATGCGCATTACCGACGCCAAAACTCACGCTGTCCATCCACGCGATCACGGCGTTCTGAATGCCCAACAGCGTGAGTACCATGCCGATCCAAACGACTACCGACACGATCTTCTCGACGAGAAACAGCCACGGATGCTCGCCACCTTCGCGGTTGAACACCCGCCGAAGAAGAACACGATGTAGATCAGCCCAATGCCGGCGAGCGGCACCAGCGCCAGATCGAGCAGCGCGGTGTCCATGAACTGGCCGGCGATCGCCCGCGCGAGCCACACCAGTGCCGCGCCGGCATCGATGTCGCCGGAATGGCCGGCGCGCGCGGATTCATCCGCCAATCCGCGCGCCGGCCTGCAGCCGGTTGCCTAGCTCTGGCGCTCGAGCACGGCGGCGAAAAAGCCGTCGGTCGCGTGGCGGTGCGGCCACAGCGACAGGTAGTCGCCCATCTCCAGCTCGATACGCTGCTCGGCAAGGACGTCGCGCGCCGGCACCAGCGCGAAATCAGGGTGATCGGCGAGGAACTGCTGCACGACCGCCTCGTTTTCGGCTTCGAGAATCGAGCACGTAGCATAGACGAGCCGGCCGCCCTTCTTCACGAGACGCGCCGCGCTCGTGAGAATCGACGCCTGCTTCGGCGCCAGCTCGGCGATCGACTCCGGCGACTGGCGCCACTTCAGATCCGGGTTGCGGCGCAGCGTGCCGAGGCCGCTGCACGGTGCATCGACGAGCACGCGGTCGATCTTGCCAGCCAGACGCTTGATCTTCGCGTCGTGTTCGCTGTCGATCAGCACCGGGTTCACGTTCGACAGGCCGCTGCGCGCGAGACGCGGCTTCAGCTTCGCGAGACGCCGCTCGGAGATATCGAACGCGTAGAGCCGGCCGGTCGAACGCATTGCCGCGCCGAGCGCCAGCGTCTTGCCGCCCGCGCCCGCACAGAAATCGACGATCATCTCGCCGCGCCGAGGTGCGACCAGCGAGCACAGCAGCTGGCTGCCCTCGTCCTGCACTTCGAGCCAGCCCTGCTGGAACGCGTCGAGCTTGGTGAGCGCCGGCTTGCCGACCACGCGCACCCCGAGCGGCGCGAATGGCGTCGCGCCCGCCTCGATGCCCGCCTTCGACAGCGCACCCAGCACGTCGTCGCGGCTCGCCTTGATCGGGTTCGCGCGCAGATCGAGCGGCGCCGGGTAGTTCAGCGCGGCGGCCAGCTGCGCGAGCTCGGCGGCCTCGAAGCGCGAGCTGAGCGCCTGGCTGATCCAGTCGGGCAGGTTCAGGCGAATCCGCAGCGGCAGGCTTTCCGGGTCGATCTTCGCCACGTGTTCGAGCCAGGTCGCCTCGGCCTCGGTGACGAACGGCTTGAGCGCCGAGCGTCCGGCCGTCTGCATCAGGCCCAGCAGCGCCATGCGGCGCGCGGGGCTGCCAGTGCCGCTTTCGGCCAGATGCGCGAACTCCATCCGGCGGCGCAGCACGGCGAACACCGCCTCGGCGATCACGCCGCGCTCGGCGTGCCCGAGCTTCGGATGCGCGCGGAAGAAGCGGCTCGTGGTGGCGTCGGCGGGGCCGTTCAGCCGCAGCACTTCGGCCAGCAGCGTTTCAGTTTGTCCAATCAGGAAACCATGCAATCTCATGCGCCCTCTCCGGCGGTGTGACCGGCAAAGAGCCATTGCGGCTCCGACGGCGTAAGCGTGACGCGCGAGCCGTCCAGAGCGAGACGCCCTTCGACGAACCAGCGCACCGCGCGTGGATAAATGATGTGCTCGGTGGCGAGCACGCGTGCGGCGAGCGTCTGCGCGGTATCGCCCGCCTCGACAGGCACCGCCGACTGCAAGACGATCGGCCCGTGATCCAGCTTTGATGTGACAAAATGCACCGACGCGCCGTGGAACCGCACGCCGGCGTCGAGCGCCTGCTGATGGGTCTTCAGACCCGGAAAGCTCGGCAGCAATGACGGGTGCACGTTCAGCATGCGCGCTGCGTAGTGGTCGACGAAGCGCTCGGTCAGCACGCGCATGAAGCCCGCGAGCACGACGAGGTCCGGCGCGATGGCGTCGATCTGCTCGGCGAGTGCCGCGTCAAAGCTGTCGCGATCCGGAAACTGGCGGTGGTCGACCACCGCCGTGGCGATGCCATGCGACGCCGCGAACGCGAGCCCCGCGGCATCGGGACGGTTAGCAATCACGGCGGCGACCCGCGCCGGCCAGCCCTCGCTCGCGCAGGCGCGCACGATGGCTTCCATGTTGCTACCCCGCCCGGAAATCAGGATGACGAGTTTTTTCATGCGCGGATTTTATCATTCGGCAATCGCCGGACCGCGACCGCGCAGCCGTCTGTTGCGCCAAGCGTTTATAATCGATTGTTTTGTGGCACCCCGCCCGCGCCCCTATTGCAATCGCAGCAACGCCTGCAACCCACTATCGTGAGAGTCTTCCGCGGCCTTCCCAATGCCGAGAGCCGCGCGCCGTGCGCGCTGACCATCGGCAACTTCGACGGTGTCCACCGCGGCCACCAGGCTCTGCTCGCCCACGTGCGCGCGGCCGCGAACGCGCGTGGCCTGCCCGTCTGCGTGATGACCTTCGAGCCGCACCCGCGCGAGTTCTTCAACCCGGCCGGCGCGCCGCCGCGCATCGCGATGCTGCGCGACAAGCTCGAGGCGCTGCGCACCAACGGGGTCGACCGGGTCGTCGTCGAGCACTTCAATCACACGTTCGCGAGCCAGTCGCCAGATGCGTTCGTCGAGCGGATCATCGTCAACGGCTTGCACGCGCGCTGGATCATGATCGGCGACGACTTCCGCTACGGCGCGAAGCGCGCCGGCGATTTCGCGTCGCTGCGCACGGCCGGCAAGCAGTACGGTTTCGAAGTCGAACAGATGGCGACGGTCGCCGATCCGTCAGGCGCGCGCATCTCGAGCTCGGGCGTGCGCGCGGCGCTGGTCGCGGGCGACCTCGACTCGGCGCGCGCAGCGCTCGGCCGCGACTATCTGATCAGCGGCCACGTCACCCATGGCATGAAGCTCGGCCGCGATCTCGGCTTTCCGACGCTCAATCTGCCGATCGCGCACAAGCGTCCGGCACTGGCCGGCATCTTCGTCGTACAGGTGCACGGCATCGCCGAGCAACCGCTGCCGGGCGTCGCGAGCCTCGGCCTGCGCCCCACCGTCGACGATTCCGGCCGTGTGCTGCTCGAAGTGCACCTGCTCGATTGGCACGGCGACGCGTATGGCAAACTCGTGCGCGTCGAATTTCTGAAGAAGCTGCGCGACGAGGAGAAGTTCGTCGATCTCGAAACGCTGACCGCCGCGATCGCGCGCGACGTCGCCAATGCGCGCGCATGGTTCGCTGCGGTCGGCGCCGGCACGCCGGGCAGCCGTTCCACCGGTTTCGCCACCTCGGCCACCGACCGAATTAGATAACCACCGCGGTTCGGGCCGGCGCGCCGCGCCGCACGAACCGTCGCCGCGCGCATCGAAGGGCGTCCGTGCTTCACGCGGAGCCGCCTGCCGGGCGCGTCCCACGCTCCTCGCGCAGCGTGCAATCCGCGCGCCGCTACGCATAGAAACGAATTCACCGCCACCCACATCATGAGCAACAAGAAAGCTGATTCGAAACCGCAGTCCCGCTACCCGGTCAACCTGCTCGACACACCGTTCCCGATGCGCGGCGACCTGCCCAAGCGCGAGCCGCAATGGGTCAAGGACTGGCAGGAACGCAAGGTGTACGACAAGATCCGCGCCGCCTCCAGGGGCCGCACGAAGTTCATCCTGCACGACGGCCCGCCGTATGCGAACGGCGACATCCACCTCGGTCACGCGGTGAACAAAATCCTGAAGGACATGATCGTCAAGGCGCGCAATCTGGCGGGCTTCGACGCGGTCTACGTGCCGGGCTGGGACTGTCACGGCATGCCGATCGAAATCCAGATCGAAAAGCAGTTCGGCAAGTCGCTGCCGGCGGCCGAAGTGATGCAGAAGGCGCGCGCCTACGCGACCGAGCAGATCGAGAAGCAGAAGGCCGGCTTCCGCCGTCTGGGCGTGCTCGGCGACTGGGACAATCCGTACAAGACGATGAACTTCGCGAATGAAGCCGGCGAAATCCGCGCGCTCGCGAAAATCATGGAAAAAGGCTACGTATTCCGCGGCCTGAAGCCGGTCAACTGGTGTTTCGACTGCGGCTCGGCGCTCGCCGAAGCGGAAGTCGAGTACAAGGACAAGACCGATCCGACCATCGACGTGCTGTTCAGCTTCGCCGAACCAGAGAAGACCGCGCAGGCGTTCGGCCTCGCCGCGCTGCCGCGCAACGAAGGCGGCATTGTGATCTGGACCACTACGCCGTGGACCATCCCCGCCAACCAGGCGCTGAACCTGCATCCGGAACTCGTCTACGCGCTCGTCGACACGCCGCGCGGCCTGCTGATCCTCGCTGAGGAACGCGTCGAGGCGTGCCTGAAGCTGTACGGCCTCGAAGGCACGGTCGTCGCGACGACGCCGGGCGAAAAGCTCGTGAACCTGCGCTTCAACCACCCGCTCGCGTCCGCGCATCCGGGCTACAAGCGCACCGCGCCGGTCTACCTCGGCGACTACGTGACGACCGAAACCGGCACCGGCATCGTGCACTCGTCACCGGCGTACGGCGTGGAAGACTTCGTGTCGTGCAAGGCGCACGGCATGGCCGACTCGGACATCATCAACCCGGTGATGGGCGACGGCCGCTACATCGAATCGCTCGCGCTGTTCGGCGGCCTGTCGATCTGGGCTGCCAATCCGCAGATCGTCGAGGCGCTGCAAGGCGCCGGCTCGCTGCTGCGCACCGAGAAGTACACGCACAGCTACATGCACTGCTGGCGCCACAAGACGCCGATCATCTACCGCGCCACTTCGCAGTGGTTCGCCGGCATGGACGTGAAGCCGAACGACGGCGACAGGACGCTGCGCGAGACCGCACTCGAAGGCATCGAGAACACGGCGTTCTATCCGTCGTGGGGCAAGCAGCGCCTCTTCAGCATGATCGCGAACCGCCCGGACTGGACGCTGTCGCGGCAGCGCCAGTGGGGCGTGCCGATGGCCTTCTTCGTGCACAAGGAAACCGGCGAGCTGCATCCGCGCACGCTGGAGTTGCTCGAACAGGTCGCGCAGCGCGTCGCGAAGGAAGGCATCGAGGCATGGCAGACAGTCGATCCGCGAGAGCTGATCGGCGAGGACGCCAACCTGTACGAAAAGAACCGCGACACGCTCGACGTGTGGTTCGATTCAGGCACCACGCACTGGCACGTGCTGCGCGGCTCGCACAAGGACGAGCTGCAGTTTCCGGCCGACCTGTACCTCGAAGGCTCGGACCAGCATCGCGGCTGGTTCCATTCGTCGCTGTTGACCGCGTCGATGCTCGACGGCCGCCCGCCCTACAACGCGCTGCTCACGCACGGCTTCACCGTCGACGGCGAAGGCCGCAAGATGAGCAAGTCGCTCGGCAACGGCATCGATCCGCATGAAGTCGCAAACCGCCTCGGCGCGGAAATCATCCGCCTGTGGATCGCGTCGACCGACTACTCGGGCGAGCTCGCGATCTCCGAGGAAATCCTGAAGCGCGTGACGGAAGGCTATCGCCGCATCCGCAATACGCTGCGCTTCCTGCTCGCGAACCTGTCGGACTTCGACTTCGCGCAGCACGCGCGTCCGGTCGAAGACTGGCTCGAAATCGACCGTTACGCGGTGACGCTGTCGGCGAATCTGCAGAACGACATCCTCGCGCACTACGAGAAGTACGAGTTCCACCCGGTCGTCGCCAAGTTGCAGACGTTCTGCTCGGAAGACCTGGGCGGCTTCTACCTCGACGTGCTGAAGGACCGCCTCTACACGAGCGCGGCGGATTCGGTCGCCCGCCGCTCGGCGCAGACCGCGCTCTACCACATCGCGCACGGGCTGCTGCGCGTGATGGCGCCGTTCCTGTCGTTCACCGCGGAAGAAGCGTGGAAGGTGTTCCAGCCCAATAGCGAGACGATCTTCACCGAGACGTACCACGCGTACCCGGCCGTGCCGGACGCGGGCGCGCTGCTCGACAAGTGGACGCTGCTGCGCGCGGTGCGCGGCGACGTGACCAAGGCGCTCGAAGAGGCGCGGGTCGCGAACCTGATCGGCTCGTCGCTGCAGGCGGAAGTCGAAATCCGCGCGAGCGGCGCGCGTTACGACGCACTCGCGAGCCTCGGCGACGACCTGAAGTTCGTGCTGATCACGTCGGCGGCGAACGTCGTCAAGGTCGACAGCGAAGCCGATGAAGGCGTCGAAGTGATCGCGTCGAAGTACCTGAAGTGCGAGCGCTGCTGGCACTATCGCGCGGACGTCGGCGCGAACGCCGGGCATCCGTCGCTGTGCGGCCGCTGCTTCAGCAACCTGTTCGGCAGTGGCGAATCGAGGAGCGCGGCATAATGGCGAGAACCATGTCGAAAACGCGCACCGGAAGCAGTTCGCTCGCACCCTGGCTCGGCATCGCGCTGATCGTCATCCTGTTCGACCAGCTGACGAAAATCGCCGTGCGCAAGGTGTTCGCCTACGGTGTGCCGCACGAGGTCACGCCGTTCTTCAACCTGATTCTCGTGTTCAACCGCGGCGCCGCGTTCAGCTTCCTCGCGATGGCGGGCGGCTGGCAGCGCTGGGCATTCACCGCGCTCGGCGTGGTCGCGGCGCTCGTGATCTGCTATCTGCTCAAGCGGCATAGCGGGCAGAAAATGTTCTGCACGGCGCTCGCGCTGATTCTCGGCGGCGCGCTCGGCAATGTGATCGACCGGCTCGCGTACGGCCACGTGATCGACTTCCTCGATTTCCACGTGGGCGGCTGGCACTGGCCGGCGTTCAATCTCGCCGACAGCGCGATCACGATCGGCGCGATCCTGCTCGTGATCGACGAGCTGCGGCGGGTACGCGGCACACGCTAACGTCGCCGACGTGAGGCACGGTCGCGGCTGCGCGAGCCGTGCCTCAGGTCCGGTTTGAAGCGCGCGGCGACGACGGGCAACGCCCTCGCGCCGCCGCGCGATCACGCTTTGTCGGAGGCTTTCGTTGGCAACCGCAGAACTCGCAGGCAAACACCTCGTCCTCGGCATGACGGGCGGCATCGCCTGCTACAAGATCGCCGAACTCACGCGTCTGCTGACCAAGGCAGGCGCGACCGTGCAGGTCGTCATGACCGAAGCGGCCACCCAGTTCATCACCCCCGTCACGATGCAGGCGCTGTCGGGGCGGCCGGTCTTCACGAGCCAGTGGGACGGTCGCGTGCCGAACAACATGGCGCACATCGATCTATCGCGCGAAGCCGATGTGATCGTGATCGCGCCGGCGTCGACCGACTTCCTCGCCAAGCTCGCGCACGGCATGGCCGACGATCTGCTTTCGACGCTGTGCATCGCACGCGACTGCCCGCTGCTCGTCGTGCCGGCGATGAACCGGCAGATGTGGCAGAACCCGGCCACGCAACGCAACGTCGCGCAACTGCGCGCGGACGGCGTCGAGGTGCTCGGCCCCGATTCGGGCCCGCAGGCCTGCGGCGAAATCGGCGATGGGCGCATGCTCGAAGCGGCCGCGACCTACGAGGCGGTCGCGTCGTTCTTCGCGCCGAAAATCCTGTCCGGCCGGCGCGTGCTGCTGACCGCCGGGCCGACCTTCGAACCGCTCGACCCGGTGCGCGGCATCACCAATCGTTCGAGCGGCAAGATGGGCTTCGCGCTCGCGCGCGCCGCGCAGCAGGCCGGCGCCGACGTGCATCTGGTGGCCGGTCCGGTCGCGCTGGAAACGCCGTGGGGCGTCTTGCGCGAGGACGTGCAGACCGCGCAGCAGATGCACGACGCGGTGATGCGCGCGGTCGCGGAGGCGGACATTTTCATCGGCGTCGCGGCGGTGGCCGACTGGCGCGTCGACCACGTCAGCGGTCAGAAGATCAAGAAGACCGCCGAGCACGCGCTGCCGAGCTTTTCATTCGTCGAGAATCCAGACATCCTCGCCGCGGTCGCCGGGCTGCCGAAGCCGCCGTTCGCGGTCGGCTTCGCCGCCGAAAGCGACAACCTCGAAGTCCACGGCGAGGAAAAGCGCGCCCGCAAGAACGTGCCGCTGCTGATCGGCAATCTGGGGCCGCAAACGTTCGGGCTCGACGACAACGAAGTGATTCTGTTCGAAGCAGGCCGCGCGACGAAGCTGCCACGCGCCGACAAGCAGACGCTGGCGCGCGCGCTGATCGCGGAAATCGCGAAGCGTCTGCCGCCCGGCATCAGTCCGGTTGGCTGAACGAGCGAGCGGCAGTGGGCCCGTGTGGCCCTGCCATCTTTGCCCGGTTAGCCGACCGGAATCACCTGGAGCACTACTGCCATGACGCTACTCTCCGTGCTCGATCAAACACCGGTGATCGCCGGCCATTCGGTGGCGGACGCGATCGCCGCGACCGTCGAACTCGCGCAACTCGCCGACGACCTCGGCTACACGCGCTACTGGTGCGCCGAGCACCACGGCCTGCGCGGCGTGTCGAATCCCTGCCCTGAAGTGATGCTGGCGCGCCTCGGCAGCGTGACCAAACGCATTCGCATCGGCTCGGGCGGCATCATGCTGCCGTACTACAGCCCGTTCAAGGTCGCCGAGCAGTTCATGATGCTCGAGGCGCTGTTTCCGAATCGCGTCGATCTCGGCGTCGGACGTGCGCCGGGCGGCGACATGCGCACCGCGCAGGCGGTCGCCGCCGGCGCTTACAATCGCGGCGAGCATTTTCCGCAGCAGGTCGCCGAGCTGCTCGGCCTCATGCACGGCGCGCTGCCCGACGATCATCTCGCGCAGGGCGTGCTGCTGCAGCCGCAGATCGATACGCGCCCGCAGCTGTGGATGCTCGGCTCGAGCGACTTCGGCGGTTTGCTCGCGGCGCAGCTCGGCATCCGCTTTTCGTTCGCGCATTTCATCAACGCGCATTTCGGCAAACAGGTCGCGCTGGCGTATCGCGAGCGCTTCCAGCCTGGCAAAGACGCGTCGCGGCCGTATCTGGCGGCCGCGGTCTTCGTGATCTGCGCGGATACCGAGCAGGAAGCCGCGGACCTCGAAAAAGCCGTCGATCTGCGTCGCGTGCAGATGGCGTATGGTCTGAACGAACCGATACCCTCGATCGACCAAGGCATCGCGCAGGAATATGGCGAGCGCGAACAGCTCGTGATCGACCGCGAAAAGCCGCGCAGCATCATCGGCACGCCTGAGCGCGTGACCGAACGGCTCACGGATTTACAGCAGCAGTTCCAGGCCGACGAGCTGATGGTGCTGACCGTCGCCGGCAGCTATCGTGCGCGCTTGCGCTCCTACGAACTGCTCGCCGACGCATTTCAGCTCGGCTCGAACCAGGCGGCTTGATCGCAAAGGCGTTGCCAGTCAGCCGCGTGCCCCTTCACCAATCTCACCCCCAACTATCGAACCTGAATGAAACTCGACCTGAAGATTCTCGATCAGCGCATGCGCGAACAGCTCCCCGCTTACGCGACGACCGGTAGCGCCGGCCTCGATCTGCGCGCCTGCCTCGACGAACCGCTGACGCTGAAACCCGGCGAAACCGCGCTGGTGCCGACCGGACTCGCGATCCACGTCGGCGACCCCGGTTATGCGGCGTTGATTCTGCCGCGCTCGGGTCTCGGCCATAAGCATGGGATCGTGCTCGGCAATCTGGTCGGCCTGATCGATTCCGATTACCAGGGCCAACTGATGATCTCGACGTGGAATCGCGGCGAGACGACATTCGTGCTGAATCCGATGGAACGCCTCGCTCAACTGGTGATCGTGCCCGTCGTGCAGGCCGGGTTCAATATCGTCGATGACTTCGAGGAAAGCGTGCGCGGCGCGGGCGGGTTTGGTAGCACCGGCAAGCATTGATCGATTGCTGCGACGCGGCGGCTGGCGCCTTCAGCGAGCGCCGTGAGAAAAAACCAGAGCATAAAAAAACGGCGCGGGATAAAACCCGCGCCGTTCTGCCTTTGGTGTCCGGCCAGCTCAACCCAACGTCGGCCTGACTGACATCACTCGACTTCCACCGCCTCCGGATTCGGATTGCGCGGCGCCGGATGCTCGTCGAAGGTCAACTGCACCTTGTCCTCGGCATCGACGTCGACCGTCACGCGGCCGCCGTTCATCAGCTTGCCGAACAGCAGCTCGTCGGCGAGCGCGCGACGGATCGTGTCCTGGATCAGGCGCTGCATTGGCCGCGCGCCCATCAGCGGATCGAAACCGTGCTTCGCCAGATGCTTGCGCAGCGCATCGGTGAACAGCGCATCGACCTTCTTCTCGTGAAGCTGATCTTCCAGCTGCATCAGGAATTTGTCGACCACGCGCATGATGATTTCCTCATCGAGCGAACGGAAGCTGATCGTCGCGTCCAGACGGTTGCGGAACTCCGGCGTGAACATGCGCTTGATGTCGACCATCTCGTCGCCCGCCTCGCGGCGGTTCGTGAAGCCGATCACCGACTTGCCCATCGCCTCGGCGCCCGCGTTCGTCGTCATGATGATGATGACGTTGCGGAAGTCCGCCTTACGCCCGTTGTTGTCCGTCAGCGTGCCGTGGTCCATCACCTGCAGCAGCACGTTGAAGATGTCCGGATGCGCCTTTTCGATTTCATCGAGCAGCAGCACGCAGTGCGGCTTCTTCGTGATCGCCTCGGTCAGCAGGCCGCCCTGGTCGAAACCGACGTAGCCCGGCGGCGCGCCGATCAGCCGGCTCACCGCGTGACGCTCCATGTACTCCGACATGTCGAAGCGGATCAGCTCGATGCCGAGCGTGAACGCGAGCTGCTTCGCGACCTCGGTCTTGCCGACGCCGGTCGGACCCGAGAACAGGAATGCGCCGATCGGCTTGTCGAGCTTGCCGAGGCCCGCGCGCGCCATCTTGATCGCGGCCGACAGCGCGTCGATAGCCGGATCTTGACCAAACACGACGCTCTTCAGATCGCGGTCGAGCGTCTGCAGCTTGCTGCGATCGTCCTGCGACACGCTTTGCGCCGGCACGCGCGCGATCTTCGAGATGATTTCCTCGATCTCGTTCTTGCCGATCGTCTTCTTCTGCTTCGATTTCGGCAGAATGCGCTGCGCCGCGCCCGCTTCGTCGATCACGTCGATCGCCTTGTCCGGCAAATGACGATCGGTGATGAAGCGCGCCGACAGCTCAGCCGCCGCCGACAGTGCACCCGACGAATACTTGACGCCGTGGTGCTCTTCGAAGCGCGATTTCAGCCCGCGCAGGATCGCGACCGTCTGCTCGACGGTCGGCTCGGTCACGTCGATCTTCTGGAAACGACGCGACAGCGCCGCGTCCTTTTCGAAGATGCCGCGATATTCGGTGAAGGTGGTTGCGCCGATGCACTTCAGCGTGCCCGACGAGAGCGCCGGTTTCAGCAGGTTCGACGCGTCCAGCGTGCCGCCCGACGCGGCACCCGCGCCGATCAGCGTATGGATTTCGTCGATGAAGAGAATGGCGTGCGGACGCTCCTTCAGTTCCTTCAGCACCGTCTTCAGACGCTGCTCGAAGTCGCCGCGATACTTGGTGCCCGCGAGCAGCGCGCCCATGTCGAGCGAATACACCTGGGCATCGGCCAGGATGTCCGGCACTTCGCCGCGCGTGATGCGCCATGCGAGCCCTTCGGCGATCGCGGTCTTGCCGACACCGGCCTCGCCGACCAGCAGCGGATTGTTCTTGCGGCGGCGACACAGCACCTGCACCACACGCTCGACTTCCGACTCACGTCCGATCAGCGGATCGATGCGGCCGTCCTTCGCCATCTGGTTCAGGTTCTGCGTGAACTGGGCGAGCGGCGTTTCCTTCTGCGCGGCGGCTTCGTCGGACTCGGCATTCGCATCGCTCGCCTTCGCGGCGTCCGAACTGCTCGTCTTGGCGATGCCGTGCGAGATGAAATTGACGACGTCCAGACGCGTGACGCCCTGCTGCTGCAGGTAGTACACCGCATGCGAGTCCTTCTCGCCGAAGATCGCGACCAGCACGTTCGCGCCGGTCACTTCCTTCTTGCCGTTCGAGGTGGACTGCACATGCATGATCGCGCGCTGGATCACACGCTGGAAACCGAGCGTGGGCTGCGTGTCGACGTCGTCCGTGCCCGGCACGGTCGGCGTGTTGTCATGAATGAAGTTGCGCAGGTTCTGGCGCAGATCCTCGATATTGGCCGCGCATGCGCGCAGTACCTCTGCCGCCGTCGGGTTATCCAACAGCGCGAGCAAAAGATGCTCGACCGTTATGAACTCGTGCCTTGCCTGGCGCGCTTCCATGAACGCCATATGCAGGCTGACTTCCAGTTCCTGGGCAATCATGCTTCCTCCATCACACACTGCAGCGGATGCCCGGCCTGCCGTGCGTGGGTAACGACTTGCTCGACTTTGGTCGACGCGATGTCCCGCGTATAGACCCCACAAACTCCCCTGCCCTCGCGATGCACCTTCAACATGACCTGCGTTGCGGTTTCACGATCCTTATTGAAATATTCCTGCACGATCATCACGACAAATTCCATCGGCGTGAAGTCGTCATTCAGCAGCACCACCTTGTACATGGATGGCGGCTTGAGTTTCTGCTCCTGCCGCTCCAGTACGGTGCCGTCCTGCTTGTCCGGGATAATCGCCATACACCCATTCTAAACAACTAGGACAGGCCCGCAATCCTGTCAGAACCCGGCCGCCCGGCCGATGAGCCCGTTCGCTGCCACCCGGCGGTCACGACGCTGTCATGTTCGGCCAGGCCTGCGCGTTTTCGACGGGCCGATTGCGGTGCCGGCCCCGATCCTGTCATGCGCGGCGCGTGCTGCACCGCGGTCGGATCGAGTATCGCACAACCTGCCGGTACTGGCTGCGAGCGCTCGCCGCGCTGGGCGTCGGCGCCGCGGGCACAGTCAGCATGTGAGTGGATTATGCGACTTTTCAAGCCACGCCGCTTGCGCCACCGCACATACGGAAGCGGTAAAAACCCTGGAAAGCGGCCTGTTTGCAACGCGACAACGACGTCTCAAAATTTTCTTGACACTCGAATAAAGAGCCCCAACAATCAAGCTGGCACTTTTTTCACCAAGCCATAATCTCGAAAAAATGCCGATGGTGAGCTTGTGAGGAGGGAACGACTGCCTCGCGTGGTCGTGGCTTTTCGAGGGCTCGTGGTAGTGACATGAGTTACAGGGGAAGTTGGAATGGCAACTGGTACGGTCAAATGGTTTAACGACGCAAAGGGTTTCGGATTCATCACGCCTGACGAGGGCGGCGAGGATCTGTTTGCACACTTCTCGGCCATCCAGATGAATGGCTTCAAGACGCTGAAGGAAGGCCAGAAGGTCACCTTCGAAGTCGTGCAAGGCCCGAAAGGCAAGCAGGCATCGAACATTCAGGCGCCAGCCTGAAACGTTTCGATACCCGTCCTTTTTGAAACCCGGCTCCGCGCCGGGTTTCTTTTTTGTGGCAGCTTTCTATTGCAACGGATTTTCCGGCCGGAAAGCCGCGCGAAAATTCCTGGTAAAAAAATACCCCGGCCGTTTGCTGGCGCCGGGGATTTTATGCGAACCGGATAATCCCGGCGCGTCAATTACATATTTTCGATCATCACTTGCCCAAATGCCGAGCACGACACCTGGGTCGCGCCTTCCATCAGGCGGGCAAAATCGTAAGTAACGCGCTTTTGCAGGATCGATTTTTCCATCGAGCTGATTATCAGATCCGCCGCCTCGAACCAGCCCAGGTGGCGCAGCATCATTTCCGCTGACAGGATTTCCGAGCCGGGATTCACGTAATCCTTGCCCGCGTATTTCGGCGCCGTGCCGTGCGTCGCTTCGAACATCGCAACCGAATCCGACAGGTTCGCGCCCGGCGCGATTCCGATTCCGCCGACCTGCGCGGCGAGCGCGTCCGAGATGTAGTCGCCGTTCAGGTTCAGCGTGGCGATCACGTCGTATTCGGCCGGGCGCAGCAGGATCTGCTGCAGGAACGCGTCGGCAATCACGTCCTTCACGACGACATCGCCGCCGGTCTTCGGATTCCTGACTTTCATCCAGGGACCGCCGTCGATCAGTTCCGCGTTGAACTCCTTCTGCGCGAGCGCGTAGCCGTAGTCGCGAAACGCGCCTTCGGTGTACTTCATGATGTTGCCCTTGTGCACCAGCGTGACCGAGCGGCGTTCATTGTCGATCGCGTACTGGATCGCCTTGCGCACCAGACGCTCGGTACCTTCGCGCGACACCGGCTTGATGCCGATACCCGACGAATCCGGAAAGCGGATCTTCTTCACGCCCATTTCTTCGCGCAAGAACTTGATGATCTTCTTCGCCTGCTCGGATTCAGCTGGCCATTCGATGCCCGCGTAGATGTCTTCCGAGTTCTCGCGGAAGATCACCATGTTGGTCTTCTCGGGCTCGCGCACCGGCGACGGCACGCCCTTCAAATATCGCACCGGGCGCAGGCACACATAGAGGTCCAGTTCCTGGCGCAACGCGACGTTCAGCGAGCGGATGCCGCCCCCGACTGGCGTGGTGAGCGGCCCCTTGATCGACACGATGTATTCCTTGACCGCCTGCAGCGTTTCGTCCGGCAGCCATACGTCCGGGCCGTACACCCGGGTCGCCTTCTCGCCCGCGTAGATTTCCATCCAGTGGATTTTCTTCTTGCCGCCGTACGCCTTTTCGACCGCCGCATCCACGACCTTGAGCATGACCGGCGTGATGTCCAGACCAGTGCCGTCGCCTTCGATGTACGGGATGATCGGCTCGTCGGAAACGTTGAGCGAGAAGTCGGCGTTGACGGTGATCTTATCGCCACCTGTCGGAATCTTGATGTGCTGATACGGCATGATCGGACTCCAGTGAAAGCTGTGCAAAAGCTGATGGGAGACTGCGAAAGAGACGCCCTCGCCGCGCAATGCCGAACCGCCGCGAGCGGCCTGGCCGCTATTCTAGCCCACGTCCCACGCGCGACGCGGCCGCCCCTAGCTCCGGGTTTTCCAACATAGACGGCCTCTCGAACGCGCCACGCTCCTCTATAAGATAGAAGAATCTGCGTCCCGGTTTATGCATTATCATCGCGCCGTATCGCTCTGCCGTATCGCTCTCCTATGCGCCTTCTCGCCCTCAACAAGCCGTTCGGCACCATCTGTCAATTTTCGCCACACGAGACGCGGACGTCGCTTGCCGACTGGGTCAGGCTACCCGGCGTCTATCCGGCTGGCCGGCTCGACTCCGATAGCGAAGGCCTGCTGCTGCTCACCGATGACGGCGCGCTGCAGGCGCGCATCGCCGAGCCGCGTCACAAGCTCGTCAAACGCTATTGGGCGCAAGTCGAAGGCGCGCTCGACGACGCCGCGTTGAAAAAGCTCGCGCGCGGCGTCGATCTCGGCGACTACGTGACACGCCCATGTCAGGCGACCTATGTTGAACCGTCCAGCTCGCTGTGGGCGCGCACGCCGCCGATCCGCTATCGCGCCGCGATCCCGACCACATGGGTCGAGCTGTCGATCACCGAAGGCAAGAACCGTCAGGTGCGTCGCATGACGGCGGCGGTGGGTTTTCCGACGCTGCGTCTCGTGCGGGTCGGCATCGGTGCGCTTGACATTTTTTCACTCGGACTGCAACCTGGACAGAGCACGGAGTTGCGAGCGAACGCGCCATGGGATGGCGTCGCCTGAACATGATTTGACGATTGTTCGTTCATCGCCGCAACACCGCGTGCCGAACTCACGCACGCGCGAATCAGCCTGCACGTGCTCACTCCAAACCCGTTTCACGGCTGTGACAATCAAGCTAACTCGTTGTAGCAGCACGCAAAATAATGCGTGAAACGCAGGCCCGAAATGCGTGAAACAAGTGGGCTCGCCGCGAGCCTGCGCCACGCGGTTTGAGCGCGTGTCATCACGATCAAAATTTCCGCGCAATTCGCGTCAACCGCCGTACAACTCCACGCGTTATCCGACGCAGATGCCGCCGAAGCTATCCGGCATTCAGCCTTAAAGACATTTGCATACGCCGTTTTCGCGGCGAGTACGAAAGTCCGAACGCTAGCAGACGCGTCGAAAAATTTGTTCGATGCGGCTGTCAACCGAAAGGTGGATGGCACGTTTACCGACATGACTCTACATATGCCGGGTCATTTGGTTAATTAACTCAAGCTGAGGATTCACAAAATGAACAAACTGATCGCCGCTCTGGTCGCTGGCCTCTTCGCAACGGCAGCATTCGCACAAGCTTCGGCACCGGAAGCAGCTCCGGCAGCAGCAGCTTCGTCGGCAAAGAAGACCACCAAGCACGCTCACAAGAAGTCGCACAAGAAGGCAGCAGCTGCAGCTTCGGCAGCTTCGGAGTAAGTTGCTTGTAAAAACGCAGTAAAGAACCAGCTTCATTGCCGTTCTTACGGCGTTGTAAGGCAGATCACCGCAAGGCGATCTGCCTTTTTGTTTTTGACGCGCTCGCGTAACATGCGCGAGTCAATTTCAGCAAGGAGTCTTGCCGTGCGATTTTCCATGCGCTCGTCGATGGCGCGTTTCGCCATTGCCGTAGCACTGCCGCTCGCGGCGCTGTCGTTCGTCGTCACCACGGCTCCCGCCCAGGCGCAGCAGATGCCGCCGGGCGCCAAGCAGCCGAGCGAGTTTCCGCGCGTCAAGCTGACCGCTGGCATGTTCGTGATCGACGCGGCCGTCGCCGCCAACGACGCGGACCGCGAACAGGGCTTGATGTATCGCACGAAGCTCGCGCCGAACGAAGGGATGCTGTTCGTGTTCAACGAGAACGCGGGCCACTGCTTCTGGATGAAGAACACGCTGATCCCGCTGTCGATCGCATTCATGCGCGCCGACGGCACGATCACCGACATCGACGAGATGCAGGCCGAGACCACCAACAACCACTGCCCGACGCACAACGGCGTGTTCGCGCTGGAAATGCCCAAGGGCTGGTTCTCGGCGAAGGGCATCAAGCCGGGCATGCAGATCCAGGGCTTACCGCCGGTGCCGGGTATCACGCAGTAAAACCCTCACCGCCGGGCCGCGTGTCCGTGCAGCCCCGTAAATGGCCCCGGAGCGGCCTCTGAGCGGGGGCACCGTCCCGCCACGCTATCCCGCGAAAAGCCGGCGTCTCGACCCGAGGCGCCGGCTTTTTTTCGCCCGCTCAGCCCCGCGCCACCAGCCTTCGCGCCGGCTGGCAGGATTCATGCAAAAGACCAATCGACGCGCTATCCTTGTAATCTCGATAAGGTAACGCCAGATAAAGCACCACTCAGACTCCCCGGGCGGCCCACGCGGTCGCCCGGCATGCGTTTCAGGCGCGCCATTACAAGGAGATTCACGTGCCCCGCAAGACTCCCATCGAGCGCTACCGGAATATCGGCATCAGCGCTCACATCGATGCCGGCAAAACCACCACCACCGAACGGATCCTGTTCTACACCGGCGTGACCCACAAGATCGGCGAGGTTCACGACGGTGCGGCGACGATGGACTGGATGGAACAGGAGCAGGAGCGCGGCATCACGATCACGTCGGCGGCCACGACCGCGTTCTGGAAGGGCATGGCCGGCAACTATCCCGAGCATCGGATCAACATCATCGACACCCCCGGGCACGTCGACTTCACGATCGAAGTCGAGCGCTCGATGCGCGTGCTCGACGGCGCCTGCATGGTGTACGACTCGGTCGGCGGCGTGCAGCCGCAATCGGAAACCGTGTGGCGCCAGGCGAACAAGTACAAGGTGCCGCGCATCGCGTTCGTCAACAAGATGGACCGCGTCGGCGCGGACTTCTTCCGCGTGCAGCGGCAGATCGGCGATCGTCTGAAGGGGGTCGCCGTGCCGATCCAGATTCCGATCGGCGCGGAAGAGCACTTCCAGGGCGTGGTCGACCTCGTGAAGATGAGGGCGATCTACTGGGACGACGACAGCCAGGGCATCAAGTTCGAGTACCGCGACATCCCGGCTGAACTCGCGGCCACCGCGAAGGAATGGCACGACAAGATGGTCGAGGCCGCGGCCGAGGCGAACGAGGAACTGCTCGAGAAGTACCTCGGCGGCGAACCGCTGAGCGAAGCCGAAATCAAGCACGGCATCCGCGCGCGCACGATCGCCAACGAGATCGTGCCGATGTTGTGCGGCAGCGCGTTCAAGAACAAGGGCGTGCAGGCGATGCTCGACGCGGTGATCGACTATCTGCCGTCGCCGGTCGACGTGCCCGCGATCACCGGTCACGACGAGCACGACAAGGAAATCGAGCGTCATCCCAACGACGACGATCCGTTCTCGGCGCTCGCCTTCAAGATCATGACCGACCCGTTCGTCGGTCAGCTGATCTTCTTCCGCGTGTACTCGGGCGTCGTCAACTCGGGCGACACGGTCTACAACGCGGTCAAGGAAAAGAAGGAACGCCTCGGCCGGATCCTGCAGATGCACGCGAACGAGCGCAAGGAAATCAAGGAGGTCTACGCGGGCGACATCGCCGCGGCCGTCGGCCTGAAGGAAGCGACCACCGGCGACACGCTCTGCGATCCTAATCATGTGATCATCCTCGAAAAGATGATCTTCCCGGACCCGGTGATCTCGCAGGCCGTCGAACCGAAGACCAAGGCCGACCAGGAAAAGATGGGCATCGCGCTGAACCGTCTCGCGCAGGAAGACCCGTCGTTCCGCGTGCAGACCGATGAGGAATCCGGACAGACGATCATCTCCGGCATGGGCGAGCTGCACCTCGAAATTCTGGTCGACCGGATGAAGCGCGAGTTCGGCGTGGAAGCGACCGTCGGCAAGCCGCAGGTCGCGTATCGCGAAACCGTGCGCAACAAGGTCGAGGACGTCGAAGGCAAGTTCGTCAAGCAGTCGGGCGGCCGCGGTCAGTATGGCCACGCGGTGATTACGCTGGAGCCGTCCGAGCAGGGCAAGGGCTACGAATTCGTAGACGCGATCAAGGGCGGCGTGATTCCGCGCGAATTCATCCCCGCAGTCGACAAGGGCATCGTGGAAACGCTGAAAGCCGGCGTGCTCGCGGGCTATCCGGTCGTCGACGTGAAGGTCACGCTGACGTTCGGTTCGTACCACGACGTCGACTCGAACGAAAACGCGTTCCGCATGGCCGGCTCGATAGCGTTCAAGGAAGCGATGCGCAAGGCGAAGCCCATCCTGCTCGAACCGATGATGGCCGTGGAGGTGGAAACGCCCGAGGACTTCATGGGCAACGTGATGGGCGACCTGTCGAGCCGACGCGGCATGGTGCAGGGCATGGAAGACATCGCGGGCGGCGGCGGCAAGCTGGTGCGCGCGGAGGTGCCGCTCGCCGAGATGTTCGGCTATTCGACGTCGCTGCGCTCGGCCACCCAGGGCCGCGCGACCTACACGATGGAGTTCAAGCATTACGCCGAGACGCCGAGCAATGTCGCCGAGGCCGTGATCAACACGAAGAAACAATGACGCTGACGCGGCGGCGTTGAGCGCGACAAGCCGAAGCCCGCTCCCTGTGAGCGGGCTTTTTTTATGGCGCCGTTTGCATCGTCGAGCCACGCACCCGTTTTTTGAACGTGCCAGAATGTTGATCAGCCATGCGGCACGCGCCTGAATCGTAAGACCGAAGCGCACGACTCGAACGCGGCACGCCAGCCGAGGAGGAGACACGATGAGCCACGATCACGAACATCCGCATTACCGGGCCGAGCACGACGCCGCCGAAGCCAGCCAGCAGATCGACTGGCGCGAACACGGCGTGAAGGTCATCCGCGGCGATCAGCTCGACACCAACACCGCGCAAACGCCGGGCATGAACCGCGCGGCCGCGATCAACGCGGCGCGCGTCGGCGCGCAGAAAATCTGGGCCGGCACCGTGACGATCCATCCGAATGCGAAGACCGGCGCGCATCATCATGGCGCGCTCGAAAGCGTGATCTACGTTGTGCGCGGCCACGCGCGCATGCGCTGGGGCGAGCATCTGGAATTCACCGCCGAGGCCGGTCCCGGCGACTTCATCTTCGTGCCGCCCTACGTGCCGCATCAGGAGATCAACGCGAGCACCGACGAGCCGCTCGAATGCGTGCTCGTGCGCAGCGACAACGAAGCGGTCGTCGTCAATTTGAACATCGACGCGGTCGAGCAGCCGGAAACCGTCTACTGGGTCGATCCGATCCACAAGCATCCGCACGATCACTAGGCCGCTCATCAACCTATCCATTCATCCGCTCGTGCCACATGACGCCTAACGCCTCGCTGCGCCCTCGCCTCGTCGCGCTCTACGCGGTGCTGCTCGCCGCCAACCTCGGCGCATGGCTGTGGGCGCTAATCGCGTTTCGCCACTACCCGCTGCTGCTCGGCACCGCGCTGCTCGCGTATGGCTTCGGTCTGCGTCATGCGGTCGACGCCGACCACATCGCGGCGATCGACGCCGTTACGCGCAAGCTGATGCAAACCGGCATGCGACCGGTCGGGATCGGGCTCGCGTTTTCGCTCGGCCATTCGACGATCGTGATCGCGGCGACGATCGGCATCGCCTGGACCACGCATTCGCTGAATGGGCGCTTCGAGAGCTTCAAGGAAGTAGGCGGCACGCTCGGGACACTGGTTTCCGCGTCGTTCCTGCTGGTGCTCGCGGCGGTCAATCTCGTGGTCCTGCGCGACGTGTGGCGCCGCTACCGGCACACGCAACGCGGCGACGTTGCGAGCACAGCGTCAGCCGATGCGCTCGCCCCAGCCGGGCTGCTGTCGCGCGCATTGCGGCCGCTGTTTCGGCTGGTCACGAAAAGCTGGCACATGTATCCGGTCGGCGTGCTGTTCGGGCTCGGCTTCGACACCGCGACCGAGGTCGGCCTGCTCGCGATCGCTGCGTCGCAGGCCAGCACTGGCCTGCCGCTCTATTCGATCCTCGTGTTCCCGGCGCTCTTCACGGCCGGCATGACGCTTGTCGATTCGACCGACAACGTGCTGATGGTGCACGCGTACGGCTGGGCGATGGACGACCCGAAGCGCAAGCTTTACTACAACGCGAGCATCACGTTCGTGTCGGCGATGGTCGCGATCGTGATTGGCGGCGTCGAGGCGCTGGGGCTGCTGTCGGATCGCTTCGGCTGGAGCGGCGGGGTGTCGGATGCGATCGTCGGAATCAACGATCATTTCGGCGCGCTCGGCTATGCGATCGTCGCGGCCTTCATGGCGTGCTGGATCGGCTCGGTGCTGTTTCATCGCTGGAGACGGCCGGATACGGCGGCACGATAAGTGATCTGGCCTAGCGGGAAACCGATCTACACCGTAGGTTTCTTTGAGAGTTCCACCTTGTGGAGTTCGAAACCGCATTTCGCACCGTGTTGCTCCGCCAATCCGTCCACAATCGCGGCCGCCCCTCGCGAGCACGCGTCCGGTAACCGTTGTGACGACGACACACCGCGCGTCATTTATCGGCCGATCGACTAGCGCGGCGCGCCCCCGGTGCGCCAGAGCCGCGAGCAATCGCTTACACTGAGACCGCTCTGCACAGCGTTGCCCTTTCGCGATAGCGGCCCCACCACATCCCATCGCCCATCGGAAGGCGCGCTGCCCTCGCGCCGTCGCGCGGCTCGCGCGACGCCTCCGAACCAGCAACAGAACGGGTTGGACACGCCATCGATGAAAACGCCAGCGGACCGATTTCTCGCACCTGACGCATTGGACGCAGCCCGCCTCACAGCCGACGCCTACGGCAACCACGCCCTCGACGAGTTTGTCGCCGGCCGCATCACGCGCCGCGAGCTGCTACGACATGCGAGCGTGATCGGTCTGTCGCTCGCGGGTGGCGGCCTGCTCGGCGCGCCGCGAGCGCGGGCGCAAAGTGCACCGCCCACGTCGAACCAGACGATCCGCGTCGCGCATCTGACGCCGGCGGGCGCCGTCGATCCGCTGACGGTGACTGACGCCGCGAGTCTCGCGCTGCTGAACCAGACCGGCGAATTCCTGATCGACGACGACGGCGAGAAGCTGATGCTGAAGCCCGCGCTCGCGCTGTCGTGGAAGCCGAACGACAAGGGCGACGTGTGGACCTTCAAGTTGCGCCCCAACGTGAAATTCCACGACGGCCAGAGCTTCGGCGCGAAAGATGTAGTCGCGACCTTCGACCGTCTCGCCGATCCCGCGAGCGGCTCGGCCGCGCTATCGGTGCTAAAGGGCGTGCTGTCGAAAGGCGGCGCGAAGGTCGTCGACGAACACACGGTGGAGTTTCATCTCGACGCGCCGACCGGCAATTTCCCGTACTACGTTTCCTCGGATAATTACAACGCGGTGATCCTGCCCGCGAACTTCGCGGGCAACTACGAAAAGAGTTTCATCGGCACGGGTCCGTTCAAATTCGAAAAGTATCAGCCGAAGGTTGGCGCGTCGTTCGTGCGCAATCCCGACTACTGGGGCGAAAAAGCGTTACCGCAACGCGTACAGTTTTCGTTCTACGCCGACGAGCAGGCTCAACTGCTCGCGTTGCAAGGCCATCAGGCCGACGTGATGGGCACGTTCACCGTGCAGGGCGGCGCGGCCATCCTGAACAATCCGGACTACAAGGCGGTCGGCGTCAAGTCGAGCGCGCACCGCCAGATTCACATGCGCAACGACAGCCCGCTCTTCAAGGACAAGCGCGTGCGTCAGGCACTCGCGTTGTCGCTCGATCGCGACGTGATCGTGCGTGGGCTCTTCAAGGGTCGCGCACAACTCGGCAACGACAGCCCGTTCGCGCCGGTGTTTCCATCGTCGGATGCGGGCGTGCCGCAACGCAGGATCGACGTCGCGAAGGCGAAGCAACTGCTCGCGCAGGCCGGCGTGCCGAACGGTTTCGACGTCACGCTGACCACCGAAAAATACATGGAGATCCCCGACCTCGCGGTCGTCGTGCAGAACGCCGCGAAGGCGATCGGCGTGCGCATCAATCTGAAGGTCGAGAGCCAATCGCTCTACTACGGCGCGGGCACGCCGGGCAAATCCGACTGGCTCGACTCGCCGCTCGGCATCACCGATTACGGCCATCGCGGCGTGCCGAACGTGTTCCTCACCGCGACGCTGACGAGCAAAGGCACATGGAACGCCGCGCACTTCAAGAATCCGCAATACGATCAACTGGTCGCGCAGTTCGTCGCGGCGATCGATCTCGCCACGCAAAAGAAAATCTCCGGGCAGATCCAGACGCTATTGCTCGACGAAACGCCGCTGATCATCCCGTTCTTCTACGATCAGCTGATCGCGATGCGCAAGGGCGTGAACGGCGTGCGCTTCACTGCGCTCGCGCAACTGTATTTCGATCGCGCGACGCTCAGCGCGTAAGCAGCGCGCTGTCCGTCTCGCTTTTCGCAGGAGAACTCACGATGTCGGCTCCGGCGCCCTCTCCCGCCTCGAATACATCACGTCCGCCGCGCGCGAGGAACGGCAACGTGGGCCGCGTCGCGCGTTTTCTCGCGACGCGCGCGGGTCTTTCGCTGATCACGCTGTGGCTGCTGTCGGTGATCGTGTTCGCGGGCGGCCAGCTGCTGCCCGGCGATATCGGCCGCGCGGTGCTCGGGCCGCTCGCCGATGCGCGCGCGGTCGCCGCGCTCGATCATCAGCTCGGCGCCGACCGGCCGCTGCTCACGCAATACATCGACTGGATCACGCATTTCGTGCGCGGCAACATGGGGCTGTCGTACGCGTATCGCGAACCGGTCAGGCCGTTCATCGCCGATGCGCTCGGGCATTCGGCGAAGCTCGGTCTGCTCGCGTTCATCGTCGTCGTGCCGCTCGGCATCGCAGGCGGCGTGTGGTCGGCGATGCATGCGGGGCGCTGGCTCGATCGCACGATCAGCATCGCCGGTTTGTCGGCGACCGTGGTGCCGGAGTTCGTGTCGTCGATCGTGCTGATTCTCGTGTTCGGCGTGTGGCTGCGCTGGCTGCCGATCGAGGCCTCATCTCCGCCCGATGCGAGCGTGCTCGAACAGCTGCGCCATCTGGTGCTGCCGGTGCTGCCGCTCGTCCTCGTGTTCTTCGGCTACATCGCGCGAATGGCACGCGCGGGCACCGTCGAAGCGCTCGACGCCGACTACACGCGCACCGCGATCCTCAAGGGCCTGCCGCGCCACGTCGTGATCTGGCGGCACGTGCTGCGCAATGCACTGCTGCCGACGATCACCGTCGCCGCCACCCAACTCGGCTACATGATCGGCGGACTCGTGGTGGTCGAGACGCTGTTCCGCTACCAGGGCATCGGCTCGCTGATCTACAACGCCGCCAAGGCGAAGGATTTTCCAATGCTCGAAGCGGGCGTACTGACGATCGGCGTCGTCTATACGCTCGCGAATCTGGTCGCCGATGCGCTGAACGTGCTGCTCAATCCGCGACTGCGGGTGAGGACCGCCGAATGAATACGACCGTGCCGCCGGCTTCATCGACGCCACCAGGCTCGCCCGCGCCAGGCGCACCGGGCTCCGAGCCGCGTTTCCCGCGCCTCCTCCTGCTGCTCGGTTCGCCGACCTTCATCGTGGGCGCGCTGATCGTCGCGTGGTGGATCGTCTGCGCGATCGCCGGGCCGTGGTTCGTGCATCTCGATCCGTACGCGTCCGATCCGCTCAATTCGCTGACGCCGCCCGATCGCACGCACTGGTTCGGCACCGATCAGCTCGGCCGCGACGTATTCTCGCGCGTGATCGTCGGCGCGCGCGACATCCTGACGATCGCGCCGCTCGCGACACTGCTCGGCACCGCGGCGGGCACCGCGCTCGGCCTGGTGGTCGGCTACTTCGACGGCTGGGTCGACGACGTGATCGGCCGCATGATCGACGCGGTGCTCGCGCTGCCGCTCGTGATCGTCGCGCTGCTCGCGCTCGCCGCGGTCGGTGCGTCGAACTTCACGGTGATTCTCGTGATCGGCACCACCTTCACGCCGATAACAGCCCGCACCGTGCGCGCCGCCGTGTTCGCAGAGCGGCATCTCGACTATGTGGCCGCCGCGCAGCTGCGCGGCGAACGCGCGCCGTACATCATGTTCGCGGAGATCCTGCCGAACGTGCTGCCGCCGATCGTCGTCGAAGCAACGGTGCGGCTCGGCTATGCGATCTTCGCAGTCGCGACGCTGTCGTTTCTCGGCTTCGGCATCCAGCCGCCGTCGGCCGACTGGGGGCTCGCGCTGTCCGAGTCGTACACGTTGATGGCGGGCGGCGCGTGGTGGACCGTCGTGTTTGCGGCGGGCGCGATCGCGTCACTGGTGGTCGGCGTCAATCTGATCGCCGACGGCGTGCAGGGAGTGCTCGACCAATGAACGGCCCACCACCCTCCTCGTTCGCGGCGTTCGACGTGTCGAAAAGCGATCGCACCGATGCGCTGACCGTGGTCGGCCTGACGGTCACCTACCGGATCCGCGGACGCGATCGCGAAGTGCTGCAGGACGTATCGTTTCGCGTGCGACGCGGCGAGGCGTATGGGCTCGTCGGCGAATCCGGTTGCGGCAAGTCGACCGTGGCAATGGCGACGCTGCGCTATCT
This sequence comes from Paraburkholderia sp. RAU6.4a, assembly GCF_050435625.1. Taxonomy (NCBI): domain Bacteria; kingdom Pseudomonadati; phylum Pseudomonadota; class Betaproteobacteria; order Burkholderiales; family Burkholderiaceae; genus Paraburkholderia; species Paraburkholderia sp. RAU6.4a. The sequence continues at coordinate 1,764,265 of NZ_JBNDKQ010000002.1, forward strand.
GCCGCGCAATGGCAAGGTGAAGGCCGGCAAGATCGTAATCGCCGGTGAGGACGTGCAGAAGCTGGGTGCCGACGCGCTGCGCAGCATGCGTGCGACGACCGTCTCGATGGTCTACCAGGACCCGGGGCGCGCACTGAATCCATCGCTGACGATCGCCCGTCAGGTTTCCGAAGCATTCGAGGCGGCCGGCGTCGCGCGCGACGAGGCGCTGCAACGCACGCTCGAGATACTCAAACGCGTCCGCATCGCGGCGCCCGAGCGCGTGATGAACAGCTATCCGCATCAATTGTCGGGCGGCATGCAGCAGCGCGTCGTGATCGCGATGGCGCTCGCGTCGAACCCCGCGCTGCTGATTCTCGACGAACCGACTACCGGCCTCGATGCGACCGTCGAAGCGGAAGTGCTCGACCTCGTCGCACGGTTGCGCGAGGAACTCGGCACCGCGGTGCTGTTCATCAGCCACAACCTCGCGGTGATCGGCCGCATGTGCGAACGCGTCGGCGTGCTGTACGCGGGCAAGCTGGTCGAGGAAGGCGCGACCCAGGACGTGTTCGCACGGCCGCGTCATCCGTACACGGTCGGGTTGCTGCGCTGCCTGCCGACGGCCGGACGCAGCAAGGACAGCGAGCGGCTCGATACGATCGCGGGCGGCCTGCCTCTGCCGGGCTCGGTCACGCAGGGCTGCATCTATGCGGAGCGCTGCCGTCTCGCCGACGAGCGCTGCCGCCGCGACGCGCCGCCGCCCTATCGCCTCGGCGCCCGGCATGGCGATCAGATGGCGCGCTGCCACTATCACGAGCGTGCGATCGAACTGCCGCGTGCGACATCGAGCGCGGCGCCGGTGGCGGCCGCATCATCCAACGCGGCGCCGCGCGCGCCCTCTGGGCCGGTCTTGCGCGCCCGGAACCTGTCGAAAACATTCCACGTATCGGGCGTCCCGCTGCGCGCGGTCGACGACGTGTCGCTCGAACTCGCGAGCGGCGAGACGCTCGGCCTCGTCGGCGAATCGGGCAGCGGCAAGACAACGCTCGCGCGGCTGCTGCTCGGCCTGCTCGCACCCGATGCCGGCAGCGTACTCGAACTCGACGGCGCCCCGCTCGCCGCGCGCGTCACGCGACGCAGCGACGAGCAGCTGAAATCGCTGCAGATCGTGTTCCAGAATCCGGACTCGGCGCTCAATCGCGCGCATTCCGTCAAGCGGCTGATCGGCCGTGCGCTCGCGCGCTTCACCGCGCTGCGCGGGCCCGAGATCGACGCACGGCTCGCCATGCTGACGGACGCCGTGCGGCTGCCCGAGCGCTATCTGGACGCACGTTCACGCCAGCTTTCGGGCGGACTCAAGCAGCGCGTCGCGATTGCGCGCGCGTTCGCCGGCGAACCGCGCGTCGTCGTGTGCGATGAGCCGACTTCATCGCTCGACGTGTCGGTGCAGGCCGCGATTCTGAACCTGCTCGCCGATCTGCAGCACGAGCGCGGCGTCAGCTACGTATTCATCTCGCACGATCTGCACGTGGTCCGCTATGTGTCGGATCGCATCGCGGTGCTCTACCTCGGCCGGCTGCTCGAAATCGGCCCGGCGGCGGCCGTGTTCGATGGACCGCAGCATCCCTATACCGAGGCGCTGCTGTCCGCCGTGCCGACGCTGCCGGGCGACGGCGCGTCCGGCGAGGTGCATCAACGTACGCGTATCCGTCTCACCGGCGAGTTGCCCGGGCCCGGCGCGATGCCGTCGGGCTGCGTGTTTCACACGCGCTGTCCGCGCAAGCTCGGCGCGATCTGTGAGCAGCAGGACCCGCCGTTTCTCGACGCGGACGGCGCCGCCGATTCGTCTTGCGCGCACCGGATTCGCTGCCATATTCCGGTCGCCACACTTCGCGAGCTGCAAAGCGAGCCGCGCGACGACAACGCGGGCGACCCGACGAATGGCGGCAACTCCGACGATGCGGCGGAAAACGCCAGCTAGCGTCGACTCGAACCTCATCGACGCACACCGCCCCTCTTAACGAATCCCGCGTCGGAACACGCTTTTGCGTCCGCGCGTTTCATCGTCGCAACGTTTTGAGGCGTTTTTCCGGCGTGCGCATCGCACATCCCGATATCGCCCGTGTCGCTTCAAGGCTTTGCGACGCGTGGCATGGATATCGCTAAATTAGCGGCCAGAGATTCGAAGCCAAACCGGGCGCGCAACGCCGCGCATATCCGCACGACGAGCGTCACCACGCGATGGCGCGACCTCGCGCGATCAGCACGGCAGCGACGCACGGACAACTTCGACACAACGGACCGGGGGTTCGACAAGACCCGCGTGCAGACAGGTTGGCCGGCGCTGGGGCAGCTCGCGAAGGCGGCAGCGAGGTACCGTCCTTCGCTCTGGAGACGCGCGATGAAGACCGGAAAATCAGATGAGTACTACTGTGCAATGATGCGCGGCGCGGTGGTCCTCGCGGGGGTCGCGGTGTTGGCGGGCGGGACCGCGTACGGGGCGTCGACGGACGTGATCCCTCGCTGGATTGTGCTGGCCGACGCGTTGCGGGTGCAACCCGGCGATTCAACGCCGCTGCTGCTCGCGCAGAACGACGGCGCGGCAACCGGCGCCGAGGCTGGCACGGCCACGGCCGCCGACGATGCCGCCTCGGTGTTCGCGCCGGCCGGCTGCGGCGGGCTCGGCGGTCCGGGCTGCGGGCGGCTCGGCGGCGGCAGTGGCAACGGCAGCGGTAATGGCGGCGCGGCGGGTTCGAGCAATAGCGGTGCTGGCGCAAGCGGCAACAGCGGCGCCGGGGCGGCGGGTTCAGGGAGCGGAAGTGGGAGTGGCGGTGCGGGCACGGGCGGTAAGGGAAATAGCGGTAGTGGTGGTGGCGGTGGAAGCGGAGGCGGAGGCGGCGGAGGCGGCGGTGGCGGCGGTGGCGGCGGTGGCGGCGGTGGAGGCAGCGGCGGTGGAGGCAGCGGCGGAGGCGGAAGCAGCGGCGGCAGCAGGAGCGGCGGCTGCGGTTGCGGAGGCTCCAGCGGTGGCCCAGGTGGTGGCTCCAGCGGTGGCCCTAGCGGTGGTTTCGGCGGTGCGAATGGTGGCGGCTTCGGTGGTGGCTTCGGTGGCGGGTTCGGCGGAGGCTTTGGCGGAGGCTTCGGCGGCGGTCACGGAGGCAAGGGTGGCGGCAGCGGCGGCAGTGGCAACGGTGGCGGGAACGGGCACTAGGCGTCGCCCGTTGCCCCGGGTAGGGAGCCCCCGCGCCCTACCCGCCAGCGACATGTCCCGGCATACTGTCCGCTATCCGCTGGCAACGGCGGTGATGTCCCGATCCCCCGGTCGGGCGTCACCGCCGGAGGCCGGTCGGAGCGGCCCGCCCGCCTTCGGCGCGCGCTGACGGAATGGCGCGGAGCGCGCGCGCGCCGCGCCTCGCGCCATCGCGCGAACCGCACCGCGAGCGGCGGGAACACAACCTCCATTGCGTGCGAGTGTTATGGAACCAATCCGAGACGACCGCCTCATATCAAATTCATCGTTCGATATGAGGGCCCACAACATGCATAGAAGCGTCCCCCCCGCCGCGACCCGCACGGCAGCCGCCGTGCTGACCGCTGCCGCCCTGGGCCTCGCATCGCTCGCCAATGCGCAAACACCCGCGCAGCCAATGGCGCAAACCTTGTCGCAAGCGGCACCACCGGTCGACCCGAGCTTCTCCGCCTACTCGCTCGTCCAGAGCTGCAAACAGCGCCACGACAACGTCGCGCAAGGGCAATGCGTCGGCGCGATCCGCGGCATCATCCACGGCTATCAATACGGCGTGCTGTTCCTCTCGCAACGAGCAACCCTCCCCGCCAACGAAACGCAGCGCGTGTCGCTATGCCTGCGCGACGTGGCGGTGTCGTCGATCGTCGACGATTTCCTCGCCGATGCCGCCCAGGTGCCGGACGACGCGCTGCAGCACACCCCCGCCGAAGTCGCCGTGCTCGGCTCCGTGCATCAGCACCATCCCTGCACCTGAGCGCCGCGTCAGCGCGAGCGGCGTCATCGACGCCTACAGCGCTTCGAGCCTCGCGCGCCGCCGTTGCGCAACGGACGGCGGCCGCGCCGGCGCTTACAACATCTCCAGCGCACGCTTGCCGCGCGGCGGCTTGAAGTACGCGTCGAGCGCGGCGAGTTCGCCGGCTTCCAGCACCAGTTGCGACGCGCGATGGTTGTCGCGCACATGCTCGACGCGCGCCGCCTTCGGAATCGCGCACACATTGGGCTTGCCCAGCACCCACGCGAGCGCCACCTGAAACACCGAGACGCCGCGCGCGTCGGCGATATCGTCGAGCGGCGAGCGTTTCGGCAGCCGCGCATGATCGACCGGGCTGTACGCCATCGCCGGCATGCCGCGCGCGGCGAGCCACGGCAACAGATCGAACTCCGGCCCGCGCCGCGCCACGTTGTACAGAATCTGGTTGGTCGCGCACGCGTCGCCGCCTGGCGTCGCGACGAGTTCTTCCATGTCGTCGGTATCGAAGTTGCTGACGCCCCAATGACGGATCTTGCCCGCGCGCCGCAGCGCCTCGAAGCCGTCGACGGTGTCCGCGAGCGGCACCGAGCCACGCCAGTGCAGCAGATACAGATCGAGCCGGTCCGTTTTCAGACGCTTCAGGCTCTGCTCGCACGCGGCGATCACGCCGCGCCGGCTGGCGTTGTGCGGATACACCTTGCTGACCAGAAACACCTTGTCGCGCAAACCCGCGAGCGCTTCGCCGAGCAGTGACTCGGTCGCGCCGTCGCCGTACATTTCGGCGGTATCGATCAGCGTCATGCCGAGTTCGATGCCGCAGCGCAGCGCATCGATTTCCGCCGCGCGTCGTGCCCGCTGCTCGCCCATTTCCCACGTGCCCTGCCCCAGTGCTGGCATGCGCTCGCCGCCCGGCAGGCTCACGCTTGCGATCTCGCTCGTCATGCTGACTCCTCGAAAGTGGCTCGATCCAGATGCGATGCGCTGGCCCGCCGCCTCATCACGCAACGCATGCTACTAAAAACCTGGCGACGAGTTTAGCGGCTCCGCGGCCTCACGACGGCGCGCCTGGCAAAAGCCAGCTATAACAGGACGCGCCGATGTTTTAAAATTGCCGCTTGCCCATCTTGCGTGAGCCCCATGACCTCTGCCTCGGAAGACCGCTGGCGCGACCTGCGCCCGGACCCGGAAAACGACACGCCGCTCTATCTGCAACTTGCCCGCAAGCTCGGCAGCGCGATCCACGAAAACCGCTGGAACGCCGGCGAGGCGCTGCCTTCGGAGCGCGTGCTGTCGGAGGCGCTCGGCGTGTCGCGCATCACGTCGCGCAAGGCGATCGCGCTGCTCGTGGAGCAGGGTTTGATCCGCCGCACCCAAGGCGCGGGCAGCTTCATCACGCCGCGCTACGAAGATCCGTTGTCGCGTCTGTCGAGCTTCAGCGAAATGCTGCGGCGGCGCGGCTTCACGCCGAGTTCGAAGTGGCTGTCGCGCGAAATCTCGCCGGCCAATCGCGATGAGGTGATCCAACTGGGTCTGTCGCCGGCCGCCGCGGTCACGCGGCTGCGGCGGCTGCGGCTCGCCGACGGCATCGTGATGGCGGTCGAGAATTCGACGTTCCCGGCCGCGGTGATTCCCGATCCACAGGCAATCGGCGACTCGCTGTACACGTATCTGGAGAATCGCGGACTGACGATCGTGCGCGCGTTGCAGCACTTCCGCGCGGTGAACGCGAGCGACGAGATCGCGCAGCAGATGAGCATCGCGCCGAACGAGGCGTTGCTGTTGATCACGCGCGTGGGTTATACGGCGGATCAACGCGCGATCGAACTGACGGACACGTACTGCCGCAACGATTACTACGACTTCGTGGCGGAGTTGCGAAAGTAAGCTGCGACACGGCGGGCGGTCAGGTACGCCGCGTTCCCAACCTGAACGCGCCGCCCGCTCCAACCGTCACGTCCACCGGGCTTCGTGCGCGCCGATGCGCGCCGGCGGCAGCGCATAAAACGCAGGCGTCTGCTCCAGTTCCTCCGCCGGCAGCACGCCAAGCACACGCCCGAACTCCGATTGCACGCTCGCGACGCAATCGCGCACATCGTCGAGCGACACCTCGGGCGCCTGCTGCCCATCGGCCAGCAGCCCGAACGACCGCAGCCAACGCCCCGTCTGCGCAAGAGACACCTTCACATGCCAGCTGCCGCCCTCGCGAGCGCGCCGCGCGAGCGCGACCATCGCGCCGAACGCGGCCAGATAGCCGGTCGCGTGATCGAGCGCCTGACACGGCAGATGCCGCGGCTCGGCTGAACCCGCCGCCGCGCGCTCGGTCCACGCGATGCCGCTCGCCGACTGCACCAGACTATCGAAGCCGCGTCGCTGCGCCCACGGCCCTGTGTGCCCGTACGCGCACACCGAGACATAGACGATGCCGGGCCGCAGCCGCGCCAGCTCGTCCGGCCCGAAGCCGCGCGCCTCGAGCGCGCCCGGACGATAGGCCTGCAGGAACACGTCGGCGTCGCGCGCGAGTCCGCGCAACGTGTCGCAGCCTGCCGCCTCGCGCAGATCGACGATTGCCGAACGCTTGCCGCGGCCGTTGTCGATCACGAGCGGCGCGATGTTCGGCAGATGCGGCCCGTTGATCGTCAACACGTCCGCGCCATGATGCGCGAGCGCGCGGCCGGCCACCGGTCCCGCGATGATCCGCGACAGATCCAGCACCCGCACACCTGCGAGCGGGCGGTCGATACCGGGGTCAGCGCCAGCGGCGGCGTGGCGCGGCGGCTCGGCCGGGGCGTCGCCGATGCGCTCGATCTCGAACAGCGGCAAGCGCGCGATCGCTTTGGCCTGCTCGAGCGCGGCCCATTCGTCGGGCGTGCGAATCAAGGCGGCGCACAGGCCCGCGTCGGCGAGCGTTTGATCGAGCGTCGCGCCCTCCCAGCCGCGAATCGCGGCCGCCACCGAGGGCCGCCCATTGTCACAACCGAGCACCTCGAGCACGCCCTTCAAGTGATGCGCGAAATTCGTATGCAACTGGATCCAGCGGCCGTCGCCCGTTTCATAGAAGCCGGTGACCGGATCGCGCAGCGCGGGCGGCGGCCCATCGTCGATCCGCAAATAGCGTTCGCTGCGAAACGCCGCCAGCGCGCGACGCATCTGCACCGACACCTGTTGCAGGCGAGCGCTGCGCAAGCGCCAGTATTCGGCGGCGGCGAGGCCCGTCGCGGCGATGGTCGACGCCGCGAGGCTGCCGACACGGTAGACCGACGGCAAGCCGGGATCCGCGCCGGCGAGCGACACGGCGTGCAGCGCGACCGGATCGCAGCCGGCGAGGGTCCAGATGTGCTTGAGGGCGAGTTCGGGCGTCATGGGATCGGGCGCGCTGGCCGCGCGGACAGGAAGCAGCTACACCGAGTCTAAATTTGAGCCTTGCGGCAATCAATCTTGATTATGATAATCAACATATATTGATTTCTTCGGTTTATACGCACTTTTATGCCAGCCCCGATTTACCTGAGCGCCGCCGAAGCGGCCGCAACGCTCGGCGTCAGCTTGCCGACGCTGTACGCGTATGTAAGCCGAGGCATGCTCGGCTCGTCGCCGGATGCGCAAGGCAGGCATCGGCTCTACGATGCCGCCGAGGTGCGCCGCCTCGCGCGTCGCAAGGCGGACGGCAAACGCGCCGGCAAGGTCGCGCAGAAGGTGCTCGACTGGGGCGTACCGGTGCTCGAATCGTCGATCACGCTGGTCGCGGACGGTCGGCTGCTGTATCGCGGGCACGATGCGATCGAGCTCGCGCGCAGTGCGTCACTCGAAGACGTCGCGGCGCTGTTGTGGGAATGCAGCGCGCGGCGCATCGCCGATGCGCCCGTCGTGCCGCTCGCCCCCGCGCAATGGGCCGCGTGGCTCAAGCTGTGGAGTGACAGCGCGCCGCTCGATCGCGCGCTGGTGCTGCTGCCGGCCGCCGCCGCGCAGATGCCGCGCGTGTGGGCGCTCGGCCGCGATGCGCAGCTCGACACCGCGTGCGCCGTGATGCGGCTGCTGGCCGCCGCGATGCTGACGGCGGCGCCGTCGAACGAACCGCTGCATCGGCAGATCGCGACGGCCTGGCGGGTGCGCAGCCGTCAGCAAAGCGGACTGCTGCGCGCGGCCTTGGTCGCCTGCGCGGATCACGAACTGAACGCGTCGACGTTCACGGTCCGTTGCATCACGTCGACGGGCACGCACCTGTTCGGTGCGGTCGCGGGCGGGCTCGCGGCGCTTTCTGGGCCGCGTCACGGCGGCGAAACCGTGCGCATCGCCGCGCTGCTCGATGAGGCGTCGCGCTCACCCGAACTGGACCGCTATCTGGCGAACCGTCTCGCGCGCTACGAGCACGGCGCGCAAGGTCCGGTGTTGTCGGGCTTCGGTCATCCGCTCTATCCGGACGGTGATCCGCGCGCGCGGCTATTGCTGACGATGCTCGCCGACTGCGCGCCAGCCCGCTCGCCGCTCAACGAGGTGCTGCAGGTCGCGCGAGCGGTGCGCGACACGACCGGCGCGGAGCCGACGGTGGATTTCGCGCTTGCCGCGATCGAGCGCGTACTCGCCTTGCCGAGCGGGGCCGCGTTCACGCTGTTCGCGCTCGGGCGGGTGGTCGGCTGGATCGCGCACGCGATGGAGCAGGCGCGCGATGGCCGGTTGATCCGGCCGCGGGCGCGGTATATCGGGGAGTATGAGGCGGGAGGTGCTGCTTAGGGACCAGGAAGAGGCGGCTCGCCGTTCGCCCTGCATCAGACCACGCCCGGCCGACGCGCCAGCCAGGCCGGCATCGGCCAGCAGAATAGCAGCGTCGGCAACCTGCGTTCCGAGCCGCTCGCCAGCGCAAAACGCGCCCCGGCCCGCCCGGCGCTGATCCATGCCACCGATCCACGCGCCAACTCGATCGACTGCCCCGCCGCCAGCCAGTGATCCTCATGCTCGCCCTCGACGGTCAGCCAGACGTTGCCGCTGATCACCTTGAAAATCGTCGGACGCGCAACCCGCCAGGCCGTGACGGGCTCGCCATGTTCCAGCTCGAAAACTCGCACTTCTCGCATCGCCGTTCTCCTCGATGAACTTTCCGTTGTACCGATTATTGACGTGCGATGATCGGAGACCCATGCACAGTTCCGAACACTTTCATCGGAACTGTTCAGTCAAAAAACCGAACAGTTGGCATGGCTCGCGCGGCGCAGGTTTAAAACTTTCGCGTTCGCAGGCCGGCGACAGAAGGCAAGCGTATGAAACTCGAAATCCAGCTCGATCGGGACAACGGCGTGCCGCTGACCGAGCAGATCGTCGCGGGCGTCTCGGCGTGGATCCGCTCGCGCAATGCGCATCCTGGCTCAAAGCTGCCGTCGATCCGCCAGTTCGCCGCCGACTTCGACGTAAGCCGCTTTCCGGTGATCGAGGCATACGACCGGTTGGTGTCGCTCGGCTATGTCGACTCGCGCCACGGCTCCGGCTTTTACGTCGCCGATCGCCAACCGACCGACATGCGCTGCCAGGGCACTTCGGACCCGCGCCGCGCCGATGTCGAGTCGGACCATCTGCTCGAGCAATTCAACTTTCCGGGCGAAACGCTGAAGCTCAGCACCGGTTTCATCCCCGAAAGCTGGCGCGACATCGATGGCATTGCGCAGGCGATCCGCCACGTGTCGCGAACCGATCCGGCTAGCATGGTCGAGTACGCGACGCCGCTCGGCAACCCGGTCTTGCGCGAACAGTTGCGCGGCCGCATTGGCCAGTTGGGCATCCAGGCAGACGCATCGCAGATTCTGATCACCAATGGCGCGAGCCAGGCGTTCGATCTGCTGGTGCGCTACATGCTCAAGCCAGGCGACACGATCTTTGTCGAGGACCCCGGTTACTACAACCTGTACGGCCTGTTGCGCCTGCACGGCATGAAGCTGATCGGCATTCCACGCACCGGCAATGGTCCCGACCTCGACACGATGCAGGCGCAACTGAAGCTGCACCGGCCCAGATTGCTGCTCATCAACACCGTGTTCCACAATCCGACCGGCACCACGGTCGCACCGCAGGTCGCATTCCGTTTGCTGCAAATGGCGCGAGAGCATGGCTTCCAGATCATCGAGGACGATATCTACGCGGATTTTCAGACCGAGCTCACCGACCGCCTGGCCACCCTCGACCAACTCGAACAGGTGATCTACATCGGCGGATTGTCGAAAACGCTGTCGTCTTCGCTGCGGGTCGGCTACGTGGTTGCGAGTCACGCGATCATCAAGGACCTGGTCGACATCAAGATGCTGACGAGCATCGGCTGTTCGCGCTTTGCCGAAGCGGTGGCGGTGTCGATGCTGGAGCGCGGCGCATATCGCAAATATCTGGAGCGACTGCGCCGCCAGATGCGCGGCGCGCTCGGCTCGACCGTCCAGACACTCGAAGATGCCGGCTGGGAGATCTTCGAAGAACCAGCGGGTGGCAAGTTCGTGTGGGCACGCGTGCCGCATGTCGCGGACGCCGAGCGGCTCGTTGAATGCGGCGTGCCCCTCGGAGTGACGGTGCTGCCTGGACAACACTTCAGGCCGAACCGGGAGGTGAGCCCGTGGATCAGGATTCATGTGGCGTTTGGCAACGAGCCACGTGCGCAGGCGTTTTTTCATGCGGCGGCGCAGTTGCCGCCTGATGCGTGAACACGGCGCGGAGCGCGGCCGTGACGCAGCACCGACACCCGCGCAACGCTGCGCCGCCCGCTGCGCCGGGACCCGCTTTTCCCTAGAATAGCGAGTCCCAACCCGACCGAGCGCGCCCAGCCGCCTCATATGTCCACGACGCCGCCTCCGCCCGCCCTCGCTCCCGATATCCCCTCGGGTCCTTCGCCCCGCTCGCTGACCGTGATGCTGTGGCTGGTCGCCACTGGCTTCTTCATGCAGACGCTCGATTCGACGATCGTCAACACCGCGCTGCCCGCGATGGCGACAAGCCTCGGCGAACTGCCGCTGCGCATGCAATCGGTGGTGATCGCCTACTCGCTGACGATGGCGGTGATGATCCCCGTGTCCGGTTGGCTCGCCGACAGACTCGGCACGCGGCGCGTGTTCTTCAGTGCGATCCTCGTGTTCGCGGTGGGCTCGTTGCTGTGCGCGAACGCGCATACGCTGAACCAACTGGTGCTGTTTCGTGTTCTGCAAGGCGTGGGCGGCGCGATGCTTCTGCCGGTTGGGCGGCTCGCGGTGCTGCGAACCTTCCCGGCTGAGCGCTATCTGCCGGCGTTGTCGTTCGTGGCGATTCCGGGGCTGATCGGACCGTTGATCGGACCGACGCTCGGTGGCTGGCTCGTCAAGATCGCGTCGTGGCACTGGATCTTTCTGATCAACGTGCCGGTGGGCATCGTGGGCTGCATCGCGACGTTTATCTTCATGCCGGATAGCCGCAACGAACACACGGGCAAATTCGACCTTGGCGGCTACCTGTTGCTGGTGGTGGGCATGGTGGCGATTTCGTTCGCGCTCGACGGCCGCACCGAGTTCGGCATTCAACATGCGACGGTGCTGGTGCTGCTGATTCTGAGCATGGCGTGCTTCGTTGCGTATGGGCTGCACGCGGTGCGCGTGCCCGCGCCGATCTTCCCGCTCGATCTGTTCAAGATCCACACGTTTAGCGTTGGGCTGCTCGGTAATCTGTTCGCGCGGATCGGCAGCGGCTCGATGCCCTACCTGATTCCTCTGCTGTTGCAGGTGAGCCTCGGCTATAGCGCATTCGAAGCCGGGCTGATGATGCTGCCCGTGGCCGGCCGCGGGCATGGCGACGAAGCGCCTCGTGACGAAGCTGATTCTGAAGTACAGCTACCGGCGCGTGCTGATGGCGAACACGATTCTGGTCGGTCTGATGATGGCGAGTTTCGCGCTCACGAGCACGCATCAGCCGCTGTGGCTGCGGCTCGTGCAACTGGCGATCTTCGGCGGCGTGAACTCGATGCAGTTCACCGCGATGAACACGTTGACGTTGAAGGACCTCGGCACCGGCGGCGCCAGCAGCGGCAATAGCCTGTTTTCGCTCGTGCAGATGCTTTCGATGAGTCTCGGCGTGACGGTGGCCGGTGCGTTGCTGACAACCTTTACCGGCATCATGCAACGCGCGACTGGCGCCAATTCGCTGCCCGCGTTTCATGCGACGTTCCTCTGTGTCGGCATCATCACCGCATGCTCGTCATGGATCTTTGCGCAGTTGTCGCCGGAGATTCGCACGCCCGCGAAAAAGACCGATCCTTCGGAGCGAACTTGAAAGCCGCACGAGCCAGGACGACGCATCCTCGTGCAGTCGCGAACGGATTTCCGGACATCGCTCCGCGCGCGCCGCACGCAGCACGCTTGCACGGCGTCGCCGACCCGCAACAGGGCGCGTCCCGCACCAGCGAAGTGCGCGTTATCGCCTTCGTACCGCGGCGGGCGCACAACGATTTCCTCGGAGCATTGCTGGTGGACGCTCGAGCTTTGTTCGAACACGCGCATAGTTCTTGCTCGTCTATCCTGTAAACTCTTGGTCTGCGCGCGCGAACTCCTGCCTGGCCCAGCAAGCGCCGCCATTTCCACACGACTGACACGATGAGCATGATCGAACTCGATCCTCCCGGCTTCCAGCCACCACGCCCGATGGCCGGCGACGAAGGCTCCCGGCGTACCGTTCTCTATGGCGGCTACACCGTTTTCAGCGTGTTTCAGCCGGTCTTTTCGGTATCGCACCGGCGCGCGATCGGGTATCACGCGTCGCTGCGCGTGCACGACGAGCATGAGCGGCAAGTGCCCTCGCACGAAGTCTTTACGCAGGCCGCGCGACGCGGCGATCTGCTGGAACTCGGACGGCTGGCCGAATCGCTGCACCTCGGCAACTTCAACGCATTCGACAGCCACGACGAATGGCTCTTCCTCAGCCTGCATCCGGCCGCACTGATGGACACCAGCTACGGCGACGCGCTGCTTGCCAGCCTGAAGGCGCTCGGCCTGCCGCCGCAGCGCGTGGTGCTCGAAGTATCCGAACAGGCTGGCGGCGAAACCACGCGCTTCGCCGAAATCGTCGATTCGCTGCGCAAGGCCGGTTTCCTGATCGCACTCGACGGCTTTGGCGCCAAGCATTCGAACATCGACCGGGTGTGGAATCTGCGGCCGGACATCGTCACGCTCGACCGCTGCATCCTCGCGCAAGCGAGTGAACACTCGCATATCGAGCGCGTGCTGCCGGGCCTCGTCTCTCTGTTGCACGAGTCTGGGCAACTGGTGCTGATGGGCGGTCTGAGCACCGAACGTGATGCGCTGATCGCGCTCGAATGCAATGTCGACTTCGTCCAGGGCGCATTTTTCGCGGGTCCGAGCGTCGAACCCGTCAAGCCGCAAGTTGCCGCTGGCCTGATGGATTCGCTCTCCGCTTCGCTGCGCGAACGCGTTGCCGCTCGAGAGAAAGCGCAATCCGCGCGGCTCGCGCCGTATGTCACGGCGCTCGAGGCAGCCGCCGCGCAGCTGGTTGCCGGGGAATCGATCACGCAGGCGAGCGCACCTCTGCTCGCGCTCGGAGAAACGGCGCGCTGCTTTGTTTTGGATGGTTCGGGGCGGCAGATCGGCGACAACGTGCTGCCGCCGGGGCGCACATCGCAACGCGCAAAGCGCTTCAGCCCGCTGCTGCATTCCGAAGGCGCGAGTTGGGAGCGCCGCCCGTACTTCATTCAGGCGATGCGTCAACCGGGGCGGGTTAATCTGACGCCGCCGTATCTGTCGATCAACGAAGCGCATCTGTGCGTGAGCGCCTCGATTGCCGCGCACACGTCGCATGGTACGCAGGTGCTATGCGTCGACATCAACTGGGAAGTCGCGGCTCACCGTAACTGACGCCCCCGGATGGTCCTTGATGCGGGCAAGCAGTTCCGTGACCGCATCACGGCCCAGCATCCGGTTGGCCGCCTGCAGATGCGCGGCGCTGGTCAGGATGCGCAGCGAGACGATTTTCGCCGAAAGGTCCGTTTTGCCATCCGTCACCACGTCGATTAACCCGACGATCTCGCCGTCGCAGAACAGTGCGATGCACACCGCACCCGCCATCGACACCACCTCCGCATGGCTCGCCTGTTGCGCGAGCGATGTGACTACAGCCATCCACTTCGGACCTGAACCCGGTTCGCGGTCGCGTTGCGCTTCGGTTTCAGGCGTTGGCCCTTGTGCTCGAAGGGCCGGGTTGGCTGTGGGGAACGGAGGGGGCGGAGCGTACAAAGGTACGTCGCTGATCAGTTGCGGCGCATCGCTGAAAAGCTGTAGCAGGCCCGCCCGGTCTTGCGCTTCGAGCGCCGCGCGCAAACGCTCGACGATTCGCCCATGCACCGCCGGATCGGGCCGCTCCAACGGCGCCCCCGCACGTCTCAGACGCTCCTTGGCGCGATGAACCATTTGCCGGCAAGCGGCCGGCGTGCGCTCGAGAATCGAGGCGATTTCCGCATAACCGCACTCGAACGCTTCATGCAGGACGAGCGCCGCACGTTCGTCTGGTTTCAGATGTTCGAGAAGCAGCATCACGCCGTACGACATATCTGCCGCTCGCAACGCCAACTCCTCCGCCGATGGTGCGACCTCGTCGAGCCACGGCTCCGGCAACCAGCCGCTAGCCTGGGACGCACGCTCGCGCTGTGCATGCCGCAGACGGTCGATCGCCGTGCGCGTGGTGAGCGTGGTGAGCCACGCGACCGGCGTTTGCACCGCCTGCGTATCGGCCAGGTGCCATTTGAGCCAGACATCCTGCACGACGTCTTCGGCCTCCGCGCGACTGCCGAGCATCCGATATGCGAGTGCCAGCAGACGGGCGCGCGCGGCCTCGAAACTGGATGCCTTGTCGATTCCCTGTTCCGTCATGCGTAGACCTCCCGATGGTGCGTGGTGAAAAAGCGGCTGCATACCGGTGGCATGGCTCAGGCGCGCGTCATGCTCGGTATTCCTGAGCTTGACGCATGGGCAACCGGTGATGTGACAGCGCGGCGCAAAAAAATTCGCTGTCACAACCTGTCACAACGCCAGCGGCAGCTTCGTCAAATGAGCAACAACCGGCGCATGTCACGCGGCTTCTGATCCGCGGCGGCCTGCGCATCCCGGAATGCCCGCGCCATCCATCCTGAACGAGGAATCCATGCCTTCCAGTTACCCGTCTGTCTCCGGCCTCGGCCTTGTGCCCACGGTGATCGAACAATCCGGCCGGGGCGAACGTGCCTATGACATCTACTCCCGCCTGCTGCGCGAGCGCATCGTCTTTCTTGTCGGGCCCGTGAACGAGCAGTCAGCCAGTCTGATCGTCGCGCAATTGCTGTTTCTCGAATCGGAGAACCCCGACAAGGATATTTCTTTTTACATCAACTCGCCCGGCGGCTCCGTGTATGACGGCCTCGCGATTTACGACACCATGCAGTTCATCAAGCCGGAGGTCTCGACCTTGTGCACGGGTTTTGCCGCGAGCATGGGCACCTTTCTGCTCACCGCGGGCCAACGCGGCAAACGGTATGCGCTACCCAATGCGCGCATCATGATTCACCAGCCGTCGGGCGGCGGTCAGGGCACCGCGGCGGACATCGAAATCCAGGCCAAGGAGGTGCTGTATGTACGAGCGCGTCTCAATGCGATGATGGCCGAGCGCACCGGACGCAGCATCGAAGAAATCGCGCGCGATACCGACCGCGACAACTTCATGTCGGCGCTCGAAGCGAGGGAATACGGATTGATCGACGACGTGCTGGAAGCTCGCGCGACATGGAACAACGCAGGCCGTCGCGACACCCTGTAACGGAACTGACATCGAGCCGCCCGCTGAACCACCGGTTGGACCGCTGGCTGCAAATTCCCACCTACCGATCGGTGCGAGCGCACCACAAAAGCTGCTCACCTTCGCTGGAATCGCTATCATGTCGCGATTCGTCGACTTCGACGACCGCTTCAATGGAGATACACATGGCGTCATCCAACGAAAACGTCAGCATGGCGCTGTTCTGCGACTTCGAGAATGTCGCGCTTGGCGTGCGCGACGCGAAGTACGACAAGTTCGACATCAAGCTGGTGCTCGAGCGCCTGCTGCTGAAGGGCAGCATCGTCGTCAAGAAAGCGTATTGCGACTGGGATCGTTACAAGAGCTTCAAAGGCGCGATGCACGAGGCCAATTTCGAGTTGATCGAAATTCCACACGTGCGCCAATCGGGCAAGAATTCCGCCGACATCCGGCTCGTCGTCGATGCGCTCGATCTTTGTTACACGAAATCGCACGTCAATACGTTCGTCATCATCAGTGGTGATTCGGATTTCTCGCCGCTCGTGTCGAAGCTGCGCGAGAACGCCAAACAGGTGATCGGCGTCGGTGTGCAACAGTCCACCTCGGATCTGCTGATTGCGAATTGCGACGAGTTCTTCTTTTACGACGATCTTGTACGCGAAAGTCAGCGCGCAGTCGCAAGGCCCGAATCGTCGCGTCAGCAGCAGAACACCCAGCAGGCAGCCAAACGTGCGCCTGATGAAGAGAAGGCTCCGCCCAAGGAAGATCTGGAGAAGCGCCGCAGCAAGGCCGTTGAAATTGCGGTGCAGACATTCGACGCGCTCGCTTCCGAACGTGGCGACAGCGGCAAGATCTGGGCGTCCGTGCTGAAGAACGCGATCAAACGGCGCAAACCGGATTTCAACGAGACGTATTACGGGTTTCGCGCTTTCGGCAATCTGCTGGAAGAAGCGCAGGCGCGCGGGCTGCTCGAATTCGGCCGCGATGAAAAGTCAGGCGCGTACGTCTATCGAAGCACAGCCGTGAACGTTGCGAGTGAAGCGGCAAGTGAAACCATCGGCGAAACCGCGGCGGAGTCTGCCGAAACGGGGTCGGCTGAAGCGGTATCGGCCGAACAGGCGGCCGAACATTCGTATGAAGCGCAGGCTGCGCAAGCGGCCGCGTCCGAGTCGGGCGGCAAGCACAAGTCGCGGCGCAAGGAGCGCAACAACCGCAAGCTGGGGCGGGGTCAGCAGGAGGCCGCGCACGGCAAGCGCGGTCACCACGAAACGGCTGATGAAGAGCATGCGGCTACCGCTCCGGCTCTCACCGAACACGCGGAACCCGCCGAAGAGGTCGAGCGGCAGGAACCGCGTGAACACGCGCCGCTCCCACATGAGTTCGTCACTGAACCGATAACTGAAGAGTCCAAAGCTCGCGCTGTAACAGGGAAAGCGGATACAGCCGCTGAACAAGTCGTATTCGGCCAAGGAACCGACCATTCCACCGACAGCGACCAACCCGCGCTGCGTCAAAGCGCCAAAAAGCGCGCATCGCGCAAAACGGCCGCGAAGAAAGTGAAGAAAAGCACGCCAGGCACGATCGAGGAAGTACCTGAGATCGCAGCGCCGGCCGCGCCCCCTGCTCCAGCAATCAACTCGGAAGAAGGGTCTGAGGCCGCCAGGAAGGCAGCAGCCCGTAAAACGGCGTCCCGGAGCCGTCGCCCGCGCAAAGCGGCATCGACCGACAGCGCGGAATAAGGAGCGGCACGGATTCGACGATCGTCGCTAAAAGCTACCGCCCAACCGTCCTTCGGACTTCAAATGCAGTACCGGCCGACAATGCAAGACAAGCAAGCCGGCCGATCTCAGCTATCACCGCTCAGTAAGCCGGATAAGGCGCGTACATGACGGGCGGAGGCGGCGCGTAATAAGGACGGGGCGCGACGTACACCGGCTGCGTCGAATAGTAAGGCTGCGGCTGAACGATCGTCTCACCCTTCGAGGTCATGCACTGGGCGTAGGCGGTGTCGTAGCGCGCCTGCATGCCGGCCGCCGAATACTGGGCGCCATTCGCGCCGTTCGCGCCCCCGATCAGCAGACCGCTGCCGGCGCCGATCGCCGCGCCCGCGCCGGCGTTGCCCGCCGCGGCGCCGAACAGCGCGCCGATCGCTGCGCCGCCGAGCGTGCCGAGCGCCGCGCTGTTCACGCTGTTCGTGGTGGCCGCCTGCGCAGCGCCGGACGGATTCGTCGATTGATTCGCGTAGTCGCGGCAGGCGTAGTCGTTCTGCTGGAACTGGCTGAGCGGCTCGCCGCTGCGCGGCATCGCGGCTATGCTCGGGCCGCTCGGTGGCGCCACTGCGCAACCGCCTAACGCGAGCGCGATGACGGTGGCGGGAATCGCCAGGCTGATCGTTTTATTGCTGGGAATCATGGTGGTGCACTTCGGAGGTTTGGAATTCAAACGTTAGGCTAATCGCGAAATTCCGTGGTTACGGCTCAGTTACAGAAAGTTTTTTGCCCGGCTGGCTGGCCTCGACCTTGCTGCGAGTCACTGCGGCGATTGGTACGTTATATCAAGTAATGCTTGTAGATGAGCTGGCAATCGATTGACACGACGCCGGCCGCGCCGAACGTCGTACTCCAGCAACTGGGCGTGACGACCTTCCCGAGCGCCGCGACCGCGCAGAACTTCCAGTACATGAACCATCCGCCGCCAGCGCCCGCCCCCGCCAGTTCGGCGAAGTCGACGAGCGGGGACCGGGCTCATCGGCATCGACAGATGTCCACGAATTCTGGTCCCGACGATTAGCCGCAGGGCAATTTCACTTAGCGCCGGGCCCCGCCAAACCGCAGTTACCAACTGTGACAAACTTCTTTCAGGAGCGCGTAAGAAGGGCATCCCTCGGTGGTAAGCAATACCAATCCCTCCCCTTCCAATCGCCTCCAGAAAGAAAAAGCCCTCGCGATGGAGGGCTTTCGTCTCTGGCTACCATCTTCAATCGCGACCGCAAAGATCACGACATCAGACGGCGAGCCGCAACCGGCAATCTCAAGCGAAGTTTTTCGCTGCGAAGTCCCAGTTGACGATGTTCCAGTACGCCTCGACGAACTTCGGACGCGCATTGCGATAGTCGATGTAGTAAGCGTGCTCCCACACGTCGATCGTCAGCAGAGCCTTCGCGTCGGTGGTGAGCGGCGTGGCGGCGTTGCTCGTCGACACGAGGTCGAGCGAACCATCAGCCTTCTTCACGAGCCATGCCCAGCCCGAGCCGAACGTGCCGACCGCGGTCTTCGCAAACTCTTCCTTGAACTTGTCGAACGAACCCCACTTCGCGTTGATGGCGTCAGCCAGCGCGCCGGTCGGTGCGCCGCCACCTTGCGGCGACAGGCTGTTCCAGAAGAACGTGTGATTCCACACCTGAGCCGAATTGTTGAAGATACCGCCCGACGACTTCTTGACGATCTCTTCCAGCGACAGGTTCTCGAACTCGGTGCCCTTGATCAGATTGTTCAGGTTGGTCACATAGGTCTGGTGATGCTTGCCATAGTGAAACTCGAGCGTCTCTTCCGACATGTGCGGAGCGAGCGCGTTTTTCGCAAACGGCAGCGGCGGGAGCGTATGTTCCATGGTGCTTTCCTTCTCTGTATCTGTTGTGGGGAGTCTGCGGATGACGCTATCGAGCACTCGATTGTAGGCGAGTTGGAATAACCCCGCAAACCAACGGCCTTTATGTCCGGCATGTCGAACACGCCGTGCGCAAGGCCCATGAGAAGCGCGCGCATGGCGCGTGCCCGGCTCGTCGGAAGACCGTAAACAGGCGTCACGCGCCCACCGGCGAAACGTCAGAAACCGTCGGTCAGACGCGCCTGCACGTCGGCGAGCGCGACATCGGCCGAGCCTTCGGCGAGATGCATCGTCAGACTACGTCCAGGTTTCAGCGACGACGGCGTGCGAATCGCCCGACCGCTTTGCGCATCGAGCACGGCCGCATAACCGCGCTCGAGCGTGCGCTGTGGACTCAGCACTTCGAGTCGCGCGCTGAGCATGTCGATGCGCGCGACCTGTCGTTCATGCCGGCGCGATAGCGCCGCATTCAGACGCTGCGCCAACACGTTGACGCGCGTGCGCTCGGCCGCGAGATCCGGACGCCAGCGTTGCCAGCGCATCTGCAGCAGCGAAAATCGCGCACGAGCGTCGCGCACGGGCCGCGCGCCCGCCGACGCGAGCCGAACGCGCAACTGCTGCAGATGCGTGCGCTGCCGAGCGAGCCGCTCGGCGGGCGACACGAGCCGGCGCGCCAGCCAGTCGAGCTGCTGCGCGCGCCGCTCCATCATGCGGCCGAACGCGCGCGCGAGCGTCGCGTGCCGATGATCGAGTTCGCGCAGCAGCATGACGCGCTGTGGACTGACGAGTTCGGCGGCACCGGTCGGCGTCGGTGCACGTACGTCGGCGGCGAAATCGGCAATCGTGAAATCGGTCTCGTGACCGACGCCGCTCACCACGGGTATGACGCTTTCCGCAATCGCGCGCGCGAGCACTTCTTCGTTGAACGCCCACAGATCTTCGATCGAGCCGCCGCCGCGACACACGATCAGCACGTCGACCTCGCGGCGCGCGCCAGCCGCCTCGATCATCGCCGCGAGCTTCGCGCTGACGCCCGCGCCCTGCACCGGCGCCGGATAAACGATCACCGGAATATGCGGTGCGCGACGCGACAGCGTCGTCAGCACATCGCGCAATGCGGCCGCCTGCAACGACGTGACGATACCGATCGCGCGCGGATGCGTCGGCAGCGCGCGCTTGCGCTCGGCGGCGAACAGCCCCTCGGCCTCGAGTTGCGCCTTCAACCGCAGAAACGCTTCGTACAAACGCCCCTGGCCGGTGCGGCGCACCGCTTCGACATTAAGCTGCAGTTCGCCGCGCGGCTCGTACATCGTGACGAGGGCGCGCACTTCGATGCGATCGCCTTCGCGCGGCATGAATTCGGCGTACTGAGCTCGACCGCGGAACATCACGCAGCGCATCTGCGCCTGCGCGTCCTTGATCGAGAAGTACCAATGGCCGCTCGCGGCGCGCGTGAAGTTCGACACTTCACCCGCGACCCAAACGAGTGGAAACGAGCGTTCGAGCATCGTGCCGATGGCGCGATTGAGCGCGGAGACGGGAACGACGACCTCACCGCCAGGTGTGGCCGCAGAAGCAAAAGGATTTTCGGGGTTCATGCAAGGAATAAATAGCGCTGGCCGGACAGACGATAGACCGAGCGAAGAGCGGCGTCCAGCCGGAATCGCAGGATTGTTAAAAGTGTCCACATGGCGGGAACCGCCTGACGAATTCCGCCAGAACGCCCGCCAACGTCAATAAATTCCTGGCAGAGCCTTGATTTATATGGCGTTTGCATCTCGATAGCGAGCGAGTACTACGATCCAAAGCGCACGGAATGGCCCTTCGGGACGATCGGACGGCAGGTTCTCCACAAAGTTATCCACAGACTGTGAGCAACCGCACATAGCGTGGAGCGGCGTGCGTTGGACCTTACGCGACTTGCCGGGCGGGACGCCCGCGCGCTACAGTGCCGGGTTCGACGGCATGTCGATCGCGCAGCGCGGCGGAGAGCTTGCCCGGCCCGAGGCCACTGGCCGCGGGCCCTTTCGCCGCGCCGCTCGCACCTCATTTTTCGACCCGTATTCACATTCGATTGCCCGGAGAACCGCGTTGATGTTGACCCCGCGTAGTGCGCACGGCGCGCAGTCCGTGCTCGCAACCCGCCCATGAGCGAACTCAGCGACCGTCTCGGAGCGCGCCTCTCGCGCGAATGGCAGCAACGTGGACCGCTCGCCTGGGCGCTGACGCCGCTCGCCTGCGTGTTCGGCGCAGTCGCGGCCGCGCGCCGCGCCGTGTTTTCGCTCGGCTGGCTGAAATCGGTGCGCGTCGGCGTGCCGGTGGTGGTGGTCGGCAACGTGACGGTCGGGGGCACCGGCAAGACGCCGACCGTCATCGCGCTCGTCGAAGCGTTGCGCGCCGCGGGCTTAACGCCCGGCATCGTGTCGCGCGGCTACGGCGCGCGCGTGAGCATGCCGACCCGGGTCACGCCCGGTTCGTCGGCACGGGTCGGCGGAGACGAGCCGTTGCTGATCGCGCGCCGCACCGGCGCACCCGTGTGGGTCTGTCCGGACCGCGTCGCCGCCGCGCAGGCGTTGTGCGCCGCGCATCGCGACGTCGACGTGATCGTCAGCGACGACGGCTTGCAGCACTATCGCCTCGCGCGCGATGTCGAACTCGTCGTGTTCGATCACCGGCTCGGCGGCAACGGTTTCCTGCTACCGGCCGGGCCGCTGCGCGAGCCGCTGTCGCGCCGCCGCGACGCGACGCTGATCAACGATCCGTATGCGCGCACGCTGCCCGCGTGGCCGAACACGTTCGCACTGCAGCTCGCCCCTGCCGACGCGTGGCATCTCGACAATCCCGCACTGCGCCGCCCGCTTGCGCAATTCGCCGGTCAACGCGTGCTGGCCGCGGCCGGCATCGGCGCGCCGGAACGCTTTTTCGCGACAGTGCGCGCGGCCGGCCTCGCGCCCACGACGCGCGCGCTGCCCGACCACTACGCGTTCGAGCGCAATCCGTTCACCGACGTCGACGCCGACGCGATCCTGATTACGGAAAAGGATGCGGTAAAATTGGGGGCCTGGCACGACGCGCGCATCTGGGTAGTCCCGGTCGAAGCCGCGCTTGATCACCGCCTCACTGCATTAGTTGTGGAGAAAGTCCGTGGACGCTCGCCTGCTTGAAATCCTCGTCTGCCCGATCTGCAAGGGCCCGCTCAGCTACGACCGCGCCGCGCAGGAACTGATCTGCAACGCGGACAAGCTCGCCTATCCGATCCGCGACGGCATTCCCGTGATGCTCGTCGACGAAGCGAGGCAGACCGTCGAAGGCACGCCGGTCGATCTGAATCCAGGCTCGGTCGCCTGACCCGCCGCGTCGCGGCACCGAGGCGCCGCGACGTCTCGCTCGCGCGCGGGTCAAGGCAGGCTTCATCGATGCCACCGCCCCCCTCCCCGCATGCGCTCCAATATCGATCCGCAGCCGTTTTCGCCGCTCCGGCTCATCTCCGACCCTGCGTGAGCGTCGCGCGCGCAGCCTCTTCCTCCGGCCTGATCGCCGACCGTTCCTGATCCGATGATCCACACCACCCCTCATCCGTTTATCGCCGTCGTGCCGGCCCGCCTCGCGTCGACGCGTCTGCCCAACAAGCCGCTCGCGGACATCGGCGGCAAACCGATGGTCGTGCGCGTCGCGCAGCGCGCGCGCGAATCGGGCGCACAACAGGTGCTGGTCGCGTCGGACGCGCAGGAAGTGCTCGACGCGGCGCGAGACCACGGCTTCGACGCGGTACTCACGCGCGCCGACCATCCGTCGGGCACCGACCGTCTCGCGGAAGTGGCGACGCGTTTCGGCTGGAGCGACGACACGATCGTCGTCAACGTGCAGGGCGACGAGCCGCTGATCGACCCGGCGCTCGTGCGCGGCGTCGCCGCGCATCTGGCAACGACGAGCGACTGCGCGATCGCGACGGCCGCGCATCCGATCACCGATCCCGCCGAAATTTTCAATCCGAACGTCGTCAAGGTCGTGCCCGATGCGCGCGGCATCGCGCTGTATTTCTCGCGCGCGCCGATCCCGTGGGCGCGCGACGCATGGCAACCGCACTGGCCCAACGTCGCATCGATGCCGACGCCGGCCGCGCCCGCCGTCGTATACCGGCACATCGGCCTGTACGCGTATCGCGCGAAATTTCTGCGCACGTACCCGAGCCTCGCGATCTCGCCGATCGAGCAGGTCGAAGCGCTCGAACAACTGCGCGCGATGTGGCATGGCGAGCGCATCGCGGTCCTCGTCACGCAAGACGTACCGTTGGCGGGGGTCGATACCCCCGCCGATCTCGCGCGCATACGGGCCTTATTCGGGTCTTGAGCGCGGGAAGCCGTGGCATAATCGAACGGTTATGCGCGCCTCCCAGCGCAGGCGACACGCGGGTTATCCCGGTCGCGCCGTGCGGATCTTGCAGCGCCGTCGTATTCGACGTGCAGCGCGAGGTAGCCAACGGTAGCCGATGCGGAACCTGCGAGAATCGCCGGGAAGCATGCCGCGTCAACAAAGAATTCACATAGATCTGGAGATATCCATGCGTTTGATCCTGTTGGGTGCACCGGGTGCCGGCAAAGGCACTCAGGCCAACTTCATCAAGGAAAAGTTCGGCATCCCGCAAATTTCGACCGGCGACATGCTGCGCGCGGCCGTCAAGGCCGGCACGCCGCTCGGCCTCGAAGCAAAGCGCTTCATGGACGCCGGCGAGCTCGTCACGGATGAGCTGATCATCAACCTCGTGAAGGAACGTCTGCAGCAGCCGGACTGCGCGAACGGCTATCTGTTCGACGGCTTCCCGCGCACGATTCCGCAAGCCGAAGCAATGAAGCAGGCCGGTGTCGCGATCGACTACGTGCTCGAAATCGACGTGCCGTTCGACGAGATCATCGTGCGCATGAGCGGCCGTCGCTCGCACCCCGCATCGGGCCGCACCTATCACGTGACGTTCAATCCGCCGAAGGTCGAGGGCATCGACGATGTGACCGGCGAACCGCTGATCCAGCGCGACGACGACAAGGAAGAAACGGTCAAGAAGCGTCTGGAAGTGTACGAATCGCAAACCAAGCCGCTGATCGAGTACTACAACGGCTGGGCGAAGAACGGCGATACGTCGAGCTCGGTGAAGGCGCCCCAATATCGCCGCATTTCGGGCCTCGGCAGCGTCGATGAAATTCGCGCCCGCGCGTTCGACGCGCTGAAGTAAGCCGGCTTGGTCCAAACATTACCGCTGTTTTCGTTGACCAAAACCCGCCCACGTTGGGCGGGTTTTTTATTTGGCTTGGTGCGCAAACCAAAAGCGGCAAGCGGTGGGGAACGCCCAGCGGAACCAGTTAGGTTTCCATAGCGCTTGCATGCCGCCGCCCGCTTCGCTTGTCCGCAGCGCAGCACAGCCGCTACAATCGATCGTCGTCGAAAAATGCTTCGCTCGAGGCCGCACTGAACAACCGTAGTAAAGGAGAAGACATGGAAATTCGTGACAACGTGTTCCTGATCACCGGCGGCGCATCAGGGCTCGGCGCTGCCACCGCGCGCCTGCTCGTCGAGAACGGCGGCAAAGTCGTCCTCGCCGACCTGAATCTGGACGCGGGCGAGGCGCTCGCAAAGGAACTCGGCGGCGCTTTCGTCAAATGCGACGTGAGCCGGGAAGAGGACGCGCAACAGGCCGTCGAAGCCGCGACGAAGCTCGGTACGCTGCGCGGTCTCGTCAACTGCGCGGGCGTCGCGCCGGCCGCGAAGACCGTCGGCAAGGATGGGCCCCATTCGCTCGATCTGTTCACGCGCACGATCTCGATCAATCTGATCGGCACGTTCAACATGATCCGGCTCGCCGCGGTGCAAATGTCGAAGAACGAGCCGAACGCCAACGGCGAGCGCGGCGTGATCATCAACACCGCATCGGTCGCCGCGTTCGACGGCCAGATCGGCCAGGCGGCCTACTCCGCGTCGAAGGCTGGCGTGGTCGGTATGACGCTGCCGATCGCGCGAGACCTGTCGCGCAACGCGATCCGCGTGATGACGATCGCCCCCGGCCTCTTCGAAACGCCGATGCTGCTCGGCATGCCGCAGGAAGTGCAGGACGCGCTCGGTGCGATGGTGCCGTTCCCGCCGCGCCTCGGCAAACCGGCCGAATACGCGATGCTCGCCAAGCAGATCTTCGACAATCCGATGCTGAACGGCGAGGTGATCCGGCTGGACGGCGCGATCCGCATGCAGCCGAAGTGAGGATCGCTTAGCGATCGATCTGGTCGCCGATGCCAGGCCAAGGCCTGCATACGGCGATAAAAAAACGCCTGTGCATGTGCGACATGTGCAGGCGTTTGTGTTTTATGCAGCGTGAAAACGCGCGTCGCTATTCGCCGCCATCATGCCGCGTGCGCTGCCGCAATTCATGCAACTGCGACTCGACCACGGTGGCATCTTCCGCATCGGGACGATCGCCGAGATAGCTTTCGAGGTCCTCGAGCGCGGGCCGCAGATAATCGAGCCGCGCATACGCGAAACCGCGATCCCGCACTTCCTCGATATTGTCCGGCAGCAGAATGACGAGCCGTTGCTGCACCGCGAGCAGACGTTGCCAACGCTCGGTCTGCAGATAGATCGCCTTCAGGTTGCGCAACATCCGCGCGACGATCTCGCGATGCGTGGCCGGTTGCAGCAGCATGCGTAGCGCGCGCCCGACCGAATCGCCAGCCGACGCCACGTACGGCTCGAGCATCTCGACCATCTGCGCTTCGGACAGCGAATGACCGGTGGTCGGATCGAGCATCACGTCGCCGTCGGGCATCGTCACGCGCAGCAGGAAGTGGCCTGGAAACGACACCCCACGCACCGGAACGCCGAATTGCTCGGCCATCTCCAGATAGAGCACCGCGAGCGCAATCGGAATGCCGCGGCGACGTTTGAGTACGACGTTCAGATGGCTGTTGTCGGGGTCGTAGTAATCGTTCAGGTTGCTCGCGAAACCGAGTTCGCGGAAAAAGAAACGGTTGAGGATGCCAACCTTCTGACGGATGTCGGCATCGTCGGGCATGCGGCGCCGCAGCCGCAGCACCAGCTCGTCGATCTCGGCGAGCACCGACTGCAGATCGAGGTCGGGATAGGCATCCTGCGCGATCGAGAGTGCCGTCTCGGTCAGCGGCAGGCTCTCGTCTTCGGCGACGAGCGTACTGAAATAATCGAGAACCCGCGACATGGTGATCACTTCACTCGCCTTCTGAAATACGCGTACTTGAAGCCCATCAGCCAAAGCATACCGAAATACAGCGCGGCGAACAGCACGAGACACGCACCGAGCAACACCATGCGGCTGACCGGCTGGGTATGCATGCCGATCCAGTCGAAGCTGATCGCGAGCCAGCGCATCACGCCGGCGAGCACGAGGCACGCCCCGAGCAACTGCACGAAAAACTTGAGCCAGCCGCTCGACGGCATATAAATGCCACGTTTGCGCAGACCAATGAATAGCAGCAACGCATTGACGCAAGCGCCGAGCCCGACGCTCAGCGTGAGACCCGCATGCGCGAACACCGGCACGAACACGTAGTTGCTCAACTGCGTGACGACCAGCACGCCGATGCCGATCTTCACTGGCGTCTTGATGTCCTGCTTCGCGTAAAAGCCCGGCGCGAGGATCTTGATCAGGATCAGGCCGATCAGGCCGACTCCGTAGGCGGCGAGCGCGCGGCTCACCATCACGACCGCATTGCCGTCGAACTTGCCGTAGTTGAACAGCACCGCTGTCAGCGGCTGGGCGAAAAAGAACAGCGCGATCGCGCTCGGCGCGGCGAGCAGGAACGTGACGCGCAGTCCCCAGTCGAGCAGCGACGAATACTCATGCGAGTCGGCATCGACGTGCGCCTTCGACAGGCTCGGCAGCAGGATCGTGCCCAGCGCGACGCCGAGCAGCGCGGTCGGAAACTCCATCAGCCGGTCGGCGTAGTTGATCCACGACACCGCGCCGGGGCCGATGTGCGACGCGATGTTGGTGTTGATGATCAGGCTGATCTGCGCGACCGACACCGCGAACATCGCCGGCACCATCTTCGCGAGCACCCGCTTTACGCCGCGATGCGCGAGCGCGCGCAGCGGGTTCAGGCCGATGAGCGGCACCATGTCGATCTTCTTGAGGCCCGGCAGCTGCACGACGAATTGCAGCACGCCGCCGACGATCACTGCCCAGGCGAGCGCATAGACCGGCGTTTGCAGGCGCGGCGCGAGGAATACGGCGGAGACGATGAACGCGACGTTCAACAGCACGGGCGCGAACGCGGGCAACGAAAAGTTCTTGTACGTGTTCAGCACGCCCGACGCCAGCGACGTCAGCGAGATGAAAATGATGTATGGGAACATGATGCGCGTCATCGCGACCGCAAGCTGGTACGCGTGGCCCTCGTGCGCGAGGCCCGACGCGACGACGAACACGACGCCCGACGCGCCGACCACGCCGATCACTGACAGCACGGCGAGCGCCCACGCGAGCACGGTCGAGGTCGCGTCGACGAGCGCCTTGGTGGCGTCGTGGCCTTGCTGGTTCTTGAACTCCGCGAGGATCGGCACGAAGGCCTGCGAGAACGCGCCTTCGGCGGAAATGCGACGCAGCAGGTTCGGAATGCGAAAGGCGACGTAGAAAGCGTCGGTGTATTGACTGGCGCCGAACGCACGGGCGATCAGCGTTTCACGGGCCAGTCCGGTCACGCGCGACAGCAGCGTGAAGCCGCTGACCGTCAGCAGGGCTCGTAATAGATTCATGGGGCGCTTATTATACGGGTCCCGCCAATGCGGGCGACGAGCCAGAACGCGATTCGGACCGATTTGCCACGCGGACGTTCGCCGCGATCGGCTGGAAAGCGCGATTTTTTGTGTTTTCTGCGGTCTTCCCGGCAGCGCCCCGCCTTCCATCGGTGCCCTCGCAGGAGGGCCAGCACATACGCGCCGACATGACGCCGCTCCGGTCATTATGGCGCCGGCACGTGTTTTCCGTTGTCACGTGCCTGATTTTGTTGCTATAATCGTCGGTTTCGAAGCTTGCTCAGTTTTCGAATGGTCTTCGGACGCGGTTCTCAGGTTGGCGCAGCGCCGCCTGTCAATACATCCGGATGCCTTGAAACACGAGCCCGCCTTCGCGTAGTTCGATCGATTTTTTCGACACTTTTGCGCCCTTGGGCAATCGCTTCCAAGGGTTCGGATCGAGAAGCAGCACCTCGCCTCATCATTGAAGGCCGGGTACTGGAAACAGGAACAGGATAAGGAACCGTCATGGCTAACTCCGCACAAGCACGCAAGCGCGCCCGCCAGGCCGCGAAGGCAAACTCGCACAACTCGGCACTGCGCTCGAAGTTCCGCACGGCTATCAAGGCTGTCCGCAAGGCAATCGACGCAGGCGATCACGCTAAGGCCGCCGAAATCTTCAAGGCATCGTCGAAGACCATCGACATCATCGCCGACAAGAACATCGTTCACAAGAACAAGGCAGCTCGCAACAAGAGCCGCCTCGCTGCAGCCGTCAAGGGTCTGCAAGCGCCCGCAGCGCAGTAATTCCGGTCGGCCCGCTTCGGCGGGCTACCTCCTGTTTCCGCTGCACAAGAAGCCCGCTTTGGCGGGCTTTTTTGTTTCGGTTGAATTGCCAGCCACAAAAAAACCCGCTGCTTGCGGGTTTTTGTTTTTCTGCTTTTGCCGATCCGGTCGACTTACATCAGATGACGTGCCGTTTGGCTTGCGGCGCAGGCGCATGCTCGAGTTCCAGCTCACACGCCTCGGTGACCAGCAGGTCGTTGTCTTTCGCGAAGTTCATAACGAAATCGAAGGCCATTGGTTCGATGTCGCGCAGCCGCGAATCGAGAATCACGCATTTGAGGTCGCCGATCATGGTCGGCCGCACGTACAGCGAGTACTGCATATAGGCGTTCGGCCCCTTCCTCACGCCGGGCCCGAACGACGACATGACGCCCGCGAGCCGCTCCGACCAGTCGCTCGGCCGAAATTTTTTTCCGGTCGACGTAATGCCCTGAATGAAATATTCGATTGGAGCTGCTTCGGCCATGTAGAAATACCTGTGTGACTGCCCAGCGGAATGACGACCAACCGGCGACGCCAGTTGTACGCTCGAACTCACCGCAAGCGGCATGTACGGCAAGCGCTTGCAGCCACCTGCGACGTGCGTGGGATCTGGCGCTAACGCAACAATGACGAACCGCACCACGAGAACCGCTGCGGCGAACCGGCTGAACCGCTCTGGCGTCTGTCATGACGGCCACGCCGTGACAGGCTTTCCGCGCCGCGCGAGCCGCGTTTCTTCAAGCGAAACGCCGGCCTGCTGGGCTTTGGGATAACCCGCAGATTATAGCGCAGCGGGCCCTTTTCCGCAGCGCACACAAGCGCCTTCCGACGACCCCGCGAAGCCCGGTACGACGCTTTCGAATCGCTTGCGGCGCCTTCCCGCCGACTCGTCAAACGAGGCGAAATCCTTTATGCTGCATGGAGTTACCACCATACCGACGGCGGCGCAGTCCGGCAACCCTGCCGGGTGAGACCGCCGTATTTGTTTCATGACCGCCAAGAAAATTCGCCACTACCTGCAGTTCAAGGACTTCTCGCTGGAAGACTACGAGTACGTGCTGGAGCGCGCGCGCATCCTGAAACGCAAATTCAAGAACTACGAGACCTATCACCCGCTGCATGACCGCACGCTGGCGATGATCTTCGAAAAGAATTCGACACGCACGCGCCTGTCGTTCGAAGCCGGCATCTTCCAGCTGGGCGGCCACGCCGTGTTCATGAGCACGCGCGACACGCAGCTCGGCCGCGGCGAGCCGATCGAAGACGCCGCGCAAGTCATCTCGCGCATGGTCGACATCATCATGATCCGCACGTTCGGCCAGGACATCATCCAGCGCTTCGCCGAGAATTCGCGCGTGCCGGTGATCAACGGGCTCACGAACGAATACCACCCGTGTCAGGTGCTCGCAGACATCTTCACGTACTTCGAGCATCGCGGTCCAATTCGCGACAAGACGGTCGCGTGGGTCGGCGACGCGAATAACATGCTGTACACGTGGATCGAAGCCGCGCAGATTCTCGGGTTCCGGCTGCGCCTGTCCACGCCGCCCGGCTACAAGCTCGACCGCGCGCTCGTCGCGGCGCAAAGCGCGTCGTTCCACGAGGAATTCGACGACCCGAACGAAGCCTGCACGGGCGCCGATCTCGTCACCACCGACGTGTGGACCAGCATGGGCTTCGAGGCCGAGAACGAAGCGCGCAAGAAGGCCTTCGCAGACTGGTGCGTCGACGCCGACATGATGGCGCGCGCGAATCCCGACGCGCTCTTCATGCACTGCCTGCCCGCGCATCGCGGCGAAGAAGTCAGCGCGGAAGTGATCGACGGAGCGCAGAGCGTCGTGTGGGATGAGGCGGAAAACCGTCTGCACGTGCAGAAGGCGTTGATGGAATACCTGCTGCTCGGCAAGCTCAATCACTGAGCGAGCCGCTGGTCCATACACGCGCCGGAACCGCGGGCACAAAAAAGGCGCCGGGAGGAAACTCCCGGCGCCTATTGCATTCGTCGGCGGCGACGCTCCGCGGGGCAACTCAGCGCGAAAAGAGAGAACTGCCGCTCACAGGCAAACTGGCTCCGCCTCCAGTTCCACGCCGAATCGCTCGAACACGTCGTGCTGGATCGCCCGTGCCAGCGCCAACACTTCCGTGCCGCTCGCGCCACCGCGATTCACCAGCACCAGCGCCTGTCGCTCATGCACGGCCGCCGCGCCCATCGCGCGACCCTTCCAGCCGCATCGGTCGATCAGCCAGCCGGCCGCCAGCTTCACCCGCCCATCCGCTTGCACATGCGACACGACTTCCGGCTCGCGACGCTTCAGCGCCTCGAACTGGGCGGCATCGATTACCGGATTCTTGAAGAAGCTCCCCGCGTTGCCCAGTTCGAGCGGATCGGGCAGCTTCGCACGCCGCACGGCGACGACCGCATCGAAAATGGCTTGCGCGGTCGGCTGCGTGGCCGCACCCTCGGCTTGGCCAGCGCTCGCCGCATGACCGCGCGCCGCCAGCTCGCGCGCGAGATCCGCGTAGCCCGCGCGCGGCTGCCACGCCTTCGGCAAACGGAACGTCACCGACGCAATCACGAAGCGCTCGCGCCCTTCCCGCTTGAAAAGGCTGTCGCGATAGCCGAACCGGCACGCATCGCCGTCGAGTTCGACGGCCTCGCCGGTCACGAGCTCGATCGCCCGCAGCGACGCGAAGCGTTCGCACATTTCGAGCCCGTACGCGCCGATGTTCTGGATTGGCGCCGCGCCGACCGTGCCAGGTATCAGCGCGAGATTCTCGAGGCCGGGCATGCCCTGCGCCAACGTCCACGCGACGAACTCGTGCCACGGCTCGCCGCCGGCCGCCTCGACATACCACGCATCCTGATCCTCGCGCACCACGCGGCGCCCGCGCAGCGCCACCAGCAGCACGATCCCGGCGAAGTCGCCGGTCAGCATGACGTTGCTGCCACCGCCCAGCACGAGGCGCGGCAGGCCCTCGACGCGCGGATCGCGCACCGCGGCGAGCAACTGTTCCTCACGCTCGATCAGGCACGCGAACTGCGCGCGCACGTCGAAGCCGAAGGTGTTGTGGGCCTTCAGCGGATAGCCGGCCAGGAGGGACGCGACGGCGGGAGCGGCAAGAGCGGATTGGGACATCGGAATGGCAACAGGGCAACGACGGGAAGCAACAGGAAACGACAAAAACAACCAATGACGCGCCTGACGACACGAGCGGCGCTGCCCGGCGCGGGATCGCCCGCCGTCGCGACGCCGCGCGGCGGCCTTGGGCAAAAGAGAGCGGCGTCGGTAAAATGACGTCCGGTCCGTAATTATAGCGAGTGCCTCGCGCTCAGCCGACCGGCTGTGTCGCGCACTGCCGCACTATTGGGAGAAAGCAATGCCATCGTTTGACGTCGTCTGCGAAGCGAACATGATCGAAGTCAAGAACGCGATCGAGCAGTCCAACAAGGAAATTTCGACGCGTTTCGACTTCAAGGGGTCCGACGCGCGCGTCGAACACAAGGAAAACGAAATCACCGCGTACGCCGACGACGACTTCAAGCTCGGCCAGGTGAAGGACGTGCTGCTGTCGAAAATGGCCAAGCGCAACGTCGACGTGCGCTTCCTCGACTACGGCAAGATCGAGAAGATCGGCGGCGACAAGGTCAAGCAGGTCATCAAGATCAAGAAGGGCGTCTCGGGCGATCTGTCGAAGAAAATCGTGCGTCTGGTGAAGGACAGCAAGATCAAGGTGCAGGCGAGCATTCAGGGCGACGCGGTGCGCATCACCGGTGCGAAGCGCGATGATCTGCAAAGCGTGATCGCGATGCTGCGCAAGGACGTGACCGACACCCCGCTCGACTTCAACAACTTCCGCGACTAAGCGGCACGGCGCGCCTGGCTTGCAACGAGCCTCCCGCGGACCCGGAAGCGCTTCGCATCGGGCCATCGGGTCGGGCGAAGCGCTCAGCCCACTTCAAAGATCGTTGCCCGCCGCCGGACCGGCTGCCTTCTTTTTGTCGCCGATACGGCTCTCCTGCCCCCGCATCAGCTTCGCAATATTGCCGCGATGCCGCCACACGAGCAGCAGGCTCATCACCAGAACCGCGAGCGCGACGATGCGCGGCCCGAACAGAAACACGTAGAACAGCGGCGCGAACAGCGCCGAGCACAGCGCCGCGAGCGACGAGTAGCGCGTAAAGAACGCGACGATCAGCCAGGTTAGCAAGGTCGCGACGCCAAGCGTCGGGTTGATCGCGAGCAGCACGCCCGCGGCGGTCGCGACGCCTTTGCCGCCCTTGAAGCGGAAGAAAATCGGATACAGGTGACCGAGAAACACCGCAAGCGACGCAATCGCGGTCGCGCGCTCGTCGAGCCCGTAACGCGCGCCGAAATGCACGACCAGCCATACCGGCAGCCAGCCCTTGAAGGCGTCGCCGATCAGCGTCAGAATCGCGGCCTTCTTGCTGCCGCTGCGCAGCACGTTGGTGGCGCCCGGGTTGCCCGAGCCGTACGAGCGCGGGTCGTCGAGACCCATCGCGGCGCTCACGATCACGGCAAACGACAACGAACCGATCAGATAGGCAACGACAGCGACGATCAGGTTTTGCATCTGGGACTCTTATAAGGATCGCGGTCTGACATTCGATACCCCGACCGCAACAGGGCATGCCCGCCGAATCAGGGCGGCGCACATTTTACCGAACGCGTCCGTGCGAAAAACATTCAGGCAAACGTCAACCCGCTCATCGGCGTCAGTCCACGCTCGCGCATTGCACCGGCTTTGCCGCGAGCAGATCGGTGAGCACCTTCGGCTCGATGCTGACGAGAAAGCCGCGCCGCCCGCCGTTCAACCAGATTTTGTCCATCTCGAGAATGGTCGATTCGACGTACACCGGCATCTGCTTGCGCGTGCCGAACGGCGACGTGCCGCCGATCAGATAACCCGAATGCCGGTTCGCGACCTCGGGCTTGCACGGCTCGACGCGCTTCGCGCCGATCTGCCGCGCGAGGTTCTTGGTGCTGACGGTGCGATCGCCGTGCATCAGCACGATCAACGGCTTCGCGTGCTCGTCTTCCATCACCAGCGTCTTCACGACGTGATGCTCGTCGACGCCGAGCTGGCACGACGATTCCGCGGTGCCGCCATGCTCGACGTAGTCGTAAGGATGCTCGCCGAACGTGACGCCGTGACGGCGCAGCAGCTGCGTGGCGGGTGTTTCCGACACATGTCTGGATTTGCTCATCGGCGCATTGTAATGGCGAGTTTGCACAACGGCTATTTGCCGGATGGCCAATTGTGCGGGTTCGACACTTGTGGCACGATCGTTCGAAAATATGCCGGCGTGGTGCGAGATACTGCGCGCAGGGCCACGAATTGGTAAAGAGGAGACAGTGTTGAAGCAGGCTTCATCCATCCGTTCCACGATCGATATCCCCGCGCTGCTCGCCGCCCTGCCCGCGCGCATCGGCGACATTCCGGCGCTCGCCGCCGCACGCGATCCGCGGCATGTCGCGCTGATCGAAGATGCGCGCCGCCTGACCAACGCGCAACTGCGCGAGGCCGTCGATGCGGCCGCCGCGCTGCTGCGCGACTGGGGCGTGCGCGGCGGCGATCGCGTGATGATCGTCGCGGAGAACAGCATCGCGCAAATCGTGCTGCTGTTCGCGACCGCGAAGCTCGATGCGTGGGCGCTCGTGTCGAACGCCCGACTGTCGGCCGCCGAACTCGATTCGATCCGCGCGCATGCGCAACCGCGCGTCGTCGCGTATGCGCTCGAAAGCTCGCCCGACGCACGCCAGCATGCCGAGCGGCATCGAGCGACGCACGCACCCACGCTGTCGCCGGACATCGGCGCATGGTCGTATGCGGTGGACAGCAGCGTGCAAGCCGAAGCTGTCGAAGCCGCCAGCGACCGCCAATGCGCGGCGCTGATCTACACGACCGGCACCACCGGCACGCCGAAAGGCGTGATGCTGTCGCATCGCAATCTGCTGTACATCGCGGCCGTGTCGAGCCGGCTGCGCCAGGTCGGGCCCGACGACGTCGTCTATGCGGTGCTGCCGATCTCGCATGTGTACGGCTTCGCGTCGGTGTGTCTCGGCAGCCTGCGTGCGGGCGCGACGTTGCGGCTCGCGCCGCGCTTCGTGCCGGAAGCGGTGCGCCTCGCCCTCGCCGCCGAGCACGTCTCGATCTTCCAGGGCGTGCCGGCGATGCACGCGAAGCTGCTCGAACATCTGCACACGCACGGCCACGCATGGTCCGCGCCGCGACTGCGCTTCGCGTACTCGGGCGGCTCGCCGCTCGACGCCGCGCTGAAGGCGCAGGTCGAAGCCGTGTACGGTCTGCCGCTGCACAACGGCTACGGCATGACCGAAAGCAGCCCGACCGTGTCGCAGACGATGGTCGACGCGCCGCGCGCCGATTGCTCGGTCGGCGAAGTCATTCCGGGCGTCGAAGTGAAGTTCGTCGGGCTCGACGGCGCCGACGCCGCGCCGGGCGAGATCGGCGAGCTATGGGTGCGCGGGCCGAACGTGATGCTCGGCTATTACCGCAACCCCGAGCAGACCCGCGCGAGCGTCACCGAGGATGGCTGGCTGAAGACCGGCGACCTCGCGCGGCAGGCCGCGGACGGCGCGTTGCATATCGTCGGGCGCAGCAAGGAGCTGATCATCCGCTCGGGCTTCAACGTGTATCCGGCCGAGGTCGAGCACGTGCTGAACGCGCATCCGCAGGTCGTGCAGTCGGCGGTGATCGGACGCGCGGTCGAGGGCAACGAGGAGGTGATCGCGTTCGTCGAACTGGTTTCCGGCGCGACGGTCACGCCCGCGGAGTTGATCGCGTGGTGCGGCGAGCGGCTCGCGCCGTATAAGCGGCCAGCCGAGCTGAAGGTGCTCGCGGCGCTGCCGGCCGCATCGACCGGCAAGATTCTCAAGCACCGGTTACGCGAGTTCGTGTGAAGCGCGCGGGCACCCGCGCGCTTCATGTCGTGCTCACCCGCGCGGATGATGCTGCGCATGCAGCGATTTCAGCCGCTCTCGCGCGACGTGCGTGTAGATCTGCGTCGTCGAAATATCGGTGTGACCGAGCAGCAATTGCACGACGCGCAGATCCGCGCCGTGATTGAGCAGATGGGTCGCGAACGCGTGCCGCAGCGTGTGCGGCGACAACGGCGCATGGACGCCCGCGGCCTGCGCGTGTCGCTTGATGATGTTCCAGAACTGCTGGCGCGTCATGCCTTCCGCGCGTGTCGTCACGAATAGCGCATCGGCCGCGCGCGGGCCGAGGAGCGCCGGGCGCGCCTCGCGCAGATAGCGCTCGATCCACGCGTGCGCCTCTTCGCCGAACGGAACCAGCCGCTCCTTCGAGCCCTTGCCAGTGACGCGCACGACGCCTTCGTTGAGTCCCACCTCGACGGTTTTCAGTGTGACCAGTTCGGTCACGCGCAAGCCGCTCGCGTACATCAACTCGAGCATCGTGCGATCGCGCAAGCCGAGCGGCGTGTCGATGTCGGGTGCGCCGAGCAACGCTTCGACCTGGACCTCGCTCAACGTCGAAGGAAATCGCGGCGGCTGCTTCGCCGAGCGGATGCGCAAGGTCGGATCGGCGGCCGCGCGATGCTCGCGCACCGCCCATGCGTAATAGCGGCGAAACACCGACAGCCGGCGGTTCGCCGAAGTCGCCTTGTCCTTTTGCCGCGCCGCGCTGTAGGCGCTCAGGTCGGCTTCGCTCGCGGTGTCGAGCGAAGCGTTGCGCGTGTGCGCGAGCCATTCGCAGAAGAGCCGCAAGTCGCGGCGATACGCGTCGAGCGTGTTGCGCGACAGGCCATGCTCGAGCCACAGCGCGTCGCAGAAGGCGTCGATCGATGCGGAGCTGGTCAGCAGCAGCGGTGATGCGGCGGCTGTGTCTTCGACGTGTACAGCGGTATTGGCGGTGCTCGTGCTCATGCGTACGGCACACCTTCATGCGCGAGCAACCAGCGCTTCACGTTGCGGAAGAAGCCGTCGCCGCCATCGTGCGCGAAGCCGCCGATGCCGCTCGAACTCACCACGCGGTGACACGGAATCACGATCGGAAAGAAATTGGCGCCGCACGCCTGGCCGACCGCGCGCGGCACGCTGCCGAGCTGCTTCGCGAGTTGTCCGTAAGTCAGCACGACGCCGGGCGGGATGTCGCTGATCGCCTGCCACACGCGCCGCTGGAACGCGGTGCCGCACTCGGCGAGCGGCAGCTCGAATTTCGCTGACGCGTGCTCGAAATAACGCTCGATCTGTTCGGCCACCTCGCGTGCGAGCGGCGTGTCGGGCGCGACGTTGGGGGTCGAGTCGGGCAGATAGACGATCTCGCGCACGGCTTCGCCTTCGAGCCGGATGCCGATTTTGCCGAACGGCGCATCGATCACTGCGTTGAACATGATTGCCTGCTCCTCTAGGGTCTGTTTACATATGGAACGCACGTGCGAATGCCCGCTATCGGCCGTCCCCCAAGGGGACTTCCTTCGGGGCGCATGGCAAGGAGTAAGGAGCGCTGCGTGGCCGCGCCACGTGAGCGACGCACGACGCCGCCATGCGGCCGATAGTGGGCATTCCCCTGGAATGAAATTCAGAACTGGGGTTGCCGCGAGAAGGGCCGCTCGCTGCGTCATGCTCCTTGCGAATACGTCGAGTATTCGCGGCGTCGCAATCCTTGCGAGCGGCCCTTCTCGCGGCAACGCACGTGCGTTCCATATGTAAACAGACCCTAGCGTGCCAGATCGCCGGCACCGAATTGCCACGACTTTACGCCGCTTCGAGCGCCCACTCCACATGCTCGCGCACGACCGCCGACGGATCGTCGGCTCGCTGCCTCAAAGCCAGCACGATCGCGCCACGGGCATCGAGGTCGAGACTTGCTGGCGCGGCGCGCAACGCGTTACCCATGCCGACCGCGAGATTGCGCAGCCAGCTCTCGTAGCCGATGCGGCGAATCGCGCTGCCCTGCATGCGCGTATCGAACTCCTCGGCGCTCCACGCGAACAGTTCGACCAGCGACGCGCGATCGAGCCCGTGCCGCACGTCGAAATCGGCGACCGGTGCGGCCTGCGCGAACTTGTTCCAGGGACACACGAGCTGGCAATCGTCACAGCCGTACACCCGATTGCCGATCAGCGGCCGCAGGTCGAGCGGAATACTGCCCTTCAGCTCGATCGTCAGATACGAGATGCAACGCCGCGCGTCGACCTTGTACGGCGCGACGATCGCGCCGGTCGGACAGGCGCCGATGCAGCGCGCGCAGCTGCCGCAATGCGAGCCCGGCGTTTCGGGCGCGGCCTCGGGCGAGGTTTCGGCGTCGGTCGGCAGCGGCACGTCGACATAGATCTCGCCGAGGAAAAACAGCGAGCCGGCGTCGCGCTGCAGCAGCAATGTGTGCTTGCCGCGCCAGCCGATGCCGGCCTTCTGCGCAAGCTCGACTTCGAGCACCGGCGCCGAATCGGTGAACACGCGATAGCCGACCGGCCCGATCGCCGCTTCGATCCGGTCGGCC
Source organism: Paraburkholderia sp. RAU6.4a (assembly GCF_050435625.1). Taxonomy (NCBI): domain Bacteria; kingdom Pseudomonadati; phylum Pseudomonadota; class Betaproteobacteria; order Burkholderiales; family Burkholderiaceae; genus Paraburkholderia; species Paraburkholderia sp. RAU6.4a. The sequence goes on from NZ_JBNDKQ010000002.1 coordinate 1,802,697, forward strand.
AGTTGTTGCAGACGCTGACGCATCACCTTGTGATAGTCGCGGCCGCGCGCATAGATCGACACGACCGCCGTCGACGGGTCCGCGAGCCGCGCGTGCTCGGCCGCGCGCCAGTCGCGCGCGCGGGGTGTGGCGCATGAGGCGGGTGGCGTTACGTCTTGCGGCATGCTTTCAGGCGCGCTTTCATGTCCCCCTTCATGCGCCCCTTCAGTCGCCTCTGCTTCCAGCGTCTGCGCAGGCAAATAGGCGATGCGCGCGGTGATCACGCGTCGCGTGCCGGCCACAAGCTCGGCCGGCCGCGCGCGTTTCATGCCGTGTTTGGCCATATAATCCATCTCGCCGTGGCAACCCGCTTCGAGCCACGCTGCAAGCGGCGCTTCGGCGGCCGACAGATCGGTATCGCTAATGCCGATCGCCCCGAAACCGAGTTCACGGCCCCACGTCTTGATGTCGAGCGCGAGCACACGAAGCGCCGCCTCGTCGAAACGGGACGTTGCGCCAGAAGCTCGCATGGCATCATCGGCCGATGCGGGCGTGCAGAAAACAGGGGACTTCGGACTTCGGTTCATCACGCCATTTTACGAGAATGCCTGTCAATCCCGATCACGCGCCCCTACCGTCCGCTCCCGTGCTGCTCGAACGCTCTGTCGCGCTCGCGGACGAAGCCGCCACGCAGGCGTTCGGCGCGCGCTTCGCACAGGCGATCGAAAGCGTGCGCGCGGCCTCGCATCAGGCACAGCCAGCCCAGCCTGGCGCCGCAAGCGGCCCCGCGTTCCACGGCCTGCAAGTCCAACTGGTCGGCGACCTCGGCGCCGGCAAAACCACGCTCGTGCGCGCGACCTTGCGCGGCCTCGGCCACACCGGCCGCGTGCGCAGTCCGACCTACACGCTCGTCGAACCGTATGTGCTCGAGCGGCCCGCCGGGGAACTCGCGCTCTATCACTTCGATCTGTACAGATTCACCGATCCGGCCGAATGGGCCGACGCGGGCTTTCGCGAATATTTCGACAGCGGCGCGGTCTGCCTCGTCGAATGGCCGCAACGCGCGGGAGCGCTGCTCGGCGTGCCGGATCTCGTCTTCTTGCTCGGGCTCGTCGGCAACACAGACGCAAACGCGGACGCACGCGTACTCGTCGCACGCGCTTATAGCGAATCAGGAAAGGCATGTCTCGAAAGATGTTAATCAAACCATTCCATTCGATCGAATCGGCGGCGGGCGCAACGCATAACTGGCGGCGCCGGCAGATCCTGCGCGCCGGTGCGTCGACGCTGGTGCTCGGCCTCGTCGCTCCGCGTCTCGCGTTTGCGAGCTCGGTGCTCGGCGTGCGCGTGTGGCCCGCGCGCGACTACACGCGCGTGACGATCGAATCCGATCAGCCGCTGCAGAACACGCAGCAACTGCTGCAGGGACCGGACCGGCTCGTCGTCGATCTGAACGGCCTCGACCTCGATCAGGCGCTGAAGGAGCTGGTCTCGAAGATCACACCGAACGATCCGCAGATTTCGTCGGTGCGGGTCGGGCAGTATCAGCCGCACGTGGTGCGCATGGTGTTCGACCTGAAGGGCTCAGTGAAGCCGCAGGTGTTCGCGCTGCCGCCGGTCGGCGCGTACAAGTACCGGCTCGTGTTCGACCTGTATCCGGCTGTCGCGCCCGATCCGTTGATGGACCTGCTCGCGCAGACCGAGCGCAAGCAGCAGGCGCTCAACGAAGAAAACAGCGCGCCGCCCGCGACGCTTGCCGGCCCCGGCACGGCGCCGCCGGTCGACAACAGCGAAGCGTTCTTCGAGCACTACGCGCAGAACGGTGGCGCCGGCAATGGCGCCGCGGGCGTACCGCATCCCGCCACGCATGGCACGACGGCGCCGTCCGCGCCGGTCATTGCCGGCAGGCAGGCGGCGCCGTCCGCGCCCTCCGCGCCGCCTGCCGCACTGGCGCGCAACAAGGGTGGCAACGCCAACAGCAACAGCACCGCACGCGGTCTCGACAGCAACAACGACAACCTCGGCGACAGCGGCGACACCTACGCATTCACCACACCGAAGTCGAGCCGCAGCAACACCGTGCGACTGCTCACCGTCGCAATCGATCCGGGTCATGGCGGCGAGGACCCGGGCGCGATCGGCGGCGCAGGCACCTACGAGAAGCACGTCGCGCTCGACATCGCGAAGAAGCTGCGCGCGAAGATCGACGCGCAGCCGAACATGCGCGCGATGATGACGCGCGACGCCGACTTCTTCGTGCCGCTGAACGTGCGCGTGCAGAAAGCGCGCCGCGTCGGCGCGGACCTGTTCGTGTCGATCCACGCGGACGCGTTCACGACGCCCGAGGCGAAGGGCTCCTCGGTGTTCGCGCTGTCGGAGCACGGCGCGTCGAGCGCGGCCGCGCGCTGGATGGCGAACAAGGAGAACTCGTCGGATCTGATCGGCGGCATCAACATCAAGTCCGCCGACGCCACCGTGAATCGCGCACTGTTCGACATGTCGACCACCGCGCAGATTCGCGACTCGATGCGCTACGGCAACTTCGTGCTCAAAGAGATCGGCGACATCAACAAGCTGCACAAGGGCTCGGTCGAGCAGGCCGGCTTCGCGGTGCTGAAGGCGCCGGACATTCCGTCGATCCTCGTCGAGACCGCGTTCATCAGCAATCCGGACGAAGAGCGTCGCCTGAACGACGACGCGTATCGCGACAAGATGGCCAGCGCGATCCTGACCGGCATCAAGCGCTATTTCGCGGCGAATCCGCCGCTCGCAAAGGGCCGCATGACGTGATGTCGGCACACACGAACCAATCACAAAACGGCCCTCCGGCCGTTTTGTTATTCACGCTCGCAACCCGTGGCGCAACGGTTGCTCAGCGTGCCGGTATCAAGCGCTGCACGACCCAGCCGCCGAACACGTTGACCGCGAGCCCCGCCATCACGAGCAACGCGCCCGCCACCTGCATCGCAGACAGTTGCTCGCCGAGCAGCCACGACGCCGACGCGAGTCCGACGATTGGCACCAGCAGCGAGAACGGCGCGACCTGGCTCGCCGGATAGCGCGACAGCAGACGGCTCCACAAGCCATAGCCGAGCAGCGTCGCGATAAACGCCAGATAGACGATCGCGAAGATCGACAGCGCGCTGATACCGGTCAGCGCGGAGGCGATCTCGCGCGGCCCTTCGAACACGAACGACGCCGCGAAAAACGGCAGCGGCGGAATCAGGCTCCCCCACACGACGAGTCCGACCAGATCGACCTTGCCGACCTTCTTCGTAACGATGTTGCCGAGTGCCCACATGCACGCGGCGCACAGCGTCAGCAGGAAACCAGCGACGGACATCGTGTGGCCGCCTTGCAGGCCGATCACCGCAAGCCCCGCCGCGGCGACCAGCAGACCCGCGACGTTCGGCAAACGGAAGCGCTCGTGCAGAAACAGCGCCGCGAAGACCAGCGTGAAAAACGCCTGCGCCTGAAGCACCAGCGATGCAAGCCCCGCCGGCATGCCGACGTACATCGCCGAGAACAGGAACGCGAATTGCCCGAACGAGATCGTCGCGCCGTAGGCGAACAGCCACCGCCACGGCATCTGCGGCCGCTTGACGAAAAACACCGCCGGGACCGCAGCGAGCGTAAAGCGCAGCGCGCCGAGCAGCATCGGCGGCACGCCGTGCAGGCCGACCTTGATCACGACGAAATTGACGCCCCACGCGAGTACGACGATCAGCGCGAGCAGCAAGTCCCTGGGCGACATCCGGGTCTCCAAAGAAATGGTTCGATCTGGCAGTGTAACGGAGGCCGCCAATTCGCTTCGTTGCGCCCGCTCGTGGCGAGCGTGCGCCGTTGCCTCGGCAGCGCGCGACGCGCAGTAGAATCGACCATTCGAGCCTTCTCCTTCCATTTTCCCGTCGAGCCCGCCCATGACTTCCTCGATCAAAGCCGTCCTCAAACCGCACTTACGCGACATCGGCAATCTGACCGTGCGGCGTGTCCTGCCCGCGATGGCGGCGCGCCTCGTCGGCCCGTTCATTTTCTTCGACCACATGGGCCCCGCGACCCTCGAACCCGGCAGCGGCCTCGACGTGCGCCCGCATCCGCATATCGGCCTCGCGACCGTCACCTATCTGTTCGACGGCGCGATCATGCATCGCGACAGCCTCGGCTCCGAGCAGAAGATCGTCCCCGGCGACGTCAACTGGATGACGGCCGGGCGCGGCATCGTCCATTCGGAGCGAACGCCGCCGGAAGACCGCGCGCGCGGCCAGACGATTCACGGCATCCAGACCTGGGTCGCGCTGCCGCTCGCCGATGAAGACGCCGAGCCGTCGTTCGCGCATCACGCGGCGGCGACCTTGCCGGTCGTCGAGCGCAACGGCGTGACGCTGCGCGTGATCGCGGGCACCGCGTTCGGCGCGGTGTCGCCGGTCGCGACGTTTTCGGGCACGCTGTACGTCGCCGCCGACTTCACGCCGGGCAGCGCGTTCGCGCTCGAACCGGAGCACGAGGAGCGCGGTGTATATCTGGTGGAAGGCGATCTGGAGATCGACGGCACGCCGCTCGAAGCGGGCCAGATGGCCGTGCTCGCGCTCGACGAAACCGTCACGCTCGCCAGCACGCACGGCGCGCGAGCGATGCTGCTCGGCGGCGAGAAGCTCGACGGCGAGCGCTTCATCGAATGGAATTTGGTCGCGAGCTCGCGCGAGAAAATCGAAGCCGCGAAGCTCGCGTGGACCAATCAGGAAATGGGCCACGTGCCCGGCGAAACCGAATGGATTCCGCTGCCGCAGCGCAAGTGACGGCGCCGGGCCGCGCGCCAGGGTGGGCATTGAATTCGCGCGATTCGGCCCCACCTAGCGCCTGTTCACAAACCGTTTCTATCGACGAGGACGCAATGGACACCACTCTGGCCACTTTCGAACAGGACGTCATCAAGGCGTCGATGCTGGCCCCCGTGCTGGTCGATTTCTGGGCGCCGTGGTGCGGCCCCTGCAAGAGCCTCGGCCCGATGCTCGAAAAGCTCGAAGCCGAAGCCGCCGGCAAATGGAAGCTCGTGAAGGTCAACGTGGACGAGAACCACGAGCTGGCCGCGCACTTCCAGGTGCGCAGCATTCCGCACGTGATCGCGTTCGCCGACGGCCAGGCCGTCGATCAGTTCGTCGGCGTGCTGACGGAAGGACAGCTGCGCGAGTTCCTCGACCGGCTCGTGCCGCAAGGGGCGCCGGCCGCGCGCATCGAAGCGCAGACCGCGCTCGCCGAAGGCCGCCGCGACGACGCCTACGACCTGCTGCAAGCGGCGCTCGCGTACGACCCGGGCTTCGACGACGCGCGCATGGACCGCATCGAGTTACTGCTCGAAGACAACCGCATCGATGAGGCCCGCAACGAAGTCGATCTGCTGTCGCCGAAAACCACGCAAGGCATCGACGCGCGTTTCAACGCGATCAAGACGCGGCTCGACGCGGTGGACGCCGCCGCGGACCTGCCGCCCACCGATGCGCTCGAAGCGCGCGTCGCCGGCCACCCCGACGATCTCGAAGCACGCTTCGATCTTGCGAATGCGTTTATCGCGCGACGCAAATACGCGCAGGCGCTCGAACATCTGCTCGCGATCGTGCAACGCGACCGCGCGTTCCGCGACGATATCGGCCGCAAGACGATGTTGTCGGTGTTCGATCTGGCCGCGCATCAGCCGGAGCTGGTGTCGCAGTGGCGGCGCAGGCTGAGCGCGTCGTTGTATTGATCGATTGTGATGTTTTGCCCGATGGCAGCCTGGGTCAGCGCGGTTGAAACCGCCGCCCGGGCTGCCACCTAAACCGTCGCCTTCTTCGCCAGCTCCCGCAACACGTACGCCGCGGCCGCAAAACCAAAGCTCGCGGTCACGCACACGCTGGAGCCAAACCCGGCGCAGTTCAAGCCGACCGGCCCCGTATGCCCCGGCGACGTGCTCACGTGCTCGGCTTCTTCATCGATATCGCAGACGGCCGCTTCCGGATAGATCAGCGGCTCGTCGGAATACACGGCGTTCACCTTGAACTTCGCCTTCGGCCCGCGCGGAAAGCCATGCTGCTTGCGCAACTGCCCGCGCACCTTCGACAGCAGCGGGTCCTGGATCGTCAGCGCGAGATCGTCGATGCGGATCCGCGTCGGGTCGAGCTGACCGCCCGCGCCGCCGACCGTGATCAGCGGCTGCTTGCGCTCGACGCACCATGCGATCAGCGCGGTCTTCGTGCGCACGCTGTCGATCGCGTCGATCACATAGTCGAAGCCGCCGCCGAGCGTGGCCGCGAAATTGTCCGGCTCGACGAAGTCCTCGATCAGCCGCACCTCGCAGTACGGATTGATTGCCGCGATGCGTTCGGCCATCGCTTCGACCTTCGGTTTTCCGTAATTGCCGTCGAGCGCGTGAATCTGCCGGTTCGTGTTGCTTTCCGCGACGTTGTCGAGATCGATCAGCGTCAGCGTGCCGAGCGCGCTGCGCGCAAACGCCTCCGCGACCCACGACCCCACCCCGCCGATGCCGATCACCGCGACGTGCGCACCCTCGAATGCGGCGAGCGCGGGCGCGCCATACAGACGGGCGATGCCGCCGAAACGGCGCGCGCGGTCGGCGGTTTCGTTCGCGTCGAGGCTGGTAGTAAGATCGGATTGCGCGGCGGTGCTGGACATGATGGCAGGGCTCGAAAACACAGGCGGAACAAAGCAGGCGGCGGCGCTTTGGCAAATCGCCTGGGCAAATTGCTTTGGCAAATGGGGCGCGCAGCCCGTATTTTGCCTGAACACGTGAAAACAGCCGCGCAGGACCACGAGCAGCGACGCAATGTTGCAGACTTGCGCTGGCGCAACATGCGCCGTGCCATACGTTGCTCCGCTCGCGCGCAAAAACCTGACGCCTTAGCTATACTTGGCCCACACTGTAGCGTTCGCATAAGAAAATGATCTCACTCGCCGAGCTTCGAAAAAACTACTCGCTGGGCTCACTGGACGTTGCCGACGTCAACCACGATCCGTTCCGTCAATTCGACACATGGTTCCAGCAGGCCATCGACGCCAAGCTGCCCGAGCCGAATGCAATGACGCTGGCCACGGTCGACGCGCGCGGCCGGCCCTCGGCACGCATCGTGCTCATCAAGGGCGTCGACGAGCGCGGTTTCGTATTCTTCACCAACTATGAAAGCCGCAAGGGCCGCGAACTGAACGTGAACCCCTACGCGAGCCTGCTGTTTCACTGGATCGAACTCGAACGCCAGGTGCGCATCGAGGGCCGCGTCGTCAAAACGAGCGAGGCAGACAGTGACGCGTATTTCGCGTCCCGTCCGCTCGGCTCGCGGATCGGCGCATGGGCATCGAATCAGAGTCAGGTGATTGAAAGCCGTTCGCAGCTCGAAGTACGCGAACGCGAAATCAGCCTGCAATACGGCGAAAATCCTCCGCGTCCGCCGCACTGGGGTGGCTACCGTCTGGTGCCCGACGCGATCGAATTCTGGCAGGGGCGGCCGTCTCGGCTGCACGATCGTCTGCTTTACACGCGCGCGGAAGAAAGCGCCAACTGGCTGATCGCACGCCTGTCGCCCTGACCGGTCGATGACCGGACGAATGAGGCCGGCGGCGGCGCCAACGTAGCGGCGCGCGTCGGCGGGATTGCGTTGCGCGGCCCGCGGAATGCGCCGCGCCATGTCGCGATCCACATAGCTTTGCTTTAAATCAACGAACACGGAGAGATCACATGTTCTGGGAGAAAAAGCTGGCGCAGTGGGTTGAAGATGTCAAAACCACCGCTAACCTGCCCGCACGCCTCGTGCTGTGGGACGGTCAGCAACACGACTTCGGGCAGTTCGCCGCGCCCCGGGTCACGCTACACGTGAAGAGCGCAACCGCGCTGCCCTATCTGCTCGAACCGAGCCTCGACAATCTTGGCGAAGCCTATGTCAAAGGCAAGATCGACATCGAGGGCAAGCTGTCGGACATCATCAATATCGGCTATCAGCTCGCGCGCAGCACCGTGACGAGCGCCGGCAAGCTCGCGCGCGTGCGGCGCTACTTCAATCACTCGAAGACGTCGGATAAGAAAGCGATCCAGTATCACTACGACGTGTCGAACGAGTTCTACAGGTTGTGGCTCGACGAGAACATGGTCTACTCGTGCGCGTACTTCGAGACCGGCACCGAAGACCTCGCGACCGCGCAGCTGAAGAAAATCGATCACATTCTGACCAAAATCCAGCTGCAGCCCGGGCAGCGTCTGCTCGACATCGGCTGCGGCTGGGGCGCGCTCGTGCTGCGCGCCGCGCAGAAGTTCGGCGCGAAGTGCGTCGGCGTCACGCTGTCGCAGAACCAGTTCGATCTCGCCACCGCGCGCGTGAAAGCGGCGGGCCTCGAAAACCAGATCGATATCCGCCTGCAGGACTATCGCGACATCAAGGGGCAGTTCGACCGCATCACGAGCGTCGGCATGTTCGAGCACGTCGGCCGCAAGAACCTGCCCGGCTATTTCCAGAAGATGCACGATCTGCTCGCCGACGACGGCATCGCGATGAACCACGGCATCACGTCGAGCGACGCCGATAGCGGCGAAACCGCGCTCGGCGGCGGTGAGTTCATCGACCGCTTCGTGTTCCCGGACGGCGAGCTGCCGCACATCAGCCTCGCGCTCGAATCGATGCAGCGCGGCGGGCTCGAACCGGTTGACGTCGAAAGCCTGCGCCGTCACTATGCGCACACGCTCGACATCTGGGCGGAAAATTTCGAAGCCCACGCAGACCAGGCGCGCAAGCTCGTCGACGACGAAAAATTCCGCATCTGGCGCGTGTATCTGGCCGGCTGCGCGTATGCGTTCGAAAACGACGACGTGTCGATTTTCCAGGTGGTGTGCCGCAAAGCCGGCCGCAGCGCGAAAACCCTGCCGTGGTCGCGCCGCTACATGTACGAAAAACCGCTGTGACCCGGCTGTGACCCGGTTTGTGACCGGTCGCGCCGCGGCGGCGTGCATGGAGCGCGCGCCGCGGCGCAATTCTGATGAACAGCAGGCCGGACATTGATGGACCAGAGCAGGACGAGTGACGTCGAAGAGCCGTTGAACGGCAAGGACGGCAGCACGGACGATGCGGCGCATCAGGCCGCGCAGCAGTTCGATCTGTTCGGGATGCCGGTGGAGGCCGCGGCAGAAGCGCCGGCCATGTCCGCACGTGAAGCCGATTCGGCCGCAAGCGCTGCCGCGCAGCCAGAGCACAAGCGCACGCCGAAGACCGCAATATCCAACGCCCCCGCGTCGCTGTTCGAAGCCGACACCCCGCCCGACAGCCCCGCTCCTGAACCAGACTGCGCCCCGGTCTCCGCCGACGCCCCGAAAAAGCGCCGCAGCCGCGCCGTGCTCGCTGCACCGCCCTCGCCTGAGCTGCTCGCGCTCGCGGCGCAATTGCCGCCGCAGATCCACCTCGGCACGTCGACATGGTCGTTCCCGGGTTGGACAGGCATCGTCTACGGCGACGACTACAGCAACAGCAAACTGTCGCGCGAGGGCTTGAGTGCGTACGGCGCACATCCGCTGCTGAAGACGGTCAGCATCGACCGCTCGTTCTATCAGGCGTTGACGGTCACCGAATACCTGCGCTACGCGCAGCAGGTGCCCGAGCACTTCCGCTTCATCGTCAAGGCGCCGATGACGATCACCGACGCCACGGTGCGCGCCGAGCGCGGCGAGCCGGTGTCGCTGAACCCGTGCTTCCTGAACGCGCAGATGGCGATCGACGATTTCGTCACACCCTGCCTCGAAGGCCTCGGCGCAAAGGCCGGCGCGCTGGTGTTCCAGTTCTCGCCGCTGCCGGATCAGATGCTCGCGCAGCCGGCGGTATTCATCGAACGACTGGGAGAGTTTTTCGACGCGCTGCCCGGGCTGCCCGACGGCAGTTGCTACGCGGTCGAGATTCGCGACGCGAGCCTGCTCACGCCGCGCTTCATCCGCATGCTGAAGACGGCTCGCGTGCGCTACTGCGTCGGCATCCATGCGCGGATGCCCGATCCGCTGCGCCAGGCCGCGGCGCTCGCGCTGCTCGATGGCGAGCCGGCCGGTCCGCTGATCGTGCGCTGGAGCCTGCACGGCGGTTTCAAGTACGAACAGGCGAAGGCGAAGTACGAGCCGTTCAACCGGCTCGTCGACGAGGATCCGGCGACGCGCGAATCGCTCGCCGAACTGGCCGCGCGTTACGCGCTCGCTGGTCAGCCGGTCGTGATCGCGGTCAACAACAAGGCGGAGGGATCGGCGCCGCTCAGCTGCGTGAAACTGGCCGAAGAAATCGTCGAAGCCTGCGTGCGTGTCACGCAGGGACGCGGCGATAACGGCGACGAGGTGCCATCGCGAGCACAGGAACCGCAGTGACGAACAGCAGCGGGCGGTCTCCCGCATCCGCCCGTTGCCGACTCCAATCCCCACGCTGCGCCGTTAACCCGCCTTGATCCGATGCGCGAACTTCTGGCGGAATTTCGCGACTTTCGGCGCTATCACGAACGAGCAGTAGCCCTGATTCGGATGCTGCGCGAAATAGTTCTGGTGGTAGGCCTCGGCGGGCCAGTAGTTGTCGCCGAGCGGCAGCACCTCGGTCACGAGCTTGCCGTCGTAGATGCGCTGTTCGCCGATCTCGCGAATCGCCTGCAGCGCGGTTTCGTGCTGCGCGTCGGAATGCGTGAAGATCACCGAGCGGTATTGCGTGCCGACGTCGTTGCCCTGCCGGTTCAGTTGGGTCGGATCGTGGATCGCGAAAAAGATGTCGAGAATCTCGCGATAGCTGATCTTGGCCGGATCGAAGTCGACCTTGACCACTTCCGCGTGACCGGTGTCGCCGTCGCAGACCTGCTCGTAGCTCGGATGGCGCGCGTGACCGCCCGCATAACCCGACTCCACCGCATTGACGCCCTCGACGCCCAGATACACCGCTTCGAGGCACCAGAAACACCCACCGCCGAGCGTTGCTGTCTCGTTCATAAGCTTCACCCCAGGATCAGATTCACACAATGATCGGCAGCCGGCCTGCGTAGCGCCGCCGTATCTGCCACCGCATCCGAATATATGGCCGAACACGCGTTCTGAAAGGCGCAGTCAGGCACGAGTCAGGCACCCGTCGCGCAATGACCGCAAATCCGGCCGTGCAGATATCGAGTATAGAAACGCCGGCACGCGACGTGTGAATAACCGTGCCTCACACCCGCAAGCGCCGCGCCCGCGCCTCGATCCAGCACGATCGGCAAATTTTCGGGTGCAGTCTTTCGAGGCGATCGTCGATGCAACCGCCCGGCTGCCACGCGCCGCACGCATCGTGGTGCGGCGCGCGCGGCGATTGCAGTTAAAATTGGCGGAAATCAACGATTTTCACCATGACTTTCGAAACATCCGCTTCCCGCCGCGCGGGTATACGCTTCAATTCGCGCTTCAATTTGCGCCTTGATTCGCGCTGCAGTCGTTCTTTCACACGGCGCGCGACGGGGGCCTCGCCCCGATGAAGCGCGCGAGCCCACCCAACTTCGACCCGTCCGCGTTCAAACAGGCGCTCAGCCAGTTCGCGACCGGCGTCACCGTGATTACGACGCGCGCCGCGTCCGGCCAATTGATCGGCATCACGGCCAGTTCGTTCAACTCGGTGTCGCTTTCTCCGCCGCTCGTGCTGTGGAGTCTCGCGACGCGCTCCGCGTCGATGCCGGTGTTCCGCGCCAACAGTCACTACGTGATCAATGTGTTGGCCTCGACGCAGCTCGATCTGTGCAAGCGCTTCGCGACCGTGAAGGGCGACCGCTTCGAGGGCGTGTCGCACGCGGCGGGCGACAGCGGCATGCCGGTGCTCGACGGCGCACTCGCGTGGTTCGAATGCCATAACCGCAGCCGCTATGAGGAAGGCGACCACGTGATTTTCGTCGGCGAAGTGGAGCGCTGCGGTGTGCATGAAAATGCCGCGGACATGCTGCCGCTCGTGTTCCAGAGCGCGCAGTTCCACGGCCTGAAGCCGCTTTGAGCGGCGCGGCGCTTCCCTGGCGTCTGTAACGTCTGTAACGTCTGTAGCGTCTGTCGGTCGGACGCGTCGAAAACGGCGCGCCCCGCCCTCATCATCCTCAACGGTCGCTATGCGTGGCTCCGTGCCCGCTGTTCTTCTTCACGAGCGACACCGGCACGCCCGAATCTTCCTTCAGCGTTTCGAGCACGATGTTCGAGCGGATGTCCATCACCCCCGGCGCCTTGTACAGGCGATTGAGCACGAAGTCCGAATAGTGTTTGAGGTTGTGCGCGAGCACGCGCAGCAGATAGTGGGTTTCGCCGGTCACGACGAAAGCGCCGACCACTTCTGGCCAGTCGCGCAGCGCTTCGGCAAAGCGCTCGTGCCAGTTCTGCTGGTCGTTGCGCATCGATACCTGCACGAACGCTTCCAGCTCGAACCCCAAAACTTCGCGGTTCAGGCACGCTCGGTAGTGTTCGATGACGCCCTGCTCTTCCAGCAGACGCAAGCGTCGCAGACATGCCGATGGCGAGAGCGAGATGCGCTCCGCCAGGTCGAGATTGCTGATCCGTCCTTCCTGCTGAAGCACCGTCAAGATACGGCAATCGGTGGCGTCGAGCGAGATCGCGTTCATATTCGGTCTCCCTTTCCGGTTTGACTCAAATTATGTTCCAAGACACGGCTGGTAAGGAGATTTTTTCGCAATCACATTTCACAGCTTGACCTCTATCATTTAGAGATAGTTACCAACCGTCGACACCGTCATGCGAGCACTCTGGGACATCACCCCCGCCGTCGATACCGCGACGCCCGTCTGGCCGGGCGACACGCCGGTCGGCATCGAGCGCGTCTGGCGCATGGAGGCTGGCTCGCCGGTCAATGTCGCGCGTCTGACGATCTCGCCGCACACCGGCGCGCATACCGACGCGCCGCTGCACTACGACGCCGAAGGCGCCGCGATCGGCAACGTGCCGCTCGACGCATATCTCGGTTTATGCAGAGTGATTGACTGTATCGGCGCGTCGCCTGTTGTGACGCCACAACATCTGGCCGGCTCGCTCGACGATTTGCCGCCGCGAGTCTTACTGCGCACTTACAGAAAAACGCCGACGCGCGAGTGGGATAGTGCGTTCTGCGCGGTCGCACCCGAGACCGTCGACCTGCTCGCCGCGCGCGGCGTGACGCTGCTCGGCATCGATACGCCGTCGCTCGATCCGCAGGAATCGAAGACGATGGACGCGCATCACCGCATTCGCGAGCACCGGATGGCGATTCTCGAGGGCATCGTGCTCGACGCGGTCGAACCCGGCGACTACGAGCTGATCGCGCTGCCGCTGAAGCTGACCACGCTCGACGCGAGCCCGGTGCGCGCGGTGCTGCGTGCACTGCCCGGCTCGCGCTCAGCCACGCTCCCCGGCGAGCGATCAACCCGACAACCCAACCCATCGAACCACCATGAACCATCGTGATGAAGCCGTGGCGCTCGACAGCGCCGAACCGCTCGCAGCGCTGCGTGACCAGTTCGCGCTGTCGCCGACGACCATCTATCTCGACGGCAACTCGCTCGGCGTGCCGCCGGCCGCCGCCGCGCAGCGCGCGCAGACCGTGATCGCCGCCGAATGGGGCGAAGGACTGATCCGCAGCTGGAACAATGCCGGCTGGTTTGCGCTGCCGCGCCGACTCGGCAACAAGCTCGCGCCGCTGATCGGCGCGGCCGAAGACGAAGTCGTGATTACCGACACGATCTCGATCAACCTGTTCAAGCTGCTGTCGGCCGCCGTGCGGCTCGCCAATGCGCGCGATCCGAAGCGTCGCGTGATCGTGTCCGAGCGCTCGAACTTCCCGAGCGATCTGTATATCGCGCAGGGCCTGATCGAGCAGCTCGATCGCGGCTACGAATTGCGCCTCGTCGACGATCCGTCCGAACTGCCCGACGCGATCGGCGAGGACACCGCGATCGCGATGATCACGCACGTGAACTACCGCACCGGCTACATGCACGACATGGCCGCGCTGACGAAGCTGATTCACGACAGGGGCGCGCTCGCGCTGTGGGATCTCGCGCATTCGGCGGGCGCGGTGCCGGTCGATCTGAACGGCGTCGGTGCCGACTACGCGGTCGGCTGCACGTACAAGTATCTGAACGGCGGTCCCGGTTCGCCCGCGTTCGTGTGGGTGCCCAGACGTCATCAGAACGAGTTTGCGCAACCGCTGTCGGGCTGGTGGGGCCATCGCGCGCCGTTCGAGATGAACCCGACGTATCAGCCCGACAACGGCGTGGGCCGTTACCTGTGCGGCACGCAGCCGATGGTGTCGATGGCGCTCGTCGAATGCGGGCTCGATGTGTTCCTGCAAACGACCATGGAGGCCGTCCGCGAGAAGTCGCTCGCGCTGACCGATCTGTTCATCGAACTCGTCGAGACACGTTGCCGCGAATTTCCACTGAAGCTCGTGACGCCGCGTGAGCATGCGCAGCGCGGCTCGCACGCGAGCTTCGAACATCCGCACGGCTACGAGGTGATGCAGGCGCTGATCTCGCACGGCGTGATCGGCGACTATCGCGAGCCGCACGTGCTGCGCTTCGGCTTCACGCCGCTGTACACGCGCTTCGTCGACGTATGGGACGCCGTCGAAATCTTGCGCGACGTGCTCACCCGCGAGGCCTGGCGGGCTCCTGAATTCGCCCAGCGCGGCGCCGTTACCTGAGGACGACAGAATGACCGATCACATGCACACGCCGGGCTTGCCAGAAGAACCGGCGGCACAAGGCTGTCCGTTCGGGCACGGACGGACGGCTTCGGCGCCGTCCGCGAGCGCGGCCGACAGCGGCTGGCACGACGCGCAGCTCGACTTCTCGGAGTCGATGAGCTACGGCGATTATCTGTCGCTCGGCACGGTGCTGGACGCGCAGCATCCGTTGTCGCCGGATCACAACGAGATGCTGTTCATCATCCAGCATCAGACGAGCGAGCTATGGATGAAGCTCGCGCTGTACGAACTGCGCGCGGCGCTCGCGGCCGTGCATCGCGACGACCTGCCGCCCGCGTTCAAGATGCTTGCGCGCGTGTCGCGAATCATGGAGCAGCTGGTGCAGGCGTGGAGCGTGCTCGCGACGATGACGCCGTCCGAATACACGGCGATGCGGCCGTACCTCGGCAGTTCGTCGGGCTTTCAGTCGTATCAGTACCGGCAGATCGAATTCCTGCTCGGCAACAAGAACGAGCAGATGCTGAAGCCGCACGCGCATCGCGCCGACGTGTACGCGCAAGTGAAGGCATCACTCGAAGCGCCGTCGTTCTACGACGAAGTGGTGAGGCTGCTCGCGCGCCGCGGCTTCAGGATTTCGCCCGCGCGGCTCGAACGCGACTGGACGAAGCCGACCGAACATGATGCATCGGTCGAAGCGGCGTGGCTCGAGGTGTATCGCAATCCGTCCGAGCATTGGGAGCTGTACGAGATGGCCGAGGAACTCGTCGATCTGGAGGATGCTTTCCGCCAGTGGCGCTTCCGCCACGTGACGACGGTCGAGCGCATCATCGGCTTCAAGCAGGGCACCGGCGGCACGAGCGGCGCGCAGTATCTGCGCAAGATGCTCGACGTGGTGCTGTTTCCCGAGCTGTGGCACGTGCGGACGATGCTGTAGCGGTTAGCGCGTGTAAGGCACTTCCCGGGCAAACCTGGCATCCTGGCGGGGAACAAAGAGCAAGCCAACACTATTACGCGAGTTCGGAGTTATCCGAATCTTGAGAGATGGTCAGCATGGCAGCATCGGAACCCCATAAAAACATCAGAGGGTTTCGATATGCCCGGTGCCGATGACGACGAAGGACTGAAGGTTGTACTGAGTGCTCAGCAACTCGCGGCTGTGCTATCCGGCCAGTCGATCAATCTGAGATACGAAAATTTGTATCAATTGATTGGTGGCCGCTTCCATGAAGATTTCGACTTGTTCGGAAACACAATTGAGGAATTGGTTTTGTCTTTTACATGCGAATGCACACCGGAAGAGATCAACGCGACGGTGGCCGAGATAGACCGATTCAAGAGCGATCATGCGGGGAACCTTGACGCAGCACTTGAGGAAAACTTTGGCTACCAGTGCGATCCGACCGTGTGGGAGCAGACCACCGAGGCTTTTCTCGACAAGCTTAAGCGTCTTCTTCTGAGCGAGTAGCCTGCGTTTCCTCCCACCGGGCGGCCCCACACCGTCTGGTAGGGCCTCCGCGTACTTCCATTTCACCCGGCCTGACACCCGCTAGCGCGCGGTATAACCACCATCGATCGGCAAACACACCCCGCTGATCATCGACGCCGCGTCGCTCAACAGAAACAGAATCGGCGCGGCGACTTCCGCCGATTCGGCAAAGCGCCTGAGCGGAATCGCCTGCAAAGCGGGATCGCGTTTGACAGGATCGCTCCACGCCAGCACCGCCATCGGCGTCAGCGTGACCGTCGGGTTCACGCTGTTCACGCGAATTCCGTACGGCCCCAGCTCGATGCACAACGCGCGCGTGATCGCATCGAGCGCGGCCTTTGATGCCGAATAGCTCAGATGATCGTCGAGCGCGACGAGCGCGGCCTGGCTCGACACGTTGACGATGCTGCCCGCGCGCCCCGCGTCGAGCATGCCACGCGCGACGTGCTTCGCGACCAGCACCGCCCCGCGCGCATTCACCGCCATCACGCGATCGAAGCTTGCGGCCGTCGTTTCCACCGCGCGTTCGAGCAACGCGATGCCCGCGCAATTCACCAGACCGTCGAACGGTTCGAGCGAGGCCATTGCTTCGTCGATCACGGCTTCGTCGCTGATGTCGAGCCTCAACGGCTCGCAACCGGTTTCCTCGGCGAGCCGCGCGAGCTCGTTCAGGTTGCGCGCGGCCGCGACGACCGACGCGCCGCTCGCGCACAGCGCCTCGACCGTCGCGCGGCCGATGCCGCTGGAGGCGCCCGTCACCAGAATCGAGCGGCCGGAAAAATCGAAAGTAGCGTTCATGATGATTGCAAGCGATGCATGACCGGCTTCAACGCCGGATAGAGGTCCGTGTACACGCCGAAGCGCTCTTTGTATAGCGCCATGCGCCGTGCCTCGGGCTGCGCGCGCTCGATCAGCGTGACCCAGCCGCCTTGCGCCGCTTCGCGCGACACGAGACCGACGCCGAGCGCGGCGAGCAGCGCGGCGCCCATCGCGGCTTCGACGTCCTGCTCGATCGTGTAGACCGGATAGCCGGTGACGTCGGCGATGATCTGCATCCACAGGTCCGAATGCGCGGCGCCGCCGACCACGATCAGCTTATCGTCGAGCGATTGCGCGCCTTTGCGCCCCGCCTCGATGTTGTGCTTCAGCGCGAACGACACGCCTTTCGAGCACGGCGCGATACAGATGCGCGCGCGTATGAAACAGCGACAGCCCGACGAATGCGCCGCTCGCCTTTGCATCCCACACCGGGCTGCGCTCGCCCATCAGATACGGCAGGAACAGCACGCCGTCGGCGCCGGCCGGCACTTGCGCGGCGCTCTCTTCGAGCAGCCGATGCGGATCGCCATGCGGTGTCGCGCGCGCGGCCTCGATCTCCGCATGACAGAACTGCTCGCGATACCAAGTGACCGACGCGCCCGCGGTAATCGCGCCACCGAATACGTAGATGTCGTGCTGCCCGTTGAAAACGTGCGGCATGCTGATCAAACCGTGCCGTGCGTCGACACGCTGATTGATGTAACCCCAGCACATGCTGGTGCCGATCATCGCAACGTGCTGCCCCGCGCGCGTGACGCCGGCCGCGAACGTCGCCATCGCCGCATCGACGCCACCCGCGACGATCGCGGTGCCCGCGTCGAGCCCGAGCTGCGCGGTCCATTGCGACAACAGCCCCCCCACCACCTCTGACGATTCGACCAGCCGCTCCGGCATCATCGTCGCGGGAATGCCGAGCATGTCGAGCGCTTCGTCCGACCAGTCGCGCCGCGCGATATCGTAGACGCCGCCGATGTTGCCGGCCGAGCTGTGATCGACGGCGACCTCGCCGGTCAGCATGTAGATCACGTATGCGTTCGGCGGCAAAAAATAGCGCGTATGCGCCCACACGTCCGGCTCGTTCTCGCGCAGCCACAGCATCTTCGTGTAACCGTAGTAGCTGTCCACCCCGTTGCCGGTGATCGTATAGAGCCGTTCGAGATCGACGTTCTCGCGCACCCAGTCGACCTGCGCGGTCGCGCGCCGGTCCATCCAGATCAGGCACGGCGCGAGCGGCCGCATGTCGTTGTCGACCGCAATGCCCGAGCCGCCGTACAGGCTACTCACGCACAGTGCCTTGATCGCGCCCGGCGCGATGCCGGCCGCCTTCGCCTCGCTGACGCACGCGGCCACGCATTCGACCGCGGCCTTCAGCCACACCGCGGGCCACTGCTCGGCCCACAATGGCTTCGGCGTATCGGGCTGATAGTTCGACGCATGCTGCGCGACGATCGCGCCGTGCTCGTCGACCAGCAGCGCCTTCGTGCTCTGCGTGCCGATATCGACGCCGATGACGTAGTTCATAGAGTCTCCGTTGAAACGCCGCGCCCCAGATTCACGCGCGCGGCTTCATCAGCACTTTGATCGAATCGAGCGAGTTCGCGATCCTGATCGCTTCGTCCCATTCTTCCAACGAAAAGCCGTGCGTGACGATGCCCTTCGACGTAACGAGTCCGCGCGCGAGCAGATCGATTGCGATCGGATAGCAATAGGGCCCAAGATGCGCGCCGCGCACGTCGAGTTCCTTGCGATCGCCGATCACCGACCAGTCGAGCGTCGTATCCGCGCCGAACACCGAGAATTCGACGAAGCGCCCGAGCTTGCGGATCAGGTCCATCCCCTGATTCACGCCAATCGGCGCACCCGTCGTTTCGATATAGACGTCGCAGCCGTAGCCGTCCGTCAGTGAATGGATGATCGCGAGCGCGTCGTCCTTCCGAGGATTGATCGTCACGTCCGCGCCATATTCGCGCGCGAGTGCGAGCCGTTCTTCGACGAGATCGATCACGACGAGCTGCTTCGGCGTCTTCAGATGCGCGACCTGCGTCATCATCAGACCGAGCGGCCCCGCGCCCGCGATCACGACCACGTCGTTGAGTTGCAGATCGCCGCGATTGACCGTGTGAATCGCACACGCGAGCGGCTCGATGATCGCGGCGTCTTCGAGCGAGATGCCGTCGGGAATCTTGTGGACGATCGCGGTCGGCGGAATGCGCATGTACTCGGCCATGCCGCCGTCCGCCACCTCGCGCTGAAAGCCGAAAATGTTGTGCACTTCGCACATCCAGTACTGGCCGGACTTGCAGTAGCGGCACTTGCCGCACGGCACGATCTGCTCGGCGATCACGCGCTCGCCCTTCTGCACGCCGAAATGCTCGGCCGCGCCCTCGCCCAGTTCCTCGACATAGCCGAAGAACTCGTGGCCCGGAATCACCGGTGCCTTGACCCATGGGCTCGGGCCGCCCCAGAACATCTTCGCGCCCGAATGGCATTTGCAGTCGCTCGCGCAGATGCCGCACGCGGCGATGCGGATCACGAGTTCGTGCGCGCGCGCGCGTGGTTTCTGTACCTGCTCGACTCGATAGTCTTTCGGTGCATGACAGACGATGGCGGTCATGTTCTGCTGGTCGGATTGAGTCGTCATTGCATGGTCCTGCGAAAAGAGGGATGTGGGGAAGCGAGCGTTACTTTCTGCGGTCGCGGCTGATATAGATTGCGAGCAGAATGATTCCGCCCTTGATCACGTTCTGCACGTATGGATTCACGCCGACCATGTTCAGGCCGTTATTCAGGACGCCGAGTAACAGCGCGCCGATCAGCGTGCCGATGATCGAGCCGCGCCCACCGGAGATCGACGTGCCGCCCATCACGACGGCGGCGATCGCGTCGAGTTCGAAACCGACGCCCGCGTTCGGCTGGCCGCTCATCAGGCGCGCGGTCAGCACGATCGCGGCGAACGCGGACGTCAAACCCGCGATCGTGTAGACGATCAGCTTCACGCGCGCCACACGCACGCCGGACAATCGCGTCGCCTGCTCGTTACCGCCGATCGCATACACATAGCGGCCAAACGGCATCCGTTCGAGCAGCACCCACGCGATCAGATAGATCACCGCCATGATCACGACCGGCGCCTGGACGCCGAGAATCTTGCCGCTGCCGAAGAAGCTGACCCAGTCGGGCAGACCGTCGATCGGATAGCCGCCCGTGTAGATCAGTGCGAGGCCGCGCGCGATACCCATCGTCGCGAGTGTGACGATGATCGGCGGCATGCCGGCGAACGCGACGAAAAAGCCGTTGGCCGCGCCGAAGCCGAGACCGACCGCGAGGCCGACCGCAAGCGCGGCCACCCCATTCATGCCGGCGACCATCAGCCCGGCCGACAGCGTGCCCGAGAGCGCCATCACCGAGCCGACCGACAGATCGATGCCGCCCGTCAGGATCACGCAGGTCATGCCGACCGCGATGATCGCGTTGATCGACACCTGGCGCAGCACGTTCTCGATGTTCGCGGCCGACAGAAAGCTGTCGCTCGCGAACACCATCACGATGCAGACGACCAGCAGGCCGATGAACGGATAGAACAGCGTCGAGCGCTTGAGCGCGGCCCACGTGAAGCGCACCGGCGCGCCCGGCGTGTCGCTGTTGACACTCGATGTTTTCGGCGAAGAGAAAGGATTAGGCATGTTCATGAGAGGCTCCAGCCGAACCGGCGGTCGCATAGGTCATCACGGCATTCGATTCGATCGCGTCGCCTTCGAGCAGCGCTTCGATGCGGCCCTGCCGGAATACGGCGACGCGGTCGCACATGCCGACGATCTCCGGCAACTCGGACGAGATCATGATGATCGAGTAGCCGCGCGCGGTCAGTTCGCGCATCAGCAGATAGATTTCGGCCTTCGCGCCGACGTCGATGCCGCGCGTCGGTTCGTCGAAGATCAGGATGTTGGTGTGGTGATTGAGCCAGCGCGCGATCACGACCTTCTGCTGATTGCCGCCCGACAGCGTCGCGACTTCGGTGTGCATCGTTGGGGCCTTCACGCCGACGCGCTTCATGATGTCGGCGGTCGCGCGCGCTTCGCTACGTTGGTCGATGAAGAAACGTAGCGACCGGTACTTGCCGAGGTTGTTGATCGAGATGTTCTGCTTGATCGAGAACTCGGTAATGAGCCCTTCGGTCTTGCGGCTCTCGGGCAGAATGCCGACGCCCGCGCGCAGCGCATCGGCCGGATCGGCGAGCTTCGCGGCCGCGCCGTTGACGCGAATTTCCTTCGCGTACGCACGGTCCGCGCCGATCACCGCGAGCGCGGTCTCGGTGCGCCCCGAACCGACGAGTCCCGCGAAGCCGAGAATCTCGCCCTCGCGCAGCGTGAAGCTCAGCTCGGGGCTGTCTTTGAACAGCTGCAAGCGCACGACGTCGAGCACGACCTTCGCGTCGGCGCGCGGCGTCGGCTTCGGCGGAAAGCTGCTTTCGATGCGGCGTCCCACCATCATCTGCACGAGCCGGCTCACGTCGGATTGCGCGACCTCGGTCGTGCCGACGTACTGGCCGTCGCGCAGCACCGTGATGCGGTCGCACACCTCGAAAATCTCTTCGAGGTGGTGCGAGATGAAGATCATCGCGACGCCCTGCTGCTTCAGCTCGCGCATGATCGTGAACAGATGCGCGGCCTCGGCGGGCGTCAGCGTCGCGGTCGGTTCGTCGAGAATCAGCACGCGCGCATCGAGCGACAACGCCTTGCCGATTTCGACGAACTGCTGCTGCGCTACCGACAGTTCCCGGATCTGCACCGACAGATCGATCGCTACGCCAAGCCGCTCAAAAATCCGCGCCGCCGCGCGCCGCATTCTGCCGCGTTCGAGCAGACCGAAACGATTGCGCAATTCACGGCCGAGAAACATGTTCTCCACCGCGTTCAGATACGGAATCAGGCTGAACTCCTGAAACACGATACCGACGCCCGCGGCCACCGCGTCGTGATAGTTCGCGAAGTGGCGTTGCTCGCCGTCGAGCGTGATCGTGCCTTCGTCGGGCTGGTAGATACCGCACAGAATCTTCATCAGCGTCGACTTGCCCGCGCCGTTCTCGCCGAGCAGCGCGTGAATCTCGCCGCGCGCGATCTCGAGGTGAATGCCTTGCAGCGCCTTCACGCCGGGAAAGCTCTTGCTGATGTTGTCGAGCTTCAGAATCGTGTCCATCGCATGTTCCTGTGCCGCGCGCCGCCGCGCATGATCCGCACGCGCGGCAGCCTGCGCTTGCATTACCAGCTGAAGCCCTTAGCGTTGCTTTTGTCGATCATCTTCACGTCGACCGGAATCGCTTTCGGCACATTGGCGCCCCACTTCTTCGCGAGCGCGATGCCGAGCGCGATGCGCACCTGGTCGGCCGGGAATTGCGCGGACGTCTCGACGAATTTCGAATTCGGCTTCTGGATCGCGGCGATCGCTTCCGGTGCGCCGTCGACGCTCGTCAGCTTGATGTCCTTGCCCGACGATTCGATCGCCGACAGCGCGCCCATCGAGCCGCCGTCGTTCACGCTGAACACGCCCTTCAGATTCGGATGCGCCTGGATCATGTTCTCGGTGACGGACAACGCGGTCGCGCGTTCCTGCTTGCCGTTCTGCGTATCGACGAGCTTCACGCCCGGCGACTTCGCGAGCGCCGCCTTGCAGCCGCGCACGCGTTCGAGAATCGGCACGACCGGAATGCCGTCGAGAATCGCCACTTCGCCGCTGCCGCCGATCGACTTCGCGAGGTAGTCGCACGCCATCACGCCCGCGTCGTAGTTCTTCGAGCCGACGAACGAATCGACCGGACCGTTCGCGTTCGCATCGACCGCGACCACGACGACGCCCGCCTTCTTCGCCGACATGACCGCCGACTGGATGCCGGTCGAGTCGGTCGGATTGACGAGCAGGATGTCGATCTTCTTTTGCAGCATGTCTTCGACGTCGCTGACCTGCTTGCTGACGTCGTGATGCGCGTCGGTGACGATGACCGTCGCGCCAGTCGACGCGGCCGCGTCGTTCAGCGCTTTCTGCATCGTCACGAAGTACGGGTTGTTCAGTTCCTGGAACGTCATGCCGATTTTCAGCGGCGCGGCCTGCGCGGTCTGCGCGGCCGACACAGCGACTAGCGACAAACCGAACGCGAGCGCGGCGACACGGCGCGCGAACATCATCGAAGGGTTAAGCGAAAGAGTAGACGGCTTCATGGTTGTCTCCATTTTTTGAAGTGAGCACGCCCCGTCGCGCTGTGGGCGCACAGCGCGATCGATGCGTGTTGAAACGCGAGTGGAATAAAGCTGTGAACTACCGGATGGGCACTATGTGACCGGGTACGCGACGCCGCTACGCGACAAGCCCGGCGCGAGCACGATCGCCGGCGCGTTGTCGATGCCCCTGCCATGCGCGGCCGCCTGCTCGGAAGCATCGCGGCTCGCATTGTTCAGTTGCTGATAACGGCGAAACGTCGACGGCGCCATGCCCTTCATCGCAAGAAACTGCCGGTTGAAATTCGACAGGTTGTTGAAGCCCGCCTTGAAGCAGATGTCGGTCACGCTCAGTTCGCCGTCGGTCAGCAACTGGCACGCGAGATTGATGCGCATGCGGTTCACATACTGCACGAACGGCAGCCCGGTATGGCGGCGGAAATAACGCGAAAACGCGCTGACGCTCTGGCCGGCGAGTTGCGCAAGCTCCGACTCGCGCAACTCGTTCGCGAGGTTCTTGCCGATATACGCGAGCACGTGATTGATGCGGGTCGCCGCGAAGCTGGTCGGATCGGCCTGATAAGCGGGACTCGCGAGCGTGTCGCGATCCGGCGCGTTGATCAGGATCTCGAGCATCGACATGAACAGCACGAGCCGGCGCAGCCCGCGCGCCGCGAGCAGTTCGAGAAAGAGCGGCTTGATCTGCGCGGATGTCTCCAGGCCGAACGACAGGCCGCGACGCGCATCGGCGAGCAGCGCCTCGACCTGACGCCACTCCGGAAAACTCTCGAGACAGTTCGATACGAACTCCTGGCCAAACTGCACGACCAGATTGCGCTGCGCGACGCTCTCGCCTTCGGGCACGTCGCTGACCCAGTTGTGCGGCAGGTTCGGCCCCATCAGCACGAGGTTGCCGGGCGCGAAGCTGCCGATGTGATCGCCGACGAACATCTTGCCGGTCGTCGCGACGATCAGATGGATTTCGTACTCCGGATGAAAGTGCCAGCGCACCGTGCGATACGGATAGCCATGCGACCACACTTTGAACGATTCGTCGTGGCGTACGGCCACGATTTCGAGATCAGGTTGCACTGTCTGCCTCCATGAAGCGGCGCGCGGGAGGCACCGCCGATCTTGATCTTGTAAAGCGAAAAGTAACTGCCAAACGCGTTGGCGACCACTTTAAAAGAAACCGCGGACCGATACTTTTTTGTATTCGGGTTAGCCCCGACGCGTGCGCGGTCAAATTTGATGCAATGCAATATGAGCGGCGCGACTCGTTTTCTCGCCTCGGTTGCTCGCCGCTGCCGCCGGCGCATCGCCCATGCCGCGCTGCGCCATCAAAAGCCCGCCCCCTTGCCTTGACTTTCGTTTCTCCGGGTACGATCATTCGCTCACATACAGAGCAAATGCTCTGCACGCACAGAACGCGCGCCGCGAGCGCCGCGGACAAGTTTTTGGAGACACAACATGAACAGCGGGCAAGGCAGCGGCGCGGCCGCACACGTGATCCTGCACATCGGCGCGGGATCGTTTCATCGCGCGCATCAGGCGTGGTATCTGCACCGGCTGAACGAAGCGAGCACGGCCGGCGAGCCGCGCTGGTCGCTGAGCGTGGGCAATATCCGCGGCGACATGAACCCGGTGCTCGAAGCGCTCGCCGCGCAGAACGGCGTCTACACGCTCGAAACCGTCACGCCGCAAGGCGAGCGCGCCTACGAGACGATCCGCTCGATCGAGCGCGTGCTGCCGTGGAGCGAAAGCCTCGACGGACTGATCGACGCGGGCGCCGATCCGGCTTGCAAGATCATCGCGTTCACCGTGACCGAAGGCGGCTATTACCTCGACGAACACGACCGGCTCGACACCGCGAATGCCGATCTCGCCGCCGACCTCGCCGGCGGCCACACGACGATCTACGGCGCGCTCGCGGCGATTCTCGACGCGCGCGTGAAGCGCGGCGCGGGACCCGTCACGCTGCAGACCTGCGACAACCTGCGCAGCAACGGCGAGCGCTTTCATGCGGGCATGAGCGAGTTTCTCGAACGACGCGGCGCGAACGAACTCGCGCAATGGTTCGACGACAACACGTCATGCCCGTGTTCGATGGTCGATCGCATCACGCCGCGTCCGACGCCCGACGTGCGCGAGCGCGTGAAGGCCGCGACCGGCGTCGACGACGCGAGTCCGGTGATGGGCGAGGCGTTCATCCAGTGGGTGATCGAAGACCGCTTCATCGCGGGACGGCCCGCCTGGGAGAAGGTCGGCGCGGAACTCGTCGATTCGGTGCTGCCGTACGAGGAAGCGAAGATCCGCATTCTCAACGCGACGCATAGCTGCATCGCGTGGGCGGGCACGCTGGTCGGCCTGAACTACATCCACGAAGGCACGCTCGACGCCGACATCCGCCAGTTCGCGTACGACTACGTGACCGAGGACGTGATCCCGTGTCTGACACCGAGTCCGCTCGATCTCGAACGCTATCGCGACATCGTGCTCGAGCGCTTCAGCAACCCGCATATCCTCGACACGAACCAGCGCGTCGCCGCCGATGGCTTCTCGAAGTTGCCCGGCTTCATCGCGCCGACACTCGCCGAATGCTTCGAGCGCGGCGTCACGCCGGCGGCGAGCGCGATGCTGCCCGCGTTGTTCTTCCGCTTTCTGGAACGCTGGCACACGGGCAAGCTGCCCTACGCGTATCAGGACGGCGTGATGGAAGAGCGCGTCGCGCACGCCTTTTTCACGGCGCCCGATCCGCTGCGCGCGTTCGCGGCCGACCGGCTGCTGTGGGGCGGCATGGCGCAGACGCCCGAGCTCGAAGCGGCACTCGCGGGCGCGCTCGCGCGGGTCGACGCATGGCTCGCCGAACGCGGCGCGACTAGCCAGGCTTAATGCGCATGACAGCGCGCGCGATGAACCGCTAAAGTAGCGCATCCCCAACGACGAAGGTTTCGCTCCCATGTACCTTGGCATCGACCTCGGCACGTCCGAAGTGAAAGTTCTGCTGCTCGCCTCCGACGGCCGCGTGATCGGCACCGCAGGCTCGCCGTTCACCGTTTCGCGTCCGCACCAGCGCTGGGCCGAGCAGAATCCCGAAGACTGGTGGGCCGGCACGCGCACGGCGCTCGCCGCGTTGCGCGCGCGTCATCCCGACGAATTCGCGCGGATTCGCGGCATCGGCCTGTCGGGGCAGATGCACGGCGCGGTGCTGCTCGACGCGGAAAACCGCGTGCTGCGGCCCGCGATCCTGTGGAACGACATGCGCAGTGACAAGGAGTGCGCGGAGCTGACCGAGCGCGCGCCGGAACTGCACAGCGTCGCCGGCAATCTGGCGATGCCCGGTTTCACGGCGCCGAAGCTGCTGTGGGTCGCGCGTCACGAGCCGGAGATTTTCGCGAGGACTGCCTGCGTGCTGCTGCCGAAAGACTATCTGCGCCTGCAACTGACGGGCGGCAAGGTGTCCGATCCATCGGACGCGGCCGGCACATTGTGGCTCGACGTCGCGAAACGCGATTGGTCCGATTCGCTGCTCGCTGCCTGCAACATGACGCGCGCGCAGATGCCGGCGCTGCGCGAAGGCAGCGCGCCGGCCGGCACGCTGCTGCCGGAACTCGCGCGCGAATTCGGCCTGCGCGACGACGTGATCGTCGCGGCCGGCGGCGGCGACAACGCGACCAGCGCGATCGGCATCGGCGCGACGCAACCGGGCGACGGCTTCGTGTCGTTGGGCACCTCGGGCGTGCTGTGCGTGGTCGGCGACAGCTTCCGCCCGAACCCGGCCTCCGCCGTGCACGCGTTCTGTCATGCGATCCCGGACCGCTGGCATCAGATGAGCGTGGTGCTGTCGGCGGCGAGCTGTTTGCGCTGGGTCTGCAAGCTGACGTCGACCGACGAGCCGACGCTGCTCGCCGAAATCGAGGCGCTGCCCGCCGAGGCCTTGAGCACCGCGCCGCTCTTTTTGCCGTATCTGTCGGGCGAGCGCACGCCGCACAACGACCCCTATGCGCAAGGCGTATTCTTCGGCATGACTCACGCAACCGACCGCGCGCTGCTCGGCTACGCGGTGCTCGAAGGCGTGACGCTCGCGCTGACCGACGGCCTCGACGCGCTGCGCGCGGCCGGCACCGAGGCGAAGGTGTTGTCGCTGCTCGGCGGCGGCGCACGCAGCGACTACTGGGCCCAGTTGCTCGCCGATGCGCTCGACACCGTCACCGTCAAGCACGGCGGCGGCGAAACCGGCGCGGCACTCGGGGCGGCGCGTCTCGGCTGGCTCGCCGCCGGTGGCGAGCCGGCCACCGTGCTGACCAAGCCGCCTGTCGAAAAGGAGTTCACACCGAATCCGCGCCGCCACGCGCAATTGCGCACCCGGCTCGAAGCGTATCGCGCGCTGTATCGACACGTACGGCCGCTGTTCGATCCCGCGCGCGCACCGCTCGCCTGAGCGTCGACCGCGGCCGGCCCGCGCGACAGACGCGCCGCCGGCCGCTATCATCGGCGCACTTCAACCGAAACCTCATCGTGCCCAGGTCCACAGAAAAACTCGATCTCGCCACACGCGCCGCGTGGCTTTATTACGTCGCGGGCAATACCCAGAACGAAATTGCCGAGAAGCTGCAGGTATCGCGGCCGGTCGCGCAGCGGCTCGTCGCGTTCGCGGTCGAAAAGAACCTGATCCGCGTGCGGGTCGATCACAAGCTCGCTGATTGCCTGTCGCTCGCCGATCAGCTGTCGAAGCGCTATGGCCTCAGCCTATGCGAGATCGTGCCGATCGACGGCGATACGCCCGAGGAAGTCAACCGCAAGCTTGCGGTGGCCGGCGCGCAGGTGATGGAGCGCTATCTGAGCGAGGAAAAGCCGATGGTCGTCGCGGTCAGCAGCGGCCGCACGCTGAAGGCCGCGGTCGATCAGATCGCGCAGCTTGACCGTCCGCAGCATCGGCTGGTATCGATGGTCGGCGCGATCGCGCAGGACGGCTCCTCGAACCGTTACGACGTCGCGCTGCACATTTCCGAAAAGACCGGGGGCAAGCATTTTCTGCTGCCCGCGCCGCTGCTCGCCGACAGCGAGGCCGAGCGCGCGCAGTGGTGCAATCACCGTCTCTATCGGATCGTCGAATCGCTGTCGGCGCAGGCCGATGTCGCGTTCGTCGGCATCGGCAACATTGGGATGACCTGTCCGTTGCACGAGGACGGCTTCATCACGGAAGGCGAGGTGAACGAGCTGATGCACAACGGCGCGGTCGCCGAAATGCTCGGCCTGCCGATCGATGCGGCCGGCGCACACGTCGAATCGCCGACCGGCCGACGCGTAACGAGCATCGCGCTCGACACGCCGCCACGCCGGCCGACCATCGGCTTCGCGGGCGGGCTGCGCAAGCGCGAGGCGCTGATCGCGGTGCTCAAGGGGGGGTGGTTGTCGGGGCTCGTGACCGACGAGGTGTGCGCGCGGGCGGCGTTGGAGGCGTGAGTTTCGAATGCGTGCCGGTCGCGCTCTATCGCGTCAACGCCCGCAAGCACCGCTCACGCTTGACGATCTGCAGTGCGTGCCTTTGACACGCATGATTCTTTCAACGCAAGGCATAAAAAAGCGCCCGCAGAAGAAGCGTGCCTTCTGTTTAATCTATCCAGAGCGATTGTCTACTCGCTTGCCAAATCAGTCTTCATCTTCAAGCCAGATACAGAAATATTGACCATCTCCACTACTTATCACAGTACCCGAATCAAATGTCGATTCCCTGCCTGTAGCGCCGTTATGACGAAACAGTCACGGCGAGCATCATGCTGCGGCTATTCCTGCTTGATGCAGAACGGGTCTCGTGCATCGGGCTACGGAAAATTCGGAGTCGTCCGAATCTTGAGAGACGGTCCGCACGGCAGCATCGGAACCCCATAAAAACATCAGAGGGGTTCGATATGCCCGGTGCAGATAATGCCGACGGAGTGAAGGTTGTACTGAGCGCTCCGCAACTCGCGGCCGTGCTATCCCGCCAGTCGATCAGCCAGACCGAGATGCTTTCCAACCGGCTTTGGGGCGGGTTACAGCTCGTCGGCGGCGTGCTGGAAATGGTCGGTGCGGGTGCGCTGTGCGTTTTGCCCGACCCGACGATGGCGAGCAAAGCCGGGTGTGTCGTGTTCGGGGTACATGGTTCGGACTCGGCGGCGGCGGGCCTGCGGCAGGTCTGGACTGGTCAGGATACGGCCACGCTGACCCAGCAGGGCACGACGAAACTCGCTGAAGCGATGAAGGCGAGCCCCGACATGGCGAACAATATCGGCCTGTCGCTCGATATCGCCGTGCCATTCGGCTTTGCCGGCTCGATCAAGGCGGCACGCGCTGCGCGCGTCACGATGGGCCGGATCAACCTGGACATGCATGAGGCGAAGGCGGGCAGCCGGATCGGTGGACATACGCTCTTGAAACATGTCGGACGGACCGAAGCGCAGTTGCGGGAAAGATTGGTAAATGAGCCGAAGCGGAAAATCGTGTCGTCGTTCACAAGCCGCGGGACTGCGGAATGGGCTATATCGGAAGTTATGTCTTCAAACGTAGGTAGAATCCGCACGTGGGCGCAGAATCCGACGCGAGATATTACTCTCACACTGATTAAGCACGTCGCGGGTGACGTTGGATATGGGATATCGAGGGCAACAGGAAAGCTAACGAAGATGAACAGGGTTACAGTCTTTCTAAAGTACGAACCCTATAATGGCATGTCATATTACGTGCTTACCGCTTACATTGACTGAAGGGAAACGATGTCGCCCGAACGCTACCCGGCGATGCGCCGCATATTCCACGTGTATTTTGGTCAGGATTTTGACCTGTTTGGCGAAACCATTGCTGAAATCGTGGCTTGTTACAAGAAGGACAGTCCCCACACATATTCAGATTTGATTCGTGAAATCAATTCGTTCATGGATGAGCACTCGACCGATCTGGATTCTGCGTTCGAAACAAGCTATGGAGCGGGTTTTGATCCGACACTGTGGGGACACACCACCGAGTCTTTTCTTAATGAACTTAAGCGTCTCATGAGCGAGTAACCTCGTTTTCCCCGAACCGGACGACTCCCCGCCGTCCGGTAGGTTTTTCGTGCGTTCGTTTCACCTTGGCAAGCGAACGCGCCTAACACCTTCCACGGACAGCGCCTTGCGTGCGCCGCCTGCTTATGCAATGCGTCATCGCGCGATCACGCCGCCAGCACCTCAACAATCTTGCGCTGGAACGCCTTGCCTTCGCTATCAAACAGATGGCAATGCTCGGGCGTCGCGCCGAGCTTCTGCGTATTGCCCTTCGCATGCCGTTCGAGCGGCGGAATCCGCGCGATCAAACCCTCGGGCGCGACGCTCGACTCCGCGTACAGATACGCGGCATCGCCGAGCGATTCGACCGTCATCGTGCGTGCCTCGATACCATCCTCGGTCGTGCTGACGTGCAGATGCTCGGGGCGGATGCCGACCGTCACCTTGTCGCCCTGCTTGGCCGCGCCCGGCTCGACCAACACGCGCTGCGTCTCGCCGGTCTCGTAACGCACCGAGAGGCCGTCATGCGACACCGACTGCACGACGCCTTCCATGAAGTTCATCTTCGGCGAGCCGATGAAGCCGGCCACGAAGCGGTTCGCCGGCGCGTGATACAGCATCGTCGGACTGCCGACCTGCTCCAGATTGCCCGCCGACAACACGACGATCTTGTCGGCCAAAGTCATCGCCTCGACCTGGTCGTGCGTCACGTAGATCATCGTCGTCTTCAGCTCGTCGTGCAGGCGCGCGAACTCGAGGCGCATCTTCACGCGCAGCGCGGCGTCGAGATTCGACAGCGGCTCGTCGAACAGGAACACCTTCGGCTTGCGCGTGATCGCGCGGCCGATCGCGACACGCTGACGCTGCCCGCCCGACAGCTGCTTCGGCTTGCGATCGAGCAGATGGTCGATGTGCAGGATCTTCGCCGCGTTGCGCACGGCTGAGTCGATCTCCGGCTTCTTCGCGCCGGCGAGCTTCAGGCCGAACGCCATGTTGTCGTACAGCGTCATGTGCGGATACAGCGCGTACGACTGGAACACCATCGCGATGCCGCGCTTGGCCGGCGGCACGTCGTTCATGCGCACGGCGTCGATGTTCAGATCGCCGCCCGTGATGTCCTCGAGGCCCGCGATCATCCGCATCAGGGTCGATTTGCCGCAACCGCTCGGCCCGACGAACACGACGAACTCGCCATCGGCGATGTCGAGATTGATGTCGCGCATCACTTCGTTGTCGTCGTAGGCCTTTCTGATGTCGCGCAAGGTTACGCTTGCCATGATGTGTCTCCGTGTAATGCTGTTCGATGCTGCTCGTTACTTCGTGCTGCTACCTGATGCCGTGTCGTGTCGCGTGCATTCGTGCGCTCATGGCGCCGCGGCCGTCGCGGAGAGCGTCCATTGCGCGACGAGGTCGGGCAACTGCCGCATGTCCTCGAACACATGACGCGCGCCCGCCGCGTGCAATCGATCGATCTGCGCATCGCTCGCATGACCGCCGCCGATAAACCCCAGCACCGCCATGCCCGCCGTGGCCGCCGCCGTGACGCCGGTCACGCTGTCCTCGACGACGAGGCACGCACCCGGCGCGAGCCCGAAGCCTTGCGCCGCCGCCAGGTACACGTCCGGCGCGGGCTTCGGATTCGGCACCGCATCGGCGCAGAACAGCCGCTCGCCGAAGAAACGCTTCAGGCCCGTGCGCGCCAGCACCGTCTCGACGTAGGGCCGGAAGCTATTGCTCGCGCAGCCTTTGACGAGCGGCACCTGGGTCAGCGCCATCTCGATGCCATCGACGGCGGGCGCCTCGATCGCCGCCGCTTCGACCGCGCGGCGGATCGCATCGATATCGTCGGCGCCGAGTTGTTTGCCGAGCTGAGTCGCGGTGTCCTGCAACACGCGCTCGATGCGCAGCCCGAGCAGCGGCAGCACGACCGGCGCGGCGTCGATGCCGGGCCAGCGCGCCTCGAGTTCGCGCACCAGCATGCGCGCGGCCACCGCTTCGCTGTCGATCAGCACGCCGTCGCAATCGCAGATCAACGCATAGCGCACGATGCCCGGGCCAGCCGTCATTTGACGGCCCCGAACGTGAGCCCGCGCACCAACTGCTTCTGCGACAGCCAGCCGACGATCAGGATCGGCGCGACCGCCAGCAACGAAGCGGCCGACAACTTGGCCCAGAACAAACCTTCAGGACTCGAATACGACGCGATGAACACGGTCAGCGGCGCCGCGTTCGAGCTCGACAGGTTGATGCTCCAGAACGCCTCGTTCCACGCCAGGATCACGAGCAACAGCGCGGTCGACGCGAGCCCGGGCAGCGCCATCGGCATCAGCAGATAGACGATCTCCTGCCACGTCGCCGCGCCGTCGATGCGCCCGGCTTCGAGAATGTCGCGCGGAATCTCGGCGAAGTACGTGAACGCCATCCAGACCGCGATCGGCAGATTGATCAGCGTGTAGACGATGATCAGGCCCGACACGGTATCCAGAAGGCCGGTGTTTTTCCACAGCAGATAGATCGGCACCAGCACGCCGACCGACGGCATCATCTTCGTCGACAGCATCCACAGCAGCACTTTCTGCGTGCGGCGCGTCGGGAAGAACGCCATCGCGTACGCGCACGGCACCGCGAGGATCAGGCACAGCAGTGTGACGCCGACCGAGATCAGTATCGAGTTCCACGCGAACGCGAAGTAGTTGCTGCGCGCGAACACCTC
Source organism: Paraburkholderia sp. RAU6.4a (assembly GCF_050435625.1). Lineage (NCBI taxonomy): Bacteria > Pseudomonadati > Pseudomonadota > Betaproteobacteria > Burkholderiales > Burkholderiaceae > Paraburkholderia > Paraburkholderia sp. RAU6.4a. The sequence goes on from NZ_JBNDKQ010000002.1 coordinate 1,835,609, forward strand.
GCGGAAGCTGTCGAGCGTCGGCACGAAAAACAGCGACGACGCATAGGCCTGCTGCTCGGTCTTGAACGCGGTGATCGTCATCCAGAAGATCGGGAAGAACAGCAGCAGCGCGACGAGCCACGCGATCACGCCGGGAATGCCGCGACGAATCGTGTCGAACGGCGATTTGGTCGGCACCGCGACCGGCTGCGACGTCGATGCCGTAGTGGAGGCAACGTGGCTCATTTTTCGTACTCCCCTTTCAGGTTCTTCGCGAGCATCCGCACGAGGAAGATCGACACGATATTGGCCAGCACGACCGCGAGAATACCGCCCGCCGAGGCGAGACCGACGTCGAACTGTTGCAGGCCCAGCGCGAAGATCAGGTACGACAGGGTGGTGGTCGCGTTGCCCGGACCGCCGGCCCGTGGTCGTATAGATCTCGGCGAAGATCGACAGCAGGAAAATCGTCTCCATCATCACGACGACCGCGATCGCACGTCGCAGGTGCGGCAGCGTGATGTAGAAGAACATCGAGAACGGACCGGCGCCGTCGATCTTCGCGGCTTCCTTCTGCTCCTGATCGAGCGACTGGATCGACGTGAACAGGATCAGGAACGCGAACGGCAGCCACTGCCACGCGACGATCATGATCACCGCGGTGAGCGGATAGTCGGCGAACCAGTCGATCGGCTGCATGCCGAGCGCGCGCATGCCCTGCGCGACGAGGCCGTACACCGGGTGCAGGATCATGTTCTTCCAGATCAACGCGCTGACCGTCGGCATCACGAAGAACGGGCCGATCGCGAGCAGGCGTGCCACGCCCTGCCCGTAGAACTTGCGATCGAACAGGATCGCCATCAGCACGCCGCCGCCCACGGTGATCACGAGCACCCACACGATCAGCTCGATCGTATGCGCGATCGACGGACCGAACGACGGATCGGTCGCGAGATAGCGGTAGTTGTCGAAGCCGGCGAAGCCGCGCAGATCGGGATTGAGCAGGTTGTAGTGCGAGAACGAGAACCAGATCGTCATCGCGAGCGGAATGACCATCCACAGCACGAGCACGCCGACCGACGGCGCCACGAGCCAGCGGGCCGAATTGGCCTTACGCTCCTCGCGTTCTTTTTCTGTCTGGGGATGGGTTTGCATCAGAGGTAGGCGCAAAGGACGCATGATGGACCACCTGTTCGGTAATGCGCGGAGCGTTCGCCGGAGCCGCGTATGTGCGACGCGGCGTGCCGTGCCTGAATGGCGCACGACACGCGCCGCATCGCATCGGGCGCAGACGAACGGCCGCCCTGCTGCATGAGCCGCATCGGTCGATGCGGCGGGCCTGCCGGGTTACTTCTGATAACCCGCCTGCTTGACCGCGCGATTCGCGGCCGCGTTGCCGGCCGCGAGTGCCTGGTCGACCGTCATCTGACCGGCGATCGCGCCGGAGATGCTCTGCCCGACCACCGTGCCGAACGACTGGAATTCGGGAATTCCGACGAACTGCACACCCGTGTACGGGACCGGCTTCAAGGTCGGATGATCCGGGTCGGCGGTCTGGATCGCCTTTAGCACGAAGTCGCCGAACGGCGCGGCCTGCTTGTACTCGGGGCGCGCGTAGGTGGACTCGCGCGTGCCCGGCGGCACCGAGGCCCAGCCCTCATCCTTCGCGACCATTTCAATGTACTCCTTCGAGGTCGACCACTCGATGAACTTCTTCGCCGCATCTTGCTGCTTCGACGACTTCGGAATCGCGAGCGCCCACGCCCACAGCCAGTGCGAGCCCTTCGGCGTGACCTCGATCGGCGCGGCCGCGAAGCCCACCTTGTCGGCGATCTGCGACTGCTGCTTGTTGTAGAGCATGCCGGCCGCGACCGTCGCGTCGATCCACATCGCGCACTTGCCCGACGACATCAGCGTCAGGTTTTCGTTGAAGCCGTTCGAGCTCGCTCCCGGAGGACCGTCCTTCCTCAGCAGATCGACGTAGAACGTTATCGCCTTCTTCCATTCCGGCGAGGTCAGCTGCGCGTTCCACTTCTCGTCGAACCAGCGGCCGCCGAAGGTGTTCACGACCGTCGTGGCGTACGCCATGTTCTCGCCCCAGCCCGCCTTGCCGCGCAGGCAGATGCCGTATTGCTCCTTGGACTTGTCGGTGAGCTTGTCGGCGAATTGGGCGATCTGGTCGTAGGTCGGCTGGTCGGGCATCTTCAGACCGGCCTTGTCGAACAGATCCTTGCGGTAATAGGTCATCGAGCTTTCGACGTAGAACGGCAGCGCGTACAGCTGGCCGTTCGCGGACAGGCCGTCGCGGGCCGTCTTCACGACGTCGTTGAGGTCATAGCTCGCCGGCAGGTTCGTGATCGGCGCGAGCCAGCCGCGCTTGCCCCATTGCGGCGTTTCATACGCGCCGATCGTCATTACGTCGAACTGGCCGCTGCCGGTCGTGATGTCGGTCGTCGCGCGCTGACGCAGCACGTTTTCCTCGAGGATCACCCAGTTCAGCTTGATGTCCGGATTCGCTTTTTCGAACGCGGGCGACAGCTTCTTCAACTCGATCATGTCCGGATTGTTCAGCGTCGCGATCGTCACCGTCGCCGCCGATGCGCTCAGCGCGAAGCAGGTGGCCGCGCCGGCACCGGCCGCCTTCAGCACGAATTTGAAAGCTGGTTTCATCGTTGTCTCCTTTCTCGTACGTTATGTGATGCTGCGTTCGTTTGACGGAATGACGCGCCGCTCGGAGCAGTCAACGTGCCCGCTCCCTGCTCTTTATTCAGCTCATCCAGTTGCCGCCGTCGACGTTCAGCGTCTGCGCGGTGATGTAGTCGGCATCGGCCGACGCGAGGAACAGCGCGGCGCCGGTCAGGTCGTCGGGCACGCCCATGCGGCCGAGCGGCACGGCCTCGCCGACGAGGCGCTTCTTCTCGCCGAGCGGCCGGTTCTCGTAGCGCGCGAACAGCGCGTCGACCTCGTTCCACATCGGCGTGTCGACGACGCCCGGCGCGATGCCGTTCACATTGATCTTATGCGGCGCGAGCGCGAGCGCCGCGGACTGCGTATAGCTCAACACCGCCGCCTTGGTCGCGCAGTAGTGCGACACGAGCGCCTCGCCGCGGCGCCCGGCCTGCGACGACATGTTGATGATCTTGCCGCCGCGGCCCTGCTCGACCATCTGCCGCGCGACCGCCTGCATCAGGAAGAACATGCCCTTCACGTTGACCGCGAACAGGCGGTCGAACACGTCCCAGGATTCGTCGAGGAGCGGGCGCATGTCGAACAGCGCCGCATTGTTGAACAGGATGTCGATCTGGCCGAAGCAGCCGAGCGTGCTCGTGACGATGCGCTCGATGTCCTCGCGGCGCCGGACGTCGGCGCTGACGCTCAACACGCGCTCGCCGTAGATGCCGCGCAGCGCGCCGCCGAGGCTGTCGGTCGGCTTCACGTCGACCAGCACGCAGCGCGCGCCCTCGTCGAGATAGCGCAGGGCTACCGCTTCACCGATACCGCTGGCCGCGCCCGTCAGAATGGCGACTTTGTCCTGCAATCGTGCCACTGCCTGTCTCCGCTTCGTTTTTACATTTTGGCGCGCGGTGAGCGAACGCTCATCACGCGAACAATTGCTCGGCTAGTGATCGAATGATCGGATACGGACCAGATCATGTCAAGGCACGCGGACGAATTTCGATGGTGCAGCGCGGCAGGAGCAAGCCCATTGCGCCATCGGTCGCCACGACGCGTTCGCTGCGTGCCGCCGTGCGAAGATTCGCACCGCTGACAAAAAATCGCGCTACGTTATATCATTTCGACCTTGCAGCCCGCTCGGGGGCCGCCATGTCAGGAGATTCACGCCGATGACTACCTCGCTCGCCGAACAGCACGCCATGCGGCTCGCGCATGCGGACGCGCACGCCGCGGCGCAGGGGCTCGCGCTGACGCCGCTGCGCCGCCAGGTGTACGCGGCGATCGTCGCGAGCGAGCGGCCGGTCGGCGCGTACGAGTTGCTCGACGCGCTCGCCCCCGAGCGCGGTCGCATGTCGCCGACCACCGTCTATCGCGCGCTCGACTTCCTCGTCGTGCACGGCTTCGTACACCGGATCGAATCGAAGAACGCGTTCGTCGCCTGCTGCGAAATCGGCGTGCCGCATCGCAGCCAGTTCCTGCTGTGCGACGGTTGCGGCGCGACCGTCGAGATTCCCGGCGACGAGCTCGCCGACCGCCTGTCGCACAGCTCACCCGCGCATGGCTTCGAGGTGCATCGTCAGGTGATCGAGCTAAGTGGACTGTGCGGGCCATGTGCGCGAGCGGCGAAGCCTGGCGGCGCCGGCGGCGCAGCAGGCAATTCGTCGTGATCAGAGGCGCGGCGCCGCGCTAAGCACCACCCCGTGCCACCCCGTATTTGGCCTTGCCACCGCGAGTGGCTGATTCAACTCTCACCCAGCAGGAAACAACGATGAAAACAATCGGTTCGATGTTGTCTAGAGCGCACCGCGCGCTGAAGCGTTCGATGTCTGTGCGCACCCATCTGTGCACCTGCCTGCTCGCGATCGCGGCGCTCGGCTTCGGCCACAACGCGTTCGCCGCCGACGCGAAAATTCCGGTCGTCGCCGCGGAGAACTTTTATGGCGACGTGGTCCGGCAACTCGGCGGCGATCGCGTCGACGTGACCAGCATCCTCAGCAACCCGGACCAGGACCCGCATCTGTTCGAAGCGAGCCCGGCCACCGCGCGCGCGTTACAGCATGCGAGCCTCGTCGTCTACAACGGCGCCGACTACGATCCGTGGATGGTGAAGCTGCTGGCCGCGTCGAAAGGCGCGCATCGCACGGTGATCATCGCGGCCGACCTCGTCGGCAAAAAAGGCGGCGACAATCCGCACCTGTGGTACGACCCGGCGACGATGCCGAAAGTCGCGCGCGCGGTCTGCGACGCACTCAGCGCTGCTGACCCGGCGCACAAGCCGGCGTACGATGCGAACCTCGCGAAGTTTCTCGATTCGCTGAAGCCGATCGACGCGAAGGTCGCCGAGCTGCACGGCCGCTATGCGGGCTTGCCGGTCACGGCGACCGAGCCGGTGTTCGGCTATATGTCTGACGCGATTGGCCTCGCCATGCGCAACCAGCGCTTCCAGCTCGCCACGATGAACGACACCGAAGCGAGCGCGGCCGATATCGCCGCGTTCGAACGCGATCTGCGCGAGCGGCGCGTGCGCGTGCTGATCTATAACAGCCAGGCCACCGAGGCGCTGACCAAACGCATGCTGAAGCTCGCGCAACAATCGAAGGTACCGACGATGAGCGTCACCGAAACCCTGCCGCCCGGCAAGACCTATCAGACGTGGATGCTGACGCAGCTCGATGCGTTGCAGAAAGCGCTCGCGGCGGGTGACACGAACGGCGCGATCGGCGCGACCAGCGCGAGCGCGAAAGGCAAGGCTCCATGATTCCGACTGGCCATCAAACGCCAGCAGGTGCGCAATCAGGCGCACCCACCGCGCGCGGCGACCGGCCCGTGCTCGAACTCGACAACGTGACGCTCGATCTGGGCGGCCGCACGATCCTGCGCGATACCAGCTTCGTCGTGAACCAGGGCGAGTTCATCGGCGTGCTCGGGCCCAACGGCGCGGGCAAGACGACGCTGATGCGCGCGGTGCTCGGCCTCGTGCCGGCCGTGGGCGGCGCGATCCGCGTGCTCGGGCAGACGGTCGAGCGCGGCAACGCGTCGATCGGCTATATGCCGCAGACGCGCAGCGCGCTCGCCGGCCGTCGCGTGCGCGGCCGCGATCTGGTCGCGATGGCAGCCGATGGTCATCGCTGGGGCTTGCCGCATGCGGATGCAAAAACGCGCGCGGACGTCGATCGGGTGCTCGAGCTCGTCGGCGGGACGACTCTGTCGAAGCGGCCACTGTCGGAGTTGTCGGGCGGCGAACGGCAGCGGCTCCTGCTCGCGCAATGCCTGCTCGGCAATCCGAAACTGCTGCTGCTCGATGAACCGTTGATCAGTCTCGATCCGCATCACCAGAAGAGCGTCGTCGAACTGGTGCGGCGCGTGCAGCAGGAGCTCGGCATCGCGGTGCTGTTCTCCGCGCACGAACTCAATCCGCTGCTGAACTCGATCGATCGCGTGCTGTATCTCGGCAGCGGCGTCGCGGCGCTCGGCACCGTCGACGAAGTGATCACACGGCCGGTGCTGTCGCGTCTGTACGGCTCGCCGATCGACGTGATGCGCGTGAACGGCCGCATCTTCGTGATGTCGGGCGGCGTCGAAGTCGAGAAGCACGATCACGGGCACGAACACGACGAGGACGGCGGACATACGCATTCGCACAGCCACTCACACAGTCATCCAGACCCGCAAGACTCACGCGACGGACACACGCACGATGTTTGAATACGATTTCATGGTGAACGCCTTCGCGGCCTCGGGGATCGTCGCGGTGCTGGCAGGCGTGGTCGGCTATTTTCTCGTGATGCGCGGACAGACGTTCGCGGGCCACGCGCTGTCGCACGTCGGCTTCACCGGCGCGACCGGCGCGGTGCTGATCGGCATCTCGCCTCTCTGGGGGATGATCGGCTTCACGCTCGCGGCCGGTGTGGGCATGGGCGCGCTCGGCGAGCGGCTCGCCGGCCGCGACGTCGCGATCGGCGTAATCCTTTCCTTGTCGCTCGGCTTTGGGCTGCTGTTTCTGCATTTCTTCACCGCCTACGCGACGCAGGTGACGGCGCTGCTGTTTGGCAACGTGCTCGGCGTGAATGCAGCGACGCTCGGTGTGCTCGCGGCGTTGGGCGTCGTCAGTCTGGCCGCGCTCGCGGCCATCATGCGGCCGCTGCTGTTCGCGTCGCTGCAACCGGAGCTGGCCGAAGCGAAGGGCGTGTCGCTGCGCCGCGTGTCGGTGCTGTTTCTCGCGATCGCCGCGCTGGCCGTCGCCGCTTGCACGCAGATCGTCGGCGTGCTGCTCGTGTTCACGCTGATGGTGGGGCCGGCCGCCGCCGCGCAGAACCTGAGCACGCGGCTGTCGACGGGTCTCGTGCTCGCGGCCGTGTTCGCGCTCGCGCAGGCGTGGCTCGGGCTGACGCTCGCGTTCTATACCGATTGCCCGACGAGCTTCTGGATCACCGCGCTGTCGGCGGTGGTGTATGGCGGGAGTCTGTTGAAGCGGCATTGAGCGGCGCTTACGCCGATCAAATGAAAAAACGGCGGCACATGAAGTGCCGCCGTTTTTTTTGCCCCGCGTTTTACGACGTTGTTCAGCCGAGCAACACCTTCGCGTGATGCGCGAGATGATCCTCGACGAACGTCGAGATGAAGTAGTAGCCGTGGTCGTAACCCGCATGCCGGCGCAACGTCAGTGGCTGACCCGCGGCCTTGCACGCCGCTTCGAACACGTCGGGATTGAGCTGCGTGGGCAGGAACTGATCCGCGAGCCCCTGATCGACGAGAATCCCTTCCGCGAACTTGTGCGTCGCGTGCGAAACCAGCTCGCTCGCGTCGTACTGCTTCCACGCTTCACGGTTTTCGCCGAGATAACCGCTAAACGCCTTTTCGCCCCAGGGACAACGCATCGGCGCCGCGATCGGCGCGAACGCCGACACCGACCGATAAATGTCCGGATTGCGCAGCGCGAGCATCAGCGCGCCGTGCCCGCCCATCGAATGACCGAAGATGCCGAGACGCGCGCGATCGATCGGCAGGTTCGCAAGCGCCGTTTCGCGCAGCTCGTCGCGCACGTACGAGTACATGCGGTAGTTCCGCGCCCACGGCTCCTCGGTCGCGTCGACATAAAAGCCCGCGCCGACGCCGAAGTCCCACGCATCGCTCTCGCCTGGCACGCCCGCGCCGCGAGGGCTCGTATCCGGCGCGATCAGCGCGAAGCCGTGCCGGGCCGCGAAGCGCTGCGCGCCGGCCTTGATCGCGAACGTCTCTTCGGTGCAGGTCAGCCCCGCTAGGTAGAACAGCGCGGGCACCTTCGCATTGCCCTGCAACGCCTGCGGCGGCAGATAGACCGAGAAGCGCATCGGCAGACCGACGGTGCGCGACTCGTGCCGGTAAAAGCGCTGCTCGCCGCCGTGGCAGGCGTGCGACGATAGTAGTTCGAGCATCGCGACGCTCCTCGCTTAGTAGAGCACGACCGAGCGGATCGACTCGCCCTTCTTCATCAGCTCGAAGCCCTCGTTGATGCGCTCGAGCGGCAGACGGTGCGTAATCAGATCGTCGATATTGATCTTGCCTTCCATGTACCAGTCGACGATCTTCGGCACGTCGGTGCGGCCTCGCGCGCCGCCGAATGCCGAGCCCTTCCACTCGCGGCCCGTCACCAGTTGGAACGGCCGCGTGCTGATCTCCTCGCCCGCCGCCGCGACGCCGATGATGAACGACTGCCCCCAACCCTTGTGCGTGCATTCGAGCGCCTGGCGCATCACCTTCACGTTGCCGATGCATTCGAACGAGTAGTCGGCGCCGCCGTCGGTCAGTTGCACGATGTGATCGACGACGTTCTCGACTTCGTTCGGGTTGATAAAGTGCGTCATGCCGAACTTCTTCGCGAGTTCGACGCGGCCCGGGTTGAGATCGACACCGATGATCTTGTCCGCGCCGACCATCTTCGCGCCTTGAATCACGTTCAGCCCGATACCGCCGAGCCCGAACACCACCACGTTCGCACCCGCCTCGACCTTCGCCGAATACACGACCGCGCCGACGCCGGTCGTCACGCCGCAGCCGATGTAGCAGATCTTGTCGAACGGCGCATCTTCACGCACCTTCGCGACCGCGATCTCCGGCACGACGATGTAGTTCGAGAACGTCGACGTCCCCATGTAGTGAAACAGCGGCTTGCCATCGAGCGAGAAGCGCGAGGTCGCGTCGGGCATCAGGCCTTTGCCCTGCGTCGCGCGGATCGCCTGGCAGAGATTCGTTTTGCGCGACAGGCAGAACTTGCACTGACGGCATTCGGGCGTGTAGAGCGGAATCACGTGATCGCCCTTCTTCAGCGTGCCGACGCCCGGCCCGACATCGACGATCACGCCCGCGCCTTCGTGGCCGAGAATCGCCGGGAAGATGCCTTCGGGATCGGCGCCCGACAGCGTGTAGTAGTCGGTGTGGCAGATGCCCGTCGCCTTCACTTCGATCAGGACTTCACCGGCGCGCGGACCTTCGAGATCGACTTCCTCGATCGTCAACGGGGCGCCGGCTTTCCATGCGATTGCTGCTTTGGTCTTCATCGTCAATGCTCCTGTGAGTCCGTGAGTCCGTGAGTCCGTGAGTGCGTGAATGCGAAATGGCATCGCGTGCCGGCGACTGCGTGGCGCGCGAAAAGCGTCATGGTATTGCATAGTGCGTGAAGGCTGCGTCGCCGATGGCTGCGCTCGGCACCGTGTTCAACGCCGTCGCTGTCACTGCGCTTCGCGCGGCGCGCTACCACCGAACCACGGCTCGACCCGGCCATACAGATCGACGAAGCGCGCATACCGTTCAGCAAGCGCCGCCTCGCCGCGTGGACCCGCGACGCGCGTCGCGCCCGGCGCGAGCGCGGCGAGATCGCGCGTCTGCCAGTGGCCGCACGCGAGACCGCCGAGGATCGCCGCGCCGCGCGGCGCCGCGTTCGGGCAATCGACCGCATGCAGGTCGACGTCGAGCGCATCGGCGAGCAGTTGTCGCCAGCGCGCATCGACGGAGCCGCCGCCCGCGAGCTTGAGCGCCGTCACCGGCGCGCCGCTCGCGCGAATCGCGTCGAGCCCCGCGCGCAACGAGAATGCGACGCCCTCGAACGCGGCACGCATCATCGCGCCGCGCGTATGCTCGAGCGACAAACCGAGCCAGCCGCCGCGCGCCTGCGGGTTCAGCCACGGCGTGCGCTCGCCGGTCAGGTACGGCAGGAAGCTCAGCGTCGACGCCACTTCAGCGGCGGCATGAGCGCTTGCATCAGCCGCATCGTCAAATGCCTCTCGGTAAGCCTCTGCCCACCCAAACGACAGCCACCCGCGCACCCGCTCCAGCGCGATGCCGACGTTCTGCATCGCCGCCATCCGATACCAGTGATCGCTCGCCGCGCGATAGCGATGCAAGCCCTTTAGCGGCGCAGGCTCGTCGTTCGCGAGCACGACGATCTGTCCGCCGGTGCCGGTCGTCAGCAGCGCGTCGCCGTCACGCACGAGTCCGCTGCCGAGCGCCGCGCACGGCGTATCCGCGGCGCCGGTTGCGAGCACGATACCGGCCCGTAAGCCAAGTGCCTGCGCGGCCTGCGGCGACAGCGCGCCCGCCGCCGCATACGACAGCGCCACAGGCGCGAACCACTCGGGCGGAATCTCGAGGCGTTGCAGCAGCGCCGTGTCCCACGCGCCGGCGGGATCGGCGAGCGCGGTCGCGCACGCGTCGGACGCATCGGTCACGCACGCGCCGCCGAGCGCGACGCGCAGCCAGTCCTTCGGCTGCAGCGCCCAGCGCGTGCGGCGCGCGGCATCCGGCTCTTGCAGCACGAGCCAGCGCAGCAGCGGTCCGGCCATGCCGGGCGCGACCGGATTCGGTTGCGGCTCGGGCCACGCGTCGAGCATGGCGAGCGCGCGCGAGTCCGGCCACAGCATGGCGCGCCGCACCGCTGCGCCGTTTGCATCGAGCAGCACGACGCCGTGCATCTGGCCAGAGAAGCCAATCGCGCGCACGCCGTCACGCAGTTCGCGCGGCAGGCCCGCCATCGCATGGACGAGCGCGTTCCACCACGTCTCGACGTCGATTTCGGCCCAACCCGCGTGCGGCGTAACGAGCGCATAAGCGACGCTCGATACCGCCTGCTCGCGTCCATGTTCGTCGACGATTGCCGCTTTCAGGGAGCCGGTGCCGAGATCGATGCCGAGAAAACTCATGAGCGCAGGGACGTTGAAACGAGGTGAAGAAGGAGCCAGCGAGACTGGCGACGAAGTGGGAAAGCGAAGCTCAAAGGCCAAGCTGCACAGACGCCGCGAACGTTGAACAAACAGCTCGGAAAACACGCGAAAAAAAACCATTCGCGGGTTAACCCCGCCGTGCTGCGAGCGTCATCAAAACAGGACTATGCGTGAAGCGTGATACACGTCATTGATTCTCACACATATCCCCTCGCGCGACGAACCCGCGCCGCGCACGCCATGCACCGCCCGCGGCCCCCACTGCATAGGGTTCTCTGGCATCCGACGGCCGATCCGTCCCACGCGTGGCTTTAATTTGCCTTTCAAAACAGGTCTCTGCATATCGCCGCCGGGAATGCCGGAATAGCCACGTATGGTCTTGTTGCGACTTTTCGTCCCCGATACCTTGGAGTCATCCCAAAACGAGATGGTGGAGACAGACGATATGCAAGCGAACACGGTTCACCCGTGCGACGAGCGCCTACCGGCGGGCCAGTTGCTCACTCTCGGCATCCAGCACGTGCTGGTCATGTACGCTGGCGCGGTCGCGGTGCCGCTGATCATCGGCGCGGCGCTGAAGCTGCCGAAAGACCAGGTCGCCTTCCTGATCAGCGCCGATCTGTTTTCCTGCGGCATCGCCACGCTGATCCAGACGCTCGGACTGTGGATCTTCGGCATCCGCCTGCCCGTCATCATGGGCTGCACGTTCGCGGCCGTCGGCCCGATGGTCGCGATCGGCACCAATCCTTCGCTCGGCATCCTCGACATCTTCGGCTCGACGATCGCGGCCGGCGTGATCGGCATTCTGCTCGCGCCCGCGGTCGGCAAGCTGTTGCGCTTCTTCCCGCCGGTCGTGATCGGCGTCGTGATTTCGGTGATCGGCCTGTCGCTGATGGAGGTCGGCATCAACTGGGCCGCCGGCGGTGTCGGCAATCCCGACTACGGCAATCCGGTCTATCTCGGCCTGGCGCTGCTCGTGCTGACGCTGATCCTGCTGATCAACAAGTTTGCCAAGGGGTTCGTCGCCAATATCTCGGTGCTGCTCGGCATCGTCGCGGGCTTCGCGATCGCGCTGATGCTCGGCCGCGTCAACCTGGACGGCGTCATGCACGCGCCGTGGGTCGGCTTCGTGATGCCGTTCCACTTCGGTCTGCCGCACTTCGATGCGCTGTCGATCGCGACGATGGTCACCGTGATGTTCGTCACGTTCATCGAATCGACCGGCATGTTTCTCGCGGTCGGCGACATGGTCGATCGTCCGGTCGATCAGAAAACGCTGGTGCGTGGCTTGCGCGTCGACGGTCTCGGCACGCTGATCGGTGGCATCTTCAACTCGTTCCCGCATACGTCGTTCTCGCAGAACGTCGGGTTGATCGGCGTGACCGGCGTGAAGAGCCGCTTCGTGTGCGCGATGGGCGGCGTGATCCTCGTGCTGCTCGGCCTCTTCCCGAAGATGGCGCAGGTGGTCGCGTCGGTGCCGGCGTTCGTGCTCGGCGGCGCGGGCATCGTGATGTTCGGCATGGTCGCGGCGAACGGCATCAAGGTGCTGTCGCGCGTCGACTTCGTGAGGAATCAGCACAACCTCTTCATCGTCGCGGTCAGCATCGGGCTCGGCCTCGTGCCGGTCGTCTCGCCGCACTTCTTCTCGCAACTGCCGCCGGCGTTGTCGCCGCTGCTACATAGCGGGATTCTGCTCGCGTCGGTGTCGGCGGTCGCGCTGAACCTGATCTTCAACGGCGTGAAGAGCGAGAAGAAGGCGAAGAGCGAGCTTCGCCGCGCCGGGCACGATCTCGACGCCAGCGCGGGCGGCGCACCGCAGAGCAACGAGATGCTGCGGGCGGCGGATCTGCATTGAGCTTTTGATGCAGCGATGATGCGGCGAGCGGCACCGAACGCCGCGAATCAACAAAAACGCCACGGCATGCCGCGGCGTTTTTGCTTCACTTCAGCGGTTCGTCGAGCCGCAGCGCTTAGCCTGCCGTCGCCGCCGAAGCCGCGACCGGTGCGCTCGCCGCACCGTAATCGACCGGCGCGTCGGCGGGACGCGGCTGGTCGCCGTTGTGCTCGATCCAGCCGCCGCCGAGCGCCTGGTACAGCGTGACCAGGTTCTGCAGACGTTCCATGCGCGCGGTGACCAGCGCCTGCTGAGCTACGTACAAGGAGGTCTGCGCGGTCAGCACCGAAAGATAGCTGTCGACACCGTTCGTATAACGGAGGGTCGACAGATCCAGCCGGCGCTGCTCGGCCGCGACATCCCGCTCGAGCGCCGCGATCTGCTCGTCGTACGTGCCGCGCGCGGCCAGCCCGTCCGCCACTTCGCGGAAGGCCGTCTGGATCGCCTTTTCATACGTGGCGATCTGCACGTTCTTCTCGATGTTGGCGAGATCGAGGTTGGCCATGTTCTGACCGCCCTCGAAGATCGGCAGCGTGATCGACGGTGCGAAGCTCCACGCCGCCGAACCCGGCTTGAACAGCCCGCCGAGCGTCGGGCTCAGCGTGCCGGCGCTGCCGGTCAGCGTGACCTTGGGGAAGAACGCGGCGCGCGCCGCGCCGATGTTCGCGTTGGCCGCGAGCAGATTTTCCTCGGCCTCCATGATGTCGGGACGGCGCGTCAGCAGATCGGACGGCAGGCCCGCCGGAATATCCGTGAGCAGGCTCTGGTCGCTCAGCGGCAGGCCTGGCGCAAGATCAGCCGGCAACGGCTCGCCGATCAGCAACACCAGCGCGTTGTCAGCCTGAGCCCGCAAACGCATCTGCGCCTGCAGGTCCGCGCTCGCGGTTTCGACAACCGTTTGCGACTGGCGCAGATCGAGTTCCGAACCGGTGCCGTTGTCGAACTGCAGCTTGGTGATCCGAAACGACTCCTGCGCCGTCTTCAGCGTGTTCTGCGTGACCTTCAGCAGATCGTCCAGTTCGAGCACCGTCATGTACTGGTTCGCCACCTGCGACACCAGCGCGATTTCCGCGGACTTGCGCGCCTGCGCGGTGCCGAGGTACGTGGCCAACGCCTGATCCTTAAGGCTTTGCACGCGCCCGAAGAAGTCGATTTCCCACGACGCGTTCAAGCCCACCGAATACGTGTTGCTAATCGTCGGGCCGTTGGGCAACGCCAGCAGATCGCGCGGCGTGCGCTGCCGGCTTTGCGAAGCCGCGGCGTCGAGCGTCGGGAACAGGCCCGCGCGCACGATACGGTACTGCGCCGCCGACGCCTGCATGTTCAGCACCGACACACGCAGATCACGGTTGTTCTTCAGCGCGATTTCGATCAGCTGCTGCAGACGCGGATCGACGAAAAAGTCGCGCCAGCCGATGTCGCCGGCAGCCAGGCCGTTCGCGCCGCGCGCGCCCTGCGCGCCCGGCTGCTGGTCGTACACGCCGCCCGTCGGGAAAGTCGCCGTCACGGGCGCGGCGGGCCGCTGGTAGTGCGGCGCCAGCGTGCAACCCGCGGCGAGCAGCGCGACCGCCACTGCAATCAAAGAGTGTTTTTGCATCTCAATGCCCATCCTTGCCCGAGCCATTGCCATCCGAGCCGTCGGTCGTGCCACCCGCCGCGCCGCCTTGCGGATCGTGCGGATGGTGCTGTTGATAGTGGCGCAGCGCCTCATCCGGGTCTTCCTTCTCACCGCCGAACTTCGCGCGAATCACGACGAAGAACATCGGGATCATGAAGATCGCGAGGAAGGTCGCCGTCAACATGCCGCCGATCACGCCGGTACCGATCGCGTGCTGGCTGGCCGACCCCGCGCCGTTACTGATCGCGAGCGGCAGCACGCCGAGAATGAACGCGAGCGAGGTCATCAGGATTGGACGCAACCGCAGACGCGCCGCTTCGAGCGCGGCTTCGATCGGTCCCATGCCTCCACCCTGCTGCAGTTCTCGCGCGAATTCCACGATCAGAATCGCGTTCTTCGCCGACAGACCCACGGTGGTCAGCAGACCCACCTGGAAGAACACGTCGTTCTCGAGCCCGCGCAGCGTCGCGGCCAGCAGTGCGCCGATCACGCCGAGCGGCACCACCATGATCACCGAGAACGGGATCGACCAGCTTTCATACAGCGCCGCGAGACACAGGAACACGACGAGAATCGAGATGCCGTACAGGATTGGCGCCTGCGAACCCGACTGACGCTCTTGCAGCGACAGACCCGTCCACTCGTAGCCGACTCCCGCCGGCAGCTTGGTGACGATCTGTTCCATCGCCGCCATCGCCTGACCGGTCGACTTGCCCGGCGCGGCCGCACCCTGGATTTCCACCGACGAAATACCGTTGTAGCGCTCGAGCTTCGGCGAACCGTAGGTCCACTCGGTGCTCGCGAAGGCCGAGAACGGCACCATCGCGCCCGCGCCGTTGCGCACGAACCAGGCATTCACGTCTTCCGGTTTCATCCGGAACGGTGCGTCGCCCTGCAGGTAAACCTTCTTGATCCGGCCGTCCGTGTCGAGGAAGTTGTTCACGTACGACGAGGCCCAAGCGATCGAGAACGTCTGGTCGATCGAGGCAAGCGACACGCCGAGCGCCGAAGCCTTCTCGTGGTCGATGCTCACCTTGAACTGCGGCGTATCGTTCAGGCCGTTCGGACGCACCTGCGCGAGCGTCGGATCTTTCGCCGCCAGACCGAGCAGCATGTTGCGCGCTTCCATCAGCTTCGCGTGACCGAGACCCCCGCGGTCCTGCAGCTGGAAGTCGAAGCCCGCCGCGGTGCCGAGTTCAGGAATCGACGGCGGATTGACCGGATACACGACCGCGTTCTTGTAGCTGCTGAAGTGCATGAACAGACGCCCAACCAGTGCCTGCACTTTCTGGTCCGCGTGCTGACGCTGCGCGTAGTCCTTCATCCGCACAAACACGAGACCCGCGTTCTGGCCGCGACCCGCGAAGCTGAAGCCGTTCACCGTGAAGGTCGATTCGACGATCGCTTTCTCGTCGTTCAGCAGATAGTCCGACACGTCCTTCAGCGCGCGGGCGGTGGTTTCCTGCGTCGAACCCGACGGCGTTTGCACCAGCACGAACATCGTGCCCTGGTCTTCGTCAGGCAGGAACGACTTCGGCAGACGCACGAACAACAGCCCCACCGCGAAGATCACCACCATGTAGATGATGAGCCAGCGGCCCGAGCGCTTGATCACGTGGTGCACGCCCGAGTGGTACTTGTCGCGGCTGGTGTTGAAGGTACGGTTGAACCAGCCGAAGAAGCCGGTGGCTTTTTCGTGATGACCCTTCGGAATCGGCTTCAGGATCGTCGCGCACAGCGCCGGCGTCAGAACCAGCGCGACGAGCACGGACAGCACCATCGCCGCGACGATCGTCAGCGAGAACTGCCGGTAAATCGCACCCACCGAGCCGCCCGAGAACGCCACCGGCACGAACACCGCCGACAGCACGAGCGCCACGCCAACGAGCGCGCCGGTGATCTGGTCCATCGCCTTGCGGGTTGCTTCGCGAGGCGATAAGCCCTCCTCCTGCATCACCCGCTCGACGTTTTCCACCACCACGATCGCGTCGTCCACCAAAAGGCCGATCGCGAGCACGAGACCGAACATCGACAGCACGTTGATCGAGAAACCGACCACGCTCATGATCGCGAAGGTACCGAGCAGCACCACCGGCACCGCGATCGTCGGAATCAGCGTGGCGCGCAGGTTCTGCAGGAACAGGTACATGACGAGGAACACCAGCACGATACCTTCGAGCAGCGTCTTGACCACTTCCTCGATCGACAGGCGCACGAACGGCGTCGTGTCGTACGGGTACTGCACCACCAGACCGTGCGGGAAGTACTTCGACAGTTCGGCGATCTTCGTGCGCACCGCCTTCGCGGTGGCGAGCGCGTTCGCGCCCGTGGCGAGCTGGATACCGAAGCCTGCCGTCGGCTGACCGTTGTACTTGGTGTCGAAGTTGTAGTTTTCGCCGCCCAGTTCCACGCGCGCCACGTCGCGCAGACGCACCTGCGAGCCGTCCTGGTTCACCTTCAGCAGGATGTTGCCGAACTGCTCGGGCGTATTGAGCAGCGTGGCCTGCGTGATCGTGGCCTGCAGCACCTGCCCCGGCACCGACGGCGTACCGCCGAGCGAGCCGCCCGCGACCTGCACGTTTTGCGCCTGCAGCGCGGAGGAGACGTCGAGCGGCGTCAGGCCGAAGTTGTTCAGCTTGTTCGCGTCGAGCCAGATCCGCATCGCGTACTGCGAGCCGAACAGCGTCACCGTACCCACGCCGTCGATACGGCTGATCGGATCCTGAATGTTCGACGCCACGTAGTTCGCGAGGTCGTACTTGTTCATGCTGCCGTCGGTCGACACGAACGCCATCACCATCAGGAAGCTGCTGCTCGACTTCGTGACCTTGGTGCCGAGCTGCTGCACCGCTTGCGGAAGCAGTGGCGTGGCGAGCTGCAGCTTGTTCTGCACCTGCACCTGCGCGATGTCAGGGTTGGTGCCGGCCGCGAACGTCAGCGTGATGGTGGCCGTGCCTGAGTCGTCCGAGGTCGACGCGAGGTACAGCAGGTGGTCAAGACCACTCATCTGCTGCTCGATCACCTGCGTAACGGTGTTTTCCACCGTCTTCGCCGAAGCACCCGGATAGGTTGCGCTGATCTGGATGGACGGCGGCGCGATGGTCGGGTATTGCGCGATCGGCAGCGTGAACACCGACGCGATACCCGCGAGCATCAGGATGATGGCGATCACCCATGCAAAAATCGGGCGATCAATAAAGAACTTTGCCATGAGGCGGGCTCCCTGTTATTACGCGCCCGAAGCGGCGGAGGCAGGCTGAGCCGCGGGTTGACCTGTCTGGGCGCCGTTTGCAGCGGCGTCGGAAGCCGGGTTGCCGGGCAGCTGCGCCGGCACGGGCTTGACCTGCTGGCCGGGACGCGCCTTGTCGGTGCCCTGGACGACCACGCGGTCACCCGGCTTCAGGCCGTCCGAGACCACCCAATACGAGCCGAAGGTGCCCGAGGTGACGAGCTGACGCAGCTCGACCTTGTTGTCGTTGCCGACGACGAGCGCGGTGGGCTGACCCTTCTGGTCGTGCGTGACGCCGACTTGCGGCACGATCAGCGCGTTCTGGTTGACGCCCTCGTCGATCTTCGCGCGCACGAACATGCCCGGCAGCAGCACGTGGTTCGGGTTCTTGAAGATCGCGCGCACCGTGACCGAGCCGGTGCCCTGGTCGACGGTCACGTCGGTGAACTGCAGCTTGCCCTTCTCGGAGTAGACGCGGCCGTCTTCCAGCACCAGCGTGACCTGCGCGGCGCCCGGGCCGGTCGTCTTGAGACGCCCTTCCTGCATGTCGCGGCGCAGCTTCAGACCTTCGAGGCTCGATTGCGTGAGGTCGGCGTACACCGGGTCGAGCTGCTGGACCGTGGCCATCAGCGTGGCCGCACTCTGCTGCACGAAGGCGCCCGGCGTGACCTGCGACACGCCGATCCGGCCGGTCACGGGCGAGGTCACGTCGGTATAGCCGAGGTTGATCTGCGCGGTATCGACCGCGGCCTTGCCCGCGGCGACGTCGGCGGCGGCCTGGCCTTCGGCGGCGACCGCGTTGTCGTAGTCCTGCTTGCTGACCGCGTTCGCCGCGACCAGCACCTTGTAGCGATTGGCCTGCGCGGTGGTCGTCACCAGGTTTGCCTGCGCCTTCGCGAGCGATGCCTTCGCGTTGTTCAACGACGCGATGTACGGCGCCGGATCGATCTTGTACAGACGCTGGCCGGCCTTGACCTCACTACCCTCGGTGAACTCACGGCGCAGCACGATGCCGTCGACCCGCGCGCGCACCTGCGCGACGAGGAAGGCACTGGTACGGCCGGGAAGTTCGGTGACGACGGGCACGGTCGTCGGCTGGAGGGTGACGACGCCGACTTCGGGCGTCTGTGGCGGCGGGGCAGATTGTTTTGGTCCGCACGCCGCCAGCAAGATGGCAGCCGTCGCGGCACTGATTAAGCGGAATGGAACCCGTTCGACGCGCATGGAGCGACCTCTGTCAAAGACTGAGTAATGAAAAAGTGCGCGCATCCCTACCCCGGGGACGACAGCGCACACAAGCGTCTCGCGACGCTCGACCGGAAGCCCATGGATGCAAACCTGCGCCTGCAGGGCACCCTGCTACGAATGCGCCATACCGGGGAATGCCGCGCAACGCCGCCGTTTGGCGGCCGCGAAAGCGCTTTCGAAAGGCAACAGTGACGGATATTAACCGCTCGTCACGGCTTGGGCTATCCGATCGTGGGGTGCTATTATATATACATCCATGAATGCATGTAAAAGTGCATTTATATCTTCCGAGGCTGGGGTACCGCAGATTCGCGTCGCAATTCGCCTCAGAAGTAGTCAAAGCGTCATCAGACTGACTTAAAACTGTCCGCATAAACCCCAGGATCAGCGCAGGCTACACCAATATGGTCAGAAGAACCAAAGAAGAGGCGCTGGAGACGCGCAACCGGATTCTCGACGCGGCCGAACTGGTCTTCTTCGAGAAGGGTGTATCGCGCACGTCGCTGGCCGATATCGCCCAGGCCGCGGGCGTCACGCGCGGCGCCATTTATTGGCATTTCGCGCATAAGAGCGAGCTGTTCACCGAAATGTTCGACCGCGTGCTGCTGCCGCTCGACGAACTGAAGGCGGCGTCGCTCGATCCCAACGAAGCTGACCCGCTCGGGCGACTGATGGAAGTCTGCATCGTCTGCCTGCGCGACACCGCCAACGATCCGCGCCGCCGCCGCGTGTTCGACATCCTGTTTCTGAAGTGCGAGCTGGTCGAAGACATGGGGCCGGTGATGGAACGGTATCAGACCAATATGCGCGAGGGGCTCGCGAAGATCGAGGGCGGTCTGCGCAATGCGATCTCCAAAGGCCAGATGCCCGCCGACCTCGACACGAAGCTTGCCGCGGCGATGGTCCACGCGTTCGTCGGCGGCTCGTTGCGCGACATGCTGTTTTTGCCCGACGCGACCGACTTCGGCGCGCATGCGCAGCAGATGGTGGAAGCGATGTTCGACGCCTTGCGCCTGAGTCCGGCGTTGCGCAGGAAGGCGGCGTAGAAGGCGCGCGAGGGTGACGGATTGGAAAAGCGGGCGGTTCGGTGAACCGCCCGTTTCTGTTTTTGGACCGGACCACCGCCCCTGCGCCGGGTTCAGGCAACCGCTCGGCGCGCTCGCGCCGCCTGATTCGACGCATAGATGTTGCCGCGATCGAGCGGCGCGCCGCTCTTTAGCGCCGCGATCCATTGATCGGTGCTCGCGACCGCCGCGAAGCGCGACTGCAGCACCACGCTGAACACGCGATGAATCTCCTCCGCGCTCGCGAAGCCCGCGCTGTTTTCATACGGCACCGAGCCGGTTGCGTCGTGCAGGAACTCGACGGCGAGGCCAGCATGCACCGCGTGGTTGATCGTCGAGGCATCGCAATTGTGGGTCATGTAGCCGGTGACGCTCAGCGTATCGATCTGCCGGGCGGCGAGCCAGTCGCCCAGATCGGTCCCAGCGAATGCGCTCGGCAGCGACTTCTCGACGAAATGATCATGAGCGCGCGAGCTCACGACCGTGTGCAGTTCCGCGCCCGCGCTGCCGCGCGCGAACAGCGGCGAGGTGGCGGGCGCGACGTTCTGCACGATCACGACCGGCACGCTGGCGGCGCGCGCTGCATCGATCGCGCGACCGATGTTGGCGAGCGACGTGCGCACGTCCGGAAATTCGATCGGCAGGTCGCCGCTCACGTATTCGTTCTGCACGTCGATGACGATCAGCGCACGGCGCGGCGCGGGTGTGCTCATGGCAAGGCTCCTTGTCAGAAAAAGCGGTCGATGGTGCGCGCCCAGCGCGGTGGCCGCGGCGCAACGGCAATGACGGCATTGTTGCTCCGCTGCCCGCCTGTCGACAGCGGCCCGGATGACAACCTTCGCTAGGATCGGGCCATACTGATGGCTTTCATGAGGCGCCCGACATGACCACCTTCGCATCTTCCGACGACGTCTCCGTTCAGGCGCCGCGCCACGTCGTCGCCGTCGTCGCGTTCGACCGCATCAGCCCGTTCCATCTGTCGGTGCCGTGCGTCGTGTTCGGCGAGGACCGTCGCGCCGGCGGTGTTCCCGACTTCGACTTCCGCGTCTGCGCCGCGGAGACAGGCGCGCTCGCGACGACCGCGGGCTTCTCGATCGCGGTCATACACGGACTCGAAGCGCTTGCCGACGCGCAGACGATCATCGTGCCGAGCTGGCGCGATCCCGCCGAAACCCCGCCCGACGCGCTGCTCGACGCGCTGAGGGCCGCGCATGCGCGCGGCGCGCTGCTCGTCGGCCTATGCCTCGGCGCTTTCGTGCTGGCCGCCGCGGGCATCCTCGATGAACGGCCCGCTTCGACGCACTGGGCCTGGGCCGACGACTTCGCGCGCCGCTACCCGCGCGTGCGGCTCGACGCCGACGTGCTGTACGTCAACGACGGCAACTTGCTGACCTCGGCCGGCACCGCCGCCGGCCTCGACTGCTGCCTGCACGTGCTGCGCAAGATCTGCGGCGCGCGGGTGGCGAACCACGTCGCGCGCCGGCTCGTCGTGTCGCCGCATCGCCAGGGCGGCCAGGCGCAATACGTGCAGCAGCCGATGCCGCCGAACCCGCGCGGCGATCGCCTGTCCGGCCTGCTCGACTGGGTGAGCGGCAACCTGGCCACGCCGCATAAGCTCGACACGCTCGCCGCGCGCGCGTTGATGAGCCGCCGCACCTTCACGCGGCGCTTCCGGCTCGCGACCGGCACCACCGTCGGCGCGTGGCTGCTCGCGCAGCGGCTCGCGCGTGCGCAACAGCTGCTGGAAAGCACCGACGGGTCGGTCGAAGCGATCGCGGCGAGCGCCGGATTCGGCTCGGCCGCATCGCTGCGGCAGCATTTCGCGGACGCGTTTCGCACGTCGCCGAGCGCTTGGCGGCGGGAGTTTCGCGGGGATTAGATGAAGGCGGCGGGAGCACCGCTATTTCGTAGTGCGTCACCGGGATTTCGTAGTCGCGCGGGATGTTTGTCGCGCGTTCCATCAGGGGCTGCGCGCGGCTCGCGGCCTCAATGCTCGCTGAACCAGCGCGCGACATACAACAATAGTGCGACCAGAAAGATCATCCCGGCCCACGCCCAGTACGGCACGACATGCTGACCGGGCTCGTGATGCGACCAGCTATGCGACGCGCTCGCCGCGCGCCCCGACAGCGCATGGCTGTGCTCGATGCGCGCTCGCCGCGCGATGCCGCCGAGCGTGATCGGCCGCAAAAACACGTACTGGCGACGCGGCGCCGTGCCACGCGCGCGGTTCGGCCCTTTGCCGTGCTTGGCGCGCACGACGGCGTCGAACTCGGCGAAAAAATCGTCGGCGATCTGACGCAAGGCGTTCTCGAGCTGGCGCGTCGGCAGCTCGGCTAGCGGTCCCGACGACGTTGCCCACAGTGTGTAGTCGATGCGCGTGCCGCGCTCCCGCCCCTCGTCCGCGCGCAAACGCACTTCGATCTGACCGCGCAACGCGCCGATGCCCTCGGCCAAGGCCTTGAAGTTGATGGTGCGGCGCTGCGCGTCCGCCGGGCCGGAATCCTGGCCGGCGACGTGCGCGCGCGCCTGATAATGCGCGCGCAACGGGCCGAGCGGCACGGTCATCGTCAGCGCGTATTCGCCGTGGGCGAGACGCACGAACGACTCGCAGTTGTCGAGGCTGGCACGCAACAGCGCGAGGTCCTGCAACGCGTCCCAGACCTCGGACGGCGCCAGCGGAATCCGTAACGCGTCGTTCAGTTCCATGACAACCTCCCCGATGAACGCGCCGACTGCGGGATCAGGACGTCTGATCGATGCGGTCGACGCGCGATGCGTAAAAAGCGAGATAGCCCTTGATGCGACTGACCGGCTCGAACGGCGCCTCGTAGCACCACACCGCGTTCTCGATCACGCCATCTTCGGTGCGCAGATGGAAGTACGACGCGTCGCCCTTGAACGGACAATGCGACGTGTGCGTCGAGCGTTCGAGCCGGGCCATGTTCACGTGCTCGCGCGGGAAATAGAACACGTCGGCGAGGCCGGTCTCCGATAGCGTCAGCGCGGCCTGGGTGTCGGCCATCGTCACGCCGCCGTGAATCACGCGCACGCGGTGACCGTTGTCGCGGATCACGATGGTATGGCCGTCCAGCCGTCCCGCAGATGTCGACGCATCGCTCATGTCCAGGCTCCGTGATGGGGTGGGTGCTGCACTGCCGGCTATTGCCGCCCGAACGGCAAAGCCACGGGAGCGGCCCGTGGCTTCATTATCGGCCAAACTTCGGCCGATTGCGCAAGCTTGCTGCGCGGCGGCGGACCGATCGACCCGTTACTTCGCGTTCCAGATGAACGCGGATTTGACGTTGCCGTGCGCCGGCACGCTAACCGAGCGGGTTTGCTCGCTGTCGTTGTATTTCGCGTGCACCGTATAGCGGCCGGGGCCCAAGCGCACCAGCATGAACGGTCCGCGCGACGTCGTGTTCAGCACTTCGCCGTTATGGGCATCGACGATACGCACGTGCACATCCGCGAGAAACTCGGCGTTGGGTCCGGTGAAGCGCAACGTCAGTGGCCACTGGCTTTGCGCTTGTCGCAACGCCCGCGATTCGTCGAGGCCGACGCCGCCCGACACGTACGACACGTCGCCCTGCTGCTGGACTTGCGGCAGACCGCCGCCGTTGGTGTTGCCCGCGCTGGTGTTGTCGGTCGTCGAGCCACCGGTCACGCCCGCCTGCTGCGCGTACGCACCGCCCGCCAGTCCGAGCGCGAGCGCCGCACACAGCGCGACGGCTACGATCCTTTGCTGATTGCGTTGGGTTTTCATCGGTTCGCTCTCCTTGTTGCAGTCCTTGCCCAGTCCCCGAACAGGCCCAAATCAAGGTCGAAGCAACCTGCGTGCCAACCATCCGGTTGCGTCGACTGGACATGCGCGACCGTGGCAACAAGCCGCGTGGCGCGTTTCGCCCTGTCCGCGCTGCTCGCCGTAGCACGGGGCGGACAGGCGAAAAAAAACCGGTCCTTGCAGTAAATGCAAAGGACCGGCAATCGCTACTACAGCTCAAACTGGGATGGGCGATCCGTTCGAACCGCCCGGATACTGGATCAGCCGAGATCTACGGGCACGAAAATCTGCGCGTTATCCCGCTGGATCAGCAGCGCAATGCTGTTGCCTGCGCCCGAAATCATCTGCTTCAGCTGATCGATGTTCGTGACCGGACGGCCATTGACCGCGAGAATCACGTCGCCCGCCTGGATGCCGGCACTCGCCGCCGCGCCGCCTGCCTGCTGTACGAGCAGACCGTGCGACACCGACGCGCTGCTCTTCTCTTCCGGCGTCAGCGGCCGCACCGCGACGCCGAGACGGCCTTGCAACTGGGCCTGCTGATCGGTCTTGTTCGCCGACGCAACCTTTGCGTCCGAGAACGAGCCGATCGTCACCTTCACGTCCTTGCTGGCCTTATCACGCCACACTTTCAGCGTCGCCGAGCTGCCCGGCGCGAGACCTGCGATCTTCGCCGGCAGATCCGTCGAATCGCTCACTTCGTCGCCATTCACCGACAGGATCACGTCGCCCGGCTGCAAGCCAGCCTTGGCCGCCGGCCCGTTGGCGTCGACCGAGCTGACCAGCGCGCCTTGCGGCTTCTGCATGCCGAACGACTCGGCGAGCGTCTGGTTCAAGCCCTGTACCGCGACGCCGAGGCGGCCGCGGCTCACGTGACCGGTCTTGACGAGATCGTCTTTGACCTTGATCGCCTCGCTGATCGGGATCGCGAACGACAGGCCCTGGAAGCCGCCCGTCTGCGAGTAGATCATCGAGTTGATGCCGATCACTTCGCCTTGCAGATTAAAGAGCGGACCGCCCGAGTTGCCAGGGTTCACCGGCACATCGGTCTGGATGAACGGCGTGTAGTTCTCGTTAGGCAGCGAACGCGACTTCGCGCTGATGATGCCCGAGGTCACGGTGTTGTCGAAGCCGTACGGTGAGCCGATCGCGACGACCCACTGACCAACCTTGCTTTGGCGCGGATCGCCAATCTTCACCGTCGGCAGATCGCTCGCGTTGATCTTCAGCACGGCGACGTCGGACTGCTTGTCGGCACCGACCACCTTCGCCTTGAATTCGCGCTTGTCGGTGAGCTTCACGGTGACGACGTTCGCGCCATCGACCACGTGCGCGTTCGTCAGAATGTAGCCGTCATTGCTGATGATGAAGCCCGAGCCGAGGCTCGCGCTCGGCTGGTCGGGCGCGTCTCCGCCATCGCCGCCCTGCATGCCGGGCACGCCGCCGAAGAACCGCTTGTAGAACTGATAGAACGGATCGTTCGGATCGATCGGCAGCTGGTTGCCGTTGAGGTTGCCGCCATTACCACGCATCGCGGTTTGCTTGACCACGTGCTTCGCGCTGATGTTGACGACGGCCGGACCGTAGGTTTCGACGAGACCGGAGAAATCGGGGATACCGGTCTTGGCGGCTGCTTCGGCTGGCATCATCGCGGCGGCTTGCGCCGGCGAGATGATCTGCGGTGCTGGCACATCGCGATGGCCCGCCACATAGCCGGCTGAAAGCGCAGCGGCCACAGCTACCGCAACGGCGCCGCGGGACAAGGTTTTCGCGTTCATCATGAGCTCCTGACTGGAGAAAGTGACTTGGGATGTCGAGGAGCGTAAGGGGCATCACTTAAAAGAGTCTTAAGCAGCGCCAGATCATGGGAACCTTATCGGACCGGCCGCTACGGACCGCCGCGCCAGCACGAACGCCGGCGTTGGCCGAACAGTAAATCACCATGATCAGAAGCGTACGATGACCTGCAAACCACCGGCCGGCGAGTCATCGAGCGACACTTGCGCATGATGTTGGGTGGCGATCCGACGCACGATCGCGAGACCGAGGCCGCTGCCCGCCACGTCGGTGCGCGCGCGATTCGCGCCCGCTCCCGCGCGATAGAACCGGTCGAACACGCGCTCGCGATCGGCGGGATCGATACCGGGGCCGCTATCGGCGATCCGCACGACCGGATGGCCGTCCTCGATACGCAGGCTGACGTCGACGCGGCCGCCACGCGGCGTGTACTTGGTCGCGTTGTCGACGAGGTTGTTGAACATCACGCGCAGCGCTTCGGCGTCGCCGGTCACGCTGGCGGCCTCGCTCGCCTCGATGCCGAGGTCGACGCCGCGATTCATCGCGAGCGGCGCGTAGGTCGCGACGCACTCCTGCAGCAGCTCGCGCAGATCGAGCATCACTGCGCCGGCGGCGCCGTCCGGCTCGGCGCGCGCGAGCGCGAGCAGTTGCTCGGCGAGGCGCGTCGCGCGCGTGACACCCGCCTGCAGATCGGCGAGCGCCTCGCTGCGGGCTGTGTCGTCCTTCGCGCGCGCGACCAGTTGCGCCTGAATCTGTACCGCGGCAAGCGGCGTGCGCAATTCGTGCGCGGCATCGGCGACGAACGCCTTCTGGATATCGAGCGCGGTCGCGAGCCGCTGCAGCAGCCCGTTCAGCGCACGCACGAGCGGCCGCACTTCGAGCGGCAGGCGCTGATCAGGCAATGGATCCAGCGCTTCGGGATGACGGGTGTCGAGCGCGCTCGTCACGCGCCGCAGCGGCCGCAGCCCGCGACCAACGATCACCCATACCGCGAGTCCGAGCAGCGGCAGCAGCACGATCAGCGGCCACAGCGTGCGCAGCGCGACATCGGCGGCGAGCCGGTTGCGCACCGACAGCGGCTGCGCGAGCTGCACGACGTTGTCGCCGACGATCGCGCCATATACGCGCCATTCGCCGCGGTCGGTGCGCTCGGTCGAAAAACCGAGTTCGGCGCGCGGCGCGAGCGGCGCACGCGGCCGCGAGTAATACATCAGCATGCCGTTGCGGTTCCAGATCTGCAGCACGATGCCCTCGTCGCCGGTATCGCGGCCGAGCACCTGCGAGAACGGTTCCGCCGGCAGCGCCGCGGCGATCTGCTCGAGCTGGTAGTCGAACAGCTCGTTCGCTTCGGCGAGTGCCTGCCGGTAGATCAGCCAGCCCGCGATGCCGACGCCGAGCAGCACGAGCGCGAGCAGCCAGAACAATAGTTGTCGGCGAATCGAGCGCATCGGCTCAGGCGTCCTTCGCGATCATGTAGCCAAGCCCGCGGACGTTGCGGATCAGATCGGCGCCGAGCTTCTTGCGCAGCGCGTGGATATAGACCTCGACGGTATTGCTGCCGATCTCCTCGCCCCAGCCATACATCTTTTCCTCTAGCTGGCTCTTGGACAGCACCGCGCCGGGTCGCGCGAGCAGCGCCTCGAGCAGCGCGAATTCGCGCGCGGATAGCGCGACCAGGGCGCCATCGAGCGTCACCTGGTGCGACGCGGGATCGAGGGTCAAATTGCCGTGGCGAATCGTCGAATCGCTGCGGCCGGACTGGCGCCGGATCAGTGCGCGCATCCGCGCACCGAGCTCGTCGAGATCGAAAGGTTTGACAAGGTAATCGTCAGCGCCGGCGTCGAGGCCTTTGACACGATCGGCGACCGCGTCGCGCGCGGTGACGATCAGCACCGGCAGCGCATGGCCGCGCGCACGCAGTGCGCGCAGCACCTCGAGACCGTCGCGCTTAGGCAGACCGAGGTCGAGCAACGCGAGGTCGTAAGGCTGGGCCGCCGCCGCTCGCAGCGCCGCTTCGCCGTCCTCGACCCAATCGACGGCGAAGCCTTCGCCGCGCAGCGCCTTGCGCACGCCTTCGGCGATCATCCGGTCATCTTCGACTAGCAGGATGCGCATGGTTGTCCGTTCCAAAACATTCGATGATGCCGCATTCTAGCGCCCGCTTCCGACCCGTGCGGCGTGTGGCGCTTTTTTCACCGCAGCCTCGCGGGATGTCACTACAATGGGCGCTTTGCGTCGCGCGACGGCCGTCGGGTAGACCGCGGCGCGCTACCGCGCCGTCAAGGCGCCCAGCTTGCCGTTCCATCGTCCCGCGCACGGCGCACGCCGCTCGCCGCACACCTTGAAATCCTGCTCATCCGTTTGCCCGTTCACCCGTTCATGACGCACCCTTTTCTGTCTTCCGTCGCACGCCGTATGGCGCTGCGCTCGCGCCGTATGTTCGATCGCGCAGCCTTCATGCCTAACCGCGTCGTGCCGCGCGCGGCCGTCTGGCTCTGCGCCGCCGCGCTCGGCGCAGGCACGCTGCTGCCGCTGACCGGGGAGGCCCGCGTCAAGGCCACGCATCCGAGCGTCAACGTCACGACGGTACTGCCGCAGCCGGTGATGGTCGGTCTGCAGCGCGCGCACGTGCCGTTGTCGTCGATCAGCGTGGTCGTCGAAAAGGTCGGCGATCGCACGCCGATCCTCGCGCTGAACGCCGGCAAGCCGATGATGCCCGCCTCGACGATGAAGCTCGTCACCACCTACGCGGGCCTGTCGATCCTCGGTCCCGGTTACCGCTGGCGCACCAGCGCGTACGCGGACGGCCCGCTCGACGCGAGCGGCGTGCTGCACGGCAATCTGTACATCCAGGGCACCGGCGACCCGAAGCTCGTGCCCGAAGAACTGATCGACCTCGTGCAGAAGATTCACAAGGCGGGCATCAACGGTATCGACGGCGCGCTGGTGCTCGACAAGCGCTACTTCGATCCGTCGACTCGCGACCTGCCCGCGTTCGACGACGACGTGAACGCGCCGTACAACGTCGGCCCCGATCCGCTGCTGTACGCGTTCAAATCGCTGTCGTTCACGCTGACGCCGTCGCCCGATGGCACGGTGGCGATCGACGTGCTGCCCGCGCTCGCGCAACTGCGCATCGACAACCAGCTGCGTGCGACGAGCGGCCCATGCCGGGGCGAGCTGCCGACGCCGACCGTCACGCCGGAGCCTGACGGCACGCTCGTCGCGTCGTTCATCGGCGACTTTCCGGTGCGCTGCGACGCGCGCACGATCAACGTCGCCGTGCTCGATCACTCGACGTTCTTCGCGCGCGGCTTCCTCGCGCTGTGGCAGCAAACCGGCGGCACATTCACGGGCGCGACCCGCGAAGGCGCGGTGCCCGCCGGCGCGAAGCTCGTCGCCAGGCACGAGGGGCCGATGCTGTCGGACATCGTTCGCGACATCAACAAGTTCAGCAACAACACGATGGCGCGCAACCTGTTCCTGACAATCGGCGCCGCCGAGGAAAGGCCGCCCGCCACGCCCGCGAAAGCCGCGCACGCGGTCGAAGCTTTCCTGACGCGCGACAGCCTGAACACCGAATACCTGTCGCTCGATAACGGCTCGGGCCTGTCGCGCGACGAACACATCACCGCGCTCGCGCTCGCCGATGTTCTGCAACGCGCGAACGCGAGCCCAGTCGCGCAGGTGTTCGTCGACTCGCTGCCGATCGCCGGTGTCGACGGCACGATGCGCAACCGCCTGACCAGCCAGGGCGCGGGCGGCAACGCGCACATCAAGACCGGCACGCTGCGCGACGTACGCGCGATCGCCGGCTACGTCGCGTCGGCCGACGGCAACAGTTATGTCGTCGTCAGCCTGATCAACGATCCGCATTCGGAAGCGGCGCGCGCCGCGCACGACGCGCTGCTCGAATGGGTGTACGAAGGCCCGTCGCAGGGCTTCACGAAGATCTCCGCGCCCATCGAGGAAGCACGCGAGAAGCCCAGGAAAAACCCGCGCAAGCGCGGCAGCCACTGAGTATTCCTTCTAGCGATGCCACGCGCGGCAAGCTCCTAACCGTGTACGCTGTCGGGCAGCATGCGGCGCGCGACATCACGGGCTTGCCGCGCAGGGCGCCGGTCGTGCAGACCGCGCGACCTCACGAACGATAACGACACCACCCGCCGCGTACCGAGCGGCGGTCAGGGACCAGGAGGGGAGACAAGATGCAATTCGATGCCGAATTGCTGCTGCTCGCCATGGCGCCCGTCTTTCTTGCCTGCATCGGCTGGGAGGCGTGGCACGTGAGCCGCACGCGCCCGGCCGAGCGGCTCTACAGCTGGCGCGACACGCTGTGCAACGCCGCGCTCGCGCTGCTGCAGCAGGCCGCCGATAAGCTCGCGTGGCTCGCGATCATCCCTGTCTACGCGTTTTTCTACGAGCATTACCGCATTCATACATGGCCGGCGACATGGCTGTCGTTCGTCGTGCTGTTCGTCGCGCAGGACCTGCTCTATTACGTCTTTCATCGCTGCAGTCATCGCGTGCGCTGGCTGTGGGCCGCCCACGTCGTGCATCACTCGTCGGAGCGGATGAATTTTTCGACCGCGTTCCGCCAGAGCCTGATGTACCCGATCGCCGGCATGTGGGTGTTCTGGATTCCGCTCGCCATTCCTGGCTTTGCTCCGAAGCAGATCGTCGCGATCGTGCTGATCAATCTCGGCTTCCAGTTCTTCGTGCACACGCAGGCGATCGGCAAGCTCGGCTGGCTCGAATACGTGTTCAATACGCCGTCGATCCATCGCGTGCATCATGCGCGCAACGATCGCTACATCGATCGCAATTACGCAGGTGTACTGGTGATCTGGGATCGCCTGCTCGGCAGCTACGTCGAAGAAGATCCGCACGAGGCGCCGCGGTACGGCATCGTCGAGCCGCTGCACACGTACAACCCACTGAAGGCGACGTTTCACGAATGGGCATCGATGGCCGCCGACTTCGCGAGCGTGCGCGGCTGGCGCAACAAGTGGCGTGCGCTGTTCGCGCCGCCCGCCTGGGCCGCCGCTTATCATGCGCAGCGCGCGCAGGGAGCCGGCTTGAACTCAAACCATACGGTCGCGCTTCGGACATCGCGCGGGCCGTAGAAGATTCTGTAAGCTGTCGTCACGCCGCCAACGCGGTGGACGCCGCCTGCAACACATGGCATCAAGGGCCACACATACGAGGAGATGCAGTCAACATGAATCAAACCGCTTCGAAGAAACAGCAATGGTTGCGCGTCACGCAGATCGCAGTGGCGAGCGCAGCGTTCGCCGCGCTCGCGGCATGCGGCGGTGGCAGCGACAACAATAGTTCGAGCAGCAGCAACACGCCGCCGGGGGGCGTCACGCTGCAGGTCGTGTCATTCGGCGACAGCCTGTCGGATGTCGGCACATACATGCCGGCGGTCCAGGCGAACGTCGGCACGGGCGGCGGCCGCTTCACGACGAATCCGGGTGAGGTCTGGACGCAGAAGGTCGCCGAGTACTACGGCGGCACGCTCACCGCCGCGTACGTCGGCGGCTTCGGCATGCCGCTCACCGCGACGGGCGGCCTCGGTTACGCGCAGGGCGGCTCGCGTGTCGATCTGCAGCCGGGCGAAGGCTACGCGCCGAACAACATGGCCGCGACGACGGTGCCGGTCACGACGCAGGTCGCCGAGTATCTGGCCGGGCACAATAACAGCTTCAATTCGAACCAGCTCGTGCTGATGAACGGCGGCGCGAACGACATCTTCGTCGCGGTGCAAGCGGTCTCGGCTGCCGGTACGGCAGCGGCGACGCAGGCGCTCCTGAACGGCGGTACCCCGGCCGACGCGCAGACGGCGGCAGCCGCCGCGTCGCAGACGGCCACGCTGGCCGCGCTGCAGGACATCACCACCGCGGCGACCACGTTCGTCGGCACGGTGCAGAAGGTCGTCGCGTCGGGCGCGACGCACGTGGTGGTGTCGGACGTGCCGGACATCGCGCAGACGCCGCAAGGTCTCGCCGCGGGCGCGCAAGGCCAGGCGCTCATCAACGCGCTCGTCAAGACCTACAACGGCGTGCTGCAGCAAGGCCTCGCGTCGACCAAGCAGGTCATCTACGTGAGCGCATTCGCGTGGATCGACCAGACGTTGCAGAACTATCAGTCGCTCGGTTTCACCGTGTCGAATACGGGCACCGCGTGTAACCTGACGTCGATGGCCCAAAGCGCGACCACGTACGCGACGAACAATCCGAGCGTGCTCGCCTCCGGCCAGACGGCGGCGGACTTCGGCAGCGCGCTTGCGTCGTCGCTGTTCTGCTCGCCGCAAACCTACACGGTGGCCGGCGCAGACCAGAGCTACATGTTCGCCGACCTCGTGCATCCGACCACGCATCTGCAAGCGCTGTTCGCACAGCAGGTCGAGACGCAGATCGCTGCTAGCGGGCTTGGCAAGTAACGCGGCGTTGGCCGTGGGGTTAGCGGTATTGACATGACAGCTAACCGGCGTCGCTAAGGCTGGCTAGATGGCAAAAGGCCCGGCTCGTTGAACGAGCCGGGCCTTTGCTTTTTCCGGTGGCCGTGCCATGCAGCGCAGCGATCCGATTGCGTCAGTGCTGCGCTTCGAACGCCGCCGCCGCGCGCCCGAGCCGATCGTTGACCGCGATCCATTCGATCGTATCGGGCAGCTTCTCGATCAGAATCCGCGTGACGTTCGCGCGATCGAGCGCGCGTAGCAAGCCGTAGAGCTCGCGTGCATAGACGTGCGGATCTTCCGGCGCGGCGACGAAATGCACGCCGTCGACATCGGCCCACTGTCCCGCACGCGACGCGCGCGCGACCAGCGCGACGCGCTCGCCCGGCTCGCGCACCGCGAGCAGCGGCTCGAGCTCGCCGAATGGCAGCAGCACGAGCGGCGTGCGCGGCGCGTAATGCGCTTTCAACGTGCCCGACGCGCGCGGCGCGGTCGCGTCCGACCCGTCGGGCAGACGCGGCGCCTCGCCGAGCACGTCGGCGATATCCTGCGGCGTCACGCGACCGGGCCTCAGCAGCGCCGGAAAGCCGCGCGACAGATCGAGAATCGTCGACTCGATACCGACATCCGACGCGCCGCCATCGAGCACATGAATCGCGCTGCCGAACTCGTCGCGCACATGCTGCGCGGTGGTCGGGCTCACATGCCCGAAGCGGTTCGCCGACGGCGCGGCGACGCCGCCATGCCCGCCGCGCAACGCGCTGAATGCATCGAGCAACGCCTGCGCAACCGGATGCGACGGGCAGCGCAGTCCCACGGAGTCCTGCCCGCCGCTGACCGCCGCCGGAATGCGCGCAGCGCGCTTGAGGATCAGCGTGAGCGGTCCCGGCCAGAACGCGTCGATCAGACGCTGCGCATCCGCCGGCAAATACTCGACCCAGTAGTTCGGATCGCCATGCGGCGCGAGATGCACGATCACCGGATGATTGGCCGGCCGCCCCTTCGCCGCGTAAATGCGCGCGACCGCGTCCGGGTTCTCGGCATCGCCGCCGAGGCCGTACACGGTTTCCGTCGGAAACGCGACCAGCCCCCCCGCGTCGAGCAAGGCCGCCGCGTGCTCGATCTGCGCGGCGCTGACCGGCAACGCGTTGGTAGCGTCCTCGGCGGGTTTCAGTTGATCCGGCATGGCGCGCGCGTCAGCTGGTGGCGATGTGCAGCAGCCGCGCGCAATCGCGCGCCGCGGTGCGGGCTTCTTCGAGGGTCGGCGCGGTGAAGTTCACGTGGCCCATCTTGCGGCCGCAACGCGCCTCTTCCTTGCCGTACAGATGCAGGCGCGCTGACGGCATCGCGGCGACTTCCTGCCACGGCGGCGTGACCGCCGCGCGCTTCGGACCGTCCGGAAACCACACGTCGCCGAGGATGTTCAGCATCACCGCCGGCGAATGCTGGCGCGTGTCGCCGAGCGGCATGCTGGTCATCGCGCGCACCTGCTGCTCGAACTGGCTCGTCGCGCACGCGTCGACCGTGTAGTGGCCGGAGTTATGCGGGCGCGGCGCCATTTCGTTGGCGACCAGCGAGCCGTCTTCGAGAATGAAGAATTCGACGCACAGCACGCCGACGTAGCCGAGCTTCTCGGCGATCTGCAGCGCGGCCTGTTGAGCCTGCTGCACGAGCGCCGGCGACGCGTCCGGCGCGGGGACGATGGTGTGCGACAGCACGCCGTCGCGATGGGCGTTCTGCGCGAGCGGATAGACCACCGACGCCCCGCTCGCCGCGCGCGCGATCAGCGCCGACACCTCGAACTTCAGCGGCAGGCGCTTCTCGAGCACACACGGCACGCCGCCGAGCGACGCATGCGCCTCGCGCACTTCCTCGGCGTTGCGCACGCGAATCTGGCCTTTGCCGTCGTAACCCATGCGCGCCGTTTTCAGGATGCCGGGCAGCACCGCTTCGAGCTCGCCATCGCCCAGCGCCGCAAGCGCATCCGACGACTCGATCACGACGTGCGGCGCAACCGTCACACCCGACGACGCGATAAAGCGCTTCTCGGCGATCCGGTCCTGCGCGACGGCGACGCAACGCCCCGCCGGGCTCACGAAGGTGGTCTTGCCGAGAAAGTCGAGGCTCGCGGACGGCACGTTCTCGAATTCGGTCGACACCGCCGCGCACAACCGCGCGAGTTCGGTCAGCGCCGCTTCGTCGCCGTAGGCCGCGCGCAGGTGGCGGTCGGCGACCGCGCCGGCCGGGCTGGTTTCGTCCGGATCGAGCACGGCGACGCGATAGCCCATCGCCTGGGCGGCAAAACAGAACATGCGGCCGAGCTGGCCGCCACCGACCATGCCAAGCCATGCGCCGGGCAGAATCGGTGAAACCGGTGTGTTGTCAGGGTTCATCTTGGTGGTCGGTCGCGGCCGGATACGCGTCGCGCTCGCACAGCGAGCGGCGGGCATCCGGCCGGGGGTCGGACAGGAGACGTCTTATAAAACAAACAGCGCGCTTACAGCGCCGGCAATACCATCGCGTGAGCCGCTTCGTTCTGGCGCACACGGAATGCAGCGAGCTTGTCCGCGTATTCGGAGCTGGTGCCGGAGAGCAGGGACACCGCGAACAGCGCCGCGTTCGCGGCACCCGCCTCGCCGATCGCAAACGTCGCGACCGGCACACCCTTGGGCATCTGCACGATCGAATGCAGCGAATCGACGCCCTTCAGATACTTGCTCGCGACCGGCACGCCGAGCACCGGCACCGTGGTCTTCGCGGCCAGCATGCCCGGCAGATGCGCGGCGCCGCCCGCACCCGCGATGATCGCGCGAATGCCGCGCTCGCGCGCGCTTTCAGCATAGGCGAACATTTCGTCGGGCATGCGGTGCGCGGACACGACCTTCGCTTCGTACGGCACGCCGAATTCCTGCAGAATCGCGACGGCGTTTTTCATCACTTCCCAGTCGGAACTGGAGCCCATCAATACGCCGACGACCGGCGCATCATGCGTATGGGCGGTTTGTGCTTCACTCATCTTACGGCTTCCTTGTTTCCCGGCGATGCGCGCCTGACACGGCGCGCGCGATCACATCAGTCGAGCTTGTGGCCGGTCAGGCGCTCGAGCGCTTCCTGGTACTTCTCGCCCGTTTTCGCGACCACGTCGTCCGGCAGCTTCGGCGCCGGCGGCTCTTTCTTCCACGGCTGGGTTTCGAGCCAGTCGCGCACGAACTGCTTGTCGAACGATGGCGGGTTCGTGCCGACCCGGTACTGGTCCGCCGGCCAGAAGCGCGACGAATCGGCGGTCAGCGCCTCGTCCATCAGGTACAGCTTGCCGTGGTTGTCCAGACCGAATTCGAACTTCGTGTCCGCAATGATGATGCCGCGCGTGGCCGCGTAATCAGCGGCTTCCTTATACAGACGGATCGAAATGTCGCGGATCGTGGCCGACAGTTCGGTGCCGATGCGGCGCTCCATCTCGTCGTAGGTGATGTTTTCGTCGTGGTGGCCCATCTCGGCCTTGGCGGCCGGCGTGAAGATCGGCTCGGGCAGCTTCTGCGCGTTCTGCAGACCCGGCGGCAGTTGCACGCCGCAGACCGAACCGGTGGCCTGGTAATCTTTCCAGCCGCTGCCGGCCAGATAGCCGCGCACCACCGCTTCGACGAGGATCGGCTCGAGACGCTTGACGACCACCGCGCGCCCCTTGACCTGCTCGACTTCGTCCGGCGCGACCACCGACTCCGGCGCGACGCCCGTCAGGTGGTTCGGCACCACGTGCTTCAGTTTCTCGAACCAGAAGTTCGCCATCGCGTTGAGCACGCGACCCTTGTTCGGAATCGGCTCGCCCATGATCACGTCGAACGCCGACAGACGGTCGGTCGTGACGATCAGCAACTGGTCGTTGCCCACGGCATAGTTGTCGCGGACTTTGCCGCGGCCGAGCAGCGGCAGCGAGCGGAGCGTGGATTCGTAGAGGGTAGACATCGTCGTGGTTCGCTAAAGTGGTGCAAAAAATGTGACCGGAACAAAAGGGAAACGCCGTTCCCCCGATGATGCGGGAACGGCGATCGGACGACAACCTGGCCAAACGTCCAGGCGCGGAGCCAAAACTACAGCTTAACGGACGACTTGCGCGAGCTCGCCCGACTTGTACTTCTCCGCAATTTTATCAAGCGAAACCGGCTTGATCTTGCCGGCCTGGCCTTCGCAGCCGAATTGCATGTAACGGTCGATACAGATCTTCATCGCCGCTTCGCGCGCCGGCTTCAGGTAATCGCGCGGATCGAACTTGCCCGGGTTGGTCCCCATGTAGCGACGGATCGCGCCCGTGATCGCCAGACGCAGGTCGGTATCGATGTTGACCTTGCGCACGCCGTGACGGATGCCTTCCTGGATTTCTTCGACCGGCACGCCGTAGGTTTCCTTCATGTCGCCGCCGAATTCGCGGATTTCCGCGAGCAGCTCCTGCGGCACCGACGACGAGCCGTGCATCACGAGGTGCGTGTTCGGAATGCGCTGATGGATTTCCTTGATGCGCTGGATCGAGAGAATATCGCCCGTCGGCTTCTTGCTGAACTTGTAGGCGCCGTGCGAGGTGCCGATCGCGATGGCCAGCGCGTCGCACTGGGTCAGCTTGACGAAGTCGGCGGCCTGCTCCGGATCGGTCAGCAGTTGTTCACGCGTCATCGTGCCTTCGGCGCCGTGGCCGTCTTCCTTGTCGCCCTTCATCGTTTCGAGCGAACCGAGCACGCCCAGCTCCGCTTCCACGGTGACGCCGATCGAGTGCGCCGCCTCGACGACCTTGCGCGACACTTCGACGTTGTACTCGTACGATGCGACCGTCTTGCCGTCGGCTTCGAGCGAACCGTCCATCATCACGCTGGTGAAGCCGCTGCGAATCGCCGCCATGCACACCGCCGGCGACTGACCGTGGTCCTGGTGCATCACGACCGGAATGTGCGGATACGACTCGACCGCCGCTTCGATCAGATGACGCAGGAACGGCTCGCCCGCGTACTTACGCGCACCGGCCGACGCCTGCATGATGACTGGGGCGTTGACCTTGTCGGCCGCGGCCATGATCGCCTGCACCTGCTCCAGATTGTTCACGTTGAATGCCGGAAGGCCATAGCCGTTTTCCGCGGCATGGTCCAGCAGTTGACGCATTGATACGAGAGGCATGCTGAAACTCCTTAGATTGAAACGAATTCTTTTGCCGTCGGCATCTTTTGCGGCGATTTTATCGCGAAGCAGGGGGCGTTCCCGCGATGACAGCGGCGCTTTGGTGCGCCGTCGCACATGGACCGTACGGGTTTCGCCGCCCTGCTTCGCTCAATCGAGCCTGTGCCGATCGAGCAGTCCTGCCTGATCAGTACGGTTCACCGACCCGCACGATCTTCAACGTGTTGGTGCCGCCCGCCTGACCCATCGGCTCGCCGACCGTCAGCACGACCATGTCGCCGTGCGACGCGTAGCCCTTGCCGACCACCGTTTCGAGCGCCTGCTGCAGCGCCGTGTCGCGGTCGGTGTTGGTGTCCAGATGCAGCGAAGTCACGTTGCGGTACAGCGCCATCGCCCGTTCGCTGCCGACGCGCGGCGTCAGCGCGAAGATCGGCACGTGGGTCCAGTGACGCGACATCCACAGCGCGGTCGAGCCCGATTCGGTCAGCGCGACGATGGCCTTGGCACCCAGGTGATAGGCGGTGAACAGCGCGCCCATCGCGATCGACTGGTCGATCCGCGTGAACGTGCGGTCGAGGAAGTCCTTGTCGAGCTCCGACTGCTCGGACTTTTCCGCTTCGACGCAAATCGCGGCCATCGTCTCGATGGTCTGCACCGGGTACTTGCCCGCCGCCGATTCCGCCGACAGCATCACCGCGTCCGTGCCGTCGAGCACCGCGTTGGCGACGTCCGACACTTCCGCGCGGGTCGGCACCGGCGCGTGGATCATCGACTCCATCATCTGCGTCGCGGTGATCACGAACTTGTTCGATTCGCGCGCCATCCGGATCATGCGCTTTTGCAGCGCCGGCACCGCGGCATTGCCCACTTCCACGGCCAGATCGCCACGCGCGACCATGATGCCGTCCGACGCGTCGAGGATGCCTTGCAGCGCCGGAATCGCTTCCGCGCGCTCGATCTTCGCGATCATCTTCGGCTTGATGCCGTACGGCGCGCCGGCGATGTTCGCGAGCTGGCGGGCCATTTCCATGTCGGTCGCGTTTTTCGGGAACGACACCGCGACGAAATCGACGCCGAGCGACATCGCCGTGCGGATGTCCTCCATGTCTTTCGCGGTCAGCGCGGGCGCCGACAGACCGCCGCCCTGGCGGTTGATGCCCTTGTTGTTCGACAGCTCGCCGCCGATCTTGACGACCGTGTGGATCTCGTTGCCGATCAGGCGCTGCACGTTCAGCACGATCAGGCCGTCGTTGAGCAGCAGTACGTCGCCCGGCTTCAGGTCGCGCGGCAGATCCTTGTAGTCGAGGCCGACGCGCTCGTCGTTGCCGAGCTCGCAGTCGGCATCGAGGACGAACGGATTGCCGGTGACGAGCGTCGTGCGGCCGTT
Organism: Paraburkholderia sp. RAU6.4a; assembly: GCF_050435625.1. NCBI lineage: Bacteria > Pseudomonadati > Pseudomonadota > Betaproteobacteria > Burkholderiales > Burkholderiaceae > Paraburkholderia > Paraburkholderia sp. RAU6.4a. The sequence goes on from NZ_JBNDKQ010000002.1 coordinate 1,874,100, forward strand.
CTCGAATTTGCCGACGCGGATTTTCGGGCCTTGCAGGTCAGCCATGATGGCGACTTCGCGGCCGGCCTGGCGGGCCGCCTCGCGCACGAATTCGGCGCGCTGGCGATGGTCGTCCGCGGTGCCATGTGAGAAATTGAGCCGCACCACGTCCAATCCCGCCTGAATCATTTGCAGCAGGATTTCCGGCGTGCTGGAAGCCGGACCGATAGTAGCGACAATCTTGGTGGCGCGATGCATGAGTCTCCTCGTCTGGATAGGATCGCTGGTAAGAGCGCTGCGGGGCTGCTGCGGAGTTCGCGCATCGAAAGATGCTGCCTGGGGTCGCGCGCCGGTTGTGGCCGGTGTCGCTTTGTGGAGTGATGCGGGTGATGCGGTATTCGAGAGCGGCGCCTCGCGCGCCGGAGATTTGCTGTCCTGCTTGCCGGAAGGCTGTTCCGGCTGGGCCGAATCGTGTTGAGCAGCTTCGACCTGTGCCGTTGGGGGCTGCTCCGCGTCGCCGGTCGGAGCATGCGCTGCAACCGGTCCCGCGGGCGCTCCGGCGGCTAGCGCCGGTTCGGTGGCCGCGGGCGCTATCGGCGCTTCGGCAGCCACGTCCTGTCCGGCCGCTGCCGACGCAGCGGCCGCGCGTGTCGCGCGCTCCCCTGCCGGCGTTGCCGCGTTACCGCGCTGCGCTTTCACGCCACGCGCCTTGGTCGACTTCGCCGCTGGGGAGCGCGTCGCCACGTTAAGCCCGCGATTCCAGAACTTCTACCGCCGGCAGCTTCTTGCCCTCGAGGAACTCGAGGAATGCGCCGCCGCCCGTGGAAATGTAGCTCACCTGGTCGTGGATGCCGTACTTGGCGATTGCCGCGAGCGTATCGCCGCCGCCTGCGATCGAGAACGCCGCCGAGCGCGCGATCGCGTCCGCGAGCGTCTTCGTGCCGTTGCCGAACTGGTCGAACTCGAACACGCCGACCGGGCCGTTCCACACGATCGTGCCGGCCTTCTCGAGTTGCGCGGCGAGCACCTTGGCCGTTTCCGGGCCGATGTCGAGGATCATGTCGTCGTCCTGCACATCGGCGACGGCCTTTACTTCTGCCTTCGCGCTCGGCGAGAACTCCTTGGCCGTGACGACGTCGGTCGGGATCGGCACCGAGGCGCCGCGGGCCTTGGCCGCGTCGATGATCGCCTTCGCTTCGTCGACCAGATCGGCTTCGGCGAGCGACTTGCCGATCTTCAGGCCGGCCGCGAGCATGAACGTATTGGCGATGCCGCCGCCGACGATCAGCTGGTCGACCTTCTCCGCGAGCGACTTCAGGATGGTCAGCTTGGTCGACACCTTGGAGCCCGCGACGATCGCCACGAGCGGACGCTTCGGTGCGCCGAGCGCCTTGCCGAGCGCTTCGAGCTCAGCGGCGAGCAGCGGACCCGCGCAGGCAACCGGCGCGTACTTCGCGATGCCGTGCGTAGTCGCTTCGGCGCGGTGGGCGGTGCCGAACGCGTCGTTCACGTAGATATCGCAGAGCTTGGCCATTTTCTGCGCGAGCTCGTCGGAATCTTTCTTTTCGCCCTTGTTGACGCGGCAGTTTTCGAGCAGCACGACCGAGCCCGGCGCGACGTTCACGCCGTTTTCGACCCAATTCGCGACGAGCGGCACGTCGCGGCCGAGCAGCTCCGCGAGACGCTTCGCCACCGGTGCGAGCGAATCTTCCGGCTTGAAGTCGCCTTCGGTCGGACGGCCAAGGTGCGAGGTGACCATCACCGCGGCGCCGGCGTCGAGCGCGGCCTTGATGGCCGGCACGGAAGCGCGGATGCGGGTGTCTTCGGTGATGTTGCCTTGATCGTCCTGCGGCACGTTCAGATCGGCGCGGATGAACACGCGTTTGCCGGACAGCTTGCCTTCGGCGATCAGGTCGGAGAGACGCAATACCTTGTTCATGGGCTTGAGTATGCGAGTTGATGAGAAGGCGGTGACGGTCAGCGCGCGGGGACGAGGCGCAGCGAACTCCAGCGCTTCGGCCCAACGGCTCCGCGGGATCGGGCGCCGGCGGCCGGCCGCGGCACCAGGCGCCTTGCCGCGGCGCGCTCAACCCGGAAAAGGCATTTTAACTGATCCCAACGGCCTTCTGATCCGCGACACAGCGAATGTCGCGGATTTGATCGCAAGGCCGCGGATGCCGCGGCGTAGCATTCATCGCCGCACCCCGGGCCCGGCCCTCACAGGAAGACGCGCATCAGCGTGAATACGACCATTCCGGTCACGATCGTGCCGAGCATGGTGCGCCGCCACAAAAACCAGCCGAGGCCGGCGAGCGTCGCGTAAAGCTCATGGTTGGAAGGCGCGAACGACAGCCCATCGGACGTCGTCAGCACGTCGGGCACCACCACCGCGGCGAGCGCGGCGGCCGGCGCGTAGCGCAGCATCTTCTGCACGCGCGCCGGCAGTACCGTGCGCTCGCCGCCGATCAGGAACATCGCGCGCGTGAGCGCGGTGACGAAGGTCATGCCGAAAATGGCGAGCCAGATTTGCGTGGAGGTCATCGGGAGTCTCCGGCGCGATCGTTCAAGCCACGAATGCGGCGCAGGTCGGCGCGCTCGATCATCAGGTCGGCCGCGCTGCCGGCCGCGATCGCCGCGATCACCGCGAGCAGCAACGCCAGCCGGTACGGCAGATCGAGCGCGAGCAGCGACACGATGCCGGCCACGCTGACCGCGACCAGCGTCGAGCGGGTGGCGATCGCCGACACCATCACCGGCAGCAGCGCGAGCGTGCCGGCCAGCGCGAGCCCCCAGTTGTCCGGAATCAGGCTCGCGAGCAGGATGCCGATGATCGACGACACCTGCCACGACAGCCAGCTCGATACCGCCATGCCCCAGAAGTACGCCTCCTTGCCCGGCACGTAGCCGGCCGGAAAGCTCTTCTTGACGAATAGCAGATAGATCACGTCGCCGTTGAAATAGCCCAGCACGATGCGCCGCCACATCGACAGATACGAGAAGTGCGGCGCGAGGCCCGCGCTGAAGATCACGAAGCGGGTGTTGACCATCGCCGCGGTCAGCAACACGGTCCACACCGGCAGCTTCCCGGCGAGGAGCGGCAACACCGCCAGCTGCGACGATCCGGCGTAGCACAGCAGCGACATCGTGAGCGCCTGCGGCAGCGTCAGCACGGACTTGCTCATCGCGATGCCGGTTACGAGGCCCCAGGAAAAAATCGCCATCAGCGTGGGGGCATAGGCGCGCGCGCCTTCACGAAAAGCGCGGCGATCGGTGTCGGACAGTCGAGCGAGCATCGGGCGAAGGGTGCGGGCGCAGGAAACGCCGTCAAGAAGGCCAGGTCGGCGCCAGCTTGCGAGACCACCCGCTAGCGCATCCGGATTTGATTTATGCGTGCGCTGGATTATAGCGTCCGGGGTGCGCCCAAATGCCCGTGGTGTGTGCAAAAGACGCTAAAATAGCGCTCCCGGCTATGTCCTGCGCTCATGGCCGCACCTCATAACGCACCTGCTGGAGAACCGTATGTCAATGGCCGACCGCGACGGCAAGATCTGGATGGATGGCAAGCTCATCGAGTGGCGTGATGCCAAAATCCACGTGCTCACCCATACGCTGCACTACGGCATGGGCGTGTTCGAGGGCGTGCGCGCTTACAAGACGGCCGACGGCGCCACCGCGATTTTCCGCCTGCAGGAGCACACCAAGCGCCTGCTGAACTCGGCGAAGATCTTCCAGATGGCCGTGCCGTTCGACCATGAAACGCTCGCCGCCGCGCAGCGCGAAGTGGTCCGCCAGAACAAGCTTGAGTCGTGCTATCTGCGCCCGATCATCTGGGTCGGCTCGGAAAAGCTCGGCGTGTCGGCCAAGGGCAACACGATTCACGTCGCGATCGCCGCGTGGCCGTGGGGCGCATACCTTGGCGAAGACGGCATCACCAAGGGCATCCGCGTAAAGACGTCGTCGTTCACGCGCCATCACGTGAACGTGTCGATGGTGCGCGCGAAGGCGTCGGGCTGGTACGTGAACTCGATCCTCGCGAACCAGGAAGCGATCGCCGACGGCTACGACGAAGCGCTATTGCTCGACGTCGACGGCTACGTGTCGGAAGGCTCGGGCGAGAACTTCTTCCTCGTCAACAACGGCAAGCTGTACACGCCTGATCTGTCGTCGTGCCTCGACGGCATCACGCGCGACACCGTCATCACGCTCGCGTGCGACATGGGCCTGCAGGTGATCGAAAAGCGCATCACGCGCGACGAAGTCTATACCTGCGACGAAGCGTTCTTCACCGGCACGGCGGCCGAAGTCACGCCGATCCGCGAGCTCGACAACCGCACGATCGGCGCCGGCGCGCGCGGCCCGATCACCGAAAAGCTGCAGTCGGCTTTCTTCGACGTCGTGAACGGCAGGAGCGCGAAATACGCGCACTGCGCTCACGAAGATCTGAGCGACGTTTCGAGATGCCCCGCGCAGCCCAACGGCGGCGCACTGCAAGCACCCCGCATACAAAGAGAAAGTCTCATGAGCGAAATCAAGGAAATGCCGCTGGTCGAACTGTCGGCAAAAGATCTGCCGGCGTATTGTCCGAACCCGGCCATGCCGCGCTGGAGCGCGCATCCGCGCGTCTTCATCGACGTGTCGCACGGCGAAGCGCGTTGCCCGTATTGCAGCACGCGTTACAAGCTGCGCGACGGCGAAGTGATCAAGGGCCATTGATCCAACGCATCGAGCGGTTCTGAGCCAGCTTGCGCGGCACGAGGCGCGCGTTTTGAATCACGCGCTCGCCGCGCCGCAGGCTCGACCGCACGACCCGTGCGGCCGCACCGCCGCCGCGCCGCCATCGCGGCGCGTGTGGCCAAACGGCATCGCGCCGTGCGGCTTTCCGCTTTCCCCATTTACCTATCCGAGCGCCGCGCGCATCGCGCGCGCGGCGCTTGTTATCGACACCGGACACTCACTCTGATGCGTCGCGCGTTGGTTATCGCACCGAACTGGATCGGTGACGCATTGATGGCGCAGCCGCTGTTCGCGCGCCTCGTGAAATTGCATCCGCGCATCGTCATCGACGCGGTCGCGCCCAGCTGGGTCGCACCCGTGCTCGAACGCATGCCGGAAATCCGCGACGTCTACGCGACCGATCTCGCCCACGGCAAGCTGCAGATGCTGCGCCGCTGGCAGCTGTCGAGCGATCTGCGCGACGTCGGCTACGACGCGGCCTACGTGCTGCCGAATTCGTTCAAGTCGGCGCTGATTCCGTGGCTGGCGGGCATTCCGCTGCGCATCGGCTACACCGGCGAGAGTCGCTACGGCGTGCTGAACGTGCGTCACGCGAATCCGCGCAAGGACGCCCGCCCGCCGATGGTCGGCCACTACGCCGCCCTCGCCTACGCGCCAGCCGCCAAGGTCCCCGAAGATCTGCCGATGCCGCGCCTCGACACGGACCTGAACGAGGCCTCGCGCGTGTCGGCGCGCTTCAATCTCGATACGCGCGTGCCGCTGCTGGTGTTCTGCCCCGGCGCAGAATACGGTCCCGCGAAGCGCTGGCCGCCCGAGCACTTCGCGTCGCTCGCGCAGATGGTCGGCCAGTCGTTCCCGTACACGCAAATCGTCGCGCTCGGCTCGCCGAAAGACGCGCCGCTCGCGCAGGCGATCGCCGAGAAAGCGCCGAACGTGCGCAACCTGTGCGGCCAGACTGCACTCGGCGAGGCTTGCGCGCTGATCTCGCGGGCCAACGCGGTCGTCACCAACGACTCCGGACTGATGCACGTCGCCGCCGCGCTGCGCCGCCCGCTCGTGGCCGTCTACGGTTCGACCGATCCGCGCCACACCCCGCCCTTGTCCGAGCTCGCGAAGGTACAATGGCTTCATCTCGAATGCAGCCCCTGTTTTGAGCGCGAGTGCCCGCTCGGTCATCTGAACTGTCTGAAGCAGCTGAGCGCCGAGCAGGTTTTCGGCGATTTGCGCGGCATGCTGCTCGCGCAGCGCTGAGCCGACTGGTACTTGCACGCAACACCGCACGCCCCGAGCGCGTCGCGTCATGTTCGCGCCTCGCGGCACGGGCAAGCTGACGCCGGGGGCGATGGTCCGGCGCTCTGGACCGTCCCGCTACCGCTGACCCGCAACCGCGCGCCGCGCACAAGAGACTGACAAGCCATGCCACGTTTTGCCCATATCTTCGAAGCCGCCGCCGATACCCTGAGCGCCTACTATCAGGCCGTCGCCGAGGTCAATATCGACAGCTTGATGGGCTTGTGGATCGACGAGGAGTTCGTCAGCTGCATCTGCGCGGACGGCTCGCATCTGCACGGCCTCGAGAGCATTCGCAATGGCTTGCAGGTCCAGCTCGAAGCGCTGCCGGTGTCGATCGAGCCGCTCGACATCCGCGTCTACGACAGCCTCGGCACCGTCGTCTATGCGATTGCCGAAGCACATCGTCCGGCCGACCCGACCGCCACGCCCGCGATGGTCTTCACCACCTACGTGATGGTCCATGAACGCGGCGAATGGCGCATTGCGCATATTCACGCAAGCCCGATGCCGAACGAGACCGCCAGCCAGTTCGCAACGAAGATGCGGCATGGCCAGGGCCCGCTGCACTGACGCGCGGCACCACGACAGATTCAGAATCACGTTTTCTCGCTCTTCCGCCGGTATGAGTTCGACGCCACATAAACCCGCTTCCTCCGGTACGGCCCCCGCCAAGGTGGCGGCCGCCATCGAGGCGACCGTCGAGCTGCTGTACCGCGCGCCGCTCTGGCTGCCGAACCGGCATGTGCAGACGATCGTCCCGTCGCTGTTCGCGCGCCGCCCCGCAGTATCGTTTCGCCGTGAGCGCTGGGACACCCCGGACGGCGATTTCATCGATCTCGACTGGGTCGCGCACGATACTCCGCCCACCGACACCGCGCCGCTCTTCGTGCTGTTTCACGGCCTGGAAGGCAGTTCGTCGTCGCACTACGCGCTCGCGCTGATGGCCGCCGCGCGCGAATACGGCTGGCACGGCGTGGTGCCGCACTTTCGCAGTTGCAGCGGCCCGCTGAACCGGCTGCCGCGCTTCTACCATCTCGCCGACAGCAACGAGGTCGACTGGATACTGCGCCGCCTGCGCGCCGCGCATCGCGGGCCGGTGGTCGCGGCGGGCGTGTCGCTCGGCGGCAACGTGCTGCTGCGCTGGCTCGGTGAGCGGCAGGCCGATGCGGCGCGGGTGGTAGCCGCCGCTGCCGCGATTTCGACACCGATCGACGTCCATGCGGGCGGCCGTGCGCTGTCGCAGGGCTTCGGCCTCGTCTACACGCGCAGCTTCCTGAAGACGCTGAAGCACAAGGCCAACCAGAAGCTCGAGCAGTTCCCGGGCCTGTTCGATCGCGACGCGATGCTCGCGAGCCGCACGATGTACGAGTTCGACAACGTCGTGACCGCGCCGCTGCACGGCTTTCGCGATACCGACGACTACTGGAGCACCGCAACCACCCGCCCGCTGCTGCCGCACATTCAGGTGCCGACGCTCGTGCTCAACGCGCGCAACGACCCGTTCCTGCCGGCCGAAGCGCTGCCGTCGCGGCACGAGGTGTCGGCGGCGGTCGAGCTTTATCAGCCTGAGCACGGCGGCCACGCGGGCTTCATGACCGGGCCGTTCCCGGGCCGCATCGACTGGCTGTCGCGGCGCGTGTTCGGCTATCTGGAGCGACACGTCGATCATGGATGACATCGTCAAACAGGCGCTCGCCAAATGGCCGAACGTGCCGAGCTGCACCGGCTGGCTGATGCTCGACCGGCGCGGCAACTGGCGCATGCGCGACGAAGCGGCCCAGACGAGCGGCGCGCCCGGCGTGCCGATCCGGCATGAGGCGCTGCTTGGCTTCATCAACCGGAACTATGAGGCCGATGAGCGCGGACAGTGGTTTTTTCAGAACGGACCACAGCGCGTGTATGTCGAGCTGGCTTATACGCCGTGGGTGGTCAGATTGTCCGCGCACGCGGATGGAACGCTTGCGCTGCACGACCAGGGCGGCGGCGCGTTCGAGCCGGCGGCGGTGTTCGCGGATGAAGACGGCGGCATTCTGTTTGCCGATCGCTCGCAGCCAGCACGTATCGCGGTGCTGCACGACCACGACCTCGAGATCTTCTCCGATCACGCGACGCTCGCCGACGATGGCTCATTGAGCGGTGCGTTCCACTGGAGTGTTCAGCGCACCTTGCCGCTGCAAAGCGTGCGACGCGATCAGGTGGCCGCGCGCTTTGGCTTCGTTGCGAGCCCGGCGGCGCAGGTCTGACGCGCGCAGCGGTGCGCGTTCACGTCCACCCTACCCTTTCTCGTCGAGCCGCTCCTCCTTGTAGCGGCTCTCCATCTCGTGCACGCGCGCCCGAGACGAACGTCGCGCGCGCGTTCGCGAGCGAGGCCGCCGCGTCGTCGTAGCGCTCGAGCAGCAGCTGCCCGTAAGCGATGCCGTACCAGTTCGCCGCGACGTTCAGCGCGGTGCGGTCCTCGATTGCCGAGCGCAATCGCGAAATCTCGTCCGCGTATTCGCTGCGCGAATGGTCCTGCAACAGACGCGAGCGCGCCCGCACGAAGCCGTACTCGGGATCCTGATGCGGCTGCCGCTGCCGCGAGCTTGACGGCGACCGAATTGAGATAGTCGCGCACGAGCCAGTCGTCGAGATAGTCGGGGTCGCGGCGTATCTCACGCATCACGCGCTCGCCGAGCTTGCGTTCGGCCTGTGGACTCAGCGAGCCGGCGCCGCCGCTGCCGAGATCGGGCAACTGCTGCGCGACGATCGGCGCGCGCCAGTCGTTGCTGCCGGTTTTGCCGCCAGTGCGACCGCTACCGCTGCCATTGGAAAAGCGGCTCTGCGCGCCGCCGTAGGTGCCGAACACGCCGCGCGCGATGTCGGGCGGCAGGATCGGATCGGCATGCGCGTCGCTCGGGCCGTTCACGAGCGGCGCCTCGGACGATGACGTTCCCGGCACGGTGGCCGCCCCGCCCGTCGATTGCGCGAGCGCGCCCGGCGGCATCGCGAGCGCGACGGATAGCGACGCAGCGAGGAATCGTTTTGGATGCAACGCGAAGCCGGTCTGACGAAGTCGAAAACGCCGCGCGTGGCCCGGACTAAGATAACGGGCAAGGGCGTCGCAGGACGCGTACGAGGCAAAACTCAGCGCACGACACAGCGCAAGTGGAATCAGTCGCCGCGACGATTCGAGGCCGCGCCGCACTGCTATGATAGGCGCCCTCTGAAGGAGTCAACCATGCCTGAACTCACTCATTTCGATGCGGCCGGTGACGCGCATATGGTGGACGTCGGCGGCAAGCAGGAGACCAGGCGCATCGCGATCGCGCGTGGCTCGATCCGCATGCTGCCCGACACGTTCGCGCTGATCCGCGACGGCAACGCCAAAAAGGGCGACGTGATCGGCGTCGCGCGGATCGCGGCGATCCAGGCCTCGAAGCGCACCGCCGATCTGATTCCGCTCTGTCATCCGCTCGCGCTGACACGCGTGAAGGCCGATTTCGAACTCGACGAGCAGATGCCCGGCGTGCATTGCACGGTCCAGGTCGAGACGTTTGGACGCACGGGCGTCGAAATGGAGGCGCTTACCGCCGTGCAGATCGGGCTGCTGACCGTGTACGACATGTGCAAGGCGGTGGATCGCGGCATGACCATCACCGATGTGAAGGTGATGGAAAAGCATGGCGGGAAGTCGGGGGATTGGGTGGCGCAAGCTTGACGTGCGGTTCGACAACTATCCGGATAGCAACATGACCATCGACGAACTGCTCGAGCAGCTACTGGCGTTTCGCGACGCGCGCGACTGGCGGCAGTTTCACACGCTGCGCAACCTGATCGTCTCCACCGGCATCGAAGCCGGCGAGCTGTTGGAGACGATTCAGTGGAAAACCGATGCGCAGATCGACGCGCTGCTCGGCGATCCCGCGCAATCGACGAACCTCAGGCACGAGTGCGCCGACGTGTTCATGTATCTGCTGCTGGTCGCCCATACCGCCGGCTTCGATCTCGTCGACGCGGCAGCGGAAAAACTGAAGCTGAACGAAGCGCGCTACCCCATCGACAAGGCGAAAGGCACGGCCGCGAAGTATTCCGAGCTTTGAACTTTGAAGGGAGGAAGCCGCGGCGCCAGCACGCCCAAGCTTCCGCGGTCCGATCAATCGTCGTCGCTGTCGTCATCCGGCGTCGCATCGGCCGCCGGTGTGCCGTAGCGCTTCACCAACTGCTGCTTGAAGCCCGCGAGCGACTTCTGCTCGTCGACGAGCTGGTAGAGATAGCCGAGCTGCGCCGGCCAGTCTTTCAATTCCTCGGCGAAGATCCGCAAGCGTTCGACCGTATCGAGCGCCGCCGCGGTATCGCCGGTCAGCGCCTGCAGCACCGCGTAGCGACGCAGCACCGTCTCGCCCGGCAACAGCGCGATCGCCTGCTTGTGCATCGCGAGCTTGCGCTGCAGGTTCAGCGGATTCATCGGCTGCAGCGTCGCGAGACCGTATTCGCCCCACGCGCCGAACAGGAACGACGGATCGGCGCCGTACTGCTCGGCCGGACGCGCGCCGTAGTAGAGCACCTCGGCACGCGCATAGTCGCGATACACCGGATACAGCGCGGCGAGTCCGCCGAACACCACCACCGCGAAAGCGCCGAGCGACAGATTCGCCGGCACCGCGCGCAACGGCCGCGTTTCGAGCAGGCCGAACACGAACATCGCGGGCAACAGGAAGAACATGTACTGCTGCGGATACTCGACGAGCGCATGCATCGTCAGCACGCCGATCAGCGCGATGCCGAACACGCGCGCGGCGCTTTGCGGCGCACGCGCGACGCGCACGAGCCACGCGACGAGACCCACGAGCACGATCGCGAGACCGATCAGACCGGTTTTCGCGAGCAGGTCGACGAAAATGTCGTGCGAGTTGTTGGCGATTTCGACGCCGCCCAGCTGCTTGACGAGCTCGAACTGATGGCTCGGAAATTCGCCCCAGCCGACGCCGAGCAGCGGATGCTGCTTGAACATCGTCCAGCCGTATTTCAACAGCGCGAGGCGCGGCGCGATCTGGCCGGCATCCTGGAAGCGCTCGGCCGCCGACTGCCCGAGTTCGAGGTGATAGCGCACGTTGGCCCAGCGGATCAGCGCATTGACCACGAAAAACAGCACCGCGAGCGCGATCGGCACCAGCCATTCACGGTTGCTACGGCGCAATTGCGGTTCGTTGCGAGTCTGCGCGAAGGCCATCCAGAAGCCGGCCACGACGATCACGCCCATCTGCAGCCACGGACCCCGCGACACGGTCAGCGCGAGGCCGACCGAGAAAATCGTCGACACGAGCAGCCAGATCGGCACCGCGATGCGCCGCGTCTGCACGAGATACAGCGCGCCCGCCATCGCGAACGCGATATACGTCGCGAGGTGGTTCGCCTGCGCCATGTTGCCGAACGGCCGGCGCTCGACGGTCACGTTATACGCGACGACGAGCGGAGCCACGCGCGCCTCGAGGTGAAACAGCTGGATCACCTGACTGAACACCGCGAACAGACCGCCGACGATCAACGCCCCCGCCGCCCAGCGCAACGCGGTCTCGTCGAGCTTCACGCGCGTGAAGCCGTAGCCCACATGCACGGCCATCCACGCAGCGAGCAGGAAGCCCGCGCCGAGCCAGTTCATCGATGGCTCCGCGACCGGCAGCACCAGCGTCTGCACGACCAGCACGAGGCCGAACAGCAAGGGTACGAGCGCGACCGTGGGCGACGCGAAGCTCACGCGCGGCCGGGTGGTCGCGACCAGCAGCACGACGGCCGCCCCGGTCAGCAGAAACAGCGCGAGCGAGGTGAATTCGGCGTAGAAGGTTGGGATCGGATACGTATGGTTGGCAACCGCGTAGGGCAGGATCAACGCAAGAGCCAGCAGTACGAGAGACAGGTAGCGTGCGAAAGGGGTGGGCATCGAATCAACAGTGGGCGTCAGCAACCGGCGCACTATACAAAAATTTCGTTGCACTGTGCGCCGGTCCGGCCGAAATAGGCTGAAAATCAGCCCTTTACGTTGTGGCTTCGACTCATCCAGTCAGCGCTCGGCTGCTGTCTCGTTCACTCACTCATTTTGCCCCTTATGAACGGCATTCGGGCGGCGCCAGATTCGCGGCGAGCGTCGGTGCCTCGCTTGGCATCGGCCCCGAACCCGGCGCCGGCAACGACGACGCGCTCTTGCCGCTCGCAAAGCATTCCCACGTCAGCGCGCCAGTCTGCACCGCGTCCTTGCTCAACGCGACGCGCGCGCTCGGCGCATCTACGTTGTCCGGGACCGACGGCACCAGCGTCATGGTGTTTGCGCCGGCCTGCGCGACACGCGTCGAGTACGTGATCGTGATCTGACCAGTGTCGTCGTCGATCTGGATGGACTCGACGTTGCGCGTGGCGGGCGGCGACGCATAACCGCCGCTGAACGCGTTGCCGCTCGCGGCGTTTTCGGCCACCGCGAGCCGCGCCGACGCCGCGAGCGACAAGCCCTCGCCGACCCGGCTGCGCGCCAGATAGTCCTGATACGCGGGAATCGCGTAGGCCGCGATCACGCCGACGATCGCGAGCACGATCATCAACTCGATCAGCGTGAAGCCGACGCCGCAGCGGCGGCAGATGCGCGCGAACCAGCTCGCGCGCCAGCGTGCGCGGCGCGACCTACGCGAGGATTGCGTCGATTGAGAGTATGGGGAATATGGCAGGGTAACGATCATCGGCAGACTCCTGATACGAAAAACGCCTGGCCCGTGGATCGGGAACAGGCGTTTCAATCGTAGCGAGCGAAGCTCGCGCGTCACAGTCAGCCGGATGGCCAGGCTTGCATTCGGACGGCATCACGAATCAGGCAGCGATGCACCGTCAGCACCATGCTCACACCGCCGCACGTTTCGCGTTACGGCGCTTCAACAGATTAACCGACGATCACGACGAACAGCGCGCCCACGATGCTCATCCCGTATTCGGCGACTGGGGTGTCGAGGATCGGCCAGCGGTCGCCGGCCGGGTCGTTGACCATCAGACCACCCGCGATCCAGCCGAGCAGGCCCGCGCCGAACAGTACGATGCCCGGAAAGCGATCGAGCAGCTTCAGAATCAGCTGGCTGCCCCACACGATCAGCGGAATGCTCACGACGAGGCCAAAGATCACCAAAGCCAACCGGTGCTCGTGCTCCGCGGCTTCGGCCGCGCCCGCGATCGCGATCACGTTGTCGACGCTCATCACCGCATCCGCGATGATGATCGTCTTCACCGCCGAGATCAGCTTGTCGGCCGGCTTCACGTTGTCGTGAGCGTCGTGCGCCGGCGCGAGCAGGCGCACGCCGATCCACAGCAGCAGCAAGCCGCCCGCGAACTTCAGGAACGGCACGTCGAGCAGCACGACCGCGAACGCGATCAGCACGACGCGCAGCGCGATCGCGCCGGCGGTCCCCCACACGATCCCACGCATGCGCTGCGACTGCGGCAGGTTGCGGCAGGCGAGCGCAATGACGACCGCGTTGTCGCCGCCGAGCAGAACGTCGATGACGATGATCTGAAAGACCGAGCCCCAATGGAGGGTCGTGAAGAATTCGAGCATGGAAAAAAGCATAAGAAAAAATCGACGGCGCGGGCAGAACCGCGGCGCAAGCGCGGACAAAAAAAGCGGGGGAGTCTGCACTCCCCCGCTTTTCGGGACCGCCCGCTCACGAAAGGAGTTCGTAAGCGTAACAAAATCGCGCGCCAACGGCACGCGAATTCGATTTACAGCATCGCCTTCAGAAGACGCGCCATTTCCGACGGGTTCTTCGTGACCTTGATACCGCACGCGTCCATGATTTCCAGCTTCGCTTCGGCGGTGTCCGCACCGCCCGAGATCAGCGCGCCGGCGTGGCCCATGCGCTTGCCCGGAGGTGCCGTGACGCCAGCGATGAAGCCAACCACCGGCTTCTTCATGTTGTCCTTGATCCACTCAGCGGCGTTCGCTTCATCCGGACCGCCGATTTCGCCGATCATGATGACGGCGTCCGTATCCGGATCGTCGTTGAACATCTTCATCACGTCGATGTGCTTCAGACCGTTGATGGGGTCGCCGCCGATGCCGACTGCCGACGACTGGCCGAGGCCGATCGCGGTCAGCTGGCCGACTGCTTCATACGTCAGCGTGCCCGAACGCGACACGACGCCGATGCGGCCCTTGCGATGGATGTGACCCGGCATGATGCCGATCTTCAGCTCGTCCGGCGTGATCGTGCCCGGGCAGTTCGGTCCGAGCAGCAGCGTCTTGCGGTTTTCGCGACGCATACGGTCCTTGATCTCGATCATGTCGCGGACGGGAATGCCTTCCGTGATACAGATTGCGAGATCCAGGTCGGCTTCGACTGCTTCCCAGATTGCGGCGGCAGCGCCTGCCGGCGGAACGTAAATCACCGACACGGTCGCGCCCGTCTCAGCCTTGGCTTCAGCGACGCTCGCGTAGATGGGGATGCCTTCGAAATCTTCGCCGGCGCGCTTCGGGTTCACGCCCGCGACGTACGCTTCGCGGCCGTTTGCGTATTCACGGCAAGCACGCGTGTGGAACTGACCGGTCTTGCCGGTGATGCCCTGCGTGATGACCTTGGTGTCTTTGTTGATCAGAATCGACATGTATTGACCTCTGTTCGTTTGGCGTCGCGCGGTAGCGCCACTCGGCGCGATGCTTCACGCCTGTGTCGCTCGCGCGCCGCCACTCGTAAACCTGGCAAATGAGCTGGTAAATGCGCCGTGGACAGCTGGCTTACGCCTTGCCCGAAGCAGCCGCGACGACCTTCTGAGCCGCCTCTTCCATGCTGTCCGCCGAGATGATCGGCAGGCCGGATTCGGCGAGCATCTTCTTGCCCAGGTCTTCGTTCGTGCCCTTCATGCGGACCACGAGCGGCACCTTCAGCGACACGGCCTTCGACGCCGCGATCACGCCTTCCGCGATCACGTCGCAGCGCATGATGCCGCCGAAGATGTTGACCAGAATCGCGGTCAGGTTCGGGTTCTTCAGCATGATCTTGAACGCTTCGGTGACCTTCTCGGTCGTAGCTCCTCCGCCGACGTCGAGGAAGTTCGCCGGTTCGCCGCCGAACAGCTTGATGGTGTCCATCGTTGCCATTGCGAGGCCGGCGCCGTTCACCAGACAGCCGATGTTGCCGTCGAGCGAGATGTACGCGAGGTCGAACTTCGACGCTTCGATTTCAGCCGGATCTTCTTCGTCCAGATCGCGGTACGCGACGATTTCCGGGTGACGGAACAGCGCATTCGAGTCGAAGTTGAACTTCGCGTCGAGTGCGATGACCTTGCCGTCGCCGGTCAGGATCAGCGGGTTGATTTCGGCGAGCGATGCGTCGGTTTCCCAGAATGCCTTGTACAGGCCTTGCAGGATCGCGCGAGCTTGCGGGATCGAAGCGTCGGGCACGCCGATCTTCTTCGCGAGCTCGTCTGCTTCCGAGTCCTTCAGGCCGGTCGACGGATCGACGGCAACCTTGTGGATCAGCTCAGGCGTCTTTTCCGCGACTTCTTCGACGTCCATGCCGCCTTCGCTCGACGCCATCACGACGATCTTCTGCGAAACGCGATCGATCACGAGACCGACATACAGTTCCTTCTTGATGTCGGCGCCTTCTTCGATCAGCAGGCGGTTCACCTTCTGGCCTTCCGGACCGGTCTGGTGCGTGACGAGCTGCATGCCGAGGATCTGGTTCGAGTACTCGCGAACCTGTTCCAGCGACTTGGCGACCTTGACGCCGCCGCCCTTGCCACGGCCACCCGCGTGGATCTGAGCCTTCACGACCCACACCGGGCCGCCCAGCTCTTCCGCGGCCTTGACCGCATCATCCACCGAGAAGACCGGCTTGCCGCGCGGTACCGCGACACCGAATTTCCGCAGGATTTCCTTACCCTGGTACTCGTGAATCTTCATGCGTGATTCCCTTCAGTCTGAGAGTTGGATAGAACTTCGATTCCGTTGCCGCCGTTCAGGCCGACGCGTCGCCGCTTCGTTCGCGGGCCGCCGCACCGTCCGACGAGGCCGCGCGTTGCGCCGGACGCGGTGCATGACCATACCAGCGCGGATAAAACTGTTTCACCGCCTCGCCGTCGAAACGCAGCGCGTGGCAGCGTCCCAGCTGGAATGGCGGTTTGTCGTTGGAATGCTCGCCTGTGCCGTTGGACGATTCGTCTCCCGAACCCGCGTTCGCGCCCGGCGTGCCGTCATCGGTGTTCCATACGTCGCCGGCGAACGCCTGGATCGCGGCGGTCGGCAGGATCGCGCACAGCTCGGTGAGATGCGTGCAACCGGCCGTGCCGGCCAGCAAACGGGCAGCATCGCGACGGAAGTTGTGGAACAGATTGAGCCCGATGAGGGCACGGTAGGCGGGATTGCTGGCCTGGCACAACCCTGGATAGGGGACCCAGTCGGACGACGCCTCGGCGTTGACGACATTGAGCTTGCGATCGATGGTGATGCGAAGCCAGAGTTCATGGATCGGCTGACCATTGGGCCGGACACCCGACGCAAGCGCCACATCGCGTGGCTTTTCGTCGGTCAGGCACGCTTCCACATCCCACAGGCCATCGGCTCGCTCGTAAGCTTCCGCTCTGATTGCGCGACGATGGCGCAACTGACGGGACACTGGCGGGGAGAGCGACATGCGGGAAGGAAAGGCCGGATTGGAAAACTTCTGGAGTTTAGCATAACGGGTATTTGGGACAGCCCCGATTGCGCACGGCCTGGCGCCAGGTTACGGCGCGGTAATTGCCCTACCCGTCGAGACTGGCGTGTTAGTCGCCGTCCCCGATCTCGTCGATACCCTTCAGGATCTTGCCGATCGTCGCGCCGGAGAAGCCGCGCGACGCGAGAAAGCGCGCCTGCTTCGCGCGCTCGGCCGGCGTTTGCGGCAACTGGCCGAACTTCTTGCGCCAGACCGCCTGGGCGCGCGCGAGTTCGGTTTCGCGCAATTGCGCGCTCGCCTCTTCGACGAGCGCCGGGTTGAGCGCGTGTTGCTTCAGTTCGCCGAGAATGCGGCTCGTGCCGAGCCGCGATGCGCGCCGATGGATCAGGCTTTCCGCGAAGCGCGAGTCGGATAGCCAGTTTTCGGCCTGCAGCGCGTCGAGCACCGTGTCGAGCGAATCGGTTTCCTCGACGTAAGGCTTCAGCTTGCGGGCGAGGTCGGCGCGGCTATATTCGCGGCGCGACAGATAGCCGAGCGCGCGCGCTTTCAGCGAACGGGCGGGGCGTTGGGATTTTCTGTTGTCGTCTTTGTCGGACTGGCCCGGCTTCTCTTCGCCGGGTTGGCGACGCGAGCGGGTGTAGGTGACCTCGGAGGGGATTGGGGAATCGAGTCCGGAGGAATCCCGGCTGGACGACGCTGCAGCGGGCGCAGACCGCGTACGCTGCGGGCCGCGGCCCGCGGCGCGGTCATGTGCGTCGAACGGTTCGAACGGTTCGAACGGATCGCCGGACTCAGGCGATCCGTCCGCCGCGTCGCGCGGGCCGTCCGGATAGCGTCCGGAGTCGAAACCGGACAGCGGCCGGCCTTTGCGTATCACTTGATGCTTACTCTTCTTCGCCCGCGACTTCAGCGTCCGCGCCGGTCACGGCGTTCGCCATCGCGGTAACGCCCAGCGATTCGCGGATACGGTTCTCGATTTCGCGAGCGATATCCGGATTTTCGCGCAGGAATTCACGCGCGTTGTCCTTGCCCTGACCGATCCGCTCGCCGCTGTAGCTGTACCATGCGCCGGCCTTGTCGACGATCTTCGCCTGCACGCCGAGGTCGATGATTTCGCCCTGACGCGAGATGCCCTCGCCGTACAGGATGTCGAAAATCGCCTCACGGAACGGCGGCGCCACCTTGTTCTTGACGACCTTCACGCGGGTTTCGTTGCCGATCACTTCGTCGTTCTTCTTGATCGAGCCGATGCGGCGAATGTCCAGACGCACCGACGCGTAGAACTTCAGCGCATTACCGCCCGTGGTGGTTTCCGGGTTGCCGAACATCACGCCGATCTTCATGCGGATCTGATTGATGAAGATCACGAGGCAGTTCGTGCGCTTGATCGTGCCGGTCAGCTTGCGCAGCGCCTGCGACATCAGACGCGCCTGCAGACCCGGCAGCGAGTCGCCCATTTCGCCTTCGATTTCCGCCTTCGGCACCAGCGCCGCGACCGAGTCGATCACGATCATGTCGATCGAGCCCGAGCGCACCAGCGCGTCGGCGATTTCGAGCGCCTGTTCGCCAGTGTCCGGCTGCGAGACCAGCAGGTCGGCGACGTTCACGCCGAGCTTGCCCGCGTATTGAATGTCCAGCGCGTGTTCCGCGTCGATGAACGCCGCGGTGCCGCCGAGCTTCTGCATTTCGGCGACGACCTGCAGCGTCAGCGTGGTTTTACCGGACGATTCCGGACCGTAGATTTCGACCACCCGGCCACGCGGCAAACCGCCGACGCCCAGTGCAATGTCGAGGCCGAGCGATCCGGTGGAGACCACCTGGATGTCTTCGACTGCCTCACCTGCGCCGAGCCGCATGACCGACCCTTTGCCGAACTGCTTTTCGATCTGCGCGAGCGCGGCGGCGAGAGCCTTGCTCTTTTCAGCAGTCAGTCCAGCCGAGCCTTTCTTGCTTTCTTCCATGAATCGTCCTTTGCTATGATGAACGGCGTCTGAGGCAGGTGTGCACCCGTGGTTCCACTCGAATTGAGCGGAATCTCCAGGACATCACACGAAACGCAGACACTGTATAAAAAAACAGTAGTTTTGGCAAGCGCGATTGTGATGCGAACGCGCATCTTTTACTGTCGCATCGCCCCAACTACCCACAATAATGTTCGGAGACCGCTGCGCGCCGGGGCAACCCCGCGGTGCCGGCAAAGCCAGGCTGGCGCATCATGCGAATTCTGATTGCCGAAGACGACAGCATACTCGCGGATGGTCTGGTTCGATCACTCCGCCAATCGGCCTATGCGGTCGATCACGTGAAAAGCGGCGTAGAAGCCGATACCGCGTTGTCAATGCAGACGTTCGACCTATTGATCCTCGATCTGGGCCTGCCGCGCATGTCCGGGCTCGAGGTGCTGCGCCGCCTGCGCGCGCGCAATTCGAACCTGCCCGTGCTGATCCTGACCGCCGCCGATAGCGTCGACGAACGCGTCAAAGGCCTCGACCTCGGCGCCGACGATTACATGGCCAAGCCCTTCGCGCTGAACGAACTCGAAGCGCGCGTGCGCGCGCTGACACGGCGCGGCGCGGGCGGCGGCCCGACCGTCGTACGGCATGGCTCGCTGTCGTTCGATCAGGTGGGCCGCATCGCCTACGTCAACGACCAGGCGATCGATCTGTCCGCGCGCGAACTCGGGCTGCTCGAAGTGCTGCTGCAACGGATCGGCCGGCTGGTCTCGAAAGAGCAGCTCGTCGACCATCTATGCGAATGGGGCGAGGAAGTCAGCAACAACGCGATCGAAGTCTACGTGCACCGGCTGCGCAAGAAAATCGAACCGAGCGGCGTGCGCATCATCACCGTGCGCGGGCTCGGCTACTGTCTCGAAAAAGCGGCGCCGCCGGCGAATGCGAGCGCGCCCGCCAACCCGGCCGGCTCCGAGCCGCAGACGGCACAAGCGGCACAAGCGGCACAATCGTCCACCGCGCCGTCGTCCGCCGCGATGCCGGCGAGCCACCACTACAAATAGAGGCCAGCGATGTCCGCACGCGCTGATCGCGCCACGGCGCACGCGGCGGACCTCGACGAGGCGCGCGACGCGCGCTACGCCAATCCGTTCGCCCCGCCCGACGAAACCGAAGCCGCCGCCGAAGCGCGTCCGCGCTCGCTGTTCGGCGAAATTCTCGACTGGATGCTCGCGCCGCTGCTGCTGCTGTGGCCGATGAGCCTCGCGGTCACCTATCTGGTCGCGAAGTCGATCGCGAACGGGCCGTTCGACCGCGCGCTCGAAACCGATGCCTACGTGCTCGCGCGCCAGATCCATCCGGTCAACGGCGTCGCGGAGCTGTCGCTGCCCGAGTCGACGCGCGATTTCCTGCGTGCCGACAACGTCGACAGCGTGTTCTTTCAGGTGCTCGGCACGCGCGGCGAGCTCGTGGCCGGCGAGCGCGACATGCCGCTGCCGCACGAGGAGGACCGCCCGCCACCGGGCCTCGTCGAATTCCGCGACGACGTGCTGCGCGGCAACGACATCCGCGTCGCCTACACGACCGTCGAGTTTCCGCAGACGCCGGGCGCGCAGGCCGTGCTCGTGCAGGTCGCCGAAACGCTCGACAAGCGCAGCCAGCTCGCCAACGACATCATCAAGGGCGTGATCCTGCCGCAGTTCGTGATCCTGCCGCTCGCGATCCTGCTCGTGTGGTTCGGACTGTCGCGCGGGCTCGAGCCGCTGCATGCGCTGCAGGCGCATATCCGCGCGCGCCGGCCGGACGATCTGTCGCCGCTCGAAGCGCGCCGCGCGCCGCCGGAAATCGAGCCGCTCGTCACGTCGTTCAACGATCTGCTCACGCGCCTCGAACAGAACATGGAGCTGCAGAAGCGCTTCATCGCCGACGCCGCGCATCAGATGAAAACGCCGCTGGCCGGCCTGCGCACCCAGGCGGAGCTCGCGCTGCGCCAGAACGCGTCGGCCGAGGTTCGTCGCTCGCTCGAACAGATCGCGACGAGCTCCGAGCAGGCCGCGCGGCTCGTCACGCAATTGCTCGCGCTGGCGCGCGCGGAGAACCGTCGGTCGGGGCAGATCTTCACGCCGCTCGAACTGGGCGAACTCGCGCGCAGCGCGGTGCGCGAATGGGTGCAGGCCGCGCTCGCGAAGCAGATGGACATCGGCTACGAAGCGCCCGACGAGCCGGTCGAAATCGCCGGCAATCCGGTGATGCTGCGTGAAATGCTGTCGAACCTGATCGACAACGCGATCCGCTATACGCCGGCGGGCGGCCGCATCACCGTGCGCGTGCGGCACGACGCCCCCGCGCGGCTCGTGCACCTGGAAGTCGAGGACACCGGGCTCGGCATTCCGGCCAGCGAGCGCTCGCGTGTGGTCGAGCGCTTTTACCGGATTCTGGGCCGCGAGGGCGACGGCAGCGGCCTCGGCCTCGCGATCGTGCGCGAGATTGCGGCAATGCACGGCGGCGAGCTCGCCATCGACGACAACGTCTACCAGGAGTCGCCGCGGCTCGCCGGCACACTGGTGCGCGTCAGCTTGCACGTGCTCGAACGGGGCGGGACTTACCCTAACGCGCCTCTATCGTCAGCTTGACGGTCAGCGTTTTTTGAGATATTTCAGCGTGGATTACGGGAACATACCAGCACATTAACGGAAATTGAACGCCTATTCGTCGACTTACCGGACTACCCCAGGTTCAGGCGCCGAGTCAGAACGCCGTAAGTTTCCACTCCAATAATCGGTTGCACGGGAACGGCTGTGCCGGCGATCCGTGGATATATCAATATTGGAGACGACAATATGGCTACCGTTGGCGGGCAAATCTCGCGCGTGCCGATGACGCGCGATGAGAAGCGGGTGATCTTCGCATCGTCGCTGGGTACGGTTTTCGAGTGGTACGACTTCTATCTGGCCGGCTCGCTTGCGGCCTTCATCAGCAAGAGCTTCTTCTCCGGCGTCAATCCGACCGCGGCGTTCATCTTCACGCTGCTCAGCTTCGCGGCGGGCTTCGCGGTGCGGCCGTTCGGCGCGATCGTATTCGGGCGGCTCGGCGACATGGTCGGGCGCAAGTACACGTTCCTGATCACGATCATCATCATGGGCCTGTCGACGTTCCTCGTCGGCTTCCTGCCGGGCTACGCGGCGATCGGCATCGCTTCGCCGGTGCTCTTCATCGCGATGCGCCTGCTGCAGGGTCTCGCGCTCGGCGGCGAGTATGGCGGCGCCGCAACCTACGTGGCCGAACACGCGCCGGCGAACCGCCGCGGCTTCTACACCGCATGGATCCAGACCACCGCCACGCTCGGTCTGTTTCTGTCGCTGCTCGTGATTCTCGGCATTCGCACGTTCATGGGCGAAGACGCCTTCGGCGCCTGGGGCTGGCGCATTCCGTTCGTCGTGTCGATCCTGCTGCTCGCGGTGTCGGTGTGGATTCGCCTGCAACTGCATGAGTCGCCGGTGTTCGCGCGCATCAAGGCCGAGGGCAAGACCTCGAAGGCGCCGCTTTCCGAAGCGTTCGGCCAATGGAAGAACCTGAAGGTCGTGATTATCGCGCTGCTCGGCCTGACGGCCGGCCAGGCTGTCGTCTGGTACACGGGCCAGTTCTACACGCTGTTCTTCCTCACGCAGACGCTGAGGGTCGACGGTTCGAGCGCCAACATCATGATCGCGCTCGCGCTGCTGATCGGCACGCCGTTCTTCCTGTTCTTCGGCTCGCTGTCGGATCGCATCGGCCGCAAGCCGATCATCATGGCCGGCCTGCTCATCGCCGCACTCACCTACTTCCCGCTGTTCAAGGCGCTCACACACTACACGAACCCGGCGCTCGAAGCGGCAACCGCGAAGTCGCCGATCGTCGTGATCGCCGATCCGGCCGAGTGCTCGTTCCAGTTCAACCCGGTGGGCACGGCGAAGTTCACGAGCTCATGCGACATCGCGAAGGGCGCGCTGTCGCGAGCCGGCCTGAACTACGACAACGTCGCGGCGCCTGCCGGCACGATCGCGCAGATCCGCGTGGGCGATACGGTCGTCAACACGTTCGACGGCCGCGCCGGCGACGCGAAGGAGCAAGCCAAGACGTTCGAGAAGACGCTCGCCGCGACGCTGAAGGCCGCCGGCTACCCGCCGAAGGCTGATCCGGCTCAGATCAACTGGCCGATGAGCATCGTGATCCTGACGATCCTCGTGATCTACGTGACGATGGTCTACGGGCCGATCGCGGCGATGCTGGTCGAGATGTTCCCGACGCGTATCCGTTATACGTCGATGTCGCTGCCGTATCACGTCGGCAATGGCTGGTTCGGCGGCTTCCTGCCGGCCACCGCGTTCGCGATCGTCGCGGCGAAGGGCAACATCTACTCGGGGCTCTGGTATCCGATCATCATCGCGTTGGTCACCTTCGTGATCGGCATGCTGTTCGTGCGCGAAACCAAGGACTCGGATATCTACGCGAAGGATTGAGTGGACCGACAGCCGGAGCCATCTGAAAAAGTTGTGAGCCGGGGGTTGACAGCCTCCGGTGGCCCCAGCATAATCTCCCTTCTTTCGGCGAATTAGCTCAGTCGGTTAGAGCGACGGAATCATAATCCGCAGGTCCGGGGTTCGAGTCCCTGATTCGCCACCAGCTTCAAGAAAAAGCCGCTGTCCCACAAGGACAGCGGCTTTTTTGTTTTGAAACGCTGCCACGAAGCCTGACGACCGATGGGCATCCGAGTTCAGGCAGACGCAGCGACACACCACTCGACGTTGGGGAAATAGCGGCAACAATGCGCGCATTTTCCAGACGGATACCCCGGCTATGCCACGTTAGCTCAGGTCGTGAAGAGATTGAGCCGGTGTCGGGTGAAAGAGCAGCAGCACCACGGTCATCAGACCGAAGGCTGCGCCCGCATAAAAGGTCGTGGCTGCGCCCAGACGTTCCCACAACTGGCCTGCGATAACGCTCGAAACCAGCGTCACGATGCCGCTCAACAGATTGAAGAAACCGAACGCAGTCCCGCGCAGATGCGCAGGTGCCGTGTGCGCGACCATCGTAGCGAGCAGGCCTTGCGTCATCCCCATGTGCAGCCCCCACAGCGCTACGCCTACGACGACTATGCCCCAGTGGGTGCCGTGTGCAAGCACGAGGTCGGCGCCAATCAACACGATCAGACCACCTATCAGCAGCCGCGTATGCCGCATCGTGTCCGCGAGCTTCCCGAACGGATAAGCGGACAGCGCGTAGACGATATTCATTGCCACCATGACGAGCGGAACGAGCGCAATCGGTACGCCGCTGCCCATCGCACGAAGCACCAGAAAAGCCTCGCTGAATCGCGCCAACGCAAAAACGGCGCCTATCCCTACGACCCACCAGTAGTCCAAACCAAGCGCCCTGAGACTCTGCCACCGCACAGGATTGCTTCTTTTGGCGCGAGGCTCGTGCTCGGGCTCCGTGATACCAAACGTCAACAGCGCGACCGCGAGCACACCGGGAATGACGGCAAGCCAGAAGGCAAGCCGAAAATTATCTGCCCATATCAGCATGATGAGAACGGCCAGCAGCGGTCCGAGGAACGCACCGACCGTATCGAGCGACTGGCGCAGGCCGAAGGCCGCGCCACGCAGGTGCTGCGGCGTGACATCCGCGATGAGTGCATCGCGAGGCGCACCGCGAATGCCCTTGCCGACACGGTCAATGACGCGCGCCGTCACCACGACGCCAACCGAGGACGCAATGGCAAAAAGCGGCTTGCTCATTGCGCCGAGCGAATACCCGGCTACGGCGAGCCACTTTCGGTTGCCGAGGTAGTCACTCAGCGTTCCCGAAAACACCTTGACCATCTGGGCCGTGGCCTCCGCGATGCCCTCGATGAGCCCAATCGTGCCGGCGCCGGCGCCAAGGCTTGCCAGCAGAAACATCGGCAGCAGGCTGTGGATGATTTCGGATGAGATGTCCATGAAAAGACTCACACATCCTAGAACCCACACGCTGCGTGGAATCTGCCGGACGACATTGACTTGTGGTTCGTTTCGCATTCGATAGGGATGGCATCAAATAACAGGTTCGAACGGCGCGGACGCATGCGAGCACCAAGGCAGCCCGCTACGACCGTTGCATCTTGTCTGGCATCGCTGAGTCGGATACCCGTCCTCTCACGCCCGAATCGAGTGCACTCCCTGACACAC
This sequence comes from Paraburkholderia sp. RAU6.4a, assembly GCF_050435625.1. Taxonomy (NCBI): domain Bacteria; kingdom Pseudomonadati; phylum Pseudomonadota; class Betaproteobacteria; order Burkholderiales; family Burkholderiaceae; genus Paraburkholderia; species Paraburkholderia sp. RAU6.4a. Next base: position 1,898,925 of record NZ_JBNDKQ010000002.1, read on the forward strand.
ATCAGTGCACATCTTCCCCGCCCCAGGGCAAAAACTTGCCCTTCGCCGCACAAAGCTAACGACCAACCCGCGGTATGGCCCCTGGCACACTTCCCGCTTTAAAGAGCGCGCAAGGAGCCGGCGCAACCTCCGGTTCGACAGACAATCTGGAAATGGACGGCTAGGGTTCCGGCCTGCTTCACGCAGGTGCTGGTCCGAGAGCTGCCGACCTCAGGCGAGGTTACACGGCGGGACAAAAGCCCGGGAGAGAACGCGATGTTTGCGCTGCTCCCTGCCGTCGCTAACCGTCCCCTCCGAGGTCAACCCATGTTCAAGCTCGTTCGCTGTCTTGGCATTGCCGCCGTCTCCCTCGCCACCTTCGCCTCGAGCCCCACGTTCGCCGCGGGCCGCAACGACTTCAAGGTCTGCTGGACCATCTACGCCGGCTGGATGCCATGGGGTGAGGCGAAAACCCAGGGCATCGTGTCCAAATGGGCCAGGAAATACGGCATCAATGTCGACGTCGTGCAGCTGAACGACTACGTCGAGTCCATCAATCAGTACACGGCCGGCAAGTTCGATGGCTGCGCGATGACCAACATGGATGCGCTCACGATTCCCGCCTCCGGCGGCGTGGATTCGACGGCCCTGATCGTCAGCGACTATTCGAACGGCAACGACGGCGTGCTGATGAAGGGCAAGGGCAAGCAGATCGCCGACCTGAAGGGCCAACAGGTCAACCTCGTGCAGTTTTCCGTCTCCCACTACCTGCTCGCACGCGCGCTCGAAAGCGCTCACATGAGCGAGCGCGACCTCAAGGTCGTGAACACCTCGGATGCCGACATCTCGGGCGCATTCGCGACCCCTACGGTTCACAACGCGGTCACCTGGAATCCGATGCTCGCCGATCTGAAGGCGCAGCCGAACGTCAGCGAAGTCTTCGACTCCAGCAAGATCCCCGGCGAAATCATGGACATGATGGTCGTCAACACGAAGACGTTGCAGCAGAACCCCGCCCTCGGCAAAGCGCTGACCGGTGCATGGTTCGAAATGGTCGCGCTGATGCACACCGACTCCGCGGCCAGCACGTCCGCGCTGAGCGCGATGGCGAAGGCCTCGGGCACCGATCTCGCCAACTTCAAGGGCCAACTGGCGACGACCGCCCTCTTCTATTCGCCGCAAGCCGCGCTCGACTTCGTCACCAGCGCCGACATGCCGAAGATCATGACGCGCGTCGCGAAGTTCTCTTTCGATCACGGCCTGCTCGGACAGGACGCGAAGAGCGCGGACGCGGTCGGCATGGCGTTCGACAAGGGCGTCGTGGTCGGCAACAAGAACAACGTCAAGCTGCGTTTCGATCCGACCTACGTCGCGATGGCGGCCGCGGGCAAGCTCTGACACGGACCGTCCAGGCACTCGCCAGGGGCTCGCTATCGCGGGCTCGCATCCCAGCTTTCCAACCAGGCGCTCACCATGCGACTCATCAATCGACATCCGAGCCGGATCGGCGGCTTGATGCTGCTTCTGCTGCCGTTCGTCGTGCTGTTCGCGGTCTACTTCACCGGGTCCTCGATGCGACTCTCGCTCAATCCCGATGACAAGCTGCTGCCGAGCGCGGCGCAAATGAGCGACGCGGTGAAGTTGGCCGCCTTCACCGAGGACAAGCGCACCGGCGAGTATCTGTTGTGGACCGACACGCTGTCGAGCTTGCGGCGGCTCGGCATCGGCCTTGTCGTCAGTGCCGTGATCGCACTGGTGGCCGCGATCGCGACCGGTTCGTTTCCGCTCGTCAGCGCGACGCTGTCGCCATTCATCACCGTGATCTCAATGGTGCCGCCGCTGGCGGTGCTGCCGGTCCTGTTCATCGTGTTCGGGCTCGATGAGTTGTCGAAGGTCGTGCTGATCGTCGTCGGCATCACGCCGGTGATCATTCGCGATCTGCATGCTCGCGCCCGCGAGATTCCGGCCGAGCTGTGGGTCAAGGCGCAGACGCTCGGCGCCACCAGCTGGACGCTGATACTGCGTCTGGTGCTGCCGCAACTGCTGCCGCGTCTGCTGGCGGCGACGCGTCTTTCTCTCGGCGCGGCGTGGCTCTTTCTGATCGCCGCCGAAGCGATCGCGTCGACCGATGGCCTCGGCTACCGCATCTTTCTCGTGCGCCGCTATCTGTCGATGGATCTGATCCTGCCGTACGTCGCGTGGATCACGCTGCTCGCATGGCTCACCGACGAGCTGCTGCGCCGGATCACGCAATGGTGCTTCCCGTGGTACGGAGGCGCGCGATGATCGAAGTCCGCAACGTCTGGAAAGAGTACGGCGACCAGGTCGTGCTCGAGCGTTTGAATCTGACCGTCAAGGAAGGCGAGTTCTGTTCGATGGTCGGCGCGTCCGGCTGCGGCAAGTCGACGTTTCTGCGCCTGCTGCTGGGTCAGGAGCGCGCGACGCGCGGCGAGATCCTGCTGGACGGCAAGCCGCTGCCCGGCGAACCGGACCGGCATCGCGGCGTCGTGTTTCAACGCTACTCGGTGTTCGACCATCTGAGCGTGTTGCGCAACGTGATGCTGGGGCTGGAGCTTCCACAGGCGAAGTTCACCGGCCGGCTATTCGGTGCCCGTCGGCGCGTGGCGCGAGACGAGGCAGCGGCCATGCTCGAGCGCGTCGGGCTGGGTGCTGCGTTGAACAAGTTTCCGCAGCAGCTGTCGGGCGGCATGCAGCAACGCCTCGCGATCGCGCAGGCGCTGATGATGAAGCCTCGCGTGCTGCTGCTCGACGAACCGTTCGGCGCGCTCGACCCCGGCATCCGCAAGGACATGCATGAGCTGCTCTCCGACCTGTGGCGCGAAGCGAAGCTCACGATCTTCATGGTCACGCATGACCTGAAAGAAGGCTTCACGTTGGGAAGCCGCGTGCTGGTTTTCGACAAGGTGCGCGTCGACCCGCAGGCGCCGGGCGCCTATGGCGCGCGCATCACCTACAACATTGCGCTCGACCGTAGCCGCGATTCCATGTCCGCCGTGCATATCGCCGAGGCTGCCGTGCGAGGCGCATCGCATATCGAACTGGTCTCCGACTGAAGGGAACTCAGGTATGAACTCAGATACGACCTTATTGCTTGAAGAAACCGTCCCAGGCGGCGGCCATACGTCGCTGATCGTCAAGCGTGGTCGATCACTGCGCATTACCGACCTGCGCGGCGGTGCGAACGTCAGCGTGATGATGGTCAACGCGACGGAGAAAAGCGAGCGGCTCAATCTGCCGGATTCGCTGAAGTGCCAGCACACGGCCAGGCTCACCGCGGGTCACTGCCTGTACTCCGACATGGGCCGCGTGCTTGCCGCGATCGTCGCGGATACCTGTGGCTGGCACGACAGCATCGGTGGAGCTTCGAATGCCGACGAGGTTCGCGAACGATACGGCGCGGGCCGCTACCAGGAGCTGCGCAACGCGTTCTATCGCAACGGCACGGACAACCTGCTCGTCGAAATGGGCAAGTGGGGGCTCGGCATCACTGACCTGCTGATGACGCTCAATCTGTTCAGCCGTGTCGATGTCAGCGACGACGGCGTTCTCAGTTTCGTGCCAGGAAACTCAAAAGCGGGCAACTACGTCGAGCTCTACGCACCGATGAACACGCTCGTCGTGCTCACCGCGATCCAGCACCCGCTCGACCCGAACCCCGAGTACGCGCCGAGGCCCGTCAAGCTCGAGTTGAGCGACGCGCGGCCCGAGGTCGCCGAAGTTTGCCGCACCGCATGCGAAGAGAACGCACGCGGTTTCATCAACACAGAACGCTTCTTTCTTTGAGCGAAGGCCACGCTTATGACCAGCACGCTTATCGTCAGCGACAAACGTCCGGAAACCGCGGTCTGTCGCGAGACACTCGCCGCCGGCGAGCCGTGGCTTCACGAGGTGAAGGCCGGGCAAACGCTGCGCATCGTCGATCTCGAAGGCAACCAGGCGGTCGACACGCTGTTCTACAGCCTCGCCGATCCGCGCGAGCGCTTTGACCCGCAACGCACGTTGCGCCGGCAAAAAAGCCTCTACCTGACGACGGGCTCGGTGCTGTACTCGAACCTCGGCAAGCCGATGCTGACGATCGTCGCCGACACGTGCGGCCGCCACGATACGCTCGGCGGCGCCTGCGCGCAGGAAAGCAACACGGTGCGCTACGCACTGGAGAAGCGCTACATGCACAGCTGCCGCGACAACTTCCTGCGTGCCTGCGCACATGACGGCCGCCTGTCGAAGCAGGACATCGGCGCGAACGTCAACTTCTTCATGAACGTGCCGGTCACGGCCACGGGCGGGCTCAGCTTCGAAGACGGCATTTCTGCGCCGGGCAAATACGTCGAATTGCGCGCGGAGATGGACGTGATCGTACTGATCTCCAACTGCCCGCAGCTGAACAATCCGTGCAACGCCTACAACCCGACGCCCGCGGAGCTGCTGATATGGAATTGAAGCGCATCCGCCACTGGCTTTTTCTCCTCATGCTGGTTCGCTCGGGCCGGTACTTCAGCCGTACGCGGGAAGACCTGACCCAGACGCATCGCTGACGCGACTTCGGCCGTGGACGACCACGGCCGGCCATTCCCACGGCGGGACGGCCCGCCTTCGAATCAACACACCTTCCATGTTCGAGAAGATTCTGATCGCCAATCGCGGCGCTATCGCGTGCCGCATTCTCAGGACGTTGCGCGAACTCGACGTCACCGGCGTCGCCATCTATGCGGAAGCCGACCGAGCGAGCCGCCACGTCAGCGAAGCGCCTGTCGCGCATGCGCTCGGCGAGGGTCCGGCCGCGCTGACTTATCTCGACGTGGACAAGATCCTCGCGATTGCGCGTCGCGAAGGCGTGCAGGCAATCCATCCCGGCTACGGCTTCTTATCGGAGAACGCGGCGTTTGGCGAAGCCTGCGAAGCGGCCGGCATCGCGTTCATCGGACCGACCCCCGCGCAGCTTCGCGCGTTCGGCCTCAAGCACACGGCCCGCGAAATCGCGGCCAACGAAGGGGTGCCGATGCTCGAAGGCACCGGGCTGCTCGCGGACTTGGCTGCGGCGCTCGCGGCGGCACAGGCCATCGGCTATCCGGTGATGCTGAAGAGCACCGCGGGCGGCGGCGGCATCGGCATGCGGGTGTGCTGGAACGCCGACGAACTCGGCGCCCATTTCGATGCCGTGAAGCGCCTCGGCGAAAACAATTTCAGCGATGCCGGCGTGTTTCTGGAGAAGTACATCGAACGGGCCCGGCATCTGGAAGTGCAGGTGTTCGGCGATGGCAAAGGCGACGCGCTCGCGCTTGGCGTGCGTGACTGCTCGGTGCAGCGGCGCAATCAGAAGGTGCTCGAGGAAACGCCCGCCCCCTGCCTGCCGGACGGCATTCAGGCCGCGCTCTGCGAGGCAGCGGTCAAGCTCGCGAAAGCCGTCGACTATCGCTCCGCCGGCACCGTCGAATTCGTGTACGACAGCGCCGCCGAACAGTTCTACTTCCTCGAGGTCAATACGCGTTTGCAGGTCGAGCACGGCGTCACCGAACAGGTGTGGGGCGTCGACCTCGTGCGTTGGATGATCGAACTGGCGGCCGGCACGCTCGCGCCGCTGAAGGAGCTGGCGGCGAGTCTGACGCCGCGAGGGCACGCGATCCAGGCGCGACTCTACGCGGAAGATCCGGGGCGTGATTTCAAACCGAGTCCGGGCCTCTTGACCGATGTCGCGTTCCCGAATGCCGACGGGCGCGCATTGCGCATCGATACCTGGATCGAGGCCGGTTGCGAAGTGCCGCCGTACTTCGACCCGATGCTCGCGAAAGTGATCGCGTGGTCGCCGACTCGCGATGAAGCGCGCGATGCGCTCGACGATGCGCTGTGCAACACCCGACTCTACGGCGTCGAGACGAATCGCGACTATCTGCGCCAGATTCTGCGCGACCGGCCGTTTGCGTCGGGCGAACCGTGGACTCGATGTCTCGAAGGGCTCAGGTATCGGGCCAGCACGGTCGAAGTCGTCAGCGGCGGCACGCAGACGACGGTGCAGGACTATCCCGGCCGCCTGGGCTACTGGGCAGTCGGCATCCCGCCGTCGGGGCCGATGGATGACCGGGCGATGCGGCTCGGCAATCGCCTGCTCGGCAATGCGGCCGACGCCGCCGCTCTCGAAGTCACGATGAGCGGGCCGACGCTGCGCTTCAACACGGATGCCGTGGTCGCCATCACCGGCGCGCAGGTTCCGGTGCTGCTCGACGATGTCGCTCAGCCGCTGAACACGAGCCTCAATGTGCCGGCGGGTTCGACGCTTGCGCTCGGCACGATACACGGCGCGGGCGCGCGCGCTTATCTGTGCGTGCGCGGCGGCTTCGACGTCGCACTGTATCTCGGCAGCCGCAGCACCTTTACGCTCGGCCAGTTCGGCGGACATGGCGGCCGCGCGATCCGCGCGGGCGACGTGCTGCATCTTTATCCGCTCGGCGATGCGCAGGCCGGCGCGGCGCTCGTCGACGCGCCGACGCTCGACGGCGTGCGCACCGTTCGCGTGATCTATGGCCCGCACGGCGCACCCGAATACTTCAGCGCCCGCTATATCGCGCAGCTGCTCGACACCGAGTGGGAGGTTCACTTCAACTCCAGCCGTACCGGCGTGCGCCTGATCGGACCAAAACCCGAGTGGGCGCGCGAGGACGGCGGCGAGGCTGGACTGCATCCGTCGAACATTCACGATAATCCGTACGCGGTCGGCGCCGTCGACTTCACCGGCGACATGCCCGTGATTCTCGGACCCGACGGCCCGAGTCTCGGCGGCTTCGTCTGTCCGGTGACGATCATCGAGGCGGACCTCTGGCAGATCGGCCAGCTGAAAGCAGGCGACAAGATCCGCTTCGCGCCCGTCGAAGTCGAACAAGCGCGTGAGGCTGCGCGTGAGCGTCGTCGGGAACTGGAGAGCCTCGAGATTGCACCGGGTGCGCCGAGCGAAAGAAGAGCATCGCTGACGTCGCCGATCGTGCTCGATACCGGGGCGGACCGCGACAGACTCGTCGCACGTGTATCCGGCGACACACATCTGCTGCTCGAAATCGGTCCAGCGGAGCTCGACCTCGTGGCACGGTTTCGCGGACATGCGCTGATGCAGTCCCTCGAAGCGCAGCATCTGACTGGCGTCATCGATCTCACGCCGGGCATCCGTTCGCTGCAGATCCACTACCGGCCCGAGGATCTGCCGCTCGCCAGGTTGCTCGACATCGTCGCGCGGGCGTGGGACGAGGTCTTGTTGCAGAAGGATCTGCGCGTGCCGTCGCGGGTCGTTCATCTGCCGCTGTCATGGGACGACCCCGCGTGCCAGCTCGCGATCGAAAAATATATGACCACCGTGCGCAAGAACGCGCCGTGGTGCCCGAGCAACCTCGAATTCATTCGCCGCATCAACGACCTCGACTCCATCGACGCGGTCAGGCAAATCGTCTTCGATGCGAGCTATCTGGTGATGGGCCTCGGCGACGTGTACCTCGGCGCACCCGTCGCGACACCGCTCGACCCTCGGCACCGGCTGGTCACGACGAAATACAACCCGGCCCGTACGTGGACCGCGGAGAACTCGGTCGGCATCGGCGGCGCGTATCTGTGCGTGTATGGCATGGAAGGGCCTGGCGGCTATCAATTCGTCGGCCGCACGTTGCAGATGTGGAATCGCTACCGCGAAGTCGCGGATTTCGCCGGCCAGCATTATTTGCTGCGCTTCTTCGACCAGATTCGTTTCTACGAAGTATCGGCCGACGAACTGTTGCGCATCCGCGCGGACTTTCCGCTTGGGCGTTTTCCGTTGCGGATCGAAGAGTCCGAGCTTTCGTTGCCGGACTATCAGGCGTTTCTCGCTAGCGAATCCGCCAGCATCGAGCAGTTCCGTTCAAGACAGCAGGCGGCCTTCCAGGCCGAGCGCGAGCGGTGGCGTGAAGCGGGCACCTCGGAAGTCATGTTCGAGACGCCGGTCACCGAAGACACTCAGTTAGCTCCGCTTCACGACGGCGAAGTCGCCGTGGACAGCGAGATCGCCGGCAGCCTCTGGCAAGTCAAGGTGAAAACCGGCGACGCGGTCGACGCGGGCGACGTGCTGCTCATCATCGAGTCAATGAAGATGGAAATCTCGGTGTGTGCGCCGTGCGCCGGAACGGTCGGCGAGATCTACGTGGCGCCGGGTTCGCCCGTGCGCGCGGGGCAACGCGTCGCCGTCGTCGAACGTCACTAATTATCTGGACGCAAACCATGTCTTCATTCTCGTCATTCGATCTTCGCCTCCCGACACTTCGCTCCGCATACCGTGATGGAACGCTCACGCCGCGCAGGCTCTTCGCTGAACTGCTCGAAAAAGCTGCGGCGCTCAATCCATCGTTCAATCTGTTCATCCATCTTCTGACCGAAGATGAAGTCGCGCCCTACCTCGACTGGCTCGACACGCAGGAGGTCGAAAGCCTGCCGCTCTATGGCGTTCCGTTCGTGATCAAGGACAACATCGATCTCGCCGGCATTCAGACAACCGCCGCGTGCCCCGCGTTCGCGTACACGCCGTCGCGATCGGCGAGCGTCGTTGCGCAATTGATCGCGCTCGGCGCGGTGCCGCTCGGCAAAGCCAATCTCGACCAGTTTGCGACCGGTCTGAACGGCACGCGGTCGCCGTATGGCAAGTGTCGTAATAGCGTGCATCCCGACTATCCGTCGGGCGGCTCGAGCGCGGGGTCGTCACTCGCGGTCGCGCTCGGCGTCGCCAGTTTCGCGCTCGGGACCGACACGGCCGGTTCCGGTCGCGTGCCTGCCGCGCTGAACAATCTCGTCGGTCTCAAGCCGACTAAAGGCCTGCTGTCCACCGCGGGTGTGGTGCCCGCGTGCCGCACGCTCGATTGCGTGACGTTCTTCACGGCGACGGCGAAAGAAGCGAGCGAGTTGCTTGCGTTGAGCGCGCGCCCCGATCCTCGCGATGCATACAGCCGCGCGAATCCGCAATGGAATACGGCACGCGCGTTTGGCAAGCCCACGGCGTTCAAGTTCGGCGTGCCGGCGCAACTGGAATTCGCCGGCTGTTCCGAGAGCCCCGGGCTGTTCGCGAAGGTGCGCGCGTTGCTCGAAGAAGCAGGTGGTGAAGCTGTCGAAATCGACTTCACGCCGTTTGTCGAAACCGCCAATCTGCTCTATCAGGGGCCGTGGGTGGCCGAGCGTTACAGCGTGGCGGGCGAGCTGATGACGGAGAAACCCGCTGCGGTTTTGCCCGTCATTCGCGATGTGTTGGCGAAGGCACCCGGCGCGAGCGCGGTCGAACTGTTTCGCGCGCAGTACCGCTTGCAGGAATTGAAGGCCCTCTGCGATGCGTCGATCGATTCACTCGATTTCGTTCTGACGCCGACGTATCCGCGTGCCGTGACGCTCGACGAGTTGGAGCGCGACCCCATTGGTCCGAACTCCCTGCTTGGCTATTACACGAACTTCATGAATCTGCTGGACTATGCCGCCGTCGCTACGCCGACCGGTTTCATGAAGAATGATCTGCCCTGGGGCGTGACCGTCTTTGGCCGCGCGTTCACCGACCAGTATCTGTTGGGTGTGGCCGACCTGCTGCAACGAAAGAGCGGCGTGCACTGCGTGGGAGGTCTAACCGTCGAGCCGGAGCCGCGCGGCGAACGATGCGCGGCGAGCCACGATCGCATGCGGATCGCGGTCTGCGGCGCACACATGCAAGGTTTGCCCCTCAACCGCGATCTGCTTGCCCGACGCGCGCGGCTCTTGCAGGCCACTCAGACTGCCCCGCAATACCGGTTGTCGGCGCTGCCTGCGTCGGCGGACGGCACGAGGCGTCCAGGCCTGTGGCGCGTCACCGATGGCGGCGCAAAAATTGCTGTCGAAGTGTGGGAAATGCCCAGCGCGGAGTTCGGCTCGTTTATTTCGACCGTTCCGTCTCCGCTGGTTCTGGGGAAGGTCGAACTCGTCGACGGTTCGTGGGTTACCGGTTTCCTCTGCGAGCCGTATGGCGTGCAGTCGGGAACCGATATCTCGGAGTTTGGCGGATGGCGAGCATGGCTTGCCAGCGAGCGTTGCGCGAGTTTCTGATGGAACGAACGATGAGCAGCGGCGTCGCAGGGTATGGGCAGTGAAGCGCCGCGGGTTTGGTTGGCACCTCCGGCTTCCTTCCGCAATTCCTTCGCAACTTCGAGAGGTTCCTTAATGACGCTCCGCACCGTCGCGCTCGCCGCAACCACCGCTGCGCTCACGCTCGCCGGCACGACCGCCGCCCTCATCGCACAAGCTCAAACGCCGAGCACCGCCGACAGTCAATGGCGCGCCAGTTCCACCATGCTCGCGACGCTGCTGCAGGACGGCTACAAGATCGTCGCCGTGGTCAACAACGGTCCCGCCGACACGATCTTCGTGCAGCGCGATCAGAGCGCGTTCAAATGCATCGATCCGCAGCAACCGGATGCAAAAGCGAAAACGTCGGTGGCGCCGGGCTGTTACGAGCTGGTACCGCCGAGCGGCGCCACGCCGGCATCGGAATCCAGATAACGTGATTTGAAGCGCGAGCTCAACGTAACCCCGGCTCGCGCGAAAGACTTCGGCGTCGCGCCAACATCGCGACGCTTCAGCGATCCACCAGCCGGCTCAGATTGCCGCGCACCCGCTGCAGCAGCGCGATCAACTGCGCCGCTTCTTCATCGCTGAAACCATTGAGCGCTTCGAGCGCGACCTCGTCGCCGACCTTGCGCGCCTTGCCGAGCGTGCGCTCAGCCTTCGGCGTCATGCGCACCTGGCGCTCGCGGCGATCCTGCGGATTCGCGGTCCGCTCGATCCAGCCGCCCTCCTCCATCCGGTCCAGCAGCCGGCCCGCCGAGATCGGCGCGACCTCGAGCAGATCCGCCAGCCGGGCCTGATTGATGTCGCCGTAGTGGCCGAGATAGGCCAGCACGCGACACTGCGCGCGCGTCAGATCGACCGACGACCTCGCGAGATCGTCGAACCGCTTGCCCGCCAGCCGGCCGACGTCGTAGATCAGAAAGCCGAAGCGCTCTTCGAATTGGGTTTTCATGCGCGGATTATACGGAAGCACTTCGGCGTACAGCGCGACTGCGTGTGCGTTCTATCCTCAGCACAACTCCCGATGGCGCCAACCCGTATTGACGATATACTAAGCATGCTTACTATTTCGACCCTCCCCACCATTCATGTCTTCCGCCTCCACGTCGACGAGCGCCACTGAGCTGCTCAACCGGCCGATGATCACGATCTCGATCATGCTCGCGACGCTGATCCAGACGCTCGACAGCACGATCGCCAACGTGGCGCTGCCGCATATGCAAGGCACGCTGTCCGCGTCGCAGGACGAGATCACGTGGGTGCTGACCTCCTATATCGTCGCCGCCGCGATCGCCACGCCGCTCACCGGCTGGCTGGCGGATCGCCTCAGCGTGAAGCGGCTGCTGCTGATCGCGATCGGCGGCTTCACCGTGTCTTCCGCGTTGTGCGGACTCTCCGAGACGCTGTCGCAGATCGTCGTGTCGCGTCTGTTGCAAGGGATCTTCGGCGCGTCGCTGGTGCCGCTGTCGCAGTCGATCCTGCTCGACATCAACCCGCGCGAAAAGCAGGGCCAGGCGATGGCCGTGTGGGGCATGGGCGTGATGGTCGGGCCGATCCTCGGTCCGACGCTCGGCGGCTGGCTCACCGATAGCTACAACTGGCGCTGGGTGTTCTTCATCAACGTGCCGATCGGCGCGATCGCGCTGTTCGGCGTCGCGAGCTTCCTGCCGACGCGCGAGCCGAAACACGACGTGAAGTTCGACGCGTTCGGCTTCATCACGCTCGGCCTCGCGATCGGCGCATTGCAGGCGATGCTCGATCGCGGCGAGCAGCTCGACTGGTTTTCGTCGACCGAGATCGTGATCGAGGCGCTCGTCGCGGCAATCAGCTTCGCGTTCTTTCTCGTGCACACGGCGACGATCGGCGAGCGCTCGTTTTTCAAGTACAAGTTATTGAAGGACCCGAACTTCGCGACCGGCACGTTGTTCATCTTCGTGATCGGCGCGGTGATGTACGCGACGCGTGCGCTGCTGCCGCCGATGCTGCAAAACCTGATGGGCTATCCGGTCGCGACCACGGGCCTCGTCACCGCACCGAGCGGCGCCGGCACGATGGTCGCGATGCTGATCGCCGGCCGGCTGCTCAAGCGCGTCGACGCGCGGCTGCTGCTGCTCTGCGGCTTCCTGATATCGGCGTTCGCGCTGTGGCAGATGATGCAGTACACGATCGTGCTATCGGCATCGGACATCGTGTGGCCCGGCGTGATCCAGGGCTTCGGACTCGGCCTCGTGTTCGTGCCGCTGTCCACGCTGACGTTCTCGACGCTGTCGCCGGAGCTGCGCGCGGACGGCACCGCGACTTATAGCCTGATGCGCAACATCGGCAGCAGTATCGGCATTTCGATCGTGCAGACGCTGATGACGCGCAACACGCAGATCTCGCACGCGGACCTCGCTGCGAATGTCACCGCGTTCAATCCGGCGCTCCAGTCGATGCTCAACAGCGGCTCGAACTATGACATCGCGGCGCTGAACGCGTCGATCACGCAGCAGGCGGCGATGGTCGCGTATCTGAACGACTTCAAGCTGATGTTCGTGGCGACGCTGCTGGTCATCCCGCTGTTGCTGCTGATCCGGCCGTCGCACAAGGCACCGGATGCGTCGATCGCGCATGCGGCGATGGATTGACGCCGTCCACCTCAGCCTTCGATTCGCCCGCGCGTCACGCCGAGCAATGACGCCATCGCCGCGTACGCCGCGGCGGCATCGCGCGCGCGGATCGCCTCGAACACCGCCGTGTGTTCGGCGAGCGACGCGTTGAACACATCGGCGCGTTTCGCATTGAGCCGCAATTGTGCCTCGAGCGTGCGCTCGATCAGCGCGCCAAGAGGGATCAGCAGTTCGTTGCTGCACGCGGTGAGCACGCGCAGGTGGAACTGCAGATCCGCGCGCACCCATTCGTCGACGTTGCGCGCCGCCACCATCGCGGTATGCGCGGCCGCAAGCGCACCCAACGTGTCGTCGGTGTGCGCGGCGGCCGCGAGGCCGGCGGCATAAGGCTCGACCATCTCGCGCATTTCCTGCAGCTTGAGCGCGAACGCCATCGGCTCGGCGACGCGTGAATACCAGTCGAGCAGATCGGCATCGAGCAGATTCCACGCGGACTTGACCCGCACGCGCGTACCCACGCGCGGCCGCGATTCGATCAGCCCTTTCGACGTCAACGTGCGCAGCGCCTCGCGCAGCACCGTGCGGCTCACGCCGAACATCTCCATTAACTCGGCTTCACGAGGCAGGATCGACTCCGGCGCATAGTCGCCGCGCAGAATCGCGGTCGCCAGCAGTTGGGCGACTCGCCCGTGCAGATCGTGCGTAATGGTTTTCTCCTCGCGGTTGATGATCCCGTCGCGCAACGCGGCGGTAAGTCGGCAGATCTCACCACTATGTGGCAAATAGTACTATTAATAGTATTTTAATGCAGTTTTGTTGTAGCATGGAATTCCCCGAAATTTTGCATGCCCGCAGACCTGCTTTGCATGGGTTCGGAGTAAGCGCCAACTTCGATCGACACCGGAGACACACACCATGAAAATCACCAAGCTCGAAACCTTTATCGTCCCGCCGCGCTGGTGCTTCCTCAAGATCGAGACCGACGAGGGCATCGTCGGTTGGGGCGAGCCGGTGGTGGAAGGCCGCGCGCATACGGTCGCCGCGGCCGTCGAGGAACTGTCCGATTATCTGATCGGCAAGGACCCGCTGTTGATCGAGGATCACTGGCAGGTGATGTACCGCGCGGGCTTCTATCGCGGCGGCCCGATCACGATGAGCGCGATCGCCGGCGTCGATCAGGCGCTGTGGGACATCAAGGGCAAGCATCACGGCGTACCGGTGCATGCGCTGCTCGGCGGCCAGGTGCGCGACAAAATCAAGGTGTACTCGTGGATCGGCGGCGACCGTCCGAGCGATGTCGCGAACAACGCACGCGCGGTGGTCGAGCGCGGCTTCAAGGCCGTCAAGATGAACGGCTCGGAAGAGCTGCAGATCATCGACACCTTCGACAAGGTGCAAGGCGTGATCAACAACGTCGCGGCGGTGCGCGAGGCGGTCGGGCCGAACATCGGCATCGGCGTGGACTTCCACGGCCGCGTGCATAAGCCGATGGCGAAGGTGCTCGCCAAGGAACTCGACCCGTACAAGCTGCTGTTCATCGAAGAGCCGGTGCTGTCGGAAAACGCCGAGGCGCTGCGCGACATCGTCAATCAGACCAACACGCCGATCGCGCTCGGCGAGCGTCTCTATTCGCGCTGGGACTTCAAGCACATCCTGTCGGGCGGCTACGTCGACATCATCCAGCCGGACGCGTCGCACGCGGGCGGCATCACCGAGTGCCGCAAGATCGCCGCGATGGCGGAAGCCTACGACGTCGCGCTCGCGCTGCATTGCCCGCTCGGCCCGATCGCGCTCGCAACCTGTCTGCAGATCGACGCGGTCAGCTACAACGCGTTCATCCAGGAACAGAGCCTCGGCATCCACTACAACCAGGGCAATGACCTGCTCGATTACATCAAGAATCCGCAAGTCTTCAAGTACGAGGACGGCTTCGTGTCGATTCCGCAGGGCCCCGGACTCGGCATCGAGGTCAACGAAGAGAAAGTGCGCGAGATGGCGAAGGTCGGTCACCGCTGGCGCAATCCGGTGTGGCGTCACGCGGACGGCAGCGTCGCCGAATGGTGATCTGAACACCTGAGCGAAGCAGGCGGAACGCCGCCGGCGGGCCACGGGACGCGCGGGCCGTCGCAGTAACGTAACTTCCCGGACCAGCCGGCTCGAACCGGCGTTCGAGCGCTGCCGCCCCGACCTGCATCACTCCCCGCCGAGCCTTATCCCGCCTGGCTTTCGCGACGTTTGTTCGGTATCGGACATACGTATGGCCTGCTCCTTGCTGAAATGCATGCCAACAACGCATGCAGCGAGGAGCACCATGGGCGAATTCGTTCCTGACTATCTGATCCGCGAACAGGCGGCGGTCGGCGCGCTGGTTGCGTTTGGCGTGCTGCGCATCATCGGCGCGATGCTCGCGTACGAGCGCGGATGGAACATCTCGGTAGTCGGCAAATGCTTTATCGCCGCGGCGGTGCTGTACTGCCTGCCGCAGGTCTTCGATCTGCTCACGCAGATGGTCGGCTCGCACGCGGCCGGCGCCGAACTCGAAGGCAAGGTCGCGGGCTGCGCGATCGCGTTGTTCTGCGCGCCGATTCTCGGTCATCGCCTCGGCTTCGAGTAAGCGGGCTTCGCAATGCGGCGCTTTTTTACGCGGCGCGCATCCGCGGGTGCTGTCGTAGAACTGACGCACGATGGACGCGCGCGGCCGTCGCGCATCCATCGCCGATTGGTCAATCGCCTATGCCGCGCCGCGCGTTCAACCGAGCGCAGCGAACGCCGGCACGGTGTGTGACAACGCGGCCGCGACGACGAACACGCCGATCATCACGAGCGCTTCCAGATACATCACGTTGACGAACGTGTGCGCATCCATCGTCGATGCGGTGCGACGCAGGCGTGGCAGCGCCGATGTGCGGTTCAGCGCGCCGAGCACCAGCGCGAGCGCGACCAGCACGAGCTTCAACGTCAGCACATGACCCCACGTGCTCGCCTGAATCGCTTCGAACGAACTGCCCGAGTCGCGCACCGCATTGAAGACGCCCGACAGCAACACCAACGCGACCGCGACGATCGTCACGTTCGACACCTGGGTCGCCGTGCGGATCAGCATGCCCCGCGCGGTGGATGCCCCGAGCGCCGGCAGCACCGCCAGGCCGGAGGCCATCGCGAGTCCGCCCCATACGCTCGTTGCGAGCACATGCAGCGTCTGCATGCCGATCGCGGCCGACACCACGCCGGCATCGGCCGCATGACCGAGCGACGCCTTACCCGCCGCGATCGCGAGCACCGCGAGCCACAGCAGCGTATTGCGCAGCATGCCCGTGCCATGGCTCAGCGCGGTGCCGAGCAGCACCAGCGCGCCGCCGAACGCGACGCTCCAGCCATAGCCGACATGCGTTTGCGTCAGCACCGTCGGCACCACGCCGAACGCCGCGGACAACGCGACACCGCTCATCGACGCCGCCTGATACAGGAGCCAGCCGAGATCCGCGAGCACCAGCACGATGGTGGCCGCGAGCATCGAGCGTTGCGCGCGCATCCAGCCGGGACGCGCCGGTGAAGTGCGCTGGAGCCCGTCCCTCGCGAGCCATGCGCCGAGTAGCGCCGAGCCGACGGCGAAGCCGAACGAGACGTTCATGAGCGTGGCCATTGCGACCTGCCCGATCCACAGTCCGTTGAAGTTCATTTGACGTTGAACGCGAAGTCGCCATGGGTACGATGGCCGTCGGTGGCCACCGCGATCCAGTGCACCGCATAGCGGCCGCTCGTCAACTGAGGCAGCGCGAGGTGCATTACGCGGGCGTCCGCGCTATCGACCGTCGACGCGCCCGGCGTCGCGGGCTTGCCGTTTGCATCGGCGAGTGTGATCTTGCTGAATGCGGGCTCGAGCGGCTCGGTGAAATGGATCGTCAGGTCGGTAGGCGCGACGGCGTCGGCGTTCGCGGCCGGCACGCTCGAGATCAGATGCGCATGCGCGAACGCGGTGGACGACATGGCCAGCGCCACCGCGCCGGACATCAACGCTCGCAGCGTCGACGAGGAGAAATCGAATAGCTTCATGTAAGGCCGATAGCGGATGAGAACGAACGGAACATAGGCGGGCCGGCGAGGCGCATCGTCTGCACGACGGCCGGCGAGCCCGGAAGTGTACGCTTCGATGGCGCGCGCGGGGATCGGTTCAACCTGGCTTGATCGAATGCGTCACGCGGCATCACGCTTGCGGCGGCGACGCCGTGATTATTTTTGAGGCAAAGACGTCGACCACGATCCGTGACGCAACCAAAGTCCGAAACCGGCATAACGCGACATACTGTCGCATGGCGGTCACACCTGGAACCGTCTCTAATGCGGCAAATAGTCACCATTACCCTTCGATGATAGAATGCTGCGTCGCCGCAGCGACGGCTGTCCTTCACACCGAGCCGCCCGAAGTTCGGTCAGGTCCCCGATTCTGATGGAGTTACGCGTGTCTTCAAGACGCCTCTTCCGCCCGTTGCTTGCCCTTCTGTTGATCGGCGCCGCGGGTGTCTATAGCGCAGCGAAAGCGCAGACTCAACCGAAGGCCCCCGACACGATGGAAGCGCGCGTGCAAGGCTGCACGGCCTGCCACGGCTCGCATGGGCAAGGCACCGACAACGACTACTTCCCGCGCCTCGCGGGCAAGCCGGCGGAATATCTGTTCAATCAGTTGCAGAACTTCCGTGAAGGGCGCCGCAGGTACCCGCCGATGAACTACCTCGTCACGTATCTCTCCGACGACTACCTGCATCAGATCGCCACCTTCTTCTCGCAACAACGCCCGCCGTATCCGACGCCGGCCAAGCCGACCGTCTCGGCCGCCACGCTCGCGCGCGGTGAGCAGATCGTGCTGCACGGTGATGCATCGAAGCAGGTGCCCGCTTGCGCGGCTTGCCACGGCAAGGCACTGACCGGTATGGAACCGGCAATTCCGGGTCTCGTCGGTCTGCACGCCGACTACATCAGCGCGCAGCTCGGTTCATGGCGCTCGGGCACGCGTCACGCGATCGCGCCGGACTGCATGCACACCATCGCCACGCGCCTCAGCGACGAAGACGTGAACGCCGTCGCGGCCTGGCTTTCCACGCAGCAGGCTCCGCAAAACCCCGTGCCGGCTCCGGCCCGCTCCTTGAAGACTCCGCTTGCCTGCGGCAGCGAACCGCAATAAGGCGCCGGGAGAGACATTCAAATGAAACACAAGTCTTTGTTCGCCCTCTCGGCAGTCGTCGTGGTCGCGGCCGCCGCACTCATTCCCGTCCTGTGGTCGGGCGGCGACCGTCTGCATAGCAGCGGCGCAGCCGTGGCGGCAACGCCCGCGGACCAGGCCGACCTGATCAAGAAGGGCGAGTACCTCGCCCGCGCCGGCGACTGTATCGCCTGCCACACGGTGCGCGGCGGGCTGCCGTTCGCGGGCGGCCTGCCGATGGCCACGCCGTTCGGCACGATGTTCACGCCGAACATCACGCCGGACGACCAGTACGGCATCGGCAAGTGGACCCAGGACGACTTCTATCGCGCGATGCACACCGGCCGCTCGAAAGATGGCAGCCTGCTCTATCCGGGCTTCCCGTTCACGAGCTACACGAAGGTCACGCGCGCGGACTCCGACGCGATCTACGCATATCTGCGCTCGGTCGCGCCGGTCAACGTGCCGAGCCGTCCGCACGAACTGAAATTCCCGTTCAACCAGCGCAACATGCTGATTGGCTGGCGCACGCTGTTCTTCCGTGAAGGCGAGTTCAAGCCGGATCCGACCAAGTCGGTCGAATGGAACCGCGGTGCGTATCTGGTCGAAGGCCTTGGTCACTGCGGCATGTGCCACACGTCGATCAATGCGATGGGCGCCCCGGTCAACTCGGCCGCGTTCGCGGGCGGCCTGATTCCGCTGCAGAACTGGTATGCGCCGTCGCTGACGTCGAACCGCGAAGCCGGGCTCGGCGACTGGGACCTCAAGGACATCGCCGACCTGCTCAAGACCGGCGTGTCGAGCCGCGGTGCGGTGTTCGGTCCGATGGCCGAAGTGGTTCACAACAGCCTGCAGTATCTGTCGACCGAAGACATCAACGCGATGGCGACGTACCTGAAGACGATTCCGCAGAAGAGCGAAGCACCGGAACCGCTGCAGCTCGAAACCTCGGAAAAGTTCGGCGGCGAACTGTTGAAGCAAGGTCAGAAGATCTACGCTGACAACTGCGCGAAGTGCCACGAGGATAACGGTCTCGGCCGGCCGCCGGCATTCCCGCCGCTCGCGAACAACCAGTCGATCCAGATGCCGTCGGCGGTCAACCCGATCCGCATGGTGCTGAACGGTGGTTATCCGCCGAGCACGGAAGGGAACCCGCATCCGTATGGCATGCCGCCGTTCGCGCAGGCTCTGTCGAATCAGGAAGTCGCAGCGGTCGTGACGTACATCCGTATGTCCTGGGGCAACCACGGCACGGCCGTGTCGCCGCAGCAAGTGGCCGACTTGCGTTCGGCGCCGCTCGACTAAGCAGCGTTCGACGCACCCCGGGCGCGGCCTGCGAAATTCGCGGCCGCGCCCTTCGTTTTTTCAGGACCGGTATCATGTAGGGCTATTTGTGTTGGAGGTTGCCTTCGTGGGACCGTGCAGGAGGAAAGAGTTGTGCCCTTCGGTGAGCGTTTGAACAGCATCACCCATCTCGTCGGCGCCGTGCTGTCGGTGGTGGGGCTGGCGGCGCTCGTCACGATGGGCGCGCTCGCCGGCGACGCGTACAAGGTCGTCAGCTTCGCCGTATATGGTGCGATGCTGTTTGTGCTGTATGCGATCTCGACGCTGTATCACAGCGTCAGCCATCCGCGTCTGAAGGCGATTCTGCAGAAATGCGATCATTCGGCGATCTACCTGCTGATCGCCGGCAGCTACACGCCGTTCACGCTCGTCACGTTGCGTGGACCGTGGGGCTGGTCGTTATTCGGCGTGAGCTGGGGGCTCGCTGCCCTCGGCATCGTGCAGGAACTCACGCTCGGGCGACGCACCCGCAGCGTGTCGATGGTGCTGTACGTGTTGATGGGATGGCTCGCGCTCGTAGCCGTCCACCCGCTGGTGCAGGCGTTGCCGGCCGCGGGGACCGCGTGGCTCGTGGCCGGCGGCGTCATCTATAGCGTCGGCATCTATTTCTTCATCAACGACGAGCGCATCCGCCACGGACATGGTATCTGGCACCTGTTCGTACTGGCGGGCAGTCTGTGTCAATTCGTCAGTGTCGCGCGCTATGTCGCGTGACATTCCACGGCGACGAATTGCAACTTAAGGCCAGTCGACGTGTCTGCATAGCGCGTTGAAACATTCGGCACATCTGTGAGCGTGCCGCCGATTTCTCCGTGAACGGAACCGGGCCTCGGCCTCGAACACCCATGCGGGCGTGTCGATGCCGCGCTGGTTTTTCCGCGTTGGGGTCCTTTGGGCCCAGCGGGGCCGTTCGCGACACTGCATTGCAAAGAGCTTTTATGTCTTTTGATTCCCTCGGCTTGTCCGAACCGCTGGTCCGCGCTGTCAATGAACTCGGCTACACCAGCCCGACTCCGATCCAGACTCAGGCGATCCCGGCCGTGCTCAACGGCGGCGATCTGCTCGCCGGCGCGCAAACCGGCACCGGCAAGACCGCCGGCTTCACGCTGCCGATCCTGCAGCGCCTGAATTCGATGCCGCCGGCCGCCGGCGGCAAGCGCGTGGTGCGCGCGCTGATCCTCACGCCGACGCGCGAACTCGCCGCGCAGGTCGAAGAAAGCGTGCGCGCCTACGGCAAGTATCTGAAGCTGAAGTCGACCGTGATGTTCGGCGGCGTCGGCATCAATCCGCAGATCGATGCGCTCAGGCGCGGCATCGATATCGTCGTCGCGACGCCGGGCCGTCTGCTCGATCACATGCAGCAGAAGACCATCGACCTGTCGCATCTCGAGATCCTCGTGCTCGACGAAGCCGACCGCATGCTCGACATGGGCTTCATCCACGACATCAAGCGCGTGCTCGCGAAGCTGCCGCCGAAGCGCCAGAACCTGCTGTTCTCGGCGACCTTCTCCGACGAGATCAAGACACTCGCCGATGGCCTGCTCGACTCGCCGGCGCTGATCGAAGTCGCGCGCCGCAACACGACGGCCGAAACGGTCGCGCAGAAGATTCACCCGGTCGATCGCGACCGCAAGCGCGAGTTGCTCACGCATCTGATCCGTCAGCACAGCTGGTTCCAGGTGCTCGTGTTCACGCGCACCAAGCACGGCGCGAATCGCCTCGCCGAGCAGCTGGCGAAGGACGGCATCAGCGCGCTCGCGATTCACGGCAACAAGAGCCAGTCGGCACGCACGCGCGCGCTCGCCGAGTTCAAGGACGGTACGCTGCAGGTGCTGGTGGCGACCGACATCGCCGCACGCGGCATCGATATCGATCAGTTGCCGCACGTGGTCAACTTCGATCTGCCGAACGTGCCGGAAGACTACGTGCACCGCATCGGCCGCACGGGTCGCGCGGGTGCGACCGGCGAGGCGGTGTCGCTCGTGTGCGTCGATGAACTGCAGTTGCTGAAGGACATCGAGAAGCTGATCAAGCGTCCGGTCCCGCAGGAAGTGATCGCCGGTTTCGAGCCGGACCCGACCGCGAAGCCGGAGCCGATCCTGCGACGCGGGCAGGGCGGCGGCGGGCGCTCGCCGCGTCAGGGACAAGGCGCGGTGCGTCGTGACGGCGGTGCTGGTGGTGGCGCACCGGCCAAGCCGGCTCAAGGCTCCGGTCAGCGTTCGGGACAAGGCACGGGTCAGCGTTCGGGCCAGCCTGCGTCGAACGCTCAGCCCACGCCGCGGCCACAAGGTGCGAAGCCGGCCGGCAATGGCAATCAGCCGCGTCGCGATACGCAGCGTCACGACGATCGGGCCGCGTACCGCCGCGCATGATGGCGCTCCCGCGCACCATGCGCCGCGCAAGCCGCAGGGCAATCGTTCGCACAACGGCAATCCGGGCGCGTTGCTCGGCGGCGGCGCGAAGCGCAACGATGCGCCGCGTGGTGCGCAACCGTCGCGCAACGGCGCCCGTGGCCGTTAAGCGTCGCGCGGCCTGAAGGCTGCCCGCGCATCAGCCGTTAGCGCTTCCCTGCTCGAAGACTAACGGCTGCTCGCGGCGGCAGCCTGCTTCAAATGCTCGACCTGCCGTTCCCATCGCTCGAGCACCACACTCCCCTCTCCTTGCAATTCGAACGTGATGCCGCCCGTGAGGCGCGCATAACGGACGCTTTGCGCTTCCGCTGTGTCGATCGAGCCGAGCAGATAGACGAGGCCGCTGTCGTCGCCAGCAACACCGGGCAGCGGCGCGACACGCAACTGCACCTGATAGAACGCCGCATCGCAGACGAAGCTCAGCGCCGCGCGCCCGCTTTGCGCGATCGCGCGCGTCGCGCGCGCCTGCGGCCATAGCGCGATGCACAGCGTGCGCGAGTCGGGCGCATAGAGTTCGCCGACGCTCAGCAGAGATGTGCGCACGTGGCCGTTCGCATCGACGCTCAGTAGCGACGCGGTGAAGCCCAGCTTGTCCGCAAGCGACGAACCGTCGAACAACGCGCGCACGTTGGCCGGCCATTCATCGAACACGATCTGTTCGAGCGGACGCGCGGACGTAGATGCGGAGGAGGAAGCGCTCATGCCATCGATCCAGTCGAAGTAGTCGGTAAAGCTCCATCATGCCTCGGAAAAACCAAAGCCCGCATGAGCGGGCTGCGGTTCGCTTCGTCAGGTCGTTGCAGCTGCATTCAGCCGATGCCTCGCGCAATGATCGATAGCTCAGCGAAAGAATACGTGCTGCGTGATCTTCGCGAGCGGATAATGCACGCCCGGCTGAATGCGCGCCGGCAGATCGAGCGGCTTGAGCAGCATCTTCACGCACATGTCGGCGGACAGATTGCGGCGCACCAGCTTGTTGATGCGCGCCGCGCGCTCGCGGTTATACGCGGAGTCGTGCACGCGCTCCGGATAGCGAATTGCGAACACGTGCCGCAACGCGATCTCCGAATCTTCGTTCTTGATTTCCATCACGCGACGCATCAGCGCGCCCAGCACCGCGAGCCTACCGTTGCCCTCGATCCGGTTGTACTTCTTGAAGTACCTGAAAAAGTGCTTGTAGTGACGGACCTCGTCGGTGCGGATGTTGTCGGTGATCTGCTTGAGGACCGCTTCGTCCGAGCACTCGTTGATCGCGCGGTACAGCGTCGCGGTACCCGTTTCGACTACGCAACGCGCGACCATCTCCAGCGCGCGGGTCTTTTCGAAATCCTCGACCGAGCACGTGAGCGAATACTCGCCCATGAAATTGCGGAACGCGGTGTCCCAGTCGAACTCGGGCCATACATACGCGATATAGGTCTTCAGCGCCCGGCCGTGCTGCATTTCCTCGGGCTCCCACTCGTGGTTGAGCCAGGCCGAGACCTCGGGGTCGTCGTTGAAAAACGTACTCAGATTGCTGGTGTAGAGATCGGTGCCGCTTTCGATGAACGAAGCCGCGCACAACAACAGCAGCAGGTCCTCGTTGGCCGCGGCCTTCTGACGGTCAATGCGCGTCAGATCGATGTCTTCGATCCGCCAGGGCATGACATGGTTCAGCTCTGTGTGCATCGTGTCTTGCTCCCATGCTGTACCGACCCGTGGAGTTCTTCGCAACTGCCACCGCGCTCGCCGTGATGTTTCTGCGTGTCGGATACAACGCCGTGAATTAGAGTTGGGCCCTTGTACTCTGCATCTTAGCCGGAGATATCCGACCATGCAGATCACACAGCACAGACCATGCCGCATCGACGCAGTTCCGATTTCAAGATAGTCGAAATCTTCCAACGTGTTAAAACATGTGCGCAAGGCAAAAAAAGCCAGCCCAAAAGGCTGGCTTTTCGGACAGACGTCAGACCCGGCGGGGTTGGGGACACGGGCGGGCGCCTTGGGCGGGCCCCCTCTTCCTCAGGCAGGTTGGACGTCGCCCGGGATGGGACGCACGCGACGCATGCGCAGCGCGACGATGATCAGCGATACGCCCGAAAGCACCGCCGCAAGCAGGACGTAATAACTTGGCGCGAGTTTGTCGCCGGTCAAATGAATGAAGGTTTCGACGATGGTCGGCGCGAAGCCGCCGAAGATCGTCACACCGATGCTGTAACCGATTGAAAGGCCAGTCGAGCGCACCTGGGTCGGGAAGATCTCCGACATCAGCGCGGGCATCGGCCCCGAGTACGAGGCCTTGAAAATACCGGCGACGCCTTGCAGCACGAGCAGCCAGCCAATCGTCGGATGTGTCTGCAGCCATGCGAACATCGGATAGATCAGCAGGCCCATCAGGATCGACGTGCTCAGCATGATGCGAATTCGGCCGATGCGATCGGACAGCGCGCCCATGATCGGCGAGAAGATGAACTGCATGCCGCCGTTCAGCACGACCACGCCGAACGACGCGGCCGCCGCCATATGCAGCTGCTTGACCGCGTAAAGCGGCATGTAGAGCTGCAGCACGTACACGCCGACCGTCGACTGCGCAACCATGCCGATCGCGAGCAGCAGGTTGACCCACTGATTCGAGAACGATGCGTCCTTCGTTCCGCTGACGACCTTGTGCTCGCCAGCCGCCTCGCGAGCCGCGCGTTCTTCACGCAATGCGAGGAATTCGGGCGTCTCGTCGAGATGCGAGCGGATGTAGTAGCCGACCGGCCCGACCAGCAGACCGAACACGAACGGCACACGCCAGCCCCAGCTGTTCAGATGCTCGGCCGGCAGCCACGCGGTCAGCAGCGAACCGAAGGCCGCCGCGGTGATCGCCGCGAGACCCTGGCTCGCGAACTGCCAGCTCGCGTAGTAGCCGCGCCGGGTCGCGCTGTGCTCGACCATGAACGCGGTCGCGCTGCCGAACTCGCCGCCGACCGCGAAGCCCTGCACGAGCCGCGCCAGCAGCACCAGCAGCGGCGCCGCGAGACCGATCGTCGAAAACGGCGGCATCACGGCCATCGTGAAAGTACCGACCATCATCAGCGCGATCGCGAGCGTGAGCGCCGCCTTGCGGCCCTTGCGGTCGCCGTACACGCCGAGCACGACCGCGCCGAGCGGGCGCATCAGGAACGAGAGGCCGAAAGTGGCGATCGCGAGCAGCGTCGACAGCCACTCGTCCTGCATCGGGAAGAACTGCTTCGCGATGATCGTCGCGAAGTAGCCGTAGACCAGGAAGTCGAACCACTCGAGCGCGTTACCGATCGACGACGAGAAAACGATCCGCCGCACCATCGCTTTCGAAAGCGGCGCGGCATGGGGGGAAGCGGTCGTCGAGTGCGACGCGGGGGTGTTCATGATGGTCTCCTGCCTGTCTGCTGCGTGATAGCTGTGGTAGGTGCGGCACCGCCTGGGTCAGCGAGGCGGCTGGCGGGCGCGCAATAGCGCGGCATATGCCATGCCGCGCGTTCGTTACGTGTTACCCGGGTGTCGGACCTGAGTCCCGGTGCGGACCTCGGCCCCGTGCGTCGCCTCGTTGTGGCCTAGAAGCCGGCGGCGAGACCGTCGCGGCGGCTGTCGCTGGCCGCCACGTAGCCGCGCTCCGGCTCGTTGCGATCGAGTTGCCAGATGAACTGGCCGGAGCCGAAGTCCATGTACGGATCGTCGACCGACTTGATCGTGTGGCCGAGCTTCTGCAGGCCCTCGGTGGTCTTCGGATCGAGCGTCGACTCGATATCGACCGTGAAGTCGCGGTTGACCTTCCAGCGCGGTGCGTCGCACGCGGCCTGCGGCTGCTGAGCGTAGTCGAGCATGCGCACCACCGTTTGCAGATGGCCTTGCGGCTGCATGTCGCCGCCCATCACGCCGAAGCTCATCACCGCTTCCTGCTGGCCGTTCACCTGCTGCGTGAGGAACGCCGGGATGATCGTGTGGAACGGCCGCTTGCCGCCCTCGACGACGTTCGGCGACTTCGGATCCATCGAGAAGCCGCAGCCGCGGTTCTGCAGCGCGATGCCGCTGTCCGGCACCACCACACCCGAGCCGAAGCCCATGTAGTTCGACTGGATGAAGCTGACCATCATGCCGCTCTCGTCCGCGGCCGACATGTAGATCGTGCCGCCCGCCTTCGGCATGCCGAAGTCGAAGTGCGTCGCCCGCTTCGGATCGATCAGCTTCGCGCGCGAGCTCAGGTACGCGTCGTCGAGCATCTGCTCGGGCGTGACTTCCATCGACCGCGGATCGGCCACATAGCGATACAGGTCGGCAAACGCGAGCTTCATCGCTTCGATCTGCAGATGCTGCGACTCGACGCTGTCGACCTTCAGCGACTTCACGTCGAACTTCTCGAGGATGCCGAGCGCAACCAGCGCCGCGATGCCCTGGCCGTTCGGCGGAATCTCATGCACGGTGTAGCCGCGATAGTCCTTGCCGATCGGCTCGACCCAGTCCGCGCGGTAATTGAGGAGATCGTCGGCGCTCAGCGCGGCGCCGCCTTCGCGTGCGAACGCGGCGATCCGCTCGGCGATCTCGCCTTCGTAGTACGCGCGCGGGCCCTGCTCGGCGATCAGGCGCAGCGTCTTCGCGTGACCGGGCAAGCGCACCAGCTCGCTGACCTCAGGCGCGCGGCCGCGCGGCATGAAGGTCTGCGCGAAGCCCGGCTGATCCTTCAGTTCCGGCACCGCGGCCGCCCATTTGTACGCGACGATGCTCGCCACCGCGTGACCGCGCTCGGCGATCTCGATGGCCGGCTCCATCAGGTCGGCGAACGGCAGCTTGCCGAACTTCTGGTGCAGCGCTTCCCAACCGGCGATCACGCCCGGCACCGTGACGGCGTCCCAGCCACGCTTCGGCTGTTTCGCGAAGCCGTTTTCCTCGCCGTATTTGCGCTTGAAGTAATCGACGTTCCACGCAGCCGGCGACACGCCCGACGCGTTCAGACCATGCAGCTTCTTGCCGTCCCACACGAGCGCGAACGCGTCGCCGCCCAAGCCGCACGACACCGGCTCGACCACTGTCATCGCTGCGGCCGCCGCGATGGCCGCGTCGACGGCATTGCCGCCCTTCCACAACATGCGCAGCCCGGCCTGCGCCGCGAGCGGATGCGAGGTCGAAACGATATTGCGTGCGAATACGGGCAGACGTTGCGTCGGATAAGGGTTTTGCCAGTTGCTGAAGCCAGTCATGTCGAACACTCTCGAAAGCGCGGGCCGGCACGAAAAAGTCGCCGGACATCATGGGAAAGGTTGTAAGGCAGGTAAATCGCGGAACCCAGGATTGCATCGCGAAGCGCACCAAAAAACAAATTCATTTATCAAATGAATAAATGCGTATTGCACCTGAGTGAAGGTTCGAGCAGGTTCGGAGCGTTCGCGGCCAGTTGGCGGACAAGGGGCGCGATGGTTTTACAATAGCCGCAATCGCGTTCGTCGACGGCGGGCTTTCTGCCGGCCGCTCGATGATCGCGACGGACCACGCCGACACGACAGCCACCACCCGAGACACATGACACGAGACCCCCGCCTGACTCTCAACGCCCGGCAACAGGAATTGCTGGAATGGGTGCAACGCGACGGCTTCGTGACCGTGGACGACCTCGCGGGCCACTTCGACGTCACCCCGCAGACGATCCGCCGCGACGTCAACTGGCTCGCCGATATGAATCTGCTGCGCCGCTATCACGGCGGCGCCAGTCTGCCGACCAGTTCCGAGAACGTCTCCTACACCGCGCGCCAGCGCATGTTTCATGAAGAGAAAAGACGCATCGCGGCGCTAGTCGCCACTCACATTCCCGATCAGGCATCGCTTTTCATCAACCTCGGCACGACCACCGAGGAAGTGGCACGCGCGCTGAACCGCCACCGTGGACTGCGCGTGATCACGAACAATCTGAACGTCGCGAGCATGATGAGCGGCTACCCGGATTGCGAAGTGCTGGTGACGGGGGGCATCGTGCGGCCGTGGGATAAGGGCATCGTCGGTGAACTGGCGATCGACTTCATCCGGCAGTTCAAAGTCGATTTCGCGATCATCGGCACGTCGAGCATCGAAACGGACGGTACGCTGCGCGATTTCGACACGCGCGAAGTGCGTGTCGCCGAGGCGATCATCGAGCACGC
The DNA here is from genome assembly GCF_050435625.1 of Paraburkholderia sp. RAU6.4a. Lineage (NCBI taxonomy): Bacteria > Pseudomonadati > Pseudomonadota > Betaproteobacteria > Burkholderiales > Burkholderiaceae > Paraburkholderia > Paraburkholderia sp. RAU6.4a. The sequence goes on from NZ_JBNDKQ010000002.1 coordinate 1,926,703, forward strand.
ACGCACCGTGTTCCTCGCCGCGGATCACTCCAAGTTTGGCCGCCCGGCGCTAGTTCGCCAGGGACATCTGGAGCAGATCGACGCATTGTTCACCGACGCCGCGCCGGCCGCCGACATGGCCGAAGCGCTGAACGCCGCGAATTGTCAAATCTATATCGCCGGATAATTCCAGGCGATCTCCGCCATGCTGCGGTGCACGCAAAACCTCGCGTGAAATCAAGAATCTGGCTGCGGGGCCGGACCGCCGATCGCGCGACCAATTGTCAAATGGAAAATTTACGGGGACCAGGTTGGCGTTTCATCGGTGCTCGCCTACACTCCAGTTCCCCAACGTGCGTTGCGAGTTTCGCACGGCGTCGGTTTGTGAATCTGTCGTGTAAGCCGTACCTCCCGCCCTGATCCTTAGCGGACCCCGCCCCGGCCTGTCGGTCGACTGCAAGGCTGTCCGCAATTTGCTGACATGGAGAGAACGATGCTGAGTCCGCATGAATTCGCCACGTTGTTACTCGTCAAGGACGCCCCCAACCAGGTCGAAATGGACCGAGAAGAACTCGATGCGTTGCTCGAACGCCAACTGGTGCAACTCGAACGCCTCGCATCGGGCAACGAAGAATGGCGCGTGACCGAAACCGGCGACACCGCATTGCGGGCCATCAAACGTTTTTCCTGAGATTCCCTGTCGTTCGATCCGAGAGCCGTTGGCGGCGTATCCGCGCCGCCCTGGCGGATGCGCCGCGCGCTTCGCTCGAGACTACCGGTCTCGTATCGTTCAACTCCCCTGACAGCGGGCCGCCTTCGCGGCCCTTTGTTGTGCGCATCTCATTTACACAGTAAATTCACGCGACGGACTTCCCCGCCCTCGCGCATGCCCAAGACGCTCTCCGCCGACGACATCCAGCAGTTTCGCGAAGCCATGCGACGCGTCGCCGAAAACGCATTTGCGACCCGCGGCGCGCAAGGCGTGACGATGCGCGAGCTGGCGAAGGAGCTCGGCTGCAGCGCGATGACACCGTATCGCTATTTCCGCGACAAGGAAGAAATTCTGGCGATGGTCCGCGCCGCCGCGTTCAACCGCTTCGCCGCGCGCCTCGAAGCGGCCGCGCGCGGCATCCCCGCGAACGCCCCCGCCATCGATCACAGCGCCGTCGGCCGGGCCTACGTCGACTTCGCGCTCGATGAACCGCACGCCTACCGTTTGATGTTCGATCAGACGCCGCAACAGCAAGGCGCTTACCCTGAACTGGCCGCGGCGTCGCAGCGCGCGTGGCGTCTGCTGGAAGCGCACTTCGAGCGGCTCGTCGAGGCGGGTATTCTCGAAGGCGATCCGCGCCTGATCGGCTATGCGTACTGGACGGGCCTGCACGGCTTCACGATGCTTGCGCTCGCGAACCAGCTACCGCCGTCGGCCGCGCAACAGGCGGATTCCGCCGGCGACGGAGCGCGGCAGCCATCACGTGAAGCCGTGTTCGCGCAGCTTTTGCGCATGCTGTGGCGCGGAGCGTTGGCGCCGCACAAGTGAACCGGCTCGCCGGTCAAACCGTTGCTGCTTACCCGTTACGCAAGGTCGGATCGGCACTCGCACGCCAGCTGATCGCCCTTGCGCGCTGCTCGTTGAAGAACTCGACCCACTGGTTGCGCACCTTCGGATCGCTGCTCGTCGCCTCGCTCGCATGGCGCTGCGCGATCGATGCCTGGAACGCGCAGAAGTCGTCGTTCGACAGCCGGCCGCGCCGGTTCGCCACATAGGCATCGAAGAACGTCTCATAGACGTTCTGCGCGTCGCTGCCGTAGTCGACGGTTTGCGGCGAGCACATCTTCTGTAACGCCTCGAACGACGTTGCGCCCCTCGTCCCTTCCAGACTCGGCGTACTCACGCATCCCGCCAGCAGCGCCGCCGCGCCGATCATCAAAAGTCCACGCATACATCACCTCGAAATGGCTGCTACCGAGAGTATCGTCCGCGGTCGCGCGTTGCGCCACTCCGTGCCATTCGACCCAGGCTCGCTCGGGTCGAAGCGAACTTTACTTTTTCGAATACGTTCATTAAAGTTCGAAAACGAACATGATTCGTTCAATCAGCTTTCCAACTTACTCCCAGATTCGATGCAGAGGCTCACCAGGTGACGCAAGGCACGAAATACGATTTGCTCGTCGTCGGTGGCGGGATCAACGGCGCCGGCATCGCCCGCGACGCGGCCGGCCGCGGCCTGACGGTGCTGCTGTGCGAGCAGGACGATCTGGCCGCGCACACCTCGTCGGCAAGTACCAAGCTGATCCACGGCGGCCTGCGCTACCTCGAGTACCGCGAGTTCGGGCTCGTGCGCAAGGCGCTGCAGGAGCGCGAGACGCTGCTGCGCGCGGCGCCGCACATCATCTGGCCGCTGCGCTTCGTGATGCCGCATATGCCGGATCTGCGCCCCGCCTGGCTGATCCGCGCGGGTCTGTTCCTGTACGACCATCTGGCCAAACGTGAGCTGCTGCCGGGCTCGCGCGGCATCGTGATGAGCCGGCATCCGGCCGGCGCGCCGCTCGTCGAAACGATCAAGCGCGGCTTCGTTTATTCGGACGGCTGGGTCAACGACGCGCGCCTCGTCGTCCTGAACGCACTCGACGCGCACGAGCGCGGCGCGACGATCCTCACGCGCACGAAGCTGGTCAACGCAGAGCGCGCCGGCGGCGAGTGGCGCGCGCAACTGCAACGGGCGGACGGCACGACGCTCGACGTGCGCGCCGCCGCGATCGCGAACGCGGCGGGCCCGTGGGTCGGCGAGCTGCTGAAGGGCGCGCTCGGCCGGCCATCGGCGCATAGCGTGCGGCTCGTCAAGGGCAGCCACATCGTCACGCGGCGCCTGTTCGAGCACGACCACGCGTACATCTTCCAGAACGCCGATAAGCGGATCATCTTCGCGATTCCCTACGAGCACGACTACACGCTGATCGGCACCACCGACCTCGAATATCGCGGCGACCCGTCGCAAGTCGCGATCGACGCCAACGAAACGCAGTATCTGTGCGATTCGATCAACCGCTACTTCAGGCAGAAGATCTCGCCGGCCGACGTGCGCTGGAGCTATTCGGGCGTGCGCCCGCTGCTGGAGGACGAGAACGCGGACAATCCGTCGGCGGTCACGCGCGACTACTCGCTCGAACTCGACGCGCCCGCGGAACAGGCGCCGCTGCTGTCGGTGTTCGGCGGCAAGATCACGACGTTTCGCAAGCTCGCCGAGCAGGCCGTCGATACGCTCACCGACGCGCTGCGCCACGGCGGGTCCGCGTGGACCGTCGACGCGCCGCTGCCGGGCGGCGACATCGCACAGGCGAACTTCAATCGCTTCCTCGGTGAGTTCTCGCGCGAGCACGCATGGCTGCCGGCGTCGCTCGCGCATCGGCTCGCGCGCGCGTATGGCACGCGCGCGAATTGCGTGATCGGCCTCGCGCGCTCGCGCGCCGAGCTCGGTCGCGAGTTCGCGCCGGGACTGCACGAAGCCGAGCTGGTTTATCTGCGCGATACCGAATGGGCGCGCACCGCGCAGGACGTGCTGTGGCGGCGCTCGAAGCTCGGCCTGCACGTCGAGCCGGGCACGCTCGATGAGGTTACGCGCGATATCGACGCGTGGTTCGCGCGCGAACCGGCCCGGCAGAGCGCGTAGGCGGCCCGGCCGGGCAAACTGGCATGCCCCGACAAAAGCGGCGGCAAACACAACGCGGCGCCAATGCCGGGTGAAGCAAACGGCGCGAGCCCGTAGAAACGGCGCACACCATCCGCGCGTCCCGGGCCGGCCCCACCGCAGCTTCGGCTGGACGACACCGGCACGCGCCCTCACACTATGGCGGCCCGCTCACGACAACACGCCGCTCGCATCGCCGGCCAGCAATCCGGCGATCCGTAACATGCATGGAGAAGAGACAATGCTGGATCAGTACGTTCTCGCGCTTGACCAAGGCACCACCAGCTCGCGCGCGATGCTGTTCGACCGGCGCGGCAACGTCGTGTCGACCGCACAAAAGGAATTCCAGCAGATCTACCCGCACCCGGGCTGGGTCGAGCACGATCCGCAGGAAATCTGGTCGACGCAGGCCGGCGTCGCCGCCGAGGCGGTCACGCGAGCCGGCATGAACGGCACGTCGATCGCGGCGATCGGCATCACGAACCAGCGCGAAACCACGATCGTGTGGGATCGCGAAACCGGCCACCCGATCTACAACGCGATCGTCTGGCAGGACCGCCGCACCGCCGACTTCTGCGACGACCTGAAAGCGCAGGGTCTCGAAGCGAGCGTGCGCGCGAAGACCGGCTTGCCGATCGACTCGTATTTCTCGGCGACCAAAATCCGCTGGATTCTCGACAACGTCGAAGGCGCGCGCGAAAAAGCGCGTCAGGGCCGGCTCGCGTTCGGCACCGTCGACAGCTGGCTGATGTGGAATTTCACGAAGGGCGCGCTGCACGTCACCGACGTGACCAACGCGTCGCGCACGATGCTGTTCAACATCCACACCCTGAAGTGGGACGACGAACTGCTCGCCGCGCTCGACATTCCGCGCAGCATGCTGCCGGAAGTACGGCCGTCGTCGGAGGTGTACGGACCGACGGTGACCACCGTGTTCGCGTCGAAGATTCCACTCGCGGGCATCGCCGGCGATCAGCACGCCGCGCTGTTCGGCCAGATGTGCACCGAGTCCGGCATGGTCAAGAACACCTACGGCACCGGCTGCTTCCTCGTGATGAACACGGGCGCCAAACCGATCGAATCGAACAACAATCTCGTCACGACGATCGCCTGGCAGATCGGCGAGCGTATCGACTACGCGCTCGAAGGCAGCATCTTCATCGGCGGCGCTGTGGTGCAGTGGCTGCGCGACGGCCTCGGCATCATCAGGAACGCGGCGGAAATCGAAACGCTCGCGCGCGGCGTGCCGCATTGCGACGGCGTGTATCTCGTGCCCGCGTTCGCCGGCCTCGGCGCGCCGCACTGGAACGCGCATGCGCGCGGCACGCTGTTCGGCGTCACGCGCGGCACGACCTCCGCGCATCTCGCGCGCGCGGCGCTCGATTCGATCGCCTATCAATCGCTCGATGTGCTGAAGGCGATGGAAGCCGACTCGGGCATTCGCATCGGCGAGTTGCGCGTGGACGGCGGCGCCTGCGCGAACAATCTGCTGATGCAGTTCCAGGCCGACATCCTCGGCGTCGACACGGTGCGCCCCCAGGTGTCCGAGACCACCGCACTCGGCGCCGCCTATCTGGCCGGTCTTGCGGTGGGCTACTGGAAGGACATCGACGAGTTGAAAAGCCAGTGGAAGCTCGAGCACCGCTTCACGCCGGCGCTACCGCATGCGGAGGTCAGGACCTGCCTCGATGGCTGGCAGCGCGCGATCCGCGCGGCGAAGGCGTGGGCCGATACGCCGTAAGGCCGCGGGCGCGCAGAACGCCAAAAGGACGCGGTCCGAAAGTACGTATGATGACGCTTTTCATCCCGGCGCGCGGGCCAGTAACCCGCCGCCCCGCGCGTTTTGCGCTTACCGTTTTTCAGGCATGATCGACCACCTCATCTGTGACTGCGACGGCGTGCTCGTCGACAGTGAAGTCATCGCCGATCGCGTGATGTTCGACACGCTGACGGCCACCTTCCCCGGCATCGATTTCGCCCCCGTCGTCAAAACCGCGTTCGGCCAGCAAACCTCGCGCTTTCTCGCCGGCCTAGAAACGCGGTTTGACATCACGCTGCCGGTGAACTTCCTCGACACGATCGAGCACCATGTCGAGCTCGCGCTCGCCGCGTCGCTCGGTCCGATCCACGGCGTGCGCGACGCGCTGCAACGCGTGACGCTGCCGGCAGCGGTCGTGTCGAACAGCCGTATGTCGCGCGTCGCCGCATCGGTACGGCGCGCGGGTCTGCAGCAGATTTTCGGCGAGCGCGTGTTCAGCGCCGAGCAGGTCGCGCGGCCGAAGCCGTATCCGGACGTCTATCTGTTCGCGGCCACGACGCTTGGCGTCGTGCCGGCGCGTTGCCTCGTCGTCGAGGACAGCGTCGCGGGTTTGAACGCGGCGCGCGCGGCAGGCATGAAGACGATCGCGTTCGTCGGCGCGAGCCATATTCCGGACGGCTACGCGGATGCGCTGCGCGCGATGGGTATCACGCGAATCATCAAGCATATGGATGAACTGCCGGCGCTCATCGAGGCGGGCGTGCGCGGCGAATTCGGCGACGTGCAGTCGTAGCGGTTTTGCGCAACGCCGATAAAAAAGCCGGTTCTTCGGAAGAAGAACCGGCTTTTTTGCGTCATGGCGTCGCGTGCCGCTCGATGGACGGCCCGTCAAGCCTCGGCCATCGCGCCCTCGCGCACCTGCGCGAGCGACTCGCGAAACTCGACCAGCTCGGCGATCGTCAGCATCGGCAGATCATGTTGCACGGCGAAGCGCTCGACGTCCGCGCCGCGCGTCATCGTGCCGTCGGCGTTCATCAGTTCGCACAGCACGCCGGCCGGCTTCAGGCCCGCGAGAATCGCCAGATCGACGGTGCCTTCGGTGTGGCCGCGCCGCGCCAGCACGCCGCCCGGCATCGCGCGCAGCGGGAACACGTGGCCGGGGCGCACGATGTCGGCGGGTTTGGCCGTATCGGCGATCGCGGCGCGGATCGTGGTCACGCGATCCTGCGCGGACACGCCGGTGCTGACGCCTTCGCGCGCTTCGATCGACACCGTGAACGCGGTGCCGTGACGGCTTTCGTTGTTGACGGCCATCGGCGGCAGTTCGAGCGCGCGGATCTTGTCGTCGGGCAGGCACAGGCAGACGATGCCGCTGCATTCCCGGATCAGCAGCGCCATCGTTTCGACCGACAGGCGCTCGGCCGCGACGATCAGATCGGCTTCGTTCTCGCGGTCGTGGTCGTCCTGCAGCACCACGGCGCGGCCCTCGCGCAGCGCCTGCAAGGCGGCGGCGATACGCGGCGGAACGGCTTCGGTGGCAAGCAGCGGGAGATCGGCGAAGGCATCGTCTGCAATCGTCGACGGAGCAGGAAAAGCAGCAAAGGACATGGTTGAAACGCTCATCGCAAAAGTTGGGCGAGAAACGTTTCAGGGCATTGCAAACAGACTGACACGCGCCGCCCAGGCGCCGCGCGGAAGCGGACGCTGATACGCCACCCGGCTACAGGCGGCGTCGCGGAACGCACATGACTATCTGCACATCTTCTTCCATCCGGACTATGACCGTCGGCTCTGGCTTCTGACCAGATCTGCTGACCCCGCTCCTGTCTGCGCTATGCCGAAGGCTAAGCGATGCGGGCGCTCGCGGGCTTGCCGGCTCACGCTGTCGCGCTGCCGGCCCACCGCCGGTGGGGAATTTCACCCCGCCCTGAAGACGCACTGATTGCCGGTTCGACCGGCGGGCGAAGCATACAACAGTCGCGCGAGCGCTGCAGCGCGACGAACAAAGACCCTACTCACTGCATTTGACCTGCATCGACGCCCTGACCCGCGCTTGAACCTCGACGCCGTCGATTCTCAACCCGGCACACCTTCGAGTGCGGCTTCGTCGCGTGCGGCGCCCGCGGCCGGCACTTCCCAGCGCGGCGGCGTCTCAGCCCGCAGCGTCACGCGAAACGCGCGCGCCTCGGTGTCGCCGGGATTGCGCAGGCTGTGCGGCTGGTCGGCGTCGAACACGATCGCGTCGCCGGTCGCGAGCAGTTGACGCTGGTCGTGCACGCTGACTTCGAGCGTACCGTCGCTGACCACCAGATTCACCGTCGTGCCAGGCGCGCGGCGCACGCCCGCTTCGGTATGCAGCGGGGCGATCCGCAGTTCGTGAAACTCGGCGGCGATCGACTCGTCGTCGGGATAGAGCGGCCGCACCGAGTAGCGACCGTTCGCGCTGACCACGCGGGCCGAGCGCTCGGCCGGCAGATGCTCGAAGCCGTTGGTCGCGTGACGCCGCAGGAACGCCGCCACCGACACCTTCAGTGCCGCCGCCACCTTGCACAGCACCTTGATCGACGGCACGCTGCGCGCCGACTCGATCTGCGCGAGCATGGCGCGCGACACGCCTGATGCGCGCGCCAGCGCATCGAGCGAAAGCTGCCGTTCGGCGCGCAGCCGCGCCAGATTCACGCCGACCAGCTGTTCGAGCGCATCGAAGGGTTCGGCGGAGCGCGGTGACGCGTCGGTGTCGGCATCGGCAGAGGGATCGCGGACCAGCGCGAGCGGGGAATGCATATTGGCCTCCAGAGCCCCGCCAGGCGGGGCAAGAGCAGTAAGTGGAAGCAAGATAGCATCGGCTTTGGCCGCGCCCAACGAAGTTATCCTCACACTGTTATCAGCATGGCGGAGGCAAGCAACTGACGACTCACGCGCTTTGCGCGAGCGCGCGCGCCGGCGCATCCATGCGCGCCGCGAACCACGTCAGCAGCAGCGCGGCGACGCTGACCGCGGCGGCAACCCACGGCAAGGTATCGAGCGCGTGGCCGTGATTGATCACGAGACCGCCGAGCCACGCACCCGCTGCATTGCCGACGTTGAACGCGCCGATGTTCAGTGTCGACGCGAGATTCGGCGCGGCGGCGGCCTTCTCGACCACGCGCATCTGCAACGGGGGCACCGTCGCGAACGCCGCGATGCCCCACACGAACACCGTGATCGCGGCAGCCGCTTGCGAATGGCTGGTGCGCGCGAAGATCGCCATCACGACCGCGAGCGCGGCGAGAATGCCCATCAGCGACGGCATCAGCGCGCGGTCCGCAAGCTTGCCGCCGACCATGTTGCCGACCGTCAGGCCCACGCCGAACAGCACGAGGATCAGCGTCACGCCGCGCGGCGAAAAACCGCTCACCTGCTCGAGGATCGGTGCGATATAGGTGAACACGACGAACACACCCCCGAAGCCGAGCACCGTCATCGCGAGGGCGCTCCACACTTGCGGGTCTTGCAGCACGCGCACTTCGTGGGCGAGGCCGGCGGGGCCGGTGTCGTGGCGGTTCGGCACCAGCGCGCTGATGCCCGCGAGCGACAGCACGCCGAAGCCGCTGACGATCCAGAACGCCGCGCGCCAGCCGAACTGCTGGCCGATGAAGGTGCCGAACGGCACGCCGAGCACGTTCGCGAGCGTGAGGCCCGTGAACATCAGCGCGATCGCGCTCGCGCGCTTTTCGACCGGCACGAGCGAGGCCGCGACCACCGCGCCGATGCCGAAGAACGAGCCGTGCGCGAACGAGGTCACGACGCGCGCGATCATCAGCACCGAATAACCCGGCGCCACCGCGCACAACACATTGCCGACGATGAACACGCCCATCAGCAGCTGCAGCGCGAACTTGCGCGACATCCTGCTCGTGACTACCGCGAGCAGTGGCGCGCCGACCGCGACGCCGAGCGCATAGCCGCTGACGAGCAGGCCCGCGGACGGGATCGACACGGCCAGATCCCGCGCCACTTCGGGCAACAGGCCCATGATGACGAATTCGGTGGTACCGATGGCGAAGGCGCTAATCGCGAGCGCGAGTAATGGCATGGGCATTTTTCCGCTCCGGGAATGAGGTGGGATCAGGGTTTGGGTTGAAGGGCCTGGCGCGCCGCCGTCACGAATTCGATGACGACGCCCGGCGCGAGCGCGACGAACAGCTGCCGCTGCTCCTGTTGCACAGCGCTCGCCGGCACCTGCGCGGTCTGATAGCCGATGTCGTGCGCGCCGAGCCGCTCGAGCAACGCTTGCCATTCGCCGGCGCTATCGAGCCGAAAGGCGATGTGATCGATGCGCGGCATGACGCGGCCCGCCGCGCCGGAAGCCGGCGCGGCGATCAGATGCACTACCGGGCGGCCGCTTGCGTACAGCCAGTAGCCGTCGACGGAAAACGGCGGGCGCGCGCCTTCGGTGAGCCCGACGATGTCGACGAAGAAACGTCGGGCGGAATCGAGGTCGGCGGTGACGATGGTCGCGTGACCGAGTTGCATGACGAAGGACAGCAGCGGAGGTTTCGACGGCTGCATTGTCGCGGCGTGACGCCAATTTGATAATTGGCGTAGCATTTGAAGCATTTTCAAATTCCGCTTGAAAGCCAGCGATGGATAACCTCGGCGACATCCGCCTCTTCGTCGAAGCGGCGCAGCAAGGCAGCCTGTCGGCGGCGGGCCGCAAGATGGGCCTGACACCCGCCGCGGCGAGCGCGCGGCTCGCGAAACTGGAAGCGAGGCTCAAAGCGCGCCTGTTCGAGCGCACCACGCGGCAGCTACGGCTCACCGACGAAGGCCGCCTCTACCTGAACTGCTGCCGCCAGGCGCTGCAATCGCTCGACGACGCCGAAGCCGCGCTGCAAGCGGGCCAGGGCGTCGTGCGCGGCAAGGTGCGGGTGTCGGCGACCTCGGACTTCGGCCGCAACCTGCTGATGCACTGGCTCGACGAATTCAACGCGCTGTACCCGGACGTGACGTTCGCGTTGACGCTGTCGGATGCGCTGGCCAATCTCGTGCAGGAGGACATCGATCTGGCGATCCGCTTCGGCGTGCCGCAGGACAGCTCGCTGGTCGCGCGCCGGCTCGCGCCGAACCGGCGGGTGCTGTGCGCATCACCGGAATACGTCGGGCGTCGCGGCGAGCCGAAGAACCCGCTCGACCTCGCCAATTTCGACTGCATCGTGCTCGGCACCGCATCGGGGCCGGCCAGCGAATGGCGCTTCACGCGCGGTGACGAGGTGCAGCACTACAGCGTGCCGTTCGAAGCGGCGCGCGAAACCAACGACGGCGCGGTCGCGCGCGAATGGGCGCTGCGCGGCTACGGCATCGCGATCAAATCGATGTGGGACGTGGAAGCGGACCTGCGCGCCGGTCGCCTGAAGATCCTGCTGCCGGAATGGCGCTACCCCGATGCGCCGCTGCACGCGCTGTATCACCGCAATCGCTTCATGGCGCCGCGCGTGCGCGTGCTGCTCGATTTCCTCGCCGAGCGCTTCGCGCAGGTGTCGGATGAACTGGAAAGCCTGCTGGGACTGCCGCCGGACCGGCCAATGAGCGCCGAAACCCCCGTTGCGTGAAGGGCTATAATATGCAGTTACGCTGCAAAGACACGCGCAAGCCGGCCATCACGCGCCGCGCTGCCCCGCGCCGCGGCCTCCTTCACCTTTTACGACGCCCCCAGGTTAACCACTGCGACCGGCGAAATTCGATGACCAAGAAAGTTTATGTAAAGACCTTTGGCTGCCAGATGAACGAGTACGACTCCGACAAGATGGTCGACGTGCTCGGTGCCGCTGAAGGACTCGTCAAGACCGACACGCCGGAAGACGCCGACGTGATCCTGTTCAACACCTGCTCGGTGCGCGAAAAAGCGCAGGAAAAAGTCTTCTCCGACCTCGGCCGCGTACGCGAGCTGAAGGACGCGAATCCGAATCTGATCATTGGCGTGGGTGGCTGTGTCGCGAGTCAGGAAGGCGCATCGATCGTCGCGCGCGCGCCGTACGTCGATATCGTGTTCGGTCCGCAAACGCTGCACCGCCTGCCGCAGATGATCGACGAGCGCCGCGCGAGCGGCCGCGCGCAGGTCGATATTTCGTTTCCCGAAATTGAGAAGTTCGATCACCTGCCGCCGGCGCGCGTCGAAGGTCCGAGCGCGTTCGTGTCGATCATGGAAGGCTGCAGCAAGTACTGCAGCTACTGCGTCGTGCCGTACACGCGCGGCGAGGAAGTGTCGCGTCCGCTCGACGACGTGCTGACCGAAATCGCCGGCCTCGCCGACCAGGGCGTGCGCGAAGTCACGCTGCTCGGCCAGAACGTGAACGCTTATCGTGGAAAATTCGGCGGCGCGCTGACCGTGGGTTCGACCGAGATCGCCGACTTCGCGACGCTGATCGAATACGTCGCGGACCTCCCCGGCATCGAACGGATCCGCTACACGACGTCGCATCCGAAGGAGTTCACACAGCGCCTGATCGACACCTACGCGAAGGTGCCGAAGCTCGTCAGCCACCTGCATCTGCCTGTGCAGCACGGCTCCGACCGCATCCTGATGGCGATGAAGCGCGGCTACACCGTGCTCGAGTACAAGTCGGTGATCCGCAAGCTGCGCGCGATCCGCCCGGACCTGTCGCTGTCGACGGACATGATCGTCGGCTTCCCCGGCGAGACCGAGGAAGACTTCGCGAAGATGATGGCGCTCGTCGAAGAGATGAAGTACGACACGAGCTTCTCGTTCATCTACAGCCCGCGTCCCGGCACGCCGGCCGCGAACCTGCACGACGACACGCCGCGCGAGGTGAAGCTCAAGCGCCTGCAGCATCTGCAGGCCACGATCGAAGAGAACGTGCAGCGCATCAGCCACGCGATGGTCGGCAAGGTCGAACGCATTCTGGTCGAGCGCCCGGCGCGCAAGGATCCGAACGAGCTCGCGGGCCGCACCGGGAACAACCGCGTCGTCAATTTCCCGGCGCCGGTCGCGTCGCATGCACGGCTGATCGGTCAGATGGTCGACGTGAAGATCGTGCACGCGTATCCACACTCGCTGCGTGGTGAACTCGTGATGGTTCACGACGACAGCGCCGCGACGACGCATTGAACGACATTCTGAGTACCGCAACCGACAGGATCGACTCACCGCCTTGAAGACCACTCAGCAGCCTCTGGAATTCACCGCACCGCGCGAAGATAATGCGCGGCTCGCCAACCTCTGCGGACCGCTCGACGAAAATCTGCGGCAGATCGAGCAGGCGCTCGACGTGACCCTGCAGCGCCGCGGCCACCGCATCGCGATCCGCGGGCGCGGCGCGAAGCTCGCGCTCACCGCGCTCGAAAACTTCTACAACAACGCGCGCGAGCCTTTGTCGGTCGACGACATCCAGCTCGCGCTCGTCGAAGTGCGTCATCCGGTGCGTCATCGTTCGAATGGCAACGGCAATGGCAATGGCGACACCGTCGACGCGCACTTCGCCGGCAATCCCGACCACCCTTTCGACCAGCCCGCCGACACCAATGCGAGCGAGGACGACTTCGAGGAATACGGCCCGAAGCTGTACACGCGACGCGCGGATCTGCGCGGCCGCACGCCGGCGCAGCGCGAGTACCTGAAGCAGATCGTGTCGCACGACGTCACGTTCGGCGTCGGCCCCGCCGGCACCGGCAAGACCTATCTCGCGGTGGCCTGCGCGGTCGACGCGCTCGAGCGCGACCAGGTCAAACGCATCGTGCTGACGCGCCCGGCCGTCGAGGCGGGCGAGCGGCTCGGCTTTTTGCCGGGCGATCTCGCGCAGAAAGTCGATCCGTATCTGCGCCCGCTCTACGACGCGCTGTACGACCTGCTCGGCTTCGACAAAACCGCGAAGATGTTCGAGCGGCAGATGATCGAAATCGCGCCGCTCGCATACATGCGCGGCCGCACGCTGAATCACGCGTTCATCATCCTCGACGAGGCGCAGAACACCACGCCCGAGCAGATGAAGATGTTCCTCACGCGAATCGGCTTCGGCTCGAAGGCGGTCGTCACCGGCGACACGACCCAGGTCGATCTGCCGCGCGGCCAGAAGAGCGGGCTGATCGAAGCGCAACAGGTGCTCGCGAACGTGCGCGGCATCGCGCTCACGCGTTTCACGAGCGCGGACGTGGTGCGGCATCCGCTGGTCGCGCGAATTGTGGAGGCGTACGATGCGCATGCGCAGAAGTCGCCGGCCGCGGTCGATCCGCGCTAAAGCGATGCGCTTAGCAGCGCGAGGCCCGCGTCGCCTCGCCGCAAAAAAAAAGACTGAGCCAGGAATGCCACGCATAGAAACCGCATGAGCCGCACCCCGAAACTGACGTTGAGCCTGCAATTCCCCGCCGCCAAAGCCTGGCCGGAACACAAAGCGCTGCTGCCGCGCGCGACGGTGGCCGGCTGGATCAAGGCGGCGCTGTTCGCGGACGGCGAACTGACGGTTCGGTTCGTCGACGCCGAAGAAGGCCGCACGCTGAATCGCACCTATCGCGGCAAGGATTACGCGACCAACGTGCTGACCTTCGCCTATGCCGAATCGGAAGATGATCCGGTCACGGGCGATCTGATTCTGTGCTGCCCGGTGGTCGAGAAGGAAGCCGCCGAGCAGGGCAAGCCGCTCGCCGCGCATTACGCGCACCTGCTCGTGCACGGCACGCTGCATGCACAGGGCTACGACCACGAGGTCGAAGAAGAAGCCGAGGAAATGGAAGCGATCGAAACCGAAATCCTCGGCAAGCTCGGCTTTCCGGACCCTTACCAATAGGCGTTCCGCCCCTCCTCGACGCCAGCCCGCCCGAACCCACCGTGAGCACTCCGTCCCCCGAAGCCGATATCCCCGCGCGCTGTCCGGACTACCCGCCGGTGCTCGGCGACTCGCGGCTTCTGACGGACGACGAACTGCGCGCGTCGCTCGAATCCACGTTGCGCGGCTGGGACCGCCAAAGCGATCTGTGGCTGTTCGGCTATGGCTCGCTGATCTGGAACCCGGGCCTGCCGACCGTCGAGGCGATGCGCTCGAAGGTGCACGGCTATCACCGCGGCCTCTATCTGTGGTCGCGAGTCAATCGCGGCACGCCAGAGCAGCCCGGCCTCGTGCTCGCGCTCGATCGCGGCGGCTCGTGCACCGGCATGGCCTTCCGGCTCGCGGCCGATGGCTCGAGGCCGCATCTCGAAGCACTGTGGCGCCGCGAAATGCCGATGGGCTCGTACCGTCCCGCGTGGCTGCCGTGCGTGCTCGCGGACGGCCGGCGCGTCGACGCGCTCGCATTCGTGATGCGCCGCGACGTGCCGAGCTACACCGGCAAGCTGCGCGACGACATCATCCAGACCGTGCTGGGCTGCGCGAGCGGCCGCTACGGCACGACCTTCGATTACGTGAGCCGCACCGTGCACGCGCTGCGCGAAAGCGGCATGCCGGACCGCGCGCTCGAAGCGCTACTCGCGCGCTGCAAGCCGACCGTGTGACCGCGGCATCTCGGCGAAAACCCCACCCGCGACTTTTTTGCCGGCGAGCACTTTTGCCCGCGTAATCGGTTAGGATGATTCCACGCTCCGCCGTCGCGGCGGGGCCGTTTCACCCTGGCTTCGCTCATCGCCGGGCCCGGCGGGACACGGTTCCGCCATGCGCCTGGTGTATCCTTAACGCTCTGCAACAGCGCGCCCAGTCTCGCCGGGCGCACTACCATGAACGACACGTATCCCAGTCGCCGCCATACCGGACGTCAACTCGACAAACCGCAGGAAAAGCGCTCGCTGCTCGAGCGTCTGACCGACTTCATCTCGCCCGAGCCCGACTCGCGCGCCGAACTTCTGGAAATTCTGCAGGACGCGCACGAGCGCAACCTGATCGACGCCGACTCGCTGTCGATGATCGAAGGCGTGTTCCAGGTGTCGGAACTGAGCGCACGCGACATCATGGTGCCGCGCGCGCAAATGGACGCGATCAACATCGCGGACAATCCCGCTGAATTCATCCCCTACGTGCTGGACAAGGCGCATTCGCGCTATCCGGTCTACGAGGGCAATCGCGACAACATCATCGGCGTGCTGCTCGCGAAAGATCTGCTGCGCTACTACGCCGAAGAAGAGTTCGACGTGCGCGGCATGCTGCGCCCTGCCGTGTTCATCCCCGAGTCGAAGCGGCTGAACGTGCTGCTGCACGACTTCCGCGTGAACCGCAACCACCTCGCGGTGGTCGTCGACGAGTACGGCGGCGTCGCGGGCCTGATCACGATCGAAGACGTACTGGAGCAGATCGTCGGCGACATCGAGGACGAATACGATTTCGACGAGGAGAGCGGCAACATCATCGCTTCGCCGGACGGACGCTTCCGCGTGCGCGCGCTGACCGAGATCGAGCAGTTCAACGACACCTTCGGCACGCATTATTCGGACGACGAGGTCGACACGATCGGCGGGCTGGTCACGCATCACTTCGGCCGGGTGCCGCATCGGGGCGAGACAGTCCGCCTCGACGACCTGATCTTCGAGATCCTGCGCGGCGACGCCCGCCAGATCCACATGCTGCTGGTGCGTCGCGACCCGCTCGCGGGCCAGCGCGAGCGCGAGTCACAGCACGTGCAGACCTGAGCCGGCGGCTCGGGCCGATGCACGGCCTGAGCGCCCGCGCGCTTTCATTGCCGGCGCATTTGCCAACTCCATTTGCCAACTCGTTTGCCTACTGAGTTGCCCTTTCAACTACCGACGCCGACCGCGCAACAATGGCCGACCCGATCACTTCCCGTTCGCACCGCGGCGTGAGCGCCACCGCTCCCGCTCCCACCGAAGACGGCACGCGCAGCCGCGCGCTGCCGCGCTGGCACTACCTCGTCGCACTGGCCGCGGGCGCGGCCAATACGCTGTCGTTCGCGCCAACGCCGCATGGCGGCTGGCTGCAACTCGCGATCTTCGTGTTCTTCTTCGCGTGGCTCACGCGCAGCACCGGCTGGAAAAGCGCCGCGCTGACGGGCGGCGCGTTCGGCTTCGGCAACTTCGTGAGCGGGGTCTGGTGGCTGTATGTGAGCATGCACTTCTACGGCGGCATGCCGGCACCGCTCGCCGGCACGGCGCTCGTGCTGTTCTGCCTGTATCTCGCGGTCTATCCGGCGCTCGCCGCGGGGGTGTGGTCGTTCTGCGCGGGCCATGCGCGCAACGGCGCGGCCGACGAGCGCGCGCCATTCTCGCCGACCTGGCACGGCGCGCTCGCCTTTGCAAGCGCGTGGGCGATCGGCGAATGGCTGCGCGGCACGGTGTTCACCGGGTTTCCGTGGCTCGCCACCGGTTATGCGCAGGTCGACGGCCCGTTGGCGGGGTTTGCGCCGGTGGTCGGCGTATATGGCGTCGGTTGGATGGTTGCGCTGACGGCCGCGTTGATCGTGCAGGCGTTGCTGGCGCTACTGCCGTCGTGGCGCTCCGGGCGGGCGAATGAATCGCTCGAGCCGAACGCCAGCGCCGCTGATGACGCCGGCGGTCGCGCCGCGCGGGGCCGCGGCACGCGCATCGCCCCCATCGTCGTGCCTGCTGGCGTCGCGCTCGCGCTGCTCGTGATCGGCCTGCTGCTGCCGCTCGTGCAGTGGACCACGCCCGCCAACGCGGCGCTGTCGGTGCGGCTGTTGCAAGGCAACGTGAAGCAGGAGATGAAGTTCGAGGAAGCCGGCTTGCGCGCGGCGGTCGACGAGTATCAGCGGATGATCACGTCGAAGCCGGCCGATCTGATCGTCACGCCGGAAACCGCGATCCCCGTGCTCGCGCAGCAGCTTCCGCCGAACTTCGCGGCCGCGATCCGCCAGTTCACGGATTCGACCGGCAGCGCGCTGCTGTTCGGCGCGATCGGCGGCACGATCACGCCGGACGGCCGGGTGGTCGACTACACCAACAGCCTGTTCGGCGTCACGCCCGGCTCGCACGAGATTTATCGCTACGACAAGCACCATCTGGTACCGTTCGGCGAATTCGTGCCGTGGGGCTTCCGCTGGTTCGTGAACCTGATGAACATTCCGCTTGGCGATTTCTTCCGCGGCCCGCCGGTACAAAAGCCGTTCATGGTGCATAACCAGCCGGTCGCGGTGAACATCTGCTACGAGGACATCTTCGGCGAGGAGATCGCGCGCACGCTGCGCGAGAATGCGACGCCCGCCGGCGTGCTGATCAACTCGACCAATCTCGCGTGGTTCGGCGACACGATCGCGCTCGACCAGCATCTGCAGATCGCGCGCATGCGCTCGCTCGAAACCGGCCGGCCGATGCTGCGCGCAACCAACACCGGCATCACCGCCGCGATCGACGCGAACGGCCGCGTGATCGGGCGCCTGACGCCCTACACGGTCGGTTCGCTCGACGTGCGCGTGCAAGGCACCTCAGGCTACACGCCTTACGTTACGAGCGGCAACAACACGGTGCTCGCGGTGTCGGCGCTGCTGCTCGCGTTCGGTTTCGCGTTCGGACCGGGGCTCGCGCGGCGACGCAACGGCAAGCGGTAACGCCGACGCCAAAGGCACGACACCCGCAAAAAAAATGCGCCTGACATGCAGGCGCATCTTTTTCATGCTCGTTCGAGCTTCATCAATCCTTCGGCACCGTATCGATGAACGACTGCCGCAGTGACAGCTTCTGGAAGTGCTTGTCCAGGTTCGGATGCGATTCGCGCCAGTTCAGTTCCGGCATACGGAAGTCCAGATAGCCGAGCGCGCAGCCCACCGCGATGTCGGCCAGCGTGTAGTGATTGCTCGCGCACCACGGCTTGCTGCCGAGCCCTTGCGACATCGCGATCAGCGCTTCGTCGATCTTGCGCTGCTGCCGCGCGAGCCACGCGTCCACGCGCTGCTCGGGCGCGCGCTGCGTGCCTTCGAGACGGATCAGCACGGCCGCGTCGAGCATGCCGTCGGCGAGCGCTTCCCAGCAGCGCACTGCGACGCGCTCGCGCCCCGACGGCGGAATCAGCTTGCCGACCGGCGACAGCGTATCGACGTACTCGCAGATCACGCGTGAATCGAACACGGCCTCGCCGTCTTCCATCACGAGGCACGGCACCTTGCCGAGCGGATTGAAGGTGTGAATCCGGGTATCCGGCGCCCAGACGTTCTCGGGCACCAGTTCGTAGTCGATCTTCTTATCGGCGAGCACGATGCGTGCTTTGCGCACGAACGGGCTGCCGAACGAACCGATGAGTTTCATCATGACCTTCTGCCTTTTTCTGAATCCGGCGAAAGTATAAGTGGTCCAAGGCTTCCGCGAGCGTGCTGGCGCCATCTTCGCGAACCGCCCGCCGAGCCGCTGTGGACAGATTGCAACATGACGGCGGCCGCCGCGCCGTCCGGAGCCGCACAAAGCGAGTCAATGTCCTGCGCGGAGAATGGGGCCAGGAGAATCGCGGCGCTACAATCGCACGATGAACCAGCCGACCGAACCCACCATCGCCATCGACGTCTACCGCACGCGCCGCGAGCGCGTTCTCGCCGCGCTGCGCGCCGCGGGCGGCGGCGTCGCCATCGTCCCGACCGCGCCGGAAGCGCTGCGCAACCGCGACACTGACTACCCGTACCGCCACGACAGCTACTTCTATTATCTGACCGGCTTCACCGAGCCCGAAGCGCTGCTGGTGCTCGATGCCAGCGCCGCGCCCGGCGCGCCCGCGTCGATGCTGTTCTGCCGCGAGAAAAGCGTCGAGCGCGAGACATGGGAAGGCTTCCGCTTCGGCCCCGACGGCGCGCGCGAAGCATTCGGGCTCGACGCCGCGTTCCCGATCGGCGAACTCGACACGCAGCTGCCGCGCATCATCGCCGACAAGCCGGCGCTGCACTACGCGTTCGGCACCTCGGCGCATTTCGACGAGCAGGTGCGCGGCTGGCTCGACGCGGTGCGCGCGCAAAGCCGCGGCGGCACCGTCGCGCCCACGGCCGCGCGCGACCTGCTGCCGTTGCTCGACGAGATGCGGCTCGTCAAGGACGACCACGAACTCGCGATCATGCGCCGCGCCGGACAGATTTCGGCGGCCGCGCATCGTCGCGCTATGGCGCTGTGCCGGCCCGGTATCCGCGAGTATGAACTCGAGGCCGAACTGCTCTACACGTTCCGCAAGTTTGGCGCGCAGGCGCCGGCCTACACGTCGATCGTCGCGGCTGGCGCGAACGCGTGCGTGCTGCACTACCCGGCCGGCAACGCGATCGCGCGCGACGGCGAGCTGATCCTGATCGACGCGGCCTGCGAACTCGACGGCTACGCGTCCGACATCACGCGCACGTTTCCGGCAAGCGGGCGTTTCACGCCGGCGCAGCGCGAGCTGTACGACATCGTGCTGGCAGCGCAGCAGGCCGCCGTCGACGCGACGCGCGCCGGTGCGAGCTTCGACGATCCGCATCAGGCCGCGCTGCGCGTGCTGTCGCAGGGGCTGCTCGACACCGGCATCGTGCCGCGCGCGAAGTTCGCCTCGGTCGACGACGTGATCGCCGAGCGCGCCTACGTGCCGTTCTACATGCACCGCACGGGCCACTGGCTCGGCATGGACGTGCACGACTGCGGCGACTACCGCGAGCGCGGCGCGCCGCGCGACGAAGCGGGCGTGCTGCCGTGGCGCACGCTGCGCGCGTCGATGACGCTGACGATCGAGCCGGGCTTGTACGTCCGCCCGGCCGAGGGTGTGCCCGAACGCTACTGGAACATCGGCATCCGCATCGAGGACGACGCGATCGTGACGCCGACCGGCTGCGAGCTGATCACGCGCGACGTGCCGGTCGCCGCCGACGAGATCGAGGCGCTGATGCAGGAAGCACGAGCCCTCCATCAAGCGTCGCATCGATAGAGGACCTGATCCGCGATGAACGAAGCATCTCCCTCGGCGGTGATCCTGAGGCCCGCCTCCCACCAGCAGGGGTTCGATTTCGATGTGACGATCGTCGGCGCCGGGCCGGTCGGCCTCGCGCTCGCCGGCTGGCTCGCGCGCCGCAGCGTGACGCGCGAGCTGAAGATCGCGCTCGTCGACGCGCGCGAGCCGGAAGACTCGATCGCCGATCCGCGCGCGATCGCGGTCTCGCACGGCAGCCGGATGATCCTCGAGCCGCTGCGCTGGCCCGCCGACGCCACCGCGATCGAGCGCATCCACGTGTCGCAACGCGGTCATTTCGGCCGCACGCTGATCGATCATCGCGAGCACGGCCTGCCCGCGCTCGGCTACGTGCTGCGCTATGGCTCGATCGTGCACGGCCTCGCCGACGCCGTGCATGCGACGCCGGTCCACTGGTTCCGCTCGACCTCGGCCGGCGCGCCGGTTCAGGAGCTCGACGGCGTCACGCTGCCGATCGAAACCGCGGGCGTCGCGCGCCAGTTGCGCACGCGGATTCTGGTCAACGCCGAGGGCGGCCTGTTCGGCGACCAGAAGCACGCGAAAAATCCGAGCCGCGCCACGGACGAATACGCCGGCGCACGCGACATCGGTAAAAACAGCGCCGGCTCGCGCGACTACGGCCAGACCGCGCTGGTCGGCACGGTCACCGTGTCCGCGCCGCAGCCGCACGTCGCATGGGAGCGCTTCACGCCGCAAGGTCCGATCGCGCTACTGCCGATGGGTGGCGTGCGTGGTGCCGACTACGCGCTCGTCTGGTGCTGCGCGCCCGACGAAGCCGCGCGCCGCGCGCAGCTTTCCGACGAAGCGTTCCTGCGCGAGCTCGACGCCGCGTTCGGCAACCGCATGGGCCGCTTTACGCACCTCAAGGGTCGCGCGTCGTTCCCGCTCGGTCTCAACACGGTCGACACGCTGGTGAACGGCCACATCGTCGCGATCGGCAATGCGGCGCAGACGTTGCATCCGGTAGCCGGCCAGGGCCTCAATCTGGGCTTGCGCGATGCGCACGCACTCGTCGACGCGCTGTCGGCCGAAGGCCCGACCCCGCTCGCGCTCGCCACCTTCGCGCAACGCCGCGCGCTCGACCGGCGCCTGACGATCGGCTCGACCGACACGCTTGCGCGCCTCTTTACCATCGACTTCGCGCCGCTCGCGGTACTGCGCGGCCTCGCCCTGACCGCACTCGAATTCGTGCCGCCGGTCAAAACCGCGCTCGCCCGGCAGATGATGTTCGGCCAGCGCCGTTAAGCGCGAGAAATCGCTGCGCGGTTCTATGAGCCGGGCGACTTTCATAGAAGATTTAACGGGTTACGAGACTCGGTTCGCGAGTCCCGGCAACCCGTTAACGCTAAAATAGCGGTTTTCCCTCGCATTTCGCGCTGCGCCGGTTGTCACGATTGTCAAATCCTGGCCCGTCGTCGGCGCGCGCTCACGCCATGCCCCCTCTCGGCCCCCACAATCTGCGTAACAACCTGTTCGTCGCCCCGATGGCCGGCGTGACCGACCGACCGTTCCGCCAGCTGTGCAAACGGCTCGGCGCGGGCTATGCGGTGTCGGAAATGGTCGCGTCGAACGCGCAGCTGTGGAAGAGCGAAAAGACCATGCGCCGCGCGAACCACGAAGGCGAGGTCGAGCCGATCGCGGTGCAGATCGCCGGCGCGGACCCGGAGATGATGGCCGAAGCCGCCCGCTACAACGTCGCGAACGGCGCGCAGATCATCGACATCAACATGGGCTGCCCCGCCAAGAAGGTCTGCAACGTCGCGGCCGGCTCGGCGCTGCTGCAAAACGAACCGCTCGTGCAGCGCATCGTCGAGGCCGTCGTGAACGCGGTCGGCGTCGGGCCCGACGCGGTGCCCGTCACGCTGAAAATCCGCACCGGCTGGAATCGCGAGAACAAAAACGCGCTGAACGTCGCGCGTCTCGCGCAAGCAGCGGGCATTTCGATGCTGACCGTGCACGGCCGCACGCGCGCGGACCTGTACCACGGTGACGCCGAGTACGAAACCATCGCCGCGGTAAAGGCGGCGGTGCGCATTCCGGTCGTCGCGAACGGCGACATCACGTCGCCGCAAAAGGCGCGCGAGGTGCTCGCCGCGACCGGCGCGGACGCGATCATGATCGGGCGCGCCGCGCAGGGGCGTCCGTGGCTCTTTCGCGAGATCGAGCATTTCCTGCAAACGGGCGAGTTGCTGCCGCCGCCGCGCATCGACGAAATCCAGCAGGTGATGAACGAACATCTCGAAGATCACTACGCTTTTTACGGGGAATTTACCGGTGTCCGCACTGCGCGCAAGCACATCGGCTGGTACACTCGCGGCCTTTCCGGCGCCAACCTGTTCCGGCATCGCATGAATACGCTGGACACCACGCGCGAACAACTCCTCGCCGTCAACGAGTTCTTTGACGCGCAAAAGGCGATCTCAGACCGCCTCGTCTACGTCGACGAAGCGCCCGGCAACCCCGGGCTCGACAGCGAGAGCGAGGACAACTCCGACCGACTGGCAGCATGAGCAAGAACAACATTGAACAATCTGTCCGCGACAGCCTGGACGTGTATTTCCAGGATCTCGACGGCTCCAATCCGCACGACGTCTACGACATGGTCATTTCATGCGTGGAAAAACCCTTGCTCGAAGTGGTGCTCGAGCAGGCCGGCGGCAACCAGTCGCTGGCCGCCGAGTATCTCGGCATCAACCGCAATACGCTGCGCAAGAAGCTGCAACAACACGGTTTGCTGTAGCGCGTCGTAGTTTCTCGCGCCCTGCCACGTTTCCCTTCGGCTTTTCGTCTTCATCATGATCAAGCAAGCGCTCATCTCCGTTTCCGACAAGTCCGGCATCGTCGACTTCGCCAAATCGCTGTCGGACCTCGGCATCAAGATCCTGTCGACCGGCGGCACCGCGAAACTGCTCGCGGACGCGGGCCTGTCCGTCACCGAAGTCGCCGACTACACGGGTTTCCCGGAAATGCTCGACGGGCGCGTGAAAACGCTGCATCCGAAGGTGCACGGCGGCATCCTCGCGCGCCGCGACCTGCCCGAGCACATGGCCGCGCTCGAGAAGCACGACATTCCGACCATCGACCTGCTGGTCGTGAACCTGTACCCGTTCGTGCAGACCGTGTCGAAGGAAGAATGCTCGCTCGAGGACGCGATCGAGAACATCGACATCGGCGGCCCGACGATGCTGCGCTCGGCCGCGAAGAATCACCGCGACGTGACGGTGGTGGTCGATCCGGCCGACTACGCGGTCGTGCTCGACGAAATGCGCTCGAACGGCAACACGGTGTCGTACAAGACGAACTTCCGCCTCGCGACCAAGGTGTACGCACACACCGCGCAATACGACGGCGCGATCACGAACTACCTGACGAGCCTGACCGACGAGTTGCAGCATTCGTCGCGCAACGAGTACCCGGCTACCTTCAACATGGCGTTCGACAAGGTGCAGGACCTGCGCTACGGCGAAAACCCGCATCAGAGCGCGGCGTTCTACCGCGACCTGGCGGTGCCGGCCGGCGCGCTCGCGAATTACAACCAGTTGCAGGGCAAGGAACTGTCGTACAACAACATCGCCGACTCCGACGCGGCGTGGGAATGCGTGAAGACCTTCGACGTGCCGGCCTGCGTGATCGTCAAACACGCGAATCCGTGCGGCGTCGCGCTCGGCGCGGACGCTCACGAAGCGTATTCGAAGGCATTCCAGACCGATCCGACCTCGGCGTTCGGCGGCATCATCGCGTTCAACCGTGAAGTCGACGAAGCGACCGCGCAAGCGGTGGCGAAGCAGTTCGTCGAAGTGCTGATCGCGCCGTCGTTCAGCGCCGAAGCGCGTCAGGTGTTCGCGGCGAAGCAGAACGTGCGTCTGCTCGAAATCACGCTTGGCGAAGGCCATAACACGTTCGATCTGAAGCGCGTCGGCGGCGGCCTGCTCGTGCAGTCGCTCGACTCGAAGAACGTGCAGCCGCGCGAGTTGCGCGTCGTCACGAAGCGTCATCCGACGCCGAAGGAAATGGACGACCTGCTGTTCGCATGGCGAGTCGCGAAGTACGTGAAGTCGAACGCGATCGTGTTCTGCGCGAACGGTATGACGCTAGGCGTCGGCGCGGGCCAGATGAGCCGCGTGGATTCGGCGCGCATCGCGAGCATCAAGGCGCAGAACGCCGGTCTGACGCTGGCCGGTTCGGCGGTCGCATCGGACGCGTTCTTCCCGTTCCGCGACGGTCTCGACGTGGTCGTCGCGGCAGGCGCGACCTGCGTGATCCAGCCGGGCGGCTCGGTGCGCGACGACGAAGTGGTCAGCGCCGCCGATGAGCACAACATCGCGATGGTGCTGACTGGCGTGCGTCACTTCCGTCATTGATCGGCTGAAGTTCGGTAGCCGCAAGACAGGCCCGGCGGGTTGTCCCGCCGGGCCTTTTGTTTGTGCGCCCAGCATGGGCGCACTCCTGCGGGTGCAAGTCCCGCCATAAGCTGGTCACAGCGAATGAAGTGAAGCGCAACTGCACGAGGGCGACCGGGTGTGGGGAGGAAGCGCGGAGCGTAAATCGTGAGCCGATGAACAAGAACTGCATAGAAGGCGCTGCTGAGCAGGGCGAGCGGGCAAACGGCCGCGAAGCTCTTGTGACCAAGGCGATGCGGCGTAGATGCGGCGGTTGTGCGATGAAGGAGTGCGTTCTTACCTGGGGAGATCTCGCCTCATGCCTGAAAGGGCGACGGTGCTGAACCGGAGCGAGAAGTCAGCAGAGGCCGTAATAGCTGGAAGGCGTGGCCGGGAAGGCTAAAGCCGCCAGCGAAGGGCCGAACGAGTAGGAGGGCCGAAGGCCGTGGTGCTCGGACGTGCAATGCATCCGAATTCCGCGAAGGCGGAGCGCGACGAAAGGAGGCGTGGTGAAGCCGCGCCGGAAGCGTCGCGTGATGAAGCACGGGCGGCGCACGATGAAGCCGGAAGCCTGGGGCGAGACGACCTGCTTGCGCAGGCGTTCGCGAGAGCGAATCTGGTGATGGCGTGGAAACGCGTCAAAGCCAATCGCGGCAGTGCAGGGGTGGATGGGAGGTCGATCGCTGAGACGGCGGCATATCTCAAGACGCACTGGCCCTGGATACGGGAAGCGTTACTGGATGGCAGCTACCGGCCCGAGCCGGTGAGGCGCGTGCAGATACCGAAGCCCGGGGGCGGGATGCGAGAACTGGGGATACCGACGGTGACGGACCGGCTGATCCAGCAAGCCCTGCTGCAAGTCCTGCAACCCATCATTGACCCTACGTTCTCCGAACACAGTTATGGCTTCCGGCCGGGGCGTCGGGCGCGTGACGCGGTGCTGATGGCACAGCGGCATGTGCAGGACGGCTATCGGGTGGTGGTCGATGTGGATCTGGAGAAGTTCTTCGACCGGGTCAATCACGACATCCTGATGGAACGCCTATCGAGGCGGATCGGCGACAAGGCGGTATTGCGTCTGATCCGGCATTACCTTGCGGCCGGAATCATGGATGGCGGCGTGCTCCGCGAGCGATACGAGGGTACGCCGCAAGGCGGGCCACTCTCGCCGCTGCTGGCCAATGTGTTGCTGGACGAGGTGGATCGGGCGTTAGAGAAGCGTGGCCACCGCTTCGTGCGCTACGCCGACGACTGCAACGTGTACGTGCGCAGCCGGAGGTCGGGCGAACGGGTGCTGGAGGGCCTGTGCAGGCTCTATGCACGACTCCATCTGAAGGTCAACGAGGCCAAGACAGCGGTCGCGCCAGCATCCCGGCGCAAGTTCCTGGGCTACACGCTGTGGCACGGGAAAGGCCGGCAGGTGAAATGCGCGGTAGCTGGCAAGGCCTTGGCGAACTTCAAACAACGCATCCGGGAACTGACACGCCGTTCGTGCGGGCGCAGCCTGCCGGAGGTGGCGGAGCGAATGCGGGCGTATATGCTGGGCTGGAAGGCGTACTTTAATCTGGCCCAGACGCCGCGGGTGTTCCGTGAACTCGACGAATGGATCAGGCACCGTCTGCGTGCGCTGCAGCTCAAGCACTGGCGCCGGGGCAAGACAATGTATCGGGAGTTGCGAGCGCTGGGTGCTTCGGAATCAGAGGCCAGGCTGGTGGCGGCGAACAGCCGTCGCTGGTGGCACAACAGCTACCTGTTGCTGAACCGGGCCATGCCAGTTGCTTACTTCGACCGTCTTGGCGTACCCCGCCTCTCATGACCTCAACTGCTCGAACCGCCCGGTGCGGACCCGCATGCCGGGTGGTGTGGGAGGGGATCGGTCAGGCTAACTGACCGCCCCTATCCCGATCGCGGCGACGCGTTCAATCGTCCGGCTCTTTGCGCGCGTAACCGTCCCGCACCTGCGCATGCTGGCTGATGTACGTGCCCAAACCCCGGCCCCGCCGCGCGAGACGCTTCAGCACCGCGACATGTTCGGCGCCGACACTCGCCTCTGTGTACCAATACACGACGCCCGGCCGAAAGCGCACCTTGATTAAATCGTCGCCGATTTCGTAAGCGTCGACACCCGAGTCGCCGCTGAGATTGCGGTAGCGCTCCATTCTCGATCGCCCTCCTTGCGCAAAGCCATTAGCAGCTTTTATTCCGCTAAGCATGCTGTCAGCGGACCGCCGCGCGCCGCGTTCGATGTAGTATCGCAGGCACCTGGTTTTTATCGCTTGTGCGGCACCTCATGAGAATTCTCGGCATCGACCCCGGCCTGCGCGTGACCGGCTTCGGGGTGATCGAACAACACGGCCACACACTGAGCTACGTCGCGAGCGGCGTGATCCGCACCGCCGACGCCGATCTGCCGTCGCGGCTCGGCACCATCTTCGCGGGCATCTCGACGCTGATCCGCGAGCACGCGCCGGATCAGGCGGCCATCGAAAAAGTCTTCGTCAACGTCAATCCGCAGTCGACGCTGCTGCTCGGCCAGGCGCGCGGCGCCGCGATCTGCGGGCTCGTCGCGGGCGGCGTGCCGGTCGCCGAATACACCGCGCTGCAGCTGAAGCAGTCGGTGGTCGGCTATGGCCGCGCGACCAAGGAGCAAATGCAGCAGATGGTCGTGCGGCTGCTGAGCCTGGCGGGCGTGCCCGGCACCGACGCCGCCGACGCGCTCGGCATGGCCATCTGCCACGCGCACGGCGGCTCGACGCTGAGCACGCTCGGCGGCATCGCACCGGCGCTCGCGAAGAAGGGGTTGCGCGTGCGGCGCGGGCGTCTGGTGGGCTAGCGCAACTATGCCCCGCGCCGCCGATCCGCTGCGCTACACTCGCGCTTTCCCATCCGACTCTGAAAACTAATCCGCCATGATCGGTCGCATTGCCGGCGTTCTGCTGGAAAAAAATCCGCCGCATCTGCTCGTCGACTGCAACGGCGTCGGCTATGAAGTGGACGTGCCGATGAGCACCTTCTACAACCTGCCGTCGACCGGCGAGCGCATCGTGCTGCTCACGCAGATGATCGTTCGCGAGGACGCGCATCTGCTGTACGGCTTCGGCACCGCGCAGGAACGCTCGACGTTCCGCGAGCTGCTGAAGATTTCCGGCATCGGCGCGCGCATGGCGCTCGCGGTGCTGTCGGGCATGAGCGTCGCGGAGCTCGCGCAGACGGTCACGATGCAGGACTCCGCGCGCCTCACGCGTGTACCGGGCATCGGCAAGAAGACCGCCGAGCGGCTGCTGCTCGAACTGAAGGGCAAGCTCGGCGCCGACCTCGGCGCGATGGCGGGCGCCGCGTCGCCATCCGACCACGCCTCCGACATCCTCAATGCGCTGCTCGCGCTCGGCTACTCGGAAAAAGAAGCGCTCGCGGCAATCAAGAACGTGCCGGCCGGTACGGGCGTGTCCGAGGGCATCAAGCTCGCGTTGAAGGCGCTGTCGAAGGGCTAAGCGCCAAGCCGCGCGCGGTACAATGACCGCATGATCGAAACCGACAAACTCGCCGCCGAGCGCATCATCGCGGCCACGCCCGTGTCGCCGAACGAAGAAGCGTTCGAGCGCGCGCTGCGCCCGCGTCAGCTCGACGAATATGTCGGGCAGGAGAAAGTGCGCGGCCAGCTCGAAATCTTCATCGAGGCCGCGAGGCGCCGTTCCGAATCGCTGGACCACGTGCTGCTGTTCGGGCCGCCGGGCCTCGGCAAGACCACGCTCGCGCACATCATCGCGCGCGAGATGGGCGTCAATCTGCGGCAAACGTCGGGGCCGGTGCTCGAACGCGCCGGCGACCTCGCCGCGCTGCTGACCAATCTCGAAGCCAACGACGTTCTTTTCATCGACGAAATCCACCGGCTCTCGCCGGTCGTCGAGGAAATCCTGTATCCAGCGCTCGAGGATTATCAGATCGACATCATGATCGGCGAAGGGCCGGCCGCGCGCAGCGTGAAGCTCGATCTGCAGCCGTTCACGCTGGTCGGCGCGACCACGCGCGCGGGTATGCTGACCAATCCGCTGCGCGACCGCTTCGGCATCGTCGCGCGACTCGAGTTCTATAACGCCGAGGAGCTCACGCGCATCGTCACGCGTTCGGCCGCGCTGCTCGGCGCGCAGATCCATCCGGACGGCGCGTTCGAAATCGCCCGTCGCGCGCGCGGCACGCCGCGTATCGCGAACCGCTTGCTGCGGCGCGTGCGCGACTTCGCCGAAGTGAAGGCCGACGGCAACATCACCGCGCAGGTGGCCGACGCCGCGCTCAGCATGCTCGACGTCGACGCGGTCGGCTTCGACCTGATGGACCGCAAGCTGCTCGAAGCGATCCTGCACAAGTTCGACGGTGGCCCGGTCGGTGTCGACAACCTCGCCGCGGCGATCGGCGAGGAGCGCGACACGATCGAAGACGTGCTCGAGCCGTATCTGATCCAGCAGGGCTTCCTGCAGCGCACGCCACGCGGCCGCATCGCCACGCTGCTCACGTACCGGCATTTCGGACTGGCCGCGCCGGATTCGGCGAGCGCGCGGCCGGGTCTGTGGGATTCCACGAACTGAGTCACGCGACGAGGCCGACCAGGATGTCAGACCAGACCCAGCAACCCGGCCCTTCCAACCGTTCACCTGTCAATCCCGCCGGCGACCCGTCCGGCAATGTCACGCAGCGCCTCACCCACCGCCTGCGCTCGAAGCTCGCCGCCGGCGTCACGCATCTGACGACCGGCAGCGGACCGGTGCTCGACTACTCGTCGCCGCCGGGCGACCCCGGTCTGTTCGGGCCGGACTCCGTCTGCTGGAAGGTCCACGCCGACTTCACGTCGATGATGACCGGCGGCATCAGCGCGCTGCTGCTTCAGGCGCTGCATCCGCTCGCGCTCGCGGGCGTTTGGGATCACTCGAGCTTTCGCACCGACATCCTGGGCCGGCTGCGTCGCACGGCGACGTTCATCGCCGGCACAACGTACGGCAGCAAGAACGATGCGCTCGCGCTGATCGAGCGCGTGAAGCGCATTCATCTCGACGTGACCGGCGTCGCACCGGACGGCCAGTCGTATCGCGCGAGCGAGCCCGCGCTGCTGACGTGGGTGCACGTCGCGGAAGTGTCGAGCTTCATGACCGCGCACCTGCGCTATGTGAATCCGGTGCTGTCCGTCGCGGCGCAGGATCAATACTTCGCGGAAACCGCGCGCATCGCGGAAATGCTCGGCGCCGTCGATATTCCGCGCTCGCGCGCCGAGATCGAGGCGTACCTGCTCGCGATGCGGCCCGCGCTCGTCGCGAGCGAGCGCACGCGCGAAGTCGTGAGTATTCTGATGAACGCGCCGGCACCGAGCTTCGCGATGCGGCCCGCTGGCACGCTAATGCTCAACGCGGGGGTCGATCTGTTGCCCGACTGGGCGCAGACGATGCTCGGCTTGAATCGCCACGCGGCGCTGCGTCGAACCTTCGCGCGGCCTGGCGTGCGGGTCGTCGCGCCGGTGATCCGCTGGGCGCTGGTCAATGGAGTATCGAAGCGGGCTCGGCGCCGCGCGGCGGCGGCGGTGCGGGAGCAGGATTGATTGCGGCACGCGTCTCGGGCCATTGCCCGCCTTTGCTTACCGCCCCGGTCCCTTCCTGAAACCATCATCGTCGGCGCTGCCCGCGTCGAGATGCGTTACGTCCGCCCACGACACGATCGTCGCGCGACCGTCCCCGTAATCCACGACGTTCAGGCTGGTGTTCAGCAGCGGGTAGTCGCGCGGTGCTTCGAGCCGCATGCCGGTTGCAAAGCGGCGCACGCAGTCGAGCACGCCGCCATGCGTGACACAGGCGATGCGCCCGCCCGGATGCGCGGCGACGAGCGGCTCGATCGCATGCACGATGCGGTGGTAGAACACGCGGTGCGACTCGCCCTCGGGCGGCGCAAAGCCGGGATCGCGGGTTTGCCACTGCGCGTATTCGTCGGGGAAACGCAGCGCGATCTCGTCGCTGTCATGGCCCTGGAACGCGCCGTACGAGCGCTCGCGCAAGTTCTCGCGCGACTGCAGCGGCAGGCCGAGCGCCTCGCCGATCGGCTGCGCGGTCTGCTGCGCGCGCTGCAAGTCGCTCGAATAGATCGCGTCGAGCCGCGCGCCCTGCTTCGCCTCGTCGGCGAGGCGCTGCGCGAGACGTCGCGCCTGCGCGACGCCGGTCGTCGCAAGCGGAATGTCGATGTGGCCTTGAATGCGCTTGATGCGGTTCCAGTCGGTCTCGCCGTGCCGGATAAACAGGATCTGCGTCGTCATGAGAGAGAGGTGCCGTTCGCGGTTGTGTCGAGCGACTATTGTCGCAAAAAGCAGCGGCACGGCTCGCCTGCGGCGACGGCGTGCTCGAACGTTTGCGTTCTTTTACGCGTTGGTCTGCAACCAGAACGTGACCGGCCCGTCGTTGACGAGCGACACCTGCATATCCGCGCCGAACTCGCCAGTCTCGACGATCGGATGCTTCGCGCGCGCGGCCGCGACGAAGTAGTCGAACAGGCGCTTGCCCTCGTCGGGCGGCGCGGCCGGCGTGAAGCTCGGGCGCAGGCCGCTGTTGGTATCGGCCGCGAGCGTGAACTGCGACACGAGCAGCAGGCCGCCCGCGCGTCCGGCGCCGTCGAGATTCTGCACCGACAGGTTCATCTTGCCGGCCGCGTCGCTGAACACGCGGTAACCGAGCACCTTGGCGAGCAGCTTGTCGGCCGTGGCCTCGGTGTCGCCACGCTCCGC
This sequence comes from Paraburkholderia sp. RAU6.4a, assembly GCF_050435625.1. NCBI lineage: Bacteria > Pseudomonadati > Pseudomonadota > Betaproteobacteria > Burkholderiales > Burkholderiaceae > Paraburkholderia > Paraburkholderia sp. RAU6.4a. The sequence goes on from NZ_JBNDKQ010000002.1 coordinate 1,958,118, forward strand.
GCAGACGAGCGCGAGCAGGCCCGCGTCGATCGCGCCGGTCACGCGATCGGCGACGCGCACTTCGGCGCACCGCACGCGTTGGATCAGCGCGATCACGCCGTCAGCGTCACGCGCGCGAAACGGCGCTTGCCGACCTGCACGACGTACTCGCCCGCTTCGACCTTCAGGCCCTTGTCGGACACCGCGGCGCCGTCGATCTTCACGCCGCCTTGCTCGATATTGCGCAGCGCCTCGCTCGTCGACGGTACGAGGTTCGCCTGCTTCAGCAACTGGCCGATCGCGAGCGGTGCGCCCGCGAGCGTCACGGCCGGGATGTCGTCGGGCACGCCGCCCTTCGCGCGATGGTTGAAGTCCTCGAGCGCGCGTTCGGCGTCCGCCTGCGAGTGGAAACGCGCGACGATTTCCTGGCCGAGCATCACCTTGAAATCGCGCGGATTACGGCCCGCGTCGGCTTCACTCTTGAAGCCGGCGATCTCATCCATCGGACGGAACGACAGCAGTTCGAAGTAACGCCACATCAGCGTGTCGGAGATGCTCATCAGCTTGCCGAACATGTCGGTCGGCTTTTCGCTGATGCCGATGTAGTTGTTCTTCGACTTCGACATCTTCTCGACGCCGTCGAGCCCTTCGAGCAGCGGCATCGTCAGGATGCACTGCTGCTCCTGGCCGTACTGCTTCTGCAACTCGCGACCCACCAGCAGGTTGAACTTCTGATCCGTGCCGCCGAGCTCCAGGTCCGCGTTCAGCGCGACCGAGTCGTAGCCCTGCATCAGCGGGTACAGGAATTCGTGGATCGAGATCGGCACGCCGCCCTGGAAGCGCTTCGTGAAGTCCTCGCGCTCGAGAATGCGTGCGACCGTGTAGCGCGACGCAAGCTTGATCATGCCGTCGGCGCCTAGCGGCATCGACCATTCGCTGTTGTAGCGAATCTCGGTCTTGTCGCGATCGAGCACCAGCGCGGCTTGCTCGAAATAGGTCTTCGCGTTCGATTCGATCTGCTCGCGCGTAAGCGGCGGGCGGGTCGCGTTACGCCCGGACGGATCGCCGATCAGCGACGTGAAGTCGCCGATCAGGAAAATCACCGTGTGGCCGAGGTCCTGCAACTGGCGCATCTTGTTCAGCACGACCGTGTGGCCGATGTGGATGTCGGGTGCAGTCGGATCGAGCCCGAGCTTGATGCGCAGCGGCTTGGCCGTCGCCGCGCTGCGCGCGAGCTTTTGCGCGAATTCGTCTTCGATCAGCAGTTCGTCGACGCCGCGCCTGGTCACGGCGAGCGCGTGACGGACTTCGTCGGTGATCGGGAAGGCGGAAGCGGGATTGGGCTGGGTGGACTCGGTGCTCATGCTGGAAACGTGAAGTCGCGAAAAAACAGGATTGTCCCATAGATGCGCGCCGCCGCGCCCTCTCACGCGCCCCGCACGGCCCCGCGACGGGCCAATTCGTTGCGGCTCGCGTCGCCTTCGCCGTTTGCGCCGATAATCTGCTACAACGAATCGGAATGAACATCGACAGGAGCAGCGACGTGGCGCAAGATCCCGCAGACGGCATCTATTTCGGACTGATGTCGGGAACCAGCATGGACGGTGTGGACGGCGTGGCCGTCCGGTTTGCCAATGGGAAGCCGCCCGAGGTGCTGGCCGAAGCGTTCGTCGGCTTTTCGGCCGGCATCCGCGAAGCGCTGTTCGCGCTGCAACAGCCGGGGGACAACGAGATCGAGCGCGAGGCGCTCGCCGCCAACGCGCTCGCGACGCGCTACACGGTGTGCTGCCACGATCTGCTGCGCGACAGCCGCGTATCGGCCGATGACGTCCGTGCGATCGGCGTGCATGGGCAGACCGTGCGGCATCGGCCGGAAAAGGGGTATACGCGACAGATCAACAACCCGGCGCTGCTCGCGGAAATGCTGCATATCGACGTGGTCGCCGATTTCCGCAGCCGCGATGTCGCGGCAGGCGGCCAGGGCGCGCCGCTCGTGCCCGCTTTTCACGCGACGATCTTCGGTGCGAAGGACGAAACGCGCGTCGTCTGCAATCTTGGCGGAATCAGCAACATCACGATCCTGAACGCGACCGGCGGCGTGCGCGGCTTCGACTGCGGCCCGGCGAACGCGCTGCTCGACGCATGGGCCGAGCGCCAGCTCGGCAAGCCATTCGACGAAAACGGTCATTTCGCGGCGAGTGGCCAGGTCGATCGCAAGCTGCTGAACGCGTTGCTCGACGAACCATTCTTCGCAGAGCAGCCGCCCAAGAGCACCGGCCGCGATCTGTTCAACACCGCATGGCTCGATGCGAAGCTCGAGCCGTTCTCCGCGCTCGCACCAGCCGACGTACAGGCGACGCTCGTCGCGCTGACCGCGGTGACGGTCGCGCGCGAGATTGAGCGGCATGCATCCGATGCGCGGGCCGTGTACCTGTGCGGCGGCGGCGCGCGCAATCCGGAGATCATGAAGGCGTTGCAGCAGGCGCTCGAAGACAGTGGTGTAAGCGGCGTGCCCGTGATGACGACCGACGCGCTCGGCGTGCCGCCGAGCCAGGTCGAGCCGCTCGCGTTCGCGTGGCTCGCGATGCGCTGCATCGCGCGTCTGCCGGGCAGTCTGCCAAGCGTGACCGGGGCATCCGCGGAGCGGGTGTTGGGGGCTATTTACCCGCGCTGAGAAAAGGCAGATGCGAACAAACCCACGCCTCTTGATGTCGCGGGTTGCCTCTGCGGCGCGAAAACAATAAAAAAAACGGCGCCGAGGCGCCGTTTTCACTGTGGCACGAAGAGCCTGTCCGCTCAGACCGAGAACGACGAACCGCAACCGCAGGTCGTGCTCGCGTTCGGGTTTTTGATGACGAACTGCGCGCCGTTGATGTCGTCCTTGTAGTCGATCTCTGCGCCGACCAGGTACTGGTAGCTCATCGAGTCGATCAGCAGCTGGACGCCGCTCTTGTTCATCACGGTGTCGTCTTCGTTGATCGCTTCATCAAACGTGAAGCCGTACTGGAAGCCCGAGCAGCCGCCGCCCTGCACGAACACGCGCAGCTTGAGCTCCGGGTTGCCTTCCTCATCGATCAGTTGCTTGACCTTGTCAGCCGCTGCGTCGGTGAAGACGAAGGGGGCCGGCATCTCGGTCACGGGGGTGTCGGTGACTGCGTTCATTCGAACTCTCCAAATAGCTTTAGCCGATATTGTAGGGCTGTTCCGGATATCGTGCTGAAGCCCACAAAATCAATGGGTTCTTGCTGCAAGGTCGATGCAAGGCGAGCCGATGCCGCTTGAGCGAACGAGACCGGCCGGTGAACCATAAAAAAAGCCGCCTTCGCGCGTGGCGTTGGCGGCTTTTGCTGCAAACCGGCGTGAAGGCCGGTTCGCGCCCGAAACGATTAACGCTTCGAGAACTGCTTGCGGCGACGCGCCTTGTGGAAGCCGACCTTCTTACGTTCGACTTCACGAGCGTCACGCGTGACGAAGCCAGCCTTCGACAGTTCCGGCTTCAGCGTTGCGTCATAGTCCATCAGCGCGCGGGTGATGCCGTGGCGAACCGCACCTGCTTGACCCGTTTCACCGCCGCCGGTCACGTTGACCTTGATGTCGAACGTGACACCGTGGTTCGTGAGTTCCAGCGGCTGACGCACGATCATCAGCGACGTTTCGCGCGAGAAGTAGTCGGCGATGGGCTTGCCGTTCACAACGATGTCGCCCTTGCCTGCCTTGATGAACACGCGAGCGACGGCACTCTTGCGGCGGCCCGTGCCGTAATTCCAGTTACCGATCATGTGGGCTCCCTTTAGATCTCGATCTCGAGCGCCTTCGGCTGTTGTGCCGAATGCGGATGCGTTGCGTCAGCGTAGACCTTCAGCTTCTTGATCATCGCGTAGCCGAGCGGACCCTTCGGCAGCATGCCCTTGACCGCTTTCTCGAGCGCACGGCCCGGGAAGCGTTCCTGCATCTTGCCGAACGTCGTTTCATAGATACCGCCCGGGTAGCCCGAGTGACGGTAGTACTTCTTGTCGGTAACCTTGTTGCCCGTGACCTTCAGCTTGCCGGCGTTGATGACGATGATGAAATCACCGGTGTCGACGTGGGGAGTGAATTCAGGCTTGTGCTTGCCGCGAAGACGGTGTGCCACTTCGCTGGCGACACGCCCGAGAACCTTATCCGTCGCGTCAATCACGTACCATTCGCGCGTCACCTCATGGGCTTTTGCGGAAAACGTCTTCATGATCGATCCAAAAAAATTGCTGCGCCCAATGTGTTCTTTCCTGCTTGTAGTGTGCGCATCGAGGCGCGTGCAGGCTCTCCCTGGTTCTTCTTCCGCGGGCGCGGATGCGGAAAAGCCCTGAATTATAAAGGAATTTGTGCTGGCAAGTCAAAACGTGCGATGCGCTCGCCGCGAGCGGCCAGGAAACGGGGCGAAACGCCTGACAAACGGGGCGAAAAAAAACCCGAACGAGCGGCTCGGGTTTAATCCACCAAAGGAGGAGGTGGAGGAGACAGCGGAGGTTGCAGAACTGCTGCAACGATGAAGTAAATTATAAGAGTCACCCTTGTGCAACGCAAGAAGATTTGCATTGTGAAATTAGTTTTCACAATGTGACAGATTCGAGGCAGGGAGGACATTTGACGAAACTCCTTTTGGCTCAAGCACTAAAGGCCAAAAAATTCGAATCGCATCAGACATGCCTTAGAGTAAGTACCCTAAACTGTCCGAGGAATTCTGGAACCACCCGCCCATTCCGCACCGCAACAAGAAAGCAATCACCGTGCATGGACGCGGGATGCGCTCAGCGTGCGCCAATCGTCAGACGCCGGGCTACAATGCCGTCTCGACAAAGCGATGCGCGGTGGGAGTGACAGCATGGAATGCAAAGTAAGCTGGATGGGACAAGACGGGATGGCGTTCGCGGCCGAGACGGGCAGCGGTCATCTGGTCGCGATGGACGGCGCACCCGAGGGTGGCGGACGCAACCTCGCGCCGCGCCCGATGGAAATGGTGCTGCTCGGCACCGGCGGCTGCACCGCCTACGACGTCGTGATGATCCTGAAGAAGAGCCGCCAGGAGATCGCCGGCTGCTCGGTGACGCTGAAGGCCGAGCGCGCGAGCGAAGATCCGAAGGTGTTCACGAAGATCCACTTCCACTTCACGGTGACGGGCAAGAATCTGAACCCGGCGACCGTCGAGCGCGCGATCAACCTCTCGCACGACAAATACTGCTCGGCGTCGATCATGATCGCGAAGACCGCCGAGCTCACGCATTCGTTCGACATCGTCGCGCTCTGAGCGCGAAAGCGATGGCGGCTACGGCCGCCACCCCGCCCCAAATGAAAAAGCCGGCGTCCCAACGGACGCCGGCTTTTCTTATTCAGCGGCAAAGCAGGCCGATAAGCCGGATTCTGTGCACGCGCCGCGCCCGAAGACTCGACCCGCGTGGCAGCCATTCCTCTAGGCGCGCCATTACTGACGCGCTCAAGCTTCCTACCCGCAGACGAGACGGGGGCCCCGTCCTGCATCGCGAAGATGCGCGCCTGCCTACTTGGAATTGCTCCGGGTGGAGGTTACCGTGCCGGTCTGCCTTGCGACAGCCGCGGTGCGCTCTTACCGCACCGTTTCACCCTTACCTGATCCCGGCTTGCGCCGGGCCATCGGCGGTTTGCTTTCTGTTGCCCTGTTCCGCGTGTCGCCACGGATGGCCGTTAGCCATCACCCTGCCCTGTGGAGTCCGGACTTTCCTCGCCCTCGTTGGCCGAAGCCGTCGAGGCCGCGACTGCCTAGCCTGCTTTGCTGGCGCGAATTTTAACACCGAACTTGGAAGCGCCTAGCGCTTGCGCCGCCCCGTGCGGAACACGGACGTGTCGTCGTAGAACGCCGGCGATTCGTTCTCGGGCCACCAGCCCGGAATGCCGAGCACTGGCAGCGGCGCGAACATCCGGCTCGTCAAAGCGTCGGGGCCGAGCAGCGCCGCGCTGACGGCTTCATCGAGCCATGCGTCGCGCGTCGGGGTGTCCCATTCGAAATACTCTTCCGGAACGTCGACGATCCATGCATGGCCGGTGCAGCCCTTGAACGGCGCGATCAGCTTTTCGAGCAGCGCATGGCCGAAGCACCGCACTTCGCAGCGCCGCCCCCACGCATCGCGCCACGCGGCAAACAGCGTCTGCCACTCGAAGCCGCGTAGCGCGGCGCTCAGCGAAGAATCGGCGCAAGCGAACAGCAGCGCGTTTTCGTCGAAGAGGGTCAGCATGTCGCGCACACCGCCACGCGTCGGGCCGACGCCGAGCACGTCGAGTTCCGCCGACTGGCGCGCGTTCAGCGCCGCCTTGATGCGCGGAAACGCGAACCACATCGAACCGTTGAAGAAGTCGTGCAGATTGTGGCGCGTCGGCACGCAACCGGTCGACGCTATATGCCCCTCGTACGCGGCACCCGGTGGCAGGTCGTTCTGCGCGATGAACGCAAGAGGCTGGCCGCGGCCGGTGGTCTGTTGCATCTGGGCGGCGTCGGCGTTCATCGCGGCGAGAAGGTCCGCGTAGCCGGTCAGCGCGGCTTGCTGCCAACGCTGACCGCGTGTGGCGAATTGCGCGAACCACGGCTTCGACCAGTCGATCGCGGCGAAGCACTGTGGCAGAGGCTCGGGTGCCATGCCGCGCGCAGCTTTGGTCGCCGCGGCTTCATGCGCTACCGCGGAGCCCGCTTTCGCCGCCTTATCAATATTGGCAGCGCGCTGCCCCGCCTCACGCTCCCGCATCTACCGCAGCCTCAAACGAGACGCCAGCCAATCGACTCCCCGCCTCGCAGCGGCACGACCGGCGTATCGCCGGCCGGCAGTTCGGCCGGCAGCGTCCATTCCTCGCGACGCAGCGTGACCTTCTCCGTATTGCGCGGCAGACGGTAGAAGTCCGGACCATGGAAGCTCGCGAAGCCTTCGAGCTTGTCGAGCGCGCCGGCCTTGTCGAATGCTTCGGTATAGAGCTCGAGCGCGTGCAGCGCGGTGTAGCAGCCCGCGCAACCGCACGCGTGTTCCTTCAGCCCCTTCGGATGCGGCGCGCTGTCGGTGCCGAGGAAGAAGCGCGGATCGCCCGAGGTCGCCGCCTCGACCAGCGCGACGCGATGGGTCTCGCGTTTGAGCACCGGCAGGCAGTAGTAATGCGGACGGATGCCGCCCTGGAAAATCGCGTTGCGGTTGTACAGCAGATGGTGCGCGGTGATCGTAGCGCCAAGCAGTTCCGGCGCGACGCCCGCTTCGCGGACGTAGTCGGCCGCGTCCTTCGTCGTGATGTGCTCGAACACGACCTTCAGCGCCGGAAATGCGCGGCGCAGCGGCATCATCACGCGATCGATGAAGACCTTTTCGCGATCGAACAGATCGATGTCCGAATCGGTCACCTCGCCATGCACGAGCAGCGGCATGCCGACTTCCTGCATCACTTCCAGCGTCTTCGCGCACTTCATCAGATCGGTGACGCCCGCGTCGGAGTTCGTCGTCGCGCCCGCCGGGTACAGCTTCACGCCGTGCACGAAGCCGCTCTCGCGCGCGCGGCGGATCTCGTCGGGCGGCGTGTTGTCGGTCAGGTACAGCGTCATCAGCGGCTCGAATTTCGCGCCCTCGGGAATCGCGGCGATGACGCGCTCGCGATATGCCTCCGCCATCGCGGTCGTCGTGACCGGCGGCTTCAGGTTCGGCATGATGATCGCGCGACCGAACTGGCGAGCGGTGTCAGGCAGCACGGCCGCGAGCATCGCGCCGTCGCGCACGTGCAGATGCCAGTCGTCCGGGCGGACCAGTGTGATGGCATCGGGGGAAACGTTGGAAGCAGTCATGGCAGGAATACGAGACTTCGCGCGCCTCGCTGATCGACCGGTCAAACCGCGTTGTAGCGGCCCAAACACATGTCAATTTTGCTATTTGGCGTCTCCGGCTCGGTGATATGCTTGGGAAATCATCATTGTAACGGCTCACTCCGTTCACAGGCTCACCTGCAACATGTGCCAACTTCTCGGAATGAACTGCGCCGCGCCGACGGACGTCACGTTTTCCTTTACCGGCTTTGCGGCGCGTGGCGGCGTCACCGATCACCACGCCGACGGCTGGGGCATCGCTTTCTTTGAAGACAAGGCGTGCCGCTTGTTCATCGATCATCAATCGTCGGCCACGTCGCCGATCGCCGAGATGGTCAAGCGCTACCCGATCAAATCGAAAAACACGATCGCGCACATCCGCAAGGCGACGCAAGGGCACATCCTGCTCGAAAACTGCCACCCGTTCATGCGCGAACTGTGGGGGCGTCACTGGATCTTCGCGCATAACGGCGATCTGCAGGCTTACGCGCCGGAACTGAACGGCGTGTATCAGCCGGTCGGCACGACCGACAGCGAACTCTCGTTCTGCGCGCTGCTGGAAGGTTTGCGTAAGGCTTTTCCGGGCGCGCAGCAGCCGCCGCTTCACGAGCTGTTCGCCGCGCTCGAGACGCTCACGCGTGAAATCACGCAGTACGGCGTGTTCAATTTCCTGATGTCTAACGGCCAGGCCCTGTTCGCGCATTGCTCGACGCATCTGCATTACGTCGTGCGTCGCTGGCCGTTTTCGACCGCGCATCTGGTCGACGCGGACGTATCGATCGATTTCGCCAAATACACGACACCCGAAGACCGCGTTGCAGTCATCGCGACCAAGCCGCTGACCGACAACGAAGTGTGGACCGCGTTCAAGCCCGGCGATCTGCTGATGTTCCAGCATGGCGACGTGATCGGCCGCGCCAATATTCCGGTGCCGCAGTCGGTGCTCGAAAAGCTGCGCAATCCGGCACTCGACGCATCGGCGTCGGCCACGACGATCGCGGCGTCGAACGGCGCGCACGCGGTGGGCACGAGCGCAACCACGCTTTCACCCGACAGCGAAACCGATCTCGAAGCCGCCGATGACACGGCAGCGTTCGAGTCGTAAGCCGCCGCGTGACCCTACGCCTGCGAAACAAAAAGCCGCTCCACGGAGCGGCTTTTTTCGTCCCGCGCGAGCCCCGAAACGAGGCCTGCGCACCCACCCTCAGTGCAGAATCTTCGCGAGAAAATCCTTCGCGCGATCCGACTTCGGATTCGCGAAGAAGTCTTCCTTGCGGTCGTCTTCGACGATCAAACCCTTGTCCATGAAAATCACGCGATGCGCGACCTTCTTCGCGAAGCCCATTTCGTGCGTCACGCACATCATCGTCATGCCTTCCTGCGCGAGTTCGACCATCACGTCGAGCACTTCGTTGATCATCTCCGGATCGAGCGCCGAGGTCGGCTCGTCGAACAGCATCGCGATCGGGTCCATGGAGAGCGCACGCGCAATCGCCACGCGCTGCTGCTGACCACCGGACAGCTGCCCCGGATACTTGTCCGCATGTGCGCGCAGACCGACGCGATCGAGCAGCTTCAGGGCCTTCGCGGTCGCCTCGTCGTTCGAGCGGCCGAGCACCTTGACCTGCGCGAGCGTCAGGTTCTGCACGATCGACAGATGCGGAAACAGTTCGAAGTGCTGGAACACCATGCCGACCTTCGAGCGCAGCTTCGACAGATTGGTTTTCTTGTCGGTCAGTGACTGGCCGTTGATGACGATCTCCCCCTTCTGGAACGGCTCGAGTCCGTTGACGGTCTTGATCAGCGTGGACTTGCCCGAACCGGACGGCCCGCACACCACGACCACTTCGCCCTTTTTGACTTCCGTCGTGCAGTCGGTCAGCACCTGGAAATGGCCGTACCACTTCGAAACATTCTTGATAGAGATCATCTTGCGACCTTTTTCTGAAGACCTTTGACGAGGCTCGACGCGATCACGCAGATCACGAAATAACACGCGCCCGCGAACAGTACCATCTCGACGTTCGTGCCGTCACGATCGCCAATATTCGTAGCCGTGCGGAAGAAGTCGGCGAGGCTGATCACGTAGACGAGCGACGTATCCTGAAACAGCACGATACCCTGCGTGAGCAGCAGCGGCACCATCGCGCGGAACGCCTGCGGCAGCACGATCAGGCGCATCGCCTGCCCATAGGTCATGCCGAGCGCGAACGACGCGTTGACCTGACCACGCGGCACCGCCTGAATGCCAGCGCGGATGATCTCCGAATAATACGCGGCCTCGAACAGCGAGAACGCGACCATCGCCGAGGCGAGCCGGATGTCGATGTCGGCCGACAGACCGAGCACGCTTTGCAGCACCTGCGGCACGATCAGGAAGAACCACAGCAGCACCATCACGAGCGGGATCGAACGGAAGAGCGTCACGTAAGCCTGCGCGAACCATCCGAGCGGCTTGATCGGCGACAGTCGAAACATCGCGAGAATGGTGCCCCAGATGATGCCGAATACGATCGCGATCAGCGTGATCTTGAACGTGATGATCGCGCCGGTCCATAGCGTAGGCAGCGCGCCCGGAATACCGCTCCAGTCGAAATGATGCATCACTTTCCTCCGATATAGCCGGGCAGCCGGGCCTTCACTTCGACCCAGCGCATCAGTTGCATCACGATCAGATTGATCAGCATGTATGCGACCGTGACCGCGATGAACGACTCGTAAGTTTGCGACGTGTAGTCGACGAGCTGGCGCGCCTGCGCGGACAGATCGAGCAGACCGATCGTCGAGGCAACCGCGGAGTTCTTGAAGATGTTCAGAAACTCGGAGGTGAGCGGCGGCACGATGATGCGGTACGCGACCGGCAGCAGCACATAGCGATACGTCTGCCACTGCGTGAGGCCTACCGCCAGACCGGCCGCGCGCTGGCCGCGCGGCAACGCGTTGATGCCCGAGCGCACCTGCTCGCACACGCGCGCGGCGGTGAAGAGGCCCAGACACACGATCGACGATGAGAAGAACTGCGCGCCCGGCGGCAATTGCTTGAACCAGTTGCCGATCGACACGGGCAGCAGCTCCGGTATCACCAGATACCAGATGAAGAACTGCACGATCAGCGGAATGTTACGGAAAATCGCGACGTAGACGGTGCCGACGCCCGACGCCCATTTGTTGGGCACCGTGCGCAGCACACCGAAGAGCGAGCCGACGATCAGCGCGATCACCCATGCCGACAGCGACACGGTGACCGTCACCCGCAGCCCCGAGAACAGCCAGCCCAGATAGGTGGTCGGCTCGCCCGTGGAGACGGGACTCAGCAGAATGCCCCAGTTCCAGTGATATGACATGGCCAAGACTCCGGCAAAAAGAAACGGAAGAAGCGCGTGGCCCCTTCCGTTGCGTTCAGCGTTTCGAAAGTGTCGAAAAAGCAGCTAGGGTTTAGTCGATTGCCTTGTCGTTCGGATTCTTGAACAGCGCACGCATATCGTCGCTCATCGGGAAGTTCAGGTTCAGGCCCTTCGGCGGGATCGGCGATTCGAACCAGCGCTTGTAGATCTGTTCGCCTTCGCCCGACGTTTGCACCTTCGCGATGGCGTCGTCGGCGACCTTCTTGAAGTCGGGGTCGTTCTTGCGCAGCATGCAGCCGTACGCCTCCCGCGATTGCGGCGTGCCGACGATCACGAAATCGCCCGGGTTGCTCGACTTGGCGCGCTCGCCGGCGAGCAGCGCGTCGTCCATCATGAACGCGGCGGCACGGCCCGTCGACAGCGTCAGGAACGATTCGCCGTGATCCTTCGCGCTGATGATGTTCATGCCCATGTTCTTGTCCTGGTTCATCTTGCGAAGCAGGCGCTCGGACGTGGTGCCGGCGGTCGTGACGACCGTCTTGCCCTTCAGGTCCGGGAAGTCCTTGATGCCGGAATCTTTCTTGGTCATCAGGCGCGTGCCGATCACGAAGATCGTGTTCGTGAAGGCGGCCTGTTGCTGACGCTCGAGGTTATTCGTGGTTGAGCCGCACTCGATGTCGACCGTGCCGTTCTGCACGAGCGGAATGCGGTTCTGCGACGTGACCGGCACGAGCTTCACCTTCAGGTTCGGCATGTTCAGCTTCTGCTTGACGGCCTCGACGATCTTCATCGCGTAATCCTGCGAGTAGCCGATCACGTTCTGCTTTTCGTCGTAATAGGAGAACGGGATCGACGATTCGCGATGGCCCAGCGAAATGACGCCCGTATCCTTGATCTTTTTCAGCGTGCCCGAGTCTTGCGCATGCGCGCCAACCGTAAACAGTCCGAGAGTCGCGAGCAGCAGCGCAGCTTTTTTAATCTTCATCTTGATCTCCTTGGCAAGAACCGGCGCCAGTGTAACAAAGTAATTTTTCTGAAAGTATCGCTATTAACCATTCTGTTGCGCGCACGCCGCGATGGGCTTGCAGCGCCGTGGCACGGCCGTTTCGCGCATATGAGAAGGCGGGCGGCATCGATAGGATGCCGCCCGCCGGTCAAACACGCCGTCTTGTGGACCGCGTTGATGCACGAAGTTTCGGCAGTGTGCGCCTCCCGGCCCGGATACCGGGCCGCGTCACCGCCGTTTCAAACAAGATAGGACACGGTCCATCAGGGATACAAGCCGCGCATCTCGCGCGCCTGCAAAATCCGCTTGCACGCGACGATGAACGCAGCCGTGCGCACCGACACGTTCTGCTCGCTCGACACCTGCCACACCGCCGCGAACGCTTCGCGCATCACGCGCTCGAGGCGCTCGTTGATCTCGTCTTCGGTCCAGAAGAAGCTCGAGAAGTCCTGGACCCATTCGAAATATGACACTGTCACACCGCCGGCATTCGCGACCACGTCCGGAATCACGAGGATGCCGCGATCGTGCAGGATGTCGTCCGCCGCCGTGGTGGTCGGGCCGTTCGCGCCCTCGACGATGATCCTGGTCTTGATCTTGCCGGCGTTTTTTTCGGTGATCTGATTTTCCAGCGCCGCCGGAATCAGGATGTCCGACTCGACGGTCCAGAACTCATCACCGGTGATCGCATCGGCTTCGGGGAAACCGCCGACGCCGCCCGTCTTCGCGACGTAGTCGAGCAGCGCGACCGCGTCGATGCCGGTGGACTTGTACACCGAGCCTGTATGGTCCTGCACCGCGACGACCTTCGCGCCCGCCTCCTGGAACAGACGCGCGGCGATGCCGCCGACGTTGCCGAAGCCCTGCACCGCGATACGTGCGCCTTCGATGTCGAAGCCGATGCGGCGAGCCGCTTCGCAGCCCACCACGAACACGCCGCGGCCGGTCGCCTCGCGACGGCCGAGCGAGCCACCGAGCGTGATCGGCTTGCCAGTCACGACGCCGGTGGCCGTCTGGCCCTGATTCATCGAGTACGTGTCCATCATCCACGCCATGATCTGCTCGTTCGTGTTCACGTCCGGCGCGGGGATGTCGGTATTCGGTCCGATGATGATGCCGATCTCGCTCGTGTAGCGGCGCGTCACGCGCTCGAGCTCGCCACGCGACAGCGTGCGCGGATCGACGCGGATGCCGCCCTTCGCGCCGCCGTACGGCACGTTCACCGCCGCATTCTTCACCGACATCCACGCGGACAGCGCCATCACTTCGGATAGCGTAACGTCCTGGTGATAACGCACGCCGCCCTTGCCCGGACCGCGCGACACGTTGTGTTGCACGCGATAACCCTCGAAGTGCGCGACCGTGCCGTTGTCGAGTTCGATGGGCACGTCGACGACGAGAATGCGCTTCGGGCGTTTCAGGGTTTCGAGCCAGCGGGACAGCGAACCGAGATACGGCGCGACGCGGTCGACCTGGCGCAGATAGTTGCCCCAAGGGCCGAGGTCTTCCTTATTGAGGTAGGAGGGAACGGCTTGCAACGTTGAGGCGGCTTGTACCGATTCTGCGGCTTGTTGCTGGGATGACATGAACGCTCCGGCGTTTGATCGAGTACGGGCATTGTGGAAAAACGCCGTATCGAAATCCAATGCCGTTTCCTTATCCCGTTATGTTTTTCTTGCATAACGTTCGCAAAGCCGCAAATTCGCGTCGTCGCGAGGCAGGTTCGAGTTTGAGTTTTATGCCGCGGCTCAGGCGGCGCTCTGCCGGAGTTCCTCCGACACCACGTCCCACAACTGGCGCACGAGAATCTGGCGCGCGTCGTCGCTTTTCGCGGCGAGCTTGTCGCGGTACAGGCGAATCTCCATGCTGAGCGTCAGTTGCCCTTCGGGCGTGCCGCGCGTCGCGCGATCGAGGCGGATCAGCCGGCCTTCGGCCACCGCATCTTCGACCGCGCTATGCGGCAGAAACGCGATGCCGTGACCAGCGAGCGCCATCGCCTTGAGCCCCTCGGCCATGTCGGTTTCGTAGAGCCGGTCGAGGTACAGGCGCTCCGGCGCGTTCGCGAGAATCACCTCGGTCATGCGCCCGAGGTACGCGTTCGGCGTGTACGACAGATACGGCGCGGGCGCCTCGGCCGAGCCTGGCAGCGTGTGACGCGGCCGCCCCGCGCGGGCCGGCGCCGAGAACGGGCTGATCGGCTCGTGGCCGAGCGTCAGCATGTCGTAGCGCGCCGGATCGAGCGCGACCGGATGGCTCGGATGGTGGTAGCCCATCATCAGATCGCAGCCGCCTTCCACCAGCGAGAGCGCCGCGTCGTGCACGTTCAGCGCGCGCAGCCGCGTGTGGATCGGGCCCATCTGCGCCTCGATGCGCTGCAGCCAGCGCGGGAAGTAAGTGAGCGACAGCGTGTGGGGGACCGCGAATTCGATCGTCGCCTGGGGCGTCGCCGTGTGGCCGCGCAGCAGCGCGCGCGCCTCGTGGAATTGCGACAGCATCGCGAGCGCCTGCTCGTTGAACACCTGACCGGCCGCCGTGAGCCGCGTCGGATAAACAGAACGGTCGATCAGTTCCGTGCCGAGCCACGCCTCGAGCGCCTGGATGCGGCGCGAGAAAGCCGGCTGCGTGACGTGGCGCAACTCGGCCGAGCGGCTGAAGCTACGCGTTTCCGCGAGCGAAATGAAGTCTTCGAGCCATTTCAGTTCCATGCGATTGCGCTTGCCGTCGAGAGGGAAGAAGTCTGCATTCTAGCGGCGCGGATTGCGACCGACGCATCCGGGCGGGCACATCGCGTCACAGTGGTAAAATCCACGGTTCCCTCCGTTCCCGACCCGCTCGCTGAGCGCTCAACCCCGCTTCAACCCGGTCCTCATCATGTCCGACACCCGCCCCGACACCCTGTTCGCGCTGAACGCGCTTTCCCCGCTCGACGGCCGCTATGCCGCCAAAACCGAAGCCCTGCGCGACTGGCTCTCGGAAGCCGCCTTCATGCGCAATCGCGTGACGGTCGAAATCCACTGGCTGATCGCGCTGTCGCGCGCCGGCTTCGCTGAAGTGCCGCGCTTCTCCGAGGCGTCCGAGCAATTCCTGCTGCAACTGGCCGAGCGCTTCACCGCGCACGATGCCGCGCGCATCAAGGAAATCGAGCGCGTGACGAACCACGACGTGAAGGCCGTCGAATACTGGTTGAAGGAATCGGTGAAGGGCCATGAAGAACTGGAGCGCGCGAGCGAGTTCATCCACTTCGCGTGCACGTCGGAAGACATCAACAACACGTCGCACGGCCTGATGCTCGCCGGCGCGCGCGAACACGTGGTCCTGCCGGCGCTGCGCTCGGTGCATCAACGCCTCGTTGCGCTCGCGCACGCGCACGCCGCCCAGCCGATGCTGTCGCGCACGCACGGCCAGCCGGCCAGCCCGACCACGCTCGGCAAGGAAATCGCCAACGTCGCCGCGCGGCTCGCGCGTGCGATCGAGCGGATCGCGAAGGTCGAACTGCTCGGCAAGATGAATGGCGCGGTCGGCAACTTCAACGCGCACCTGTCCGCGTATCCGGAGTTCGACTGGGAAGCATTCTCGAAGGACGTCGTCGAGAACCGTCTGAAGCTCGCGTTCAATCCGTACACGACCCAGATCGAGCCGCACGACTACATGGCCGAGCTGTTCGACGCGATCTCGCGCGCGAACACGATCCTGCTGGATCTGGACCGCGACGTGTGGGGCTACATCTCGCTCGGCTACTTCAAGCAGCGCACGAAGGCCGGCGAAATCGGTTCGTCGACGATGCCGCACAAGGTCAACCCGATCGACTTCGAAAACTCGGAAGGCAACCTCGGCCTCGCGAACGCCACGTTGCGTCACCTCGCCGACAAGCTGCCGGTGTCGCGCTGGCAGCGCGACCTGACCGACTCGACGGTGCTGCGCAACATCGGCGTCGCGTTCGGCTACTCGCTGCTCGCGTACGACTCGCTGATCCGCGGCCTCGACAAGCTCGAAGTGAATGCGCAGCGTCTGAACGAAGACCTCGACAACTGCTGGGAAGTGCTGGCCGAGCCGGTGCAGACCGTAATGCGCCGTTACGGCATCGAGAATCCGTACGAGCAGCTGAAGGAGCTCACGCGCGGCAAGGGCATCACGCGCGAGGCGCTGCAGAGCTTCATTGGCGGCCTGGCGATTGCGCAGGACGCGAAGGACCGCCTGCTCGCGATGACGCCCGGCTCGTACATCGGCCGGGCCGTCGAACTGGCGAAGCGGATCGGCTGATCGGCTGGCCCAGCTTCTTCAATGCATAAAAAAGCCGCTCCGAGGAGCGGCTTTTTTTCGTCCCGCGTTCGAAGCTGGAACGCGAAGCAATCAACGACTCAGCGCGCTTCGACCTGCTTGAGCACCTCGTCGACGATCTGTTCCGGCGTCAGATCGATGCTGACCGTGATCGCTTCGTCGTCACCGGGCTCCTCGAGCGTATCGAGCTGGCTTTGCAGCAGCGACGGATCGAAGAAATGCCCGGTACGATCCCCGAGACGCTCCGCGAGCACCTCGCGCGAACCCTTCAGGTAGACGAAGCACACGTCCTTGTCGCCGGCACGCAGAATGTCGCGATACGAGCGCTTCAGCGACGAACACGTGAACACCGCCGTCTCGCCCGCTTTCTGCTTTTCCTCGATCGCCGCGCGGATCGTCTTCAGCCACGGCCAGCGGTCTTCGTCGGTGAGCGGAATGCCGTGGTGCATCTTCTCCTTGTTCGCCGCGCTATGGAACGCGTCGCCGTCGGTGAACGCGCAATGCAGGCGCTCGGCCAGCATTTCGCCAATCCTCGTCTTGCCGGCGCCCGACACGCCCATTGCGATCAGAATCATTTGAAACTCCTTACAGGACCGCCGCGAGTGCGAAGGTCAGGCCCAGCCCCATCACCGAAATGATGGTTTCGAGGAGCGACCACGTCTTGAAGGTCTGCACCACCGTCATGCCGAAATATTCCTTGATCAGCCAGAAGCCGCCGTCGTTCACGTGCGAGAAGATCAGCGAGCCCGAGCCGGTCGCGAGCACCATCAGTTCCGGCTTCACCTGCACCGCGCCCGCCGCCGCGATCGGCGCGACGATGCCGCAGGCGGTCGTCATCGCGACGGTGGCCGAGCCGGTCGCGAGACGCATCATCGCCGCGACGAGCCAGCCGAACAGCAGCGGCGACAGATGCACCGCGGTCGCCACGCTGGTGATTTCCTTCGAAATGCCGCTATCCATCAGTACGCGGCCAAAACCGCCGCCCGCACCGACGATCAGTGTAATACCCGCGATCGGCGCGAGACACTCGCCGCAGAACTTCTGAATCTGCTCGCGGTTAAAGCCGCGGCTCGCGCCGAAGGTCCAGAAGCTGACCAGCACGGCCGTCAGCAGCGCGACGTCGGTGTTGCCGAAGAAGCGCAGCAGATCGTTCGGCAGCGTCTTCGGCTCGAAGACCAGGTCGGCCCAGCTGCCGACCAGCATCAGGACCACCGGCAACAGGATCGTGACCAACGTGATGCCGAAGCCCGGCAGTTCGCGCTTCGGTGCAGCGGCCTTCGCGGCGTTACCACTTTGCACGCCGTTGGCGTCCTTCACGTCGCTGCCCAGAAATTGCGCGGCAAGCGGATTTTCCTTCGGCAACTGGATATGACGGCTCACCAGCAACGCGAACAGCGGACCGGCGACGATCGCGCACGGCACGCCGACGATCAGACCGTAGGCGATCGTCTTGCCGATGTCCGCGTGATACGCCTGCACGGCGAGCAGTGCGGCCGGGTGCGGCGGAATCAGCCCGTGCACGACGGACAGACCCGCGACCATCGGCAGGCCGACCAGCAGCAGCGATTTGTTGGTGCGCTTGGCGACGTTGAACGCGATCGGAATCAGCAGCACGAAGCCGACTTCGAAGAACACCGGCAAGCCGACGATGATCGCGACCACCATCATCGCCCAGTGAATGTGTTTCTCACCGAACCAGTTGATCAGCGTGGTCGCGACGCGCTCGGCGCCGCCCGATTCGGCCATCATCTTGCCGAGCATCGTACCGAGACCGACGACGATGGCAATGTGCCCGAGCGTGTTGCCGTTCCCCGTTTCGAACGATTTGACGATGGTCTGCATCGGCATGCCGGCCACGAGGCCCAGCAGCAACGACACGATGATCAGAACGAGAAACGGATAGACCTTGAAGCGCGTGATCATCAAGATCAGCAGCGCGATCGCGATCAATGCGTAGACCAGCAGCAAGCTGCCGTGGGCAGATTCCATGAAGCCCCTCCTTTGGTTTATTGACTTCAGAGTGCGGATGCGGCCGGCACTTCGTCTCACGGCAACCTGCGCGATGCCTGAAAACCCGGCTAGCCGCGCGGACGCTGAATTCTACTGTTTGTTTCCAGAAAGCGCGCGCAAATCCAGCACGCATATCAGGTAAAAAAAGAGTCTCGGCGCGACAGCCTGATGCGGCTGTATCGACGAGACTCCTGGGCCCGGTTCAGCTGACCGATGCGCTATTGGGTTGTGGGGCTTAGTGCGCGGGTGCCGCCAGTTGGCTCGCGGCGCGCGCGAGGCGGGTGAGCTCGTCCCAGTTCTGCGCGGCGAGCGCGGCCTTCGGCGTGAGCCACGAACCGCCGACACAGACCACGTTCGGCAGCGACAGGAAGTGCGGCGCGCTTTCCGGCGTGATGCCGCCGGTCGGGCAGAACTTCAGCGCCGGGAACGGGCCGTGGAACGCCTGCAGCATCGGCACGCCGCCCGCCTGCTGTGCGGGGAAGAACTTGACGATCTCGTAGCCGAGCTCGAGCGCGAGGATGATGTCCGACGGAGTCATCACGCCGGGCAACAGCGGCAGACCCACATCCTGCGCGGCCTTGTGCATGTCCTTGGTCAGACCCGGCGACACGCCGAACTGCGCGCCCGCCTTCTTCGCCTGGGCGCAATGCTCGGGCTTCGTGATCGTGCCGACACCGACCACGATATCGTCCGCGAGTTCGCACGCACGCTCGATCGCGCCGAGGCCCGCCGGCGTGCGCAGCGTGATTTCGAGCACCTTCACGCCGCCCGCGTGCAACGCGCGCGACACGTGTTCGCCCTGTTCGACCGTGTCGAACGCGAGCACCGGAATCACCGGGCCAAGGCGCACGATATCGCTTACTGTTTTCGACGTCATAGTCAGACTCCTTGTTTCTGCGGCGCCGCGCCGGCTTGCGCGGTGCTCGTGTGATGGTCGCTGGGTTGATGGCCGTGCTGATGGTCACCGTCGTGGCCGTGCTTGTGATGGCTGCCGTGGCCGTGCTGGCCGTCGACCGCGCCGTCCTCGCCGACCAGCTTGCCGAACACCGACGCGCCCTGCTCCGCCGGCGCCGCCGCCGCACGGAACACGCCGAACAGCTCGCGGCCGAAGCCGACTTCGTTGTCCGCCTGATGCAGCGGCTCGGCGTTCGGACGCGCGGCCCACTCGGCTGCGTCGATCTCGATGTCGAGCACGCCCGCCTCGGCGTCGATCACCAGCATGTCGCCCGTGCGCACTTTGCCGATCGGGCCTTGCAGCAACGCTTCCGGCGACAGATGAATGACCGCCGGCACCTTGCCCGACGCGCCCGACATACGGCCATCGGTCACCAGCGCGACATGGAAACCCTGATCCTGCAGCACACCGAGCAGCGGCGTCAAACGATGCAACTCGGGCATGCCGTTTGCGCGTGCGCCCTGGAAGCGCACCACCGCGATGAAGTCGCGCTTGAGCTCGCCCTTGTCGAACGCTTCCTGCACCGCTTCCTGCGAATCGAACACGATTGCCGGCGCCTTCACCTTGCGATGCTGCGCCGCGACCGCCGAAATCTTGATTACGCCGCGGCCGAGCTTGCCCTGCATCAGACGCAGGCCGCCGTCCGGCTGGAACGGCTCCCTGATGCCGCGCAGCACCGCTGTGTCAGCGCTCGCCTCGACACCTGCCACCCATTGCAGCTTGCCGTCGAGCAGCTTCGGCTCCTCGGTGTAGCGCTTCAGACCCTTGCCCGCGACCGTGTTCACGTCTTCATGCAGCAGACCGCCTTCGAGCAGATTGCGCACGAGGAACGCGACGCCGCCCGCCGCGTGGAAGTGGTTCACGTCGGCCTTGCCGTTCGGATAGATCTTCGCAAGCAGCGGTACCGCCTGCGACAGCGTGTCGAAGTCGTCCCAGTCGATCACGATGCCGGCCGCGCGCGCGATTGCGACGAGGTGCAGCGTGTGATTGGTCGAGCCGCCCGTCGCCAGCAGCGCGACGATGCCGTTGACGATCGCCTTCTCGTCGACCACATGGCCGATCGGCATGTAGTGGCCGCGCTCGACCGTCAGATCGAGCACGCGGCGCGCGGCCTGCGCGGTCAGCGCGTCGCGCAGCGGCGTGTGCGGATGCACGAAGGCCGAGCCCGGCAGATGCAGGCCCATCACTTCCATCAGCATCTGGTTACTGTTCGCGGTGCCGTAGAACGTGCAGGTGCCGTGGCTGTGATAGGCGGCCGCTTCCGCTTCGAGCAGCGCGTCGCGGCCGCACTGGCCGGTCGCGAACTGCTGACGCGTCCTGGCTTTGTCGTCGTTCGACAGGCCGCTTGCCATCGGGCCGGCCGGCACGAAGATGGTCGGCAAATGGCCGAACTGCAGCGCGCCGATCAGCAGGCCCGGCACGATCTTGTCGCAGATGCCGAGGCACAGCGCCGCGTCGAACATGTTGTGGGTGAGCGCGACGGCCGTGCTCATCGCGATCACTTCGCGCGAGAACAGCGACAGCTCCATGCCCGCGTTGCCCTGCGTGACGCCGTCGCACATCGCCGGCACGCCGCCCGCGAATTGCGCGACGCCGCCGTTTTCGCGCGCGGCCTGCTTGATGATGTCCGGGTAGTTTTTGTACGGCGCGTGCGCCGACAGCATCTCGTTGTACGACGACACGATGCCGATATTCGGCTCGCGGATCTGCTTGATCACGAGCTTGTCGTTGCCCTCGAGGCCGGCGAAACCGTGAGCGAGGTTCGCGCACGACAACGCGCCGCGCGCCGGAAAGCGCCCCTGCGCATGCTCGATGCGGGCCAGATACGCTGCGCGCGTGGGCTTGCTGCGCTCGATCACGCGTTGCGTGACCTTCAACAATTGCGAATGCGGGGAAACCATCGGAGCTCCTTCGTCGCTGGCGGCAGGCGCACGCATGACACCTGGCGGTATCGCGGGGTTGTGATATCGAACGACGCCATCTTAGTAGAAAAACTACACGATCGCAATGACGAACTCTGTTGCAGCGCCGCATGGCGCGGATCGCCAGGTCGCCCTACTGGCGGCGCCTTAGCGCTTTATAGCAGAAACCCAGGGAATACACTTACTCGCCGATATGTAGTTTTTGTACCTACCTTTTGTGCGCCAACGATCAATCGGATATAGTCCACACGTTCTTCAGCATAGTGCGAGTTTTCCGATGATGCTGTCCCAGGTGGAAGAGATGCGCGACCAGCTGCGCCCGTCCGAACGCAAGCTGGCCGATTACGTGATCGAGGCGCCGCGCGAGGTACTCGATCTGTCGATGACCGAGGTCGCCGCGCGCGCGGGCGTGAGTCAGCCGACGATCGCGCGCTTCTGCCACGCGCTCGGTTTCTCCGGCTTTCGCGAATTCAAGATCCGTCTCGCGCAGGGCATCGCCAGCGAAGTGCCCGCCGTCTATCGCGACGTGCGGCCCGACGAGCCGACGCCGGGTGTCGCCGCGAAGGTGCTCGACCGGACGATCGGCGCGCTGATTCAGGTGCGCAACAATCTGTCGTCGGATAGCGTCGCGGCGGCGATCGACATGCTCGCGCAAGCGAAGCGCATCGAGTTCTACGGGGCGGGCGGCTCAGGCATCGCCGCGCTCGACGTGCAGCACAAGTTCTTTCGGCTCGGCATGCCGAGCGTCGCGTATTCGGACCCGCATACGTTTCTGATGTCGGCCGCGCTGCTCGGACCTGGGGACGTGGTCGTCGCCATTTCCAATACGGGCCGCACGCGCGACATCATCGATGCCGCGAAGGCCGCGCTGAACGCGGGCGCGAAGGTGATCGCGATCACGCACGGCAATTCGCCGCTCGCGCGGCTCGCAACCGTGGGCCTCTTTGCGAACGTCGACGAAGACACCGACATCTTCTCCCCGATGACCTCGCGCGTGTCACATCTGGCGATCGGCGACATTCTGGCGGTCGGCGTCGCGCTGAGCCGCGGGCCCGAACTGCTGGAGAAGCTCGCGCAAACGAAGGAAGTGATCCACCGGCGGCGGGTGGATTCACAGGGGTGAACCGCTGCGATGGAACGCGGAACGACGGGATAACGCAAAAGGGCGGTGTGCCATTCAACCGGCATACCGCCCTTTGATCTTTTCCAGCGTCCTGCTTAACGCCGTCAGCCGCTCAGAACGGCTTGATCACTACCAGCGCGACCGCCGCGAGCATACCGAGCACCGGCAGCTCGTTGAACATCCGATACCACTTGTCCGAGCGGCGATTCTCGCCGCGCTCGAACCTGCGCAACAGCACGCCACAATACGCGTGATAGATGACGAGGAGCACGACCACGCCGACCTTCGCGTGAATCCAGCCCTGCCCGCTGCCGATGCCGATCACGAGCCACAACCACAGGCCGCACGCGATCGCGGGCACGGCGATGAAGCTCATGAAGCGGAACAGCTTGCGCGCCATCAGCAGAAGACGCGCCGTCGCGGCGGGTTCCGGTTTCCATCGCCAGATTGACGAAGATGCGCGGCAGATAGAACAGGCCGGCAAACCAGGAGGCAATCAATACGATGTGAAACGTCTTTACCCAAAGCATCGGCGGGGGTCCTTGTGGTCCTTGTTGTTGTGGCGCTTCGATTCGTGCTTTATTGACGGCCTTCGCCATGACCCAGCACGACGTATTTCAGCGACGTCAGCCCTTCGAGGCCGACCGGGCCGCGCGCGTGCAGCTTGTCGTTCGAAATGCCGATCTCGGCGCCGAGGCCGAACTCGAAGCCGTCCGCGAAACGCGTCGACGCGTTGACCATCACGCTCGCCGAATCGACTTCGCGCAGGAAGCGCATCGCGCGATCGTGGTCTTCGGTGACGATCGCGTCGGTGTGCTGCGAGCTATACGTGTTGATGTGCTCGATTGCCGCGTCGATGCCGTCGACCACCTTGATCGCGAGCACCGGCGCGAGATATTCGGTGCGCCAGTCTTCCTCGCTCGCATCGACGAGAGGACCGACGCCCGCATCGGCCAGCACCGCGCGCGCCGCCGCATCGACGCGCAGCTCGACGTCCTTGCCCCGATACAGCTTGCCGAGCGGCGGCAGCACCTCAGCGGCGATGCCGCGCGCGACCAGCAGCGTCTCCATCGTGTTGCAGGTGCCGTAGCGGTGCGTCTTCGCGTTGTCGCAGACGTTCAGCGCCTTCGCCAGGTCCGCGCGATCGTCGACATAAACGTGGCAGATGCCGTCGAGGTGCTTGATCATCGGCACGCGCGCTTCGTTCATCAAACGCTCGATCAGGCTCTTGCCGCCGCGCGGCACGATCACATCGACGTACTCGGTCATCGTGATGAGCTTGCCGACCGCCGCGCGGTCCGACGTCGCGACCACCTGCACCGCGTCCTGCGGCAGACCGGCCGCTTCGAGGCCCTCGCCGATCAGCTTCGCGAGCGCGGTATTGCATTCGAGCGCTTCCGAGCCGCCGCGCAAAATGGTCGCGTTGCCGGACTTCAGGCACAGCGCGGCCGCGTCGATCGTCACGTTCGGGCGCGATTCGTAGATGATGCCGATCACCCCGAGCGGCACACGCATCTGGCCGACCTGGATGCCGCTCGGCCGGTACTTCAGATTGCTGATCTCGCCGATCGGGTCGGCCAGCGCCGCGACCTGGCGCAGGCCTTCGACCATCGTTTTCAGCGCCTTGTCGGACAGCGTCAACCGGTCGATGAACGCGGCATCGTGGCCCTTGCCGCGGGCGCGTTCGAGGTCGCGCGCATTGGCGGCCTTCAGCAGATCGGCATCGCGCTCGATCGCCTCGGCAACGGCCGCAAGCGCCGCATTCTTCGCGGCGGTCGACGCCCGCGCCATCGCGCGCGAAGCCTGACGGGCGCGTTGGCCGAGGTCGGTCATGTACTGGTCGATATCCATGGTCATTCTCGTGATGCCCCGCACGTTGGCATGCGGTGGTCGGGCAGGATTAGCGAAAGATCAAACGATTGTAAGTCGGGTACCGGGGCTTTGCTCGCACGCGAGCGGCGGGTGCACTGTGCTGTCACAGGTTCGCCGATGCGTTTCGTTCGGCGCGTGGCACGCGAAACACGCTGGTCTGTCTGTGTGGAACGACTGGCAGTTGGTACACGATGGCTCGCATCAGCCACTGCTTCGACGCTCGCGCGAATCAGCTGTGCCGCTTCAGACTGGCCGCCGCGCTGGCGCCGCCGTTGGCACCCGAGGTCGCGGCGGCGGCACTGGCGAAGCTGCCGACGGTTTTGGCGCCGCCACCGTCATCGCGAGTTCGAACAGGCCGTCCCACGGATCGGGCGGCGGATCGTTGCGATGATTGCCCGGCGTGCCGCCCGACAGCCCCTTCACCTGCCGGTCGAGCCGCGCCGCCAGCGCGAGTGCCTTCTCGAGCGCCGCTTCGCTGACGCGCGACAGCGCAGGTCCGATCAGCCGTTCGCGCGGACCCCACACGCGGTTCTCGCGCGTGAGCATCGCGAGCGGCTTGCCGGCCGCGACGCCGCGCTTGATCCGCAGCAGCGTGCGCACTTCTTCGACGACCGCCCACAGCACGAGCACCGCGGCCTCGCCCTCACCGCGCAGCCCGTCGAGCATGCGCGCGAGACGGCCGACGTCGCCCGCGAGCATCGCCTCGTTGAGCTTGAACACGTCGTAGCGCGCGACGTTGAGCACCGCGTCCTGAACCTGATCGAAGCTCAGCGAGCCGTTCGGATACAGCAGCCCGAGCTTCTGGATTTCCTGATGCGCGGCGAGCAGATTGCCCTCGACGCGCTCGGCGATGAACGCGAGCGCTCGCCGCCCCTCCTCGCCGGCTGCGACGCGCTGACCCTGGGCCGCGAGCCGCTGCCCGACCCAGTTCGGCAGCTGCGCGCGCTCGACCGGATCGATCTTCAACGCGACGCCGGCGTCGGCGAGCGCGGTGAACCATGCCGACTTTTGCGTGGCCGCATCGAGGCGCGGCAGCGTAATCATCGTCAGCACGTCGTCGTTGACGGTGGATGCGAGCGCCTTCAGCGCATCGGCGCCTTCCTTACCGGGTTTGCCCGACGGAATGCGCAACTCGACCAGCTGACGGTCGCCGAACAGCGACATCGACTGGCTCGCGCCGAGCAGCGAGCTCCAGTCGAAACCGCGCTCGACCGTGAACACCGAGCGGTCGGTGAAGCCGGCCGCGCGCGCCGCCGCGCGGATGCGATCGCACGCTTCCTGCGCGAGCAGATGCTCATCGCCGTATACGACGTACAGTCCGGCGAGGCCGCGGGCGAGATGCGCTTCGAGCGCGTCAGGTCGCAGTTGCATGGCTGGCGGTTGACGGGATGAATGAGATTCGACGAATCACGAACGGCGCGATGCTCACAGCGGCGGCGGCGGCAGCGGTGCGCGCGGCACGATGGCCGGCACGGCCTCGGCCGGCGTCGGATGCAGCGAGCGCACCACGCCGAGACGGCGGACGAGCTGATCGACCGCGTCGTTTTCCATGTCGGCGAACAGGATGTCGGACTCCGCGGCCTTCGCCTGCGAGAACTGGTCGCTATAGGTCATCGCGCGGTTCAGCGCGATCACGCTGCCCGGAATCAACACGGTGCCGTCCTTGCCGGTCAGCGTGTAGGTCATCTGCAGATTCAGCTGATACTCGGCGACGACGCCCAGCGAATTCAGCGTCAGCGTGCTGACGTTGCGGTTCTGCGTGATCTGCAGCAGCGCATCGGCATTGGCGGGCGAGCTGACCACCACGGTGTCGCTGCCGCCCTGCACGATGCGCGTGAAGCGCGCCATGGCCGCGGGCGAGCCGCCCGCCACATAGAGGCGCTTGAACGCGAAGTCCTGCTGGCCGCGCAACTGGAAGCCGCAGGCCGACAACATCATTACGCTGCAAGCGAGCGTCAAAAACGATCTGCGAGTCACATTCGCTCCCGGTTCGCAGTGGATTCGC
This sequence comes from Paraburkholderia sp. RAU6.4a, assembly GCF_050435625.1. Classification (NCBI taxonomy): domain Bacteria; kingdom Pseudomonadati; phylum Pseudomonadota; class Betaproteobacteria; order Burkholderiales; family Burkholderiaceae; genus Paraburkholderia; species Paraburkholderia sp. RAU6.4a. The sequence continues at coordinate 1,984,452 of NZ_JBNDKQ010000002.1, forward strand.
GGTGCCGAGGAACGCCGCCGGGCGGGCGGCGCTCCGTCTGCCGGATGAGGGCCTGGAACGTCAAACGACCACGTTCACGAGGCGGCCCGGCACCACGATGATCTTCTTAGGCGCCTTGCCTTCGCTGAACTTCACGACCATTGCGTGCTCGGCCGAGAGCTGCTCGATCGCTTCGCGAGACGCGTCTTTCGCGACCGTGATCGCGCCGCGCACCTTACCGTTCACCTGCAGCACGAGTTCGATCTCGGCCTGTTCGAGCGCCTTCTCGTCGACCTTCGGCCACGGCGCGTCGAGCAGCGGGCCGAATTCGTCGGCATAGCCGAGCTCCTGCCACAGCTGGAACGTCAGGTGCGGCACGACCGGGTACAGCACGCGCAGCATCACACCGTAGGTTTCACGCAGCACGGCGGTCTGCGCGCCCTTCGCGCCGTCGAGCGCGTTGAGCATCTTCATCGCGGCCGATACCACCGTGTTGTACTGAAGACGCTGATAGTCGAAATCGGCCTGCTTCAGCACGCTATAGATCTCGCGACGCAGCGCCTTGTCGGTGTCGTTGAATCGTGCGGCGTCCAACTGGCCGCCCGCGCGCAGCGCGGCTTCGTTCGAATAGCCGAAGTTCCACACGCGACGCAGGAAGCGGCTCGCGCCTTCGACGCCCGAACCCGACCACTCGAGCTGCTGCTCGGGCGGAGCCGCGAACATCACGAACAGACGCGCGGTGTCCGCGCCGTGCTGATCGATCAGCATCTGCGGGTCGACGCCGTTGTTCTTCGACTTCGACATCTTCTCGACGCCGCCGAGCACGACCGGCTGGCCGTCAGCGTTCAGCACCGCGCCGACCGGGCGGCCCTTGTCGTCGAACGACACGGTCACTTCCGCCGGGTTGTACCAGGTCTTCTTGCCCGCTTCGTTTTCGCGGTAATAGGTTTCGTTGAGCACCATGCCCTGCGTGAGCAGGTTCTTCGCCGGTTCGCCGAACTTCACGAGACCGAGGTCGCGCATCACCTTCGCCCAGAAACGCGAGTACAGCAGGTGCAGGATCGCGTGTTCGATACCGCCGATGTATTGATCCATCGGCGCCCAGTAGTCGGTGCGCTCGTCGACCATCGTCTTCGCATCCGGCGACGCGTAGCGGTAGAAGTACCACGACGAATCGACGAAGGTGTCCATCGTGTCGGTTTCGCGCTTTGCCGCGCCGCCGCAGCTCGGGCACGTGCAGTTCAGGAACGCTTCGGACTTCGCGAGCGGATTGCCCGTGCCGTCCGGCACCAGGTCTTCCGGCAGCACGACCGGCAGGTCTTTTTCCGGCACCGGCACGTCGCCGCACTTCGGGCAGTGGATGATCGGGATCGGCGTGCCCCAGTAACGCTGGCGCGACACGCCCCAGTCACGCAGACGCCACGTGATCTGCTTGTCGCCGAGGCCCAGTTCCTTGAGATCGGCGGCGATGCGGTCTACGGCTTCGTCGTAGGCGAGGCCGTCGTACTTGCCGCTGTTCACCAGCGTGCCGGTCTTCTCGCCGTACCACTCCGCCCACGCTTCGGTCGAGAATTCCTTGCCCTCGACCGCGACGACCTGCTTTACCGGCAGACCGTATTTCTTCACGAACGCGAAGTCGCGCTCGTCGTGCGCCGGCACGCCCATCACCGCGCCTTCGCCGTAAGTCATCAGCACGTAGTTGCCGATCCACACCTCGACCTTCGCCTGCGTCAGCGGATGCGTGACGTAGAAGCCGGTGGCCATGCCTTTCTTTTCCATCGTCGCGACGTCGGCTTCGGCGACGCCACCGCGCTTGCATTCGTCGATGAACGGCTGCAGTTCCGGCTTGTCTTGCGCGAGACGCGTGGCGAGCGGATGCTCGGCGGCGATCGCGCAGAACGTGACGCCCATGATCGTGTCGGCGCGCGTCGTGAACACGCGCAGCAGCTTCTGTTCGCCGTCGATTTCATACGGGAAGCCGAAGTTCACGCCGAAGCTCTTGCCGATCCAGTTCTGCTGCATGATCTTCACGCGCTCGGGCCAGCCGAGGCCTTCGAGATCGTTCAGCAGTTCATCCGCGTACTGCGTGATGCGCATGTAGTACATCGGGATTTCGCGCTTTTCGACGAGCGCGCCCGAGCGCCAGCCGCGCCCGTCGATCACCTGCTCGTTCGCGAGCACGGTCTGGTCGACCGGGTCCCAGTTCACGGTGCCGGTTTTCTTGTACGCGATGCCCTTTTCGAGCATCTTCAGGAACAGCCACTGGTTCCACTTGTAGTAGTCAGGGCTGCAGGTCGCGACTTCGCGCGACCAGTCGATCGCGAGGCCCATCGACTGCATCTGCTTCTTCATGTAAGCGATGTTGTCGTAGGTCCACTGCGCGGGCGGCACGTTGTTGGCCATCGCGGCGTTCTCCGCCGGCATGCCGAAGGCATCCCAACCCATCGGCATCAGCACGTTGTAGCCGTTCATCCGCAGATAACGGTACATCACGTCGTTGATCGTGTAGTTGCGCACGTGCCCCATGTGCAGCTTGCCCGACGGATACGGCAGCATCGAGACGCAGTAGAACTTGGGCTTGTCGGTGGTTTCCGTCGTCTTGTAGGCGTCGACGGCGCGCCATTGCCCTTGCGCGGCGGCTTCGACGTCGGAGGGAACGTATTTTTCGTGCATGGTGTGATGGGATCGCCAGGTTCGGTGCTTTCGCACCGGCCCGGTGCTCTGCAGAATGTCGTTGCGTCGTGTCCCCTTCGGCGGGGAAAGGGCTGATTATACCGTTCGCGGACGGGTGCGCCGCGCGGCGTGGTGCGGGACTGGGTATGCCGGATTCGTGAACGCGGTGCGCACCCGGTGGCGCTCAGTGCTGCGCGGCGGGCGGCGGCGGGTCCGTCACGAAGCCGATCCGCTCGAGCCCCGCCTGCTGCGCGGCGCCCATCACCTGCGCAATCACTTCGTAGCGCGTCGAGCGCTCCGCGCGCAACTGGATGTCCGGCTGGTCCGCCTGCTTGCCGGCTTCGGCGAACTGCGCGCGCATCTGCGCGAGCGTGATCGGCTTGCCGTTCCAGTAGAGCTTGCCCGGCGCCGTCGATCGAAAGGGAGATGGTTTGCGGGGTCTGGCGCGCGGGCGCCGCCGCGACCTTCGGCAGATCGAGCCGGATCGCGTGCGAGAACAGCGGCGCGGTGATGATGAAAATCACCAGCAGCACCAGCATCACGTCGATCAGCGGCGTCATGTTGATCTCGGCCATCGGCGCGGCCGTCTGCTTCTTCTCGAGTCCGCCGAATGCCATGTCGCCTCCTTGCGTCTGAGTTTGCCCGTGCGATGGGCGGTGTGTCGTGCGAGGAAGGTCGCGATGTGCCGAGCCCGCCGCGCGTGACAAGTCAGCGGTGCGCCTCGCGCGCCGCCTGCTGCGCGCGCGGAGGCGTCGGCGCGTGCTCGGTTGGGGAGCATACGTACGCATGCAGATCGTGCGCGAAGCCGTCCAACTCCTCGGACAATTGCCGCACGAGGCGGCCCAGCACGTTGTACGCGAGCACCGCCGGAATCGCGACCACCAGACCGAACGCGGTCATGATCAGCGCTTCGCCCACCGGTCCCGCGACGTTCTCGATCTGCGCCTGCCCGCTCGCCGCGATGCTGCCGAGCGCGTGATAGATACCCCATACGGTGCCGAGCAGACCGACGAACGGCGCGGTGCTGCCAACCGACGCAAGCAGCACCTGACCGAACTCGAGCCGCCGCTGCGACGCATTGAGCGCCTGGCGCAGCGCGCGCAGCACCCGTTCGCTGCGCTCGACGCGCGCGAGCAGCGCGCCCGGAATGTCGACCTCGGCCGCATTCAGCGCCGCTTCGGCGAGCGGCGCGAACACGCGCTCACGATCAGTGCGGCGCAGGATGGCGACGCCTTCGGCGAGCGTCGGCGCCTGCCAGAAGCGCGCGATCGCCCGGTTGGCCTGGCGTTTCGCGCGCGTCAGAATCCAGCTCTTGACGATCAGAAAACACCAGCTCGCAATCGACATGGCCAGCAGCACATAGGCGACGCCATGCGTGATTGCGTCGCTCGTTTGCAGGTAATGGATGATGCCGCTGCTGCCTGCCATCTGACCTCGCCTTTGGAAAGTGACTTCGGGAGGGCGCGCTCGGGATGCGCTACTCCGCCTCTGCGCAACGGGCTTCGCTCAACGCAGGCCGAGCACGTCCTGCATGTCGAAGAAGCCGTTGTCGTGGCCTTCGAGGAAGCGTACAGCACGAAGCGCGCCTTGTGCATATGACAGGCGGCTTGCCGATTTGTGCGTGATCTCGATGCGCTCGCCGATGCCCGCGAACAGCACCGTATGATCGCCGACGATATCGCCGCCGCGAATCGCCGAGAAGCCGATCGTCGACGGATCGCGCTCGCCGGTCACGCCTTCGCGGCCGTAGATCGCGCAGTCGTCGAGATTGCGGCCGAGCGCGTTGGCGATCACTTCGCCCATCGTCAGCGCGGTGCCGGACGGCGCGTCGACCTTGTGACGATGATGCGCCTCGATGATCTCGATGTCGTAGCCGGTCGAGAAGTGCCGCGCCGCGTATTCGAGCAGCTTCAGCGTAACGTTCACGCCGACGCTCATGTTCGACGCGAACACGACGCCGATCTTCTGCGCCGCCGCGCGCAGCTGCGCTTTTTGCGCGTTGTCGAAGCCGGTCGTGCCGATCACCATTTTCACGTCGTGGCGCTGCGCGGCTTCGAGATGCGCGAGCGTCGCGTCGGGACGCGTGAAGTCGATCAGATAGTCGGATTCGGCGAACACACGCTCGATGTCGTCGGACAGCAGCACGCCGGTCTCTTTGCCGAGGAACGCCCCGGCGTCCTGGCCAAGCTGCGCAGCGCCCGTGCGGCAGAGCGCGCCGGACAGCGTCGCGTCGGCATCGTTGAGGACGGTTTCGATGAGCATGCGGCCCATCCGGCCCGATGCGCCTGCAATGGCAATTTTCATGACGATGAAGATTCGAAAAGAGTCAACCGGTATGGAGCCCGGCAAACGCGGCCCGGCGAATGCCCGGACCAGTGTGCCGGGGAATGCGCCCGGTCGATATAGGGACACGCGGCGGCAGGGAGCAAAGTCACCCGGCTCGCTGCTGGAGCCAATGCGGGCGGCCAACCGGGACGGCTCGCTCAGGTGACTGACCGATACGGCCCGCTGCGGCGACCCACTGCCGCGGAAACCGCGGCAACACATTCATGCGGCCCAAGCGGCGCATTTCCGAGCTCGCCTGGTGCCGGACAAACACACATCTGGCGGGCGCCGCACATGTGGCGCGCAGCCCGCCTCACAACACCGACGAGCAAATCAGTTGCTCGTTCCCGGCGTCGCCGGCGAAGTGTTCAGCGTCGGGCTGCCGCTGCTTTGCGAGCCCGTCGGGCCGACCGGGTTGCTTTCGTTCTCCTGAGCGGGCGGCGGCGGACGCTTGAACTGGAACTGCGGCTGACCGCCGGACGTCGGGCCTTGCGTCGGGATCCCGCCAGCGTTCGCTCGCGGCACGGCCGACCGCACGGACGGCGCGCGGCTCGGCGTCGGCACCGCGCTCGTTGCGCGATTGGCCGCCTGGGCGGCTTCCGCGTTGGCGTCCATGGACGGCGTGGCGGCCTGCTGGGCGCCTTCGACCGACGGCGAGCGCGTCGTATCCACGGTAGCCGGTGCCGCGGCGGCCGCCGCACTGGCGGCGGCTGCGTCGCTGGCGGCCACGGCGTTGGCGGCCTCGGCCGCGCTCGCCGCGCGCGGCGGCGTCGCGTTCGGGCTGCGGCCACGGCGGTCGCCGTCGATCTCGGCCAGCAATTCGAGATTGGTCGGCAGATCCTCGCCGCCCGTCCAGTGGGTCACGAGGTCGCCGGAGAAGTACACGACGAAGTCACGCTGCTGCACGATCGACGTCGAGCCGCGCTTGAAATAGAACACGTAATCCCAGCGATTCGCGTGGAACATGTCGGTCAACAGCGGCGTGCCGAGCAACTGACGCACCTGCGCGCGCGTCATGCCGACCTTCATCTGGTCGGCCATTTCCTGCGACACGAAATTACCTTGCACAACCGTAATCCGATACGGCGTAATGCGTTGGGCAATGCGCTGGGTCAGGCTGTCGTATGTGGAACATCCGGCAAGAACCGCGACAGTCGCAACAGCGATCAAGGTACCCCGCATGCGGCTCCCCCGGTAGATCAATTGAGATTTAGAAATCATTTCACTCACCGTGCGGGCCCGCTTGCGGGCCGCGCTCATTCCATCGAAGATGACCAGAACGGCAAAAACACATTACTATGAGAGCCCAGCATTGTACTCTAGGGATCCCTTGTCATGACCAATCCAACCGATCTCAAGAACATCGGGCTCAAGGCGACCCTTCCGCGCCTCAAAATCCTTGAGATTTTCCAGCATAGCCCGGTGCGTCACCTGACCGCCGAAGACGTGTACCGCAACCTCCTGCACGAGGAACTCGATATCGGTCTCGCCACCGTGTATCGTGTGCTGACGCAATTTGAGCAGGCCGGCCTGCTCTCGCGCAGCAATTTCGAATCGGGCAAGGCGGTGTTCGAACTGAACGAGGGGTCGCACCACGACCACCTCGTGTGCCTCGATTGCGGGCTGGTCGAGGAATTTTTCGACCCCGAAATCGAAAGCCGTCAGCAGTCCATCGCCAAAGCACGCGGCTTCAAGCTGCAGGAACACGCGCTGGCGCTGTATGGGGCGTGCACGAAGGAAAATTGCCCGCATCGTAAGCACTGATGCGTCGCGGGTCGCCTGCGAACGCGACCTGGCAAGTCAGAAAAAAGACCCGGCCGATGGGCATCGGCCGGGTCTTTTCTATTCAGGCGGCGGCAATCGCCGCTATCCGACCAGCTCCGCGCTCGGCTCGAAGGCTAGCCGCCACGGCTCGGCCAACTGCAATTCGTCGCAATTCGGCGCATCGCCGCCGCGATCGACGACGATGAAATCGCTGACCTGATCGAGCGCGAGCAGCGGATGGTGCCAGACCCCTTTCGCGTAATTGACGCCCTGCCACGCATCGGTCCAGAACGCGCGCATGCGCGCGGCGTCGAACTCGCCGGCCGGCGCGACCACCATCAGATATCGGCCCGCGCGTAAGGGAATGAAAGCCTGGCTGCCGAGCGGATGCCGCTCCATCATCGTGATCTCGACGGGCAGCGCGCGCGGCTGCGCGCGAAACAGACTGACGAGCGGCCGGCCGCCCTGCTCCACCACGTCGACGCGCGCGAGGTCGTGATAGCGCTCGGTGGTACCGCCGTTGATCGGAAAACGACGCGCGCCGTCGAGTTCGATCACGTCGCCGAACGGCGCGAAGGCCGCGCGCGTCAGGCGTTCCATCTGCAGGATCTTCATGCGTGCCGCTCCATGACGTTGCTTGCGTTAAGCGATCTCGCCCCACAGACGCAGGCGCGACACGCCGCCGTCCGGGAAGATGTTGAAGCGCACGTGCGTGACCGGCCCGAGCGCGGCGAGGTCGTCCGCGAACGCGTGCACGTGATCCATCTGCAGTTTCTGTTCGCCGAGCAGCACCGGCCAGAACATCGCCTGCGTGACGAGGGAATCGTCTGTGCCGCCCGTCACCGATGCCGCCTGCAGCGAGCAGCGATCCGGGAAGTTGCCCTTGAAGTGCGCGGTGTCCACTTCGATCTTGCGGATCACGCCGGGCCGCGCGAGCGCGACGATCGCCCAGTCGTTGCCCGGCTCGCGACGCCGCCGCGTTTCCCAGCCGTCGCCCATGTTCACGCCACGGCCCGGCATCAGCATCTGCGAGGCCGGCCCGAAATGCTGGTTGTTCGCGGCGACGAGGTACGCGCCGTTTTCGATCGCGGCGAGATCGAGCAGCGTGCCGCGCTCGACGCGGCTCCAGTCGCGCTGCGGCTGGCCATACACGCGCAGTCGCGCGAGCCCGCCGTCCGGATACAGATTCACGCGCAGATGGGTGACCGGGCGCGCGTCTTTCACCTCGACGTAGTGATGCTGGTTGCCCTGTAGCGTTGTCGCCGGCACGAGCGGCTGCCAGTCGGCGTGCTCGGGCGGCACGTCAGCGTCGCTATGACAGGCATCGATCGACGCCGCCGGCGGGAAATTGCCGGTGAAGTGGCTCGTATCGAGATCGACCCCATGCACGACGCCCGGCCGCGCGAGCCGGATCACGCAATGGTCGTGGCCGGTCGTGCGCTTGCGACGCGTCTCCCAGCCGTCCATCCACTTGCCGTGGTCGTCGTATTTGCCGGGGATGAACACCGCCGGCTGCGGGTCGAGCATGCGCTCTTTCGGCGCGAAGAATTCGTCGCTGGCGAACAGCGCCTTCGCGCCGAGGCGCGGATCGGCGAGGTTCATGTAGCGGCGTGTGAAGGCGGGAGCGTTCGGGTCGAGGATCGGGTTGGCCATGATGTCGGTCGGTGTCGAAGAGGTCGGAAACAGCCGGCGGCGCCACGGCAACCGCCGGCTTTGCGAAAAAAGGTCGAGGAGCTATCTAGGAAGCGATGCGGGTTCGTCTGGTCAGACCAGATCCCGCGCAGCCGTCAGACCGCCGGCGCGGGTTCGGCCGCACCGGGTTCGACGAGCGTGTCGTCGACGACGGGCACGTAGCGCAGCGCCGCGTCGCGATTCAGCACGCGATGCGCGCGCGCCTTGTCGATATCGTTTTCCCACACGGCGACCACCACCGTAGCGACGCAGTTGCCGATCAGGTTGGTGAGCGCCCGGGCGATGCCGACAAACCAGTCGACCGGCAGAATCAGCACGAGACCGAGCACAGGAATCGCGGGAATCGCGGAGAGCGTCGCCGCGAGAATCACGATCGCAGAGCCCGGAATGCCGTGCGCGCCCTTCGACGTCACCAGCGACACCAGCACGACGACGATCAGGTCATGAATAGACAGCGGCGTGTTGGTCGCCTGCGCGATGAACAGCACGGCGAGCGTCAGATAGATCGAGAAGCCGTCGAGGTTGAACGAGTAGCCGGTCGGAATCACGAGACCGACCGTCGAATCCTTGACGCCCATCCATTCGAGCTTGCGCATGATCTGCGGCAGCACGGCGTCGGACGATGCGGTGCCGAGCACGATCGACAGTTCTTCGCGCAGATAGCGGATCAGCTTGAAGATGCTGAAGCCGGCGAGCCGCATCACCGCGCCGAGCACGAGCACGACGAACACCACGCAGCTCGCGTAGAACACCAGCACGAGCATGCCGAGCTGCTTCAGCGACTCGACGCCGTAGGTGCCGGTCGTGAACGCGATCGCGCCGAGCACGCCGAGCGGCGCGAGCTTGATGATGAAGCCCATCACGCGGAAGAACACCTGCGACAGCTCATCGATCAACCCGCTCACGCGCTGCGCGCGCTTGCCGAGCAGCGACAGCGCCGAGCCGAACAGCACCGAGAACACGAGGATCTGCAGAATGTCGCCGGTCGCGAACGCGTTGATCGCCGTGTCGGGGATGATCTTCAGCAGGAAGCCCGCTGTGTCCTTCAGGCTCTTCGCGTGCTCGGTATAGGTCGCGAGCGACGCCGCATCGAGCGAGTTCAGGTTCACGTTCATCCCTGCACCAGGACGCGTCGCGTAAGCGAGCACCGCGCCGATCACGAGCGCGATCGTCGTCATCGCCTCGAAGTAGATCACCGACTTCAAGCCCACGCGGCCGACCTTGCGCAGATCGCCCGCGTGCGCCATGCCGCTCACCACCACGCAGAACACGATCGGCCCGATCACCATCTTGATCAGCTTCAGAAAGCCGTCGCCAAGCGGCCGCAAGGACTGCGCGAAATGCGGAAACACGGCACCGAGCACGATGCCGGCCACGAGCGCTATCACGACCCGGCCAAATAGCGAATTGAAGAATTTCAACACGGCTTCCTCCTGCGGATGGTTGTGTCGGTCACTTCTGTTCAGACTGGTCCGACCAGTGCTGTTATGGCGAATAGTAGGAAGCCGATATACCCGCGTCAAGGACTCATCGAGCAGTGTTTACCCGTTATTTTTTTCGGCGATTTCGGTCGGATTGGGGATTTCAGACGGCGCGCGGCACGCCTTCGCGCGCGCAAGTATTAGAATTGCGGTCAGACCACGCTACCGAGCGATCCCTCATGAAAAACGTCCCGCACACCGTCACCGACGCGGCCATCGCGACCATCCGCGAGCGTATCGAGGGGGGCGTCTATCCGGTGGGCAGTCTGCTGCCGGCGCAGCGCCAGCTATCCGATGAACTGTCGATCAGCCGCGCGTCACTGCGCGAAGCGCTTTCCACGCTGGAAGCGCTTGGTCTGCTGGTGATCCGCCCTGGCAAAGGCGTCTACGTGGAAAGCGCGCAGGCGAAAAACGCGCAGGCGTGGCGCTTCGCCGAGCAGTCGTCGCTGCCCGACACGTATCAGATGCGCTACGCGCTCGAAGGCTTCGTCGCGCGTATGGCGGTGCTCGCGGTCACCAACGACGACCTCGCGTGGCTCGAGGAAAACATCACCGCGATGCAAAGCGCGCTCGCCTGCGAGGAACTCGACGAAGCAGCTCGGCTCGACTACGCGTTCCATATGCGCATCGTCAGCATCGCGGGCAATGCGGCGATCGAGTCAATCCTGCGCAGCAGCGCCGAGATCATGCAGGAAAGCCAGCGCATGCCGTTCTACCGGCGCGAGCGGGTGCTGTCCACGTACACCGAGCATCGCGCGATTCTCGACGCGTTGAAGGCCCGCGATTCGCTCGCCGCGGGCAAGGCGATCGAGACGCACATCGCGAACGCCGCGCAGCGCGCCGGCGTCTATTTCCCCACGCCGTAGACGGCAAAAATCGCAGACGAAAAAAACCGCTCCGAAGAGCGGCTTTTTCATGCAGCGTGAAACCCGAAACTTACTTCGCGTTCGCGAGCGCCACAGCCGTGTCCAGCATGCGGTTCGAGAAGCCCCACTCGTTGTCGTACCAGCTCGACACTTTCACGAGTCGGCCCGACACCTTGGTCAGCGTCGAGTCGAACGTCGACGAAGCCGGGTTGTGGTTGTAGTCGATCGACACGAGCGGTGCGTCGTTGTAACCGAGGACGCCCTTCAGCGCACCTTCCGATGCTTCCTTCATGATCGCGTTGACTTCCTCGACCGTCGTGTCGCGCGCGGCGATGAACGACAGGTCGACGACCGATACGTTGATCGTCGGGACGCGGATTGCGTAGCCGTCCAGCTTGCCGTTCAGTTCCGGCAGCACGAGGCCGACCGCCGATGCCGCGCCGGTCTTGGTCGGGATCTGGCTATGCGTGGCCGAACGCGCGCGGCGCAGGTCTTCGTGGTACACGTCGGTCAGAACCTGGTCGTTCGTGTACGCGTGGATCGTCGTCATCAGGCCGTTCACGAGGCCGATCTTGTCGTTCAGCGGCTTGACCAGCGGCGCGAGGCAGTTGGTCGTGCACGATGCGTTCGAGATGACCGTGTCCGACGCCTTCAGCACGTTGTGGTTCACGCCGTAGACAATCGTCGCGTCGACGTCCTTACCGCCCGGCGCCGAGATGATGACCTTCTTCGCGCCGCCCTTGATGTGCGCGCTCGCCTTTTCCTTGGTCGTGAAAAAAGCCCGTGCACTCCATCACGACGTCGACGCCCAGCTCGCCCCACGGCAGTTCGGCCGGGTTGCGGTTCGCCAGCACGCGGATCTTGTCGCCGTTCACGACGAGGTAGTCGCCGTCTACCGACACGTCGCCCGGGAACTTGCCGTGCGCGGTGTCGTACTGCGTCAGGTGGGCGTTGGTCTTCGCATCGCCCAGATCGTTGATGGCAACGATTTCGATATCGTGCTTCTTGCCGTTTTCATAGAAGGCGCGCAGGGTATTGCGGCCGATCCGGCCGTAGCCGTTGATTGCGACGCGAATCGTCATGATTTATCTCCTGATGGCTAAAAAATCCGTTTAGGTTCGCCTGGTCGGACATCCGGTTCGGTGCGTTGCCGCGCGCAGCCACGAGGGGCACGACGGCAACGCGACGCAACCATCAGCCGAGCGCGGCCTTGACCGTCGCCACCACGTGCTCGACGGTGAAACCGAAATGCTTGAACAGCACGCCTGCCGGGGCCGATTCGCCGAACGTGTCGATGCCGACCACGCCGCCTTCCAGACCCACGTACTTGCGCCAGAAATCCGACACGCCCGCTTCGATCGCGACGCGACGCACGCCATGCGGCAGCACGCGTTCGCGGTACTCGGCGTCCTGCCTGTCGAACACGGTCGTCGACGGAATCGACACGACGCGGGCGGCGATGCCTTCGCGCGCGAGGGGCTCGACGGCTTTCATCGCGAGTTCGACTTCCGAGCCCGTCGCGATCAGGATGATCTTACGCGCGACGATCTCTTCATCCCAGTCGCGCAGCACGTAGCCGCCCTTCTCGATGTTGGCGATCTGCGCGTCGGTGCGCTCGTTGAACTGCAGGTTCTGGCGACTGAAGATCAGGCACGACGGACCTTCATGCTCGATCGCATGGGTCCAGGCCACCGCGGTTTCGACCGTGTCGGCCGGGCGCCACGTTTGCAGATTCGGGATCAGGCGCAGGCTCGCGACGTGTTCGATCGACTGGTGGGTCGGGCCGTCTTCGCCGAGACCGATCGAGTCGTGCGTGAACACGAAGATCGACGGCGACTTCATCAGCGCGGCGACGCGCAGCGCGTTGCGGCTGTAGTCGGAGAACGTCAGGAACGTGCCGCCGAACGCCTTGTAGCCGCCGTGCAGCGCGACGCCGTTGATCGCCGCGCTCATGCCGAATTCGCGCACGCCGTAGTTCACGTAGTTGCCGGCGGCACGGCCTTCGGCATTCACGCGCACCGGCTTGGCGGCCTTCCAGTTGGTGAGGTTCGAGCCGGTCAGGTCGGCGGAACCGCCGAGCAGTTCGGGCAACACGGCCGACAGACCTTCGATGGCCTGCTGCGATGCCTTACGCGTCGCCACGGTCTCAGCGCGCTCGTTCGCGCCGGCGATGATCGCTTGCGCCTTATCTTTCCAGTCGGCCGGCAGTTGCTTCGCGCTGCGGCGCTTGAATTCGGCCGCTTCCTGCGGGTACTTCGCCGCGTAGGCAGCGAACGCCTCGTCCCATTCCGCTTCGAAGCGCGCGCCCGCTTCCTTCGCGTCCCATGCCGTGTAGACTTCCTGCGGAATCACGAACGGCTCCCACTTCCAGCCGATCGCTTCGCGCGTCGCCGCGATTTCCTTGTCGCCGAGCGGCGCGCCGTGCGAATCGTGCGAGCCCGCCTTGGTCGGCGCGCCTTCACCGATCACGGTCTTGCAGCAGATCAGCGTCGGCTTGTCCGACAGCTTCGCCTGCCTGATCGCCGCGTCGACCGCGTCGACGTCATGGCCGACCACGTTCGGGATCACGTTCCAGCCGTACGCTTCGAAGCGCTTCGGCGTGTCGTCGTGGAACCAGTGCACCACTTCGCCGTCGATCGAAATGCCGTTGTCGTCGTAGAACGCGATCAGCTTGTTCAGCTTCAGCACGCCCGCGAGCGAGCAGGCTTCGTGCGAGATGCCTTCCATCAGGCAGCCGTCGCCGACGAACACGTACGTGTGGTGATCGACGATCCTGGCGTCGGGCTTGTTGAATTCGGTGGCGAGCAGCGATTCGGCGAGCGCCATGCCGACCGCGTTCGCGAGACCCTGGCCGAGCGGGCCGGTGGTCGTCTCGACGCCTGGCGTGATGCCGTATTCCGGGTGACCCGGCGTCTTCGAATGGAGCTGGCGGAAGTTCTTCAGCTCGTCCATCGGCAGGTCGTAGCCGGTCAGATGCAGCAGCGAGTACAGCAGCATCGAGCCGTGACCGTTCGACAGCACGAAGCGGTCGCGATCGGCCCATTGCGGGTTCTTCGGGTTATGGCGCAGATGACGCGACCACAGGGCGACGCCGATTTCGGCCATGCCCATCGGCATGCCGGGGTGACCGGAGTTCGCCTTTTGAACGGCGTCCATGGCCAACGCGCGGATCGCGTTGGCCATCAGGGAGGTGGGTGCGGGAGACGGGGTCGTCATGTCGAGTCCGGAGACAGAGTCAGAAAGCGGGGGCGCGCTTGAGGCCCGGAAGCTCGGCGGTCACTTCGCTACGGCGCACGATGCGGCGCCAGGAGACGCGAAACGGGCAGAGCAAGCGGACAAGGCTGAAAGCGTTACATTCTAGCAGAAGGTTAACCCCTATCCGGCCGGAAAGCCGCCTGGCCGTGCGGTTCAACGCACACCGCCAGGCGGCGGCATTTACAATTCGAGCAGCTGTTTGCCCGCACTACCGATCGAGCCCGTCCGCCGTGAACGCCCCGCTATTGTTCCAGCCTTGTCCCGACGCCGTCTACGGCTTTCCTCACGCGCGCCTCGTCGAGCGTGTCGAATCCCGTTATCAAGCGATCGAGATCTGGGACACGCCGCAGCTCGGCGCGCTGTTCACGCTCGACGGCCGTCCGATGACGTCCGCAGGCGACGAGTTCATCTACCACGAATGCATGGTGCATCCGGCCGCGCTCGCGCATCCGGCGCCGCGCGCGGCGCTGGTGCTCGGCGGCGGCGATGGCGGGGCCGCGAGGCAATTGCTCAGGCATCCGGGCATCGAGCGGATCGTCGTCGCGGAGCTCGATCCCGAGGTCGTGCGGCTCACGCGCGGACATTTGCCGCAGGTGCATGGCGGTGCGTTCGACGATCCGCGCGTCGAGCTGGTGATCGGCGATGCGGCGGACTACGTCGCGGCGGCGGCCCGCGCGACGCAGGGTGCAACGAACGTCGCGGCCGCGCAGTTCGACCTCGTCGTATTCGACCTGACGCCACCCGATTCGCCCGCGGCCGGCCTGTACACGCCGACCTTCTACGCGCAGTTGAAGCGCGTGCTGCGTGCTGATGCGTTGCTGTCGCTCCATCTCGGCTCGCCGTACCACCACGCGCCGCGCATCGCCGCGCTGCTCGGCGATCTGCACGCCGCGTTCGCACAGGTGCGCACGCTGGGCACCTTCGTGCCGCTCTACGGCTCGCTATGGCTGATGGCGATCGCCAGCGACACGCTCGACCCCGCCGCGCTCACCGCCGACACGCTCACCGAGCGTCTCGCCGCGCGCGGCATCGATTCGCTGCGTCATTACGAACCAGCCCTGCACGCGGGGCTATTCTCGGCGGCGCGATCGGCGCGCGATAAACTGAGCCCGTTGACGAAGTCGTCCTTTTGAAGCGCGGACACCTTGCGCGAATCGGTTCGTGTGATGCCGGCGTGCCGCGCCCGACCGAAACCCGCAACCGTGGCCTCGCCGCCTCACGAGATCCGGAGAACTCCATGACCGCCCCCCACCCCGCCGGTGTGCCCTGGCTCACCCCCTATCTGACGGTGCGCGACGCGCGCGCGTCGACGGCATTCTTCTCGGCGGCGTTCGGTTTCGACGTGCGCGACAGCGTGCAGGACGACGGCGTCGTCATGCACGTCGAGATGACCTATCAAGGCCAGCTGATCGTGATGTTCGCGCCTGAAGGCGCGTTCGGCTCGACCGCGAAGACGCCGAAAAGCGCGGGCACGATCGCGCCGCAATCGTTCTATGTCTATGTCGAGGACGTCGACGCCGTGTATGCTCGCGCGCTCGCGGCCGGCGCGAAGTCGCTGAGCGAGCCACAGGACCAGTTCTGGGGCGACCGCTTCGCGCAGGTCGAGGATATCGACGGCTATCGCTGGGCACTCGCCCGCCACCTGTCCTGAATTCAAGAGTCTCCCGTCGATGCCCCGTTTTTTTGTTGATATCCCGCTTTACGCCGACGACGTGATCGCACTGCCCGACGACGTCGTGCGCCACGTGGCCGTGCTGCGTCTGCAGCCAGGCGATTCCCTGACGTTGTTCAACGGCCAGGGCGGCGAATACGGCGCCGAACTCGTGGAGGTCGAGCGTCGTGCGGCTCGCGTGAAAATCGGCGAATTTCGCGCGATCGAGGTCGAGCCGCCGTATCGGCTGACGCTCGCCCAAGGCATCGCCGGCGGCGACAAGATGGACTGGCTGATCGAGAAGGCGGTCGAACTCGGCGCCTCGGGCTTCGTGCCGCTCGCGACCGCGCGCAGCATCGTGCGGCTTACCGGCGAGCGCGCGCAGCGGCGGCAGCAGCACTGGCAGGGTGTGGTGCGGGCGTCGTGTGAGCAGTGCGGACGTAATCGGGTTCCGGACGTGATGCCGGTGTGCGAGATTGGCGCGTGGCTCGATACGCTGTCGCGCGAGCCGGCGCCTGACGAGCTGCGCCTGCTGTTATCGCCGCGCGCGAGCATCGGCTTTGCGGCGCTGCCTGACGCGCCGCCGCCTGGTGGCGTGACGCTGCTGATCGGCCCCGAAGGCGGCCTTTGCGCCGACGAGGAAGCCGCCGCCGGCGAACAGGGCTTTACCGCGATTGGCTTGGGACCGCGTGTGCTGCGCACCGAGACCGCCGGAATCGCAGTGTTGGCGGGGCTCGCGGCACGCTGGGGCGGCTGGTGAGCGAGTGCTTGCCCAAGCAGCGCGACAAAAGCAAAGGCCCGCCAATTAGCGGGCCTTTGCCGTTTATACCGCGACGTTCACTGCCAGACTCAAGCAGCTACGCCTGAACAGGCGAAAATCCGGCGAACTTCAAGCGAACGAGTAGAACACCCGGAACGCGACCTTGCGCTCGGCCCAGAATTCGGCCGCTTCACGGAACACGTCGAGCAGCGTCTCGCGCCCTTCCTTGTCGAATTTCTGCGCGATCGGCAGGTGTTCGAGCACGATCACGAAGCCGGGCTGCGCGCCGGCCTTGTGCACGAGGTCGGTCAGGCAGTCGTAGAGCGCGTCGTAGTTCTTGCCGAAATGCTTGGGAAACAGGAACGACGTCGCGATCGTCTCGAGCACTTCCTGCTTCGAGGCGGCGTTCGCGCAGTACGCATACAGAAAGTGCTGGCCGAGCAGGTTGGCCTCGTCGGCGAGATCCTGCACGCGGAACGCGCGGATCGACTGCACGATGTTCGGCCGCACCGTCCTGAAAAGGCTCATGGGCTCCTCGTTCGATGAAACCACCGTGGCAGCCTCGCTTTGTTTGTCGCGACCCTGCTCGTCGGCGCGCATCTTCATGACGCGTTGGAACAAATTGCCGTCGCCGGCCGCGAAAAGATCCGTCGCGACTCCGGAATCGTGCGCGTAGATGTTGTCGCTCATGCCGTTCATCCCAATGTCATTCAACAATATGGTTAAAACTGGTGTAATGGTCGTCCGAGTAATAACAATTGTCGGTCCGCTGTAGCGGACCTCCGCAGACGATGCGGCGCGCCCCGCGATTACGCGCGTGAGGCGTGGGGACGGTGTATTCGTGGTAATAGCCGCGCCGGTGGGCGGGCAGCACCCGTTCGTAGTTGCCGAATACGATGCCGTCCTTCTGATACGGGTAAGGCCCGCCGGCGGCAATGAGGTTCAACGTATCGACCGCCTCGCGCGGCAATTGCGCCAGCGCGATGGTGCCCACCTGCGCTTCCACCCCAGCTGGCGCCGAGTAATCTCGCGCCAGCGCTTCGGGCGCGGAACTGGACAACGCGCAGAGTGCGGCGGCACCGATCAGCACGCCTTTCATGCGCAACCAGTTGCGTGCCATGTATCAGGTTTCCCCGCTGTCAGATCACGAGTTTGACGACCATGAAAGTCGTAAGGGTATCGCTAATAGCCTTTGGAATCAACGTTCGACGGCCGATGGCACCCCGCCTCACCCCGCGGAAAAGCCGGTGGCGCGGACTTTGACGACTTTTGACAGAATGTTTAGCTCGATCAGGCTAAACTGAGCTCAACCGTGATCGAATGCAGTGCGGGCGGTGCAAGCGGCCGCTGGCCGAGACGCTCGATTGCGGTTGTTGGAGCCTGAAACCACTGAGCCGAAAGGCCGTGTCATTGCCATTTTTCGGGGTGGCGATCCCCAGCTTGCCCTGAGGGCGTGCCCATTGCGGGCACGCCTTTTTTTTCAGGTACGCCGGTTGGAAAACCGGCGCCGGGCCCGTCGCGGCGCGATCACGATGCGCAGTTAGCGGGTTGCGCTAACGTCCGCGACCAGCAGCGCCGTCATGTTGACGATCCGGCGCACCGTCGCCGACGGCGTCAGCACGTGCACCGGCTTGGCCGCGCCGAGCAGAATTGGGCCAATCGCAATGTTGTTGCCGGCCGCCGTCTTCAGCAGGTTGTACGAGATATTGGCCGCGTCGATGTTCGGCAGCACCAGCAGGTTCGCGTCGCCTTCGAGCGTCGAATCGGGCAATACCTCGCGGCGCAAGTTGGCGTCGAGCGCGACGTCGCCGTGCATTTCGCCGTCAACTTGCAGCCCCGGCGCGCGTTCGCGCAGGATCTCGAGCGTATCGCGCATCTTCTGCGCCGTCGGCGCGTTGCTCGAACCGAAGTTCGAGTGCGACACGAGTGCAACCTTCGGCTCGATGCCGAAACGGCGCACTTCCTCGGCTGCCATGATCGTGATCTCAGCCAGCTCGGCCGGTGTCGGATCGACGTTCACGTGCGTATCGACGAGGAAAATCTGCCGATTCGGCAGCACCAGCGCGTTCATCGCCGCATAGACTTTCGCGCCGGGCTTCTTGCCGATCACCTGATCGATGAAGTGCAGGTGGCGGTGCGTGGTGCTGACCGTACCGCAGATCATGCCGTCCGCCTCGCCCTTCTTGACCATCATCGAGCCAATCAGCGTGGTGCGGCGGCGCATCTCGAGCTTGGCCATCTGCGTGGTGATGCCCTTGCGCGACATCATCTTCGCGTATTCCTGCCAGAACTCGCGGTAACGTTCGTCATGATCGGTGTTGACGACCGTGTAGTCCTGCCCCGCGACGAGCCGCAGGCCATAACGCGCGATCCGCTGCTCGATCACGGCCGGCCGGCCGATCAGGATCGGCTTTGCGAGCTTTTCGTCGACGATGATCTGCATCGCGCGCAGCACGCGCTCTTCTTCGCCTTCCGCGAACACGATGCGCTTCTTCTCCGGCTCGACGCTGCGCGCGAGCTGGAAGATCGGCTTCATCGTCGTGCCGCTGTGATAAACGAACTGCTGCAGATGCTGCGCGTATGCGTCCATGTCCTCGATTGGACGCTCGGCGACGCCGCATTCCATCGCGGCCTTCGCCACCGCGGGCGCGACCTTCACGATCAGACGCGGATCGAAGGGTTTCGGAATCAGGTATTCCGGTCCGAACGATAGATCCTGGATGCCGTACGCGGTCGCGACGATGTCGCTCTGCTCCTGGCGCGCCAGTTCGGCGATCGCGTTGACGGCGGCGATTTCCATTTCGCGCGTGACCGTCGTCGCGCCGGCGTCGAGCGCGCCGCGGAACAGAAACGGGAACACGAGCACGTTGTTGACCTGGTTCGGGTAGTCGGTGCGGCCCGTGCACAGCACCGCGTCCGGACGCACTTCGAGCGCGAGTTCCGGCAGGATTTCCGGCGTCGGGTTCGCAAGCGCGAGGATCAGCGGCCTGGCGGCCATCTGCTTGACCATGTCCTGCTTGAGCACGCCGCCAGCCGACAACCCGAGGAACACGTCCGCGCCTTCGATCACCTCGGCAAGCGAGCGCGCGCCGGTTTCACGCGCGAAACGCTCCTTGTCCGGGTCCATCAGTTCGGTGCGGCCCTTGTACACGACGCCCGCGAGGTCGGTCACGGTGATGTTTTCGAGCGACAGGCCGATGTCGACCAGCAGGTCCAGACACGCGAGCGCCGCCGCGCCCGCGCCCGACGCGACCAGCTTGACTTCCTTGATGTCCTTGCCGACGACCTTCAGGCCGTTGGTGACCGCCGCCGCGACGACGATCGCGGTGCCGTGCTGGTCGTCGTGGAAGACCGGAATCTTCATGCGCTTGCGGCATTCGCGCTCGACGATGAAGCAGTCCGGCGCCTTGATGTCTTCGAGGTTGATGCCGCCGAAGGTCGGTTCGAGCGCGGCGATCACCTCGACCAGCTTGTGCGGATCGTTCTCGTTGATCTCGATATCGAACACGTCGATGCCGGCGAACTTCTTGAACAGGACGGCCTTGCCTTCCATGACCGGCTTCGACGCGAGCGGCCCGATGTTGCCGAGGCCCAGCACCGCGGTCCCGTTCGTGACGACGCCAACGAGGTTGCTGCGCGCGGTGAAGCGCGCGGCGTTCAGCGGGCTCTCGACGATTTCCTCGCACGCGAACGCGACGCCAGGCGAATACGCCAGCGCGAGGTCGCGCTGGTTGATCATCTGCTTGGTCGGGGCGATCGCGATTTTGCCGGGAGTCGGGAACTCG
This sequence comes from Paraburkholderia sp. RAU6.4a, assembly GCF_050435625.1. Classification (NCBI taxonomy): domain Bacteria; kingdom Pseudomonadati; phylum Pseudomonadota; class Betaproteobacteria; order Burkholderiales; family Burkholderiaceae; genus Paraburkholderia; species Paraburkholderia sp. RAU6.4a. The sequence continues at coordinate 2,004,683 of NZ_JBNDKQ010000002.1, forward strand.
TGGTAATCGAGAGCTGCTTCGCGGAGTTTGGTATTGACGGGATTCGACATAAGGCGGGCTTCGGAGGGCAGATTAGAATAGACGTTCGACGGCATTGTAGCCCCAATTGCCTACGCAATTCCTTCAATACGGGTACAACAGCCGCGACTGAAACAGCGTGAAAGCGCGCGTTGCCCGTTGTCCGGATGGTCCGGCGCTTGCGACGGGGCATCACGCTCAATCAGCCTGATCCGCGCCATTTCTCCAATCGTTCTCCGCTCACCGTCCGCCATCATGCTTTCCGAGTTTTCGCTGATCGATCGTTTCTTTGCCCGCCGCGCCGCCGCCGTGCGGCCCGCCAATGCCGAAGGCAGCACGCTCGGCATCGGCGACGATTGCGCGTTGCTGGCGCCGCCTGCCGGCGAAATGCTGGCGATATCGACGGACATGCTGGTCGAAGGCCGTCATTTCTTCGCCGATATCGATCCCGAAGCGCTCGGTCACAAGGCGCTTGCCGTCAATCTGTCTGACCTCGCCGCAATGGGCGCGCAGCCGCGGGCGTTCACGCTGGCCTTCTCGCTGCCGAAAGCCGACGAAGCCTGGCTTTCCGGTTTCAGCGAAGGCCTGTTCGCGCTCGCCGAGCGCTACGGTTGCGAGCTGATCGGCGGCGATACGACGGGCGGGCCGCTCAATCTGTGCATTACGGTATTCGGCAGCGTGCCGCCACGAACAGCCTTGCGCCGCGATGCCGCGCAACCCGGCGACGACATCTGGATCTCCGGCACTCTCGGCGACGCGCGCGCCGGCCTCGGCGCGCAGCGCGGCGAATGGTCCGCCACCCCGAATGACGCCGCGACGTTCCGCCGGGCGCTCGAACGCCCCGAGCCGCGCATCGCGCTCGGCCTCGCGCTGCGCGGCATCGCACACGCGGCGCTCGACCTGTCGGATGGACTCGCCGGCGATCTGCGGCACATCCTCGAACGCTCTTTGGTGGGCGCGAGCGTCGACGTCGATGCGGTGCCGCGCTCGGCCGCGCTACGCCGCCTGCCGCCCGACGTCCAGCAGCGCTGCACGCTCGCCGGCGGCGACGACTACGAGCTGTGCTTCACCGCGCCCGCCGCCGCGCGCGCCGCGGTCGAGGCCGCCGCGCAGAAGGCCGCCGTGCCGGTCACCCGCATCGGTACAATAAGCGCACTGGAGGCGGCCACCGACCGCCCGGCCATCGCGTGGCGCAACGCCAGCGGCGCGCCGCTCACTCTGACCTTGCAAGGTTTCGATCACTTTCATGCAGAATGACCCCCCGCTCGGCCCCGCCGACGACTTCCTCGGCGGCGAGCCGCCCCAGGCGCCTGGACCGCGCGAGCCGAAGCCTGCTCAGCCGCGCCGCGCGACCGCGCGCTTCATGCTGTCGCATCCAGTCCACCTTCTGTCGCTCGGCTTCGGCAGCGGGCTGTCGCCCGTCGCACCGGGCACGATCGGCACGCTGCTCGGGTGGGCCTCGTTCGCGGTGCTGAGTCGTTATCTGACAGTTATTGAATGGGGCGTGCTGATCGGCGTCGGCTTTCTCGGCGGCATCGCGTTGTGCGGCTTTACCGCGAAGCGGCTCGGCGTCGAGGATCCGTCGGCGGTCGTGTGGGACGAAATCGTCGCGATCTGGCTCGTGCTGCTGATGGTCACGCCTGCCACGCTCACCGGCCAGGTGTGGGCGTTCCTGATCTTCCGCTTCTTCGACATGGTGAAGCCGCCGCCGATCGGCTACTTCGACCGCCGGCTGAAAGGTGGCTTTGGCATCATGTTCGATGACCTGATCGCCGCATTTTTTACGTTGCTGGTGATTGCGCTGTGGCGGATGTCGGTTTGAGCGCTGCCTGTTCACCGTTCGAGTACCGTTCGACTGTTTTGGTCGCCGCCCGGCCCCTGCCGTTCGCCGCGCCGCCCGGCCGGCTTCGTTTTCCGGATTGACTGAGATCATGCCTACCGATTCCGTCGTTCACCAGCTTGCGATCCGCGTGAGCAACCGTCTGCGCGACGAGCGCCTGATGCTCGTGACCGCCGAGTCCTGCACGGGCGGCATGGTCGCGACCGCGATCACCGACATCTCCGGCAGCAGCGGCTGGTTCGAACGCGGCTTCGTCACGTATTCGAACCAGGCGAAAAGCGAAATGATCGGTGTGCCGGCCGACCTGATCGAAAAGCACGGCGCGGTCAGCGAGCCGGTCGCACGAGCGATGGCCGAAGGCGCGCTGCGCAACAGCCGAGCGCAGGTGTCGCTGTCGATCACCGGTGTCGCCGGCCCCGGCGGCGGCACGGAAACCAAGCCTGTCGGCATGGTGTCGTTCAGTTGGAGCAACCGGCTGCACACGTCGGTGGAAACGAAGATTTTCAAGGGCGACCGCGACCAGATCCGCGTGCAGGCCGCGGCGCACGCGCTGCGCGGCCTGCTGGCGCTACTCGACGAACGCGAGCATTGAGCGGCGGCTAACTATCACCGAGGAGGCGGACAATGCCGGATTCGCGCGCGATCGCAGACGAACTGATCCGCCGCTTCGATCTGAAGCCCCATCCTGAAGGCGGCTTTTTTGCGGAGACCTACCGCTCGGCCGCGCGCGTGCTGCGCGCCGGCGAGCCGAGCAAGGTTGGGAACGCCCGTGCGGCGTCGACTGCGATCCATTACTTGCTGTGCGACGGCGCGCATTCGGCGTGGCATCGGATCCGTTCCGATGAAGTCTGGCATTTCTATGCCGGCGAGCCGCTGCTGGTCCACGTGCTCGATGAAAGCGATGCCGGCGGTGCGCTCGTCACGCACCGGCTCGGCAATCCGCTCACGCATCCCGATACGGTCTGTCAGGCCGTCGTGCCGGCCGGCTTGTGGTTCGCGGCCGAGTGCGCCGATCCGGCATCGTTCGCGCTGGTCGGCTGCACGGTCGCGCCGGGTTTCGAATTCAGCGAGTTCGAACTCGCGGAGGTGGACGCGCTGAAGGCGCGGCATCCGCGGCATGCGGGGTTGATCGGGCGGCTCGCACCGGCGCGCTGACGCGCCGCGCCGGCCGTCGCGGGATCGCCCGCCGCGGGATCGCCCGCCGCGGGATCGCCCGCCGCGGGATCGCCCGCCGCGGGATCGCCCGCCGCGGGATCGCCCGCCGCGGGATCGCCCGCCGCGGGATCGCCCGCCGGTTCAACGAAACGCGTTGATCCGGTCGCGGGTGTCCTTCGCGGCCTGCGCGGCCGCTTGCACGAAATCGTCGCCCTTGCCCGCGTAGATGATCGCGCGCGAAGAGTTGATCAGCATGCCGGTGCCGTTCGCGGTGCGTCCGGCGCTCACGGTGGCCTGCACGTCGCCGCCTTGCGCGCCGATGCCCGGAATCAGCAGCGGCATGTCGCCGACGATCCCCCGCACCACTTCGATTTCCTTCGGAAACGTCGCGCCGACCACGAGCCCAAGCTGGCCGCTTGCATTCCACTTCTGCGCGGCCAGTTGCGCGACGACCTGATACAGCGGCCGACCGCTTGTCTCGAGAAACTGCAGATCCGAGCCACCCGCGTTCGACGTGCGACACAGCACGATCACGCCCTTGCCTGCGTGCTCGAGATACGGCTCGATCGAATCGAAACCCATGTACGGATTGACCGTCACCGCGTCGGCCTGGTAGCGCTCGAAGGCCTCGCGTGCGTATTGCTCGGCCGTGCTGCCGATATCGCCGCGCTTGGCGTCGAGAATCACCGGCAGGCCCGGATGGTTCGCGTGAATGTGGGCGATCAGCTGCTCGAGCTGCTCTTCTGCGCGATGCGCGGCGAAGTAGGCGATCTGCGGCTTGAACGACGACGCGTACGGCGCGGTTGCATCGACGATCGTGCGGCAGAACTCGAAGATCGCGTCGGCGCGGCCCGCGAGCGCACCCGGGAATTTGCTGGGCTCGGGATCGAGGCCAACGCACAGCAGCGAGTTCGTGCGCTGCCAGGCGTCGTTGAGTGTCTGGATGAAATTGGACATGGTGAGTCTCGCGGCGAGCCGGTAATCGGAGGAGGCGCGTATTTTACCTGTCCCACGAACGCCGTCCGTCGATGGCGGTCACCGCGCGGCCCGCGCCTCATAGGCGATAGCAGCGCCAGGCCGCCCGTTCGGACGTTCGTCCGGCCGGCGGCCCGGCGGCTACGACTGCGGCTACTTCCTGCGCCGCGCGCCGCGCCCGCCCGGCATCGAGCGCAGTCCAGTCCGCTCGACCGTGAAGCGGAACGTGCGCGTCAACCGCTCGCCGCGCTTGAGCAGCGTCATGCCGTTTTCGCTCGCGCCGCCCGCCAGGTTCATTGCATTGATCGGATGATCGACCGGTTCGAAGCAGAAGAAGTCTTCGCCGGGCGGCGTGTACAGCACGTAATAGTCAGTGTCGGCGGCGATGTTCAGCGACAGACGGCGCTTCGGCCACACCACTGCCGCCTGGCCGCTCCAGCCGGTGAACGCGTGATTAACGATCGTCTCCGGCAGCGGATACGCGACGCCGAACTGCCACGCGGGGGGCGCCGGCACGTGGCGCACCGGCAGCCAGTCGTCGCCCGAGAGCCACAGGCCGCCGGCCGCCGCCGACAGCTCGGTGTCCGCGTCGCGCACGAAGAACGGATGCACGCCGAGCCCGAACGGCAGCGTCTCGCGGCCAGCGTTTTCGATGTCGAGCGAGACGACCAGCGTTGGGCCGTCCAGCGTGTAGGTTTGTGTCGCGCGGAACGCGTATGGCTTGCCGTCGCTGCGGTCGAGCGCGAGACGCACGTGCTCGCGGCCCGCGTCGAGCACCTGCCATTGCGCGAGCCAGCCGTCGCCGTGAATCGGCAGCGGCTCGTCGGCGCGGTTGCGCGGTACCTCGACGCGCCGCCCGGCCACGCTGAAATGGCCGCCGCCGATGCGGTTCGAGTACGGCAAGAGCGGATAGCAGGCCAGCTGGTTCGGTTGCGTATCGACACCGACGTGACTGCAGCGCCGGAAGATCGGCGTCAGCGCGCCGTCGTCGCGCCAGTCGAAGCGGGTCACACCGCCGCCGAGCGTCGGCGCGACATCGAGACGCAATTGCGAGTTGGCGAGTGTGATGCACGCGACATCGCCGGCGCTGCCTTCGCCGAGGGCCACCGCCGACGTGCTCGGGCCCGCCAGCACGGGATTGGCCGCCGCGGCGAGTCGCGAGCGTCGCGTTTGAGAGGTTGGGGATGAGGCTGAAACGAGATTCGCAACAGTCATATCTGGCTCCATCGAGAGGCGTGGGACGTTGCCGTCAGGGTTGACGGGAGTGGCGGGCGACTTTTTGTGACCAATTCGCCTCGAGTCCGAACTGCATGCTGCCGATTCGTTGCCGGCCGGTCGCGGGCGTATTGCTCGCGGACCGAAACTGCCACATCGACTTCTGCTTCACCTTCAGGATCGCGGCCCCGGCGTGCGGCCGGGGCTGCGTCATTCTGCGCTAGATAGGCGCGCCCTGGAACAGCGGCTCCGCAACACCGCGCCGCGCGAGCGTCGCGACGAACAGGTCGCCCGCGAGCGTGTCGGCCGCGCGCGCCGTCGCATCGAGCTCGGCGTAGGCGCTCGTGATGTACAGCGTGTCGAGCGCCGACTCGCCCTGGGCGCTGCCCGTGGCCTGGCCGAGCGCGGCACCGCCGATCGCGACGCAGCTCGGCTGCGTGGTGGGCACGTCGATGCGCTCGGTTTCCACGCCATCGGGGCCGTAACGCACCACGCGCGCGCCGCCCCATTGCGCGTTCCACAGGCCGCCGTCGCTGTCGACGGTCGAGCCGTCGGGGATGCCGTTCGCATCGGTCAGGCGAGTGAACAGGCGATCGTTCGCGATGCCGCCGTCCGCGCGATAGTCGCATGCGCGGATTTCACGCGTCGGCGAATCGCAGTAGTACATCGTCGCGCCGTCGGGACTGAATGCGATGCTGTTCGAAATCGCCGGCGCTGGCAACGGTAAGCGTTCGAGCGACAGATCGTGATTCAACCGATAAAAGCCGGCGACCGTCTGCCGTTGCCCGCTTTCGTCCTTGGTGCCGAACACGAAGCGTCCTTGCCGATCGCAGCGGCCGTCGTTGACGCGTGTATTCATGCCGGGCTCGACGTCGACGATGCGCTGCGTGCCGCCCTTCTCCAGATCGAAAAACGCGAGGTGCGATGCGAGCCCGAGCAGCACGTAGCGCGGGTTTTCGCACAGTGCGAAGGTGGCGAGCCGCTCGGGCATGTCGAACGAATCGCTGCGGCCGTCGGCCGGATCGTAGCGCCACAGCCGCGCGCCTTCGATGTCGGTCCAGTAGAAGCGGCCGCTCCTCGCGCACCAGGTCGCGCCTTCGCCGAGCTCGCATTGCGCGTCGAGCAGCAGCGTGCCCCGCTGCACGCGCGGGCTGGCGCTCACGCCCAGCCTCCGTCGACGACGATGTCCTGCGCGGTGATCATGCGGCTGTCGTCGGCGGCGAGGAACAGCGCCATGCGCGCGAGGTCGGCCGGCATCAGCTCGGCGTCGATGCACTGGCCTTCCTTGATCTGGCGGCGGCCGTTGTCGTCGAGCCACAGGCGCAGCTGCTTGTCGGTCATCACCCAGCCCGGCACCAGCGTGTTGACGCGGATATTGAAGTGGCCGAGGTCGCGCGCGAGCCCGCGCGTCAACCCCTGCACCGCCGACTTCGACATCACGTACACCGGATAGCCGCCGTTCTTCAGCATCCAGCTGATCGAGCCGAGGTTGATGATCGAGCCGCTACGCGCGGCCTTCATGTCCTCCATCACGGCCTGCGCCGCGAAGAACTGATGGCGGATGTTTACGGCGATGCCCGCGTCGAACGACTCGCGCGTCACGTCGCCGATCTGATGGCGCTTGTCGTTCGCAGCGTTGTTGATGAGCACCTGGATCGGACCCAGCGCGGCCTTTACGTCGGCGATCGCTTTTTGCAGCGCGTCGACATCGGTCAGATCGCAGGCCAGAAACAGCGGCTTGCGCTTCGAATCGCCGAGCTGGTCGGCGAGCGCGTCGCCCGCGCTCGCGTCGATATCGAAGAACGCGACGCGCGCGCCCTGCGCCGCGAAGTGCTCGACGAACGATGCGCCGATGCCGGTCGCGCCGCCCGTGATCAGCACCGTACGGTCGACGAGGCTCGGATAGCGCGCGTACGCGGTGTCAGCGAGGCTGGCGTTTGCATTGGCCGGAGACGACATCGTTCGATTCCTTTATGAGCTTGGATGTGCTTGGGATGGGGTGAAAGCGACTCAATCGCGCGAGCCGCGGTTCTTCAACTGGTCGAGCAACACGGCCGCGAGCAGGATCGCGCCGCGCACCAGGTACTGATAGAACGCGTCGATGTTCAGCAGGTTCATCACGTTCTCGACCGTACCCATGATCAGCACGCCGATCACGACGCCGGAGATCGTCGCGCGGCCGCCCAACAGCGACACGCCGCCGAGCACGCACGCGGAGATCACGTTCAGCTCGAAGCCTTCGGCGGCGTTCGGCTGACCCGACGTGATACGCGACGCGAGAATCACGCCGGCAAGCGCGGTGACGGCACCCTGGATCAGAAAGATGTAGACGCGCGTGCGCTCCACGTTGATACCGGCGAGCCGCGACGCTTCCGGATTACCGCCGATCGCCAGCGTATTGCGGCCGTACACGGTCTGGTTAAGCATCACGCCGAACACGATGAAGCAGATCAGCGTGACCCAGATCGGCAGCGACACGCCGAAGAACGTCAGGCCGCCGAGCGCGATGAACGTATCCGACGACACGCCGACCGCCTGCCCATGCGACACGATGAAGCCGAGGCCACGCACGATTTCCATCGTCGCGAGCGTCGTGATCAGCGCGTTGATGCGCAGATAAGCGATCACCGCGCCGTTGACGAAGCCGATCACCGCGCCCGCCGCGACCGCCGCGATGATCGCGATGACCGTGCTGTTGGTCGCGTTGAGCACCATCGCGCACAGCACGCCGGCGAACGCGACGGTCGAGCCGACCGACAGGTCGAAGTCGCGCGACGCGAGGCAGAACATCATCGTGCACGCGACCATGCCGATCTGCGAGATCGACAGCGCGAGGCCGAGCATGTTCTCGATCGAGAAGAAATGATCGACGGTCAGCGACATCGTGACGAACATCAGGATGAAGATCACGATCAGGCTGTATTCGGTGATCTGCTGCCACCATTTGGCCTTGTCGCCGGTCTGCGGAATCAGCGCGTCGGCCGCGCTCTTGGCGGTCTGCTGCGCGAGATTTTCTCTGGCTTGCATGTTCAATACTCCTCCCCGTTCCCCACGGGTTGCGGACTCGCGTCCGGATAAGGTTCAGGCCGCGCGCGACGCGCTCTGGTTGGCGGCGTTGGCGTTCGCGTTTTCAGGCAGCGCGGTCGAGCTTTGCGGCAGCGCGAGGCTCAGCACCGACTGTTCGGTCGCGTCCTTGCGCGCGAGCTCGCCGGAAATGCGGCCCTGGCGCATCACGACGATCCGGTCGGACACGCCGAGCACTTCCGGCAATTCCGACGAAATCATCACGATCGCGCAGCCGCGCTCCGCGAGCTGATAGATCACGTTATAGATCTCGTGTTTCGCGCCGACGTCGATGCCGCGTGTCGGTTCGTCGAGAATCACGACTTTCAGATCGGGCTCGGCGAGCCAGCGCGACAGAATCGCCTTCTGCTGGTTGCCGCCCGACAGGAAGCGGATCTTCTGCCGCCGATGCGGCGTCTTGATCTTCAGCAGCTTGATGAAACGATCCGCCGTCTGCGCCTCCTTCTTGCGATCGAGAAACACGCCCGCGCGCAGATAGTGACGGCGGCAGCTGATGTTGATGTTCTCCGCGACGCTCGCCATCGCGACGATGCCCTCTTCCTTGCGATCCTCGGGACACAGCACGATGCCGTGCTTAATCGCCTCGCCCGCGCTGCGCACCTTGATCGGCTTGCCGTCGAGTATGAGTTCGCCGCCCTTGCGATGCTCGGCGCCGTACACCAGATGCATCAGCTCGCTGCGGCCCGCGCCGACGAGTCCGAAGAAGCCGACGATCTCGCCGCGCCGCACCTCGAAGCTCGCCGGCTGCGCGAGCGGATGACCTTCGATCGCCTTCGCCGCGAAACGCACTTCACCGAGCGGCCGCGCCGAATAGCTATAGATGTCCGAAATTTCGCGCCCGACCATCTCGCTGACGATCGTGTCGCGCGACACGCCTTCTAGCGTCGGATGCGACGCGACCTTGCGGCCGTCGCGGAAGATCGTGCACGCGTCGCACAGCTCGTAGATCTCGTCCATGCGGTGCGAGATGTAGATCATCGCGCGGTTGTCGGCGCGCAGATCGCGCACCAGCTTGAACAGCACCTCGGTCTCGCGGTGCGACAGCGAGCTGGTCGGCTCGTCGAGCGCGATCACGCGCGCGTTGCGCATCAGCGCCTTGCAGATTTCGACCATCTGCCGCTGCGCGATCGACAGCTTGCGCAGCTTCGCGTTCGGATCGAGCGCGACGCCCATCGCTGCGAGCCGCTCGCGCACGAAGCGCTTCGCCTCGCGCTTGTTGACCCAGCCGAGCGCATTGGGCAGCTGGCCGAGCAGCAGATTCTCCGCGACCGTGAGGTCGGGCACGTACTGCAGTTCCTGGTGAATCACCGCGATGCCGGCACCGATCGACGCGGCCGCGCTCGGAAAGCGCACCTCGTTGCCGTCGATCATCATGCGGCCCGAATCGGGCTGATACTCGCCGCCGAGAATTTTCAGCAGCGTCGATTTCCCGGCGCCGTTTTCGCCCATCAGGCCGTGCACCTGGCCGACGTTGACGTCGAAGGACACGCCGTCGAGCGCACGCACGCCTGGAAAAACCTTGCCGATATTGTCAAAACGTAGCGTCGCTGACACTTCGCCTCCTTGTCGACCGGAGTTAGCGCTTTAGCGCTTACTCCGGTCCCATGCAAGATATTGCTGCTTCATGTTGACCGTACGCGTATCGCGCGCGATCCGTCTGTCTACCGCAGATCGTCTCTCGCCGCCGGCGCGCCGTCCCCTGCGCCAGGCAGGGAAAGCGACGCGCCGGCTGTGTACTTCATACCACCGCCAGTCTTGCGACTACTTCGACGCGAGGCCCATCTTCTCGCGCACTTCGCCGACGTTGTCGCGCGTCGCCAGCATGCCGGTCGTCAGCGTCAGCAGCGGCGGTTCCTTGCCCTGCGTGATCCACGCGTACATCAGTTCCGAGGTTTCCTCGCCGTGGCGCTTCGGGCTGATGATCACGGTGCCGTAGAAGCCCGTCGGCTGCGGCTTCTTGAACTCGTTCATCGCGGACTCCGAACCGCCGATGCCGATGCCGATCATGTTGTCGGCCTTGAAGCCACGGCCTTCCGCCGCGCGCACCGCGCCGAGCACGCCTTCGTCGTTCAGCGCGTAAGCGACCCAGTGCTTGAACTGCGGGTTCTTCGTCAGCGCGATGTTGGCGGCGTTGAACGCGTTTTCCGTGTCGGTCTTCGCCTGCGGCGCGGTGACGATGTTCGCTTTCGGGAAGCCCGCGGCGACCAGCGCGTCGGTTGCGCCGGTGGTGCGGTCATGCGCGGTCGGCAACTGCTCGTAGGTCACGTCGATCGCGCCGACGTCCTTCATGTCCCAGCCGCGTTTCTTGATTTCAGCCGCGATGCCGTCGCCGACCTGCTTGCCGATGTTATACGCCGAGATGCCCATGTGCGGCACCGCTTCGATCGGCTTGCCCGCGCCGTCGACGAGGCGGTCGTCGACCGTCATCATCTTCAGGCCGTCCGCCTTCGCCTTCGCGACGATGCCCGGCCCGAGCTTGACGTCGGGTGTGCAGATCACGAAGCCCTGTGCCTTCTGCGCGGCGAGGTTATCGATCGCGCTCATCACCTTCTCGCCCGACGGCGCGCCGATCTTCACGAGCGTGAAGCCCTTTTGCTTGGCGGCGATCTCGGCGAACTTCCATTCGTCCTGGAACCAGGGCTCTTCCGGCTGCTTCACGAGGAAGCCGATCTTGACCGTATCGGCGGCCTGAACGACCGGTGCGTTGAAGAGCACACCCGCCGCCGCCGCTGCCAGCGTGAGGAAAATTCTTCGTTTCATGATGCGTGTCTCCTGACTAATTGATAACGAGAAGGTAATCGGCCGCGTCTTCTTGTACCGGTCTGACACACGCGGCCAGCGCGTCGTCCGGTGTTCTGTGCATCTTTTCGCGATGCGAATTCAGTCGTGATACAGCGCCGAGCGTCCGCCATCGACAGTGATGCAGCTCGCGTTGATGAACGGCGCTTCGTCCGACGCGAGGAACACCGCGGTCATCGCCACCTCCTCCGGGCGGCCGATGCGCTTCATCGGCTGCAGATCGAGTGTCGCCTGCTGCGCGGCGGCCGGATCGGACTGCTCGTTCCACCAGTCGTGCGTCAGCTGCGTTTCGATGTAGCCCGGCGCGATCGCGTTCACGCGCACGTTGCGCGGCGCGTACTCGATGCCGAGCGCGCGCGTGAGGCCAATCACGCCATGCTTCGCGACCGGGTACGGAAAGCAGCCCGGAATGATCTTGAACGCGTGCGTCGACGCGATGTTCACGATGCTGCCCGCGCCACGCTCGACCATGCCCGGCAGCACCGCGCGACAGCCGTTCCACACGCCGTCGAGATCGACCGCGAAGCAGCGCCGCCAGTCGGCGTCGGTCATCGTCAGCGGATCGCAGAACACGTTGATGCCCGCGTTGTTGACGAGGATGTCGAGCGCGCCGAACGCGCATTCGCCTTCGCTGACCGCGTGCCGCACCGACGCCGGTTGCGTCACGTCAGTCTGAATCGCGAGCGCGCGCGCGCCGGTGCCAACTTCCGCCTCGATCTGCGCGGCCGTGCGCTGCGCCAGGTCGAGGTCGAGTTCCGCCAGCACGACCGCCGCGCCCTCGCGCGCGAACGCCAGCGCGATCGCCGCGCCGATGCCACGCCCGGCGCCGGTTACTAGAGCGGCTTTGCCGGCGAGGCGGTTCATTTCTTCGCGCCCGCGCGGGCGATCCGCAGACCGTTGATGAACGCCTTCGCATGCGACGCGGTCACCGCCGCGCTCTGGCCCGGCTTGTACAGCGCCGAGCCGAGGCCGAAACCGTTCGCGCCAGCGCTCAGGAACGGCCCCATGTTGTCCGGCGTGACGCCGCCGACCGGCACGAGCGGCACCTGCGCGGCGATCACCGCGCGCCATGCCTTGACGACCTGGCAGCCGAGCTGCTCGGCGGGGAACATCTTCAGCACGTCCGCGCCGTTCTTCAGCGCGATGAACGCCTCGGTCGGCGTCGCGACGCCGGGCGCGCAGGCGAGGCCCCGCGCCTTCGCGGCGATCACGACTTCCGGATCGCTGTGCGGCATCACGATGAGTTCGCCGCCCGCGGCCTTCACGTCGTCCACGAACAGCGGATGCAGCACCGTGCCCGCGCCGACGATCGCGTCGGCCGGCAGCACCTTGCGGATCGCCGAGATGCTGTCGAACGGCTGCGGCGAATTGAGCGGTACTTCGACGATGCGAAAACCGGCTTCGTACAGGGCCTGACCGTGATCGGCCGCGTCGGCGGGCGTGACGCCGCGCAGGATCGCGATCAGCGGACAGGCTTCGAACGCGGCGATCAGACCCGCGTGCGGCATGTACGGTGCGGGCAGATTGATGTGTGGTTGCATGTCGGTTCCTTGTTTCGTGAGCGTCGTAAAGGGCTCTGCCGCCGGTCAGCCTGCGCGCGCCGCCTGGGCGGACGGCCGGACGAGCCCCGCTTCGACGGCGACGCGCCACAGGCCGCGTTCGGTTGCATGCCTGACCGGTTCCGCGCGCAGACAGCCGAATTGCGCGAGCGCGAGGCGGTAGCGCTCGCACAGCGCGTCATTGCCGATCAGCCGCAGACTCTGCTGCGCGAGCGAGCTGCCTTGCTGCGCGAGGACCGCTTCGAGGCCGGTGAGTTCGTGCCCGATCAGCAGGCCCGACAGATAGTCCGGCTGTGCCTCGCTCGACAGCGCGCCGGTCAAGCCGAGCGTGCGCGTGCTGAACACGGTCGCGAGCACGCCTGCCTGGCCCTGCTCGCGCGCGATGTTCACGCCGCGCAGAAATGCTTCGGTATCCGGGCGATCGGGCGTGACCATCGTGCGGCCGAGAATCGTGTGCTCGCGCAGCGCGGCGAACACCTCGCCGGTCATGAACGTATGAAAACGCTCGATGCGCTCCGCCTGCACGACCGCCCATTTCGCGTGCGTGCCGGGCAGGCCGATCAGCGAGCGGGCGTTGCTGTCGACCGAGTTCGCGTCGTGCGCGCCGTCCGCGTCCGCGCTGAGCGCGCCGAAAATTTGCGTCTCCTCGCCGCGCATCACGTTCGGCAATTCACCGCGTTGCAGCACGCCCGGCACGATATGCAGCGTCGCGCCGCGCGCGGTCTGCACGCGGACGATACCGGCCACCAACGCATCGGCGTTCGCGGGTGTCTCGACATACGGCGCTTCGAGCCAGCCCTGCGCGCTGCCGACCATCCCCGCCGCGATCACCGGCACGCCGCGCGCGCGGTCGAGCCATGCGCCGCAGGCGTCGTCGAAGGCGGCGTCGAAGCCGCCCTCGGCCGCGCTACGCGGCAGATTCATGATGCCGGCCGTCGATGCGCGCGTCGCCAGCACGCGGCCGTGCGCGTCGAACAGATAGGCGCGCAGCGACGTCGTGCCCCAGTCGAGCGCGATCAGCGCGGCGTGCGTGAAATCGACGGCGGCGGTATCGGCGGCGGCGGTCGCGTCCGGCTTCACGCCCGAGGTGGGCGCGGCGGGCGCCCGGTGGTCCGCCGGCGTGGCGGTGCCCGCTTGTTTCATCGCTTGATCCTGCGCGTGGCCGGTCGCGGTGCGCGCCAACCGAGTTCTTCCGAAATCGCGCGCGCCTCGCGCTGCACGACCGGAATCAGTTCGTCCATCCGTTCGAGCGGCATATAGGGAATCGTGCTGGCCACCGACAACGCCGCGACGATCGCGCCCGACGCATCGCGCACCGGCGCCGCGACGCAACGGATCGCCGCTTCGTTCTCTTCGAGATCGAACGTGTAGCCGCCGGCCGCGTAGTTCGTCATGCGCTGCAGGAAGGTCGGCGCATCGGGACGGTTGTCCGGCTTGAAGCTGACGCCCGCGAGCGCGCGACGCGACGCGTCGAACAGCGACTGCCATGCGTCCGGCGCGAGGTCGAGCATCATCGCCTTGCCGATGCCGGTCGACGCGAGCGGCATCCGATGGCCGACGCGCGAGCGCATTTCGAGGCCGCGCGTGCCGGGGATCTTGTCGATGTACAGCACGTCGTCGCCGTCGCGCACGCCGAGGTGGATCGTGTCGAGCGTCTGCTCGGCCAGCGACTCGAGGTGCGCACGCGCGACGGCCGTCAGCGGCATCTGTTCGAGCGCGATCGTGCCGAGCTCGATCAGCTTCGGCCCGAGCAGATAGCCGCCCTGCACCTGGCGCAGATAGCGCGCCTGCACGAGGCTGCTGACGAGCCGGTGCGTGGTGCTGCGGGTCGTGCCGAGCGCGGCGCCGAAGCTGCGCAGATCGCGCACACCGGCCGCGGCCGCCTCGAGAATCGCAAGGCCGCGCAACAGCGTCTGCGTGCCGGCCTGCTGCGGCGTGATTTCCAGCAGCGTGACCGGCAGCCCGAGACCGTCGACGGTCGCCGCGCGCGCCACCGGGCGCGACGCCCTCGCGGTAGCGGACGCATTGGCGGCGACATTGGCGGTGACGGCTGAAGCCTCGCGCGGCGCGGAATTCAGCGCCGGATTCGCGGCGCTGTTCGGCCCGCCGTTCGAGCCCTGCGCGGCCTCGGCCGCGCTGGCAGCGGGAGTGGGCATCGCTTTGTTCATGGCGATTCGCCTTCGGATGGTTTCTGCGCTTAGCGCGCGGGGCCGGAGAACAGGGCGGGAACGGGTGCGGCGCCGCGCTCGCGCGGCTGCTGTGGTTGGCTGCCAGACATGGTCGGTCTCGTCTCCGGTTTTTTTCTGTCGCTGTTCGCTGTTTCGGCGCGCTGGGGCGCCGACTCGCGATGCATGTTGGCTTGGATTGTAGGGCGACTTTTGAGAATCACCAATATGTGAATGTTGAGTCCATATAGTGAGATTTTAGTGGGCGATCGAGTGTTTAGCGAACTGTCGCGGTCGCGGTCTGCTGACGCAAAAAAGCCCGCGCGAGGCGGGCTTCGAAGCAGGACAACGGGATCGAGGGCTCTTTCAATCCGGCAATTCGGCCGCGCCCATCCGCCGCGCAATCACGCGCGCGCGTTGCGTGAGATACGCCGAATTCCTGTGTTCATCGAAATACCTGGGGCGTGGCAGCATCACCGCGAGCCGCGCCGACTGCGCGGCCGTGAGCTTGCTCGCCGAGGTCTTGAAGTAGTACTGCGCGGCCGCCTCGGCGCCGTACACGCCGCTGCCCCATTCGACCGAGTTCAGATAGATCTCGAAGATGCGCTGCTTGTCCATCAGCGTTTCGAGCATCCACGTGATGATCAGCTCCTGGCCTTTGCGGATATAGCTTTTCTCGCGCGACAGAAACAGGTTGCGCGCAAGCTGCTGCGAGATCGTCGAGCCGCCGCGCACGATCCGGCCTTGCGCCTTGTTGCGCTCCCACGCCTGCAGGATCGCGTCGGTTTCGTAGCCTTTGTTGTTGACGAAGTTCGCGTCTTCGGACGCGATGATCGCGCGCTTCAGGTTGCGCGAAATCTGCTCGTACGGCACCCACGTTCGCTGCACCGACAGATCCGGCCGGTCCTGCGACAGACGCCATGCGTCCGAGCGCATGAACGCGGTCGAACGCGGATTGACGACGTTCCAGATTGCGATCTGCGCGAAGTAGTACGCCTGCGTCGCGAGCCAGGCGATGGCCACGACCGCGGTCAACCAGGCGAGCCAGCGCAGCGGGCCGGACTGACCGCGCGAACCGCTGGCGCGCCGCGTCGCCCGCGTCGCTGTCATGGTGCGTGCTATCCGCGCGCCGACATTACGCGGGCGACGGCGCCGTCAGCAGCGCGCGCAATTCGGCGAGCACCGGCGCACTGTCCGGACGCACGCCGCGCCACACATGGAACGATTCGGCGGCCTGCTCGACCAGCATGCCGAGTCCGTCGGCGCCGCGCGCGCCGAGTTTCGCCGCGTGCTGCATGAAGATGGTCGGATGCGCGCCGTACATCATGTCGTAGGCGAGCGTGCCGTTGCCGAACGCGCGATCGTCGCACTCGGGCAGCGACGCATCGAGGCTGCCCGCGGTCGCGTTGACGATCACGTCGTACTGGCCCGCTTCGATCGCGCGCGCGCTGCCGCCGGTCAGACGGCAGTGCGCGTCGCTGGCAGCCTGCGCGAACTGGTCGACCAGCGCCTCGGCCTTCTGCGCCGTGCGATTGACGATCGTCAGCGTATGCGGTGCGCGCTCGAGCATTGGCAGCACGACACCGCGCGCGGCCCCGCCCGCGCCGAGCAGCAGGATGCGCGCGCCCTTCAGCGACACGCCGAGATTCACCTCGATGTCGCGCACGAGGCCGAAGCCATCAGTGTTGTCGCCGTAGATGCCGTCGGCGTCGACCCGCAGCGTGTTCACCGCGCCGGCCGCCGCCGCGCGCGGCGACAGCGTGTTCGCGAATGCATGCGCGTCGAGCTTGAACGGCACCGTCACGTTCAGGCCGCGTCCGCCCGCTTCGATGAACGCGCGCACGTGCGGCACGAACGCGTCGAGCGGCGCGAGCAGATGACCGTACTCGACCGGCTCGCCGGTTTGCGCGGCGAAGCGGCCGTGGATGAACGGCGACTTGCTATGCCCGACGGGGTTGCCGATGACCGCGTAGCGCTCGCGCGTTGGGTTGCCGCTCATCGTCCCGGCTCCGTGACGTGTTGGTCGTTGTCGGCGTTGTTCGCGGCGTCGTTGCCGTCGCCGGTCGCCGCGGATTCGTCTGCGCTGGGGTTGTCGTTGGGATTGCCGCCTTCGCCTTCGGCTTCGGCTTCCGCTTCAGCTTCGGCTTCGCTTTCGGCGCTGTCATCGGATGCGTCGAGCAACTCTTCCTCGCTCTCGTCCTCGCCTTCTTCGGCTTCGCCGCCGCTCGTCACGGTCGGTGCATCGAGCACGTGCAACAGACGCACCGACGCTTCGATCGTCAGTTCATCGATCGACATGACTTCCATCTGCAAACGCGTGCCGCGCGCATGCACGCCGAGGCCCGGCACGTGCAGCAGCAGCGGAATTTCCTCGAGACGCACGAGATCGCCCTTCACGACCGACGCGACCACCTGCTTGCGGTTTTCCTGCGTGAGCCAGCGCAGACACCAGAAGTACTCCATGCGACGCTGATAGTCGGCGTACGCGGTGTAGGTGTCGTCGAAGCCTTGCACGACCGCGAACAGATCGGCGTCCTTCGGCTTGAACGGCGCGGCAAGCTTGGCGGTCACGCCATGCTGCACGCACGCGATCAGCTGCCACTGATTCACGAGGTCGACGTAGCGGCGCAGCGGCGACGTGCTCCACGCGTACTGCGTGACGCCGAGCCCTTCGTGCGGCGCGGCGTTGGTCTGCATGCGCGTGCGCTTCGGGCCGCTCGGCACGCCGAACGCGCGCTGCGTGCGATAGATGCCCGGCACGCCGTGATCGTGCAGGAATCCGCCCCACGACGAGTTCGCGAGAATCGCCAGCTCGGCGACGATCGTGTCGAGCGGCGAGCCGCGCCGGCGCGGCGTAATCGTGACATGCTCGCCGTCGACGTAGAAATTGAAGTCGG
Organism: Paraburkholderia sp. RAU6.4a; assembly: GCF_050435625.1. Classification (NCBI taxonomy): domain Bacteria; kingdom Pseudomonadati; phylum Pseudomonadota; class Betaproteobacteria; order Burkholderiales; family Burkholderiaceae; genus Paraburkholderia; species Paraburkholderia sp. RAU6.4a. The sequence continues at coordinate 2,022,390 of NZ_JBNDKQ010000002.1, forward strand.
TATTGCGCTGCACTTCGCGGCGCAGGCCGTAGCCGGCGCGCGCGGTCTGGCGCTTTTCGAACAGCGCTTGCGCGAACGGCCACAGCACGGCGATATCGTCCTTGTGCGGATACTCGCCGGTGCCCTCGGCGAGCGCCTTCTCGGTGACGATTTCGTCGAGCGTGTTGTGGCGCAGATTGTTCTTCACGAACACGCGCTCGGCGCGCGTTTCGCTCGCGACGATCTCCTGCGTCTCGCGATTGACGATCACGTACAGCGACAGCGCCGGCCGATACCCACCCTCGGCAAGCGTGAAGGTGTCGACGACGCTGTCGGGCAGCATCGTGATCTTGTCGCCGGGCATGTAGACCGTCGACAGACGCGCGCGCGCAATCGCATCGACTTCGTCGCCACGCTGGATGCCGAGCGCCGGCGCGGCGATGTGCACGCCGATGCGCACACGGCCGTCGGCCAGATGCTCGACCGAGAACGCGTCGTCGATTTCGGTCGTGGTGATGTCGTCGATCGAGAACGCTTCGACGTCCGCCTGCGGCAGATCGTCGGGCACGTTCGCGGCCGCGACGGACGGGAAGCCGGTGCCGTGCGGGAAGAATTCGGACAGGAACTTCGCTTCGTGCAGCGCGCGAGGCGATGCGATCGCGCCGCATTCGAGCATCAGCCGCGCCTGCGAGATGCCGCGCGCGGCCGCGGCGCCCTCGAGCGCCTTGTACTCGATCGTGTTCTTGTCGGGCTTCGTCAGGAGCGCGAGCCCCTTGCCGCCCGCGAACGCTTCAGGCAGACGGCCTGCCTTCAGCTCTTCCTCGTACTGCGCCTGCACGAGCGCCTGCTGACGCTTGCGCTCGAGGCCCGCGAGCGCCATCTTCAGTTGCTCCTGCGGCGCGCGCTGGTACATGCCGCGGCCCTTGCGGCGGAAGTACACCGGCGAGCCGTGCATGCGCAGCACCAGCGCCGCGCGCTCGATCGCGCCGAAGCTCGCGCCGAAGTACTCGGCGCCCAGCGTCGCGAACGGGAATTCATCGTCCGGCGCGCATTCCCACAGGAAGTCCAGATCGATCTCTTGCGCCAACGCATCGGCCTGCTGCATCAGTTCGGCCGCGGTGGGCTTCTCGAACTCGATCAGCACATCCTTCGCGCGCACCTTCGCGCGCCGCCCGCCCGGCAACTCGACCTGAAACGCGTCGCCCTGGCGCGACAGCACGCTGCCGGCCTTGAAACTGCCCGATTCCTCGAAGAAGACGTTCACTCAATACTCTCGTTCTGACTTGCGTCTGCCGTCGCGCCCGACGCCCTGTGGCGATCGATCACTGCATGCGCGGCACGGCAACCTGTTCGTGATAGTGAATCCGCGGCGCGCACTGCGCGTGCCAGCGGGTTGAATCTTGCGACCAGCGGTGGCGGTCGGTGTGTCTTTCTAATTGACGTCCTGGCAGGGTTCGGTGCCGCCGCCCTTGCGTGCCGTCAGGCCGCTGCGCGCGGCACCGGCGGCTCGACATGTTCGGCGTCGCAAAAGGCCAGCACGTCGCCGAGATACTGCGCGAACTCGCTGATCGCGTGGTCGCTGCCCTCGATCAGCGTGGTGCGCGCGCCCGGATAGTGCGCGAGCATTTCGCGGTAGTCGAGCACTTCGTCGCCGGTGGCTGCCATCAAATAATAGCGTTCGGGCAGCGTGATCGACGCCACGCCGAGCGCGCGCAATTCATCCAGATGATGCGGCTCGACGACGATGCTGCCGCCACCGTGCCACAACGGCTGCTCGCCGAGATACGCGCTCAGGTCGCGCTGCGGCACGACCGCCGGGTTCAGCAGCACGGCCGGCCAGCCGTGTTTCTCGGCCAGATGGGTGGCGAAGTAGCCGCCGAGCGAACTGCCGATCACGGTCACCTGCCGCGCATCGCCCTTCGCGCGTCCGTCGGCGACCAGCGATTCGGCGAGCGCCACGGTCTCGAACGGCGACACCGGCAGCATCGGGCAGCACCACTCGTCGGCGCGGCCCAGTTCGGCGAGACGCGCCGCGAGCAGGCGCGCCTTGAACGAATTCGGCGACGAACGGAAACCGTGCAGATACAGAATCACGACGCGCCTCGCGTCGAAAGACCGTCGAGCAGTTTCTGATGCACCCCGCCGAAGCCGCCGTTGCTCATCACCAGAATCTGGTCGCCGGGGCGCGCCGCGCGGACCACCGCCTTCACGAGCGCGTCGAGGTTGTCGAACGCCTGCGCCTTGCCGTCGAGCGGCGCGAGCGCTTCGCCGAGGTTCCAGCCGAGCGCGTCGCGCCCGCTCGGCGCGCCGTAGCCGAACACGAGATCGGCGTCGGCGAGGCTCGCCGGCAGTTGCGCTTTCATCATGCCGAGCTTCATCGTGTTCGAGCGTGGTTCCAGCACCGCAAGGATTCGCGTGTTGTCGCGGCCGACCCGCGCGCGCAGGCCGGCCACCGTCGTCTCGATCGCGGTGGGGTGATGCGCGAAGTCGTCGTACACGGTCACACCCTCGACGCTGCCACGCACTTCCATGCGGCGCTTCACGTTGCGAAAGCCGGACAGCGACTTCGCGGCCTGCGCGGGCGGCACGCCGACATGGCGCGCGGCGGCGATCGCGGCGAGCGCGTTCAGGCGGTTATGCTCGCCCTGCACCTGCCAGTCGACCACGCCGACGCGCTCGCCGTTGTGATAGACGGCGAAGCGTTCGTCGACGGGCACACCCTGCTCCGCCGCCTGGATCTCCCAGCCGCCCTGGACGCCGAAGCGCTCGACCTCGCTCCAGCAGCCGCGCGTCAGTACGCGCTCGAGCGCGTCCTCGCGACCGTTCGTGACGATGCGGCCCAAGCGTGGCACCGTGCGGATCAGATGATGGAACTGCGTTTCGATCGCGGCGAGATCAGGGAAGATGTCGGCGTGATCGAATTCGAGATTGTTCAGCACCGCCGTTTTCGGGCGGTAATGGACGAACTTCGAGCGTTTGTCGAAGAACGCGGTGTCGTATTCGTCGGCTTCGATCACGAAGAAGCTCGAATCGGTGAGCCGCGCCGACACGCCGAAATTGAGCGGCACACCGCCGATCAGGAAGCCGGGGTTCAGGCCCGCGTCTTCGAGCAGCCAGGTCAGCATCGAGCTCGTGGTGGTCTTGCCGTGCGTGCCGGCCACCGCCAGCACCCATTTGCCGTTCAGCACGTGCTCGCCGAGCCACTGCGGACCGGACACGTACGGCAGGCCGCGGTCCAGAATCGCTTCCATCAGCGGGTTGCCGCGCGTGACCACGTTGCCGATCACGAATAGATCCGCGTTCAGGCCGTTCAGTTGGTCCGCGTCATAACCCTCGATCAGACCGATGCCTTGCGCCTCGAGCTGCGTGCTCATCGGCGGATAGACGCCGGCGTCGCAGCCGGTCACCGTGTGGCCCGCATTGCGCGCGAGCACCGCGAGACCGCCCATGAAGGTGCCGCAGATGCCGAGGATGTGGATATGCATAAGCCTGTCGTGCCGCGGGGGCGTTTCTTGCGAGGGATGAGAGAGCCACAGGACGGTCGGAACGACCGTCTGCAAAGGACGCCTATTGTAACCGACGCGACGCGCGCTGCCCCCTGCCGGCCACGCCCGGCGCCGCCCCGTGCGGGCCGCCGAACCGCGTCGCAGGCTCGATCGAGTATCATGCAAGGATGGTCCGCAAATCACATTTCGACCCGCAGCGCGTGCGCGAGGAAATCGCAATCGCGGCGGCACGCCTGATTGCCGAAGACGGCCTGGATTACGCCAGCGCGAAGCGCAAGGCGGCCCGGCAAGTCGTCGGCGAGACTCGTGTTGCCGGCGAATGGCTGCCGGACAACGATCAGATCGAAGAAGAAATCCGCGAATATCAGTCGCTGTTCCAGAGCGACAGCCAGCCGGCGCTGCTGCGGCGCCTGCGCATGATCGCGGTCGACTGGATGGAGCGGCTCGCGCCGTTCAATCCGTATCTGACGGGCGCGGTGCTCGGCGGTACGGCCGGCGAGCATTCGGATGTGCATCTGCAGGTGTTTTGCGACAACCCGAAGGAAGTCGCGATCTACATGCTCAATGCAAACATCCAGTACGACGTGTCGGAAACGCGCCACTTCGCGGGCCGCGGCTACGTGGAGACGCTGAGCTTTCTGTGGCGCCCCGCGGGCGAGCGCAACGCCGAGCCGGTCGGCATCCACGTCGCGCTGTACGAAACCGACGACCTGCGTGGCGCGGTACGCGCCGACGCGCGCGGCCGCACGGCGCGGGCCAATTTGCCGGCGGTGCAGGCGCTGCTCGACGGCGACGAAGTGCCGTCCTTCACCAATTGATCAGACAGAACGGAGCACGATGAACACGAGACGTATGCTGGCGGGCGCGGTCGTTGCGCTGATTGCCGCGGGCGGCGGCGTACTGGCCAATCACTGGCTCAATCGCGGTTCCGACGTCGCGAACGCGGCGCAGGCCGGAGCGCAGCCTGCCACCTCTGCGAGTCCCGTGCAGCAACTGTGGAGCGCGCCGGTCACGAACGTCGACGGCAAACCGCAGTCGCTGAACCTGCTCAAGGGCCACCCGATCGTCGTCAACTTCTGGGCGTCGTGGTGCGCTCCGTGCGTCGAGGAAATGCCGGCGCTGTCGCAGATCCAGCGCGAGTACGCGAAGAAAGGCGTCCAGTTCGTCGGCCTCGGCGTCGACTCGGAAAAGAACATCCAGACCTTCCTGCAGAAGGTCAAGGTCGCGTACCCCGTCTACGTGACCGGCTTCGGCGGCGCCGACCTCGCGCGCGCGTTCGGCAACAATGCGGGCGGTTTGCCGTTTACCGTCGTGATCGACGCAAAAGGCAACATCCGCTCGACAAAATTGGGCCAGATCGACCCGACGGCGCTGCGTCAGACGCTCGACGCGCTGTAAATTCCCCGATTTCCCACGCTGCGCTTTTTGGCATGCGATTCCGTGCAGAACGAGCAAAAATACACGGATAATTCCCGAATTTGAGTGAAGTTGGACCCAAGGCTGCGCCGCGGCCCGCGCCGGCCGTCGCCGCGTACGCGCGCGAAACTAGACAAGTTTCTCTAATCAGCGCTAAAGTGCGCGCAATTCCACGGAAAAAGAAGCGACCATGACGCGACTGCTGGTACTGCACGGACCCAACCTCAATCTTCTCGGCAGCCGGGAACCCGAGGTCTACGGTCGCGTGACCCTGCCGCAGATCGATCAGGCGCTGGTGGACCGCGCAGCCGACGCAGGCGTCGAACTCGCGTCGTTTCAGAGCAATCACGAAGGCGCACTGGTCGACCGTATTCAGGCGGCCCGCACCGAGCAAACCGATTTCATCCTGATCAATCCCGCCGCGTACACACACACGAGCGTGGCCATTCGCGACGCACTGGCGGGGGTCGGCATCCCGTTCGTCGAGATTCATCTGTCGAACGTGCATCGCCGCGAACCGTTCCGGCATCACTCGTATTTCTCCGACCAGGCTGAGGGCGTCATTTGCGGCCTCGGCTGGAAGGGGTATCTGTACGCGCTCGAATTCGCGCTCGACCGGCTCGCGGCCGGGTCGTCGCGCGGCTGAATCCAAACACGTCCAATTTGAGCCGGCTACTGCGACTTGTACACGCCGGCACACTACGCATTGAAAGGGGCAACCTGATGGATCTACGTAAACTCAAAACTCTGATCGACCTCGTCTCGGAGTCCGGTATTTCCGAACTCGAAGTGACCGAGGGCGAAGGCAAGGTCCGCATCGTCAAGAATGCGCCGCCGGTTTACGTCCAACCGTCCGTCTCATACGCCGCACCGCAATTCGCACAACCGGCGCCGTTCGGCGCTGTCGAAGCACCGGCAGCCCCCGCGGGCGCTCCGGCCACGCCGGCCGCCGCCGCGCCGCAGGGTCACGTCGTTACCTCGCCGATGGTCGGCACGTTCTACCGCGCGCCGTCGCCGGGCGCCGATCCGTTCGTGCAGGTCGGTGACACGGTCAAGGAAGGCCAGACCATCTGCATCATCGAAGCGATGAAGCTGCTCAACGAGATCGAGTCGGACAAGTCCGGCGTGGTCAAGGAAATCCTCGTCGAAAACGGCCAGGCGGTCGAATACGGCCAACCGCTGTTCGTGGTCGGCTAACGCGGCACGCACTATTTGCCGCCCGCGCGCCGCTCGTCCCGAGGCGCGCGACCGATCCTCTGCGGCAGCCGGCGTCGTGACCGACCCGGCGCCCATTGATGAGTCGAAAACCCGCTATGTTTGAAAAAATCCTCATTGCCAATCGTGGCGAGATCGCGCTTCGTATCCAGCGCGCCTGCCGCGAGCTCGGCGTCAAGACGGTCGTCGTCTATTCGGAAGCCGACAAGGAAGCCAAGTACGTGAAGCTCGCCGACGAGGCGGTCTGCATCGGCCCGGCACCGTCGAATCTGAGTTATCTGAACATGCCCGCGCTGATCAGCGCGGCCGAAGTCACCGACGCCGAAGCGATCCACCCCGGCTACGGCTTCCTGTCGGAGAACGCCGACTTCGCCGAGCGCGTCGAGCAGTCCGGCTTTACCTTCATCGGCCCGCGTCCGGAAACGATCCGCATGATGGGCGACAAGGTCACGGCCAAGCAGACCATGATCAAGACCGGCGTGCCTTGCGTGCCGGGTTCGGAAGGCGCGCTGCCGGACGATCCGAAGGAGATCGTAAAGATCGCCCGCCAGGTCGGCTATCCGGTCATCATCAAGGCGGCTGGCGGCGGCGGCGGCCGCGGCATGCGCGTGGTCCACACGGAAGCGGCGCTCGTCAACGCGGTCATCATGACCCGCGAGGAAGCCGGCCGCGCGTTCGGCAACCCGCAGGTCTACATGGAGAAATTCCTCGAGAACCCGCGGCACATCGAAATCCAGGTGCTGGCCGACTCGTTCAAGAACGCCGTGTGGCTCGGCGAGCGCGACTGCTCGATGCAACGCCGTCACCAGAAGGTGATCGAGGAAGCGCCGGCGCCGGGCATCGCGCGCCGTCTGATCGACCGCATCGGCGATCGTTGCGCGGACGCGTGCAAGAAGATGGGCTATCTCGGCGCGGGTACCTTCGAGTTCCTGTATGAGAACGGCGAGTTCTACTTCATCGAGATGAACACGCGCGTGCAGGTCGAGCATCCGGTGACCGAATCTGATCACCGGTGTCGACATCGTGCAGGAACAGATCCGCATCGCGGCCGGCGAGAAGCTCACGTTCCGTCAGCGCGACATCCAGTTCCGCGGCCATGCGATCGAATGCCGGATCAACGCCGAAGATCCGTTCAAGTTCACGCCGTCACCGGGACGCCTGACCTCGTGGCATATGCCGGGCGGTCCCGGCATCCGCGTCGATTCGCACGCCTACAATGGTTATTTCGTGCCGCCGAACTACGATTCGATGATCGGCAAGCTGATCGCTTACGGCGCCACGCGCGAACAGGCGATCATGCGGATGCGCATCGCGCTGTCGGAAATGGTGGTCGAAGGTATTCAGACCAACATCCCGCTGCACCGTGAGCTGATGCTCGACGCGAAGTTCGTCGAAGGCGGCACCAGCATCCACTACCTCGAAAACCGGCTGGCCGCGCGTCAGCAGGTCGCGGAAGAAGCGTAAGTCATGAGCTATCGGGAACTGGTTGCCGAACTGGCGCGCGAGCACGCGGAGGAGTTGTCCGACGCGCTGCTCGAGCTGGGCGCGCTGTCGGTGTCGGTCGAAGACGCCGACGCCGACACGCCCGACGAGCAGCCGCTGTTCGGCGAGCCCGGCCTCACGCCGGATCGCACGGCATGGCAGCATTCGCGCGTGATCGCGCTGCTCGCGCCGGAACACGATCCGGCCGTGCTGCTGACCGCCGCGGCCAACGAGATCGGACTCGATGCCGCGCCGGCATATACCGTGCGCGAGGTCGAGGAGCAGGACTGGGTGCGGCTCACGCAGTCGCAGTTCGATCCGATCCAGATCGGCGAGCGCATCTGGGTCGTGCCGTCGTGGCACGATGCGCCGGACCCCGAGGCGCTCGTGCTCGAACTCGATCCGGGTCTCGCGTTCGGCACCGGCAGCCACCCCACCACGCGTCTGTGCATGGAGTGGATCGAGCAGTCGATCAAGCCCGGCCAGTCCGTGCTCGACTACGGCTGCGGCTCGGGCATCCTCGCGATTCTCGCGAAGAAGTGCGGCGCCGATCCGGTGATCGGCATCGATATCGATCCGCAGGCGGTCGAATCGGCGCGTCACAATAGCGAACGCAATCACGCCGAAGTCACCTATGGCCTGCCCGACGCCTGTCCGGCCGGCCAATTCGACGTCGTGGTCGCGAACATTCTCTCCAATCCGCTCAAGCTGATGGCGTCGATGCTGTCGTCGAAGGTGAAGCCGGGCGGCCACATCGCGCTGTCGGGCATTCTCGCCCGCCAGGCCGAGGAGGTCGCGCAGGTCTACGCGCGCTGGATCGATATCAGCGTGTGGCGCGAACATGAAGGTTGGGTGTGCCTCGCCGGAACGCGCCGCGAAAGCAATTAGAATAAGGCGTATTGTCAACCTAACGGCCTCAGGCTTAACGGCTCGATATGCACCTGGCGACGCGTTGCCCCTTCTGCGAAACTGTCTTCCTTCTGCAACCGGCGCAGCTTGCGCAGCGCCGCGGCCTCGTGCGGTGCGGGCATTGCCAGGAAGTCTTCGACGCGTCGAGCAGTCTGTTCGACGTCTCCGAAGGCGGCGATTTTTCCACGGCCAAACCGGTTGCCGCCGCGGCGGCAATCGAAGCGCTGTCGGGTGTGCGGCAACCCAACCCGGACTTCAGCGGGGTCGCGTGGGACCCATGGGCGCCGGCTTCGGAACAAGACTCCACCAGCATTTCCCGCAGCACGCTCGATGCCCGTTTGCGCGACCACGCGAGCAGCGTGCCGCTCGCGCCGCTGCCGCCTGGCGGCAACGAGCACGCACCCGTCACATCGGGCACTCCTCGCCAGGTGACCGAACCGGAATTGCGCGCCGGCGCTTTCACGGCACCGCTACCCGCGGACGATGAGCCGACGCTGGCCGATGCGCCGCTCGAACCCTTCGCCTATCCCGCCGACAACGCGGTCGATGAACCACCTGTTGTCCCGCCCACCGCGCCTGCTTCCCCACCGCGAGTCGAAGACGAAGCGCCGCGCGTCTGGCACAAGATCGAACGCCCGGAGCCGTCCACGCTCGATGAACCGGCGCTGCGCGAACCAGCAAGTCTGCATGGCATGCCCGACAACGAGCCGCACTTCGGCCCGGTCGGTGGGGGCGTGGGCGGCTTCGGCGCCGCCGCAGGCATGGCTGCCGCAGGTGCTTCGGGCGCCGGCGGTCCCGGCGGCCCGCGCCCGCCGGCCGGTCCGTCGCTCGCCCCATCGAGCGGCGAGCCATTCTCGGTCAATCCGCCCGTCAGCGATGGCGACGATCCGTTCCCGGTCGTGCGCGAAACCCGCCCGGTGGACGCCGGACGCGTCGGCTGGATCGTCGCCGGTGTGGTGCTCGCCGCACTGCTCGTCATTGCGCTGCTCGCGCAACTCGCGTGGTGGCAACGCGAGACCGTGATGGTGAACCTGCCGCGCTCGCAGATCCTGTACGCGCAGGCCTGCGCGCGTCTCGGCTGTCAGCTGACGCCGCCGCACGATATCGAAGGCCTGCTGGTCGAGCCCTCCGATCTGCGGCAGATCGACGGCCCGCACAAGCTCGAGTTGAAGATGCCGCTGCACAACCGCCTGAACATCGCGCTCGCCTACCCCGCGATCGAACTCACGCTGCTCGACGATCAGAACAACGTCGCCGTGCGGCGCGTGCTGTGGCCGCAGGATTACGTGCCGCCCGGCACCGTGATCGCGTCCGGCCTGCCCGCGCACGCGACGCAGACGATGATCGTGCACCTCGACACCGGCAGCGCGATTGCCTCCAATTTTCGCGTACAGATTTTTTATCCGTAACGCACCCTCGCGCGCCCGCTCCCGAGCGGGCGCATCATTGTCATCACTGACGCCCTTTTCGGAGCACAACACATGAGTCAAGTCACGCTGGGTGGCAACCCGATCGAAGTAAGCGGCACGTTCCCGTCGGTCGGCCAGCAGGCCGCCGCATTCTCGCTGATCGGCCGAGACCTGAAGCCGCTGACGCTCGCCGACTTCGCCGGCAAGCGCAAGGTGCTCAACATCGTCCCGAGTCTCGACACGCCGACCTGCGCGACGTCGACGCGCAAGTTCAACGAAGCCGCCGCGAAGCTCAGCAACACGGCCGTCATCGTCGTGTCGGGCGACCTGCCGTTCGCGGCGTCGCGCTTCTGCACGACCGAGGGCATCGAGAACGTGGTGACCGCGTCGACGTTCCGCGGCCATGAGTTCGCGCAAGCGTACGGCGTCGACGTGACGAGCGGTCCGCTGACCGGCCTGACCGCGCGCGCGGTCGTCGTGCTCGACGAAAACGACAAGGTCGTGCACGCCGAGCTGGTCGGCGAGATCAAGAACGAGCCGAACTACGACGCAGCGCTCGCCGCGCTGAAGTAAGCCCTCTCGCGCGCGAACCACGGCGCCGCGCCTCGCGCGCGGCGCCGTCGGCGCGGCGCGTCTCTTCCCACCGCTTTCATACAGGAACGCTCGCCTTGGCTACGCTCATCTGCGGCTCGCTCGCGTACGACAACATCATGACCTTCGAAGGCCGCTTTCGGGAGCACATCCTGCCGGAGCAGGTCCACATCCTGAACGTAAGCTTTCTCGTGCCGACCATGCGTCGCGAGTTCGGCGGCTGCGCGGGCAACATCGCCTATGCGCTGAATCTGCTCGGCGGCGACGCACGCATCATGGGCGCGATCGGCGCCGTCGACGCACGGCTCTATCTGGACCGGCTCGCGCAGCTCGGCCTGTCGACGGAAAACGTGCTCGTCGTGCCCGACACCTACTCGGCGCAGGCGATGATCACGACCGACCTCGAGAACAACCAGATCACCGCTTTCCATCCGGGCGCGATGATGCAGTCGCATCAGAACCGCGCCGACGAAGTGGCGGGCCTGACGCTCGGCATCGTCGCGCCGGACGGCTATGACGGCATGGTCCAGCACTCCGAACAGCTTGCCGCCGCAGGCGTGCCGTTCATCTTCGATCCGGGCCAGGGCTTGCCGCTGTTCGACGGCGAGACGCTGCGGCGCATCATTGAACTTGCTACTTATGTAGCGGTCAACGATTACGAAGCCGCGCTGGTGAGCAACAAGACCGGCTGGTCGATCGAACAGATCGCCGGCAAGGTCGACGCGCTGATCATCACGCTCGGCGAGAAGGGTGCGCAGATCCATCACGGCGGCGGTATCGAAGAGATTCCGGCGGTCACGGCCAGGCAGGTGCTCGATCCCACCGGCTGCGGCGACGCGTTTCGCGGCGGCTTGCTCTACGGTATCGAGAAGGGTCTCGGGTGGGCCACGACCGGCCGTCTCGCCAGCCTGATGGGCGCACTAAAGATCGAGCATCAAGGCCCGCAAAACTACGCGCCCAGTCGGGCGGAAATCAACGAGCGGTTCAAGCAGGCCTTCGGATACGACCTGCACTGATATCGCGTGCTATGGGAGTTTGGGAATGAGAACATCGAGTCGCCTGATCGTCGTCACCTTGTTCGCCGGTTCGCTGGCCATGTCGGGGTGTGCGGTCAACAGCAGCTCTCCCGACGTTTTCACCGCCTCGCAGGCGCAGCGTGAACAGACGGTTCGCATGGCCACGGTGGAGAGCGTGCGCGCGGTGCGGATCAGCACGAACGACGGTCAGCCGATCGGCATCGGCGCACTCGGTGGCGCGGCGCTCGGCGCGCTCGCCGGCAGCACGATCGGCGGCGGACGTGGCTCGGTCGCGACGGGTATCGTCGGCGGCATCGGCGGTGCGGTCGCCGGCAATGCAATCGAAAACCGCGTCGCCATGCGTGACGGTATCGAAATCACCGTGCGCCTCGACAACGGCGACATGCGCGCCGTCACCCAAACTGCTACCGGCGAAATCTTCCGCGCCGGCGATCGCGTGAGGCTGCTGTCGAGCGGCGGCGTCACGCGCGTCACACACTAAGCGCACCTCCCGCGCGGCGGCGCGTAGTTCAGCGCCGCGACGACGACTTCACACGCATGGGTCCTCACGGGTCCATGCGTGTTTTTTCTTTTCGGGGACGACGGGCAAAAAAACCCGCCACCGACACACCGGTAACGGGTCATTGACCGGGTGGCGCCCGCAAGAAATCGAGCACGACCCGGTCATCCGGCACATCGTACGATGTGTCGACTCACTGCTACTGCTTACGGACGGCTGCCCGTCGGGAACGGCCATGCCGCTGCCGGGTTCAGCGCGGTCTTCACCGTCGCCGCCGGTGCGCTCGAGACAGCAGGCGCAGCGGGAGCAGGCGCGGCCTTCTTGGCGACAGCCTTCTTCGCAGGGGCAGCCTTCTTCGCAGGCGCAGCGGCCTTCTTCGCGGCAGCCTTCTTGGCAGGTGCAGCTTTCTTGGCTGCAGCCTTTTTGGCAGGCGCCGCCTTCTTGGCAGCGGCCTTCTTCGCCGCGACCTTCTTCGCCGGTGCTGCCTTCTTCGCTGCGGCCTTCTTCGCCGGTGCTGCCTTCTTCGCTGCGACCTTCTTCGCTGCGACCTTCTTCACCGCGGCTTTCTTCGCCGGTGCTGCCTTCTTCGCCGCGACCTTCTTGGCTGCAACCTTCTTCGCCGCGACCTTCTTCACTGCGGCTTTCTTCGCCGGTGCTGCCTTCTTCGCCGCGACCTTCTTCGCTGCAACCTTCTTCGCTGCAACCTTCTTCGCAGCGACCTTCTTCACTGCGACCTTCTTCGCGGCGACCTTCTTGGCCGGAGCAGCCTTCTTAGCCGGAGCAGCCTTCTTTGCTGCGGTCTTCTTTGCTGCGGGCTTCTTGGCCGCGGCCTTCTTTGCAGTTGCCATCATTTTCTCCTTTAGGTTTTCAGATGAGGTCAGTTCAAACTACACCCTTCGTCAAAACCCGCTTCCCGCGGACGCTTCTCAGGGCGCGCGCTACGAAGCGGGCTATTCATCGGCGTACGCAGGTGCGGCGCGCTTACGCTAATGAATGCGGTAAGGCGCGCCGTGCCCGAAGGCACCGCGCGCCAAATCTGGTCGGCGTCGCAAGGCGACGCCGGCAATTGCTTGATCGGGCCGCCGGCAACGACGCCAGCGGCTTTTTCCGGGGGGAAGTTTGCCCATCCCACTGAAGGGTCCGCAAAGTGCCTGTCATGTTTGTGGGCCGTCAAGGCACCGGGCACGCTTTGCATCAGGCCGTTCTGCTCCTAACCCGGGGCGCCGCGGCCACAGGCGGCGGCATCCCCATCAATGAATACATCCGCGATACGAATCCCGGCTTACTCCCAGGAAAGCGCACCGCCAGTCTGATATTCGATCACTCGCGTCTCGAAGAAATTGCGTTCCTTCTTCAGGTCGATCATCTCGCTCATCCACGGGAACGGGTTTTCCTCGTTCGGGTACAGTGGATCGAGACCGATCTGCTGGCAACGGCGGTTGCAGATGAAGCGCAGATAGCTCTTGAACATCGACGCGTTGAGGCCGAGCACGCCGCGCGGCATCGTATCTTCGGCGTAGCGGTATTCGAGCTCGACCGCCTGCTGGAAGATCGCGCGAATTTCGGCGCGGAATTCGGTCGTCCACAGGTGCGGGTTTTCGAGTTTGATCTGGTTGATCAGGTCGATGCCGAAGTTGCAGTGCATCGACTCGTCACGCAGGATGTACTGGTACTGCTCTGCCGCGCCGGTCATCTTGTTCTGGCGGCCGAGCGCCAGGATTTGCGTAAAGCCGACGTAGAAGAACAGGCCTTCCATCACACAGGCGAACACGATCAGCGAGCGCAGCAGCGTCTGGTCTGCTTCGAGCGTACCGGTCTTGAAGGCCGGGTCGGTCAGCACGTGGATGTACGGAATCAGGAATTCGTCTTTCGCGCGGATCGACGGGACCTCGTGATACGCGTTGAAGATTTCGCCCTCGTCCAGACCGAGCGACTCGACGATGTACTGGTAAGCGTGCGTGTGGATCGCCTCTTCGAACGCCTGGCGCAGCAGGAACTGGCGGCATTCGGGCGCCGTGATGTGGCGGTAGGTGCCCAGCACGATGTTGTTGGCGGCGAGGGAATCTGCCGTCACGAAGAAGCCGAGGTTGCGCTTGACGACGCGGCGCTCGTCTTCGGTCAGCCCGTTCGGGTCTTTCCACAGGGCGATGTCGCGCGACATGTTCACTTCCTGCGGCATCCAGTGGTTGGCGCAACCCGCCAGATACTTTTCCCAAGCCCACTTGTACTTGAACGGCACCAACTGATTGACGTCAGTCTGGCCGTTGATGATGCGCTTGTCGGCGACATTGACGCGCGCTTCGGAAGCGGCCGCCGCGTTGGCAACCGCGTTGCCAATATGAGCGACGGGAGCGACAGCGACGTCGTTCGCGAAGACTTCTTGAGCGGAGGGAGCATGCGGAGCGGAACGCGTTCCGATTTGCGAATCAACAGCCGACCCCGCAGCGTTGCGCAACACGTTCGGTTGCGTCGCGCTCGAGGGAGTTACGGCAGTGATCTCGTCATCCCAGTTGAGCATAAATGTCACCATCAATTTAGAACGGTTTGTACCATCTTTTCACGAGCGATAAAAGAGTTCACTCGCGAAAATTCCTGTTTTCGATTCGCGTTGCTACGTTCATACAACACTTTGTTCGACATGCTGCGTGTGACCCATCCAGTGACGCATCGAGTGACGCGTGATGAACGCGTGTTGAACATGTGTTGCCGAGGTCCTTCGCGAACTCGAAGAGCAACGTTTCGACACGACGTTTCGTTGCTCTATCTATATGCATTGCGCAGTGCGTTCACGGCATCCGCCGACTGATCGATGGACTGATCGATGGATTGATCGATGCCGCACGAGCCGCGCATCGCGAGAGTCGGCGGTGAGCCGTGTCGAGCGTGTTGCGTCAGCGTTGGCGGTCGAGGTGCGATGCCATGTCGTGCGATCGTCTGGTGTTGCCAACGGCTGGGTTGCTTCATTGCATCGACGAGCGGTGAGACTTCGATACTGCTCACCGCTCGTCGACCTGCTTTCTACTTCATCGACGGGGCGCGTCGCTGACCGCCTGCGGATCACCACCTACGACCCTCGCGTGCAGTTAGCAAGCATCGCTCCCGCTGCTTGCCAATCTTTACTGGCAAGCCTCGCACTCGTCGAAGCCAGGATCGCCCGGACGCATCATGCAGACCGGACCATCCGCTTCGGGTGCCGCGTCGAGCGCGACCGCGGCAGTCGCTGCGACCGCTGCAGCAGCCTGCAAGCCGCCGCCCACACCACCCGCCGCGCCGCCGCCCACGCCGAAGCCGCCTGCCGCGCCGCCCGCGCCACCCGAGCCGTCATGACCCGAGCTCACCGCGTTCAGCGCGCCGTGCGCGACCGTCGACTTCTCGACGTGCGTCGCCGCCATCGTGCGCAGGTAGTAGGTGGTCTTCAGTCCGCGCAGCCATGCGAGCTTGTAGATCTCGTCGAGCTTCTTGCCCGATGCGCCCGCCATGTAGATGTTCAGCGACTGCGCCTGGTCGATCCACTTCTGACGACGCGAAGCCGACTCGACGAGCCACACCGGATCGACTTCGAACGCGGTCGCGTAGATCGCGCGCAGGTCGGCCGGGATGCGGTCGATGCGCGACAGCGTGCCGTCGAAGTACTTCAGGTCGGCGACCATCACTTCGTCCCACAGGCCGCGCGCCTTCAGGTCGCGCACCAGGTAGTCGTTGACCACCGTGAACTCGCCCGACAGGTTCGACTTCACGTACAGGTTCTGATAGGTCGGCTCGATGCACGCCGACACGCCGATGATGTTCGAGATCGTCGCGGTCGGCGCGATCGCCACGCAGTTCGAGTTGCGCATGCCGTAGGTCGAGATGCGCGAGCGCAGCGCGGGCCAGTCCATCGACTCGCTCGAATCGACCTCGACATAACCGCCGCGCGCCTCGGCGAGCAGCGCCACCGAATCCTGCGGGAGGATGCCGCGATCCCACAGCGAACCGCGGTAGCTCGAGTAGCGGCCGCGCTGTTCGGCAAGCTCGGTCGACGCGTAGTACGCGTAGTAGCAAACCGCTTCCATCGAGCGATCGGCGAACTCGACCGCTTCCTGCGACGCGTACGGCGTGCGCAGCACGTGCAGGCAGTCCTGGAAGCCCATGATGCCGAGGCCGACCGGACGGTGCTTGAGGTTCGAGTTGCGCGCCTTGGCGACCGCGTAGTAGTTGATGTCGATCACGTTGTCGAGCATGCGCATCGCGACGCTGACCGTGCGCTTCAGCTTGTCGTGGTCGAGCGCGAGCGTGCCGTCGGCCTGCTCCTTCAGGTGCGCGACGAGGTTCACCGAGCCGAGGTTGCAGACGGCGATTTCGGCGTCGCTCGTGTTCAGCGTGATTTCGGTGCACAGGTTCGACGAGTGGACGACGCCGACGTGCTGCTGCGGCGAGCGCACGTTGCACGGATCCTTGAACGTGATCCACGGATGGCCGGTTTCGAAGAGCATGCCCAGCATCTTGCGCCACAGCTGCGCCGCCGGGATCTTCTTGAACAGCTTGATCTCGCCGCGCGCGACCTTGTCTTCGTAAGCCGTGTAAGCCGTTTCGAACTCGGCGCCGAACTTGTCGTGCAGGTCCGGGCAGGTGGACGGCGAGAACAGCGTCCAGTCGCCGCCTTCCATCACGCGCTTCATGAACAGGTCGGGAATCCAGTTCGCGGTGTTCATGTCGTGCGTGCGACGACGGTCGTCGCCGGTGTTCTTGCGCAGCTCGAGGAATTCCTCGATGTCGAGGTGCCACGATTCGAGGTACGCGCACACCGCGCCCTTGCGCTTGCCGCCCTGGTTCACGGCGACCGCCGTGTCGTTGACGACCTTCAGGAACGGCACCACGCCCTGCGACTTGCCGTTGGTGCCCTTGATGTGCGAGCCGAGCGCGCGCACACGCGTCCAGTCGTTGCCGAGGCCGCCGGCGAACTTCGACAGCAGCGCGTTTTCCTTCAGCGCTTCGTAGATGCCGTCGAGGTCGTCATCGACCGTGGTCAGGTAGCAAGACGACAGCTGCGAGCGGCGCGTGCCGGAGTTGAACAGCGTCGGCGTCGAACTCATGAAGTCGAAGCTCGACAGCACGTTGTAGAACTCGATCGCGCGCGCTTCGCGGTCGATCTCGTTCAGCGACAGACCCATCGCGACACGCATAAAGAATGCCTGGGGCATTTCGATACGCACGTTGTCGTGATGCAGGAAGTAGCGGTCGTACAGCGTCTGCAGACCGAGGTAGCCGAACTGCAGGTCGCGGTTCGCGTCGAGCGCGGCCCCGAGGCGCTTCAGGTCGAACTGCAGCAGCTTGTCGTCGAGCAGCTCGGCTTGCACGCCGCGCTTGATGAACTGCGGGAAGTACTCGGCGTAGCGCTCGCCCATCTCGGCTTGCGTGACTTCCTCTTCGAGAATCTCGCGGCGGATCGTATGCAGCAGGATGCGCGCGGTGACCTGGCTGTAGGCCGGGTCCTTTTCGATCATCGTACGGGCAGCGAGGATCGCCGAGTCGTACACCTGGCTCATCGGCACGCCGTCGTACAGGTTCTTCACCGTTTCCGCGACGATCGGCTCGGCGCTAACGGCGTCGCCGAGGTTCGCGCACGCGGATTCGATGATGCCGCGCAGCGCAGCCATGTCCAGCGCACGCGTGATGCCGTTGTCGGTCACGTTCAGGCCCGGGGTGCTGGCGCCTTCCGCTGTCTGACCTTCATGAGCGTCATGCGCGCGCGCCTGGTTGCGCTTCTCGCGATACAGCACGTAAGCACGCGCGACGTTGTGTTCGCCGCCGCGCATCAGCGCGAGTTCGACCTGATCCTGAATGTCTTCGATATGGAACGTGCCGCCATTCGGACGGCTGCGCACCAGCGCGCGCACCACGTTCTGCGTGAGTTGCTCGACCAGTTCGCGCACCCGTGCCGACGCCGCGCCCTGACCACCGTTGACGGCGAGGAACGCCTTCGTCACGGCGATCGCGATTTTCGACGGCTCGAACGACACCACGCTGCCGTTGCGGCGGATCACCTTGTAGTCGGCGTAATTCGCTTGCGCCGCGAGTGCCTGCGCGCCTTGGGTCTGGCCGAAGGCCTGGCCAGTCGGTGAGCCCTCGTAACGGGTCGTCACGTTGTCGGTGGTTTGCATGTGCAAAGCTCCTGGTCTTGGAAATATTGCGGCGAGTGCCGCGGATTAAATCGAACGCCGCGCCGCCGCGTGAGCGTGCGATGAGGTGCAGGAAGGCCGGCTACGCCGGTTGGCGGGATGCAACTTCGAGGAAGCCTGATTCGATTTGATGACGGTCTTCATCGGGTCGGTCGCGATCACTGGCTGGTCCTTTCCTGAATGCTTCTGGATGCGGCCGGAGATCCCCTACCGGCTGCGCCCCAGGAATTTTTTTCGCTGTCTGGAATGCTTGCGGCGCCATGCTCGGGGAGCGGGACGCCGCAGACTTATCCACTCCTATTCACTCGGTTATGCACATGGTTATTCACAGCACAACACAAGATATAGTGCGAAACTCAGTTGTTGGCACCAAGTATAGTGGAGTTTCGAGACAGGTCAAAAGGTTTTATTTGCGCTCGCAGTCTTGACTTTTGCTTCACGCGGCGCGCAGAAGCTCCCCGGAGAAGCAGGCTGCGCCTCGTTCTCCGTGGATCACGCAAGATCGTGCGAAGGGGTTACCGCGTTTCGGAAAACTTGAGATAGGGGAAATACCGCCCGTCGAGCAACGTGTCGCGCTGCAGTCGCGGCCACTCGAAATACGGACCGGGATCGCTCTTGCGACCGGGTGCGATGTCGGAGTGGCCGGCAAGCGCGTCGATCGGATAGCGTGCCTTCAGTGCTCTGACGAGCGCGGCGAGCGTGCGGTATTGCGCCGCTTCGAAGGCCATGGTGTCGCTGCCTTCGAGCTCGATGCCGATCGAGAAATCATTGCAGCGCTCGCGGCCGAAAAAATTCGACGGCCCCGCGTGCCACGCGCGCTCGTTGCACGACACGAACTGCTCGAGTGCGCCATCGCGATGAATCACGAAATGCGCGGACACGCGCACGCCGCGCAGATGCGTGTCGTAGTACGGGTGAGTGTCGCAGTCGAGCGCGTTCTGGAACAGCTCGGCAATCGCGGTGCCGCCGAACTGGTTCGGCGGCAGGCTGATGTTGTGAACGACGATCAGCGTCGGCAGCGCGCCTTGCGGCCGCGCTTCGAAGTTTGGCGAGGCAAGCTTGCGTGCGGCAGGAACCCAACCGTCGGCATCGACGGTGTACGCGCCGCTCATCGGGCGTCGCGGCCGCTCGGACGCGCGCCGTGGCGCTGCGCGTGCGCGGCGCAGCAGAACGCCTGCCCCGCGACGCTGACCGAGTCGCTCTTCGGTGCGTGCACGCCGCACTCGACGCAGCGGATCATCGGCTCGGCAAGCTGCGGCTGTTGCCCATTCGAAGAACGCGCGCCGCCATTCGCGGTGCCGGCAGCGTTGGCACCGCCGGCACCGGTGCGTTGCGCGGACTGCGCGTCGTGGCGGCGCAGCGCCTTCACGAGCCATTGACCGACGATGAACAGCAGAATCAGCAAAAAGATTTGTCGCATGGGGACACTCACACCACGGGCCGGTGCAACAGCACCTCGAAAACAAAACGGCTGCCGACGTACGCGAGCAACAGCGCGACGAACGAGGCCAGCACCCAGCGCAATGCCGCACGGCCGCGCCAGCCGGACACCTTGCGCGCGGTCAGCAGCGCGCCGAACATCACCCACGAAAGAATCGCGAACACGGTCTTGTGATCGAGCCGCAACGCGCGGTCGATCAGCTGCTCGCTGAACAGGATGCCCGACAGCAGCGTCAGCGTGAGCAGCACGAAGCCGGCGCCGATCAGACGGAACAGCAGCTTCTCGAGCGTGAGCAGCGGCGGCAGCGCGTCGAGCCAACTCGACCACCAGCCATTGTCCGCCGCCGCGTGCCTTTGCGCGAGACCACCGCGCATCGAATGCAGACGCCGCTCGACCGCCAGCATCAGCACCGCGTGCAGCGCCGCGATCGCGAACAGACCGTATGCGATATTCGCAATCAGGAAGTGCAGCTTGAACATCGGCGCGGCCGCATACGGCAGCACGCGCACGCCGCCGAACGCGAGCGGCAGCAGCGACGCGACGCACGCGAGTGGCAATACCAGCAGGCGCAGTCCGTCGAGCGGGAAAAAGAAACTCTCGATCCAGTAGATGCCGGCGCCGAGCCAGAACATCGCCGACAGCGCGAACGCGAAGCCGAACACCATCGCGTTCTGCGGGAAGATCGTGCTATGCAGCAGCACGCCGTGAGCGAGCAGCGCGACGAACAGCAGCGCGCGCCCGGGCGCGCTCATGCCGGAGGCCACCAGAGCGCCCGCGTTGGCGGCATGACCGGGCAGCGGCGGCACGCTCTCGAGCAGCGGCCGCACGGCCGCGTGCCGGTGCGAGCGCCAGCCGGCCACGGCAAGACCGCCATAGAGAAGCGCGGTGAGGGCATACAGTACAATATCCATATTCGAAGTTTACACTAGGGCCCTACTCCGCGACGTCTTGCGCTTCGCGCGCTGCGCGGGCCCCACCGTTCATCGCTCCCCATGCTCGACAATCTGACTCAACGGATGGCGCGCGTCGTCAAGACGCTGCGCGGCGAAGCCCGGCTCACCGAGGCGAACACCCAGGAAATGCTGCGCGAGGTGCGTCTCGCACTGCTCGAGGCCGACGTGGCGCTGCCCGTCGTGCGCGAGTTCATCGCGAAGGTCAAGGAGAAGGCGCTCGGCGAGGAAGTGATCTCCAGCCTGTCGCCGGGTCAGGCGCTCGTCGGCGTCGTGCAGCGCGAACTGACCGCGGTGATCGGCGGCGATTACGAAGGCAAGGCCTCCGAGCTCAATCTCGCCGTCGCGCCGCCCGCGATCATCCTGATGGCGGGTCTGCAGGGCGCCGGCAAAACGACCACGGTCGGCAAGCTCGCCAAGCTGCTGCGCGAGAAGTACAAGAAGAAGGTGCTGACCGTTTCGTGCGACGTCTATCGTCCCGCCGCCATCGCGCAGCTGAAAACGGTGACCGAGCAGGTCGGCGCGGACTTCTTCCCGTCGGAGCTGAACCAGAAGCCGGTCGACATTGCCCGCGCCGCGCTCGACTGGGCCAAGCGCCACTATCACGACGTGCTGCTCGTCGACACGGCCGGCCGTCTCGGTATCGACGAGGTGATGATGAACGAAATCACCGCGCTGCACGCCGAGCTGAAGCCGGCGGAAACGCTGTTCGTCGTCGACGCGATGCTCGGCCAGGACGCGGTCAACACCGCGAAGGCGTTCAGCGACGCGCTGCCGCTCACCGGCGTCGTGCTCACCAAGCTCGACGGTGATTCGCGCGGTGGCGCGGCGCTCTCGGTGCGTCACGTGACGGGCAAGCCGGTCAAGTTCGTGGGTGTCGCCGAAAAACTCGACGGCCTCGAAGTGTTCCACCCGGACCGCATGGCGAGCCGGATTCTCGGCATGGGCGACATTCTCGCGCTGGTGGAGGAAGCGCAGCGCGGCGTCGACGTGCAGGCCGCGCAGAAGCTCGCCGACAAGGTCAAGAAAGGCGGCGACTTCGACCTCAACGATTTCCGCGCTCAGCTCACGCAAATGAAGGGCATGGGCGGCCTGTCGTCGCTGATGGACAAGCTGCCCGCGCAGTTTCAGCAAGCCGCGGCCGGCGCCGACATGAGTCAGGCCGAGAAGCAGATGCGCCGCATGGAAGGCATCATCAACTCGATGACGCCGGCCGAGCGCGCCAAGCCCGAACTGATCAAGGCGACCCGCAAGCGCCGCATCGCCGCGGGTGCGGGCGTGCAGGTGCAGGAAGTCAACCGCATGCTGAACCAGTACGAACAGATGCGCACGATGATGAAGAAGCTCAAGGGCGGCAACCTGCAGAAGATGATGCGCGGCATGAAGGGCATGATGCCCGGCATGCGCTAAGCTTGATGGGACCGGCGCGCGCTCGCGCCGAGTGCGGATGACTTCGGCATCGTGCGGGTTTATTCTGTAGCGCATTGCGCCGTCCCTCGCGGGAACGTCCCTCGGGACGTTGCCACTCACACTATGTATACAGTTACCGTCCGTCAGACGTCATGAACCGCGAAGAAGCCCTCCATATTTTTCAACACTCCGAAGAGATAGTTTCGGCCTCGGACGTCACTGCGTCGATCGCCCGCATGGCGGCTGCCATCCGCGACGAGATGAGCGAGGACTTCCCGCTCGTGCTGTCGGTGATGGGCGGCGCCGCGGTATTCACCGGCATGCTGCTGCCGCACCTCGATTTCCCGCTCGAGTTCGACTACATCCACCTGACGCGCTACCGCAATACGACGAAGGGCAGCAACGAGATGCAATGGCGCGTCGCGCCGGCCGAGTCGGTCAAGGATCGCGTGGTGCTCGTGCTCGACGACATCCTCGACGAAGGCGAGACGATGGCCGCAATCCGCGACCGCATCCTCGCGATGGGCGCGAAGCGCTTCCTGTCCGCGGTGCTGTGCGAGAAGATCATTCCGAAGGCGAAACCGCTGCGCCCCGATTACTGCGGCTTCGAAGTGCCGGACCGGTACGTGTTCGGCTGCGGGATGGATGCGAAGGGCTACTGGCGCAACCTGCCGACCATTCGGGCGTTGACCGAGGGAGCGTGAGCGGGGCATCCGCCCCGCCCCACCGGCGAAAAAAAAGCAGCCTGCCTGGCTGCTTTTTTATGGCTGCGACAGTGGCAATGCGCGCACCGGCTCGCGTTTCACAGCTTGTGCACGAAAGAGCGGATTCCACCGAGCATCATCTCGACTGAAATCGCGACGAGCACGAGCCCCATCAGCCGCTCGAACGCCGCCATCACACGTTCACCGAGCCACGCCTGAATGCGCTCGGCGAGCATCAGCACGATCGCACAGATGATCATCGTGACGGTCAGCGCGCCGACCCACTCGACCGTTTTGCCCGGCGCCTGCGAGGTCAGCAGCATGACCGTCGCCAACGCCGACGGACCCGCTAGCGCAGGAATCGCGAGCGGCACGATCAGTGGCTCGCCGCCGCGCGCGTCGCCGCCGAACGGACCGTCCGGATGCGGAAACACCATACGCAGCGCAATCAGAAACAGCACGATGCCGCCGCCGATCCGCAACGACTGGTCGCTGAGGCTCATCATGCGCAGAAAGCTCTGCCCGAGCATCATGAACACCAGCAGGATCGCAAACGCGATCGCGACCTCGCGCAGGATCACGACCGTGCGACGCTCCGGCGACACACCGCGCAGACAGCTGACGAAGATCGGGATGTTGCCGAGCGGATCGGTGATCAGGATTAGCAGCACCGTCGCGGACAGGAAGGTGTACTCCACCGCCCGCTCCGCTTAGTTCGCCAGCGCCGCGCGCACTTTGCCGATCACGGTCTGCGCGGCGTCCGCGACCGGCAGCAGCGTCGCTTCGGCCTCGCGACGGCCCTGATACTCGATCTTGCCGTCCTTCAGACCACGGTCGCCGATCACCAGTCGATGCGGCACGCCGATCAGTTCCCAGTCGGCGAACATCACGCCCGGCCGCTCGCCGCGATCGTCGAGGATCACGTCGATACCGGCCGCGACGAGTTCCGCGTACAGCTTGTCGGCCTGCTCACGCACCGCGTCGCTGCGGTCATAGCCCATCGGGCACAGCACGACTTCGAACGGCGCAATCGACTCCGGCCAGATGATGCCCTTGTCGTCGAAATTCTGTTCGATCGCGGCGCCGAGAATCCGCGTGACGCCGATGCCGTAGCAGCCCATCTCCATCGGCCGAGGCTTTCCGGTTTCGTCGAGACAGGCCGCGTTCATCGCTTCGGAATACTTGGTGCCGAGCTGGAACACGTGGCCCACTTCGATGCCGCGGCAGATGTCGAGCACGCCCCTGCCGTCCGGCGACGGATCGCCCTTCTTCACATTGCGGATGTCGGCGACGACCGGCTCCGGCAGGTCGCGGCCCCAGTTCACGCCGGTGGTGTGATAGTCGACGTCGTTCGAGCCGACCACGAAGTCGCTCATGTTCGCGACCGTGCGGTCCGCGATCACCTTGACCGGCTTCTTCGTGTTGATCGGACCGAGATAGCCCGGCGGTGTGCCGAACGTCTCGACGATCTCGGCTTCGGTCGCCATGCGGAAATTACCGAGGCCCGCGAGCTTGGCCGCCTTGATCTCGTTCAGATCATGATCGCCGCGCAGCATCAGCAGCCAGATCGTCGGCTCGGCGCCTTCGTTCTCGGTGGCGAGCACGACCGACTTGATCGTGCGTTCGAGCGGAATGTTCAGCAGTTCGGCAACCGCCTCGCACTTCGCCTTGCCGGGCGTCGCGGTCTTCTTCATCTCTTCTGCCGGCGCCGCGCGCTCTGCGATCAGCGGTAGCGCTTCGGCCGCCTCGACGTTCGCGGCGAAATCGGAGGTCGGGCAATACGCGATGTCGTCTTCGCCGGTGTCGGCGATCACATGGAACTCATGCGAGCCGCTGCCGCCGATCGAGCCGTTGTCGGCCGCCACCGCGCGGAAGTCCAGACCGAGGCGCGTGAAGATGCGCACGTACGCGTCGTACATCTTGCGATACGACTCGCGCAGACCCTGCGCGTCCTTGTCGAACGAGTACGCGTCTTTCATGATGAACTCGCGGCCGCGCATCACGCCGAAACGCGGACGGATCTCGTCGCGGAACTTCGTCTGGATCTGATAGAAGTTGACCGGCAGTTGGCGATAGCTCTTGATCTGGTTGCGCGCGATGTCGGTGACGACTTCCTCGTGCGTCGGGCCCATCACGAAATCGGCCTGCTTGCGGTCTTTGAAGCGCAGCAGCTCGGGACCGTACTTCTCCCAGCGCCCCGATTCCTGCCACAGTTCGGCCGGCTGCACGGCCGGCATCAACAGCTCGATCGCGCCCGCCCGGTTCATTTCCTCACGCACGATCGCTTCCACCTTGCGGATCGAACGCAGGCCGACCGGCAGGTAGTTATAGATACCGCCCGCGACGCGACGGATCATGCCCGCGCGCACCATGAGCTTGTGGCTGATGATTTCGGCGTCGGCGGGCGCTTCTTGTGAGAGTGCCGATAAAGAAACGGGAAGCTTTCATTCAAGGTGTCCAAAAGCGGCGGCTTCCGGTAGGACCGCCAGAAAAGGGGAAAATGAGGGAAATCGACACAGATCCGCGGCGAAGCCGGAAGGGTTCGCCCGACTGGCGGCGCCCTGCCCCCGTGCGGCGCCGAAACCGCCGCGCAAAGCCTCTCTCACAAGGGATAGGCACGGAAAACCGACAGGCTACCGCAAACCCGGGCCTGTTGCGGCGAATCGCTCCATTCTGATGCGATTCGGTGCGTAGGGTCCGTTATCTGTTTATAATCAAAGCAATTTTAAAGGATTCGAAGGTGGTTGTATGCTGGATCGTGAAGGCTTTCGCCCGAACGTCGGCATCATCCTCTTGAACGCGCACAACGAGGTGTTTTGGGGCAAACGACTCCGTGAACATTCCTGGCAGTTTCCGCAAGGGGGCATCAAATATGGTGAGACCCCCGTGCAAGCGATGTATCGGGAGTTACACGAAGAGACCGGGCTGCTTCCTGAGCACGTCAAGGTGATCGGTCGCACGCGCGACTGGTTGCGTTATGAGGTGCCTGACAAGTTCATCAAGCGCGAAGTACGCGGTCATTACCGCGGCCAGAAACAAATCTGGTTTTTGCTCCGGATGGTAGGACGCGACTGCGACATCTGTTTGCGCGCCACCGACCACCCTGAGTTCGATGCGTGGCGTTGGAACGAGTATTGGGTGCCGCTCGACTGTGTGATCGAGTTCAAGCGGGATGTGTATCAGTTGGCGCTAACGGAGCTGTCCCGTTTCATGCGCCGGCCTGCGCCGCGTGCGGAAAAACCTGGCGGGCATCATGGGTCGCGTTATCCCCGGATAGCGTCGTCGATGCAAAGCCCGCCGGATTCCACGGTAAGCACGGTGGTCACCACCGTCACGACCGTAACTTCGGTCAGCGTCGAAACTTCGACGCACGTGCTGGTCGCGCCGGATTGCGGTCCCGGCTCACCGGATGCCAACATGAGATCGGAGGATGAGCGCGAAACGGCCGAAGCCGACGAGGCCGTCGCCCCGTTAGTACGACGAGGCGTGCGCGATTAACCATTCCAGGCGGCGGCTCGCGCCGCCTCTCTCTGGCGCGGCTTTCGAGCCGCGTCTGTCTCTCGAGGGAATCAGATTGAAAGCACTTGCATTCGCCGTGGCGTGCGTCGCCACCGGCGCCCTGCTGGCAGGCTGTTCGAGCGCCGGCAAACCGACCAACAAAGACGACAGCGAGTTCACCTATCTGCTGGATCGCAAGAGCAACTGGGTTGAAAACAAGGTCGACACGTTGCCGCCGCTGCCCTCCGACGCGAACCTGCTGCCGTTCGAAGTCTCCGGCAATACGCCGCTGCAATTTGCGATCGACCCGAAGTCCGTCAGCGTCGGCGACGACGGCGTGGTGCGTTACACGGTGGTCGTCACGAGCCCGGGCGGTGCGCGCAACGTCAATTACGAGGGCATCCGCTGCGACACGTATGAATGGCGTCAGTATGCGGGCCTGAACGCCGATCACGACGGCTGGGACACGACGGTCGCAAACCCGTTTTCGCGGATAGAAAACGGCGCGCTGAATGCGTACCAGGCCGCGTTGTATCAGGACTATATGTGCGCAAACAAGATTCCGACCGGCAGCGCGCAGCACATCGTCGAGAACATTCGTTACAAGCGCACGCAGACGTCGCAGATTCATTGAGGCCGGTTGCGCGGCGCGCGCCCGACTCAGGCGCCGTTGCTTATCCGTGACGATTAAAAAGCCGTTCCAGCCTGCGCTGGAACGGCTTAATTGTTGGCTCTTCATACGCGCGATATGCGCGCCGCCTCGCAGATCAAAGCACCACGAGATTGTCGCGATGAATCAGTTCGGGCTCGAGCATATAGCCGAGCACTGACTCAATTTCGCCGCTCGGACGCCGCTGGATCAGTTTGGTTTCCGCGCTGCTGTAGTTCGTCAAACCACGTGCGACCTCGCGGCCTGACGCGCTCAGACACGCGATCACCTCGCCGCGCGCGAATGCACCCTGCACACCGACGATGCCGATCGGCAGCAAGCTCTTGCCGCCGGCGGTCAGTTTTTCGACCGCGCCGTCATCGATCACGACGTGGCCGCGCACCTGCAGGTGATCGGCCATCCATTGCTTGCGCGCCGCCATGCGCGCGGTGCGCGCGATCAGTTGGGTGCCGATCGCCTCGCCGGCCGCCAGTCTCACCAGCACGTCCGACTCGCGCCCACTTGCGATCACCGTATTGGCGCCGCTATGGGCCGCACGCTTCGCAGCGAGAATCTTGGTCAGCATGCCGCCGCGGCCGAGGCTCGAGCCCGCACCGCCCGCCATCGCCTCGAGCTCGGGCGCGCCGGCGTCGGCTTGCTGGACGAGTGTCGCGGTCGGGTCCTTGCGCGGATCTGCGGTGAAGAGGCCTTGCTGGTCCGTCAGAATGATCAGCGCGTCGCCCTCGATCAGATTGGCAACCAGCGCGCCGAGCGTGTCGTTGTCGCCGAACTTGATTTCGTCGGTGACGACCGTGTCGTTCTCGTTGATGATCGGTACAACTCCGAGCCCCAGCAGCGTGAGCAGCGTGGAGCGAGCGTTCAGATAACGCTCGCGGTCAGCAAGGTCAGCGTGAGTAAGCAGGATCTGCGCAGTCTGGATGGAATGTTCGGCGAAGCGGCTTTCGTACACTTGCGCGAGACCCATCTGACCGACCGCCGCGGCCGCCTGCAGCTCATCGATTTCACGCGGCCGCTTCGTCCAGCCGAGCCGCTGCATGCCCTCGGCGATCGCGCCCGAGCTGACCAGCACCACTTCCTTGCCTTGCGCGCGCAGTGCGGCAATTTGCGCGGCCCAGCGGCCGATCGCCGCATGATCGAGGCCGCGCCCGTCGTTCGTGACGAGACTCGAACCGACTTTGACGACCAATCGCCGTGAATCTGCGATGACGGAACGCATTGTGCGCTGTCTCCCAAGATGACGCGTGATGCATACCGGCACCCGCCGCTGGCGCCGGCGCTCGAGTTGTTATTCCTGCGGATCGGTTCCGGCTTCGCGGGTTGCGGCCGGTACTTGCGTCCCGTCGCGGAAACGCACGTCGGAGGCCAGGTCTTCGGCTTCGGCCGCGCGTTGCGCGTCGGAGTGCTCGGCGAGGTAGTCGAACACGGCGTAGCAAAGATTTTCACAGCCCTGGCCAGTCAGCGCCGAGATCTCGAACACCGGACCGTCCCAGCCGAAGCCTTCGAGGAACGCCGCCACGCGCGCTTCGCGATCGTCCTCAGGCACCATGTCCAGCTTGTTCAGCACAAGCCAGCGCGGCTTCTGATAAAGCTCTTCGTCGTACTTGCGCAGTTCGTTGACGATCGCCTTCGCTTCGGCGACCGGATCGATCGATTCATCGAACGGTGCGATGTCGACGATGTGCAGCAGCAGCCCGGTGCGCTGCAGGTGACGCAGGAATTGATGGCCTAGGCCGGCGCCTTCCGCCGCGCCTTCGATCAGCCCCGGAATGTCGGCAATCACGAAGCTGCGGCTCGGCCCGACGCGCACGACGCCGAGGTTCGGCGCGAGCGTGGTGAACGGGTAATCGGCGATTTTCGGCTTCGCGTTCGACACCGACGAGATAAACGTCGACTTGCCCGCATTCGGCATGCCGAGCAGACCGACGTCGGCCAGCACTTTCAGTTCGAGGCGGACCATGCGGCGCTCGCCCGGCTTGCCGTCGGTCTTCTGACGCGGCGCGCGGTTCGTGCTGGACTTGAAATGGAGGTTGCCGAGGCCGCCGGCTCCCCCTTGCGCGATTTGCACGCTCTGGTTGTGCTCGGTCAGATCGGCGATCAGCTCGCCGGTTTCCATGTCCGTGATGGTGGTGCCGACCGGCATGCGCAGCGTGATGTCATCACCACCCTTGCCGTAGCAATCCGAGCCGCGGCCGTTTTCGCCGTTGCGCGCCAGATGTTTTTTCGCGTAGCGGTAATCGATCAGCGTGTTGATGTTGCGGTCAGCCACCGCGATCACGCTGCCGCCCCGGCCGCCGTCACCGCCATCGGGGCCGCCGAACGGGACGAACTTCTCGCGGCGCATCGACGCGCTGCCATCCCCTCCGTCGCCGGCGATGACTTCAATCCTCGCTTCGTCAATGAACTTCATGTGTTACTCCGTCCCGTGGTGTACTGCCCGATTCGATGCAGGGGTTGATACTGATTGGATGCTGCTATTTTGCCGCGCGCGCCGCGCGTTGATCAATCGACCGACCGGCATAGTCCGCCTATGAGGAGCGGTCGGCTGCGCGGCTTGGGCGCCAAGCTAAAGGGGCGCCGCAATAAAAAAAGCCCCGCGAACTTCGCGGGGCCTTTTTCCGGTCCTGAAGCCCGTGCCTGATTAAACTCAGGCTGCCGGGACGACGGAAACGGTGTGCTTCTTCGCCGCGCCCTTCGTCGAGAACTGGACGTGGCCGTCCTTCAGCGCGAACAGGGTGTGATCCTTGCCCATGCCGACGTTGTCGCCAGCGTGCATGCGCGTACCGCGCTGACGCACGATGATGCCACCAGCATTGATAGCCTGGCCGCCGTAAACCTTCACGCCGAGGCGCTTCGATTCGGAGTCGCGGCCGTTTCGGGACGATCCGCCTGCCTTTTTGTGTGCCATTTGATTTGCTCCTTAACCGGTGCGCTTACGCGTTGATCGCGTCGATGCGCAGTTCGGTATAGTTCTGGCGGTGGCCGCCATGCTTCTGGTAGTGCTTCCGGCGACGCATCTTGAAGATCGTCACTTTGGCGTGACGACCTTGCGACACGACGGTAGCCTTGACGGAAGCCCCACTGACCAGCGGCGTACCGAACTTAATCGATTCGCCTTCGCCCACTGCGAGAACCTGGTCGAGCGTGATTTCAGCGTCAATGTCTGCCGGTATCTGTTCTACTTTAAGTTTTTCGCCGACGGCAACCTTGTACTGCTTGCCACCGGTTTTTATGACCGCGTACATTGAGAACCTCACTCTGTATTCATTTTTCCCACGCACCGCGCGCGGAAACTGTCGATTATACATAGAGTTAGCTGCTCGGTCAAAACCTGCTTGCCAAACCGTCTACCGTCCGGCTTCGCCCTCCCTCGCAGGCGCTCGCAGATGGCATACCTGCGACGCGCGGCGCCCCGCAGACGGCCTTGGCAGGCGCCCCGCGCGCCATGCGGAGCGCATCCACGCCGCAGCCGACGACCCGGAAGCGCCCCGATCGCCTTATAATTCGCGGCACTACCCAATTCAGCCATCATGTCGTCGACTGCCACCACCTCCCCCAACGTCGCCAGCCTGCTTGCTCCAATCGCCGAAGACATGCAGCAGGTCAATCGCGTCATCCGGCAACGTCTTGCGTCGGACGTGATGCTGATCAATCAGATTTCCGAGTACATCATCAGCGCCGGCGGCAAGCGGCTGCGGCCCGCGCTGCTGTTGCTGGTGGCGGGCGCGCTCGGCGATACGACGGGGCACCGGCACGAGCTGGCAGCGGTCGTCGAATTCATCCACACGGCCACGCTGCTGCATGACGACGTGGTCGACGAGTCCGACCTGAGGCGCGGCCGCCAGACCGCCAATGCGCTGTTCGGCAACGCGGCGAGCGTGCTGGTCGGTGACTTTCTTTACTCACGGTCGTTCCAGATGATGGTCGGCGTGGGCAAGATGCGCGTGATGGAAATTCTGTCGGAAGCGACCAACATCATCTCTGAAGGCGAAGTGCTGCAGTTGTTGAACATGCACGATGCCGACGTCGACGAAGCCCGTTACATGCAGGTGATCCGCTACAAGACCGCAAAGTTGTTCGAGGCGGCCGCCCAGCTCGGCGCGGTGCTGGCCGGCGCGGACGCGAAAACCGAAGCCGCCGCCGCCGAGTACGGTCGTCGCATCGGCACCGCGTTCCAGATCATGGACGACTGGCTCGACTACACGGGGACGGCCGAGTCGATGGGCAAGAACGCCGGCGACGATCTGCGCGAAGGCAAACCGACGCTTCCGCTCATCTATCTGATCGAACGCGGCACGCCCAAGCAGTCGGCGCTTGCGCGCGAAGCCATCGAGCAAGGTGGCACCGACCGTTTCGATACCATTTTCGACGCGATCACGCGCTCGGGCGCGCTGGATCACACGCTCGAGTGCGCGAAACAGGAGGCGCATGCAGCCGCGGCAGCAATATCGTCATTTCCCCATTCCATTTTCAAGGAGAGCCTGCTAGAATTATGCTCTTACTCGACGGCAAGACAGTCTTGAACGAGACTGAAACACCGAATTAGTCTGAATCGAGTCAGCAGTACCCAATCGGGGTGTAGCTTAGCCTGGTAGAGCGCTACGTTCGGGACGTAGAGGCCGGAGGTTCGAATCCTCTCACCCCGACCAGATTCTCCTTGTTAGCTCAAGGTTCAAAACCGCCGCAGCGTTGCTGGGCGGTTTTTTGTTTTGCGCGGCGCTTTTTTTCTTTGCTCTCGTGCTGCCCTTCGCCGCTTTCTTTCCTCCGGCTCGCCAGGCACAGCGCGTACGTTGCCACGTTGTCGTCCTAGCGGCGTCAGCCTTCGTCCACGCCGGAGCGCGCGGCCCCCTCTGCTATATTCTCTCCATCCTTTCCCTTATTTTTCACGACGCGTGGAACAACTTCCCTTATGGGCGCAGATCGGCGCCGTCCTTCTGCTGCTTGTCTGCTCCGCCTTCTTTTCCATTTCCGAGACAGCGATGATGGCGCTCAATCGTCATCGCCTCAAACATCTCGCCAGCAAGAACACGCTCGGCGCAAAGACGACTCAGGGCCTGCTCGCAAAAACCGATCAGCTGCTCGGCGTGATCCTCATCGGCAACAACCTGTTCAACACGATCATTCCGGTACTCACGACATCGCTCGCGCTGCATACGTTCGGCCGCAATAGCCTCGTGCTGTCGATCGCGACCGGTATCGTCGCGTTCCTCATTATCGTGTTCGCGGAGATCACACCGAAGATCGTCGGCGCGACGTTTCCCGAGAAAATCGCGCTGCCCGCGAGCCTGCTGATCGCGCCGTTGATGCGCGTCGCGAGACCACTGATCTGGTTTGTCAACCTGTTCGCGACCGGCATCCTGCGCGTGCTGCACATCAACACGAAGGGCGCGCGCGACCAGCGGCTGTCCACCGAAGAACTGCGCACCATCGTGCTCGAGTCGGGAAGCTTCATGCCCACCAAGCACCGCAGCATCCTGCTGAACCTGTTCGACCTCGAAAACATCTCCGTCGATGACGTGATGATCCCGCGTCGCCGTATCGAGGCCCTCGACTTCGATGCCCCGTTCGAACAGATCCTGCATCAACTGGAGACCTGCTATCACAACAAGCTGATCGTCTACCAGGGCGACATCGACCGCGTGCTCGGTGTGCTGCACGTGCGCAAGACGCTGTCAGCGCTGCACAACCAGGAGCTCGAGCGCGATACCTTGCGCGAACTGCTCGCCGAGCCGTACTTCGTGCCAAGCGGCACGCCGGTGTTCCAGCAGCTGCAATACTTTCAGGAGAGCCGGCAACGCATCGCGCTCGTCGTCAACGAATACGGCGAACTGCAAGGCCTCGTCACACCGGAAGACATCATCGAGGAACTGATCGGCGAATTCACCACGTCGATTCCGCGTAGCGCCAGCTCACGCGGCGGCTGGAACGAGGCGGGCGAATGCATCGTCGCGGGAAGCATGCCGTTGCGCGAGCTGAACCGCTGGTTGCAACTCGGGCTACCCACCGATGGCCCCAAAACGCTGAACGGCCTGATTCTCGAAATCCTCGAAGACATCCCCGACGGCGACGTCTGCGTGCACATCGGAGACACCAAGCTCGAAGTGATGCGCAGCGACGATCAGGCGATCCGCACCGTCAAGCTTTTCAAACCGCCGTCGCGCACGAAGGCCGGTAAAGCAAGGTCAGGCTGAACTTCGCGCCGCCGCACGCTGATGTACGGTCAGCATCGCACAGGCTCGCGAAACGCGCCATTAGCCGAATGGCCGAATGGCATTCGGACGCCCGCAACCGGAAGATGACGCCGTCATGTTCTAAAGGCGGCTCATCACCGGTCTCTCATGCAAACACCTTTTGCCACCGCCGCGGTATTGCCGCGCCCACTCGCTGTCGACGGCGAATCCAGCGCAACGAGTCTGAACGATCCCGACAACGCCCCGGCCGTGCGTCTGTTGACCGACACGTTGCACGAAGCGACGCGGCGCAATGCGTCGGATATCCACATCGAGCCGGCCGAGCATGGCTGGCGTGTGCGCCTGCGTATCGACGGCGTGCTGCATGAAATCCCGCGGCCGCCCGCCCATCTGCGCGACGCGTTCGTCACGCGTGTGAAAGTGCTCGCGCGCATGGACATCGCCGAGCGACGCGTGCCGCAGGACGGCCGGCTACGCCTGGCGACGTCGCCAGGGCGGCTCGAGGATTACCGCGTCAATTCGCTGCCGACACTGTTCGGCGAAAAGCTCGTGCTACGACGGCTCGACGCGTTGCCCGCCGATCTTTCGCTCGATTCGCTCGGCCTCGATCCGCGGCAGCGCGAAGCCGTCGACGCCGCGATCCGCGCGCCGCACGGTCTGATGCTCGTCACCGGACCGACGGGCAGCGGCAAGACACTATCGCTGTACTGCTTCCTGAACCTGCTGAATGGCGAGGCACGCAACCTCTGCTCGGTGGAAGACCCAGCCGAGATCCAGTTGGCCGGCATCAACCAGGTCAGCGTGCGCGAAAAAGCCGGACTGACTTTCGCGGTCGCGCTGCGGGCTTTTCTGCGTCAGGACCCGGACGTGATCATGGTCGGCGAAATCCGCGACAACGAAACCGCCGACGTTGCAGTGAAGGCCGCCCAAACCGGTCACCTCGTGCTGTCCACGCTGCATACGAACGACGCGCCCGCGGCCATCGCGCGGCTCATCGACATCGGTGTCGAGCCGTACAACCTTGCCGCCGCGCTGCGCATGGTGACCGCGCAGCGGCTGGTGCGGCGACTGTGCGTCGCATGCCGCGCGCCCGCGCCGCATTCGCCGGCGGCACTCCACGCCGCGGGCTTTGGCGAACATGAGCTCGACGGCTGGCAACCGTATGCGGCGACCGGCTGCGCGGTTTGTCATGGCATCGGCTATCGGGGGCGCGTCGGCATTCATCAGGTGATGCCCGTCTCCGACGCGATGCGTGAGCAGATCGTCGCGAGCGCGGGCGCGCACGAGCTGGCCCGCCTCGCGCAGATGGAACAGGTCGCGACGTTACGCGACGCGGCGCTTGCGCGCGTGCGCGACGGCACCACGAGTCTCGCCGAAGCGCTCGCCGCCACGGAGGTCGCATGAGTACCGCCGCGCTGTCACCAACCCGGTCCGTCTCAGCCGACCTACGCTTCAGATGGCGCGGCGTCGACGCGGACGGCACGCGCCAAAGCGGCACGCTGATCGCGCCCGACGCGAGCGCCGCACGCACGATGCTCAAACGCGACAACCTCTTTATCGTCGAACTCGCAACGCAAGGGCCGGCGCCACGCCCGAAGACGAGCGCGGCCGCTGTCACGCTGTTCACGCGACAACTGTCCAGTCTGCTGCGTGCCGGTTTGGCGCTCGCGCCCGCGCTCGAACTACTCGCGCAGGCGTCGACGTCGGGTCAGCGGCAAGGCATGCCGCGCATCGTCGGCACTGTCGCGCGCGACATCACCGCCGGCCTGCGGTTTTCGGCGGCCTTGCAGCGGCACCCGGCGCAGTTCAATGCGCTGTATTGCCAGCTCGTCGAGGTGGGCGAAGCGGCGGGCGCGCTCGTCACCGTGCTCGCCCGCCTCGCCGACGATCGCGAACGCGCCGCTGCGCAGCGCGCGAAGGTGCGCGCGGCTCTCACCTATCCAGCCGCGATCCTGCTGCTCGCGCTCGCGATAACTGTCGCATTGCTGGTGTGGGTCGTGCCGACGTTCAAGCAGATCTTCGATGGCTTCGGCGCGAAGCTGCCCGCGCCGACGCAGTTCGTGCTGGCGCTCTCGGCGGCCGCCGCGCGCTGGAGTGTGCCGCTGTTCATACTGATGCTCGCAATGAGCTCGGCCATCACGCTCGTGCTGCGTCGTTCGGTAAGCGCGCGCATCCGCTTCGCGCGCCTGTCGCTCGACCTGCCGGTGGCCGGCCCGCTGCTGCGCACGCTGTGCGCGGCGCGCTGGAGTCGCGCGCTTGGCACCTTGCTGTCCGCCGGCACGCCGCTCGCCGACGCATTCGATTCGCTCACTCAGGCGACCGGCAATGCCTTCTTCGATCGCGCGACGGCAAGCATCGCCATCAGATTGCGGCGCGGCGAACGGCTCGCCGCGGCTATGCTCGCGGCCCGCTGCTTTCCTCCCGAAGTCGTGCAGCCCGTTGCGGTCGCGGAGGAATCCGGCGCGCTCGACAGCATGCTGCTCGATGTCGCGTCGCTTGCGGATCGCCAGGTCGACGACAGGATCGGCACGCTATCGAGCCTGTGTGAACCGCTCGTGATCGTCGTGCTCGGCACCCTGGTCGGCGGCCTCGTCATCGCGATGTATCTTCCCATTATTCAACTCGGCAACGTGGTGTAGCATCGCAGCCGAATCCACTTCGTCACCATGCAGGCTCCTCTTCCGCTCGTGTCACAAACTTCCTCCAGCCTGCTCGCGGGCTTACTGCCGGGCCGCTTTGCCAGCGATATCGGCCTCGCGCTCGCGAGCCTACCCGCCGGCGTGCAGATCGCATTCGCGATCGTGCTTGGCCTCGTGATTGGCAGCTTCCTGAACGTGGTCGTGCATCGATTGCCGATCATGCTCGAGCGTGCATGGCGCGCCGAAATCAGCGAGACCACCGACGTGCCGCCGCCCGACCACGGACTGCCCGCGCGCTACAACCTGTGGGTGCCGCGCAGCGCGTGCCCGCATTGCGGCCATGTGCTGAGCGCGTGGGAAAACTTGCCGGTGCTGAGCTACCTGCTGTTACGCGGCCGTTGTTCCGCGTGCGGCACGCATATCAGCGCACGCTATCCGCTGCTCGAAATCGCGAGCGCCGCTTTCGCGGCAGGCGCACTGATAGCGTTCGGCCCGACGCTGATGGCACTCGCCGCGTTCGGCCTGTGCGCGACGTTGCTCGCGATGAGCGCGATCGACGTCGACACGCATTTGCTGCCCGACTCCTTGACGCTCCCGCTGTTGTGGGCCGGCCTGATCGTCAATTTCAACGGCATGTTCACGAATCTGCATGATGCGGTGCTCGGCGCTATCTTCGGATATCTGGCGTTGTGGGCCGTGCATTGGGCGTTCAAGCTCGTGCGTGGTATCGAAGGCATGGGCTATGGCGACTTCAAGCTGCTCGCCGCGCTCGGCGCGTGGCTCGGCTGGCCCGCGCTGCCGCAGATCGTGCTGGTCGCCGCGGTGGCCGGTGCCGTGATCGGCCTCGCGGCGACGTGGCGCGGCCGAATGCGCTTCGAGGAGCCGCTGCCGTTCGGGCCGTTTCTCGCGGCGGGCGGTGTGTTGACGCTGTTTGCCGGCACGCCGCTTTATCTGGCTCTGGGGGGCTGAACCATGTTCGTTGTGGGACTCACTGGCGGCATCGGCAGCGGCAAATCGACGGTGGCCAATCTGTTCGCCGCGCGCGGCGTGCCGCTCGTCGACACGGACGTGATCGCGCATCGCATCACCGCGCCGCATGGCCTCGCAATGCCGCACATCGCCGCCGCATTCGGCGCGCAATTCGTCGCCGCCGACGGCTCCCTCGATCGCGCGCGCATGCGCGCGCTCGTGTTCAGCGACGAGACCGCGCGCAAACGTCTCGAAGGCATCACGCATCCGCTGATTCGCGCGGAAACCGAGCGCGAAGAGCGCGAAACGAAAGGACCGTATGTGATCGTCGTGGTGCCGTTGCTGGTCGAGTCCGGGACCTGGAAGAACCGCGTGAATCGCGTGCTCACCGTCGATTGCAGCGTCGACACGCAGATCGCGCGTGTGGTGAGCCGCAACGGCTTCAGCCGTGAGCAGGTGCTCGCAATCATTGCGCGCCAGGCCACGCGCGAAGCGCGGCTCGCCGCCGCCGACGACGTGATCGTCAATGACAATGCGCCGCTCGAAGAACTCGAGGCGCAGGTGGACGCTCACCATCAAGCCTATCTGTCGCTGGCGAAGGGCGATGCCGAGTTGTAGCGCGCGCAGACGCGTCGTCACCGGCACATTGAACTTTGCGCGCACGCGGGAGCCGAAGCGCTCGTAACACCGGGAACTCACAAAAAAGTTGCGAAAGCGCGCAGAAAAAGTGCGTGATTGCCTGGGTAGTCCCACGGCATTAGAATGTTTTGCATTCCTGTCACCGACCACGCCCGAGGCGAGCCCGCTTGATCCTTTACGAGTACCCCTTCAATGAGCGAATCCGGACGCTGTTGCGGCTCGAAGATCTGTTCGAGCGCTTCACGTTCTTTCTGACTCAGGAAGACGCGCGGGAACATCACGTCGCACTGACAACGCTGTTCGAAATCTCCGAAGTGGCGGGCCGCGCGGATCTGAAATCGGATCTGATGAAAGAGCTCGAGCGGCAGCGGCAAACGCTCGCGCCATTTCGCGGCAATCCGGGCATCGAGCAGAACGCGCTCGAAGCGGTGCTCGGCGAAATCGAGCAGACGCTTGCGGGGCTCACGCAGATGCAAGGCAAGACCGGCCAGCATCTTGCAGACAACGAGTGGCTCGCGAGCATTCGCAGCCGCGCAATCATCCCCGGTGGTACCTGCAAATTCGACCTGCCCTCGTATTACGCGTGGCAACAGTTGCATCCCGATCAGCGTCGCCAGGACATCGCCAAGTGGGTGACACCGCTTTTGCCGCTGCGCGACGCGGCCACCATCGTGCTGCGGCTCGCGCGTGAGTCGGGCCAGGCATCGAAGGTGATGGCGATGCAAGGCAGCTATCAGCAAATGCTGTCGGGCCGCTCGTATCAATTGATGCAGGTTCGCGTCGCTCCCGAATTGCGCGTGATTCCCGAAGCGAGCGCCAACAAGTACATGCTGTGGGTGCGCTTTACGGTGCAGGACGGCGATCTGCGGCCGCGCGCGGTCGACGTCGACGTGCCGTTCCAACTCACGCTCTGCAGCCTGTAATCGCCTGTCAATCACCGCCGCATTGAGCAGCGCACACCGGATTTGACCGAACGCGCCTTTGAACCGGCGCGAAATAGCCCTATATTCGTTACTTGTTCCGTTTGCGATTGACCGTCCGACCGTATGCCTACCGTCGTCAAATGTCCTACCTGCGGTAAAGATGTCCGCTGGACCTCCGAGAGCCGCTTCCGTCCGTTCTGCTCCGAGCGCTGCAAACAGACCGATCTGGGCGCATGGGCCGCCGAAAAATACAGGATTGGCGGCAACGAACAGGAAGGATCTTCGTCCGAAGAGGAAACGCCGCGCGGCGACTACAACCCGCACTGAGCGAGTCAGTAAAAAAGCCACGCGAACCGGCGCTGCCGATACAGCGCCCGCTACCGCGTGGCTTTTTCAGCCACTGCCTTCAATCGATCACTTCTTCTCAGCCGCGAGCCACTCCAGCACCGGGATCGTGGCCGGCAGCAACGGCGAGACATCCGCAGGCAAGCTCTGCCAGACGAAGGCCTGGCCTTCACGGCCGTGCGGCTCGCCCGACCACTGCGTCACCTTGCAGAAGAAGAGGCGCACATAGGCGTGCGGATAATCGTGTTCGAGCGTATGCCACAGATGGCTCGCCTCGACCTCGATTCCCAGCTCCTCGTGCAGCTCGCGCGCGAGCGCGGCCTCGACCGATTCGCCCGCTTCGAGCTTGCCGCCCGGAAACTCCCAGTAGCCCTCGTACGGCTTGCCCGTCGGACGCTGCGCGAGCAGATAGCGCCCATCCGGCTGCACCAGCACGCCGACCGCGACTTCGGTGACCGGACGGCCAGCGCCGTTGGCGCCGACGCTATTGCCGGCGCTTTTGTTAGCGTCGCTCATGCCGGCGTCTTACGGCCGGACCAGTCGCGCGCGAACTGCCATGCGACCCGTCCCGAGCGCGAGCCACGTTCGAGCGCCCACACGAGCGCATCGCCGCGCGCCGATTCGATCTCGGCGTCGTCGCAACCGAAATGGCGCAGCCAGTGCGCGATGATCGTCAGGTAGTCGTCCTGCTTGAACGGATAGAAGCTGACCCACAGCCCGAAACGCTCGGACAGCGAAATCTTCTCTTCAACCAGTTCACCCGGATGAATCTCGCCGTCCGAAGTGTGCTTGTACGTCTCGTTGTCGCTCATGTACTCGGGCAGCAGATGGCGGCGGTTCGACGTCGCATAGATCAGTACGTTGTCGGACTGCGCGGCCACCGAGCCGTCGAGCGCGACCTTCAGCGCCTTGTAGCCCGATTCGCCTTCTTCGAACGACAGGTCGTCGCAGAACACGACGAAGCGCTCCGGCCGCTTCGCGATCAGATCGACGATGTCGCCGAGGTCGTGCAGATCGTCCTTGTCCACTTCGATCAGGCGCAGGCCGTCTTTCGCATACGCGTTCAGGCACGCCTTGATCAGCGACGACTTGCCGGTACCGCGCGCGCCCGTCAGCAGCACGTTGTTGGCCGGCTGACCGCGCACGAACTGGCGCGTGTTCTGTTCGATCAACCCCTTCTGGCGATCGATGTTCTGCAGGTCGTCGAGCGTGATCGGCGAAATGGCATGCACCGGCTGCAAGTAGCCGCGACCCTGGCGCTTGCGCCAGCGGAAAGCGACCGCGGCCGACCAGTCGATGTCCGGCGCGGCGGGCGGAAGCATCGCTTCCAGGCGGCCGAGCACGGCTTCGGCCCGGTTCAGAAACTGTTCGAGTTTGTCCATGGTGAGTAGGCGGCCCGTGGCCGCGCTTTGAAGCTGATTACGAGCGGTAGTCGGCGTTGATGCTCACGTAGTCGTGCGACAGATCGCAGGTCCAGATCGTGGCTTGCGCATTACCGCGGCCGAGCACGACGCGAATGCCGATCTCGCTTTTTTTCATCACGCGCTGGCCGTCTTCTTCGCGGTAGGCCGGGTTGCGGCCGCCGGCAGTCGCGACCAGCACGTCGTCCAGATACAGATCGATCTTGCCGACGTCGAGATCGTCAACGCCGGCATAGCCGATGGCCGCGAGAATACGGCCGAGGTTCGGGTCCGATGCATAGAAGGCCGTCTTGACGAGCGGCGAGTGGCCGATCGCGTAGGCGATCTGGCGGCATTCGCCGACGCTCGAGCCGCCTTCGACATGCACGGTCATGAATTTGGTCGCGCCCTCGCCGTCGCGCACGATCAGTTGCGCGAGGTTCTGCGCGACCTCGGTCACCGCGTCGCGCAGCGCTGCATAAACGGGCGAATCGGTCGACGTGATCGCGGGCAGGCTCGATTTGCCCGACGCGATCAGGATGAACGAATCGTTGGTCGACGTATCGCCATCGATCGTGATGCAGTTGAACGAGCGATCCGCGACGTGCTTCACGAGCTCGTCGAGGACCGGCTGCGCGACGGCTGCGTCGAACGCGAGGAAGCCGAGCATGGTCGCCATGTTCGGCTTGATCATGCCGGCGCCCTTGCTGATGCCGGTCAGCGTGACCGTGTGACCGTCGATCGTGACCTGGCGCGAGCTCGCCTTCGGCAGCGTGTCGGTCGTCATGATCGACTGCGCCGCGTCGTACCAGTTCGCTTCCTTGCGGTTCGCGAGCGCGGCCGGCAAGCCCGCCTTCAGACGATCGACCGGCAGCGGTTCGAGAATCACGCCCGTCGAGAACGGCAGCACCTGGTCGGGCACGATGTCGGCGAGACGCGCGAGTTCCGCGCAGGTTTCGCGCGTCGCGGCGAGGCCCGGCTCACCGGTGCCCGCGTTCGCGTTGCCGGTGTTGATCACCAGCGCGCGAATCGGCTTGCCGCCCGCGCGCACGCGCTGCAGGTTCTCGCGGCAGACCGTGACGGGCGCCGCGCAGAAGCGGTTCTGCGTGAACACGCCGCCTACCGTCGCGCCTTCGTCGACGGAAATGACGAGCACGTCCTTGCGGTTCGGTTTGCGGATATTCGCTTCCGCCCAGCCTAGCGTGACGCCGGCGACGGGGTGAAGTTGAGCGGGATCGATCGAGGGAAAGTTGACAGCCATGGTCGCGACCTGTCGAAGAAAATGCCGGCGGACGCCGGCATCGGGGAAACGGAACTGATGACCCGGGTGTGTTGCCGGGTCACCCGCGAAATCAAAACGGCCAAACGGCGCTTAAAAACGACACGGCG
This sequence comes from Paraburkholderia sp. RAU6.4a, assembly GCF_050435625.1. Classification (NCBI taxonomy): domain Bacteria; kingdom Pseudomonadati; phylum Pseudomonadota; class Betaproteobacteria; order Burkholderiales; family Burkholderiaceae; genus Paraburkholderia; species Paraburkholderia sp. RAU6.4a. Next base: position 2,063,756 of record NZ_JBNDKQ010000002.1, read on the forward strand.
CGCCCGGAAGCGCGCCGCATCGCCATCAGGCGATCCTGCCGTGGCACTGCTTGTACTTCTTGCCGCTGCCGCACGGGCACGGGTCGTTGCGGCCGACCTTCGGCACGTTGTCGGCATTCATGTGCACGGCCGCCTGCGGCGCTGCGCCGTGGCCGTGGCTCATCGCGTCGCCGATCATCGCGGCGGTGGCCGCTTCGGCCGCGACCGGTGCGGCGGCGCCGGCTTCCGCGAACTCGGCATGACGGAACTCGACGTTCTCCAGATGACCGCCCTGCTCTTCCATCTGCTCCGCGGCCGCTTCGAGCTGCTCCGGCGACTGGATCTGCACGTTCATCACGATGCGCGTGACTTCGAGCTTCACGGCGTCGAGCATCGCGGCGAACAGTTCGAACGCCTCGCGCTTGTATTCCTGCTTCGGGTTCTTCTGCGCATAGCCGCGCAGATGGATGCCCTGACGCAGATGATCGAGCGCGGCCAGATGCTCGCGCCACGCGCGGTCGAGCGTCTGCAGCATGATCGAGCGCTCGAACGCGCTGAACGATTCGCGGCCGACCAGCTGGACCTTCGCCTCGTACCCTTCGTCCGCGGCGGCCTCGACCGCTTCGAGAATCTCTTCCGCGCTGATCGAGTTCGACTCGTTGATCATTTCCTGAATCGCGAGGTCGAGCTGCCATTCGTTGCGCAGCACTTCCTCGAGCTCGGGCACGTCCCACTGCTCTTCGATGCTGCCCACCGGCACGAACTGATGCACGATGTCGCCGACCACGCCGTGACGCATCGCGCTGATGGTCTCGGTGATGTCGTTCGCTTCGAGCAGTTCGTTGCGCTGCTGGTAGATCACCTTGCGCTGGTCGTTCGATACGTCGTCGTATTCGAGCAATTGCTTACGAATATCGAAGTTGCGCGCCTCGACCTTGCGTTGCGCCGATTCAATCGAGCGCGACACGATGCCTGCTTCGATCGCCTCGCCTTCCGGCATCTTCAGGCGGTCCATGATCGCGCGCACGCGGTCGCCCGCGAAAATGCGCAGCAGCGGATCTTCCAGCGACAGATAGAAGCGCGACGAACCCGGGTCGCCCTGACGGCCCGCACGGCCGCGCAGCTGGTTGTCGATCCGGCGCGACTCGTGACGCTCGGTGCCGATGATGTGCAGACCACCCGCGGCCTTCACCTGATCGTGCAGCGTCTGCCATTCGTCGTGCAGCTTCTGGATGCGGCGCTGCTTTTCGTCGGCGGCCAGCGTTTCGTCCTGCTCGATGAACGACGCCTGCTTCTCCGCGTTGCCGCCGAGCACGATGTCCGTACCACGGCCGGCCATGTTGGTCGCGATCGTGACGCGCTGCGGACGGCCCGCTTCGGCGACGATCTCCGCTTCGCGCGCGTGCTGCTTCGCGTTCAGCACTTCGTGCGGCAAGCTGACCTGCTTCAGCAGATGCGACAGCAGCTCCGAGTTCTCGATCGACGTCGTGCCAACCAGCACCGGCTGACCTCGTTCGAAGCACTCGCGAATGTCGCGGATCACCGCGTCGTAGCGTTCCTTCGCGGTCTTGTAGATCTGATCCTGCTTGTCGATCCGCTTCGGCGGACGGTTGGTCGGGATCACGACCGTTTCGAGACCGTAGATCTCGTTGAATTCGTACGCTTCGGTGTCGGCCGTGCCGGTCATGCCGGCCAGCTTCGCGTACATGCGGAAGTAGTTCTGGAACGTGATCGATGCGAGCGTCTGGTTCTCGCTCTGGATCTTCACGTGTTCCTTCGCCTCGACCGCCTGGTGCAGACCGTCAGACCAACGGCGGCCGGCCATCAGACGGCCGGTAAATTCGTCGACGATGATCACTTCGCCGTTCTGCACGACGTAGTGCTGATCCTTGAAGAACAGCGTGTGCGCGCGCAACGCCGCGTACACGTGGTGCATCAGCGTGATGTTCTGCGGCGCGTACAGGCTTTCGCCGTCGCCGATCAGGCCCCACTCGGAGAGCAGGCGCTCGGCCTTTTCGTGGCCCGACTCTGTCAGGAAGACCTGACGGCCTTTTTCGTCCAGCGTGTAGTCGCCCGGCTTCTCGACGCCGGTGCCGTCCGCCTTCTCTTCGCCGATCTGGCGCTCGAGCAGCGGCGGCAACGCGTTCATGCGCACGTAGAGTTCGGTGTGATCTTCGGCCTGGCCGGAGATGATCAGCGGCGTACGCGCTTCGTCGATCAGGATCGAGTCCACCTCGTCGACGACCGCGAAGTTCAGGCTACGCTGCACGCGCGCGTCGGTCTCGTAGACCATGTTGTCGCGCAGGTAGTCGAAGCCGAATTCGTTGTTGGTGCCGTAGGTGATGTCGGCGGCGTAGGCTTGCTGCTTCGCCGTGTGCTCCATCTGCGACAGGTTGATACCGACCGACAGACCGAGGAAGTTGTAGAGACGCGCCATCCATTCGGCGTCGCGCTGCGCGAGGTAGTCGTTGACCGTGACCACGTGGACGCCGCGGCCCGACAGCGCGTTCAGGTAGACCGGCAGCGTCGCGACGAGCGTCTTGCCCTCGCCGGTGCGCATTTCGCTGATCTTGCCGTAGTGCAGCGCCATACCGCCGATCAGCTGCACGTCGAAGTGGCGCATCTTCAGCACCCGCTTGCTGGCCTCGCGGCAGACCGCGAACGCTTCCGGCAGGATCTTGTCGAGCGATTCGCCGCTCGCGACGCGCTGGCGGAATTCACCCGTTTTGGCGCGCAGTTGGTCATCCGTCAATTGCTCGATCTGCGGCTCGAGCGCATTGATCGCCGCGACGGTCTTTTGATATTGCTTGACTAGCCGCTGATTACGGCTGCCAAAAATCTTCTGTAGAAAACCGGTGGTCATCGGATCGGTGTCTGCGTCGCGGCTTCGGCTGGCTCGCGGTATGCACTATGCGCATACCGCGCCTGGGTCGGAAAGTCCTCGGCGGCTTAGTCCAAGAGTGAATTCGAATCGGGCATTTTAGCACGCGCCTCCGGCCGCGCTCGTGTCGCAGGCGTGACGGCGCCGGCCTCCGCCGGCCCCGCCCGGCAACCTCCGGCGCGGCGCGGACCGACTCCGCAAGCTGCCCGCGCGGTACAATCGCGGCGTGAGCGCGCATGGGGCGAGCTCACGTCGTCAATCCCAAACATGAGCCGTTTTTCGTCCTTTTCAAGGCCGCCGAAGCAGTTCGATCGGCGCCGTCCGCAACCGCTTGCCGAGGTACTCGGCCGCACGGACGCGTTCGCTGCGCTGCGCGCAGGCGTCGAGCAGATCGCCGCGCTCGAGAAGGATCTGCGCGAGCTGCTGCCCGATTATCTGGCGACGAGCGTCGAGCCTGGCTTCATCAAGGAGGGCGTGCTGGCCCTGTTCGCCGCGCACAACGCGCTCGCGGCGCGTCTGCGGCATCTGGAGCCGCGGCTGCTGGCGGATTTGCAGCAGCGCGGCTGGCCCGTGCAGGCGCTGAAGATTCGCGTGCGGCCGCAGCCGCTGAAAGAACCGCCGCCCGTAAAACAGGCGCGCATGACGCCGGCGGGCGCCGCCGCGCTGCAGGCGTTGAGCGAATCGCTCGAGCCTTCGCCGTTGCAGGAGGCGCTCGCGCGCATGGCCGCGCGGCATCGGCGCAATCGCTGAACGCTCGACGAAAAAAAACGGCCCCGAGGGGCCGTTTTTCATTTGCTTGCCTGTTACGCTGGCTTTATGCGAACGCAGTCTGCGTCTCGTATGCGAAGCCGCGCGGGGCCTTCTGCGTGTCGTCGAAAGTGACGATTTCGTACGAGTCTTCGTGCGCGAGCAGCTCACGCAGCAACGCGTTGTTCAGACCGTGGCCCGACTTGTACGCGGTGTACGACGCGAGCAGCGGGTGGCCGACCACGTACAGGTCGCCGATGGCGTCGAGCATTTTGTGCTTGACGAACTCGTCGTCGTAACGCAAGCCGTCGTTGTTCAGGATGCGATACTCGTCGAGCACGATCGCGTTGTCCATGCTGCCGCCGCGCGCGAGGCCGAGCTCACGCATCATTTCCACTTCATGCGCGAAGCCGAACGTGCGGGCACGCGCGATTTCGCGCACGTACGACGTGTTGGCGAAATCCACTTCCAACGCCTGACCGGTTTTGTCCACGGCCGGGTGACGGAAGTCGATCGTGAATTTGAGCTTGAAACCGAAGTACGGATCGAGGCGCGCGAACTTGTCGCCGTCACGGATTTCGACCGGCTTCGTGACCTTGATGAATTTCTTCGGCGCGTTTTGCTCTTCGATACCCGCCGACTGGATCAGGAACACGAACGAACCCGCGCTGCCGTCCATGATCGGGATTTCCTCGGCGGTAACGTCGACGTAAAGATTGTCGATGCCAAGACCGGCGCAGGCGGACATCAGATGCTCGATGGTCGACACGCGCGCGCCGTCTTTCTGCAACACGGAAGCCAGACGCGTATCGCCAATCGCCAGCGCGGACGCAGGAATGTCCACCGGCGTGGGCAAATCCACGCGCGAAAACACGATGCCAGCGCCCGGCGCCGCCGGGCGGAGCGTCAGATTGACTTTACGGCCGGAGTGCAGCCCGATGCCGACAGTCTTGACGATCGATTTAATTGTGCGCTGCTTCAACATGGTGGCATTCTGTTCGATTGAAAATCCTAATCAGGATTTTTTATTCCATAGCGCGAATTATACTCCAATCCCCAGACCAGCGTCTTTGCGGGGAACGTGACAATCTGTTTCGCTGCATTACCCACTGGGCTCCCCGACGGAAAGCGTGACGGGCCGATGCCCCGGAACGGAGGCGTTTCCGGTCATCGGCCCGCGTAACGGCCTGTCACAAAAGCGTCGTAATCACCGTTGCCGTAACGCCACGCGGCATAAGCGCAGGGTCGCGACGAAGGTGCGACGTCAGCAACTAGCTCAACGTGGCGAGAATACTCGCTGCATCGCTGACTTCGAATTTGCCGGAAGCCTCGACGTTCAGCGTCTTGACCACGCCGTCGTCGATCACCATCGCGTAGCGCAGGGAACGGATCCCCATGCCGCGCGCCGACAGATCCTGCTCCAGACCAAGCGCCCGTGTGAAAGCCGCACTACCGTCCGCCATCATGCGCACCTTGCCCGAGGTGTGCTGATCGCGTCCCCACGCGCCCATGACGAACGCGTCGTTGACGGACACGCACCAGATTTCGTCGATGCCGGCAGCGCGCAACTGCTCGGCATGCTCGACATAGCCCGGTACATGTTTGGCCGAACAGGTCGGCGTGAACGCGCCGGGCAATCCGAAGATCACCACGCGCTTGCCCGCCGTCTGCTCGTGCACGTCGAAACTGTTCGGTCCGATCGTGCAGCCCGCCCGCTCGTCTTCGACGTACTCGAAGAGCGTCGCGTCGGGCAGCTTTTCACCTTCCTTGATCATGCTCAGTCCTTTGCATCGATGCGAAGCACGCTCGCACGTCCTCGTGTCGCAGTGAATTTCGGTTCGGCCCATTCAACTATAAGCCAACGCCGTTCGGCGGCAGCCACTTCGTCCGCTTCGCGAATCCGCAGAGGGCAGTTGCCCCTGCCGCGAATCAGACGATAAGCGACCTGCTTGCCGTTCACCCGCCACGCTCGTGCGTTCGTCCGCCAGCGCTGCATCTGCGACCTTACTCGCAACGCGGCAACGAAGCCTGCCCGTGCGCTCAGTCCGCCTGCTTGCGCAGGAATGCCGGAATGTCGTACGTATCGACGCCCTTTTCCTGCAGCGCCTGCACGTGCGAGGCCGCCGTGTCGCGCGAGGTGCGCCACACTGCCGGTGTATCGAGCGCGCCGTAGTCGGCCGTGCTGGCGTGGCCTGCCGCCGGTGCGTACGCCGCATGCGCCATCGCGCCGATCGGCTGGTTGTCGGTGCCGGTGCGCAGCAGCGTCATCGGTGCAGATTGCTGCTTCTTCGCCGCGCGGCCGAGGCCCGTCGCAACGACCGTCACGCGCAGCGCGTCGCCCATCGCGTCGTCGTACACGGCGCCGAAGATCACCGTGGCATCTTCCGCGGCATAGCTCTTGATCGTGTTCATCACTTCGCGCGTTTCCGACAGACGCAGCGAACGGCTCGACGTGATGTTGACCAGCACGCCACGCGCGCCCGACAGATCGACGCCTTCCAGCAGCGGGCTCGCGACGGCCTGTTCGGCCGCGAGACGCGCGCGATCGACGCCGGCAACCGTCGCCGTGCCCATCATCGCCTTGCCCTGCTCGCCCATCACGGTCTTCACGTCTTCGAAGTCGACGTTGACGAGACCGTCGACGTTGATGATTTCCGCAATGCCCGCGACCGCGTTGTTCAGAACGTCGTCAGCGCACTGGAAGCACTTGTCCATCTCGGCGTCGTCGCCCATCACCTCGAACAGCTTGTCGTTCAGCACGACGATCAGCGAGTCGACGTGATCCTCCAGTTGCTGCGAACCGGCTTCCGCCACGCGCATACGCTTGCCGCCTTCGAATTCGAACGGCTTGCTGACGACGCCAACGGTCAAAATACCCATTTCCTTCGCGATCTGCGCGACGACCGGTGCCGCCCCCGTGCCGGTACCGCCACCCATGCCGGCGGTGATGAACACCATGTGCGCGCCGCGCAGTGCGTCGGCGATACGCTCGCGTGCTTCCTCAGCAGCGGCGTGCCCCATTTCCGGCTTGGCGCCCGCGCCCAGACCCGTGTTGCCGAGCTGGATCACCGCGGTGGCACGCGAACGCGACAGCGCCTGCGCGTCCGTGTTCATCACGATGAAGTCGACGCCTTGCACGCCTTTGTTGATCATGTGCTGAACGGCATTGCCGCCAGCGCCACCGACTCCGACGACCTTGATGATCGTGCCGCTCGTTTCGGTTTCCAGCATCTGGAATTCCATGTTGCCTCCGTCAAGATAAAAAGTTACCGCCACTCGGCGTTATCCGGCAGGAGATCGGGCAACCCCCTGTCGCGCGCCGGCCGCCGGCACCAGCGCGAATTTCTCGAAACCCGTAGTCAGAAGTTGCCGAGGAACCAGTCCTTCATGCGCGAGAACACCTGTCCCATCGACCCCGACTGCACCGCAACCTTGCGCCCGCGCATACGCTGCGAGCGTCCTTCGACGAGCAGACCCATCGCCGTCGAATAGCGCGGATTGCGCACGACGTCGGCGAGCCCGCCCGCATACTCCGGCACGCCGATGCGCACCGGCTTCAGGAAAATGTCCTCACCGAGCTCGACCATGCCGATCATCATCGACGCGCCGCCCGTCAGCACGACGCCCGAACTCAGCAGTTCCTCATAACCCGACTCGCGCACCACCTGCTGCACGAGCGAAAACAGCTCTTCGACGCGCGGCTCGATCACGGCCGCCAATGCCTGGCGCGACAGCGTGCGCGGCCCGCGCTCGCCGAGACCCGGCACTTCGATCATCTCGTCCGGATCGGCGAGCGCCTGCTTGGCGATGCCGTAGTCGACCTTGATGTCCTCGGCATCCGGCGTCGGCGTGCGCAGCGCCATCGCGATGTCGCTCGTGATCTGGTCGCCGGCGATCGGAATCACGGCCGTGTGGCGAATCGCGCCTTCGCTGAAGATCGCGATGTCCGTCGTGCCGCCGCCGATGTCGACCAGCACCACGCCCAGTTCCTTTTCGTCTTCCGTCAGCACCGCGAGCGACGACGCGAGCGGCTGCAGAATCAGGTCGTTCACTTCGAGGCCGCAGCGACGCACGCACTTGACGATGTTCTGCGCCGCGCTCACGGCACCGGTCACGATATGCACCTTCACTTCGAGGCGGATGCCGCTCATGCCGATCGGCTCGCGCACGTCTTCCTGACCGTCGATGATGAATTCCTGCGTGAGGATATGCAGCACCTGCTGGTCGGTCGGAATGTTGATCGCCTTCGCGGTTTCGATCACGCGCGCGACGTCGGCCTGCGTGACTTCCTTCTCCTTGATCGCGACCATGCCGCTCGAATTGAAGCTGCGGATATGGCTGCCGGCGATCCCGGTGAACACGTTCGTGATCTTGCAGTCGGCCATCAGCTCGGCTTCCTCGAGCGCGCGCTGAATCGACTGCACGGTGGCTTCGATATTCACCACCACGCCCTTCTTGAGCCCCTTCGATTCGCTCTGGCCGAGACCGATCACCTCGTAGTGACCCTCGCCCTTCAACTCGGCGACGATGGCCACTACCTTCGACGTTCCGATGTCGAGGGCGACCAGCAGATCTTTATAGTCTTTACTCATAGCGTGCTCAGTGCGTGTGATGTCCGTTTACTTCTTGCCCTTGTCGGGTTCGCTGATGAAGCGCATGCCAGTGGCACGAATCGCGAAACCGTTCGGATAGCGCAAGTCCGCATTCTCGATATCCTTTCCCCAACGTTGCGTCACCGCGCTCCATGCCGCGGTCAGGCGCTTGCTGCGATCGGCCAGCGTGTCCTGATTGCGTTCGCGGCCCAACTCCACCTGCGTGCCGTTCGACAGCTTCACCGTCCACGCGTAGCGCGGCGACAGCGTCACTTCCTCGGGCGTCTCGTGGATCGCCGCGAACCACTTCTGGAAGTCGTGATAACGCGCGACGACTTCCTTCGCCGTACCGTCCGGGCCGTCGAACGCCGGCAGGTCTCCGTCGAGCTCGCCCTGGTTCGCGGTGAACAGCTCGCCGTCGACGCTCACCAGCTGATCGCTGCCCCACGTCCCAAGCGGCTTGTACTCCTCGAGCGTGACAGCCAGTGCATTCGGCCACACGCGCCGTACGCTCGCGTGACGCACCCACGGCATCTGCTCGAACGCCTGCCGTGCGGCGTCGAGATCGACCGTGAAGTAGTTGCCCTTCAGTCGCCCCACCACGCCGGCGCGTACCGTCGGCGAATTGATGTGCTCGGTATCGCCGTCGATCTGGATCTCGCGCAGCGCGAAATTCGGGCGCTGGATCAGCCAGTAACCGCCCGCCGCCAGCAGCACGAGCACCAGCAACGCGTGCAACGCGTTGCTGGCGAGATTGAGCTGGCGAACGTTGTTCCACATGGTGTCGCTTGCGGTTGCCTTGGTTAATCCTGCAGCGTCAGCGCCAACACGCCGACCACCAGTTCCTGATAGCTGATGCCGACCGCGCGCGCCGCTTTCGGCGGCAGCGAGTGATCGGTCATGCCGGGCGCCGTATTCACTTCGAGGAAGTACGGCTTGCCTTCGCCGTCGAGCATGAAGTCCGCGCGGCCCCAGTCGGTGCAGCCGAGCACATCGAACGCGCGGCGCGCGAGCACCTTCAGGCGCGCTTCCTCTTCGGCGCCGAGACCGCACGGAATCAGATACTGCGTGTCGTTGGCGACGTACTTCGCGTGGTAGTCGTAGAACTCGCCGGCCGGCACGATGCGGATCACCGGCAGGTCCAGATTGCCGGCGATGCACGCGGTGTATTCGCCGCCGCCTTCGATGCTCTTCTCGACCACGACGATACGGTCGTGCTTCACGGCTTCGATCAACGCGGCCGGCAGCGCGTCCGCGCGCTTCACCTTGATCACGGCGACACTCGAACCTTCGCTCGCCGGCTTCACGAACAGCGGCAGACCGAGCTTCGCGACGATCTCCTTGGCGCGCGCTTCGTAGTCGTCACCGCGCAGCACCGCTTCGAACGGCGGAGTCGGAATGCCGAGCTGCTGCCACACGAGCTTGGTGCGGAACTTGTCGAGACCGAGCGCCGAGCCGAGCACGCCGCTACCGGTGTAACGGATGCCATAGAAATCCAGCGCGCCCTGGATCTGGCCGTTCTCGCCGTAGCCGCCATGCAGCGCGTTGAACGCGCGCACGAAGCCTTCATCCTTCAACGCGGACAGCGGACGCTCGGCCGGATCGAACGGATGCGCGTCGACGCCCGCGTCACGCAGGCCTTGCAACACCAGGCGCCCGGAATTGAGCGACACCTCGCGCTCGGCGGAATTGCCGCCGAGCAGCACTGCCACCTTGCCGAATTGTTTAGGGTCGATACTGCTCATCTCACACCTTCTGTTCCTGAGCGAGTCGAACCGGCACACCGCCGATCGAACCCGCGCCCATCGTAATCACCACATCGCCGTCGCGCACCACCGCGGACAGCGCGTCCGGCACTTCATCCACCGTATCGACAAACACCGGCTCGACCTTGCCCGCGACGCGCAGCGCGCGCGCCAATGCGCGGCCGTCGGCGGCGACGATCGGCGCTTCGCCGGCCGCATAGACTTCGGTCAGCACGAGCGCGTCGACGGTCGACAGCACTTTCACGAAATCCTCGAAGCAATCACGCGTGCGCGTGAAGCGGTGCGGCTGGAACGCCAGCACCAGACGCCGGCCCGGAAATGCGCCGCGCGCCGCCGCCAACGTGGCGGCCATTTCGACCGGGTGGTGACCGTAGTCGTCCACCAGCGTGTAGGAGCCCGCGGCCTGGCCGTCGCTGAGAACCGGCACTTCGCCATAGCGTTGGAAGCGTCGGCCGACGCCGTTGAAATCCGCGAGCGCTCGCTGGATATCGGCATCTTTCACTTCAAGTTCAGTCGCAATTGCAATTGCGGCCAACGCGTTCTGCACGTTGTGCTCGCCCGGCAGGTTCAACGTGACGTCGAGCGGCGCCGCGTCTTCGCGCATCACGGTGAAATGCATGCGGCCTTCGCGAGCTTCGACGTTGACCGCGCGCACCTGCGCATCGGCCGCGAAACCGTAGCGGATGATCGGCTTCGACACGAACGGCAGGATCTCCTTCACGTTCGGATCGTCGACGCACAGCACCGCGATGCCGTAGAACGGCAAACGGTGCGTGAATTCGATGAAGGCCTGCTTCAGACGCGCGAAGTCGTGACCATAGGTGTCCATATGATCGGCGTCGATGTTCGTGATGACCTCGATCACCGGGAACAGGTTCAGGAACGACGCGTCCGATTCGTCCGCCTCGGCGACGATGAAGTCGCCGGTGCCGAGGCGCGCATTCGCGCCCGCGCTGATCAGCCGGCCGCCGATCACGAAGGTCGGATCGAGCCCGCCCGCGGCGAGCACGCTCGCGACCAGCGACGTGGTCGTGGTCTTGCCGTGCGTGCCGGCAATCGCGATGCCCTGCTTCAGACGCATCAACTCCGCGAGCATCACCGCGCGCGGCACGATCGGAATGCGGCGATGACGCGCGGCCAGCACTTCCGGGTTGTCGCTGCGCACCGCGGTCGACACCACCACCGCGTTCGCGCCTTCGATGTTCTCCGCCGCGTGCCCGATCGAAATGCGCGCGCCGAGCCCGGCGAGGCGCTCGGTGACCGCATTGCCCGACAGGTCCGAGCCGCTCACCTGATAGCCGAGATTGACGAGCACTTCGGCGATGCCGCTCATGCCCACGCCGCCGATGCCGACGAAATGAATGTGTTTGACGATGTGTTTCATTGCTTTCCTTCTGGGCTCACGCCCGCCATCGAACCCGCAGCCGCCACCGTCGCGCAGATCTGCGCGACCTGTTCGGTGGCATCCGGTTTCGCGAGCGAGCGCGAACGCTCCGCCATTTCCGCGAGACTTTCCCGCGTCTGGCTGCGCAACCAGTCGGCGAGCTTTTCCGCCGACAGATCGCGTTGTTGTACGACCAGCGCCGCGCCGTTGTCGGCGAGGAACGCTGCATTAGTGGTCTGGTGATCGTCGACCGCGTACGGGAACGGCACGAACAGCGCCGCGACGCCGACCGCCGAGATCTCCGACACGGTCATCGCGCCCGAGCGGCAGATCACCAGATCGGCTGCTTCGTAGGCGCTCGTCATGTCGTCGATGAACGGCACGAGCGAGACATCCGCACCAGCCTGCAAACCAGCCGCCGCGTAGTTCTCGCGCAGCGCGTCGATATGCTTCGCGCCCGCCTGATGCACGATGCGCGGTCTCTCGTTGGAGCCAAGCAGCGCGAGCGCGCGCGGCACGACTTCGTTCAACGCGGCGGCGCCGAGACTGCCGCCCACGACGAGCATGTTCAGCGGACCATTACGCAGCGCGTAGCGTGCTTTGGGTGGATTCGCCCGCGCAAGTTCCTCGCGAATCGGATTACCGGTCCATTCGCTGTGCGGCAGCGCATTCGGAAATGCGACCAGCACGCGCTTCGCGAGCTTCGCGAGCACCTTGTTGGCGAGACCCGCGATCGAATTCTGTTCGTGCAGCACGAGCGGCCGGCCGCTCAGCGCGGTCATCAGACCGGCCGGGAACGTGATGTAGCCGCCCATGCCGAGCACGACGTCGGGCTTCACGCGACGCAGCACGCTCAAACTCTGCGTGCACGCGCGCAGCAGATTCACCGGCAGCATCAGCTTGGTCTTCAGGCCCTTGCCGCGCACGCCGCCGAAGCGCAGGTACTCCATCGGAATGCCGTGCTTCGGTACCAGCGTCGCTTCCATGCCCGCGGGGTTGCCGAGCCATACGACTTTCCAGCCCCACGCCTGCATCAGATGGGCAACCGCGAGCCCCGGGAACACGTGTCCCCCGGTGCCGCCGGCCATCACCATCAGCGTGCGTTGTGGCAGAGCCGTCATACCTTGCCCCCGCGCATCAACACACGATTTTCATAGTCGACCCGCATCAGCACCGCGATCGCCACGCAGTTCAACAAAATGCCCGAGCCGCCGTAACTGACAAGCGGCAACGTCAGGCCCTTGGTCGGCAGTAGGCCGAGGTTCACGCCCATGTTGATGAAGGTCTGCGCGCCGAACCATATGCCGACGCCCTTCGCGACCAGACCCGCGAACGTGCGATCGAGCGCGAGCGCCTGGCGGCCGATCTCGAACGAACGGCGCACGATCCAGTAGAACATCAGGATCACGACGAGCACGCCGACGAAACCCAGCTCCTCGCCGATCACCGCGAGAATGAAGTCGGTATGCGCTTCCGGCAGATAGTTGAGCTTCTCGACGCTGCCGCCGAGACCGACGCCGAACCACTCGCCGCGCCCGAACGCGATCAGCGAGTGCGTCAGCTGATACGCCTTGCCCTGCGCGTAGCGATCGTCCCACGGATCGAGGTAGGCGAAGATCCGCTCACGACGCCATGGCGACGCCCACACCAGCAACGTGAACGTGCCCACCGCGGTCGCGACGAGGCCGCCGAACAGCTTGCCGTTCACACCGCCGAGGAACAGCACGCCCATCGCGATCGCCGCGATCACCATGAACGCGCCCATGTCCGGCTCGAGCAGCAGCAGCATGCCGACGAGACCGACCGCGACGGCCATCGGCAGAAAGCCCTTGGCGAAGCTGTGCATGTATTCCTGCTTGCGCACCGTGTAGTTCGCCGCGTAGATCGTCACCGCGAGCTTCATGATTTCCGACGGCTGCATGTTCGTGATGCCGAGCGGAATCCAGCGGCGCGCGCCGTTCACGCCCTTGCCGACGTGCGGGACCAGCACGATCACGAGCGCGACGAGCGAGATCAGGAAGAACTTCGGTGCGTACTTGTCCCACGTCGAAATCGGAATGCGGAACGACGCGACGCCGACCGCCGCGCCGATCAGCACGAAGATGATCTGGCGCACGAGGAACGCCCAATCGCGATACGACGCGTACTTCGGCGAATCGGGCATCGCGATCGACGCCGAGTACACCATCACGACGCCGAGCCCGAGCAGCGCGACGACGACCCACAGCAGCGAGTGGTCGTAGTCGAGCATGCGCGAGCGCAACGGCCGCACGCCGTTGACCGCGCTCGCGAGACCGCTGCCGCCCGTGCGGGTGGACGTGCGCGCCGCGGCGCCGTTGCCGCCGGAGGGTTCGCGCGAGCCGAAACGTTCCGACCAGCTCATATCATCGTCCCCCGTTCGGCCGCGATATCTTCGACCGTGCTGCGGAATACCGCCGCGCGGTGTGCGTAACCCTTGAACATGTCGAAGCTCGCGCACGCGGGCGACAGCAGCACCGCGTCGCCGGGCTGCGCGAGCGCGGTGGCCGCGCGCGTCGCGTCTTCAAGAGTCGCGTGATCGGTCATCGCGACGCCGCAATGTTCGAGCGCCGCGCGAATCTGCGGCGCGTCGCGGCCGATCAGCATCACCGCGCGGCACCAGCGCATCACCGGTGCGGCGAGCGGCTCGAACTCCTGACCCTTGCCGTCGCCGCCGGCGATCAGCACGACGCGCTGCGCGAGACCGTCGAGCGCGGCGACCGTCGCGCCGACGTTGGTGCCCTTGCTGTCGTCCACATAGTCGATGCCGTCGATCGACGCGATCAGTTCCACGCGATGCGGCTCGCCGCGATATTCGCGCAGGCCGTGCAAAAGCGGCGCGCCGGGCAGGCCGATCGCGCGTGCGAGCGCGTACGCGGCCAACGCGTTGGCGGCGTTGTGCAGGCCACGGATGCGCAGTGCGTCGGCGGGCATCAGACGCTTCAACGCGATGTCGGGCGTTGCGGCTGCTTCGTTCTTGCGACGGCGCTTCGGCGTCGGCGCCCCGAAGGAAGTCCCCTTGGGGGACTCGTCGCTCGCGTCGCGATCTTGCGCTTGGACGAGCCACACCATGCCGTTGTCGCGCAGGAGGCCATAGTCACCGTCGTTCTTCGGCTCGGTCACGCCGAACGTGACGACCTCTGCGTCGCCGCTGGCGGGCGCGAGCGCCATCACGCGCGCGTCGTCGCGGTTCAGCACGCGCACCGTCCGTGTACCGAAGATGCGGCCCTTCGCGGCTGCGTACGCATCGAGTCCGCCGTGCCAGTCCAGATGATCCTGCGTGATGTTAAGCACGGCGGCCGCGTCCGGCGTAAACGTATGCGAGGTCTCCAGCTGGAAGCTCGACAGTTCGAGCACCCACACGTCGGGCAGCGCGGTCTGGTCGATCGCTTCGGAGAGCTTGTCGAGCAGCGACGGGCTGATGTTGCCCGCCACCGCGACCTTCTTGCCCGCGCGTTCGCACAGCAAGCCGGCGAGGCTCGTCGTCGTGGTCTTGCCGTTCGTGCCGGTGATCGCGATCACCTTCGGCGCGTAGCCGGACTCGCCGAGTGTGCGCAGCGCCTGCGAGAACAGTTCGAGTTCGCCCCACACCGGGATGCCCTGCTCGCGCGCCGCCGTGACCAGCGGCAGCAGATCGGCGGCCAGCGGCGACAGTCCCGGGCTGATCGCGACCAGCTCGACGCCTTCGAGCAGCACCGGCGAAAACGGACCGCCGACGAAATCGGCATCGACGCTATGCGCTTCAAGCGCGGACAGATTCGGCGGCACTTCGCGCGTATCGGCCACGCGCAGCCGACAGCCGTGCCTGGCGCACCAGCGCGCCATCGCGAGACCGGATTCACCCAGTCCCAGCACGAGCACCATCGGCTTTTGCCGATCCCGAAACTTCTCGCCGAACATCGCCTGCTTCCTTAAATACTGCTGCTTAACGCAATTTGAGCGTGGACAAACCGAACAGGCACAACATCAACGTGATGATCCAGAAACGCACGACCACCTGCGTTTCCTTCCAGCCCGACAATTCGAAATGGTGATGCAGCGGTGCCATCTTGAAGAGCCGCCGCCCTTCGCCGTAACGGCGCTTCGTGTATTTGAACCACGTGACCTGCAACATCACCGACAGCGTTTCCGCGACGAAAATGCCGCCCATGATGAACAGCACGATTTCCTGACGCACGATCACCGCGACCGTGCCGAGCGCGCCGCCGAGCGCGAGCGCGCCGACGTCGCCCATGAACATCTGCGCCGGGTGCGTGTTGAACCACAAAAACGCGAGACCCGCGCCGCCCATCGCCGAACAGAAGATCAGCAATTCGCCGGCGCCGGGAATATGCGGGAACAGCAGGTATTTCGAGTAGACCGAGCTGCCCATCACGTACGCGAACACACCGAGCGACGCGCCGACCAGCACGACCGGCATGATCACGAGGCCATCGAGGCCGTCGGTCAGGTTCACCGCGTTGCTCGCGCCGACGATCACCAGATACGTGAGCACGATGAAGCCCCACACGCCGAGCGGATAGGTCATCGACTTGAAGAACGGCAACAGCAGGTCGGCGCGCGCGGGCAGGCCCATCGACAGACCGCTGCGCACCCACGCCATGAACAGGTCGAACACGCGCACGTTGCTCGCCTCGGACACGCTGAACGCGAGATAAACCGCCGCGAACAGGCCGATCACCGATTGCCAGAAATACTTCTCGCGCGACGACATGCCGCGTGGGTCCTTGTAGACGACCTTGCGGTAATCGTCGACCCAGCCGATCACGCCGAAGCCGAACGTGACGAGCATCACGATCCAGATGAAGCGGTTGGTCAGATCGGCCCACAGCAGCGTGGCCACGGCGATGCCGAGCAGGATCAGCACGCCGCCCATCGTCGGCGTGCCCGATTTGACGAGGTGAGTTTGCGGTCCGTCCTTGCGAACGGCCTGGCCGACCTTCATCGCGGTCAGCTTGCGAATGACCGCCGGGCCGCAGACGAGCCCGATCAACAACGCGGTGATGGTCGCCATCACCGCGCGAAACGTCAGATAACTGAACACGCGCAAGAAGCTTGCGTCATTCTGCAGCCATTGCGCCAGCGCCAGTAGCATGCCTGGATCCTTCTATTTCAATGTGCAGCGGGCGTCGTGCCCGCGGCGTTGGGTTGTGGACTCGTAACGGCGTCCACCACGCGCTCCAACTGCATGAAGCGCGAGCCTTTCACGAGAAGCGTTGCGGCAGCGCCGAAGCCGGCCTGCTGCAGTTGCGCGACCAGTGCGCCGACATCGGCGACGTGGTGCGCACCCGCGCCGTATGCGGTGCAGGCGTCGCGCGAGGCGTCGCCCATCGCATACAGCGCGTCGATACCGCGCTCTTTCGCATACGCGCCGATTTCGCGGTGAAACGCCGGGCCGTTGTCGCCGACTTCGCCCATGTCGCCCATCACGAGCACACGCGGAGATTCACGTGACGCGAGCACGTCGATCGCGGCGCGCATCGAATCGGGATTCGCGTTGTAGGTGTCGTCGATCACGGTTGCGCCCGCGAGCGTGCCGAGCACGGCCTGCTTGACCTGCAGACGGCCCTTCACCGCGCCGAACGATTCGAGGCCGCGCTGGATCGCGTCGAGCGACACGCCCGCTGCCAACGCCGCCGAGGTCGCCGCGAGCGCGTTGTGTGCGTTGTGATTGCCGAGCACCTGCAGCGTGACGTCGAGATGGCCTTGCGGCGTGTCGATAGACAGACGCTTGCCGTCGAACCTCCCCTTCACCGCGGCTTCGGTCGTGCGCTCCGCGCTGTTCAACGCGAAATCGATGATGCGACTGCCGGTCGCGGCGACGCGCCAGATGCTCGCGTATGCGTCGTCGGCGGGGAATACCGCCGTGCCTTCCGGCGACAGCGCGTGAATCACGCTCGCGTGTTCGAGCGCGACCGCCTCGACGGTCGCCATGAATTCCTGGTGCTCGCGCTGCGCGTTGTTGACGACGGCAACCGTCGGCTCGGCGAATTTCGCGAGCAGTTCGGTTTCGCCAGGATGGTTCATGCCGAGCTCGACCACCGCGAGCCGATGCGCGGCATGCAGACGGAACAGCGTGAGCGGAAGGCCGATGTCGTTGTTGAAATTGCCCGCGGTCGCAAGACGCGCATCCGCGCCGACCGCGGCCGCGAAGATCGAGGCGATCATTTCCTTGACCGTGGTCTTGCCGTTGCTGCCCGTGACCGCGACGAGCGGCAGGTCGAACTGACGACGCCAGCCGCGCGCGAGCGCGCCGAGCGCTTCGCGCGTATCGGCGACGCGGATCGCGGGCACGCTCCAGCTATCCGGCGTGCGCGCGACGAGCACCGCCGCGACGTTGCGCTCGGCCACTTGCGGTAGGAAGTCGTGCGCGTCGAAACGGTCGCCCTTGATCGCGATGAACAGATCGCCGGGGCCGGCGCTGCGGCTGTCGGTCGACACGCGCTCGAAGCGCACGCTGTCGTCGCCGGTGACGCTCGCGCCGGGGATCTGCGCGGCGGCTGCACGTAGCGAGAACATGTTCATTCGCCACCTCCGCGTGTTTGTGTGGCGCGCGCGGCGAGTGCGAGGCGGGCGTGGTCCTGATCGGAGAAAGCGCGTTTCTTGCCCATGATTTCCTGTGTGGCTTCGTGCCCCTTGCCGGCCAGCACGATCACGTCTTCGCGCGCGGCGCCGCGGATCGCCTGCAGGATCGCGCTCGCGCGGTCCTCGATGCGGCGCGCCTTCGACGCATCCTGCATGCCCGCGGCAATTTGCTCGATGATCGCGAGCGGATCTTCGCTGCGCGGGTTGTCGCTCGTCACGACGACGTCGTCCGCCAGCCGCTCGGCGATCGCGCCCATCAGCGGACGCTTGGTCGCATCGCGGTCGCCGCCGCAGCCGAACATGCAGACGAGTTCGCCGCCGCGCGCGGTCGCGATCGGCCGCAGTGCTTCGAGCGTCTTTTCGAGCGCATCGGGTGTGTGCGCGTAGTCGATCACGACGAGTGGTTCGTCGTTCTGCAGACGGCCGCCCAGACGCTGCATGCGGCCGTTCACCGGTTCGAGCTTCGCGAGTTCGGCGAGCGCAGCGTCGAACGGCACGTCGGCGGCGAGCAGCACGCCGAGCACCGCGAGCAGATTGCCGACATTGAAGAGGCCGAGCGTTTGCACTTCGACTTCGGCGTTGCCCCAGTCCGAGGTGCTCAGATGAAACGCGGTGCCGGTAGCGGTGGCACGCACGTTCGATGCAGTGAGCCACGCGTCGGCTTGCGGTGTGCCGTCAGCGTTGGCGTCGCCATGCTCGCCCTCGATGCCATACGCGATCGTGCGCGCGTGACTACGCGTGCTCGCGAGCAAACGCCGGCCGGCGGCATCGTCGCGATTGATCACGGCCGCGCGCAGCTCGGGCCAGGCGAACAGACGCGCCTTGGCGGCTTCATAGGCCTCGAACGTGCCGTGATAGTCGAGATGGTCCTGCGTCAGGTTCGTGAACACCGCGATGTCGAAAGCGGTGCCGTTCACGCGCCCCTGGTGCAGCGCATGCGACGACACTTCCATCGCCACCGCCTGCGCGCCCGCGTCGCGCAATTGCGCGAGGCTGCGTTGCAATTGCGGTGCGTCGGGCGTCGTGAAGCCGGTGTGCACGAGTTGGCCGACGAGCCCTGTGCCGAGCGTGCCGACGATCGCGCAGCGCATGCCGCGCGCGGACAGCGCCGCGGCGACCCACTGGCTGCACGAGGTCTTGCCGTTCGTGCCGGTGATGCCGACCGCGAGCATCGCGTCGCTCGGATCGCGATACCACGCGCTCGCGATCGTGCCGGCGAGTTCGTTCAACGCCGGCACCGCATGTGCGGCGGCCGCGTCGAGCGTGCCGCTGAAACCTTCGGGTTGCACGAGCACGGCGGCCGCACCGCGCTTGATGGCCGCGTCGATGAATGCGCGGTTGTCCGCGCCATCGACCGCGTACGCGAAGAACGCGTCGCCGGCCGCGAGCGAGCGCGTGTCGGCGTGCAGATGCGCGCCTGGCTGCACGTGCGCGTGCAGCCAGGCGAGGGCGTCGGCGATCTGCCGGTGCGCTGGATGTTGCTCGCGCAGCGCGCTCATCGCTCGACTCCTGGATGATTTTTCGGGGTGGCGGAAATGGTCATCTTCTTCACGCCGGGGCTCGTCGACAGCTTCTTCACCACGGGCGGCGTGGCCGGCGCGCCGGGCGCGGGCGGCGCCGAATCGTCGGACACGACCATCTGCTTGACGGGCATGTCGGGCGGCACGTTCAGCGCGCGCAGCGTATCCCCGGCGATGCCCGAAAACACCGGGCCCGACACCTGGCCGCCGAAGTGGCTACCGGCCGTCGGCTCGTCGACCGACACCGCAACGACGATGCGCGGATTCGGCATCGGCGCCATGCCGACGAACGAGGCGCGATATTTGGAGTGGTCGTAGCCGTGCGGACCGTGCTTGTACGCGGTACCGCTCTTGCCGCCGACGCGATAGCCGGGCACCGCCGCATCCGGCGACGTGCCTTGCGGCGACACCACGGTTTCGAGCATCGCGCGCACTTCACGCGCGGTGGTCGGCGAGAAGATCTGCGGACCGGTGGCCGGCGGGTCGCCCGGCGTGTGGAAAATCGTCACCGGCATGATTTCGCCGTCGTGCGCGATCGCGGTGTACGCGCGGCCGAGCTGGAACAGCGACACCGACAGGCCATAGCCGTACGACATCGTCGCCTGCTCGATGCGGCGCCAGCTCTTCCACGGACGCAGACGGCCCGCCGCCGCGCCCGGAAAGCCGACCTTCGGTGCCTGGCCGAGACCGATGCTGGTGTACATGTTCCACATCTCTTCGGGCCGCAACTGCATCGCGATTTTGGTCGCGCCGATGTTGCTCGACTTCTGGATCACGCCGCCGACCGTCAGCACGCCGAAGCCGCTGTCGTCGGTAATCGGCGCGCCGTCGAGTACGAAGTGGCCGTTGCCCGTATCTACCAGTGTAGTCGGCGTCACCCGGTGCAGATCGAGCGCGAGCGACACCGTGAACGGCTTCATGATCGAACCCGGCTCGAACGTGTCGGTCAGGATGCGGTTGCGCAACTGGTCGCCGGTCAGGTGCGAGCGGTCGTTCGGGTTGTAGGTCGGGTAATTGACGAGCGCGAGCACTTCGCCGGTGCGCACGTCGATCACCATCGCCGCGCCGGCCTTCGCCTTGAATTTCTCGACGGCCGCTTTCAGGTTCGTATAGGCGATGTACTGGATCTTGCTGTCGATCGACAGATCGACGTCCTTGCCGTTGTGCGGCACGACCTGTTCGTCGACGTCCTCGATGATGTGGCCCATCCGGTCCTTGATCACGCGACGGCTGCCCGACATGCCCGCGAGCAGCTTCTGGTCGCCGAGCTCGACGCCTTCCTGGCCCTCGTCCTCGACGTTCGTGAAGCCGATCAGGTGAGCGGTGATCTCGCCTTCCGGATAGAAACGCTTGTACTCGTCGCGCGAGTAAATGCCGGGGATGTCGAGCGCCGCGACTTTTTCTGCGACGTCGACCGGCACCTGGCGCTTCACGTAGACGAAGGTCTTGTCTTCCGACAGCTTGGAGCGCAATTCCCTAGTGGTCATGCCGAGCAGTTTGCCGAGCGCGTCGAGCTTGTCGGCGCCGAGGTCGTCGGGCACCGATTCGGGAATCGCCCAGATTGCGCGCACCGGCAGACTCGTGGCGAGCACGAGACCGTTGCGGTCGAGAATCTTGCCGCGCGTGGCCGGCATGTCGATGCGGCGCTGATAGCGGATCTCGCCCTGCTTCAGATAGAACGCGTTGCCCGGGCCCTGAATCCAGAACGCGCGCGCGGCGAGCGCGACGAACGCCATGAACAGCAGGAACACGACGAGCTTCGAGCGCCACATCGGCAGGCGCACCGACAGAATCGGATTGGCCGAAAACGCAACGCTCTTGTGGGCCGACGATTTTTTCATCGCGTGGCTCCGCGACGGGTCGCGACCGGCGCCGAGGCCGGCGCGGAAGTCGGAATGGGTGCGTCGATCGCCGTCGCGGCGCCCGGGGCGAGCGTCAGGTACTGGGTGCGGCCGGTGGTGACCGATTGCATCTTCAGCGAGGCGGTGGCGAGCTGCTCGATGCGCGACGTTTTGGACAGCGCGCTCTGCTGATATTGAAGCTGCGAATAGTCCTGCTGCAGCTGACGCTCCTGCGACTGCGCGCGCTGCAGCTGAATAAAGATCTGACGCTGCTGATTGGTCGCGTTGACGACCGACAAGGCACAGCCCATCACGATGATCAGCAGGAAAATATTGAGGCGGTTCATGGCGCGATCCGCTCCGCCACGCGCATCACGGCAGAACGGGCGCGCGGGTTGCCGGCGACCTCAGCGTCGCTCGCGAAGACGCGGCCGATGATCTTGAGCGGAGGGCTCGGCAGGTCGACCGCGCGGATCGGCAGACGGCGATCCACCGCCGGCGCGCTCGCGTGCGCCTGCATGAATCGCTTGACGATCCGGTCCTCGAGCGAATGAAAGCTGATGACCACCAGCCGCCCCCCTTGCTCCAACAACGACAACGCTGCTTCTAGAACGACTTGCAGCTCCGCAAGCTCTTGATTGACGTGAATCCGTATAGCCTGAAAGGTGCGGGTTGCCGGGTCCTTGCCCTTCTCACGGGTTTTGACGACGTTAGCCACGATTTGGGCAAGCTCGCCCGTGCTGACGAGAGGCCCAAGACGGTCGGACTCTGCCCGGCGAGCAACAAGCGCCTTTGCAATCTGAAAAGCAAACCGTTCTTCCCCATAATCTCGTATCACCTCCGTCAATTCCTGCACCGTGGCCCGCGCGAGCCAGTCAGCGGCGGACTCGCCGCGCGTCGGGTCCATCCGCATGTCGAGCGGGCCGTCGGCGCGGAAGCTGAAGCCCCGCTCCGGATCGTCGACTTGCGGCGACGACACGCCCAGATCCAGCAACACCCCCGACACACGCCCTACCCCGCGCTCCGCCATCGCGGCGCGCAGTGAAGCAAAACTCTCGTGGACGATGGCAAAGCGCGGATCGGCGATCTTCTGCGCCGTCGCGATCGCGAGCGGATCTTTATCGAACGCGATCAGCCGCCCTGCTTCACCGAGCCGTTCCAGCACGAGGCGGCTATGGCCGCCACGGCCGAACGTGCCGTCCACATACGTGCCGTCGGCGCGCGTGACCAGCGCATCGACCGCTTCGTTCAACAGCACCGTGCGATGCTGCAATTCGTTTCCCATCGCAGAAGCCATATAAATAAGCCGCGATCAGAACGTGAAATCTTTCAACGCGTCGGGCATGCCGTCGGCGATCGCCGCCTGTTCCTTCGCGGCGTAGATCTGTGCATCCCACAGCTCGAAATGGCGGCCCATGCCGAGCAAGGTCACTTCTTTCTCCAGCGAGCCAGCCGCTCGCAACTCCGGCGACACGAGCACACGGCCTGCGCCGTCCATATCCACATCCATTGCATTGCCGAGAAAAATGCGTTTCCACCAGGCGGCGTTCATGGGCAGCTTGTCGACCTTGTCACGGAAGATTTCCCATTCGGGACGCGGAAAGAGCAACAGGCAGCCGTCCGGGTGCTTGGTGATCGTCACCCGGCCCTCTGCCTGTGTTTGCAGCGCATCCCGATAACGAGAGGGAATCGACATCCGCCCTTTCGCATCGAGCGTCAGCGCCGACGCCCCTTGGAACACTTCGCTCTCCCCTATTGCGGCGCTGTTTGCGCCGCCCGCCCGGTCCGTGAAAATCTACCCGAAAGTGGTGCCGAGAACACACAAAAATACACTTTCTCACACTGTCTCCCACTTTAGAGGAACGCTAAACACGGGTCAAGGGAGCGGCGCGCTTTTCGAGCGGATTTTGTTTGCTAGAACAAGGACTTAGCGCGACTCCTTCACGTCCAGCATAAAACAGAAAACCGTTATAAATGAAAGGGCTAGTGCAACTTGTGAAGGTGATACGTGAAAAGTGCGAGGAAACAGCGCGAATTGAAAGAGATCGTCAAGGGATTCTGAAAGGGAAAAAAGCGGCGTCGCCCGGACCGACGACGAACGGGGCGCGCGGCGCCGTCTCGCTTGCGAAAATGCGTTCAGCGATGGCTGAGGCGATACGTGCGGTGCTCCGGTTAGCGAAGCGAAGCGGGTGAAACGCTCATATGTAATAGGCGGTGCGCGTCATCACCTTCGACATCGCACGCATCAACGCGCGTGCAGGAAACGGCAACTCGATGCCGCCCGCGTCCATCGCGGCCTTGCCGTGCTGCGCTTCATCGACGCGCATCTGCTCGACGATCGCGCGCGATTCATGGTCCGCGGCGGGGAGCTGATCGAGATGACTGTCGAGATGCTGCTCGACCTGGCGCTCCGTTTCGGCCATGAAGCCAAGACTCACGCGATCGCCGAGACGCCCCGCGGCGAGACCGATCGCGAGCGCGCCGGTGTACCACAGCGGATTGAGCAGACTCGGACGCGAGTCGAGCGCCTGGAGGCGTTTGGCGGTCCACGCCAGATGATCCTCTTCTTCCGACGCGGCGTGATCGAACATGGCGCGCAATGAAGGTGAGTCGGTGGCGAGTTTCTGCGCTTGGTAAAGCGCCTGCGCGCACACTTCGCCGACGTGGTTCACACGCATCAAACCCGCCGCATGCGCGCGCTCCGCGGGCGAGAGTTCGGGAGCTTCGGCCGTCGCCGCGCAAGCCTGCGGAAGCGGCAGCGGACGGCTCATCCGCGAGACCCCCGTCAGTGAGCGTAAACCCCGATCAAACTCGCCAATCAACTCGTCCAGCAACATAAAGCGCTCCCTGATTCGATAACCGCCGCATCGTTCCGGAAGGTCCGTGCGACAAGGCCTCGCGACGCGAAACCGGTGGCCCGACAGGCACCAATCCGCATGAAATGGGCGGTTAATTTGCGATTCTAGACCATGTTGCGTAAACGAAACAGCGGCCTTCCGGAGCGACTCCTTTTTCTTTGTTCCATGTATGCCTTTTGTTACATTACGTGGCAACTTCTCGCGAAGTTGGACAGCAAGGCCTTCAGCACCAACTAAATATTTCGCCTTGTACAAAAGATTCGTATTCCTTGGAGATCATTCGATGAAAAAGTCGCTTCTCGCTCTCGCAGCACTGGGCGCATTCGCAGGCGTCGCTCATGCGCAGAGCAGCGTGACCCTGTACGGCATCGTTGACGTTGGTATCAACATGAACACCAACTCGGGCGGTAAGCATCTGTACAACATGTCCAGCGGCGTCCTGCAAGGCTCGCGTTTCGGCCTGCGTGGCACTGAAGATCTGGGCGGCGGTCTGAAGGCCCTGTTCGTGTTGGAAAACGGCTTTGACGTGACCAACGGCAAGCTCGGTCAAGGCGGCCTGATGTTCGGTCGTCAGGCATATGTCGGTCTGTCGAGCCAGTTCGGCACGGTCACGCTGGGTCGTCAGTACGACTCCGTCGTCGACTACGTGGGTCCGTTCGAATCGGGTGATCAGTGGGGCGGCTACATCGCCGCTCACCCGGGCGATATCGACAACTTCAACAACGCGTATCGCACCAACAACACGGTCAAGTTCACCAGCAACAACTACAACGGCCTGACGTTCGGCGGCACGTATAGCTTCGGCGGCGTCGCCGGTGACTTCACGCACAACCAGATCTGGTCGTTGGGTGCTGGCTATAACAACGGTCCGCTGCAATTGGGCTTGGGTTATTTGAACGCGCGTACGCCGGCAGCTTCGGGCGGTCTGTTCAACAACGGCGGCACGATCGCAACGAATACGCCGGCCGTGGGTACTACTGCAGCTAACTTCGCAGTCACGACCCCGATCTACGCAGGCTTCGCATCGGCCAACACGTACCAGGTCGTCGGCGCGGGCGGTGCATACACGTTCGGCGCGGCAACCATCGGCCTGACGTATTCGAACATCCAGTTCGGCAACCTCGGCAAGACGTTCGCGTCGCCGTTCACTGGCCAGAAGGCAACGTTCAACAACGGCGAAATCAACTTCAAGTATCAGTTGACCCCGGCACTGCTGGTCGGCGCAGCGTATGACTACACGCGCGGCACGCAGATCGAAGGCAACTCGCGTGCTCAGTACCACCAAGGCGCGCTGGGCGTGGACTACTTCCTGTCCAAGCGTACCGACGTGTACCTGGTCGGCGTGTACCAGCACGCTTTGGGCGACACGGTCAACGCAACGGGTCAGGTGGTCGCAGCAACGGCAGGCATCAACGGCCTGACCGGTTCGACGAGCAGCAACCAGTTCACGGCTCGCATCGGTATCCGTCACAAGTTCTAATAAGTCGTAAAAAAACGCAGTTTGTCTCAAAGGCGCCTTCGGGCGCCTTTTTTTATGCGCGGATTTTGTACGGGCAACAAAAAGCCCGGCGCACTTTCGTGTGCGCCGGGCTTTTGTTCTTCGCTCGCTTAAGCCCTGCCGTCGCGCAACTCGCGGCGCAGGATCTTGCCGACATTGCTCTTCGGCAACTCGGTGCGGAATTCGACGACCTTCGGCCGCTTGTAGCCGGTCAGTTGCGTTTTGCAGTACGCGAAGATCTGTTCGTCGGTCAGCGACGGATCCTTTTTCACGACGAACAGCTTCACTGCCTCGCCGGAATGCTGATCCGGTACACCCACCGCCGCGACTTCGAACACACCCGGCAGCTTTGCGACGACGTCCTCGACTTCATTCGGATACACGTTGAAGCCGGACACCAGAATCATGTCCTTCTTGCGATCGACGATCTTCACAAAGCCGTCCGCGCCCATGATGCCGACGTCGCCTGATTTAAAGAAGCCGTCCGCCGTCATCACCTTGGCGGTTTCGTCGGGCCTGTTCCAGTAGCCCGCCATCACCTGCGGGCCGCGGATCCAGATCTCGCCGGACTGGCCGGGCGGCACTTCGTTGCCTTCATCGTCGCGGATCGAGACTTCGGTCGACGGCAGTGGCAGGCCGATCGTGCCGTTGTATTCGGTGGCGGTGACGGGATTGCAGGTCACGCACGGCGACGTTTCCGACAGCCCGTAGCCCTCGACGATCGGCGTGCGCGTCAGCTCGAACCAGCGCTTCGCGACCGCCTCCTGCACCGCCATGCCGCCGCCGTTCGCGGTCAGCAGCTTCGAGAAGTCGAGCTTGTGGAAGTCGGGGCTGTTCAACATCGCGTTGTAGAGCGTGTTGACCGCGGGAATCGTCGTGATCGCATACCCCTCGAGCGACTTGATCATGCCGGGGATATCGCGCGGATTCGGAATCAGCACGCCGAGACCGCCGGTGCGGATCGTCAGCAGCCCGCACACGGTCAGCGCGAACACGTGATACAGCGGCAACGCGACGACCGTAATGAACTGATCGATATCCGTGCGGTTCGCGCGCACCGGATTGAGCCAGACCTCCGACTGCAGCACGTTCGCGATCAGGTTCCGGTGCAGCAGCGTCGCGCCCTTGGCCACGCCGGTGGTGCCGCCAGTGTATTGCAGGAACGCGATATCGTCGGGCCCCTGCCGGACCGGCTTGAACGTCAGACGTGCGCCCTCCGAGACCGTGTCGTTGAACTTGACGTGCCCAGCCAGGCTCCACGCCGGCACCATCTTCTTGACCTTGCGCACGACGAAGTTCACGAGCGGGCCTTTGATGCCCATCAGGTCGCCCATCGCCGCGACGACCACATGCTTGACCGGCGTATTGCGCACGATTGCCTGCAAGGTCCCCGCGAAATTCTCGAGCAGGATGATCGCCTCAGTGCCGCTGTCCTTCAGTTGGTGCTCGAGTTCGCGCGGCGTGTACAGCGGATTCACATTCACGACCACATAGCCCGCGCGCAGAATCGCGGCGAGCGCGACTGGATACTGCAGCACGTTCGGCATCATGATCGCGACACGCGAGCCGCGCGTGAGCCCTTTCGACTGCAGCCACGCTGCAAGATTGCGCGAAAGCTCGTCGAGTTCACCGTAGCTGATCTGCTTGCCCATGCACACGAACGCCGGCTTTGCGCGGTGTTCGCGAAAGGCTTCCTCGAGCAACTCGGCCACCGACGAATAGCGCGTCGGGTCGATCTCTGCTGGAACGCCGGGCGGATAAGATTTCAGCCAGATTTTCTCCATGCAGCGTCTCCTGAATTATTTTCGAATGGTCGTGCTAAAAACGCATCGTAGCATGGGCATGTTGCGGCCAATGGGCAAAGCGATGAGGTTAGACGGCAGCCTCGAACTTGCGAGGCTGGGCGCCAGCTTCAATGTGCGGCGCGGCTTTCAGGCCCGCTCGACTTCGACGAGACAGTCGTAAAACGTCGCCGAACCGCCGAGATCGGTGAGTGCCTGGCTCGTCAACTGGTTCGCGTTGCGGCCGTCCGGCGCGAGCTTCTTCCACCAGATCGACAACCCGACGACCAGGCCTTCGCGCGCCCGGTCGGTCACGCGGGCACGCGCTCGCATCGAGCCGCGGTCGTTGAAGATGCGCACCTGATCGCCGTCGCCGATGCCGCGCGCGTGCGCGTCGGCAGGGTGGATGTCCAGGTGCGGCTCGCCTTCCGTCGCGCGCAGACTCTCGATGTTCACGAAGGTGCTGTTCAGGAAGTTGCGCGCGGGCGGTGAAATCATCGCGAGCGGATAGCGGGCCGCCAGTTCGGGCGCGCCGTCGGCCGATTCGTAGGGTGGCAGGTAGTCCGGCAGCGGGTCGAGGCCCTGTTGCGCAAGGCGCTCGCTGTAGAACTCGCACTTGCCGGATGGCGTGCGAAAACCACCGTCGGCAAATGGCGCGTCAGGCAGATTGAGACGGGCCCAGCCGGCTTGCTTCAGCATCGGCCAGTCGACACCGTCCAGCGTCTTGTCGTCCCAGCGAAATGCGGCTTGCGCGACGGCTTCGTCGCTGTCGAAGAGCGCCGGTTCCGTCATGCCCATGCGGCGCGCGAGGCTGCGGAAGATCTCGGTATTCGGCCGTGCGTCGCCGAACGGCGCGATGGCGGGCAGGTTGACCATCACGTGCGTGTGACCGTACGACTTGTGCACGTCGAGATGCTCGAGCTGCGTCGTGGCAGGCAACAGCAGGTCGGCGTAATCCGCGGTGTCGGTCTGGAAATGCTCGAGCACGATCGTGAACAGATCCTCGCGCGCAAAACCCGCCGCGACGCGTTCGGAGTCCGGTGCGACCGCGACCGGATTCGAGTTGTAGACCACGATCGCCTCGAGCTTGGGGCCGAACGTCGCGTCGCCCGGATGCAGCAACGCGTCGCCGATCGCATTCATATTGATCACGCGGCTCGGCTTCGACGGCCAACCCGGCATCAGGTCGGGACGCTGCAACGCGTGCGAGTCGACCGGTGCCCAACCGCTCGACGACAGCAGCGCCCCGCCCGCGCGCTCACGCCATGCGCCGGTCAGCGACGGCAGACACGCGATTGCGCGCACCGCATTGCCGCCGCCACGCACCCGCTGCAGACCGTAGTTCAAGCGGATCGCGGCTTTCCGCGTGCTGGCGTAAAGTCGCGCAAGATCGGCGATTTCCTCTTCCTCGACGCCACAAATTTCACTAACCCGAGACAATGGATAGCTGAGCGCACGCACCTTCAAGTCGGCGAAGCCCAGCGTGTGCGCCGCGATGTACTCGTAGTCGAGCAGATTCTCGGTAATCAGGACGTTCATGATGCCGAGCGCGAGAGCGCCGTCTGTGCCTGGCTTTAGCGCGATGTGTTGATGGCATTTCTCCGCGGTCAGCGAGCGATACGGATCGATTGCGATCAGCTGGGCGCCGCGACGCTTGGCTTCCTGCGCGCGCGTCCAGAAATGCAGATTCGATGCGATCGGATTCGCTCCCCAGATCAGGATCACCTCGCTCTCGGCGAAAAACTCGGTGTGCATACCGATGCCGGCGCCGTACGTGTATTTGAGGCCGGCAGCGCCGGCCGCCGCGCAAATCGCGCGATCCAGCTGCGATGCGCCGAGCTTGTGGAAAAAGCGTTGCGCGATGCTATCGCCCTGCACCAAGCCCATCGTGCCCGCGTAGCTGTAAGGCAGAATCGCTTCCGGCGCGCGACGGACAATCTCGCCGAGGCGGCTTGCGGCAAGGTCGAACGCTTCGTCCCAGTTGATTGGCTCGAAACGGCCCTCGCCCTTGCGGCCGACACGCTTCATGGGCGTCGTCAATCGGTTCGGATGGTATACACGCTCCGCGTAACGACTGACCTTCGTGCACAGCACGCCCTGAGTCGGCGGATGGTCGGGATCGCCGGCGACCTTGATCGCCCGTCCATTGTCGATGGTCACGCGCATCGCGCAGGTGTCGGGGCAATCGTGCGGGCACACGGCGCGCGCGAATTCGGTCGGGGCGTTCATCGGCAATGTGTCCTGGCGAGCAGTAAGCGGTCGCGCAAAGTGGAATTTTATTACGTCTATAGGCCGCCGACCTCGGTGGCGCCACCAAAAATGCCTTCGGCGTAGAATGAATCATCCGCAGTGCCCGGGCCGACGTGGTCCGCGGCGATCTCATGCTCGTCAAGCACAAACGCATAATCACTCCATCATGAAACTCATCCCCGAAATTCAGGCCGCTCGCGGCGAAATCCAGACCCTTCGACGAACCATCCATGCCCACCCGGAGCTGCGCTACGAAGAGACGGCGACTGCTGATCTCGTCGCGCGTTCGCTCGAGTCCTGGGGCATCGAGACCCACCGTGGTTTCGGCAAGACGGGCGTGGTCGGCGTATTGAAACGAGGTAACGGCTCGCGCGCGATTGGTCTGCGAGCCGACATGGACGCGCTGCCGATCCAGGAGCTCAACAGCTTCGATCATCGGTCGACGAACGACGGCAAGATGCATGCGTGCGGGCACGACGGACATACGGCGATGCTGCTCGGTGCCGCGCACTACCTAGCCAAACATGGTGCTTTCGACGGCACGATCGTGTTCAATTTTCCAGCCGGCTGAAGAAGGCGGCGCCGGCGCGAAGGCTATGATGGACGACGGCTTGTTCAACAAATTCCCCGTGGACGCCGTGTTTGGCATTCACAACTGGCCGGGCATGCCGGCGGGCCACTTCGGCGTGACCGAAGGCCCGATCATGGCGTCGAGCAATGAATTTCGCATCGAAATCAAGGGCGTCGGCTCGCATGCAGCGCTACCGCACAATGGCCGTGATCCGGTCTTTGCGGCGGTGCAAATTGCCAACGGGCTGCAAAGCATCATCACGCGAAACAAAAAGCCGCTGGATACTGCGGTATTGTCGATAACGCAGATACATGCGGGCGATGCGGTCAATGTAGTACCGGACGACGCATGGATCGCGGGGACCGTTCGGACCTTCACTACAGAAACGCTCGACCTGATCGAGTCACGCATGCGCAAGATCGCGCACAGTACAGCCGAAGCATACGATTGCTCCGTTCAGATCCAATTCCACCGGAACTATCCCCCGACGATCAACAGCAGCGAGGAAGCGCGTTTTGCGGCGTCGGTCATGAAAGAGATCGTTGGCGCGGAAAATGTCGATGACGCGGTTGAACCGACCATGGGTGCCGAAGATTTTTCGTTCATGCTGCTGGCGAAACCGGGTTGCTATGCGTTTTTGGGCAACGGCGATGGCGGCCACCGCGAGGCGGGCCACGGCGCGGGCCCTTGTATGCTGCACAACGCGAGTTATGACTTTAACGACGAGTTGTTGCCGGTGGGATCGACGTATTGGGTCCGACTGGCGCAGAAGTTTCTGGCGCAAGGGAAGTAGAGAGTTGATGGAGCGGCCCCCTGAATCGCCGGACACAGTTTCCCACTTAAAATAGCGGGAAGGCATATGACTGTGTTTTTGACTAACAACAAACAAGAAGTGATGGAAGTGTTGATGGGACCGGAACGCCGGCGGCGGTGGTCAGCGGAAGAGAAGTTGGCGATGGTGAGAGAGAGTTTCGAGCCGGGCAAGTCGGTCTCGATGGTTGCACGCCAGCACGGCGTGAATCCGAACCAGCTGTTTCACTGGCGCAAGCTGTATCAGGATGGCAGCCCGTCGGCTGTCAGTGCCGGCGAGGAAGTCGTACCATCGTCGGAGCTGAGCGATGCGCTGAAGCAAATCAGGAAACTCCAGCGACTGCTCAGCAAAAAGACAATGGAGAACGAGATTCTCCGTGAGGCGGTGGAGGTGGCGAAGTCGCGAAAATGGATTGCGCGCTCCCCCTCATTGCCGGGGGCCGGCCCACGCCAGGAAGACGGACGATGCCGGGCTGGTCGAAGAAATACGGCTGACCGTCACTGACCTGCCGAGCTATGGTTATCGCCGGGTCTGGGGTATATTGCGTCGGCAGCGGGAGAACCAGTTGAAGAGCGTTGAGGCGGGCGGAGGTGTCGCTTGCTTCAATGCTGTTTGTTAATTTTGGCCGCGTAAACGCAAAAACCCCACCGCGGCGGGTGGGGTTTCTGACTGGGGGGGAGCCTGACGATTACCTACTTTCACACGGGCAATCCGCACTATCATCGGCGTGGAGTCGTTTCACGGTCCTGTTCGGGATGGGAAGGGGTGGGGCCGACTCGCTATGGTCATCAGGCATGACGGGTTGCTGCGTCGCAGGGCTGGAGTCAACCGGTTGCGCCACAGCCAATCGGGAAGAAGCGTAAAGGATTCGAGTGTGGGGGGTTGTGTTGTTTCTGGCACAACACTGAATCCCAACCGTGCGTTTCTGTGAGCTCCCGCGGGAGTTCACACCAATCCCCTTCGGGGATCGGACCCGCGTAAGTGCTGAAGCACTACCGCGGGTCGAGACACACCTGTTATAGGATCAAGCCTTACGGGCAATTAGTATCAGTTAGCTCAGTACATTACTGTACGTGCACACCTGACCTATCAACGTCCTGGTCTTGAACGACCCTTCAAGGGGCTCGAAGCCCCGGGGATATCTCATCTTAAGGCGAGTTTCCCGCTTAGATGCTTTCAGCGGTTATCTCTTCCGAACATAGCTACCCGGCGATGCCACTGGCGTGACAACCGGTACACCAGAGGTTCGTCCACTCCGGTCCTCTCGTACTAGGAGCAGCCCCCTTCAAATATCCAGCGCCCACGGCAGATAGGGACCAAACTGTCTCACGACGTTTTAAACCCAGCTCACGTACCTCTTTAAATGGCGAACAGCCATACCCTTGGGACCGGCTACAGCCCCAGGATGAGATGAGCCGACATCGAGGTGCCAAACACCGCCGTCGATATGAACTCTTGGGCGGTATCAGCCTGTTATCCCCAGAGTACCTTTTATCCGTTGAGCGATGGCCCTTCCATACAGAACCACCGGATCACTATGACCTGCTTTCGCACCTGTTCGACTTGTCAGTCTCACAGTCAAGCACGCTTATGCCATTGCACTATCAGCACGATTTCCGACCGTACCTAGCGTACCTTCGTACTCCTCCGTTACACTTTGGGAGGAGACCGCCCCAGTCAAACTGCCTACCATGCACTGTCCCCGACCCGGATCACGGGCCAAGGTTAGAACCTCAAACAGATCAGGGTGGTATTTCAAGGACGGCTCCATTGAGACTGGCGTCCCAACTTCATAGCCTCCCACCTATCCTACACAGACCGGTTCAAAGTCCAATGCAAAGCTGCAGTAAAGGTTCATGGGGTCTTTCCGTCTAGCCGCGGGGAGATTGCATCATCACAAACACTTCAACTTCGCTGAGTCTCGGGAGGAGACAGTGTGGCCATCGTTACGCCATTCGTGCAGGTCGGAACTTACCCGACAAGGAATTTCGCTACCTTAGGACCGTTATAGTTACGGCCGCCGTTTACCGGGACTTCAATCAGGAGCTTGCACCCCATCATTTAATCTTCCGGCACCGGGCAGGCGTCACACCCTATACGTCCACTTTCGTGTTTGCAGAGTGCTGTGTTTTTATTAAACAGTCGCAGCCACCAGTTTATTGCAACCCTTTCACCCTTCTGGCGCAGGCCAGTCAGGCTATGAGGGCGTACCTTATCCCGAAGTTACGGTACCAATTTGCCGAGTTCCTTCTCCCGAGTTCTCTCAAGCGCCTTAGAATACTCATCTCGCCCACCTGTGTCGGTTTGCGGTACGGTCACTGTGAAACTGAAGCTTAGAGGCTTTTCCTGGAACCCCTTCCAGTTGCTTCGCCACCGAAGTGGCTCGCCTCGCACCCTTGAATCCCGCGCCCGGATTTGCCAAAGCGCCTTCTCCAATGCAAGGACCGGGACTTCCAACACCCGGACAACCTTCCGCGATCCGTCCCCCCATCGCATTTCACAATGGTGCAGAAATATTAATCTGCTTCCCATCAGCTACGCATTTCTGCCTCGCCTTAGGGGCCGACTCACCCTACGCCGATGAACGTTGCGTAGGAAACCTTGGGCTTACGGCGAGGGGGCCTTTCACCCCCTTTATCGCTACTCATGTCAGCATTCGCACTTCCGATACCTCCAGCACACTTTCCAGTGCACCTTCGCAGGCTTACGGAACGCTCTCCTACCATGCACATTACTGTGCATCCGCAGCTTCGGTATATGGCTTAGCCCCGTTACATCTTCCGCGCAGGACGACTCGATCAGTGAGCTATTACGCTTTCTTTAAAGGGTGGCTGCTTCTAAGCCAACCTCCTGACTGTTTTAGCCTTCCCACTTCGTTTCCCACTTAGCCATATTTGGGGACCTTAGCTGGCGGTCTGGGTTGTTTCCCTCTTGACACCGGACGTTAGCACCCGATGTCTGTCTCCCGTGATTGCACTCTTCGGTATTCGGAGTTTGCTATGGCGTAGTAATCCGCAATGGACCCCACAACCATGACAGTGCTCTACCCCCGAAGGTGAGACACGAGGCACTACCTAAATAGTTTTCGGAGAGAACCAGCTATTTCCAGGTTTGTTTAGCCTTTCACCCCTATCCACAGCTCATCCCCTAACTTTTCAACGTTAGTGGGTTCGGTCCTCCAGCACGTGTTACCGTGCCTTCAACCTGGCCATGGATAGATCACCTGGTTTCGGGTCTACACCCAGCGACTGGACGCCCTGTTCGGACTCGCTTTCGCTACGCCTGCCCTAATCGGTTAAGCTCGCCACTGAATGTAAGTCGCTGACCCATTATACAAAAGGTACGCCGTCACCCCTTCGCAGAGGCTCCGACTGTTTGTATGCATGCGGTTTCAGGATCTGTTTCACTCCCCTCCCGGGGTTCTTTTCGCCTTTCCCTCACGGTACTGGTTCACTATCGGTCGATCACGAGTATTTAGCCTTGGAGGATGGTCCCCCCATCTTCAGACAGGATTTCACGTGTCCCGCCCTACTTCTCGTACACCCAGTTCTTCCATGCTGTTTTCGTCTACAGGGCTATCACCTGCTATGGCCGCACTTTCCAGAGCGTTCGACTAACAATACGGATAACGTGTACCGGCTGATCCCATTTCGCTCGCCACTACTCTGGGAATCTCGGTTGATTTCTTTTCCTGCGGTTACTTAGATGTTTCAGTTCACCGCGTTCGCCTCACGCAGCCTATGGATTCAGCTACGGATACTCCATTAGGAGTGGGTTTCCCCATTCGGACATCTCCGGATCAATGCTCGTTTGCCAGCTCCCCGGAGCTTTTCGCAGGCTACCGCGTCCTTCATCGCCTGTGATCGCCAAGGCATCCACCACATGCACTTGTTCGCTTGACCCTATAACGGGTGTGTCTCTGTGTCGACCCACGTTAGCGCTTTAGCGCTTACGTGGGTCCCATCCCCGGAGGGGATAGACGCACTCGCTACAGGTTGAGTATTCGTGTTGCGCCGTATTCCAAAGCGATCTCTCGATCACCTTTAAAATACATCGATACAATCACAACCCTGATTCACCTACTCACACACCCATCTCCAGGTACGCTTTCGTGAATCTCTTTACTACTTCTTCCTGATTGTTAAAGAACGGCAGCCGGTATGAAGCCTGTGCCTCATACCGCTCTGACTGGCTCAATCGCCAATGCGCAACGCTCTGCCTTCATGCAGAACCCTGCGCATTGAGGATTGGTGGAGGATGACGGGATCGAACCGACGACCCCCTGCTTGCAAAGCAGGTGCTCTCCCAGCTGAGCTAATCCCCCAGTCCCACAGATAGTCCAGCGGCCCCAGCCCTTCAGCTCACCAGACAAGACACTGGTGGGTCTGGATGGATTCGAACCATCGACCCCCGCCTTATCAAGACGGTGCTCTAACCGGCTGAGCTACAGACCCTGAGCCTGCCTGCGTTGCTTCTAACCACAGCCGATAAGCGTGAGCACTTGAGTGCAATGAATGCACAGCTCTGGAAAGGAGGTGATCCAGCCGCACCTTCCGATACGGCTACCTTGTTACGACTTCACCCCAGTCATGAATCCTACCGTGGTGACCGTCCTCCTTGCGGTTAGACTAGCCACTTCTGGTAAAACCCACTCCCATGGTGTGACGGGCGGTGTGTACAAGACCCGGGAACGTATTCACCGCGGCATGCTGATCCGCGATTACTAGCGATTCCAGCTTCACGCACCCGAGTTGCAGAGTGCGATCCGGACTACGATCGGTTTTCTGGGATTGGCTCCACCTCGCGGCTTGGCAACCCTCTGTTCCGACCATTGTATGACGTGTGAAGCCCTACCCATAAGGGCCATGAGGACTTGACGTCATCCCCACCTTCCTCCGGTTTGTCACCGGCAGTCTCCCTGGAGTGCTCTTGCGTAGCAACTAGGGACAAGGGTTGCGCTCGTTGCGGGACTTAACCCAACATCTCACGACACGAGCTGACGACAGCCATGCAGCACCTGTGTTATGGCTCCCTTTCGGGCACTCCCGCCTCTCGGCAGGATTCCATACATGTCAAGGGTAGGTAAGGTTTTTCGCGTTGCATCGAATTAATCCACATCATCCACCGCTTGTGCGGGTCCCCGTCAATTCCTTTGAGTTTTAATCTTGCGACCGTACTCCCCAGGCGGTCAACTTCACGCGTTAGCTACGTTACCAAGCCAATGAAGGCCCGACAACCAGTTGACATCGTTTAGGGCGTGGACTACCAGGGTATCTAATCCTGTTTGCTCCCCACGCTTTCGTGCATGAGCGTCAGTATTGGCCCAGGGGGCTGCCTTCGCCATCGGTGTTCCTCCACATCTCTACGCATTTCACTGCTACACGTGGAATTCCACCCCCCTCTGCCATACTCCAGCGCTGCAGTCACCAATGCAGTTCCCAGGTTAAGCCCGGGGATTTCACATCGGTCTTACAGCACCGCCTGCGCACGCTTTACGCCCAGTAATTCCGATTAACGCTCGCACCCTACGTATTACCGCGGCTGCTGGCACGTAGTTAGCCGGTGCTTATTCTTCCGGTACCGTCATCCCTCACGGATATTAGCCACGAGGTTTTCTTTCCGGACAAAAGTGCTTTACAACCCGAAGGCCTTCTTCACACACGCGGCATTGCTGGATCAGGCTTGCGCCCATTGTCCAAAATTCCCCACTGCTGCCTCCCGTAGGAGTCTGGGCCGTGTCTCAGTCCCAGTGTGGCTGGTCGTCCTCTCAGACCAGCTACAGATCGTCGGCTTGGTAGGCCTTTACCCCACCAACTACCTAATCTGCCATCGGCCGCCCCTTGAGCGCGAGGTCCCGAAAGATCCCCCGCTTTCCTCTCCCGAGCGTATGCGGTATTAATCCGGCTTTCGCCGGGCTATCCCCCACTCCAGGACACGTTCCGATGTATTACTCACCCGTTCGCCACTCGCCACCAGACCGGAGTCCGTGCTGCCGTTCGACTTGCATGTGTAAGGCATGCCGCCAGCGTTCAATCTGAGCCAGGATCAAACTCTTCAGTTCAAACCTGTTACTGTGTTCGGGCTCTCTCGAACCCGGTCGCTCACTCAACGTACTGACGATGATTGATCCGTCTTTCGACAGACAAACCTTCCTCCAATACTGTGTGAGGCTTCTGATACTTCTGCCTGACAGCAGATTCCGGAGAATCCGCCGCCGCATTCCGCATCAAGCGCCCACACTTATCGACTGTTAGTTTTTAAAGATCGGTCCGCCAAACCCGCCGCGCCTGAACCACCACTACCCGGCACCGCTTCGTTTGCGTCGCTGCGTCTGCAGCAGAGAAGCGAGATTATGGAGAACTTCCGTCGGATCGTCAACAGGTTTTTATCACTCGCCTAAGCTGCCCACGCCGCTGAAGCCCACGCCATCAAAGGCTTCCCGCTTCTCCGCACCCCGGCGTCCGGAGCACGAAAGTGCGGAATTCTAGTCGCCGACATCGGGACTTGCAAGCGATATTTTGACAAGCGTATTAACGGTGCTTGAAAACCGGTTTGCGCTTCTCCACGAACGCGGCCATGCCCTCTTTCTGGTCTTCGGTGGCGAAGAGCGAATGGAACAGGCGGCGCTCGAAATGCACGCCCTCCGCGAGCGTCGTTTCAAAGGCTCGGTTGACCGACTCCTTGACCATCAGCACCGCCGGCAGCGGGAATTCCGCAATGGTGGCGGCCGCGCCGACCGCTTCGTCAAGCAGCGATGCCGCCGGGATCACGCGCGAAACCAGTCCGGCGCGCTCCGCTTCGGCGGCATCCATGAAACGGGCGGTTAAACAGAGGTCCATCGCCTTCGCTTTTGACACCGCCCGCGGCAAGCGCTGCGTGCCGCCCGCGCCCGGCATGATCCCGAGCTTGATTTCCGGTTGACCGAACTTCGCCGTGTCGGCGGCGAAAATGATGTCGCACATCATCGCCAGTTCGCAGCCGCCGCCGAGCGCGAAGCCCGCCACCGCGGCAATGATCGGCTTACGGATCGAGCGAACCGTTTCCCAATTGCGCGTGATGTAGTCGCCCTTGTAGACATCCATATAGGAGTACGACGCCATCATCCCGATGTCCGCACCCGCCGCGAATGCTTTCTCGCTGCCCGTCACGACGATTGCGCCAATCGACTCGTCGCCGTCGAACTCGCGCAACGCTGCGCCTAGTTCGTCCATCAGCGCGTCGTTCAGTGCATTCAGAGCCTTCGGACGGTTGAGCGTAATCAGTCCGACCCGTCCCCGCGTCTCAACCAGAATGTTTTCGTAAGCCATGCCGCCTCCATAAGGGTTAATCGCACGCGAAAAACGCTTCGCGCATCGTCTGTGGTGATGCTACCATTCCCCAACCAACCGGTCGGTCAATTATTCGACAGGTATTTCCCCAACGTACAGCCGAGCCTCTTTGCCATGACACATCCGCTATTCACCAAGCACGAAGACACGCTGCACAAAGCGCTCGCCGCGCTCGAAACGCGCGGCTACTGGAGCCCGTTCGTCGAGATGCCCAGTCCGAAAGTGTACGGGGAAACAGCTAACGCGGACGGCGAAGCCGCGTTCAAGGCGCTTCTAGACAAAACGTTCGACCTGGACCAACCGTCGACGGGAGAGACCGTCGGCGCAGAGGTTTCGCCGTTCGGCTTCCAGCTCGGCGTGCGTTACCCGAAAGCCGACCCGAGCGCGCTCATCGCCGCATCTGCCGCGGCGCAACGCGATTGGCGCGCCGTCGGCCCGCAGGCATGGATCGGCGTGAGCCTCGAAATCCTCGCGCGCCTGAATCGCGCCAGCTTCGAGCTCGGCTACAGCGTGATGCACACGACCGGTCAGGCGTTCATGATGGCCTTCCAGGCAGGGGGCCCACACGCGCAGGATCGCGCGCTCGAAGCGGTCGCGTATGCCTGGGATCAGCTGCGCCGTATCCCCGCCGACGCGTACTGGGAAAAGCCGCAAGGCAAAAACCCGCCGCTCGCGATGCACAAGCGCTACACCGTCGTGCCGCGCGGCATCGGCCTCGTGCTCGGCTGCTGCACATTCCCGACGTGGAACGGCTATCCGGGCCTGTTCGCCGATCTGGCCACCGGCAACACGGTGATCGTCAAGCCGCATCCGGGCGCGATCCTGCCGCTCGCGCTGACCGTGCGCATCGCGCGTGACGTGTTGCGCGAAGCAGGCTTCGATCCGAACGTCGTCACGCTGCTGGCCACCGCCCCGAACGACGGCGCCCTCGTCCAGCAACTGGCCCAGCGCCCCGAGATCAAACTGATCGACTTCACGGGCAGCACCCAGAACGGCACCTGGCTCGAGCGCAACGCGCACCAGGCGCAGGTCTACACCGAAAAAGCTGGCGTCAATCAGATCGTCATCGACTCGGTCGACGACATCAAGGCGGCCGCGCGCAACATCGCGTTCTCGCTGGCGCTGTACTCAGGCCAGATGTGCACCGCGCCGCAAAATATCTACGTACCGCGAGACGGCATTCGCACCGCGGAAGGCACGCTCAGCTTTGACGATGTCTCCCAGGCGCTTGCCGGCGCGGTGCAAAAGCTCGTCGCCGATCCGGCCCGCGCCGTCGAAGTGCTCGGCGCGATCCAGAACGAAGGCGTCGTGCAGCGCCTCGACGAAGCCGCCGGGCTCGGCCGCGTTCTCGTCGCGAGCCAGACGCTCGACCATCCGTCCTTTCCGGGCGCTCGCGTGCGCACACCGCTCGTATTGCAACTCGACGCCTCGACCGACCGCGCCCAGTTCACGAGAGAATGGTTCGGGCCGATCTCGTTCGTCATCGCGACGGATTCGACCGCGCAGTCACTCGACCTCGCTGGCGACATTGCTGCCGAGCACGGCGCGCTAACGCTGGCGGTCTACAGCAGGGACGACGCCGTGCTCGACGCCGCGCACGAAGCGTCGATTCGCGGCGGCGTCGCACTGTCGATCAACCTGACCGGTGGCGTGTTCGTCAACCAGTCCGCGGCTTTTTCGGATTTTCACGGCACCGGCGCCAACCCGG
This sequence comes from Paraburkholderia sp. RAU6.4a, assembly GCF_050435625.1. Lineage (NCBI taxonomy): Bacteria > Pseudomonadati > Pseudomonadota > Betaproteobacteria > Burkholderiales > Burkholderiaceae > Paraburkholderia > Paraburkholderia sp. RAU6.4a. Next base: position 2,103,874 of record NZ_JBNDKQ010000002.1, read on the forward strand.
CCGCGAATGCCGCGCTTGCCGATGCCGCTTTCGTCGCCAACCGCTTCCGTGTCGTTCAAAGCCGCGTTCATGTTGAACCGAAAGCGGCGCCCGCGGTAGCTGGCTGAACGGCATAAGAAGGCTTCAGCGCAACGCACGACTTCGTCCTATGCCGTTCGGCGGATGGACCGAGTCGTGCGCTCTGACTAACATCAGACATCGGATCGGCATCACGCGCCGACGCTAGTCGAGCGACCGTGCCCATCGGCCAAAGAGAGTTTGAGGAGACACCCCATGTCATATGAAGCGATCCGGCTGGACATCGACTCATCGAGCCACGTCGCCACCCTCACGCTGAACCGCCCGGACAAGCTCAACAGCTTCACGCGCGCGATGCATCAGGAACTCGGCGCGGCACTCGACCAGGTCGAAAAGTCCGGCGCCCGTGCGCTCGTGCTCACCGGCGCGGGACGCGGCTTCTGCGCCGGCCAGGATCTCGCCGACCTCGATTTCACGCCCGGCGCGATGACCGACCTCGGCGCCGTGATCGATGAATACTTCAATCCGTTGATCCGCCGTCTGCAAGCGCTACCGTTTCCGGTGATCGCCGCGGTCAACGGCACGGCGGCCGGCGCGGGCGCCAATCTCGCGTTGGCCTGCGACCTGGTGCTCGCAGCTCGCTCCGCGAGTTTCATCCAGGCGTTCGTGAAGATCGGCCTCGTGCCGGATTCGGGCGGGACGTGGTTCCTGCCGCAACGCGTTGGCATGGCACGCGCGCTCGGCCTCGCGATCATCGGCGACAAGCTCAGCGCCGACACAGCCGAAAGCTGGGGCTTGATCTGGCAAGCGCTCGACGACGCCGAACTGGCTCCGGCCGCGGCAAAACTCGCGGCCCAGCTTGCCCAGCAACCGACGCGCGCGATCGCCGCGATCAAGCAGGCGATGCGTGCCGGCACGACGCAATCGCTCGACCAGCAGCTCGATCTCGAGCGTGATCTGCAGCGCCAACTAGGCGCCTCGCACGATTACGCGGAAGGCGTGCAGGCATTTATCGAAAAGCGCGCGCCGCGCTTCGAGGGGCGTTGAGATGTCCACGCAAACCACCCGCCCCGACCAGATGACTGCCGACGAACTCGCCCGCGCGACAGCCGCCGCGATGTACGAAAACGACGCCTTCAGTCGCGCGCTCGGGCTCGAGATTCTCGAAGTGCGCCCCGGCTATGCGCGGCTGCGCATGGCGGTGCGCGACGACTTCCTGAACGGCCATCAGATCTGCCACGGTGGCCTGATCTTCACGCTCGCCGATTCGACCTTCGCGTTCGCCTGCAACACCTACAACATCAATACGGTTGCCGCCGGCTGCTCGATCGAATACCTCCGGCCGGTCTACGGCGGCGACGTGCTGAGCGCCGAAGCGGTCGAGCAGACATCGAGCGGGCGCACTGGCATCTACGATATTCGCGTCACGAATCGCGCCGGCGAGACCGTCGCGATGTTTCGCGGCAAGTCGGCGCAAATCAGGGGCAACCTGATTCCCACCGGCGACTGACATTGAGCGGCGGCAAGCCAGAGCCGCCCTCGCGGACGACTGTCTGCGTGGCTCTCTGACGCCAACGCGTTACATATCAAACTCAGATACTGAGGCAGCAAGGAGACATTCGATGAGCACCGCTCTTCCGCTCGATCCGATCGAGACCGCCAGCCGCGACGAGCTCGCCGCGCTCCAACTTGAACGGCTCAAATGGTCACTCACCCATGCGTATGAAAATTCGCCGGTGTACCGGCGCAAGTTCGACGAAGCCGGTGTTCATCCGGGCGATGTCAAGTCGCTCGCGGACCTCGCGCGCTTTCCGTTCACGACGAAGAAGGATTTGCGCGACAACTATCCGTTCGGCATGTTCGCGGTGCCGCAGGAGCAGATTTCGCGAATCCATGCATCGTCTGGGACGACCGGCAAGCCGACCGTCGTCGGCTATACGGCGCGCGACATCGACACGTGGGCGAATCTCGTCGCCCGTTCGATACGCGCCGCCGGCGCGAAGCGCGGCGACAAGGTGCACGTGAGCTACGGCTACGGCCTCTTCACGGGCGGCCTCGGCGCGCATTACGGCGCCGAGCGCGCGGGGCTCACCGTGATTCCGTTCGGCGGTGGTCAGACCGAAAAGCAGGTGCAGCTGATCCAGGACTTCCGGCCGGACATCATCATGGTGACACCGAGCTACATGCTGTCGATCGCCGACGAACTCGAGCGCCAGGGTATCGACCCGGCTAGCTGCTCATTGCGCATCGGCATCTTCGGCGCTGAGCCGTGGACCAACGAAATGCGCGAGGCGATCGAAAAACGCATGGGCATCGACGCGGTCGACATCTACGGTCTCTCCGAAGTGATGGGCCCGGGCGTCGCCTCGGAGTGCATCGAGACCAAAGACGGCCCGACGATCTGGGAAGACCATTTCTATCCCGAGATCATCGACCCCGAAACGGGCGAGGTGCTGCCCGATGGCGAACTCGGCGAACTCGTGTTCACGTCGCTGACGAAAGAAGCGCTGCCGATCATCCGCTACCGCACGCGCGATCTCACGCGCCTGCTGCCGGGCAGCGCCCGCACGATGCGGCGTATGGAAAAAATCACGGGCCGCTCGGACGACATGATGATCGTCCGTGGCGTCAATGTGTTCCCGACGCAGATCGAAGAGTTGCTGCTCAAGCAGCACGCGCTCGCGCCGCACTATCAGATCGTACTGACGAAGGAAGGGCCGCTCGACGTGTTGACGCTGAACGTCGAACCGTGCCCCGAAAGCGCGCCGGATACTTCCGCGCTAACCACCGCGAAAAACGCGCTGGCGTACGACATCAAGGCGCTGATTGGCGTAAGCGCGGTGGTGAACGTGCTGGCCGTGAATGGGATCGAGCGCTCGGTGGGCAAGGCGCGGCGGGTGGTCGACAAGCGCAGATCGGGGCTCTAAGTCAGGCAACCGGCAACGACGCGCAGCGTAAGAGCCCAACAAAAAACGGCGTCACGAACGGATCCTGATCCGAACGTGACGCCGATTTCCACGACTTCTATTGACGGCTTCGCGGCAGCCTCCAACCCGCCTCCCGAAAACCGCTGTAACTCAAACGGCAGTCACGCTTCCGCCTGCGCCCCACCGCCTCACGAATTCGGCAGCAGCAACCACATCCGGCCACCCTGCTTCATCTTGCCAGCCAGATCACCGGCATCGTCGCCGAGGCCCCAGAAGTAGTCGGCGCGCACGCCGCCTTTGATCGCGGTGCCCGTGTCCTGCGCGAACACGAGGCGGTTCATCGGCGAGTTCGTCAGCGGCCGTGTGGTCTGCAGGAACACCGGCGTGCCGAGCGGAATCGCGCTCGGGTCGACCGCAATCGAGCGCTCCGGTGTCAGCGGCACGCCGAGCGCGCCGATCGGACCGTCCGCGCCGCCGCTCGGCATACTTTCGGCCGACGGCATCTCGCGAAAAAACACGAAGCGCGGATTGGTGTCGAGCAATCCATCGACGCGCGTCGGATTCGCGCGTGCCCATGCCTTGATGCCCTGCATCGTTGCCTGCGCGGGTGTGATCTCGCCATGATCGAGCAGCCAGCGCCCGATCGACTTGTACGGCTGATCGTTGGTACCGCCAAAGCCGACGCGCATCACACTGCCGTCTTCCATCACGATGCGCCCGGAGCCCTGCACCTGCAAAAAGAATGCTTCGATCGGATCGTCGACCCACACGAGTTCGTTGCCGCTGAGCGCGCCCGAGCGTTCGAGTTGGGCGCGCGCCGGCAACGGCGCCCCCGCGCGATAGCCGGCGGGCCAGCGGTACAGCGCGGTCTGATATACCCCATGCCGCGTGCGCGAGCCCCGCAGCAGTGGCTCGTAGTAACCGGTGACCAGACCGTCGAGCGTGCCGTCGCTATTCGCGAGCTGGAACGGCGTGAAGTAGGCTTCGAAGAAGGCGCGCGCGCCGGTGACGTCGAGATCGTCGATTTGCGCGGCGGCCGCGCATGCACGCGACCAGTTCGGCTGACGCGCGAGCCTCGTGCAGTTTTGCCGCAACGCAGCCGTCGCGCCGATCAGCGAGTCGTCCTGCCAGCCCGGCACCTGCTGCCACGCAACCGCGGTCAAGCGCGACGACGCGATCTGGCCGGGGATGATCGCCGCGCCGCTCGGCGGCGAAGGCCGGAGCGCGCCGCCGCCACCGCAGGAGGCAAGCAACACCGCAACCGACAATGCACCGACCCACGCGCCGGCTCGGCGGACAAAACGCATACAATGTTCGTTCTTGATGGAAACCGCCATGTCTGATTTGTTCGACGAATACCCGATGCTCATCTTCGCGCTGGAATCGCTGCTCGCGCTGTTCCTGCTCGTCTTTATCGTTGTGTGGACGTCGTCTGGCAAGAAAAAAGCGCGACGTGCCAAGCCGGCGGAACGGTCCCAACAGCAAAAGCCGCAGTGAGCCTGGCCGGCGGGTTGCATACAGAACCGCGCAACCCCTCGCGCCTCAAGCGCTCGTCTGAGCGCTCATCCAACCACCCACTCAACTGCCCGCTGCGCCGCGCGCCGATACGAACTCATTAAAGACCGCGCAACACCGCGCCGGTTCAATGCAACGTCCGCGGCATGCGCAACACGAACTCCGGCACCGGCGCCTCGAAGCGCTCACCATCCTCCGCCACGCAGAAGTAATCGCCGCGCATCGTGCCGACCGGCGTCGCGATCACTGCCCAACTCGTGTATTCGAAATGCTCGCCCGGCTTGAGCAGCGGCTGATGACCGACCACGCCCAGGCCTTTGACTTCCTGGACGGTGTTCTCGCTGTCGGTGATGATCCAGTGACGCGCGATCAACTGTGCGGGCACCTGGCCGGTGTTACGGATGGTCAGCGTGTAGGCAAAGGCGTACTGGCGACGCTCCGGGTCCGATTCTTCGGGCAGGTAGTGCACCTGCGCCGAGACGCTGAATTCGTACTGGCTCATCCTGATTCCGATCTGATCAAACGGGCTGTGAAAAATCGTGGAAGGCCCGAACGCCAATGGTCTGCGGGTGCAGCGGCGATGCGGCGCTCATGGAATGGCATTCTGCTTGATGCGGGGCATGGCCGCAACCGGATACGCCTTTCGGCCAGCAGTGTCTAAGACGTTGGGACACGGCTGCTTTGCCGCGCCCAGTCTCCATGTCGTTTTTGCGCCGGTACTTTGCGAAGTTTCATCGCGCGATTCCGCCACGCCAACCGCGGCCAGCACCCCGGTCTGCACGCGCAAAACCGGTAAAATGGCGCTTTCCCGCTTGCATCGGCCCCTGTCATGACGCAATTTCGCATCGCCCCCAGCATTCTCTCCGCCGACTTCGCCCGCCTGGGCGAAGAAGTCCGCAACGTCGTCGCCGCCGGCGCCGACTGGATCCACTTCGACGTGATGGACAACCACTACGTGCCGAACCTGACCATCGGCCCGCTCGTATGCGAAGCGATCCGCCCGCACGTGGACGTGCCGATCGACGTGCACCTGATGGTGCGTCCCGTCGACCGCATCGTGCCGGACTTCGCGAAAGCCGGCGCGAACCTGATCAGCTTTCACCCGGAAGCGTCGGATCACATCGACCGCACGCTGTCGCTGATCCGCGACCACGGCTGCAAGGCCGGCCTCGTGTTCAATCCGGCGACGTCGCTGAACTATCTCGATCATGTGATGGACAAGGTCGACCTCGTGCTGATCATGTCGGTGAACCCGGGCTTCGGCGGCCAGTCGTTCATCCCCGAGGCGCTCAACAAGCTGCGTGAAGCGCGCAAACGCATCGACGCGTACACCGAGCGCACCGGCCGCGACATCCACCTCGAAGTGGACGGCGGCGTGAAGGTCGACAACATCGCGGAAATCGCGGCGGCCGGCGCGGACACGTTCGTGGCCGGCTCGGCGATCTTTGGCCAGCCCGATCACAAGGTCGTGATCGACAAGATGCGCGCCGCCCTCGCGACCGTCCAGCGTTAAAAACCAGCGCCTCATGACCACTTCGTATCCCGCCCCGACGTTTACTGGCGCGCGCCTCGAAGCCGCGATCATCGACCTCGACGGCACGATGATCGACACGGCCGACGACTTCACCGCCGGCCTGAACGGTATGCTCGCTCAGCTCGACGCGGAGGAAACGACGCGCGAGGAAGTGGTCGGCTACGTCGGCAAGGGTTCGGAGCATCTGATCCGCAGCGTGCTTGCGCCGCGCTTCGAAGCCGAGCACGCGCAAGAGCGCTTCGACGAAGCGCTCGCGATCTATCAGGCCGAGTACGCGAAGATCAACGGCGTGCACACGCGGCTTTATCCAGACGTCGAGGCCGGTCTGCGCGCGCTGCGCGACGCGGGCCTGAAGCTCGCCTGCGTGACCAACAAGCCGCACCGCTTCGCGCTCGAACTGCTGCAGCAGTACCGGCTTGCACCGTATTTCAGCGTCGTGCTCGGCGGCGACAGTCTCGCGAAAAAGAAACCGGACCCGCTTCCGATGCTGACCGCCGCCGCGCAACTCGGCGTCGAGCCGAGCGCCACGGTGGCGATCGGCGACTCGGAAAACGACGCGCTGGCGGGCCGCGCGGCCGGCATGGCGACGCTGACCGTGCCCTACGGGTACAACCACGGCCAAGCTATACAAACGATAAAATCCGATGGTATAGTTGCCTCGCTGCTCGACGCCGCCAGGGCGATCGCAGCGCATCAATCCACGACTTAACAGTCCTTCATCCTCATGTTTCTGAATAAAAAACGGAGTCTGATTAGCATCGACCGGGGAGCCTGGCCCTGGCGTCGCTGGTCGCGCTAACCTCGCCTGAGGTACGCTGAAGCTCGTCTTCGGCAACCGTTTTTTACTTCGCTGCGCTCACGCGCTTTTTCCATCGATCTGTTTTTGCGCACCTGCATCGGCTGATTGAGCCTGCGCGTACCCGCAAGGTACCGTTGCTCACCCGCACCGCTCGCACGCGCCGATGGAAGACCCGCGCCGGTCGGTATCATTGTGTCGAGAACGTCGACCCACGCCCTGACCGGAGGCGCTTAGCCCCGCTTTGCCCGACGCTTGCTGCCGCCGGACCACCGTACAGGATCGGAACATGACCGAACTCGAATTCCAGTCCCTCGCCAACGAGGGTTTCAACCGCATCCCGCTGATCGCCGAAGCGCTCGCCGACCTCGAGACGCCGCTGTCGCTGTACCTGAAGCTCGCGCAGACCGAGCGCAACGGCGCGAACTCGTTCCTGCTGGAGTCGGTGGTCGGCGGCGAACGCTTCGGGCGTTATTCGTTCATCGGCCTGCCGGCGCGGACTCTCATGCGCACGCGCAACGGCGTGTCGGAAGTGGTCCGCGACGGCAAGGTCGTCGAGACGCACGACGGCGATCCGCTCGCGTTCATCCAGCAATTCCAGGCGCGCTTCAAGGTCGCGCAACGCCCGGGGCTGCCGCGCTTCACGGGCGGTCTCGCCGGCTACTTCGGCTATGACGCGGTGCGCTACATCGAGAAGAAGCTCGCGCACAGCGCGCCGAAAGACGACCTCAATCTGCCCGACATCCAGCTGCTGCTGACCGAGGAAGTCGCGGTCATCGACAACCTCGCCGGCAAGCTCTATCTGGTGGTCTACGCCGACCCGACCCAGGCTGAGGCCTACACGAAAGCGAAGCACCGTCTGCGCGAACTGCGCCAGCGGCTGCGCGTCACCGTCGAGCCGCCCGTCGTGTCGGCCAGCGTACGCACCGAGATCTACCGCGAATTCGCGAAAGACGATTACCTGGCGGCCGTGCGCAAGGCGAAGGAATACGTCGCCGCCGGCGAACTGATGCAGGTGCAGGTCGGTCAGCGCCTGATCAAGCCGTACCGCGACAATCCGCTGTCGCTGTATCGCGCGCTGCGCTCGCTGAATCCGTCGCCGTACATGTACTACTACAACTTCGGCGACTTCCACGTGGTCGGCGCGTCGCCGGAGATTCTGGTGCGCCAGGAAAAGCGCGGCGAGGACCGTATCGTCACGATCCGCCCGCTGGCCGGCACCCGTCCGCGCGGCAACACGCCCGAGCGCGATGCCGCGCTCGCTACCGAGCTGCTGAACGATCCGAAGGAAATCGCCGAGCATGTGATGCTGATCGACCTCGCGCGCAACGACGTCGGCCGCATCGCGCAGATCGGCTCGGTGGTCGTGACCGACAAGATGGTGATCGAGAAGTACTCGCACGTGCAGCACATCGTCAGCTCGGTCGAAGGCAAGCTCAAGAACGACATGACCAATTTCGACGTGCTGCGCGCCACCTTCCCGGCCGGCACGCTGTCGGGCGCGCCGAAGGTCCGCGCGATGGAGCTGATCGACGAGCTCGAACCCGTCAAGCGTGGCCTGTACGGCGGGGCGGTCGGCTATCTGTCGTTCACCGGCGAGATGGATCTGGCCATCACGATCCGCACCGGCGTGATCGCGAACGGCAATCTGTATGTGCAGGCGGCCGCGGGCGTGGTCGCCGATTCGGTGCCCGAATCCGAATGGCAGGAGACCGAGAACAAGGCACGCGCGGTAATGCGCGCCGCCGAGCAGGTCCAGGACGGCCTCGATAGCGACTTCTGACCGGAGACACACCATGCTGCTCATGATCGACAACTACGACTCGTTCACCTACAACCTGGTGCAGTACTTCGGCGAACTCGGCGAAGACGTGCGCACCTACCGCAACGACGAAATCACGCTCGATGAAATCGCCAGGCTGAACCCCGAGCGCATCTGCCTGTCGCCGGGCCCGAGCAATCCGCAACACGCGGGCATCACGCTCGACGTGCTGCGCGAATTCGCCGGCAAGACGCCGATTCTCGGCGTGTGCCTCGGCCATCAGGCGATCGGCGAGGCGTTCGGCGGCCGCGTCGTGCGCGCGCAGACCATCATGCACGGCAAGGTCAGCACGATCGAAACCGACTGCAAGGGCGTATTCGAAGACCTGCCGAAGCACTTTACGGTGACGCGCTACCACTCGCTCGCGATCGAACGCGAATCGCTGCCAGACTGCCTCGAAGTATCGGCATGGACTGAAGACGGCGAAATCATGGGCGTGCGCCACAAGGAACTGGCCGTGGAAGGCGTGCAGTTCCACCCGGAATCGATCCTGTCCGAACACGGCCACGCGCTGCTCGAAAACTTCGTCAAGCAGTCGAAGCTCGCCGTCGCCGGCAAGGCCTCGAGTCACGCGGCGCCCCGCAATGCCTGACACAAAGGGAGACGAGATCATGTCCATTACGCCCCAGGAAGCCTTGCAGCGGACCATCGAGCACCGCGAGATTTTTCACGACGAAATGCTGCACCTGATGCGCCTCATCATGCGCGGCGAACTGTCGCCCGTGATGTCGGCGGCGATCATCACCGGCCTGCGCGTCAAAAAAGAGACCATCGGCGAAATCACCGCGGCCGCCACGGTGATGCGTGAATTTGCCCGGCACGTCGACGTGCAGGACAACTCGAACTTCGTCGATATCGTCGGCACCGGCGGCGACGGCGCGCACACCTTCAACATTTCCACCGCGACGATGTTCGTGTCGGCCGCGGCGGGCGCGAAGGTCGCAAAGCACGGCAATCGCGGCGTATCGAGCAAGTCGGGCAGCGCGGACGTGCTCGAAGCGCTCGGCGTCAACATCGATCTGCAGCCGGAGCAGGTCGCGGCATCGATTGCGGAAACGGGCATGGGCTTCATGTTCGCGCCGAACCATCATCCGGCGATGAAAAACGTCGCGCCGGTACGCCGGGAACTCGGCATCCGCACGATCTTCAATATCCTCGGGCCGCTCACCAATCCGGCCGGCGCGCCGAATCAGCTGATGGGCGTGTTTCACCCCGACCTCGTCGGCATTCAGGTGCGCGTGATGCAGCGCCTCGGCGCCAAACACGTGCTCGTCGTGTACGGGATGGACGGCATGGACGAAGTGTCGCTCGGCGGCGCCACGCTGGTCGGCGAGTTGCGCGACGGCGAGATCCGCGAGTACGAGATCCATCCGGAAGACTTCGGCATGCAGATGGTGTCGAACCGCACGCTCAAAGTCGCCGACGCGGGCGAGTCGAAGGTCATGCTGCTCGACGCGCTCAGCAACAAGCCGGGTGTCGCGCGGGAAATCGTCACGCTGAACGCCGGCACGGCACTCTATTCGGCGAACGTCGCGGCCACGATCGCGGACGGCATCGAGCTCGCGCGCGAAGCGATCGCGAGCGGCAAGGCACGCGCGAAGGTCGACGAACTGGTGCGCTTCACCCAGCAATTCAAGCAGTAATCACGTAGCGAGACATTTATGAGCGACATCCTCGACCGCATCATCGCGGTCAAACGCGAAGAAGTCCGGGCGGCCGAGCAAAGCGTGCCGCTCGAAGAACTGCGGCTCGAAGCGTCGTCGCGCGATCTCCGCGACTTCGTCGGCGCATTGCGCGCCAAGCACACGGCGGGTCTCGCCGCGGTGATCTCCGAAGTGAAGAAGGCGAGCCCGTCGAAGGGCGTGCTGCGCGAGCACTTCGTGCCGGCCGACATCGCGCGTTCGTACGAGAAGCACGGCGCGGCGTGTCTGTCCGTGCTGACCGACGTGCAGTTCTTCCAGGGCAGCGTCGCCTATCTGCAGCAAGCGCGCGCCGCGTGCCAGTTGCCGGTGATACGCAAGGACTTCATCGTCGATCCGTATCAGGTGGTCGAAGCGCGCGCGATGGGGGCCGACGCGATCCTGCTGATCGCCGCCGCGCTCGAAACCGCCGAGATGCAGGACCTCGAAGCGCTCGCGCACTCGCTGGGGCTCGCAGTGCTCGTCGAAGTGCACGACAGCGATGAACTCAAGGAAGCGCTGACGCTGAAGACGCCACTGATCGGCATCAACAACCGCAATCTGCGCACCTTCGAAACCTCGCTCGACACGACGCTCGGCATGCTCGACGCGATTCCCGACGATCGCATCGTCGTGACCGAATCGGGCATCCTGTCGCGCGACGACGTCGAGCGCATGCGCGCGCGGAATGTGCATACCTTCCTCGTCGGCGAAGCGTTCATGCGCGCGGACGAGCCGGGCGTGGAACTCGCGCGGATGTTTTTCTGAGCGTCGTATCGATGTATCCGCGTATCGGGCGCAGAGAAATCCACGCAACGAGGACACCCAGCATGGGCATGGAACGCGAAATCAAGCTGGCGCTGCCGGCTTCGCAGGTGCAGGCGGCGACGCAGTGGTTCGCCGCGCGCGCCGGCAAGAACGGACGCGCGATCAAGCTCGTGAACATTTACTTCGATACGCCGCAGTTGACGCTGGCGTCGTCAAAGAGCGCGCTGCGTCTACGGCAGACCCCGGACGGCTGGCTGCAGACCTTCAAGACGGTCGGCACGGCGACGAACGGCTTGCATAGCCGGCACGAATGGGAATTGCCGGTCGCGGGCGCGAAGCTCGAAATCGGATCGTTGCTGAGCGCTTGCGACGAACCCGCCGCCGCGGATGCACTGAAACAGGCCGCGCCTGCGCTGATCGAGCTGTTCCACACCAATTTCACGCGCACGCTATGGCTGCTCGACTCCGACGGCGCTCAGATCGAGGCGGCGATCGATCAGGGCGACGTGCTTGCCGAAGTCGACGATGAAGCGCGCCGCGCGCCGATCTCGGAGATCGAGCTCGAACTGAAATCGGGCGACGAAGCGGCGCTTCACACGCTCGCCGCCGAACTCGGCAAACGGATTGCCGGCCTCGCGCCGGATGACATCAGCAAGGCGCAGCGCGGGTATCGGTTGCGCGCCAGGTGAGCGCGTTGCCCGAAACCCGCGGCACCTCATGCGCTCGCTTGCCGCAACTTGAGCTAGTCCGCGTTTGCTGCGACACTTCCCCGCCATGACCTCCGCTTCCCGCACCCGCGCCAGTTTGCCGCAGGCATCGCTGTTCGACGATGTCGCGCCCGCCCCGGCCTCTGCCGCCCCCACCGCCGCCCCGCCCACGCTCGAAGCACAGTTCGCCGCGCTACCAGCGGCCTGGCGCGCGCATCTGAAACCCTTCATCGACAGCGACACCTACGCGCCGCTGTGCCGCTTCGTCGACGGTGAGCGTGCCGCCGGCAAAACGATCTATCCGGCCGACGTGTTCCGCGCGCTCCGCCTGACGAGCCCCGACGAAGTGAAAGTCGTAATCCTCGGCCAGGACCCGTACCACGGCGAAGACCGCGGCACGCCGCAGGCGCACGGTCTCGCGTTTTCGGTCGCGCCGCACGTGCGGCCGCCACCGTCGCTGCGCAACATCTTCAAGGAAATCGCCGCGAGTCTCGGTCACCGGACGCCGCAGCACGGCTGCCTCGACAGCTGGGCCAAACAGGGCGTGCTGCTGCTGAACACGGTGCTGACCGTCGAGCGCGACAGCGCCGCGAGCCACGCGAAACGCGGCTGGGAGAAATGTACCGACACGCTGATCCACGAACTCGCGACGCGGCATCAGAACCTCGTCTTCATGCTGTGGGGCGCGCATGCGCAGGCAAAGCGCGCGCTACTCGGGGGCAAGTCGCACTATGTGCTGGAGGCGCCGCATCCGTCGCCGCTGTCCGCGCATCGCGGCTTTCTCGGTTGCGGGCATTTCGCGAAGGCGAACGAATATCTGTTGCAGCACGGCCGGGAGCCGATCGACTGGCGTCTACCGGACGACGCGCAAATGCTTGCGTGAGAGCGTCGTCGTCAGAAGATTGCGATACACAACGAAAACGCCACGGAGGGTGGACCCATCCGTGGCGTTATTCTTTTCACCGCTCGCGCCGCATCGAAGCTGCGCAATGCGGCAGGACAAACCCGCTTAAACCGCGGCGATCGCTTCGCGTGCCGAGCTCAGCGCGGCGTTCGCGGCGTCCGGGCCCATGTTCAGGCCTTCGGCGTAGATGAAGTTCACGTCGGTCATGCCGAGGAAGCCGAGGAAGCTCTTCAGGTACGGCGTCTGGCTATCGTTCGGCGTGCCGAGATACTTGCCGCCGCGCGCCGACACGACGTGGACCTTCTTGCCCGTCACGAGGCCTTCCGGGCCGTTCGCGGTGTAACGGAACGTGATGCCCGCACGTGCGATGAAGTCGAAGTACGTCTTCAGTTGCGACGAGATGCCGAAGTTGTACATCGGCGCACCGATCACGATGACGTCGGCGGCTTGCAGTTCGGCGATCAGCGCTTCGCTGCGTGCGGCGATGGCGGCCTGTTCCGGGGTGCGCTGGTCGGCCGGCGTGAAGAACGCGCCGAGCACGGCGTCGTCGAGGTGCGGCAGCGGTTCGGCTTGCAGATTACGGACGACGACTTGCGCGCCCGGATTCGACTGTTGCAGCTTTTCCGTCAGCTCGTTGACGAGAAGCGTCGAGTTCGCGCCTTGCGAACGGGCTGCCGAGTTGATTTGCAGGATCGTGGTCATGGTTGACTCCAGTAGGGGCGCGCAGTGTTGCGCGAGTGAAGTCATTGTGTTTTTTTACCGGCCGGCGAAAAAGCCGTCCGGCGGCGAAGGATTGTTGCATGGGTAGAACAATCAACCGCCCTCCTCCGCCGATTGACGACGGGACAGGCGACGATCGGTGGACCGCCCGGTGCGGCCCACCACCACGCCGATCACTTCGTCAGCCAGCGCTCAAGGGCTTTGCGCGCGGCGGGACGGTGATCGCTGACCGTGAGCTTGTAGCGGGCCACTTCGGGGCCGTCGAGCTTCACCTGCGTGACCCGCAGCTCGTCGCGGCGGAACGCGTGCACGTCGACTTTCGCGCCCGGCTGATAGCGCATCAGCAGAGCATCGATATTCCCGCCGGTCACGCGCAGACCATCGATCGCGATCAGCACGTCGCCAGCGGAGAGGCCGGCCTTCTGCGCGGCGCTGCCCTCGTGCACGGTCGCGAGCGCGCAATCCGCGCCGCCGCGTAGCCGCACGCCGAGCGACGGCTTGCCGTTTTTGTCGACGTCCGGCGCGAGCGCCACGCCGAACGGCGCGAGCAGCGCGTCGAGCGGCAGATCGCGCGTGCCGCGCACGCCCTCGGCGAACAGTTCGGCCAGTTGCGCGCCGCTCGCTTCCGCGAAAATCGCCTCGATCTCGCTTTCGTCGACGCCGACCGGCTTGCCTCGATAAAAGTCACGGCCAAAGCGCTTCCACAGCAGACGCATCACGTCGTCGAGCGATTTCTGGTTGCCGGTCTGCGCGCGGATCGTCAGGTCGAAGGCGAGCGCGATCAGCGAGCCCTTCGTGTAATAGCTGACGATCGCGTTCGGCGCGTTCTCGTCCTGCCGGTAGTACTTGACCCACGCATCGAACGAGCTTTCGGCGACGCTCTGCTTGAGGCGCCCGCTGCCGCGCTGCACCCCGCCGATCACCTTGCCGACCAGGCCGAAATAGTCGTCCTGCGAGATCACGCCGCTGCGTACGAGAATCAGGTCGTCGTAATACGATGTGAAGCCCTCGAACAGCCACAGCATCGACGTGTAGTTTTCGACGCCGAGGTCATACGGCGCGAACTCGGCCGGCTTGATCCGCTTCACATTCCACGTGTGGAAATACTCGTGGCTGCACAGACCGAGATAGGTCCGGTAGCCCTCGCTCATCGGCTCGCGGCCCTGCACCGGCAGATCGGTGCGATTGCAGATCAGCGCGGTCGACGCGCGATGCTCGAGCCCGCCGTAACCGTCGGTGACAGCCTGCGTCATGAACACGTAGCGCTCGACCGGCGCCTTCTTCGACTTCGGTTCGAACAACGCGATCTGCGCTTCGCAGATGCGCTTCAGATCCTTGCACAGACGCTCCATGTCGAGCCCGATCACGCGACCGCCGATCACGACGTCGTGCGGCACGCCGTGCGCCTTGAACGTCGCGAGCGCGAATTCCCCGAGCGTCACAGGATGGTCGATCAGTTCGTCGTAGTTCTGCGCGCGGTATTCGCCGAAGCCATAGCGCTTCGTGCCGCGCGCTTCCGGCAGCGCGGTCGCGACGCGCCAGCCGCGATACGCCGCGCCCTGCGGCTTCTGGATATCGACCACGCACTGCGCGTCCTCATGGCCGAGCGGCGACAGGAACACGCTGGTGCCATTGAAAAAGCCGATCGTGTCGTCCAGATGCGCGGCGCGCACCGACAGGTCCCATGCGTACACCTCGTAGCGCAGCGTCAAGGCTCCCTTGACCGGCGCGGCCTGCCACATGTGCTTGTCGATCTTCTCGACGCGCACCTTGCGGCCCGCGTCGTTCACCGCGCGCAGCGTGACGATGTTGCGCGCGAACTCGCGCACCATGTAGCTGCCCGGAATCCACACCGGCAGCATGAAACGCTGGCCGGCCGGATCGGGATCGGCGACGGTCACGGTGACTTCGAACAGGTGGGCGGCGGGGTTACCCGGAACGATGGTGTAGCGGATCGGCTTCATCGGCGGCGCTTGGGAGTGTCAGGAGAGTGAGGCGGAGAAGTTCGGGGCTCGATGCGAAAGGAGGCGCTGCGTGCGCCTCCTTCAGTTTGAACGTTGCATCTGTTGCGCGCCCGGGGCGGGCGTGGCGCTGTGGCCAGCGCGCTGTTCAGTGCACGGCCGACAGTTCCTTGTCGAGCCGATCTGCCGGCACCGCGCCGGGCAGGCGGCGACCGTCGGCGAGAAACACCGTCGGCGTGCCTTCGACGTTCATCGAACGGCCGAGCGCGAGGTTCTTGTCGATCGCGGCGGTGTCGCAGGTGGCGGCGGCGGTCGGCGCCTGACGGTCCTGCATCCACGATTCCCACGCCTTCGCGCGATCGGCCGAGCACCAGATCGACTTCGACTTGGCCGTCGAATCGGGCGACAGCACCGGGTACAGGAACGTGTAGACCGTCACGTTGTCGATCGACAGCAGCGTTTTTTCGAGCTGCTTGCAGTACGGGCAGTTCGGATCGGAGAACACCGCGATCTTGCGCGCGCCATTGCCGCGCACGACCTTCACCGCGTTGCCGAACGGCAGGCTCGCAAAGTCGATGCGGTTGGTTTCCGACAGGCGTGCCTCGGTCAGATTCTTGCGCGTCTTCGAGTCCACCATGTCGCCGAGCATCAGGTAGTCGCCGCTCGCATCGCTGTAGACGATCTGCGTGCCGAGATTCACTTCGTACAGGCCCGCGATCGGCGTCTTCGACACGCTTTTGATCGTCACGTCGGAAAGACGGGTTTGCAAGGTGGCCTTGAGCTTGTCGGTGGTCTGGTCGGCCTGCGCCGAGCAGCCGAGCATAGCGGCACCGATCGCGAGCGCGGCGGCGGCGATGCGGAAGGTCTTTTTCATGCTGGAGTCCTGGAGTCAGTCGCGCACCTGCGCGTTTTTTACGTTCCGGCCGCGAGTTTCGGCCGCCTATCTGTTCAATCAGGCTCGATCAGGTTCGATCGGGGGTCGGATAAGGGCGGATCGCAGCGCTTCGATCCGGTCATGATACCTGTCCCGGGCGCCGGTGACCGGCCATCGGCTATCCGCCCGACGCCTCGTCGCGGTTTACCCCAGCGCGGCCGACACGAGCCAGCGCTTGATGAATGGCTGCGCGCCGACGAACGCCATGCCGGTATTGCGCACGGCGCGCGCGAGCGGACCGGGCACCGAGAACAGTTTCTGCAGGCCGTCGGTGGCGATCATCAGCGCGTGAATGTCTTCGCGGCGCGCGCGTTCGTAGCGACGCAGCAGCACCATGTCGCCGAGATCGCGGAACGACTCCTTGCCGCCGATCGTGCTCGCGAGCGCGGCGACGTCGCGCAAGCCGAGGTTCATGCCCTGTCCTGCCAACGGATGGATCAGATGTGCGGCATCGCCGACCAGCGCGACCCGCGGGGCGACGAGCCGGTCCACGGTCTGCAACGCGAGCGGGAAGCCCTGCGCGGGCGTCACGCAGTCGAGCGCACCGAACTGTTCACCGCTCACGTGCTCGACTTCGGCGGCGAGCCGCTCGGGATCGAGCGCGAGCAACTGCTCGGCGTGTTCGGTGCGCGCCGACCAGACCAGCGACACGTGGCCGTCCGGCATCGGCAGCAACGCGATGATCTCGCCGTCGCGGAACCACTGATACGCGGTTTCGCCGTGCGGCTTCGCAGCCTTGAAATTGGCGACCACACCGATCTGTCTGTAGTCGCGGCGCACCATCTTCGAGCCGATCTGCGCGCGCACCCACGAGTGCGCGCCGTCCGCGCCGACTACCAGATCCGCTTCGAGCACGCTGCCGTTCGCGAGGCCGACGCTCGCGTTGTCGACGGAGAAATCGAGCGCCTGCGCGCGCGCGTCGAACCACGTGAGGTTCGGCTGGAAGCGCAGCGCGGCATCGAGCGCGCGCTCGATCACCGACGACTCGACGATCCACGCAAGCTGCGGTACCGATGCCTGAAACGCCGAGAAATGCAGCTCGGCGTGCGCGTCGCCATAGACGCGCATGTCGTAGACGGGACCGAGCCGTGTGTGATCGAGCGCCTGCCAGACCCGCAGTCGTTCGAACAAGGCCTGCGAACTCGACGACAACGCATAGACGCGCGAGTCGAAGACAGCACCGGCGGGCAGCGCCGCGCAAGGCTGCGCGAGCAGTGCGACGCGCAGTCCGGCTTGCGTGAGCGCGAGCGCCGCGGTCTTGCCGACGAGCCCGCCGCCGATCACGGCGGCATCAAAGGTCTGGTGGTGTGCGTTCATGCGCGCATTATAGCCGCGGGGGGTGCGGGGGACGGATCGACGGGCGCGGCCGTTGGGCGCTGTGCGCGGGGCCTCGCGGGCTCGTGCCGGACATGGTGTCTGGGGGCAGAGCCTGAGGTTGTCGGCGGGACTGTGCGAGTCTGACGCCGACCGCTCGCGTAACCCGCACTTCATGCGTTGGCGGCCACGCGCATTTGAGTCCCGGGCCGCTGGCCGCGCGGCCTCGATGCGTCGTGCTAATGCGTCGCGGCGCTTGCCGCGAGCGCCGCGTTCGCCTCGCGCATGCGCATGAAGTCGCGATTGGACGAGAGGTTGCGCCACGCGGCCGCCTCGAGCTCCGCCTTGCGATCGCGCTGATCGCTGCGTACCGCGCAGTCGGGGAACACGCGGTCGAACACGCGCCATAGCGAGTCGTAGTCGTTCTTATCGGCGAACCGCGCGATGTCGGCGTGATCTTCGTGCGACAGGTGGGTCGTCAAACAATCGATGGTCTGCCGGTCCGTGGTGGCCTGCGCTTCGTCGAAATTCGGCGCGACCCATGTCGCGACCGAGCCCACCACGACCGCGGCGACGACGCCGATCCCAACCCATCTGATGATTCCCACGCTGCTCCCCCGGAAATTGGAGCTCCGCCGGCTCTGACCTGACGATTCTACAGTGGCTTCGCGCCAATGCGCCGGCGGGTCCGCGCGGGCGAACGGGTTACAATTGCGCTTTCCGTGAAAACTCGCACTCAATCGTCGAGCCAACGCCCCGATTCGGTGTCTTGTCCGCTCCGCTGAGCCCGCCGCGCCCCACCTTACGCGAAGGCTTTCCGAATCCGCGCGCAGCGTCGAGCGCATCACGCAACCTACTGATTCACTGAAGGATTTCCATGAGCCTCAAATGCGGCATCGTCGGCCTGCCCAACGTCGGCAAGTCCACCCTGTTCAACGCGCTGACCAAGGCGGGAATCGCCGCCGAAAACTATCCGTTCTGCACGATCGAGCCGAACGTCGGCATCGTCGAGGTGCCGGACGCGCGGCTGAAGGCGCTCGCCGAAATCGTCAAGCCAGAGCGCATCCTGCCGGCCGTGGTCGAGTTCGTCGACATCGCCGGTCTGGTGGCCGGCGCGAGCAAGGGCGAGGGCCTCGGCAACCAGTTCCTCGCGAACATCCGCGAAACCGACGCGATCACGCACGTCGTACGCTGCTTCGAAGACGACAACGTGATTCACGTCGCGAACAAGATCGATCCGCTGTCGGACATCGAGGTGATCAACACCGAGCTCGCGCTTGCCGACCTCGCCACCGTCGAGAAGGCGCTCGCGCGCTATTCCAAGGCGGCCAAGTCGGGTAACGACAAGGAAGCCGCGAAGAACGCGGCGGTGCTGGAGAAGGTCCGCGCGCAGCTCGACCAGGCGAAGCCGGTCCGCGCGCTCGATCTGACCGATGAAGAAAAGGCTACCCTCAAGCCGTTCTGCCTGATCACCGCCAAGCCCACGATGTACGTCGCCAACGTGAAGGAAAACGGCTTCGAGAACAACCCGCACCTCGACGCGATCACGAAGTTCGCGGCTGCTGAAGGCGCGCCGGTCGTGGCCGTGTGCGCGGCGGTCGAAGCGGAAATCGCCGACCTCGACGAAGCCGACATGGAAGTCTTCCTCGCCGACATGGGCATGCATGAGCCGGGCTTGAGCCGCGTGATCCGCGCAGGCTTCAAGCTGCTCGGCCTGCAGACCTACTTCACGGCCGGCGTGAAGGAAGTGCGCGCGTGGACGATCCACGTCGGCGATACGGCGCCGAAGGCAGCCGGCGCGATCCACACCGACTTCGAGCGCGGCTTCATTCGCGCGCAGACGATCAGCTTCGACGACTACATCACCTACAAAGGTGAACAAGGCGCGAAGGAAGCCGGCAAGATGCGCGCGGAAGGCAAGGAGTACGTCGTGCATGATGGCGACGTGATGAACTTCCTGTTCAACGTGTAAGCGCGAAGCAGCGCAAACTGCGCTGCGCGATTAAGGCCCGCGAACCCTCAGGGGTTGCGGGCTTTTTTGTTTGCGCGCTACGACCTCCGCAACGCGTCGAGACAACGGGCCTTGATGTGCGGATTTGCAGTCGTGACCGCCGAAACAGCGTGCAACGCTTTGGCCTTGTAGTTTTTCGGCGCATCGTCAATAAACGGAATGCCGCACACACGCGATACCGCGAGAATGTGACTGTCGCCTTCGACAGGGTCTACGACCTTCAGCACAGTTGCGGGATTTCTCGGCAACGCATAGGCAAGAGCGATTCCCAAACCTTCCGCGTTCGCGCCGTCGGCCCCTATGGCCAGGCTACCCGGATGACTCTAGCTGTCGCCATGCATGAAGAAGGCGTCCCTGCCGAAAGTGTGCGTTCCCGGATTAGGCGTCAATGGCATGCCGAAAGCTCCGACATGATGGGAATGCCTTGGCGACCCAATCGTGTACGAACCTTCAGGTATCGGCCCGACCGATCGGACGTGTTGCATGAGGCGATTGCTTTTGCCCGCGCCGTGGCCCGAGTTGCATCACCCGTGATCTTCCCGAATAGATTCCCGTTTATTTCCTTTCCGTGACAGCCAATGCTAAATTTCGGCTTCCGGCGCGCCGCCGCCGGAATGTCATCGAACACAACTAGAATCGCGCGATTCGCGTCCGCGCCCCTTCCGAACCGGAGACAAATCGATGAATTACAAGCCGCTGTTCCGTTCACTTTCCGTCGCCGCTGTATTGAGCATCGGCGTCAGCCAGGCGGCTCACGCCGCGACCGAAATCCAGTTCTGGCACGCCATGGAAGCCGCACTGGGTGAACGTCTGAACGACATCGCGAACGACTTCAACAAATCGCAAAACGACTACAAGATCGTGCCCGTGTTCAAGGGCACCTACGACCAGACCCTCGCCGCCGGCATCGCCGCCTATCGCAGCGGCAATGCGCCCGCCATCCTGCAGGTCTACGAGGTCGGCACCGCGACGATGATGCAGGCGAAGAAAGCCATCGTCCCGGTCACGCAGGTATTCAAGGATGCGGGCCTGCCGCTCGATCAGAAAGCCTTCGTGCCGACCATCGCGAGCTATTACAGCGACTCGAAAACCGGCGAACTGATCTCGATGCCGTTCAACAGCTCGACGCCGGTGCTGTACTACAACAAGGATGCGTTCAAGAAGGCTGGCCTCGATCCCAACCAGCCGCCGAAGACCTGGGTCGAGTTGCACGCCGATGCGCAGAAGCTGAAGGCCTCGGGCATGTCGTGCGGCTACTCGTCGGGCTGGCAAAGCTGGATTCAGCTCGAGAACTACAGCGCGTGGCATGCGGCGCCGTTCGCGTCGCGTAACAACGGCTTCGACGGCATGGACGCGCAGCTCGAATTCAACAAGCCGCTGCAGGTCGCGCACATCCAGTTCCTGCAGAACATGGCGAAGGACGGCACGTTCACCTATGTCGGCCGCAAGGACGAACCGGTGTCGAAGTTCTATAGCGGCGACTGCGGCATCATCACGAACTCGTCAGGCTCGCTCGCGACGATCAAGAAATACGCGAAGTTCAACTTCGGCACCGGCATGATGCCGTACGACGACAGCGTGAAGGGCGCGCCGCAGAACGCGATCATCGGCGGGGCGAGCCTGTGGGTGCTGTCGGGCAAGGACCCGGCCGTCTACAAGGGCGTCGCGAAGTTCCTCGCCTATCTGGCCACGGCGCCAGTCGCCGCGAAGTGGCATCAGGACACCGGCTATCTGCCGATCACGACCGCCGCGTATGACCTGACGCGCCAGCAGGGCTTCTACGACAAGAACCCCGGCAGCGACACCGCGATCCGCCAGATGCTGAACAAGCCGCCGCTACCGTTCACGAAGGGTCTGCGTCTGGGCAACATGCCGCAGATCCGCACCGTGATCGACGAAGAACTCGAACAGGTGTGGGCGGACAAGAAGACGCCGCAACAGGCGCTCGACTCGTCCGTCGCGCGCGGCGACGACCTGCTGCGCCGCTTCGAAAAGGCCAGCAACTAAGCATCGCCTGCAGGCAGGGTTCCGGCGCTCCCGCGCGGGAACCCGTCGTTGCAGCACACTCTGGACATTCCGATGGAAAAGCGCTCCTACTTCGGCACCAGCGTGCTGCCCTACCTGCTCGTCGCGCCGCAGCTGCTCATCACGCTCGTGTTCTTCCTGTGGCCGGCGGGCGTCGCGCTCTGGCAATCGACGCAAACCCAGGACGCGTTCGGTACGTCGAGCGCGTTCGTCGGACTCGCGAACTTCAAACAGCTGTTCGCCGACCCGCTGTATCTGGCGTCGTTCAACACGACGATCGTGTTCTGCACGCTCGTCACCGTGTCGGGCCTCGTGATCTCGCTGTTGCTCGCGGTCTGCGCGGATCGCGTGACGCGCGGCGCGAAGGCCTATCAAACGCTGCTGATCTGGCCGTACGCGGTCGCGCCCGCGATCGCCGCGGTGCTGTGGTCGTTCCTGTTCAACCCGAGCATCGGCCTCGTCACGTATGCGCTCGCGAAACACGGCATCGTATGGAATCACGCGCTGAACCCCGGTCAGGCGATGTTCCTCGTCGTGCTCGCGTCGGTCTGGCAGCAGATCAGCTATAACTTCCTGTTCTTCTATGCGGGCCTGCAGGCGATTCCGCGCTCGCTGATCGAAGCGGCCGCGATCGACGGCGCCGGTCCGGTGCGCCGCTTCTTCGGCATCGCCCTGCCGCTGCTGTCGCCGACCACGTTCTTTCTGCTGGTGATCAACATCACCTACGCGTTCTTCGACACCTTTCCCGTGATCGACGCGGCGACCGGAGGCGGCCCAGGCCAGGCCACCCGCACGCTGATCTACAAGATTTTCGCCGAAGGCTTCCAGGGGCTCGACATCGGCAGTTCGGGCGCGCAGTCGGTCGTGCTGATGATCATCGTCGTGGCACTGACCGTCGTGCAATTCCGCTTCATCGAACGCAGGGTTCAATACTCATGATCGAGAACCGACGCGGTTTCGACCTGTTCTGTCACGCGGTGCTGATCATCGGCGTCGTGCTGGTGGTGTTTCCGGTGTACGTCGCGTTCTGCGCGGCGACGATGAGCGAGCACGAGGTGTTCACGGTGCCGCTGTCGCTCGTGCCGAGCACGCATCTGTTCGAGAACATCGTCACGATCTGGACGCAGGGCACCGGCAACGCCGCGGCGCCGTTCAATCGCATGCTGGTCAACAGCCTCGTGATGGCGCTCGTCATCGCGATCGGCAAGATCGCCGTGTCGATGATCTCCGCGTACGCGATCGTCTACTTCCGCTTTCCGTTTCGCACGCTCGCGTTCTGGCTGATCTTCATCACGCTGATGCTGCCGGTCGAAGTGCGGATTTTCCCGACCGTGCAGGTGGTGTCGTCGATGCATCTGAGCAATACGTACACCGGTCTGACGCTGCCGCTGATCGCGTCGGCGACCGCGACGTTCCTGTTCCGCCAGTTCTTCAAGACACTGCCGGACGAGCTGATGGAAGCCGCGCGCATCGACGGCGCGGGCGCGCTGCGCTTCTTCTGGGACATCGTGCTGCCGCTGTCGCGGACCACGATGGCGGCGCTCTTCGTGATCACGTTCATCTACGGCTGGAACCAGTATCTGTGGCCGATCCTGATCACCAGCCAGCAGTCGCTGATCACCGCGGTGATCGGCATCAAGGGAATGATCGCCTCGGGCGATACCGCGACCGAATGGCATCTGGTGATGACGGCCACGCTGCTCGCGATGCTGCCCCCGCTCGCCGTCGTGCTGACGATGCAGCGCTGGTTCGTGCGCGGCCTCGTGGATTCGGAAAAATGATCCGGTATGGCGGACTGCGACAAGCACTCAAAATCAAAGGCTAGAACGGCATGGCTGCACTGACTCTGCAAAGCGTTAAGAAAACCTACGACGGCAAACAGTTCGTGTTGCACGGCATCGACGTCGACGTCGCCGACGGCGAATTCGTCGTCATGGTCGGGCCGTCCGGCTGCGGCAAATCGACCTTGCTGCGAATGGTCGCCGGGCTCGAGCGCATCTCCGACGGCAGCATTTCGATCGCCGGCAAGGTCGTCAACGAGCTTGAGCCGAAGGATCGCAACATCGCGATGGTGTTCCAGAACTACGCGCTGTATCCGCATATGAGCGTGGCCGAGAACATGGGTTACGCGCTGAAGATCGCGGGCGTCGATCGTGCGCAGATCGCGAAACGCGTCGAAGCCGCCGCGCAGATTCTCGAGCTCGGCGCGCTGCTGCAGCGCAAGCCGCGTGAGCTGTCGGGCGGGCAGCGGCAGCGCGTCGCGATGGGCCGCGCGATCGTGCGCGAGCCGGCGGTGTTTCTGTTCGACGAGCCGCTGTCGAATCTCGACGCGCGTCTGCGCGTGCAGATGCGCCTCGAAATCCAGCGCCTGCATGCGCGCCTCAAGACCACGAGTCTGTACGTCACGCACGATCAGATCGAAGCGATGACGCTGGCGCAGCGCGTGATCGTGATGAACCAGGGCCACGCCGAGCAGATCGGCGCGCCGACCGAAGTCTACGAGCGGCCGGCCACGGTGTTCGTCGCGAGCTTCATCGGCTCGCCGGGGATGAACCTGCTCGAAGGCCGTGTCGCGGACGACGGCTCGACCTTCGACGTCGCCGGCAACGGCCCGAAGCTGCCGCTCGCGGGCGTGCCGTCGATCGGCCGCGAAGTCGCGACAGGCCGCGAGTGGACGCTCGGCATTCGCCCCGAGCATCTGAGCCCGGGCACGGCCAACGCACCGTTCGCGACACTGAGCGTCGATTCTTGCGAAATTCTCGGCGCGGACAATCTAGCGCACGGCCGCTGGGGCAAGCACGATGTGACCGCGCGGCTGCCTCACGCGCATCGTCCCGCGGCCGGCGAGGCGCTGCAGGTCGTGCTGCCCGCGCAGCATCTGCACTTCTTCGATCCGGCGACTGGACGGCGCGCGAACTGAGACGCCCGCGGCGCGCCGCGACGGCGGCCCGCCGCCGGCCCCCCTGCCGCCCGGCCCTCGCCGCGAAGTACAATGCCACCTGAACCACATGCCGCGCGCGGCAGCGTCGTCGAATCCGACGCCGCGCCGGCCGGCGCCGGGTGTTCCGCCCGGCCCTCACACCGATTACCCATTCACCCCCGACTGCCCGCCCGCACGCGGCCGGCGTCGTCAACGTCTACTGCAAGCTAATGGCCCAATACGTTTTCACCATGAACCGGGTCGGCAAAATCGTGCCGCCCAAGCGCCAGATCCTGAAAGACATTTCGCTTTCGTTCTTCCCCGGCGCGAAGATCGGCCTGCTTGGCCTGAACGGCTCGGGCAAGTCGACCCTGATCCGCATCATGGCCGGTGTGGACACGGAGATCGAAGGCGAAGCGACACCGATGCCGAACCTGAACATCGGCTATCTGCCGCAGGAGCCGCAACTCGATCCGCAGAAAACCGTGCGTGAAGCGGTCGAGGAAGGCCTCGGCGACGTGTTCAACGCGCAGAAGAAGCTCGACGAAATCTACGCGGCCTACGCGGAGCCGGATGCCGACTTCGACGCGCTGGCCGCCGAGCAGGCGAAGTACGAAGCGATCCTCGCAACGACCGACGGCAGCGCCGAGCAGCAGATCGAAATCGCCGCCGACGCACTGCGCCTGCCGGCATGGGACGCCAAGATCGAGCATCTGTCGGGCGGCGAAAAGCGCCGCGTCGCGCTGTGCAAGCTGCTGCTGCAAAAGCCCGACATGCTGCTGCTCGACGAGCCGACCAACCACCTCGACGCGGAATCGGTCGAATGGCTCGAGCAGTTCCTGACGCGCTTCCCGGGCACCGTGGTCGCCGTCACGCACGATCGCTACTTCCTCGACAACGCCGCCGAGTGGATTCTCGAACTCGACCGCGGTCACGGCATTCCGTGGAAGGGCAACTACAGCAGTTGGCTCGATCAGAAGGAAGAGCGTCTGAAGCAGGAAGAAGCGTCGGAGTCCGCGCGCCAGAAGGCGATCAAGAAGGAACTCGAGTGGGTGCGCCAGAACCCGAAGGGCCGCCAGGCGAAGTCGAAGGCGCGTATCGCGCGCTTCGAGGAACTGAACAGCCAGGACTACCAGAAGCGCAACGAAACGCAGGAAATCTTCATTCCGGTCGGCGACCGCCTCGGCAATGAAGTGATCGAGTTCAAGAACGTCAGCAAGTCGTACGGCGACCGGCTGCTGCTCGATAACGTCAGCTTCAAGATCCCGGCCGGCGCGATCGTCGGCATCATCGGTCCGAACGGCGCCGGCAAATCGACGCTGTTCCGTATGCTGACCGGCCGCGAGCAACCCGATTCGGGCGAAATCGTGCAGGGTCCGACCGTCAAGCTCGCGTACGTGGACCAGAGCCGCGAAGCGCTCGCAGGCACCAAGACCGTGTTCGAGGAAATCTCGGGCGGCGCGGACGTGCTGACGGTCGGCAAGTACGAAACACCGTCGCGCGCGTATATCGGCCGCTTCAATTTCAAGGGCGGCGACCAGCAGAAGATCGTCGGCAATCTGTCCGGCGGCGAGCGCGGTCGTCTGCATCTGGCGAAGACGCTGATCGCGGGCGGCAACGTTCTGCTGCTCGACGAACCGTCGAACGACCTCGACGTCGAAACGCTGCGCGCGCTCGAAGACGCGCTGCTCGAATTCGCGGGCTCGGTGCTCGTGATTTCGCACGATCGCTGGTTCCTCGATCGCATCGCGACGCATATCCTCGCGTTCGAAGGCGACTCGCAAGTCACGTTCTTCGACGGCAACTACCAGGAATACGAAGCGGACAAGCGCGCGCGTCTCGGCGAGGAAGGCGCGCGGCCGAAGCGCCTGCGCTACAAGCCGATCTCGCGTTAAGAAGCGGGCGGACGACGGCCCGTCTGGCGCGATGCCGGAGGGGCCGCGGGGCATGCGCGTTGCTAACCGTCGCTAGATGGAGGCGCGCGAGAAAGTCTCGCGCACGCGACAGACGGTCAACACAGCGCCGCGCGACGCGGCAACGAGGAGACAGGCATGGCGATGTCGAAGGGCAGGCGCTGGATCGTCATCGTGGGCGGAACGCTTTTGGCGTTGGTTCTGATCGCGATCGGCGCGATGCAATTCGCGCAACAGGAAGTCAAGAATCGCGTCAGCGCGGCGCTCGGGCCGCTCGGCAGCGCCGACAGTATCGACGTCGGCCTCACCTCGGTACACCTCACCCACGTCGTGCTAAAAGCGCCGCCTGACTGGCCAGCGGGTGAACCGCTACGCGCCGACGAAATCACGATCACCCCGGACGTGCGCGATCTGATCGCGCGGCGCATGCATATCCGCGAGGTCGTCGTGCGCGGCTTCGACATGGCCGTGTTACGCACGAAGGACGGCTCGCTGAATCTGCTGCCGAACCTGCGCGAATCGCTGAACCGCGGCGATCAGCCGGGCAACGCCGGCACGGCGCCGCCGATCCCGCGCGAAAAGCTGGTCGACCATATCCGCTTCGAACACGGCAACTTCCATTTCTACGACATGACTGTCGGGCCGCCGCCGTTCAAGGTCACGGTCAGCAACGCCAACGCGAGCGTCGACCATCTGCATCTGCCGGCGCTTACCGAACCGACCCATGTCAGCGTTCGCGGCTCGATGAAGGGGCCGGCGCATACGGGCACCGTGACGTTCGACGGCTGGATCAAAATCGCCAGCCGCGATTCGCAGACGACGAGCACGCTGCACGGTGTCGATATTGCGATGCTCGAGCCGTATCTGCTGAAGAAGGCCGGCACGCGCGCACAGGTGACGGGCGGCACCGTCGACCTGACGATCGAATCGACGGTGCGGAACTATCATCTCCATGCGCCCGGCACGGTGACAGTCCACAACCTGCAGCTCGCCGAATCCGACAATCCGCTCGAGACGTTCATGTCGATTCCGACCCACGCCGCCGTCGCGGCGCTGAAGACGCATAACGGCAATATCACGCTGCATTTCGTGCTCGACGGCGATCTGCGCGATCCGAAGTTCTCGGTGCGCGAAGGGATCCTCACGCGCATCGGCGCGGGGTTTGCGCAGGCGCTCGGGGTCAGCGTCGAAGGTGTCGCGAAGGGTGCGGGCGAGACCGTCAAGGGTCTCGGCAATGCGCTGAAGAATCTGCTGGGGCAGTAGCGGCGGCGGTCAGCTCAAACCGGCAAGCCCAACTCGCGCAGCTTGGCTTCCGTTTGCGCGGCGCTCGTGTGATGCACGCCGTGCCAGCCGAGCGCCTTCGCGGCTTCGGCGTTCTTCGCGTTGTCGTCGATGAAGACGAGTTCGGCCGGCTCGACACCGGGCATTTGCAGTTCGATGCGCCGGCGCATCTCCGCGAAGATCACCGGGTCGGGCTTCACGAGTTTCACGCGCCCCGACACGACGACGTCGCGAAACCGCCGCAGCACCGGATAGTGCTCCCACGCGTACGGAAACGTCTCGGCCGACCAGTTGGTCAGCCCGAAGAGCGGCACCTCGGCCGCTTCGAGCTTTTCCATCAGCGCGATGCCGTCGTCGAGCACACCCGCCACCATCTGGTGCCAGCGCTCATAGAACGCGCGGATCAGCGGTTCGTGATCGGGAAACCGCGCGATCAGCTCGTCGGTGGCTTCGACGATCGGCTGGCCGCCATCCTGGCGGATCACCCAGTCCATCGAGCAGACGTGCGCGAGGAACCAGCGGCGCTCGACTTCGTCGGGAATCAGCTCGCGGTACAGGTACTCGGGACTCCAGTCGATCAGCACACCGCCGAAATCGAACACCACTGCCTTGATCGCCATGCACCACGCTCCTTTGGAAGGTCGTCGCTATGCTCAGATGGGTTGCGTGCGCAACTCCAGCCACGCTTTCGCGTCGCCCGATACATGCGGCACGAGGCGCGCGCGCACCGTCTCGTGATACGCGTTGAGCCATGCGCGCTCGTCGTCGCGCAGCAGCGACAGCTCGATGCAGCGCGCGTCGATCGGGCACAGCGTCAGCGTTTCGAACTTCAGGAAGTCGCCGAATTCGGTTTTTACCGCGGCCACGTTCAGCACGAGGTTTTCGATTCGCACGCCCCACTTGCCCGGCCGATACAGACCCGGCTCGTTCGACGTGATCATGCCCTCCTCCATCGCGGTCCACGGTTCGGCCGGCGCGTAGTGCGAGATCACCTGCGGGCCTTCGTGCACGTTCAGGAAGTAGCCGACCCCGTGACCGGTGCCGTGGCCATAGTCGGCGCCGGCCTGCCAGATCGGCGCGCGCGCGATCGCGTCGAGCATCGGCGAGCGGATGCCGCGCGGGAATTGCGCGCGTGACAGCGCGATCATGCCCTTCAGCACGACGGTGAAATCGCGGCGCTGTTCGCTGCTCGGCGTGCCGACCGGGACGACGCGTGTGATGTCGGTCGTGCCGCCCAGATACTGGCCGCCCGAATCGATCAGCAGCAGGCCATTGCCTTCGATCACCGCATGCGACTCCTCGGTCGCGCGATAGTGCGGCATCGCGCCGTTCGCATTGAAGCCCGCGATCGTCGCGAAGCTCAGCGACACGAAGCCGGGACGGCGCGCGCGAGCTGCCGTCAGATGCTCGTCGATCGTCAGCTCGGTGATGCGCTCGCGGCCGAGCGCGCTTTCGAACCACGCGAAGAATTCGGCGAGCGCGGCGCCGTCCTGCTCCATCGTCTCACGCACGTGCGCGGCATCGGCGGCGGTCTTGCACGACTTCAGGAAAGTGGACGGATTGACCGCCTCGACCACCTTGACCGACGACGGCACCACCTGCAGCGAGCCGTACGTGATGCGGCGCGGATCGATCAGCAGCGTGCTGCCGGCTGGCAGCGCGGCAAGCGCGTCGGCGGTTTTCGCGTACGGCTCGACGCTGATGCCGTCGCGCGCGAGCACTTCGGCGAGCGCCGGCGACACCTTGCCGTCGGCGATAAATAGCGACGCCCGATCCACGCCGATCAGCGTGTGCGCGACGAACACCGGGTTGTAGCTGACGTCGGCGCCGCGCAGATTCAGCAGCCAGGCGAGGTCGTCGAGCGTCGAGATGAAGTGCCACTGCGCGCCTTTCTCGACCATCGCGCGACGCACCTGCGCAAGCTTGTCCGCACGTGTGACGCCCGCTTGCGGCGCGGCGTGCTCGAAGACGGCGTCGGCGGGCAGCGCCGGGCGCTGCGCCCAGATCGCGTCGAACAGGTCGAGGTCGGTGCGCAATTGCACGCCGCGCGCGTTCAGTGCGGCGCTCAACGCGCGCGCGGCCGCGACGCCCAGCACCGCGCCGTCCACACCGACCGTGCCGCCGCTCGCGACGTTCTGCGCGAGCCATTCGAAATGCGGCGTCGTGAGCTGGCCGCCAGTCATCTTCATCAGCTCGACACCGCTGCCGGCGAGCTGCGCACTTGCCTGCTCCCAGTAGCGGCTGTCGGTCCAGACGCCGGCGAAATCGGCGGTGACGATCAGCGTGCCGGCCGAGCCGGTGAAGCCCGACAGCCACTGGCGGCCTTGCCAGCGCCCTGGCAGATACTCGGACAGATGCGGATCCGCCGACGGCACGAGGTAAGCGGCAATGCCCTCGCGCGCCATCGCGGCGCGCAGGCTCGCGAGGCGCTCGGGAATGGAGGAGGTTTCGGGAAGTCGGGCGTTCATGGAGTTACCTGCAAGGATTCATCGACGGATTGACCGGCGCGTTGATTGACGCGACAAGAGGCCGACCGTCACGGCGACGGCGATGAGCGCGACGGCGGTGCATACCGGCCATTCGAGCATGTCGCCGTCATGGAAGAGACTTGTCACATTGCCGGCCATCCGCGCGACGCTCGTGCCGAGCACACCGGCCAACAGCGCGGCCCACCAGCGGGCGCGGCTCGCGCGGCGCTGCGGATGCAACCACCAGCCCGCGAGGCCGATCACCGCGCCGAGTACGAGAATGCCTGGCCAACCCATCAGGCGTCGACTCCAGACTGGGCGCTCAAACACGGCAAGATCAATTTCGGATTCGTCTCATAGGCGAAAGGAGCCGCCAACGCTAGCATTTTTGCCTCCTCAACTATACAAGTTCAGCACGGCGCTTTCCGCATAGCGGTTGAGTTTAGGGATCGGGGTGTGCTTAGGCAAGTTGTAAGTCTGACGAAAACGCCTCATGCTTCGCCCGTTGCCAGGCTGACGCAGCGCCATGCGCATCGCCCTTATCGAACCCGACGTGCAACACGCCAAACTGGTTGACCGGCTCATTTTCGCCGGCGGCCACGCGTGCCAGCACTTCACCACTAGCGCCACCTTCCTGCAGCGCGCTACCGACGAATTTTTCGACCTGTTGATCACCGAAAGTTGGGCCGGCGACCATTGCGCCGAAGACGTGATCCCGCGCGCGCGCTCCATTCTGCCGGGCCTGCCCATCATGATGCTGCTGAGCGCACCGCGCGAATGCCAGATCGTCGCCGCGCTGCATGCCGGCGCCGACGACTGTCTCAGCAAGCCAGTGCGCGGCCCCGAAATGCTCGCGCGTGTCGAGGCGCTGCAGCGCCGTGCGGGCCTGCGGCGGCCGCCCAACCGTCGACGCGACGTGATCGGCGGCTATACGTTCGACGCGGCGAATTTGGCCGTGACATTCCGCGACCTGACCGTGATCCTGACGCCGAAGGAATTCCGCCTCGCGCTGGTGCTGTTCAACAATCTCGCGCGGCCGGTGTCGCGCGCGCATATTCTCGAAACCGTGTGGGCCCGCCGCCGTGACGTAAATTCGCGCACCATCGACACCCACGCGTCGCGCGTGCGCAGCAAGTTGCAACTGCGCCCGGAGCTTGGCTACACGCTGACGCCGGTCTATGGTTACGGTTACCAGCTCGACGCGATCCCGCCGGAGAGCCCGACAGGCGCGAACTGACGCATGCGGGATATATGGCGGGCAGAATGTGAGTATCGTGGAAACGCTATAATATATGGCTGAACGATAGCTCCCCCAAATGCAGCTTCTAACGATCGGAATCAACCATCACACTGCGCCTGTCGCCTTGCGCGAACGCGTGGCGTTTCCGCTCGAACAGATAAAGCCCGCTCTGGATACGTTCAAAGGCATCTGGCTGGGCCACATGGCCCCCAACGCGCCCGAGGCGGCAATTCTGTCCACCTGCAACCGCACCGAACTCTACTGCGCGACCGACGACCTCGCCGCGCGCGAAGCCTCGGTGCAGTGGCTGTCGAAGTACCACAACCTCCCGATCGATGAACTCGCGCCGCACGTCTATGCGCTGCCGCAGTCCGAAGCCGTGCGCCATGCGTTCCGCGTCGCGTCGGGGCTCGATTCGATGGTGCTCGGCGAAACGCAGATCGTCGGACAAATGAAGGACGCGGTGCGCACCGCCTCCGAAGCCGGCGCCCTCGGCACCTACCTGAATCAGCTATTCCAGCGCACCTTCGCCGTCGCGAAGGAAGTGCGCAGCACCACCGAGATCGGCGCGCAGTCGGTGTCGATGGCCGCCGCCGCGGTACGCCTCGCCCAACGCATTTTCGACAAGATCGCGAACCAGCGCGTGCTGTTCATCGGTGCTGGCGAAATGATCGAGCTTTGCGCGACGCACTTCGCGGCGCAGCATCCGCGGGAACTCGTCGTCGCGAACCGAACCGCCGAGCGCGGCATGCGGCTCGCCGAGCGCTTCAACGGCCGCGCCATTCCGCTCTCCGAGCTCCCCGCGCGGATGCACGAATTCGACATCATCGTGTCGTGCACGGCGTCCACGTTGCCGATCATCGGTCTTGGCGCGGTCGAGCGCGCGGTCAAGGCGCGCCGTCACCGGCCGATTTTCATGGTCGACCTCGCGGTGCCGCGTGACATCGAACCCGAAGCCGGCCAGCTCGAAGACGTGTTCCTGTACACCGTCGACGACCTCGGTGCGATCGTTCGCGAAGGCAATGCGTCGCGCCAGGCCGCGGTCGCGCAGGCCGAAGCGATCATCGAAACGCGCGTGCAGAACTTCATGCAGTGGCTTGATGCGCGCAGCATCGTGCCGGTGATCCGCCACATGCACACGCAGGCCGACACGCTGCGCCGCGCAGAGGTCGAACGCGCGCAGAAAATGCTCGCGCGCGGCGACGATCCGGCCGCAGTCCTCGAGGCACTGTCGCAATCGCTCACCAACAAGCTGATCCATGGTCCTACGCACGCGCTGAATCGCGCGAGCACCGACAACCGCGACAAGCTGATCGAGCTGATGAGCGGCTTCTACAAACACCCCGGCTCTACCGAGCGTTAGCGGCGCAGTGCTCGCCGCACCCCCGCGCGCCACCGCCGTGGCTCGCAAAGTGCTTCCGCCCCGGGCATTCGCCCGTTCCCCTGGCCGCATCCATTCCGGAGTCCGCTCCGCTACCCGCCCGATGAAAACGAGCATGCAACGCAAGCTCGACCAGCTGACCACCCGGCTGGCCGAACTGAACGACCTGTTGAGCCGCGAGGACATCACCGCCAACCTCGACCAGTACCGCAAGCTGACGCGCGAACACGCGGAGCTCGACCCGGTCGTCGAGCATTACGGGCTGTGGCGCCGGGCGCAAAACGACGCCGCCACCGCGCAGGAACTGCTCGCCGACGTGTCGATGCGCGATTTCGCCGAAGAGGAAATCCGCGCAGCACGCGATCGTATGGAGACGCTCGGCGTCGAACTGCAGAAAATGCTGCTGCCGAAAGACCCGAACGACGAGCGCAACATTTTCCTCGAAATCCGCGCGGGCACCGGCGGCGACGAATCCGCGCTGTTCGCGGGCGATCTGCTGCGCATGTATCTGCGCTATGCCGAGCGCAACCGCTGGCAGGTCGAGATGATGTCGGCGAGCGAATCGGACCTCGGGGGCTATCGCGAAGTGATCGTGCGAATTGCCGGCGATGCCGCGTATTCGAAGCTGAAGTTCGAGTCGGGCGGGCATCGCGTGCAGCGCGTGCCGGCCACCGAAACGCAGGGCCGCATCCATACCTCGGCGTGCACGGTCGCGGTGATGCCGGAAGCGGACGAGATCGGCGAAGTCGAGATCAATCCGGCCGATCTGCGTATCGACACGTTCCGCGCGTCGGGCCGCGGGCGGCCAGCACATCAACAAGACCGACTCGGCGGTGCGCGTCACGCACTTGCCGACGGGCATCGTCGTCGAATGTCAGGACGACCGCTCGCAGCACAAGAACAAGGATCGCGCGCTGAAGGTGCTCGCCGCGCGCATCAAGGACAAGCAGGCGCACGAGCAGCAGGCGAAGGAAGCGGCGACGCGCAAGAACCTGATCGGCTCGGGCGACCGTTCGGAGCGCATCCGCACGTACAACTTCCCGCAGGGGCGCCTCACCGATCACCGCATCAACCTGACGCTGTATCGCCTCGACGCGATCATGGACGGCGATCTCGAAGAACTGATCGCGGCGCTCGTCAGCGAGCATCAGGCCGAACTGCTGGCTTCGCTCGGCGACGCGGACTAACGCCCCGACAATGACCGACGCCTCCCCGGCTCCGCTCGACCCCACCGCTCTGCCCCCCACGGCCGAGGCGCTAATGCGCGCATCGCCGCTGCCGCCGCTCGAAGCGCGGATTCTGCTCACGCATGTGCTCGGTTGGCGGCGCACGCAGCTGATCACGCGCGGCGAGGAGCCGCTCGAACGCGCAAGCGTCGAGCGTTATCGCACGCTCGAGGCGCGGCGCATGGCCGGCGAGCCGGTCGCGCAGCTCGTCGGTGCGCGCGAGTTCTTCGGGCTCGAATTCGAAGTGACGCCGCACGTGCTGATTCCGCGTCCTGAGACCGAGCTGCTGGTGGAGACCGCGCTCGCGGCGATCGAACCTCGGCCGCGCCCACGTGTGCTCGATCTCGGCACCGGGACCGGCGCAATCGCGGTGGCGATCGCGTCGATGCGGCCCGACGCGCAGGTCTGGGCGCTCGACCGCTCGGCCGACGCGCTCGCCGTCGCCGCGCGCAACGGCGCGCGCCTGCTCGACGTGAAACGCCCGGGGGGCGCCGTCGTTTTCCTGCCCAGCGACTGGTACGGCTCGCTCGACGCCGCGTTGCGCTTCGATGCGATCGTCAGCAATCCACCGTATATCGCGAGCGGCGACCCGCATCTGCGTGAGGGCGATCTGCGCTTCGAGCCGCGCGGCGCGCTCACCGACGAGGCCGACGGCCTCAGCGCGATCCGCGCGATCGTCGCCGGCGCCCCCGAGCGTCTCGCCGCCGACGGCACGGTTTGGATCGAACATGGCTACGACCAGGCCGAAGCCGTGCGCGCATTGTTGAGCGAACGCGGTTTTGCCGAGGTCCGCTCGGCGCGCGATCTCGCCGGCATCGAGCGGATCAGCGGCGGCGTGCTGCGCGCCGCTGCGGCCTGAGCGCGGTCGCCGAGGCTAAAACCCCAGGCGCGACGTGGCTGCGGCCGCCCGTAGCGAAATCCGCTATCATTTCAGCCTATTCCCATCCTTTATCGGAACCGCAAGGTCAGTCATGGATACGCAACAACGCATCAAGCAAATCGTCGACGGCAACAACGTCGTTCTCTTCATGAAGGGCACGGCCCAGTTCCCGATGTGCGGTTTTTCCGGCCGCGCCATCCAGATCCTGAAGGCGTGCGGTGCCGGTGAGATCAAGACCGTCAACGTGCTCGAAGACGACGAAATCCGTCAGGGCATCAAGGTGTTCTCGAACTGGCCGACCATTCCGCAGCTGTACGTGAAGGGCGAATTCATCGGCGGCTCGGACATCATGATGGAGATGTACGAATCGGGCGAACTGCAGCAGCTGTTCGCCGCGGCCTGAGCGTTCTACGCTTCGTTCGTTCCATCAGACGCCGCAAGCCATGCAGCAAGCACGCACTGCGGTGCCTCGCCGGCTGATCGTCGCGATCACCGGCGCCACCGGCGCCATCTACGGCATCCGGCTGCTTGAGACGCTGCGGCGGCTCGGCGGCGTCGAGAGCCACCTGCTGATTTCGAGCGCGGGTTGGCTCAACATCCAGCATGAACTCGAGTTGGGCAAGGAAGACGTGCATCCGCTCGCGGATGTCGTCCATTCGGTGCGCGATGTCGGCGCGAGCATCGCGTCCGGCTCGTTCGCGACCGACGGCATGATCGTCGCACCCTGCTCGATGAAAACACTCGCGAGCATCGCGCACGGTTTCGCCGACAACCTGATCACCCGCGCCGCCGACGTCACACTGAAGGAGCGTCGCCGTCTCGTGCTGCTGGTGCGCGAAACGCCGTTCAATCTCGCGCATCTGCGCAATATGACGGCCGTCACCGAAATGGGCGGAGTGATCTTCCCGCCGCTGCCCGCGTTCTATAACCGGCCTGCTTCGATCGACGAGATGGTCGACCACACTGTCGCACGCGTGCTCGATCTGTTTGCGCTGGGGCCGGCGTTGTCGCCAGCGTGGGAAGGATTGCGGGGCGCGCAGGAGTAACCGCGACAACGCGGATTAACAACGGCTGCGACGCAATCAATTCCCGCCGAGCCCATTTATCAAGCTGGCGTGCGGACCTATATTGGTAGCAACCCAATTTCTCCGTGCCGTGCTTACACGGCCGCGTTGCTGTCATGAACCGCTTACCTTCGCTTTTCCTGTCTCACGGCGCACCCACGTTGCCGATCGATCCGTCAATGCCGTCCGCCGAGTTCGGCGCGCTCGCCACGCAATTGCCGCGTCCCGAGGCAATCCTGATGTTGTCGGCGCACTGGGGTACCGCGCAGCCACTCGCGAGCATCGCGACGGCGCCTGAAACCATCCACGATTTTTATGGTTTTCCGCGCCAGCTCTATGAAATCCAATATCCGGCGCCGGGCGCGCCCGACATCGCACGTAGCGCCGCCGCGCTGCTCGGCGCGAGCGGCATCGTCGCGGACGTGCAGCCGCACGGACTCGACCACGGCGCATGGGTGCCGATGCTGCTGATGTTTCCGCGAGCGGACGTGCCAATCGCGCAACTGTCGATCCAACCGCACAAGGACGCCGCGCATCATTTCCGCGTCGGCCGCGCGCTGCGCGCGCTAAAAGACGAAGGCGTGATGGTGATCGGCTCCGGCCAGATCACCCATAACCTGCGCGCCGCCGATTTCTCCGCGCGCCCGGAAGACGCCGATCCGCGTGTGGCCGAATTCACCGACTGGTTCGAGGACAAGCTCGTCGCGCGCGATATCGACGCGCTGCTCGACTATCGCCGCCAGGCGCCGCACGCGGTGTTGATGCATCCGACCGACGAGCATCTGTTGCCGGTATTCGCCGCGCTCGGTGCCGCCGACGACGACTATTCGCTCGCGATCCAGTCGCTCGGCACCTACCAACGCTCGCTCGCGATGACGAACTACGTGTTCGGGACCGCATGATCCGGCGCGGGGTCGCGCACAAAGCTCAACAAAAAGCCCGCCTGATCATCGATCGGGCGGGCTTTTTATCGGCCCCGAAAGACCCGCGTCGAGCGGATCTTCGGTTTCGACCGGCGCTCAATGCGCGCCGATAACTTCGAGCACTTCGTCGTGCTCGAGCTGCTCGTCCAGATACTCCGAACGATAGCCGCTGTTCACGCCCCAGAAGTAGAACACCAACGCGAAGGCGATCACGACGAGCATGTCCCAGCCGTAAGGCAGAATGCCGAAGCCGCCAAACTCCTTGCTGCCGATCAGCGACAGGATCGCCATGATCGGCAGATACGCGACCAGCCACCAGGCGGCCTTCAGGTCACGGCCCCAGCCCTCGAAGCCCGACTTCGCCTGGAAGTAGAAATACACCGGCAGCGCGACGACCATCAGCAGAATGATTTCGCCGGTCAGCGGCCACCTCGCCCAGTACAGGATCAGCGACGCGCAGACGAACGCGAACGGCGCGATCACCTTCATGCCGGCGATGTGCAGCGGGCGCTCGAGATCGGTTGCCGCGCGGCGCAGTGCCATCAGGCTGATCGGGCCGGTCAGGTACGAGATCACGGTCGCGACCGAAATCACCGCCGCGAGCGAACTCCAGCCGCGGAAGAAGAACAGGAAGATGAACGAGACGAGCAGGTTGAACCACATCGCGTTGCGCGGAACGCCATAGAACGGGTGCACGTTACCGAACATCTTCGGCATCGTGTTGTTGCGCTCCATCGCGTAGATCATGCGCGAGGTGGTTGCCATGTAGGTCGTACCGGTGCCGCTCGGGCTCACGAACGCGTCGACGTACAGCAGGATCGCCAGCCAGTTCAGGTTCAGCGCAATCGCCAGTTCCGCGAACGGCGAAGCAAAGCTGAAGTGGCTCCAGCCCTTCATCACGTCGGCCGGATTCACGGCACCGATGTATGCGATCTGCAGCAACACGTAGATCACGAGCGCGAGCAGGATCGAGCCGATCACCGCGAACGGCACGCTCCTGGCCGGATTTCGCGCTTCACCGGCCAGGTTAATCGGGCTCTGGAAACCGTTGAATGCGAACACGATGCCGCTCGTCGCGACCGCGGTCAGCACCGCCGACCAGCCGTACGGCGCGAACTTGGTCGTCTGACCAAAGTTCTCGGTGTGGACGCCTGTCATCATCAGGCCGACGATCGTTGCGCCCGGGATCAGGAACTTGAAGATCGTGATCGCCGAGTTGGCGCGCGCGAACAGCTTGACGCCCCAGTAGTTGAGCAGGAAATAGATGATGACGAGCCCGGCGGACAACAGCAGGCCGTTGGTCGTCAACGACCCGTCGACGAACAGCGCATGCGCCCAGGGATAGGGCCATGTACTCATATATTGGATCGATGCTTCGGCCTCGATCGGGATCACCGACACGATCGCGATCCAGTTGGCCCACGCGCTGATGAAACCGACCAGCGCGCCGTGCGAGTAGCGCGCATAGCGCACCATCCCGCCAGATTCCGGAAACATCGCGCCAAGTTCCGCGTAGGTCAGCGCAATCGCGAGAATCACGACCGCACCGATGATCCATGCGCAAATCGCAGCCGGACCGGCAATTTTTGCAGCCTTCCACGCGCCGAACAGCCAACCCGAACCGATGATCGAGCCCAGACCGGTCAGCATCAGCGCGAATGGCCCGATGTTCCGTTGTATAGAACTTTTCAAGTCTTCTCCTAAATCAGAACCATGTCGGCACCGCGTGACATCGCTTGTGGCGGTGGGGACGGGGTGACGCGCATGTAAG
The DNA here is from genome assembly GCF_050435625.1 of Paraburkholderia sp. RAU6.4a. NCBI lineage: Bacteria > Pseudomonadati > Pseudomonadota > Betaproteobacteria > Burkholderiales > Burkholderiaceae > Paraburkholderia > Paraburkholderia sp. RAU6.4a. The sequence continues at coordinate 2,142,576 of NZ_JBNDKQ010000002.1, forward strand.
CGCGTCCAGATGCGGAATAGGTGCAACCGACGCGCGGCGCGTAGTTTAACGGTTGCACCGTGTTACTGCAGCGAAACCGCAGCCGAACTAAGGGTTCTCCCTAGCAAAAAGTTGTCCCCCTGCGCAAGCTTTGTAAGAAAATTTCGGATCAGTCCGGCAAAGTTTCGTCTAGACTGTTGACCTTCGTCCGAATTCGCCGTATAACGTTCGGGCAGGATTTCAAGTGGCGAGTGAAGTGGTTCTTTCGTAGTTCGCCCATCAACGGTACTCCGGTTGGTCCCATTACCCCCTTCCTTGATTTTCATGCACCCCGGGCTTCGGCCTTATTCACCATTTTTAGGAAAAAGTAATATGGAAACCGGTACCGTCAAGTGGTTCAACGACGCTAAGGGCTTTGGCTTCATCACTCCGGACGGCGGCGGTGAAGATCTGTTCGCGCATTTCTCGGAAATTCGCACTGAAGGCTTCAAGACGCTCCAAGAAAACCAGAAGGTCACGTTTGAAGTGAAGACGGGCCCGAAGGGCAAGCAAGCGGCTAACATCAAGCCGGTGTAAGCTCCGCGCTTCCTTCTGGACGCAAAAAAACCCCGCCTCGGCGGGGTTTTTTATTACGGCGGCCAATCTGAATGCGCCGATTAACTTCGCGTTACTTCGCAATCCGCGGCGGATTATTTGTTGATTATTCGGGATTATCCGAATACACGCCGCGCATGAATACCGAGGCCGGTCGCAACGCTCGCGAGACGATCGCCGAATACCGCTTGCGCGTCTGGAAACGCCGCGGCCAACGCGCCCGACAGAAACGCGAGGCCGGTCGACCCGCCGGTGAAATAGATCGCGTCGACATCGCGCGGCGCGACGCCCGCCGCCTGCACCGTATCGCGCGCGGCCTGCACGATGCGTCGCGTTTCTTCCTCGCCTGCTTTGACGAGCTGCGCTTCGTCGAACGCGAGACGCAGATCCTCTTCCACCTGCTCGAGATCGATCACGGTCTCGCCGCCCGCCGCCACGCCGATCTTCGCCTCTTCCGCGTGGGCGGCGAGCGCGTGCCCGAAACGCTGCTCGACCACGCGCATCAGCCGGTCGTGGTGCTTCGTCTCCGTGAAAAGGTGCCGCATCAGCGCGAGTTCGCTGACGCGCTTCGGCGTGTAGACGGTGTTGATCAGGTGCCAGGTCGCGAGATCGAAATAAATCCGGTTCGGGATTTCGCGCCCTTGCGGATCGAGCGACTGGTAGCCGAGTTCGCGCAGTATCGTGGCGAGTTCGACGCGGCGGTCGAAGTCCGTACCCGCGACGTGCACGCCGTGGTGCGCGAGCACATCGTCCTTGCGCTCGACGCGCTTCATCCGTTCCGGCCCCACTCGCACGAGCGAAAAGTCCGACGTACCGCCGCCGATGTCCGCCACAAGCACGAGCCCCTCGGCGCTCAGGTGCGATTCGTAGTCGAACGCAGCCGCGATCGGTTCATACTGAAAGTGGATGTCGCGCAAGCCGGCCGTGCGCGCGGCGGCTTCGAGCTGTTGCTGCGCCATCTGGTCGGCGCGCGGGTCGTCGTCGACGAAGAACACCGGGCGGCCCAGCACCGCGCGGTCGATCGCGCCGCCGGCGCTCGCCTCGGCCGCGCGCTTCAGGTGAGTCAGGAACGTCGCGATCACGTCGGTGTACTTGATCGCACTGCCGTCGCCGAGATCGGTCGTATTCTCGGCGAGCGGCGAGCCGAGAATGCTTTTCATCGAGCGCATCAGCCGGCCGTCGAAACCGTCGATGTAAGCAGCGAGCGCCGCGCGCCCGAATTCGCTGGTGTGTTCGTCGGTATTGAAGAAGACCGCGGTGGGCAGCGTCGTGTACGCGTCTTCGACCGGCGCCAGCTTCAGTTGCGGGCCGATCGGAACCGCGACGGCCGAATTGGAAGTACCGAAGTCAATCGCGCAATAGTTCATGGCAGGAATGGCCGCTCACGGCTGGCGCGCAAAGAAAGGGGAGCGGCTTTGTATCACGAAAACTCCGGCAGCATCAACTGAAGCTGCCGGGACGGCCGCAAGATCGATTGAAATCATGGCGCGGAATGGATCTTGCTGCGTCCGACCGGATATGCCGCCCCATTTCGCCATCGAGGAGACTTCGCGTCATGAGCGTGCCGCCCGCCGCCGCCGTCGATGACCAGCACGCCACGCTGATCGAAACCGATCTGCCGTCGCGGCTAGACCGTCTGCCGTGGGGCCGCTTTCATACGCTGATCGTGGTTGCGCTCGGCGTGACGTGGCTGCTCGACGGCCTCGAGGTGACGCTCGCCGGCGCGGTCGCGAGCGCGCTGAAAACCAGCCCGGCGCTGCGCTTTTCGAATGCCGAGGTCGGCCTCGCGGGCAGCGCGTACATTGCCGGCGCGGTGCTCGGTGCGCTCGGTTTCGGCTGGCTGACCGATCGGCTCGGCCGCCGCAAGCTGTTTTTCATCACGCTGACGCTGTATCTGGCCGCGACCGCGGCGACCGCGCTGTCGTGGAATCTGATGAGCTTCATGCTGTTCCGCTTCCTGACCGGTGCGGGTATCGGCGGCGAATACACGGCGATCAACTCGACGATCCAGGAATTCACGCCGGCACGCGTGCGCGGCTGGACCGACCTCGGCATCAACGGCACGTTCTGGGTGGGCGCGGGGCTCGGCGCCGCGGGCTCGCTGGTGCTGCTCGATCCGCACCTGCTGCCTTCCGACTGGGGCTGGCGCGCGTGTTTTTTCATCGGCGCGGTGCTCGCGCTGGTGATCCTGCCGATGCGCATCTGGATACCCGAAAGCCCGCGCTGGCTACTCACGCACGGCGACGAGCGCGACGCCCGCACGATCGTCGAGGGCATCGAGACGCGTTTTCGCGACGACGGCCACACGCTTGCCGACGACGCCCTCACGCGGCTGCGCCTGCGCGCGCGCGACCATACGCCGTTGCGCGAGGTGTTCCACACGCTGTTCAACGTGCACCGGCGCCGCGCGCTGGTCGGTCTCACGTTGATGACCGCGCAGGCATTCTTCTACAACGCGATCTTTTTCACCTACGCGCTCGTCCTCACCGACTTCTATCACGTGCCGGGCGACGACATCGGCTGGTATCTGCTGCCTTTCGCGCTCGGCAATTTCCTGGGGCCGCTCGTGCTCGGGCGGCTGTTCGACGTGATCGGTCGACGCAAGATGATCGCCGCGACCTACGCGATGTCGGCGATCCTGCTGACACTGTCGGGCTATCTGTTCGAGCAGCAACTGCTGAGCGTCGTCACGCAGACGGTCGCCTGGATGGTCATTTTCTTCTTTGCGTCGGCGGCCGCGAGTTCCGCGTATCTGACCGTGAGCGAATCGTTTCCGCTCGAAATCCGCGCGCTCGCGATCGCGGTTTTCTATGCGTTCGGCACCGCGCTCGGCGGCATCATCGGACCGGCGTTTTTCGGTCGGCTGATCGATACGCATCAGCGCAGTGAGGTGTTTTCGGGCTATCTGGTCGGCTCGGCGTTGATGCTCGCGGCGGCGCTCGTCGCGGCGATCTGGGGTGTCGACGCGGAGCGCAAGTCGCTCGAACATGTGGCCGCGCCGCTGTCGAGCGTGACGGATGGCGAGAACGGCATGGACGGCGCTGCATGAAAAACGCGCGGACCGTGCCGCGCGTGCCTGACTGCTTCGTTGCTCATCGACTGCTTTCTTCACTTTACGCGAAATCGCGCGGCAAGCGCGGCGAATCCATCGCTCAGAACGCCTTCTTCCAGGCGCCGGCGTACGCGATATCCGCGAGCGCCGCGCGTTGACGCGGCGCCTTCTCGCGTTCGCGCAGGACCGGGTCCAGTTTGTCGACGTCGCCGTAATGGCCGAGCGAGATCATCGCGATCGGCTCGACGTCCTTTGGTAGTTCGAAGGTGGTACGGAACGCGTTCACGTCGAAGCCGCTCATCTGGTGCGCGGCGAGGCCGAGCGCGTGCGCCTGCAGCACCAGCGACATCGCCGCCGCGCCGGCGTCGTAGAACGCGCAGCGGTTTACGTCGCCCTTGTTGGTCAGTGTGTGCGCGGTCACCGCGATCAGCACCGGCGCGAGCGCATTCCAGCCCTGGTTGAACGGCACCAGCGTGGCGAAAGCCTTCTTGAACGCGACTTCGTCGACGCTGCGATCGAATACCACAAAACGCCAAGGCTGCACGTTATATGAAGACGGCGCCCAGCGCGCCGCTTCGAGCACGGCGCGCAACTGATCGCGGCTCACCGGCTCGCTCGAATACGCGCGAGGGCTCCAACGGCCTGCAATCAGCTCGTGAATGGCAACTTCGGTTGAGGCGGGTTTGGTGGCCATGCGCTTCTCTCGGTAGATATTCATGTTCTCCGGGCGGCTGCCCGAGGCCACATAGCATAACGGGCTTTCGGTGCGCGCTCCAAGTTGCGGCGCGGCGCTATGCGTGCTGGCTGAGAAAACGCGCACGGCCCCGTTATGGGGCCGTGCGTCGTTGCTTCGCTGACGGTGAATCCGCGCGGCTCGCGAGGGCGCCTCAGATTGCCTGCGGCGTCGGCACCTTGGCCGGGCGATTGATGCGCAGCACGATCACCGCGGCGATCAGACACAAGCCGCCGGAAATCATCGATGCGACCGTGTAGGTGCCAAGACTCGCGCGCAGCATGCCCGCGCCGAGCGCCGCGAACGCCGCGCCGAGCTGGTGGCCCGCGACCACCCAGCCGAACACGATCGGCGCCGATTCCTTGCCGTAGACGTCGGTCGCAAGACGCACGGTCGGCGGCACGGTGGCGATCCAGTCGAGACCGTAGAACACCGCGAACAGCGGCAGTCCGAAAAAGTCGATGCCGAACGCGTGCGGCAGATACATCAGCGACAGCCCCCGCAGCCCGTAATACCAGAACAGCAGCACGCGGCTATTGAAGCGGTCCGACAGCCAGCCCGACATCGTCGTGCCGAACAGGTCGAACACGCCCATCGCCGCGAGCAACGACGCGCCCTGCACTTCGGTCATCCCGTAGTCGCCGCACATCGCGATCAGATGGGTGCCGACATAGCCATTGGTGCTCGCGCCGCAAATGAAGAAGCTGAAGAACAGCAGCCAGAAGTCGCGCGTTTTGCTCGCCGACGCGAGCGTGCCGAATGCGATCGCGAGCGGATTCTGCCTGGTGACGGTCGTCGTGATGGGCGCGTCATGGGGTTCGCCGTACGGGCGCAGCTGCATGCTGGCCGGATGCTCGGGCAGCAGGAACGCGACGAGCGGAATCACGACGGCCGCCGCGAGCGCGACGACCCACACGACCTGACGCCAGCCGTAATGCTCGGCGATGGCCGCGAGCAGCGGCAGAAACACCAGCTGGCCGGTCGCCGAGCTGGCGGTCAGGATACCCATCACGAGACCGCGGCGCGTCGTGAACCAGCGCGTCACGACCGTCGCCGACAGCGACAGCGCCGCTACGCCGGTCGAGCCGCCGACCATCACGCCCCAGATCAGCACCATTTGCCACGGATGCGTCATCAGCGACGACAGCGCGACACCCGCGGCCATCGCGCCGAGCGCGCTCAGCAGCGTGGGGCGCACACCGAAGCGCTGCATCGCGGCGGCCGCGAACGGCCCCATCAACCCGTACAGCGCGATGTTCACCGAGATCGCGAGCGAAATCGTCGCGCGGCTCCAGCCGAATTGGTGCTCGAGCGGCACCATCATCACGCTCGGTGTCGCTCGCGTACCCGCAGCCGCGAGCAACACCAGGAACACCACGGCGACGGTCAACCAGCCGTAGTGGAAACGCCCGCCTATCAGTCGCGCAGCCCAGTTCATCGATTCTCCCATCGACGCGGCCCGGGTGGCGGCGTCGTTCGTATTATTACGGCCTCGGTGAATGTCTTGTGACAGATCGGTCACAATTGTGTTGCGATCTTAGTTACTGGTCGGTAACATGTCAAGGCGTCAATCTCATTCGAGTGACTTGCCATGTCCGACAGCGAAACCCCCAAGCCCGCCCCTACTCGTGCGCGGCGCGCGCGCGGCGCACAGACCGCCGGGCCGCAGGCGCAGCTGCATCTGCTGCGCGCGGCCAGCGAGTTGTTCTATCGCGAGGGCGTGCGCACGGTCGGCGTCGATGCGGTGGTCGAGCGCGCGGGCGTGAACAAGATGAGTCTGTACCGGCAGTTTTCGTCGAAGGACGAGCTCGTGATGGCGTATCTGGAGCAGAAGGACGAGCAGTTCTTCCGCTACGTCGAGAAGAGCTTCGCGAAGCATCCTGGCGAGCCGGCGAAGCAGCTTCAGCAGTACTTCGACGACCTCGCGGTGCGCGCCTCGGTCGACGATTACCGCGGCTGCCCGTTCGTGAACGTGTCGGTGGAGTTTTCGGATACCGCGCATCCGGCGCGGCAGTTCGTGTTCCGCAACAAGCAGCGCTTGATGGCGCGCCTCGTCGAACTGTCGACAGCGGCCGGCGCCGGCGATCCGCAAGCGCTGGCCGATGGGCTCGGTCTGCTGATCGAGGGCGTGTACGCGGCGAGCCAGACTTACGGGCCGGGCTGCGGGCCGATCCTCGCCGCGCCGAAAGTCGCCGCGCAGTTGATAGCGGCCGCTTGCGCGGAGAAGCCGGTTCGCTGAGCCAGTCCGTCAGCTGGGTCCTTTAGAATTGCGCGTTTTCCCGTCACATCCATCCGCCATGCCGTTGTCCGCCGAATCCCACGATGCCGTTATCGCCGCGACCCGTCATTGGCTGACGGAGGCCGTGATCGGCCTGAACCTGTGTCCGTTCGCGAAGGCCGTGCATGTGAAGGGGCAGATTCGCTATGCGCTCAGCGAAGCGGACACGCTCGAAGCGGTGCTGACCGACCTGGAAGCCGAGTTGCAGACCCTCGTCGCCGCCGACCCCGCCGCCATCGACACGACGTTGCTGATCCTGCCGTGCGCGTTCAAGGACTTTCTCGGCTTCAACGACTGCCTGTTCTTCGCCGACCGGCTGGTCCAGCAGCTACGGCTCGAAGGCACTATCCAGATCGCGAGCTTTCATCCGCATTACCAGTTCGAAGGCAGCGAGCCCGACGATATCGAAAACTACACGAACCGGGCGCCCTATCCGATCCTGCATCTGCTGCGCGAGGACAGCATCGAGCGGGCCGTGCAGGCCTTTCCCGACGCGGAAGAGATCTACGAGCGCAATCAGGAAACGCTGCGGCGCATTGGCCTCGCGGGCTGGGATGCGTTGATGAAGCGCTAAGTGAAGCGCCAGGCCGCGCCTCAGGCCGGCACGAAAAATCGCTCCTTCAGCGCATCGAGCCCGAGCGCGTCCAGCACTTCGCCGAGCCGCTCAGCGGGCCGGCGCCGCGGCAGGTCCTTGTACTGCGCGATGATCAACTCGTTTTTCATCGAGTGTTCCCAGCCGACCAGCTCGGTCACGCTGACCTGATAGCCATGCGCTTCGAGCTGCAGGCAGCGCAGCACGTTCGTGATCTGGCTGCCGAATTCGCGCGTGTGCAGCGGATGCCGCCAGATTTCCGTCAGCGCGGTCTTCAGAGCCTTGCCCTTGTTCTGCCGCAGCACGCCGGCCACCTCGGCCTGGCAGCACGGCACGACGACGATGTACTTCGCGTGCTTTTCGAGCGCGAAACGGATCGCGTCGTCGGTGGCGGTATTGCACGCGTGCAGCGCGGTCACGATGTCGATTTCGGCGGGCAACCGCGTCGACGTGATCGACTCCGCCACCGACAGATTCAGAAACGACATCCCCTTGAAGCCGAGCCGCGCCGCCAGCTCTTCGGACTTCGTCACCAGCTCTTCGCGCGTTTCAATGCCGTAAATGTGCGAAGCCCCACCAGCGACATCCTGAAACTCCTTGAAAAACAGGTCGTACAGGATAAAACCGAGGTATGACTTGCCCGCGCCGTGATCGACGAGCGTCAGCGCCCCCTGCTGGTGCTTCAGGTCCTTGAGTAGCGGCTCGATGAACTGGAACAGATGGTAGACCTGCTTCAGCTTGCGACGGCTGTCCTGATTCATCTTGCCGTCGCGCGTGAGGATGTGGAGCTCTTTGAGCAGTTCGACGGACTGGTTGGGACGGATTTCGTGGGTTTTGCCGGACATCGTATGAGCCGCCATCAATTGCAGTGCGAACGTGCGACAGATGACGGAAAAAGAGAAAAGTTGCTGCCAGTTTACCCAAAGTGCGGCAATTCCAGCGAGTACGCTGCCCGGGTCACGCGAGACAGGCGGTCCACCAGGAACACTTCCTGCTCGAAAGGCGCTGCGCGGAAGTGTCTCGAGAATGGCTGAAAACAGCTTGAGCGCCGGCTGAGCCTGCGGGTGCAAGCCGCGTCGCCGAAAACAGGAGACTGTCCGGCCGTGCAACCGGACACGCGAACCGGATGCATGTGGGGAGAGCGGTCCCGCAACAAGGGGCGAACGTTACGTAACCAGCAGCGGCCGGCTTTGCAACGGGTCGCGCGCTCGGATGATCACAGAAGAGGCGGCAATGGATACGGTACCCAACGGAAATGTCGAACAGAAGTTTCAGGAAATGATGGCAAAGCTCACCGCCGCGCCGGCATGGTCGGAGAAACAGCAACTCGAACTGGAGATGGCTCGCGACATCTCCACGGAAATGCTGCGGCTCGCCGAGGTCATGCGTGACGGCAACGTCGACCTCGAGACCTGCCTGACGATGCTCAAGTACGCCAAGGTGCTCGACTTCGTGATGACGACGCTCGCGTCGCGACGCGACATCAAGCCGCAGACGTTGCGGGTGATCTTCAAGCTCGCCGGGCTGAAGGTCGATGAGGCGTATCCGGGTTAGCGCGTCGGCATCCTGGTTAGATTGGCCTGGTATCGCGTTTCTCGTGTCACCACAAGACTGCTGCAACACGATCGCACGCGGGCGGCTGGATGCCGCTCGCGACGCGGGCTTCCACACTCCCCTTCCACGGGTGTCTCAAGCGTGCGGCGCCTCGACGGGCGGCGTTCCCTCATGAAATAGCGTCTTCAGCTGCTCGCGCAGCTCCGGCGAATCCGCGTGCTGGTGAACGCTGACGGCATGCTGGACCGCGGCTTCGAGCAGTTCGCCGTCGCTGTCGGCGGATAGCGCGACAGTGCAGTTCGTTTCGCTCGGAAACTCGCGACAGTCGATATATTTGCGGGTCATGGCAATCTCCTTGAACCAGACGATCGACTCTTCCACCGATTCAACAGGCGCTTCGCGTCGGCTGCCGGCGCGCGGCAGTGAAGCGCGCCGCAGCGGCTGCGTCGCAAGCGACGTGATTGGGGATTGACGCGAGGAACGACGCGAACGGCGGCCGATGGATGATGTTTGAAAAGTATAGGTCGCGTGCGGCACGAGCCAAGCGCTGAACGCGATGCGCAACGGCCGGGAGAAAGACTGAATCCAGTATTTTCCGGTCTGGGGCGATCGAGCCCGGTCGCCTGGCGAATAGCCGCCTATTTGCCAGTACCGAGCACAGTTCGACAGAGTGTGTCGGCGTTTGCCGCGCGCCGCGCGCGGTGTGACAATAGCGCCCTTCGCGCCGCATATCCGTTCGGTCACCGCGGCGCACCGCCTGTTCTCCCCGTTGATCCGCTGAACCGCATGTCAATCTCGCTCGATTCCGCCCGCGTCGCCGTGATCGGCGGCGGCCCCGCCGGCCTGATGGCCGCGGAGACGCTTGCCGGGCGCGGGGTGCAAGTCCACGTATATGACGCGATGCCGTCGGTCGGCCGCAAATTCCTGATGGCGGGCAAAGGCGGCATGAACATCACGCATTCGGAAGCCCTCGCGCCGTTTCTCGACCGCTACGGCTCGCGCCGCGAGCGCATCGCGCCGTTACTCGACGCGTTCGGTCCCGACGCGCTGCGCGCATGGTTGCGCGAGTTGGGCGTCGAGACGTTCGTCGGCAGTTCGGGGCGCGTATTTCCGTCCGACATGAAGGCCGCGCCGATGCTGCGCGCGTGGCTGCATCGGCTGCGCGAAGCGGGTGTGCAGTTTCATATGCGTCACAAGTGGAGCGGCTGGGCGTCAACATCCGAAGACGGCGCCGCCCACGCGTTGCGCTTCGACACGCCCAACGGTGAGCAGACGATCAGCTGCGACGCGGTCGTGTTCGCGCTCGGCGGCGCCAGTTGGCCGCGTCTCGGCTCCGACGCCGCGTGGGTGCCGCTGATGACGTCACGCGACGTGCCGGTGACGCCGCTGCGTCCCGCGAACTGCGGCTTCGACGCGGACTGGAGCCCGTATCTGCGCGAGCGTTTCGCGGGTCAGCCGATCAAGACGGTCGCGATTTCCGTCACCGGTGTAGACGGAAAAGTCCACAATCGACAAGGTGAAATACTTTTGACCGAAACGGGCCTCGAAGGGAGCCTGATTTACGCGTTGTCGGCGCCGATCCGCGAGCGGATTCTCGCCGGCGGCGAGGTCACGATCGCGCTGGATCTCGCGCCAGACTTGCCGCTCGAGCGAGTCGTGGAGGAAGTGACGCGGCCGCGCGGCTCACGCTCGATCGCGAGTCATCTGCACGGGCGAATCGGAATCGGCGGGGTCAAGCTGGCGTTGTTGCATGAGATTCTGTCGAAAGAAGCCTTCGCCGATGCACGCGGCCTCGCCCACGCGATCAAGGCGCTGCCGATGCGACTGCTGCGCGCGCGACCGATCGAGGAAGCGATCAGTACGGCGGGCGGAATCCCGTTCGAGGCGTTGGACGCGCATCTGATGATCGACCGGATGCCCGGCGCATTCTGCGCGGGCGAAATGCTCGATTGGGAGGCGCCGACCGGTGGTTATCTGTTGACCGCCTGCTTTGCCAGCGGGCTGGTCGCTGGCCGGGGCGCGTGCGCGTATCTGGAAGCGCACGGCACGTCGGCGTGACGCGCGCAGTCGCCGTCACCGCGCCTTGAGCCGCCACAACGACGTGACCTCGGCCGCTCGCGCAACATACAACGGATCGTTCTGATCGCTGGCCTTCGGATGCCGTGGACGAATGTCCTCGCGTCCCGCGACACTGAGCCCCGCGTGCTCGATCGCCGCGAGCAGCCACTCGCGCGTACGCAGCCCAAGGTGCTCGGCGAAATCCGAAATGATCAGCCAGCCCTCGCCGCCCGGCGTCAGATGATCGGCGAGGCCGTTCAGGAAGCCGACCAGCATGCGGCTGTCCGGATCGTAGACCGCGTATTCGAGCGGCGACGCGGGCCGCGCCGGCACCCACGGCGGATTGCAGACGACGAGCGGTGCCCGACCGTCCGGAAACAGATCGGCCTGCACAATCTCGACGTGCTCGGCGAAACCAAGACGCGCGAGATTTTCACGAGCACACGCAAGCGCGCGCGCATCCTGGTCCGTCGCGACGATCTTGCGCACGCCGCGTTTGGCCAACAGCGCGGCCAGCACGCCAGTGCCGGTGCCGATATCGAACGCGAGGTCCGGCGACGGCAGCGGCGTGCGCGCGACCAGATCGACGTACTCGCCGCGAACCGGTGAGAACACACCGTAGTGCGGATGGATGCGCTCGCCGAGCGCCGTAATCTCGACGCCCTTCTTGCGCCATTCGTGCGCGCCGATCAAACCGAGCAACTCGCGCAACGATACGACCGACGCGTCACCGCTCGCCGGTCCATAAGCTTCGATGCAGGCCTGCCGCACGTCGGGCGCGCGCCGCAGCGCAATGGCGTAGTCGGCATCGAGCGGAATCAGGATCATGCCGAGCGTGCGCGCGCGCTGCGACTGCACCTGCCGATGCTGGTTGAACGCGTCGAGCGGTGTGGCTCCCTGCTTGCGCGGCTTGCGTTCGAGCCGGCGCGTGACGGCCTGCAGCAGTTGGCGCGCGTTCTGGAAGTCGCCGCGCCATAGCAGCGCGGTGCCTTCGCAGGCGAGGCGGTAGGCCGAATCGGCGGTGGTGCGGTCGTCGGCGACGACGACGCGCTTCGGCGGCGGCACGGCCGCTTCGGAACGCCAGCGTGCGGTGCGCGGGCCGTCGGCTTCTGGCCAGGTGAGAGTTGCGGGGCTGGTCATGGTGCAATGGAGTCGATGTGACGTCGCCGGCGACGTGGACCGCGGCAGCGGACCGGACGTCCGGCGGCTGCCCGCCATCCCGGGCGACGCCCGAATAGTAACGTACCGCCGCCGTGCGGATTCGCGGCGCGGCATGAATTGGTGACGGTGATGAGGTGAGTCTGGACGCACCGAAAGTAGACAATAATGTCTACAATCGACAAGGTGAAAGAGATATCATGGTTTTTGAGCCATCGCGCGGCTCACCTCACGCTGCCCTTGCACGTTGTGACGCGCATGAAACCCTCGTCGCAAACAAGCCGGGCCAAGGCTTCGGTGATCGGCATCAGCAACGATCCGGGCAATTTCCACCGAAAAAAGAAAAACCCCGCCAAAGCGTGTGCTTCGACGGGGTTTTCTAGCATTTCCAGTTACTGCTGATAACGCAATCTGGTGCCGGCTGCAGGACTCGAACCCGCCACCTCATGATTACAAGTCAAGCGCTCTACCTGATGAGCTAAGCCGGCATGAGGCCGTGATTCTACTTCATTTCACGATCTTAAGGCGAGCCCTTCCGCCGCCTTTCGAGCCATCGTCGTCGGGCTGCGGTTTGTCGGCGGCGTCGGTGGCCGCGGCAGGGTCGGCAGGGGCGGCGGGGGCGGTTTCGACGGCGCGCGGAGCCGCCGGCGTGTCAGCTTCGTCCGCGGCATCCGCGCCCGAATCCTGAGCCTCGCCGCCCGCCGATTCGACCGGGAACGCCATACCCTGGCCGTTCTCGCGCGCGTAGATCGCAAGAATATTGGCGACCGGCACTTCGATCTTGTGGGACTTGCCGGAGAAGCGCGCGTTGAACTCGATCCACTCGTTGCCCATCTGCAGCTGGCTGGTCGCCTCGAAGCTGATGTTCAACACGATCTCGTTGTCGCGCACGAACTGACGTGGCACGCGCGTCTGATTGTCGACGCGAACCGCGATATGCGGCGTGTAGCCGTTATCCGTGCACCACTCGTAGAGCGCGCGCAACAGATAAGGCTTCGTGGAAATCTCTTGCATCAACAGTCCTCTTGCGGGCGCGGTCGCACATCGAAGCGATGCGGCGTCCGCGCTCCAAAGCCAAACTCAACGACGCATCACCTTTTCCGACGGCGTCAGCGCTTCGATATAAGCCGGGCGGCTGAAAATGCGCTCGGCGTACTTCATCAGCGGCGCGGCGTTCTTCGACAGCTCGATACCGTAGTGGTCAAGGCGCCAAAGCAGCGGTGCGATCGCGACGTCGAGCATCGAGAACTCTTCGCCGAGCATGTACTTGTTCTTCAGGAAGATCGGCGCGAGCTGCGTCAGGCGATCGCGGATCGCGAGGCGCGCCTTCTCGTGATTCTTCTCCGCTGCCTTGCCCTTCTCGTTTTCGAGCGTGCCGACGTGGACGAACAGCTCTTTCTCGAAGTTGAGCAGGAACAGGCGGGCACGCGCGCGCTGGACCGGATCGGCCGGCATCAGCTGCGGGTGCGGGAAGCGCTCGTCGATGTACTCGTTGATGATGTTCGATTCGTACAGAATCAGGTCCCGTTCGACGAGAATCGGCACCTGACCATACGGATTCATCACGGCGATGTCTTCCGGCTTGTTGAACAGGTCGACGTCGCGGATCTCGAAGTCCATGCCCTTTTCGAACAACACCAGCCGGCAACGCTGGGAGAACGGGCAAGTAGTGCCGGAATACAGAACCATCATGTTTACGTTTCCTCAAAAAGCTGAAGGGCCAGCGCGCGGAAAAACCGTTCAGCAGGTTTTTCCTGGCGCCGGCCCCACGCCATGTAGCGGCGTGATTATTTGATATGTTTCCAGTACGCGGCGTTCAGTCGCCAGGCGAAAAAGCTCAGGATACCGAGGAACAACAGCACCCACACGCCAAGTTGCCTGCGGGTTTGCTGCGTCGGTTCGGACATCCATGACAGGTACGACACGAGGTCGGCCACAGCAGAATCATAATCTACCGGCGACATCGTCCCCGGAGTCAGTTGCTGGAAGCCGAGGAATTTGTGTACTTTTTCGCCGGTTCTTTCGTCGGTTTCGTCGCCGAATTTCGCCGCACGCTGCCCCTGAAGCTGCCACAGCACGTGAGGCATGCTCACGTTTTGGTACACCAGATTGTTCCAGCCGGTCGGCCGCGTATCGTCGCGGTAAAAACTCCGCAGATACGTGTAAAGCCAGTCCGTGCCGCGCGCCCGCGCCTCCACCGACAGATCCGGCGGCGTCGCCCCAAACCACGCTTTCGCGTCCTCCGGGCGCATCGCCACGGTCATCGTGTTGCCGACCTTGTCGGTGGTGAACAGCAGGTTCGCCTGGATTTCGTTCGGCGTGATGCCGAGATCGGTCAGGCGGTTGTAGCGCATCAGGTTCGCGCTGTGGCAATTCAGGCAGTAGTTTACAAACAATTGCGCGCCGCGCTGCAAAGAAGCGAAATTGTTCGTGTTGTCCGGCGCGCGATCGAGCGGGAAATTCTCGTCCGCGTGAACCGGAGCGGCCAGCAGCGCAAGCACGGTCGCGCCGACCAGCGCGCACATCGAAAGCAGTTTTTTCATCTTCATGTTCTCCTGGCTCGCGATTAGTGAGGCTTGAACCGCACCCGTTCCGGCGGCTGCTTGAACTTGCCAAGCCGGGTCCAGAAGGGCATGCCGAGGAAAAACGCGAAGTAGATCAGCGCGCAGATCTGGGCGATCAGCGTCGCGGCCGGCGATGGCGGTCGCGTGCCGAGGAAGCCGAGCGTCAGGAACGCGATCACGAAGATCCCGAAGAAAACCTTGTGGAAGAACGGCCGGTAGCGAATAGACCTGACCGGCGACCGGTCGAGCCACGGCAGGAAGAACAGCGAAATCACCGCGCTGCCCATCACCACGACGCCCCAGAACTTCGATTCGGTGAACACCATCGCGACGATCACCAGCACCGCAAGCACCGGCAGACCGAGCTTCCACTTGCCGCGCGCGCGCACGAGCGCCAGCAACCCGAGTAGCGCGATGACGATCATCAGCACGATCTTGAATGGATCGGTAGTGGCGCGCAGCATCGCATAAAAGGCGGTGAAGTACCACACAGGCGCAATTTCCGGCGGCGTCTGCAGCGGATTCGCGGGGATGAAGTTGTTGGCTTCAAGGAAGTACCCACCCATTTCCGGCGCGAAGAAGATGATCGCCGCGAAGATCAGCAGGAAGATCGTTACGCCCATGAAGTCGTGCACCGAGTAGTACGGGTGGAACGGAATGCCGTCGAGCGGCACGCCATCCGGGCCCTTCTTGGCCTTGATCTCGATGCCGTCCGGGTTGTTCGAGCCGACTTCGTGCAGCGCGACGAGGTGCGCGATCACGAGGCCGATCAGCACCAGCGGAATCGCGATCACGTGAAACGCGAAGAAGCGGTTCAGCGTGACGTCAGAGACAACGTAGTCGCCGCGAATCCACAGCGACAGATCCGGCCCGATGAACGGAATCGCCGAGAACAGGTTCACGATCACCTGCGCGCCCCAGAACGACATCTGCCCCCACGGCAGCAGATAGCCGAAGAATGCCTCGGCCATCAGGCTCAGGAAGATCAGGCAGCCGAAAATCCACACGAGCTCGCGCGGCTTGCGGTACGAGCCGTACATGAGCCCGCGGAACATGTGCAGATACACGACGACGAAAAACATCGACGCACCCGTCGAGTGCATGTAGCGGATCAGCCAGCCCCACGGCACCTCGCGCATGATGTACTCGACCGACGAGAACGCGAGCGTCGCGTCGGGCTTGTAGTTCATCGTCAGGAAAATGCCGGTGACGATCTGGTTGACCAGCACCAGCAACGCAAGCGAACCGAAGAAGTACCAGAAGTTGAAGTTCTTCGGCGCGTAGTACTCGGAAACGTGCTTCTTCCACGTGGCAGTCATCGGGAAGCGCTGGTCGATCCAACCAGCCAGCCCGGTCGTCTCTACTTCGTGTTCGCTCGCCATTACGCTTCTCCTTTTTCGTCCTTCCCGATCACAAGGGCCGTCGCCGACGTGAACATGAAGCGCGGGATGTCGAGGTTCTGCGGAGCGGGTTTGTTCTTGAAGACGCGGCCGGCCATGTCGTAGGTCGAGCCGTGGCACGGGCACAGGAAACCGCCGGGCCAGTCGTCGGGGAGATTCGGCTGCGGGCCTTCCTGGAAGCGCGGCGTCGGCGTGCAGCCCAGATGCGTGCAAACGGCGACGGCAACCAGCAGATGCTTGTTCTCGGCGCGTGAACGGAATTCGTTGTTGCAGTAGTCCGGCAGCGGCATCGAAAACGGATTCAGCGAGTGGGGGTCCGCTACCTGGCTGTCGGCTTTTTGAACATCGGCGAGCATGCGGTCCGTGCGGTTGATGATCCACACCGGCTTGCCACGCCAGGCGACCGTCATCATGTCGCCGGGCTTCAGACCACTGATATCGGCTTCGACCGGGGCACCTGCGGCCTTGGCCTTTTCGGATGGTGCAAAGGAACTAACAAAGGGTACGACAACGGCAACACCTCCTATGCCGCCTGCTACGGTCGTCGCTACCAGCCAGTTACGGCGGCTGCCATCGACGCGTTCCTCTTCTTTGTCTCGCATCACACGCCCCACTTCTGAGTTGGATTTTTCCTTCACGTCGCTTCTACCGCCGCTAGTTTGCTCGAATGGAGTCGCCATTTACAAGGGCCGATTGCCAAAAACCGTGCGAAGCCCTTGATAACTCAGGGTTTGTCCGTACCGATCGCAAACTTTTTCGCACCTCCTTTTAAGTGCCTTCTGCGGTATTCCTGCTTTGTTCTTCGTTAATGCAATTCGCAATTCAAACGGGATTGGGGATATCGATAAACAGATGTTCGATATCGAACGATTCGGACAGATGCTTGCCCACCGCCTGCACGCCGAAGCGCTCGGTCGCGTGGTGGCCAGCTGCCAGAAACGCGACGCCGCTTTCCGCCGCCGTATGCATCACCGACTCCGATACCTCGCCGGTCACGTAGACGTCGACACCCGCGTTGATCGCCGCGTCGAACATGCCTTGCGCGGCGCCCGTGCACCAGCCGACGCGGCGCAGCTCCATATCCGGATCGCCGAACACGAGCGGCGTGCGGCCCAGTGTCTGCGCGATCTCCGCGGTGAGGTGCGACAGCGTGATCGGCATTGGCAGCGTGGCGAGCCAGCCGAGATCGTTGTCGCCGAAACGCGCGTCGCTGATCCAGCCCATCTTCTCGCCGATCTGCGCGTTGTTGCCGAACTCGGGATGATCGTCGAGCGGCAGATGGTAGGCGAACAGGTTCAGGTCGTTGGCGAGCAGCAGCTTCAAACGAGCATGTTTGCGGCCAGTGATCTGCGGTGCCTCGTTGCGCCAGAAGTAGCCGTGATGAACCAGCACGGCGTCCGCGCCCCAGTCGAGCGCGGCCTCCAGGAAGGCCACCGACGCGGTCACGCCGGTCGCGAGCTTGTTGATCCGGCGGCGTCCTTCGACCTGCAATCCGTTCGGGCAATAGTCCTTGAAGCGCGCGGTTTCAAGGAGATTGTTCAAGTACAATTCAAGTTCAATCCGATCCATATAGACCTCTAGTCTTCAGATGCTTAGACGCTTCTGGCTGTTATTTGCCCAAGCGGTGACGGTGCTGTTGGCGCTGATGTTCATCATTGCGACCCTCAAACCGCAGTGGCTGCAGCGTCAAGGACAATTCGGCAGACAACTCGCCGAACCGATCGTCGCGCTACGGGAAGTGGCGCCGGGCATCGGCACTGGCCATGCCGAAACGTCCTATGCCGAGGCGGCGCAAAAGGCCATGCCCGCGGTCGTCAACGTGTTCTCCAGCAAGGATGGCTCGCTGCCTCCCGACCCGCGCGCCAAAGACCCGCTGTTCCGCTACTTCTTCGGCGACAGGAACAATCGCAAGCAGCAGGAGCAGCCTGCCTCGAATCTCGGCTCAGGCGTGATAGTGAGTTCGGAAGGTTACATTCTAACGAACCAGCACGTCGTCGACGGCGCCGATCAGATCGAAATCGCGCTCGCCGATGGCCGCACAGCCAGCGCGAAGGTCATCGGCATCGACCCCGAAACCGATCTGGCCGTGCTCAAGGTCAATATGACCGATCTGCCCACCATCACGCTCGGCCGGATGGACCAGACCCGCGTCGGCGACGTCGTGCTCGCGATCGGCAATCCGTTCGGCGTCGGGCAGACCGTAACGATGGGCATCGTCAGCGCGCTTGGCCGCAACCATCTCGGCATCAATACGTTCGAAAACTTCATCCAGACCGACGCCCCGATCAACCCCGGCAATTCGGGCGGTGCGCTCGTCGACGTGAACGGCAACCTGCTCGGCATCAACACCGCAATCTACTCGCGCTCGGGCGGCTCGCTCGGCATCGGCTTCGCGATTCCGGTGTCGACCGCGCGCAGCGTGCTCGAGAGCATCATTACGACCGGCACGGTCACGCGCGGCTGGATCGGCGTCGAACCGCAGGACGTCACGCCGGAAATCGCGGAGTCGTTCGGGCTCGATCAGAAGTCGGGCGCGATTGTCGCGGGCGTGCTGAAAAGCGGCCCGGCCGACCGCGCGGGCATCAAGCCCGGCGACATCCTGACGAGCGTAAACGGCCAGGCGATCACCGATACCACGCGTCTGTTGAACGTGATCGCGCAGATCAAGCCCGGTACGGCGGCGAAAGTGCATCTGGTGCGCAAAGGTCATCAGATCGATCTCGACGTGAAGATCGGCAAACGCCCGCCGCCGCCGAAACAGACGGAAGACGAGAACGGCGGCGGCGATCAGCCGGATGACGAAGGCGGCTGAAGCTAATGCCGCGATTCCACGCAATGAATAAGGGCAGTCCGCAATGAACTGCCCTTTTTCATTTGACGCCCGGCACTGACTCGCGGCACTTCAACTAGACGGCGGCGGACTCGCATCCTCCACGACCACCGGCTGCTTGCCGACGATCAACCGCGCCGCGACGATGCCAGCTTCGTACAGCAGAATCAGCGGAACCGCGAGGATCAGCTGCGAAAACACGTCCGGCGGCGTTACGACGGCCGACACCACGAACGCGCCGACGATCACATACGGCCGGATCTCCTTCAGCTTCTTCAGCTTCACCACGTTCATCCGCACCAGCAGCACGACGACGATCGGTACCTCGAACGTGACGCCGAACGCGATGAACATCGTCAGCACGAAGCTCAGGTAATTGTTGATATCGGTTGTCATCTCCGCGCCAAGCGGCGCATTGTAGTGCGCCATCACGCGGAAGATGGTCGGAAACACGACGAAGTACGCGAACGCCATGCCGCACAGGAACAGCGTGTAGCTGCTCGCGACGAGCGGCGCGACGAGCTTCTTCTCGTGCTGATAGAGCCCAGGCGCGACGAACGCCCAGATCTGGTACAGCACGACCGGCAGCGCGATCACGAAGGCGACCAGCATCGTCACCTTCATCGGCACGAAGAACGAGCCGGTGACGTCGGTGACGATCATCTTGCCGTCCTTCGGCAGATTCATCATCAGCGGACGGGCGAGCAGTTTGAAGATGTCCGGCGCCCAGTACACGAGCCCGATGAACACGACGACGACAGCGAGCCCCGCACGGATGATGCGGTCACGCAGTTCGACGAGGTGGGAAATGAAGGTCTCTTCAGTGCCTTCGTTCTGGGATTGCTGGGGGTCGCTCACACCGGCCCTCGGTTGGGGATTGTCGATCTGAACATCAGAAAAACCGCGTCGGACGACGCAGGTTGGCAGGTGTGTGCCGCGCAACGCGCGCGGCGCCCGACTGCACGCGCGTGCGCCGCAGGCTCGCTCGCTTGTACCAGGTGGGCGTGGCGCTCTGCTGGACGCGCCAGGTCTTGCGTTTGGGCGCGGCGGCCGGCGTACTGACGGGCCACGAGGTGGCACCCGCGCTGCCGCTGGCTCCGCTGCCGGCGTCTTCGAGCGCGCCGCCGGCGATGCTCGGCGATACCGACGTACCGCTATTCCATGCTTCGTTCAGTTCATTCTCGTGCTTGCGCAGATTGTCCTGAACTGCCGTTTCGACATTGCTCGCGGCCTTCTCGAACTCGGTCTTCATGCGCCGCAATTCGTCGAGCTCGATTTCGCGCGTGACTTCGGCCTTGACGTCGTTGATGTACCGCTGTGCGCGGCCGAACAGCGCGCCGGCCGTGCGAGCGACACGCGGCAGGCGCTCAGGCCCGAGGACGACCAGCGCGACGACGCCGATCAGCGCCATCTTGGTTAGACCGAGGTCCAGCATGAAGTGGAATGTCCGTCAGAAACGCGGGAACGGCGCGAAGGCCGCGGCTTAGCGGTAATCGCTCGATTGCTGCGTCTTTTCCTTCGCTTCGACGTCCACCGCGCCGTTGCGCGGCAGCTCGCGCTGCTGCTGTTGCGCGTCGGCCGACGACGAATCGGCTTCCTTCATGCCTTCCTTGAAGCCCTTCACGGCGCCGCCCAGATCGCTGCCGATGTTGCGCAGCTTCTTCGTGCCGAACACGAGCGCGACGATCAACAGAACGATCAACCAATGCCAAATACTCAACGAACCCATGACTACTCTCCTTAACCCCGGCGCCGCATCTTGATGCGGCCAATTTGCATAACCTGAAGCGCGTGCGCTTCGTCTCGATATATATCTACGTTACATCAGGCTGCACCGCCTCGCTCGCAATGCGGCCATCTACGCCTGTCATTGTGGCCACACGATCGCGTCGACGTTATTACACAGCGGTAAAAACAACGACGGCGCTATTGTCCTCGACCAAAACTCGCGGCGGTGCGCACTTGCCACGCAGCGCGCCTGACGCGCGAACCGGCGCTCAGCCCATGCGTTGCCAGGGACGCGGTCCCGCGAGAATGTGCGCGTGCAGGTGATACACCTCCTGACCACCGCCCGGACCGGTATTGATTACCGTGCGAAAGCCCGTTTCGCCGCCGTTATAGGCGACCCCCAATTGTTCGGCCAGTCGCGCGGCCAGGACAAGCATTCTACCAAGCAGAGGCGCGTCGCTTTCCGTGCAGTTCGACAGCGTTGCAATGTGCTTGCGAGGAATCACCAGCACATGCGTTTCGGCCGCCGGACGGATGTCGCGGAAGGCGACGAACTCGTCGTCTTCGTGGACCCTGGTCGACGGGATTTCGCCAGCGGCAATCTTGCAGAAAAGGCAGTTCGGATCGTGACTCATCATATTCCTGACGCGGTATGACTTGGGCGAGCGAAGCCGCCCGCGCCGAAGTTCGATCCGAAAGCCGGCCCGCCCATACGAACCGGCTAGCGTTCAGACCCAACTGGCCGGATTCGCGAACGGCTTGTTATCGTACAGATACAGCCAGCCTTTGATAATACGGTACAACATCCATATGCTGACTGCCCACAGCACAGGAATGCCGATCACGACGAGCAGCAGCAACGCGCCGATCGCGTAACCGACGAGGCCCAGCCAGAACGTGCGGATCTGCCATTCGAAGTGCGCTTCGTACGGCGTGCCGGCCACGTCCGACCGTTTGACGTAGTTGATGATGATCGCGACCAGAATGGTGAGGCCGCCGGTCAGCCAGTGGACCGCATACAGCGCGTACAGCACGTGCGTGAGCGTGCGCAGGCTGCGCTCGCGCTCAGGCTCCATCGCGTGGCGGTAGACCGGCGGCGGATAGCTTCCCTGCGACTGTTCCATGCTTGCGTCCTCCCGGAGGTGCGGTTACCGCTATATTGGTGCCGGCGCGCGCGACTTCAAGCGGAAACGCCAGATTTCCGCTCCGGCTGCTCAGTCGCCGTTTTCCTCGCGCTCGCGGCTCTTGCGCAGCGCCTTTTCCTCGATGCCCGACAGGCCTTCGCGACGCTCGAGTTCGGCGATCACGTCGGCGGGGCTCAGATCGAAATGCGACAGCATCACGAGGCAGTGAAACCACAGGTCCGCAACCTCGCCGACCAGCGCCTTCGGTGCGCCGCCCTGGCGCACGTCCTTCGCGGCCAGCACGACTTCGGTGGCTTCTTCGCCGATCTTTTTCAGCACCGCGTCGTCGCCCTTGTGGAACAGGCGCGATACATACGAGATGTCCGGATCGCCGCCCTTGCGGCTGTCGATCACCGCCGCGAGGCGCAGCAGCGTGTCGAGCGTGGAAGCCGTGGCGGGCGACGGGTTTTGCGTGGATTGCGTCATTTGTAGATGTGTTCGGGGTCTTTCAGCACGGGATCGACGGCCTGCCAGTCGCCATCGTCCACCGAGCCTTCGAATTTCTGGAAAAAGCACGAGTGGCGGCCGGTATGGCACGCGATGCCCGATACCTGCTCGACTTTCAGCAGCACGACGTCTTCGTCGCAATCGAGTCGCACTTCATGCACATGCTGCACGTGGCCCGACTCCTCACCCTTGAACCACAGGCGCTGGCGCGAGCGCGAGAAATACACCGCGCGGCCGGTCTCGACGGTCTTCGCGAGGGCCTCTCGGTTCATCCACGCGAACATCAGCACGTCGTTCGTCGACGCTTCCTGCGCAATCACCGGCACGAGGCCGTTCGCGTCCCACTTGACCTTGTCGAGCCAGTTCACTGCCGAAGGATTCGTCACGTCACAACCTCACCGAAATGCCCTGATCGGCCATGAAGCGCTTGGCCTCGCCGACCGTGTGTTCGCCATAGTGGAAGATGCTCGCGGCGAGCACCGCGTCCGCGTGACCGCTCTTGATGCCGTCGGCGAGATGCTGCAGATTGCCGACGCCGCCCGAGGCGATCACCGGCACCGGCACCGCGTCCGACACCGCGCGCGTGAGCGCAAGGTCGAAGCCGCTCCTGGTGCCGTCGCGATCCATGCTTGTCAACAGGATTTCGCCCGCGCCCAACTCGGCCATCTTGCGCGCCCATTCGACCGCATCGAGACCGGTGGCCTTGCGGCCGCCGTGCGTGAACACTTCCCAGCGCGGCGTTTCGCCGTCGGCCGACACGCACTTCGCATCGATCGCGACGACGATGCACTGCGAGCCGTATTTGTCGGTCGCGTCCTTCACGAGTTGCGGATTCGCTACCGCCGACGAATTCATGCTGATCTTGTCTGCGCCCGCGTTCAGCAGGCGCCGCACGTCTTCGACCGCGCGCACGCCGCCGCCGACCGTCAGCGGAATGAACACCTGCGAAGCGACCGCCTCGATGATCGGCAGAATCAGGTCGCGCTGATCCGAGGTCGCGGTGATGTCGAGGAACGTCAGTTCGTCGGCGCCCTGATCGTCGTAACGGCGCGCGATTTCGACCGGGTCGCCCGCGTCGCGCAGTTCGACGAAGTTGACGCCCTTGACCACGCGGCCCGCGGTGACGTCGAGACAGGGGATGATGCGTTTAGCTAGAGCCATGATCGTGCAATTCTGCCAATACCGCTGATGGGGCCGCTCGCTTGCGGGCAAGCGGCACGGTGCCGGCGCGAGCGGTTGCGTCGCGCCGCGAGTGAGGTGCCGGCCGGAAGCTGGCGAGGTTCCGGGCGCTTAATCGTGCGACGCGCGTTACAGGCAAGCCATCGTTCGAACGAGCGCCGCAAGCCGACACGAGCGCAACGCCGGCCGCCCGCGCAACCTGCCCAGCACGCGCATCGACGCCGTGCTTAAGCGTCGTCCGCTTCGCGCAGCTTGTCCGCGAGCGTCTGCGCGGCCGCGAAGTCGAGGTCGCCCGAATAGATCGCGCGGCCGCAGATTACGCCCTCGATGCCCTCGCCTTCGACTTCGCACAGCGATTCGATGTCCGCGAGGTTCGACAGACCGCCGCTCGCGATCACCGGAATCTTGACCGCGCGCGCAAGGCGCACCGTCGCTTCGATGTTGATGCCTTGCAGCATGCCGTCACGGCCGATGTCGGTGTAGATGATCGACTCGCAGCCGTAGTCCTCGAACTTGCGCGCGAGGTCGGCCACTTCGTGACCGGTCAGCTTGCTCCAGCCGTCGGTGGCGACCTTGCCGTCTTTCGCGTCGAGACCGACGATGATGTGACCGCCGAACGCGGTGCACGCGTCCTGCAGAAAGCCGGGGTTCTTCACCGCGGCCGTGCCGATGATCACGTACGACAAACCGTCGTCCAGATAGCGCTCGATTGTGTTCAGGTCGCGGATGCCACCGCCCAGCTGAACCGGAATCGCGCCGCCCACTTCATCGATGATCGCCCGGATTGCATCGCCGTTCTTCGGCTTGCCGGCGAACGCGCCATTCAGATCGACGAGATGCAGACGACGCGCGCCGCGGTCGACCCAATGTCGGGCCATTGCCGCCGGTTCCTCGGAGAAAATCGTCGCCTGGTCCATATCGCCCTGTTTGAGGCGTACACACTGACCGTCTTTCAGGTCGATGGCGGGAATCAGCAGCATAGCAATCGGGTGTTATCTGGGAGTGGATTGAAGGTCGGCGGCAGCGGCTGGCGAGTCAGCCCGCCGCAATACCGTCTCGCTAGTTTAGTACAACTCGTTCGGCGCTCCAGTGGGGCGCCGGTCGGATGCGGGACCGCGGCACCGCGCGACGCGCGCGCGGCAACGGGATGAAAAAAGGCGTTCACGGGTTCCAGTGCACGAAGTTGCGATACACGCGCAAACCCGCCTCGGCGCTCTTTTCAGGGTGGAATTGGGTGGCAAAGATGTTATCCCGCGCTACCGCCGAGGTAAAGGGCACGCCGTAGACCGTTTCGCCCGACGTATGCGCCGGGTTGTCCGGAACCACGTAGTAGCTGTGCACGAAGTAGAAGAACGCGTTGTCGGCGACACCGTCCCACAGCGGATGCGGCTGCGCCTGACGCACGCGGTTCCAGCCCATCTGCGGGACCTTGAAGCGCGAGCCGTCGTCCTGCACCTGGCCTTCGAGCTCGAAGCGCACCGCCTTGCCGGGCAACAGGCCCAGACCCGGCGTGTCGCCCTCGGCGCTCCAGTCGAACAGCATCTGCTCGCCGACGCACACGCCCATCAGCGGCTTGCTGCGCGACGCCTCGACGACCGCTTCCTGCAAACCGGACGCGCCGAGACTGCGCATGCAGTCGGGCATCGCACCCTGGCCCGGCAGCACCACGCGGTCGGCCGAGCGGATCGCTTCCGGACGATCGACGATCGCCACCTCCGCTTCCGGCGCCGCTTTACGCAGTGCCTGGGCAACCGAGCGCAGGTTGCCCATTCCGTAATCCACAATCGCTATCGAAGTTTTCATTTCAAGTTTGGCCGCTCTGCCCTCGATCCATCGATGCCGCCGCGCGGCGTCAAACGACGTGCCGGCAAATGCGGTCCTGCCCGATGAATCGCCTGAAGGTGAGTGGCCTGAAGACGTTGGAGGCGGTGAAACCTGTGTTAAGGCCTGCTACGGCCGTTACGTTAGAGGCTGCCCTTGGTCGACGGAATCTGTCCGGCCGCGCGCTCGTCGAGTTCGACGGCCATGCGCAGCGCACGCCCGAATGCCTTGAACACCGTTTCGAGCTGATGGTGCGCGTTGATGCCGCGCAGGTTGTCGATGTGCAGCGTCACGCCGGCATGGTTCACGAAGCCGCGGAAGAATTCGATCGACAGGTCGACGTCGAACGTGCCGATGCGCGCGCGCGTGAACGGCACGTGAAATTCGAGGCCCGGACGGCCGGAAAAATCGATCACGACGCGCGACAGCGCTTCGTCGAGCGGCACGTAGGAATGGCCGTAGCGGCGGATGCCCTTGCGATCGCCGATCGCCTTCGCGACGGCCTGGCCGAGCGTGATGCCGGTGTCTTCGACCGTGTGATGATCGTCGATATGCAGGTCGCCATGCGCTTCGATCTCGAGGTCGAACAACCCGTGGCGGGCGATCTGGTCGAGCATGTGGTCCAGGAACGGCACACCGGTGGCCAGCTTCTGCTGGCCGGTGCCGTCCAGGTTGATCTTCACACGGATCTGCGTTTCGCTGGTGTTGCGAACGACTTCCGCAAGGCGCATGGCAATTCCTCGAATCTGGCTTAAAAGCGCTAGTAATGTGGGATGGACAAACTGGCGGGCTGCTCAGTGCAGCCGTTCAACGCAGCGGCTCAGTGCCGCCGCTCGATGCGGCGGGTTACCGCAACACGAGTTTCAGGCCGGCGAGCAACTGGGCGTTCTCGTTCGGCGAACCGACGGTCAAACGCACGCAATTGGCCAGCAATGGATGCATTTTACTCACGTTTTTGATCAGAATCCGCGCCGTTAGCAGGGTTTCGAACAATACCGACGCATCGGGCACCCGCACGAGCAGGAAGTTGCCCGCGCTAGTGAACACTTCGGCGCCCGGCAGCGCGGCCACCGCCTGCGCGAGTTTCTCGCGTTCGTCGCGCAATTGCGCGGCCTGCGCATCGAGCACGCCGATGTGGTCGAGCAGGAAATCAGCGGCGGCCTGCGTCAGCACGTTGGTGTTGTACGGCGGGCGGACCTTGTCGAACTCGGTCAGCCACGCGGGCTTGCCGACCAGGTAACCGAGGCGAATGCCGGCGAGGCCCAGCTTCGACACCGTGCGCATCACGACGACGTTGTCGAACTGGTCGGCGCGCGGCAGCCAGCTCTTCTGCGCGAACGGCTGATACGCCTCGTCGATCACGACGAGGCTCTTGCCCGCCGCGGCGATGACGCGCTCGATTTCGGCGTCATCGAACAGCGTGCCGGTCGGGTTGTTCGGATACGCGAGATAGATGATCGCCGGTTCATGCTCGGCGATCGCCGCGAGCATCGCGTCGGTATCGAGCGTGAAGTCGGCTTTGAGCGGCACGCCGACGAATTCGAGATTCGCCAGCTTCGCCGACATCTGATACATGACGAAGCCCGGCACCGGCGCGAGCACCTTCGCGCCCGGCTTCGCGCACGCGACCGACATGATGCTGATGATTTCATCCGAGCCGTTGCCGAGCAGCACGTCGCACCCCGCCGGCACGCCCATCACGTGACGAATGCGCTCGATCAACTGCTCGGGGCGCGGCGCCGGATAACGGTTCAGCGCGACGCCGGCCAGACGCTCGCCGAGATGCGCGGCAAGTTCCGGCGGCAGCGGAAACGGGTTTTCCATCGCGTCGAGCTTGATGAAGCCGGTGGCGTCCGGAACCGGATAGCTCGTCATTGCGAGCACGTCGCTGCGGATGATGTCTTGAGGTGTCGTCATAGGTTCGGGGGCCGGGCCGTGCGAAAGACGCCGGGTCGGCGTCGTCGGCGTGGGGCGCTCGGGTTGGTCTCTGTCGTCGTTATTGAATGGGGCGGGTGGGCTCGAGCCGTCGCTCGAGCGGGTGGAAGCCGGAAAACATGGAAGCCGGTCGATGCGGCGGCGGTTGCCGCCCTCGCCGCTTCGCCTGCTCCCGCTTACGCCTGCTTGAGTTCCGCCGCGCGCCAGCGCGATCAGCGCTCCGCCTCAGCCGCGTTCGTTGTTGTTCTGCCGCATCCGGTATTCGGCGCTGCGTGCGTGCGCTTGCAGACCTTCGCCGTATGCCAGTTCCGCGGCAATCTCGCCGAGCGTCTGCGCACCTTCCGCACTGACCTCGATCAGGCTCGAACGCTTGAAGAAATCATAGACGCCGAGCGGCGACGAAAACCGTGCGGTACGCGACGTCGGCAGCACATGATTCGGGCCCGCGCAGTAGTCGCCGAGGCTCTCGCTCGTGTAACGGCCAAGGAAGATCGCGCCTGCGTGACGGATCTGCTGCGCCCACTGATGCGGCTCCAGCGCCGAAATTTCAAGGTGCTCCGGCGCGATGTCGTTGGCGATCGCGCAGGCCTCGGCCATGTCGCGCACCTTGATCAGCGCGCCGCGGTTTTCGAGCGACGTGCGGATCACTTCGCGGCGCGGCAGGGTGGGCAGCAGTTCGTCGATCGCTTCCTGCACGCGCGCGATGAACGCGTCGTTGGGGCACAGCAGGATCGACTGCGCGAGCTCGTCGTGCTCGGCTTGCGAAAACAGGTCCATCGCGACCCAGCGCGGGTCGGTCGTGCCGTCGCACAACACGAGGATTTCCGACGGCCCGGCGATCATGTCGATGCCGACCGTGCCGAACACGCGACGCTTCGCCGACGCGACGTACGCGTTGCCGGGGCCGCAGATCTTGTCGACCGCGGGCACAGTCTGCGTGCCGTACGCGAGCGCAGCTACCGCCTGCGCGCCGCCGATCGTGAACACGCGATCGACGCCACCCAGCAGAGCCGCCGCGAGCACGAGCGGATTCTTCACGCCTTCCGGCGTCGGCACGACCATCACGATTTCGCGCACGCCGGCCACCCGCGCCGGTATCGCGTTCATCAGCACCGACGACGGATACGCGGCCTTGCCACCCGGCACGTAGATCCCCGCGCGATCGAGCGGCGTGACCTTCTGGCCGAGCACGGTGCCGTCCGCTTCGGTGTACTGCCAGCTATGGCTGCCGCACTCGATCTTCTGCTTCTCGTGATAGCCGCGCACGCGTGCCGCCGCCGCTTCGAGCGACGCGCGCCGCTTCGGCTCGAGACTTTCGAGCGCCGCCTCGAGCTCGGCCATCGGCAGTTCGAGCTCGGCCACGTTGTTCGCATCGACGCGATCGAAGCGATTCGTGTACTCGAGCACCGCCTCGTCGCCGCGCGCCTTCACGTCGTTCAGAATCTGCGCGACCGCGCGCTCGATGGCTTCGTCTTCGCTCGCCTCGAACGCTAGCACCGCATGCAGCGACTTGTGGAAGTCGCGAGCGGTGGAATCGAGTTTGCGAATCTTGGTAGACATACAGGTATCCGTTTCGGTAAGGCGCGCTATCAGTGCAACGTCACATTGCCATCGTCAGTCAGGCCGCCGGGGCGGCGGTTTTCGACGAAGCATTGGCAAACGCGTCGAGAATCGGCAGCAACGCGGCGCGTTTGAGCTTCAGCGCTGCCTGGTTCACGACGAGACGCGACGAAATCTGCATGATCTCCTCCACCTCGACCAGATTGTTCGCGCGCAGCGTATTGCCCGAGCTGACCAGGTCGACGATCGCGTCGGCGAGACCAACCAGCGGAGCGAGTTCCATCGAACCGTACAGCTTGATCAGATCGACGTGAACGCCCTTGGCGGCAAAATGCTCACGAGCGGTTTCAACATACTTGGTCGCGACCCGCAGACGCGCGCCCTGGCGCACCGCGTTCGCATAATCGAAACCGGCCGCGACCGCGACCGACATGCGGCAACGCGCAATGTCCAGATCCACCGGCTGATACAGGCCGCTGCCGCCATGCTCGAGCAGCACGTCCTTGCCGGCCACGCCGAAGTCGGCCGCGCCGTACTCGACATAGGTCGGCACGTCGGTCGCGCGCACGACGATCACGCGCAGGTTCGGGTCGGTGGTCGGCAGAATCAGCTTGCGCGAGCTCTCCGGATCTTCCGCTACCTCGATGCCGGCCGCCGCGAGCAGCGGCAGCGTTTCCTCGAAGATACGCCCTTTCGACAACGCGAGCGTGAGCGGCGCGCTGACCGCCGGCGACGACGACGTTTGCGGCATCGAACTCATGCCCCGCTCCCGGAAACCCGGCGCACCTTCGCGCCGATCGCATTGAGCTTCGCTTCCATGCGGTCGTAGCCGCGATCGAGGTGATAGATGCGGTCGATCAGCGTCTCGCCCTCGGCGCGCAGCGCGGCGATCACAAGACTCGCGGACGCGCGCAGATCGGTGGCCATCACCTTCGCGCCGGACAATTTTTCGACGCCGGTTACGAGCGCGGTGTTGCCGTCGATCGTGATGCTCGCGCCGAGACGGTTCAGCTCCTGGACGTGCATGAAACGGTTTTCGAAGATCGTCTCCACGACTTGCGACGTACCGTCCGCGATCGTGTTGAGCGCCATGAACTGCGCCTGCATGTCGGTCGGAAACGCCGGGTATTCGGAGGTGCGGAACGTGACCGCGCTCGGGCGCTTGTCCATGCGCACGCGCATCCAGTCGTCGCCTTCCTCGACCGTGACGCCCGCTTCGCGCAGCTTTTCGGTGACGGCTTCGAGCAGCAGCGGACGCATCTTGCGCAGCATGACGTCGCCGCCGGCCGTCGCGACCGCGCACAGGAAAGTGCCCGCTTCGATGCGGTCCGGAATCACCGTGTGCTTCGCACCGTGCAGCTTGTCGACGCCATGGATCACCAGACGGTCGGTGCCGATGCCTTCGATCTTCGCGCCCATCGCGACGAGCAGACGCGCGAGGTCGACCACTTCGGGTTCGCGCGCTGCGTTCTCGATGACCGTCTCGCCTTCGGCGAGCACCGCCGCCATCAGCAGGTTCTCGGTACCGGTCACGGTGATCATGTCGGTGACGATGCGCGCGCCCTTCAGACGCTTCGCGCGCGCTTCGATGAAGCCGTGCTCGATCGTGATCTCGGCGCCCATCGCCTGCAGACCCTTGATGTGCTGATCGACCGGACGCGCGCCGATCGCGCAGCCGCCCGGCAGCGACACGCGCGCATGACCGAAGCGCGCGACGAGCGGACCGAGCACGAGGATCGACGCGCGCATCGTCTTCACCATTTCGTACGGCGCGACGAGGTTGTCGACCTTTGACGCGTCGAGCGCGACGCGCCCTTCGCCGGCTTCGATACGCACGCCCATCTGGCCGAGCAGCTTGAGCATCGTGCGCACGTCCTGCAGATCCGGCACGTTCTCCAGATGCACCGGATCGGCGCTCAGCAGAGCCGCGCACAGGATCGGCAATGCCGCGTTTTTCGCACCCGAGACGACAACTTCACCGGAGAGCGGGTAGCCACCTTCAATGATGAGTTTATCCATGCCTGTCGGTTCCTGATCGGCCCGGTTCGCGTCCGGACCTGCTTTGTCTGTGTTCGGCGCGCCGCTAGCGGTGTCGCGCCCTTCCTGAGTAATTCGCACTAAGTTTCCAGATTACGCGTTCTGCCATTCGGCGGGCGTCAGCGTCTTCATGCTGAGCGCGTGGATTTCTTCGCGCATGCGGTCGCCGAGCGCCGCATACACGAGTTGGTGACGCTGGATCAGGCGCTTGCCTTCGAAGTTCGGCGAGACGATCGTCGCAAAGAAATGCTGACCGTCGCCTTCGACTTCGAGATGCTCGCACGCGAGTCCAGCTGCAATGTACTGTTTGACCTGTTCGGGAGTCGGCAACATGAGAGAAGCTCCTCGTCAGTGGCGCAGCTTGTAGCCCGTAGCGAGCATGCGCATCGCCACGGCGGCCAGCACCACGAAGAAACCGGCGACGATCGCGAGGCTCACCAGCGGGTCGATATCCGACACGCCGAAAAAACCATAGCGAAAGCCGTCGATCATGTAGAAAAACGGATTGAGCCGCGATACTTCGCGCCATACGGGCGGCAGCGTATGCGTCGAGTAGAACACGCCCGACAGGAACGTGAGCGGCATGATCAGAAAGTTCTGGAACGCGGCGAGCTGGTCGAACTTCTCGGCCCAAATGCCGGCGATCAGACCCAGCGTGCCGAGAATCGCCGAGCCGAACATCGCGAACACGATGATATAGAGCGGCGCGGTGAAGGCGAGCGGCACGAACCAGATCGTCACGATGAACACGCCGAAGCCGACACACAGCCCGCGCGCCACGGCCGCGAGCACGTAGGCCGCGAACATCTCGTGGTGCGACAGCGGCGGCAGCAGCACGAACACGAGGTTGCCGGTGATCTTCGATTGAATCAGCGACGAAGAACTATTCGCGAACGCGTTCTGCAGCACGCTCATCATCACGAGGCCCGGAATCAGGAAGCTCGTGTATTCGACGCCCGGATAGACCTGCACGTGGCCGCGCAGCGCGTGGCCGAAGATGGTCAGGTAAAGCAGCGCGGTGATGACCGGCGCGAGCACGGTCTGGAAAGACACCTTCCAGAAGCGCAGCAGTTCTTTGTAAAACAGCGTGCTAAATCCACTGTACCCGCTCATGCAAGCCCCTCGATCACTTCTGGACCGTTCATCACCTGAACGAATACGTCTTCGAGGTCGGCCTTGCGGACCTCGATTTCTTCGAATGTACAACCGGCCGCGCGGCACTGCGCGAGGATGCGCTCGACGTCGTCGTAGCTCGTCAGGCGCAGCAGATGCTGGCGGCCATTACCGTTGCCGGCGCCGCTTTCCGCCTCGAGCGGACGCAGCTCGGCGGGCAGCACGCCCTGCGCGAAGCGCACGAACAGTTGCATGCCGGCGAAACGCTGCAGCAGTGTGCTGGTGCGATCGAGCGCGACGACCTCGCCACGGCGCAGCATCGCGATGCGGTCGCACAACGATTCGGCTTCTTCCAGATAGTGCGTGGTCAGCACGATCGTGTGGCCTTCGCGATTCAGGCGCGAGATGAACTTCCACAGCGTCTGGCGCAACTCGACGTCGACACCCGCGGTCGGCTCGTCGAGCACGATCACCGGCGGGCGGTGCACGAGCGCCTGCGCGACCAGCACGCGGCGCTTCATGCCGCCCGACAGCGCGCGCATGTTGGCATCGGCCTTTTCGGTGAGATCGAGATTGGCCATGATCTCGTCGATCCACGCGTCGTTGTTGCGCAGCCCGTAGTAGCCGGACTGGATGCGCAAGGTTTCGCGCACCGTGAAGAACGGATCGAACACGAGCTCCTGCGGCACCACGCCGAGCGCGCGGCGCGCGTTGCGGAAATCGTCGACCACGTCGTGACCGCGCACCGCGATGCTGCCTTCGTCGGCGCGCGCGAGACCCGCGAGTATGCTGATGAGCGTCGTCTTGCCCGCGCCGTTCGGACCGAGCAGTCCGAAGAACTCGCCTTCTTCGACCGTGAGGCTGACGCCCTTGAGCGCCTGCAAGTCCTTGTAGCGCTTCTTGACGTTACGAATTTCTATGGCTGACATGACTATGGGCCGCGTGCGTCGCGGCGCCTGAAGTAGCCCCAATGGAGCTTGGGGACGCGCAAATGCTGGAAGTAACGGGAACCGGGGCCGATTAGGGGGCCAGTTCGACGCCCCAAAAAAACGTTTGATTATAGGGCAAAAACTGACACCCCCGGCCTGGCCGGAAAGGGGGAGACGACGCTAGAGGAGCGTCAATGTCGCGCTGACGCAACCATGCTGGAGGCGCCAGAAGAGAGAAGTGTATCGACGCCGTAGGCCTGCGCGAGACTGGCGAGCCCAGCCGGCAGATTGACGATTTCGAACTTGCCGCCGCGCGCCGCCGCGGCCCGCACCCACGCGAGCAGGACGGCGAGCGCCGACGAATCGAATTGCGTGAGCGGCGCGCAATCGACGCCGCCCGCACCCGCCGCGATGCGTTGCAGACCCGCTGCGAGCGCGGCCTTCGCGCTCTCGTGGGTCAGCGTCGTGCCGCTGTCGAAGCGGTTCGCCACCGGGTTCAGCACGTCGCTCACGACTGCTTGCCCGCGGCGAGTTGCTGATTGCGCTGCGTGAGGAACTGGATCAGTCCGTCCACGCCCTTCTGCTGGATCTGCTCGTTGAACTGCTGCTGATACGCCTGGATCAGCCACGCGCCGAGCACGTTGATGTCATACACGCGCCAGCCCTGCGCCGTCTTGTACAGGCGGTAGTCGAGTTCGATCGGCTGGCCGTTGTTCATCACGACCGAGCGCACCACCGTGTCGGTGTCGTCCGGATTCATGCGGAACGGCTTGTACTGGATCTGCTGGTCGCGCACCTGCGCGAGCGCGCCCGCGTACGTGCGGATCAGCAGCATCTTGAACTGCTCGACCACCTGGTTCTGCTGTTCGGGCGTCGCGGTGCGCCAGTTACGGCCCATCGCGAGCTGGGTGGTGCGGCGGAAATCGGTGTACGGCAGGATCTTTTCGTTGACGAGCGCCGTGATGTGCGTGATGTCGCCCTGCTGGATCGACTTGTCGCCCCGAATCGCGTCCATCACCTGCTGGGTGACGGTCTTGATCAGCGCGTCGGGCGAGCTGGTGTCGACGGTTTGCGCCGATGCGCCCGCGCTGATGAACGAAAACAACGCGGCAAACAACGGAATCAGGAAGAATTTTTTCATATCGAGCTTTGCCTCAAAAATAATGCAACAGTTTGAATCGACCTTATCACGCGAGTTCGACGGCAATCCATGCGCAAACTGCGAGAGTCGTATCGATCTGTTACGGCTGCACGTTCAATGCAATCTTAAGGACGGGAAGTTGAAGCGCGTGGGCGGCACCAACTGACCGGCCGGAACTTGCGTCTCCGGGCCGCCTTTCAGGTCGAGAGGCGGTGTTTCGGCGCCCGACGCGGCCTCCGGTGCCGACGCGCCTTGCGGCGTGCCCACGGCCGCGCCGGATGCGGGAGCCGGCTTGGCCGGCACACCTGCCGCGCCCGTCTCGCCTTCGTCGTACTTCGGCAGCGGCGCTTCCTCGTCGTAGCTCGGCAGTTCCTGCGGCCGCCGGCGGTTATCCGACAACAGATACTGCCGGCGCTGCAGATACGCGTTACGCACGAACGAGTATTTGTCGAGCGCCGCGCCTTCCAGCAGGTTGCTCGCTCCGAGCAGGTTCGCGCGCGTGTTGACGATGTTCAGGCCATACAGCGCCCAGCTCAGTCCCGGCGGGTCGACGTAGCTGATCGGGTTCACGTAGTAGTTGCCGAGCGAGCCGACCGCATCGCGCACCGTGCTCGGCCCGAACAGCGGCAGCACCAGATAGGGGCCCGCCGGCACGCCGTAGTGGCCGAGCGTCAGACCGAGGTCGTTGTCGTGCTTCGGGAGCTTCGCGAGCGTCGCGACGTCGAACAGGCCGCCGACGCCGAACAACGTGTTGATCACGATCCGCATGATGTCGGACACGCCGTCGGCGATGCGCAGCTGCAGCAGGTTGTTCGCCGCGATATAGACGTCGCCGATGTTCGAGAAAAAGTTCGTCACGCTGTCGCGAACCGGCTGCGGCGTGACCCGAACGTAGCCCTGCGCAACCGGCTTCAGCGCGTACTGGTCGATCTTGTCGTTGACGGTGAAGATCGTACGGTTCAGCCCTTCGAACGGGTCGCCCTTGGTAGGCGTCTGTACGGTCGTGCAACCGGCGAGCAGCGCAGCCGCCACGGCGACCTTGCCGAACTGTAGGACGCGCGCGCCGCGGCGCGCGGTCTGCAGTGTCGTCTGCATCTAATTCTCCTTGTTGGCCTTACTGGCCGGCAGCGCCGGAGGCCGGCGCGCCCGGCGCCGGTGCAGGGGCGGATGCGGCGGGCTTCGCCGCGCCGGAATCCGCGGCCTTGCTATACAGGAACTGGCCGATCAGGTTTTCCAGCACGATCGCCGATTGCGTCATCGAGATCGTATCGCCGGCCTTCAGCATTTCCGAGTCGCCCCCCGGCTCGAGCCCGATGTACTGCTCGCCGAGCAGACCCGAGGTCAGGATCTTCGCCGAAGTGTCCCTCGGAAACTGATATTGCTTGTCGATATCGATCGTGACGAGCGCCTGGTAGGTGTTGCTGTCGAAGCCGATCGACGCGACCCGGCCGACCGTCACGCCGGCACTCTTCACCGGCGCGCGTGGCTTCAGCCCGCCGATGTTGTCGAACTTCAGCTTGACCGGGTAGGTTGCCTGGAACGACAACGAGCTCATATTGCCGGCCTTCAGTGCAAGAAACAGCAACGCCACGAAACCCAGCACCACGAACAGGCCGACCCAGAAGTCGAGAACATTCTTTTTCATCGTCATCCCAAAGTGAATCCGCCGCGCCGCCGCCACCTCCCGCCGTGCGCGGCGCACATGCACCGCCGGCAGCCGGCATGCTGCGCGGTCTTAGCTGAACATTAGTGCGGTCAGCAGGAAATCGAGCCCGAGCACCGCGAGCGACGCGTACACGACCGTGCGGGTCGTCGCGCGCGACACGCCTTCCGGCGTCGGCTTCGCCTCGTAGCCCTGAAACAGCGCGACGAAGGTCACCGCGAGGCCGAACACCACACTCTTGACGACCCCGGCGCCGACATCGCGCCACACGTCGACGCCGCTTTGCATCTGCGACCAGAACGCGCCGGCATCGACGCCGATCAGCAGCACGCCCACCACGTAACCGCCCAGAACGCCGACCGCGCTGAAGATCGCGGCGAGGATCGGCATCGACACGATGCCGGCCCACAGGCGCGGCGCGATCACGACCTTGACCGGATCGACGGCCATCATTTCCATCGCGGTGAGCTGCTCGCCCGCCTTCATCAGGCCGATTTCGGCGGTCAGCGACGTGCCCGCGCGCCCGGCGAACAGCAGCGCGGTCACGACCGGCCCGAGCTCGCGCACGAGCGACAGCGCGACCAGCAACCCGAGCGCCTGCTCGGAGCCATAACGGTTCAGCGTGTAATAGCCCTGCAGCCCGAGCACGAAGCCGACGAACAGCCCCGACACCGCGATGATCACGAGCGAATAATTACCGACGAAGTGGATCTGCTTCGTGACAAGACGCGGGCGGCGCAGCAGCGGGAAAAATTCGAGCACGAGCCGCAGAAAGAAGCGCGTCGCGTAGCCGGCGGTGCCGAGCCCGGTGATGACCGAGCGCCCGATCGTACTGATCATGACTGGCCTCCGCCGATGCCGAAGTCCGCCTCGAGCGGCGTCTGCGCCGGATAGTGGAATCTGAACGGGCCGTCCGGCGCGCCGTCGATGAACTGCCGCACGGTCGGATCGGTCGACGCGCGCAGTTCGTCGGGCGTGCCCTCGGCGAGCACACCGCCGTTGGACAGGAAGTACACGTAGTCGGCGATCGCGAATGATTCCGGCACGTCATGCGTGACGAGAATCGACGTGGCGCCGAGCGCCCGGTTCAGCGTGCGGATCAGGTTCGCGGTGATGCCGAGCGAGATCGGGTCGAGACCGGCGAACGGCTCGTCGTACATCATCAGTTCGGGGTCGAGCGCGATTGCGCGCGCGAGCGCCACGCGCCGCGCCATGCCGCCGGAAATCTCGGACGGCAGCAGGTCGCGCGCGCCGCGCAGACCGACCGCGTTGAGCTTCATCAGCACGAGGTCGCGCAGCAGTTCTTCGGGGAGATCGGTATGCTCGCGAAGCGAGAAGGCGACGTTTTCGAACACCGACATGTCGGTGAACAGCGCGCCGAACTGGAACAGCATGCCCATCTTGCGGCGCAGCGCGTAAAGGCCTTCGCGCGTCTGCTCGCCGATGTCCTCGCCATGGAACAGCACCTGGCCGCGCTGGGCGCGCACGAGGCCGCCGATCAGCCGCAGCACCGTGGTCTTGCCGCAACCCGAGCCGCCCATGACCGCGACGACCTGACCGCGACGAAAGCGCAGATTCAGATTCGACAGGACGAGCCGGTCGCCGTAACCGAAGTCGACGTCGCGCAGCTCGAGTAAGGTCTCGGGATAGGAAGGCACCAAACTGACAATCCTTTTACAGGGAAGGCCGAATTATAGGGCCATCGTGCAAAAGCTGCCGTGAGGTGCCCCGTTCCTTGACTATGCCTGACGATTATTGCGTAAACGTGTGTTGCAGTGCAGAAACGGCGGCGGCCGGGTCGGCCGCTTCCGTCACCGCGCGCACCACGGCCGCGCAGCCGACACCGGTCGCGAGCACGTCCGGCAGCACCTGCAGATCGATCCCGCCGATCGCGACGAGCGGCACCACGCCGTCGAGCAGCCGCACATAGCGTGCGAGGCGGCGCAAGCCCTGCGGCGCGGTCGGCATGACCTTGGTCGTGGTCGGGAACACGGCGCCCAATGCAATGTAGCTCGGCCGGAAATGCAGCGCCTTCAGCATCTCGTAGAAGCCATGAGTGGACAGGCCCAGGCGGATGCCCGCGTCGGCCAGCGCGGACAGATCCGCGGTATGCACGTCTTCCTGGCCGAGGTGCACGCCGTATGCGCCCGCCTCGAGCGCCGCCAGCCAGTGATCGTTGATGAACACCTGCGCGTCGTGCGCGCGGCCGGCCGCCACGCAGCGCGCGATTTCGCCCTTCAGCTCGTCGGCGGGTTGGGCCGACTTGCGGCGCAACTGCACCGTCTTCACGCCGAAGCCGACCACCCGTTCGACCCAGTCCGCGGTCGGCAACACCGGATACAGGCCGAGCCTTGCCGGGCAGCGCGGGAACGCCTTGGCGGGTGCCGCCGGCAGGTCGGTAAGGCGCGGAAAGCGAGCGAGGTCGGCCGGGAAAGCATCGTCGGCGCGGGTCTCGTCGCCATCGCGCCACGCGAGCGCAAGCACCAGCGCGTCGTGCGGATCGAAACCGCAGTCGAGGAACGCGGCAAGCGCGGGAATCCAGTCTTCCGCCAGATGGCCTTCGAGGCCGTACTTCTCGCCGCCCAGATGCAGCGTCGCGCGGTTTTCCGCGGCGACGATCACGCCCGCACCCCGCGTCAGCCAGCGCGCGATTTGCTCGCCGTGCTGCTGTGCGTCGGCGGTTACGATCAGGTCGCCACCGTTCGGTTCGTCGGGTGCGATCAGGCAGATGCGCCACGGCGCGTGCGTCGGCGGCCAGTCGCCGAGACGTGCGCGGATGCGCTCGGCGGCTTCGATGAGTTCGTCGGCCGTCGGCCAGAACAGATCGCGGTCCTTCAGCGTCAACGACTGAGTCATGCGGCACCTCCATCCTGATGCCAGAACGGCATGCCGATCACCGGCGTGCTCGCGTGCGCGCTCTCGCGCTCGGCCATCGGGCCCGCGAGATACGCTTGCCGACCCGCCTCGACGCCCAGCGCGAACGCGCGCGCCATCGCGTCGGGGTGCGTCGCCTGCGACACGGCCGTGTTCAGCAGCACGCCGTCGAAGCCCCACTCCATCACCTGGGCCGCATGCGACGGCACGCCGAGCCCGGCGTCGACGATCAGCGGCACGTCCGGCAGCCGCTCGCGCAACACGCGCAGCCCGTATGGATTGATCACGCCCTTGCCGGTGCCGATCGGCGCGCCCCACGGCATCAGCGCCTCGCAGCCGGCGTCGAGCAGACGGCGACCGATCACCAGATCTTCGGTGCAGTACGGCAGCACCTTGAAGCCATCCTTGACGAGCCGCGCGGCGGCTTCGATCAGGCCGACCGGGTCGGGCTGCAGTGTGTAGTCGTCGCCGATCAGTTCGAGCTTGATCCACTCGGTCTCGAAGATTTCGCGCGCCATGTGCGCGGTCGTCACCGCTTCACCGACGCTCAGGCAACCCGCCGTGTTCGGCAAGAGCGGCACGCCATGGCGCTTGAGCAGATCGAAGAAGCCGGCTTCGGCGTGGCCCTCGTTCATCTGACGGCGCAGCGCGACCGTCACCATGCCGGGGCGCGCGGCATCGATCGAATCGGACAGCGATTGCAGCGACGGATAGCGCGATGTGCCGAGCAGCACGCGGCTTGCAAAAGTTTGACCGTATAGCGTCAGCGCGTCGGCGGTCTCGTGAGAAGTCATTTGCATCATCCTGGTTTGCCCTCGCGGCTAGAACCGACCGCGTTGCGGCAATGGGTTTTCGGCGACGGTTGTTGCGTTCGGTAAGCGAGAGGCTGGCGCGGTCGCGCTCAGCCGCCCGCGACCGGCTGCACGACGTCGAGCCGGTCGCCCGTTTGCAACGCGCGCGCCGCATGCTGCGCACGCGCGACGAAATCGCCGTTGAGCGCGACCGCGAACGGCGGACGCGCGCCAAAGGCGGCGAGCGCATCGGCGACAGTCGCGCCCTCGGGCAGCGACAACGGCTTCTGATTGATGTGAATGTCCATGGTGTTCGAATACGGTTCAATCGATGGCGCAAGCGGCATCGCGCGGCACGTTGGCCGCTACGCTCGGGCCGGCTCGCGCGCGAAATGCTGCTGGAACAGCTCGCTCCAGCGTGAGTCGCGCCGCCAGCCGGCGAATGCGTCGGCATCACCGACGCGGCCGTCGAGCAGCGCGCTCGCGAAGCGCACGGCTTCGTCGGCGACTTCGGGCGCGATCATGTAGCCGTGCCGGTACAGGCCGTTCACGCGCAGCGTGCGCGCGCCGTCCCACAGCAGCGCGGGGCGATGATCGGGCAAGGTCGGCCGGCACTGCGAATTCAGCTCGAGAATGCGCGCCTCGCCGAAGCCCGGGTGCACCGAAAACGCCGCGCTCAGCAACTCGAGCGCCGAACGCACGCTGACGGGCGACATGTCCTCGCCCTCCACCTCGGTCGCGCCGATCACGTAGAGGCCGTTCTGCTTCGGCGCGATATACAGCGGGTAACGCGGATGCAGTAGCCGCACCGGGCGCGTCAGCTGCAGGTGAGGCGCATGCACGCGCGCAACTTCGCCGCGGATGCCGCGCAGCGTCGGCAGCACCGGCTTCGCGCCGAGCCCGCGGCAATCGATGGTGATGCCGGCCTCGGGCAGCGACGCGTCGTCGATCGGCGTGTTCCAGTGCGTGTCGACGCCGCGCTCGGCAAGCCCGGCCGCGAGCGCGGACAGCACCTGGCGGTTGTCGAGCTGGCCTT
Organism: Paraburkholderia sp. RAU6.4a; assembly: GCF_050435625.1. NCBI lineage: Bacteria > Pseudomonadati > Pseudomonadota > Betaproteobacteria > Burkholderiales > Burkholderiaceae > Paraburkholderia > Paraburkholderia sp. RAU6.4a. The sequence goes on from NZ_JBNDKQ010000002.1 coordinate 2,182,806, forward strand.
CTCGCGGCAGCAGCCAGCCTTGGCTGAAGCGGCCGGCCAACGCGGGTTCGGCGGCGCCGAGCTGCGCGCCCGCCAACGCGACGAAGCCGCCGTCGAGCAACTCGGCCGGCGCGTTCGCACGCACGCGCCGCTCGAATAGCGGCGCCTCGGTGCGATCCGCGTGATGCCAGACGACGAGCGTGCCGTTGCGCTGGAAAAACACCGGCTCCGGCAGTTCGGCAAGCACGCGTGGCCAGCTTTCGAGCGAACTCGCGCCAAGCCGCGTGATCAGCAGCTCGGCGCTCGCGGCCTCTGCCAGCGGCGCGAGCATCGCGGCGGCGACCCACGCGGCAGCCTGCGAACCGGTGGCATCGCCGCGCTCGTAGAGCGCCACGCGATGCCCGTCGCCAGCGAGGCGCCACGCGACCAGGCGGCCGCACAGGCCGCCGCCGAGCACGGCGAAATCGGGTCGGGCGGGACGGTTCATCGCGCGCGCTCCGTTCGACTGCGGCGGGCAAAACCAAGACGGCACGGCTCGCCCGAGGCGGCGTGACGAAGGGAAAAATGCATGTCTGAAGAATAGGCGGTCATCGAGTCCTTTCCGTACGGCCAAAAACGCACGTACCCAGGACGAAACCGGCGGGTGAAGCCGGCCGGTCACGACGTGCACATGTGAGCTGCGCTCGCCGCCCGGCGGGGAATGGAAGACGGTTGCTTCCGGAAACTTCCCGCGCCGGTATTACCCGGATCGGGTGCAAAGGGTCTCTCTCAGCCTCGCCGCCCCGGCATGAAAGTCATGCCGCCTGTGGGCGAAGCACCCCTGTTTCGTCGCAGGTCATTAGACCATAAAAGGCGCGGCGCCCGCAAACCAGCGCTCCATGGTGGCCACCCCAATTTTGATCTGGCACCGTCTATCGAGATGCCGGTGCGAAGCGGCCCGGCGCTCTGGCACAATGCCGTGACCGGTGCTGCAAAAACGCGGCGCGCGCGGCGCTCGTGGCCGCATGCGTGGCGGCGGCACCGCAGCGGATGCCGGCCCCGAAAATTAATTTTCGCTTAAGGGCGTCACGCCAGAATCGGGCGCCCGTCCGGACTCGCGTTCATCGAGCGTGATGGCGCGATGCCCGGCCAGGTATCGCAGACCCGCGGCAGCCACGCCCTCGCAAAGGCGCCTGCTGTTCGCGGGATCGCCCGACATGGGTCAACCAGATTGGACCCGTACGCCGGAATGGCACTTCGGGTCAGCACTTCATCAGGATGCTCATGACACCACATACTTCCGCCAGCCCCGCGCTGCCGCCCGACGAAAAGGTCTCCGCGTGGACCCTGATCAAGCCCTACTGGGTTTCCGAGGAACGAGGCATCGCGTGGGGGCTGCTCGTCACGATCATCGTGATGAACCTGCTCGTCGTCTGGATCAACGTGCGCCTGAATAGCTGGAGCAGGGACTTCTACAACGCGCTGCAGGCGAAGAACGTCCACGACTTCCCGCACCTGCTGATGATCTTTACCGGACTCGCGTTCGGTTTCATCATCCTCGCCGTGTATGGACGCTATCTGCGCCAGATGCTCGGCTTCCGCTGGCGCCAGTGGCTGACCACCCGCTACCTGAACGAGTGGCTCGACGACAGCGCGTTCTACCGCATCGAGCGCGACCGTCTCGCCGACAACCCCGACCAGCGGATCAGCGACGACCTGCAGTCGTTCGCGACCACCACGCTGTCGCTAACGCTCGATCTGCTGTCGACCGTCGTCACGCTCGTGTCGTTCATCACGATCCTGTGGTCGCTCGCGGGCGCGTTGAGCATCTCGCTCGGCGGCATGCCGCTGCAGATCCCCGGCTATATGGTGTGGGCCGCGGCGCTGTATGCGGTGGGCGGCTCGCTCGTCACGCAGAAGGTCGGCCATCCGCTCGTGTCGATCAACTACCAGGCACAGAAAGTCGAGGCCGATTTCCGTTTCGGCTTGATCCGGCTGCGTGAGAACGCCGAGCAGATCGCGTTCTACAACGGCATGGAAACCGAGAAGACGAACGCGCGCACGCTGTTCGGCCGCATCCGCGACAACTGGTGGCAGGTGATGAAGTACACGAAGCGCCTCACCTTCGTGCTGAGCTTCTACGGCCAGATCGCGATCATTTTCCCGATCGTCGTCGCCTCGCCGCGCTACTTCGCGGGCGCGTTCACGTTCGGCGTGCTGATGCAGATTTCGAGCGCGTTCGGCACGGTCAGCGATTCGTTCTCATGGTTCATCAACAGTTATACGAGCCTCGTCGAATGGCGCGCGACCGTGAACCGGTTGCGCGAATTCAAGCGCGTCGTGCATTCGCCGCGTCTGAAGGAATCGGTGTCGCCGGCCACGGAACATGGCGGCATCAATCTGCATTTCGTCGACAGCAACACGCTTACCACCGACAGCCTCCAGCTCGCGCTGCCCAATGGCAACCCACTGTCGCGCATCCGCGATATCGCGATCCGGCCGGGCTCGCGCTGGCTCGTGCGCGGTCCGTCGGGCGCCGGCAAGAGCACGCTGATGCGCGCGCTCGCGGGCCTGTGGCCGTTCGGCGACGGCTCGATCGACGCACCGGTCAACGCGCGCATGATGTTCATCCCGCAGATCAGCTACATGCCGATCGGCACGCTGAAGGCGGCGCTCGCGTATCCGTCGGCGGCGGACACCTATGGCGACGACGAATGCCGCGACGCGCTCATCACCTGCCATCTGTCGGAATACGCGGACCGTCTGCAGGAAACGGCGCACTGGACTCGCGTGCTGTCGCCGGGTGAGCAGCAGCGCTTCGCCGCCGCGCGCGTGCTGCTGCACAAGCCGGACTACCTGTTCCTCGACGAAGCGACCAGCGCGCTCGACGCGGAAAACGAGGCGCGGCTCTATCGGCTGTTCACCGAGCGGTTGCCGAAGGCTGCGATCGTCAGCGTCGCGCATCGCGAATCGCTCGCAGCGTTCCATGACGAAACGCTCGACGTCGAGCGTTCTGTCGAAGCGGTAGCGGCGTGAGCGACGCGAGCGGCGCTCACGTCAGCGAAGCGCACGGCACCGCCGCACGCGTCGTGCTGATCACCGGCGCCGGTTCCGGCATCGGCGCGGCGCTCGCACGGCGCCTCGCGGCGCCGCATACGTCGTTGATGCTGCACGCGCGCGGCGCAGACGACGCCTCCCGTCGACGGCTCGTGCAGGTTGCCGCCGACTGCACGGCAAGCGGCGCACGCTGCGCGACCGTGTTCGGCGACCTCGCCGAGCGCGGCGCGGCGGAGCACGTGATCCATCAGACGCTCGCGAGCTTCGGCGCACTCGATCAACTGGTCGCGAACGCCGGCCATGCGCAGCGCCAAACGCTGGCCGCGCTCGATCCCGACACCTTCGGCGCCGCCTTCGCCGCGATGCCAGCCGCCTTCGCCGCGCTCGTGCGGCGCGCGATGCCCGCGCTCGAAACATCGAAGCGCGGTCGCGTGGTCGCCTTGAGTTCGTTCGTCGCGCATCGCTATCGCGCGGATGCGCCATTCGCCGCGACGGCGGCCGCGAAAGCGGCACTCGAAGCGCTTGCGAAAACGGCGGCCGCGGAGCTCGCGCCGCTCGGCGTGACCGTCAATTGCGTGGCGCCGGGCTACACGCGCAAGGATCGCGGCCCAAGCGCCGACAACGCGGCCGTGTGGGCGCACGCCGCCGAAGCCACGCCGCTCGGTCATGTTGCCGAACCGGACGACGTCGCCGCGCTGATCGCATTCCTGCTGTCCGACGCGGCACGCCACATCACCGGCCAGGTGATTCACATCGATGGCGGCTTGACGCTCGGTTAAGCCGCGCCTGCACGCCGGCACCTCCGGGCGCAACATCCGGAAAGACACGAGAAGAGTTCGAAAGCATTTGCGGAGCGCGCAAGCTGTTCCGCGCTTTGAAAATGCCGGCGAGCAGCGACGATAGTCGTACGGGCCGCGCCATGCGCCGGCCGTCGTTGATGTCAGTCACGTCTTTCATCGCAACCGCTCTTCGGACTCCTCGCCCATGTCATTCGCTCGCCGTGTTTCACCTTTGCTCCTGTCTTTGCTCCCGCGCATCGCGCTCGCCTGCGGCGCGGCGCTGCTGCTCACGAACGCCGTCGATGCCGCGCAAACGACCGAGCCGAACCAACCCGCCGATATCTGCGCGGCGCTCACGCACATCGTCGATGCGAGCGATTTCCGGCGACTGCCAAACGAGACCGCCGCGCAACTGCCGGGCGTCTCCAATACGGACGATTGCCGCGCCAGCCCGCACGCGTACGACTGCCACTGGCGCGCGCACTGGCAAGCCGACGGCGTCATCAACGATCCGCTTGAAGAACTCGGCGCCGACATCGCCGCCTGCTTTCCGCGCGTCGTGCACGACGTCAACACACCCGTGCGCCAGCATTTCGTCGTGACCACCGACGCCCGTCGCGTGAACGTCACCGCGAGCGTGCAAGGTCAGAACGAACTGCGACTGCGCGTGACGCGCTGAGCGCGCGGCCGTCGCTGCTTTTGATGCTCCATCGCATTTCGTGACCGGGATCGGGCGCTGCCTCATGACCTCGTCGCCGACCGTGCGCGCGCCAGCGGCAACCAGGCATTCGCGCCTGGGTCTGGTCGCCTCGCTGATATGCCGGCGTCGTTGCGCCCTCGCCGCCTTCGCCGCGACGCTGACGCTCGCGCTCGACGGCTGCGCCTGGACGCTGATCCAGGCCGCCGACGCCACCGGCTCGGTCATCCAGGCCGGCTACGCGATCGCGTCGAACTACTCGTCGCCGACCTTCGTCAACGGGCGGCCCGCGGATTTGCGGCACCTCTGCATCGAAGTGAACCCGACGGTGTCGGTCGGCGATTTCGTGCCGGCGCTGCAGCTCGCGCTCGAGCGGCGCGGTATTCGTTCGGACGTCTACAATCCGGGCACCTCGCCGGCCGGCTGCGAAGCGCGGCTCGTCTACGACGCCGCGATCGACTATGGCCGCCGCTCGTTCAGCGACGAATCGATCCAGTACCTGTCGATCATCGATCTGACGCTGATCCAGAGCGGCCGCATTCTGGTCACCGCGCGCTATCAGACCGGCGGCCTGAACACCGACCGTTTTTCGTCGGCCTCGGTCAAGCTCGGCGGGCTGATCGAGCGGATGGTGGTCGATCGGACCGATTTCCCGCGTCAAGCGCAGCAACAGCAGACCCTGCAAACCTCGCAGGCCTTCCCGCCGCCCCACTGAGTGCTCGCGGCTTTGCTTTCGCTTGCAGCGCCTTACACGGGAAAGGATTGGAAAGCGGTATACGCTTTGCGCGGCCCGTGCGCATCACTAAGATGACCTGAATGAACCAGACCATCCTGATCGTCGATGACGATCCCGTCGTACGCGAGCTCGTCTGCGAATATCTGCACGGCCGCGGCTTCAAGGTCGCCATGCTGGAAAATGGCTTGGCGTTGCAGCGCAGATTGCAGCAGGAGCGTCCCGCGCTCGTCGTGCTCGACATCATGATGCCGGAGCTCGACGGCATCAGCGCGCTGCGCGCCTTGCGTGTCGCCGGCGACGACATTCCCGTGATCCTGCTGACCGCGCGCGCCGATCCGATCGATCGCGTGATCGGCCTCGAACTCGGCGCCGACGATTATCTCGGCAAGCCTTTCGAACCGAGCGAACTCGTCGCGCGGATTCGCACCGTGCTGCGGCGTCGCGGCTCGATCGCGCCGGGCGCGCCCGAACAGCGCGCGCCCTATCATTTCGGCCGCTTCGAAGTGAACTTCCCCGCGCGCGAACTGCGCCGCGACGGCGAACGCATCACGCTGCGTTCGAGCGAATTCGCGATGCTGAAGGTGTTCGTCACGCACGCGATGACCGTGCTCACGCGTGCGCAGCTGCTCGAAAAACTGCACGGCAATAGCGAAGCGCATCGCAATCGCAGTCTCGACGTATCGATCTGGCGCTTGCGTCGATTGATCGAAGTGGACCCGTCGGAACCGCGCTACGTGCAGACGGTGTGGGGACACGGCTACGTGTTCGTGCCGGACGGCGAGATCGGCGCGGCCGAACGCGGGCTTGCGCCGCCGCTCGGTTAGCGGCGCCGGATGGTCGAAGCCGGTTGATGCGGCCCACGCGTCGCACGTAACGCGCAGCGCGGTGTCGCGCGCACCGCGCTGACCCGGCTGACGGTCAAAACGTCAGCACACTCAGAAACATCCTCTGCAGCCAGCCCATCGTCGTCGCATCGTTGATCATGCCGAGGCCCGCCTGCTCGATGCGCGCGTTCGCGACCTTGCTCGACGCGACGTAATTGCCTGCTTCGATGTCCTTGGGATTGACGATGCCCGAGAGTCGAAGACGGTCGCGGGTCCCGCTCATCGCGATCACCTTCTCGCCTGATACGACGAGATTGCCGCCCGACACCGTGCCGATCACGGTCACGGCTAGCGTGCCCGTCATGTCGCTAATGTCGCTCAGATTGCCCTGCCCTTTGTAGTCGGTGCTGGCAGAGCCGATGTTGAATAGTTTGGCGAGTCGCGCGGCGGCATTCGTCGATTGATCCGCGGCAGTCGCGGTGATGCTGCTCGTGCGGTTCGCCGACGCGCTCGCGCTGTTGTTGCCGCTATACGATTCCGACAGCCGGATCGTCAGCACGTCGCCGACGTGCTGCGCGCGCGGCGTCTCATACAGCAGCAGCGGCGCGCCGGCCTGATAGATCGCGCCTTGCGTGTTGACGTTCAACGGCGCGGACGCGAGCGGCGGCGCCATCGGCGTTTCGACGATCGACCTGGTCTGCGCGCTCGAACAGGCCGCGAGACAGCTCGCGGCGCCGAGCACGAGGGTGAGACGTAGCGCGGTCATGCTGGCTCCGTGGCGGAAAGGATGAAAGGAGTCGAAGTGAGGCGGCCTATCCGGACACCGCCCGGTTTCGGCGTTGGGATCGCACCGGTAATCAGGGTTGCCTGGCAAACGTCAGCCCGCGTCAGCCCGCGTCAGCCCGCGTCGGCGCCGCTCGCCTGCCACTGCCGCACGACCGCTTTCATCCACGCATCCGAGCCCTTCAGCAGATACGTGAGCGTGCCGTTGCGGCTGCCGGGCAGAAAGCACAGCGTGATCGAACTCACCGCGTTCTCCCATACGTACATCGGCATCGCGCCCGGCGCCGCCGCGTTGCGGGTCGCGAGACGCGGTGGCCCGTAACGATCCTCGAGCGCGTCGCGCAGATCCTCCGCGGTCAGCTCGTCGATCACGAACGACATCTCGTAGAGACGCAGCGCGCCCTGCCCGTCGATGCGCGCGAAGCGCATCACGTGTTCGAGCGCCGGCGCACCATCGACCACGGCCTGCGACACCGCCCAGCGTTCATCATCGCGATGCGCCCAGCGGCATGCGACGCTCAGGCTATCGTGCGACTTCAGCCGCATGCCGAGCGCTCCGGCCTGCACGTCCGTCTCGCAGATCGGCACGCTGCCGACCGGCGTCGCGCGCACGGTCGAGCCCGCACGGAATTCGTCGATCGTGATGCCGAGCGCGACGCCGCGAAACGAAAACGGCGCGTCCGGCGAGCGCCGCCGCGTGTCGGTGACGACGCTATTCGATGCCGCGCTGGCCGCCTTCGCACTGCGCGCGACGAGCTGTGCATGCGCGGCGCACGACAGCACGCCGCCGAGCAGCATCAGTGCACCAACCATCCGGGTGAGCGTCATGATTCAATCGATCGCGGAAGCGCACATGTCGAAAGGCGTCGCCGCCGCATGGCCGACGACCGGCAGCACTTTCAGGGTCGCCGCCGTGACCCGGCACGGCAGCGCCGCGGCGCCGCAGCCGCCGAGCGGCAACAGCAGCGCGCCGGCAACGAGCCACGCCACGGCGCGCCGCCGCTGCTCAGTAGTTCTGGATAACGGCACGCGGACCTCGCCGATTCACGCAGTCGTGTTGAGCAGATGGCCGATGAGCCCCGTGCCCGGCGCAGGCAGTGCAGGCTTCCCGAGCCCGGCGCTCTGCTGCGATTTCGCCGCTGCGCCCGTGGAGTTTGAACTGGCGGATTTCTCCGTGGCCGGCTTATTCGCCAGCGAGGAGAAAGGCGTGGAACTGAGCGTATTGTGGATCGTCATGATGGACCTCGCGAAGGTGCGCATTGCGCACCGGTGTCGGTTGAACGCCGCGCGCCGTCGTCCGAGGCAGCGGGCCTCGTTCGGCGTGCGGCGCGACTTGCTGCGGAACCAATCATCGCGCCGCGCGGGTGCCGACGATGGGCGAAGCAAAGCACGCTTTCGCGCGGTTGTTACGATCCGTTCCGTGGGCTTGCGAGGGCTTTCGAGTGCTTGCCAACTGTTGTCATCGCGTGCCTGTCGTCGCGCAGAGCCGGATCAGGCAGTGCTAAAGTAAGCGCTGCACCTTCGCTGATCCGCCCCGGCGCGAGCCCGCCAGCACCGAGCGGCGCACAGTAAGCGTTGGTAAGGAAATGCCCGGTCGCGCGTCGGGCGGGCCAGTCTAGAATTTCGCCATGAATCCACAGGTCCTTATCGTCGACGACGATCCGGTCGTACGCGATCTGCTTTGCAAGTTTCTGCAGTCGAACGGCTTCGATGCGTCCGTGCTGCATGACGGCACCCATTTGCAGCGTCGTCTCGAGCGTGAGCGGCCGTCGGTCGTCGTGCTCGACATCATGATGCCGAACACCGACGGCCTGCGCGCGCTCACCGCGTTGCGCGCCGCCGGCGACGACATCCCGGTGATCTTCGTGACCGCGCGCGGCACGGTGGCCGACCGCATCGTCGGCCTGTCGCTCGGCGCGGACGACTATCTGACCAAGCCGTTCGATCCGCGCGAACTGCTCGTGCGGATCCAGACCGTGTTGCGCCGGCGCGGGCCGTCCACCACGAGCGCGCCCGAAGCACGCAAGCGCTACCGCTTCGGTCCATTCGAACTGGACTTCGCCACGCGCTCGCTGAGCCGCGACGACGCCAAGCTGCCGCTGCGCGACAGCGAATTCGCGCTGCTGAAGATCTTCGTCAACAATCCGTACAAGGTGCTGTCGCGCGTGCTGATTCACGATCTCGTGCATCGCGACAACCTCGCGTTCCGCGACCGTAGCCTCGACGTACCGATCTGGCGCCTGCGCCGCGTGATCGAGGACGATCCGTCGAACCCGTGCCACGTGCAAACGGTGCGCGGCAAGGGCTACGTGTTCGTGCCCGACGCCAACGGCACACCCTTCGAGGACGGGGCCGCCCCGAGCGCATGAGAAATCCGCTGAACACGCTGTTCGGCAGAATGGCGTTGCTGTCGGCGGCGGTGCTGTTCGCGATTCAGGCGAGCTGGTTCGTGCTGGTGACGATGCAGCCGCCGCGCCATGAAATCGACGGCTTCGCGCGCGGCATTCTGCTCGTGCTGCAGGCGATCAACGGCGAGCCGATCAAGGGCGCCGCGCTCGCGCCGGCGATGCGCGTGCATCTGGTGCCCACCTGGAACATGCCGACCAGCGTGCATCTGCGCGAGCCGCACGAGCATATGGTGGTCGAACTGAGCCGGCACCTGCGTGAGAACCTGCCGGCCGGCACGCAGATCGCCGTTGACGATCTGCGTCCGCCGCAACTGTGGGTGCTGGTCCCGGGCAAGTCGAACTGGGTCGTCGTGCCGGTCGACCTGCCGCCGCCGCCGCGCTTTCTGATCGAATCGGTGTCGATGCTGGTCGCCGGGCTGATCCTGTCGTTGTTCGCGGTGTGGCAGATGCAACGGCCGTTGTCGCGCGTGGCCGATGCGTCGCGCGCGTTCGGCTCGGGCGGCCGGCCCCAACCCGTGCCGGTGCAGGGCCCGCGCGAGCTGCGTGAGCTGATCGGCTCATTCAACGACATGATGCGGCGCCTGAACGAAGCCGGCGACGACCAGGCGGTGATGCTCGCCGGCGTCGCGCACGATCTGAAGGCGCCGCTCACGCGCCTGAAGCTGCGCGCAAGCGTGCTGGTCGACGAAAACGAGCGCGCGGGCCTGATCCGCGACGTCGATTCCCTGACCAACATCGTCCAGCAGTTCCTCGAATTCGCGGGCCAATCGGCGGACGCCGGACCGCCCGTCGAAGTCGACGAGTTCTTGCGCGAGCAGTTTTCCTCGGGCGATTACGCGGAGGCCGCTGAAACCGCCGAAGCGGCGGACCCCGCCGAAACCCCGCTGTTCGGGCTCGATCTGCGCGCCGGCCCCTCGTTCACGCTGCCGCGCACGCTGCTCGACCGGCTCGTGACGAACCTCGTCGACAACGCGCTCGAACACGGCATGCCGCCGGTGGAAATCTCGACCGCGTGCAACGACCGTCATTGGACGATCAGCGTGCGCGACCACGGCGCCGGCATTCCCGACGACCGCATTGCCGCGGCGATGAAGCCGTTCGTGCGGCTCGACGCCGCGCGCGGCGGCGAAGGCCATTGCGGGCTCGGTCTCGCGATCGTCGCGCGGCTCGCGCACGATCGCGGTGGACGCTGCCTCGTGCGCAATCACGCGCAGGGGGGGCTCGAAGTGCGGATCGAATTGCCGGTGGACCCGGCGCTGTCGTAAGGATGCTCGCAGGCAAACGCGGCGCGGACCGGACACTTACCTGCCCTTACCGCATCGACTGTCGCGCGGGTTGCGGCCTTATAGTCGCCCCCGGCAACCTTGATGCAGCCCTTCCCGGTCCGCCCGCACCTCTGCGGCGGACTTTTTTTTTGCGCTGTAAGGAAGGCCACCAAAGCGCGCCAGCGAAGCGCGTCAATGCACGAGCCGATTGCGCAGCGCGTCGACCGTCGCCGTGGAAAGACCGAGGCCTTGCGTCAGGTAGCTCGCCATCGTGCCGTAGCTCGCCTGCACCTGGTCGAAGCCCGCCTGCAGATAATTCTCGTCGACGTCGAGCAACGGCGCTCTCGCCGTCGCGATGGCCGCGCCTTCCTGCGCGCGCAGCGTGGTGGTTTGCGCGGCGATCGATGGCGCGAGATAGACGTTGCTGAGCAGGTAGTCCTGCATGATCACGTCGAGCGGAACGTTGGCGATGCTGAGCAGCAGCGCCGCGACCCAGCCCGCGCGATCCTTGCCCGCGTTCGAGTGGAATAGCTGCACGCCCGTGCCGTCGGCGAGCGCGCCGAGCAGCGCGCCATAGGCGGCTCGCTGCGGGCCGCCCGTCACATACGCGCGCGCCTGCGCCTGCATGAACGCGACGGCGTCGACGGGAGAATCGACCGGGGGCGCGACGAAGTCGTTCGTGCCGAGCACGTTCAGCGTCGAGGATGTCGCGCCGATCGGCAGCACGTCGGCGGTGCGTGCGATTTCGGCGGGCGTGCGCAGGTCGTAGACCGACACGATACCGAGCTTGTCGAGCGTCGCCGTGTCGGTGCCGCTCAGCGTCAGCGCGTTCGCGCGATAGAACACGCCGCGCCGCATCTGTTTGCCGTCGACGGTCAGGTAGCCGGCACCCGCGCCGCCGACATCGCGGAAGTTGCTGACCGACACGAGCCGCGGCGTAGCCGGCTGATCGGCTTCGAGACTACCGCCGCAGGCGGACAGCAGCGTGCTGCCGAAACCCGCGGCCAGCATCGCACCGGCCGAGCCCCTCAGAAAGCGTCGCCGCGCCGCCGACGCTTCGCCGGGCATGCCGCGCTCCACGGGCACGGTCGTGCTCGCAAAGGCGCGGAAAGGCGAACGGTTTTTCGCGGTAACGGACATCGGGGCGACAGGTGTATAGGAGGATTGCGTGGGGCAGCCGGGGCTGCAGACGCAGTTTAACGTTGACCAATAAGTTTTGCGTTACATCGTAGGGGTTAGTAAGAAAAAAGAGGGACGGTTGGCCCACTGATTTCCGTTCCCTTGCGGTGCCTTATCGGCCGTTACCGCGAGCACGCCCTTTTTGACCCCAAGTGGCCTCACGACGCCGCATCCCCGTAGAATACATACACCCTCCCATCCGGCCCCCGCAGGCACAAGAAACCTGGAGACCACAACAAAACATGTCTTCTCTCCAATGGTTCACCGAGCTGACCCCGCGCGAGCGTCGCACGCTATTCGCCGGTTTCGGCGGATACGCGGTCGACGCGTTCGACTTCATGATCTACTCGTTCCTCATCCCGACGCTGATCGCGACGTGGGGCATGAGCAAAAGCGAAGCAGGCATGATCGCCACCAGCTCGCTGATTTCGTCGGCGATCGGCGGCTGGCTCGCCGGCATTCTTGCCGATCGCCACGGGCGCATCCGTGTATTGCAATGGACGATCGCCACCTTCGCGATCTTCACGTTCCTGTCTGGCTTCACGCAGTCGTTCTGGCAGTTGCTCGCCACGCGTACGCTGCAGGGCATCGGCTTCGGCGGTGAGTGGTCGGTCGTGACGATCATGATGGCCGAGACGATCCGCTCTCCACAGCATCGCGCAAAGGCGGTCGGCACCGTGCAGAGCAGCTGGTCGTTCGGCTGGGCGGCCGCGGCGATCGTCTACTGGGCGGCTTTCGCGCTGCTGCCCGAGCAGTACGCGTGGCGCGCGTGTTTCTGGGTTGGCCTTCTGCCCGCCGCATGGATCATCTATATCCGCCGCAACGTCAGCGACCCCGAGATCTTTGTCGCGACGCGTCGCGCGCGCGAAAGCGGCATCAACACGTCGCACTTCATGCAGATCTTCTCGGCCGCGCATCTGAAGACAACTGTGCTCGGCAGCGCGCTGTGCACCGGCATGCTCGGCGGCTACTACGCGATCACGACGTGGCTGCCCACTTATCTGAAGACCGAGCGCCATCTGTCGGTGTTCAATACGAGCGGCTATCTGATCGTGCTGATCGTCGGTTCGTTCGCCGGCTATATCGTCGGCGCGATTCTGTGCGACAGGATCGGCCGGCGCGCGTCGTTCGTGCTGTTCGCGGTCGGCTCGTTCGTGCTCGGCATGGTCTACACGATGCTGCCGATCACCGACACGATGATGCTCGCGCTCGGCTTCCCGCTCGGCATCGTCGTGCAGGGGATTTTCGCGGGCATCGGCGCGTATCTGTCGGAGCTGTATCCGAACGAAATCCGCGGCTCGGGGCAAGGCTTCTGCTACAACCTCGGGCGCGGGCTCGGCTCGTTCTTTCCGATACTCGTCGGCACCTTCGCGCAGACAATGACGCTCGTGAAGGCGATGGGCATCGTCGCGGGCGCGGGGTATCTGCTCGTGATCGTCGCCGCGTTGTGCCTGCCGGAAACGAAGGGCAAGGTGCTAGGGGCGGCCGGCTCCGCCGCTTGAGATCGTCTGACACCGCAGTTCCCAATCATGAAAACGATCGTACTCGGCGGCGGCGTCATCGGCGTCGCCACTGCTTTTTATCTGTGCCAGCAAGGCTGCGACGTGACGGTGATCGAGCGCGAACCCGACGTCGCCCTGTCCACGAGTTTCGGCAACGCCGGCGTGATCGCGCCGGGCTACGTGACGCCATGGGCCGCGCCCGGCATGCCGGCGAAAATCCTCAAGTACCTGTTCAAGCCGGCCTCGCCGCTGATCTTCCGGCCGACGCTCGATCCGGCCCAATGGCGCTGGATCGCGCGCTGGCTGCGCGAGTGCGACCTCGACCGCTTTCGCGTGAACAAGCAGCGTATGCAGCGCATCGCGTACTACAGCCGCGCTTGCCTGCACGAATTCCGCGGCCGTCATCCGTTCGACTACGGCCGCAGCCAGGGCTATCTGCAACTGTTTCGCAGCGAGTACGACGTCGAACTCGCGCAGCCGGCGCTCGCGGTGCTGCGCGATGCGGGCATCGTGCATCGGGAAGTCAGCGCCGCGCAGTGCGCGGAGATCGAGCCCGGTCTGCGCTGGGCGCGTCAGGCGCCGTTCTCGGGCCTCTATCTGCCCGACGACGAAGCCGGCGACTGCGCGCGCTTCACCCGCGAACTGCGCGCGATCTGTGAACGCAATGGCGTGAGCTTTCGCTTCGACACGCGCGTCACGTCGCTCGATGTCGAGGGAGCGACGGTGCGCGGCGTGCGTATTCAAAGCGAGCAGGGCGCGCAGACGCTGCCGGCCGACGCGGTGGTCGTCGCGCTCGGCGTCGATAGCGCGGCGCTGCTCGCGCCGCTCGGCGTGAAGGTGCCGCTCTATCCGGTGAAGGGCTATTCGGCCACGCTGCCTGTGACCGACGAGGAAAAAGCGCCACGGGCGGCACTGATGGACGAATCGCTGAAGACGGCGATCACGCGCTTCGGCAACAACCTGCGCATCGCGGGTACGGCGGAGCTCGGCAATCGCCAGACGACGTTGCGCGAGCAGGCGCTGCAAACGCTGCTCACGGTGCTGCGCGACTGGTTTCCGCACGCGGCCAATCCGACTTCCGCGCACTTCTGGGTCGGCCACCGGCCGATGACGCCCGATGGCGCGCCGCTGCTCGGCCCGTGCAACATCGACAACTTATGGCTGAACCTCGGGCACGGCTCGACGGGCTGGGCGATGTCGATGGGCTCGGCGCGCGTGGTCGCGGATCTGATCGCGCAGCGCAAACCGGAGATCGATCTCGACGGTCTGACGCTCGCGCGCTATCGCCAATGAGGCGGACATAACGCACCGCGACGAGATAAAAGAAAACCGGGCTCCCCCTTTCAGGCGAGCCCGGTTTCTTTTTTACTGCATTGCTTTCCCGCTACAGGTGCCCTTCATGGGGCGCCTTGCCGTCTCCACGTCTTCCTGCAAATCGTGGCCGGCGCGCGCGGCCTGGAACGCCAGGCACGCACACCGGCTGAAGACGCTTAACGCGGCAGTTCCGAATGCCCCATCAGGAACGCATCGACCGAACGTGCGCACTGACGGCCTTCGCGAATCGCCCACACCACGAGCGACTGGCCACGGCGCATGTCGCCTGCCGTGAACACCTTGTTCACCGACGTGTAGTACGCCTTGTCGCCCTCGGTCGTGGCGCGCACGTTGCCGCGCGCATCCTTGTCGACGCCGAACGCTTCGAGCACCGGCGACACCGGCTGCGTGAAGCCCATCGCGAGCAGCACGAGGTCGGCCTTCATTTCGAATTCGGAGTTCGGCACTTCGACCATCTTGCCGTCCTTCCATTCGACGCGCGCGGCGATCAGCTTCTCGACCTTGCCGTTCTTGCCTTCGAGACGCTTGGTCGCGACCGCCCAGTCGCGCTCGCAGCCTTCCTCATGCGACGACGACGTGCGCAGCTTGATCGGCCAGTACGGCCATACGAGCGGCTTGTTCTCTTCTTCCGGCGGCTGCGGCAGCAGTTCGAACTGCGTGACGCTCTTCGCGCCATGACGGTTCGACGTGCCCACGCAGTCGGAACCGGTATCGCCGCCGCCGATCACGACGACGTGCTTGCCCTTCGCGACGAGCTGGTTCGGCACTTTGTCGCCGGCGTTGACCTTGTTCTGCTGCGGCAGGAATTCCATCGCGTAGTACACGCCTTCGAGCTCGCGGCCCGGCACCGGCAGATCGCGCGGCATTTCGGAACCACCGGCGATCACGACCGCGTCGAACTGTTCGTTCAGCTCGGCCGGCGTGATGGTTTCCTTCGCCGTGTTGCCGATGTGCGCCGGCAGCGAGTCCGGCTTGCCGATGAACACGTTGGTGCGGAACGTCACGCCTTCGCCTTCCATCTGGCGCATGCGGCGGTCGATCTGCCACTTCTCCAGTTTGAAGTCGGGGATGCCATAACGCAGCAGGCCGCCGATCCGGTCGTTCTTCTCGAACACGGTCACGTCATGACCGGCGCGCGCGAGCTGCTGCGCGGCCGCGAGACCCGCGGGGCCCGAGCCGACCACGGCGACCTTCTTGCCGGTCTTGTGCTTCGGCGTTTGCGGCGCGACCCAGCCTTCGGTCCAGGCTTTGTCGATGATCGCGTGCTCGATCGACTTGATGCCGACCGGGTCGTCGTTGATGCCGAGCGTGCACGCCGCTTCGCACGGTGCCGGGCAGATACGGCCCGTGAACTCGGGGAAGTTGTTGGTCGAATGCAGCACTTCGATCGCGTTCTTCCAGTCCTGACGGAACACCAGGTCGTTGAAGTCCGGGATGATATTGTTGACCGGGCAGCCGCTGTTGCAGAACGGAATGCCGCAGTCCATGCAACGCGCGCCTTGAATCTTCGCTTCGTCGTCGGTCAGTGCCGCGACGAATTCCTTGTAGTGCTTCACACGCGTGAGCGGAGCCTCGTACGTCTCGTGGCGACGTTCGAACTCGAGAAAACCGGTTGCCTTGCCCATGTGGTTCTCTTCTCTATCTGTATCTAGGGGGTAATCTGGACCCGCCACGCGTCGATTGGTCGGAACGCGGCGGGTACGTCTAAAGTTGACTTCCGTGAAGGCAGCTCAGGCGGCGAGCACTTCGCTGTTCGCCTTCTTTGCGGCGAGTTCGCCGAGCGCGCGCTTGTATTCGGTCGGGAACACCTTCACGAACTGACGGCGTGCCGCGTCCCAGTTTTCGAGCAGCGCCTTCGCGCGCGGCGAGCCCGTGAACTGGAAGTGACGCTCGATGAGCCCCTTCAGCAGCGCTTCGTCGGTCGTGCCGCGATGCCACACGCCCTGATCGACCGTGCGCTCCTGTTCGGCCTGTTGCAGAACCGGTTCGAGCGCGACCATCGACTTGTTGCACTTGCTCGCGAACATGCCGTCCGGATCGAACACGTACGCGATGCCGCCCGACATGCCGGCCGCGAAGTTACGGCCCGTCTCTCCGAGCACGACGACCGTGCCGCCCGTCATGTATTCGCAACCGTGGTCGCCCGTGCCTTCGACGACCGCCGTCGCGCCCGAGTTACGCACGCAGAATCGCTCGCCGGCCACGCCGCGGAAGAAGGCTTCGCCTTCGATCGCGCCGTACATCACCGTGTTGCCGCAGATGATGTTCTCTTCCGACTTGCCGCGGAAATCGTTGGTCGGACGGATGATGATGCGGCCGCCCGACAGGCCCTTGCCCACGTAGTCGTTGCCGTCGCCGACCAGATCCAGCGTGATGCCCTTCGCGAGGAACGCGCCGAAGCTCTGACCCGCAGTGCCCTTCAACTGGATGTGGATCGCGTCGTCCGCGAGTCCTTCGTGGCCGTACTTCTTCGCGATCGTGCCCGACAGCATCGCGCCGACCGTGCGGTTCACGTTGCGCACCGGCTGGATGAACGACACGTGCTCGCCTTTCTCGATCGCGGCCTTCGCCTTCTCGATCAGCGTGTGGTCGAGCGCGCGGTCGAGGCCGTGATCCTGCACGTCGACGTGCTTGCGCGCGACTTCAGCCGGCACTTGCGGCTGGTAGAACACACGCGAGAAGTCGAGGCCCTTCGCCTTCCAGTGCTCGATACCCTTCTTCGTGTCGAGCAGTTCCGCGCGACCGATCAGGTCGTCGAACCTGCGGATACCGAGTTGCGCCATGATTTCGCGCGCCTCTTCCGCAATGAAGAAGAAGAAGTTCACGACGTGTTCCGGCTGGCCCTGGAACTTCGCACGCAGCACCGGATCTTGCGTCGCGACGCCGACCGGGCACGTGTTCAGATGGCACTTGCGCATCATGATGCAGCCTTCGACGACGAGCGGCGCCGTCGCGAAGCCGAACTCGTCAGCGCCGAGCAGCGCGCCGATCACGACGTCGCGGCCGGTCTTCATCTGACCGTCGGCCTGCACGCGGATACGGCCGCGCAGCCGGTTCAGCACCAGCGTCTGCTGCGTTTCGGCGAGACCCAGTTCCCACGGCGTGCCCGCATGCTTGATCGACGACAGCGGCGATGCACCCGTGCCGCCGTCATGACCGGCGATCACGACGTGGTCGGCCTTCGCCTTCGCGACACCCGCGGCAACCGTACCGACGCCCGACTCCGACACGAGCTTCACCGAGATGCTCGACGACGCGTTCACGTTCTTCAGATCGTGAATCAGCTGCGCCAGATCTTCGATCGAGTAGATGTCGTGGTGCGGCGGCGGCGAAATCAGGCCGACGCCCGGCACCGAGTAACGCAGCTTGCCGATGTAGTCCGACACCTTGTGACCCGGCAGCTGACCGCCTTCGCCCGGCTTCGCGCCCTGCGCCATCTTGATCTGGATCTGGTCGGCCGACACGAGGTACTCCGCCGTCACGCCGAAGCGGCCCGACGCGACCTGCTTGATGCGCGAGCGCAGCGAATCGCCTTCCTTCAACGCAATGTCGACGACCACTTCGTCGCCGATCACGGACTTCATCGTGTCGCCGTTCTTGATCGGAATGCCGCGCAGTTCGTTGCGGTAACGGTTTGCGTCTTCACCGCCTTCACCGGTGTTCGACTTTCCGCCGATGCGGTTCATCGCGACGGCGAGCGTGGCGTGCGCTTCGGTGCTGATCGAGCCCATCGACATTGCGCCGGTCGCGAAACGCTTGACGATTTCCTTCGCCGGTTCGACTTCGTCGAGCGGGATCGCCTTGGTCGGATCGAACTTGAACTCGAACAGGCCGCGGAAGGTCATGTGGCGCTTGGTCTGATCGTTGATCAGATGCGCGTATTCCTTGTACGTCTGGTACGAGTTGCTGCGCGCCGAGTGCTGCAGCTTGGCGATCGCATCCGGCGTCCACATGTGTTCTTCGCCGCGCACGCGGTACGCGTACTCGCCGCCCGCGTCCAGCATGTTCGCGAGGACCGGGTTGTCGCCGAATGCTTCGCGATGCAAACGGATCGCTTCTTCCGCGACGTCGAACAGACCAATGCCGCCGACTTTCGACGACGTGCCGTGGAAGTACTTCGACACCAGATCCGCGGCGAGACCGACCGCTTCGAAAATCTGCGCGCCGGTGTACGACATGTAGGTCGAAATACCCATCTTCGACAT
This sequence comes from Paraburkholderia sp. RAU6.4a, assembly GCF_050435625.1. Taxonomy (NCBI): domain Bacteria; kingdom Pseudomonadati; phylum Pseudomonadota; class Betaproteobacteria; order Burkholderiales; family Burkholderiaceae; genus Paraburkholderia; species Paraburkholderia sp. RAU6.4a. The sequence goes on from NZ_JBNDKQ010000002.1 coordinate 2,201,534, forward strand.
GACCTTCTGCAGACCCTTGCCGACTGCCTTCGTGAAGTTGTAGACCGCCTTCTCCGCCGACAGGTCGCCCTTCAGGCCGCCCGCGAGCTGGCTCAGCGTTTCCATCGCGAGGTACGGGTGGACGGCTTCCGCGCCATAGCCCGCGAGCAGCGCGAAGTGGTGCGTTTCACGCGCCGAACCGGTTTCGACGACGAGACCCGTGCTCGTGCGCAGACCCTGCTGCACGAGGTGCGTATGGATCGCGGCCGTAGCGAGCAGCGCCGGAATCGCGACGTTGTCGCGATCGGTCTTGCGGTCCGACACGATCAGCATGTTGTAGCCGGACTTGACCGCATCGACGGCTTCCGCGCACAGCGACGCAAGGCGTGCCTCGATGCCTTCCTTGCCCCAGGCGACCGGATAGCAGATGTTCAGTTCGTACGAGCTGAACTTGCCGCCCGTGTACTGATCGATCGCGCGGATCTTCGCGATGTCCTTGAAGTCGAGCACCGGCTGCGACACTTCGAGACGCATCGGCGGGTTGATGTTGTTCGTGTCGAGCAGGTTCGGCTTCGGGCCGATGAACGACACGAGCGACATCACCATGTTTTCACGGATCGGATCGATCGGCGGGTTCGTGACCTGCGCGAACAACTGCTTGAAGTAGTGATAGAGCGTCTTGTTCTTGTTGGACATGACCGCGAGCGGCGAGTCGTTGCCCATCGAGCCGACGGCTTCCTCGCCCGCTTGCGCCATCGGCGCCATCAGGAACTTCAGGTCTTCCTGGGTGTAGCCGAACGCCTGCTGGCGATCCAGCAGCGCAGCAGCTTCGCGGCGTTCCGTCACGACGTCTTCGGCCTTCGCCTCGATCTCGTCGAGCTTGATGCGCACGGCGTCGATCCAGCTCTTGTACGGCTTGGCGTTCGCGAGGTTGTCCTTCAGTTCCTTGTCGTCGATGATGCGGCCGTGCTCCATGTCGATCAGGAACATCTTGCCCGGCTGCAGACGCCACTTCTTGACGATCTTCGACTCGGAAATAGGCAACGTGCCGGCTTCCGACGCCATGATGACGAGGTCGTCGTCGGTGACGATGTAGCGCGCCGGGCGCAGACCGTTACGGTCGAGCGTCGCGCCGATCTGGCGGCCGTCGGTGAACGCGATGGCGGCGGGGCCGTCCCACGGCTCCATCATGGCGGCGTGGTATTCGTAGAACGCGCGGCGATTTTCGTCCATCAGCGTGTGCTGTTCCCAGGCTTCCGGAATCATCATCATCATCGCGTGGACGAGCGGGTAGCCGGCCATCACCAGCAGTTCGAGACAGTTGTCGAACGATGCCGTATCCGATTGGCCCGGATAGATCAGCGGCCACAGCTTCGGCAGATCGTCGCCGAGTACGTGCGAGGCGATCGCGCCGGTACGCGCGTTCAGCCAGTTGACGTTGCCCTTCACCGTGTTGATTTCGCCGTTGTGGGCGATCATGCGGTACGGGTGAGCCAGTTCCCACGCCGGGAACGTGTTGGTCGAGAAGCGCTGGTGCACGAGTGCGAGCGCCGAGATGGTGCGGTCGTCCTGCAGATCGCGGTAGTACACGCCGACCTGGCCCGCCAGCAGCAGACCCTTGTAGACGACCGTGCGCGCCGACATCGACGGCACGAAGTATTCCTTGCCGTGCTTGAGCTTCAGCGCCTGGATGCGATGGCTCGCGGTCTTGCGGATGATGTACAGCTTCCGCTCGAGCGCGTCGGTCACCATGATGTCCTTGCCGCGGCCGATAAAGATCTGGCGGATCAGCGGCTCGCTCGCCTTCACGGTCGGCGAGATCGGCATGGCGTGGTCGACCGGCACGTCGCGCCAGCCGAGCACGACCTGACCCTCGGCCTTCACCGTGCGCTCGAGCTCCTGTTCGCAGGCAATGCGCGACGCGTGCTCCTTCGGCAGGAAAATCATGCCGACGCCGTATTCGCCAGCCGGCGGCAGCGTCACGCCCTGCCGGGCCATCTCTTCGCGATAGAAGCCGTCCGGAATCTGGATCAGGATGCCCGCGCCGTCGCCCATCAGCGGATCGGCGCCGACGGCGCCCCGGTGATCGAGGTTCTCGAGAATCTTCAGGCCCTGCTGGATGATTTCGTGACTCTTGTGTCCCTTGATATGGGCGACGAAGCCGACGCCGCAGGCATCATGCTCGTTTTGCGGGTCGTACAGACCTTGGGCGGCGGGAACCGGGTGAATCGGTTGCTGATGATCGTTCATGGGGACACCGTCTGTGAGGAGGCCGGACAGGCCGTTAAACCATTGTGCTTTTGCCGCAGTGCGCTTCGGGACCACGACGGCGCTCTTCTCGCAGCAAGACTGCGCGGGACGAAAAGCGTCGGAAATCGGAATATACGCGACGAATCAAGGAAATAGCAAATAAAACCTAATGATCAGCCCCCGATTATCAAATTGGTGCAGTGCGGTTATTTTTTATTGGTGCCACATCAATTTGGGGCAAAAGAAAACGGCATCCGACGTGCCGTCTTCATGCAGTCCCTTGATGCAAAACACTTTAATCGGATTTAAAGCGGCTCTATCGGCGCCGCCGGGGTATCGCCCTGCCGCCGCCTCACTGCGTATGCGGCGTCTCGCGCACCTTGCGTGGCCGGCCACGCGGTAGGGGTGACACACGTCGGTTGGCGGCGCGCGCCGCCCATTCGCGGTACGTGTCGCTGCCGAGCACCCAGCCCTTCAACGTGGCTTGCTGAAGCTGACTTGCCTCGCGCTCGTCGAGCGGCTGCTCGCACAGTTCGCGATAAGCACGCTGTCGCTCGAACGGCGTATTGCCGAGCGACCAGTAAAGGGGGTGATCCGTGATCAGACTGTCAAGGGTGAGGCCGATGTGATGACGGTAGCTCGACCAGCGATAATCCTCGGCCGCGTTGACCAGCTGCAAGCGCACCGGACACATTTCCACGACCCGGCTCGCAAGCAGGAAGTAGCGCTCACCCTCGATCACGGTGGCCCGGTAACGGCCTTCCCACAAGGTGCCGCGACGCGCATAGCGCCGGTTGAAGTGCGCGACATAGCGCCGCCCGACGGCCTGCATCGCCTTGGGCAGGCTCGACTCCTCGGTGGGCGTGACAAGCAGTTGCACGGCGCCCGGCATCAAGGCGTAGGCGTGGATGGAAAGGTGATGGTCCCGGGAGGCCGCCTTCAGACAGTCGATGAAAAGCTCGTAGTCCTGGTCGTCGACGAAGGCGGGCTGCTGGTCGAGCCCGCGGAGGATGACGTGCTGCGGCTGGTCGGGGACATAAAGACGTGCAAGCCGTGCCATGCTGGAGTGTCCAATAGTCGCGTTGGTATATACCCGAAGGTCCGAAGAGCCGCATGGGCGCGAGGTTCGGCGCCATGCGGCCAAGCCAGAAACCACGCGGTGCTTAGGGAGAAAACTCTAACCGCCGCGTATGGTTTGTTTCAAACGTTGTAGTCATAATGAGCGGGCCTTTTTTGGAGGAGCACACATATGAAATTAAAACAGGCCGTAACGGGGATGGCAGTGCTAGCCTGCATGAGCACGGCAGCGCACGCACAATCGGCCGGCACCATTTACTTCTCGACGGGCTGGTTCCATCTGGCGCCCCAATCGAGCAGCGACCCACTGACCGTGACCAGCATTGGCGGTAGCCCAACCAACATCACCGAAGCCAACACCGGCGCCTCGCTGAGTTCGGCCGATACCATCGGTTTCACCGCCGGCTACTTCGTCACCGACCATATCGCAACCGAATTCGTCATTGGCGTCCCCCCTACTTTCGATCTGTACGGCACGGGCAGCTTCGCGCAGTTCGGCAAGCTCGGGCAGGCCAAACAGTGGAGCCCGACGCTGCTGTTCAAGTACTACTTCAACGCGCCGACCGCTTCGTTCCGCCCGTATCTCGGTCTCGGTGTGAGCCGCATCTGGTTCACCGACGAACACATTTCCAACAGCGCATTCGAAGCCAACGTTCTGCATGGTCCGACCAGTGTGTCGACGGATAGTTCGTGGGAACCCGTGTTTAATGCGGGCTTCACGTACGCCTTCAATCAGCATTGGTTCGCCGGCGTGTCGATCTCGTACCTGCCGCTCAGCACGACCGCAAAGCTCAGTTCGGCATCGGCCACGCCGGTCGGCACGCTGACCGTGCAATCGCAAACCAAGATCAAGCTGAACCCGATCGTCACTTACGTCAACGTCGGTTACCGTTTCTAACGCTTCGCTAGAGCAGGTAGCTTGAATTAGGGTAGTCGAATTTTCGCGACCTGGGGAACGCCGTCATCGAACCGATCACGGCGTTTGCATTTGGCGTCTCTGTTGCATCGGGATGGCAGCGTCATCCGGCATCAGCGTTTGTAAATTTGACGCGAATTCGGCGCGTCCATGTGCAAAATCCGGCGACGATACGGGCACGCCCCATCCTGTCGCGAGCCGCACGCGTGCAGCGGTGCCGGCAATGCAGCGCTTGGCATCGAAGTTGCGTTTAGATGGCGTTTCCTATGCGACGACGTGATACTGCGTCTACGCATAGCGTGTCCGCGCGACGATGCGCGGGGCCTTTCAACTCATCGACGGAGCGACCATGACAGCACTTCCAAATACGCGAGACGCCCTCGGCGAATCCTGGACCAGCGCGAGTCGCCGCGCGCGGCGCATCGCTCGCCACAGCCGCCACGCGGCCGAAGATATCGCGGTCGAGTTGCGCACCCTGCTGTCGGAACTCGAATCGACCTTGGCCGACGGCACGCAGGCCGACGCCGTGGCCCTGCGCGGCAGGCTGCGCAAACAGTTGGACGCCGCGCGCGAGCGGCTGAACGACACGCGCGACGCGATGCGCGATCGTGCGGGCGTCGCGATCTCGGACGCCGATCACTACGTGCATGAAAATCCGTGGCAGACGATTGCGATCGTCGGCGGGCTTGCGCTGGTGCTGGGGGCGCTGTTCGCGTCCCGTTCGCGATGACACTGGCTTGCCCGGTTTGACGGTGCTGGCAAGGGGGCGCGACGGCCGCTTCGATGCGGCAACGCTGAACGTTACACCCCTTGCCGCGCCCAGCCGCCAGCGGCTAGTTATCGTCGATCACGAACAGCCGCCGATACTCCTTCAGCGCGTAACGATCGGTCATCCCCGCGATGTAATGCGCGATCAAACGCGGCTGACGCGTCGCATCGGCCGACTGATAGTCCGGCGGCAGCAGCCGCGGGTCGTCGGTGAACGCGTCGAACAGGCCGACCACGACGCGGCGTGCCTTGTTGGCCATGCGCATCACGCGATAGTGACGGTACATGTTTCTGAACAGGAAGCGCTTGAGCGCCGCGGCCTGCGCGGCGATCGCATCACTGTGCGCGACGAGCGGGGGCGCCGCGCGCACGTCGTCGAGTGACGCCGGCGCGTAGCGCGCGAGATTGGCCCGCGTCGTTTCGATCAGATCGACGATCAGCGTATTGATCACGCGCCGCACCGTCTCGTGAATCAGCCGACGCCCCTCGATCTGCGGATAGTCGCCGCGCGCCGCCTCGCAGTGCGTCTGCCAGAGTTCCACTTCGGCGAGCTGCTCGAGCGACAGCAGACCGGAGCGCAGACCGTCGTCGACGTCGTGATTGTTGTACGCGATTTCGTCGGCGACGTTGGCGATCTGCGCTTCGAGCGACGGTTGCCGCCCTTCGAGAAAGCGCTCGCCCAATGTCCCGAGCCGGCGCGCGTTGTCGCGTGAGCAATGCTTGAGAATGCCCTCGCGCGTCTCGAAGCACAGGTTCAACCCATTGAACGCTCCGTAGTGCTCTTCAAGTTCGTCGACGACCGTGAGGCTCTGCAGGTTGTGCTCGAAGCCGCCATGCTCGCGCATGCATTCGTTCAACGCATCCTGGCCGGCATGGCCGAACGGCGTATGGCCGAGATCGTGCGCCAGCGAAATCGCTTCGACGAGATCTTCATTGACGCGCAGATTGCGCGCAACCGAGCGCGCGATCTGCGCAACTTCGAGGCTATGGGTGAGGCGCGTGCGAAACAGGTCGCCCTCGTGGTTGACGAATACCTGAGTCTTGTATTCGAGCCGCCGGAATGCGGTCGAGTGGACGATGCGGTCGCGGTCGCGCTGAAACTCGGTACGCGCGCTCGGCGCGGTTTCCGCATAGCGACGCCCACGCGACTGGCTCGAATGCGCCGCGTACGGCGCAAGATGCGCTTCGAGCGCCTGCTGGGTCGGCGCGGGGACGGCGGGTGTGGCAACCGCGGCAGCGGCATCCGCGGCGCTGACCGTGGCGGCGATGACGCCGTTCCCGGCGCCTGCGCGCGCGCTCGTCGTGTCATGCTGGATATCGTCGCTGCGCCTGTCAGTCACCGGGTCCTCCGAAACATGGGCGGCGCCTCGTGACGCGGGTGCGTGAAGCGTGGCTGCAGGGCCGTGTTGAATCTAGACGGCGACGGCCAGCGTCGCATGCACGTCGGCGTCGGGCGCGCGGGTGATCAGTGTCTCACCGAAACGCTTCAGCAGAATGAACTTGATCGCGCCGGCTTCCGCCTTCTTGTCGATCTGCATCAGCTCGATGTAACGATCCGCGCCGAGCGCGGGAGCATGAGTGGGCAGATGCGCGGCAAGCACGACGTCGACGAGCCGCTTGCGCGACGCTTCATCGAGATGGCCGAGCCTCACGGACAGATCCGCCGCCATCACCATTCCGCAACCGACCGCCTCGCCGTGCAGCCACTCGCCATAGCCGAGTCCGGCTTCGATCGCGTGGCCGAACGTGTGACCGAAGTTGAGGATCGCGCGCAGACCACCTTCGCGCTCGTCCTGCGCCACCACCGACGCCTTGATCTCACACGAGCGTTTGACTGCCTCGGTCAACGCCTCCGGTTCGCAGCGGTTCAAAGCCTCGATATTGGCCTCGATCCAGGTGAAGAATCCGGCGTCGGCGATTGCGCCGGTCTTGATGACCTCGGCGATGCCCGCCGCGAGTTCGCGTTCGGGCAACGTACGCAATGCGCCGATGTCAGCGATCACCGCCCGAGGCTGGTAGAACGCGCCGATCATATTCTTGCCCAGCGGATGATTGATGCCGGTCTTGCCACCGACCGACGAATCCACCTGCGACAGCAACGTGGTCGGCACCTGGATGAACGGCACGCCGCGCATGTAGCAGGCGGCGGCAAACCCGGTCATGTCGCCGATCACACCGCCACCGAGCGCGATCAGCGTGGTCTTGCGGTCGGCGCGCGAGCCGAGCAGCGCGTCGAAGATCAGGTTCAGCGTCTGCAGATTCTTGTGTGCTTCGCCGTCCGGCAAAACCACCGTGGACACCTGCTTGTTCAGCGGCGCAAGCGCTGCGCGCAGCTTGTCGCCGTAGAGCGGATCGACGGTGCTATTGGTGACGATCGTGACCGAGTTGCCGGCGATATGCGGCGCGAACAGCGCGGTCTGGCCGATCAGGCCGGCACCGATATGGATGGGGTAGGCGCGCTCGCCCAGTTCGACGTTGACGGTAATCATACGGTCCATTATGAAGCAGGATGTTTGGCGACGCCGGCCATCTCGAGCTGCATCAGAACCATGTTGACGAGTCCGTTGACCGAGGGCCGGCCGGTTTCGATCACGAAGTGCGCGCATTCGCGGTACAGCGGGTCGCGCACTTCATAGAGCGCTTCGAGGCGCGCCTTGGGGTCTTCCGTTTGCAGCAGCGGGCGATTCTTGTCGCGCCGCGTGCGCAGCCACAGGTCATGCGGATTGGCGCGCAGATAGATCACGAGGCCACGGCTTTTCAACGCTTCGCGGTTTTCCGGCCGCAGGACTGCACCGCCGCCGGTCGCGAGCACGATATTGTCGCGCCCGGTCAGCTCGGAGATCACGCTCGCTTCGCGATCGCGAAAGCCCGCTTCGCCCTCGAGCTCGAAGATCACGGGAATGCGCGCGCCCGTGCGCGCCTCGATTTCGTGGTCGGAATCGAAGAACGGGCGCTCGAGACGGCGCGCAACCGCCCGACCCACAGTGGTTTTTCCTGCCCCCATGAGCCCTACGAAAAAAACATTGGCGTGTGCGTCCCGCGCTTGCAACGGTGTCCTCTGGCTAATCCGGTGTAGTTCGTGCCGCAGCTTACTGGCAAAGCGGCTGCCTTGTCGAGCCTGCGCGCCGCCGGCGGACGGCGGTGCATGCGTGCCCTATATGCCCTAATTTTCCCGCACCACGCGCGGTGTGATGAAAACCGCCAGTTCGCTACGCGTGTCGCGATGAGTCCGATGGCGGAACAATGCGCCCAGAACCGGTATTTTGCCGAGGAGGGGCACCCGCTCGACGTCGTCACGGTCGTCGGTCTCGTAAATTCCGCCGATCGACACCGTACCACCGTCCTCGACCTCGACGCGCGTTTGCACGTGCTTGGTGTTGATCGCGGGCCCGGCGTCGGTCTGCTCGCCGACGCTGTCCTTCGCGACGTCGAGATCGAGCACCACGCGGCCATCCGGCATGATCTGCGGCTCGACCTCCAGTTTGAGCGTCGCCCGACGAAACTGCACGCCCGATACGCCCTGGCCGACCTTCGCCTGATACGGCAGCTCGGTGCCCTGCTCGACGATCGCCTTCATCCGGTCCGCGGTGACGACCCGTGGGCTCGACACGATTTTCCCATGCCCTTCGGACTCGAGCGCCGAGAGTTCGATATTCAGCAGCCGGGTCGCGTGAGCCGCGAACAGCGTGAGGCCGGCGGTCGCGGCATCGAATCCGGAGATCGGTCGGGCCGACAGATCGTACACGGAGCCGTCCGTCCCACCCGTCAGCCCTCTCGACGTACCGTCCGCGCTGGTGCCGGCGAGCGACAGCCGCACCCCGAGATTGCGCGAAAAGCCCTGGTCGCCTTCGACGATCTGAGCCTCGATCAGCACCTGGCGAGTCGGCCGGTCGACGGAAGCGATCAGCGCCGCGATCTGCTCGAGCCGCCCCGCGAGATCGGTGACGAACAGCAGGTTGGTGCGCGGATCAGCGGTGACGGCGCCACGTTTGGACAGCACGCGCTGGGTGCCGGAACCGGTCAGCAGGCGACGCACGTCCTCGGCGTGCGCGTAGTGCAGCTCGAACGTGCGGCTCGCGAGCGGCTCGAGGTCCGCGGCGCGCGCGTGGGCTTCGAAGCGCTGACGTTCGCGCGCGGCGAGCTCGGCGGCAGGCGCGACCCAGATTACGTTGCCGTGGCGCTCCATCGCCAGATTGTTGACGTCGAGCAAGGTGTCGAACGCGGTGCGCCACGGCACCTTGTCGAGACGTATCGACACGGCGCCGCGCACTTTGTCGCTGGCGACGATGTTCAGGCCGGTGAACTCGGCGAACGCTTTCAGGACCGCGCCAAGTTGCGCACGCTGAAAGTTCAGCGAGATCGGCTCGTTGCCCGCGGGAAGGCCCGAGTCCGCACTCGCCGATGCGTCGGCGAGGCGCGGCCGCGGCGGCAGCGGGACCGGCGGGCCTTCGAGACCAGGCGTGCCGGCACTGTCGTCGCGAGCCGGGGGTGGCGGGTTGTCTTGGCGAAGGCGGCGGCATTGGGCCGTTGGCGACGTCGTCCGGGGAAGCGTCGGGCGCTATCGCGGAACGCGCGGCCGGCTGGAGCGTGTCCGGCTCCTGGGCCGCGCCTGGCGTGGAAACGTCGCCGAACGGATTGGCCGCCTGGCCGATGCCGCCGCTCGGCAACGGCGCCGTCTCGTAGGCGGTGTTGGCCGATACGGCCGGGTCGTCGAGCGCCGCGTAAGTCGGCAACGGCGGCAGCAGCAGTGGCGTCGCTGCCTGTGCGACGCCGGCACCCAGCGTCGCGGCGACGTAGAGCCCGAAACACCGCCCGGAGACGACGCGGACCTCGCGTCCGACACCCAGCGTCGCGACGCTCCATCGCTTGAGCGGGCGCATCATGACGCCTCCGTCAGCGTCAGCGTGCGCGTCGCGCCGCCGTTCGCGAGCGTAATGCCAAGCGCGTCGAGCTGTGTGACCCGCTCGACGCCCAGTCGTTGCCCGGCCGCGACCGTCGTCGTGCCGTCTGGCGTGTCGAGCAGCGCGAGCCCGCGGGTACGATCGCGCAGCAAACCGACAAGGCGCAACTCAGAAGCATCGCCCAGCTCGCCGCTCGCGGAGATCTGCGACTTCGCAAACGGATCGAAGAACACGAGGCCTTCGTCGTCATCGTCGGCAGCCTCGTCGGCGTCAGGGCTCGCCTCGGCGCTCGCAGCCGGGGTGTCGGGCACCGGTCGCAGCGCGGCGTACACCTGCAGCGTCGCGGCCACCGCGAGCCCTTTGCCGTCCTGCTTGACGGTCACGTCGACGGGAACGATCAGCACCGGCAGTTGCGCGAGCCCGTGGAAAAACGCCATCAGGTGAACGAAGTCGGTGCGCGCGGTGAGCTGCAGCACGCGCATCCGCTCGACGCCCTCGCCGCTCGCCGCGCCCGGTTCCACCGCAAGCAGCGCGACGCCGCTTTGCGTGGCCAGCTCGGAGACGATGCGCACGTCGTCGGCGGAGTTCCACGACACGGCGCTCGACGCCGTGGCCGGCATCGCCGCGGCTGCACGGCGCAGCGACGGCAGCTGTGCGAGCGTGTGCCGCGCGTGTGCGAGACGCTGCGTGCTGACCGCGAGCGCTGCGCGGCTCGCTTCCAGTCCGGCGAGATCAGCCGCGTTCCAGCCGTACGCGCCGACGCCGAACACGAGCGCGGCAAGCGTCGCCGCGACGAGCCAGCGACGGCGCCGGCTCCACGCCTCGAGCGGCGTACGCGCCTGCTTGACCCAGCGCGAAAAACCCGCGGACCCATGCGCCGCACCACCCGCCTCGAAAAAGGTCGTGCTCATCGCGCACCTCCCGTTCGTGCGGCCTTCAGGGCGCGCGTCGCTTTGTGCGGCGGATCGCCCCAGCGCAGGCGCGCATCGAACTCCACGGGTCCGCCTATCGCCTGTTCCGTCGACGCGCCGCCCTTCCCCGTCGGCCGATGCAGATCACGCATCTCCGCGCCCTGCACGCCGTGGATCGCGCCGAGCCGCTTGAGCCACTCAGCCGACGCGATATGGTCACTCGAAGTCGCCAGCAATTCAGTCTCGTACTCGCGCTGGCGCAGCTGCCGCAACACGACGCGATCGCCGGGTTCGAAGCTCAGCGCGTCGAGCAGATCGCGCAGATGTGCGAGCGGCCTCGCGAGACTCGCGGCGCGCGCCGCGGCTTCGCGCTCATCCTGTTCGGCCCGCGACAGCTTCGCGTGCTCCGCGAGCGGCACGGCGAGCGGAGTCAGCGCCTGCCCGGCCGCCGCGCGCCGCGCATCGAGCCGCGCTGCGGCGAAGCTCTGCCAACCGGCGACGAGCGACACACCCGCGGCACCGACACAAGCAGCCACAGCCCAGTCGCGCATACAGCGGCGCCGCGCGAGTCGCGCGTTGCGTTGGCGATACGGCAGCAGATTGAAGCCGCCCAGCCACGGTACAGCGGCGCGCTGATCGGCACTCGCGGCGACGCCAGACGAAAACGACAGAACGGCCTTCATTCCAGCACCCCGCGCAACGCGAGCCCAAACGCGACCGCGCCAGCCGGCTCGTGCAGCAAGGCGTCGTCGAGCGGCCGCGCGTGGCTGCCGAGCAGCGCGCATTCGAACGGCAGCGCCGAGCAGCCGAGCACGTCGCCAATATCGGCGAGTGAAAAGCCGACGCCGTCGAGCAGATCGATTTCGCCGCCAATCAGCGCGCAGTCGAACTCCGGCCCGCGCATGAGATCGCGCAACGCGTCGGCGAGATCGGCATGCTCCGGCGCCGGGTAGCGCATCTCGCCGACGCTCGCGCCATCGACGACGCTCCAGCCGTACACGCCGTCCGTACCGACCCACACCGCCGCGTACGGCTCGTTCGGGTCGAGCTCGCGACTGGCCGCGTGGCGCAGCGCGCGCAATGCCGCGTGCGGTTCGCCATCGATCGCGGACAGCGAAATCCCTGCGGTCGCGGCGCATTCGATCCGCGCTTCGAGATGCTGACGCGCGGTCGCGGCGATCTTGACCGAGCGCACCGGCGACGGCGTCTCGTCGACGTACCAGTCGACCGCGAGCGCATGACGCTCGAGGCCGGCGATGCGCTCCGCCTCTCCCATCACCGCGGGCGCAAGTCCGGCGAGCGCAACGCCGCCGTCCTCCCCCTCGCAGTCGCTCTGAGCGGCGAGCCGCGCGAGCGGCACTGTCGTCGTCAGCGTGGCCGACGAAGGCACGGCCATCGCGCAGCGCAGCGCGTGCGTCGCGCATACGCGCGGCAAACCGGCGAACGCATCGCGCAACGCCCGCGCGACGGCCTGCCGATCGACGATCTCGGCGCCCGCCATGGTGCCGGCCGCGAGCGGCACCGTGCTCATATGTTCGAGATGCAGCGCGCCCCGGGCGCGTTGACTCACCACGACGAGACGCACGTTTTGCGAACCGACATCGATGCCGGCGGCGAAACGCTGCCGGCCCTCCCGCACCGCCTGAAGCCACGAATTTTTATAGGCCATACCGCCCCTCCCTCTGACTCACGCGACGAACCATTCGAACGCGAGTAACGAGGGATCATTGTCGGCAGACGCACGTCCTAACGACATTCAGCCGAATGGCTAACGCGGATGCGAAGCCGCCCCGCGCGACATCAAAGCGACTACAGTTGGGACTACAGCGAAGTCATTCCCGCGCCGCCTGGCGTGTGCCGATTGCGCGTTATTCGTAAGCTTGTCGAAAGCAGAAAAACCCTGGCGGCTATAATCGCGGGACTGTTTTTCCGGTACTCCTATGCAAGCCACGTCTCCTGCGTCCCCGCCGCCCGCGCCGAAACAGCGCAAACGTCCGTTATGGCTGAAGCTGATCCTCGGCTTTGTCGGGTTGATCGTGGCGGGCATCGTATGCGTGGCGCTGGTGCTCGGCTATGCGCTCGTCGTCGCGACGCCGAACCTGCCGTCACTCGATGCATTGACCGACTATCAGCCCAAAGTGCCGCTGCGAATCTATACGGCCGACCACGTGCTGATCGGCGAATTCGGCGCGGAGCGGCGCGACATCGTGCACATCCAGGATGTGCCCGACAGCCTGAAGAAAGCGATCCTCGCGATCGAGGACGCGCGCTTCTATGAGCACGGTGGCGTCGACCTCACCGGCATCGCGCGAGCCGGCTTCGTCGCGCTGACCAACGGACATGCGACGCAAGGCGCGAGCACGATCACGATGCAGGTCGCGCGCAATTTCTTTCTGTCCAGCGAGAAGACGTACACGCGCAAGATCTACGAGATGCTGCTCGCGTACAAGATCGAGTCGAAGCTGAGCAAGGATCAGATTCTCGAGGTGTACATGAATCAGATCTATCTCGGTCAGCGCGCGTACGGTTTCGCGAGTGCCGCGCGCGTGTACTTCGGCAAGGATCTTAAGGACCTGACGCTCGCCGAATCGGCGATGCTCGCCGGTCTGCCGAAGGCGCCCTCCGCGTATAACCCGGTCGTCAATCCGAAGCGTGCGAAGGTGCGCCAGGAGTACATCCTGCAGCGCATGTACGAATTGCACTACATCACTCAGGAACAGTACGACGAGGCGAGCCGGCAGCGGCTCGTCGTGAAGGGCATGGGCAAGGAGTACAGCGTGCACGCGGAATACGTCGCGGAAATGGTGCGGCAGATGATGTACGCGCAGTATCGCGAGGAAGCCTACACGCGCGGCCTGAACGTCGTGACCACGATCGACTCGGCCGATCAGGACGTCGCCTACCACGCGGTGCGCAAAGGCCTGATGGACTACGAGCGCCGTCACGGCTATCGCGGCCCGGAGGCGTTCATCGATCTGCCGGCCGACGCCGACGAGCGCGAGCAGGCCATCGACGACGCGCTGCTCGAACATCCCGACAATGGCGAAATCATCGCGGCCGTCGTCACGGCGGCGAGCCCGAAGCAGGTCCAGGCGGCGTTCATCGACGGCAATGTCGCGACCATTCAGGGCGACGGCCTGCGCTATGCGCAGTTCGCGCTCGGCCCTCGCGCGCAGCCGAATCAGCGCATCCGGCCCGGCGCGATCGTGCGGCTCGTGAAGAACGACGAGGGCGACTGGTCGATCACGCAATTGCCCCAGGTGGAAGGCGCGTTCATCTCGGTGGTGCCGCAGGACGGTGCGATCCGCTCGCTGGTCGGCGGCTTCGACTTCAACAAGAACAAGTTCAATCACGTGACGCAGGCGTGGCGTCAGCCGGGCTCCAGCTTCAAGCCGTTCATCTATTCGGCGTCGCTCGAAAAGGGCCTCGGGCCCGCCACGATCATCAACGACGCGCCGCTCTTCTTCAGCGCCGCCGAAACCGGCGGCCAGGCGTGGGAGCCAAAAAACTACGGGGGCGGCTTCGACGGTCCGATGACGATGCGCACCGCGCTGCAGAAATCGAAGAACCTCGTGTCGATCCGCATCCTGAACCAGATCGGGCCAAAGTACGCGCAGCAATACATCACGCGGTTCGGCTTCGACGCGGACCGCCATCCCGCCTATCTGCCGATGGCGCTCGGCGCGGGTCTCGTGACGCCGCTGCAAATGGCCGGTGCGTTCTCGGTGTTCGCCAACGGCGGCTACCGGATCAATCCGTATCTGATCGCGGAGGTCACCGATCAGCGCGGCATCGTCGTCGCGCACGCGCAGCCGCTCGTGGCCGGGCAAAGCGCGCCGTTCGCGATCCAACCGCGCAACGCCTACGTGATGAACAGCCTGCTGCAAAGCGTCGCGCAGCACGGCACCGGGGCGAAGAGCAACGTGCTCAAGCGCACCGATCTTGCCGGCAAGACCGGCACGACCAACGATTCCCGCGACGCGTGGTTCGCCGGCTATCAGCACACGCTCACCGCGATCGCGTGGATCGGCTACGACAACCCGCGCAGCCTCGGCGACAAGGAAACCGGCGGCGGCCTGGCGCTGCCGGTGTGGATCGAGTACATGGGACGCGCGCTGAAGGGGGTGCCCGAGTACAAGATGCCACGCCCCGACGACGTCAGCGAAATCGGCTCGGAGCTTTATTTCGACGAGTTCACACCGGGCCACGGCTTCATCGCGACGGTCGGCGTCAGTCAGGCGACGCTCGATGCGGAGGCGAGCGCGGCAGCCGCCGCGCCGGAACAGGTCGGCGAACAGGAAAAGCAGGACATCATGAATCTGTTCCGCGGGCACTGAGGCTGCGTCGATGTCCCGCTAGAAAAGAAAAAAACCGCCGCGTTCGTTACGCGGCGGTTTTGTTTTGAGAGCGTCTCGCGCTGATTACACCGCGCTCATAGCGCGGCGATCCGCACCGGCTCGCCAGCCTGCTGCGTCGCATACTGCGACAGCGCCGCGAAAAACTCCGCGCCGCTGCGCGTGTCGCGCCATTCACCGTCGACGAAACGGAAGTGGAAACCGCCGGCCTTCGCCGCGATCCAGATCTCGCTCAGCGGCGGCTGAAGGTTGACGATGATCTTCGTGCAGTTCTCGAATTCGAGCGTCAAAACGTTGCCGCTGCGCTCGAGCTCGATGTCGGCGTCGATGTCGTCGAGCGCGCTCTCGATGGCGGCCAGCACGGCTTCCGCACGGGTCAGGTAATCACTATCGGACATGCTAAACTCCATCGATTATTCATTCAGGGACAGTCATGCGAGTCGTAACTCGGATGCGCGCGGCAGCGCCCGGCCGCGCGATTGTAGCGGTTTTAGTCATTCTCGCAGGTTGTGCGCTTACCGGCTGCGGCCAACGCGGCTCACTCTATCTGCCGACCGTACCGCCGATGCCTGCCCCGCCGGCTCACCGCACGCAAACGCCATCGACCGATCGAACGCAACCGGCTAGCGGCAGCGCGGCCGACACGGGTTCGATCCCGGACACCTCGGGCACGCCGCTCACGCTCGCCCCCGAAGACCAGCTCGCGGCGCCGCCCGCTTCGGCGGCATCGGCTCCCGCAGTGCCGCTGCCCGCCTCTGCCGTCCCTTCCGTTCAATAAGACTTTCGCATGACTCGATCCGCATTTGACTACGTCGACGGCGTATTGCACGCCGAAGGCGTGTCCGCCGTTTCCCTCGCCGAGCAGTTCGGCACGCCGCTCTACGTCTATTCACGCGCCGCGCTCACCGCTGCGTGGAACGCCTATGCGGGCGCCTGCGCGGGGCGTCGCGCGAGCGTGCACGTGGCCGTCAAGGCCAACAGCAATCTCGCGGTGCTGAACGTGTTCGCGCGCCTCGGCGCGGGCTTCGACATCGTGTCGGGCGGCGAGCTCGCGCGCGTGCTCGCGGCTGGCGGCAAAGCGGAAAACACCGTGTTTTCGGGCGTTGGCAAGCAGGCAAGCGAAATGCGCGACGCGCTCGCGGCGGGCGTCAAATGCTTCAACGTCGAATCGATTCCCGAACTCGACCGCCTCAACACGGTGGCGGGCGAGATGGGCAAGAAAGCGCCGGTGTCGCTGCGCGTGAATCCCGATGTCGATGCGAAAACGCATCCGTACATTTCCACCGGACTCAAGACCAACAAGTTCGGCGTCGCGTTCGAAGATGCGCGTGCCACCTACCAGGCGGCCGCGGCGATGTCGAATCTCGAGGTGATCGGCATCGACTGCCATATTGGCTCGCAGATCACCGAAGTCGCGCCCTATCTCGACGCGATCGATAAGGTGCTGGAACTCGTCGAGCAGATCGAGCAGGACGGCGTGTCGATTCGCCATATCGACGTCGGCGGCGGTCTGGGCATCACCTACGACGACGAAACGCCGCCGGAAATCGGTGAGTTCGTGCGCACGGTGCTCGATCGCATCGAAGCGCGCGGCCACGGTCACCGCGAAGTCTATTTCGAGCCGGGCCGCTCGCTGGTCGGCAATGCGGGCATGCTGCTCACACGTCTCGAGTTTCTGAAGCCGGGCGAGGACAAGAACTTCGCGATCGTCGACGCGGCGATGACCGATCTCGCGCGCCCCGCGATGTACGACGCCTATCACGCCATCGAGCCGGTCGTGAAGCGCGACGTCCCCGCGCATGTGTACGACGTGGTCGGCCCGGTCTGCGAAAGCGGCGACTGGCTCGGCCGCGAGCGGCTGCTCGCGGTCGAACCCGGCGATCTGCTCGCGATCCGCTCGGCCGGCGCGTACGGCTTCGTGATGAGCTCGAACTACAACACCCGTGCGCGCGCCGCCGAGGTGATGGTGGATGGTACACAGGCGCATGTGGTTCGCGCGCGCGAAGAGCTCAAGCAGCTGTTTGCGGATGAAACAATACTGCCGGCGTAAACGTCAGTCCCTGCGGCAGAGCGCGAAGGTCGAGCGCAGCAACGAAAACGGCGATGCCACGGTGGCATCGCCATTTTTATTTGAAACAGCGTGACGCCAATAAACTCGCCATCATCGTCGGCGCGTTCCCATCCTCCGCTCACGTATCCACACCACCAGCCGCCATCCCAGCAACGCGATCATCACCGCGCCGTAGATCTTCGGCAGCAGCAGGTCGTGCTTGCCCGCCTTCATCCACCAGAAATGCAGGATCGCGAGCACGCCGATCGCATAGATCGCGCGATGCAGCGTTTGCCAGCGACGTCCGAGCTTGCGCACCATCGCGCGCGGCGACGTGACCGCGAGCGCGATCAGCAGCACGAACGCCGCGAAGCCCACCGTGATGAACGGCCGCTTGCCGATGTCCTTCAGAATCTCCGCAACATCGAACCACTTGTCGAACCACAGGTACGTGGTGAAATGCAGCGTCGCGTAGAAGAACGTGTAGAGCCCGAGCATGCGGCGCAAACGCACGAACGCGGCGACGCCGGTCAGACGGCGTAGCGGCGTCACCGCGAGCGTGATGCACAGGAACACGAGCGTCCACAGGCCGGTCGAGCGCGTGATGAATTCAATCGGATTCGCGCCGAGCCGGTCGGTCAGGCCGAACAGCACGAGGCGCGCGAGAGGATAGAGCGCCGCGATAAAGACTGCGACTTTGGTGGGCACGACCCAGCGCGCGCCGCCGGTGGAACGCGGCTTCGCCGCCGACGACGTCCGCCGCGTCGCAGGCTCGGTGCGGGTGACAGTTTGCGTATCGGAAACCATCGCGCTCGCCCTAGAAGTTCTTCTTCAGGTCCATGCCCTGATAGAGCGACGCGACCTGATCGCCGTAACCGTTGAACATCAGCGTCTTGCGTTTCGGCGTGAAAAAGCCGTCTTCGCCGATGCGCCGTTCAGTGGCTTGACTCCAGCGCGGATGATCGACATTCGGATTCACGTTCGAATAAAACCCATATTCGTTCGACGCGTACGTGTTCCAGCTCGTCGGCGGCTGCTTCTCGACGAAGCGGATTTTCACAAGCGACTTCGCGCTCTTGAAGCCGTACTTCCACGGCACCACGACGCGCACCGGCGCGCCGTTCTGATTCGGCAGCACCTGGCCGTAGAGGCCCATCGTCAGTAGCGTCAGCGGATGCATCGCCTCGTCCATCCGCAGGCCTTCGGAGTACGGCCAATCGAGTATGGGTGCCGACAACCCTGGCATCTGCGACGGATCGGCGAGCGTGATGAACTGCACGTACTTTGCATTGCCGGTCGGTTCGACGCGTTTGATCAGCTCCGACAGCGAGACGCCGATCCACGGCACCACGATCGACCAACCTTCGACGCAGCGATGCCGGTACACACGCTCCTCGAGCGGCGCGAGCTTCAGCAGATCGTCGATGTCGTACACCTTCGGATTCTTGATCTCGCCCTCGACGCTCACCTTCCACGGATGCGGCCGCAACGTGCCCGCGCGCTGCGAGGGGTCGGATTTATCGGTGCCGAACTCGTAGAAATTGTTGTAGGTGGTGATGTCCTTGTACGGCGTGATCTTGTCGAGCGCGACGAACCTGGTGTTGGTTTTCGCCGCGAGCTTCTGCGCCTTCGGATCGGGCGACGAGTAGGTCGCGAGCGCCTCGCCGCTCACGCCGATCAGGCCGCCGAGCGCCATCGCGCCCGCCGCCTGCAGGATGCGTCGCCGGTTCTCGAACACGTGCCGCGGCGCGATTTCGCTGCGCGCGATGTCATCGCCGGTCAGTTGAATTCTGTCGCTTCGCTTGATCCACATCGTGCTACTCCTTGCCGGCCCGCCGCGTCGCGCGCGTTGCGGAGCCTTATTGATGATCGCCCCTTTGGGGGCGTCTGTCATCCATGGGTAGTTGCTCTGGTGCTCGACTGGCGAACACCGGGGAGCAACGAATATTCCATCGGCCATAAAAAAACCGCCGGTGCGAAAGCACGCGGCGGTTCTTAGTCGGTTCAGCGCGGCGGATCTTACAGCTTGCCGTAGCTATGCAAGCCCGACAGGAACATGTTCACGCCGAGGAACGCGAAGCTCGTGACCAGCAGCCCGGTCAGCGCCCACCACGCGGCGAGCGCGCCGCGCAGGCCCTTCATCATACGCATGTGCAGCCAGGCCGCGTAGTTCAGCCACACGATCAGCGCCCACGTCTCCTTCGGGTCCCAGCTCCAGTAGCCGCCCCAGGCTTGGGCGGCCCACAGCGCGCCGAGAATCGTCGCGATCGTGAAGAACGCGAAGCCGACCGCGATCGACTTGTACATCACGTCGTCGAGCACGTCGAGCGCCGGCAGACGATCCGCGAGCACGCCGCGTTCCTTCGCCAGATATGCGACGCCGACCATCGCCGACAGCGCGAAGCTGCCATAGCCGATGAAGTTCGCCGGCACGTGAATCTTCATCCACCAGCTTTGCAGCGCCGGCACGAGCGGCTGGATCTGCTGCGCGTCGCGCGCGACCGAGTACCACATCAGGAAGCCGACGGCTGCGCTGATCACGAGCAACACGAACGCGCCGAGCGCGCGCGTGTTGTAGTGCTGCTCGTAGTACAGATAGAACAGCGCGGTGATCAGGCTGAACAGCACGAACACTTCATAGAGGTTCGAAATCGGAATATGGCCGACGTCCGCGCCGATCAGATACGACTCGTACCAGCGCACCATCATGCCGACGAAGCCCATCAGCACCGCCGCCCACGTCATCGTCGAGCCGATCGCGGCGCCGGTCGGCGAGCGCGACAGCAGCGCGATCCAGTAGAACCCGGTCGCGAATACGAAGAGCGCGCTCATCCACAGGATCGCGGACTGGCTCGACAGGAAATACTTGAGGAAGAAAGCGTTGTCGGCGCGGCTCAGATCGCCGTGGTAGATCTGGATTGCGAGCAGCGACAGCGCGGCGATTCCCACCATCAGCGGACGCACCGGCTTCCAGCGCCAGCCGAGCACGACGAAAACCGGCACCGAGCACATCAGCACCAGTTTGTCGTAGTAGTTCATGAACGGGTAATAGCGCGACAGCGCGAACCCGGCGCCCCCGACAAGCACGAGCGCGAACAGCCAGTCGACGATACCCAGGCGTTTCAGGAACGGCCGTTCGTCGAAGTTCGGGAGTTCGGGCGTGCTGCTCGCAAACGCCTTGTCGGCGCGTGAAGCAGAAGAAGAGGAAGAGGAGGAAACCTGAGTCAAGTCCATGATCTTACCGGGTCGAATCCTGTGAGCTTGCCGACGCAGCGGCGGCCTGACCGGCCGGGCTGGCATCGGCTGCTTCGATGAGTTTCGCGCCCAATGCGGCGCTCACGGCGGCCCGCGTCTGGACGAACTCTTTCTCGAAGTCTAGCGTCTTACGCGCGCTCGACATCGCCATTACGACGCTCGTGCCGTGGTCCGTGTCCTTGAGCCAGAACCACAGACGCCGTTCGCGAACGTAGAACATCGAGAAGATGCCCAATACGAGAAGCAGGCTGCCAAGATACACGACTTTTTTGCCCGGCGCGCGCGTCAACTGAAATACCGAAGCTTGCACCTGCTTGAATGAGTCAAGCTGCAAATAGACCGGCGATCCATACAGAAAGCTGTCGGAAATCGCATTAAGCGAACTCTGGATGAAGCGGCTCGTGTCCGCATCGGCCGGCGCGGCGGGCTCGCCGAGCCGCTGGCGCGACAGTTGCCACAAGTCCCACGTCACGCCTTCGAGCATGCGAAGCAGCAGGCCCGCCGCCTTTTCCTGCTCGCCCTTCGGTACCGAGCGGTCGATAAACCCAGCGACCGCCTGGAAGCCGCCGAGCGTTTCGCCATTCGGCATCTTCATGCTGCTGTCGGCGCCCGCAAAAAGGGTCAGCACGCGCAAGGCGCTTTCCTCCAGATGTTGCTGCAACTCCGCATTTGAACCCGGCACCGAACGCTGCGCGAATTGATGAGCGGCGATGGCCCGTTGGTTCGGGTCTTCCAGCGTGGCGCGCAGATTCATCCATTCCTTGAGCGTGCCGCCGCTGTCGGCGGGAATGCGCAGGTAGCGGAACGGGTCGTCGGGATTCAAGCGCATGCCGGCGAGGAACATTTTCTCGCCGTTCACGTCGACGGGCAGCATGTAGTTGTTGTACTCGCGCGCCTGGCCATCCTTGCCGCGAATCTTGTACTGCACCGACGGGCCGACGTTGTGCAGATCGAGCGGCTTCGACGTTTTCGCGCCGGAGCCGAGGCGCTCGTCGAACGCCTCCTTCAGCGAGTGCTGCGCGACAACCCCGCGCGCATCGTTCTGCCCGTTGCCGTTCGAGATGTTTTCGACGTTGATCGCGCGGAAGTCGGTGAATTCGACGGTCTGGCCATCGGCCAGCGGCGTGGCCGAGCTCAACGGCGCGCTGCCGCCGATCGTGCCGCCAAACGGCGCGGGCTTTGCACTCGGGCCGGACATCGGGAAGGCAGTCATCTGCATCTGCGAGCCGCCGTCCTGGAAGCTCGATTGATAAATCGACACGCCGTCGTATTCGAACGGCTTGTTGACCTCGACGCGCGCCGGCACGCGCGCGCCGGTCTTGTGATCGATCACGACGATGTCGCTCGCGAACAGCTTCGGCATGCCGGTCGAGTAGTAATCGACGATGAACTTGTTGAGCTCGATCGAAAACGGCAGGTCCTGGATCAGCGAACCATTGGGCTGATTCAGGATCGCGGTCGACACGTGCTGCCCTTCGGGTACCCACGCGTAGCCGCGGAACGTCGGGTTCGATTGCGACAGCCGATGCTCGGGCGAAATCTCGTTGATCACCGTGTTCGAGTTGATCGGCGACTTGTCGAACAGCCACATTTGCAGCTTGATCGGCAGATTGCTGTCGAGCAAGCCGCCGAGGCAGATCACGACGATCGCGAGGTGCGCGGAGATGTAGCCGAACTTCGTCAGCGCGCCACGCTTCGCGGCGATCAACGTCGCGCCGTCCGACTCGCGCGTGACGAACTTGTAGCCGAGCTTCGTCGACAACCTTGCGAGCACCGCCGCCGACTGCGCGCGCGTGCCGTGCACCGCGAACTCACCCTTGTGATGGAACGCGCGCAGGCTGCCTTCTCGAACCTTGTCCTTCCAGCTCTTCGCGTCGGCGACCATCTTCGGCGCATTTCGGATCACGCAGAGCGACACAGACACCATCAGGAAGCCGAGAATCAGCATGAACCACCACGAGCTGTACACCGTGTAGAGGCTCAGCGCGCGGAAGATGTCCGCCCAGAACGGACCGAACTGGTTGACGTAGTTGGGATACGGATCGTCCTGCGTGAGGACGGTACCGATGATGCTGGCGATCGACAGAATGACGAGCAGCGCAATGGCGAAACGCATCGAGCTCAGGAGCTCGATGGCGCTGCGCATGACGCGATTGCCCGACTTCGACTGCAGACCCGACGTGGTGACGCTCATTCAATCTCCGACTGAACAGCAAAAAAGGGTGAAGGGCTGTCGTAGCGACGACACCCTCACCCTTTTCTTGTTTTTCACCGGCCTCGCCGGGCCGGTTGGATTTGCGCGGACGAAGCGCTTAATGCAGGCCCGCGATGTAGTCGGCAACCGCTTTGATTTCGTTGTCCGACAGACGCGATGCTATCGCATGCATCGCGTCGTTGTTATTACGAGCGCCCGGACCTTGCGTGAACGCGGTCAATTGCGTCACCGAGTACTCGGCCCACTGCCCCGACAGGCGTGGATACTGGATCGGAATGCCCTGCCCCGTGGGCCCGTGACAGGCCGCGCAGGCCGGCACCCCGCGGTCGGCAATCCCACCGCGATAGATCTGCTGCCCCACCGCGACGGTCTTCTTGTTGTGCGCATAGCCTGGCTTTGGCGTCTGCGTCGAGAAGTAAGCCGCGACGTTGATCATGTCCTGATCGGAAAGCGCGGCGGCCATGCCCGCCATGATCGCATTGTTGCGCGCGGCCTGTTTGGCGCCCGGCTGCGCCTTGAAATCTCTGAGCTGCTTGACGAGGTACTCAGGATGCTGGCCCGCCAGTTTCGGGTATGCGCCGCCGGCACTGTTGCCGTCTGCGCCGTGACACGACGCGCATACCTGTACCGCGATTGCCTGCCCCCGATTGATGTCCGGCTTTGCCGGATCTGCTGCTCGTGCCTGAATTGCCAAACCTGAAAGACCTGCCGTTACATGAAGCACCATCAGAGTCTTGCACAGTCGATTCATTCGCACACCCTGTCTCGTCTTGTGGGATTTTAGATGTTCTGCAAAGTACGACGACGGCGACCGAGTGACCGCCAGGAGCCGCCAAGGCACGTGGGGCGGCCTCCTAAGGTTTTCAGTAAACCATCGTATTGTACAATAACTCGCTAATCGCTTAGACGCCAGTCGGGCTTGACCCCGTCCCCGCTGCGGGCTCCGCAGCTTCTCCAATCTGGCTTCCACCATGCCCTTCCTGCTCCACGAATCCCGCTTCTATACCACCGTCAATCATCTGCGCGACCTGCCGGCCACCGCGCAGCCCGAGATCGCTTTCGCGGGACGCTCGAACGCGGGCAAATCGACCGCGATCAACGTGCTCTGCAATCAGAAGCGACTTGCATTCGCAAGTAAGACGCCTGGCCGCACGCAGCACATCAATTATTTTTCGGTTGGCAAGGCGGATGAGCCGACCGCCTATCTGGTCGACCTGCCGGGCTACGGTTATGCGGAAGTGCCGGGTGCGGCGAAGGCGCACTGGGAAGCGCTGCTGTCCACGTATCTGCAATCGCGCTCGCAACTGCGCGGCATGATCCTCATGATGGATTCGCGCCGCCCTCTGACGGATCTCGATCGGCGCATGATCGAGTGGTTCGCGCCGACCGGCAAGCCGATCCACACGCTGCTCACCAAATGCGACAAATTGACGCGTCAGGAAAGCACGAACGCGTTGCGCACCGCGCAGAAGGGACTGGCCGAATATCGGGCTGCGGGCTATCGCGGCGAACTCACCGCGCAACTGTTTTCGGCGCTCAAGCGAACGGGGCTCGATGAAGCGCATGAGCTGATCGAGAGCTGGCTGATCCCGGAGGCAGCGGGCGAAACAGGCGAAACGCCGGCCGCGGGCTGAACGCATATCAGTGCAGGAATCCCGCGGCACGCGTGATATGCCTGTAAAACCCACGTCAGAGCGCGTTTGCGGCCGCGCATAAAAAAACCCGCCGCTTGAACGGCGGGTCAAACAGCCTAATCGAAAAACGACAGGCACCCGCTCAGGGAGGAGAAGCGGGGAGGTCAGCGCTAGGCGCCTTGCTCGATCGGTATGATATACCATTGTCTCGAAAAGTTTCCGGGAGCGGAGCCAGGTGCTATTTGTCCACTCCACCTATCCACGATCTTCGATTCGATATGAGCTTCTACCCGCACTACCGTCCGCGCCGCATGCGCCGTGACGACTTCTCGCGTCGCATGATGCGCGAAAACCTCCTCACGACCAACGATCTGATTTACCCCGTGTTCATCGTCGAGGGAACCAACGTGCGGCAAGCCGTGCCGTCGATGCCGGGCGTCGAGCGCGTGTCGGTCGATCTGCTGATGGGCGTCGCCGGGCAGTGCGTCGAACTGGGCGTGCCGGTGTTGTCTCTGTTTCCCGCGATCGAGCCCTCGCTGAAGACGCCCGAAGGCCGTGAAGCGGCCAACCCGGCGGGCCTGATCCCGCGCGCGGTGCGTGAGTTGAAGAAGAATTTTCCGGGGCTCGGCGTGCTCACCGACGTGGCGCTCGATCCGTATACGAGCCATGGTCAGGACGGCGTGCTCGACGAAGCCGGCTACGTGATCAACGACGAAACCGTCGAGATCCTCGTCGAGCAGGCTCGTGCGCAGGCGGAAGCCGGCGTCGACATCGTCGCGCCGTCGGACATGATGGACGGACGCATTGGTGCGATCCGCGAAATGCTCGAGAGCGAGGACCACATCCACACGCGCATCATGGCGTACGCGGCGAAGTACGCTTCGGCGTTCTACGGCCCGTTCCGCGATGCCGTCGGTTCCGCGACGAACCTCGGCAAGAGCAACAAGATGACCTACCAGATGGACCCGGCAAATTCCAACGAGGCGCTGCGCGAAGTGCAGGCCGACATCAACGAAGGCGCGGACATGGTGATGGTCAAGCCGGGCATGCCGTATCTGGACATCGTGCGTCGCGTGAAGGACGAGTTCCAGTTCCCCACCTACGTGTACCAGGTAAGCGGCGAATACGCCATGCTGAAGGCCGCCGCGCAGAATGGCTGGCTCGATCACGACAAGGTGATGATGGAATCGCTGCTCGCGTTCAAGCGTGCAGGCGCGGACGGCGTGCTGACGTATTTCGCGCTGGATGCCGCGAAGATCCTGCGTTCGCAGAAGTAAGCCAGGCGCGGTTTAGCGCGCGGCCGTCGAGAAAAAAACGGAGGCGAACCTTAGGGTTTCGCCTCCGTTTTTTTGTGCTGCCGTTTGCGAAGCGGCGGTCTTGCAACGCCCCGCGGCCTTCGATTACACCCCCGATGCACTCGCCCGATCCAGTGTGCGCAGGAATTTATCCGCCGATTCGTAGCCGACCTCCCGCAGCACTTCCTTGCCACCCTGATCGAAAAAAATAATCCCCGGCGGCCCGAACAGATTGAAGCGCTTGAGCAGCGCCTGGTCGTCGGTATTGTTCGCAGTGACGTCGGCGCGCAGCAGATTCATCTGCTTCAGCTTCGCCTGAACGCGCGGGTCGCTGAAGGTGAATTTCTCCATCTCCTTGCAGCTCACGCACCAGTCCGCGTAAAAATCGAGCATGGCTGGCTGCGCCGCCGTTTTGACGGCCTGGTCGAGCTGATCCGATGAACGTACCGGCGCGAACGTCAATTCGCTTTGCGGCGCCGTTGCGGCCGCGCTGGAGCCATCCTTCGCGATGCTCGCCTGATTGCCGACGCGAGCCGCGAGCACCGCCAGCGGTCGCAGCGGATCCAACGATCCCGCCGCGAGGCCAACTAGAAGCGCGGCTGCCCAAACCGCCATCACGACGCCGACCGCCCGCCCAAGCCGGTGCCATATCGAGGCGCCTGCAACCGGCTTGGAAAACAGGCCGAGCGCAACCGCGGCGATCAGCAGCCAGAGGGCGCTCAACAGCATCGACGCCGCCCCGCCGAGCACCGGCCAAACAATCCACAGCGCCGCGGCCAGCAGAACGACGCCAAAGAACACTTTTACGCTGTCCATCCACTTGCCCGCGCGCGGCAGCAGTGTACCCGCGCCGAGGCCAATGATCAGCAGCGGCAGCCCGAGCCCGATGCCCATCGAGAACAGCGCCGCGCCACCGAGCACGGCGTTGCCGGTATGCGCAATGAACGCGAGCACCGCAAAAAGCGGCGCGGTCATGCAGGCGCCGACCACCAGCGCCGACAGCGCGCCCATCACGGCGACCGCGGTAAATTTGCCACCCGAGCGTCCCGCTGACGCGCTCGACATGCGATCGCGCCAGCGCGGCGGCAGTTCGAGATCCACACCGGCGATCAGCAGCAGCGCGAAAATCGTCAGAAGGCCGGCGAACGCGCCGAGCACCCACGGGTTCTGCAGCCATGCGCCGAGACTCTGCCCGACGAGTGCCGCCACGACACCCAGCACCGTGTACACGAGCGCCATCCCGACTACATACGCGAGCGACAGCGCGAAGCCACGCCTGCGCGTAACGCGCGCTCCCTCACCGATGATGATCGCCGACAGAATCGGAATCATCGGATACGAGCACGGCAGCAAGCTCAGAATGGCGCCGGCAACGAAATAAAGCCCGACGATCGCAAAAAAACCGCCACGCTGCAGCAGCGACTGCGCGTAATCGGCGCTGGTGGCGCGTTCGTACCAAGGTTCGTCGTCAGTGGCGGCGGATTGTTGCGCGGTTGGGGTCGCCGCCCCGCTGCCAGCCAGCTGCAGCGCCTCGCTGCTCACGTGGTACACGCGCTCCATCGGGGGGTAGCAGATGCCCGCGTCGGCGCAGCCCTGCGACGTCACCGCAAGATCGAACGGTCCGGCAGCCTGCTTGACCGGAATGCGAATCGTCAGCTCGTTGCGATACGTCTCGACATTCTTGTTGAATGTCTGATCGAACTTCACATGACCGCCTGGCAGTTCAGGCTCGCCAAGCGTCGCCGTGCCGTTGCGGGTCGCGAACGCGAAGCGCTCGCGGTACATGTAGTAGCCGTCCGCAATCTTGTAGGTGACGACGACTTGGCCGGGGGCCTCGGTCGCGCTGAACCGGAACGCGACGGACGGGTCGAGGAAGTCGTCCGCGGCGCGCGCGAGCGTGGCGACTTGCGCGAGCAACGCGCAGCCGAGCAGAAAGAATGCGGTGCGCAGCGCAGCGCGCGCGCGCCGGTCGAGACCGTTAAACATGAACAGGGCGTTGGGTTTCAGCAGTGATCCACTGGCCGTAGGCGGCGGAGGCCGTCGCTTGCCATGAGAGGATTTCCGGCGTGCCGTAGGGATGGTGAGCCTGAATGTATTGCTCCAGTTCGAGCGCGCGGGCGGCGCTGGTCTTGAACAGCAGCTGGATTTCCTGCGCGGTTTCGATCGCGCCCTGCCAGTGATAGCTCGACTGCACGCTGCCTAGCTGGGTGACGCACGCGCAAAGGCGAGCGGCGAGCGCGTCGGCTGCGAGCTTTTGAGCGCCGGCCGCATCCGGCACCGTTGTCAGCACCAAGGTCACATTCACACTCACACCAAGCTCCGGCGGCGCAGGATTTCGATCCCGATATCGTATCACCTGGCCCTGTCGCCCTGCAGGGCGCCACGCGGTGCGGCCGCGACATTTGGTCACTGCGAAGCGGCTTTCGCTATCAATGAAAAATCCGCCGCAGAAAACAAAAAAGCCAGGCGATGCGCCTGGCTTTTTGTCGAAGCAGAAAGCTTACTCAGCTTCTTGCACTTCCGTTTCTTCGACTTCCGGTCGGTCGAGCAGTTCGACCAGTGCCATCGGCGCATTGTCACCGACGCGGAAGCCGAACTTCAGCACGCGCAGGTAGCCGCCCGGACGGTTTGCGTAGCGCGGGCCGAGCACGTCGAACAGCTTCGTGACCGAGTCACGATCGCGCAGGCGGTTGAACGCCAGACGACGGTTTGCGAGCGACGGCTTCTTGCCGAGCGTGATCAGCGGCTCGACGACTTTACGAAGTTCCTTGGCCTTCGGCAGCGTGGTCTTGATGACTTCGTGCTCGATCAGCGAGTTGGACATGTTACGGAGCATTGCCAAACGGTGGCTGCTCGTGCGGTTCAGTTTCCGCAGACCATGACGGTGACGCATGTTAATTCCTTCAGTTCAAAGTTTTGGTCCAGCTCTTCTATCGCACTCGTTCTGCAGCATCGACTACAAACAGTGAGCGCACGGGCCGGTAGTGACAAAAGACAAGACGCGGATTTTAAAGGAAAATCCGCGCCTTTGCCAGTACAGTACAGCGGTGCAATTCGCGGGTCCACACCCGACCGAGTTGTCCGCTTACTTGTCGAGACCAGCCGGCGGCCAGTTTTCGAGCTTCATGCCGAGCGTCAGCCCACGCGATGCCAGAACTTCCTTGATCTCGTTCAGCGACTTGCGACCCAGATTCGGAGTCTTGAGCAGTTCGTTCTCGGTACGCTGGATCAGGTCGCCGATGTAGTAGATGTTCTCGGCCTTCAGGCAGTTCGCGGAACGAACCGTCAGTTCGAGATCGTCGACCGGACGCAGCAGGATCGGATCGATCTGCGGTGCGCGCGACGGCGCTTCCGCCGCTGCTTCGGTACCTTCCAGCGCCGCGAACACCGACAACTGATCGACCAGAATGCGCGCCGATTGTCGGATCGCTTCTTCCGGCGAAATCACACCGTTGGTCTCGATGTTCATCACGAGCTTGTCGAGGTCGGTGCGCTGCTCGACGCGAGCGCTTTCGACCGCGTAGCTCACGCGACGAACCGGCGAAAACGAGGCGTCCAGCACGATCCGGCCGATGATCTTGGCCGACTCTTCACCGTAACGACGCACATTGCCCGGCACATAGCCGCGGCCCTTTTCGACCTTGATCTGCACGTCGAGCTTGCCGCCCTTCGACAGATGCGCAATCACGTGATCGGGATTGATGACTTCGCAATCGTGTGCGAGTTCGATATCGCCGGCCGTGACCACGCCTTCGCCTTCCTTCCGCAGCGTAACCGTCACTTCGTCACGATTATGCAGCTTGAAGACGACGCCCTTCAGGTTCAACAACAGGTTGACCACATCCTCTTGCACACCGTCGAGCGTCGAATACTCGTGCACGACGCCTGCAATCGTCACCTCGGTCGGGGCATAGCCCACCATCGACGACAACAGCACGCGCCGAAGCGCGTTGCCCAAGGTGTGGCCATAACCGCGTTCAAACGGCTCCATGACCACTTTCGCGTGGCTTTCGCCAAGCGATTCAACTGCAATAATCTTGGGCTTCAACAAACTGGTTTGCATAGGTTTTCCTTTTCAATACCCTCGGCTCGTTACACCGATAAGGCTGACCGGTAACAACCTGAAAATAAACAGCCGAGACGCCCCCTTGCGCAACGCAATCAGGGCGCCCCGGCCGTCAATCCGATTACCGCGAATACAATTCGACGATCAGGCTTTCGTTGATGTCGCCAGCGATGTCGCTGCGTTCCGGCTTCTGCTTGAAGGTACCTTCGAACTTCTTCGCGTCGACCGCGACCCAGCTCGGCATGCCGCCTTGCTCAGCGAGCGACAGCGCCTCAATGATGCGAGCCTGCTTGCGCTTCTGTTCGCGCACGGCGACGACGTCCCCAGCCTTCACCTGCATCGACGGGATGTTCGTTACGACGCCGTTCACCGTGATTGCCTTGTGGCCAACGAGCTGACGTGCTTCAGCGCGCGTCGAGCCAAAGCCCATGCGATACACGACGTTGTCCAGACGCGATTCGAGCAGTTGCAGCAGGTTCTCACCCGTGTTGCCCTTCAGGCGGTCTGCTTCAGCGAAGTAGCGACGGAACTGGCGCTCGAGGACACCGTAGATACGCTTTACTTTTTGCTTCTCCCGCAGCTGAGTGCCATAGTCGGACGTACGTGCGCCCGAGGTACGGCCGTGCTGGCCGGGCTTGCTGTCAAGCTTGCACTTGTCAGCGAGCGAACGGCGCGCGCTCTTCAGGAAGAGGTCAGTGCCTTCCCGGCGGGACAGCTTGGCCTTGGGGCCGATATAACGTGCCACGTTGATTCCTTCTGTGATTTATCACGCGAATGCTTCCACTCGCGCTAGTCCGAACCCTTTGAGTCGAACGGTGGGCTTAGTCAATTCAATAACACGCGCAGCCCGCCACCGCGCAAGGCGGGAACAGGCGCTCGAAATACCAGCGTCTTAGATACGACGACGCTTCGGCGGACGGCAGCCGTTATGCGGGACCGGCGTCACGTCGGAGATCGCGGTGATCTTGATGCCAAGACCATGCAGCGCGCGCACCGCCGATTCCCGGCCAGGACCGGGGCCCTTGATCCGCACTTCGAGGTTCTTCACGCCGTATTCCATCGCCACGCGGCCAGCTGATTCAGCTGCGACCTGAGCTGCAAACGGAGTCGACTTACGCGAACCCTTGAAGCCCTGACCGCCCGACGTTGCCCAGGCAAGCGCGTTGCCTTGACGGTCGGTGATCGTGATGATGGTGTTGTTGAACGACGCGTGAACGTGAACCACGCCCTCGGCGACGTTCTTCTTGACCTTCTTGCGAACGCGTTGCGCCGCGGAGTTGTTCGAAGCCTTAGCCATTACGTTTTCCTGTAACTGTCAGTTCCGCTTACTTCTTCAGCGATTGCGCTGCACGACGCGGACCCTTGCGCGTACGGGCATTCGTACGCGTACGCTGGCCGCGCAGGGGCAGACCCTTACGATGCCGCACGCCACGATAGCAGCCGAGATCCATCAGGCGCTTGATGTTCATCGTCGTTTCACGGCGCAGATCGCCCTCAACGATGAACTTGCCGACTTCTTCACGCAGCTTTTCGAGGTCTGCGTCAGTCAGGTCTTTGACCTTCTTCGAAAATGCCACACCAGCAGCGACGCAAATGTCGCGCGAGCGCGTGCGACCGACACCGTAAATAGCCGTCAGGCCGATTTCAGTATGCTGGTGATTCGGGATGTTAACCCCTGCGATACGAGCCATTGTTTTTCCTCAAACAAAAAGCGCAAGCAAAAGCGCGGCGTTCAGCCTTGACGCTGTTTGTGGCGCGGATCAGAACTGCAAATCACGCGCACAACGCCTTTGCGCTTGATAATCTTGCAATTGCGGCAAATGCGCTTAACCGATGCCATCACTTTCATGATATTACCCTTTTTTCAAATCACTTCGCCCGGAACACGATCCGCGCACGCGACAGATCGTAAGGCGTCAATTCAACCGTCACCTTGTCGCCCGGCAAGATCCGGATGTAGTGCATCCGCATTTTGCCGGATATGTGTCCCAACACGACATGGCCGTTTTCCAGCTTCACCCTGAAGGTAGCATTAGGCAGGTTCTCGATTACTTCGCCCTGCATCTGGATAACATCGTCTTTGGCCATAAGTCCTTTCAACGCATCGGGACGCCGCCGCCTTTGAAATTAGCTTTCTTCAGCAGCGATTCATACTGTTGCGACATAACGTACGACTGCACCTGCGCCATGAAATCCATTGTGACGACGACAATGATCAGCAGCGACGTTCCACCAAAATAAAACGGCACGTTCCAGCGTAGCACCAGAAATTCAGGCAGCAGGCAAACGAACACGATGTAGATCGCACCGGCAAGCGTCAAACGCGTGAGGATGCGGTCGATATATCGCGCCGTCTGATCGCCCGGGCGGATACCTGGGACGAAAGCGCCGCTCTTTTTCAGGTTGTCGGCCGTTTCCCTGCTGTTAAACACCAGTGCAGTGTAAAAGAAGCAGAAGAAGACGATCGCCAACGCGTACAGCAACACGTACACCGGTTGACCGGGCTTCAGGGCTTCGGCAACGTTGTGCAACGTGTCTGCGAACCAGCTGGTACGCGAACCCGAACTGAACCAGTTCAGGATAGTTGCCGGGAAGAGAATGATCGACGATGCGAAGATCGGTGGAATCACGCCCGACATATTCAGCTTCAGCGGCAAATGCGAAGACTGGCCGCCGTAAATCTTGTTGCCCACCTGCCGCTTCGCATAATTCACAAGTATCTTGCGCTGGCCGCGTTCGATGAACACCACCACATAGGTCACAGCAGCAATCAGCGCGACGACGATAATCGCCGAGATGATGCTCATCGAGCCGGTTCGCACCAGTTCAAAGAGACCACCGATTGCGTTCGGGAAACCCGCCGCAATACCGCCGAATATGATGATCGAGATACCGTTGCCAAGCCCGCGCTCCGTGATCTGCTCACCCAGCCACATCAGGAACATCGTGCCGGTCACCAGCGTCACGACCGTCGTCAAGCGGAATACCATCCCCGGATCGATCACGAGGCCCGGCTGATTTTCCAGAGCGACGGCAATACCGAACGCCTGGAACGTCGCCAGCACAACCGTGAAGATCCGCGTGTACTGCGTAATCTTTCGCTGACCTGCCTGCCCTTCCTTTTTCAGCGCTTCGAGCTGCGGCGAAACAATCGCCAGCAACTGCATGATGATCGACGCCGAAATGTACGGCATGATCCCCAGCGCGAAAATCGTGAACCGCGAAAGTGCGCCACCCGAGAACATGTTAAACATGCCAAGGATGCCGCCCGACTGGCTTTGGAACAGTTTCGCCAGTTGGTCCGGGTCGATACCCGGCACCGGAATATGCGCGCCGATACGGTAGACGACTAGCGCCAGCAGCAGGAACACTGCTCGCCGGCGCAAATCGCCAAACTTCGCCGCGCTGCGACCGGGTTTTGCGAGACTCGGGCTGTTAGCCAAGTACCTTCTCCGATGCAAGTGCTAGTGACGGCAATTAACTCGCGCGTTACTCGGCAAAAGAGCCACCGGCTGCCTCGATAGCAGCACGTGCGCCCTTCGTCGCACCCAGACCTTTCACAACGACCTTGCGCTTGAGCTCGCCCGTTGCAATGATCTTGGCGCTACGGATCAGCTCGCCGACGAGGCCGGCTTGCTTGAGAGCCAGCAGATCGATTTCGTCGACCGGCAGCTTCTCCAGATCCGAGAGACGTACTTCACCGACGAATTCCTTCGTCAGCGAGGTGAAGCCACGCTTCGGCAGGCGACGTTGCAGCGGCATTTGACCGCCTTCAAAGCCAACCTTGTGAAAGCCGCCCGAACGCGACTTCTGACCCTTGTGACCACGGCCAGCGGTCTTGCCGAGGCCGGAGCCGATGCCGCGACCAACGCGGCGCTTTGCGTGCTTCGCGCCTTCGGCCGGCTTCAGGTTATTCAATTCCATTATCAACTCCTTGAGTCCTGGTCAGCCGCTTAGCTGATGACCTTAACGAGGTACGAAACCTTGTTGATCATGCCGCGCACAGCCGGCGTATCCTGCAACTCGCTAACCGAGTTGAGTCGGCGCAGGCCCAGGCCACGCACCGTTGCACGGTGCGATTCACGGGTGCCGATCAGGCTCTTGACGAGCTGGACCTTGACAGTTTTATCAGACATGGTGTCCACCTTTAGCCCAGAATTTCTTCGACGGACTTGCCACGCTTCGCAGCGATGTCGGCCGGCGTGGACTGCTTGCGCAGACCATCGAGCGTCGCACGAACGAGGTTGTAGGGGTTCGTCGAGCCGTGGCTCTTGGCCACAACGTTCTGCACGCCCATCACGTCGAACACGGCGCGCATCGGGCCGCCTGCGATCACGCCGGTACCGTCCTTCGCCGGAGCGAGGAGGACCATCGATGCGCCGTGCTTACCGTGCACTTCGTGTTGCAAGGTACCGTTCTTCAACGGCACCTTGAACATGTTGCGGCGAGCCTGTTCCATCGCCTTCTGGACAGCGACCGGCACTTCCTTCGCCTTGCCCTTGCCCATACCGACGCGGCCATCACCGTCGCCAACCACGGTCAGTGCAGCGAAGCCGAGAATACGGCCACCCTTCACGACTTTGGTCACGCGGTTAACCGCGATCATTTTTTCACGAAGGCCGTCGTCGCGTTCGTCAGCCTGAACTTTAGCTTGCATCTTTGCCATGACGAATTCTTCCCTTAGAACTTGAGTCCGGCTTCGCGCGCCGCGTCAGCCAGCGCTTTCACGCGGCCGTGGTAACGGAAACCCGAACGGTCGAAGGCGACGGATTCGATGCCGACAGCCTTAGCCTTTTCTGCAATGCGCTTGCCGATCAGGGTTGCAGCAGCAACGTTGCCGCCCTTTCCCGATTGATCGGCCAGTTGCGCACGCACTTCGGCTTCGAGCGTCGACGCGCTAGCGAGCACCTTGGTGCCGCACGGCGAGAACACTTGCGCATAGATGTGCGTGTTCGTGCGATGCACGGCGAGACGCGCGACCTGCAGCTCAGCGATCTTGATACGCGTCTGACGAGCGCGGCGCAGGCGAGATTGAGTCTTATCCATGATTGCGCACCCTTACTTCTTCTTCGTTTCTTTGAGGATCACAACCTCATCGGCGTAACGCACGCCCTTGCCCTTGTAGGGCTCCGGCGGGCGGTAGCCGCGCACTTCTGCAGCGACTTGACCGACTTGTTGCTTGTTGATCCCCTTGATCACGATTTCGGTTTGCGACGGGGTTTCTGCCTTGACGCCAGCCGGCATCTGGTGCACCACCGGGTGCGAGAAACCCAGCGACAGGTTCAGCTTGTCGCCTTGCGCTTGTGCGCGGTAACCGACGCCGACCAGCGTCAGCTTGCGCTCGAAACCCTTCGTCACGCCGTGCACCATGTTCGCAACCAGCGCGCGCATCGTGCCCGACATCGCATTCGCCTCGCGACTTTCATCGACCGGCTCGAACTTCAGCGTGCCGCTGTCGTTCACTACCTTCACGAGGCTGTTGGCAGCCTGCGAAATCGTACCCAGCGGACCCTTGACAGTAATGCTGTCGGCGCTCAGGGCCACTTCCGCGCCTTGCAGCGCGATTGGGCTCTTACCTACTCGAGACATGTTTCTCTCCTTTCGGCCTTAAGCGACATAGCAGATGACTTCGCCGCCAACGCCCGTTGCACGTGCCTTGCGGTCCGTCATCACGCCCTTCGGCGTCGACACGATTGCCACGCCCAAGCCATTCATGACCACGGGGATGTCGTTACGGCCGCGGTACACACGCAGACCAGGCTTCGAGACGCGTTCAATGCGCTCGATGACCGGACGGCCAGCGTAATACTTCAACACGATGTTCAATTCCGACTTCGCACCTTCGGACTTCACTGCGAAATCGTCGATATAACCTTCGTCCTTCAGGACCTGCGCAATCGCAACCTTGACTTTCGACGAGGGCATAGTCACCGAAACCTTCTCGACCATCTGCGCATTGCGGATGCGAGTCAGCATATCGGCGATAGGATCACTCATGCTCATTTATGTTTCTCCTATTACCAGCTCGCCTTGGTCAGGCCAGGGATCTCGCCGCGGAACGCGATTTCGCGAATCTTGTTACGCGCCAGCCCGAATTTACGGAACGTGCCGCGCGGACGACCGGTAATTGCGCAACGGTTGCGCTTACGGGTCGGGTTAGAGTTTCGCGGCAGTTGCTGCAGTTCCAGGCGTGCTGCGTAATGCTCTTCTTCCGACTTGCTCGTATCGCCAATGATTGCCTTCAATGCTGCACGCTTGGGAGCGTACTTGGCGGCGAGGCGAGCACGCTTCTTTTCACGTTCGATCAGTGCCAGTTTAGCCACGGTAACCTCAGTTTCTGAACGGGAACTTGAAGCTGGCGAGCAGAGCCTTTGCTTCGTCGTCAGTCTTCGCAGTCGTCGTGATGCTGATGTTCAGCCCACGCAGTGCGTCGATCTTGTCGTAGTCGATTTCGGGGAAAATGATCTGCTCTTTCACACCGACGTTGTAGTTGCCGCGACCATCGAACGCCTTGCCCGACACGCCACGGAAGTCGCGCACACGGGGGAGCGCAACCGTCACGAAACGGTCCAGGAATTCGTACATTGCCTGGCCACGCAGCGTGACCATTGCACCGATCGGATAGCCCTGACGGATCTTGAAGCCAGCGATTGCCTTGCGTGCCTTCGTGATCACCGGCTTCTGGCCCGCGATCTTCGTCAGATCGCCAACGGCGTTTTCGATGATCTTCTTGTCAGCAACGGCTTCGCCAAGGCCCATGTTCAGGGTGATCTTGGTGATGCGCGGCACTTCCATCACGGACTTGTAACCGAACTTCTCGATGAGGCCGGGTACAACCTTCTCTTTGTAAAACTCTTGCAAACGAGCCATTTTTTACTCCGCAGCGTCAGGCGCTCAGTACGGCACCGGTCGTCTTCAGGAAACGGACCTTCTTGCCCCCTTCGACCTTGATGCCTACACGCGATGGCTTGCCATTCGCGTCCACCAATGCGACGTTCGAAATTTGCAGCGGCATCGTCTTGGCTTCCACGCCGCCCGTCGCACCCTTCATCGGGTTCGGCTTGACGTGCTTCTTGACGAGGTTGATGCCCTCGACAGTCACGGTCTCGCCGTGAACGGCCAGCACCACGCCACGCTTGCCCTTATCTTTGCCGGTGATGACGATAACTTCGTCACTCTTGCGAATCTTGTTCATCGCGACTCCTTACAGCACTTCAGGCGCCAGCGAAACGATCTTCATGAATCGTTCGCTACGCAACTCGCGCGTGACAGGCCCAAAAATACGGGTACCGATCGGTTCGAGCTTGGTGTTGAGCAACACAGCCGCGTTGCCGTCGAACTTGATCAGCGAGCCGTCCTGACGACGCACGCCCTTGGCGGTGCGAACCACCACGGCGTTGTAGATTTCGCCTTTCTTCACGCGCCCGCGCGGCGTTGCCTCTTTGACAGTCACCTTGATGATGTCGCCAATGCTGGCATAACGACGCTTCGAGCCGCCGAGCACCTTGATGCACATGACTTCACGTGCACCCGTGTTGTCGGCCACTTCAAGCCGAGTTTCGGTCTGGATCATGGTTTATCTTTCCCAACTTAATCCGGTCACGCCACCATGGCGCTTCCCGGTCAGTCTTGGTCCCGTCAGCCGATCGGCTGCTTGGGTTAGAACAGCAGCGACGGCAAACGAAACCCGCCATCGCAATCCGGTGAATCCTTCGGTCTGGGCTGGCGCCCGAACCGCTTCCCCCACCAACTTCGCCCGCGACGGGGCTCCCACAAAGAGGGAAGACCGAAATTATATCAAATAATCTCGGTCTTGCAAGCGAAACTTACTGCGATTTCAACTACTTCTACAGCTTTGCGACATTAGATGACGCGAGCAGCCTCGACCAGGCGAGCCACAACCCAAGCCTTCGTCTTCGAAATCGGACGAGTTTCCTGGATTTCAACGAGGTCACCCTCGTTGTAGGTGTTCGCGTCGTCATGCGCGTGGTACTTCTTCGACCGCACGACGTACTTGCCGTAGATCGGGTGCTTCACGCGGTGCTCGACCAGCACGGTAACCGTCTTGTCCATCTTGTTGCTGACGACCTTGCCGACCAGCGTCCGCTTGAGCGAGGTTTTTACGCTATCGTTCATTTCTGGTTCGCCTTCTCAGTCAGGACGGTCCGCACACGCGCGATGTCGCGACGGACCTTCTTCAGCTGGCTCGTGTTCGTGAGCTGCTGAGTCGCGAGTTGCATGCGCAGGCCGAATTGCGCCTTCAACAGGTCCGACAGCTCCTTGTTGAGCGCGGCCTGATCTTTCTGGTGAAGTTCGGAAGCCTTCATCATTTGCTCCTTAGGCGCCGAGCTGACGCACGATAAACGTCGTCTTCAGCGGCAGCTTCGCTGCAGCCAGACGGAACGCTTCGCGCGCCAGTTCTTCGGTTACGCCGTCCATTTCGTACAGCATCTTGCCCGGTTGAATCTCAGCGACGTAGTACTCCGGGTTACCCTTACCGTTACCCATACGCACTTCCGCCGGCTTGGTCGAGATCGGCTTGTCCGGGAAGATCCGGATCCAGATGCGGCCACCGCGCTTGATGTGACGCGTCATTGCACGACGCGCCGCTTCAATCTGGCGCGCGGTCAGACGGCCACGACCGACAGCCTTCAGGCCGAACTCACCGAACGACACCGCGTTGCCGCGGGTAGCAACGCCGGTGTTACGACCTTTCTGCTCTTTGCGATACTTTCTGCGTTTCGGTTGCAGCATCGTTATTCTCCAGTCTTCCCGTCGCCGCCGGCACCGCCAGCACGTCGGGGAGCGCCACGGCGTGCACCTGCCGGGCCACCACCTTCGCCATCACGACGCGGACGGCGATCGCCACCCGGACGTGCATTGCGGCGCGGACGCTTTTCTTCGGCGACTTCTTCGACCACCGGTGCGTCGTTGCGGCCGAGCGTGTCGCCCTTGTAGACCCACACCTTCACGCCGATGATGCCGTACGTCGTCTTTGCTTCCGACGTTGCGTAGTCGATATCCGCACGCAGCGTATGAAGCGGCACGCGACCTTCGCGATACCATTCCGTACGGGCGATTTCGATACCGTTCAGACGGCCAGCGCTCATGATCTTGATGCCTTGAGCACCCAGACGCATCGCGTTCTGCATCGCACGCTTCATCGCGCGGCGGAACATGATCCGGCGCTCGAGCTGTTGCGTGATCGAATCAGCGATCAGTTGCGCGTCCGTTTCGGGCTTGCGGATTTCTTCGATGTTGACGTGAACCGGAACGCCCATGCGCTTTTGCAGCTCGGACTTCAGCAGTTCGATGTCTTCACCCTTCTTGCCGATCACGACACCCGGACGCGAGCTGAAAATCGTGATACGCGCGTTCTTTGCAGGACGCTCGATCACAACGCGGCCGACGGACGCGTTCTTCAGCTTCTTCTTCAGGTATTCACGAACACCGATGTCTTCCTGCAACATCGCCGCGAAATTGTTGTTGTTCGCGTACCAACGCGAAGCCCAATTGCGGCTGACGGCCAAACGGAAGCCAGTCGGATGAATCTTCTGTCCCATCGTATGACCCCTTAATTCCCGACCGTCACAGTGATGTGACAGGATTGCTTCTCGATGCGGTTACCGCGGCCTTTAGCGCGCGCGGTGAAACGCTTCAGCGATGCTGCCTTGTCGACGTAGATGCTCTTGATCTTGAGCTCGTCGATATCGGCGCCTTCATTGTGCTCCGCATTCGCGATCGCCGACAGCACGACCTTTTTCACGATCCCCGCAGCCTTCTTCGGCGAGAACGTCAGAACGTTCAGCGCCTTGTCGACCGGCAAACCGCGGATCTGGTCAGCCACAAGGCGCGTTTTCTGCGCCGAGATGCGGGCACCGCGATGAATTGCTTTCACTTCCATCTTGATTGCCCCTTATTTCTTGGCCTTCTTGTCGGCCGCGTGTCCCTTGAACGTACGGGTCAGTGCGAACTCGCCAAGCTTGTGGCCGACCATGTTTTCCGTGACATACACCGGAACGTGTTGACGGCCGTTGTGAACGGCGATCGTCAGGCCGATGAAGTCCGGCAGGATCGTCGAGCGACGCGACCAGGTCTTGATCGGTTTCTTGTCACGCGATGCTGCAGCCGCCTCAACCTTCTTCAGCAAATGGGCGTCGCAGAACGGACCTTTCTTAATAGAACGTGCCATTGCCTACTCCTTAACGCTTGTGACGGCGCTGGACGATCATGCTCGTCGTGCGCTTGTTGCTGCGGGTGCGATAGCCCTTCGTCGGCGTGCCCCACGGGCTCACCGGATCGCGGCCTGCCGCAGTCTTGCCCTCGCCACCACCGTGCGGGTGGTCGACCGGGTTCATTGCAACGCCACGCACCGTCGGGCGGATACCGCGCCAGCGGTTCGCACCAGCCTTACCGATTTGACGGAGGCTATGCTCTTCGTTGCCTACTTCACCGATCGTTGCGCGGCATTCAACGTGAACGCGGCGGATTTCGCCCGAACGCAGACGAACCTGCGCGTAGATGCCTTCGCGAGCCAGCAGCATCGCCGACGTACCCGCCGAACGCGCCATTTGCGCGCCCTTGCCCGGCAGCATTTCGATGCAGTGAATCGTCGTACCGACCGGGATGTTGCGGATCGGCAGCGTGTTACCTGCGCGGATCGGCGCCTCCGAACCCGACATCAGCTGTTGACCGACGGCAATACCCTTCGGAGCGATGATGTAGCGGCGCTCGCCGTCTGCGTACAGAACCAGCGCGATGTTCGCGCTACGGTTCGGGTCGTACTCGAGACGCTCGACCTTTGCGGGAATACCATCCTTCGTGCGACGGAAGTCGACGACACGATAGTGATGCTTGTGACCACCACCCTTGTGACGCGTGGTGATGTGACCGTTGTTGTTACGGCCGGCGGTCGACGACTGCGTGTCGAGCAGCGCTGCGAACGGCTTGCCCTTGTGCAGTTCCTTGTTGACCACCTTGACCATCGCGCGGCGACCCGGCGAAGTCGGCTTAACTTTCACGATTGCCATGATTACTTGGCCTCCGCTTCAAAGTTGATTTCCTGGCCGGGCTTCAGGCAGACGTACGCCTTCTTCACGTCCTTGCGCTTGCCCATGAAGCGACCAAAGCGCTTGGCTTTGCCCTTCGCGACCAGCACGTTGACGGAATCGACTTCCACCTTGAACAGCAGCTCGACTGCAGCTTTCACTTCCTGCTTCGTGGCATCCGGCGCGACTTCGAACACAACCTGTTCGTTCTTGTCGGCCACCAGCGTCGCCTTTTCGGAGACCACCGGCGCGAGCAGGACCTGCATCAAACGATGATCGTTCTTGCGAATCTCGCTCATGACAGCAACTCCTCGATCTGGGCGACCGCAGCCTTCGTGATCAGGATCTTCTTGAAGTAGATCAGCGACAGCGGGTCGGCGTAACGCGGCTCCACAACCGCCACGTGGGCGAGGTTGCGCGACGCGAGGTACAGGTTTTCGTCAACCGTGTCGGTAATCACCAGCACGGAATCGAGACCCATCGCCTTGAATTTTTCGGCCAGCAGCTTCGTCTTCGGCGCTTCGAGCGTCAACTCATCGACCACCGAGATGCGGCCTTCGCGGGCCAGCTGCGAGAAGATCGAGCAGAGACCTGCACGATGCATCTTCTTGTTGACCTTGTGCGAAAAGTTTTCTTCCGGCGAATTCGGGAAAATACGGCCACCGCCGCGCCACAGCGGGCTCGACGACATACCGGCACGGGCGCGGCCCGTACCCTTCTGGCGCCACGGCTTCTTGGTCGTGTGTTTGACCTGCTCACGATCCTTCTGCGCGCGGTTGCCGCTACGGGCATTCGCCTGGTACGCAACCACCACCTGGTGAATCAGGGCTTCGTTGTAGTCGCGGCCGAACACGACGTCCGACGCGCTAACGCCTGCACTTTCCTGACCATTGGCATTCAGGAGCTTAAGTTCCATTATTTCGCTCCTTTCACGGCACGCGTCTTCACGGCCGGCGTAACGAATACCTTGCCACCCTTCGCACCCGGAACGGCGCCCTTGACCAGCAGCAACTTGCGGTCAGCATCGATACGAGCGATTTCGAGGTTTTGCACCGTTACCTTCTCATCACCCATGTGACCGGTCATGCGCTTACCCGGGAAAACACGACCCGGATCCTGCGCCATACCGATCGAGCCCGGCACATTGTGCGAGCGCGAGTTACCGTGTGATGCACGGCCAGACGAGAAGTTATAACGCTTGATGGTACCGGCGTAGCCTTTACCGATCGACACGCCTTGCACGTCGACCTTCTGGCCCACTTCGAACAGCTCGGGACCAACCACGGCGCCGCTCGACAGTTCGGCAGCCTTAGCGGCATCGATCTGGAATTCTTTGAGGATTTCACCGGCTTGAACACCGGCTTTGGCGAGATGACCTGCCAACGGCTTCGTCACGCGGGATGCACGGCGCGTACCGAAGGCAACCTGCACGGCCGTGTAGCCGTCGGTTTCAACAGTCTTGATCTGCGTCACGCGGTTGTCGGACACGTCCAGCACGGTGACGGGAATTGAATCCCCTTCAGCCGTGAAGATACGGGTCATACCAACCTTGCGACCTACGAGTCCAAGGCTCATCGTTTTCTCCATTCCCGACTGCGATTGGTCGGGGCTAATTTACAAAATGCCGGCACCGCTTCGGGCATGAAACCATGCTGCAGGGCGCCGACTTTTTTACGCAAATGCGCGAAAAGCTCAACA
Organism: Paraburkholderia sp. RAU6.4a; assembly: GCF_050435625.1. Classification (NCBI taxonomy): domain Bacteria; kingdom Pseudomonadati; phylum Pseudomonadota; class Betaproteobacteria; order Burkholderiales; family Burkholderiaceae; genus Paraburkholderia; species Paraburkholderia sp. RAU6.4a. Next base: position 2,243,952 of record NZ_JBNDKQ010000002.1, read on the forward strand.
GTATAGCGAGCCTTTTCGTTTTCCGCAAGCAATCAATGACTTAGCGTTGCCCGGGTGGCCGGGCAAGGGCTGGAAGCCTTACTGCAGCTTGATTTCAACGTCCACGCCAGCCGGGAGATCCAGCTTCATGAGCGCGTCGACGGTCTTGTCCGTCGGGTCAACGATGTCCATCAGACGCTGGTGAGTGCGGATTTCGAGCTGGTCACGCGAGGTCTTGTTGACGTGCGGCGAACGCAGGATGTCGAAGCGTTGAATGCGGGTCGGCAGGGGTACGGGACCACGAACAATCGCGCCAGTCCGCTTTGCCGTATCGACGATTTCAGCTGCCGATTGGTCGATCAGGCGATAGTCGAAAGCCTTCAGGCGAATGCGGATTTTCTGGTTCTGCATGACAAATTCCTTGAAAAGAGCGAGGCGATATTGCACCGCCGATTAGAAAAAGAACGTAGGCTCGGACGCTCGCGCAGAGCGAGTGCCCGAGCCCGGGCGCTACAGACTGCTACAGCAATCGTCGATTTTACTCGATGATCTTGGCGACGACACCGGCGCCGACCGTACGGCCACCTTCGCGAATTGCGAAGCGCAGACCTTCTTCCATCGCGATCGGGTTGATCAGTTTCACCGTGATCGACACGTTGTCGCCCGGCATCACCATTTCCTTGTCCTTCGGCAGCTCGATCGAGCCCGTCACGTCCGTCGTACGGAAGTAGAACTGCGGACGGTAGTTGTTGAAGAACGGCGTGTGACGGCCGCCTTCGTCCTTGCTCAGCACGTACACTTCAGCCGTGAAGTGCGTGTGCGGGTTGATCGAACCCGGCTTGGCCAGAACCTGGCCACGCTCCACGTCTTCACGCTTCGTGCCGCGCAGCAGGATACCAACGTTGTCGCCTGCCTGACCCTGGTCGAGCAGCTTGCGGAACATTTCCACGCCCGTGCAGGTCGTCTTGGCCGTTGCGCGGATACCGACGATCTCGATTTCCTCGCCAACCTTGATCACGCCGCGCTCGACGCGACCCGTCACCACCGTGCCGCGACCCGAGATCGAGAACACGTCTTCCACCGGCATCAGGAACGCACCGTCAACCGCGCGCTCCGGCGTCGGGATGTACGTGTCCAGCGCATCGGCCAGGTTCATGATCGCTACCTCGCCCAGCTCGCCCTTGTCGCCTTCCAGCGCCAGCTTGGCCGAACCCTTGATGATCGGCGTGTCGTCGCCCGGGAAGTCGTACTTCGACAGAAGTTCGCGAACTTCCATCTCGACGAGTTCCAGCAGCTCGGCGTCGTCCACCATGTCGCACTTGTTCAGGAACACGATGATGTACGGAACGCCAACCTGACGCGCCAGCAGGATGTGCTCACGCGTTTGCGGCATCGGGCCGTCGGCAGCCGAGCACACCAGGATTGCGCCGTCCATCTGCGCCGCGCCCGTGATCATGTTCTTCACGTAGTCTGCGTGGCCCGGGCAGTCGACGTGTGCGTAGTGGCGGTTAGCCGTTTCGTACTCGACGTGCGCGGTGTTGATGGTAATGCCACGCGCCTTTTCTTCCGGCGCCGCGTCGATCTGGTCGTACGCCTTCGCTTCGCCGCCAAACTTCTGCGTCAGGACCGTCGTGATCGCTGCCGTCAGCGTGGTCTTGCCGTGGTCAACGTGACCGATCGTGCCCACGTTCACGTGCGGCTTGGTCCGCTCGAATTTACCTTTAGCCATGTTTCTCTTCTTTCAGAAAGTTAATCGTTGAATGACTTTGCCGCGCGATTACTTCGACTTCGCGTTGATGATCGCTTCCGACACGTTACGCGGAGCTTCAGCGTAGTGCTTGAACTCCATCGTGTACGTTGCACGGCCTTGCGTCAGCGAACGCAGAGACGTCGAGTAGCCGAACATTTCCGACAGCGGCACTTCGGCGCGAACGATCTTGCCGCCGCCAACCATGTCATCCATGCCCTGAACAATACCGCGACGGCCAGAGAGGTCGCCCATCACGTTGCCCATGTAGTCTTCCGGCGTTTCGACTTCGACAGCCATCATCGGTTCGAGGATGACCGGCTGTGCCTTGCGCATCGCTTCCTTGAACGCCATCGAACCGGCCATGCGGAACGCGTTTTCGTTCGAGTCGACATCGTGGTAGGAACCGAACGTCAGGTGAACCTTCACGTCCACGACCGGGAAGCCCGCCAGCACGCCGGCCTTCAGCGTTTCCTGGATACCCTTGTCGACTGCCGGGATGTATTCGCGCGGAATCACTCCGCCCTTGATCTCGTCCAGGAACTCGTAGCCCTTGCCTTGCTCGTTCGGCTCGAGCGTGATGACCGCGTGACCGTACTGGCCGCGACCACCCGACTGCTTGACGAACTTGCCGTCAACGTCTTCCGCCTTGCCGCGAATCGTTTCGCGGTAAGCCACCTGCGGCTTGCCAACCGTTGCTTCGACGCCGAACTCACGCTTCATCCGGTCGACCAGAATTTCCAAGTGGAGCTCGCCCATGCCCGAAATAATGGTTTGACCCGATTCTTCGTCCGTTTGAACGCGGAACGACGGATCTTCCTGCGCCAGACGGTTCAGGGCCAGACCCATCTTTTCCTGGTCCGGCTTCGTCTTCGGCTCAACAGCCTGCGAAATCACGGGTTCCGGGAAAACCATGCGCTCGAGCACGATCGGGCTCGTCGGATCGCACAACGTGTCGCCCGTGGTCGCGTCCTTCAGGCCGACCGCAGCGGCGATGTCGCCTGCGCGCACTTCCTTGATTTCTTCGCGCTGGTTCGCGTGCATCTGCAGAATACGGCCCAGACGTTCCTTCTTGTCCTTGGTCGCGTTCAGCAGGGTGTCGCCCGAATTCACAACGCCAGAGTAGACACGGAAGAAGATCAGTTGGCCGACGAACGGGTCGGTCATGATCTTGAATGCCAGTGCCGAGAACTTTTCGTCGTCAGCAGCGCGGCGCTCACCCTTTTCACCGTTTTCCAGCTCGCCGGTAACCGGCGGGATGTCGATCGGCGACGGCAGGAAGTCGAGCACGGCGTCCAGCATGCGCTGCACACCCTTGTTCTTGAACGCGGTGCCGCACAGCATCGGCTGGATTTCGCAAGCGATCGTACGGTCGCGCAGACCCTTGATGATTTCCTCTTCGGTCAGCTCACCCGACTCGAGGTACTTGTTCATCATGTCTTCGTTCGCTTCCGCCGCGGCTTCGACCATCTTTTCACGCCATTCGTTGCATGTGTCGACGAGCTCTGCCGGGATGTCTTCGTACGAGAACTTGGTGCCTTGGGACGCGTCGTCCCAAATGATCGCCTTCATCTTCATCAGATCGACGACGCCCGTGAAGTTCTCTTCCGCGCCGATAGGCACGACGACCGGAACCGGGTTCGCCTTCAGACGCAGCTTGAGCTGGTCGTAGACCTTGAAGAAGTTCGCGCCGGTACGGTCCATCTTGTTGATGAACGCGAGACGGGGAACCTTGTACTTGTTAGCCTGACGCCACACGGTTTCCGACTGGGGCTGCACGCCGCCCACAGCGCAGTACACCATGCACGCGCCGTCGAGCACGCGCATCGAGCGCTCGACTTCAATCGTGAAGTCGACGTGACCCGGGGTGTCGATGATGTTGATGCGGTGTTCGGCGCGGTCGCCCGCCATGCCCTTCCAGAATGCCGTGGTAGCAGCGGAAGTAATCGTGATGCCGCGCTCCTGTTCCTGCTCCATCCAGTCCATGGTGGCAGCGCCGTCGTGAACTTCACCAATCTTGTGGTTCACGCCCGTGTAGAACAGAATGCGCTCGGTCGTCGTCGTTTTGCCGGCGTCGATGTGAGCGCTAATACCGATGTTACGGTAGCGCTCGATAGGAGTCTTGCGAGCCACTTTGATCCTCTATTGGGATGACGCGATGCGAGAGATGCCCATCGCGCTGTAACACAAACGGGCGAGGCGCCTTTGAAGCGCACCCGCCCGGAATTTCTTTCCGTTTTCCGCTAAACCCGGGGTGGGGAAGCTTAGAAACGGAAGTGCGAGAACGCCTTGTTGGCTTCTGCCATCCGGTGAACTTCGTCGCGCTTCTTCATCGCGCCGCCACGGCCTTCGGCCGCTTCGGAGAGCTCACCTGCCAGACGCAGGGCCATCGACTTCTCGCTGCGCTTCTTCGCGGCTTCACGCAGCCAACGCATCGCCAATGCCATACGACGCGACGGGCGCACTTCGACCGGAACCTGATAGTTCGCACCACCAACGCGGCGGCTCTTCACTTCGACCACCGGCTTGACGTTGTTGAGCGCCACCGTGAACACTTCCAGCGGGTCCTTGCCACCCTTGGTCTGGATCTGTTCGAAAGCGCCGTACACGATACGCTCGGCAACCGACTTCTTGCCGGAGAGCATCAGCACGTTCATGAATTTTGCTACATCAACGTTGCCAAACTTCGGATCCGGCAACACTTCCCGCTTGGGGACTTCGCGACGACGCGGCATGTTTCTTCCTTTACTTTTCAGTTGGAGCTGTTTACAGCCCCGCGGCCACCAACTAACCCGATTCATCCGTAAGACTAACCAGCCTGGCCGGGTGACCACTTACTCGATAGCACCGGCGATTCCGGCACCATCGCTATTACCGCCTTTGCAGGCGACCTGAAACTACGATCGACCGGCTAAATTACTTGCCAGCCTTGGCACGCTTCGCACCGTACTTCGAGCGAGCCTGCTTACGATCCTTGACGCCCTGGGTATCCAGCGAGCCGCGAACCATGTGGTAACGCACACCCGGCAAGTCCTTCACACGGCCGCCGCGAATCAGCACGACCGAGTGTTCCTGCAGGTTGTGGCCTTCGCCACCAATGTACGAAATGACTTCGAAGCCGTTCGTCAGACGAACCTTGGCGACCTTACGGAGTGCCGAGTTCGGCTTCTTCGGTGTCGTGGTGTACACACGGGTGCACACGCCGCGACGCTGGGGGCAGTCCTGCAAAGCCGGGCTCTTGCTCTTCGTCGTTTCCGACGTGCGGCCTTTGCGAACCAGTTGATTGATGGTTGGCATTGATTATTCCTGAAATTGAACAAAATCGACGCATCGGTTTCCGGGCAAAGCAGAAACGCCCGCGCATCGAACTTCCGGCTGGCCCGCTCACGCACGAACTGAAGTTGCGCGTAGGCATTCCAAGAACCGGAACCTAGCATAATATTCCGAAAATACTAAGGGAGTCAACAGGTTGCGGTGTTTCGCCCCTGTCAATCCGGCTAAACAGCCAGACGACGTCAGTCTGCCGCTACGACGTGCAGCAATTCGTAGCCGAAACGGTCCAGTTTACGCGCCCCCATGCCCGGAATCCCGCGCAGATCGTCGATTGAATTGGGGCCGAGACGGGCGATTTCCGCGAGCGTCGCGTCATGGAAAATCACATAAGCCGGCACTCCGTCGCTCTTCGCGGTTTCTGTGCGCCACATGCGTAGACGCTCCCAGCGGGCCCGCTCGCGAGGGCCCATGCCAATGGTCGGATCGGCGCGCTCGCTCGTACGACCCGACGATTGACGCGTGCGTGTCGGCTTGACGTAGCGACGCATCGTCACCTTCTGCTCGCCCTTGAGCACCGGCTTGCTCGCCTCCGTCAGCACGAGCGAACCGAAGCCCTCGTGGTCGACCGTCAAGTAACCGAACGCGACGAGTTGGCGAAAGATCGCACGCCACTCCGGCTCACCGAGCGCCGCGCCGATACCGAACGTGGTCAGCTTCTCGTGGCCGCGCTGCAGGATTTTTTCGCTGCGGTTGCCACGCAAAATATCTATCAGGTGTCCGGCTCCGAAATGAAAGCCGCTCGCACGCTGCGCGCGAAACACGCACGACAGCGCCATCTGAGCCTCGCGCGTTGCATCCCAGGTCGGCGGCGGCTCGAGGCAGTTGTCGCAGTTGCCGCACGGCTGGCTCGTTTCGCCGAAGTACGCGAGCAGGCGCACCCGCCGGCAAGTCGCCGTTTCGCACAAACCGAGCAGCGCGTCGAGCTTGCCTGTCTGGACGCGCTTGTGCGCGTCGTCTGCTTCGGATTCGTCGATCATCTTGCGCTGCTGCACGACGTCGCCGAGCCCGTAGGCCATCCACGCGTTCGACGGCAGTCCGTCGCGGCCCGCGCGGCCGGTCTCCTGGTAGTACCCTTCCACGCTCTTGGGCAAATCCAGATGCGCGACGAACCGCACGTCGGGTTTGTCGATGCCCATGCCGAACGCAATCGTCGCGCACATCACGATGCCTTCCTCGCGCTGGAACATCTCCTGATGTTTCTGGCGCACCTCGAACTCCATGCCGGCGTGGTACGGCAGCGCGCGCATGCCCTTTTCCTTCAGCCACTCCGCGGTTTCCTCGACCTTGCGGCGCGACAGGCAATAAACGACGCCCGCGTCGGTCGTACCGTCGGCTTTCGTATGCTCGGCGCGGATGAAGTCGAGCAGTTGCGTGCGCGCGTTGTCTTTTTCGGCGATGCGATAGCGGATGTTCGGCCGATCGAAACTCGACACGAACACGCGCGCGTCTTCGAGCGCGAGACGGTGGATGATTTCGTCGCGTGTGATCGCGTCGGCGGTCGCCGTCAGCGCGATGCGCGGGACATTCGGAAAGCGCTCGTGCAGCACCGACAACTGAATATATTCGGGCCGGAAATCGTGTCCCCATTGCGACACGCAGTGCGCTTCGTCGATCGCGAAAAGACCGATGCGCGTGCGTTCGAGCAGTTCCTGGAAGCGCGGCGTCATCAGCCGCTCCGGTGCGACGTAGAGCAGATCGATGTCGCCGTCGCGGAGCGCCCGCTCGGTGGCCACCGCCTCCGCGCTCGACAACGTTGAGTTCAGGTACGCGGCCCGCACGCCGACTTCGGTCAGCGCGGCCACCTGATCCTGCATCAGCGCGATCAGTGGCGACACCACGATGCCGGCGCCAAAGCCGCATTCGCGCCGCACCAGCGACGGGATCTGATAGCACAGCGATTTGCCGCCGCCCGTCGGCATCAGCACAAGGCAATCGCCACCGTCGGCGACGTGCTCGACAATTTCGCCCTGCTGCCCTCTGAACGCGGGATAACCAAAGACTTCATTGAGGATTTCGAGCGGTCGGGACATGTATTTGAGAGAGACGGCGAAAGGAACGGCACGCAGGCGGTGAGACGGATTTTACCAACCCATTCGTGCCGCGCCCGCGCTTTGCGACAACGTTAGCCATCGGGCCTAGGACGGCTCCGGCACGTCGCACCCATGCACGCGCAAAAAGAGCAAAAAAAAACCGCTCAGTCGAAACTGAGCGGCCTTCGTGGCTCGTGAGGCAAGGCGGCTTGCGCCGCCAGCACTTACTCGCCCGAGTGTTGCTGTTCGGCAGCCGGCGTTTCCGGCGTACCGAATTCGAACGACTCTTCCGCTGCGATCTGATCGAAACGCTCGCGGTCGGCCAGTTCCTTGCTCTTGCGCGCCTTGTGGAACGCGAGACCCGTACCGGCCGGAATCAGGCGGCCGACGATCACGTTTTCCTTCAGGCCACGCAGGTCGTCGCGCTTGCCCATGATCGCCGCTTCGGTCAGCACGCGGGTCGTTTCCTGGAACGACGCCGCGGAGATGAACGAATCGGTCGACAGCGACGCCTTCGTGATACCGAGCAGCACGTTTTCGTACGTTGCCGGACGCTTGTCTTCCGCGATCATACGGTCGTTCTCGTCGAGCATGTCCGACCGCTCGACCTGTTCGCCCGGGATGAAACGCGTATCGCCGTTGTCCGAAATCTGCACGCGGCGCAGCATCTGACGCACGATCACTTCGATGTGCTTGTCGTTGATCTTCACGCCTTGCAGACGGTACACGTCCTGCACTTCGTCCACGATGTAGCGCGACAGCGCCTCGACGCCCTGCAGACGCAGGATGTCGTGCGGATCCGCCGGTCCGTCGACGATCATTTCGCCCTTGTTGACGACCTGACCATCGTGCACCAGAACCTGCTTTTCCTTCGCGATCAGGAACTCGTGCTGGTTGCCCTCGAGGTCCGTGATAACGAGACGCTGCTTGCCCTTCGTGTCCTTACCGAACGACGTCGTACCCGTGACTTCCGCCAGGATACCCGCGTCCTTCGGCGAACGTGCTTCGAACAGTTCCGCCACACGCGGCAGACCACCGGTAATGTCACGCGTCTTCTGCGATTCGGTCGGGATACGTGCGAGCACTTCGCCTACCTGCACCTGCTGACCGTCCTTCACGGTGATCAGAGCGCCGACCTGGAAGCCGATCTGCACCGAGTGCTCGGTGTTCGGGATCTTCACTTCCTCGCCGTTCGCATCGAGCAGCTTGACCTGCGGACGCACCGTCTTCGACGCCTGCGAACCACGACGCTTCACGTCGATCACGACAAGCGTGGACAGACCCGTCACGTCGTCGATCTGTTTCGCGACCGTCACGCCTTCCTCGACGTTCTCGAACTTCACCGTACCACCGTACTCGGTGATGATCGGACGCGTCATCGGATCCCACGTGGCCAGTTGCGTGCCAGCCTTGATCTGCGCACCGTCGAGCTGCAGCAGCGTGGCGCCGTACGGCACCTTGTGACGCTCGCGCTCGCGGCCGTGATCGTCGGTGATCATCGCTTCACCCGAACGCGAGATGACGATCTGCTCGCCCTTCGCATTCGTGACGTAACGCATCGTCGACGTGAAACGCACCGTACCGTTCGACTTCGCTTCGACCGACGATGCCACCGCCGCACGCGACGCCGCGCCACCGATGTGGAACGTACGCATCGTGAGCTGCGTGCCCGGTTCACCGATTGACTGCGCCGCGATCACGCCGACCGCTTCGCCGACGTTCACCAGCGAGCCGCGGCCGAGGTCGCGACCGTAGCAGGCCGCGCACAGACCGTAGCGCGTTTCGCAGGTCAGCGGCGTGCGCACGCGCACTTCGTCGATGCCGAGGCGTTCGATGTCTTCGACCGCGTCTTCGTCGAGCAGTGTGCCCGCTTCGAACAGCGTTTCCTGCGATTCCGGGTTGACGATGTCAGCCACGGCCACGCGACCCAGGATACGGTCACGCAGCGCTTCGACCACTTCACCGCCTTCCACGAGCGCCTTCATCGCCACGCCGTTCGACGTACCGCAATCTTCCTCGACGACGACCAGATCCTGCGTCACGTCGACGAGACGACGCGTCAGGTAACCCGAGTTCGCGGTCTTCAGTGCCGTATCAGCCAGACCCTTACGTGCACCGTGGGTCGAGATGAAGTACTGCAACACGTTCAGACCTTCGCGGAAGTTCGCCGTAATCGGCGTCTCGATGATCGAGCCGTCCGGCTTCGCCATCAGACCGCGCATACCGGCCAACTGACGGATCTGAACCGCGGAACCACGAGCGCCTGAGTCCGCCATCATGTAGATGGAGTTGAACGACTCCTGACGCGTCTGGTTGCCGTCGCGGTCCGTGACCGGTTCCGTCGACAGCTGCTCCATCATTGCCTTGCCGACCGCTTCCGACGTCGCCGACCAGATGTCGACCACGTTGTTGTAGCGCTCCTGCGCAGTGACGAGACCCGACATGTACTGACGGTCGTATTCCTTCACCTTCTTCGCGGCGTCGCCAACGATGGTTTCCTTCTGCGGCGGTACGAGCATGTCGTCGACGCAAATCGAAATACCAGCGCGCGTTGCCAGACGGAAGCCCGACTGCATCAGTTGGTCGGCGAAAATCACCGTCTCACGCAGACCGCACTTGCGGAACGCGGTGTTGATCAGACGCGAGATTTCCTTCTTCTTTAGCGGCTTGTTCAGCACCGAGAACGGCAGACCCGGCGGCAGGATTTCCGACAGGATCGAGCGGCCAACCGTGGTCGCATACAGCGTGATCTTCGGCACGAACGCCGGCCCGCCTTCCGACTTGTCTTCGTTGTGGACCATTTCGGTGATCCGCACGTTGACGCGCGAGGCCAGTTCGACTTCCTTGTTCTCGTACGCGCGCAGCACTTCCGACACGCCCGTGAACGTCAGGCCTTCGCCCTTGCCGTTCACCGCTTCACGCGTCGCGTAGTACAGGCCGAGCACGATATCCTGCGACGGCACGATCGACGGATCGCCGTTAGCCGGGAACAGTACGTTGTTCGACGCGAGCATCAGCGTGCGCGCTTCCATCTGCGCTTCGAGCGACAGCGGCACGTGAACGGCCATCTGGTCACCGTCGAAGTCGGCGTTGAACGCCGCGCAAACGAGCGGGTGCAGCTGGATTGCCTTACCTTCGATCAGCACCGGCTCGAAAGCCTGGATGCCGAGACGGTGCAGCGTCGGCGCACGGTTCAGCATAACCGGATGTTCGCGGATCACCTCTTCGAGGATGTCCCACACCACCGGTGTCTGGTTCTCGACCTCCTTCTTCGCAGCCTTGATGGTGGTAGCAACACCCATCACTTCGAGCTTGTTGAAGATGAACGGCTTGAACAGTTCGAGCGCCATCAGCTTCGGCAGACCGCACTGATGCAGCTTCAGCGTCGGGCCGACCACGATCACCGAACGGCCCGAGTAGTCGACACGCTTACCGAGCAGGTTCTGACGGAAGCGACCGCCCTTACCCTTGATCATGTCCGCGAGCGACTTCAGCGGACGCTTGTTCGCACCGGTCATCGCCTTGCCGCGACGGCCGTTGTCGAGCAGCGAGTCGACGGCTTCCTGCAGCATCCGCTTTTCGTTGCGGACGATGATTTCAGGCGCCTTCAGCTCGAGCAAACGCTTCAACCGGTTGTTACGGTTGATCACGCGGCGATACAGGTCGTTCAGATCCGACGTCGCGAAACGGCCGCCGTCGAGCGGGACGAGCGGACGCAGTTCCGGCGGCAGCACCGGCAGCACTTCGAGGACCATCCAGTCCGGCTTGATGCCCGAACGCTGGAACGCCTCGAGCACTTTCAGGCGCTTCGCGTACTTCTTGATCTTCGCTTCCGAGCCGGTGTTCTTGAGCTCCGTGCGCAGCAGCTCGACCTGCTCGTCGATGTTGATCGCGCGCAGCAGTTCGCGAATACCTTCCGCGCCCATTTCGGCACGGAATTCGTCGCCGTATTCCTCGACCTTGTTGTAGTAATCCTCTTCGGTCATGATCTGCCGCGCTTTGAGCGGCGTCATGCCCGGATCGATCACCACGTATGCTTCGAAGTACAGCACGCGCTCGATGTCGCGCAGCGTCATGTCGAGCACCATGCCCAGACGCGACGGCAGCGACTTCAGGAACCAGATGTGCGCGACCGGCGAGGCCAGCTCAATGTGGCCCATTCGCTCACGACGCACCTTCGCGAGCGTCACTTCGACGCCGCACTTCTCGCAGATCACGCCGCGGTGCTTCAGGCGCTTGTACTTGCCGCAAAGGCATTCGTAGTCCTTGATCGGACCGAAAATCTTCGCGCAGAACAGACCATCGCGCTCCGGCTTGAACGTGCGGTAGTTGATGGTTTCCGGCTTCTTGACTTCACCGAACGACCACGAACGGATCTTGTCCGGCGAGGCCAGACCGATCTTGATCGCGTCGAAAACTTCAGGTTGTTGGACTTGCTTGAATAGATCGAGCAAAGCTTTCATCGCTTCTCTCCAGTAGTCCGATTAGTTCCGGTCCAGGTCGATGTCGATACCCAGCGACCGGATTTCCTTCACCAACACGTTGAACGACTCAGGCATGCCGGCATCGATCACGTGATCGCCCTTGACCAGGTTCTCGTAAACCTTGGTCCGGCCCGTCACGTCGTCCGACTTCACCGTCAGCATTTCCTGCAGCACGTACGATGCGCCGTACGCTTCGAGCGCCCACACTTCCATTTCACCGAAACGCTGGCCACCGAACTGCGCCTTACCGCCCAACGGCTGCTGCGTGACGAGCGAGTACGGGCCCGTGGAACGCGCGTGCATCTTGTCGTCGACCAGGTGGTGCAGCTTCAGGTAGTGCATGTAGCCGACCGTCACCGTACGTTCGAACATCTCGCCCGTGCGACCGTCGAACAGACGCACCTGGTTCTTCGACGGCGTCATGCCGAGGTTTTCAGCGATGTCGTCCGGGAACGCCAGATCCAGCGCGCGGGACATTTCTTCTTCCGTCGCACCGTCGAACACCGGCGTTGCGAACGGCACGCCTTCGCGCAGGTTCTTCGCCAGTTCGAGGATTTCGTCGTCGCTGAAGCTGTCCAGCTCTTCGGCGCGGCCCGATTCGTTGTAGATCTTGATCAGGAATTCGCGCAGTTCAGCGATCTTCGCCTGACGCTGCAGCATTTCGCCGATACGCCAGCCGAGACCCTTCGCGGCCCAACCCAGATGCACTTCGAGAACCTGACCCACGTTCATCCGCGACGGCACGCCGAGCGGGTTCAGAACGACGTCAGCCGGACGGCCGTCGGCCATGTACGGCATGTCTTCGATCGGCACGATCTTCGACACGACACCCTTGTTACCGTGACGGCCTGCCATCTTGTCGCCAGGCTGCAGACGGCGCTTCACCGCCAGATACACCTTGACCATCTTCAGCACGCCCGGCGGCAGTTCGTCGCCTTGCGTGAGCTTCTTGCGCTTCTCTTCGAACGCGAGGTCGAACTGGTGACGCTTCTCTTCGATCGAGTTCTTGATCGCTTCGAGCTGGGCCGCTGCTTCTTCATCCGCGAGGCGGATGTCGAACCAGTGATAGTGGTCCAGATCTTCGAGGTAAGCGCGGTCGATCTTCGTGCCCTTCGCGAGCTTCTTCGGACCGCCGTTCACCACCTTGCCTTCGAGCATGCGTGCGAGACGCTGGAACGCATCGCCTTCCACGATACGCAACTGGTCGTTCAGGTCGAGACGATAGCGCTTCAGTTCATCGTCGATGATCTGTTGCGCGCGCTTGTCGCGCTGGATGCCTTCACGCGTGAATACCTGCACGTCGATCACAGTGCCGCTCATGCCCGACGGCACGCGCAGCGACGTGTCCTTCACGTCCGACGCCTTCTCACCGAAGATCGCGCGCAGCAGCTTTTCTTCCGGCGTCAGCTGGGTTTCGCCCTTCGGCGTGACCTTGCCGACCAGCACGTCGCCCGCCTCGACTTCCGCGCCGATGTACACGATGCCCGACTCGTCGAGACGGCCAAGCTGCACTTCGGCGAGATTCGAGATGTCGCGCGTGATTTCTTCCGGTCCGAGCTTCGTGTCGCGTGCAACGACGTTCAGTTCTTCGATGTGAATCGACGTGTAACGGTCGTCCGCAACGACCTTCTCCGAAATCAGGATGGAGTCTTCGAAGTTGTAGCCGTTCCATGGCATGAACGCGATCAGCATGTTCTGGCCGAGCGCGAGCTCGCCCAGATCGGTCGATGCGCCGTCAGCCAGCACGTCGCCGCGCGCAACCTTGTCGCCCATCTTCACGATCGGACGCTGGTTGATGTTCGTGTTCTGGTTCGAACGCGTGTACTTGATCAGATTGTAGATGTCGACGCCGACTTCACCCGCGACCGCTTCGTCGTCGTTCACGCGAATCACGATACGGCCCGCGTCGACGTAATCGACCACACCGCCACGCAGTGCCTGAACCGTCGTGCCCGAGTCGACCGCCACGGTGCGTTCGATACCCGTACCGACGACCGGCTTTTCCGGACGCAGACACGGGACGGCCTGACGCTGCATGTTCGAGCCCATCAATGCGCGGTTCGCGTCGTCGTGCTCGAGGAACGGAATCAGCGAAGCTGCGACCGACACGATCTGCGACGGCGCCACGTCCATGTACTGAATGCGGTCCGGCGTGACCATCAGCGTTTCGCCCGCTTCACGCGACGACACGAGTTCGTCGGTCAGCGTGCGGTCGTCGGCCACCGCCGCGTTCGCCTGAGCGATCACGTAACGGCCTTCTTCGATCGCCGACAGATAGTCAATCTGGTCGGTCACCTTGCCGTCCGCCACCTTGCGATACGGCGTTTCGAGGAAGCCGTATTCGTTCAGGTGCGCGTACAGAGCGAGCGAGTTGATCAGACCGATGTTCGGACCTTCCGGCGTTTCAATCGGACACACACGGCCGTAGTGAGTTGGGTGCACGTCGCGGACTTCGAAGCCTGCGCGCTCACGAGTCAGACCGCCCGGGCCTAGTGCAGAAACACGACGCTTGTGCGTGATTTCCGACAGCGGATTGGTCTGGTCCATGAACTGCGACAGCTGCGACGACCCGAAGAACTCGCGAATCGCCGACGAGATCGGCTTCGAGTTGATCAGGTCGTGCGGCATCAAGTTTTCGCTTTCGGCCTGGCCGAGGCGTTCCTTCACAGCACGTTCGACACGCACGAGGCCCGCGCGGAACTGGTTCTCAGCGAGTTCGCCGACACAGCGCACACGACGGTTGCCGAGGTGGTCGATGTCGTCCACTTCGCCCTTGCCGTTGCGCAGCTCGACGAGGATCTTGATCGTCGCGAGAATGTCGTCGTCCTGCAGCGTCATCGGACCGACGATTTCATCACGGCCGACGCGCCGGTTGAACTTCATACGACCCACCTTCGACAGGTCGTACGCTTCTTCGCTGTAGAACAGACGGTTGAACAGTGCCTCGACCGCTTCTTCGGTTGGCGGCTCGCCCGGACGCATCATGCGGTAGATCGCGATACGTGCGGCCATCTTGTCGGCCGTTTCGTCGATACGCAGCGTCGACGAGATGTACGGACCCTGGTCCAGATCGTTCGTGTAGAGCGTCTGGATGTCCTTGATCTTCGCTTCGCGCAGCTTCTCGAGCACGGATTCGGTAATTTCGTCGTTGGCGTTCGCGATGACTTCACCCGTATCGCCGTCGATCACGTTCTTCGCGAGCACGCGGCCGAGCAGATAATCTTCCGGCACCGAGATGAACTTGGTCTTCGCGTTATCGAGGTCGCGAATGTGCTTGGCGTTGATCCGCTTGTCCTTCTGGACGATCACGTTGCCGTCGCGGTCCGTGATATCGAAGCGCGCGACTTCACCGCGCAAACGCTCCGGCACGAATTCCATCTGCGCGCCTTCCGGCATCAGCGTGAAATTGTCGAACACGAAGAAGTTTGCGAGGATCTGTTCCGGCGTCAGGCCGATTGCCTTTAGCAGGATCGTAACCGGCATCTTACGACGACGGTCGACGCGGAAGTACAGCACGTCCTTCGGGTCGAACTCGAAGTCGAGCCACGAGCCACGGTAGGGAATGATACGTGCCGAAAACAGCAGCTTGCCCGAGCTGTGCGTCTTGCCCTTGTCGTGTTCGAAGAAAACACCCGGCGAACGGTGCAGCTGCGAAACGATCACACGTTCCGTGCCGTTGATGACGAACGAACCGGTCGGCGTCATGAGCGGGATTTCGCCCATGTACACTTCCTGTTCCTTCACTTCTTTGACGACCGGCTTGCTCGGTGATTCTTTGTCGAGCAGCACCAGACGCACCTTGGCGCGCAGCGCCGAGCAGTACGTCAGACCGCGCTGCTGGCATTCCTTGATGTTGAATGCCGGCGGCGACAGCATGTAGCTGACGAACTCAAGGCGCGCGAAGCCGTTGTGCGAAACGATCGGAAAAACGGAAGTAAACGCGGCCTGCAAGCCTTCCGGCTTGCGTTGCGTAGATGACGTATCTGCTTGCAGAAACGTGCTGAATGATTCAAGCTGGGTTGCCAGCAGGAAAGGTACTTGGTGAACGATGGGGCGCTTCGCAAAACTCTTGCGAATACGCTTCTTCTCGGTGAAGGAATATTGCATACGATCTCCGAATCACGGCGGGCATAGTTGTCGAGGCAGGATACCTTGATGAGACAACCCGAGTGTTCACCGACTGAGACCCGATGGCCGTCCGATGGCTTGAACGAGCCTAGAAGCTTGGTGGTTGGCCGCTACCAACCGCTGGCTGACGGCAGCGGATGCCTGTGTTGCCCGCTACCCGACCAAACTTGCCTTCTGCAGTCGCTTCAGAAGACAAAGAGAAATGCCGGTCAAAATTACCGTGGGCGTTTTTCTTTGGCTTCTGGGAATCACATTCCTGCCGGCATACGCCCGCAAAAACGCGTCCTCCACAAAGCACAAAAAGGCCGGCGGTGAAAAACCGCCAGCCTTCGCACAGCGCGTTGAAGCTTACTTGATTTCAACCTTCGCGCCGGCTTCTTCCAACTTCTTCTTGGCTTCTTCAGCAGCAGCCTTGGGCACCGCTTCCTTAACGGGCTTCGGTGCACCGTCGACCAGATCCTTCGCTTCCTTCAGGCCGAGACCCGTCAGTTCGCGAACAGCCTTAATGACCGAAACCTTGTTTGCACCGGTTTCAGCCAAGATGACCGTGAATTCGGTCTGCTCTTCAGCAGCAGCAGCGCCGCCGGCTGCACCTGCCGGGCCAGCCACTGCAACAGCAGCTGCCGAGACGCCAAACTTTTCTTCGAATGCCTTGACCAGCTCGTTCAGTTCCAGAACCGACATCGAGCCTACGGCTTCGAGGATGTCTTCTTTTGCGATTGCCATTTGAAATACTCCTAAATTGAATTCGGATACAGCCAGCGATCAATCACGCTCGACTGAAGTGCATTACGCAGCGGCTTCTTCGCCTTGCTTCTTTTCTGCCAGCGCGGCCAGAGCGCGCGCGAAGCCAGAAACAGGTGCCTGCATAACGTACAACAGCTTGGAGAGCAGTTCTTCGCGGCTCGGGATGCTTGCCAGCGCTTGCACGCCAGCCTTGTCCATCACCTTGCCTTCGTAGGAACCAGCCTTGATGACCAACTTGTCATTGCTCTTGCTGAAGTCATTGACGACCTTAGCAGCAGCAATCGCATCTTCCGAGATGCCGTAGATCAGGGGGCCAGTCATCTGCTCTGCCAGCGGAGCAAACGGGGTACCCTCGACGGCGCGACGCGCCAGCGTGTTCTTCAACACGCGAAGGTAAACCTGTTGCTCACGCGCTTTCGCGCGCAGCTTGGTCAGATCGCCAACCGCGATTCCACGATACTCAGCCAGAACCACGGTCTGAGCTTTCGCGACTTGCGCGGCAACCTCAGCGACGACGGCCTGCTTGCTTTCTTTGTTTAGTGGCACGGTTAACCTCCAGATTCGATACACGCAGCGTGCGCCTTGTGTACCGCATTCAATAACGGCGTCCGACCAGTCAGGAGTATTTCGACCGTCAAAAATCCGTATCGCTACAGACATCCAACGGCTTCATCACTACAAAACCTTTTCGGGTTCGCCATCTGCGTTGGCTTGACATTAAGGGCCCGCCTACTTGCTGCGTGCCCACCAACGGTCTTTGACAACCGGTCGCGCGATGCAGACTGCCACCTCGCAACCGCCCAAAGCCCTTAAAAGCCGCCCCAACTCGCGCCGGAGCGGCGAAAATTCATTACTGGGCAGCGATCGACGTCTGGTCGACACGAACACCAACACCCATCGTGCTCGACAGGGCGACCTTGCGCAGATACACGCCCTTGCTCGTTGCCGGCTTCGCCTTCTGCAGCGCTTCGATCAGCGCATTCAGGTTGTTGCGCAGTGCTACCGGTTCAAACGAAGCGCGGCCGATCGTTGCGTGGATAATGCCGGCCTTGTCGACACGGAATTGCACCTGACCAGCCTTGGCGTTCTTGACCGCGGTCGCGACGTCCGGGCGTGACCGTGCCAACCTTCGGGTTCGGCATCAGGCCACGCGGGCCGAGAATCTGCCCGAGCGTACCGACGATACGCATCGTGTCCGGCGAAGCGATCACGATGTCGAAGTTCAGGTTCCCGGCCTTGACCTGTTCGGCCAGGTCTTCCATACCGACGACGTCAGCACCAGCGGCACGAGCCTGCTCAGCCTTTTCGCCCTGCGCGAACACAGCGACGCGGACCGACTTACCGGTACCAGCGGGCAGCACGACCGAGCCGCGAACCACTTGATCCGACTTCTTTGCGTCAATGCCGAGTTGCACGGCGACGTCGATCGACTCGTCGAACTTCGCGCTTGCGCATTCCTTCACGAGCGACAGAGCGTCTTCGATCGGGTACAGCTTCTGACGATCCACTTTGGCTGCAAATGCTTGCAGACGCTTCGAAAGCTTAGCCATTTACACGCCCTCCACGGTGATGCCCATCGAGCGGGCGCTACCAGCGATCGTACGAACCGCTGCGTCCAGATCAGCAGCCGTCAGATCGGGCATCTTGGTCTTGGCGATATCTTCAGCTTGAGCGCGGGTGATCTTGCCGACCTTGTCGGTATGCGGCTTGCTCGAACCCTTGTCGAGCTTCGCTGCCTTCTTGATCAGAACCGTAGCCGGCGGCGTCTTCAGAACGAACGTGAAGCTCTTGTCCGCGAATGCCGTGATCACGACAGGAATCGGCAGACCCGGTTCCATCGCTTGAGTCTGCGCGTTGAACGCCTTGCAGAACTCCATGATGTTCAGGCCGCGCTGACCCAGCGCCGGACCAACCGGCGGCGACGGATTGGCTTTACCTGCAGGAATCTGCAGCTTGATAAAGCCGATAATTTTCTTTGCCATTTCGAGAACCTCTGTGGAACGCCGCCTTACGGGCGGACGCTCAGTGAGTAGTAGCGCGTGTTCGCCGACAAACTGGCTAGTTACGCTCCTCAACGGCCATTACGCGGACCGTAAGCGCGAAATACGGAACGCACCTAGCGGTGCGTTCCGTAAAATCTAGACTACAACTTTTCGACTTGGCCGAATTCCAACTCGACCGGCGTTGCGCGGCCGAAGATTGTAACGGAAACACGGACTCGCGACTTTTCGTAGTTCACTTCTTCGACGCTGCCGTTGAAATCTGTGAACGGGCCTTCTTTCACGCGCACCATCTCGCCTACCTCAAACAGGGTCTTCGGACGCGGCTTCTCCACGCCCTCCTGCATCTGCGACATGATCTTTTCAACTTCCCTAGGGGAGATCGGGCTCGGCCGATTACGCGCCCCGCCGACGAAGCCGGTCACCTTCGCCGTATTTTTCACGAGATGCCACGTTTCGTCTGTCATTTCCATTTCGACTAAAACATAGCCCGGGAAGAAACGACGTTCGGTTACTGATTTGTGACCGCCCTTTACCTCAACAACCTCTTCCGTTGGAACGAGGATCTGGCCGAACTGATCCTGCATACCAGCCCGCTCGATGCGCTCCTGAAGCGCTCGTTGCACGCTCTTCTCCATACCGGAATATGCGTGCACTACGTACCAACGTTTGCCGCTCGGGGATGCAGGAGTATCACTCATATCATTTCCAACCCAGAATCGCCGAGAAAATCGCCCACTCAATGGATTTATCACAAACCCAGAGGAAGATAGCCATCACGACTACGAAGCCGAAGACCACGAGTGTTGTTTGGGTCGCCTCTTTGCGACTCGGCCAAACTACCTTGCGGACCTCTTTGTATGAGTCATTGGCGAAAGCGATGAAACCCTTGCCAGGCGCCGAGAGAAGACCGACTGCGACACCCGCGATCGCACCAACAGCCAAGGCGGCTCCGCGGATGTACCATTCCTGGCCATTAAGCCAGAAGAACCCCACGAACCCGGCCAAGACCAGCAACACACCTGCGATCAACATCAACTTGTCGCCGGATGTATTTACAGTTTCGACGGAAGGATTCGCCATAACACCTTAACAAGCGCCACTACGGCGCGATAGTTGGCAGGGGCAGAGGGAATCGAACCCCCAACCTTCGGTTTTGGAGACCGACGCTCTGCCAGTTGAGCTATACCCCTAAACCATTTGGGGTTGACGACACCGCCAACCCCGATACAACCGATTATCGAGAACTCTCTGGCGTTACTCGATGATCTTGGCGACGACACCAGCGCCGACCGTACGGCCACCTTCGCGAATTGCGAAGCGCAGACCTTCTTCCATCGCGATCGGGTTGATCAGTTTCACCGTGATCGACACGTTGTCGCCCGGCATCACCATTTCCTTGTCCTTCGGCAGCTCGATCGAGCCCGTCACGTCCGTCGTACGGAAGTAGAACTGCGGACGGTAGTTGTTGAAGAACGGCGTGTGACGGCCGCCTTCGTCCTTGCTCAGCACGTACACTTCAGCCGTGAAGTGCGTGTGCGGGTTGATCGAACCCGGCTTGGCCAGAACCTGGCCACGCTCCACGTCTTCACGCTTCGTGCCGCGCAGCAGGATACCAACGTTGTCGCCTGCCTGACCCTGGTCGAGCAGCTTGCGGAACATTTCCACGCCCGTGCAGGTCGTCTTGGCCGTTGCGCGGATACCAACGATCTCGATTTCCTCGCCAACCTTGATCACGCCGCGCTCGACGCGACCCGTCACCACCGTGCCGCGACCCGAGATCGAGAACACGTCTTCCACCGGCATCAGGAACGCACCGTCAACCGCGCGCTCCGGCGTCGGGATGTACGTGTCCAGCGCATCGGCCAGGTTCATGATCGCTACCTCGCCCAGCTCGCCCTTGTCGCCTTCCAGCGCCAGCTTGGCCGAACCCTTGATGATCGGCGTGTCATCGCCCGGGAAGTCGTATTTCGACAGAAGTTCGCGAACTTCCATCTCGACGAGTTCCAGCAGCTCGGCGTCGTCCACCATGTCGCACTTGTTCAGGAACACGATGATGTACGGAACGCCAACCTGACGCGCCAGCAGGATGTGCTCACGCGTTTGCGGCATCGGGCCGTCGGCAGCCGAGCACACCAGGATTGCGCCGTCCATCTGCGCCGCGCCCGTGATCATGTTCTTCACGTAGTCTGCGTGGCCCGGGCAGTCGACGTGTGCGTAGTGGCGGTTAGCCGTTTCGTACTCGACGTGCGCGGTGTTGATGGTAATGCCACGCGCCTTTTCTTCCGGCGCCGCGTCGATCTGGTCGTACGCCTTCGCTTCGCCGCCAAACTTCTGCGTCAGGACCGTCGTGATCGCTGCCGTCAGCGTGGTCTTGCCGTGGTCAACGTGACCGATCGTGCCCACGTTCACGTGCGGCTTGGTCCGCTCAAACTTACCCTTGGCCATTTTCGACTCCTAAGAGGATTTTCCGTACGTTGCGCCGGGCGCAAACAATCACCGATTACTTCTGGTGCCCATGGGCAGGATCGAACTGCCGACCTCTCCCTTACCAAGGGAGTGCTCTACCACTGAGCCACATGGGCGCTACCTCTGTGTTGCTGGAGCGGGTGAAGGGAATCGAACCCTCGTCGTAAGCTTGGAAGGCTTCTGCTCTACCATTGAGCTACACCCGCAGGATCATGGATTCCCAACAACTGCTACATCTTGCATTCTGGTGGAGGAGGTTGGATTCGAACCAACGTAGGCGTAAGCCAACAGATTTACAGTCTGCCCCCTTTAGCCACTCGGGCACCCCTCCGCAGAGAACTGACGATTATGGGGGAACAATGTCTCTTTGTCAAGGGCTGCTTCACCGTTCCGATCCCAACGCTCTCATTTATATAGTGATTGACTGTTAGCCGTCCGTAAACGCAAAAACCCCACCGCGGCGGGTGGGGTTTCTGACTGGGGGGGAGCCTGACGATTACCTACTTTCACACGGGCAATCCGCACTATCATCGGCGTGGAGTCGTTTCACGGTCCTGTTCGGGATGGGAAGGGGTGGGGCCGACTCGCTATGGTCATCAGGCATGACGGGTTGCTGCGTCGCAGGGCTGGAGTCAACCGGTTGCGCCACAGCCAATCGGGAAGAAGCGTAAAGGATTCGAGTGTGGGGGGTTGTGTTGTTTCTGGCACAACACTGAATCCCAACCGTGCGTTTCTGTGAGCTCCCGCGGGAGTTCACACCAATCCCCTTCGGGGAGACACACCTGTTATAGGATCAAGCCTTACGGGCAATTAGTATCAGTTAGCTCAGTACATTACTGTACGTGCACACCTGACCTATCAACGTCCTGGTCTTGAACGACCCTTCAAGGGGCTCGAAGCCCCGGGGATATCTCATCTTAAGGCGAGTTTCCCGCTTAGATGCTTTCAGCGGTTATCTCTTCCGAACATAGCTACCCGGCGATGCCACTGGCGTGACAACCGGTACACCAGAGGTTCGTCCACTCCGGTCCTCTCGTACTAGGAGCAGCCCCCTTCAAATATCCAGCGCCCACGGCAGATAGGGACCAAACTGTCTCACGACGTTTTAAACCCAGCTCACGTACCTCTTTAAATGGCGAACAGCCATACCCTTGGGACCGGCTACAGCCCCAGGATGAGATGAGCCGACATCGAGGTGCCAAACACCGCCGTCGATATGAACTCTTGGGCGGTATCAGCCTGTTATCCCCAGAGTACCTTTTATCCGTTGAGCGATGGCCCTTCCATACAGAACCACCGGATCACTATGACCTGCTTTCGCACCTGTTCGACTTGTCAGTCTCACAGTCAAGCACGCTTATGCCATTGCACTATCAGCACGATTTCCGACCGTACCTAGCGTACCTTCGTACTCCTCCGTTACACTTTGGGAGGAGACCGCCCCAGTCAAACTGCCTACCATGCACTGTCCCCGACCCGGATCACGGGCCAAGGTTAGAACCTCAAACAGATCAGGGTGGTATTTCAAGGACGGCTCCATTGAGACTGGCGTCCCAACTTCATAGCCTCCCACCTATCCTACACAGACCGGTTCAAAGTCCAATGCAAAGCTGCAGTAAAGGTTCATGGGGTCTTTCCGTCTAGCCGCGGGGAGATTGCATCATCACAAACACTTCAACTTCGCTGAGTCTCGGGAGGAGACAGTGTGGCCATCGTTACGCCATTCGTGCAGGTCGGAACTTACCCGACAAGGAATTTCGCTACCTTAGGACCGTTATAGTTACGGCCGCCGTTTACCGGGACTTCAATCAGGAGCTTGCACCCCATCATTTAATCTTCCGGCACCGGGCAGGCGTCACACCCTATACGTCCACTTTCGTGTTTGCAGAGTGCTGTGTTTTTATTAAACAGTCGCAGCCACCAGTTTATTGCAACCCTTTCACCCTTCTGGCGCAGGCCAGTCAGGCTATGAGGGCGTACCTTATCCCGAAGTTACGGTACCAATTTGCCGAGTTCCTTCTCCCGAGTTCTCTCAAGCGCCTTAGAATACTCATCTCGCCCACCTGTGTCGGTTTGCGGTACGGTCACTGTGAAACTGAAGCTTAGAGGCTTTTCCTGGAACCCCTTCCAGTTGCTTCGCCACCGAAGTGGCTCGCCTCGCACCCTTGAATCCCGCGCCCGGATTTGCCAAAGCGCCTTCTCCAATGCAAGGACCGGGACTTCCAACACCCGGACAACCTTCCGCGATCCGTCCCCCCATCGCATTTCACAATGGTGCAGAAATATTAATCTGCTTCCCATCAGCTACGCATTTCTGCCTCGCCTTAGGGGCCGACTCACCCTACGCCGATGAACGTTGCGTAGGAAACCTTGGGCTTACGGCGAGGGGGCCTTTCACCCCCTTTATCGCTACTCATGTCAGCATTCGCACTTCCGATACCTCCAGCACACTTTCCAGTGCACCTTCGCAGGCTTACGGAACGCTCTCCTACCATGCACATTACTGTGCATCCGCAGCTTCGGTATATGGCTTAGCCCCGTTACATCTTCCGCGCAGGACGACTCGATCAGTGAGCTATTACGCTTTCTTTAAAGGGTGGCTGCTTCTAAGCCAACCTCCTGACTGTTTTAGCCTTCCCACTTCGTTTCCCACTTAGCCATATTTGGGGACCTTAGCTGGCGGTCTGGGTTGTTTCCCTCTTGACACCGGACGTTAGCACCCGATGTCTGTCTCCCGTGATTGCACTCTTCGGTATTCGGAGTTTGCTATGGCGTAGTAATCCGCAATGGACCCCACAACCATGACAGTGCTCTACCCCCGAAGGTGAGACACGAGGCACTACCTAAATAGTTTTCGGAGAGAACCAGCTATTTCCAGGTTTGTTTAGCCTTTCACCCCTATCCACAGCTCATCCCCTAACTTTTCAACGTTAGTGGGTTCGGTCCTCCAGCACGTGTTACCGTGCCTTCAACCTGGCCATGGATAGATCACCTGGTTTCGGGTCTACACCCAGCGACTGGACGCCCTGTTCGGACTCGCTTTCGCTACGCCTGCCCTAATCGGTTAAGCTCGCCACTGAATGTAAGTCGCTGACCCATTATACAAAAGGTACGCCGTCACCCCTTCGCAGAGGCTCCGACTGTTTGTATGCATGCGGTTTCAGGATCTGTTTCACTCCCCTCCCGGGGTTCTTTTCGCCTTTCCCTCACGGTACTGGTTCACTATCGGTCGATCACGAGTATTTAGCCTTGGAGGATGGTCCCCCCATCTTCAGACAGGATTTCACGTGTCCCGCCCTACTTCTCGTACACCCAGTTCTTCCATGCTGTTTTCGTCTACAGGGCTATCACCTGCTATGGCCGCACTTTCCAGAGCGTTCGACTAACAATACGGATAACGTGTACCGGCTGATCCCATTTCGCTCGCCACTACTCTGGGAATCTCGGTTGATTTCTTTTCCTGCGGTTACTTAGATGTTTCAGTTCACCGCGTTCGCCTCACGCAGCCTATGGATTCAGCTACGGATACTCCATTAGGAGTGGGTTTCCCCATTCGGACATCTCCGGATCAATGCTCGTTTGCCAGCTCCCCGGAGCTTTTCGCAGGCTACCGCGTCCTTCATCGCCTGTGATCGCCAAGGCATCCACCACATGCACTTGTTCGCTTGACCCTATAACGGGTGTGTCTCTGTGTCGACCCACGTTAGCGCTTTAGCGCTTACGTGGGTCCCATCCCCGGAGGGGATAGACGCACTCGCTAC
This sequence comes from Paraburkholderia sp. RAU6.4a, assembly GCF_050435625.1. NCBI lineage: Bacteria > Pseudomonadati > Pseudomonadota > Betaproteobacteria > Burkholderiales > Burkholderiaceae > Paraburkholderia > Paraburkholderia sp. RAU6.4a. The sequence continues at coordinate 2,268,630 of NZ_JBNDKQ010000002.1, forward strand.
AGGTTGAGTATTCGTGTTGCGCCGTATTCCAAAGCGATCTCTCGATCACCTTTAAAATACATCGATACAATCACAACCCTGATTCACCTACTCACACACCCATCTCCAGGTACGCTTTCGTGAATCTCTTTACTACTTCTTCCTGATTGTTAAAGAACGGCAGCCGGTATGAAGCCTGTGCCTCATACCGCTCTGACTGGCTCAATCGCCAATGCGCAACGCTCTGCCTTCATGCAGAACCCTGCGCATTGAGGATTGGTGGAGGATGACGGGATCGAACCGACGACCCCCTGCTTGCAAAGCAGGTGCTCTCCCAGCTGAGCTAATCCCCCAGTCCCACAGATAGTCCAGCGGCCCCAGCCCTTCAGCTCACCAGACAAGACACTGGTGGGTCTGGATGGATTCGAACCATCGACCCCCGCCTTATCAAGACGGTGCTCTAACCGGCTGAGCTACAGACCCTGAGCCTGTCTGCGTTGCTTCTAACCACAGCCGATAAGCGTGAGCACTTGAGTGCAATGAATGCACAGCTCTGGAAAGGAGGTGATCCAGCCGCACCTTCCGATACGGCTACCTTGTTACGACTTCACCCCAGTCATGAATCCTACCGTGGTGACCGTCCTCCTTGCGGTTAGACTAGCCACTTCTGGTAAAACCCACTCCCATGGTGTGACGGGCGGTGTGTACAAGACCCGGGAACGTATTCACCGCGGCATGCTGATCCGCGATTACTAGCGATTCCAGCTTCACGCACCCGAGTTGCAGAGTGCGATCCGGACTACGATCGGTTTTCTGGGATTGGCTCCACCTCGCGGCTTGGCAACCCTCTGTTCCGACCATTGTATGACGTGTGAAGCCCTACCCATAAGGGCCATGAGGACTTGACGTCATCCCCACCTTCCTCCGGTTTGTCACCGGCAGTCTCCCTGGAGTGCTCTTGCGTAGCAACTAGGGACAAGGGTTGCGCTCGTTGCGGGACTTAACCCAACATCTCACGACACGAGCTGACGACAGCCATGCAGCACCTGTGTTATGGCTCCCTTTCGGGCACTCCCGCCTCTCGGCAGGATTCCATACATGTCAAGGGTAGGTAAGGTTTTTCGCGTTGCATCGAATTAATCCACATCATCCACCGCTTGTGCGGGTCCCCGTCAATTCCTTTGAGTTTTAATCTTGCGACCGTACTCCCCAGGCGGTCAACTTCACGCGTTAGCTACGTTACCAAGCCAATGAAGGCCCGACAACCAGTTGACATCGTTTAGGGCGTGGACTACCAGGGTATCTAATCCTGTTTGCTCCCCACGCTTTCGTGCATGAGCGTCAGTATTGGCCCAGGGGGCTGCCTTCGCCATCGGTGTTCCTCCACATCTCTACGCATTTCACTGCTACACGTGGAATTCCACCCCCCTCTGCCATACTCCAGCGCTGCAGTCACCAATGCAGTTCCCAGGTTAAGCCCGGGGATTTCACATCGGTCTTACAGCACCGCCTGCGCACGCTTTACGCCCAGTAATTCCGATTAACGCTCGCACCCTACGTATTACCGCGGCTGCTGGCACGTAGTTAGCCGGTGCTTATTCTTCCGGTACCGTCATCCCTCACGGATATTAGCCACGAGGTTTTCTTTCCGGACAAAAGTGCTTTACAACCCGAAGGCCTTCTTCACACACGCGGCATTGCTGGATCAGGCTTGCGCCCATTGTCCAAAATTCCCCACTGCTGCCTCCCGTAGGAGTCTGGGCCGTGTCTCAGTCCCAGTGTGGCTGGTCGTCCTCTCAGACCAGCTACAGATCGTCGGCTTGGTAGGCCTTTACCCCACCAACTACCTAATCTGCCATCGGCCGCCCCTTGAGCGCGAGGTCCCGAAAGATCCCCCGCTTTCCTCTCCCGAGCGTATGCGGTATTAATCCGGCTTTCGCCGGGCTATCCCCCACTCCAGGACACGTTCCGATGTATTACTCACCCGTTCGCCACTCGCCACCAGACCGGAGTCCGTGCTGCCGTTCGACTTGCATGTGTAAGGCATGCCGCCAGCGTTCAATCTGAGCCAGGATCAAACTCTTCAGTTCAAACCTGTTACTGTGTTCGGGCTCTCTCGAACCCGGTCGCTCACTCAACGTACTGACGATGATTGATCCGTCTTTCGACAGACAAACCTTCCTCCAATACTGTGTGAGGCTTCTGATACTTCTGCCTGACAGCAGACTCCGGAGAATCCGCCGCCGCATTCCGCATCAAGCGCCCACACTTATCGACTGTTAGTTTTTAAAGATCGGTCCGCCAAACCCGCCGCGCCTGAACCACCACTACCCGGCACCGCTTCGTTTGCGTCGCTGCGTCTGCAGCAGAGAAGCGAGATTATGGAGACTCTTTCGCGTCTCGTCAATACCCGTTTTTGCTTTCGCTTAAAAAAGTTGCCGCTCACTTCCGGGTCGCATCCACCACGACCTCGACAGGAACTGCAGCGGCCATAGCCGCGTAGCCCGCGTCGCTTGGATGGATGTGGTCGCCGCTATCGAAAGCGCGCTGCAGACGCTCCGGCTGCGTCCGATCGCGCAACGCCGCGTCGAAGTCGACGACGCCATCGAAAGCACGACTAGTTCGGATCCACTGATTAACCGCGAGTCGGATCTTTTCCCGCTCCGGTGGCAGCGACGCCGGCGTCAGCGTCGCGCCGAACATCTTGACACCGTTGCGCCGCGCGGCCGCGATCACTCGCTGGTAACCGGCGATCAGATCGGCAGCCGTGACCGACGTATGAGGAAAATCGCAGTCGAGCCCGCCATGAGGCGGCATTGCCGCAAAGTTGATGTCGTTGATGCCAATCAGCAGGATCGCCGCTTTGACGCCTGGACGTCGCAAAACGTCGCGCTCGAAGCGGCTCGCAAGCGCGTCGCCATAACAAGGCGAGTCGCTCAGGAGCCGGTTGCCGCTGATGCCGAGATTCACGATCGCGGTCGACTGCGCGCCGCTCGCCGCCAGCCGCCGAGCCAGCGCATCCGGCCAGCGACGGTTCTGGTTGAGGGTGGAGCGCATGCCGTCGGTGATCGAGTCGCCGATCGCGGCCACGGCAAGCGACGGTGCCGCCGCCTCCACCGACAAACCTGTGACCCACACATATTGCGTGAAGCGGCCGGGAAACGCCGTGGCGGACGCGTCGGTGGTGTGATTGCCGGGCCCGGACACATAATTTACCTGATTCGACACTCGGTGCCATGCGACGATCCGCTGCTCCGGTCCCACGAACGCACTGATCGCATATGGCGCGCCCTCGACGACATCGATCGCGACCGGATCGCTGTCCACCTCGCCGCCAGGCGGAACGCTGACCGCGCCCTTACCGCCAAACGTCACCCGACTGCCGGCGCCCTCGACGGCTGCCGCGCCACCGGCGGAGCGCGCGATGCGCAGTTCGTCGATGACGAGAGGCGTCTTGCCGTACGCATTGCTCAGATGAATTCGCGCCACCCTCCCCGACAACGTCGGATACATGATTTGCCGAACGGTGCGCCCGGCGACTTCCGGCGCGCGATACAGCGGTGGCAACTCGGCCCGCTGTGGAATCGGTTGCAGCGCGGTCGCCCAAACGGCGACCCAATGCTCGGACGCTTCGGCAGCGAACGCACTCGAGGAAACGACAAACGGGGCAAATTGGGCAAGCAGCGCCGCGCCGCATGCGGCAGCCAGGGTGCGAATGGTCATTCGGAAGATCGGTTCGAGGCGAAACGCGCATTGTGCCCGAACGACGCGGCAAGCGCCGGCAATCGCAGGCAGGTCCGCTTACCCCGGCGCCCGGCGGCTGTGCCGGCTCGGTCTCACGCCGTTTGCTGACTCATGATCTTCAGCGCGACCGCTTCGGCGACCTCGATTCCGTCGATTGCCGCCGAGTAGATCCCGCCCGCATACCCCGCACCCTCGCCCGCCGGATACAGCCCGTTGACGTTGACACTCTGGTAGTCGTCGCCGCGACGCACGCGTACCGGCGACGAAGTTCGCGTTTCAACGCCGGTCAGCACCGCATCATGCATCGCGAAGCCTGCGATTTTCTTCTCCATCTGTGGCAGCGCTTCGCGAATCGCTTCGATCGCGTAGTCGGGCAGCGCGGTGCTGAGATCGGTTGGCCGCACGCCCGGCTTGTACGACGGAACGACCGAGCCGAGTGAAGTGGACGGCCGCCCCGCGATGAAGTCGCCGACCAACTGCCCTGGAGCCATATAGTTACCGCCACCGAGCTCGAACGCCCGCTCCTCCCACTTACGCTGGAACGCGATGCCGGCGAGCGGCCCGCCCGGGTAATCATCTGGCGTAATGCCGACCACGATGCCCGCGTTCGCGTTGCGCTCCGCGCGCGAGTACTGGCTCATGCCGTTCGTGACGACGCGCCCCAGCTCGGACGTGGCCGCCACCACGGTGCCGCCGGGACACATGCAGAAGCTATAAACCGCTCGCCCGTTGCTGCAGTGGTGCACCACCTTGTAGTCGGCTACGCCGAGCTGTTTGTGACCGGCAAATTTCCCGAAACGGCTCCGATCGATGATCCCTTGCGGATGCTCGATCCGAAAACCGAGCGAAAACGGCTTCGCCTCGACGTGAACGCCGCGGTCGTACAGCATCTGGAAGGTATCGCGTGCGCTATGGCCGACCGCCAGCACAACGTGGTCGCAGCGCAGCGTCTCGCCGGTCGACAGCTTCAGCCCGCGCACCTGGCCGTTGTCGATGTCGATGTCCTCGACACGCGTTTCGAAGCGCACTTCGCCGCCCAACTCGTGGATGCTCGCGCGCATCTTCTCGACCATGCTGACGAGACGAAACGTGCCGATATGCGGCCGGCTCAGGTACAGGATGTCCTCCGGCGCACCGGCCCGCACGAATTCGTCGAGCACCTTGCGGCCGTAGTGTTTCGGGTCCTTGATCTGGCTGTAGAGCTTGCCGTCCGAAAAGGTGCCCGCGCCACCTTCGCCGAACTGCACGTTCGACTCGGGATTCAGCACCGATTTGCGCCACAGGCCAAACGTGTCCTTGGTGCGCTCACGTACGGCCTTGCCGCGCTCGAGGATGATCGGCCGGAAGCCCATCTGCGCGAGGATCAGGCCCGCGAACAGTCCGCACGGCCCCATGCCGATGACGACCGGACGCGGCGTGCTCAGTTGGGCGGGCGCTTCGGCGACGAACTTGTAACTCATGTCGGGCGTCACGGCGCAATGCGGCACGTCGGCGAGCCGTTTCAGCGCGGCCCCTTCATCCTTGACCTCGACATCGACGATGTAGGTGAGCTTGATGTCGGCGCGCTTGCGCGCGTCGTGCGCGCGGCGAAACACGGTGTATCGGATGAGCCCGTCCCGCGCCACGCCGAGTTCCGTGAGGCGCGCACGGATGGCGGCTTCGAGGGCGCTTTCGGGATGATCGAGCGGGAGTTTGATTTCGCTTAGACGTAACATGAGTACCGGAGATGCAAGTGGGCCGCAAATCGCGGCCAATTCGCAATTTTACCGGTAAGTGTCGGCGCGGGGTGACGGCTGGTCATGAAGCGCCGGCCCGTCGAAACCGGGCAAACCAGCACGCATGCTTCGACGCCCTCGACGAGCTATCAGCCCCAACGTCTCTGCACAAAAAATTTATTAACCGACCGGTCGGTTGGTTTATACTACGCCGACACAGACCACTCCTCCAGAGAGAGCGTCCCTCATGTACACCCAATCCCTCGATATCCCCGGCAACGTTGCCCCGCTGGACGCGGACGCGAATTCGCCCGAACAACAGGCTCGCTTCGACGCGGTCATGAGCGCCGACGGCAAGATCGAGCCGCAGGACTGGATGCCCGACGCGTACCGCAAAACGCTGGTGCGGCAGATCTCGCAGCATGCGCACTCGGAGATCGTCGGCATGCTGCCCGAGGGCAACTGGATCACGCGCGCGCCGAGCCTCAAGCGCAAGGCGATCCTGATCGCCAAGGTGCAGGACGAAGCCGGCCACGGCCTCTATCTGTATAGCGCCGCCGAAACGCTCGGTGTCTCGCGCGAGCAGCTGATCGACGCGCTGCACGCGGGCAAGGCCAAGTATTCGAGCATCTTCAACTACCCGACACCCACCTGGGCCGACGTCGGCGTGATCGGCTGGCTCGTCGACGGCGCGGCGATCATGAACCAGATCCCGCTGTGCCGCTGCACCTACGGCCCGTACGCCCGCGCGATGATCCGCATCTGCAAGGAAGAGTCGTTCCATCAGCGCCAGGGCTTCGACGCGCTGCTCGCGATGATGGCGGGCACCGAGGCGCAGCGCGAGCTGGTCCAGCAGGCGGTGAACCGCTGGTGGTGGCCGGTGCTGATGATGTTCGGCCCGAGCGACAAGGATTCGGTCCACAGCAACCAGTCGGCCAGATGGGGCATCAAGCGCATCACCAACGACGACCTGCGCCAGAAATTCGTCGATGCGACCGTCGAACAGGCGAAGGTGCTCGGCGTCACGCTGCCCGACGCGGACCTCAAATGGAACGAGGCGCGCGGCCACTACGACTACGGCGACATCGACTGGGAAGAGTTCTGGCGCGTCGTCAATGGCGACGGCCCGTGCAACCGCGAGCGCCTCGCGACCCGCGTGAAGGCCCATGAAGACGGCGCCTGGGTACGCGAAGCCGCGCTCGCCCACGCGGAAAAGCAGCGCCAGCGCGCGCAACAGCACGCCGCCTGAGTGGCACCGCACATCAAAGGAATCAGGAGATCAGCAATGAACAAGGAATGGCCGATTTGGGAAGTGTTCGTGCGCAGCAAGCAGGGACTCGACCATAAACACTGCGGCAGTCTGCATGCCGCCGACGCGCCGATGGCGCTGCGCATGGCGCGCGACGTCTACACGCGCCGCCAGGAAGGCGTGAGCATCTGGGTGGTGCCGTCCTCGGCGATCACGGCCTCGGCGCCGCACGAGAAGGCCGAGCTGTTCGAACCGGCGGGCGACAAGATCTATCGCCACCCGACGTTCTACACGCTCCCCGACGAAGTCAACCACATGTAAGCGCGGCCATGACCACTACGTCCACTACGCCCATTACGCCCGAACATCTCCAGTACGTGCTGCGCCTCGCGGATACCGCGCTGATCCTCGGTCAGCGCAACACCGAGTGGTGCGGCCACGGCCCGATCCTCGAAGAGGACATCGCGCTGTCGAACATGAGCCTCGACCTGATCGGCCAGGCGCGCCTGCTGTACACGCACGCGGCCGCGCTCGAAGCGCCGCTCACCGGCCGTCAGCGCAGCGAAGACGACTACGCGTACTTCCGCGCCGAGCGCGAATTCGCGAACTACACGCTCGCCGAGCTGCCGCATTACGGGCCGCTCGCCGGCACCGCGCAGGCCGGGAAGGATTACGCGGTCACGATCGTGCGCAACTTCCTGTACGCGACGCTGATGATGCATCTGTGGGGTGCGCTGACGGGCTCCACCGACGGGCAGCTCGCCGCGATCGCCGCGAAGTCGATCAAGGAAACGCAGTACCACGTACATCACGCGAGCGAGTGGCTGATCCGTTTCGGCGACGGCACCGACGAATCGCACCGTCGCGCGCAGGCCGCGCTCGACTATCTGATGCCGTACACGTACGAGTTCTTCAGCGCGGACGCGGTGGAAGACCCGGTCGCCGCGGCCGGCATCGGCCCGCGCACCTCGACGCTGGAAGCCGCGTGGCTCGACGACGTGCGCGCCACGCTCGACCAGGCCACGCTGACGCTGCCCGCGGCGCCGCGGCACGTGAGCACGGGCAAGCACGGCGAGCATTCGGAGCACATGGGTTTCGTGCTCGCGCAAATGCAGAGCCTCGCGCGCCAGCATCCGGGCGCCAGCTGGTGAGTACGCGATGACGACCTCGACCGCCCCGCAGCCCGCGAACGCCGCCGCTGCCACGACCGACGCCGCGCTCACCCGCGCATGGACCGTGCTCGAAGCGGTACCCGACCCGGAGATCCCGGTGGTGTCGATCCGCGAGCTCGGCATCCTGCGCGACGTGCGACGCGCCGCGGACGGCGCGCTCGAAGTCGTGATCACGCCGACCTACTCGGGCTGCCCGGCGATGTCGCAGATTGCCGAAGACGTCGGCCGTGCGCTCGAGGCCGCGCAGCTCACGCCATACCGCGTCGCCACCGTGCTCGCGCCGGCGTGGACCACCGACTGGATCACGGCTGAAGCCCGCGAAAAACTGCGCGTCTACGGCATCGCGCCGCCGACGGGCAACTGCGGTTCAGCCGCGACGTCAGCGCCGCAGGAGAAAGTGCTGCGCTTCGTGCCGCGCGCGCTGCCGGCCCCAGGCTGCCCACGCTGCGGCTCGGCGCACACCGAGCGGCTCGCGCAATTCGGCTCGACCGCCTGCAAGGCCCTGTATCGCTGCCTCGACTGCCGCGAACCCTTCGACTACTTCAAACCGTACTGATATGGCCACCCCGCAATTCCATCCGCTGCGTATCCGCGAAGTGCGCCCCGAAACCGCCGATGCGGTCTCGGTCGCCTTCGAAGTCCCGCCCGAACTGCGCGACCACTATCGCTTCACGCAGGGGCAGTTCGTCACGCTGAAGACGCATATCGACGGTGAGGAAACGCGCCGTTCGTATTCGATCTGCGTGGGCGTCACCGACTACGATCGCGACGGCGAGTTGCGCATCGGCATCAAGCGCGTGCGCGGCGGGCGTTTCTCGAACTTCGCGTTCGACACGCTGCAGCCGGGCCACACGATCGACGTGATGACGCCGGACGGCCGTTTCTTCACGCACCTGAACGCGGAACAGGGGCAGCAGTACCTCGCGTTCTCGGGCGGCTCGGGCATCACGCCGGTGCTCGCGATCATCAAGACGACGCTCGAAGTCGAGCCGCGCAGCACCTTCACGCTCGTCTACGGCAACCGCAGCGTCGACCAGATCATGTTCGCCGAGGAGCTCGAGGATCTGAAGAACCGCTTCATGAACCGCTTCGTGCTGTATCACGTGCTGTCGGACGACCTGCAGGACGTCGAGCTGTTTAACGGCGTGCTCGACCAGGAAAAATGCGCGGCGTTCATCGAGCAGCTGCTGCCGGCCGACGCGATCGACGAAGCGTTCATCTGCGGCCCCGCGCCGATGATGGATGCGGCCGAGGCCGCGCTCAAGGCAGCCGGCGTGCCGCCCGCGAAGGTGCACGTCGAGCGCTTCGGCACGCCGCTGCCGCAGGCGGGCGTGCCGCCCGTCGAGATCACCGCGGACACCCCCGCGGCCGAGCTCGAAATCGTGCTCGACGGCAAGCGCCGCAAGCTGCGCCTGCCGTATCAGGGCACGAGCGTGCTCGACGTCGGGCTGCGCGCCGGTCTCGCGCTGCCGTATGCGTGCAAGGGCGGCGTGTGCTGCACCTGTCGCGCGAAGGTGCTCGAGGGCGAAGTGAAGATGGAAAAGAACTACACGCTCGAAGAACACGAGGTCCGCGACGGGTTCGTGCTGACGTGTCAGTGTCATCCGGTTAGCGACAAGGTCGTCGTCAGTTACGACGAACGTTGAGTCGAGTGCTTTCATGGCCTATGTACGGACTGCCCGCCCGTGACGTCCGCCACCGCTTTCGGCCGTTTCGCGATCCGCTTAAACTAGAGGCCGCTCATCGATCGGGACATCGGGTTCCAGTCGGCGAGCGGCCTCTTTTTGTTACAGCTGCTGGCGTTACTGCAAGCCCTTGCCCATGAGCACGATTCACCTCACCAACGGCGATGTCGCCGCCGAGTCGCTGCGTACCGCGCTGGACCAGGCGGGCCGCGACGATCGCGTGCAGCCGCTGCGGGACGATCTGGCGGTCGGCCCGTTACGCGGCGTCGACGACGCTCCGCACGTGCGCGCCGACTTCTGGGAACGCGTCAGCGCCGACACGCAACGCGACTTCGTGCGCGAGTTCCGCGAACAGGCCGCGGTGCTCGACGGCCTCGCCAGCAGCACCGCGAATCTCGTGGTGTGGCACGCCGAAAGCGCGTCCGATCAACTGATGCTGCGCCGCGTCTGCTACCTGGTGCGCAACAGCCCGCAGCGTTTGAACGAAGTGCGTCTGTCGATCGCCGACCTCGCCGATCCGCAAGCGTGGGCGCATACCCGCAAGGATTGCGCGACATCGGTCGGCATGTTTGCGCCGGACGTATTGCAGACACACCTGCCGGACGCCGCGCCGATTTCCGTGCTGCGCATCAGCCGGCTCGCGCTCGAATGGCAGGAGGTCAAACAGGCGAACGGCGAGACGCGGCGCTGGCGTGACAACACCTTCACGAGCGGCAGCGTTGCCGAGATCGACGCGCTGATCCTCGACCGCGCACCCGACGACTGGCAGCCCGCCGCGCGCGTCGCCGCCTACGTGATGACCGCCGGGTTGGGGTTCCTCGTCAGCGACAGCATCGTGCGGTGGCGCATGCGCGAACTCGCGGCGCTGCGGCGCATCCGCCTGCGCGGCGACGCGAACGAATGGCGCTCGCTCGAACTGCGCGCGGCATCCGCCCCCTGCTCACCCCAATAAGATAAGAACAGACGAATATGGCCCGCACCCGAGCCCCCGACCACGAGACCCAACGCGAGCAGATTCTCGAACTGGCCGCCGCGAAGTTCGCGCAGACCAGCTATCCAAGCACGTCGATGGCCGATCTTGCCGCGGCGAGCGGCACCTCGAAAGCGCGCCTCTATCACTATTACGAGAGCAAGGAAGCAATCCTGTTCGATCTGCTCGATCGCTACACGAAGCGCCTGATGCTGATCATCGCCGAGGTGGAAGGATCGAGCCAGCGGCGCGAACTGAGCGAGCGAGAAACCTTCGCGGAGCTGATCCGCGCGTTCCTGTCCGAGTATGAGACGTCGCACAGCCGGCACGTCGCGCTGCTGAACGATGTCAAGTATCTGGTCGATTCGCAGCGCGAGATCATCCTGAACCGTCAGCGCGACGTAGTCGCCGCCTTCGCGCGGCAGCTCGTGCGCGCCTATCCCGAACGCGCGACACGCGACAACCAGACCGCGCTGACGATGATGGTGTTCGGCATGATCAACTGGACCTTCACGTGGCTCAAGCCGGACGGCCGGATGGGCTATCGCGAGTTCGCCGAGCAGGTGGTCGGCATGGTCGAGCATGGTCTCGCCAGCGCGCCGGCCAGGTAGACGATGGTCTGAACAGATCGCAACCCGCGCACTGGATGTTGCAAAGCAACAACATGCAGACCAAATAAATCAGCGCAGGGAATCCATGCGGCATCGTGTCACGAACGTGCGATCACTTTTAACTTCTGTTTAAAATCAAATAATTAAATTTAGGGTTCCAGCGCTCCAGGTATTCACCTCGACTTTTGATACGGGTTTTCCCTAGTGAATGGCTTAGGTTTCCGTTAAAATCGGTTTTGCGGTGCACAACGCCGCCTGATTAAAAGGAGAACCCGACCATGAACATGCTGACCCATCGCAACACCGAGCCGATCGCGCCGAACGATCGCGCGTCGCTGCCTGCTGAACGCGCGCACGTTCTGGTCCGTGAACTCACCGCCGCCGATCGCGAACGCCTGCTTGCTCACTTCCTCGCGCTCGACGAAGAAGACCGTCTGCTGCGCTTCGGCCAGGTCGTGCCGAACCATGTGATCGAAAACTACGTGCGCGCGATCGACTTCACGCGCGACACCGTGTTCGGCGTGTTCAACAGCAAGCTGGAACTGAGCGGCGTCGGCCATCTGGCCTACCTGCCGGCCGAAGGCAATAAGCGCACCGCCGAATTCGGCGTCTCCGTGCTCGAAAGCGCACGCGGCATCGGTATCGGCTCGAGGCTATTCAAGCGTGCCGCGATCCGCAGCCGCAACACGCATGTGACGACGCTGTACATCCACTGCCTGGCGCGCAATTCGACCATGATGCACATCGCCAGGAAGGCCGGCATGAAGATCGAGTACGCGTACGGCGAGGCCGACGCCTATCTGACGCTGTCGCCGGCCGATCAGTCGAGCATCCTCGCGGAAATGCTGCAGGAGCAGGCCGCCGTGTTCGATTACGCGCTCAAGCGCCACGCACGCCAGGCATCGCGACTGTTCGAGTCGTTCATGCCGGTGGCTGTCGCTGCCTGAATAATCGCTACGGGGAAATGAGATTGGGGCGGCCGCAAGGTCGCCCTCTTTTCTATCTGTACCCAATCAACGCCACGCGTAGGACCGTGCGCGTGAAGCCTACAAAATGGGCAGCGCTGTCGTTTCCTTGATCTTTTCTAGCGAAAAGCTCGATTTCACATCGATCACCGATGGATGCCGCAGCAATTGATCCTGCACGAAGCGCGAAAAGTGCGCCATGTCCTCCACCTGGACGCGCAGCAGGTAATCCATCTCACCCGTCATCGCGTGACATGCGACAACTTCGGGCCACGTCTGCACGGCCGCGCCGAACAGATCGGCATGCGTGGCCTCGCCATGCGGACTGAACGCGCGACCGCCACCCTTCTCCAGCCGCACGCTGACATACGCGAGCAGGTCAAGCCCGAGACGTTGCGCGTCGAGCAGCGCGACATAGCCGCGAATCACGCCGCTTTCCTCGAGCCGGCGAATCCGCCGCAGGCACGGACTCGGCGACAGATTGATCCGTTCCGCTATCTCCTGATTCGATAGCCGGCCATTCTCCTGAAGGATCGCCAGAATGCGTCGATCGATCGCGTCTATCTCGCCAATAGCCATGTTCTGCCACGTGTCGTTCGAATAGAGCCATAAACTGGCTCAAGCGTAGCGACGCGTGATTAAGTTCGCAAGTTTTTGTCTTCATCGCGGTTCTACACTTGCCCCATCCGGTCGCGCTCAGCCGACCGTCCCGCGCGCTCACCGCCTGCGCGCCTCGGCAACCCTCTTGCATGGGATTGGAGACTGACGATGCAGGTTTCAACTTGGGAAAATCCTGTCGGCACTGACGGCTTCGAATTCATCGAATACACGGCGCCGGACCCGAAAGCGCTCGGCAAGCTGTTCGAACAGATGGGCTTCACGGCCGTCGCGCGGCATCGTCATAAGGACGTGATGCTGTATCGTCAGGGCGACATCAACTTCATCGTCAACGCGGAGAAGCATTCGTTTGCGCAGCGCTTCGCGCGCTTGCATGGCCCGTCGATCTGCGCGATTGCGTTTCGCGCACAGGACGCCGCGAAGGCCTACGCCCAAGCGCTCGAAAAAGGCGCATGGGGTTTCGACAACAAGACCGGCCCGATGGAGCTGAACATCCCGGCGATCAAGGGCATTGGCGATTCGCTGATCTATTTCGTCGACCGCTGGCGCGGCAAGAACGGCGCGACGCCGAACAGCATCGGTGACATCGACATTTACGACGTCGACTTCGAGCCGATTCCGGGCGCGAACCCGAACCCGGTCGGTCACGGCCTGACCTATATCGATCACCTGACGCACAACGTGCATCGTGGCCGCATGCAGGAATGGGCGGAGTTCTACGAGCGCCTGTTCAACTTCCGCGAGGTGCGCTACTTCGACATCGAGGGCAAGGTGACGGGCGTCAAGTCGAAAGCGATGACCTCGCCGTGCGGCAAGATTCGCATTCCGATCAACGAGGAAGGCTCGGACACCGCCGGTCAGATCCAGGAATACCTGGACGCGTACCACGGCGAAGGCATCCAGCACATCGCGCTCGGCACCAGCGACATCTACCGCACCGTCGACGGCCTGCGCGCATCGGACATTTCACTGCTCGACACGATCGACACGTACTACGAACTCGTCGACCGACGCGTGCCGAATCATGGCGAGCCGCTCGAGGAACTGCGCAAGCGCAAGATCCTGATCGACGGCGCACCGGACGATCTGCTGCTGCAGATCTTCACCGAAAACCAGATCGGCCCGATCTTCTTCGAGATCATTCAACGCAAGGGCAATCAGGGCTTTGGCGAAGGCAACTTCAAGGCGCTGTTCGAATCGATCGAGCTCGATCAGATTCGCCGCGGCGTCGTGCAGGACAAGACCTGACCACGCAGACTCGCGCCTGATCGGCGCGCAGAAGAAAAAAGGGCGAGGATCGCAGGATCCTCGCCCTTTTACGTTGCAACGCCGCCGCTCTCTTCGGAACGGCGGCCGGTCGTCATTAGACGCGCGCGATGCGGTGCGTCATGAATTCTGCCTGTACCGATCGCTGCCGATCGCACCGTCGACCCGCGCCGGCGCCACCTGCGCCGTGCGGATGATCGCGTTCGACAGTGCCCCCGTGCTGCCCGGATTCGAGCGCACCGGCGCGCTCATCGCGAAGAAAGCGGCGGAAACCATCAGGAAGGTCTGGATGTTTCTTGTGTTCATGCGTACTCCTTTTCTAACTGCCCTGCTGTCCAGAAGCTGCACAGAATGCGCGGCGTTCGGCATCGCTCGCAGGTCGGGGTTAGACAGTCGTTTTCACTGCGGTTCCGCAAATTTGTAGGTTTTACAGCTTGTTACACGCGCAGGCGCAATACAACTCCATTCCGGCGGAAATCCGCGACAACTGCTGACAACACGTCGGCAACTCGTCGCGAAACCGGCCGAAATCAGATCGTGCGCGGGCGATTTTTGATCCGCTGCGGCGGGTTTCCACCAGTGCTACCATCGCTTAAAACCCGTCAATATGACGACCCCGGCCCCAGCATTCACGAGATGCCGGGGCCAGAAAAGTTTTGGTGATCCCAAGCTGAAGTGGAGGAGTACACATAATGAATGCCCCGCTAGACGCAGGTCAACGAGCCTCGCTCGAAGCCGCGTTGTCTTCCGTCACGCTCGACGACAAATACACCCTCGATCGCGGCCGCGCGTACATGAGCGGCATCCAGGCGCTGGTGCGTCTGCCGATGCTGCAGCAGGAACGCGACCGCGCCGCCGGCCTCAGCACGGCCGGCTTCATCTCCGGCTACCGCGGATCGCCGCTCGGCGGGCTCGACCAGTCGCTGTGGAAAGCGAAAAAGCATCTGGCCGCGCATCAGGTGGTGTTCCAGCCCGGCGTCAACGAAGACCTCGCGGCCACCGCCGTGTGGGGTTCGCAGCAGGTCAATCTGTACCCGAGCGCCAAATACGACGGCGTGTTTTCGATGTGGTACGGCAAGGGCCCCGGCGTCGACCGGTCCGGTGACGTCTTCAAGCACGGCAACTCGGCCGGCTCGTCGCGGCACGGCGGCGTTCTCGTGCTCGCCGGCGACGATCACGCGGCCAAATCCTCGACACTCGCGCACCAGTCCGAACACATCTTCAAGGCATGCGGGCTGCCGGTGCTGTTTCCGTCGAACGTGCAGGAATATCTGGACTTCGGCCTGCACGGCTGGGCGATGAGCCGCTACTCGGGCCTCTGGGTCGCGATGAAGTGCGTGACCGACGTGGTCGAATCGTCCGCATCGGTCGATATCGATCCGCACCGCACCAACATCATCCTGCCGGAAGACTTCGTGATGCCCGACGGTGGGCTGAACATCCGCTGGCCCGATCCGCCGCTCGTGCAGGAAGCGCGTCTGCTCGACTACAAGTGGTACGCGGGTCTCGCCTACGTGCGAGCGAACAAACTCGACCGCGTCGAAATCGATTCGCCGCATGCGCGCTTCGGCATCATGACCGGCGGCAAAGCTTATCTAGACGTGCGCCAGGCGCTGACCGACCTCGGTCTCGACGACGAAACCTGCTCGCGCATCGGCATCCGGCTGTACAAGGTCGGCTGCGTGTGGCCGCTCGAAGCGCAAGGTGCGCAGGCCTTCGCACGCGGTCTCGACGAAATTCTGGTGGTCGAGGAAAAGCGCCAGATCCTCGAATACGCGATCAAGGAAGAGCTGTACAACTGGCCCGACGCGCAGCGCCCGCGCGTATTCGGCAAGTTCGACGAGAAGGACGGCGCGGGCGGCGAATGGTCGGTGCCGATGGGCAACTGGCTGCTGCCGGCGCACTACGAGCTGTCGCCCGCGATCATCGCGAAGGCGATCGCCACGCGGCTCGACAAGTTCGATCTGCCATCGGATGTGCGCGCCCGCATCGCCGCGCGCATCGCGGTGATCGAGGCGAAGGAAAAGGCGCTCGCGCGGCCGCGCGTCGAAGTCGAGCGCAAGCCGTGGTTCTGCTCGGGCTGCCCGCACAACACGTCGACCAACGTGCCGGAAGGCTCGCGCGCGATGGCCGGCATCGGCTGTCATTACATGACGGTCTGGATGGATCGCAGCACCAGCACGTTCAGCCAGATGGGCGGCGAAGGTGTCGCGTGGATCGGCCAGGCGCCGTTCACGAACGACAAGCACGTGTTCGCCAATCTCGGCGACGGCACCTACTTCCACTCGGGGCTGCTCGCGATTCGCGCGGCGATCGCGTCGAAGGCGAACATCACCTACAAGCTGCTGTACAACGACGCGGTCGCGATGACGGGCGGCCAGCCGGTCGACGGCGTGCTGAGCGTGCCGCAGATCACGCATCAGCTCGCCGCCGAAGGCGCGGCGAAGATCGTCATCGTCACCGATGAGCCGGAGAAGTACGCGGCAAGCGTCGGCCTCGCGCCCGGCGTCGACATTCACCACCGCGACCAGCTCGACGACGTGCAGCGTCAGCTGCGCGAGGTTCCGGGCACCACGATCCTGATCTACGACCAGACCTGCGCGACCGAAAAGCGCCGTCGCAGGAAACGCGGCGCGTATCCCGATCCGGCACGGCGCGTCGTGATCAACGAAGCGGTGTGCGAGGGCTGCGGCGACTGCTCGGTGAAGTCGAACTGCCTGTCGGTCGAACCGCTCGATACTGAGTACGGCACGAAGCGCCAGATCAACCAGTCAACCTGCAACAAGGACTTCTCGTGCGTGAACGGCTTCTGCCCGAGCTTCGTCTCCGTTGAAGGCGGCCAGTTGCGCAAGCCGAAGGCGGCGTCGGGCGCCGGCGCCGAAATGCCGCCGGTGCCGGATCCCGAGTTGCCGTCCATCGACCGTCCGTACGGCGTTCTGGTGACGGGCGTCGGCGGCACGGGCGTCGTCACGATCGGCGCGCTGCTCGGCATGGCCGCGCATCTCGAGAACAAGGGCGTCACGGTGCTCGACGTCACCGGCCTCGCGCAGAAAGGCGGCGCCGTGATGAGCCACGTGCAGATCGCGAAGCAGCCCGCCGACATCCACGCGACCCGCATCGCAATGGGCGAAGCGAGCCTCGTGATCGGCTGCGACGCGATCGTCACCGCCAGCGACGAATGCGTGTCGCGGATGCACGCGGATCGCACGCGCGTCGTACTGAACAGCGCGCACACGCCGACGGCCGAGCTGATCAAGAACCCGAACTGGCGCTTCCCCGGCAGCAGCACCGAAGCCGACGTGCGCGCCGCGGCCGGCGATGACAACGTCTCGACCGTCGACGCGAATCACTTCGCCGTCGCGCTGCTCGGCGACGCGATCTACACGAACCCGTTCGTGCTCGGCTATGCGTGGCAGCGCGGCTGGGTGCCGCTCACGCACGAGTCGCTGATTCGCGCGATCGAGCTGAACAACGTGCAGGTGGACAAGAACCGCGCGGCGTTCGAATGGGGCCGGCGTGCCGCGCACGATCTGGCTGCGGTACGCAAGCTCGCGCAAACGCAGGGACGCGGCGAACCGGCCGACAGCGCGGGCGGCAAGATCATCGCGCTGCATACGCCGAAGGCGCTCGACACGCTGATCGACAAGCGCGCCGACTATCTGACCGCCTGGCAGAACCGTGCGTACGCGGAGCGCTATCGCGCGCTGGTGTCGCAGGTGCGGGCCGCGGAAGAAGCGCTCGATTCCGCCGACGGCCAAATGCCGCTGACCGAGGCGGTCGCGAAGAACCTGCACAAGCTGATGGCGTACAAGGACGAATACGAAGTCGCGCGTCTGTACAGTGACCCGGCGTTCATCGAAAAACTGAACGCGACGTTCGAAGGCGACTGGAAGCTGCACCTGCATCTCGCGCCGCCGACGCTATCGAAGAAGGACGCGCACGGCCATCTGGTGAAGAAGAAGTACGGCCCGTGGATGTTCCGCGCGATGCACGTGCTCGCGAAGCTCAAGTTCCTGCGCGGCACCGCGTTCGACGTGTTCGGCAACACCGGGGAGCGTCGCACCGAGCGCGCGCTGATCGGCGAATACGAGGCATTGGTGCGTGAGCTGATCGGCGGGCTGACTTCTCAGAAACGCGATCTCGCGGTCGAGCTCGCGAATCTGCCCGACGGCATCCGCGGCTATGGGCACGTGAAGGAAAACAACCTGAAAGGCGTGCGCATCAAGTGGAACGAGCTGCTCGCGCGTTGGCGTTCGCCGGATGCGGGCAAGACGCAGCACGCGGCTTGATCGACTCTCCCAACTGAACCGAAAAGCGGCGGTCTGCACGGGCCGCCGCTTTTTTTCAGGCGCAAAAAAACGCTACGGAACCGAGATTCCGTAGCGCTTCTGCCCAGGCCGCCGCGCGCGCGTTAATGCCGCGCCCGCGCCAACCTCACGTGATGCACGTTACTTCGCGTTCACCGACTTGCGCGCGTTCGCCGAAGCGACCGCCGTCATGTTGATGATACGGCGCACGGTCGCGGCCGGCGTCAGGATATGCACCGGCTTTTCCGCACCCAGCAGGAACGGCCCGACCGTCACACCCTCGCCGCCCACGACCTTCAGCAGGTTGTACGCGATGTTCGCCGCTTCGACGTTCGGCATGATCAGCAGATTCGCTTCGCCGGCGAGCGTCGTGCCCGGGAACGCGGCCTTGCGGACCGTCTCCGACAGCGCCGCGTCGCCGTGCATTTCACCGTCGATTTCGAGCGACGGCGCGCGTTGCGTGATCAGCTTGCGCGCCGCGGCCATGCGCTGCGACGACGACGACGGCGCGCTGCCGAAGTTCGAGTTCGACAGCAGCGCGACCTTCGGCGTGATGCCGAACTTCTCGATTTCGCGCGTGGCGAGCATCGTCATGTCGGCAAGCTGCTCGGCGGTCGGCACTTCGTTCACGTACGTGTCGCAGATGAACATGTTGCGGCCCGGCAGCATCAGCAGATTCATCGCGGCGAAGTTCTCGACGTCGTCGGCCTTGCCGAGCACCTGCTCGATGAAGTTCAGATGCGTGTGGAACTGGCCGATCATGCCGCAGATCATGCCGTCCGCTTCGCCAAGGCGCACGAGGATCGCGCCGATCAGCGTGTTGAACTTGCGCATCGCGGCCTTCGCGACGTCCGGCGTCACGCCTTCGCGCGCGCCGAGTTCGTGATACGCCTGCCAGCACTTGTGATAGCGCGGATCGTCTTCCGGATCGACGATCTCGACGTCTTCGCCGCACTTGAGCTTCGAGCCCATCTTCTTCAGACGCATCTCGATCACCGACGGACGGCCGACCAGGATCGGCTTGGCGATCTTTTCGAGCAGCACGAACTGCGCGGCGCGCAGCACGCGCTCGTCTTCGCCTTCCGCGAACACGATGCGCGCCGGTGCCGACTTCGCCGCCGCGAACACCGGCCGCATCACCATGCCCGAGCGATAGACGGTCGCGCCGAGCTGTTCGCGGTACGCATCCATGTCCTGGATCGGGCGGGTCGCGACGCCCGAATCCATTGCGGCCTGCGCGACGGCCGGCGCGATCTTGATGATCAGGCGCGGATCGAACGGCTTCGGAATCAGGTATTCGGGACCGAATTCGAGCGAGTGGCCTTCGTAGGCCTTCGCGACTTCATCGCCCTGGTCCGTTTCCTCGGCCAGTTCGGCAATCGCGCGCACGCACGCGAGCTTCATTTCTTCGGTGATCGTCGTCGCGCCGACGTCGAGCGCGCCGCGGAAGATGAACGGGAAACACAGCACGTTGTTGACCTGGTTCGGATAGTCCGACCGGCCGGTCGCGATGATGCAGTCCGGGCGCACCTTGCGCGCTTCTTCCGGACGGATTTCCGGCTCGGGGTTCGCGAGCGCGAGAATCAGCGGCCGCGAGCCCATTTCGGCGACCATCTCCGGCTTCAGCACGCCGGCGCTCGAGCAGCCGAGGAACACGTCCGCGCCGCGGATTGCATCGGCGAGCGAGCGCGCTTCGGTGTGCGCCGCATAGCGCTCCTTCGACGGATCGAGGTTGCCGCGCCCTTCGTAGATCACGCCCTTCGAGTCGGCGACGAGAATGTTCTGCTTCGACAGACCGAGATTGACGAGCAGATCCAGACACGCAATGGCCGCCGCGCCCGCGCCCGAACAGACCAGCTTCACTTCGTCGAGCCTCTTGCCGACCACCTTGAGGCCGTTCAGGATCGCCGCCGATGCGATGATCGCGGTGCCGTGCTGATCGTCGTGGAAGACCGGAATCTTCATACGTTCGCGCAGCTTCTTCTCGATGTAGAAGCACTCGGGTGCCTTGATGTCCTCGAGGTTGATGCCGCCCAGCGTGGGCTCGAGCATCGCGATCGCCTCGACGAGCTTGTCCGGATCGGATTCGCTCAGCTCGATGTCGAACACGTCGATGTCCGCGAACTTCTTGAACAGACACCCCTTGCCTTCCATCACCGGCTTCGCGGCAAGCGGGCCGATGTTGCCGAGGCCGAGCACCGCGGTGCCGTTCGTGATCACGCCGACGAGGTTGCCGCGCGACGTGTACTTCTGCGCGTCGAGCGGTTCCTCGTAAATTGCCATACAGGCTGCCGCCACACCCGGCGAATACGCGAGCGACAAATCCAGCTGGTTCGACAGCGCCTTGGTAGGCGTCACCGAAATCTTGCCAGGTTTCGGATTCTGGTGATATGCGAGAGCGCTTTGCTTGAGTTGTTCGTCCATTTCTAGGCCTGCGAGACGTAAGTGATTGGGCCCGGCGACACACATCGTTGCAGCGCTTTCATCTGTCGGACCGATAGCCGACCGAGGCGGTTTTCGCACGCGCCCGGTCAGGCGCGACGGCTTACCTCGACGAAGACGGGACGATGTGGAGTGCTTCGCGGGTCGATTAGTGTACACCCCGGACGTGTCGATGCACTGCGTGGTTAACAGGACTCGCCATTAGCGAAACAGGCGCTCAGGACGCTGCGTCGCCATGGCCCAACCGTGCTTTTCCGCCACGCGGCGGGGCGCCATGCGGGCCGCATGGTCCACGCATTCGCAGTATTCGAAGCGATTGAAGGACGCGCTTCGTCGCCGCGGTCAGTCGAGTTCGGCGCCGCGTCGCTCAGGAATCAGAAACAGGGTCGCGAGGATGTCCAGCAGGTAAATCGACGCCAGTAGCGCGAGCGCCGCGCCGAACGAGTAGCGCGCCGCCAGCGCGCCCACGACGACCGGCCCAAAGCCGCCCACCGCGCGACCCGCGTTGAACAGCACGTTTTGCGCGGTGGCGCGCGCATCGGTTGGATAGAGTTCCGAAATCAGCGCGCCGTAGCCGCCGATCATGCCGTTGACGAACACCCCCATCGCCGCGCCGCCGATCAGCAACGCCATCGGCGTCGTCAGTTGCGCATAGACGAACACCATGACGACGGCGCCCGCCTGGTAGAACAGGAACGTCGGCTTGCGGCCGAAGCGGTCGGCGGCGATGCCGAATAGCCAGATGCCGGCCGCCATGCCGAGAATCGTCGCGGCGGTCCACAGCCCCGATTTGGTCAGCGAATAGCCGAAGGTCTTCGACAGATAGCTAGGTAGCCAGATCATCAGCCCGTAATAGCCGAAGTTCTGCACCGAGCACAGGATCGTGACGCCGAGGCTCGCGCGCGTCGTGCGTCCATCGACGAACAGCAGTTTCAGCGGCAGCTTGCGCATGCCGCGCGCGACGCGTTGGTCGAAAAGCGCCGGCTCCTCGACGCGGCGGCGCACGAAGAACGACACGACCGCCGGCAGCAGCCCGAGCGCGAACATGCCGCGCCAGCCGATCACCGGCAGCAGCAGCGGCGTCAGCAACGCGGCCGCCAGCACGCCAAGCTGCCAGCCGAGCCCGACATACGACGACACCCGCGCCCGCTGCGACGCCGGCCATGCTTCGGCGACCAGCGTCATACCGATGCCGAATTCGCCGCCCAGCCCGATCCCGGCGACGGTCCGATAGATCAGCAGGTCCGTGTAGCCTTGCGCGAGCGCGCACAGGCCGGTGAACACCGCGAAGATCAGGATCGTCCACGTCAGCATGCGCACGCGGCCGAAATAATCGCTGAGCACGCCGAAGAGCACGCCGCCCGCCACCGCACCGATGAGCGTCCATGTGACCAGCGCACCGGCCTGCGAGGAACTCAGATGCAGGTCGGCGGCGATCACCGGCAGCATGAAGCCGAGAATCAGCAGATCGAAGCCGTCCATCGCATAGCCCAGCACCGACGCAAGCAGCGCGCGGCCCGCATAGCCCGGTTGGACGGCGGAGCGGGTTTCGGTGGTGGAGGCGGAGGCGGGTGGAGCGGCGTTCATTGAAAGCATTCCGTAGGTCTGAAGGCGGCTGCGTGGGAAGCGTCCCGGGAAAGTCGCGTGAGTGTAAAGGCGGCCTCACCCGGTCACAAGACGATGCGCGCGCCAAAGCGCCCGCCGGCTGCGCCGCCGCGCACGACGGCCTCCTCGGTGCGACCCATTTCAGGTAAAATAGCGGCCCACGCGCGCAGCAAAAGCCGGTCTGTGCTCTTCCCCCGGCCGCGTATCCCGCCCAGCATGGCGCGGCATACCCCGCTTGCTGCGCCACCGGGCCCAGCGCCCGCTTCTCCCCCGCTCACTCCGAAGGATCCGCCCATGACAGGCTTCGATCGCCAGACGATCTCCGACACCACCGCCAAAATGCTGCTCGAAGTACAAGCAGTGCATTTCAACGCGGAGAAACCGTATATTTTCACGTCCGGCTGGGCGAGCCCGGTGTATATCGACTGCCGCAAGCTGATCTCGTATCCGCGTGTGCGCCGCGGCCTGATGGAAATGGCCGAAGCGACGATCCTGCGCGACGTCGGCTATGAGCAGATCGACGCGGTCGCCGGCGGCGAAACCGCGGGCATCCCGTTCGCGGCATGGCTGTCCGACCGCCTGATGGTGCCGATGCAGTACGTGCGCAAGAAGCCGAAGGGTTTCGGCCGCAACGCGCAGATCGAAGGTCTGCTGACCGAAGGCCAGCGCGTGTTGCTCGTCGAAGACCTGACGACCGACAGCCGCAGCAAGATCAACTTCATCAACGCGCTGCGCACCGCCGGCGCGACGGTGAACCACTGCTTCGTGCTGTTCCACTACAACATCTTCAAGGAAAGCGTGTCGGTGCTGAAAGACATCGACGTCGATCTGCACGCGCTCGCCACATGGTGGGACGTGCTGCGCGTCGCGAAGCAGAACAACTACTTCGACACGAAGACGATCGACGAAGTGGAAAAATTCCTGCACGCGCCGGCCGAGTGGTCCGCTGCACATGGCGGTGCGACGTCTACGCCGCAATAAAGCCATCGCGCTAAGGCAGTGACAATAAAAACGTAGCCGCTTTATGCGGATTGAATGAAAAAGCCGCCTGTTTCGCAGCAGGCGGCTTTTTTATCGCCGATTGTTTATCGCTGATTACCCGGCGGACGAAACGAGGCCCGATATCAGGACTGGTTCGCGATGTCCTTACTCGAGTTCGACGAAAGATTCAGCAAACCATTGCTCTGCGCATACTGGAATAGTTGGGAGTCGCGATCGATTCCGAGCTTGCGCATGGCCGCGTTTTTTTGTGTGCTGATCGTCTTGATGCTGCGATTCAAACGCTCCGATATTTCCTTGATCGTCATACCCGATACGAACAGGCGCACGACTTCGAGTTCGCGCCGCGACAGCTTCGAGTCGTCGCGCTTGCCGGCTGAATTGACCCGCAACCCATCGAGCACCGCCTTCACCGACGGACTCATATAGGTCATACGACGGCCCACGTGTTGTACCGCAAGCGCAATATGGCTGAGATCGTCCGATTTGTTCACGACCGACGTCACGCCAAGTTCCTTGAGCCGTTTGAGCAATGCGGCGTTCTCGAGCATGGTGAGCACGACGATCGGCAGATTCGGGAAATTGCGGCGCAAATAGTCGATGAGTTGCAAGCCGTCGCCGTACTGACCGCCCGGCATGGCCAGGTCGGTGACGAGCACGTCGCATTCGGTGGATTGCAACATTTTGATAAGTTCAGTCGACTGCCTTGCGCGCCCAACGACTTGCATACCGGGAAATTTGAGCAGCGCATTTTCAGCGCCAAACAGAATAACCGGATGATCGTCTGCCACCACGACCCTGAGTGAAACTTGCATCGTCCTCCTCTGGACGGATAAACCGGTCTCCACAACTTCTAACACTGCTTTTGACGCTCGCTATTTAAACGAGTCAAATGCAGTAAGGGTCGCGCGACAACCCCCTTACTATAGCTGATTTCCTGTCTGCGAATTCCGCGGCACGCGAACATATTGCGTCGCAGAGCTAATCAGCGCTGATGTTAGACTTGATTCGACCTTGGGGCACAATTCAGCACAACGACAGTCGCGAGGACCCGCGCCTCGCGCCCTTACAGGAGAACCGGCATATGCGCATGCGTTGCCTGGTTGTTTCGCTGGCTTCATCTTGGCGGCATCGATCGCTCGCCGTCGGCGCGATGCTTGCGCTATTCGCAGCGCATAGTGCCGGTGCGCGGGCCGACGAGCCGTTCACGCTGACGAGCGCGAGCGTGCGCACGGGCGGCACCGTGCAGAATGCGCAGGTGTTCGACCGGAACGACTGCAAGGGCGGCAACCGTTCACCGCAGCTCTCATGGCGCGACGCGCCGGCCGGTACGCGCGGCTTCGCGATCACGATGTTCGACGAGGACGCGCCGGGGCGCGGCTGGTGGCACTGGGCGGTCGCGGGCATCCCCGCCACGGTCGACAGCCTGCCCGAGAATGCGAGCTCGTCCGGTTTCCTGCGCAAGCTCGGCGCGGTCGAAGCGCGCAACGACTTCGATACCGACGGCTATGGCGGCCCGTGCCCGCCGCCCGGCAAACCGCATCGCTATATCATCACCGTGTACGCGCTGAACTCGGCCGATCTGCGTCTCGCGCAAGGACGTCCCGCGTTGATGTTCGATCACGAGATCGGCACGGCCGCGATCGGCAGCGCGCGGCTCGAGGTCAATTACGGGCGCTAGTGGCGGCCGTCGCGGTCGTGATGGGGCGCCGCCGCGCCGCATCGTCTGGCTTGCGCCGTTCGCCTTCCCGATCGCTTTGCTGGAGCACTTCATGTCGAAGATCGTCATCGTTTATCACAGCGGCTACGGCCACACGAAGAAGGTCGCCGAAGCCGTGCTCGCGGGCGCGCTGGAAGCCGGTGCGCAGGCGAAGATGATGCCGGTCGGCGACCTCGACGACGCCTCGTGGGACGAACTCGCCGCCGCCGACGCACTGATCTTCGGCGCGCCGACCTACATGGGCGGCCCGTCGGCCGATTTCAAGAAGTTCGCCGACGCCAGTTCGAAACCGTGGTTCGCGCAGGCGTGGAAAGACAAGATCGCAGCCGGCTTCACGAACTCGGCGACGATGAACGGCGACAAGTTCTCGACCATTCAGTACTTCGTCACGCTGGCGATGCAGCACAGCATGATCTGGGCCGGCACCGGCATGATGCCGTCGAACACGAAGGCCGCGACGCGCAACGATCTGAACTTCGTCGGCGGCTTTACCGGACTGCTTACGCAATCGGCGGCCGATGCGTCGCCCGACGAAGCGCCGCCGCCGGGCGATCTCGAAACCGCGCGCCTGTTCGGCGCGCGCATTGCGGGCGTCACCGCGCGCTGGATCGCGCCGCGCGGGTAGCGGCGCGCGGCTAATGGTTGAACGGCGCCGAAACGACGTCGCGGCTCATCGGCGGTTCATCTTCGGTCATCAGCCCGCATTCGCCGCGCAACGGGTCACGCCGACGTCACGTTGTGCGCGCATCGTCGTTTTTTCGCGCTGCACCGCACGGTCGCGGCGATGACGTCTTAAAATAACGTTCCGGCGCGGCGTCGCGCCCCGTTTCCAGCGAGTGAGATCGAGATGAGCACGAAAGTTTTTGTCGACGGACAGGAAGGCACGACCGGCCTGAAAATTTTTGAATACCTGTCGCAGCGCGCCGACGTCGAAATCCTGCGTATCGAAGAAGCGAAGCGCAAGGACCTGGACGAGCGCCGTCGTCTCATCAACGCGTCGGACGTCACGTTCCTGTGTCTGCCCGATATCGCCTCGCGCGAGTCGGCCTCGCTCGTCGAGAACGACCGCACGGTGCTGATCGACGCGAGCACCGCGTTCCGCACCTCGCCCGACTGGGCCTATGGTCTGCCCGAGCTGGCTCGCTCGCAGCGCGAACGCCTGCGCACCGCCAAACGCATCGCCGTGCCGGGCTGCCACGCCTCGGCGTTCGTGCTCGCGATGCGCCCGCTCGTCGAAGGCGGCGTCGTCGCGCCCGAGTTCGCCGCGCACGCCTATTCGATCACTGGCTACAGCGGCGGCGGCAAGAAGATGATCGCCGACTACGAAGCCGGCGGCAACGACAGACTCAAGAGCCCGCGCCCGTACGCGCTCGGCCTCACGCACAAGCACCTGCCGGAAATGGCCACGCATACGGGCCTGAAGTCGGCGCCGATCTTCACGCCGATCGTCGGCGACTTCTACAAGGGCCTCGCGGTCACCACGTACTTCTCGCCGGGCCAGCTCGCGAAGAAGACGACGCCGCAGGACGTGCAGGCTCAGTTCGCCGAATACTACGCGGGCGAAGCGTTCGTGCACGTCGCGCCGTTCAACGCCGACGCGAGTCTCGACAACGGCTTCTTCGACGTGCAGGCGAACAACGACACCAACCGCGTCGACCTGTTCGTGTTCGGCAACGAAGAGCGCTTCGTGACCGTCGCGCGGCTGGACAATCTCGGTAAGGGCGCGTCGGGTGCGGCGATCCAGTGCATGAATCTCGCGATCGGCGCGGCAGAAGGCACCGGTTTGAAACGCTAGGCGAGTCGACCCGCATCCGCGGTGCCACGAAAAAAGCCCGCTCATTGCATTGCACTGCATTGTTTTCCGCCAGCAGCATGTCGCACGGCATAACTCGCGGCCTGGCAATGGCTATTGCCACAGCACCTTTTCTTATCGCTTGCGGCGGCGGCAAAGCCGACAATCCGGGCCCCGTCACACCGGCGCAATGCGCGGGCGCGAGTCGCGGTACGCAAGGCGCGCCGACGCCCAGCGCTAGCACCGCGACGCTGTGCCCCGACACCGCGGACCTCGTCAAAAGCACTTACCTCGGCGGCGCCGGCAGCGGCGAAATCGTTCAGTTGAATATCGACGCGACCGCGATGACCTACACGCTGAAGTGGCTCGAGTCGCCGATTCCGCTCACCAGCGCGAGCGTCTCCGTCACACGCAGGGGCACGCAGATCACGGGCGCGGTGATTCACCCGCCCACCGGCATGCTGCCGACCGCCGAGCAGACACGCTGCGCGTTCATCCTCGGCGCGGGCACCGGCACCGCGTCGGACGGCACGACCTACGCGACGCCCGACTTCGTCGACAACCCGAACCCGCCGATGATCCTGATCGGCAAGGGCGTCGCGGGCGGCGGGATTCCGGGCGCGGCGATCCAGTATGCAGGCATCACGCTGCTGCCCGGCGTTCCCGCCATCGGCGCGGTCCACAAGCGGCACTTCGACTTCTATCCGTTCCTCGGCTTCGCGAGCACGACGACCGACATCACGAAGCTTGCCGGCACCTACAACGCTGCTGTACCACCTGTCGCCGACCGCGAACTACGAAACCGTCGCCACGAACGCCGTCAAAACCTTCGACGCGATGTTGACGGCAGAATTCATCGCCGTGGCAGGCCCAACGGTCCGCTTCAGATCGCCTGATGCATTGGCTTCGGCCGCTGGCCTGGCTCCGGTCCTGAAGCAATCGGGCAAATCCAGCTGGCTCAAACGACCTCAAAAGGGCGACAAGCGTCTCAAGCGGATCTTCTATCAGTCCGCATTCGCATCGATGCGCTGTCCCGAGAGCGCCGCGTTCTACGCGCGCAAACGCAAAGAGGGGAAGCGACATCATCAGATCATCATTGCTCTGGCCAGACGACGCGTGAATGTGCTGTGGGCCATAGGGCGGTATGAATTCGAAAATCATTTCGGTGCTCGCTCTGTGCGCACCGTTGCTGGGCGCGTGCGGCGGCAGCAGTAACGGCGACGGACCGATGACCGAAACGCGGCCGTGCCCTGCGTCGCTCGACTACGGCACGGTCTTCACCGGTGGCGGCGGAGACGGTGAACTCGTCAAACTGCAGCTCGATACGACGAAGATGACGTGGCAGATCAGCTACATCCAGTCGCCGATTCCCGCCACCACCGGCACCGTCGCCCCGACGCGCGCGGGCCAGGTCGCGGGCGGCTCCCTGCCCCCGGAAAAGCGGCTACCGACCAACAAGCTGAACCAGTGCGCGTTCCGTCTGAACGGCGCGAGCCTCGATGCGAGCCGGCCGGCGCGGATTTTCGTGGGCGAAGGCGTCGTCGTCGTGGGCGCCGGTGTTCAACGCGGGCCTTGCGTACAACATCACCGAGCACTGGGGGCTCGTTGCGTCGGTCACGTATATCCCGCTGAAGACGACGTCGTCGGTCATCATCAAGGCGGCCGATGGGACGGAGCTTGGCGTGTCGAAGGCGGATCTGGGCGCAAACCCGATCATTTCCTTCCTGGCCGTGTCGTATAAGTTCTGAATTTGATTTTCCGCGGTCGCGGCGCCGCTTTGGGCGCGCGGCGAATTCCGGGCAAAAAAAAAAGCCCACCTAAGTTGGCGGGCTGAATCCATATCAGAGGAGACATGGAGGAGACAAGACGAACTATAGCAGACCGCTTGGTGCGTTGCAACATGCAAATTAGGGTTGACCCTCAATGTTGCAAACATACAACGGTCACATGGGTACGGCTCAGTTTTCCCTTGTCTGCCGACACGCGCGGTGCTTAGTGCCTCACCAGCGCCATCATCGCGCCGAAACCGACGAACACACCGCCCGTCAGCCGGTTGAACATCCGCGCGACGCTGCGGCTCTTCAACCTGGCGCCGATGCGCGTGCCAAAACCCGCATACACCAGATACCAGCTGACCTCGATCGACGCGAACGTCGCGAGCAGCACGCCGAACTGCGGCAACTTCGGCTGGGTTGCATCGATGAATTGCGGCAGCAGCGCGGCCGCGAACAGGATCGCCTTCGGATTGCTGCTCGCGACCAGAAAGCCGTTGCGAAATAGCGCGAAGCGCGAGCGCGC
Organism: Paraburkholderia sp. RAU6.4a; assembly: GCF_050435625.1. Classification (NCBI taxonomy): domain Bacteria; kingdom Pseudomonadati; phylum Pseudomonadota; class Betaproteobacteria; order Burkholderiales; family Burkholderiaceae; genus Paraburkholderia; species Paraburkholderia sp. RAU6.4a. The sequence continues at coordinate 2,297,767 of NZ_JBNDKQ010000002.1, forward strand.
GGGCCGGGCTGTCAGGTCGTCGACGTTGTGCGCGGCGGTTTCGTCGGCCGGCGCGCGCCATGCCTTGATGCCCAGATATACGAGGTAGGCCGCGCCGATCATGCGCAGTGCGTTGAACATGGTCGGCCATGCCGCCAGAAACACGCCGAGCCCCGCCGCCGATACCGCCAGCATCAGCACCAGCGCCGACAGACAACCGGCCATCGTCGCGCTCGCGCGACGCAGGCCGTGCTGGGCGCCGTGCGTCATCACGAGCAGCATGTTGGGACCGGGAATCGCGGAAACCACGAAAACAGTGGCGGCGAACAGCCACCAGGTATGCAGAGTCATCGAAATCGGGTGTAGGGGGATCGGGCGGCTATTATGCCTTGCCGCCCAGCGCGACTCATGCGGCCACGCTGCGTCGATCGCTCGCGTCCGGTGATCGACAGCGCCGTCAGCGGCCGGCCCGGCGCGTCGCGACCTGACCCAGCACCGCGAAATCCTTCTCGCCGTCGCCGTGCGCGATCGCCTCGATCAGGCTGTCGCGAACCACGCTCGCGACCGGCATCGGCGTTGTCACCGCATCGGCGGCGGAGAGCGCGAGGCGCACGTCCTTCAGTCCCAGACGCGCCTTGAACAGCGCCGGCTCGAAGCGCTGCTCGGCGATCAGCTTGCCGTAGCCCGAGTACACCGGTCCCGGAAACAGGCCGCTCGTGATCACGTCGAGGAAGTCCTGCATCGCGAGGCCGTGGCCCGTCACGAGCGCGGCCGCTTCGCCGAGCGTCTCGATCGCCGCGCCGAGCATGAAGTTCGCGGCCAGCTTCATCACGTTCGCCTGCTGCGGCAGCGAGCCGATGCGCCAGGTCTTCTGGCCGAGTGCGTCGAAAATCGGCTGGATCCGGTCGATCGATTCGGCCGGGCCGCCCGCGACGATCGTCAGCTTGCCCGCGGCCGCGACGTCGGGCCGCCCGAGCACCGGTGCGGCGACGTAATGCACGCCGCGCGACGCGTGCGCGGTCGCCAGTTCCTCGGCGAGCGCCACGGAAATCGTCGCCATATTCGCGTGGATCAGCCCGCGCGGCGCATGTTCGAGCAACGACGCGGTGATGACTTCGCGCAGCGCGGCATCGTCGGCGAGCATCGAGAACACGGCGTCGCCCGCAAACGCTTCAGCCGGCGTCGCGACGACTTGCGCGCCCAGCCCGGCCAGCGGCTGGGCCTTTTCCGGTGAGCGGTTCCACACGCGCACCTGGTGCCCGGCTTTCAGAATGTTTGCAACCATCGCGGCGCCCATCTCGCCGAGACCGATAAAACCGATGTCCATCTATCGCTCCGTCTTCTAAAGAACCCGAAGTAGAGCACACTCATGCGACAAGCGCAGGACAACGCGCAACCCGAGCGGTGCGATACTGCAGGCATGGTCACCGCGACATTCCGCTTCTACGAGGAGCTGAACGACTTCATCGCCCGGCCGCTGCGCCGGCGCGCGTTCACCTGCGTCTGCGCGCGCGGCGCAACGACCAAGCACATGATCGAAGTGCTCGGTGTGCCGCATACCGAGGTCGAGCTGATACTGGTGAACGGCGACTCGGTTGGTTTCGATCATCCGCTCGCCGACGGCGACCGCGTCGCGGTCTATCCGAAATTCGAGGCGCTCGACATCCAGCCGCTGCTGCGCGTGCGCGAGCGGCCGTTGCGCGTGATGCGCTTCATCGCCGATGCGCATCTCGGCGGCCTCGCGCCGCTTCTGCGGCTTGCGGGCTTCGATACGCTGTACGACAACCACTTTCCCGACGCCGATATCGAGGCGCTCGCCGCCGCGCAGCAGCGCATCGTGCTGACGCGCGACCGCGAGCTGCTCAAACGCCGCAACATCACGCATGGCTGCTACGTGCGCGCGCTGCGGCCGCGCGAGCAGTTGCGCGAAGTGTTCGAGCGGCTCGACCTCGCGCGCAGCGCGCAACCGTTTCGGCTATGCCTCGTATGCAACGCGCCGCTGCGACGCATCGCACGCGAGGAAGCCGGCCTGCGCGTGCCGCGCGGCGTGCTGCAGCGGCACAGCCGCTTCGTGACCTGCGATGTATGCGGACGCGTATTCTGGGAAGGCACGCATTGGCAGAGGATGCGCGCGTTGATGGACAGCGTCTCCGCCGGCGCACCGGACCGTGTCGGCTGACGCCCCGCGCTTGCGTACAATGCGGGTTGATCTATTTGGCAGAGGCCTTTCCGATGATGAAAAAAACCGACCTTGAAAAGAACAAGGCGCTGAAACTGGGCAACGCGATGAAACAGGCAACCGCTAACCGCGGCGGCAAGAACGCGGCGACCGAGCCGAAGATCGACCGGCGCGAGCAGCGCAAGCTCGATCAGGCGCAAGGCCTCGTCCCGTTTGCGTGCAAGCTCAACGGCGAGCTGGTGGAGGAGCTGAAAACGCGCGCCGCCAGTCATCCGGACGGCCTGAACGGGCTGCTGGATGAAGTGATCCGGCGCGGACTCGCGGGCTGATCTTCCCGCGCGCAAAATCCGCCGCAACAGCAAAAAGGCCAGAGCGCGAGCTCTGGCCTTTTTGCTGGCAACGCATCTGCCGCCACCGGCTGCACCGACCGGCAAACGGTGCGGCGCAGCGCTATGTCGCGCCCGACGAGCGCGCGTTGGCTTAGTTCTGCACGCCCTTGTCGTTCGTGCCTGCTGCCGAAGCTGCGGCGGAAACGTGTGCCTTCTTGCCGTGGGTCTTCAACTGCTTGACGTGGTGCTTCTTCGGTGCGCTTGCTGCTTCCATAGCAGCGGCATCCGATGCCTGCGCGAAAGCCTGAACGGAAACGAGTGCGATCGAAGCGGCTGCGAGCGAGACGATAACTTTTTTCATGTGTTGATCCCCAAACCAGACGACTGAGTCAATGTGAATGAATACAGCTGCACGGTAGAGCGGCTGGACTTCGAGGTGCCTTGTGCTCCCCGCGGGAGAGTATTACCCAGGCGTAGGCGGTTTGTCATGCGCAAAACTCGATATGTATTTTCCGGGAGACAGCCTGCTTTCAGCCTGCTTTCATCTACCTGCAAGGCGCACCAAGGACCCTACCAGGTCCCCGTGAAGCCGCCGCCCGCGCGCCTCGCCGACCGCTTCGCGGCGCTCAAACCAGGTTCCGCAGCAGGCTCGCGGTCTCCTGCAGCGCCGGCAAAACGCGGTGCAGCGCGGCGTTCGCCGACTCCTCGCCGATCGGCATGCTGACGCTGATCGCCGCGACCACCGTACCGTGCCGGTCACGCAGCGGGACCGCGACGCCGCGCACACCAATCTCGAGCTGCTGGTCGGTGACCACGTAGCCGTTGCGGCGGATTTCGCCAAGCACTTCTCTGAGCCGTTCGACGGTCGAATAGGTGTACGGCGTGAAAACCTTGATCGGATACGACGCGAGCCACGGGTCGATGCTGTCGGGCGGCTGGAACGCGAGCAGCACGAGCCCCGCCGACGATAACGGCGCCGGCGCGCGCGAGCCGGTCACGAAGCCGACCGCCATCGCCCGATTCACGCCGTTGCGCGCGACGTAGACGACGTCGTGTTCGTCGAGGATCGCGACCAGCGCGGTTTCCTGCACGGTCGCGGTGATCCGCTGCAGGAACGGTTGCACCGTGCGCGGCAGCCGCGCCGAATCGAGGTAAGACTGGCCGAGCCGCAGCACGCGCGGCGCGAGCCAGAACAGCTTGCCGTCTGTGTCGACGTAGCCGAGCTCGCGCAGCGTCAGCAAATAGCGGCGCGCAGCCGTGCGCGACAGGCCGGCGCGCGCGGCGACCATCGTTGGCGTCATGCGCGCGTGCTCTTCGTCGAATGCTTCGATGATCGCGAGCGCCTTCGCGGCGCCCGCGATCCAGTCCTTGTCGTCCATGTCGTTTGCTCGTGGAAGGAGCGGGGGATCGCGGTCCGATCCGCAAGTCGCTTGATTCACGGCGATCCGCAGGCCGGCGACCGCGCGGCCGTTGCGCGATTATCGCGCGACTCGCGGGGTTTGCCTGCCCGGCGCGCGACGCCCGCGTATCATGTGAGCGATTCCTTACCGGCTGAGCACCGCGTGGCGCGCCTGCGCGGCTTCCCAGCGCGATCCCAAGACAAACCATAAGAAATCTTGCATCCCGATACCCGCCAACACCTGCGCGCGAACGTGCTGATGCTGATCGCCGCGATGATCTGGGGCTCCGCGTTCGTCGCACAGCGACTGAGCCTCGATACGATCGGCCCGTTCCTGTTTACCGGCTTGCGCTTTCTGCTCGGCGCGCTCGTCGTGCTGACGATGATCGTCTGCGTGCGCCGCGCGGCGCTCGCCGAGCTGACGAAGCGCGCGCCCGGCGGAGCCCGCGAACTGCTTGGCGCGGGCGGGCTGCTCGGCGTCGTGCTGGCCGTGTCGATCTCGCTGCAGCAGATCGGCCTGCAGTACACGAAGATCGCGAACGCGGGCTTCATCAGTTCGCTGTATGTGGCGATCGTGCCGCTGCTCGGCGTGCTGTTTCGCCACCGGACTGGCCTCCGTACGTGGCTTGGCGCGCTACTGGCGGCCGTTGGCATGTACTTCCTGAGCGTCGACGAGCACTTTTCGATGCTGTACGGCGACTGGTATCAGCTCGCCGGGGCGCTGGTGATTTCCGCGCAGATGATGCTGGTCGGCCGCTTCGCGGCGCGCCACGACACGCTGATGCTCGCACTCGCGCAGTTCGTGACCTGTGGGCTCGTGTGCCTGTCGATCGGCCTTGCCATTGAACCCGTTAGCGCCGCGGTAATTGCGCGAGCCGCGCCGACGATCGCGTACGGCGGTGCGTTATCGGTGGGCGTCGCGTATACGATCCAGGTGGTCGCGCAGCGCTACGCGGCGCCCTCGCATGCGGCGGTGATTTTCAGCATGGAAGGCGTGTTCGCGGCGTTTGCGGGCTGGCTCGTCCTCGGCGAAACGCTGACGACTCGCGCGTTGTTCGGCTCTGCGCTGATGCTCGCGGGATTGATCGTGTGTCAGATACTGCCGGGCTGGAAACGCGCCCGGCAGCGTGCGCCGCAGGTGATGTGATTTACAGCGTTATAAAACGATTCGACGCCAACGCTCGGTGCGCGATGCGCGCCGACAGGCGTCTTGCCCCTTCGCCCAACTATGCCGCGCGCGGATGAGCGAATGGGCTCGGCGTATCGGCGGTTGGCGGAAACACGCACCAGCAGCCGTCGTCGTGGCGAAAGAAGAACAAACCCCGCCCGCCCTGTTCCGGCGACGTCTCCACCCGCACATAGCGCCGCCCGCCCGCGCGTGTGCGGCTGAACTCCGTCACGTGAACCGGCTCGGCCGGCGATGGCGAAAGCCACTTCTCGACCAGAAACCGCAACGACTGTTCGCTCGCGGCTCTCATGATCTGCTCCGGAACAGCTTGTCGCGCTGCTCATCGCGCGTGGACTCGGGACTGTCGTCGTCGCGAGCGGCGTCGCCGTCCTCGGCGGCCTCGGCGGCTGCCAGCGCCATCATCCGACTGGTCGCGACCGCGCGCAACGAGCTGCAATGGGCCGCATGTCGAAGGTCCGACAGAAGACGGACTAGCTGTCGTGCTGATCTGCGCTTCATACATCCCCCGCACTGCACCAGAAACCTCACAAAGCACTTTAACTCTATGCCGGATTGTTCGCTGGGCAAATGGTTTTGACTAAATAGCAACAGTTGCGTTTACAATAAGAAGGCGTGCAATCTTCGTACCGAGTTATCAATGTGCGCGTTCGGTGGGCGGAAATCTGTGCGTTGGCGAGCCCTTCGCGTCGCGCGAAGCGTCGATGCGGGAGCAACGGGAAGTGTCGGTCGGAGGCGTGGTTATCCACAGCGACCTCTGAATAACTTCGGGATAGCGCGACGAACAGCCTGTGCGCGAAATCTTGATAAAGATCAGGGTCGGCTAACGGTGTTCGAACTTATCCCAGTTATGTAGTTTTTCTACCGACGTGTTCCGCAGGGTTATAGGTTTCGCATGATGTTGAAGCGGCGCGACATTTGCGACTTATCCACAGAATCGGTTAACCCTTGTTAACTACTACTACGTATGTATACGTATCAAGTAAACACCATAAGGTGAATATCGCTGCGCGCCTGAATCAGAGGCTGATCGGACCTTGATCAGCCTCGATGCGAAAGCCGCTGCGCCGCTGTCACGGCACCAGAGGCGCCGTGCCGCTCGCGGGTTCGATCGCTGCAGCCTGGCCAATCGGGTCGGCGGGCTGGACCGGCGAGGATGTCGACGGTGTCGTCAACGGAACCGGTGCGGGTGCGGTTAACTGCACTGGCGCGGGCGCTGACTCGACCGCCTGAGCCGCAGCTGGTGGCGTCACCGCGACAGGCTTGTCGGTCGTCGGTTGGGCGAGCGCTGGTGACGTCGTCTGAACCGGCACGGTCGGCGTCGCTCGAACTGCAGCGGAGGTGGTCGCCGCCACCGGCTCGGGCACAGGCTCAGGGATCGTCAGTTGAAGCGGCGCTGCTACCGGCATCGGCAGCGTCCGCGTCTCGATCGGGCTGCTCGTCACCGGCTGCGTGCGCACGACCGTCTGCAAGTAATGATCGACGAGACCGAAAAAGCGGTCATAGAACTTGCCCGACGGAATCGTCTCGCTCGAGATCTTCACCATCGCGTCGCTATTGGAGCGAATCGGCAGCGACAGCGAACCGAGCACGCTGAGCCCGACGCTCGCCGACGTATCGCTCTTCTTCAACGCGAAGCCGTTCTGCACCGCGTTCACGTACACGATGTCTGGTATCGGCCGCCTCTTCGCCGGGCGTGCACACGACGTGAAATTCGACGACCACGTGCGAATCGCCGGTCGGCTGAAAATTCTTCGTGCCGTCGACGGTATCGGGACGCGACATCGTCGTCAGATAGCCTTGGCTCAGCAATGCGCGGCGCGCGGCTTCGCAGCTATCGCCCGTACTCGAATTGAAATTGCGCGCGTACGGGCTTGCGCCGGTTTCGAATAGTTCCTGAGTGAATTTGGGTTGCGGCGTGCTGCTGCATGCCGTGAGCGCGACCAGCCCGAACAGGGCCGCGGCGGTGGTGCGGGAAAAGGGGTTCTGCATGATCAGTTGCGAGAAGCGCTTCGTGAGCGCGAATGGAAATGCATTGTAGAGCGGGCAGCGTCACGTGCGTAAAAAGCGTGCAAGGTACAGCCCGGACCCTATTGCAGCGGGTAACACCACGTCAACTTGAAGCACGCTGCCGCGCCCTCGCAGTGCATGCGGGCGAAAATGCGAAAGAAATCGCGCGTACGTGCCTAGTTCGACGTCGTGCGCGTCGAGCCCACCGTCGCGGCCGACGATGCCCCGGCTGCCCCGGCTGCCCCGCTCGCGGCGGGTGCCGCGGATGCAATGAGCGCCGCCGGCACGCTGAACGCGTCGGCCCACGGGTTCGCGCTGCCGCAACGATCCGCCTCGCACGACGCGGCCCGCCCAGCGGCCCCGGAAGCGCCGTCAGCGGGTGTCGCAACCGCCGCGAAATCCTCCACGCGCAGATTCACCTTCTGCGCATAGGCCTTCGAGCCGCCATAGCTCTTGAGCGCGGTATTCAGATCGCCGTTCGCCGAGCGCATGTAGCCGTACAGAATCGCCGAGCCCGCTTCGATGTTCGCACCCGGCTCGGTCAGATCCTTCACGTTGCGCAGCAGGCCGCGGTGCGCCTGCGGCACGACCTGCATCAGCCCCGTCGCGCCATTGGCGCCGCGGGCTTTTTCCTTGAAGCGGGATTCGATCGAGATGATGGCGAGCAGCAGCGCCGGAGGAAGGGAGTATTTGTTGGCGGCGGATTGCACCGCGTCGGAGATCTTTTGAGCCTTTTCTTTGCCCACACCGAACTTCTGCGTCAGGTACGCCGATATTCGGTCGGTGTTTTCGTCGGCCGCCGCGGTTTGCGCGAGGCCGAGCGAAAGCACGATCAGGCAAAGTAACCGGCTCATAGTGGACGTCGGAGGAAGCAAAGATCCGCGCATTATAGCGCCGCGGCGTCGGGCGACGCCTTTCCTCGGCAATTTTTGTCTTTTAAATCAAGGGTGAGCGGAACTCGTCCCGCTTTCCGATGCGTTCATTTGAGCGCTTTTGACTTCAAGTCATAGCCGTCGCTCAGCGTCGCGAGGAACGCGGCGACGTCGTCGATATCACGCTCGGACCAGACCGGACGCTCGCCCGTTTTGCGCGTCAGCGGCTCGTCGGTCGTATCGACGTTCACGCGCAGTGCGACCGGCAGATCGTTGAATTTGTCGACTTTGCCGTGCGCATCCATTGGATACCACTTGTCCGGGTTCGTATCGCGTTGCACGTAGAAACGCAACGCCTCTTTCAGCGTGTGGAAGCGACCGTTGTGAAAAAACACTTGACGCGTCGCGGTATTGCGCAGCGATACCGACTTGAACAGTCCGCAGTTCAGCTTGTCGCTCTGATCCGTACGCAACGGTCCGCACAGGCCCATGTCGAAATACTTCGGATCGGCGTTGACCTTCAGTTCAGCGTTGCGCGGCACGCCAAGCGCCTGAAAGTTGAAGTCGGTGAAAAGCGGATGAGCGCCGTTCACGCCCGACTGGTCGATATGACAGGATGCGCAATTGCCGCCGGCGGGGTCGTCGAACAGTTTTTTGCCGCGCAACTCTTGTGCAGTTAGTCGCACTTTCCCGTCCAGGTAGTAGTCGAACTTGCTCGTGTACGGATGAAAACTCGGGTCTTCGAGCTCGAAGCGCTCGATCGCGTACATCGCCTGGGTGAACGCCTTGGTCGGATCGGCAAAAATGTTCTGGCCGAATACTTCCTTGAAGCGCGCAGCGTAGGGCGCGCGCTGCATCTTCGCGAGCAATGCGGCCGGATCCTTGTTGGCCATCTCGTTCGGATTGAACAGCGGGAAGTTCGCCTGATCGTGCAGATAGTTGAAGCGCCCGTCCCAGCCGAAGCCGCCGACCGGCGCGTTGTCCGTTTCGCTGAGCCGCTCGGACAGGCTCGCCGCCTGCGCATGCGTCCAGATCGGCGTACGGTTCAGCACGTAGCGCAGGCTCGGCACCGCGCGCGTGCCCTGCTGATGCAAGTCCGCGCCGCCCAGTTGCGCGGCGAGACCGTTGGGCGGCCCGTACGCGTGCTCGGGACTGTGACAGCTCGCGCACGACATCCTGCCCGAGGCCGACAGCGCCGGATCGAAGAAGATCAGTTTGCCGAGCGCGGCGGCGTCGCTATAGACGGGCTTCGCATCGGCGGATGTCGGTGTCGCATTCGACGCAACAGCGGGCGCCGCACCGGCGCCCCCCAATAACGCGCCGCCCATCAGGGCGGCGAGCGCTATCCGACGCGCGCTCGCGCGCGCCGTGAATCGCATGACAGAAGACAGCATCGAGTCTTTTACAGGTTCGTGAAGATGTCGCTGCCGAACCCCACCAGACCGGCCTGTCCCGCATAACCAAGGTGGTCGAGCTGGAAGATGTCCTCGATGCTCTTCAGCATCGAATAGTGGTTGTACGGCACCGTGGACACCGTACCCGGCTTGATGAACTTCGAGATCATCACAGCGCCGGTCTGGTCGCCGCCGTAGCTCGACTTGGTCAGGTTGATCGTGATGCCGTTATAGGCGAGCGACGAAGTCTCCGGGAACGGCGGCAGGTTCGGGCCGGGTTGCTGGCTACAGCAGGTCGTGCCCGCAAATACCAGATCCTCGCCCGACGCGGACTGCGTGACCGTCGCGTAGCTGCTTTCGTCGAAGTTGATGATCAGCAGGCCATCCTTCTGGAACGCCGGCGATGCGGTAATGATCGGCACCCACTTCTGCAGGAACGTGTTCGCGCTCGTCAGGCCGCCCGGCTGGCCGTTCACGCAAGGTGCGTCGTGGCCGTCGTCGCACAGGTTCGGCGTGATCAGGTTGAAGTTCGCCGTGGTCGAGACCGATTGCAGATCGTTCTGCAGGTTATTCAGATTGACGACGTGCTGTCCGCAGTCCGGCGAATCGATGATCGAGTGGAAGTACATGAACGGATTGTGGCGCGTCGCATACTGGTCGCCGAGCGGCACGGCCGCGCTCGGCGCTTCGGCCGACTGCGTGAGGTCCGTCGTGTTCAGCGTCGGATGGCCGCAGGTGGCGGCTTCGCGCGACGGATCGTTGCCCATGTCGCCTTCATAGCCCTTCCACGTATAGCCCGCCGCCTTCAGCTGGTCCGGCAACGTCTTCACGCTCGCCGGATACACGCAGCCCGAGCCGATCGCCTGGCCATCGGACGTCATGCCGGTCAGCTTGAAGTCCTGATAGGTCATGCAGTCGTTGTCGGTCTCGTTGGTCGGCGACTGGCCGCTGATCATCGAGATGTAGTTGTCGAGACTCACGTGGCCCGTGCCGTAGTACTGCTGCACGAGCGCGCCTTGCGATGCCAGTGTTTGCGCGAGATACGGCGCTTTGGTGTTGGCGCCGAATGTGGTCGCGTAGTTTTCGTTTTCGAGCGTGATCACGAAGACGTGGCGAATCTGCTGCTGTCCGGTCAGTTGCAGCCCGCCGGACGAAGAAGACGAGCCGCAGGCGGCCACGATCAAAGCGATTAAAGCCACGCAAGCGGCCATGATGAGTGCGCGTAGCCCAATGCGGTGTGACATGTTCGTTGCCCTCTGTTGCTGTCTCTTTGTTGCCCTGTCGGGAATGCGGTTTTATTTGCGGGCAGACTTTATGGAGCGCCTATGACATTGCCGTGAAAATTGACGTTAATTCACCGATAAAACCATTGGCGAACCAGCGGGTTGCCGACTCGATTCACGCTTCGCGACGATTTGAGACAATGCGCGTCGGCCGCGCGCATCGTTGCGCGCCGCCTCAACGAACAACCGATGTTTTCAGCTATGAGCAAGACCGCGTTTATTCCCAGCGTCCCGGGCACCTCGGAGGACGACTTCGAGATTTCGGCGAGCGCGAAAATGGCCGGCTACCGGCGCTTCTTCGGCGTATTGAAGGTGGTGCGCACGACCGACGGCCGCGTGCTGTTTCCATTCGATGGCGCGCCCGAACTGGGCCCACACGCGAGCCGACTCGAAGCGCTCGCGGCCGCGCAGGTGTATGGCGAACACATCGTCGCGAGCGATCTGGCGCGGCCGGAGTTGTAGGATTCGTCGATCACCCGGCGATAAGCCGATAGGCGAAAAAATGCGGGTGGGTCAGCGCACGCGTACCCGGTTTGCCGCGCCGGCCCCCGCACGCGCGGCGAGCACACCTCCGAGCACGCCGCCGACATGGCTCTGCCACGACACATCCGGATAGATCGGCAGTACGCCGAACAGCAGGCTCAGACCGTAGCTGCTGACGACGACCAGGGCCACGAGGATCGACACGAGATTGCGCGTGTAGTAACCACGCGCAACCAGGTGACCCGCATAGCCGAACACCAGCCCGCTCGCGCCGATATGCACCGAATACGGCGCGCCGAATAGCCACGCGCAAAGACCGGCGCCGAGCATCGCGCCGATGGTCGCGCGCCAGAAGCCGGCGATGTTCGGCCACGTACACAGCCAGCCGAGTACGACGAGCCCGCTGGTGTTGGCGGCGATGTGTCCGACGCTCGCATGCAGCCACGGCGCGAACAGGATGCCCTGCAAGCCGTCGAGCGAACGCGGCACGACGCCGTGTTCGTTCAGATGCAGGAACGGCAACGCAACCGACAGAAAGAACACCGCCCACATCGAACCGACGAACAGCGCGATTAGCACGACGCGTGACTTCAGCTTTTCGGTTAGCGTGTTGGGAGGTGAGGTCTTCATGATGACGAGGCCACATGGGATGTCGACAGAGGGTAGTCGATGTGGCGTCGTCACGTCGAGGCATCGTGGCAAGACAGATGCCGATGGTGTTTCGTCCGCCGGACCGCATGGCGGCGCGGCTGATTGCATGAGCTTGCGGCGCGCGGTTTGCCGCTACGTCTTCGTCACTCCACCGTCACCGACTTCGCCAGGTTCCGCGGCTTATCCACATCCGTGCCACGCGCACAAGCGGTGTGATACGCGAGCAACTGCAGCGGCACGACGTGCAGGATCGGCGACAGCAAGCCATAGTGCTCTGGCATCCGGATCACATGCAGCCCTTCGCCGTTGACGATCTTCGTATCGGCATCGGCGAACACATAGAGCTCGCCGCCGCGCGCGCGCACTTCCTGGATGTTCGACTTCAGCTTTTCGAGCAGCGCGTCGTTCGGCGCGACCGTCACCACCGGCATCGCTTCGGTCACGAGCGCCAGCGGCCCGTGCTTCAGCTCGCCAGCCGGATACGCCTCGGCGTGGATATACGAAATCTCCTTGAGCTTCAGCGCGCCTTCGAGCGCGATCGGATAGTGCATGCCGCGTCCGAGGAACAACGCATGTTCCTTGCGCGAAAACTCCTCCGACCACGCGATGATCTGCGGCTCCAGCGCGAGCACGCTGTTGAGCGCCGCCGGCAGGTGGCGCAACTGCTTCAGATAACTCGCTTCCTGCTCGTCGTTCAAACGTCCGCGCAGCTTCGCGAGCGTTGCCGCCAGCGTGAACAGCGCAACCAGCTGCGTCGTGAATGCCTTGGTCGACGCGACGCCGATCTCGCGGCCCGCGTGCGTGAGGAACGACAACTCGGTCTGCCGCACCATCGCGCTCGTGCCGACGTTGCAGATCGCGAGCGTGTGCTTGTGGCCGAGCTCCTGCGCGTGCTTGAGTGCCGCGAGCGTGTCGGCGGTTTCGCCCGACTGCGAAATCACCACCACCAGCGACTTCGGATTCGGCACCGACTCGCGATAGCGATACTCGCTCGCGATCTCGACCTGAGTCGGAATCTTCGCGAGCGATTCGAGCCAGTACTTGGCGGTGAGCCCCGAGTAGTAGCTGGTGCCGCACGCGAGAATCAGCAGGCTGTCGATGTCCGCGAACACCTGGCGCGCGCCCTCGCCGAAGATCGACGCATCGAACGCGTCGGGCTGCGGAATCGTGTCGGTGATCGCGCGCGGCTGCTCGAAGATTTCCTTCTGCATGAAGTGGCGATACGGGCCGAGTTCGACCGCGCCGCCATAGGCGGCCACCTGGCGCACCTCGCGTTGCGCGGCCTCGCCCTGGCGATCGGCGATGCGCACGCCATCGAGCGACAGTTCGCAGACGTCGCCTTCCTCGAGGAAGATGAAGCGCTCGGTGCTGCCTGCGAGCGCGAGCGCGTCCGATGCGAGGAAGTTTTCGCCGTCCCCGAGTCCGACCACGAGCGGCGAGCCCTGGCGCGCGCCGACCACCGTATGCGGCTGATCCTCGTGCAGCACCGCGATCGCATACGCGCCGTGCAGTTGCGCGATCGCCTCGCGCACCGCGGCGAACAGGTCGCCGCGATACAGGCTATGGACCAGGTGCGCGATAACCTCGGTGTCGGTCTGCGAGACGAACTCGTAACCCTTGCCGCGCAGCATTTCGCGCAAGGTCTCGTAGTTTTCGATGATGCCGTTGTGTACCAACGCCAGCGCATCCCGCGAGAAGATCGGGTGCGCGTTGTCGGTGACCGGTGCGCCATGCGTGGCCCAGCGTGTATGCGCGATGCCCGTCACGCCTTCGAGGCGACCGTCGCGCACCTGGCCTTCGAGGTCGGCCACGCGCGCGACGCTGCGCGCGCGGCTCGGCCCGCGAGCGCCGAGCACGGCGACGCCGCACGAATCGTAGCCGCGATATTCGAGGCGTCGCAGTCCTTCGATCAGGACGGGAACGATATTACGTTGCGCAACCGCGCCGACAATGCCGCACATGGTGTATTCCTTTTCAGTGCCGGATTCAGTGAGCGCGCCTCGTGGGCACGCCGTATCGATCAGCTTTTCTTTTTGACAGGGCGCACGTAGCCCGTCTTGCTCGTCTGGGTTTTATCGTTCAACACCAGCGCGTCGGCGGCGACGTCCTTCCACACCGTGGTGCCGGCCGCGATCGTCGCGCCGCGCTGCACGCGCACCGGTGCGACCAGTTGCGTGTCCGAGCCGACGAACACGTCGTCCTCGATCACGGTGCGGAATTTGTTGGCGCCGTCGTAGTTGCAGGTGATCGTGCCCGCGCCGATATTCACGCGCGCGCCGACATCCGCATCGCCGATGTAGGTGAGGTGGTTGGCCTTCGAGCCATGACCGAGCACCGCGTTCTTGATCTCGACGAAGTTCCCTACATGAGACTCGTCCTGCAGCGCCGCGCCTGTGCGCAAGCGCGCATATGGACCGACAACGGCCTTCGCGCCGACTTCCGCGCCTTCGATGTGCGTGAACGCATCGACGCGCGTACCGGCGCCGATACTCGCGTTGCGAATCACGCAGTTCGGCCCGATGCTGACGTTGTCGGCCAGCGTCACACGGCCTTCGAACACGCAGTTGACGTCGATCGACACGTCGCGGCCGCATTCGAGCGTGCCGCGCACGTCGACGCGCGCCGGGTCGGCGAGCGTCACGCCCGCGACGAGTAGTGCGTCGGCGACATTGCGCTGATGAATCCGCTCGAGCTCGGCGAGCTGCTGCTTGCTGTTGACGCCGAGCGTTTCCCACTCGTCGTCGGGCTGCGTGGTGACGACTTCGAGGCCGGCTTCGATCGCCATTTCGACCGCGTCGGTCAGATAGAACTCGCCTTGCGCGTTGTCGTTTTTGAGCGCCGCGAGCCAGCCGGCAAGGCGCGCGGTCGGCGCGACGATGATGCCGGTGTTGATTTCGGCGATCTTCAGCTGCTCGGGACTCGCGTCCTTCTGCTCGACGATGCGTTGCACGTTGCCGTGCTGATCGCGCACGATGCGGCCGTAACCGGTCGGGTCGTCGAGCGTGACGGTGAGCACGCCGTAACCGTCCTGGCCGGCACGCCCGGTCAGTGCGCGCAGCGTTTGCGCACGCGTGAGCGGCACGTCGCCATAAAGCACCAGCGTGGGCAACGATGGATCGAGCAGCGGCAGCGCCTGCTGCACCGCGTGGCCGGTGCCGAGCTGTTGCTCCTGCACCGCGAACTGGATATCGGGCGCCGCGACGGCTTCGCGCACGGCTTCGGCGCCGTGGCCGATCACGACGATCAGGCGGGCGGGCTTCAGCGCGCGGGCGGTGTCGATGACATGAGCGAGGAGCGGCCGGCCGGCCAGAGGATGGAGCACCTTGGGAAGCGCGGACCGCATGCGCTTGCCGGTACCTGCCGCCAAAATGACGATGTTCATGGCGTCGGCAAATAGACGAGTTTGGAGCGGACGATTCTATCATGCTGCACCTGCAAAAAAGGCCGCAGACGCGGCCTCGGCAGGGCCTGCAAGCCAGCGGAAAAGCGCCGGAATGCCGCCGGAACAGGCACTTTTCGCTCGTTACAGGTCGTCGAACTGGACCAGCGAAATGGTCTTCGCACTGGTGAGCGGCGCGCCTTCGTCGCCGCTCGAGCATGGTTCTTCGTCGAACGCGATGTCACCTTGCGGGTCGGCTTCGCCGCTCGCGCGCAGCCCCGCGAACGCAAACAGCTGGTGATCCATCAGATGCGACGGCACCACGTTCGACAACGCATTGAACATGTTCTCGATGCGGCCCGGGAAACGCTTTTCCCAGTCGCGGACCAGCGCCTTCATTTCCGCGCGCTTAAGGTTTGGTTGGCTACCGCACAGATTGCACGGAATGATCGGGAATTCACGCAGCTCGGCGTACTTCTCCAGATCGGTTTCCTTCACGTAGGCGAGCGGCCGGATCACGATGTTCTTGCCGTCGTCCGATTGCAGCTTGGGCGGCATGCCCTTCAACTTGCCGCCGTAGAACAGGTTCAGCAGCAGCGTTTGCAGGATGTCGTCGCGATGATGGCCGAGCGCGATCTTGGTCGCGCCGAGCTCGCCGGCGACGCGATACAGGATGCCGCGCCGCAGCCGCGAGCACAGCGAACAGGTGGTCTTGCCCTCCGGCACGAGCCGCTTGACGATGCTGTAGGTGTCCTGATTCTCGATGTGAAACGGGATGTCGAGCTGGGTCAGATACTCGGGCAGCACGTGCTCGGGGAAGCCCGGCTGCTTCTGGTCGAGGTTTACCGCGACGATGTCGAAATTGATCGGCGCGCGCTCGCGCAGCCGCATCAGGATCTCGAGCATCGCGTAACTGTCCTTGCCGCCCGACAGGCACACCATCACCTTGTCGCCGTCCTCGATCATGTTGTAGTCGCCGATCGCCTGGCCGACCTGGCGCGCGAGACGCTTGAAGAGCTTGTTGTTCTCGTACGCTTCCTTCTGCTCGCGGCGCGTGAGCGGCGATTTCGGGGCGCGGGCGGCGCTCGGTGCCGCGGTGGCGTCAGCGGCTTCGTTGTCTGCGGTCAGGATTTCCGGTGCGTTCATCGCTCAGTCCTCCTTGATGCGGAAGACTTCGACGCCGACCGCATCGCAGTCCGGATACACGTCCGGCTTTTCGGTCGACACGCGCGCGCCGCGCACCTGCGGATGTTCGAGCATCGCGCGCACGAGGTCGTCGCACAGCGTTTCCTGCAGATGAATATGGCCTTGCGAGACGCGCCTCGCGATCGTCGAGCGCATGAAGTCGTAGTCGACGACTTCGGTGAGCTTGTCGTGCACCGGCGTGGACATCGCGAGCGGCACGAACAGTTCGACGTTGATCACGACGCGCTGCTCGCCGCGCTTTTCGAAGTCGTGCACGCCGATATTGATGTGCACTTCGTAATTGCGCAGAAAAAGCCGGCGGCAATCGGCGAGCCGGGGGTGCGAAAGAGCGGCAAACATGTTCGTTCCAGTCCAAAAAAGCGTGCGGGGCACGCAAAGGGGCGCTTCGCCACGCGCGATGACCGCCTCGAAGGCCGGCCACGCGCGCGTGTCAGGCGCCCGTCAAAAACATCACGTCGCGCGGCAGCGGCACGAGATGCTGCCCGCCGTCGACCACCAGCGTCGTTCCGGTAACGCCGGCTGCATCCGCGAGATACAGCGCGGCGGCGACGATATCCTCGGGCCGCGACGCACGGCCAAGAGGCGTCATACGGTGAGCGGCCTCGAACCCGTGCTGGGTCTGGTCGCCCGATTGCATGGTCAGCCCGGGCGCGAGCCCGACCACCCGGAGCTTCGGCGCGAGCGCCTGAGCGAGCGCGACCGTCGCGGTCTGCAGCGCCGCCTTCGACAGCGTGTACGACAGATAGTCCGGGTTCATGTTGTACAGCTTCTGATCCAGCACATTGATGACGACGCCGCGCTGGCTTTCGTCGCGCAACGCCGCATCGGGCGTCGCGTCGTAAAGCATGCGCGCGAGCACGAGCGGCGCGCCGACGTTCATCGCGGTCAGCTTCAGCAGCAGCTCGTAGCCGACGTCGCGCGCCGTGTCTTCCTCGAAGCGCGACGCGTTATTGACGATGCACGACGGCCGCCCGAGCGCAGCGGCACAGTCCGGCAGCAGCCGGGCGACCTGCGCCTCGTCGCCGAGCTCGGCGTGCAGCGCGACCGCGCGGCGGCCCAGCGCGACGATCTGCGCGACCACGTCGTCGGCGTCCTCACGCGAGGCACCGTAGTGCACGGCCACGTCCCAGCCGCGCGCGGCGAAGCCGAGGGCGAGCGCGCGCCCGATGCGGCGCGCGGCGCCCGTAATCAGCACGACGCGGGGCGTTTCGGGCGGCAGTTCAGCCGCGCGGGCAGCGATGTCCGGAGAAACGGTCATTTACAATGCGGGGATGAATCCCAAAGCTCACCAACCCGATAGTTTACCTGCTCCCGGCCCGAGCGCGCTCGCGCAGTCCGACGCGCTCGTCGCCGAGATCCGCGCGCAGCTCGACGCGGCCGGCGGCTGGCTGCCGTTCGACCGCTACATGGAGCGCGCGTTGTACGCGCCGGGTCTCGGCTACTACAGCGGCGGTGCGCGTAAATTCGGCCTGCGCGCCGACGACGGCAGCGACTTCGTCACCGCGCCGGAATTGTCGCCGCTGTTCGCGGCGACGCTCGCGCGCCCGCTCGCCGAAGCGTTGGAGGCGAGTGGCACGCGCGATGTGATGGAGTTCGGCGCCGGCACCGGCAAGCTCGCCGCGGGCTTGCTCAATGCGCTCGACACGCTCGGCGCCGGGTTCGACAGCTATTCGATCATCGATCTATCGGGTGAGCTGCGCGAGCGGCAGCGCGAAACGATCGCGGCGGCCGCGCCCGCGCTGCTCGCGAAAGTGCGCTGGCTCGACGCGTTGCCGCAGCGCTTCGAAGGCGTGGTGATCGGCAACGAGGTGCTCGATGCGATGCCGGTGCGGCTCTTCGCGCAAAACGGCGGTGTCTGGCGCGAGCGCGGCGTGGTGTGGCGCGACGGCGCCTTCGCGTTCGACGACCGCCCCGTCGCGGCCGCCGCGGACCTCGCGCTGCTGACCGAAATCGATGCGACCCGCGAACCGGCCGGCGACGACTACGTGACAGAAACGCACGAAGCCGCGCGCGCCTTCACGCGCACCATCTGCACGATGCTAGCGCGCGGCGCGATCTTGCTGATCGACTACGGTTTTCCGCGCCACGAGTACTACCACGACCAGCGCGCGCAGGGCACGCTGATGTGCCACTACCGGCACCGCGCGCACGGCGACCCGTTCCTGTACCCCGGTCTGCAGGACATCACTGCGCACGTCGAATTCACCGGCATCGCCGAGGCGGGCGTCGAGACCGGCGCGGACCTGCTCGGCTTCACATCGCAAGCGCGCTTCCTGCTGAACGCGGGCGTCACCGAGGTGCTCGGCGAAATCGATCCCGCCGACGCCGCGCGCTTTCTTCCCGCCGCCAACGCGGTACAGAAGCTGCTGTCCGAGGCGGAGATGGGCGAGCTCTTCAAGGTGATCGCGTTTTCGCGCGGACTCGACGATACGCTGCGCGCCTTTTCGAGCGGCGATCGTTCGCATACGCTGTGATCGTGAATCCGCTCTGGCTCGAGGACTCGCGATGATTCGCTGGCTTTTGACTACCTTCGTTGCCGTCGCGGTGCTGTCGTCGTGCTGGCCGTGGCTGAGGAAGCTCGGCATCGGCCGGATGCCCGGCGATGTGACCTTGCGGCTGTTCGGCCGCGAGTATCCGTTTCCGTTCATGTCGACGCTGGTGCTGTCGATGCTGTTGTCGCTGTTGGCGCGGGTGTTGTAGGCGCCGTCGCGCGCTACTTTACGCCCGCGCGACTTCAAGCCAGCGCAGCCTCTACCGCACGCACGCGCTCCTCATGCACGGCGTCCTTGATGCCGGCCGGCGCATCGGCGAGCCGCTGCGCCACTGCCCCTGCATCCACGCCTCGCGCGGCCACCAGTGCAAGCCTCAGCCGCTCGGCCTGCGGGTACTCGCTCATCTCGAGGCCGAGCCGCCCGCGTGCATCCGACTCGCAGGCCTGCAGCGCCTCGGCGAAGCGCGCCGGCTTCCTGATCGCGTCGCTGCGCTCGAGCAGGCGCACCAGAGCCGCCGCCCCCATCTCCATCACGCGATGAATATTGCCGTGCTCGCGCGCGACCAGCACCGCCAGATCGCGGCACTCGTTCGGCACGCGCAGCCGCTCGCACAGCGGCTTCAGCAGATCGACGCTGCGGCCCTCGTGGCCGATGTGCCGCGGCAGCAGGTCCTCCGGCGTGGTCGCCTTGCCGAGGTCGTGCGTCAGCGCCGCGAAGCGCACCGGCAGCGCGTAGCCCTGCTGCGCGGCATGGTCCAGCACCATCATCACGTGGACACCGGTATCGACCTCGGGGTGATAGTCGGCGCGCTGCGGCACGCCGAACAGCGCGTCGATCTCCGGCAGAATCCGCGCGAGCGCGCCGCAGTCGCGCAGCACGCCGAACATCCGCGACGGCTTTCTTCTCCATCAACCCGCGCGACACCTCCTGCCACACGCGCTCGGCCACCAGCGCATCGGCTTCGCCGTCGGCGACCATCTCGCGCATCAGCGCCAGCGTTTCCGGCGCGACCGTGAAATCGACGAAACGCGCCGCGAAACGCGCGATGCGCAGAATCCGCACCGGATCTTCGAGGAACGCGGCGCTGACATGGCGAAAAAGCCGCGCCTGCAAGTCAGCCTGGCCGTTGAACGGATCGATGACGGGGCCGGTCAGCTCGCCGTCCGGGCGCACCTCGCGCGCCATCGCGTTGATCGTCAGATCGCGGCGCGCGAGGTCTTCTTCGAGCGTCACGTCGGGCGCATAGAAAAACTGGAAGCCGTGATAGCCGGCCGCCGTCTTGCGCTCGGTGCGCGCGAGCGCGTACTCCTCCTGCGTCTGCGGATGCAGGAATACCGGAAAGTCCTTGCCCACCGGCCGATAGCCCTGCGCGACCATCTGCTCGGGTGTTGCTCCCACCACCACGTAGTCGCGGTCCTGCACCGGCACGCCGAGCAGCTCGTCGCGGACCGCGCCACCTACTGCATAGATATTCATGGGCATTCGTCTTGATAGGCGATCGCGTGCGTTTCGCGGCGCGAGGCGTCGATCCATGCATTGACCGCGGGCAGCTCGGTGAGCCGCTCGACATAGGCGGCTGCGGTCTCCGACAACGCCGGCTTCCACGTGTTGAAGCGCATCGCGACCGGCGCGAACATCGCGTCGGCAATGCCGAATTCGCCGAACAGGAACGGACCGCCGTAGGTCTCGAGGCAGTCGCACCAGATCGTCTCGATCCGCGCGATATCGGCGAGCGCGCCCGGCGTCGCGTTCTTGCCCGGGAACGACGCTCGGATGTTCATCCACATCTTCGAGCGCAACTCGCCGAACCCCGCATGCATCTCGGCGCTGACGCTGCGCGCATGCGCGCGCGCCGCCGCGTCTCGCGGCCACAGCGCGTGTTGCGGGAAGCGCTCGGCGAGCGTTTCGGCGATCGCCAGCGAATCCCACACGGCCTGCCCGGCGTCGTCGATCAGGCACGGCACCTTGCCCGGTCCGCGCGGCGCCTGAGCGCGGATCTTCGCATTCGTGTCCGCTTCGTACAGCAGGATCAGTTCCTCGTCGAACGGAATGCCGAAGTGCGTGAGCAGCAGCCACGGACGCATCGACCACGACGAATAGTTCTTGTCACCAATCAGCAGTTTCATATTTGTTATCAGGTAGAGGGAAAGGCTTCAGCGCCCGGCGTTGGCGCGGAATGTGTCGAGTCGCGAACCCGAGGCAGCACCGGTCAGGTACGTCGGCACGATCGCTTCGATGCTGACCGGTTCGAGTCCGAGCTCGGGCGCGAGCGGCCCGCTCAGAATGTTGGCAACCTTCATCGAATCGAGATTGTCGCGCGAAATCACCGGTTCGCCCGGCGCCATTTCGAAGCTCAACGCCTGCAGGCGCGCGAGCGGCTCGGGCAGACGGATGATGCGCGCATGCTTGCCGATCACGTCGCCGCAGTACGAAACCAGGTCTTCGAGCGTGTAGACGGTCGGACCGCCGAGCTCGTAGGTGCGGCCGCTCGCGCCATCGAGATCGAGCACGTTGACGATCGCCTTCGCGACGTCGCCGACATAGACCGGTTGGAACTGCGCGTCCGGCATCGCGAGCGGAATGGCCGGAAACACGCGCTGCAGGAACGCGAACTTGTTCAGAAACGCGTCCTCGGGTCCGAACACGACCGACGGCCGGAAGATCGTCCACGCGACGTTGGCCGCATGCACGGCTTTCTCGCCGTCGGCCTTCGAGCGCGAATACATGCTCGGGCCGTTCGGATTGGCGCCTAGCGCGCTCAGATGAATCAGCCGATGCACGCCCTTGCCTTCGCAGGCGGCGACGATGCGCGTCGGCAGCTCGACGTGCGCATGCGCGAACTCCCGCCCATAGGGCTTGCCGCGTTTGCCGTTCAGGATACCGACGAGATTGATTACGCAATCGGCGCCCTCGACGAAGCGCGCGAGTTGCACCGGATCGAACACGTCGGTTTCGAGCACGTCGATCGGCAGCATGGTCAGATGGCGCGCGTTGTAGCGTCGCCGTGTGGCGACGCGCACGTCCTTGCCCGTCTCGACGAGCGCGTTGACGAGGTAGCTGCCGATAAACCCTGAACCGCCGATGACCGCGATGGCTTGATGTCGCATTTTTCGACTCCCTGATGGAAGCCGCGGCAACGGCTGGCGAAGCGCGCCGCAACCTCGAAGCGAGATTGCGGCGCCAAGGCGCTTACGGTGCGATGTAACCCAGGCGCGCCTTCAGCGATTGCGGACGGCCTTCGAACAATGCCGCGTAGTAGACCGTGTTGGACAACACATTTTTCACGTAGTCACGAGTTTCCTGAAACGGAATCGTCTCGGCGAAGACCGCGCCTTCGACCGGGCGCTGCAGCGACTGCCGCCAGTTGCGCGGACGGCCCGGACCTGCGTTGTAGCCAGCGGTGGCCAGCACGGCGGACCCGTCGAACTGATTGTAGATCATCGCCAGGTAGTTCGTGCCGAGCAGGATGTTGGTGTTGATGTCGTTCATCTGCTCGCGCGACACCGGTCCCAGACCGATCTTCTTCGCGACCAGTTGCGCGGTGGCGGGCATCAGCTGCATCAGTCCGCCCGCGCCGACCTCAGAGCGCGCGTTGATGATGAAGCGCGACTCCTGGCGAATCAGCCCGTACGCCCACTCGACGTCGAGCCCGCTCGACTGCGCGTCCTGCTCGACGATGTTGCGAAACGGCGATA
Source organism: Paraburkholderia sp. RAU6.4a (assembly GCF_050435625.1). NCBI lineage: Bacteria > Pseudomonadati > Pseudomonadota > Betaproteobacteria > Burkholderiales > Burkholderiaceae > Paraburkholderia > Paraburkholderia sp. RAU6.4a. The sequence continues at coordinate 2,320,304 of NZ_JBNDKQ010000002.1, forward strand.
GATAGCGCAGCGAAAAATCGTGCTCGCTCTTCGTGCGGTCCGCGGTGTTGACGGTGCGGTCGTACAGCTCGATGCGGCGCGCGTACTCGGCGGCGGCGAGCAGTTGCCGGTCGGACATGTTGCGCAACGGCCAGTTCCACTCGCGATTGCCTTCGAGCCGCAGGTTCAGCCCATAGAAGCGCTGCGCGAGACCGAAGCCCGGCGTGGTGCCGGCTTGCTGCACTTCGGCGTCGGTCACGGTGGTTTTCGGCGGCACGGTGATCTTCTGGCCGAGCTCTTCGAGCGCGAGCTGGCCGTAGAAGTTGAAGTTCGACGCGATCGACTGGAATTCCTGACTGGCCGTAGCCGTGTCGCCGGCCTGCTTCAGCGCGCGCGCGTGCCAGTACACCCACGACGGTTGCTTGCGCAGCGACTCGGGCATCTGCTCGATCGACCAGCGCACCATGTTCCAGTCGCCTGCGAGTAGCGCGCTGCGTGTGCGCCATTCATACGCGGGATTCGACAGCGGCGCGTTGGCCGACAGCCGGAACCAGTCGACCGCGCCAGGCATCTGCTTGAGCGCGCCCTGATAGCCGATCGTGCCCCAGCCGATCGCGCGCTCCGGCGAATTCAGCGACGGCGCGACCGACGCGAACGTGGCCGCGGCCATGGCCGGATCGTTGCGCGCCATGCGCGTGATGGCGAGCAGCGCCAGTTGATGCGATTGCGCATCCGGTCCGACGCCGCGCGCGAGCAATAGCGGCGGCGCATTGGTCGCCTGGCTGAACAGCACCGGGTCGGGCGGCTGGTCGCCGAGCGCGTCGACGAGCTTGCTGCCGGTGCTCGTGTAGTTCTGCTCGTACGCGAGACGAATTTGCGCCCAGATGTCGTCGGCGCTGAACTGGTGGTTCACGCCGAGCACCGTGATCAGATCGACGCAGCCGTCGCCGTACCACTTCGGCTCGACGAGCAGCGCGCGCGCCGCGTCCGCGACGTTCTCGCCGCGCGACGCGCGCGATTCGAGCGCGTAGCACTTGACCTGAGTGTCGTCGTCGAGCACGAACTTCGCGTACTGCTGGTCGAAGTTGCGCCAGTCGTGACGCGTGCCGAGCACCGTCAGGTAGTCGTTGCGCATGCGATCGGCGATCGCCTGGCCGTCGTACTTCTGCAGGAACGCGAGCACGGGCGCGTCCGGCGCGTCGATGCGCGCATGGCCGGTCGAATCGAACAGCTGCGGCTTGATCTGGAAGTACTCCAGATACGAGGGCGCCGGATAATTCGGGATCATGCTCGCGAGCTGGGCTGCGCGCGCCGCGTCGTTAGTACGCGAGGCTTCGCGAAGCTGGACGAAAATCTGGTCGTCGTTCGTGAGTTGCGAGATCGGAAGGGGCTTGACGGCCGAGGCAGTGCTGCAGGCCACGAGTGCCGCTGCGGCAAGCGCGATACTGGCCGCGCGATATACTCGAAAAAGGCGTTTTGACATCGTTGTTTCTGGAGCGCGAATTGGACCCAAGCATAGCATGCAACCCTGTCCCGGCAACGAAAAAGGCGCTGCGCCGGAGGTTGCTGGAAAGCCGTCTGCAAGCGGCTTCCGAGCCGGCGAAGAATGCCGCGCTCGGGCGTCGGATGCTCGACGCGCTGAAGCACTACGCGGTACGCAGCGCGGGATTCTACTGGCCGCTTGCCGGCGAGTTCGACGCGCGCGGCGCGATTGCGCTCTGGCTTGCCGCGGACTCGCACCACGAAGCCAGTCTGCCAATCATTAAAGAACGTGGCATGGCGCTCGAATTCCATGCCTGGACGCCCGCGACGCCGATGAAAGTCGGCCATCACAAGATTGCCGAGCCCACCTCGGGGCGCGTGGTGCTGCCCGAGCTGCTGTTCGTGCCCTGCGTGGGTTTCGACTCGGACGGCTACCGCCTCGGCTACGGCGGCGGCTATTACGACCGCACGCTGGCCGGCTGGCCGGCGGCGCACAAGCCGATCACGGTCGGCATCGCCTACGAAGCGTGCCGCACCGACACGCTGGAACGCGAGGCGCATGACATTGCGCTCGATCTGATCGTCACAGAGGCGGGGTTTCATCCGGCGCTGCCGGGCTGAACGCGCGATGCGCGGCGTGTGACGCGCCGGCGCTTGCGCGGTGTTTCGTCGTTACAGTGAAGCCGCCGCGCGCGCCGCCGTGTCGTACAGGCCCGACGCATTGCGCATCAACTGCGCGGCCTCGCCGATCTGCTGGTTGGTCAGGCCGCTTTCCTTGAGCGTCGAGATCAGGCAGTTTTCGCGCACCTCGCGATACTTCAGGCATAGTTCGCGGCCCGCGTCGGTTGCGGAAAAGAACACTTCCTTGCCGGTCTTTTCGCTTTTTACGTACCCTCTAGCTACGAGCTTTTTCAACGCGTACGTCGCGACGTGCGTGTCCTCGATGTTCAGCACGAAGCAGATGTCCGCGAGCTTCTTGCGGCGTTCGCGATGGCTCACGTGGTGCAGCAGCGACACTTCGATCGCGGTCATGTCCTTGTCGCCGGCCGCCGACATGCAGCGCACCATCCAGCGGTTGAACGCATTGCCTGCCATGATCAGCGCGTATTCGAGTTCCGAGAGTTCCGCGCTGCTCTCGGAGACGAGATGTTCCGACGAAACGATCTTGGTGGGATGACGCGTCATACGAGGTTCCCGTGACGAAAATGGGCTGGAAAAGTGTCGCAAGTGTACGACGATGCTCGCCACCGACGAGCCTGGCAAAAACGCTTATTGGTAAATCGTCAATATTTTATTGATAATGTACGCTCCAAACGTCGCCGACTCCGTGCCGGGCATGCGCCAACGCACCGCGCTGTCCGCCTCATCCTCCGACTCGATCCGGGCCGCCCAGTCATGAGCCAACCACGAATTTTTCCCCTCGGCGATGCCGCGCTCGTCTGCGAAGCGCCGCCGCCCGCCACGCTGGAGTGCCAGCAGCGCGTGTGGGCTGCGGCCGAAGCCGCGCGCGACTGGCCGCAGGTGCTCGAAGTCGTGCCCGGCATGAACAATCTGACGCTCGTGTTCGACCCGCTCTCGACCGACGCCGACGCGCTCGGCGAGCAGTTGCTGACGGCCTGGAACGCAGCGGCCAAAGCCGTGGCGCCCGGGCGCGACGTCGAGATTGCAGTGCAGTACGGCGGCGCATTCGGCCCCGATCTGCAGGCGGTCGCCGAACATACGGGCTTGAGCGCGCGCGAGGTCGTCGAACGTCATGCGGGCGGCGTCTACGTGGTGTTCTTTCTCGGCTTCCAGCCCGGCTTCGCCTATATGGGTGGGCTCGACACCGCGCTGCACACGCCGCGCCGCGCGTCGCCGCGGCTCGAGGTGCCGGCGGGCTCGGTCGGCATCGGCGGCGAGCAGACTGGCATCTATCCGGCGGTGTCGCCGGGCGGCTGGCAGCTGATCGGCCGCACCGAGGTGCCGCTGTTCGATCCGGCGCGCCGTCCGCCCACGCTGCTGCAGCCCGGCGACCGGGTGCGCTTCACGATCGCGGGGATGCACGCATGATCGACGTGATCCGCGCGGGTCTCCAGACCACGATCCAGGACCTCGGCCGCCACGGCTATCGGCATCTCGGCGTCGCGATGGGGGGGGCGCTCGACCGGCTGTCGCTCGAAGTCGGCAACCGGCTGGTCGGCAACCGCCCCGACGCGGCCGGCCTCGAAATCACCTTCGGCCCGACCGCGCTGCGCTTTTTGCGCGCGACGCGCGTCGCGATCACCGGCACCGAGTTCGGCGCGACGCTCGACGGCAAACCCGTCTATTCGTTTTGGAGTCTGCCCGTGCAGGCCGGCCAGGAGCTCGTGCTGCACGCGGCGAAGCGCGGCATGCGCGGCTATGTCTGCGTGGCGGGCGGCATCGACGTGCTGCCGATGCTCGGCTCGCGCAGCACCGACCTTGCCGGCCATTTCGGCGGACTCGGCGGCCGCGCGCTCAACGACGGCGACCGTCTGCCGGTCGGCGCGCCGCAGCAGCGCGGCCACCTCGGCTTCACGCCCGAGGCGCCCGAGTTCGGCGTGAAGGCGCCCGCCTGGTGCAAGTTCGTGCTGGTCAACGAGCCGCTGCGGCGCGGTCGTCATCCGTCGGGCGTGCCGTGGGCCATACCGATCCGCGTGCTGCGCGGCCCCGAATACGACAGCTTCACCGCGGATGCACAGCAGTCGTTCTGGTCCGACGAGTGGCTCGTGACGCCGAACAGCAACCGCATGGGCTATCGCCTTGCCGGCACCGAGCTGAAGCGCACGCACAAGACTGACCTGCTGTCGCACGCGGTACTGCCCGGCACGATCCAGGTGCCCCCGAACGGTCAGCCGATCGTGCTGATGAGCGACGCGCAGACCACCGGCGGCTATCCGAAGATCGGCGCGGTAATACAGGCCGATCTGTGGAAGCTCGCGCAGGTGCGCCTGAACGGTGCTGTCCGTTTCATCCCGACGACGCCCTACGAAGCGCGCCAGGCTTTGCTGGAAGAACGCACGTATCTGCGGCAGATCGACGCCGCGATCGCGATGCATGAAGAGCGTTGCGCGCGCCGCGTGGCGCTCGCGGCGCTGTGACACTAAGTAAAGGAATCCCCATGGAAATCGATCTGAACGCCGATCTCGGCGAAGGCTGCGGCTCCGACGAGGCGCTGCTCGACCTCGTGAGCTCGGCCAACATCGCATGCGGCTGGCATGCGGGCAGCCCCAACGCGATGCGCGACTGCGTGCGCTGGGCCGTGCAGAAAGGCGTGTCGATCGGCGCGCATCCGAGCTTCAACGATCCCGAGAATTTCGGCCGCAAGGAAATGGATCTGCCGGCGGGCGAGATCTACGCGGGCGTGCTGTATCAGCTCGGCGCGCTGTCGGCGATCGCGCAGGCCGAGGGCGGGCGCATCGCGCACGTAAAGCCGCACGGCGCACTGTACAACCAGGCCGCGCGCGACGCGAAGATCGCTGACGCGATCGTCTCCGCGGTGCACGATTTCGATCCGTCCGTGGCGGTGTTCGCGCTCGCCAACAGCGGGCTCGTGAGCGCCGCGCGCAACGCGGGCCTGACCGCGATCGAGGAAGTGTTCGCCGACCGCGGCTATCGCGCCGACGGCTCGCTCGTGCCGCGCAAGGAGCCGGGCGCGCTGCTCGACGACGAGGACGAAGTGCTCGCGCGCACGCTCGTGATGATCCGCGAGCAACGCGTGAAGGCCGTCGACGGACAGTGGGTGCCGTTGAACGCGCAGACCATCTGCCTGCACGGCGACGGCCCGCATGCGCTGGCGTTCGCGCGACGCATTCGCGGCGCGCTCGCCGACGCCGGCATCGAAGTGCATGCGGCGGCCGCCGCGCGCGTCTGAGCGTTCGCATCACCGTCCTAGCCACTGCGCGCCTCGCTCCGATCCGGCGCGCGTGACCGATCCAGCGCCCCGCACCCATGCGGGGCGATTGCCAGCCGCGGCATCAATCGCGATGCCCGCTGCAAACCCACGGATGCCGACGCGCATTCACGGGGCAGGTAAAGAGAGTTCGACGCGGCCGCAGAGCCGCGGCGGCACGCCGGCGCATGAGGCCGCATGCACCGGTTCACGTCAGCCGCCACCCGCGGCGAAATTGAATAGCCTCCTTGGAGATCCTGATGCAGACAACTGTCAGTCTATGGCCGCTCATCGGTGTGGCCGTCATCATCGTTGGCTTTCTGTTGCGCTTCAATCCGATGCTGATCGTGGCCGTCGCCGCGATCGTCACCGGTTTCGCGGCGCACTTCCCGCCGGAAAAAATCCTCGCGCTGATCGGCACCGGCTTCATCAAGACGCGCAACATCCCGCTGATCATCCTGCTGCCGCTCGCGGTGATCGGCCTGCTCGAACGACACGGCCTGCGCGAGCGCGCGCAGGCGTGGATCAGCAGCATCAAGGCGGCGACCGCCGGACGTCTGTTGATCGTCTATCTGCTCGTGCGCGAGCTGACCGCCGCGGTCGGCCTGACCGGGCTCGGCGGCCATCCGCAGATGGTGCGTCCGCTGATCGCGCCGATGGCCGAGGGCGCGACCGAGAACCGCTTCGGCAAGATCGGCGACGCGGTGCGCTTCCGGCTGCGCGCATTCTCGGCCGCAACCGACAACGTCGGCCTCTTTTTCGGCGAGGACATCTTCGTCGCGTTCGGCGCGATCGTGCTGATGACGACTTTCCTGAAGGAAGCGGGCATCGTCGTCGAGCCGATTCACGTCGCCGTGTGGGGCATTCCGACCGCGATCAGCGCGTTCATCGTGCATGGCTTCCGGCTCTGGCTGCTCGACCGCCGGCTCGAGCGTGAATTGCGCGGCAAGGCGCCGGGCGGCAGTTCGAGCGCGACCGCCGCATCGACGCCGCCGTCGGCCACGCGTGCTACCGGAGACGAAGCATGACCTTCACGATCACCTATCTGTTCTGGTTGCTCGGCATCGTGCTGCTGATCGTCGGCGGCATGATCGTCACGGACCGCGAGCATCCGCGCCGCCTCACCGCGGGCGGCTTCTGGATTCTTTACGCGCTGATCTTCCTGATCGGCGACCGGCTGCCGCCGGCCGTGGTCGGCGTCGCGGTGATCGCGATGGCGCTGATCGCGGGCTTCGGCGGCGTCACCGCGGGCAAGCCGAAGACGCTGTCGCTCGAAGCACGTCAGGCGAGCGCCGCGCGACTGCGCAACAAACTGTTCGTGCCCGCGCTGACGATTCCGGTCGTCACCGTGATCATCACGCTCGCGGCAAGCCATCTCGTGTTCGGCGGTGTGCCGTTGATCGAGAAGGCCAACGTCACGCTGATCGGCTTCGGTCTGGGCTGCGTGATCGCGCTCGCGATCGCCTGTGTGATCACGCGCGACACGGTCGGCCAGTCGATGAAGGAAGCGCGCCGCCTCGTCGATGCGCTCTCGTGGGCCGCGGTGCTGCCGCAGATGCTCGGCATGCTCGGTCTGGTGTTCTCGGACGCGGGCGTCGGCAAGGCGGTCGCGCACGTGACCACGTCGTATATCAGCCTCGAGTACCGCTTCGTCGCGGTGGCCGTGTACTGCATCGGCATGGCGCTGTTCACGATGGTGATGGGCAACGGCTTCGCCGCGTTTCCGGTGATGACGGGCGGCGTCGGCGTGCCGATCCTCGTCGGCGTGTTCCACGGCAACCCGGCCGTGATGGCCGCGATCGGCATGTTCTCCGGCTACTGCGGCACACTGATGACGCCGATGGCCGCGAACTTCAACATGGTGCCGGCTGCGCTGCTCGAATTACCCGACAAGAATGCGGTGATCAAGGTGCAGATTCCGACGGCGTTGATGCTGCTGGTGATCAATATCTTTCTGTTGAATTTCTTGATGTTTTTGTAGGGCTGCTGATAAGCGCGTCGTTTTGACAACCGGGATGTGAGCAGACGCAAACGGTCTTGCGCCGATCAACTCGCCTCGACCACGAAGCCGTGCTGCCGCAATAGCTGCAGCACGCCCTTCGATCCGCCCAGATGCAATGCGCCGATCGCGACGAACAGCGGCTTGTTCGGCGCGGCGAGCTGCAACATTCTCGCGACGAAGCGGCGATTGCGCTCGTAGACGATCCGGTTGTCGATCGAATTGGAGACGCGCGGGTCGCGCGCGAGCTTCTCCGATTTGGCAGCCTGCCACGCGGCGATCGCATCGGCATCGCCGACCCGCCACAGCCGGTGCAGCGTGCGCACGTCCTCGACGTTCTGCGCGGGCGTCTGCACCAGATCCTGCGCGAGCATCTCCCGCTGCTGCGCGGCCGACAGTCCGGTGAACGCGCGCATCTGTTGCGCGAGCGTTTCGAGTCCGACGATCTTGCCGCGCGTCTTCAGATAGACGTTCTGCAACTGCGCTTCGGTGCCGTATTCCGTTTGCAGACCCGCAGACAGCGAGTCGTAGGTCTCGACCACCAGCGACGCGAGCCACGGCCGCATCTTTTTGATCGCATCGAGCGCGGCCGGGTTGCCGCGCAGCCGCAACGCGAGCTTGTGCCACAGCGGCTCGGGCAGCAGACCCGGCAGGCAGTCGTGCTTGCACACGCCGTACTTCGACACGTCGTCCTGCGACACCAGCAGCTCGTCGGGCGACAGTTCGAGCGCGAGCGTCGGCGACGCGGCGAGCGCCGCGAGGATCGGCGCGCGGAACGGCTGCCCCGCCGGATAGTCGGCGGGATCGCCGACGTGCAGCGTGCCGAGCACGTAGATCGTCGTACTGCCGCGCGTCGCGACATAGAACGGCATGCGCGCCGGTTGCTGGCGCACCGGGCCGCTCGCCGTGGTGCCGGGAACCGGGGGCGGCGCAATTGACGGCGGTGGCGGGCTTGGCGCCGTGACGGCAGGACGGGCCGCCTGGGCTGGCGCCTTGGCCGCCGCGCCGGCCGCGTGAGCGATGCAGGGTACGGCCGCGCCGACCGACAGCGCGCAGCCTACGCGAAATAAAGCGGACAGCGACGCGGGAAGAAATACGGAGAAAAAGGCGCGCGCGAGCGCATGAACAAACGCGCAGAGAAACGGGCGAAAAAACTGGCCGGCGAACCTTCCAGCAAATGCGCCGCAGGGCGCGGCGCCTCCCAGCGCACGCGCCCCGCGGCGCCGCGCGAAGGCGGCTATCCAGCCGCCCTCACACAAGCGGCGCGCAAGACGACGCGCCGCCACCACATCAGGCATCCACGTCCCCCACCTCTTCAGCGCGGTGACAGGAGACCAGGCGGCCATCCACTTCTCGCAGCTTCGGCTCCTCGCTGCGGCAGCGGTCGATCACGTACGGGCAGCGCTGATGGAACGTGCAGCCCGACGGCGGATTCAGCGGCGACGGCATTTCGCCTTGCAGCTTGATCTTGATCGTGCGGTCGGCCTCGAAGATCGACGGGGTCGCCGACATCAGCGCGCGCGTGTACGGATGACGCGGCTTCGAGAAGATGCGCTGCTTGTCGCCGAGTTCAGCGACGCCGCCGAAGTACATGACCATCACGTCGTCGGCGATATGCTCGACCACCGACAGGTTGTGCGAGATGAACACGTAGCTCGTCTTGAACTCGTCCTGCAGGTCCATGAACAGGTTCAGGATCTGCGCCTGGATCGAGACGTCGAGCGCCGAGACCGGTTCGTCGGCGACCACGATCTGCGGATCGAGGATCATCGCGCGCGCGATCGCCACACGTTGACGCTGGCCGCCGGAGAACATGTGCGGATAGCGCTTCGCGTGCTCGGGCCGCAGGCCGACCGTGCGCATCATCTGCGCGATGCGCTCGGCGCGCTCGGTCGCGCTCATCTGCGTGTTGATCGCGAGCGGTTCGCCGAGCGTCTGCTCGACGGTCTTGCGCGGATTGAGCGACGCAAACGGGTTCTGGAACACCATCTGCACGCGGCGCCTGAGCGCCGCGATCTTCTCGTGATTCGCGCCGGCCACGTCCTCGCCGTCGATCAGCAGGCGGCCCGCGCTCGGCGTTTCGATCATCGTCAGCTGACGCGCGAGCGTCGACTTGCCGCAGCCGGACTCGCCGACTACCGCCAGCGTCTTGCCGCGGTCGAGCGCGAACGACACGCCGTTCAGCGCCTTCACCGTGCCGTGCGCGAACATGCCGCGCTTGACCGTGTAGTAGCGCGCGAGCTGGTCGGCGACGAGCACGTGATCGCCAGTACGATCCGACTGGCGACGGGTTTCGGGTACTGCGCTCATCGGGCGCCTCCTTGCGTGTGAACGTTGGCGTCCTTCTCGAGGTTCAGCGGCTTGATGCAGCGCACGCGCGTGAGCTCGGCGTGCGCGGGCAGCGGCGCGAGCGCGGGGCGGGCCTTCATGCAGTCGTCGACCACGTACTTGCAGCGCGGCGCGAACAGGCACCCCTTGGGCCGGTCGTCGCGGCCCGGCACCATGCCCGGCAGCGCCGCGAGCCGCACCGCGCCCACGTTGTGCTCGGGAATCGCGGCCAACAGCGCTTCCGTGTACGGATGATGAGGCGCGGCGAAGATGTCCGGCACCTTGTTCGTCTCGATCACCTCGCCCGCATACATCACGGCGACGCGCTGCGCGACCTCGGACACCACGGCCAGATCGTGCGAAATCAGCACGAGCGCCATGCCGCGTTCCTTCTGCAGGCGCATCAGCAATTCCATGATCTGCGCCTGGATCGTCACGTCGAGCGCGGTGGTCGGCTCATCGGCGATCAGCAGCTTCGGGTTGCAGGCGATCGCCATCGCGATCATCACGCGCTGGTTCATGCCGCCCGACATCTGATGCGGAAACGAGCCGATACGGTTCTTCGCGTCCGGAATGCCGACCTGATCGAGCAGTTCGAGCGCGCGTTTGTCTAGCGCGCTGCCGCGCAGGCCCTCGTGCAGCTTCAGCACTTCCTTGATCTGATAGCCGACCGTGTAGCTCGGGTTCAGGCTCGTCAGCGCGTCCTGGAACACCATCGCGATGTCCTTGCCGATGATCTTGCGGCGTTCCCTCGCGGAAGCCTTCAGCAGGTTCTTGCCGTCGAACGTGATTTCGTCGGCGGAGACCTTGCCGGGCGCGTCGATCAGGCCCATCAGCGCCATCATCGTCACGCTCTTGCCCGAGCCCGATTCGCCGACCACGCCGACCACTTCGCCCGGCGCGACGTCGAGATTGATGCGGTCGACCGCCGGCAGGCCACCGAAGTTGACCGCGAGATTGCGGATGGTCAGTAAGTTGCTCATGGTCAGGCCATCCGTTTCAGTTTGGGGTCGAGAGCGTCACGCAGCCCGTCGCCGAGCAGGTTGATCGCAAGCACCGAGATCAGGATGGACAGGCCGGGCATCGTGACGATCCACCATGCGCTGTCGATGTAATCGCGCGCCGACGCGAGCATCGCGCCCCACTCCGCCGACGGCGGCTGCACGCCGAGGCCGAGGAAGCCGAGCGCGGCGGCATCGAGAATCGCCGACGAAAAGCCAAGGGTTGCCTGCACGATCAGCGGCGCGGTGCAGTTCGGCAGCACCTGCGAGAACATCAGCCGCAACGTGCTCGCACCCGCGACGCGTGAAGCGGTCACATACTCCTTCTGCAACTCGCCCTGGGCGGACGCGCGCGTCAGACGCACATAGCCCGGCAGCGCGACGATCGCGATCGCGAGCATCGTGTTGACGAGACCCGGACCGATGATCGCGACCACCGCGACCGCGAGCAGCAGCGACGGCAGCGCGAGCAGCACGTCCATGATGCGCATGATCGGCGTGTCGGCCCATTTCTCGAAGAACGCGGCGACGAGGCCGAGCACGACGCCCGGAATCAGCGCGAGGACCACCGAGACGAAGCCGATCCAGAACGACAGCCGCGCGCCGTACATCAGACGCGAAAGGATGTCGCGGCCCGCTTCGTCGGTGCCGAGAATGAACTTCCAGTTGCCGCCGTCGAGCCACGCCGGCGGGATCTTCACGGAGTCGCGGTATTGCTCGATCGGGCTGTGCGGCGCGATCAGCGGCGCGAAGATCGCGATGAAGACCAGCACCAGCACGATGATGCCCGCGCCGACCGCACCGCGGTTGCGCGAGAAGTTCGCCCAGAATTCGCGTGCCGCGATGCCGCGGCCGCTCGGCGGGGTAACCGCTTGGGGGACGGTGTTTTGAATGTCAGCCATCGTGATTTACCTCGTATGGCGAATGCGCGGGTTGAGCACGCCGTACAGCAGATCGACGACGAGGTTCACGACGATCACCAGCGTGGCGATCAACAGGATACCGCCCTGCACGACCGGATAATCGCGCCGGCCGATCGCGTCGATCAGCCACTTGCCGATGCCCGGCCATGAAAACAGCGTTTCGGTCAGCACCGCGCCCGCAAGCAGTGTGCCGACCTGCAGGCCGATCACGGTGACGACCGGAATCAGCGCATTGCGCAGCGCATGCACGACGATCACGCGTCCCGGCGACAGCCCCTTCGCGCGCGCGGTGCGGATGTAGTCCTCGCGCAGCACTTCGAGCATCGACGAGCGCGTCATGCGCGCGACGACCGCGAGCGGAATCGTGCCGAGCACGATCGCGGGCAGGATCAGGTGGCTGAGCGCGGATTTGAACGCGCCTTCGTCGGTGGACATCAGCGAGTCGATCAGCATGAAGCCGGTCACGTGCGGAATGTCGTATTCGACCGCGATGCGGCCCGACACCGGCGTCAAGCCGAGCTTGACCGAGAACACCATGATGAGGATCAAGCCCCACCAGAAGATCGGCATCGAGTAGCCGGTCAGGGCGGTGCCCATCACGCCGTGATCGACCACCGTGCCGCGCCTCAGCGCCGCGAACACGCCCGCCGGCAGGCCGACGATCAGCGCGAACAGCATCGCACAGAACGACAGTTCGACGGTGGCGGGAAAGCGCGCGAGAAATTCGCCCATCACGCTCGTGTTGGTGATGATCGAAGTGCCGAGGTCGCCGTGCACGGCGCGCACGATGTAGTGGAAGTACTGCATTGGCAAGGGCTCGTCGAGCCCGAGGCGGTGCATCGCGGCCGCATGCATGGCCGGATCGACGCCGCGCTCGCCCATCATCACTTCGATGGGGTCGCCCGGGATCAGGTGAATCAGCGCGAACGCGAGGATCGTGATGCCGATGAACGTCGGTATCACCATGCCGATGCGGCGCAAAACGAAGCGGAACATGGTTCGCTCCCATGGTACTGGTGATGAAAAAACGCAACCGGCGACGAGGGCTCGTGACCCCGGTCGCCGGACCATTTCGACCAGTTTTCTAACCGTGCGAAAAGTGTACTGTGTTGCGGCGTACTGTATTGCGGCCTACTGCGCGAACTTTACGATTACTTGACGCTGACGCCGTCGAAGCGCGCGTAGCCGAGCGGTTCGATGCGCATGTCGACCACCTTCTTGCTGACCGGCTGATAGACGGTCGAGTGCGCGATCGGCGAGAACGGCAGTTGCTGCGCGAAAATATATTGCGCTTCGCCGTAGATCTTCGTGCGCGTCGCCACGTCCGAAGTCGTGCGGCCCTTCTGGATCAGATCGTCGAACGGCTTGTAGCACCACTTCGAGAAGTTGTTGCCGTTGATCGCCTCGCAGCCGAGCAGCGTGCCGAGCCAGTTGTCCGGATCGCCGTTGTCGCCGGTCCAGCCGATCAGCATCGTGTCGTCTTCGCCCGCGTGCGCGCGCTTGATGTACTCACCCCATTCGTACGTGACGATCTTCGCCTTCACGCCGATCTTCGCCCAGTCCGCCTGGATCATTTCCGCCATCAGACGCGCGTTCGGGTTGTACGCGCGCTGCACCGGCATCGCCCACAGCGTGATGTCGAAGCCGTTCGGGTAGCCGGCCTTCGCGAGCAGATCCTTCGCCTTGGCCGGATCGTACGAGGCGGCCGGCAAGTTCTTGACGAACGACCATTGCGTCGGCGGCATCGGGTTCGTGGCCAACTGGCCCGCGCCCTGGTAGACCGACTCGATGATCGCCTTCTTGTTGATCGCCATGTCGAGCGCCTGACGCACTTCGAGCTTGTCGACCGGCTTGTGCGTCACGTTGTACGCGAGATAGCCGAGGTTGAAGCCCGGTTGCGACGGCATGTCGATGTTCGGCTCGGCCTTCAGCGGCGCGATGTCGGCCGGGCGCGGATAGCTCATTACCTGGCATTCGTCGCGCTTGATCTTCTGCACGCGCACGCCGGCATCCGGCGTGATCGAGAAGATCAGCTTCGAGATCTTCACCGCGCCCGGCTTCCAGTAGTCGGGATTGCCGTCGAAGCGGATCGTCGCGTCCTTCGTGTAGCTGCGGAAGATGAACGGACCGGTGCCGACCGGGTACTGATTGATGTCGGCGGCCTTGCCTCCCTTGAGCAGCTGATCCGCATATTCAGCCGACAGGATCGACGCGTATTCCATCGCCAGATTCTGGATGAACGGCGCGTTGACTTCCTTCAGCGTGAACTTGACCGTGTACGGGTCGACTTTCTCGACGCTCGTGATCAGCTTGTCGAGGCCCATGTCGGTGAAGTACGGGAACTGCACCGGATACGCCTTGCGGAACGGCTGGTTCGGGTCGAGCATGCGCTGGAACGAGAAGACCACGTCGTCCGCGTTGAATTCGCGCGTCGGCTTGAAGAACGAGGTGGTCTGGAACTTCACGCCATGACGCAGATGAAACGTGTAGGTCTTGCCATCGGGCGACACGTCCCACTTCTCCGCGAGGCCGGGCTCGACCTTGGTGCCGCCGCGTTCGAACTCGACGAGGCGGTTATAGACGGTGAACGTGTTGGCCGTGAAGTCGACGCCCGTCGTGTATTGGGCCGGATCGAAACCCGCGGGACTGCCTTCCGAGCAGTAAACGAGGGTTTTGTTCGGGATCCCAGCGGCCTGCGCGCTCGTGACGCCAAGCAGGGATGCCGCTGCGGCAGCGACGAGCGTGGACCTACGCGCGACGCGCAACAGATTGTTTTGCTTCATGTTTCCTCCAGGTTCAGGGCCGGCTTGCGCCGGCGTAGCGGGATATTACTTGAGCTTGGGCCGGCGACCAAGCGGAGCAAAATCCCTCTGTTGACGACAGGAAACACTTGCGCAAACGTTTTGCCACGGGCCGGGCCGCCCGTTCGGGCCGCCCGGCGACCAAAGCGGCGCAAAAATCGCGCTGCGTCCGCTTATTTCAGTCCGACCTCCAGGAATTGCGTCGGCCCGAACGGATCGATCTTGAAGCCCGTCACGTTCTTGCTGATCGGCTGATAGACGGTCGAATGCGCGATCGGCGTGAACGGCACCTGGTCCTTGAAGATCTCCTGCGCCTGCGTATAAGCCTTGGTGCGATCGGCCATGTTGGTGGTGCTGCGGCCCTGCTTGATCAGATCGTCGTAAGGCTTGTAGCACCACTTCGAGAAGTTGCTGCCGTTGACCGCGTCGCAGCCGAGCAACACGCCGAGCCAGTTGTCAGGGTCGCCGTAGTCACCCGTCCAGCCGATCAGCATCGCCTGATGCTCGCCGGCGTGCGCGCGGCGAATGTACTCGCCCCATTCGTACGTGACGATATTCACCTTGACGCCGATCTTCGCCCAGTCCGCCTGCAGCATTTCGGCCATCAGGCGCGCGTTCGGGTTATACGGGCGCTGTACCGGCATCGCCCACAGCGTCAGCTCGAAGCCGTCGGGGTAGCCCGCCTGCTTCAGCAGCGCTTTCGCTTTGTCGACGTCGTAGGGCGCGTCCTTCAGATTCTTGTCGTAGCCCCATTGCGTCGGCGGCATCGGATTGGTCGCTGCCTGGCCCGCGCCCTGGTAGACCGCCTCGATGATCGCCTTCTTGTTGACCGACATGTCGAGCGCGCGGCGCACGAGCACGTTGTCGAGCGGCTTTTTGGTCGTGTTGTACGCGATATAGCCGAGGTTGAAGCCCACTTCGCTTGGCATCGCGAGCGACGCATCGGCCTTCACGGTGGGGATGTCGGCGGGGCGCGGATAGGACATCACCTGGCATTCGCCGCGCTTCAACTTTTGCAGGCGCACGGCCGGATCGACCGTGATCGCGAAGATCAGCTTGCCGAGCTTCGCGACGCCCGGCTTCCAGTAGTCGGGATTGCCGTCGAAGCGAATCGTGTCGTCCTTCGTATAGCTGCGGAAGATGAACGGACCGGTGCCGACCGGGTACTGGTTGATGTCGGACGCCTTGCCCGCCTTCAGCAGCTGATCGGTGTATTCAGCCGACAGGATCGACGCGAACGGCATCGCGATCTGCTGCAGGAACGGCGCGTCGACTTCCTTCAGCGTGAAGCGCACCGTGTACGGATCGACCTTCTCGATTTTGGCGATGTTCTTCGCGAGACCGAGGTCGTTGAAATACGGGAAATTGACCGGATACGCCTTGCGGAACGGGTTCTCGGGATCGAGCATGCGTTCGTAGGTGAACACGACGTCGTCCGCGTTGAATTCGCGGGTCGGCTTGAAGTACGACGTGGTCTGGAATTTGACGCCGTGGCGCAGATGGAACGTATAGGTGAGGCCGTCGGGCGACACGTCCCACTTTTCGGCGAGTCCTGGCTCGATGTCCGTGCTGCCGTGCGCAAATTCGACGAGCCGGTTATACACCGTGTACGAGCCGGCGCTGAATTCGACGCTGGTCGTGTATTGCGCGGTATCGAAACCCGCCGGGCTGCCTTCGGAGCAGAACACCAGCGTCTTGTCGGGCAGCGTGGCCGCCTGCGACGCGGCGGGCGCGAGGCCGCTCGTGGCGACCGCGAGCGCGGCGAGCGCCGGCAGGCAGAACTGGTGAAGCGCGAACAGCCGGTGTGTCGCAGTCTTTCTTGTCACTGTCATATCGTCCTCCGCACAGCAGCCGGGTTAGCTGCGTTTCGA
This sequence comes from Paraburkholderia sp. RAU6.4a, assembly GCF_050435625.1. Taxonomy (NCBI): domain Bacteria; kingdom Pseudomonadati; phylum Pseudomonadota; class Betaproteobacteria; order Burkholderiales; family Burkholderiaceae; genus Paraburkholderia; species Paraburkholderia sp. RAU6.4a. The sequence goes on from NZ_JBNDKQ010000002.1 coordinate 2,336,577, forward strand.
TGATAGACAGCCCAAAAATGAGCTTCAACAGGGACTTACCACGCTATTTGGGACAAATTTGCGACCCATGCCAGACTGGCGGGGACCGCGCGGCCGTTGCAGCCGCGCGGGCATCGCAATTACACGGCGAGCCGTTCGCAGATCGCCTTGGTCGACGCGGCCGCGTTCAGCGTATAGAAGTGCAGACCCGGCACTTTCGCGTCGAGGAGCCGTTGACACAGAGCCGTCACCACGTCGAGCCCGAACGCGCGGATCGACTCGCGGTCGTCGCCGAAGCTCTCCAGCCGGCGCGCGATCCAGCGCGGCACTTCGGCGCCGCACATTTCGGAGAAGCGCATCAGCTGCGAGAAGTTCGTGATCGGCATGATGCCGGGCACGATCGGCACGTCGACGCCGAGCTGGCGCGCATCGTCGACGAAACGGAAGTACGCGTCCGCGTTGAAGAAGTACTGCGTGATCGCCGAGTTCGCGCCGGCTTTCACCTTGCGCGCGAAGTTTTCGAGATCGTGACGCGGCGAGCGCGACTGCGGATGGTATTCCGGATAGCCCGCCACCTCGATCCAGAACCAGTCGCCGAACTCGGCACGGATGAAGCTGACGAGCTCCGACGCATAGCGCAGCTCGCCGACCGCGCCCATGCCCGAGGGCAGATCGCCGCGCAGCGCGACGATATGGCGGATGCCGTACGCGCGGTACTCGTTGAGGATCGCGCGCAGGCTGTCCTTCGACGAGCCGATGCACGACAGATGCGGCGCCGCCTCGAGCCCTTCCTTCGCCATGTCGACGACGGTATCGAGCGTGCCTTGCTGGGTCGAGCCGCCGGCGCCGAACGTGACGGACACGAACTTCGGTTTGAGCGACACGAGTTCCGCGCGCGTCGCGCGCAGTTTGTCGATGCCTTCCTGCGTTTTCGGCGGGAAGAATTCGAATGAGAGTTCGATCGGATTCATAGTCAAAAAGGTCAACCGAGACTGCGGTTGCCGAAGATGAGCGCGGACAGTAGCCACGACACGATGCTGTACAGGATCGAGCCGAAGAACGCCGACCAGAAGCCCGACACCTCGAAGCCCTTCAGCAGCGACGCGCACAGCCAGAAGCACAGCGCATTGACGACCAGAATGAAGAGTCCGAGCGTGAGGATCGTGACGGGCAGCGTCAGCAGGATCAGCAGCGGCCGCAGCAGCGTATTGATGAGGCCGAGCACGATCGCGACGATCAGCGCGGTACCAAAACTGCGGATATGGATCGACGGAACGATGTAGGTGATGATCAGCAGCGCGAGCGCGTTGATGAGCCAGGTCAGCAGCACGGTCATGTAGAACTCCTTGTAAGCACCTGTGCGGAGAAGATGTCCAGCAAACGAAAAGCCGCGCTGGCGAACAAAGCGGCGCATTGCGCGCCGCCCCGGGATCGGACCGTCAAGCTTTTACCGCCGCCCGCGTGGCCGGGCGCGCGAACGCGCGCATCGAGCCGCGGACGGCCGTGTGCTTAATAGCGGTAGTGGTTCGGCTTGAACGGACCGTTCTTGTCGACGCCGATGTAGCCGGCCTGCGCGTCGGACAGCACGGTCAGGTTCGCGCCGATGCGCGCCAGATGCAGACGCGCGACCTTCTCGTCGAGATGCTTCGGCAGCACGTACACCTTGTTTTCGTACTTCGCGCCCTGCGTGAACAGTTCGATCTGCGCGAGCGTCTGGTTCGTGAACGAGTTCGACATCACGAACGACGGGTGGCCCGTCGCGCAGCCGAGGTTCACGAGGCGGCCTTCGGCCAGCAGGATCACGCGCTTGCCGTCCGGGAAAATGATGTGGTCGACTTGCGGCTTGATGTTTTCCCACTGGTACTGACGGGTCGACGCGACGTCGATTTCCGAGTCGAAGTGGCCGATGTTGCAGACGATCGCGTTATGACGCATCGCCTTCATGTGATCGTGGTTGATCACGTGGTAGTTGCCGGTCGCGGTCACGAAGATGTCGGCCTTGTCGGCCGCGTGTTCCATCGTCACGACGCGGTAGCCTTCCATCGCCGCTTGCAGCGCGCAGATCGGATCGATTTCGGTGACCCACACGGTCGCGCCCAGACCGCGCAGCGATTGCGCGCAGCCCTTGCCCACGTCGCCGTAACCGGCCACGACCGCGATCTTGCCCGCGATCATCACGTCGGTCGCGCGCTTGATGCCGTCGACGAGCGACTCGCGGCAGCCATACAGGTTGTCGAACTTCGACTTCGTGACCGAGTCGTTGACGTTGATGGCCGGGAACGGCAGGCGGCCTTCCTTCTCCATCTGGTACAGACGGTGCACGCCGGTGGTGGTTTCTTCGGTGACGCCCTTGATTGCCGCGAGGCGCTTCGAGTACCACGTCGGGTCGATCTCGAGGTGCGCGGCGATCGACTTGTACAGCGCGACTTCTTCTTCGTTGGTCGGCCTGGCGATCACCGAGCGGTCTTTCTCGGCCTTCGAACCAAGGATCAGCAGCAGCGTCGCGTCGCCGCCGTCGTCGAGGATCATGTTGGCGAACTCGCCGTTCGGCCATTCGAAAATGCGGTGCGAGAACTCCCAGTATTCATCGAGCGATTCGCCCTTGAACGCGAACACCGGCGTGCCGGCCTGCGCGATCGCGGCGGCGGCATGGTCCTGAGTCGAGAAGATGTTGCACGAGGCCCAGCGTACGTCCGCGCCGAGCGCGGTCAGCGTCTCGATCAGCACGCCGGTCTGGATCGTCATGTGCAGCGAGCCGGCGACGCGCGCGCCCTTCAGCGGCTGCTGCGCCTTGTACTCATCACGGGTCTGCATGAGGCCGGGCATTTCGGTCTCGGCGATCGTGAGTTCCTTGCGGCCCCAAGCGGCGAGCGACATGTCGGCGACAACGTAATCCAGCTTCTGGGAATCGATGACTGCGGCGTTCATCACGCCCTCCTTTCTAAGAAATTGACTAGAAATGTGACGTGAGCGCGGTTTGAGGCAGCGTTCGGATTCGCGCGATGCGCATTCCATGCTGCCAATTGAAGCCTTCGAGCCTGGCGGGCGGCCGGCGAATGCGGATTCGCGGTACCCGTCGCAACGCTCCTCGAAGACGAACGGCGATTGTAGCAAATCGAGATGACTTCGGCGCGTGCCGGATGGTGCGGCAGCGCGCTGGTTCAGATCGGCAGCAGCCCCAGCATCGGCGCGAGCAGCACCATGGCGACGCCGGCGATCATCATCGTCAGGCTGGACACCACGCCCTCCTCGCTGCCGAGCTCGCGTGCCTTCGCGGTGCCGACGCCGTGCGCGGCCGCACCGAACAGCGCGCCGCGCGCGAGCCGCGTGCGCAGCGGCACGAACGCGAGCACGATTTCGCCGAACAGCATGCCGCAGACGCCGGTCGCGATCACGAACAGCGCGGTCAGGTCCTTCGGCGCGTGAATCCTGTCGGACACGGCGAGCGCGAATGGCGTCGACACCGAACGCGTCATCAGGCTGCGCTGCAAGTCCGGCGACAGGTGCAGCAGCTTCGCGAGCATCAGCGAGCCGCCGACGCCGACCAGAATGCCCACCGTCACGCCGACGGACAGCGAGATCCAGTGGCGCTTCAACAGTGCGCGGTACTCGTAGATCGGCACGGCGAACGCGACCGTCGCGGGGCCGAGCAGCCACATCAGCCAGCGTGTGTCCTCGAAGTAAAGCGAATACGGAATGTGCGCGAGTACGACGATCGCGACGAGCGCGGCCGGCACCGTCAGCATCGGCGTGAGCCACGGCGAGCGCACGCGCGCATACAGCGCCTTCGACGCGAAGTACAGCGCGATCGTCAGCACGAGGCAGCCGGCCGCGATCAGGCGCGAGGCGTCGTCGGCCAACAGCGAAGCGAACGGGAGCAGGTTCATCGGCGCTCGTGCGACAGACTGCCTGCCTTACGCGCAACCCGCACGCGGCGCAGCGCGAAACGCCGTTCGACGCGCGCGGCCTGATCGACAGCGAACGCCACCGCGACCATCACCATCAGGGTGCCGGCGATCACCACTAGCGCGAGGCGCCAGCCGTCCGCGCGGAACAGGCCGCCGTATTGCACGGCGGCGACCGCCGCCGGAATGAAGAACAGCAGCATGTCGGACAGCAGCCAGTCCGCGCCGGCCTTGACCCAGCGCGGCGCGATACCGCCACAGAACAGCAGCGCGAGCAGCACGACGAGGCCGACCACGCCGCCCGGCACCGGCAGATGCAGCCGCCGCACGATGAAATCGGCGCCAATCCAGAGCGCCGCGATCGCGGCGCTTTGCACGGCGATGCGTGCGACACGGCCGAAGCCACCCGCGTCCCCACTTGAGCCGCCACCGGCGGGACGGGCGGAACGGGTGAAAACTGGCGCGGACATGACATCCCCTGGCTGGCGTGGAAGGCATTTAGTATGGGGCCCGCCGCGCCATAAATAAAATGACTTACAATCATCGAAACCATTCCGAACTGGAATTCTGGAGACCACGCTCATGGAACTCCGCGCGCTGCGCTATTTCGTCGAAGTGGTCCGTCGGCAAAGCTTCACCGTCGCCGCTGAGCAGATGTTCGTCACGCAGCCGACCATCAGCAAGATGGTCAAGTCGCTGGAAGACGAAATCGGCTCGCCGCTGCTGCTGCGCGACGGCCGCCAGATGGTTCTCACCGACGTGGGCCGGATCGTCTATCAGCGCGGCCAGGACGTGCTCGCCGCGCACGCACAACTGCAGGCCGAGCTGAACGATCTCGACACGCTCGGGCGCGGTGAACTGGCAATCGGCATTCCGCCGATGGGCGGTGCGCTCTTCACCCCCGCAATCGCCGCGTTCCGCCAGCGCTATCCGAAGATCGAGCTGAAGCTGTTCGAGCAGGGCTCGCGCGCGATCGAAGCCGCGCTGATCAACGGTGAACTGGAACTGGGCGGTGTGCTGCAGCCGGTCGACCCCGACAACATCGACGTGCTGCCGATGTCGCGCGAGCTGTTGTGGCTCGTCGCGCGCGCCGGCTCGCGCTGGGATGCGTTGAACGAGGTGCCGCTCGCCCAACTCGCCGATGAGCCGTTCGTGTTTTACGGCGAAAGCCTCGCGCTGAACGACGTCGTGTTGAACGCATGTCGCGCGGCGGGATTTGCGCCCGCGATCGTCGGACGCAGCGCGCATTGGGACTTCATGGCGGCGCTGGTGCTGGCTGGCGTCGGCATCGCGCTGCTGCCCGCGCCCTATTGCCGGCGGCTCGATCCCGCGCAGTTCACCTGCCGCCCGGTCGTCGAACCGGAGATCCCTTGGGAGATGGCGATCGGCTGGCGCCGCAACGGCTATCTGTCGCACGCGGCGCGCGCGTGGCTCGACGTCGCGCGCGAAACGCTGCCGACACACGCCAGCGACGATTTCATACTCGGACCGGGGATCGGCTTTAACGGAATCACAGCGCCGCAAGGAGCTCTGCCACCCTCAGGCGAGTGACGGGCGGCGGCCGGCCGCCGGCCGCGTTACGCCGCTCGCGTTTGCCGACCTCCTTGCAAACGGCGATCAAACCGCCTGCGCGGGCGTGTCACCTGGGTTCGGGGGCGTCACCGTCTCCGACCTCCCCGCTCCGTCTCGCCGGCTCGTCGCGATCAACTCCGCCGCCCGTTCGCCGATCATCACCGTCGGCGAATTGGTGTTGCCGCCGATCAGGGTCGGCATGACCGACGCATCGACGATCCTCAACCCCGTCACGCCGCGCACGCGCAATTGCGGATCGACGACCGAGCGCGCGTCGCCGCCCATCCGGCAGGTCGCGACCGGGTGATAGATCGTGTCCGCGCGCTCGGCGATCGTCTGCCGCAGTTCCGCATCCGATTGCCCTGGCCGCGTGTACAACTCCTCGCCGCCGTGCAGCGCGAGCGACGGCGCGCCGAGAATGCGCCGCGCCATCTTCGCGCCCTCGACGAGCAGATCGAGATCGCGCGCATCGCTCAGAAAGCGCGGATCGATCAGCGGCGCGACACGCGCATCGGCGCTTGCGAGCGTCACGGTGCCGCGGCTATGCGGACGCAGCACGCATACATGCAGCGAATAGCCGTGGCCCCAGTGCATATGGCGGTTGTGATCGTCGACGATCGCCGCGCAGAAATGCAGTTGCAGATCGGGCCGCGCGAGCGTCGGCCGGCTCTTCAGAAAACCGCCCGCCTCGGCGACGTTGCTCGACAGCATGCCGCGCCCGTGGCACATGAAGGTCACGAATTGCGGCAGCATCCGCGCGATGCCGCGCACCGAGAAACCGGTGGGCTCGATCGACCTCACGCGCTTGTTGATCGTGAAATCGATGTGATCGATCAGGTTCTGGCCGACCTCGGGCGCATCGTGAAGCACGTCGATGCCGAGCGAGCGCAGATGCGCGGCCGGCCCGATGCCCGAGCACATCAACAGTTGCGGCGAGTTGAACGCGCCAGCGGCGAGCACGACCTCGGCGCGCGCCGCGAGCGTTTCGGTGCGGCCGGCGCGCACGATTTCGACGCCGCTCGCGCGCTTGCGGTCGAACACGACGCGCAGCACGGTCGCGTCGGCCATCGTGTGCAGATTCGCGCGCGGCCGGTCGTAGATGTACGCGCGCGCGACGCTGCAACGGCGCCCGTCACGTTGCGTGACCTGATAGAAGCCGATGCCTTCCTGATCCGCGCCGTTGAAGTCGTCGTTCGCTTTGTAGCCCGCTTCGAGCGCGGCCTGCACGAAGCGCCTGGAAAACGGATTCCTGAAGCGCAGATCGGACACGGTCAGCGGACCGGCCTCGCCATGCCACGCATCGGCGCCGCGCTCGTTGTCTTCGGCGCGGCGAAAATACGGCAGCACCTCGGCCCACGACCAGCCGTCGCAGCCGAGCCGCGCCCACTCGTCGTAATCGAGCGGATGGCCGCGCGTGTAAATCATCGCGTTGATCGCGCTCGATCCGCCGAAACCGCGTCCGCGCGGCTGATAGCCCTGGCGACCGGCGAGCCCCGGCTGCGGCGGGGTCAGGTAGCCGTAGTTGGTCTTCAGTCTATTCGGCACCACGGCCGCGACGCCGACCGGCATGTTCACCAACAGATTGCGCCCGGTATGCGGACCGGCCTCGATCAGCGCGATGGTCGCGTCGGGACAGCTATCCGCGAGACGGCTCGCGAGCGCGCAGCCGCCCGAGCCCGCACCGACGATGATGTAGTCGTATTGCATGCGCTCCTCCTGATGGGCCGCGTTGCTCGCGGACCCTGTCTCGTGCACACTTGTCTACGTGTGTTTTCTGCGCATTGTAGGGAGCGTATTGGGGCTGCGGCGGCTCCCTGACAGAACGATTCCTCTAAACGCCGGCGGCAACGCGCCCCTATGATGAAAGGCGCGTACGGCCCGCGCGCGGCTTCCAAACATGGCGCGACGCGCGTCCTCCTTCCGGCATGCGGCATCACGCGCGGCGCTCGAACAGATGCGACAAAGCGCATCGCGGATGCCGTCGGCAAAGCGGCGCACAATAAGCGAAAGCACGGAGACAGCAGATGGAACGGCACGGCTTCGGCCAGACTCACGAGGTGACGAATCAGGCACCGCCGCTCGCGGACTACAACCTGTTCGCGAGCGACGCCGCTTTGAGCGCGGCCGTCGATCGCGACGGCGCGAGCTGGCATCACGAGGCGCTGCTGCGACACGGCGCGACGCTGACGACGCCCGACACGCTCGCGCTCGCGGAGCTCGCCAACCGCCATACGCCGGAGCTCGTCACGCATAGTCCGCGCGGCGAGCGCATCGACGCGCTCGAGTTCCATCCCGCGTGGCATGAACTGCTCGCGCTGCTGCGCCGCGAAGGGCTACACGCGCTGCCGTTCGCCGAGCCGCGAAGCGGCGCGATGGCCGCGCGCTGCGCCGGCTACTTCATGCATGCGCAGATCGAATCCGGCTCGCTGTGCCCACTGACGATGACATTCGCGAGCATTCCGGTGTTGCAGCGCGAATCCACGTTGTTCGATACGCTGCGCGACCAGTTGTACACACGCGAGCACGATCCGCGCGACGTGCCGCTCACGCAAAAGCGCTCGGCGATGATCGGCATGGGCATGACCGAGAAACAGGGCGGCTCCGACGTGCGCAGCAACCGGACGCGCGCCCATGCGTTCGACGGTGCCGGCGGACGCGGCGGCGCTTACCGGCTCGTCGGTCATAAATGGTTCTTCTCGGCGCCGCAGTGCGACGCCCATCTGGTGCTCGCGCGCACCGACACGCACGAGGGACTGTCGTGCTTTTTCGTGCCGCGCTTCGCGCCGGACGGCAGCAAGAACGCGGTGCAGATCCAGCGTCTGAAGGACAAGCTCGGCAATCGCTCCAACGCGAGCAGCGAAGTCGAATTTCTCGACGCGTACGGCGTGATGATCGGCGACGAAGGACGCGGCGTGCCGACCATCATCGAAATGGCGAGCTACACGCGGCTCGACTGCGTGATCGGCAGCGCCGCGCTGATGCGTGCCGCGCTCGTGCAGGCGGTCCATCATGCGCGGCATCGCAGCGCGTTCGGCCGGCACCTTGCCGAGCAGCCGCTGATGCGCAACGTGCTCGCCGATCTCGCGCTCGAATCCGAAGCGGCTACGGTGCTGTTCATGCGTCTCGCGCGCGCGTTCGAGGAATCCGCCGACGCGTCGTCGGCTTCATCGGCCGAACGCGCCTGGCGGCGCATCGTTACGCCTGCCGCGAAGTACTGGGTCTGCAAGCGCGCGCTCGAATTCACCGGCGAGGCGATGGAAGTCTGGGGCGGCAACGGCTACGTCGAAACCGGGCCGATGGCGCGCTTCTATCGCGAGGCGCCGGTCAACTCGATCTGGGAAGGCTCGGGCAACGTGATGTGCCTCGACGTGCTGCGCGCGATGGAGCGCGAGCCGCGGGCCGCGCAAGCGCTGTTCGCCGCCTGGCAGGACGTCGCGCGCGCGCATCCGGCGTTGGGCGCGGCACTCGCGCGCCTCGCCGCGACGCTGAACGGACCGGCCGAACAGCGCGAGGCGTCGGCGCGACGTATCGCGCAGCAGATCGTGCTGATCGCGCAGGCGACGCTGCTCGCGCAGCACGCGCCCGCCGGGGTCGCCGACGCGTTCATCGCGACGCGCCTCGCCGACGGCTGCGGCGAAAGCGGCCGCGTGTACGGCACGCTGCCGGCCACGTTCGATCACGCGGCGATCGTCAAGCGCGCCTTTCCCGGGTAAACGCGGCGGGCGCGCAAACCCCGAGCGCACCGCTCGCAACTCCGACTCAACCTCAAACCAAGATAAGCGCGCTCGACGCGCACGGTCATCCATCTGGGAGTGGACTCACATGAAGAACGATGTGCCGGAGGTCGCCGCGCTCGAAGCACTGTTGCGCGATCAACGTCATGCGTATCTGCGCGCGCCCTATCCGTCGTGGGACACGCGCGCGACGCATCTGCGCGCGCTGCGCAAGCTGATGCTCGACAATCGCGACGCGCTCGCCGACGCGATGCACGCGGACTTCGGCAATCGTGCGAAGGAAGAAGTGCTGCTCGCCGAATTCCTGCTCGTGAAGGAAGAGATCGACGCCGCGCTGCGTCACGGCAAGCGCTGGATGAAAGCGCAGCGCCGCCGCACCAACAAGTGGCTGCTGCCGGCGCGCGCGAAGGTGGTGCCGCAGCCGCTCGGCGTGGTCGGCATCATCGTGCCGTGGAATTATCCGGTGCTGCTCGCGGTCGGCCCGTTGATCAGCGCGCTGACGGCCGGCAATCGCGCGATCATCAAGATGTCCGAACTGACGCCGCGCACCTCGGCGCTATTCGAGCTGCTGATCGGTCAGACGTTCGCGCGCACTCACGTCGCGGTCGTCAACGGCGATGCGGCGCTCGCGGCCGCGTTCAGCGCGCTGCCGTTCGATCATCTGCTGTTCACCGGCTCGACGAAGGTCGGTCACGAAGTAATGCGCGCGGCGGCCGAGCATCTGACGCCGGTCACGCTCGAACTCGGCGGCAAGTCGCCGGCGCTGATCGGCGCGCATGCGCGTTTCGACAACGCGGTCGACAATCTGATCGCCGGCAAGACGCTGAACGCGGGGCAGACCTGTGTGGCGCCCGACTACGTGCTGGTGCCGCGCGGCAAGGAGCAGGCGTTCATCGAACGGGCGCGCGTGCGGATGGCGAGGATGTATCCGGACTTCGGGCAGAACCCGGATTACACGTCGATCATTTCTTCGCGGCACTTCGAGCGGCTCGAACGTCTCGCCGACGAAGCGCGGGCTGCGGGCGCGCAATTGCATGCGCTGACCAACGCGACGCCCGATGCCGGGAGCCGGCGCTTTCCGCTGATCGCCGTGACTGGCGCGCCGGACGAATGCGCGCTGATGCAGGAGGAGATTTTTGGGCCGCTGTTGCCGCTCGTGCCGTACGACACGCTCGACGACGCGATCGCGTGGATCAATGCGCGGCCGCGGCCGCTGGCGCTTTATCTCTATGCCGACGATGCGCGGACGGTTGAGCGTGTCACGCATGAAACGATCGCCGGCGGCATGGCGGTTAACGAGACGCTGATGCATCTGGCATGTGAGAGTTTGCCGTTCGGCGGGGTCGGGGCGAGTGGGATGGGGGCGTACCACGGGTACGAGGGGTTCGTTACTTTTTCCAAGATGAAGCCCGTGCTCGTGCAGGCGCGCTTGAATGCGCGCGGGTTGATTTCGCCACCGTACGGGAGACGCGTGAACGCGGTGTTGAAGTTGATGATGAGATTCTGATTTAGCCCCTGGGCGGGGTGAGGCCTTTTTTTGTCTTTGTTCTTTGCGGTGTTGGCCTTTCCTTGTTGTCTTATCGGTCTATTAGCGTTGCCCCTGTGCGGGGCGGCACCTACTTTCTTTGCTGCTGCAAAGAAAGTAGGCAAAGAAGACAGCTAAAACCGCCAACTCTTAAGCGGGTCCCTCGGTCCGCGTGAGGTAGTGGTGCATCTGGAATCCGTGCTCCCGCACATTCCGCGCTAGTGACAAGGCAGTCATTCTTCCGGCGGCGCTACGCGCGCCGAAACCCCGTTCAAAACCCATCGGTTGTTTCGGCGCATCGCCGAGGCGCAGCCGACGGCCCCCGCTGCGCGGGCCAAACCATTGGTTTCCCTGGCAGACCCGTCCGCGACGCACGTAGTGCGGAGTGGGAGGGATGACGGCTTTGTCACGAACGGGGAATGTGCGGGGGCCCGGATTCCAGATGCACCACTACCCCTTCCAAGCCAGGGGACCCGCTTATAAGCTTGCGGTTTGAGCTGTCTTCTTTGCCTACTTTCTTTGCAGCAGCAAAGAAAGTAGGTGCCGCCCCGCACAGGGGCAACGCTAATAGACCGATAACAAAGCAAGGAAAGGCCAACAAAGCCAGAACAACGACAAAAAAGCGCCCCGCCCTGCCAAAGGGCAAACACACACCTTCAGTGATCCACAGTACTAGCACCGCCAGGCACATCAGTAGCAACAACATCAACCACATCCGGCGCGCCAGCGCCATTGCCCGTCTCAGCATCGGCCCCACTCTCGAGCCGATGCAACCAGGCCAGCAACTCGGCGACAGCCTGATAAAGCTGCGGTGGAATCCGCGCATCCAGATCGACTTGCATCAGCAGCGACACCATCTCGGGCGCCTCATGCACATAGAGCCCTGCCTCCTTCGCGCGCTGCACGATCATCTCAGCGAGCAGCCCATACCCCTTGGCGACCAGACGCGGGGCGGGCTCGCCGCCATGAGCGTCATAAACAAGCGCGGCCGCGCTGCGACGTTGGGTGCGGCTCATCAGATATCCCAATCGAGGTCGTCGCGCGATGCGGCGCCCGACGCCGACGCCGTCGACGTGGCCACAGCCGCCGACGCCGACCGTGCATACGCGCCCGCGGCCTGCGCACCCGCCGCCGAGGTGCCCGCCGCGGTAGTACCAGGCACACCGCCGCCGATCTCGCGAATCGTCAATCCCTGCAACTCGAGCCCCGCCGCCGCGAGCCGCTGACGGAAATCGTCCCCCTGCATCGCGAGCCGCGCGGCGCCCCGCGGGCTCGCCTGCACGCGCGCGGCCAGCCGCGTGCCGGTCAGCGTCAGTTCGGCATCGACGGTGCCGAGCGTCGGCAGCGACAGCGTCAGGCGCGTGCGCCACGGCTGGCCGTCCTCGCTCGCGAGGCCGCCGCCGCTGCGGTCCCATTCGTCCCCATCCTGCTCGATCGTCCAGTCCAGACGCGCGCCGGGCCACGCCTCGCCGGTCCAGCGGAACTGTCCGGTCGCAAGCAGATCGAGCTGCTGGCGCACGAGCGGCACCGTCGCCGGATGCACCGCCGCCGCCATCGCCTGCGCGCTCTGCGACGAGCCGGCATCGGCCGCCTGGGACACCGCGCTGTGCAGCCCCGCGTGTGTGGACTGGCCATTCAGGTCGGACACCGAGCTGGCCAGCAGCTCGCCCGCGACGAGTCGCGCGGCCTGCGCGGTCAGGATCGACGGCGTCGCGTGCATGGCAGGGTTGTTCTCGGCAACGTTCGCCGTGCCGCGTGGCGTTGCCTCGGGGGCTCCGTTCGCCGCAGCGGACCGCGCGCTCGCGTCGCCAGCGTCGGCGCTCCAGTCGGGAGGCAATTGAGAATCTGCGACGAGCTGGTTCTGCGCCTCGTTCGCCAGTTGGGCCGGCGAACGCTGGCCGACCAGCCACGCCGCGAGATGCGCCTCGTAGAACAGGCCGCTGTCGGCGACCGTCTGTTGCAGCGCGGCCGCGAGCGCCGCGACCGGCACTTCGGTCGCCGCCACGCTCGCGGTGGCGGCCGCGGTTGCGCTGGCGGCAGCGTTGGGATTGGTATTGGTATTGGTGTTGGCAGCAGCGGAATCGCCGGCAGCGAAATTGACTGTCGCGGCGCCCGCCGCATCGGTCAGCGGCAAGCTTTCGATGGCGACGTCGAGCGCCGGCGCGGCCGCCCAGATCGGCGCGCGGCCGAGCACCGCCGGTGTGGCCTCGCCGCCTGAGTGCGCAATCGCATTCAGCGTCAGCGCGACGGCCGACAGCGCGGTTTGCGCGGACGGCTGGGGCGCGGGCGTCACGTTCGCAGGCGCCGCGGGAACCGCGGTATCGACGCCGGCCGCGCCGGTCTGCGAGGTGGTCGCGGTTCCCGGCGCGATGCTGAGCAGGCTGTCGATCCGGCTCGACAGCACCGAAGCGAGGGCCGAATCGATTCCGTTCATGCCGGTTCCTTGGTCGCATCGGCGGCAACGCGCGCGATGCTCTGATTGCTCCGATCCTTCAGACGCGTGCGGCGTGGCGCCCGCTCACGCGCGCGCCCGCTCGCGCTCAGCGCGCCCCGTACAACTCCTTCAGCACGCGCGTCGACCGGCCGGCGAACAGCGCCGACAGATGCGCCATGCGCGGATTCGCGAGGTCGCGGATCGCGGCGTCGTCGGCGAGGATCTGGCGGATCAGCGCGTACTTGCGCAGGCGTTCGGCCTCGTCGAGCTTGACGCCCACGTCGGCTTCGCGCAGCGCTTCGACCAGCTGCCGATACTCTTCCTGCAAGTGCACCAGGTCGTTCCACAGTGCACGACGGGCCGCCATCAGCATGCGGCAGGACAGCGCCGCGATCGCCTCGTAGCGGTCAAAATATTCTGCGTTCGATGTCATCTCAGGCTTTCCGCGGCTGGCTGTGCTGCCATCCGCGCGATCTCCGGGGCTATCCCGATCCATGCCTCTTCGAGCGTCGCGAGCAGACGGTCCACTTCCACGAGCATCGCCTCGCTCTGATTGATATTGGCTTGGAACAGTCGACGCGCCATATAGTCGTACAAAGCGTTGAGCCGTTCGGCGATTTCGCCGCCCACCTCGAGGTTGAGCGACTGCTGCAGCCCGCTTTCGATGATCCGGATCGCCTTGCTGATCGCCATGCCACGCTCGGCCACGTTGCCCTGCTGCAAATGCATGCGGCTTTGCGCGATCGCCTGGCGTGCGCCCTGGTACAGCAACACGATCAGACGATGCGGACTTGCGCCCATCACGGATGTCTCGATACCGACACGCGCATACGCGTTGGCTCCAGCGTGCCCTTGGGAAAACATCGGCGCTCCTCCTCTTATACTGGCTGCGGTTAAGTCGTGGCGTGGCCGCGCGGCGCGTCGACGCGCCGCTCGCTGACCTGTAATTTGGTTATCGGATGCGCGACGACAAAGCTTTAGTCCGGTGTAAGGAGGATCGAAAGCGCCGCTGGGCGGGCACCGGAAACACGGCACGAAGCCGCCGGCGCAAGCGCCGGCAGCGGCGTGCCGGATCGTCGGACGGGACTCGTGTGGACCTTCAGGCGGTCCTTCAGGCAGCCCCCTTCAGGCGGACACGCGCGATCCCGCTCAGATCGACATCTGCGCGATGTCGTTGTACGCGGCGACCAGCTTGTTGCGCACCTGCAGGCCGAACTGGAAGCCGACGTTGGCCTTCTGCATGTCGACCATCACGTCGTTCAGCGAGACGTTCGACGCGCCGAGCTCGAACGCCTGCGACTCGCCGACCGCCTTCTGCTGGTCGCCGCTGATCTTGTCGAGCGAAGCCTTCAGCGCCGCCGCGAAGTTGGTGGGCGTCGCCGCGCCGGATTGCTCCGCCGCCGGGGTCGCGTCGCCGGCCGCCTGCGCCGCCATCGCCTGCATCTGTTGCAGCGCCGACGATAGCGCGTTCACGGGCATGGTCATGTTTTCTCCGTTGGATGTGCGATCGGACCGCCGGACGGTGTACCGATCTGGACGAAAGCATAGCAGCGGCTCCTCGCGGAAAGTCCCGAAACTAGAGGGAAAACCCCGCTCTATTCAAGCAATCGGGTTCAGCGGCGCTGCGGATAATTTCAAAGGTGAAAGTCTCTGTCCGTCCGCCCAGCCCCGGCGCGGCATCACGACAGAACGCCAAGGCATTCCCCGGAGAAACCCGACGCATGGATTCGTCTGCCAACTCGTTGATCAACCCCGACGCCCGTATGGGGCTCGCCGGCGCGCAGCCCGCTGCCGGTCAGGCCGGTAGCGGCCAGGCCGGCGGCATGGCCGACCTCGGTGGCCTCGGCGGCCTGGGAGGTATCGGCGGCAATTTCGGCCAGCGTCTGTCCGGACTCGCGCAGATGCGCGGCAACCCGCGCGCGCCGCTCGTGTTCGCGGTCGCGCTGCTGGTGGCGGTCGTCGCCGGCCTGTTCCTGTGGTCGCGCGCGCCCAGCTACAAGGTGCTCTACAGCAATCTGTCCGACCGCGACGGCGGCTCGATCATCACCGCGCTGCAGCAGGCCAATATTCCGTACAAGCTGTCCGAAAGCGGCAGCGCGATCCTCGTGCCGGCCGAGCAGGTCCACGAGATGCGCCTGCGCCTCGCATCGCAGGGGCTGCCGAAGAGTGGCTCGGTCGGCTTCGAGCTGATGGACAACCAGAAATTCGGCATCAGCCAGTTCGACGAGCAGATCAACTATCAGCGCGCGCTCGAAGGCGAACTCGAACGCACGATCGAAGCGATCTCGAGCGTCAAATCGGCGCGCGTGCATCTCGCGATTCCGAAGCCGAGCGTGTTCGTGCGCGACAAGGAAGCGCCGTCGGCGGCGGTGCTCGTGAACCTGTACCCGGGCCGCGTGCTCGACGAAGGGCAGGTCGTCGCGATTACGCACATGGTGGCCTCGGCGGTGCCGGAAATGCCGGTGCGCGGCGTGACGATCCTCGACCAGGACGGCAACCTGCTCACGCAGCCCACCAATGGCAGCGGACTCGATGCGACCCAGCTGAAGTTCCGCCAGCAGATCGAGCGCAACACCCAGCAGCGCATCGACACGATCCTCGCGCCGCTGTTCGGCGCCGGCAACGCGCGCTCGCAGGTCAGCGCCGACATCGACTTCTCGCACAGCGAGCAGACCTCCGAGAACTACGGCCCGAACGGCAATCCGCAGCAGGCCGCGATCCGCAGCCAGCAGTCGAGCAGCGCCACCGAAATGTCGCAAGGCGGCGCCTCGGGGGTGCCGGGCGCGCTGTCGAACCAGCCGCCGCAGCCGGCCTCCGCGCCGATCGTGGCGGGCAACGGCGCGAGCTCGGTCACCACGACGCCGGTCAGCGACCGCAAGGATTCGACCACCAACTACGAACTCGACAAGACCGTGCGCCACGTCGACCAGCCGATGGGCGGCATCCGCCGGCTGTCGGTCGCGGTGGTGGTCAATTATCTGCGGGTCGTCGATCCGAAGGGTCACGTGACGATGCAGCCGGTCAGCGCCGACAAGCTCGCACAGATCACCCAGCTCGTGAAGGACGCGATGGGCTTCGACGCGTCGCGCGGCGACTCGGTCAACGTGGTCAACAGCGCGTTTACCACCGAGCTCGACCCGAACGCCGACCTGCCGTGGTGGCGCACGCCCGACATGCTCGCGCTGTACAAGCAGATCGCGACGTACCTCGGCATCGGCGCGGTGGCCCTGTTCCTCTACTTCGTGATGGTGAAGCCGGCGCTGCGCCGCGCCTTCCCGCCGCCGCCCGAGCCGGTTGCCGCGCTGATGGCGCCCGACGAACCGGTGCTGCTCGACGGCATCCCGGCCGAGGAGCGCGATGGCGCGGTGGTGGAAATCGAAGCGGATAGCGAGCATCTCGCGCTCGAAAACGCGAAGCACAAATACGAGCGGAACCTGGAGTTCGCGCGCAGCATCGCGCGTCAGGATCCGAAGGTCGTAGCAACCGTCGTCAAGAACTGGGTGTCCGATGAGCGCTGAAGGCGTAGTGAAGAGCGCGCTGCTGCTGATGTCGATCGGCGAGGAAGAGGCGGCGCAGGTGTTCAAGTTTCTGGGCCCCCGTGAGGTTCAGAAAATCGGCGTCGCGATGGCCGCGCTGAAGAACGTCACCCGCGAACAGGTCGACGAGGTGCTGCAGGAGTTCGTGCGCGAGGCCGAGCAGCACACCGGCATGTCGCTCGATTCGAGCGATTACATCCGCTCAGTGCTGACCAAGGCGCTCGGCGACGACAAGGCCGGCGCGATCATCGACCGGATCCTGCAGGGCAGCGACACGAGCGGCATCGAAGGCCTGAAGTGGATGGACTCGGCGGCGGTCGCGGAACTGATCAAGAACGAGCATCCGCAGATCATCGCGACGATCCTCGTGCATCTGGACCGCGATCAGGCTTCGGAGATCGTCGGCTGTTTCACGGACCGGCTGCGCAACGACGTGCTGCTGCGGATCGCGACGCTCGACGGCATCCAGCCGGCCGCGCTGCGCGAGCTCGACGACGTGCTGACCGGCCTCTTGTCCGGCAGCGACAACCTGAAGCGCAGCCCGATGGGCGGTATCCGCACGGCCGCCGAGATTCTGAACTTCATGTCGAGCAACCACGAGGAAGGCGTCATCGAAAACGTGCGCCAGTACGACGCCGAGCTCGCGCAGAAGATCATCGACCAGATGTTCGTGTTCGAGAACCTGCTCGACCTCGAAGACCGCGCGATCCAGCTGCTGCTGAAGGAAGTCGAATCCGAAGCGCTGATCATCTCGCTGAAGGGCGCGGCGCCCGCGCTGCGTCAGAAGTTCCTGTCGAACATGTCGCAGCGCGCGGCCGAGTTGCTCGCCGAAGACCTCGACGCGCGCGGCCCGGTACGCGTGTCCGAAGTCGAGACGCAGCAGCGCCGCATCCTGCAGATCGTGCGCAACCTGGCCGAGAGCGGACAGATCGTTCTAGGCGGCAAGGCGGAAGATGCCTATGTCTGATCCGAACGCCCCGGCAAAGGAAAGCCTCTCGGCCTACCAGCGCTGGGAGATGGCGTCGTTCGACCCGGCTCCGCCGGCGCCGCCGCCGGCCGAACCCGAGTTCGACGAGCGCGCGTTCGAAGCCGAACTCGAGCACCGCCGCGAAGCCGCGCATGCACAGGGCGTCGCGTCCGGTCATGTGGCCGGCCAGGCGCTCGGCTATCAGGCGGGCTATGACCAGGGGCACGCGCAGGGTTTCGCGCAAGGCCAGACCGAGGCGCGCGAGGAAGCGATGCGGCTCGCCGCGCTCGCCGAAACCTTCAAGAGCGCGCTCGATGGCGCGCAGCACGCGATCTCCGAAACGCTGATCGCACTCGCGCTCGACATCGCGCAGCAGGTCGTGCGCCAGCACGTGCAGCACGACCCGACCGCACTGATCGCGGCCGCGCGCGAGGTACTCGCGGCCGAGCCCGCGCTTGCCGGCGCGCCGGCGCTGATCGTGAGTCCCGCCGATCTGCCGGTCGTCGAGGCGTATCTGCTCGATGAATTGCAAACGCGCGGCTGGACCGTGCGCACCGACGCATCGGTGGAGCGTGGCGGTTGCCGCGCGCAGGCCGGCACCGGTGAGGTCGACGCGGGCATCGACACGCGCTGGCAGCGCGTCGCCGCCGCGCTCGGCAAGGTGAGCACGTGGTGAAGCCGACGCTCGACGAGATCCGCGCGAGCGATCTGACGCCGCTCGAACGCGAGCTCGCGTTGGCGTCGTTCGGCGCCGAGGCGCTGGCCGATGTCGAGTCGGCCGGTATTCCGCAGCCCCCGGATGCGGCATGGCACGCTCCTGCGAGCGCACATCCAGCGACAGGCGCGGCGGCGAGCCGCGAGTCCGCCGCGACGGACCACGCCGCGCGCAGTGCTTGCGCCGCTCACGCTCCGCACGCGCCGTCCTACGATCCCGCGCTCGACGTCAATCCCCACATGCAGGCATGGCGCGGCCAGCTCGACGCGCTGCGCGCGCGCAACGCGATCGCGAAGCCGCTGCGCGCGTGCGGGCGTCTCACACGCGCGGCCGGTCTCGTGCTCGAAGCGGTCGGCCTGCGTCTGTCGGTCGGCGCCGAAGTGATGATCGAGTTGCCGCCCGGCAGTTCGCTGCCGATGGCCGAAGCCGAAGTGGTCGGCTTCTCCGGCGACAAGCTGTTCCTGATGCCGACCACCGAAGTGATCGGCCTGTTGCCCGGCGCGCGGGTCTTTCCGCTCGAAAGCGCGCCGATCGCCGACCCGCTCGCGGGCGCGAAGCGTCTACCGGTCGGCTGGGAATTGCTCGGCCGCGTGCTCGACGCATCCGGCCGTCCGCTCGACGGGCTCGGCCCGCTCGGCACGCAAAGGGACGCGCCGCTGTCCGCGCCGGTCATCAATCCGCTCAATCGCGAGCCGATTCACAAGGTGCTCGACGTCGGCGTGCGCGCGATCAACTCGCTGTTGACCATCGGTCGTGGTCAACGGATGGGGCTGTTCGCGGGTTCGGGCGTCGGTAAATCGGTGCTGCTCGGCACGATGGCGCGCTACACCAGCGCCGAGGTGATCGTGATCGGCCTGATCGGCGAACGTGGCCGCGAAGTGAAGGAGTTCATCGAACAGATTCTCGGCGAGGAAGGCTTGGCGCGCTCGGTCGTGGTCGCCGCGCCGGCCGACGTGTCGCCGCTGTTACGGATGCAGGCCGCCGCGTACTCGACCTCGCTCGCCGAATACTTCCGCGACCAGGGCAAGCACGTGCTGCTGCTAATGGATTCGCTGACCCGTTACGCGATGGCGCAGCGCGAGATCGCGCTCGCGATCGGCGAGCCGCCCGCGACCAAGGGGTATCCGCCGTCGGTGTTCGCGAAGCTGCCGGCGCTCGTCGAGCGCACTGGCAACGGACCGGCGGGCGGCGGCTCGATCACCGCGTTCTACACGGTGCTCACCGAAGGCGACGACCAGCAGGACCCGATCGCCGACTCGGCGCGCGCGATTCTCGACGGCCACATCGTGCTGTCGCGCTCGCTCGCCGAAGCCGGCCACTACCCTGCGATCGATATCGAAGCGTCGATTAGCCGGGCAATGACCGCGCTGATCGACGATAACCATCTGAATAAAACGCGTATGTTCAAGCAGATGCTGTCGCGCTATCAGCGCAACCGCGATCTGATCAACGTCGGCGCGTATTCGAGCGGGCGCGACGCGGTGCTCGATCGCGCGATCGCGCTGTATCCGCGGATGGAAGCGTTCCTGCAGCAAGGCTTTCGCGAGTGCGCGAACTTCCAGCCGAGCATCGACATGCTCAGCGCGCTGTTTGCTTAGGGCCGAGGAGGCTGACGATGTCGAAACATTTCCCGATCAAGACGCTGATCGGTCTCGCGCAGGACGACGTGGATGCCGCCGCGCAGCGGCTCGGCCGCGCGCAGCGCGAGCGCAACGACGTTCAGGCGCAACTCGATGCGCTCGTGCAGTACCGCGACGAATACTACGCACGCTTCATGGAGAGCGCGCAGTCGGGCATGCCGGCCGGCAACATGCGCAACTTCCAGGCGTTCATCGATACGCTCGATGCCGCGATCGAGCAGCAGCGCAGCCTGCTCGCGGCGGCGAGCGCGCGCCTCGAGGCGGCGAAGCCCGACTGGCAGCGCCACAAGCAGAAGCTCGGCTCGTACGAAGTGCTGCAGGCGCGCGGCGAGGCGGCCGAGGCAAAGGTTGCGGCGCGGCGCGAACAGCGCGACGCCGACGAATTTGCGGCGCGGAGTCTGCGCATGCGAGCCGACGGCGCATGAGGCCTTGCCTCGCGGCCAAAGCCTGACGGCACACCCGTTCGACCGATTCACAGGATTCTTTATGTCGCTTCTTTCACAGATCGGCTCCCAACTAAGCACGCTGCTCGACACGAGCGGCAATGGGTCGAGCAGCGCGTCCGCGAACGCCGCGGTCTCGAGCCCGTTCGCGCAGACCTTGCAGCAAAGCATCGACCAGCAGAACAGCGCGAATCAACAGCAGACCAGTTCAGCGACGGCGTCGCAAGCCTCGGCGCCGAGCGCGCCCAGTGCGCCGCCGCCCGCTTCCGCTTCCACGTCCGCTCCCGCTTCCTCGCAGCAGAGCGCGAGCGGCAGCCAGAACGGCAACGGCACAGCGAGCAACGCGGCGAGCAGCAGCGCGTCATCGCCGTCGTCCACGCCGTCGACGACACCGACGCAGCAGGCATCGAACAGCCAGACGACCGCGACGCAAGCCAGGCAGAAAGACACCAAGGCGCAAACCGACGCTGGCGCGCTCGCCGCCGCTGCGGCTGCCGCCCAGGCTCAGGCGCAAGCGCAGGCACAGGTCGTCGCCAACAACGCCGACTCGAACACCACCACCACGACCGATGCCGCGAGCTCCGCCGCCGATGCGGTGAGCGCGCTGGCCGGCACGGCCACGAGCGCGCTCGCGGCGACCGCGGCAAGCAGGAAAGGCGCGGTCGATCCGAAGTCGCTGCAGGATGCGTTGCAGCGTGCGCTGTCCGCGCTGTCGAGCGGCCAGGGCGCGGTGCCCGCGGCCGCGCTTGCTGCCGGCGCGGCCGCAAAAGCCACGAGCGTGTCGAGCGCGGCGGGCGGCTTGGGCAACACGAAAAACGGCCTGAACGGCACGTCGGACGACAAGACGCTTGCGAGCGGCCTGTTCGGCAACGGCAAGGGGGCCTCGACGACCCACACCACGTCAACGGCGACGGCTGCCGCGACCGCGCTGGCCGATCCGTCGGCAGCGAAGTCGGCCGCCGACGCGTTGAGCGCCGCGGCCGCGACGAGCGGCCAGGCGGACAACCTCGCATCGGTGCGCAGCGCGTCCGAGGCGGCGAACGCCGCGCTGGCCGCGACGCAGGCGGCAGCGAACGCCGCGAGCACGACGGCGGCAGCGCAGAGTACGGGCAATGCGAGCGCGGCGGCCGCCGCGAATGCGTTGACGCCGCAGGTCGGCACGAGCGACTGGGAAGACGCGCTGAGCCAGAAGGTGTTGTTTTTGTCGAATGCGCATTCGCAGAGTGCTGAGCTGACGCTCAATCCGAAGGATCTGGGGCCGTTGCAGGTCGTGTTGCAGGTGGCGGATAACCATGCGCATGCGCTGTTCGTTTCGCAGCACCAGTCGGTGCGGGAAGCGGTCGAGGCGGCGTTGCCGAAGCTTCGCGAGGCGATGGAGTCGAATGGGATTGGGCTTGGCAGCGCGAGTGTGAGTGATGGGTTTGCGCGGCAGAGCGGGCAACAGCAGCAGAGCGCTGGCGCGGGTGGGGGAAATGGGAAGAGGGGCAGTGGTGGAGGGGGCGCCCTTGCAGGGGACAGTTCCAGCGATGCCATCGGGAATGTTGCCGTGCGGCAGCAGGTTGGATTGGTCGATACGTTTGCCTGAAGCGAGGCGGGGCGCTTTTTTGTCGTTGTTCTGGCTTTGTTGGCCTTTCCTTGCTTTGTTATCGGTCTATTAGCGTTGCCCCTGTGCGGGGCGGCACCTACTTTCTTTGCTGCTGCAAAGAAAGTAGGCAAAGAAGACAGCTCAAACCGCAAGCTCATAAGCGGGTCCCCTGGCTTGGAAGGGGTAGTGGTGCATCTGGAATCCGGGCCGCCGCACATTCCCCGTTCGTGACAAAGCCGTCATCCCTCCCACTCCGCACTACGTGCGTCGCGGACGGGTCTGCCAGGGAAACCAATGGTTTTGCCCGCGCAGCGGGGGCCGTCGGCTGCGCCTCGGCGATGCGCCGAAACCACCAGTGGGTTTTGAACGGGGTTTCGGCGCGCGTAGCGCCGCCGGAAGAATGACTGCCTTGTCACTGGAGCGGAATGTGCGGGAGCACGGATTCCAGATGCACCACTACCTCATGCAGACCGAGGGACCCGCTTAAGAGTTCGCGGTTTGAGCTGTCTTCTTTGCCTACTTTCTTTGCAGCAGCAAAGAAAGTAGGTGCCGCCCCGCACAGGGGCAACGCTAATAGACCGATAACAAAGCAAGGAAAGGCCAAAAAAGCCAGAACAACGACAAAAAAAACCCCAAAAACCAGAAACAGCCAGAAATAGCCAGAAATAGCCCTTCTTTTCGACCCATAGCGCCGCAGGCAAATCAACAACAATCACCCTAACCCTTACTAGGCCAGCAACAAGCTGGCAACCCAAATGGCAACCACGACCGCCCCGCAACAAGCCGCGCCCGCCTCGCCGGGCCCCATGAAGCGCATCATCCTGATCGTCCTCATTGCGCTGATCGCCGCGGGCGCTGCCGGTGCCGGCGTGTGGTTCTTCATGTCGAAACGCGCACCCGCCGCCGTATCGGCCGAAGCCGCGCCGGCGCAATCCGCCGTGCCGCTGTTCTTCCCGCTCGAATCGATGACCGTCAACCTGCAATCGGACGACGGCCAGCAACACTTCCTGCGCATCGGCCTCACGCTCAAGCTCGGCGATGCCGCCACCCAGCAGGCGCTCACCGATCACATGCCGGAAGTGCGCAGCCGCATCCTGCTCGCGCTGTCGAACAAGCACCCCGAAGAACTCGCGCCGCTCGAAGGCAAGCGCGCGCTCGCCGAAGAGCTGAAGACGCTGATCACCGAGCCGATTGACAAGGGCGCCGCACCGATCCGCGTGCAGGACGTGCTGTTCACCGAATTCGTCGTGCAGTGACGTGACGTTGTCAAGCGCTGCCATCATCAATCGCCAAGGGACGCACGAGGAATAAGCAATGGGCCACGAAGAGTTCATGTCCCAGGAGGAGGTCGATGCCCTTCTGAAGGGCGTCACCGGCGAATCCGACACGGAATCCGAGCAAAACGACCGCACGGGCGTGCGGCCGTACAACATCGCCACGCAGGAACGTATCGTCCGTGGCCGGATGCCGGGCCTCGAAATCATCAACGACCGCTTCGCGCGCCTGTTGCGCGTCGGCATTTTCAACTTCATGCGGCGCTCGGCGGAAATTTCCGTCGGCCCGGTGAAGGTGCAGAAGTACAGCGAGTTCACGCGCAACCTGCCGATCCCGACCAACCTGAACCTGGTCCACGTGAAGCCGCTGCGCGGCACGTCGCTGTTCGTGTTCGATCCGAACCTCGTGTTCTTCGTGGTCGACAACCTGTTCGGCGGCGACGGCCGTTTCCATACGCGCGTCGAAGGACGCGATTTCACGCAGACCGAGCAGCGCATCATCACGAAGCTGCTCAATCTGACGTTCGAGCACTACGCGGCGTCGTGGAAGAGCGTGCGTCCGCTGCAGTTCGAATACGTGCGCTCGGAAATGCACACGCAGTTCGCCAACGTCGCGACGCCGAACGAAATCGTCATCGTCACGCAGTTCTCGATCGAGTTCGGCTCGACGGGCGGCACGCTGCACATCTGCATGCCCTACTCGATGATCGAGCCGATCCGCGACATTCTCTCGTCGCCGATCCAGGGCGAGGCGATGGACGTCGACCGACGCTGGGTGCGCGTGCTGTCGCAGCAGGTGCAGGCCGCCGAAGTGCAGCTGAGCGCCGATCTCGCGCAGGTGCCGGTCACGTTCGAACAGATCCTGAACATGCGCAAAGGCGATGTTCTGCCGATCAACATCCCCGAGCACATCACCGCGAAAGTGGACGGCGTGCCGGTGATGGAATGCGGCTACGGAATTTTCAATGGTCAGTACGCGTTGCGGGTCCAGAAGATGATCAGCGCAGCCGACACGATGAAGGAAGGTGGATATGAGTGACCTGAACGCAAAGCCCGAGACCGATCTCGCGGCAGCCGAGCAACTCGCCGCCGGCGAGCTGTCCGCCGTGGAAGACGACGCGGCGATGGCCGACTGGGCAAGCGCGCTCGCCGAGCAGAACGGCAACGACGAAATCAACCCGGCCGCGGGCGCCGTGTTCCAGCCGCTGTCGAAGGCCGCGCCGACCTCGACGCACAACGACATCGACATGATCCTGGACATTCCCGTCCAGATGACGGTCGAACTCGGCCGCACCAAGATCGCGATCCGTAATCTGCTGCAGCTCGCGCAGGGCTCGGTCGTCGAACTCGACGGCATGGCCGGCGAGCCGATGGACGTGCTCGTCAACGGCTGCCTGATCGCGCAGGGCGAGGTGGTGGTCGTCAACGACAAGTTCGGTATCCGGCTGACCGACATCATCACGCCGTCCGAACGCATCCGGAAACTCAATCGATGAAACGTTTGGCAGGTCGCGGCGTGCTGCTCGCGTCGCTTTTCGCGTCCACCGTCGCGTCCACCGTCGCGCACGCCGCCGACATGAACGCGGTCAACAACGCCGCGAAGATCGCCTCCGGTGTCGGCGCGGGTAGCGCGGTGCCGGCGCTCGGCGTCGGCGCGGTCCTGCAAACCTTCGTCGGGCTCGCGGTCGTGATCGGCCTCGTGTTCGGCTGCGCGTGGCTCGCCCGACGCTTCGGCCTGCAACCGGGCCAGCGCGGCGGTCTTGTGAAGACGGTCGGCGGCGCTTCGCTCGGTGGCAAGGAACGCGTCGCGGTCGTCGAGGTCGGCGATACGTGGCTCGTGCTCGGCGCCGCGCCCGGCAACGTGCGGCTGCTGCATACGATGCCGGCGGGTTCCGTCGCGGCCGATACGGTTGCCGCTTCGCCAGCACCGCTTTCCGGCACTTTTGGTCAACGCTTTCGCGACGCCCTGAAAGGCGAAGTGGGCAAACGTTTCAACGCGCACCGCGGCGGGGATCGGTAATGCAGGTCAGTTTCAGGCAGTCAGCCTGGTTCTTCACGCTTACGCGCCGTGCGGGGCGGGCGCTCCCCGCAGCGCTTCAACTCGCGCTGCCGGCACTGCTGTTCGCGCTGCCGACGCTGTCTTTCGCGCAAACCGCCGGCCTGCCGGCGTTCACGACGAGCCCCGGCCCCAACGGCGGCACGACCTACTCGCTGAGCGTGCAGACGATGCTGCTGCTCACGATGCTGTCGTTCCTGCCCGCGATGGTGCTGATGATGACGAGCTTCACGCGCATCGTGATCGTGTTGTCGCTGCTGCGCCAGGCGCTCGGCACGACCACGACGCCGCCGAACCAGGTGGTCGTCGGTCTCGCGCTGTTTCTGACGCTGTTCGTGATGTCGCCGGTGCTCGATAAAGCCTATAACGAAGGTTACAAGCCGTTCTCCGAAGGCACGATGTCGATGGATCAGGCGGTGGCGCGCGGCGTCGCGCCGTTCAAGACCTTCATGCTGCGTCAGACCCGCGAAAGCGACCTTGCGCTGTTCGCGCGCATCTCGCACGCGGCGCCGATGCAGGGGCCCGAAGACGTGCCGCTGTCGCTGCTGGTGCCGTCGTTCGTGACGAGCGAGTTGAAGACCGGCTTCACGATCGGCTTCACGATCTTCATTCCGTTCCTGATCATCGACATGGTGGTCGCGAGCGTGCTGATGTCGATGGGCATGATGATGGTGTCGCCGGCGACGATTTCGCTGCCGTTCAAGCTGATGCTGTTCGTGCTCGTCGACGGCTGGCAGTTGCTGCTCGGCTCGCTCGCGCAGAGCTTCGTCTGATATTTTTTCGACTCCTTGTTCCTCAGGCACTCACGATGACACCCGAAGCAGTCATGACGCTGGCCCACCAGGCCATGTACGTCGGCCTCGTGCTGGCCGCCCCGCTGCTGCTCGTCGCGCTCGTCGTCGGTCTGGTCGTGAGCCTGTTCCAGGCGGCCACGCAGATCAACGAAAGCACGCTGTCGTTCATCCCGAAGCTGCTCGCGATCGCGCTCACGCTGGTGATCGCCGGACCATGGATGCTGACCACGATGCTCGACTATCTGCGCCACACGATCACCAGCATTCCGACGCTCGTCAACTGAGCGCCGCTGGCACGCCTGCCCTCCCCACTCCATGTTCACGGTCACCTACGCGCAACTGAACGTCTGGCTGACCGCGTTCCTGTGGCCGTTCGCGCGCATCGCCGCGCTGATCGCGACCGCGCCGGTGCTCGGCAACATGTCGCTGCCCTCGCGCGTGAAAATCGGTCTCGCCGCGTTCGCGACGATCATCGTCGCCCCGACGATCGGCGCGCTGCCGCAGGTCACCGTGTTTTCCGCGGCCGGCGTGTGGATTCTCGTCAACCAGTTCCTGATCGGCATCGCGCTCGGCGTGACGATGCAGGTCGTGTTCCAGGCGATCGACGCGACCGGCTACTTCATCGGCCTCGGCATGGGCCTTGGCTTCGCGACCTTCTTCGACCAGCAGGCGACCGGCTCGGGCGTCGTGATCTCACGCTACATGACGACGATCGCGACGCTGGTGTTTCTCGCCGTCGACGGTCATCTGCAGATGATCGCCGCGCTCGTGACGACGTTCCAGTCGGTGCCGGTGTCGGCTAACCTGCTCGCCCCGCACGGTTGGCAAACGCTCGCGAACTGGGGCGGCTCGATCTTCTCGGCGGGGCTGCTGCTCGCGTTGCCGGTCGTCGTCGCACTGCTGATCGCGAACCTCGCGCTCGGCATTCTCAATCGCGCGGCGCCGCAGATCGGCGTGTTCCAGATCGGCTTTCCGCTGACGATGCTGGTCGGCCTGCTGCTCGTGCAGCTGATGCTGCCGAACATGATCCCGTTCTTCGTGCGCTTGTTCGATAACGGCATCGATGAGATGGGACGGGTCGCGGCGGCGCTGGGATAACGCCGAAAATCGCGGACATAAAAAAACCGGCTCGCGCCGGTTTCTTTATTGCGCCGCCGGGAGCGGCATCAGCTGTTGATGTACTGGAACAGCGACATGTTCTGGATCTGCACGAACGCTTGCTGCGAAGCCTGCAAGGCCGCCTGCTCCATCGAATACTTGCTGATCGTCGAGACCATGTCGGTCTGGGTCAGGTCCGCGAGATCGCTTTGCGTTTGCAGTGAGTTGGTCTCCGTCACCGTTTGCAGCGCCTTGACTTCCTGCTCGCGGCCGCCGACCGATGCCTGCACCGCGGTGACGTTGTTCAGCGTGTTGCCAAGCTGCGACAGGCCCGTATTCAACGCGTTCTGCAGGTTCGCCGAGGCCGCGGGGTTGCCGCTCACCGGCTGCTGGAGCGCGGCGATCATCGCGTTCAGGTTCGCGAACACGTTGGTGCCCGCCTGGTTGGCCGGCTGCACCGTGAATTTGTCGTTGGCCGCCGGCGTGCCTGTGATTTCGACGGTCTGGCCCGCGATCGTGATGTCCGAGCCCGCCGTGTACGGCTGCACCGTACCCGCGACGTTGGTCGTCGTGTCAGTGACCGTGTAGGTGAGCGAGCTGCCGCTGCCGCTGAACTGGATCTGGTACGAGTCCGCGTTCCCCGCGTTGGTCGGATCCTTGACCGACACCGCGCCGATCACGCCGCTGCCGGTATTGGCCGGGTCGCCCGAGGCGATCGGCTGCGCGTTGGTCGCGCCGACGCTCATGAACACCGACAGCCCATTGTCACCGGTCGAGACCGCGTTGCTATCGGTGACCTGCACGGTGCGCGTGCCCGTGTCGCCCGTATAGGTGACGTTGCCGGCCGCATCGGTCGTGAAGGCCTGGGTCGAATTCTGGAAACCGGCGAACAGCGCATTGCCCGAGCTGTCGCTCGCATTCGCGGAGGTGACGAGCTGGTCGCGCAGGGCGGTCAGCTGCGCGGCGATCGCCGTGCGGTCGGCGTCGTTCAAACTGCCGTCGCCGGCGCGCAGGCCTAACGTGTTCGCGCTTTGCAACGTCGTGATGACGCTGGAGAGCGTCGAGTCCTCGGCCTGCAACGACGTGAGCGCCGCGTTCTGGTTCGTCGTGTACTGCGACAGCGCGGACGCCGTCGAGCTGAGCTGCACGGCCTGCGCGGCGCCGAGCGGATTGTCGGCGGGCGTGGTCAGGCTCTCGCCGCTCGAGATTTCCTGATAGATCTGCGACAACTGAGCCTGCTGATTGCTCATGTTCGCGACGTTCATGCTGAAGTACTGCTGGGTCGAAATTCGCATGGTTCCGCCTTACGAGAAGATGCCAAGCAAAGTCTGGAACAGCGTCTGCGCCGTCTGGATGACCTTGCTGTTGGCCTGATAGAGCTGCTGGTACTGAAGCAGGTTGGCCGCTTCCTCATTGATATTGACGCCCGACACCGACTGCTGCGCCGACGTGATCTGCGTGACGAGCGTGCTTTGCGCGGTCGCCGAGGTCTGGATCTGCGTGGTCTGGTTGCCGATGTTGTTGACGTAGCTCGCGTACGCGCCCGTCAGCGTCGAGGTGCCGCCGTCGAGCGCCTGCGCCGAAGTCAGGTTCGACAGCAGTTGCGCGTTGCGGCCGTCGTTGGTCGCGCCGGTGTTCGGTCCGATCGTGAACGAGTCGCCGTTGGCGGGCGTGCCGCTGATCGTGACCGTCACGTTGTTCATCACGCCCGCGCTCGCCGAATTGCTCGGGTTGGTGATCGTCAGCGTCGCGCCCGAGCTCGGCGAGTATGGCACCGCGGTCGTCGCCGAGCTGATCGTGTACTGCGTGGACGGCGAGCCGGCGACTGTCACCACCGTGCCGACCGGGAAGCCGGTCAGGCCGGTGCCCGCGGTGTAAGTGATCGTCGAGGTGCTGGTCGGCGCGCTGTAGCCGGCAGATACCGTGCCTTGCGTAATCGTCCCGGTGCCGGTGTTCGACGTCGACGCCGACGCGAGCACCGGCGCCGCGGCCGCGATTGCCGACGCCGACGTGGTGGTCAGCGCGAAGCCGTCGAGCGCGCCGCGGGTCGGTTCGACCGAGAACGAGTCGCCGGCCTTCATCGTGCCGCTCGCGACCGAGAACTGCAGGCCGCCGATCGGGTTGGTCAGGTTCGCCGCCGAACCGACGATGCTGCCGGTCTGGTTGTCGGTCAGCGTGTAGGTGCTGCCGTCGTACGACAGCGTGTAGTCGCCCGTGGTCGGCTGGGTCGCGTCGGCGAACGAGACACCGAGCGTAGCGTTGCCGGTGTTCTGCGAGTTCGCGTACACGGTCGGCGAGCCGACCGTGAACAGCGCGCCGCCCGCGGTGCCGTTCAGCGTCAGGCCGAGTTCGTTCTGCGCATTGACCTGCGCGGCGAAGCTGGTCGCGATCGCGCCGAGTTGCGCCTCGGCCGGATCGAGCGTTTGCGAGCGGAATTGCAGCAGTCCGCCCAGCGTGCCGCCGGACACGCTCGTGTCGGACAGCGTCTGCGGCGTCGGTGTCGGCTTTGCCCCGGCCTGGCCGAGATACTGGACCGACAGCTCGCTCGGATCACCCGACGAAGTCGCCGTGCCGAGATTGAAGCTGTTGCCGGCCAGCACGAGCGGCTGTCCGCTCGACATGAACAGGCTATAGCTGCCGTTGTCCTGCACGACCGACACGCCGATCAGCTGGGACAGGTTCGACACCGCCTGGTCGCGTTCGTCGAGCAACTGGTTCGGCGGCTGGCCCTGGTTGCTCGCCTGCGTGATCTGCGTATTCAGCGACGCGATCTGCGCGGTGTAGGTGTTGATCTGCGTAACAGAGTTGCTCAGCTGCGTGTTGACGCTCGAGCGCAACTGGTCGTACTGCTGGCCCGCCGCGTTGATCTGGTTCGCGAGCGTCTGCGCGTCGCTGACCGCGGTCTGCCGCGTCGACACGCTCGACGCGTTGTTGGCGACGTTCTGCAGCCCGGTGAAGTAACCGCTGATCGCGCTCGCAATCCCGGCGGTCGGACTGCCGACGAGGTTGTTGAGCTGGGTGATCATCGTGTTGTACGCGGTGAGCGCGCTGCTCGACGACTGCGCGTTGTTCAGCTGGGTCGTCAGGTACTGGCTGTACGCGCGCGTCACGGTGTCGGTGGAGACGCCCATCGGCAGGTAGCCGGAGCCGGTATACGTGCCGCCCGTCTCCGAATACACCGGGGTTTCCATCGTATAGCCGGGTGTCGACGCGTTGCTGATGTTCTCACCAGTCGTCGTCAAACCCCACTGGGCCGCGTTGAGTCCGCTAAGGCCGATATTCAACAGATTGCTGGACATGCGTCATCCTGAAGGGCGGCATCGCAGACATGCCACCGCGTTAGTGGAACATCCTCTTTAACGGCCCACTGTGCGAAAAATTGAGGGCCATGCCATTTCGTTTGCGCGACGTTGCCGCGCTGTTGCCTCCGACGCGAGTGCAACGTTTGCTTCGTCGGCCAAAGCGTTCGCGCGGTGCCGGGCGTCGCGCGCACGGCACCGCGCGTTGGCTCGCCGCTCAGCGCGCCAGCGAGCGGCGCTTCATTTCGAGCTGCGTGATCAGCCGCTGCAGCGTGTTTTCCGCGCTGCCCGGCAGCGACAGGAAACGGAAGCCGAGCTGATAGCGCTGCGTGCCGTTCGGCAGCGCGAGCGAGCGATGCGACACGAGCTGCAGATCGAGCGACAGACGGCCGAGCGCGCCGAGCGTGAGCTCGCAGTCCATCAGGCGCGCGCCCATCGGCAGCGCGGCGACGCGCAGGTCGGTCGTGCGCATCCCGACGCCGCCGAGCGACAGGTCGTGCACCTCGAAGCGGAACGTGTCGCCCTCGGGCAGGCGGCCCGTACACATGAACGGGTCGAGAATCGGCGCGGCGACGCGGAAGTACTCGCGGCGCTGCACGTAGAACAGCACCTCGGGGAAGTCGGCCTCGAACGCCGGCATTCCCTCGAAGCGCGTCTCGCGTGGCGTCGGGGTCGTGAACTCGACGCGCACGCCGTCGGGCGACGCGTGGAACTGGCAGCGCGGCGCGTTGAGCAGCCCCTTGTTCTGATCGGCAAGCGCGCCCCAATCGAAGGTGAAGGTGCGCTCGCGCACGTCGACGTCGAGCAGGCGCGTGACGATCTGCCCGCCCGCATATTCGACGGTGAGGAAATCGCCGCGATTGACGATATTGCGCAGCTGCACGCCGATTTCCAGCGGATTGCGGCGGCCGAAATCGGAAGCGCTCTCGTTTTGCGGGACGTGCGGCTGACCGTTCGTGTCAGTCAGGCCGTTCGACTGGTTCATATCCATGGGCTTGCCGGTAAGCATGTTCTTGCGGGCACGTGCCAGGGCCTAGCCATGGACTCTGAGGGTCTTCATGCAAAGCCGCAACACACGCGTTCGACCGGACCTTACAGCGCTATTCCGGTATCGGGTCTAACTCGTTAGCGGCAGCATCGAGCCAAAATTTAGGGGCTCAATTTAAATATTCGCCGGAAAATTTCGCGCAAACGTTAAAAGCGTATCTGCCCTATTTTCCGCGACCTTGCTCGCCCCGGACCCTGCGGAGCTTTTTACCGATGCCGGTTTTTCTGCTGCTTTTATCGCCGCTTTTACCGACACCTTTAAAACCGCTTTAATGCCCGTCGCGTGCGTTATTTTTAATCAGCCCATTTTCTGCATGATCGACAGCAGCTTTTTCGCGTAATGCGGATCGGTTGCATAACCGGCGCGCTGCATGCCGTTCGCAAAACCGTTCACGTCGCGCGACGAATTGATCACCTGCGCGTAACGCGGATTGCTCTTCAACATGCTCGCATAATCGGTCATCGCTTCCTGGTATGAGTCGTACGCGCGGAATTTCTCGACCGTGCGCTGCGGCTTGCCGTTCACGTACTCGGTCGTGACCGTCGACACGGTCTTGCCGGTCCAGTCGTTGCCCGCCTTGATGCCGAACACGTTGTGGCTCGTCGAGCCGTCGGCCTTCTTGATCTCGCTCTTGCCCCAGCCCGATTCGAGCGCGGCCTGACCGATGATGAAGCGCGCCGGAATGCCGGTCGCCGCGCTCGCGGCCTGCGCCGGCGTGGCGAGCTTGTCGACGAAGGCGTCGACCTTCGACGAGCTGCCGTCGCCGCGCACCGGTGGCGTCAGCGCGCTATTGGCCGAGTAGGCGCGGCCGAGCCCGAGCTGACCGTTGGCCTGGGCGTTGCCGTAGGCACGCGCGAGCGCGTTGAGCGCCGCGCTCTGGCCTTCATCGCCGCCGCTACCGCCGCCGAGCGCGTTGGCCATGCCGGCGAGACCACCCGCCGCGCCCGCGCCGTTCGCGCCACCCACCTGCATGCCCTGGTTGCGCATCAGTTGCTTGAGCATCGCGTCGGCGACGCCGATGCCCTTCTTCGACAGCTGCTGCGCCATCTGCTGATCCATCATCGACGTGAACGTCGCCGTGTCGTGCGAATCGAACGGACCGTCCTGCGGCGTTGCATCGCGCATGCTCTTCAACATCATCTGCGTGAACACGGCGTCGAACTGCTGCGCGGCCATCTTCATGCCGGCTTGCGGCGAGGCCTTCGCCTGCGCGCTGAGTGCGCCGAAGCCCTGCACGTCGAGCGCGAACCGGCTGGTCAGATCGTTGGCGGAGTTGACGCTATTGGTCGTATCGGAATTCATCTCGCGTGCTCCTTAGATGATTTCAAGGTCGGCGCGCAATGCGCCGGCTGCTTTCATGGCCTGCAGAATCGACATCAGATCCGCGGGCGTCGCGCCGAGCGCGTTGAGCGCCTTCACCACTTCGGCGAGGTTCGCACCGGCGTTCACGAGTTTCAGCGAGCCGTTGTCCTGCTTCATCTGGATCTGCGACTGCTGCGCGACCACCGTGCGGCCGTTCGAGAACGCGCCCGGCTGACTCACCACCGGCTGCGTATTGATCACGACCGACAGATTGCCGTGCGCGACCGCGCAGTTCTGCAGCGTGACCATCTGGTTCATCACGATCGAGCCGGTGCGGGCGTTCAGGATGACCTTCGCGGCGGCCTGCCCGGGCCGCACTTCGAGGTTCTGCAATTGCGCCATGAACGAGACCTGCTGCTGCGGATCGGCCGGCGCGCGCAGCTGGATCGTGCGGCCGTCGAGCGCGGTCGCAGTGCCGCTGCCGAACGCGTTGTCGATCGCCGCGACGACGCGCTGCGTGGTGTCGTAGTCCATGTCGTTCAGGTCGAGCTGCATGGTGCCCGCCTGCGACACCGCCGTCGGCACCGAGCGCTCGACGATCGCGCCGCTGGTGATGCGTCCCGCGGCGAGCTGGTTGACCTGCACCCTGCTGCCGTTCGCGCTCGCGCCCGCGCCGCCCACGGCGACGTTGCCCTGGCCGAGCGCATACACCTGGCCGTCGGCGCCCTTCAGCGGCGTGAGCAGCAGCGTGCCGCCGCGCAGGCTTTTCGCATTGCCGAGCGACGACACCGTGATGTCGATCGCTTCGCCCGGCCGCGCGAACGGCGGCAGCACCGCGGTCACCATCACCGCGGCGACGTTCTTCAACTGGATGTTCGACAGCGACGACTGCGAGTTGCTGGAGCCCGCCGCCTGGTTGTTGATCGAGATGCCGAGGTTCGCGAGCATGTTCGCGAGCGTCTGCGTCGTGAACGGTGTCTGCGTGGTCTGGTCGCCGGTGCCGTCGAGGCCGACCACGAGGCCGTAGCCGATCAGCGGGTTGTCGCGCACGCCCTGGATCTGCACGAGGTCCTTCAGGCGCTCCGCGTGCGCCGGCGTCACGGCCGGCAGCGCCGCGCAGGCGAGCGCGACGAACATCAGTGCGCGGCCCGCGCGCGACAGCGTGTTGAAGACGGTACCCATGATCACCACGGCGCCACGTTGAGGAAGAACCGCTGCAGCCAGCCCATGGTCTCCGCTTCGTTGATGTAACCCTTCGCGGAGTATTCGATTTTCGCGTCGGCGACCTGGGTTGAGTACACGGCGTTCAGACTCGAAATCGTGTTGGGATTCACGACACCGGAAAAGCGCACGAATTCATTGCCCTGATTGATCAGCATCTGTTTCTCACCGCTCACGATCAGGTTGCCGTTCGCCTGCACGCCGGTCACGGTCACGGTGATCGTGCCGTTGAACGTATTCGACGCGTTCGCGCCGCCGGTGCCGGCAAAGCCGTTGGCGCCGGTCGCGTTCAGGTTGGTCTTGGCGAACAGGCCGCCGAGAAAGCCCGCGGTCGGCACGCTGAAGTTCGTGCTGCCGTTGCGGCTCGCATTCGCGCCCGAGTTCTTCGTCGCGTTGATGTTCTCGGCGATCACGATCGTGATGATGTCGCCTACGTTGCGTGGCCGCTGGTCTTCGAACAGCGGCCGACCCGCGTAGCCCGGGTTGTAGATCGAGCCCGGCGCCTGCGCCTGCGGCGGCAGCGGCGGCACCGCGTTCATCGGCTGCTGGGTGATCGGTTCCCTCGGCAGTTGGGCGCAGCCGCCGAGCGCGGCGAGCAGCGTGAGCTGCACGAGCGCTTCGGCCGTGCGCGAATGAACCGGAGTGCGAGTGGAATGCGACATCATCGTTTACCGCCTTAAATTTCCAGTCCTCAAACCTGCATCTGGCTC
This sequence comes from Paraburkholderia sp. RAU6.4a, assembly GCF_050435625.1. Lineage (NCBI taxonomy): Bacteria > Pseudomonadati > Pseudomonadota > Betaproteobacteria > Burkholderiales > Burkholderiaceae > Paraburkholderia > Paraburkholderia sp. RAU6.4a. The sequence goes on from NZ_JBNDKQ010000002.1 coordinate 2,371,414, forward strand.
AAGGTCTGCAGCATTTGGTCGGAGGTCGTCACGGCCTTGCTGTTGATTTCGTACGCGCGCTGCGTCTGGATCATGTTCACCAGTTCCTGCACGACGTTCACGTTCGACGCTTCCACGTAACCCTGGTTGAGCGTGCCCGCGCCGTTCAGACCCGGCTGCGACACGTTCGGCGCACCCGACGACGCCGTCTCCGAGAACAGGTTCTCGCCCTTGGCGTCGAGGCCGGCCGGGTTGATGAAGGTCGCGAGCTGCATCGTGCCGAGCTGCTGCGTATTGCTCGAGTTGGCCACGGTGATCGACACCGCGCCGTCGCTGCCGATCGTCAGCGAGGTGGCATTGGTCGGGATCGTGATCGCCGGAATCACCTGGTAGCCGCTCGACGTGACGAGCTGACCCTGCGCGTTGGTCTGGAACGAGCCGTCGCGCGTGTAGGCGGTCGTGCCGTCGGGCATCTGCACCTGAAAGAAGCCTCCGCCGTTGATCGCGACGTCCTTCGAGTTGCCGGTCTGCTGCAGGTTGCCCTGCGTGTACAGACGCTCGGTCGCGACCTGTTGCACGCCGGTGCCGAGCTGGATGCCGGACGGCAGTTCGGTTTGCTGCGTCGAGTTCGCGCCCGGCTGGCGGATGGTCTGGTACAGCAGATCCTCGAACACCGCGCGCGAGCCCTTGAAGCCGTTGGTGCTGACGTTCGCGAGGTTGTTCGAGATCACGTCCATCTGCGCCTGTTGCGCATTCATGCCGGTGGCGGCGATATACAGTGAGCGGTTCACTTATGGTTCTCCAATGTCGGGCGGAGTTGGCGCTTTAGCGCTTACTCCGGGCCCATGCAAAGCGGTCTCGGAGCGCGCCTCGTAGGGCGCCCCGCGGCAATCCGTTAGCTGAAGCTGAGCAGCTGGTTGGCGGACTGATCGTTCTTGTCGGCGTTTTCCAGCAACTGCGTCTGCATCTGGAACTGGCGCGCGTTGGTGATCATCGAGACCATCGCGCTGACCGGATTCACGTTGCTGCCTTCGAGCGACGCCGGCGCGACCGTCACGGTCGGATCGGCGTCGGCGGGATTGCCGTCGGCGGTGCGAAACAGACCGTCATCGCCGCGCGTGAGCGACTGCGGATCGGGATTGACCAGCTTCAGCTGATCGACGGTGACCACAGCGGTGGGCGGATCGCCCGGCGTCAATGCCGACACCGTGCCGTCCTTGCCGATCGTGATCTGCGCGCCCGGCGGCACCGATACCGGCCCGCCGTTGCCGAGCACGACCTGATTGGTCGCGTTCACGAGCTGGCCGTTTTCGTCGATGTGCAGATTGCCCGCGCGCGTGTAGGCCTCGTTGCCGTCGGCGGTCTGCACCGACAGCCAGCCCGGCCCCTGAATCGCGACGTCGAGCGGATTGCCCGTCTGCTGGATCGGCCCCGGCGTGTAGTCGGCGCCCGGTGTCGACGACAGCACGAAGGTACGGGTCGTGTCGTCGTTGATCGCGCTGCCGTCGCCGAACGACATCGGCACGGCGCGGTAGGTTTCGAGCTGCGCGCGAAAGCCCGTGGTCGACGCGTTCGCGAGGTTGTTCGCGACGATCGCCTGCTGTTCGAGCGCCTGCGCGCTCCCCGACATCGCGGTGTAGATCAGCCGATCCATGAAGAACTCCTGTTCGCTTACAGGTTGATCAGGGTCTGGTCGACGGCCTGCTGAGTCTTGATCGTCTGCGCGTTCGCCTGATAGTTGCGTTGCGCGGTGATCAGGTTGACCAGCTCGTTCGTCAGATCGACGTTCGAGTTCTCGACCGCGCCGCCTTGCAGCACGCCGTGATTGGTCGATCCCGGCGTCGAGATCTGCGCGACGCCCGAGGCAGCCGTCTGGCCGTACTCGTTGTTGCCGAGGTCGACGAGGCCGTTCTGGTTCGAGAAGTTCGCGAGCACGATCTGGCCGAGCGCCGCGGTCTGGCCGTTCGAGTAGTTGCCGGTCAGCGTGCCGTCGGAGCCGACCGTGAAGCCGGTGAGCTGGCCGGCCGCGAAGCCGTCGGTCTGCAGGCTGTTCACGCCGTCCTTGCCGCCGTACTGCGTCGTCGTGCCGATGTTCAGCGTGAGGTTCTGCGGCGTCGACGAACCATCGGCGGTCGGGATCGAGAAAGTGAAGCCGCCGAGCGTAGCGGTGGCAACGTACGTCGCGGGCGTGGTGGCCGGAACGGCAGGCTGGGTCGTGCTGACCAGCTTGCCCGACGAATTGAAGGTCGCCTGGCCGACCAGCGACGCCGTGCCGGTCGAGGTGCCCGCATAGACGTTCCACGTGCCGGCACCGGTCTTGGCGAAATACATGTTGACCGTCTGCGAGCCGCCGAGCGAATCGTAGGCCGTCGTGCTGGTCGAGTAGTTGTAGGTCGTCGAGTCGTTCTGGTTGAACGCAGTCGGCGTTGGCGCAACGGTGTAGGCGGTGGTAGCCGACGGTGTGCCGGTGAACGTCACGCTCTGGCCATTGCCGAGCGTGATCGCCGTGCCGGCCGTGTAGGTGCCGGAAACCGGCGCGGTGTTAGCCGTCGTGTCGGTAACCGTGTAACCACCGGCGCCGTCGAAGGTGATCGAGTAGGTGTCGTTGTTAGTGTTCGCGGTCGCGTCGGTGATCGTCGCGCCGGTCGTTGTCAGCGCCGTGCCGCCGGTGTTAGTCACCGTCGGCGCGCTCAGCATGATGTTGTCCTGCGCGTTCAGGTTCAGGCCCGCGGTGATCGAGGTGGTCGCCTGCGGCGCGATGTTCGCGGTCGGCACCTGCAGCGGCACGGTCTGCGCGGTGTTGATGATGCCCGAGCTATTGGCCGCGTAGCCCATCAGATCGAGGCCCTGCGCGTTCGTGATGAAGCCGTTCTTGTCGAGCTGAAACACGCCGTTGCGCGAATAGGTCAGCGTGCCGTTGTTCGACATCTGGAAGAAGCCGTTGCCGTTGATCGCGACGTTCAGTGCCTGGTTCGTCGTGGTGAGCGTGCCTTGCGAGAACTGCTGCTGCACTTCGGACAGTTGCGTGCCGATCCCGATCTGCTGGCTCGTCGCGGTGGCGATCGAGTTCGCGTACATATCGGCGAATTCGGCGGTGCCGCTCTTGAAGCCGACCGTGTTGGCGTTGGCGATGTTGTTGCCGATCACGTCGAGATCGCTCGACGACGCCGACAGACCGCTCAAACCTTGTTGGTAACCCATGACGTGCTCCGTGTCTGGAAAGTCGTAACTGAATTGATCTGAATCAGAGGATCGCTGCGACGCCGGTCAGGTCGACCGTCGAGCCGTTCGACAGCACGAGGCCCGGCGTGCCGCTGCTCTGCTGGACGACGCTTTCCACCGTCGCGCCGGTGAGCGTGGTAGCCGTCGCCTGCTGGCCGTTGATCGTGCCTGTCGCGGTGATCGTGTAGGTGCCGTCGGCGAGCGTGTTGCCCGCCGAATCGGTCGGCGTCCAGCCAACCGGAATCGTGCCGGCCGACTGCTTGCCGAGATCGAGCGTGTTGACGATCGTGCCGGCCGAGTTCTTCACGACGATCTGCAGGTCGCTGACGGAGTTCGCGAGCGTGACGCCGAACTCGTTCGTCTGGCCGCTCGCCACGGTGATCGAGTTGCCCGGTGCGAGCACGGTCGAACCGATCAGCAACGCGGCCTGCGATTGCTGGCCCGCCGACAGCTGCGTCGACAGCGAGGAGAGCGACGTATTGAGCTGGCTGATGCCCTGCACCGTGCTGATCTCGGCGAGCTGCGAGGTCATCTGCGAGCTGTCCATCGGATTGGTCGGGTCCTGGTTCTGCATTTGCGCGACGAGCAGCTGCAGAAAGGTGTTCTGCAGGTCCGCCGCCGACGTGCCCGACGTGCTGCTCGACGTGCTGCTCGTCGAGCTGGTCGCGCTCGAGCTGCTGCTCGTGCCGTTCATCGTGTCGAGCAGCGTCTGCGAAACGGTCGTGCCGCTGCCGCCGATCGTGGTGTTGGTGGTCAAGGCTCTCTCCTCAGGTTCCGATCGTGAGCGTTTTCAGCATCAGGGTTTTGGCGGTGTTCAGTGTTTCGACGTTGGCCTGGTACGAGCGCGAGGCCGAGATCATGTTGACCATCTCCTGCACCGGGTCGACGTTGGGCAGCGTCACGTAGCCGTTCGCGTCGGCGGCCGGATTGCCGGGCTCGTACGCGGTCTTCATCGGCGACGGATCGTCGACCACGCCCGTCACCTGCACGCCGCCGACCTGCTGGCCGGAGCGTGTGCGCGCGCCGCCGAGCGGGCTCACCGCGAACACGACCTGCTTGGCCTTGTACGGCTGACCGTCGGGGCCCGTCGTGCTGTCCGCGTTGGCCAGGTTCGACGCCGTCACGTTGAGCCGCTCCGACTGCGCCGACATCGCGGAACCCGCGACACCAAAAATGTTCATCAGGGATGGCATGTTTCCTGACCTCTCCTGCCGGTTCGCACCGGCTTTACGTTAAGTCCCGTAGCGTTTCTGTTCGTGCGCGCATGCTGCCTGTGTTCAGCAGCTATGCGCCCTGCCTGGGTGTCGTGCTCGTGCCCGGCTTACGACGAGCCCGACGTGATCGCCGACAGCATCGTCTTGATCTGGTTCGACACGACCGTCATACCCGACTCGAAGTGCACCGTGTTGTCGGCGAACTGCACGCGCTCGGTGTCGACGTCGACCGTGTTGCCGTCGAGCGCCGGCTGCAGCGGAATCCGGTATTGCAGGTTGCCGTAATCGTCGGGGCTGCCGCCCGTCGCCGTCAGCGTTGCCTTACCGCTCATGTGGCCGGCCTCGGTCGTGTTCATCGACATGCCGCTCGTCACGCCCGCGGGTTGCGTCATCGCGAGCGTCGAGCTGTTCGATGCGCCTTGGCCGGCGGTGCTGCCGCCCGTCTTCTTCAGCGCGCCGGCGAGCGACGACGCGAAGTCGATATCGCGCGCCTTGTAGCCGGGCGTGTCGGCGTTCGCGATATTCGACGACAGCAGTTCCTGCCGGTATGCGCGCACATCCATCGCCTGCCGGCCGAATGCGAATTCGGCATCGAGCTTGTCCAGCATCGGAATCTCCCGAGAACGTTTCCAAGGCCGTCCCGTGTGCGCATCGTGAGAGACACGCGGCGGGCGCGAAGGCCTTTTTGCATGTGATGCATCTTATGGGCCGCGCGCAAGCGGCAATCGGACGAATAACCGGGAAAGGGGGCTTCTATTCAACGTTTGCGCGAAAGCGGCGCTCACTAGAATGCAAGGCGTACCGATGCATTCGATGGAGACCCGCGATGGACCAGCCCACCAACACCTTGCCGCAGCCGGCGAGCGGCACGACGATGCGTCGCGTGGGGGGTGGCCGGGTCGATGAACGGGGCGATGGTTCGGAGGGCGCGCTCGCCCAGCCGGTGCCGCGCTCTTTCTCGCGTTGCCTTGCGCATTGCCTGACGCGGGCGGCCGTCAACGTCGCGGTATGGGTTGCGGGCGGCATCGTGTTGCTGCCGGCCACGACCCAGGCGCAGGATGCGGGCGGCCCGATCGTGATTGCCGGGCCCGCCGAGAAAAATCCCGCCGCGCTGAACGATCTCGCGCAACGGATTCAGACGCCGGCGCAGCGCAGCGCGTCGGCGGCGCCGCTCGCGGCGGCGACCGCACAGTCGCTCGGCCGCGCGAGCGGGTCGCGCGACACCGATACGTTCGGGCGTGCCGCGAGCGCAAGCGGCGCGATCGTCATTCCGGGCGCGGGCGAGCCCGCTGCCGCCGCGCCGGCCATCATCCGCACCAACTTCAAACCGGACGCCAACGGCGTCGTGACGATTCCGCCGGCGGCCAGCACTGGGGCGTCGGGCGTCGCGCGCGTCAATGTCGAAGCGGGCCCGGCCGCCAGCGTCGCGAATCAGCGCGTGGTCGCGGCCAGTGCGCCGCAAGGCGACGGTTTCGACAGTCTCGCCGCGCGCGGCGAGCCGCCCGAGTTCGGCGCGAATGGCAAGCCGATCGCGGCCGCTGCGGCGCAGCCGGCGCATCCCGGGATCGCGAGAACACCCGCGACGTCGCCTGGCTCGCGCCAAGCGGCGGCCGTCATTGCACAGAGAACGCCGCAGACCGCTACCGCCGCGACGGCTGCGCAAGCCGCGCCGCTGCCTGGCCAGCAGGACCCGGAAGCGATTCACGCAAGCGCGCTCGCGTTCCTGCAACAGCAGGCCGTCGGCCTGCCCGGCAAGGCCGACATCACTGTCGCGTCCGCGTTTCCGCGCGGCCTCGCCGCGTGCACGTCGCTCGAACCGTTCATGCCGACCGGCGCGCGCCTGTGGGGCCGGCTGACGGTCGGCGTGCGCTGCGCGGGCGAGCGGCCGTGGACCATCTATCTGCAGGCGCGCATCTCGCTGCATGCGACCTACTACCTCGCCGCCCGCGCGATGGCGCCGGGCGAAGTGCTCACGGCCGCCGACCTCGTCGCGCGCGAAGGCGACCTGACCGGCCTGCCGCAGGCGATCGTCACCGACCCGTCGCAGGCGGTCGGCTCGGTCTCGCTCGTGCGGATCGCGGGCGGCATGCCGCTGCGCCGCGACATGCTCAAGAGCGCGTCGGCGGTGGTGTTCGGCCAGACCGTGCGGGTCATCGCGGCCGGCGACGGTTTCTCGATCTCGTCCGAGGGCAGCGCGATGAACAACGCGTCGCCGGGCCAGCAGGTGCGCGTGAAGACCGCCAACGGCCAGATCATCTCCGGCATCGTCAGGGACGGCGGCACGGTGGAGATCCAGATGTGAGCGGGCTGGCGGCAACGAGCACCGTCGAAACGGTCGGCGCCCCGGTGGCCAGGGCAGACGGACGGGGATTGAAAGGGGTAGATGGCCACCTGGCGGCGAGCCGGGTGTCGAGCGATTGCGCTAAAGTTTTGATCAGCGGTTGCCGTTATCAGGATCAAATCGTTAGGGAAGCCAATCGTGAAAGTCGATCCCACCACCTCTTCAAATCTGCCGTCGTTGAAAGACGCTTTGTCCCGTTCGCAGCAGAGCGACGAAGCCACGCCGGCAGCCAGCACCACCCAGGGCGCGACGAGCACGGCCGCGCCGGCCGCGAGCAGCGCGTCGGGCGAAACGAGCGTGAGCCTGTCGGGTCTGTCGCAGCATCTGCGCAGCCTCGCGGCCTCCGGCTCGGCCGACATCGACACCGCGCACGTCGAGTCGATCAAACAGGCGATCAAGGACGGCAAGCTGCAGATCGACTCCGGCAAGATCGCCGACGGCGTGCTGCAGACGGCGCGCGACCTGTTGCAGAACAAAACCTCGTCGACCGGCAACTGATCGGCATTTCGCCGCGCGGTCATCTGCCGGGCGGCGTCCGACCAACCCGGTTCGCGCGCCGTTCGCGAGCCAGTGTGCGTAGCGAGTTGTTGATATGAAAGAAGCCCTCGTTGCTACCCTGATCGAAGAATATTCGACCGTCGAGGCATTCGCCTCGATCCTCACTCTCGAAACCAAAGCGCTGACGGCGGTCTCGCCGCTGGAGCAGTTGCCGGCGATCGTCGAGAAAAAAACCGAGCTGATCGGCGTGCTCGCGAGGCTCGAAGCCGCGCGCGACTCGCATCTGGCCGAACTCGGCTTTCCGACCGGCTGGTCCGGCATGGAGCTCGCGGCCAGCACCGACGCGCGCGTCGCGACGCAATGGAAGCTGCTGCAGAAAGCCGCGGATCGCGCGCGGCGCGTCAACACCAACAACGGCGAGCTGATCCGCGTGCGGATGGACTACAACGAGCGCGCGCTAAAGGCGCTGCAAGTCAACGTGCCGCGCAAGACGAATCTGTACGGGCCGGATGGACGAGTTCCGGTTTATTCGGGACTTTGATCGGCCCGCCTGTCCGGCCTGCAATCGAGCAATACACGAAATGAATGAAAAAGCCCGTCATTGACGGGCTTTTTCGTTTTCCGCCGCCGCTTTTCCACCCACTTCCCTGTCCGTTCCGCGCTGCGTTAGCCGTTCGGCTAGCTGGCGCTAGTCCACCTCGTCACGTTGAAATGGTGACTCCGTTCGAGCTTTCGCCAACGCCGCGGCTTCGACGCGGCCGCAATTCGACGGGCGGAAGCTTGTTTGCTCGTTAGTTTGTGTAGGCGTGTGTATAATGGAGGGTATGATGTATGAACAGTGCCGAGGTCGTCAAATTGATTCAAGCGAATGGCTGGCAGCTCGTCCGCATAGCGGGCAGTCACCATCATTTCAGGCACGCGGGAAAACGGGGGCTCGTGACCGTCCCGCATCCGAAAAAAGATTTGCCGGCCGGCACCCTGAACAGCATTCTGAAACAGGCGGGGCTCAAATGAAGCATCTGATCTTTCCGATCGCCATCGAACCCGGAGACAACACGCACGCGTTCGGCGTCGTGGTGCCCGATATTCCAGGCTGCTACTCCGCGGGCGACACGCTCGAACAAGCGTATGTGAACGCGAAAGAGGCAATCGAATCGCATCTCGAAACCTTGCTCGACGAAGGGCTGCCGCTGCCCGAGCCTCTCACGCTAGGCGAGCATTGGCGCAATCCCGAGTTCGCGGGGTTCACATGGGGATTCGTGACGACGCGCAATATTCCGGCGTTGAAGAAGGCCGTTCGCATCAACATCTCGCTGCCCGAGGTGCTGGTGCAGGAGATCGACGCGTATGCGCAGGCGCGCGGTATGTCGCGCTCGGCGTTTCTCGCGCTCGCCGCCGAGCATGAGATGGCGAACGCCTGAGCAACGGCAGGCGGCACAGGCGCGCATCGGCATCGGCGCACCGCCGCATCTGCAGGCGGCGTTTGAAAAACGGCGTGCGGCGCCGCGGTGGCGTCAGTTCGCTTCGGCGTTCGCCCAGGCCATTTCGCGCAGTCGGGCGCGCAGGCGTGCCACGGCCTGGCTATGCAACTGGCACACGCGCGATTCGCTGACTTCCATCACCGCGCCGATCTCGCGCAGATTCATGCCGCGCTCGTAGTACAGCGACATCAGCAGCTTCTCGCGCTCCGGCAAGCGGTCGATCGCTTCGATGAGCGCCGAGCGCAGGCTGTCGTCGAGCAGCGCCGAGAGCGGATCGGAATGATCGACGCAGTAGCGGTCCAGAAAAGGTTCGTCGTCGGCGGAGCGGTCGAAGTCTTCGTAGTAGATCAGCTGGCTGCCATGCAGGTCCTGCAGCATCGACTGATATTCGTCGAGCGGCATTTGCATGTGCTCGGCGACCTCCGCCTCGCTCGCCGAGCGGCCGAGGTTCTGCTCCACCTTGTGCACCGCGGATTCCACTTCGCGCGACGTGCGGCGCAGGCTGCGCGGCAGCCAGTCGTTGCTGCGCAACTCGTCGAGCATCGCGCCGCGAATCCGCTGGCTGGCATAGGTCTCGAACTGCGCGCCCTGGTCTTCCTTGTAGCGGCCGGCGGCATCCAGCAAACCGATCATGCCGGCCTGGATCAGGTCGTCGAGATCGACGCTCGCCGGCATTTTCGCGACAAGCTGCAAGCCGAGTCGACGCACGAGCGGTGCGTACTTCGTCAAAACTTCGGCCTGAGAAATCTTTCCCTGAGCGTTGTACATCGTGCTCCCCTTGTCCTTCGTGCACGCCTTTCAAGCGTGATGCGCGGACGGTTGGTCGGCGTGGTGCGCCGCTGTAACTGTCGCAGGCGCCCGCCAGGGCGTTTGCGACGACATCGCTGGCCGCATCGGCCAGTACTGCAATTCGGCGGCGAGATGGCGGAAGTCGCGCGCGGCCGGTGTCGACGGAAACGCGTCGACCACGCAGCGCGACAGCTCGAGTGCCCGGGCGATGCGCACGTCGGCCGCAATGCAGCCGGCGTTTTCCAACGCGACGGTCAGGTAACGGCCGGCCACGCCGGCGAGATTCGCGAACGCGGCTTGCGCGTCGTCGGCGCTTTGCACGTGATTCGCGAGCACGCGCAACTGCGCGATCGCGTGCGCGTAATGCAAACGCTTGATGCACGCATAGGCCTCGGTGATCGCCTCGCCCGACATGCGCGCGACGATCATCACGTCATGCGCCTGCTTGGCGAGCGGCGACAGATGCCCTTCGTCGTCGAGTTGCGCGTCGATCAGCACGATATCGGCCGAGCCGCCGAGCAGCACACCGAGTTCGGCCTCCGTATGCCCCTCGCGGTTGTTGCGCGAGGCGGACAGCACCGAAAAACCGAGCGCGTGACGCGCGGCGGCGAAATCGACCGGGCTCTCGCCGCGCATCACCGCCGCGAAGTTGCCCGCGCCGCGCAAGCCGCCAAGCATCGCGCTCACCGACTTCTCACCGACGCATTCGTCGATCACCAGCACGTCCTTGCCCTGCTGTGCGAGCGCCGCGGCGAGGTTGACCGCCACGGTCGTATTACCGACGCCCGACGACGCACCCGCCAACGCGATCACGCGCGCGCCGCCGCGCCCGAGCAGCCGCCGCAACCCTTCGGCTTGATCCGAAACGAACTTATCCAAAGCGAACCTCGTGCAGCTCGGCCGTCGAACGTGCGGACAGCGAGGACAGCAAAGCGGGGATGTCGTCGTCGTGCGGCACGAACGGCGAGCTGTCGCGCGGAATGCAGAAGGTGCTCTTGATCAGGAATTTCTTGGTCGCGACGTAAAGGTTCTCCGGCACCTTCTGTCCGGTCGATACGTAATGCACCGGCAGCTTGTAGCGGATCACCGTATCGAGCACGCCGCCGAGGTTGGTCGCTTCGTCGAGCTTGGTCAGAATGCAGCCGGCGAGCGGCTGCTGGTCCGGCGCGCGCTGATACGCCTGCACGACTTCGTTCAACGTGTCGCCGTGGCTCGTTGCGTTGAGCAGCAACAGACGCTGCACCGGCTGGCCGGCGCGGCTTAGCATCGCGATCTGGTCGGACACGAGCCGGTCGCGCTGGCTCATACCGATCGTATCGATCAGCACGATGTGTTTGTTGCGCAACTCCGAGAGCGCGAGCTGCAGATCGGCGCTGTCCTTCACCGCATGCACCGAAACGCCGAGAATCTTGCCGAAGATGCGCAGCTGTTCATGACCGCCGATGCGGTAGCTGTCGGTCGTCAGCAGCGCCACCTTGCTCGCGCCGAAGCGCATCACGCAGCGCGCTGCGAGCTTCGCGGTGGTCGTCGTCTTGCCGACGCCGGTCGGCCCCATCAGCGCGAACACGCCGCCGCGCTCCATCAGCGCGTCTTCGTCCTCCATCACCGGCAGGTTCGACTCGAGCACCGAGCGCACCCAGTCCATGCCGCCATCCATCGTGTCGACATCTTCGGGCAGGTTGTCGACCAGCATCTGCACGAGCTGCGCGGAAAAGCCGGCGGCGAACAGGTGCTTGGTGAGCGCGGCGCGTGCGGGACTGCGGCGCTGTCGATCGCCCCACAGCAGACCCGCGAAGTGCTCTTCCATCATGTCGCGCATCGACGACAGCTCGTTCATCACGGTGTCCTTGACGACCTGCTCCATGCGCCCCTTGATCGCTTCGGCGACGGCGGACGGCGTGCGGCTTTCGTCAGTAGCGGACGGCACGGGCGCGATCTTCTGAGCGGCGCGGCGCGCAGCGGCTTCGGCGGCTTCGCGCGCCCAGTCGGGCGTGTCGATCACCGGCGGCACGGCGGCCGGCCGCGCGTCGACCGCGCTGCCGAGGCCTTTGGCGGTCGCGACGGCGGGCGTCATCGCGGCGGGACGCGCGCTGTATTGGCCGCTCTGTTGCTGCTGCTCGGCCGCGAGGCGGCGCGCGTGATCGATGAGCCACGGATTCGACTCGGCCATCGTGCGCGGCGCGGCGGCTTCGCTCGATGGGATTGCCGGCGGTACCGGCACGCCGGCAGCTTTCAGCAAATCCGCGCGGATGTCTTTCGACAGGCGCGCGGCCGCGGCGCGGGCGCTCGCGCCGGAAGGCGCGGCGGCAGCGGCGGGCGTGGCCGGTGCGTTGAACGATGTGGCCGCGCTGGACGCCGACTGGCTTGCGGCGGGCGCTGCTTGATTCGCGGACATGCTGAGCGCCTTGCTGAGCGCCGAATTGAGCGCCGTCCTGTTCACCGAGCCGGCCATGAAATCCGCAGCCGCATTCGCCGGCTCGATCGCCGGCGTCGCTTCACCACCCGCTTCCGGGCTCGCGCCGAACACCGACGAAAACACGTCCGGCATTGCGCTCGCGTATGGATTCGTCGGCGCCGCGAACAAGCCGCGCGGGGCCAGCGTCGATGCCGCACCTGAGCCCGTGCCGAGCGCCGCGGCCTGCGCGCCTTCGCGCGCTTTCGGCGTGATCGCGGCGAGATCGCTATCGGCGAGCGCGACGATTTCGACGCTGCCGTCGTCCATCGTGCGATTCGACAGCACGACCGCATCGGGGCCAAGTGCTTCGCGAACGAGACGCAACGCATCGCGACTGGTAGCACCGACAAATTTACGAATGTTCAAGCTGGACCCCCGATGAGGTATACGGACTGACGGACCGGCAATACACCGCTTCCCATTGCGATCAATTATTGCGAAAGGCGTCGGGCGACGATCGATGGATAAAGACCGTTAAAGGTGGGTAATTCGCGCGATGGACACACGGCAGAAGCATCGTTCGACGAGCCTGGGAGAGCCGTGCAAACGCAAACCGGCGCCCCATTGGAGCGCCGGTTGCGTTGTATCGACAGCCGCGAGCGAGCGACCTTCGTCAGCCGTGCGCGCCGATCAGATTGACCACCTTGACGTTGCGCGTATCGGGCACTTCCGCATACGAGAGCACCTTCAGCTGCGGCAGGCTGCGGCGCAGGAAGCGCGCGAGCATCGGCCGCAGTGCGTGCTGCACCAGCAGCACCGGAGCGAGGCCAAGGTTCTGCTGACGCGTCATCGCTTTCTGCGTTTCGGTGAGCAGCGTGTTCGCGAGACCCGGTTCGAGGCCCGGGTTCGGGCCGGTCGATAGCGCCTGCGATAGCACCCGTTCGAGGTTCGCGTCGAGGCCCATCACCTGCATGTCGGCGGTCCCGGGGAACCACTGCTGCGTGATCGCGCGGCCCAGCGCGAGCCGCACCGCGGCGGTGAGGTCGTGCGGGTCGGTGAGCTTGGTCGCGTGTTCGGCGAGCGCTTCGAGGATCGTGCGCATGTCGCGAATCGGCACGCCTTCTTCGAGCAGGTTCTGCAGCACCTTTTGCAGCGTGGTGAGCGGCAGCATCTTCGGCACCAGATCGTCGACGAGCGACGCCGTGTCCTTCTGCATCCGCTCGACAAGCGACTGCACCTCGCGGCGGCCGAGCAGCTCCGACGCGTGCGTGACGACGAGGTGATTCAGGTGCGTCGCGACCACCGTGCTCGAATCGACGACCGTGTAGCCGTATACCTGCGCCTGTTCGCGCAGATTCGTGTCGATCCAGATGGCGGGCAGGCCGAACGCCGGGTCCTGGGTCGGCGTGCCCGGCAGCGCGGCCGATACCTGGCCCGGGTTGATCGCGAGCCATTGGCCCGGATACGCCTCGCCCGAGCCGACCTCGACGCCCTTCAACGCGATCCGATAGCCGTTCGGCCGCAATTCGAGGTTGTCGCGGATATGAATGACCGGCGGCAAAAAGCCGATTTCCTGCGCGAACTTCTTGCGGATGCTCTTGATCCGCTTGAGCAGTTCGCCGTCCGAGTTCTTGTCGACGAGCGGAATCAGCCGGTAGCCGACTTCGAGGCCGAGCGTGTCGATCATCGTCACGTCGTCCCAGCTCGCCTCGGCGTTTTCGACCGGCGCCAGCGCGGCCGGCGCGACGTCGACGAGCGCCGGTGCGTTCTTGCGCTCCTCGGTACGCTTCTTCATCGTGCGGCCGAGCTGGATCAGGCCGCCGCCGAGAATCAGGAACGCGAAGTGCGGCATGCCCGGGATCAGGCCCATCAGCACGAGAATGCAGCCGGTGATCATCAGCACGCGCGGGTTCGTGAACAGCTGGCCGGTCAGCTGCGTGCCGATGTCCTCGTTGGTCGCGACGCGCGAAACGATCACGCCGGCCGCCGTCGAAATCACCAGCGACGGAATCTGCGCCACGAGGCCGTCGCCGATCGTCAGCAGCGTGTAGTTCTTGCCCGCCGCGGCAAAACTCATGTCGTGCTGGACCATCCCGACGATCAGCCCGCCGATGATGTTGATCACCATGATCAGGAGGCCGGCGACCGCATCGCCTCGCACGAACTTGCTCGCGCCGTCCATCGAGCCGTAGAACTCGGCTTCCTGCGAGATCTCCTTGCGCCGCGTGCGAGCCTGCTCTTCGTTGATGAGGCCGGCGTTCAGATCGGCGTCGATCGCCATCTGCTTGCCGGGCATCGCGTCGAGCGTGAAGCGCGCGGACACTTCGGCGATCCGCCCCGCGCCCTTCGTGATCACCATGAAGTTGATCACCATCAGGATCACGAACACGACGATACCAACCGCGAAGTTGCCGCCCACGAGGAAGTGGCCGAACGACTCGATCACCTGACCGGCCGCATCGGGACCGGTATGGCCTTCGAGCAGCACGACCCGCGTCGAGGCGACGTTCAGCGACAGCCGCAGCAGCGTCGAGAACAGCAGCACGCTCGGGAACGCGGCGAAGTCGAGCGGCTTCATCGTGTACATGCTGACGAGCAGCACCATCACCGACAGCGCGATGTTGAACGTGAACAGCAGATCCAGCAGGAACGGCGGCAACGGCAGAATCATCATGCCGAGGATCATGCAGATCAGCACCGGCCCGGCGAGGGCGCGCAGGTTGGTGCTGCTCAGCGCATCCGAGCGTCGGGCGAGGAAACCGGCGCGAGCGTTCATGCGGAGGCTCCGTTGTGGTCGTCGCTAGTGGCGTCGTTGGCATTGTCGTCGGCCGGGTTCAGCGTGTTGGCGGCTTCCTCGGCGGCGTCCTCGTCCGCTACGCCGCCCTTGTCGAGTTCGGGCGGCACGTCGAGTTCGGTCGGCGCGACCGGCACGTCGCCGCCTTCGGCCTTGAAGCGGCGCAACTGATAGACCCACGCGAGCACTTCCGCGACCGCGCCATAGAGCGGCCCCGGAATCTCACGATTCAGATCGACGTTGTGATAGAGCGCACGCGCGAGCGGCGGCGCTTCGAGCAGCGGCACGTTGTTTTCGGTGGCGATCTCGCGAATCCGCGCCGCCACGAGGTTCACGCCCTTCGCGACCACCTTCGGCGCGCGCATCTCGCCGTCCGTATATTGCAGCGCGACCGCGAAGTGGGTCGGGTTGGTCACGACCACGTCGGCCTTCGGCACTTGCGCCATCATGCGGCGCCGCGCGATCGCGCGCTGCTGCTGGCGAATCTTGCCCTTGATGTGCGGATCGCCTTCGCTCTCGCGATGCTCACGCTTCACTTCTTCCTTCGTCATGCGCAGCTTCTTGTGGAACGACCACAGCTGGTACGGCACGTCGAGCGCGGCCACCGCGAACATGCCGGCCACCGTCATGCCGCAGCACACCGCGATCAGATGCACGGAGTTGGAGAGCGCGAGATTGAGCGGCTGCGTCGCGAGCGCGAGGAATTGCTCGTGGCGATTCCAGATCGCCGTGCCGCCGATCAACCCCACCACCAGCGTCTTCGCGAGCGACATGCCGAGCTGGATCGGTCCGTTGATCGAAAATATGCGGCCGAGGCCCTCGATCGGGTTCAGCCGGTTGAACTTGGGCTCGAGCCCTTTCGCGGACAGTTGCCAGCCGCCCAGCGCCATCGGTGCGAGCAGCGCGGCAAGTCCGGTGACGCCGAGTATCGGCACGAGCGCGTAGAGTCCTTCGCGACCCGCTGAGCCCGCGCCGATCAGCATGCGGCTGGTGTCGAACGCGCTCGCGTGGTTGAAGGTGAGCGACGCACGCAGCATGTTCTGCAAATGCTCGCCGATGCTGCCCGACATGCCCCATACGCCGTAGAACCCGGCCGCGAGCAGCGCGAAGGTCGACAGCTCCCGCGAACGCACGATCTGCCCCTCCTCGCGCGCCTTCTGCAGGCGCCGAGGGGTGGCGGATTCGGTTTTTTCGAGGTCGCTGTCCTCTGCCACAAAGCTCTCCAGTCGGCCGAGGCACGGCGCCTCTTTCCAGTGACAGCGATTATTCCTGCTCGACGCAAGCGCCGATCGGCGGATAAGGGCGGAGAAACGGGGGTATTTCGAAGGATGAGCGGACGGCTCGCGCGTCTGTCACGCGCGCCGTCCGGCATTGAATCGACGTGCGGCTTCAGTAGCCGACGAAGGGGGAGGGACCGCCGTTCGCGGTCTGATCGAGGTGGTAGTACACGTAGCGGCCGAAGAAGAACGGCAGACCGAGGTCGAAGCTGGCGTTGCCGCCGATCTGGCCGGCGAGCGTGTTGAACGCGTAGTTGCTGCCGTTGGCGAACAGTGTCTGCGCGTTCAGGATGCCGATGCTCGCGGCCGCCGACACGTTGTTCTTCCCGACCAGCGTGACCGTGCGGGTCTGCGCCGACGACGGGCAATAGAAGCCCGCGAACTGGCTGCCGCACAGCGTGAGCGTGCTATCGCCGAAGAAATAGGCGTTCGAGCCGGAATCGAGGAACGCCTGGACGGTCGTGCCGTTGAAGGTGCTGTTGTTGAGGTCGCCGTATGGGTCGGTCGTGAACACCTGCGCAGCGGCAAGCGGGTTGTTCCCCTGCGTGCCGATGCCGAACACCAGCGTGCCGGTCGCCGACGCCTGCCCGGTGTTCGACACCGGTGCCATCTGTACGATCACGCCGTTGTTGTCGAGCGGGAAGTTCGCGACCGGATTGGCGATCTGTTGCGGAATCGGCACCGCGGTGCGCGTGCACGACGTGCCGTTCGGACAGGCGAAGTAGTTGCTGTAGGTCGCCGCGGTCGTCGTGTTCGCGCAGGTTGCGCCGCAATCGGTCGGCGCGGTGCCGATGCCGAGGATGCCGTTCGCGCCCAGATCGGCGGCCGTGTTTTCGGCCGGGCCGCTGCCGCAGCCGCTTGGTACCGTGCTCGCGGCCTTGTCGCCGATGATCTGCAGCGGGATGCTGCCGGTCGTCGTTTCACCGCCGAGCGTCACGATCGCGGTACGCACCGAGCCCCACGTGTAACCGTCCGCGAACGTCGCGCACTCGGCGAGCTGCGCGCCGTTGCTGCCAATCGTGCTGACTGGCAGCGCGCCGAGCAGCGTCGAATTGAGCACTGAACTGACCACGCGCAGGCCAAACGAGCCGGTGTCGACCTGGATATTGTCGATGGTCTGACAGTTGCTGGTCGAGCCTGGCGCGCAGATCCTCACGCTGACGGTCGGGATGTTGATGACACCGGCCACGCCCCGGCCGACCGTGATCGGCACCGTGTTCGACGCATTCGCGGAGATCGGCTGCTGGGTCGGGCTGGCCGGCAGCGAACCGCCGTTCAGTCCGTTCGAGGTGCTGCCGCCATTGTCGGAACTGGAGTTGTTGTCGCTACCGCCGCCTCCGCCTCCGCCGCAGGCGACGAGCGTCGCCGTGAGCAGCACGGCAAGCGCGGCCTGCATCCAGCCTTTGATGTTCGCGGTCGTGAGCATGGTTCGCATCGTGGTCCTCGCCGTTACTGGATGTCGGAACCGCTGACGCCGGCCGGCAGCGCGGAGGGCAGCCACGCGACGCCGCTGAACGCGCCCATGTGGCCGCCCGAACGCACCACCAGCCCGCTCTCGTCGACGGCGACCGGCCCCCGCGCATTGCCGCGCGCGGCCCGCACGGCCTTCACTCCGGCCACGTACTGCGGGAAATAACTGCCGAGCAGGTCACTGAGATCGGGCATTTGCGGACCATGCCACGAAATGCCGAATACCGCGCCACTCGTGCTCAGGTATTCGCGCACCACGGTGCCGTTGCCGAACGTGGTCTCGCGTACCGTGTAGGAAGCGGGTGTGGAAGATGTGGAAGACGCCGCGCTCGATTCAGAACGCATGACACTTTGCGATGTGCCGCTGGCGGGCTGCACCACGCGGGAGGACACCGACGCGTCGGACGGGGCGGTGAGCGGCGCGCTGCCCAACGCCGCATGGGCGGATTGCGCGGCCGTCAGGGCCAGTAACGAACATGGCAATACGAGCGCCGTGACTCCGGCGCGACCAATACGACTCCACATGAGAAGCTCCTCCCGAGCCGCGGCACGCTTCGCCGACTGCGCGAAGCGGCCGCTTATAGGCAGATGATACGGCACCGCCGCGGCCGCAACGCTGAGGGATGGCCTCACCGGGCGACTGCCCGGCGTTGCGCGGGCCGGGTGCCGTACCGCTTTGACCTCGTAGTATGCCTGCGGATTCTTTCAGCCGGCGCAAGGCGCGCCCACGCGCGCGACTTACCGACTATTACTAGCAGCAAAACGTACGGAAGATGGGTAGCCGGTACTCATTGAATGCGTGTTTGGCGCAAATCGCGGAGAAACCACCAGCCCGGCGCGCTTGCCGGGCCGAGTCACTTGCTCAGAAACCGAGGCTCGCGAGCAGGTCGTCGACCTGCGATTGATCCTGCACCACATCCGTCTTGCCTTCCGGATTGATCTGCGGACCGTTGAGCAGATGCTCCGGGCTGCCCGTCGACGACACCTCCGCCTTGAGAGCCGCGGCGTTCGCCGCGAACTGCTCGCGCCGCTCGAGTGCGATGTTCTCGACCAGCACGCCGAGCAATTGCTGCTCGATCAGATAGACGACGTCGGTGATCTTCTTGATCACCTGGCCGGTCAGGTCCTGGAAGTCCTGCGCGAGCATGATCTCCATCAGCTGCGAGTTGGTCGCGCCGGTCGCCTCGGGCACGCCGCGCAGAAAGCTGCGCGTGTCGTTCATCAGCGCGCGCACTTCCTCGCGCTCGATCGGCGCGGCGTACCACTGCTCCCAGCGCGCGTCGAGCGCGCCGGCGTCCTGCTGCAACTGCTCCTGGATCGGCTTCGCGACGTCGATCGCCGACAGCACGCGCTCGGCGGCCTGCTCGGTCATATTGGCGATGTACTTCAGGCGATCGCGCGCGTCGGGCACGGCTTCGGCCGCGCGCTCGACGTGCTTGTCGAGTCCGAGTTCGCGCATCGAATCGCGCAGCGTGCGCGTCAGTTGTCCGATGCGCGCGAGGATGCGGTCCGACGCGAAGTCGCCGCTGTCGTTCCCAGCTTCGGCGCCAGGCGTTTGGGTCGGCGGCGTCACGTCAGCTCCCGGCTTTCGCCATTTTCTCGAGGATCTTGTTGAGCTTCTCGTCGAGCGTCGCGGCCGTGAACGGCTTGACGACGTAACCGCTCGCGCCGGCCTGCGCCGCCGCGATGATGTTTTCCTTCTTCGACTCGGCCGTCACCATCAACACCGGCAGATGCGCGAGGCTCGCGTCGGCGCGGATTTCCTTCAGCATCGCGAGACCGTCGAGGTTCGGCATGTTCCAGTCGGAGATCACGAACTCGTAGCTGCCGCTGCGCAGACGCGCGAGACCGGCCGCGCCGTCTTCCGCCTCGTCGACGTTCGAGTAGCCCAGTTCCTTCAGCAGGTTGCGGACGATCCGGCGCATCGTCGGAAAATCGTCAACCACCAGAATCTTCATTCCCTTGTCCATTTCTTTCCCTTTGCTTGATCCATGTTGCGGCGCTCGGCCGCGTCATTCCATCCGGCACGCATCATACCCGCTGAACGCGGTCACCCATCGACGACAAACGCGCCATCACGCGCCGGCTCATGTCCGGCAGCGCGGCGATTTCGTCGGCCGCGCCGAGCGCGATCGCCTCGCGCGGCATGCCGAACACGATGCAACTCGCCTCGTCCTGCGCCAGCGTGTAGGCACCGGCCTTTTTCATCTCCAGCAGCCCGGCCGCGCCGTCGCGCCCCATGCCGGTCAGGATCACGCCAACGGCGTTCTTGCCCGCATGCTGCGCGGCCGAACGGAACAGCACATCGACCGACGGACGATGCCGGTTCACCGGCGGGTCGTCGGACAGATGCGCAATATAGTTCGCACCGCTCCTCGCGAGCAACAGATGCGCATGGCCGGGCGCGATGTACGCGTGCCCCGGCAGCACACGCTCGCCGTGCTCCGCTTCTTTAACGGTAATCCGGCACAAACCATTGAGGCGTTGCGCGAAAGATTTCGTAAAGCCCGGCGGCATGTGCTGCGCGATCAGCACCGCGGGCGCGTCGGGCGGCAGCGGCACCAGCACTTCGCGGATCGCTTCGGTGCCGCCCGTCGAGGCGCCGACGATAACCAGCTTCTCGGTACTCAGCAGCGGGTTGTTGAAGAGCGGCGCGGCGCCGGCCGGCGCCTGCGCGGTCTGGGTGGCCGCATGCTGCGCTGGCGCGGCCTGGCGTACGCGCGCGCGGGCTGCCGCGCGAACCTTGTCGGCGAGCTTTTCCGCGTAGTCGAGCATGCCGTCGCGAATGCCGACCTTCGGCTTGGTCACGAAATCGACCGCGCCGAGTTCGAGCGCGCGCAGCGTGATTTCGTTGCCGCGCTCGGTCAGCGACGACACCATCACGACCGGCATCGGCCGCAGACGCATCAGCTTCTCGAGAAAGTCGAGGCCGTCCATGCGCGGCATTTCGACGTCGAGCGTCAACACGTCCGGGTTGTGCTGCTTGATGAGCTCGCGCGCGACGAGCGGATCGGGTGCCGTCGCCACCACCGTCATGTCCGGCTGGCTATTGATGATTTCGGTCATCAGGCTGCGGATCAGCGCCGAATCGTCGACGCACAATACCTTGATCTTTTGCACAGCGCTCACGCCTCCTCTGTGGTTCTGGCGTTGTTGGAATGAGTCGGGCGCGGGCTCGCGCCGAACAGTTCGATTCTCGGCCGCGCGGCGGCGGCGGCCGGCTTCGCGAACAGCTCGACCCGCTTGCGCGCGGCGGCGAGCCGCTCGGCGCGCGCTTCGGCGCTTTGCCGCACGAGCGCCTGTTCGCGCTCGGCGACGCCCGCTTCCTGTTGCAAGCGCAATTTCTTCACCATCACCTGACCGGTGCGCGGCATGAACGCGACCTTGCGCGGGTGCGAGCCCTGCAGGTCCTCGGCGACGATGCGGATCTTTTCGGTGGCCAGATAGCGGCGCACGAACTCGGAGTTGCGATCGCCGATGTTCATCGTCGTCATGCCCGCGAGCACCGCGCCGCCGCCGAACACCTTGGCCTCGAAGCGCTCGCGCCGCCCGCCCGCCTTGATCAGTTCGTTGATCAGCACTTCCATCGCGTACGCGCCGTAGCGCATCGAGTCCGACGCGGCCTGCGCGACGTCGGCGCCGTCGTCGGGCAGCATGAAGTGATTCATGCCGCCGATGCCCGCGGTGCGGTCCTGGATGCAGGCCGCGACGCACGAGCCGAGCACGGTCACGAGCACCATGTCTTCGCTCGTCGTATAGAACTCGTTGGGCAACAGCTTCACGCCGGGGCGCTGGAAGTGGTTGTCGTAGTACAGGTTCGAAGCGATCGGCAGCGTGCTGCTCATGCGGCCACCCCGCTCGATTGATGCGCGTCATGCGCGTTGGCGCGCGACGGCGCGCGCGCGCCGCCCGCGTCACGCGTCAGTTCGTAGACGGTCTGGCCGCGCAGCCGGAACGCTTGCGTCACGTACGTGAAGTTTTCCGAATGGCCGGCGAACAACAGGCCGCCCGGCTTCATCAGCGGCTCGAAGCGCGACAGCACCTGCGCCTGCGTCGGCTTGTCGAAATAGATCATCACGTTGCGGCAGAAGATCGCGTCGAACTGCGTGCGCAACTGGTAATCGCGATTGGTCAGGTTCAGTTGCTCGAAGCGCACGAGCGCGCGCACTTCGGGACGCACCTTGACCATCCCCGCATGCGCGCCCGTGCCCTTCAGGAAGAAGCGCTTCAACCGCTCGGGCGACAGGTGCTTGACCTGGTCGAACTGGTAGACGCCGGCCTCGGCCTTCGCGAGCACCTGGGTGTCGATGTCGGTCGCGAGCACCGACGCCTGGCGCGCGCCGCTGTCACCGAGCGCTTCGATCAGCGTCATCGCGATCGAGTACGGCTCCTCGCCCGTCGATGCCGCCGAGCACCACACGGACACCGGTTGCGCACGGCGCGGCACGAACTCGGCGAGGATCGGAAAGTGATGGGCTTCGCGGAAAAACGCCGTGAGGTTGGTGGTCAGGGCATTGGTGAACGCTTCCCACTCGGCCGGATCGTTTTCCGCTTCGAGCAGATCGAGATACTGCCGGAACGTATCGATGCCGCGCGCCCGCAAGCGGCGCGCGAGGCGGCTATACGCCATGTCGCGCTTGTGGTCCGACAGCGAGATGCCCGCCCCGCGATGAATCAGCTCGCGGATGCGGGCGAAATCGGCCGCCGTAAATTCGAAATCGCGGCCCGTCTCGACGGACCTGGCCGGCTCTGTGCCGTCAGGTGCTGCCCGCGCGGGGCGTTGTGTTGCGCGCGTTGCCATCATGAAAATTCCTGTCTGCGATATGAGCCATCACGCTCGCCGCCCAGCCGGACTGCCTGAGAGGTAGGAATTGTCGTCGCGGGGTCGCGCCCTCCCGCGAGTAGCATCGACATATGGCCGGCTCGCGACACGCGTGCTGCGCGTGCTTCGATGCTTCGCCCATCCGCGGGCGCGATGCCGGTTGACCACATGTCACTCTGCCGTTGCCTAAAATGTTTCCCAGTCCGCGTCCGAGCTCGCCTTCGCCGTGCCCGGCGGAGCGGCGCGCGTGGGCGTGTCGGTCGCGACGCGAGCCGCGGCTGCGGCCGGCCGGGGCTTCAATGTCGGTTCGACGCGTGCGGCCGCGTCGTGCTGCGTCGGGGTCGCCGCGCTCGCCGCGATTGCCTTCGATTCCTTGCTCGCGCCCAGCGGGTTCACCGGAGTCGCCGCGCTCGCCGCTTGCGGTGCAGCCCTGGCGGGCCGCGCGGGCGTCTGCGCACGCGTCGCCGGGGCGCTCTGACGCGCCGGTGTGCCGGTTACCTTCCAGCCGCCCAGCACCGCCTGCAACTGCCGCGTCTGATCTTCGAGCGACGCCGCCGCGGCCGCCGCCTGTTCGACCAGCGCCGCGTTCTGCTGCGTGACCGAATCCATCTGCACGACCGCGCGGTTGACCTGCTCGATGCCGCCCGACTGCTCCTCCGACGCCGCGCTGATCTCGCCCATGATGTCGGTCACGCGACGCACCGCCTGCACGATTTCGTCCATCGTCGTGCCCGCGCGGCCGACCAGCTCGGAGCCGCTCTTGACCTTGTCGGCCGAATCGCCGATCAGCTCCTTGATCTCCTTCGCGGCGCTCGCGCTGCGCTGCGCGAGGCTGCGCACTTCGCCCGCGACGACCGCGAAACCGCGGCCCTGTTCGCCGGCGCGTGCGGCTTCGACCGCCGCGTTCAGCGCGAGGATGTTGGTCTGGAACGCGATGCCCTCGATCACGCCGATGATGTCGACGACCTTGTTCGAACTGGTCGCGATTTGCTGCATCGTCGTGACGACCTGGCTCACCACGTCGCCGCCGCGCGTCGCGATGTCCGACGCGTTGACGGCGAGCTGGCTCGCCTGGCGCGCGTTCTCGGTGTTCTGCCGCACGGTGCCGGTCAGCTGATCCATGCTCGATGCGGTTTCCTGCAGCGACGCCGCTTGCTGCTCGGTGCGCTGCGACAGATCGGTGTTGCCCATCGCGATTTCGCGCGCGCCGGTGTCGATCGATTCGGTGCCGCTGCGGACCGCGCGCACCATCGTCGCGAGGCTTTCCTGCATCCGCTTGATGCCCGCGAACAGACGGCCGATTTCATTGTTGCTGAACACCTCGACGGGGGTGGACAGGTCGCCCCCAGCGATCCGCTCGAAACAGGCGGTCGCGTCGTTCAGCGGCTGCACGATGAGCCCGCGCAGCGCGAAACGGATGCCGACCACCACCAGCAGCGCGAACGCCGTGGTCACGCAAATCAGCATGATCATCAGCGACGCGCTCGACTGCGCGCTCGTTTCCTGATCGGCCACGCTCTGCCGCAACGCCTGGATCACCGCGGCGGCGGCCGCGTCGTAGGCGATGAACATCGGGCTGATCTTCGTGTCCGCGACCGCGTGATACGCGTCGAGATCGTTCGCGTTCAACGCGGCGAATTCGACGTCGACGCCGTCGTGCATCACCGTCGTACGCTTCGCGAGCACATCGTCGAGCAAGGCCTGCTCGACGCGGTGCTTCGGCGCGTCGAGATACGCCTGCCAGCTCTGCTTGCTCTTGCCGAGCAGCTCCTGCGCGCGATCGAGCGCCTTCTTCGCCTCGTCCGCGTTACCGGCGGCCGTCAGCGTGTTGAAGCGCTCGATCGCGATGCGCGAACGCAACAGATACGCCGACGCATCGTCGAGCGCATGAATCGCGACGAGTTCGCCGCGTGCGATGCGATCGAGCGAGCCGCTCGCGCGATTCAGCGCGGTCAGCCCGAGCGCGCCGACTACTACGGTCAGCGCCGCCAGAAGAATCCCCACCATCGTCAGCGACGTGCGGATCGACCACCTGCTCAGCATTTTGATGCTCCTTGTGCCGGGTTCCGTTACTGCCTGCGCTCAGACGCCGAGCGTTTCGGTCAGCGACATCTCGGAGCTGGTCATCAGCTTCTCGATGTCCATCAGGATCAGCATGCGGCCGTCGACCGTGCCGAGACCGGTCAGGTATTCGGTCGTCAGCGTCGCGCCGAATTCCGGTGCCGGCATGATCTGATCGACCGCGAGCGTCAGCACGTCCGACACGCCGTCCACGACCATGCCGACCACGCGATGCGCGACGTTCAGGATGATCACGACGGTCTGATGGTCGTACTCGACGCGGCCGAGATGGAACTTGATCCGCATGTCGACGATCGGCACGATGATGCCGCGCAGGTTGATCACGCCCTTGATGAACTCGGGCGCATTGGCGATGCGCGTCACGTTGTCGTAGCCGCGGATTTCCTGCACCTTCAGGATGTCGATGCCGTACTCTTCCGCGCCGAGCGTGAAGACGAGGAATTCCTGACCGCCGGCGTCCGCCTGCGCGTCGCGGCGGCCATTCGTACCGCTCGCGTTTGCGACGCTCGAATTGATGGATTGGACTTCTGCCACGTTAGCCCCCAAACGGTTGGGATGAATTGAGTTGAAGTTGTGTTGCGATGTCTGTCAGTGCCGCGTTTGCTGCGTGCGTTAGGCGAGGCTCATCGCCTGCGCATGCCCATGCGCATGACGCGATTCGCGGTTCAGCGCCGCGACGTCCACGATCAGCGCGACGCTGCCGTCGCCCAGAATGGTCGCCGCGGAAATGCCGTGCACCTTGCGGTAGTTCGTTTCCAGATTCTTCACGACCACCTGCTGCTGGCCGACGAGTTCATCGATCAGCATCGCGAAGCGCCGTCCCTCGGTCTGCATGATCGTGACGATGCCCTGGGTCGGCTCCTGCTTCGCATCCGACACGTTGAACACCTCGTGCAGCGCGACGAGCGGCAGGTATTCGCCGCGCACGCGCACCACGCGCTCGCCGTTGGCGACCGTGTAAATGTCTTCGGCTCGCGGTTGCAGCGACTCCATCACGAAGTTCAGCGGCAGGATGAAGATCTCGTTGCCGACCTTCACCGACATGCCGTCGAGGATCGCGAGCGTGAGCGGCAGCACGATCCGCGTGGTGCTGCCCTTGCCCGCGTGCGACGTGATCTCGACGTGACCGCCCATCGACTGGATGTTGCGCTTCACCACGTCCATGCCGACGCCGCGGCCGGACACGTCGGTGACCTGCTCGGCGGTCGAGAAGCCCGGCAGGAAGATCAGGTTCCAGACTTCCTCGTCGCTCATCGTGTCGCTGACCTGCATGCCCTGCTTGGCCGCCTTCGCGAGGATCTTGTCGCGGCGCAGGCCCGCGCCGTCGTCGCTGACCTCGATGACGATGTTGCCGCCGTGGTGCGCCGCCGACAGCACCAGCTGACCGGTCGAATCCTTGCCCGCCGCGCGCCGCGCCTCGACGGTCTCGATGCCGTGGTCGAGACTGTTGCGCACGAGGTGCGTCAACGGGTCGATGATCCGTTCGATAAGGCTCTTGTCGAGTTCGGTCGCCTGACCGAAGGTGACGAGTTCGACCTCCTTGCCGAGTTTCGCCGCGAGATCGCGCACCAGACGCGGGAAGCGGCTGAACACGTAATCCATCGGCATCATGCGGATCGACATCACCGCTTCCTGCAGATCGCGCGCGTTGCGCTCGAGTTGCGCCATGCCGTTGAAGAGCCGGTCGTGCAGCGCCGGATCGAACGTGCTGGTGGTCTCCGCGAGCATCGCCTGCGTGATCACCAGCTCGCCGACCAGATTGATCAGCTGATCGACCTTCTCGACGCCGACGCGAATCGAGCTGCCTTCGGCGCCGGCCGCCGCGGCGGCCGGACGGGGCGCCTTGCGGTCCTGATCGGCGGACGCGGCCGAAGCCGGTTTGGCCGCCGCCTGAGCCGCCGCGGGTGCCGCAGGCGGCGGCTCGATGCTGTCCGCCTGACCGGGTGCGCTTGCGGGCGCAGCGGTGAGGGCCGCCGGGGTCGACGATGCTGCGGGCTCGGTGTGAAGGACCGGCTGCGCCTGCGCTTGCGCCGCGGGAGCGGCGGGCGCGACCTGCGCGGATTGCGCCGGTGTCGGAGCGGCAGCGTCGGGCGTTCCAGGTTCGCCCTGCTGCGCGTCGTCCGCCGGCGCGGTGCCACGGCCGATCGTGATCTGACTTTCGTCGATCACGAAGCAGCACACGGCGATGATGTCGTCGGAGGATACGTCGCTCAAGAGCCACAGCGTCAGATCGCTGCCGCTCTTGACCTGCCCGACGATGTTGCCCAGGTTGCCCAGCTCTTCGGTGAGCAGCTCCTGGTCTTTCTCTCCCACGCCCCGTAGCGTAATTTTCAGATGTGGGCCGGCGCTGTCGGCCGTGCCCGCGGCTTGTCCGGTCTGTGCCGGTTCGCCGTCGATCCATTCGCCCGCCGCCTGCACCGCCTGTTCGACGACGTGCTCGGGCGGGGTGCCGCCTTGCTGCTGTACCGCGGTTGCTTGTGTTGTTGTTTGGGTTGCCGTCGCCTGCGCTGCTGCAGGCGCGGGGGCGCTCACGGCCGGCGCGGTTTCGGCGCTCGCCGCCGCTGCCGGCGCGCCGCCCATGCGGCTTTCCGCGTGCAGCTGCTCCAGCTTCGCGCAGATCGCGCGCGCCACCGCCGCATCGGGCTCGGCGCTCGCGCGATAGTCGGCGAGCTGGCCGGACAGCACGTCCTTGGTTTCGAGGAACGTGTCGATCATGTCCTTGCGCAGCACCAGCTCGTTGTTGCGCGCGCGATCGAGCAGCGACTCGAGAATGTGCGTGGTCTCGGTGAGCGCGGTGAAACCGAACGTTGCCGCGCCGCCCTTGATCGAATGCGCGGCGCGAAAGATCGCCGCGAGGTCTTCGGGGTCCGGGTGGGCCACGTCGAGATTGAGCAGCAATTGCTCCATCTGCGCGAGCAGTTCGTCCGCTTCGTCGAAGAACGTCTGATAGAACTGTGTGATGTCGAGTGTCATGCCTGGTTCACCGCGAGAGTGCCTGTCTGGCTTGAGTCGCCGTAGAGGCGCGTCGAGAGCTATCTGTACTGTGTCTAAAGGTGTTGATGACGCGGATCAAGCCGGGTCCGGTTCGGCCAGCGCCGCCACCAGCTCGGTCAGCATGTCCGGGTCGAGCGGCTTTTCGATCCAGCCGGTCGCGCCCGCCGCGCGCGCCGCCTCTTTGAAGGGTTCGCCCGATTCCGTCGTGAGGACGAGGATGGGCGTCGCCTGATAGGCTGGATTTCCGCGCAGCGCGGTGATCAGATCGAGACCGGTCTTGCCGGGCATGTGCTGGTCGGTCAACACGAGATCGAACGCCATCGCGAGCGCGTTTTCGAGCCCTTCGTTGCCGTCCGCCGCGAGCGTGACTTCATAGCCGGCGCCCGTCAGCGTCGCGGCGAGGATCTGCCGCATCGATGCCGAATCGTCGATTGCCAGGATGTGCCTGATCATGAAAACCTCGCTGCGCTTAACACTGGGCCGCCGGGCGGTGCGCGCCGGTCGGGCGCGGGCCGCGGCCCGGCGGCCGCGGTCTGTTACTGGGCCGGTGGCGCCGCCGCCGGCAACTTCGGTGCAGCCGTCACCGGCTGCGCAAGTCTTTGCAGCAGCGGCTTCGAGCCGGCTGCGTCGTCCGACAGGGTCGTCGTCGTGGAGTCGTCGTGATCGAGCGCCTCCTCGGACTTCCTGTTCAACACGATGATGCTGATGCGACGGTTTTCCGGATCGAGCGGGTCCGCCTTGTTCAGGTTCTGCGTCGACGCGAGACCGAGCACGCGCATCACCTTCGCTTCGTCCATGCCGCCCGCGACCAGCTCGCGCCGCGACGCGTTGGCGCGGTCGGCCGACAGCTCCCAGTTGCTATAGCCCTTCTCACCGCCCGCGTACGGCACGGCGTCGGTATGGCCCTGCACGATGATGCGGTTCGGCACGTCGTTCAGCGTATGGCCGATCTCGCGCAGGATGTCGCGCATGTACGGCTCGACGACGTCGCGTGCGGTCGCGAACATCGGCCGCTTCTGCGAGTCGACGATCTCGATGCGCAGGCCGGTCAGCGTCGAGTCGATGCGGATCTGCTGCTTGAACTGGCGCAGCACCGGGTTCGCCTCGATCGCGGCCATCAGCTTGACCTGCAGGTCGTGCAGGCGCACCTGTTCCTGGCGTTCGAGCGCGCCCGTCAGCTGCTTCACGGAGTCGTCGTCGTTGTGCGACGCGGTGCGCTCGGCGCGGCTGCTGCTGCCGTCGGTCGAGCGGGTCACGCCCTGCGCGTCGGTCGAGATGTCGCGACCGCCGCCCTTCAGGATGCTCGAGTCTTCGGCGCTGCGATCGCCGCCCCACAGCGTGATCTTCAACGGCTGGTTGAAGTAGTCGGCGATACCTTTCAGCTGCACGGTGGAGGCCGAACTCAGCAGCCACATCAGCAGGAAGAACGCCATCATCGCGGTCATGAAGTCCGCGTACGCGAGCTTCCACGCGCCGCCGTGATGACCGGACTTTTTCGGCGCGCTGCGCTTGACGACGATTGCGCGGTCTTTGTCCTTGCTGCTCATCGGTTCGGTTCCCGTCGCCTGCTTATTTCGCCTTGACGCGGCGCACGTGCTCTTCGAGCTCGGCGAACGACGGGCGCTCGGTCGAGAACAGCACCTTGCGGCCGAACTCGACCGCGATCGCCGGCGCGTAGCCGTTCAGGCTCGCGAGGATCGTCACCTTGATGCACTGGAACATCTTGGTCGACTCGGTCACGCGCTGCTCGGCGACGCTGGCGAGCGGCCCGATCAGCCCGTACGAAAGCAGAATGCCGAGGAACGTGCCGACGAGCGCCTGCGCGATCATTTCACCGAGCACCGCGGGCGGCTTGTCGGCCGAGGCCATCGTGTGCACGACGCCCATCACCGCGGCGACGATACCGAACGCCGGCATCGCGTCGCCGACCTTGGTCAGCGCGTGCGCGGGCGCCTCGCCTTCCTGGTGGTGCGTCTCGATCTCCTCGTCCATCAGGCTTTCGATCTCGAATGCATTCATGTTGCCGCCGACCATCAGCCGCAGGTAGTCGGTCAGGAACTCGATGATGTGCTTGTCGGCGAGGATCTTCGGGTACTGCGTGAAGATCGGGCTCTTCGACGGATCGTCGATGTCGGCTTCGAGCGTCAGCGTGCCTTCCTTGCGCGCTTTCGCGAGCAGCACGTACAGGAGCCCCATCAGCTCCATGTAGACGTCCTTGTTGTACTTCGCGCCCTTGAACAGGGTCGGAATGACGCGCAGGGTCGCCCGGATCGTCTTCATCCCGTTACCGAGAATGAATGCGCCGACTCCGGCGCCGACGATCATCAGCACCTCGACGGGTTGCAGCAGCGCGCCGAGATGGCCGCCTTCGAGCGCGTAACCGCCGAAAACGGACAACAGCGTCACGAGTGTTCCCACGAAAATCAGCACTGCCGAGCCCTCACAAAAAAGCGACGGTTACCGTCGTTAGTCAGGTTTACGGCACCGGGGCGGAAAACTTTGGGGAAAAAGACGGCGCTCGAGTCCGGTGTAAACCAGAGGCTTGCGCTGCCTCAACGCGTGCTGCTCAGACTTCGGCGGTGACGACGGTATCGAGCGTGGGGGCGGGGCAGCGGGCCTCGTGAGCTCGCGCGTCGGTCACTTGCGGCACCTCGGCCGGGACTCCGGCGACGGCGATTTGCCGCTCGGCCCGCGTTTGCGCCGCCTTCTTCGTCTTGCCCGCGCGCGACGGCGGCTGACACAGCCCGCAAACGAACCCGTGCTGCGGATCGTGCGCGTGCGCGACGAAGTGGCCGCCGCAGCGGCGGCAGGCGCTCATCTGCAGCATGCCCGAGTCGAAGAAGCGCACCAGCGTCCAGGCGCGCGTGAGACTGAGCACCGGCTCGTCGTCGTGCAACTGCACGTGCTCGAGATACAGCCGGTAGCTCTTCACGATCGATTCGATCGCGCGGCAGCCGCCGTGACCGGCCATGAAACGGTAGATGTTGTAGAACAGCGACGAATGAAAGTTCGGCTGCCAGGTCATGAACCAGTCGGTCGAAAACGGCAGCATGCCCTTGGGCGGCGACACCCCTTTCAATTCCTTGTACAGCTTGACGAGCCGGTCGCGCGACAGGCTGGTTTCCGCCTCCAGCAATTGCAGACGCGCGCCCAGTTCGATCAGCTCGATCGCGAGGGTGATTTCCCGGACTTCGAGTAAGACGCTCTTACTGGCCATTAGCCGATCTGCTCGACCGGCTGGCTCGCCATCAGGATCGCCGAATGAGCCTGCGCCATCGCGCTGGACTTGTCCTTGTCCGCAAGGGCGGACAGCACCGCGTGATCGTCGAAGCGGAAGCGGCACAGCATCTGGTTGGACGCCGCGAGCTTGACGGTCTGCGCCAACGACAGATTGGCGAGCACGTCGGCCAGCTGGTCCGAAATACCCATGCGGAACATGCCCATCGGCTTGTCTTCGCGCAGCAGACGCTGGGCGAGCAGCAGATAGGAAAGATTGACTTCCCTGATCTCACTGAGCATATGGCTAGTCGTGCTCATGATTTCCCCCGTTCGTATGCCCGGCTGGTCAGGCCGATTTTTGCGGAAACGTTTGCTCGAACGCGCGCGCTGAATCCGCGCGAATCCGCTCGTCTCTGGTCTTGCAAGCATTGTCTCGAAAGGGGGCACAGCCGAAAATCGGAGAGACACCCCAGCTGGGTGACGGATTAATCCGTCATTTGTGTAGGAATTATTCCTACAACCCGGGTTGCGGCGAGGCACGAATTGGGCCGAATTGATGCGCGGGGCGGGACTGACGATGCGTGCTGGGAATTTATACGGCTGCGGCGTGTACCGGATGGTGAGTTTTCAGAACTTCACCGCCGCACCGTAAATCGGTGGAAAAGAATTATAAGACGTTTTCAGCCGGCTGCAATCTGGCTCGGTTAGAGATCTTTCCCGGCTCATCCGACCCTCGGGTCCGCCGCTTGCTACGGTGCATTTCGCCTGTCGAGCTTGATTGAGTCGGTGGAATTACGCTTCCCGATGATGGGGACTGTTGGCGGCTCGACCTTGCGCGGCAGCTGTAACGGTCGATGTTTCGCGCTGTAACAACATTAAGCGTTTGAAAAATAACTCGAATTACCGCGGTCGATCCCGATAATGAAGGCTAAGGGATTACCCGATAGCTATTTCGGAGCCCCCTCGGGCGGGGCAAACCGCGCCCAACCGTCCGGTTAGGCAGACGTACCACGCGCCATTCAGCCGTGGTGCGAAGCCCCGGTAAGTATCAAAAATCCGCATGGGATCCGGGTCGGCGCCACAGCGCTAACTCTGATCGACACAGGAGAAAACGCATGCGAATCGCACAAGTCGCGCCGCTCTACGAAGCTGTCCCACCGAAACTCTATGGCGGCACCGAACGTGTCGTGTCGTATCTGACCGAAGCGCTGGTCGAGCTCGGCCATGACGTCACGCTGTTCGCGAGCGGCGACTCGGTCACGTCCGCCAATCTCGAGGCGTGCTGGCCGCGCGCGCTGCGCCTCGATCCGACGATTCGCGATGCATTGGCGCCGCACGTGCTGATGATGGAAAAGGTCCGCAAGATCGCGCACGAGTTCGACGTGCTGCACTTCCATCTCGACTACCTGCCGTTCCCCCTGTTCACGACGATGGACACGCCGTTCGTGACCACGCTGCACGGTCGTCTCGACTTGCCGGAATTACAGCCGGTGTTCGACGCGTTCTCGCATGTGCCGGTCGTGTCGATTTCGGATTCGCAGCGTCTGCCGCTGCAGCAGGCCAACTGGCTCAACACGATCTATCACGGTCTGCCGGACCAGTTGCTGACGCCGCAGCCGCACAAGAAGCCCGAATATCTCGCGTTCCTCGGCCGCATCTGCCCGGAAAAACGCGTCGATACAGCTATCAGGATCGCCGCGCAAAGCGGTCTGCCGCTGAAGATCGCCGCCAAGGTGGACAAGGTCGACATGGAGTACTTCAAGCGCGAGATCGAGCCGCTGCTGTCGATGGCGCATGTCGAGTTCGTCGGCGAGATCAACGAGGCGCAGAAACCCGAGTTTCTGTCGGGCGCGAAGGCGCTGCTGTTCCCGATCGACTGGTCCGAGCCGTTCGGCCTCGTGATGATCGAGTCGATGGCCTGCGGCACGCCGGTTATCGCGTTCAACCGCGGCTCCGTGCCTGAGGTGATCGACCACGGCGTGACCGGCTATATCGTCGAGGACGTGCAAGGCGCGGTAGCGGCTCTGCAGCGTCTCGACGAGCTGTCGCGCATCGAAATCCGCGCCCAGTTCGAACGCCGCTTCAGTTCGAAAACGATGGCGCAGAACTATATCGACGGCTATTCCGCCTTGATTGAAACGTCGCGGCGCCCGATATTGCGCCAGGTCGCGGTCGGCTAGGCGCGCCTGAAAACGGCCGGCGCTTTTGCGGCTGGCCGTTTTCGGCCCGCATTGAAGCGGCGCTGTGAACCTTCGCTTATAACGCCGCAATAGCGGCGAGTCCGGCATCGGAATCGTTTGCGCGAGCGAAAAACGAAGTCTTTTGGCTGCCGGACGCGAAAAAGCCGCCCTGTATGGGCGGCTTTTTTAATACAGGGATGGTTGCGCTTCCACGGTGGATTTGCGCGCGGCGAATAAGCCAAACAGCAAAGAAACCTTCAGACCGCCTTCACCCCGTCTCACATCAGGTCGGGCGGGCGTCACGCCGAGCCAATCAGAAATCGCTCGCGATTCTTGCCGACGATCCATTTGGGCGGCTTGCCGCGCCCGCTCCATGTATTGCCTGACTTCGGGTCCTGATATTTCGCCGGCAGCGGCGTCTTCTTGGGCGGGCGGCCGCGCTTGGCGGCGACCGCGAAACCGAGATCCTGCGCGGTCAGACCGTATTCGGCGATCTTTTGGCGGATGTCGGCGACGACATTGTCGATTTCCGTGCGTCGCGCTTCTTCTGCCTGTGCCTGCAATTTGGCAATCTGCGCCTTGAGGTCTGCATATTGAGACATTCGGTTCTCCCCTTTTCTAGAACTCATTCGACCGCAGACTAGCTGCAATTATAAAAATTCGCAATGGCGACTAATACCGGTTTAGCGAATTTTCCTCTGATAATTATTAAAGAGTGTGAATTGTAAAACCTGCGCTTTATCTCGTAATAGTTTATAAATTCTGTGCGGATTGACAATCTTTGACACTCGATTTGGCGCTGTCTGCCTAGAATTGCGCGCTCAAGGTACGTACTCGCCCTTTTCGATGCGTGCTTCTGAAGTACCCATTCTTTTTAGGATCACCAAACATGCAGTTGTCAAAGCGCCTCGTTGCCGAATTGCTCGGCACCTTCTGGCTCGTGCTCGGAGGCTGCGGCAGCGCGGTCCTCGCCGCCAACTTCGCCGGGCCGGTTCACGGATTGGGCATCGGCTTCGTCGGCGTGTCGCTGGCCTTCGGCCTGACCGTGCTGACGATGGCTTTTGCGATCGGCCACATTTCGGGCTGCCACCTGAATCCGGCGGTGAGCGTCGGACTGGCCGTCGCCGGCCGATTTCCGGTGCGCGATCTTCTGCCCTATGTCGTCGCGCAGGTGGTCGGCGCGGTGCTCGGCGCATTCGTGCTGTCGCTGATCGCGTCGGGCAAGCCTGGCTTCGACCTGGTCGCGAGCGGCTTCGCGACGAACGGTTACGGCGAGCAATCGCCGGGTCACTACTCGCTCGCCGCTGCCTTCATTTGCGAAGTGGTAATGACTGGCTTCTTCCTGTTCGTGATTCTCGGCGCGACCGACCGCCGCGCGCCGGCCGGCTTCGCGCCCATCGCGATCGGCCTGTGCCTGACGCTGATCCATCTGGTCTCGATTCCTGTCACCAACACGTCGGTCAATCCGGCGCGCTCGACGGGCCCGGCGCTATTCGTCGGCGGCGTGGCGATCGATCAGCTGTGGCTGTTCTGGGTTGCGCCGATCATCGGTGCGGTGATCGCGGGTGTCGTCTATCCGCTGATCGCTGAGGATCGCAGCAGCGATGCGCGCAAGCTGGCGCTCGACTGACGGCCAGTTCGACGCCCCGGTCTCGCGATCGTCGCGTAGTCGGCATGAATGGGCGCCTCGGCGCCCATTATTCATTGCGCTCGCCAATGCGATATGAATGCCGCGCCGGCCGCGTGCCGGTGGGCACCGCTGCTAGAATCGGGCGACTTCCCAACCTCGCACAGGTGCTTTCGATGAACCGTTTCCGCGGATTCCTGCATGGCGTCGCACTGTCGCTCGGCGGCGTGTGCGTCAGCACGATGGCGTTGCCGGCCGCGTCCGCGGCGACGAACATGACGACCGTCGTTGCGACCGCGGTCCCCGTTGTTGCCGCGGCGGGCGGCAATATCGAAACCCTCATATTCGTTCGACACGGCGAGAAACCCGCGCAGGGGTACGGCCAGCTAGACTGCCAGGGGCTCAACCGTGCGCTCGCGTTGCCGGCCGTGATCGCGGCCAAATTCGGCAAACCCGATGCGATCTACGCGCCCGACCCCGGCCAGCAAAAAGACGACGGCGGTCATCCGTACTATTACGTGCGCCCGCTCGCGACGATCGAACCGACCGCGATTCAATTCCAGATGCCGGTCCAAACACCGTACGGTTTTGCGCAGATCGACCAGCTCGGCAACGCGCTCGTCGACCCGGCCAATCGCGGCAAGCTGATCGTCGTTGCCTGGGAGCACAAGCTGATCGAGAAGCTGTTGCGGCAGATGTTGAGCGCGCATGGCGGTCGCGCGGCCGACGTGCCGAAATGGCAAAGCGACGACTTCGACAGCATTTACATCGTCCGACTCGACTGGCAGAACGGCACGCCGCGCGCGAGCTTCAAACACGATCGCGAAGGGCTCGACGGGCGGGCAACCGATTGCCCTTGCGCGGCCTTGCCGGGAGTGTCGACATCTTCGGCAGGGGCGGCCTCTTCCGCAACTTCGGCCGCTTCGGCGCCCGCGGCGGATTAATTGAGCAATACAGATGTAAGCCGTGTTTACGTGCGCTGGCGCGGCAAGCGGCGAGCGTGCGCGACCAGCCGCCTGCCGGCTTGAATTGATCCGCCGCAAAGCCCCGTGCGGCGCGGCTGCAAGCGAAGTAAGGTATTTGCGCGCAACGTCCGCGCGAGCGTTTTTTCTAGCTTCGATGACTTCGACGATGCTTGCAGTCCGTAACATCTGGTCGCAGTCCAGCCCACCTCGAGTGCGTACATTGGCCCTGTGCGACAAACCTACGTCGCCTCACAGGAGAGACCAACATGAAACGCATCGTCACTCACTTGCTGGTTGCTGCCGGACTCGCGGCGGGCGCATGCGGTGTCGCGCAGGCGCATACGGATCTGAGCGTCGGCCTATCGCTCGGTGCCCCGGTTTATGCCGCGCCCGCGCGCGTCTACGCGGCGCCGGAGCCGGTGTACTACGGCGGCTGGGATCATCGCTACCCGCGCGGCGACTACTACCGCGACTATCACCGCGATGACCGGGGCTGGGGTCACGACAACCGTCGCTGGGGTCATGACAATCGAGGCGAGCACCGCGGCTGGCGGGATTGAGGAGCGCTAGCGGAGCGCACGCTGCGCGCTTCGCGAGCAACTGTTGCGGCCCGCATCCACGCGAGTGGATGCGGGCCGCTTTCAATCGCAGTGACTACGGTTCAAGATGCCAGTTCGTCGTTGAGCGCAAACAGTTTGCGCAGATGATGCGCAACGCCCGCCTCGAAATTGTTGCCGATGCGCGGCACATGCGGCAGACGGGTGATCAGATCGGGATTGGCGTTGTTCATCATGAATGGATGGCCGGCCGTCTCGAGCAGATCGATATCGTTCATGTTGTCGCCGAACGCGACGCAGTGCGACGCGTCGACACCGAGACGCTCGAGCACGATCTGCAGGGCGCGCCCCTTCGACACATTCGCGGTCATCACTTCGAGACAATCCGGCAATGAATACGTCACGTACAGTCGCTCGCCGAAGTCGCGTTCCAGATTGGCGGCCACCTGCGCGAGATCGGCGGGGTCGCCGATATACAGCGCCTTGGCAATGTCGGCGCCATCGTGCTTCGGCAGGTCGGTCACTTCGTACGTGAAGCCGGAATCCTGGTGAAATTCCAGCAGATGGGGCGCGTCGCGGTCGATGAGCCACGCCTCGTCTGCAAACAGACTGACGATCACTCGACCATGCGCGCCGACAATTTCGGGCTGCACGAGACGCTGGACGATCGCCGGCGGCAAATCGTCGGCGTGGATCACCGTGTTGTCAGGCGCGTGAATGCGCGCGCCGTTCGACGTGATCAGATACGGATTGATGCCGAGCAGATCGCGGATGCCCGCGACGTCGCAGTAATGCCGCCCGGTGGCGATCACGAACTGCAGCCCGTCGCTTTCGAGCTTGCGCACCGTGGCGACCGTGAACGGGTCTACCTGGTGATCGGCGTTGAGCAGTGTGCCGTCGAGATCCGTGGCGATGACTTTATACATGATGAGTCCGGCGGCTGAACCGTCGAGGCAGCGTCAAAGCGGGTATTTTACAGGTCTCCTCGAGCCAGCCGCTGCGCCTCGCGCCGCGCCAGTTGCAAGCCGCCATGCGCCGAATCCGCCCGCGGCTCGCGCAGGCGCGCCTGATACGCCTGCGGCACGTACTCGCGCAACGGCATACCAAGGCCTCCGCATAACGCGACCGGCAGCGCGTCCGTCGCGTCCAGCGCGGCGATCATCTTGCCGACTTCGACGCCGGCCTCGCCGAGCAGCCGCGCCGCGAACGGATGTGCGCGGTGTTCGATCGCGATCGGCGCGAGCCGCGCGTAGGCAGTCTGATTGGCCGTGCACAGCCACACGACGAGACTGTCGCGATCCCGCGCGCCGGTATGCGCGAGCAGCGCTTGCGTGAGATCGTCGACGGCAACGCGGCCATCCAGCGCCTGTTGCGCGTGCACGATCAGCCGGAGGCCGAGCCACGCGCCGCTCGCTTCGTCGCCCGATGGAAAGCCGTAGCCGCTGGCCATGCGGAATTCGCCGTCGCTCGCGAGCGAAGCCGCGACGCTGCCGGTGCCGAGTGCGACGATCACGCCGGGCGCGCCGTCGTGCGCGCCGAGCAGGGTCGTGTAGGCGTCGGTTTCGACGGCCAGTCCGGCGAGCCGCGGCGCCTGCTGGTGAAACTCGGCGAGCCAGTCGCGATTGTTGACGCCCGCCAGTCCGCAACCGAGCACGCAACGCGACCAGTCCAGCGCGACTCCGGCTCGCTGGAACGCTTCGCCGCAGGCGGCCTGAATGGACTGCCATGCGCGCGGGATGCCGAGCCCAAGGCCCGATGGGCCGCTTGCCGCTTGCGCCAGTTCGCGGCCCTGCGCGTCGCCGAGCACGACGCGCGTGCCGGTGCCGCCGCCGTCGACGCCGATCAGAAAGAAGTCGTGGTTCATCGAATCGAATCAGTTCCGTGGGTGAATAACGCTTAGCGTGGCAGGTCAGTTTGAATCGCGCAATTAGCCGATTGGCCAGCTTGCGGCGTACACCGCTTCCGCTATGCTGGCGAACGACATGACCACGCGGGGGCACGACAGTGACACAACGATGCAACTGGGTATCGAGCGAAGCGCTCGCACAGTACCACGACACCGAATGGGGTGTGCCCTCGCGCGACGACCAGCACCTGTTCGAGATGCTCGTGCTCGAAGGCGCGCAGGCCGGTTTGTCATGGTCGACGATCCTCAACAAGCGCATCGGCTACCGCCGTGCATTCGCCGACTTCGACATCGACAAGGTCGCGGCCTTCACGCTGAAGCACGTGGATGCGCTCGTCGCCGATGAAAGCATCGTGCGACATCGCGGCAAAATCGAGGCGGCCATCCTGAACGCGCGCGCTGTGCAGCAGATTCAGGCCGAACATGGCTCGCTCGCGAACTTCGTGTGGTCATTCGTCGACGACACGCCGATTCAGAACGAATGGGCTTCGTATAAGCATGCACCTGCGTCGACAGAAGTATCGGACGCGCTAAGTAAGGCGCTCAAGCGCTACGGCTGCAAATTTGTCGGTTCGACGATCTGCTACGCATTCATGCAGGCGGTCGGCATGGTCAACGATCATGAGACGACCTGCATGTGTCGTGAGCGATGCGTGTCGCTCGGCAAGAAGGGGCGTGGTCGGAAGGCGAGGTGAGGCCACGGCGTCCGCGGGAGGCGCAAACGCGTGAATTGGCGCCCTTTCATGCTCGTAGTCGGCCCTTCGTCGGACGACGCACGGCGGATACTCGTCGCCATGCGCTCACGCGATGCGCGCTCAACAACAAATAACTACCGCCTCGGACGCGGGAGACCAACCATGAAAACACTTAGCTTCCTGACCCACCAGGACATTTACGATCAGTCCGTCACGCATCTGTTCGAACAGAAACGCGCTGCGTTGCTACCGAGGGGCGGCGGCGCCTACCGCGGCTATTGCGGCGGCTGCCCGGTCGGCAACCTCCCGCTTACATGGATGTCGGCTTGGCCGCGCTGAAAAAAGCGCTGCTTCGCGCCCGCATGAACGTATACGACCCGGTGACCATCGCTTTGCTCAGTTGCCTGCAAAACGTGCAAGACGTGTTCGGCACATGGGAGTGGCACGAC
Organism: Paraburkholderia sp. RAU6.4a; assembly: GCF_050435625.1. Taxonomy (NCBI): domain Bacteria; kingdom Pseudomonadati; phylum Pseudomonadota; class Betaproteobacteria; order Burkholderiales; family Burkholderiaceae; genus Paraburkholderia; species Paraburkholderia sp. RAU6.4a. The sequence goes on from NZ_JBNDKQ010000002.1 coordinate 2,410,370, forward strand.
CGGCTGGGCTCGATCGCGCGCGAGTTCGGGCTGTCGGCCGAACGGCTGAGGAGCGCGGGCGTAACGGCTGCACGCAGGGGCAAAATCCGACGCTGTAAAAGCAAAACGGCGATGTGGCTTCTTTCGAAGCTCACACCGCCGTTCGGCGTATGTAAAAAGCGTGCTTAGTGCAGCTTTTTCGGCAGCATCTGGCTGCGCAGACGCTTGTGCAGGCGCTTAACAGCTGCTGCCTTCTTGCGCTTGCGAGCCGTGGTCGGCTTTTCGTACGACTGGCGTTCACGCAGTTCAGCGATCAGGCCATTCTTTTCGATTGCGCGACGAAAGCGGCGAATTGCCACTTCGAACGGCTCGTTTTCCTTCAGAAGAATCGTCGTCATGTAATTCCTAACTCAATCACTAGATACGGGTTTAATTGCATGGCGGTAACCGCTCAGGTCACCACTCACGCGCCGGCCCTCCGGTCGCTCCGATTCATGGCCAGTAACAGGCAAACGCGAGGCTGATAAACAACCCCGGCCAAACCACGAATGAAGCGAGAGGCAAAGCGGCCACGGAGGCCGGAAAAGAGAGGTGGGGAGTTCACCGCGGAACGCGGACAGACGTAATGCAAAAGCCGCGTCTGTTGCCGTTTCGCCAACCTTTCATCAACGAAGAACACTGACGAAACAGGCAAAGATCTCAATTCACTCCCGATCATATCAGGAAACTCTCCATCCTACCAGGGGTTTACCGATTGCGCTAGGCTATTCCCTGGCGCGGATCGCCCCCGCGTTGGCGGCCGAGGTGTTCGCCTTATCAGGCGCTCGCTTCGTCCAGCTCACGAATATCGTCGGCGGCGAGGGACAGCCGGACGGCCGCGACCAGGCTCTTCAACTGCTGGACCGAGGTTGCGCTCGCAATAGGGGCCGTAACGCTCGGGCGCGCGATCAGCCATGCAAGCGCGATCGCGGCCGGCGTGCTGCCGTGCCGTTGCGCGACGCGGTCGAGCGCGCCGAGAATCCGCAAGCCGCGCCCGTTCAGGTATTTTTCGACCCGGCTCCCGCGCGCCTTGCCGGCCAGGTCGGCCTCGCTGCGGTATTTGCCTGACAGGAACCCGCTCGCGAGGCTGTAATAGACGACCACGCCGAGATGATTCGCGAGCGCCACCGGCTCGCTGTCGCTCTCGTATTGCGCGCGGTCGTACAGGTTGTATTCGGGCTGCAGCAACTGATACCCGGGCAGCCCGTGCTCGCGCGATACCGCGAGCGCTTCCTCGACGCGCGCGCCAGTATAGTTAGACGCGCCGATCACGCGCACCTTGCCCGCCTCGATCAGCTTCTGATACGCACCGAGCGTTTCGGCGAGCGGCGTCGCGGTGTCGTCGTCGTGGGAGAAATAGACGTCGATGTAATCGGTTTGCAGGCGGCGCAGCGAGTCTTCGACCGCCGCCTGGATATTTGCGGCCGATAGCCCCTTGCGCTGCGGATGCTTCGACACCTTGGTCGCAAGCACAATCCGCTCGCGCTTGCCGCTCTGATGGAACCACTTGCCGAGGATCGTCTCCGACTCGCCGCCCTGGTTGCCGGGCACCCAGGCCGAGTAGACATCGGCGGTGTCGATGAAATTGAGTCCGGCTTCAACGAACGCGTCGAGGATCGAGAAAGAGGTGGCTTCATCGGCCGTCCAGCCGAATACGTTGCCGCCGAACATGAGCGGGGCGACCTGCAACGAGGAAGTGCCGATCCTGCGTAGTTCCATGATGGCTCCAGGTATGAGTGGGCGAACGCAATGCGGGAAATGGCCGGGCAAACCCGGGACCGTTGAGCATACGCCGCCTTGCACTACGTTGCAGCCCCGGGCACGAAGGCTACGCCGCACGCCTCGCGCTTGAACGCGGTCGATGCGTGGCGCAAAAGATGGCGCAATAGTTTGCGCGCGTCTCAAGTTTATTCAGAACAACCACCGGCGCGATGATCTATAGGGTCAGGACAACTCGGCCAATACGACGACGCAAACGACCGGCACGTACACAGACGTCTCGGTAATTGTGGCCGGCTCCGTCTTGAGCGTCCCGATCTCGAGTACGCCCGAAGGACGGCGAGGCGTTCAGCGTGACGCCCGCCGATAGTCTGTCGCCTGAACTATCGCTCTACCCCACGTGCCCGCAACAAAGCTTTAGTTGACCGACCAGGCGCAATGGTCACTTCAGGAACGTCGACCATGCCTGGTGTTCGCGGTAGTACTGATCCTCCGCAGCATCCAGTCCGTTGTCCTTGTACCAGGGCAGATGCCTGCACGTGTACCGTCCACCGAAACGCACCGCAGCCAGATGAGTTTCGCGGCGGAAGTACCGCTTGTTGTAGACCGCAAAGGTCGTATCGATCGGCGCGCGAAAGATCGGGTCACCGTTGGCGCTCGCCGCGATCTGCTGTTGCCAGAAGCGTGCTTCCCAGTCGATCAGCCCATAGTTCTTCACGCCGTCCGACTGCATGATGGAGAGTGCTTTCTCGTCCATCAGCGCGGGTTGCGAGATGTCGAGAGCAAAGCCGGCCTTGCCGATTTTCAAAGCTTCCGTGGCGTCTATCAGGTCGAACAGGAAAGTATCGGGCAACTCGGGATTCAGTTCGAGATCGGGATCGGTAATGCAGAAAATGTCCGGCAGCCGGTGATAGATGACGTCTGAAAGCGTGAACGCGCGCGGCCCGACATTGTGGTCGAGCCGTGCGACGCTCACCGTATCCTGGATGCTGGCGAGGTAGTCGAGCATACCGGGGGCGCTCGATGCGTTGTCCACGACGATGAGATTGCGCAATCCTCTGCCTTGGAGCTGCGACACCATCCGGCGCAGATATGTGACGTTGTTAAAGGTCGGGATCAGAACCGGCACGTTGGCGATCAGGGCGCCGACTGGATGCCGGTATTGCCGGCTATCCGCCCTGAGCGCTGCCAGTTCGCTCGCTGGCTCAGCCCGGTTGACCGGCGCGATGCGCTCAAGATCGCTCACGTATTGTGAGACTCGGCTCAGTTCCTGGCGGATATTCCTGTCGTTCGGCAGCAGGGTATCGGCCTTGCGCAAAGGCTCCAGTGCCTCAAAGGGTTTCCCTTGCTGCCGCAGCGACGTCGCCAGCATGTGCCATGCCTTGCCGATTTCTGGCAAGAGCGTGGTGAACTGGCGGGCTACAGCTTCGGCCTCGGCAAACTGCTGCTTGTCGAGCAGGAGCGTGAGCGTATCGACGAATTCACCGGCCAGCGTGGCGCGCTGCTCGGGCGACAGGCCTGCTGGGCTGTCCCCGGCGGTGTGCGCATTGCTGACATGGGCCAGAACCTCGAAATGCTCAGGCTCAAGTCCATCGCACCACCGCTGCCACATGGTGCGAAACGCGCGCGAGGCGGCGTTGGAGATCGCGCCGGCGTCGGTCAGGACCGACTGTCTGCAGTACTCGCGCAGCTCGCCGCGCACTACCGCGAGCGCTTCGGGGTCGGCGGCCAGCGCGGCGCACTTGCGCACGAAGTCGTCCTTGTCCTGCGCAACGAAGGCTGAGTCGAGCCCGAGGTGCGAGAGCCACCCCGTGCTGCCGCGGCTTGCCATCGAAACGCCCGGCAGGGTCATGGTGGGCACGCCCATCCACAACGCTTGCATGGTCGTGGTCGAATTGCCGAAGGGCAACGTGTCGAGACAGACGTCGATCAGATTGTGCTGCTGCAGGTAAGTCGGGACATTCCCGCGCTGCAGAAAACTGATACGGCTCAAGTCGATCCCCTCGCTCGCGAACAGCCCGGTCAGCTTGTCCATCTGCTCCCGTGCCGTAATCGCGCCGATGACCATGCGCGAATCCGGTACCTCGCGCAGCACGCGTGCCCAGAGCGCCACGACTTCGGGCCCGATCTTGACGATGCGGCTGAAGCTGCCGAACGTGATGAAGCCGTTTTTCAGGGCAGGTAACTCGTTGACGTCCGGCGCTTGCGGGTGCGGCTTGAACGGCGCGAGCGCCGGCAGGAACACGAGCTTCTCCGAGAACTGGCGCTTGAATTGTTCGAGCGGCGTGACAAAACGGTCCGACAGGTAATAGTCGACGGCGTCCAGCCCCGTCGTGGCCGGATTGCCGATCCAGCTCGCCTGGACCGGCGCCGGCTTGTGCGCGAAGGCCACGAGCCGGTTGCGGCCGGTATGGCCGGACAGGTCGATGAGGATATCGATGCCGTCGTCGCGGATCTTCTGCACGACTGCGTCGTCGCTCATGCCGAAGATTTCGCTCCACGTCTGCGCATGCGCACGAATCTGCTCGGTGAAGCCGTCGGTCACCGCGTAGTTCGAATAGATGTGCAGTGACAGACTCGAATCGAGCGCCAGATGCTCTAGCACCGACAGGAAGAAATACGCAACCGGGTGACCGAGCAGATCGCCGGAAACAAAACCGACTCGCAGGCGCCGCGACGGATCGCGGTCATTGGTGTGCCGGGGCCGACGCGCACGCAGCGGCGCTTCGTGGCGCGCTGCAAACTCGCGGAACTCCGCGAATGCGCTGAGCGCATCGAGGTCCGGCTTGTGCATCAGGTTGAACAGCAGGTTGCTGTGGGTTATCGCCTGCATCGGTGCCAGTTTTAGCGCACGGCGGAAAGCGGTTTCGGCTTCGTCGTACAGACCATGCTTGAGTAGCGAGAGGGCAAACGCGTCGCACTCGATGGCGCCGTTCGGCGCCAGTTCCACGGCACGGCGGAGATGGACGATCCCCTCGGCGTACCGGCCCATCTCCTCTAAGGCGGTACCCAGGTTGCGATGTAGCACGGCGCTTTCGGGATATTTTTCGAGCGCCTGCCGGCAATGCGCTTCGGCTTGCTGATACTGGCGGGTGGTAATCAGCCCGTTAGCCAGCATCGTCTGGGCGGCAATGAAGTTGGGCAGCAGGCGGGCGGCGTGCTCGGCTGCCTCGACGGACTCGTTGTAGCGGCCCGTGCGTTGCAGGACACGCCCAAGTTCGTACCAGCATTCGCCGTGCGACGGGTATTGATGCGTCAGGCGGCGGGAGACCTTCAGCGCCGCCTCGAGTTTCCCGCTGTTGAAGAGATGCTGGAGCTGGCGCATCTCCTTGAGGCTTGCGCGGCGCGTATCGAGCTTCACGCGCTCGTCCGGATCGGATGCCGCAGGGGGGCGCGAGTCGCTCCCGCTCGCATCAGTCTGGGGAGCGGGAGCGGTCGCAGCCTCGGGCTCCGGCGTGGCCGGGAGCGGCGCTTCTTCCCCATTGATGCGCGCGTGCAGCATCTGGACGGCCGCCTCGGGCAGGCCTTGATGCCGCGCGAGGTCGAGCACGACGCGCGCCGCCTCGGTCTGCTGGCTGGCGACGAGGGCGTTGATGTAGTAGACCCAGATCTGCCCATTTTTCGGCATCTGCCCAAGCGCCGCCTCGAAATGCGGCACTGCTTCGGAGGGCCGCCCCGTTTGCACGAGCAGCACGCCGAGGTGGTAGTGCGCGTCGGGGTGATCGCTCGCGGCCTCCAGGACGGAGGCATAGCGCGCGGCCGCCTCGTCATATTCCTGCTGGCGATGATGTTCGATCGCGCTCTGCATGGTGGGCGCGATGTCGTGATTCTGCTGCAATTTGGCAGCAGGTGTGGCGGTGCAGAGGAAGGCGGTCATGACGAAGGCGCGCGTACGCGTCAAGAACTCGGAACGTTCGAATTATGGGCGGCGGCCAATTACGCCGATCGTCCGAGCTAGCGCCAAAACGGCCGCCAATTTGCCTTCGATGAACTCTCAGGGCAAGGAAACGGAAAAGAAAAAGCCCGCGCAAGGCGGGCCAGGGTACGCCATTGCGCCGCGAAGGACGCAATGAACCGTTGCTCCTGCTTCAGTACCGCGCCATGCTCAAATACTGCCCGGCGTTGCGGCTCGCCTGCATGCTCGCCTGATACTCGGCGCCCAGCACCTGCTGCGCGGCCTGCGCGGCCTCGACGATGCGGCTGTCGATCTCGTGGATCTCCTTGAGCCGCACGATGACCTCCTGCGGCTGGGGCGCGCCGAGCGCCGTCAGGAGGGGCGAGCGCTCGTCCGCGAGCTGCGCGGCCCGCTCCCACTCGCCAACAGCGACCGCCAGTTCGAGGTCTTTCGTTATCTGCCAGATGCGCTCGATCGGGGCGACGTTCTGCATGGCTCGCTCCTCGTCGCGCTCAGCTCTTGTTCGTGGCGAGCGCGCCTGCGCTGTTGGTGCCACCGAACAGTTGCGTGAGGTATTGCGAGTTGTTGTTCATCGTTGCCATCAGTGTGTTGAGCGCTGTGAACTGCGCGGTATACATACTGGTGAGCTGAGCCTGCCACGCTGTAAGCGTCGTCTGCTGGTTCGAGAGGCTAGTCAGGTCGGCGTTGATCGCGTCCGTACGGTTTTGAATGATGCCGCCGGACGAGGTGTAGTTTGTGATGCTGTCGTCCAGTTGCGCGGCGATGCCGTTGGTCGAATTGAACAGCGAGGCTACAACCGACTGGTTGTTCTGCAACGCATTGCTGAGCGTCGTGTCGTCCACCGACAGCGTGCCGTCCGCCTGGAGCGTAACGCCGATCGCGGCAAGCGTCGTCTGCGAGGTGCCGCTGCCCACGCCGCCGCTCACGATCTTGGCGAGCTGGTTCTGGATCGTGCTCAACGTGGAATCGCCGATTAGCACGCCCTGCGACGTCGAGTTCGCGTTGTACGCCGTCAGCGCCCCCATCGTCGTGACGAGCGTGTTGTAGAGGCTGACGAAATTGTCGATCGCCGAGGACTCCGCGCTGGTGTTCTGCGCGATCGTGAGCGTCTGCGTGGTGCCGACCGCCGCTGCCGTGAGGTTCAGCGTCACGCCGGACACGGCCGTCGTCACGGAGTTCGAGGAGCTGGTTACGCCCACGCCGCCGAGCGTGAAGTACGCATCCTGGGCGGCCTGCGTCTGGGTCCAGCCTGTGCCGGTAATGGTCGACTGGCTGGGGTTGTAGGTCTCCGGGTTGCCGTTGCTATCGAGAACCGGGCTGCCACTGCTATCCAAAACTTGAGCGGTGAGGTCGCTCGCGCTGGAGATCGCCTTGCCGTTGGTGGTCGTCACCGCGAGCTTGTTCAGGGCGTCGGTCGAGCTCGAATCGTTGATCGCGATGCTGATGCCGCTCGACGCACCGGTCGAGGTCGATTGCAGCACGAGATGCGCGCCGTCCGCGCCGGTCACCACGGTCGCGACCACGCCCGGATTGTCGTTGGCCGAATTGATCGCCGATGCAATGCCGGCAATCGTGCTGTTCGAGCTATTCAGGGAAATCGTGCTGGTCTTGCCGTTGACCGTCAGGGCCATCGTGGCCGCGCCGGAAGCCAGGTTTTTGGTCGAGCTGTAGCCCGCCGAGGTGAGCACTTGCGACGTGGCGACCTGCGCCACATTGAGCGAGTACGAACCTGCCACCGCGCCCGTGCTGGCCGTGGCGGTAACGCCGCTGCCGCTCAAGGTGGACGAGAACGAGTTGAGCGTCGCACCGTCGCTGAGCGGCTCGGCGGCGGCCTGCAACGCGGACAGTGCCGCGGAGAGCGTGCCGTAGGCCGAGATCAGCGTGTTGTCCGCAGTCTGCTCGGCAGCGATGGTCGCGGACTGGCCGGCAGTCTTCGAGTTGACGAGCGCGGTGACGAGCGAACTTGTGTCCATCGACGAATTGGTCGAGCCGCTAATGATCGACTGGGCGGCTGCCTGCACCGTGGCGTTGGCGTCGGCTGTCGTGGTGGCGACTGCACTCGCGATCGCGCTGGTGGTCGATCCGGTTACGGTGGAGGTGGATCCGGTTACGGTGGACATGAGGAGGCTCCGTGCGTCGGCAATGCCGGTTAAAGCGATTTAACAAGCGGGGTAACGCGGGAAAAGACAATCGGGAGGCAAGCCTCCCGACGGGTTTGCGTCCGGCGCGCATCGAGCCGCGCGCCGGCTGCCTGCAGCGGGAAGCGCCTTACTGGAGGAGCTTCAGGATCTGCTGCGGCTGCGAGTTCGCTTGTGCCAGCACCGAGATACCGGCTTGTTGCAGAACCTGTGCCTTGCTCAGGTTAGCCGTTTCTTGTGCGAAGTCGGCGTCCTGGATCGACGATTGTGCGGTCGACAGGTCGGTCGACTGAGCTTGCTGCGTCGTGCCGATTGCGCTGAAGCGGTTTTGTGCCGCGCCGAGCGTTGCTTGCAGGTTGTTGACAGCGTTCAGCGCGTTGTCGATGGTCAGCATTGCTGCCGAAGCGCCGTCCTTGGTCGAGATGTCGATCTGCGAAACCGTGTTCGACTGGCTCAGCTTGTCGATGGTCGTGCCCACTGCGGCTGTAACCTTGTCCGCAGCCACGACATTCGCGTCAGCCGTGACGCCAAGGTCCGTGACCGCTTCGATGTCGGTCACCATCTGCGCACCGGTTTCGCCAGTCAGCGTGGTATTGCCGTTGGCGTCCGTAGCAGGAGGAGTAGCTGTGGTCTTGAAGATGTTGGCAGCAGCAGTGACATTCAAGGCCTGACCGTTCTGGTCCGTAAGCGTGAAGCTGCCCTTACCGTCGGCAATCACGTTGATCTGCGTGATAGTAGCGTTGGCAGCGACCGCGACCGTATCCGAAGGATTGCCCGGTGCAGTCGGGGTCGTGCCCCCCGTAGTTGCCTTGTAGTAGGAAATCGTGGATGCGTCGGTGATAGCGTTGCCGTTTTGGTCCGTGTACGAGACCGCGTTCTTGGAGGTATCCCACGAAGCCGTGATCGACGTGATGCCCGGAGCCGCCGCCGCCGTGCCCGTGTTATCCAGCGAGACCGAGAACGAGCCGAGCGTGTTGCCCGCTGCCGGAACGCCGCCGCCAATCGAAGCAGCGGACATCGACTGCGAGAGATTCATCGAGATCGACTGACCGACGTTTGCGCCGACCTGGAACGACACGTTACCCAACGTGCCGTCGAGGACATTCATGCCGTTGTACGTCGTTTGCGACGCGATACGGTTGATTTCCGAGACTTGCTGGTTCACTTCTTGTTGAAGCGCAGCACGGTCGTTGTCGGTCATCGAACCGTTAGCTGCTTGCGTAGCAAGCTGGCGGATACGCTGGAGCGACGAAGTCAGCGACGACAGACCCGACGATGCCGTTTGCACCATCGAAGTACCATCGTTCGAGTTCGACACACCCTGGTTCAGACCGTTGATCTGGGTCTGCATGATGTTCGAGATCGCAAGACCTGCTGCGTCGTCTGCTGCGCTGTTGATGCGCTTGCCCGACGACAGACGCGTGATCGCTTGCGACAGTGCGCTACCCGAGCCGGTCAGGTTTTGTTGCGCGACGAGCGAGTTGGTGTTGGTGTTGATTCCGAGCATTGAGATTCTCCTGATGGGGCTATCGGCCCAGTAACGGCAGCGGGTTCGTTGGCCTGCCGCCTTGTTTGTGATTACGACCCCACCTGGAAAAACTTTAGCTGCCTTGTTGATGCGACCCTCTGGGTTGACGCCCTTCCCTCGCCCGCGTGCAGTGGGGAGGCGCTTTTCAAGATGGGGACGCCAGGCTTCGTCCTTCGGCGGCTTAAGGCTCGCAGGCGTCGAAGCCAGTTCGCGTCGCAATGCTGATTGAGCATCCGATCGCCCTTGATCTGCACCCAGCCTTACGGCTTCGAAAGACAAAGCCCGCGCAGCACGTCATCGGTCGAATTGAACCGGGCTGCCAGCTCAATTCGGGCCGCCACCGCGTGTGCGCATGCCTTAAGCTGCGAATCCACAGCCCCTCTACCACGACCGTGACCGCTACGAGCCCACTTGCCCCCACGCGCCAGCACATTCTGAGCGAAGCCACTGCCCTCAGCGCCACCGGGCAGTTCGCCGACGCATTGGCGCTGCTTGCACCGCTCGTCGGCGCGAAGGCCACGCCCGAGGACGCGGAGCACGCCGATGCGCTCAACCTCGCGGCCATGTGCGCCACGGGTGTGGGCCAGCCCGCGCAGGCGCAAGCTCTATGGTTGCGCTGCATTCAAGCGAAGCCGGATTTCGCCGACGCGTATCTGGGGCTCGGAGCGATGCTCGCGACCCTCAATCAGCTTGCCGAAGCGGAAGCGGTTTACGGGCGGCTTGCCGCGATACGCCCCGATGACGCCGATGTCCACAGCAATCGCGGGATCGTGCTGCACCGTCTCGGACGGCATGACGCGGCCCAGGCCGCGTACCGCGTGGCGCTCGCACTTCGCCCGGACCACGTCGACGCGAACTACAACCTCGGCATCGTGCTTCATGAACAGCGCCGCCTCGACGAAGCGGAGGCGGCCTATCGCACAGCGCTCGCCGTGAATCCGCAATTCGCCAAGGCGAACAACAACCTCGGCAATCTGTTGCGCGATCGCGGCCGGATCGAAGAGGCTGAAGAAGCGTATCGGCAGGCGCTGCTCGCGCACCCGCAATATCCCGAGGCACTGAACAACCTGGGGGCGCTTTACAGGGCGCTCGGCCGGCTCCGGGAAGCCGAGCTGGCTTGCCGCCTCGCGCTTCAGATCCGCCCCGCCTACGCGGACGCGCTCAACAATCTCGGCTGTGTGCTCACCGAACTCAAGCGCCTGCCCGAGGCGGAGAGCGCGTACCGGCAGACGCTCGCGTTGCGCCCCGCCTTCGCCGAGGCGCACTACAACCTCGGCTGCGTCCTGCACGCACTGGACCAACTGGTCGATGCCGAATGCGCGTATCGCGAGGCGCTTCGGCTCGCGCCGAACCGCGTCGAAGCGGCCAATAACCTGGGTTGCACGCTGCTTGCGCAAGCGCGCCTGCCCGAGGCTCTCGCGGCGTTTCGCCACGCGCTCACGTTGCGCGCCGACATCGCCGAAACACACTTCAACATCGGCAGCATCGTGAGAGAGCTCGGCGACCCGGAGCAAGCCGAAGCCGCCTACCGCCGCGCGCTCGCGCTGCGCCCCGACTACCGCGACGCGAAGTTCCGTCTCGCCACGCTGCTCATCGGCATGGGCCGCTTCGAAGAAGGCTTTCTCCTCTACGAATGCCGCTACGAGATGGCTGGGTTCGCGCATCACGCCACGCAGTCGATGCTGAGGTGTCCGCGCTGGCGAGGCGAGCCGCTCGCCGGCAAATCACTCCTCGTTTGGCAGGAGGATGGACTCGGCGACATGCTGCAGTTCGGGCGTTATCTGCGCCTCTTGAAGGCTCAGGGCGCCGCGCACGTCGCGTTTGCCTGTATGGCACCGCTACAACGCCTGTTCGCCGATGTCGATGGAGTCGACGCGGTGCTCAGTCATGACGAAGCCTCGGCGCGCGCCGGCGATTTCGATTGCTGGATCAGCGCGCTCAGCGCACCGCTGTATCTGGGCACGACGCTCGACACGATTCCGCCTCCCCTGCGCATCACCCTGGCCCCGTCGCGCGTCGAGCATTGGCGCGCGCGCCTTGCTGTGCTGGGCGCGGGACACCGGGTGGGTCTCGTCTGGAAGGGCAACCCGAAACACCACAACGACGTGCACCGTTCGCTACCGTTGCTCAACACACTGGCGCCGCTCTGGAGCCTGCCGGGCGTGAAGTTCGTGAGCCTGCAAAAGGGCGCGGGGGAAGACGAAGCGCTGTCATTCCCTGCGAGCCTCCCGATCCTGCCTCTCGGCGCAGATCTCGAAGACTTCACCGACACGGCTGCGGTCATCTCGCAACTCGATCTGCTGATCTGTGTGGACACTTCGACGGCACATCTGGCAGCCTCGCTCGGCAAACCATGCTGGGTGCTCTTGCCGGCACGCGACGTGGACTGGCGGTGGATGCATGGCCGTGACGACTCGCCGTGGTATCCCAATACGGTTCGCCTGTTCAGGCGAGGGCTGGATGAACCGTGGCCCGCAGTCGCGGAGCGCGTGCGACAGGCCTGCGCTGCGTGGTTCGGCGCGTGACATCAACGCCGCGCTTGCGCTGAAGTGAGGCTAGTCACACATGCCGCGAAACACCACGGCAGCGATCATAGGCGCGCAGAGCACGAGCAGCACCAAGGCATCGAGCAGGCGAACCAGGCGGTGTCGCAGATGGGCCAGATGACGCAGCGGAACGCGGCGGCGGCCAGTTCGTTGCACGACCATGCCGGTCAACTGGTTCTGCAGGCCTCGGATTTCAGGGTGGCTTGAAGCGGCTTCCGGGTTCGCGCAGAAAGTTTTCCGGTCGTCGGCGTTGCTGGTGCGTGATGAGACCGGCAACCGATGCTGGAAGCACGCCATGTTGGAGCGCAAGACGTTGATTCTGACGCCACGACAAAAAACTAAAGGCCCCAGGCTTTCGCCAAAGGGCCTTGTTTTATCGGGTTTTGTGCGAACCCGGCATCATGTCTAATCCTGGTGCGCCCGGCTGGGATCGAACCAGCAACCCCTGCCTTCGGAGGGCAGTACTCTATCCATTGAGCTACGGGCGCTTCACCACAAAACTGCGGGGAATCTACGCGAAAGCGCGCCAACCAGAACGGACGCGACGCCAACGCGAGAGACCGCAAGGATACCCGGTTTCGGCCGAACCGTCCACAGGACGGCCTCCGACGCCCATCCCAGCGTCTTCCCCGACCCCTGCCATCGTCCATACCGATCCGGGTAAACGCCTGCTGAACACCGTCCTGGCCCCCTCGCCGCCGCCGAAAGCTTGCGTCTATAATCGTCCGTGGCTGATAAAGAACAAGAAGTTGCCGTCGCGCTGTACCGCTCACACACCCACGGAGACGAGACAAGCATGAGCGAAGCACCACACGGAGCCCCGATCAAAACCCCAGCACAGCTCATCGCCGCGGTCATCGCCGGGTTTGCTGTGCCGATCGTCATCATCGTTCTGCTCGCCGTCTACGTCGATAATTCGACGCGCACCGGCGCCGGCACCGACTCTCTCTCCGAAGCCGAAGTCACCTCCCGCATCCATCCGATCGCCCAAGTCGAGATCCGCGACGCCAACGCACCGCGCGTCTACAAGAGCGGCGAGGAAGTCTACAAGGCGGTCTGCTCGGCGTGTCACGCGTCGGGTGCCGCAGGCGCGCCGAAATTCACCAACACCGCCGACTGGGCGCCGCGCATCGCGCAGGGCTTCGACACGCTGTGGCACACCGCCCTGTCCGGCAAGGGCGCCATGCCGCCGCGCGGCGGCACGAGCCCCGACGACTACAGTGACTTCGAGATCGCGCGCGCGGTCGTCTATATGGCGAACAATTCGGGCGCGAGCTTCCCCGAGCCGGCGCAGCCGGCGGCGGGCGCGGCCGCGGCATCCGGTGCGGCAGCGGCATCCGGTGCAGCAGGTGCATCGAATGCGGGCGCGGCCCAGGCCGCCGCGGCGCTGGCCGCAATGGCCAGCGTGCCGCAGACTCCCGCCCCGGCAGCAGGTGGCGCGCAAAGCGCGGACGCCTCGCAGGCCGGCAAGGCGCTGTATCAGTCGGTATGCCAGGCCTGTCACGCGGCCGGCGTGCTGAACGCGCCGAAGTTCGGCGACAAGGAAGCATGGGCGCCGCGCCTGAAGGACCCGATGGACACCGTCTACAACTACGCGCTGCACGGCAAGGGCGCGATGCCGCCGAAGGGCGGCTCGAACGCATCGGATGCGGACGTGAAGGCCGCGGTCGACTATATGGTCAGCGCGGTGAAGTAAAGCACACGGCATCGGTCGTCGCTGAAATGAAAAATCCCTGCATGCGCTAACGCGATGCAGGGATTTTTTATGTGCAATCGCAAGCAAACGTACCTGGCGGGCACTTGCAGTCCCGCCCGCTCACGACTTCTGCAACAACGCCTTCAGGCTCGCGAGCCGGTCCTTCGGCGACATCGGCGCTTCTTCCGGTGTCGGCGGCGGCGCATCGTCGAGCAGCATTTCGTTGATGAAGCGCGACGCCTCGCAGACGACCGTCTCCCGCGCCCGCTTGCGCTTCTTGCACCAGTTCAGATGCAGGCTGCGCTGCGCGCGCGTGATCGCGACGTACATCAGCCGGCGTTCCTCCTCGATGCGCGCGTCGTCGATCGGCTCGTCGTCCGCGCTGCCCCGATGCGGCATGATGCCTTCCTCGACGCCGACCAGGAACACGTGCGGATACTCGAGCCCCTTCGACGCATGCACGGTCGACAGCCGCACCGCATCCGGATCTTCCTCGCGGCCTTCGAGCATCGACATCAGCGCGACCGTCTGGATCAGCCCGAGCAGGTTCTTGCCGGTGTCGCCGAAGCCGTCGGCGGTGTCGTAGCCGGTCGCTTCGCTGCCGCTGCCGTGCTCCGGCTCTTCCTTCGTGCCCTTGCGCTTGAGCCACTCGATGAACTCCAGCACGTTCTGCCACTTCGCCTGCGCCTGGCGTTCGTCGAACGCGTCGTACAGATACGCTTCGTAGTGGATCGCCTCCATCAGCTCATTGAGTAGCGTGCCCGCCGCGTCCTTCTCCGCGCGGTCCGTCAGGCGCTGCATGAAGTCGCAGAACGCGCGCATCGGCTCGATCTGACGCGGCGACAGACGCGCCTCGATGCCGCCCATATAGACCGCCTCGAACAGCGACACCTTCGCCTGACCCGCGAACGCGCCGAGCGCCTCCAGCGTCGTATTGCCGACGCCGCGACGCGGCGTCGTGATCGCGCGGATGAACGCGGGATCGTCGTTCGCGTTGGCGATCAGACGCAGGTACGCGCAGATGTCCTTGATCTCGGCCTTATCGAAGAACGACTGGCCGCCCGACAGCACGTACGGAATCCGTTCGCGGCGCAGCACCTGCTCGAAGATGCGCGCCTGGAAGTTGCCGCGATAGAGGATCGCGTAGTCGCGGAAATTCGCGCGCCGCTCGAACTTGTGCGCGGACAGCCGAAACACGACGGACTCCGCCTCGTGCTCCTCGTCGTTGCAGCCCGTCACCGTGATCGTGTCGCCCATGCCGTGCTCGGACCACAGCTTCTTCTCGAACAGCTTCGGATTGTTCGCGATCACGTTGTTCGCGGCGCTCAGGATGCGCACCGTCGAGCGGTAATTCTGCTCGAGCTTGATCAGGTGCAGGTTCGGGAAATCCTTGCCGAGCTGGCCGAGGTTTTCGAGGGTCGCGCCGCGCCAGCCGTAGATCGCCTGATCGTCGTCGCCGACCGCCGTGAACGCCGCGCGCTTGCCGGCCAGGAGCTTCACCAGTTCGTACTGGCACGCGTTGGTGTCCTGATACTCGTCGATCAGCAGATAGCGCAGCTTGTTCTGCCAGCGGTCGCGCACCTGCTCGTTGCTCGCGAACAGTTCGGCGGGCAGGCGGATCAGATCGTCGAAATCGACCGCCTGGTACGCATGCAGCGTCGCCACGTAGTTGCGATAGACGATCGCTGCCTGATGCTCGTCCTCGGTCGAGGCGGTCGCGATCGCCTGCTCGGGCATGATCAGGCCATTCTTCCACAGCGAGATGATCGACTGGATCTTGCGAATGAAGCCCTTGTCCGTCGAGCCGACCTGCTCCTGGATCATGCCGAAGCAGTCGTCGGAATCCATGATCGAGAACTGCGGCTTCAGGCCGACATGCTCCGCCTCCTGACGCAAAATCTGCACGCCGAGCGAGTGGAACGTACACACCGTCAGCTGGTTCACGGGCACCTTGCGGCCTTCCTTGCCGGGTGCGGTCAGCGTCTTGCCTTCGAGCAGCTTGCCGACGCGCTCGCGCATCTCCGCCGCGGCCTTGTTCGTGAACGTGACGGCGGCGATGTGGCGTGGCTCGAAGCCCTTCGCTTCGATCAGGTGCGCGATTTTCTGCGTGATCACGCGCGTCTTGCCGCTGCCGGCGCCGGCGAGCACGAGACAGGGACCGTCGAGATAACGGACCGCTTCACTTTGAGCGGGGTTCAGGCCTGCGGACATCGTTTGTGGATGGGTAATACGGTTGAGGGCCGCTGAGCTCGGACCGGCGGGTGGCGCCGGCCGAAGGCCCGGGGCATGCTGCGCGGCGCAATGCGCGCGAGAGGTGCGATGTTAACATGGCCACTGCGATGGACGCCCCCGTTGGATGCCTCGATGGTTCGGACGCCCCGACGGGCTGCGCGCAAGGCCGGCCGTCATGTTCAGCCCCCAGTCCAGCCCACAAATGCCACAATGAGCAGATTGCGCGCCGCCGCCGCGGTGGCAAGGCGGCGCGCCGCTCCTCCAGGAAGACTCGCATGTCCGCATCGCTGAAAATTGGATTGATGGGCTACGGCTTCGCCGGCGCGACGTTTCACGCACCGGGTGATCGAACACTGCGGACGCGCGAGGATCGCCGCGATTGCGACCGGGCAATCCGAGCGCGCGCACGCCGACTATCCGCACGCGAAAATCGTCGCCGATCTCGACGCGCTGCTCGCGCTCGACGACATCGACTGCGTCGTGATCGCGACCCCCAACGACACCCACTTCGACCTCGCGCGCCGCACCCTCGAAGCCGGCAAGCACGTGGTCGTCGACAAGCCCGTCACGCTGAGCGCCGCCGACGCCCACACGCTTGCCAATATCGCGCTGGCGCGCGGCAAGCTGTTCGCGCCCTTTCACAACCGCCGCTGGGACGGCGATTTTCTGACCGTGCGCGATCTGCTCGCACGCGTGGAACTGGGTCGCGTCACGCAGTACGAATCGCATTTCGACCGCTTCCGGCCAGGCACGCGTCAGCGCTGGCGCGAAGACGTGACGCGCGGCGGCGGTCTGCTGTTCGATCTCGGTCCGCATCTGATCGACCAGGCGCTCGCCCTCTTCGGCGCGCCGAAGACCGTATCGGCGACGGTGCGCACCCATCGCGACGACGCAAGTGCACCCGACTACGTGCACATCCAGCTCGGCTACGACGAGTTCGAGGTCGTGCTGCACGCAAGCGCGTTGACCGCGTTGCCGGGACGGCGCTTTGCTATCCACGGCACGCGCGGCAGCTACGTGAAGTACGGCCTCGACACCCAGGAAGATCAGCTGAAAGCGGGCCTGCGCCCCGGCGACGCAGGCTTCGGCGCCGGCAACAGCCCCGGCATGCTGCGCGTGCTCGAAGGCGACGAGGAAGTCGAGTGCGAATTGCCGACCCGCAACGGCGAGTACGCAGGCTTCTATATTGCGTTGGCCGACGCGATCCAGAACCGCGTCGCATTTCCGATCAGCACGCGCGACGCGGTCGACGTGATGACGATCATCGACCTGGCCGCGCGCAGTTCCGAGCAGGGCGTGCGACTGCCGTTCGAGCGGATTCGCTGAGCCCCGCCGCGCTGCGCGTCGACACCGCGACACCACGAGCTGTGTACCAAAAACGGGACCGCCTTTAGCGCCGCGAAGGCTGTCGGCGCGGGCTTTCCTGACGTTCCGGAAAGGAACATAACGTTACAAATTCGCCCGCTGCAGAGTCAGCGGGCGTTCTTCGTCAGCCGTTGCTAGTGAGGTAGCAACCCAACACGACAACGACTCCGGGAGAATCCATGTCTCGAATCATCCGTGCCCTTGTTGCATGCGCGCTGCTCGGCTCCGTCGCCGCCTGCGTGGTAACGCCACCGCCCGCGCCGCATCCGGGCCCGACTCCGCAGCAGATCGCGGACCAGCGTCTGCATCAGGTCGACGGCCGCATCGACAATCTCGCGCACCGTATCGATAACCGCGTGAATCAGGGCTATTACCCGCCGCCGCAAGGCGCCGCGCTGCATCACCGTCTCGAGACGATCCGCCAGGAAGCGCATGACATGGCCGCCCAGCATGGCGGCGGTTTGTCCGCGGAAGAACAGCGCGTGCTGAATCAGGAACTGGACAATGCGGCTCATGCGATCGGCGAGTGAGCCAGCGAGCAAGTGGTCAAACCGAATCGGCAAACGAGCCACCAGGTGAGCCCCCACTACCGCTCATCGTGCGGTCACGGATGGCACCGGGAGAAGCAACTGAAAAGCGCGGGCACCACGGTCCGCGCTTTTCTTTTTGACGCCCCCGAACAGCCACAGCCGGCCCCACACCGCTCCCGGGCCTTTATTTGACAAGCCCCGGCCCGTCGCGTAAATTCGCCGCACGCGTCGGGAGAGCGTGCTGGCAGGCGAAAAATCGCAGGCCGCGCCGCCGAAGGGGCACACCCGCAAACTCTCAGGCAAAAGGACCGACCGCGTCGAAAAACCCGTCTTCCGGCGGCTTTTTCGCACTCTGGAGAGCGGCAGTAGCCATCCGCGTCGCACCTCGTGCACCGCAGGCAGGCTGCCCACCGAAGGGGCGCGCGTTTCACCCGTGACGGATCGAGCTCATTGAGCCAGTCGCGGCGGCGCAATCTCTCAGGTATCGAGGACAGAGGGGTCATGCAGAACCACGCTCGCAGGCACACGGCCGCGAGGCAGTGCGCCGCATGGCCTTTTTTGTTTCGCGAGATGCCCGAGGCCCCATGACCGAACTCAAACACACCCCGCTCCACGCCGCTCACCGCGCGCTCAATGCTCGCATGGTCGACTTCGGCGGCTGGGACATGCCCGTCAACTACGGCTCGCAGATCGAGGAACATCGCGCGGTGCGCACCGACGCCGGCATGTTCGACGTGTCCCACATGTGCGTGGTCGACTTCACCGGCGAGCGCGTCCGCGCGTTCTTCGAATACGCGCTCGCGAACAACGTCGCGAAGCTGCAAACACCCGGCCGCGCGCTCTACTCCTGCATGCTGAATCCGAACGGCGGCGTGATCGACGATCTGATCGTCTATTACTTCGCCGAAGACCACTTCCGCGTGGTCGTCAACGCCGGCACCGCCGACAAAGACATCGCCTGGTTCGGCCAGCTCAACGCGGGCGGCTTCGGTCTCACCATCACGCCGCGCCGCGATCTGGCGATCGTCGCCGTGCAAGGCCCGAACGCACGCGAAAAGGCCTGGCAAACCGTGCCGGCCGCGCGCGCCGCGACTGAAGCGCTGAAGCCGTTCAACGCCGCGCGCGTCGACGGCACGCCGTTCGGCGAGCTGACCGTCGCGCGCACCGGCTATACCGGTGAAGACGGCTTCGAGATCATCGTGCCGGCTACCCACGTCGAAGCGCTGTGGAAGGCGCTCGCGGCCCACGGCGTGCGCCCGGCCGGTCTCGGCGCGCGCGATACGCTGCGCCTCGAAGCCGGCATGAACCTGTACGGCCAGGACATGGACGACAATGTCTCGCCGCTCGACGCCGGCCTCGCATGGACCGTCGACCTGGCCTCGCCGCGCGAGTTCGTCGGCAAGAGCAGCCTCGAAGCCGACGGCTCGCGCGCCGCGTTCGTCGGCCTGATCCTGCTGAAGGAAAACGGCAAGGCCGCGGGCGTGCTGCGCGCGCATCAGAAAGTCGTCACGCCGCACGGCGACGGCGAAATCACCAGCGGCACGTTCTCGCCGACCATGCAGGAATCGATCGCCTTCGCGCGCGTGCCGAAGGGCGTGCTGCCGGGCGACACCGTGCACGTCCAGATTCGCGACAAAGCCTGTCCCGCAAGCGTGGTAAAACTGCCGTTCGTGCGCAACGGCAAGGTGCTGGCGGTCTGAGCGGCCGGCGCACGCCCCTACATTCAAACACTACCGAACATACCGTTCAGGAGCATCCAATGAGCATCCCGGCCGAACTGAAATACACCGAATCGCACGAATGGGTCCGCACCGAAGCGGACGGCACGCTGACGGTCGGCATCACCGACCATGCGCAGGAAGCGCTCGGCGACATCGTCTTCTTCGAAGTCCAGGAACTCGGCAAGTCCGTGACCGCGGGCGACACCGTCGCCGTGATCGAATCGGTGAAGGCCGCCTCCGATATCTACGCGCCGGTCTCGGGCGAAGTCATCGAGGCGAACACGACCGTCGCGGACTCGCCCGAAACCGTCAACAGCACGCCGTACGACAGCTGGCTGTTCAAGATCAAGCCGGCCGCCGATGCGTCGCTCGACCGTCTGCTCGACGCCGAGGCGTACGCGAAGTCGATCGGCGCCTGAGTCGCCTTTTGTTTTAACCGTCAGGCGCGGCGCTCCCACAACGGCGCGCCGCGCCGCCAGGAACACCCATGAAGCTCGAACACCCGGATCGTCTGATGAACCGCACTCCTCTCTCGCTCGCCGCGCTCGAAGTGCACGACGCCTTCGCCGAACGGCATATCGGCCCGGATACGGCCGACCAGCAAGCGATGCTCGAAGCACTCGGCTTCGCGTCGCGCGCGGCATTGATCGACGCCGTCATCCCGAAGACGATCCGCCGCACCGAAACGCTGCCGCTCGGCCCCTTCGCGCAACCGAAGAGCGAAGCCGAAGCGCTCGCCGCCTTGCGCGAGCTCGCGGACAAGAACCAGGTGTTCCGCTCCTACATCGGCCAGGGCTATTACAACGCCCATACGCCGACGGTGATCCTGCGCAACGTGCTCGAAAATCCGGCGTGGTACACCGCGTACACGCCGTACCAGCCTGAAATTTCCCAAGGCCGTCTGGAAGCGCTCCTGAACTTCCAGCAGATGGTCACCGACCTGACCGGCCTCGCGATCTCGAACGCATCGCTGCTCGACGAAGCGACCGCCGCCGCCGAAGCGATGACGCTGCTGCAACGCGTCGGCAAGCCGAAGTCGAACGTGTTCTTCGTCGCCGACGACGTGCTGCCGCAGACCATCGAAGTCGTGAAGACGCGCGCGACGCCGGTCGGCATCGAAGTGAAAGTCGGCCCGGCCGCTGAAGCCGCCGACGCCAACGCATTCGGCGTGCTGCTGCAATACCCGGGCGTGAACGGCGACGTGCGCGACTACCGCGCGCTGACCGAAGCGATCCACGCGGCGGGCGGCCATGTCGTCGTCGCCGCCGACCTGCTCGCGCTGACGCTGCTTACGCCGCCGGGCGAATGGGGCGCGGACGTCGCGGTCGGCAATACGCAGCGTTTCGGCGTGCCGGTCGGCTTCGGCGGCCCGCATGCCGCGTACCTCGCGGTGCGCGACGAATTCAAGCGGCAAATGCCGGGACGTCTGGTCGGCGTAACCGTCGACGCGCAAGGCAACCCCGCGCTGCGTCTCGCGCTGCAAACGCGCGAGCAACACATCCGCCGCGAGAAGGCGACCTCGAACGTGTGCACCGCGCAGGCGCTGCTCGCGATCATGGCGAGCATGTACGCGGTCTATCACGGCCCGCGTGGCCTGAAGACGATCGCACTGCGCGTCAATCGCATCGCCACGCTGCTCGCCGAAGGCGCGAAGCAGCTTGGCTATCAGCTCGTCAACGAAACTTTCTTCGACACGCTCACGTTCGACACCGGCGCACGCACGCAAGCGCTGCACGACGCGGCTACGGCCAGGCGCATCAACCTGCGCCACGTGAGCGCGACGCAAGTCGGCCTGTCGATCGACGAAACCACCACGCGCCACGATCTGGCCGACCTGCTCGCGGTGTTCGCTCAAGCGGCCTTCACGAGCGACGTGCCGCAAGTCGACGCGCTCGACGCAGCGCTCAACGCATCGAACTCTGCGTCGGTGCCGGCCGCGCTCGAACGCACGAGCGCGTACCTGACGCATCACGTGTTCAACCGTCATCATTCGGAAACGGAAATGCTGCGCTATCTGCGCAGTCTGTCGGACAGGGACCTCGCGCTCGATCGCTCGATGATCCCGCTCGGCTCCTGCACGATGAAGCTGAATGCGACGTCGGAAATGCTGCCGGTCACGTGGCCCGAGTTCGGCCAGATCCATCCGTTCGCACCGACCGAACAAACCGTCGGCTACCGCGAGCTGATCGATCAGCTCGAAGAAATGCTGGTCGCCGCGACCGGCTATGCGGCCGTGTCGCTGCAGCCGAACGCGGGCTCGCAGGGCGAGTACGCGGGTCTTTTGATCATCCACGCCTATCACGCGTCGCGCGGCGAAGCGCATCGCGATGTCTGTCTGATTCCCGCTTCGGCGCACGGCACGAACCCGGCGTCGGCGCAAATGGCCGGCATGCAGGTCGTGGTCGTGGCATGCGACGCGCAGGGCAACGTCGATATCGAAGACCTGAAGAAGAAGGCCGCGCAGCACGCCGATAAGCTCGCGGCGATCATGATCACGTACCCGTCGACGCACGGCGTGTTCGAGCAGAACGTCCGCGAAATCTGCGAGATCGTGCATGCGCACGGCGGCCAGGTGTACGTGGACGGCGCGAACATGAACGCGATGGTCGGCCTGTGCGCGCCGGGTCAGTTCGGCGGCGACGTCTCGCACCTGAACCTGCACAAGACCTTCTGCATTCCGCACGGCGGCGGCGGACCGGGCGTCGGTCCGGTCGCGGTCGGCGCGCATCTCGCGCAGTTCCTGCCGAACCAGACTTCATCGGGCTACCAGCGCTCGGAGGATGGCATCGGCGCGGTGTCGGCCGCGCCGTACGGCTCGGCGTCGATCCTGCCGATCTCGTGGATGTACATCGCGATGATGGGCGCGAAGAACCTGACCGCCGCGACCGAAACCGCGATCCTCAACGCGAACTACGTCGCCAACAAGCTCGCGCCGCACTATCCGGTGTTGTACTCGGGCCCCGGCGGCCTCGTCGCACACGAGTGCATTCTCGATCTGCGTCCGATCAAGGACACGAGCGGCATCACCGTCGACGACGTCGCGAAGCGCCTCGCCGACTATGGCTTCCACGCGCCGACGATGAGCTTCCCGGTACCGGGCACGCTGATGGTCGAACCGACCGAGTCGGAGTCGAAGGAAGAGCTCGACCGCTTCATCGAGGCGATGATCGCGATCCGCGAGGAAATCCGCGCGGTCGAGGAAGGCCGCGCGGAGCGCGAGGACAATCCGCTGAAGCACGCGCCGCACACGGCGGCGGTCGTGATCTCGGACGACTGGAAGCACGCGTATGCGCGCGAGACCGCCGCCTACCCGCTGAAGACGCTGATCGCGAACAAGTACTGGCCGCCGGTCGGTCGCGCGGACAACGTGTACGGCGATCGCAACCTGTTCTGCTCGTGCGTGCCGATCGCCGATTACGAGTAAGCAGCGCGAGTCGGCGAGACGTCATGCGCGGCGCTGTGAAGGTCCGTCGGCATCCGCGAGCGGTCCAGCCGCGGTCCTGTCGTTGAAAGCCGCAACCGGCTAACATCACACACCGAATCAGCCTAACGAGGAGTTTCGCATGGCGCGAAAGGTGCGATTGATGCAAAGCCGGGCCGAGGCGGCAGGCGTCCGTCCGTGGCGGCCCGCTTACGCGGTACTGTTGGCCGCAGCGGCCGCGTTGCTGCCGCTGCGCGCGGCGCAGGCCGCGATGAATTTCTGCGCGGCGCCGGCGCTGCAAACGAGCGAGCGCACCAATGCCGACCCCGGCGTCAAGGCGCTCGTCGCCAACGTGCAGGCACATCTGAACGAGCAGCCGCATGCGCTCGCCAAATTGCACACCGAGGGCACGCTGCCGCACGAGGGCATCTACGATCAGAGCGTCGAAGCGGAGAAGGATCTCGACCTGCTGCGCGACGCCGCGCTCGCGTGGCGCGCGACCAGCGACGACCGCTTCCTGAAACTCGTCGACCGTCTGCTGTACGCGTGGGTCACGACCTATCAGCCGAGCTTCAATCCGATCGACGAAACGCGTTTCGAAGGTCTGATCCTCGCGTACGACATGACCGCGAGCGCGTTGCCCGTCAAAACGCGCAACGCGGCGATGGCCTTTCTGACGAAGCTCGCGAACGGCTACATCGCGCAGATCGACGCGCAGCCGCGGCCGCTCACGGGCACGTTCCGCAACAATTGGCAAAGCCACCGCATCAAGCTGATCGCGATGGCGGCATTCACGCTCGACAACCGCAAGATGATCAACGCCGCGCAGCGGCTGTTCGTCGAGCATATCGGCGACAACATCGCCCCGGACGGCTCGACGATCGACTTCGGCGAGCGCGATGCGCTGCACTACGTGACCTACGATCTGCAACCGCTGGTGACGGCCGCGCTCGCCGCGCGCCGCCACAACCGCAACTGGCTGCAAGAAAAGGGCGCGAACGGCGCGACGCTGCTCGCCGCGCTGAATTGGCTCGTGCCGTTTGCTACCGGCGGTCAGACGCATGAGGAATTCGTGCATTCGAACGTCGCGTTCGATGCAAAACGTCGCGAGGCCGGCTTGCCCGGCTATTCGGGTCAGTGGGATCCGAAGAACGCGACGGAACTGTTTCACCTGGCGGCCCGTCTCGATGGACGCTTTACGCCAGTCGCGCTGCAGCTCGCACCGACGCCGCCCGCGTGGCTCGCCGTGTGCTTGCCGCTGCCGGCGCGCTAAACTCTTTATCTATAGGCAGGGAGCAGGACATGGCAGTCAGCGTCTTCGATCTCTTCAAAATCGGCATTGGTCCGTCGAGCTCGCACACGGTCGGGCCGATGCGCGCGGCGCTGATGTTCGTCCAGGGACTCGAGCGCGACGGGCTGCTCGCTTCCACCGCATCGGTGAAGGCGGAGCTGTACGGCTCGCTCGGCGCGACCGGCAAGGGCCACGGCACCGATCGCGGCGTCATGCTGGGCCTGATGGGCGACGCGCCCGACACCGTCGATCCCGAGACGATCGCGCAACGGCTCGAAGCAGTGCGCACGTCTCGCCAACTCGCGCTGCTCGGCACGCACGAGGTGCCCTTCGTGCAGAAAGAGCACATCGCGTTTTATCGTCAGGCGCTGCCCGAGCATCCGAACGGCCTGAAGCTGTTCGCCTTCGATGCGCAAGGGGCAACGCTGCGCGAGTCGACCTATCTGTCGGTCGGCGGCGGCTTCGTCGTGACGGCCGGCGCGCCGAACACGAAGGTATTGAGCGCCGTCGATCAGCTTCCGCATTCGTTCCGTACCGGCAACGAATTGCTCGCGCTGTGTGCGGCGAGCGGCAAGAGCATCGCGCAGCTGATGTGGGAAAACGAGCGCGTCTGGCACAGCGAGGAAGAGACGCGCGCCGGTCTGCTGAAGATCTGGGACGTGATGCAATCATGCGTCGCGCGCGGATGCGGCATCAACAATCCCGATGCCGATGGTCACTTGCCCGGACCTTTCCAGGTGAAGCGGCGCGCGCCGCAGCTGTATCGCGCGTTGACGGGCAACCCTGAGCGCGCGTTGCAGGATCCGCTGTCCATGGTCGACTGGATCAACCTGTACGCGATCGCCGTCAACGAAGAGAACGCGGCGGGCGGGCGCGTCGTCACCGCGCCGACCAATGGCGCGGCCGGCATCATTCCGGCGGTGCTGCATTACTACACGCGCTTCATGCCGGGCGCGAACGAGCAGGGCGTGATCGACTTCCTGATGACGGCCGCCGCGATCGGCATCCTGTACAAGCTGAATGCGTCGATCTCCGGTGCGGAGGTGGGCTGTCAGGGTGAAGTCGGCGTCGCATGCTCGATGGCCGCGGGCGCGCTGGCCGCCGTGATGGGCGGCACGCCGAAGCAGGTCGAGAACGCCGCGGAAATCGGCATGGAGCACAACCTCGGGCTCACCTGCGATCCGGTCGGCGGCATGGTGCAGATTCCGTGCATCGAGCGCAATGCGATGGCATCGGTGAAGGCGGTCAATGCCGCACGCATGGCGTTGCGCGGTGACGGCAGCCACTACGTGTCGCTCGATTCGGTGATCAAGACGATGCGCGAAACCGGCGCGGACATGAAGACCAAGTACAAGGAAACGTCGCGCGGCGGCCTCGCGGTAAATATCGTCGAGTGTTGAGTCGCTGAGCGCGGCATTCAATTGCGTGCGATCGCATCGGAAAAGCGCGGGCCCTGCGGCTCGCGTTTTCATTTGCGCGATCGTGTTGCACGCACGCCGATCGAACAGTTGCGCTGCGCCATGACAGCGCCCACGTGCTCGGCGTAAGCTGTCGAAGCGCCCATCGGCCGTTGTTGCACGTTCCGCCTATGCGGCTACATCCCAACGCACCCACGCACTGCCAGGAGGCTTCTTCGCAATGTCGCTGCCGAATGCTCCCGCTTCCAATTCCGTTATCGCTTCCCATACCGCACGCACGACCGGCGCGCGCCTCGTCGTCGAGGCATTGCTCACACACGGCGTCGAGCGCGTGTTCTGCGTCCCCGGCGAAAGCTTTCTCGCCGTGCTCGATTCGCTGCACGACGAAACCGGGCGCATCCAGACGATCGTCTGCCGTCACGAAGCCGCGGCCGCGAACATGGCCGAAGCGCTCGGCAAGCTGACCGGCCGCCCGGGTGTCGCACTCGTCACGCGCGGGCCGGGCGCGACGCATGCGTCGATCGGCGTTCATACTGCGTTTCAGGACTCCACGCCGATGATTCTGCTGATCGGTCAGTGCGCGCGCGAACATCTCGATCGCGAGGCCTTTCAGGAGATCGACTACCGGCGCATGTTCGGTCAGATGGCGAAGTGGGTCGCGCAGATCGACGACCCGAAGCGCATCCCCGAATATCTGAGCCATGCGTTTCATACGGCCACCTCGGGGAGGCCCGGGCCGGTCGTGCTGGCGCTGCCCGAAGACGTGCTGAGCGATGCCTGCGACGCGGTACCTGGCGCACCCGCTTATCACCGCGTGGCGGCGTCGCCATCGGCCGCGCAGATCGCGAAGCTGCGCGAGTTGCTCGAAGGCGCGCAACGGCCGATGGTGATCGCCGGCGGCAGCGGCTGGACAGCGGCCGCATGCGCGGACCTGCGGCGTTTCATCGAAAACTGGCAGTTGCCGATTGGCCTCGCGTTCCGCTTCCAGGACACCTTCGACAACGAGCATCCGAACTACGCGGGCGACGTCGGTCTCGGCATCAACCCGGCGCTCGCGCAGCGCATTCGCGACGCGGACTTGCTGCTCGCGCTCGGTCCGCGCCTCGGCGAAGCGACGACCAACGGCTACACGCTGCTCGACATCCCGAAGACGAAGCAGACGCTCGTGCACGTGCATCAGGGCGCGGAAGAACTGGGCCGCGTATATGCGGCCGATCTGCCGATCGTCTCGGGCATGCCTGAGCTTGCGGCGATGCTTGCGGAACTGCAACCGTCGTCGTCCGGCAGGCTCGCCTGGGCGGGTGCCGCTGAGGAAGCGCATCGCGCGTATCTGGATTGGCGCAAGCCGCGCCCAATTCCCGGCGACGTGCAGATGGGCGAAGTGATCCAGCAGTTACGCGCCCACTTGCCCGACGACGCGATCCTCACGAATGGCGCGGGCAATTACGCGACGTGGCTGCATCGGCATTTCTCGTATCGGCACTTCCGTTCTCAGCTCGCGCCGACGAGCGGCGCGATGGGCTACGGCGTGCCGGCGGCGCTCGCGGCAAAGTCGCTGTATCCACAGCGCGCGGTGGTCGCGCTCGCCGGCGACGGCTGCTTCATGATGGCCGCGCAGGAGCTCGCGACAGCGATGCAGTACGACCTGCGCGTGCTGTTCATCGTCGTCAACAACAGCCAATTCGGGACGATCCGCATGCATCAGGAGCGACACTATCCGCATCGCGTGCATGGCACCGGCCTCACGAATCCGGACTTCGCGGCATTCGCGCGATCGTTCGGCGCGCATGGCGAAACCGTTGAACGTACCGGGGATTTTCTGCCGGCGTTGCAACGCGCGATCGAATCGCAGCTGCCGGCCGTGATCGAAATTCGCATGCCGCAGGAAGCGAGCACGCCCGCGGCGACGCTCGAGATGATTCGTGAGCAGGGGAGGAAGATGCGCGGGCAGTGAAAATCGCCACGTGGCCTGACAGCGTGTCGAACGCGCCGCCTATAAAAAAACCCCGCCAGAGCGGGGTTTTCTATCAACCGTAGTCAGCAAAAAACTTACTTGCCGCCCACGCTTTGCAGCGTCGTCCACTTGCCATCGACGACCTTGTACAGCGTGATACCACCGTTCTTCAGATCGCCGCGCGCGTCGTACGCGAGGTTGGCCGACGTCACGGCCGGCTTCGACGTCTTGGCGAGCACCGGCAGGTACTTGGCAGGATCGGTCGAGTTCGCGTTCTTCATCGCGGTGAACATCGCCATCGCGCCATCGAACGCGTACGGCGAGTACGTTTGCACGTCTTCGTTGAAGCGCGCCTTGTACTTCTCGACGTATGCCTTGCCGCCCGGCATTTCTTCGAGCGGCAGACCGGCGAGCGAAGCCACCGTGCCGTTCGCCGCATCGCCGGCGAGCTTGATGAAGGTCGGCGTGTGGACCATTTCGCCGCCCATCAGCGGCGCCTTCACGCCGAGCTGCTTCATCTGCTTGACCATCGGTGCTGCTTGCGAATCCGCGCCGCCGTAATAGATCAGATCCGGGTTCGACGACTTCAGCTTGGTCAGGATCGACTTGAAGTCGACGGCCTTGTCGTTCGTGTATTCGCGATCGACGATCGTCGCGCCTGCCGCCTTCGCAGCCTTCTCGAACTGATCCGCAAGACCCTGGCCGTAAGCGGTGCGATCGTCGACGATCGCGATCTTCTTCATGCCGAGGTTCTTCACCGCGAACGTGCCAGCGACCGAGCCTTGCTGCGTGTCGGACGTCATCATGCGGAAAGTGGTCTTGAAGCCCTGCTGCGTGTATTCCGGCGCCGTCGCCATCGCGATCTGCGGAATGCCCGCGTTCGCGTAGATGCGCGAGGCCGGAATCGTCGTGCCCGAGTTGAAGTGGCCCAGCATGCCCTTGATGCCGTCATCCACGAGCTTTTGCGCGACCGTCGTGCCGGTGCGCGGGTCGGCCTGGTCGTCGGCCGAGTCGAGCACGATGCGAACCTGCTTGCCGCCGATCACCGGCTTCGTCGCGTTGAACTCTTCGACCGCGAGCGTGATGCCGTTCTGGAAGTCTTTGCCATAGTGCGCCTGTGCGCCCGTCATCGGACCGGCAAAACCGATCTTCACGTCTTCCGTCGATTGAGCGTTGGCCGTCCCCGCCAGCGACATGGCGGCAACCAGAGCTGCGCCTGCCAGCTGTTTCATTTTGTGTTGCATAGCTTCTCCTTGGTACCAGGTGTGGATGAAGCGGTGTCGGGGTCGCCGTCCCGCTTCCTTTCTATCGAATAAATCGCCGAGGTTCGCTCAACCGATCGTCATCAAATTCGCATTGCCGCCTGCCGCCGCGGTATTCACGCTGACCGAGCGCTCGGTAAGCAGACGCTCGAGCGCATAGTCCTCGTCGCCGCTCGCGAGCGCACGGGCCGCGACGCCCTGCACCGACACGATCGGCCCCGCGCGCTTCGCGACCTCCTTCACGAGCGCGAGCAGCTCATCGCTGTCGCCTTCGAACAGCACGGCGTCGAACGGCGCGTCGGCGCTCTTCTTCACGCTCGCGTGGGCCTTCAGCGACGCCGGCAATTGCGAAACCAATTGTTCACCGGCCGCGCCCTCGAACAACGCACGATTTCCCGTAGCCAGCGCCGCCGCGAACTGCACGCGCGCGCCGCTCGCCGTCGACGCGATACACAGCACCGTGCCGCGCGGGCCCAGCGTGTACGTATTGCGCTCGCCGGTCGGCCCCGACAGTACCGCGGTCGCGCCCGCCGGCACATGCGACAAATAGCCGTCGCAACGCGCGGCAAGCTGCGGCTCGCGCTCGGCGATCAGCCAGTCGCGCAACGCGCTCAGCGCGGCCACCGGATTGTCGCCCTGTTCTGCAGCCTGCGCCGCCTGCGGTACTTCGACCACCAGCGCCTGCGCGAGCGACTTCGGCAAACCAGCCGGACGCGTTGCGAGCAGACGCTGCAGGTATAACGCACCGCCGGCCTTCGGCCCCGTACCCGACAGTCCTTCGCCACCGAACGGTTGCACTCCGACCACCGCGCCGATCACGTTGCGGTTCACGTAGATGTTGCCTACGTGTGCGCGGCTGATCACGTGCGCGATCGTTTCGTCGATGCGCGTGTGGATGCCGAGCGTCAAACCGTAACCCGTCGCGCGAATCTGTTCGAGCAGCTTGTCGAGCTGGCTGCGGCGATAGCGCACCACGTGCAGCACCGGACCGAACACTTCGCGCTTCAGCTCGTCGATGCTGTCGAGCTCGATCAGCGTCGGCGGCACGAAAGTACCCTGCGTCGCGCCCTCCGGCAGCGGCAGTTGCTCGACCTTGCGGCCCTTGTCGCGCATCGCCGCGATGTGGGCGTCGATGCCGCGCTTCGCGTCCAGGTCGATCACCGGGCCGACGTCGGTCGACAGCCGATCCGGGTTGCCGAGCGCGAGTTCGCGCATCGCGCCCGTCAGCATTTCGAGCGTGCGGTCCGCGACATCGTCCTGCAGACAAAGAACGCGCAACGCCGAACACCGTTGACCGGCGGAGTCGAAAGACGACTGCAGCACGTCGGCGACGACCTGCTCGGCGAGCGCCGACGAGTCGACGATCATCGCGTTCTGGCCGCCGGTTTCGGCGATCAGCGGAATCGGCTTGCCATCCGGATCGAGTCGGCCGGACAGCGTCTTGTTGATCAGACGCGCGACTTCGGTCGAGCCGGTGAACATCACCGCACGCGTGCGCGGATCGGCGACCAACGCGGCTCCGACCGTCTCGCCATTGCCCGGCAGCAGTTGCACCGCGCCCGCCGGCACGCCCGCTTCGCGCAGAATTCGCACCGCTTGAGCTGCGATCAGCGGCGTCTGCTCGGCCGGTTTCGCGAGCACCGTGTTGCCGGCCGCGAGCGCGGCGGCCACCTGGCCCATGAAAATCGCCAGCGGGAAATTCCACGGGCTGATACAGACCACCGGACCGAGCGGCCGATGCGTGTCGTTCGAAAACTCGTCGCGGATCTGCGTCGAGTAGTAGCGCAGGAAGTCGATCGCTTCGCGGATTTCCGCGACCGCGTTGGCGAGCGATTTGCCCGCTTCGCGCACCACGAGGCCCATCAGCGTGTGCATCTGCGCTTCGAGCAGATCCGCGGCACGCGCGAGGCAATCCGCGCGCGCCTCGACCGGCGTCGCCTGCCAGATCGGCGCGGCGGCCACCGCATGGCCGAGCGCGGCGCTCACGTGCTCCGCCGTCGCTTCGACGACCGTGCCGACGAGATCACGATGGTCGGCGGGGTTGCGCACGTCGCGCCCGGCGCCGACCGCGATCTGGTTGTCTTCGAGCATCGGCGCGGCGCGCCACGGATGATGCGCGCTCGCGAGCAGCGCCGACGACAGCGACGCGAGCCGATGCTCGTTCGACAGATCGAAGCCCATCGAATTGAGTCGTTCCGCGCCATACAGATTGCGCGGCAGCGGAATGCGCGCGTGCGGCGCGCCGAGCGGCACGATTCTCGACGCTTCCTCGACCGGATCGGCGACCAGCTCCTTGATCGCGACGGATTCGTCGGCGATGCGGTTCACGAACGACGTGTTCGCACCGTTCTCGAGCAGCCGGCGCACGAGGTACGCGAGCAGCGTCTCATGCGTACCGACCGGTGCGTACACGCGGCACGGGCGGTTCAGCTTGTCGCGGCCGGTGACTTCTTCGTAGAGCTGCTCGCCCATGCCGTGCAGGCACTGGAACTCGTACTGGCCGGGGTAGTAGTTGTTGCCTGCGAGCTGATAGATCACCGACAGCGTGTGCGCGTTGTGCGTCGCGAACTGCGGATAGACGGCATCGGGCGCGCCGAGCAGTTTCTTCGCGCAGGCGAGGTACGACACGTCGGTGTAGACCTTGCGCGTGTAGACCGGATAGCCTTCGAGGCCGTCGACCTGCGCGCGCTTGATTTCCGTATCCCAGTACGCGCCCTTCACGAGCCGCACCATGACACGGTGACGGCTGCGGCGCGCCAGATCGATCAGGTAGTCGATCACGAACGGGCAGCGCTTCTGATACGCCTGCACGACGAAGCCGATGCCGTTCCAGCCTTGCAGCTCAGGATCGAAGCACAGCGCTTCGAGCAGGTCGAGCGAGAGTTCGAGGCGGTCGGCTTCTTCGGCGTCGATATTGAGGCCGATGTCGTAGCGGCGCGCAAGGATCGCGAGCGAACGCACGCGCGGCAGCAGCTCGCTCATCGTGCGTTCCTGCTGCGCGCGCGAGTAGCGCGGGTGCAGCGCCGACAGCTTGATCGAGATGCCGGGACCTTCGTAGATGCCGCGGCCGCCCGCGGCCTTGCCGATCGCGTGGATCGCCTGCTCGTACGACGCGTAGTAGCGCTGCGCGTCGGCCTCGGTGGTGGCCGCTTCGCCGAGCATGTCGTATGAATAGCGGAAACCGCGCGCCTCGTACTTGCGGCTGTTCGCGAGCGCTTCGGAAATGTTCTCGCCCGTCACGAACTGCTCGCCCATCAGGCGCATCGCCATGTCGACGCCCTTGCGGATCAGCGGCTCGCCGCCCTTGCCGATCAGGCGCGTGAGCGCCGACGACAGGCTAGTCTCGCTATTGGTCGTCACCAGCTTGCCGGTGATCATCAGGCCCCAGGTCGCCGCGTTGACGAACAGCGACGGCGCCTGGCCGACGTGCGATTTCCAGTCGCCCTTGCTGATCTTGTCGCGGATCAGCGCGTCGCGGGTCGCGCGGTCGGGAATGCGCAGCAGCGCCTCGGCGAGGCACATCAGTGCGACGCCTTCCTGGCTCGACAGCGAAAACTCGTGGATCAGCCCTTCGACGCCGCCGCCCTTGCTCTTCGAGCGCAGCGTTTCGACGAGCTTGCCGGCCATCGCCTGCACGTCGCCGGCGAGGTTGGCAGGCAGACGCGCCTGGCCGAGCAGGAACGGCACGCACTCAGGTTCAGGGCGGCGATATGCGGCGGTGATCGCCGCGCGCAGCACCGACTGCGGTTGCACGTTCTGCGCGAAATCGAGAAACGGATGGGATGCGCCGTCTTCCTCGTTCTCGACCGCCGCGCCGTCGCCGAGATCGGCCGTGCCGGTCGCGCCTGACAGTTCGGGCGGCAACTGGCCGTGCTCGATCTTTTCGAGGTAGGCGAAAATCGCCTGCTTGATCAACCAGTGCGGGGTGCGCTCGAGGCGGGTGGCGGCATCTTTGAGCCGGGAACGCAGGAGGTCGTCGACCTTGACGCCAAGGGTGGTGCTAGCCATGTTTCCTTCTCTGATATCGGGCGCGAGCCTGGCGAAAGACTAAAAGTTGGGCGAATCGTACGCCTCCAAATAAAAAGGTGCAACCAAATCGGCAGGTTGGTTGCACCCCGTCGGAAGCCTTATGGAACATGGGTTTCCGGACGGTGACAGTCAGTCGGACCGGGGTGTTTTCGATCGGTACTTTCCCTGGCGTGATTCTTTTTGAAATAAGCCTTATCAAACGACTTCGCGCGCCGATATACAGAAGCACGAAGACGGACGGCCCGAAACGTCGGTTTCAGGGCACGCAGAAAAGATAAGCGGGGTTCTCGAGGGTTGGTGTAATGGAAAAGTGGCTGGTAATACTGAGCATCTGGGCGCTGTGCGCGGCCTGTGCGGTGTTTTTCATTCGAGGCGCGACAAGGGGCTCGAATCGGCGCGAAGAGGAGCGCAAGCGTGCGAGCGCGGCCTCGCGTGGATCGGCGGGCGATACGCGAAACGCGCTGAACGACTGAGATCAGGAGAGGCGCGCAACGGCTCATGAAGCCGGATGCGCGCGAATGTGGGGATTCGCGACTGGATTGACACGGGGAGTTGCGCCTGAAGATCGCTGTTGGATCAGCGCGGCCCGAGCGACGGCGCAACCGGCTCGAACCGCGCACAGACATCGCCGGGCGATACCAACTGGTCATGCAGACCACACAGTCGGCTATCGGCGACGCTCGCGCCGAACCCTGAACTGAACACGGCAAGCCCTGGGATGCGCTGCTCGAGCGCATCCCGTTCGCTCACGCGATGCCGGCATGCGGCGCAGCAGGGCGCGTCCGCCGCGCAGCTGCGCTCTACGGCGCCTACGTATGGCGCAGCGCCGGCGCCACGATCCATCGAAATCTTCATGGCGTTATCCGAGGCTGTTCCAGTACGACGCGAACACGTGTGCGGACAGCGCGTAACCGATCGCGATATTGACCACCACACCCGCCGTGAACGCGAGGAACGGCTTCAGACCGGTCGCGGCAAGCGAGCGCAAGCGCGTCGTCAGACCGATGCTCAGGAAGCAGAAGGTGAACGCCCACGTGCGCAGCACCGTGATCGGCGCGACGAACTCCGGCGTGACGACCTTACGGTAATCGGCGAGTGAATAATGGCTCGCGATCCACGTGACCAACGCCGACGCGATCACGAAGCCGATCACGAACTTGGGGAAACGCGCCCAGATCTCACCGGCATTCGCGCGCGCGGCGACGCCGCTGTCCTGCGCTTCCCAGCGCGTCGTCGCGACGATTGCGAGCACGAACGCCCAGATGCCGATCCAGATGTCGCGGCCTACCACCTTCATCAGCGTGAAGGCCTGCAACGACGCTTCCGGCGCGCCGGCGATCGCGCCGCCTGCGTGGCGCGCGAAATCGCCGTAGGCCTGGGCAGCGGCGATGCCCGCGGCGTCGGCGAATTCGGAGGTGCCGATCCAGGCGCCGGCGACGGCCGTCGGCAGTCCGAGCGAGCGCGACGCGAACGGCAGCACGAAGATCATCACGATCGCCCACAGCACGACCAGCGTGATCGCGACCGACGCCTGCTCGCGTTTCGCCCGTACCGCGCCGGCAATCGCGATCGCTGCCGACACGCCGCACACCGCGCCGCCGACACCGAGCACGGCGGCAAAGCGTCGATCGAGTCCGAATGCTCGCGCAACGAGAAAGATCACGAAGAACGTCACCAATGACACGATGCTCGCCTGGACGACCGCGACCGGACCGGCCCACACGAGCAGCGTGAACGGCAGCGTCGCGCCGAGCAGCACGATACCGACCTTGATGTAAAACTCGACGCGCAGCCCGGCCGCGAGCCACTCCGGCAGCGTGAACAGGTTCGACACGAGCAGCCCGAGCGCGAGCGCGACGAGCGGCGGCTCGAGGTTGTACCTGGACGCGTCGACCCATGCGCCGAGCGTCAGAATCAGCGCGGAAGCGACGAACACCACGACGAACGCGGCGAGAAACGCGCCGACGCGCTGCCGGAGCAGGGCGACGCTCGCGCCGAACAGCACCGCGAATGTCGCGAATAGCGCGAAGTAGTTGGGTAGATGCTTGCCGATGTCCTGCGCGGCCTGCGCGACGCTCGACCATTTGGCCGGCGCGACCGCGAGCCACTTGATGCTGCTGCCCGACGCGAACAGCGCCCACGCGATCACGATCACGAGCAGGCCGACACCCGCGGCGAGCCAGTCTTCGGTCAGCGAAAAGCCGCTGCCTCGTGCGGTTTGCGCGTCTTGTGTACCTTGCCGCTGCCCCGGCGAGGCGCCCTCCGGCACGGTGTGATGGGTGTCGCTCATTGCAGATGCCCCGCGAAAGTTGACTGGCATCGGCGCGAAGTTATTGTCGTTTAGCCCCAAAATGCGCCGATTTGGCGACTATAGGCGAGCGGGATCGCAAAGCGAAACGATCATTCGCTCTATGGATATGACTCAAAGAAGTATGGCGGGCGTCATCTGGCCCGTGGCGTCAGATGTCGAGCGGATCGACTTCGAGGTTCCAGCGCAGCACGCCCTTGAGCGCGCGCAACAGTGGCTGCCACGCGCGCAGCGTAGCCTGCAGCGCCGCGCGCGATGCGCTTTCGATCAGCAGCTGCGCGCGATGCACGTGCATCACCTTGACGATCGTGAGCGGCACTGCGTCGTAGACGGTGACGCGCCCGGCGGCAGGAATCCGCGCAAGTTCGGCGGCGGCCTGCTGCAGAAACGCGAGCGCCGCTTCGAGCGTGCGGCCTTCGGCGCGCAACAGCGCCTGGTAGACGAACGGCGGCAGGTGCGCGTCGCGTCGCTCGGCGAGCGTCGCATTGGCGAAGCCGACGTAGTCATGACGGCACAGCGCGTGATACAGCGCGTGACGCGGATAGCGCGTCTGCACCAGCACTTCGCCCGGCAGACCGGCGCGGCCCGCGCGGCCGCTCACCTGCATCAGCTGCGCGAACAAGCGCTCGCTCGCGCGGAAATCATGCGAAAACAGCGCGGTATCGGCGTTCAGCACGCCAACCAGTGACACGCGCTGGAAATCGTGTCCCTTCGCGATCATCTGCGTGCCGACCAGAATATCGACCTCACCCGCGTGCACGTCCGAGAACAACGCCTGCGCGCTGCCCTTGCGGCGCGTGCTGTCGGCGTCGATACGCAGCACACGGGCGCCCGGCACCGCGCTCGCAAGCGTTTCCTCGACGCGCTGCGTGCCGCGCCCGAGCGGTGCGATATCGACGTTGCCGCACTCCGGGCACGAACGCGGGATACGAGACTCCCAGCCGCAGTGATGGCAGCGCAGCGCGCGCTCGGGCTTGTGCAGCACGACGTAGGCGCTGCAGCGCGGACAACCG
The DNA here is from genome assembly GCF_050435625.1 of Paraburkholderia sp. RAU6.4a. NCBI lineage: Bacteria > Pseudomonadati > Pseudomonadota > Betaproteobacteria > Burkholderiales > Burkholderiaceae > Paraburkholderia > Paraburkholderia sp. RAU6.4a. The sequence goes on from NZ_JBNDKQ010000002.1 coordinate 2,446,475, forward strand.
GCCACCCAGCCGCACGCGTCGCAGGCGAGTTGCGGCGCGTAGCCACGGCGGTTGAGGAACACGAGGCTCTGCTCGCCGCGTTCGAGCCGCGCCTTTATCGCGGCGATCAACGGGCCCGACAAACCTTCGATCGATGCCCGCCCGCGCCGGCGCTCGTCTTCGAGATCGATGAGACGCACGCTCGGCAGTGCGGCCTCGGCGACGGCGCGGCGCGACAGCGTGAGCCGCTCGTAGCGGCCCTGATCTGCCTGCCACCAGCTCTCGAGCGACGGCGTCGCCGAGCCAAGCACGACCGGCACGCCGAGTTGCTTCGCCCGATAGATCGCGAGATCGCGCGCCGAATAGCGCAAGCCTTCCTGCTGCTTGTAGGCCGGATCGTGCTCCTCGTCGACGACGATGATCGCCAGCCGCGGCAGCGACGCGAGCACCGCGAGCCGCGTGCCGAGCACGATGCGCGCGCGGCCGGTGTGCGCGGCGAACCAGTTGCGGGCGCGCTCGCCTTCGGCGAGGCCGCTATGCAGCGTGACGATCGCGCTGGCGTCGAGCGCGGCGAAGCGGGCGCGGAACGCCGCCTCGAACTGCGGCGTCAGGTTGATTTCCGGTACCAGCACGAGCGCTTGCGCATCGGGCTTGCCGGCCAGAATCGCGGCGAGCGCGCGCAGATACACCTCGGTCTTGCCGCTGCCCGTCACCCCGTGCAGCAGGAACGGCGCGAAGCCGTGGGCGTCGCGGATCGCTTCGACGGCACTCGCCTGTTCGTCGGTGAGGGTTGGCAGGGCAGGCGCGGGCATGTTCGGCAGCGACGCGGCGGCGGGCACCGTGGCGGCGTCGATCACATCGAGCGTGACCCAGCCTGCCGTCTGCCATGTGTCGAGTGTCGCCAGCGCCTTCGGATGCAGCGCGCGGGCGTGGGCAGCGAGGAGGAAGTCGGCTCGAGCGAGCGCTTGCGCGAGCGCTCGGAGCGCGGTCGCGCGGGCCGGCAAGGCGTCAGGCAATACCGTGCGGCCCTCGGCCGTCAACCGATAGCGCTCTTCCGGCGCGAACAGCCGCGACCAGCGCGACGCGTCGCGCAGCGCCTGCGGCAGCCCCGGCAGCGCCACTTCGCCGAGACCGCGCTGATAGTAGTCCGCGGCGAATGCGGCGAGCGCGAGCCAATGTGTCGACACCGGCGGACACGCCGTGCAGACCTGATCCACATCACGCAGGCGCTCGGCCGGCACGTCGCTGTGAGCGGTCACTTCGCAAACGAGCCCCACCACGTGCCGCTTGCCAAACGGAACGCTGACGAGCGTGCCTACGACAGCCGCCCCGGAGATGTCGCAGCGGTAGTCGAACAGGGTCGGCAGCGGATGGTCGAGCGCGACGCGGACGAACATTTCGTTCACTCGGCGTGGCGCTGAGGATGAGCCGGCAAGAGGCGAACTCGCGGCGCGGGGTGGGTCGCACGGAACGCGAAGCCGTAGAAGTTAAAGTAAAACCTTAATTTCACCGCTAAGTTTTGGATTCGACTGAACAATTGCGCTCGGCTCGCGGCCCTGTGGATAACTTTGTTGAGAACTTCGCTTCGACGGGCCGCAAACGGCGCCGCGACGGCCTTGTGTGGGATTCCGCACATTTCATCACGCGCCCCGCAAACCCTTGCCCGGCAAGGCTCAGATCAAATGCGCCGAGTATGTGCAAGGGTCGGGGCACGATTAAAGTCTCTACCGCGCCGCAGCGTGCGAAGTGTGCATAAGTCAGCTCTTGACTTTCGTAAGACCACCATCTGGCGGCGTATTCGCGGAGCGGCGGTCCTTAGGGCGAGAGCCCAATTCGCTGCGATGCAACAAGAAACGGTAATGATTACACACTCACGCGGGCGTATGTGCGCCACTACGAATAGCGCGGCTGTGACGATGCACTTCGTCGACCAGTTCAGCAACATGCTCTGGCGGCGTGAACTGTGAAATGCCGTGACCCAGATTGAAAACGTGGCCGGGATGGTTGCCGAAACTGTCGAGCACCGCGCGCGCTTCCATGCGGATCGCGGCAGGCGGCGCAAACAGCACCGACGGATCGATGTTGCCCTGAAGCGCCACTTTTCCACCGACACGTTCGCGCGCCTTGCCGAGGTTCACGGTCCAGTCGAGGCCCACCGCGTCGACGCCGCTCGCGGCGATGTCGTCGAGCCACAAGCCGCCCCCCTTCGTGAACGCGATTACGGGCACTTTTTCGCCGTCGTGTTCGCGCTTCAGCTGGCTGACCACCTGCTCGATGTAGCGCAGCGAAAAGCGCTGATAGATGCCATCGGCGAGCGCTCCGCCCCATGTGTCGAAAATCATCACCGCTTGCGCGCCGGCTTCCATCTGCGCGTTCAGATATGCCGCGACCGAGCGCGCGTTGACCTCGAGAATCCGCTGCAGCAGATCGGGACGCGCGTACAGCATCGATTTGACGGTGCGAAAGTCCGCCGAGCCGCTGCCTTCCACCATGTAGCACGCGAGCGTCCACGGGCTGCCTGAGAAGCCGATCAGAGGCACGCGCTGGCGGCCTTGCGCGTCCTTCAGCGCCGAGCGGATTTCACGCACGGCGTCGGTCACGTAGCGCAGTGTCGCGTCGATGTCGGGCACCGCCAGGCGCGCGACGTCGTCTTCGGTGCGCACCGGACGGGCAAATCTCGGCCCTTCGCCGTTGACGAACTCGAGACCGAGGCCCATCGCGTCGGGCACGGTCAGGATGTCGGAGAACAGGATCGCGGCGTCGAGCGGATAGCGATCGAGGGGCTGCAAGGTGACTTCCGTCGCGAAAGCCGGGTTCTTCGCGAGACCGAGGAAACTGCCCGCGCGGCCGCGCGTGGCGTTGTATTCCGGCAGATAGCGGCCTGCCTGCCGCATCAGCCAGATCGGCGTGTAGTCGGTGGGCTGGCGCAGCAGCGCGCGCAGAAAAGTGTCGTTCAGGAGTTGATGGGCCACGTTGCGTGCGACTGAAGAGCTGAGGGCAAAGGAGCATTTTACCGGAGGCGGCTCCGGACATCGTGCGTCGCGGGGTAATGAATGTGGCGACGGCGCGTCGTGGGAAGCGGGCGGGAAGCAGCTCGGACGCACCTCGATCAGCGACCGCCCGCCACTGCCCGCACGGGTCAGGGTCGATGTCTTCCGCTGCCTGGGTCGCCTTGGCTGAACGGCCGATGTTCAAGCCCGCGCTGCCAAGCTACTATCCAACAGCTTTACCGATGAACTGCACACTACACACCGCCAGGAGACTCGATGAAGAAGGCAGCACTCGCAATGCTCGGCGCGCTCGCCGGCGTCCTGATGCACGTCGGCGTGGCCAGCGCGCAAAACGCCGCGCCCGCGCCGTCCAGGCTCGACGACATCATCAGCCGCGGCACGCTGCGCGCTTGCACTACCGGCGACTACAAGCCGTATTCGTTCTACAGGGGCGATGGCCAGTTCGAGGGCATCGATATCGACATGGCTGAATCGCTCGCAAAGTCGCTCGGCGTGAAGGTCGAGTTCGTCAAGACGTCGTGGTCGAACCTGATGAACGACTTCGTCGCAAAGTGCGACATCGGCATTGGCGGTGTGTCGCCGACGCTCGAGCGCCAGAAGCATGCGTTCTTCACACAGGCTTACATGATCGACGGCAAAACGCCGATCGTCCGTTGCGACGACGTCAACAAATACCAGACGGTTGCGCAGATCGATCAACCGTCCACACGAGTGATCGTCAATCCGGGGGGCACCAACGAGAAGTTCGCGAAGCAATACTTCACGCACGCAAACGTGACCGTTTATCCGGACAACGTGACGATCTTCAAGCAGATCCTCGCGGGCAAGGCGGACGTGATGGTGACGGATGCGTCGGAAACGCTGCTGCAGCAGAAACTCAATCCCGGCCTCTGCTCGGTGCATCCGGACAAGCCGTTCCAGTACGGCGAGAAGGCATGGTTGCTACCGCGCGGGGATGTCGCGTTCCAGCAATACGTCGATCAGTGGCTGCATCTCGCTCGAGCGACCGGCGAGTATCAGGCTATCTCGGACAAGTGGTTGAAGTAAGCCGACCGTGTCCGTTGGAGGGCGGCCTGCGCGCGCCTGGAGATTTGGGGGCCGGCGATGATGTAACGAAGGGCGACGTCGTCGGGTCGTATAACTGTCCGGGTCAGGTCCAAGGTGCAGCGATGCGCCCCTTTCCAATACGCTGCACAAGCGGATTCGCTTTGCTGCATTGCATCACAGGTTTTTCCTCGAATTGCGATGTATTTCGGGGCAGGGTCACAGCGCTGGTTCCGCAGGAAATTCGTCGTTCGAACGCTGCAGACGCAACCATTTCACGCTGATGAGTGGCCCAATTTCTGCTGCACCAGGCGTCATAAATGGCATCAATCATGCGTATCAAATTGCGGCGTAGTCATCGGTAATAACTACGTTTTAAAGGTTTCATTTTGGCAATAAATCCCGCAGCGCCTTATCTGGCGGGCGTTACAACCTGAAACACTTTGTTACCGCGTTCATAGGGTAATTCGCCCACAATGCCCTCAACGGTTTCAACACGGATGTGGCTGTGTGCGTGGTGTGAGCGGATACGATGCACTTGCCGGTCGGCGCTTGCCGAAGCTCTGTAAAGGGGCATCCCTGCTGGGGCCGTCATCGACGCAGGGGCGTCGTGATAACCGTCCCATCTTTGGTCTCCTCGCGCTAACCCCGTAGCGTGTGGTTTTTAGCGGGCTCCAGGCCCGCTTTTTTTTCGCCTGCTCAAACGTTTGCGCGCGACGAATCCTCGCCGCGCAACTCCTGTTCTACCGTACCTATTTGGCATATTTGGCTGCGCAGCGTGCTGCGGCGGCGTCATGCCGTCTTATCCTCTCTGAGTTTCAACTCGCCGATCATCCGTTCGCGCATCACGAATTTTTGCACCTTGCCGGTCACGGTCATCGGCAGTTCATCGACGAAGCGGATATATCGCGGCACCTTGTAGTGCGCAATCTGTCCCTGGCAGAACTGCTGGATTTCTTCTGCCGTCGCCTGTTCGCCGGTCCGCAGCACGATCCACGCGCATACTTCTTCGCCATACCTGGTATCGGGCACGCCGAACACCTGCACGCTCTGGATCTTCGGGTGACGGAACAGAAACTCCTCGATCTCGCGCGGATAGATGTTTTCGCCGCCGCGAATCAGCATGTCCTTCAGCCGGCCAACGATGTTGCAATAGCCTTCGGCGTCGAGCGTCGCCAGGTCGCCCGTGTGCATCCAGCCGTCGACGATACTCTCGTGCGTCTTCGCGTCGTCCCCCCAGTAACCGAGCATCACCGAGTAGCCGCGCGTGCATAGCTCGCCCGTTTCGCCGACCGGCACGATATTGCCGAGCGGATCGACGATTTTCACTTCGAGATGCGGCTGGATGCGCCCGACTGTCGTCGTTCGCTTGTCGAGCGGATCGGTCGTCGAGCTCTGGAACGAGACTGGGCTGGTTTCCGTCATGCCGTAGGCGATCGTGATCTCGCTCAGGTGCATCTTCGAGACGACCTTCTTCATCGTCTCGATCGGGCACGGCGAGCCCGCCATGATGCCGGTGCGCAGCCGCGAGAAGTCGTACGAGGCGAAGCTCGGATGGTCGAGTTCTGCGATGAACATCGTCGGGACGCCGTGCAGCGCGGTGCATTTTTCCTCCGCCGTCGCGGTGAGTGTCGCGGCCGGATCGAAGCCCTCGCCCGGAAACACCATGTTCGCCCCGACCGACACGCACGCGAGCACCGCCAGCACCATCCCGAAGCAGTGGTACAGCGGCACTGGAATGCACAGGCCGTCCTGCTCGCTGAGCCGCATCGCCATCGCGATATAGCGCGCGTTGTTCACGACGTTGCGATGCGTCAGCGTCGCGCCCTTCGGATTGCCCGTCGTGCCGCTCGTGAACTGGATGTTGATCGGCTCCCGGCACGACAGCGTCGCGCCGATCGCATCGAGCCGAGTGGCGTCGAACGACGCACGGCCACGCTCGATCGCGTCGGAAAAGCTCAGCATGCCTGGGGTCTCCGTGTCGCACATGCGGATCACGTAGCGCAGTTCCGGCAGCCGCGCGGCATGCAGTTCGCCCGGCGGCTGCGTCGCCAATTCGGGCGCGAGTTCCTGCAGCATCTCGAGGTACATCGACGTCTTGAAGCGCTCGGCGGTGACGATCGCCTTGCAACCGGCCTTGTTCAGCGCGTATTCGAGCTCCGCGAGCCGGTAGGCAGGATTGATGTTGACGAGGATCGCGCCGATACGCGCGGTCGCGAACTGCGTCAGCAGCCACTCGACGCGGTTCGGCGACCAGATGCCGACGCGATCGCCCTTCGCGATGCCGAGTGCAAGCAGCCCGGACGCAAGCACATCCACTTCCTGCGCGAATTCGCTCCACGTCCAGCGGATGCGCTGCTCCCGAAACACCACGGCCGGCCGGTCGGGAAAGCGCGCCGCGGTGTCGCGCAGAAGCTCGCCGACGGTCGCTTCGCTCAACGGATTTTCAGTCGCCCCGCGCACATACGACAGTCCATCCGCGGGTTCGATGAGCGCACCTTCTCCCGAGCTATGCGTTGCCATGGTGTTGTCTCCGTGAGCGCAAGCGCGCTCGATTGAAATGAATTTGAAATCGATTGTGCACCGGCGCGTATCCGGCCGGCATCAAGTCTTACCCGCACCGCGTCGCATCGACCGCGACGAGCGGCGACCGTCCGTTTCTCCAACCTCGTGGATTTTGCCGACCTTTACGTAAACGTCAATTAGCTATCAAAAAAAAGCAGCCGCGCAGGCTGCTTTCTTCCACTACGTGCTGCTTTAGTGCTGGCCGCGCAGCTTGCGCAAACGCTGGATTGCCGCGAGCTGCGCCGTCGCGTACGCGAGTTCCGCCTGTGCGGTCGCGTACTCGAGGTTCGAGCCCGTGTTCTGCAGCGCCTCTTCCGCACGCTTGCGTGCGTCTTCGGCCTTGGCTTCGTCGAGATCCTTGCCGCGGATCGCGGTGTCGGCGAGAACCGTCACTGCACCCGGTTGGACCTCGAGGATGCCGCCGGCGACGAACACAAACTCTTCTTCGCCGTTTTCAACTTCGATGCGCACCGCACCCGGACGGATCCGCGTGATGAGCGGCGTGTGGCCCGGCAGAATGCCGAGTTCACCCGCTTCGCCTGGCAGCGCGACGAACTTCGCCTGGCCCGAAAAGATTTGCTCTTCCGCGCTGACGACGTCTACTTTAATGGTTGCCATATGTGTCGACTCCTGTCGACGAGAGTTAGCGCTTGAGTGCTGACTCCCGTCCCATGCAAGGCGGGTTGAGCGTAATCAGAGACGCTGGCTTTGCGCAACACTACCGTTTTGGCAGCCGTGATGCGCGAGGTCGGCGCCCGCTTCGTTACACCCGACCTTTACTGGATCTTCTTGGCTTTTTCGAAGGCTTCGTCGATCGTGCCGACCATGTAGAACGCTTGCTCCGGCAGGTGGTCGCACTCGCCTTCGACGATCATCTTGAAGCCACGGATCGTTTCCTTCAGCGGCACGTACTTGCCCGGCGAACCCGTGAACACTTCAGCGACGTGGAACGGCTGCGACAGGAAACGCTGAATCTTACGAGCGCGCGCGACGGCGAGCTTGTCTTCCGGCGCGAGTTCGTCCATGCCCAGAATCGCGATAATGTCGCGCAGCTCCTTATAGCGCTGCAGCGTTTGCTGCACGCCGCGCGTGATCGAATAGTGCTCTTCGCCGATCACGTGCGGGTCGATCTGACGCGAGGTCGAATCGAGCGGGTCCACCGCGGGGTAGATACCGAGCGAAGCGATGTCACGCGACAGCACGACGGTTGCGTCGAGGTGGCCGAAGGTCGTAGCCGGCGACGGGTCGGTCAAGTCGTCTGCAGGGACGTACACGGCCTGCACCGACGTGATCGAGCCAGTCTTGGTCGACGTAATACGCTCTTGCAACTTACCCATTTCTTCAGCCAGCGTCGGCTGATAGCCCACTGCCGACGGCATACGGCCGAGCAGTGCCGACACTTCGGTACCGGCCAGCGTGAAACGGTAGATGTTGTCGACGAAGAACAGCACGTCGAGGCCTTCGTCACGGAAGTGCTCGGCCATCGTCAGGCCGGTCAGCGCGACGCGCAGACGGTTGCCCGGCGGCTCGTTCATCTGGCCGTACACCAGCGCGACCTTGTCGAGAACGTTCGAGTCCTTCATTTCATGATAGAAGTCGTTCCCTTCGCGGGTACGCTCGCCCACACCGGCGAACACGGAGTAACCGCCGTGTTCCTTCGCGATGTTGTTGATCAGTTCCATCATGTTCACGGTCTTGCCCACGCCGGCGCCACCGAACAGACCCACCTTACCGCCCTTCGCGAACGGGCAGATCAGGTCGATAACCTTGATGCCGGTTTCGAGCAGCTCGGTCGACGGCGACAGTTGGTCGAACGCCGGAGCCTTCTGGTGGATCGCACGCGTGGTTTCGCTCGAGATCGGGCCGGCTTCGTCGATTGGACGGCCAAGCACGTCCATGATACGGCCGAGGGTCGGCTTGCCGACCGGCACGCTGATCGGGTTGCCCGTGTTCTTCACGATCGTGCCGCGGCGCAGACCATCCGAAGCACCCAGACAGATGGTACGGACCACGCCGTCGCCCAGCTGCTGCTGGACTTCGAGCGTCAGTTCCGAACCTTCCAGAATGAGCGCGTCGTAGATCTTCGGCATGGTTTCACGCGGAAATTCCACGTCGATCACCGCGCCGATGCACTGTACGATCTTGCCTTCTACCAAAGCAGTAGTACTCATCGCTTTTCCTTTAGATACTCAATTCTTCACTCGCGCAAAGGCGCAGTTTCTCCGATGGGCGCGCCGCTCGGGCGCACACGCAACGACCTGCCTGACGGGGGTCAGACGGCCGCCGCTCCACCGACGATTTCCGACAGTTCTTTCGTGATCGCGGCCTGACGGCTCTTGTTGTAGACGAGCTGCAGATCGTTGATGACCGTCTTCGCGTTGTCCGAAGCGGCTTTCATCGCGACCATGCGGGCCGACTGCTCCGATGCCATGTTTTCCGCGACGGCCTGATAGACCAGCGCTTCGACATAACGCACCAGCAGTTCGTCCACCACTGCCTGCGCATCCGGCTCGTAGATGTAGTCCCACTGCGTGCTCGGCGTCGTACCGTCTTCTTCCGTGCGCTCGAACTGGTCCGCCGACAATGGCAGCAGTTGCTCGATCACCGGCTCCTGCTTCATCGTGTTGACGAAGCGTGTGTACGCGAGGTACACCGCCGAAATCTTCCCTTCCGAGTACAGGTCGAGCTGCACCTTCACAGCGCCGATCAGTTTTTCCAGATGCGGCGTATCGCCCAGTTGCACGACGTTCGAGACGACTTTCGCCTGCAGTCGGTTCAGGAAACCCAGACCCCTGCTGCCGATCGCGGTTGCCTCGATCGTCTTGCCTTGGCCTTCCAGTTCCTTGAACTTCTGCACCGACGCACGCAGCACGTTGGTGTTCATCCCCCCGCACAGACCTTTATCAGTCGTGACGAGGATGATGCCGGCCGCCTTCGCGCCTTCGTTCGACACCATGAACGGGTGACGATACTCCGGGTTCGCACGGCTCATGTGCGCGGCGATATCGCGGACCTTGTCGGCATACGGGCGAGCAGCGCGCATGCGCTCCTGAGCGCGGCGCATCTTCGATGCGGCCACCATCTCCATCGCTTTCGTGATCTTGCGCGTGTTTTGCACGCTCTTGATCTTGCCGCGAATTTCCTTCATTCCAGCCATTGCTTGCTCCTTTGTCGGCCCGAGTTAGCGCTTTAGCGCTTACTCGGGTCCCATGCAATGCGGCCGAAGTAGCGCGGGAGCATTCGCATGCGGCCCGCGCCGCTTCAAGGTCCGTTTATGCCTTGCGGATCACTCGCGGATCAGTAAGCGCCGGACTTCTTGAAGTCTTTGACGGCCGTGTGCAGCAGGCCTTCGTCGTCCTTCGAGAGTTCCTTGGTGTCTTCGATACGCTTGACCAGGTCAGCATGGCTCGACTTCAGGTGGTCGCGCAAGCCCTTTTCGAACGGCAGGACTTGAGCAACTTCGAGGTCGTCGAGATAGCCGTTGTTCGCCGCGAACAGCGACACAGCCAGTTCCCACACCTGCAGCGGCTGATACTGCGGCTGCTTCAGCAGTTCCGTCACGCGGCGGCCGCGCTCGAGCTGCTTGCGGGTCGCTTCGTCGAGGTCCGATGCGAACTGCGCGAACGCGGCGAGTTCGCGGTACTGCGCGAGGTCGGTACGGATACCGCCCGACAGCTTCTTCACGACCTTCGTCTGAGCCGCGCCACCCACACGCGACACCGACACGCCAGCGTTAATCGCCGGGCGGATACCTGCGTTGAAAAGGTCGGTTTCAAGAAAGATCTGGCCGTCGGTAATCGAGATCACGTTCGTCGGAACGAATGCGGTCACGTCGCCTGCCTGCGTTTCGATGACCGGCAGTGCCGTCAGCGAACCGCTCTTGCCCTTCACTTCGCCGTTGGTGAACTTCTCGACGTACTCTTCCGACACGCGAGCAGCACGCTCAAGCAGACGCGAGTGCAGATAGAACACGTCACCCGGATAAGCTTCACGGCCCGGCGGGCGGCGCAGCAGCAGCGAGATCTGACGGTATGCCCAAGCCTGCTTGGTCAAGTCGTCATAAACGATCAGCGCGTCCTGGCCGCGATCGCGGAAGTATTCGCCCATCGTGCAGCCGGCGTACGGTGCGAGGTACTGCATCGCAGCCGATTCCGAAGCCGAAGCGGACACGACGATCGTGTATTCCAGCGCGCCGGTTTCTTCCAGCTTGCGCACCACGTTCATGATCGACGAAGCCTTCTGGCCGATCGCGACGTAGATACAGAAGAGGTTCTTGCCCTTCTGGTTGATGATCGCGTCGACTGCGACTGCGGTCTTGCCGCACTGGCGGTCGCCGATGATCAGCTCACGCTGGCCACGGCCGATCGGCACCATCGCGTCGATCGACTTCAGACCGGTCTGGACCGGTTCCGAAACCGACTTACGCCAGATCACGCCCGGAGCAATCTTTTCGATTGCATCGGTCTTCTTCGCGTTGATCGGGCCTTTGCCGTCGATCGGGTTGCCGAGTGTGTCGACCACGCGGCCGAGCAGTTCCGGACCCACCGGCACTTCCAGAATGCGGCCCGTCGTCTTGACGATGTCGCCTTCCGAAATGTGTTCGTATTCACCCAGAATCACGGCGCCGACCGAGTCGCGCTCGAGGTTCAGCGCGAGACCGAAGGTGTTGCCCGGAAATTCGAGCATTTCGCCCTGCATCACTTCCGACAGGCCGTGGATACGCACGATACCGTCGGTCACGGAGATCACGGTGCCCTGGTTGCGAACGTCTGCGCTCGCGTCAAGGCCCTGGATCCGGCTCTTGATCAGCTCGCTGATCTCAGAGGGATTGAGTTGCATTATTCGCTCCTGATAGTCAATTCTGTTGCGTGCCAGCCGCTAAAACGCGAAGCGCTTCAGGCCGTCAGGGCCGTTTGCATGCTGGCGAGCCGCGCGCGGACCGAGGTATCGAGCACTTCGTCGCCGACCGTCACGCGTACGCCGCCGATCAGCGAGTGATCGACTTCGACTGTCGGCTTCAGCTTACGCTTGAACTTGCGTTCGAGGCTTGCGACGAGTTCGTTCAACTGCGCACCTTCGAGCGGGAATGCGCTGACGATCAGCACATCTGCTGCCCCTTCGCGGGCGTTCTTCAACTCTTCGAACTGCGAGGCGATTTCCGGCAGCAGCTGCAGGCGATGGTTGTCCACCAGCATCTGCACCAGATTCTTCGCTTGCGCGTCGTCCTTGAGCGGCGACTTGACCGCGGCCAGCAGGAGATCGCTTACCTGGGCACGGCTCACTTTCGGGCTCGAGGCGATCGACAGCACTTCGGGCAGACGCGCAACCTGTGCCAGCTCCTGCACGAGCGTGGACCAGGCGGCGATGTCACCAGCTTCGGCCACGCCAAACAGCGCTTCCGCGTACGGACGGGCGATGGTTGCAAGTTCGGCCATGATCAGAGCTCGGCTTTCAGTTGATTCAGCAGGTCAGCATGAGCCGCCTGGTCGACTTCGCGCTGCAGGATCTGTTCAGCGCCCTTCACAGCGAGTGCAGCAACTTCGCCACGCAGCGCTTCGCGCGCCTTCACGACTTGCTGATCCGCGTCGGCCTTCGCCTGCGCGATGATGCGGGCGGCTTCCGCCTGCGCCTGAGCCTTGATTTCGTCGGCGACTGCGACAGCGCGCTTTTCAGCGTCGGCAATGCGTTGCTGGCCGTCGTTGCGAGCCTGAGCCAGTTCCTGGTCGACGCGCTTGTGAGCGGCTTCGAGTTCCTGCTTGCCCTTTTCCGCGGCGGACAGACCGTCGGCGATCTTCCTCGCGCGCTCGTCGATGGCGTTGATCAGCGGCGGCCACACGAATTTCATCGTGAACCACGCGAGGATCAGGAACACGACCATTTGCGCAAACAGGGTTGCGTTGAGATTCACGGTGTTTCCTTAAACGTTGCTAGTTCGGAAAGTGAAACGGCAAGGCGCTCATCGATTCTGCTCGATCAGCGCCCCAGTACCCGTTCCGCCCTGCGCCTTTACCTGTTATAGCTCAGGCGCAAACCTCCGAGGAACCTCAGCCTGCCAGCTTCGAGAGCAGCGGGTTCGCGAACGCAAACAGCATTGCCACACCAACGCCAATCAGGAACGCCGCATCGATCAGACCAGCCAGCAGGAACATCTTGGTTTGCAGCGGGTTCATCAGTTCCGGTTGACGGGCGCATGCTTCGATGTACTTGCCGCCCATCAGACCGATACCGATACAGGCGCCGATAGCACCCAGGCCGATGATGATGCCGATACCGATGGCGGTCAGACCCTGGATGTTGGCGATGAAAGCTTGCATGATCACTCCTTTGTGAAAAGTCTTTTAGAACTGGTTGGAACTGGGATTTAAAAAACTACGATTCTTTTACCGACGGCGCAGGTTAGTGCGTGTCGTGTGCCTGGCCGATGTACACCAGCGTCAGCATCATGAAAATGAACGCCTGCAGCAGAACGATCAGGATGTGGAAGATTGACCACACTGTGCCGGCGACCACGTGGCCGATGAAGCCAAGCACCGTCGTGTCCGCGCCGAAGCTCCAGAGGCTGCCGAGCAGGGCAATCAGCAGGAACAACAGTTCGCCCGCGTACATGTTGCCGAACAACCGCATGCCGAGCGAGACCGTCTTCGCGACGAACTCGATGATGTTCAGTGCGAGGTTCGGGATCCACAGCAGCGGATGCGCGCCGAACGGAGCGGACAGCAGTTCATGCACGAAGCCGCCAGCGCCCTTGATCTTGAAGTTGTAGTAAATCATCAGCACGAACACGCCGAGCGCGATACCGATCGTGCCGTTCAGGTCGGCGGTCGGCACGATGCGGTGGTGCGGGATGGCTTCGGACAGACCCAGCCAGCCGATCACACGGCCCGGCAGGTCGACGGGTATGAAGTCGAGTGAGTTCATTAGCGCGACCCAGACGAACACGGTCAGCGCGAGCGGCGCGATGAAGGTGCGCGAGCCGTGGATCATGGCCTTCGATTGATCCTCGACCATTTCGACAAGCATTTCGATCGCGCATTGGAAGCGACCCGGCACGCCGGCCGTTGCCTTGCGGGCTGCCAGATGCAGCACGAAGATCGTGACGAGGCCGCACACGATCGACCAGAAAAGGGTGTCGAGATTCCACACATGGATGTCGAAAATCGACGTCTGGTGTGCGGTGGAAAAGTTCTGCAAGTGGTGCGCGATGTACTCGGACGGATCCATTGCGCGCGTGCCTTCGCTAGCTGCCATATCGTTAAAGCCACCCAAATTGTCGAAAATCGTTCGAGGCCGCTCCCGCCGGAACACTGTGTTGCGGGAACGCGCCGGGTGCGGGCCCTGTCTCACCCGCACACCCGTGCCGGCGCTGCGCGCCGGCCTTAAATTCTTTTTGCTGCTGTTTTTTGTGCTGCTACCTTAGCGCCACGCCAAGGCGATCCAGTAAGTCTTCAGCGCGATGAGGTAGGTCACGAGCAGCGGAATCCAGCGTACGTCGTGATACCAGAAGGCGATTGCGACAAACATCGCAATCGTTGTCCCCATCTTGAGTGCTTCGCCGATCATCCAGCTCATCACGGTCTCGGCGCTGCCCTGCTTTTTCAGTCGTGCCGCGAACAACGCGCCCGGCACCCAGCAGATCGCCCCCCCGAGGAACGCGGACAGCGCAGCAGCGCCCGGCGGCTTGTAGAACAGCCACCACAACAGCGTTGCTACCAGGGACAAAACCATTTGCGCTGCGACGACCCTGAACGGCGTTACGCGCGATGGACGACCCACGCCGGGACCAAACAGCTTTTCCGCCTCGGCCCGCGTGAGCGGAACGATATTGTTGTCTTCCTGCGCGTCATCCCACGCTTCGGCCGGATCGAACTGCCGACTGGAGGACATCTCGGGTGCGGAGCGTTCAGCGCGGTGTCTGTCGTCACCATTCTCCGGCGACAGATTCGACGTTTTGACCGCCATCGCAATGTTCCGAAAGTCTCGTTCAGCCCGCGAGTTTACGCAGCGCTTACGGGGTTGCCGTGCAATTAAATCCGGGCGATTGTAAGCGATAGTTGCAGGCAATTCAAGACTTTAGGCCAGCCTATAACCGCGTGAAACTTCCCTTCACGATGCGGTAAAAACGTACGCTAACGACGCGAAACACGTCAAATGTAAGGCGGGCGGGGGACGGCAAAACCCGTGCGGGTGGTCGCGTGGATCGAAGCTCGTTGGCAGTGCGTTCCGACGCAGCGGCAGACGTCTCGAAAATGCAACAAATGCGTCTTTTTTAAGGGCTGAACGGGATAGCTCTTCTAATGAGCTGAATCAGCCTCACCGCAAATTTCGATGATGATCGGGTCGCTTTTGATAGCGGCTCGTCAGGATGATTATCGCCTGAATGTGGAGCGTCTGAAGCTAGGATTCCTGATTATTCGTGCATCGGTTGTTTTGGAATCCGCATAGTCGCTCGCACCGAGGTAGACCAACTCGCGGCAGTGCTCATGCACAGGCCGCCAGCCGTTCACCACTCTTGCCTGCTGAGCGCCAATCTGTGCTCAGACGTTCGCGTTCCCTCGCAAACGAACCAGAATGCCTTCCAGCGCGTCGAGATCGCCGAAGTCCACCAGCACCTGGCCGCGACCGCGTCGGCCGAGCTTGATTTTCACCGTAGCGGACAGCAGGTCCGACAGTTCCTCTTCCAGGCGTCGCGTGTCACGGCCGCCGTCCGGATTCGCGCGGGCCTTGGCCGCCGGCGTCACCTTCGTGGTCATCGCAACCAGCTTTTCCGTCTCGCGCACAGACAGGCGCTTGTTGACGACCTGGTTGGCCAGCGTGATCTGCGTCGCGGCATCGACGGCGAGCAGCGCGCGAGCGTGGCCCATGTCGAGATCGCCGGCGAGCAACATCGTCTGTACCGGTGTCGCAAGGTTCAGCAGACGCAGCAGGTTCGACACCGCGCTGCGCGAGCGGCCCACCGACTCTGCCGCCTGCTCATGTGTGAAATTGAATTCGTCGAGCAGGCGCTGGATACCCTGGGCCTCTTCGAGGGGATTCAGATCCTCGCGCTGGATGTTTTCGATCAGCGCCATCGCCGCGGCGGCCTGGTCGGGCACGTCCTTCACAAGCACCGGCACCTCGTCGAGGCCCGCAAGCCGCGCCGCGCGAAAACGCCGCTCCCCCGCGATGATCTCATAGCGGTCCGCCGCGATCGGACGCACGAGAATCGGCTGCATCAGCCCTTGCGCGCGGATGCTCGCCGCAAGCTCCTGCAGCGCGCCTTCGTCCATGCGCGTGCGCGGCTGGTATTTGCCCGCCTGCATCTTGCCGAGCGGCAATACGTTCGGCGCGCCGTCGATCACCGCTGCCTCGGTGATATCGGCGGTGCCGCCGAGCAATGCCTCCAAACCGCGGCCCAGTCCCTTCTTTCTTGCTACTGCGTTCATCGTGCTTCCTCGATCCGCTTAGGATGCCTGGGGCGCGTCATTCAGCGCGCGCACCCGCTCAATCATTTCGACGCCGAACTGCACGTACGCCTGCGCGCCTCGCGACGCCCTGTCGAACACCACACCGGGCAGCCCATAGCTGGGCGCCTCGGCCAATCGCACGTTGCGTGGAATCACCGCGTCGAAGACCTTGTCGCCGAAGTGCTCTTTCAATTGATCCGAGACTTGCTGTTGCAACGTAATGCGCGGATCGAACATGACGCGCAGCAGACCGATCACCTTGAGGTCGCGATTCAGATTCGCATGGACCTGCTTGATCGTGTTGACGAGGTCGGACAGCCCTTCGAGCGCGAAGTATTCGCACTGCATCGGAATGACGACGCCGTGCGCGGCGCATAGTCCGTTGAGCGTCAGCAGTGACAAAGCCGGCGGGCAATCGATCAGCACGAAATCGTACTCGCCCTCGACCCCGGCGAGCGCCGCCTTCAGTTGACGCTCGCGATTCTGCATGCTGACGAGTTCGACCTCGGCGCCCGCGAGCTCACGGTTCGCGGGAAGCACGTCGTATCCGACCGCCTCGGGCCGTACGCGGGCATCGGCCACCGACACGTTGTCCACGAGCACCTCGTAGACCGTGTTCGTACATTCGGCCTTGTCGATACCGCTGCCCATCGTGGCGTTGCCTTGCGGGTCAAGATCGATGAGAAGGACTCGCTGTCCCTGCGCTGCCAGGCTCGCGGCCAGATTGACTGTGGTGGTCGTCTTGCCGACGCCGCCCTTCTGGTTCGCAACGCAGAAGATTTTTGCCATCGTTGGTGTGTCCCTTTTGCTGCTTGGATGAAGTGAAAATCGTTGAGGGTGCTGACAGGCCGAAGTGGCCGTCAGCTTTCGGGGTCCACTCGCACCTCGATCAGATGCCGCTCGGCATCGAGCGACGGCACGTTCAGCCGGATGATCTGTTCCACGTGAGCGCCCGCCGGCAGACGCGCGATTTCGGCATTCGGCCGCATACCCTTCATCGCCCAAATTGCGCCCTGCTCCGCAACCAGATGACGGGCCAGTGTAACGAAATCCGAGAGTTCTGCGAACGCGCGCGAGACAATTACGTCGAACTTTGCCGGTACTTCGGCGCCAGGCCGCAGCGTCTCCACCCGACCGGTCACAATCGACAGGTTCGCGAGGCCCAGTTCCGCCTTCGCCTGCGACTGAAAGGCAGTCTTCTTATGGACGATGTCGTTCGTCGTGATGGTCCAATCGGGCAGCACGATCGCGAGCACGATGCCCGGCAGCCCCCCGCCCGAACCGACGTCGAGCACCGACGACGGCCCGCGCGGCGCCAGGTGCGGCACGATCGATAGCGAATCGAGAATGTGCTGGATTAGCATCTGCCTCGGATCGCGGATCGCTGTCAGGTTGTAGACGTTGTTCCACTTCGCGAGCAGCGCGACGTAATCGAGCAGCTTGCGCTGCTGCGCGTCGCTGAGTTCGAGACCAAGTTCGCGGACACCGTCCGCCAGCAATGACGCCAAGGCCTGCTGGTCGATTCCCCTCTGCGCTGCCGTCATTGAACCACCGGCGTGCTGTCGGCGCCGGGCTCGGCGGACTTCGACGGACGACGCCCGAGGCCACGCTTCAGATGGACCATCAGCAGCGAGATGGCGGCAGGCGTGATACCGGAGATACGCGACGCCTGTCCGATCGTTTCCGGCCGGAACTGCATCAACTTCTGGCGAGCTTCGAACGACAGCCCACGGACCTCGGTGTAGTCCAGCCCTTCAGGCAGACGCGTGTTCTCTTGCGCCTCGTTGCGTTCGATCTCACCGGCCTGTCGGTCGATGTAGCCCTGATATTTGACGCCAATTTCGATCTGTTCCTTGATTTGCGCGAGCAGCACGGGGTCTTCCGCAAGTACTTCGGGCGCGCCACAGGTGCCGTCACGCAGCCCGCAGACGCCGTCGTAGCTGACGCCCGGACGACGCAGCAGGTCCGCGAGACTGTATTCGTGGTCGATTGGCTTGCCAAGCAAGGCGGTCGCCTCTTCTGCCGATAAGGTCTTAGGATTGACCCAGGTTGAACGCAAGCGCTGTGTTTCACGTGAAACAGCGTCACGCTTGCGACTGAAGGCGTCCCAGCGAGCGTCATCGACCACGCCGAGTTCGCGCCCGATCTCCGTCAGCCGCGTATCGGCGTTGTCTTCGCGCAAGCTCAGACGGTACTCCGCGCGGCTCGTGAACATCCGGTACGGCTCGGACACCCCGCGCGTGACTAGATCGTCCACGAGCACGCCGAGATAAGCCTGGTCGCGACGCGGACACCATGCTTCCTTGCCTTGCACAAACAGACCGGCGTTGATGCCGGCCAGAGTGCCCTGTGCAGCTGCCTCTTCGTAGCCGGTCGTACCGTTGATCTGTCCGGCGAAGAACAGGCCACTGATCACCTTCGTTTCTAGCGATGCCTTCAGGCCACGCGGATCGAAATAGTCGTACTCGATCGCGTAGCCCGGGCGCAGGATATGCGCATGCTCGAGCCCGCGCATGGAACGCACCAGCTCGAGCTGCACGTCGAAGGGCAGGCTCGTCGAGATCCCGTTCGGATAGAACTCGTTGGTCGTCAGACCTTCCGGCTCGAGGTAGATCTGATGCGATTCCTTCGACGCAAACCGGTGAATCTTGTCCTCGATCGACGGGCAATAGCGTGGCCCCACCCCCTCGATCACGCCCGTGTACATTGGCGAACGATCGAGACCGCCGCGAATGATGTCGTGTGTCCGTTGATTCGTATGCGTGACCCAGCACGGCACCTGGCGCGGGTGCTGCTCGACACGCCCGAGGAACGAGAACACCGGCACCGGGTCCAGATCCCCGGGCTGCTCTTCGAGCTGCGAATAGTCGATCGTGCGACCGTCGATTCGCGGTGGCGTACCGGTTTTAAGCCGGCCCTGCGGTAGCTTCAGCTCTTTCAACCGCGCCGACAGCGAAACCGCAGCCGGGTCGCCCGCGCGTCCGCCGGTGTAGTTGTTCAACCCCACGTGAATCTTGCCGTCGAGGAACGTGCCCGCGGTTAGCACCACCGCGCGCGACCGGAAACGAATACCCACTTGCGTGATGGCGCCGACCACGCGGTCGCCCTCGACCATCAGATCGTCGACGGCCTGCTGAAATAGCCAGAGGTTCGGCTGATTCTCTAGACGATGGCGGATCGCCGCTTTGTACAGCACGCGGTCAGCCTGAGCGCGCGTCGCGCGGACCGCCGGTCCTTTCGACGAATTCAGGATCCGAAACTGGATGCCGCTTTCGTCGGTAGCGGCCGCCATGGCGCCACCCAGCGCGTCGACCTCCTTGACCAGATGGCCTTTGCCTATGCCGCCAATCGACGGATTGCAGCTCATCTGACCAAGGGTTTCGATGTTATGGGTCAAAAGCAGCGTTTTGTTGCCCATGCGCGCCGACGCCAAAGCAGCTTCGGTGCCGGCATGACCGCCACCGACGACGATTACGTCAAATTCTGAGGGAAAAAGCATCGCGGGATCTCACGCCAGATCGTCGCGTGAGCCTTCAAAAGAAATGTATGGGCGAATTATAACGGGTTCGGTTTCGGCCCGAATTTCGTCCGAATGGTGAAGCAATAAAAAAGCGGTGTGTTTCACGTGAAACACACCGCTTCCAGAGACAGCGATCAGCGAAAAAGTGCGGGCTTATGCGACCTTTTTGGCAAGACCGAGATAGGTTTCGATCACCCGGGGATTTTGCGCGAGGTCGGTTGCCGGTCCTTCCAGTGCCAACTCGCCGGTTTCCAGCACGTAACCGTAGTCCGAGATCTGCAATGCAGCGCGCGCGTTCTGCTCGATCAGCAGCGTCGCGACGCCCGTCTGCCGCAAGGCGCTGATGATGTGAAAGATTTCCTTCACGATCAGCGGCGCGAGACCGAGGCTCGGCTCGTCCAGCATCAGCAGATCGGGCTTGCCCATCAGGGCGCGGCCGACCGCGAGCATCTGCCGCTCGCCGCCGGAAAGCGTGCCGGCCGCCTGCTTGCGCCGCTCCTTCAGCCGCGGAAACAGTTCGAACACCGGTTCCAGCTGATCGAGAAAGTTGCGCTCCCCTGCTCGCTTGCGCCGGTAGGCGCCAAGCAGCAGATTGTCCTCGACGGTCATCGAAGCGAAAAGCTCACGCTTTTCCGGCACCAGGCACATTCCAAGCGCAACGCGTTTTTCGACCGGCATCGCGCTGACGTCGTCGCCCTGATAGGAAATCGCGCCTTTCGCATGACCGGACGTCGGCAACGCGCCCATGATCGCATTCAGCAGCGTCGACTTTCCCGCGCCGTTCGGGCCGATTACGGAGACGATCTGCCCCGCCCGCACCTTGATCGCCGCATTGTGCAGCGCTTCAACCTTGCCGTAGCGGACGGACAATTGGCTCACTTCGAGAATCGGTCCCGCCGCCGCCACGCCGGTCGTTGTCATGTCGTCCATCATTCCACCCCACCCAGATACGCTTCGAGCACCGCCGGATCCTGCTGGACTTCCTGCGGCAGGCCCTCAGCGATCCGCGTGCCGAACTCCATCACCACGAGCCGGTCCGTCAAATTCATCACGAAATCCATGTCGTGCTCGACGAGCAGCACGCTCATCCCTTCTGTCTTCAGTCTGCGCAGCAGTTCGGCGAGCTGAAGCTTTTCCTGATACCGGAGACCAGCGGCCGGTTCATCGAGCAATAGCAGAGTCGGGTCGCAGCACAGGGCGCGCGCAATTTCGAGAATCCGCTGTTGACCAAGCGCCAGGCTGCCCGCTTCGTCATACATGTGCTGTTCGAGGCCGACGCGGCGAATCTGTCGAGCGGCTTCGGCCATCAACCGCTGCTCTTCGGAGCTGTTCAGCCGCACGACACTGCGCCACACGCCCGCATGGCCACGTAGATGCGCACCGATCGCGACGTTCTCGAGCACGGTCATACCCGGCAGCAGCTTCACGTGCTGGAACGTCCGGCCGATGCCCCGCTTGACGATTTCACGCGAACTCAGCGCATCGATGCGCTCGCCGCGGAACGTGATCTCGCCGCTTGTCGCCTGCAGCACACCGGTCACGAGATTGAAGGTCGTCGACTTGCCTGCGCCGTTCGGTCCGATCAGCCCGATGATCTGCCCTGCTTTGACCTCGAAGCTGACGTCGTTCACCGCGACGAGACCGCCGAACTGCTTGCGCGCCTTGTTCACCGTCAGCAGGTCTTCGCCGGTCTGTGGCTTGTTGCGCTGCGGCAGAGGATCCGCGTGATCGGCGAGATGCGCCCGCGGGCCACGCGGGAAAAAGCGCGCGACGAACGGCCAGACGCCCTGCCGCGCGTACTGCAGAAGCAGCACCATGATGATGCCGAACACGATCACTTCGAAGTTGCCGTTCTCGCCGAGCAGTTTTGGCAGCAGCGTCTGCAAATAATCCTGCAGCACGGTCAGGATCGCCGCGCCGAGCAGCGCGCCCCAGACGTGCGAGACGCCGCCCACCACCGCCATGAACAGGAACTCGATGCCGTGATTCAGTCCAAACGGCGTCGGATTCACGGCGCGCTGCAAGTGCGCGTACAGAAAACCCGAGACCGACGCAAGCACCGCCGCATAGACGAAAATCACGACGCGCATCCAGCCGGTGTTGACGCCCATTGCCTCGGCCATCAGACCACCGCCGCGCAACGCGCGGATTGCGCGACCCGGCCGGCTATTAAGCAGATTCTGAACAGAGACGACCGCACCGAGCACGACCACCCAGATCAGGTAATAGATATGGCGGCCGGACTCAAGATTGATCCCGAAAACATTCAACACCGGGATGCCGTTGATGCCGTCGTACTTGCCGAGCACGTCGAGATTGCCGAACAGGTAGAACAGCGCGAGCCCCCACGCAATCGTGCCGAGCGGCAGAAAGTGGCCGGATAGGCGCATCGTCACGAGACCGAGCATCAGCGCAACCAGGGCAGTGACGATCACGCCCGCGATCAGTGCGAGCCACGGCGACACGCCGAAGTTCGTCGTCAGATACGCGGTTGCATACGCGCCGATACCAACGAACGCGGCCTGCCCGAAGCTCGTCATCCCGCCGATGCCGGTCAACAGCACGAGGCCGATCGCGACGATCGAATAGAGACCGATGTAGTTCAGCAGCGTGACCCAGTACTCGGGTACATGGATCGGATGCGGCAGAACCGGCAAAGCGAACAGCACCACGAGGAACAACCAGAAGAACTTCTTTTGCATGATTCGTTTCATCGTGTCACTCCGCTTCCTCTTCGGCGTGCGGGCTCGCAAGACTGCGCCACAGCAGCACCGGGATGATTAACGTGAACACGATCACTTCCTTATAAGCACTAGCCCAGAACGACGAATACGACTCCAGCAGACCAACGAGAATCGAGCCGGCCGCCGCCAGCGGATAGCTGACCAGACCGCCGATGATCGCGCCCACGAAGCCCTTCAAACCGATCAGGAAGCCCGAGTCGTAGTAGATCGTCGTGAGCGGCGCGACGAGGATGCCGCACAGTGCGCCGAGCCCCGCCGCAAGCGTGAATGCGAGGCGTCCCGCCTGCGTGGTGCCGATGCCGACGAGCCGCGCGCCGAGCCGGTTCACCGACGTCGCGCGCAACGCCTTGCCCGAAATCGAGCGATCGAAGTACAAATACAGCGCGCCGATCAGCACGGCCGCGGTGCCGATCACCCACAGGCTCTGGCCGGAGATCGACAACGTGCCGATGTTGAACGTCGCATCGGAAAACGCGTTGGTGCGCGAGCCTTCGGCGCCGAACATCACGAGGCCGAGACCGACCATCACGAAATGCACGGCCACCGCGACGATCAACAGCAGCAGCGTGGTCGCCTCCGCGATCGGCTCGTAGGCAAGGCGATACACGAACGGACCCATCGGAATCACGATCAGCAGCGTCAGCGCGATCTGCACGATCGTCGGCAGCGGCTGCAGGAAGATGCCGCGCGTGAGCGCGTAGACCGCGATCGGAAACAGCAGGTACTTCCCCGCCAGCACGGGCAGCGTGCGCGCCGCATGACGACGCCGCTCAGCATGCCGCAACACGGCAACCGTCTCGACGACGAAGCATGCCGCGCCCATCGCCATCAACAGCCAGCAGGTGGCCGGAAACTTCTGCGTTTGCAGTGCGGCGAGCGTCAACGCACCGTACGAAACGAACTCCCCTTGCGGGATGAAGATCACCCGCGTGACGGAGAACACCAGCACCAGCGCAAGCGCGAGCAGCGCGTAGATCGCGCCGGTCGTGATGCCGTCCTGCGCGAGGATCGCCGCAATTGATAGATCCATACTTCCTCGTCCTGAAGCGTCGAAATCGAAAGACCGCGAAACAGTCGCGACGGCGCGGTGCGAAGCCGGCCATCGATCTGCATGTCAGAAAAGACAACCGCCGCGCCGGGACGCGGCGCGGCGGTCGATGCCATTGTCGTCGAACACAATGGCAATGCGGCGTCATGCACCGCATGATTGCGCGAGAGGCGCGTACCGCTACTGGTTTTTGTAAATAGTCTTAGTTGTTCTGCAACTTCCACTTGCCGTCGACGATCTGCACGATCACGCGTGCGCGCTGGTCGAGGCCGTTGTGGTCGTTCGCGGTGGTGTTCATGATGCCGTGCGACACTGGCAGCTCCTTGATGTTTTCGAGCGCGTTGCGCAGCGCCATGCGGAACTCCGGCGTGCCCGGCTGGGCGGTCTTCAGCGCGACCGGAATCGCAGCCTGCAACATCTGGCCGGCATCCCATGCGTGGCCGCCGAAGGTCGCGACCGAACCCGCGCCATAAGCCTTCTCATAGGCGTTCTTATAGGCTTCCGCCGACTTCTTCACCGGGTTCGAATCCGGCAATTGATCGACGACAAGAATCGGACCGGCCGGCAGCAGTTCGCCTTCGCAATCCTTGCCGCACACACGCAGGAAGTCGTTGTTCGCGACCCCGTGAGTCTGATAGATCTTGCCCTTGTAGCCACGCTCCTTCAGCGTCCTGGCCGGCAGCGCCGACGGCGTGCCCGAGCCCGCGATCAGCACCGCGTCGGGATTCGCGCCCATCGTCTTCAGCACTTGGCCCGTCACCGATGCATCGGTGCGGTTGAAGCGCTCGTTCGACACGATCTTCAGGTTGTGCGCTTTGGCGGCGGCGTCGAACGTCGTGTTCCAGCTGTCGCCGTATGCGTCCGAGAATCCGATGAAGCCGACCGTCTTCACGCCGTGATGCTGCATGTAATCGGCGATCGCTTCGGCCATCAGGCTGTCGTTCTGAGGCGGTTTGAATGCCCATGCGCGCTTCGCATCCATCGGCTGAATGATCGCGGCCGATGCCGCGAGCGAGATCACCGGCGTCTTGCCCTCAGCGGCCGGATCGAGCATCGCGAGCGAATTCGGCGTGACGGTCGAGCCGATGATCGCGTCGACGTGGTCTTCGTCGATCAGCTTGCGCGTGTTCTGCACGGCCTTGCTGGTGTCCGACCCGTCGTCGAGGATGATGTACTGCACGCTCTTGCCGCCGATCTCCTTCGGCAGCAACGCGATCGTGTTCTTTTCAGGAATCCCGAGCGACGCGGCCGGCCCCGTCGTCGACAACGTGACGCCGATCTTCACCTGCGCGAATGCAGCCCCCGCGCCGCACATCAGCGCCATCGCGATGCCGGTGCGTACCCAATGCCTTGTCTTTTTCATTGCGAGTCTCCAAACGCTTTGAAAAGCGCCTATCTGTAAGCCGGCTTGCTGGGCCGGGTGTTTGAATCTAGTGAGCGGGTTCAGGTGTGCCAAGCATGGTTTTCCCTGCTCGGCGCGCATACCTTCCCCAGCTGCGTTGGGTACCGCTCCTCTCGCGTCGCGCGAGTGCGCATTCGCGTCATACGCCGCGTTTCTGTGCCGCGGCTTTATTCCAACCAGGCATCTCATAAACCACTAATATGTTAGTAGTTTGCGTTCTGCATTATCGACGGTCAAGAGAGCGTGCGCCAAATGCGGGTTTGTCCTGAAGCAGTGAAACCACACTTTTGCGCGATGCGGACACCTGGCCCGGGTAATAAAAAAGACGCGTCAACTGCACGCGTCTTTTTCGATGAGGTCCCGTGGCGCAGAGCCTTCGCTCAGTCGCCGGCGAGCTTCCACTTGCCGTCGACGATCTGCACCATCACGCGCGCCCGCTGATCGAGGCCGGCATGGTCGTTCCTGCTCATGTTGAAGATGCCGTGCGACGCGGGCAGATCTTTCGTGCCTTCGAGCGCGGCACTCAGCGCCTCGCGGAATGCCGGCGTGCCTGGCTGCCCCTTCTTCAACGCGAGCGGAATCGCATGCTGCAGCAGCAGACCCGCGTCCCATGCGTGACCGCCGAACGTCGACACCGACCCCGCGCCATATGCCGTTTCATACGCATGCTTGTACGCAAGTGCGCTCTTCTTCACCGGATTCGCCTCGGGCAGTTGCTCGGCGACCAGCAGTGGGCCAGCGGGCAGCCACGTGCCTTCGCAATCCTTGCCGCACACGCGCAGGAAGTCGTTGTTCGCGACGCCGTGCGTCTGATAGTACTTGCCCTTGTAGCCGCGCTCCTTCAGCGTTTTCTGCGGCAGCGCGGCCGGCGTGCCCGCACCGGCGATCAGCACCGCGTCGGGGTTCTGCGACATCATCTTCAGCACCTGGCCCGTGACCGATGCATCGTTGCGCGCGAAGCGCTCGTTCGCGACGATCTTGATCTTCGCGAGGTCAGCGGCTTTGCTGAATTCCTTGAACCAGCTCTCGCCGTACGCGTCGGAAAAGCCGATGAACGCGACCGTCTTCACACCGTGATTGGCCATGTGCTGCGCAATCGCCGTGGCCATCAGAATGTCGTTTTGCGGCGTTTTGAAGACCCATCCACGCTTCGCGTCCATCGGCTCGACGATGCCCGCGGCCGCGGCCAGAGAGATCATCGGCGTCGAGGTTTCGGCGGCGACGTCGATCATGGCGAGCGAGTTCGGCACGACGGTCGAGCCGATCAGTGCATCGACGTGGTCTTCGCTAGTGAGCTTGCGGGCGTTCTTGACCGCCTGGGTGGAATCGGTTGCGTCGTCGAGGACAATGTAGTCGATCTTCTGGCCCGCCACTTCTTTCGGCAGCAGCGCGATCGTGTTCTTTTCCGGAATGCCGAGCGATGCGGCCGGTCCTGTTGCCGACACGGTGACGCCGATTTTCACGTCAGCGAATGCATGGCCGCTCCAAGCAGCCGACACCCCTGTGGCGACCAATGCCGCGCTGATCCAACGCAATGCCGACTTCATCCTGCTCCTCTATTAACCCCGTTATTCAATTGCAATTAAATCCGCGGATTTAATTGCCAACCCAATGGTCGGTGAATAGCGAGTGTAGCGGACGCAAGCGCCGTGCTGCAAGCGTTTCGCAGGCTTGTGATATTTAGCTGCAGCGGTTAGCGGAGAGTAAAAAATGGCGCGTGAAATAGCCGGGCGATCGCGTCAAAGATTCGATAAACACAAATAAAAAAGCGCTGTTGGATATCAATCCAACAGCGCTTTCTTCTGGGCACTGAGTGCCTCACTTGTCTCCTCGTTCTCCACCTGCAAATTCGTGGTGCATCAGAACTGCATGAAGATTAAACGACCACCCCAACAGTCACAACTAGCAATTACCCTAGTGGTGCACTGCGGCACCGGATTGGGGCGCGTAGGGCGCTTTTCGTCGCACGGTTTGCCACAGGTTCGCCCGAGTCCCTGATCCAGCGGACCTTCAGCACGAGCCGCAATTAGATCGGACGTCGAAGCAATTTCGTACCGCACTGCATCAAGCGAGCGACCACGCGGGCGGGATCAACCAGCCAATCTCAAGCCCGCAACGGTCGCACTCGCGCGACGATCTCACCGACGATGCCGCGCCGGAACGCCAGCACACACGCGATGAAAATCAGCCCGGTGACGATCGTCACCGATTCGCCGAGCGAGCGGAACCAGTCGATGCCGGTCATCGACGCGAGTGCCGAGCCGATATCGCCGAGCCTGTCTTCGAGCGACACGATCAACGCGGCGCCGAGCAACGGCCCGAACAGCGTGCCCATGCCGCCCACCAGCGTCATCAGGATCACGAGGCCGGACATCGTCCAATAGGCATCGCTCAGCGTTTCGAAGCCCTGCACCAGCACCTTCAGCGAACCCGCGAGACCCGCAATGCCGGCCGACAGGATGAATGCGAGCAGCTTGAAACGGTCGGTGTCGTAGCCGAGCGACACCGCGCGCGGCTCGTTTTCCTTGATCGCGACGAGCACCTGCCCGAACGGCGAATGCACGATCCGCACGATCAGCAGGAAAGCCGCGACGATCACCGCGAGTACGACGAAATATAGCGCGAGGTCCGAAGAGAGATCGAGCACGCCGAACAGCTTGCCGCGCGGCACGCCTTGCAGACCGTCTTCCCCGTGCGTGAACGGCGCCTGCAGGAACACGAAGTAGACCATCTGCGCGAGCGCGAGCGTCACCATCGCGAAGTAGATACCCTGACGGCGAATCGCGAAGAAGCCGACGACGAGCCCAAGCAGCGTCGCCGCCGCGGTGCCGCTCAGCACGCCGAGCTCCGGCGAAAAGCCAAGCGTCTGCATCGCATAGCCGGTGACGTAACCGGCCGACGCGAGAAACATCGCATGACCAAAGGACAGCAAGCCCGTATAGCCGATCAGCAGATTGAAGGCGGCCGCGAACAGCGCGAAGCACAGCACCTTCATCACGAAGAGCGGATAGATGCCGAGCACCGGCACCGCGAGCAGCACGATCAGCAGCAGACCGTAGAGCACCTTTCTCTGCATCATTTTTCCCTGCCGAAAAGACCCGCCGGACGCACGAGCAACACGAGCGCCATGATCACGAAGACGACGGTCGCCGACGCCTCGGGGTAGAACACACGCGTGAGTCCTTCGACTACGCCGAGCATCAGGCCGGTCAGGATCGAGCCCATGATCGAGCCCATGCCGCCGATCACGACCACCGCGAACACGGTGATGATCATCGACTGGCCCATCAGGGGCGAGACCTGAATCACCGGCGCGGCGAGCACGCCGGCAAACGCCGCGAGCGCGACGCCGAAGCCGTAGGTCAGCGTGATCATCAGCGGCACGTTGACGCCGAACGCCTCGACGAGCTTCGGGTTTTCGGTGCCCGCGCGCAGATACGCGCCAAGCCGCGTCTTCTCGATCACGAACCAGGTCGCAAAGCACACGACCAGCGACGCGACCACCACCCATGCGCGATAGTTCGGCAGATACATGAAGCCGAGATTGGTCGCGCCCGACAGCGCCGACGGCACATCGTACGGCTGGCCCGACGAGCCGTAGATCGAATGGAATACGCCCTCGATCACGAGTGTGAGGCCAAACGTCAGCAACAGGCCATACAGATGATCGAGCTTGTAAAGCCAGCGCAGCATCGAGCGCTCGATCGCGACGCCGACCAGTCCGACGATCAGCGGCGCGAGCACGAGCATCACCCAGTACGGCAGATTGAAATACGACAGCCCCATCCACGCGAGCATCGCCCCGAGCATGAACAGCGCGCCATGCGCGAAGTTGATCACGTTGAGCAGGCCGAAAATAATCGCCAGCCCGAGGCTCAGAATCGCGTAGAACGAGCCGTTCACGAGCCCGAGCAGAAGCTGGCTCAGCATCGCCGGTAGCGGAACGCCAAAGATGTCCATTGAAGCCCTTAGCCCTTCAAGCCATCGTCAAGGTGAGATCGGTGACGCACGATCCGGCCGGCACGCGACGAGCGGCGACGCCGCCCATCGGCGTACGGCATCTGAAACGGTCATCCGCCAGCGCGTGCCCCTGCAGCGCCGGCGGTTCTCTCAGGTCTGCGCGGTCCTCGACCGCTTACTGCGCCCGCGCTTACTTCCACAGCGCGCAGCGGGTCTGCGCCTTGGTCGTGAAGACCTGATCGCCCGGAATCGTCGCAGTGATCTTGTAGTAATCCCACGGCTCCTTCGATTCGGCCGGCGTCTTCACCTGCATCAGGTACATGTCGTGGATCATGCTGCCGTCCTGACGGATGTAGCCCTTCGCGTAGAAGTCGTCGATCTTCGTCTTGTGCAACTGCGCCATCACCTTGTCCGGATCGGTCGAGCCCACCGCCTGCACCGCCTTCAGATAGTTCATCGCCGCCGAGTAGTCGGCAGCCTGCAGGCTCGACGGCATCTTCTTCATCTTGTCGAAGTACCGCTGCGACCACTTGCGCGTGTCGGCGTCCTTGTTCCAGTACCAGCTGTCGGTCAGCACCAGACCTTGCGTCGTTTCGAGACCGAGGCTGTGCACGTCGTTGATGAACATCAGCAGCGCGGCGAGCTTCATCGTCTTGGTGATGCCGAATTCCTTCGCGGCCTTGATCGCGTTGATCGTGTCGCCGCCCGCGTTCGCGAGGCCGAGGACCTGTGCCTTCGACGCCTGCGCCTGCAACAGGAACGATGAGAAGTCCGACGCCGACAGCGGATGACGCACCTCGCCGAGCACCTGGCCGCCGTTCGCCTTCACGACCTCCGCGGTCGCTTTTTCGAGCGCCTTGCCGAATGCGTAGTCTGCCGTCAGGAAGTACCAGGTCTTGCCGCCCTGCTTCGTCACGGCCGAGCCCGTGCCGTTCGCGAGCGCGGTCGTGTCGTATGCGTAGTGGATCGTGTACGGCGTGCATTGCTCGTTGGTCAACGTATCGGCGCCGGCGCCGACGCTGATATAGACCTTGTGCTTCTCGCCCGCGACGGTGTTAGTCGACAGCGCGGTCGCCGAGTTCGTGCCGCCGATCACCATGTCCACGCCGTCGCGGTCGAACCACTCACGAGCGCGGGATGCCGCGATGTCCGCCTTGTTCTGGTGATCCGCGTACAGCACCGTGATCGGCTTGCCGTTGACCTTGCCGCCGAAGTCGGCGACCGCCATCCGGATCGCTTCAAGACCGCCCTGCCCGTCGATATCCGCGTACAGCCCCGACATGTCCGTGATGAAGCCGATCTTCACAGCATCGTCGGCCGCTTGCGCGCTGCCCAGCGTCAGTGCGGTGCCGGCGGCGACTGCGAAACAGAGTGAGGCAATTCGCGCGAGTGGGTTCTTTTTCATGCATGTCTCCTGGTTCTTCGCTTGTGGTTATCAGAGGCAGTCGGGCGCGCGTGTGTCCGTGTCTATACGCCCAGTAAATCGTGCAGCACCGGCATCTTGCCTTCGAGCTCGCTAGCCCCGAAATGCTCGACGATCATGCCGTGCTCCATCACATAGAAACGATCCGCGAGCGGCGCGGCGAAGCGGAAGTTCTGCTCGACCATCACGATCGTGTAGCCGCGCGCCTTCAGCGTAACGATCATGCGCGCGAGCGCCTGCACGATCACGGGCGCGAGCCCTTCCGAGATTTCGTCGAGCAGCAGCAGATTCGCGCCGGTGCGCAGAATCCGCGCGACCGCGAGCATCTGTTGTTCGCCGCCCGAGAGCCGCGTGCCCTGACTCATGCGCCGCTCGTGCAGATTCGGGAACATCGCGTAGATTTCCTCGAGCGACATCATGCGCGCCTTGTCGCCGACGGGCGGCGGCAGCAGCAGATTTTCCTCACACGACAGGCTCGAAAAAATGCCGCGCTCTTCCGGGCAATAGCCGATGCCGCAATGCGCGATGCGATGCGTGGGCAAGCCGACCGTTTCGCGTCCGTCGATACGGATCGAGCCGGTACGGCGACCCGTGAGGCCCATGATCGCGCGTAGCGTCGTGGTGCGGCCCGCGCCATTGCGCCCGAGCAGCGTCACGACCTCGCCGCGGCCGACCGACAGATCGACGCCGTGCAGAATGTGGGATTCCCCGTACCAGGCTTGCAGTCCCGCGATTTCCAGCGCGGGTGCGCCGCTTTTCGTTTCGTTCGCTTCGAGGCCTTCGCGCTC
The DNA here is from genome assembly GCF_050435625.1 of Paraburkholderia sp. RAU6.4a. Lineage (NCBI taxonomy): Bacteria > Pseudomonadati > Pseudomonadota > Betaproteobacteria > Burkholderiales > Burkholderiaceae > Paraburkholderia > Paraburkholderia sp. RAU6.4a. The sequence goes on from NZ_JBNDKQ010000002.1 coordinate 2,477,402, forward strand.
GACCGTCGTATTCATGCGTGGGCTCCGGCGAGCGCCGCGTCGGCGCTGCCCATGTAGGCTTGCATCACGAGCGGATTCTTCGACACTTCCGCGTAGCTGCCCTCGGCGAGCACTTCACCCCGTTGCAGCACGGTGATCGTGTCGGAGATACCGGCGATCACATTCATATTGTGTTCGACCATCAGGATCGTGCGTCCGGCCGACACTTTCTTGATCAGCGCGGTCACGCGATCGACGTCCTCATGACCCATGCCTTGCGTGGGCTCGTCGAGAAGCATCAGTTCCGGCTCCATCGCGAGCGTGGTCGCGATTTCGAGCGCGCGCTTGCGGCCGTAGGCGAGCTCGACCGTCAACACATCGGCGAAATCGGTCAGGCCGACCTGGGTCAGCAGATCCATCGCGCGATCGTTCAGACGGCGCAACGTACGCTCGCTCTTCCAGAAGTGAAACGCGGTGCCGAGCGAGCGCTGCAACCCGATGCGCACGTTCTGCAATGCCGTCAGATGCGGAAATACCGCGGAAATCTGGAACGAACGGATGATGCCGCGCCGCGCGATCTGAGCTGGCCGTTCGCCGGTGATATCGACACCGTTGAAAACGATCTGGCCCGCGGTGGGTTCGAGAAATTTGGTGAGCAGATTGAAGCAGGTGGTCTTGCCCGCTCCATTGGGGCCGATCAGCGCATGGATCGAGCCGCGGCGCACGCGCAGGTTCACGCCGTTCACGGCGACAAAGCCTTTGAACTCGCGGGTGAGACCGCGCGTTTCGAGAATCGTATCGCCGAGAATCATGTTCCCTTCCATACGGAGTAAGGCGAAGCACTACGATCTTTCCGCGCGAAGCTCCGCGCGACTTGTTATTTTTGCGGCACCCCTTGCCGCTCGTTGGCGTGCTGCACCAATCCGGACGGTGAGCCATGGCGCGGCACGCAGCATGGCTGCCATTGTCGCGCCAATGATGCAGCGCAATCATTGGGATTTGCACTTAGGGAACGAGGCCCGCGCCGTGCGTATGTGACGCGCGGTTCACACGCTTCACGTACGCGGCGGAAAACCTGACTGGTGCGCTCACCGAGTCATGTCACACAGCTGACATCGACGCGGCAACACCGGTATGCGCGGCCATGCTGCCGCTCACGCGCGCGCGACGATCCTCGCGGATCATGTCGCTGGCGCGCTCGGCGATCATCAGCGTCGGCGAATTGGTGTTACCTGACGTGATGTTGGGCATCACCGACGCATCGACGACACGCAAGCCCTCGACTCCGATAACTCGTAGCCGGGTGTCGACGACCGCGGCGGGATCGTCGGTCGTGCCCATGCGGCAGGTGCCGACCGGATGGAAGATCGTCGTGCCGACCGCGCCCGCGGCCTGCTGCAATTCTTCTTCACTTTGATACTGGAGGCCCGGCAGGATCTCCCGCGGCTGATAGCGCGCGAGCGCGGGCGCCGCGACGATGCGACGCGTCAGACGTAGCGCGTTCGCGGCGACGTGGCGGTCGTAGTCGGTCGACAGATAGTTCGGCGCGATCAACGGTGGCGCGCAAGCATCGGCCGACGCAATATGAATGCTGCCGCGCGACGTGGGGCGCAGCTGACACACCGAAGCCGTGAATGCATTGAAGCGATGCAGCGGTTCCCCGAAGCGATCAAGCGACAAAGGCTGCACGTGATACTCGAGATCGGGTCGCGACAGCGAGCGATCGTCGGCGTCGGACTTCGCGAACGCGCCGAGTTGCGACGGCGACATCGACATCGGTCCACTCTGAAACAACGCGTACTGCATGCCGATCATCAGCTTGCCCCACCAGTGCGCGGACATCGTATTCAGCGTGCGCACGCCCTGCACCTGATACGCCATGCGCAGTTGCAGATGGTCCTGCAGATTTTCACCGACACCGCGTAGATCCTGAACGACCTCGATGCCGAGATTCTGCAGACGCGCGCCATTGCCGACACCGGACAATTCGAGCAGTTGCGGCGAGTTGACCGCGCCGGCGGAAAGGATCACTTCGCAACGCGCTTTGGCGAGATAGTCGACCTCGCCGCCACGATATTCGACTCCGGTGCAGCGGCGGCCATCGAACACGACACGCTGCGTGTGGGCGCCGGTGATGACAGTGAGGTTCTCCCGCTTCAACGCGGGCCGCAAAAATGCCTTCGACGCATTCCAGCGAATGCCACGCTTCTGGTTGACGTCGAAGTAGCCGACACCGGTGTTATCGCCGCGATTGAAATCGTCGGTGGCGGGGATGCCGGTTTGCTGCGCGGCTTGCGCGAACTCTTCGAGAATCTTCCATTTGAGGCGCTGCTTCTCGACGCGCCACGGTCCGCCCGCGCCGTGCGCTTCGTTGGCGCCGCCGTGGTGATCCTCGCTGCGCCTGAAGACCGGCAGCACCGCGTTCCAGGACCACGTCCTGTCGTTCGTCACACGCGCCCACTCGTCGTAGTCTTCCCGCTGACCGCGCATGTAGATCATGCCGTTGATCGACGAACTGCCGCCGAGCACACGCCCGCGCGGATACGACAGCGTGCGGCCGTTCAGACCCGGCTCGGCCTGGGTCTTGTACAGCCAGTCCGTGCGCGGATTGCCGATGCAATACAGGTAGCCGACCGGCACGTGAATCCAGTGATAGTCGTCCTTCCCCCCGGCTTCGAGCAGCAGCACGTGGATGTCGGGATCTTCGGTGAGCCGGTTCGCCAGCACGCAGCCGGCGGTACCCGCGCCGACGATGACGTAGTCGAACTCGCCTTCGAGTCGCCGTGCGGCGCGAGGCGTACTGTCGGTATGACTCATCGTTTCCCCTCCTAAGCATTTTTGCGGCGCACGCGTGGCTGCTCGATCGCTTCCACGCGTGCGCCGCGAAGCGCTTTTATTGCGCTTTTATTGTTTTCCTGGCGCGCTTGCCGACTTGATGTCGCGCAAAGCCGCCAGCTTATTTGGCGACCGGCATCGTGAATTCGGCGCCCTTCGCGATGCTGTCAGGCCAGCGCTGCATGATGCTCTTGTAGCGCGTGTAAAACCGCACGCCTTCCTCGCCGTACGCATGATGATCGCCGAACAGCGACTTCTTCCAGCCGCCGAACGAATGCCAGGCCATCGGCACCGGAATCGGCACGTTGATGCCGACCATGCCGATCTCGATCTGTCGGGAAAACGCGCGTGCAATGCCGCCGTCGGACGTGAACAGCGACACGCCGTTCGCAAACTGATTCGCGTTGATCAGTTCGACTGCGGAGGCGAAGTCGGGCACGCGCACGACGCATAGCACCGGTCCGAAAATCTCCTCGCGGTAGATCTTCATGTCGGGTAACACGTCGTCGAACAGCGTGCCGCCGAGGAAGAAACCCTTCTCGTGCCCCGCGACCTGATGAGCGCGCCCATCGACGACGAGCTTCGCGCCCGCGGCGACGCCAGCGTCGATATAGCCGAGCACCTTGTCGCGATGCGCGCCGGTGACGAGCGGCCCCATCTCGGCCGCCGCTTCCATGCCGTTGAGGATCTTCAGGCTATTCACGCGCGGCGTCAGACGCTCGATCAGCTCATCGGCGATATGCCCCACCGCGACCGCCACCGAAATCGCCATGCAGCGCTCGCCGGCCGAGCCGTAGGCGGCGCCGATCAGGGCGTCGACGGCCTGGTCGAGATCGGCGTCGGGCATTACGACGAGGTGATTCTTGGCACCGCCCAACGCCTGCACGCGCTTGCCGCGCTTCGTGCCTTCGGTGTAGATGTATTCGGCGATCGGCGTGGAGCCGACGAACGACAGCGCGCTGACTTCCGGATGCACGAGCAGCGCGTCGACCGCGACCTTGTCGCCGTGCACGACGTTGAACACGCCGTCCGGCAGGCCGGCTTCCTTCAGCAGTTCGGCGAGCCGGTTCGACGCGGACGGATCGCGTTCGGACGGCTTCAGCACGAAGGTGTTGCCGCACGCGAGCGCGACGGGGAACATCCAGCACGGCACCATCATCGGGAAATTGAACGGCGTGATGCCCGCGACCACGCCGAGCGGCTGCCGCAGATTCCAGTTGTCGATGCCGCCGCCAATCTGATCGGTGAAATCGGTCTTCAGCAGATTCGGGATGCCGCACGCGAATTCGACGATCTCGATGCCGCGCATCACCTCGCCCTTGGCGTCGGAAAACACCTTGCCGTGCTCGCGCGTGATCAGCTCCGCGAGCTCATCGTGATGACGGTCGAGCAGTTCCTTGAACTTGAACAGCACCCGCGCGCGTTTGATCGGCGCGGTTTCGCTCCAGGCGGGAAACGCGGCTTTGGCGGCAGCGACCGCGGCGTCCACCTCGGCGACGCTCGCGAGCGGCACGCGCGCGCTGACGCTGCCGAGGGCCGGATTGAAGACGTCGCCGAAGCGCCCGCTCGTGCCTTCGACCGTCTTGCCGTTGATGAAATGGCTCAGCGCGCGTGCACTCGCCGCGCTGCGTGCGGCTTCGTCCTGCGCGGTTGCGTCGGAATATGTCTCGCTCATCTCGTTCCTCTTTCCTGTGAAATCTTCTGCTTCGCGCGCGATGCCGCGCGCACAAGCGTGCTGAACACCAAGCGTACGGCCCTTACGAGCGACAAATCCAATAAGTAATGCTCATCTGCGCTATAAGCCGGGCTAATATCAGCATATGGATCTGACTCTCCTTAGGGCCTTCGTCACCGTCGCACGCGAGGGCAACCTTACGCGTGCCGCGGTGCAACTGCATCTGACCCAACCTGCCGTCAGCCTGCAAATCAAGCACTTGCAGGAGACGCTCGGCGTGACGCTGTTCACGCGGACTTCGCACGGGCTCGCGCTGACACGCGACGGCCAGGCGCTGCTGCCGCATGCCGAACGCGCGCTCGGCGCGGCAGCCGACGTGCAGCGGGCGGCGCAGACGCTGCGCCAGGAAGTACGCGGGCGCCTGCGCATCGGCACCATTCTCGACCCGGAGTTTTTGCGCCTCGGCGGTTTCCTGAAGCAGCTCGTCGAGACCTGGCCGCAGATCGAAACCGCGCTGCGCCACGGCATGTCGGGCTGGGTGCGCGAACAGATTCGCGCGGGCGAGCTCGACGTCGGCTATTACATTGGCCTGCCCGCCGACGACGAGACGCACGACGGCGCCACGTTTCACGCGGTCACGCTCACGCATTTCCAGTATCGCGTGCTCGCGCCGGCGGGCTGGAAAGATCGCGTGAAGGGTGCGCGAGACTGGCGCTCGCTCGCGGCGCTGCCGTGGATCTGGACGCCGCCGGCGTCCGCGCACAACCGGCTGCTGTCGCGCTGTTTCGGCGAAGCCGGTGTGAAGCCGGTCAAGGTGGCCGAGGTGGACCAGGAGCCGTCGATGCTCGATCTGGTCAAATCGGGCGTCGGTCTCACGCTTGCGCGCGATGCAACCGCGATCGCGGAGGCGCATGCGCACGCGCTGACGATCGTCGATGGCATAACGGTGCCGACGCAGCTGAGCTTCATCACGCTCGACGAGCGCAAGGACGAGCCAGCGATCGCGGCGGCGTTGAAGCTGATCGAACAGCAGTGGGCGATTTGAGCGGGGACGGTCTGACGCGTTGCGATATGAGTCTCGCTAATGCCCGCCCTCTCCCACTTGTCCGCCGAGCTGAAACCGCTCCGTCACGAAGTTTTTGCTAGATTAGCGGTTTGCGCTCGCGCAGCGCCCTCGCAGCTTTCCGTTCCGCCTGGCTTCGTCCTTCCCGGCGGCCTCCGCCCGGCAACACCAGCAACTCCGGCGCCGCCGGTCACTTCCCCCATCCACAGGAGCCTGACATGGCACGCAACATCGAAATCAAAGCCCGCGCCCAGCATTTCGACCAACTGCGCGAGCGCGCCGCACAGCTCGCGACGGACGCGCCGCTGATCTTCCGCCAGCAGGACTTTTTCTACGACGTGCCGCGCGGCCGCCTGAAGCTGCGCCAGTTCGACGACGGCACGCCGGCCGAGCTAATCTTCTATCAGCGCGACGACCGCGACGGCCCGAAGGCGTCGTACTACACGCGCAGTCCGGTGACGAATCCCGAAGCGATGCATGCGCTGCTCGCGACCGCGCTGACCACGCGCGGCATCGTCTCGAAAGAGCGGCACGTATATCTGAGCGGGCGCACGCGGATTCATCTGGATCGCGTCGACGGTCTCGGCGATTTCGTCGAACTCGAAGTGGTGCTCGCGCAGGACGACGACGAAGAAGGCGGCCACGCGGAAGCACAAGCGATGTTCAAGAGCCTTGGCGTATCGGAAGCGGATCTGGTGCCGGTCGCGTATGTCGATCTGCTGAATGCCGACGACGAGCCAAAGCGGGCGGCATAGAGATCCCGTCACCGCAGGGGCCGCGGCAACGCATGCGCGGCTCCCTCTTCCTGTCAGTCGGCACTGCCGGCAACGGCTTCGAACGCTCAAACCGCCGCCGCCCCCGGCGCCAGATGCCCGAGCGGCAACGGCCCATTGCGCTTGAACGTGGTCAGCACGATATTCGAGCGCACGCTATCGACACCCGGCACGCGCATCAGCTTCTTCATCACGAAGGTCGACAGGTAATTCAGATCCGGCGCGACGATGCGCAGCAGATAGTCGGCATCGCCGACGACCGCGTGACATTCGAGCACTTCGGGCAGCAAGTCGATCTGGTGCTGAAACTGCTCGATGATCGAATCGCCGTGATGCTTCAGCTTCAGGCTCGTGAAAGCGGTGACGCCAAGCCCAAGCTTTTCGGGCCGCAGCACGACGCGATAGCCATCCACCACGCCGACCTGTTCCAGCCGTTGCAGGCGTCGCCCGATCTGCGACGGCGACAGCGGCACCTGCTCCGCCAACTGCTGATGCGTGGCGCGGCCGAAGCGCTGCAGCACGTCGAGCAGCGCGAGATCGAAGTGGTCGAGTTCAAGCATGGTGATATCCCGCATTAATCTGCCATTTAATACGTGATTATCGCATAACTATCCGCTTATACGCGAAACCTGCGCCCTTTCCGCACGTGCTCCGCTCTACACTCGCATACACCGATCTCATGCAATCCGTCTTGTTACAGCAGCCTCGCCTTGTCCACCGCCAGCACCGCCAAACTCAAGGAACAGTTCGACGCCGGTCTCGAGACCCGCGCCGACTTCACGATCGATCAGCCGCTTGAGTGCTACGGCACGGTTGACCATGCGGGCTGGCGACAACTGTACGCGCGCCAAACAGCCTTGCTCGAAGGCCGTGTCTGCGATGAATTCTTCGCGGGCGTCGAGCGCATCGGCCTGCCGTCGGAGCGCGTGCCGTCCTTCGAAGACGTCAACGCACCTGCCTACGCGGCGGGCGACCTGTTCGACGGCGACTGCGTGATTACGCGTGGCACCCGCGAGGGTTGGAACACCGGCGGCGACGTTTGAACGAAAAGCCATCGCAAACCGATCCGGCCCAGCGTGCGGCGAGCGTTGCGCAACCATGAAAAAATGACGGATTCGTCCGCCTGCCGGCGAGCGAGTTCGACGAGCGAGGTAACACCATGATTCAGAAACTGACTTCCGACGAGCGAACCCAGCAACTGGCGAAACTGAATGGCTGGCAAAGCGTGGCTGAGCGCGATGCGATTCGCCGCGCGTTCGAGTTCGCCGACTTCAACGAGGCCTTCGGCTTCATGACGCGCGTCGCGATCAAGGCGCAGGAGATGGACCACCATCCCGAGTGGTTCAACGTGTACAACAAGGTCGACATCACGCTGTCCACCCATGAAGCGAACGGCGTGACCGAACGCGACATCGCGCTTGCCGCATTCATCGACGGGATTACTATGTAATACAAATAATTACGGGCCTTTATGCGTGTTTATGCATAACTCGCCGCGTAATCAGGTGACCATGAAAGGACAATGCAGGCAATTCCTTAGGTAAACCTTCAGTTCTACAGGCTATTCTTAAGTTGAACGTAAGCTTCCCAGGCCTGCCTTGCAATCGGGTCGAAACGATCGAGTGATAGCGACTGCTGACGCTGTACAATCAGCAGCGCATACGGCTTGGAGAGCGCGCTTGCCTCCTTGCACAGAACGTGTTCGTCGCCGCTTGAAGGTGAGCGGGTGCGCCAGAAGTTGATCGCGGCTTCCAGTTCGTGAATGCTGATCTCGGACATGACTTCGTGATGGCTGGCACGGTGCTTCGATTCGGCTCGACAGCTGCTTCGTGGCGCGTCTGCCGCCGCTTCGCACGCTGGCTGTGTAGCAGGCGCCCCGGCGAACCGCTTGCCCAAACGCCTAAACCCATTGTACTTGAGCGAAATCCATGCGACTCCTTCTGATCGAAGATGACCGCCCCATCGCACGCGGCATCCAAAGCAGTCTCGAACAAGCCGGCTTCACCGTCGACATGGTCCATGACGGCATCTTTGCCGAGCAGGCCCTCACGCAAAATCGCCACGAACTCGTGATCCTCGATCTGGGTCTGCCGGGCATCGACGGCATGACGCTGCTGTCGCGTTTCCGCCAGAGCAACCGTCACACGCCGGTGATCATCCTGACCGCGCGCGACGAACTGAACGACCGCGTGCAAGGCCTGAACTCGGGCGCGGACGACTACATGCTGAAGCCGTTCGAGCCGGCCGAGCTCGAAGCGCGTATTCGCGCGGTGATGCGCCGCAGCGGTCCGCACGGTGACATGCCGCGTCCGGAAGTGTCGCTGGGCGGCGTGCGGCTGTCGGGCGTCGACCGCCGCATCTTCAACGACGACAAACCGCTCGAACTGTCGCCGCGCGAATTCGCGGTGCTCGAAATGCTGCTGCTGCGTCACGGCCGCGTCGTCAGCAAGGCGCAACTACAGGATCATCTGACACACTTCGGCGGCGACCTCGGCGATACCGCGATCGAAGTCTACGTGCACCGCGTGCGCAAGAAGCTCGAGAACTGCCGTGTCGAAATCGTCACCGTGCGTGGCTTTGGCTACCTGTTGCAGGAAATTCGCCAGGCCGCATGATCGTCGTGAAGGCCGCGCATTGCGTCGCGGCCTGACGGCGCCGGAGCGGCGCCGCGCATCGGCTGTGCCCGGGGCGCCTTGTGCCGGGCCCCGGGCCGTCTCAAGGCGCCTCGCGCCATTACTACCGCAGTTGCCACCGCAGTCACAACTTTCCCGCGCGTTCGATCATGCACCAGCCGGCCGCCAATAGTCTGCGCCGCACGCTGCTGCGGCGCCTCGCTGCTCCCCTGTCGCTGCTCGCGCTGATGAGCGGCCTGATCGCTTACTGGCTCGCATGGCAGTACACGCAGCACGTGGTCGACCGTTCGCTCGCGGACCTCGCGACCGCGATCTCCAAACAGATCCAGATTGCCGGACCGGAAGCGCCGATCACGGTGCCACCGCTCGCGCAGGCGATGTTCTCCGACCCCGTCGAGCATCTGGTCTACCGGATCAGCACCGGTGACACCGAAATCGCCGGCGATCACAATCTGCCGCTGCAAGGCACCAACGTGCGCCGCATGCATTACGCGTACGTGTTCGAGACGCAGCACGAAGGCGTGACCGTGCGGGTCGCTCAGGTGCGCGTCGATCAGCCGAGCGGTAATCCGATCGTCGTCGAAGTCGGCCAGCCCGTGCATCACCGCTTCCGCATCGCCGCCGAGTTCCTCATCGCGATCATGATGCCGTTATTGCTGCTGCTGCTAGCCGGCTGGGTGATCGTGTGGCGCGTCGTCAATCAGCAGCTCAATCCGCTGACGGCGCTCGCCGATTCGCTGAACCGGCAAACGCACACGTCGCTCGAGCCGGTCGACGAAACCTATGTGCCGGTCGAGATCCGTCCGCTGACGGGCGCGCTGAACGCGTTGCTCGATCGTCTGAAAGCCGCCCTCGATGCGCAACGTAAATTCATCGCCGATGCCGCGCATCAGCTGCGCACGCCGCTCACCGCCGTGAAGCTGCATGCGGAGCAGGCGGTCGTCGCACGCGATCCACAGCAGACGCTCGCTGCCGTGCGCGAACTGCGCGCCGCGGCCGATCGCGCCGTGCGGCTGTCGAATCAATTGCTGTCGCTCGCGCGCGCCGAGCCGGGCGAACAGGCGGCCCGCTTCGTCAATGTCGACATGGCCGCGCTCGCGTTCGACACCGGCGCCGAATGGGTGCCGCGCGCGCTACCGGTACACGTGGACCTCGGCTTCCAGCGCCTCGACGATCCGTCCAACGATGACCCGCTGATGGCGCGCGGCAACCCTGTGCTGCTCCATGAAGTGATCGCGAATCTGCTCGATAACGCGCTGAAGTATGTGCCGCCTTCGCGGGTCGACGGCGGGCGTATCACGGTCACAGTTTCGCAGACGCTGATCGACGATCTGCGCATGGCCGAGATCGTCGTCGAAGACAACGGGCCGGGCGTGCCGCGTTCGCAGCAGTCGGATCTGTTCAAGCGATTCTTCCGCGGCGACGGGCAGACCGAGGCGGGCGTCGACAGCGGCGCGGGTCTGGGCCTCGCGATCGTCCACGACATCATGGTGCTGCATCATGGCAGCGTGCATTACGAGGACGCACCGGAGGGCGGCGCACGCTTTATCGTGAGGATTCCGTTGCTGCCGCCCGGTGCGTCCGCAGGCGCTGCCACCGCCAACGATGCCAACGCACGGCGCGCCACGAAAAAACCGGCGCACTCGGCGCCGGTCGATTTGTAGAAGGTTTGCCCGGCTGCCGCGGCGGCGTTCGCCTCAGCGCTTCGATCAGCGCAGACAGCTACCGCCGCGCACCGACCCGCGGCTCATTTCTTCTTCGATTTCTTCGCCGATTTGCTCGACTTTTCCCCCTTGTCGGCGCCTTTACCCGACTTGCCGCCGCCCTTGCCCTTCTGCGGCGGCGCCAGCATCGTGCCGCGGCACTTACGCGCGCCGCAGCGGCATTCGTATTCCTTTTTCAGCTTTTTCGTCTGACGCGCGTCGATCACTAGGCCGTAGTCGTAAAAGACTTCCTCGCCCTCCGCGATATCGCGCAGCGCATGCACGTACACGTGTCCGTCGATTTCCTCGGCTTCGCAGTTCGGCGCGCATGAATGATTGATCCAGCGCGCGCTATTGCCGTTCACCTTGCCGTCGATGACCTTGCCGTTATCCAGCGCGAAATAAAACGTGTGATTCGGTTCAGCCGGATTATGCGGATGGCGGCGCAACGCTTCTTTCCAGGTAATCCGCTCGCCCTTGTATTCGATCAGTCGCTCGCCGGCCGCGATCGGTTCGAGAGCAAACACGCCTTTGCCGTGCACACCCGAACGGCGCACGGCGATCCTGCGTGAATTCATTGAATGAATCCTTGTGAAGAACTGGGGAATCAAATCTGGCAATCGTCAGGCACGTCGTGCGCGCGGCTTTTTTCTGACGCGAATAGCAAACGCGGCGCCCTGAAAGCGCCGCGTCGACTTGCGACGCGCACCGCGCCACAACCGGCATCCTACACGTTGTCCACGGCTTCCTTCAACCGTCAGCCGATGCGTTTGTTCAACGTGCGACGGGCGTCACCGTTGACCAAACGAAATGTCGCCGAACAGCGCTTTCTGCTCACGCGGTTGTGAACGCCAGTACTGCGGCGGCGCTTCGACGGTCGCACCGAGGTTAGCGGCGGCGTGCCACGGCCAGCGCGGGTTATAGAGCAGCGCGCGAGCCAGCGCGATCAGATCGGCATCGCCCGTTTCGATCAGCTGCTCGGCGTGCAGCGGATCAGTGATGAGTCCGACGCCGATCGTCGTCAGACCGGTTGCGTGCTTGACCGCCTTCGCGAACGGAATCTGATAGCCCGGCTCGAGCGGAATTTGCTGCAGCGGCGAGACACCGCCCGACGACACGTCGATCCAGTCGCAGCCGCGCTTTTCCAGCTCGTGTGCAAACGCGATCGTGTCTTCGAGCGTCCAGCCGCCTTCGACCCAGTCCGTCGCCGACACGCGCACGCCGACCGGTTTGTCGGCAGGAAATGCGGCACGCACGATGTCGAAGATTTCGAGCGGAAAACGCATGCGGTTTTCGACCGAGCCGCCGTAGTCGTCGGTGCGCTGATTGGCGATCGGCGACAGGAACTGATGCAGCAGATAGCCATGGGCGGCATGCACTTCGAGCGCATCGATGCCAAGACGCGCGGCACGCCGCGCGGACGCGGCGAACGCCTCGCGAATCCGGTTCAGGCCGACGACATCGAGCGCGAGCGGCGGCTCCTCGCCCGGCTTGTGCGGCAGCGCCGATGGCGCATGCGGCAGCCACCCGCCTTGCGACACCGCAATCAGCTGGCCGCCTTCCCACGGCACGTGGCTCGATGCCTTGCGGCCCGCGTGCGCCAGTTGCATCGTCACGTTGACGTGCGAATGCTTGCGGATCGCGGCCAGCACCGGCACGAGCGCCTCTTCGGTCGCGTCGTCCCACAAGCCGAGATCGCCGGGGGTGATGCGCCCGTCCGGCTCGACGGCGGTTGCTTCGATGCACAGCATGCCCGCGCCGGACAGCGCGAGACCGCCGAGGTGAATCATGTGCCAGGCGGTCGCTTCGCCGCGTTCGGCGGAGTACTGGCACATTGGGGAGACGACGATCCGATTGGGAAGCGTCACGCTACGCAGCGTGAGCGGAGAGAAAAGCGCGCTCATGGATTACGCCCAGTGAAAGCCCGAGAGCGGTCGAGGATAGCACCGCACGCGGTTTACTGCATGAACGTGGCACCTGGCTGGACGCTTACGTCGCCATTCGGCTGGCCATTCAGGCTTGCGTCTCGACGTGATCGAGCCATTCGCCGAACATGCGGCACGCGGCGGCTTCGAGCACGGGACCGTATCGGCCGGTGTCGGCGCGCAACTGACGCGCGTCGATGCCGTGGCCCGAGAGTTCGTTCGCATTCCCTATCAGCCAAGGTTCGAACCGATCGGTGCGGATCTCGGGATGACACTGCAAGCCCAGTACGTGATCGCCCCATGCGAAGGCCTGATTCTCGCAAGCCGGAGTCGATGCCAGACGGGTCGCGTTGGCCGGCAGATCGAAGGTGTCGCCGTGCCAATGCAGCATCGAGGTATGAGCGCCATCGAGATGACGCAGCGGCGAGGCGCGGCCGGCATCGGTCAGCTTGAGCGGCGTCCAGCCGAGTTCGGCCTGAGCCGCGGGGTAGACGCGCGCACCGAGCGCCCGCGCGATCAGTTGTGCGCCAAGGCAGATACCGAGTGTCGGCAGACCGGCCGCGATGCGTTTTTCGATCAACGACAGCAGCGGCGCGAGCGTGGGGTACAGCGCGTCGTCGGTAGCGCTGATGGGGCCGCCCAGCACGACCATCAGCGACGCGGCAACCGGATTGGGCGCCTCGATACGGGCAACGCCCACATCGAGATAACGGACCGGACGCCCGCGCTCGCCGAGCACGAGCTCAAGACTGCCCAGATCCTCGAAGTGCACATGGCGGATGGCGAGTACTTCCCGATTCATCGGCCTGCCCTATCTTCAGGTTGACTAACGAGCTGCCGCCAACGACTTTATCCTTGCACGGCACCGGCCGGCAAGCAGGCGGCGCATACCGCCCGCCGTCGCCGGCCAGGCCATGTTAGCGGATTGCCCAGGAAGACGCCGGTTATTGGGCGAAGATCTTCCAGGTCTTCTTCTGGGTAGCGACGTCCGCCGTTTCATGCACGGAGCAGTCGAGACGCACATCGGTGTCCAACATGTTCAGGTCGAGCAGCGCGCAGTGATGCGGCGTCTTCTTCGGATTCTTGCTCGGCTGGAAATGCGTGCAGCTCAGGCACATACGATGCGGCGGAATCGTGTTTTGCGCTTCGAGCTGATAGATGGTCTTGAGCAGCGTGCGATAGAACACGGACTGCTCGTCGTCGCGCAGCGTACCGACCGCCTTCGAGAGGAAGTCCGGCCATTGCGCGGCGCGTTTGGCAGCGGTGCGGCCACGCGAGGTCAGACGTACCGCGAGCGCGCGACCGTCGTCGAGTGCGCGACGCTTTTCGACGAGGCCCTTGGTCTCGAGCGTGCTGACCGCATCGCTGGTGGTCGCGGCAGTCAGCGCCGTTTCACGCGCGATTTCGCCGAGACGCATCGGCCCCTTACGTTGCATCAACAGCACGAGGATCTCGCCCTGGGTCGGCGTAAGGCCCGCGCCTTCCGCCCATTCCCAAGCCTGGCTTCGCATCGCCGTGCTCAATCGCAAGAGGCTGTGGGTCACTCGCCCGGCTGCCTGTTCTCCGTATACGCCTTCGCTCATAATCTTCGATTCGTTTATTTACCGCTTTGGTGCAATGCCGGCGGCTGCCTGCCGGAGTACACCCGCTGCGTGTGTGGGGTAGCTTCGTCCAACCGCGGATGAAACCGTTTGTACTATCTCAAAAATACACCGTCCTGGAAGCCGAAGGCGGCGAAAAACGACATTCTATGCGACAGCGGCTAATCGTACAGCTAACTTATCCAACGCGAGCTGTGGATAAGCAGGGGAAAACGTTTGGACAGCCTGTGTACCGTTTTGCAACAAGCACTTGCAGCGTGTTGAACGTTTCCTCGGTTGCGCTTGCCAGGCGTGGCCGGAGCCCGTTTTACGAGCCCAGTTATCATTTCCCCAGCGCATTGACTTTGCAGGAAATTATTCAGTTGTCCACAGCCTTTGGCAATGCCTGCTTACGACTACTACGCTGGTATACGTAAACTTTCGAAAAACCTGAAGGGTTGCGCGCGCGAAAAACCATAAAAATTTTCTTACGAAAAAAAACCCGCACGCGGCGGGTTTCGTCGGAACGTCGCGTAGCTGGCGCACGCAAACGGTTTCATGAAGTCTTCGCGACTAGGCGCGCCATTGCAGACACTGCTGGCGTACCGCTTCGTGCAAGGACTTTTCCTGCGCAAACACACTGCGCAGCCACGTCGCGTCGTTGACCTGACCGCGCGCGATCGCGCCGACTTCGGCCAGCGCATTCACCGAGCCGAGCGCTTCCGCATGCGGTCCGATCTGTTCGAGCGTTTCCAGAATATCTTCGGAAATCGTCTTGCGTTCACCGGTTTGCGGATTGATGCAGGTGCCACCGAGTCCGAAGCGGCAGGCTTCGAAACGGTTGAACGTGTAGACCAGATAGTCATCTTCCTGCGGCAGGATCGGCTTATCGAGCAACAAATGACGCGCAAGCGTCTGGATATAGCAGGCGATCGCCGCGGCGCGATCCACCGAAAACGGTGTATCCATCACGCGGACCTCAATCGTGCCGAAGCCCGGCTTCGGACGGATATCCCAGTAGAAATCCTTCATGCTGTTGACCACGCCCGTGTGGACCATCTTCGAGAAATACTCCTCGAAGCTGTCCCACGTCAGCACGAACGGCGCGCGGCCCGACAGCGGAAACGCGAACACGGAATTCAGACGTGCCGAATGAAATCCGGTATCGACGCCCTGTACGAAAGGCGACGACGCGGACAACGCAATGAAATGCGGGATGAAGCGCGACATCGAATGCAGCAGATACAGCGCGCTGTTCGGATTCGGGCAACCGATGTGCACGTGCTGGCCGAACACGGTGAACTGCTTCGCGAGATAGCCGTATAGCTCGGAAATATACTGAAAGCGCGGCGTATCGACGATCTGCCGCTCGCTCCATTGCTGGAAAGCATGGGTGCCGCCACCGCACAGACCGACGTTCAGATGATCGGCCGCGGATACCAGCGTGTCGCGAATCTTGCGCAGATCGGTGACCGCCTGTTCGTGCGACGTGCAGATGCCGGTCGACAGCTCGATCATGCTTTCGGTGATTTCCGGCGTGATATTGCCGGGGATTTTTTCGTCCTTGATGAGGCGCAGCAGATCCGTGCCGGCTTTGGTCAGATCATAATCGTGCGTATTGACGATCTGCATTTCGAGCTCGATACCGAACGTGAACGGTTTCGAGTCGATGAAGGGTTCGAGTGACATGGCGTCCCCTGAGTCAGGTCGTTTGAGGCGAAGGAATTGAAAGACGGGTTCGTGAAACGCGCATGGCAGCCCATGCGCGTTTCACGCTTACCCCTCGCGCCGCTCGGCGACGAGCGCGAGGCTGCGATAGACGAGCCACGGCCCGAGAATCTGCAGCACGAAAATCGAACACATAGCGATTGCGCGCAGCTGCGGATCGAAGTTCGGATACAGGTTGTACGTGTCGTCGACGAGCAGATACGCGAGCGCCGACATCGGTGACAAGGACAGGCCGAGCGCGATGCCCTGCTTCAAGTTCAGGCCGCTCGGCTTCGCGAACGCCAGCACGCCGACCAGCTTCGCGACGAGGCGAGCAACGATCAGACCCAGCGCGGCGACTCCGCCCAACGCGATGTGCTTCCATTCGAACGACGTCAGCGTCAGCACGAACAGGATCACCGTCAGCAGCCAGCCCGCGGTGCCGAAATGCTCTGGCCACAACTGCGGACGCGCTTCGTGATTCTTCACGATGATGCCCGCGGCGAGCAGCGCGAGAATCGTCGACAGCTTGAACAGATGCGCGATCGCGATCGCGAGCAGCACGAGACCGAACAGCGCCACGAACGAATGCTCGTCCTGCATGTTCAGGCGCCGATAGAAGAACGTGCAGGTGCGCGCGAGCAGATACGCGAGCACGAGCGAGCCGACCAGCAGGTACAACGGCTGCAGGATGGTCGCGAACACGTTGCCGTAAACCTCCTGATGCAGCCAGCTCGACACGAGCTTTTCGATCACGACCGCGTACATGCTGTTCAGCGCGGTCAAGGTCAGAAGACGCTGCGTGACCTGGCCTTCCGCGCGTAGTTCGGTTTTGAGCTGGATCACCATCGCGGGCGATGTCGCCATCGCGATCGCGGCGAGTACGGTCGCGACCATCAGCGGCACGTGCAGAAACAGCAACACGGGCAGCACCAGCACGAAAGTCAGCGTGGCTTCGGCGACGCTCGACAGAATCAGCCACGGATTACGGCGGATCCAGCGCAGATCGAGCCGGCTGCCGAGTTCGAACAGCAACAGGCCGAGCGCGACGTCGAGCAGCGGCCGCGCGGCGCTCGCGGAATCCGCATCGATCACGCCAAAGCCTGCCGCGCCGGCCACGAGTCCGATCACCGCATAGCCGGAAATGCGCGGCAAACGCCACGCGCGATAGCAAAGCTCGCCGCACAGACCGGCGGCAAGCAATGCAAGACCCGCCCAGAAAATGGCGTCGGGCGAAAGCGGCCACGCCGGCAAAAACGAAAACGCCGAATTCATCGTAATGGGTTCTCCTTGGCAGCAACGGCAGACGACACGAACCGGCGCACACGCACGCCGTCACGAGCGCACGGGGAGCGCACGTTGTCGCAAGCGCTTCGCGAAATCAGCGTTGCGAGGTTTCAGTGATCGGATGATCGGAATGCGCCACGGCCGCGAAGAACCGCACGGAGTCGGGCACATACACGGGATGCGGCAGTAGCAACAGGGATGCTGAAGGAACGCCGTCGACCTTGAATCAGATTCTGTTTGACCGGCACCGTTCCATTGCTGCGCGTGCCGTCAGTTGCTGTGGCACGACGCGGAAAAACGGGGATTGTGCCATAGCTTTTTCCGGGTTAACCGAAAAGACGTTAACTCGCAGGCAAAACGGTAAAAAAGAACGTTATTTTCCCAGTGAACGGAAAAAGCGACCTTTTTTCGAGGTATCGCATCAGTTTCGACCACGTCGCAAACGGCGAATCCGCTCCGGGGCGTTGCCGCTGCTTCGGTGATTTCGATGCGCGGGTTTGGTCGTTAACGCAAGCCCGATAGGCGGGGCGTTAGCCCCCGTCTTTGCTGTTTACTGGTTTACCGTATGTATACGTAGTAACAGTTAACAAGCTGCCTCGGTTTCTGTGGATAACCTATGTTTACCGAAACAAATCATCGAGTTCCCGGCCGCATAACCGGATGCACAGCATGTGCGGCGGCTGCCGGTATACGCGAGCAACTTTTCGCACTTTTTCGCGATATCCCAGTTACCCCGTTTACGTCCACAACGGTTCCACACGACTTGCGCCGGTTAACCGCGCGGTTATCCACAGGTGGCAGTGGATAAGCCGGAACCTGGTTTACAGGGCGGGCGGAGTTAACGTGCCGGGCGCAGAGATAACTTCGCAATGGTCGAAGCCGGTTAACCGATCGTTCCCTGTCGCAAGGAGCGCAGCAGAAAACGCCCAGGGTCGATGTCTTCCGCGAGATCGCGTTCGAGCGGCCACGGCTCGCCTTCGATCTGCGAGGCGATCAGTTCAGCGCCGAGCGCGGCCCACACCAGCCCGCGAGAACCATAAGCGAATGCGCCGTACAGACCGTCGAGGCGCGGCAGATCGAGCGGCCATGCGCCGCGCAGGCGGGCAGCATCGCGGGCGGCAGCGGCTTCGTCGGCGAACTGGCCGATCATCGGCATGCGATCCGAGCTCACGCAGCGAAACGCAACGCGTCCGGCGAGCGAGGTCAGCGGCGCGGCATCGAGTGCGCTTGCGAACGACGGCAACATCTGCGCGACGCGCTCGATATTCTCGCGATGACCGTCCGCGCGCAGCGACGTGTCGGGGTCGTCGAGTTCATAGGTCGCGCCTGTCAGCGTGACATCGTTCGCGAGCGGCACGGCGTAGCCCTCGCCGATCACCGGCAGCGCAAGCGGCGCGACGGTACCCGCCGGCAGCAAGCTCAACTGACCACGAATGCTGCGGGTCGGCGCATGACGCAAGCCAGCGATGCGCGCAGCTTCATGCGCACCAGCGACGATCACGACCGGCGCTCGCGCGACTACCTTTCCCGCGATATCGAAGACGGTCCACTGATTGCCGGCACGTTCGAGCCGCGCGACGTCGACACCGAAGCGTCGTTCGAGCAAGCCGCCTGCCGATGCGGATTGCGCCGTGCACAGCGAAGCCGGATCGATCCAGCCGCCGCGCGGAAAGAACCAGCCGCCACGCGCGAGCGGCACGCCGGCGAGTCGCTCGGCATCGGACGCGCACACCGGCGTCACATAGTCGGACGGATAGCGGAACGCGCCGATGGCCTCGCCGATTGCGCGCGCCTCGTCGTCGTCCGCGGCGATCTGCAGCAGACCGCGATCGCCGCGCGCGAGCCGATGCCCTGCACTTTCGAGCGCGGCCCAACGATTGAGCGCGTACAGAAAGCCCGCCCGCGTGACGCGCGACGCGACGCTGTCGTCGCGCGAAATCATTGGGTGGAATACGCCGGCTGGATTGCCAGACGCATCTTGTGCAACCGACGCATGCCGCTCGAGCGAAGTCACGCGCCAGCCGCGCGCCGCAAGCCGCTCGATCACCGCGCAGCCGGCCAGTCCCGCACCGATCACGACCGCGTGTCGTTCGTCGTGCCAGAACGGCGCGGGCGGCTCATAACGGCGCACACGCCAGCGCGGCGCGAAGCGACCGACCAGCATCGCGCGTTTCCAGCCGAAGCCGTCGACCTTGCGATACTCGAAGCCGCATTGCGTCAATGCGCGTTTGACGTCGCCGGCGCTGCTATAGGTGGAGAAGGTCGCGTCATCGCCGGCGACGCGCGCGAGCGCCTTGAAGATCGCCGGGCTCCACAGCTCTGGATTTTTCGCGGGCGCAAAGCCATCCAGATAGAACGCATCGGCACGCAGCCGCAATGTGGGCAGGCTGTCGAGCGCATCGGCGAAGATCAACGTCAGCACGACGCGGCCGCCTTCGAATTCGACCCGGTGCGTGCCGGGCACGAGCATCGGCCAAGCGTTCGCGAGCGTGTCCGCGAGCCCGGCGATCAGCGGATCGGAGATCGTCGTTGCGTGAACGCGGCGCAGATCGGCGGCGCTAAACGGATGCTTTTCGGTCGACACGAAATGCAGCCGCTCGCAGCGAGCCGGATCGGCGCGCCATGCGGCCCACGTGACGAGAAAGTTGATGCCGATGCCGAAGCCGGTTTCGAGCACGGTGAACGTACGGCGGCTCTGCCATCTTTCGGGCAATTCGTTGCCGCGCAGAAAGACGTAGTGAGCCTGCTCGAGCGCGCCGACGGCGCTGTGATAGATGTCGTCGTGGCGTGGTGAAAAGGGGCTGCCGTTGTCGCGGAAAGCGAGGACGGCGGGGATCAGCGGATCGGTCATGCGCGACGGGAAAACACGCTCAAAAGGTCGCTCGAAAGAGCGGGTTCGATGGTTCGAGCCGGCGCGCGCTGCGCGCGAGTCGCCGTAAAAGACCCATCAGGACGCATTTAGACGCTTTGCTGCGTTGGCAAAAACCAACGCTAACCCCCGCCAGGACTGGGTTTCAGCCCTCGTTTAGGGGGTGCTGAGGGGCAAAATTTCGATTTCCTTGCAAGAACGGCCCGAAAACCGTGCAATTCCTCGAAACCCTTATCCTGATTGGGTTTGCGCTGCGCTATCATAGCAAGCGCCGCGAAGGGAGCGGCAGCACGGCCGCCGAACAGGGTTTTGTCCGGCGCGGGAGATCGTCAGGATCAGGGCCGCAGCTGCTCGACGGCGCGGTGCGCGCACGTATAATCGGCGCGGTCGCGCTGTTCGTATCAACCTAACTCAGAAAGGAACCTTAATGAACAAACAGGAACTGATCGACGCTGTCGCAGGACAGACGGGCGCCAGCAAGGCTCAAACCGGTGAAACGCTGGACACGTTGCTTGAAGTGATCAAGAAGTCTGTGTCGAAGGGTGAGGCGGTCCAGTTGATTGGCTTCGGTAGCTTTGGTTCGGGCAAGCGCGCA
Source organism: Paraburkholderia sp. RAU6.4a (assembly GCF_050435625.1). Taxonomy (NCBI): domain Bacteria; kingdom Pseudomonadati; phylum Pseudomonadota; class Betaproteobacteria; order Burkholderiales; family Burkholderiaceae; genus Paraburkholderia; species Paraburkholderia sp. RAU6.4a. The sequence goes on from NZ_JBNDKQ010000002.1 coordinate 2,498,026, forward strand.
GCGCGTACGGGTCGTAATCCGAAGACCGGCGAAACTATCAAGATCCCGGCTGCCAAGACCGTCAAATTCACGGCAGGCAAGGCGTTCAAGGACTCGGTCAACAAGCGCTAGGCAGATTCCTGCCGGGCAGTTGACACCCGCGAGAAAAACCCGCCAGTGGCGGGTTTTTTTTTCGTCCATGCATATGGTTCAAGCGCGGGACGTGCTTCGTTCAGTCATGACGATGCGCGTTCTCGTCGTGGTCATGTCCGCCATGTTCTCAGTCGTCGCCGTGCCCGTGATGATGACGGCCGCGATCATCATCATGATCGTGATCGTGATCGTGGTCGTCGAACTCCCACGCCGGGAACGGATCAGGGAACTGCTGCCAGGCTTGCGGCCCGAGCGCGTATTCGTCGTCGGTGAGCAGACAGGCGTCGAACTTCGCGCGCCAGATGGCGGGGTCGATATCCACGCCGATCAGCACGAACTCCTGACGACGATCGCCGATGCTGGTATCGTCCGGCGCGCCGTACCAGTCGGCGGCGATTTCGGCGGCCAGTTCGTCGTCGCCTGCCGGCCATTCGCTGCGATCCTGCGCGGCCCACCACATGCCCGCCGGACCGTGCCGGCAAGCGCCACCGGCCTGCGATAGCGAACCGCCGATATCGTTGCGCGTCGCGAGCCAGAAGAATCCCTTGCTACGCAGTACGCCCTTCCACTCCCGATGCAGCAGCTCCCACAGCCGCTGCGGATGAAACGGCCGGCGTGCGCGATAGACGAAATGGCCGACGCCGTATTCGTCGGCTTCGCTGCGATGCATATGGCCGTGTTGACCGCCGTGCTCGTGCTCGAGCGCCGCGAGCCAGCCCGGCGCATTCGACGCTTCGTCGAAATCGAAGCGTCCGGTGTTCACGATCTGCTCGAACGGCACTTCGGCGAAGCGGCTCACGAGCTGCACCGCGCGCGGGTTCAGGCGTGCGAGGATGCGCTGCAAACGCGCGAGCTCGTCGGCGCTGACGAGATCGATCTTGTTCACGACGAGCACGTCACAAAACTCGATCTGCTCGATCAGCAATTCGACGATCGTACGGTCGTCGTCTTCGTCGACCGTGATGCCGCGTTCGGCGAGCGCATCGGCCGACGCGTAATCGCGCAGGAAGTTGAACGCATCGACGATCGTGACCATCGTATCGAGCCGCGCGACGTCGCCGAGCGACGCGCCTTCGTGGCCCTCGAATGTAATGGTTTCGGCACTCGACATTGGCTCGGCGATGCCGCTCGATTCGATCACGAGCGCGTCGAAGCGATTTTCGCCGGCGAGGCGACGGATTTCGTTTTGCAGCTCGTCGCGCAGCGTGCAGCAGATACAGCCGTTCTTGAGTTCCACGACCTGCTCGTCGACGCTCGACAGGTCGGCCGCCTGGCGCACGAGCGTCGGGTCGATATTGACCGCGGCGAGATCGTCGACGATCGCGGCGACGCGCAAACCGGCGCGATTCGCGAGGATGTGATTCAGGAGCGTGGTCTTGCCGGCGCCCAGAAAACCGGAGAGCACGGTGATGGGCAATAGCGGCTGGTTCATCGCGGTACGGAATACGGGAGGATTGAAAGGCGTGCCGGGGGCGGGGCCAAATGGTCGGCGTCGCTGCGACGGCGCGACAGCAGCATGAAGCCGCATTGTGCATTAAAACGGGCGTGGCCTGCGCGAGCGACAGCGCTGGACAAGCCTACCGCGCGGGCATCAACTTCCAGCTGCGCAGAATCGCGGCGATCTGTTGCGCGTATTTGTCCCGCAACGTCGGCGTCTCAGAGTGGTATGCTCCGACCGCCTGCCAGGTATTGCCGTACTTGTTCATCTGGCGGCGCAGATGCCACGCCGCGATATAAACATTCTTGCACGGCTCCATCAGCGTGCCCTGCGAGATCCCGTACTGGGCGAGCACCGGCAGATGCACCGAATTGATCTGCATCACACCGTAGTCGGTCGAGCCGTTCGCGTTCTTGTGCTGCGCATCCGGCCGGTTGTGCGACTCCTGCCACGCGATAGCCCGTAAAATCAATGGGTTGACCTTCTGATACTTCGCCGCTTCGTCGAAGCAGTCGGCGCGCGCGGAGCCGGCTGCGACGAGCAGCGCGAGCGTGGCGGCGACGGTGACGAGCGGACTTTTCATCGGTCAACAGGACTGGATAAACCCGAGGTAAGAATCGGTAAGGCAGTTTGCCGGCTGCATTTCGGCCGCAACGGCAAGCTGGCCGGGCATTTGTCGAGCATCGGGGAAAACCCGCGTCGGCAAACACATAGCAGTGAGTCGAACGGCTCGTATCATACCGGCAGTCCGACCTTCGTCAAGTTGGCTAACCGACATAAGACCGTACAAAGCCGGGTAATGGCGTCTGTCTACGGTGCCGGTCAGCTTTCAATTTAATAACAACCCTGCGATCCCTAAGGATTCGCATGAGGCCCCTTGTTTTGTTTCAAATCCGACATGAAAAGCTGTTACTGTTCGTTTTTTTCGGACGTCGGGACGCTGGAGCTCGAAGCGACACTCGCTTTTGGGGCCGGCTCACAGACCGACCGGGCGGTAGCTTGCTGCCAGGTCCGCATCGCATGACCGCCGGTGGCAGAGGCTGCCGGCATCGATATCACATTCCATGAGAAGAAATTGTATGGCTTTGCGTCGCGTGGCAACGGCGCTGCTGGTGGCTGGACTGATCACCGCGCAGACAGCACAGGCAGAGGTGACACTCAACTTCGTCAACGCCGACATCGACCAGGTCGCCAAGGCGATCGGCGCGGCGACCGGCAAGACGATCATCGTCGATCCGCGGGTGAAGGGGCAACTGAACCTCGTGTCCGAAAACGCGGTACCCGAGGATCAGGCGCTCAAAACCCTGCAGTCCGCGCTGCGCATGCAGGGCTTCGCGCTCGTGCAGGATCACGGCGTGCTGAAAGTGGTGCCCGAGGCCGACGCCAAGCTGCAAGGCGTGCCGACCTACGTCGGCAACGCGCCGACGGCGCGCGGCGACCAGGTCGTCACGCAGGTCTTCACGCTGAGGAACGAATCGGCCAACAACCTGCTGCCGGTACTGCGTCCGCTGATTTCGCCGAACAACACCGTCGCGGCCTACCCCGCCAACAATACGATCGTCGTCACCGACTACGCCGACAACGTGCGGCGCATCGCGCAGATCATCGCGGGCATCGATAACGCGGCAGGCCAGTCGGTGGCGGTCGTGCCGCTGAAGAATGCGAATGCGATCGACATCGCGCAGCAGATGAACAAGATGCTCGATCCGGGCGCGATAGGCAGTACGGACGCGACGCTGAAGGTGTCGATCGCGTCGGATCCGCGCACCAACTCGCTACTGATGCGCGCGTCGAACACCGCACGTCTCGCGGCGGCAAAGGAGCTCGCGAAACAGCTCGACGTGCCGACCACGATGCCGGGCAACATTCACGTCGTGCCGCTGCGCAACGCGGATGCGACGAAGCTCGCGCGCACGCTGCGCAGCATGCTCGGCAAGGGCGGCGGCGAAGGCTCGTCGGGCGGCTCGAACGAGGCGAACTCGTTCAACCAGAACAGCAGTGGTGGTGGCGGCGGCGGTCTGTCGAACGCCAGCAATTCGACGGGCACGTCGGGCACGCCACCGTTGCCGTCAGGCGGACTCGGCGGCAGCTCGATGAACTCGCCGATGGGCGGCGGCGCCTCGGGCTCGAATAGTAATAGTGGCGGCTTTCTCGGCGGAGAAAAGGAGAAGAGCGAAGACCAGGGCGGCGGCATGATCACGGCCGATCCCGCAACCAACTCGCTGATCATCACGGCGCCCGAAGCGACGTACCGCAACTTGCGCGCGGTGATCGACCAGCTCGATGCACGTCGCGCGCAGGTGTATATCGAGGCGCTGATCGTCGAGCTGAACTCGAATACGAGCGGCAACCTCGGGATTCAGTGGCAGGTCGCGAACGGTAACCTGTTTGCCGGTACCAACCTGTCGACTGGCTCGGGCAACAGCATCATCAACCTGACGGCAGCCGCGGCCGCTGCCGGCTCGACCGGCGGTCTCGCTACGGCGCTGGGCGCCCAGAACTTGCAACAGGGCCTGAACGTCGGCTGGATCCACAACATTTTCGGCGTGCAGGGTCTCGGCGCGCTGCTGCAGGCGCTGTCGCAGACTGCCGACGCGAACGTGCTGTCCACGCCGAACCTGATCACGCTCGATAACGAAGAAGCGAAGATTATCGTCGGTACCAACGTGCCGATCCAGACCGGTTCGTACTCGAACCTGACGAGCGGCACGACGAGCGCGGCGTTCAACACGTTCGACCGTGTCGACGTCGGTCTGACGCTGCACGTGAAGCCGCAGATTACCGACGGCGGCATCCTGAAGCTGCAGCTCTACACGGAAGATTCGGCGATCGTGAACGGTACGAACAACGCGGCGACGAACCCGGCGGGCCCGGAATTCACGAAGCGTTCGATCCAGTCGACCGTGCTGTGCGATAACGGCGAGATCATCGTGCTCGGCGGCCTGATGCAGGACAACTACCAGGTCAGCAACAGCAAGGTGCCGCTGCTCGGCGACATTCCGTGGCTGGGCCAGCTGTTCCGCTCCGAGCAAAAGACGCGCGACAAGACTAACCTGATGGTATTCCTGCGCCCGGTCATTCTCGCCGATCGCGACACCACCCAGGCCGTCACGGCGAACCGCTACGACTACATCCAGGGCGTGCAGGGTGCGTACCGTTCGGACAACAACATCATGAGGGATCGCGACGATCCGATCGTGCCGCCGATGCCGCTCGGCCCGAGCCAGGGCGGTGTGCCGGCGCTGAACCTGTTCGATCTGAACCAGATGCGCCGCCAGCAGATGATGCCGCAGCAGGCACCGCAACAGGTGCCTCAACAGGTACCGCCGCAGGCTGTGCCGCAAGCCAACGCGCAGCCCACGACGCAACCCGTGCCGCAACCCGTGCCGCAACCGGCGGTCGTCGATCCGGCCAGCGGAGTGGTGCCGAGCACGGTATCGCCGGGAGCGCGTCCGTGACGCAGACGTCCGCGCAAACCGCGCCATCGCAAGGTCTGTTGAACGGCGCCGCCGCCGGCGAGCGCGCGGCGCCCTCGCCGCTCGCCGCCCGGCTCGTGCCGTACGGTTTCGCGCGCAGCGGCCAGATCCTGGTCGCGCATCAGTATGCCGATAGCCTCGAAGTCTGGATCAGCGAGCGCACGAGCGAAGCCGCGCTTGCCGAAATCGCGCGCAACTACGGCACGGTATCGGTGGTGCGCGTGCCCGCCGACGATCTCGCGCAGGCGATCAACCAGGCCTATGCGCGCCAGGACGGCAGCGCCGCGCAGGTGGTCGGTGAAGTGGAAGGCGAAGTCGATCTGTCGCGTCTGATGCAGGACATTCCCGAGGTCGAGGATCTGCTCGAATCGGAAGACGACGCGCCGATCATCCGCATGATCAACGCGCTGCTCACGCAAGCGGCGCGCGAACAAGCATCGGATATTCATATCGAGCCGTTCGAGAATGCGTCCGTGGTGCGCTTTCGTGTCGACGGCACGCTGCGCGACGTGGTGCGGCCGAAAAAAGCGCTGCACGGCGCGCTGATCTCGCGGATCAAGATCATGGCGCAGCTCGACATCGCGGAGAAACGTCTGCCGCAGGACGGCCGCATTACGCTGCGCGTCGGCGGTCGTCCGGTCGACGTGCGCGTATCGACGCTGCCCACCGGCCACGGCGAGCGCGCGGTGCTGCGGCTGCTCGAAAAAGACGCGGCGCGACTGAATCTCGAAGCGCTGGGCATGGCATCCGACACCCTCGGCAAGTTCGACAAGCTGATCGGCAAGCCGCACGGCATCGTGCTCGTGACGGGCCCGACCGGCTCCGGCAAGACCACGACGCTGTATGCGTCGATGTCGCGACTGGAGACGGCGACCACCAACATCATGACGGTGGAAGACCCGATCGAATACGACCTGTCCGGCATCGGCCAGACCCAGGTCAACGAGCGGATCGGCATGAGCTTTGCGCGCGCGCTGCGCTCGATTCTGCGTCAGGATCCGGACATCATCATGATCGGTGAAATCCGCGACCTCGAAACCGCGCAGATCGCGGTGCAGGCGTCGCTGACCGGCCACCTGGTGCTCGCGACGCTGCACACGAACGACGCGGCATCCGCGGTCACGCGTCTGACCGACATGGGCGTCGAGCCGTATCTGCTCGCTTCGTCGCTGCTCGGCGTGCTCGCGCAGCGGCTCGTACGGCGGCTGTGCCCGGTGTGCCGCGAAGAGCGCACCGAAGAGGACGGCAGCAAGCGCTGGCATCCGGTCGGCTGCGACCGTTGTGGCCAATCCGGTTACGCGGGACGGCGCGGCGTCTACGAGCTGCTGCTGATCGATGAGACGATCCGTGCGCTGATCCACCGCAACGCGGCGGACGCCGAAATTCTCGAAGCGGGCCGCGCGCACGGCATGCGCACGCTGCGCGAGGATTCGGAGCGCTGGCTCGCATCGGGACTGACGTCGCTCGAAGAAGTGATTCGCGTGACGGGCGGAGCATAAGCGCATGCCGGCATTCCGTTTCGAAGCTATCGACGCGGCGGGCAAGGCACAAAAAGGCGTGCTCGACGCCGACAGTGCACGCGGCGCGCGCACCAACCTGCGCTCGCAGGGACTCACTCCGCTCGTCGTCGAACCGGCGGCGTCGCGCACCCGCGGCGAGCGCAATCAGCGGCTTGCGCTCGGGCGTCGTCTGTCGCAGCGCGAGCAGGCCATTCTGACGCGGCAGCTCGCGAGTCTGCTGATCGCGGGTCTGCCGCTCGACGAAGCGCTCGCGGTGCTCACCGAGCAGTCGGAGCGCGACTACATCCGCGAGCTGATGGCGGCGATTCGCGCCGAAGTGCTCGGCGGTCATTCGCTCGCGAATGCGCTGCAGCAGCATCCGAAGGACTTCCCCGAGATCTACCGGGCGCTCGTCGCGGCCGGCGAACACACAGGCAAGCTCGGCCTGGTGCTGTCGCGGCTCGCCGACTACATCGAGCAGCGCAATGCACTGAAGCAGAAGATCGTGCTGGCGTTCACGTATCCGACGATCGTCACGATCATCGCGTTCGGCATCGTCACGTTCCTGCTCAGCTATGTGGTGCCGCAGGTCGTCAACGTGTTCGCGAGCACCAAGCAGCAACTGCCGTTTCTGACGATCGTGATGATGGCGCTGTCCGGCTTCGTGCGGCACTGGTGGTGGGCGATGCTGATCGGCGCGATCGTGGTCGTCTATCTGGTGCGCGCGACCCTCAGGCAACCGGGCCCACGGCTCGCCTTCGACCGCTGGCTGCTGACCGCGCCGCTGATCGGCAAGCTCGTGCGCGGCTATAACACGGTCCGCTTCGCCAGCACGCTCGGCATTCTGACCGCGGCGGGCGTGCCGATTCTGCGCGCGCTGCAAGCCGCGGCCGAAACGCTCAGCAACAATGCGATGCGCGAGAACATCGACGACGCGATCGTGCGAGTGCGCGAAGGTACGTCGCTGTCGCGCGCGCTCGGCAACACGAAGACGTTTCCGCCGGTGCTCGTGCACCTGATCCGCTCGGGCGAAGCGACCGGCGACGTGACGACGATGCTCGATCGCGCGGCCGATGGCGAAGCGGGCGAGCTGGAGCGTCGCACGATGTTCCTGACGAGCCTGCTGGAGCCGCTGCTGATCCTGGCGATGGGGGGCGTGGTGCTGGTGATCGTGCTCGCGGTGATGCTGCCGATCATCGAACTGAACAACCTCGTGCAGTAGTAGTCGTCGTAGCGCGAGGAAGGAAGAGAAAGGATTTGCGCGGCATGCGGTATCAGCCGCGCAACCGCTTCGGGTTTCAGCGCACGTAAATGGTGGGACCGCTGGAGTAGGCTGGGAGGAAGATTTCCGAGTGGGCGCCATTGCGGTCGATGATGATCGAGCGGGCGCGGACTTCGGAGAGCCTGGTGCCTTGCATCAGCGTGCTGCCGAGCGACACCGCGCGCGGCGGCTCGCCACCGACGCTGACGATCGCCGCGGCGCCTTTGCTCAACGCGAGGATGCCGAAGAGATGGATGTCCTGATTGACGTTGCGCGTGAGCTGTCCGCCGAACAGCGTCGCGGCCTGATCGGTCGAGACCTGCGCATGCGCCGCCGCAGCCGGCAACGGCGCGCCGGACAACGTGATGAGCGTGATGACCCAGTAGGTCAGCGTCGCGCAGAAAGCGGCGAACAGCGCGAGCGACAGGAGGCGAATTTGGATGGCGTTCATGCGCACATTGTACGGACTATTGTGAAAATTGCGGTGGGTTGAAGCCCTTCAACTGCATGACATTAAAATGACGGCCCGGCGTGTTCAATCTGATAGGCCGGGCCGAAAATTTCACCTGAAAAGAGGTAGCAACCTATGCAACTGTCGACCATTCGCCGCGCTGACAACGCGGGTTCGCGCGGCCGTCGTCAACGCGGTTTCACGCTGATCGAAATCATGGTCGTGATCGCCATTCTCGGCATTCTCGCCGCGCTGATCGTGCCGAAGATCATGAGCCGTCCGGACGAAGCGCGGCGCGTTGCCGCGAAGCAGGACATCGGCACCGTGATGCAGGCGTTGAAGCTCTATCGCCTCGACAACGGCCGCTATCCGACCCAGGAGCAAGGCCTGCACGCACTGATCGAAAAGCCGTCCACCGACCCGGTGCCGAACAACTGGAAGGAAGGCGGCTATCTCGAGCGTCTGCCGAACGATCCGTGGGGCAATGCGTACCAGTACCTGAATCCCGGCGTGCACGGCGAGGTCGATGTGTTCAGCTACGGCGCCGATGGCAAGCCGGGCGGCGAGGGCAACGACTCCGACGTCGGGTCCTGGCAATGAACAGGCTGAACCTGGCATCCCGGCAGACTCGATGATGTTCATGCACGCGCCCTCCTTGCCACCGGTTCGGCCGCTTGTTTCGCGAGGCGCCCTGCCCGCCACGCCGTTATGTTCGCGGCGCGTGCAAGCGTGCGTGCTTCACCGATGCATTGCTGTATGAATTTCCGTTGATCGTCGATGCCCGGCACTATGCGCACGTCCGCTTGCAAGTCCCGTGTGGACACTCCGTGTACGGCTTCGCGGCCGCGCTCCCGCCTGCGCCGCCGCCGCGCGGCAGGCTTCACGCTGCTCGAAATGATGGTCGTGCTCGTGATCGCGGGCCTGCTCGTGTCGCTGACCGCGGTCACGATGACCCGCAATCCGCGCACCGATCTGAACGAGGAAGCGCAGCGTCTCGCGCTGCTGTTCGAATCGGCTGGCGATGAAGCGCAGGTGCGCGCGCGGCCGATCGCGTGGCAGCCGTTCGAGGGCGGCTTCCGTTTCGATCAGCGCACCCAGGACGGCTGGCGTCCGCTGCGCGACGATCTGCTCGGACCGCGTCAGTGGGAAGGCGGCGTGACCGGTGTCGCGATCAGTTACCCGGGCTCGGATTCGCACGCCGATCGCATCGTGTTCGGTACCGAGGCGATCGACGTGCCGGTGCAGGTCACGCTGTTTTCGGCGGCCGGCCAGGCGACGATCGTCGGCACCGGCAATGGCCGCTACGAGGTGCGCTGAGATGCGGATGCTTCGCTATGGCAGGTCGGTCCGTGCCCCTTCCCTCTTCATGACGCGCGATGTCGGGTGCCGCGAGGAGCGTGGCTTCACGATGATCGAGGTGCTGGTCGCGCTCGCCATCATCGCGGTCGCGCTTGCCGCGTCGCTGCGCGCGGTCGGCAGTCTCGCGAGCGGCGAAGCCGATCTCCACCGGCGTCTGCTCGCCGGCTGGAGCGCGGACAACGCGCTCGCGGACCTTCATCTGAAGCATGCATGGCCCAATATCGGCTCAACGAGCTTCGATTGCTCGCAAGGCAATCTGCAACTGCGCTGTACCGAGCATGTGACGGCGACGCCGAATCCGGTGTTTCGCCGTGTCGAAGTGATGGTGACGATGCCTGGGCAGTCCGGCAATCTCGCGCAGATGGTCACGGTGGTCGCGAATGAAAACAACCGCTCGCTGTGAGCGCCGCCGCCGTTATGGCGCGCGCGGCTTCACGCTGATCGAACTGCTGGTCGCGATCGCGATCCTCGCGGTGATCGCCGTGCTGTCATGGCGCGGGCTCGATCAGATCATCCGCGGCCGCACGACGATCACGAACGCGATGGAAGACGAACGGGTGTTCGCGCAGCTGTTCGACCAGATGCGCATCGACGCACGCCAGGCCGCCAGCGACGACGAATCCGGCCAGGCCGCGGTCTCGGTGTCCGGCAACGCGCTGCAGATCGTGCGGCACATGGTGCTGCCGGCCACCGCGCCGCGTCTGCAGGTGGTGCGCTATCAGATCTCGAACGGCCGCGTGGTGCGCTACGCGTCGCCGCCGCTCGGCAACGTCGGCGAATTGCGGCGCGCGTTGCACGGCAGCGACGAAGGCTGGAGCGCGGTGCCGCTGATGGGTGGCGTCGGCTCGATCTCGGCGCGCATGTACGTGCCGAAGCTCGGCTGGACCATACGGATGAACGACGTACAGACCGCGATGACCGAGGCCGTCAACAACCTGAAGGTGCCGCAGCTCGGCAACGCGCCGATGCCGCGCTCGGTGACGGGGCTCGAGGTCAGCATCGGCGCAACATCGCTCGCGCGGCCGGTCACGCGCGTTTTTCTGGTCGGAGAATGACATGACGTTCTCCTCGTCGTCGTCGAAAAAGTCGGCATCCGGTTCGCGCGTGGCCGGTGCGCGCGAGCGCGGTGTGGCCATCATCAGCGCGCTGCTCGTCGTCGCCCTGTCGGCGATCCTCGTGTCCGGCATGTTGTGGCGCCAGCAGGTGCAAATCCGGCGCATCGAGAATCAGCGGCTGTTGTCGCAGGCGCAATGGGTCGCGCGCGGCGCGCTCGACTGGACCCGGCTGATTCTGCGCTCCGAAGGCGATACGTCGGCTGGCATCACGTATCTGGGCGGCTTGTGGGGCGTGCCGATCGCGAAAACCCGGCTGTCGGATTTTCTCGGCCAGATTGGCGAGGTACGCGCTGAGCAAGGCGCGGCCACCTACCTGTCGGGCTCGATCGAGGACGCGCAGTCCCGATTCAATCTGCGCAATCTGGTCGCAAGTCCGGCGCCCGGCGTGACGCAAATCAGCGCCGAGCAGATGGCCGCGTATCAGCGCCTGCTGGTGTCGCTCGGCCTGAGCGGGCAGCTCGCCAAAGTGACCGCGCTGCACGTGCGCGCGGGGCTGTCGCAGTCGGCGACGCGCTTTCAGACCGGCACGTCCATCAGCAGCACGCCGCAGGTGGGCGGCGGCGGTATGACGGGCGGCAACTTCACGAACCAGCCCGGCATCGAGGACGGCGACGACAACGTGGCGGTCGCGCCGCTGCTGATGACGGGCGTCGATTCGCTGCTCGACATTCCGGGCTACACGCCGGAGATCGTCGCGAAGCTGCGGCCGTTCGTCACCGTGCTGCCTACGACCACCGCGATCAACATGAACACTGCGTCGGCCGAAGTGATCGCGGCAGTGGTGCCGGGCATGACCGTGTCGCAAGCGCAAGCACTCGTCGCGCGGCGCCAGACCGTGTTTTTCCGCAACGTCGGCGACGTGCAGCTCGCGCTGACCGCCGCCGGTGTGCAATCGGTGTCGATCGATCCGAATCAGTTCGACGTCAACTCGAGCTACTTTTTAGTCCACGGCAGTGTGCAGCACGAGCGCGCCGAAGTGGATCGCACGACGCTCGTCTATCGCGATCCACTGACTCACACCACGCGTATCGTGCGGGTACAAGACCAACTGTGAACAACGCAATCCATAGAGAGAGTGGCCTTTGAGCACGCTGATCGTCCTATTGCCACCGCGTGATCCGGCGGTGCCCTCGCAGGAATGGCAACTGCCCGAGCTGCCGTTCGTGCTGCTCGACAAGACGGGGCGCACGCAGCGCGCCGGCCGCTCGGCGCTCGCGCTGCTGCCGCGCGCCGGCACGACGGTGCTGATGCTCGCCGCGCGCGACCTGCTGCTGATGCCCGCGACGCTGCCGCCGCTGCGTGGCCCGAAGCTGCGCCAGGCGCTGCCCAATATCGTCGAGGATCAACTGATCCAGGACCCGCAGACCTGCCATATCGCGGTCGATCCGCAGGGGCTTGGTGAAGGTCGGCACCTGCTCGCGATCATTGATCGCGGCTGGTTCCGTTTCATCTGTGAGGCGTTCACGGCGGCCGGTCATCGCAGTCTGCGCGCGGTGCCGGTCACGCGTTGCCTGCCGCTGGCGCCGGTGACCGAAGTTGCCGCGAACGACGATGAAACAGCCGAAGTGCGCGAGCCGGCGATGGCTGGCGCGGCGAGCGTCGCGACGTCGCTACCGGGCATCGCGCCGGTGGTCGCGCCCGAAGCGCCGTCCATCGTGCCGATGGTGGCCGCGGTGCTCGGTGCGGTCGTGCAGACCGCACCCGCGCTGCTCGTCGAGGGCGCGCTCGACAGCGGCGTGCCGCGCGTCGAACTGGCGATTGCACGCGGTGTCCAGGGCGAGGGTTTCGCGGCGCCGGCCGATGCGGTGAACGCGACGCTGTCCGCGCTAGCGGGTGCGGCGCCGGTGTCGCTGTACATGCTGACCGAGGTGCCCGGCAACGAGCCGAACCAATCCACGACGAGTCCCGCGCGGCTCGCCTCGCATATTCACGGCGCGAGTCCGCTGCCGTTCGAGCAGCTCGCGCGACGCGCGCTCGAATGCCGCTTCGACCTGTGCCAGTTCGAATTCGCGTCGCAGCCGTGGCGCCTCGATCGCGCGACGCTGCGGCGTCTGCGTCTGCCGATCGTGCTCGCGCTCGCCGCGCTCGTCGTCGCGATCATCGGCGCGAACGTGCAGTGGCTGATGCTTGCGCGTCAGCGTGACGCGATCAACACGCAGATGACGGAGCTGCTGCTCAATACGTTCCCGAAGACGACTGTCGTACTCGACGCGCCCGATCAGATGGCGCGTCAGGTGCAACAGCTGCGCGTGGCGGCGGGCGAGCTGTCGCCGGAGGATTTCCTGTCGCTCGCCGACGGCCTCGCGCGCTCGCTGTCGCCGCTGCCGGTCAACGGCATTGCCGCGCTCGACTATCACGAGCACCGCCTCGACGTGACCTTCAAACCCGCGGTCAAGGTCGACCCCGACTTCGCCAAGCGCCTCGCGCGCAACGGCCTTACCGGCGCGATCGACAGCAGTACCGGCAAGTGGACCATCAGGAACGGACAATGAAAGCTGAACTCGCTCAAACATGGGCTGGCTTCTGGGACCAGCGCACCGATCGTGAAAAGGCGCTGCTGACGTGGGGCGGCGCCGCGCTCGCCGTGGCGATTGCGTGGTCGGTGCTGTGGGCGCCCGCGCAGGAAGGCCGCGCGCACCTGCGTGAATCGCTGCCCAGCCTGCAGCGGCAGCTTGCGCAGATGACCGCGCAGTCGAACGAGGCGCGCTCGCTGTCGGCGGCCGCGCAAGGTGTCGCGCCGACCGGCGCGGCGCTGAAGGACGCGCTTTCCGCATCGCTCGGCGAACATGGTTTGGCCGCGACGCAGGTGCAGTTCGTCGGCAACGCGGTGCAGGTGCAAATGAAAAACGTGGCGTTTCCGGCCTGGACCGCGTGGGTCGATGACGTGCGCAAGCAGTTCAAGGTGCAGGTCTCCGAGGCGCACATTAGCGCGTTGAAAGACGACGGCCAGGTCGATCTGACGGTCGCGCTGCAACCGTCGACCGCGAAATAACAACGCGCCGCTCGCTACAGGATCTCGCATGAATTACTGGATGTGGCGCCTGCGTGCGGCGCTGCCGTGGCTGGTGGTCGCCGTTTTGTCGGTGGCGGCCGTGACGCTCGCGTTACTGCCGGCCGCCTGGATTACGCCGCAGTTCGCGCGGCAAACGCACGGGCACGTCAATCTCGTCGACGCCGAGGGCTCGCTGTGGCACGGCTCGGCGACCCTGATGCTGGCCGCCGGCGCCGATATGAGCGCGGCGACGCTGCTGCCTGGTCGGATCGAATGGCGCACGGCGTTCTGGCCGCTTTTCACCGGACGCGTGCGCATGGTCATGCGCCATAGCGAGGCGATGCCCGACCCGGTCACGGTCGAAGCGACGCCGCGCGGCGCAACCGTCACGCCGGGCGTGCTCGCGGTGCCGGCGTCGCTGCTCGCGGGGCTTGGCGCGCCATTCAACACGCTCGATCTGCAGGGCAACGTGCAGCTGTCGTGGTCCGAGTGGCGCAGTTTCAACGGCGAAGCGTTCGGCCAGCTGACGATGACGCTCGACGACGTCAGCTCCCGGGTGTCGCTCGTGAAGCCGCTCGGGTCGTACCGGGTCAGGTTTCAGGCGCAGGGCACGTCGTCGGCGCTCGATCTGAGCACGATCAAGGGTCCGTTGACGCTGACCGGCAGCGGCACGGTGTCGGCCGCATCGACGTCGTTTCATGGCACGGCGAGCGCCGCGCCGGAACAGCACGATAACCTCGCCGGCCTGCTGAATCTGCTTGGCCGGCCTAGCGGGCCGGATACGGTGGCGCTGACGTTCGTGCACTGAGTTGGGGCTGACGTGCGCTGATGTGTGCCGAGGCGCGTGTTTCGCGCGCGTGGCGCGATGAAAAAAGAGGCATGGCCGCGAGTTGCGACCATGCCTCTTCTGTTTGTGCGCCCAGCATGGGCGCACTCCTGCGGGTGCAAGTCCCGCCATAAGCTGGTCACAGCGAATGAAGTGAAGCGCAACTGCACGAGGGCGACCGGGTGTGGGGAGGAAGCGCGGAGCGTAAATCGTGAGCCGATGAACAAGAACTGCATAGAAGGCGCTGCTGAGCAGGGCGAGCGGGCAAACGGCCGCGAAGCTCTTGTGACCAAGGCGATGCGGCGTAGATGCGGCGGTTGTGCGATGAAGGAGTGCGTTCTTACCTGGGGAGATCTCGCCTCATGCCTGAAAGGGCGACGGTGCTGAACCGGAGCGAGAAGTCAGCAGAGGCCGTAATAGCTGGAAGGCGTGGCCGGGAAGGCTAAAGCCGCCAGCGAAGGGCCGAACGAGTAGGAGGGCCGAAGGCCGTGGTGCTCGGACGTGCAATGCATCCGAATTCCGCGAAGGCGGAGCGCGACGAAAGGAGGCGTGGTGAAGCCGCGCCGGAAGCGTCGCGTGATGAAGCACGGGCGGCGCACGATGAAGCCGGAAGCCTGGGGCGAGACGACCTGCTTGCGCAGGCGTTCGCGAGAGCGAATCTGGTGATGGCGTGGAAACGCGTCAAAGCCAATCGCGGCAGTGCAGGGGTGGATGGGAGGTCGATCGCTGAGACGGCGGCATATCTCAAGACGCACTGGCCCTGGATACGGGAAGCGTTACTGGATGGCAGCTACCGGCCCGAGCCGGTGAGGCGCGTGCAGATACCGAAGCCCGGGGGCGGGATGCGAGAACTGGGGATACCGACGGTGACGGACCGGCTGATCCAGCAAGCCCTGCTGCAAGTCCTGCAACCCATCATTGACCCTACGTTCTCCGAACACAGTTATGGCTTCCGGCCGGGGCGTCGGGCGCGTGACGCGGTGCTGATGGCACAGCGGCATGTGCAGGACGGCTATCGGGTGGTGGTCGATGTGGATCTGGAGAAGTTCTTCGACCGGGTCAATCACGACATCCTGATGGAACGCCTATCGAGGCGGATCGGCGACAAGGCGGTATTGCGTCTGATCCGGCATTACCTTGCGGCCGGAATCATGGATGGCGGCGTGCTCCGCGAGCGATACGAGGGTACGCCGCAAGGCGGGCCACTCTCGCCGCTGCTGGCCAATGTGTTGCTGGACGAGGTGGATCGGGCGTTAGAGAAGCGTGGCCACCGCTTCGTGCGCTACGCCGACGACTGCAACGTGTACGTGCGCAGCCGGAGGTCGGGCGAACGGGTGCTGGAGGGCCTGTGCAGGCTCTATGCACGACTCCATCTGAAGGTCAACGAGGCCAAGACAGCGGTCGCGCCAGCATCCCGGCGCAAGTTCCTGGGCTACACGCTGTGGCACGGGAAAGGCCGGCAGGTGAAATGCGCGGTAGCTGGCAAGGCCTTGGCGAACTTCAAACAACGCATCCGGGAACTGACACGCCGTTCGTGCGGGCGCAGCCTGCCGGAGGTGGCGGAGCGAATGCGGGCGTATATGCTGGGCTGGAAGGCGTACTTTAATCTGGCCCAGACGCCGCGGGTGTTCCGTGAACTCGACGAATGGATCAGGCACCGTCTGCGTGCGCTGCAGCTCAAGCACTGGCGCCGGGGCAAGACAATGTATCGGGAGTTGCGAGCGCTGGGTGCTTCGGAATCAGAGGCCAGGCTGGTGGCGGCGAACAGCCGTCGCTGGTGGCACAACAGCTACCTGTTGCTGAACCGGGCCATGCCAGTTGCTTACTTCGACCGTCTTGGCGTACCCCGCCTCTCATGACCTCAACTGCTCGAACCGCCCGGTGCGGACCCGCATGCCGGGTGGTGTGGGAGGGGATCGGTCAGGCTAACTGACCGCCCCTATCCCGATCGTGGCGTTGCTGCGCGGCGAGCACAGCGGACATTATTTGCTCTGCACCCGCGCTTGCAGCGCGTCTGTGCCCGACGCGGTGCTCTGTGCGATGGACGGCGCGCCGACTGACGTGGCCGCAGCCCTCGGCGCCGATGCCGGCAGCGGCGCGGGCGCCGCGACATCGCCGGTCTCGCGATTCATCTGCGACGCGTCCCAGCCGCCGCCGAGCGCCTTCACGAGCCCCACCGACGACACCATCCGCTGCCCGGCGATATTCTCGAGTTTCTGTTCGGCCGTGAAAGCCGTGGTCTGCGCGGTCAGCACATTGACGAAGCCGACCGTACCCGCCTTGTACTCGTTCGTCACGATGGCGAGCGCCTGGCGAGCCGAGTCGACCGCCTGCCGCTGCACGACGATTTCCTGTTCGAGGATGCGCAGCGACGCGAGGTTGTCCTCGACGTCCTGGAACGCGGCGAGCACCGTCTGCCGATAGGTCGCGACATCCGCGTCATAGGTGGCACGCGCGGCCTCGGTTTGCGCTTTGCGCAGGCCGGCGTCGAAGATCGTCCCGGCCAGTTGCGGGCCGAGCGTCCAGAAGCGCGACGGCAACGTCAACAATTGCGAGAACACCGAGTTCTCGAAGCCGCCGGTCGCCGACAGCGTCAGCGACGGGAAGAAGGCGGCGATCGCCACGCCGATCTGCTCGTTCGCCGCCGCGGCCTTGCGTTCCGCCGATGCGATATCCGGCCTGCGTTCGAGCAGCGCGGAGGGCATCTGCGCAGGGACGGCGGGCGGCGTCGCGGTGAGCGGCATCGGCGGCAGGGAGAACATCGACGCGGGCACGCCGACCAGCACCGCGATCGCGTGCTCGTCCTGCGCGCGCTGGATGCCGTTGTCGATCGCGGCGGCCTGCGCCGATTGCAGCTGCGTTTGCGCCTGGATCACGTCCGAGCGCGCGGCGACGCCGGCCGCGTACTGATTCTGCGTGAGTTGCAGCGAGCGTTGATAGGCGATCACGGTGTCGTCGAGCAGCTTCTGCGTGGAGTCGAGCGCGCGCAGCAGGAAGTAGGTCTGCGCGAGCGTGGCCTGGGCGGACAGGCGCGCGTTCGCGAGGTCGGCGGCCGCGCCCTGCTGGCCGGCTTTCTGCGCGTTGACCGAGCGCGTGACCGAGCCCCACAGGTCGGGCTCCCAGCTCGCCGTCATCTGCACGTTGAAGCTGTTGGTGATGCCCTCGCGACTGGTCGCCGTAGTCGCATTGCCACTGGTTTGCGTGCCGTTGCCCGAGCGCGTCGCGCCCGCCGACGCACCGATCGTCGGGAAGTACGCTGCCCGCGCTTCGCCGACGAGCGCGCGCGCCTGCCGGTAGCTCGCGGCGAATTGCGCGATGGTCTGGTTCGCGGTGTTGAGCTTGGCTTCGAGTTCGTTGAGCTTCGGGTCTTCGTAGATCGCCCACCAGTCGCCGCGGTCGTGTTGATCGGCGGGTTCGGCGACTTTCCAGCCGGGCGCGGCTTCCTTGAACGACGCGGGGATCTCGGTGGCCGGCCGCTGATAGTTCGGACCGACCGCGCAGGCGGCCAGGAGCGTCGCGCAGGCCGCGCTCACGGCAAGGGACAGGACGCGCGGAGCAAGCGCCCGCGACATTCGATCAGACTGCATGCAATGAATTCCTTCTGGACGCCGCAATGCGGCCGGGAATGGCGCCACCGGCCGGGCGAGATCGTGGTCTGCCGGAATGTTAGCGTATGAGCCCGCGCGAGCGCGGGAAACTGAAAGCCGAAAGGTTAATGCGAGGCGGTGCGCAGGTGTGTTACTTGCGGTGACGCGCTGGTTACGCGTTGTTACCGGCGGCGCGAGGGGCTGCGGGTTCGCGGTGGTTCAGACGGCGAGACGAAGCGAAACTGTGTGCCGAAAAGCGCGCTGCGAACCGGTGCAGCTTCAGAGCCGCGATTCCGTGGATTGGGTCTGCTGGCGTTGACGCTGACACGCGAGCTTGCCAGCGGAGGCCCGGCACGACGCACCGCCAGGCGCGAGGCAAGCGTTACCGCTGTTGGCCGTCGCGGGGACGACGTTTCCCGCCTTTATCACGAAGCTTTCCTTCGGCAGCACGATCTCGCTGGATTCCTCGCCCACAACGCTGCCTTTGCTCGCCCGCTTCGTCCCCCTTCGATGCTCGGCCCACGCGAGCAACGCGACACCCACCGACCCACCCGGCAGCACGAACAGTCCCGCAAACAGCGCGAGCTTCCACCAGCGGTGTCGGCCCTGGAAGGTATGGAGTGCGGAATCGGTCAGTGAGCGGCTGAGGCCGCCAAGCGTGTTTTTGAGGTACAGCATCGGGGAAATCCTTTGGCGCGCGTCGCGAGGCGGGCGGCGTGCGGTCGATCGGTCAGAACATGGTCTCGAATGGCGCAGGACGCGCGAAACTCATTGCTTGTCATAATATTGACTATGCAATCAAATTTCAAGATACTGTGCGGCGCAATTGATTCGACTGTTGTATTTCGGTTGGCCTCGTTGCGCACCGCAAAATGCGATTTGACTTGTCTGCTTAGGCAGCTAAACTTCGTCTTGCCTGGATGTTGCGGATACCCCATGACTGATGGCCCCTACAAAGCGGACGAGGTCGAGCTCACGAGCAGTCTCGGCTACTACCTGACGAAAGCGCGCAACGTGCTGGTCGAGCGCACGGACCGTGCGGTCAAGCCGCTCGGGCTCACCGCGCAGCAGATCGGCGTGATTCTGATGCTGTCGTCGCGGCGCGCGAGCACGCCATTCGAGCTGTCGCGCGCGATGTCGTACGACAGCGGCTCGATGACGCGTCTGCTCGACCGGCTGGAAAAGAAGGGCTTCGTCGTGCGCACCCGCAGCAGCGACGACCGACGCATGGTGAAACTTGAGCTGACGCAGCAGGGCCACGAGGCCGCGCGCCAGTTGCCGAACCTCGGCGCAACTGTGCTGAACGACCAGTTGCGCGGCTTTACCGCCGAGGAGCACGCGACGCTGATTCACCTGCTCGCCCGTTTCATCGCAAACGGTCCCGAGGCAGACGCCGACGTGGGTTGCGGACCGGCGCCACCGCCGGGCGAGCCGCCGGGATGAGCCGAAGCATGCGTCAAACAACGGTCGTCGTCGGATGGCGGCGGCGCGTCATCACGAAGTACTAGCAGGACAATCACGAGGCGCTTTTCCAAGGCGTCATTGTCATCAGATATCTGTCTGGGCAGAGGGTGATGCGGCATGCAAGCATGGTATCTGAAACACCCGATAAGGCTGCCGCGACAAGCTTTCGCCGCCTGAGGAGAACAAACCTATGGATGCCACGGCTTCCAACGCCACGCTGCCCGCAGCAGAACTCGCCCCGCTCCAGGGCGGCACGCTCGCGCTGCTGACCGTCGGCCTTGCGCTCGGCACCTTCATGGAGGTGCTCGACACCTCGATCGCGAACGTCGCGGTGCCGACCATTTCCGGCAGCCTCGGCGTCGCCGCAAGCCAGGGCACCTGGGTGATCTCGTCGTACTCGGTCGCCTCGGCGATCGCTGTGCCGCTGACCGGCTGGCTCGCGCGACGCGTCGGCGAGGTACGACTCTTCACGCTGTCCGTGCTGCTGTTCACGATCGCGTCGGCGGCCTGCGGTTTCGCGCACAACTTCGAATCGCTGATCGCATTCCGGCTCGTGCAAGGGCTCGTGTCCGGGCCGATGGTGCCGCTGTCGCAGACGATCCTGATGCGCTCCTACCCGCCCGCCAAACGTGGACTCGCGCTCGGCTTATGGGCGATGACCGTGATCTGCGCGCCGATCTTCGGCCCGGTGATGGGCGGCTACATCACCGATAACTTCACGTGGCCGTGGATCTTCTACATCAACGTGCCGATCGGCCTGTTCTCGGCGTTCTGCGCGTATCTGCTGCTGCGTGGCCGCGAGACGCAGACGACGCGCCAGCGCATCGACGCGGTGGGCCTCGTGCTGCTCGTGACCGGCGTGTCGTGTCTGCAGATGATGCTCGACCTCGGCAAGGACCGCGACTGGTTCAACTCGACGTTCATCGTGGCGCTCGCCGTGATCGCGCTCGTGTCGATCGCGTTCCTGCTCGTGTGGGAGTTGACCGAGAAGGAGCCGATCGTCGACCTGTCGCTGTTCAAGGATCGCAACTTCGCGCTCGGCGTCGTGATCGTCTCGTTCGGCTTCATGGCGTTCTTCGGCTCGGTGGTGATCTTCCCGCTATGGCTGCAAACGGTGATGGGCTATACGGCCGGCCTCGCGGGTCTCGCCACGGCACCGGTCGGATTGCTCGCGCTGTTTCTGTCGCCGATGATCGGCAAGAACATGCATCGGCTGAATCTGCGCATGGTCGCGAGCTTCGCGTTCATCGTGTTCGCGATCGTATCGATCTGGAACTCGACGTTCACGCTCGACGTACCGTTCGGCCACGTGATCCTGCCGCGGCTCGTGCAGGGGATCGGCGTCGCCTGCTTCTTCGTGCCGATGACGACGATCACGCTGTCGAGCGTGTCCGACGAGCGTCTTGCAAGCGCGTCGGGTTTGTCGAACTTTTTCCGCACGTTGTCGGGCGCGATCGGCACCGCGATCAGCACGACGTTCTGGGAAAACGACACGATCTATCACCACGCGATGCTTGCAGATACGGTCAGCACGTATTCGGCGAACACCAACGCCTATACGAATGCGCTGGCGGGCGTCGGGCTCTCCGGCGACAGCCTGACCGCGCAGCTGAACCAGGTGGTGACGAGTCAGGCGTACATGATGGCCACCAACGACTTCTTCCGCATCTCGGGCGCGGCGTTTATCGTGCTGGCGGTGCTCGTGTGGATCACGAAGCCGCGCAAAGGCGCCGGGCCTTCATTAGGACACTGAAGCAAACGCGCGGCAGCGGCGAACGCATCGCCGCTGCGGCCACCGCTCGATCTATTGCGACATCGCCTCGCCATTCGGCAGCCTGGTCGTGTTACGGGGCGTCGTCTCCGGATGCGTCGCATCGGGCGCGTTCTGCGATGGCGTCGCGCTGCCTTGCGGCGCGCTGGCGGCTGTGCCCGTGGTGCCTCTCACATACTGCTTGAAATCCGCACCGGCTTCCCACGGATTCGGCTTGCAGCCGAGCGAGCTGTCGCAATGCGCCGAAAAGCCGATCGTGGTAGTGCCATCGGGACCTGCGGCGCGCGTGATCTCAAACGCGAGCGCGCGCTTGCCGCCGTCCGGGCCGGCGGTCTGGATCAGCGAGTCGTTAGCGGTCTCGATCTTGTACTTCGAATGACTCGCGACCCACGTTTGCGCCCGTTGCCACCAGAGGTCGCATTCGGCCTTGTTCGAACACGTCAACGGCCTGGTCGCGATCTGCATGACATCGGGATCGACCTGACCCTGGGTCGAGCATGCCGTCGTCGCCAAGAGACACAGCGCGGCCAACAGAGCTTTGTTCTTCACGTCGATACCTCCCTGTGGAGCATGTCATAAGATTTTGGACTACCCCATCGAAGCGGTGTTTCACCCAGATCAGAGAATCGCGACGTCGCGCGGAGTATTTGCCGATTCCGCGGACGCCTGAAGAGCGCAATCCGTAGAGGTTACCTGCGCGTTACTCGGGGCAAAGAAAAAGCGGCCACGTGGGCCGCTTGAAGCACTTCCGGGATGCTGTGGTCCGAACGCTCAGACGCTGAAGCGATTGAGCGTATAGGCCCGATACGCAGCGACGAACGCATCGAACGAACCAACCTCGTCGCGTTCGAGCTTCGCCTGTTCGTCGAGCGATCGCACCGCGAGGTCGGCAAACGCCTTGGACTGCGCGGCATCGAGCGGACGCGCACGGAAGTACGCGGCGTGCGCTTCGCTTTGCGCGAGGCCGAACGCGAGGAAGCTTTGCTGCTGGTCGCGCATCGTTTGCAGCACGCGCGCCGATGGCGTCAGCGACACGTCCGCGAGCTTCGCGCGTTGCGCGGCGACCGCGCGCGCGTGTTCGTCGCCGCCCTTCAGGCTGTCGAGCACGGCCGCCGCGGCGTCGATTTTCACGAGCAGTTCGTCGGCCCAGTCGATCATCGCGACCGGCTTGCCGTCGCGAACCAGTTCGAGGCCTGGCTTGCGACCTTCCATCGTCACGCGGCCGAAGTTCTGGTTCGCTTCGGTGTACGCGGGCGGAGGCAGGGGCGCGCTGTCGTCGAGCGCGCACACGAGCAGGTACGCGTCGAGAAAGCGCGACGTTTCGAGCGAAATGCCGGCCGGCTCGAACGGATCGATGTCCATGCAACGCACTTCGACGTATTGCACGCCGCGCGCGGCGAGCGCATGCAACGGCCGCTCACCCGGATACGTGACGCGCTTCGGACGGATCGTCGAATAGAACTCGTTTTCGATCTGCAGCACGTTGGTGTTGATCTGCACCCACTCGCCGTCGCGTTGCGTGCCGATCTGCTCGTAGGCGGGATACGGGCGGCTCACGGCTTTCGCGAGCGCGTCGAGATAGCCGGGCAGCGTGTCGTAGTCGGCGTGCAGCGCGGCTTGCGCGGCCGTGTTCGAATAGCCGAGATCGCTCATGCGCAGGCTGGTCGCGTACGGGCGGTACAGCGTGTCGGCGTCGAACGTCTCGAGCGTGTGTTTGCGATCGCGGAGAAAGCGCCGATCGAGCGCCGGCGACGCGCCGAACAGATACATCAGCAGCCAGTTCGTGCGGCGGAAATTGCGGATCAGCGCGAGGTAGCGGTCGGACTGGAAGTCGACGGCGTTCGCGGTGGATTGCTGATCGGCGTGCAGCAGGCGCCACACGTCTTCGCTCAGCGAATAGTTGTAGTGGATGCCCGCGATGCACTGCATCGTGCGGCCATAGCGCAGCGCGAGGCCGACGCGGTACACGTACTTCAGCTTGCCGATGTTCGAGGTGCCGTAGTGCGCGATCGGAATGCCATCGTCGGTGGCGGGCAACAGTCCCGGCATCGAGTTGTTCCACAGGATCTCGTCGCCGAGCTCCGCGTAGACGAAGCGATGCAGCACGTCGAGTTGCGCGAGGGTTTCGGCGGCGTCCTGCTCAGCCGGCGTGATCAGCTCGAGCAGCGCCTCGGAGTAGTCGGTCGTCAGCGACGGGTGCGTGAGCGCCGAGCCGAGCCCGCGCGGATGCGGCGTCATCGCGAGCTGGCCGTTGCGCGTCACGCGCAGGCTTTCCCTTTCGATGCCGCGCAGGCCGCGTATCAGCACATCGCGCTGCGGGCTCGAGTCGAGCACGGACAGGCGGTGCGAAAGCGCGTCGGTCGTGCAGGAAGGTGTGGTGTTTGGCATTGATGCAAGTTGGGCGTTGCCGGTCGCCGTGTATCGCCAGACGATTCACAGACGGTATAGCGGCTGACAACGTTCGGCGGAATTTTCAGTAGCGGGCACTTTAACATCTCGCCAGAACCGCTGCTTGCGGCCACTTCGGCGGAGTTTCAGCGAGCACGTCGAGGTCGCGCTGAACTACGCCATCGGCATCGGCACGTTGCGACGACGCTCAGCTCATCCCCCGCGCGCAGCGCCCGCCCGATCCGCCACCTCGTTCCACAGATGCATCGCGGCATACGCGCGATACGGCCGCCACGCGTCGGTGCGGCCGCGCTGCTGCGCGGGCCGTACGAGCGAAGGATCGCGCGCGCAGATCGATTGCATCAGCACGAGATCCGCCTCGGGCCATGCATCGGGATCGCGCCATGCACGCATCGCGACGTATTCGACGGTCCAGGGGCCGATGCCCGCGAGCGCGAGCAATGCGGCACGCAGGCTCGCGGCATCGACGGTGTCGCTGCTGTCGAGCGGCACGTCGCCGCTCGCGACCGCACGCGCGAAGCCCTGCAACGCGGCGACGCGTTTGCCCGGCATGCCGATCTGCGCGAGATCGACTTCGGCGAGCGCGGCCGGCGTCGGAAAACGCCACGCGGTGTTTTCGTGCGGATGCCCGTCGATGCGTTCGCCCGCTCGCTGCACGAGCCGTCCGATGATGGTCGTCGCGGCCTTCACGCTGACCTGCTGACCGACGATCGCGCGCACCACCAGTTCGAAGCCGGACCACGCGCCCGGCACGCGCAGGCCGGGCACCGCGGCGACGAGCGGCGCGAGCCACGGGTCCGCCGCGAGTCCGGCGGCGATCTTCTTTGGATCGGCGCGCAGATCGAACATTCTTGCGATTGGCGCGGCGAGTGCATCGGCGTGGCGGCTCGCCGGCCCTTCGATGCTCGCGACGATGCAGCGCTTGCGCGGATGCAGCCGCACGCTGAGTGTGCCGCCGTCGCCGTTCCAGTCGATCGCGCGACGATACGCGCCGTCCTCGACGGCTTCGACGCCAGGCGTCGCGCGGCCGCTGAAAAAGCGCAGCAGCCGCGGCCAGTCGAACGGTGCCTTGAACGGCAATTCGAGAATTGCAACCTCGTGAAGCGTGCTCAAGCGGCGTGATCCAGTTGGGAGTTGTGGGAGTCGGCATCTGTGCGGCTTGCGTCGCGGCGGAGCGCGTCGCTGGCTGCAACGCCGCCTGCGTGCTGCGCCTCATTGTCGAGCAACGCGGCCTTGCGCGGCAGCCCCCAGCGATAGCCGGCGAGCGCCCCGCCCTTCTGCACGACGCGATGGCAAGGAATCGCGAGCGCGACCGGGTTGGTCGCGCATGCGCTCGCGACGGCGCGCACCGCCCGCGGCGAGCCGACCGCCTCGGCGATCTGCGAATAGCTGCGTGTCTCGCCGTACGGGATCCGCCGCAGCGCATCCCACACGCGCTGCTTGAATGCGGTCGACGCGATATCGAGCGGCAACTCGAAGTCCTGGCGCGTGCCGCGCAGATACGCGTCGATCTGTGCGATGAACGGCGCGAGCCGGCCGGCGTCTTCGCGCAGCTCGGCATTCGCGAACTCGCCGCGCAATTCGTCGATCAGCAGCGCGGTGTCGTCGCCGAAACCGATCTTGCAGATGCCCTTGTCAGTCGCGGCGACCAGCACGAAGCCGAGCGAGGTCGGCGCGCTCGCATAGCGCACCGTCAGGCCCGCGCCCTTGCGGCGATACGCGGACGGCGCCATGCCGAGCTCGGCCGGCGCGCTGTCGTACATTCGCGACGGCGAGCCGAAACCGGCGTCGAGCGTCGCGCGCGTAACGTCGGCGCCGCCCTGCAGCGCATCGCGCAACGCGGCGCCGCGCTGCGCGGCCTGGTATTGACGCGGCGAGACGCCGACCACGCGCTTGAACAGGCGCTGCAAATGGAACGGGCTCACGTGCACGGCATCGCTCAGTTGCGCGAGCGTGAGGCGCTGCTGCGGATCGGCGTCGAGCGCTGCGCACGCCCTGGCGACGATGTCGAGCTCGCGCGGCAGACCGCCGGGCTGGCAGCGCTTGCAATCGCGAAAGCCCGCGGCGCGCGCGGCGGCGGCATCGGTGAAGAAAGCGACGTTTTCGCGGCGCGGCTGGCGCGACGCGCACGACGGCCGGCAGAACACGCCGGTCGTCCTGACCGCGTAGAAGAATGCGCCGTCGGCATCGCGGTCGCGGTGGGTGACGGCGTCCCAGCGTTCGTCGTCGGTGCGCCACTGGGTGGTGTCGAGGTCGGCGGCGGTGCGCATGGGGACGGAATGGCGAGTGGTGGCGTTCATGATGTCCTGGGGCCCGGATGGGCAGGCAGTGTCGATGCTCATCAATCTAGGCCCGAACGCTACACAGTACGCGCCGGATCTTGCTCTGTCATTCGGACGCGCTTGTCCGTACCCGTAGTGGGGTCAAACCCGGCAAATCGCAATCCGAAGCGCCTTGGAATGCCCTGCGGCCGGATGTTTTGCCTCAAACTGCGGCAATTTCGCACGATATCGGGTTTTCCCTTAAAAAGTTATTGCGTCGCACCAAGCCGATGTGTATATTAGTGCTTGTCTCCTCCATGTCTCCTCCTGATATGGATTCAGCCCGCTCCACTTGAGCGGGCTTTTTTTTGCCTGCGGTTTTTGTCCGCGCCTGGTTTGCATTTGGTCCGGTTCGCCCACGACTTCCCGCCGATCCACCCCGCCCTTTCCTTTCTCCTACACTTCCTAATCGGTTCTCCGAACTAGCGAAAGGGCGTTCGACATGAAAATCCACATTCGCGAGATCGACCACGTCGTGATCCGGGCGACGCAGGTCGAAACCCTCGCGCGCTTTTACTGCGACGTACTCGGTTGCAGTGTTGAAAAGGAGCAGCGCGAACTCGGCCTCACGCAACTGCGCGCGGGCCGATCGCTGATCGATCTGCTGCAGGTCGGCGCGAAGCTCGATCGCGCGGAAAACGGCGCGGCGGGCACGGGGCGCAACATGGACCACCTGTGTCTGCGCGTCGAGTCGTTCGACGCCGACGCGTTGAAGGCGCATTTGAGCGCGCATGGCGCGCGGCTCGGCGAACAGGGAGTGCGTTATGGCGCGGACGGCTTCGGGCCGTCGCTGTATCTGTTCGACCCGGAGGGCAATATGGTCGAGCTGAAGGGGCCGCCGGAAGCGGCACGGGTCACGTCGCTCTGAATGCGAGAACGAAGCGGCGCAAAAACTGGTTCAGACCTGAGCCGTCACGCATCGGCGGGGGCCTTCAGTACGGTCCAGTCGATCTTCACCGCATCGGCTTCGGCGCTGCCGAGCCATGCTTCGCCGTCCTGCACCGTGCATTGCAGCCGCATCGTGCGTTCGGCAAGCGAGCCGAGCGATGCCGCGACGTCTTCGCCGAGTGTCCAGACCGTCACGTTGCGCAGGCGCTCGACCTTGTTGCGCACGCCCTGCCACCAGATTTCCGAAGTACGCCCGCCATACGCGATCACGACCACGTGATTCGCCCGCCCGCTCGCCTTGGCGATGCGGCGCTCATCGGGCTGGCCGACCTCGATCCACGTGTCGATCGCGCCGGTCAGATCCTTCGCCCACAGATCCGGTTCGTCGACATCCGACAAACCTTTGCAGAACTCCAGCCGTTCCTGCGCGAACAGCGCGAACGCGGCGACGCGGACCATCATCCGTTCGTCGGTTTCGGAGGGGTGACGGGCGATCGTCAGCGAATGGTCGGCGTAATAGTGCCGGTCCATGTCAGCGATCTGCAGTTCCGCCTTGTATATCGTCGATTTGAGAGCCATGCCGTTGCTAAACCAGGCGCTCGCTCCACCGGAGCGCAGCGAAAATGAATCGTCGACGGCGCGTTGCCGTTTCTTGTGTTTGCTGTACATCGTATGTTCCTCCCGCGCCGTCAGCCGGTGCCTATGACACAGAAGGAAGCATTTACCGGGCCACCGCGGGTTCCGTGGCCGTGCCGTACACGTCGCGAGCCGCATCTCGCAGCGCGTCGAGCACGACGGCGGCCGCCGGCGACAACAGATGCGACTGGCGCGTGATGATACCGAATGTATCCATCCTGCAAGGCAAATCGATCGGTACGCGCTTCAATACCCCGTACTGTTGGTACTGGCGCGCCACTTCATCGGGCAAAACCGCCAACATCTCGCTTTGCAGCAGCAGGCTCGAAATCGCGAGGAAGTTGTTCGTATTGACGACGTTCTGCGGCGGATTCAGGCCGATCTGCGAAAACATCAGGTCGAAGCGATGGCGCAGCACGCTGCCCGGCGGATGCAGCACCCAGCTCGCGTTGACGATGCCGCGCAGCGTCAATCCCGTTTCATTTTCGAGCGGATGGCCGGGACGCGCGACCACGCACAGCGGTTCGTCGGCGAGCGGTTCGTAGCGCACGTCGGTCTTGAACTGGTTCTGCCTTTCGAGCACGCGGCCGATCATGATGTCGAGATCGCCTTCGGCGAGCCGCGGCAGCATCACGTCGGAGGTCTCGACCTCGGTCCAGATCTGCAACTGCGGATAACGCGCCTTCACGCTCGCGATCGCGCGCGGCACCATCGTCGCGGCCGCCGCGGCGATCACGCCGATACGCACCTGACCCGCGAGCCCCGCGCGCAGCGCCGAGATTTCGTCGTGCGCCTGGCTCAGGTTCGACAGCACCATGCGCGCGTGGCGGATCATCACCTCGCCGTACAGCGTCGCGTGCATACCGTGCGGCGTGCGGTCGAACAGGCTCACGCCGAGCATGTCCTCGAGCTCTTTCAACAGGCGCGACGCGGCCGGCTGCGTCATGCCGAGCACGTCGGCCGCGCGGCGCACGTTGCCCTCCTCCTCCATCGCGGCAAGCAGCAGCAACTGGCGCGTCTTCAGCCGCGCGCGCACGAACCAGTTCGAATAGCTACGCGTCATCGCAGGGTCTCCTGGGTCTTTACGAGCGATTTTTGTACGTTCTTCCTCTGAAGCTCCATGATGCCATACCGAAACTGATATCGGAGAAGCCTAAAAAGGGATTGGAAAGTTATTGGGCCGGCTCATACCATTCGTGGACTTTTGTGAACTTACGGTGCGCCTTTTTTCGCCGATGAACCGCGATCCGCTCGTCCCCCTCGTTGCCAGCCCGTTTCGCCATTACATCAATGGCGGATGGGAGACTGGCGCGACCACGGGCGTGTCGCTCAATCCGTCGGATCTCGACGAGCCGGTCGGCGAATACGTGCGCGCGGACGTGCGGCAGACCGACAGCGCGATCGAGGCTGCGCACGCGGCGTTTCGCGACTGGTCGCTCGCCTCCGCACAGCGCCGCGCCGACGCGCTCGACGCGATCGGCAGCGAAATGCTCGCGCGCCGCGAGGAACTGGCCCGGCTGCTCGCGCGTGAAGTCGGCAAGGTGCTGCCCGAGGCGCTCGCCGAAGCGACGCGCGCAGGGCAACTGTTCAAGCTATTCGCGGCCGAGGCGCTGCGCGCGTTCGTCGAGCCGCACGCGTCGGCGCGTGCCGGCGTCGAAATCGACGTGACGCGCGAGCCGCTCGGGGTGGTCGGCATCATCGCGCCTTGGAGCGCGCCGCTCGCGATCGCCGCGGCGAAGATCGGCGCCGCGCTCGCGCACGGCAACTGCGTCGTCTACAAGCCGGCCGAATCGGCGCCGGCCTGCGCGGCGGCGCTCGCGTCGATCGTCAGTCGCGCGGGCTTGCCGGCCGGCGTGTTCAACCTCGTGATGGGCAGCGGGCGCAAGGTCGGCGCGCGCATCGTCGCGCATCCGCTCGTCGCGGCGATCAGCTTCACCGGTTCGTCCGACACCGGCACGCGCGTGCTGCAGGCCGCCGCGACGCGCCAGGCGCGCGTGCAGCTCGAGATGGGTGGCAAGAATCCGTTCGTCGTGCTGGCCGACGCCGATCTCGACGGCGCGGTCGACGCGGCGCTCAGCGGTGCCTTCAGCGCGACCGGCCAGCGCAGCACGGCTGCCGCGCGGCTAATCGTCGAACGCGCGGTGTTCGCGCCGTTCGTCGACGCGTTGCAGGCAAAGCTCGCGAAACTCACCGTCGATCACGCGTTGAAGCACGGCACCGATATCGGCCCGGTGGCGAACGCCGCGCAGCTCGAACGCAATCTCGACTACGTGCGCGTCGGCGAGCAGGAAGGCGCGCAGTTGCTGCGCGGCGGGCGGCGACTGGAGCGCGCGACGCGCGGCTATTTTTTCGAGCCGGCGCTGTTTATCGGCGAATCGGAGCATCGGATCGCTCGTGAAGAGATTTTCGGGCCGCTCGCGGTCGTGCTGCGCGCGGACGATTACGAACACGCGCTACATCTCGCGAACGACACCGCCTACGGACTGTGCGCCGGCATCTGTACGCGCTCGCTCGAACGCGCGCGGCATTTTCGCCGCCACGTGCAGAGCGGTCTCGTCACGATCAATCTGCCGACCACGACCGTCGAGCATCATGGACCCGGCGGCGGGCGCAAGGCGTCGGCCTATGGCGCGAGCGATGCCGCGTTCTGGACCGCCGTGAAAACGGCGTACCTGGCGAGCTAGAAGCAATGAGCCACGCCACCGTTTTCACCGCGACTTGCGCGAACCGCCCGGCGTGCCGCGCGCAGATCCGCCCCGATTCGCGCGATGGCTGACGCCGCCCGCGTTACCCCGCTGCAACTACACGACATCAATGCAGCTTTTCACCCTCAGGAGACAGTAGATGACCAGCAAGCTTCGCCGTTTGACCCTGACCGCGATGGCCGCCGCCGCCCTCGCCGCCCCGTTCGCCGCACAACTGTCCGCCCACGCGGATGAGCCGCTCAAAGTCGGCTTCCTCGTGAAGATGCCCGAACAGGCGTGGTTCATCAACGAACAGAAAGCCGCGACCGCGCTCGGTAAGAAGGACGGCTTCTCGGTCGTCAACATCGGCACGCCCGACGGCGAAAAGGTGCTGGCCGCGATCGACAACCTCGGCGCGCAAGGCGCGAAAGGCTTCGTGATCTGCGCGCCCGACGTGCGCCTCGGACCGGCGATTCAGGCGCGCGCGAAGCGCTACAACATGAAGTTCGTGACCGTCGACGACCAACTGGTCGATTCGACCGGCAAGCCGCTGGCGAACGTGCCGCACCTCGGCATGTCGGCCTTCAAGATCGGCAACCAGGTGGGCCAGGCGATCACCGACGAAATGAAGCGCCGCGGCTGGAAGCCTGAGGAAGTCGGCGCGCTGCGTATCACGGACTATGAGCTGCCGACCGCGAAGCTGCGCACCGACGGCGCGACGCAGTCGCTGCTCGCCGGCGGCTTCAAGAAGGAAAACGTCTTCGACGCGCCGCAGAAAACCACCGACGACGAAGGCGGCTTCAACGCGGTGTCGCCGGTGCTCGCGCAGCATCCGAACATCAAGAAGTGGGTGATCTTCGCGCTCAACGAGGAAAGCGTGCTTGGCGGCGTGCGCGCGACCGAACAGCTGCATATTCCGGCCGCGGACGTGATCGGCGTCGGCATCAACGGCGCGGGCGAGGCGTTCGCCGAGTTCCAGAAGAAGGAACCGACGGGCTTCTACGGCACGATCGCGGTCAGCTCGACGAACCACGGCAAGGAAAGCACCGAGAACCTTATCGAGTGGATCAAGGACGGCAAGCAGCCGCCCGCCGACACGCAGACCACCGGCAAGCTGATGGTGCGCGGCAACTGGCTGGACGTGCGCAAGGAACTGGGTATTTAAGCGAGGTTCTCGCAGCAGACGGCGGGCCGCCTCGTGCCTCGCGTTTAGCGCGAGCGCGGCCCGCTCAGCTTTCATCCGTTCGAGGTTTTTCGATGACGTCCTTATTCACCGGGTCTCATGCCAGCGAGGCGGTGCGCACGCCCTCGCCTGCATCGACGCCCGCATCCGACGCCCCCTATCTCCGGCTCGACGGCATCACCGTGCGCTTTCCGGGCGTGCTCGCGCTCGACCAGGTCTCGCTGGAAGTGCGCCGCGGCGAGGTGCACGGCCTGATGGGCGAAAACGGCGCCGGCAAATCGACGCTGCTGAAGGTGCTGTCCGGCGTCAATCATCCTGTCTCGGGCACGTTGTCGCTCGACGGCGTCGAGCAGCAGTTCGCGACGACCAAGGCGGCGATCGCCGCGGGCATCGCGATCATCTATCAGGAACTGCATCTGGTGCCGGAGCTGACGGTCGCCGAGAATCTGATGCTCGGCGCCCTGCCGAATCGCTTCGGCGTACTGGACGAAAAGGCTTTGGTCGCGCGTGCGATGCGCGAGCTCGAACGGCTCGGCGAAAAGCTCGATCCGTCGCAGCAGGTCAAGCATCTGTCGATCGGTCAGCGGCAGATGATCGAAATCGGCAAGGCGCTGATGCGCGACGCGCGCGTGATCGCGTTCGACGAACCGACCAGCTCGCTGTCGTCGCGCGAAACCACGCAACTGTTCCGCATCATCCGCGCGCTGAAGGCCGAAGGCCGCGCGATCATCTACGTCACGCACCGGATGGATGAAGTCTACGAACTGTGCGATCGCGTCACGGTGTTTCGCGACGGCCGCCGCATCGACACCTTCGAGGCCGGCGCGGGACTCGATCGCGATCGGCTGATCAGCTGCATGGTGGGGCGCTCGATCACCGATGTGTACGGCTATCGCGCGCGCGAGCACGGCGACGTGCAGCTTCAGGTCGACGGCCTGATGGGACCGGGCCTGCGCGAACCGGCATCGTTTTCGGCGCGCAAGGGCGAGATCGTCGGCTTCTTCGGGCTCGTCGGCGCGGGCCGCTCCGAGCTGATGAAGCTGATCTACGGCGCGGTCAAGCCGAGCGCCGGCGAGGTCGCGCTGAAGGGCAAGCGCGTGCAGTTCGCCACGCCGCGCGACGCGGTGCGCGCCGGTGTCGCGCTGTGTCCCGAGGATCGCAAGCAGGAAGGCATCGTGTCGATCGCGTCGGTGTCGGACAACCTGAACATCAGCTGCCGCCGCCACTTCAGCCGCTTCAGCGTGCTCAACGGCCGCAAGGAAGCGCAGACCACGCGTGAGTTCATCGGCAAGCTCGCGATCAAGACGCGCAACGGCGACACGCCGATCGGCACGCTGTCCGGCGGCAATCAGCAGAAGGTGATCCTGTCGCGCTGGCTCGCCGAAGAGATCGACGTGTTCCTGATGGACGAGCCGACGCGCGGCATCGACGTCGGGGCGCGCAGCGAGATCTATGGGCTGCTGTATGGGCTCGCCGAGGCGGGCCGCACGGTCATCGTCGTGTCGAGCGATCTCGCCGAGGTGATCGGCGTGACCGATCGCGTGATCGTGATGAAGGAAGGCCGCATCGTCGGCGATCTGCCGAAGGCGCAGGCCACGCCGGATGCGCTGATCAAGCTGGCATTGCCGCGCTGATCGCCCAACGGATCGCGCCACCAGACCTCTTACCGAATATCGCAACGAAAACGGCATTGAATGGAACAGACATCATGAATACACCTTCCACCGATTCCTCGACCCCCGCCGTCGCCTCCGTGGGCTTGGCCGCGCGCGCCGCGCGCACCTGGGACCTGATCAACAAATCCGGCATCGTGATGGTGTTCGTCATCCTGTTCGCGGTGCTGTCGTTCACGGTCCCAGACTTTCTGAGCACGCGCAATATCCAGGGCCTGCTGCTGTCGGTCACGCTGATCGGCTCGATCTCCGTCACGATGATGTTCGTGCTCGCGCTCGGCGAGGTGGACCTGTCGGTGGCGTCGATCGTCGCGTTTTCGGGCGTGGTGGCTTCCGTGCTGATCACCGCGACGCACAGCGTGTTAGTCGGCATCACGGCCGGCGTGCTCGCGGGCGGCGCGGTCGGGCTCGTCAACGGCACGCTGGTCGCGCGCTACAAGATCAACTCGCTGATCGTCACGCTCGCGATGATGGAGGTCGTGCGCGGCCTCGCGTACATCACCTCGAACGGCGACGCGGTGATGATCTCCGAGGAGCGCTTCTTCGACCTCGGCGGCGGCTCGTTCCTCGGCATTTCTTATCCGATCTGGAGCAACATCGTCGGCTTCGTTCTGTTCGGCTTCCTGCTGAAAAAGACCGTGTTCGGCAAGAACGTGCTGGCCGTCGGCGGCAATAGCGAAGCGGCTGTGCTCGCGGGGCTGCCCGTCACGCGGATCAAGATCACCGTGTTCGTGCTGCAAGGCCTCGTGACCGGCTTCGCGGGCGTGATGCTCGCGTCGCGCATGAGCCTCGGCGATCCGAAGACGTCGGTCGGGCTCGAGCTCGGCGTGATTTCCGCGTGCGTGCTCGGAGGTGTGTCGCTGACGGGCGGTGTCGCGACGATCTCCGGCGTGCTGGTCGGCGTGCTGATCATGGGCTCGGTACAGGACGCCATGAGCCTGCTGAACGTACCGACGTTCTACCAGTACCTGATTCGCGGCGGCATCCTGCTGCTCGCGGTTCTGTTCGACCAGTTCCGCCGCAGCAAGCGCGTGCACTGACGCGCCGTTGCTCGTGGCCGGTTTCCTGCGCTTTGCGAGAAGGCGTACTGCCGATGCGGGTCGATAAAACCCGCATCGGCTTTTTTATTGCAGGTGAAGCCTGGCAAGTATCAAAAGCAATAAAAAAAACGGCTTGGCATCGGAATGCCCAAGCCGTCTCTTTTAGCTCACGCGTTCACGCCTGCGACTTTTAAAGCCGCAGCGGATACGCATGCGACGGTATTCCGGCTTTTGCCGGAATACCGGTGTTGTACTTATTGCTTGATGAATCGGTCGTTCGCCCAGAGCCCCTCGGTATCGCTATTGGCTGAATTCACGAACTCGACGTCGTGGCCGACCACGCGCACCACGCGAAAACTCGAGTCGGTCGGAGTCGACACGCATTGATATCCGGAGAAGAATTCCTGCATCTGCTGCTGTTCACCGGCTTGCGCGTGGTGATCGGCGGCATCGAGCTTGTCCTTCGATACGCAGCCATACGCATTGGCCTTGAACTGGATCGTTTGCTGCGGCTTGATCACGACGTCTTGCGCCTGAACGCTAGCGGCAGCCAAACCCGCGATGGCGAAAACAACGGCAATTCGAGTTTTCATTCGTTCCTCCGGGGCGGGCCGAAAAAAATCTCGGTTAGCTATGTATTTAACTTTAACGGTGGACCCGCATCTCGCACTCTAGGAGAACCGATGAGAACGACAAGCACATCTTGTGTGCGATCGCAACAGTGGCGAATTGTCGCACCTGCTGTCGAAGCTGATTAAAGCTTGAGCACACGCCTGACCGAATGGCAATGAAATGAATAACTAAAAATCCACACTCGCATATGCCTTAGCTGGTAAAGCTTTGCGCGCGCATTCACGTAAACGTGTAGCGTCAATTAAGCGATTTAATACAATTTAATCAACGGGTTTGTGCATCGCACACAAAGTCATTCCACAGGCAAAAGCTGCGATGCGCAATAACGAGGCAAGTGCAGAAAATAAACAGTGCCAGCCGTATCTCACGGGCCCTGGTGAAACGCTTGCAACGCGCCATTGCCGAAAACGCATGAAAAAAAGCCGCGCGGCGCAAAGCCGCATGGACAGGCGAGGGGGCGCGATCGCAGTGCGATGTACCCTTCGCGTGCGGCCTGAATCCAGGTGGATCTTCGTCGAGCCGGTATGCGGGTACAGGCGGTGCTCTACAATGAAAATGAATCTCCTGCACCCGGAGGCTATCGTGAACGAGCACGTCATACTCGGGATTTTTCTAGTCGTTCCGCTGCTGATCGTCATGTTTCTTTTTTCCGACGAACTGTGGCAGGAGCATCGAGACCTGCACGACGGACGGCCGTTGCGAGCGCGTCGCCGACGCATCGACTGGCGGCATCCGCTACGCCGTTCGCGGGAGCGGCTCTGAGATTGCGAAGCGGGTCCCCAAAGAAAAAAAGCCTGCCACAGGGGCAGGCTGAAAAAAAGAGATCCACACTCAATGCCTTGAACACAAGGCAATAGCAGTCTAGTCGCGACACGCTAATCGGTGGTTTCAACGGCTTTTACAGTTGTTACCGGGCGTGACCGTAATGCGGGGCGCGACGTTGCATCGGCAGGCCTCGCGTCGCGCTTCAGTGGGCGCGCCAGTGCGCGCGAATCCGTTTGGCGAGCGCTTCGAGCGTGTCCGGATCGGCGACCTCGCGCGCATGCAGCTTCAGCGGTTGGCCTTCCCAGCGCGGAATCACGTGGAAATGGACGTGCGGCACTGTCTGTCCCGCCGCCGCGCCGTTGAACTGGCCGATGAACACGCCGTCAGGACGCAGTGCCGCGCGCACCGCGATCGCGAGCTTTTGCGCCATGCGCGTCGACGCGACGAGCGCCGCATCCGACAGATCGAAAATTTCCGCGACCGCTTCCTTCGGCACGACGAGCAGATGGCCGTCGGCCTGCGGCATCAAGTCCATGAAAGCCAGCGCCTGGTCGTTTTCGGCCACCTTGATGCACGGTAGTTCGCCGCGCAAGATTTTGGCGAACGGGTTGCTGTCGTTGTAGCTCATCGCGTTTCCTTTCATTTGGGCTGGGTTCGATTCACGGGTCGAGCGGGATACTTTTTTTGCGTAGCTTCGCACCGCGGGTTTCCTATTCTCTACCCGAACGCTTACGCCACGCGTGCGGCACGCCGGATCGCTTGAGGTGGCTGGCCGAACGCGCGCAAAAACGCGCGCCGCATCCGCTCGGGGTCGATGAAGCCAGTGTCGGCTGCAACGGTTTCGATCGAATGACGGCCGGTTTCGAGCATCGTGCGAGCCGCTTCGACACGCAGCGCCTCGATCGCGCGGGCCGGCGACTGGCGCGTCTCGTCGCGAAACGCGCGGCTGAACTGGCGCGGGCTCAGATGCGCGACGTCGGCGAGCTGCTCGACGGTCAGCGGCTCGCGCAGATGGCTCTTCGCATACGACAGCGCGTTCTGGATCCGATCGGATTTCGGTTCGAGATCGAGCATCGCAGAGTACTGCGATTGCCCGCCGGTGCGCCGGTGATAGACCACGAGCTTCTTCGCGATCGCGCGCGAAACCGCGACGCCGAGGTCGTTCTCGACGAGCGCGAGGCACAGATCGATACACGCGGTCATGCCGGCCGACGTCCACACCGAGCCGTCGACGATGAAGATGCGGTCCTCGTCGACCCGCGCGCGCGGAAAGCGCCGTTGCAAATCGCGCGCATGCGCCCAGTGCGTAGTCGCGTGGCGGCCGTCGAGGATGCCCGCTTCGGCGAGCACGAACGCGCCGGTGCAGATGCTCGCGGTGCGGCGTGAGGCGGCGAGGGCGTCGTTCAGAAACGCGAGGAGCCCCGGCGACGACGGCGCGATCTCCATCGCGCCGGTGACGATCACCGTGTCGTAGGCGGGATCGCCGAACGGGCGCGTCGCGACCTCGACGCCCGCCGAGCTGCGCACCATGCCGCCGTGCTCGGAGATCAACGCGACGTCGTACGCGGGCTCGCCGGTGTCCTGATTGGCGAGTTCGAAAATCGATACCGCGACCATGTCGAGGATCTGAAAGCCCGGAAAGACCACCACGGCGATGCGTTTCATTTGCGATGTCCGGAAACGAGGGAAATGCGACATTTGAGACAAAACAGTACGCGCCTAAACTCAGCTCGTCAACCCCGCCGTATCAGCGCAAATGCCGCCAGGCGGCGAGTTCACGGATGTTCCCATTCACCGGACAGGGCGGCCGCATCATGCGCAGCCCGCAAGGAGAGCTTCAATGGCAACGCAGGCAGACAAGGGCGTACAAGGCAATTCGAACGAAGGCAAGGGTACGGCGGTGGTCACGGGCGCATCGTCGGGTATCGGCGCGGTCTACGCGGACCGGCTCGCGCGACGCGGCTACGACCTGCTGCTGATCGCGCGCGACGGCGCACGCCTCAGCAGCCTCGCCGACCGGCTGACGAAGGAAACCGGCCGCCGCGTGAGCACCGTCAGCGCCGATCTGACCAACAAGGCCGACGTGCGCCGCATCGAGAACCAGTTGCGCGCCGAGCGCGGCATCACGATGCTGATCAACAACGCGGGCGTCGGCGCGACCGCGACGCTGCTCGACTCCGACATCGATGAACTCGAGCAGATGATCGAGCTGAACGTGACCTCGCTCACGCGCCTGACGGCGGCGGTGTTGCCGGGCTTCATCGCGCGCGGCGCCGGTACGGTGATCAATATCTCGTCGATCGTCGCGCTGGCGCCGGAATTGTTGAACGGCACCTATAGCGGCACCAAGGCCTACGTGTTGAACCTCACGCAGTCGCTGCATCACGAGGTGGGCGGCAAGGGCGTGCGGCTGCAAGCGGTGCTGCCGGGCGCGACGAGCACCGCGTTCTGGGATCGCGCGGGTCTCGCGGTCGAGAACCTGCCTTCGCAGATCGTGATGAGCGCCGAGGACATGGTCGACGCGGCGCTTGCCGGTCTCGATCAGGGCGAACTGGTGACGATCCCGTCGTTGCCCGATGCCGCCGACTGGGAGCGTCTGAACAGCGCGCGTTTGCATCTGCAGCCGAATCTGTCGCGCAGCGCGCCGGCCGAGCGCTATACGCGCGCCGTGGCCGCGTAAGCCGAAGGTCGAGGAGGGCGGCGCCAGACTCAGCCGCTCACGGCCACCTGATTCTTGCCGTCGTGTTTCGCGCGATACAGGCCGACGCCGGCGGCCTCGATCAGCGTCGTGACCGGTTCGGCGGCCGACGGCACCACCATCGCCGCGCCGATGCTGATCGTGACGACGCCCTCTGCCGAGCCCGCATGGGTGATCGCGCGGTCTTCGACCGCGATGCGGATTTTCTCCGCGAGCAGGCGCAAGCCACCCGCCGACGTGTCCGGGACGACCACCGCGAACTCCTCGCCGCCGAAGCGCGCGGCGAGATCCAGTGAATGGCCGAGGCACGCTTCGATCGTATGCGCGACGCTCTTCAGCACTTCGTCGCCGGCGACGTGCCCGTAGGTGTCGTTGTAGGCCTTGAAGTGATCGACGTCGATCATCAGGAGGCCGAGGCCGGTCTTGTCGCGGGTGCCACGGTGCCATTCGGCGGCCAGATACTGGTCGAGGTAGCGGCGGTTCGACAGGCCGGTCAGACCGTCCGAATGCGTGAGCCGCTGCAACTCCAGATTCGTCGCCAGCAGTTGCCGCTGAGATTGCCGCAGCGCGCGGTACGCCTCGTCGCGTTGCAGCAGGTGTAGATACGAGCACGAGTGATAGCGGATGCGCGCTATCAGTTCGATGCGGTCGGGCAGCTTCACGAGGTAGTCGCTCGAACCGGCTGCGAACGCCGCGCTTTTGACGAGCGGCTCTTCGTTGGTCGACAGCACGACGATCGGGATGTCGCGAGTGGCGGCATTCAGCCGGTATTGCCGCACCAGCGTCAGACCGTCGGTGCCCGGCATCACGAGATCTTGCAGGATCACCGTCGCGCGCGTTTCCTCGGCGCAGCGCACCGCGTCTTCCCATGACGCGCAGTAGCGAAAGTCGATGCCCGGCTCGTCGGCGAGCGCCTCGCGCACCCCCTCGGCGATGACCGCCTGGTCGCCGACCAGCAGCACCATGATCGGGCACTCGGCCGCCGGCGGGTCGGCGAGGATGCGCGCGAGCGCGTCGTCGCTGGCGAGA
The DNA here is from genome assembly GCF_050435625.1 of Paraburkholderia sp. RAU6.4a. Classification (NCBI taxonomy): domain Bacteria; kingdom Pseudomonadati; phylum Pseudomonadota; class Betaproteobacteria; order Burkholderiales; family Burkholderiaceae; genus Paraburkholderia; species Paraburkholderia sp. RAU6.4a. Next base: position 2,537,356 of record NZ_JBNDKQ010000002.1, read on the forward strand.
CTGGGCGCATCCTCCGCGACGAGCGCGTGCGCCTGCGGGCTCACGTCGTCTGCGGGATGCAGCGTTGCGGCGTTCTGGGGCGGTTTAGAGGTGTCCATGTGGCTCGGCCAGGATGAAGTTCAGGGAGGGCACGTCAGCTTGCGGGGAGGCGAGGCGCTCGTTGACCACTGCCCTTGGTCAGATAATAGTCGGCGCCCGCATCAAGGCCAGCGCGGCGATCTTCCCCGCGATGCCTGGATGAAAAGCAGCGCAATGCCTCGCGTGGGTTAACGCGTCCAACGTTATGCACCTGTTACAGAGTTAATCTCCGGTTACCAACTGCAGCATCTATTTCCGCGCGCGCCGGCGACAATTCGTCCATGCCTGAACGGCGGGAGCTCAATATGAAAAAGATCGCAGTGGCGTTGGTAATGGCGGGTAGTTTGACGGTGGCGGGCCAGGCGTCCGCGCACGGACACGGCGGTGATGTGGTGGGTGCGCTGATTGGCGGCGCGGTGCTGGGCGCGGTGGTCACCTCGGCGTTGACGCCGGCGCCGGTGGTCGCGTATCCGCAGCCGGTCTATGCCGAGCCCGCGTACCAGCCCGCGCCGGCTTACGTGGCACCGCCGCCCGGATATTGCTACGACCAGTATCAGCGCGCCTATGTCGCGTGCGGCGCACCGCCGCCCGGACAGTACGGCTATGCGCAACCGCAACCCGAGCCGCAGTGGTGAGCGCGGCCAGGCTCTGATGCGCGGATGATTCAGCCGAACAACGCGCAGACAAAAAGGCCGTCGCCCAATGCGACGGCCTTTTTCCATTTGAGGCACGGCTTAATGCTTGTGATGCAGCCACTCCGCGTAATGCGTGTCGAGCCAGCGCTCGAGCCTGGGCGGCCTGGACGGGTCGCGGTGACGCGACATCATCCAGATGGCAAGGCCGACCACCAGCATGACGGCGGGCCCCATCAGATAAGCGAGCATTGATTCAGGCATCGGAACCTCCGTATCGGCTTGCATCCATCTCTCAGTGTAGGCGAAGGAAGCGGGGAAAGAACGACGATGTCAAACGGTCCAGAGAAGCGAAAAAAGGCGCATTTGCGCCCGGTTTGGAAACCTGTTTTTTGATGATTTTTCCTTTATTTGCCTAGCGTCTGGGCGAGGTCGCCTTAGCCTGTGTACCATCCTGTTACCGGCCTGACGGCAAGCGTCACATGACGCCAAAACCCATGACAATGCCGTCAAGCCGTCCCGTTCGCCGTCTACCGCGCGACTTCCATCTGGCTATCGACAAAGTCCGCCCAACTCTGAAGCATGCGACCCTGCCACGCCGCTTCGTCGGTTGCTTCACGCTTCGCGATGTCGCCCCCCGCAGCTGTTTGCTGTTCCATGTCGCGCAGATGCGACGATGCGGTGCGACGAAAGTCATGCAGCACGAAATGCTCCACGTCGAGCCCCAATGCCTTGACTGCCTGGTTCAGCGTGCTTTTCGCGATCGGCCGATCGTCGCCCCTGACGCTCGGGAACACGAACGTCTCGCTGGTGCGCCCGCGCTGCAGCTCGCGCAGCAGCGCAACCGCCTGACGCGGCAGACGGACGACGCGGTCCTCGCGCGCGTTCAGGCGCGCGGCGGGGATCGTCCACAGCGCGTCGTCGAGATCGAACTCGGCCCATGTCGATTCGACGAGGTCCGCTTTGCGTGCCATCGTCAGCACCAGCAGATGCAGCGCGAGCTTCAGCGGACGGCGGATATTGGATGTGTCGATCGTGCGCAGCATGACACCGATCTCGGCGCCGGACAGCACGCGGGTGCGGCTGTCGAAGGTCGCGATCGAGCGCGCCGGTACGACTTCCGCGGGATTGCTGGTCGCGAGCTGGCGCGCGATCAGATATGCGTACAGGCGCTTCACGACGTTGCGCGTGTGCAGCGCCATTTTCGGCGAGCCGCGGCTTTTGATGCGCTCGCAGATCGCGACGACGTCGTCAGCGGTGACCGCGCCGATCGGCTTGTTGCCGATCGCGGGCAGCACGTCCTTGTCGAGCGCGCGCCGCGTGGTGCGGCGATATTCATCCGACTTGCCGGCCAGCGTCGTCGCGAGATAAAGCTCGGCCGCTTCGCGCAGCACGTCGGCCTTGCTCTCGGCACCGCGATCGCGCCGCGCGGTGGCGACCGGCGAGATGCCCTGCGCGACGAGCGCCGCGTACTTCTGCGCCTTCGCGCGCGCGACGCGCAGCGAAATCATCCGGTAATCGCCGATGGTCGCGAGCGGCTGACGCTTGCCGTTCAACGTATAGCGGAAGCGCCAGACCTTGGTGCCGGTCGTCATGACCTCGATCACGAGGCCGTTGCCGTCGGCGACGCAGTAGCGGGTCGCGCGCGGTTCGAGCGCGCGGATCTCGGATTCGGTGAGCGGGGTGGCGAGGCGGGGCATGCTTTGGGGGCGCTGTACGTTTAGGCTCGGACAGCTGGATTCTAAATCCTTTGCCCGGTTGTGTACCAAAAATCCGGTGGGTTTTTGGTCGACGGAGTGCGATTTTCGCGTGTGCGGCAGCGGCACCGATTCGGCCGCGAGAGCCTATATGACGGCCGCATTGCGGCGACGCACAAGTTCGGCGTTACTTGCCGATACAGAATCGGCTGAAAATCACGCCGAGCAGATCGTCCGAACTGAACTCACCGGTGATCGAGTTCAGTTGATCCTGCGCGAGCCGCAATTCCTCGGCGAACAGATCGAGCGCCTGCGCGTTCTGCTCCGCATGCACGGCGGCGGTCGCCAGATGCTCGTCGGCCGCGCGCAACGCGATCAGGTGCCGCTCGCGCGCGAGATAGACGCTCTCCGCGCCCGCCTGCCAGCCGGCAATCCGCAGCAGTTCGTCGCGCAGCAGCGCGACGCCGTCACCCTTCTTCGCCGACAGCCGCACCTCGCTAAGTTCGAGGTCGGCGTCGAGCGCCTGCGTCGCGGGCGCGAGCCCTGTCAGGTCGGTCTTGTTCAGCACGCGGACGACGGGCACGCCGCGCGGAAAGCGTCCGGCGATCGTTTCGTCGCCGGCCGTCATTCCGGCGCGCGCGTCGAGCAGATGCAGCACCACGTCCGCGCGCTCGATCTCGCCCCACGTGCGCTCGATGCCGATCTTCTCGACCTCGTCCTCGGTCTCGCGCAGGCCGGCCGTGTCGATCACGTGCAGCGGGATGCCTTCGATCTGGATCGTCTGCGCGACCTTGTCGCGCGTCGTGCCGGCGATCGGCGTGACGATCGCGAGTTCGGCGCCGGCGAGCGCATTCAGCAACGACGACTTGCCGACGTTCGGCTGCCCCGCCAGCACGACCGACAAACCTTCGCGCAGCAACGCGCCCTGGCGCGCCTCGCTCAGCACGTGCGCGAGACGCTCGCGTATGCGCACGAGCTTGCCGCGCGCGTCGGCGGCTTCGAGGAAGTCGATTTCCTCTTCCGGGAAGTCGAGCGTCGCTTCGACCAGCATCCGCAGCGTGATCACCTCTTCGACCAGCGCGTGGATGTCGCGCGAGAACGCGCCGTCGAGCGATCGGCCGGCCGAACGCGCGGCGGCCTCGGTGCTTGCCTCGATCAGATCGGCGACGGCCTCGGCCTGCGCGAGGTCGAGCTTGTCGTTCAGAAACGCGCGACGCGTGAATTCGCCGGGCTCGGCGAGCCGTAGACCGAACGCGCGGCCGGCGTCGATGCAGCGCTGCAGGACCAATTGCAGCACGACCGGGCCGCCATGGCCTTGCAGTTCAAGCACGTGCTCGCCGGTGTACGAGTGCGGCGCCGGAAAGTACAGCGCGATGCCGCGATCGAGCGGATTGCCGCTCGCGTCGAGAAACGGCACGTAGCTCGCGTGACGCGCCGCGAGCGTCTGGCCGGTGAGGGCCTGCATCAACGGCTGGGCCGCCGCCGCGCCAGCGCGGCCGAACGAAATCCGCACGACGCCGATGCCTCCCCGGCCGGGCGCGGTAGCAATGGCAACGATGGGATCGGAGTCGGTCGTGAGCATGTGAAGTCGGGTGAAACGGGAGGGGAGGAGCAGGGCCGCGTCGGTCGAACCGGCGCGAGGCATTGTAACGCGCGCGCTTCGCACGGAAGCGCTGGCGACAAGGACGCGAAGCGGATGACGTGCCCGTTCGCCTCTATTGTTTGAACAACTCAGATTTATCTCAATTAAGCTAGGATTGTTACCGCGCTACTTAGGAATTGTTGAGACTCGGCAGGAACTGCGGTTCAGGCAAAGCCAAGCCTGGCAATCGAGAGATCAAAAAATCAAATTCGCGCAACGCGTTACGGGGCGCGCGCTACAAGCTAAAACTATCTCAAATAAGAGAAAACAAAGCTTGATCGGTTGTCAACTGGCTGAACTCCGAATTGCACAATCTGGCCCATGCCGACCGACAAAGAAAAAGCCGCCTTCGCCAAGAGGCTGAAGGATCTGCTCGAGCCGCTGAAAATCCGCGGCGGGACCAAACTCGCCGAGCAATTCAATCTTCGCTATTACGGCGAGCGGCCCGTGACGCCCCAGACCGCACACAAATGGCTGACGGGCACGACGATCCCGAAGCCGGACAAGTTGCGCACGCTCGCCGAATGGTTGAACGTCAAGGAGCACTGGCTCCATTACGGACCACCGCCCGGCGCCAGCGCACGACCGATGGCACGTGGCGAAAAATATCCGCCGACACCCGAAACGATCGAACTCGCTTCGAAGATCGCATCGTTGACCCCGAAGGACCGGAATCTGGTCGAGGAAATGATCGTGCGTTTTTACGGCGAAGATTCCGACGAAGAGTGAACGACGAAACTCAAGCGCAGCCGCCCGCCGCATTTCCTTCAGCCGCACCATAAAAAAAGCCGCCCGGTTCGCACCGGGCGGCTTTTCGTTTTGAGCTTGCGTCACGGCGGCCCTGCGGGCCGCCACCGGACGGAACATCAGGCCGGCTTCACCTTCGAGCTGCCCATCATCCGCGTGATGTAGTACTGCTGCGCGATCGACAGCACGTTGTTCACGACGTAGTACAACACGAGACCTGCGGGGAAGAAGAAGAACATCACCGAGAACGCGATCGGCATGAACATCATCATCTTCGCCTGGACTGGGTCCGGCGGCGTCGGGTTCAAGCGGGTCTGCAGGAACATCGACACGGCCATCAGGATCGGCAGGATGAAGTACGGGTCCTGCTGTGACAGATCATGGATCCATAGAATCCACGGCGCGCCGCGCATTTCCACCGACGACAGCAACACCCAGTACAACGAGATGAACACCGGGATCTGGATCACGACCGGCAGACAGCCGCCGAACGGATTGACCTTCTCGGTCTTGTACAGCTCCATCAGCGCCGCGTTCATCTTCTGCGGATCGCCCTTGAAACGCTCGCGCAGCGCCTGCATGCGCGGCGTGATCGCCTTCATGCGCGCCATTGACTTGTAGCTCGCGGCCGACAGCGGGAAGAACACCGCCTTGATCAGCACCGTGAGCAGCACGATCGACCAGCCCCAGTTGCCGACATAGCCGTGGATCTTCGACAGCAGCCAGAACAGCGGCTTCGCGATGATCGTGACCCAGCCGTAGTCCTTCACCAGATCGAGACCCGGCGCGATACCTGCGAGCATCTTTTCTTCTTCCGGACCGGCGAACAGACGCGCGGACACGCTGACGGTCTGGCCCGGCTGGATGGTCGGCATCGCCTCCTTCATGCCGACGCGATACAGCGACGGATCGATCTTCTCGGCGTAGAACTCGCGCTTCACGCCTTCCTGCGGAATCCAGGCCGACGCGAAGTAGTGCTGGACCATCGCGACCCAGCCGTCGTTGGCCGACGTCGCGAAGTTCTGCTTGTTCTTGTCGAGATCGCTGAACGTCATCTTCTGGAAGTGATGCTCGTTCGTGTAGACAGCCGGTCCGATGAACGTGTGCGAGAAGCGCGGCGTTTCGACCGGCTGGTCGTCGCGCACGAGTTCCATATAGAGTTGCGGCGTCACCGGTGTGGTGCCGACGTTCTGGACCTTCGTCTCGACGCCGATCACGTAGCTGCCGCGCGTGAACGTATACGTCTTGATGACCCGGAGGCCGCCCTTTTCCGGCGACTCGAAGCTCATCTGGAACGAGTTCTGGCCGTCGGCCAGATGGGTCGGCTGATTCGGCATCAGCGTAAAGATGTCGTTGTGATTCGGGAAGTCACCGCCGAGCAGGCCAGTGCGCGCCAGATACGTGTGATTGTTCGTTTTGTCGAACAGCGTGATCACGAGATCCGGCTGCTTGCCGTCGCCCTGCTTGACGAGCGACAGGCGCGACAATGTGCCACCGCGGGTGTCGATTTCGCCGCTATAGACGTCGGTGCCGAACTTCACGAGCTGCGATTGCTCGGCCGCTGGCGCGTTGCCCGGCGCGGCCGCGTTGGTTGTCGGCAGATCGGCCGGCTGGGTGCCCGGTGTCGTGGTGCCCGGCGTGGCGCTGCCGGCGGTCTGGGTCGGCGTCGTGCTCGGGAAGAACATCGACGGGCGTCCGTGGTCGCGTTGCCAGTTGTCGAACAGCATGACAGCTGACATGAAAAAGATGACCCATAGGACGGTGCGTTTGATATCCATGCGTTGTCTCAGTGTCGATGGAACGGCGCGTCAGCGCTTTTCAGAAGTGGGTGGCGGGACGAGATCGATGCCGCCCGCGGAAAACGGGTGGCAGCGGCAAACACGCCTCACGGCGAGATAAGTCCCGCGCGCGGCGCCATGATACTGGATTGCCTCGCGCGCGTAATCAGAGCAGGAAGGGTAAAAACGGCACCGGTTGCCGAGCATGGGGCTCACGGCAAGCTTGTAAAAGCGCAATAAAGCGAAGAGTACCGTTTGCATGGCAGGTGCGGCCGTACGGCGCCGCGCAACGTGAAGTACAGGACGACGCCCGCGCTCTGAAGCTGCCGGCGCAACGCCCATTGCGGCGACCGTGGTGCGGGCGGTCACTGCGTCATTCCGTCTTGGGCGCCTCCGCGGGCGGCGCCTGACGACGGGTAATTTCGCGCGCTGCCTTGTCGAGCAGCGCCTCGATTTCGCTGCGGCACAGCGCCTTCAACGGCGGCGATGACGCGCTCGGCAAAGCTTTTTTGTCGAAACGCGTGTGTAGACGCAGCAGCACATCCCAACCGCCGAATTCCGCGCGACGCAGCCGGAAGGCTTCGCGCGCGATCCGGCGCACCAGATTCCGCGTGGCCGCGCGCGGCGCATACTTCTTACCGATCACGAGGCCAAGACGCGCCTCGTTGCCGGTGGGCCGGCCGTACACGACGAAGTGTGCGGTACGGCGCCACGGCCGCAAACGAAAAACGGATGAAAATTCATCCGTTTTTAGCAGCCTTGCGGCTTTGGGGAAGGCGGCTTGCGCTCGCAACGGAACCGAGCCCGGTTGCTGCGCCCCGGCCGCTCCCGCTTCGCCGCGGGTTTCGGTCACAGCGCGCAATCCGCTTGCCTTAGATCGCGAGGCGCTTGCGGCCCTTCGCGCGACGTGCGTTGATGACCTTGCGGCCGCCAGCGGTCTTCATGCGAACGCGGAAGCCATGGGTGCGCTTGCGACGGGTAACGGAAGGTTGGTAAGTACGTTTCATGTTGCTCTCACTTGATCGAAAAAAACCGCGCGATCATCGCTGAAAGCGCAATGGCCGGTGGTTTACTGAAATTGGTTTTCGCGGAACCCGCTATTTAAACTGGTTTTCCGTTGGCCGTCAATAGTTTAGCCGTCGTCTGGCGCAGCCGGGGGTTGCCGGACCAAGCGATCGGTCCCTGTGGATAACTCACTTTCGGGTTCGTTTTGGCGTTAGAATCTCGCCTTACTTCCCAAAAATGTTGCACGCCGCTCCGGCACGCTTGTCCCGCAGACCCTTGTGGCACAGGCGCCTGGGGCTGTTACGCCTGGCTGCTCAGGGCCTTGTTGCGCGTGCGCGACAGGGGCAGCGGCGACCGCCGTGCACACCATAACGATAGCAACTTGATGAACGAATTCTGGCAACACTGTTCCGCATTGCTGGAGCGTGAGCTTACGCCCCAGCAGTACGTGACGTGGATCAAACCCTTGGCCCCGGTCGCCTTCGACGCCGATGCGAACACGTTGAGCATTGCCGCGCCGAACCGCTTCAAGCTCGACTGGGTCAAGAGCCAGTTCTCCGGCCGCATCGCGGATATGGCCCGCGATTTCTGGCATGCGCCGGTGGACGTGCAATTCGTATTGGATCCGAAGGCCGGTATGCGTAGCCCAACGGCCGCGGCGCCGGCTCCGGCGTCGGCACGCCCGGCTTCGGCCGCGCCGCAGGGCGGTAATGCCGGCGGCGTCGCGGCCGTCGATGCGGCTGTCGGCGCCGTGCATGCCGCGCGCGCGAATCCCGCAGCCGCGGCTGCGGCGCTCGCAGCGCAAAACGCGAATTCGCGCAGCGCCGCCGAAGACGTCGCAGATCTCGATCTGCCGAGCCTGGACGCGAACGAAGCCGCCGCCGGACGTCGCACGTGGCGCCCAGGCCAAGGCGTGGGCGCGACGGCATCCAGCGAGAGCGACTCGATGTACGAGCGCTCGAAGCTGAACCCCGTGCTGACCTTCGACAACTTCGTGACCGGTAAGGCGAATCAGCTCGCGCGCGCCGCGGCGATCCAGGTCGCCGACAACCCCGGCATTTCGTATAACCCGCTGTTCCTGTACGGTGGCGTGGGCCTCGGCAAGACACACCTGATCCATGCTATCGGAAATCAGTTGCTGATGGACAAACCCGGCGCGCGCATTCGCTACATCCACGCGGAACAGTACGTCTCCGATGTCGTGAAGGCGTACCAGCGCAAGGCGTTCGACGACTTCAAGCGCTACTACCACTCGCTCGACCTGCTGCTGATCGACGATATTCAGTTCTTTTCGGGCAAGTCGCGCACGCAGGAGGAATTCTTCTACGCTTTTGAGGCGCTGGTCGCCAACAAGGCGCAAGTGATCATCACGAGCGATACGTATCCGAAGGAAATCTCGGGTATCGACGATCGCCTGATCTCGCGCTTCGACTCCGGCCTGACGGTGGCGATCGAGCCGCCCGAACTCGAAATGCGCGTCGCGATTCTGATGCGCAAGGCGCAATCGGAGTTCGTGAGCCTCAATGAGGACGTCGCGTTCTTCGTCGCGAAGCATCTCCGCTCGAACGTGCGCGAGCTCGAGGGCGCGCTGCGCAAGATCCTCGCGTATTCGAAGTTCCACGGCCGCGAAATCACGATCGAACTGACCAAGGAAGCGCTGAAAGACCTGCTGACGGTGCAGAACCGGCAGATTTCGGTGGAAAACATCCAGAAAACGGTCGCCGACTTCTACAGCATCAAGGTCGCGGACATGTATTCGAAGAAGCGTCCGGCGAACATCGCGCGGCCGCGGCAGATCGCGATGTACCTGGCGAAGGAATTGACGCAGAAGAGTCTGCCGGAAATCGGTGAGCTTTTCGGCGGGCGCGACCACACGACGGTGCTGCACGCGGTGCGCAAGATCGCCGACGAGCGCAGCAAGGACGCGCAGCTGAATCACGAACTGCACGTGCTGGAGCAGACGCTGAAGGGCTAAACGGGCTGGCCGCACGCGACCGTGAAACGGACGTCGGCGGCAGGAAACGCTGGAAGCGGCTACGCAGTGGTTTGAATGAGGCCGCGAACAACGCTGTAAATCGAGAAACGGGCAGGGGACCCACAACCCCGCGGCGCTGTCGGGTCCGAACGGGAAATGACAAGGAACGCGACGGTAAGCGGGCAGAAGCGACGTAAAAAGCGCGGCAAACCCGTGACGAATTTGCGGCGCAACCGGCCAGAAGTGGCGGAACAACGAGCCTGCGAACCGGTAGCGCCGCGCAGCGGCGCGACAAGTCGGCGGCAGCCCGGACCACGCCCTACAAAATCGACCTGTTTATTCCCGAACTCGCCCCCATTTTAGTGAGGCGGTCCCGTTTTCAGGCACAATACAGGTTTAACCGCCCGGCGGCGACGGGCGGATTTCACGCCGTGTCGGGCGCTTTTCAGGGCGCCGGCGGGGAGCCGTGGCTGCGCGCTGAAAAGCTTGTCCCGTAAGGCGTGCAGGCCGTTATATCAACGAAGGAACCCTATGCAACTGGTCAAGACCGAACGCGACAACCTCCTCAGGCCGCTGCAAACCGTGAGCGGCATCGTCGAACGCCGCCATACGTTGCCGATCCTCGCCAATTTGCTGATCACCAAGAACGGTCCTGACGTATCGTTCCTGTCGACCGACCTGGAGTTGCAGATCACCACGCGCGCCGATTTCGGCGTGGGCGGCGATTCGGTCGCGACCACGGTGGCGGCGCGCAAGCTCCTCGACATTCTGCGCGCGATGCCTGACGGCCAGGTCACGCTGACGCTGAACGACAAGCGTCTGACCGTGCAATCCGGCAAGAGCCGCTTTGCGCTGCAGACGCTCGCCGCGGACGAATTCCCGACCGTCGCTCAGGCCAAAGACTACGGCGCGAGCCTGGTGGTTCCTCAAAAGACGTTCCGCCAGCTGCTCGGCATGGTCCATTTCTCGATGGCCCAGCAGGACATCCGCTACTACCTGAACGGCATGCTGCTGGTGGTGGACGGCGATCAGCTGATGGCGGTCGCGACCGACGGTCACCGTCTCGCGTTCTCGTCGATGAAGATCGAGGGCTCCTTCGCGCGCCACGAAGTGATCATTCCGCGCAAGACGATTCTCGAACTGCAGCGCCTGCTCGAAGACATCGACGACACGCTGAAGATCGACATCGCGCAGACGCAGGTCAAGTTCACGTTCGGTCAGGTTGAACTCGTGTCGAAGCTCGTGGAAGGCAAGTTCCCCGACTTCCAGCGCGTGATTCCGAAGTCGCACAAGAATAAATTCCAGATTGGCCGCGAAGAACTGCAGCGTTCGCTGCAACGCGCGGCGATTCTGACGTCGGATAAGTTCAAGGGCGTGCGCTGCATCGTCGAGCCGGGCCAGTTGAAGATCATGTCGACCAACGCCGATCAGGAAGAGGCGCAGGAAGAACTGGAAATCGCATACGACGGCGACAGCGTCGATATCGGGTTCAACGTCACGTATCTGCTCGACGTGCTCGCGAATTTGAAGGTCGACATGCTGCAGGTGAGCCTGGGTGATGCCAGCTCCAGCGCGTTGATCACGATTCCCGAGAACGACGAATTCAAGTACGTGGTGATGCCGATGCGCATCTGACGCGTCCAACATCAAGAAGAACACCAAGGGGCGCAGCGCCCCTTTGGCGTTTTTATGGCGTTTTGAAAAGTCCAGAGCAGCAACCTTGCAGTAACGCAGAACCGGAAAAAATCCATGACTGAAACGAACAATACGCAGCCCGATAACAGCTACGGCGCCTCGTCCATCCAGATCCTCGAAGGTCTGGAAGCCGTGCGCAAGCGGCCTGGGATGTACATCGGGGATACATCGGATGGCACCGGTTTGCACCACCTCGTGTTCGAAGTGCTCGACAACTCCATCGACGAAGCGCTCGCCGGCCATTGCAACGACATCCAGGTGATCATCCACGCGGACAACTCCGTGTCGATCACCGACAACGGCCGCGGCGTGCCGACCGGCCTCAAGATGGACGACAAGCACGATCCGAAGCGCAGCGCCGCCGAAATCGTGATGACCGAGCTGCACGCCGGCGGCAAGTTCGACCAGAACAGCTACAAGGTGTCGGGCGGCCTGCACGGCGTGGGCGTGTCGTGCGTGAACGCGCTGTCGGCGTGGTTGCGCCTCACCGTGCGCCGCGACGGCAAGAAGCACTTCATGGAATTCCACCGTGGTGTGCCGCAGAACCGCGTGCTCGAAGAGATCGACGGCGTGACCACGTCGCCGATACAGGTGATCGGCGACACCGAAAACCGCGGCACCGAAGTGCATTTCATGGCCGATGAAAAGATTTTCGGCAATGTTGAATACCACTACGACATTCTCGCGAAGCGGATTCGTGAGCTTTCGTTCCTCAATAACGGCGTGCGGATTCGATTGGTGGATCAGCGCTCGGGCAAGGAAGAGGATTTCGCGTTCGTCGGCGGCGTGAAGGGTTTTGTCGAGTACATCAACAAGAACAAGTCCGTGCTGCACCCGAACATCTTCCACATCATCGGCGAGAAGGATGGTGTGGGCGTCGAAGTGGCGATGCAGTGGAACGACAGCTACAACGAAAACGTGCTGTGCTTCACGAACAACATTCCGCAGCGCGATGGCGGCACGCACCTTACCGGTCTGCGTGCGGCGATGACGCGCGTGCTGAACAAGTACATCGCCGATCACGAAGTCGCGAAGAAGGCGAAGGTCGAAACGTCGGGCGATGACATGCGTGAAGGGCTGTCGTGCGTGCTGTCGGTGAAGGTGCCGGAGCCGAAGTTCAGCTCGCAGACGAAGGACAAGCTCGTGTCGTCGGAAGTGCGCGCGCAGGTGGAAGAAGTGGTCGCAAAGGCGCTCGAGGAATTCCTGCTCGAGACGCCGGGCGACGCGAAGATCATCTGCGGCAAGATCGTCGATGCGGCGCGTGCCCGCGATGCGGCGCGCAAGGCGCGTGAGATGACGCGCCGTAAGGGCGTGCTCGATGGCGTCGGTTTGCCCGGCAAGCTCGCCGATTGCCAGGAGAAGGATCCGGCGAAGTCGGAGATTTATATCGTCGAGGGTGACTCGGCGGGAGGGTCGGCGAAGCAGGGGCGTGATCGGAAGTTTCAGGCTATCTTGCCGCTGCGCGGCAAGGTGCTGAACGTCGAGAAGGCGCGCTACGACAAGCTGCTTTCTTCCGAGCAGATCGTTACGCTGATTACCGCGCTTGGCTGCGGGATCGGCAAGGAAGATTACAACCTCGACAAGCTGCGCTATCACCGCATCATCATCATGACCGATGCTGACGTCGATGGCGCGCACATCCGGACGCTGTTGTTGACGTTCTTCTATCGGCAGATGCCGGAGATGATCGAGCGCGGGTATATCTATATCGCGCAGCCGCCGCTTTACAAGATCAAGGCGGGGAAGGATGAGCGGTATCTGAAGGATGAGTCGGAAGTCAACGCTCATATTCTTCGGCTCGCGTTGCAGGGGTCGGAGTTGGTGGCTTCTGAAGGTGCGACTCCGATTACCGGGGATGCGTTGGGTGAGTTGGCTCGGGCTTATCTGTTGGCGCAGGCAGTGGTTGATCGGTTGAGCCGGCTGTATGACGCGGGTGCGCTCGAGGCCGTGATGGACGGCGTCGTTATCGACCTCTCCAGCGAGCAGGCGGCCGAAGCTTCGGCTCGCGCGCTTGAGGCGAAGCTGCGGGATGATGCGCTGAAGCCGGAAGTGCGCGTTACGACGATGTATGACCCGGTGCGGGAACTGCGCTCGCTGCGCGTCGCGCGGACGCATCATGGGAATCAGAAGATTTCTGTGATCGATGAAGAGTTTCAGTTGACTGCGGATTATCAGCAGCTTGTGACCACCGCTAATACGTTCAAGGGGTTGATCGGCTCTGGCGCTGTGATCAAGCGTGGGGAGCGGAGTATGGCTGTCACCGACTTTAAGAGTGCAATGAAGTGGCTGCTGGCTGATGCTGAGAGGAATATGTCCAAGCAGCGCTATAAAGGCCTCGGGGAGATGAATCCGGAGCAGCTTTGGGAGACGACTATGGATCCTGCGGTGCGGCGTCTTCTTCGGGTGCAGATTGAGGATGCTATTGCTGCTGATGGCATCTTTACTACGCTCATGGGGGATGATGTGGAGCCGCGCAGGGCTTTTATTGAGTCGAATGCGTTGAGGGCGGGGAATATCGACGTTTGAGGGTGTTGTAGCAGGAGTCATAACCTGAGATTTTGGGAAGCATCCATTGAGACATTTATCGATGGACGCGCTCCGATAGCTCACATGACGGCACCTTACTAACGTCACAGCCGCACGAATGACGGCCACAGTGTTGAGGTGGCCGTAGTTTTTTCGGTCTCGGCAACAATCAGGGGGGCTTTTCAGCCGGACTTCTGCTGCGTCCGCTGGTCCGCGGTTTTCGTCTGTGCTCCCGCCCAATGTACTGAAAACGATTTCGCCTGCGACAGCATCGCCCAGCTCACGCACAGCGGCTTCGTTGGTCGCGCCAGAGCATCGTAGTTGGGGTGACCCGGTTTGCTTCTCTAGCGAATGCGCCTCTTTTAGATAGACGCACTGCGCTGACCGCCTCAGAACGACTCCTAGCGGCGATGGCCGTTGATGCGCTCCTATCTGACGCCGGCAAAAACCTGGAATCTGGCGAAGTCGGTGACGGTGGAGTGCGTGGGCGCTGGCCGGCATCCCGTGTGCCCGGCAAAAAAGAAAGTGTCCCTCGACCTCGTCATGGAAGCCTCCCTGACGGAGAGTGCCGAAACGGTCAAAGCCTTGTCAGCTATGGCTAGGGACGCATTTATTCGGTAGCGCATGTAATCATCGAGTGGCTCGTCTTTTTACCCCCCGTTTTCTTTGAATTTTTTGGGCGCAGGGCGGCCGAGGGACACTTTTAGGGAGGGGGCTCCGAAGCGTCACGCGAGGCGTGAAAGCCCTCCGTACGAATCGCGGATGGGTCTACAGGCACCATCAGAGCCCGCTCGAACTCACTGGGTCAAACCTGTCCCGCAATCAACCATTCCACCGTTCCGGCCGGATAATCTTCCGGCCACCCCCTTGCCAGCAAATCCACCGCATCTTGCATCTGCAGCGCCGTCTCGTCGCGGTTCGCCCCCAAGAGCCACTTGAGAGGACCGCGACGAAACATCCAAGCCTCCATGTTTTCAATCCTCCATGCGACTTCTGGCGCCCGCGTTGAAACGCGGGGGCGCGCTTGCCGCCACTACAACCTTGTTGTGGTATGACCCAAGCGACTGAGCCTGGCTCGGCTCGGCCAGTGGACGCCATCCGCAACCGCCGACCGCGCCAAGTCATGAGCTTACTTCGCAACGGGCATTGTGAACTCGGCTCCCTTGGCAATGCTATCCGGCCAACGCTGCATGACGCTCTTGTAGCGCGTATAGAAGCGTACGCCTTCTTCGCCGTAAGCATGATGGTCGCCAAAAAGGGAACGCTTCCAGCCGCCGAACGAATGCCATGCCATCGGAACCGGGATGGGCACGTTCACGCCGACCATGCCGACCTGAATCTGTCGCGCGAACGCCCGGGCCACGCCGCCGTCCGACGTGTAAAGCGAGACACCGTTCGCGAACTCATGCGCGTTAATTAGCTTCACTGCGCTCGCGAAATCGGGCACTCGAATCACCGCAAGAACAGGCCCAAATATCTCTTCCTTGTAGATTTTCATGTCCGTCCGAACGTCGTCGAAGAGGGTACCGCCGATGAAATACCCTGGCCTCGAATAGACCGGGTGAGTTCGCCCGTCAACGATGAGCCTGGCACCTTCGGCTTCGCCGGAAGCGATGTAGCCGGCCACTTTCGCCTTGTGTTCGGCCGTCACGAGCGGCCCCATTTCAGCGTCGAGTTTCTCGCCATTCTTGATAACAAGCGATTTGACGCGCGGAATTAACTTCTCGATGAGGGGGTCCCCGGTGTCACCCACGGCGACCGCCACCGAGATAGCCATACAGCGCTCGCCGGCGGAGCCGTAGGCGGCACCAATCAGCGCATCCACCGCCTGGTCCAGGTCTGCGTCCGGCATCACCACGAGGTGATTCTTCGCGCCGCCCAACGCCTGCACGCGCTTGCCGCGACGCGACGCTTCCGTATGGATGTACTCCGCAATCGGCGTCGAGCCGACGAACGACAGGGCGGCGACGTCCGGATGGTCGATGAGCGCGTCGACTGCCACCTTGTCGCCATTGACCACGTTGAAGACGCCATCCGGCAAGCCAGCTTCCTTGAGCAGTTCGGCGAGGCGCACCGAAGCGGACGGGTCGCGCTCGGACGGCTTCAACAAGAACGTGTTGCCGCAGGCCAGCGCAACCGGGAACATCCACATCGGCACCATCACGGGGAAATTGAACGGCGTAATGCCCGCCACCACGCCCAACGGCTGACGCAGGTTCCAGTTATCGATGCCGCCGCCAATCTGGTCGGTGAAGTCCGTCTTCAGGAGATTGGGAATGCCGCAAGCGAATTCGACAACTTCGATGCCACGTACCACTTCGCCCTGCGCATCGGTGAAGACCTTGCCGTGCTCACGCGTGATGAGCATCGCCAGCTCGTCGTGGTGCTTGTTCAGCAGTTCCTTGAACTTGAACAGGATGCGCGCACGCTTGAGCGGAGCAGTCTCGCTCCAGCTCGGGAAAGCTGCCGCGGCTGCCTGCACCGCCTGGTCGACTTCTTCGACGGAGGCAAGGGCCACTCCGCCGGTCACCTCTCCGGTTGCGGGGTTGAAAATATCCTTGAAGCGGTCGCTCGACGGCACAACGATTTGACCGTTGATGAAGTGGCTAACCTGCTTGATAGAGAGGTTCGCTGTTTCATTTGCTACATTCATTTCGGAACTCCAGATGCTTGTCTGGCCGATGGCGGCCTGGTGGTTAAAATCAGGCAGCGTTGCGCAGTACGTCTTGCACCGTTGAGAAAATCTGGTCAATCTTCTGCTCGTCGATAATCAGTGGCGGCGAGAAGGCAAGAATGTCACCGGTGTAACGCACGAGTACGCCAGCCTCGAAGCATTTCAGGAATACGTCGTATCCGCGTGCACCCGGTGCACCCGGACGCGATTCGAGCTCGATACCGGCGACCAGACCGAGGTTCCGGATGTCCTTCACGTACGGTGAGCCATGCAGCTCGTGTACAGCATCTTCGAAAACGCCGGACAACTCTTTTGCACGCTCGAAGAGTCGGTCCCGCTTGTAGATATCGAGCGTTGCAATAGCAGCTGCTGCCGCGGCGGGATGCGCAGTGTAGGTGTAGCCATGAAAAAACTCGATAGCATTCTCCGCTCCTGCATTGACCACCGTGTCATGGACCGCGCGGCTGGCCGCAACGGCACCCATTGGAATGGCCGCGTTATTGATTGCCTTCGCCATCGTGAGGACGTCCGGAACTACGCCGAAATATTCGCTCGCCGTCGGCGCGCCCAAGCGCCCGAATCCGGTAATCACCTCGTCGAAAATCAGCAGGATGCCGTGCCTGGTGCACAGCTCGCGGAGTCGCTCAAGGTAGCCCTTCGGAGGAACGATTACGCCAGTCGACCCTGCAAGCGGTTCGACTATAACGGCGGCGATGGTCGAGGCGTCGTGGAGCGCGACGAGCCGCTCAAGCTCATCTGCCAGATGTCCACCCCAGGTCGGTTGGCCACGCGTGAACGCTGCCTCCGCGATGTTCAGCGTATGCGGAAGGTGGTCCACATGTGGCATCAGGTTACCGGAGAACGTCTTGCGGTTTGCCAGGATGCCACCGACTGAAATGCCGCCGAACCCAACACCGTGATAACCACGCTCCCGGCCGATGAAGCGGGTACGTTGCCCTTCACCGCGCGCACGATGATAGGCGAGTGCTATCTTCAGCGCTGTGTCGACCGACTCCGAACCCGAGTTTGTAAAGAAGATACGGTCGAGGCCCACCGGCATCAATTCGGCGACCGCGGTCGCTGCTTCGAATGCGAGCGGGTGGCCCATCTGAAACGTCGGCGCATAGTCCATCGTTGCGAGTTGCTCAGCGACAGCCTCCGTGATTTCCGAGCGGCCATGGCCCGCGTTCACGCACCAAAGACCTGCCGTCGCGTCGAGCACGGGACGGTCGTCCACGGTCGTGTAGTACATGCCCTTCGCAGATTTGAACAGTCGGGGTGCTGCCTTGAATTGCCGGTTCGCCGTGAAGGGCATCCAGAAGTTCGAGAGGTCCGGCCCGGTTTGCGTTGTGCTCATGAGATGACTCCGTGAATATGGAGTCAACTCTATCGACTTCGCACGCTACAATCACTGGACAGCCGAAAACAAACGGTCAGACTGTACTAACTACTTCTCCCGGACTGTATTGAAATGTTCGAACTGAACCTGTCCCGCGTCAGGAAGAACGAAGGTACGCTGGTCGACCAGATTGTCTCGTCAATCGAGCAGGAACTGAGACAGGGTACGTACCCCGCCGGCACCATGCTGCCTTCTGTACGAACGCTTGCGAAAGCTCATAACCTGAGCACGTACACAGTCTCTGAAGCATACCAACGGCTTGTTTCGCTAGGGCTTGTGAACGCCCGTGCCGGAGCAGGTTACCGTGTCGCAACTCCAGCAGCCAAAGCGCCTGCTGCGCCTGTCTGGAGCGCTCCAAGTTTAAACGCCGCGTGGCTACTGTCCGACGTTTTTGCGGACCAGTCTGTGCCCATCAAGGCGGGATGCGGGTGGATTCCAAACGACTGGATAAACGAGAGTGACGTTCAACACGCGTTGCGCGTAGTAAGCCGCGTGCCAGGACCCCGCATCGGAGGCTACGGCCATCCGTACGGACTCGCGAGACTGCGCGAGCATATCGCTAATTCGTTGCGTAGATATTCGCTGTCCGTAGGTACCACTGACGTTCTGTTGACGCAAGGCGTCACTCAGGCGCTGGACCTCGTCGTTCGGACTCTTCTTCGGCCCGGTGACACGGTGATTGTTGAAGACCCGTGCTATTGCAATCTGCTGCAGATTCTCAAGGTGGCATTCGTCAACGTGGTGAGTGTTCCGCGTACACCTGACGGCATCGATAGCGCGCAACTTGAAGAGGTGGTGAAGCGACATCGCCCGAAGGGCCTGTTCATCAATACCGTGTTGCAGAATCCTTCGGGAACATCGCTTAGCGCTTCGTCAGCGTTCCGCCTGCTTCAGATTGCCGACCGCGAAGGTCTGTGGATTGTTGAAGACGATATCTCCAGAGAGCTCGCTCCGCCTGGCGCGCCATGCCTCGCGGCGATGGAAGGTCTGCAACGGGTCATCTACGTATCAGGCTTTTCAAAAACCATCACACCCGCAATGCGAGTCGGATATATCGCCGCCAGCCGAGACCTCGTTTCGCGGTTCGCCCTGACAAAGATGGCGGTCGGCCTTACCTCATCCGAAGTTACCGAGCGTGCTGTCGCGACCGTCCTTATAGAAGGGCACTACGACCGTCATACCGCTCACATCCGGGAACGGCTGTTCAATGCGCACGCGCGCGTGACTGAGTCCATGGCCAGAGCCGGCCTCGAAATATTCCACGCGCCCAATGCAGGGCTATTTTTGTGGGCGAAGTTGCCTATTCGGCCGGAAGACAGCATCGCAGTTGCAAATGATGCGTTGAGCAAGGGCATCTGGCTTGCTCCTGGCTCATATTTCCGACCAGGGGAGCCCGCATCTGAGTGGTTCAGATTCAATGCAGCGGCGTCCGACGTTCCGGAACTGTGGACGTTTATGAAGGGGCTGACCAGCGGCGCCGCCTAGCTTTGCGAAAAAGGCAGACTTGGAGAGACCAAAGCTGCCTGCAACGGGTCACAGAACGGCCATCGATTCCGTCATGTTCTGTCGCATGTAATCAAGAAACCGTTTCTGGAACAGCATGGTGTGCTCGTGCGCGGCCTTTTCCGCCGCCTCGGCGTCTTTCCTCGCTATCGCCTCTATCAGTTCGTCGTGGTCGCGTCCGAGCTTCGCCGCTGTCGGCGAAGTGACCGTGAAGTCAAAATGCAGATGCAACAGTCGCTGGCCTTCACCCAATAGCCGCTCGTAATATCCGACGAAGTAAGGGTTGTTCGCCGCATGCGCGATGGCCATGTGCAGAGCCTTGTTCGTTTCGGACATCGCCTGGAAATCGCCACTTTCCACCGCCTGCATGTACACGTCATCTGCCTTACGGATGCGGGCGAGGTCGGTATCGGTTCGGTGCAGTGCTGCCAACCGCGTGACCGCTCGCTGGATGAGGTCAAGTGCCGAAATGTATTTGGGGAATTCTTCAATTTCGAACGGCGTGACAAGAGTCGTGCGGTTCGGAAGAATGGTCACCAGGCCTTCGCTAGTCAGTCGCGCAAGCGCATCGCGCACCGGCGAACGCGAAAGGCCAAACTGCTCCGCAAGCGATACCTCGTCCAGCGGGGCGCCTGGCTTGAGTTGCAGCGTCAGAATCTGCTTTCGCAACTCCTCGTAGATGTACCGTCCGCCATGCCGGCGCACGTTGGTCTCAGTCTCTGTCGTGCCTTTGCTCATCGTTTCACCGCCATCATCGTGGGCCCGGAAAGACGGGCGCGCATTCAAGTTTATCATCGCGCGCACTCCGCCTCAGGCCTTCAGGAAACC
The DNA here is from genome assembly GCF_050435625.1 of Paraburkholderia sp. RAU6.4a. Taxonomy (NCBI): domain Bacteria; kingdom Pseudomonadati; phylum Pseudomonadota; class Betaproteobacteria; order Burkholderiales; family Burkholderiaceae; genus Paraburkholderia; species Paraburkholderia sp. RAU6.4a. The sequence goes on from NZ_JBNDKQ010000002.1 coordinate 2,557,535, forward strand.
CGAGCCCCAGGTGTCGCTCAGCATGAAGCCGGCGGCGAGCGGGTCGTCAGGGTCGACCCCAATCTGCTGGATTCCGTAGACCCACGCCCGCCCTTGAACACGCGGGAGCACCGCCGGCCTGCCTCCTACCTCGGTTTTGCCGAGGAGCTCGATGGTAAATTCGCCTCCGATTGTCGAGCGCGATTTCAGCCGACTGCCAACGTCCGCCAGGCCTCGGGCGGCCAGCGTCGCCAGATTGGCCGAGCTTCCCGTTCCGCACGGTGACCTGTCGACCCGACCAGGAGGCAGTGTCGTGCACGTCTGATACAGTTCGTCAGTCACGCGATTGCGGAACATCACGTAGGCGACCTCGTTAATCTGTGGGTAGAGCGGATGCTGTATCCGGATCTGCCCGTTGATGACATCCTTCAGCGACACGCCAAGCTCGGCAAGCTCGCGGGCCTTCTCTGGCGCAATCTCCAGCCCAACCTGTTCGACGTCGATGAGCGCGTAATAGACGCCCCCGAACGCGATGTCCGCCTTGATTGTTCCGAAGTGCGACGTCTGGAAGCTAAAGTCCAGCTGTTCGACAAACGACGGCATCATGTCGAGTGAGACCTCGGTGCAACGCCCGTCCTTACAGCTCGCGCGGGCGGTAACCAATCCCGCTGGCGTGTCGAGCACCACAGTCGTTTCCGGCTCCTGCATCTCGACCATACCGAGTTCAAGCAACGTTGTGACCACGCAAATGGCATTGCTGCCCGACATCGGATGCGCCTTGTCCGCCTGCAGCACGATGAATCCGGCGTGTGCTTCAGGACGAGTCGGCGGCAGCAGGAGATTGACCGACATCTGCAGGCAGCCTCGCGGCTCAAGCACGACCAGTCTGCGCAGACTGTCGTCCACCTCGTTGATGTAGTTCATCTTGTCGAGCATGGTCTCACCGGGGATGCCGACGACTCCTGCCGTGATAACCTTGCCAATCTCGCCTTCGCAGTGCACGTCTACGAGTTGGAGTGTCTTTTTCCAGCGCATGATTGACCCACCTTACTTGATGTACCAGCCCCATGGCTTGTCACTGTCGTACCGCGTAATCTGTTTTGTTTCCAGATAGTTGTTAAGGCCCCATTCGCCAAGTTCGCGGCCGATACCGCTTTGCTTATAGCCACCCCATGGAGCTTCCGTAAAAGTCGGTTGCGAGCAGTTAATCCAGACAATGCCGGCGCGCAGCGCTCGCGCGACACGTTCGCAGCGCTCGTTATCGCGCGACATCACCGCCGCAGCAAGGCCGAAGCGCGAATCGTTTGCGGACCGCACCGCGTCCGCCTCAGTGTCGAACGGTCGAATGCATACGACCGGCCCGAAGATTTCCTCACGCCAGACCCAGCTTTCTTCCGGTACATCGGCAAAAACGACGGGCTCCATAAAGTAACCCTTATCGAGGTGTGCGGGTCGTTCTCCGCCAGTTACCAGTCGCGCGCCTTCTTCCTTGCCACGCGCGACGGCTTCGAGCACTTTCTCATACTGCCCCTCGCTAACGAGTGGTCCAAGCAGCACGCCGTCCTCAAGACCGTTCCCGATAGTGATTTTGCGCGTTTCCTCTTCCAGCCGCTCGAGCAGGCGCCCGTAAATTTCGCGCTGCACGAGAACGCGCGACGTCGCAGAGCAAACCTCTCCCTGGTTCCAGAAGATGCCGAACATAATCCATTCGACGGCCGCATCGATATCGCTATCTTCGAAGACAATGAACGGCGACTTGCCGCCCAGTTCGAGGCTCACATTCTTGATGTCGCGCGCAGCGGCCTGCATGATTCGGCTACCGGTCGGAACGCTACCGGTGAACGCCAGCTTGTCGATACCCGGATGCTCGCTCAGCGGGGCGCCTGCGTCCTTGCCAAGACCGGTGACCACGTTGAGCACGCCGGGAGGAAGTTCAGCACCGGCCGCAATGTCGGCGAGCTCAAGCGCAGTCAGAGGCGTGAGCTCCGACGGTTTCAGGACCATGGTACAGCCAGCTGCGAGAGCAGGCGCGACCTTCCATGCGGCCATCAACATCGGAAAGTTCCAGGGGATGATGGCCCCCGCGACACCGACCGGTTCCTTGCGCGCAACCGAGCTGAAGCGGTCATCGGAAAGCGGAACAGGCTTCTCGGCATCGGCATCCAGCCTCTCGGCGAGACTCGCATAGAATTCGAAGCAACCGGCTGCATCGCCCAGGTCCCATAGGGCCTCCGGAAGCGGTTTGCCATTGTCGCGAACTTCGATTTCCGCAAGCTCCTGCAAACGGTCACGAATGCCCTTGCCGATTCTGCGAAGGACAGCGGCGCGCTCGGCGCCGCTCATACGGGGCCATGGGCCTTCGTCGAATGCTTTGCGGGCAGCGTTGACTGCAAGGTCGACGTCTTCCGAGGTTGCGGCAGCGACCTTTGCAATCACCTTCTCATTGCTCGGGTCAACCGTATCGAAAGTCCCACCCTGCAGGGGCGAAACCCATTGGCCGTTGATATAGAGATGCTCGTACGATTTCATCGAATTCGTCCCGTCAGGAGAAGCGGTAGGCGCTGAATGGTGTGAGGTTCTGTTTCGTCGGGTGCCCGGCAACCATGTCTGCAATCAGACGTCCAGTTGTTGCGCCTAATGTGAGACCGAGCTGGCCGTGGCCGAATGCCATAAACACGTTCTGCAGACGACGTGAACGGTCGATGATGGGTTTAGTGTCTGGCAGGAAGGGACGATAGCCAACGCCATACTCGACATCGTCCGTCTGGAGTTCCGGTAACACCCGCTTTGCTTTTTCAAGGATGATGTCGGCGCGCCTGAAGTTCGGTTTCGCGTCGCGTCCAGCGAATTCAATCGTGCCGCCAATCTGAAGGCCACGCGTCATCGGGCTGAAGCAGAAGCCTCCGTCCGCATAGATTGTGGAATGACGGATTTCGACGCCCGGATTCGCAAGTACGGCCTGGTAGCCTGCAATACCCTCGAGCGGGATGCTGACACCTAGTGCGTCGAAAAACCGTCGCGAACCGATGCCAGAGGCCACAACAACCGCACTGGCCTGCACGCGTTGGCCGTTTGCTAGCGTGACACCCGTTGCTCGCCCATTCGACTCGTCGATGCGGGTGACCTCCGCGCGAATGCGCCGACCACCCTGGGCAACGAAACTTTCCGTGAGCGCGGCAACGAAGCCCTCTGTGTCGCTGACCGCTCGCCAGTCAGGAAAGAGCAAACCGTGAGCGAAGCGTCCTGCCAATGCGGGCTCAAGGTCACCGATTTCTTTTGCGTTCAGCCGCTGCGATTTGAAGCCGAGGGATGCGCGCAGGTCGAGGTGTGGTTGCTCGTGGGTGATGCCCGCTGGATTGTCGAAGACTTCAAGAATCGGACGCTCGCCCATCAGGGTCTTGTCCTCACAGGCATCAAGCAACGGTGCATAGTCGGCATACACGTCGTGCGTGAGCGTCGCCATTGACTGCGCAATGTCGGCAATCTTCGAATGGCGCGCGCACATGAGAAAACGGAAAAACCACGGCACGATGCCCGGCAGTGCACTTGGGCGCAATGCAAGAGGACCTTTCTGGTCCATCAACCAGCCAGGTACCTTCATCAAAATGCCGGGTTTCGACAACGGGATGATTTCGCTCACCGCCATCTGGCCACAACTCCATTTCGCCGTACTGTTGCCTGGCGCTTCGGGGTCAACCAGCGTAACGGCGTAGCCACCGCGCTGAAGATAGAGTGCGCAGCAGACTCCGACGATGCCGCCACCGACGACAGCGGCGGACTCCTGCACTACAGGAGCCTGGCTGGCCGTGAAAGAATCACGAGGAACGGCGTTCACTTGGAGAACTCCTGCAGGTCAAAGCCATGCGCGTAGGGTTGCGAGTCATCGACGTAGTGCTCCGAACGCCCAGTCATCCAGGCGCGTCCCTCAACACTCGGCAGCACGGCATCGATACCACTTTCTAACTTCAGCGTAGATTCAACACGGCCGATAAAATGGCTACCGATGAGGCTTTGATGGGTGAAAGTCTCTCCTTGCTGCAGCAGCCCCATTGCATGGCGCTGAGCCACGCGCGCCGACGTGCCCGTTCCACAAGGCGAACGGTCAATCAGGCTGTCACCTGCGATGACGACGGCGCGAGCATCGGCGTCCTTCGAAATCGGAGCACCCGTCCACATACAGTGCTTGACGCCGCGAATGTTCGGGTTGTCGGGGTGAACAACATCGACCGTGTGGTTGACCAAGACCTGCATCTGGCGGCCGCAATCAAGCAGTTCCTCGGGGGAGAAATGCTCGCAGCCAGGGAAGTTCGGCTGCACCTCGACTATCGGATAGAAGTTGCCACCGTAGGCAATATCGATGGTCAGTTTGCCGAACCGCGGATGGACCACTTCCACATCGCGATACAGCAGGAAGCTCGGTACATTTGTAAAGCGGACGGAGGTCAAACGCCTGCCTTCCGTCTCATAGTGAGCAGTAAGCTGCCCGGCAGGCACATCGACAACGACCTTGCCGGGCGACTTCGGATGAACAAGACCCGCTTCAAGTGCGAACGAAATGGATCCGATTGACGCATGCCCACACATGGGGAGGCAACCAGACGTCTCTATGAAGAGCAGGCTCATATCCGACCCAGCAGACAATGCCGGATAGAGGATGGTGCCCGACATGTGAGAGTGCCCGCGGGGCTCGAGCATAAGAGAACGACGAATCCAGTCGTACGTCGCGACGAACTCTTCACGGCGCTCGTTCATCGACTTCCCCGTAAGCTGAGGCGCGCCGTCAATCACCATGCGGACTGGCATGCCCTCTGCGTGCCCTTCGATGCACCTGAAACTATGTCTCGTCATTCCGATGTCTCGTGAAAGAAATGCGCCTACGGAATGTGTCCGTCGGCGCGCGTGCGTCAGACCTGGGCGGCCTCAAAAACAGCGCGGAACGCTGTCTTTTCTTCGTCCGTGAGCGGCTTGAGCGGCATACGTGCAGGACCGACCTTGAAGCCGGCGAGTTCGCAACCGTACTTCACCTTCTGCACAAACTTGCCTGCTTCCATGGTCGCCATAACCGGAAACAGAGAACGCATCACGTCCTGCGCGCCGCGGATATCGCCAGCGGTGAACTTGTTGTAGAAATCAACCACCGGCTTCACGAAGCAGTTTGCCGGACCGCAAATCCAGCTGCTCGCGCCCCAGAGGAAGAAGTCGAGCGCCTGGTCGTCCGAGCCGCACGACAGTTGGTAATTGTCCTTGTACTTCTCGCCGATTTCGATGGCGCGCAACAGGTTGCCGCTACTTTCCTTGATGCCGATGACGCGCGGGTTGTCCTTGAACGCGTCCAGCACGCCGAAGCCCACTTCGACATTCGTGCGAACAGGGTAGTTGTACAGGACGATGTCGACGTCCGGAACTGCTTTCAGGATGGCTTCGTAGTGGCCGATAAGCTCTTCCTGCGACGGCAGCGCGTAGTACGGCGGAGCAATGAGAACGTTCTTGTAGCCCGCGTCGCGGACCAGTTGGACCTGTTCGATGACTTCGCGCGTGCACGAGCCGTTTGCGCCGCCGATGAGCATGCCGCGGTCACCCACGACTTCAAGGACCGTCTTCAGGATGGCGCGTCGCTCGTCGTGCGTAAGCGCGTAGTATTCGCCCGTCGAGCCCAGCGGAACGAATCCACTGACGCCAGCCTTGAGCTGGAACTCGAGGATGGACGCAAGCGTGTCGTGGTCGACCGCACCGGACACATTGAACGGGGTGACGAGTGCGGGCAGGATACCTTTCATCTGCATTTGAGTTACTCCGACAATCAAAAATACTGGTTGGGTTAATAGGCAAAACGTCTGAGGAAGCGCGATTCAACCAGCCCGACCAGACGTGTCAGCGGGAACGCGACAAGGAAGTAAATAATTGCAACTGCGGTCAGGAACTCCACCGGCCGAGCCGTGCTGTTGGAAATGCTCTCTCCAACAAACATCAGGTCTGCGACACCCACCGACGAGATGAGCGCGCTCTCCTTGAACAGGCTGACAATGTTCGAAAGGAGCGGCGGAACCGCCCTGAGCAGTGCCTGTGGAAAAATCACATAGAGAACCTTCGCTTGCGGTGTGAGGCTGAGGGCGGTACATGCGTCATGCTGTTCGGCCGAAATTGATTTCAGGGCTCCACGGAAGGTCTCGCTCGTAACCGCTGCCATGTACATGGTCAGTGAGATAACGACTGACAGGTACGGAGGAATCGGTATCCGGAAAATAACCGGGAAGCAAAAGAAGACCCAGAAAAGCTGAATCAGCAGTGGCGTGCCGCGGAAGAACTGGACATAAAAAGTGGTCAGCCCTTTAACCCATGGTGTCGGCGACATCCGCAGCAGGCTCAACATGAATCCTGCGAGGCTCCCTATCACTGCACAGCTGCTTGTAAAAGCCAGCGTAATGCCCAGCCCCTTAAGCAGGACGTGCCAATAGGGAAAGACGGCAAAAAAGTTGAGGCTCATGTTCAGTTCCTTATCGCTGCATAGCCGCGTCCTGCCGGCGCTCGACAAGATGCACTAGCTTCGAGATGGGCAAGGTTAGTGCAAAGTAAATCAGCGCCACGACGGAGTAAGTCTCGAGAGGACGATAAGCTTCAGTCGCGAGACTCTTGGCGACGTACATCAGGTCAGCAACAGCAACGATGGCAACCAGAGCACTTTGCTGAAGACTGCCGATGCCGTTGGTCATCAGAACAGGCATCGCATTTCGCAGGGCTTGTGGCAGCACGACGTAGAACGTACGCTGCCAGGGACGCAGTCCCAACGCAACGCACGCGTCGAGATGCTCCTTGGGAACTGCCTGGACACCGGCTCGATACGCTTCCGCGTTGAAGGCAGTGAGATTCAGGCCGAGCGCAAGCACGCCCATAACGATGGGGTCGATGAACACATCTGCGAGCATCGGAATGCAGTAGAAGAACCACACAATCTGCAGCAGTGCGGGTGTGCAGCGGAAAAACTCGATGAAGAGCTGAGCCGGCCATCGAACGACTGCCCAGCGGCTCATCGCCAAGAGACAAAGAAGGAAGCCCAGAACAAGGCCCATGGCGTTGGAGGCAATAGCCAGCTCCAACGTCACCCTGAGGCCAGAAAGCAATGCCCCAACACTGCCTTCAAGAAAACTAAAGTCAAAGTGGTAGTTCATGGCTTTAACCTCAGTCGAGATGCAGAACTTTCTCGAGGAACTCGCGAGTGCGAGCCTCTTTCGGACATTTGAACATTTCGGCAGGTGCGCCCTGTTCCACGATTTTTCCGCTTGCGCAGAACACCACACGAGTGCCGATATCACGCGCAAAATGCATATCGTGCGTGACGATAATCATGGCCATCGTCTGTTCAGCCAACTGCAGCATTACGTTCTGCACTTCAACGACCATTTCCGGGTCGAGTGCCGACGTGACTTCGTCGAACAGCATCAGCTTTGGCTCGAGCATCAATGCGCGGGCGATTGCAACGCGCTGCTTCTGACCGCCGGAGAGCTGGCTCGGATATGCATGCAGCTTGCTTTCCAGCCCCAGCCGGGCGAGATATATCCGCGCACGCTCGGTGGCCTCTGCTTTCGACAGGCCGCCAGCCTTGACGGGGGCGAGAATGAGGTTGCCGAGCACCGACAGATGAGGAAAGAGAGTGTAGTGCTGAAACACCATGCCGATTTGCTTCTGGAGCTTGGCGTCAATGCGTTTTGCACGTCCTGCATCAGCGCCTCGAATGTAGGGCTGGCCTCGGAAGCCAATCTCGCCACTTTGAATTCCCTCGAGGCCCATCATGACGCGCAGCAGGGAGCTTTTTCCGCTTCCGCTAGGGCCGATGATGACAAGGCGGTCGTCAGCACGCATGTCGAGGTCCATCTTGTCCATGACGACAAGGTTCTCGCCGTAAGACTTGTACACCTGGCGAAACTGGACGAAGTCTCCGGTTGTGGAGACGGGAACGTCATGGACGGCGGATTGTCCGTTGGGTTGAATGGCCATGGTTTGGGGTGACAACATTGAAGTCTCTCCAGCGAAGCGCGTGCGATGCGCCTGAATAAGTAAGCGAGCCAAAACTGACGGTCTTCAAGCAACTCCGGCCGAGGCGCTCATGTCCGGCGGCTGGTACCCGGCAGGGAGGGTTTCGGGCGGACCGCCCTTCACCATACATCTCGCCGCGTGCTACATTGCATTCTTCGATGTATGCAGCGTTGCACACAGTTTAGGCGGCTGAAATTTGCACTGTCAACCTCTATTCGAGGTTTTCAGGGAAACCGCTCAGGGGGTTAACCCGCAGCACAGAATTGCCAGTGATTTCTTGCTGCTGAGAGGCTTATATCGACAGCAATTCAGGCAAAAGTGAAAGGTTGAAAAACACGTCAGCTGCGGCCGCTCCATGCTCACTGCATCGCTGCGATGCCTGGGAGACGGTGCGTGCTAAGGTGCGCAAAGAGGCCTCCGCTGATGCGAAAGCCTTTAATTTGATTTAGAACTTGTGACGGATACCCAGCCGCACTACGGTCTGGCGGGCGCTTCCCGGTGCCTCCGTCGCGGTGGGCCCGATTGCGTAGATGCTCGCAAAGGTCGCATCCCCGGCTGCCTTCTGGTAAATGGCCATTGCGAATACGTCCGTGCGCTTTGAAAGGATGTAATCCAGCATCACGTTAAATTCGTGCCATTTCGGATGCAGGTCCCCGGTTGCGGAAGCTTGATTGCCGCTCGTGAAATAGTAGCCGCCGGACAAAAGGACGCTCGGTGTGAACGTGTAGGTCGCGTTTACTTCGTAATTGTCGAGTCGCAGGTAGCTGGAAACGATGGGGCCTGACTTGATGCCATCAAGCACCGTCCGGGCCCATGACGCTGCCAGCTTCACGGGGCCAATCGTGTACGTTCCACCCGCACCGTAGATGCGCTGACGGGCTGCGACGAACGGAGCGTCTGCATTGGATGAAACAGCGCCATCGGCGTTTGTGCCTGGATTATCCAGTTGCTCGAATGCCGCGCCGAGATAGATAGGCCCGTTCGCATAGGAACCTCCAACGCTATACGCACGGTTTTGCTTGAACCCTCCGGCCTGATTACTCATCCCGTACATCGTTCCGAACGTGAAACCACCCAGGTTCGGACTCGTGTACTTGACGGAATTGTTGACGCGGAAGTCGTTGCCGATGTTGTCACTGTCGAACGGATGGCACATGTATCCGCCGCCGTAGGTGCCGCACGAAGTCAGCGGATAAAGGTAGTCAACAACCGGGTCGTACTGACGACCGAGGGTAACCTTACCCCAAGACTGCCCCGACATCCCCACCCAGGCGAGGCGCCCGAATATCCGGCCACCTTGGCCGAGATTGCCGTTCGCCACGCTAAAACCATTCTCGAGCTGAAAGATAACCTTGTTCCCAGCCCCGATATCCTCTGCCCCCTTCAGGCCGAATCGACTTGCCTGCGGAGGGCCATCGGACAACATAAACGCGTGCGCACCGTTGCCGGTTTTGAGATTGCTCACGTAGTTGAATCCCGCGTCGATAATTCCGTACAAGGTGGCGCCGCTCTGAGCGTTGGCGACATTTGCGAGCATCATTGCAATAGCAGCGCCAAACAGCCGTGAAGCTTTCATATCGGACTCCTCAATATATTGTTTAAATCAGCTTGCGTTACGAAGACCCAACCTGCAGGAGACCTGCCGCACCATGCACGGAGTCGACATCTGTTGCCGCCTCCGACAGCAGCACCACCCTGAGGAACCGCCGGCCTCGCTTCCACGAACCGCCCGGCTAACAGCGCTCTCAGATATTCAAACGCTGCAGTGTATACATCAAAGTGTGCAACTTGCGCCGATTATGTCGCCCAATTTTCGACAAGGTCAAGCGAACAAAAACCGGATAGGTACCGCTCGAACCGAAGTGTCGCGATATATCGGGTTAACGCGGAGGTGAAAAACCGGTGGCGACCCAAAAAAACAGTTTACTTGTCGAATTTTAGTCGACAAAATGATTGCAGGAAATCCGGAAGGCCCAAACGGGATGCAACGGATAGCACAGGGATGGCTCAACCCTCGAAAAACCGATGCTGGGTGTGCCGTGAGACGAGGTGACAAGGAACGTTCGATGAAGAAGCCCAACATTGTGTTCATCATGGCCGACCAGTTGACGGCTTACGCGCTCCCTGCGTATGGCAACAAAGTCTGCAAAACGCCGCATCTGGACAAGCTAGCGTCTGAGGGCACCGTTTTCGAGCACGCATACTGTCCGTACCCGCTCTGCGCGCCATCGCGCTTTGCTTTAATGAGTGGGCGCCTCCCTTCCCGGATTGGCGCTTACGACAACGCGGCCGAGTTTCCCGCGTCGGTTCCCACATTCGCTCACTACCTTAGGGACGCTGGCTATTACACGTGTCTGTCCGGCAAGATGCATTTCGTCGGCCCCGACCAGCACCATGGGTTCGAGGACCGTCTGACCACCGAAATTTACCCCGCGGATTTCAGCTGGACGCCGCTGACTTATGACGAGGTCGGCGACCCGGAGCACCCGGAAACGCATGTCAAGACCCAGGGCGTGTCAAGCGTTGAAACGGTCGCCGACGCGAATGCCGTCGCGCGGTCACTCCAAATCGACTACGACGATGAAGTCGCCAGGCGTGCGGTTCAGCAAATCTACGACTGGCGTCGATATGGTGACGGTCGCCCTCTATTCATGACAGTTTCGTTCACGCAGCCTCACGACCCGTACGTCTCGACTCCCGAGTTCTGGAATCTCTACAAGGACGAGGAAATCGACGAGCCTCGCGTCGCCGAAATTGAACTCGACAAGATGGACCCCCATAGCCGCGGCCTGTACTTTCACTACGGTCTCGACAAGTACAACGTGACTGACGAAGTCTATCGGCGCGCGCGGCATGGCTACTACGCTATGATTTCCTATATCGACCAGCGCGTGGGAGAACTACGGGCGGCCCTCGAAGCCACCGGGATGGCAAAAGACACGATTCTGATGTTCACGTCGGACCACGGCGACATGGTTGGCGAGCGCGGTCTATGGTTCAAGAAAAACCTGTTCGAACCCGCGCTATCCATACCGCTCTTCTTCTACGACCCGCGCGCAAAGGGTTCCGGACGCGTAAAGGCCCCCGTATCACTCGTCGATGTGCTCCCCACTCTGGTTGACATTGCTAATGGAGACGAGAAAGCCATCGTGACGGCCTACGAAGGCAGCAGCCTTCTGTCTTTGATGAAGAAAGATGAGCCCGACCGGGTGGTTCTTGCTGAGCACCTTGACGGCGGGACGAAAGCTCCACGCGTCATGGTGCGAAAGGGAAAGTACAAGCTGGTCTATTCCAGGGCGTATCCTTCCCAGCTTTATAATCTTGATGCAGACCCGGGTGAGGTCAATAACCTCGCCGACGACCCGGAGGCTCGCCCCATCCTCGAAGAACTCAAGACGATTCTGGCGGAAACGTGGAACCTTGAAGACCTTCGGGAAGAAGTCGCGGCCAATCAGCGAACTAGGCAGTTCCTGATGCGCTCGCTGCAGACTGGTCGGGTTATCGACTGGGAAACTTATCCGAATGCGGTTCGCGACCACACGAAGTTTGTTCGTCGCGGAGAGTATTTCCCCGAGGTAGAACAGCGGTCGTACCTGAGATTGCCCGACAGCGATTGAACACGGCCCGGCGACCCAGATAGTCGGGAAGTCCTGGAAGGCTCTCCGCAATCTTCCCGAACAAACCAGATTGACTGCGGTATCCAATCAAAACGAAGCATGCTATGAACACTCTCCTAACTGACGACGAGCGCCGAGGAAAGGTAACCAGCACCAAAACGGTGTATCAGACGCTTCGCACCGAGATTCTGAACCTTGCGCAACGACCAGGAAGGCTTCTTGACGAGGCAACGCTGGCCGACCGGTTTCAGATGTCCCGTTCCCCGATACGCGAAGCGTTGATTCGGCTGGTCGGCGACGGTCTTGCAGTCGTGCTTCCCAACCGAAGCACGATTGTGTCGCCAATCGAACTGGAGGCGTTCCCGAAGTACGTCGAGGCGCTCGGTATCGCTCATCGCCTGAACTGCAGACTCGCCGCGACAAATCGTACGGACGAGGATCTGGTCATGATTGCGGCTGCTAACAAGGAATTGCTCGAGACAATCGCAACAGGTGACTATCTCAGCGTTTCTGCGGCCCACAAGAACTGCAATATGGCGACAGCGCGTGCAGGCCGGAATCCCTACCTGGCTGCGTTCTATGAGCGCCTGCTCGACGAACGCCGTCGGATGTTCAATCTGCACATCGAGCACCTGGGACAGACACACGATGCGAATCAGTTGTATCAACAGCACGAGATGATGTTGAAAGCCATCCGCGCCTGCGAACCCGACCTGGCAGACAACCTGGCGCTGGAACAGACAAGGCACTTTCGGGAGAGCTTTTTCGAATTCATGCGAAGCGACCAGGTCTCTGAGGTTGACCTGAGCAAAACCGTCGAGGGGTCATGAGGTGCCTGTTCTGGGTCGGCTGGTTGACGTATTGAACGCGACATCCGGCGGTTGTCGCCTTTAACAAGCGGGTTACGTCAACTGGAGGTACGGGCTTCAGACAGTTTTGTTAGGACGACATTTTAATTTGTCGGATTTCCAGTCAAATATTGCCAGGTGAAGAAGCTCAATGCACTGATGTGCACCATTCGAACGGATTGATTGACCACACCATCACTTTCTTTTTTGGGGTCGACATGTTAGGTAACTCTCGCTTGACTCTTGGTGCCGCAGCATGTGCGGCATTTCTCTCCGCTGCCCTCGCAAGCATGCCGGCCAAGGCCGATGATGCAAACACGTGGCAAGCCGTCAAAAAGGCGGGCGTACTTCGCTGTGGCGCCGCTGTCGCACCTCCCTATGTTATGCGCGACCCCAGTACCGGGACGCACAGCGGATTCTTCAGCAGCCTGTGCCGTGACTTCGGTGAGAAGATTCTGAAGGTCAAAGTGGAGTTCGTTGACACTACGTGGGACAACATCGTCGCCGGCTTGCAGTCGGAAAAGTGGGACCTCTCCATGGCGCTCAACGACACGCCTGCCCGACGGGAAGCCATCGATTTTTCCGCTCCGGCCATCGACTACAGCCTGTCGTTCGCGTACAACAAGAAGAATCCCAAGTTCGCGGGAGGTATCCACTCCCTTGCCGACATCGACAAGAAGGACATCAGAATTGCCGTCATGTCTGGCACCGCCGCGGACAAAGCCATTACTGCTGCCCTGAAGCAGGCAGAGATTGTTCGCTTGCCGGGGGACGATGAGGTACGGCTTTCCCTTCTTTCCCGCCGAGCAGATTTGGTTGCAGACCCGAGCATCACGAACATGCTTCTTACGCAGGCGCACCCGGACTGGGCAGCAGCGTTCAGCCCAACGCCCCCACTCGCGCACCAGAACGTTGCGTTTGGTCTTCGCAAGGGTACTCCGCCTGCGGACGTTGCAGTTCTCAACGACTTCATTGCGTCTCAGGTGAAGTCTGGGTCGGTCGACAAGCTTGTGAAGGCTTCGGTTCAACAAATGCTCGACGCCGCAAAGTAACAACTTCCGTATTCAAGCCGCCAACGACCTCTAAAAAACCCCGTTGGCGGTCTGATTGGAGACTGATTGAACAGCGCCCCGACGAGAGCGCATAACTCGAGGCCACTCTGAAGCCGCAGGTAGCCGAACAGTCATTGAAATGGGCTGGGCTGCAGCGCCATGCAAATGGAACAGGGAGAGAGGACTTGCGCAACTTGTACGCATCGCAAATGGAACGGCGCCGCGATGCCGGCAGGGCCATCGCAGCGCTCGGTGTATTACTTCTCTATGTGTTACTTGTTCGAGGTGAGCATGGCCTGGACCGATGTCTTGATGAGGCGATTGACGGCGCCCGATTTGACCTGCTCATTGACGTACTTGTTCAGGACGGCGATGTCAGCCGCAGGCGTCTCTTTCCGAACGCCGAATGCGACTTCCTGCTGAGCAAGAGGCGGGGTCGGCTGGACGGTGGCCGCCCATTCGGGATGCGCCTCGGTCAACAGCATGTTAGTGATGTTGGCGTCAGCAAGAAGGTCAGCGCGTTTCGACATGAGAGCAAGACGCGTCTCATCGTTGCCTGGCAAGCGCATGATTTGAGCCTGTTTGATAACTGCCGAAATAGCCTTGTCTTGCGCAGTTCCTGACATGACCGCGATAGTCACGCCCTGCTTGTCAATTTCCGCAACAGTGTGAGCACCCTTCGGAATTTTCGGGTTGTTCTTGTTATAGACGAACGAAACGTTGTAATCCGTTGCCGGCACCGAGAAGGAAATCGCCTTTTCGCGGTCCGGTGTGTCGTTCAGCGCCATCGAAAGGTCCCACTTTTCCGACTGCAGACCTGCAACGATGTTGTCCCACGTGGTGTCGACGAACTCGACCTTCACCTTCAGGACGTTCTGTCCGAAGTTTCGGCAAAGCTCGGAGAAGAAGCCGCTGTATTCCGCGGTCTTCGGGTCGCGCATCACATACGGAGGCGCGACCGCCGCGCCGCATCGCAGGACACCTGCCTTTTTCACGCTCTGCCATGCGGAGGAGTCGTCAGCGCGAGCCGGCACACTGGCAATGACGCAACCAGCGGCAACCAGACACAACAAAGCTTGACGGGTAAAACGAGACAGCCGAACCATGATGACCTCTCAAACAAGGGGAATCCCGGCGACGAACATGCGTACGTCACACAACTATGTGTGCTTAGATGTGTGCACCTGTGTATGCATAATAGGAAGTCAAAATTCGACTTGTCAACTAGGCGATTGCCCTGGCCTTCCGGGCGAAGGCCGACGCAAAAGCCGGGCGGTAGAAGCGGAGGCGGCAAAGCAGCGCGATGCACCGTCTGGCACAGGCACTGACGTTGTGGGACGGCACCATGCTGCAGACGCTCTCGGATATGGCACTGAGGGTGTGTGATGCGGGCAGCGCGGGCATCGGCCTAGTGGAAACGGACACCGACGGCACGCCCATCTTCCGCTGGGTCGCGGTTTCGGGTGCATGCCTTGCCGCCGTGGGCAGCACCATCCCGATTGCGGAGAGTCCAGGCGGCGTGACGCTTGAACTGGCAACGGGGCAACTCTTTTCCTTTCCCTAGCGCCACTTCGCCTTTCTGAAACACATTGCCCCCGAGATTATCGAAGAACTGGTCGTACCGATTCCGGGCGAACCTGACCCGTGGGGCACCCTGTGGGTGATGTCTCACGACAGGGAACGCGTTTTCGATACCGAGGACCGTAGAATCCTCACCAGTCTCGCGAACTTCACCTGTGCAGCGCTCACGATGACCCGGGCAAAGGCCGACGCCGAAGCGCGCGCGTCAGAGGCGGAGGCATCAAGGAATGCTCTGACTCTCGCCGAAGCACGCAAGGACGACTTCATTGCGTTGCTGAGCCATGAACTGCGCAATCCTCTCGCACCCATTGACAGTGCCCTGACGGCCGCACGAAAGCTCGCTACAGATAATCCCGCCGTGTTGTCTGCGCTCGGCATCGCCGACAGGCAGATGCGGATACTCAAACGACTCGTCGGCGACCTGCTCGACGCGTCCCGGATAAGGCATGGAAAGCTCTCCACTCGCCCTTCATACGGGCTGCTCCAGGATATCGTGGCCGATGCAGTGACGGCGATGAAAGCCGACGTCAAAAACGGTGAGCACCGCATCCATGTGACCATTCCGCCGTTTCCGGTGACCGTTCACGCCGACGCTGCCCGACTCACCCAGGTCATATCGAATCTGCTGACGAATGCAGTGAAATACACCCCTCCCGGCGGCGACATCACTTTGTCAGTCGAGGCACCGGACCTGAGCATCGAGCCGATACACGATTCATCGCCCCGCACTGCGGTCATCACGGTGAGGGACAACGGCGCGGGCATTTCGCCGTCACTGCTGCCACACGTCTTCGAGATGTTTGCCCAGTCGGCGTCAGCACGCGGAAAGGCAGAAGGCGGACTCGGAATCGGACTGGCGGTCGTGAAGCATCTGGTTGCCGCACACAACGGCACGGTTATCGTTGCGAGCGACGGTGAAGGCCAAGGGACGGAAGTCACCGTGCAGCTCCCCATTGTCTGCAAAAGCACGAGTGCCCCCGTCGCGTCCGCGACACGCACCATGGCACCGGCTCGCATCCTTCTCGTGGACGACAACGCAGACGCCACGGCGGCGCTCGGCACATTGCTGGAGCTGGAGGGGCACGAGGTGAAGCGGGCACAGAGCGGACCCGACGCGCTCTCGATAGTGGAATCATTCACGCCGGACGTTGCGCTGATTGATATCACGATGCCAGGGATGGATGGCATCGAGCTCGCACAACTACTTCGCCTTCGCGCCCAATGCTCCCTGACGAAACTGGTCGCATTGACCGGCAGTACCGATGCCCCAGGCAGACCTCAGATTGATGAGCGGATATTTGACTGCCATCTCATCAAACCGCTGTCGCTCGATGACCTCGCGGATGTCATGCGCTCATGGCGTCGCGGTCGGCGGAAAGTGTCGATGGGGACGGCATCATTCCCGGGCAGGCTAATTCCGCCGACTCACTGGTTACGAAAATCTGGCACAGACGTTGGGACGCGACCCGACATCGTAAAGACTGGCACCGCTCGTGACACATCGAGGACGGTATCCGGAACATATAAAGGAGGCTACCCCTCACGGGACATGCCATCGCCCCGAACGGCCAATATGCCGTCGGCGGGAGTATTGTGCAGGGAACAAAACTCATCAAGGATTCCCGCATCGTCGCCAGCTTCGAAACCGGGGGCGAAGCGCATGCCCCAGGACCTGATTGGCCGCGCGCTTGAGTAGACAGCCACGACTAACCCAGTGTCGCCAGCAGCTTCATGAAGTTGCGCTTGGCACGATAGGTCTCGCGGATGGTCTGCAGTTCATCGGCGAACTGCGCATGCTCCTTCAGTTCTGCTCGCAATTTCCCGATAGTCCGCACGATGCCGAACGCCTCCTCATAACGGGCGTTACGCGTTCCACTCTCGGCGGCGATGGGTAGCAGGCGGTGATACAGGACAATGGCGTCGTGCGGATGGGTCTTTGAGCGAATGGATGCCATCGTTGCCCACATAGTTGTCGCCACGGGACCGCCGCAGAACGTCTTCCACCCCGTGTCGTACTCGCGCCCGGTGAGAAAGATTTTGACCAGTTCGGTTCGCGTCGGCATCTGCCAGGAATTGCGCTTCGCTTTGGTCGGCGCCTCTTCAGCACGAACAAGACTCCACAGATGATTGAGCGCGCGCTCGCGTGTCATATCATGCTGGCCAGTCGCGCTGGCGACATCCATCAGGGCGGCGAATGCTTCTGCACCCGGGTGCATCCCGAAACGCTGCCACGCGAGCACATCAGCCTTCTCGAATTCGCCGCGCCGCAGGTGCTCCTGGATGCAGAAGTCGAGCAGACGCTGGTCCACGTTCTTGCCTGACTCCATGAGGCCGCGTTCGGCCCACGCGAGTCCTTCGTCGTAGCGCCCGTGCTTCGCGCAAAGCTCTGCGACCAGCAGGAAGCGGTAGGGACTCGACAGGTCCTTTGACCGGATGCGAACCAGTGCGTCCACATCGCCGTCGAGGTCGGCCAGCGCCTCCATCGCGCGTTCCAGTCGCATGCGTAGCGGGTCGAACGACCGGCGAAACTCATTGCTCGGCGCCAGTGCCGGCAGGCCGTCCCATCCGTTTTCTACAAGCATGCGGTACCGATGAATCCCAAGGTCGCCGAGCGGTTCGGCGTAAGCCGGCAACACATCGTAGAAGGTATCCCACACGCCGTCGGTCTGGAACCGGAACAGTCGCTCCGCGAGCTTCGTTGGGTCCGGTCGCGTCTGTCGACATGCTTCGAGATGTACGGCGGCAAGCTCCATGATGGCCGGCATCACATCACCCCCGGAGTCATCAATCTGCTCGAGACTTGCTTCGGCGCCGGCAATCGCCAGTTCCGCAAGCTCGACCACCTGGGCGGCCTGAGGACTGGCAAGCCGCTGCCGCAGCATGTCCGCGAGCGCCATCAGGCCGTCGCCGTACGCGCCGGCTTCGCGCCAGTCGAGCGGCCGCGAAATGCGCGTCGCCTGTCGTACCGCGGTCTTCATGCCCGAGAGGTCACTGGCGTTTGCCGCACGCGCCGCGAGCAACAGCCTGTCGCGCAGCGCCATGTCGCGCTCGACCGCTTCCAGCAACAGTTCGCGCACGGCTTCCGCATTCAGCGTCGCAACATATTCACGAATCTGCTCCTCGTACGTCTTGCGCTTTTTACGAGGCTTTGCCGGCTTTGACTCATCGGCATGAAACACTTCCGCGCCGGTATTCTCGAGCCACGACAGGGCGACCGCGACCCCGTGCTTGCAGAAGATACCGTCCTCGCCGACCGGACAGTCGCATTCGTAGGTCAGCTCGCCGTCGTCGCCCGCGCCAAGTTCGACGCGGTACCTGTGCGTGCCACGTACGTTCGCGCGAAGGACACCATCGCGCTCTTCGAGGCGTGATACGGCGCCCTCATGAAAATACGCCTTGCCGCGCCCGAACGTTTTCGTGTCCGCGAGCGACTGGATTTCGGCGAGGGTAATGATGTCGTGAAGTGGTGACTGGCTGGACATGGCGTACGTTGGAGATATGCGAGAAAGAAGGATGCACGAGCCAATCGGCTGTGGCACGAATCCGCAAAACCAACGGCCACCCAAAGGCGCCCGTCGCATGCGAAATTCCCTGACTCTGCAGGAGGAATTCCAATTTCGGGAGGGACCAGGCGCGTCCGTTGGTACTACGTCTTTCCTTGAGCGATACGACAGATATAAGCAGTCGAGGGGTACTACCAGCACGGTTTGTCAGCGCCCCAAGCGTAACGCTCCCGTAGAGCGGCGGAGCGCACAATTCGGACCCTGTCGACGTCGACGAACGCAGCGGAATCAGCGGCGACGTGGAGTCAGGTCAAGCGAACCGTTCACCCATCCTCACGTCGTCTCCACAACTTACGCGTCGGACTTCCACGGCCATGAGGGGTAGACTCGCCCACTGCTTTCAACGCTCTCCCGTTGGTCCTCGGCTTGTCCGCCATTACGCTCGACATCGCCAGCCCTCGGAGCCTCGTCCGCCTGCAAGCTTTCGGAACTGCCATCGGTCGAATCAGCGCACACGTCCTCGCCAGCTTTCACCGACGGCAGGCCCACACCGAACCACCGAACGTCGCTACGCAACGCTGCGACGTACGCACGCCATCCGTTTGCGTTGTCGGCAAACAGGCTCCGTCGAACAGTGGAAGCAAGACGCTTGCGATTCAGCTCAGGCTCAAGCAGTTCCCGTGGCCATGCGAAGAAGGCGTCTGACACTCGCTGAACAAACTGCTCTGCTGTCATCCGCGGCGATACCTGTTCGAGGAGCGGGAAGCCTCCAAGCGGGTCGTGCGCTGCGGCCAGTTCGCGTACGGTCTTGTGGCCGTCACCACATTTCAGGAGACGGTTCACGACCTCCAGTACATCTCCAAGGTGAAGCAACAAGGCACGGCGCTCGAATGCATCATTCATCTGCTCATTTCTCTCTACGTGAGTCGAAGCACAATTCTAGCTTGCCCGTCGCGCAGCGCTGTGAGAGGCACGGTGTTCGCGTTTTCCTTGAGCGGCAAAAACTCGGACTTCTTCGCGGACCTGTCTGACAAGGCGTCCATCCTGTCGATTTATCAGCAACCCGGAACTGCCGATGCATGGCGAGGCGACAGGAGTCGCCCTCAGGCAACGCGGGCGCCGCGGATGTCGATGGTCAGGGTTCGGGCCGGCCTGTGCCGTCGGCCGTCCAGCTCCTGGCAATTCTCTGAGGCCCACTCACCTCGAAATATCCGGTTTCAGAAATCACAAATCCCTGGTCAACATTGCGGGCGTCTGCGGCGTTAAGGAGATGAACGGTGAAAACCGTCCCGTTACCTGAACGGAAAACCTGCTGGAGCGGAACATGAAAAACACGAACGGGCAGTCCCTGCGTTGTCAGGTCGAAAAGTGGCTCGCACCGGCTCCCACGATGCACGTTCATGTAACCAGATTCAGTCGCACCGCAGGGAATGGGAGACGCTACGTGTGCGTCGAAACGTCGTCACCAGCCGGAGCGCGCGCGTTGTTTTTCTTCAGGCACGATGACGGCAGGTGGAGCGTGTTCCCGCCCACTGCCAATAGGCGGAAGTCAACTGCAGAGCACCCTCTCGTGCAGGGGGCCCCGCCGCCACCTTTTGATGACGGTCACGAGTTCGCCGCGCTCAATCGCGGCGCTCGGGATTCAATCTGGTTTCGGGCCGGTGCACGGCTATCGAGCCGCATTTTCGTAAGATGAGCGAAGTCCACGGACACGTGGGGCGCCACTGCACGGCGCCTCGGCCGTCCCGGCACAAATCGAGCAAGCGTGAGCTATGCAGGTGCAGACCGCCCGAGCGACGGGAACTGAACGAGTTCTGAGTTTTGCTGCTAAGCATCTCGACGCGGCCGCGCCGGGAACGAGCGAAATGTCGAGCGCTCAGAATCGGCGTTTTACCCGGATTGACCCATGTACCACAGCAGACTACAACTTCACTGTCGGAGTCTCGGATAACGTAACTGCGATTGAGCTAAGGCCATTCTTTTGCGTGTCAGCGAGTTGCGCTGAGGTGTTAGCTTGGATAGATTTTCGCTGCCTGCTTACCCTTCGGGCCTTGCTTCCGGCCAAAGCTTACCTTCTGGTTTTCCTGCAGCGATTTGAAGCCTTTTGCCTGAACCTCGGGAAGTGCGCAACAGATCCTCCCACGGTTTTGGATTGGATGGCTTTGACGAAACAATACCCGTTGCGCAATGTTCTCTGAGTGGAAGTCCAATAGGCGCACAGCTCACTCGAACGTCTGAGGCCCCTTTAGCGTTAAGGGGAGATTTCATCGCCCAGTATTCCCAAGTAGTGACTTGCCGCCTCTGTACGAGGCTGTTTTTTTACGTGGGACGTCCGTTCCCGACAAAATTTGAAGAGCACCCGTCTCGGCGCGAGCCTGGTAACAGACGTGGGCGGACATGACGTGCGCCCGAACGGCCGACCAGCGCCCACGAGAGCTGGGCTTGTCCGATAGCGGCCAGGTCGCAGTGTGCGGCCAGGCGCGTTAGGTCGCCGCGCCGTGCGACCACGGGTTCAACGTTCCTTCAAATTATTGCTTCGCCGCTTTTGCTGCTTTCTCGACTGCCTGGTCAGCCGCTTCGGTCACCTCCGATGCGGCTTTTGTTGCGGCGTCCAGGTTACTTTGCGCGACTTCGACTGCCTGCTTCGTGGCCTTTTGCACGCTTTCCTGAGTGGTGTTGGCCAGCGTGATAGCTTGTTTCAGAAATGCGATTGCGGCTTCGGAGCCGACCGGGGCGTTTTGCGCGAGATTCTCGACGAACGATTGAACCTGGCGGCTGACCTCCTGGTACCGCGCATTGACGACCTCTGCCAGTTGCGTTTGCGTGGTCGACGCAATTTCCGCAACCTGACGTTCGTACGTCAGGACCTTCTCCGCCGAGTGCAGCGCCAGCGCATCTTGCAGACCGGTAAC
The DNA here is from genome assembly GCF_050435625.1 of Paraburkholderia sp. RAU6.4a. NCBI lineage: Bacteria > Pseudomonadati > Pseudomonadota > Betaproteobacteria > Burkholderiales > Burkholderiaceae > Paraburkholderia > Paraburkholderia sp. RAU6.4a. The sequence continues at coordinate 2,579,058 of NZ_JBNDKQ010000002.1, forward strand.
TTCCTGTCGGTCCTTCTTCGCCAGCCCGTCTTGCTCGCGTTGGTGCCAATCGGCAAGCGTCGTTTTGGCCGTATCCAGATTCAGTCTGACGAGCTTTTCCTCGCCCTCCAGCATTCTGCTGGCCAGGCCGAAAAAGAAGTCAAGATTAGCTTGCTGCGCTGTAGCAGCCTGTCCCTGAAAATCAGCCATGTTCGCCTCCGGAAGATGTATGCCCAACGCCCAGCATGTTCGGCAACGGTGACCAACTGATGAAGCGCGTCGTATGGAAGCTCCCGAGCAGCTGCATTTTCGACACCGGCTCCGCAGGCGTATTGGTCTTGGCCACGAGCCCGTACAACGTCCTCAGCACTGGGCTGCGTAAGGGTGCTCTGCGGACGTCGACAGATGCAGGAACTGCAAACGACGAAAATACAATTACAGGACGGCAGCGGTCGGGGCGCCAATTGAATCTGCCTATCTGGGGCACACTTGAAAAAGGGTGTTTTTTCTCTCGCCGCCACCTGCTGGATGCGTCTGCGTCCTTATTGCGATGGCGCTTTCGCCGGAGACCATCATCGCGATGTGTGACGAGGTCGTGGAACAGCACGCCGCTCTTTTCCACGCAAGCAGATATTCGCCACTGGAACTTCCCGGACCTGCTGGTGACCAAAGCCGGTGACGCACGAACAGGTGCCGACCTCCGGGTAGGTTTTCCGACAGACCTACGTCTGCGAGCGTTGTCATTGCGCTGCTACTTCACTCGAAGAAAGCGGCGGAGTGACTTCTGGCCACGTACGGGATAGGGAAAACGGTATCCGTGTCGATTACACCGGGCATTTAAAGCGTTAAGTCAGAGCGGGGAAGGCGCGCCGCAACGGGCGTTCAGGTGCAGTGAAGTTCACGCGAACGACATGCCAGCCCGAGTGATGGCGTTCGACCGCAAGCATCAACATCGAAGTCGTGTCACACCTTCGTAGCCTGAAGCACGTAGGTTTGGTCACGATGAGTTACAGGAGCATTGCACGTCATGAATCGTCGTCCGAATCTTGATGTACATCTGCAAGGCACTCTCAAACACAACGGCTCCAGGCGGGCCTTCGCTGCACGACTGGACATGACCATCAAGCGCGCCAAGGTGACCTCCGGTCGGGTGGCCAGGTCACTCGGCGTACCGGAACACGAGGTGACCCTTTGGCGCGCCGGAGTTACCGTTCCGAAGAGCACGGATTGTGCGCGCCTTTCTGAACTTCTCGACGTGGACGTCGTCTGGCTATGCGCAGGTCAAGCGTAAGCGACAGCATGTCATGGCAGTTCTCATCGGACACGGCCTCGCACGCGGTTCGGCTTGTCGCCACTCACCGGCACCTCGGTCGGGTCACGTGCCTGGCTCCTGCCATTGACTGGCAACACGGTCGAAGTGGCATGTTTGAAGACAAGTTGCGCACCCGGGCCAGACTCCAGCAGAACTGCAAACTGGTCAAAGGCGGCCAGTTGACCGCTCAGTCTGATGCCGTTCACGAGGAACACGTTTACGGTGGTCTTGTCGTTCACGGGCATCTGCAAAAAATCGTCTTGTACGCCTGGGCGTCCGGTCATGTTCAAGGTCAAGGCGATAGGTCCTTGGATTGTACCGGCGATACCTGAAGCGGCCAGCCTTTTCGATTCTGGACACAATGATGGCAAGCGGTACCGTAAAGTGGTTCAATGATGCGATGGGTTTTGGTTTCATCACGTCGGATGGCAGCGGTGAAGACCTGTTTGCCCTCTTCTCGGGAATCAGCGCAGACGGGTTCAAGTCGCCGCAAGAGAATCAGGAGGTCAGCTTCGACGTGAAGATAGGGCCGAAGGGCAAGCAAGCCGCGGATATCAAGCCAGTCCAGGAGATAGTCTGTCTCTTTGCCGCTTACGGCGCCGGTTCGTCAGGCGTCGTACTTTCAAGGCGGAGTCGGCCAGGAGCGCCTGTCGAAAAAGCAGAATCCGCCACCAAGCGCCGAGATTGGAAGTCAACGCGAAGCGCGGCGCGGCGGCGTCATCACGCATGACTCGGACGCCAATTGCTTCGACACGTTCGTCGGCGTGGGCCTTTCTGCTCCCGCATCGACGCTTTCGCCTTCCGCTGTGAAACTGGCACGCGGAGCAACTTCACGAGTAGCTGCTCGCGAAAAATCTCTGGAGGATTGAGCAATGGACAACGTTTCGCGGGAAGAGAAGATTCGTGTACGGGCCTACGAGCTCCGGGAAAAAGACGGCAGCCCCGACGGTCGCGCCGACGAGTATTGGGAGCAACCCCGCGCACAGATAGAAGAGGAAGAATCCGATGCCGACGGGAGCGGAGCCGACCTAAAGGGGCGGCTGCCGCTGTGACGAAAACTGGAATGGCGCTGACGAAGAGCCGCCATTGACCGCTTGGTCGAGTTGCAATTATTGAAGGCGGAGCGACAGCGGCGCAATGCTCGCAACGAGCCTCTTCGTTGTCGCTTTGCGCCGACCACTCGACGTTCCGGACGCTATCCAGCGTCGCTGGTGTCCTGCCGCACCGCGCTCCTGACCGCGAGGCTGACCTGGCAGGTTAAACGGCGTGCCTCCGCAGCGACACCCTTGTAAGTCTTCTTCATTCCACTGCTGTCAGAGGCGGGCGCATTCATTCCCTCTTCTTCTGCATTTTCGGCTTCGTCTGTTTCTGCGACATATCGCCCGACTTACCCATGGTGTTTGCGCCGGACGCTCCAGATGGTGACTTTGTAGCGCCGCTTGCTTTCGGCGTTCCCATTCCGGTGCCACCCTGGCCTGCACCGGCGCCCCCTCCACCACCTGTTCCCGCACCCTGCGCGTATGCGGCGTCGATGCATGGCCCGTGAACTTTGACCTGCATCAAGCTGCCAAACGACATGTGGCGACTCTTGCAATTGGTCATGACAAGCGTACTGCTGGTAGACGATGATGCGGAGGCTTTGGCCGCGTGGGGCGCGATCTGTGCCACTGACGGATTTGATGTAAGAAGCGCGAGCGACGGCCAGTCAGCATTGGCAATGTTCATCGAATCCCCAGTCGACATAGTGGTCGCCGACTGGCGCATGCCGGTGATGTCGGGCAGCGAACTCTGTCATCGTTTGCGCACGCTGCCTGGACTAGCTGACGTTGCTTTCATACTGGTTTCCGGCGAACCCAGTCCACCGGCCTTCATCAATTACGACGGCTTCCTTCCCAAACCCGTGGACGGACCGGTGTTGCTGGCCACAATGCGACGGCTGCTGGCGGACCACATAACCCATCGCGAGCAACAGCGCCGCAAGACAACGTAGTCGAAAAGCCGCCTCTTGTGCTGACGAGGGAAATCGAAAGATGGCTGTTGAAAGGAAATGCCGATTCCAAAGGCACGTTGGTAAGTCAGCAAAAATTTCTGCTCGCAGTAATCAGGCCGCCAAGCAGGTGAGACATATCGACAAGGCGCTGCGCGACCAGATGTCGAACCTCACCTTCGCATTGCCATGTTCCGTACACGGCAAGTAGCGATGCGCCGAGCGCTTCCTTTCTCTGCTTCTCGAGCAGGCTCGGCTACACGATTACATTCACGTTGCCGGTCTCGTCTTCAAGCGTCACAAACATGACTCCCTTCGCAGTGCCCGGCCGTTGCCGTGCGGTAACAAGACCGCAGCCTCGTGCGAGCCGCTCGTCGCGATAGGTGCGCAGAGTCGACGCTGGCATCAGCCGGTTTGCGAGCAACTCCGGCCGCAGCAGTTCGAGCGGATGTCGACCAAGCGTAAGACCGACAGACCGAGATAGTCAGCGACGATGCCGGCACTGTGCTCAAGCGACGAGTCCCAAACGCTGATGGTCACATCGACTGGCAGCACCTTGACGCCATGGCGTTGTGCATCCCGTACTAACTGCGAAGGCGAGGAGAAGCGCATCGCTGTCAGTCCGTCTTCGCGACCGATGCGCTCCCTGCTTCGTCCTGCTTTCACGCTCTATCATTGACCGAATGCTTCGCGTTCGAGTTGTTCACGGGAAACGTGGCGCACGTCCTTGCCTTTGACTACGTAGATAATGAATTCCGCTATGTTCGTCGCATGGTCGCCAATGCGTTCGATGGCCTTTGCGATGAAGAGGTAGTCCAGCGCGATGGGGATGATTCGGGGAGCCTCCATCATGTACTTCACCAGCTCATGGACGAACAAACGAAACTGGTCATCGATAGCGTCGTCGTCGCGGACGATTTGTGCTGCGGCAACTGTGTCGAGGCGCGCGAATGCATCAAGCGCACCGCGGAGGATAGTCATGGCCATCTCACCGGATAACGCGATTTCCGCGACATTGATGGTCGGTGCATTGTGGTCTTCTGCAATGCGTCGAGTCCGCTTAGCGACCTTCCGCGCTTCATCCCCAGCACGCTCGAGGTTCGTGACGATCTTCGAAATGGCCATCAGCAGACGCAGGTCGCGTGCAGCCGGCTGGTACCGCGCGATGATGTTGATGCACTCTTCATCGGCCTCTGCTTCGATGGCATTGACTCGACGCTCGTCGGCGATGATTCTGTCGACCAGGTCCAAATCGAGGTGGTTAAGCGCCTGCATCGCATTCATGACTTGCGATTCAACGAAACCGCCCATCTCGAAAACCTTGGACAATACGTGGTTGATGTCAGCGTCGAATCGACTGGAAAGGTGGTTATCGGGCATAGGAATCCGTGCCAGCCAACCCAGCTGTTTTTGTAATCGCCGCGCGGTTTCGTGACCGCTCCATCACGTCATGGCGCGCGTCGTATGGAACAGTGGCCGATGTTCCAGGAACCGTGCAGGAGCATTCAGCGAAGCACAGCGGCGAACCCCGGCCCGCACGGGCAATCCGTTCGGACCGTGGTACAGCTACGATTTTGCTGGTCGACCAGTCTTGACGGTTTCGACCGCAGAAACAGCTGCCAGCAGACCCTCGGCGGTGGGGGCCGAGTCCAGCAAGAGCAGACCAGCGCGAAGAAGCTCGCTTTTTTTCACCGAGACGCCTGCGTCGAGACACTTCTGTTTCAGCGCCGCGATTTTCTCGTAGTCGGACCTCGGCATCGTGAAGCTGTCGCGAACCACCTTCTCTTTCTTCGCGCGTTTCGCTTTCACCTCGGCTGCCGGACTGACTTGCGCTGCCTCAACGGGTTTCGCGCGCTTCTGTTTGCCGGCCTTCGTCGGAGCCGGCTGGGCATCTGGCGCTGCGGCTGCGGCCACGCTCTTCTCATCCGCTGGCTTCTCATCGGCTTTCGCATGGCCGTTGACATTCTTCGGGAAGTGAAAGGCCTTCTTCGTCGGCTTCCTCACGCTGGGTTCACTCATGACCATCTCCAGACTGATTAACGGTATAAACAGTATATACCGTTAATTTGCGATTGCCAGACCGCATTCGAGATGCCGCCCTCATGCCAGGACCATCAAGTTGTCCATACAATCTGTTTGCAAGGCTGTGGACAATTCCCGGGCAAGCGGGACAAGTAGCTGAAAAGATTGATTTTGTGCAGTGCGCGCCGAACATGTGCATTTCGCAGCTCATCTGTGTCGGGCACCAAGTATTGGAGTAAGCGCACCAGTGGTCAACAGAACACAAAAGCGTCCCTAAAGACAAAACGAAGCGATAGGTCTATTCAATTTGCATGCGGTTGGGCAGCGTCGTCTAATCGACCTCCCGAAGTTGCCGTTCCTACTCAACGCTAGGAGAGCGCCATGGCCCAGCCCAACGCTGAGGATGTCATCAAGGCTATTGCCTCCGACACCAATACCCCCACCGAGACCGTGTCGAAGCTGTATGAGGACACGCGGGCCGAATACAGCGACGGCGCGCGGGTGATGGATTACATGACAGTTCTCGTGGCCAAGCGTGTTCGCGAGAATTTGCGACATCGGCACTAGGGCCGAATTGACATCAATAACCATCACGACGCCGTGCAACGCCGCATTCTGCCGCATTGAAGAAGTGCACCGAAAGGCTCCTGCTCCTGTGTCGTTGACGTACCTCATGTGATTGGGTAAGTTCGACTGGTCATAGTTACTACAGGGCGGTGTTGATGGTCGAAGATTACGAAACAACCAGGGAAATCGAAGTCGAGTTGGATGGCACCCGCTATCGGGGCCGCTACCGCGTCATGAGCGGCACGGTTATCGTCTACTTCGAGGACGAAATCAAGTTCGCCAGCCATGACATGAACGGGCCTGACGTAGTTGCTAGATGGCTGCTGACCGACCTGTCGCGACGGGTCGAGTCGAGGAAGCGGAAAGCGTCTGGTAGCTAGAATGATTCAGGAATGGCTGTACTCACGGCCCCACCTGACAGCCTGTACGCAGCATTTCGAGCGCGACCCGTCCGTGGAGTTGCTGCTGCTCCCCCAGATATTTGACTGCCTTCTTCAACGCATGCGGTTCGCCGAGCTGAAAAGCATATTCGCGGAGTAAGGTTTCGCTGGTCACCAAGTCGTTCAAATGGCCAGGTGCTCCCGGACCTGTGCGAGTTGTTCAATCGTACGCGATCCATTGACGACACCCCTCAGAGTAAGGGCGCGGTTCTCATGAGATGTGGTACAGGGCTCAGTCAGCGGAGATCGATGGGCATCTTCCAGGGCAAGAGCGCGTCGTAGTCGTCGACGGTCTGTGCCAGCGGGAGACGCTGTAACAGCCAGGTGAGATAGCGATACGGATCAATGCTGTTCGCCTTGCAGGTTTCGACCAGTGAGTAGAGATTGGCGCTCGCGTTTGCGCCATCGACGGTGTCAGCAAACAACCAGCCGCGGCGTCCCAGGCAGAACGGGCGAATGGAATTTTCGCAAGGGTTGTTCGATATGGGCCAGTTGCCGTCTTCAACGTAACGGATCAGCTTCGGCCACTGCCCGTGCAGATAGGTCAGCGCCTTGCCGAGCAGACTGTTGGGGACGACGCCAGGCGAGTGCTCAAGCATCAGCTTTTCGATAACATCGAGTACGCACGCGCTGTATCGTCGCCGCAATCGCTGTCGTCGCCCAGCCGTCCACGTCTGGCTTCGCGCTTCGGCCGCGAACAGTTTTCCGATCAGGCTGATGAAGCGTGTCGCGAGCAGATCGGGCGGGCGCGCTGCTTTGGGGACATTGTCTTCCGCCTTCACAAAGTACCGTCTTGCGTGCGTCCAGCATCCGAGGTGCACGAGCTGGTACTGTTCAGCGATGCCGTTGTAGGGTTCGTATCCATCGGTCATCAGGGCGGCACCTTTACGGACACCGGCAAACAGCCTGTCAGCCAGCCTGGCGCCACGACCAGGCGTATAGGTGAAGCAACGGATGGGGATGCCCGAACCGGTCATCTGCGCCCACAGATAGCTTTTCGTTTGCGGCTTTCGCCCTTGCTCCTTCAGGACCTGGAACGTCGTCTCGTCGCCGTAGATCAGTTCGGCATCGAGCAGCGCATCGCGCATCAGGTTGATGACGGGTTGCGTCGCAAGACCGACGCGGACCATGCTCGCGGCAATCGTGTTCGACGAGATGTCGCCGCCGAAGCGACGCAGCAGACCGGCCAGGCGATAGAGCGGCATGCCGAACTGGTACTTGCCGGTGGCGATCCACGCGAGCGCCGATTCACTCAGCAGCCCACGCGGGATGATACGGGGCGGTGCCGGCGTAACCTTGATGCCGAGATCGCAACATGGGCAGGCGTACTTGATACGCTGATGCTGGGTGACTCGCAACTGCTCGGGAATGACATTGAGCTGCTCACTGATCTCGACGCCGATCTCGACGAGCGCGTGTCCGTCGTGATCGCAGAAGCGCTCTGCCTCAGGGAGTTCGTGTCGCACGACATCACGCGGCAGATTGGGATCGAGAGGCTTGCGGTGGCCGCGCTTCTTGCGCTTGTGGGCCGCGACCTCGGTTCCGGGGGTATCTTCCTGCGCGGGAGTGGCGTTCGCGCCGAGCGCTTCGGCTTCGTTGAACAGGCCGAACTGGTCCGAGGCGCGCGCTTCGCTTTTCGCGCCAAACAGTTCGCGACGGTAAGCGCGCAGTCGTTCCTCGGCGAGATCGCGCTCAGCTGTCACGAGGCGCAGTGCGCTGCGAACCTCCTCATGATCGCGCTGAAGCGAACCATAGGCCTCTCGCATCGCGAGCAGTGCCTTGAGTTCGTCGGCGTCGATGATCACGTTGATCGGCATACCGCTTAGACCGGCACGCCGGTGACGTGTTCAGCTCACGCGTGCGTAATCTCGACTGGGATGTCGCTGGACTGCGGCAATGTCGATGCCCTCGATAAGCCAGTGCAGCTGCTCGACGCTCAGTGTCGCGACCCGGTTCGCGCTGTCAGGCCACACGAAGCGATCGTTTGCCTCGAGTCTCTTGAGCATGAGCCAGAAACCGTTGCCTTGCCAGCCCAGGATCTTGATGCGATCGCATCTCCGGTTGGTAAACACATAGAGCGAGGAATCCATCGGGTTCAAATGCATGGCCTGCTCCACGAGAATCGACAGGCTGTTCATGCCATACCGGAAGTCGACGGGTTCCCGATGCAGGTAGACCTTCAGGCCTTCGTCGAACCGGAACACGGCATCCTCCCCAGCATCTGGACCACGGTGGTCAGTTCGTCGATGCTCGCCTCGCCGAGATCAAACTCGACGCCGTTGGACAGTCGCACATGCAGTGCGAGCGTCAGCGATGGCGATGGTGACGGTGACGGTGACGGCGACGGCGACGGCGGTGCGGTTGGCCGTGCTGGTGGTGCTGCAACGACAGGCACGAATGCCGTGGGCGAGGCGACAGGTGGGGAGCGTTTGCGCGAACCCGGGATGTCAATGGGCGCGCCATCAATCACCGCGAGCGCGCCCTCCAGTACGATTTCCTCCGGGGCATGTGGACGTTCCTGTTCGCCGGTAGCATCATCCTGCGATGCCGGCGAGATGCCTTTCTCGCGCTCCAGCAGGTACTTCGTGATCCACTTGCGTAGCAGGTTGGCGTTGATCCCGTGCTCCTGCGCCAAGGCGGGCAACCGACACGCCAGAACGCAGCGCTTCCTCAACGAGCGCACGCTTGCCTTTATCGTCGTAACGACGGCGACCGTCGCTGCTGCGTCGAACTACTCTTAACTCTGGATCTTTGTCAGCCATAGGTGTCCACCTCCGAATAGGTGGACACCTATGCTCCTCGCTCCTGTCCCCAGCGGCTAGACGCCGAAAATGGATCGCTTACGTTCAATCGCCGCCAGGTAGTGGTCGTCAAGTACCGGCGTGAAGAATTCGAGTGAATATCGCAGCCTCTTCTCTTCCCCGCGATACGTACATCGTGAAGCGCTGCGTAGTCAGCGTCCCGATTCGAGACCACGCGCCTAACGCGCTTTTTCAACATCCTGCTGGCTTGCTCCGCGCGCCGCGCCGCAAATTCATCCAGTGGCGTCAGGACAGTTTGTGCACAAATCTGATTTTCGGCGGCGGCCATCGCGTGTTGAACTATCCGTTCAACACCAGCATTTGCGATTGTCCTGTTGCTGAACGATAGTGCATCACTTCGATACCGGTCGACCCGTTCAATAAGAGTTTTAAACTTTTTATTAATAGTCAGGCTGATGAACAATACGTCGACGTGCTGATACTGCTTGAGCTTTTCTTCCTGCTCGCGGAGTCGACATTCAGGCCAAACATCTCCCGCTCAGGAATCAACCTGGGGGCGGCGAAGTGAAATCGGCGCTACGCTCGCGCGCCGACCGCGCTCGGCGACTCCGGACGGCTAAAAGCGACTCGAATCCTCGACTTTCTGGACATGCGCGACCCGGCGAATCGATAAAGTGCCTGCCGTCTGCCGTCTGCCGTCTGCCGTCTGCCGTCTGCCGTCTGCCGTCACCGTCTGTCGTATCACGACAATTCTGTCATTTGCATTGCATTCCTGCCCGGACCGCCTATAACGCTGCATAAATAACTCTGTCCGTACTCATGGGAGACGGCCATGTTCGCAAGTGTGAGAGGCTTGCCGTTCCTTTTGCTAGTCCTTGTGCTCCTTTGCATTCCGCGCGTCCCCTACGCGCAGGTGGCGCGAATGGAAGTCATTCCATTCGAGTCGTTGACGCTCACAGACGAGCAATTTCTGGCCGGAAGCGAAGACGGCAAGCGCGTGACGATAGCCGGTGAATTGCGGCTGCCTCGATCCGGGACCGACAGGCTGCCCGCCGTCATACTGCTGCACCCGTCTGGGGGTATCGGCGGCCAGATAGCGGACTGGGAGCAGTGGTTCCTGTCGTTGGGCGTTGCCACTTTCGTTGTCGACAGTTTCACGAGCCGAGGCATAGAAAACACAATCAATGACCAGAGTCAGCTTGGCAGACTCGCCCAGACAGAAGACGCGTATCGCGCGCTCAGCCTTATTTCCAAAAACCCTCATGTCGACGCGAGCCGCGTGATGCTAATGGGCTTTTCCCGTGGAGGGCAAGACACGCTCTACGCGAGCATGGTGCGCTTCCAGAAAGCGCATGCCGATGCATCGACTCCAGGATTTGCAGCCTATGTTCCGCTTTACCCAGACTGCAGTGCCCACTACCTCGATGACGACAACGTATCACAGGCTCCCATTCGCATATTCCATGGAAGCGCAGACAACTATGACCCGGTCGCGCCTTGCAAGGCCTATGTGGAACGGCTGAAAGCCAAGGGGGCGGACGTAGAGCTGACCGAGTTTGCCGGGGTTAATCATATTTTCGATGCGCGCGCCTTCGCACATCCAACCTCCCTGCCGAAAGCGCAAACAGTGCGCAATTGTGCATGGGAAGAACGCAGTGCGGGACATTTGCTTAACGTCAAAAGCAACCTGCCGTTCTCATATGCGGACCCCTGTGTCGAACGGGGCGTGACAATCGGGTACGACGAGAGCGCGACGGAGCAAACGAAGAAGGCAATAGCCAACCTGGTTACCACTACGCTTAAGCCGACACCGACACGTGCCCCGTGATTCCGTTGAGACTGGCGGGAACAGCATTGCTTTGGGCTGTTACGTAAAACGCGCGGAGATTTGCTTTCTGCGAGATCTTCTTCAAAAAATGGCCTTCCACTCGAGGCCACTTATCCACATCCCCCTTTGGAAAACTTTTGTAAAAACAGCCGAACACATTGTGGGCGAAACCTTGATAAATGCGCCGCGGTAACCGGTCGGCTAAAAATTCTCCCTGGCTCCGTTAACCTGTCCGCCCGCGCTCCCAAGGGTTATCGATTCTGCAGCGCATTGATCCGTAAACGAACTTCCACGTTATCCACAGCCGAACGCCCCACTTGTTAACTATTACTACGTATACATATATAAAGACTATAAAAACCGGAGAAGCACGCCGAAACACGCGCAACGTATACGCACATAACGACAGCAACATCGCAGGACGGAGAACCAGCGAGCACCAACCCAGCCACCCACACCTCACCCCAACGGCAAACAAATCTCCGTAACCAACTCCGCAGGCGCAGTCTCCTTGGGACTGTTCAAATACTCCTCAAACACCGGCGCATCCGCTGCCTCCCTCCCAGACTGCACGAGCCAGGTCCCGTACAACCACTCATAAGCCGCTCGCATATCGCTATACGGCCCCACATGCCGCAACACCGCATATTCCCCACCGCGTATACGCGTAGCAGAAACCGCCCCACCCATCCCAACAGCCGAAGCCACTTCAGCCATCACAGGCCCCGGCAACAACACACCCGCCTTCGAGCGCAACGCCTTCTCCTCGACCACTCCCGGATCATCGAAGTAAACCCCGATCATCCGCACCTGCGCCTCGAGCAGAGTATGTTTCGCAAGCCACCCCAACAAAGCATCAAAAGCCTTTCCGATCTGCATATAAGGTCCGACATGATCGACCGACAAAATCTCCATCGGCTCCACATAACGAATCACGACCTCACGAATCATCGTCATCTGATCGTCTCCTGAAAGCGCCGGACGAAACCGGCTATGCGTGCCTTGCCTGCGATACTGCGCCGGCGGCACACCAAACACCGCGCAAAACGTCCGCGAAAAAGACTGCAAACTGCTATACCCCGAACGCTCGGCAATCTGAGCAATCGGCATCGAACTACTCGCAAGAAAACCCGCTGCGCGATGCAACCGTAAACGCCGCACGGTCGTCGCGACCGTCTCGCCATACATCGCCTGATAAATCCGGTGCCAGTGATACGGCGACAGACACGCAATCTCCGCAAGCCGTCCTATATCGAGCGGTTCGTCGAGGTGATCGTAGATATGGTCGAGCACGCGTGCGAGTCGCGTCTCGTATCGAGCCCGATGGTCTGATTCGTTCATGACTGGACCGCAGAAAATTGTCGCGAGAGGATGCGAACAAAGTATCACGTCAGCGAGTGTCGGCCGTTTACCAAATCCTGCGGATTTCAAGCGGTGCGCACAAAGGGGATTGAGCGCCTGTTGACCGCGCCCCGTGGACGCGAGCAGGAGCGCCAAACACAGCATCGGCAAACAGCCCCAATCTCCGCAACGTGACGCTGCCGCCGTTTGGCGCTATCGTGTAGTGCGCAGCACCAGCAGCAAGCAACCTGCAGCATGTAACCGCCGTTCCCATTCCTACCCGCGTTCGCGCGAGGCGATGGAGCCGCAAACATGAGCTACACCGAGTCGATCGGCAGTCGCACGTACCGCTTCGCCGACCTGAAGACCCTGCTCGCGAAAGCGAGCCCGCAACGCTCGGGCGACCAGCTCGCAAGCATCGCGGCAGCGAGCGAAGAAGAGCGCGTCGCCGCCAAAATGGCGCTCGCCGAGGTGCCGCTACGCACGTTCCTGAACGAACCGCTGATCCCCTACGAAACCGACGAAGTCACCCGCCTGATCATCGACGATCACTCGCCAGCAGCCTTCGCCGAAATCTCCCATCTGACAGTAGGCGACTTCCGCAATTGGCTACTCAGCACCACAAGCGACACCGACGCACTCACCCGCATCACCGAGGGCCTAACACCAGAAATGGTCGCCGCCGTCTCAAAGCTGATGCGCAACCAGGACCTGATCACCGCCGCCCGTAAACGCCCGGTCATCACACGCTTTCGCAACACGGTCGGTTTACCGGGCCGCATGTCCGTACGCCTGCAACCGAACCACCCAACCGACGACGTCAAAGGCATCGCCGCCTCGATGCTCGACGGCCTGATGTACGGCTGCGGCGACGCGCTGATCGGCATCAACCCCGCGAGCGACAACCTCGCCGCGATCACGAAGCTGCTGCAGATGATCGACGACTTCCGCCAGCGCTATCAGGTACCGACGCAGTCGTGCGTACTCACGCACGTGACGAGCACGATCGCCGCGATGGAAAAAGGCGCGCCGGTCGATCTCGTATTCCAGTCGATCGCCGGTACCGAAAAAGCGAACGCGAGCTTTGGCATTTCGCTCGCGCTGCTGCAGGAAGCGTACGAGGCGGGGCTGTCGCTACAACGCGGCACCGTCGGCAGCAATCTGATGTACTTCGAAACGGGGCAGGGCAGCGCGTTGTCGGCGGATGCGCATTTCGGCGTTGACCAGCAGACCTGCGAGGCGCGCGCCTATGCGGTCGCGCGCAAGTTCAAGCCGTTTCTGGTGAATACGGTAGTCGGTTTCATCGGCCCTGAGTATTTGTACGATGGCAAGCAGATCACGCGCGCGGGCCTCGAGGATCACTTCTGCGGCAAGCTGCTCGGCGTGCCGATGGGTTGCGACATCTGCTACACGAACCACGCCGAAGCGGACCAGGACGACATGGACAATCTGCTGACGCTGCTCGGCGTAGCGGGCATCAATTTCATCATGGGCGTACCTGGCGCGGACGACGTCATGCTCAACTATCAGAGCACGTCCTTTCACGACGCGCTGTACGTGCGCGACGTGCTCGGTTTGCGCCGGGCGCCGGAATTCGAGGAATGGCTGGAGTCGATGCAGATCATCGACGCACGCGGCGCGTTGATCGGCGCATCGGCGCGGCAACCGCTGCTCGAAGGCGCGCGCGACTGGATGGGGATCGCATGAGCGAGAACGACGCACTCGACAAGGACCCGTGGAGCGCACTGCGTCGGTTTACGCAAGCGCGCATCGCGTTAGGCCGCGCGGGCAACAGCCTGCCGACGGCACCATTGCTCGCGTTCAATCTCGCGCATGCGCAGGCGCGCGACGCCGTGCACCATCCGCTCGACGTGGACCCGCTGCACGCACAGCTGCGCGCGCAAGGTTTCAACACGCTCGACGTGCATAGCGCCGCGCCGGATCGCGAGCATTATTTGAGGCGCCCCGATCTTGGGCGGCGTCTGTCGGAGGAGAGTCGCGCGACGCTTGCCCGACTGCCATCGCAATCAAGCGATGTGCTGTTTATGATCGGCGATGGTCTATCGGCGTTCGCCGCATCGAAGCAGGCTGTACCGTTGCTGCAAGCTATACATCCAAAGCTCGCGGGTTGGACCATCGGTCCCGCAGTGGTCGCGCGTCAGGCGCGCGTCGCACTCGGCGACGAGATCGGCGAATTGCTCGACGCGAAAATCGTTGTGATGCTGATCGGCGAGCGGCCGGGTTTGAGTTCACCGGATAGCCTCGGCATCTACGTCACGTACGCGCCGAAAACGGGGTGCAGCGACGCCCAGCGCAACTGCATTTCCAACGTGCGCCCGCAAGGCCTCGACTATCCGCAGGCCGCGCACAAGCTGCACTATCTGCTCACGCAGGCGAGGAAGCTGAGACTGACAGGGGTGGGCTTGAAAGACGACAGCGATGAGCTGCTAGCCAGCGCTCCGACGCATCCTGCCGTGAACGACGGTTCAGCGTAGGAAGCAACGAGCGTAAATCTCGCACGCCCACTCACTTGCGCAACAACCTCAAACCATTGCCCACTACCAGCAAACTCGCACCGACATCTGCGCACACCGCCATCCACATCGTGCCGAAGCCCATCAACGTCAGCACGAGGAACACGCTCTTGATGCCAAGCGCGAGCGTGATGTTCTGCACCAGCACCCCGTACGTCGCCTTCGACAACAGGATAAACGTCGGAATCTTCCGCAGATCGTCGTCCATCAACGCGACGTCGGCGGTTTCGATCGCGGTGTCGGTACCCATCGCACCCATCGCGAAGCCGATGTCAGCGCGCGCGAGCGCGGGCGCATCGTTGATGCCGTCGCCGACCATGCCGACCGTCGCGCCATCGCTCGACCATTGCGTGACCACGTCGAGCTTGTCCTCGGGCAACTGATCGCCGCGCGCTTCATCGACGCCGACCTGCTGCGCGATCGCCTCGGCGGTATGACGGTTGTCGCCGGTCAGCATCGTGGTGCCGACGCCGAGTCGCCGTAATTCGGCGACGGCCGCGCGGCTCGTTTCCTTCACCGTGTCAGCGACCGCAAACAGCGCGAGCACGCGCTGCGCATCGGCGAGCATCACGACGGTTTTGCCGTGCTGTTCGAGCGCATCGAGACGCGCTTCGAGTTGCGGCGAGCAGCGGCCCAACTCTTCGACCAGGCGATGATTGCCGAGCCAGTACGCGATACCGTCGATATCGCCGCGCACGCCGCGTCCAGCGATCGCCTGGAACGCATCGACGTGCAGGTGTTCGACGCCGTCGTCATTGGCGGCAGCAGCGATCGCCATCGAAACAGGGTGGTCGGAGCGGCCCCCGAGGCTTGCCGCAAGCGTGCGGTATCGGAACGTTTCACGCGCGTCACCAACCACCTCAAACTCCGTCTGCACTGGCTTCCCGTGCGTAATCGTCCCGGTCTTATCGAGCGCCAACCGGGTCAGCTTGCGACCCTGTTCGAGATAAACGCCACCCTTGATCAGAATCCCCTTGCGCGCCGCGGCCGCGAGCCCGCTGACGATCGTCACCGGTGTCGAAATGACGAGCGCGCACGGACACGCGATCACGAGCAGCACCAGCGCCTTGTACACCCACGCGTGCCACGCTCCACCGAACACGAGTGGTGGGACCAGAGCGACGGCGAGCGCAATCGCGAACACGATCGGCGTATAAACGCGCGCGAATTCATCGACGAAGCGCTGCGTCGGCGCCTTCGTGCCCTGCGCCTCCTCGACCGCGTGGATGATCCGCGCGAGCGTCGTGTTGCCGGCGGCCGCCGTCACTTGATAATCGAACGAGCCCGCCTGGTTGATCGTGCCGGCGAATACGGCGTCGCCGATCGCCTTGTCGACGGGCAGGCTCTCGCCGGTGATCGGCGCCTGATCGACGCTCGAGCGGCCCGCGACGATTTCGCCATCGAGCGCGATCCGCTCGCCCGGCTTCACGCGCACGAGCGTCCCGGGCACGATCGCGTCGACGCGGACGGGCTGCCACGCTCCATCGGGCTGCTGCACGCTGGCCTGTGCGGGCGTGAGCAGCATGAGTCCTTCGATCGCGTTGCGCGCGCGGTCGAGCGAGCGTACCTCGATCAGCTCGGCGATCGTGAAGAGCACCATCACCATTGCGGCTTCGGGCCACTGGCCGAGCAGCGCCGCGCCGGTCACGGCGATGCTCATCAGCGCGTTGATGTTCAAGTTGCCGTTGCGCAGCGCGACCCAGCCCTTGCGATATGTCGTGAGGCCACAGCAGGCAATCGCGACGACCGCCATACCCGCCACCACCCAGGCCGGCGCGCCGAGCCAGCTAGCGGCTTCTGAGGCTCCCGCGACGATGCCGGCGAGGATCAGGGGCCACCACGGCTTGCGCATTGCGTCAGTGGCTGCTTGGGGCACCGCGTCGGCGTTCCCACCCTTTCCGGCGTCGCTTGCCAGTTCGGGCGTGAAGTCGAGCGAGCGCAGGGCGACGAGGACCGACTCGAGCGCCTCCGGCGCGTGGACGACAGTCAGCACGCGCTGCATCAGGTTGAAGTCCATGCTACGCACGACCGGCATACGGCCGAGTTTCTTGCGGATCAGCGCTTCCTCGGTCGGGCAGTCCATCTGCAGGATGCGGATTGCGGTGCGAAGGTCGTCGTCGACGGCTTCGGACGGAGGCAGGCGCAGCGACGCAGGCGCAAAAGCGCTAGCGGCGCAGCAAGCGACAGCAGCGTGATCATGGGCGTGGCCGTGATCATGACCGTCCTGATGATCGTGCCCTTCATGCCGATCACCGCCGCCCACGTCGGCGCCACAAGCATGTTCACCGCCATGCGAATGCCCACATCCCTCACCCGTGCCCCTGCCGTGATCATGGTCGCGCCGCGCATCAACGTCGCCGCAACCCCCGTGCATACAGGCTTCGTCCAGTTCCGGACGATCGGTGGCAATACGGCAGGTGTCAGGCATTGGTGGCTTCCTCGTGCGATTTGTGGTCTAGTAAACACCCTGAAGCCACTACAAGGTCAAGGCCGCGTGGAGGAAGGGTCCATGAAAATCGGCGAACTGGCGAAAATCGCCCATTGCACGACGGAAACCATCCGTTTCTACGAAAAAGAGCGCCTGCTGCCCGAGGCGGAGCGCACCGAAGCCAATTACCGCAGTTACACGGCAAAGCATGTCGAGCGCCTGCGCTTCATCCGCAATTGCCGCGCGCTCGACATGACTCACGACGAAATCCGCGCATTGCTGCGTCTGACCGACGCGCCGGCGAACGGCTGTGGCGGCATGCATACGCTGGTCGACGAGCACATCGCGCACATCGACACGCGTATCGAAGAACTGCAGCAGCTGAAGGCGCAACTGACGACGCTGCGCGACCAATGCCACGGCGAGCATCCGGTCGAAGACTGCGGCATCGTGCACGGCCTGACCGACATGGATGTGGCCGTGCCGCGTCCGCGGCATACGCATCTCAGCTGACGCCATGCTTGCCGTCGAGCGCAATCGCGTCACGACACAGCGCCGGCGCGGCAACCCCATACACGGCAAGGCCGCATGTGCGACCTTGCCAATCGATCATCGAATCCAGTTGGAGAATCAACGTGTTCACCTGTAGAAATCAGTCCTGCGGCGCGCAGTGGGAGCAATCCGACGTCGTCATCAAGAACGAAGGCCAGGGGCTGCTGTTCCGCTGCCCGCTGTGCGGCGCGCGCAATTACGTCGAGCGTTTCGACGGCGACAACGGCGCGGTGCTGTACGAGCAGTTGCCGGGCCGCCCCGATCAGGGCCCGATGGCCGAGTAATCGCGATTCCTACAGACGATCCTATGAACAGTCCCACCCCCGCCGGCGCCGCATTCAGCGAGTTGCCGCTACCGCCCGCCACGCTCGCGAACCTGACGCAGCTCGGCTACGTCGAGATGACGCCGATCCAGGCCGCGAGCCTGCCGATCGCGCTCGCCGGTCAAGATCTGATCGCGCAGGCGAAAACCGGCAGCGGCAAGACCGCGGCGTTTTCGCTGGCGCTGCTCGCGCGCCTCGATGTACGCAAATTCGGCACGCAGGCAATGGTGCTGTGCCCGACGCGCGAACTCGCCGATCAGGTCACGCAGGAAATCCGCCGTCTCGCGCGCGCGGAAGAAAACATCAAGGTGCTGACCTTGTGCGGCGGCACGCCGATGCGCCCGCAGACGGCGAGCCTCGAGCACGGCGCGCACGTCGTGGTCGGCACGCCGGGCCGCATCATGGATCACCTCGAACGCGGCAGCCTCGATCTGCAATCGCTGAACACGCTCGTGCTCGACGAAGCCGACCGCATGCTCGACATGGGTTTCTTCGACGACATCGCGAAGGTCGCCAGGCAATGCCCGAAAGAGCGCCAAACGCTGCTGTTTTCGGCGACGTACCCTGAGGGCATCGCGAAGCTGAGCCAGCAATTCCTGCGAAACCCGAAGGAAGTCAAACTCGCCGAGCGGCACGACGACAGCAAGATCCGTCAGCGCTTCTACGAAGTGACCGAAGACGAACGTCTGCACGCGGTCGGTCTGCTGTTGAATCACTATCGTCCGGTCAGCACGATCGCGTTCTGCAACACGAAGCAGCAGTGCCGCGATCTGCTCGACGTGCTGCGCGCGCAGGGCTTCCATGCGCTTGCGCTGCACGGCGAACTCGATCAGCGCGAGCGCGATCAGGTGCTGATCCAGTTCGCGAACCGCAGCTGCTCGGTGCTCGTCGCGACCGACGTCGCCGCGCGCGGCCTCGACATCGCGCAACTCGAAGCGGTGATCAACGTCGACGTGACGCCGGACCCGGAAGTGCACACGCATCGCATCGGCCGCACGGGCCGCGCCGATCAGGAAGGCTGGGCGCTGAGTCTCGCGAGCATGGACGAGATGGGGCGCGTCGGTGGGATCGAGCAGGCGCACAAGCGCGACGTCGAATGGCACAAGCTGGCCGAGCTGAAGGCGGGCAACAACGAACCGCTGCTGCCGCCGATGGAAACGCTGCAGATCCTCGGCGGCCGCAAGGACAAGATCCGTCCCGGCGACGTGCTCGGCGCGCTGACCGGCGACGCCGGCTTCGCGGGCTCGCAGATCGGCAAGATCAACGTGACCGACATGTCGACCTATGTCGCGGTGGAGCGCAGCATCGCGCGCGAGGCGGTGCGCCGGCTCAGCGCGGGCAAGCTGAAGGGGCGCAAGGTCAAGGTTCGTTTGATGGACGAAGCCTGATTCACCCGAAGCTCCTCCGGCTTCTATTGAAAGTCCAATAACTCGAAAACGGCCGCGTCAGCGGCCGTTTTCGCGACCGGGCCGCTCAGCATCACATTCCTTCATACCTACGCAGTTACCCGCATTCCCCGAAATCCACACCGCGTCCCCGCAAACCATGAACCCACCGGCTTAGGCCTGCGTCGAGCGGCTTCGCGCGAGCCATGAAGAAAACGCATGCCGCGCATGACAAAGTTTCGATTGTGAGCGTTCTTTGGCTGATGCCTAATCACCCCACCGGAAGTAACGCCCCGCCGCCGCCATTCGCGCGGCCGCCGGCGGGTGTAGATAGGGAGAAAGTCTTATGCAGAGCGCCATGCAAGCCCGCTCGAAACTGCCGGACGTCGGCACCACCATTTTTACCGTGATCGGCCAACTGGCCGCGCAACACGATGCGTTGAACCTGTCGCAGGGCGCGCCGAATTTCGCGCCGGACCCGAAGCTCGTCGACGGCGTCGCGCAGGCGATGCGCGCCGGCCACAACCAGTACGCGCCGATGGCCGGCATCGGCGCGCTGCGCGAAGCGCTCGCCGACAAGGTCGAAACGCTGTACGGCGTGCGCTACGACCCCGCCAGCGAGGTGACCGTGCTCGCGAGCGCGAGCGAAGGTCTTTATTCGACGATCAGCGCGCTCGTGCATCCGGGCGACGAAGTGATCTACTTCGAGCCGTCGTTCGACAGCTACGGTCCGATCGTGCGCCTGCAGGGCGCGAAGCCGGTCGCGATCAAGCTGTCGCTCGATCACTTCCGCGTGAACTGGGATGAAGTCGCCGCCGCGATCACGCCGAAGACGCGCATGATCATCGTCAACACACCGCACAATCCGACCGCGACGATTTTTAGCGACGCCGATATCGAGCGGCTGAAGGCGCTCACGCGCAACACCGACATCGTGATTCTGTCCGACGAGGTCTACGAACACGTCGTGTTCGACGGCGCGAAGCATCAGAGCATGGCGCGCCATCAGGAACTCGCCGAGCGCAGCGTGATCGTGTCGTCGTTCGGCAAGTCGTACCACGTGACCGGCTGGCGCGTCGGCTACTGCCTCGCCCCCGCCGCACTGATGGACGAGATCCGCAAGGTCCATCAGTTCATGGTGTTCTCCGCCGATACGCCGATGCAACACGCGTTCGTCGACGCGCTCGCCAATCGCGACAGCTACCTCGGCCTGTCCGACTTCTATCAGAAGAAACGCGATCTGCTCGCGCATACGCTGCGCGAATCGCGCTTCGAGCTGTTGCCGAGCGAAGGCAGTTTCTTTATGCTCGCCCGGTTCCGCGGCTTCTCCGATGAAAGCGACAGCGATTTCGTGCTGCGCCTGATCCGCGATGCGCGCGTCGCGACGATTCCGTTGTCGGCGTTCTACACCGACGGCACGGATTCGGGGCTGATTCGCCTGAGTTTCTCGAAGGACGACGCGACGCTGCTCGAAGGCGCGCGGCGTTTGTGTGAAATCTGAGCGCGCGAGAGCACACTCGAAGTATCGAAGTCATCAAAGTATTCGAAGTATGAAGGGAGATGTCATGAAGTTGCTCAAGTGCTTGTTGGCGCTGGCCTGTGCCGGCGCGTCGCTCGCAGCATCGTCGGCCGCAAGCGCCGCCGATACCGCGACGCTGCGTTTCGGCCTCGAAGCGCAGTACCCGCCGTTCGAGTCGAAAGGACCGAACGGCGAACTGCAAGGGCTCGATATCGACGTGGGCAACGCGGTCTGCGCGGCCGCGCACATGACGTGCAAGTGGGTCGAAACCGCGTTCGACGGCCTGATTCCGGCCCTGCAAGGCCGCAAGTTCGACGCGATCAATTCAGCGATGAACGCGACCGAGCAGCGCCGCCAGGCGATCGATTTCACGACCGTCGTCTATCGCGTGCCGTCGCAACTGATCGCGCGCAGCGACAGCGGTTTGCAGCCGACGCCTGAGTCGCTGAAGGGCAAGCGCATCGGCGTACTGCAAGGCTCGATTCAGGAGACCTTCGCTAAGGTGCATTGGGAACCGGCCGGCGTGATCGTGCTGCCGTATCAGGATCAGAACCAGGTCTATGCCGATCTGACGGCTGGCCGTCTCGACGGCACGCTCGTGCTCGCGCCGGCCGGACAAACGGGCTTTCTGTCGAAGCCCGAAGGTAAGGGCTACGCGTTCGTCGGTCAGCCTGTGCGTGACGACAAGATTCTCGGCAGCGGCATCGCATACGGCATTCGCAAGGGTGATACCGCGCTGCGCGATCAGTTGAACGCCGCGATCGCGAAGGTGCAAGCCGACGGCACGGTGAAGACGCTCGCCGCGAAATATCTCGGCAATATCGACGTCAGCGCGAAGTAATCGCGTCGCGTTCGGCCGGCGGCGCCGTTTGCGAGCGGCGCCGCGCGTTCGCTTGTTGGCCATGCGTTTGACGGCTACGATACGTAGGCTTCGCGAAGTCGGAGACAACGGCGAAGTCGGCGGATCAACCGGAGAGCGCGCATGAGCGAGACGATCGAAGCGGCAAGCGCTGCGAACACCGCACGCGCAAAAGGCGCAGACGCGCCGCGCTTCTGGCGCAGCGCGGCGCTGCCGTTCATCGAGGCGCGTTCCATCGACGATGGCCGCAAGGTCTGCTACGCCAAACATTCGCACGAAACGTTTTCGATCGGCGCGGTGACGGGAGGCCGCAGCGTGTACCTGAACCGCCACGCGTGGGAATGGGTCGGCGCGGGCGCCGTCGTGATGATGAACCCCGACGATGTGCACGCGTGCAACCCGGTTGCCGGCGAGCGGTGGTCGTATCGGATGCTGCACGTCGACGTTGCGTGGTTCACGAAACTGCAGCACGAGCTGGGCTTCAACGAGAACCATGCGTTCCGCGCGTTTTCGCAGATCATGACGCTCGATGCCGCGCTGTTCGACGGCCTGAACCGGCTGTGTGCGATTCTCGCCGGTAACGACGACGACAACGACACCCTGCGCAAGGAAAGCGCGGCCATCACCTTCTTCTCCAGCGTGCAGCAAACGCTCAATCCGGCGAGCCTGCCCGAGCGTGCCGTGAGCGGCCAACTCGCGCGCGCCGCGGAGTACATCGCCGAAAACTGCACGCGCGCGCTAAAACTCGACGATGTGTGCGAAACCGCCGGGCTGTCCGCGTCGCACCTGATACGCGCGTTCAAGCTGCGCTACGGCATGACGCCCCACGCGTATCTGATCAACCGACGCATCCAGTACAGTCGCGCGCAACTGCGGCGCGGGGCACTGATCGCCGATGTCGCGCTCGATGCCGGCTTCGCCGATCAGGCGCATTTGCAGCGCACCTTCAAGCGGCTGGTGGCGGCGACGCCGGGCCAATATCGCAGCGGAGCGTGACGCGGCATGAAGCCGCCTCGGGAAGCAGGCGCGGCTCGCGTCACTCGACGAGCAGATACATCGCACTGAGCGCGAGCAGCGCCGCCATCACGCGATTGAACACCCGGACCCGCTTCGCTTCACGCAGATGCCTGCGCAAAAACGTGCCGGCATACGCCCAGCTCGCGATCGATAGATAGCAGATCACGAAGTACAGCGCCGTGAATTGCCAGACGAGCCCGCCGTCGCCGCCTGCCGCATACGCGCCCATGCCGGCCAGCGACGCGAGCCACGCCTTCGGATTGAGCCATTGCATGGCCGCGCCGTGCGCGAACGACGGCCCGCGCGCCGGCTTGTCCGCGCCGAGCTGGCCGTCATCGATGGTGAGCTTGTAGGCCATGTAGAGCAGAAAGCCCACGCCCGCCCATTTGACGATCTCGATCAGATTGGGAAAGCGCGCGAGCAATTCGTGCAGGCCGAGGCCGATCAACAGAAGCAGCAACGTGAAACCGACCGTCGCGCCAGTGACGTGCCGCAGACTCGCGGCGAGCCCGTGCTGCGCGCCGGCGCTCAGCGCGACGACGTTGACCGGGCCGGGAGAAATGGAACTGGCGAGCGCGAACGCGGCCATCGAGAGTAATGCGGTCATCGGATGCCTCGAAACGTGAGTGTGCGAATGGATTGCGACGCTCAACGGTAACGAGGCGGCGAGGGCATGTATTGAAGGAAATTGCCCAATCGATAAGAAGCTAAAACCGCTGCGGCTTCAACGGTTCACAAAAACATTAGGCGATGACGCGATGATTCGATAACAAACACGCGTTTGAATTTAAAAAAGAAATACGCGCAAACGTTACCGAGGAAAAACAATTTTTGAATTATCAGGTAAATTCTATTTATCGAAACTTATGATATGCCCCTATGCAGCGGGCGATTATTCGGCCCGATAAACAGTCCGAAGCCTCGAAAATGCGTGATTCCACTTGCGTATGGATTCGCTATCTGCTGGGTGCTCTGTCCCAACAAACCGGAAGCGTAGTGAGTACTTCGACAAACGGACTCCCGCCGTTGGAAACGCAGAGCACATGATCCACAAAAGAAAGGCCCGGTTTCACGTCCTGATCGCATGGGCGCGCAGATGGCGGATGCCACGCGATGGTGTCATCTACGCGGGATGCGGCGTGGTGCTCGCAATGCTCGCGCTGTGTGGCTACGCGCTGTATCAGAGCCGCGAGGATGCGATTGCGCGCGCTCTCGATTCGACGCGCGATGTCGCGACGATCACCGAGCGCGATATCGCGCGCAATTTCGAGCTGTACGCGCTGTCGCTGCAGGCCGTCGCCGATGGCCTCGGGCGTCCGGGCGTGCTCGATTCGCCGCGTTTGCAGCGCGAGATCCTGTTCGATCGCGCGGCGACCGGGCAATACGTCGGCGCGATGGTGGTGATCGACGCACTGGGCAACGTCGTGATCGATTCGGATAGCGACGTGCCGCGCGGGGGAAACCTCTCGGACCGTCCGTACTTCAGGATTCATCGTGAAGATCCGGATCTCGGGCTCGATGTCAGCGCGCCGTACAACTCGAGACTCAGACCCGGTTCGCGCAGCATCGCGCTGAGCCGGCGACTGTCCCGGCCTGACGGATCGTTTGCGGGAATCGTCGCGCTCGGTATCGATCAGGAGTATTTCACGAGCCTGTTCGCGGATCTGCGGATCGGGCAGCATGGCTCGGTGTCGATCGTCAGAACGGACGGCACGATCATCGTGCGACGGCCCGACGATCGACACGTGACGGGCAGCGACATCAGCAAGACGGCGTTCTTCCAGCACCTGCTCGCGAAAGACGAGGGCAGCTTGATCGCGTCTTCGCCGCTCGATGGCGCCGAGCGGCTTTACTCGTTCAGACGGATTCCGCAATTGCCGCTGATCGTGCTGGTCGCCGAGGCGACCGACGATATCTACGCGGGCTGGTGGGGGCGCGCGCTGACGATCGGTTCGCTGATGCTGATCTTCGGGATCGGCGTGATCGTGTTGGCGGCGTGGCTCGGCGCCGAGTTGCAGCGTCGACAGCGGGTGGAGCACGAGCTCGAACGGCTTGCCGGCACGGACGGACTCACCGGCCTGCCCAATCGCCGCGCGCTGTGCGAAACGCTCGAGCGCGAATGGCTGCGCGCGCGCCGCACGGGCAGCGTGTTATCGCTGCTGTTCGTCGATATCGATCACTTCAAAGCCTATAACGATACGTATGGTCATCAGGCCGGCGACGTCGCGCTGACCGCGGTCGCGCGCTGCATCCGCAGGGTGATCCAGCGGCCGGGCGATTGCGTCGGTCGATACGGCGGCGAGGAGTTCGTCGTGGTGCTGCCGGATACCGACGCCGCCGGCGCCGGGGTGGTCGGCGAGAACATCCGCGTGGCGATCGGCGAGTTGGGCATCGCGCACCAGGGCGGCGAGTTCGGTCGCGTGACGGTCAGCATCGGCGCGACCACGTCGCGGTCGGATCGGGTGACGGATGTCAGCGTCGTCGTTCGGGCTGCCGATGAGGCGTTGTATACGGCAAAGGCCCGTGGCAGGAATAGGGTCGCGCAGATGGGAGTTGGGTGACCGGTCGCTCCTGATTTTTCTGCGCCGGAAATGAAGAAGGGTTGCGACGCTTTCGCGTGCAACCCTTTCTGATTTCCGCGACGTGCTACCTCGCGCCGGTTGTCGATGCCTGGATTAGAACGAGCCAGCGATAACGCGCACCAGCCCACTGCGCAGCGGCGGCGCTGCTTCAGCGAACTCGAGATTCACCTTGTTGGCGACGCTCAAGATGCGGGTCTGATACGTACGATAGTTCGTATCTTCGCTGTAGGTCACGGTTGTGCCGCCACTGTTGCCTTGGTGCAGGTTGTGTGTGGAGTTTTCGTGGCTCGCTACGCCACTGTGCTGGCGCTCCTTGATTTGCACGTCGGTAATGGCGGTGTAGTACACGTCTTTAACTGCAGCGTTGGCGACCAGTTCGATCAGACCGCCCGCGAGGGCCGCGCCAGCGATCGGCGCGGCATGCGTGCTACCAAACGATGCCGCGGCGGCCGCGCCAAGAAAGGCACCGCCAAGAGGGGCGCCATATCCGCCGAATGCTTCCTGGGCCGCCGACGGAGCGACCTTGCCTACCTGCAGGATGTTTGCCTGAAGGATATATTGCGCATGGTCGGGGTCTCCGACAATGCGGTATCCCTTGCCCGAGACGGCCGCTTTCACGTCAGCCGCGATGTCGAAATCAGGCTTGTCGGAGGTATTGCGGATCTGCACGAAAACAGTCTTTTTCGAATCGGCGACCGGGTCGAGGAAGATCGTGTCCGACATCTTTGTCTGGACATCCAGGTCGTGCTTGCTGATCGCAACCTGGGTCGCCGCACACCCGGTCAGCAAGCTGGTGGTGCCGGCCGTAGCCAGAAGAACTGCTGTAAGTGCAAGTTTGTTCAATTTCATAACTTCCCCTGTGTTTCTGCAGCAGATCATTACGCTCCCCTGCTGCACGCTGGCCAATCATTTGAATTAATTTCTTCGCAGATACCCGTCCTTGCATGCTTATGAGGAAAGGAAGGGCATGTGGAATGTCGGCTGCTAGCTTGGGAATCTTTAGGGTTAGAAGCGAAATTATGCTAATTGGGTAATGGCATGGCCATTACGGGGGAGCGGATGTTGGGCGTATGGTGATAGGGCTGCGCAGCTTGCGCAATCTCGCAGTAGTTTGCGAATGGGTGTGCCGCAGCCGCGTTGTCCCATTTGCCTGCACAGGCGCCAGAACGCAAAAAGCCCGGTCGCAGTGACCGGGCTTTTTGCTTGAATCTGGTGGTGGGGCGTGAGTGACTCGAACACTCGACCTACGGATTAAGAGTCCGCTGCTCTACCAACTGAGCTAACGCCCCAACAGAAGCGAAATTATGCAGGATCTTTTTGAGATTGCCAAGCCCTTTTCGCAGTGTTATTAAAAAGATCGCATCGCCCGAACTTGAGCGTTCCCTCGACAAAGCCGTCATCCCGAAAACATCGACGCGTCCAACGCTGCCGGTATCATGTCGCGGACACCTCCCGCACGCAGCATCGCGGCTTTCGCCCGGGGATTCCCATGGATGACAAAGAGATTACCGAGCTGCTCGACCGAGTTCTCGCCCCATGGGTCCGGGCGCTCACGTTGACGCCGATCAAGGTCGACGAGGAAAGTGCCACGCTGCGTCTGCCGTTCTCTGGCGAGTGGCGACACTCGGGCGGCATGATCAGCGGCCAGGTATTCATGGCGGCCGCGGATACGGCGATGGTCGTCGCCATCACCGCCGCGCTCGGCGGCTTCAAGCCGATGAGCACGGTGTCGCTGAACATCAACTTCATGCGCGCGGTCCGCAAGGGCGATGTGCTGATCAAGGCGCGCGTGCTGCGCATGGGCCGCAATCTCGTGTTTGGCGAAGTCGAACTGTTCGACGAAGGCGGCAACATGGCGGTTCAAGCCACTACGACTTACGCGCTGCTCGAGTGAATGCGCGTCGGACCCGAGGGGGCCGCCAACACAATCTGCGCGCAGCAAGAGCAAAGGAAAGCAAGGAAAAGCAGCATGTTCGATCAGGTCGTATTCGCCGGCGGCGGCAACCGCTGCTGGTGGCAGGCGGGTTTCTGGGACGTCGTGCAGCCGCAGCTCGACATCCGTCCGCGCGTAATCACCGGCATTTCGGCCGGCGCCGCAACCGCGTGCATGATTTACACGCGCGGCGACGCCGACTGGGTTATGCGCTATTACGAAGACGCGCTGCGCCACAACACGCGCAACGCATACTGGGGCAATCTGCTGCGCGGCGAGTCGGTGTTCCCGCATTACCGGATCTACCGTCAGGCGCTGCTCGATATCTATGGCGACAAGTTTTCCAGGCTCGCGCAGGCGCCGGAAATCCGCATCGGCGTGTCGCATCTGCCGCGCTGGCTCGGCGCGAGAAGTGCGGTCGCGGCAGGGCTGGTCGCGTACAACATCGAAAAATACGTGCGCAAGACGCTGCATCCGACGCTCGGTCGGACGCTTGGCTTTCATCCGGAATTCGTGCGCGCGCAGGATTGCGCAAGCGTCGACGAGTTGGCCGACCTGATCCTGCAATCGTCGAGTACACCGCCGTTCACGCCGGTTCTGCGGCGCAACGGCCGGCCGGTGCTGGACGGCGGCATGGTCGACAACGTGCCGGTCGGCGCGCTAGATGCCGACGCGCCGGGCAACGTGCTCGTGATGGTCACGCGTCTTTATCCGCGGCCGCAGATGTTCGTCGTGCCACACGGCGTGCAGCAGCGGCTTTACGTGCAACCGTCGCGCAAGGTGCCGATTTCGAGTTGGGATTACACGAGTCCGTCGCAGATGGTGCACGCCTATAACCTTGGCCGTGCCGACGGTGAGGTCTTCCTTGAACGCATCCCTGCATTGATGGAGGCGGGAGCGCACGAAGCGCGATGAGCGACGCGACAGGGCGGGGCGGGCACACAGCTGATCCGCCGGCCGCCTCGCCCACCAATCACCGCCGACGCCCGCCCTGCAACGCCTCCGGATTCGCGACACTGGCGGTATCGCCGGCATCGAACGCGAGGATGTTGTTGAACGCCGCCGAAAAATACAGCTCGTAGCTCTCGCGCTCCACGTAGCCGATGTGCGGCGTGCAGATCACGTTCTCCATGCGCAGCAGGCTGTAGCCTTGCAGGATCGGCTCGCTTTCGTAGACGTCGATCGCGACCATCCCCGGACGGTTGTGCGACAGCGCGTTCACCAGCGCACTCTCTTCGAGCAGCTCGGCGCGGCTCGTGTTCACGAGCAGCGCGGTCGGTTTCATGCGCATCAAATCGTCCTGCTTGACGATGCCACGCGTGTCGTCGTGCAGACGCAGATGCAGGGACAGCACATCGCTGGTCTCGAACAGTTCCTCACGACTCGCCGCGACGCTGTAGCCATCGGCGCGAGCGGCTTCGCGCGAGTGCTCGCGGCCCCAGATCAGCACGTTCATGCCGAACGCCTTGCCGTAGCCAGCGAGCAGTCGGCCGATCTTGCCGTAGCCCCAGATCCCTAGCGTCTGTCCGCGCAGCACTTGCCCCAAACCGAAGTTCGGCGGCAGCGCCGACGTCTTCAGCCCCGACTGCTGCCAGGCGCCCTGTTTAAGGTTTGCCACGTATTGCGGAATACGCCGTTGGGCGGCCATGATGAGTGCCCACGTCAGTTCGGCCGGCGCGACCGGCGAACCGCTGCCCTCGAGCACGGCAATGCCGCGCTCGGTACAGGCCGCTAGATCGATGTGGCTCGACACTTTGCCAGTCTGACTGATCATGCGCAAACGCGGCAGCTTGTCGAGTAGTTGCGACGTGATGCGGGTACGCTCGCGAATCAGAACGAGGGCGTCGACTTCCGCAAGACGGCTCGCAAGTTGTCCGAGACCGCGCACGGTATTGTTGAATACTTTGACTTCCTGGTCGGCCAGCAATTGAAAGCAGTCGAGCTTGCGAACGGCGTCCTGGTAATCGTCGAGGATGGCAATCTTCATGGTATGTAATTTGCGGCGCACCTCGTTGGTGCGAACCGAATGTTATGCTGACTGTCCCATCATGTGACTTAGCTCACACGTTGGTCTGGCTAGATGTCCTACCGTAGAAGCTGTCGCACACAAACGAACGGCAACGCTACGTGAGGGCGAATTGAGAACGTTTTTAGCAGTTTGTTGCGTGTTGAGGCAAGCCGCTTTACACAAGGTTGCAGAAGCCTTGTAGGAAGCGTGCCTCCGCCTGGCAAGCTGTGTGGCCCAGGACGATCTGCGCGATCATGCGCCGCCAGTGGAAAATTGACACGTCGGCGCGATGAATTCAATGCCTCTCGCATGCAGCGTCCCCGGGCTTGTACCGTTTTTCTATTGCTTCAAACGGAGACAAGTCGATGAATCATCCCTCGTTCGAAGGCCAGCCCACTATCGAGGCGCCCACATGGATCAAACACCGCAAGCTGATCGACTGGGTCCAGCGCATCGCCGCGCTGACCAAGCCTGAAAAAGTGGTCTGGTGCGACGGCTCGCAGGAAGAATATGACCGCCTGTGCGCGCAGATGGTCGAAGCCGGAACGCTGAAGAAACTCAACCCCGCCAAGCGTCCCAATTCCTATCTCGCCTGGTCCGATCCGTCCGACGTCGCGCGCGTCGAGGATCGCACCTTCATCTGCTCGCAGCGCGCCGAGGACGCCGGCCCCACCAACAACTGGATCGCCCCGGCCGAAATGCGCTCGACGCTCGACGGCCTGTTCGATGGCGCGATGCGCGGCCGCACGATGTACGTGGTGCCGTTCTCGATGGGCCCGCTCGGCTCGCCGATCGCGCATATCGGCGTCGAGTTGAGCGACAGCCCGTACGTCGCGACCAATATGCGCATCATGACGCGCATGGGCCGCAAGGTGTATGACGTGCTCGGCGAGGACGGCGAGTTCGTGCCATGCGTGCATTCGGTCGGCGCGCCGCTCGCGGCGGGCGAGCAGGACGTGTCGTGGCCTTGCAACAAGACCAAGTACATCGTGCATTTCCCCGAATCGCGCGAAATCTGGAGCTTTGGCTCGGGCTATGGCGGCAATGCGCTGCTCGGCAAGAAGTGCTTCGCGCTGCGCATCGCATCGACGATGGGCCGCGACGAGGGCTGGCTCGCCGAACACATGCTGATTCTCGGCGTCACCTCGCCGGACGGGCGCAAGCATCACGTGGCGGCGGCGTTTCCGTCGGCGTGCGGCAAGACCAACTTTGCGATGCTGATCCCGCCGGCGGGCCTGAACGGCTGGAAAATCTCGACGATCGGCGACGACATCGCGTGGATCAAGCCGGGCAAGGACGGCCGCCTGTACGCGATCAATCCGGAAGCCGGCTACTTCGGCGTTGCGCCGGGCACGAGCGAAAAGACCAACTACAATGCGCTCGCCACGTTGAAGGAAAACGTGATCTTCACGAACGTCGCGCTGACCGACGACGGCGACGTCTGGTGGGAAGGCATGACCGACGAGCCGCCGGCGCATCTGATCGACTGGCAGGGCAAGGACTGGACGCCGGCCGAGGCAAAGGAAACCGGCCGCAAGGCGGCGCATCCGAACGCGCGCTTCACGGCGCCGGCTTCGCAGTGCCCGTCGATCGACGCGGACTGGGAAAACCCGGCCGGTGTCGCAATCGACGCATTCATCTTCGGTGGCCGCCGCTCGACCACCGTGCCGCTCGTCACCGAAGCGCGCAACTGGGTCGAGGGCGTCTACATGGCGGCGACGATGGGCTCTGAAACCACCGCCGCGGCGGCTGGACAGCAGGGCGTGGTGCGCCGCGATCCGTTCGCGATGCTGCCGTTCTGCGGCTACAACATGAGCGACTATTTCACTCATTGGCTGAAGACCGGCGAGCGTCTGCAGCAGTTGAGCGCGAAGCTGCCGAAAATCTTCTGCGTGAACTGGTTCCGCAAGGGCGCGGACGGCAAGTTCGTGTGGCCTGGCTTCGGCGAGAACATGCGCGTGCTGAGCTGGATGGTCGGCCGCATCGAAGGCACTGCGCAGGGCGAAGAGCATGCGTTCGGCATTTCGCCGCACTATGAGGACATCGACTGGAGCGGGCTGAACTTCAGCCGCGAGCAGTTCGAGCAGGTGATTTCCGTCGATGACGCTGCATGGCGCGACGAGCTCGTGTTGCACGCGAAGCTGTTTGACACGCTGCAACACGGTCTGCCGCCGGCACTGACTGAGGCGAAGCGCGCGCTCGAGGAAAAACTCACAGCTTGATTATGTGAGTGCACACTCAGCATAAAAAGCCGCC
Organism: Paraburkholderia sp. RAU6.4a; assembly: GCF_050435625.1. NCBI lineage: Bacteria > Pseudomonadati > Pseudomonadota > Betaproteobacteria > Burkholderiales > Burkholderiaceae > Paraburkholderia > Paraburkholderia sp. RAU6.4a. Next base: position 2,610,692 of record NZ_JBNDKQ010000002.1, read on the forward strand.
CTCGGGCGGTTTTTTCGTTTGGGCGCACGGTTTATTTCCGTTTTTTCGAGTTCCGCAACGGCCGAACGACCGTTGCGCCTGTTCGAACAAAAAAGACGGAGCGAGCTGCAGCGCAGCAGATTGTTTTTGATTTGGGAATAATCGCTGGTCAGACCCCGGTTTTATCGACACAGTCGTACCAAAATTGACAATATTTCCTATTTTGCGGGCAACTTCTGCACGATTTTGCGAGTCGTAGGAGAATTCCAAGTTCGCTTCACTGGTTTTCACCAATTGTCAGGAAGCAGTAACAAGGCAGGGAGTTGTCATATGGATCATTTGCAGTCGATGCGAGTTTTCGTCAAGGTGGCGGATCTCGGCAGTTTTGCCCGCGCCGCGAGCGCCATGGATATTTCCAACGCGGTCGCCACCCGTCACGTTGCCGACCTCGAGGGCCGTCTTGGTACGCGGCTGCTCAATCGCACGACCCGCAGCTTGTCGCTGACCGAATCCGGTCAGGTCTACCTCGAGCGCGCCCGTCAGATTCTCGACGAACTGGAAGACGTCGAACAGATGGTGGTCGCTCGCAATCACGAACCCGTCGGCACGCTACGCATCGTCGCGCCTGTCGTGTTCGGGCTGCATAACCTCGCGCCCGTGCTGCAAACGTACGCGGAGCGCTATCCAAAAGTCATTCCCGACGTCACGCTGGTCGATCGTCAGGTGGACCTCGTCGAGGAGGGCTTCGACGTCGGCGTCGTGATCGCGCGGCAAATGCGCAGCGCGAGTATCGTTACGCGGCGTCTGACCACGGGCTGCATGACCGTCTGCGCGACGCCGGCTTATCTGGAAAAGCATGGCATGCCGACGCGTCCCGAACATCTGCTCGAGCACCCGTGCCTGAGCCTGCCATCCGAATACTGGGGCGATGAACGCGTGTTTACGGGGCCGGAAGGCGAAGTGCGCGTGCGGCCGTCGAACGTGATCGTCGCGAACAACACGGAGATGCTGAGACAGTTTGCGCTGCTCGGCATGGGCACCGCGATTCTGCCGAGCTATCTGATCGGTCGCGACATGACGCGCGGCCGGCTCGTGCGTTTGCTCGGCGATTACCGTTTGCCGCAGGTCGAGATCAATATTGCGTACCCAAGCCGCCGTCACCTGCCGGCCAAGGTGCGCACGTTCATCGACCATCTGGTCGAGCACTTCAACCAGACGCCGAACAGCGTGCTCGGCGAGCAGTGGATCAAGGACGGTCTGGAGCGTCCGGCGACGTCGGCCGCGTTCGAGACTGCCGAGTCGCGCGCACCGGAAGCGTTCGATGGCGCCGAGCCGCTGTCGCGGCTTCTCGATAGCGAGCTGTCGCCGGCCGTGCCGAAGCCGATGACGAAGTCGTCCAATCGCAGTCCACGCCCGACGGCGTTGTCGCCGTTGTAAATCTCTGAATGTCGAAGCCCGCAGCGATGCGGGCCGGCATTAAAAAGGCGCAGTCACCTCAAGTGACTGCGCCTTTTTTCATGGACAGATGCGGACTACACCGCGGGCTGTGCACGGATCGCCGACTGCGGTGGCTAATGTAGCTATTCCTGCTACCACCGCGAGCCGCCGGTCCGAATCTCGCCCCACTAGCCGGTTTTTCGCGCCGCGGTCTTTTTCGCCGGTGCCTTCCTGGCCGCCGCGGACTTGGCGGCGGGCGCCTTCTTCGCCGCCACCTTCTTTTCCGCCGGCTCGGCCTTCACGGCCACCGCGGTATCACCTTCGTCCGCTTCCGGCATCGCCTTGGCCGCGGAACGAGCACCCGAAGTCTTCGCCGCTGCGGTCTTCGCCGCCGCCGGCTCCTTCTTCTCGAATTCGAAGCCGATCTTGCCGTCGTTCTGCTTGACGAGGAAAGCTTTGAAGTTACGGCCGGTACGCGACGACTTGAAGTTCGTCAGCAGATCGGTGCGACCCTCCTCGAGCAGCTTGGCCATCTGCTCGCGGGCGATTTCCTGCTGCAGGATCACCTTGCCGGAACGGAAGTCGCACGACTTCGGATTCGCCACCGAGTTTTCGCAGACGTAGCTCATGCCGTGCTCGAAAACGCGGCCTTGGCACTTCGGACACGCGCCGACCGGCTGCTGATCGGAGAAGTCGGGCGGCTCGCCGTCTTCGCCGGCCGCGTCCTGGCCGAAGTCGAACTCGAGCTTGTAATTCTTGATCTCGTCGTCGAGCGACAGTTTCAGGATCGCCGAGAACGGCCGCCCCATCTTGCTGCGGAAGCCCGACAGCGGCCCGATCGTCTTGTTCTGCAGCAGTTCTTCGACTTCGGCGATCTCGAACTGACGGCCGCCCGGAATCTTCGAGATCGAGAACTCGCACTTCGAGCACGCGAAACGCCGGTAGTTTTCCTTCACCTGGCCACCGCAATGCGGGCAAGGTGTCTGCAATGTCGCGTAATCGCCCGGGATCGTGTCGGAATCGTATTCCTTCGCGCGCTTGACGATAGTCTGCGTCATGCGCGCGATTTCCTGCATGAACGCGTCGCGTGGCAGGTTGCCGCGCTCCATCTGCGACAGCTTGTATTCCCATTCGCCGGTTAGCTCCGGCGCAGTCAGCTCCTTCACGCCGAGGCCGCGTAGCAGCGTCATCAGCTGGAAGGCCTTGGCGGTCGGAATCAGATCGCGTCCTTCGCGGATCAGGTACTTTTCGGTGAGCAGACCTTCGATGATCGCCGCGCGCGTTGCCGGCGTGCCGAGCCCCTTGGCCGCCATCGCTTCGCGCAATTCGTCGTCTTCGACCAGTTTTCCCGCACCTTCCATCGCCGACAGCAGCGTCGCTTCGTTGTAGCGTGCGGGCGGCTTCGTGATCAGTTGCTGCGCGGCGATCTTGTCGGTCTTGACTTTTTCGTCCTTCTGCACCGGCACGAGGTTCGCGTCATCGCCGCTGGTTTCACGGCCGTAGATCTGCAGCCAACCCGGCTCGACGAGCACCTTGCCCTCGGTCTTGAAGTGATGGCCGACCACCTCGGTGATACGCGTAGTCACTCGGGATTCGGCGGCAGGGAAGAACACGGCGAGGAAGCGCTTCACGACGAGGTCGTAGAGCTTCTGCTCCGGCTCGGACAGATTCTTCGGCGCCTGCAGCGTCGGGATGATTGCGAAGTGGTCGCTGATCTTCGAGTTGTCGAAGATGCGCTTGTTCGGTTTCACCCAGCCCTTGTCGAGCACCTGCTTCGCGAACGGCAGGTAGTTGTTGCTCTCCTTGAGCATGCCGAGCGTCTGCTTGACCGTGTCCAGATAGTCTTCCGGCAGCGCGCGCGCGTCGGTACGCGGATAGGTCAGAACCTTGTGCTTTTCGTACAGCGCCTGAGCGAGACCCAGCGTGTTCTTCGCCGAAAAGCCGAAGCGGCCGTTGGCTTCTCGCTGCAGACTGGTCAGGTCGAAGAGCGCGGGCGACAGCTGCGTCGACGGTTTCGACTCCTCGGTCACCGTGCCGAGCTGGCCGCGGCAAGCCGCGACAATCGTCTCTGCCGCTGGCAACGCCCAGAGGCGCGAATCGCGCTTCTCCGGATCGAACTCGTCGCGCTTGAATTTCGGATCGAACCAGCGGCCTTCGTAGAAGCCGCCCGCGCAGACGAACTCCGCCTTCACTTCCCAGTAGTCGCGCGGCACGAAGCGTCGAATCTTCTCTTCGCGCTCGACGACGATCGAAAGCGTCGGCGTCTGCACGCGCCCGACCGTGGTCAGGAAAAAGCCGCCGCCCTTGCTGTTGAACGCGGTCATCGCGCGCGTGCCGTTGATGCCGACGAGCCAGTCCGCCTCCGAGCGGCAGCGCGCCGCGTCGGCGAGCGGCTGCATCTCTTCGTCGCTGCGCAGACGCGCGAAACCGTCGCGGATCGAGCCGGCCGTCATCGACTGCAGCCACAGCCGTTGCACCGGCTGTTTGGCTTTCGCGTGCTGCGCGATCAGGCGGAAAATCAGTTCGCCCTCGCGCCCCGCGTCGCATGCGTTGATCAGACGGTCGATGTCCTTGCGCTTCATCAGCCTGGTCAGCACCTTCAGGCGCGACTCGCTCTTCGCGATCGGATTCAGATCGAAATGCGGAGGAATGACGGGCAGATTGGCAAAGCTCCACTTGCCGCGCTTGACTTCGTAGTCGTCGGGCGCGGCGATTTCCAGCAGGTGGCCCACTGCCGATGAAAGGACGTAGTCGTCGCTTTCGTAGTACTCGTCATGCTTGGTAAAGCCGCCCAAAGCGCGCGCGATGTCGTTCGCGACAGAAGGCTTTTCGGCGATGATCAGTGCTTTGGACATGACTCGATGTGAGGTTGGTAGATCCGGGTTGGTGGCCTTGAGGGCCAACATGGCGCGAGACGCTCGCTTGAGACCTCTTTCGACCCAATAACGACCGCTTTATAGCACAAGGTGCGAACCCAACGGGTCAAGTGCCATAAAAGCGCGTCATCATAATTGCGCGTCCAGCGGTTGATCAACTGCGGCAAACGCTGCGTGCGGACAGCGATGCCAGCCGCGATGCTGTCCCAAATGATCGGCGGGGGCCTGTGCCGCAAGCCGCGCGTCGCGAGGCTTTCCGTTTGACCGGGCGGCGCGCGAGGCCGCCTTCAGGCGACCGCCAGCGCCGGCCGCAGCTTCGGCGCACCGGTTACGCCGGGCAGCGCGGTCAGATCCGACAGCATCCGCTCGACGATCGACACCTGTGGCAAAACCGTACCGAAAAACCGTGTCGTCACCGAGTCTTCGATCAGGACGGTCGGGAAATTCTCGACGTCCAGATCGTCGAACCGATCCGCATGAGTTTCGATGTCGATCCATGCGAAACAGACTTCCGGGTGCCGCTCGGCCAGTTGGTTGAAGGAGTCCCGGTACTCGCGACACGTTCCGCACCACTCCGCGCACAGGCATGCAACGAACAGCGTGTCGGGTTCGTTGACGCGCTCGGCGATCCGGTCCTGGTCGGTGTCGAGGTTCAGCGCGGGCATGAAGTGATTTCCTTGTGTGTTTTGTCGGGTGCTTTGGCGCGAATGTAGCATGGCCGGTCGCGAAAAGTTGCCAATCTGCATTGACGCCGGTCAGTCTCGGCTCAGTCATGATGGGCTCGCATGAAGCGGCCGCCGGGCAGCAGCGTGACCTCGCCGGCGAGTTCGAGCCGGAGCAAGGCGGCGTGCAGGGCGGCGTTCTCCATCTCGGTACGGGCGGCGAGAATTTCAAGCGTGGTCGGCGAATGGCCGAGCGCGGCGAGCAGACGCTGTGCGTCAGGGGCGAGCGCCGGCTGCGGGGCCGGCCCGGACGCCGGTGAGTCGGCGAAGGCTGCGGTCGTAGCGGGCAAAGCGGTCCCACCCGACGAAACGTGCAAACCCGCATGCTCCAGCGGCACGGCCCGCTTCGCCGAGCGTCTCGCATCGCCCGCCGGCCGCCGGGCAAAACCGAGCTCCTCCAGCACCTCGTCAGGCGTTTCCACGAGCCGCGCTCCCTGCTTGATCATCCGATGACAGCCGCGCGACAACGGCGCGTAAATCGATCCGGGCAACGCGAACACGTCACGCCCCATCTCATTGGCAAGCCGCGCAGTAATGAGCGAACCGGAACGCATAGCCGCCTCGACGATCACGACTCCGCTGACCAGCCCAGCGATCAGCCGGTTGCGCTGTGGGAAGTTGGCGGCGCGTGCCGGCGTGCCGAGCGGCCACTCCGAGAGAATCGCACCCTGCGCCGCGATCTGCCGCGCGAGCGCTTGATGCGCGGCGGGATAGACGAGGTCCGCGCCGGTGCCGACCACCGCGACCGTTCCGCCGACACCCTCCAACCCGCCCCGATGCGCGGCGCCGTCGATGCCGAGTGCGAGCCCCGATACGACCGTCACGCCCGCCGCCGACAGTACTCGCGCGAACCGCCGCGCATCCTCGATGCCCTGCGGCGTCGCGCTGCGGCTGCCGACCAGCGCGACCGCGCGCGTATGCAGCAGCTCAAGCCGGCCCTTTATATATAGGAGGGGTGGCGGATCGGGCAACGTCAGCAGCGCGGGCGGATAGGCGGGATCGTCGAGCGTGACGATCTGGTTGCCCGGCTGCTCGCGCCATGCGAGCACCGCATCGAGCTGGCCGTCGAACGCTGGACCCGGCGGCGCCAGCACCGCGCGCGCCGCGGCGTCACCGGCGACCTCCACGAGCGTCTCCGGCGACTGCGCCAACAGCGCCTGCGGCAGCCCGAATGCGCCCAGCAACAGGCGCAACGCCGCGGGTTTTAGGCCCGGCGCAAGTGACAACCGCAGCCAGGCGGCAAGTTCGATACGGGTCGCGGGCAAGGTCTGCATGCGGGTCGCTCCTCTGGCGGGGCCTGCGGGCAGGCGGGCGCCATGCTAAAATTTTCATCATCCGAAATAAAAACGCGGAAATAAAACGGCAATGAGCCGCGAATAATCGCGGCGCCGCGCTTACCGGCGCGGGTTCGTCGTCGGGCGCACGAGGCGCGTTGAATCGAACCGGTTCGACATCATCTATCCTCTGCGTATTACGACGGGCTCACAACCTGGCCAAATGGCCAACGCGAGCCTCCAACGGTTGGCGGCGTCTCAAATCACACTCGAAATCATGGCTTTACTGAGCATCCTCAATTACCCGGACAAACGACTGCACAAGGTGGCGAAGCCAGTCCCGGAGATCAACGACCGTATCCGCCGTCTCGTCGCGGACATGGCCGAAACGATGTACGCGGCGCCCGGCGTCGGCCTCGCCGCCACCCAGGTGGACGTGCACGAACGCGTGATCGTGATCGACGTGTCGGAAACGCACGACGAACTGCTCGCGTTCATCAATCCGGAAATCGTCTGGTCGAGCGATGAGAGGAAGTTGTCGGAAGAGGGCTGCCTGTCGGTGCCCGGGATCTACGACAACGTCGAGCGTGCCGAGAAAGTGCGCGTGCGTGCGCTCAACGAGAAGGGTGAAACGTTCGAGCTCGATTGCGAGGGGCTGCTCGCCGTGTGCATTCAGCACGAAATGGATCACCTGATGGGCCACGTGTTCGTCGAGTATCTGTCGCCGCTGAAGCAAACGCGCATCAAGAGCAAGATGAAGAAGCTCGCCCACGCGATGTAACGCGCTTTCAACTTGCCTATCGCCCCATTCATGAGTCATTCGTTGCGCGTCATCTTTGCCGGCACACCGGAATTCGCCGCGGCCGCGCTGGCCGCGATTCATGGCGCCGGGTTTGCCGTGCCGCTCGTCTTGACGCAGCCGGACCGGCCGGCGGGTCGCGGCATGAAGCTGCAGGCGAGTCCGGTCAAGCGCTACGCGCAGGAGCACGGCCTCGCGGTTGCGCAGCCCGCGTCGCTGCGCCGCGCTGGCAAATATCCACAGGAAGCCGCCGCCGGCATCGAGCAACTGCGCGCGACGCCGCACGACGTGATGGTGGTCGCCGCCTACGGACTGATCCTGCCGCAGGAAGTGCTCGACATTCCGCGCTTCGGCTGCATCAACATCCACGCGTCGCTGCTGCCACGCTGGCGCGGCGCGGCGCCGATTCATCGCGCGATCGAGGCGGGCGACGCGCAAACCGGCATCACGCTGATGCAGATGGACGCTGGACTCGACACCGGCGCGATGGTTTCCGAAGTACGCACCCCCATCTCCGCCGACGACACCACCGCCACGCTGCACGACCGCCTCGCCGCGGACGGCGCGCAACTGATCGTCGACGCACTGATCGAGCTCGAGCGCAGCGGCAAGCTGACGTCGATCCCGCAACCGGCCGACGGCGTGACCTACGCCGAGAAAATCGCCAAGCACGAAGCGGCGCTCGACTGGCGCCGGCCGGCCGAGGCGCTTGCGCGTCAGGTGCGCGCGTTCGACCCGTTCCCCGGCGGCGCCGGCACGCTCGACGACGGCAGCACCGTCAAGATCTGGGCCGCCACCGCCGTAGCCTCGCCGGCGTCGGGCAGCAACAAGGCGCCAGGCACCATCGTCGAGGTTGCGCCCGACGGCGTGCTGGTCGCTTGCGGCGAAGGTGCACTGCGTCTGACGCAATTGCAGAAGCCCGGCGGCAAGCGCCTGCCGGTGCGCGAATTCCTTGCTGGCTCGCCGCTCGCCGCAGGCCAGCGCTTCCAGCTTCCTTAGGCGCAATAAGCGCGTCTCGCACGCCGGAGCATCGTCCATTCGGCCGGTGTTCTCCGCGCCCGCCGCGAGCGCGACGCGCGTTAGAATCCTCCATGCAGCAGACCAGGTTTTCGAGGGTGCATCACATGTTCGGCATCGTCCATTTCGAGTTTTTCATCGTCGCGGTTTTTCTCCTGAACATCACGCCGGGGCCGGATACCGCTTATATCGTCGGGCGCAGCGTCGCCCAGGGCCGCGGCGCGGGGCTGATGTCGGCGCTCGGCATTTCGGCGGGCTGCTGCATTCACTCGCTTGCCTGCGCGTTTGGACTGACCGCGCTGTTGGCCGCGTCGGCTACGGCGTTCACCATCGTCAAATTCGTCGGCGCGATTTATCTGATCTATCTGGGGGTGCGCCTGATCTTCACGAAACCGGCCGCGGATGCGCCGGTCGGCGACGCGCGCGCGTCGTCCACGCCGAAGTCGCTGCGGCAGTTGTTCCTGCAAGGCTTCTGGACCAACGTTCTGAACCCGAAAGTCGTGCTGTTCTTCGTGTCGTTCTTCCCGCAATTCGTCACGACGGGCAGCGAACACAAGACCTTCGCGTTTCTCACGCTCGGCGCGGTCTTCGTGCTGATGAGCATGGTCTGGAACAGCTTCGTCGCGTGGATCGCGGGAAGCGTCACGCAGCGTTTCTCGGGCAAACCGGCGGTCAAGCGCTGGCTCGATCGCGGCGTCGGCAGCGCGTTCGTCGGCCTGGGCATCAAACTCGCGAGCGCCGCGCGATGATTGAATTTTCCCGCATCGCCCATATCTAACATTTCGCTTACAGTCTGGCGCCGCAATCGCGCGGCACGGAGATGAAGGCCACGCTCGGGGCAAGGAGTTGCAGACATGTTTAACTGGGTGAAAACCGCGATGTTGATGGCCGCGATTACGGCCCTTTTCATCGTGATCGGCGGGATGATCGGCGGGTCGCGCGGCATGATGGTCGCGCTCGTGATCGCCCTTGGGATGAATTTCTTCTCGTACTGGTTCTCCGACAAGATGGTCCTGCGCATGTACAACGCGCAGGAAGTCGACGAAAACAGCGCGCCGCAGTTCTATCGGATGGTGCGCGATCTCGCCACGCGCGCGAACCTGCCGATGCCGCGCGTCTACCTGATCAACGAAGACGCGCCGAACGCGTTCGCCACCGGCCGCAACCCGGAGCACGCGGCAGTCGCGGCGACCACCGGCATTCTGCGCGTACTGTCCGAGCGCGAAATGCGCGGCGTAATGGCGCACGAACTCGCGCACGTGAAGCATCGCGACATTCTGATCTCGACGATTTCGGCGACCATGGCCGGCGCGATTTCCGCGTTGGCGAACTTCGCGATGTTCTTCGGCGGCCGCGACGAAAACGGCCGTCCCGCGAACCCGATCGCGAGCATCGCGGTTGCGCTGCTCGCGCCGATTGCGGGTGCGTTGATCCAGATGGCGATTTCGCGTGCGCGCGAATTCGAAGCCGACCGGGGCGGCGCGCAGATTTCGGGCGACCCGCAGGCACTGGCGTCGGCGCTCGACAAGATCCATCGCTATGCGAGCGGCATTCCGTTCCCGACGGCCGAGGCGCATCCGGCCACCGCGCAGATGATGATCATGAATCCGCTGTCGGGCGGCGGTATCGCGAGTCTGTTCTCGACGCACCCGGCGACCGAGGAACGCATCGCGCGTTTGATGGAAATGGCGCGCACCGGGCGCTTCGACTGAGGCGCCGCGTCGCTCGGCGCGTCGAGCCTGAAGTACTGAAGAGCGGGCCCGCGAGGCCCGCTTTTTTTCGCACCGTTCGTCGCCACTGCACGACAGCGTCTGCGGCCACCACCCACGCATGGCAGCGCCCCACCGGCGCCACGCTACAATGTGCGCTGATTGCGTCGCGCGCACCGTGCGGCTTGCCCTTGCTCCCTTCATGACTCCAAAGCCTTCTTCGCGTTCTGCTTCCTCGTCGGCGCGTTCGCGCGAATCCCGTTTGTCGACGCTGCAACTGTCGCCCGAATCGCTCGGGTTCGCACTCGATTGCGCGGCCCAGGCCGTCGGCGCCGTGCGTCTCGGCGCCGCCTTGCCCGCGGCGCTGCAAAGCGTTTTCGTGGCGGTGCCCGAGGACAACGCCGCAGCGGCGCGCGGCGCGGTGCAGGATATCGCCTATTGCACGATGCGCCGTCTCGCAACCGCCGAGTGGCTGATCGCGAAGCTGGTGAAGAAGGCGCCTCCGCCGCACGTCGCGCATGTGCTCGCGTGCGCGCTCGCGCTGCTCGTCGACGACGAAGCGAGCGCCGCCTACACGCCGTTCACGGTCGTCGACCAGGCGGTCAGGGTGATTGGCGCGCGTCGCGAGTTCGCGTTCGCGAAGGGGCTCGTCAACGCGGTGCTGCGCAACTTCTTGCGCGAGCGCGACACGTTGCTCGCCTCCGTGCAAGCCGATGAAGTAGCGCGCTGGAACTATCCGGCCTGGTGGATCGACGCGGTGAAGCGCGCATGGCCCGAGGCGTGGCAATCGGTGCTGGCCGCCGGCAACACGCAAGGTCCGCTGACGTTGCGCGTGAACGCGCGCCATTCGACGGTCGACGCCTATCTGCAAGTGCTGCAACGCCAGCAGATCGCCGCAAGCAAGGCTGGCGAGTACGCGGTCACGCTCGCGACGCCAATGCCGGTCGAGCGCATTCCGGGCTTCAGCGAAGGTGTCGTGTCCGTGCAGGACGCAGGGGCGCAACTCGCCGCGCAATTGCTCGGCGTGCGCGACGGCATGCGCGTGCTCGACGCATGCGCGGCCCCTGGCGGCAAGACCGGGCATCTGCTCGAACTCGCCAACATTCAAGTGGTCGCGCTCGAAAGCGATGCGTCTCGCGCGCGCCGCATCGGCGAAAACCTGCGGCGTCTGAAGCTCGAAGCGGAAGTGCGCATCGGCGACGCGGGCAACCCCGCGCAATGGCACGACGACCTCGACCAGCCGTTCGACTGCATCCTCGCCGACGTGCCGTGCTCGGCGTCGGGCATCGTGCGGCGTCATCCGGATATTCGCTGGCTGCGTCGTCAGTCCGATATTGCCGCGCTCGTCGCCGAACAGCGCCGCATTCTCGACGCGCTGTGGCCGCTCGTGAAATCGGGCGGCGAGTTGCTTTACGTCACCTGTTCGATCTTCCCCGAAGAGGGCGAGTTGCAGGCACAGTGGTTTGGAAACCAGCACCAGGATGCGGTACGATTGGACGCGCCGGGGCAGCTTTTACCCTCAGTTGCCCGCGCGCCCGCCGACCCATCGGCCGGTTCTCATGCTGGACGACCCGCCGAATTCAGCGCCGGCACGAACTCAGACCACGACGGATTTTTCTACGCGCGCTTTCAGAAACGGTGACCATAAAACGCTTCTTCCCGCTTCGGCTCGCTGCCGTGCTCTGGATCGCGCTTGCCGTCTGGCTTGCAGCGCCGGGCGCGGCGCACGCTGACTCGATCGCGGTGCAGCGGGCGTCGCTGCAGGCCGACAACGGCGGCTGGAGTCTCGACGCGCATTTCGAATTCGAGCTGAACAGCAATCTCGAAGACGCGGTCAACAAAGGCATTCCGCTTTATTTCACGACCGATTTCGAACTGAGCCGGCCGCGCTGGTACTGGTTCGACGAGCAGCCGGTCAGCGTGTCGCAAAGTTTGCGGCTGTCGTTCCAGCCACTCACGCGCGAATATCGCGTGTCGAGCGTGCAGTCGGGCGGCTTGCAGCTCGGCTTTTCCACGCTCAACGATGCGCTCGCGGTGATCAAGCACGTGACGTCGTGGCACGTGATCGACCGCAATCAGGTGCGGGTCGGCGAAACCTATAACGCGTCCGTGCGCATGCAACTCGACATCGGGCTGATGCCCAAGCCGTTCCAGATCGACGCGGTGAACAACCGCGACTGGAACCTCGCCTCCGATTGGAAGCGCTTCACTTTCACGGCCGCCGATCGTGCTAAATAAAGTGCGCTCATCTTCCACCAGTGTCAGCAGCATCGTCGTGCGCGTGCTCGTGTCGACGGTCGCGGTGACGGCCGTGTTGCTGCTCGTGTTGCTGGCCGCCGCCAGCGCGAACACCGAATTCTTCGACCGCTATTACCAGTGGCTGTATGCGGCCAACGTCGCGGTCGCGTTGATCTTTCTGCTGGTGGTGGTGACGCTCGTCGTCATCATCATCGTGCGATTACGCACGGGCAAATTCGGCACACGGCTGCTCGCGAAGCTCGCGTTCTTCATGGCGCTGGTCGGTGTGGTGCCGGGCGGCATCATCTACATCGTGTCGTATCAGTTCGTGTCGCGCAGCATCGAGTCGTGGTTCGACGTGAACGTCGAAACCGCGCTCGCGTCCGGCCTCAACCTCGGGCGCGGCATGCTCGACGCGTCGCTGTCCGATCTGCAGACGAAGGCGCGTCTGATGTCCGAGCAGCTCGCGAGCGCGGATGCGGCCGGCACCACGTTGACGCTGCTGCGTTTGCGCGACCAGTTCGGTGTGCAGGACGCGACGATCGTCGAGCCGACCCGCAGCATGTCTGGCGCGACGCCGGACATGCACGTGGTCGCGCAGGCGTCCGGCAACTACGCGATGCTGCTGCCGAACGATCTGCCGACACCGCTGATGATCGAGCAGGCGCGTGGCCACGGCTATGCGGCGATCGAAGGCGAAGTGGACGGCGATCCGAATGCGCACGGCGGCAAGGGAGCGCTGCGTCTGCGCGTGGTGCAGCGTATTCCCGATGCGAACGCGTCGCTGTTGCAGCCCGCCGAGCGCTTCCTGCAACTGACGCAGCCGGTCTCGACGACACTCGCGCGCAATGCCGACTCGGTGCAGCGCGCGTATCGCGAGTATCAGGAGAAGGCGCTCGGCCGCACCGGCTTGCGCAAGATGTACATCGGCACGCTGACCCTGTCGCTGTTTCTCGCGACTTTCATCGCGATGATGCTCGCGCTGGCGCTCGGCAATCAGCTCGCGCGGCCGCTATTCCTGCTCGCGCAGGGCACGAAGGAAATCACCGAGGGCGACTACACGCCAAAGCGCGAGATCAAGTCGCGCGACGAACTCGGTTTCCTCACGCAGTCGTTCAATGCGATGACGCGGCAGTTGTCGGAAGCGCGCGGGGCGGTCGAGAAAAATCGTATCGCGCTCGAGCATTCGAAGGCGTATCTCGAGAGCATCCTCGCGAACCTGACCGCGGGTGTGTTCGTGTTCGACCGGCAATTCCGGCTGACCACCGCGAATCGAGGCGCCGAGCGGATTTTCCGTCAGCCGTTCCAGACGGTGCTCGGCTCGTCGCTCGATCAGATCGGCGTGCTCGGCGAATTCGGCGCGATGGTGCGCAAGGCATTCGCCGATCGCGAAGCGGCGAGTGAAGACGGCCATGACGACAACGGCCATTGGCAGCAGCAGTTCTCGGTGCCGGTGCCCGGCGAAACCGAGCCGCTCACGCTGCTCGTGCGCGGCGCGCGCCTCGTCGCGGCGAACGAGCGCGACGCTGAAGGCATGCAGACCGCGGGCTACGTGATCGTGTTCGACGACATCTCCGACGTGATCTCCGCGCAGCGTTCGATCGCATGGGGCGAAGTCGCGCGGCGCCTCGCGCACGAGATCAAGAATCCGCTCACGCCGATTCAACTGTCGGCCGAACGATTGCAGATGAAGCTCGCCGACAAGCTCGCGCCGTCGGATGCGGACGTGCTGAAGCGCGGCGCGACGACGATCGTCAATCAGGTCGCCGCGATGAAGCAGATGGTCGACGATTTCCGCGACTACGCACGCACACCGCCCGCGGTACTCGCGCATCTGCAATTGAATGGTCTGGTCAGCGAGGTGCTGACGCTGTACGGTATCGAAGAAGGCAAGGGCGCGATCCAGGTCGAGCTGGCGGCCTTGCCCGCGATACGCGGCGACGCGACGCAGTTGCGACAGGTGATCCACAACCTGCTGCAGAACGCGCAGGACGCGGTCGCCGAAGTCGCGCATCCGCGTGTTTTGCTCGAGACGAGGACAGTAGAATACGGAGACCCCGACGCGCAAGGCAAGGCGCGCGTCGCGGTCCGTCTGACAGTGTCGGACAACGGACCAGGCTTCCCCGCGCGTATCCTCACGCGCGCGTTCGAGCCGTACGTGACGACCAAGGCCAAGGGTACGGGTCTGGGACTTGCGATGGTCAAGAAGATCGTCGACGAACATGGCGCGCGCATCGACATTCGCAATCGCATGAAGGCCGGCGACGTGATCGAAGGCGCGCAGATTTCGATTCTCTTCCTTCAACTGGCGGACGACTCCGCGCAGCCGGGTGCACCTGGTTCGGGTGCCCATCCGGCGCACGGCGGCGCGTCGCAGGGAACGACAAAAGCAACAGTGCAGACAAGGGCAGCGTAAATGGCAACCATCCTGGTGGTAGATGATGAAATGGGCATCCGGGAACTGCTCTCGGAGATCCTCAGCGACGAGGGACACGTCGTGGAGGCCGCTGAAAACGCGCAGGAGGCGCGCGAGTTCCGTCTGCGTCAGGCGCCGGACCTCGTGCTGCTCGACATCTGGATGCCGGACACCGACGGCGTGACGCTGCTCAAGGAATGGGCCGCGCAAGGTCAATTGACGATGCCCGTCATCATGATGTCCGGTCACGCGACGATCGACACCGCGGTCGAGGCCACCAAGATCGGCGCGCTCAACTTCCTCGAAAAGCCGATCGCGTTGCAGAAGCTATTAAAGGCGGTCGAGCAGGGACTCGCGCGTGGTAACGCGGCGGCCGTGCCTGGCGGCGTGGCTGCGAAGCCGGCGTTGCCGGTCAGCGCATCGTCAGTCGCGTCGGCGGCCGCGTTGCCGATACTGTCGTCCGATGGCGTCGGCGGCGGCACGCTCGTCGCGCAAACCGCGTCGATCTCGTTCGACATTCCGCTGCGCGATGCGCGCGATGCGTTCGAGCGCGCGTACTTCGAATATCACCTCGCGCGCGAGAACGGCAGCATGACGCGTGTCGCGGAGAAGACCGGTCTCGAGCGCACGCATCTTTATCGCAAGCTGAAGCAACTCGGCGTCGATCTCGGCAAGAACAAAGGGGAGTGAGCGCCACGTGTTGCATGCGAACGCGGCCCGGCAGATTATTTATGAAAGGGCTTGCTGAACTGCGGATCGCTTGATATAGTTTCGTTCTTCGTTGGCCCGGTAGCTCAGTTGGTAGAGCAGCGGATTGAAAATCCGCGTGTCGGTGGTTGCGATTCCGCCCCAGGCCACCAGGATTTAGCCCCAGGAAATCGCAAGATTCCCTGGGGCTTTTCCGTTTGGCGGACAAGTCGTCACTTCGGCTTGCCATGCAGTTGAAGCCGCGCGCGTGAGACAGCTGGCGTCGGCGACATTCGGTGTCGCGTGATAAAATCGCGCCAGTTCAAGGACTTGCATGCAGGCGTCGCACGCGGTCGTGCACCGCGCGAATGCAGTGCCGAGCATGTCGCACCGAAGCACCCAATCCTTCGCCCGACGATCGGCGGTATAAGCGCCCAGCCACGTTCCCGCGCAACGCGCGACCTATACTGCTTTGGGCCGGCACAGTGCCGGCACACGTCGCGCCGCGTTGCTTGCATGGCGCACCTCGCGCAGCGCGACGTGGCACTCTCATTCACGGAGTATCACGGTGATCCGCAAAGACGCTAAGCGTAGCGCGCTCGTGCTGTTTTCCGGCGGCCAGGATTCTGCCACGTGTCTCGCGTGGGCGCTCGACCATTACGACACGGTCGAAACGGTCGGCTTCGATTATGGTCAGCGTCATCGTGTCGAACTCGAATGCCGCGAAGGATTCCGTCAGGCCGTCGTGCGTGCGTTTCCGGCGTGGGCCGATCGTCTCGGCGACGATCACACGATCGACCTGTCGCTGCTCGGCGCGATCAGTGACACCGCGATGACGCGCGAGATCGAAATCGAAGCCACGGCCAATGGGTTGCCAAACACGTTCGTGCCGGGCCGCAATCTGATGTTCATGACGATCGCCGCGGCCATCGCGTATCGGCGCGGTTTGCAGGTGCTGGTCGGCGGGATGTGCGAGACGGACTTCTCGGGCTACCCCGATTGCCGCGACGACACGATGAAGGCGCTGCAGGTCGCGCTGAATCTCGGCATGGACGCGCGTTTCGCGCTGGAGACGCCGCTGATGTGGCTCGACAAGGCCGACACGTGGCGCCTCGCGCGCGAGCTCGGCGGCGACGCATTGGTGGAACTGGTGCGTGTCGAGACGCATACCTGCTACGTCGGCGAACGGGCCGAGTTGCACGCATGGGGCTTCGGCTGCGGCGAATGCCCGGCATGCCGGTTGCGCAAACGCGGCTATGAGGCCTACCTCGCCGGCGAAAAAGTCACCGAGCCGGTCTGACGGCTCGCGCGAGAGCGCCCATCATTGAGCATCATTGATTCAGGAACACAGGACAGAAAGCAGCATGACGTACGCGGTCAAGGAAATTTTCTACACGTTGCAGGGCGAGGGCGCGAATGCCGGGCGGCCGGCCGTGTTCTGCCGTTTCGCGGGCTGCAATCTGTGGTCCGGCCGCGAAGAGGATCGCGCGGACGCCGTCTGCCGTTTCTGCGACACCGATTTCGTCGGCACCGACGGCGAGAACGGCGGCAAGTACCGCACCCCCGACGAACTGGTCGCGATGATCGCGTCGCAATGGCCGCAAGGCGAGGGCGAACGCTTCGTCGTGTGCACTGGCGGCGAGCCGATGCTGCAGCTCGATCAGCCGCTCGTCGACGCGCTGCACGCGGCCGGCTTCGAGATCGCGATCGAGACCAACGGCTCGCTGCCGGTGCTCGACACGATCGACTGGATCTGCGTGAGCCCGAAGGCCGACGCGCCGCTCGTCGTGACGAAGGGCAACGAACTGAAAGTCGTGATCCCGCAGGACAACCAGCGCCTCGACGACTACGCCAAGCTCGACTTCGAGTATTTCCTCGTCCAGCCGATGGACGGCCCGTCGCGCGACATCAACACGAAGCTCGCGATCGACTGGTGCAAACGTCATCCGCAGTGGCGCCTGTCGATGCAGACTCACAAGTATCTGAACATTCCCTGATTTGCCGTGCTGACGATTACCCGAAAACTCGAATTCGACGCGGGCCACCGCATTCCCGATCACCGCAGCCAGTGCCGTAATCTGCATGGCCATCGCTACGTGCTCGAAATCACGCTGCTAGGCGATCTGGTCGACACCGAAGGCGCGCCCGATCGCGGCATGGTGATGGACTTCGCCGACGTGAAGTCGCTCGCCAACGAGCACCTGGTCGACAAGTGGGACCACGCGTTTCTCGTCTACGAAGGCGACACGCAGGTGCGTGGCTTCCTCGACAGCATGGCGGATCACAAGACGGTCGTGATCGATCGCATTCCGACCGTCGAAAACCTCGCCGCGATTGCGTTCGACATTCTCGCGAACGTCTACGACGCGCACTACGGCGTGAACCTGCGCCTGCACAAAGTGCGTCTGTACGAGACGCCGAATTGCTGGGCCGAGGTGGTCCGCGACTCGCTTCCCACCTGAATCCACGCCCCGCCACGCGAACGAACTCTCGCGTTATTGTCACGGTATGATCGTTCCGACCAACACACGGAGCGAGACATGCCGGTCACCGCATCGCGTCGCAGCAGGCAACGAGGCCGTCAGCGCCCCGGTGCCTGTCTGATCCACTATCTGGCCCCGCTTCGCATTGCAAACCTGCGCGAGGCCAGCCGATGAGCACCTTCACCAACTCCCTCAAAGAACGTCTGAAGGACAACGCGCCGCTGTTCGGGCTGTGGTTGTCGCTCGGCAGCGAGGCCGCCGCGGAAGCACTCGCGCACGCCGGCTTCGACTGGCTGCTGATCGACATGGAGCACGCGCCCAACGATAGCGGCGGCGTCGAGTCGCAATTGCGCGCGATTGCCGCCGCGCATCTGCCGAGCGAGCCGGTGGTGCGGGTGCCCGCGAGCGAGCCGTGGCTCGTCAAGCGCGTGCTCGACGCCGGCGCGCGCACGCTGATGTTCCCGAACATCGAATCCGCTGAAGACGCGGCACGCGCCGTGCGGCTCACCCAATATCCGACCGCCGAGGCGCTCGACGGCCTGCGCGGCGTCGCGGGCGTCGTGCGCGCGGCCGGTTACGGCATGCGGCGTGATTACGTGCAGACGGCCAACGCACAGATCGCGACGATTGTGCAGATCGAATCGGCGCGCGGCTTGCGGGAGGTCGAGCAGATCGCGGCGACGCCGGGCGTCGATTGCCTGTTCGTCGGGCCGGCCGATCTGGCCGCGAGCCTTGGTCATCTCGGCGACGCGAAACACGCGGACGTGCAGGCGGCGATGGCGCGTATCGTCAGCGCGGCGGACAAGGCCGGCATTGCCGCCGGCATCTTCGCGATGGACGTGGCGAGCGCGCGGCAGCATCGCGACGCCGGTTTTCGCTTCGTCGCGCTAGCCGCCGACGTGATCTGGATGTTGCGCGCGACGCGCCAGGCATTACAGGAGGTGAGGTCATGAACGGCAGAGTGCAGGGGGGCGCCGGGCGGATGATCACGCGAGTGACCGCGCAAGTGAGCATGGCGGTGGCGCTGCTCGCGACTGGGGCGTGGAACGCCGCGTATGCACAGGATCACGTCGCCAAGGCGAACGATCCGCAGACGCAATCCGCGGTGGCCGACTACAACGCCGGCAATCTTGGCGCGGCGCTGAGTGAATTCCGCCAGGCCGCCGAGCGCGGCAGCCGCCTCGCCCAGTTCAATTACGCGATGATGCTGCTCAACGGCGAAGGCACGCCGGTCAACGTCGACGAAGGCAAGAAGTGGTTGCGCAAGGCCGCCGACGCGAACATGTCGCACGCGCAATACGTGTACGGCAAGATGTACGACGATGGCGAGTTCGTCGGGCGCGATCCGGTGGAGGCGCATCGCTGGTTCATGAAGGCGGCCGCGCAGGGCCATGTGCAGGCGGAGCTCGCGCTCGCGAATCAGTTCCTCGACGGACGCGGTACCGAGCGTGACAACAAGCAGGCGTTCGTCTGGTACAAGAAAGCGGCGCAGGGCGGCGACATGACCGCGCAGTACGTGACCGGCTCGTTCTACGAGCGTGGCGGCGATGGCGTCGACCGGAATCTGAATGTGGCGCGCGCATATTACGCGGCCGCGGCGGCGCAGGGCGATCCGGCCGCGCGCCTGAAGTATCAGCAGTTGAGCGCGCAGCTGCGCGATCAGAAGGAAGTGAAGCCGCAGTAATAAAGCAGCAAAAAAAGCAAAAAGGGCACTCGCAACGAGCGCCCTTTTTTGCATTGTCGTTTGCTAGCGTGCCGCTAGCTACGGGTTAGCTCTGCATCAACCGCTTCTGTCGCGCGACGCTCATGATCAGCCCGATCGCGACGCCCAATGTAGTCAGCGCGGTGCCACCGTAACTCATGAACGGCAACGGCACGCCGACCACCGGCAGAATCCCGCTCACCATGCCGATATTGACGAACGCGTACGTGAAGAATGCCATCGTCAACGAGCCGGCCAATAATCGCCCGAACAATGTCGCGCCGTTGGCCGCGATGTAGAGCCCGCGCGCGATCAATAGCATGTACAGCGTGAGCAGCACGATTCCGCCTGCCAAACCGAACTCTTCCGAAAACACCGCGAAGATGAAGTCGGTGTGCTTCTCGGGGATGAACTCCAGATGCGCCTGCGTACCCTTCAGCCAACCCTTGCCGAGCGGGCCGCCCGAGCCGATCGCGATCACCGCTTGAATCGTGTGGAAGCCTTTGCCGAGCGGGTCCGAGGTCGGATCGAGCAGCGTGCAGATGCGGTGCTTCTGGTAGTCGTGCATCAGCGGCCACTGCACTTCGGGCTGACAGATCTTGTCCTGGAACGCCGCGATCGACGCAACCGCAATCACGGCCGCGATCAGCACCGGCATGATCAGCTTGAAGCTCAGCCCCGCGAAGTAAATCACGAACAGGCCGGCCGCGAACACGAGCACGGCCGTGCCGAGGTCGGGCTGCTTCGCGATCAGGCCGACCGGCACGATCAGGATCACGAAGCCGACCAGGTAGTCGTACCAGCGCATCACGCCTTCGCGGCGCTGGTAGTACCAGGCGAGCATCAGCGGTGTGGCGATCTTCATGATTTCCGATGGCTGGATCACCACGCCGACGTTGATCCAGCGCTTCGCGCCCTTGCGCGTAAGGCCGAACATCGCGACCGCGACCAGTAGCGCGATCCCGAACGCGTAGAGCGGGACCGCGAAGCGCATCAGCGTATTGGGCGGCACATTGGCGAGCCCCCACATCAGCACGAAGGTGAGCAGGATGTTGCGCAACTGGTCTTCGACGCGGCCCGGCATGTCGAGCGTCGCGCTGTACAGCGTGACGATGCCGACGCACAGCAGCAGAAACACGATCAGTGCGAGCGGACGGTCGAAGCCTACGAACATCCGCTTGATGCGCTCGAGCCAGGCGCGCTTGTCGAATTGCATGCCTTTCTCCTTATTCGTCGATGCCGCCGGCGGCCGGCTGGCGCGGCGACGCGCCCTGGAAACTGTCCTCGCGCGATGGTGCCGCTACGCTCGGCGCCGGCTCGCTTGCCGGACGGGGTTGGTGCGGGGCGCCGGACGTACGCGACGCGGATTTCTTTGCCGCGGACGAAGCCGATGCCGGCTTCGCCGCCGAGGCCGCGCGCGCTGCGGTGGCCGAAGCCGCTGCCGGCGCGCTGGCCGGCACCGTTGCCGCCGCGCCAGCCGACGCCGCCACCGGCGCAGACGCGCCATTCGCGCCCGAAGCCGCAACAGCCGCCGACGCACCGGAGGCCATCGCGGCAGCCGCCGCCCCTGGCATCGGCAGTGCCTTGAAGCCCGCCGCAATCTTGAGCGGCTGAGCGCCATCATGCGATACAGGCGTATCGCCGACCTGCGGCGCGGATGCTTCGAGCGTGGTCGATGCCGCTACCGCGACGGCCGCTTCTTCCGCACCGGGCTTGTTCTTGCCGACCAGGTAATAGTCGAGCACCCTGCGCGCAATCGGACCGGCCGCCTCCGCGCCCCAGCCGCCGTTTTCGACGACCAGCGCGAGTGCGATCTTCGGTTGATCGGCCGGCGCGAAGGCGATGAACAGCGCGTGATCGCGCAAATTCTCCGCAACCGCGTGACCTTTGTAGTTCGCGCCTTGCAGCGAGTACACCTGCGCGGTACCGGTCTTGCCGGCCGCCTGATATGGCGCGCCCGCGAACACTTTGGCCGCCGTGCCGTTCGTGACCACGCCTTCCATCGCGCGCTTGATGAAGTCGATGTCCTGCTGCTTGACCGCGATCTTGTCGCTCGGATCGCGCACCACCGGCCGCGTGTCCTTCGTGATCGGATTCTCGATGTCGCGCACGAGGTGCGGCTTCATCACGACGCCGTTGTTCGCGAGCGTTGCGGTGGCATGGGCGAGCTGCAGGATCGTGAACGAGTTGTAGCCCTGGCCGATGCCGAGGCTGACCGTTTCGCCTTCGTACCACTTCTGCTGCTCGGGGCGGCGGTACGCGTGGCGCTTCCAGTCGGTCGACGGCAGGATGCCCTTCGCTTCGCCGGCGATGTCGATGCCGGTGATCTGCCCGAAGCCCCACGGCTTCATGAAGTTCGCGATGTTGTTGACGCCGAGATCGTGCGCGAGCATGTAGAAGTACGTGTCGTTCGACACGACGATCGCGCGGTTCATGTCGATCCAGCCTTGGCCCGAGCGCACGTCGTTGCGGAACGTGTGGCCGCCGAACGTGTAGTAACCGGGGTCCTGGAAGCCCCAGCTCGGCGTGCGCTTGTGCAGCGTCAGCGCGGCGAGCGCCATGAACGGCTTGTAGGTCGAGCCCGGCGGATAGGTGCCGTGCAGCGGCCGGTTCAGGAGCGGATGGTCGGGCGAGTTGTTCAGCTCGTCCCAGGTCTGCTGGTCGATGCCGTCGACGAAGGAATTCGGATCGAAGCTCGGCGCCGACACGAATGCGAGCACGTCGCCGGTGGACGGCTCGATCGCGACGAGCGCGCCGCGGTGTCCGGCGAACGCCTGCTCGGCGACCTGCTGAAGGCCGATGTCGAGCGACAGCACGAGGTTGTTGCCCGGGGTCGCCTGGGTGCGCGACAGCGTACGCACCGGGCGGCCGCCCGCCGTCACCTCGACTTCCTCGAAACCGGTCTGGCCGTGCAGTTCGGTCTCGTAGCTCTGCTCGACGCCGATCTTGCCGATGTAATCGGTGCCCTTGTAGTTGTTCGCGTCAAGACGCGGATCGTAGTGGTCCGGATCGCTGTCGTTCTGATCGCTGGCGTCGTCGATGCGGTCCTGGTCGCGTTGCGAAATCCGTCCGATGTAGCCGATCACGTGCGCGGCGGTCGGCCCGAGCGGGTACTGGCGGAACAGCCGGGCGCGCACTTCGACGCCAGGGAAGCGGAAACGCTGCGCGGTGAAGCGCGCGACTTCGTCGTCGGTCAGGCGCGTGCGGATCGGCAGACTTTCGAAGTTCTTCGAGTCTTCCTGCAGCTTCTTGAAGCGGCGACGGTCGCGCGCATCGATCGACACGACGGTGGCGAGGTTGTCGATCACGTTATCGAGCGTGTCGTTCAGCTTCGATGGGGTGATTTCGAGCGTATAGGCGGAGTAGTTCTTCGCGAGCACGACGCCGTTCCGGTCGGTGATAATGCCGCGGTTCGGCACGATCGGCGCGACGGAGATGCGGTTTTCATCGGCTTGCAGCGAGTACTTGCTGTAGTGCCAGACCTGCAGGAACAGGAAGCGGAAGCCGATCAGCCCGAAGCAGACAAACACGAACAGGCCCGCCGCCGCGACGCGCAGGCGGAATTTCGTGAGCTGCTGTTGAGTGTCCTTGAATTCGGTCATGCGATTCTGCAAAAGGCCGGCATGCGGCCATCAAGAGTGTGCGCCCAAACTGGCCGCGGCCGGTGGGCCCGATGCGGGATCAAATGGGGCGCGTATCGTCCGGGTCGGCGGGGCGGCGCTGCGGCATCAGCAGCAAGATGCTGGCGACCGGCCACAGCGCCGCTTCGACGAAACCGTCGATCAGATAACTCCAGCCCGGAAACGCCGCGCCGGTCAACAACCGGATCACGAACGGCACCAGTTGCGCGACGACGAGCAGCGGCATCACCGCGAACGTCTGCACGCCGAGCGACATCCACAACACGCGGCGGTGAATCGTGATCGCGCCGTACGACAGCAGCGTGTAGGCGAGCGCGTGCTCGCCGAGCAGGCTCGCGTTGTGCACGTCCATCAGCAGACCGAGCAGAAACGCGATGCCCATGCCCACCTTGCGCGGCTGATGGACATTCCAGAACAGCAGCACGAGTGCGACGAAATCGGGCACGCCGGCGAGACGCCCCCACGGCATCAGGTTCAGCAGGAACGCGGAAGCGAGGCTGAACGCGATGAAGTACGGGTTGACGGGCTGCAGGATGTATTGCGGGCGATTCATGGCTGAGCCCCCGGCTCGGCTTGCGGCTTCACGTTCTTCGCGGCGGCCGGCTTTTCGGTTTTCCTGTCGGCTGCGGGCTTTTCGGACTTCTTGTCGGCCGCAGCTTTGCCCGGCGCCTTTTCCACGGATTTGGCTGCGGGCTTTTCGGTCGCCGCTTTGTCGGCGGCGTTCCTGTCGGCTGGCCTGGCGGCGGATTTGTCCGCCGCGCCCTTGCCGTCCGCTGCTTTGGCGCCCTTCTTCGCTTTCGCTTCCTTCGCGACGGTTGCCGCGTCGGGTTCGTCCGCCGGGCGCGGCGGCGCGTTGTTCTGGACGTGCAGCACGAGCACCTGACGCGCACCGCGCACCGCGGCGACCGGCAGACTGACTACGCGCGCAAACGCGGTGTCGGCCTGCTTGTCGACGCGCACGACCTTCGCGACCGGCAGCCCCGGCGGATACACGCCGTCGAGGCCGCTCGTGACGAGCTCGTCGCCGGTCTGGACGTCGGCGCTGATCGGCACGAAGCGCAGATCGAGCGTGTCGCCCTTCGGCGTACCGTAGATCACGCTGCGCAAGCCGGTGCGCAGAATTTCGACCGGCACCGCCTGGTCCTTGTCCGTCAGCAGCGTGACTTCAGCCTGCAGCGGGAACACCCGTGTGACCTGGCCGATCACGCCATCTTCGTCGACGACCGGCGAGCCGTTCTGGATGCCTTGCTGCGCGCCGCGTCCGATCACGACCTTCTGCGTGAACGGATCGCGCGTGTCGTACTGGATTTCGGCGGGCAGCGATTGCGTGGTGAGGCTCTGCGACAGTTGCATCAGCGCGCGCAGATGGCCATTTTCGGCGGCGAGCGACGCGGCCAGATTGGCCTGCTGCGACAGCCGCAGATCCTTCGCGCGCAGCTTCGCGTTCTCGTCGCGCAGCGTGGCGCTCGTCACGGCGAGGTCGGCGGCGCCCATGAAGATGTCGCGCGGCACGAGCGCTGCACGCTGCAAAGGATAAAGACCCGCGCCGAGCACGCCGCGGACGATTTCGAGCGTCTGGAAGCGGGCATCGGAGATCAGCAGGGCGAGCGCCAGCACGACGAAGAACACCAGTCGGGCCAGAGCGGAGGGGCCTTGCTTGAACAGGGGCGGCGGACTGTATTCCATGGTCGGCGCCGGGGGCGTGAGCGGTTGGGTGAGACGGCGACGCGCAGGGCGCGCGCGGTCAGCGAGCGGAGGCTGGTCGGCCCAGCCAACGACAAAGCGGCCCGCAAGGGGCCGTGTGCCAGATCCGCGCTACTGACATGGGAGGAAGGCTCGCTTACTCGTACGAGAAGATGCTGCCGAGCTTGTCCATGCGTTCGAGCGCCATGCCCGAGCCGCGCACGACGCAGGTCAGCGGGTCTTCGGCGACGAGCACCGGCAGGCCGGTTTCTTCGGCGAGCAGGCGATCGAGGTCGCGCAGCAGCGCGCCACCGCCGGTCAGCATCATGCCGCGCTCGGCGATGTCCGCGCCGAGTTCCGGCGGCGTCTGTTCCAGTGCGATCTTCACCGACGACACGATCTGGTTCAGCGGATCGGTCAGCGCTTCGAGGATTTCGTTGCTGGAGATCGTGAAGCTGCGCGGAATGCCTTCCGACAGATTGCGGCCCTTCACTTCCATTTCCTTGACTTCGGAGCCCGGGAACGCGGAGCCGATTTCCTTCTTGATGGCTTCGGCGGTCTGTTCGCCGATCAGCATGCCGTAGTTGCGGCGGATGTAGTTGACGATCGCTTCGTCGAACTTGTCGCCGCCGACGCGCACCGAGCCCTTGTACACGATGCCGCCGAGCGAGATCACGCCGACTTCTGTCGTGCCGCCGCCGATGTCGACGACCATCGAACCCGTTGCTTCCGACACCGGCAGGCCCGCGCCGATCGCGGCAGCCATCGGCTCTTCGATCAGATACACCTGCGAGGCGCCGGCGCCGTGCGCGGCTTCCTTGATCGCGCGACGCTCGACCTGGGTCGAACCGCACGGCACGCAGATGATGATGCGAGGCGACGGCGAGAACATGCGCGATTCGTGAGCAGTCTTGATGAACTGCTTGATCATCTGCTCGGTGACGGTGAAGTCGGCGATCACGCCGTCTTTCATCGGGCGGATCGCCTCGATGTTGCCCGGCACCTTGCCGAGCATCTGCTTGGCTTCCTTGCCGACTGCCTGAATGGTCTTCTTGCCGTTGGGGCCGCCTTCCTGGCGGATCGACACGACCGACGGTTCGTCGAGAACGATGCCCTTGCCGCGCATGTAGATAAGGGTGTTGGCGGTGCCGAGATCAATCGCCAGATCGTTGGAGAAGTAGCTGCGCAAAAAACCGAACATTCAAAATCCTGTCTCGCTGGGGGCCGGGCCTCGCACCGTATGCGTAGGGCGGCAGCGGAAAAATAACAGCTTCAACCGGGCGGTAGCGACGCCACATGAACTTGAAGCCGCGGGGGAGTCTACCGGAGGCCGTTGCAAAGCCAGGGCGGAAAGCGCCGGACGTTCTTGGAATTGTCCGTAAGGCCTTGGTAAGTCGGTCCGGGTTTGGGTCGAACGCGTAATGATACCTTATAATTTTGGATGTTTTGAAGGAAACGGAGCGCACATTTTGTCATTGCCGCTCCTTTTTCCGGATTGTCCTATCTTGTCGTAACCCGCTGTTACAACGCGACTTTTTAACTGTTGTGACATTCCACCCTTTCCGGTGACTGCATGGCTCTGACCCTGACCGATGTAAAACGCATCGCGCATCTCGCGCGACTCGAACTGGCCGATGCCGACGCCGAGCACACGCGTGCCCAGCTCAATGATTTTTTTGGCCTCGTCGAGCAGATGCAGGCGGTCGATACCACCGGCATCGCGCCGCTTGCCCACCCGATCGAGCAGATCGAAGACGTCGCGCTGCGTCTGCGTGACGACGCCGTCACGGAGACGGTCGAGCGCGAGGCTTTCCAGCGCCCCGCGCCGGCCGTTCAGGACGGCCTGTACCTCGTGCCGAAGGTGATCGAATAAGACCCGCCGGGCAGACCCCGGGTCTGGCGTCGGCGCGAGCCTCCGTGGTCCAGACGCGCGTCCTCGCCGCGAAGCTTGCCGGACCGGTCTGCCGACGGGCAACCGAACGCCTCCACGGCGGCGTGACCACGCTGCCGCGCTTTCCAGGATAAAACGCAATGCATGAAAAAAGTTTGAGCGAACTGCGCGCTGCGCTCGCGGCCAAGGAATGCTCCGCAGTCGAACTGGCGCAGCTGTACCTGAAGCGGATCGACGCGGCCAATAGCCTGAACGCGTTCATTCAGGTCGATCCGGAACTGACGCTCGCGCAGGCGAAAGCCGCCGACGCGCTGCTGCACACCGGCCATGCGGGCCCGCTGGTCGGCCTGCCGATCGCGCACAAGGATGTGTTCGTCACGAAGGGCTGGCGCTCCACGGCCGGCTCGAAGATGCTCGCGAACTACGAAAGCCCGTTCGACGCGACCGTGGTCGCGCGTCTGCAGAACGCCGGCATGGTGTGCGTGGGCAAGACCAACATGGACGAGTTTGCGATGGGTTCGTCCAACGAGAATTCGTATTTCGGCGCCGTGCAGAATCCGTGGGACCGCAAGGCCGTGCCGGGCGGTTCGTCGGGCGGCTCGGCTGTCGCCGTGGCCGCGCGTCTCGCGCCCGCCGCGACCGGCACCGACACCGGCGGCTCGATCCGCCAGCCGGCGTCGTTCTCGGGCATCACCGGCATCAAGCCGACGTACGGCCGGGTGTCGCGCTACGGCATGATCGCGTTCGCGTCGTCGCTTGACCAGGGCGGCCCGATGGCGCAAAGCGCCGCGGACTGCGCGACGCTGCTCAACGCGATGGCCGGCTTCGACGAGCGCGACTCGACGAGCCTCTCGCACGAGCGCGAGGACTACACGCGCTATCTCGGCAAGTCGTGGCAGGACGGCGGCACGGACAAGCCGCTCGCCGGTCTGCGCATCGGCCTGCCGAAGGAGTATTTCGGCCCCGGTCTCGCCGACGACGTGCGCGCGTCGATCGACACCGCCTTGAAGCAGTACGAAGCGCTCGGCGCGACGCTCGTCGAGGTGTCGCTGCCGAAGACCGAACTGTCGATCCCGGTCTACTACGTGATCGCGCCGGCCGAAGCATCCTCGAACCTGTCGCGTTTCGATGGCGTGCGCTTCGGCCATCGCGCGGCCGAGTACCGCGATCTGCTCGACATGTACAAGAAGTCGCGTGCCGAAGGCTTCGGCCCGGAAGTGAAGCGCCGCATTCTGGTCGGCACCTACGTGCTGTCGCACGGCTACTACGACGCGTACTACCTGCAGGCGCAGAAGATCCGCCGCATCATCGCGCAGGACTTCCAGCAAGCGTTCAAGCAGTGCGACGTGATCATGGGACCGGTCGCGCCGTCGGTGGCGTGGGACATCGGCGCGAAGGGCGACGATCCGGTGCAGATGTATCTGGCCGACATCTATACGCTGTCGGTGAGCCTCGCCGGCCTGCCGGGCATGAGCGTGCCGTGCGGTTTCGGCGCGGGCGCGAACGCGCAGCGTCCGGTCGGTCTGCAGATCATCGGCAACTATTTCAACGAAGCCCGGATGCTGCAGGTGGCCGACGCGTTCCAGCGCGCGACCGACTGGCACCGTCAGGCACCGGCAGGAGTGTGAGCACCATGACCAAACAATGGGAAGTCGTGATCGGTCTGGAGACCCACACGCAGTTGTCGACGCATTCGAAAATCTTCTCGGGCACCGCGACCCAATTCGGCGCCGCGCCGAACACGCAGGCCAGCCCCGTCGATCTGGCCCTGCCGGGCACGCTGCCGGTGATGAACCGCGGCGCGGTCGAACGCGCCATTCAGTTCGGCCTCGCGATCGGCGCAACGGTGGCGCCGCGCAGCATCTTCGCGCGCAAGAATTATTTCTACCCCGACCTGCCGAAGGGCTACCAGATCAGCCAGTACGAAATCCCCGTCGTGCAGGGCGGTCAGGTGACGATCCAGGTACCGGCCAATGAAAAGGCGGGCAAGGAAGCGTACGAGAAAACCATCAACCTGACGCGCGCCCACCTCGAGGAAGACGCGGGCAAATCGCTGCACGAAGACTTCGCGGGCATGACCGGCATCGACCTGAATCGCGCCGGCACGCCGCTGCTCGAAATCGTCACCGAGCCGGAAATGCGCAGCGCGGCCGAGGCCGTTGCCTATGCGAAGTCGCTGCACACGCTCGTCGTGTGGCTCGGCATCTGCGACGGCAACATGCAGGAAGGCTCGTTCCGCTGCGACGCGAACGTGTCGGTGCGTCCGGTCGGCCAGAAGGAATTCGGCACGCGCACCGAGACCAAGAACCTGAACTCGTTCCGCTTCCTCGAAGAAGCGATCCAGTACGAAGTGCGTCGCCAGATCGAGCTGATCGAAGACGGCGGCACGGTGGTGCAGGAAACGCGTCTGTACGATCCGGACAAGCGCGAGACGCGTTCGATGCGCAGCAAGGAAGACGCGCACGACTACCGCTATTTCCCCGACCCCGACCTGATGCCGCTCGTGATCGACGCCGCGTGGGTCGAGCGCGTGAAGAGCGAGATGCCGGAACTGCCGGAAGCGATCCAGCGGCGCTTCGTGTCGCAGTACGGACTCACGCCGTACGACGCGAACGTGCTGACCTCGAGCAAGGCGACGGCCGCTTACTACGAAGCGGTGGTCGCCAAGTTCGGTGCGGCCAACGCGAAGGTCGCGGCGAACTGGGTGATGGGTGAAGTGTCGTCGCAGCTCAATCGCGAAGGCCTCGACATTGCCGCGTGCCCGGTCTCGGCCGCGCAGCTGGCGCTGGTTCTGCAACGTATTGCCGACGGTACGATCTCGAACAAGATCGCGAAGGAAATCTTCCTCGCGATCTGGGAAGAGAAGGCCACCGACGAAGCCGCCGCCGATCGCATCATCGAGGCGAAAGGCTTGAAGCAGATTTCGGACGCCGGCGCGCTCGAAGCGATCATCGACGAAGTGCTCGCCGCGAACCAGAAGTCGGTCGACGAATATCGCGCCGGCAAGGAAAAGGCGTTCAACGCGCTGATCGGCCAGGCGATGAAAGCAACCAAGGGTAAGGCCAACCCTGCTCAGGTCAATGAATTGCTCAAGAAGAAGTTGTCCTGAGTTGAAGTGCTGCGGGCCGGGCGTGATCGCGCCCGTGTCACCACGGGCCGTTGCCGGATCGAAGCAGGGCAACGGCCCGTTTTATTTTGCGGACCCGCTTCAGCCGGTTAAGCGTAGGTAAGCGTAGACCTTGGAGTGTATGCATGACAAAGCAACCCGATCTCGACGATTTCCGCGTGCCGTATTTCGACGACGGCAAGAAAAAAAACCACTTCTCGCTCGACCATTTCGACCCGAAGGCGAAGCCGTTTTCGAGCGGCTCGAAAGACGCGGACCGCGCGCGTCTGTCGGAAGTAGGCCTGCTGCTCGACAACCTGCAGGAGCGGCTGCACGCGCAGCGCAAGCGCCGCGTTCTGCTAGTGCTGCAAGGCATGGACACGAGCGGCAAGGACGGCACGATCCGCGCGGTATTTCACGAAGTCGATCCGCTCGGCTTGCGCATCGTGCCGTTCAAGGCGCCGACGCCCGTCGAACTCGCGCACGACTTCCTGTGGCGCGTGCATTCGCAGGCACCCGCGGCCGGCGAGCTGACGATCTTCAACCGCAGTCACTACGAAGACCTGCTCGTGCCGACCGTGCTGGGCGCGCTCGACGCCGCGGCGTTCCAGCAGCGGTGCCGCCACATCCGTCAGTTCGAGGAGATGCTCGCCGACAGCGGCGCGACGATTCTCAAGTGCATGCTGCACATTTCAAGGGACGAGCAGCGTGTGCGTTTGCAGGAGCGCATCGACGATCCGCTGAAGCACTGGAAATTCGACGTGTCGGATCTCGAAGCGCGCAAGCAGTGGGACGCGTATCAGTCCGCGTATCGCGACACACTGGCCGCGACGTCGACGGAATACGCGCCGTGGTACGTGATTCCGGCCGAGTCGAAGACGCATCGCAACGTGATGGTCGCCGAACTGCTGCTGCGCACGCTCGACGCGCTGAAGCTCGAATATCCGCCGGCCAAGGAATCGCTGAAGGGCGTCAAGGTCGAGTGAACGCGGCCTTGCCCCTTGGCTTCAGAAACGAATCGAACAAAAGAGGAAAGACATGTTGCGTGTGATTACCGCCAACCTCAACGGCATCCGCTCGGCGGCGAAGAAGGGCTTTTTCGACTGGTTCGGCGAACAGGGCGCCGACGTGCTTTGCGTGCAGGAAATCAAATGCTCGCAAGACGACATGACGCCGGAGTTCATGGCGCCGCACGATTTCACCGGCTATTTCCAGCATGCGGTAAAAAAGGGTTATAGCGGCGCGGGCGTCTATACGCGTCATGAGCCGGACGAAGTGGTCATCGGCTTCGGCAGCGAGGAGTTCGACCCGGAAGGGCGCTATGTCGAGCTGCGTTTCGGCAAGCTGTCGGTGGTCTCGGTGTATGTGCCGTCGGGGTCGAGCGGTGACGAGCGCCAGCAGGCCAAGTTCCGTTTCATGGACGAGTTCATGCCGCATCTCGCCGAACTGGCGAAGGAGCGCGAGGTGATCGTGTGCGGCGACGTGAACATCGTGCACAAGGAAATCGACATCAAGAACTGGAAGAGCAACCAGAAGAATTCGGGCTGCCTGCCCGAAGAGCGCGCATGGCTCGACAAACTGTTCGACGAAGTCGGTTATGTGGACGTGTTCCGCACGCTCGACCAGCGGCCCGAGCAGTACACGTGGTGGAGCAATCGCGGTCAGGCGTATGCGAAGAACGTCGGGTGGCGGATCGATTACCAGATCGCGACGCCGGGCATCGCAAGCAAGGCGAAGCGCACGGACGTGTTCCGCGACATCAAGTTCAGCGACCATGCGCCGCTGACCGTCGACTATGACCATAAGGTCAAAAAGTAAGCCCACCGGCCGCGACGCGTGCAGCGCCGTGGCCCGCCGGCAGTCGTAGAACCGGGGTATCAGTCGCGCGCAGGCTTGCGGGTCGGCCGACCGATGCCTGCATAATCGGGCAACTCGTCGACGCTCTTGCCGATTGCCTTCGCGTACAGCGGCAGCATGTCCGGCAGCCGCTTGATGATGTCGTCGCGGCGCGCCGGCGTGTACGGGTGCACGTAGATGAAGCCCTGGCCGCGACTGCCGCGCGTCGCCTGCGCGAGCTTATCCCACAGCGTGACCGCCGCGCGCGGATCGAAGCCGGCGCGCGACGCGATATCGCTGCCAATCACGTCGGCTTCGGTTTCGTCGGTGCTCTCGTACTTCATTTCCAGCAGACGCGAACCGATGCCGAGCGGCGCCATGCCCAGATCGGCGAGGCCGAACAGTTGCGGAATCGTGCCGGACGAATCGAGCTGGCTCGCCTGCAACTGACCGAGCCGCATGCGCGCGTGCTCGCGCAACGCGTGCGCGATCTCATGGCCGATCAGCATGCCGACCTCGTTGTCGTTCAGGCGGACGCGATCGAGAATCCCGCTATAGACGACGATCTTGCCGCCCGGCAGGCAGTACATGCGGATGTCGTTCGAGCGCACCACCGCGACTTCCCACTTCCAGAGCTTGGCTCGCTCGTTCCATTTCAACGAGTATGGAATCATCCGGTCGATGATCGAGCGCACGCGCGTCACGCGCGCGTCCGTCTCGCCGTACAGGCGGTTCGCGTGGCTGGCGCCGTAGACGATCTGGTTGAACTCCTCGGCGGCCTGCGCCTCGAGCATCGACGACGGGATCAGGTTGCGGAACACCATGTAGCCACCGTAGCGCAGTTGCGGGCTCACGTAGTAGGGCGGCGGGACGGCCGCGGGGGCCGATGCCGCGGCGGGCGCTTTGGCGGTGGCGGGGGCGTGCGCGGGCTGCGGCGCGGAGCCGGAAGTAGCGGCGCCCGGAGCGCTACCGCTAGCGCTGGGCGTGCCCGGGGCACCGGCGTTGGCACCGGTGCTGTTATCCGCGCCAGGTTTGGCACCGCCGGCGCTGTTGTTGCCGCTGTTGCCGCTGTTGCCGCCTGCAGCCGAAGTCGTGTTGTCCGCGGCGCTGGTGCCGCTGGTCGCGGACCTGGCCGCAGGCATCGGGGCCGGGTTGGGCGTCGCACCGCTAGTGGTCGCGGCGGCGGCGGCCGGCGCGGGCGCTTGCGCGCCGCTCACCGGGCTCGCGCCAGTCGCCGGCGTGCCGGCCGCATAGGCGCCCGCCGGCATCGCCAGCGCGACGCTCGCGCAACCGAGGACGCTTACGGCGCTGAGTGTGGTGCGGCGCGCGCGGGTCGGAAGCGGTACCTTCACGACCGGTCCCTCCACGGCGCGATGCGCACCAGCAGCAGCATGCCGGGCACCGCGAGCGCGGTGCAGAGGATGAAGTAGTCGAACCAGCCCATCCGCGCGACCACATAGCCGCTCGCCGCCGACGCGAGCGTGCGCGGCACCGACGCCAGGCTCGTGAACAGCGCGAACTGCGTCGCGGTGTAGCGCGGATCGGTGGTGCTCGCGATATACGCGGTGAACGCGGCCATCGTGAGACCGGTGGCGAAGGTCTCGAAGCCGTACACGAGCGCGAGCGCGACCGAGCGTGGATCGAGCTGCACGCTCCAGTCGATGCCGACGAACGACAGCAGCTTCGTCGTCCCCTGGCTCAGTGCGACGGCAATGTTGTAAATCGCGGCAAGTCCGGGCGAGTCCGGGCCGAGATGCGCGAGCCACGCGAAGCCGAGCGTCGACACCATCTGCAGCAAACCGAAGATCCACAAGCCGCGGCCGATGCCGATCTTCATCAGCCAGATCCCGCCGACGATGCCGCCCGCGAGACTCGCGCCGAACGCCGTGGTCTTGGCGATCACGCCGATCTGCGTGCGCGAAAAGCCGATGTCGAGGAAGAACGACGTGGACAGCGTGGTCGCCATCGTATCGCCGAGCTTGTACAGGAAGATGAAGCCGAGCACGAAAAGGGCAGTGCGCCAGCCGTCGCGCTGAATGAATTCCCTGAACGGCTCGACGATCGCCTCGCGCAGATTCTTCGGCGGCTCGCCGTGCACCTCGGGCTCGCGCACGACCAGCGTCATCAGAACGCCCGGCAGCATGAACGCGGCCGTCACGATGAAGACGGTGCTCCACGGCAGATGATCGGACAAAATCAGCGCGAGCGAACCGGGCACGAGCGCCGCGATCTTGTACGCGTTCACGTGCACCGCGTTGCCGAGGCCCTGCTGCGTGTCGCTGAGCAATTCACGCCGGTACGCGTCGATCACGATGTCGGAGCTCGCGCCGAAGAACGCGACCAGAGCGGTCAGCGCGGCGACGGTCCAGATCGATTCGCGTGGCGACACGAAACCGAGCGTCGCCATCGCGCCGGCCACGAGCAATTGCGTGACGAGCATCCAGCCGCGCCGTCTGCCGGGCCGCCAGGCGGGCACGCGCGGTACGTAGCGGTCCATCAGCGGTGCCCAGACGAATTTCCAGGTGTACGGAAACTGGATCAGCGCGAAGAGGCCGATTTCCTTCAGATTGACGCCTTCCGAGCGCAGCCACGCCTGCACGAGGTAGACGAGCGTAAACAGCGGCAATCCCGACGTGAAGCCGAGAAAGACGCAAATCAGCATGCGCGTATTCAAAAACGCGCGCCAGCCGGGATGTTCTTCGTGAGCGGTAAGTGCGGGCGCCTCGTGCGGCGGGTTCGACATGTGGATAAGTGACGTTAGCTTTTCTTGACGCGATAGACCGCAAGACTACCACGCCAGTTCACGCCCCAACGCACCACCTGTCCGTCATGCAGCACGACGCGATCGAGAATCTCGATGCCGACTTCGGGCGCGAGGGCTTCGAAGTCCTTGATCGTCAGCACACGCACGTTCGGCGTGTTGTGCCATTGATAAGGCAGCGACTTCGACACCGGCATACGCCCCTGCAACACCGACAGCCGATGCGCCCAATAGCCGAAATTCGGAAACGACACGATGCATTGCTTGCCGACGCGCACCGTCTCGCGCAGGATCGCCGCGGTCTGATGAATCGTCTGCAGCGTCTGCGACAGCACCGCGAAATCGAAGCTGCCGTCTTCGAACAGGCGCAGGCCGTCTTCGAGATTCTGCTGGATCACGTTGACGCCCTTCTGCGTCGCGGCGAGCACGCCGGCGTCGTTGATCTCGATGCCGTAGCCCTGCACGTCCAGTTCTTCGTTCAGCAGCGACAGCAACGAGCCGTCCGCGCAGCCGAGATCGAGCACGGTCGCGCGCGGTTCGACCCAGCGGGCGATCGCGCGGAAGTCCGGGCGCAATGCCAGGTAATCAAGTGCTCGCTGGTTCATGCGTTGACCTCGTTTGCAATGCGTTCGTAGTAGGCGCGCAGCAGGTTGTGATAGCGCGCATCGTCGAGCAGGAAGGCATCGTGGCCGTGCGGCGCGTCGATCTCCGCATAGGTGACCGTGCGTTTGTGGTCGAGCAGCGCCTTCACCAGTTCGCGCGAGCGTGCCGGCGCGAAACGCCAGTCGGTCGAGAAGCTCGCGATCAGATACTTCGCGGTGGTGTGCGCTAGCGCGGCGGTCAGATCGCCCTCGAAGGCCTTGGCCGGATCGAAGTAGTCGAGCGCGCGCGTGATCAGCAGGTAGGTGTTCGCGTCGAAGTAGTCGGCGAACTTGTCGCCCTGATAGCGCAGATACGATTCCACTTCGAATTCGACGTCGAAGCTGAAGTTGTAGTCATCGAGCGCGCCTTCCGCGCGACGCAGCGAGCGGCCGAATTTTTCGGCCATGTCGTCGTCCGACAGATACGTGATGTGGCCGATCATCCGCGCGACGCGCAGGCCGCGCTTCGGTTTCACGCCGTGCGCGTAGTAGTTGCCGCCGTGGAAGTCGGGGTCTGACAGGATCGCCGAGCGTGCGACCTCGTTGAACGCGATGTTCTGCGCGGACAGTTTCGGCGTCGATGCGACCACGATGCAATGCGCGACCCGCTCCGGATACATCATGCTCCACGCGAGCGCCTGCATGCCGCCGAGACTGCCGCCCATCACGGCGGCGAAGCGCGTGATGGCCAAGGCGTCGGCGACGCGCGCCTGAGCGTTGACCCAGTCTTCGACGGTGACGACCGGAAAGGTCGCGCCATACGGCTTGCCGGTCGCGGGGTCGATGCTCATCGGCCCGGTCGAGCCGAAGCACGAGCCGAGGTTGTTCACGCCGATCACGAAAAACCTGTCGGTATCGAGCGGCTTGCCCGGGCCGACCATGTTGTCCCACCAGCCGATGTCTTTCGGATCGTCGGCGTACACGCCCGCCACGTGATGCGATGCGTTC
This sequence comes from Paraburkholderia sp. RAU6.4a, assembly GCF_050435625.1. Lineage (NCBI taxonomy): Bacteria > Pseudomonadati > Pseudomonadota > Betaproteobacteria > Burkholderiales > Burkholderiaceae > Paraburkholderia > Paraburkholderia sp. RAU6.4a. The sequence goes on from NZ_JBNDKQ010000002.1 coordinate 2,646,538, forward strand.
AGCGCGTGGCACACGAGCACCGCATTGCTGCGCGCGGCATTGAGCGTGCCGTAGGTCTCGACCATCAGGTCGTAGCCTGCGAGCGAGCTGCCGTTGCGCAATGGCAGCGGCTCGGTGAAATGCATTTTTTGGGGAGCGACGATGCCGATGGATTCCATTCATTCCGCCATTGAGTCAACAGGGCGGCTAAACGGCGTCGGCGAAGCACGAAGAGAAGGACGGTGTGCGCAGCTGACGACCTCTTTAGCCGCATTTATAGTGAACCGCGGGCCTGGGGCCAAGGGTTCGCGCGCCCGCAATCGAGTCAGCAAATCGGCGCGTGAAAGGGTGTGAAACCGGGTGCAACGTGTATCGGGATGCCTTGGCGCGGCCCGTTATGCATCGGAAGGCCGCGGCAACATCAGGCGCAAAGTATAGCGGAAAATTCCGCGCGGCAGCGGCACGGGCGATGCCGCGCGAAGGGGGCGAGTCCTCGCGGACTACTGAAGAATCAGCAGCAGTTGCTCGTCCGCGTGTTCGGCGGGCGGCCGCGCGAAACCGCTGCGCACATAGCGATGCCAGCGGCCGATCACGTAGCTCACCACCAGGCTCGCGCGAATGGCGGGATCGTAGCCGGCAGGCAACGCAGTGGATTGCGGTGCGGTCTGCGGGCCGGCGTTGCCTGTGACGTCGTTATCCGCACGGGCAAGCGCTTCGGACTGCGCGAGCCGCAAGCACTGCTTCAGCGATGCCTCGATCCGTTCGAGCATCCGGTTCACGCGCTCGGTGAGTCGCTCGTGCTCGCCGATCAGCGCCTCGCAGGTCAGCACGCGCGTCATGCCGGGATTTTTCGCGGGAAAGTTGAGCAGCATCAGCGCGATCGCGCGCGCCTGCAGCACACCGTTGTTTTCGTGATTGGTGATCTGGTTGATGAGGCCGAACAGCGTCTGCTCGATGAACTCGATCAGCCCTTCGAACATCTGCGCCTTGCTGGCGAAATGGCGATACAGGGCGGCTTCCGACACACCGAGCCGGGCGGCGAGCGCGGCCGTGGTGACCTTCTCGCGCTTCGGCGCCTCGAGCATGCTGGCAAGCGTCTGCAGGATGTGCACGCGACGCTCGCCCGGCTTCGGACGCGGCGAGCGTGTGGCGGCCGGCGCCGCGGGGGAGGCTGCGGCTGAGGTTTCGTCAGGCTTGTCGATCGGCTGCATGGCTGTGGTCCCCCGGCTGATGTCGTTGGCGGCTTTCGTCCCTACTGTCCCGGCTTGCGTCCCTTCCATCGAACCGAGCGCGTGCCCAGTCGTAGCGATTTTAGCGAACGAATGCTGCGGTCGACATAATGCGGCCGGCCGGTGCCCGGCAGGCGCGTCGGCACACCGTCCGCGTGCGGCTTGCGCGGCAGGTGCCCGGTGATCCACACGGTGCGGATGCCGAGCCGTCGATAGTTTTTCAGGTGCGAACGCGTGTCCTCGACGAGGATCGCGTCTTTCAGCGACACGTGCGCGTCGCGCATCGCGCGGCGCAGCATCGCGTGATCGGGCTTCGCGCGCCATTGGCGGCGATCGCGCATGTGCTCGATCGCGATCACGCGCTCGAATAGCCGCTCGATGCGCAACTCGGCGAGCACCGCGCGCGCGTAGGTTTCGGGCGCGTTGGTCAGCACGATCTTGCGGCCCGGCAGCGCCGCGATCAGACGCGCGACGCCGCGCTCGTGGCGGATCATCGAGCAGAGGTCGGGGAACGTGTGCACGACCTTCAGGAAGTCGTGCGCGTCGAGCGGATGGTGGCGCGTGAGACCGAGCAGTGCTGCGCCGTAGCGCAGCGTGTAGCCGGTGCGCAGACGGTTGGCTTCGTCGATGTCGACTTGCAGCGCGTCGATGATGTACTGGGTCATGCCGCGATTGATCGCGGGGAAAATGGCATGTGACGCGCGGTGCAGCGTGTTGTCGAGATCGAACAGCCAGACGGGCTTGCCGCCTGCGAGGTCAGGACGGCGGCGCCGCGAAGTGTGGGTGCACATGGTGAACTTCTTCAGCCGCTGACGGGCGTTTCATGCTGCGGATGCGCAGAGATTGCCGCATCAACGCTCGGGGGCGCGCATGGACTGCCGGCCGCGAGGTGGGGCACAGGCGTCGCGCCGCTCGGACGCAACCCCTGTGCCGGGGATGCCGCAACGATCAATGCGAGCGGATCATCGTGCCGAACGGCTGTTCGGTCAGAATTTCGAGCAGCACCGAGTGCTCGATGCGGCCGTCGATGATGTGCACCGAGCGCACGCCGCTCTTCGCCGCATCGAGCGCGGACGAGATCTTCGGCAGCATGCCGCCGGAGATCGTGCCGTCTTCGAACAGACCGTCGATTTCGCGCGCCGACAGGTCGGTCAGCAGATTGCCTTCCTTGTCCATCACGCCGGGGATGTTGGTCATCATGACGAGCTTTTCGGCGTTCAGCACGACCGCCAGCTTGCCCGCGACGAGATCCGCGTTGATGTTGTACGACAGGCCGTCTTCGCCGAAGCCGATCGGCGAGATGACCGGAATGAACGCGTCGTCCTGCAACGCCTTCACGACCGCCGGGTTGATCGACTCGACTTCGCCGACCTGGCCGATGTCGACGTACTGGCCCGGAGTTTCGCGATCCGGCATCAGCATCTTGCGCGCGTGGATCAGGCCGCCATCCTTGCCGGTCAGGCCGACCGCGTGGCCGCCGAAGTGGTTGATCAGCATCACGATGTCCTGCTGCACCTCGCCCCCGAGCACCCATTCGACGACTTCCATCGTCTCTTCGTCGGTGACGCGCATGCCCTGGATGAACGTGCCCTGTTTGCCGATTTTCTTAAGCGCCTGGTCGATTTGCGGACCGCCGCCGTGCACGATGACCGGGTTGATGCCGACCAGCTTCAGCAGAATCACGTCGCGCGCGAAGCCCTGCTTCAGACGCTCTTCGGTCATGGCGTTGCCGCCGTATTTGATGACCACGGTCTTACCGTGATACTGACGGATGTAAGGCAGCGCCTCGGCCAGAATTTCGGCTTTCAGGGTGGGCGCAATCTGCGAGAGGTCGGGAAGCTCGGACATGGCGGCAGGCTCGGGCACGGAACAGTTGAAACAGCGCGAATTGTACAGGACTGGCGCGCTGCAACAGGGTTTTCGGCCGCGGCGCGAGCGACGGGCGGTGCAGGCTTGGCGTACCGCACCATGACGCGCCACGGGGGCGGCGAACAGCAAGCGTAACGCACTTGCGTGACGGCTGTGCATTGGCCGAACGGACGACTGCACCTGAGCGTGTCAGTCATGGCATCATGGCTTGATCAATGTCCCCGGCCCTGAGCGCCGATCTGCGATGAAATCGTCTTCCCCCCGCTCCGAACGCAGCGCACGCTGTCCGCGCTGCGGCAATGCTTTCGACTGCGGCATGCAGACTGAGCCGTCCAACTGCTGGTGCCGCGCGCTGCCGCCGCTACCGGTCGAGCGGTTAAAGCCAGGCGGCCGGTGTCTATGCCCGGAGTGTCTGGCCGCGGAGATTGCACAGGCGACACACGAGGCGAGTGAGCATGAGCGGCCGTGATGGTCGGATTTGCCCCGGGGCCGATCAGAAACCGCCGACGCGCGGCGATGCTGCGCCACCCGCGCCCGCAGATCGCGCACAATCGCTTGCAGCGCCGGCTCCCATTCGCCGAACCGCGGCTGCCGATCCGCGGCGATCGCGTCGGCGTGCCGGCTGGCCATCCGCAGCGTGTAGCCGGCGCGGAATTGTGCGACGGCGTTTCTCGGGTCGAGTGGGGCAATAATGGCGGGCGTCGTCGAGCGGGTGCAGTTTGGCCGCGGCGGCGAAGCAACGGGCTTCATCTGCCGCAGCGCCACTGGCTCGGGCAGCGGCGGCGTAACGGGTAGACTAGGGTCATGCACCGTATAACCAACACCGGCCGCGTCAATCTCGGTCATCTGTTCTGGCTGCGCAGCCTCGCGATCATCGGTCAGCTGCTGACGATCGCGTTCGTGCAGATCTTCCTCGGCGCCAATCTGCCGTTGCCGGCGATGCTGCTCGTGATCGGGCTCGAAGTGCTGTTCAACGCGCTCACGTGGTGGCGCGTGTCGCAGCAGCGTCCCGAGTCCAACCTCGAGCTGTTCGGGCAGATCTGGGTCGATCTCGGGGCGTTGTCGGCGCTGCTGTTCCTGTCCGGCGGCACCACCAACCCGTTCGTGTCGCTGTACCTGCCATCGCTTGCGATCGCGGCGGCCGTGCTGCCGTGGTATCTGATGGCCTGGCTCGCGGCGTTCGCGGTCGCCTGCTACGCGATGCTCAGTTTCGATTCCGTGCCGCTCAATCTCGAGAATCCCGCCAACCTGTTCGACTACTACCGCTCGGGCATGTGGGTCAACTTCATGGTCAGCGTGGGGCTGATTGCGTGGTTCGTCGCGCGCATGTCCCGAGCGCTGCGGCTACGTGACGCAGCGCTTGGAGAAGCGCAGCAGCGCTTGCTCCACGACGAACGGGCGGTCGCGCTCGGCGTGCAGGCGGCCACCGTGGCCCACGAAATCGGCACCCCTCTGTCTACAATCGCGATGTTGTCCGAAGAATTGCGCGACGCGGCGCGGACCGACGCGGGACTCGCCCCCTACCGCGCCGATCTCGAGCTGCTCGAGCAGCAGATGATGTTGTGCACGTCGGCGCTCGCGCGGTTGCGCAGCCGCGCAACGACCACGACGAACCGCCAGCCGGTCGACGAATGGCTCGAATCATTTGCCGGGCAATGGCGCCTGCGCCATCCTCACGTGAAGTTCGAGCGGCTTGGCACACCGCCCGCCGATGTCAGTCTCAACGACACGGTGGCCGTCAGCCAGATACTGACGATCCTGCTCGACAACGCCGCGCGCGCGAGCCGCGATCACGTGACGCTGTCCTGCGTGCTCGCGCCACGCGGCGACCAGATCGTGTTCGAAGTGTGCGACCACGGTCCGGGCATTCCGGCCGCGCTGCGCGGCTCGCTCGGCGCGATGCCGGTGGAGAGCACGCAGGGCGGTCACGGCGTCGGCCTGTATCTGGCGTTTTCGGCGGCGGCGCGTCTGAACGGATCGATCGAGCTGACCGACGCCAACGGCGGACGGCCGCGCGGCACGCGTGCGGTGCTGCGACTACCGCTCGCCGCGCGCAAGATTTCCGGAGCGAGCCCACATGGCGCCGCGCCATCCAACACGGAGAAACAGGCATGAGCGAGAAGAATTTTCTGGTGATCGACGACGACGAAGTGTTCTCCGGCATCCTCGCGCGCGGCTTGACGCGGCGCGGCTACACGGTGACCGAAGCACACAACGCGGACGAGGCGATCCGGCTCGCGAATCAGCAGAAGTTCAGCGAGATCACCGTGGACCTGCATCTCGGTAACGACTCCGGCCTGACGCTCGTCGCGCCGTTACGCGATCTGCAGCCCGATGCGCGCATGCTCGTGCTGACCGGCTACGCGAGCATCGCCACCGCGGTGCAGGCGGTCAAGGACGGCGCCGACAACTATCTCGCAAAGCCCGCCAACGTCGAGACGATCCTGTCGGCGCTGCAAAGCGAGGCGAGCGCGTTGCAGGCCGAGGAGGCGATCGAGCATCCGCAGCCGCTGTCGGTGGCGCGGCTCGAATGGGAGCATATCCAGCGTGTGCTCGCAGAACACAACGGCAATATCTCGGCGACCGCGCGCGCGTTGAACATGCATCGGCGCACGTTGCAGCGCAAGTTGGCGAAGCGGCCGGTGAAGCAGTAGGCGGCGATCTTCTGGCGCGGCGTTGGCTGTTCGAGGCGCCGCCGCGGGAAGGGCGGCACAAAACAAAACGGGCTGCCTATGCGAAGGCAGCCCGTTTTTCATGCATCAGCGCTTCGCGCTGTCACCGCGCATGTCAAAGCACGTAGCGCGACAGATCCTCGTCTTCGGCGATTTCGTTCAACGCGCTATCGACATACGCCGCGTCGATCTGCACTGCATGGCCCGAATGATTGCCGGCCGAGAACGACACTTCTTCGAGCAGTTTTTCAATCACCGTATAAAGACGCCGCGCGCCGATGTTCTCGGTCTTCTCGTTGACCGAGTACGCGATCTCGGCGAGACGGCGGATGCCGTCGTCGGCGAATTCGAGGTGCACGTCTTCGGTCGCGAGCAGGGCTTGGTATTGCTTGACGAGGCTCGCGTCCGTCGACACGAGGATCGATTCGAAGTCGTTGACCGACAGCGAATCGAGCTCGACGCGAATCGGGAAGCGTCCCTGCAGCTCGGGAATCAGATCGCTCGGCTTCGCGAGATGAAACGCGCCGCTCGCGATGAACAGGATGTGATCGGTCTTCACCATGCCGTACTTGGTGTTGATCGTCGTGCCTTCGACGAGCGGCAGCAGATCGCGCTGCACGCCCTGACGGGACACTTCACCGCCGCCCGCTTCGTTGCGCGACGCGATCTTGTCGATTTCGTCGAGGAACACGATGCCGTTCTGCTCGACGTTCTGCACCGCCTTGCTCTTCACCTCTTCGTCGTTCAGCATCTTGCCGGCTTCTTCGTCGGTGAGCACCTTCAGCGCTTCCTTGACCTTCATCTTGCGGCGCATCTTCTTGCCGCCGCCGATGTTGGCGAACATCGAGCGGATCTGCTCGGTCATGTCTTCCATGCCCGGCGGCCCCATGATGTCCATGCCGACCTGCGGCTGCTCGACGTCGAGCTCGATTTCCTTGTCGTCGAGCTGGCCTTCGCGCAGGCGCTTGCGGAACGTTTGACGCGTCGTGCTGCCTTCATCGGCGGTGTCGGTCGAGCTCGAGCTCGAACCGAAGCCGACCGGCCGTGCGGTTGGCAGCAGGATGTCGAGGATGCGGTCTTCGGCCAGATCGCCGGCCTTGGTCCGCACTTTGCGCATTTCGGTTTCGCGGGTCTGCTTGACCGAAATTTCGATCAGGTCGCGCACGATACTGTCGACGTCGCGGCCCACGTAGCCGACTTCGGTGAATTTGGTCGCTTCGATCTTGATGAACGGCGCGTCCGCGAGCTTCGCGAGACGCCGCGCGATTTCGGTCTTGCCGACGCCGGTCGGTCCGATCATCAGGATGTTCTTCGGCGTGATTTCCTGGCGCAGCGGTTCGTCGACCTGCTGACGGCGCCAGCGGTTGCGCAGCGCGACCGCCACGGCCTTCTTCGCGCGGCCTTGGCCGATGATGTGTTTGTCGAGTTCGGAGACGATCTCGGCGGGGGTCATGGTGCTCATCGATGGGTCCTTACTCGATCGTCTCAATGACGCGGTTATGGTTCGTGTAGATGCACATGTCACCGGCGATTTCCAGCGACTTCTCCACGATGTCGCGCGGCGACAGCTCGGTGTTGTCGGCAAGCGCCTTCGCGGCCGCCTGCGCGTACGCACCGCCCGAGCCGATCGCACAGATGCCGCCTTCGGGATCGAGCACGTCGCCGTTGCCGGTGATGACGAGCGTGGTGGTCGCGTCCGCGGCGATCAGCATCGCCTCGAGACGACGCAGCATGCGGTCGGTGCGCCAGTCTTTCGCGAGCTCCACGGCCGCGCGCGTCAGATTGCCCTGATGTTTTTCCAGCTTCGCCTCGAAGCGGTCGAGCAGCGAGAAGGCATCCGCCGTGCCGCCGGCGAAGCCGACCAGCACCTTGCCGTTGTAGATGCGCCGGACCTTCTTCGCGCCGCCTTTCATGACGATGTTGCCGAGCGTGACCTGGCCGTCGCCGCCGAGCGCCACCTTGTTGCCGCGGCGCACGGAAACGATCGTCGTGCCGTGAAATTGCTCCATATGCGTTCCTCTTTGCAAAACGGGTAGAACGCGGCAGCGCTGTGCGCTACCGCATGAATCCAGTCAGCGGACGGCGCGCCGGCTGGCGCGCTCGTGAGCGCATGTCCGATCTATTTTAGGGCGCGCGCGGTCATATCAAGATCCGCCGGAAGGCATAGGACGAAAAACTGAAAATCCGCTCAGGGAGCCTGAGAAACGAGGCGGGAAGGGACGGCGGGGCGGGACGGATGGCGGAGCATGCGCGGATGTCGCGCAAAAAGAAAAGGCGCACGGTTCACCGTGCGCCTCTCGACGAAGCAGCGTTTTCAGGGCGCTAAGCCGAAGCCGCGCCGCAGATAATCAGTCGCCGAACAGCTTCTGGCGCAGTTCGCGGCGCTCCTGGGCTTCGAGCGACAGCGTAGCCGTGGGCCGCGCGAGCAGACGCGGAATGCCGATCGGCTCGCCGGTTTCCTCGCACCAGCCATAGTCGCCCGCCTCGATTCGCGCGATCGATTGCTGCACCTTCTTCAGCAGCTTGCGTTCGCGGTCGCGCGTGCGCAGTTCGAGCGCATGCTCTTCCTCGATCGTGGCGCGATCGGCCGGGTCCGGCACGATGACCGTTTCGCGCAGGTTCTCGGTCGTCTGGCCGGCATTGCGGAGAATGTCCGCCTGCAACTGTTCGAGCCTGTTCTTGAAGAAGGCGAGCTGATCCGCATTCATGTAATCCTTGTCGCTCATCTTCAGGATTTCGGCTTCGGTCAAGAGTCGTTTCGTCGTCATCTGGCTTACTTCTTCAATGTGAGGCAAAACTCATAGGGCCCGCACTTTCGTATTGCCCGCAAACGCGTCGCGCGGACGCGCAGCGCAGGGTGGCCACGAACGTTGGACTGTCGTGACGCCGAAGCGCCTGGCGCCCACACACCGGGCGTTGCTAGCTACGCCGCTGCGGGGCCGAACTCCTCTGGAAACCGATTCACACATGCTCCTGAGGCATCGCTCGCCGACGAGCGCCTGCCCTTTCAGGCCATGCCCGCCGGCGTTTTCGGCGTGTCTCCGGACAAGATTTTCCGGCGCCGTTTCAGGCCCGTCGCGGGATACGCGCGACCGGGCAATTCGTTGTCATTCTCCAGTGGGCACGTATTGTAACTGAATCACAATACGGCACCGCAACTGCTGAAAGCCGGCCTGCGGCGCTGCGATATCCCGAAAATATAACGCGCAGAAAGCCAAAAAGCGATGGTCGTGCGCGCTTTAATACAGCAGGGTTTTCACGCGTTTTTCATATGGCCTGGATTCGAAAGGCCTCGGCGCCGCGGCGTCGCAGTTTCAGCAGAGGATTCACGCCCGCGCAGTCGGCGGCGGGCGTCTCACCGCACTAGACGTAGCACGGCGCATGCCGCGCTGCGCGCGGCGTGTCGTGGGCTTGCTCCGAGGCTTGCTTGCGCGACGGCGCTGCGCCCGCTCAGGCGAGGCAGGCGTCGAGACCGTCGGTGATCAGATCGCGCGGCAGTTCGATGCCGATGAACACCATCTTGTTGGTCTTCTTCTCGGCCGGTTGCCATTTCGCGGCGAGGTCGCTGCCCATCATTTGATGCACGCCCTGGAACACGACCTTGCGATCGACGCCCTTCATGTACAGCACGCCCTTGTAGCGCAGCAGGTGCTCGCCATAGATCTGCAGGATGCCGCCGAGGAAGTCTTCGAGCTTGTTCGGATCGAACGGACGATCGCTGCGGTACACGAACGACTTGATCTTGTCGTCGTGATGCGCATGGTGGTGATGTCCGTGATCATGGCCTTCGTGATCGCAATGGCCATGGTCGTGATCGCAATTGGCGTGATCGTGGTCATGGTCGTCGTGCGTGTGGCCGTGCTCGTCGTGCGCGTGCGCGTGGCTATGCGCGTGTTCGTCTTCACTCAGGAAGTCCGGATCGATTTCGAGCTTCGAGTTCAGGTTGAAGCCGCGCAGATCGAAAATTTCCTTGATGTCCGCCTCGCCGAAATTGACGACCTTGATCGCCGCCTTCGGGTTCATGTGCAGCAGACGGTGGCGCAGATCGCCCACGTGCCGCTCGTCGACCAGATCGGCCTTCGTGATGAACAGCCGGTCCGCGAAACCGACCTGGCGCTGCACCACTTCGTGCTCGTCGAGCTGATGGTTCGCATGCTTCGCGTCGACTAGCGTGATGATCGCGTCGAGCAGGAATTCGCTCGCGATCTGGTCGTCCATGAAGAAGGTTTGCGCGACCGGGCCCGGATTCGCGAGGCCGGTGGTTTCGATCACGACGCGGTCGAAGTCCACTTCGCCCGCCTGCTTCTTCGCGGCCAGATCGTTGAGCACGCGCGACAGGTCGCCGCGAATCGTGCAGCAGATGCAGCCGTTGCTCATCTGGATGATCTGCTCGCTCGTGTCCTGCACGAGGATCTCGTTGTCGATGTTCTCTTCGCCGAACTCGTTCTCGATGACGGCGATCTTCATGCCGTGCTTTTCGTTCAGGATGCGCTTGAGCAGGGTGGTTTTGCCGCTGCCGAGAAAGCCGGTCAGGATGGTGACTGGAATCATGTGGGTCGCCTGTAAGTCGTGAAACGGTGCGTGATCGGACGCTAGCGCGCAAGGCTAGCCAGATGCGTTAGGCGGGCCGCCGCAGCCAGATGGCGCGAGCCCCGTCCAGCCGGTCATTGAAACATATTTGCCAGGCGGGCGCAGGGGCGGCCGCGCTGCGGCCGGCTGATGGCCGCCTGCGCGGAGGCGGGCCGCTGCCGCTGCCGCCGCCGCGCGCAATCACCGGGAAAATAAGGGCGATCAGGCGATTTGCAACAGCAGCCCCTTCAGATACTCGCCTTCGGGGAACGCAGTGAGCAGCGGATGATCGACGCCCGCGCCAAGGCGCTTCAGGATGCGTGCGTCGACGCGTGCGTCGGCGGCCGCGCCCGACACGATCTTCTGGAACAGCTCGGGATCGATCGCGCCCGAGCACGAGTACGTGAACAGCAAACCGCCGGGGCGCAGCAGCTTCAGGCCCGTCAGATTGATGTCCTTGTACGCGCGCGAGGCGCGGTCCACGTGCTCGCGCGATGGCGCGAATTTCGGCGGATCGAGCACGATCAGGTCGAAGCGTTCGCCTTCGTCGTAGAGGCGCCGCAATGTCTTGAACGCGTCGGCGTCGAGCCAGGTCGCGCGGTCGGCGTCGAAGCCGTTGGCCGCGACGTTCTGCTGCGCGAGCGCGAGCGCTTCACCCGACGAATCGACCGACACCACGCGCTTTGCGCCACCCCTGAGCGCCGCGAGCGAAAAGCCGCCGGTGTAGCAGAAGCAGTTCAGCACGTCGCGATCTTTCGCGAACTGCTGCACGAGCAGGCGGTTATCGCGCTGGTCGACATAGAAGCCGGTCTTGTGGCCGTTGCGCACGTCGACGTGATAGCGCACGCCGTTTTCGCTCGCGATCAGCTTCTCGGAAGGCGACTCGCCCGCGAGCACGCCGGTGATCTGCTCGAGCCCTTCCTTCTGACGGATCGACACGTCAGAGCGCTCGTAGACGTTCGGGCAGCCGGTCGCGCCGACCAGCGCCGCGACGATCGCGTCCTTCCACGCTTCGACGCCGGCCGCCATGAACTGACAGACGATCTGGCTGCGCTGATCCGCGTCCTCGGCGACGTAGTAATCGACGATCAGGCCCGGCAGACCGTCCGCCTCGCCGAAGATCAGCCGCACGGCGCCGGTGTCGCGCACCATCGCCTGACGATGCGCGAACGCGCGCTGCACGCGGCGCTTGAAGAACGCGTGATCGATCGGCTCGGCTTCGTCGAAGCTCCAGACGCGCGCGCGGATCTGCGAGTGCGGGCTGTAGGCGGCGCGGGCGAGAAAGCGGCCATCGTGCGCGCGCACGAGCACGGTCGCGCCGGGCGCGGGGCGGCCGTCGACGTGCTCGATCGCATTGGCGTAAACCCACGGATGGCGGCGCAGCAGCGATTTTTCTTTCGACGGTTTGAGCGTAACGGTATTCATCAGGTGTAGGTAAAGTGCAAGCGAAGGCGCCGCGTCGTGGCGCGCGGCGTCAGTCGCGTGATCAGTTGCGTTTCTTTGCGCGAGGATGCGCGCTGTCGTAGACGTGGGCGAGGTGCTGGAAATCGAGGCCCGTATAAACCTGCGTCGCGGTGATGCTCGCGTGGCCGAGCAGCTCCTGCACGGCGCGCAGGTCGCCGCTCGACTGCAGCACGTGCGTCGCGAACGAATGGCGCAGCACGTGCGGATGCACGTTGGCCGGAATGCCGGCGGCGAGCGCCGCGCGCTTCACGCGCTCCCGCACGACGTTCGGCGACAGCCGGTTGCCGCGCGCCGACAGGAACAGCGGATGCGGATCGTGGCGGACCATCGGTTCGCGCACCGCGAGCCATGCGTTCAGCGCCGCGACCGCCTTGCTGCCCACCGGCACGACGCGCCGCCGGTTGCCTTTGCCGAGCACTTCGACTTCGCCGGAATCGAGTTTCAGCCAGCCGGCCGAGCGATAGCCGTCGACGTCGGCGAAACGCACGTCGAGGCCGACCAGTTCGGCGAGGCGCAGGCCCGACGAGTAGAACAGCTCGAGCATCGCGTGATCGCGCAGGCCTTCGGGCGAGTCGGCGGGCGGGCTGTCCATCAGGCGCGCGGTGTCGTCGACGGAAAGCGCCTTCGGCAACATTTTCGCCTGCTTCGGCGCGCGCACCGCGGCGACCGGATTGGCCGGCAACTCGACGTGGCCCGCGAGCCAGCGATAAAACGCCCGCCATGCCGACAGCCGATGGCCGATCGACCGCGCGGTGAGACCGCCCGCATGCGCGCGCGCGACGGCGCCGCGGATGTCGACGGCGGTGAGGCTTTCGAGCGCTCGGCCTTTGGCGAGCTGCTTCAGTTCCGCGAGCTCATGCGTGTAGCCGCGCAGGGTGTGCGCCGACAGCCGCCGCTCGTGCTCGAGATGCGACAGGTAGGCGGCGATCGGGTCGGCGGCGGTCACGGTACGCGGTGACGTTGCGTGGCGCGGCTCAGCGCGGCAGCAGCCGGCTCAGCGCGGCGCTCGCGAGCGCGCCGATCTGCGTGAGGAAATCGGTGGCCATGCCTTCGTGGAAGCGCCGCGGGTCGGATGAGCCCATCACGAGCAGGCCGAACGTCGGCGCGTCTTCGACACCTTCGGGGTCGCGCAGCGCGAGCAGCGCGATCGATTCGGTGCTCTGCGCCGTCCCGTTCGACGCGACGCCGAGGTCGTCGGTCGCGCTTGCCGCCGGGTTGGTCGTCCCGTGGGACGCGACCGCAGCTTGCGCGAGCCATTGCGCGGCCTCGAAGCCGGTGTTGGCGCCGCAGTACGGCGTGCTCAGGCTGCCCGCGAAAATCCGCACTTCCTCGCTGACGTGGCGCGCGAAGTCCGCTTGCGCATACGGCTCGGCGACGTCCCACACGCGCAGAGCCGCTTGCGGCACGTCGAAGATGTCGCGCAGACCGCCGGCGATCGTGCGCGGCAGCGCGTAGGGATCGCGCTCGGCCATCACACGGATGGTCCAGCGGTTGAATTTCGACGCGATGCTGTCGTTCTCGTGACCGTAGCGCAGCAGTTCGGCAAGACGCCGCTCCAGATGCTTGTTCTTGTCGCGCAGCATCTCCATCTGCCGCTCCTGCAGCGACACCGCGGCTTTGCCGTGCGGGTTCGCGAGCCGGATCGTCGCGAGCGTTTCCGCGTGTTCGACGAAGAATTCGGGATTGGCGAGCAGGTATTCGGCGACTTCGCGATCGTTCATGGTTTCGGCTAGAGGACTACGGGACGGCCGCCTCACGGCGGCGCGTCGGTCAATGAGTTAGACGGAGGGCGCCATGTCGGCCGGGCTGGACGGATTGTGCTGCGTCGAGTCCGACGAGGCGCTCGACGCCTCTTCGGCCAACTCGATCTCCCCTTCGAAGACGGTGGCTGCGGGGCCGGCCATCAGCAGCGGCGCGCCTGGGTGCGCGCTGTCCCAAGTGATGGTCAGATCGCCGCCGTGCGTATGTACGAGCACCGGCGAATCCAGCAGCCCGCGCCGGATGCCGGCCGCGACCGCCGCGCACGCGCCGGTGCCGCACGCGAGCGTTTCGCCTGCGCCGCGTTCGTAGACGCGCAGCCTGATCTCGTTGCGGTTGACGATCTGCATGAAGCCCGCGTTGACCCGCTGCGGGAAGCGCGTGTGCCGCTCGATGGCCGGACCTTCGGCGAGCACCGGGAACACCTCGGCATCGTCGACGACCTGCACGGCGTGCGGATTGCCCATCGACACCACCGACATCCAGCGCGTCGTGCCGTTCACGTCGAGCGGCCAGAGCGTATCCTCGCCTTCGCGGCGGCCTTGCAGACCCTTGGTCGCGAACGGCACGAGTTCGGGATCGAACACGGGCGTGCCCATGTCGACGATCACTTCGCCGTTGTCCTGCATCGTCAGCGTGATCGTGCCTTTCTGGACCTGCACGCGCACGCTGCGTTGGTCGGTGAGACCGCGCTCGCGCACGAACTTGACGAAGCAGCGCGCGCCGTTGCCGCAGTGTTCGACCTCGCCGCCGTCGCAATTGAAGATGCGATATCTGAAATCGACGCCTTCGACGGTCGGCTTTTCGACCAGCAGCAACTGGTCGGCGCCGACGCCGAAATGGCGGTTCGCCAACGCGCGCACCTGCGCCGTGGTTAGATCAACCGGTTGGGTATAGCCGTCGAGTACGACGAAGTCGTTGCCCGCTCCGTGCATTTTGGTGAATTTGAGCTTCACGTTTTCCGTGTATCCGTTGCTGCGTAGGGCTTCGCGCGTGCGGGCGAAGCCGGAAATCCCGGCCTCACCGCCGTTGGGTGAATCACCCATTGGAGCCGTGCCCGGCCAATAGCAGATGATACACGTTGGCACATCGGAAACGGTACGGCATGCAAGGAGCCCAGCCCCACCTTCAATACACCCCCGGCAACCCCGGCGGGCGTGTCTTGAACCGCTTGTGCACCCAGTAATACTGCTCGGGCATCAGCGGAATCTGCTCTTCGAGAAACTCGTTCATGCGTCGCGCATCAGCGTCATCGTCGCCGGTCGGATAGTCGTCCCAAGGTTTGAAGACCTTGAGCCGGTAGCCCTTGTAGTTCGGTAGCACCTCGCCGATGAACGGTACGACCTGCGCGTGCCCGACCTTGGCGAGACGGCCGACTGCGGTCAGCGTGCAGGTCGGCACGCCGAAGAACGGCACGAACGTCGAATTGCGCGCGCCGTAGTCCATGTCCGCGCCGAGCATCACCGGTTTGCGTTCGCGCAGCCAGCGCAGCACGACGCGCGCGCTGTCCGCGCGGCTCGCCATGTCCGCGCCGAAACGCGCGCGCGCTGCTTTCGCGACTTCCTCGAACTCCTGATTCGACATCGGCTGATAGAGCGAGCCGCACTGGCGCTTCAGCGAGTAGTTCAGAAAGATCGAACCGGCCTCGATGCCGACAAAATGAAAGCCGAGAAACAATGTGGGCGGCAGGTTCGGATCCGTCAGGTCGATCGCGCTGTCGAGCTGGATCAGCTTGTCGAGCTTCTTCGCCGGGCCGAACCACTGCACGCTGCGCTCGAGATAGCTGCGGATCGCATGACGGAAGTGCTTTTGCGCGACGTCCTCGCGGCGCTCGTCGCTCCAGTCGGGGAAGCACAGCTTCAGATTCGTATGAACGATGTGCTTGCGACGGCTCGGGATCTGGTAGAGCAGCCAGCCGAGCCCGTCACCGAGACGAGCGACGAATCCGTAAGGCAACAGCGCAAAGAGTTTGAGCAGCCCGATCGCGAGCTTCGCGCCGTAGCGGCTCAGCATGCAGCCTCCAGGCGCGCGGCGCCGCAGGGGGCGAAATTGTGGAAAGCGGAAAAATTGACGTGATACCGCACTCGTTTCGACTCTGTGACATTCAAAGGAAGTCGCTATAATAAGGGCTTCGCCGAGTTAATAGACAACTTGCGGGGCGAAGCCGGCGGGTGCGGTCCATGGGTTTTCATGGGTTATGCGTCCATCGGTCAGGTAATCCGCTAAAGCGTCGCCGCTTCAGACTCCCGAAGTCGGCTACGTGGAACGCAACCGTAACCACTAACAGGAGTCTGCAACGTGGCAAACGACTATCTCTTCACTTCCGAATCCGTTTCCGAAGGCCATCCCGACAAAGTCGCGGACCAGATCTCGGACGCGATCCTCGACGCCATCCTCGCTCAAGACAAGTACTCGCGTGTCGCGGCCGAAACGCTGTGCAACACGGGTCTCGTCGTGCTGGCCGGTGAAATCACCACCACCGCGAACGTCGACTACATCCAGATCGCGCGCAACACGATCAAGCGCATCGGCTACGACAACACCGACTACGGCATCGACTACCGCGGCTGCGCGGTGCTCGTCGCCTACGACAAGCAGTCGCCGGACATCGCCCAGGGCGTGGACCGCGCGCACGACAACAACCTCGATCAAGGCGCGGGCGACCAGGGCCTGATGTTCGGTTACGCGTGCGAGGAAACGCCGGAACTGATGCCGCTGCCGATCCACCTGTCGCACCGCCTCGTCGAGCGTCAGGCGAATCTGCGCCGCGACGGCCGTCTGCCCTGGCTGCGTCCGGATGCCAAGTCGCAGGTCACCGTGCGCTACGTCGACGGCAAGCCGCATTCGATCGACACCGTCGTACTGTCCACCCAGCATTCGCCGGACATCGCGCTCGACACGCTACGCGAAGCGGTGATCGAGGAAGTGATCAAGCCGACGCTGCCGGCCGAACTGATCAAGGGTGACATCAAGTTCCTCGTGAACCCGACCGGTCGTTTCGTGATCGGCGGTCCGCAGGGCGATTGCGGTCTGACGGGCCGCAAGATCATCGTCGATACCTACGGCGGCGCGGCGCCGCACGGCGGCGGCGCATTCTCGGGCAAGGATCCGTCGAAGGTGGACCGCTCGGCAGCGTACGCCGGCCGTTACGTCGCCAAGAACATCGTGGCCGCGGGCCTCGCATCGCGCTGCCTGATCCAGGTGTCGTACGCGATCGGCGTCGCCCAGCCGACCTCGGTGATGGTCAACACGTTCGGCAGCGGCCGCGTGTCGGATGCGACGATCACGGAACTCGTGCGTCAGCATTTCGACCTGCGTCCGAAGGGCATCATCCAGATGCTCGACCTGCTGCGCCCGGTCTACGAGAAGAGCGCGGCGTATGGTCATTTCGGCCGCGAAGAGCCGGAATTCACGTGGGAAGCCACCGACAAGGCGCTCGCACTCGCTGAAGCGGCAGGCACTGAGCCGGTCGCGGCGCTTGCCGAATAAGGTCGAGCCGATCGCCGCTTGAAAGCAAACAAACCCCGCCGGCGTGAGCCGGCGGGGTTTTTCTTTGTCCATTGATGGCGTAGCGATGCCGCCGCGCGAAGCACGTCGTCGAGGCGGCGCGCTCGAAGTCTTGCGGTGCTCGAAGTCTTGCGGTGCTCGAAGTCTTGCGGTGCTCGAAGTCTTGCGGTGCTCGAAGTCTTGCGGTGCTCGAAGTCTTGCGGTGCTCGAAGTCGGCCCAGCGGTGAACGGCCAGCCGGTCGGCAGATCAGCGGTCTAGCCACTCAACGCGCAACTGCAACTCCCCGGCCCAGCAATCTCACCGGCTCGCAAACGCAAACGCAAACGCAAACGCGAACCACCCGCCGCTGCTCGTCGACAGGCGACGCGGTCTGCGGCTCGCAGGCGTGCGCACCGTCGGCGCGCGTTTCGCGACCGCGAGGCGCAACGGTGTCGGTTTGCGCAGCAGCGTGCGCAGCGACAGACGGCGCATGCCGCTCTGCTGGCGTAGCGCCGAGAAGAACGTATGGAACCAGGTGCGAAAGCCGTCGACGGCCTTCGCGTCGCGCCACTGCTCGCCGAGCGCGCGGGTGCGCGCGGCATGATGGCGCAGCGCCCGCATCATATGGCGGCGCGCGGGACGCGCCGCTTTCAGCGCGGCGCGGGTAAGACGGGTGCTCAAAAGAGTATGCATGGCTTCACATTTAGGCAATGAACCGCACGTCGGTGCGTGCACCGGATGTGCACGGACAAACAGCACCATATGTGCCAATGACGGGGTTGCGATGAACGGCCTGAAAGCGGGAAATTCGTTGCGGGTCGTGGCGCGGGAGATTGCGACGCGAAACACGGCGCACAGCGCAGCAAAGGTACAACGCGGAGAAACCGACGGCACGGGCCCTGGCGGCCTGCGCACAACAGAAAACTGCGTAAGCGACGATCGACATGCGAGCAGGCTACACGGGAATCGTGACGTCAGAAAGTCGGTTAATACCCTGCGCGAACCAGATTTCTCCGCGGATCGAATCGTCGCTGATGCCGGTTTGCTGTCACCCCTTACGGGCGATTTGCGTGCGCGTTTGCCCAGCGAATGTGCGGTGCGGGCGCGCCGCGCGCCTGAAACCGGTGCATTGGCGCGCCGCGAAAAGCGAAGGCGACCAGCGCAAAAGATCAGCAGGACGCAGGAGCCTCTCGCGGTGAACCAACGCATCCCGATCGCGCCCGTTTTACAATCGAACATCAGTCAGTCGACGGTAACGGAACGCCATGTCACTCCATTCGAAGAAAGAGCAGATTCAAACGTTGCGGGAGCAGGGTTTTGTCGTCGTGCCAGGACTCGTGTCGCCCGAGCGTTGCGACGAGCTGAAGCGGATCGCGCAGCGGCAGCTGCAGGAAGCGGCGGCGCCGATCGAATTCGAAGCGGATTTGCAGTATCCGGGCGCGCCGTCATCGAAGGATGCTCCGGGCGGACATACGGTGCGGCGCCTGCTCGACGCGTACGGTCGTCACCCCGCGTTCGCGCAATGGGCGACCGCGTCCGAAATCCGTGGCTGGATGGAGCTGTATTTTGGCGAGGAGCCGCGTCTGTCGCGCGCGCATCACAACTGCATGATGACCAAGCACCCCGCGTACGGCAGCCTGACCGGCTGGCATCGCGACGTGCGCTACTGGTCGTTCGAGCGCGACGATCTGGTGTCGGTGTGGCTCGCGGTCGGCCCGGAAACCGTCGATAACGGCGCGCTGTGGTTCGTGCCGCAATCGCACGGCGCCGCGTTCACATCGGACCGCTTCGACGAAGCGAAGTTTTTCCGCGCGGATCTCGCCGAGAACGAGGCCGCGATCCGCACGGCGGTGTCGCCCGAGCTGAAGACTGGCGACGTGGCGTTCTTTCACTGCAACACGCTGCACTCGGCCGGCAAGAATCTGAGCGACCAGGTGAAGTTCTCGCTGGTGTTCACCTATCACGGCGCAAGCAATGTGCCCCTGCCCGGCACGCGCTCGGCCGCGAAGCCCGAGATCGCGTTCTAGATTATTTTGGTCGCGGGCCTCGCGCCGACGCTCAGCGCTTGCGCCCCGACATCGCGATTCCCGTCAGCCCGGCGAGTGTCGCCACCACGCCCGCGACGATCAGCACGATCGCCTTGTTGCTCGGCGAGCCGGTAAAGAAGCGCGACACGTCGCTGCTCACCGAATTGAATGCCTGCCCGCCGAAATACAGCAGCACGATACCGCCGACAATCAGCGCGATCGAAATCGCTTTCGTCATCTGCACCTCCCATCAACCTGAACCGGCCAGAGTGTAGGTGAGGCGTGCGTGCTCGTCCATCCCGCATACTGGTTGCGCTGCAAGCGCCGCGTCGATTGGCTAACATAGCGGTCTGGCCGCACCGCGGCGACACCACAACAACAAATCTCCCCAGCAGCACGCCTCCCGCAACGCGCGAATCCTCACGCCCGCCATCCTCGGGCGATCTCATCGACAAGGACACTAGCAATGGCTTACGAAGCAGCTTCAGAACGCTATTCGGACATGCAATACCGCGTCTGCGGCAAGTCGGGTCTCAAACTGCCGGCGCTGTCGCTCGGCCTGTGGCACAACTTCGGCGACACCACGCCGATCTCGACGCAGCGTGACATCCTGCGCACGGCCTTCGACCTCGGCATCACGCACTTCGATCTGGCGAACAACTACGGGCCGCCGTACGGCAGCGCGGAAACCAACTTCGGCCGTCTGTTCAAGGACGATTTCAAACCGTATCGCGATGAGTTGCTGATTTCGTCGAAGGCCGGTTGGGATATGTGGCCCGGTCCGTACGGCCAGGGCGGCGGCTCGCGCAAATATGTGCTCGCGAGTCTCGATCAGAGCCTGAAGCGCTTGGGCCTCGATTACGTCGACATCTTCTATTCGCATCGCTTCGACGCGCACACGCCGCTCGAGGAAACCGCGGGCGCGCTCGCGAGCGCGGTGCAGCAGGGCAAGGCGCTGTACGTCGGCATCTCGTCGTACTCGTCGGCGAAGACGCGCGAAATGGCGAAGCTGCTCGCCGAATACAAGGTGCCGCTGCTGATCCATCAGCCGTCGTACAACATGCTGAACCGCTGGATCGAACACGACCTGCTCGATACGCTCGATGAAGTCGGCGCGGGCACGATCGCGTTCACGCCGCTCGCGCAGGGATTGTTGACCGGCAAGTACCTGAACGGCGTGCCGGAAGATGCGCGCGTCAACAAGCCGGGCGGCGGTTCGCTCAAAGACGAGCATCTGAGCCCGCGGAACATCGAGCACGTGCGGAAGCTCAACGACATTGCGCAGCGCCGTGGTCAGAGCCTCGCGCAGATGGCGCTCGCGTGGGCGTTGCGCGATCCACGCGTGAGCTCGGTGCTGATCGGCGCGAGCCGCGCGGAGCAGGTGCGCGAGAACGTCGGCGCGCTGAAGAAGCTCGCATTCTCGGCCGACGAACTCGCTGAAATCGATCGCTATGCGACCGAAGGCGGGATCAATCTGTGGGAAAAGCCGTCGACCGATCAGGCGATCTGATCGCGTGAGGAGCCGTCCGCACAACAGGTGGACGGACGCAAGGGCAAAACGAAGCCGCACGCTCAGCGTGCGGCTTTTCTGCAGGTATTTCGCCGCGCCGCTACACGAGCGCCGGCAGACCCTCGACCAGCGCCACCGCGCACATCACACCTATCAGCGCGCCCAGCACACGCAGCCCGTTGTGTCGCAACTCGGTCTTGCAGGGCAGCGCGCCGACGAATAGCGCGCCCGCCAATGCCATCGGAATGACCAGGATGAAATCGCCGATCGTAAAGTAGGTCATCTTCGTCTCCTCCCATGCGGGATGATTGCTATGTCGTTCCGGCAGAGGCCGCGGCTTCGAAATCATGCCGCGCCATTGCACGAATCGAGTATAGGAGACCGATCGAGCGGCGCGACGGCGCAAGCCGGCGCGTCGGCGCTTATTCGTAAGCTGCTGAACCCAGGCGCGGCGCGGCCCGCGGCGATTGGCGCGGCGCAACAAAACGCGGCGGAAAATAGCAAACGTTCGCTTACGCAAGCCTTTCGTTTTGCCGCCGATCCATGCGGGTTGGCTGATTGCGGCCGGCTCGCGGTGCCTGCACCGCGCAACGCGACCGATACGCCGGGCTATTCGCGCCCGCGCAGGCGGCTCGCCGCGATCAAGCCGATCACGAGCAGCGCACCGACTAGCCCGACGACGCCGTTCCAGCCATGACCGGCCCACACATGGCCGCCATACGAACCGACCAGGCTCGAGCCGATGTAGTACGCGAGCAGATACAGCGCAGCGGCCTGGCCTTTCGCGTCTTTCGCCAGACGCCCGACCCAGCCGCTCGCGACCGAATGCCCGGCAAAGAACCCGAACGTCACGCAGGCGATACCGGTCGCTATCGCCGCGAGCGGATGCAGCATCGTCAGCGCGAGGCCGAACACCATCAGCAGCAGGCTCCCGATCAGCACGCGTGCACGGCCGAACGTGTCGGCCATGCGCCCGGACCATGGCGACGCGACCACGCCAACCAGATAGACGATGAAAATCGCGCCGATCTCCGTCTGATTCAACCGATACGGCGGCGCGAGCAGCCGGTAGCCGATGTAGTTGTACAGCGTGACGAAGCTGCCCATCAGCACGAAGCCGAGCAGGAACAGCAGCGGCAGACCCGGTCGCGTGAACTGGCGCAACAGCAGCGTGCGGTGATGCGCGAAGCCGAGCCCGCGGCGCGGCACGAAATGGCGCGACGGTGGCAGCAGCGCGCGGAACGCGAGCATCGACAGCAGGCCGAGCACGCCGATCGTGCCGATCGCGACGCGCCACGAAAACAGATCCGCGACCACGCCGGTGATGACCCGCCCGGCCATGCCGCCGATCGCCGTGCCGCCGACGTACAGGCCCATTGCGAGGCCGAGGCCGTCGGGATGCACTTCCTCGGCGAGATAAGCCATCGCGACGGCCGGCACGCCGCCGAGCGCGAGCCCTTCGAGCGTACGCAGCACGAGCAGCTGGTGCCAGTGCGGCGCGACCGATACGCCGATCGTCAGCACCGACGACACCGTCAGCGACAGCGTCATGAGCTTGTGCCGGCTCCAACCCTCGGAGACGAAACCGGCGACGAAGATCGCGAGCGCGAGCGCAGCAGTGGATAGCGACAACGACAGACTGCTTTGCGCCGGCGTTACGTTGAACGCTTCGGAGAACGACGGCAGCAGCGGCTGCACGCAGTAGAGCAACGAGAACGTCGCGTAGCCGGCGAACAGCAGCGCGAGGCTGGCACGCCAGTACGCGCGCGAGCCGCGTTCGAGATAAGGGATGTCCGACACGGTGGTGGTGCTTGCGCAAGCAGCTGAAGCTGCGCCGCGGGAGGGAACGGCAGATGCGGTCCGCTGGGATGGCGGCGGCAGGGTCACAACAAAACTCCTTGGGTCACACGGAAACGCGCAAAAGTGTTAAGGATACGCTGAAAACGCGTTTCAAGCCGGCGTCGCGGGCAACCCGGCGTGCCAATGGTGACCCGCAGCGCTCCATCCGCAACATGTCGCGCGCCTGTCTCCCGGCGCTAGCCGTGCGCCCCGGCTTCACTGCCCGGCGCCGGCGCCCGCGTCGCCCCCGAAGTCGCCGTCGACGGATGCGCGAGCGCGTCGTCGCCCGGCACTCGGATGATGATCAGGGTTCAGCGTGATCAGGATGTCCGAGTCGGCACGCGAGAAACAGCGTGACGAACAGTCCCGGTCGCGCGACACGCGCTTCGAGAAACACGCGGTAGCGCTCGCGCAAACGCGAGAAACCGCGCTCGAACGCGTAGTGCATGCGCATCAACGGATTGCGCGTTTGCACCGGTGTGTGATGTAAATCCGTGGGCTGGTGGTGATAGCGCAGCAGATATTTCGCGAGCGTCGGCACGAGCGTACGCGAGAAGAAGTACGACGCGAGCATCGCGAACACCACCGCTTCGGCAAGCGGAATGAACAGATAGTGCGCGACACCGGTGAGCAGAAACATCGGCACGAACACGATACAGATCGACAGCGTCGACACCAGCGTCGGAATCGCGATCTGATGCGCGCCGTCGAGAATCGCCTGTTCTAGCGTCGTGCCCTGTTCGAGCTGATGGCTGATGTTTTCGATCGCGACGGTCGCATCGTCGACGAGAATCCCGACCGCGAGCGCGAGGCCGCCGAGCGTCATGATGTTGATCGTCTGACCGAGAGAGGACAACGCGATGATCGACGTGATCATCGACAACGGAATCGATACCGCGATGATCAGCGTCGCGCGCCAGTTGCCGAGGAACAGCAGAATCATCAGGCCCGTCAGGCACGCGGCGATCAGCGCTTCACGCAATACGCCCTGCACGGATGCACGCACGAACAGCGATTGGTCGGCGACGGGATCGATATTCAGCGACGGCGGCACCAGATTGCGCAGCGTCGGCATCATCGTCTTGATGCGGTCGACGATATCGAGCGTGGACATTCCGTGTGTTCGATATCGTTGACCGCCACCGACAAGCCGCGCTCGTAGTTCAGCGCGATGCGCCGCTCCATTTCGTCGGCGGGCAGGCCGTTATACGACCAGATGACCGAGAGCACCGGAATATCGATGTTCGGAAAGATGTCGGTGGGCGTGCGCAGAATGGTCAACGGTCCGACGATCAGCAACAGCAGCGCCAGCACGACGAACGTATAGGGGCGCCGTAGCGCGAGACGAACGATCCACATGACTAGCGCAGACGAATGAAATGAGCGGCGACCGCGCCGCGCGGATCCAAAACGCAGGCGCGCACCTCGGCGCGAAGGCAGGTGCGAAGCCGCGCGGCGCCCGCATCTGGCAGATCGTTCCGGCAATGCACGTTTTTGATGTCTCCCCCCGCAGGGTTTATGATGGTCTGCATTACGACGTCTGACGCCGAGATAATCGGCCGTGCTCAGCGTAATGGGAATAGGGCGAAACGACGGGTGAAAGCCTTCTATTCGCCTTCCCAAAGCCCCGCAAAGCGGGAACAATGACTCGAACCTCTTACGCGCCATGCGCGCGACAGATTAAGTGCGCACGCAACGTCAAATGCGAAGCGGCGTTTTTATCATCACCTCGACCGGCGTGAAATCATAAAGCCGGCTAAGGGAAGCGGGGAATTATCATGGAAGTCGGTTCCATTGTCCGATCGGTACATATCGCCGTGCCGCAAGGCGCGCGCGGAATCGTCATGCGCATTCTTGGCGACATGGCGATGGTGGCATGGTACGCCGGCGAGCCCGGCGCCTCGCAGCAACTCAATACCGAACCCTTTTTCCTGGAAGATCTGATCGATACCGGCGACCTGATACGTCCGGCCGGCGCGCAGACGCATTGAACGAGAGGCTGACCGGTTGCTCATTGCCGTTGTGTGACCCGCAGGTGCGGGCTGTAGTGATGCTGTAAGGTGAGCTCGGCTCGCCAGCATCGCCGTGGGCCGATGCGCGCGTCGATTCACGGCGCGTCCCAAATCAGCCCGTATTTCTAGCGATGCCACCCACGCATTGTGAGTCGTCGCCCTCGTCTTTACCCGCGGCGCGGCGCACAATGCGGGGCATGAACGACACCATTCCCGACAATTCCTATCCCGAGGCCGGCGCCGATGGCGCCGTGCCATTCGCGCGGCTCACGCCGGAAACCGTGCTCGACGCGATCGACGGCGTGCTCGCAACGACCGGCGTGCGTACCGACGGCCGTCTGCTGCCGCTCAACAGCTACGAAAATCGCGTGTATCAGGTCGGCGTCGAAGACGGTCCGCCCGTGGTCGCGAAGTTCTATCGTCCCGAGCGCTGGAGCGACGCGGGGATTCTCGAAGAGCACGCGTTCGTCGCCGAACTCGCCGCGCGCGAGATCCCAGCCGTGCCCGCGCGCGTGCTCGATGGCCGCACGCTGCACAGCTTCGACGGCTTCCGCTTCTCGGTCTTCGAGCGACGCGGCGGTCGCGCGCCGGATCTCGACCGGCGCGACACGCTGGAATGGCTGGGGCGTTTCATCGGACGCATTCATGCGATCGGGCAGACCGAGGACTACGTAGAACGTCCCACGCTAAACATCGACACGTTCGGCTACGAGCCGCGCGACTTCCTGCTCGCGCACCGTTTCGTGCCCGACGATCTGCGCACCGCGTGGGAAACCGTCGTGAATCTCGCGCTCGAAGGCGTCGCGGGTGCGTTCGAGCGGGCTGGCGAGATTCGCAGGCTGCGTCTGCACGGCGACTGTCATCCGAGCAACGTGCTGTGGACCGACGCGGGCCCGCATTTCGTCGATTTCGACGACAGCCGCATGGGGCCCGCGATTCAGGATCTGTGGCTGCTGCTGCCGGGCGAGCGTGCGGAGGCGTCGCGCGCGCTGGCCGATCTGCTCGCCGGTTACGAGGATTTCTGCGAATTCGAGCCGCGCGAGCTGTATCTGATCGAAGCGCTGCGCACGTTGCGGCTGATTCACTATCAGGCATGGCTCGCGCGCCGCTGGAACGATCCGGCGTTTCCAGCCGCGTTTCCGTGGTTCAACACGCAGCGCTTCTGGGAAGATCGCATCCTCGAGATGCGCGAGCAGATCGGCGCGATGCAGGAAGGGCCGTTGTGGCCGGTTTGACGTCTTGACGGTCAAGGCGCCTGCGACGCCACATTCGACGACTCCACCAACGTCGATCTGACGATCACCTCCGCGCGCACGTCCCGCCCAATCGCTTCGATCGCGGGACGCATGCGCGTGAAATCGTCGGGCGTGCAGACGTCGCTGTCGAAATGGGTGGCGCCGTCGCGCGTCATCGTGACCACGTTGCTGCGCGGGTCGAACGCGTACTGCGACGTGAAATCGACGAAGCGGTCCAGCGTGCGTTGCGCCTCCGGCATGTCGAGCACGCGGAAATTGGCCGGCAGTTCGATGCGCGCGCGTTCGTGGATCGCGAGGTTGTGGCACACGAACGGCTGCGTGCGCTTGCGTTCGCCGAGCCAGTAGCGCGTGTCGGCTTCGACGCCGCCGCCGAGGCTCGTCAAGGCCGGAATCGAGGCCGTCATGCCGGTCACCACGAGACTCTCGAGCGTGCCTTTCATCGTCAGCGTGAGCGGGCCGTCGGCCGCGCTGAGGTCGCTCGTCGTCAGGGTCGCGGTGCCGCGCAGATTCGCGTTGCGTAACTCGGCCTGAATCGATTCCTCGCGTTGCGCGGGCGTTTGCGTGCGCAGCCGCGCGCGGGCCTGCTCGGCGTACGGCCCGGCATCCTGCAGCCGATACGTGAAGCTCGCCGAGCCATCCGGTTCAATCTTGATCGCGAGATCGGTGCTGCGCGACATCTGCGCGGTGGCCGGCGTTTGCGCGAGCACGCCGTCGCCGATCAGCACGGTAGGACGGTCCATGTCGGACGAAGGCAGAAAACCGAATTCGACGTTCGACGCGGTCGAATCCGCGTACATCTGCAAATCGGGTAGCCACGTGATCGCATGATTGATGACGCCGTAGCCCGGGACGCTCGGCAGCGTGTAGATCGTGCCGCTGCTGATCAACGCCGGCTCGTTGCGCACGCCGACCGCGTCGAGCAGCGCGCCGTAGAGCGCGACGTGGTCCTTGCAGTCGCCATAGCGGTTCGCGAGAATCGCGCTCGCGCTGTGCGGCACGACGGCGCCACGTCCGACGTAGATCGCGACATAGCGGATATTGCGGCGAACCCAGTCGTACAGCGTTTTGGCTTTGTCGTGTGGGGTGTGATCGTGCGCGCTCAGCTGCTGCGCGAACTGGGTGATCGCGACGTCGTGCGCGCCCGGGTCGGCCGCGGAGCTGCGATAGGAGGCGGCGAACGCGGCATAGCTCGGGAAGGTCGACACCATCAGCCGATCACCGTACGACACGTACGCGACCGAGCCGCGTTCGAGCCGGTCGAAGTGTGCCTTGTCATAGCGGAATTCGTAACGCGTGCGGCCGTCGCGCGTGACCGGTGTCACTGCGCTGAAGCCGCGCGCGTCCGCATACAGCGGCTTGTCGGCGGGCAGGTCGTAGATCAGGCGGAAGTTGCGGGTCGGAGCGAGATCGGGCGGCGTGAAGTCGCTGAATTCGCCCGGCACTATCGGCTGACGCTGCGTCTTGCGGTACGTCAGATGCACGCGCGCGCCGGGTTCGACCGCGGGGAACACGATCACCTTTTCCTGGATGTCCTGGAACATCGGCGCGTCGAACGAGCGGACTTCCTGCACGTCGCGGATCTGCTCGGGCGCAACATCGTGACGCTTGCCGTCGGCGGTGACCGTGTAGGCCTCGAGGATCTGCACGTCGGCCATGTTGCGGTTGAACCAGACGTATTGCTGAGCGACCCGCTCGACGCCGGCTTCGTTGTTCACGCGCAGCGTCATCGAATCGAGCTTCGCATACGAGCCGTCAGCGTTGACGGTGAAGGTCTGCGTCTCGCCTTCGTTGGCGTAGGGATCGTCCAGGTTGAGCGGCGCGCTCGCGCTCGCGGCGTGAACGCCGGCCAGCCAGCCGGCGGAGGCAAGGACCACGAGGCAGAGTCGCATGACGGCGGGCTACACGCTGTAAGCGGCGCCACCCGACGCCGCAATCTCCCGCGCGGCCTTCGCGCCTTCGACCTGCAATAGCGTCGGCAGCGACACGCCATTTTTCGCCGCCGTCACCTCCGCCAGAATCGACACCGCGATCTCGGGCGGCGTCCTGCTGCCGATATAAATGCCGACAGGTCCGTGCAAGCGGGCCAGTTCGGCTTCGTTCAGATCGAACTCCTTCAGGCGCTCGCGTCGCGCGTGATTGTTCCTGCGCGAGCCGAGCGCGCCGACATAAAACGCCGGCGTCTTCAATGCTTCCATCAGCGCGAGATCGTCGAGCTTCGGATCGTGCGTGAGCGCGATCACTGCGCAGCGCTCGTCGAGCTTCATGTCGATCACGGTATCGTCCGGCATCGTGCGTACGATCTTCGCGCCCGGCACGTCCCATTCCTCGGTGTATTCCTCGCGCGGATCGCAGACCGTCACCTGATAATCGAGCCCGACCGCGATATGGCACAGGTAGCGAGACAACTGCCCGGCGCCGATCACTAGCATCCGGTAGCGCGGGCCGTGGATCGTCAACAGACGCTCACCGTCGAAATGCACGCCGTCGGTCGCCTGCGCGTCGTCGAGCCGCACCGCGCCCGTCGTCATGTCGAGTTCGCGCGCGACGAGCCGGCCATTTTCGACCGCGTGACACAGCTCGGCGATGCCGCTTTGCCGCGTCAACGGTTCGAGCACGAGCTGGATCGTGCCGCCGCACGGCAGGCCGAAGCGATGCGCTTCCTCGGCCGTGATGCCGTACTTCACCGCCTCCGGATGTGTCTGCTCGATGCCCCGTTGCCGCACGCGATCGATCAGATCGTCTTCGATGCAGCCGCCCGACACCGAGCCCACCACGAGTCCGTCGTCGCGCACCGCGAGCATCGCGCCCTCGGGACGCGGCGACGAGCCCCACGTCTTCACGACCGTCACGAGGAGCGCGCGATGTCCGTCCGCCAGCCAGCGGGCGCTGGTTTTCAGAACTTCGAGATCCACGCTGTCCATGATTTCTTCCCTTTCTTTGCTTCGCCGCCGGACTCGCCGTCCGCGGCCTCGTTCGATTCCGTTTGCTCGGAGGCGGATGCGGCTTCGGCTCCGGTTTCGGTATGCACCGGGGCGTCGCCTTCCGCTGTTTCATGAGCGCTATTGTCTCCCGAGAGCTGGGCGCTCAAGCGCTTGAAAAACTCCCCCGCAATCTTGCGCGCCGCACCGTCGACGAGCCGCGAGCCGATCTGCGCGAGCTTGCCGCCGACCTGCGCATTGGCGGTGTAGGAGAGCTTCGTCGCGGCATCGCCGTCGGCTTCGAGCGTGACATGCGTGTTGCCCTTGGCAAAACCCGCGGCGCCGCCCTGGCCTTCGAACACAATGGTGTAGGTGTTCGGCGCGTCGATATCGGTCAGTTGCATGCGCCCCTTGAAGCGCGCCTTGACCGGGCCGACCGCCGCGCTCAGCGTGACCAGGTACGCGTTTTCGCCGTCCGGGTCGATGCTTTCGCAGCCGGGGATGCAAGCGCGCAGAATCTCGGTGTCGTTCAACGCGTCCCACGTTTGCTGCTGCGCGACCGGCAGCGTATGAATTTCGCTCAATTCCATGACGTTGCTCCTGCGAATGTCGTCGCGGCGACGGCGTGGCGAGGCGCGCGCGTCAGTTGCGCGAGATCGTGGCCGAATGCTGCGAGACTGTCTAGATTATGAACCGGACGATGCGCGTCGACATACGGCAGGATCGCCTGCACGCCGCGCGCCTTCGGAGTAAAGCCGCTGAACCGCAGCAGCGGATTGAGCCACACGATGCGATGCGCGAAGCGTGCGAGCCGCGCCATTTCGGTATCGAGCACGTCGATCGCTTCGTGATCGAGACCGTCGGTGACGAGCAGCACCGTCGCACGACCTGTGAGCACGCGGCGCGCCCAGCGTCGGTTGAACTCGGCGAGCGCCGCGCCGATGCGCGTGCCGCCCGACCAGTCGACCACCTGATCGCTGAGCGTCGCGATCGCGACGTCCGGATCGCGTTCGCGCAATGCGCGCGTCGCGTTCGTGAGCCGCGTGCCGAACAGAAACACCTGCAGACGTTCGCGCGACTGCAACAACGCGTGGCAAAAGTAGAGCACCGCGCGCGAGTAGTTGCTCATCGAGCCGGAAATGTCGAGCAGCAGCACGAGCGGCGGCTTGCGCTCGACCCTCGCGCGATACTTCCACACGGTCCAGTCGCCACCGGCGCGCACCGCATGCCGCGCGCTCGCGCGCAAGTCCGCATGCGTGCCGTGCGATGCCGCCTTCAGGCGCCGCGTCGATTCGGTTGCGAGCGGCAGCCGCTGGCCGCGAATCAGATGCCGCAGCGTGCGCCATTCGTCGGCGTTCAGCGTGTCGAAATCGCGATGACGCAGCCGCTCTTCTGCGCTGAACGTCAACTGCGCATGCAACTCGTGCTGCTCGGTTTCCTGCGGCGCATGCAGATGCGGCGACGGTGGCATGCGCACCGCGAGCGCATCGGCGAGACGGTTGTTGCGCTTCGGCGGTGGCAGCCCGTCGCGCACTTTCGGCAGCAGCAGCGCGCGCAGCTTGCCTTCCCAATCGGGGTCGCGCCAGAACAGATCGAACGCGGCATTGAAGAGTTCGCGTTCGTCGGGCGCGGTGACGAGCAGCGCGGCAAGCGCGGCGTGCACGTCGTCGCGGCGGCCGAGGTCGATCCACTGCAACGCGGCGAGTGCGTCGACTGCCTGTGCGGGCGACATCGGCAAGCCGGCGCCGCGCAGCACGCGCACGAAATGGACGACGTTGCGCGCGAGCGTTGGCGCAGTGTGCTGGTTCGTGTCGTCGAGCCTGCCCGAGCCGGTTCCGTTCGTCATGCCAATCACCCTCACCCGGACAGACACTGCGCGATCTGCGCGGCATCCACACGCGCGAGATCGTCCTGATACTTGAGCAGCACGCCGAGCGTGTTCTGCACCGATTGCGGATCGAGCTCCGTGACCGACAGCGCTTCGAGCGCGCGGCACCAGTCGATCGTCTCGGCGATGCCGGGCGCCTTGAACAGATCCATGCCGCGCAGCCGATGCACGAAGTCGACCGCGCGCCGCTGCAATTGCGCCGACGTTTGCGGCGCGCGCGCGGCGACGATCTCCAGTTCGCGATCGCGGTCGGGATAGCCGATCCATTGATACAGACAGCGGCGCTTCAACGCGTCGTGAACTTCGCGCGTGCGGTTCGACGTCATGATGACGAGCGGCGGCTGCGTCGCGCGCACGGTGCCGTATTCGGGAATCGATACCTGGAAGTCGGACAGGAGTTCGAGCAGGAATGCCTCGAACGGTTCGTCGGCGCGGTCGATTTCGTCGATCAGCAGCACGCGCCGCGCGCCGGGATGGTTTTCGTCGGGCATCAACGCCTGCAGAAGCGGACGCTTCAGCAGGAATTCGCCACGATATAGCGTGTCGTTGTCGGGGCGCTCGCCGCTCGCTTCGGCAAGCCGCAGCGCCATGATCTGGCGCGGGTAGTCCCATTCGTAAAGCGCGCTCGCGGTGTCGAGGCCTTCATAGCATTGCAGCCGCAGCAGCGTGGTGCCGAGCATGCCCGCCGCCGCTTTCGCGAGCTCGGTTTTGCCGACACCCGGCTCGCCTTCGACGAACAACGGCCGCTCCATGCGCAGCGCGAGATACAGTGCGGTCGCGAGCTCGCGGCTCGCGAAATAGCGTTTGGCGGCGAGTTGGGCGAGGGTGTCGTCGATCGAAGCCGGCTGCATGGTGGTCCTGAATCTGCGCGACAGGCCATGGCAAAGCGTGGCGCGAGTGAAGAACGCAATGGCCGCGAGCCCGGCGTCGAACTGTCGCGCCGGCTCGCGAAGTGAACGAAGCCGGCTTGCGCGCACCGTGTTGAAGGCGCGGCAAGCCGGGGCGCCTAGCGAGGATCGCTAGGCATTTGCCTTCGTGACCGCGCGCGCGGCGAGCACCGGAATCAGATGCGCGCGATACGCGGCGCTCGCGTGCATGTCGTCGTTCAGCTCGTCGGGCGACACGCTCACTGCACGTGCCGCCTCGGGCGTGAAGTTCGTCGACAGCGCGCTTTCGAGCTCGGCCACGCGAAACACCGATGACGCCGCCCCCGTTACCGCGACGCGCACGCCGCTCGCGACCTTCGCGACGAACACGCCGACCAGCGCGAAGTGCGAGGCCGGATTGCGGAATTTCTCGTATGCGGCACGCTCGGGCACCGGAAACTCGACGGCGACGATCAGCTCGTCGGGCGCGAGCGCGGTCTCGTACATGCCGACGAAGAAGTCGGCCGAAGCGATGCGCCGCCGGTCCGTGACGATCGTCGCATCGAGGCCCATCGCCGCCGCCGGGTAGCACGCGGCCGGGTCGTTGTTCGCGAGCGAGCCGCCGATCGTGCCGAGCGCGCGCACCTGGCGATCGCCGATATTCGCGGCCAGCTCCGCGAGCGCGGGCAACACGCGCCGCACGTCCGCGTGTTCGGCGACGTCCGCGTGACAGACGGCCGCGCCGATCGTCACCATGCTGGCGTCGACGGTGATCGTCCTGAGCGCGGGAATGCGCGTCACGTCGATCAGTTGCGACGGCTGCGCGAGACGCAGGCGCATCGTCGGCAGAAGGCTCTGGCCGCCGGCGAGGAACTTCGCGTCGCTGTCGGCGGTGAGGGCTGCGGCGGCCGCTTGCGGATCCGTCGCGCGTTGATACTCGAATGAATACATGTCGAATGCTCCGCTCAGGATCGTTGGGTCAGTCTTGCTTCGCCGCTTGAATCGCGGACCAGACGCGATGCGGCGTGGCCGGCATCTGCAGATTGGTCACGCCAAGCGGCGCGAGCGCGTCGATGATCGCGTTGATCACGGCCGGCGGTGAGCCGATCGCGCCCGCTTCGCCGCAGCCCTTGACGCCGAGCGGATTGTGCGTGCACGGCGTGCCCTTCGACGTTTCGACCGTGAAGTCGGGCAGGTCGGACGCATGCGGCATCGCATAGTCCATGTACGAGCCGGACAGCAGCTGGCCGCTGTCGTTGTCGTACACGCAGCGCTCGAGCATCGCCTGACCGATGCCTTGCCCGAGCCCGCCATGCACCTGACCTTCGACGATCATCGGATTGATCACGTTGCCAAAATCGTCGACCGCGGTGAACTGCTGGATGCGGGAGACGCCGGTGTCCGGATCGACTTCGATCTCGCAGATATACGCACCCGACGGATACGTGAAGTTGGTCGGATCGTAGAACGCGCTTTCTTCGAGCCCCGGTTCGAGCACGTCGAGCGGATAGTTGTGCGGCACGTACGCGGCGAGCGAGATCTCCGCGAACGCCTTGGTGCGGTCGGTGCCCGCGACGCGGAACACACCGTTCCTGAACTCGATGTCCTCAGCCGACGCTTCGAGCAGATGCGCGGCGATCTTCTTCGCCTTTGCTTCGATCTTGTCGAGCGCCTTCGAGATGGCCGAGCCGCCGACCGCGATCGAACGCGAACCATACGTGCCCATGCCGAACGCGATGCGGCCGGTGTCGCCGTGCACGATCTCGACGCTTTCGAGCGGAATGCCGAGGCGATCCGCGACGACTTGCGCGAAGGTCGTCTCATGCCCCTGGCCGTGACTGTGCGAGCCCGTGAACACGGTGACCGAGCCGGTCGGATGTACGCGAATCTGGCCGACTTCGAACAAGCCCGCGCGCGCGCCGAGCGCGCCCGCGATGTTCGACGGCGCGAGACCGCATGCCTCGATGTAGCACGAATAGCCGAGGCCGCGGCGCTTGCCGTTCTTTTCGGATTCCTGCCGGCGTGCGGCGAAGCCCTCGACGTCCGCGAGCGTGAGCGCGCGCGACAGGATCGCGTTGTAGTCGCCGGTGTCGTAGGTGAGGCCGACCGGCGTCGCGTACGGGAATTGCGTGATGAAATTGCGGCGGCGGATTTCCGCGGGGTCGAGTTTCATCTCGCGCGCCGCGGCTTCCACCAGGCGCTCGACGACGAACGTCGCTTCCGGCCGGCCCGCGCCGCGATACGCATCGACCGGAACGGTGTTGGTGAAGACGGCCTTCACTTCGGCGTAGATCGCGGGCGTCGCGTATTGCCCGGCGAGCAGCGTCGCGTACAGGATCGTCGGCACGCTCGACGCGAACGTCGACAGATACGCGCCCATGTTAGCGATCGTATGCACGCGCATGGCGAGGAACTTGCCGTCGGCGTCCAGCGCAAGCTCGGCTTTGGTCACGTGATCGCGGCCATGCGCATCGGAAAGGAACGCCTCGGAGCGCTCGGCGGTCCATTTGACCGGCCGGCCGATCTTCTTCGACGCCCAGGTGAGCGCGACGTCTTCGGCGTACAGGAAGATCTTCGAGCCGAAGCCGCCGCCGACGTCCGGCGCGATCACGCGCAGCTTCGATTCCGGCAGCGACAGCACGAACGCGGCCATCAGCAGCCGCTCGACGTGCGGGTTCTGATTCGCGACGTACAGCGTGTAGCTCTCGTCCTGCGCCGAATAGTTCGCGTTGACCGCGCGCGGTTCGATCGCGTTCGGCACGAGGCGGTTGTTGACGATATCGAGCGTGGTCACGTGTGCGGCTTTCGCGAACGCGGCGTCGGTCGCGGCCTTGTCGCCGTGGCCCCAGTTGTAGCAGACGTTGTCGGGCACTTCGTCGTGCACGGCCGCTTGACCCGGGTCGGCCGCATGCGCGGTATCGACGACGGCCGGCAGTTCTTCGTAATCGACGTCGATCAGTTCTGCCGCATCTTTCGCCGCCTTGATCGATTCAGCGATCACGAGCGCGACCTGATCGCCAACGTGCCGTGCTTTCGTATGCGCGATCACCGGATGCGGCGGCTCGTTCATCGGCTTGCCGTCGGTGCTATGGATCAGCCAGCCGCACGGCAGTCCGCCGACGTTGTCGGCGGCGAGATCCGCGCCGGTGAAGATCGCGATCACGCCCGGCGACTGTTTGGCCGCGCTCGTGTCGATGCTTCTGATCTTCGCGTGCGCGTGCGGTGAGCGCAGGAACTCCGCGTAGGTTTGCTGCGGCAGCACGATGTCGTCGGTGTACTGGCCTTTGCCGGTCAGGAAGCGATAGTCTTCCTTGCGTTCGACGGCGGCGCCAATCAGGCTCTGTGTATCGGGTGCGTTCATCGACGGCTCCTCAGGCGGCGGTGGCGCCGGCGGCATTCGCGCCGGCAGATGCGCTCGATGCGGCGGACTTCATACCCGCGGCGCCCTCGAGCACGGCCTTGACGATGTTGTGATAGCCCGTACAGCGGCATAGGTTGCCGTCGAGCTGCTCGCGCACCTCGTCGCCGGTCAGATCGGGTTGACGCTGCACCAGCGACACCGCGTTCATCACCATGCCCGGCGTGCAGAAGCCGCATTGCAGACCGTGGCAGTGTTTGAACGCGGCCTGCATCGGATGCAGCGCGCCGTTGTGCGCGAGCCCTTCGATGGTCGTGACTTCCGCGCCATCGGCTTGCACGGCGAGGATGTTGCAGGACTTGATCGCGCGGCCGCTCAGATGCACGGTGCAGGCGCCGCATTGCGCCGTATCGCAGCCGACATGGGTGCCGGTCAGACGGAGTTGATCGCGCAGGAACTGGACAAGCAGGGTGCCAGGGTCGACTGAGGCGCTCACGGGCGCGCCATTGACCGTCAGACTGATGCTGATCGCCATGAAGCTGTCTCCTATATTGATCGGAGCGAGCGCTTCGGCGTATCGATCCCTGCCTCGGCGCAGACCACGATCCCATGCAAGATAGTTGCTGTGGGTGAGACCGGACCTGTGATTGTTATTGCCCCTGCTTTGCTTCGACTGCGTGCTGACTTCGATTCGCCAAGTCCGATGAGGGTGCTACGGGTTTTACAAATCTGCCGAAAAGTAAAGCACAAATCGCGCGGGCGCGCTATGAGGGGAAGTGTGTTCGGCGCGCGCGAGCGCACGAAGAGAACACGGCGGCCACGGAATGGGACGCCGCAAAGACAAGCGCCCCGTCTGCGGAGCATGACGGGGCGCATCGATAGATCAGCGGAAAGCGAGGCCACGCTCGCGAGCATTCAGCTCATTGGCGTGGCTTCATCGGAACGGCGCTTTACTTTGCCAGTTTCGAATGACGGCGCGAGTAGCCGAAATAGATAACCATGCCGATCAGCAGCCAGATCACGAACGCGCCCCACGTGATGCCTTGCAGATTCAGCATCAGGAACAGGCACGATGCGACCGCGAGCACCGGCACGACCGGCACGCCAGGGCAACGGAACGCGCGCGGCAGCTGTGGGTGCGTCTTGCGCAGCACGAGCACCGCGATCGATACCACCGAGAACGCCGCGAGCGTGCCGATATTGATCAGCTCAGCCAACACATTGAGCGGCACCAGCGCGCCGATCAGGCCGAAGAAGATGCCGACGAGCCACGTCGTGAAGAACGGCGTCGCGAAACGCGGATGCACTTTCGACAGCTTCGCGGGCAGCAGGCCGTCGCGCGACATCGCGAAGATCACCCGCGTCTGACCGTAGGCCATCACGAGAATCACGGTCAGCATGCCGAGCACGGCGCCGAGGTCGATGAAGCCGGCGACCCAGTTCTGCCCCGCGAGTTGCAGCGCGTACGACACCGGGTGCGAAATGCCCATGAACTTCTCGGACGGCACGATGCCGGTGACGACCGCGGCCACGGCCACATACAGCACCGCGCACACACCGAGCGACGCGATGATGCCGATCGGGAGGTCGCGCTTCGGATTCTTCACTTCTTCGGCCGCCGACGACACCGAGTCGAAGCCGATGAACGCGAAGAACATCACCGCGGCCGCGCCGAACACGCCGCTCCAGCCGTGAGGCATGAACGGGTGCCAGTTGGCCGGCGTGACGTGAAACACGCCGACGCCGATCACGAGCAGCACGACGACGACCTTGATCGCAACCATGATGTTGTTGATTCGCGCGGATTCGCGCACGCCGAGCGACAGCAGCGTGGTGATCGCCATCATCACGAGGAAGGCGGGCAGGTTGAACAGCGTTTCGTGTCCGGGCACGGCGCCGGGGGCTGCGCTCAGCGCCATCGGCAGCGATACGCCGAAGCCCGACAGCAACGACTGCAGATAGCCGGACCAGCCGACCGACACCGCCGAGGTCGCGAGCCCGTACTCGAGCATCAGGTCCCAGCCGATGATCCACGCGGCCAGTTCGCCGAGCGTCGCATACGAGTACGTGTAGATCGAACCGGCGACCGGAATCGTCGATGCGAATTCAGCGTAGGCGAGCGCGGCGAAGCCGCAGGCGATCGCCGCGATCAGGAACGAGATCATCAGCGCGGGACCGGCCTGTAAGGCGCCCGTGCCGGTCAGCACGAAGATGCCGGTGCCGATGATGGCGCCGACGCCGAGGAAAGTCAGGTCGAGCGCGCCCAGCGCCTTTTTCAGGCCGGCGGTCTGAGCGCTCGCCGCAAGCATGTGCTCGACGCTCTTTTTGCGAAACAGGGACATTGGCGTGGGTCTCCAGTGGTGCACGCGTGTTGCGCGCCGAATGTCGGGAAAACCCGCGATTCTAGCGGATGCGTGTCGCCGGGCTGGTTCGCGCGCGGCGCTTTCTGGGCCAAGGCGATGGGCGGAAACTCCCGCCAGGAGGTGATTTCGAG
Organism: Paraburkholderia sp. RAU6.4a; assembly: GCF_050435625.1. Classification (NCBI taxonomy): domain Bacteria; kingdom Pseudomonadati; phylum Pseudomonadota; class Betaproteobacteria; order Burkholderiales; family Burkholderiaceae; genus Paraburkholderia; species Paraburkholderia sp. RAU6.4a. The sequence goes on from NZ_JBNDKQ010000002.1 coordinate 2,683,733, forward strand.
GAGGTCTTGCGGTGCCGGAAGCGGGGCGGCGGTGAAGCTATTTACTGAATAGTCAATTGATGAGGATGGAATCTCTCCGATTGCGCCGGCGCCACGATCGGACGACTGCGGCGCAACGCCGCAGGCACGGCTGGCGGCGCCTGCTGGGCTAGCCCGCCATCGCGGGATTCAGATCGACCAGGCGGTTACTCATTACATAAAAGGTCAACTCGGCGTTGTTGCGCAGCTTCATCTTGTCGAGCAGCCGCGTGCGGTACACGCTGACGGTCTTCACCGACAGCGACAGCGCGGCCGCGATATCGGTGAGACGTTTGCCGGACGCGAGCATGCACAGCGTCTGGTACTCCCGATCGGACAGCTTTTCGTGCGGCAACTGCTCGCCGTCGAACGACACGTAGTCGGCGAGCGCCTCGGCCATCTCGAGGCTCACGTACTTGCGGCCCGCCGCGACCTGCTGGATCGCGCCGATCATCTGCGCGGCATCGACCGTCTTCGACAGATAGCCGGACGCGCCGGCTTTGAGCGCGCGCACCGCGTACTGGTCCTCGCGGTACATCGAGAACATCAGCACCGCGACGCGCGGCGCCTTGCGCTTCAGACGCTTGAGCACCTCGACGCCATTCATGTCGGGCAGCGAAATGTCGAGCAGCACGACGTCGAAGCTCTGGTGGACGACCAGGTCGAGCGCTTCGGAGCCGCTTTGCGCCTCGGCGACCTCGCGCGCGACGCCGCGATCGAGCAGCAGATGGCGAACGCCCTGGCGGACCACCGCGTGATCTTCGACGATCAGGATGCGCAGGCTCATGGTCGCGGGCTCACGATTGCAGCGCGCGCCGGGCGGCGCGCGGCGTTGGGGCGGCCGCGAGCAGCGCGTGCCACGCGAAGCGGGCCTGGATCAGGGTGCCGCGCGGGGTGATGGCGCCGTTGTTGCCAGCGCCGCTGTCCTCGCCACGACCGACGCTCGTGCGCCTCGCGCTGATTCGCAGCGTGCCGTCGAATGCGGCGCAGCGCGCCTGCATGCCGGCGAGGCCGAAATGACCGCCGTTTTTTTTCTGGCCACCGCGTTCGCGCGCGCCGCGCGGCAGGCCGATGCCATCGTCGCTAACGAGGAGCCTCAGATGACGCGCACCGGTTTCGACGCGCAGGTCGGCGCAGGTCGCGCGCGCGTGCTTCGCGATGTTGTTCAGCGCTTCCTGCGCGACGCGGAACACGGCGAGCGCGGCATCGGCGGGCAGGCGCGCGAGCCGCGCGTCGACGCTGCAGGTGAAGGTGATGCGCAAGCCGGTGCGCATGGAGAAGTCGCGGGCCCAGCACTGCAGCGCGCCGGCGAGGCCTGTCTCGAACGACGGCGCGTGCAGTTGCGCGATGGCGTCGCGATTTGCCGCCTGCACGGCGTCGAGCGAACGATTCGCGACCGCGAGCGCGGCCGCGCATTGCGGGGGCGCGTCGGCGGGCAGCCAGGTTTCGATGCCGGCGAGCGCGAAGCGCGTCGCAGTCAGCTCGGCGCCGACGCCGTCGTGCAGCTCGCGCGCGACGTGACGGCGCACGCTTTCCTGCGCGTCGACCAATTCGGCCGACAGCTCGCGTACCCGCGCGCGCAGCCGCTCGATCTCGCGCGCGGCGAGCGATGGCATGTCGAAGCCATCACGCTGCGCGGACGAAGCCAGCGCAGCGTTGAACGGGACGGCAGTCGACGTATCCATGAATTTCCCTCTCAGGAGGCGGAGTGGACGGCGAAGCGGGCACGCGCAGACGGAATCAAAGCCCGCGAATCACGAGGTTTCGCGTCGGACGAAACACGATGGCCCAACGTAACGAAATTTACATTCAGTAACAACTCGGATTGACGACGATCGGTGCATGAATTCGTCTGATCTCGCGGCGCGATGATATCTCAAAAAGATTAAAAAAGCAGTCGTACCAAGGCTTAGCGCAGAGTCTTCAGAGATTACATGATGTTTACCGCGGACTCGTGCTGTCAGAGGAATTCTGACAGCGAAGGTGACGCAACGCGCTCCGATTTGTAACGGAGCAACAAAAAAAGGAGCCCGGAGGCTCCTTTTTTTCGGGAATTCGCGGCGCGCGGGCCGCGAAGAAGAATGCCGGCCGGCTTAGCCGACGAAGGCCTTTTCGACCACGTAATGGCCCGGCTCGTTGTTGCTGCCTTCCTTGAAGCCCGCGTCTTCGAGCAGCTTGCGCGTGTCGCGCAGCATGTGCGGGCTTCCGCACAGCATGACGCGGTCGTCCTCGAGCGAGAAACCCGGCACACCGAGGTCGGCGAACAGCTTTTCGGTTTCGATCAACTCGGTGATGCGGCCGCGGTTCTGGAACGCTTCGCGCGTGACGGTCGGGTAGTACAGCAGCTTTTCCTGTACGAACTCGCCGAGGTGTTCATGCGCCGGCAGGTGCTCGGTGATGTATTCCTTGTACGCGAGTTCGTCGACGAAACGGCAGGTATGCGTGAGGACCACGCGCTCGTAGCGGTCGTAGATGTCCGGATCCTTGATGATCGACATGAACGGCGCGAGGCCCGTGCCGGTGGACAACAGCCACAGCGTCTTGCCCGGCAGCAGGTTGTCGGCCACCAGCGTGCCGACCGGCTTCTTGCCGATCAGCACTTCGTCGCCGACCTTCAGGTGCTGCAGTCGCGATGTGAGCGGGCCGTCCTGTACCTTGATGCTGAGGAATTCGAGATGTTCTTCGTAGTTCGCACTGGCGAGGCTGTATGCGCGCAGCAGCGGCTTGCCCTCGACCTGCAGGCCCACCATCGTGAACTGGCCGTTTTCGAAACGGAACGACGGATCGCGCGTGCAGGTGAAGCTGAAAAGCGTATCGGTCCAGTGATGGACGCTCAGGACGGTTTGTGAATTCAGGTTGCTCATGGCTTCTTGGATAGTGCGAAAACAAAGGCGGCCAGTCGTCTGAGCCGGCCGGCACGGCAAGGGGCGATGCTGCGCTGACCCGTGGTCGGGACTCCCGCGCAATCCGTCATTTTACCGTGCCCGCCGGGGCGGGGCCGCGGCGCGGCGGTCGAGCGTGGTAAAGCGGGTTGCTAAACCGGGAAGCGGCGGCGCCGGCTTGCTGGCGCCGCGAAGTACGTTGGCGTGAGTGCGGCCGTGCTACAGCGGGGTACGGCGATTCGGCGAACGCCGCGAAGGGCGGCTGCCATTGGTTACCCGGCAGGCGCGAAAGCGACGCGCCGCAAGGGCAACATTTTCAAGATGATACCGAAAGGCGGCGTGCGCTGCAGCATTGACCCTGCTGATAAAACTGGCAAATGGGGCGGAACCCTGCCGGCGCCATCGAGATCGCCTCGCTTTCGACTATCGTTTGCGCGCCGCGATTTTTTGGGGAATACGCCCGACGTTGCCTCGTTTACGCAGGAGGCGAGTCGCGCTAAGCCAGGCAGCGCGGTGGGTGCGCGACTCGTCCTGGCGGCTGCGGCCGCCCATGCGAGTAGGAGGTGTCAAATGGAGGCTTCTCGTGCGATATCTGCATTCGGTTCATACACTGGCTTCGACGGGTTGGTGATACGGGCACGCGCATCGCGCCGCGTGCGTCGCGCGCCCGACCCGAAACGTCCTAGCGAAATCGTCGAGTTCACCGTCGACGGACAATTCGTCGCTCAAATGTCGGTCGACCCTGCGCCGGGCTCCGCGTTCGGCCTCGCGTTCGGCCTCGCACCCGGCCTCGATAGCAAGCGCCACTTGCAGTTCACCGCGGTAGACGACGCCACGAATACGGCGACCGTCTGGACGTTGCGCACCGACAGTCAATAAGGAAACCGGGACGACGATCGGGGACGTCGTGACGCGTCGGGGACGCGTCACGGTCACACGGTTTCGCGGCGAGTCTATCGGTACACAGAGATGGGTCGGGGGCGGCGATTGTGGCGGCAAGCCTCGGCCAAGTAAGGAAATTCTGTCCGATGGAATTGATGACGCCAATTCGCAGGTGCCGCTTGCTCACACCGCCGGCACCCGCTTTTTTCCGCGCTGTTTCAACACGCGCGCCTGCAGCACGATCACGAGTAGCAGGAACACGCCGCGAATCACCGATTGCCAGTACGCGGACAGACTGATGAACCCGAGCCCGTTCTCGAAGTTCAGCAGATTGAGCACGAGCCCGAGCAGCAGCACGCCGGCAATCGTCATCGCGACTGAACCCTCGCGCCCGCGGCGACGCTCAGATTCGCGGAACGGCACCAGGTTGATCTCCCGGTAGATCGTGCTGATGCCCGCTTCGCGCGCCTGCTTGGGCGTGCGGAAATCGAGCATCGTCGTGACGAGCTGCAGCTTGTCCATCTCGGCCATCGTGCTTTGCACGACCGTCTGGCCGTCGCGCATCACGGTCACGCGATCGCACAGCGCGTACAGCTCGTCGAGCCGGTGCGAGACGAAAATCACCGCGCGGCCGTCGTCGCGCAGCTTGCGCACGACGGTGAACAGCAGTTCGACTTCGCGCTCGTCGAGCGACGACGTCGATTCGTCCATGATCACCATCTTCGCGTCCGACGACACCGCGCGCGCAAGCGCCACCATTTGCCGCCATGTCTTCCTCCAGTAACCGGTGACGGTTTATTTGCTTTTCGTGCTGCTCGGGATTGCCTCTGTCCAGCCGGGGGGGCCGACGTTGGTTCGCCGGCGAGCGCGCGATTGGCTATGACCCACCGGTGCGCTGTCTTCCCGACCCGACGTGCCGATTATTCCACTCAAAATTATTATTGGTCAATCGCTAATAATATTAATTGTCGCCGGTTTTGCCTCGGTAGTTACCCGGACCGAGGTGCGTTCCACCAGCGGTCCGTCGAGCTTGACCGTGCGATGGCGCACCGGCGCGCCGGCTGCGCGGTTGTGCTCTTCCTGCAGCAGCGTTTCGACGGCCCAGCGGCCGAGTTCGTAGTTGGGCAGCACCACCGTCGACAGCGGCGGATGCGTGTGGCGCGCGATTTCCTGGTCGTCGTAGCCGAGCACCGACACGTCCTCGGGCACGCGCAGGCCGAGCTGCTTGAGCGCCTCGATCGCGCCGATCGCGGTCAGGTCGTTGGCGCAGAAGATCGCGGTGGGCGGATTGGCCTCGCGCATCAGCGACAGCGTCAGCTCGAAGCCGAGGCCGGGGCTCCAGTCGCCGTCGCGCACGAGTTCGGCCGCGAAAGGCAGATCGGCGGTCGCGAGCGCGGTGCGGTAGCCCTTCAGGCGGTCTTTCGCGGCGTCCTGCCACGGCTCGCCGTTGATGTAGCCGATGCGCCGATGGCCGGCCTGCAGCAGGTACTCGGTCGCCAGATGGCCGCCCGCGACCTCGGCTGGCACCACGGACGAGAACGTGCTGTCGCCGGTGTAGCAGTTCAGCAGCACGGTCGGCACCTGCGACAGCGCGCTCGGCGGCGCGACCTTGCGCGTGTAGACGGTCGCGTAGATCACACCGAACACGTGCGGATTGGTGAGGACCGTGTCGAGTACCTGTTTTTCGATGTCGGCGTTGCCGTGCGTCGAGTAGACCGCCAGCATCTTGCCGCTCGCGTACGCGGCGTCGCGCGCGCCGTCGATGTTGACGACCGGGTGCGGGCTCGTCGAGATTTCGTCGGCCAGATAGACGATCAGGTTGCGCTCGTCGCTCGATGCCGCTACGGGCGCGCGCAGCGACAGCCGGTAGCCGAGGTCGTGCGCGGCCTTCAGCACCTTGTTGCGGGTCGCATCGGAGAATTTCGCGCCGGCCGCGTTGTTGAGCACGAGCGAGACGGTGGATTGCGACACGCCGGTGAGCTTGGCGATGTCGGTCATGGTGGGACGGCGTTGAGTCGATTTTTTCATCGGGCGGGCCGCGCGGAGGCGGCGCTGAAGCGGGGGAATGCCAGCGGCATCATGCTGCTGACGGTACCATTCTGACGGTACCACTAATAATATGCGCGCGGCAACGCGCGCTACCCGCCATTTGGGAACGGAGCGTACGGTCAGTTACCGGCCCTTTTTGAATGAATTTATTACTAATAATATTGACTAATGGTGCGGTGTCGTGCGATTCTCGCTCGGGGCGGACTGAGGTGGTCCGCCGGCCGCGGGGGTGCGCGGCACGTCAAAGGAGATATGAACGCACGTTGATGCCGCTTTCCGCTCGCGGTTTCGCCTCGTCTGACCATGCGCGACGTTTCCCTGAATCCTGCCCGGCCGCGCGAGGCACATGCCGTGACTCGATCGGCGACTCGACGCTCATGGCTCGACGATCCCGTGATCGCCGCGCGCCTCGTCACGTTGTCGGCCGGTGCGTTGCGAGCGGTGCTCGCGCCGGACGTTGGCGGCGCGCTCGCGGCGTTCTACGAAGTCACGCCGGAAGGTCCGTTGCACTGGCTGCGACCGGCGCTGCCGGAAGCGTTCGAAGCGCGCGATCCGCTGCGCATGGCGAGCTTTCCGCTGTTCCCATACTGCAACCGGATTCGCGATGCGCGCTTCGCGTTCGACGGCGCGACGATCGATCTCGCCGGCAACGACCCGCGTTTCGCCCACGCGCTGCATGGCAACGCGTGGCGGCATCAGTGGCGCGTCGGCGCGCGCAGCGAAAGCGCGGTGGACTTGCACTTCGAGCACGAACCGGATGCGAGCGCGACTGGCGACTGGCCGTTTCGCTATCGCGCGCGGCAGCGTATCGAGTTGCGCGGTGGCGCGCTCCACATCACGATGTCCGCGCGGAATCTCGCCGGCCGGCCGATGCCGTTCGGCATGGGCCATCATCCGTACTATCCGCGCACCGCGTCGACGCGCATCCATGCCGATGTGCAGGCGATGTGGCACGCGGACACCGACGTGCTGCCGACGCATCTCGGCCCGCATCCCGCCGTCGACGCCTTGCGCGCGGGCATGTCGCCCGATGCGTTCGATCTCGACAACAACTTTTCAAACTGGTCGCGCGTGGCGACGATCGCGTGGCCCGACGAGCGCCGCAATCTGACGATGCGTGCCGACGCGCCGTTCGATCACCTGGTCGTGTTCGCGCCGGTCAATGATCCGCAGCTATGCGTGGAACCGGTCACGAATACGACCGATTGCTTCAACGCGGTGGGTACACAAGAACACGTCGGTGGCTGCGTATTGCAGCCGGGGGAGGAGATCGAAACGGCGTTGAGCTGGACGCCGCATCGCGAGTGAGGCGGGACGCGCGTTCCGTTGGCGAAAGCTCAACCAGCAGAAGCGCTCACTCCAGCCGCAACTTCGCCATATACGGCAAATGATCGGACAGCCACGCGGTCTCCTGCGTCGGCTGGATCCATTCGACCGGCTGCATGTCGCGCACGAACATCTTGTCGAGCGACAGCGCCGGCGAGAACGCCGGGAACGTGCGCGCCGGTTCGCCGAGCAGCGTCGCGACTTCCTGCAAGCCATGCTCGCGAAAGAGCGGCACCGAATCGTTGCGCCAATCGTTGAAATCGCCGGCCAGCACGAGCGGACCGTCGGGGGCTTCCTTCGCGATCCAGTGCGCGATCCAGTCCATCTGCCGCAACCGCGCCGGACGCGTCAGCGCGAGATGCGCACAGAGCAACGTGACGAGTCGTCCGCCGAAGGTCGCACGCGCGACCAGCAGGCCGCGCTTTTCGAAGCGGTGCGCGGAGATGTCCCAGCGGCCGCCGAGATCGAGCGGATGCGGCGACAGGATCGCATTGCCGTGCCGCCATGACGGCTTGAACACGTTCGGGCCGAGCGCGACTTCGAGTTCGAGCGCGCGCGCGATTTCGGTTGCCTGACAGTGCCATACATCGGTCAGTGGATCGCCCATCGGCGTGCCGAAACTGCTCGCCAATACCGGCGAGGGCATACGCCGCGCCATCGCTTCCTGCAGGAAGTACGCGTCCGCGTGGGTCGATTGAACCCAGCGCTGCATCGCCTGCCAGGCCTGAAAACCGAGCGGTGTGCGGCCCTTGTGCAGGTTCCAGCTCACCGCGACGAAATCGTTCGGAGCGAGGCTCTCGCGGATCAGTTCTTCTGGGTTTCGCATGCCGCGTTATCCACGTGTTCTGTTTGAGCGCGTCGGTAAGGCGCGCGGTTCCTGTCAGTTCGGATTGCTGCTGCCGGTCGCGGCGCCATTGCCGCTCATGTCGCCGTTCGTGCCGTTGCCGTTCGCACCGTTGCTCACGACGTTCGCATGCACGCGGTACACGAGGTTCGGATTGTGATCGACGATCGTCCAGCTCGCCCATTGATCCGGCGGCACCACGAGACCCGGGTGGCTCGCGCTCACCTGGCGCGGCTGCGGCGGCAGCTTGCAGCCGATGTCGGTGCGCCGCGCATTGTCGTCCTCGAGCGTTTCCTGCGTGTCGATCGAAAACATCACGCCCTCGGGATCGACGCGCAGCGGCGACACCGTGATCGTGCGTGACAGATCGATGCTGCCGGCCGGCTGGTCCTTGCAGCCGACCTCGTGTTGCACGACCTGGTGATGCGTATCCGTGCGCGCCTGGCCGACGGTCGTGGTGCCGTCGAACGAATCGATCTGCTGGCCATCTTTCACCACCTGCAGCTGCCATTGCACGACCTGCTGCGCTGGCTGTTGTTGCGCGTGGGCGAGCAACGAAGCGCCAAGCAGCATGGCCACGATACTGGTTTTCCACATAAAAAGGATCTCCGCTTACGCGTCGCTTGCGTGGGTGCCTCGTCGCAATTAGAGAGCCATCTTACCCCCGATGGCCGCAACGATTTCTGACACGGTCGACGAGGGCCGGTTCAGCAACCCTCCATTCCAGATGAGGATGGGATGCCCGCGATCGTTAGCAGCAGAGCCACATGACTGCTGGCTTGCACGCGTTTGTGTCCTCGCTACACTGGACTCGAACCGGCGCTCACAAGGCGCCGCCGCTGCAGAATCAGCCAAACGGGGTGAGCGATGACGACAGCAATGGTCAAACAGGAAATCGCCGTGGCCTCGTTCAGCCGGGTGTATGACCTCGACGAGGTCGAAAGCGCGCTGAACGGTCTCGGCGAGGGCGCGAACGAGGCGCTGCGCGCGACCTACGAAAAGATGCTGAAAACCGGCAATCTGCGATTCTGCGTGAAGCCGAACCGGATGCCGTCGATCGACGATCTGATCGGCGCGCTGCCCAATTTTTCCGCACCGCTCGACGACATCCGCAAGCAGGTCGCGCTGTGCCTCGAAACCGAGGACCGGCTCGAACTGATGCCGATCCTGTTGCTCGGCGAGCCCGGCATCGGCAAGACGCATTTCGCGAAGCAGCTCGCGCGCCTGCTCGGCACCGCGTACCAATACGTCGCGATGAGTTCGCTGACGGCGGGCTGGATTCTGTCGGGCGCGTCGTCGCAATGGAAGAACGCGAAGCCGGGCAAGGTGTTCGATGCACTCGTGAACGGCAGCTATGCGAACCCGGTGATCGCCGTCGACGAAATCGACAAGGCGAGCGGCGATTCGCAATACGATCCGCTCGGCGCGCTGTATGCGCTACTCGAACACGACACCGCCCAGAGCTTCATCGACGAGTTCGCCGAGATACCGATCAACGCGGGCAACGTGATCTGGATCGCGACCGCCAACGACGAACGCGCGATCCCCGAGCCGATCCTGAACCGCATGAACGTCTACGAGATCTCGCCGCCGGACCACGCCGGCGCGCGACGCATCGCGCAGTCGATCTACGACGAGATCCGCGGCGCGCACAACTGGGGCCTGCGCTTTCCGGGGACGCTTGGCGAAGCGACGCTCGATGCGCTCAAGCGGGCGTCGCCGCGCGAGATGCGCCGCGCGATCCTGAACGGCTTCGGCGCGGCGCGCATCGCGGGACGCGACCAGATCGAGCCCGCCGATATCCGCCTCGATTACGGAAACCGGCGAAAACCGATCGGTTTTTGAGGTTTTCGGTCGGTTTTTTGCACCCAAACCCCGCTTCTCTGGAATTTGGGGAGCTGTTTCGGCAAATTCATACAGCCTGCGTTGTGAATGCTGCGGCAATTATTGCTATTTTCGATGTGGAGCGCAGAATCGAGCGCAGCTTGCGCCGCCATCGCCTGGTCGGCGCGCACGAACGTTTGTCACTTCTGTCTGTACCGAGTCGTACAATTTCCCGTGCCGGTGATAAAAAGACATAAGCAGACCAGCGGACAGACGCGTTCGACAACAAACGGAACGCGGCGGCGAGGTGCCGTACTTGTCTTCCTTCCATCGGCTGAACGAGGCAGCGCGCGGCCCAATGCGCCGCGTCAACGGATATGGATCAGATCGAATGTGTAGTGATCGGCGCCGGCGTGATCGGCCTCGCGACGGCGCGCGCGCTGGCGGCGCGCGGGCGCGAGGTGATCGTGCTGGAGGCCGCCGACGCCATCGGCGTGGGCACGAGTTCACGCAACAGCGAAGTGATTCACGCGGGCATCTACTATCCGCGCGGATCGCTGAAGGCCACGCTGTGCGTGCGCGGCCGCGAAATGCTGTATGACTATTGCGCCGAGCGCAACGTGCAGCATTCGCGCTGCGGCAAGCTGCTCGTCGCCACGTCGCGCAACCAGATTCCGCAGCTCGAAAGCATCATGGCCAAAGGGCGCGACAACGGCGTGCTCGACCTGATGCGCGTCACCGGCGATCAGGCGCAGGCGCTCGAACCGGCGCTCGAATGCGTGGAGGCAGTGTTTTCGCCGCAGACGGGGATCGTCGATAGTCATCAGTACATGCTCGCGCTGCAAGGCGATGCCGAGCGCGACGGCGCCGTGTACGCGTTCCATGCGCCGGTCGAGGCGATCGAGGCTCACAACGGCCGTTTCACCATCGCGGTCGGCGGTGCGGCGCCCACCACGATCAGCGCTGCCTGCGTGATCAACAGCGCGGGTCTGCATGCGAACGCACTCGCGCGCAAGATTCGCGGACTCGACTCGCGCCACGTGCCGCCGCTCTACCTGGCGCGCGGCAATTACTTCAGCATTTCGGGGCGCGCGCCGTTCAGCCGCCTGATCTATCCGATGCCGAACGAAGCCGGCCTCGGCGTGCATCTGACGCTCGACCTGGGCGGCCAGGTGCGCTTCGGCCCCGACGTCGAATGGGTCGATGCGATCAATTACGACGTCGATCCGCGTCGCGCGGAGTCGTTTTATGCGGCGATTCGCGCGTACTGGCCGGCCTTGCCCGATGGCGCGTTGCAGCCGGCGTACGCCGGTATTCGTCCGAAGTTGTCCGGCCCGGGCGAGCCCGCCGCGGACTTCATGATCCAGGGGCCGGCCGCGCATGGCGTGCGCGGGCTCGTCAATCTGTTCGGCATCGAGTCGCCGGGGTTGACGGCATCGCTTGCGATTGCGCAGCGGGTCTGCGAGCTGAGCGGGCGGCCTTGAGGCTGCGTTTGGACCGTACCGATCCGCTTATCTTTAGCATTTGGAATATCACGGGCGACGGCTACGTTGCTATGCTTGGCGAACGCTGTCATCAGAACGGCGTTGATTCCAATATAAATGGAGTGAGTCCCCATGAGTTCTTCCCGTCGTACGTTTTTGATCGCCAGCATCGGTGTGGCATCGACGCTCGCGCTGTCGCGCCAGGCGTTCGCCGACGCGCCGAAAGTCTCCGAAACCGATCCGACCGCGCAGGCGCTTGGCTACAAGGCGGACGCGAGCAAGGTCGACAAGGCGAAATTCGCCAAATACACGCCTGGCGAGCAATGCAGCAACTGCAGCTTCTTCCAGGGCAAGGCGGGCGATGCCTACGGCCTCTGCCCGATGTTCGCGGGCAAGCAGGTCGCGGCCACGGGATGGTGCAGCGCCTATAACAAGAAGGCCTGATCAAGCCTGCGCGGCGCAAGCCGGGCCGGTTTTTCAAAGCTTCATTGCAGCGGGCCGCTGGACTATTAGCGGCGCGCATTCATCAATGGCGGCCGCCTGTCGAACCACGGCCGTGCCGCCTCGAGTTGCGCGGCGAGTCTGAACAGAGTCGCCTCGCCGCCGGTACGCGCCGCGAACTGCACGCCGATCGGCAGCCCGCGCGCATTCCAGTACAAAGGCACCGACATCGCCGGCTGGCCGCTCAGGTTGAACAGCTCCGTGCATCCGGCCCACGCGAATGCCTTGTTCGACGCTTCGAACAGCAGTTTCTTCATCAATCGTTCTAGCGGCATCGTGGTGATCGCGCGCATCTGCATGCGCTCGACCGAGCTTGGTCGCATCTCGCCGATCTTGATCGGCGCGGACGCGAGCGTCGCGCACAACAGCACGTCGTAGCGGTTCAGCAGGTCGGTCAGACGCGCAGTGATGCGGCGCTGTTCGTCGAGCGCGGCCGGCAAGCCCTGCTCGCCGAGCTTGCGGCCGACGTGCGCCATCGCCCATGTCGAAATCTCGAACTCGCCGCGCGTTGGCTTGTGGCCGGTGATGCGCTCCGCGTTCAGCACGAGGTCCTCGGCGGTCACCGACCACAGTGTCAGGAACGCATGACGGACCGCCGCGAAATCGACGCCGAGCGACACCGGCTCCAGCCGATGGCCGAGTGAGCTCGCGAGTTGCGCGGCGTCGTCGAGCGCGGCGCGCGCATCGGCCGATAACGACGGCGCGAGCATCGGCTCGGTCACGTAGGCGATCGTCAGCGGTTTGCACGGCTCGCGCGTCGCGCCGAGAAAGGTGCCGGGCGCGCCGCTCGGCCGCTCGGCGTTGCCGGCCAGCAGATCGAGCAGCAACGCGCTGTCGCGCACGCTGCGCGACACGGCGTGATCGATGCCGAGTTCGCCGGCGCTGGCCTGCGCCGCGCGCGGCACGCGACCGCGCGAGGGTTTCAGGCCGAACAGTCCGCAGCACGACGCCGGAATCCGGATCGAGCCGCCGCCGTCCGACGCATGCGCGAGCGGTACGATGCCGGCAGCGACCGCTGCCGCCGCGCCGCCGCTCGAACCGCCCGGCGTGTGATCGATATTCCACGGATTACGGCACGCGCCAAATAGTTCGGGCTCCGTATAAGGCATCTGGCCGAGCTCGGACGTGCTGGTCTTCGCGAAGATATTCAAACCCGCCGCTTTCGCGAGCGCGACGACCGGCGCATCCTGAGTCGGAATGAAGTGCCGGTAGTGTCGGCTGCCCATTGCCATGGGCAGTCCCGCAACGGGCGCGCCGAGATCCTTGATCAGGAACGGCACGCCGGCGAGCGCGGCGTGGGCGGCGGAGTTGTCCGTTCCGTTCGCGCCGTCGACGGTATTCGCGCGATTCGCGTCTTCGCGCGACGCACGTTGGCGGGCCGCATCGTAGTCCTTCAGAACGACCGCGTTGATCGCGGGATTGACGGCCTCGGTGCGCGAGATCGCGACGTCGATCAATTCGCGCGCGCTGACCTGGCGCGTGCGCACGAGTTCGGCGAGGCCGATGGCGTCATGAGCGAGATAGTCTGATTGCACGTCGATTGAGCCCTCGCGGTCGGTTGGCATGCTGCGTCGAATTCGTGGCCGGCCATGCACGCGCGACTGGGGCGTTTCGCTCGGCATCGCGTTGCCCCGCTCGGGCGTCGCACATGTGAAAAGACGGCGTGTCGGCCGACACGCCGTCTTGCACAGAGTACCCGAGTTGAGCGCCGACGTGACTCATGTGAATTCGAGTGCGCACTTCAAATGCGCGAGCTTGCGATCACATGCGCAACGCGGCGGGGCCGACTGAATGCCGGAACCGCGGATTACATCCGCTCGCCGAGGAACGTCAGCGTGCGGCCATGCGCCAATGCCGACGCGTGCTGGTTGTACGACGCACGCTCCGAGCAGTTGAAACCGTGGTCGGCGTTCGGGTAGATGTTGAATTGCACGTCGGCGCGACCCGCGAAGCGCTCCTGAATCTGGCCGATGTCCGACGGCAGAATATGCGCGTCGAGCTCGCCGTAGTGGAACTGCATCGGCACCTTGATGTTCGCGGCTTTGTCGAGATGGTTATGGATGCCGCCGCCGTAGTAGGCGACAGCGGCGTCGACCGAACCGGCCGCCGCGGCCAGATAGGCGAGACGGCCGCCGAAGCAGTAGCCGATCGCCGCGATCTTGCCGGTCACTTCCGGCAGCGCGCGCAAGGCGGCCGCGGCGGCGCCGAGGTCGGCGACCGCGTCGTCGACCTTGGTTTTCTGCATCAGCTCGATGCCCTTTTCGCGATCCTTGCCGTCATACGTCAATTCGACGCGCGGCTGCACGCGCCAGAACACGTCCGGGGCGAGCGCGACATAGCCGTCCTGCGCGTACTGATCCGCGACCGAGCGGATATGGCCGTTCACGCCGAAGATTTCCTGAATGATGATGACGGCCGGTCCCTTGCCGCCCTTCGGCAGCGCGAGGTAGCCGCCGAAACTGTCGTTGCCGGCGGGGATGTCGATCCATCGGGAAGTCGTGCTCATGCTGTTCTCCATTGACTCGCGCGACCGCCGCGCGAGGTCGGTGTGTACGAAACGCTCAAGGCCACGAGGCCCTGCAACGGGCGGTTAGTTTGCCATCAAAAGAATCGCCTTGCAGGGAGGCGGGACGGGGCCTCGCGGGTGATGCGGCGTGCTTCGATTCTCGTCAGGCGATTGAAACGATCTCGATAATTCATTTCTCCGCGATGGCGCGTGTCGGTAAAGTCAGCGCGTGATGGCTCGCGCGTGTCAGCGCATCTCGCGAACATGTTGGCGAGCGCATGAATCAGCACATCGACGGCTTTGCGCCGGAAGGAAACGAACATGAATGAAGGCAGTTTCGTGACGCCGTTCGCCGAGCACTTCCAGATGCGGGTACCCGTCGTGCAGGCGCCGATGGCCGGCGGCGCGACGACGCCGGCGCTCGTCGCGGCGGTATCCAATGCGGGCGGACTTGGTTTTCTCGCGGGGGCAGCGCTCGCACCCGAGAAGATCGCGAGCGAGGTCGCGGCGATTCGCGCGCTGACCGATCGCCCGTTCGGCGTGAATCTGTTCGTGCTCGATCCGGTCTCGCCCGATGAAGCCACCGTGTGCCGCGCGCTCGACGCAATCGATCCGCTGCGCGCCGATCTCGGCTTGCCGCCGGGACAGCCGCTCGCACGCTATGCGCCTGACTTTCGCGCGCAACTGGAAACGCTGATCGAATTGCGGGTGCCGGTCGCCGGCTTTACGTTCGGACTGCTAGCAGCGGACGACGTCGAGCGTTTGCACGCGAGCGGCAGCTATGTAGTTGGGACTGCGACGCATGTTGAAGAAGGCATCGCGTGGCGCGATGCGGGCGCCGATGCCGTCGCCGCGCAAGGCGCGGAGGCGGGCGCGCATCGCGGCACGTTCATCGGCGCATTCGAAGATGCGCTGGTCGGCACGATGGCGCTCGTGCCGCAACTGGTCGACGCGACCGGGCTGCCGGTGCTCGCGGCCGGCGGCATCATGGACGGTCGCGGCATCGTCGCGGCACTCGCGCTCGGCGCGCAAGCCGCGGTGATGGGCACCGCGTTTCTGACCACCCGCGAGAGCGCGATCCCCGAGGTATGGAAAACCCGCGTGCGCGGCATGTCAGATACCTCGACCACGGTGACGCGCGCGATCACGGGCCGCCACGCGCGCGGCATCCGCAATCCGTTGATACAACGTTTGCGCGAATCGGCGGACAGCATCGCGCCGTATCCGGTGCAAAACGCGTTGACGCAGGAGCTGCGGCAAAACGCGGCGCGTGCGCAGAACGGCGATTACCTGTCGTTGTGGGCGGGGCAGGGTGCGCCGCTTGGCCACACGCGCGCCGAAGCAATCGGCGCGATCGAACTGATGGCGCAGCTCGAGCAGGAATGGCAGGCGGCCTCCGTGCGAATCGCCGCGTTCTTGCGTTGATTGCATGGCCGATTTAAGGCTGATTCAAGTTTTTTACCGCACTCACAATCCTGTGCGGCACGCCACATTTTTGAGTTGAAAAACCCTTCGAATCATATGTGACAGAAGCCGGAAAATGGCTAAATCCGCGCCCGCGGAGAAACTTCCTAATTAGCGGAAACCCGCATGGGCTGGGGCTTTCCGGTCCGCTCGCCCAAGCCACGAGCGGTTCGCCCGGGAACTGCGCTATTAGTGTTGTTCCCACTTTCTCAAAAAATTCCCGCAAATTAATTTGATGGCCTACACTTGCGCGCAAGTACGGTTTGCCAACTGTCACAAACAGTCCGGTAAACGTACTGGCCAAGTGCATGAACGATGCAACCGGCGTGGTCGTCCACGGGACTGAGCGACACGAGTAGGGGAAGCGGGGCACAGGGCGATTACGTTGTTTTGACCGAAACTGGAGACTTACATGAACATCAAGATTCAAAAGCTGTTGCCGATCAGCGCTGCGGCGGTGCTGTTCGCGACGTTGGCAACATCGGCCGCGGCCGACACGGTCGTGAAGATCGGTCACGTCGCGCCGTTGACTGGCGGTATCGCTCACCTGGGTAAAGACAACGAAAACGGCGCGCGCCTCGCCATTGAGGAAATCAACGCGAAGGGTCTGACGATCGGCGGCCAGAAGATCACGCTGCAACTCGACGCGCAGGACGACGCGGCCGACCCCCGCACGGCCACGCAGGTTGCGCAGAAGCTCGTCGACGACAAGGTCGTCGCCGTGGTCGGCCACCTGAACTCGGGCACCTCGATCCCGGCATCGAAGATCTATAGCGATGCGGGCATCGTGCAGATCTCGCCGTCGGCAACGAACCCGGCCTACACGCAGCAAGGCTTCAAGACGACCTACCGCGTCGTCGCGACCGACGCGCAGCAAGGCCCGGCTCTCGCGAACTACGCGGCGAAGGGCATGAAGGTGAAGAGCGTCGCGATCGTCGACGACTCGACCGCTTACGGCCAGGGTCTCGCGAACGAATTCGAGAAGACGGCGAAGTCGCTCGGTATGAACGTCGTGTCGCACGACGCGACGAACGACAAGGCCGTCGACTTCCGCGCGATTCTGACGAAGATCAAGGGTGAAAATCCCGACGCGATCATGTATGGCGGCATGGACGCGACCGGCGGCCCGTTCGCCAAGCAGGCGAAGCAGCTCGGCCTGCGCGCGAAGGTGCTGGCAGGTGACGGCGTGTGTACCGACAAGCTGTCGGACCTGGCCGGCGACGCAACCGACAACATCGTCTGCTCGGAAGCCGGCATGGCGCTCGAAAAGATGGCGGGCGGCAAGGCGTTCGAAACGAAGTACGAGAAGCGCTTCGGCCAGCCGATCCAGATTTACGCGCCGTTCACGTATGACGCGGTGTACATCATCGTCGACGCGATGAAGCGCGCTAACTCGACCGATCCGGCGAAGATCCTGGCAGCGATGCCGACGACCGACTACAAGGGCGTGATCGGCGAAACGACGTTCGACTCGAAGGGCGACCTGCAGCACGGCGTGATCTCGCTGTACAACTACAAGCAAGGCAAGAAGACGCTGCTCGACGTCGTGAAGATGTAAATTCGGTGTGGTCGAAGGCGGCGTCGGGCCGCACTTCGATTTGCCGCTAAAGAGGCACGTGGGCCGTCAGGCTTGCGTGCCTCTTCTTTTTGGCGTTGCGTTTGCGTCAGATCTTCAAACGCCGCAGCACCTTCGGCCCGACGAGCGCGATCATCGCGGCGCACACGGCGACGACCGACAGCCCGATCGTCAGATTGGTCACCTGCGCGACCGCACCGATGATCACCGGTCCGAGCAGCAACCCGAAATAGGCCAGCCCCGCGACGTGCGCGAGTCCCTCGGCCGCGTGGATGCCCTTCACGCTCGCGGCCGCCGCGAACAGCACCGGCATCATGTTCGCGAGGCCCAGGCCGATCAGCGCAAAGCCGGCGAGCGCGGCCACCGGATTCGGCAGCAGCAGCGCGTCGACCATCCCGGCGCAGGCGAGCGCCGCACTGATCATCACGAGTTGCGGCGCGCCGAAGCGGGCGCGCACCGCGTCGCCGGCAAAACGCGCTGCCGCCATGCCGCCGGAAAACGCCGCGTAGGCGGCGCTGGCGAGCGCGGGCGTCGAGAGCACGACATCGCGCATATAGACCGTGGCCCAGTCGTACATCGCGCCTTCGGCGATCAGCGCGACCAGCGCCATCGTGCCGAGCGCCCACAACGCCGGCGAGCGCCAGCGGCTCGCGCGCGGCGTCGCGGCATCGGGATGCTCGGCGTGCGGCACGTGCGGCAGCACCGACGGGCACGCGAGCACCAGCACGAGCGCGCTGGCCGCCGCGGCGAGCGCAAGATGCACAGCCGGCGCCATGCCGCGCGACAGCAGCGCCCCGCCCACCGCCGCGCCGAACATGCCGCCAAGGCTGAACATCCCGTGCAGCGACGACATGATCGGCTTGCCGAGCGCCTTTTCGACGGCGCTCGCTTCGGCGTTCATCGCGACGTCGAGCGTGGCCATGCCCGCGCCGAAGACGGCCAGCACGACCAGCAGGATCCAGTACGCCGGCACGACGAGGATCAACGCGGCGCAGGCGGCCATCGCGAGGCCGCCGGTCAGGCAGGCGCGGCGCGTGCCGACCCGCGCGATCCACGACGCATTGGTCACCATCGCGCCGATCGATCCGCCCGCCACCGCGAACAACGCGAACGACAGCATCGCCGGATTCAGATGGAAGCGGTCGCGCACCGTCGGCACGTGCACGCCCCACGAGGCGTACATCATGCCGGCGATGAAAAATACCGCCATCGTGGCAATGCGTGCGCGTTGCCGTGCGGTGACGGACAGATTGCGATGCGCGGCGGGCAGGACGGCGAATTCGGAGGCTTGGTGATCGGGCACGGAGGTCTCGAGGCGAAGTGCGCGAGAAAGCGCATTGAAAGCGGATCTTCGATTCTATCGAAGCGTGGTGGCGAATGCTTGGAGCCGTGGGATCGGGCGCATACGATTGATAGGCTGGGGGATGCAACCTGGCGGTATTGCCGGCTGTCATGCCATGGCACGCCGCAGTTGGTTTTTGCATTGCCGTGCGCGGCGGCTTTTCTGCCGCTCACCGCTTTCCGTCCATTCCTAATTCAACGAGGAACGCTCAGTTGAACATTCCGGCTCACGCTCCGCTGCATCTGCTGCACACGGCCACGGTCGGCACGCTCGCCACCCATGCTCGCCAGCCCGAGGGCTTTCCGTATCCGTCGGTGCTGCCGTTCGCGCCGGACGCGCGGCATCGTCCGACGATCCTCGTGAGCCGGCTCGCGGAGCACACGCACAACCTGCACACCGATCCGCGCGCCGGTTTTCTGGCCGTCGACGCACCCGACGGCGACGTGCTGGGCGGCCAGCGCGTCACGCTGCTTGGCCGCTTCGAGCCGGTCGGCTCGAGCCCGGAACTGGCGCGGCGCTACCTGCGCTATCACCCGGACGCGGAGCGCTACCTGATGCTGGGCGATTTCACGTTCTGGATCATGGAGGTCGAGCGGCTGCGCTACATCGGCGGCTTTGGTGCGATGGGCTGGCTCGATGGCGCCGAACTCGATCCGCTGCCGCCGCTTGCAGTCAGCGAGGAGGACGCGCTGATCGCGGAATTCGGTCACCGGCTGAGTGGCACGGGCGGCGTCGAATTGCTGGGTGTCGACCGTTATGGCGCCGATCTGAAACGCAACGGCGTGCGCCACCGTTTCGCATTCGATGGCGCCCGGTCCGATACCGGGACATTGCACGCCGCGCTCGAAGTCTGCATCGAGCGGCATGCGGATTAAGTATTTATCGTTTATCGAGAAAGCGCGCGTGCGCCAGTCGCGACGAACGGGTCTGATCTTTGTCTCAATAGTGCGCGGCTTATTCAAGCCAAAGCTTTCATGCCGTGAAATGTTCGATGTGCAATGGACCGCTCAAGTCTCATTTCCTGATAGTTAAATCGTGTAAATATGCAGATGAGTGGACTTTTTTAGCGACATGCGAAATCAGCGATTAGAAAGGCCGTAGTCCGACCCAAAAGCAGCGCAGGAAACTTTTTGAAACGAATTTAAATTAATTTTTTCCGGTTGCTTATCCAGCCTTTCTATTTTGTGTTAATCTCGCCGTCAAATTCCGAGGCATGAAACCTTCAAAGGCGAGTCGGCAAAAGACCGGCGGTCATTTATCCATACCACAAGGGAAACCTATGTCTTCTTACAAGGAACTGCTCGCACAGCGCGAGAAGCTCGAAAAGCAGATTGAAGAAGCGAAGTCGCGCGAATACGCGGAAGTCTTGAATGAAATCAAGCAGAAGATGGCGGATTACGGCATTTCGCTGAGCGAACTCGGCGGCGGCCGCGCACCGAAAGGCGCTAAAGCGAGCCGGCCGCGCGCAGGCGTCGCGCCTAAATATCGCGATCCGGAAAGCGGCAGCACGTGGTCCGGTCGCGGCAAGCCGCCGCGCTGGATTGCGGGTCTTGATCGCGAAAAGTTTCTGATCCAGAAGTAATCACGATCAGGCGGGCAATGAGGGTTGGCCGCACGTAGTACGAATAGCGGCGATCCACCCGCGTTTATAGCCTGCTGCAGAATCTGGAAAAGCCGCGCACCGTTCAGGGCGCGGTTTTCGTCATTTGCGGCGCCGAGTTTTTTGTCGCATGCGCTTCAGGCAACTGGAACGCGAATGCTTTTCGTTTAGATAAGCGATTGATTTAAAAAGGTTTTTTTCCGCTTTTCCCTGCGCGCGCGATTCGCGGCGGCTACAATAACGATAATTGACATTTCCGCCACTTCAGCATGCAGTCCGCCGCGATCGCCCAATCCACCGAGAAACAACGCGTTGCGCGCAAAAGTACTTTTGCGAGTATTGCGCTCAATAGCGTGTTGATGACGCTGCAAATCGCCATCGGCACGATCGCGCACTCGCAGGCGCTAGTTGCCGACGGTGTCCATTCCCTTGCCGATCTTATTTCCGATTTTGTCGTGCTGATTGCCAATCGGCACAGCGGGGCCAAGCCCGACGCGGATCACAATTACGGGCATAGCCGTTATGAGACGGTGGCGTCGTTATTTCTCGGCGCGCTGCTGATCTCGGTCGGCGTCGGCATGTTGTGGCGCGCCGGTACGCGGCTCGCCGACCTGCAAAATATTCCCGCCGTGCACATGAGCGCGCTCGCGGTCGCGGCGCTCGTGCTGGTCTGCAAGGAAGCGCTGTTTCGCTACATGCTGCGCGAGGCGAAGCGCGTGCGTTCCGCGATGCTGATCGCGAACGCATGGCACGCGCGCTCGGACGCGGCGTCGTCGCTGGTGGTGGGGATCGGCGTGATCGGCAGCCTCGCCGGCTTGCGGTTGCTCGACCCGATCGCAGCGGCCATCGTCGGTTTCATGGTCGCGCGCATGGGCTGGACCTTCGGTTGGGACGCGCTGCAGGATCTGTCGGACCGCGCGCTCGACGAAACCGCCGCGGCCGACATGCGCGCATTACTGATGTCCACCCCCGGCGTGCGTGACGTGCACGAAATGCGTACGCGCAAGATGGGCGATTTCGCGCTCGTCGACGCGCACATTCTGGTCGATCCGATGATTTCGGTATCGGAAGGGCATTACATCGCGGAGTCGGCGCGGCTGCGTGTGCTGACCGACAAGCGCGTGCTCGACGCGCTGATCCACGTCGATCCGGAAAACGATGCGCTCGCGCATCCACCGGTCGATCTGCCGCCGCGGGAGCGCGTGACCGCCGAGGTCGACGCGGCGCTGGCGGCCTCGGGCTTGCAGGCCGCTGGGATAAATCTGCACTACCTGAGCACCGGGCTCGACGTGGAGGTGGTGTTACCGGCGGCGGCGTCCGTTGAAGGGCGCGCTGCGGACGGCCCAGAGGCCGCGCGTCTGCTGGAAAGCGAGGCGCAGTCGCTTGGGCGCGTCGATCTGGAGGCGCTCAAGCGTCGTCTCGGCGCGCGCAAGCTAGACGTGCTGCTGCAACGGGATATCTCGGCCGCGCAAGGCGGTCCGGTGGCGGAACTCAAGACTGGCGTCGCCCCCGGCGGTCGGTCAATCGCCGCGGAGCCTCACAACGCCGCCTGAGTCCGATGAGTTTCGGACACCCGATGCCGCGAACCTTCATGCCGCCCGCGGCGGCGGCATCCGTCACAACGGCAACTGCGTATCGAACTTGATTTCGCGCAGCACGACGCTCGTCCGCACCTGCGCGACGGCTGGAATCTTGAAAATGCGTTCGTGCAGGAAGCTGTCGTACGCCTTGATGTCCGGCGCGACGATCTTGAGGATGTAATCGGATTCACCGGTCGTGCTGTAGCACTCGGTCACTTCGGGGCAGGTGGCGATTTCCCGCTCGAACTGCTCGACGCCGCCTTCGGTGTGGCGCGTCAGATGGATATGCGCGAGCGCGCACACATGCAAGCCGAGTTTTTCGCGATCGAGCAGCGCCGTGTAGCGCTGGATCACGCCCGACTGTTCCATGTCCTTGATGCGCCGCCAGCACGGCGTGCTCGACAGCCCGACCTGGTCGGAGATTTCCTGCACGGAACGACGTGCGTCGAGCTGCAGTAGGCGCAGGATCTTCTGTGAGAACGTATCGAGTGTCAACTGCGCCTCCGTTAGCGTCGCCGTATCAACGCATGGTAGAGGGCGCGAAAACGAAACGCAATGTAAAACGGCTCTCGCGAGCGAGATTGCCTAATTTACCGGGTCGGGAGCGGCGTTTTGCCCTGAGCCGTCCCCATCATCCTTGCCGTCCCCCGGCAGCTCGGGCTGACGCGCGCGCAAGTCCTTCAGCATGTTGCAAAAGAGGGCACCCTGCTCGATCGCGTCGTCGAGCGCGACGTGCGTGTGCGGATGCTCGTCGAACCAGTGCTTCGGAAAGCGCGGCTTGATGTTCTTGCGGTACGGCAGGCCGGTCATCGCGAACGCGAGCGTCTTGATGTCGAGCGCCGACCACGAAAACGGGCAGCGGCCGACGAAGCGCATCATGTACCAGAACATATAGGTGAAGTCGAAGCCGGCGGGCATCGCGACGAACACCGGCTTGCCCGGCAGCGCCTCGACCCATTCGACATAGGCGGTCAGGGCGGCCTCGGGTTTCTGCAAGTCCTGGCGGCAGGCCGCCCATGCTTCCGGCTGGGTCTTCCACCACGCTTCCTGAACCGGATGCGGCGCTGCGCCTTCGAGCAGTTCGAGATTCGCCGAGAACGTCGCGATCAGCTGCTTGTCTTCGGTGTATGCGGCGGATGCGAAGCTCAGCATCGAATGCGGGCCGGGGATCGGGCCGTCCGCTTCGACGTCGGTACTCACATAGATTTCGCTGCTCATGCGCCCACTCCGTCTGCGACGTAGGGATTCGTGCGGCGCTCGGCGCCGAACGTCGAGGTCGGGCCGTGGCCGGGCACGAACGTGACGTCGTCGCCGAGCGGCCAGAGTTTGTCGCGGATCGAGCGGATCAGGTCCGCATGATTGCCACGCGGGAAATCCGTGCGGCCGATCGAGCCGGCGAACAGCACGTCGCCAACTAGTGCAAGCCGGTGCGCGCGGCTGAAGAAGACCACATGGCCCGGCGTGTGGCCGGGGCAGTGGTAGACCTCGAGGGTTTCGTCGCCGAATTGCACGGTGTCGCCGTCTTGTAGCCAGCGGTCCGGCTCGAAGGCGTCGGCGGCCGGGAAGCCGAAGCGCGTGCTCTGGTCCGGCAACTTGTCGAGCCAGAAGCGTTCGTCGGGATGCGGACCTTCGATCGGCACGCCGTAGTGGCTGGCGAGTGTCTTCGCGCCGGCGCAGTGATCGATGTGGCCATGGGTCAGCAAGACCTTTTCGACGGTCACGTTCTGCCGCGCGATCTCGCGCTGGATCATGTCGAGGTCGCCGCCCGGATCGACGACGGCAGCGCGCCCGGTGGCCTCGCAAACGAGCAGCGAGCAGTTCTGCTGGAACGGCGTGACGGGGATCAGGGTGACTTTCATGGCTGGACGACGCGCTGGGAAAACGTTGATTGTACCGGGCCTCGCGACAGCCTCCGCCGCCCACGCGACGGGGCCGGCTCACGGCCCGTCTCGGACTTTCGTATGTCCATTTTTGCGATAAATGTGAAGATTGATCAAGTTTTTGAGCAGCTCACCATCCCAAAAAAAAGTTTTGGGTATAATGGACTCCATGCACTAGGAATTGTGCTGCCACAAGGCGATGCGTTCCCACAAAAAGGGAATGCCGCTCGCCGTTCAAGTAAGGGCTGTCGGAATGCCGACGGCCATCAGTATCGATGCGTTCGATGCACACGTCTTGCCCAGCCAGGCGCCGCGCGCCTGCTACGGAATTAATCTCCGTGACGCTGGGTGGGGCCTACGCCGCCGTTCCTGCGCGCTGAGTTGCGCGCGCAAGAACGTGTCATTGCCACGTTCAGTTGGCGGCATGTGGGGTCTGGTCAGGCTGCCGGGGACAGGTTGCGCCAGACGTGAAAATTAACCGTGCGGTAGCGGCTGAGTGAGCCGTATCCGGGCTTTGACGTACTGCGCATTTTCGCGCGGCGCGTTGTCGTCCCTACCGCCGGAGCTGCAAGCAACACACCCAGCAGTTTGCGGGTGACGCGGCTCGACAATGTGATTGCACGTCTTATGAAAACTCGGCTAACCCGTGGTGTAGGGACTCTTTTTGCGTTTTTTGTACTGGCCGGCTGTGCCACGCCTCCGGGCGCGCCCGATACGTCCGCGAACGACACGCCGCAAAGTACAAAGAACACGCACCTGAGCTCTTTCGGACCACAATCGTTCGGTAGCGCGCCGGCCTCGAGCCCGAGCGCGTCGAACGCGCCCGCGTCGCCGCTGGCTGACGCGCAGCCGCTCACCGACGACGGCGTCGACGTCGCGGACTTCCATCAGATCGGACGCGCGTCGTGGTACGGACGCTTCTTCCACGGCCGCCGCACCGCCAATGGCGAGCGTTACGACATGCATGCCATGACGGCCGCGCATCGCACGCTGCCGCTCGGCTCGTACGTGCGCGTGACCAATCCGGCCAATTCGCGCTCGGTGATCGTACGGATCAACGACCGCGGCCCGTACGCCCGCGGCCGCGTGATCGACCTGTCGATGGCGGCCGCCGCCATGCTCGACATGCGCCACACCGGCACCGCGCGGGTCAAAATCGAAGGGCTCACGCAGCAGGAAGCGCGCGCCGAACTGAACGAGACGCTCGCGTCGAACTCGGATTCGAACAAGTGATGTGACGTTACGTGGCGATGATGCCGCGTCGGCTGAACCAACCGTCTGCAGAAAATCGAAGGGCCGCGACATGCGGCCCTTTTCTGTTGCCGTCAGCCTTTTACCCGCCGGGCTCGACCCTCACGTTTCGGGCTTGTCTTCCTTCAGCGCCAGCGCGCGCGCGTACAACACGTTGCGCGATGCGCCCGTGAGCGCTGCCGCGACCTTCGCCGCGCTGCTCACCGTCAATTCTTCCAGCAGGATGCCGAGCAGCGCGTCGTGATCGTGCTCGCCGGCCGCTTCGGGCGCCGCGCCTTCGACCACCAGCACGAATTCGCCACGCTGCCGGTTCGCGTCGGCAGCGAGCCACGTTGGCCCTTCGGCCAGGGTGCCCTGGTGCAGGGCTTCGTGTAACTTCGTCAGTTCCCGCGCGATCAGCAGACGGCGTGTACCGCCGAACACATCGGCGAGCGCCTGCACCGTCTCGACGATCCGGTGCGGCGCTTCGTAGAACACCATCGCGTGAGGATGTTGCGCGAGCGCCTGCAAGGCGGCGGCGCGCGCCTTCGGCTTCGGCGGGAGGAAGCCGAGGAACGAGAACGTCGCGACCCAGTCGCCGCTCGCGCTGAGCGCGGTGGCGAGCGCACTCGCGCCGGGCAGCGGGACCACGACGAAGCCGGCCTCGCGCACGGCATCGACGAGCTTGGCGCCGGGGTCCGAGATGCCCGGCGTGCCCGCGTCGGACACGTAGGCCACGCGCTCGCCGGCCTGCAGATACTCGATCACGCGCTGCGCGGCGGTGCGCTCGTTGTGCTGATGCACGGCGACGAGCGGCTTCGAGATGCCGTAGCGCGCGAGCAACTGACCGGTGTTGCGGGTGTCCTCGGCGGCGATGCGGTCCGCGAGTCCGAGCACGTGCAGCGCGCGCAGCGTGATGTCGGCGATGTTGCCGATCGGCGTGGCCACCACATACAGCGCGGCGGCGGGGTACTGCTGCCCTTGCGCGAGTTCGGAGAGAGGAGTCATGACACGGAAGACACAAACAGACGGAACGAGGCCGACATTGTGCCATGTGGGCTTGCGCGAGCAGGCCGTGCCGAACACTGCGCAAAAGATGCCCATAAACGCCGGTCCAAAAACCCCCCACAACTTTTCCTGCGCTCACCAGTCCAAATCCGTCGGCGCGGCTTTCGAAGCACGCGCGCGAGAATATTTGCAGCGCCAGCGTCTGCGCTTCGTGGCGCGCAACGTCACATGTCGGGGCGGCGAGATCGACCTCGTGATGAGTGATCGTGACGGCGCGCTGGTGTTCGTCGAAGTTCGCGCGCGTGCGCAGCGGCATTATGGCGGTGCGGCTGCGAGCATCGGTTGGCAGAAGAGACAGCGCATCGTGCGAGCGGCGCGGCACTATCTCGCGACGCGCGCCACGACGAACCGCGGCCCGCGCGACGAACCCGCGTGCCGTTTCGACGTCGTCGCGTTCGAGAGCGGCAGGCTCGTGTGGTTGCGCGATGCGTTTCGCGCCGACGAAGTCTGACCGACAGCGCAGACAACGCGCGTGAGTGCGATAAACTTGCGCTCGCGTGCCGCGCGAACTCATCGGCGGCCACAGCCTGGCAGTATGACTTCACAACACGGCCGCGCAGTGCGGTCCATTCGCGGTACAAGATAGAGACTCGATGTCAGTCGAACGCATCCAACAACACTTCCGCGACAGCGCGGCAGTCAAACTCGAAGCCCTCGAAACCCTGTCGATGCCGATCGCCGTCGCGATCGACACGATGTTCGCCGCGCTCGCCAACGGCAATCGCATCCTCGCGTGCGGCAACGGCGGTTCGGCCGCCGACGCGCAGCATTTCGCGGCCGAGCTGATCGGCCGCTTCGAGCGCGAGCGGCCAGGTCTGCCGGCCATTGCGCTCAGCACCGACACCTCCGTGCTCACCGCGATCGCCAACGACTATTCGTTCGAACAGATCTACGCGAAACAGGTCTGGGCGCTCGGTCAGCCCGGCGATGTGTTGCTCGCGATCACCACATCCGGCAATTCCGCGAACGTGCTGGCCGCGATCGAAGCCGCGCATGAGCGCGAAATGATCGTCGTTGCGCTGACCGGCAAGGGCGGCGGACGCGCGCAGGAGGTGCTGAGCGACACCGACATTCACGTGTGCGTGCCGTCCGACCGCACGGCGCGCATCCAGGAAGTGCACCTGCTGACCATCCATTGCCTGTGCGACGGCATCGATGCCATGTTGCTCGGCGAAGACTGAGACTGATTTCGAAGGAGAGCTAGTTGATGAGCGTTTTCCGCATCAAGAAGACACTGGTGAGAACCGTGCTCGTGGTCGGGTTCGCGGCGGGCCTGTCGGCCACGCTGCAAGGCTGCTTTCTCGCTGTCGGGGCCGCGGCGGGCGGCGGCGCGCTGATGGCGACCGACCGCCGCACGCTCGGCGCGCAGACCGAGGATCGCGAGATTCAGGTGAAGGCGCTGTCGCAGATCAGCCAGAATCTGCCGGACTCCGCGCACGTCAACGTCACGGTGTTCAACCGCCGCGTGCTGCTGACCGGCGAGGTCGCGGGCGAGGCGTCGAAGCAGCGGGCCGAGAGCATCGTGCGGAACATGAACAACGTGAATACGATCGTCAATGAACTGGCGATCGCGCCGGCGAGCTCGTTCTCGTCGCGCACCAACGACACCTACCTCGAAACGCGCGTGAAGACCGCTCTGATCGCCGAGAAGAACATTTCGGCGAACAATTTCAAGGTCGTGGCCGAGCGCGGCAACGTCTATCTGATGGGCCTCGTCACGATGAATGAGGGCAATATCGGCGCCGACGTCACGAGCCGCGTGCCGGGCGTCGTGCAGGTGGTCAAGGTGTTCCAGTACATCCAGCCGCAGGAAGCCGAAGCTGCTGCGGCCGCCGGTGCGACGGCGCCAGTGGCCGCCTCGCAGCCCGAGGTCAGCGAGCCGACGGTCGGCGCGATTCCCGATTCGTCGGTGAGCGCGCGGCCGCTCGATCAGCAGGCGCCTGCGCCGGTCAACTCGTCGACGTCGGTGCGACCGGGTAATCCGAAGGCGGTGCCTTGATGCGCGGTATGAGGCGTGCGGGTGTCGTGTTCGCGTTGGTGGTGGGCGCGCTCGCCGGCACGATGACGTCGCGTGCTCGCGCGGCCGAGGCGCCGCGCGGCCAGCAGGTCGCCGCCGCGAATGCGTGCATGGGCTGTCACGCGGTCGATCGCAAGCTGGTTGGTCCGTCGTTCCAGCAAATCGCCACGAAGTACAAGGGCGACGCGCAGGCGCCGGCCAAACTCGCGCGCAAGGTGAAGGACGGCGGCTCCGGCGTATGGGGCATGATTCCGATGCCGGCCCATCAATCGATGAGCGATGCGGATATCCGCGCGGTGGTCGACTGGGTGCTCGCGGGCGCACCGTCCAGATGAGGTTTTCCCGGGGCTGGAGGCTTGGCAAAAGGGAAAATGGCTGTGCTAGAATTATTTTTGTGTTGGGGGGGTAGCTCAGCTGGGAGAGCGTCGCGTTCGCAATGCGAAGGTCGAGGGTTCGATCCCCTTCCTCTCCACCAGGAATATCAAAGGGTTACAGGCGATTTGCCTGTAGCCCTTTTTCGTTTCTGCACGCCATGTAACCATGGTGTAACCGAATTCGGTCGACGTGAATCAATCATGATTCTACAGAACGCAGCGATTTACGAACCGGCCGACTGGGGCGGCCATCTACGTCGGCCAGCCTGACAGTCAGTCTGGCCTAAGCTAACTATTTGAAACTGACTTACATGGCAACGCAGATCCGTTTCGGCTACCGCTGTGTCACCTGCGGCACTACCGGCGATACCTTTCTTCCCGACGACTCGCGCGACGCTAAAGCCGTTGCGTGTACGGATTGTGGCGGGTCCGTTACGCTGGCGCGCAACGACGGCTCTCCCGACGCGTTCCAGTCAAACTGTCGGCCAGGTCCAGAGATCGACGTTCGCGGGCGTGATGGTCGATCCAACGACGCACGTTTCCTGCCCTTTTTTGATGACCTCATGTCCGCATCTTTCTGGTGGGACAGTACAGGCGTCGAACCGCAGCAGGCTGCAATGCTACTGTGGTACATCAACCCGCTCGACGATCCGGAAGGCACTCCCGCCGACTCGGAAGACAATCGCGCCTATCGCGCCATGCTGCACGAGTTCACGGCCGTTCAAAAGGCACAGCCCGGCGCGAGGCGGCTGGAGCAGTGGATCGAGATCGCTCAGCACAAGCGCTTGCGCTACAACTCGTGGATTGACCAATGGCTGCGAGCGCGGTCGGCGAGCGACGCGGCCGCGCGTGTCGTCCACTGGACGGTACATGCGCGGCAGATTGCGAACGTGTTATACGAACGAGACACGGCTATCGGTGTCCGCGATAGTCTGATCGGGTACTCCCGGCGCGTTATGGACGAAATGCGCATGCTCGGAATCAAGGGGCAGCGAGGGGAGGTCATCGAGAACTCCAAGACGGTCCAGCGTGAGGCACTGCAAGGCACGAAATGGTGGCAGCAGAAAGCGAAGAACTGACACGCGGGGAACGTGCGAGGCGTTCCCCGCGTTTTCCCAGCGTTTTCCCCGCGCGGAAGTCTCGGGCCCAAGCCCACGTACACAAAGGTTTGCTGGCTTTTTCGATATTGCTTGCCAGTGAGTTTTCCCACCAGTGAAGTTCATCGTGAATCAACAGACCCGCACACGCGGGAAAGGAAACCACGATGAAAGCACCATACTCACCTCCGTTTGCCGCGACACTTCCCGAGGTTCTCACCACGGACGAGGCTGCCGCTGCGCTCAACCGCAAGCCGCAGACGCTCCGAAAATGGGCATGTCTTGAAAACGGGCCCATCCGTCCAGTTCGCATCAACGGCCGCCTTGCGTGGCGCGTCGCTGAACTGCAGGCGCTGCTGGATGGAGGGGCGGCATGAGCGATCGCTACTGCGTGTTCGGCGAGTGCACCGACGGTCTTTGGGACGACGAGCACATTGTCTCCCTCTCGGCGCTGACGCTTTATTTCGATAACAACCTGCACGATCTGATGCGTGCGCTCGAATTCGACGCAAAATTCGTCAAAAGCCCGTTCAATTTTCGTTGGCTGCACCGCGCCATCACGTTGCCCGGTGAGCCGGCTATGTGCGCGGTGATTCCGCTTGCCCGCAACGTTACGCCCGCCGAATACCAGCGCCTCTCTCCGCGCGTTGCCAGCCTGTTCGGCCCGCGCCTCCGCCCCGTTTTCATGGCGCACACTGCAGTGTTGCGTGTCCCGGGGAAAGGCTGCACTTCTGGCTTCTACGAGACGCTGAACAGAACGAGGAAGGAACTGGATCCCGACTTCTACCTGGCCCGCGCTGCGGAATAGTAATAAAGCCCCCGGCAGTCCATGACGGACACCGGGAATATTAGGATTTCTAAGAAATTATGGAAGATATCCAACTTCCGCAGCTCCGTCCTGCGCTGGTCGAACGTCCGGTGCTGGTATCGTTCGGTCAGGGCGACCGTGGCGCAATCACCAAAAGAGAAACTCTTGATTTCGCCGGCCTGACTTCGCTTATCTCGAGGCCGAAGCAAAATTCCATGCTGCACAGTGACTTCATGGCGCTGCGTTCGGCGGCGAGGAACCAAGTGAAGGCGCGCGATCCTTTCGTTGCGTTCGCTTCGTTCAAGGGCAACAAGCGCGACGGTGCATCCTTCGAATATGCATCGGCCCTCGCGTTCGACTTCGACCACGACACGGCAGGATTGTTCGCCGCGCTTCTTCGAGGCGATGTGCTCGCCCCATTCACCTATTTGTGGCATACGACGCGGTCCCATACGCCTGAGAAACCGCGTATCCGCGTAATTGTTCCGTCCCGGCGTGACGTTTCGCGTGCCGAACATCGCTCGCTGATCCAGACGATTGCATCCTTTTTTCCCGCGGCACTCGATCGTGGTTCACTCGAAGCGGAACGGATCATGTACCGGCCTGTGCAAAATAAGCAGGCTGAGTTTGAGTGTGGCCTGCATCAAGGTGATGGCTACCTGAATCCGGACGACTACTTGGCGGAGGCTGTTTCTGGACAAATGACGCACGGCGAACAGTCGCGAGTGCGCTCGACGCCGACGGTCGCGGACGATGAGTTCGCGGTACTGACCTTTGCTGAGCCGCCGCTCCGCGGTGTCACGCTGGAAGTGGCGCGGGCACACCTCGCAGACCTTGATCCGGATCTTCCCGAGCCCGAGTGGCTGAATGTATTGCGCGGCATGCATCACCAAGGGACGGGTCTCGGGCAGTCCGACGCATGGCTTGAAGCCGTCACCGAATGGAGCTCGCGCGGCGAGAAATATGAAGACGGCGTCGTTGATGAAAAATGGGATCGTCTCACGCGCTCGCCCAGTGTGCGGCCGGTAACGTTTGCTACCGTCATCGAGATGGCGAAAAAGGCGCGTATCGCGTGGAAGCGTCAGCGCGTCACTCACTGGCTGGAGCAGATCCAGGCGACCGACGACGAGGGGCAGTTGCGTGACACGCTGCCCCAACTGATCCGGAGCGACACCGCCGTCGATCAGCTCGCGCGCAAACGACTGGTCCCGGCACTTCATGCACGGCTGCAGGAAGTAACGGGTCTAAGTTTCCAAATTGAAGAGGTGCGCGGCCTGCTCGCGCCGGCCGTGACGCAGGACGCCGACGCTGCGCCCGCCTGGGTGCATGAGTACGTGTACGTGACCGACGACGACGTCTACTTCAATAAGAGGACCAAGGCGAGGCTCAGCCACCGCGCGTTCAACGTCACGCACAACCGCGACATGCCGAAGAACGATTCCGGATATCCGGTTAGACAGGCGGCCGATGCCGTTGCCGCTAAATGGAATCTTGAAGTTGTTCGCCGCATCGGCTACCACCCGCAGATGGGCGACGTTTTCCAGGTAAATGGCGTGCCCCATGTTAATCGCTATGATCCTGCTTCCGTGCCGTCCATGCCTGATGTGCTAATGGCGGACCAGCAGGCCGCAGTGGAGGCAGTGAAAGCCCACATCGCCAACATCCTGCAGGACAAGCGCGAGCAGCAACTGCTCATGTCCTGGCTGGCGTTTGTCGTGCAAAATCCCGGGAAAAAAATTCGCTGGGCGCCATACCTGTGTGGACCGGAGGGCGACGGCAAGAGCTTTTTTCTGGAATTACTCGGCTTGGTGATGGGCTCCGCCAACGTGCGCTCCCTCAACGGTCATACCCTGGAGGCAAGTCCGTTTACCGACTGGGCCGTAGGCCAATGTGTCACAGCTATCGAGGAGATGAAACTGCACGGGCACAACAGATTCGACGCGAGCAATAAGCTCAAGCCGTTTATTACGAATGAGAGCATTGACGTACACCCAAAGGGCAAACAGACCTACCAGGCGGTGAATACTACCCAGTACATCATCTTTTCGAACTATCTTGACGGCGTGCCGATCACGGACACCGACCGGCGCTATATGTTTCTGCGGTCGCGCTTCGGCGCTGCGTCGCTTCAGCAGTTCAAGGCGGAGAACCCAGACTGGTATTCCAACCTGTTCAACGCCATTCGCACGCACCCGGAAGCGATGCGTTTCTGGCTGATGCACTTCGCTGATTTCCATGCGGATTTCAAGCCCGACGGCAGCGCGCCGCTAACCGCCATGCGCGAGATAGTGATCGACATGTCGCGAACCGAGGTGGACGCCGCCTGCCAGGAGGTGCTGACGGACAAAGCCCCTGGGGTGACGCAATTGTGGATTGCCTCGACCTGTTTCGTGGACGCGATCAAGGCGAAGCTCGGGCCGGACAGCCAACTGGTGCGGCGGAAACTCGCGGCAATTGCGTCGCAGTTCCTAACCGACAATGGGTATGTCCGCATGGGCGACGAGCGCCACCGGGTAGGTCCGACCCGCGAACCGTCGTACTTCTGGCGGCACGAATCGCTGTGCGAGCCTCCTTCGAACTGGTGGGAAATGGCCGAGCCGATCCTCGCCGCGTCGTTCTGCCAGGGGGCGACACAGGACTATCTGGACTGAATCGCCCGTGCTAGCTCTCGAATAGGGAGCTAGCACGGTGGCTAGCAAGATGGCTAGCACGGCAGCTAGCACACCCATGGAACCGCGTATTCGTAACGTTCTGCGTGATTGTTGTGCTAGGTCTAAGTGTTAATGTGGTTGTTGCACATGAGCAACGCAGCGCGTACGCATATGCATTTTTTCTTTGGGGTGAAGGAGCGATCACCCGTAGCACAGCCCACCTAGCACAGCTCACCTACCAAGGGGCTTTTTCACACATCTGGAAAAGCGGCGCGGCGGCTGGATGCCTACCTGCCCACGTGAGCATTGAGGCAGCCCGACGAGCAGGGTAATTTGATGGGCGGCTCGCATTCGCTGTCAGAGGGTCGAACGCGCATACAGGTATCGCGCGCGCAGGTAGTCGACGCGCAGGAGTGGCTTGGCTGCAAATACGGCTCGTGTTAACGCTCTTCGTTATGTCACTGACTTTGAACTACACGCCGTCGCCGATGTAGTCGGCAATTGACTCTTGATTCCAGCGTTGGCTGCCGATTTTTCGGGCCGACTAAAGCGCCGCTAGGTTCCTGAATCGCACGTCGATGCTGTCACGAAAGCCACTTCGTCGGATTGGACACCTGTGGTTGCGTCGTCAGCGGGATGAGCCGGATGCGCTTCCAGCATGGATGGGCAAGCTCTGTCGGAGCGGTGTTTCCGCATTCCTCGCAACGGTGTTACCGGCCTATAGCCTCGAAGCCTGCGCGTCATCCCCAGCATGACTAGGCGCGGTGGCTGAGGCGAAGTCAAGGCGGGCTGGGCGGTCGCACTTGGCGCGGCCTTTCCCCGGGCGACCCATCCATCAGGACCGCGCGCGCCCGATTGCTGCTGGCAACAGGGGGCAGGTGAACACCCATGGCGAAGTGCTTCCGGGCGTTGTGTCCGTGAGCGTCGTTAGTTACCGCGGAGTACCGAGTGATGGGTTTCGCAACGGCTGCCGGCCGGAGGGGGCATTGAACCGCGACTCTCCGGTACAATCCGCTCCGACATGGACTCTGAACTGCCGGCGCGGGAAGTCCGCTGCGACAAAACCCGCGCCCTCAAACAGGCGGTGAGGCAGGAATTGCTTTCCGGCAAATCGAGGCTCTTATGAAGATCTCTACCATCCTTGACCACATAGACAGCGGCCACATGGCGTTGCCCGAATTCCAGCGCGGCTACGTCTGGAATGGCGATCAGGTGCGTGGGCTGTTCGATTCGCTCTACCGCCGTCACCCCGTTGGTGGCCTGCTGGTCTGGGCTACCGAATCAACGACCGCCACCCATAGGGGAGACGGTCCGCTGGCGGCGGGGGTGGTGAAGCTTCTGCTAGACGGCCAGCAGCGTATGACCTCGCTCTACGGCGTCGTGCGTGGCAAGCCGCCCAAATTCTTCGACGGCAACGCGAAGGCTTTCACCGGCCTGCGCTTCCACCTCGACAGCGAGACGTTCGAGTTCTACCAGCCGGTCAAGATGAAGGACGATTCGCTGTGGATCGACGTGACCGAACTGATGAAGAAAGGCACGGCGGGGCTCGGTGAATATGTCACCCGACTGGCGACTCAGCCGTCGCTTGCCGCCAAGGTTGGTGACTACGCGGGCCGCCTGAGCCGCCTGCTCGGGATCACTGACGTCGACTTGCATATCGAGGAGGTTACCGGCGCGGACAAATCGCTGGATGTGGTGGTGGACATTTTCAATCGAGTCAATAGTGGCGGCACCAAGCTCTCGAAAGGTGATCTTGCATTGGCCAAGATCTGCGCGGAGTGGCCCGATGGCCGCGACGCCATGAAGGCCAAGCTCAAAGAGTGGGTCGAAGCCGACTACCATTTTAATCTCGACTGGTTGCTGCGCTCGGTGAACACGGTGCTGACAGGCGAGGCCAAGTTCCAGTTCCTACATGAGAAGAGCGCCGCCGAAGTACAGGATGCTCTGATACGTACGACCAAGCACATCGACACTTGCCTCAATCTGATCGGCGGACGTCTCGGGCTCGACCACGACCAGGTGTTCTTTGGTCGCTTCGGCGTACCGGTGATGGCGCGCTACCTCGATCAGCGGCAGGCGAATAAAACCGGTCCGATGGACGTTAAGGAACGCGACAAGCTGCTCTTCTGGTACGTGCAGGCGGCGATGTGGGGACGCTTTTCGGGATCGACTGAGTCGTTCATCGACCAAGACCTCGCTGCCTTGGAAGGCGAGGACGGCGGCCTCGACAAACTGCTGGAACAGTTGCGGTTGTGGCATGGTGGACTGCGGGCGGAGGCCGGACACTTCACCGGATGGAGTCTTGGAGCGCGCTTCTACCCGGTTCTCTATCTGCTGACACGGATGGGCGCCGCCCGGGACTGGGGCACGGGACTTCCGCTAAAGGCGAGCCTTCTTGGCAAGATGAGCCGGCTGGAAGTACATCATATCTTCCCCAAAGCCCAGCTCTACAGACGCAACTACAGACGCCCCGAAGTTAATGCGCTGGCCAACTTCTGCTTTCTGACCAAGGACACGAACCTCAGCATCAGCGACCGATTGCCGCAAGACTACTTCCCTGAGGTCGACGCAGCGCATCCTGGCGTACTGGCCTCTCAATGGATTCCGACCGATCCGGCGCTGTGGAAAATCGAGCGGTTCCGCGACTTCTTGGAGGTGCGCAAGGAATTGCTCGCGGCAGAACTCAACCGGCGCATGGAAGGACTTCTCCACGGTGATGATCGTTGGTTGGCCACCGCTGCAGCGCCCACTTTGCCTGTTGGTATGGTTGTCAGCGGTATCTCCAGTGAGGAAGAAGAGGCTGAACTTGAGGCCTTGAACAGCTGGGTGGAATCCGAAGGGCTGCCGCGAGGCATTCTTGGTTACGACTTTGCCGACCCGGCAACCGGCGAGCAGAAAGCCGTGTTCGACCTAGTTTGGCCGAACGGCATTCAGGAGGAGCTGAGCCAACCGGTCGCAGTGCTGCTCAACGAAGACGCGGCGGTCATCACCCTCGCAAGTCAGGCGGGGTACCGTTGCTTTACCGACTCGAAGTCCTTCCGTCGCTATGTGACCGCGGAAGTTCTGGCGGCCGGCACCCATGCCTGAGCAACCTCGCTTAGAACGTAAGGCACAGAATCGCGCTTGCCGCGTTAGCCGTGAAGGCGGTGTTCGAAAACGAACGATTCCGTACCCCGCCATAGAAGGGGGTACGAAAATTAGGAGTTGAGGTTTTGGAACATTGCCTATTATTCGTACATGGTATTTGTACATCGCCATCCTATCTTGAGGCGTCGCCATGTCCCGCGTATTCGCATACTGCCGCGTTAGCACACCCGACCAATCGACTGAGAATCAACGCCGTGAGATCGAGATGGCCGGTTTCGCAGTTGATAAACGTCGCATCGTCGAAGAGTGTATCAGCGGGTCGGTAGCGGCCGTGCAGCGCCTTGGCTTCACGAGGCTACTTGATCGGCTCGAAGCAGGGGACACGCTTGTTGTAACGAAGCTCGATCGCCTCGGACGAAATGCAATGGACGTGCGTGAAACCGTCGAGCGATTGACCGAAATCGAAGTGCGCGTGCATTGCCTAGCGCTCGGAGGCATCGATCTAACTAGCTCGGCAGGCAAGATGACAATGCAAGTGTTGTGCGCTGTCGCTGAATTCGAACGCGACCTGTTGATAGAACGCACGCAAAGCGGTCTTGCACGTGCGAAGGCTGAGGGGAAGTCACTCGGTCGCAAGCCGACACTGACGTCAACGCAACAGACCGAGGCTCGAGCGCGCTTGGCGGAGGGTGTATCGGTAGCGCAACTGGCTCGCGACTACAAGACAACGCGGCAGACGATCATGCGAGTGCGAGCTCGGGCTGAGGCCAGAAATGAGGATGAGATGACATAGGGGCCGCGATTCTGTGTAGGCCAGTGTGTGCTCGACCATGACTCGAACTAACAATACGGAGGGTGGCGCAAATAATCCACAAACGCACTTTTTCTGCCGGTGGCGGTCACGCCACAGCTTCCATCGCTAAAAGCGCAGTTGCCACGTCGATCTCACCGGCAATTGCGAGTCGCGAAGCGACTTTCATCTGGCCGACCTTATGAATTGGCGTTTGATCACCATCTGACGGTCCATTGTCGTTAATTTTCGGCCCCCGGCATACCCGCTTTGTTTTTCGAAACGGGTCCCATCGGGAGCGAACACGCAGATAGGGACAATCAATTAAAAATTCTTGGGCAACGTAAATCGGGGCCGGCATGCGACTTGGGGCTGGCTTGCGCTGGTGAACCGCAAGTAGAGTCCATGCGGTAGCGTTGTTCTCGGACGGCCCATCAGCGATGGCTGCGGTCCTTTTTGGGGGCGGAGGCATGATCTTTTCGGGCAGGATTTTAACCTATCGCGTGGAACGATTAAGTAGCTTCGGCCTCTATGCCGTTGCAGGCAACGTGATTCCTTGGTGTCGAGCCGGTATATCTGACCTTCCCGATCTCGCCGAGCCGCCGCGTTTTCAATCACCGGCTTTGGTGCGGCAACCGGGGTTCTCCAGCCGATCGCCCACACTACCGGCCGTTCTGCACGAAGCCTGTTCAAACCTAGGCGAATTTGCCGTATCCTTCCAAAGTTTGCTACGAAGAATGAATATTTCGTTCCGACTGGGAAGGACCCAATGTGCGACGACGCTGACGAGTAA
Organism: Paraburkholderia sp. RAU6.4a; assembly: GCF_050435625.1. NCBI lineage: Bacteria > Pseudomonadati > Pseudomonadota > Betaproteobacteria > Burkholderiales > Burkholderiaceae > Paraburkholderia > Paraburkholderia sp. RAU6.4a. The sequence goes on from NZ_JBNDKQ010000002.1 coordinate 2,721,406, forward strand.
TTGACTTTAGAAAAAGCGGCTGCTCATCTGAAGGTCGGCAAACGGGACGCTCTTTGCATAGCGGAATCCAAGAAAATACCGGGCTCCAAGGTTGGCGAAACCCAGCGGTTTTAGTGAGCCGATATTGGGCAGCAGCAACGATTTGGCTGGCGCGAAAAGGAAGACCAAAAGACAAGGGGCGTCGCCATGGGCGAAGAAGCTGCACCTTGGAGTGACGCATGATTGATCTTGAAAAACTACTTAGGCTTCGCATCGTTGTGGGGCGCTTCGGGGAACTCGACAACGCCGGCTGGTGGAACACCAAGGGCCAGATGGGAAGACTTGGCGCTACAGTGCTGCGACGCGGATTTCCTCGCACATATCGCTTCGCACAAGCGCGTTCGGTCTTCGCCGTTGCCGCTCAGCGGTGCGACGAGGTGTTCAACCCGCCCGGCTGCGTGACGCTCTGGAAACTGCCCGAGGCCGTCGAGGAGGACTTCGACGCACGTTGGGAGTATTGGCTTGATCATGCAAGCGACTGGAATTCATTCTTCGAGCGGATCGAGACGTTGGGCAGCACGGATCTGGTCGAGATATTCCGTAGTCTCGAACTGGTGACTGAGGCCGAACTTGATGCCTATGCGCGGCTGCGCCGCTCGGCAGAAGGACGTGCCGTACCGCTGCCCGATGTCCGTGGTAACGCTAATGCGGTTATTGCGATGCTTGCTCTCGGCTTTGCGCGGGGCGAGCCGGGAGCTCTCGCGGTCCCATATATCAAGTGGGCCGACACATGACGACGAGCTCCCGCGCGAATGTCGCATCCTCATTTACCGTTATTAAAGGCGCGATGATTGACGAAACCTACTCCATTTTTTCGGAGTGGGACTTCGAGTGGTCGAAGCGCGAGAATCTCGATCGTCTACGGCAGGATAACTTCATCGGTGCGAGCAGCGCAACTTGGCTGCGCGACGTCGCTAAGGTGCTCAATCGCCGCTTCGACCCTGAGGGGCGTGACCGTCCCTTGGTCCTGCTCGCGCAGCATGGGTTGCCGGTCGAAGAGTGGAAACCGTTGCTCCTCTGGCATATGACGCGCGACGAGTTCTTGGTCCGCGACTTCCTCGAGACATGGCTTTTCGATGCGTACGATGTCGGCACGTTCCGCGTTTGCAGCGAGGATGTCGAGGAATACCTAGGCAGCATCGCCGAGCGTGGCGCAACCACCGAGCACACCTGGTCTCAGCAAACAACGAAGCGCGTCGCTGCGGGTCTACTCAAAATCGCTGTCGACTTCGGTCTTTTACGTGGCTCCGGCAATAAGGAGTTCGCGTCATTCCACCTGCCGGAGAAAAGCTTTCTGTACCTGCTCCATGCGATGCGCGAGGAGCAACTGAGCCCAAGCAAGGTCATCGCGTCGCGCGATTGGCGGCTCTTTCTGATGCATCCCGCCGACGTCGAGCAAGAGCTCCTACGACTCCACCAATACCGCAAGCTCGGATACCACGTGGCCGGCAGTCTCGTGCAGTTGGATCTCCCCTGCACGAGTTCTTACAAATACGCAGAGAGGATGGTTGCATGAGCGACTTCGCACACCGCATCAAGCAGAACCTCGAGCCCGTCCTCGAACTACCCGATCCACGGCAGCGTATCAGCGCGTATCACGACATGCCATACGCGCTATTTCGCTATGATCCAGAGGACGAATTCGACCTGCGCAAGGAGGTGACCCTCCTAGAGACACGACTTTCCCAGAAGGGCAAGCGTGTGAAGCGCATCTCGCTCGCCGAGTGTCTCGATGAAGCGATGCGCTCGCAACGTCCGCTGGAGGAGTGGTTCGCTGCCGAGCGGGAACAGGGCGTCGAAACCATCGTCGAGACCGTTCACTCGGTGCTTTCGGAGTACTCGCCGCTTGTTGATCTTGTCAGCGCCTGCATGCCGGAGGAGCCCGACCCATTGCGGGACGTCGTGTTCATCATGCGCACCGGGGCGTTATTCCCCATGTATCGAACCTTCTCGCTGCTCGAGCAGCTTAAGGGCCGCGTTCACGTTCCGACCGTTCTTTTCTATCCGGGCGACTTCGATGGCGCGGCCGGCTTGCGGTTCATGGGCGTGCTCGACGCGGAGCACAACTATCGCCCGAAGATCTTTTGAAGACTACCGATGATGACGACGCCCACGCTTATCAAGACGCTCTTCGCCAACGACATTCACCGTCGCATCGAAGAAGTCATCAAGGTCGACCAGACCAATGAAGAGATCATCCGCGACGAGATTGACGAGTACGTTGTAACGGACGCGATCCGCTCGCACTACACGGCCATCTTCGACGCCTACCGCGAGACGCCGAACAAGCCGCATGAGGGCATCGCCATATGGGTATCAGGCTTCTTCGGCTCCGGTAAGTCGAGCTTCGCCAAGATGCTTGGGCTTTCCATCGGGAACCGTACCGTGGCGGGCGAGTCCGCCGCCGAGCGCTTCGCCGAGCGCGCCGGCGACATGAAGCTCTCGGTTCTGCTGCAGGCCATCAACGAGAAGATCCCCACTCATGCTGTCATCTTTGACGTCTCGACGGACCGGGGTATTCGCAGCGGCAACCAGACTCTTACCGAGATCATGTATGGGCTCTTCCTGCAGAGCTTAGGCTATGCGAAGGATCTCGACCTTTCGGAGCTCGAGATTGGACTCGAGGAGAAGGGGCAGCTCGACCGCTTCGAGGAAGAATACAAGCAGCTCTTCAAAAAGGACTGGTCTGCTGAGAAGGGAAAGGTGGCCTTCGCACTTTCCGAGGCGAGCCGCGTGATCCACAGCCTTGATCCCAATACGTACCCGATGGCCGACTCCTGGGTGAAGGCAGTCAAGAACAAGGCCGACATTACGCCGGGTAAGCTCGCCGAGCGCGTGGGTGAGCTAATGAAGCGTCGCAAGCCGGGACTCTCGCTGATGTTCGTTGTCGACGAAGTTGGACAGTTCGTCGCGCGAGACGTCCAGAAGATGCTGGACTTGCAAGCCGTTGTGCAAAGCCTCGGCGTGAAGGGCCGAGGCAGGCACTGGGTCGTCGTCACCTCCCAGGAGAAGCTCGGCGAGCTTGTCAGCGGTCTCGACGACAAGAAGATCGAGCTGGCGCGGTTGATGGACCGGTTCCCGCTACAGGTCCACCTCGAACCGTCGGACATCTCCGAGGTCACCAGTCGCCGCGTTCTTTCGAAGAACGCAGCCGCTCAGACAGCGTTAGGAAAACTCTTCGACGGGCATCGTGGCCGGCTCATCGAACACACACGGCTAACCGCGGACGTCAAGCTTCCGGAGCTATCGCGCGAGACCTTCATCGACCTATACCCGCTGTTGCCGTTCCAGATTGACCTCATCATCCAGGTCGTCTCGGGTTTGCGCACGCAGGGCGGAGGGAGCAAGCACGTCGGCGGCGCAAACCGCACCATCATCAAGCTAGCGCAACAGCTTCTCGTCAACCCGGCCGTGAACCTCGCCGACCATCAGCTCGGCGACCTTGTGCGTCTCGACCATGTCTACGACCTCGTTGAGGGGAACATCGGCTCGGAGGTCCGCGCTAAGATCGTCGCCATCTCGAAGGAGCTGAGCCACCCACTCGCGCAGCCGGTCGCGAAAGTGATCTGCCTGCTTCAGTACGTGAAGAGCGTACACCGCAGCGCCGAGAACATTGCAGCCGCGCTCCACCCGAGCGTCGACGGCGATTCCCAGCTCGCATCGGTGAAGGAGGCACTTCGAGAGCTCGTGGCGACTCACAAGGTTCGCCAAGGCGACGACGGCTATCGCATCCCGACGCCCGCCGAAGATGACTGGGAGCGACTGCGCAACGGCATCAGCCCGAAGCCGGGTGATTCGCACCGTCTTTACTCCGAGGTGCTGTCTGCATTCTGGCAGCCCCAGCCGTCGCACACCCTCTTCGACACAAAGACCTTCAAGGCGGGCTTGGCGATCCACGGCCGTGAGGTCACGGGTGGCGACATGATGTTCCAGGCGTACCTAGCCGAGGACGGAAAGGACTTCGACGCGCTCGCCGCCGATCTGCGCACGCGCAGTCAGCAGGAGCGCAAGCATGTTTTCTGGGCTGTCGGCCTAAGCGATGCCATCGACCGGGAGACCGTCGAGCTGTTCCGCTCCAAGGAGATGCTTGCCCGCAAGGAGCGCGAGCCTAGGGGCGAGGACACGCCCGCGCTAATTGCCGAGGAGCGCGTTCGTCTGCGGCGCCACAGTGACGAGCTTCGTCGCCTTCTGCGCGCCGCGTGCCTATCCGGCCGCATCTACTTCCGCGGCAACGACCGCAGTCCTGGGGATCTTGCCGCGGATGTAGGCAAGACCGCCGCCGAGGTGCTTGGTCAGGTGCTACCTGAGGTCTTCGATCGCTTCAAGGAGGCTGCAGCCCGTGCGGCAGACGTCAAGAAGGGAACCGACGCCCTCTTCGTTGCCGAGAACCTCCAGGGGCTCCCGAGCGTGTTCGGCAGCATCGGTGTCCTGCGTGACGAGAAGGGCAAAACAGTTTTCCGTACAGAAAGCGGCCTGCTGAAAGAAGTGCTCGACCGCATCGAGGAGCGCGCCAACTACGGCGATACGGCGAGCGGCCGCTACCTGTCCGACGAGTTCGCCAAAGAGCCTTTCGGCTGGGACTTCGAGGTCGTGCGTCTTTTGGTGCTTTCGTTGCTCCGCGCCGGGAAGATCGAAGCGACGAGCAAGGGACAAACGATCGATACCGTCACCGGGGTAGAGGCGCGCGAAACCTTCTCAAACAACAACCTGTTCCGCCAGGCGTCGTTCCGGCCGAAGAAGGGTATCGAATTCGAGGAGCTCGTAAAAGCCTCGGAGGCCTTCCGCGACACCTTCGGTAGCGAGGTGAAGGAGTTAAACGCCGGCGCAATAGTTGCGGAGCTTCGTAAGGAGGTTGCGCGCAACGAGGACTCGGTCTCTGCAGCGCTCGCAACGCTGAACAGCAATCGCTTGCCAGGACGGGTGATGCTAGACGATGCCATCGGGCAAATGAAGGCCATCCTCCGGGGCTCAGAGGACAACGCCATCGCGACCTTCAACACGAGCCATCGCGCTATCAAAGACGCTGTCAAGCGCGCTGTCGAGCTTGAGCAAGTGCTTTCCGAGCCGCGCCTTCACGATCTCGAACGCGCGCGCAACGCTCAAGGCGAGCTTTGGAAGTTTCTAAGCCGAGAGTCCGACATCTCGGAAGGGTTGCGCACTCGCGCGTCGTCGCTCGAAGATCTCCTCGCGCGTGAAACGTTCTTCAGGGAATTGCCATCGATCGACCAGCACACCAAAGCGATTGAAACCGAGTACGGTCAACGCTTCAACGAGGCACTCGATGCCCGCATTGCTGCCTACTCGAAGGCATTCGACAAGCTAGTCAAGGTGCCGGGCTGGACAGAGATCGACGAAGAACAGCGGCGTCGTATCGCGGAGCCTTTCGAGCGTGGGCAAAAACGCGATCCCGAAGACGTGCCTATTCCGCAGCTTCGAGCAGATCGCGATGCCTGTGAGGGGCGTCTTCGCGCGGCCACCGCGGAGCTGCGGCACATCATTGATGGCGAGCGCGTCGTAACGGTGAGCGTCGGAAGCTATTTCGCGGAAGGAATAGAGACTGAGGATCAGCTCGAGGCTGCGCTGGACGGTATTCGAGAGGAGTGTTCCCGCCTAATCGGTGCCGGCAAGAAAGTCATTGTCCAGTAGGGACCGACATGACGATCTCTGACGACACCATCAAGAAGGCTGTTCAACGCTACCTCCGCGAGTATGACCGTTACCTCAAGCTCGCGGCGCGCGTTGCCGAGATTTGCCGGTCCGAAATCGTTGAGGGGAATGCCATCCGTGCTCAGGTGACATCCCGGGCCAAAAGCCCGAAGAGCCTCGAAGGTAAGCTGCGACGCTTTGCTGCCAACAGCAAGAAGTCGATTCCGGACGTTGACGCCGTGTTCGAGCAGATTCGTGACCTTGCCGCGGTGAGAATTGCGACCTATGAGCAGCGCCACGAGGAGCAGGTCGTAGAGCTGGTCTGCCGTCGGTTCGGCGATGCTGGTGGTCAGCGGCCGCCCCATGAACGAAAGGACAAGAATCGCGACAACCCCGACAACTTCTACCGCGCGAGCCACATCGAGGTGTACCTGACCAAGACTGACGGCGTTGGAACATATGCGAATGTTATGGACGTCCCATGTGAGGTGCAGGTCTGCAGCATGATGGCTCACGTCTGGAACGAGATTGAACACGATCTTGGGTACAAGCCGGCCGCTGGCACGCTTTCAGAGCAGGAACGTAATTTCCTAGTCATGCTTGGCCAATCGGTGCGCATGGGCGATGGCACGATATCGAGCCTATTTGCCGAAACCGAACGACGGCAGCGGGAACAAGGCGGTACGTTCAGCGACGTATACGACTTCGTCGCGCGCCTGCGCAACTGGTTTCCGGGAATAGAGTTTGCCCGCAACGCTGGGGCACTTTTTGAATCATTCTTGCCTATCCGTTTACTGAGCCCCGACAGCATCCGGAAGCTTCTCGATCTGCCCGAGCCGATGACGGATTCTGCACAAGCGGCGCTTGATTCGTTCGCGCAGCGACTGGACGCACAAGGATCGACACGGTTCACACTTGATCGCAACTCATCAGATGTTCTGCTGGTGCTACTGCTGCCAAAGATCGGCAAGCATCTTCGGACGCCACTCAATGATGCTCCGACAGAGGGCGTCGCAAGAGTGCAATGGTTCGCCGAGCAATTCGTGGACTTGACTGCTGCGCCAACAGTGGGCGGATCAGAGACAGTGGAACCCTGACATGGATAAGGACACACGCAACGCCATCGAACGCGCGACCCAGCGAGCGCGGAAGCTCCTCGAGGAGGACTTCGCAGCGCAGCTCGAGGGCGAGTTCGATGTGCACCGAGACGGTACTGTTGCCGCAAAGGCCGGCGAGCATCTCTCGGTCCGCCAAGCTTTCCAGCGTGAACGCATAGTCGCCGCCATCGAGCACAAGCGTGCCGCCGGCATGGGGACTGCGGACTCGGTCGTCGACTATTTGCGCGATGCCGCCTTTACTACATTCAATCGCTTCGTCGCACTCAAGATGCTGGAAGCACGCGAGCTCGTGCAGGAATGCGTCACGAAGGGCGAACAGTCCGCCGGTTACCGCGAGTTTTGCGGCATGGCCCCAGGCCTATCGCTCATCCCGGACAGCACCGGCTACCGGATCTACATCGAGTCGCTGTTTGACGAGTTGTCGACCGAGGTGAAGGTCCTGTTCGACCGGCGAGACCATTCCAGTGTGCTCTGGTTGAAGCGAGCGACGTTCGAGCAGCTTCTCGAAATCCTGAATGCCACCGAGCTTGCTGGCGTTTGGGGGGAGGACGAGACCCTTGGCTGGGTCTACCAATTCTTCAATGGCCAGGACGAGCGAAAGAAGATGCGCGAGGAGAGCCAAGCGCCTCGCAACACCCGCGAGCTCGCCGTTCGCAACCAATTCTTCACACCACGCTATGTCGTCCAGTTCTTGACCGACAACACGCTCGGCCGCATTTGGTACGAGATGCGCGGCACGGATACCGTGCTCGCCCATCGGTGCGAGTACATGGTCCGCAAACCCGGCGAAGAGTTTGCGCTGCGCACGAAGAAGGACCCGCGCGAGCTTCGTGTGCTCGATCCGGCATGTGGCAGCGGACACTTTCTCCTCTACACCTTCGACCTGCTGCTTGCAATCTTCGAGGAGGCTCACGCCGATCCAGAAAGCCCGAAGAGCGAAGCCACGGGCAGGACGCTCGCGGAGGACTACCCTAGCCTCGAGGCGCTCCGCATGGCGGTTCCGGGCTTGATACTCGCGTACAACCTCTACGGTGTGGACATTGACCCGCGCTGCGCACAGATCGCTCAGCTCGCGCTGTGGATGCGGGCGCAGAAAGCCTACCGGGACTTCGGAGTCGGCCGTGCCGATCGCGCGCAGATCCGTCGCTCGAACATTGTCGTGGCTGAGCCGCTTGTCGCCGATGGCCAGGTCGCAGAGGAGTTTGTGGCCAAGCTAGCCGACGTCGAACTCGGGAGCGTATTCACCTCACTCGTCGAATCGCTAAACCTTGCCGGCGACATGGGGCTGCTCCTGCGCGTCGAGCGACTCGTCGCGCCCCAAGCCAAGCGCGACCATACTGGCGACCTCTTCGCTCCCCCGGAAGAGCGCATCCGTGCGGCCCTCGCTCGCTTCGTCAGTGACGGTGGTCCGCCCGCGAACACGCGACGGCGCCTCTTCACAGACGATGCCGCGCATGGCGTCGCCTTGCTGGGCGTGGCCGAAAAGAGGTTCGATGTCGTTCTGATGAATCCGCCCTTCGGAGACGGAAGCACGCGCGCAAAGAAGGAATTCGAGAAGGCGTACCCGATGACGAAGAACGACGTTTACGCCGCCTTCGTGGAACGAGGCATAGAAATGCTCTCATCGCGCGGGCGACTGGGTGCGATTACCTCGCGCACGGGCTTCTTCCTGTCGAGTTTTCAGAAGTGGCGGGAGGAAGTGCTCCTCAAGCGAGCCCCTCCGGCTGTCGTAGCCGATCTGGGATACGGCATCCTCGATAGCGCGATGGTGGAAACCGCTGCTTACTGTTTGGAGGCTTGCCAGTGACCGTGTTCATTCGTGCATTTGACGCCCCGGTCGACGGCAAACAGGCAGCGCTTCACGCAGCCATCGATGCCGTCCGTCAGGGACGCTCGGCTTCCTCGCACGCGGTGTTCGATGTTGAACATGACTCGTTCGCGGTCGTCCCGGGCAGCCCGTTCTCCTACTGGGTGAGTTCCTCGCTTCGGGAGGTATTTCTGACGATGCGACCGCTCGAAGCGGGGGACCGTTCTGTCAAGCAGGGACTCGCGACTGCTGATGACTTCAGGTTCGTCCGCGCGGTCTGGGAGGTCCCTGCTGCGCAATTGGGGCGGCGCTGGTTGAGCTTCGCTAAAGGCGGCGCGTACTCGCCGTTCTACGCAGACATCTATCTATGTGTGAACTGGGAGAGCGGTGGCTCGGAAATCATCACGTTCACAAAGCCGGGATCGGATCGTCCGGCCTCTCGTCCTCAGAACACTGGCTACTTTTCCCGGCCTGGGCTGACTTGGCCTTTGCGCACCCAACGCGGGTTTGGAGTTCGCGCCATGCCCGCCGGGTGCGCATTTGGTCACAAGGGGCCAGCCGCGTTTATCGAAGAGAATGACAGCGAGCACCTTCTTGCATTGCTTGCGATCATGACCAGTACCGCTTTCAAGGCACTGGTGGAAGTCCAGATGGCCTTCGGCTCATACGAGGTCGGCGTCGTTCAACGCACTCCGATCGCCGCTCTTGGCGACAAAGAGGTTTCGTCTCTCTCCAAGCTCGCGCGGCGCGCGTGGTCTCTTAAGCGCTCTCAAGATACAATGAGCGAGACTTCGCACGCTTTCATCCTTCCTTCAGTCCTGAACGAAAGAGTGGCTGGGATCGATAGGGATAGGGATCGCGATCGCGTTGAGCGCGACCTAGCGGCGATTCAGATGCAACTTGACGATGCGGCTTTCGCGCTCTACAGAATCACCGATAAGGATCGCGCTGCGATAGAGGTGTCGTTCGAACGCGTCCATCCACTCGAAGGCTCCGTTGATGCAGACAACGAAAACGAAGTCGACGAGGGCGACGTGAGCGAAAGCGCGAACGCGGACGCGGACGCGGACGCTCTGGCATCGTGGCTTTTCGGCGTTGCGTTCGCTCGTTTTGATCCGCGCGTCGCCACTGGCGAACGCGCGACTCCAGTCGAGCCCGACCCCTTTGATCCGCTGCCTGCTCGCTCACCGGGCATGTACCCGGAGGGCGATGAGCCTACCGCCCGTCCTGATGTGCTCGTCGACGACGAAGGTCACGCCGATGACTTCGCCACGCGTGTTCATGCCATCGCCGAGCGTGTTCGCGTCGACGTTCCTGAGAACCTCCGCGCCTGGTTCGCCAAGGAGTTCTTCCCCCTGCACATCAAGATGTACTCGAAGAGCCGTCGCAAGGCGCCAATCTACTGGCAGCTCGCGACTCCCTCCGCGGGCTACTCGGTCTGGCTGTACTTCCACACCTTCAGCAGGGATACGCTCTTTCGCGTTCAGAATGACTATGCCGCGCCGAAGCTTGCGCACGAGGAGCGGCGTCTCGAGTCGCTCATCAGCGAACTGCGTGACGGCGCGACCGCCGCGGAGCGAAAGGTACTCGCCGCACAGGAGGCCATGGTTGAGGAATTGCGCGCGTTCCTCGACGAGGTGAAGCGCGTCGCACCGTTGTGGAATCCGAATCTCGACGACGGAGTCATTCTCAACTTCGCGCCGCTCTGGCGACTCGTCCCCCAGAACAAGTCGTGGCAAAAAGAGCTCAAGTCCACCTGGGACGCGCTCTGCGAGGCCAAGTACGACTGGGCACATCTCGCGATGCATCTGTGGCCCGAACGCGTGGTGCCAAAGTGCTCGACGAACCGGAGCTTCGCCATCGCACACGGTCTCGAAGATGTGTTCTGGGTGGAAAGCGCCGACGGCAAGTGGAGCGCGCGCAAGACGCCCACGCGCACCGTAGACGAGCTCGTGCGCGAGCGAACCTCACCCGCGGTAAAGTCCGCGCTAAAGACCTTGCTCGAAGCACCGACTGCCAGCGGCAACGCCGGTCGCAGTCGTGGTGGACGCAGCAAGGGGCCTGTCGAGGGAGGAAACGCCTGATGCACCCGCTTCACGACTATATTGCGAAACAGCTTGCCGAGAAGCTCAAGTCCCGTCGTGTCGTCGTATGGTACGACGAGCGCAGCGAGTTCGAGGTCTTTATGGAGGAGGTACGTGGCGGTCCTCGCGGCGCGAGCGATCCCGCTCAGGTTGATGTCGGCGGCATAAAGGCGAGCCTTGCAGAGTACGCTGGGTCGATGTTCGAGCTGCGCGCAGTGATCGAGCCACACGTGAGCAGCGACGCTCCGGGCGCGGTCATCATCTACATGCCGAACGTCGCCCGTGACCGCCACGCATCCGTGTTGATGGAGTTGGAAAAGGCCGGCACGACGTGGGAGCCCCAGCTTAAGCAGCTTGCGAAGAATGTTCTCCTCCAGAAGTACACGCTTGGTGTTGTCGATGAGATGCTGCCATTTGACCGAAAGGTCTCCTATGAGGATCTTGCGCGTGCAGCGGCGGGAGACTCCGGCGCAGAGCCACCTTCGATACTGAAGGGCATCTTTTACGACACGAGCAGCAACGATGCCCTCCTGGCCGCATGGCTCGTGAGCGACGCGCGTGACGCAGAGATCGGCAGCAAAGAGGCAACGCAAGAGCTGGCGAAGCTCGTGAAGGCGCGTCTCGGACTCGATCTGCAACTTGGCGCGCCCCTCGCGAAACTGCGCGCCATCACGCTCCGCTACGTCCTCGCCGGGGAGTTTCGCCTCGACTTGGCGTGCGACGCGCCTGCCTGCCTCGACAGCGTTCCCAAGCCGGCATCAAAGGATGAGGAGTCTGCCGTGTGCGAGCTTGCGCGGCGTCTCCGCAACCGTTTTCCCGATGCATACGCGGCACTCGCCGATCGCGTCGAAGATGAACTGGGTCTGAGGAATGTGACGCTCCCTACCGGAGGGCTTGGAGCCATCGACACTTTCCGTTTCGAGGAGCGGGCCCTGCTTCGTCACGCGGGTGACCTGATCTTGAGCCGCAGGTTCGGAGAAGCGCTGGGACTTGTAATCGAGCGTGAACAGAGCTTCTGGCTTGACCGTGACGTCAGCAGGAAGGCCCAGTGGGAAGCCACGCGGCGGATCGCCGAGCTTGGTAACGTGGCGGTGGAAGTGCGAAACGCGGTCAGCAAGACATCGGGGGACGCGGCCGCGTGGCTGGACGCTTACACATCGAAGGATGGTTGGTTCCGGCTCGATCAGGCTCAACGTCGCATGGAAGTGTGGATCGCGAACCTTGACGAGGAGCCCGACGAGCGCCCGCTGGGAGTTGTTCGCCGCGCTTACGAGGACGCCTGCCACGCAATGGCTGTGGGTTTTACCAAGGCGCTCGTCAAGGCCGGGTGGACCGTCCCTGGTGCGCTTCACCAGACGCACATCTGGAGCGAAGTCGTGGCAGACAAGCCCAAGCCTGTCGCCTACATCCTCGTCGACGCCATGCGCTTCGAGATGGGTGTCGAGCTCGCCGAGCGTTTGCCGAAAAACTCCGAGGTTTCGGTTCGCGCGGCCATTGGTGCACTGCCCAGCATCACGCCTGTCGGCATGGCGGCGCTGCAGCCCGGCGCTTCGGCGAGCTTCTCCGTCATCGAGCAAGCAGGCAAGCTCGGTGTCCGCATCGATGACAGTTTCTTACCCGACCTCGCGAGTCGGAAGAAGCATGCTGCCGCGCGTGTGCCAAACCTAGTCGACATGGCGCTCGACGAGCTTCTGAGCCTTCAGGCTTCGAAGCTCGCAAAGAAGCTCGATGGCGCACGGGTAGTCGTCGTTCGCTCGCAGGAAATCGACCACGCAGGTGAAACGGGCTTCACCTTCCAGGCGCGCCAGGTGATGGACACTGTTATCGACAACCTCGCGCGCGCAATCAGTAAGCTCGCGGCTGCAGGAATCGAATACGCCGTGGTGAGCGCGGACCACGGCCATCTGTTTTTCGCGATCGACCGCGACGAGTCGATGCGCACAGACGCCCCCGGCGGTGACACCGTGGAGCTACACCGGCGGTGCTGGATTGGGCGGGGCGGTGCGACGCCGCCCGGCTGCGTGCGCGTATCGGCGTCCTCTCTCGGCTACGCCTCTGACCTGGAACTCGTGTTTCCTGCTGCGTCGGGTGTGTTCAAGGCGGGCGGCGACCTCGCGTTTCACCACGGCGGACCTTCGCTCCAGGAGATGGTCATCCCAGTTCTGACGGTGCGCACAAAACCCCGCGAGGTGGCTCGCCTCTCAGCGGACCCAATAGAAGCAATGGGCCTTCCGAATGTAGTGACAAACCGGATTTTCAGCGTCACATTTACCCACGGTGCCAAGCAGATGCTGCTCGGTGCCACAAGTATTCAAGTTCGGCCGCTGCTGATCGCGGCCGGCAGGCCGGTGGGGGCCGTCGGTATGGCGGTCGATGCGCCGTTTGACCGCGCTACAGGCATCGTGGAGCTGGAGCCCAACAAGCCGGTAACCATCGCATTCCTGCTGAGCGATGAGAATGCCGCCTCCTTGCGCGTCGTAGTGCAGGATCCGGCAACCGATGCAGAGCTTTACCGCTCGCCCACCGACATCCCGGTTCGACTTGGAGTGTAAGCCATGAGCAACGGAGTGACCCCGACACGAGACGCGCTCGACGACAAGGTCAACCGCCTATTCGCCGGGAAAGTGGTGCGCAAGGACCTTGTCCGAAAAGTCAAGGTCGGCGCCAACGTGCCGGTCTTCGTCCTCGAGTTCCTCCTCGGAAAGTATTGCGCCTCGAGCGACGAGGTCGCGATTCAGATGGGCCTGCAGGTGGTCAACGACACGTTGGCCAACAACTACATCCGCTCCGACGAATCGATGAAGGCGCAGGCGATGGTAAAGGATCGCGGCCGCCACACGTTCATCGACAAAGTGAAGGTGCGCCTTGTCGACTCGGACTACTGGGCGGAGGTCACGAACTTTGGCCACAAGAACGTACACATCCCAGAGCACTATGTCCGCGATTACGAGCGCCTCGTAATGGGCGGCGTTTGGGCGCAGGTGGACATGCGTTTTGAGTATGATGAGGAATCACGGGGGAAGAATCCCTTTTGGATCGACAAGTTGACCCCGATCCAGATTGCCACCTTCGACGCCGATGAGTACCGGCGCATCCGCAGCGAGTTCACGGCAGATGAGTGGCTCGATCTCATCATGCGGAGCATGGGCTATGAGCCCAGCGAGATGTCGAGACGCCTCAAGCTGCTGTTCCTCCTGCGTTTGATTCCATTGGCGGAGCGCAACTACAACCTCGTCGAGCTCGGGCCGCGCGGTACGGGTAAGAGCTACGTCGTGCAGGAGGTGTCACCATACTCCGCATTGCTCACCGGGGGAACCACGGTGGCAAACCTGTTCGGTCACATGTCGGGGCGGCAGAAGGGCATGGTGCAGATTTGGGACGTTGTTGGATTTGACGAAGTAGCCGACCTGCAGAAGATGCCGAAGGAGGTCATCACGACGATGAAGACCTACTGTGAATCTGGCACCTTTCAGCGCGGCCAGGAAGCGGTATCCGGCGACGCTAGCATCGCAATGTTCGGCAATACCAATCAGCCGGTGGACGTGATGGTGCAGACAGGCCATCTGTTCGCCCCTATGCCGGACATCATCCGCGACGACATGGCGTTCATCGACCGCATGCACTTCTATCTTCCAGGCTGGGAGATCCCGAAGATGCGGAACGATCTGTTTACGAACCACTACGGGTTCGTTGTCGACTATCTTGCGGAGGCGCTCCGCGAGATGCGGAAACACAACTTTACTGAGATCATCGACCGCCATTTCTCCTTGGGAGCCCACCTCAACACCCGTGATCGCAAGGCGGTACGCAAGACGGTTTCCGGGTTTATGAAGATCCTGTATCCGCAGGGCGAGGTGACTCAGGACGAGCTTGGTGAGATCCTTGAGCTCGCGCTCGAAGGGCGGCGACGGGTTAAGGAGCAGCTCAAGAAGATGGGCTCCTTCGAGTACTACCACACCTCGTTCAGCTACACGTTACAGGAGACGGGCGAGGAGAAATTCGTTGGTGTACCCGAGCAAGGGGGCCGTGATCTTATCTCTATAGACCCGCTTTCGCCGGGAACGGTCTACTCAGCGGGCGTGACGTCGGATGGGACGGTTGGTTTGTACCGAGTTGAAGTCTCAGTCTCGAATGGCACGGGCAAGCTAAAATTGGCTGGAGGTGTCTCCGGCGCTATGAAAGAGTCGGTCCAGCGCGCTTTTAGCTTTTTGCACGCAAAGAAGTCGGACCTCGGAATTGCGCGCGACCTTGACGTCTCCGACCTTCACGTTGAAGTTATTGATCTACTCGCGAACCGCGTTGAAGCTGAGCTTGGTGTGGCGTTCTTCGTCGCAAGCTATTCGGCATTGCGCAAGGCACCCGTGAATTCGGCGCTTCTCATCCTCGGTGACATGAGCGTTCAAGGAAACATCAAGCCCCTCCGATCGCTTACGGAACCGCTTCAGGTCGCGAAGGACAACGGTGCGAAGCGGGCGCTGATACCAATCGAAAACAAGCGCAACTTTCTCGATGTCAGCGCAGACATCATGGAACATGTTGATCCAATATTCTTTGGAGATCCAAAGACAGCAGCGATGAAGGTACTCGGGATAGTCTAAGTCTGGTTTCTGTCCGGGGCCGTCCGCAATAAGAGAACTTTTTTCTGATGAGTAAAGCAACAGCGGACGCGTCTCCACCGTGAGCGTCGCCGGCCATTCGCGTGAGGCATCGGAGCCGAAGAGCAGCCTGAAACCTCGCTCGACGGCCTGCGCAACAAGTGCGCGTCGGTCATTACTAGTGCCGACAAGAAGGTCATCATCCAGTAACGGGAATCTGCAAGGGTGGACAAGGAAACACGCAGCGCGATTGAACGCGCAACTCAGCGAGCGCGAAAGCTCCTTGAGGAGGATTTTGCGGCGCAGCTCGAGGGCGACTTCGACGTGCACCGCGATGGCGCGGTAGCCGCAAATGCTGGCGGCCATCTCTCAGCGCGCCAAGCGTTCCAGCGTGAGCGCATCGTCGCCACCATCGAGCATAAGCGCGCTGCCGGGATGAGCGCAGCCGATTCGGTCGCTGACTACCTGCGCGACGCCGCCTTCACCACTCTCAATCGCTTCGTCGCGCTCAAGATGATGGAGGCGCGCGAGCTAGTGCAAGAGTGCATTACGAAGGGCGAGCAGTCTGCCGGCTATCGCGAGTTCTGCGGCTTGGCGCCGGGCCTGCCGCTCCTTCCTGACAGCGCGGGTTACCGGCTCTACATCGAGTCGCTTTTCGACGAGCTATCGACCGAGGTAAAGGTCCTTTTCGACCGCCGCGATCCATCGAACGTGCTCTGGCCGAAGCGTGCAATCTTTGAGCAGCTGCTCGAGATTCTAAATGCTACCGAGCTTGCCGGCGTTTGGGGCGAGGACGAGACCATCGGCTGGGTCTACCAGTTTTTCAATGGCCAGGACGAACGTCGGAAAATGCGGGAGGAGAGCCAGGCACCACGCAACAGTCGCGAGCTGGCGGTGCGCAACCAGTTCTTCACGCCTCGCTATGTGGTCCAGTTCCTGACTGATAACACACTTGGGCGCATCTGGTACGAGATGCGCGGTACGAAGACCGCCCTCGCCGATCGGTGCGAGTACATGGTCCGCAAACCCGATGAGGAGTTCGCGCCGCGCTCGAAGAAGGACCCGCGCGACCTGCGCGTGCTCGACCCGGCGTGTGGCAGTGGACACTTCCTGCTCTACGCGTTCGATCTGCTGTTCGCGATCTACGAGGAGGCGCACGCCGATCCCGAAAGCCCTAAGAGCGAAGCTACCTGCCGGACGCTGGCGGAGGACTACCCGAGCCTGGACGAATTTCGAAGGGCCGTGCCAGGGCTCGTTCTTGCGCATAACCTTCACGGCGTCGACATCGACCCGCGCTGTGCACAGATCGCTCAGCTCGCGCTCTGGATGCGGGCGCAAAAAGCGTATCGTGACTTCGGCATAGGCCGGGCCGACCGCGCTCAGATCCGCCGCTCGAACATCGTTGTGGCCGAGCCGCTCATCGGGGACGAGCAAATCGTCGAGGAGTTCGTCGCGAAGCTCGGCGACGCAGAGCTTGGGCTCGTGTTCAGCTCGCTGGTGAAGTCGCTGAACCTCGCGGGCGACATGGGGCTCCTCCTGCGCATCGAGCAGCTTGTGGGGCGGCAGGTCAAGCGAGGTCAGACCGACGACCTTTTTGCGCCGCCCGAGGAGCGCATCCGAGCGGCGCTCGCGCTCTTTGTGAGTGACGAGCGCAGACGCGCAAACACCCGAAGGCGCCTCTTTGCCGACGACGCTGCGCATGGCGTGGCGCTGCTCGGCGTGGCGGAGACAAGGTTCGACGTGGTGCTGATGAATCCGCCCTTCGGGGACGGGAGTGCCAAGGCGAAGAAGGAATTCGAGAAGGCCTATCCACGAACGAAGAACGATATCTATGCCGCGTTCGTCGATCGAGGCGTCGAGCTACTTACTCCGCGTGGTCGACTCGGCGCAATCACCTCAAGAACCGGATTCTTTCTGTCGAGCTTTGTGAGCTGGCGAGAGGGGCTGCTCAAGACGTCACCGCCGGTCGTTTTCGCTGATCTGGGCCTCGGCGTTATGGACGCCGCCCTTGTCGAAGCAGCGGCGTATTGCCTTGAACGCTCGCAGCACTCGCGTGGTGAGCGAACGATCTTCCTGCGCGTTCTCGAGGAACTCGACGACAAGGCCGGAGCGCTCAAGCGAGCTGTTCTTCTCCCAAACACGTCGGGCACCCACAGGTGGTTCGATATCGATGCAGCAACGTTCGCGAGTGTGCCTGGAAGTCCGTTCGCCTACTGGGTCAGCGATTCTCTGCGTGATGTGTTTCGACGTGTCCCTCCGTTCGAATCGAACGGCAGGCAGGCGCGACAGGGATTGGCGACGGCAGATGACTTCAGGTTCGTGCGCACTTGGTGGGGCGTGCCGACGCATCAGCTCGGTCGTCGCTGGTCCCTTTTCGCGAAGGGGGGAAAGTACTCGCCGTTCTACTTCGACCTTCACCTGTGCGTGAAATGGGAAGATGATGGACGCGACGTGCGCGGCTACGAAAAGGCATTCCCTCGGAATACCCATCTGTTCTCGAGGCCTGGCCTGACATGGCCGCTCCGCACTAAGAGCGAGCTCGGATTCCGAATCATGCCTAAGGGCTGCGCATTCGGTCACAAGGGGCCGGCTGCCGTAGTTGAAGGAGACAGAGAGGCCGAACTGCTCGCGCTTCTCGCGCTGACGACCAGCATGGCGTTTCGCTCGCTGGTTGAGTTTCAGCTCGCAGCCGCAGATGCCAAGGCGGGCGGCGCAGCTCGCTCCTACGAAGTCGGAGTCATTCAGCGAACTTCTGTGCCGAATTTGGAGAAGCCGTCGCTCACGCGTCTCGCCTCCTTGGCTAAGCGGGCATGGAGAGCGAAGCGATCGCTCGATACCACGAACGAGACCTCACACGCCTTCGTGTTGCCACTTGGGTTGAACGAGAAGATCAGTGGCCTCGATTGCGGGAGCGCCGAGGTCGAGTTGGGGGCGCTGCAGCAGGAAATCGATGAAGTCGCCTTTGTTGAATATGGAATCAGTGTGGATGATCGGCGTTCGATCGAGGCATCATTCAAACGTCCTGTGTCTAGGGGCGAGGCGGTGGATGATGGCGATGATGAAGACGATTTGAGAGATGATTCGAGCGACGCCAGCCTCGCCGGGAATGCCGCGAGCTCGTGGCTCGTAGGTTGTTCCTTCGGTCGCTTCGACCCGCGCCTCGCGACCGGCGAACGCGCGATTCCGTCCGAGCCGGAACCCTTCGATCCGCTGCCGGCGCGCTCGCCCGGTATGTATCCCGAAGGCGAAGAACCAGCCGATCGTCCCGACATTCTTGTTGACGACGAGGGGCACGAGTACGATCTTACTGCCCGGGCACGCACCATAGCCGAGCGCATCCACCTCGACGTGCCCGAGAACTTGCGTGGTTGGCTCGCGAAGGAGTTCTTCCCTCTGCACATCAAAATGTACTCGAAGAGCCGCCGCAAAGCACCGATCTACTGGCAGCTCGCCACCCCCTCGACGAGCTACTCCGTCTGGCTGTACATCCACGCCTTCAGCAAAGACACGCTCTTCCGAGTGCAGAACGAATACGCCGCGCCGAAGCTCGCGCATGAAGAGCGCCGCCTCGAGTCCCTGACCAATGAACTACGCGACGGTGCAACGGCCGCCCAGCGAAAGGCACTCGCCGCTCAAGCCGCTATCGTTGACGAATTGCGTGCCTTCATTCAGGAAGTGAAGCAGGTCGCACCGCTGTGGAATCCGAATCTCGACGACGGTGTCGTCATAAACTTCGCGCCGCTCTGGCGACTCGTTCCGCAGAACAGGGCTTGGCAAAAGGAGCTGAAGTCTCACTGGGACGCGCTCTGCGAGGGCAAGTACGACTGGGCGCACCTCGCAATGCGTCTCTGGCCCGAGCGCGTTGTACCAAAATGTGCAAAGGACCGGAGCCTTGCCATCGCACACGGGCTCGAAGATTTGTTCTGGGTGGAAGGCACCGACGGCAAGTGGACCGCGCGCAAGACGCCCGCGCGAAGCGTCGACGAACTCGCGCGCGAGCGGACTTCACCTGCGGTTAAGTCTGCGCTGACGAGCCTGGTTGAAGCGCCGACAGCCACCGGCAACGCCGGGCGCGGTCGTGGAGGGCGACGCAAGGCTGTTGTCGAAGGAGGAAACACCTGATGCACCCGCTGCACGACTACGTGACAAGCAGGTCGCCGACAAGCCAGGCGTGTTGCACCGTCGTTTGGTACTACGTTCGATATCAATCAACTCAAGTTCAAGGTGAATGGCTTTGACGAATGATGAGCTTAGTAGCGCCACTGGTGACACTTTGCTAATCGCTGCAAAGCCAGCGAGTTACAAAGACGTGTTTGTCGGACAGCGCTGTTGGTATCCGGTTCGGATCGACGACAAGAGGTTGCGCTTCTTGAAATGGATTGCCGTCTACCAGGGGCGTCCTGTAAGTGCCATCACTAGCTACGCGAAGATTGAGAAGATCGAACCCTACCTTGAATCGGGTCGATATAAAGTTTTCTTCTCAGCTCCTATCGACCTGCCTGATCGTATCGAGATGGGGGATAACTTAGGACATGCAATTCAGGGGCATCGTTATACAACGTTGGATAAACTCAGATCGGCCAAGTCGATAAAAGAATTGAAGCCTTGGGACTGACTTCTTCACACTCGCACGATCCATCAACCAATTGGGTCTGCGCTGAACAATTGCCACCGCCGTGCCGATCGACGGCCTCCTTCACATCCTCTGGCATGGGAGTCTGCCCGCCCTATGCGGTCCCGGCTCTCACTCGATACTCGGCAGGCGATGCCAAAAAAGCCTCGATGTCGGCGACGCGCCATCCAGTTGAACCTGGGCCGATCTTTAATGGGGCGGGAAAGGTGCCATCTTTCACCCGCTGATATATGGTCGAGCGAGACAGGCCAGTTTCCCTTTCGACCTCCACACGACGCATGATTGCGTTAGGCGTTCGTCGATTCGGCGCTGTCCTCGGAGCAGCCGCGGCAAGTGGCGGGGGATTTTGAGGAGTGGTGGGCTGCTCCTGTGCCCGCCGGCTCGACTTCATTCCGAACTCGATCAGCATTTTCGCGAGTTCGTCAGCCGAGGCGCACCAGTGAGCAAACGCCTCGCAGTAGCGAGCGATGGAACGAGCGTCAACGGAACCCAGCACGCTAGCCTCAGAGAGTTGTTTGGCTACCGTGGGCCAGTGTGCAATCGCTGCGGGAGAGAGCTGTCCCAACACTTCCATGTCGACAGCGTGTTTGGGACGGTTTTGCCGATTCTCCTCATCTGGTTGAGCCGACGTAGTCCCTTGCACTGCTCGGCCCGATTTCCGTCCAGGCATCTCGCTCTCCTTTCAGGTGCCAGTGAACTTGATCCCCGCTTGCTCGAGCATCCAAGCTTCGATCTTGTCATGCCACATCCGCAGCAGATCAAGCGGGCGGCGTCGGTAGTGTTTCTCGGCGATGGCTGACGGCTTATGTCCCTGGATTTGGGCGACAACGCCGACAGGAACCTCGACCCACTCGGACAACGTGCCAAAAGAACGGCGCAAACCGTGCAGCGAGATGTGCGGCAAACCGGTCGGGGCCAGCGCCCGGTTGTGCGCGTGCCGCGGTTCGGCAATCTTGCCGTCGGATGCCGTTTTGCTCGCAAACACCCATGCGGACGGCGCCCAAGGCTTGCCCCTTTCCGCAAGGCGCGTGGCCTGGCGCCTGTTAGGGGGAGTCTCGTTCAACTGCTGGAGGCCCAACAATAAACTCGCCAGATACGGGGTCAGCGGAATGGTTCGACCGCCGGTACCCTCGACCTTGTCATTCATGGTCAGACTGCGCCAGCGGAAGTCCACGTCATCCCAGCGCAATGCGGCCAGCTCTTCGCGACGAGCGCCTGTGATCAGAAGGCCTTGCAGGTATGCACTGATGACGGGATTCGCGATGCCACTCACGGCGTCAAACCAAACCGACAGCTGCTCGCGCTGCAGGCAGTCGTCCTTCGCGACGCTCCGAGGGAGAATTCCCTTGACCCTTGGCGACGCGTAGGCGTCCTGGGAGACAGTGCCTGCGTACGTCTCGTGCGTGTCACACCACCGAATGAATGCCTTGAACAGGCCAAAGGCGTGAGCGGCATTCGTCGGCCCTCGGGCTATTTCAACCTCAAGCCAGTCGGCCATGTTCGTCACCGAAATTTCGGACAGCCTACGCGGCATCAGTGGTGCCAACGGGCCGCGCACCTTTTGCTTGCCGCCGCGCTTCGCGATGCCGCCGCCGGGCGAAGAAAGGTTGATATGGTCGGCGATGTATCGTTCAGACCTCGGCTTCTTCGTTTTGGGCGAGATTTTCGTACGCAGGTGCTCAAGATAATCTTCCCACGCTTCTCCGACGGTCACGTCTTGGCGGCGCTTGGCCGCTTGCCGAGCTTCGTGTGCTGCCTTGTCCTCCGCCGCTTGCTCCCGCGGATCCTTGCCATCGTCGATGAGGTTCTGGAGGTGGCGTGCTCGCGCCTGCGCCTCAGCTATCGACTTGTTCTTCGGATCGCCGATGGTGATCCGCACCGTCGAGCCATGTATCTTCCCTTGGAAAATGTAAGCCTTCGCCCCGCCAGCCGTGGCCCGTAAGCCCAACCCCGGCGTCTTGCTGTCCCAGAGAAACGACTGGGACTTTCCTTCGACGCAGCGATGGGCTTCTACTCGGGCTGCAGTGAAATTGACCTTCGCCACCAAGCCTCCTTATTTCCGAGTCGGCAAGTTCATGTAACCGCCATGTAACCGGATTATGGCGGAGCGAAGGCGTATTGATCAATGCTGAGAATCACCAGTTTACAATAAAATCTATTATATTCAGTGACTTGTCGACGTGGATCAACGCTGATTTGGTCAGGGGAATATCGACTTGTTCGTATTCGCAATGCGAAGGTCGGGAGTTCGATCCTCCTCCTCAAAACGAAATCCGGCCTCCCGCCGGTTTTTGTCTTTCTATATCGACAAACGCACATCGTCATTGCCCTCGATGAACGAGATGACCGCATGCCGTGCCTTCGGGAACAGCAGGCGCGACGCGCAGGCGAAAAAGCACCGGTCAGAACTTATCCCACCCCTCTGCGATCAAGTCGGTCGCGCGTGCGACGGCGTGCATGACCTCGTTCATCGTCCTCCCCCTTCGCCAGCGAGCGCCGAGCCGTCGCGGATCCGGTCGACCGACGTCGCGATCGGGTCCTTGATCTCCTTGGCTGCGCTCGACGAGCTGGCCGCGTTTAGCGCGAGAATGTTGGTCTGAAACGCAACACCACCTCGGTGATCGCCATGATGGCCCCGATCTTCGTCGAGCTGTCGCTGATGTGCTGCGTCGTGTTGACGACCTCGCGCCAGCCACCGCGCTGCCCTTCTGCGCAACTGACAACGCAAATGACCGATAGAAGCTTGCACGGTTTTGCGCGTATTTAAATGCGTGATGAATGCGTCGCCTTTCGTTCGAGTTTTGGTCTCTTTTTCCATTTGTCAGCAATTCTCCGTGCAGCACAGCGGTGCTTTACCCGACGACAATGTTTCATTCGTCCACCCGGAGCGACCACGGTTGAGGTAGGCTTAGCCAATCCCCTTATGTCCCCCGTTCTGCGCCCAGATGGACTGTCTCCCCTCGGGGCACGCACCTCAATAGCTCGTCTCCACGTATGTCAACTCCGGACCCCAACAACCGCGACCTCCGTGCCGCGTTAAACGACCTAGACGGCGCCCGCAACTGGATGGCGTCCATCTGCGGCCCCCACGGCCTCCAGGTCAGTCATCCAGAGCGCTTGCGCTTCCACCAGTCCGGCACCGTACTTCGTTCGATGGCGACGACTATCGGCTACGTCGAATACGGCACCGACGTGACGGTCGCGGTGAGCGAGAGCAGTCCGCTGAACTGCTACAGCGTGAGCCTGCCGATGGTCGGTCAACAGGAGCTCGCAGCACACGGCAAGAGGTGGTTGTCGGATCAGGATTGCGGTCTGATCGTCAGTCCGCAGGAATCGCAAGATCTCGCGATCACCGGCAATTGCCGCAAGCTGCACGTCGCGATTCCTCGCTCCGCGCTCCAACAGGTGCTGCAGACGATGCTGCAATGCCCCATCGAAGCGCCGCTCGTGTTCCAGCCTGACATGGACGCAGCCGCCGGCGACCAGGCATCGTGGTGGCGCATGGTCAAGTTCCTGGCCGGCGAGATGGAGCGCTCGGGACCATCGCTGGGGCAGCTTTACATGTCCAGCGAGTTCGAACTGACGTTGCTGAAGGGGCTGCTGCTGTCACAGCCGCATAACTATTCGGAACAGCTGGCCAACGCGACCGCGCCGACGCCACCGCATTATCTGACCCGCGCGCGTCAGTTCATCCACGACAACGCGCGCGAGCCGATCACGCTCGAAGACATCGAGCGCGCTTCGGGTGTGTCGCGCTTCAAGCTGTTCGACGGCTTCCGTCAATATTTTGGCTGCGCGCCGATCGCGTATCTGAAACGCTACCGGCTCGAATCGGCGCGGCGCGATATTCTCGACGACCGCTCGGTGCGCAATATCTCGTCGGTGGCGTTGGGCTGGGGGATGTCCCATCTCGGCCGTTTCTCGACCGAATACAAGGCGTTGTTCGGCGAGTCGCCATCCGAGACGCTGAAGCGCGCGGCGCGGCGTTAGAACGTCCTATCGCGCGTTGCTTTCGCCGAACTTCTCGTAAAACAGCCGGTAATCCTGAATACCCTGTTCGGTGAGCCAGGTCTTGATCGCTTCGACCATCGGCGGCGGTCCGCACACGTACATGTCGAAGCCATTCGATTCGAAAAACGAGCGGTCGAAATGCTCGGGAATCAGCCCGGTCTTGCCCGACCATTCCGGCGCCGGATTCATCACGACGGTCTCGACCGCGAATCCTTCGATGCTCGCCTTGTAGCCGTTGATGCGCCCGGTCTCGCACAGATCGGCTGCATTCGTGACGCCGTAGTACAGATGCACTGGATGCGCGACATTGCGTTTCGCCGAGATGTCGTCGAGCATGCCGAGGAAGGCGGAGAGTCCCGTGCCGCCCGCCACCATCACGAGCGGACGCTCGACCTGGCGCAGATAGAACGCGCCGAGCGGCGCCTCGAACTCGACCGTATCACCGGCCTTGCAACGTTCGCGCAGATAGTTGCTCATCATGCCGTCGGGCAGCAGACGGATCAGGAATTGCAACTCGTTGCGCGCGTTCGGATGATTCGCGAACGAGTACGAACGCCATTCTTCGGTGCCGGGCACCTTCACGCGCGCATACTGGCCCGGCAGAAAATCGAGCTGACGCTCAAGAGCGCTCGCATCGACACGTAGAATCGCGGTCGTCGCCGACACCAGCTCGATGCCGACCACGCTCGCGCACACGGTGCTCGTGCCGGCGCCTTCGCACAGCGTCGAGTCGAAGTCGAAATAGAACGACGCATCCGACTTCACACGCGTCTGGCACGAGAGGATCTTGCGCTGCGCGAGGTCTTCTTCGCTGAGCGTTTCCTCGTCGACGTAATCGAGCGTGTAGTCGCCCGATTCGCAGCGCCCCTGGCAGGTGCCGCACACACCTTCGCGGCAGTCGAGCGGAATGTTCACGCCGTTCTTCAGCGCCGCGTCGAGCAGCAGCTCGTTCGGGCTCACATTGAAGAACGCGGTTTTGCCGTCGGCAAAGCTCAACGCGACCTTATGTTTCATCGTCGTGCTCCCGGCTTACAGATGGTAGAAATCCAGCACCGCGTTGATGTGGTCGTTCAGCAGCAGCACGTGCTTGCGCTTGATCTTCCAGCTATCGCCCGACGCTTGCAGGTCGTACACCGCGCGGCCGTAGAAGTAGTCGGTCGAGCCGTGACGCGTGTACAGCGTCGACCAGTTCACGTTCGCTTCGACGCTCGAATCTTCGCGCTCGCTCAGTCGCACGTTACTGATCTGATGCATCGTGCGCGGCAGCGGTGTCGACGCGGCCGACTTGCCGGTGCGCAGCCGAAACACGCGGTCTTCGAGACCGGCGCGATCCGAGTAGTAAATCAGCGACATGCCCTGTTTCGGATCGGTCGTGTACACGTGCTCGGAATCCCACTGCGGCACATGAAACACGCTCTGCGGATCGAATAAATCGAGGTATTCGTCCCATTGCCGTTTGTCGCACAGATCGGCCTTCAGATACAGAAACTGCTCGACGGAGTGTTGGAGTTGGCTCATGTCTGCTCTCCCTGCGATTCGATGGGTTTGTCGAGACCCTTGAGGATCGTGTCGCGCCAGGTGCCGTGCTGGTTCACGTAAAGCCCTTCGTGGGTCAGCTCGGTGCCGGTCAGATTCGGCTCGATGCCGAGCAGCGTGGTGTTCGCGGTCGCGCCGCTGGCCCACTTGTGATGCCCGCGCGAGATGTCGCTCCAGCGTTCGAGGCGCGCCTGGAAGCCGCGCTGCTGCTCGCGGAACTCGACGAGATCGTCGGGCGTGCCCATGCCGGACACGTTGAAGAAGTCTTCGAACTGACGGATGCGGTTCTCGCGATCCTTCGCCGATTCGCCCTTCACGCCGATGCACTGGCTGATGACCTCGGTCTTGTTCCACGCGACCGGCCGCACGATGCGCAGCTGCGAGCTGATCTGGTCCATGAAGAACAGGCTCGGGTAAACATTCAGATTGCGCAGCCGGTGCATCATCCATTCGGCCTTGTCCTCGCCATAGGCTTCGACGAGCCGCGGCATCACGCTCTCGTAGCCGGGACGCACTTGCGGATTCGGCATGTCGCTGAACAGCACGCTGTGGCCATTCCTGAACGCGAACCAGCCGTCGTCGGTTTCGCTGTCGCCGGCGCCGAGCTTGCTGTAGTCGAGCGTGCCGCCGGGGTTATCCCCTTTCTTCGCATTCGCCTCGATGCGGTGCTGCACGGTCGCCACGTAGTTGTAGTGCACGGTGCTCACGTGATAGCCGTCGAGACCGTTCTCGTTCTGCAGCTTCCAGTTGCCGTCGAACGTGTAGGTCGACTTGCCGGGCAGCACTTCGAGCTCGCCGGTCGGCGACTGCGCGACCATCATGTCGAAGAAGATGCGCGCGTCGCCGAGATAGTCTTCGAGCGTGTCGATGCCGTCGACGTCGAGGCTCACGAACACGAAGCCCTTGTAGCTCGCGATGCGCGCTTTCTTCAGGCCGCGCACCGACTTGTCGAAGTCGTCGCAGTATTCGCCTGGCGCCTTCACCTTCACGAGCCGGCCGTCGTTCTTGTAGCACCATGCATGGAACGGGCACGTGAAGGTCGACTGGTTGCCCTTGGTCATACGCGTGAGCGTCGCACCGCGGTGCTGGCACGCGTTGATCATCGCGTTCAGGTTGCCGGCGCCGTCGCGCGAGATGATCAGCGGCTGGCGGCCCGCGCGCATCGTCAGGAAATCGTTCTTGTTGGGGATCTCGCTTTCGTGGCACGCATAGATCCAGGCCTTCTCGAAGATGTGCTCCATCTCGAGCGAGAACAGCTCGGGCTCCGTGAACATTTCGCGGGCAATCCGGTACACGCCTTCCGCGGGGCGGAAGTCCAGACAGCCGCTGACGAATTCGCGCCATTCCGAGGCGCTGCGCTTCTCGCTCATGATGTGTCTCTCTCCTTGTGTCCAATCGTTTGAACGTGACAGGCTCGATTGAATACCCAAGTGGCGAGGCCAACTATCCAGCCAATTCGCATTTGCTATCCGAATATTTGGACCGCGCCTGGATAATCTGGCGATCGGGCGCAACCCCCGCCGGACGGGACTTCTGGCGTGCCGTTCCGGTGCATGCGGGCAAACACCCGGCTACGCAAACGTTTGCCTGCGCGCCATGTCTGCTACGCTCACGTTTTCGTAGGTCGCGTTTTTGACGGTGATTGCCGAGACGCGGCCGCTTCTTCACGCGCGACGTTCAGCGCATGTCAGAACCAAAAACGCATGGTGACGCGCCGACCGAACAACGTGATTGCGATCAGTGTCTTGCTGGCTGGCGCGATCCTCGCGATCGCCGTGTCGCTGCTCGCACAGATGCGCGACGATGCGTTGCGGCGCGCGCAGGACTCCATCGCCAACATATCCCTGCTGGTCCACCGCGACGTGTCGCGCAATCTCGAGATCTACGACCTGTCGCTGCGCGCGGCGATCGACGGACTGAAGCAGCCGGGCGTGCTCGATCTGCCGCCTGAGATTCGTCAGATGGTGCTGTTCGACGGCTCGATCAGCGCAAAGGACATGGGCTCGGTATTCGTGCTCGACGAGAACGGCAACGTGCGCTTCGATTCACGCGCATGGCCGCCGCGCGCAAGCAACCATGCGGACCGCGACTACTTCAAGGCGCAGCGCGCTTCGCCCGATGTCGGCCTGTACATCAGCCATCCGTTCAGCCCGAGCGGCACCGACGACGACCTGCGCATCGCGCTGAGCCGGCGCATCTCGAGGCCGGACGGCAGCTTCGGCGGCGTGGTGGTCGGCACGCTGCGCCTCACGTATTTCCATCGGCTGTTCGACGGCATGAAGCTCGGGCCGAGCGGCTCGATGGCATTGATGCTCAGCGACGGCACGATGTTGATGCGCCGTCCTTACGATTCGAAAACGATCGGCATCAACCTGACCGGCACGGCCAACTTCTCGCGCTTCGTCAAGCATCCGAGCGGCGACTTCTTCGGCACGGCGGCGATCGATCGCGTCGAGCGCTGGTATGCGTTCCGCCATATCGACGGCTTTCCGCTGATCCTCGACGTCGCGCTCTCGACGCGCGACATCTACGTCGAGTGGCGGCGGCGCGCATGGATCATCGGCACGCTGATCGGCGCGCTCGACGTGACGATCATCGCGCTCGCGATCCTGTTCTCACGCCAGTTGCGTCTGCGCCGCGCGGCCGAGGAAGAGTTGCGCGAACTGGCGCGCACGGACGGGCTGACCGGCCTGAACAACCGCCGCGCCTTCGAGGAGCACGTGAACGACGAATGGCGACGCGCGCAGCGCACCGGCCGGCCTCTGTCGCTGCTACTGATCGATGTCGACAACTTCAAGGGCTTCAACGACCTGTACGGCCATTCGGCCGGCGACGAAGCGCTGATCGGCGTCGCGCGCTGTATCGCGCAGAACGTGCGACGTCCGGGCGATACGGCCGCGCGCTTCGGCGGCGAGGAGTTCGCGGTGCTGCTGCCGGACACCGACGCGACGGGCGCGCAGCGGATCGCCGAGCAGATCCGCGCGGCGGTGCAGGCGCTGCAATGCCGCCATGTGGCCAGCACGCATCACGTGCTGACGGTGAGCGCAGGCGCTGCGACCGCGCAGGGCGCGGCGCTCGCGACGAGCCGCGCGCTCGTCGACGCCGCCGACGAAGCGCTGTATCGCGCGAAGGATGCCGGCCGCAATCGGGTGATGCCGTACGGCGCGCCGACGGACCACTCCTCGCGGGACGGCGCCGCGGTGACGCCGGACCCCGACCCGCGCCGCGCGAATTGACGCGCTTCCAGGGCTCGTTTCCCGAGCCACTCGTCGGCCCGCTTGCCAGCCCTTATTGCTCTCCGTAAACTCGCGCGTAACTTTTGCCGGACCCACGCCGCAGCGTGTGATCGGCACACACCACGCCGACCCTGAGGAGAATCCCCGCGATGGCCGCATCCTATTTCCCCCGCTGGCGCCGCCAGCCTGCCGGCGCCGAAGGCGGCATCGTCGGCATCGACGAACGGCTCGGGTGGCCGCAGATGTTCGCGATGGGCGTCCAGCACGTCGTCGCGATGTTCGGCTCGACCGTGCTTGCGCCGCTGCTGATGGGCTTCGATCCGAACCTGGCCATCTTCATGTCGGGGATCGGCACGCTGCTGTTCTTCGTGCTCGTCGGCGGGCGCGTGCCGAGCTATCTCGGTTCGAGCTTTGCGTTCATCGGTCTCGTGATCGCGGTGACCGGCTACGGCGGACACGGCGCGAACCCGAATATTGCGGTCGCGTTGGGCGGCATCATCGCGTGCGGCGTCGCGTACGGGGTGATCGGTCTGATCGTGGCGGCGGTCGGCACGGGCTGGATCGAAACGCTGATGCCGCCGGTCGTGACCGGCGCGATCGTCTGCGTGATCGGTCTGAACCTCGCGCCGATCGCCGTGCATGGCGTGAGCGGCAGCAATTTCGAGTCGTGGATGGCGCTCGTCACGGTGCTGTGCGTCGGCGCGGTCGCGGTGTTCACGCGCGGCATGCTCCAGCGTCTGCTGATCCTGGTCGGCCTGCTGCTCGCCTACGTCATTTACGCGATCGTCACCAACGGCCTCGGCATGGGCAAGCCGATCGATTTCTCGATCGTCGCGAACGCCGCGTGGTTCGGCATGCCGCACTTCATGTCGCCGGTGTTCGACCCGCACGCGATGACGCTGCTCGCGCCGATCGCGGTGATCCTTGTCGCCGAAAACCTCGGCCACATCAAGGCCGTCAGCGCGATGACGGGCCAGAACCTCGACCGCTATATCGGCCGCGCGTTTCTCGGCGATGGGCTCGCGACGATCGTGTCCGGCTTCGCGGGCGGTACCGGCGTGACCACGTACGCGGAGAACATCGGCGTGATGGCGGTCACGAAGATCTATTCGACGCTGGTGTTCGTGATCGCCGCGTTGATCGCCCTCGTGCTCGGCTTCTCGCCGAAGTTCGGCGCGGTGATCCAGACGATTCCGGGACCGGTGCTGGGCGGTGTGTCGATCGTCGTATTCGGGCTGATCGCGGTGACGGGCGCGCGCATCTGGGTCGTCAACAAGGTCGACTTCTCCGACAACCGCAATCTGATCGTCGCGGCCGTCACGCTCGTGCTCGGCGCCGGCGACTTCTCGCTGAAGCTCGGCAGCTTCGGGCTCGGTGGCATCGGCACCGCGACGTTCGGCGCGATCATCCTGTACGCGCTGCTGAGAAGAAAGCCGACGCAAGGGCCGGTGGCCTGAGCGTCTTTTATCGGCACTGGCATGTCAAGCGCCGGTGCCGATGCCGATGCGGCAGCCAATTCCTACCTTTTGCGCGCGGTCAGCGCCGTCTCCGATAGATCCACCTCGCGCATCAGCTTGTACAGCGTCTCGTCGTTGATGCGCTGGGTGTCGCGCAGGTCGAGCAGCGTCTTGCGCTCGGCGCGCATCGCCGCGAGCTTCATGCGGAATTCGAGCGCATCGGCACGCCGCGCGAGTTCGCGTGGCGCCTGTTCGTCGTCGAGCGTCGCGAGGCGGCGGCGGTACAGGTCCATCACCCGCGCGGTTACATCGGTCGCATACGCCTGAGCCGATTCCTCGAGGTTCGCGCATTCCGTGTCGTGCAGATGATCGACCGCGCGAATCGCCGACTGCGCGGCGAGCGTACGCGCGAGTGCTTCCTCGGCGGCATGCGGGTCCTTGCCGCGCCGCCAGCCGCGCAGCAGCAGCGGCAACGCGGCCACCGCCACCAGCAGCGACACCAGGATCACGCCCGACGCGATGAAGATCGCGAGATCGCGTCCCGGCAGCGGCGTGCCGTTCGGCAGCACCTCCGGCAGCGACAGCACGCCCGCGAGCGTCACCGCGCCGCGCACGCCGGCCACCGTCGTCACCGACACCATGCGCAACCCGGGCACTGCGTTCGCGACGCCGTGCTTCGTCGCGCCGCGGCTCGCGAACCAGCGCAGCAGCCACACCCACGCGAAGCGCATCGCGTACAGCGCGAGCGCCACCGCAACGATATAGCCGATCAGCAGCGCGACCTGCGCGTCGTTGGTTTCGTGCGCGTCGAGCAGCGCGCGGCCGAGGATGTGCGGAAACTGCAGGCCGAGCATGATGAACACCATGCCGTTGAACACGAACTCGATCATCGTCCACGTGCTCGAGGCCCGCACGCGCGAGGCGACCTGCCATTTTTCCGTGATGCTCGCGTAGTTCATCATCATGCCGGCGGAGACCGCGGCGAGAACGCCCGACAGCTCGAAGCGCTCGGCGGTCAGATAGGCGGCGAACGGAATCAGCAGGGTCATCACGACGCCCGGCGCGGGATCGCCTTCTTCGGTGAGATTCAGGAAGCGCGCGGACACGAAGCTGAACACCGCGCTCACCGCCGCGCCGACCGCGAGGCCGCCCACCGCGATGATCACGAAGCTCACCGACGCTTCACGCAGCGAGAACGCGCCGGTCAGCGCGGCGGCGATCGCGAACTTCAGCGCGACGAGGCCTGACGCGTCGTTCATCAGCGCCTCGCCTTCGAGGATATGCATCAGTTGCACCGGAATCTTGCCCTTGCCGGCGATGCCGGACAGCGCGACCGCGTCGGTCGGCGACAACACGGCGGCGAGCGCGAATGCGACCGGCAGCGAGATCTGCGGCACCAGCGCGTGCACGAAGTGACCGACCACCAGCACCGTCATGAACACGAGGCCTAGCGCGAGCATCAGGATCGCGCGGCGCGCCATGAAGAACTCGCGCTTCGGGATGCGCCAGCCGTCCGCGAACAGCAGCGGCGGAATGAACAGCAGCATGAAGATTTCCGGATCGAACGCGACGTGCAATTCGAGGCGCGGCCACGCGAGCATCGCGCCGATCGCGATCTGCACGAGCGGCAGCGGCAGCTTGAACGGCAGCGCGCGGGTCAGCATGCCGGACGCGGCGACGGCGAGTAGCAGGATCAGGACGGTAAAGACAATTTCCATCGTGTGTTTCGGGGGATGCAGGGTTGTCCCGGGAGAGGGCGCGATGCGCAGGGTCGAGTGTAGCCCGGCGGCGCGCGCAGTTGCCGCGAGCTTCGCCGCGACGTGGCCTGCGAATCCGTGCACCGCAACGGTGCGCGCGACGCCCACGGGCGGCGCACGAGCGCTGTCGCCGGTGCAATCTTTCGAGCGAGTTATAGCGCAGTGTGCGCCAGCGTGCGCATGGACCTTGCTTAACCGGTAACGATGACGCACATTTTGAGAGCTCGTTGCCGGTCGCGTTCGGACCGGCCGGCTCTCGCGTGAGAGGATTGCATGACGATTGCGCAACAGGACAGGGCGGCGAGCGTGCCGCACGGCTTCGAGGTCGAGGTGAGCTCGGGCCTTCAACGCTATTCGGTGCAGCACGGCGAACTGACGCTTACCAGCGTGTTCCAGCCGATTTTCAGTCTGTCGCACCTGCGCGCGGTCGGCTATGAGGGCTTGCTGCGCGCGCACGACGCGCTCGATCGCGCGGTGTCGCCGCTCGATGTGTTCGGCGAGGCCGCGCGCCTCGGCGACGCGCTGCAGATCGACCGGCTGGCGCAGACGCTGCATCTGGAGAACTTCAAGGTGCTCGGCGCCGAGCGCGAATGGTTGTTCCTGAACGTGCACCCGGGCGTGCTGACCGACCCGTATCTCGCGGCCGCTTTGCTCGCCAATCTGCGGCGGCTCGATCTGTCGCCGCGGCGCGTCGTGCTCGAAGTGCTCGAGCAGAGCGCCGAAGATCTCGATCGACTTGCCGACGCGGTGCGCGAGTTTCGCGAGCGCGGCTTCCTGATCGCGCTCGATGATTTCGGCGCCGGCCATTCGAACATCGAGCGGATCTGGCAACTGAATCCCGACATCGTGAAGCTCGACCGCGTCATGCTGTCGCATGCCGCGCATCGCGCCGACATGGCGACGATCCTGCCGGGGCTCGTGGCGATGCTGCATGAAGCGGGCAAGCTCGTGCTGATCGAGGGCATCGAAACCGAGCACGAAGCGCAGATGGCGCTCGCCTGCAATGCCGACTTCGTGCAGGGCTTTTTCTTTGGCCGGCCGAATCCGGGTGTTGCCGATCCGATCCACGCGGCGGTTTGCATCGGCGAAGTCACCGAGCGTTATCGTGAGCAGGCCGAGGCACGCGAGCGGCGCAGCGCGAGTCGGCTCGCCCCGTATCTGCGCGCGTTCGAGCGCGCCGCGGAGCGTCTCGCCGCCGGTGAGCCGCTCGACGAGGTGTGCTGGAATTTCCTCGCGCTCGATCACGTGGCGCGCTGTTTTCTGCTCGACGCGAAGGGGCGCCAGGCCGGCCGCAACGTCGTGCTGCGCGCCGATCGCGCGGCGCACGAAACGCGCTTTCTGCCGCTCGCCGACGCGCAGGGCGCGAACTGGCTGCGTCGGCCGTACTTCAGCGTCGCGATCAATGCGCCGGAGCGGGTGCACGTGACGCGGCCATATCTGTCGATCAACGAGGCGTTGCCGTGCGTGACGCTGTCGGTGGCAACGCGCGTCGGCAGCGAGACCTGCGTGCTGTGCGGCGATATCGACTGGGTCGAAGACGAACGCGACGCGCGCATCTGACATGATGTCGTTTTCAACGACACCAGGTTGCGCTCATGTCCGTGCTGCTCGAAGTGATTGCCACGACCGTCGCCGATGCGCGCGCTGCCGCGCAGGCCGGTGCCGACCGTCTCGAACTCGTGACCGCGATGGGCGAGGGCGGACTGACGCCGAGTGTGGGGTTGATCGAGGCGGTGGTTTCAGCGGTCGGCGTCCGGGCAGCGGGCGTACCCGTGAACGTGATCGTGCGGCCGCATAGCCGCGCGTTCGTCTACGACGCCGACGACTACGCGGTGATGCTGCGCGACATCCGGGCCGTCAAGGCGGCCGGCGCGAACGGCATCGTGATCGGCATGCTCGATGCCGAGCGGGCGATCGACCGCGAAGGTCTCGCGCGCGCGTGCGAAGCTGCCGATGGACTCGCGATCACGTTCCATCGCGCGTTCGACGAGGCGCGCGATCTGCGCGAAGCGCTCGACGTATTGCTCGGTTTCGAGGCGGTGACGAATGTGCTGACGTCGGGCGGACAGCCGTCGGTGCTGCGGGCGCAAGCGACGATCGGCGAACTGCTGCGGCAGGCTGCCGGCTCGCATTGCACGGTGCTCGCCGGTGCCGGCTTGACGGTCGATGCGGTCGCGGAGTTCGTGAGCAAAACGCACGTCGAGGCCGTGCATTTCGGCTCCGGCGTGCGCGTGAACGGCAACGGACTCGCGCCAGTCGATCCGGCGAAGGTGATGCAGGTGAGGGCGCTGCTCGACGCAATGCAACGGTGAGCAGCGCAACGAACCACTTACTTCGCGACCACCACCGGAATGCCGCGCAACTGTCCGGCGCCCTTCATCTCCTCGAGCGACTTCTTCACCGCGACACCCGTCGCCGCATCGATGCCGAGGCGCGCGGCGAGGTCACGCTCACCACGCTTGACCCCCGCCAGATTCGCCAGCTTCACGTGCCCATACCCGCGCACGCGCGCGTGCAGTTCAGCGAGTTTCGCGACGTCGTCGAGATGGCCCGCGTCGAGTTTCGCTAGCGCACGGTGCAGCGTGGCTTCGTAATCGCTCGCGAGCTCGCGCTCCATCTTGCGCTCGAGCGTGCGGCCGAACGGATCGAGCGCAGAGCCACGCAGACCGCGCCATTTCGCGAGCAGGCCGAGCACGGGCCACATCCACTGACCATAGGTTTTCTTCGTTGGCACGGCGCCGGGCTGCGCGCGCGTGAGCGTCGGCGGCGCGAGGTTGAAGCGGATCGTGAAGTCCTTGCCGGCGACGCCCTCGAACTGCGCTTCGAGCGCTTCGCGGAACGCGGCATCCGTATGCAGGCGCGCGACTTCGTACTCGTCCTTCACCGCGAGCAGGCGATAGAACGTCGTCGCGACCGCGCGCGTCACGCGCTCGCTCGTCGCGTCGACGGTGGTCTCCGCGCGCCGTGCCGCACCGACGAGCGCGCGATAGCGCTTCACATAAGCCGCGCCGCCATACGCGAGCAGCCGTGCTTCGCGATGGGCGATCAGCTCGTCGAGCGTATCGACCTGCACGCTCGGCTTCGGTGCATGACGCGACTGCCACAGCGATTCGAGCGCGACGGGATCAGCCGCGGCCATGCGCCCGATCGAGAACGCGAGCTGGTTCATCTGCACGGCGACGTTGTTCAGTTCGATCGCGCGCATCATCGCGGCGAACGACACCGGCACGAGACCGAGCTGCCACGCGAAACCGAGCATCAGAATGTTCGCGCCGATCGTATCGCCGAGAAAACGCGTTGCGAGTGCTTGCGCGTCGCACGTCGACATACGCTCTTCCCCGGCCGCGTGACGCATCTTGTCGATCAGCGCGTCGGCATGCAGCGTCGCATCCGGGTTCTGCACGAAGCTCGCGTTCGGAATCGCATGCGTGTTGACGACGATGCGCGTGCGGCCATGTCGCACCGTCTGCAGTGCATCGGCACTCGCGCCGACCACCATGTCACAGGCGAGCAGCACGTCGGCCTGCTGCGTGTCGATGCGGACCTGGTTCAGCCATTCGTCGCGGGCGGCAAAGCGCACGAACGACAGCACCGCGCCGCCCTTCTGCGCGAAGCCCATGAAGTCGAGCACCGACGCGCTCTTGCCTTCGAGGTGCGCGGCCATGCTGATCAAGGCGCCGACCGTCACGACGCCGGTACCGCCGACACCCGTGATGAGGATGTCGTACGGCGCGGCATCGAGTTGCGTCGCGGGAATCGGCAACGCGTCGACGTGCGTGGCGAGCGCCTGCGGATCGAACGCGTCGCCCGCGGCTTTTTTCAGCGTACCGCCTTCGATGGTGACGAAGCTCGGGCAAAAGCCGTTCACGCACGAGTAGTCCTTGTTGCACGACGACTGATCGATGCGGCGCTTGCGACCGAGCGCGGTTTCCACCGGTTCCACCGACAAACAGTTCGACTGCACGCCGCAATCGCCGCAGCCTTCGCAGACTTCCTCGTTGATGAAGAGCCGTTTGTTCGGGTCGGGGAATTCGCCCTTCTTGCGGCGCCGGCGTTTTTCGGCCGCACAGGTCTGGTCGTAGATCAGCACGGTCACGCCGTCGGTGTCGCGCAACTGGCGCTGCACCGCGTCCATCTCGCTGCGATGGTGAAACGTCGTGCCCTGCGGAAACTGGCCGTGATGGCCGTCGTATTTCTCCGGCTCGTCGCTGACCACGACGAAGCGCGACACGCCCTCGGCTTCGACCTGCCGCGCGATCTGCGGCACCGAGATGCTGCCGTCGACCGGCTGGCCGCCCGTCATCGCGACCGCGTCGTTATAGAGGATCTTGTAGGTGATCGTCGCGTTCGCGGCGACCGCCTGGCGGATCGCGAGAATGCCGGAGTGAAAGTAGGTGCCGTCGCCGAGATTCTGGAATACGTGGCGGGTTTTCGTGAACATCGAATGCGCGGCCCAGTCGACGCCTTCGCCGCCCATCTGAATCAGCCCGGTCGTGTCGCGCTCCATCCACGACGCCATGAAATGACAGCCGATGCCC
This sequence comes from Paraburkholderia sp. RAU6.4a, assembly GCF_050435625.1. Lineage (NCBI taxonomy): Bacteria > Pseudomonadati > Pseudomonadota > Betaproteobacteria > Burkholderiales > Burkholderiaceae > Paraburkholderia > Paraburkholderia sp. RAU6.4a. The sequence continues at coordinate 2,757,863 of NZ_JBNDKQ010000002.1, forward strand.
GCCTGCGCGATCGAGCCGTCCGGCACTTTCGTCGACGTGTTGTGCGGGCAGCCGGAGCAGAAGTACGGCGTGCGCTTCACACTGTCCGCCGCGTTCGACAGGATCTGCGGCGCGACCAGATCGACGACGCGTTCACGGCGATCGAGCGCCGGCTTGTGCTTCGCGAGCCAGTTCGCGAACACCGGGAGAATGCGCGACGGCCGCAATTCGCCGAGCGACGACAGCAGCAACGTGCCGTCTTCGGCGTGCTTGCCGACCACGACCGGCCGTGTGCCTTGTGTGCGGTTGTACAGATAGTCCTTGATCTGTTGCTCGATGACCGGGCCTTTCTCTTCGATCACGAGCACTTCGGACAGACCCGACACGAACGCGTCGATGCGCGTCATCTCCAGCGGAAACGACAGCCCGACCTTGTAGATGCGCACGCCGGCCGCGTCGAGATCGGCGACCGTCAGATCGAGCCGGCGCAGCGTTTCCATCAGATCGAGATGCGCCTTGCCGCAGGTGACGATGCCGACATTGGCGTGCGGGCTCGGCGCGATCCATTTGTCGATGCTGTTCATGCGCGCAAACTGGCGCACCGCGTCGAGCTTCGCGTGCAGACGCGCTTCGATCGTCAGGCTCGGCAGATCGGGCCAGCGGTTGTGCAGACCGCCGGCTGGTGCTTCGAATTCCGGTGGCGGTGTCCATTCGGTTTGCAGCGCGTCGAGATCGACGGTCGAGCCCGATTCGACGGTCTCCGAAATGGCCTTGTAGCCGACCCACGCACCGGAGAAGCGCGACAACGCCCAGCCATACAGGCCGAATTCGAGCATGTCCGCGATGTTCGACGGATTCACGACCGGCATGTGCCAGCCGATCAACGCGAAGTCGCTCTGATGCGGCATCGACGACGACACGCAGCCGTGATCGTCGCCCGCGACCACCAGCACGCCGCCGTGCGGCGACGAGCCGTACGCGTTGCCGTGCTTCAAGGCATCGCCCGCGCGGTCGACGCCCGGGCCTTTGCCGTACCACATCGCGAATACGCCATCGACGGTGCGCTCGGGATCGGCTTCGACGCGCTGCGTGCCGAGCACGGCGGTGCCGCCGAGTTCTTCGTTGATCGCGGGCAGAAAGCGGATGTCGCTGGCGGCGAGCAGTTTTTTTGCCTTCCACAACTGCTGATCGACCATGCCGAGCGGCGAGCCGCGATAGCCGCTGATGAAACCGGCCGTGTTCAGGTTGCGGGTCTTGTCGAGCGTGCGCTGCATCAGCGCGAGGCGCACGAGCGCCTGCGTGCCGGTCAGAAAGATCCGGCCGCGCGTCGCGGTGAGATTGTCGGAAAGCTTGTAGTCGGCGAGTGCGGGCGTGCCGTCGATGGGCAGGCGAGCGGTCATGGGGGAGTCTCCAATGTTCTGGCTTCGCGCGCGGGCGGTGGGGTCACGGATGCCGCGCAGCGAAAGAGACTCTATTTTTTAGCGCTCGCGAGAGTGAATTATTTCTTCTTTAATCGGGCGTGCGCGAATGGGCGCGACGAGTCGCGCGTTTCGGCCCGCTTTTGAGCCGGATTTGCCACGCGGCGGCGCGCTTCGGGTATGCCCTGGGGTGTCGTGAGGCGGCGAATGGGACGATGGCTATTGCTATTGCGCCGTGTTCGCCGCGATGTCCGGTTGGAGCGGTGCCGCATCGAGCGGCACGATTTCGTCGAAGTGCGCGTAGTCGATGTGGCTCACGCCGTCGCGCTCACTCATGATGTCGACGAACCGGTGCTGCCAGACGATCTGGTCGCAGGTCCACATGTGGCGCGCTTGCATGGTTTGCGACGTCGATTCGTCGATGCCTTCGAGCGTGAGCAGCAGCGAAACGTCGCGGCCTTTCAACGATTCGGCGTTTTCGCCGAACAGCGGGCTCGCTTCGTCGATGATGTGCATCAGCGTCCAGCCGAGCTTGAAGACCGGGTGCTGGTCGCGCACCAGCGCGAGGTCGTAGAGCTTGCGCAGCGTAAAGCCTTCGATCGAGGTCTCCAGACGCATGATGCGCAGCCGCGCGCGTGCCTCGGCGATCACGTTCTGACGCGCGTTGGCCGAGCGCACCATCAACGTCATGCGGCCGTCGATCGGCCGGATCACCGCGTAGCGCGCGAACATGATCTTCGCGTGCGGCCGCGAAAAGCGCGCGAAGATCAGTCCGGTCGCCAACGCGATGCTCGACATGCCGATGAAGATTTCGAGCGTCGCGATCCAGTGCGCGTAGACGGTTTGCGGATGCATGTCGCCGTAGCCGACCGTCGCAAGGGTTTCGACGCTAAAGAAGAACGCACCGCCGAAGCCCTTCGGAAACTGATTCGCGATCGGAGCGTCGCCGAGCATGTAGAGCATGGCGAACACGATGTTGAGCAGCAGGAACAGCAGCGCGAGCGACACGAAGAACCCCGGCCAGCGCACGCCGAGCGCGCGGTGATACAGGTCTTGCCACAGCGGCGTCGGCATGCCGTGCGCGATCACCACGCGATCGTCGAGACGCATTTCGCGACTGCCGCGCGCGCGGCGCCTCGCGTCGGTGTCGCCGAGCGTGGAAAAACGGTCTGACGGTTCGCTTGCCATCACGCGCTCGTGGGAATGAAGACGTGGACAGCGTAGCATGGCGCGCTGCGCGAGTTTCCGCGCGGTGCGAAGGCAGCGCGGCGCGATGTATCGCCAGGGTGCGAGGTTGCGCGATGCCGTCGTTGAAATGCTTCCGGGCGCGTCCCGGAATTCAGGCTGGGTCAGGTCGCATCACGCGCGGCGAGCGGGTCGGACGCGGCCGCGCGCCACACCCACCCGCCGTCACGGAAACACGTGCGGCTTCGGAATTCCCGCGCCATGCTCGATATCGTCGACCGCCTGCCGATGCGCACTTTCCACCGCTTCGGCCTGCTCGGCATAACCCGCGTCGCCGCCGACCGTGGTCCACGCCTTGACGGCCTTCTCGCGATGACGGATTTCGTATTCCGCGTCCCAGCGCGCGCCACTGAGTTCGAGCGGACGAACGTGAATCGAATACACGCCGTATTGGAACAGCTGTTCAGCCATGATCGCCTCCAGCCGGCCGATCCGGCAGCGGCGCGCCGATGCGCGAGGACGCGCGACGCGCAGCCCCTGGTTCGGCCTACAGTTCGATTTCCCCGAGGATACGATGTGCGAGCGCTTTGGCTTCTTCGAGCGCTTCTCCCGGCGTCGACGACGTCGAGTCGACTTCGTAGAGCGTGGTTTCCTGATCGGCGCTGGGTTCGCCTTCGTCGCGCGCGAGGGTGACGACACCTTGCCAGGCGTCATGTGCGACTTCTCTTATCGACGCGGTGGCCGTGTAGAGCCCTTTGGTGTAGGTGACGTCCTCCATGGCCTCGCTCCTTTTCGCAAAGGTTTCGATGTTTTCATCCTAGCACGGCGTGGCGGGATCGGTTCCCGCCCGGGGCAGCTTCGCGCCGCGCGACGTGCTCGACTTCCGTTACGCTACGCGCGCCCCAGGGCAGCAGAATTACAGCGTCGCGTTTTATAGCAGCGCGACCACCTCGTCGAGCGTCGGCGCGTGCGCGCCGGCGTGCCCGCAAGCCGCCGCGCCGGCCGCGAGCGCGAATGCGAGATGCTCGGGCCACCCGCGTTGCGGCGCGCTCATCAGGCTGAACAGCAGACCGCCGATCGACGCATCGCCCGCGCCGACCGTATCGACCACTTCGACGCGCGGCGGCTTCGCCTCGATCACCGCGGCGCCGTCGAGCAGCATCGCCGCTTCGGGGCCGCGCGTGACGAGCACGGTGGCGGCGGGATTCATCGCGCGCAATTGCGCGAGCGCGGCGGCTTCGTCGCTGGTCTTGAAGATCATGCGCAGATCTTCGTCCGACACCTTGATCAGATCCGCGAGCGCGGCCATCTTGCGCAGCGTCGGCTCGTAGCCGTGCTCCATCAGGTTGCGATAGTTCGGATCGAAGCTGATCTTCACGCCGTGCGAACGCAACTGGGCGGCGAGTTGCGCCAGTGTGTCGCCGAGCGGCCGACGCACGAGGCTGATGCAGCCGAAGTGCGCCCACTTCACCGCGTTCATCCAACCGGCGGGCAGCTTCGCCGGCTCGAACGCGAGGTCGGCGCCGTTCTCGCCCATGAAGAAGTACGCGGGCGGATGGGTCTGATGCACGATCGCGAGCAGCGGCGGGCGCTCGACGCGCTGCAGGAAGCGCATGTCGAGGCCGGCCGCGACGCTCGCGTCCCACAGCTCGTCGGAAAAGTTATCGACGCCGAGCGAGCCCGCGCACGCGGTCGGCAGGCCGAGCCGCGCGACGCAGCGCGCGGCGTTCCAGCCCGCGCCGCCCGGACGCGACAGCCAGTGCGATGCGCCGGTGCGCACGAGATCGGTCAGGATGTCGCCGGCGGATACGAAAACGGGGAGGTTGGTCGTCGCGCTCATTGTGCTTTCTCCGCGGAAGCCGCTGCGGCGGGAGCGGCTGATTCAGCCGCAGCGTTTTCGCCGAGCGCATGGGCGAGCACTTCGTAGCACGCGCCCATCGTGTGATAGTCGGTCTTGCCGGCCGGGCTCTTTTCGTCGCTGTACTTGCGGTTGTCGCAGGTGAGGATGCGATACCAGGCGCCGTACTTGTGGTCCACGAAGTGCGTCCAGCTATAGCGCCAGATCTCGTCGTACCAGTCCCAGAAGCGCTCGTTGCCGGTGCGCTTGCCGAGCAGCGCGGCGGTCGCGAACGTTTCGGCCTGCACCCAGAAGTACTTGTCGTGATCGCACACGGTGCCGTCGGGGCCGAAGCCGTAGTAGAGGCCGCCGTGGTCTTCGTCCCACGCGTACGTCATCGCGGCGTCGAACAGTTCGATCGCGCGCGGCAGCAGCCACGGCAGCGGACGGAAGCGTTCGAGAATCAGCAGCAGCTTCGCCCATTCGGTCTGATGACCGGGCTGAAAGCCCCACGGACGGAAGATGTTCGAGCTGTCCTCTTCGTTGTAGTGCCAGTCGACCGACCAGTCCGCGTGAAAGTGCTCCCACACGAGTCCTTGCGACAGCTTCGCCTGGCGCAGCGTGATATTCGACGCCACGCGCTCGGCGCGATCGAGATACACCAGATGACCGGTCGCTTCATGCGCGGCGAGCAGCGCCTCGGTGGTATGCATGTTCGCGTTCTGCCCGCGATACGTGCTGACACGCCAGTCGGCCGACGCGTCGTCGGCATAGAGGCCGGCGGCGGCGTCCCAGAAGCGGTGCTCCATCAGCTCGAAGGTCGCGCCGATCATCGGCTTCGCTTCCTCGATGCCGGCCATCGCCGCGTGCGAGTACGCGAGCAGCACGAACGCGAGGCCGTAGCAGTGGCGCGTCGCGTCGAGCGTGCGCCGTTTGCTGTCGCGCCATTCGATTTCCCAGTCGTAGCCCTCGTGCTGCGAGTCCCAGTGCGCGTCGCGCAGAAAGCGCAGGCCGTGGCGCGTGTATTCGAGGTGCTTCGGGTCGCCGAACTGCCGGTACGCCATCGCGTAGTTGAACACGTAGCGGCAACTGCTGACCAGGTGGCGCGTGGTGCGGTTGTAGATCGAACCGTCGTCGCGCAAGAAGTGGTAGAAGCCGCCGCTCGGGTCGAGCACGTTCGGCGCATAGAAGCGCAGCGTGTCTTCGATGTGCGCGAGCAGGAACTCGCGCTTGCGGAAGCTGGCGAACGGCGGCGCCTTCGCGGCGTCGCTGGAAAGTTGAAGCGGATCGGTTAGCGTCATGGCGTTTTCACCAAAGTACTGGCACGGGCAACGAGTTGAACGGGCAAGCGGACTTCGAGTTCGGCGGGCGAGTCTTCGAGCAGCAGTTCGACGCCGCGTCGGCCGAGCGCTTCCTTGTCGACCGCGATCGTCGATAGCGGCGGGGTAGCGTGGGCGGCGGCGGGGATGTCGTCGAAACCGATGATCGCGATGTCGTCGGGCACGCTGAAGCCGCGCGCGAGACACACGCGCAGCGCGGCAAGCGCGGCGGCGTCGTTGAACGCGAATACGGCGTCGGGGCGCGGGCCCGGCGCGTCGAGCAGGCGCTGCATCGCGCGCGCGGCGCCGGTGTCGGGATCGAGCCCGGCGTCGATGTTCACTTCGAGCGACGGATCGAACAGCAGCCCCGCTTCGAAGAATGCGCGCCGGTAGCCGAGCGCGCGCTCGGCGATGCTGAAGTGCGCGAGCGAGCCGCCGATGAACGCGACGCGCTTGCGCTGCTGCGCGAACAGATGGCGCATTGCGAGCGTGGCGCCGCCGGCGTTGTCGAGATTGACCGAGCGCAAGCCCGGCGACCATAGATCGATCAGCACCAGCGGGCGTTGCATCGCGACCAGCGTGGCGAGCGTTTCGGGCTCGACGAAGCCGGCGATCGCGACGGCGTCGGGCGCGTGCAGGCGCATCTGGTGAATCACGTCCTCGGTCGGCCCGGCAGTCAGCACCGACGGCACGATGCCGCGCTCGCGGCACGCGTCTTCGACACCGTGCAGCACGTGCGAGAAGAACGGGCTCGCGGCGAAGTTGTTGTGCTGACGATGCAGCAGGAAGGTTAGCCGGCGGATGCGCGGACGCAGCTGCGCCGAGTCGTAGCCGAGCTGGCGCGCCGCTTCGACGACGCGTTCGCGCGTGGCCTCGGAAAGGCCCGGCTGATTCTTGAGCGCGCGCGACACGGTGCCGATCGAAACGCTGGCCGCGCGGGCGACGTCGCGGATGGTTGTGGCCATCGAATGAAGCTGCCGCGCGAGGCGAGGCAGCACGGGTTCAGGTCGGGCGATTGTATAGTAAAACGCAGCTAAAGCCGCTTGCAAAACGCCAGCATGACACCAGTAAATACCCGTATTTTATGGATTTGTTGGAAATTAAGTTGTTTAGTAAAAATGCCTAAACAGCAGGCGGGCCGCCGTTTTCGAGACGGTTCGAGAATCGTCCTATGCCATCCGGCCGAGGCGACAGCGAGAGCGTTTGCGCGTGAAATAACGACAAAGGCCAGTGCAGAGCCAAAAGAAAAGCCGCCCGAAGGCGGCTTGCTTCACACGATCAAAACGACGCTCAGGGAGGGCGCTTATGAATGTCCTGTTTGCATTGCGTGTGTTTTCAACGGCGCGCGACGGCGGCGGCGGGTCGCCGCGCCGCGGCATTGCTCTCGCCGCTGAGGTCGCGGGCGCCCCAGCGTTGCGCGAGCGCGGCGCAGACCATCAGCTGAATCTGGTGGAACAGCATCAGCGGCAGCACCACGGCGCCGACCGCATGCGACGCGAAGATCACCTTGGCCATCGGCACGCCGGCGGCGAGGCTCTTCTTCGAGCCGCAGAAGATGATGGTGATCTGGTCCGCGCGGCTGAAGCCGAGCCGCTTGCTCGCGAAGATCGTCACGGCCAGCGCGAGCGCGAGCAGCACGGCGCTCACCACGACGAGGCCGCCGAGCGCCGACAGCGGAATCGTGTGCCACAGGCCTTCGGTGACGGCCTCGCTGAACGCACCGTAGACGACGAGCAGGATCGAGCCCTGGTCGACGAACTTCAGCACGCCGCGATTCTTCTCGATCCACTTGCCGATCAGCGGGCGCAGCAGCTGGCCGGCAACGAACGGCACGAGCAGTTGCAGCACGATGTTGCCGATCGTATGCCACGGCGACGCACCGCCGCTCGCGGCCTGATTCGTCACGATGACGCTGACGAGTGCTGGAGTGAAGAAGATGCCGAGCAGGCTCGAGGCGGACGCGCTGCATACCGCGGCCGGCACGTTGCCCTTGGCAATGGACGTGAACGCGATCGACGACTGGACCGTCGACGGCAGCGTGCAGAGGAAGAGGACGCCGGCGTAGAGCGACGGCGTGACCAGCGGCGAAAGGACCGGTTTAAGCGCGAGGCCGAGCAGCGGAAACAGCGCGAACGTGCTCAGCAGCACCACGAGGTGAAGGCGCCAGTGCGTCGCGCCCGCAATGATCGCCTCGCGTGACAGCTTGGCGCCGTGCAGGAAGAACAGCAGGCCGACCGCGATGTTCGTCACCCAGTTGAACCCCACGGCGGCCTGCCCATGAACGGGCAGGAAGCTGGCGAGGATCACGGTGCCGACGAGGCACAGGGTGAAGTTATCGGGCAGGAATTTCGGGCGGGCCATGTCGCAATCTCGATTCAATGACGCGGTGTAAGCATGGGACGGGTCTGTCAGGCGTGGTCCATGCCAATGGAAAGCGGCTATTGTTGTCGAAAGCCGATTGAAAACGCAAATTCATTTGCCGAATCGATTAATGAAGTTTGCGCATTGACTCCCCAATCAGACCGAGCCCATTCGTGCGACGTGCCAGGTCTCAGTATTGGCGAGGTGCTTTCTCGCGACAAACCGTTTAACCATTGACGTTGCAAGCGGCGTTTATTTGCAACAAACGGCACCCGCGCGGGCCAGGCGAAAACGCCGGCCAGCAAGCCGCCGAGGCGCGTCCGCACGAGGGCTCCGGCGCGGAAAAAGGCCGCAGTAACAGGGTGTTACATCCACCGACGAGACCTAACACTTTTTGGCTCGACACCCTCTGCCCCCGACCATAAATTACTCGTTCAAAGGCCGCAGGGATGCCCTGCGCCGCGACAGGAACGCGGCGCTTTTCTCCTCCCGCAACAGGTCCATCGCAGCTCGAACGGTGGATTTCAGGCAAGTCTTCGGGCGTGAGAGTCACAGGTGGACGGGTTGTCGAGAACGAGGCACTGGGCGTGGGGCGCGGTCATCGCCGTGCTGTGCTCGTTCGCTTATGCGAAGGAGCCGGGTGGGCCGCATGGCGGCGGTGCCGCCGCGGGCGGCGCTCATTCGCGCGACACTGCCGGGCGCGCGCCGCGCATGGAGATGCGTGGCGACGGCCGTTATGCCGGTGCGGGCGGCGCACCTGCTGTGCGCGGCTCGCGCAATGCGATGGCTTCTCGTGACGCACGCGCGCAGCGCGGCAACGCGAATATCGCGGACGCCAATTTCGGTTATGGCTTCGGCAGCTACAAGTCCGGCATGCGCCGTGTCGGCGATCCGTCCGGCTATGCGGGCGCGATCACGCCGGTCAGCGCGGAGTCGCGTCCGGTGCCGCATCCCCCGTCCAACATGCCGATGCGCAACGGCTCGATCCGCGCCGACGTCGCCCGCTACAACGAAGAGCGTGGCGCAGCACGCCCGCTGCAACGCCCAGCCGACGATCCGCGTCAGCCGGGCGGTTCACCGTACCGGAATTAGCTGAGCGCGATTTCGCAAACCACCGCACCGCCCCAACCGCAGTCCCGAAACCCGTCTTCCAGATCCTTCCCGCGATCCCTCGCGCGGCTTCGCGCGCCTTCCTCTGCGCTGTAGCCCCGAATCTGACGTTTCGACGCCACACTTTTTTGAAAACACCCGGCATCGAATTACCGGTCAGCGTCAAATCTTGGCATTCTGCCGCGTCGCGCCATCGGCCCGTCATTTAAGGCGTTCAAGCACGCTGTGGCGCGCCGTTCGCCGCATGCCGCATTGCGTCCAAGGGGCGGCGCCAGTCCGCTCTGAAGCGTCATATCAAGCCGATAACCGACCAAACTAATCAGACCGATATACCCGCAATAAGCAGCGATATTTTTGTTCATAAAAATGGTCCGCAAAGATGGGACCCGCCCAGATTGACTCGACGATCGAACGGATAACAACGACGTTTCGCGCGAGCGCCCCCTTTCGCACAGCCACACCCTTTTGACAAAGATTGGAGAACCCATGAACACAAGCCTCAGCAGCGCGCTGAAGACTACTCTCAAGGCCACCGCATGCGTCGTCGCGCTGGCGAGCGCGTCGTCGGCGTTCGCGCAATCGAGCGTGCAGCTCTACGGCCAGGTCGACGAATGGGTCGGCTCGCAGAAGTTTCCGGGCGGCAAGACCGCGGTGGTCGTGTCGGGCGGCGGCATGTCGACGTCGTACTGGGGCTTCAAGGGGACCGAGGATCTGGGCAACGGCTACAAGGCGATCTTCACTATCGAAGGCTTCTTCCGCGCGCAAACCGGCGAGTACGGCCGCTTCACCGGCGACACGACGTTCTCGCGCAACGCGTACGTCGGCATCGAATCGCCGTACGGTACGGTGACCGCCGGCCGCCTGACGACGCCGCTGTTCGTGTCGACGATCCTGTTCAACCCGTTCGTCGATTCGTACTGGTTCTCGCCGATGGTCTATCACGTGTACCTCGGCCTCGGCACCTTCCCGACCTACACGACCGACCAGGGCGTGACCGGCGACTCGGGCTGGAACAATGCGGTGTCGTATACGTCGCCGAACTTCAACGGCCTTTCGGCGACCGCGATGTACGCGCTCGGCAACACGACCCAGAACGGCGCGAAGAAGTGGAGCGGCCAGGTGCTGTACTTCCACGGGCCGTTCGCGGCGACCGCGGTGTACCAGTACGTGAACTTCAACAACGTGCCGGGCGACCTCGGCAGCTTCGAAACGTCGGGCGTGCCGGGTCTGCGCAGCCAGAGCGTCGCGCAGGCGGGCGTGTCGTACGACCTGAAGTTCGTCAAGCTGTACGGCCAGTACATGTACACGTACAACGACCAGCAGGTCACGAGCTGGCACGTCAACACGGGTCAGGGCGGCGTCACGGTGCCGTTCGGGCCTGGCTCGGTGATGGCTTCGTATGCGTATTCGCGTAACGGCGGCGGTTCGAACCAGACGCGCCAGACGGCGGCGGTCGGCTACGACTATCCGCTGTCCAAGCGCACCGATGTCTATGCCGCGTACCTGTATGACCACATCACCGGTCAGTCGAGCGGCAATACATATGGCGCGGGGTTGCGCGCGAAGTTCTGATCTCGGCTCACGGTGTCACCGCAAAGCCCGCGTTCCGCCCGGAACGCGGGCTTTGTCGATTTCGGGCGCCGCCGAATACGAGCGTTTGCTGCCGTTCTTTTGATAAACCCGGCAAAATGACGTCGATTGATTCCTGAAGCGAGCGACTGAGATGGACACCCTCGTCAGCATGAAAGTGTTTCGCCACGTGGTCGAAGCCGGCAGTTTCGTCGGCGCGGCGGAGAAGATGGAGATGTCGGCGGCGATGGCGAGCAAGCACGTGATGCATCTGGAGCAGCAGCTCGGCGCGCGGCTCCTGAACCGCACCACGCGTCGCGTCGCGCCGACCGAGGCAGGCCGCGAGTACTACGAGCGGCTGAGTCAGGCGCTCACCGAGCTCGACGAAGCCGGCCAGGCGGTCGGCGCGGCAAGCGTCGTGCCGCACGGGCGGCTGCGGGTGTCGTCGCTGTCGGCGTTCGGCCTGAATCACGTGATGGCCGCGGTCGCGGACTACGCCGCGCAGTATCCGCAGGTCACCGTCGATATGACACTGTCCGACCGCGTCGTCGAACTGATCGACGAGGGCTTCGACGTCGCGATCCGCGCGTCGCCGGGCGGGCTCAAGTCGTCGTCGCTGATCGCGCGGCAGATCGCGACCGCGCATCTGGTGCTGTGCGCATCGCCCGCCTATCTGCGCAAGCATGGCACGCCGAAGAGCGTCGCCGATCTCGCGCGCCACAACTATCTGCAGTACGCGGGCGTATCGGCGCTCGAAGTCGCGACCGGCGACGCGGGCTCGCGTGTGCGCCTGTCGGGCAACCTGATCGTCAATCAGCTCGAGGCCCAGCGCGTGGTCGTGCTGCATGGCGCGGGCATCGCGATGCTGGGCACCGAGGTGATCGGCAGCGATCTCGCCGAAGGGCGGCTCGTGCCGCTGCTCGTCGACCAGGTGCCGCCGCGGGAGCTGCCGATCCACGTCGTCTACACGAGCCGGCGGCATCTCTCGGCCAAGGTGCGCTCATTCGTCGATTTTCTGGCGGCGCGGTTCGCAAACGAATCGCTGTGGCCGTCGCTCGACCAAATCAAGGCGTTGGCGGTGCGGTAGCGTGTCGCGAAGCACCGAGCATACGTCGCCAATCGCCCGCCCCGCGCCCCGGCGCCGTGTTACCCCGTTTCTATATACTGATTGTGAGCACCCATCAGTTAAATGATCTGGGGGAGACATGACCGATCTGTCCACGCCGCAGCGTGCCGGCAGCCACGAACTGCCCGCGGGCCGGCGCCTGCGCTTCGTCACCGCCGCCGCGCTGTTCGACGGCCACGACGCGTCGATCAACATCATGCGGCGCATCCTGCAGGCAAGCGGCGTCGAGGTGATCCACCTCGGCCACAACCGCTCAGTCGCCGAAGTCGCGACCGCCGCGCTCAACGAGGACGCCGACGGCGTCGCCGTGTCGAGCTATCAGGGCGGCCACAACGAATACTTCCGCTACCTGGTGGATTTGCTGCGTGCAAGCGGCGGCGAGCGCATCAAGGTGTTCGGCGGCGGCGGGGGCGTGATCGTCCCCGAGGAAATTGCCGCGCTCGAACGCGACGGTGTCGAAAAAATCTACTCGCCGCACGACGGTCAGCGGCTCGGTCTGCAAGGCATGATCGACGACATGATCGCGCGCTGCGTCGAAGGGGCGCGCGCGGCCGACGCGGCGCGGCCGACGCCGGTGCGCGAATGGCTCGCCGAGCTGGCCGCGCGGCCGTTGCCGCGTTGCGGTGAGGCCCATGCTCCGCACGCTGGCACTGCTGCTGGCTCGCACCCCGCCGATCCCGCCGCGCCGATCTTGCGCCGCCTCGCGCAACTGATCAGCGCGTTCGAAACGAACAGCGTCGACGCCGCCGCGTGCGACCAGCTAGCGACGCTCGCGCAAGCGCCACGCATCCCGGTGCTCGGCATCACCGGCACCGGCGGCGCGGGCAAGTCGTCGCTGACCGACGAGCTGATCCGCCGTTTCCGGCTCGACTACGGCGACTCGCTGAACATCGCCGTGCTCGCGATCGATCCGTCGCGCCGAAAATCCGGCGGCGCCCTGCTCGGCGACCGCATCCGCATGAATGCGATCGGCGATTGGGGCGACGGCGCCCGCATTTATATGCGCTCGATGGCGACGCGCGAGGCGTCGACCGAACTCTCCGATTCGCTACCCGCCGCGCTGATGCTGTGCAAGGTGGCGGGCTTCGATCTGATCGTCGTCGAGACGTCGGGGATCGGTCAGGGCGATGCGGCGATCGTGCCGTTCGTCGACGAATCGCTGTACGTGATGACGCCGGAGTTCGGCGCCGCGAGCCAGCTCGAGAAGATCGATATGCTCGACTTCGCGAGCTTCGTCGCGATCAACAAATTCGATCGCAAGGGTGCGCAGGATGCGCTGCGCGACGTCGCGAAGCAGGTGCAGCGCAATCGTGGGGACTTCGCGACATCGCCCGACGCGATGCCGGTGTTCGGCACGATCGCGTCGCGCTTCAACGACGACGGCGTGAGCGCGCTGTACCGGCGCATCGCTAATGCGCTGCGCACGCACGGCCTGCGCGAGGGCGGCGCACGGCTCGGCGCGACCGAAGGCCTGCGCTTTTCGAGCAACCTGCATGCAATCGTGCCGCCCGCGCGCGTGCGCTATCTGGCCGACATCGCGCAGACGGTACGCGGCTATCGAGCGCGGGCCGACGCGCAGGCGCAAATCGCGCGGGAACGCTGGCAGATCGTCGAGACGCGCCGCATGCTCGGCGAGGCGGGCAGCGACGCCTCGTCGCTCGATGCGCTGATCGACCAACGCGGCGCCGCGCTCGGCGAGCGCGAACGCAAGCTGCTCGACGCGTGGCCGCAAACGGTGGCCGCCTATGCGGGCGACGAACATGTGGTGCGCATCCGCAAGCGTGAAATCCGCACCGCGCTGACGGTCACGACGCTGTCCGGCTCCGAAATCCGCAAAGTGTCGCTGCCGAAATTCGTCGATCACGGCGAGATCCTGCGCTGGCTGATGCTCGACAATCTGCCCGGCTATTTCCCATTCACCGCTGGCGTGTTTCCGTTTCGTCGCGAGAACGAGGACCCGACGCGCATGTTCGCGGGCGAGGGCGATCCGCAGCGCACGAATCGTCGCTTCAGGCTGCTGTCGGAAGGCATGCCGGCCAAACGGCTATCCACCGCGTTCGACTCGGTGACGCTTTACGGTGAGGAGCCGCACGAGCGCCCGGACATCTACGGCAAGGTCGGCAATTCGGGTGTGTCGGTCGCGACGCTCGACGACATGAAGACGCTGTATGACGGCTTCGATCTGTGCTCGCCGGATACGTCGGTCTCGATGACGATCAACGGCCCCGCGCCGACGATCCTCGCGATGTTCTTCAACGTCGCGATCGACCAGCGGATCGCGCTGAGCGAGCAACAGCAAGGCCGCCTGTTGACCGAAGCCGAACTCGCCGCAACGCGCCGCGCCGCGCTCGAAAACGTGCGCGGCACCGTGCAGGCCGACATCCTGAAAGAAGACCAGGGGCAGAACACCTGCATCTTCTCGACCGAATTCAGCCTGAAGGTGATGGGTGACATTCAGGCGTATTTCGTCGAACACGGCGTGCGCAATTTCTATTCGGTGTCGATTTCCGGCTATCACATCGCCGAGGCCGGCGCGAACCCCATCTCGCAGCTCGCGTACACGCTCGCGAACGGCTTCACCTACGTCGAGGCGTATCTCGCGCGCGGCATGTCGATCGACGACTTCGCGCCGAATCTGTCGTTCTTCTTCTCGAACGGCATGGACCCGGAGTACACGGTGCTCGGCCGCGTCGCGCGACGCATCTGGGCGGTCGCGATGCGCGAGCGCTATGGCGCGAGCGAGCGTAGTCAGAAGCTCAAGTATCACGTGCAGACGTCGGGCCGCAGCCTGCACGCGCAGGAGATCGATTTCAACGACATCCGCACGACGCTGCAGGCGCTGATCGCGATCTACGACAACTGCAACTCGCTGCACACCAATGCGTTCGACGAAGCGATCACGACGCCGACCGAGGAATCGGTGCGCCGCGCAGTTGCGATCCAGCTGATCATCAATCGCGAATGGGGGCTCGCGAAGAACCAGAATCCGAATCAGGGCAGTTTCGTGATCGATGAATTGACCGATCTGGTCGAGGAGGCTGTGCTCGCCGAATTCGAGCGGCTGACAGAGCGCGGCGGCGTGCTCGGCGCGATGGAAACCGGCTATCAGCGCGGACGGATTCAGGACGAGTCGATGCTGTACGAGCATCGCAAGCATGACGGCTCGTATCCGATCGTCGGCGTCAATACGTTCCTGAGCGCGCATCCGCATGAAGCGCCGCGGCCGCTGGTGCTCGCGCGTTCCACCGACGCGGAGAAGCAGAGTCAGCTGCGGCGGTTGCGCGACTTCCAGGCGCGCCACCGCGACGCCGCGCCCGAGGCGCTCGAACGCCTCAAGCGCGCGGTGATCGACGACGGCAACGTGTTCGCGGTGCTGATGGACGTGGTGCGCGTGTGTTCGCTCGGGCAAATCACCCACGCGCTGTTCGAGGTGGGCGGGCAGTATCGGCGCAATATGTAGGCCGCGAGCGGGCGGCCCGGCCCGCTCCGTTCTTCACCTCAGCGCGCGATGCCGAGCCGCGCCTTCGCGTCGTTGTATTCCTTCTTCAGACGCCGCACGAGCTCGGCGACGTCCGGCACGTCGTCCATCAGGCCGACGCCCTGGCCCGCGCCCCAGATGTCCTTCCACGCCTTCGTCTTGTCGCCGCCGAAGTTCATCCTGGTCTTGTCCGATTCGGGCAGCGCGTCGGGATCGAGGCCCGCGTTCGTAATGCTCTCGCGGATGTAGTTGCCGTGCACGCCGGTGAACAGATTCGTGTAGATGATGTCCGACGCCTTCGCATTGATGATCGCCTGCTTGTAGCTGTCGACCGCGTGCGCTTCTTTGGTGGCGATGAAGCGCGTGCCCATGTACGCGAGGTCCGCGCCCATCGCCTGCGCGGCGAGAATCGAGCCGCCGTTGGCGATCGAGCCCGACAGCACGATCGGGCCGTCGAAAATGCGCCGCACCTCGCCGACCAGCGCGAATGGCGAGGTGGTGCCCGCGTGGCCGCCCGCGCCCGATGCGACCAGAATCAGCCCGTCGACGCCGGCTTCCAGCGCTTTCTGCGCATGACGCAGATTGATCACGTCGTGCAGCACGATGCCGCCGTAGCTATGCACCGCATCGACGATCTCGCGTGCCGGCGCGCGCAGGCTGGTGATGAAGATCGGCACCTTGTGCTCGACGCAGACGCGCACGTCGTGCTCGAGCCGCGCATTCGACTGGTGAACGATCTGATTGACCGCGATCGGGCCGATCACCGCATCCGGGTTCGCGGCTTTGTGCCCGGCGAGTTGCGCCTGGATCTGCGTCAGCCATTCGTCGAGCAGTTCGGCCGGGCGCGCGTTGAGGGCAGGGAACGAGCCGACGATACCGGCCTTGCACTGCGCCAGCACGAGTTCGGGATAGCTGACGATGAACATCGGCGAAGCGACGACGGGCAGCGCGAGGTTTTGCAGAACGGCGGGCAATGCCATGGTGCGAGTCTCCAGGTTGGGCCAACCGGTGCGACGTGCGCCGGCGAATAGATGAATGAGTTTAGCGACACGGCTTGCGGCGTGTTGACCGGCGAATGCGTGTGGCAATCGAACGAAACCGGCATGTCGAAGTCGCGCCAAACATTTAAGAACGGTCGTTCGATTATAGGCGATGCGGGCGACCCGCGCGCGGTAGGCCCGTTTGGAACGGTTCGAAGGAGTATTCAGGTTCCATGTCTGCGTGGGATATCCCACCTCGCACGGACCTGTTGGCCTTCTACAATGCACGGACCTCAAACGATCAACGAGACGTCATGGCCTTCGAAAATTTCACGTCTTTTCGCGTCGCCGTGGGCGATGTCGACATTTTCGGAGTGAAGGGCGGCGCCGGGCCGCCTCTGCTTCTGCTGCACGGCCATCCGCAATCGCATCTGATCTGGGAACGCTGCGCCGCGCCGCTCGCGCAGCACTTCACGGTGATCGCAACCGATCTGCGCGGCTATGGCGCGTCGGGCAAACCGCCGAGCGATGCCGCGCACGCACCGTATTCGAAACGCGTGATGGCCGCCGACCAGGTCGCGGTGATGCGCCACTTCGGCTTCGAGCGCTTCCTCGTCTGTGCGCACGATCGCGGCGCGCGCGTCGCGCACCGGATGGCGCTCGATCACGCCGACGCGGTCGAGCGTTTGATGCTGCTCGATATCGCGCCGACACTCGCGATGTACGAAGCCACCGACCGCGCGTTCGCAACGCACTACTTCCACTGGTTCTTCCTGATCCAGCCCGAGCCGCTGCCCGAAACGTTGATCGGCGCAAATCCGGCCGCCTATGTTGACGCGGTGATGGGCGGACGTCACGCGGGTCTCGCACCGTTCGATCCCGCCGCGCTCGACGCGTATCGGGCGGCGCTCGCGCAACCGGGTGCGGTGCACGCGATGTGCGAGGACTATCGCGCGTCGGCGAGCATCGACCTCGAACATGATCGCGCCGATATCGAGCGCGGCAACAAGATCGGCTGTCCGCTGCGGGTGCTGTGGGGCGACAAGGGTGTGATCGAAAAATGCTTCGATGCGCTCGACGAATGGCGGCATGTCGCGCGCGACGTGAGCGGCCGCGCGCTATCGTGCGGGCACTATCTGCCCGAGGAAGCGCCGGACGAACTGGTCGCCGAGATGCTGTCGTTTTTCGAGACGCTCGAACAATAAGCGCCGGGCTGCTTCGCGCGACCTTCGTTTGACCAGCGATGGACCTTCGTTAGCCGAGCGGCGGCAGCCGTCGCGCGACCGGCGTCGACTTGACGATCGCCGTGCTGGTCTCCGCGCGCTCGGTCACTTTCGACAGGATCTCGTCGAGCTGTTCGATCGAATGCAGGTACAGGCGGCAGATGAAACAGTCGTCGCCGGTCACCTTGTCGCATTCGACGAACTCCGGAATGCGCCGGATCACTTCCTCCACCAGATGCAGCTGCCCGGGCAGCGGCTTCACGCGCACTACCGCCTGCAGCGTGAAGCCGAGCGCGCGCGGATCGATCTGCACGGTGAAGCGCTCGATCACGCCCTGCGCTTCGAGCCGCCGCACGCGTTCGGCCGTGCTGGGCGCCGATAAGCCGACGACGCGCGCGAGTTCGCTGACCGGCTGGCGCGCGTCCTGCGCGAGCGCGGCGAGCAGTGCGCGGTCGGTGTCGTCGAGTGCGACCGGCGTGATCGATGCAAGGCGTTTGCTCATGATGGCCTTCGTTTATGAGGTGCAAATGCGGTAACGCTTAAGTTTAGCCATGTATTCGCGCGGGTGGATTAATTACACTGCCAGTTATGCAGTCACAATCCGGGATCGAATCATGGCTTCAAACAAGGCTTCCGTCACGACCTCGAGCAGTTCGCCCAGCGACATCCGCCGTGGCGCGGCGGAGATGAGCGTCGCGATGCTGATGTCGGGCACGATCGGCTGGCTCGTCGTGTCTTCGCAGCAAAGCCCGTTCAACGTGGTGTTTTTCCGCTGCATTTTCGGCGGCGCGACGCTCGCGCTCGTGTGCGCCGTACTCGGCCTGTTCCGCCGCGAGCTGTTTTCGTGGAAGATGCTCGGCCTCGCGTTGCTCGGCGGCGCGGCGATCGTCGTGAACTGGGTATTGCTGTTCGCCGCGTATTCACGCGCGTCGATCTCAATGGCGACGGCCGTCTACAACACGCAGCCGTTCATGTTGGTCGGCCTCGGCGCGCTGGTGTTTCGCGAGCGCATCAGCGTATCGACGATCGCGTGGCTCGTGGTCGCGTTCGTCGGGCTCGTGTTCGTCGTGAAGGTCGAGCCGGCCGTGCTCGCGGTGCCGGGGCAGTATCTGGTCGGCGTCGCCTATGCGGTCGGTGCGGCGGCGATGTACGCGGTGTCGTCGATCATCACGAAGCGGCTGAAGGGCACGCCGCCGCATCTGCTCGCGCTGATTCAGGTATCGCTCGGCGTGCTGTTGCTCGCGCCGTTCGTACGCTTCGACGCGTTGCCGGCAAACGGCGCGCAGTGGCTCGAACTGATCGTGCTCGGCGTCGTCCATACCGGGCTCATGTACGTGCTGCTGTATGGCGCGATCCAGAAGCTGCCGACGTCGATGACGGGCGCGTTGTCGTTCATCTATCCGGTGGTCGCGATCATCGTCGACCGGCTTGCGTTCGGACAGACGCTCGCATGGATTCAGGTGCTCGGCGCCGCGCTGATTCTGCTGGCGGCGGCGGGCGTCAATCTCGGGTGGCGGATCGTGCCGCAGAGAAAGCGCTTATCGTCCACGTGATGCCGATTCGACATTCAATCGGATATTGCTACGGATCCCGGAACAACGCGCAAGCGTTCAAGCGCCTAACGCCGTTTGATGACAGATCATGTATGCATTCGTAAAACGTGGCGTCAAATTTCTGTAGGGAAATCACCGATGCGATGCAAAAACCCACACGCGTATCATCGACAGCGACGCTGATCACGTCCAACAGATGTTCCGCCGCTCGCTTCGTCGAGCGGTTTTCTTTTTGGCAGCACGGTTTTGCGTTCCGGTGCGCTTTTCCACCGCGCCGGTCGAACCGGTCACATCACAGTTCAATGCCGCGCGAGAATGCGCGTGCCGTCCACTTCGAGCGGCCCATCGTTCGCCGCGAGCTCCCCGATCATTCCCTTCAGCAACGCGGGCCATTCGCCGCGCGGCTTCAGCATCGAGGCGGCGGCGCGCATCACGGCCGCGTCGTCGAGCATGCGCAAAAGCGTGTCCACGCTCATCTCGCGGACTTCGAGCAGCTTGAATACGATCAGCACCTTCAGCGCGTTCCTTGCGTTGCGCGCGGGATCGGCGCGCAACCAGGCGACGCGCGACATCGCGCGTTCGAGCGCCGCTTCGACCTGCGTGAACGGCGCGCCGTGGCCTGGGATGACGACGCGCACGTCGAGCGTTGCGATCAGGTCGAGCACGGCTTGCTGCTCGGCGAAGCCGCTTTCGCCTTCGAGTTCTGGAAAGATCACACCGAAGCCGTTTTCCCACAGCGCATCCGCGCTGATCAGCAAGCGTTCGTCCGCGCAATAGAGCATCAGCGAATGCGGATCGTGGCCCGGCGCGCCGAGCACCTGCCAGTCGAGTGCGCCCAGCCGCAAACGTGCGCCGGGTGCCAGCGTGCCGGTGAAGCCGAAGCGCTCGCAGGTTTGACCAGTCGCGCGAAAGCTGAGGCGAGTTTCGTCCCAGCCGCGCACGGCATCGGCTTCGGATGACGGAATCAGCGTGCGGCACGGCCACGTTGCCTGCAACAGTGCGTTGCCGCCGCAATGATCCGAATGCAGGTGCGTGTTGACGATCAGATCGAGCGGCCGCGTGCGTAACGCATTGCGTACCAGCGCGACCGTTTGCGATGCGTGCGTCGCATAGCCGGTATCGACCAGCGCGGCGCATGTGTCGTCGACGAGCAGCACGTTGTTCGACGACAGCCAGCCGCGTTCGAAAACCCGGATCGATGCGGGCAGCGCGATCATGGCGTCGCCGTGCTCGCGTGCGCGTTTGCGACTGCGGGGGGCTTCGGCATCACGAGGATCGTCGAGGTACCCGTCAACATCAGCTCGCCGCGCTGATTGACCACCGAACCTTCGAGATAGGTCAGATCGCCGTTCAGGCTCGGCTTCCAGTGAGCGTCGCGCACACGCCACGTGATCGTCAGCGTGTCGTGCGCCTGCACTGCCTTCTTCAGCTTGATATCGAATTCGAGGCCGAGCGGTTGCGCGTAAGTAGAGAAATGCGTGGCGAGCAGCGCCATGAAATACGCGGTGGGTTGCGTGCCCGACGCGATCAAGCCTCCAAAGCGGCTTTGCGCGGCATACGCTTCATCGTGATGCAACGGGTTCAGATCGACGACGAGCGTCGCGAACGATTTGATCGAATCCACCGACAACTCGAGCGTCGAACTGAACGTCTCACCGGGCGTCACGATGCGCGGCGCGGCGTTCATTGCTTCTCCTTCGTCGTCGATGTCGTGCGCAGCGCCATTAACGTCGCGTGGCGCACTTCGATCGCGTCCCACACCGCGCGCTTCGCGTCGTTGTCGAGCGTCGACCAGCCGGCGATCTCGTCGATCGTGCGCAGGCATCCTTCGCACCAGCCGGTCGATGCATCCATCCTGCACACGCTGATGCACGGCGACGGCACGCAACCGCCGTCGTCCTTGTCGTCGTAGTCGTTGCCGCTCGCCATCGTGTTCAGGCCGGCTCGCGCAACGCGACATCGACGACCGGCGCGCCTGTGAGCGAGATCAGCTCCTGCGCCGTCAGATTGAACACCGCGTGCGGATGACCGGCGGCCGCCCACAGGCTCTCCAGCTCGAGCAGATCCGCATCGATCAACGTGACCGGCTCGGTCGCGTGACCGACCGGGCACACGCCACCGATCGCATAGCCGGTTTTTTCGCGCACGAACTTCGCGTCCGCGCGGCCGATCTCGCCGACCTGCGCGGCCACTTTCTTTTCGTCGACACGATTCGCGCCGCTCGCGATCACGAGCACCGGCGCGTCGTCTTCGCGGCGCCGGAACAGGATCGACTTCGCGATCTGCGCGACCGAGCAGCCGAGTCCGGCGGCCGCTTCGGCGGAAGTCTTGCCGGTTTCCGGCAGCATCACGATTCGCCCCGCGTGACCGCGTTCGCGCAGCAGCAGCGCGACGCGGCGTGCCGAGTCGGGCAGCGCGGCGAGATCGTCGGAGTCGAAGGACGCGAGGTCGTTCATTGTTTGGGACCCTGAATGAAAATGGATGCTGCGGTTATACGCAGGTGTTTGCTTCGCTGCGCGCCTTCGCGAGCAGCGCTTTACCGGCGCGCGACACGTTGGACCGGCCGATCGCGTTCGAAATGAAGTCGCCGATTTCGACCACTTGCGCGAGGTCGATACCGGTCTCGATGCCGAGGCCGTTCATCAGATACAGCACGTCTTCGGTCGCGACGTTGCCGGTCGCGCCCTTCGCATACGGACAGCCGCCGAGCCCCGCGACCGACGCATGATAAATCTCGACGCCTTCGAGCAGCGCCGCGTAGATGTTCGCGAGCGCCTGGCCATAGGTGTCGTGGAAGTGTCCCGACAGATGCTCGCGCGGAAACACGTCGGTCACGGCCTCGAACACTTCGCGGGTGCGCTTCGGCGTGCCGACGCCGATCGTGTCGGCGATATCGATCTCGTCGCAGCCGAGCGCCGCGAAGCGCTTGACGACGTCGACGACCGACGCGACCGGCACTTCGCCCTGGTACGGACAGCCGAGCGCGCATGACACGCTGCCGCGAATCCGCAGCTTATGTTGTTTCGCCACCGCGGCGACTGGCGCGAATCGCTCGATGCTCTCCGCGATGCTGCAGTTGATGTTCTTCCGCGAGAACGCCTCGCTCGCCGCGCCGAAGATGACGATCTCGTCGGCGCGCGCGGCGAGCGCGCCTTCGAAACCGCGCAGGTTCGGTGTCAGCACCGAGTAAATCGTGCCGTCGCGGCGCTCGATGCCGGCCATCACGTCGGCGCCGTCGGCCATCTGCGGCACCCATTTCGGCGACACGAACGACGCTGCCTCGACGTTGCGGAAGCCCGCCGCCGACAGACGGTTGATCAGCTCGATCTTGGTCGCGGTCGGCACGAATTCCTTTTCGTTCTGCAGCCCGTCGCGCGGACCCACTTCGACGATTTTCACTTGCTTCGGTAAGGCCATGATGTGTCTCCGATCCGATGCGGTTTGATCGCTGTCCCATCCAGGATGGGTGCTGCCGCGTTGCTGCAATTCAATTCAGCCTGCACGCCTGCGACGCATGCGGGCGCGGGTTTCACTCAGTAGCCGCGTTCCAGTTGCACTGCGCCGCTCACCTGCTCGCCGCGCATCATCGCGCCGATCTTGTCCGCGACCTGCGCGACGCTGTCCTCGCGCAACGTCAGCGCCGACGTGTGCGGCGTGATCGTGACGCGCGGCTCGCGCCAGAAAGGATGATCGGCGGGCAGCGGTTCCTCGCGGAACACGTCGAGCGTCGCGGCGGCGAGCTGGCCGCTCGCGAGCGCAGCGAGCAGATCCGCTTCGACGAGATGCGCGCCGCGCGCGACGTTGATCAGATATGCGCCGCGCGCGAGCTTCGCGAAGACTCGCGCATTCAGCACGCTTTCCGTGTCGGGTGTATGCGGCAGCAGATTGACGAGCACCTTCGCGCCGTCGAGGAAGCTATCGAATTGCGCGTCGCCGGCGAACGTCGCGATGCCATCGATCTGCTTCTCGCCGCGAGTAAAGCCGCGCACCGGCAGGCCGAACGAAGCGAGCGTTTGCGCGACCTGCGTGCCGAGCACGCCGAGCCCGAGCACAGCCACCGTGAACGTTGCGCGCGGATGCGGCTCGAGCACTTTCCAGCGGCGCTCGCCTTGCAGCACCTGATATTCGTCGAAGCGGCGCAGATAGCGCAGCACCGCATGCGTCACGTACTCGGCCATCTGCGCGCCCATGCCGGTATCTTCGAGGCGAATCAACGGCACCTCGGGCGGCAACGTGCCCGGATGCGCGCGTTCGAGCGCGAGAATCGCATCGACGCCAGCACCGAGATTGAAGATCGCGCGCAGCGTATTGCGTCCGGCCAGCATCTCGCGCGGCGGACGCCAGACCACCGCGAAATCGGCTGGGCCGGTGTCGCCGGGCTTCCATTCGCGCAGCTCGGCGGCGGGCAGAGCGCGCGCAAAGTCGTGCAGCCACGCGGCGGCTTCGGTGTGCGGTGCGTAGAAGAGTATTTTCATGCGGTGCGGAATGCGTCGGCGTCGATGTGGGCGTGAGCGGGACGGACCCGGAGCGCGCGACGGCAATCGGACGACGCGTGCGGGATCGGGTCTCCTCCCGGTATGAACAGGCTTCATTCTACTTTTTCGACGCAAATCGCGCGCGTTTGCGCACGCACGTGCGCTTCGAGATGCATGCCGTGGTGGGCGTCGAGTTCGCGCGTACCCGCGCATTTCTTCGTTTGCCCGATAACGAAAGCACAAAAACCTGGTTCATCGATGCGCGACCGGGCGGGACAATGATTGCCTGGATTCCTTGCGCAGCGAGGCACGCACATGCTTTCATGCACCCGATCGATCGCAACAATTCCTAATTTGACGCAATTTGAATATTGATTAGGTTTCTTGAATTGGTGTTCAAAGCTTCGCCATGAAAAACACTCCGAAGATTGGATCAACGTCCAACTTTCGGGGTGAATTTCGCCACTATGCGGCGACGCAGACCACTAGTTCGCGCACGCAGCGCATGCGGCTCAGCGGTTCCGCGACTCAATTCGCCACGCTGTGATCCCCATGCCCATGCGCACACCCATGCTCGCACTCGCTCTGCTCGACCGGCATCTGCTGCGCAGCCTCAGCGCGAATCCCCAGGCGCGCGAGCAGCTTGCGATCCGCTTCCGCCTGCGGGTTGCTCGTGGTCAGCAACTGATCGCCGTAGAAAATCGAATTCGCGCCTGCGAGGAAGCACATTGCCTGCAACGCCTCATCCATCTGCTCGCGTCCGGCCGATAGACGTACCATCGCGCGCGGCATCGTGATGCGCGCAATCGCGATCGTGCGCACGAATTCGAACGGATCGATCGCTTCGGTCCCGCTCAGCGGCGTGCCTTGCACCTGCACCAGATTGTTGATCGGCACCGATTCCGGATACGGCTCCATGTTCGCGAGCTGCGCGATCAGCCCCGCGCGTTCGCGGCGCGATTCGCCCATACCGACGATGCCGCCGCAGCACACGTTGATGCCCGCGTCGCGCACGCGTTCGAGCGTGTCGAGGCGATCCTGGTACGTGCGCGTCGAAATGATCTGGCCGTAGAACTCCGGCGACGTATCGAGGTTGTGGTTGTAGTAGTCGAGGCCCGCATCGCGCAGCGCTTGCGCCTGGTGCGTTTCGAGCATGCCGAGCGTCACGCAGGTTTCGAGGCCCATGGCCTTCACGCCGCGGATCATGTCCTTGATCGGCTCCAGATGACGGTCCTTCGGATTGCGCCACGCGGCGCCCATGCAGAAGCGCGTCGCGCCGTTCTGCTTTGCGACCTGCGCGGCGGCCAACACTTCGTCGACCGGCATCAGCTTGTCGGCGGCGAGACCCGTGTCGTGATGCACCGATTGCGGACAGTATGCGCAATCCTCTTCGCAGCCGCCGGTCTTGATCGACAGCAGCGTCGACAGTTGCACCGCATTGGCGTCGAAATGCTCGCGATGCGTTTGCTGCGCGCGAAACAGCAGGTCGTTGAACGGCAGTTCGTACAACGCGACGATATCGGCGACGCGCCAACGCGCGAGCGGTTTCGCTTCAGTAGCGGCTGCGGTCGGATTGCTGTTGGCGGCGCTCGCTTCGGCGGTGCCCGCTGCGATGTTCAGTTGTGTCATATGATCGATCCTCGTAAACGGATGAATTTGGGTTCGGCGCTGCGGGGCAGCGCTATGCCGCGCGCAATTGGCGCAGCGTTTGCAGAAGCCGTCGAATGTCGAGCTGTTGCGCTGCAAGCTCCGGCGACGGCGGGCTGATATGCGGCACGACGCCGAGCAACGGCGCGTCGTACGCTTGCGCGAAATGCACGCGAATCGACGCGATGTTTTCGTCGGGAAAGGTCATGTCCGGGTCGATGCGATTCGCGACCCAGCCCGCGAGCGTTAGACCGCGCGCGGCGATCGCTTCGGCAGTCAGCAGCGCGTGGCTGATGCAGCCGAGCCGCATGCCGACCACCAGCACCACCGGCAGCTTCAGCGCGACGGCGAGATCGGCGGTGTCCTGCGTCGCGGTCAACGGCACGCGAAAGCCGCCGACACCTTCGACTACGACCACCTCGGCGAGCTTCAACGCTTGGCTGTGGCACGCGACGATGTGCTCGAGATCGAACGAGACGTTTTCCAGCGCCGCCGCGATGTGCGGCGCGGCCGGTTCCCTCAGCAGATACGGCGTGCGCATGGCGGGCGGCAGCAGCACGCTCGACGCGGCATCGAGCTGATCCGCGTCCTCGTTGTGCAGCACGCCGTTCACTTCGAACGCGCCTGCCGCGATCGGCTTCATCGCGGCTGCCTGCAGGCCTTCGCGCACGAAGCCGCGCAATAGCGCCGACGACACAAAGGTCTTGCCGATTTCCGTATCGGTGCCGGTGACGAACAGCGACAGCGCGCCGTCATCGTTAATCATGTTGCTCATGCCGCGCGCGCTCCGACTTGTTGCAGGCCGGCCTCGAGCCGGTCGAGATCCGCATGGGAGTGCGCGGCCGACAGCGAGATGCGCAGGCGCGACGTGCCGGTCGGCACGGTCGGCGGACGGATCGCGGGCACCCACAGCCCCGCGCGATCGAGGGACGCGGCGATGTCGAGCGTCGCATCGTTCGCGCCGATGATCAGCGGTTGCACGGCCGTATGTGAATCGACGGGCAGCCACGGCGTCGCCTTCAGCATCGCGCGCGTGCGTTCGATCAGTTGCTGGAGATGCGCGCGGCGCGCATCGCCTTCCACGCCGCCGATGATGCGCAGACTCGCCGACACCGCATGCGCGGCCGCCGGCACCGACGCGGTCGTGAAGATATACGGACGCGCGCGCTGCACGAGCCATTCGATCACGGTCGCATGGGCGACGACGAACGCGCCGGAGACACCCGCCGCCTTGCCGAGCGTGCCGATCGAGATCAGATGCGGCGAGCGCAGCGCGGCTTGCGCAATCGCGCCACGGCCTTGCGGACCGAGCACGCCGAAGCCGTGCGCATCGTCGACGATCAGCCATGCGCCGTGCCGCTCGGCGAGTTCGAGGCAAACGCGGCAGCGGCGCGATGTCGCCGTCCATGCTGAACACCGTGTCGGACACGATCACCTTGACGTCCGCCTCCGACGCTTCGAGCATCGCGCTCAATGCATCCACGTCGCAGTGCGGATAGATCTGCACATCCGCGCGCGACAGCCGCGCGCCGTCGATCAGCGAAGCGTGATTGAGCGCATCGGAGAACAGCGTCGTGCCGCGGCCCGCGAGCGCGGTCAGCGTCGCGAGATTCGCCATATAGCCGGTGCTGAAATACAACGCGCGGGCGTCGTCGAGAAAGCCTCCGGCAAATTCGGCGAGATCGTCTTCGAGTTGCGCATGCGCACGCGAATGACCGCCGAGCAGATGCGAGCCGCCGCTGCCCGCGCCATACAGGCGCGCGCCTTCGGCGATCGCGTCGATCAATTGCGGATGCGCGGCAAGGCCCAGATAGTCGTTGCTCGCGAAGCCGATGATTTCACGGCCGTCGACCGTCATGTGCGCGGCGCATGGTGTGTCGGCGGTGCGCCGGCGTCGGCGCAGGCCGCGCGCGTCGATTTCCTTCAGGCCTTCGGCGAGTGTGTCGAGCAGATGCATCAGCGGGCCTCCGCGAGCGTGGCGTCGAAGGTGTCACGCGTGCGCGTGGCGAGCAGCGCGAGTTCTTCGTCTTCGAGGATGTACGGCGGCATCAGGTACACGGTGGTGCCGATCGGGCGCAACAACAGCTCGCGTTGCAGCGCGTTTTCGAAGAAGCGGCGCGAGAACGTTTTGGCTTGCTGAGGATCGTCGATCATTGCGTCGAACGCGAAGATCGTGCCGCGCTGACGCAGATTGCGCACCTGCGCGTGCTCGACGAGCGGCGCGAGCGCGGCCGCGAGCGTCGCCGATTTGCGTGCGTTGGCGGCGAGCACGTCGTCGCTCGTGAACAGATCGAGCGTCGCGAGCGCGGCGCGGCACGCGAGCGGATTGCCGGTGTACGAGTGCGAGTGCAGGAAGCCGCGCGCGGTGTCGTCGTGATAGAAGGCCGCGAAGATCTCGTCGCGCGACAGCACGATCGACAGCGGCAGATAGCCGCCGCTGATGCCTTTGGACAGACACAGGAAGTCCGGCCACACGCCCGCCTGTTCGCACGCGAAGAACGTGCCGGTGCGGCCGCAGCCGACTGCGATTTCGTCTGCGATCAGATGCACGCCGTACCGGTCGCACAACGCGCGCAATCCGGCGACGTACGACGCGTCGTGCATCGCCATGCCGGCCGCGCATTGCACGAGCGGCTCGACGATCAGTGCGGCGATGCGGTTCGCGCGCGCCTCGAACAGCGCACGCACATGGTCGAGCGCGCGGCGCGCGACGTCGGCGGCGGTTTCGCCCGCTTGCGCGAGCCGCACATCGGGCGAGGCGACGACGTGGGCGTGACGAATCAGCGGATCGTACGCATCCTTGAACAGCGCGACGTCGGTCACGCCGAGCGCGCCGATCGTCTCGCCGTGATAGCTGTTGGCGATGCAGACGAATTCCTGCTTGTCGGCGTAGCCCCGGTTGCGCCAGCTGTGAAAGCTCATCTTCAGCGCGATCTCGACCGCCGACGCGCCATCCGACGCGAAGAACGCGTGGCCGAGCGTGTTGCCGGTCAACGCGTGCAGACGTTCCGCGAGTTCGACGGCGGGCTCGTGCGTGCAGCCAGCGAGCATCGCGTGTTCGAGCGTATCGAGCTGATCTTTCAGCGCCGCGTTGATGCGCGGGTTCGCATGACCGAACAGATTGACCCACCACGAACTGATCGCGTCGAGATAGCGATGACCGGCGCGATCGTACAGCCACGCGCCTTGACCGCGCGCGACGGGGATCAGCGGCAGACGTTCGTGGTGCTTCATCTGCGTGCACGGATGCCACACCGCGCGCAGGCTGCGGGCGACCCAATCTTCAGGGGCGACCGGGGGGACTGCTGACTTTTCCAAAGAGGTACTCCAGGGTGCTTTTTTGCCACGCACGCAAGCCTCGGCGAGTGCGCGGGGTCGAGATTAGCGGTTTATTTGGTCGCGCGCATCAACCTCGAAATGCTCGTTTTTCGCGGTGGCGTCGAGGTTTAGCATCGTTCGATGCAGCTCGTTCGAGTTCGTGAGGGAAGCTCGCCAATCGACGGAGATAGCGACGTCAAAGTAATGGGCTGTTACTGGCCAGAATTTGGGGTGACGAGGTGTTTTTTGCGGGGGAACTGAGCGCACAAGAAAAAGCCCGCCAATACGGCGGGCTTGCGGCACATCAGAATCAGGCGCGATTCACGCCTCGATTCACGGCTCTATTCGTACTTCACTCCCGGCTCGCAATCGCTTTGCGCCCATTGGCATCGGCATCGCTTGCATCCGCCGTCTGCGAGTTCTGATTGCCCCACACGACCGCGTTATCGACCGCATACAACCGGCACGGATCGGAGCTCTGCTTCTGGCAATTCGTCACCGCCACCGACATCGGATCGTCGCCGCCCTCGGCCCACGACCACGCGCCCGAATCCGACACCGCGAACGCGCGGCTCGGATACTGATGCAGGAAGTTGCGATAGCCATTGCGGCCCTCGTTGTCGAGGTACGGCACCGAGTCGACCGCGTCGAGCGCGGCGAATCCGGTTGCCTTCGGCGCGGCCGGATCGGCGACGTGATACTGCACGGCAGTCGGCATACCGGCGCGCGCGAGGAACGCTTCGACGGCCGGCCACCATACGTGCACGCCGTCGCGGTCGCCGACCAGCCGATGCGCGTCGTTCTTGTAGTGGCCGAAGTCGACCATCTTCGCGCTGGCGCCGTGTGCGCCGTACGCGGCGTACATGCCCGCGACGAGCGGCGCGTTCCACACCGAATCGTTATCGCCATAGAGCCACAGCGACGGCACCGCAGTCTTTTCGCCGTACGCGCCGAATGCGCGCGTCAGATTGCCTTGCCAGTCTTCGCAGGCGTCCTGGCGCAGGCCGCCCGAGAAATTGATCAGCGCGCGCACGCCGGGCGCCGCTTCGGTCCCGTATGCGATCGTCGCAAGACCGCCATGCGAGGTGCCGGCCACCGCGATGTGCGTCGCGTCGACATAAGGTTGCTTCGACATGTAATCGATCGTCGCTGCGACGTCGCCGGCCTGGCCAAGGCCGTTGCGCTCGACGTCGCAGCCGTCCTGCTCGTACACGCCGTCCGAGTGACCGAAGCCCTGGCGGTTCGGCGCGACGACGACGTAACCGCGGCGCACGAATTCGCGCGCGAACGGCAGCGGGTCGCTGCGTTCCTGCGTGCGCGGGTCGCCCGGAATCTTGCCGTGGTTGAAGACGATCATCGGGAACGGGCCGGGGCCGTCCGGCTTGTAGATCGTGGTTTCAAGCGTGACCGTGCCGGCGGCGTCGACCGGTACGCGGATGATCCTTTCGTTCAGGTGAGCGGTGGGCAGGTAGACGTCGTCGTCCAGCGCGAGGCGCGGCACGCGGGCGCGCGACAGCGGTCCCTGGATGTCGCTCGACGGCGTCGCGTCGTGTGCGGAAAGGGACGAGTAGGCGAGCGGATCGGCATGCGCGATCGTGACAGCACACGTGGCCGCGGCGCAGATCGCCGCACACTTCGTCAGAACCTTGCTCAACACCATTGACGCACCTGCTTTAAAGACGTGTCCTGAATTCCGTGCTGTCCGGTTGCGCAAAACGCGGCTGACATTCAGCTTTCGTTCGCGATTTCGACACAAACAGACTCACTCGCGAACGTTGCGGGAAGCGCACGCACGCAAATCGAGATCGCACGGGATGAACCCAACGGCCGACGCGACCCCACGCGTCGAGGATGAACGTCACCTGATGCTGTCGGAGTCCGCGCGGCTCGCGTTCGATCAGCGGCCGGTCAGCCTTCCTTTGCATGTTGCGGAGCCGGTATGACCCGCTCTCGCAATGTGACGTCATGAAACTACGGACTCATCCTGGCACGACAATTTTGTTTTGTGCAATCAAGGAGAACCCGTGACGAAAAAATTGCTGCATGTGCGAACGAGGCTTCAAAGCCTTGCCGGGCAAGGGCCGGGGACATGTGGCGGGAAGCGGCGAGCAAAGGTCGTGTCAGTGCTGTGGCGCGAGGCCAACGAAGAAGCCCGCGTGAAAGGAACGAAAAAAGGCCTATGCAAAGGCCTTTATAAAGTTTGTGGAGGGCAAGTGAAAGACACGAGAAAGCTTCGGCGCGTAATGCAGCGATTGCTTAATCGGCGCATGCTCTTCATTTACTCATTGACGTCGCCATCGACATAACGCCAGCGGCCATCATCGCCGCGCACGAATCGACTCGATTCATGCAACCGATAAGCACGTCCCCCCACTTTGTAGCGGGCGATGAATTCGACGGTCGCGCGATCGGCATCGCTTTCGGCGAAGCCTTTGATCTGCAGTCCGAGCCAACGGGGCGCGTCGGGCGCGGTGGGATCGACGTCGAGATCGGCGGGGCAGGTGCGGGGGTCCCACGTCGCGCGCAGGTAGTCGGTTGCACCGAGCACGTACGCGCTATAGCGCGAGCGCATCAGTTCGAGCGCGCGCGGCGCGGCTTCGCCGCCGTCGATATAGCGGCCGCAGCATTGCACGAAACGCGGGGCTTTGGTCGCGGTGCCCCCGCGTGCGTCGGGCGCGGCGCCGCCGCACGGACAGTCGACAGGTCTTTGCAGTGACAACAATGGCTTGTTCATTGAAATTTCAGTTGAGCGCCCGAGCGATCAGGATCTTCTGGATGTCGCTCGTGCCTTCGTAGATCTGGCACACGCGCACGTCGCGGTAAATCCGCTCGACCGGGAAGTCGCTCAGATAACCGTAGCCGCCGTGAGTCTGCAAGGCGGCCGAGCAGATGCGCTCGGCCGCTTCGGAGGCGAACAGTTTTGCCATCGCGGCTTCGGTCAGACACGGCTGGCCCGCGTCCTTCAGCGATGCCGCGTGCCAGATCAATTGACGCGCGGCTTCGAGTTGGGTCGCCATGTCGGCAAGGCGAAACTGCACCGCCTGGTGCGAGAACAGCGGCGCGCCGAAGCTCTCGCGTTCTTTTGCGTAAGTCAGCGCCGCCTCGAACGCGGCGCGTGCCATGCCGACGCTTTGCGCGGCGATACCGATGCGCCCGCCTTCGAGACCCGACAACGCGATCCGGTAGCCTTCGCCTTCCGCGCCGATCAGGTTCGCGGCCGGCACGCGGCACGCCTCGAATACGATTTGCGCCGTATCCGACGAATGCTGGCCGAGCTTGTCTTCGACCCGCGCGACCACGTAGCCCGGTGTGCCGGTGGGCACGATGAACGCGCTGATGCCGCGCTTGCCAGCGGCCTTGTCGGTGACGGCCATCACGATCGCGACGTCGCCGTTCTTGCCGCTCGTGATGAACTGTTTGACGCCATTCAGCAGGTACGCGTCGCCGTCGCGTGTCGCGGTGGTGCGCAGCGCCGACGCATCCGAGCCCGCTTGCGGCTCGGTCAGGCAGAACGCGCCGAGCATCTCGCCGCGCGCGAGCGGCGTGAGCCAGTCGCGCTTCTGCGCGTCGTTGCCATAAGTGAGCAGGATGCTGCACACGGGGCAGTTGTTCACCGAGATCGCGGTCGACGTGCCGCCGTCGCCGGCCGCGATTTCTTCGAGGATCAACGCGAGCGCGAGCGCGTCCATGCCCGCGCCGCCATACGCTTCGGGCACCAGCACGCCATAAGCACCGAGCTCGGCGAGCTGCCGGTGCACGTCGCGCGGGAAGGTGCGGTCGCGGTCCCATTGCGCCGCGTACGGCGTGATCTCTTCGCGCACGAAGGTGCGCAGCGCGTCGCGCACCATCAGGTGATCCTGATCAAGCACCATGAGCGTGTCTCCGGTCCCATGCAACGTAGTTGTCTACCAGTCGAGCTGCGTGCCGTCGTACTGAAAGAAGCGGCCGTGAAAAGCGTCGCGCGATGCCGCCGCCTGCGCCAGCACCTCGCGCATGCCAGCGACGCTGCGCTCGGGATCGAGCGCGGCCTGCGCGCCGCCCATGTCGGTGCGCACCCAGCCCGGATGCAGCGACACGCAGGTCGCGCGCTGCGCGTCGAGCGACGCGAGCTTCAGCACGGCGTTCAGCGCCGCCTTGCTCGCGCGATACAGCCAGCCGGTCGTGCCGCTTGCATCGGCGATGCTGCCCATGCGACTCGAAATCACCGCGAGCATTCCGTCCGTTTCCTCGACGAGCGGCAGCAGGATTGGCAGCAACTGCATCGGGCCGCGCACGTTCGTGTGCATTACGTGATCGAAGTCCTCGGCGGTGATCGTTTCGATGCCTTCGGTGCGCGGACCGTACACGCCCGACACCAGGATTGCGGCATCGAGCCGTTCGCCGTCGAGCTTCCAGCCGAGCGCCGCGATGTCTTCGGGCGCGGTGACGTCGAGCGCGAAGGTTTCGGCGCCGAGTTCGTTGAGCGCGTCGAGCGCGGCGCCGTCGCGCGCGGTCGCGAGCACGCGCCAGCCGCTCTTTCTGTACTGCCGGACGAATTCCTGGCCGATGCCACGCGATGCACCGACGATCAACACTGTTTTCATCGTATTCCTCGAAGATTTTGTGGATGCATCAGATCAGTTCGACACCCATCGCGGTCGCCTCGCCGCCGCCGATACACAGCGTCGCGACACCGCGCTTCAGACCGCGATTCTTCAGCGCGCCGATCAGCGTGACGAGAATGCGCGCGCCCGAGGCGCCGATCGGATGGCCTAACGCGCACGCGCCGCCGTTCACGTTGACCTTGTTGTGCGGTAAATCGTGCTCTTTCATCGCGGCCATCGTGACGACCGCGAACGCTTCGTTGATCTCGTACAGATCGACGTCGCCGGCGCGCCAACCGTTCTTCCCGAGCAGCTTGCGGATCGCGCCGACCGGCGCGGTGGTGAACTTCGCGGGCGCCTGCGCGAACGTCGAATGACCGACGACGCGTGCGAGCGGCGCCACGCCGAGCCGTTTCGCGGTCGACTCGCGCATCATCACGAGCGCGGCCGCGCCGTCCGAGATCGACGACGAGTTCGCCGCCGTCACGGTGCCGGTCTTGCTGAACGCGGGCTTCAGCGTGGGGATCTTGTCGAGGTTGGCCTTGAACGGCTGCTCGTCGCGCGCGATCGTGACGTCACCCTTTCGGCCCGCTACGGTGACCGGCGCGATTTCCCAGTCGAACGAGCCGTCCTCGTTCGCGCGCTTTGCGCGGTTCAACGACTCGACCGCGAACGCATCCTGCGCCTCGCGCGTGAAGTCGAACGACGCCGCGCACTCCTCGGCGAACGCGCCCATCAGACGGCCTTTGTCGTAGGCGTCTTCGAGACCGTCGTAGAACATGTGGTCGAGCACCTGGCCGTGGCCCATGCGCATGCCGCCGCGCGCTTTCGGCAACAGATACGGCGCGTTCGTCATGCTCTCCATGCCGCCCGCGACGATCACGTCGAGCGAGCCGGCGGCCAGCATGTCGTGCGCGAACATCGCCGCGCGCATGCCGGAGCCGCACATCTTGTTGACCGTCGTGCAGCCGGGTGGCGAGCGGCAGACCCGCACCGAGCGCGGCCTGGCGCGCGGGCGCCTGGCCGAGGCCGGCGGGCAGCACGCAACCGATCACCGCTTCGTCGATCTGCTCGGGCTTCAGACCCGCTCGTTCTGCGGCCGCCTTGATCGCGACCGCGCCGAGTTGCGGCGCGCTCAGCGACGCGAAGTCGCCCTGAAAGCCGGCCATCGGCGTGCGCGCCGCGCTGACGATTACGATTGGATCGGCGTTGATACCACTGTGGTTTGCGTCACTCATGTTCGAGCTCCTTGGTCATAGCTTGGATGGCTACCGCCGCGCGTTGCCCGCTGCGAACCCTTGTGGGATTCATCAAGCCACGCGCACATTTGGCTCGTTCGCCTGCGCATCGGCTGCTTCGGCGAACCGCTCCGGATAACGCACGCAGAAGCGCACGCTCGGGTCGTACGGGAAAAAATCGGGCAGCTCGCCCTTCAACAGAAAATCTTTGTATCGCTGCCACAGCTCGGGCTCGAAGAAATCCGCGTGATGCCGCATGAACGAGCGCCGCACGCGTGGATCGCCGAGCAGGAACGTGCCGTACGTCTCCGGGAAAATATCGTGCGGGCCTACCGCGTACCATGGCTCGTCCGACATTTCGTCTTCCTCGTTGCGCGGCGCCGGCACCGCACGCACATTGCAGTCGGTCAGGTATTCGATCTCGTCGTAGTCGTAGAACACGACGCGGCCGTGTCGCGTGACACCGAAGTTCTTGTACAGCAAGTCGCCGGGGAAGATGTTCGCCTGGATCAGATCCTTCACCGCGTCGCCGTATTCCTTGATGCCGTGCTCGACGTCGTCGTCGTTACCGTTCTGCAGGAACAGATTGAGCGGCACCATGCGTCGCTCTAGGTACAGATGGCGAATCACGAGGTTGTCGCCGTCGTACTCGATCAGCGACGGCACTTCCTTTTCGAGTTCGCGCAACAGCGTTTCGTCGAGCCGCGCGAGCGGCAGCGCGACGCTCGAATATTCGAGCGTGTCGGCCATCCGGCCGAGCCGGTCATGACGTTTGACGAGCAGATACTTCTGCTGGATCTGCGCGCGCGTGGTTTCCTTCGGCGGCGGAAAGTTGTCCTTGATCAGCTTGAACACGTAGGGGAACGACGGCAACGTGAACACCAGCATCACGAGCCCCTTGATGCCGGGCGCGACGATGAAGCGGTCGCTCGAATGCTTCAGGTGATGCAGCAGATCGCGATAGAACAGATTCTTGCCCTGCTTCTGCAGACCCACCGACGTATAGATTTCCGCCTTCGGCTTGCCCGGCATGATCGTGCGCAGAAACTCGACATACGCGGACGGCACTTCCATGTCGACCAGAAAATACGAGTGCGAGAAGCTGAAGATGATCAGCAACTGCTCGCGCTTGAGCAGCACGGTGTCGAGCGCGAGCACGCCCGGTTTCACGTGACGCAGCGGCACCGCGAACGGCAGCAGCGCTTCGCCGTTGATGATGCGCCCGACGATATACGCGCCCTTGTTGCGATAAAACAGCGACGACAACACGTGAATCTGGAAGTTCGGCGCTTCGTCGAACATGCCGAACGCTTCGCGAATCGACTGCATCACGCAGGCGACGTCGCGCGTCAGATCCTCGAACGGCGGATCGAGCTGGAAGTTCGTGATGACCCGTTCGAGCGTTGCGGCAAGTCCATCGGTACCGGGGTAATACGCGCGGTAGGTCGGCTTCGCGGCCGGTTCGTCGTTCTCGATGTATTCGGTCGAGATCGCCGGGCGCACGAAAATGAAATCGTTGTTGAAGTACGAGCGATGCAGAATCTTGCAGGAAACCGAATTAAAGAAGGTTTCCGCGCATTCCGGCTGACGGTGCGTGGTCAGGAGGCCGATGTAGTGCAGCTTGATCTGCTGCCACACTTCGCTGTCGATGTTCTCCGCGTCGTACTCGTCTTCGAGCAACTGCACGCATTCCTGCACGCGATCGTCGTACGACGTGATGCGGTCGCGCGCGAGCTTTTGCAGGCCGTGCCAGTCGCCGGCTTCGAACAGCGTCTTCGCGTGGATCGCCGCGTCGCGAAAGATCCGGTAGTGACGGTCGAACCCATCGAGCATCGTCTGCGCGACGTCGAAACCGATTTGCGACGATAACAGCTTGGGGAAGTGATTCATCACGCGCGCTCCGCAAACGCCGGTCAGAGTCAGGCCGCTTCAGGCAGGCTTCGCGTCGTGCCTCGCGCCATCGAGCAGCGCGCGCGCCTGCGCTTCATACTGCGCGAGATCTTCGAGCGTCGCGTCGAGATCTTCTCGCTGACGTTCGAGCACTTCGCGATGACGCGCGACCGTCGCGAGGAACGCGTGCAACTGCTGTACGGTATCGGTCGGCGATTCGTAGACGTCGAGCAGGTCACGGATCTCCGACAGCGTGAAGCCAAGCCGTTTGCCGCGCAAGGTGAGCTTCAGACGGGTGCGGTCGCGGCCCGAATAGACGCGCCGCAAGCCGCTCGAACCCTCGCGGCTCGGTGAGAGTAAACCCTGGTCTTCGTAGAAACGGATCGCGCGTGGCGTGACGTCGAATTCGCGCGCCAGCTCGGTAATCGTGTATTGCGTATTCATCGGGACATCTCGTGGCCGCTTGGTCGGCACAAAACCGGATTGGACGATAGAATCGACGTTTACGTTATCGTCAACCTGAGCGGAAAGCAACCACAACCCGGCCGACCGGCATCGCACACCTCGCCATGCCGGAGGGTCGTCGGAGGAAGACAGTCCCCATGAATGCACTCGAACACCAGCTCGAATACCCCTTCAACGACACGATGCCCGACGCGGGCCGCACGATGGAAGTCGCGCCCGGCGTGCTTTGGCTGCGCATGCCGCTGCCATTCGCGCTCGACCATATCAACCTGTGGCTGCTGCGCGATGAGATCGATGGCCAGCAAGGCTGGACCGTGGTCGATTGCGGCATCACGTCGGACACGATCAAGGCGAATTGGGAGAGCGTGTTCGAATCGGTGCTCGACGGCCTGCCGGTGCTGCGCGTGATCGTCACGCATTGCCATCCGGATCACATCGGCCTCGCGCATTGGGTGTGCGGCGGTGGCGATAAAAAGCGTTGGGACGCGCGACTGTGGATGACGCTTGGCGAATACATGCAGGCGCGCGTGATGGCGACCGGCGACGGCTCGAACGCGGGTGGCGAGGCCGCGGCGCGGCACTTCGCGCGGCACGGTCTGACCGACGCCGAATCGCTCGAGAAACTGCGCAATCGCAATAGCTACTACGCGAGCCTCGTGCCGGCGATTCCGGGGCAATACCGTCGTTTGCGCGAAGCCGAGGACGTGAGGATTGGCGGTAGGACGTGGCGCGTGGTGACGGGCTTCGGCCATTCGCCGGAACACTGTGCGCTGCACTGCGCGCAAACCGGCACGCTGATTTCCGGCGATATGGTGCTGCCGCGCATTTCGACCAACGTGTCGGTGTTCGATATTGAGCCTGAGGGTTCGCCGCTCGAACTGTATCTGGAGTCGCTCGGCCGCTACGAGACGATGCCTGAAGACACGCTCGTGCTGCCGTCGCATGGCAAGCCGTTTCGCGGCGTGCGCACGCGCATTCAGCAACTGCGCGAGCATCACGACGCGCGGCTCGCCGAAGTGCGCGAAGCATGTGCGGAAAAGCCGCGCAGCGCCGCCGATATCGTGCCGTTGATGTTCAAGCGCCAGCTCGATATCCATCAGATGACATTCGCGATGGGTGAGGCGCTCGCGCATTTGCATCTGCTGTGGCGGGCGGGGGATTTGAAGCGGACGCAGGATGCGGATGGGGTGATTCGGTTTGCGGCGGTGTGATCTCGGCCGTTGGCTGCGGCCGTAGAACCGAGGACGCATAGGCCCGCGCTACGCGGAGGCACTGAGCGGCGCAACGATGCCAGGCGTCCTTTCGTGCGAACTACTTCAACGGCAAGCCGGAGGCAGCGTCGCGTAGTTGCTGGGCTCGCCGGTTGTTGAGTTCGGAAATGCAAGCCAAACGGCCCAATTCGTGCGAATTGCCAGCCCCACCACCACTTAGCGAAGCTGCGAATTCGCATTGAGCCTTGCGGTACTCCGCGAATTTCCTGTTTGATGCGACGAGTTTTGCCCTGGCCTGGTTGACGTACTTGTTGTCTTCATCCCATTCGGAGAGGGTGCCAGCCATCTTCTCCTCGGCTCGTTTGAGGGCCTTCAGACTGGCCTCTGCTTTCTCTGCCAGACAGTCCCGCATTCCCGCTTGCGAGAACGCGCTGCATTCCTCGCGCAGAGCCCGTTCGCTTGCAACGGGAGCAGTTGAGGCCGCAAGGACCATCGTTGGCAGGTAGGCGGTCAAACCGAAACAGATCAGCTTCATCGTGCGCATAGGGCTACCTTTCCTTTGCGCACCATTGACAAAGCGTAATCAAGCTTCCTGGCGTAGTTGGGGTCGCCCCCTCCGTTGTAACGCTCCGCTATCACTGGCGCGGACATGGGACGCCAGCTTGTAACAGCGTTTTGAACTGAAGCTTTCCGGTACTTCAACACTTGTCCGGGGCGCAGAACAGTGGCGGTGGGATTCAGTTTTTTTAACGTGTCGATCGTGGTGCCCTGAGCCCTCGCCATCTCGGCGCGCGTCAAGCAAGTTGTCGCCTCACTCATGCAGCCAGAGGCTGTTTATTTGCGCTGATCGACGCCATCTCGACGACTGAGTCGCGTTCGGGGTTAAGCGTCACGGCACCAACCGGTGTCCAGTTGCGCGTGTGGCGCGACCAGCGGGCCGGATTGCGCTCGCGGGCCCTCTCGTAAAGTGCATGCCGAGCGGCGAGAAGCGCACGATCGTCACCGGCGTGACGCTGCGCAGGCGTCACGTAGCGGATGCCACTATGACGATGCTCGAAGTTGTACCACTGCACGAAGCCGGCAGCCCAGGTGCGAGCAGCGTTCAGGTCCTCGAAGCCTGTGACCGGAAACTCCGGCCGGTACTTCGCGGTTCGGAACAGCGCCTCGGCATAGGCGTTGTCGTCGCTGACCCGGGGGCGCGAGTACGACGGCTTGATGCCCAGCCAGTGCAGCATCGCCAGCACGGTCGTGGCCTTCAGCGTCGCCCCGTTATCGCCGTGCAGCACCGGCCGGGCCTCAAGGGCGGCAATGCCTTCGGAGAGCGCCGTACGACGTACGAGATGAGCAGCGTGTTCGGCCGCGTCGCTGTCGTGCACCTCCCAGCCGACAATCTTGCGGCTGTACAGGTCCAGAATCAGGTACAGGTGGAACCATCGCCCTGTGACCGTTGCCGGCAAATAGGTCATGTCCCAGCACCACACCTGGCGCGGCGCGGTTGCAACGTGCGTGGTCGGCGGCCGGCCGCTCGAAGGAGTTCTGGCACGGCCACGGCGCCTCATCTGCCCATGCTCGCGCAGCACGCGTGCAAAGGTCGATTCGCTGGCGATATACACGCCTTCGTCAGCCAGCATCGGCACGATGCGCGCCGGTGGCATGTCGGCAAAGCGCGGCTCGCTGGCTACGCGCAGCACGTTTTCCCGCTCCTGCGGGCTCAAGGTGTGCGCGGGCAGCAGGCGCATCGCGCCGGGCCTGGCGTCGCCAGTGACGAGCCCTTGATTGGCCCTCCAGCGCTGCAGGGTACGCACGTCGATTCCGGCCACCTCGCAGGCCAGGCGCAACCGTGCGCCAGCCAGTCTTGCCGAATCGATTTCCCGGGCCAGGAACTGGCGATCTTCGAGGCCGATCATTCGTCCTCGCCCTTGTCCGTGTTGAAGATCGCCCCGAGTTTTTTTGAAAGAACCAGCAATGCGGCTGCCTCGGCCAGTGCTTTCTCCTTGCGCCGCAGTTCGCGTTCCAGTTCCTTGATGCGACGCTGGTCCTGCTTCGTCTGCTGTGGACTCGCACGGGCCTCTTCGGGCTCGGCCAGCGCCTGCGTGGCCGCTTGCCGCCACTGCGCCAGTTCCTGCGGATACACGCCATGCTCGCGGCACCACGCATTGCGGGCCGTCTCGTCCATCGCTGCCGTGCTCAACACCGCTTCGAAACGCGCGGCCGCTGTCCATGCCCGCTCGCGAGCGGGCATGGACAGCGCATCACTGCGCCAGCGCTCCAGCGTCTGCGCGCCCACACCGATCTCTCGCGCAACCTCTTCCACTGATGCGCTCTCCGGCGGCAGCAACCGCGCCACTGCTCTGTCCTTGAATGTCTTTCCGTAACGCGCCAACTTGTTCTCTCTTTATCGCCCCCAGATTCCAATTTTATCCAGGCGACAACCAATGTGACGCGGGGGGATCTTGTCGAGGCTATCTCCTGGCCTCACCGCGATTTCGTAAACCTCAGGGTCAGCACCAAGTACGCTTCTGTACTTAAAATGTGCCATGCGCATTAGCAAATAACCAATACCAGCACGAATGTTATACGCCGGTATCGTTCTGACAGAGGCCATTGTCAGCCGTCCTATCCAGGCTGACGGCACAATCAAATCACCGCCTTCTTTGCGTGAAAGCAGCGATGCTAATCCAGGATCGCCTGCAACCCCGATTTGCATCGGCTTGGCGTTCCACTGAGGATCGTGGGCACCTGTTTCGACCCACAACATCGCCTTGATAAGCTGCCAGTCCAAGGGCACGTACCCGGAAGTGCCGTGAAGATAGCGGTTGTACTCATGGACTGCCATCTGGATCTCGCAGTCCCAGGAATTCCATTTGGCATCGCTTACAGCCTTGCTAACGTCATCCTGCCACCGTTCAAAACCTGTCCGCGTTGGAGCTTGCATTGCCATAACCATTCCTTCTGTCAAAGTGTGGGCGGCTACTTTGCAAGCAATTATCAGCTTCTTGACTGAGGAAAATTGCATTAGGAATCGGTCTGGCGGGCGAAGGCCCGAGATCACGTCGAAAAAAAGGTTACGCAGTGTCAGATGCAACCAGCCAATTCGCGCGTTGAATAAAAAAACCCGGTTCAAAAACCGGGCTTTCTTGCAGGGCCGCCTGCGCTAACCGCAGTGCAAAATCACTGCACCACCACCGCCCCAAAATTCTGCCGCCCAAACGGACTCACGTGATACCCGCTCACGTTCGTGCGCGTGATCGCGGCAGCGGTCGGATAGCCGAGCGGAATCCACAGCGCTTCGTCGTGGATGATCTGCTGCGCGGCTTCATACGCTTTCGTGCGCTTGGCGATATCGGACGTCGCTCTGCCGTCGGCGATCAGCTTGTCGAGATCCTGATTACAGAAGCGCGCGAAGTTGATGCCCGACTTCACCGCGTTGCAACTGAAGAGCGGCGACAGATAGTTGTCCGGATCGCCGTTGTCGCCGGCCCAGCCCATGAACAGCGTGTCATGCTGACCCTGCTTCGCCTGCTTGATCAGCTCGCCCCATTCGATCACCTTTACGTCCGCCTTCACGCCGATCTTCGCGAAGTCGGCCTGCAGCAGTTCGGCGCCGGCCTTCGGATTCGGATTGAGCACGCTGCCATTCGGACGCACCCAGATCGTCGTTTCAAAACCAGTTCGGATAGCCCGCGTCGGCGAGCAGCTTCTTCGCCTTCGCCGGGTCGTACGGCCAGCCCTTGATCGAATGGTTGTAGCTCCACGTATTCGGCGGAAACGGGTTCACGGCCGGCGTCGCGGTGTTGTCGAACACGGTCTTCAGATATGTCGTGCGGTCGAACGCCATGTTCAGCGCGGCGCGCACCTTCTGGTTTTCAAGTGGCTTCTGCTGCGTGTTCAGCGCGACGAAGGCCGTCATGAACGCGGGCGTCTGCACGATCGCGAGCGACTTGTCGTTCTTCGCGTCGGCGAGATCCTGCGGCTTCGGCGACAGCGCGATCTGGCATTCGCCAGCCTTCACCTTCTGCGCGCGCACGGTCGCGTCCGGCGTGATCGCGTAGATCAGGCGCTCGATCTTCGGCTTCGGTCCCCAGTAGGTCGGGTTCGCGTCATAACGGATCACCGCGTCTTTCGTATAGCTTTTCAGCACGAACGGGCCGGTGCCGATCGGCTTCGCATTCAGATCGACCTGCTTGCCGGCCTTCAGCAACTGGTCCGCGTACTCGGCCGAATAGATCGACGCGAAGCCCATCGTCAGGATCGACAGGAACGTCGCGTTCGGCTCGTTCAGCTCGAACTTGACCGTGTTGTCGTCGACCTTGGTAATCGACTTGATCAGCTTCGGCAGCCCCATCGATTGCGCATGCGGGAAGCCGCTCGCGCCCGCCACCTTGTGCCACGGATTGCTGTCGTTGAGCATACGGTCGAACGTGAAGATCACGTCGTCGGCATTGAGCGCGCGGGTGGGCTTGAAGTAGTCGGTGGTTTGGAACTGCACGTTGGGGCGCAGGTGGAACGTGTACGTCAGGCCGTCGGGGCTCACTTCCCACTTGTCGGCGAGCGCGGGCACGACCTTCTTCGCGGCTTCGTCGAACGACACCAGCGAGTTGAAGATCACGTCGGCCGATGCATTCGTCGTGACGAGCGAATTGAACTGCACGACGTCGAAGCCGTCGGGGCTCGATTCGGTACAGACGGTCAACGGTTTGGCGAGCACGAGCGCGGGCGCAGTGAGCAGGATGGCGGCTGCGAGCAGTTTGAAGCGCATAGGATCTCCGGTAACGAGCGCAGTCAGGCAGTGCGTCTGGTTGTGTTTATGGCGGCGATGCGTGAGCGGGCAGGTCAGCGGTCCCGGCGCGCGCGTCGCCACGATTGTGATACGTTCCCGGCGCCGTCGTACAGGTCGGGCGATCCCGGCCCGAGGCCTGGGGGCCGGCCTTCGAGGCCTGGCCGGCGGCGCGCCTTCGCGAAAGCTTATCGAAGCGCCATTTTGGCGACAACAATTTAATCGACATATCCATATGGGGGCGGCGCGACCATGCCGCCGCCTCAGGCTGCGGCGGCCTGACGCAGCAGGTAGCCGATGCCACTTATTGCGCGCACGCCGTACCACGACGTCATTTCCCCATCGATCAGATCGATGCGCTTGCCGGTGAGACGCGGATCGCGCGCGAGCGCATCGCGATGCGCGGCCGTGAAGCGGTACGGCTCGCTCGACAGCAGCACGCGCTCGACCTGCGCGAGCCACGGCGCGTCGTCGAAGTCGAGCGTGGGGTAACGCGCGGCGCCCGCGCTGCCGCCGCGCACGTCGGGCAGCGTATGCCAGTTCACGAGGCGCAGCATCGCGGCGATGTAGGTGTCGCGTGCGACGCTCATCCACGGTTCGCGCCAGATCAGGTACAGCACGCTCTGCGCGGCGAAGGCGTGAGCGCCGGCTTCGCGCAGACGCGCTTCGAGCGAGTCGCTCAAGCGCCGCGCTTCTTCTTCACGCCCGAAGATCGCGCCGAGCAGCGCGAACAGCGCGAGGTTGTCGTGCGGCGTCTGCGGATGGGTGACGACGATGTGCGGCACGAACGCGCGCAGTTGCTCGACGGTGTCGCGTTCGTTCTCGTCGACATTGACGATCAGATGGGTGGGGCGCAGCGCGCGGATCGCGTCCAGTTTGACGGCCTTCGTGCCGCCGACCTTCGGCACCGCCCGGACCTTGTCGTGCGGATGCACGCAAAAGCCGGTGCGCCCGACGATCTGCCGTTCGAGGCCGAGCGCGAAAAGCGTTTCGGTGAGGCTCGGCACCAGCGACACGATGCGCGCGTCGGTGCCCGCGGATTCGTGCGCGACGCCGGCTGCATCGACCGCACGGGACTGCATGGCTTACTCGGTGGCGGCGCGCGGCTTGCGCGGCGCGCGTTCGAACACGCGGTCGTAGAGCCAGCGCGGCAGCACATGCAGCAGCATCGCGGCCACGCGCATCTGCCACGGAAACAC
The DNA here is from genome assembly GCF_050435625.1 of Paraburkholderia sp. RAU6.4a. Lineage (NCBI taxonomy): Bacteria > Pseudomonadati > Pseudomonadota > Betaproteobacteria > Burkholderiales > Burkholderiaceae > Paraburkholderia > Paraburkholderia sp. RAU6.4a. The sequence continues at coordinate 2,801,804 of NZ_JBNDKQ010000002.1, forward strand.
CCCGAACGACGTCTGCCGTTCGACTGCCCGCGCGACCTTCGCCGCGAAACGGTCGGGGTCCATCAGGAACGGCATGTTGTACGGATTGTGCTCGGTCATCGGCGTGCGGATATAGCCGGGCGCGATCGTGACGACCCCCACGTCGAACGGCCGCATCTCGACGCGCAACGCCTCGAGATACTTCAGGGCCGCCGATTTCGACGCGCTGTACGCGCCCGAACCGGGCAAGCCGCGCACGCCCGCGACGCTCGCAATGCCGACCAGCGTGCCGCGCTTCGATGCGGCCATCACGGCGGCAAATGGCTCGAACGTCGCGACCATGCCGAAGTAATTGATGTCCATCACCTCGCGGAACGTGCGCAGATCGCCGTGACCCGTCAGCGCGCCGCGGCTGATGCCGGCGTTGGCGATCACGACGTCCGGCACGCCGTGCGCGGCGATGAAGCGCGCGGCCGCATCGGCGAGCGCTTCTGCGTCGCGCACGTCGACTGCATAGATCGAGACGGTGTTCTGGGGATGGGACCGCTGGAACGCGGCGAGCGCGTCGCCGCGGCGGGCGACGAGGCCGAGAATCGCGCCGCGCCGTGCGTATTCGCCGGCGAGCGCGAGGCCGATGCCGCTCGAAGCGCCGGTAATGAAAACCTTCAGCGGAGAGCTCATACCGGCGCCTCGTGATTACATCTTCTTGGCGCGGACTTGCGAGACGAGGTAGTCGAGCACCTGGATCGTGCCCGGCAGGGTGCCGGTCGCGGCCGGGCCGGTTTCATACTTGCCCTGCACCGCGAGCGTCGGCACGCCGTCGATCTTGTAGTCGTCGAGCAGCTTCTTGTCCTTCTGCAACGCGCTTTGCGTCGAGAACGAGTTGTACGCTTCCATGTACTTCTTCGGATCGACGCCGAGCGTCGCGAGGTATTTGCTCTGGTCTTCCGGCGTCAGCAGATAGTTCTTGTTGACATGGATTTCGTTGAACACCTTCGGCGTCAGTTCGTTCGCGACGCCGAGCGCGTCGAGCGCGTGGTACATCTTCGAGTGCGGGATGAAGTCGTCGCGGAAGGCGACCGGCACGCGGCGGAACACGACGTCCGGGCCCTGCTTCTTGACCCAGGCTTCGAGGAACGGGTCGAATTCATTGCAATGCGGGCAGCCGTACCAGAAGAATTCGATGACTTCGATCTTGCCGGCCGGCACGTCGGTCGGTTGCGGCGAGGCCAGCACGGTGTAGTCCTTGCCGGCAACCGGCGCGGTCGGCGACGCATGCGCGCTGGCCCCGATCAGGCCCAGCGAGAGAAACAGGATGCTCAGCAGCTTTTTCATGTTGTGTAGACCCAGATAAGGCGGTAGCGCGGCGACGCCATGCGAAAGGCCCGTCGCCGCTGGTCGGATTCGGTGTGGCCGCCCGCCACAATACAGGTCGAAGCGGCCATCGTGCTTGTGACCCGCGCGCCGCGCGGATAGTTCGACGCACCGTGCGAGCCGGCATTACCGTTTATTTATTGTTTGGTGAAGCGGATCACCGCGGTATCGACACCCCCGTCCGACAGACGCTGACGGCTCGAATTCATGTCCTCGAACTTCGAGAACGGCCCGATGCGCACGCGGTAGTACGTGACGCCGCCGGCATCGCGCTGCGTGACCTTCGATTCGAAGCCCTGGAACGCGAGGCGCGCGCGTTGCTGTTCGGCATCGGCGGCGGTCTTGTACGCGCCGACCTGCAGGAAATAGCCGGTGTTCGCCTCGCCCGGTGCCGGAGCGGCAGCCGAGCCCGGCTTGGCGTTGGCGACCGTGGTCGCGCTCTTAGGCGCGGAGCCTGCCGCCGTGGCGGCCGGCGCGCTCGAGGTCTGCGGCTTCTTCGCCGGCGCCGGCGCGACGATGCCGCCGGTGCCGTTCTCCTGCGCGGGATTCGGCGCGACCGCCGTGCCGTTGTTATTCGCGTTGCCGCCCGACGGCGGCACTTCGACGATCTGCGGTTCTTCGAGCATGCCCGACTGGGTCTGGGCGTTGGTCTGGCCCGGCGCGGTGTTCGGCGGAGCCGGTTGCGCGGCCTGCGGCACCGGCTGGCCCGGCGTCTTGCCTTGCAGCGGACGGTTCGGATCGTATTGCGGCTGGCTCGCACCGTTGTCGGTCGCCGCTGGCGGCGCGACCTTCGACACGAACGGCGTAGGTGCACGGGTGATATACAGCGCCACCACTACCGCGATCGCCAGGCCGACGATCAGGCCCAGCACGATGCCGAGAAAAGTGCCCCCGGTTTGCTTCGATTGCTTTGTTGTGCGGCGTGGTTTTGCCATCGTACGAATCACCTGCAAAAAGAATCCAGGAACGGCCGCCGATTATAACGACGGCCGCGCGCATATTACGCTGGAGGAGTTACATCTTGACGGGAGCGGAGACGCCGATCGTCGCGAGACCGTTGGCCAGCACCTGGCGCGTGGCCGCGAGCAGCGCGACGCGAGCGTTGCGTTCGGCCGCATCGTCGACCAGCACGCGCTCGGCACGGTCATTGTAGAACGAGTGAAATTCGCCGGCGAGTTCGCGCAGGTAGAAGGCGACCGCGTGCGGCGCGAGTTCGTCGGCGGCGTGCTGCAGCATGTCCGGGAATTCGGCGAGCTTGTTGAGCAGCGCCATCGAGCGCTCGCTTGTCAGCGGCGCGAAGTCCACGCTCGCGAGCGCGTTCTCATCCAGGCCGTAGCGCGCGTTGCACTCGGCGATCACCGAGCAGATGCGCGCGTGCGCATACTGCACATAGTGCACCGGATTCTCGTCGTTCTGCTTCAGCGCGAGGTCGATGTCGAACACGAACTCGGTGTCCGCCTTGCGCGAGATCAGGAAAAAGCGCACCGCGTCGCGGCCGCGGCGAATGGTTTCCTCGTCGATCAGATCGACGGCCGCTTCCGAGCCCGGCGTCGCGCCGCCCGACCATTCGATCAGGTCGCGCACCGTCACGTAGCTGCCCGCGCGCTTCGAGATCTTCACCTCTTCGCCGTTGCGCATGACCGTGACCATCTTGTGCAGGATGTAGTCGGGGTAGCCCTTCGGAATGCCGATGCCGAGACCCTGCAGACCTGCGCGCACGCGCGCAATCGTGCCGTGGTGATCCGAGCCCTGCACGTTGATGACCTTGGTGAAGCCGCGCTCCCACTTCGCGACGTGATAGGCAACGTCCGGCACGAAGTACGTGTAGGTGCCGTCGGTCTTGCGCATCACGCGGTCTTTGTCGTCGCCGTCGTCGGTGGTGCGCAGCCACAGCGCACCTTCCTGCTCGTAGGTCTTGCCCGCGGCGATCAGCGCGTCGACCGTTTTCTCGACGCGGCCTTCCGTGTACAGCGACGACTCCAGGTAGTACTGGTCGAACTTCACGCCAAACGCCTGCAGGTCCATGTCCTGCTCGCGACGCAGATACGTGACGGCGAAGCGGCGGATCGCCTCGAGGTCCTCGACGTCGCGCGCGCCGGTGACGGGCTCGCCGTCGCTCGCCTCGACCGTGATGCCGTTCAGATAGTCTTTCGCGATATCGGCGATGTACTCGCCGTTATAGGCCGACGCGGGCCAGCCTTCGTCGCCGGGGGCGAGGCCGCGTGCGCGTGCCTGGGTCGACAGGGCGAGCGTGTGGATCTGCACGCCGGCGTCGTTGTAGTAGAACTCGCGGTGCACGTCCCAGCCCTGCGACGCGAGCACGTTCGCGAGCGCGTCGCCGAGCGCGGCCTGGCGGCCGTGGCCGACGTGCAGCGGGCCGGTGGGGTTGGCCGACACGAACTCGATCAGCACGTGCTTGCCGGCGTCGCGCCGTGAGCGGCCGTACGCGTCCTTCTCGGCGAACACGGCGGCGATCACGCCTTGCTTGGCGGCGGCCGTGAGCCGCAGGTTGATGAAGCCAGGGCCCGCCACTTCGGCGGTGTCGATCAGGCCTTTGGCCTGCGGATTGACGAGCAGCGCATCGACGATCTGTTGCGCGAGCTGGCGCGGATTGGCGCGCAGCGGCTTGGCGAGCTGCATCGCGACGTTGCACGCGACGTCGCCGTGCGCGGCGACTTTCGGGCGCTCCAGCGCGATGGCGGGCGAGACGAAGGCGGCTTCCGTCGCGCCTTGGGTCGCAGTCGCGACCTGCTTCACCGTCTCGGCGAGCAGTGTTTCGAGTGTGTGTTTGTGTGCGGGCAGCATGCTTGTTGCGAGTCCAGTGAGGCAATCCGGTAAGGCGGAAGAGGCGCCGGCCGAGGCCGGTGTCGCAAGCGTTGAACGCGGCAGCGCTTTGCGGCGCCGATAGCTGCGCCGCCGGCAGAGTGTCCCCCAGGCGATGCGACGAGACGCAAGCAGCGCAACCCGGTGGACTCCGCTCGGCGGCCCGCCGGCACGCAGGCTCGCGCGGCATGCGGATCGCGGCCGATGGTTCGACGCCCCCGCTTGGCCCACGTGCGCGATGCTCGTCGAGCCTTGCCATACGTGGCGCTGGGCGGCGCGCTTTTCCGTTCAGACGGATTTTAGCAGGTGCTAATATGTTTAATGAGTTGCCCACGAGGGGCTGGGGCCGCCGCGCCTTGCCGGCGCCACGTCAGGCGCGCGCTGTTGCCGCCCTTGGGACGCTCATGCATTAACCCGACATAACGAAAAAGGGAACAGTCATGCTGATTACTTTCAAGTGCCACGCCTGCCCGGACGTGATGATGCTGGAGAATCTGGCGCAGTATCTGGTTGGCATTGTCGGCAAACGCCTTGGGCAGCGGGGCGTCATTACTCACGACGAACTGGGCCCGGCCATCGAGAAGCTCGAAGCGGCGATCACCTCCGACAAGCAGGAGCGCGCCGAGCACGAGGGCCATTTCCACGAGGGCGAAGACGGCCGCGATCGTCACGAGATTCCGCCCGGTCTCGCGCAGCGCGCGTATCCGTTCCTCGACATGCTGCGCGCGGCGCAGAAGGAAAACGCGGATATCGTCTGGGGGCTTTGATTTCTGCTGGGTCCCGAGCGCCGCGGCCCGGTCTCGGAAGGCCTTCATAAGCGCTTTTGGGGCGCACTCAAAGAAAGGAGCCCGCTTGACGCGGGCTCTTTGTCATTCAGAGGGCTTGTCGGCCTCGCCGCTCACTGGCTCGCGGGGGCCGCCGAGGCTGCCGCGCCTTTCTTCATCTTTTGCTTCTTCGCCTTTTTGACATGCGCCTCGGTGGGGGGCGAGTAGGAGCTGACCGCGCTCGATCCGCCCGGCGCGGCGGGTTGTGCGAGCGCCACGGAAGCGCCCGCGGCCAGCGAAACAGCGGTCAATAACAGTGTCAGCTTCTTCATACGATTTTTCTCCGTTGACGGTTGCAATCTCGGTGAGCCGGCGCGTTGTGCTCGCGCCTGACGGGATGAAAGCCGACTCAGTCTACAAAGCCGAAATTGCGGTGGCGCCAAATATTCTGTCTTTCGGACTCGATATAGTCGCGCATGCGCGGCTCGGGCCGCACGGCCCGGCCACGTATCGCTTCACGCTCAAAGCAACGGCGCCAACGCGCGCTCGGCGTCCGCTTTCGTGAGCGACATCCGCTGCGCGTAGTCGTCGAGCTGATCCGCGCCGATCTTGCCGACCGAGAAATAGGTGCTGTCCGGATGCGCGAGGTAGAAGCCCGACACGCTCGCCGCCGGCAGCATCGCCAGCGATTCGGTCACGCTCATGTTGATTTCGTTCGCCCGCAGCACGTCGAACATGTCGCGCTTGACGAGGTGGTCGGGGCAGGCCGGATAGCCTGGCGCCGGGCGGATGCCTCGGTATTTTTCGGCGATCAGCTCGTCGCTGGAGAGGTTTTCGCTGTTCGCGTAGCCCCACAGGTCGCGCCGCACGCGCGCGTGCAACGCTTCGGCGAATGCTTCGGCGAGCCGGTCCGCGAGCGCCTTCAGCATGATCGCGCTGTAGTCGTCGAGATCCTTCTCGAACTGCCTCTCCTTCACGTCGACGCCAAGACCCGCCGTCACCGCGAACATGCCGATGTAGTCGGCGACGCCCGAGTCCTTCGGCGCGATGAAGTCGGCCAGCGAGCGGTTCGGTCGCATCACCCCGTCGACCACCGGCCGCACGCTCTGTTGACGCAGATTGCGCCACGTCAGCGCGACTTCGGTGCGCGATTCGTCCGTGTAGATTTCGATGTCGTCGTCGTTCACCGTATTGGCCGGCAACAGCGTGATCACGCCGTTGGCCTGCAGCCAGCGGCCCTGAATCAGGCGCGCGAGCATCGACTTGCCGTCGGAGAACACGCGCCGCGCCGATTCGCCGACGATCTCGTCATTGAGAATCGCCGGATATGGGCCGGCGAGATCCCACGTCTGGAAGAACGGACCCCAGTCGATATAGTTCGCGAGCTCGTTCAGATCGAAGTTCTTGAACACGCGCCGGCCGATGAACTTCGGCTTGACCGGCTGATAGCCTGCCCAGTCGATCTTCGTCTTATTGGCGCGCGCTTGCGCGAGCGTGACCATCGGCTGTGCTTTTTTGTTCGCATGCTGATCGCGGATGCGGTTGTAGTCGGCGTTCAGTTCGTCGATGTACTTCGCGGCGCCCTCGTCGGACAGCAGGCTCGAGGCGACCGATACCGAGCGCGACGCGTCCGGGACGTAGACCACCGGCCCGTCGTAGTGCGGAGAGATCTTCACCGCCGTGTGCACACGCGAGGTCGTCGCGCCGCCGATCAGGAGCGGAATCTTCTTGACGCGGAAGTAGTCGTCGCGCTGCATTTCCGATGCGACGTAGGCCATTTCTTCGAGACTCGGCGTAATCAGGCCCGACAGCCCGATGATGTCCGCGCCCTCGACCTTCGCCTTCGCGAGGATCTCGCTGCACGGGACCATCACGCCCATGTTGACCACTTCGAAGTTGTTGCACTGGAGCACGACCGACACGATGTTCTTGCCGATGTCGTGCACGTCGCCCTTCACGGTCGCGATGACGATCTTGCCCTTGGCGCGCACGTCGCCGCCGGCCGCCGCGAGCTGGCGCTTTTCTTCCTCGATGAACGGGATCAGATGCGCGACCGCCTGCTTCATTACGCGCGCCGACTTCACGACCTGCGGCAGGAACATCTTGCCCTGGCCGAACAGGTCGCCGACGATGTTCATGCCGTCCATCAGCGGACCTTCGATCACGTTGATCGGACGGCCGCCTGCAGCGGCGATCTTCGCGCGCACTTCCTCGGTGTCTTCGACGATGAACGTGGTGATGCCGCTCACGAGCGCATGCGCGAGACGCTTCTCGACCGGCTGCTTGCGCCACTCGAGGTTCTCTTCCTTCTTCGCGACGCCGCTTTTGAACTTGTCGGCGATTTCGAGCAGGCGGTCGGTGCCGTCTTGACGGCGATTCAGCACGACGTCTTCGACGAGCTCGCGCAGTTCGGGATCGAGTTCGGCATACACGCCGAGCTGGCCCGCGTTGACGATGCCCATGTCCATTCCCGCCTGGATCGCGTGATAGAGGAACACGGTGTGAATCGCCTCGCGCACCGGATCGTTGCCGCGGAACGAGAACGACACGTTCGACACACCGCCGCTCACCTTCGCGTACGGCAGGTTCTGCTTGATCCAGCGGGTCGCCTCGATGAAGTCGACCGCATAGTTGTTGTGTTCCTCGATGCCGGTCGCGATCGCAAAGATGTTCGGATCGAAGATGATGTCCTCGGGCGGAAAGCCGACTTCGTTGACGAGCACGTCGTACGAGCGCTTGCAAATCCCGGTCTTGCGCTGGAACGTATCGGCCTGGCCCTGTTCGTCGAACGCCATCACGACCGCAGCCGCGCCATAGCGGCGAATCAGCTTCGCATGATGAACGAACGCTTCCTTGCCTTCCTTCAGCGAGATCGAGTTGACGATCGCCTTGCCCTGCACGCACTTGAGACCCGCCTCGATCACGTCCCACTTCGACGAGTCGATCATGATCGGCACGCGCGCGATGTCCGGCTCCGACGCGATCAGATTCATGAAGCGGACCATTGCCGCTTTCGAATCGAGCATCGCCTCGTCCATGTTGATGTCGATTACCTGCGCGCCGTTCTCGACCTGGTGGCGCGCGACGGCCAATGCTTCGTCGAACTGATTGTTCAGGATCATTCGCGCGAACGCTTTCGAGCCGGTCACATTGGTGCGTTCGCCAACGTTGATGAAGAGCGTCCCGGACGTGACGTTGAACGGCTCGAGGCCGGCAAGGCGCATGGTGTGATCGGTCATGGCGTGTGTGCGAGTCGGGTGCGTGCGTTAAGGGACGTGCAGGGCGTCGGGGCGAAGTGTTTCAGGCGGGCTCAGGCCGCGTCGCGATACTGGCTCGGCCACTTGCGCGGCTTCAGCTCGGCGAGCGCCTTCGCGATCGCCGCGATGTGCTCGGGCGTCGTGCCGCAGCAGCCGCCCGCGATGTTCACGAGCCCCGCTTCGGCGAATTCCTTCAGCAGGCCAGAGGTATCCGCGGGCAATTCGTCGAAGCCGGTGTCGCTCATCGGGTTCGGCAGGCCGGCGTTCGGATAGCACGACACGTAGGTGTCGCACAGCTTCGCGAGCTCGGCGATGTACGGACGCATCAGCGCCGCGCCGAGCGCGCAGTTCAGGCCGAACGTGAGCGGCTTCGCGTGACGCAACGAGTTCCAGAAGGCCTCGACGGTCTGGCCCGACAGAATGCGGCCCGACGCATCGGTGACGGTGCCCGAGATCATGATCGGCAGACGCTCGCCGGTGTTTTCGAACAGCTCGTCGAGCGCGAACAGTGCGGCCTTCGCATTCAGCGTGTCGAAGATCGTTTCGACGAGGAACAGGTCCGCGCCGCCGTCGAGCAGCGCTTTCGCCTGCTCGTAGTACGCGGCGCGCAGTTCGTCGAAGGTCACGTTGCGCGCGCCCGGATCGTTGACGTCCGGCGAAATGCTGGCGGTTTTCGGCGTCGGGCCGATCGCGCCGGCGACGAAGCGCGGCTTGTCCGGCGTTGTGTATTTGTCGCACGCGGCGCGCGCGAGCTTCGCCGATTCGATGTTCATCTCGACGGCGAGCGATTCCATGCCGTAGTCGGCCTGCGCGACCGTGGTCGCGCCGAACGTGTTGGTCTCGATGATGTCCGAGCCCGCCGCGAGATACTGCTCGTGAATCTCGGCGATGATCTGCGGCTGGGTGATCGACAGCAGTTCGTTGTTGCCCTTGATGTCGCGCGCGTAGTCCTTGAAGCGCTCGCCGCGATAGCTGGCTTCGTCGAGCTTGTAGCGCTGGATCATCGTGCCCATCGCGCCGTCCAGAATCAGGATGCGCGAGTTCAGCAGCGCGGGCAGCGCTGCGCCGCGGGTGTAGGCGGGCTCCGAACGGACTGGCGTGATGGATTGAGCAGGCTGGGTCATGGCGGACGAGGGCTTGCGCCGGCGTTGGCGGAAAACCTGTCATTGTAGCCGCAGCCGGGCGGATACGCCCGCCGCGGAGGAGACTGCGAGGCGCGGCCGGCAAAATCGACCGATACGAACGCGCCGCGCCGGGAATTCACAAACGCGCTAACAAACGAGGCAATAAAAAACGGCCCGGCAAGCCAAAGCCTGCCGGGCCGTTTCGCTGCCGCCGACCGCTTGATGGAACCCGCCGGCAAAGCCGCGCGGTGCGGTCGATCGATGTCGCCAGAGCGCCAGCTGAACACCTCCAGTCAATGCAGGACCACCGGTTGATGCATCAGACTGTCGAATTGACCGAGGAATTCATCAACCTCGTCGAGCGTCGGCTCGCCTTCGATCAGCTTTTGCACATGCTCGCGAAAACGCGCCGCCATTGCCCCATCGATGTAGATTTCGCGCTGCATGTTCTTGTCGACAATCTCATAGCCGCCCGACTTCATGGCAAGCAGACCTTCCTGCGGAGGAAACTCGACGACACAGTAGTTAGGGCTGTTATAGATCATTTGCATGGCGACACTCCTTATTTCCGTTGGGCTCCTGCCCTTTTCTGCACCGTAGGTGGAGCATGTGGGATGGAATTCAAGGGGTGGGTCCGGACGACGCAAGTAAAAACTCCGGACCTGACGGTTAGACTCGCCGCTCCAGAAACGATTCAAGCAAGGCGGCAAAACGCTGTGATTGCTCGATTGGCGCGAGATGCGCGGCGTCCAGCAACTCGAAGCGGGCGCCCTCGATCGCCTCCGCTATTGCCTGCGTAGCAGCAGGGGGCGTGCCAGTGTCGTGACGTCCGGCTACCGTCAGCGTCGGCGAGCGGATTGCGCCGTGCTGGCCGCGAAGGTCGAAATCGCGCAGTGCCTCGCAGGCCATCGCAAAACCTTCCGGCGAGGTGCGCGCAAATGTCTCACGGATCGGCTCGACCGCTTCGGGATGGGCGGCCTGAAAGTCGGGCGTGAGCCAACGCGCGATCGTCGACGGTAACAGCGCCTCCATGCCGTCGCTGCGCGCGGTGTGGGCGCGCTGATTCCACAACTCACGGTTCTCGGGCGGAGTGCCGCCGGTGCTGTCGGCAATCGTCAGCGTGTCGATTCGCGATGGATGGTCGAGCGCGAACTGCTGCGCAATCATGCCGCCGAGCGACAGGCCGACCAGGTGCGTCGTCCGCGCGCCGAGGGCATCGAGCAGTTTGGCGAGATCGTCGGCCAGATCGCGCATGGCGAACGGCTCGCGCGCAACCGCGCTGTGGCCGTGGCCGCGCACGTCGTAGCGCAGCACCGTGTAATCGTCGCGGAAATAGCCTGCCATCTGATCCCAGATGGAAAGATCGCCGCCCAACTGATGGATGAACGTGAGCCACGGGCCGCCGCCTTCGTTGCTCAGCACGTAGCGTGTGTCGATACCGTTGATGTTCACTTGCATGCGGACTCCTTTGAAGGAAACGCAGTGAAAAAGCGCGGTGGGTCGCCTCGTTCGCGCGAACGGGGCTCCATTGACGTGCGAGTCAGCGTTGCAAAGGAAGTTTCGCCGATCTCGTGCGGATTTGCTCGTGACACTCTGTCACGAAACCTGTCACGGTTTGATGATGGTCGGAGCGGTCGAATCGACCGGTGCAGCTGGGGCGGCCTCGGGTGTTACTGCCGATGCGTCGGCCGGAGCTGGCGCCGGCGTTGCAGGGCCCGTGGCAGCGGGGGCTGCGGGTGCAGCAGGCGTGGCCGGCGCGCCACCATTGCCGCGGTCATCCTGCGACGTGCCATCGACATTCAGCTTGCCGCGCCACACCAGTTCGAACTGGGTACCGTTCGGCTCCGTCTGCAGGATGCGCGCCGGCAGCCAGCCAAGGGACGGGGCGAGCCACACATCGACGCGGCGCTGGTCGCCATCGTGCCGCGGCAGACGTTTGAAGTGACGCGTCTGCAGATAGCCTTGCGCGGCGCGGATCGTTTCGTCGCCGATCGTCTCGATCGGCCAGTTCTCCCCGCTATCGGTATCGACGACGAAAAACTGTCGCGTCACGCCAGGCTTATAGGCGTCAGGATCGCCGCGCACGAGGCTCGCGAGCTGCATCACGACACTGAAGCGATCCTGTGCGCCGTCGGGCAACGGCAACGAGGCGGGCGTGCGCGTAAAGCCAACCTTCTTGTCGTTGCGATTGAAGATCGCGATGTCTTCGGCGCGACGGCCACGCTTTTCGCTGTACTGCGCCGGCGCGAGGCCAAAGGCATCGATGCCGCCGTGGCTCGAAAACACGAACGGACCGACGAACGGCAGCGGCACTGATACGACCATTTCGTAGCCCTGCCCGTCGCTCGCCCAATGGATCGTGCCGGGCGCGTTGCGCACGCCGTTGTAGAACGTGTCGTAGTCGAGTTCGGCCGACGGCGGTACCGAAAACTTCACGCCCTGCGACGCTTGCGGCGCGCTGGCCGCGGCAGGGGCGCTCGCGACGGCGCCACTGGCATTCGCATGGGCCGATGCATTCGCGTTCGCGGTGGCGGGTGGCGCGCTAGCCGCCACCTCCGATGCCGGCGTGGCCGCGGGCTCGTTCGGTTTGGCCGGTTGCAACGCGGTCATCACATGCTGCTCGCGCGGCGGCCTCGCCGCGGGCTTGCGTGCTGGCGCGGGCGGATGCGGTGCCGGCACGGCGGGCGGTGGCGCGGGTTGACGCTCGACCCTTTCGGGCGTCAGCAGCACGACCTGCACCGGCACATGCTCGCGATTCGCTGGATTCAGATCCACGCGATTGCGCTCGAACCATTGCGCCGCGATCCAGTGCACAACCGCGACGGCCGCGAGGACGGCGATCCAGCGCCACGCGCGCGCGCCGCGTCCCGGCCCGCTACCAAAAGCGGGCAGGCGATCATGACGGCGGTTGGCGGAAGCAAAATCCATCGGCGTTTGAATCGGTGAGAGCGTGAAAGGATACGGTGCGTATCAACCGTTGTCACCACGCGGGGTCGCGCTATAGCCGAGTTCGTACGACAGCTTGCGCGCGCATTCGCGCAGCGCGGTATCGATCTCGCCGCCCCAGCGGATATCGAACGCGCCTTCATGGCCGAGCGCGACGAGACCGAGCGCGAGTTCGCCGGTCGAATCGAACACCGGCAACGAAAACGCGTGGATCGTCGGCAGCAGCATGCCTTCGACGCGCGCAGCCTCGTGCTCGCGCACCTCGGCGAGCACCTTGTCGACCTCTTCGCGGGTGCGTGGCGCGCCGCTATACGACGAGCGCCGCGAGTCGGCCAGCTCGCGCTCGAGCATCGCGGCGGTCTTGCCGGACGGCAGGTAGGCGGCGAACAGCAGACCGGTCGCCGAACTGAGCAAGGGCATCACGTCGCCGAGCTTCAGCGAAGCCTTGGCCGGATAGCTCGACTCCATCCAGTGCACCATCGTCGGTCCCTGATTGCCCCACACCGCGATGCCGACGGTCAGGTCGAGCCGGTCGCGCAGTTCGGCGAGCGCGATGCGCGCGAGCTTCACACCGTCGACGCGTGCAAGCCGCGCGAGCCCCAGCTGCAAAGCGAAGCCGCCGAGTTCGTAGCGGCCCGACAGCGGGTCCTGCGCGACCACGCCGAGACGCAGAAAGCTGACCAGATAGCGATGCGCCTTCGCCGGACTCATGCCCGCGCGCTGCGCGAGATCGCGCAGCATCATCGCGCGCGGCTCGTGGGTCAGCACGTCGAGCAGCCTGAAACCGACCTCGATCGACTGGATGCCCGAGCGCAGTTTTTCTTCGCCGGGTTCGCCGGGTTCGTCATCGGCGCCGGTTGCGTCGGTTGCATGGGCGGGATCGAGCAGATCGTCGGCGGACGCGGGGTCGGTGCGGGTGCGGATCGTGCCGGAGCGGGCGTTGGCGGACATGTGCAAAAGGCGCGGGCAGCGCGTTCGGTGATCGTAATGGAGACGGCTACGGTGACACGACGACGAACACGCAGATATTGGGCCGCGCCGATTCACCATCGTAGAATACATTCCTTCCATCGTCACTAATACACGGTTCACAGCTCTATGAAACTTGCCTCGCTGAAGGACGGCACGCGCGACGGTCAACTGATCGTCGTGTCCCGCGACCTGCACACTGCGGCCATCGCCGACGCGATCGCGCCCACGCTGCAGCGCGTGCTCGACGACTGGGCCTTCTACGCGCCGCAACTGCATGACCTTTACGATGCGCTGAACCAGGGCCGTGCGCGCAACAGCTTTTCATTCGACGCCAAAGAGTGCATGGCGCCGCTGCCGCGCGCATTCCAGTGGGCCGACGGCTCGTCGTACGTGAACCACGTCGAGCTCGTGCGGCGCGCGCGCGGCGCGCAAATGCCGCCCGAATTCTGGACCGACCCGCTGATGTACCAGGGCGGTAGCGACGACTTCATCGGCCCGCGCGACGACGTGGCGTGCGCATCGGAAGAGTACGGCATCGACTTCGAGGCCGAAGTCGCGGTCGTCACCGGCGATGTGCGGATGGGCGCGACGCCCGAGCAGGCCCTGCGCGGCGTGCGGCTGGTCACGCTCGTCAACGACGTGTCGCTGCGCAACCTGATCCCCGCCGAACTCGCGAAGGGCTTCGGCTTTTTCCAGAGCAAGCCGGCCACCTCATTCGCGCCGGTCGCCGTGACGCCCGACGAGCTCGGCGAACACTGGCGCGAAGGCCGCGTGCATCGGCCGATGATCGTCCACTGGAACGGTAGGAAGGTCGGCCAGCCCGACGCGGGCACCGATATGGTGTTTCACTTCGGTCAGCTGATCGCGCATGCCGCGAAAACGCGCAATCTGCGTGCTGGTGCCATCGTCGGTTCGGGCACGGTGTCGAACAAGGACGCGAAACGCGGCTACTGCTGTATCGCCGAGAAGCGCTGCCTCGAAACGATCGAGCACGGCGCGCCGCAAACGGAGTTCATGAAATACGGCGACACCGTGAGGATCGAAATGTTCGACGATGCGGGCAAGTCGATTTTCGGTGCGATCGATCAGAGCATCGCGCCGCTCGAATGAAGCGCGGCGCTCACGCGGCAATGCTGTGACGCGGGCGGCACGCGCGAAAGGGTTTCGCCCGATGCCGCCACTTGCGCGCGCGGCTACACTGCGGCAAACATCACAACGAAAACCCCGACGTGAGGAGACAGCATGCCGCGATTGGACTTCTCCGCAGCTGAACGTCGGCGCGCTTGCGCGTCGCCCGTTGAAGCGCGCACGAGCGCGCGTGGCTTGCCTCAACGTGGTCGGCGCTTCGCGCGGCGCGCCGCGACGCTGTGGGCCGCGCTTGCCTGCGCGTTGCCGCTGACATCGTTCGCGCAGGTGAAGATCGGTCTCGTGCTGTCGCTGACCGGGCCGGCCGCGTCGCTCGGCATTCCCGCGCGCGACACGGTCGCGCTGCTACCCAAACGGATCGGCGGGCAGAACGTCGAATACATCGTGCTCGACGATGCATCGGACACGACCCACGCCGTGCAGGACACCAGGAAGCTCATCAGCGAGAATCACGTCGACGCGATCATCGGCTCGTCGATCACGCCGAATTCGCTCGCGATGATCGACGTGGTCGCCGAGGGCGAAACGCCGATGATCTCGCTCGCGTCGTCCGCGAAAATCATCGAACCGGTCGACGCGAAACGTCGCTGGGTCTTCAAGACGCCGCAGACCGACGCGATGATGGCCTCGGCGATCGCCGAGCATGCGAGCGGACACGGCGTGAAGACGATCGCGTTCATCGGCCAGGCCGACGCGCTCGGCGAGACGTTCTACGCCGAGGTCGCGAAGTTCGCGCAGTTGCATCACATCGACGTGGTCGCGAGCGAGCGTTTCAATCGCACCGATCCGAGCGTGACCGGGCAGGTGCTGAAAATTCTCGCGACCCATCCCGACGCGGTGGTGGTCGGCGCGGCCGGCACGCCTGCCGCGCTGCCGCCGAAAACGCTGCGCGAGCGCGGCTACAAGGGCGTCATCTATCACAACCACGGCGTCGGCAATAACGACTTCCTGCGCGTGTGCGGCGCCGATTGCAACGGCACGTTCCTGCCCGCGAGCCCGGTGCTGGTCGCCGCGCAATTGCCGGCCGATCATCCGGCGAAGGGTCTCGCGCTCGATTACATCGCGCGCTTCGAGGCGCAGCACGGCGCGGGCAGCGTGTCGGCATTCGGTTCGTACACGTCGGACGCGGGCGCGTTGCTCGAGCATGCGATTCCGCTCGCGCTGAAAGCCGGCGCGCCCGGCACGCCGCCGTTTCGCCGCGCGCTGCGCGACGCGCTCGAAGGAACACGCGGTCTCGCGGACACCAATGGCGTCGTCAACATGAGCGCGGCCGATCATCTCGGGCTCGATCAGCGCGCCCGCGTGATGGTCGAAATCACCAATGGCAAGTGGCTTTATCAGCCGCATTGAACGGGGCGCGGCGTTCCGCGCGCGACTGAACGAATCTCCTCCGGACTGCTCACCATGCCTCAGCCATCGCAACCGAACGACGCGTACTACGCGCACTACCAGTCGCTGCGTTTGCAGCGTCATCCGCATGGCGTGCTCGAAGTCGTGATGAGCGGCGAGGGCGCGAATAAAAGCGGCCTCGCGACCGCGAACGCACGCATGCATTACGAGCTCGCGGAAATCTGGCGCGATATCGATCGCGATCCCGATACGCGCGTCGCGATCATTCGCGGCGAGGGTAAAGGCTTTTCGGCCGGCGGCGATCTGCAGCTCGTCGAGGACATGGCGAACGATTTCGAGGTGCGCACGCGTGTGTGGCGCGAAGCGCGCGATCTCGTCTACAACGTGATCAACTGCGGCAAGCCGATCGTGTCGGCGATGCACGGGCCGGCGGTCGGCGCGGGGCTCGTCGCGGGGCTGCTCGCCGATATCTCGATCGCGGCGAAGACGGCCCGCATCATCGACGGACACACGCGCCTCGGCGTCGCCGCGGGCGATCATGCGGCGATCGTCTGGCCGCTCCTGTGCGGCATGGCGAAGGCGAAGTACTACCTGCTGCTGTGCGAGCCGGTGAGCGGCGAGGAGGCGGAGCGCATCGGGCTCGTGTCGCTGGCCGTCGACGAAAGCGATCTGCTGCCGAAGGCGTTCGAAGTCGCGCGCAAGCTGGCCGACGGTTCGCAGACCGCCATCCGTTGGACCAAGTACGCGTTGAACAACTGGCTGCGCACGGCGGGGCCGGCGTTCGATACGTCGCTCGCGCTGGAATTCATGGGCTTCGCGGGACCCGACGTGCGCGAGGGCCTGAACTCGTTGCGCGAGCGGCGCGCGCCCGATTTTGGCGCGGGCGGTCCACGTAACGACCAACGATCGTGATGCCATACCCCACACGGTATGATCGAATCGACGCGCGCGGCATCGCGCGCTCCACCTATCATCCAGCACCGAGGCGACAACCATGACCGACACCACTGGCTCCGCGCCGCCCTTTCCCGGCTTCCCCGGTTTTCCGCCCGCTGAAATGCTCGATCGCATGTGGAGCATGATTCGGCTGTCGCCGTTCGGCGCCGCCATGACGGGCGCGCAGCCGGGTGGGGGCACGAGTCCGTCGCTGTCGATGATGTCCGACATGATGGCGCCGCTCACGAGCGTCGAGGAACTCGACAAGCGCATCACCGACATGCGCGCGGTCGAGCAATGGCTGAAGCTGAACCTGAGCATGCTGCAGTCGGCGATCCAGGCGCTCGAAGTGCAACGTGCGACGCTCGCGACGCTGCGCGCGTTCGGCGCGTTCGCGCAATCGTCGATGTCGCAGGCGGCGGCTGCTGCGTCGGGTGCCGCCGCGAGTGACGCGCCGAACACCGCCCCGAGCCCCGCCCGGGCGCCGAGTTGGACGAAGCCGGCCGAGCCCACGCCCGAAAGCGCCACGCAGGCCGACAGCGACGAAGAGGAAGCGCCCGCGGCGCCCGGCTTCGATGCGTCCGCGTGGTGGAATCTGCTGCAATCGCAGTTCAACCAGATCGCGCAGTTCGCGATGACGCAGCCGTCCGTCGCGGTCGCCGCGGCGGGCGGGGGCACGCAGGGCAAGCCGGAACCGTCGAAGGCCGCGGATGCGTCGGGCGCCGATGCGTCGGGCGCCGCCGATGCGTCGGGCGCCGATGCGTCGGGCGCCGATGCGTCGGGCGCCGCCGCGCAAAACGCGAAGCCCGCCGTCAAACGGCCGGCGGCGAAGCGCGCCGCGCCGTCGGCCAAACGCGCGGCCGGAACGAGCGCGGCAACGCCGAAAAAGTCGACGTGAGCCGGACGGCGCGCCGGGAATCAGTGGCCGTTGATGAAGGCCACTGATCGGCTGCGTTTTTCCCTATTCCAGCGCCGGCGGTTTCCGCCCGCGCGAATCGCCGACTTTATTGAGAGAAGTCAATACCACCGTGCGCTCGCGCCGCTTCTGTCACGGGTTTCGTGGGAGGCGCGTGCTATCATTGTGTAAGCTTGATCTGGCTTTGGGGCGTGCGCCGAAAACAACCAATCCCGCCGCCCTCGCGTCAGTCGCCGCCGGCGCTACCGGTACGGGGCGGGACGGTGCGGTTGCCAGACCCAGACTGGCTCGACCTCAGGCAAAGGGTATCCCTCCCACGGTTGGCCACGGCGCCTGATTCACGCTTCAGGCGCCAATACAAAAGCCCGGACTTCTTTGCTGCCCGATGCTTCTGGGCGGCTGATTAACGCGTAAAATTGAATGCTTGGCCGATAAACGGCGCGTCCGTTCGTCGTAGGTAAAAACGGCTACACGTAGCAGCAACAGACACACACAGTATGTGCAGAACAGGGGTGGGACTATGAACACCATGCTTTATCCGGAACTTTATAAATCGCTCGAATCCGTTCGATGGGACATGGAGAAGGACATTCCCTGGGACAAATTCGATGCATCGCTGTTGACCGACGAGCAAGCCGCGACGATCAAGATGAACGCGATCACGGAATGGTCGGCGTTGCCCGCCACGGAAATGTTTCTGCGTGACAATCATCACGACAGCGATTTCTCCGCATTCATGAGCGTGTGGTTCTTCGAGGAGCAGAAGCACTCGCTGGTGCTGATGGAATACCTGCGCCGCTTCAAGCCGGAACTGGTCCCGACCGAAGAGGAACTGCACGCAGTGCGCTTCGAGTTCGATCCCGCGCCGCCGCTCGAAACGCTGATGTTGCACTTCTGCGGCGAAATCCGCCTGAATCACTGGTATCGCCGCGCCGCCGAATGGCACACCGAGCCAGTCATCAAGCACATCTACGAAACTATCTCGCGCGACGAAGCGCGCCACGGCGGCGCGTATCTGCGCTACATGAAGAAGGCGATGGCGCAAACCGGCGACATCGCGCGTGCCGCGTTCGCGAAGATCGGCGTGCTGATGGCGTCGGCGCGTCGCACCGAAAAGCCGCTGCACCCCACCAACCTGCACGTGAACCAGGCGCTGTTCCCGCGCGACACGATCCAGTCGCGTCTGCCGGATCCGGAATGGCTCGAGCGCTGGCTCGACGAGCAGATCCGTTTCGACGACGGCTGGGAAAAGAAGGTCATCGAGCGCATTCTGCACAACCTGTCGCTGCTGTTCGAACGCACGTTCAACACCGCGCAGGAACTGAACCGTTATCGCAAGGAAGTGGTCGCGCGTCTGCAAGCCGCTGAACAAAACCCGGCGCAGCAGCAGCCGGCGTAACGACTCAGGCGTTTCAGCACCGTATCAAACGGCGGTCCGGCAAGCGCGAGCTTGCCGGACCGTTTTGCTTCGGGCCGTCCACCGTGTATCGTGACGGCACCTGGCATTCCTGTTCCCGTCACGCCCCAACTCCCTAATTCCCCAACTCTGTGACCGTGCGATGACCGCCATCTTTGAACGCAAGATTCTGACGCGCGATGCCCTGGTGAAGCTTCGTCCTTCGCTGCGCGCGCCCGTCGTGTTTACGAACGGCGTGTTCGATATCCTGCATCGTGGTCACGTGACCTATCTGGCCGACGCAAAGGTGCTGGGCGCGTGCCTGATCGTTGGTGTCAATAGCGACGCGTCGGTGCGGATGCTCGGCAAAGGCGACGACCGGCCGATCAACAACGAGGCCGACCGCATGGCCTTGCTAGCGGCGCTGGAAAGCGTCGATTACGTGGTGGGCTTCGGCGAGAAGACGCCGGTCGAGCTGATTTCCGCGCTGCGCCCGGACGTGCTCGTGAAGGGCGGCGACTACGACATGGACGCGCTGCCCGAATCGGCGCTCGTGCGCGGTTGGGGCGGCAAGGCGCTCGCGATTGCGTTCGAGCACGATCGCTCGACGAGCGCGCTGTTGAAGAAGGTGCGGACGCAGGGTTGATGCCGCCCATTACCGCAAAACGCGCGGCGCACTGCTGAACTTCTAACCGACCGCGTCGCTCACCTGATTACTGCGGCAACTCCGATGTCGAAATCGGCGCCTGCGGCGCGGGTCCGCCGACCACCGCCTGGTCGGCCGCATCGGCGGCGCTGACCGGCCGCACCTTCAGCCAGTCCGGATGAATCTGGCGATTCAGATGATTCGGCTCGCGTCCGCTGGCGGTGGGTGTGGGGCCGAAGGCGCCAAGCAGCGCGACGAAAGCCAGCACGTTGACAACAATCAGAATGGCGATCGGCCAGCGAAGCATTGTGGGTGTTTCCAATTCAGAAAGAAGTTGAGCCTGGGGCGTGCGGGAAAGACTCGGGTTCGGAAAATGGGCGGCGAATTGCGCGCAACTGAGGCGCACGTTCTACACGTACATCACGCGCCACCCGGTCGTGAATCAAACGTTAGCCACGGCAGGCAATCAGCCGCTTTGCCGCGCCGTATCCTCGGCTGCGATCAGCGCAAGCCCTGACAGCACCAGCGAATCGTGGCGAGTATGCGGCACTTTCAGGGCACTCGCCACTTCGTCGGCGGCGCCGCCGCTGACCACGAGACGCACCGGCACCTGCCACTCATCCTGCAGGTCCCGCCACATCCGCTCGATCAGTCCGGCCTGCGCCAGCGTGCAGCCCGCCGACAGCGAGCGCGGCGTATCCGTTGCGAAGAACGGCCCGCGACGGACCGCGCCGGTGGTATCGGCGGCGTCGAGCAGACCGCGCGCGCGCGCGGCGTCGAGCGTCGGCAGTTGCGCGGTGTGCTCACCGAGCGAGCGCATCATCAGCGTCCAGCCCGGCGCAATCAATCCGCCGATAAATGCGCCATCGGCGCGCAAGGCCTCGAGCGTCGTCGCGGTGCCGAAGGTCGCGAGCAGCAGATGCTCGCCGGGAAAGGTCGCGTGCGCGCCGATCATGCCGGCCCAGCGGTCGCTGCCGAGCGAGTCCGGTGTCGTGTAGCAATTGGTCACGCCGCATCGACGAGCACTTGCGCGGATCGTCGCGAGCGGCAGTCGCGGCCAGTGCGCGTCGACGAGCGCCGCGATGTGCGTCGCGACCTCCGCGCCCGCGACGTTGGAGAGCCACGCGCCGCATGGCGCCGGCCAGTCAGTCCAAGCGGGTTGCGCACCTGACCGCGCGCGTGGCCCGGCAAGGTCGTCATGCGCGAGCGCGCCGCTCGCCAACTGCGTCCCATCGGGCTGCACCAGCGCCCACTTGATCCGGCTATTGCCCGCGTCGATCAGCAGATATGGCGCGCGCTGCCTCATGCGACACCGTGGGCGAGGCGCAGCGACACGTCGCCGGTCGCGATGCTCTGGCGGCCCTCAGCCGTATCGAGCAGCAACTGGCCACGCTCGTCAACGCCCGCCGCCACGCCGCGCGCGAGTTCCTGGCCTTGTTCGAGCAGCACGACGTCGCGGCCCGCGTAAGCATGCACCGCGTTCCAGCGCGGCTGGAACGGCGCGAAGCCTTCGGCGCCGAAGCGCTGCAGCATCGGTTCGAGCGCGTTCAATTCGGCTGCCAGCGTATCGGTCAGATTCGCGTTCGGCAGCGCGCGTTGCAACGCGGTCGGCACGGTGCCGAGCGCCTGCGGCGGTACCTCGGCGTTCAGCGCGCCCACCTTCGCCGCGAGTTCGTCGGCGCCTTTCACGTTGGTGCCGATGCCGATCACGACCGCGCTCGCGTCGTCGGTGCTCCACGCGGTTTCGATCAGGATGCCGGCGAGCTTGTCGCCTTCGAGCAGCACGTCGTTCGGCCACTTCAGCGCGATCTGTCCGGGACCCGCGACCGGTAGCGAGCGCAGCCCGTCGACGAGCGCGACGCCCACCGCGAGACTCAAGCCCCCGAGCCCTTCGAGCGGTCGCGGCAAGACGCACGCGACCGAAAACAGCAGCGCGTTGCCGGGCTCCGCGTACCACGGCCGCCCACGGCGGCCGCGCCCAGCGGTCTGCAGATACGCGACGCGCACGATCGGCCGCGGCAGCGCGTTCGCGCGGCGCGGCAGGGCTTTCACGTGGGTCATCAAGTCGGCGTTGGTCGAGCCGGTTTCTTCGACGATTTCGATCGGCCAGTCATGCGCATGCGCGCCGAACAGCTTGACCGCGCGTTCGCGATCGATGCGCCAGTCGGTCGAAGCCGACGACGAGGCTGGTGCCGCGCTTGTCGCTGCGGACGGGGAGGCGGGATTCTTGGAGGTATTCATGTCCCATATTGTAGCCACAGCGTGTAGCCACAGCGAACCCGCCCGGGACTCGAATGCGCAGCGGTGAACGGCGACGCCGATCGATGTGCATCAGTGCGGACCGGCGGCCGAGCCTTCGTTACAATGGCCGCTAATCCGATAACCAGATTCACGCGATCCTTGAACAATGACACTCCGCCCGGCCTTGAAGTCGCGGCCGGCAGCCAAGGCAAGATCGTCCGTCTCTCGGGCCAGTGGACGGCGCTCGCGCTCGCGCGCGATCGCGACACCGGGCACGTGATTCCGCAACTGCGTTCGCTGACCGGCGCGCAGGGCATCGGCGAGTGGGACCTGTCGCGCGTCGACAGGATGGACCACGTCGGCGGCCAGGCGCTGTGGCGCGTGTGGGGCCGCAAGATGCCGCCGGGCACCGCGCTCACGGACACGCAGCGCGACATCTTCGAGCGCATCGCGCTGCTCGACACGGTGCGCGAGAGCGCCGAGCCGGTCACGCGCCTCGATCCCTTTACGCGTCTCGGCCTCGGGCTCTTCTCGTTCGTCGAGCACCTGCAGGGCGGCGTCGCGATGCTCGGGCGCTTCGTGCTCGATCTGCTCGCGATCGCGCGCAAGCCGAAACTCACGCCGTGGACCGAAATCTCCGCGAATATCTACAACGCCGGCGCTCGCGCGCTGCCGATCACCGCGCTGGTCGCGTTCCTGATCGGCATCGTGTTGAGCTATCTGTCGGCACAGCAATTGCGCATGTTTGGCGCGAACCAGTTCATCGTCAATATTCTCGGCCTCGCGGTGATTCGCGAACTCGGCCCGGTGCTGTCGGCGATTCTGGTGGCGGGCCGCTCGGGCTCGGCGATCACCGCGCAGATCGGCGTGATGCGCGTGACCGAGGAGCTCGACGCGATGCGCGTAATGGGCATCCCGCACGGCCTGCGGCTGATCCTGCCGCGCGTGATCGCACTGGCCGTCGCGATGCCGCTGCTCGTGATGTGGACCAACGTGATCTCGTTGACGGGCGGCGCGCTCGCCGCGAAGCTCGTGCTCGGCATCGACATGAGCTTCTTCGCGCGCCAGTTGCCGAACGTCGTGCCGATCGCGAACCTGTGGATCGGGCTTGGCAAGGGCGCGGTATTCGGCATGCTGATCGCGATCGCCGGCTGTCATTTCGGCTTCCGTATCAAAGCCAATTCGCAGAGTCTCGGCGAAGGCACGACGACCTCGGTGGTCACGTCGATCACCATCGTGATTCTCGCGGACGCGGTGTTCGCGATCCTCTTTCAGAACGTGGGGCTAGGATGATCGCGCCACTCACCGAAGCCGTACGCGGCCAACCCGTACCATCGATCGCCGAGCCGGTGATCGAGGTGATCGACATCACCAAGCGCTACGGCCGCAACATCGTGCATCAGCATCTGAGCCTCGACGTGCGGCGCGGCGAGATCGTGTCGATCGTCGGCGGCTCGGGCTCGGGCAAAACCACGCTGGTGCGGCAGATTCTCGGCCTCGAGCGCCCGTCGAGGGGCACGATCAAGCTGTTCGGCGAAGACCTCGCAACGATCTCGCCCGACACCGCGCTGCTGATGCGCAGCCGCTCCGGCATGCTGTTCCAGCGCGGCGCGCTGTTCTCGTCGCTGTCGGTGTTCGACAACGTCGCGCAACCGGTGCGCGAACTCGGCAAGGTGCCCGAAGACCTGCTGCGCGACATCGTGATGCTGAAGCTCGAAATGGTCGGGCTGCCGTGCAAGCACGCGTCGAAGATGCCATCGGCGCTGTCGGGCGGCATGATCAAGCGGGTCGGCATCGCGCGCGCGATCGCGCTCGAACCCGAACTGCTGTTCCTCGACGAACCGACCGCCG
This sequence comes from Paraburkholderia sp. RAU6.4a, assembly GCF_050435625.1. NCBI lineage: Bacteria > Pseudomonadati > Pseudomonadota > Betaproteobacteria > Burkholderiales > Burkholderiaceae > Paraburkholderia > Paraburkholderia sp. RAU6.4a. Next base: position 2,825,525 of record NZ_JBNDKQ010000002.1, read on the forward strand.
GCCTCGACCCGGAGGCGTCCGACGAATTCGTCGAGCTGATCTCAGGGCTGCATCGCGCGCTCGGTCTGACGGTCGTGATGATCACGCACGATCTCGATACGATGGTCGCACTGTCGACACGCGTGGCCGTGCTGGCCGATCGCAAAGTGCTCGTCAACGCGCCGGTCGAGGAGGCCGCGGGCGTCGACCATCCGTTCATCCACGAATATTTCCTCGGCCTGCGCGGGCGCCGCGCGCTGCAGGCGCTGCCGCCCGAGCGCCGCGCGAAGCTGCCGCAGGCGGCGCTCGAGCCGGCGTCGTCCGAGTTGCCGCTGTGAGGCCGGCCGCCATGAACCAGGCCGCTATGAACCAGGGAAACTGACAATGGAAAACAAAGCGCATGCGTTCTGGGCCGGGCTCTTCACGGTCGTGCTGACGGCGGCGATCGCGCTGGCGGCGTATCTGTTCAACGTCGACCGCACCGTGCGAGTGCCGTACGACCTGATCGCGCGCACCAGCGTGAACGGCCTCTTTGCGGACGCGGCGGTGCGCTTTCGCGGGCTCGACGTCGGCCGTGTGCAGTCGATCAAGTTCGATCCGACACATCCGGGGCAGATCCTGATCCGCATCATGGTCGACGAGCACGCGCCGATCACGCATTCGACGTTCGGCAGCCTCGGCTTGCAGGGCGTGACCGGCATCGCGTTCATCCAGCTCGACGATACCGGGCGCGATCTGACGCCGCTGCCGTCGTCGGCCCAAAAGGTCGCGCAATTGCCGATGCGCCCGGGTCTGTTCGACCAGTTGCAGCGACGCGGCGAGGTGCTGCTGCGCAAGCTCGAAAAAGTCACCGACAACGTGAACGACATGCTGTCGCCGGAAATGGTCGCGCAGTTGCACGACACGGCGGCGAGCATCGCGCAGGCCGCTTCGGGCGTCGCGACGCTGACCCGTCAGATGGGGCCCGTCGCCAGCAAGCTGCCCGGCACGATCGACCAGCTGAACCGCACGCTCGCGTCGACCAACCAGATGATCACCGGCCTGAACCGTCCGGACGGGCCCCTCGAGCGCAATCTGGACAAGGTCGGCACGGCCGCGCAGCAGGCGGGCGATGCGCTCGGGCAGATGAACATGTCGCTGCAGGACCTGTCCGCGCGGGTCGGCTACGAGACGCTGCCGCGCGTCAATTCGCTGACCGAGGACGTGCGCGCGGCGGCGCAATCGATCGACCGCGCCGCCGACACCTTCAACACCAATCCGCGCAGCGTGCTGTTCGGCGCGCCGCGCCCGGCGCCGGGTCCGGGCGAGGCCGGCTTCGCGTGGCCCGCCGCTACCGCGCCCGCAGCTCACTAAATCCGCAGGCTAGAACAGAGGAAGATGCCCATGTCACGCTCGATTCACCGACTGTTGTCCGCGCGCGCCGCGCTCGCGGCGCTGCTTGCGTTCGGCGTGCTGGCGGCGGGCTGCGCGGGCACGTCCGCAGTGGTGTCGGATGTCCGCTACGACTTCGGACCACCGCCGCAGGCCGCCGCGACGAGCCGGCTGCCGGCCGTCAAGGTGCTGGAGGTCAGCGCGCCGTCCGTGCTCGAATCCGACCGGATGACGTATCGGCTGAGCTACGCCGACGCGCAGCAGACGGCCGCCTACGCCAACAGCCACTGGACGATGATGCCGTCGCAACTGCTGACGCAGCGCCTGCGCAACGCGCTGAGCGAGCGCGGCACCGTGCTGACGGGCGCGGACGGCGTGAGCGCGCCGGTGCTGCGGGTCGATCTGACCGAGTTCGAGCAGGTGTTCGACAGCCAGACGGACAGCCACGGCGCGATCACCGCGCGCGCGACGCTGATGCAGGGCGGCAAGGTGATCGGCCAGCAGACCTTCGTCGCGCACGCGCCCGCGCATTCGGCGGATGCGGCCGGCGGCGCGCGGGCGCTCGCCGCGGCCAGCGACGACCTCGTCGCGCAGATCACCACGTGGCTCGGCTCGCAGGCGCTGGTCGCCGCGCAATGACGGGCGGGCAGCGCACGCAACGGAGCGCTGCATGAGCGAACGCCCCTGGCTGCGCCGCCCGTCGACGCTGGCCCGTCAGGCGCTGCTGCTTTACACGGCGCTGATCGTCTACGGGTCGTGGTATCCGTTCTCGGGCTGGCGCTCGCTCGGCATCACGCCGTTCGCCTATCTGTTCGATCCGATGCCGCAGTACCTGACGGCGTTCGACGTCGTCACCAACGTGCTCGGCTATATGCCGTTCGGCGCGCTGGTGGTGCTCGCGGTGTACCCGCGTTGGCGCGGCACGCTGGCCGTCGCGCTCGCGTTCGTGTTGGGCGGTCTGCTGTCAGGCACGATGGAAGCCGTGCAGACCTATCTGCCGACACGCGTCGCCTCCAATCTCGATCTCGCCGCCAACACGCTGGGCGCGCTCGTCGGCGCGGCGGTGATGTCGCCGTTGACCGGCGCGCTGCTCGACCGCGGCCTGCTCAGGCGTTTGCGGTTGCTGTGGTTCGAGCGCGGCCATGCGACGCTCGCGTGCCTCGTCGCCGCGTGGCCGTTTGCGACGATGTATCCGTCGCCGCGTCTGTTCGGTCTCGGCAACTGGCCGCGCGCGCTGTGGCTGAGCGTCGATCCGGCCACCCAGGACGCGCTGCTCGCGTGGACGCCGTCCGCGTGGCATGTCGGCGCATGGCCGGCGGCGGCCGCCGCGTGGCTGGACGACGACACATGGGAAGCGCTGATCACGGCGCTAAACCTGTTCGCGGCGCTCGCGCTTGCATCGCTGCCGGCGCGCCGTCATGCGCCACGCGTGCGCCTGCTGTTCGTGTTCATCGTCGCGACCTTGTGCGTGAAGGCCGGCGCGACGTTCCTGCAATCGCAATCGGGCCTCGCGTTCGACTGGGCGACGCCCGGCGCGCTAATCGGACTCGTGTGCGGCACCGTCGCGGCGCTCGTCGCGCTGCCGCTGCGGCGGCGGTTGCGTGCGACGCTCGCCGGGGTCGCGCTGGTCGTCGCACTCGTGTTCGTCAATCTGCTGCCGGTGAACCCGTATTTCGACGCCGTGCTCGCCGACTGGCGGCAGGGACGCTATCTGCATTTCAACGGGCTCGCGCGCTGGCTCGCATGGATATGGCCCTATGCGGCGCTGGTGTGGCTCGCGTTCGCGGTCGAGCGGGCGTGGCTCAAGCGGCGCGCGAGGCGGGCGTGACGTGCTTGCGCGCCGGCCGCCAGGTCCCGACGCCCGCACAGCCCGGTCGCTATAATCGTCCGCACCGCCATTGCACTTCCTTTCAGGCTCGCCTCCCGAACATCATGGATTCCTTCTACAAGCACCACGTTTTCTTCTGTCTGAATCAACGCGACCCCGGCGCCGAGCGTCCGAGCTGCGCGAACTGCAACGCACAGGCGATGCAGGAATACGCGAAACAACGCGTGAAGCAACTCGGCCTCGCCGGGCCCGGCCAGGTGCGCATCAACAAGGCCGGCTGCCTCGATCGCTGCGAACTGGGCCCGACGCTCGTCGTGTATCCCGAGGCGGTCTGGTACACCTATGTCGACGAGAGCGACATCGACGAGATCGTCGAATCGCATCTTGCGAACGGCAAGATCGTCGAGCGTCTGAAGATCGATCAATAGCGCGAACCACAAAACGATCCATCCCGATGAACGTCAACACGAAGAAGTATCTGATCGACGGCCCGGTCGGCAAGATCGAGGTCGCGCTGGACCTGCCCGACGGCGTGCGCGAAAAAGGCGCCGCGCCACGCGGCATCGCGCTCGTCGCGCATCCGCATCCGCTGTTTGGCGGCACGATGGACAACAAGGTCGCGCAGACCCTCGCGCGCACGCTCGTGCAGCTGAACTACGTCACTTACCGGTCGAATTTCCGCGGCGTCGGCCAGACCCAGGGCGAGCACGACGCGGGCGTCGGCGAGCGCGACGATCTGCGCGCGGTGCTCGAGCACATGCGCTCCGATCCGGACTACGGCGATCTGCCGCTCGTATTGGCGGGCTTTTCGTTCGGCACCGTGGTGCTGTCGCACGTCGCGGCGAAGCTGCGCGATGAAGGCCGGGAAATCGAGCGCATCGTGTTCGTCGGTACCGCGGCGAGCCGCTGGGACGTCGCACCCGTGCCCGAAAGCACACTCGTGATCCACGGCGAAGTCGACGAGACCGTTCCCGTCCAGTCCGTGTTCGACTGGGCGCGGCCGCAGGAACTGCCGGTCGTCGTGATTCCGGGCGCCGAGCACTTTCTGCATCGCAAGCTTCACATCCTGAAGCGGATCATCGTCGACGCCTGGCGCTGAAAACGCGCGACGCGCATTTTGCGGGGGACAGGTGCGCGCAAACGTGTGCAAATCGACGACACGCGCGCGAATCTGACCAGGTAGCGCGCGTATAATGGGCGCTCTTTTTTTGGGCACAGCGCCGCCCAGCCGGCAGAATCGCGCGCCGCGGAATCATTTCGCGGGAGGGCGCGGCCGGGTGCGCAGCGCTGCGCTCGCGAACCGATTGCGTCGCCATCAGTCCAACGGGCGCCCGCCGTTTTACGGCCAGATGCCCCGCCGACCGGCTCCCCCAACTCCGCGCGCTGTCGCGCAACGAATTTTTCTGCACGAATCGACCCTATGCGTTTCTCCTCCTCTGGCCGCACGGCATTCCCGTCACTCGCTTCTTTCGTTCCCGCTTCGCTCAATCGCGCCATCGCCGTCGGCCTCGTGCTGCCGGCCACGCTCGTCGCCAGCACCGCGTTCGCGCAGGTGCCGCCGCCGGGCGTCAACGCGCGCTCGTGGGTGCTCGTCGACGCGACCAGCAACCAGGTGCTCGCGTCCGCCAATGCCGACGAGCGCGTCGAGCCGGCGTCGTTGACCAAGCTGATGACCGCGTATCTCGTGTTCGAGGCGCTCGACACGAAGAAGATCACGATGGATCAGAGCATCGAGCCGAGCGAAGCCGTGCGGCGCGTGCGCAACGACGAATCGCGCATGTTCATCGAGGCGCTCAAGCCGGTGACCGTGCACGACCTCGTGTACGGCATGATCGTGCAGTCGGGCAACGACGCGGCAATTGCGCTCGCCGAACTGGTGGGCGGCAGCGAGGCGCAGTTCGTCGACATGATGAACAAGGAGGCGCAAAAGCTCGGCATGACGCACACGCATTTCGCCGACGTGAACGGCATGCCCGACCCGCAGCACTACACGACCGCGGGCGATCTCGCGATCCTGTCGGCCCGCCTGATTCGCGACTATCCCGAGTACTACAACATCTTCTCGGTCAAGGAATTCACGTACAACAAGATCAAGCAGCCGAACCGCAACCGTCTGCTGTGGATCGATCCGACCGTCGACGGTCTGAAGACCGGTCACACGCAAGCGGCCGGCTACTGCCTGATCGCGAGCGCGAAGCGTCCGCTGCCCGGCACGACCGACGCGTCGCGCCGTCTCGTCTCGGTGATGATGGGCGAGACCAAGGAGCACGACCGCGTGCAGGACAGCCTGAAGATGCTGAACTACGGCTACACCGCCTACGACACGACGCGTCTGTACAAGGCGAACCAGGTCGTGGCCACGCCGCGCGTCTACAAGGGTTCGCAGGACAGCGTGCAGGTTGGCGTGAAGAGCGACCAGTACATCACGCTGCCGAAGGGCGCCGCCGACAAGGCGAAGCCGCAGATCGAACTCAACGATCCGCTCGTCGCGCCGATCGCCAACGGCCAGCAGATCGGCACCGCCAAGCTCGTCGCCGACGGCAAGGTGCTCGCGCAATTCCCGGTGGTCGCGTTGCAGCCCGTGCAGCAAGCCGGTGTGGTGGGCCGCGTGTGGGATTCGCTGATGCTGATGTTCAACAAGAAAAAGTAAGGGCTACGTCGCAATGACCGTTGTCTCCGAGGTTTCGCCGGACCCGATCGTTCATCTGAACGGCGAACTGGTGCCGTTGTCCGAAGCGCGCGTGCCGGTGCTCGACCGCGGCTTCATTTTCGGCGACGGCATTTACGAAGTGGCGCCGTTGTACGCGCACGCGAGCGGATGGCGCACCGCGTTTCGTCTGAAGCAGCATCTGGCGCGTCTCGCGCGCTCGGTCGGCAAGATCGGCATCGCCAATCCGCTCGACGACGCTGGCTGGCGCGAGCTGATCGGACGCGTGGCCGAGGCCAACGAAACGGACGGCGGCTTGCGTGCCGATCAGGACGCGATCGCATACATCCAGGTCACGCGTGGCGTGGCGAAGCGCGCTCACGCATTTCCGGCCGGCGTGAAGCCGACCGTGTTCGTGATGGTCACCGCGCTGAACCTGCCCGCCGCCGCGCAGCGCGCAAGCGGTGTCCCGTGCGTGAGCGCCGAGGATCGTCGCTGGCTCAATTGCGACATCAAGTCGGTGTCGCTGCTCGGCAACGTGCTGATGGCGCAATACGCGGCCGAAAACGACGCCTTCGAGACGCTGCAGTTCCGCGATGGTTTGCTGACCGAAGGGTCGTCGTCGAACGTGTGGATCGTGAAGGACGGCGTGCTGGCCGCGCCGCCGCGCAGCAACAGGATTCTCGAAGGGATCCGCTATGGGCTCATCGAGGAGCTGACGGCCGAATGCGGTATCCGCTTCGAAGCGCGCGACATCACCGAAGCTGAAGTGCGCGCGGCCGATGAAATCATCGTCAGCTCGGCGACCAGGGAAGTGCTGCCGGTCACGCGGCTCGATGGCGCGCCGGTCGGCGCGGGCCGCCCGGGCGCGGTGTTTGCGCAGCTGTATGCGGCGTATCAGCGAGCCAAGGCGGCTGAAGCCGCCGCGGCGGAAGAAGGAGTAGAGAATGAATCCCGAGAACGACTCACTGTTTGAATTCCCCTGCGATTTCCCGATCAAGATCATGGGCAAATCGCACCCCGAGTTTGCCGCGACGATCGTCGAAGTGGTGCGCGTGTTCGATAGCGAGGTCGATGCGTCGCGCGTCGAGACGCGGCCGTCGAGCAGCGGCACCTACACGGGGCTGACCGTCCACGTGCGGGCGACGAGCCGCGCGCATCTCGACGACATCTATCGCGCGCTGACCGGCCATCCGATGGTCAAGGTCGTGCTGTAACACCGCGCGGTTTTTCACCTTACGGCGCGACGCGCAACGCGTCCGCCGTCACTCCCTGCGCCGCCAGGCGCGCGCTCGCCGCGGGACCCGCCTCGCAGGCGAGATCGAACAGCAGCCTGAAGCGCGCCATCTCGTCGAACAACCAGTCGCGAAACGCCTTGACCCGCGCGGTCCCCAGCGTCTGCGGCAGGCAGACCAAATAGTATTGCCACGGGCTCGGCCCATCCACATCAAAGAGCCGCACGAGCCGGCCCGCCGCGATTTCGTGCATCGCGAGCGAGCGGCGCGTCAGCGCGACCCCCTGGCCGTCGACGGCCGCCTGCAACAGATTCGACGAATCCTGATACAGCACGCCGCGCTTCGGCTCCGGCCAGTCGGTGAGGCCGGCGGCGTCGAACCATGGGCGCCATAGCTCGTCGTCGGAGCGCAGCAGCGGGACTTTGGCGAGATCGGCCGGGGTTTGCGGCAGCTTGCCGCCGTTGAAGTTGGGCGAGCAGGCGGGGAAGAAAATCTCGTCGAGCAGCAGCTCGGCGTGCAGCCCCGGATATTTGCCGAAGCCGAAACGGATCGCGACGTCGACGTCGTCGCGCGCGAAGTCCGTCAGCGCATTGGTGGTCAGCAATTCGAGATCCCACTGCGGATTTGCCTCGATAAAGCTGCCGATGCGCGGCGTCACCCAGCGGGCCGCGAACGACGACAGCATCGATATCACGAGGCGCCGCTCGCGGTCGCCGGCACGGATCGCGCGAGTCGCGTCGGCGAGCTCCATCAACGCGGCGCGCACCTGGGTGGCGTAGCGACGGCCGGTTTCGGTGAGGCGCACGCGCTTGCCGTCGCGCGCGAACAGCGACACGCCGAGCTCGGCCTCGAGCGCGCGGATCTGGTGGCTGACCGCGCCGTGCGTGACGAACAATTCGTCGGCGGCGCGCGAAAAGCTTTCGTGGCGGGCGGCGGCTTCGAACGCCTTGATCGCGTTCAGGGCGGGGAGTTGACGCAGGTCCATCGCAATATTTCTCACATAGACGTGAAAATTAATCGTTTTGCCCAAGTCCTTGCTGCACATAGGATTCTAGTCATGAAACGATTTTTGGCGAGGGCCTCATGCGAGAAATTTCCTCTAGTATTGCATATGAAATCCGCACTGGCGACACGCTGCCGCTGAAGGTCGCGCGCAGCACGAAGTTGCGCGTGCATGGCGGCGCAGTGTGGGTCACGCGCAGCGACGACACGAAGGACTACTGGCTGCAGCCTGGGCAGACGCTGCATCTGCGGCGCGGCGAGCGGCTCTGGCTCAGCGCCGAGGGCGCCACGTTCGCGAAGGTTACGTTCTTGGTGCCGACGCGCTGCGACGAGCGCGCGCTGAACTGGCTCGCTCGCATCGGCGAGCGCTGGATGATGCGTGTACGCGGCGGCTGGCGCACCGTTTGACGGTGGCGCGGCGCAAAAGCCGTGCATGACGCCGGGGCCGGCAGCGTACCGGCCCCGGCTGTGCAGGTTCCCGGTGGCCGCGGGCGCGGTTTCCGAGATTTCGGTAAACTCCCGGAATCATGTGCGCCACCCCGGTCTCTCCGTCTCCGCTACCTGCCATCGAGCCGCTCATGCTGCGCTGGCTCGGCCGCGAACCCTACGAAGCCAGTTTCGACGCGATGCGCGCCTTCACCGACGCCCGCACCGCCGACACCGCCGACGAAATCTGGCTCGTCGAGCATCCGCCCGTCTTCACGCTCGGCCAGGCCGGCGATCCGGCGCACCTGCTCGCGGCAGACAGCAACATTCCGCTCGTCAAGGTCGACCGCGGCGGGCAGATCACGTATCACGGGCCCGGCCAGGTGGTCGCCTATCTGCTGCTCGACCTGCGTCGGCGCAAGCTGATGGTGCGCGAGCTGGTCACCCGGATCGAGCAGGCCGTGATCGACACCCTCGCGGCGTATAATCTCGCCGGAGAACGCAAGGCGGGCGCCCCCGGCATCTACGTGGCGCCTGGGCCCGACGCCGGGCTCCATGCCGGCGCCAAGATCGCGGCGCTTGGCCTGAAAATCCGCAACGGCTGCAGCTATCACGGCGTGAGTCTGAACGTGAATATGGACCTGCGGCCGTTTCTCGCGATCAATCCATGCGGCTACGCGGGGCTCGAAACAGTCGACATGGCGACGCTCGGCATCGCCGCCGGCTGGGACGACGTGGCCCGTACCCTCGCAGCAAGTCTCACCGCAAACCTCGACGGCAATCCCGCGGCCGTCGCCCAACCGCAGGCCGGTGCGCTCACCGCCTGACTGGATCGAACGAATGACTGACGTAACCGCGAATTCCGCAGCAGCCACCCCCGCGCCCGAAGGCGTGCCGGCCCCCGCCGCCTACGACGCCACCGCGAAGCAGAAAGCGCAAGCCAAGACCGCGCGCATCCCGATCAAGGTCGTTCCGATCGAAAAGCTGAAGAAGCCGGACTGGATCCGCGTGAAGGCGGCCACCGGCAATTCGCGCTTCTACGAGATCAAGCAGATCCTGCGCGAGCACAATCTTCACACGGTGTGTGAAGAGGCGAGCTGCCCGAACATCGGCGAATGTTTCGGCAAGGGCACCGCGACCTTCATGATCATGGGCGACAAGTGCACGCGTCGCTGCCCGTTCTGCGACGTCGGCCACGGCCGTCCCGATCCGCTCGACGCCGACGAACCGGCCAACCTCGCGCGCACCATCGCTGCGCTGAAGTTGAAGTACGTGGTGATCACCAGCGTCGACCGTGATGATCTGCGCGACGGTGGCGCGGCGCACTTCGTCGAATGTATCCGTCAGACGCGCGAGCTGTCGCCGCAAACGCGTATCGAAATCCTGACGCCGGACTTCCGTGGCCGCCTCGACCGCGCGCTCGGCATCCTGAATGCGGCGCCGCCCGACGTGATGAACCACAACCTCGAAACGGTGCCGCGTCTGTACAAGGAAGCGCGCCCGGGGTCGGATTACGCGCATTCGCTGAAGCTACTGAAGGACTTCAAGGCGCTGCATCCGCACGTCGCGACCAAGTCCGGCCTGATGGTCGGCCTCGGCGAAACCGAAGAGGAAATCCTGCAAGTGATGCGCGATCTGCGCGAGCACGACGTCGACATGCTGACGATCGGCCAGTACCTGCAGCCGTCGGAGCACCATCTGCCGGTCCGCGCTTACGTGCATCCGGACACCTTCAAGATGTACGAGGAAGAGGCGTACAAGATGGGCTTCACGCACGCCGCGGTGGGCGCGATGGTTCGTTCGAGCTATCACGCCGACGTGCAGGCGCATGGAGCCGGCGTGGTCTGACGCGCTGGCGCCTCGCCGCTGTTGCCTCGCTTCACGCCCGCAGAAACGAAAAGCCCGCCGATGTGCGGGCTTTTTTCATAGACCGCTCTTCTATCAGCAAGGACACGACACGTGGCAACCCCGATGGATCGCGGGACCTCCGCACAATGGCCTTATTCGCGGCTGATCGCGCACCGCTGTGGCGGTACGCTTGCGCCGGAAAACACCTTGGCCGGTTTCGACGCCTGCGTGCGCTACGGCTATCGCATGGTCGAATTCGACGCGAAGCTGTCCGCCGACAACGCGCTGTTCCTGCTGCACGACGACACGCTCGATCGCACGACCAACGGCCACGGGCCGGCGGCCACGCACACATGGCAGCAACTCGCCGCTCTGGATGCCGGCGCGTGGCGCGGCGCGGAGTTCACCGGCACGCGGCTGCCGATGCTGGCCGACGCGGCCGAGCGTTGCGCGCGCGACGGCATCGCGGCGAACATCGAGATCAAGCCGTGTCCGGGCCGCGAAGTCATCACCGGCGCACTGGTCGCCCAAGGCGCGCTCGAGCTTTGGCAAGGGCAGACGCCGCCGCTGTTGTCGTCGTTTTCGTTCGACGCGCTCGCCGCCGCGCGCGATGCCGCGCCGTCGCTGCCGCGCGGCATGCTGTTCGAGCAGGTACCGGCGGACTGGCTGCGCATCGTGCGCGAACTCGACTGCGTCTCGCTGCACGCGAGTCACCGCTATCTGAGCGAACCGCTGGTCGCGCGGATCCGCGCGGCCGGGCTGCGCGTGCTCGCCTACACGGTGAACGATCCGGCGCGCGCGCAGTTGCTCGAAGAATGGGGCGTCGACATGATCTGCACGGACCGGATCGATCTGTTGACGTGACGTTGCGCTCGCAAGCTCCGCACAAACCCCTGCGGGTTTCCCCGCAAACGCGCGCGCACCGAATTCCGGATTCCCCGACAGCGCTCGTCCGGATTTCCGGAAACCCGGACGGCGCGCGCCGAGCTGTGCCGGAAAACCCATAAAAATCAAGGCTTCCAGTCTGAAATCAAACTGGCATCGACCTTGCGAAAGAAAGCGCGTGGCCGCCACGGCCCGACAAAAAAGCAAGGAGACAAAATGTCCGATTTCCCTTCCCGGTATTTCTGAATTCGTCGTCTTTGCAGCGGTCCGCCAACGTGCGCCCGCGCGACGACGTTTCGTTCGCGTGTCGCGCCTCGCGGCGGGTCATCAGCTCATATCCCTCGCAGGAACCATCGTGAAGAAACCTATCCATAAAGTGCTGTACGTCCAGGTGATCGTGGCGATCATCGTCGGCATCGTACTCGGGCATTTCTACCCGAACCTCGCCGTTGACATGAAGCCGCTTGGCGATGGCTTCATCAAGCTGATCAAGATGGTGATCGGGCCGATCATCTTCTGCACGGTCGTGACGGGCATCGCCGGCATGGAGGACATGAAGAAGGTTGGACGCGTCGGCGGCAAGGCGCTGTTGTACTTCGAAATCGTCTCGACCTTCGCGCTGGTGCTCGGCCTCGCCGCCACGCACCTGCTGCGACCCGGCGCCGGCTTCAACGTCGATCCGGCCTCGCTCGACGGCCGCGCGGTTGCATCGTATGCCGCGAAGGCGCACGGCCAGTCGACGGTCGACTTCTTCATGCACATCATTCCGGACACGCTGTTGTCGGCGTTCGCGCAGGGTGAGATCCTGCAGATCCTGCTGATCGCGCTGCTGTTCGGCGCCGTGCTCGCGACGGCCGGTGAGAAGGGCAAGCCGGTGACCAACTTCATCGAAGGGCTCTCGCACATCCTGTTCGGCATGGTGCGCATCATCACGAAGCTCGCGCCGATCGGCGCGTTCGGCGCGATGGCCTTCACGATCGGCAAGTACGGCATCGGCTCGCTGCTGCCGATGCTCAAGCTGGTCGGCACGTTCTATCTGACCTCGATCGTGTTCGTGGTGGTCGTGCTCGGCGCGATCGCGCGGGCGGTGGGCTTCAACATCCTGCGTTTCGTCGCATACATCAAGGAAGAGATGCTGATCGTGCTCGGCACGAGCTCGTCCGAAGCCGCGCTGCCGCAGCTGATGCTGAAACTCGAAAAACTCGGCTGCTCGCGCTCGGTGGTGGGCCTCGTGGTGCCGACCGGCTACTCGTTCAACCTCGACGGCACCAACATCTACATGACGATGGCGGTGCTGTTCATCGCTCAGGCGACCAACACCGACCTCACGTGGGGCCAGCAGCTGACGCTGCTCGCGGTGACGATGCTGACCTCGAAGGGTGCGAGCGGCGTGACCGGCGCGGGCTTCATCACGCTCGCGGCGACGCTGGCCGTGGTGCCGACGATTCCGCTGTCGGGCATGGTGCTGATTCTTGGCATCGACCGGTTCATGAGCGAGTGCCGCGCGCTGACGAACATCGTCGGCAACGGTGTCGCGACGGTCGTCGTGTCGGCCTGGGAAAAGGAGCTCGATCGCAGCAAGCTGAACAAGGTGCTGCGCGGCGAGGCGGCGGTCAAAGAGCCGGCCGGCGTTTGAGTCGCGCCTCGCCAACCCTGTCGTGACCAGCGCGGACGCTTAAGCATGAAACCGGCGTCCGCGCGGCCTTTCGAGGCGTCTGGCGGCGAGACCGCCGGCAAAAGTCGCGGCCCAGCCCGCGACGCGTCTGCCGGCGACGCCTTGCCGCCCTATGCCACAATGTCCGATGCACATCGATCGGACTTTGCCAACGTGACCCGCCGCCTGCTGATACTCTTCGCGCTCGCAGCCGGGCTCGCGGCGGCATGCTGGCTCACCTACAGCCTTGCGTGGAAAAGCGGTGTCGACACGCTGCGGCGCAACGCCGCCGTGCGCGCCGAGCGCACCGCGAGCGCGCTCAAGAGCACGCTCGAACGCTACGAATCGCTGCCGTATCTGCTCGCCGAGCATCCGATCGTGCAGGACGTGCTGATCGATCCGAATCTCGCCAACGTCAAGCGCGCGAATCTCTATCTCGACGACCTGAACCGCCACGCGCGCGCGACGGTCACCTACATCATTTCGCTCGACGGCTACTGCATCGCCGCCAGCAACTGGCGCGGGCCGGGCAGCTTCGTCGGCGCGGGCTATCAGTTCCGGCCGTATTTCGTCGATGCAATGAAAGGCGGCGTCGGCCCGCTTCTTCGGCATCGGCACGATTTCGCAGGCGCCCGGCTACTACATCTCGCAGCCGGTGCGGCGCGACGGCAAGATCGTCGGTGTGGCGGTCGTCAAGCTCGATCTCGAATGGTTTCAGGGCGTGGACGCGTCCGAGCCGCTCGTCGTCACCGACGATCATGGCGTGATCTTCCTGTCGTCGGTGCCGGCATGGAAGTACCACACGATTCGGCCGCTGCCCGGCCTGATCGCCGATTCGATCTACCAGGCTCGCCAGTACGCGCAGCAGCCGATCGAGCCGCTACCGGTGACGGTCGAGCGCATACTCGAAGGCAATGCGCAGATCCTGCGCATCGGCGGCGGGCGCTCCGCGCCGCGCTTCCTCGCGTCACGTCACGCCATGGGCGAGCCGGACTGGCATCTGATCACGATGTCGCCGGTCGATCCGGTCGATGCCGACGCGCGCAAGGCGACCATCGTCACCGGCTTCGGCTATGTGTCGCTGGTGCTGCTCGCGTTCTACTGGCGCATGCGGCGCGCGCGCGTGCGCGAAATGATGCGCAGCCGCGCGCTGCTGCAGAAGGCCTATGCCGAGCTGAACCAGCGCGTCGCCGAGCGCACCGCCGATCTGTCCGAGGCGAACGAGCAGTTGCACAAGGAAGTCGCCGAGCGTACACGCGCCGAGCAGGAACTGCGCGCCGCGCAAGACGAACTGATCCAGGCGAGCAAGTTGGCCGCGCTCGGTCAGATGGCGGCCGGCATCACGCACGAGCTGAACCAGCCGCTCGCCGCGCTGCGCAGTTTTTCCGATAACACGCGCGTGCTGCTCGAACGCGGCGATCAGGCATCGGCGCGCGAGAATCTCGAAGCGATCGCGGCGCTCACCGAGCGCATGGGCAAGATCACGAACCAGCTGAAGCTGTTCGTCGGCCGCGCGCGGCCGCGCAGCGCGCGCGTGTCGATCGTGCGGGCTCTGCGCAACGTCGTCGCGTTGCTGCAAAAGCGCCTGCAGGGCGTCGAACTCGAGTTCGTGCTGATCGATACCGCGGCCGACACCGACACCGACACCGACGCCGCCGCCGCCGCTGCGGCAGGCGGCGCGCGCACGCCGCTGAATCTCGCCGACGATCATCCGGAGCTGGTCGCGAATTGCGACGATCTGCGGCTCGAACAGGTGCTGATCAACCTGCTCGGCAACGCGCTCGACGCAACCGCCGGCATGAACCCGCCGCATATCACGGTCGAGGTGGAGGCCGGCGTCGCGAACCTGTCGATCGCGGTCGGCGACAACGGCCCCGGCATTCCCGACGACGTGTTGCCGCACCTGTTCGAACCGTTTTTCACGACGAAGGAAATGGGCCAGGGGCTCGGCCTTGGCCTCGCGATTTCATCGTCGATCGCGCGCGATTGCGGCGGCTCGCTCGTCGCGCGCAACGCGCCGCACGGTGGCGCATCATTCGTGTTGACGCTGCGTCGTGCGCGTGTGCGGACCAGCCCCTCGCACGATCCGCTGACCGCGGGCTCCTGATTTCACCCCGAAGCATCACCCGGAACACGCAATGAACGACGGCCTGCAAGTGCTGTATATCGAAGACGACGAACTGGTGCGCCGCGCGAGCGTGCAGAGCCTGCAACTGGCGGGCTTCGACGTGGTCGGCCATGCGTCGGTCGAGGCCGCGGCGAAGCTGATCAGCGCGGACTTCTCCGGCGTGATCGTCAGCGATATCCGGCTGCCCGGCGCGAGCGGTCTCGACCTGCTCGCGCAGTGCCACGAGCGCGCGCCCGACGTGCCGGTGATTCTGGTCACCGGCCACGGCGATATCTCGATGGCCGTGCAGGCGATGCGCGACGGCGCCTACGACTTCATCGAAAAGCCGTTCGCGTCCGAGCGGCTGATCGAAACCGTGCGGCGCGCGCTGGAGCGCCGCAAGCTCGTGCTCGAAAACCTCGCGCTGCGCCGTGAGCTGGCCGGGCAGAACGCGGTCGCGCCGCGCATCATCGGCCGCAGTCCGGCGATCGAGCAGGTGCGGCGGCTGATCGCCAACGTCGCGCCGACCGATGCGTCCGTCCTGATCAACGGTGATACCGGCGCGGGCAAGGAGCTGATCGCGCGCAGCCTGCACGAGTTGTCGCCGCGGCGTGACAAGCCGTTCATCGCGGTGAACTGCGGCGCGCTGCCCGAGCCGATGTTCGAATCGGAGATGTTCGGCTACGAGCCGGGCGCGTTCACCGGCGCGGCCAAACGGCGGATCGGCAAGCTCGAACATGCGTCGGGCGGCACGCTGTTTCTCGACGAGATCGAGAGCATGCCGCTCGCGCTGCAGGTCAAGCTGCTGCGCGTGCTGCAGGACGGTGTGCTGGAACGGCTCGGCTCGAATCAGCCGATTCGCGTCAATTGCCGCGTGGTCGCGGCTGCAAAAGGCGACATGGCCGAGCACGTCGCGGATGGCTCGTTCCGGCGCGATCTGCTGTACCGGCTCAACGTGGTGACGATCGCGCTGCCGCCTTTGAGCGAGCGTCGCGAGGACGTCGTGCCGCTGTTCGAGCATTTCCTGCTCGATGCTGCCGTCCGTTATCAGCGGCCGGCGCCGATGCTCACCGATCGCCAACGTGCGAGTCTGATGCAGCGAGACTGGCCGGGCAACGTGCGCGAGCTGCGTAATGCCGCCGACCGCTTCGTGCTCGGCATCGCCGACGAACCGGTGCTGTCGTTCGGCGAAGACGGCGGGGCCACCCATCCGCTGAAGGAGCGTGTCGAGCAGTTCGAGCGCGCGATGATCGCCGAGGCGTTGGAGCAGGCGGGCGGCGTGGTCGCGGTCGCGGCGGACCGGCTGCAGCTCGGCAAGGCGACGCTCTACGAGAAGATCAAGCGATATGGCCTTGCGGCCAAAGGGGAAGGGGAGCGGTGAGGAGGCGGACGCCGGCGGCGGGAGGTTGCGCCGGCGCGTGGGGATCTGCTTGCGCCGGCTTAAGCCGCGCCAGCCTTCAGCGCTTTCGCGAGCAACTGGTCGAGTTCCGCGAACTGCGGCTCGCCGACATAGCGCTTCAGGATCTTGCCGTCTTTATCGACGACGAAGGTGGTCGGCGTGAGCTGCACGTTGCCGAACCGCTTGGCGGCCGACCCGTCGTCCATCGCGACCTTGAACGGCAGCTGACGCGTTTGCGTGTAATTGGTCACGTACATCGGCGCGTCGTAGTTCATTGCCACCGCGACGAATTCGAGGCCCTGGCCCTTGAAGCGGTTATAGGTCTCGACCATCTGCGGCATTTCCTTCATGCAGGTGTCGCAACTCGTTGCCCAGAAGTTGACCAGATAAACCTTGCCTTTGAGGTCCGCGGTCGTGAGCTTCTGTCCCGATAGCAGCGTGAAGGTCGCATCGGGTACGCGCTGCTGGCCGGCAAACGCGAAGTAACCGGCGACGGCGAGCGCAATGGCCATGGCCACCGCAATCAGATAGCGAAGCGGGTTCGTGCGCCGGACGGCGGTCGGTGAATTGGAACTCATGGACGGAACCTCGTGAGTCGCGCGCGGCGCGGAATAATGGGGCGGTGTGATGGCCCGCGGGCCGGTACTGAACAGCTTTTCCATTGTAGCTCCAATGGGTTCGGCTGCGCCGAAATGGCGGGACGACTGCGCTGCGCGCGTCGGCCCGGCGCTCGATCAGCGGATAATGGCGCTTTACGCTCCGAGAAGCCCGATCTTTCGTCCCATGCTCCGAACCGTTCTTCGCGTCTGCTCTTTAGTTGCCCGCGTTTCTCGCCGTTTTCCGTTGCTCAGCCGATTGTCCGCCCGCCGTGCGGGCGTCTTCCAACCGGCGGGCCTATTTCTCCGCGCATTCACGCGATCCGGTCACGCTCGAACCGTGATCGGCGCGGCGACGGCCGCGTTGGCGCTCGGCGTCGCGCTCAGCGCCTGCTCACCGACCTTCGACTGGCGCACCGTGATGAACAACGACAAGGGCTACACGGTCGACTTCCCAGCCAAGCCGGACAACGATCAGCGCGCGGTGCAGATCGGCGGCACACCGATGCAGATGGCAATGCAGACCGCCGAAGCGGGCGATGCAGTCTTTGCGGTCGGCACCGTGATGCTGCCCGACGACAGCGACGCGACCCAGCGTGCCGCACTCGATTTCCTGCGCGCGGGACTGGCGCGCAATGTCGGCGCGACGCCCGATGCTCACCCAGCGCAAATCCCGCTGGCGGCGGGCGGCAAGATACCGGGGCTGGAAATGATGGTGAGCGGCGCGGCGGGCGACAAACACGAGACGCGCACGGTGTATGCGCGGCTCGTCGCGCGCGGCCGGCACGTGTACCAGGCTGCGATCATCGCCGATCAACCGCTGCCGCAAGACCAGGTCGACCAGTTTTTTTCGTCGTTCCAGCTGTACTGAATGCGGTATTTTTGGCCGGTCGGGCGCCCCTCGGAGTGCCGAACGCAGTGAAAGTTCCTTCGCAGGTTTGTACGCTAATTGCCGGTTTACGTTGAGATTTTTGAGTTACGCGCACAGCCTGTGGATAACTCTGTTGAGAAGTCGGCCTCAATGGCCGCAAAAGCCCATCAGGCGGGCCTTCCGGCAAAATCCACGGGCGTAGGGAATTTAAAAAAAATACAATAAAATCAATGGCTTGGCGAGATGCTCGTCTGCGCGCTTTTGAGTTGTATCCAAATCTAACAGGATCGCGCATGTGTGAATAAGTCAAGTCTTGACAGTCGTTTTTTCTCCTCATAACGAGCCAAAAGCGCGGCGGTATTGGATTGCCTCGGCGACCTGCGCGGCGCTCGGCATCGCCGCGCCAGCCAGGTCCGCGACGGTGCGCGCGACCTTCAACACCCGGTAGTACGCCCGCGCCGACCAGCCAAAGCGCTCGCCGGCTTCGCGCAGCAGCGCCTCGCCCGCTGCGTCCGGGCGGCATACATCGTCCACTTCGCGTCCGTCCAGCTCGCGGTTGGTTTTGCCTTGCCGGGCCAGTTGCCGCTCGCGCGCAGCGCTCACGCGCTGTGCGATCGCCACGCTTGCTTCGCCGGTGGTGGCGGCGCGTGCCGCGAGTTCGGTGGCGGTCAGTGCTGGAATTTCGAGCTGGATGTCGATGCGGTCGAGCAGCGGTCCCGACAATTTACGCAAATAGCGCGCCGCAACTTCAGGCGTACAGCGGCAGCGCCCGCCCGGATCGCCGCGCCAACCGCACGGGCACGGGTTCATTGCGGCGATCAGTTGGCAGGCGGCGGGGAAATCCGCTTGCCAGGCGGCGCGCGAGATCGTGATGCGGCCAGCTTCGAGCGGCTCGCGCAGCGTTTCGAGCACCACGCGATCGAATTCGGGAAGTTAGCTTTTTGCATGGTTTTGTTTGTCATACTTTCATTTCTCTGTCACCAAGCTTTCAATAATTACCGTGGCTCCCAAGTTTACGATTTTTTCCATAATCTTTCGGTCGGTGAGCCCGCAACACGAGCCTAGCCCAAGATGCACGGCTGCCCCCCAAGAAGAGGTTCCTCTCGGCGTTCCGCAACAGTTTCATGACCTTGCTACGTCGCCGGTCGACCGACGAGACGATACGCAGGACAGGTTCACCTACCAATGGGCGATGGGCGTCGTGCTCTTGGCGCAAGCAATAAGAGGTGCGACTTCGGCGGTATCCATTACCTGATTGGGACGCGGGCTATCGGTAGCCCGCACCGTCTGGATAACGGGAAGCAGCTGGGGAAACGATAAGGGATACGGGATTATCGCGTGCCTGCCATTGGCGGGGTGAGCGCGCTCGACTCGTTCGACACGCGTTCACATTTAATGAGATGTTTTGCGTGCTGCCATCGTCAATGGCCGCAACTCGGCCGTTGGCCGTATGAACAGTGCGTGACCTTCTCAAACGTTCGTGCAAACCGCAGTACCGCGTTTAAGGTCGTGTACTACACGACCCATGACATCAACAAAACACTCCCCGCACGCAACGTACCTCGACGAACACGAACTCGCCGAGGCTTTGGGTCTTTCAGTTGCAACTATTCGCTTGCGCGCGAAACATCGGTCTTGGTTACTTCCTCCCCGCGCTTTAATTCGTGACCACAAGCTCTTGCGTTGGAGGCGGGACGTTTTCAATGCGTGGGTGCTGGAACACGAGTAGGAAAAGGGAATCGCTGCGGGCTCATTCGTGCTGCGGAGTTGACCTTGCATCGGCCTTTGTCAAGCCACCGCCGGCAGCTTGCATCGCGTGCCTCAAGACAGTCGCCTACGCAGTGGTGATAGAGCCACGCAAAGGCTGCCAAAGAACCGTGCTCGAAAGTCCGAATTGAAATCCATCTTGGGCTCTGCCGGTCAGCAGCCCAGGGATGCCTCCATTCGACAAAACGCGGCAATATTCTTTCGCGACGCCATCTATCCCTTAAGCAGCATTTGTGGGTCTGCGCCTAATCCTTCGGCGAGCTTCTGAAGGTTATCCAAGGTGATGTTCGTTACCGACCGCTCGACCTGGCTAACGTATGTGCGATGAAACCCGCAAACTTCGCTCAATTGTTCTTGCGACAAATTTCTTGCCAGTCGTAAGCGCCTAACTTGTTCCGCCAGACGGCGGCGTAGCCAAGGGTCGAACACTTTGTTATCAATTTCACTCATTCGAGCAGGTTCGCCGAATGACGGGCATTCGTCTACCTATTAAACATCTACTCTATTTACATCTACTGTGTAAACATCTACACTGGGTATTATTGGGCGAAGTTGTGGCGCGCAGAGCGCTCTCACGGTGCTGAACGCTCTCTGTTGATAAGTCCGGCGGTAAGTCGCGGCCCGTGGTCGCGTCGTCCACTAACGGGCTAGGCTCAGGAAGGCGAGGTGATGGTCTACGTGTTTTTCTGTGTCAGCGGCGCTCTCGGCCCGTTAAACCTCAATATCTGTGTGTCGAAGAGTCAAGGCACGATGGCAAACCTCCGCCAGCTCGACCGCGATGTTGCGTTATTGACAAAAACGTTGCGCGCCTATCCGGGGGCGGTCATCGTTGCGGGCAACTCTTGGCCGTTCTATTACGACTTTGAATCGATACGACAGGCCTTTTCGGAATTGGGTTCACGCGTGGTCAACGCCGTCAAAACGCTGGCGGACAGGCAGGAAGAAGCGGTGCTGGGATTCATGTCGAATCGTGCAGAGCCTTTCGTTGTTCTGGCCTCGCCGGAGTTCGAATTCTCTAACCTGACCGAATCTCGGCGCGTTGACGTCGACACTAGGTTTGGATTCGATGAGGCTGCCCGGTCAGCGCTCTTGGCTCAAATGCGGGATGTTGGAGAACCGGCAATTCGCCCGCTCTCGTACGACGACATGCTGCGTGCAACAGTTTCTGGACTTGCTCTGCGACGCACTAAACGAATGCTCTCACGCCTGCATGCAAGCGAGGACGTTCAGTTTCAGCAGAGTCTCCGTTCAATACTCGGTGAGGGTTGAGCAAGCGGAGAGAAACACTACGCCAAAACGCGCTGGAAAAGGTAGGTATGCGAAGTGTAAATGGGCAGAGAACGCATTCGATGACATACATATCAGCTCAAGCATCGGGTCCGTCGAAGGACGAAGAAGCGGAGAAGCGAGAAGCGTTAGCGAAAATTCGTCACCTACGTTCGTCGGATTGCTCGGAATCCAGGTCAACGAAAAACTAACGCGCGGCCTGACCGGAGGCGGATGGCTAGCCTCCACAATGCAGGAGTTAAATGATGAAAGACGGTGGGGAGACCGAACAGCGCATGACCGTAACACAGCAAGGTCTATTGCCGGTTCGTGTCTCACGTGGTGCCTTTTTCCATGTGCGCTACGGCGGAAAGACCGGTGATGGCTCGGAGGAATGCGCCTTCATTGCACATACGTTTGCGAGCGTTCGCGCTCTGCTATTGCAAGCGAACTGCGCTAACCCTGATGTTTATCTCTGTTCAAAGGTTGTTGGGGGAGGCATGGCAGTTCGGCGTGTGACCCTCATCCGAAAACTGCCACATACCGACCTATGTTTTTTTGAATTAGAGGACGGTCGCGGTGTGCTCTGGGATGAGGCCGGGTACTTCGGAGCGGTTAGCGCCTACCTTGATGTAGATGCACCACAGGACGTGAGTCAATTGACCACCATTGCTGCGCGTGAGGCTGGGACGGGTAGTGTCGAACAGAAAACGAACCACGGGGCTCGGGCGGTGGCTGACGTACCCCGGCGGTTATGAATGGCACAGGCGACAGTAACTGGGAAACAGAGCGGAGTCGACAGGTCTTATTTCTGGATTTCGACGGAGTACTTCACCGTTTCGGGGCCGTCCGGACCCGGAGAGGCATCACCAATATCTCTCCGGCCGCTCAGCTTTTCGAGTTTGCCCCGATTCTCGTGGCATGCCTTGCCCCGCACGGCCGGGTGGAAATCGTTCTTTCGACGTCGTGGGTACGCCAATTAGGTTACCAGCGGGCGAAAAATGCGCTGCCCGAAGCATTAAGTGAGCGCGTGGTCGGTGCAACATATCACTCGAGGTATTTCGACGCAGACACGTGGGCATCGAAGGCGCGAGGGACTCAGATTCTGCGCTACGTGTTGACTCATCGTCTAACGAGGTGGCTCGCAATTGACGACGAAATCGTCGGTTTCGGTGAGCATCTGTCTCACGTCGTCAGGTGCGATGAGAATTATGGCTTAGGCGACGTCAGGACTCAGATGTTACTCCGCACTCGACTCGCAGAGCAATTTGTATAACGAAGAGTTTATGGCTGATACCAGAATGCGACATGTTCTATTTCTAGACATCGACGGGGTCCTTCATCGAGGCATCGCACTTCGCGCTGGAAACCGTGTGATGAGCAGCGCGCCTAACGTCAAGCTGTTTGAATATGCCACTGTGCTTGATGACTTGCTAACTCCTTATCCTGATGTAGAGATTGTTCTCTCTAGTGACTGGTCGTTGGTCTTTGGGACCGAATTGACGCGCAATGCAATCCCGTCTCCAAGACTACAGAACCGCATCGTCGGTGCGACCTTTGATGGATGCACTTTGAATTCTGTCGTTTGGCCGCTTCTTCCACGCGGAGAACAGGTTTTAGACTACGTCTCGCGGAACGCACCACTGAGATGGCTGGCCGTAGATGACCGTGCTGACGGATTTGAAGCGCACAGGCACAGGCTCGTCCATTGTCAAACCGATGTCGCACTGGGCGACAGTGCAGTCGTCGAGCAATTCCGCGAGCGCCTACGGCGCTTTTTCACTAAAGCTCCTGATGATGACGCCGAGAACTGACGCGCATAGGAAAGCCGCCAATCCTGACGAAGGCCCCGCCTCGATATCTCGGAGCCGACCGGACAGGCGATTGAAAAGGCTGCTATCGATTGCAATCGACCTTGGTCTTGCCTACGTCGTAGCCGAACTAACTCCTCGTCGCTACGTTGAGTTGATGACAATGGGGAGTGCCGAGATTGGTCGAGCGCTCAGGAAAGCGATTCTGGACGAACAGTTTGAGCGGCGACGAAAGACGCGGCCAAAGAATAGGCTGTACTGATGTATGGCTGGGAACATTGTTGACGGAGAAAGCATGTCCATCTACCTGCAGCTCGCCGGCGAGGGCCCGGAAATCGTATGGCTCGCGGATTGGTCGATACGCGAGGCCGCTGACGGTGCGCGGCATTTCGTGGGTTACAGCCTTGAGACATCTAACGGCCGCCTCAGCACAAAAATCGTTCACTTACATAGGGCGACCCGTACAGCGCAAACATTGAGTGGGCGAATCTACCAGCTTGTTGGGCCGAGCGGGCATAACGCCGAGGCTGAGTATGTGTTCAACACGTTCGCCAAAGGCCTCGGCAACGGAAAACCATGGCGAAATGTAACGCGCGAGCTGATTCCGGATTGTATAGAGCGTGAGCATGTGCCAGCAACCTCTGACGAGGTGACGCTCGAAGCCGCTGCACGTTTGCTCCTTCTATCGCGCTCATATGTGAGCTCACTAATCAGTAACGACAAGCTCCCAGGTCGAGCGGGCGGAGACGGTGTCCAATGGATACCCATCGACGCTCTGACAGACTACCGCGCGAGGATGCGTGCCGAGCAACAAGAGGCGCTCAATGCTCTGATGGATACGTCGCAGCGGATGGGGCTTTACGACGCTGAAGCTGAGGAGCTTCGAGAGCATCAAAAGCCTGACGTAGACAACGAATAGGTGCTCCTCAACGTGGGCGGGCTGTTCCAGCGTTGTCCGGTTTGTGAAGATAGAAAAACGCGTGACCGTCGAGGCGAAGCAGTGCGGTTCGTTCGGTCACGTGTCCGTTGAAAGGGGGGATTCATCTATGGACGAAGGGACTAGTGCATTGCTTCGACTGCTCGCGTCCGAGCAGCGACATGCGAAGGGAGCCGAAGATGAAAGTTTGCGAACTGATTGCTCTGCTGCGGGACGTTGACCCATGCAGCACTGTGCTTTTCCTCGAAGACTATTCGGACTTGAGCGAGACGGATGAGATTCTCGACATCATCGTTCCTGAGCAGGCGTGGACTTATGAGACAGGGCGCTGTGGTCGGGAGCAATACAGCGTGCGATATCCAGGACGGTTCGAGCAGCGCAGCGAAGCGGATGGTTACCGCGACGTCGCCAACACTACCGAACGGGTCGTCTTGCTCGTCAACGGGGTTACGAACTATCGACGTATGAGGCTGCCGGAGCGCCTTCTACCACCGAGAGGGCCGGACGATGCGAAGACTTAGCGAACTGTAGAAGGTCAAAATGAAGCTCGCGCTCATGCAGGCGCAAGGCTAGCGATGACGCGCTCGATTCAGGAGCTCGAGCAGTTGTTGAATACGTGATTGTTCGAGCGGCAAGCTTGTGTTCAAAGTCCACGCTCAGACTCTCGGAAATCGCGAGCCAGTTATGCCGCGAGCCGGTGCTCGTAGTATGGGCGGTCCCTGTCATCAAGTATCGCGTACATCCTTTCGAGGTCCGATGCTTCAGGGTTGAGCCACGCGTCGATATTCTCAGGTTTGATAGGAATGATGCACCGGTCGTGCCCCGCAGCGGCAACCTCTGGCGGGGGCTCGTCTGTGATAGCCGCAAATGAGAGGAGGTCTGGCTCATTGGGCGCACTGCATCGCGACCACAGACACGCCACATGCATCAGCTCGCCGTTCGAAGGACGAAATTCGAGAACAATGTTCTCGTCGCGTTCATGAGTCTCCAACAACGTCCCCTCGAACTTCGCCTTGCTCACATTCTCGTAAAACACTTCGACAAGTAAAACGCCGTGAGTGTGCCCGAAGCACGGTTTCCAGAAGCCTTCCAGGTTGTCGCGGCGAGCGTTGTAAGTCCCGGGAAATTTAACATCGTAAGATGCAGGCTTGCCTGCAATGCGGCACTGGTAGCGCATCGGCTTCACGACGCGCTGTCCGTTTTCCAGGACCATCACGGGCGCATAGTACCCAGGGAATATGCGGGAGTCTCGCGGCTGCAGTTCGGCTCGCTGCAAATCGTCAAGCTTGCCTTTTGTCCAGGCAATCTTGTCGGTCGCGATGCGCTGGTGTTCGGTGGCTGCTTTGGTGACTTTCGTCTGCAAAATTCTTTCAGCATCGGCGAGGCGCTTGCGCTGCTTGAAAAGCTCCTGTTCAAGCTTCGTCGTCTGGTCGGAATTAAATCGGTGGATGAGAGCCGCAATCTCGGCCTGCGCTTCGGTTTCTGGATTGGCAAAAGCGTGTTCGACTGCTTTCGGAACCTTGGCCTTGCTTATACCTTCGGCGCGCTCGAAAAAGAGACGTGCGAACTCATGGATGTCCATGGTTGCACCGAAGGTGCGTACGAACTTCCTGTAATCCGCAACTATCTGGGCCGAGTAGCACATGCGTACCTCCGTGAGGAAAATTATGATACCTCTGCTCATGCAGGCCCGTCTGCGGAGTATTGCGGACAAAGAGACCCTTCGGTCAGCAAGCTTCGGCCCCTTAGGGACCTACTGCTTTTGTCGTCTCGTGTCGACTCCGACCGACTGTAATGTAGCGTCAATGTATTGCAGCTCGGGTTTGAAATTGAGCGCCCATTCCTCGCCATCACAACGCACCGTCATGCCGTTGTGCATCGAAATCAGATGACGTGCTTTGTACAAGGCGTCGACAAGCTTTGTTTCCCGCTCTGCTTCACGAACCCACTCGGCTGCGTTCTCGAGTCGCGACAGCATTCGATAGCCGTCGAACTTGATTTCGTATGACCAGTCTCCATTCGTCGGATGGCGCTCGACCAGGGTGGCGAGCTGCGGCTCAATCAAAAGTGGCATTTCTCCCGGTCCCGCCGGTGGGACCGGGACTCGCTTGGCCCGTGAACCGCTCCAGCGACTCATCTCAATCGCCCAGCCGGGGCGCGTCATCGTCGCGCGAAAGTCGGGTGAGCGCGCGCCGCGACACCGTGTAGGCAGGTTCGCGCGATTGTAAAAGTTTGCCCGCGCGCTGCGATTCCTTCCCACTATCCATCGGCCAACGTGATGAGCGTTCGACGAGTCCCGGAATAACCATACCGCGACGGACGGTTATGCCGCGCCGCGCTGGCAGCGGAGCCTCGACAAGGTGAGCTTCGCGCTCCGCGTGTTGGAAGAACAGGGTGATTTTCATGTGGGCCGCCCTCCGGACCGATAAAACGCAAGCCGCGCGCCAAGGTCTTAGGTGCCGTGAAGCGAGACATCGGACCTGCGAGCTAACCCCAAGGGTTTATCCGAGGTCTGCCTCCTCCATGCCCAACGTTATGGATTCAGCCCGCCCAGCGAGTGGGCTTTTTTCTTTCTTGTCCGACACTATCGGGCAGTTCTCGCTAGACTCATGCGTGTCTGCCCGGCCGGTTGGGCTGCGACGGCTCCAGATTTGGCCGACTGTCGACGCTCGGCCTTGGGCGTGGTTGCGATGTCGCTTCACAATTGCGAGAACGTAAGGAGAAAGAAGCCATGGCCGAATCCACGATGACATCCACAGGACAGACGACAGTTCCTCCTGAAGTGAGAGCAGCGCTTCGCGCCGAACCGGGTACCCGCCTCGCGTGGCATGTGATGCCGGACGGCGACGTCATCGTGCGCGCTAAAACCCTGTCTATTCTTGATTTGGCAGGGTCGGTGAAGGTAGGCGAACACGTGGGAATCAAGGACATGAATCCCTGGGATGGCTGATGGCGCTCCTCAATAGGACTGTGCTCGTTCATTTCCTTTTCAGAGCTATGAAGAGGGCTGCCAACCTCGCTCAAAAACGAATGCTCTCCGCCTGGTCTGGCGGTTGACCGCCCGATGATGACGTTGTCGTCAGTCGGCTGTATCCACAACGGCCCGTTCGAACAGCGCGGGCCACGCTCCCTGCGATGCGGTCGCCGGATTTAGGGAAGTGGAGGAGGTCGGTCTGGACGACTGTAGGAAATGGTGCTCCCGGTGTCCACCCCAAGTAGCTCGAGCGCTCGCATGAGGGCATATATCTCCGGTTCGAAACTCAGTTCAATTTCTTCCCCTTCTGATACCGCTCGCATTCCGGAGTGCACACAGAGGGCATGTAGCCCCTGGGTAACATAACGCGCGACATGCTCGTCCTTGGTCTTCGGGTTCAAGTAGTTTGCCGCATCCATGGCAGTGGCCTCTGTGCAAATGATTGATTTGGGGTCGAGCATCGTGCGTTTCACCCTACCCCTACGGCTTCAAATCGCGAGCGCAGGGTCCTCGGTTGCTTGAGCAAGAGGCGCGATGGTGAGGCGTTGGTGCGGGGCGGGCACGCCCTCAGCACGGATTAACCGTGGCCGGCGGCAAGGCTAGGCGCGCGCGTGGCGGACTTTAGCGTCGAGGGGACGGACCGACGTGTTTGTAATGGTCTTCCGGAACCAGCGTGCGTCTGCGCTCTCGTAAGCGAGCTTCGGTCACGAAGCCCGCTTGCATCTGCTTGAGGCATCACGGCGCAACAGCCGGTGCGTTGGTAGGCTTTTGGCCGGTCGCTTTTTGCTGCGCATTCTGGAGATTCTGCGGGTAGTTGCTTTGATTGCCGGCCGGGTTGTATCCGTTTTTCTCAAGCTTGCTGAGTTCCGCATTTTTCTTCGCGCGGCGCGCCTTGCTCTCCGCCTTCTTTTGCGCCTTCATCTCTTGCTTCGAAGTGACGCTATCAGAGGCGTCGGCGTCCGTGGTCGCCGCATGAGCTTGCAACGCGGCTATCGATATGAGACTGAGTGCCAGACTTGCTGAAACGAAAAAAATAGAAACGTTCTTGATTTCCATGCTATCTCCATATCGGTGAGTTTGGCCAAAGCGAGTCCGAGCTTATGTAGCCCGGACTTCATGCTGAAGAGAAATTCCCTTTCATCGGGAACGCTCGAACCGTAATCGATGACGCTCCAGAAGCGATACCGGGGTTAACCGCGATGAGGTGACTCAACGTCACCCTAAAGACGCGCCGGCATCGGTTCTCAGCCGCACTTTCCCTCTTTCCGCGAAAGAGATTCCCCGTTCTGCTCTTTGTTCGAGTGAATTGGGAATTTACACTCGGGCCGAAATCACACATCAGTCTGTCCCGCACGCGAAAGGCCGGCGTCGTATCCATCGCGCTCTGACATCGGTGCTGGGTAGTCCCATTGGGACTCAAGAAGCTTGGGACAGGAAATTCCTCTCGTTGAAGATATGTGTTATTTCGCTCGTACAACTAACTTAATGGAGACTTTGATGAAAAGGGTTTTTCTTGCCACGTTCGCGCTGTCCGCAACGGCTACAGCCATGGCTCAGAGCAGCGTTACGTTGTACGGTATCGTGGACAACGGCATCGTGTACGAAACGAACCAGCCGAAAGGGCACGTCTTCGCCGGACAAAGTGGAGGGTGGGCGCAATCCAGATTTGGCCTGAAAGGGGCTGAGGACCTCGGTGGCGGAACGCACGCAATCTTTCAGCTGGAATCCCGACTCAATACGATGAACGGAAGTGTTGCGAACGGAAGCTTCTTCGAGGGGCAGGCGACCGTGGGTCTGCAGAACGACACTTGGGGGCAAATCAAACTCGGAAACATGGGGTCAGCCGAAATCAGTCAGTATTCGGGCGACGTCGACCCCCAGCAAACGAAAAGGTATTCCATAGGGACACTCGTCCGTGGTCGCGTCTTTTCGCAGGCGGCAAACGGTGTAGAGTACCTCTCGCCGACGATTGCCGGTTTCACCCTGCAGGGTCAGTATGACCTGACGAATTCCACGAAGTGGAACTCTGGCAATCCTGGCAGCGCCCCTGGTCAACTTGGCACTACAACTGGACTCGGGAGCTCGCAAGGCCGCGCGGATGGCATCAAACTCTCATACACGAACAAGGGCCTTTTCTGGCAAGCGACTTACGACGAGGTCCGCGACGGCAACGGTAATTTCAGTAACGTGTATCTCGCTTCCCGCTCGATTCTCACCGGCCTAACGTATGCGTTTGGCCCTGTGACTGCTTATGTTGGATACCAGCATCTGAGCGCCCCGGACGCGTCGAACTTGGGTTATTTTGACACTGCGACTCCTCCAGCCCTGCCGGCAGGAGTGAGCCTTCCGACGTCCGTCAATCATGAATGGATTGGCGCAATCTGGCAGACGACGCCGGCGCTCGCTATCACGGGTGCCGTCTATCACGCAAACGCGAACAACGGTAACGGCAACGGGACGATGTACACACTCGGTGCGAACTATTCCCTGTCCAAGCGAACGCTCCTTTACACTGAATTGGCTTACCTCCGGAATAGTTCGACCTCCAACCTCGGCCTCGACGGTGCATTGTATGGCCCTAACATCAACGACGACGCGGTCAACGGGAGCCCCTCGAGCACCAACCCAAATTACGGCAGAAGCCAGTTTGGCGTAATGGCTGGGCTTGCGACAAGGTTCTGATGTTTTCGTGGGAGCCCGGGATGGGTGCCATCCCGGGCCGCAGCGAAAATAAGGAAAGCCGGCCTTAGTAACGCAAGCGGGAGAGCAGTCAATTCAATCGCGGAAACGACTGGCGATGTAATCCGGAATGTTTTCCGGCGTCACAACCATGACCGAAGAAGACGGCGAGACGGACGAGGCCGGCAAAAGTTTGTGATAGTGCATGATGTGATGGCATGCGGAGCGCATGTCCTGCCGCAGGTCATGATGCAGGATTACTTGTATCTTGCCTTTCCTTAGAAGGTGCACATTGTCCCGGTCCAGGTCATGTCCTATGAAGAGGGTGGGCGTTTGCTGTTGCGCCTCAAGCGCGCGGAGTATCGCGACGTTACCGCCGCCCATAGAGTACACACCAGCGATGCCAGTATCGTCGTCCAGAACGTTTCGCACTCGTTCTTCGGTCGGCAAGTCGAGACCGTGTCCACCACTTGCATCAACCAGTCTGAGCTGAGGGTGATGTTTGCGCAGTGCTCGACGAAAGCTTATCTCGCGCTCTTCCTCTCCCCGGAATTGCTCGTCGCTCATAGTTATCAACACATTCGCCGGTTTCGGTCCCAGCCATAGCCCAAGGAGGTAGGCGGCTGTTGCCCCAGCTACGCGATTGTCGAGTCCTGCGTAGGCGATGCGGCCAGACAGCGGAATGTCGGTGACCACGGTGACGACCGGAATCCCGGCGCGCTGCAGTTCTGCGACTGCATCTGCAATCTCGGGTACATCCCGAGCCTTCAGGAAGACTCCGTGACTTCCCCTTCGGGCAATCGACCGAAGGGCTTCCACTACCTCGGTGGTCGTCATCGTCTCCTGCAACAGGAAGCGCGGTCTAACAATCGCCGGATGCAACAAGGCGAGTTCGCCATCAAGCGCGTACTTGATTTCATCACTGAACCGCGACGGTGCCTCGACAATCACGTCGACGATGAGCTTGCGTCCCGTGTTTGCCAGATTCAACTGCTGCGTCTCAAGCTCCTTGATGGCTTGCTCGACCTTCCGGCGAGTGTGCTCCCGAACGTTGGCACGCTCGTTTAAAACCCTATCGACCGTGGCCACGCCGAGTCCTGCCTGGAGGGCAATTTCCTTAATCAAAAACCGGTGAGCCACTCTGACCCTCCATCGCCGATAGATTCTTGATGTAATTATGAGACTTCAAGAAGCTCGTTGCGAGATATCCTACATCGAAACGGGAGGCGCGGATGGACTATCCACAAGCAGACTATCTCACTGAGCGGGATGCCTGGTTTGAAGAAGGCGACTGTAAGTTGAGCGATTTCGTGAGTGAACTTGGCGCGGGACCAGACTCGGCGCTTCGCTACGCGGCCACCTCGGTCCTAGGTATTCCTTCATACGAATGTGCCGTTATCGAACAAGCGCTCTTGTCTCGCGGCGAAAGGAAGCAGTTGCTATCCGAGTGGGCCAGTGTCTTGCGCAATGGTGCTGGAGTCTTCGTACTCAAGAATGGATTTGCCGATATGAGGGTCGTGGATGAGGCGACGGCTGTCTTCGAATCAATCATCGCGGCTGAAAAGAAATCGGGTCAGAGGGCGGACCACTTCGCCAAAGCCGGTGCAAACGACCGCATTTGGAACGTGCAGGAAAAACTCTGCCTGAAGGCTCCCGAGATTTTTGTTCGCTACTTCTCGACCCCATGGCTGCCGGCAGCGGCCGAGGCGTGGCTGGGGCCGAGTTTCCAGGTTACCTCTCAGGTAAACGTCGTACGGCCCGGAGGGCAGGCGCAGCAAGCCCATCGCGACTACCACTTGGGTTTCCAAACGGCAGAAGTGGCGACGTCCTACCCAGCACACGTACACCGGATGTCCGCCTTCCTCACGCTGCAAGGAGCCGTCGCACACTGCGACATGCCTGTTGAAAGTGGCCCGACCAAACTTCTGCCAGGTTCACAACGCTACGCCCCGGGCTATGTGGCCTGGCGCAGAACCGACTTTCGCGAATATTTCGAGAACCACTTTGTCCAGGTTCCGCTTGCTAAGGGCGATGCCATCTTCTTCAATCCGGCGCTATTTCACGCAGCCGGTACCAACCGGACCAGCGACGTCCAACGCATGGCGAATTTGCTCCAAATCTCGTCGGCTTACGGTCGGGCGATGGAGGTCGTTGACCGAGCCCGGATGTGCGAAATCCTCTATCCAGTCTTGTTGGCCAAGTTGAGAGCCTCCGAAATCACACGCGTCCAAGCCCTGTCAGTGATTGCCTCGTGCGCTGAAGGATATTCGTTCCCAACGAATTTGGACCGAGACCCGCCAACTAACGGCCTCGCGCCAGAGAGCCAAAGTCAGATGATGGTTCGCGCGCTCGACGAGAACTGGGAACCGGTTGAACTCGGGCGAGCGCTCGCACAACACGCGTGGCGCAGGCAAACTGGGCCCTCGAACAAATTGATAGATTATTGATGTATTTATAGCCGTAAAAGATAGATTTTTGGAACTATCATGATGCTAAGCGCGATGTTAAAGATTTCAAGAATGTCGCGCGTGTACCCGTGCTCGGTTGCGTGCGGGCGAAGACAACGCATCACGGTGCATGGGCATGGACCAGTTCAAGGAACTCCAGCTGTTCGTCGAAGTTGCCGAGACGGGCAGCATCAGCCGAGCTGCGGAATCGGTTGACCTTTCTATCTCGGCGGCGAGCCGATATTTGATTTCGTTAGAGGCGAGGCTCGGGGTCCAGCTGGTACGGCGGACGACGCGCAACCTTTATCTGACTGAAGCGGGTGCTGAGTTTCACCGGCGCTGCAAATCTATCCTCAGTGAACTGGGCGAAGCGGAGGCTGTTATCAGGGAGGCAGTTGTGCGCCCGAGCGGGGTGCTACGCGTCACCGCTTCATTGTCATTCTGCATGTTGCACATTGCGCCGATGCTCCCTGACTTTACGGCGCGATATCCCGATATCACTGTCGATGTGCTTGCAGCCAATCGTTACTGTGACATTATCGAGAATGGCATCGACGTCGCGATTCGAACGAAGGTCCTGGAGCCAGACAGCAACATCACAATTAGAAGACTGGCATCGACACGTCGCATACTTGCTGCGTCGCCTCGTTATATTGAGGCGAATGGCAGCCCCCGATTCCCAGCGGAGCTCGTGAAGCATAGGGTTCTGAACTATCAGCTTGCTGACAACCCACGCGAACTCTCGTTTACGCGTGGCGGCGAGAATGTAGTTGTTAAAGTCAAGCCATTGGTTGAGTCGAATGACGGGCAAATCTTGCGCGTCGCTGCGCTCAACAATATGGGCATCCTCGTCCAGCCTAAATTCATCGTCTATGACGATATCAAGGCCGGCCGCCTTGTCCCGGTTCTCGATGATTGGGACCTTCCCCGGCTGACCATGAACATCGCATTTCAGACCCGCGCGCACCTGCCCGTGAAGGTGCGCCTATTCATCGACGCCCTTGTCGAGCGGTTCCAGCAAAACGACTACGAACGCCATTGGACAGCCTGAGCCGAGTGGCGACGGGCGCGCGTCAACGCTTCTTCCCACTCAGCGCGAAAGACTTTCCCTTTCCAGCTCTTTTTTACCAGCAAAGGCGAATATAGACTGGTCTCAAAGGTACAGACAAGATTGATGGAGACACACAATGCAAAGCGCTTCCCCCGCAGTTCAGTCAGCATCGCCATATTTTGATGAAGCACGCTCGGCGGAGGTCGTGAATGCCCGTATGAGCGACGACGCTGACGGTCGCCTTCGGAAGGTCATGGCGGTACTGGTCACGCATCTACATGCAGCCATTAAAGAAATCGAGCCAACGCACGAAGAGTGGTTTGCGGCCATTCGCTTTCTGACCGAGACGGGTCAGATGTGTAACGACTGGCGGCAAGAGTACATCCTCCTCTCGGACATTCTCGGCGTCTCGATGCTGGTCGATGCAATCAACCATCGTCGTCCGAGCGGTGCGACACCGAACACGATTCTGGGTCCCTTCTACGTCGCCAACGCACCGGAGTATCCGAACGGCGAGAACATCTGTCTGGATGGAAAAGGTGAACCCATGGTTGTCGAAGGTCGCGTGACGGACATCAAGGGAACCCCGATTCCAAATGCAAAGCTTGAAGTCTGGCAGACCAACGACGACGGCTTCTATGACGTGCAGCAGAAGGGCATGCAGCCCGAGTCGAATCTGCGTGGGGTCTTCACCTCGGATGATGACGGCCGTTACTGGTTCAAGTCCGTCAAGCCGCGCCACTATCCGATTCCTTCGGATGGCCCGGTCGGAAAGCTTCTGGGCGCAATGGGCCGGCACCCGAATCGTGCTGCTCACTTGCATTTCATCGTCACTGCCCCGGGCTACGACGCGGTCATCACTCATATTTTCACGCCCGACTGCCCGTATCTGTCAGAAGACGCAGTATTTGGCGTGAAGCGCGAACTCATTGCTGATTTCAACAAGATTGACGACCCGGAGGCCGCGAAGCGGGTTGGGCTTTCGTCGCCATTCTGGTCGGTGTCGTGGGACTTCAGTCTCGCGACCTCGACTAAGCCCGTCCGGACAATCCCTTAGTCGGGCGGCACGCAAGAGCGTGTGTTTTGAGCACCAGATGACATTGAGACAAACAGGAGTACTACACATGAGCACGAAGAAAGAATTGCTGGCTGCTTACTGGACCCTGGCCGGCGACGTTTATCCGTGTGCAGCGAACGAAATCAGCCCGTTCCCGTTGCGCGACCGCTGCGAAGCAGCGATGCGAGCTGGCTGGAGTGGTGTTGGGCTCATTCTCGATGACCTCGAGTACAGCATCGAAAAGTACGGTCTGTCTGGCATCAAGAGCATTCTCGACGATACCGGTATGAAGTACTTCGAGCTCGAAATACTTATGGACTGGTACTTTGATGGCGAAGCGCGCGCAAAGTCAGACCACTGCCGGAGCCGGTTCATCGAACTGGGTGGGGAACTGGGCATGCGTAACCTAAAAATCGGTGCGAGCCCCTTCGATAAAAACCCGGCCGACTTTGCGCGCATGACCGACGAATTCGGAAGGCTTTGCCAAGACGTCGCGACGGTTGGCGCGACGGTAGCAATCGAATTCATGCCTTTTTCCCCCATCCGAAACGTCGCGGAGGCGCTGCAAGTTGCGGAAGGCGCAAATCAGCCTAACGGTGGACTGATGGTCGACCACTGGCACGTCGCACGCGCTAACACGCCGTACAGCGAGGTCGCTCAAATCCCCGCGCGCTTCATTAAGGGCGTAGAGATGGACGATGTCGGCGCACAGGTTAAGGGGTCGCTATTCGACGATTCGACCTTCAATCGTCAGCTGTGCGGCGAAGGTGCAGGCGACTGCGTTGCTTTCGTCAATGCACTAGAGAAAGCCGGCTGTCCGCTCCCGTACTACGGAGTCGAGCTTATCTCTGAGGTCCACCGGAAATTCCCGCTCGACGAAATGGCGAAGCGCGCTTACGACACGACCGTCGCGCAATTTTCGGCCGCGCCGTCGACGACCGCATAAGGCGCATCACTTTTCAACGAAAAAAGTATTTCTGGAGACTCAAAATGATTCGAATCGCCGTACTCGGTGCTGGCCGCATTGGCCGCATTCACGCTGCCAACGTCGCCGCGAGCCCGAATGCACAGCTGGTCGTGGTGGCGGACCCGGTTGAAAGCGCAGCACAGTCGCTGGCTACTCGTCTCGGCTGTGAAGCCTCGACAGACCCCGCAGGCGTTCTTGAGCGGAAGGACATTGATGCAGTTGTCATCGGCACACCGACAGACACGCACATCACGTTCATGCTTGAGGCCGTCAAGCGCGGCAAGGCTGTCCTGTGCGAAAAGCCCATCGACCTTGACATGGAAAAGTCGCTCGCCGCAGCGAACGAGGTCGAACGCCAAGGTGGTCGCGTCATGCTCGCGTTCAATCGTCGCTTCGACCCCACGTCGCAAGCCTTCCGCAAGGCGATTGACGCGGGCGACATTGGTGAGGTTCGCCAGGTCATCATCTCGAGCCGGGACCCAGGCATGCCTCCCCGCGACTATGTCGAGCACTCGGGCGGCATCTTCCGCGACATGGTCATCCACGACTTGGATATGGCTCGCTGGCTGCTCGGTGAGGAGCCCGTCGAGGTCATGGCCATGGCTAGCCGCCTCATCGACGAGTCGCTGGAGAAGCTGACCGACTTCGATACGGTGATGGTTCAGTTGCGCACCGCATCCGGCAAGCAATGCCATATCAACTGCTGCCGCGAGGCCGTCTACGGCTACGACCAGCGCATGGAAGTGTCCGGTTCCACGGGGATGCTCTTGCAAGAGAATCTCCGCCCGTCGACGATTCGTCGCTGGTCGAAGGAAGTCACGGACGCGCGCGAGCCGCTTCTGAATTTCTTCCTTGAGCGCTATGTAGAGGCTTATAAGGCGGAGCTCGAAGCCTTCGTCGACGCTCTGAGCACAAATTCGCCGCTGCCGACGTCTGTTCAGGACGGGCTGAAAGCCCTGCGCCTGGCGGACGCTGCACTCGAGTCCGCTTTGTCGGGCAAGGCAGTCAAGGTGTAACCAGGAATCCGGAGGAGATAAGTCATCATGCGAAAGATTGGTCCGAACGAAACGCTTGGCGTGGCATGTCTTGGCATCACTCACCCGCACACTTCCGGGCGAGTCAAGGCCATCCAGCGTCGTACCGATGCGAAGATGCTCGGTGCTTGGGATACGAGTCCGCTGCTCACGCCGTTCGTCGACGCGCTTGACCTTGAAGCGCGCTCGAAGGAGGACATCCTGGCGGATGAGAACGTCCATGTCGTGCTCGTCCACTCGAAGAGTGAAAAGATGGCCGACCTGACTATCGAGGCGCTCGAAGCCGGGAAGGCGGTGCTATGCGAAAAGCCCGCTGGTCGCAGTTCAGCGGACGCAAAACGCATCGCCGATGCAGTCGAACGTACTGGCGGTCTCTTTCAAGTCGGATATTGCTGGCGCTTCGCTCCCTCAGTCGACGCCATGCAGGCCGCGCTCAAAAGCGGCCGGCTCGGAAAAGTCGTTCAGGTACGGGCGCACGCCGGTTGTTCGCACGATGAGGCGGGCACCCCTCACATGACGCAGCCCGGCGATATCGGTGGTGCCGTGTTCGTTATCGGCTGCCATCTCATTGACCGCATTCTTCTGCACTTCGGACTGCCGCGCTCGGTGAACGCTCGAATCACGAAGTTCCCGAACTTCCACGGCGACGAGTCGCGTGAAGACGCAGCGGGCGCGGTGCTCAACTACGAAGACAAGATTGTCACCGTCGACTTCATGTCGTGGGATGTTCTTCCATGGACCGAAAGCTGGGACATCACCGCGTACGGGACGGAGGGCATCATGTCGTCGCGCTCGCTGCCCGCAAGCTACAAGATTTATGACGCTGGCAAAGGCCAGCATCCGGAAGGCTGGACCGAGTGGCAAGAGACCAGCTTCCCGGAGATTTGGGCGACAAAGAAGACGGAATACTCGCCCGACATCGCTGAAATCGGCAATCCGGTGTACTTCGACCGCGAGTCGAACGCGTTCATCGGCGCATTGCGCAACGGCACGCCGTCGGTTGTCTCAGCCACCCAGGCATACAACATCAGCCGTGTCATCGAGGCCATGTTCGCCTCTTCAAAAGAAGCTGGGGCAGAGGTCTTTATCGGTTAAGGATTCGGACGGGCGACGCGCTTGAGTATCGTCCGAAGAATTCACACTTTATAAACTGCATACGTAAATACGCATTCCTAAATAGGAGACAATGTCATGAAGATTCTGAAAAGTGTCGCGGTTATTCTGGCCGCCTCGGCAGCTTTCGCCGTAACGTCTGGTGTCGCTACCGCTCAAGATAAAGGTGTGGTCGGAATTTCGTTGCCCGACAAGACCGAATCCCGCTGGATTACCGACGGGAAAAGCATGGTCGACGCGCTGAAGGCAAAAGGCTACTCGTCCGACCTCCAGTACGCAAACTACGACGTTCCGACACAGGTGAACCAGGTCGAGAACATGCTTGCGAAGGGCGTCAAGGCATTGGTTATTGCGCCTATCGATGGCAAGACCTTCTCTGACGCGCTGGCGCTGGCCCAGAAAAAGGGCATCAAGGTCATCTCCTACGACCGTCTGATTAGCCAGACCAAGGATGTCGATTATTACGCGACCTTCGACAACTACGGCGTGGGCGTCCTGCAAGCTCAAAGCATCGTTAACGGCTGGCAGAAAGCAGGCAGCAAAACTCCATTCAACATCGAAGTGTTTGGGGGCTCTTCCGACGACAACAATGCTCACATGGTCTATGCAGGCGGTATGTCGGTTCTGAAGCCTTACATTGACAGCGGCAAGTTCGTGATTCGGAGCAAACAGGTCGCGTTTGAGAAGGTCGCAACGCGCAATTGGGATGGTGCGACGGCTCAGGCACGGATGGACAATCTGTTGAGCGCATTTTACGGCAAGGACCACCTCGACGCGGTGTGGGCCCCGAATGACGCGTTGGCAGTTGGCATCATCTCGTCTCTCAAGGGCGTGGGGTACGGTTCGGGGCAGCAAGCAATGCCCATCATCACGGGACAGGATGCGGACATTCAGAACGTGAAGAACATCGTTCGCGGTGACCAGACGTCAACCGTGTTCAAGGACACCCGCAAGCTCGCCAGCGTCGCCGCCGACATGGTCGATGATGCGTTGTCGGGCAAGCAGGTGCCTGTCAATGATACGAAGAGCTACAACAACGGCGCGAAGATTGTTCCCACGTACCTCGTGAAACCTATTCTCGTCGACAAGGGCAATTACCAGGCGGAACTCGTGACGAGCGGGTATTACACGCAGGCACAAATCAAGTAAGGCATCTGGACGTACGCGAAGTGGAGCTTCCCGGTGGAGCTCCGCGTCGCGCAGGCACGCTTCCGGCGTGACCAATCGGAGGAATGTGAGCATGGATACCATTCTGGAGATGCGCGGGATTCAGAAAAGCTTTGGCCCAGTCAAAGCTCTGAACAACGTGAATCTGAAGGTACGTAAAGGCGAGATTCACGCCATATGTGGAGAGAACGGCGCAGGTAAGTCGACGCTGATGAAAATCCTCAGCGGCGTTTATCCGCATGGCACTTACGTAGGCGATGTGCTCTACGACGGTCAGGAGCGTGCGTTCGCCGACATTTCCGACAGCGAAGAGGTCGGAATCATCATCATTCATCAAGAGCTCGCCCTCGTGCCTATGCTCTCGATTACCGAAAACATCTTTCTTGGAAACGAGCAATCCAAGCGCGGAATCATCGATTGGCAGGTCTCCCGCGCTAAAGCGGCGCAACTGCTGGCAAAGGTGGGCCTTACCGATTCTCCGGACACGCCTGTCGCGACGCTTGGCATTGGGAAGCAGCAACTTGTCGAAATTGCCAAGGCATTGTCCAAAGAGGTTCGCCTCCTGATTCTTGATGAGCCCACCGCAAGCTTGAATGAGAAAGATAGTGACACGCTCCTCAATCTTCTTCTCGAGTTGAAGTCGCGAGGCGTGACATCAATCATCATTTCGCACAAGCTCAATGAAATATCGCGTGTTGCGGACGGCATCACCGTCATTCGTGACGGTTCGACGGCCGACGTGCTCGATTGCGGCACGGAAAGTGTGAGCGAAGACCGCATCATTAAGGCGATGGTAGGCCGGGAGATGTCCGACCGCTATCCGCCGCGTACACCGAACATCGGCGAAATCATCTTCGAGGTCAGAGATTGGCGCGTCCAGCATCCCACCCAACGTGACCGTGCCGTCATCAAAGGCGTCAACCTCAAGGCTCGCAAGGGCGAAATTGTCGGTATTGCCGGCTTGATGGGTTCCGGGCGGACTGAGCTCGCGATGAGTGTCTTCGGTGGCACATATGGCCAGGACATCACGGGTCAGGTATTGATGCACGGAAAAAAGGTGGACACCTCCTCGGTCCAGAAGGCCATTAAAGCGGGCATCGCCTACGTGACCGAAGACCGAAAAGGCAACGGGCTGCTGCTCGATGACAACATCAAGCGAAACATCACGCTGGCGAATCTTTCTGGTGTGTCAAAACTCGGTGTCGTCAACGAGCACGAGGAAATCTTGGTCGCGACTGATTTCCTCCAGAAACTGCGGATTCGCGCCCACGGCGTAACCCACATCGTCGGAAACTTGTCAGGCGGCAATCAGCAAAAAGTCGTTATATCCAAATGGCTGTTTTCTGAACCGGAAGTGCTAATTCTCGACGAGCCCACCCGAGGCATCGATGTAGGTGCGAAGTACGAGATTTACAGCATCATCAATCAAGCAGTCGCGGCGGGTAAGTGTGTGGTCATGATTTCGTCTGAAATGCCCGAGTTGCTTGGCATGTGCGACCGCATCTACGTCATGAATGAAGGTCGGTTCGTCGGGCAATTAACCGCAGAAGAAGCTTCGCAGGAAAACATCATGCGAGCGATTATGCGAAATGGAGACATCGAAAATGCGTAAGGCACTCATTCCGGTAGCCGCCGAAGGCACCGAGGTCAGGAAAACTGAAGTATTCGGATTGGTCAAGCGTATCGGCACCGAATATGGGCTGCTCCTGTCGCTTGTCATTATTATGGTGTTCTTCCAGGTCGCGACAAGTGGCGTGCTGATGCAACCGCTCAATTTGACCAACCTGGTGCTTCAAAACAGCTACATTGTCATCATGGCACTAGGCATGCTCATGGTGATTGTGTCGGGCCACATCGACCTCTCCGTCGGCTCGACGGCAGGTTTGGTGGGAGCGCTGGCGGCAGTATTGATGGTGCAGTATGACGTCAATTACGTGTGGGCCACTATCATCTGTATTGCAACGGGCGCACTGATTGGCGCAGCGCAAGGTTATTGGATTGCATTCTGGCGGA
The DNA here is from genome assembly GCF_050435625.1 of Paraburkholderia sp. RAU6.4a. Taxonomy (NCBI): domain Bacteria; kingdom Pseudomonadati; phylum Pseudomonadota; class Betaproteobacteria; order Burkholderiales; family Burkholderiaceae; genus Paraburkholderia; species Paraburkholderia sp. RAU6.4a. Next base: position 2,865,656 of record NZ_JBNDKQ010000002.1, read on the forward strand.
TGCCGTCGTTCATCGTTACCTTGGCCGGCATGCTTGTCTTCCGTGGCATGACAAACCTCGTCCTTCAAGGACAGTCCATTGGTCCGTTTCCTGAGGGCTTCGGCGCGGTGAGTTCGGGCTTCATTCCGGATTTCTTTCACGGACAGGCACTTCACATCACCTCCATCGTTCTTGGCGTGCTCGTTGGTGTGCTGTTTTTTGTGATTGAACTTCGCCAACGCGCTGGCGCGGCGAAGCATGGCGTTGAAAGCGGCTCGTTCACGATGTTCATCACGAAGAATGTTGTGCTTACGGCGCTCATCGTCGGGTTTTGCTATTTACTGGCGTCTTATCGCGGTCTGCCGACAGTGCTGGTCATCATGGGTGTCCTGATTGGCGTCTATACCTTCATCATGAACCGCACGACAATCGGTCGTCGAATCTATGCGGTTGGTGGTAATGCAAAGGCAGCGCGATTGTCGGGTGTTAGTGTCCCTGCGGTCAGTTTCCTGACTTTCGTGAACATGGGTGTTCTTGCGGCTTTGGCCGGGCTGATTTTTGCCGCACGTCTGAACAGCGGCACACCAAAGGCGGGAACTGGCTTCGAGCTCGACGTCATCGCAGCATGCTTTATTGGCGGTGCATCGGCCTCGGGCGGTGTAGGGAAGGTCGTCGGCGCGGTCGTGGGCGCTTTCATCATGGGCGTGATGAACAATGGGATGTCCATCATGGGCATCGGCGTCGATTATCAGCAGGTCATCAAAGGCATTGTGTTGCTCGCAGCCGTGTTCGTGGACGTGTATAACAAGAACAAGGCGTAATTAATCCTTCTACGGCAGACCAGATTTAGAAGTCAGCGGGGCAGGCGTGCAGCAATGCCCCTGCTGACTTGCATACTTGAGTCATGAGATTGCTCCTCGAACATTTGGCTTGTTCTTAAGCAATACTACTGGAAATAACTATGGTCAAGCATATCGTTATGTGGAATGTTCGCGGCGAGACATCTCAGCAAAAGAAGGAAGCTGCGAGGCTCGTGAAGTCCGCGTTCGAGAGTCTCAATGGGAAGATTCCAGGGCTAACCAGGCTTGAGGTTGGGCTGGATGTCAGTGCCGTGGACTATGCATGCGACGTCGTCTTGTACACAGAATTCGAGAGCCAGGAATTGCTCGACGCGTATGCCTCGCACCCTGAGCATCTGCGTGTGAAACAGGTTGTGGGCGATATTCGTATTGCCCGCCATCAGGTCGACTACGTCTAAGCCAGTTTTATCGTTGACGGCACAGGGAGCCATCTCATGTACGAGTTCACGTATACAACGCAGGCGTCGAGAGTTGTGTTTGGCGCTGGAAGCATGAATCTGATTCAGCAGGAGGTCGCGACGTTGGGGGCCCACCGGGCGTTGATTCTTTGTACGCCCGAGCAGAAGGCCCAGGCCGAAGTGGTCTCGTCCCTTCTGGGCCCTTCGAGCGCAGGAGTCTTCGATGGTGCCCAGATGCATGTCCCCATCGAGAACGCGCGCCGCGCGCGCGAACATGCAAAGAGTGTCGGCGCAGACTGCGCCGTGGCCATAGGCGGCGGTTCCACCATTGGGCTTGGCAAGGCGATTGCGCTCGAGTCGTCGCTACCAATCATTGCCATCCCGACGACGTATGCCGGCTCGGAAATGACCCCCATCTTCGGCATAACTGAAGGCGGCCTGAAAAAGACGGGCCGCGACGTCAAAGTTATCCCCAAGACAGTCCTGTACGACCCGGAGCTCACAGTCGGGCTGCCCGTCAAGCTATCGATTGTCAGCGGCTTGAATGCCATCGCCCATGCTGCAGAAGGACTGTATGCGAAGGACGGTAATCCCGTAATGTCACTGATGGCAGAGGAGGGCATCCGCTCACTCGCCGATGGTCTCCGTGGCGTGAAGGAGAATGGTAAGGCCAAAGAGGCACGCAGTGAGTGTCTCTACGGAGCATGGTTGTGCGGAATGGTGCTCGGCAACGTTGGCATGGCCCTGCATCACAAGCTTTGCCACACGCTGGGCGGGACGTTTAACCTGCCTCATGCTGAAACGCATGCAATCGTTTTGCCACATGCCCTCGCATACAACAGCACTGTCGCACATGAAGCGATGGAGCGAATTGCCAGGGCACTCAATGTGAAATCAGCGCCTGACGGACTTTATGAGCTGAATGGAGAGCTGGGCGTGCCACGAGGCCTTCGGGAGATTGGTCTGAGCGAAAGCGACCTGGACTACGCCTGCGAGGTGGCTTTATCGAATCCCTACTGGAATCCACGACCTATAGAGCAAAAGCCGCTTCGGGCACTTCTGCAGCGCGCTTGGGAAGGGAGCCGTCCTATCGCATAACCGTCGCGGCGACCTCCCGGCGACATGGCTACGCAACACAGCTCGCCCTAGAGTGTGCCAACGACGAAGCCACGCCCCTCGGGCAGCAGCTTGTCGAATGGCCATTTGGCTCTGGTAAGCAACTGAGCATCCCGGGCCGTTTCTCGCAACGCAAGGCTCAAGATGTACACGTCCCGAACGTTATGCCGTCCTTCAAATCTGAAAATGTAGGTGCGGCTTCAAGCAGGCTAAACAGCAAGTTGTCCAACTATTAAGACTGCACCAGTTGACGTTTTATGTAGCCTCGCGCAGACTAAATAGCATTCATTGTCGGTATATAGTCTGTGCGAATTGACTTCTAATGCGACATTTGCCCGGTGAATGGCCTACACACAAGCAGCCCTTCGAGCCTCGAAGCCCTAAAAAAGCTCCAGATGGCGCACGCAACTGCTTCAGCTCGAAGGACTTTGAGCTGCGGATTGTGCGAGTGACTGTTTAGCAAAAAACCGCAAACTAAAAGGACCCACCTTGAGGACCCGACGGGACGAGGGTACAAAATCTGTGTTTCCAGAACGGCGAAATGCGAAGACCCGTGTGCCTGCGCTGCGGACAGCAAGGCGAGCTGGTACGACTCTTCTTTCTTGCAGAGAAAATCGTGAAGCCACCACAGAACAGGTGGCGCGCGGTCAGCATGCTCGGGTGGCACGATTAGACAGAGTCCCGAACCACGAGCCAGGGACGTGATAAGCCCCTGCGCATGCAAGCGCACGAGCGCGGCTCGCGCGGCAACCGTTTTGCGGCCAGTGCCGACGGTAACGCTGCCAACCGAGAAAAGTCGTGTCCGGGTGAGCTCGAAGGCCACGACACTGCTTGACCTGCTTCGACATGCACCCGCAATTGGCGGCCCGAGGGCATATATCTCTGGTTCAAAGTTCAGTTCGACTTCTTCACCTTCCGATAACGCTCGCATTCCAGAATGCACACAAAGGGCGTGTAGCCCTTGGGTGATGTAACGCGCGACATGCTCGTCCCTGGTCTTTGGGTTCAAATAGTTTGTCGCATCCATGGCCGCCGCCTTTCTGCAAATGTTTGTGCTCCGAGCATCAAACGTTCTATAAGTTAGGCCGGAGGGATGGGCCATGAGCGATTTCCGCTCGGTGGCTAACCTCAGTGCTACGGGACCGTCCTGCAGCACGCCAGAGTCGCTCCACCGGTCAAAATAGTGTCGAACTGCTGACCGGTGCGGGAAGTCGTTCGGCAACAGCCGCCATTGGCAGCCTGCTTTCATCAAATAAAGTAATGCGTTGACCACCCCGCCAGGTCTTTACATTTTTTCGCCCAGACTGGTTTGGGCGCGGGGCAACTAGCTGCGGAGTCCAAACTTGCTAGTAAGCCCCGACTACGCGGACATAGTTTTACTTCGAGCCAACGAACATTACGTCACCCTTCGACGGTGTCTGCACAAAGGCGAGAATCTGATTGCCGCTTAGCACACCGATGCCGCTCGCAGAGGTATTGACGGGGAAAGCGCATTCAAGACCGGTACCGAAGGTCAGAGTGATGTCGTACACATTCCCCGTCGCGTGTGGCTTGATTGTCCCCGTGAACGAGCAGTAGGGGCTGATGCCGGTGATATTGCCCGCAGCATCGACCGTGAGCGTGACATTAGCCCTCGAAACACCCCCCAAAATATTTAGGTTTGTCGCACTCTGGCCACTAAACGTCCCTGTGACAGCTGCTTGCGAGGGCACGGCATCGTAACTTGAATCATAGTTGCCGCTAAAGTCTGACTCTACACCGTTCGGATACGCCACCGTCGCCTTCATCGACTGTTTCGCAGCATATGTGCCGGTTACCGTCACCGAGTTTGCCCCTTGCCCCTCGAGGTTGTAGTCGATGCCCGTTCCCGACAGGTTCCCACTACTCGAGGAGACTGTACCTGCCACGACGCCTGCGATAACGGTGGGCTGCCCGGCCACCGAGTACTTGGTGTAGGACCGACCGTCGTCCATTACCAATACCGTAGCCTGACGCCCGTTGATGGTTCCCGCGTACTGGCCCGTAGCAGGGGCCGGATTGGGGGTCGCTGAGGCTGCCACGCTGCTCCCGCCGCCATCTCCGCCTCCACCACCGCAGGCTGCCAGAATCAAACTCACTCCCGCCGCTATTGCCACGATGCTCGCTCTCATTTTCTCTCCTTTATTGTTCGACCTGTAAGTCGGTCAGCGCAGAGTGTAAGTTGGAAGTCAAGGCCCCGTGTGTCTGATAGAACACGTGTCCTTCGCGATGGGCTGACCTGGACCTTAAGACGAAATCAGGAATCCGACCTGGCGGCGCTCATTTGGTTGGGCGCATATGTTAGAGTCCGAGCGCTCTTTTGGAGCGGAGTATCTACTTGATTGAATAACTAAAAATGAACGACGAAAAACTAACCACGGAAGAAATCGAACTTCAGCGGAGTAAGGCAGGCCTCGTTTTGCAGCAGGCTGCAACGGTTTGCGATGCGAATCGAGATGCACTTCTCGCCGTCTGCAAGCTGAAAGCACCTGCATTCGGAGGCGACGACCAGAACGGACGGGTACTGGTCGAATCGATAGTGCAGATGTTGTATAAGTTCGGCTATCATCTGCGCCCCAGAAACCCGCATCGGGTCGAAGCAGGAATCGAGAAGCTTCCCAAGGAGAACGTCCGAGCCATTATGAGCAGAAGCGGGCGCGCTGTGCGAAATGCAGCCTCCATATGCAAAGCTAATCGCGACATGCTTGTTTCTTTCTTGAAGACACAGGCAGACGCAGTGACTGATTCCCGGTCTGTTCCAGCATTGGTCGACGCTGTGGCCGCAGTCTTACTCACTTATGGGCTTCAACTAGAGTACGATGAAAGTATTGAGGGCTTCGAAATTGCTGACAATCCGTTTCGGTTTTAATGGCTTTCGCATGCCCCCGAGACGTATTCTTGTTGGCATTATGTCGATGCGATGACGGCACGCCGCACCTTAAACGCAGGAAAGGGGCGGGCGGCTGCATGGCGCAACTTGCATGCGAGGCGGTGGGACAATTGTGCACACACCGAATGCTCCGGAACGCATGGATACAGCCGAGAAACACGTGATGGTCGTGTCAGCACTGAGATAGTCCAGCCCGATGTCGCTGCACGGATAGGGCGCACCGCCAGCGGCCGCGTCTATTGCCCGATACTTCTCAGTGGCTGGAGTAGCGACAGCAAGTACGTGTTCAATCGTGTCGCGGATATTGTCGGTGACGGTGACGCATGGCACGACGTGACTGCTGAGTTGATTCCTAATTGCCGGTTGCAGGGCCGGACAACTCCGAAGAGCTTTCGCTCGACGTGGCTGCTTCAATGCTTTTCGTTTCGCGTGCTTATGTGCGGCGGCTCATCGACGATGGACTACTTCCCGCTCGCATAGATAAGTACGGCAGCCAGGATGCCCTTCGTAGCCGGCTGGTGACCCTATCGTTTTAGCGTTTTATACGCGGCCCGAAGCGGCCTTGTACTTTTGCATGATGTCCTTGATGTACTGCGACTTGCCAATCAGCGAGAGCATGTCTTGGCCAAAGGAATACGGTAGAGGATGAGTCATTACCGTGATGCCGCCGTTGTTTCTGACCGCAACGGCCACGACTTCCTCACCGCCTAAACGCACATAGCCTGCGTACAACACGACAGGCGTGAGCATCGACTCGAACTTCTTTTCCGTGGTGCCGTAGACTTCAAAAAACTTCGAAGCGGCAGCCGTCGTCCCCGCCGCGACGGTCACGGGCTCGTCTGTTGCAAGGGATTCTTTGGCTGCGTCGTGGATAAGCTCGAAGTTCTGCGCGTTACGGGCGCTCCAGGACTTGGCGTAAAAGTAGAAAATCACCAACGCGACAAGAATCAGAATCAGGAAGGGCATTTGTTTTTCGTTTTGGAGGAGTTGGCCATTGGTGCCATAGCGCATTACGAACGCGACGGCTTCTTGTGGACATGAAGTGTACGCCTCGCACCCTGTTGACGAAACACGCTTTCATCGAGTTTTTCGTAAGTTTCGCAAATATCATAGCCTCAACGACCTGAACGCCAGTTGGAAGAAAGGGGCAACTCGATGGCACTCCTCCTTGAAAATCGCTTGTCAAGATGCCGGACAAAACCTTATCGACATAAATATCGCCTCGCCTCCCGTACCACTAAGGGCCCTGAGGCGGCGCAACAACGCATCCGCCAGCATTTATCCCATTCAGCGCTCGTTTCCATAGGTTGGTCCTGCGGGAGATTGGCTTGAGCGAAAGCGACCCCGACTATGCGTGTGAGGTGGCTTTGTCGAATCCCTCGTGGAACCCGCGACCAATAGACCAAAAGCCGCTTTGAGCGCTTCTGCACCGCGCCTGGGAAGGCGCGCGACCATCTGCTTAACTGTGCGCATGCATCCCAAAGCGGCGAGCTCGTCTCTTGAGGAGTGCGGCCGCCCTTCTGTGAGGGCGGGGCAAGAAGGTCTTTCTGTCCTGGGCCGGCTTCAGAACGTTACCCATTTGTCCCTCAGATGGGGAAGGGCTCAACAGATGCGGGTGTCCGCAGACACGCCTAGCGATAATCTGGCAGGTTTCGAGCAATGGGGCCACATAGTTGGTCGCGGCAGACAAAATGTGGTACCGAATAGCGCCTATTGTGTTTAAATTCCACGCAAAGTTAAGCACACTCGGGGGCGAATATGCGCATCGAATCAATCCGCATTAAAAACCTTAGGTCCATCAAGGACGCGGAGGTTTTCCTTAACCATTACAACTGCTTTGTCGGACCGAACGGCGCGGGGAAATCCACATTTCTGTTCGCGCTGAATGTCTTCTTTCGTGAGACTGATGGTGCATCTACCGACGTGGCTCTTTTGTCGGCCGAAGACTTTCACCGAAAGGACACATCTCAGCCTATCGAAATCACAGTCACGTTTTGCGACCTTGACGCCGAAGCAAAGGAGGAATTTAAAGCCTACTTCCGAATGGACCGGCTGACTGTGACCGCGAGAGCAACGTTCAATGCCGCGACAGGAAGGGCGGAGGTTCGGCAATTCGGCCAGCGCCTCGGGATGGCGGAGTTCATGCACTTTTTCGAGCGGATGGGCGACAAGGCCAAGGCCGATGAACTGAAGCAGATATACGGAACACTACAGACCCAGTTCGAGCTTCCGAAGGCCGCAAGTCAGGCTGCGATGGCAGATGCCCTCAAGTCCTACGAGGCAGACCGGCCCGGTGACTGTATTCTGATTCCCAGCGAAGACCAGTTCTACGGCGTCAGTAAAGGCGCGAACCGACTTCAGAAGTACCTCCAATGGGTCTATATTCCTGCAGTCAAAGATGCTACCGCTGAGCAATCTGAAGGGAAGGCGACAGCACTCGGCAAACTGGTCGCGTCCGTTCCAAGGTGAATTTCGTTGAGCGTCTGTCGGAAATGGCGCAGCGTGCGCGAGATGAATATCAGGTGCTTCTCGACGAAAGTCAGGGCGCGCTGGCGGATATATCTGACTCGCTACAGAAGCGTTTGATGCAGTGGGCGCATCCTGACACCAGCCTGCGCGTGAGTTGGCAACAAGACCCGGACAAGTCGGTCAGGGTTGAGGAGCCGTTCGCTAAGATAATTGCCGGCGAGGGAACCTTCGAAGGAGACCTGGTTCGCTTCGGTCACGGATTCCAACGCTCCTTCCTACTAGCTCTGCTGCAGGAACTGGCAAATCAAGGCGAGAGCACTGAGCCGCGACTCATACTTGGCTGCGAGGAACCGGAACTATACCAACATCCGCCACAGGCTCGTCATCTTGCAGGCGTTCTTAACGCATTGGCTGATGGCGGTTCACAGGTTCTGGTAACGACCCATAGTCCATTGTTTGTCTCTGGCAACTCGTTCGAAAGCGTTCGGATGGTGCGGCGCGATTCGGACACGAAGGCTTCTTACACAACTCAGCCGTTACCAGCGAAGGTTGGAGAGAAGTATGCGGAACTGACCGGCGAAAAGCCGCTCAACCCACGGGGGTCGCTTGCGCGCATCGCGCCGATACTGCAGCCGACACTGACCGAAATATTCTTCGCCCAGAGGGTAATCTTGGTGGAGGGTATCGAAGACGTCGCGTACATCAACTCGTGGTTGACACTCACGAACCGCATGCCCGAGTTTCGTAAGGCCGGATGCCACATTGTTCACGTCGATAGCAAGAGCAACATCCTGCGCCCAGCAATCATCGCCCAGCAGCTGGAAATCCCGGTCTTTATCGTCTTTGACGGTGACGCGGATTGCAAAGAGGAGTATAAGCACCATCATGTGAGAGATAACACAGCCCTGCTGAAACTAGTGGGCGGCGATGACAAGATGCCGATACCGGCAGAAACCGTTTGGGCCAGCAACTACGCAATCTGGCGCACGAACCTTGGGGAGACCGTGGACACGGAACTCCTAGAGGCGATGGGCGCAAAGGCCTACGAGAAAGCGAAAAACGAGGCTCACGCATCCTATGGAAACGCCAAAGGCCTTCACAAAAATCCATTGCTCATTGGGGCAAAGCTTGCCTTGGCTGTCGACAATGGAGGCAAATCAGCGTCGCTGGACAAGCTCTGCAACCTTCTTCTCGAGTTCGGTCAGCGCTGACCAGTGAAGACTACGAGTCAGACCAAGCAAACGTGGAGGCTGATTTGACCATCGCCGCTGCCTGAAATTCGCTGCGATGACGATGAAGTGTGTGCAACACTGATTGAGACTTGCACACCGTCCCCACCCGGCACTTGTCAACGCAGTTGCGATGAAGCAGGGCAAGTGGTCAGGCTTAACTACAACCCTGCCTCCGCACTCCCTTCAGTCCGCCCCCGCCCCGGTGCGAATGTTTCCCTCCGTCAGGAATCAACGGCGAGGCGGAGGTAAAATCGACGCTACGTGCACCGCTGCCGACAGCACAACGGCAGCGGTGTCCCCCTGCACTCGGTTGCTCCAGTAACGAGCACATAGGCAAAGCCAAAATAGTATGAACCATCAGGCACTATCGTCATTTATCTGGTCCGTAGCGGACCTGTTGCGCGGTGATTACAAACAATCCGAATATGGGCGCGTCATTTTGCCCTTCACCGTGCTGCGACGCTTGGATTGCGTGCTCGAGTCCACAAAGCCGGCAGTGCTCGCGGAATTTGAAGCAAAAACAAAGATGGGGCTCAATCCAGAGCCCTTCCTGCTGCGCGTCGCCGGCAGCGCGAGGTTCTACAACACCTCGCCGCTCGACCTCGTCAAGCTGCTGGGCGACCAGGACAATATTCGCCAGAACCTGTACGCGTACATTCAGGCCTTCTCGCCAGCGGCGCGCGATATTTTCGAGCGGTTCGACTTCTACACACAGGTCGAGCGGCTCGCCAAGGCCAACCTTCTCTACCTTGTCACGGAGAAGTTCGCGAACATCGACCTACACCCGGATGTGGTCGACAACACCCAGATGGGACTCGTGTTCGAGGAACTCATCCGGAAGTTCGCGGAAATTTCGAACGAGACGGCCGGGGAGCACTTCACCCCGCGAGAAGTCATCCGCCTAATGGTCAACCTGCTATTCATCGAGGACAGCGACGTACTCACGGCAGGTAACGCTGTCGTGCGGACCATTTACGACCCGACGGCCGGAACGGGCGGCATGCTCTCGGTTTCCGACGAATACCTGCGCGAGCACAACCCGGCTGCGCGGCTGACCATGTTCGGGCAGGAGCTGAACGACGAGTCGTACGCCATCTGTAAGGCGGACATGCTCATCAAGGGCCAGGATGTCGCGAACATCGTCGCGGGCAACACACTGTCCGACGACGGCCATATCGGGCGCAAGTTCGACTACATGCTTTCCAATCCGCCGTTTGGTGTCGAATGGAAGAAAGTAGAAAAGGCAGTGCGCACCGAGCATGAGCAAAAAGGCTTCGATGGGCGCTTCGGCCCCGGCCTGCCGCGCGTGTCCGATGGTTCGATGCTGTTCCTGCTGCACCTCATCAGCAAGATGCGTCCGGCGCAGGACGGAGGCAGCCGCTTCGGCATCGTGCTGAACGGCTCCCCGTTGTTCACGGGCGGTGCCGGTAGCGGTGAGAGCGAAATCCGGCGCTACGTTCTGGAGAACGACCTGGTCGAGGCGATTGTCGGCCTGCCGACAGACATGTTCTATAACACTGGTATCTCCACGTACGTGTGGATTCTGTCGAACAGGAAACCCGATACCCGCAAGGGGTTCGTCCAACTCATTGACGCATCGAGCTTCTGGCAGAAGATGCGCAAGAGTCTGGGTAGCAAACGCCGAGAGATGTCTGCAGAGCACATTGACACGGTGACACGTCTGTTCGGGGACTTTGTCGAAGCAGAAGTCGCAACCGTGTTCGATGCTGCAAGTGCCGAGGTCGGGCGGTGGGTGGTACCTGCGGGCAGCAATGCGCCTGACGTGCCGGTCGGTGGCACGGTGAAGTCGGTGCCGATTTCGCGTATTTTACGGAACGAGGACTTCGGCTACACGACGATTACGGTGGAGCGCCCGCTGCGCGACGAGCAAGGCAACGTTGTGCTGGGCGTCAAGGGCAAGCAGAAAGGCAAGCCGCAGGCGGACAGCGCGCTCCGCGATACCGAGAACGTGCCGCTCTCGGAGGATATCGGAGCGTATTTCGCGCGGGAGGTCCTGCCCCACGCGACAGACGCCTGGATTGACGAAGAGAAGAGCAAGGTGGGGTACGAGATTCCGTTCAACCGGCACTTCTATGTGTTCGAGCTGCCGCGCGACCTGCATGCCATCGACGAGGAATTGAAGGCGGTGTCGGCGAACATCATGAAGATGCTTGAGGAGCTGGCGGAATGAGCCTGCCAAGATATCCCCAATACAAAGACAGCGAAGTGGCATGGCTCCATGATGTACCTGCTCATTGGCGCATTTCCCCTCTGAAATATCTCGCCTCCCTGAAGAGCGGGGGTACACCGAGCAAGGACAATCTTGACTATTGGGATGGTGAAGTACCGTGGGCGTCGGCAAAAGACCTGAAAACGGACACACTGGCTGACACCATCGACCACGTAACAAGTTTCGCGGTGGAGTCCGGCAATGCGGACTTGCTGCCGGAGGGAACAATACTTGTGGTCGTGCGCGGGATGATTCTCGCCCGGACGTTTCCCGTGGCTGAGACCCTTGTTTCCATGGCAATTAACCAAGACCTGAAGGGGATTATTCCCCGCAAAGTTGTGACCGGTCGATTTCTGGCGTGGCTACTGCGAGGAACGGCAAGTGAATCACTTCTGCGACTTGACGAGGCTGGTCACGGAACGAAAGCCCTGCGAATGGACGCATGGACTTCAATGCAGTTGCCCATACCACCAGTTGACGAGCAATCGACTATTGCCGCCTTCCTCGACCGCGAGACCGGCAAGATTGACGCGTTGATTGCCGAGCAGGAAAAGCTCCTCACACTGCTGGCAGAAAAGCGCCAGGCGACCATCTCGCACGCCGTCACCCGTGGTCTCAATCCCGATGCACCGGTGAAAGATTCCGGGGTGGACTGGCTTGGGAGGGTACCGGCGCATTGGCAGGTAGTGCCGCTCGCATATCGCTACAATGTCCAGTTGGGGAAGATGCTGGACTCGTCCAAGATTACTGGTGAACACCTGCGTCCTTATCTTCGGGTATTTGACGTCCAGTGGGGGTATATCAACACCAATGAGCTCCCGGTAATGGATTTCGATGAGGATGCGCGAGAGAAATTTGGACTTGTTGCGGGAGACATATTGGTCAACGAAGGCGGCAGTTATCCTGGCCGGTCTGCTATTTGGAGTGGCACCCTTGACGAGTGCTACTATCAGAAAGCTCTGCATAGGCTTCGTCCATACTCATCTGAAACAGATACGACACATTTTTTTTACTTTGTTCTGTTTTGGGCCGCGCACCAGGGTGTTTTCTCTTATGGCGGTAACGAAACAACTATCGAACATCTTCCCGCAGAAAAGCTTCGACGCTATCGGTTCGCGTTCCCACCAATTGAAGAGCAGTTGCTGATTGCATCGTTCCTCAATGTCGAAATTGCAAAACTAGATGCATTGGGAAGCGAAGTCGAACGCGCCATCCAACTTCTCAAGGAACGCCGCAGTGCCCTGATTTCGGCCGCAGTCGCCGGTAAAATCGACGTGCGCAATGCAGCGTCACAGGAGCTCGCCGCATGAGCGACCTCCAGTTGTTTCGCCTGTCGAACGCGACCGCAAACGAGTTACCGACCCAAGCCGCAAAGCTGGAAAAGCAACTTCAAGGCCTCGTCGAAGCGAACATGCAAACGTTCCTCGGCGTCCGCTTTCTAGCCAGCGAGTACGTCACCGGCAAGACGCACAGGGGCCGAATCCACTCGCTGGGCCTCGACGAGAATGGCTGCCCGGTCATCATCGAGTACAAGCGCCACAGCAACGAAAACGTCATCAACCAGGGGCTGTTCTATCTGGACTGGCTGCTGGACCATCAGGCTGAATTCCGCTGGCTGGTTATGGAAAAGCTCGGCAAGGACGTGGCGGATGAAATCGAGTGGGCCGGAACGCGCCTGCTGTGCATCGCTGCCGATTTCACCCGCTATGACCAACATGCGGTACAGCAGATTCCGCGTAACATCGAGTTGATTGGCTACAAGCTGTTCGGCGATGACCTGCTGTTGCTCGAACTGGTCAATGCGCAAAGCGTTCCCGATGCCACAGCGGTCAAGCCCGCACAAACCGACCTATCCGCTGAGCCTGAAAAGCCGAAGGCGGCGGGCAAGGACAAGTCGGTAGACGAGCAACTTGCCATCGCTTCCGCCGAGATTCGTGACCTGTACGCACAACTCACCAGCGCCCTGACTGCATTGGGTGACGACGTGCAGGAGAAGCGCTTGAAGCTCTACACGGCCTTCCGGCGTCTGAAGAACTTCGCGTGCGTCGTCGTCTATCCGAACAGGCTCCTCGTGACGCTCAAGCTTGACCCTGCCTCCGTCGCGCCGGAGGAAGGGTTCAGCCGTGACGTCAGCCAGGTCGGACATTGGGGCACCGGCGACGTCGAACTGACATTGCGCGGGCAGCCCGACCTGGAACGCTCCAGGCCGCCTCTCGAACGAAGTTACGCCGAGGGCTAACCGGCCTACCGGCCTGCGCTGGCTATTGGAAAAAACAAAATCGAACGCATTGGGGGGCATCCATGAGCAACCTGCACCAGGAACATCACTTCGAGGCAGCAATCTGCCAGTCCCTCGCAGCCAATGGCTGGTTCTATGCGGAAGGCGATGCCGCCCACTACGACCGCGTCAGTGCGCTCTTTTTGCCGGACCTGCTCACGTGGGTGGAGGCGACGCAGCCTGACACCTGGCAGCGCCTGACGAAGACGCATGGTCCAGCGCTCTCTCAGCGTCTCGCCGAACGGGTGCGTAAGAGCCTCAACGAACGCGGTACTCTGGATGTGCTTCGCCGGGGCGTTGAAATGCTGGGGCTCAAGGAGACGCTCTCGCTCGTGCAATTCAAGCCGGCGCTGGCCATCAACCCTGCCATCCAGCAGGGGTACGCAGCGAACCGACTGCGCGTCGTGCGCCAGGTTCGCCATTCGCCGAATCACCCGCAGGACGCAGTGGACCTCGTGTTGTTCGTCAACGGCATACCGGTTGCAACCGCCGAGCTGAAGTCTGACTTCACGCAGAACGTTGAAGATGCAGTCGACCAGTACCGCTTCGACCGTAACCCCCAGCCCAAGGGTGGGCAGCTTGAGCCGCTGCTTGCATTCCCAGGTGGTGCGCTGGTGCACTTCGCAGTAAGCCAGACAGAGGTCAGGATGTGTACGCGGCTCGCAGGCCCGTCCAGCAGATTCCTCCCGCTCAACAGAGGCAACCACGGCGCAGCAGGCAACGCGCCGAATCCGGACGGCTTCGCGACGGCTTATCTTTGGGAGGAGGTCTGGGCTCGTGACAGCTGGCTCGACATTCTGCACCGCTATCTCATCGGCAAGCGGGACGAAAAGCAGCAGCTGAAGACTGTGATTTTTCCGCGTTTTCACCAGCTCGACGCGACCCGAAAGGTCGTCGCGGACGTCCTCGCTCAGGGACCTGGCCAGCGATACCTGATTCAGCATTCTGCTGGCTCAGGAAAGACGAATTCAATTGCCTGGACCGCGCACTTCCTCGCGGACCTGCACGACGCCGAACACAAGAAGATATTCGACAGCGTACTGGTGGTGTCGGACCGCACCGTGCTTGACGCCCAGCTGCAGGAGGCCCTCTTTGATTTCGAACGCACGACCGGGGTCGTAGCCACCATTACCAATGAGCACGGTAGCAAGAGTGCGCAGTTGAGCCAAGCGCTCAAGAGCGGCAAGAAAATTATTGTTTGCACCATCCAGACGTTCCCCTTTGCCCTGCAGGCCGTGCAGGAACTCGCGGCGACCGAAGGCAAGCAGTTTGCGGTCATTGCCGATGAGGCCCACAGTTCGCAGACCGGTGAAGCGGCGGCGAAGCTCAAGCAACTGCTGTCGGCCGAAGAATGGGCCGCATTCCAGGATGGTGGTGAAATCGACACCGAGGCCCTGCTGGCTGCCCAGATGGAAGCGCGCGCCGGCGGCAGGGGACTGACCTATGTCGCCTTTACGGCCACGCCCAAGCAGAAAACGCTTGAACTGTTCGGCCGGCCAGGTCCGGATGGATTGCCGCAACCATTCCATGTGTATTCGATGCGACAGGCTATCGAGGAAGGATTCATTCTCGACGTCCTGAAGAACTACACGACCTACAAGCTCGCGTTCAGGCTCGCGCACGACGGCGAGGAATATGACGAGAAAGAGGTCGAGCGAAGCACTGCGATGAAGGGCATCATGCAGTGGGTCCGGCTGCAT
This sequence comes from Paraburkholderia sp. RAU6.4a, assembly GCF_050435625.1. Taxonomy (NCBI): domain Bacteria; kingdom Pseudomonadati; phylum Pseudomonadota; class Betaproteobacteria; order Burkholderiales; family Burkholderiaceae; genus Paraburkholderia; species Paraburkholderia sp. RAU6.4a. Next base: position 2,880,826 of record NZ_JBNDKQ010000002.1, read on the forward strand.
CCGTACAACATCACGCAGAAAGTGCAGATTGTCGTCGAACACTACCGCGAGAACGTACAGCCGCTGCTCGACGGCAAGGCGAAGGCAATGGTGGTCGTCGGCAGCCGCAAGGAGGCGGTGCGCTGGCAGACGGCCATTCGCGCGTACATCGGGAACCGGGGTTATCCTCTCGGCGTGCTCGTGGCGTTCTCTGGCGAAATCGACGACCCGGGGAGCTACCCCGTACCGGTGACCGAAACAAGCAAGGAGCTGAACCCCGGGCTCAAAGGACGCGATATTCGCGATGCATTTGCCGAACCTGAGTATCACCTGCTGCTTGTCGCCAACAAGTTCCAGACCGGCTTCGACCAGCCGCTGCTCTGCGGCATGTACGTCGACAAGATGCTTGGCGGCATCCAGGCTGTGCAAACGCTCTCCCGGCTGAACCGCGCACATCCAGACAAGGACGCCACCTACATCCTGGACTTCGTGAACGACGCGGATGAAGTCCTCAAGGCATTCAAGACCTATTACGAGACGGCCGAACTCGAAGCCACGACCGACCCGCATCATGTCTATGACCTGCGCGCAAAACTCGATTCCGGTGGTTATTACGACGATTTTGAGGTTGACCGGGTGGCCAAGGTCGAGCTGGACCCGAAAGGTACGCAGGCTCAACTGCAGGCTGCTATCGCGCCGGTAGCTGACCGGCTGCTCAAGCGCTACAAGGCGGCGCAATTGGACAAGGTTGCAGCAGAGGCTCAGCAAGACGGGAAAGCCGCCCAGGCAGCCAAAGACACCCTCGAGGCGCTGGTGCTGTTCAAAAATGACATGGGCGCATTCGTGCGTCTCTACGCGTTCCTCTCGCAGATTTTTGACTACGGTAATACGGACATCGAAAAGCGCTTCCTGTTCTACAAGCGGCTCATCCCGCTGCTGGAGTTCGGTCGCGAGCGTGACTTTGTAGACCTGTCAAAGGTCACACTGACGCACCATAGCCTGAAAAAAGCGGGTCGCCAGAATCTGAACCTCAGTCAGGGTGATGCACCTAAGTTGCCTCCCATGGATGCCGTGGGCAGCGGCGCAGTCCAGGAGAAGGAAACGGCGTTGCTCGACGAAATCATCCAGAAGGTCAACGGCCTCTTCGAGGGAGAGCTGACCAACGACGACCAGCTCCTGTATGTGAACGGTGCGCTCAAGGGCAAGCTGCTCGAAAACGAGCTACTCGTCCAGCAGGCCGCGAGCAACAGCAGGGAGCAGTTTGCCAGTTCCCCCGACCTCAAGGACGCGTTGATGCACGCCATCATCGACGCATTCGAGGCGCATGCCACGATGAGCCGACAGGCGCTCGATTCAGAGCGCGTGCGGGACGGATTGAAGGACATTTTGCTCGGACCAGCGAAGCTGTACGAAGCATTGCGAGCTAAGTCGGGAAATGCAGCCGGGACGGTTGCGTGAAGTTGAATGACGCTTTAACGCGCAGGCAAGCGACCACCGACCGACTGCGCAATCACGATAATTGAGCCGGCCGCATCCATGTCATACGACTTCACAACACTGAGTCCAGGCGATTTTGAAAATCTGGTAGCCGACCTCCTGTCGCGTAGCTGGGGCCGGCGATTGGAAGTATTCAAGGCTGGGAAAGACGATGGCATCGACCTGCGCCTTGCCCCGTCTGATACCGATGAAGGCGATACCATCGTCCAATGCAAACGTTACGCACCTCACAAGATTGCTGAACTCTTGCGGAACGTAAAGCATGAAATCCCGAAACTAGCCAAGTTGCGGCCGCGTCGGTATGTGCTGGCGACCTCCGTCGGATTGAATCCACATAATAAAAACGTGCTTTTCGAACAATTGCGCCCCTGGTGTCGGTCGACCGGTGATATCTTGGGGATAGACGAACTGAACGCCCTGCTTCGCGAGCATCCCGAAGTTGAGAAGGCACATTTCAAGCTCTGGATTTCTAGTACTCAAGTACTCGAAAGCTTGTTGCACGCGCGAATTTTTGCGTTCACTGAAGCCACAATCGATGCTACGCGCAGGCAGCTGAGCAAGCTTGTCGTTCACAACGGTTTAAGTCGTGCTCTGGAACTGCTGCACGCGCATCACCACGTGTTGATTGCGGGAAACCCGGGCATCGGGAAAACGACACTCGCACGCATGCTCATGTGTCACTACATAGACCATGGGTTTGAGCCGGTGATGATATCCAGCAATGTCGAAGACGCATGGACGCTTGTTCATCAAGTGCGCGACGAACGGCGAAAGCTATTCATCGTCTACGACGATTTTTTGGGCATGGACCAATTCGATTCAAGACGCTTCGATAAAAACGAGGATTCCTCGCTGATGGCGTTGTTGGATAAGGTGAGTGCCTCGCCTAACCTCCGTTTCGTGCTGACGACGCGTGAATACATTCTAGAAGATGCGAAGCGCGTCCATGGAGCGTTTGACGAGAGAGCGAACGAGCTTCTAAAGTGCACCATTTCCCTCGCAGATTACACCGAGACGCAAAGAGCGAGGATGTTATTCAATCACTTGTACTTCTCTGAATTGTCCGATGGTCGGCTCGACGCGTTCGTGCAGGCCGGTGTCTATCGGGAGATAGTCAGGCATAGACACTTCAATCCCCGCGTTGTTGAAGCAATCAGTAACGCAGCAAACAGTAAGGCGATGACCGACGCGGAGTACATCACGTACGTCAAGGAGGAATTCGAGAACCCGGCAAAGCTATGGTCGATTCCGTTCCACCGACACATCAGTGAAATAGCAAAACACATCTTGGTCTGTCTTTGGACCTTCGGTGGAAATGCCGAGGTCTTGATGCTTCGAAAATGCATATCCTTGATGAATTGGAACGTATCGCCGGAAGTCCTCGCGGCGTGGTTCAGAGACGCGATGAGGCAGGTTGATGGGAATTTCATACAGACCGGGCGCTTCGCAAGCTCAAACTGGAGGCTTCCTGAGCTACACATTGCGCAATTTCACAATCCATCTGTAGCCGAGTTTGTCCGAAGATTGGTGTCCGAAGAGCCTGCCTGGCTTGAGCGTGTCCTGCCCGCAATAATCTCTTTTGACCAATTGAATGTCGTGTTCAACGCGGCCGAAGCGACAAAGACAATCGACGAGACGGTCCCAGCATTCTGGGTAAAACTGCGTCAACAATTGCGTCTCTGCGAGGATAACGTACACCGTCGATTCCTCACTTACAGGTACGGTGCAAGCGCGCCGAGGACGGTGTGGGATGTTGAACCCGTTAAGTTGTCGGCCGTTACGTTACGTGAACTTCAGATTGAATTCAGGGCCAAACTGCCGGATGAGCAGACTCGTGCTCTGGAGAAGCGTCTTCTCGGGATTTCGGCGTGGAGCGAGCTCATTCGAGATTCGTTGAACACGATGATTGGTGCTGTAGATGTAGCCCGGATACAGCACTGGACTGCGACTCACTGGTCAATGGAGCATGTGCTTGAATCCAATCGCTGCTATCGTGCTGCGCTATTTGCTACGTTCGACGACCCCGAGTGCGGCACAATCGATATGTCGATTCTGGAGAGCCTTATCAAGGGCTGTTTGTGCGCAGGTGCACCGTTCAACGAAGACGAAGCGCATGCAATCGCTAACGCCGCTGAGGCTTCAGTATCGATGTCGCTGGACAACGAGGAGGACCCCGATGAAATTCGATATTGCGCGAAGGAACTCAAGAAGCTCGAAACATACATTAACGTTGACATGAGTTCGAGCGTGGCAGCTCTTGAACTGCAGGCGAATTGTCTAGAGAAGGATGACGAGGAAGACGAGGAGGATTCCGACGCAGAAGACAATCGCTACGAGGCTGAAAGCAGCGCTGGAGAAAATGAAGATATCGACTTGCTTTTCAGCAGGTTGCTGAGCCGCTAGGCCAACCCGATGTCCCCGCTCGCCCCAAACAACTTTTCTATCTGCTCCGAGCAGGCGCGAAATTCGCCCTTGCTGTGCCAGACGACGTCCGGAGCGCCGGGGGACTGCGTTATCGCGGCATGGAGCGGGCCGGCATCGCTGAATGTACATTACGCCCCTAACTGTTGAAGCGAAGTTTGCGGTTGACGTCAAAATTAATATTTTATTTGAGCTATATACATAAATGACAGCGTTTCCGGGTGACATGTTTCTTCGAGATTATCTTGCTGTCACTACTGAAGAATACTCATCTAGTTCGATTGCAAAACCATATGCCAGAGTCAATAAAATTGATTCTGGTGAGCTTAAGTTCTCTTTTTTTAGACTTTCAGTCGCAGCCGCGAAGTCGATTTTGACAAGTACACCCCAATCGAAGACCGCGTGGAAGCAGGTGAGAGCGTCCTTCTATAACTTGGATAGCATCGTGGAACATGCGAGCCTCAATCTGCGCCTGACGAATGGTTTCCGTCGGGAGTACAGAGATTTCTCGAAAACTAGCCGGACAGGCGAACTTGCCCAAGCCATAACATTTCTTCTCGCGCAAGATGCGCTGATGTATCCCGTGGTGATGGATTTCGACGGATATTTGTCGAGCCAGGGAATCCCAGCAATACCGTCAGATGAGAAGACGCCAGACTACGCGTTACTGTTCGGCAAAGGGACCTCACATTTATCTCTTATTGAATCGAAAGGAAGTTGTCCAGACACCAATATTCATCAGCCGAAGGGGCCGCTCAGCAAGGCACTGAAGCAGTGTGAGAGCGCAGACAATCATATTTACAGTGCCGCGCGTTATCGAGCGCGTAACACCTATGGAACGCATGTCCGATTTTCTGAATCTCTCGATTCGTGGGACACCGTTGCAGCATTCTGTGACCCTGAAGAGCCGGCAGCGAACGAGTTGCTAGACCCGATGGGTGCATTGCGGCATTACTATTCTGCTTGGTTCGTGCTCGGGGGATACTTCCGCCATGCAGGGCTCGTGGCGCGTGGAGAGCTTACCGACATGGATGTGAAGCGTTGGGGGACGTTGACGTACCAGGGGCATGAGTACTTGATACCTGACGCGCAAACCAGTTCAACTATGTTTACCCCATTTTTGGCATTTAGGTCACTTGCCGACCAACCGAACATCCCAAAGGGCTGGGCAATTCATGCAAAGTTGATTTACGCGATAATGAGAGAAGATATTTCCGCTGTTCATGACCTGTTCTCGCAGGGGAGTGAGGCGCAGACAGACTTTGAAAAAAAAATCGTAACATTCCGAGATTTTACGCTGTGCTTTTGGGGGGATTAAGTAGCTTGGTCCTCTCATCGAACCACGTATGTCACATGTATCACGAAGGGCATCGTAGCTGAGCCACGGTGTCTTAAAGAGGAGCATGGATGGGCCAAGCGATATTGCCATTCTTGCTGCCAACAACGTCATGAATGAGAGAACTTGCGATGCGTCAAATGCCGACGCTGCTTACCGATGAGCCGTCAAATGTCGACGAGTTGGGCGGAGCACATGCGAAGAGTGCAGACACCATAATCACCCTAATTCGGACATCACCCGGCGGCCAGACGATACGGCTTGACGGTACTTGGGGAGCCGGAAAGTCGACCGTTGTAAAGATGGTCGCGCAGCACTTCGACAGTCTGCAACTGGCAGCAGAGGACAACTCTGCGGCTGACTCGACTGATGTCACTGTATTTCAGTACGACGCATGGGTGCACGTCGGAGACCCACTTCGCCGCGCATTTCTGTCGTCGCTTGTCGCAAAGATTGCGGAAAGGGGCTGGCTTGCAGAAACCGATGGACGGGCGAGTGCTCCCTTCTGGAAAGCAAGACTGGATGAACTGAGCCGGCGACTCAAAACGACGTCTCGAAAGACAACACCGTTCTTTTCCACGTCAGCGAAGGTGATTTTGTCGGCACTCGCGGCGTTGGGCATCGCCGCACCGATGGTGTCTGAGCTCGAAAAAAAACTTATTGACCCGCTCGGCACAGCCCCGCTTTTTGCCTCGATACTGGCTGTGGGGATTGTAGCTTTCGCACTGATGCACTTGCTATCCAATGAGGCCATGGGCTTTATTGTCAGGCGCAACTCGGATGAGGAAACGGTGGAGATACGAGACGAACCTGAGCCGACATCTATCGAGTTCCAGGACGCGTTCAGTGAACTAATGGAAGCCGTGCTTTGTCACGATGCGCGCCGCCTAGTCATCGTCGTCGATAACCTGGACCGCATCGACCCGGCAGACACAAAAGCAGTGTGGGCACTTCTGCGTTCTTTTCTAGACAATCCGCAGTTCAAGTCGCGAGACTGGTTTCGTCGATTGTGGGTTATCGTCCCCGTGGTAGATGAACGCCGGGTGTTACAGTCATCGGCCCCGGGCTTGTCTCCAACCATGGATGCGCAAGCCGCATGGCCGTCGTTTCTTGAAAAAGTCTTTCAGCTTCGCTTCATGTTGCCACCACCGATGCTTCACTCGTGGAAGAGCTACTTCAGCGCCAAGCTGTTGCAGGCATTCGGCGAAGACCTACTTGGCGACTACGACGAGATTTTACGTCTCTATGAAGATGGGGAGCTTCGACCAAATGGCAATCTGACACCGCGAGGAATCGTGTCGTTCATAAACGAACTCGTAGTGCTGAAGTTGGAATGGGGCGACAAAGTGCCGCTTTCAACTCTAGCCGCGTACGCTCTTTCGAAGGACGGGTTCGTAAGTGATGGCTGTTCGCCGCCGAAAGCGGTAAGTCGCATCCTGCATGATGACACTTTGGTCGATACGTTCGCGATGTTGCACCATCGCGCATCAAGTAAGGATGAGGCGTCGTATATTTCGGTCCGACCTCGGCCTGAAGCCGCGATGGACGGTGCCGATAGCGAAACCATAAGCAAGCTCTTCCAAGAAAGTCCAGCTTTCCCGTACGTTCTCGACAGATACATCCGGGAGGACCTCGCTGGCCTCGACGGACAGCAGGAACGCCTTCTGCAAGCGGTGAGGGCCCTACGGCCGTTTATAGTTGGGCAAAACCTAGTGTCACCGGGGACAGTGTCCCACTTCCGCCGCGTGGTGCTCGCGACGGTGACAGCGACCAAGAACTTGCGGCTCTTCAACGCAAACCTGACGCCGGGATTGCAGGCGTTGCTCGACGTCTCTGTTACGCGCGACAAGACGGCAGCGCTGATTGTCGAGATGCTGAGAAATATCGACCGGTCGGCGACGGACCAGTCGAATGCATTGGACAAGCAAATCTCCGATGGGTGGACATCCTGGACATCTGCGCTCCAAGGCGTTCTCTCACTCGAGCCGGTGTGCGAAGCCATGATGGTCGAAGGGTTCGAACGAGTCGTGCTGCCAATTGGTGCAGAGCTATGGGCGCGGTTGTGCGTGGAGTTGAGGGGAACCGAGCAGTCGTGGATTCTGACTTCGTGTACATGTAGAGGCGGCGACAATTCAAAGCGCGATTGGCTTATAGAGCAATTCTGCTCAGGCTCACCCGAAGCCGAGGGGATGGAATTGTTAGAACAGGAGTTTAAATCTGGCCATCAGAATTTCTTTGACGTTGTCGCGGAATCCATCGTCGACAAACACCTCGACTCTACATGGATATCCTTGCCGGGCAGCTATGACCATTTTCTGCCATCGCTGATGAAGTTGTTTAAACTCGACCGAGCGCGCCTAAAGCCAATCTTGGAAAGACTGTCAGTTAATGGAGACCTGGCGAAGGCATTCGGCTCTCCTGGGCCAAGGAACGATTGGAAACTGGCGGTACTGACATATTTAATTGTTTTTGCGACTGACGGTGAGCTGCCACGGGTGGTTTTTGATGGAGAGGCCCAAAAAGGCCTAGAAGCCTTGACCAAGATGGCGGAGGGCAAGATTGGTTTGAATTCCCAACAGGCCAAAATATATGCGGAGGTCCTTGCGGAACTCGAAGTTTTCGAGGTATTGCGGCTGATTGCAAACCGGTGGGGCAGCAAGGGGATGGCAAGCTCGATAGTGCTCGCGCTGGCGGAAAACGAGCGGTTTCTTCAAGTCATTCGAGCCCGTGGCGACTTTAAGACTAGTTTGATTGTTTTTGCCGGTGAGTACCTTTTTGACCTAGCGTTGCGTGAGCAGTTTGTTAATGCGGCGCTGCATGCAGAAGCAGGGACGGGCCAAAATGCATCGTTCGACGAGCGACGTAGCTTGAGCGAACGACTAGAGGAAACGCAAATTCCATCATGAAACGCTCGTCGTCGCGCAGCTCTTGCAACCGAAGTGTTCAAGACCGCCTGGCATACTGCGTTCGATTTGCCGATGGTCAACTTTGAATAGCGGACTTCGATGAAACTCCCTCTCGAAAGCGAAGCGCAACGGATTGGTCAACGCGCTGAAAAGTGCTTCGCAGCAAACAGGCCTGACTCATGGCGTGTCCACTCACTCGAGGGAACGGACGATGCCGGCCTCGATTACCAGATTCAGATTGTCGACAACAATCGATACAGCGGCATCTTCCGCGTCCAGCTGAAAGGTACCGAATCGCCGTCGAAGAATACGTCCGGCGAATACTACTCTCTCACTCTCGAGAGGAGCACGCTCAACTACTATGCGAAAGTAACTGAGCCAATACTTCTCGTTCTCTGTGACCTGAGTGTTGACCTGAAGGTCACAAAGGACTGCCCCTGCTTCTACGTTTGGATTCACGATGAACTCAAACGCCATCGAGACACCGGTAAAGACTCGTCGGACAGCGACTCCCTCGCAGTACGAGTTCCGGTCACGAACAGATTGACTGAAGACCTCGACTTGTTGCCAATACTAGAGACTAAGCTGCGCTTGCATAAAGCAGCAGCCGCTCTGGACGCGATGGTCGAGGAAAAGCTTCCGTCGACAGGCCCTGATGAGAGGTCAGTCCTGCTCGAAAATCTGGCGGCTGGATTTTCAGGGTACGACAAGGCGCTCTTGGGGGCGGTCGCCGCCCCAGTGACGTCGCCGTGGCCGGCGGCTCCGAAGGAGTCGTTTGCAGGGAAACTGAACGAGGTTGACCGGCTGCTGAATTCGGGAGCGGTCCAGAAAGCGCAGCCCATTCTCGATTCGCTTGCAGCTGAACTTGAAGCCGCAACCTTGCACGAGCAAGCGGAGTACAACTATTGCTTGGGTAGGGTGGCGGCATGGTCGGGGGAACATCTCAAAGCGGCCGAATATTATGAAGTGGCGTGTGACCTTACGCGCAACCTTGCTCGCTACGTGGTAGCGTGGGGAGAGGCACGGCTCGCGATACACTACCGGGCCGATGTGTCCAATGACTTCTCCGCAATCAGGGCGCGTCTGACCTCAAGCGAGTCTGAAGTACAGGTACTGCTGGCCCGGGTATTGGCCGCTGAAGGTGATGCAGACGCCGCCATGCATATCCTCGCGTGTCAAGAGAGAACGCGGGCGTTGCCAACTCTGGGCATCCTGGCTTCAATGCAGGGAAGACAAGACGACCTCGTCTCGCTATGCGACGAGGGACTAGCGCAACCCGATGTCCCCGCTCGCCATAAGCAGCTTTTCTATCTCCTCCGAGCCGGAGCGAAATTCGCCCTGGCTATGCCAGGCGACGTCCGGAACGCCGGGGACTACATTATCGCGGCATGGAGCGGGCCGGCATCGCTGAATGCAGCTTTTTTGCGTAGCGCATGGAACGACATCATTCAAGCACTCGACCAAATGAGGGAGGCGGGATGGCCCCCGAACGTTGAGTACATCGCAGACGTCTGGGGGGCGACTGCGCTTATGCTCGGTCGGGCGGAAGACACTTTCGAGCTTGCGAAAGAAGCAGCTGACGCGCGACCGCACATAGAACCACTTCAGAGGACGCTGGAGCTGCTTGCCGTAAATGTCGAGGATTATGATACCGCGCTTGCGGCTAATGAGCGTCAGTCGGCATCTTTCGAGCAGATGTTCCGAAAGATTGGCATATTGCATCAAGCCAAGGCACACTCGAAATGTTTGGAAGCTGTTGAGTCTGGCATCGACACGCTTCCTCAAGACCACCAGTTGTACCCTGCGTCCATTGCGCTCGGAGTCTTGTCGGCCGACCGACTTTTTTTCGCGTCAAGGGCGGATGCGCTTGCTGCTCGCCTACAGTCACGTGTCGAATGGGAAGAACACTGCGCGGTTCTCAAGTTTTTTCGAGCAGCAGGACAAAATGTACTTGCGAGAGACGATGCGGTAAAAGAACTATTAGACGACTTCCACCGACTGAATCGTCCGAAGGGCATTGCGTTCCAGCTTTTCCACGTCTTAGACGCAAGCAAGCCCGAGCAAGCGGTAGATTGCGTTGAGGTGGCCGAACGCATCAGAGAGTTTCAGCAGCTTGGTCTCGACGGAGAGTTCCGGCTCGCACAAGCATACGTCACGCTCGCAGATTGGAGCGCACTCCTGTCGGTCGCCGACCGCGCTATCTCCAAATATGACCATGTCGGTCGTTTCTATGCCATTAGGGCGCTGGCGCTCGATAAGTTAGGTTTGGCACCGGACGCTTTGGCGGAGCTTCGTCGGCTGGTGAGCACCAGCGTGGAAGACCGCCTGGCCACAGATACGTACGTCAACATTGTGATGCGGTCGGGATTTATCGACGAAGCTCTTGCGTTAGCGGAGCGTCTCAACGCCGAAGAATCCGACATGAACCGACGTATTGATTGCTTGCAACTGTTATTCAACCTGCTACAGGCGAAAGAGCCGGGAAGCAGGAGAGCCATCGATGTAGCATGGGCGATGGGGCAGCTTGTCGACAGGGAAGATGAGTCAGCCGAAGGGCAATTTCTCGCGACATTTCTGACATCGACCGGCGGTAGTGAAGGACCCGGTGACCCGAGCGTAGTCGCTGAATTTCAGCAGCGACTTTCCGACTACTTTGAGCGATGGCCGAATTCTCGCATTCTCCGCAGGGGCTTTCTCCCGGAAAACTCAAGTGCTGAGGAACTGTTGAAGGCGCTCAAAGGCATTCTTGGCGACCCACAGGTGCCCAGCGCTGATATGGTAAAGCTGGAGAGGCAACTCAGTCGTGGCGAGATGCCAGTGCCGTTCTCATGGCGACCGAGACTGATACTTCGTAACGTAATGGATGTCGGGCAGCTGTGGGAAATCGGCAAACGCTCAAGTCTGGAGGCTCACCAGTACCACCTGTCTATGGTGGTAGGGGATTGGGTTCAACGGGCTTTCGCAGAGAAAACACTCGGGCTACCGCTACTAGACATCACTGCGCTTTTTGTAATTCAAGACCTCGGCCTTTTCGATGTTCTTTTTCAAGTCTTCCCCAAGATAGCGGTCAGCCAGGCTCTCCTCATGGAGATTCAGGAGCGAGCCTCTCCTCTTTTGAATTCTTGGGCGCAGGGACGATACGCTTCTCTTGTGCAGGAGTTGAATCGACGTTTTGAACAGATTCAACAACCGATGAGTTCTCTGCCAGCCGGAGAGACCGGACCGAAAGCTCATCTGCTGTCGCAAGACATGAGTTTGCTTCTAAAGGACCACCGCTACTTCATCTATTCAGATGACGCGGCGCTACGGCTTTTTGCCCTAGGTGTACCTGACCTATCGGCCGGATTTTGCACCTTGGACCTGCTTGCGCGCGCCGATGAACTAGGACTGCTGACGGCGAAACAGGTAGGCGAAAAAATCGGCCTTCTTTGCGCGTGGAAGGTGTCCGTGGTGATTACCGCGCGCTATCTACTGGCATCGCTGCCTGACGAAGTCGGGAGCGCGCGTAGCATTGGGGAAGCCGTGGACGCCATAAGGTCTAGCGAAACATCCAGTGCGATATTTGAAGGCATTTGGAACGTAAGAAAAAAGTATTCAGACATCGCAACTCATGTCGCTCAGCTCTTGGCTGCGCTCGTCGCCGACGACAGAAACGATATCGGGACGATTGCCGCAATCATAGGGATTTGGCACGGAAAGGCGAAGCTCCGGACTGAAATAACTCAGCTGAATTCAGTCGAACGGCTTGCGATGCTCATCGCTCAAACCGCGCCGCACGACGCAATCAAAATTAGTGCTGATATCGTTAAACGACTTTGGGATGTCTACATTCAGGTTGTAGAACTGGAGTTCGGCTCGCGAATGGACGAGGACAGAGAGCGCGACGCTATCGACACAATGGGCATAACTTGCGCTCGCCTCGATAGGGTCCGTCCGCAACCAGGTGGTTCGACGGTTCACCGTGATGCGATGCGTTCGGGCCTTCGAGAGGCAACGGCCGACATGGACCGTTTTAATGCCGCTTACGACAGAGAAGTTGCTGCTTTTCGCGAGTTGTAGACCCTCAGGCCATCGCGTGGGAATGTTCACAGGTGTAGTGTAGCTACGCACATCACAGACGGAGGCGGCTATGGATGAAAAGCCAGAAGACGATGCGTCAACCTCAAAGCCAACGTCCTCCGAAATGACTCCCCCCCGGCTTCTGGCGCGGATGTCAATAAAACACAGGCCAATTCGAATTCTTCAGAGGATTCCACGGCAGAGGGCGAACGGCCGCCTTCCGCAACGCCGGCAGCGGCACATCGCCGGTCACGGCTTACCCTCAAATCGGCCGGGAGACGCCGCATTCTAACAGCGCTGATTATCATGGGGGTCTTGCAGCTGGGTCAGACATGGCTGGCAGATTCGGGATTTGCGGACTATCTGAGGGTACTCACGTTCGCACATCTTGAGTCCCTTTTGTCGGACACGACCGCCGAACGGTTACCAGTGGTTGTTATTGGGATGGATACAGTTAAGGGTGGGACTCTTGGCGACCCCTTGCACAGGGACGCTCTGTGGAAAATTGTCGACGACCTGCGTTCAGTGCACGCTGCCGCTGTAGGAATCGACAATGACTTTTCGCCAGGTCCGGCCGGATGGCTTGTACGCAATGGGGAGCATAGCGACCCCAAATTTTTTGCTCATTGTCTGGAAGTTAGCCACGACATGCCGGTCTTTCTCGGTACATACCGAAACGCCGACCTTAATTCCGACAGATGGCTTGGGTTGCCCCAGTTCAGCGCCCTTGCTGCCTACATTGGCTCAGCGCCTGCTCCGGACGGTAGTCGACAAACTCGCGCACAGGCCTATTACCGGGACCCCTCCGGTAGACAGGTCCTCCCTTCGGTAGGCTACGCGTTGGCGCGTGCTTATGTCGCTCGGCACGCACGAGGCGTACTTCCCGCCCCAGGGCCTCTGTTGTCGCTAGTGGTTGAGCCAATGGCAGAAACACAACAGGTGCAGCTGCTGAATTTCAGCAAAGTCGGCCAAATGACTCGAGAAAGTATCTGGTTACCAAACGAACAAGCAGGTAAGCGCCCGGGCATTGAGCAGATGCCCGTAGTGAGTATCCCTCACTATTTCGAAGGAAAAATTGTGCTAGTTGGAGACGTTGACCTGGAAAAGGAACGCCTGGTCAATAGTACCGACTCATTCTTTGCGCCCGGAACCGACCGTTTGCCCGGGGTCCTGTACCACGCAAGTGCAGCGTACACTTTTGGTTTCGAGCCTGTCTATGAGTTCAAGGAGACTACACGCCGGATACTGGACGTTTGTCTCGCCGCGATATTCTTACTGGCGGTCTGGGTTCAGGTGCGATACCAGCATCAATCCCGAGGAGTCAGATTCAGGATTCTGCGCGTGGCTGAGCAATATGCCTTGTTTGTCGCCGCTGTGCTGTTAGTCCTGGTCGCTGTCGTAGCGATGAGGGTTTTTCATGTGTTGTGGCTTGATGCAGCGTGGGTTGCATTGGGGTTGCTCGTGCATCTATGCCTTCCTACTCAGGTTAAGGAACTCTTTCCGCGATGGACGGGCGGTGACTATGAGGAGGCGAAATGAAGCTGCTGCGTTTAGTCGCGCTTCTTGGGGTGGTCGGCGGTTTGTCAGCAGAAGTATTCGCTCAGGATGCGACGCTTCCACAGGTTCGGGATATTGCCCGGGTCCTTTCTGTCTGGGGGGTGTGCGAGGCTTGCCCAGACGGACATTCTGAGAAGCGCAGGGCGCTTTACAAGGGAGCTCTGCTTGAAACTAACGATTGGGTTCATTGTGTGGGAGCTGCACACGGAAAGGCCGTATATCTTGCGGATGACGGGAAAGAGGAACTGACTGGAGGGCAGTTCGAACTCGCGGGTCCGGACTGGGAGCCGGTCGGGTCGGCTGGGGCACCGGAAAAGCAGAAAAAAGACCAACGGCGGTTTGGGACCCAGGCTTCCACCGCACCAACTGTCCGCTACGCTGAGACTGCGGCTCCGAACCGCAAGCTTTCTCGGGATGTGCGCACCGCACTGACCAGGGCCAAAGATATCAGTGCAGCAAATATTACGGTTCATGCAAGAGACGGTGCCGTCGTACTGTCGGGTACGGTTCCGGAGCAGTCTCAGATAACACAAGCGGCTCAAATAGCAAAGGGCGTGACGGGCGTTACCTCCGTCAAAAATGCGTTGACCTTGCGACCGCAGGGCAATTAGGGCGACTGACCAAAGCCACCAACTCCTGTACGGGAATGGCGTGCTCAAGGGTAAGCTGCCCGAAAACGAACTGCTGGTTCAGCAGGTGGCGAGCAACAGCGACGAGCAGTACGCTAGTTCCCCCGACCTTGAGGGTGCGCTGATGCACGCCATCATCGACGCATTCGATGCGCATGCCACGATGAACAGGCAGGCGCTCGACTCGAGCACTTGCGCGACGGACCAAAAGACATATTGTGGGGACCTGCTCAACTCTATGAGGCGCTGCGAACTCGTTCTGGTCCCTCTGCGAGCCTAGATGCGTAGCCTCTAGTCGGCATTTCCGGTGACGTCACGTCCGAGCATCCGGGAGCCATTGGACTTGACTTCATGACCCGGTCTTTACAATCATGCGGCGTCGCTATTGCTGTCAGAGGGCGCGCGCCGCAGCATTAAACATTAAGAAATGGTGGACGTTACAGCTGCGACCTTCCTGCCAGACAGCCTCGTTATCACCTTAAAACCTGTCATGACCGCCCTTACCGACCCAGGCGAGATTAAGGGCTTTGACAAGCACGACATCGGATTCTTCTTTCACGAGTGGATTCACTTTCTGCACAACGTCTCGACCCTTCACGGACTCACGGCGTTCGAAAACGCGGTCGCAATGTGGTCGGATTTTAGGTTCACGTGCGACGCTGAGACATACTCGAGCGGTTCGGCTGTTCTTCCGAGCGAGTTCTCGTTCGACATTCGGCAACGCATGTCGTACTGGGTGGCCTCGCGTTTGCCATCTCGTACAGATTTTCCAAATGGGCCTCTCAATGAACTCCGTCTACTGTCGGCGCATCCTAAGTCGACACCCCTTCCAGACAGCGAGTTGTCTGTCACGACGATGGAATGTTTTGTGGCGGCAGATGAACAGTCTCAGGACCATTGCACTGTCGTTGTAGGAACCTACGAGATTATTGAGAGTGTTGCGTGGATGCTCGAAGACCGACTCAACACTGCGTTGGGCGTCATTAAGCGCATGGCTGACCTTATTCGTTCGCTGCTGATTGCCGTGCGCGCTTTCGAGGTGAACCCGAGACCGTCAAACCCGACCCGCGCGTCGAAGCCGTGAGTGCTGAAAGCACCACCGGCGGGCTATACGATGCCGTCTTAAGGTAAGAAGAGTGTGATGGTCATTCAAAAGGGAGCAGACGGCGGTCTGCGGTCGTGGTGATTTTGATTGAACTTGCGGCCACCCGCGATTAGACGGTCAAGCTCGTTTCGGCGTCGAGCGACAGGACAATACAGTTCGCAGAGAGCGAAGTGAAGCGCATCCTGAAAAGACTTGTGTAGCTCGGGCTGGCAAATTCGTCTTGCGTTGGATACCGGGTTTGTCTACTATTCCACGGACCAGTTAGGAACGCTTGGTTTCGCGCACCCGTTCAAGCGGCAGTGGGTAAAGAAACCTGTTGCAGTACACCCCCTAACTGGCACCTATCGTCTAACCGAGACGCGTGCAATTTGAACCCGCGCGGGCTAGTCAACCTGACGAATCTTATCCGTCTATTTCGGAGGATTCGCCATGGTCAGTATCAGCCTCCCCGGTGCCTCAACTGAAGCTCGCTGCGCCGTTCCCCGTCGGCACCAAAACATCTTTCACTCACCATGCGGATTTTTGTGTTCGGTGCGGATGCGTATCGTCTTGCGCCCACAGCCCACGCCCGGATTTAGTCGCCCGTCCTCGTTATCGCGAAACGGCGAACTCCGCCCACTGCGAAGCGCCGAAGCATCGCCGCCCCCTCACTCGCTGGCTGACATTCTCGTCCCCGTACGCCGCGATATCCACTCGTACCGACGCCTAACCACGGCCGACCTGCTTCTCGTGACTCAACAGGTCGAGCAGTTGGGCATCCTGACGCGCGGGGGCCTAACGGGCGCGTCCAATCAGAACTACCGGGTGTAGGGGGCATAATGGGTCGCAAGCGAATCGGCGCTGTGATTACGTTAGGACCATACACGCCCAAGGAGAATCGGGCAGTTTTCGAACACATGGGTGCATACGCGAACTATCCAATACAAATACTAGACCGACAGTTCGTAGAAATGGCGGACCAGGCCGTGCTAAGCCTGCCCCCCTATATGGCAAAGAGACTCACGGTGTTGCTCATCTTGCTCGAGGGCTTCCTTGGAATCACCGGCCTGCGACTAGAGCTGCGCCCGTTCAGCTGGGCGGCAAACAGAAATATCTTGGAGCTATTCATAGGCGCTCTCCAGTCGGAAAAATTCTTTGGTGCCGAAGACGGTCGACGTTATACCTTGACCGCATTTTCATTGCTTCTCCTCAGGGCCGGACCTTGGTCAATACCCGAGGAATGGTATCGGCTCGCAAAGCCGTCCTCTTTGCGGCGAACCGCCGTGCTAGATGAGTGGGCGTCCCGTTTCGAGCGGCTTGAACTACTGCCACTTGAAGTCCAATTTTGGATGGGTTGGCCATGCACTAACAAGTACGGAAAGAAGACGTGGCTCGACTTAACCCAAATGTTCAAAGTATTTGGAGCCGACTACACCCGTCGCTTTCACATTGTATGCGCCGACGCGTTTGCGGCGGGTCGAAGCGATTACTTGCCCATGAATGTACATTTGGTTCGCTTCATGACAAGGAATGTCGCGCTGACTCGTGCGGCGCAGCGTGATGAAGACGCAAGCGCGCAATTCTTCAACGCACTATGCGTTTTTTGCATTGAGAACAAGACACCGTCCAGCCGGTTTGAGACAGTCCTCCAGCTTTGGCGCGAACAGTTCAAACCATTCGCCGAGAACCATCTGATACGTTCCGGGTTCTTCTGTGAGCCGAGCAGAGGGTTCCCCCGCCCCCCGGGGCGAGCAGTTGAAGGGCCAAAGACGCATGTGAAGATTGAGGGCGGCGTCGAGGTGAGGACGAAATGGATTACCGCTTTCCCGGT
Source organism: Paraburkholderia sp. RAU6.4a (assembly GCF_050435625.1). Taxonomy (NCBI): domain Bacteria; kingdom Pseudomonadati; phylum Pseudomonadota; class Betaproteobacteria; order Burkholderiales; family Burkholderiaceae; genus Paraburkholderia; species Paraburkholderia sp. RAU6.4a. Next base: position 2,898,125 of record NZ_JBNDKQ010000002.1, read on the forward strand.
CGAGTACACCAATGAGGAGGCTTTGCGGCTTAAGTGTGACGAAGTTATGCAGGAGATTGAGTTTGTAAAGACATGGGCCGCCAGCAAGTCGGATGCGCAATGGAGTCGCTACCTACGTCGGGTCAGGCTTTGGCAAAGAGGAAGCCCTCGGCTTTTCGACAAAACTGTAGGTAATGGATGGACTTGGTCAGTCAGTCGAGACAATCCGGACTGCGTTGCTAACGCTGCGGCGACCATGCACCACCACGGTTACTCTCCGAAGAGAGACGGGGAGCTGGACGTACGTCGCGCCTATCCAGCGGACCTAGCGCAGGTCGCCGAAGAACTCGCGTTGCCCAATGTCGGTGCATTGGTGCCTCATATGGTCCTGTTAGTGCTTGAGCATCACGAAATCACCGCAAGCTTCCTTGAGACGCTCGAGTTGTACGATTTGAACGGAAATCGAACAGGGTTCACCCAAGGTTTGAGTGGGTATGAATTGAAGGGGTACAAGCGACGCAGAGGGCCCATGAAGGCCGAGCAAATCGTCAAGCTGACTGCTGATACGACTCGAACGGTTTTTAGAGTACTTGCCATGACGAGCGTGGTGCGCCGGTATCTGCGTTCTAGAGGTGACGATAGCTGGCGTTATCTCTTCCTGTCGACAGGAAGAGCCTTCGGATATCCATCACGGATACGCAGCCTGTCGAGGTCTGTTACTTCGCAGCCGTATCAAGTCGTCAAATTTGCAGCGGAGCTAGCAGATGCCACCGGATGCGACGAATCGTATGCCGGCTCCATTGCTTCTCGCTTCAGCATCCCGGCACTGCGGGCACAGATGGTCATCTTGGTCTACTTGGAAACGCGCAGTATGAGAGCTGTAGCGATGGCGCTGGGTCAAGCTCCATTCAGTTTCAAACTGGTTGCCATGTACGTTCCGCAGGCACTACTTCATTTCATCTTTGACAGATGGATACGTGTCTATCAGACCTCATGCATTATCGAGACTCTTCATGACAGCGAGGACCTTCTCGAGGCTAGTTGTCTGCAAGATGAGGAAGCGCTCAGGCGGTTTATAGACAACCATACCCTCGACATGCACGCGTTCGTCGACAAGTCGATGCCAGACGACCTCGCGAACTCCGACCTGATGAGGGGCGCGAAGGTCCTAATCGGTATTGACACGGCCTTCATGAGACTGCTGTGCAGCTTTAGCCTAGCCAAGCAGAAAAGCCCGAAAAGGATTAAGCCAAGCGTCCAGTTCTGGTGCGATTTGGCGGACCGTCTAATTGCGCAGATTGAGTCAATTCGGGAGCGTCGCCCAGATTTGGCTGACTACTTGGACGCCGGGAAGCGAACTGCATCCCCCGACGTTGTTGCGGGAGTGGCTTATGACTGAGGTGCCTACCGACCTACTCGCGTGGATGTTGATGCAAGCAGTTCCACCTGGCGAGTCGTACCGAAAGGCAAAGTTCCTCGACGGTGATTACACAGCCGAGGTCTGGCGGTGCTCCTTTAAAGACCGAGCGACCGTCGAAATCGACTGGCGGCGAGAGCTCGCAGACAAATCCCTTCTAACGGAGCCAAAAAACAGAGAGTTGCTTGACTCTTTCCGGATGTTGCTCTGCGTGCAGGAGCATCCAGATGTTTGCGGAAGCTGCCTCAGAAGTCCAGTCACGGTCTACAACAACGTTCGCTACGCGATGGGGATAATCGACTATTTGTTGCTGAACGACGCCACACTCAAACTACACGAATCCGCGCTAGGAGCACTAACAGAAAACGATGTTAAGGTGATGCTGTCCGCGCTCGCATCATCGAGTTCGGTTGCTGAGTCCGTTTACCATTGGAGCGAGAAGCTTACCGAGTTCCTTCGCGCTGCAATCGACACCATCACGTGGGATGATATCTGTGCCGCAATCAGAGATGAGCCGGGCATTACAGAAATCGACGTCCCGGAGAGCGACCGGCACACGATGCTCACGGATAAGGAGTTGATATACGCAAGATTCTGGCTTAAGCGCGAGCACGCCTTTATTCCAGTGAATGAAAGGTTACCGTACGCGATACGTCCCAATACGGCTATCTTAGGTAGGTTCATCTTTGGCAGGAAGACCATCGCGGGTGCTGTCAGGCGAGACACGCCTGAAGAGCTGTGCTGGGGGACGAAGGATTCTTACTTCTGCGAGTGCGCCCGCTTGCCTGTTCAAGCTCAGCCGAAGGAGCGAGACGGTTACTGTACCGAAGCAAAAATGAAGGATTACCTTCGGGTGTTGAAATGCCTGAAGCTGGTCTCGGCAGCCGGAGGCAAGCTTCCGAAGGCGACAATTCCTAAAGCTGCGCTTCGGGCCTTGTCGACAGCTGACCCGGCAAGGCTAGTTGCGGAGGCTCTAAAAGAGCCGGGACATTACATTATTCCTCCGACGTTGATTATGCGAACTGCTTTCAAAGCAGGAATCAAATTGTTTCTTCGTCATGCAGACCATATTTTATCTAGCTATTTGGCGGTGGTGCGGCAATCGAAACTTGCGAAAATAGCGGTTAGAAAGTTTGCATCACCGGCGAACGTTTCTGCTCTCATAGCCGCACGTACTCGTTCGGTGGGCGTGAAGTGTTGGAGCCTCGCGCATCATATGGGCAAAGGGGGACCTGGCAACAGACGGCGGAAAAACCGGTCAAGCAAGGAGTCGTTTTTCGCGCGAATGCGTCGTAACGAGGGTCTAGTCGAGCTGACTCAAATCATGATTGGGGCGTGCCTATGCGTCGTGGGCATCACCACTGCGCGTCGCCAAGGAGAAGTGATGGACCTTGCGGGCACCGACTGCATTGATGAACGTAACGAGTTACTGGTTTTCAAGAATCGGAAGACGGGATACGGTGGCGTGCAAGATTTGGCAGCGAGGCCTTTGCATCCTCTCGCAATTAGGATTATCAGAAAAATCCAAGCGTTCCATGCAAGCCTTCTCGAATGTGGCGCACTCGCCGAGATGCCTAACGTCTTCTCCTCGCCGACGTGCGATGGAGCGTGTGTCATATCTCATACGTCAATGAATCGCTTGCTGGACAGATTCATTGACTACATTGAGCTTCCGTTAGCAAAGGACGGAACTCGCATGTATATGCGTCAGCATCAGCTCCGCCGTTATTTTGCTACCGATTTCTACAGAAGAAGGGCCGGCAGTATCGAGGCGTTGACTTGGTATTTTGGGCATACGAGGGAAGAGCAAATAGAGGCATATATCGATGCACTGTTTTGTCGCGAAGAGCGCGCTCGTATAGAGGCTCACGCGGCAGTTGAGTGCCTGATGGAGAAATCCGACACTGCATACGAAAGCCTGCGCGACGTTATTGAACAGAAATTCGGAACCCGGAATGTTGAAATCGAGGAGGCGGAAGCAATTGAGGCGTATTTGTTTCGGCGGCAAAGTGAATCAGGTTTCCGGCTTTCGCAGGAGAGGCTGGACGTGCCTAACAATGGCCGGCTCGTTGTATATGCCATGATGAAGAGCTAGCAATGCCCGATAAAGGTAGCGTCATCGACTCAATCAGGTCCCAGGAGGCAGTCTCCGTTTGTCGACTGTTTCTGCTGCTCCAGGCCGTGAGGCAGCAGCCTACTCTCTTTAGCGCGCCCGAAGATTCGTTGGCCGCTGCTTTAGCGACGCAGAGTAGCCTCGCTGCGTTCAGCTATGAAACATTGGATATTGCGCGCTGCAGTCTGAATACGCTGAAAAGGTCGGCGCAGAGAGACCTCTCCGGTGGATGGCAAGCACTAGATAGAGCGCGGCTAAAGGCTCGAGACAGCTTGCAGGCGGTTTCAATTGAACAAAGTCGGCCCCGTCGAGGAACAAAGGCGGAAGCAGAAGGCAAGCTAAAAGTAGCCGAACAAAAACTTGAGCAGGCTCGGTCCGATTGTTGGCAGTTGGTAGGTGCGGTTAGGCGGCTCCTATACGACGCAGATAGCTATGCCGAACAGTTCGATATTCCAGAATTATCGGTGCAAGTTAAAAAGAACCGTGCCGACGTGCTTGCTTTGTTTAATTTCTTGCATAACCCTCCTCCTGGCGCTGAGAGCGGAGCGTCATGAAAGGGAAACAGCTAATTGTCCGACTGCACGATTTTGAGTACTTAGACCGCGTCGAAGATGACGGCGGCAAATTCAAAGACGCTAAAGGAATTACGCAGCTGACTTGGCCGGATGGTCGTCTGTGCTTTGAGGCAACTGCCTACCTTCACGCGCTCACAATCGAGAGACACGCGTCGACTCAGATAAGAGGCGGAACGCCGAGAACCAAAGCGTTTCATCTGTCACATCTTATTCGCTTGTGCTACCAAAACAAGACTGATTTTGTCGACCTCACGGATGAGATGGTAAGCAGGTTCATGCAGTCGTTGATTGAGCACACTCAACGCGGAGACGGCAGTGCGAAGAATGGTCGCCGGAACGGGACCACAGCTCATACTATTGGATGTGATTGGCTGGACCTTTTAGAGTTTGTTGGTAGTCTCCACGGAATCGCCGGCCTTATTGGAAGAAACGGAGTAATTCGCGCTCAAAAAGTTTCGAAAGACTATGGGGGAGAACATGGGGTTCCAAAGAGAACCATGCTGGTCTGGGAGCATAGTGCGCTTCCCACACGCGACGAGTACAAGACTCGCCGTGCTATGAGTTTCGAGGTACTGAACAAGCTAACTGCCGCAGTCCCGAAATGCATCAAATCTGAGAAATTCGCCATGTTTCGGAAGAGGCAGTTGCGCCTAATCTTGCGGCTGCTACGTGTTACTGGCTTGAGAAGGGCGGAGCTTTGTATGTTGAGGATTTCCGACATAGAGGCAGCGATGAGTAAGAAAGTTGCCGTGCTAACAGTTGCTAGTGTAAAGAAGAGGCGACATACCACAAGAGACATAGAAATAGACCACGGGGAGCTGAATGAGGTTTTGCAATTTGTGAAATATTTTAGGAAGGACGTTGTTGAGGCTTACGGAAAAGATGAGGGAGGTGATGGCTGGCTGTTCGTCAGCTCGACAACTGGTGAGAGGTTGAGTGACAACACAATCACTCAGTGGATGGGAGCGCTACGACATGAGGCAGGCGTCGAGGAGCAGGCATGTGCGCATATGTTCAGGCATTTGTTTGCGGTTGAAAGATTGTGCCGCCTGATGGAGAAGCACCACAAAATGACGCGAAGCTCGTTTCAGGAGGCAATGCTCGGTAGCCGCGCGCTCAAGCTGGAGGTGATGAAAGAGTTGGGTCACGCGAGTGAAAAGAGCCTCGAAATTTATCTCAATGATGCAGAGGCGATGCTCGCGGAGTTGCAAAAAATAAAAAAGTCGGTCAGAGCGGACTTGTTGGACGAGTCGCTGAGGTCGTGCGAACAGCAACATCAGATGAGAGTTGCCGAAGGAGTTCCGTTGGTTGTGTCCCTTAGCATCTTTCATGAGTCCGCGATGTGTATCCAGCGCGATGCGGACAATCTGCGTTCCTCATCTTCTGGTTAGATGACGCGCGAGGCTTGCAATTCTATGACGGCCTTTGCCATGACCGGGAAGTCATGAACAGCGCCCCGGCAATGGGTAAACCACTAGTAGTGGCGATGTTGCGCTGCAGCACCCAAGGCAGTGCGAGTTTGGGGCTGAACCGACCGCGAAAGCGCAGTCTTCGGCCGCGAGCCCGGGCTCAAGCTCTACACGCGTGAGCATTCCCTGTAAAACGAGATGGAAAACTCATTCGTGAATTCTCGTTCACGTTTGTTTTTGCTGACGTTTAACGTCCTTTGCGCTTTGTAAAGGCATCGGACAGCATCTACAACCCCGCCTCGACGCCTCTATATCGCTTTTGCCGCCATCAGGCTTCATCTTGAGAATGCCGGCGGCTCTGACCGCACTATTTGTCGACGTAAGACATGTAAGGAAGCAGCGGCTGTCATGGGAACGGTCAGATTGACAATTGTCAGGGCAGACAGACCTGTGGATAACTGCTCTTTTTCCTTGATATACATGCACATATGAGCATTGATGAAATCAATGTAGAAAGCTAAATATCCAGCTCGTCCAGAAAGAGCACGCCCAGATGCGCGAGCGTGATCTCGCCAGGTTGCGGCGGATTGCGTCCGCCGACCAGCGCCGCCGCGCTCGACGAATGGTGCGGCGCGCGAAACGGCCGCTGGCGCCACTGCGACGGCTTGAAGCCGATGCGGCTCGCGGACAGTAGCGCGGCGGAGGCGAGCGCTTCGTCGTCGGTCATGGGCGGCAGCAAGCTGGGCAGGCGTGCCGCGAGCATCGACTTGCCGGCGCCGGGCGGTCCGATCAGCAGCACGTGATGGCCGCCGGCCGCCGCGACTTCGAGGGCGCGCCGAGCGGCGCGCTGGCCAATCACGTCGGCCATGTCCGGCGCCGGGGCAGCCGCGTGCTCGTTGAGCTCGGGCGCGGCGACAGGACTAAGACGCGCGTCCGGCGAGCCTGCGAGATGCGCGCATAGCGACGGCAGATCGGCGGCGCCGAACACGTCGACGCCGGGCACGAGCGCCGCTTCCGCCGCGCTCGCGGCCGGCAGGTAAAGCTGTGGGGTATGGAAGGCCGGTGCGGCTAGTTGATCGAGGAGGGCGGGCAACGCAGAACGCGCTTCAGATGAAGCGTCGGCGTCGCCGGCGTTCGCCAGAGCGCCGCGCGCGGTGCCGCAGGCCATCGCGAACGCGCCGCGCATCGGCCGCAGCGCGCCGGTCAGCGACAGCTCGCCGGCAAACTCGCGATGGAGCAGCGATTCGGCGGGAATCTGCCCGCTGGCGGCGAGGATGCCGAGCGCGATCGGCAGATCGAAACGACCGGACTCTTTCGGTAGATCGGCGGGCGCGAGGTTGACGGTGATGCGGCGGACTGGAAAATCGAAACCGCAGTTCTGCAGCGCCGCGCGCACGCGTTCACGGCTCTCGCGCACTTCCAGGTCGGGCAGGCCGACGATCGAAAAGGACGGCAGCCCATTGGCGAGGTGAACCTCGACGGTCACTTCGGGCGCACGGCCAGCGGCCGGCGCGCGGCTGCGCACCACGGCAAGCGACATATTCTCTCCCGTCGGACGGCGCGCTCACATCGCGCGCAAATCCCCTAAAACGCTGATGACGTCACGGCCCGCTTGCCTGTGATGGGCGGCACTGCGCAGCGCGAAGGCTGCGAGCAGCGCTTACGGCGTCTGCGTGAGCGGCAATTTCTGCTCGAGCTCGGCGACGCGGCGCTCGAGTTCTTCGAGGCGCGCGCGCGTACGCACGAGCACCTGGGTCTGCGTATCGAATTCCTCGCGCGTGACCAGATCGAGCTTCGAGAAGCCCTGCGACAGCATTGCCTTGACGTTGCGTTCGACATCCTTGGCCGGCGAATTCTTGAACAGATCGCTGACGCGAGCCTGGAAGTCGTTAAAAACGTCGTTCGGTTGTTTCATCGTGTTCCCCTTGGTGCACAAAAAAAGTGCATGTTTCATTGCGCCCGTGCCCCGTTACGGCGAACGGGCGATCCTGGTGCGCGACGTATTGGTTGCCGCGGCCGCGTGAGCGTGTTTGGTGCGCGCCCTCGCGTTCAGAACGTTCGAACACTCTAGCAACGATCCCCCCGCCGCGCCACCGCCCGCCGCGCCGCTGGCCGTTCGGACAAGGCCGCTCGGGCGCGCTGCGCCACGCGCGCGAGGCGCGCTCCGACACAACATGGCATAGGAGTTGCTGTTACTGCCCCGCGCGCGCACTGCCAGGGCGCTTTTCCCGGTAGCGCAGGAGACCGCCGTCACGGATACGCCACGGGGCATAACGGATCAGCAACAACTAGCGAGGATTTCATGAAACTCATTACCGCAATCATCAAGCCGTTCAAGCTGGATGAAGCGCGCGAAGCCCTGTCGGCGATCGGCGTGTCGGGCATCACGGTGACCGAAGTCAAAGGCTTCGGACGGCAGAAGGGCCACACCGAGCTGTATCGGGGCGCCGAATACGTCGTCGACTTTCTGCCGAAGGTGAAGATCGAAGCGGCGGTATCCGACGACATCGTCGATCAGGCGATCGAGGCGCTCGAGCGCGCCGCGCGTACCGGCAAGATCGGCGACGGCAAGATCTTCGTCACGCCGATCGAGCAGGTGGTTCGGATCCGCACCGGCGAGACCGGCGCGGACGCACTGTAAAAGACCAGAACATAGCGACACGGATAGCGACAAGAGGAAAACCAAGATGCGCAAACTAATGATGTCCCTGCTGATGGCCGGCTCGCTGCTCGCGGGCGGTGTCGGCACCGCCCTCGCGGACGATGCGTCCGCTCCCGCAGCCGCCTCCGCTCCCGATACGACGGCGAGCGCGCCCGCACCGGACGCCTCCGCCGCAGCCGCTGCCCCGGCGGCCTCGGCTCCCGCCGCCGATGCGTCCGCCGCGCCGGCCGCAAGCGCACCGGCCGCCGCCGATGCATCGGCCGCCGCCGCGGCCGCGCCGGCCGCCCCAACCGCACCGTTCTCGGTCGATTCATCGAAGATCAACTCCGGCGACACCGCGTGGATGCTGACCTCCACCGCGCTGGTGCTGTTCATGACGATCCCGGGTCTCGCGCTGTTCTACGGCGGCATGGTCCGCAAGAAGAACGTGCTGGCGACGCTGATGCAAAGCTTCGCGATCACCTGTGTCGTGACGATCGTCTGGACCGTGGTGGGCTACAGCCTCGCGTTCACGCCTGGCGGCTCGTTCATCGGCGGCTTCTCGCGCGTGTTCATGACGGGCATGAACTACATCAAGGGCGACAAGGCCACGACGCTGACCGTCAGCCACCTCGCGCCGACGATCCCCGAGACGGTCTACTTCGTCTACCAGATGACCTTCGCGATCATCACGCCGGCGCTGATCACCGGTGCGTTCGCGGACCGCATGAAGTTCTCGGCGATGCTGGTGTTCATGACGCTGTGGTCGATCATCGTCTACTCGCCGATCGCGCACATGGTGTGGGAGCCGAGCGGCTGGCTGGCTAGCGCGGGCATCCTCGACTTCGCGGGCGGCACGGTGGTGCACATCAACGCCGGTATCGCGGGCCTGGTCTGCTGTCTGGTGCTCGGCAAGCGCGTCGGCTATGGCAAGGAAGCGATGGCGCCGCACAACCTGACGCTCACGCTGATCGGTGGCGCGATGCTGTGGGTCGGCTGGTTCGGCTTCAACGCGGGTTCGGCCGTGGCAGCGGATGGCCGTGCCGGCTTCGCGATGTTCGCGACGCAGGTGGCGACCGCCGCGGCGGCGCTCGCGTGGATGTTCGCCGAATGGGCAGCCAAGGGCAAGCCGTCGGTGCTCGGTATCGTGTCGGGCGCGGTCGCGGGTCTGGTGGCGATTACGCCGGCGTCGGGCTTCGTCGGCACGCTCGGCGCGCTCGTGATCGGTATCGTCGCGGGTGTGGTCTGCTTCTGGGCGGCCACGTGGCTCAAGCACAAGTTCGGGTACGACGATTCGCTCGACGCGTTCGGCGTGCACTGCATCGGCGGGATCATCGGTGCGCTGCTGACCGGCGTGTTCGCGGTCAAGGACATCGGCGGCTCGGACGGCAGCGTGATCCTGCAGGCGAAGGGCGTGCTGACGACGCTGATCTACAGCGGCGTGGTGAGCTTCGTGCTGCTGAAGATCATCGACCTGGTGATGGGCATCCGCGTGACCGAAGAGCAGGAGCGCGAAGGCCTCGACGTGAGCCTGCACGGCGAGAAAGTCGAATAACGGAGAATCTTTCCCGGTTGGGCCCGCGCTCCCGGGCCCGTCAGTAAGAAAAAATGGTTAAGCAAGCGCAGCAATTTCGCCCGCCTTCATGGCGGGCTTTTTTCTTGCTGATCGGGTTGCGAACGGTGATTTTCCGCGCCTATCATCGAGATAGGGAGAATGCATTCGAGTCTGCTTGCGAATGGAGAAACCGTCCCCAAATGGACAAAGCATTTGCTCTACAATCTTTTTTCTCCAGTCTGCGAGTGATCAATGGTTCCGCACCTAGTTACGGCGTTAAACGGCCCGCTGCTCGACCTCGAGCGGAAGATCCTCGACGCCACGCCCGCTATCGAACGCTGGTTCCGGCTCGAATGGCAGGAGCACACGCCACCGTTCTACTGTTCCGTCGATCTGCGTAACGCGGGCTTCAAGCTCGCGCCGGTCGACACCAATCTGTTTCCCGGCGCGTTCAACAATCTGCCGCAGGAAGTGCTGCCGCTCGCGGTGCAGGCCGCGATGGCCTCGATCGAAAAGATCTGCCCGGACGCGAAGAATCTGCTCGTCATTCCCGAGCGTCACACCCGCAACGCGTTCTACCTCGAAAACGTCGCCCGGCTTGCGTCGATCATGCGCCAGGCGGGTCTGAACGTACGCTTCGGCACGCTCGACGAAACCATCAACGGCCCGGTCACGATCGCGCTGTCGGACGGCCAGAAGCTGGTGCTCGAACCGCTCGAGCGCTCGCAGCGGCGCCTTGGTCTGAAGAACTTCGACCCGTGCTCGATCCTGCTGAACAACGATCTGTCCGGCGGTATTCCGCCCGTGCTCGAAAACCTGCACGAGCAGTACCTGCTGCCGCCGCTGCATGCGGGCTGGGCGGTGCGTCGCAAGTCGACGCATTTCTCGTGCTATGACGACGTCGCGAAGAAGTTCGCGAAGATGGTCGAGATCGATCCGTGGATGATCAATCCGTATTTCGCGCACGTCGAGGGCGTCGACTTCCAGCAGCGCACCGGCGAGGAAGCCCTTGCCGATGCGATCGACGGCGTGCTGAAGAAGATCGCGCGCAAGTATCGCGAGTACGGCATCTCCGAAAAACCGTATGTCGTGATCAAGTCCGATGCGGGCACCTACGGCATGGGCGTGATGACCGTGCACGACGCGTCGGAAGTCGCCGCGCTGACGAAGCGCGAACGCACGCGCATGGCCGCGACCAAAGACGGGCTCGAAGTGCACGACGTGATCGTGCAGGAAGGCGTCTACACGTTCGAGCGCATCGGCGAGGAAGTCGCCGAGCCGGTCGTCTACATGATCGACCGCTATGTGGTGGGCGGCTTCTATCGCGTGCACGGCAGCCGCGAGCGCGACCAGAACCTGAACGCGCCGGGCATGCACTTCGTGCCGCTCGGCTTCGAACACACGGCGCTGCCCGATGCGCACGCGAAGCCCGGCGCGGCGCCGCCGAACCGCTTCTATATGTATGGCGTCGTGGCGCGGCTCGGGTTGCTGGCCGCATCGGTCGAACTCGAAAAGACCGATCCTGAAGCGATCCAGGTCTAAGCCGCCTCGCGCGGCAGGATGGCGGCATGCGTGCCGCCATCGCCGTCTTCAAAGACTATATTGACGAACAATGTCACGCCCCTCAGGGCGCACCGGGACTTTCATGGACATTCTTTTCATCGCCGATCCGCTCAGCCATTTCAAGATCTACAAAGACACGACCTACGCGATGATGGCCGAAGCGGCGCGGCGCGGTCACACGGTGTACACCTGCGAGCCGAAGCATCTGGCGTGGACGGGCGGCGATGTCGAGGCGAACGTGCAGCGCATTGTGATCGTCGGCGACACCACGGATCTGCATCGTGATGTCTGGTTTGCCGCCGATGCCGCCACGCCGCGCGCGCTCGCGAGCTTCGGCGCGGTCGTGATGCGCAAGGACCCGCCGTTCGACATGGAATACGTGACGTCGACCTGGCTGCTCGAACTGGCCGAGCGTGGCGGCGCACGCATCTTCAACAAACCGCAGGCGATCCGCGATCATTCGGAGAAGCTCGCAATCGGCGAGTTCGCGCAGTTCGTCGCGCCGACGCTGGTCACTCGCGACCCGGCGCGTCTGCGCGCGTTCCACGAACAGCACGGCGACGTGATCCTGAAGCCGCTCGACGGCATGGGCGGCATGGGCGTATTCCGCGTGAAGGCGGACGGCATGAACCTCGGCTCGATCGTCGAAATGCTGAGCCACGACGGCGCGCGCTCGGTGATGGCGCAGAAATTCATCCCCGAGATCAAGGAAGGTGACAAGCGCATCCTGCTGATCGGCGGCGAAGCGGTGCCGTACTCGCTCGCGCGCATTCCTCAGGGTAATGAGGTGCGCGGCAATCTGGCGGCCGGCGGACTGGGCGTCGCGCGGCCGCTCAGCGAGCAGGATCGCAAGATCGCCGATACGCTCGCGCCGGTGCTGGCGGCGCGCGGCCTGCTGCTGGTCGGACTCGATGCGATCGGCGACTGGCTCACCGAAGTCAACGTCACGAGCCCGACGTGTTTCCGCGAGATCATGGACCAGACCGGCTTCGACGTCGCCGCGATGTTCGTCGACGCGCTGGAGCGCGCGGTCGGCTGACGCGTGGCGCTCGCGTGGCGCGCCGACGCAGCGGCCTTGATTGCCCGGCTGCACCCCCAATCTGTGTAGTAAATCCGCATCAGGCGTGGCGTCGGGATTGGCGCGAAAATGAGGCTGCTACAATGCCCGCTCGCCCGACGATGCATTCCCGCCCTCGCGACCCACGGCCGGTCCGGGGCGATGGCGAACCGGGCTCGAGTCCCGGTCCACGGTTTGGGGCCGTTCTTTTGCAGTAAGGCTGACATGGCAGGCATTCTGATCATTGCGCACGCTCCATTCGCCACCGCGTTGCGCGATTGCATTTCCCACATCTATGGCGGTTTGCCGGCGCGTATCGGCGTGATCGACGTGTCGCCGGATTGCGATCCTGCGCAGGTCGTCGCGTTCGCGAATTCGGAAGTCGTGCGGCTGAAGGAAGAGAACGGCGCGCTCGTGCTGACCGACATGTTCGGCGCGACGCCGGCCAACATCGCGGGCCGGCTCGCCACCGTGCCGGACGTGCGTGTGCTGTGCGGCGTCAATCTGCCGATGCTGGTGCGCGCGGTCTGCTATCGCGCGACGCCGCTCGACACGCTCGTCGACAAGGCGCTCGCCGGCGCGACCAAGGGCGTGCACGCGATCGGACCGGCGATGCCGACACCGGTCACGCCGCCAGCGTGCGCTGCCGAGTGCCTGCCGGCGCTGCCGCCTGACGCGGCGGCCGCCGACTGTGTTCCCGCTTTGCCGGCCGATGCCGATCTGACGCAAAAGACGGACGCGACCGGCCTGTAAGCCGGGCTGGTTCGCAGGCAAGCTTCGACGGATTCAAGCGGTTTCACAACGGTGCCGATCGCATTGAAGCCGCTTTGCAGTAACACTTTTCACCATTTCATTCACCCGCGCTTCGGACCATCACATGCTGCAACAGGAAACGACAATTGTGAACAAGCTGGGGCTGCACGCGCGCGCGTCGGCCAAGTTGACGCAACTCGCGGGCAACTACCAGGCGGAAATCTGGATGAGCCGCAATGGCCGTCGTATCAACGCGAAGAGCATCATGGGCGTGATGATGCTGGCCGCGGGCATCGGCAGTACCGTGCTGATCGAAACGGAAGGCACCGACGAACAGGACGCGATGGACGCGCTCTTGAAACTGATCGCCGATAAATTTGGCGAAGGTCAATAAAGCCGCGCGCTTTGCGTTCGACAAACCCGAAAATGCCGCGGCTCAGTCCGCGGTTTTTTTTCGCCGCCGACATCTGAATATCAGAAGAGGCGCGCCGTTAATCGAGATTAAAGGGATCTAGAAGCGGCGCGAAAGCCATCGGGAAGAGTGCGTAAGACGACATGCGTTTTCAATGTTTAAACCATATGTTTTGCGCGACGTGTATAAAGCGAAGCTTCGCCGGGTACGAGGGCACCTCATTGCGATAATCCGTGCTGCGCTGCACACACCGCCGACACACTTCAAAAAGGCGCGGAATTTATAATGCCCAGTACAGTCTGAGAGCATTGCAGCGGTTTGCCGCGGCATTACACAACTAGAGGAGGTGCGCGTGTCATTCACGCTGCATGGAATTCCCGTGTCACGCGGTATCGCCATCGGGCGGGCCTATCTGATCGCCCCGGCAGCACTCGACGTAGACCACTATCTGATCGAACCGCCCCAGATCGAAGGGGAGGTCGGGCGTTTTCGCGCGGCTCAGCAACGCGTGCATGAAGAACTCAACGTATTGCGCGCCGATCTTGCCGCGGATGCCCCGAGCGAAATGGGCGCGTTCATCGACGTTCACACGATGATCCTGAACGACGTCATGCTCGTTCAGGAAACCATCGACCTGATCCGCACGCGCCGCTACAACGTGGAATGGGCGCTGACCGAGCAGCTCGAAAGACTGTCGCGCCATTTCGACACTATCGAAGACGAATACCTGCGCGAGCGCAAGGCCGATATCGAGCAGGTCGTCGAGCGCGTGCTGAAGGCGCTCGCGGGCGCGCCGGGCATCGTCGGCAACGTGCATGGCGCTTGCGACGAGATGATCGTGGTCGCGCACGACATCGCGCCGGCCGACATGATGCAGTTCAAGACGCAGACGTTCCAGGGCTTCGTCACCGATCTGGGCGGACGCACGTCGCATACCGCGATCGTCGCGCGCAGCCTCGGCATTCCGGCCGCGGTCGGCGTGCAGCATGCGAGCGCGCTGATCCGCCAGGACGATCTGATCATCGTCGATGGCGACCACGGCATCGTGATCGTCGATCCCGCGCCGATCGTGCTCGAGGAATACTCGTACCGGCAAAGCGAGAAGGAGCTCGAGCAGCGCAAGCTGCAACGGCTCAAGTTCTCGCCGACGCAAACGCTGTGCGGCACGCGCATCGAACTGTGCGCGAACATCGAGTTGCCGGACGACGCGCGCGCGGCGGTCGAATCGGGCGCGACCGGCGTGGGTCTGTTCCGCACCGAGTTTCTGTTCATGAATCACAAGCACCGGATGCCCGAAGAGGAGGCGCAGTTCAGCGCGTATCGTCGCGCGGTCGAACTGATGAACGGCTTGCCGGTCACGATCCGCACGATCGACGTCGGCGCCGACAAGCCGCTCGATTCGATGGGCGGCGACGGCTACGAGACCGCCGCGAATCCGGCGCTCGGTTTGCGCGCGATTCGCTGGAGCCTGTCCGAGCCGCAGATGTTCCTCACGCAGTTGCGCGCGATCCTGCGCGCGTCGGCGTTCGGCAGGGTGAAGATCCTGATCCCGATGCTCGCGCACGCGCAGGAAATCGACCAGACGCTCGATCTGATCCGCGAAGCGAAGCGTCAACTCGACGACGCGGGTATCGCTTACGATCCGAACGTGCAGGTGGGCGCGATGATCGAGATCCCGGCCGCCGCGATCGCGTTGCCGCTGTTTCTGAAGCGGCTCGATTTCCTGTCGATCGGCACCAACGATCTGATTCAGTACACGCTCGCGATCGATCGCGCGGACAACGCGGTCGCGCATCTGTACGACCCGCTGCATCCGGCCGTGCTGCATCTGATCGCGTTCACGCTGCGCGAGGCGAAGCGCGCGGGCGTGCCCGTGTCGGTGTGCGGTGAGATGGCGGGCGATCCGGCGTTGACGCGTCTGCTACTCGGCATGGGTCTGACCGAGTTTTCGATGCATCCGAGCCAACTCCTAGAGGTCAAGCAGGAGGTGCTGCGCTCGCACCTGAAGACGCTCGAAAAGCCCGTTGCCGACGTGCTGGCTTCGTTCGAGCCGGAGGAGGTGCAAGCGGCGCTCAAGCGGGTCGCGCTGGTTTGAATCTGACGCGCATCGTCGTGCCTCGTTGAACGAAAAAACGCCGCACATGTGCGGCGTTCTGCTATTTCGGCGTCACGCGAACGGGCAGTGCAGAACCGCCTCAAGACCCGTGCGCGTGGCCGCACACCGGACAATCCGGCTGACGTCCGATGCGCATCGTGTTCCATTCCATCCGCAGCGAATCGAGCATCGTCAGGCGGCCCACGAGCGGCGTGCCGATTGCGCCGATCACCTTCAGCGCTTCGGCAGCCTGCATCGAACCGATGATGCCGACCGTCGGCGCGAACACGCCCATCGTCGAGCATGCGACTTCTTCGAACGGCTGGTCTTCGGGAAACACGCACGCGTAGCACGGCGACGCTTCATCGCGGAAATCGAAAGTGCTGATCTGGCCGTCGAAGCGCAGCGCCGCGCCCGACACGAGCGGCACGCGATGCTTGACGCACGCGCGGTTGATCGCGTGACGCGTCGCGAAGTTGTCGGTGCAATCGAGCACGACACTCGCGTGCGGCACCTCGCGGTCGAGCCACGCATCGTCGACGCGCTCGGCCACCGCGTTGACGACGACCTCGGGATTGATCCGCGCGAGCATGTCGCGCCCGGACTCGACCTTCCTACGTCCAACCGACGCGCTCACGTGCAGGATCTGTCGTTGTAGATTAGTCAGGTCGACGGTATCGGCATCGACGAGCGTCAGACGGCCGACACCCGCCGCCGCGAGATACAGCGCGGCTGGCGAACCGAGCCCGCCCGCGCCGACGATGATCGCGTGGGCGTCGATAAAACGCTGCTGCGCCTCGATGCCGATTTCATCGACGAGGATGTGGCGGGAGTAGCGAAGGAGTTGATCGTCATTCATGGCGGGGCGCGTGGGGTGTGTCGCTATGTCGCTGTGTCGCGCAAGGAGAGGCAGGCCGAGGGGCCGCGGCGCGCATTCGTGGCTGTTATTTTAATCGCGCGGGGAGGGTGGCGGTTGCGGCTTGCCGTGATGCGCCACCGGTTAGGCGGCGGCTTTTGCTGAAACTGTTGCGGCGTGTCTTCGCAGACTATCGTGCTGCGAAGACACGCGCGGGGTTCGCTGCCTGTCGGCCAGCTTACTTGCCAGCGGGAGCCGGTGCCGAAGCCGGCGCCGGTCCCGATGCGCCCGGCACCGGTTGCGTCGGCTTCACCGCGACCGGCGCGGAGGCCGACGTGCCCGGCTTGTTCTGCGCGAGACGGCGCTCCATCAGCGACTTCGATTCCTGAACCGGCTTGCCTTCGAGTTTGTCGACCGCCTGTTGCAGCATGAAGTCGTCGGCCGAACCGAACTCGACCGGCTTGCGTTCGCGCTCCTTCTGGCGCTGTTCCGGCGTCTTCTTGTCGTTCTGCTCTTCGAGCTGACGCAGTTGCTCCATGCGCTCCTGCTCGCGCTGCTCCGCTTCCTTCTTCTCGTTCGGGTCCTGCGTGTTCGCGAGGTGATTCGAGTAGTCGACTTCGCGGGTCACGAGCGCGTCGTCCGGATCGCCGTCCGCGTATTGGTCGACCGGAAGGTCGGGGCGGATGCCCTTGTTCTGGATCGAACGGCCGCTCGGCGTGTAGTAATACGCGGTGGTGAGGCGCAGTGCGGTGTCGGCCGTCAGGGGGCGCACGGTTTGCACCGAACCCTTGCCGAACGTGGTCTTGCCGAGAATCAGCGCGCGGTGCTGATCCTGCAGCGCGCCCGCGACGATTTCCGACGCCGACGCCGAATACGCGTTGGTCAGCACGATCATGGGCACGGTCTTGAAGATGGCCGGGACGTCCTTGAGCGGATCGCTGTCGAACGATTGCAGACGGTAGTTATCGTAGGTGTCGCGATAGATCTGCTTCGAATCCGGAATCTGGCCGTTGGTCGACACCACCACCGAATTCGGCGGCAGGAACGCACCCGCGACGCCGACCGCGCTTTGCAGCAGACCGCCGCCGTTGTTGCGCAGGTCGAGGATGAGGCCCTTCAGGTTCGGCTCCTGGCGCGCGAGATCCTGCAGCTTGGCCGCGAGGTCGGGCGTGGTGCGTTCCTGGAAGCTCGTGATGCGCACGTACGCGAAGCCCGGCGCGACGATCTTGCCCTTCACCGACTGCACCTTGATGATCGCGCGCGTGACGGTGAGCGGGAACGTGCGGTCGTCGGTCTTGCGGAAGATGGTCAGCGTGACCTTGGTGCCCGGGTCGCCGCGCATCTGCTTGACCGCCTGGTCGAGCGTCATGCCGCGCACGGGCTTGTCGTTGATGCGCGTGATCAGGTCGCCAGGACGGATGCCGGCGCGGAACGCGGGCGTGTCTTCGATTGGCGAAATTACCTTGATCAGGCCGTCTTCCGACGAAATTTCGATGCCGAGGCCCGCGAAGCGGCCCTTGGTCTGCTCCTGCAGCTCTTCGTAGTCGGTCTTGTCGAGGTACGACGAGTGCGGGTCGAGGCTGGACACCATGCCCTTGATCGCGGCGGTGAGCAGCTTCTTGTCGTCGACCGGTTCGACGTATTCGTGCTTGATCTGCCCGAACACTTCGGCGAAAAGCCTGAGCTGGTCTAGCGGCAGCGGGGCGACCGCAGCGCTAGCGGGTTGCTGGGCCGAGGCGGAGTATTGCAGGGTGGCAAAGACACCGGTAGCAAGGCCCGCGGCAATCAGGCCGATATTTTTCAGGTTCTTTCGCATAGAGTCTGTTGCGGTCGGAAGCGCGTGGCAGCGTCGATAAAGATTGGACGGACAAGTATAACTGCACACCCGCCTGCTCAGGGCGCGGTGCAGGCAATCGTGCTTCGACAGTACGGGAAGGTCCTGGTTCTTGCGACCCGAGCCGCGGATGGCGAGCCGTACGACATGGCACTCGGCGGGTCGGAACTGAGCGTTGCCGCGCAAGGCCAGCGGATGCGCTCGCCGCTACGGTGAACCCTGCAGCGGGCCTCTGAATCTGACCGCCGGGCGCAATACAGAATTTCTTGTCGGCCCGGTTGTCTGCGTGCGGCCCCGCGCGTTTTCGTGGCGTGGGGCCGCGCCCGGAAATGCCGGATCAGCCCGCCTTGCCCTGGCTCGCGACCGCGGCTTGCGCCTTGGCGATCGCGTCCTGGTCGCCGAGATAGTAGTGCTTGATCGGCTTCAGGTTCTCGTCGAGTTCATAGACGAGCGGCACGCCGTTCGGGATGTTGAGGCCGACGATGTCGCTGTCCGAGATGTTGTCGAGATACTTGACCAGCGCGCGGATCGAGTTGCCGTGCGCGGCGATCAGGATGCTGCGCCCCGACTTGATGGCCGGCGCAATCGACTCGTTCCACAGCGGCAACACGCGCGCGACCGTGTCTTTCAGGCACTCGGTCAGCGGCAGCTGCTCGCGCGGCACCCTGGCGTAGCGCGGATCGGTGTACGGCGCGCGCTCGTCGGTGGGCTCGAGCGCGGGCGGCGGCGTGTCGTAGCTGCGGCGCCAGACCAGCACCTGCTCGTCGCCGAACTTCGCGGCGGTTTCGGCCTTGTTCAGACCCGACAGCGCGCCGTAGTGGCGTTCGTTCAGGCGCCACGAATGCACGACGGGCAGGTACATCAGATCCATCTGGTCCTGCACATGCCACAGCGTGCGGATCGCGCGCTTGAGCACCGACGTGTAGGCGATGTCGAACGTATAGCCCGATTCCTTGAGCAGCCCGCCCGCCTGCTGCGCCTCGAGGTTGCCCTGCTCGGTGAGGTCGACGTCGACCCAGCCGGTGAAGCGGTTTTCCTTGTTCCAAGTCGATTCGCCGTGGCGGATGAGAACGAGTTTGTACATGAGAGTTGCCGGTCGGTAGTGAGGAAGCGGTCTCGCTCTGTGCGGCGCCTCGGGCGGCGCATCGCCATCGCGTCGAACGGTTATTTTATAATGCTCGGGTTGACCTTTTCGATTTCTCTCTTTCCGGCGGATCTTCCGTGAAGTTTTTCACCGAATACACAAACCTTGTCCTGATCGCAATCGTCCTTATCTCTGGTGGGTTGCTGCTGTGGCCGACCATCAGTCGGCGTGGACGTGGCGGCCTGTCGGCCGCTGAAGCCACCCAACTGATCAACCGGCGCAACGCGGCGGTCATCGATCTGCGGCCGTCCGCCGATTACGCCAAGGGGCACCTGCCCTTGGCACGGCATTTCGAATTCGCAGAGTTGCAGGCGAAAGTCACGCAACTCGCGAAGAACAAGAGCAACCCGGTGCTGCTGGTGTGCCAGACCGGCCAGCAGTCGAACAAGGCCGCGCGTATCGTGCAGGAAGCGGGATACGCGGAAGTCCATGTTCTCGAGGGCGGCGTCGACGCCTGGCAGAAAGCCGGTATGCCGGTTGTGAAACAAGGAGCAGCCAAGTGAACAAAGTGATCATGTACAGCACCCAGGTGTGCCCGTATTGCCAGATGGCCGAACGTCTTTTAAAGTCGCGCGGCGTCGAGCTCGTTGAGAAAGTACTGATCGACAAGGACCCGGGCCGTCGTGAGGAGATGATGACCCGGACCGGTCGTCGCACGGTGCCGCAGGTCTTCATCGGCGAGACGCATGTGGGCGGCTATGATGACCTTTCCGCGCTCGATCGCGCGGGCGGTCTGACGCCGCTGCTCGAAGCAGCCTGAGTTCGCGCGTTTCGCGCCGCGCGAACGGGCGGACCACTCGATAAGCCGGCGCACGCGCTCCTCGTGGAGCCGGCGAGCCGGCGCAATAATCTGGCGGCCCATGCGTGCATCGGCCGCCGCCACGCACACCTATCAGGAATCACCATCATGTCCGACGAGAATAACCAGCCGTTCTTCAACATCCAGCGCATCTATCTGAAGGACATGTCGCTCGAGCAGCCGAATTCGCCGGGTATCTTCCTCGAGCAGGAAATGCCGTCGGTCGAAGTCGAAGTCGACGTGAAGGCCGAGCGCCTCGCCGAATCCGTGTTCGAAATTCTCGTGACGGGCACGGTCACGGCCAAGGTGTCGGACAAGGTCGCGTTCCTGATCGAAGCGAAACAGGCCGGCATTTTTGACATTCGCAACATTCCTGCCGAGCAGATCGACCCGCTCGTCGGCATTGCCTGCCCGACCATCCTGTTCCCGTACCTGCGCTCGAACATCGCCGATGCGATCACCCGCGCCGGCTTCCCGCCGATCCACCTCGCCGAGATCAACTTCCAGGCGCTGTACGAGCAGCGTCTCGCTCAGATGAGCGCGGCCCAGCAGGACGGCGCGGCGCAAAAAGGCGTCACGCATTAAGGCGCCGCGCGCAGTGCCGGCTATGAAAGTCGCCGTTCTCGGCGCTGGCGCCTGGGGCACCGCCCTCGCCGGCCATCTGGCCTTAAGGCACGACACGGTATTGTGGGCGCGCGAGTCCGCGCTCATCGCCGAGCTTTCCACTTCGCATGAAAACGCCCGCTATCTGGCGGGCGTCGCGTTGCCGCCCGCGCTTCGCTTTGAAGCGGATCTCGGAGTGGCGCTCGATCACGCGCTCGACGACGATGCGCTGTGCGTGGTCGCGACGCCCGTGGCTGGCCTGCGCGGCCTGTTGCGCGCGATGCGCGATGCGGGCAAGGTGCCCGCGCATATCGTGTGGCTGTGCAAGGGGTTCGAAGCGGATTCGCAGTTGTTGCCGCATCAGGCGGTCGCGGCGGAATTGCCCGAGCATGCGAGCAACGGCGTGTTGTCCGGACCGAGCTTCGCGCGCGAAGTCGGGCAGGGGCTGCCGGTTGCGTTGACGATCGCGAGCCCGTCGGCGGCGTGCCGCGAACGCACGGTCGCGGCGTTCCATCACGGCGCGATGCGCATCTATACCGGCGACGACGTCGTCGGCGTCGAAGTGGGCGGCGCGGTGAAAAACGTGCTCGCCATCGCCACGGGCATCGCCGATGGCCTCGGCCTCGGCCTCAATGCACGCGCGGCGCTGATCACCCGCGGCCTCGCCGAAATGTCGCGCCTTGGCGTGACGCTCGGTGGGCGCGCGGAAACCTTTACCGGGTTGACCGGCCTCGGTGATCTGATTCTGACTGCTACCGGCGATCTGTCGCGCAACCGCACCGTGGGCCTGCAACTCGCCACGGGCCGCACGCTCGACGACATCCTCGGCGGTCTCGGTCACGTGGCCGAAGGCGTGCGCTGCGCGCGGGCGGTACTCTCGATCGCACGTGCTCATGCAATCGAAATGCCGATCACGCAGGCGGTCTGCGCGGTGCTGTTCGACGGCGTGGCGCCGCGCGATGCGGTTAGCGCGCTCCTGCGGCGCGATTCGAAGGCGGAATAAAGCCTTTTTTATCAGCCGTTTAGCGGAAATTCGCGTTGAACGGCTGCCTCGCCTGGTTGTCCACTTCGTGAGCGAGACTCGGGTCAGCGAGGTTCCCATGCCCACCTTCAATCTCAGTCTTGGCACGTGCACGCTCGAAGCGCGCGTGGTCGATATCACGACGCTCGCCGTCGATGCGATCGTCAATGCCGCGAATACTTCGCTGCTCGGTGGCGGCGGTGTGGACGGCGCGATTCATCGCGCGGCCGGCAAGGAGTTGCTGCGCGAATGCGAAACGCTCGGCGGCTGCGCGACCGGCGACGCCAAAATCACCGCCGGCTATCGTCTGCCCGCGAAGCATGTTATTCACGCGGTCGGTCCAGTGTGGCGTGGCGGCGCGCATGGCGAAGCCGACCTGCTCGCATCGTGCTATCAGCGCTCACTCGAAGTCGCGCGCGAAACTCAGTGCACGAGCATCGCGTTTCCAGCGATCAGCTGCGGTATCTACCGTTTCCCCGCCGACGATGCGGTCAGCATCGCGGTCGCGACCGTACTCGACACGTTGCCGCGCACACCACACATGAAGCACGTGACGTTCGCGTGCTTCGACGACGCGATGTTCGCACGCTACGAGGCCGAGCTCGAACGCCGTCAGGCGCCGCCTTCGAAGCCGGCCTGACGCCACGCTTCGAACACCACGATCGCCACCGTATTCGACAGATTCAGACTGCGATTGCCGGGACGCATCGGCAGACGCACGCGCTGTTCGTTCGCAAAGCGCTCGAGCACCGTGCCGGGCAGGCCGCGCGTTTCGGCGCCGAACACGAACCAGTCGCCCGGTTGAAACGCGTGGTCGTGAAAGCGCCCCGAGCCGCGCGTCGTAAATGCGAACATGCGCGACGCGTCGGGCGTTTCTTTCGCGATGAACGCGTCCCAAGCGGCATGCACGTTCATTTCCGCGTACTCGTGATAGTCGAGGCCGGCGCGCCGCATCTTGGTGTCGTCGAGAGGGAAGCCGAGCGGCTCGATCAGGTGCAGCCGGGCGCCGGTGTTCGCGCACAGGCGAATCACGTTGCCGGTGTTGGGCGGAATTTCGGGTTCTACGAGAACGACGTTGAACATAAGAAGACCACGTAAAAGCTAGTTTTTCGGAGTGCGCAGCGCGACGAAGTTCGTAACCCGCCGCGCGCCGGCGGCCTTCAGCGTATGGGCGAGCGCTTCGAGCGTCGCGCCGCTCGTCATGACATCGTCGACGATGCCGACGTGCAGGCCGCGCACTGGGCGCGCGACGCGAAACGCGCGGCCGACGTTCTGCCGGCGCGCATCGAGATCGAGGCGCGATTGCGGCGCGGTGTCGAGCGTTCGTTCGAGCAGCGTGGGGTTGCCGCGCACGCCGAGCGCCCGGGCGAGCGGCCGCGCGATCTGCCAGGCCTGGTTGTAGCCGCGCTCGACCAGACGGCGACCGGCGAGCGGCACTGGCGCGATCACGTCGGGCCGCTCGGCCGCGTCGTGCCAATTGGCTTCAGCGAGCCGCGCGAGGCGTTGCGCGAAGTCTCGCGCGAGCATCAGCCGGGCGCGGAACTTCAGGCCGACCGCGAGCGTATCGAGCGGCGCGCGATAGTCGGCGAGCGCGAAGCTCGCGTCGAACGGCGGCGGCTCGGCCACGCAATCCGCGCAGCGATACCGCGCCTGAGCGACCCAGCGTGACGCCGGCAACGGCACCGCGCAAACGGTGCAGCGCAGCCGGCTCTCGTTCCAGTAGGCCGCGTCGCAACCGTCGCACAACATCTTATGCGACAAATTGCCGCACAACGCGCACAGGTTCGGCAGCGCGGCGTTCAAGGCCCGCGGCCATGCCGAATGCAGACCGCGCGCAAAACGCGCCACCTGATTTCGACACGACGAAGAAAATGACTGGAATCGCACGAGTGAGCGCCGGTGAAAGCCGTTCTCGCTGAATGGAGGGGAACGACCGAGTATACTTCGAGCTCACGCCCAGCACGACACCCATGTCCCCCACATCCGCTCAATCTGGCCGTCCGGCCTACGATTCACGGCGCCTCAGGCGTATTTTCGACCGTCGCGCTGCCACCTTCGACGAGGTTGCGTTCCTGCCGCGAGAGATTGCGCAGCGCATGCGCGAGCGTCTCGATTACATCAAGGTGGCGCCCTCGAGCGTGCTCGACGCCGGTTGCGGCGCGGGCGAAGACCTCCCCGCATTGCGCGAACGCTTTCCCGAGGCGCCGGTGTTCGGCGCTGATCTGTCGCACGGCATGCTC
Organism: Paraburkholderia sp. RAU6.4a; assembly: GCF_050435625.1. Lineage (NCBI taxonomy): Bacteria > Pseudomonadati > Pseudomonadota > Betaproteobacteria > Burkholderiales > Burkholderiaceae > Paraburkholderia > Paraburkholderia sp. RAU6.4a. Next base: position 2,922,191 of record NZ_JBNDKQ010000002.1, read on the forward strand.
CGCCGCGCGCTGCGTCACGATGCCGGCGACACCAGTTGGCGGCGCTTTCTTCCCGCCTCGCTCGGCAAGGCGCTCGGCGCGCGTGGCCCGCGCTTCGCGCAAACCGATTTCTCCGCGCTGCCATTCACGTCCGGCGCATTCGAATTCATCTGGTCCAACCTCGCGCTGCACTGGCACTCGCGGCCCGATCTGGTCTTTCCCGAATGGCAGCGCGTGCTGAAGGTCAACGGCCTGCTAATGTTCAGCACGCTCGGCCCCGATACGCTGAAGGAGTTGCGCGGTGCCTACGCCGAGATCGAGGCCGCGCACGGCGTCGGGTCTCGCAAGCATGTGATCGACTTCGTCGACATGCACGACCTCGGCGACATGCTCGTCGAGGCCGGCTTCGAGATTCCGGTGATGGACCAGGAGACGCTGACGATCACCTATAAGTCGCCCGAGTCGCTGCTCGCGGACGTGCGTCGCTGGGGCGCGTACCCGTTCGAGCGCGATGCGCATGACGGCGTGCTCACGCGTCGGTTGCACAAAGCCCTGCTCGCCGCGCTCGAAGCGCGCCGGCGCGCCGACGGCACGATCGCGCTGACCTTCGAGGTGATCTACGGCCACGCATGGAAAGCCGTGCCGCGCACCACCGCGGAAGGACATGGCATCGTGCGGCTCGAGGACATCGGACGAGGTCCGGGCAAGCGTGGATAGCAGATTGCGGTGCTGTCATCAACTGCTTGCCGACGGTGCGGTTGACGTGTTGCAAAAGCGGTAAAGAGGACATCCGTTATGCCTGGGATTTGCCCTTCAAAAGAGCCGCAAAATGCTGGGCAAAATGGCGCGAAGGCTTGTCGCGCCTGGCTTGTGGGCCGATTGGGGCTTGCTTGTCGATGCTATGGATCACGCCTATAATGCGTCAGTTTGTCACCCGAGGTTCCCACATTTGGGGTGGCAAGCCCGAGGCGCGGGGCTGCAAAATGAAGTGATGCGGTAGGGGTTGGCGCGCTCGCGAGTGATGCTGGAAACAGTGACTCGAACGGCGGCCGCGAGATGCATCCGGAAGTAAAAGAAGGCAGGCCGGACTCGACGATTCGCAGGAGGCAGCGATGGGCGCATCAGATCATCTGCTGGCGGATTCAGAACCGGTCCTCAGGGACTGGACCATGAAGCGCAACTGTTCGATATCGCCGCGGCAGTTCGTCTGTCTGTACGTGTCGCTTGCGTTGTTTTCGTTGGCAATTGCATTCATGCTGGTTCTGGTCGGCGCCTGGCTGGTGTTGCCGTTCACCGGAATCGAATTGCTGGCCGTAGGTATCGCGTTTGCAATATATGCGCGTCATGCTGTCGATTACGAGCGCATCCGGTTGTTTCCGAACCGGCTCGTGATCGAGCAGGTCAGCGCCGAGCAGATTACGCAATTCGAATTCAATCCGCGCTGGGTGCGGATAGAGCCGGGCGCAACGCCGCGCGATCAGATCAAGCTGGTCTCGCGCGGGCAGACGATCATGATCGGGCAACACCTCGCGCAGAATCGGCGCGCGCAGTTCGCAGGCGAACTACGTATGTGGCTGGCACGTTGTTAGATGGTGCCGGACGCGCGGCGTTCAAGGGGGCGCGACACGCTGCCAGCGGGGTCGAGGGGTTTGAATGGAAAATTTGGGTAAGGAAGCTATGAAAACAATCAAGCGAGCGCTCATGAGCGTGCTGGCGACGAGCGGACTGCTTTTCGCCGGTGCCGCCCTGGCAGTGGGCGATGCTCCGGGCGGCCCTGCCGTCAACGCGATCAATCTCCAGCCGCCTGCAACGAGAATCGCTGAGGAGCTGTTCAGCCTCCACATGTTCATGCTGGGACTGTGCACCGTGATCTTCATCGGTGTGTTCGGCGTGATGTTCTATTCGATCTTCGCGCACCGCAAATCGAAAGGCCACAACGCAGCCAATTTCCACGAAAGCACCACCGTCGAAATCATCTGGACAATCGTGCCGTTCGTCATCGTCGTGCTGATGGCGCTGCCCGCCACCAAGGCCGTCGTCGCGATGAAGGACACCTCGAACGCCGACCTCACGATCAAGGTCACCGGCTACCAGTGGAAGTGGGGCTACGACTACGTGAAGGGTCCGGGCGAGGGCATCGGCTTCCTGTCCACGCTCGCCACGCCGCGCGCGCAAACCGAGGGCCGTGAGCCGATCTCCACGCTGTATCTGCAGGAAGTCGACAACCCGCTCGTGGTGCCGGTCGACAAGAAAATCCGCATCATCACCACCGCGAACGACGTGGTCCACTCCTGGTACGTGCCGGCCTTCGGCGTCAAGCAGGACGCGATTCCCGGCTTCGTGCGCGACACGTGGTTCAAGGCCAACCGCACCGGTACGTTCCGCGGCTTCTGTACCGAACTGTGCGGCAAGGAACACGCGTTCATGCCGGTCGTCGTCGAGGTGCTGTCTGCCGACGACTACGCGAAGTGGGTCGACGAGGAGAAGAAGAAAATGGCCGCCGGCCAGGACGATCCGAACAAGACCTACACGATGGCCGAGCTGATGGAACGCGGCGGCAAGGTCTACGCGGCGAACTGCGCGGTCTGCCACCAGCCGACCGGCAAGGGCGCGGGCGCATTCCCGGCGCTCGACGGCAGCAAGATCGCCAACGGTCCGATCGGGCAGCACGTGAGTCTCGTGTTGAAGGGCAAGAACGCGATGCCTTCGTGGGCGCCGACGCTGGACGACGTCGAAATCGCCGCGGTGATCACGTACGAACGTAACTCGTGGGGCAACCACACGGGCGACATCCTGCAGCCGAAGCAGGTCGCCGACGCGCGCAACGGCAAGCTGCCGGAAGGCGGCGATCATCTGGCCAACGCCGGTGCTGCCGCGAGCGGCGCCGTTGCGGCATCGGGCGCGCAAGCAGCGTCGGGCGCAGAAGCGGCGTCCGCATCGGCCGCATCGGGCAACGAGGCTGGCGCGGCGGCTTCGAACACAGAGGCCGCGCTGCCGGCGAGCATCTACTTCGAGACCGGCAAGAGCACGCTGCCGGCCGACGCGAAAGCGGCGGTCGACGCGGCCGCGGCCTACGCGAAGGCGCATCCGGACGCGAAATTCACGCTGTCGGGCTTCACCGACGCAACCGGCTCCGCCGACGTCAACGCGAAGCTCGCGAAGAGTCGTGCCGAAGCCGTTCGCGACGCGCTGAAAGCATCCGGCATTGCCGACGATCATATTATTTTGAAGAAGCCGGAAACGATCACCGGCGGCACCGACGCGAAGGAAGCACGGCGCGTTCAGATCAGCCCGGCAGCCTGACGTGTTCATGGTCAGCACCGCAGAATTCGCTTTAGGAGATTGTCATGTCTAGCATCGGACACGATGTAGTCGCGGGCCACGAGCACGTGCACGGCGATCATGCCCACGAAACGCCGCATGGCTGGCGTCGTTGGCTGTTCGCAACCAACCACAAGGACATCGGTACGCTGTATCTGATCTTCTCGTTCACCATGTTCCTGTCCGGGGGCGTGATGGCGCTGATGATCCGTGCCGAGCTGTTCGAGCCGGGTCTGCAGATCATGCGTCCCGAGTTCTTCAACCAGTTGACCACCATGCACGGGCTGATCATGGTGTTCGGCGCGATCATGCCGGCGTTCGTCGGCTTCGCGAACTGGATGGTGCCGCTGCAAATCGGCGCATCGGACATGGCTTTCGCGCGGATGAACAACTTCAGCTTCTGGCTGCTGCCGGTCGCCGCTGTGCTGCTGGTCGGCTCGTTCTTCGCACCGGGCGGCGCAACCGCCGCGGGCTGGACGCTGTACACACCGCTGTCCACGCAGATGGGCCCGGGCATGGACTTCGCGATTTTCGCGCTCCACCTGATGGGTGCGTCGTCGATCATGGGCGGTATCAACATCGTCGTGACGATCCTGAACATGCGCGCGCCGGGCCTCACGCTGATGAAGATGCCGATGTTCGTCTGGACCTGGCTGATCACCGCGTACCTGCTGATCGCCGTGATGCCAGTTCTGGCGGGCGCGATCACGATGGTGCTGTTCGACCGTCACTTCGGCACGTCGTTCTTCAATGCGGCAGGCGGCGGCGACCCGGTCATGTACCAGCACATCTTCTGGTTCTTCGGGCACCCCGAGGTGTACATCATGATCTTGCCGGCGTTCGGGATCGTCTCGCAGGTGATCCCGGCGTTCTCGCGCAAGCCGCTGTTCGGCTATAGCTCGATGGTGTACGCAACGGCATCGATCGCGATCCTGTCGTTCATGGTCTGGGCGCACCACATGTTCGTGACCGGCATGCCGGTCACGGGGCAGCTGTTCTTCATGTACGCGACGATGCTGATCGCGGTGCCGACCGGCGTGAAGGTGTTCAACTGGGTCGCGACGATGTGGCGCGGTTCGCTGTCCTTCGAAACGCCGATGCTGTTCGCGGTCGGCTTCCTGATCGTGTTCACGTTCGGTGGCCTCTCGGGTCTGATGCTCGCCATGGCGCCGCTCGACATCCAGTATCACGGCACTTATTTCGTGGTCGCGCACTTCCACTACGTGCTGGTGGCGGGGTCGCTGTTCGCGCTGTTCGCCGGCTGGTACTACTGGTCGCCGAAGTGGACCGGCTGGATGTACAACGAAACGCGCGGCAAGATCCACTTCTGGGCGTCGATGTTCTTCTTCAACCTCGCGTTCCTGCCGATGCACTTCGTCGGTCTCGCTGGCATGCCGCGTCGTTATGCCGACTACCCGGCGCAGTTCACCGACTGGAACCAGGTGATCTCGATCGGCGCGTTCGGCTTTGGTCTGTCACAGGTGTACTTCCTGTTCGCGGTGGCGCTGCCGGCCTACCGTGGCGGTGGTGAGCTCGTCGAGGCGGGCGACAAGCCATGGGACGGCGCAACGGGCCTCGAGTGGACCGTGCCGAGCCCGGCTCCGTTCCACACGTTCGAGCATCCGCCGACCGTCGAGTAAGCCTATCCCGGCGAGGTGCCGGGTTCCGGCGGCGCGACATGCCGCCACCGGACTCCGGCGCTTCGCGCGGCGGCCTCGCCAGTCAAGAACCGTACTCGGAAAGTCGAGCATGACGCGCAATCCACAGGAAAGACGTACGCCGGAGCAGATTCGCGCGGGCAACAGGCGGATAGGGTTGGTGATGTTCGCGATCGCCGCGGTGTTTTTCGCGAGCGCGATTCTGAAGCAGTGCTGGTTCAGCTAACGCCGCATTCGCAGTCCGTATGCAGGTTTGTTGAGGATTCAGATGTCGACGCAACCGCCGGCCGAGGCCGACCGCTCTTTCAACCGTTCGATGCTGATCAAGCTGTTCGTCGTCGCGTTGATGATGTTCGGTTTCGGTTTCGCGCTGGTGCCGATGTATCGCGCGATCTGCGAGATCACCGGCGTGAACAACCTCGTGCAGCGCGACGTTTCAGCGCGCGAGGCGAAGAATACGCAGGTCGACATGAGCCGCACGATTTCGATCGAATTCGATGCGAACGCGCGGGGCCTGTTGGGTTTCAAGCCGGAGCAGCGCAGTCTCGACGTGCATCCGGGCGAAATAACGACGGTCATGTACGACGTCAGCAACAAGCAGTCGCGCACGATCCGTGCGCAGGCCATTCCGAGCTACGCGCCGAAGCAGGCGACCGAGTACTTCAGGAAGATCGAGTGTTTCTGCTTCACGCAGCAGACGTTGAACGCGAACGAGACGAAGCGGATGCCGGTGGTGTTCGTCGTCGACCCGAAGTTGCCGAAGGACGTGAAGACGATCACGCTGTCGTACACGTTTTTCGAGTTGAACACGCCGGCGGCGGCTAGCGCGGATGATGCGGCGCCGAAGGCGAATGCAGTGAACGATGCAGTGACCAGCGCGGCAGCCACTCCCGCGAAGCCGGCCTGAAGCAGATTTGACGGCGCGAGCCGCGGACGAACGAAGGAAAACGAAGCGAGATGAACGATAACGGCGGCAGTCCGCGCAAGAGCAGTTTCGGTCAATCGATGCGCGCGGTGTTCTGGTCGTTTTTCGGCGTGCGCAAGCGCCGCGATCTCGAGGCGGACGCGACGCAACTGAACCCGCTGCATGTGATCGTGGCGGCGCTGATCGGCGCGGCGGTTCTGATCGGGGTGCTGATTCTGGTCGTGCACCTCGTGGTCGGTTGAGGCAGTAGCAGGGCACAGCACAGCAGAGAAGAGCCCACGAATTAGAGAGAAGCGGTGCGGTATCGACGCGCCGCCGAAGATACAGCCGGAGATTCCGGAACAACTGGACTGAAGTGGAGAATCAAGAATGAGCGGTCACAAAACGAGAGCCCGTACTATTTCGTACCGCATCCGTCGCGGCATCCGATCAGCGCCGCTACGGGGTTGCTGGTCATGCTCGGATCGCTTGCGGCCTGGATCAACGACCATACCTGGGCGCCGCTTGGCGTGCTCATCGGTCTGCTGTGGCTGCTCTTTACGCTGTGGCATTGGTTCGGCGACGCGATCGCCGAGTCGGAAGGCGGCATGTACGGCAAGAACGTCGACCGGTCGTACCGCTGGAGCATGAGCTGGTTCATATTCTCCGAAGTGATGTTCTTCGGCGCATTCTTCGGCGCGCTGTTCTATGCCCGCGAAATCGCGCTGCATCAACTCGGCAGCCTCGACTACAAACTGATCTGGCCGGATTTCACGGCGGTGTGGCCGAACAACGGCCCGGCCGAACTCGTGGGCACCTACAAGTCGATGCAGCCGTGGCCGGTGCCGACCATCAACACGGCGCTGCTGCTGTCGTCGGGTGCGACGCTGACGGTGTCGCACCCACGCGCTGCGCGACAACCATCGCAAGAAGGCGATTGCGTGGCTCGCGGCGACAATCGTGCTGGGCGTGAGCTTCCTGTTCCTGCAGGGCTTCGAATACTTCCACGCGTACAACGAGCTGAACCTGACGCTGGCTTCGGGCATCTACGGTTCGACGTTCTTCCTGCTGACCGGCTTCCACGGCTTTCACGTGTTCCTCGGCGGCACGATGCTCTCCGTTGTGCTGGTGCGCCTGATTCGCGGCCACTTCACGCCGGAACATCACTTCGCGTTCGAAGGCGCGGCCTGGTACTGGCACTTCGTCGACGTCGTGTGGCTCGGGCTGTACGTCGTCGTGTACTGGCTGTAATGCGGCCAGATCCGTGCGCGCAACGCCGTTCAGGCGGCGCGCACGAGCAGTATGCAAGGCTGAATGCAGCGCCGCCCTCGACTTTCAGGGCGGCGTTTTGTTTGGCGGCGAGGAAAATTTGCCGCTGATGGGGATGCGGCGGCGACCTATCCGCGAGCGTCAGCGCCCGTACGGAATCCCGGTCGACTGAATCCAGCCCATCCAGTGTGCGAACAGGATGAACAGGAACAGCGAGATCGACAGGCCCACCCGCGTGGCGAGTGACCAGACCATCCGCTTGGTCTTGCCTTTGTCGTGCATCATGAAATACAGCGCCGACACCATGCTGGCGATGATGAGAGCAAAGGCGATGGGAACGATAATGTGCATGAAACCAACTGAAACCGGAAAGCGCAGTGGCAAGACATTCATTATCGCACCGCGAGCGGGCGTCTGCCGCAGGTTCCCGGCGGCCCTGAGCGCGATGCCGGAGCGCCCGCAATGAAGTTTCGCCTGATTCCCGCGCTGCTGATCCTGCTGGTCGTCGTCGTGACGATGCGGCTCGGTTTCTGGCAGCGCGATCGCGCGCATCAGAAGGAAGCGCTCGAGGCGCGCATCACGCAGTTCGAGAACGCGCCCGCGTTGCCGGTCAGCGCGGCGCCGCTCGCGCTGAAGGACGTCGAGTTTCATCGCGTGAAAGCGCGCGGCAGTTTCGTCACGGACAAGGTCGTGTACCTCGATAATCGTCCGCATAACGATCAGCCGGGCTTTTACGTCGTGATGCCTTTTAAACTCGCCGACGGCGGCTACGTGCTCGTCAATCGCGGCTGGCTGCCGCGCAACCTGAGCAATCGCGAGACCATCGCGCCGTACACGACGCCGCCGGGCGAGGTCGAGATCGAAGGGATTGCGCGTGCCGACGCGTCGCGCGCGTTCGAGCTCGGCGAGGGTGGATCGGCCGCGCATCGCCTGATCCGGCAGAATCTCGATGTCGGCTCGTACGCCGCGGAGACCGGGCTGCCGCTGCAATCGTTCGTGATCCAGCAGACCGGCGATGCCCCCGACGGCCTGGTGCGCGACTGGCCCGCACCGACCACCGGCGTCGAGCGCAACTACGGCTACATGCTGCAGTGGTGGGGCATGGCCGCCGCCGCGCTCGCCTTCGGTCTGTATGCGGCGCGCCGCGCGGGCAAAAAAGAGCACGCGCCGGGCGCGTGAGGAACGCAAGGCACGGCTCGCCGCCGTCCAAACATTGAAAGAGGTTCTGTAGTGTCGACTCAAACTCCCCGTTCGCCGGAAGCTGGCAAATCCAGCGGCAAACCCGCCGCGGCCAAAGCGATGCCCGGCCAACCGAACGGCCCGGGCTCGTGGCGGCGCGGCCGCTGGGTGCTGCTGCTGCTCGCGGTGATCTGCGCGGCGCCGATCGCGATCTCGTACTTCATGTACTTCGTCGTGAAGCCGACCGGCGGCAGCACGAACTACGGCGCGCTGATCGAGCCGCAACGGCCGATCCCGGACTCGCTCATGGTCACCGGCGCGGACGGCAAGCCGCTGAAGCTCGCCTCGCTGCATGGCCGCTGGCTCATGATCTCGGTGGACAACAGCGCGTGCGACCAAGCCTGCGTGACGAAGCTCTACTTCATGCGACAAATCCGCGCAGCTCAGGGCCCGGAACGCGAGCGCGTCATGGAAGTGTGGCTGCGCACCGATGCAGACAAGGTCGCGGACGTGATACAAACCGCCTACCCCAACACCGACATGCTGATCGCCGATCCGGCGCAGGTCGCCGCGTGGCTGCCCGCCGACACCGGCACGCGGATCACCGACCACATCTACCTGGTCGATCCGAACGGCAATCTGATGATGCGTTTTCCGAAAGACGCGAACCCGAGCAAGATCAAAGGCGACCTGACCAAGCTGCTCAAATGGTCGACCATCGGCTGACGCCGCAACCTGGGTAAATGAGATGTTCGTATTGCAACTGGGCCTGATCGGCTTGTGTATCGCGTTGCTGCCGTTGTCCTACGTGTGGGTCAAGGCCGACGACAACAAATTCCGCAAGCTGGTCTGGCTCACCACCTTCCTGACGCTCGATCTCGTGATGTTCGGCGGCTTCACGCGCCTCACCGATTCGGGCCTCGGCTGCCCGGATTGGCCCGGCTGCTACGGCACGTCGTCGCCGTTCATCGCGCACGCGGCGATCTCCGCGGCCTATCAGGCGATGCCGAGCGGCCCCGTCAGCATGACGAAGGCGTGGATCGAAATGATCCATCGCTACTTCGCGATGGCGATCGGCGTGCTGATCATCGCGCAGACGATCATTGCCTGGACGGCGCGTATCAAGCGTCGTCCGCTGCATGTGTCGCCGTGGTGGCCGACTTCGCTGCTGCTGCTGATCGTCGTGCAGGGCGTGTTCGGCGCGTGGACCGTGACCATGAGGCTGCAGCCGATCATCGTGACCACGCATCTGCTGCTCGGCCTGGCGCTGCTCGGCACGCTCGGCTGGCTCGCGGCGCGCTTGACGCCGCTGCCGGCCTACGAGCCCGAGGCCGCGCGCTGGCGCGTGGCCGCGCTCGCGGGTCTCGCGCTACTGGTACTGCAAATCGCGCTCGGTGGCTGGGTCAGCACGAACTACGCGGTGCTCGCGTGCACCGACTTCCCGACCTGCAACGGCCAATGGATTCCGCCGATGGACTTCGCGCACGGCTTCCACCTGTGGCGCGCGCTCGGCATGACCGGCGACGGAGACATGATCACGCAGGATGCGCTGGTCGCGATTCACTGGACGCATCGCACGTTCGCGTTCGCTGTGATCGCCTATCTGGTGTGGTTCGCGTTGAAGATGCGCCGCTTCGAGTCACTGCGGCGACCCGCCAACGGCGTGCTGCTGGTGGTGCTGATCCAGTTCGTCACCGGCTTGTCGAACATCGTGCTGCAATGGCCGTTACCGATTGCGGTCGCCCATAACGGCGGGGCCGCGATCCTGCTCCTGCTGCTCGTTATGTTAAACTTTCGGGTCGCTTATAGCCGTCCCGGCCGCGCCGCGCTCCCTGCGCGCGAAGCCGCGCCAGCGTGACTCACATGGACAGCACAACACTCTCCCAAACGCCCGGCAGCCGGGTCTCCCAATATCTCGCACTGACCAAGCCGCGTGTTACGCAGCTTGCGGTGTTCTGCGCGGTCATCGGCATGTTCCTGTCCACGCCGGGCATGGTGCCATGGACCGTACTGATCGGCGGCACCGTCGGCATCTGGCTGCTGGCCGGCGCCGCGTTCGCGATCAACTGCCTCGTCGAGCAGCAGATCGACGCCAAAATGCGCCGCACGTCGTGGCGTCCGTCCGCGCGCGGCGAAATCACCACCCCGCAGATCCTGCTGTTCTCGGCCGTGCTCGGCGGCCTCGGCATGTGGACGCTGTACACGTTCGCCAATGCGCTGACCATGTGGCTCACGCTCGCCACGTTCGTCGGTTATGCGGTTATCTATACGCTGCTGCTGAAGCCAGCCACGCCGCAGAATATCGTGATCGGCGGCGCGTCGGGCGCGATGCCGCCCGCGCTCGGCTGGGCCGCGGTAACGGGCCACGTGCCCGCCGACGCGTGGATCCTCGTGCTGATCATCTTCGTGTGGACCCCGCCGCATTTCTGGGCGCTCGCGCTGTATCGCCGCAAGGACTACGAAAACGCCGGCCTGCCGATGCTGCCGAACACGCACGGCGAAAAGTACACGCGCCTGCATATCCTTCTCTACACGATCATCCTGTTCGCGGTCACGCTGATGCCGTTCGTCTCCGGCATGAGCGGCGTCGTGTATCTCGCGTCGGCGGTGCTGCTCGGCGCCGTGTTTCTCGCTTATGCGTGGAAGATCTACCGGGAGTATTCGGACGAGCTCGCGCGCAAAACCTTCCGTTATTCGATCGTCTATCTGTCGCTGCTGTTCGCCGCGCTGCTGATCGACCACTACGCGCGCGTCGTGATAGGCGCGTAACACCATGCTCAACAATCGCTTTGCGCGCATTGCGCGCGCCGCTGTGATGGCTTGCGTGCTCGGCGCGACGCTGGGCGGCACACTGCTGATGACGGGTTGCGGCAAGCAGCCGCCGGCTTTTACGAATCTCGACATCACCGGCAATACGCAATTCGCCAGCGATTTCTCGTTGCCCGACACGTCCGGCAAGATCCGCACGCTTGCCGACTACAAAGGCAAGGTCGTCGTGCTGTTCTTCGGCTATACGCATTGCCCGGACGTCTGCCCGACGACGATGGCCGAGCTGTCACAGGCGTTACAGCAACTCGGTCCGGAGGACGCGAAGCGCGTGCAGGTGCTGTTCGTCACGGTCGACCCCGAGCGCGATACGCCGCAGTTGCTCGCGCAATACGTGCCGGCGTTCAATCCGAGCTTCGTGGGCTTGCGTCCCGCCAGCGAAGAGCAGCTCGCGAAGGTCGCGAAAGACTTCCGCGTGTACTACGCGAAGGTCCCGGGCAAGACACCCGACAGCTACACGATGGACCACACGGCCGCGAGCTATGTGTTCGACACGGACGGCAAGCTGCGTCTGTTCGCGCGCGATGGCCAAGGCGCGACACCATGGGTGCATGACATCAAGCTGCTGCTCGATTGACGCGCATCGCAGGCGGCTTTTTAAAGCGGCGCCGCTCACGCCTCCCCGCATCCCTCCCCTCTTCGCAACTCGCGCTCAGACCGGAATCGGCAAATTCAGCCCCGGCGCGAGACGCGTCGTCTTGAACTCCGTCACCTCGTAGCGCGCGAGCTGTTGCAGGGCGAACGGATCGCTCGCGAGAATGCGATCCAGCCTGTCGCGCTCGATACGAACCGCGAGGATGATGCCGCCGTCGCGCGGCACTTTCGGCCCGGCCGCGACGAAGATGCCCGCGTCGAACTGCTCCGCGAGAAACGCGCGATGCGCGTCGAGCGCGTCGTCGATACGATCGAGCGGGGCGGTGTAGATCAGGTTGATCACGTACATGGTCGTTCTCAGGGGCGGGTGAGTGGGCCGTGCGCGGCTACGGCTCTGGATTATCGGTCAGCCGCGGGTTTTGCGTTGCGCTAGCCATTGCGCTTGCGCTCCGCATAACCATATGCGGTAAGGGTATTTCCCAACTTGCCGCCCATATGAAACAATTTTGGGCTTGGCCGACGGCGCGCCAGCACGAACCGGAGCGCCGCCCATTTCATCCGACTCCGACATCGATCGGAGCCATCGACTCAAACGTCGAACCGCAACAGCGAGAATCACATGCAGCGCAGAAATATCCTCAAAGCCCTCACCGCAGTCGTCGCCGGTGCGGCGATCCTGACCAGCTTCGGCGCGCACGCCGACGACAAGGTCATCAAGGTCGGCACGATCGGCGGCCCGGACGCGCAGATCTGGGAAGTCGTCACCAAGGTCGCGAAGCGCGAAGGCCTGAACGTGAAGGTCGTCGAGTTCAACGACTACATCCAGCCGAACGCCGCGCTCGACGCGGGCGACCTCGACGCCAACAGCTTCCAGCACCAGCCGTACCTCGATAGCCAGATCAAGCAGCGCGGCTACAAGCTCGTCAACGCGGGCCTCACGTACATCTCGCCGCTCGGCGCGTACTCGAAGAAGCTGAAGTCGTTGAAGGACCTGCCGCAGGGCGCGAAGGTCGCGGTGCCGAACGATCCGTCGAACGAAAATCGCGCGCTGCTGTTGCTGCAGGCGCAAGGGCTGATCAAGCTGAAGGACGGCGCGGCCACGGGCGGCAACAACGCGACGCCGCTCGATGTCGTCGACAATCCGAAGAAGATCAGGTTCGTCGAGCTCGACGCCGCGCAACTGCCGCGTTCGCTCGCCGACGTCGACGCAGCCGTCATCAATACGAACTTCGCGCTGGCCGCCGGCCTGCAGCCAACCAAGGACGCGATCGCGCTCGAAGACATCCACAGCCCGTACGCGAACCTGATCGCCGTGCGCGCGAAGGACAAGGATCAGCCATGGGTGAAGAAGCTGGTCGCGGCGTATCAGTCGGAAGACGTGCGCCAGTTCATCAAGACGCAGTTCAAGGGTTCGACGGTGCCGTCGTTCTAAGCGACGCGTTCAGCGCGATCGCAAGCGCAGCCGCATGGCATCAGGAAAGGCACGCGCCGTACAGGCGCGTGCTTTTTTTATAGCTCCAGCTCCCATCTTTCGATTATCAGATCCTGGCCGAAGCGGCGCTGCGCCGCGCTGCCGGCCAACTCGAACCCAGCGCGCTGACAAAGCCGCCGTGGCTCCGCCAATGCGCTCGCGGTGGTCAGCGTGAGCTTCGTGTAGCCCGCGCGCCGCGCGAAGCGCACGCATTCGCTGAGCAACTGCGTGCCGATGCCGAGCTTCCGCACGTCCGGTTCGACCCACAGCAGGCGCACGCCCGCGACCGTCGTCGAGACCCCGACGAGGCAAACCGAGCCGACCACCAGACCCTCCTGTTCGGCGATCCAGCACTTCTCGCGCAGCGGATCGTTGCGCTGCGCGTACTCGGCGACGACGCGCGCGAGCAAGCCCTCGAACGTGTGATCCCAGCCGTACTGCGCGGCGAACCACTGCGCCTGACGATGCACGAGCCAGCCACATTCGCCGGCGCGCGGCTGACGCAGCACCACGAGCTCGTGCTTCGGCTTGTCGCCGAGCAGGCGCTCGATCAGCTTCATCGCGGCGATCAACTGCTCCTGCGATAGCGCGCTGAGTCTGTCGAGCAGGCCGAGTGCTTCATGGATGGCGGCGGCGTCGAGCGGCGCGTAGATCGCGTGGCCGTGCTCGGTGAGCGCGATCAGCGACTGGCGTGCGTCGGTGTCGGATGGACGGCGCGTGATCAGCTCGCGTCGCTCGAAACTGGTCAGCAGGCGGCTCAGATAGCCGCTATCGAGCCCGAGCGCGCGCCCGAGCACCGACGCGGTCTGCGCGCGGGCGCGCGATAGCTCGTGCAGCACGCGCACTTCCGTCAGCGAGAACTCGCTTCGAGCCAGATGCTCGTGCAGGGCACCGATGCATTGGGTATAGAAGCGATTGAAATGGCGGACGGCCTGAGCGCGCCGCAGCGCCTCGGAATCTGTCAAGGGCGGCTCCCCGGGACTTTTTATGGTCGGTACAGCGCACTATATCGGCACGACCCTTATTTACAAAGCCACTTCACCGCGGCGAGACACCAACTGGTATTAAATAGGTATTGATTATTTGGGCTGTTGATACCACCAGGAGCCGATAACGACTCGCTGGTATCGTCAAATGCGTGCGATGCGGGAAAGTCCCTGGTCTGCAAATCCCTCCGACGGAGCCGTTGAATCCCGCTGTGATCCGCACTCAGCAAGGCTTTCCGGTGATCCGGACGGGCATGGAACCAGTCCGTTGACTGGTATTATGTTGGTTATATAATGGGCTCTCAATTTTCCGGGCTGTACTGCTCGCGGCGTCCTTGGAGCCTCATGGAAACTCGCTGGTCCGCATTGATGCCTGACGTGCGCAACGTCACGCCGCTCTACCTGCAGCTCGCGCGCAACCTGGCGACGGCGATCCATTGCGGCGTCTGGTCGGCCGGCGAGGCGCTGCCTTCCGAGCGTACGCTGTCCGACGCGATCGGCGTGTCGCGCGTCACCGCGCGCAAGGCGATCGAACTGCTGGTCGAGCAGGGGCTGATCCGGCGCTCGCGCGGCGCGGGCAGCTTCATCACGCCGCGCGTCGAAGATCCGCTGTCGCGTCTCACCGGCTTCACGAAGAAGATGCAGCAGCGCGGTTTCCGGCCCGATTCGGTCTGGCTCGAACGCGACGTGCGCGCCGCCAATCGCGACGAGCTGCTGCGCCTCGGCTTGTCACCCGGCGCGACCGTCACGAGCCTGCGGCGGCTGCGGCGCGCGGACGGCATCGTGATGGCGGTCGAACATTCGGCGCTGCCGGTCGCGATCGTGCCTGATCCGCTCGTGATCGGCGACTCGCTGTACAGCTATCTCGAGCAGCGCGGCGCGGCGGTCGTGCGCGCGTTGCAGCACTTCCGCGCAGTCAACGCGTCGAGCGAAATCGCCGCGCTGATGGACATCGAACCGCGCACCGCGCTGCTGGTCATCACCCGGATCGGCTACTGCGCGGATCAACGCGCAATCGAGCTGACCGACACCTATTGCCGCGACGACTACTACGACTTCGTCGCTGAATTGCGCACCTGAGCTGCGCGGCCCTCGCAGGCCGCAAGTCCGGCGGACGCCATTTGCCGCATACGTATCACGCACCAGAGAGACTCATGCTGACCGGAAACATACTCACCACCGAAGGGTGGATCCACGGCACGCTCGAATACGAAAACGGCCGCATCACGACGCTGTCCGGCGAGCGCGTCGATCCGTCGACGAACGACGCACCGTACATCCTGCCCGGCTTCATCGATCTGCACGTGCATGGCGGCGGCGGCGCCGACGTGATGGAAGCTGGCGACGCGATCGAAACGATCACCCGCACGCATGCGCGCTACGGCACCACGAGCCTGCTCGCAACGACCATGACCGCGCCGCGCGACGAGCTGATGAACGTCGTCGCCGGGCTCGGCAACGTCACGCGGGTGCGCACGCCGGGCTGCGCGCGCGTGCTCGGCGTGCATCTGGAAGGGCCGTACATCAACCCCGGCAAGCTCGGCGCGCAGCCCGACGCGGCGGTATCGGCGGTGATGGACGAGGTGCTCAGGTATCTGTCGATCGCGCCGATCCGCGTCGTCACGCTGGCGCCCGAGATCGCCGGCCACATGGAGATCATCTCCGAGATGGCGGCGCGCGGCGTACGCGTGCAGCTCGGCCATTCGCTCGGCACCTACGACGACGCGGTCGCCGCGCTCAAGCACGGCGCGTGCGGCTTCACGCATCTGTTCAACGCGATGTCGCCGCTGCATCACCGCAACCCTGGCCTCGTCGGCGCTGCGCTTGCGCACGCCGAATACGCCGAAATCATTCCCGACCTGCTGCACGTGCATCCGGGGGCGATCCGCACCGCGCTGCGCGCGATTCCGCGCCTCTATGTGGTGACGGACAGCACGTCGGCCACCGGCATGCCCGACGGCGAATACCGCCTCGGCAGCCAGCACGTAACCAAGTGCCTCGGCGGCGTACGTCTGGCCGACGGCACGCTCGCGGGCAGCACGCTGACGATGGATCAGGCGCTGCGCAATCTCGTCTCGATCGGCCTGCCGATCGCCGATGTATCCCACCGTTTGTCACGCTACGCCGCCGACTATCTCGGCATCGAGGACCGCGGCCGCATCGCGCGCGGTGCGTGGGCCGACGTGGTCGTATTCGACCGCGAGCTGGCGCTGAGCGCGACCTACGTCGAAGGAGAAGCGATTGTCGAATATGCTTAAGGAAGCGCTCGCGTCCGCCGCAACAGTAGCCGAGCAGCTCAAGGACACCTCGCGCGTCGCGGCGCTCGCCGCGAAGCTCGCGCAACAGCCGCGCCATGTCGCGCTGACCGTCGCGCGCGGCAGCTCGGACCATGCCGCCAGCTACTTTGCATCCCTGACGATGAGCCGCCTCGGCGTGCCGGTCGCGTCGCTGCCGATGTCGGTCGCGACGCTGCAGCAGGCGCCGCTGCAGGTGCGCGACCAGCTTGCGCTCGCGTTTTCGCAATCGGGCAAGAGCCCCGACCTCGTCGGCACGATGAACGCGTTGCGCGCGGCCGGCGCATTGACGGTCGCCGCCGTGAACGCACCGAGCTCGCCGCTCGCCGACGCGTGCGAATGGCATCTGCCGCTCGTAGCCGGTCCCGAGCTGAGCGTCGCGGCGACCAAGAGCTATATCGCCATGCTGTCGATCTCCGCGCAGCTGGTTGCGCATTGGCAGAACGACGCCGCGTTGCTCGATGGACTGAATACGCTGCCCGACGCGCTGGAACGCGCGGGCCGGCTCGACTGGTCGATGGCCGTGAACGAGTTGCGCGGTATCGAACGGATGATCGTGATTGGCCGCGGTCTTGGCCTCGCGATCGCGCAGGAAGCCGCGCTGAAGCTGAAGGAAACTTCCGGCATCCAGGCCGAAGCGTTTTCGAGCGCGGAAGTGCGTCATGGTCCGATGGAACTGATCGACCGCGACTATCCGCTGCTCGTGTTCGCGCCGCGTGGCCCGGAGCAGGCGGGTCTGCTGCAACTCGCGCACGACATGAGCGCGCGCGGCGCGCGCGTGCTGCTCGCGGCGCCCGATGACGTCGCGCAAGCCTCGCTGCCGCTCGTCGCCACCGCACACGCGGCGCTCGATCCGATCGCCGCCATCCTGTCCTTTTACGTGATGGCCGCGGATCTTGCCGCCGCGCGCGGGCGCAATCCCGACGCGCCTCGCCATCTCAACAAAGTCACCGAAACTCACTGACGAGAATGACGATGCGACGTGTCGAGAAGTCCAACCTGATGAGCCATTCCGAGAATCACATTGTTTTGCTTGCACCGCTGACCGGCCCGGTCGTGCCGCTCGCGAAGGTGCCGGACCCGGTGTTTTCGGGCGGCATGTTCGGCGACGGCATCGGCGTCGATCCGCTCGAGGGTCGGCTCGTCGCGCCATGCGACGGCGTCGTCACGCATCTCGCGCGCACCGGCCACGCGGTAACGCTCGAGAGCGCCGAGGGCGCGCAGATTCTGCTGCATATCGGTATCGACACCGTCGGACTGAACGGCAAGGGTTTTGCGCCGATGGTCGAGCAGGGCGCGCAGGTGCGCGCCGGTGACGTGCTGATCGAGTTCGATCTGGACCAGATCGCGCTGAATGCGCCGAGCCTCGTCTCGGTGATCGCGATTGCGAATTCGGATGCGTTCGAGGTGATCGAGCGGGCGCCGAACGGGCATGTCAAGGCCGGCGAAACGACGCTGCTGGTGCTGCGCGCGCGCGAGGGCGTCAGCCACGACGCGGTGCGCGAGGCGAGCGCCGCGCACGTGATGGACGAAGCGCGCCGGCAGATCACGCTGACGCACGCGGGCGGCCTGCATGCGCGGCCCGCGGCGCGGGCGCGCGAAGCGGCGCGCCGCTTCGACGCACGGGTCGAGGTGCGCTACGACGGGCGCAAGGCGCCGATCGAAAGCGTGGTGGGTCTGCTTGGACTCGGTGCCGGCGAAGGCGCAAGCGTCGAGTTGCTCGGCGTCGGTCCGCACGCGCAGGCGGCGGTCGATGCAATCGCTGACGAACTGACGCGCGAAGCGCACGGCGA
The DNA here is from genome assembly GCF_050435625.1 of Paraburkholderia sp. RAU6.4a. Classification (NCBI taxonomy): domain Bacteria; kingdom Pseudomonadati; phylum Pseudomonadota; class Betaproteobacteria; order Burkholderiales; family Burkholderiaceae; genus Paraburkholderia; species Paraburkholderia sp. RAU6.4a. The sequence goes on from NZ_JBNDKQ010000002.1 coordinate 2,940,465, forward strand.
GGTCGAACCGAAACGCGAACAGAAAGCGGCGCGGCCAGCGGCCGCACCGGCGGCAGTCGTTGCGGCGCCCGCCGCGGGCGAGCCGCTCGCGCCGAACACGCTCGCGGGCGTGTGCGCCGCGCCGGGCATCGCGCTCGGCAAGCTGGTGCGCTGGGACGACGCGGATCTCGAGCCGCCGGAGCAGGCGAGCGGCACGTCGGCGGCGGAAAGCCGTCTGCTCGACAAGGCGATCGCGACCGTCGACGCCGATCTCGACACGATCGTGCGCGATGCGTCGCAACGCGGCTCGGTCGGCGAGGCGGGGATTTTCGCGGTGCATCGCGTGCTGCTCGAAGATCCGACACTGCTCGACGCCGCGCGCGATCTGATCAGCCTCGGCAAGAGCGCCGGTTTTGCGTGGCGCGAAGCGATCCGCGCGCAAGTAGGCATCCTGAGTAATGTGGAGGACGCACTGCTCGCCGAGCGGGCCGCCGATCTGCGCGACATCGAAAAGCGCGTGCAGCGCGCGCTCGGCTACACGAGCAGCGCGGCTCGCACCCTGCCGGACGAGGCGGTGCTCGCGGCCGACGAATTTACGCCGTCGGATCTGTCGTCGCTCGATCGCACGCGCGTGACCGCGCTCGTGATGGCACGCGGCGGCGCGACCTCGCACGCGGCGATTCTCGCGCGTCAGGCGGGCATTCCGGCGCTGGTCGCGCTCGGCGACGCGTTGCATGCGATACCCGAGGGCACTCAGGTGGTGGTGAACGCGAGCACCGGCCGGCTCGAATTCGCGCCGACCGAACTCGACGTCGAACGCGCGCGACGCGAACGCGCCCGCCTCGCCGACGTGCGCGAAGCGGATCGCCGCACGTCGCAGCAGGCAGCGGCGACCTCCGACGGCCGCGCGATCGAAGTGGCCGCCAACATCGCCACACTCGACGACGCGAACGCCGCGGTCGACAACGGCGCGGACGCGGTCGGCCTGCTGCGCACCGAGCTGCTGTTCATCCACCGCCCGGCCGCGCCGAGCGCGGACGAGCATCGCCACGGCTATCAGGCGATCGTCGATGCGTTGCGCGGCCGCACCGCGATCATCCGCACGCTCGACGTCGGCGCGGACAAGGAAGTCGATTATCTGACGCTGCCGCCCGAGCCGAACCCCGCGCTCGGCCTGCGCGGCGTGCGCCTCGCGCAGGTGCGCCCCGATCTGCTCGACGACCAGTTGCGTGGCCTGCTCGCGGTGCGTCCGGTCGGCGCCGTGCGCATCCTGCTGCCGATGGTCACCGATGCGGGCGAACTGATCCGCATCCGCAAGCGTATCGACGAACTTGCACGCGAAGCGGGTAGATCGGAGCCGGTCGAAGTTGGCGTGATGATCGAAGTGCCGTCGGCTGCATTGCTCGCCGATCAGCTCGCGCAGCACGCCGATTTCCTGTCGATCGGCACCAACGACCTGACCCAATACACGCTCGCGATGGACCGCTGCCAGCCCGATCTGGCGGCGCAGGCGGACGGCCTGCATCCGGCGGTGCTGCGCCTGATCGCGGCGACCGTCGAAGGTGCCGCGAAGCACGGCAAATGGGTCGGCGTGTGCGGCGCGCTCGCCGGCGACCCGCTCGCGATGCCGCTGCTGGTGGGCCTCGGTGTGACCGAGCTGTCGGTCGATCCGGTCTCCGTGCCAGGCATCAAGGCACGCGTGCGCACGCTCGACTATCAGCTGTGTCGCCAGCGCGCCCGCGATGCGCTAGCGCTCGACTCGGCGCAGGCGGTCAGAGCCGCAAGCCGCGCCACGTGGCCCCTCGATTGAAACACTAACGAATTTGAGAACCCGCACGCCGTGCGCCCGGCAGCACGTCTGCCTTCACGCGCGGCGCGATTCTCCGTACAGCTGCACCACTCAACCAAGACCTACCCCTACGAGACAAAATTGGAGATACCGATGGATGGAAATCCGTTTCTGAAGATTCAGCGCCTGGGACGCGCGCTGATGCTGCCGATCGCGGTGCTACCGGTGGCCGGCCTGTTGCTGCGGCTCGGCCAGCCCGACGTGTTCAACATCAAGATGATCGCCGATGCGGGCGGCGCGATCTTCGACAACCTGCCGCTCCTGTTCGCGATCGGCGTGGCGGTCGGCTTCGCGAAAGACAACAACGGCGTCGCGGGTCTGGCTGGCGCGATCGGCTATCTGGTGCAGATCGCGGTGATGAAGGACATCAACGACAAGCTCAACATGGGCGTGCTGTCGGGGATCATCGCGGGCATCGTCGCGGGGCTGCTGTACAACCGCTACAAGGACATCAAGCTGCCCGACTACCTGGCGTTCTTCGGTGGAAAACGCTTCGTGCCGATCGTGACAGGGGTGGTCTGCGTGGTGCTAGGCATCGTATTCGGACATGTGTGGGAGCCGGTGCAGAACGCGATCGACGTGGCCGGCCACTGGCTCACGACGGCCGGCGCGCTCGGCGCCTTCGTGTTCGGCGTGCTGAACCGGCTGCTGCTCGTCACGGGCCTGCATCACATCCTCAACTCGCTGACGTGGTTCGTATTCGGCACCTTCACGCCGGCGGGCGGTGCGCCCGTCACGGGCGACCTGCACCGCTTCTTCGCTGGCGATCCGACCGCGGGCACCTTCATGACCGGCTTCTTCCCGGTGATGATGTTCGGCCTGCCGGCCGCATGTCTCGCGATGTATCACGAGGCGCCGAAAGAGCGTCGCGCGATGGTGTTCGGCCTGCTGTTCTCGATGGCGCTCACGTCGTTCCTGACCGGTGTGACCGAGCCGATCGAGTTCAGCTTCATGTTCCTCGCGCCGGTGCTGTATGCGATCCACGCGCTTCTGACGGGTCTGTCGCTCGCGATCTGCTCGGCACTCGGGATTCACCTCGGCTTCACGTTCTCGGCGGGCTTCATCGACTACGTGCTGAACTTCGGTCTGTCGACGAAGGGCTGGTGGGCGATTCCGCTCGGCATCGTGTACTCGGTCGTGTACTACGGTCTGTTCCGCTTCTTCATCCGTAAGTTCAACATGGCGACGCCGGGCCGTGAGCCCGCCGCTGCCGACGAGCAGGTCGAGTCGTTCGCGGCGGGCGGTTTCGTCGCGCCGGCGGCTGGTGCGGCCGTGCCGCGTGCACAGCGCTATATCGCGGCGCTCGGTGGCGCGGCGAATCTGTCGGTCGTGGATGCGTGCACGACGCGTCTGCGTCTGTCTGTGGTCGATACGGGGAAGGTCTCGGAAAGCGAACTGAAGTCGATCGGTGCGCGCGGTGTGCTCAAGCGCGGCACGAACAACGTGCAGGTGATCATCGGACCGGAGGCGGACATCATCGCCGATGAGATGCGTACGGCGATCGCGCAGGGTCAGGGCGACGCGGTGAAGGCGGCGGGTGCTGCTGTATCGGCGCCGGCTGCTGCCGCGGCGGCTACCGCTGCCGCGCCGGTCGCGCGAAACGCTGGGCACGCCGATGACGCGCAAGGCGGTCCGCTCGATCCCGATCCGCTGCGCTGGCTCGCCGTGCTCGGCGGCGCGGGCAACGTGGTGTCGCTCGATGCGGTCGCGGCGACGCGTCTGCGGGTAGTCGTGCGCGATCCGTCGGCGGTCGATCGTCAGCGCCTCGCGACGCTCGATACCGCGTGGGTGTCGACCGACACGTTCCATATCGTCGTCGGCGAGGCCGCGCAGCGCTATGCGCAGAAGCTGGCCGAGCGCCTGTCGTCGCAAGGCGGCGGCGCGGGCGCGGCGCCGGTGCCGGCGTGATCGGTTGATGGCTGTCGAGCGCTGTTGAGTTGCACGGCGATCGCAGCACGCCAATAAAAAAGCGGCACCTGGTCCCAAGGTGCCGCTTTCGCGTTTACGACCAGAGCGTGGCGCCTAGCGAGTCCCCCGCTTTGCCGAGCGCGCCACCTCGCGCGATTCGAGCCACATCACATTGACGACACCGAACGCCAGCGCGACGCCAACGCCGGGAATCCAGCTGAAATACCACATCGCCAACTCCTGTTTTCTTTTGAAGCGTCGTGCCGGTCAATACATCGAATGGTGGTTTTCCTTGATCGCCGCGGCGGTCACCTTGCCGCGCATCACGCGATACACCCAGCCCGTATAGAGCAGGATGATCGGCAGGAACACGATGACGGCGAACAGCATGATCTCGAGCGTCAGGCGGCTCGACGTGGAATCCCACATGGTCAGGCTGCTGCGGCCGTCGAGTGACGATGGCATGATGAACGGGAACATCGAGAAGCCCGCGGTCAAGATCAAGCCGACGATCATCAACGACGTCGACAGAAACGCCGTCGCCTCGAAGCGCGAACGCGCGAGCAGCACCGCGAGCACCCCGCCGAGGAGACCCGCGAGCGGCGCAATCGCCATCCACGGGTAGAGCGCGTAGTTGTTCAGCCACAAACCCGGCGCGCCGATCACGGTCTTCATCAACGGATTGGAGACGGCGTCGAGCGGCGGCGCGTCGACGATCTGATAGCCGCCGATCATCGTCGCGACGAGCGCGCCGCGCGACGAGAAACAGCACCACCGTGCACAGCGCCGCGAGCCGCAGCGCCTTCGACGCGCGCTCGTGAACCACCCCATCGGTCTTCCACTTGACGAACGCGGCGCCGTGCGCGGCCAGCATCGACACGCTGACGAGTCCCGTCAGCAGCGCGAACGGATTGAGCAGGCCGAAGAAGCTGCCGTGATAGGTGACGCGCAGATCGGTATCGAACGAGAACGGCACGCCTTGCAGCAGATTGCCGAACGCGACACCGAACACCAGCGCCGGCACGAAGCCGCCGATAAAGAGGCCCCAGTCCCACGCGTTGCGCCAGCGCGGATCCTCGCGCTTGCCGCGATAGTCGAAGCCGACCGGGCGGAAGAACAGCGCGAACAGCACGAGCAGCATCGCGAAGTAGAAGCCTGAGAAGGATGCCGCGTAGGCGAGCGGCCACGCGGCGAACATCGCCGCGGCCGCGGTCACGAACCAGACCTGGTTGCCTTCCCACGTCGCGCCGACCGTGTTCACGACGATGCGTCGCTCGGAGTCGGTGTTGGCGATGAACGGCAGCAGGATCGCTGCGCCCATGTCGAAGCCGTCGGTGAGCGCGAAGACGATCAGCAGTACACCTATCAACACCCACCAGATCAGTCTGAGAACTGCGTAGTCCATATGGGTTTCTCCTCCGGGGCGGTGCAGCGGTGCGTCATGCGGCCGTGTTCGACAGTGGCTGCGTCACCGGCTGTCCGATCTCGTGGTGATAGCGGCCCGTATGCAGCGACGAAGGGCCGAGCCGCGCGTACTTGAACATCAGCATGATCTCGATGACGAACAGCCCCGTGTAGAACAGCACGAAGCCGCCGATGCTCAGATACAGATCGCGCGGCGTCAGCGTCGACGCGGCCAGGTTGGTCGGCAGAATGCCCGCGATGCTCCACGGCTGGCGGCCCATTTCCGCGACGATCCAGCCGAGCTCGGCGGCGAGCCACGGCAGCGGAATCGCGATGACCGCCCAGCGCAGAAACCAGCGGCGCTTTTCGAGCAGCAACGTGCGCTGCGCGCAGAACCAGAAGGCGAGCACGAAGGTCGCGAGGAACAGCAGGCCAAGGCCGACCATCGTGCGGAACGAGAAGAACAGCGGCAACACCGGCGGAACCGTGCTTCTTGCCGCCGCGGCGATCTGGTCTGGCGTCGCGTCGATGACGTTCGGCGTGAACCGCTTGAGCAGCAGGGCGTAGCCGAGATCGTCCTTGTACTTGTCGAACTCCGCATGCGCCTCGTCGCTGGAGTCGCCGCCCTTTAACCGCTGCAACGCCGAATAGGCGAGCATGCCGTCCTTGATGCGACCTTCGTTTTGGGCGATCAGGTCGCGCAGGCCGACCACGGGTTCGTCGAGCGAGCGGGTCGCGATAATGCCGAGCGCGTACGGCACACGGATCGCATAGTCGGTGCGTTGCTCTTTCTGATTGGGGATGCCAAATATCGTGAACGGTGCCGGCGCGGGCGCGGTCTCCCATTCGGATTCGATCGCGGCGAGCTTGATCTGCTGGACTTCACCGGTGCGATAGCCGGATTCGTCGCCCAGCACGATCACGCACAGCGCCGACGCGAGGCCGAAGCCGGCGGCGATCGCGAACGAGCGCAGCGCGAACTCGGTGTCGCGGCGCTTCAACAGATACCACGACGACACGCCGAGTACGAACATCGCCGCGGTCACGTATCCCGCTGATACCGTGTGCACGAACTTGACCTGTGCAACCGGGTTGAAGATCACCGAGCCGATGCTGTCGAGCTCCATGCGCATCGTCTGATAGTTGAACTTCGCGCCGACCGGATTGTTCATCCAGCCGTTGGCAATCAGAATCCACAGCGCCGACAGGTTCGAACCGAGCGCGACACAGAACGTGACGATCAGATGCTGGATTTTTGACAATCTGTTCCAGCCGAAAAAGAACAGACCGACGAACGTCGATTCGAGGAAGAACGCCATCAGCCCTTCGACGGCGAGCGGGACGCCGAAAATGTCGCCGACGTAATGCGAGTAATAAGCCCAGTTGGTGCCGAACTGAAACTCGAGCGTGAGGCCGGTCGCGACGCCCATTGCAAAGTTGATGCCAAACAGCTTGCCCCAGAACTGCGTCATGTCCTTGTAGATCTGCTTGCCGGTCATCACGTAGACCGATTCCATGATGACGAGCAGCCAGGCGAGACCGAGCGTGAGCGGCACGAACAGAAAGTGATAAAGCGCCGTGATGGCGAACTGGAACCGCGACAGTTCTACGACTTCGCTAACGGGCATGTTGATCACCTCGAGACGGATGCGGGGCGGGCACCGACAGCAGCGCCTGCGCGACCTGCTCAGGCGGCAGCATCATGTGCTGCGCCTGTGGATGATTGAAGAATGTGTACTTGAGCGCCATCAGTAGCACGAACTTGATGGCGAGGATGATGGCGATATCGCGCGCCAGCGTTGGACCGCGCACCCACCTGGTGAACCGGCCGCGCAAGCGCGACCGGACAGTGCTGCTGCGATTCAGGGCTATGGTCATGATCGGTCGAAGACGACTTCACGCCGGTGAGTCCGGCTGGATCCAGACCGCCCTGGCCGTCAGGCAGTCTGGCGAATGCATGCCGATTGTAGGAGGTGAACCTCGCGCGCTCAGGTTTAGCCATGCGGCAACACGTCGCGAAACTTGCCGCGTCTGTGCAGTATTGCTACCGGACTTGCGATACGTCAAGAAACGCTTACCGGCCTCGACAGGCCGGCTTGCGGATAGGCCGACGCGAATGCGCGGCCGCGGGGACGCAAGAAAGGGCGAAAAGAATGAAAAAGCCCCGCCGTCTTGCGAGGGCGGGACTTGAGCGCGATGGTCGCTAAATGGCGCGATCGATTAACGCGTGTCGTTTTTACCTATGTCATGGGCGGGACACAATTGACGCGCGCATGGCTTCGACGCTTTACGCGTATTCGGTCAGCGCGCCGCGCATCTTCTTCATCGCGCTGGCTTCGATCTGGCGGATACGTTCGGCCGACACACCGAACTCGTCGGCCAACTCGTGCAACGTGGAGCCGCCCGAGCCATCGTCGGCCACCTTCAGCCAGCGCGCTTCGATGATGCGGCGGCTGCGCGGATCGAGCGCGTCGAGCGCGCTTGCGATGCCGTCGCTTTGCAGCCGGTCGCGCTGACGCGAAGCCAGCACGGCAGTCGGCTCACTATGCGAGTCGGCCAAATAGGCGATTGGCGCGTACGACTCCTCGCCGTCTTCGACCTGACCTTCGAGCGCGATATCGCCGCCCGACAGACGCGTCTCCATCTCCGCGACCTCTTCGCGCTTCACGTTCAGCTCCTTCGCGAGACCTTCGATCTCGTCCGGCGTGAACGCGCCAAGCCCCTGCTTGTGGCTGCGCAGGTTGAAGAACAGCTTACGCTGCGCCTTGGTGGTGGCGACCTTCACCATGCGCCAGTTGCGCAGGATGTACTCGTGGATCTCGGCCTTGATCCAGTGCATCGCGTACGACACGAGGCGCACGTTTTGCTCGGGATCGAAGCGCTTGACCGCTTTCATCAGGCCGATGTTGCCTTCCTGGATCAGATCGGCGTGCGGCAACCCGTAACCGAGGTAGTTACGCGCGATGGACACGACGAGTCTCAGGTGCGACAGCACCAGGCGGCGCGCAGCCTCCAGATTGTCGTGTTCGCGCAATTCGGTGGCGAACTGGCGTTCCTCCGCCGGCGTCAGCATCGGAATCCGGTTGACCGCCTGGATGTAGGCGTCGATGTTGCCCAGGTGACCAGACAGCAGCGAGGAATGCGAGAGCGCCAGTGCACCTGCCGGAGCGGCCTTAGCCGACGACGGGCTCAAAGTACTCGGAAGGGTCATTGCATGGCTCACGTGTGAAGCTCCTTTGGAATCAGACAATAGCGTACTCAGTAAACGACTCCAGCGATGGATGTTAGCACTCAGATCTGCCGAGTGCTAATACTTAGAGGTCGCAGGGGCATCTGAGTTCCAGAAAATCCTATTGAGTTTCGATTTCTAATAGCCATCATACGCTCTATTTGTCTTGTGCGTTGGACCTGTACAAAGTACCGCCCGGAGCAGTTGCACGCTCATGTTTGACTGACATCGTCCCGTTTTAAAGAGAATAATTGCTGGTCATTGGCATTATCTGGGAAATACTTGCTCCTGAATTCGTACTTGGAGTAAAGGGGGCGCTCGGTTAATACTCGGCAGTATGGGGGGCGGATGAACAGGCAGAATCTTGTGGTGCGTGGGCTTACTCTAAAAAGCACGTTTGCCGTTCTGCTCGTTCTGCTGTTGGGTGCGGCGGGCGCGTCCCAAGCTGAGCAGTTCGGCGTGCACGTGGCCGCCGGCGTCGGCGACCATCACGTCAGGACGCTCGATCTCGGCGTGGTCTGGGATCCAAGCCTGACATGGTGGCAGATCGGCGACTGGCATTTCGCGCTGCTCGGCGGGGCGCACGTCGCGTGGTGGCACACCAATGAAGGAAACGTTCACGACAACATCGGCGAGATCGGCGTGACGCCGGTAATCCGCTTCATCAGGTCGTCGGGTTCGGTGCGGCCATTCATCGAGGTGGGTGCCGGCGTCCGGCTGCTGACCAGCCCGCGCATTTCTTCCGACTTCACATTGGGCACCTCGTTCCAGTTCGCCGAGATGGCGGGCGTCGGGTTGCAGTTCGGCGCTCGTGAGCAGTATGTCGCCGGCTACCGCTTCCAGCATGTCTCCAATGGCGGTATCAAAGAGCCGAATCCTGGTATAAATTTCAGCCAGCTATATTTGCAATATCACTTCTGACCGTGGCCGCCTGCGGCTCGCGGTGTTCGAGGGGCTCTGCAATGGCGGCAAAGATGATCGAAGCGATTCGCGGGCTCGAGCGAGAGCGTTTTCGCGCGATGGTCGATGGCGATGGGCAGTCGCTCGACACGCTGCTCGCGGACAACGTGAGCTACGTCCATACGAATGGCAAGCGCGAGACGAAGCGGCAGTTCATCGACGGGATCACCGCGGGGCGCCGTCGTTATCGGCAAATCGAGGTGCAGTCGCAGGATGTCTTGCCGGCCGGGCGCGAGACCTACGTCGTCACGGGCCGCGCGCTGATCGAGATGGAGGCGAATAACGGCGCGCTCCTGTTTCCGATTGCCTATACCGCGATTCACACGCACGAAGACGGGCAGTGGCGACTGATCGCGTGGCAGGCGACCCGTTGCGCGCTCGAGTGAGATTCTCATCGGGCGGGCGCGCCTCGTGAGCGCGTCTCCAGCGGCAGCGGAATGCGGGTGTGCACTCCGCTGCAGCAGGCTCGAGGCCCAACGCGAATTCACGCGGTCGCGCATTCGCCAGCTTTGTCGCGGCTGTTTGCGCCGTGCTCGTCTACATCGGCATCCGCGTCGCGCGCCTCGCGCGTGCCGCGCATCGCTACCTCTCCCGCATACGGATGCCGCGCCGCCACCGGAAGCCGCGTGCAGCGTTCCGCCACGCGCCGGATCGTCGCGAGATCCGAGAAATCCAGACCGCTGTCGATACCCATCGCGTCGAGATTCATCGCGACTGTGACGAGATCGACGTTGCCGGTGCGCTCGCCATTGCCGAACAGACAGCCTTCGATGCGATCCGCGCCCGCCAGCAGCGCGAGCTGCGCCGCGGCCACGGCGGTGCCGCGATCGTTGTGCGGATGCACCGACAGCACGATGCTGTCGCGGTAACCGAGGTTGCGATGCATCCATTCGATCTGGTCGGCGAACACGTTCGGCGTGGCCGCTTCGACGCTTGCCGGCAGGTTGACGATCATCTTGTGATCGCGCGTAGGCCGCCACGTTTGCGCGAGCGCGTCGCACACCTCGCGCGCGAATGGCAGCTCGGTCGTGTTGAAGGTCTCGGGCGAGTACTGGAAGGTCCAGCGCGTGCCTGGCCGCGCCTGCGCGTGTTCCTTGATGAGGCCCGTGCCTTCGACGGCGAGCGCCTTGATCTCATCCTTCGACTGCTGGAACACGATGCGCCGGAACGACGGGCAGATCGCGTTGTACAGATGCACGATCGCGCGCGGCGCGCCTTCGAGCGCGTCGAACGTGCGTGCGATCAGCTCCGCGCGCGACGGCACGAAGACTTCGATCGTGACGTCGTCGGGAATGCGTCGCTCGTCGATCAGCTTGCGCACGAAGTCGAAATCGGTCTGCGACGCCGACGGAAAGCCCACTTCGATTTCCTTGAAACCGATCGCGACCAGCATCTCGAAGTATTCGAGTTTCTGCGCAGCGTTCATCGGTTCGATCAGCGCCTGATTGCCGTCGCGCAGGTCCGTGCTCATCCAGACGGGTGCGGCGTCGACCGTGCGACTCGGCCATTTGCGGCCGGTCAGCCGGACGACGGGAAAAGGGCGGTACTTTTCAGCGGGATTGCGCAACATGGAGAGGTGCCTCATTCGTGGTGTCGTCGGCGGAGGGTGGGGACGTCGAGCGGTTGGCCGACTGTTCACGCATGCACGCTGCGGATGCTGCCCATGCAACGTACATGTGATCCTCTCGCATCGTCCGCGCGGTAAACGGACGAATGCAAACGACGACAGGTTGTGGAGAACTACGACGGGGGTGAAGCGAAACTGCGGGAACTACGGGGAGGACCGCCGACGGCAACCGGAGCTGCCAGCGCGCGGCGCTACGCGAGACTTACGCCAGGCGTAGCGATAGGGGCCGCGCCAGGCGGCCGGAGATAATTCGGAGGGTGTTCGGAAGGGAACGCATGAGGCCAAATGTATGACGGCGTGCGTTGGCCTGTCAACCCGCGGCCGTCAGGCCGCCGTCTTCGCGATATCGACGATCAGCTCGACCTGCCGCTCGAGCGCGCCAGGCACCGGCGCTTCGCCGCGCAGCACGGCGTCGATCCAGGCGGCCGTGGTCGCCGCGTCGCGCGCTTCGGGCAGCTCGACTTCGGGCGCATCGGGCGACGAGCGCTCGTGCGGCAGCCGCGTCTCGCAGATGCCGTCATGCAGCCAGTCGACCTGCACCTGGCGGCGCGTATCGGCGACCGCCTCGCCTTCGGTGCCGCGCGCGAGCAGCGCACCGCCGACGGCCGCATCGGGATGCGTGACGAACAGCTGAGTGAGACTGTCGCGATACGGCGGATGCGTGTAGTTCACGAGCCGCAATCCCGCGGGCGCGAACGGCTGCAGCAGCTTCACGAGCGTATGCGTCGAATTGCGCACGCCCATGCGCCGGCGCAGCGCGAGCAGGCGCGCGAGCTTGGGCGCCAGGACGTCGATCGAGGCGAACGCGACGCGGCGCTCCGCAAGTCCAGCTTCGATCTGCGCGTGCGACTGCGCATGGGCGATGCGCAGATGTGTGAAGATTTCCGCGCTCGTCACCCGACCCAGATCCTCGGTGACGCCGTGTACCAGCACCGGCACGCCTTCGCGGGCGAGCAGCAGCGCGAGCAGCGGCACGAGGTTCGGCTGCTTGCGCGCGCCGTTGTACGACGGAATCGACACCGGCCGAAACGCGCCGTGCGGCAGCCGCACCGGCTCGAACGACGCATGCACGGCGGCCAGCATCGCGGCGAGTTCGTCGGCGGTTTCGCCTTTCACGCGATACGCGAGCAGCACCGCGCCGAGTTCGAGATCGTCGACGCGGCCGTCGAGCATCGCGGTGTAGAGCGAGCGCGTGTCGTCGGCGGTCAGCGCGCGGGCGCCATTCGGGCCGCGGCCGATTTCCTTGATGAATCGGGCCCAGGGGAAGGGAGAAGTGGTATCGGTGGAGTCGGTCATCGTGCGCAAGAGGCGGGTGGCGTGCCGCGCCTGGCGGTTCGCTACGCCATTCGGGGAACAGTTCGGTGTGAGTATCGCATCTATGGCGAGCGGGCGAACAGCAACGAAGCGGGCACGCAGTGGCGCGCGACGGGCCGCCTGACAAGCCTCCGCGCCGTGCCGCGGGTTACACTCGATGTTTCTCGCCGCCTCGGCGGCGCACATCGGAAAACGGAGAACGGGATGAGTTACGTATTTGCACCCGCACCGCAGGTCGCGGTGCCGGTCGTGGGGTCGGGCGAGCAGTTCGCGGTGCGCCGCATCTACTGCGTGGGGCGCAACTACGAGGCGCACGCGCGTGAAATGGGCCACGACCCGGACCGCGAGCCGCCGTTCTTCTTCACGAAGCCGGCCGATGCGATCGTGTACGTCGCGCCGGGCACGACCGGCGAATTCCCGTATCCGTCGCAGACCAGGAACGTCCATTTCGAAATGGAAATGGTCGCGGCGATCGGCGAGGGCGGCAAAGACATCCCCGTCGACCGCGCGCTCGACCACGTCTACGGCTACGCGCTCGGTCTCGACATGACGCGCCGCGACCTGCAAGGCGAAGCGAAGAAAATGGGTCGTCCGTGGGATACCGCCAAGGGCTTCGATCACTCGGCGCCGCTCGGCCCGATCCATCCGGCTTCGGCGGTCGGTCACATCGGCAAAGGAGAGATCTGGCTGTCGGTGAATGGCGAGGACAAGCAGCGCGCGGATGTGTCGCAGCTGATCTGGTCGGTGGCCGAGACGATCGCGTATCTGTCGACGCTGTTCGAACTGCGGCCTGGCGACCTGATTTTCACCGGCACGCCGGAAGGCGTCGGCGCGGTCGTCAAGGGTGACCTGATGAAGGGCGGCGTGGACGGGCTCGGCGAGTTCAGCGTGCGCGTCGTCTGAGACGGCTTGCGTGCAGGTGGAGGAGGCAGACAACATGAAGCTCTACAGCTATTTCCGTAGCTCGGCGTCGTATCGCGTGCGCATCGCGCTGAACGTGAAGAACCTGTCGTACGACTACGTACCCGTGCACCTCGTGCGCGAAGGCGGCGAGCAGCTGAAGCCCGCGTATCGCAAGATCAACCCCGACTGCATCGTGCCGACGCTCGCCGACGGCAGTCATTTGCTGCCGCAGTCGCTCGCGATCATCGAGTATCTCGAGGAGACGCATCCCGAGCCGCCGCTGCTACCGAAGGCACCGCTCGATCGCGCGTATGTGCGCTCGGTGGCGCTGCAGGTCGCGTGCGAGATTCATCCCCTGAACAATCTGCGCGTGCTGCGCTATCTGAAGCACACGTTGCGAGTCGACGACGACGCGAAGGACGCGTGGTACCGGCACTGGATCGACGCGGGCTTCGCGACGCTGGAGACGCATCTTGCCGGCGACGCGCGCACCGGCAAACTGTGTTTCGGCGACGCACCGACACTCGCCGACGCGTGCCTGATTCCGCAGGTATTCAACGCGCAGCGCTTCAAGGTCGACACCGCAAAGTTTCCGACGATCCAGCGCATCTACGATCATGCGATGCAACTCGACGCGTTCGCGCGCGCGGCGCCGGGCGTGCAGCCGGACGCGGAGTGAGCCCGGGATCGCTGACACGTCGAGGGCAGCTTGAAACGAAAAAAAGGGCGCTCCGCGGAGTGCCCTTTTCCTTTGGTTCGCCGCGAGCGCCGAGCGCCGCAACGATCACGCGATCAGCCGCCCAGTAGCGCGTCCGAGAACTCCTCCGCGCTGAACGGCTGCAGGTCCTCGACCTTTTCGCCGACGCCGATGAAATACACCGGAATCGGCCGCTGCCGCGCGATCGCCGCGAGGATGCCGCCCTTCGCGGTGCCGTCGAGCTTGGTGACGATCAGGCCGGTGAGCCCGAGCGCGTCGTCGAACGCCTTGACCTGTGTGAGCGCGTTCTGGCCGGTGTTCGCGTCGATCACGAGCAGCACTTCGTGCGGCGCGCCGTCCTGCGCCTTGCCAATCACGCGCTTCACCTTGCGCAGTTCTTCCATCAGATGCAGTTGCGTGGGCAGGCGGCCGGCCGTGTCGGCCATCATCACGTCGATCTTGCGCGCGCGCGCGGCGCCGACCGCGTCGAAGATCACCGCGGCCGGGTCGCCGCTTTCCTGCGCGACCACGGTCACGTTGTTGCGCTGGCCCCACACGGCGAGTTGCTCGCGCGCGGCGGCGCGGAACGTGTCGCCGGCGGCGAGCAGCACCGATTGGTCAAAGCTCTGCAGATGCTTCGCGAGCTTGCCGATGCTCGTGGTTTTGCCCGCGCCGTTGACGCCGGCGATCATCATCACGAGCGGCTGCGCGCGGCCGAGCATCAGCGATTTTTCGAGCGGCTTGAGCAATTCGACGAGCAGTGTGCGCAAGGCGGTTTTGACCTGCTGGGGGGCCGTCAGGCGTTCGCTGCGCACTTTCTCACGCAGCGCTTCGAGCAGGAATTCGGTCGCCTCGACGCCGGCGTCCGACATCAGCAGCGCGGTTTCGAGGTCCTCGTACAAGTCCTCGTCGATCTTCGTGCCGACGAAAATGCCGGTCAGGTTCGAACTGGTTTTCGCGAGGCCGCTCTTCAGGCGCGTGAGCCACGAGCGCTTCGCGCCGGCGTCCTGCACGGGCGGTGGGACGATTTCAACGGTATCGAGCATAGCGTCTGGCGGCTCGGGCTGCGGCTCGATGATCGTCGTGGCCACAGAAACGGGGGGCGCGGTAGGCTCGATCGGTTCGGCGGGCGCAACGGGCGCGGCCTCGGCCTCGGCCTCGGGTGCCGCGCCGTCTTGCGCCGCCAGCGATTCGTCTGCGGCGGTATCGGACTCTTTCGAGCCCTTGAATCGTTTGAAAAAGCTGAACATGATCTGACGTATGGGAGAGCGCGCCGATGCGCGCAGCCGGCACGGGACCGGCGAAGCGGTGGGCAGCGCCGGGATGCGAAAAGGCGGGGCGCTGGCAGCCGCACATTTTATCAGGCGTGCTGCGGCGCGTCGTATTGGCCGCTCGGCCAGGCTGGACGCGCGCCACCCCTGTGGTAACGTGAGCGCTCCGGCCCGCGCGCATCGACGCCGCGGGCGTGTTCATCACCTAGCTGAAACTGCACGATACTGCATGCCTCGTTTAGCACCTTCACGCGCCGCTGGCGCTTCGTCCAAAAGTGGCAAACCGCATGCCATTCGCATCATCGGCGGCGACTGGAAACGCACGCCGCTGCCCGTGCTCGATCTGGACGGCTTGCGCCCGACGCCCGACCGCGTCCGCGAAACGCTGTTCAACTGGCTCGGCCAGCGTCTGGACGGCCAGCACTGCCTCGATCTGTTTGCTGGTAGTGGGGCGCTCGGCTTCGAGGCCGCGTCGCGCGGCGCCGCTCGCGTGCTGATGGTGGAGCGTCATGCGCGCGCTGCCGGCCAGTTGCGCGCAAACCAGCAGCGGCTCGATGCACGCATGATCGAAATCGCCGAGGCGGACGGCCTGCGTCTTGCGGCGAGTCTCGCGCCAGGCTCATTCGACGTAGTGTTCCTCGATCCGCCGTTCGATGCCGACCTCGGCAAGGCGCTCGCGGTGGCCGTGCCGCTCGTGCGCGCCGACGGCTATCTTTATGTCGAGGCCGGCGAAGCGCTCGAACCGGCCGCTCACGAGCCGCTGTCAGGCTGGGAACTCGTTCGGCAGGGCAAAGCGGGCGCTGTGCACTTTCATTTGCTGCAGCGCGAAAATAAGGAATAATGCGCGTTCCAAAAAAGGGCCGGGCGGTTTATCGTCATCCGCGCCGGTGCGAAATGCGTCGCCCGGACGTGCCCTTTTGTCTGAAGAGAGGAGAAGTCTCATGGTAGTCGCCGTGTACCCGGGCACGTTCGACCCGCTGACGCGCGGTCACGAAGACCTCGTTCGGCGCGCGTCGAGCATTTTCGACACGCTGGTGGTGGGTGTGGCCGACAGCCGTGCCAAGAAGCCGTTTTTCACTCTCCAGGAGCGCCTCGCGATTGCGCATGAGGTGCTTGGCCACTATCCGAACGTCCAGGTGATGAGCTTCAAGGGACTGCTGAAGGACTTCGTGCGGACCAACAACGCGCGGGTGATCGTCAGGGGGCTGCGCGCGGTGTCGGACTTCGAGTACGAGTTCCAGATGGCGGGCATGAACCGTTATCTGCTACCCGACGTCGAGACGATGTTCATGACGCCGTCCGATCAGTATCAGTTCATCTCGGGCACGATCGTGCGCGAGATCGCGCAATTGGGCGGCGACGTCAGCAAGTTCGTGTTCCCGTCCGTCGAAAAATGGCTGAAGGAGAAGGTCGCTTCGCTGGATCCGCAGGACGGCGCTCAGGGGACCTGAGCCTGAGTCGCGCGAATGCCGGTTTTGACGGATCAAGACCGGCCAGGCCTCGGTGATCGGCGCCAGGTGCATCGGTCGGCTGTTCCAAGTAATGTTGGCGAGCCGTATTGGCGGCGAACGTCAATCCTGTCGTTATGCACGGGCATCGGTGTATTCGATGGTTCGCGCAAGCTGCGATGTCAATGATGATGCGAAGAACAAGAATTGTCTCTTCATCGCAAACGGGGCGTTCATCAATAGTCACGCCGGCTTGTCAGGTTCCTACGGAACCCTATCCGGAAAACGTCACGGGCGTGGGCAATCGATATACCTTTGTCCAATTCGCCGAGTATGAACTGACGAAGCGCACCAGTACGGTACGATGGATTTCAACAGGGTGACAGGTGCCGCATACGTGGAATTGCTGGAGCGGAGCAACTAGACGGGCATTGCAAGAGGAATGAGGAGTTTTTCCTAACCGGATAGTGCCGGCTTAACCGAAGCAGAACAATGTCAGCTTCCCTTCGCAGCTTTCGTGAACGCCTCGGCAAGTTTGTCGAAGTGCCGGAGGGCCGCGGGCGTCAGCTCGACCTGTTTGCGGCGAGCGTCTTCGGTGTCGTTGAGCAGGAGCCAGCCCTTTTCGCGCATTGACGTGATACGGGCATGCAAGGTAGCCGGCGACCCCAGCGCACTTTGGGCCATCATGTCTCGAACCGACAGGCGTTCGTTCTTTTGCCTCATGCGAGCAACGAACTCCAGGATCTTTTCTTCGAGCGGATCGAGCGCGGGAAGTGCGGGAAGACCTCGCAGTGCTTCGGTCAATTGAAGAAATCGAAGATAGATATCAGCAGGGCGGCTCATGACCATCGCTCCAACGAAAACGCCGCTCACCCGAGCGCGGAAAGCGAACCTTGATGCCCTGCGACAACCGGGCTTCTCTATTTTATCTCCATGTCCAGCTTACGTTTGGGTGTGCTCCCGGTCGCGGGCACGGCCATCGCGTTCGCGCTGTCGCTCTGGATCGACCAGGAAGTCTTCACGCACATCGAGTTCCACGCGAACCATTTCTCTCAGGTTTGGCCGTTACAAAAACTATAACGATAAAGTCGCGCGTTGCTAAGGTTCGTGCGGGTGATCAACTCTAGCCGTCGCTGGAGGACGATTGGCTGCTTTCCGAAGGCGGATTCAACCGGTCGATGCAAAACCAGGATCGTCGATCAAGTGGCGAAGGCTGTAGGGCGCTACGTGCTCGTAGAGGATCGGCCAATCTACCGCGAGTAGCGGAATCGTTGGGTCTTTCCGACACCAGTACGCAACAAACCGCGCCCAGCCCCCGAGAAACATTCCGTTGCCAGAACTCAGCAGACACGGAGGGCGAGCGACAGGCGGAACCAGCATCCGCGGCATTCCCGCCGCCAGGGTTTCAAGGGCGTCCGACGATTCGTGTGACGCCAGCAGACTGTCCTCGGTATCAGACAGGTATCGACGTACTTCTTCTGCGACGCATGTGCTGCGAAGTTCCAGGTAAGAGGCGCGGACTTCATCAAGTACTGAAGTGGGCACACACGAATAATTGGAGCCACCCAGCCTTTCCAAAGCAGCGCGCCTGACGAAGTCAGGAAGCGCCCCCAACCTTGTTTCGCAGCCGAGCAACGCATCTTGAAAGACGGGATAGCACGCGAGCCATGCAGCAGGCGGGCGGCCTACTGGTCGGCGTGCCGATAGCCACCGGTTCGTCCGGATAGCGCGTTCCGTTCCAGCCTGTTCTCTCAGATGCATCGCTATAAAAAGCATATCAATATGGACGCGGCTCTGCATGCTTGTCGAGCCGGGCATAAAGCTATACATGGGTTTTCGGTCGCGTCGCGCAGAACTTGAGGGCCTCGAGAAATTTTTTCCGTGAGCGTCACGATATCTGTGACCGAAAGCCTGCTGCTTGTGCTCGCGGAACGCCATACGGGCACGCTATGATGCATTCGGCAAAAGCAACCGAGGATGGCTCACCGCAATGTCTAGCTTACGTTTGCATTTTTGGTCGATCGCTGGGACCCTGATCGCGTTCCTGGCGTCGCTGTGGATCAATCAGGAGGTGTTTACGCACACGTCTTTCGTGCGAGGCGTCAACTGGATTTTCCTGCCGTCTGGTGTTCGGCTTCTCAGCACGTTGCTGGTTGGGTTCGATGGTGCACTCGGCCTGCTGCTTGCCGGACTGATTACAGACTTTCTGTACTGGTTTCCGCATGACCCGGTGCGTGCAATAGCAGGCGCTTTGCTTGGGTCACTGGCACCGTATCTGGTCTACAGGTTTGCGCTCGAGTATTTCGATCTGCGCGCATCGCTGACGAACCTGACGCCGAAGCGGCTGCTTGTTCTGGCTGTCGCCTATTCGGGAGCAAATACGCTGTTTCACCACCTGTGGTTCGCGCTGGCCGGTACGACGAAGAACTGGTTCGAAAGCTTCTTCACGATGTTTGTGGGTGATCTGGCCGGCGCGCTAATCATTCTGTATGTGATGAAGGCACTGCTGGCCTTGTTGCCGAAACAGCCCGGCAATTCCCGCGTGTCGAATGGCATGTTCAGCATCCAGTTGGCGTTGAACAGCGCATACGCCAACCAGTTTGCGACGAAGGCTACCTGGCCGAGAAGCGCAGCCGTCCATGATCCTGGCGTGGGATTGCACGGCCGTGCGGGGGCGAAAAAGCTATAATGTATTGTTTTCTCTAGCAAAGTTGGTGGCGGCATGGCCCTGATCATTACCGACGAGTGCATCAATTGCGACGTCTGCGAGCCCGAGTGCCCGAACGACGCGATTTCGATGGGCCCGGAAATCTATGTGATCGACCCGAAGAAGTGCACCGAGTGCGTCGGTCATTTCGACGAGCCGCAATGCATTCAGGTGTGTCCGGTCGAGTGCATTCCGCGTGACCCGAACCACTTGGAAACGCCCGAAGGTTTGATGGCGAAATATCACGCGTTGCAGGCCGCCAAGGGCACCTGACGTTCGCGGGAGACGCGCAAAAGAAAACGGCGAAGGCCTGCGGGCCTTCGCCGTTTTCTTTTGGGGGCGGCGTTTCCGTTATCCGACGTAAGCGCTGAAAATGCCGCGCAAAGCGTCGAGCAGTATGTCGCATTCGGCGTCGGTGCCGACCGAGATCCGCAAATGCTGGTCGATGCGCGGCGCGTTGAAATGCCGCACGAAGATTTCCTTTTGCCGCAGCCGCGACGCGAGCGTCGCCGCGTCGTACCCCCCATGCCGCGCGAACAGCAGATTCGCCGCCGATGGCACCACCTCGAAGCCGAGCGCGGTCAATTCCGCCGCAAGCCGTTCGCGGCTCGCGATCACCTTCGCGCAGCATTCGCGAAACCACGCGTCGTCTTCGTAGGCGGCGGTGGCCGCGACTTGCGCGAGGCGGTCGAGCGGGTACGAATTGAAGCTGTCCTTCACGCGATTGAGCGCATCGATCAACGCAGGATCGCCGAACGCAAAGCCGACGCGCATGCCGGCGAGCGAACGCGACTTCGACACGGTCTGCACGACGAGCAGATTCGGATAGCGCGCGATCAGCGCAATCGCCGACTCGGCGCCGAAGTCGACATACGCTTCGTCAATCACCACGACCGAATCAGGATGGCTCGCGACGAGGCGTTCGATATCCGCGAGCGGCAGCGGCCGGCCGGTCGGCGCGTTCGGATTCGGAAACAGGATGCCGCTGTTGGGCACCGTGTAGTCGTCGACGTTGATCGCGAAGCCGTCGTCGAGGGGGATGGTCCGGTAGTCGACCTCGAACAGCTTCGCGTAGGTCGGATAGAAGCTGTAAGTGATGTCGGGAAACAGCAGCGGCTTGTCGTGCTTGAGCAAGGCCTGGAACGTTAGCGCGAGTACCTCGTCCGAGCCGTTGCCCGCGAACACCTGCTCGGCGGCGGATGCCGTGATACGCGGCGACCGATTCGCGCAGCTTGCGTGCGCTCGGATCGGGATAGCGGCGCAGTGCGTCGGCCGTGTCGCCGAGCTCGCGGCGGATCGCGTCTAGCACGCGCGGCGACGGCGGATACGGATTCTCGTTGGTATTCAGCTTCACCGGATGCGCGAGCGCGGGCTGCTCGCCCGGCACGTACGGCGTCAGACGGTGAACGATGTCGCTCCAGTAGCGGCTCAAGCGATTCTCCTTGCGGGGCCGATTGCGGGTGTCGATGAGTGTGGCGCGCGTCAGCTGTTGTTGCGATGCAGTTGCATCATTGCGCGTTCGAGCTCGCCCTTGATGATCTGCGGCATCACCGCGAGCGCGCGTTCGATCGACGCGTCGATGACCTCCTGCTCTTCTCGCCGCGGCGGCTTCAGCACATAGTTCGCGACGTCCGGCTTCGCGCCGGCGCGCGCGCTTTCGGGAATCAGATCGCGCGGATGGCCGATGCCGATCCGCAGCCGCCAGTATTGCTGCGACGACAGATGCGCGCTGATGTCCTTCAGCCCATTATGCCCGCCGCTGCCGCCGCCGAGCTTCAGCTTGACGCTGCCGGGTGGCATGTCGAGCTCGTCGTGCGCGACGAGGATCTCGTCGGGAAGAATCTTGAAGAATTGCGCGAGCGCGACGACCGATTGACCAGAGCGGTTCATGTAGGTTTGCGGCTCGAGCAGATGCACTTCCTCGCCATGCAACCGCGCTTTCGCGTAAAAGCCGTGAAAGCGCCGCTCGTCGCGCAGCGCGGTGCCGGCCTCGCGCGCGAGTTGATCGACCAGCCAGCAGCCGGCGTTGTGACGCGTCGCGGTGTATTCGGCGCCCGGATTGCCGAGCCCGACGATCAGCTTGATCATGATTGCGTGAGTCCACCAAGTCAGGAAGTGAAACGTACCGGACTAGAAAAGCCGAAAAAAAACCCGCCAGGGCGAACCTCGGCGGGTCACATCGACCGTTTCATAGGAAACGGATCGAGAGGATTGCTTGCTTCGAACCGGAAGGCTCTTAAGCAGCCGGCGTTTCGCCACCTTCAGCAGCAGCAGCGTCTTCAGCGATTGCGCCAGCCGGGATCGTTGCAGCAGCGACCACCGGGTTTTCCGCGTCGACGTGGGCCACGAGCGCCACACCTGCCGGCAACGGGATGTCCTTCGCGTGAACCGATTGACCTGCTTCGATCTTCGCGAGGTCGACTTCGATGAACTCCGGCAGTGCCGATGGCAAGCACTCGATTTCGATTTCGTTGAGGATGTGCGAAATCACCGCGCTCGACAGCTTCACTGCCGGGTTGGTTTCCTGGTTCAAGAAGTGCAGCGGCACCTTGGTGTGCAGCTTCTTCGTCGCGTCGACGCGCTGGAAGTCCACGTGCAGCACGAGCTGACGGAACGGGTGGTATTGCACGTCGCGCAGCAGAACCTGTTGCGACTTGTCTGCCACTTCCAGATCGAGGATCGACGAGTGGAAAACTTTCTTTCTTCAGCGCGTGCCACAGGGCGTTGTGATCGAGTTCGATCAGTTGCGTGTCAGCACCGGCGCCATAAACGATACCCGGGGTCTTGCCCGAGTTACGCAGGCGGCGGCTCGCACCCGTACCTTGCAGGGAACGCTCGAAAGCGACTACTTTCATGTTGAATCTCCAATGCACTGCCCGCGACCAGGCAGTAAAAACAGGGCCTCGAAGCCGTAATGGCTGAGGCCCAGGATAGCGGCAAGAACCTTCGTTCGTTCATGCCGATTGTGCAAAAACGCCGCGTGTCGCATGAAGCGGTACCCGGTGTCTTCGCAAATGCTTAACTCTCAGCGAACAGCGACATCACCGAATCGCCGCGGCGGATGCGCGAGAACGTTTCGGCGAGCAAACCGGCGCTCGTCAGCGAACGGATCTTCGCGCACGAACGGGCTTCTTCGCCGAGCGGAATCGTGTCCGTGACAACGAGTTCGTCGAGTGCGGAAGCGGCGATACGCTCACCCGCGCCGCCCGACAGAACCGGGTGGGTGGCGTACGCGAATACCTGCTTCGCGCCGCGTTCCTTCAGAACCTGCGCGGCCTTGCACAGCGTGCCAGCCGTGTCGACCATGTCGTCCATGATCACGCAGGTGCGGCCTTCGACTTCACCGATGATGTTCATCACTTCAGCGACGTTCGCCTTCGGGCGACGCTTGTCGATGATCGCGAGATCGCAATTGAGTTGCTTCGCCAATGCACGGGCGCGGACCACACCGCCGACGTCCGGCGAAACTACCATCAGGTTGTCGTAGTTCTGCTTGCGCAGATCCCCGAGCAGCACGGGCGTTGCATAGATGTTGTCGACCGGGATGTCGAAGAAGCCTTGAATCTGGTCGGCGTGCAGATCCATCGTGATGATCCGCTCGACGCCGGCGATTTCCAGCATGTTCGCCACGACCTTAGCCGAGATGGCGACGCGCGCCGAACGCGGGCGACGATCCTGACGGGCATAACCGAAGTAGGGGATGGCTGCGGTGATCCGGCCTGCGGATGCGCGCTTGAGCGCATCGACCATGATCATCAGTTCCATCAGATTGTCGTTAGTCGGTGCGCACGTGGATTGCAGGACGAAGACATCCTTGCCGCGCACGTTTTCCTGAATCTCGACTTGGATTTCACCGTCCGAGAAACGGCTAACCATTGCTTTGCCGAGGGGAATACCGAGGTTTTTGACGACTTCCTGTGCAAGCGCGGGATTTGCGTTGCCAGTAAAAACCATCAGGCCGTCATGGCTGCTCATCGTGCACCTACTTCAGGCTGGGGGCGGGAGAAATGCGAACTACAGCGAACTACGAGAATTTTTGGCAGGGGAGAAAGGATTCGAACCTTTGCATGCCGGAATCAAAATCCGGTGCCTTAACCAGCTTGGCGACTCCCCTACACTAACTTTGAGCTCCGCCGAACGTGGAGTTTCGTTCGACGATGCAAAATTTATGACGCGAAAGCAAAGAGTGGATGCTGATCCAAGCCCGCTGCTACTGCACTGTTCCACTCGCCGGGCAGTTTGGCTTGCGCCGCTTCTGCTTCAGCTTTGCTACGGAACGCTGCAAAAACGCTGGCACCCGATCCGGACATCCGCGCTGGCGCGATGCTTTCAAACCACCGCAACACTTGCGCTACTTCCGCGTACTTTCCTACGACAACTTGCTGCATGTCATTCCGGCCGAAGCTTTCTGGCCATTCAGTGTTGCAGCTGTGTTCTGCAGGAAAGTCCGTAATTTTGAGGGGCTTTGTATCTCTTGTCAACGCTTTTTCGGAAAAAATCGCTGCAGTCGGAACCTGCACCCTCGGCGTCACTACCAGGAAGTGACGCGGCGGCAATTGTACAACGTCCAATGATTCTCCGACACCCTCTGCAAACGCATTTTTTCCAAATACGAAGAAAGGCACGTCCGCACCGAGTTTCAACGCAAGATCCTGCAACTCCTGACGTGGCAGATCGAGCTTCCACAGGCGATTGAGCGCGAGCAGCGTCGTCGCCGCATCGGAACTGCCGCCGCCGAGGCCCGCGCCCATCGGCAGGCGCTTGTCGATTTCGATATCGACGCCTTCGCGGGAGCCCGTATGTACCTTCAGCAACGTCGCGGCGCGTACGGTCAGGTCATGCTCGGGTGGCACGTCGGCGATTTCGGTGCGGCGCGTGATGAGACCGTCGTCGCGTCGCGTGAAGTGCAGCGTGTCGCCCCAGTCAAGCAACTGGAAGACCGTCTGCAGCGTGTGATAACCATCCGGCCGACGGCCAGTGATGTGCAGGAAGAGATTGAGTTTCGCTGGCGCGAGACAGTCGCGCAGCGAATTGGTTGTTTCGATCATGAGTGAAGGCTACATGCGCCACGGGGGCGCCAAACGGGTAGCAAGGTTACGTGAGCGGATGCTGGGACAAAAGGCCAAGCAAGAACGACTCACTGATCCAGCACGAGCTTGATGTCGAGTGGCGGCTCCGAGCGGCTCAGATTGAGGCGCTTCACGCCGGTGGCTGGTGCATCGGCATAGGCCACATAGTCGATCGTCCAGCCGTCCTGGGTGATCTGCTTCAGGCGCGACGGTTGCTCCGGATCCTTCTCGGTCTTCGCGCGCGAAGTCGGCGCCGGCGACGGTTGCAGCCAGTAGCGCAACCCTTCGACCGGCAGCGTGAAGCCGAGCGCGTTCTGCATCAGCGTCGACACGTTATCGGCGGTGAGCGGCTGGCGGTTCGGCAATTCGAGCGTGGCCGAAGCCGGCGACGAAGTCACGATGGCCAGCGTCTGGCCAAGCGGATTGCGCAACTGCAGCGTGACGGTGTCGCCCGTTTCCTGCCACGAGAAATTGCCGTAAGCGTTGCGCTGCTGGCCGTTCTGATCGTTGTATTGGATCGCGAAGCGGCCCTGATACGAGCGGCTCGTCTGCGCGGTGACTTCGGTGGCGGCGTTCGACGTGGACGGCCCCTGCGGCTTCACCGACGCGCAGCCGGCCAGCGCGACAACCGCCGCCGCCGCGAAACCAACCGCGCTGCCGCGAGGCGCCTTGGAAAAAGAAATCAAACGGGAAAGACGCATCAAAGATTGTTTACCTGAAGACGTTGCAACGTTTTGACGAGAGTCTCGTTGTCGGGTTCGAGCTTGCGAGCCTCGCGAAACGCGGCGCGCGCCTGTTCCTGCTCGCCGGCCTTCCACAGCACTTCGCCGAGGTGCGCGCCGATTTCCGCGTTCGGCTGGAGGCTGTATGCCTTGCGCAGCAGCTTGATCGCATCGGCCGTGTCACCCATCCGGTACTTGACCCAGCCGACGCTGTCCATGATGAACGCATCGTTCGGTGCGAGCGCCGAGGCCTTCTCGACCAGCTTGTCCGCCTCTGGCAGGCGCTGGTTGCGATCTGCGAGCGAATAGCCGAGCGCGTTATACGCCTGCGGATTGTCCGGTTGCGTCTGGATCAGCTTGCGCAGCTGCGCTTCCATGATGTCGTAATGGCCGGTTTTCTCGGCGGCCATCGCGTAGTCGTAGGTGAGGTCGGGGTCGTCGGGAAAGTTCGCCGTGGCTTGCTGCAGACGCGCTTCGGCCTCCGGGTAGCGCTTCGCGTCGAACAGGATCGCCGCATCGGTGCGCGCGATCAGCGCCACATCACGCGGATCGGAGGTCTGCAAGTTGGAGAGCAACTGGCGCGCCTCCTCGGTCTTGCCCTGTTTCGCGAGCAGTTGCGCGCCGGTAATCTGCGCGGCCAGGTATTGTTGACTCGCTGGCGAGATCTTGTTCAGCCAGTCGCTCGCGGCCGCCTCATTCTTCTGTTCGAGCGCTAGCTGCGCGAGGTAGATGTAGGCCTGGCCCGCATCGGCACCCGGCATCTTCTCGGCCTGCTGCGCGTACTGCACCAGATACGTCTGCGCTTCGGGGAGATTCTTCTGCTGGATCTTGATCAGCGCGAGCGCCATCAACGGTGTCAAGTCGTTGGGGTTTGCCTTGCGCATGAGCTCGAACTGCTTCTGCGCGTCGTCGAGACGGTCACTGGCAAGATACATCTGCGCCAGCGCGAGCCGTGCGTCATGCGATTTCGGATTCTGCTGCACGTACTTTTCGAGCGACGCGATGCCTTCCTTGCGCTCCTCCGGACCCATTTGCGACAGCATCAACGCCGCCGGCAGATAGTCGGGCTTGATCGTGAGCGCCTGCTCGAGCGACTTGTGCGCGCCCGGCGCGTCGTCGGCCAGCAGCTGCTGACGCGCGAGGGCCAATTGCGCCTCCGGCCGGTTCATGTCGTTCTTCAGCAGGTCCTGCAACACGTGCAGGCCACCGACGCGGTTCGGGCCGCGCGACAACAGCAGTTGCAGCGCGAGGATCGCGCTGCCGCGATTTTCCTCGGGTACCTTCGCCAGTTCTTGCGACAGGATCGGCGACGCATCGTCGGGCTTGCCAGACAGCACGAGCAGCGACGCGTCGAGCTGGGCGGCGCGTTCCGAACTCGGCGCGTACTGTTGCCACAGTTGCGCGGCGGCGAGCGCGTCCGACGGGCTCTGCGCCGCCAGCGCTATTTCGGTGGCGCGTTGCGCCATGCGCGGGTCGTGAGTGTCGCGCGCGAGCGCGAGGTAGGTCTGATAGGCCGGTGCCGGCTGGTCGCGCTGCAGCGCGATCTCGGCGGCCAGCACCTGGAAGACGATCTGGCTCGACAGCGGTACGCCGGGCAGCGACTTTTCGTCTTCAGGTGATGCCGGACCCAGCGGGTCCGGCATCGTGACCGACGTGTCGTCGGAATCCGGCGACGGGTCCTGCGCATGCGCGGGCACGGCGGCCAGCGCCCACAATCCGAGCGCGGCCGCACCGAGCATCCGGCGAGCGGACACGGCGAGCGGCACCTTGGACACGCGCGCGCGGCGCTTTGATAGCAGCTTCACGAAGGACACGTTCATGGAAATCCGTTCAATGTTTCAGTCGATTGTAACGCGCTCGCTACAATACGCGCACAACCACTCACGCAAGTAGCAGACCAATCAGCCATGCCAGAGTTGCCAGAAGTCGAGGTTACCCGACGGGGGATCGAACCGTATGTGTCCGGGCGCAAGGTTGAGCGCGTCGACGTGCGGACGGCCGCGCTGCGCTGGCCAATTCCGGCCGACCTTGCGAAAACCTTGCGCGGCCACGTGGTGCGCAAAGTCGAGCGACGTGGCAAGTATTTGCTGTTCGAAATCGACGCTGGGTGGTTCATCGTCCACCTCGGCATGACGGGCACGTTGCGCGTTCTGCGTCATGTGCCGCATCCGCCTGCCGCGGCGAAGCACGATCATGTCGACTGGATCTTCGACGACTTTATCCTGCGCTATCGTGATCCCCGCCGCTTCGGCGCGGTGCTATGGCATCCGCGCGAAGCAGGCGACATCCTCGAACATCCGCTGCTCGCGAGCCTTGGCGTCGAGCCTTTCTCGCCGGCTTTTTCGGGCGCGCTGATGCATCGGTTGACGCGCGGGCGCAAGGTGTCGGTGAAGCAGGCGCTGCTGGCGGGGGACATCGTGGTCGGCGTGGGCAATATCTACGCGTCGGAGAGTCTGTTTCGCGCGGGCATCCGGCCGACCACCGCGGCGGGCCGCGTGTCGCTCGTGCGTTATGAACTGCTGGCCGATGCCGTGCGCGTGACGCTCGCCGCCGCGATCGACAAGGGCGGCAGCACGCTGCGCGATTTCGTCGGCAGCGACGGCGAAAGCGGCTATTTTCAGCTCGACTACTTCGTCTATGATCGCGCGGGCCTGCCATGCCGCGTGTGTGGAACGCCAATCAAACAGATCGTGCAGGGGCAACGCTCCACGTACTTCTGTCCCACTTGCCAGCGCTAGATTCTCGATGCCTTCCCGCCTGACCCCAACGACCGGCGCGCGCTCCAGCGCGTCCGACACCACGCCCGCGTTTGCGCCGATGCCCGAGTTTTCCGCGCGGCTGATCGCGTGGCAGCGCCAGCACGGCCGCCACGATCTGCCGTGGCAGAACACGCGCGATCCGTATCGCATCTGGCTGTCCGAGATCATGCTGCAGCAGACCCAGGTGTCGACGGTGATTCCGTACTACGCGAAATTTCTCGCGCGTTTCCCGGATGTCGCCGCGCTCGCCGCCGCGCCGTCCGATGACGTGATGGCGCTGTGGGCCGGCCTCGGCTACTACACGCGCGCGCGCAATCTGCATCGCTGCGCGCAGGTCGTCGTCGAGCAGCATGGCGGCGCGTTTCCCGCGTCGGTCGATGAGCTCGCCGAGTTGCCCGGCATTGGCCGCTCGACGGCCGCGGCGATCGCGTCGTTCGCGTTCGGCGCGCGCGCGACGATTCTCGACGGCAACGTGAAGCGCGTGCTCGCGCGCGTATTCGGCGTCGAAGGCTTTCCGGGCGAGAAGAAAGTCGAGAACGCAATGTGGACGCTCGCGGAATCACTGCTGCCGTCGAATGCGTCGAACGCGGAGGTCAGCGGGTACACGCAGGGCTTGATGGATCTCGGCGCGACATTGTGCGTGCGCGGCAAACCCGATTGCACACGCTGTCCGTTCGCGCCGGACTGCGTTGCCAACGTCACCGGACGTCAACGTGAATTGCCGACCGCGCGCCCGAAGAAAGCGGTGCCGACACGCCGTACGTGGATGCTGGTGCTGCGCGACGGCAATGCGGTGATGCTCGAGCGGCGTCCGCCGTCGGGCATCTGGGGTGGTCTGTGGAGTCTGCCCGAAGCTGCCGACGAAGCATCGCTGGCCGAGCGGGCGCGCGCGTTCGGCGGCGACGGCGAAGTGTCCCCGCTCGCGTCGTTCTCACACGTATTCACGCATTTCAAGCTCGATATCGAACCGCGGCTTGCGGAGTTCGATCGCGGTGTCGGCGCCCTGGCCGCGCTCAACGATGCGGACACCGCATGGGTTGCGCTCAGCGATCTGGATTCATTCGGCGTGCCGGCGCCGGTGCGCAAGCTGCTCGCCAGTCTGCATGGTTCGTTGCTCTAGCGGAATGGATCGGAGGTGCTGTGCGGGCGACTTGGGTCCGGCGCGGCAGCCTTCACGACTTCAGGATTTCACAGCAACTGATGCTGTTGCATGTAGTGATGCACGACGTCGATGCGCGCGCCGGCATCGGTTAATTCCATCAGCTTTTGCCGTGCGCGCAACGCGATTGGCAGCACCTCGGCGAGACGGTTCGACACCCACGACGGATCGTCGAGCCGGAACGGCTCGGCGAACGGTAGGCTGTCCGGATCGCGTTCGCGGATCGTTGCGATGATCCGCTCGAGCACTTCCGCGCACGCGCCGAATTTGGCCAATAGCTCATTGCCCTCGAGCGGGAGATCATCGGCGAGCGGCTCGGCCATGCCGACCAGCAGACCGCTCGCTTCGACGCGATGCGATAACAGACGAAAGCGCGTCGTGCCGCGCGCGCGAATCAGCAGCATGCCGAATGCATCGACGTCGCACTCGTCGATTTCGGCGAGACAGCCGATCGTTTCGGGTACCGAAGGTTCTTCCTCGCGCGCGACTTCCGCGCCGCTTTTCAGCATGCAAACGCCGAACGGTGTTTTTTCGCGCAGACAGTCGCGCGCCATGTCGAGGTAGCGCGCTTCGAAGATTTTGAGCGGCAGCAAGCCATCGGGAAATAGCACCGTATGCAGCGGAAACAGCGGCAAATCGGCGTACACAGTAGGCGTAGAGGACATGGCGCAACGCTTCGGGTTAAGGCCGCGCGATGCGGCCGGTTAAGCCACCAGCTTCGATGATTCGCCGACGTCGACCGGCGCATCGCGGTGCCGCACAATCACATTCGCCGATGTTGCGAGACGCGCGGCAAGCGTCTCCGCGATGAATACCGAGCGGTGCTGGCCGCCCGTGCAACCGATTGCGACGGTCAGGTAGCTGCGATTGTCGTCGCGGAAATGCGGCAGCCACTTGGACAGATACTTCTCGATGTCGTCGATCATCTCGTGGACGACCGGCTGCGCATCGAGAAAATCCATGACCGGTTTGTCGAGGCCGGTGAGCGGCCTCAATTCATGATCGTAGTATGGGTTCGGCAGCGTGCGTACGTCGAATACGAAATCCGCGTCGAGCGGTACGCCGCGCTTGAAGCCGAACGACTCGAACATCAGCACGAGCCCCGCGTCCTCCTGTTCGATGAAGCGCTTGACCCATGCGCGCAGCACGTTCGCGCGCAGATTGCTCGTGTCGATCTGATGGCCGAATTCGGCAAGTCCCGCGACCAGTTCGCGCTCGCGTTCGATCGCTTCGGCGAGCGACGTGAGCAGGCCAACGTCCGCGTCGTGCGCGGGCGAGCCGGACAGCGGATGGCGGCGACGCGTTTCGGAAAAGCGTTGAATCAGCGACTGCGTGCTCGCGCTCAGGAACAGCACGCGCACGTCGTGCGAGCGCTTGAGGTCGCGGATCATCGCGGGCATTTCGTCGAGCGACGAACCGGAGCGCGCGTCGATCGCGACCGCGAGACGATCCTGGCCGTCCGCGGCGAGGTAGGTGGCGAGTTGCTGCAGGAAACGCGGCGGCAGATTATCGACGCAGTAATAACCCGCGTCTTCGAGCGCGTTCAGGGCAACGGATTTGCCGGAGCCGGAGATACCGGTGATCAGGATTATGCGCATGGAGTCGTCGAAAGCGTAGATTTCATCATAGCATCTGGCCTCCATGCGCGTGCCCGCGGCCTGCCTTCTGCGGGCGCTTCATGGCGCTGTGGCGGGCTTCAGATCAGCTTGCCGGGAAACTGGCTATCGGGATCCTGCATGGCGAGACGTTGCCGATCCATGAAATCGCGCAGCGTGTCGATACCGCGCAGTTGCAGAATCGTGTTGCGCACGGCCGCTTCGACCAGCACCGCGAGGTTGCGGCCGGCGGCCACTTGAATCGTCACCTTGCTGATCGGTAGGCCGAGCACGTCGACGGTCTGGCTTTCCAGCGGCAGCCGCTGGAATTCGCCGTCGGGGCGGCGCACCAGTTGCACGATCAGCTTCAGTTTCATTTTGCGGCGCACCGCCGTTTCGCCGAAGATCGTCTTGATGTCGAGCAGACCGAGGCCGCGAACTTCGAGCAGGTTCTGCAGCAGCGGCGGACAGCGTCCTTCGACGAAGTCCGGGCCGAGGCGCACGAAATCGACAGCGTCGTCGGCGACGAGACCGTGGCCTCGGCTGATCAGTTCGAGGCCGAGCTCGCTCTTGCCGAGGCCCGAGTCGCCGGTCAGCAACACGCCCATGCCGAGGATGTCGAGAAACACGCCGTGCAGCGTCGCGCGCGGCGCGAGAATGCGCGACATGTAAAGACGCAGACTATCGATCACCGCGGCCGCCGAGGTCGGCGTCGTGAACAGCGGCGTCGACGAGCGCGTGCAGCGCAGCACCAGCTCCGGCGGCGCCGCGACTCCGCCCGCGACGACGAGAAACGGCGGCTCCAGCGCGATCAACTCGGCCATGTGGCGCGAGCGGTCTTCGTCGGTCTGACGTTTGTAGTAGTCGATTTCAGCGTCGCCGAGCACCTGGATCCGGTTGGGGTGGATCAGGTTCAGGTGGCCGACGAGGTCGGCGCTCGACGTGGCATTGGCGACCGATTCCGAAGAAAAGCCGCGCTCCCAGCCTTCATGCCCCGTGAGCCAGCTGAGCTTCAGCATGGCGGCGTTGTCGTCGAAAATGCTTTGGGCGTTGATGCTGGACGTATCCATGAGTCAGTGACTCCAGTGTGAGCCGCTTGCCGGTCTTTGCTGCGTGTGCGGGCGCGTATGAACTACCGCCGCCGTTGCATCAAGGTTGCCACTGAGTAAGCAGGCGATGCAACGATTCGCGTTCTTCTTCAGTGTGCAGCCGCTCGCGGGCGTCGCGATCGGACAGCAATTGCGCGATCTCGGAGAGAATTTCGAGGTGCTGTTGAGTGGCCTGTTCGGGGACGAGCAGGAAGATCAGCAGCGAGACCGGCTGGCCGTCCGGCGCTTCAAAGGGGATCGGTTCGGCGAGTCTGACGAATGCGGCGAGCGGCTGCTTGAGGCCCTTGATCCGCCCATGCGGGATCGCGACGCCTTCGCCGAGCCCGGTCGAGCCGAGTCGTTCTCGCGCAAAAAGATTGTCTGTGACGGTACTGCGGGCGATGCCGTTCTGGTTCTCGAAGATCAGGCCCGCTTGCTCGAACACGCGTTTCTTGCTGGTGACCGATAGTCCGATGACGACGTTCTCGAGGGGAAGAAATTTGGCTAAACGATTCATTTTGACAGGCGAAAACGTGGCCTGAGTTCTCCCCACCGGGGCGGTTGAGTGACGTTCCATTCGTTCGATGCTGGCGAAGACGGACGCTCAGAGTCGATCGCGAAAGCGTTAGATTTCGATCGGCCGTACTTCATCAGAGCTGGCTTGACCCCGATGGTAACTGGAACATTATAGAACAGGGTGACGGCCGATGGTGCGGCGCGCCATCTATGCATATCAGGTTTTTCAGCGCTTGCGCCGCGGCACGTGTCGCGCTGCGCAAACCTCTGCGGGAATGGTTCGGGTCGGCCTCGGCGAGACGCACCGGCGGTGAGCGGGAACCGGGGCGCTGAAACGAAAAACCGCCCGGTCGCGGGCGGCTCGACGAGTTCAAGGGAATTGAGGAATTTCCTCTAATTTCTCCTATTGCGGCGGCACGTCCAGTTGCGGCGCCGGCTGATACTTGATCGCTTCGTGCTGATGGCCTTGCAGACGATCCTTGTGGCGTATCACCTGCCTGTCGAGCTTGTCGATCATCAAATCGATTGCAGCGTACAAATCGCTGTCACAACTCTCGACGAAGATATCCTTACCCTTCAGATGGAGGTTGATTTCCACCTTTTGACGCTTGTCCTTTTCCTTATGGTTGTCGACCGAGAGGACCACACTGCCGTCGATGACCTGATCGAAATGTCTTAGCACCCTGTCCAGTTTGGTGATCACGTATTCGCGCAACGCAGGCGTTACTTCGAGGTGGTGTCCACTGATCTTGAGATTCATAGTGCTTCTCCAAGCTAATGGCCGCTTGGTCCGCACAATGACAAAGGTCCGGTCGATCTGACGGCTTGCCTGTGTCGCCCCCCGGTGACGGACATCTGGCAGGTCGCAGCGGCCGGCCTGTCCGCCAGGTGCGGAGCGGCCGGTAAATGCCCGCTGCAAAACGCGGCGGGCTACAGAGACTTGCGCAGGTTGACTGCCGGGATTTTGAGCGCCTCACGGTATTTCGCAACGGTACGCCGTGCGACCACGAAGCCCTGTTCCGCCAGCAGTTCGGCTATGCGACTGTCTGAAAGTGGCGATTTCGGGTTTTCCGCTCCTATCAGTTGTTTGATCAGCGCGCGAATGGCCGTGGAGGAGGCCGCGCCGCCGGTGTCCGTCGAAACGTGTGAGCCGAAAAAGTACTTGAATTCCAGCGTCCCGAATGGGGTCAGCATGTATTTGCCGGTTGTCACACGCGAGACAGTCGACTCGTGTAGGCCCAGCGTATCAGCTATTTCCCGCAAAACCAAGGGGCGCATGGCAATTTCGCCGTGCACAAAAAAGCTCTTTTGACGCTCGACAATTGCCTGCGCAACCCGCAGGATCGTCTCGAAACGCTGCTGGATATTTTTGATCAGCCAGCGTGCTTCCTGCAGTTGCTGGCGCAACGAACCACTGCCCGGATCGCCGCGGTTATTGCGCAGAATATTCGCGTATAGATGGTTAATCCGCAGCTTCGGCACTACCTCGGGATTCAGCTCCGCCAGCCAGCCCTGTGCCGTTTTGCGCACCATGATGTCGGGCACCACGTAGTCCGCTTCGGCCTTGCCGTAGGCCGCGCCCGGAAATGGTTCGAGCGAGCGGATCAGCACATGCGCGTCGCGCAGATCGTCGTCGCTGGCCTTAAGGTGCTTGCGTAGCCGCGTGAAATCGCGCGCGGCGAGCAGTTCCAGGTAATGGCTGACAATGTCTAGCGCAAGCGTGCGCGTGGGCGATGGCTCGAGCCGCAGCAACTGCAGCTTCAGACATTCGGACGCGGAGCGCGCGCCGACACCCGATGGGTCGAAGCTATGCAGCAGCGCAAGCGCGGCGTTCAGTTCGTCGACGTCGACTTCGAGTTCTTCGGGCAGGTCAGCCAGCACTTCTTCGAGCGTGGCGGCGAGATAGCCGTCGTCGTCCAGCGATTCGATCAGGAACGTGATGAGCGCGCGGTCGCGCTGGCTCGCCTGGGTGACGCGCAGTTGCGTCATCAGGTGGTCGCGCAGCGACGTGCTCGATTCGTGGATTTGCAGCGGGGGCAGGTCGTCGTCGTCCGACGCGTTGCCGGAGCGGCCGTAGTCGTCCAGGTTCCACTGCGAAGTATCGCCGCCGCCGTCGCCCGAAAGGCCATTGTATTCGTCGACACCCTGCGGCTCGCCGCTTTCGGCTCGCTCGCCGTTGCCCTCGGACGATGCCGAACCGTTGCCGGCCATCGGATCGGCCGGCGTCGAGGAGCCCGGTGTCTGGGCGATCACGGAACCGTCGGATGCCACCCGCAACGGGCTCGCGATCCACTCGTCTTCGTTTTCGAGGAGAGGATTCTGCGAGATCGCCATGGCGACTTCCTGCTGCAGTTCGAGCGTCGACAACTGAAGCAGCCGGATGGACTGTTGCAGTTGCGGCGTGAGCGCAAGATGCTGCGATAGGCGGAGTTGGAGGCTGGCTTTCATGGCAAGTTGAGATTCATTGTAGAGAGTTTGCCACGACCGCGATACCTTGCGGCACTCGCAATTTTTGGGTACGCCCGATTTGGCGCGCCGCGCGGCGCCACCCTGCGCCGCCAGACAACGAATGTGCGGGTGCCGCAAAAAATGGCGCCGCGGGCCGGCCGCGCGCGCTTGCGTGGCCGGGGACGCCGTACGTGCTTACATGCGGAAGTGCTCGCCCAGATAGACGCGCCGCACGCTTTCGTTTTCGATGATGTCGCTAGGCGCGCCGGCGGCCAGCACGCTGCCGTCGCTGATGATGTACGCGTGATCGCAGATACCTAGCGTTTCGCGCACGTTGTGGTCGGTGATCAGGACGCCGATATTGCGCTGCTTCAAGAACTTGACGATTTTCTGGATTTCCAGCACCGCGATCGGGTCGACGCCGGCGAACGGTTCGTCGAGCAGAATGAAGCTCGGATTGGTTGCCAGCGCGCGCGCAATTTCAACCCGACGACGCTCGCCGCCCGACAGCGACAGCGCCGGATTTTCACGCAGATGCGCGATCTGAAGCTCGTCGAGCAGCGCTTCGGTGCGTGACGTGATCACGTCTTTGCCGAGGCGCTTGCCGTTTTCGTCGTGCTGCAATTCCAGCACCGCGCGAATATTCTGCTCGACGCTCAACTTACGGAACACCGACGCTTCCTGCGGCAGATATGACAGGCCGAGCGATGCGCGTTTGTGAATGGGCAGCAGGCTGATCGACTTGCCGTCCAGATCGATTTCGCCGGCATCGAGCGGCACGAGGCCGACGATCATGTAGAACGACGTGGTCTTGCCGGCGCCGTTCGGGCCGAGCAGGCCGACCACTTCGCCGCTCTTCACGTCGAGCGACACGTCCTTGACGACCGTGCGCGAGCCATAGCGCTTCTTCAGATTGCGCACGACCAGCGAACTGCTGGTGCCGGCCGGCTTCCGATGGGGGAGGGGCGCGATGGTGCTGCTCATGGTGCTCACTGGTTCGGCGCTCCCTGGATCGAGTTGGACGGCGTGAGCGTGGCCGACGCGCCGGTCAGCGGCGCGGCGCCGGCGTTGCGCGGCGACAGCATCGCGCGCACGCGGCCGGTCGGGTTGCCCGGACCTGCGACGTCCTTGCCTGACTTCGCGGTGTAGAAGTCGTTCTGGCCGTCGTAGGTGATCACGCTACCGTGCACCTGGTCGAGCAGCGTCGTCATGCTCTGCAGGCGGCGCACCGTCGCGTTGGTGGTCAGCGTGGTCAGATCCTGCTTGCCGTCGTAGTCGATACGGATCGCCGTACCCTCGATGTATTCGTCGAGCCCTTCGCGCTTCTGGCGGAAATACGACAGATTGCCGCCGCTCGAGGTGCCGGTCGCGAATTGGTAGCCCTGCGGGTCTTGCGACACTTCGACGCGATCGGCCTTGATCAGGATCGTCCCTTTGGTGGCCACCACGTGGCCGGTGAAGATGCTGACCTGCCGCAGGTCGTCGTAAGTCATGTTGTCCGCTTCGATGTTCAGCGGCTTGTCTTTGTCGGCGCGGTCCGCGTGCGCAAGCGGCGCGAAGCCGACGAGCGGCAGCGCGACGACGAGCGCAGCAAGTGCGGCGCGGCACGCGGACAGCGCGCGCGAACGGCCGGTATCAAAACGGGGGTGCGATTCGTTCATGCAGTCACGCCTGGAATGGATTACCCGGTATGCGTTGGCTTAGTGGCCGGAATCGGACGCGGCGATTGCGCCTCTTACATTGCCGAACAGTTGCATAAACCGGGTGACATTGTTGTATTTCATGCCGCTGGCAGTCATCACGGACATGCCGCGCTGAAGTTTAACTGGCTTTTCAGTCTCGATCACATCGTCGTTGACGAGGACCCTGAAATGCTCGGAATCGGCCTGCATCTGCGGATCGCCGCCGCCGGGCGCGCGCAGGATGCGCGCGTTCTGGTACAGATTGACGATCGACGCATCCGCGTTGACCGTGCCCGTGTCGCCGGTCGCGGTGACGATCGGCTTGCCGGGCTGGAACGCACGCATCGCCGGCTTGACGAGGTCGCTCATTTCGTCGTCCTCGTAATGGACCAGCGACTGCGCGGTCAGCCGGTACTGCGTCGCGCCTGACTGGTCGAGCTCGGACACCGAAAAGTTGTCGGCGAAGTAGTCCGGCGTGTGTTCCTTCGGGCGCACCTCGTCGTCGGTCTTGCGCGGCAACGTGGCTTGCAGCAGCCACCACGTGATGCCGGCGAGCGCCGCCATCGCGATGAGCGGGATCAGCGAAGTCAGGCGAAACTGGTTCATCCCACGAGGCCCCGTTGCTCGCCGCTGCACGCCGCCGCGAGCAGTGCTTCATATTTGTGCTGGGCACGCAGCAGCGTGTCGCACACTTCGCGCGCCGCGCCGTAACCGCCGCGCGCCTCGCTGACCCAGTGGGCGCGCGCGATCACTTCGGGATGCGAATTGGCCGGCGCGGCCGCGAAGCCGACGCGCAGCATCACCGCGAGATCGACCCAGTCGTCGCCCATGTAGCCACAGTCCTCGGCGGTGAGGCCGGTTTGCCGCAGCAGGTCGGCGAACGCCTGTGGCTTGTCCTGCACGCCCTGGTAGACATGCGCGATGTTCATTTCTTTCGCCCGCGCGGCCACGATGCCGGACTTGCGCCCGGTGATGAGCGCCGTTTCGATGCCGGCCTGGCGCAGCAGCATCATGCCGTGGCCGTCCATCGAGTTGAAGCCTTTCATCGTGTCGCCTTCCGCCGTGAACAGCAGGCCGCCGTCGGTCAGTACGCCGTCGACGTCGAAAATCATCAGCTTCACGCGGCTTGCGCGTTCGGTAGCGGTAGGGGGAGCAACGGCCATCAGATCACCTTCTTCGAAAACAGGTCGTGCATGTTGAGCGCGCCGATCAGCTTGCCCGTTTCGTCGACGACCAGCATCTGATTGATACGATAGCGCTCCATCAGTTCCACGGCTTCGACCGCGAGATGATCCGGCCCGATCGTGCGCGGGCCCGCGGTCATCACCGAGGCGATCGGCAGGTGGCGGAAATCGCCGTCGCGTTCGAGCACGCGGCGCAGGTCGCCGTCGGTGAAGATGCCCGTCACACGGCCCTCGCGGTCGACGACCGAGGTCATGCCCATGCGCTTCGCGGTCAGCTGGAAGAGGGCATCGCTGACGGTTGCCTCGGGGGTGACCTGCGGCAACTGGTCGCCGGTGCGCATGACGTCGCGCACGTAGGTGAGCAGGCGTCGGCCGAGCGCGCCGCCCGGATGCGAGCGCGCGAAGTCGTCGCGGCCGAAGCCGCGCGCGTCGAGCACCGCGACCGCGAGCGCATCGCCGAGCGCGAGCGCGGCGGTGGTGCTGGCGGTGGGCGCGAGATTCATCGGACAGGCTTCCTTCGCGACGCCGGAATTCAGATGCACATCCGCGAGTTGCGCGAGGCTTGAGCCAGGACGGCCCGTCATCGCGATCAGCTTCGCGCCGATCCGCTTGATGAGCGGCAGGATCGCCATCAGCTCCTCGGTTTCGCCCGAATTGGACAGCGCGAGAAATACGTCGTCGGCGGTGACCATGCCGAGGTCGCCGTGGCTTGCTTCCGCCGGATGCACGAAGAACGCGGGTGTGCCGGTGCTTGCCAGCGTGGCCGCGAGTTTGCGGGCCACGTGGCCGGATTTACCGATGCCGGAGACGACCACGCGTCCACGGCAACCCAGGATGAAATCGACCGCGCCGACGAAACTGCCGTCGAGCTGGTCGCGAAGCGCGCGCACGGCGTCCGCTTCGATGTCGAGTACGTCGCGAGCAAGCGTGAGTGCCCTGTCGCCATTGATTTTCGCTATCATTCGCGGAGTATAGCAAAGGCGCCTGTTCGCCGCGCCGGGCCTGCTGTGCCGAGCCGCTGTCTGCATCGGCCTGTCGACAATCCCTTTTTCAGCTGCTTTGCCGCCTTTTTGCAGCTTTTTTGCCGGCCCAATCAATCATCTCGCACGGCGTTCTCGTGCGCGGTTCCGCTGACGAACGAGGACGCTTCACCCATGCGTTTTTGCCGATGATTTCCCCGCTCGAAATGACGCTGTTTCTGCTGCTGGCATCGGTGGCGGGCGTGGTGATCTTTCGCTTCCTGAATCTGCCGCCGATGCTCGGCTACCTGACGGTCGGCATCGTCGTCGGGCCGCATGCGTTCGGGCTGATTCCCGATTCGGCGGGGGCGCAGAATCTCGCGGAATTCGGCGTCGTGTTCCTGATGTTCTCGATCGGGCTCGAGTTTTCGCTCGCCAAGCTGCGCACGATGCGCCGGCTCGTGTTCGGACTCGGCTTGCTGCAGGTGATCGGCACGGTCGCGGTGGCCGTGTCGCTCGGCTTCGTGCTCGAGCGTTGGGTGCATATCACGTGGCAGGCGAGCGTCGCGCTGGGCGGCGCGCTGGCGATGTCGTCGACGGCGATCGTCAGCAAGATGCTCGCGGAGCGGCTCGAAATCGAAACCGAGCACGGCCGCAATATCTTCGGCGTGCTGCTGTTTCAGGATCTCGCGGTGGTGCCGCTGTTGATCATCATTTCGGCGCTCGGCGGCCGCTCGGAGAATCTGGTCAGCGCGCTCGGCGTCGCGGCGATCAAGATCGTCGTGGCCCTCGCGCTGCTGCTGATCGTCGGGCAGCGCTTCATGACGCGCTGGTTCAACGTGGTCGCGCGGCGCCGCTCGCAGGAGCTGTTCGTCCTCAATCTGCTGCTGGTGACGCTCGGCGCCGCGTTCATCACCGACAAATTCGGGCTGTCGCTCGCGCTCGGCGCGTTCATCGCCGGCATGCTGATCGCCGAGACGCCGTATCGGCATCAGGTCGAAGAGGACATCAAGCCGTTTCGCGACGTGCTGCTCGGGCTCTTCTTCGTGACCACCGGCATGCTGCTCAATCCGCGCGTGATCTGGGAGCATCCGCTCGTCGTGCTGGCCTTTTTCCTCGGCCCGGTGCTGCTGAAATTGGTCATGATCACCGGCCTTGCGCGGCTCTTCGGCGCGACGCCGGGCGTCGCGATGCGTACCGGTATCGGTCTCGCGCAGGCGGGCGAGTTCGGCTTCGTGCTGCTGAACCTGATCCTCGACCGACATCTCGTCGACGCGACGCTGTTGCAGGCGATTCTCGCCGCGATGCTGCTGTCGATGCTCGCCGCGCCGTTCATGATCCAGAACGCGGACCGTGTCGTGCTGCGGCTGTCGTCGACCGAATGGATGATGCAGTCGTTGCAGATGACGCGCATCGCCACGCAAAGCCTGAAGCAGAGCGGCCACGTAATCATCTGCGGCTACGGCCGCGCCGGGCAGAACCTCGCACGCATGCTCGAGCATGAAGGGCTCTCGTATGTCGCGCTCGATCTCGATCCCGACCGTGTCGCGGCGGCCGCGGCAGCCGGCGAATCGGTCGTGTTCGGCGACGCGGGGCGGCGCGAGTCGCTGCTGGCCGCCGGCCTGCATCGCGCGGCCGCGATCGCGATCACCTACGCGAACACGCCGTCGGCACTGCGCGTGCTGCACAACATTCACGAGATGGAGCCGACGCTGCCGGTCATCGTGCGCACCGTCGACGATGCCGATCTGGAGAAACTGCTCGCCGCCGGCGCGACGGAGGTGATTCCGGAGATCGTCGAGGGCAGCCTGATGCTCGCGTCGCATACGCTCGTCGTGATGGGTGTGCCGATGCGGCGCGTGGTGCGGCGCGTCGAGGAGATGCGCGACGAACGTTATTCGCTGCTGCGCGGCTATTTCCACGGCGCCGACGACATCGACGACGACGACGGCCACGAGCAGGTGCGGCTACAATCGGTGCCGGTCGACGAGAGCGCCGACGCGGTGGGCCGTACGCTCGCCGAGGTGGGCCTGTACGAACTCGGTGTCGAAGTGACCGCGATCCGCCGGCACGGCATCCGCGGCGTCGAACCGGACCCGTCGACGAAACTGCGCGCGAGCGACATCGTGGTGCTGCGCGGTCTGCCCGAACAACTGGCGCAAGCCGAGGAGCGGCTGTCGAAGCATCGCCGCGCCGCTGCGGCCTGAACCCGTGAGCCTGGCCCGTTCTGGCGGGCGACCCTGATTCAAGCCTTTCACCGGACCTGTCGAGGTCCATCCGGAGACATCATGTCCAAGGCGCTCGCGAGCGCGCCGCTCGATGCGGCCGACTACATCAGAAGTCACATTCGCACGGTGCCCGACTGGCCGCAGCCGGGCGTGCAGTTCCGCGACATCACGCCGCTGCTGCGCGAGCCGAAGTCGCTGCGTGTGCTGATCGACCTGTTCGTGCAGCGCTATATCGACGCGAAGCTCGACTACATTGCCGGGCTCGATGCGCGCGGCTTCATCATCGGGCCG
The DNA here is from genome assembly GCF_050435625.1 of Paraburkholderia sp. RAU6.4a. NCBI lineage: Bacteria > Pseudomonadati > Pseudomonadota > Betaproteobacteria > Burkholderiales > Burkholderiaceae > Paraburkholderia > Paraburkholderia sp. RAU6.4a. The sequence goes on from NZ_JBNDKQ010000002.1 coordinate 2,981,461, forward strand.
ATCGTCGCCCATGAGTTGAGCGTTGGCTTCATCCCGATTCGCAAGGCGGGCAAACTGCCGTACAAGCGGATCTCGCAATCGTATGAACTGGAATACGGTACCGCGACCGTCGAGATTCACGAGGATGCGTGCGAGCCGGGCGACCGCGTCGTGATCATCGACGATCTGATCGCGACCGGCGGCACGATGATGGCCGGCAAACTGCTGCTCGAGCGGCTCGGCGCGGTCGTCGTGGAAGGCGCGGCGATCGTCGATCTGCCGGAGCTGGGCGGCTCGAAGCTGCTGGGCGACGGCGGTCTTGCGCTCTATACCGTGACGAGTTTCAACGGTCATTGAACCGGGGAGGTAGTCACGGCGCGTGCCGTGACGCGCGGTAGCGTTTCCCGCCGTACCAGCGGCTAAAGTCGCATGAGCCGCACAAGCCCCGTTGGCCGAGCAAAACCAACCGGGCTCAACGATATGGCTCACCCATCATGGTTCACCAGTCGCCCAACCAGAAGACCACCACGATGCCCAACTTCCTGCTGTTTCTTGCCACCTCGATCGCGATCACCGTGGCGCCCGGCCCGGACAATCTGCAGGTGCTCGCGCGCGGCATCTCGCAGGGCCGCGCGGCCGGCCTGGTCGCCGCGCTCGGCTTTGCCGCCGGCATCACGTTTCATACGACACTCGCGGCGCTCGGCGTCGCCGCGCTGCTGCGCTCGTCGCCGCTCGCGTTCGAAGCGATCAAGCTCGCCGGCGCCGCGTATCTGGTGTGGATCGGCATCAAGGCGCTGCGCAGCCAGGGCCTCGCGACCGCGCACGAGCGTGCGCCGCAGCCGCTTTCGACGGTGTTTCGCCAGAGCGTGCTCGGCAATCTGATGAATCCGAAGGTCACGCTGTTCTTCGTCGTGTTTCTGCCGCAGTTCGTGCAGCCGGACGGCGCGCAGAGCGTCACCGTGCAGATGCTGGAGCTCGGCGCGCTGTTCATGCTGCAGACCGTCGTGGTGTTTTCGCTATTCGGCGTGTGCGCGGGGATCATCGGCGGCTGGCTCAGACGGCGGCCGCGCGTGGGCCTGTGGCTCGATCGCGTGGCCGGCGCGACGTTCATCGCGGTCGGGATTCGCGTCGCCTTGCGCGACTGACAGTCGTCACGCCATCCTCCCGCTTCTGCTTTGCCCCGGTTCGCCACGACGGCGGACAGTTTGGAGTTTTCCGATGACTTTGCCCTGCATCACCGCCGCGCGCCGCTTCGACGCGAACGCGCATCGGCCGTTTCTGATCGGCGCCGAACCGGTCGGGTGGATTCGCGAGCGCGACGTGCCGCTGCTCGCGCGCTGGCCCGACGTGTTCGAGATGGCGAACGACGGCGTGACGCTCTGCGCCACGTTCGATACCGTCGATCTGCGCAGCGCGGCGCTCGCTTCCGTGATCGGCGCGCTCGCCGCCGATGGCCGCATCCCCGGCTGGCGCAACGAGACGTACGCGATCCGCAATGCGTTCGACGCGCCGCCGCTCGCGTATATCGAGCGCGCGGCGTCGCGCTTCTTCGGCACGATGACCTACGCGGTGCATCTGAACGGCGTCGTAGAATATGCGGATGGCGGGGCGCCCTTTGGCGGAGCGCCCTTTGGCGGGGCGCCGCGTGGCGCACCGCAATTGTGGATCGCGCGCCGCAGCGATACCAAGGCGACCGACCCCGGCATGCTCGACAACGTCGTCGCAGGCGGGATCGGCTGGGGCTTCGGCATCGCCGAGACGATCGTCAAGGAGTGCTGGGAAGAGGCGGGCATTCCGGCGCAGATCGCGGCGAGCGCGGTCGCGGGCCGCACCGCGCACGTGCTGCAATCGCTGCCGGAAGGCACGCAGGCCGAGCAGATTTTCATCTACGACCTCGCGCTGCCCGCCGACTTCGCGCCGCGCAACCAGGACGGCGAAGTGGGCGAACACCGGCTCGCGCGCATCGACGAAGTCGCGCGCTGGATCGAGGAAGGCGCGCTGACCGTCGATGCCAGCCTCGCGACGCTCGATTGCCTGCTGCGCCGCCGCTGGATCGACGAGGACGCGTGCGAGGGCATCGACGCGCTGTTCGCGCCGCCGGCGCTCGCCTAGCTCAGGCTCATCAGTCGAGCTCAACCCGTGCAGCCAGTACCCACTGAAACAAACCACGCATTGAAGAAGGGAGTCACCGAGGTCATGTCGACCGATCACAGCTTTATCCTCAAACTGTCGTGCGCCGACCGGCCCGGCATCGTTCACGCCGTGTCGGGCTTTCTGTTCGAGCGGGGCAGCAATATTCTCGACTCCGCGCAGTTCGGCGACAGCCGCACCGGCGAGTTCTTCATGCGCGTGCATTTTCAGCAGGTGGGCGGCGATCCGGGGCTTGACGCGCTGCGCGCGTCGTTCGTGACACTCGCCGAGCAGTTCGGCATGAGCTGGGAATTGCACGACGCGAACGTGAAGCCGCGCGTCGTGATCATGGTGTCGAAGATCGGCCACTGCCTGAACGATCTGCTGTTCCGCTACCGCACCGGTCAGTTGAACATCGACATCCCGGCGATCATCTCGAACCACAAGGAGTTCTACCAGCTCGCCGCGAGCTACGACATCCCGTTCCATCATTTCCCGCTGCTCGGCGGCACGCCCGAAGCGAAAACCGCGCAGGAAGCGCGCGTGCTCGAAGTGATCAACGAGCATCAGGCCGACCTCGTGGTGCTCGCGCGCTACATGCAGATCCTGTCGCCGAACCTGTGCGAGGCGCTCGCCGGCCGCGCGATCAACATCCACCACTCGTTCCTGCCGAGCTTCAAGGGCGCGAAGCCGTACTACCAGGCGTTCGACCGCGGCGTGAAGCTGATCGGGGCAACCGCCCACTATGTGACGACCGATCTCGACGAAGGTCCGATCATCGAGCAGGAAGTCGAGCGCGTGGACCACAGCATGACGCCGGAACAACTGACGGCGATCGGCCGCGACGTCGAGTGTGTGACGCTCGCGCGCGCGGTGAAGTGGCACGTGGAGCATCGCGTCGTGCTGAACGGCAGCAAGACGGTGGTGTTCCGCTAGGAGCCGCGCCAGTAAGACTGCGCCGGTCGAGGCCGGCGCGTCCCTTTACCTGCTCGCGTTACGAACGCGCTGCCGCGCCGCCCGTGCTTCTCGCGAGATTCGCGTTTTGCGCGGAACGACGGCGCGCGTTCAGCTTCTTCAGCCAGATCAGCAGGCCCGTGACGCTCAGCACGGCCACCGCCACCCCCACCGCGCTGATCAGAATCCGCCCCCCGAGACCGAGGATGCGCCCCGAGTGCAGCGGAAACTGCACCTGCAGGAAGATGTCGCCGGCCGTGCCTCTGCCGGGAATCCGCGCGGCGAGCCGCTTGCCGGTGGCGGCGTCCCAATACATCCACGGGTTGCCGAGGCCGGTGTCGCCGTGGTCGTTGCCGGACGTGTAGAAGCCGACGCCATACGCGTGCATGAATTCGGCGTAGTAGAGCCCGCCCGGCGGCGCGGCGACATGCATTTCCTTGCCGGCCTGCCCGGCGAGTTCGACGATGCGCTCGCGGCTCAGCACCTGATCGCCGGGTTGCGGCGCGCGCAGGATTTCGGGGTTGCTGAACGGATCGGGTGTCAGCGTCGACAGTCGTGACACGATCGGCCGCACCACCTGGGACGACAGATTCATCGAAATCGACGTCAGCGCGACGATCGCCAGCAGACCCCAGATCCATACGCCGCCGGAGCGGTGCAGATCGAACGTCAACGCATAGCCGCCGCGTTTCAGGCGGAACGTGAACGACTTGCGCCAGGCCTTCAGGCTCGGAAACGACAGGCACAGCGCAATCACGCAGTCAAAGAGCCACACGATGCCGACGATCCCCATCAGCCAGGTGCCAAGGTCGACACCGCCGGTAAACGGCAACTGCAGCGTGTAGTGCAGCTTGTAGATGAACGGAATCAGGTTGAGTCGCGCGAGCGACACGGCGCCCCACTCGCGGCGTCACTGGATCTCGCCGGTGACGGGATCGACGGCGATCTGATTGAAATCGAGCGGATAGGGCTGCTTCGTCGCCGGATCGGTGCGCGGCAGCACCATCATCTGCAGCGTGTGGCCCGGTTCGACCGCGAGCGGCAGATAGGTCACCCGAAGACGCGGATCGGCGGCTTCGACGCGATTCGCCAGTTCGAGGCCGGACAGCGTCGGCCCGACCGTGCGAGCCTGGTAAAACGACGGGTTCAGCGCGGCATCGAACTCGTGGTCCCACGCGATGATCGCGCCCGTAAGGCCCGCGACCAACAGAAACAGTGCGGTCGCGACGCCGAACCAGCGGTGCAGGCGGACAAGCTGGCGTCTCATGCGCGAGCCGGCAACGCGCAACAGGGACCCAGACGGAGACGCGGGTGGGAGATCAGGCGAAACGTCACGATGCGGACTGGGTGTAAATAGGAATTGTTCGCATCTTAGGGGTTGACGCGGTCGGCTGCAAGTTTTCTGTCAGCAAGAGGCGACGATGCAGGGTCACGGGAAGCAAAAAAAAGCGGCACCGAAGTGCCGCTTGCGCTTTCGTCGGCTGCATGGACTGCCGCGTGTGCTGCAGAGCGCTAGTGAGTGCTGACTTTTGCTACTCGACCCAGCCCAACTCACACCAACCGCAAATAAATGAGCTCCCGCTTGATGTACGCATAAAAAATCGGCGCCGCGATGACCCCGGCGATACCGAACGCCGCTTCCATCACCAGCATCGCGATCAGCAGCTCCCATGCGCGCGCCTCGATCTGCCCGCCGACGATGCGCGCGTTCAGGAAGTACTCGAGCTTGTGAATCAGGATCAGGAACACAAGTGACATGATCGCCGCCGGAAAACTCACCGACAGCGCGACCGCGACGATGATCGTGTTCGAGATCAGATTGCCGATCACCGGCAGCAGACCCACGATAAACGTGACGAGCACGAGCGTCTTCGACAGCGGCAGCTGGTCGTGGAAAACCGGCAGGATCACGAGCAGGAAGATCGCGGTGAACACCGTGTTCAGCGCGGAGATCTTCACCTGCGCGAATACGATGCGGCGAAACGCGTCGGCAAAACGCGTGACGCGCGTGACGAACGCGGTGGACAGCGGCAGCCGCTGGATATGCTTCTGCGCGCCGACCGCGATGATCGCGCCGATGATCATGCCGAGCAGCACGTGCGTGAACGCGCGCGCCACGGTCGTGCCGCTTTGCTGCAGCATGTTCGCGTGCGTGTGCATCAGTTCGGCGGCCTTCGTCTTCATCTGCTCGGTGTCGACCGGCAGATAGTTCGCGACGAATTGGGGAATCCTGCCGCGCGCCTGGTCGATCAGTTGCATGGCCTGATCGAGCAGAGCCTGCACGCTCGGCACGTCGTTCTCGAAATGCGAGATGATGCCGAGCGTGAGTCCCGTCAGCGCGCCGACGATCAGCGTCGACAGAATCACCACCGCGAGCCAGCGCGCCCGCTTGCTCGACATGTGACGCTCGATGCGCGGCGCGATCGTATGCACGAGCTGAAACACCAGCAGCCCGGCGAGCAGCGCGCCGAGCAGCTTCAGTTCGATCACCGCCCACATGCCGAACAGCATCACCACGTAGCTGCCGATCTCGACCGCCGACAGCTTCGGCAGACTCATGTCGCTGGTCAGCCTGACCGGGCGCGGGCGCAGGTCCTGCACCCGATCTTCTTCGCGCGCCTGATTACGCTTGGTCATGGCTTATCCCGTCTCCAACCTCGGTAGTGCAGCGTTACTTTGTGGTGGCGGCGCGCTTGAGCAGCGGCGCCAGATATTTGCCGGTAAAACTGGCCTTCGACTTCGAGACCTGCTCGGGCGTGCCCTGGGCGATGATCTGCCCGCCGCCGGCGCCGCCTTCGGGGCCGAGATCGATGACCCAGTCCGCAGTTTTGATTACATCGAGATTATGTTCGATGATCACGACGGTATTACCCTGGTCACGCAACCGGTGTATGACTTCCAGCAACTGCGCGATATCGTGAAAGTGCAGGCCGGTAGTCGGTTCGTCAAGGATGTATAGCGTGCGACCGGTATCACGCTTGCTCAGTTCCAGCGACAGTTTCACACGCTGCGCCTCGCCGCCCGACAGCGTGGTGGCCGACTGACCCAGGCGAATATAGCCGAGACCCACGTCCAGCAGGGTTTTCAGCTTGCGCGCGACGACCGGTACGGCCTTGAAGAACTCGTACGCGTGTTCGACCGTCATGTCGAGCACTTCGCTGATGTTGCTGCCTTTGTACTGGATATCGAGCGTTTCGCGGTTGTAGCGCTTGCCGTGGCACACGTCGCACGGCACGTACACGTCGGGCAGGAAGTGCATTTCGACCTTCAGCACGCCGTCGCCCTGGCACGATTCGCAGCGCCCGCCCTTCACGTTGAACGAGAAGCGGCCCGGATCGTAGCCGCGCTCCTTGGCGGCCGGCACGCCCGCGAACAGCTCGCGAATCGGCGTGAAAAGGCCCGTGTAGGTGGCCGGATTCGAGCGCGGCGTGCGGCCGATCGGCGACTGGTCGACGTTGATCACCTTGTCGAAGTGCTCGAGGCCCTCGATCGACTCGTACGGCGCCGGCTCCGTGGCCGAGCCGTACAGATGATGCGCGACCGCGTGATACAGCGTGTCGTTGATCAGCGTCGACTTGCCCGAGCCGGACACGCCGGTCACGCAGGTCAAAAGACCCACCGGCAGATCGAGCGTGACGTTGTGCAGATTGTTGCCGTACGCCTCGACGATGCGCAGGCGCCGCTCGTCGGGATCCTTGCGCTCGTCGGGGTATTCGATCGTGCGCGCGCCGGACATGTATTGGCCCGTCAGCGACGCCGCGTTCTTCTGCACCTCTTTCGGCGTGCCCTCGGCGATCACCATGCCGCCGTGCTCGCCGGCGCCCGGGCCCATGTCGACCACGTAGTCGGCCATGCGGATCATGTCCTCGTCGTGCTCGACGACGATCACCGAGTTGCCGAGATCGCGCAGATGCTTGAGCGTCGAGATCAGCCGGTCGTTGTCGCGCTGATGCAGGCCGATCGACGGTTCGTCGAGCACGTACATCACGCCGGTCAGCCCCGAGCCGATCTGGGAAGCGAGGCGAATGCGCTGCGCTTCGCCGCCCGACAGCGTTTCGGCGCTGCGTTCGAGCGACAGGTAATCGAGCCCGACGTTGTTCAGGAACATCAGACGCGCGACGATTTCCTTGACGACCTTGTCGGCGATCTCGCGCTTCGAGCCTTCGAGACGCAGGGTCTGGAAGTAGCCGAGCGCGTCGCGCAACGGCCAGCCGCTGATCTCGAAGATGCCGCGCGCGTCGCTGTCCGCGCCGATGCGCACGAAGCGCGCCTCGCGACGCAGCCGCGTGCCCGCGCACGCCGGGCATGGCTGGCTATTCTGGTATTTGGCGAGTTCTTCGCGCACCGCGGACGAATCGGTTTCGCGGTAGCGCCGCTCCAGATTCGGGATGATCCCTTCGAACACGTGCTCGCGCACCGACGTGCGGCCGCGCTCGTTGATGTACGAGAACGGAATTTCCTGCTTGCCCGAACCGTACAGCAGGATCTTGCGGACTTTCTCCGGCAGGTCCTCGAGCGCGGTGTCGATGTCGAAGTCGTAGAACGCTGAGAGGCTCTGCAGCATCTGGAAGTAGAACTGGTTGCGCCGGTCCCAGCCCTTCACCGCGCCCGCCGCGAGCGACAGCGACGGATGCGCGACCACCCGCTTCGGATCGAAGAACGTAATCTGGCCGAGGCCGTCGCATTCGGGGCACGCGCCCATCGGGTTGTTGAACGAGAACAGGCGCGGCTCGAGTTCCTGCAGCGAATAGGAGCAGATCGGGCAGGCGAACTTCGAGCTGAACAGGTGCTCCTTGTCCGTATCCATTTCGAGCGCGATCGCGCGGCCGTCGGCGAGACGCAGCGCCGTTTCGAACGATTCGGCAAGGCGCTGCTTCACGTCGGGGCGCACGCGCAGACGATCGATCACGACGTCGATCGTGTGCTTGTCGTTTTTCTTCAGCTTCGGCAGAGAGTCGACTTCATAGATTTTCGCGGTGCCTTCGTTGGCGGTGCCGCCGCCCGAGCGCACGCGAAAGCGCACGAAGCCTTGCGCCTGCATGTCCTCGAACAGATCCGTGTGCTCGCCCTTGCGATCGCTGACGACGGGCGCGAGGATCATCACGCGCGTTTCCTCGGGCAGCGCGAGCGCCGCGTCGACCATCTGCGACACGCTTTGCGCTTCGAGCGGAATCTCGTGATCGGGGCAGTAGGGCGTGCCGACGCGCGCGAACAGCAGACGCAGATAGTCGTGGATTTCGGTGACGGTGCCGACCGTCGAGCGCGGATTGTGCGAAGTCGCCTTCTGTTCGATCGAGATAGCCGGCGACAAGCCTTCGATCAGGTCGACGTCCGGCTTTTCCATCAGTTGCAGGAACTGCCGCGCATAGGCGGACAGACTTTCGACGTAGCGCCGCTGTCCTTCCGCATACAGCGTATCGAACGCCAGCGACGATTTGCCGGAGCCCGAAAGCCCCGTGATAACGACGAGCTTGTGACGCGGTAGGTCGAGATTGACGTTCTTCAGGTTGTGGGTGCGAGCCCCACGAATACGGATTTGTTCCACGGATTTATTCCATGAACTGCGGAAAGGGAAAGAGGCCAAACCTGCTACTATAACGACTTTTCCAGACCGCCGTTACGGTGTGCTGACAGCGGGAAAAAGGCGAAACTGGGGCCGTTTTCCGTGAGTACAAGATGCCGCGAGGGACGAGCGGGGGCGATGGGGCACGGGCTTTGCGCGTCTCGTCGGCGCGGACCCGCCGATATGCCGGGGCTAGCCGCCTGCCTGTTCGTTCTGCTCCACTGTGCCGGCGGCCAAGGCTGTCCCCACGGGCTCGCCGCCCGGTTCATTCAAACAACGCTTCGATGTCCAATCCGTCCGCCATCTCCACACGCATGAGCGCGCCCGAATTGCGCGCGACCGTGTCGCTTGCCGCCATCTTCGCGCTGCGCATGCTGGGTCTCTTCATGATCATGCCGGTGTTCTCGATCTACGCGAAGACCATTCCCGGCGGCGAAAACGTGCTGCTCGTCGGCATCGCGCTCGGCGCGTACGGCGTCACGCAGTCGATGCTCTACATCTTCTATGGCTGGATCTCCGACAAGGTCGGCCGCAAGCCGGTGATCGCGACGGGCCTGCTGATCTTCGCGATCGGCAGCTTCGTCGCGGCGGCCGCGCACGACATGACGTGGATCATCGTCGGCCGGGTGATTCAGGGGATGGGTGCGGTGTCGTCGGCGGTGATCGCGTTCATCGCCGATCTGACCTCGGAGGAACATCGCACGAAGGCGATGGCGATGGTCGGCGGCAGCATCGGCGTGTCGTTCGCGGTCGCGATCGTCGGCGCGCCGATCGTGTTCCACTGGCTCGGCATGAGCGGGCTCTTCACGCTGGTCGGCGTGTTCTCGATTCTCGCTATCGGCGTCGTGATATGGGTCGTGCCCGATGCGCCGAAGCCGGTGCATGTGCGCGCGCCGTTCGCCGAAGTGCTGCACAACGTCGAGTTGCTGCGTTTGAATTTCGGCGTGCTCGTGCTGCACGCCACGCAAACCGCGCTGTTCCTCGTCGTGCCGCGCATTCTCGAAGCGGGCGGGCTGCCGGTCGCTTCACACTGGAAGGTGTATCTGCCGGTGATGGGGCTGTCGTTCGTGATGATGGTGCCGGCGATCATCGCCGCCGAGAAGCGCGGCAAGATGAAGATCGTGCTGCTGTCGGCGATCGCTCTTATCCTGATCGGCCAGTTGTTATTGGGCGTTGCTCCGCATACGATTCTGAGTGTGGCGGCGATCCTGTTCGTGTACTTTCTCGGCTTCAATATTCTCGAGGCCTCGCAGCCTTCGCTGGTGTCGAAGCTCGCGCCCGGTACCCGCAAGGGAGCCGCGGCCGGCGTGTACAACACCACGCAGTCGATCGGTCTTGCGCTGGGCGGAATGGTCGGCGGCTGGCTGCTGAAGGTGAACGGCCAGAGCGCGGTTTTCTTCGCCTGCTCCGGGCTGGTATTTTGCTGGCTTATAATCGCCGCAAAGATGAAACAGCCGCCGCGCAAGGCATAACACAGCGTACTCGGGGCACCTCCCGAATCATCCAGAACTCACCCGGCGGCGGGCAGAGGCGCTCTTCTGGTCTCGGGCCTGCCGGCCGTGAGACGCGAACCGCGTAGTGCCGCGCCGCCTGCAACAGGAATCAACAGGAGAAATTCATGGCATCCGTGAACAAGGTCATTCTGGTCGGCAACCTCGGCGCCGATCCGGAAGTCCGCTATCTTCCGAGCGGCGACGCAGTGGCGAACATCCGCCTTGCGACGACGGACCGCTACAAGGACAAGGCGTCGGGCGAGATGAAGGAAGCCACCGAGTGGCACCGCGTCGCGTTCTTCGGCCGCCTCGCGGAAATCGTGGCGGAATATCTGAAGAAGGGCTCGTCGGTGTACCTCGAAGGGCGCATCCGCACGCGCAAGTGGCAGGCGCAGGACGGCACCGATCGCTATTCGACCGAGATCGTCGCGGAGCAGATGCAGATGCTCGGCGGCCGCGGCGGCGCGTCGATGGGTGGCGGCGATGAAGGCGGTTATAGCCGTGGCGAGCCGTCGGAGCGCAGCGGCGGCGGCGGTGGTCGCGCGATGTCGTCGGGCGGCGGTTCGCGTGGCGGTAGCGGCGGTGGCGGTGCGAGCCGTCCGAGCGCGCCGGCTGGCGGCGGATTCGACGAGATGGACGACGATATTCCGTTCTGATCGTTGCGGCTCGATGCCGAGCCGACCAGCGTCCCGCTGATCGACACAAAAACAGAGGCCCGCTTTCTGCCAGGAAAGCGGGCCTTTCTGCCTTCTGTTTGCCGGCATTTTTTACGTCACGCGCGCGGACGGGGCATTCCGTCAGAAACTCACCGACTCAAATGCTCCAACGTATCCCGCAACGGCAGACTCGAAATCACGATCGGCCCGGTGAACGGCGTGTCGAGATCGACGATCACATAAACCGCCGAAGCAATCGACACCGCTCCCAGCGATATCGTCACCAGCGCCAACGCATTACGCGGCGCGATCAACCCGAAGCTCAGAAAGATCACGCCTAGCCAGAACGTCAGCGTCTTGAAGAACGGCCGCGAAATCGAGCTGTGCGCTTCCTCGATGATTTTCCAGCGCGCATCGATGACGCGCCGGTACTGCGTCAACGCGTCATCGAGTGCACGTTGCTGCAACGCATCCTGCGTGCGCAACTGTCGCAATTGCCGCCCCACCGTGGTCAGCATGTCGCCCAGATGCACGTTTTCGAGTTGCTGCGGATTGCCCGGCGGTCCGAGATCGCGCGGATAGTCGCCGCTCGGCGCGGGCTCGCGCGGCCATGTCGAAGCGATCGCCGCCGCCGTGTACTGGCGCAACAGGCGCCGCGATTCGTCGGCCGCGCTGCCGAGCTCGCGCAGCGTCGAGTCGAATTCGATCAGTTCGGCCGCATAGCTGCGCATATCGTTCGACGCGGTGTCGAAGCTTGCTTTCGCCGATGCCGTCATCAAACCCAGCACCAGCGCGGCGAACGTCACCAGCATGCCGATCACGAGCTGCACGAGCTGTACGGTCTCGTGTGCCTTGTGCTCTTCCGGCAGCAGCGGCCGCACCCCGACGCCGAGGCCGGTGGCGATCAGCAGCAGCGCGAACACGAGTACGGCCGAACCGATTTCCGACATGGGCGCGCTCCGGGCAGGAAGAGGCTTCGACAGAAGGGCTTCAGCAAACGGGCTTCGAGACTCTATTGATGTAACGCAAGCCGGGCGAGCGATCAACCATAAAGTTTTCGGCCGATACGCCGTTGTCCCGAATGTGCTGTTTGCTTAATTTTCAGATAAGTTGCGGACCGGGCCGAACGGCGTGGGCGCAGCCTGCGTGGCCATGCAGCTATCGTCAACGATACGGAATCATCGGCCGGGCAGCCCAAGGAGACCAGTCCGATGTTGAAAAAGCTGTCGATTCGCACCAGCCTTACCCTGATGATCGTGTTCTTCGGCATCGTGCTGCTGCTCGGCGCGGCCGCGGGATTGTTGTCGCTGCGCTCGTCGAACGCGTCGCTGCAACAGATGTACACGGTCGACACGCCCGCCGTCGCCGACCTCGAAGGCAGCGCCGGCCAACTGCTGCGCCTGCGGCTCGCGCTCGCGACGTACGCGTCGCTCGTCGCGCTGAACGATCAGGACGGCGCGAACGCCGTGCTCAAGCGCTTCGATCAGTACCGCAAAGCCTCTGACGAGCGGCTTGCCCACTATTTGAGCCATGCGGGCACGGATGCCGATGAGCTGCGTCTGATCGCCGACATGCAGCAGAATCGCGACGCGTTCCTGCACGACGGCGTCGACCCGACGCTCGCCGCGCTGAAGTCGAGCGACACCAACGCCTTCCAGCAATTGCAGGCGCATAAACTGCCGTCGCTGTACAGCGCGTACGAGAAGGCCATGCTCGCGCTCGAGCAGTTGCAGCTCGATCACGGCGCACAGCGCTACAAGGATGCGCAGGACCTGTTCTACGCGATCAGCACGGCGGTGGCGATCGGCATTGCGCTGTCGCTGGTCGGCGGCTTGCTCGCCCGCTTCGTGCTCGTGCGCGCGATCGTCACGCCGGTCGATGCGACGATCGCGCAGTTCCAGCGCATCGCCAACGGCGACCTGAGCGGCCGCATCGAGGTGCTCAGCGACAACGAGATGGGCCGTCTCGCGGCCGCGCTGCGCAAGATGCAGGAGTCGCTGATCGCGACGGTCAACGCGGTTCGTCAAGGTACCGATTCGATCGATACCGGCGTCAGCGAGATCGCGGCCGGCAACGCCGATCTGTCGCAACGCACCGAGGAGCAGGCGGCGGCGCTCGAGGAAACGGCCGCGAGCATCGAAGAGCTGACCACGACGGTCAAGCAGACGGCCGACAACGCGAAAGAGGCGAGCTCGCTCGCGCAGGGCGCCTCGACGCTGGCCGCGCAGGGCGGCGAGCTGACCGAGCAGGTGGTCGGCACGATGCACGGCATCGTCGACGATTCGCGGCGGATTGCCGATATCGTTGGTGTGATCGAGGGGATCGCGTTCCAGACCAACATCCTCGCGCTGAACGCCGCGGTCGAGGCGGCGCGAGCGGGCGAGCAGGGACGCGGCTTCGCGGTCGTCGCGAGCGAAGTGCGCTCGCTCGCGCAGCGCAGCGCGGCGGCGGCCAAGGAGATCAAGGGCTTGATCGACGCGTCGACCACCCGCGTGGAGCAGGGCTCGCAGCTCGTCGAGCGCTCGGGCACGACGATGAACGACATCGTCGGCGCGATCGCGCGCGTCAGTTCCATCATGAACGAGATCGCGGCGGCGGCGCTCGAACAGAGCACCGGCATCGATCAGGTCAATCGCGCGGTCGGTCAGATGGACGAGGTCACGCAGCAGAACGCGGCGCTCGTCGAGCAGGCGGCCGCGGCGGCGAGTTCGCTGGAAGATCAGGCGCGGCGCCTGTCGACGGCGGTGGCGGTGTTCCGGACCGGCAGCGAATCGCGCAGCCGTGCTCCGGCGCCCGGCGCGAAGCTGGCCGGTGTTGCCGGCGAGCGAAGACTGGACAGCGAGTTTGTCGCGGCGTAACGCGAGCCGTTGCGCTGCGTCAACCCGCGACCTCTCACCGTCCCACTACTGCATGGCCGCGTAATACCTCGCCACGGCATCGATTTCCTCGGGCGTCATCTGCCGCGCGACATTGCGCATCTGCTCGTTGATGTCGTTGCGCCGCGCGCCCGAAGCGAACGCCTGCAACTGCGCGGCCAGATAGGCCGCCGACTGTCCGCCGAGCCACGGCGCCGCGCCCTTGCGATCGAGTTGGCCATGACACGCGGCGCACGCTGCGATATTGCGTTGCGGGTCGCCCTGCATCACGAGCCTGGTTGCGGTCGCATCGGGTCCTTCGCCGGCTCGGGTCTTCTCGGCCGCCGCGGGGAGCGGGAGCGACGCGTAGTACACCGCCAGATCGTGCAGATCCTGGTCGCTGCGTCCCGCGATGATTGCCTGCATGACCGCGCTTTGCCGCTGGCCGCTCTGGAAGTCGCGCAATTCCTTGTAGGTCACGTCGGCGTACTGCCCGGCGAGCGCCGGCGCGGTGACCTGCACGGTGCCGAGTACGCCGTGGCACATCGAGCAGTGCTGCGTCGCGATCGTCGCGCGTCATGCGAAGAGCCGCACGAGCGCATCACGTGCATTGCTGACCAACTCGCTTTCGCCCGGACGCCGCGGCAGCAGATGAAACTCGATGGCGGGCAGCGGTGGCAAGCCGAAGTTCGCGCCACACGCCACCACGCCGCCGCCGAGCGACGACTCGTTCAGACAGGAAATCCCGAGCCCCGCCTTCAATGCGAGCTGCAGGCCCGCGACGCCCGACGCCGAATGCGACACCACGTACGGTACCTTGTGTTGGTCGAGCAGCTTGACGACGAAGCGCTGCAACTGACACGTCGACGGCAGCAGCACCAGTTGATACGGCGCGATGGGGCGGCTGGCGGCATCGGCGCAACTGGCCCATAGCAACCTTTCGCGCCGCACGACGATGCTCGCGGCACCGGCACCCGCGCCGCGTGCACGCAACTGGCCTGTGACGAGCCGCGCCGACAAACCGATGTCGAACGACGCGTGATCGTCCGCGCCGCTGTCGATCACCGCGCTCGGCAGCACCGTCACGTGCAGCTTCAGCCGCGGATGCTGTTCCGAAAACGTCTTGAGGATGCGCGCGATGTCGTGCGGCCGGTAGTAATCGGTGATCGCGATGCGCAGTTCGCCGTCGAGCGAGCGGCCTTGCAGGTCGTCGAAGGCCGCTTCGCTCATCGCGATGATGCGGCGCGCATGCTCGAGCAGGCGCTCGCCCGCGGACGTCGGACTCACACCCTGCCGGCTGCGCACGAGGAGGGGCTGGCCGGCGCGCTCCTCGAGCTTCTTCAACTGCTCGCTTACCGACGACTGCGACAGGAACACGCGCTCCGCGCCTGCCGACACCCCGCCCGATTCGGCGACGGCGACGAAGGTCCGCAACTGCGCAAGGTCGAAACCACGCTGGCTCATGATTCGGTTTTTCCGATGGTGGCGATCTAAATTTCCGGCTTTGCCGATGGAATGCCCAGCCGTAGCATACCCTCGAATGAGACACGGAGGGTGTGATGGAAAACGGATCGTTGACAGCGTCGGGCGGCACCGGCGAGCGCGGCGCGCGGCATCGCTGGAAGGTGCTGGGCGTTGGTTTTGCCGCGAATGCGAGCTTTTCGGCGGCATTTTCGGGGATTCCGACGACAGCGGTGTTCCTGCGCTCGGACTACCACCTGGGCAACCACGGGCTCGGCCTCGTGCTCGGCATGCTCGGCCTGGGCATTGCGGTCAGCGAGTTGCCGTGGGGGCTGCTAACCGACCGCTGGGGCGATCGCAGGGTACTGCTGCTCGGCTTGCTGTCGACCGCGGTCGCGCTAGCCGGTCTCGCGCTGTTCGTGTCGCCGGGCGGCGCGCATGTGCCTGGCATCGTCCCGCTCGCGCTCGGGCTGCTGTTGGTCGGACTGCTGGGCGGCAGCGTCAACGGATCGAGCGGCCGGGCGGTGATGGCGTGGTTTCGCGAAGGCGAGCGCGGCCTCGCGATGAGCATCCGCCAAACCGCGGTGCCGGCGGGCGGTGGACTCGGCGCAGTGGTCCTGCCGGTGCTCGCCTCGCACTTTGGTTTTGCGAGCGCCTATGCGGTGCTGGCGTTGGCGTGCGCGATCACCGCATGGTTCGCGTGGCGCTGGCTGCACGAGCCCGCACACGCGGACGATACGCCGGCGCCCAAAGGAGTGCGCGCGGCTGCGACGGCCCGTGCTGCGGCGGCCAACGGTCGGAGGTTGGACTCCTCGAACGTCAGCGCACCGCCGCCGATGATCTCCCCATTGCGCGACATCGCGATCTGGCGCGTCGCGCTCGGCGCGGGCGCGCTGTGCATGCCTCAGATTGCCGTGATCACATTCGGCACGGTGTTCCTGCACGACTTCGGGCGTGCCGGCGTGTTCGCGATCAGCGCGACGATGGCCGCGGTGCAGACTGGTGCCGCGATCGCGCGGGTCTGGAGCGGCGCGTGGACCGACCGGCGCGGCAACCGCCGCGCGTATATGCGGGCATGCAGTCTGTTGACCGCCGTGCTGTTCGTGCTGCTCGCGCTCGCGACCGGGCTCATCGGGCTGCGTCGCGCCGGGGCGGTCGCGCCGTTCGCGCTGATGATCGTACTCGGCGGAGTTAGCGCGTCGGCGTGGCACGGCGTCGCGTTCACCGAACTCGCGACGCTCGCCGGTACTCGCCGCGCGGGCACCGCGCTCGCGATGGGCAACACCTGCGTGTTCCTCACGCTGTTCGTGACGCCGCTTGCGATTCCGGCGCTGCTGTCTATCGGAGCATGGCCGCTGGTGTGGACGGTGGCGAGCGCTTGCGCATTGCTCGCATTGCCGGTGTTTCCGCGCGCCGCGTCGACGCGTGCGATGCGCGCGACGCGTGCTTGCGATGCGGCGTGAGACATGGGGCGAACAGCGCGCGCTTTGCGTTGCCGAATTGATTTTGATTCGATTCGAATCACGGTGCGCATATTGCCTGGTCGAACTATAAATTATCCCGATTATTGATCTGGATTAGGAACGCTCCGATTGTCGTGAATTTGCGAGGGTGATCAGATGGCTTTTCCGGCACGTCGCTTGAGTGCCGCGACGCAGATCGACGCCTGCCGCCTGCACAGCCACTGCCGCGCGCATTTCGACCATTCTTATAACGAGCGAGACTAATCGTGACAAATCTTCGAATCATTCTGGCGGACGATCACCCGTTCGTCCTGCTTGGCCTGAAATCGACACTGGAGGCGCACGAAGGTCTGTCCGTCGTCGGTCAGGCGCAGATGCCCACTGCGTTGATCGCATTGCTGCAACACACACCGTGCGACGTGCTCGTCGTCGATCTTTCCATGCCGGAGCCCGCCGGCGAGATTGGCGACGGACTCGGCCTGATCCGGCGCATT
This sequence comes from Paraburkholderia sp. RAU6.4a, assembly GCF_050435625.1. Classification (NCBI taxonomy): domain Bacteria; kingdom Pseudomonadati; phylum Pseudomonadota; class Betaproteobacteria; order Burkholderiales; family Burkholderiaceae; genus Paraburkholderia; species Paraburkholderia sp. RAU6.4a. Next base: position 2,998,509 of record NZ_JBNDKQ010000002.1, read on the forward strand.
CGTGGCGAGTGGCCGTCATTGCGCGTCGTCGTCGTGACCGGGCAGACGAATGCCGCGATGTTGCGTGTCGTCGTCGCCGATGCCGCGGTCAGTGTGATCGGCAAAGCCGATTCGCTCGAGGAACTGCCGCAAGCGGTCTGCGACAGTGCGCGCGGCGCGCGCTACCTGGGCCGCTCGGTAGTCGAAACGCTCGCCCGTTTGCAGCCGGACAACGGTCGGTTCGTGTCGGCCCTGCTGCTGTCGAAGCGGCAGACCGACATCCTGCGCAGGCTCGTGAGCGGCGAGTCCATCGTGCAGATCGCGGCGGCGCTCGGCTGCCATCGCCGCACGGTGAGCCGGCACAAGCGCGAAGCGATGGCGCGGCTTGGCGTCAACGACGACCCCGCGCTTTTTTCCTGTGTGCGCGCCTGCGGCACGGTCCTCCTCGAATCGGAAGACTAAGCATCAGGCATACGGTTGTTCGTACCATTTCAGAGCGCTCTGATGTTTGTCGCAATAGAAATGCTCGACCATTGCGTGAGCGCCGGTCACACATAACAAGGTCGAGAAATGAAAGTATCGAGGAGCGCCAGACGATGAACCTCATGGCTGCATCAGGCTCGCCTGTTCGAACGATCATTGCGGATGATCATCCGCTGGTTCTGCTGGCTATAGAAAATCTGATTGGCAACTATCCGGACCTGAAGGTGGTTGGCCGTGCGGCGGATGTCGCCGAACTGTTCATCGAAGTCGATCGCAGTCCTTGCGATATCGTGCTGATGGACCTTTACATGCCAGGAGGGCACAACGACAACCGGTTCGACGTCGTCAGGCAGTTGAAGGCGCGCTATCCCAACGTGGCGCTCGTCATTCTGACAATGGAAACGGAGGCGGCGACGCTGCGCAAAGTGATGTCGCTCGGCGTGGATGGGCTGCTGAGCAAACGTGATCGTATCGATCTGATCCATGTGGCGGTGGTCATGGCGCTGGCGCGCGAATGTTTTGTCGGTCCGGCGGTGCGCGCCATGCTGGCCGATGTCACGCTGACGAAACGTCTCGACTTCGTGCGCGCCACCCTGTCTCGCCGAGAGTTCGAGGTTTTTACGCAATACGCGTCAGGACTCGGCGTCACGGAAATCGCCACGCGGCTGGGACGTAGTGTGAAGACGATCAGCGCGCAGAAGTGCATGGCCATGCGCAAGCTGTCGCTGAATAGCGACGCCGAACTGTTTCGCTTCGCAGTCGAGTATGGCGTAGTGCCAGAAGGGCTTGGTCAAAGCCGTTAAGCGAGCGGCAACATTCTGCGCAGGCGCGCAGCGAATATATCGGCATAACCGGGGGACACATTTCGTGCGGTATGCCCGATCGACACCATAAAAAAGTCACGGAAAAGAATGCCAAACAAGATTCACGTCGTCGTGGCGGACGATCACGACTCCATTCGCGCGGGCGTCCGATCTCTGCTGCGCGACAAGCCAAATATCGAAATTGTCGGCGAAGCTGCCGACACCCGTGGTCTCGCGAAGCTGCTCGATGCCTGCGCATGCGACGTCGTCGTGTCGGACATCGGCATGCCGGGACTCGACGGAGACACCAGCGCGGTGCCGCTATTGCGCCGGCTGCTACGGCGCACGCCGCATCCCCACGTGGTCGTGCTGACCATGATTGGGCGCGCGCATGTGTTGGCCGGCTTGCGCAATATCGGCGTGACTGGAATCGTCGACAAGCGCGACGCCGTGGACGCATTGATCGACGCAATCGAAGCCGTTGCCGCCGGGGGCACCCATCTATCGGAACAGGTTCGGGCCGCACTTGCGACCGCGGAGCCTGCGCCGCCCCGGCGCGGCGGTGTGATGAGCGCACGCGAGTGGGAGGTGTTTCAACTCTATGTGCGAGGCCTCGCGGTGCACGAGATCGCCACACGTCTGCGACGTAGCGACAAAACCATCAGCACGCAAAAACGCAGCGCGATGCGCAAGCTCGGACTGGAAACAGAAGCCGACCTGATCAACTACGCCACTCAGATTGGGCTGATATGAGGCGCAGCAACGGTCACAAATTCTTTTCTCGATGGATTTGAGGTAGCCCTTATCAGACTTATCTGATTGCCGTGGCGTGGGGGGCACCCAATAATCTTGGCCGCCTGTCATTGCGCGCCTTGCGCCGCAACTGCCAAGCGGCTGGTTCGTGATCCGATTACCAATGGATCAGGGGAATCCGGTGCAGACCTCTTCGCGCGATCGTTTGGCGTCTGTGCCTCATACTTGATGGACGGGATAGAGATGTTTGCGCTAGGCAAGCGATTGTGCAGCGAGGGTGTGGGTACGGCTTGGCTCGTGTTCGTCGGCTGCGGCAGTACGGTGCTGGACACCACAGGCGTGCTGCAGGGCACTGGCGCGTTGCAAATGTCGTTGGCGTTCGGTCTTGCGCTTGCTACCGGCAGCTATGCCTTCGGCAAGATTTCCGGCGCGCATTTCAATCCTGCCGTCACCATCGGCCTGACGATCGCGCAGCGCTTTCCCGTGCGTGATGTCTTGCCCTATATCGCTGCGCAAATCTGGGGCGCAATAGTCGCCGCGGCGCTTCTCGCCTACCTCGCCAGCGGCCGGCCAGGTTTCGAACTCTCCGCGAGTGAATTCGCGGCGAACGGCTTCGGCGCTCATTCGCCCGCCGACTATCCATTGCATGCGGCGCTCGTCGTGGAATGCGTGCTGTCGTTCGTGTTTGTCGGAGCGTGCCTGCTGGTCGTCGTTCGAAAAGAGGTGGCAACGATTGCGTCATTCATCACCGGCGCATGTCTGATGCTCGTCTACCTGGTGTCCATTCCGATCACCAATGGAGCGGTCAATCCCGCACGCTCGACCGCGCAGGCGCTGTTCGTCGGCAACTGGGCGCTGGATCAGTTGTGGCTGTTCTGGGCCGCGCCGTTGGCCGGAGCAATCGCGGCTGGCGTGCTGTTTTCGTTTCTGGACGGCGGAGCCGATTCGTCTTCGGTGTCGTTGGTGGATGGGCAGGGTGACGTTTCGTGAGCGAGGGGCGGTACTCACCACTTCCGGTCGATGCGGTGCTGACATTGGGGCTGCGGCGTTTGTTGCGGTGTCTTTGGCCGCGCTCGCCGCGCCACTCAATGACGCATTGGCTCGCGTTTTTTCTGCTGGCGGTTACGGATGCGGTCTGCATGGCCGGACCTGCCGGCGCTGCGTCACAGCCACCCGTAATTTCCGCAGTGGGAGCGGGTTCTTCCGCGTCGTCATCCATTGCATTTCCTGCCAGATTGACGGTCGGCATTCTCGAAGGAGGCTGGGCGCCGTTCGACATTCCGCTGGGCGGCCGGCTCGCCGGCGTCAGCGGCGACCTGTTGCGCGCGCTCGTGGGGCCGAACGTCGTCATCGAGACGAAGAGCTTTCCCGACATGGCCAGGCTGGTCGCCGCGGCTTGCGCCGGCGAGGTCGACCTGCTGACGAGCATAGCGCGCACGCCGGAGCGCGAGCGCTGCCTCAGCTTTACGGCTCCTTACTTCCACTCGTTCGCCTCGGCCGTCGTGCGTCGCGACGACGCCCGGCATGTGAACCCCGCCGACCTCGCTGGCGCGCGTATCGCGATCGAGCGCGGTTTTGCGCGTGAGCGTTTGTTGCGCGCAGGTTTTCCTCGCGCGAGTATCGTCTCGTTCGCGAGCACGCACGAAGCGCTGAACGCGCTACTGCATGGCGATGCAGACGTCTACTTCGGCTTCACGCCGGTCGTGCAATACGAACTGGCGACCGACGCGTATCGCAAGCTGCGCGTAGCGTTCGAGCAAGGCGGCAAAGCGCTCGACCTGCGCTTTGCCGTATCGCCTCGCCAGCCTGCTTTGCGCGATCAGCTGAACCGCGCGCTCGTGTCGATGAATCCCGCCGAGGCCGCCGCGATACGCGCGCGCTGGCTGTCCGGCAACTTCAACGCGGCGCCCGCGCCGCATGCACCACGCTTCATGTTGACGCCGGAAGAGAAGAACTGGCTGCGTTCGCTGCCGCCGTTGCAGGTCGGCTTCGACAACGACTGGGCGCCGTTCAGCTATGTTGATTCCGCAGGCCGCCCCGTCGGTCTGACCGCCGATTACCTCGCGTACCTGAGCAGCACGCTCGGTGTCGTGTTCAACCGCGCGCGCATGGCCGACTGGGCCGCCGCCGTCGAGGCGTTCCAGCGTGGCGACCTCGCGATGCTGTCCTCCACATCGAGTCGCGCCGCGCTTCTGGTAGGCGCCGACCATAGCCGGGTGTACGAAAGCGATCCGCTGGTGATCGTCGGGCGCAGTGGCGCGCCGCCCCCGTGCTCGTTCGACGACATCACGTCGTGCCGCGTCGTGATGTCGCCGCACGTGGCCGGCTCGGTGCCGCTCGCGTTGGAAGCGGTGCCGGTCGATCACATCGTCGTCGCGGCGAGCCTGGGCGAGGCGCTGCGCATGGTCGCGAGCGGCGAGGCCGACGTGCTGGTCGGCAACGCGGCCGCGATCAACGTGCAACTGCGGCAGCACTACGTCGGCGCGCTCAGGGTGCTCGACTCGCTCGGCGAATCCGACTCGTTGTATTTTGCTGTGCGCGAGGATCTGAGCCCGCTCGTCAAGCTGATCGATCGCGCGTTGCAGGCGATGCCGGCAGCCGAAAAGCAGCGCATCCGGCGCAAGTGGGTGAGTCCCGCCGCGCCGGACAACGCCGTATGGAGCGTGACTGCGGTGCGGCTGCTGCCGGTGCTGATCGGCATAGGCGTCGTGCTGCTGGTCACGTTGCGCGCGTACGTGCTGCTGCAACGCGAAGTCCGGCTACGCAAGCAGACCGAGCGCGAACTCGCACTGCAATTGAACTTCCAGGAAACGATGATGAAGACGGTGCCGTATCCGCTCATCGCGAAAGGCCTGGACGGACGGTACATCGCGATCAACGAGGCCTATGAGAAAGCGTGCGGGCTGGAGCGGAAGGACGTGCTCGGGCGCACGACGACCGAGGTCGGCACATGGGGCGACGCAAACAGCCGCGTGCTCGACGACATCACGGGCGAGATCCTGCGCGGCGGCGGCATCGCGAAAGTCGAACTCCAGTTCGAGGACGGCGCTGGCGAGACGCGGCATGGGATTTTCTGGACGAGCGTCTGCGAGGCCAGCGATGGGCGTCCGGCGTACGTGCTTGGCACGATGGTCGACATCACCGACATCCGGCGCGCTGAAATGCGCGCGAGCGAAACCGAACGGCGCCTGTTCGACGTCACGCGCTCGTTGCCCGCCGTCGTGTTCCAGTTGCGGCGCTCGCCGTCCGGCGCGTATTCCTTCCCGTACATCGGCGGCGACACGCGGCATCTGCTCGGCGAGGGTGATTGGCATGGGGGGGCACGGGTCGATTTCCAACGAGTGTCGGAACTGGATCGGCCGCGCGTTCTCGCCGAGCTCGAGCGTTCCGCGAGCTGCGCCTCCCCAGTGCATATGGAGTTCCGCCTCGAAAACGCCGGTCAACTAAAGTGGGTGCGGGCCGAGCTGGTGCCGCGGCGAGAAGCCGATGGCAGCGTCGTTTGGAGCGGCTATTGGGTTGACGCGAGCGTCGAGCGCGCGCGTTCGGAGGAACTCGCGCGGGCACGCGATGTGGCCGAGGCGGCCTCGCGCGCGAAGGACGACTTCTTCGCGATGATGAGCCACGAAATCCGCACCCCGATGAACGGTGTGCTCGGTCTCGTCGAAGTGCTCGAGCGCACGCCGCTCAGTACCGATCAGAGCGAAATGCTCGGCATGATCCATGAGTCGGCGGGCGCGCTGCTGCAGATTCTCGATGATCTGCTCGATTATTCGAAGATCGAGGCGGGGCGGCTCACGCTCGAAGCCGAGCCGATCGATCTGCGCGAACTCGTCGATAACGCGGTCGGCCTGCTCGCGGGGCGCGCCCACGAAAAAGGGCTGAAAGTGCGCGTCGACATCGCGACCGACGCCGCCGCGACGCTCCGCGGCGACAGCGTGCGTCTGCGCCAGATTCTGTTCAATCTGCTTGGCAATGCGATCAAGTTCACGCCGAAGGGCGAGGTGGGTGTTAGCGTGGCGGTCGTCCAGGATCGCGCGGACTCGCAGACGTTGGAGCTGACCGTTGAGGACACCGGCATCGGCATCGCGCCGGATGTGCAGGCGGGCCTGTTCGAGCCGTTCGTGCAGGCTGAGTCGTCCACGACGCGGCGCTTCGGCGGCACGGGCCTTGGGCTGACGATCTGCCGCAAGCTGATCGACCTGATGAACGGCACGCTCGCGCTGCGCAGCGAACCGGGCCACGGCACGAGGATGACCGTGCGGCTGACGATGCCGATTGTCGAGCAGCGTTATTCGATCAACGGTCTACGCGGCAAACGCGCCGTCGTGATCACGCGAGATCCGCGCATCGGCCGCGCTCTCGCACACTTCGGCGAGGCGCTCGGGCTCGAACTGCGCAGCCTCTCGGCCGCTGCGGCGACGCAGGGCAAAAGCGACCTGCTGAGCCGCGCGGATCTGCTGTTCGTCGGCGAGGACGTCACGTTGCCCGTACAGATCGGCGCAAATGCGCGTGTCGTCACGCTGACCGAAAAGCCGATGCCGACGGGTTACCGCATCCTCGACGACAAGGTGCGCGTGAGCATCAATCCGTTTTCGTGGCGCGGCCTCGGCGCCGCATGCGCGGCCGCGATGACGGGCCTGTCGTCGATGTCCCCGATGGTACCGCGAGCGCCAGGCGTGCCGTTCTCGACCGATGGCGTCGCGCCGCCGCCTGATCGTGAACGCGCGATCGCGAGCGGGCGACTGACTCTTGTCGCGGAAGATCACCCAGTCAATCAGGAGTTGATCCGCCATCAACTCGCCCTGCTGGGGTTCGCGTGCGACGTCGCGAACGACGGCGCCGAAGCGCTTCTCGCGCTCGAGCGCACGAGCTATGGCTGCCTGATCACGGACTGTCACATGCCGAACCTGTCCGGTTACGAACTGACTCGCCGTATCCGCGAAGCGGAGGCACTGCGCGGCGGCGCGCAGCGTCTGCCGATACTCGGCATCACGGCCAACACCGCGCCTGACGACCTGAGGCTGTGCCGCGAAGCCGGCATGGACGACAGTCTGATCAAGCCGACTCGGCTCGCCACGTTGCGCGACTACCTGAGCCGCTGGTTTGGTACCGACACCGTTCGGCACCCCGCGCCGGCAGAAACATGCGGTCGCGAATCGTCTGCGCCGGCCGGCGAGCGGCAGATCACGCAGCGCGTCGGTGTCGAACCGTACGTGCCCATCGAACTAGCACACATGACGCACTTATGGGGAAGCGAGTCGACGGTCAAGGCGTTGCTCGGTTCATTCATCTCGTCGATGCGCGAAGACTTCAACGTGCTTGCGACGTTACTCGAACGCGCGGACACGGAGCGGGTGCCCGAGTGGCTGCATCGGGTGATGGGGGCGGCCAGCGTGCTGCAGTATCAGCCACTCGTACACGCGCTCGAAGCCTATCGTCGCGACATTGTCGCGAAGTCGCCCGAGCAGTTGCGTAACGAGGGGCATGCGCTAATCCGCCAATGCGAGGCGATGCTCGATGGCATCGAACAGCAGGCCGCATTGCTCGCCTAGCGGGCGGCGGGCGGTGACCTCGCGCGAATACGAGGCCGATTCAAACGGCCGCGACTAAAATCGGGACGAAAAAAAACGCGGCCGAAGCCGCGTTAAAGATTTGGAGACATCCTTCGATGAAGGAGTCACTTCTCGCAAATCGAAGCATACCAGGAACAGCGTCATTTATTCATTACAAATCGCGCAATTAACTTTTCGATTAAATCGATTAAAACGATTTCGCACTACGTTTTTGCCGGTATTTTAGGCATATCGTGACGAACGCCTGTGCGCATTGCGCACCTTGCCCATCAGGCCTTCGGTTTTAATCACAGTCCGGTTCGAATCAAAGCGGCCCGCGCAAGCCACCATCCCAACCTCACCGGCTCCAAATGATTTGCACTAGTATGTGGAAGCTCTGCACGGCCGACACGGGTGCCGCGGCGGCGCGTCAATGTCCGGAGAAGACCATGATTTCACTTCGAAAATTGAATCTGGCCGTGGTGGTGTGGGCGCTTGCGTCGGGCGCTGCGTTCGCGGATACGGTTGCGCTGAAGGCGAATCTCCAGCCGTCGAGCGAAGTGCCGCCGCGCGTGAGTCACGGGCACGGCATGCTGAATGCGACCTTCGACACGTCCACCCAATCGCTGCAGTGGACTGTTACTTACGAAGGCTTGAGCAGTCCGGTTACCGCCGCGCATTTCCACGGTCCCGCGCCGGTTGGCCAGAACGCGAAGGTCCAGGTGCCGATCGAGAAGAATGGCCTCGCGAGTCCGATCAAAGGCACGGCGAAGCTGACCGAGCAGCAGGTCACGGATCTGATGGCGGGGCAGTGGTACTTCAATGTTCATACCGCGCAGAATCCGACGGGCGAAATTCGCGGGCAGGTGTTGCCGGCGAACTAGGCGTGGGCGTCGCGTGGGCCGAGCGCGCGTGCCGCGGCCAAAAGCAGCTTCACACCGTTAGAACCCGCCAACCAACGGCGCCCCCGCGACCGCCCGTACCATGACGGGACTTCAACGAAGGAGCATGTCCCGATGAGCTGGCAAAGCGCGCTCGCTTGCTGGTATTTGCGCAAGCAGTTCCGGCCCGAAACCCTCAAACCGTCTATCAACGTCGAGCGTGCGCGCGCGCTGACCTCGAAGCGGGTGTGGTCGCCACGCGTGCCGCGCGGCTGGCATCTTCGCGAAACGTATGGCGCGGGCGAGGCGCCGCTCGTCGGCGAATGGCTGGAACGCGTGGACGGCGGCACGGCCGGCGGCGCGGAGCCGACGGTGCTGTATTGCCACGGCGGAGGCTACTACTTCTGCTCGCCGCGCACGCATCGGTCGCTAACGTTCGCTCTCGCTACCCGCGCAGACGCGCGGCTCTTCTCCCTCGACTACCGCCTCGCGCCCGAGCATCGCTTTCCGGCCGCGCTTGAGGACGCCACCGCCGCCTATCGACAGCTGCTCGCGATGGGCATCGCACCGAGCTCGATCGTGGTCGCCGGCGACTCGGCCGGCGGCGGCCTCGCGCTCGCCACGCTGGTCGCGCTGCGCGACGCCGGCGCACCGATGCCCGCTGGCGGCCTGCTGTTCTCGCCGTGGACCGATCTGGCGACGACCGGCGCGAGCCTGCGCACCAACGACAGCGTCGATCCGATGTTCTGTGGCGCCTCGATCGAGCGCGCGGCCAAGGTCTATCTCGGCGACGCGCCGGCCACGCATCCGTACGCGTCGCCGGTCTACGCGGACCTGCGCGGTCTGCCGCCGCTGTTCTTGCAGGCGGGCAGCACCGAGGTGCTGCTCGACGACGCGCGCCGCGTCGCCGACAACGCGCACGCGGCAGGAGTCGATTGCGAATGCGAGGTGTGGAAAAACCTGCCGCACGTGTGGCCGATGTTCGCGCCGTTCATGCCGGAGGCGAACCGCGCGCTCGATCGCGCGGCCGCGTTCGTGCGACGCGCGACGAGCCGCGCCGCGAACAGGGCTCAGGCGTCGAGCGTGACGTCGAGCGTCCGATAGACGGCTTCGATCGTTTGCTGGCCGTATTGCCGCTCGAGCCGCCGCACGGTGAAGTGCCCGTGCGCGACCTGCTGAAAGTGATCGATAAATACGGTGTTGACCATCGCGCCGAGCACCGCGCCGATCGCGGGAATCGATTTGGCAGCGATCTGTTCGCTGACCTGCACCGAAAAGCGCGCGGCGATTGCGTTGAGCAGCCGGAGCAGCGCCGCCGAGCCGTGGGTCGTGAAGCCCTTGCTGGCCACCTCGGACGACGCCTTCGACACCGCCTGCGCTAGCGCGCCGCGCATGAAGAAGTAGCCGAGGTCGGCGTCGTCGTCCTCGCTCGATGTACCGCCCATGCCGAGCACGGTCAGGCATTGCAGCTGCGTGTCGACCGAGGTCAGGTCCTCGCCCTCGCTGCGCGCGATGTCGCAGATCGAGCGGAACATCAGCGTAGTCGTGACCGGCAGCTCGACTGGCAGCGCGATCAATCCAAACGCGCCGCCGGCCGCGCCGGTGGTCGCGACCGCGAACTTGTGCAGCAGGTTGTTCGGCTTGTCGAGCGCGAGAAGCTTGGCGTCGTCGCGCCGGCCGAGCGTGCGTAGCGCGATCGACAGACATTTGCGCAACGCGGCCTGCGTCGCATCGGACACTTTTTGGTTGGCGAACGCCGGGATGCGCGATAGCAGCTTCTCGATCGGCGCGCCGACGACGCTCGCGAGCTTCATCGTGAGCGCGGGGCTTTCGAGCTGGTGTTTCGCGCGCCGCAGCGCGGCGAGATCCTGCTCCGATAAGGATGGTGCTGCGAGCGAACTCGGCTGCATGGGCCTCCCTGGCATGTCGTGTCCTGGATACTTCAAGGTCAGTCTACCGCGTTGCAAGACGCGTTCCGGTCCCGGTTGGAGCGTCGCATCGTGGTATGATCCCCAATCTTTTGACACGTCAACTTTTGCTCCATCAAAAATGGCTGTCCATACCGCCGCTCACCATTCGAGTGGGCAAGTCTTACCGTTCCGCGAATCCCTGCTGGCCATGCTCGGCATCTCGTTCGTCACGATGCTGGTCGCGCTCGACCAGACCGTGGTCGGCACCGCGCTGCCCACCATCGTGTCCGAACTCCGAGGCTTCGAGTTGTACGCATGGGTCGCAACGTCGTATCTGCTGACCTCGGTGATCACCGTGCCGATTTTCGGGCGGCTTGGCGATTATTACGGGCGCAAGCCGTTCGTGATTGCGTCGATCGTCGTGTTTACCGGCGCCTCGGTGCTGTGCGGCGCGGCCAACAGCATGCTGTTTCTCGTGCTCGCGCGCGGGTTGCAGGGCATTGGCGGCGGCATGCTCGTCGGCACCGCGTTCGCATGCATTCCCGATCTGTTCCCCGATTCCGTCGTGCGGCTGCGCTGGCAGGTGCTGATGAGCTCGGCGTTCGGCATCGCCAATGCGGTCGGCCCGTCGCTCGGCGGTTTCCTCACGCAGTACTACGGCTGGCGCTCGGTGTTCTATGTGAATTTGCCGGTCGGGCTGCTGTCGCTGTTTTTCGTCTGGCGTTTCCTGCCGCATCTGCGGCACGTCGAACATACCGGCAAAATGCGGCTCGACTGGCCCGGCGCGCTGCTGATCGCGATCGCGCTCGGCTCACTGCAGCTGTTCGTCGAATTGCTGCCGAAGCACGGCATCACGCTGAGCGCGTTCGCGCTGCTCGGGCTCGCCGTCGCGTCGGCCGTCACGCTGTGGAAATGGGAAAAGCGCTGCCCGACCGCGATCCTGCCCGTCGACATGTTCCGCAACCGCAGTCTGGCCGCGCTGTTCACGCTGGCCGTGCTCGGCGGCTTCACGATGTTCTCGCTGCTGTTCTACGCACCGCTGCTGTTCCAGGGCGGCTTCGGCATGTCGCCGAAAGAGGCGGGCCTCGTGATCACGCCGCTCGTCGTGTTCATCACGATCGGCAGTATCGCGAACGGGCGCGTCGTGTCGCGGGTGAAGAATCCGAACCTGATGCTGTACATCGGCTTTGCGATGGTCGCGCTGTCATGCCTTGGCATCGTCGTCGCGACCCGTTCGATGCAGCAATGGGTGCTGATGTCGTTCATGGTCGTCGGCGGCCTCGGGCTCGGCTTCGTGATGCCGAACCTGACGATCTTCGCGCAGCAGACCGCGGGCCGCGAACACCTCGGCATCGCGACCGCGCTGCTGCAGTCGCTGCGGATGATCGGTGGCATGATCGGCACGGCGCTGACCGGCACGCTCGTGACCCACATGTACAAGAGCGGTGTGCGCAATGCGCTCGAAGGCGCGGGCGCGTCGCACTGGTTCGCCGATCTCGGCGATCCGCAGATCCTGATCAACCGCAATGCGCAGACCACGCTCGTCGACCAGTTGACCCACGCTGGCCACAACGGCGCGATGTTGCTCGAAAGTGCGCGCGAGGCGCTGGTCGGGGCGATTCATCTGGGTCTCGCGATGGCCGCGGTGATCGCCGTCGTGTCGGTGTGGCAAACCCGCCGCGTGCCGCCGATCAAGCTGCAGCGCAAGCTCGAGCCGGTGATTCACGCAGACTGATTTTTGAACTTGGTGTTGGACAGGCAGATTATGGAAGAACAGGACCGCGTCGCCGTCATGCAGCAATTTGGTCGCACGTATCGGGCGTTCATGTCGGCATTCGAGGCCCAGGTGGGGCATCCGTTGCCACGCTGGCGCATTCTGCTCGCGCTGCGCGAGCAGGCCGGCGAGTCGTCGCAGAAGCGGCTCGTCGAGCGGTTGCGCGTCGATCCTGGCGCGCTCACGCGACAGCTGAAGGCGCTCGAAGGGTTGGGCTGGATCGCGCGCAGCATGGATACGCGCGATAACCGCGTGACCAACGTGCGCCTGACCGAAGCGGGCCACGCCGCGACCGAAGCGAGCCTGCCGCGTCGCAACGCGTTCTTGCACGACACGATGGCCGGGTTGCCGGATGAGGCGCTCGCGGCGTTGTCGAGCGCGCTGAAAATGTTGGAGACGCGCATCGGCGAGGTGACGGCCAACGCCAGCGCCGCGACCGTGGCCGCCGCGCCGCAGGAGAGCGCCGGCGACGAGGCGGCGCAGCGCATGTGATTTTTAGTCCGCGCGTGGCGATAAAAAAGGCTGTGAGCCCAGGGGCGCACAGCCTTTTTCTTTAGCGGAACAGATCGCGCTTGAGTCAGCGCGGCGTGGTCCGATCAGAAGAACGTCTCGATCACTTCCTTCACGCGATACTGCGGATCGACGACCAGCACCTGCTTCCACTTGTCGAACGTCAGGCACGGATGCGAGATGTCGAACGCGATCATGTCGCCCACTTTCAGATCGGCGCCGGCGGGAATCCGCAGATACGCGTGCTGATCCATCAGGCCGAAGATTTCCCAGCCCTCGCTCGCGGCGATGTCGCGCGGCGCTTGCCGGCCCGGGCGATAGTGGCGCGCCGGCTCCGGCATGCCTGCGTCGAACGCGGAGTCGCGTTTGCCGAGGCCGATGATCGCGCGATCCGGCTCGGGAATGGACTGCACGTACGCCCACAATTGCAGCGCCGGCAGCAACCCTTCGCCCATTTTCTTCGCGACCGGATTGCGCTTGAAGATGTCGGTCTGCGCCTTGCGATAGATGCCGACGTCATGCGTCAGGTAGCAGCCGGGACGCAGCACGACCTCGACCTTGCCGGATTGCGTCGCCTGCGCGAACTCTTCGGCGACCACGTCGTACCACGCCGATCCCGCGCCCGATAGCACCGCCGGCGAGCGCGCGAAACGCCCCTGCTCGACAAGTTCGCGAGTGACCGCAACCGCGCCTTGCAGGAACGCGCGCACTTCGGGTTCTTCCTTCAGCACGCCTTCGTACAGTTCGACCCCCGCGAGCTTCAGCACGTCCGGATAGCGCGCGATCGCGTCGAGCACCGCGTTGCGCTGCGCTTCGTCGCGCACGCCGGTGCGTCCACCCGGCACGCCGAGTTCGAGCAGCACCTGCAGCGGCTTCTTCACCGAGGTGAAGAATTCGCCGAGTTGCTCGACGCCTTCAGCCGAATCGACGAGGCAGAAGAATTCGAAATCCGGATCGCTGAGCAATTCGGCGATCATCATCATGTTGTGACGGCCGACCAGCTGATTCGCCATCAGGATGCGCGAGACGCCGCCGTGGTACGCCGCGCGCACCTGATGAGCAGTGGCGAGCGTGATGCCCCACGCACCGGCTTCGAGCTGACGGCGAAACAGTTGTGGCGCCATCGTGGTCTTACCGTGAGGCGCGAGCTTGACGCCGTATTCGGCAACGAACGCCTGCATCCACTTCAGGTTGTGCTCGACGCGATCCTCGTACAGTACGGCAGCCGGCAGGCTGACGTCCTCGGCGAGCAGGTTCCACTCGAGGCGCGCGGCGTCCTTCAGCTGGACGCTCGTGCCCGGAACCATGCCCAAGCCCTTGCTATAAGGATCAATCGTCGCGCCCTGATAGTTTGTAACTTTCATGTCTCCGTGCTCCATCGTCCGGGTAAATTGAGTCAGATTTGACTTTACCATGTTATCGAAAGTACGATGTCTGAACGAATGTTATTTAGTACCATGGGTTTCGAAGGCCGCCGGAAAGGGCCGCGAAAGCCGTGCCGCGAACCCCATCGCCTGCCATGAACCGTAGCGCCGAACCGCTCGCTTTCGACATCGTCGCGCGCATTGCCGAGTGCGCGCCGCAGTTGCGCTCGGCCGAACGCAAGGTCGCCGCGCTGATCCTCGACGATCTGACCGGCGCGTCGCGCGCGAGCATCGGCGCGCTGGCACAGCAGGCCGAGGTCAGCATCGCGACCGTCACGCGCTTCGCGAAGGCGGTCGGCTGCCGCGACGTGCGCGAACTCAAGCTGCGGCTCGCGCAGGCGGCGGCGGTCGGTCAGCGGTTTCTCGAGCGCGACACCGCAAGCGACGCACCCGAGCCGATCGCCACGCGCGTCTTCGACGAGTTGCAAACGGCGCTCGCGCACAATCATCAACTGCTGCGCCAGGCGCCGCTCGCCGAAGCGGCGGCCGCGCTGCGCGATGCGCGCATGATCTACGTGTTCGGCATGGGCGGCGGCTCGACCGCGCTCGCTGACGAAATGCGTTTCAGGCTCGTGCGCCTCGGCCGCCCGGTCGCGACCTATCAGGACGGGCTGTTGCAGCGCATGGTGGCGAGCACGGTGTCGCGCGAGTGCGTCGTGATCGCGCTGTCCACCACGGGGCGCGTGCCCGAGATGGTCGAGAACTGCAAGATCGCGCGCAGCTACGGTGCGACGGTGGTCGCGCTGACGGCGCCCGCGTCGCCGCTGGCGAAGCTCGCCAACTGGCTGATCCCGATCGTCGCGTTCGAAACCGATTTCATTTACAAGCCGTCGTCGTCCCGTTACGCGATGATGATGGCGCTCGATGTGCTCGTCACCGAACTTGCCGTCAGTCAAGGCGACGAAAGCCGCGAATTGCTGCGCCGCATGAAGCACGCGCTCGACGCGCACCGCGGCGGCGGCGATCGACAACCGTTAGGAGACTGATCCATGCATTCGCATCCCGAAGCCGCCGACACGCTGATCGTCGGCGCGCAACTGTACGACGGCACGGGCGCGCCGCCCGTCGAGCGCGACGTGGCGATCCGCGACGGGCGCATCGTCGCGATCGGCAATCTGTCGAACTGGCTCGCCGAAGAGGTGATCGAGGCCGAGGGGCGCGCGCTCGCGCCGGGCTTTATCGACGTACACACGCACGACGACACGCATGTGATCCGCTCGCCGCAGATGCTGCCGAAGATCACCCAGGGCGTGACGACGGTGATCGTCGGCAATTGCGGGATCAGCGCGTCGCCGGTATCGCTGAAGGGCGATCCGCCCGATCCGATGAACCTGCTCGGCGAGCGCGACGCGTTCCAGTACCCGACCTTCGCCGACTATGTGAACGCGGTCAACGCCGCGCGGCCGGCGGTGAACGTCGGCGCGCTGATCGGCCACACGGCGTTGCGCAACAACCAGATGGACCGGCTCGATCGCGCGGCGACTGCCGAGGAAATCGAGCGCATGTGCGCGCAGCTCGAGGAAGCGCTCGCGCACGGCGCGCTCGGTCTCAGCTCGGGGCTCGCATACGGTTCGGCGTTCGCCGCGCCGACCGAGGAAGTGATGGCGCTCGCCGAGCCGCTCGCGGCCGCGGGCGCGCTGTACACGACCCATATGCGCACCGAGTTCGACGCGATTCTCGACGCGATGGACGAGGCCTACCGCGTCGGTCGTCATGCGCGTGTGCCGGTCGTGATCTCGCATCTGAAGTGCGCGGGGCCGTCAAACTGGGGGCGCAGCGTCGAGGTGCTGAAGTCGCTCGAAGGCGCGCGCGGCGGGCAGCCGGTCGGTTGCGACTGCTATCCGTACAACCGCAGCTCGTCGACGCTCGATCTGAAGCAGGTGACAGGCGACATCGACATCACGATCACGTGGTCCGAACCGCATCCGGAAATGGCGGGCAAGCTGATCAAGGAAGTCGCGGCCGAATGGGGCGTCTCGCAGCAGGAGGCGGGCAAGCGCCTGCAGCCGGCCGGCGCGGTCTATCACAACATGTCCGAAGACGACGTGCGGCGCATCCTGTCGCATCCGGCGACGATGGTCGGTTCCGACGGCCTGCCGAACGATCCGCTGCCGCATCCGCGGCTGTGGGGCGCGTTTCCGCGCGTGCTCGGTCACTATGCGCGCGATGCCGCTTTGCTGCCGCTCGAGGAAGCGGTGCGCAAGATGACGAGCCTGTCCGCGCGCCGCTTCGGACTCGCGCAACGCGGCGAAGTGCATATCGGCTATCACGCCGACCTCGTGCTGTTCGATCCGGCGAAAGTGCATGACGTGGCGACGTTCGACAAGCCCCAGCAGCCCGCTGCCGGCATCGATGCGGTGTGGGTCAACGGCGTGCTGTCGTATCGCGATGGCGCGGTGACGGGCGAGCGGGCTGGCCGGTTCGTCACGCGCGGCGCGCCGTCGAAGGGCGATGCGCAGGGCGCGTTCTGATTTTTTATCGATTGATGGCGGCACGCGCGGCGAGGGCGCCGCGCGTGCCCGACTTTTTAAGGAGTGTGACGATGAAGCGATATGGCGTGGAAGGCGGAAAGGGAACGGGCGGTCAGGTGATGCCGTTCGCGCGCGCGGTCGAGGCGGACGGCTGGCTGTTCGTGTCGGGCCAGACGCCGATGGAAAACGGCGAAGTGATCAACGGCGGCATCGTCGAGCAATCGCACAAGGCGATCCAGAACGTGTTCGCAATCCTGAAGGAAGCGGGCTATGGCGCCGAGCACGTCGTGCGTTGCGGCGTGTGGCTCGACGATCCGCGCGACTTCGCGTCGTTCAACAAGGTGTTTCGCGAGTATTTTGGCGAGAATCCGCCGGCGCGCGCGTGCGTGGTGTCGTCGATGGTGATCGACTGCAAGGTCGAGGTGGATTGCGTCGCGTATAAGAAGCCGGCGGCCTGATCGCTTTGATGGCTTTCATGTGACGAGGGCGCCGCAGGTCGTGATGGCCTGCGGCGCCCTCGTCGCGTTTACCGCTGTTTTTTTGTGTTGGAGTTACTGCCGCGCGAGCCGCATGTTGTCCGGCATCGGCAGGTTGTAGTTGGTGCGGAACGGGTTGATGTCGAGCCCGCCGCGACGCGTGTAGCGCGCATACACGGCGAGCTTCAGCGGTTTGCACATCTTCATGATGTCGACGAAGATTCGCTCGACGCATTGCTCATGAAACCCGGTGTGATTGCGGTACGAGATGATGTATCGCAACAGGCCCGCGTGATCGATCTGCGGGCCGGCGTAGTGGATCTGCACGCTGCCCCAGTCCGGTTGACCGGTCACCGGGCAGTTCGACTTCAGCAGGTTCGAGAACAGCGTTTCCTCGACCGGCGCTTCGTCGTGCGCCGCGCTCAAAAGTGACGCGTCCGGCTGATAGACGCTCGCCTCGAGTTCGAGCCGGTCGAGCGACAGACCGGCGAATTCTTCCATTTTCAGCTTGCCGAATTCGTGCGGTGTGCTCAGATGTACCGACACGGTCGCGCCGCACGACGCGGACACGTCGCGCCTGATCGTGTCGCGCACGCTCTCGGCCGAGTCGAACGCGGTCTGCGCGAACGAGCCGAGATACAGCTTGAACGATTTCGACTCGACGATGTTCGGCGAGTCGGCCGGCACGAAGAACGTCGCGACGGCGATCTGCGGCTTGCCGCGCGCGTTCAGCCACGACAGCTCGTAGGCGTTCCAGATGTCGGTGCCGAAAAACGGCAGTCGCGCGGTAATGCCGATCGCCTCGCGCGCATGGCTGCGCGCAATCGGAAATAGCAGCGTCGGATCGTATTGTTCGGTGTAAGTCGAGGACTTGCCGAGCGGGGATTGTTCGGGTGTCATGATGCGTTCACGATGCCACTCAGCACATGCCCGGTCGCCGTTACGACGCGGGCCGATTCGCAGTGGCCGATCTGGTCGTCGAAGAAAAAGTCGGGCTCGAACTCGCGCAGAAATGCGCTTTTGTCGAGGCCGCCGAGGAACATCGCTTCGTCGATTTCGATGTTCCATGCCATCAGGGTGCGGATCGCGCGCTCATGCGCGGGAGCCGAGCGCGCCGTCACCAGCGCCGTGCGAATGCGCATCGGCGCGGCCGCGTCCGCGAGTTTTTGCAGCCGGTGGAGTGCTTCGAGCAGCGGCTTGAGCGGACCGTCCGCGAGCGGCAGATGCTTGTTGTCGATCTCGTGACCGACGAACGCGCGCAGGCCGTCTTGCTGGAAGATGCGTTCCGCTTCGTCGGAAAACAAGACCGCGTCGCCGTCGAACGCAATGCGGATTTCGTCCGGGTATTTGCTCGCCATTTTCGCCGATTCCGGCAACACGCGTGCGGCTGGGAAGCCAGCGGCGAGCGCATCGCGCACGTCGTGCTGATTCGCCGACAAAAACAGCGAAGCGTTCAGCGGCTTCAGATAACCGAACGGCGCGCGGCCGCGCGTGAACACGCCGCGCTCGATCGCGAGCCCGTGTTCGCGGCAGGAATGAAACGCGCGCAGACCGCTGATCGGATCGCTACGCGACAGGATCACCACTTCGACGCGATGACCGCCGGCGTTCAGCGCAAGCAGCTTGCGGATCAGCGGAAACGCCACGCCCGGTTTCGCGGGCACGTTCAGACGCTCGCGCTGCAACGCTTCGTAAGCCTTCAAATCGCCGGCCTCGTAGACACGGTTCTCTTCCTCGAAGTCGAACAGTGCGCGCGACGAGATTGCGACCACCAGTTTGTCGACGAGCGAAAGCGCCATCGTTGCGTTCCGGTTCGAAGAGATCAGGCGAGGAAGAGACGATAGACCGGATTCTTCGTCTCTTCCCAGCATGGATAGCCGAGCGTTTCGATGAAGCGCTCGAACGCCGCGTGGTCGCTCCCGGGCACCTGAATGCCGACCAGAATCGAGCTGTAGTCCGCGCCCTGGTTGCGGTAGTGGAACAGGCTGATGTTCCAGTTCGGCGCCATCGACGACAGGAATTTCATCAGCGCGCCCGGACGTTCCGGAAACTCGAAGCGAAACAGTCGTTCGTCGCGCGCGAGCGGCGAGCGGCCGCCGACCATGTAGCGGATGTGCTGCTTCGACAGTTCGTCGAAGGTCAGGTCGACGGTGGCAAAACCGTGCGCTTCGAAGGCGCCGGCGATCTGCGCCGATTCGCTGCGATTGCGGATCTGCACGCCGACGAAAATATGCGCCGAGTTCGCGTCGGCGATCCGGTAGTTGAACTCGGTGACGCTGCGCGTGCCGAGCAGCTCGCAGAAGCGCCTGAAGCTGCCGCGCTCTTCGGGGATCGTCACCGCGAAGACCGCTTCGCGCGCTTCGCCCACTTCCGCGCGTTCGGCGACGAAGCGCATGCGGTCGAAGTTCATGTTCGCGCCCGACGTGATCGCGATCAGCGTCTGGTTCTCGATGCCTTCCCGTTCGGCATACTGCTTGGCGCCGGCCACCGCGAGCGAGCCCGCCGGTTCGAGCACGCTGCGCGTGTCCTGGAACACGTCCTTGATCGCGGCGCACAGCGCATCGGTGTTCACGAGCAGCACTTCGTCGAGATATTCGCGGCACAGACGGAAGGTTTCTTCGCCGACGAGCTTCACCGCGGTGCCGTCGGAGAACAGGCCCACTTCGTTCAGCGTCACACGCTCGCCCGCCTGCAACGACGCGGCCATCGCGCACGAATCGTCGGTCTGCACGCCGATCACCTTGATCTCGGGGCGTACCGATTTCACGTATGCGGCGACACCGGCCGCGAGACCGCCGCCGCCGATCGGCACGAAGATCGCGTGAATCGGCCCCTGGTGCTGGCTGAGGATTTCCATCGCGACGGTGCCCTGGCCGGCGATCACGTACGGATCGTCGAACGGATGCACGAAGGTCAGGCCGCGCTCTTCCTGCAGCTTGACCGCGTGACCGTAGGCGTCGCTATACGACTCACCGAACTGCACGATCTCGACGGTCGGCCCGCCATGCGTGCGGATCGCGTCGACCTTGAGTTGCGGCGTCGTCACCGGCACGACGATGATCGCCTTCACGCCCATGCGTGCCGCCGATAACGCCACGCCCTGCGCATGATTGCCCGCCGACGCGGTGATCACGCCGCGACTGAGCGCCTCGGCCGGAATATGCGCCATCTTGTTGTATGCGCCGCGCAGCTTGAACGAGAACACCGGCTGGTTGTCCTCGCGCTTCAGATAGACCGGGTTGCGCAGCCGCGCCGACAGGTTCGGCGCGCGTTCGAGTTCGGTCTCGCGCGCCACGTCGTAGACGCGCGCGGTCAGGGTCTTTTTCAGGTAGTCGTGGGAAGCCATGCGGGTGGCGCGGTGCGCTGTGTAAGACGGGAAAACGTCAATGATAGCGCCAACGGTGCCCGCTCTGGCCGTTCCGCGTGCTCCGCGGACGGGTGCCGTGCACTGAACCGGGCCGTATCGGAATCGCGCGATCGAAGCTCACCCAACCGTCCGGCCGGTCAATGGACGGTATGCGAAAACGCCGCCGGATTCATCGCCAAAACCTCCGAACCCCCGCCGCCGCCCGATTCCCGCCGTCAACGCGTGGCGGAATGATGCGGTAGAATTTCGTTTTGGAATAAGGATCGGAAGATGCACTGGCAGCCTCGGATCGCCCATTTAATGCCCGTCCCGCGCGAATCCTGCCCCGCGGCGGAACGGCATGTCCGCCACGCGCGATCGTGTAGCTGTCTCTGAGTGCCGCGAAGCGACCGCCGTGAGTTGGCCGCCGGTCGTGCTCGCTCCCCTTGAAGCCCTAGAAGATTTCAAGCATTGCGCCCCACGCGCATTGTCCGCCGACGCCTCGTGACGAGTGCGCCAGGCTGACCTACCGAGTCGTCCAACCATGAACGCACCTCAAGTTTTCGATCCGCACGGCGCCGCCGGCGCGGTGGCCGCCGATCCCGAAGCGCGTCTGCGCGAAATTCCCTACAACTACACGTCGTTCTCCGACCGCGAAATCGTCATCCGCCTGCTCGGCAACGACGCCTGGGACGCGCTCGCCGAACTGCGCGCCGAACGCCGCACCGGCCGCTCGGCGCGCATGCTGTACGAAGTGCTCGGCGATATCTGGGTCGTGCGCCGCAATCCGTATCTGCAGGACGACCTGCTCGACAATCCGAAGCGCCGCGCGCTGTTGATCGAGGCGCTCAATCACCGTCTCGCCGAAATCGAAAAGCGCCGCCGCGCCGATCTGCGCGAACACGGCGACGAAGCCGGCGTCGAGCGCGCCGCACGCGTCGAAAAGCTGGTGCAGGCCGCGCGCCGCGCGATCGACGAGTTCGCCAGCGAATTCCAGCAGACCTACGACCTGCGCCGCCGTTCTACGCGCGTGCTCGGCAAGGTCACGCAGAAAGACAACATCAAGTTCGACGGCCTGTCGCGCGTCTCGCACGTGACCGACGCGACCGACTGGCGCGTCGAATACCCGTTCGTCGTGCTGACGCCGGACTCCGAGGCCGAAATCGCCGGCATGATCAAGGCCTGCTTCGAACTCGGACTGACGGTGATTCCGCGCGGCGGCGGCACCGGCTACACGGGCGGCGCGGTGCCGCTCACGCCGTTCTCGGCCGTCATCAACACCGAAAAGCTCGAACAGCTCGGCCCGGTCGAAATGACCCAGCTGCCGGGCGTCGATCGCAAGGTCGCGACGATTTTCTCGGGCGCGGGCGTCGTCACGCGCCGCGTGACCGAAGCGGCCGAGCAGGCCGGCTTCGTGTTCGCGGTCGACCCGACCTCGCTCGACGCGTCCTGCGTCGGCGGCAACGTCGCGATGAACGCGGGCGGCAAGAAGGCGGTGCTGTGGGGCACGGCGCTCGACAACCTCGCGTGGTGGCGCATGGTCGACCCGGAAGGGAACTGGCTCGAAGTCACGCGTCTCGAGCACAACATGGGCAAGATCCACGACATCGAAGTCGCGCGTTTCGAGCTCAAATGGTTCGACGGCGACTACGCGCCGGGCGAGAAGCTGCTGCGCACCGAAGCGCTGGACATCAAGGGCCGCGTGTTCCGCAAGGAAGGCCTCGGCAAGGACGTCACCGACAAATTCCTCGCCGGTCTGCCGGGCGTGCAGAAGGAAGGCTGCGACGGCCTCATCACGTCCGCGCGCTGGGTGCTGCACAAGATGCCTGCGCATACGCGCACCGTCTGTCTCGAGTTCTTCGGCCAGGCGCGCGAGGCGATTCCGAGCATCGTCGAAATCAAGGACTACCTGTTCGAGACGTCGCGCCAGGGCGGCGCGATTCTCGCGGGTCTCGAGCATCTTGACGAGCGCTATCTGCGCGCGGTCGGCTATGCGACCAAGAGCAAACGCAACGCGTTTCCGAAGATGGTGCTGATCGGCGATATCGTCGGTAACGACGCGGACGCGGTCGCGCAGGCCACCTCGGAAGTCGTGCGCATGGCCAACGGC
Source organism: Paraburkholderia sp. RAU6.4a (assembly GCF_050435625.1). Classification (NCBI taxonomy): domain Bacteria; kingdom Pseudomonadati; phylum Pseudomonadota; class Betaproteobacteria; order Burkholderiales; family Burkholderiaceae; genus Paraburkholderia; species Paraburkholderia sp. RAU6.4a. Next base: position 3,020,981 of record NZ_JBNDKQ010000002.1, read on the forward strand.
AAGAGCGGCGAAGGCTTCGTCGCCGTCAGCGCCGAGGCCCGCAAGCGCTTCTGGCTCGACCGCAGCCGTACGGCCGCGATCGCAAAGCACACCAACGCGTTCAAGATCAACGAAGACGTCGTGATTCCGCTCGACCGCATGGGCGAATACACGGACGGCATCGAGCGCATCAACATCGAGCTGTCGCTGAAGAACAAGCTGCAACTGGTCGACGCGCTCGAAGCGTTCTTCAAGGGCGGCAAGCTGCCGCTCGGCAAGAGCGACGACGCGAACGAAATCCCCAGCGCCGAGCTGCTCGAAGACCGCGTGCAGCAGGCGCTCGATCTACTCGCGCGTGTGCGCACGCGCTGGGAATTCGTGCGCGGCAAGCTCGACCTGTCGCTGCGCGAGGCGCAGCACTACCTGGTCGGCCTCGGCTACGAGTCGCTCGCCGAAAAGTTCGCCGACCGCGTCGACGCGCAACCCGACGCAACCGTATTCCACCTCGCGCAGGACCGCACGATTCGCGTGTCGTGGAAGCAGGAAATCCGCGCCGAATTGCGGCAGATTTTCAACGGCGGCGAGTTCAAGCCGATCCTCGACGAAGCCCAGGCGATCCACAAGCAGGTGCTGCGCGGGCGCGTGTTCGTCGCGCTGCACATGCACGCGGGCGACGGCAACGTCCACACGAACCTGCCGGTCAACTCCGATAACTACGAGATGCTGCAGGACGCGCACACGGCGGTCGCGCGCATCATGAAGCTCGCGCGTTCGCTCGACGGTGTGATCTCCGGCGAGCACGGCATCGGCATCACGAAGCTCGAATTCCTGACCGACGACGAGATCGGCGAATTCCGCAAGTACAAGCAGCGCGTCGATCCGCATGGCCGCTTCAACGCGGGCAAGCTGCTCGAAGGCGCGGACCTGCGCAACGCGTACACGCCGAGCTTCGGCCTGATGGGCTACGAATCGCTGATCATGCAGCAGTCCGATATCGGCGCGATTTCCGAGTCGATCAAGGACTGCCTGCGCTGCGGCAAGTGCAAGCCCGTCTGCGCGACCCACGTGCCGCGCGCGAACCTGCTGTACAGCCCGCGCAACAAGATTCTCGCCACGTCCTTGCTGGTCGAGGCATTCCTGTACGAAGAGCAGACGCGCCGCGGCGTGTCGATCAAGCACTGGGACGAGTTCAACGACGTCGCCGATCACTGCACTGTCTGCCACAAGTGCGTGACGCCGTGCCCGGTGAAGATCGACTTCGGCGACGTGACGATGAACATGCGCAACCTGTTGCGCAAGATGGGCAAGAAGAAGTTCAACCCGGGCAACGCCGCGGGCATGTTTTTCCTGAACGCGACCAACCCGCAGACCATCAACCTCGCGCGCACCGCGATGATGGGCATCGGCTACAAGGCGCAGCGCCTCGGCAATGAAGTGCTGAAGAAGTTCGCGAAGAAGCAGACCGCGCATCCGCCCGCCACGGTCGGCAAGCCGGTGATCACGCAGCAGGTGATCCACTTCATGAACAAGAAGATGCCGGGCAACCTGCCGAAGAAGACCGCGCGCGCCTTGCTCGATATCGAGGACAACAAGATCGTCCCGATCATCCGCAATCCGAAGACGACCACCGCCGACACCGAAGCGGTGTTCTACTTCCCGGGCTGCGGCTCCGAGCGGCTGTTCTCGCAGGTTGGTCTCGCGACCCAGGCAATGCTGTGGGAGGCGGGCGTGCAGACCGTGCTGCCGCCGGGCTACCTGTGCTGTGGCTATCCGCAGCGCGGTTCGGGCCAGTACGACAAAGCCGAGCAGATCGTCACCGACAACCGCGTGCTGTTCCACCGCGTCGCCAATACGCTGAACTACCTCGACATCAAGACGGTGGTGGTGTCGTGCGGCACCTGCTACGACCAGCTCGCCGGTTACGAATTCGAAAAGATCTTCCCGGGCTGCCGGATCATCGACATCCACGAGTATCTGCTGGAAAAAGGCATCAAGCTCGATGGCGTGAACGGCGTGCGCTACATGTACCACGACCCGTGCCATTCGCCGATCAAGACGATGGACCCGGTCAAGCTCGTCAATCAGCTGATGGGTTCGGAGCAGGACGGCTACAAGATCGAGAAGAACGACCGCTGCTGCGGCGAATCGGGCACGCTCGCGGTCACGCGTCCCGACATCTCGACCCAGGTGCGCTTCCGCAAGGAAGAAGAAATCCGCAAGGGCGCGGCGAAGCTGCGCGGCATCCCTCTCGTCGCCGAAGCGGGCGCGAACGCGATCAATCCGGCCAATGCATCGGCCGGCGCCGCGGGCGCGCCGAACGGTTCGGTGCTGAAGGCCGGCGACGGTCCGCAGCCCAATCACGGAAACGCGGGTTCGACCGACGTCAAGATCCTCACGAGTTGCCCGTCGTGCCTGCAAGGGCTGTCGCGCTACAACGAAGACGCGGGTACCGAGGCGGACTACATCGTGGTCGAGATGGCACGTCACGTGCTCGGCGAAAACTGGATGGCGGACTACGTTCAACGGGCGAACAATGGCGGAATCGAGCGCGTGCTGGTTTAATGGCACGACCAATGATTTTTGCCGAGGACGACGATGGACTGCGTTTTTTGCCGTGAAGACGGCGGCCATGTGCTGTGGCAGGACGACGCGCTGCGAGTCGTCCTCGCCGACGAACAAGACTACCCGGGTTTTTGCCGGGTCATCTGGAACGCTCACGTCGCCGAGTTTTCGGATCTTTCTGCCGACGAGCGCGATCACGTGATGAAGGCCGTGTACGCGGTCGAGCGTGCGCAGCGGCGCGTGATGCAGCCCGCGAAGGTCAATCTCGCGAGCCTCGGCAACCAGGTGCCGCACGTGCACTGGCACGTGATTCCGCGTTTCTCGAACGACGCGCATTTCCCCCTGCCGATCTGGGCGCCGCGCCAGCGCACGGTGTCCGAAGCGATGTTGTCGTCGCGCCGCGCGCACGCCACGCTGCTGCGCGAAGCCGTGCGGCAGGAAATTGAACAGGCGCTGGGCTGAGCGTCGCTGAACCCGTCGCCGCGCATCGCCGGACTGCCGTCGGCGTGCGAGGCGGCCGATCCGACGTTATCACCCGCCGTTATCTGATGAGGCCAACATGAGCGGATTGACTCCCGAGACGCCGGTGCCGACAGGCGTGATCTTGCATTCGAAGTCGCGCGTGCTCGAACTGCAGTACGCGAACGGCGAAGCGTATCGGCTACCGTTCGAACTGCTGCGCGTGTATTCGCCGTCGGCGGAAGTGATGGGCCACGGGCCCGGTCAGGAAACCCTGCAGACCGGCAAGCGCGACGTGACGATCACGATGATCGAAGGCGTCGGCAACTACGCGCTGCAACCGACCTTCTCCGATGGACACGCCACCGGTATCTACTCGTGGGACCTGCTGTACGACATGGCCGTGCGTCAGGATGAACTCTGGCGCGCGTATCTCGCCAAACTGGCAGCGGCCGGCATCGACCGCGACACGCCGATGGTGCCCGCCGCGGCTGCGCACGGGCACTGTCACTGATACGATTCGCCCCCGAACGCCGCTCGAGCGGCGCAACATTCAAGAACACGCGAAAGGACGAGCGCGATGAGCAAAACCCACTTCGGCTTTCAATCGGTCGACGAACAGGACAAGGCGCAGAAGGTGGCGGGGGTGTTCCACTCGGTGGCCGCCAACTACGACCTGATGAACGACCTGATGTCGGGCGGATTGCACCGGGCGTGGAAGGTGTTCACGATCGCCCAGGCGAACGTGCGGCCGGGCTACAAGGTGCTCGACATTGCGGGCGGCACGGGCGACCTGTCGAAAGCATTCGCGAAACAGGCGGGCGAAACGGGCGAGGTCTGGCATACCGACATCAATGAATCGATGCTGCGCGTGGGCCGCGACCGGCTGCTCGACAAGGGCATCATCACGCCGGCGCTGCTGTGCGATGCCGAGAAAATCCCGTTTCCGGACAACTACTTCGACGTCGTGACGGTCGCGTTCGGCTTGCGCAACATGACACATAAGGACATCGCGCTTGCCGAGATGCGTCGTGTGCTGAAACCGGCCGGGCGGCTGCTCGTGCTCGAGTTCTCGAAGGTATGGGATCCGCTGAAGAAGGTCTACGATCTGTATTCGTTCAAGGTGTTGCCGTGGCTCGGCGAGCGCTTCGCCAAGGACGCGGAAAGCTACCAGTACCTGGCGGAATCGATCCGCATGCATCCGGACCAGGAAACTTTGAAAACTATGATGGAACAAGCTGGTCTCGACGGCATCAAATATTACAATTTGTCAGCTGGCGTGGTAGCTTTGCATGTGGGGACCAAATACTAGAGTCCCTAACCCATCGATTTTTAAAGGAAAGTGCGAAATGTCCGATTCGAATTTGTTATCTACTCGTAAGGTTAAGGGGGCGCTGGCGAGAAGAATCGGACTGATCGCGATGGTCGGTCTGCTGATGGCCGGCACGCTTGCCTCTCTCGAAGCCGAAGCGCGCCGCATGGGCGGAGGCCGCAGCTTCGGCCGTCAATCGAACAGTCTGCAGCAGCAGCGCCAGACGCCGCCGCCGTCCCAGCCGGCGCAGAACAGTCAGGCCACGCAGCAGAGCGCGCAGGCGGCGGCTGCGACTAAGCCCACGCCGCCCGCCGCGCCGAACCGCAATCGCTGGCTCGGGCCCATCGCCGGTCTCGCGGCCGGTCTCGGCATCGCCGCATTGCTGTCGCATTTCGGGCTCGGCGAGGCGTTCGCCGGCATGTTCGCGAACGTGATCGTGATCGCGTTGATCGCGATTGTGGTGATCTGGCTCATCCGCCGCTTCACCGGCCGTAAGCGCGATGCGGCGCAGCCTGCCTACGCGGGCACGGCGCCGTCGCTGAACACGAAAGGCACCGACTATATTCAGGAGCCGCGTTACACGGCGCCGCCCACCGGCTCGTATCTCGAACCGCAGGGCAACCCGTTGACCACGCCATCGCTCGGCGCGACGCCGTCGGTGCCGGCCGGCTTCGATTCGGAAGCGTTTCTGCGCAACGCGAAGGTGTACTTCGTGCGCCTGCAGGCCGCGTGGGACGTCGGCAACGTCGAGGACATCCGCGAATTCACGACGCCGGAAATGTTCGCCGAAGTGCGCGTCGATCTCGCGTCGCGCAGCACACAGCCGAACCAGACCGACGTCGTGCAGTTGAACGCCGAGCTGCTCGGCGTCGAGGAGCGCGCGAACGAATCCTTCGCGAGCGTGCGCTTCTCCGGTTTGATCCGCGAGGAGCCTGGCGCGGCGGCCGAGCCGTTCGTCGAAGTCTGGAATCTGACGAAGGCGAACCGCACTGGCGAAGGCTGGCTGCTTGCCGGCATCCAGCAGGTCGAGCAACACTGACATGCCGACGCATCGAGTCGCGTTTGCCTCGAAAAGAGCCGGCCAGGGCATAGCGATGCCTCACCTCGCGCATGGCTTAGGCCGTTCGGCATAGCAGGCCGCGAAGCGAACGGACGTTACAATGGGAGCCCGCGCAAGCACCTCGCTCGCGCGGGTTTTTTCTTGCCACCTTCGATGACCCTCGCCGCCAAGCCCTTCGCTGCTGCTGTCAATCATCTGCTCGCCCGCGAATCGTGGGCCCGCGAGCGCCTCGCCCCGTACGCGGGCAAGACCGCTCGCCTGTCATGTCCGCCGGTTGTGCTCGCGCTGCTCGTGCAGCCTGATGGCTATCTCGCTACGCTCGACGAAGCCGATGCGCATCAGTTCGACGTGACGATCTCGGTGCCGTCCGACGCACTGCCGGCCTTCCTGCAAGGTGGCCAGGCGGCGGTGATGAAGCACGTGAAGATCGAGGGCGACGCCGAGTTCGCGACCGTGATCGCGAAGCTCGCCGAGCATCTGCGCTGGGAGCCGGAGGAAGATCTCGCGAAGCTGATCGGTGATGGACCCGCGTGGCGCATCACGTCGCTAGTCCGCTCAGTCGGCGAGCATGTGCAGCGCACCGGTCGCAATCTGCTCGACACCGCCGCCGAGTACCTGCTCGACGAAAATCCGCAGCTGGTGCGGCGCACCGCGCTCGCTGACTTCAACGTCGAGGTGGCGCGCGCGCGCGATTCGCTCGCGCGCGTCGAAAAGCGCATCGAGCGCATCGAACAGAAGGTCGAAGCCCGCGGCGCGCAAACGCCGGGCGGCGCCGCCACGTCGCGCGGCACGCGCTAGTCACCGGGCCCAGCCATGCGTTTTCTGCGTTTTCTCAAGATATTTTTCACGGTCATCCGCTTCGGCCTCGACGAAATGATGTTGAGCCGCATCAACGACCGGCGCGTGCGTCTGCTGCTGCGCATCACGACGCTTGGTCGCAAGTTCGATGCGCCGCCGGGGGTGCGTCTGCGGCTCGCGCTCGAAAGCCTCGGGCCGATCTTCGTCAAGTTCGGCCAGGTGCTGTCGACCCGTCGCGATCTGCTGCCGGTCGATATCGCCAACGAACTTGCCAAGCTGCAAGACCAGGTGCCGCCGTTCGATTCGGCGGTCGCGATCGCGCTCGTCGAGAAGTCGCTCGGCGCGCCGGTCGACGTGCTGTTCGACGATTTCGAGCGGGTCCCGGTCGCGAGCGCGTCGATCGCCCAGGTCCACTTCGCGAAGGTGAAGGCCGGCCAGCATGCGGGCAAGGCGGTCGCGGTGAAGGTGCTGCGCCCCAAGATGCTGCCGGTGATCGATTCCGACCTCGCGCTGTTGCGCGACATCGCCGTGTGGGCCGAGCGTCTGTGGGCCGACGGCAAGCGCCTGAAGCCGCGCGAGGTGGTCGCCGAATTCGACAAATACCTGCACGACGAACTCGACCTGATGCGCGAGGCCGCCAACGGCAGCCAGTTGCGGCGCAACTTCCTGGGGCTCGACCTGCTGCTCGTGCCCGAGATGTACTGGGAGTTCTGCACGCCCACGGTGCTCGTGATGGAGCGCATGGTCGGCGTGCCGATCAGCCAGGTCGATACGTTGCGCGCGGCGGGTGTCGACATCCCGAAGCTCGCGCGCGAGGGCGTCGAAATTTTCTTCACGCAGGTGTTCCGCGACGGCTTTTTCCACGCCGACATGCACCCCGGCAACATCCAGGTGAGCCTCGATCCCGCGCACTTCGGCCGCTATATCGCGCTCGACTTCGGCATCATCGGCGCGCTGTCGGACTTCGACAAAAACTACCTCGCGCAGAACTTCCTCGCGTTCTTCAAGCGCGACTACCATCGCGTCGCGACGCTGCATCTGGAGTCGGGCTGGGTGCCGCCGAGCACGCGCGTCGAGGAGCTCGAAAGCGCGATCCGCGCGGTCTGCGAACCGTATTTCGATCGCGCGCTGAAGGACATTTCTCTCGGCCAGGTGCTGATGCGTCTGTTCTCGACGTCGCGGCGCTTCAACGTCGAGATCCAGCCGCAGCTCGTGTTGCTGCAAAAGACGATGCTGAACGTGGAAGGCTTAGGCCGTTCGCTCGATCCCGAACTGGATCTGTGGAAGACCGCGAAGCCCTATCTCGAGCGCTGGATGAACGAGCAGATCGGCTTGCGCGGCTGGTACGAGCGTCTGAAGATCGAGGCGCCGCAGTGGAGCAAGACGCTGCCGCAGTTGCCGCGCCTCGTCCATAACATGCTGGCCGAGCGCCATCATCCGGTGGGCGGCGCGAACGACGACGTGATCCGCCAGATCCTGCTCGAGCAAAAGCGCACCAACCGTCTGCTGCAAGGCCTGCTGCTGTTCGGCGTGGCGGTCGGCGTCGGCGCGATGCTGGCGCGTGCGTTCCTGGTACTGGCTTATGGAGGTTAGATTCCGATGAGCGATCCGACCCAACCCGCCGCGCCCGATTTCGCAACCCGCGATCCCGACTCGCCCGAGTTCTGGGACGAACGCTTCGAGCGCCATTTCACGCCGTGGGATCAGGCGGGCGTGCCGTCCGCGTTTCGCGCGTTCGCCGAACGGCACCGCGACGTGGCCGTGCTGATTCCAGGCTGCGGCAGCGCGCACGAAGCGGTATGGCTCGCGCGCAAGGGCAACCCGGTACGCGCGATCGACTTCTCGCGTGCCGCCGTGGCGGCGGCACGCGAGCAGCTCGGCGCGCATGCATCGCTGGTCGAACAGGCGGATTTCTTCACCTATGCGCCACCGTTCGCACCGGCATGGATCTATGAGCGCGCATTCTTCTGCGCGCTGCCGCCGGCGCGCCGCGCCGACTACGCGCAGCGCATGGCCGAACTGCTGCCGGCCGGCGGGTTGCTGGCGGGCATCTTTTTCATCGGCGCGACGCCGAAAGGGCCGCCGTTCGGCGTCGAACGCGGCGAGCTCGATGCGCTGCTCACGCCACACTTCGAGCTGGTCGAAGACGAAGCGGTCGACGACTCGATCGCCGTATTCGCCGGACGCGAGCGCTGGCTCACCTGGCGGCGTCGCGGCTAACGCCACGCGCGCCGCTCTTGAGAGGTCCGGGGGTCGTCCCCATCTGGCGCGGTGGCGGGCGCGTCGTGCGTCCGCTTCCCGAAATCCGGGGAACGGACATCGTTTGCGGCTATAATTCAAGGCTTTGCAAGCGTTTACAAGATTTCAGTAGGCATTTGGAGTAAGAGAGGATCATGCCGATCTACGCTTATCGTTGCGGGTCATGCGGTTTCGGGAAGGACGTGCTCCAGAAGATGAGCGACCCCCAGTTGACGCAGTGTCCCGAGTGCGGAAAAGACACCTTTAGCAAACAACTCACCGCCGCCGGCTTCCAGTTGAAGGGCTCCGGCTGGTACGTGACCGATTTCCGCAGCGGCACGAGCGCGCCGGCCGCGTCGGAAGCGAAGTCCGAGCCGGCCGCAGCCGCTGCCCCGGCTGCATCGGCTGCCGTGCCCGCGGCGCCCGCCGCCACGAGCCCGAGCGGTTCCAGCAGCGCCTAGTGGGACTGCCGCCCCGCGCGGGCGGCGTATCTACCGCGCATGGGCTTCGGCCCGCGCAGCTTTCTGGCGGTACACATGACGACGAAGAAATTCACGCTCAAATCGGTGTTTCTGACCGGCCTGCTGGTGCTGGTGCCTCTGGCCATCACACTGTGGGTGCTCGGCCTGATCATCGGCACGATGGACCAGACGCTGTTGCTGCTGCCTACCTCGTGGCAGCCGGAACGCACGATCGGCTATCGCTTGCCGGGCCTCGGCGCGGTGCTCACGCTCGCGTTCATCTTCGTCGTCGGGCTGTTGACGCAGAACTTCATTGGGCAGAAGCTCGTGAAGTGGTGGGAACTGCTGGTCGCGCACATTCCGGTGGTCGGCCCGCTCTACACCAGCGTGAAGCAGGTGTCCGACACGCTGCTGTCGAGCAGTGGCAATGCATTCCGCAAGGCGCTGCTGATCGAGTATCCGCGCCGCGGGTCCTATACGATTGCGTTTCTGACCGGCATCCCGGGCGGCGACGTGGCCAACCATCTGAAGGAAGATTACGTCAGCGTATACGTGCCGACCACGCCGAACCCGACGTCCGGCTTCTTCCTGATGGTGCCGAAAAGCGAAGTGATCGAGCTCGACATGACGGTCGACGCCGCGCTCAAGTACATTGTCTCGATGGGCGTCGTGGCGCCGTCTGCGCCACCGCCGGCGCCGGTGCGCCGCGCCACCGTCGAGCCCCCGCTCTAATGCCGGCGCGCAACGCTTCATGCAGGATCGTCTGCGGCGCGTCGTTCAACCAATGCAAAACGAAAGACAAACATCATGTCGATGAGATCTGAATACTGCGGTCTGGTGACCGAAGAACTGCTGGGCCAATCCGTCTCGCTGTGCGGCTGGGTAAGCCGCCGCCGCGACCATGGCGGCGTCATCTTCATCGACTTGCGCGATCGCGAAGGGCTCGTTCAGGTCGTCTGCGATCCGGATCGCGCTGACATGTTCAAGGTCGCCGAAGGCGTGCGCAACGAGTTCTGCGTGCAGGTCAAGGGCATCGTGCGCGGCCGTCCGGAAGGCACGACCAATGCCTCGCTGAAGAGCGGCAAGATCGAAGTGCTGTGCCACGAGCTGATCGTGCTGAACGCGTCGGTCACGCCGCCGTTCCAGCTCGACGATGACAACCTGTCGGAAACCACGCGCCTCACCCATCGTGTGCTCGACCTGCGCCGTCCGCAGATGCAGCACAACCTGCGTCTGCGCTACCGCGTCGCGATCGAAGTGCGCAAATACCTCGACGAGCAGGGCTTCATCGACATCGAAACGCCGATGCTCACGAAGAGCACGCCGGAAGGCGCGCGCGACTACCTCGTGCCGTCGCGCACGAACCCGGGCCAGTTCTTCGCGCTGCCGCAGTCGCCGCAGCTGTTCAAGCAGCTGCTGATGGTCGCGAACTTCGACCGTTACTACCAGATCACCAAGTGCTTCCGCGACGAAGACCTGCGCGCCGACCGTCAGCCGGAATTCACGCAGATCGACTGCGAGACCTCGTTCCTGTCGGAACAGGAAATCCGCGATCTGTTCGAGGCGATGATCCGTCACGTGTTCAGGACGACGATCGGCGTCGAGCTCGACCAGAAATTCCCGGTCATGGAATACGCGGAAGCGATGCGCCGCTTCGGTTCGGACAAGCCGGACCTGCGCGTGAAGCTCGAGTTCACCGAGTTGACCGATGCGATGCGCGACGTCGACTTCAAGGTGTTCAGCACCCCGGCCAACACGAAGGACGGCCGTGTCGCGGCGCTGCGCGTGCCGAAGGGCGGCGAGCTGTCGCGCGGCGACATCGACAGCTATACGGAATTCGTGCGCATCTACGGGGCGAAAGGCCTCGCATGGATCAAGGTCAATGAAACGGCGAAGGGCCGTGACGGCCTGCAAAGCCCGATCGTGAAGAACCTGCACGACGAAGCGCTGAAGGCGATCATCGAGCGCACCGGCGCACAAGACGGCGACATCATCTTCTTCGCGTCGGATCGCGCGAAGGTCGTCAACGACAGCCTCGGCGCGCTGCGTCTGAAGATCGGTCATTCGGAATTCGGCAAGGCCAACGGCCTCGTCGAGTCCGGCTGGAAGCCGCTGTGGGTCGTCGACTTTCCGATGTTCGAATACGACGAGGAAGACAACCGCTACGTCGCCGCGCATCACCCGTTCACGAGCCCGAAGGACGAGCACCTCGAGTACCTCGAAACGGACCCCGCGCGCTGCCTCGCGAAGGCCTACGACATGGTGCTGAACGGCTGGGAAATCGGCGGCGGCTCGGTGCGTATCTACCGTGAGGAAGTGCAGAGCAAGGTGTTCCGCGCGCTGAAGATCAACGCGGAAGAAGCGCAGGCGAAGTTCGGCTTCCTGCTCGACGCGCTGCAATACGGCGCGCCGCCGCACGGCGGTATCGCGTTCGGTCTGGACCGCATCGTCACGATGATGGCCGGCGCCGACTCGATCCGCGACGTGATCGCGTTCCCGAAGACGCAACGCGCGCAGGATCTGCTCACGCAGGCGCCGAGCGAAGTCGACGAGCGTCAGCTGCGCGAGCTGCACATCCGTCTGCGTACGCCGGAACCGAAGGCATAAAACCGCGGCCGCTGCACGCGGCCGGCAAGCGGTCTTGCGTGTGCCGGCCAGCGGGCCGGCGGCCGCAAAAAAACCACACGAGCGAAACGAAAAGGCGCTGAGGTGATCTCCACCTCAGCGCCTTTTTCAATTTTTGCGTTACAGTGAAGCCACCGCTTTCCAGACCCTTTCGACCGTCATCCGACATGTATCGCGCGTATCGTCGCGCCCAGTTTGAGCCATGCCGAAACCGCCGAAAATTCCGCAGTCCGTCCTCGTCATCATTCATACGCCTGCGCTCGACGTGCTGCTGCTCGAGCGCGCCGATCATGCGGCGTTCTGGCAGTCGGTGACGGGTTCGAAAGACCGGCTCGACGAACCGCTCGCCGACACGGCGGTGCGCGAAGTCGGCGAGGAAACCGGCATCATGATCGGCGGCGCACTGGTGCCGCGCAGCGGGTTGTTCGACTGGCACTACTCGATCGACTACGAGATCTACCCGGAATTTCGTTACCGCTACGAAGCGGGCGTGCTCTACAACACCGAGCACTGGTTCAGCCTGCAGGTCCCCGAGTGCATCGACGTGACGCTCGCGCCGCGCGAACACACCGCGTATATGTGGCTGCCATATGAAGAGGCCGCATCGCGCTGCTTTTCGTCGTCGAATGCCGATGCGATCCTGCAGTTGCCGCGCCGGCTCGCCGCACGCCCGGTCGACCCGCAATCCGGCCCGCTGGCCGGGGAGCGTGGCCAGTGAGCGCAGGCGGCTCGGGCCGTTTGGCGCGTCTGCGGCACACGTTGCTCGGCCGTCGTTACTGGCAGCGCTACCGCTTCACCAGTAACAACGAGGTCGAGCTGCTGCGCTCCGGCGACGATTTCTTCGACGCGCTGATCGAGCGCATCGACGCGGCCGAGCACAACGTCGCGCTCGAAACCTATATCTTCTGCGACGACGAAGCCGGCCACGCGGTCAGCGAGGCGCTGCTTCGCGCTGCCGCGCGCGGCGTCAGAGTGCGCGTGATCACCGATGGCGTCGGCACCGCGCGCCTGAAGATGTTCGAGCAATGGCCGGCCGGCGGCATCGAGCATCGCATCTACAACCCGCATCTGTTCGGCCGCTTCGGCTTTTCGCGCACGCACCGCAAGCTCGCGGTGATCGACGATCAGATCGCGTATTGCGGCGGCATCAATATCGTCGACGATTACGAGAACAACGGCGAGAAGCTGCCGTACCGGCGCTGGGACTTCGCGGTCGAGCTGCGCGGGCCGGTGGTCGCCGACGTGCGCGATGCGATCGACGTGCAGTGGCGGCGGATTCGCGTCGGCCATCGGCCGCTCGATTCGATGAAGCCCGACCTGTCGTCGCAGGACGCCAACTCGCTTGGCAGTCTGCGCAGACGCCGGCGACGCCGCAACGAGGCACTGTGGGCCGGCGGCGAGCCGTGCGTCGCATTCGTCGCGCGCGATAACCTGATCAACCGCCGCGCGATCGAAAAAGCTTATCTGGCCGCGATCGGCCAGGCGCGCCATGAAATCCTGCTCGCGAATCCGTACTTCATGCCGGGACGCAAGCTGCGTCGCGCGCTGGTGTTCGCGGCGCGGCGCGGCGTGGTCGTGAAGCTGATCATCGGGCGCAAGGAGTTCAAGGCGCTCGATTACGCCGTGCCGTTCCTGTACCACGCGCTGTTGCGCGCAGGCGTGCAGATCGCCGAATACGAGAAGACGCTGCTACACGGCAAGGTCGCGGTGGTCGATTCGAACTGGGGCACGGTCGGTTCGTCGAATCTCGATGCGCTCAGCCTGATGCTGAACAATGAAGCGAACGTCGTGCTCGTGAACGATCCGTCGATCCCCAAACTGCGCGACGCGATTCTCGACGCGTTCACGGACGCGCGCCCAATCGATGAAGCGCACTACGAATCGCGACCGGCGCGCGTGCGCGCGTTGAGCTGGATCGCGTACACGAGCTACCGCGTCGCGATGAAGCTGCTGACGGTCGGCGGCTACGACTAATACCGCTCGCACGAGAGCCCGCGCTTGCCGCATCATGTCGGCCATCAATCGGCGCCAGCGAGCCGGGGCAAAGAAATAGAACACGCGCGAGAACACGCGCGCGCCGATCGGCAACCATCGAGTCAAGGCAAACGCCTCTAAAAATCTGATTGATCTGATGGTCGAAAGCCGCAAAATTAGAAGCCGGTTAGAAACCGGTTTCTAATAAAGTCCTTGTTTCGCGGACGGCAAGCACTCAATAATAGTACGGCCGTTCGATTTTCAATTCGGTCACATTAGAACGGTAAAACAGCTATGCGAAAAGGCGAACAAACCCGAGCCGCGATTCTCGACGCAGCACTCGATCTGGCAGGCCGAGACGGACTGGAAGGTCTGACGATTGGTCTGCTGGCCGAGCGCATGCAGATGAGCAAGAGCGGTGTGTTCGCGCATTTCGGGTCGCGCGAGGATCTGCAGATCGAGGTCGTGCGCGAATACCACCGCCGTTTCGAAGAAGAGGTGTTTTTCCCGAGCCTGCGCGAGCCGCGTGGTCTGCCGCGCTTGCGCGCGATGATTTCCCGCTGGATCGAGAAACGCATTCAGGAAGTCACGACCGGCTGCATCTACATCAGCGGCGCCGTCGAATACGACGACCGCGCGGACAGCCAGGTGCGCGAGCAGTTGGTGTCGAGCGTGACGACGTGGCGTGCGGCACTCACGCGTGCGATCTCGCAAGCGATGGAAGAAGGGCATCTGCGCGCCGATACCGACCCGCAGCTGATGCTGTTCGAACTGTATAGCGTCACGCTCGGCCTGCATCACGACGCGCGCTTTCTGCATCTGCCGGATGCGGTGCGTCTCACGTGGGCCGCGCTGGAAAAACTGATTAATTCGTATCAAAGCGAAAGCCGTTAGCGGCGTCGCCGGAATCTACCGGAAACGCGCGGCGCAGAAGGTCCGACCACGGGCCCGGCCAACGGCCTGGCTTTTTGTCAAACCAGGGAGAGAGAGTCATGGGACAGTACGCCGCGCCGCTGCGCGACATGCAATTCGTGTTGCACGAACTGCTCAACGTCGAGGCTGAACTTCGGCAAATGCCGAAGCACGCCGAACTCGACGCCAACACGATCAACGCGGTGCTCGAGGAAGCCGGCAAGTTCTGCTCCGAAGTGCTGTTCCCGCTCAACCACAGCGGCGACCAGGAAGGCTGCACGTATGCCGGCGACGGCGTCGTGACCACGCCGAAGGGCTTCAAGGAAGCCTATCGGCAATACGTCGAAGCCGGCTGGCCGGCGCTCGGTTGCGACCCGGAATTCGGCGGCCAGGGACTGCCCGCGTTCGTCAACAACGCGCTCTATGAAATGCTGAACTCGGCGAATCAGGCGTGGACGATGTATCCGGGCCTGTCGCACGGCGCGTACGAATGCCTGCACGCGCACGGCACGCCGGAACTGCAGCAGCGCTATCTGCCGAAGCTCGTCGCAGGCGTCTGGACCGGCACGATGTGTCTGACCGAGCCGCATTGCGGCACCGACCTCGGCATTCTGCGCTCGAAGGCCGAGCCGAACGGCGACGGCTCGTACTCGATCAGCGGCACGAAGATTTTTATTTCGAGCGGCGAGCATGACATGGCGGAGAACATCGTTCACCTCGTGCTCGCGCGTCTGCCGGATGCGCCGAAGGGCACCAAGGGGATTTCGCTGTTCATCGTGCCGAAGTTCGTGCCGAACGAAGCGGGTGAGCCCGGTGAGCGCAACGGCGTGAAGTGCGGTTCGATCGAGCACAAGATGGGCATCCACGGCAACGCGACCTGTGTGATCAATCTCGACAACGCGAAGGGCTGGATGGTCGGCGAGCCGAACAAAGGTCTGAACGCGATGTTCGTGATGATGAACGCCGCGCGTCTCGGCGTCGGCATGCAGAGCCTCGGTCTCACGGAAGTCGCATATCAGAACTCGCTCACGTACGCGAAAGAGCGGCTGCAGATGCGTTCGCTGACCGGCCCGAAGGCGCCGGAAAAGGCCGCCGATCCGATCATCGTGCATCCGGACGTGCGCCGCATGCTGCTCACGCAGAAGGCCTACGCCGAAGCCGGCCGCGCGTTCTCGTACTGGTCGGCGCTGCAGATCGACAAGGAGCTGTCGCACGCCGACGAAGCCGAGCGCAAGGAAGCCGCCGACCTCGTCGCGCTGCTCACGCCGATCCTGAAGGCGTTCCTGTCGGACAACGCGTTCGAAGGCACCAATCACGCGATGCAGATCTACGGCGGCCACGGCTTCATCGCCGAATGGGGCATGGAGCAGTACGTGCGCGACGCGCGCATCAACATGATCTACGAAGGCACCAACGGCATCCAGTCGCTCGACCTGCTCGGCCGCAAGGTGCTCGGCGACATGGGCGCGAAGATGAAGAAGTTCGGCAAGCTCGTCGCCGAATTCGTCGAAGCCGAAGGCATCAAGCCGGAGATGCAGGAGTTCGTGAACCCGCTCGCCGAGATCGGCGAAAAGGTGCAGAAACTGACGATGGAAATCGGCATGAAGGCGATGCAGAACCCGGACGAAGTCGGCGCCGCGGCCGTGCCGTATCTGCGCACGGTCGGCCATCTGGTGTTCTCGTACTTCTGGGCGCGCATGGCTCGTATCGCGCTCGACAAACAGGCGTCGGGCGATCCGTTCTACAAGGCGAAGCTCGCGACCGCGCGCTTCTACTTCGCGAAGCTGCTGCCCGAAACGGCGATGACGATCCGCCAGGCGCGCGCCGGTTCGAAGCCGATGATGGACGTCGAAGAAGCGTTGTTCTGACGCTCGCACATCGAGCGAGGCCACACACATCGCGCGAAGCATGGCTGACGCTTCGCGCCATCGCACAACTCTCCGGAGAAACGACGTGAGCAATCTGATCATTCGCAAGGTAGCCGTGCTCGGCGCCGGCGTGATGGGCGCGCAGATCGCCGCGCACCTGATCAACGCCAAGGTGCCCGTGCTGCTGTTCGACCTGCCAGCCAGGGAAGGCCCGAAGAACGGGATCGCGCTGAAGGCGATCGAAAATCTGAAGAAGCTGTCGCCGGCGCCGTTCGGCGTGAAGGACGACGCGCAATACATCCAGCCCGCGAACTACGACGACGACATCGACAAGCTCGCCGAGTGCGACGTCGTGATCGAAGCGATCGCCGAACGTATGGACTGGAAGCACGACCTGTACAAAAAGGTCGCGCCGCACATCGGCCCGAACGCGATTTTCGCGACCAACACGTCGGGGCTGTCGATCACCGCACTGTCAGAAGGTTTCGCGGACGAGCTGAAGGCGCGCTTTTGCGGCGTGCACTTCTTCAATCCGCCGCGCTACATGCATCTGGTCGAACTGATCCCGACCGCGACGACGCGTCCGGAAATTCTCGATCAGCTCGAGACCTTCCTGACCAGCGTGGTCGGCAAGGGCGTCGTGCGCGCGAAAGATACGCCGAACTTCATTGCGAACCGCGTCGGCGTGTTCTCGATCCTTGCGGTCATTGCCGAAGCCGCGAAGTTCGGCCTGCGTTTCGATGAAGTGGACGACCTGACCGGCGCGCGCCTCGGCCGCGCGAAGTCGGCGACGTTCCGCACCGCCGACGTGGTCGGTCTCGACACGATGGCGCACGTGATCAAGACGATGCAGGACACGCTGCCGGACGATCCGTTTCTGCCGGTCTACGAAACGCCGGCCGTGCTCGCCGAACTGGTGCAGAAGGGCGCGCTCGGCCAGAAGACCGGCGCCGGCTTCTACAGGAAGGAAGGCAAGGCGATCAAGGTGCTCGATCCGAACACGGGTGCATATATCGACGGCGGCGGGAAGGCAGACGAACTCGTCGGCCGCATTCTGAAGCGTCCGGCTGCCGAGCGTCTGAAGCTGCTGCGCGAAACGCAGCACCCGCAGGCGCAGTTCCTGTGGTCGATCTTCCGCGACGTCTATCACTACATCGCCGTGCATCTGGAATCGATCGCCGACAATGCGCGCGACGTCGATCTCGCGATCCGCTGGGGCTTCGGCTGGAACGAAGGTCCGTTCGAAGGCTGGCAGACGGCCGGCTGGAAGCAGGTCGCCGAATGGGTGCAGGAAGACATCGCGGCGGGCAAGGCGCTCGCCAACGTGCCGCTGCCGTCGTGGGTGCTCGAAGGCGCGGTTGACGAGAAGGGCGGCGTGCACACGGCCGAAGGCTCGTGGTCGCCGGCCACGCAGACCTTCGTGCCGCGCTCGTCGCTCGACGTGTACGGCAAGCAGGTGTTCCGCGCGCCGCTCGTCGGCGAAACCGGCGCCGATCCGAAGACCTACGGCAAGACGCTGTTCGAGACCGATGCGGTGCGCGCATGGGCCGACGATCGCGCGGGCGAGGACGACGTGCTGATCGTGTCGTTCAAGAGCAAGATGAACACGATCGGACCGGCGGTGATCGAAGGGCTCACGCAGGCGATCGAACTGGCCGAGAAGGACTACAAGGGCCTCGTCGTGTGGCAGCCCACATCGCTGAAGCTCGGCACGCCGGGCGGTCCGTTCTCGGCGGGCGCGAACCTCGAAGAAGCGATGCCCGCGTTCATGATGGGCGGCGCGAAGGGCATCGAGCCGTTCGTGAGGAATTTCCAGCAGGGCATGCTGCGCGTCAAGTACGCGAACGTGCCGGTGATCTCGGCGATCTCGGGCATCGCGCTCGGCGGCGGCTGCGAGCTCGCTCTGCACAGCGCGAAGCGCGTCGCGCACATCGAGAGCTATCTGGGTCTCGTCGAAGTCGGCGTGGGTCTCGTGCCGGCGGGCGGCGGCCTGAAGGAAGCGGCGCTGCGCGCGGCCGAAGCGGCAAGCCAGGTCGGCGCGACGAGCGATCTGCTGAAATTCCTGCAGAAGTCGTTCGAGAACGCGGCGATGGCGAAGGTGTCGGCTTCCGCGCTCGACGCCCGCGCGATGGGCTACCTGAAGCCTTCCGACACGATCGTCTTCAATGTGTTCGAACTGCTCGACGTCGCGAAGAAGGAAGCGCGCGCGCTCGCCGCGGCGGGCTACCGTGCGCCGCTGCGCGCGACCCAGGTGCCGGTCGCGGGCCGCTCGGCGATCTCGACGATCAAGGCGTCGCTCGTCAACATGCGCGACGGCCGCTTCATCAGCGAGCATGATTTCCTGATCGCGAGCCGCATCGCGGAAGCGGTGTGCGGCGGCGACGTCGAAGCGGGCAGCCTCGTCGACGAAGAATGGCTGCTGCAACTCGAGCGTCGCGCGTTCGTCGAGCTGCTCGGCACGCAGAAGACGCAGGAACGGATCATGGGCATGCTGCAGACCGGCAAGCCGGTGCGCAACTAAGCGGCGACCGCACAACGTGCATGGGACCAGAGTAAGAGCTTTGGCCAACTCTGGTCGACAAAGGAGATTCCCAAATGGCAAAGCAATTGCAAGACGCATACATCGTCGCCGCGAGCCGTACGCCGATCGGCAAGGCGCCGCGCGGCATGTTCAGGAACACACGTCCGGATGAGCTGCTGGTTCACGCGATCAGGTCGGCCGTTGCTCAGGTGCCCGGCCTCGACACCGGCGTGATCGAAGACGCGATCGTCGGTTGCGCGATTCCGGAAGCGGAGCAGGGCCTGAACGTCGCACGGATCGGCGCGCTGCTGGCAGGTCTGCCGAACACGGTCGGCGGCGTCACGGTGAACCGCTTCTGCGCGTCGGGTCTGACCGCGCTCGCGATGGCCGCGGACCGCATCCGCGTCGGCGAGGCGGATGCGATGATCGCGGGCGGCTGCGAATCGATGAGCATGGTGCCGATGATGGGCAATAAGCCGTCGCTGTCGCCGCATATCTTCGATCGCAACGAAGACGTCGGCATCGCGTACGGCATGGGCCTGACCGCGGAGAAAGTCGCCGAGCGCTGGAAGATCAGCCGCGAAGCGCAGGACGCGTTCTCGGTCGAATCGCACCGCCGCGCGATGGCCGCGCAGCAAGCCGGCGAATTCAACGACGAAATCGCCGCGTACACGATCGTCGATCGCGTGCCCGATCTCGCGACCGGCGAGATCAACGTGAAAACGCGCGAGGTGTCGCTCGACGAAGGTCCGCGCGCGGACACGTCGATGGAGGGCCTCGCGAAGCTGCGCGCGGTGTTCGCGAACAAAGGCTCGGTCACGGCCGGCAACAGCTCGCAGACGTCGGACGGCGCGGGTGCGTTGATCGTCGTGTCGGAAAAAATCCTCAAGCAGTTCACCCTGACGCCGCTCGCGCGCTTCGTCAGCTTCGCGGTGCGCGGCGTGCCGCCGGAAATCATGGGCATCGGCCCGAAGGAAGCGATTCCGGCCGCGCTGAAAGCCGCGGGCCTGAAACAGGACGACCTCGACTGGATCGAGCTGAACGAGGCGTTTGCCGCGCAGTCGCTCGCGGTGATCCAGGACCTCGGCCTCGATACGTCGAAGATCAACCCGCTCGGCGGCGCGATCGCACTGGGCCATCCGCTCGGCGCGACCGGCGCGATTCGTGCGGCGACCGTGGTGCACGGCCTGCGCCGCCGCAACTACAAGTACGGCATGGTGACGATGTGCGTCGGTACCGGCATGGGCGCGGCGGGCATCATCGAGCGTCTGTGAGCCGCTGATCGAACCGGGGATCCTTCTGTGATCCACCAGGGACCGCGCAACGGTTCGCAGGCCGCGCGGCTTGCGAACCGTTTCTACATTCAGCAGGAGCACAAGGAGATGAACGGGATGACGACGGATATTCTGGTCGAGCGCGCCGACGCGGTGCTGACCATCAGCTTCAACCGGCCCGGCAGGAAAAACGCGTTCACGGCCGCGATGTATCAGACGATGGCCGACGCGCTCGTAGACGCGCAGGGCGACGCGTCGGTGCGCGCGATCCTGATTCGCGGCAGCGCGGGCATATTCAGCGCGGGCAACGATCTCGAGGACTTCATGAAGTCGCCGCCGGTTGGCGAAACCCCGCCGGTGTTCCAGTTCCTGCGCGCGCTAGGTTCGGCGGAAAAACCGGTGGTGGCGGCGGTCGCGGGGCCGGCGGTCGGCGTCGGCACGACGCTGCTGCTGCATTGCGATCTGGTCTACGCGGCCGACACCGCGAGCTTTTCGCTGCCGTTCACGCAGCTCGGGCTGTGCCCGGAAGCAGCGTCGAGCCTGTTGCTGCAGCGCGTGGCCGGTTACCAGGCGGCGGCGGAAAAACTGCTGCTCGGCGAGGCGTTCGACGCGGCCGAAGCGCACCGCATGGGCTTCGTGAATCGCGTGCTGCCGGCGGGCGAAGTCGACGCGTTCGCGGCGGCGCAGGCCGCGAAGCTGGCGGCGCTGCCGGCGTCGTCGTTGCGCGTGACGAAGAGCCTGATGAAGCGCGCGAGCCAGCAGGAACTGCAGACGCAGATGACCGAGGAAGCCGTGCATTTCGGCAAGATGCTGCTTGCGCCCGAAGCGCGCGAGGCGTTCAAGGCGTTCTTCGAGAAGCGCAAGCCGGATTTCCGGCGGTTCGACTGAGGGGTGTGCGACGCAGGCGGGCTTCGAGTGGGTTAGCCGTGAATCGTCGCTGCGCCGCTTCAATCGCTCAAGCTTGCTGCTGCCATGTGTCGTAATCGACGTAGCTGCCTTCGCGGCAGAAGCTCACGAGCCGCACGCCCGCCTCACGCGCGATCGCAATCGCGAGCGACGACGGCGCCGAGATCGTCGCGACCATCGGCACGTCGACGCGCGCGGCCTTGCGCACCAGCTCGTAGCTCGCGCGGCTCGACAGAAACACGAAACCGTCGCGCGTATCGGCGCGGTCGAGCACGAGCTGGCCGATCAGCTTGTCGAGCGCGTTGTGGCGGCCGACGTCCTCGAACGCAGAGTGGATCGCGCCTTGCGCATCACACCACGCGGCCGCGTGGAGGCCGCCCGTCAAACGGGTGAGCGCCTGGTGCTCGGGCAGCGCGCGCGCGGCGCGTGCGATCGCATCGGGCGCGAGCCGCTGCAAGAAGCCAGTGTCGGGTACACGCTGCGGTTTCAGATCCAGCAGATCGATGCTTTCGATGCCGCACACGCCGCAGCCGGTGCGCCCGGCGAGCGCGCGGCGCTTTTCCTTCAAACCGGCGAACGCCTGCTGCACGACCTGCAATTGCACCTCGGCATGCGGCAGCTCGCCGTGCCCGTGCAATTCGACCTCGATGTCCTGAATGTCGCTGCCGCGCTCGACGATCCCCTCCGAAATCGCGAAGCCGACCGCGAACGCTTCGAGATCGCGCGGCGTGCACATCATCACCGCGTGCGAGATGCCGTTGAACACGAGCGCGACCGGCCACTCCTGGCCGACGTGATCGGTGGCGGTTTCAACCGCCGCGCCGCGATGGCGGCGCACTTCGAGTTGCACCGCGCCGGGTTGTTCGTCGCTGTCGAGGGCGTGGGGCTGGCCGTTCGCCCGCCCGGTTTGGCGCCCGTTTTGCTGTCCGTTCAAGCTGCTTCACTCCTGTACCATGCCGCGCGTCAAAGGGTGCGCCGGGCTCGCCGTGTGCTTCGCGGCGGCCGCCGCGCGGGGCGCCGTCACGCGAATAAGGTTCTAAAATACCTCAAGCGACGCCCGCACGCTGTCCGCCACCGACAAGGAGCACTGACATGGGACTCAACGAAGCACCGCTTCTGTTCGACTTCGAGGTCGCGTCTTCGGAGAATTTCACTTATATCCCGATGTCGGTGCGCTTCAATCTCGACCGTTTCGGGCTGCGCATCACGCTCGCGCAGTGGCAGCAACTGCCGCTCGAAGATCGTAAGCTGCTCGCGCGTTTCCCGGTCGAAGACGACACGCAGATCGAACCGAATTTCGATCACGCGCTGTTCGAGATGCTGCGCACGCACGCGAACGTCGAACCGGAGTGGTTTACGCCGGAGGAGTCGCCGGCCTGGCGTCAAACCGACAGCGTGCCCGACGGTGTCGCGCATCAGGCGGGGCTGGCCGGTCTCGCCGCGCCGAGCGTCGCGCGCTGGGCCGAGCTCGATCCTTTCAAGCGCTATGTGCTCGCGAAGCTGTCGCGCAAGCCCGAGGCGAGCCACGATTTCGTCCCGGCGATGAAGGAATTTGGAGCCGCCGGCTAGGTGCGGCCGGCTAGGTGCGGCCGGCCAGCCGCTCCCAGCCAGGCGCCCCCACCAACTCGCAGCCTTCCCCCAAATCATCAGATTTTTTTCACGCCGACCCTCAACCCGCTTCCGATCGCGGCCGTTATCCAAAGGATGGCGCGTAAAAGACTTGCATCGATGCGGCCCGACGCACCGGCAGCGAGCGCGCTCTCCCGCCCTCGGAACGATTGACGTTCGGAATCCATGAATCCTTTTCTATCGAAGCGACTGCTGATCAATATTGTGGTCGTTGTCGTCGCGGTCGGTGCAAACGCGTTCGTCGCGTACACGCAGATTCGCGGGCAGCGCGACGCCGATGCGCGCCTCGCGCGCTCGACCAGCGTGCGCCAGAACCTCGATGCGTATCACGCCGCGCTCGATAACGCGCTCGCCGCTCTGCACCGCCTGAAAGAATCGGGCAAGCCGGTGCCGCCCGACGCGGCCGCTTCGATGACGAACACACTCGCGAGCCGCGAGCAATCACTGCGCGACGAGCTCGCGAGCGAGTCGTACATGTCGGGGGCGCTCGCCAGCCTGAGCGCGGCGCGGCACGCGTTGCAGCACGATCTCGAGGACACGCTGCGCAACCATGCGAGTGACCTGCCCGGAGCGGCAAGCGCGGCGTCGGGCGTGGCGCACGCGGCATCGACCGAAGCACCAGGGGCGGCCCCCCTCGACGCGCCATTCGAGGCATCCCTCGACCCTGCGCCGTCGAACTCGCATCTTGCTCCCGCGCTAGAGCGTGTCGAAGCCGCGCTCGCCACGTTGCGCAGCGAGGAAAACCGCTCGTTGCAGATCTCGCTCGCGGCATCGGCGAGCGACAGCGAGCGCGCGATGTTCGTGCTGCTCGTGACGATGCTCACCGGCAGCGTGCTGCTGTTCCTCACGTTCGGCGTGCGCGAGAACAGCGCGCGCGAAAAACTGCGCAGCGCCCGCGCGCTGGTGCGCAACGACGAGCGTTTTCGCAGCCTGTTCGACGATCACACCGTGCCGATGTACATCTTCGATCGCGACACGCTGTGCTTTCTCGCCGTCAACAAGGCCGCGATCCAGCAATACGGCTACACGGAAGACGAGTTTCTCGGCATGACGATCCGCGCGATCCGCCCGAACTCGGAAATCGGCCGCCTGGAGACGCATCTGCAGCGTAGCGCCGACCTCCGCCAGAGCCACACGATGGCGGGCATCTGGCGGCATCGGCGCAAGGACGGCTCGATCCTCAGCGTCAACGTGTCCTATCACGCACTGAACTTCATGGGCCGCGACGCCTTGTTCGTGCTGGCGGACGACGTGACCGACCAGATCAACGCCGAAGCCGAAGCGCAGCGCTCGAATCAGATGCTCGAAGCGGTGATCGACAACATTCCGCAGCGCATCTTCTGGAAGGACCTGAACTCGCGCTATCTCGGCTGCAACATGGCATTCGCGCGCGATGCGGGGCTCGCGTATCCCGAGCAGGTGGTCGGCAAGAGCGACGCCGACCTGGCGTGGCGCGCGTTCGCCGACCTGTTGACCGAGCACGATCGCGAAGTCGTGAGCACCGGCGTGCCCAAGATGAACTTCGAGGTCGACTTCGTGATCGACGGCTTGCACCGCACGACGGTCACGAGCAAGCTGCCGTTCACCGACGGCGGCGGTCAGGTGATCGGCGTGCTCGGCTCGTACACCGACATCACCGAGCGCAAGCGCGCCGATCTCGCGCTGCGTCTGCAAAGCCGGGCGCTCGACGCGAGCGTCAACGCGATCCTGATCACCGCGCCGTCGCCGTCGGGCAATCTGATCGAATACGTGAATCCGGCGTTCATGCGCATCACCGGCTACGATCCCGCCGAGGTGATCGGCCACGACTGCCGCGTGCTGCAACGCGACGACCGTGACCAGGAAGGCGTCGCGTTGATCCGCGAGGCGCTCGCGGCGAATCGCGAGGTCAGCGCGGTGGTGCGCAACTATCGCAAGGACGGCGCGCTGTTCTGGAATCAGCTGTTCATTGCGCCGGTGCCGAACGCGGAAGGCGTGATCACCCATCATATCGGCGTCATCAACGACGTGACCGAGCTGATCCGCTATCAGGAGCAGCTCGAATACCAGGCCAACTACGACGGCCTTACGCGGCTGCCGAACCGCAACCTGCTGCGCGACCGGCTCGAACATGCGCTCGTCGTCGCGCAGCGGCATCATTCGGGCGTCGCGGTCGTGTTCCTCGATCTCGACGGCTTCAAGAACGTCAACGACAGCCTCGGCCATAGCGTCGGCGACCGGCTGCTCGGCGTAGTCGCCGAACGGCTCGCGCGCTGCTCGCGCACCAGCGACACGGTTGCGCGTCACGGCGGCGACGAGTTCGTGATCGTGATGACCGACACCGTCGACGAGCAATCGCTGATCACGTGGATGGAGCGCGTGCGCGCGTCGATCGCCGAGCCGGTGTGGCTCGACGGCACCGAGCTGTACGTCGGCTGCAGCATGGGCGCGAGCCTGTTCCCGCAGGACGGCGAGGATGCCGAAACGCTGATGAAGAAGGCCGACGTCGCGATGTATCGGGCGAAGGACATGGGGCGCAACACGTTCCAGTTCTATCAGCCGGAGATGAACGCGAGCGCGGGCGCGCGCCTGAATCTCGAACGACGCCTGCGCCGCGCGCTGCGCGACAACGAGTTCCTGCTGCACTATCAGCCGCAGGTCGATATCGGCAGCGGACAGATCGTCGGCATCGAGGCGCTGGTGCGCTGGCACGATCCCGAGGTCGGGCTCGTGCCGCCGTCGTCGTTCATTCCGCTCGCCGAGGAAAGCGGGCTGATCGGGCCGCTGTCGGAGTGGGTGCTGCGCGAGGCGTGTCGGCAGAACAAGGCGTGGCAGGATCAGGGCTTGCCGCCGGCGCGCGTGTCGGTGAATCTGTCGGCGCGGGTGTTCCAGCAGCGTGACATCGCGAAGCTCGTGATGCAGGTGCTCGACGAGACCGGACTCGAACCGAAGTACCTCGAACTCGAGCTGACCGAAAGCACGATCATGCGCAACGCGGAAGAAGCGGTGTCGATGCTCAACGAACTGCACGCGCTCGGCATCGGTCTCGCGATCGACGACTTCGGCACCGGCTATTCGAGCCTCAGCTATCTGAAGCGCTTCCCGGTGGACCGCTTGAAGATCGACCGCTCGTTCGTGTCGGATATCGGCGTATCGGGCGACGATGAGACGATCACGTCGGCGATCATCGCGCTCGCCCATTCGCTGAAGTTGCAGGTGATCGCCGAGGGCGTGGAAACGTCGGCGCAACTCGACTTCCTGAAGGAACGCGCGTGCGACGAAATGCAGGGCTTCTATTTCGCGAAGCCGTTATCGACGGAAGCGATTGCCGAACTGCTGCACGGCGGGCTGGTGCCGGAGCTGGAGCCGGCGTGAGGGGAGCGTGACGCGGCGACGGGTGTCGCCGCGTGCCGCGTCCAACGCTGGTCACTGAGCCGGCGTGTCCTTGAATACCGGCAGGCTTTCCGCGAACGCGGAAAACTTCTCGAGCCGCGGATGATCGGCCTTGCTGACCGCCTCCGGCAGCATCATGTGCGTGAACTGCCAGGCTACGGCGACGGCCACCTCCGCCGCGCTGAACTGCTGCTGCGTGTCGGGTAGCGGCCCTTCGCCCAACTCGCGTTCGAGTTCGGCATAGGCGGCGAGCAGTTGCGCGCGCACGCGCTCGACCCACGGTTCATGCTGCTTCTCCTGAGGCCGCAGATTGCGCTCGTAGACGATCTGCACGCTCTTTTCGCACGCGGCGAGCGCGAGACCCGTCAGACGCGCGGCGCGCAACGCCGCGTCGGCTTGCGTCGGGAACAGCGGGGTGGGGCCGGCGAGCGTTGCCAGATACTGCAGGATCACCGTCGAGTCCATCAGGATCGCGCCGTTGTCGGCGACGAGCGTCGGCGCCTTGACGACCGGGTTGATCTTCGCGAACTGGTCGTAGGTGCGGAAAACCGAAATCGACTCGTGTTCGAAGTCGAGCGCGAGCAGCTTCATGCAGATGGCGACGCGCCGCACGTAGGGCGAGTCGAGCATACCGATCAGTTTCATCTCGTTTCCATGAGAAGAGCGACTATGGGGCGTCCCGGGCCTCGTGCGCTGATCGGCTGGAACGGCTAGCGGGTGGCGCGGCGCGTGACGCGTGGAATCGCTAGCTTAAGCATCCTCGCCGGCTCAGTCCAGCGCGGGCAGCGCGCGCGGACGGCGGTCGCTGTCGGTGGCGACGTAGGTGAGGATCGCTTCCGTGACCTTGACGACTTCCTGCGAGAGCCTCAACCGCTGCGCGTAGACCTCGACCGACACGGTCACCGACGTATTGCCGGTCTTCACGATATCCGCGTAAAAGCTCAGCAGATCGCCGACGAACACCGGTTGCTTGAACAGGAAAGAATTAACCGCGATCGTCGCGACCCGCCCATTCGCGCGACGGCTTGCCGGAATCGAGCCGGCGATGTCGACCTGCGCCATGATCCAGCCGCCGAACACGTCGCCATGAATGTTCGCGTCCGATGGCTGCGGCATGACGCGCAGCGCGCACGGCTTGGACGGAAGTTGAAGAAGATCGGTCATCGGGACATCCTTGGGAAACGTGTTCGAGTGTATTGACGCGCATTGACGCAATGGCTGGGCCAGTTCGACAGTAGGCCATGCAAAGCGCCGCCAGTCGGCTTCTGCGACAATAGAAAGATCAGGAATTGTACGGGAAAGCACCCAGCGAAGCGCGCGAGCCGCGCGCCGCTGCGAACTCCGGCAGCTCCACACTCTCCCCACGATTTATGCGCCGCGCTCCTTCGTCCGAACCCTCGCCGATTTCCACCGCACCCCGCAACGACTGGCAAACGATCCTGTCGCTGCTGCCATACCTTGCCACCTACAAATGGCGAGTCGGCTTCGCGCTCAGCTGCCTGATCGGCGCGAAGGTCGCGAACCTCGGCGTGCCGATCGTGATGAAGCGCATCGTCGACAGTCTCGCGTCGGTCCGGCATCTGACCGCGCTCGGCCGCGCGCAGGACGCGCCCGGCATCGTGCTGCTCGGCGGCGTCGGCTTGCTGGTGGTCGCGTATGCGGTGGCGCGGCTGTCCACTTCGTTTTTCACCGAGCTGCGCGAAATCCTGTTTTCGAAAGTCACGGAAAGCGCGGTGCGCCAACTCGCGCTGAAAGTATTCCGCCATCTGCACGGACTGTCGCTGCGCTTTCATCTGGAGCGGCAGACGGGCGGCATGTCGCGCGATATCGAGCGCGGCACGCGCGGCATCACGCAGCTGATTTCCTATTCGCTGTACAGCATCCTGCCGACCCTCGTCGAAGTCGGTCTCGTGCTCGGCTTTTTCGTCGTCAAATACGAGGCCTATTACGCGATCGTCACGTTCGTCGCGCTCGCGGTGTACATCGCGTTCACGGTGAAGGTCACCGAGTGGCGCACGCACTTTCGCCGCACCATGAACGAGCTCGATTCGAAGGCGAATTCGCGCGCGATCGACTCGCTGCTCAACTACGAGACCGTCAAGTACTTCGGCAACGAGGAGTGGGAAGCGAGCCGCTACGACGAGAACCTGAAGCGCTATCGCGCGGCGGCGATCAAGTCGCAGCGTTCGCTGTCGGCGCTGAACTTCGGGCAGCAGGCGATCATCGGTACGGGGCTCGTGTTCATCCTGTGGCGCGCGACCCAGGGCGTGATGGCCGGGCGTCTGACGCTCGGCGACCTGGTGCTGATCAACACGTTCATGCTGCAGCTGTATATTCCGTTGAATTTTCTCGGCGTGGTCTATCGCGAGCTGAAGCAGAGCCTGACCGACATGGACCGCATGTTCTCGCTGCTCGGCGCACCGCGGGAAGTACCCGACGCGCCCAATGCGGTGGCTTTGCAAGTGAGCGGCGCGCAGGTGCGCTTCGACGACGTGAGCTTCGCGTACGAGCCTTCGCGGCAGATTCTGCACGGCGTGAGCTTCACGATCGCGGCCGGCACGACGACGGCGGTGGTCGGCCACAGCGGCTCGGGCAAGTCGACGCTCGCGCGGCTGCTGTTCCGCTTCTACGATCTCGACCGCGCGACGGGCGGCGCGATCCGCATCGACGGGCAGGATATTCGCGACGTCACGCAGGATTCGCTGCGCGCGTCGATCGGCATCGTGCCGCAGGACACGGTGCTGTTCAACGACTCGATCTACTACAACATCGCGTACGGTCGGCCGTCGGCGACGCGCGACGAAGTGATCGCGGCGGCGCGCGCCGCGCATATCCACGAGTTCATCGAGAGTCTGCCGAAGGGCTACGACACGCCGGTCGGCGAGCGCGGGCTCAAGCTGTCCGGCGGCGAAAAGCAGCGCGTCGCGATCGCGCGGACCATACTCAAGAATCCGCCGATCCTGTTGTTCGACGAAGCGACGTCCGCGCTCGATTCACGCTCCGAGCGCGCGATCCAGCATGAGCTCGACCTGATCGCGCGCGAACGCACGACGCTGATCATCGCGCACCGGCTGTCGACGGTCGTGCACGCGCAGCAGATCATCGTGATGGACAAAGGGCGCATCGTCGAGCGCGGCACGCACGCGGAGCTGTTGCGCGCGAACGGTTTGTTCGCGCAGATGTGGGCGCTGCAGCAGCGCGCCGCGCACACCACGGATGCGGTGGAAAGAGCGGAAGCAGTCGGGGCAGGTGAGAGCCCGGCGAAGTAAAGCTCAGCGCGCGCGCAGCAGCCGATCGAGCGCTTCCAGCTGCGCCTGGGTGCCGATGTTCTCCCACGAGCCTTCGTACAGCTCGCCGCTCGCGAGCCCACGCGCGATGGTCGCGCGGTAATACGGGCTCAGCGCGCGCCGCGTGCCGCGCGGCAGATCGCTGAACATGCGCGTGTCGTACAGACCGAAACTGCCGAACGTGAGGCGCGGCTGCGCGTCGAGCGACAGCACGCCGTCGACGAGACCAAAGTCGCCGTTCGGGTGAAACGCCGGGTTCGGCACCATCACCAGATGCATGCCGGGCTCGGGCAGCGCCTTCAGCCGGCCGGCGTGCGCGTGCAGCGCGGCGTAGTCGTAATCGCTGTACACGTCTCCGGCCACCGCGACGAACAACTGATCCGCGCCCTCGTCGGTCAGTAGCGGCAGCGCCTGCGCGATGCCGCCCGCGGTCTCCAGCGCCTCGTGCTCGGGCGAATAACGCAGCTCGACCTGCCAGCGCGAACCGTCGCCGAGCGCGGCTTCGAGCTGCGCGCCGAGCCACGCATGATTGATCACGATGCTACGGATGCCGGCCCGCGCGAGCCGTTCGATCTGCCATACGATCAGCGGCTTGCCGCCCACTTCGAGCAGGGGCTTCGGGCACGCGTCGGTCAACGGACGCATGCGCTCGCCGCGGCCCGCGGCGAAAATCATCGCTTTCTTTACGGACATCGTCATCGGTCAGAAGGTGTAGCCGATTTCCTGCGCGCGGCCGTCGAGGTCGTCGAGCAGTTTCGCGAACCCGCGCAGCGGCGCGTAACGCTCCGCCACCTTGCGTGCATAGCCGATGAAGCGCGGCAGGTCGTTCATGTAATGCGCCTTGCCGTCGCGGTAGTTGATGCGGCAGAACAGGCCGAGCACCTTGATGTGCCGCTGCAGCCCCATCCATTCGAGCTGGCGGTAGAACTCGCCGAAATCGGCATCGACCGGCAGGCCGGCTTTTTTGGCGCGCTCCCAGTAGTACGCGAAGCAGTCGAGCTCGAACTCCTCGTCCCAGCTGAGGAACGCGTCGCGCAGCAGCGACACGACGTCGTACGTGATCGGCCCGTACACCGCGTCCTGGAAGTCGAGCACGCCTGGGTTCGGCTCGGCGATCATCAGATTGCGCGGCATGAAATCGCGCAGCATGAAGCTTTGCGGCTGCGCGCGCGCGCTCGCGATCAGCAGCGCGAACGTGCGATCGAGCAGCGCGCGCGTAGCGGCATCGACCTCGCGGCCAAGGTGCCGGCCGATGAACCACTCGGGCATCAGTTCCATCTCGCGGTGCAGGAACGCTTCGTCGAACGGCGGCAGCACGTCTTCGCGCGAGCTGAGCTGCCAGCGGATCAGGGCGTCGAGCGCGTCGCGCATCAGCGCGCGAGCCGCGCGCGTGTCGCCCGCGGCCTGCGCGTCGGTCAGCGCGCCCAGATACGACGCGGTGCCGAGATCGGTGACGAGCATGAAGCCCGCGTCGAAGTCGACCTCGAGCACGCGCGGCACGTGCACGCCGGCGGCGGCGAGCAATTGCGCGATCTGTGCGAATTCGCGGCATTTTTCGGGCGGCGGCGCGTCGACGGCGATCAGCGTGGCCGCGCCGTTGCCTTGCGCCGCCTTACCGGCGAGCCGGAAATAACGGCGGAAACTGGCGTCGGACGAGGCCGGAACGAGGGTGTCGGGCTCGAGCGCATGGCGCGCCGCGTGGCCTTGCAGCCAGGCCTTGAGCAGGGAGAGACGGGTGTCGGTGAAATCTTGGGTGGAAGGCAGCGTCATGAAAAGCGGCGGCAAATTCTTGGGGACAACGTCTTGCCATATAATACCCCACGACTTTTTTGACGCGACTCACACGCCAGCTTTCGCGTGCTCCGTTTCACCGCCCGCCTTATCACTCGGCAAATTGGGAATCCAGACGTGCAGCCGACTCTAACGGTCGCGGTGTGCAGGCGGTGGATCGTGACGACGAAGGCTTGCGCACGGGTCGACTCGCCAAACGATACATGCCGCCCAGACAGCTTTCCGATACCACTCCTTCCTGTGCAGTAGTGCCGCGCAAAAGGCGGCTCGTCGCGGCGCTGATCGCCGTTCCGGGCCTGATGCCCGCGCTTGCGCACGCCCAACTGGTGGGGGAAGCTGCGCAACCGCAGGCGGTCTACCCGCCGTGGGGCATGCAGCTTGCGCCGCAGCTCGAGGATCATCCGTTGCAAACGGGCCAGCGGCCGGCCACCTTCGTGCTCGGCGACCACGCGAGCGGCACGATCGACCAGGATCTGGCCGCCAAGGGCTCGGCGGAAGTGCGGCACAACACGTCCGTGATCAAGGCCGACGCCCTGCACTACGATCAGGACACGGACATGGCCGATGCGTACGGCAATGTCCACGTGATCAATACCGGCAATACCTTCATCGGACCCGAAGCGCATCTGCGCGTCGATTCGACCGAAGGCTTCATGACCGCGCCGAAGTACCACTTCACGCTGACGGGCGGCTCGGGTAGCGCGCAGCGCGTCGACCTGCTCGACGCCGAGCGCTCCGTGTTCACGCAGGGCACCTACACGGCATGCGCGTGCACGGACAATCCGGCCTGGTACATCAAGGGCAGCGAATTCGATTTCGACACCGGCGCCGACGAAGGCGTCGCCTACAACAGCGTGCTGTTCTTCCAGGGCGTGCCGGTGTTCGCGTCGCCGTGGCTGTCGTTCCCGCTGTCGGGCGATCGGCGCAGCGGCCTGTTGCCGCCCACGTTCTCGCTGAGCTCGACGAACGGTTTCGAGCTGTCGGTGCCGTATTACTTCAACATCGCGCCGAATCGCGATCTGACGGTCACGCCGCGTCTGATCTCGAAGCGCGGTGTGCAGTTGCAGAGCACGTTCCGCTATCTGTCGCCGACGTATTCCGGGTCGATCACCGGTGAATTTCTGCCCGACGATCGCCTGACGAAGACCAACCGCTACGCGCTGTACATCCAGCACAACCAGAATTTCGGTAACGGCTTCGGCGGCTACATCTATTACAACAAGGTTTCGGACAACACCTATCCGGAAGACCTGTCGTCGTCGGTCAACCAGTTCATGAACGGCACCCAGCTCCTGTATCAGCAGGAAGCCGGGTTGACCTACAACAACGGACCGTGGTCCGTGCTCGCGCGCGAGCAGCACTGGCAGACGCTGGAGCCGTCGGTCGCGCCGTACGGCCGCCAGCCGCAGTTGAACGTCAAGTACGCGAAGTACAACATCGGCGGCTTCGATTTCGGCGCTGAAGCCGACTACTCGAACTTCCGCATCACCACCGCGGATCTGAGCGAAGGCCAGCGGGTGCTGTTCAACCCGTACCTGTCGTATTCGGTGGTGGGGCCGGGCTACTTCGTCACGCCGAAGGTGCAGTGGCACTTTGCGTCGTACAACCTGAACAACATCGGCACCGATCTGGCGAACGTGCCGGGGGCGCAGAAGAATTTCACCGAGTCGATTCCGACCTTCACGTTCGACACGGGACTGACGTTCGAGCGCTCGGTGCGCATTTTCGGCGCGGACTATATCCAGACGCTGGAGCCGCGCCTGTACTACGTGTACACGCCGTACCGCAACCAGAACAACGCGCCGCTGTTCGATACCGCCGAATCCGACTTCGGTCTCGCGGAAATCTTCACGCCGAATACGTTCGTCGGTAACGACCGGATCGCCGACGCGAACCGCCTGACCGCCGGTCTCACCACGCGCTTCATCAACCCGTCCACCGGCGACGAGCGCGCGCGCTTCGTGATCGCGCAGCAGTATTACTTCCGGGATCAGCGCGTTACGCTGACGCCGACCCAGACCAGTACCCAGGCCACGCACTCGGACCTGATCGCGGGCGCGTCGATCAAGCTGGGCGCCGGTTTCGCTTCGGAAACGGCGTTCCAATATAATGCGGACAATAACCAGCTCACGAAGACGAGTGTCGGCTTCGGGTTCAGTCCGGCGAGCGGCAAGGTCATCAACGTCGCGTACCGCTACACGCGCGCCAACACCACGCTCGACAACCAGCCGATCAATCAGGTGTTGATTTCGGGCCAATGGCCGCTGACGCACCGGATGTACGGTGTCGGCCGGTTCAACTACGACCTGGGTGGCCACCGTATCGTCGACGGCCTGGTCGGCCTGCAATACGACGCGGACTGCTGGACGCTCGGCGCCGGCATCCAGCGCTACGCGAACGGCCTGAACTCGTCGGGACAGAATCAGTCGAGCACACGGTTTCTGGCGCAGTTGACGTTCAAGGGCTTGTCGAGCGTCGACAACGGGCTGATGACCGCGTTCCGCAGCAGTGTGGCCGGCTACATGCCGTTGCCGCCACCGCCACCGCCGGAGTCGCGGTTCACCAACTACGAATGACGGTCGCCCGGTCATTCACGGCTTGCGAAAAGACGGGCGAAGCGCCCGACATCATTGGAGTATCTGTGGCAATCATGAAACAGCTTCGCTTGGCAATACTCGCGGCGGGTCTCGTCGCCGCGGCGTCCTTCCTTCCAGTCGCGTCGGTACAGGCGCAGGCATTGGCCGGCAATAGCGGCCAGACGGTGGACACCATCGCCGCAGTGGTCAACAACGGTGTCATCACGCAGCGCGAGCTCGACGAGCGGGTCGGTCTGATCGCGCACCGGCTGAACCAGCAGAACGCTCCGGTGCCGCCGACGGACCAGTTGCGCCAGCAGGTGCTCACGCAGATGGTGCTCGAGCGCATCCAGCTGCAGAAGGCTAAGGAAGACGGCATCACCATCGACGACGCGGCCGTGCAGCGCACGCTCGAGCGTCTCGCGCAGGCGAACAACATGTCGCTCGCCATGTACCGCGCGCGCATCGAGGCGCAAGGCGTGCCCTGGACCACTTTCACGAGCGACGCGCGCACGGAGCTGACGCTGTCGCGTCTGCGCGAGAAGGAAGTGGACAGCAAGATCACGGTGACGGACGCCGAGGTCGCGAACTATATCGCCAGCCAGCGCGGCCCGGGCGCCGGCCAGACGAACGACCTGCACGTCCAGCACATTTTCGTGAAGGCGCCGCTGAACGCGTCCGAGACCGACATCGAGGCGGCGCAGAAGAAGGCCGCGGCTCTGCTCGCCGAAGCGAAGGGCGGCGCGGATTTCGAAAAGCTTGCGAAAGCCAATTCGCAGGCGCCGGACGCGTCGAAGAACGGCGGCGATCTCGGCTTCCTCGCGCCGTCGAAGCTGCCGCCCGAGTTCGTGAAGGCCGCGTCGGCACTGCGTCCGGGTGAGATCGATCCGGATCTGATCCGCACCAACGACGGCTTCGAGATCGTGCGTCTGGTCGAGCGCCGTGCCGGCCAGGGCACCAGCGCGGACGCGCCGAAGCTCGTGCAGACGCACGTGCGCCATATTCTGCTGCGCGTCGGCGACGGTCAGTCCGAACCGCAGGCACGCCAGAAACTGCTCGACATCCGCAACCAGATCGCCGCCGGCGGCGACTTCGCGAAGTTCGCGCGCACCTACTCGCAGGACGGCTCGGCGTCGCAAGGCGGTGACCTCGGCTGGGTCAGCCCGGGCGAGACGGTGCCCGAGTTCGAGCGCGCAATGAACTCGCTGCAGGACGGTCAGATCAGCGAACCGGTGCGCAGCGAATACGGCTACCACCTGATTCAGGTGCTCGGCCGCCGCGATGCGCAAGGCTCGATTGCGCAGCAGATGGATCTCGCGCGTCAGGCCATCGGCCAGCGCAAGGCGGAACAGGCGTATGCCGACTGGCTGCGCGAGCTGCGCGATACCGCGTACGTCGAAGTGAAGCCGGCCACGGCGAACGTGCAATAACAGAGCCAATGCGATGACGAGCGCTGCCCAGCCCACCCACCGCCCGCTGCAGATCGCGATCACGACCGGCGAACCCGCCGGCGTCGGTCCCGAGCTGACCGCGCAGGCGCTGGCCGGCGCGGCGGCGCACTGGCCTCAGGCGCAGTTCACCGTGCTCGGTGACGCGCAATTGCTCGCTGAGCGCGCGCGCGCGGTCGGCGTCGATTGGGCGGCGCTGCTCGCGCCAGGCCCGCGCGTGCGGCTCGAACATCACTCGCTTGGCGCACCAGCGCAGGCAGGCAAGCTCGACGCCGCGAACGGCCGCTATGTGCTCGATCTGCTCGATGCGGCGATCGACGGCGCGGTGGCCGGCAGGTTCGACGCGATCGTCACCGCGCCGCTGCAAAAAAGCACGATCAACGACGCCGGTGTGCCGTTTACCGGCCACACCGAATATCTGGCCGAGCGCACCCATACGCCGCGCGTCGTGATGATGCTCGCGGGCACCGGCAAGCGGCCGCTGCGCGTCGCGCTTGCGACCACGCATCTGCCGTTGAAGGACGTGTCGGCGGCTTTGACGATCGAAAGCCTCGTTGCAACGCTGCGCATCATCCATCACGACCTGCGTCACCACTTCGGCTTGCCCGCGCCGCGTATCCTCGTGACGGGGCTCAATCCGCACGCGGGCGAAAACGGCTATCTGGGCCGCGAGGAAATCGACGTGATCACGCCGGCGTTGCGGCAGGTGAACGGCGAGGGCGTCGACGCGCGCGGTCCGTATCCGGCCGACACGCTGTTCCAGCCGCGTTATCTCGACGAAGCCGACTGCGTGCTCGCGATGTTCCACGACCAGGGCCTGCCGGTGCTGAAATTCGCGACGTTCGGCGAAGGGATCAACGTGACGCTCGGCCTGCCGATCATCCGCACGTCGGTCGATCACGGCACAGCGCTCGATCTGGCCGGCACCGGCCGCGCCGACGCGGGTAGCCTGATGGCCGCCGTCGACACGGCGGTGTCGATGGCGCAGCATCGTCGCGCGGGCTGAGGCGCGGGTAGCGTGGGCGGTCGCGGTGCTCGTGACGCGCCGCGTGGCGTCGTGTTTCCACCGTGACGTCTTTCATTCTCAAGCAGTTTTCTTTCTAGCGTTTCTCCGATGTCCACCAGCAGACAGCAAGGCCGGCACCAGGGCCATCTCGCGCGCAAGCGTTTCGGTCAGAACTTCCTGGTCGACATGGGCGTGATCGATTCGATCGTCGACGTGATCCGGCCGCAGCGCGGCGAGCGCATGGTCGAGATCGGGCCGGGCCTCGGCGCCCTGACCGAGCCGCTGATCGAGCGGCTCGCGACGCCCGAGACGCCGCTGCACGCGGTCGAACTCGACCGCGATCTGATCGGCCGTCTGAAGACGAAGTTCGGCAACCTGCTCGAACTGCACGCGGGCGACGCGCTCGAATTCGACTTCGGCTCGCTCGCGGCACCGGGCGACAAGGCGTCGCTGCGCATCGTCGGCAATCTGCCGTACAACATTTCGAGCCCGCTGCTGTTTCATCTGGCGACGTTCGCGGAGCGCGTGATCGATCAGCACTTCATGCTGCAGAACGAGGTGGTCGAGCGGATGGTGGCGGAGCCGGGCACGAAGGCGTTCAGTCGCCTGTCGGTGATGCTGCAGTACCGCTACGTGATCGACAAGCAACTCGATGTGCCGCCCGAGTCGTTCCAGCCGCCGCCGAAGGTCGATTCGGCGATCGTGCGGATGATTCCGTACGAGCGGCACGAACTGCCGGTGGTCGACGAAAGCGTGCTCGGCGGGGTGGTGACGGCGGCGTTTTCGCAGCGTCGCAAGATGTTGCGCAACACGCTTGCCGCGCTGCGCGACACCGTCGATTTCGACGCGCTCGGCTTCGATCTGCAACGCCGCGCGGAGGACGTGCCGGTCGCCGAATACGTGAGTGTGGCGCAGGCGGTGGCGGCGCGCTCGGCCGCTGCGCCGGAATAGACTCGACGCTCGACGGCGGCAGGGCGCCGCCGTCGAGCCCGCTTACCGTTTCGCCGGCGCGTTGACGAGCGCGATGCCGGTCAGCACCAGCAGCGCGGCGATCAGAAAGCGCGCGCTGAACGACTCGCCGAGCAGCAGCACGCCGAAGGTGACGCCGAACAGCG
This sequence comes from Paraburkholderia sp. RAU6.4a, assembly GCF_050435625.1. Taxonomy (NCBI): domain Bacteria; kingdom Pseudomonadati; phylum Pseudomonadota; class Betaproteobacteria; order Burkholderiales; family Burkholderiaceae; genus Paraburkholderia; species Paraburkholderia sp. RAU6.4a. Next base: position 3,058,154 of record NZ_JBNDKQ010000002.1, read on the forward strand.
GCGTCAGAAACGAAAACACCGACAGCCTCGACGCGATGTAACGCGTCAACAGCCAGAACCACAACAGATAGCTGACGAACGCGACGATCACGGCTTGATACGCGAGGCTCGCGAGCGCGAGCGGCGTCACGCTTTCCACGCGCACCTCGCCGAGCCCCAGCGCCAGCGCGAGCAGCACCACCGCCGACACAGTCAGCTGATAGAACAGCGTCTTGCTCGCGCTCGTCCGCGCGAGCCGCGAGCCGCGCACGATCACCGTGGTCGCGGCCCACGCGATGCCGCCGAGCACGCCGAGCGCATCGCCGGCCGCGCCCGCGAGCGTCGAGCCGTGGACCGCGCTTGCAGCCGTGCCCGCGTCTGTGTGCAGGAAGCCGTCCGCGAACGCGAGCGCCATCCCCGCGAACGCGACGACAATGCCGAGCCACTGGATGCGCCGCATGCGTTCGCCATCGACGAACCAGTGCAGGCCGAGTGCCGTGAAACACGGCGCCGTGTACAGAAAGACCGCCATGCGCGAGGCGCTCGTCAGCGTCAGGCCGAGAAAGATGCAGACGAACTCGGCCGCGAACAGCACGCCCGCGAGCAGGCCCGCGCCGAGCGTGCCGTCATCGCGAAAGAGCGGCGTGCCGCGCGAGCGTGCCCATGCCCACACGAGCAGCGCCGCGATCGTCGAGCGCAGCCCCGCCTGAAAGATCGGCGGCACCGCCGCATTGGTGGTCTTGATCGCGACTTGCTGCAGCCCCCAGATTGCGCACAGGCCGATCATCAACAGGATCGCGAAGCTATCCGGGGTGCGGCGCGCGGGGTCGGCAAGGCGGTGGTCGTGCTCATGGCGGTGTGGTGAAGAGGTGGGGAGTGCACGGCGAGCCGGTCGGTCCGGTGCGCGGCGAAAACGCCGAGCGTCAGTAGTCGGCGTTTTTTGATGGCGTCGGCACGAGGCAAGATTGCCGGGCGAATTCGCCCGGCGTCAATTCGCCGGGTGCAACGTGAAGCCGGGCTGTGTTTTCATCGTTCTGGCTGACAGCGCGACTCGTGCTCGCCACCGGACGTTCAGTCGACTCGCCCCTTCTTCTGTATCAGCTCGATCTTGTACCCGTCCGGATCGGCGACGAAGGCGATGACAGTCGTGCCGTGTTTCATGGGCCCAGCTTCGCGTGTAACGACACCGCCGCGTTTCTTCACTTCTTCGCATGCCGCATAGGCGTCGTCGACTTCGAGGGCGATGTGACCGTAGCCGGTTCCGAGGTCGTACTTGCTCGTGTCCCAGTTGTACGTCAGTTCGATCGCCGCGCCTTCGGATTCGTCCTCGTAACCGACGAATGCGAGGGTGAACTTCCCGTCCGGGTAGTCGTTCTTTCGAAGCAGGCGCATTCCTAGAACTTCGGTGTAGAACCGGATCGATGCGTCCAGATCACCGACTCGAAGCATGGTATGCAAGATTCGCATGAGGACTCCTTTGATAGTTTGTGGATAAATGCGTCGACCTGCGGCAATTGTAAATGATTGCCGTATAGCTTGAGCCCGAAGCCGCGCCGCCCGCCCGGCGCACTGCGGACTCGATGCGCATCGTGGAATTCGATCGGATCTATTTGAACAAAAAAGTATGGGCAATAAGGGTTTGTGTGCGGTTGCCGGTTTGATATTAGTGTCCAACACTCAGCATCAATCCGGTTCGTCAGATAGCAGTCTGATATATCGGACAATCGATGCGTGACCGGGCGATTTGTTGAGCGTGCAGACAGGCGCTGAAGCCGATTCGTCCGCTCCGGACCACTCTTCTCCGCTTAGGACCCTGCCATGAAGCTTGCCAAACGAGGCGCCCAAGCCGCCTTTCTGTTCGCTGTTGCTGGATTGCTCGCCATCACCGGCTGCACCAAGGTTGCCACGCCAGGGCAGAGCGCAGCGGCATCCCCCTCGACGCTTCAGGCCGTGCTGCAGCGAGGCACGCTGCGCGTCGGCGACTGCCTGACGTTCGCGCCGTTCGGGTTCTATAACAAGGACGGCCAACCAGACGGCTATGACGTGGACCTCGCGAAGGAACTCGCGAAGCAGATGGGCGTGAAGCTCGAGGTCGTGAATACGACGAGCGCGAACCGGATTCCGAATCTGCAGACCAGCAAAGTGGATGTCGTGTTCTGCAACTTCACGCGTAATCTGGAGCGCGCGAAGGTAATCGAATTCACGACCCCCTACGTGGTTGCCAGCGAAGCACTGCTGGTCAGAAAAAATAGTGGCGTTCAGTCGATCAAGGACATGGGCGGTCGCACGATTGCGACGGTCAAGGGCTCGACCAATGGCGACGAAGTGCGCTCGCTGAATATCCCGATCAAGATCCAGGAATACGACAGCTCGCAGGCCGCGATTCTTGCTGTCAAGCAGGGGCAGGCCGACGCGATGATCGAGGACAACAACTTTCTCGCGTATCAGGCCAAGCTCGATCCTGAACTTGCCGTCACGAACGAAGCGCTGGTCCCGCTCGAATACAACGCGTTCGGTGTCAAGGCCGGCGATCAGGAATGGCTCAACTACCTGAATCTGTTCCTCTTCAACGTCAATGCGTCGAAGCTCAACGCGCAGCTCTACAACAAGTGGTTCGGCACCGATCCGCGCTACCCGCTCAATCCGCAGTTTTGAGGAGCGGGAGATGCCGATATCTATTGAAACCCGAACGATGCGGAGGGTGAGATGAGTTACGAGTGGCTCACTCTGTGGGGCTACGTGCCCGAGTTTTTGAGCGCGAGCTGGCTGACTTTGCAAGTGACCGTGCTGGCATTCGTACTGGCGCTAGTCCTCGGCTTGTTGACCGCGCTTGCCAGCGTTTCTGCGCTCGCGCCATTTCGGTTGATTGCTCGCGGCTACGTTGAAATCATCCGCAACACGCCTGTTCTCCTGCAGATTTTCATCGTTTTCTTCGGTCTGCCGTCGGCGGGTATTTCGCTCGACGCATACTGGGCGGGCGTCATTGCGCTCGGCGTCAACGTCGGTGCTTATCTATCGGAAGTGTTCCGCGCCGGCATACAGTCGGTGCCGCGCGGCCAACTCGAGGCCGCCGGCATTCTCGGTCTCGAACGCGCGCAGATCTTCGTCGAGGTCGTGCTACCGCAGGCGACGCGCGCGGTCTATCCGGCCATCGTCAACTACCTGATCCAGTTGCTGCTCGGTACGTCGCTGCTGTCCGCCATTGCGTTGCCGGAGTTGACCGGCACTGCGACCGTGATCAACTCGCGGACGCTTCTCTATCTTCAGACGTTCAGCGTGACGCTCGTCGCGTATCTCGTGCTCAGTAACGTACTTTCCTGGCTTGCGGGCCAGCTCGGAGCGCGGATGTTTCATCCTCCCCTCGTCATGCCGGCGCGCACCGGTTTCGGGACCGGCTTTATGCGCCGGACGAAACGGGCCTGATTCCCGGATTGGAGTTGGATCATGTCAGTCGAATTGCTGAAAACCAGTTTCTCCATCCTGCTGCAGGGTCTGGTGACGACGCTGTTGCTTTCCATTGCGTCCATCGTGGGCAGCACGCTGATCGGCCTGTTCGCCGCCGTCTTGCGGTCGTTCGGACCGTGGGGCACAGCCCGCCTTGCCAGACTCTATACGGAGCTGTTTCGCGGCACGCCGGTACTCATCACGCTGATGTTCATCTATTTCGGCGTGTCGTACTTCGGTTACGCGATCGACGTCTTCGCAGCCGGCGTCATCGGCTTGAGCGTCTATCAGGGCGCTTACATCGCCGAAATCTTCCGCTCAGGGATCGAGGCGGTACCCAAAGGTCAATGGGAGGTATCTCAGATCCTCGGCCTCACGCGGGCTCAAGTCGTTCTCGTTCGTCGTGCTGCCTCAGACGGGAAAGATCGTGTTGCCGCCTCTCGTCGGTCAGTATCTGTCGCTCATCAAGGACACGTCGATCGTCAGCATGATCGGAATGTCCGAGTTGATGCATGGTGGCCAGGCCATCGTCGACCGGGTCGGAAAGCCCGTGGAAATCTACGGACTCGTCGCCCTCATTTACTTCGCCGTGTGCTTCCCGCTCTCGCAATGGGTGCGCCACCATGACCGCAGGAGATTGTCGTGAGTAACCAAAGCCAAACCAGACCCATCATTTCACTGACAGGCGTCAGCAAAGCATTCGGTTCGACTCGGGTGTTGAACGAAATCAATCTCGAGGTTCGCCCGGGCGAGGTGCTGGTGCTCATTGGCGCGTCCGGCTCGGGTAAGAGCACGGTCTTGCGAATCATGGCGGGATTGGAGACCACCGATTCCGGCGAGGTCTGGGTCAACGATGTGCCCATGCATGATCCGCGCCGAGCGCGAGAGATTCGTGGCCATGTCGGCATGGTCTTCCAGCAGTTCAATCTGTTTCCTCACAAGACCGCGCTCGGCAACGTCACGCTCGCGCTTATCAAGGCACGCCGCATGAGTCCGGACGACGCGCGCAAGCGCGCCATGGACACACTCGACCGTGTCGGGCTCGCGGACCGCGCGGCACACTATCCAAGCCAGTTGTCGGGCGGTCAGCAGCAACGCGTGGCAATTGCGCGAGCGCTCGCGGTCGAGCCCGGCATCATGTTCTTCGACGAGGCGACGTCCGCGCTGGATCCGGAGCTGGTCGGCGAGGTCACCGAGGTGATGCGTGGGCTCGCGCGCGACGGCATGACGATGGTCGTCGTCACGCATGAAATGGGCTTTGCCCGCAAGACCGGCGACCGCGTGGTCTTCATGGACAAGGGCGTCATCGCCGAGCAGGGCGATCCGGAACAGATCTTCGTCAATCCCGCGAACGAACGCACGCGGCAATTTCTGCACAGAGTTCTCGACCATTGATTTGTCACGGCCTGTAAGTCGCTTTCGCGGGTCTGCCGCGCGATAAACTCACGTCGCTTGAAAGACAACCGGTCGGATGAACGCTTTACGGAGTGAACGCATGGCTGTAACCGAATCGTCTCGGGCGAGAGGCGTGGATCGCGTCATCGCGATGTTCCGGCAATTGCACGTCGCCCAACGCCCGCTGACCATGCGCGAATTAATCGAGGCGACCGGCGCGCCGCGTTCGAGCATTTACGAGCTGGTCGCGATTCTCGCGGAAGTGGGCTGGCTCGAGACGGCCGCGGATGGGAGCGTGTTCTTCGGGCGCGAGATGCACTACTACGGGTCCGACTATGCAACGCACAACGATCTGATTAGCCGCGCGCATCAATCCATTCTGGCATTGGTACGGAAGTACGACGAGACCACGCAGCTGTGCATGCTGGAAGGCAACAAGTACACGGTCGTGTTATCCGAGAACAGTGCCCGGCCATTCAACATCAGTTCGGACATCGGCGTGAGAGTGCCGATTCCGTGGACCGCCACGGGACGTCTGCTGCTAGGTCACCTGAATGCCGACGAGATTCGCGCGCTCATTCCGGCCGAAGATTTCATCCTCGACAACGGGGTGAATATCGAATTCGGCGAATTCCTGAACGACGTGCAGGCCGCAAAAGAACGAGGCTACTGCTGCACCGAAGGACTCTCGAATGCGTTCAGGCTTTGTATGGCAGCGCCGATTCGCGACCGTGCGGGACTGCCGATTGCGGCGCTGTGTTTCATGACCGGCCGCGACACGAGCCCGGACAGGCGCGGCGTGATGCTCGACGATCTGTTGCAGTCCGCGAAAGCGCTCTCGCATAGATAGCGCCCGGCCTCAAAGCGTCGGCAACAGCTCCGGCGGATGCGACTTCAGTGTCTGCCGCGCCTCGCGGAACTCCGGAAAAATCGATTCGACCGTCTGCCAGAAGCGCGGACTGTGATTCATCTCGCGCAGATGCGACAGCTCGTGCGCGACGACGTAGTCGATGATCGACAGCGGAAAGTGGATGAGCCGCCAGTTCAGGCGGATTTTGCCGTCGCTCGAACAACTGCCCCAGCGCGTCGCCGCCGAAGACAAGGCATACGCGCGATAGTTGACGCCCAGCTTCTGCGCGTAGATCGCCAGACGCTCGCCGAACAGCCGCTTCGCTTCTCCTTGCAGCCAGCCCTGCACGCGATCCTTGATCTGCTGCGGGTCGGCTTGCAACGGCAGCGGCAATTGCAGCGCGCCGTGCTCGGCGCTGAACGCGAGTATGCCTTGCGGCGCGCCGAGCGTCACGCGCACCGGCTGACCGAGGTAGGGCACTTCGGCGCCGTCTTGCCAGTCGATCTTCGGCAATGCACGCTGCTCGACGCGCGTTTGCCATTCGATCAGCTTCGTAAAAATCCAACGCTGTTTTTCGGTGATCGCGGTTTCGATATCGGCGAGCGTGACCCAGCGCGGCGCGGTGATCGTGAGGCCGGTGCTGTCGATCGCAAAGCCGATCGAGCGGCGCGCGGAACGCTTGAGCGCGTAATGCAGCGTGCGTGAACCGATGGCGAGACTGCGCAGCTTGCTGCCGTCCGGCGCGAGCGGCGCGACGGGCGGCCGGGCCGGTGCTGAGCCCAATGAACCCGGCGCGGAAGGTGAAGGAGACGACGACGTCGACCCCGGCTCGGCGAAGAGCGGGAGATCGAGCTGCCGGTTTTCGAGCGCCGCGGCGGGCTGCGGCGTAGGAGACTTCTGCATCGGCTTCGCTTCGCGCAATACGCCTTCGGAGTTCGAGGGCGTGGCGCGTCAGATGGGCGCGGCGGCGGAATCGTTAGCCGCCGCGCTGTAGGCAGTCGGATCGATGCGGCGCATCTCTGCTTCGATCCACTGCTCGACGCGCGTGTTCACTTCGTCGGGCGTGAGCCCCGTCGTGTCGATCGGCTTGCCAATCGACACCGTGACTATACCCGGATATTTAAGAAACGAGTTGCGCGGCCACACGCGGCCCGCGTTGTGCGCGATCGGCACGACGGGGGCACCGCTCGCGATCGCGAAGCGCGCGCCGCCGGTCTTGTACTTGCCCTGCTTGCCGGTCGGCGTACGCGTGCCTTCCGGAAACATGATGACCCATGCGCCTTCGGCCATGCGGGCCTTGCCCTGGTTCGTGACCGATACGAACGCGTATTTGCCTTCCTTGCGGTTGATGTGAACCATCTTCAGCATGCCGAGCGCCCAGCCGAAGAACGGCACATACAAGAGCTCGCGCTTGAACACGTAGCACAGCGGGCGCGGCATGATCGCCGGAAACGCGAGCGTTTCCCACGCCGACTGATGCTTCGACAGCAGCACGGCCGGGCCGTTGGGCAGATTCTCGAAACCTTCGATGCGGTAGCGGATGCCGTTCAGGTAGCGCACCGTCCACAGCGTCAGACGACACCAGCCGGCCGCCATCCAGTAGCGGTTTTCCGCGCGCAGGAACGGAAACGCGATGAAGCACGCGGTCGCGTACGGTACCGTGAACACAACGAAATAAATCAGCAGCAGCAGGGAACGGATAAAGCGCATCGGCGTGGTCGGTGGGGGGGTGGGAGCGCGGTGCGCGCGTTTATTCCTGAGCGTCGGCGAGAAAGTCGAGCGCGAACGCGCGCAGGTCGTCGTGCACGATCGTGCCTTCGGGCAAGCCGCCGGCGGCGAGGGTCTTGCGGCCCTTGCCGGTCAGCACCAGATGCACCGGGTGACCGAGCGCAGCGCCCGCCTGCAGATCGCGCAGAGAATCGCCGACCGTCGGCGTATGCGCCGGATCGACCTCGAATCGCTCGGTGATCATCTTCAGCATGCCGGGCTTCGGCTTGCGGCATTCGCAGTGATCTTCCGCCGTGTGTGGGCAGAAGAACACCGCTTCGATGCGCGCGCCGACCGCTGCCGCCATCCGGTGCATCTTCAGATGCATCGCGTTCAACGCATCCATGTCGAACAGACCGCGGCCGATGCCCGACTGGTTCGTCGCGACTGCGACGCGATAGCCGGCGTGGTTCAGGCGTGCGATCGCTTCCAGCGAGCCGGGCAGCGCGACCCATTCGTCCGGCGACTTGATGAATGCGTCGGAGTCGACGTTGATCACACCGTCGCGGTCGAGGATCACCACTTTCTTGATCGGCATGGCGCGGTGCTCAGGCGGCGAGTCGGGAAATATCGGCGACGCAGTTCATCTGCTGATGCAGCGCGCCGAGCAGAGCCAGACGGTTCGCGCGCAACGCGGGGTCTTCGGCGTTGACCATCACGTCGTTGAAGAACGTGTCCACCGGTTCGCGCAGCGCGGCCAGCGCCGTCAGCGCGCCGGTGTAGTCGCGCACGGCCAGTTGCGATTGCACGCGCGGCGTGACCTGTTCGAGCTGCGCGTTGAGCGCCTTCTCCGCTGCCTCGGTGAGCAAGCCGGGCTGCACGCTGCCGTTCGTCACGCCTTCCGACTTCTTCAGGATGTTCGAGATACGCTTGTTGGCCGCCGCGAGCGACGCCGCTTCGGCGAGCGACGCGAACTCGCGCACCGCGTCGAGGCGCGCGACGAGGTCGTCGAGCCGCGTCGGGTTCAGCGCGAGCACCGCGTCGATTTCGCCGGCCGCGTAGCCGCGTTCGCGCAGCAGGCCGCGCAGGCGGTCCATGCTGAACTCGTAGATCGCGTCGGTCGAATCGGCGACGTTCGGCACGCCGGCGAATTGCGCATAAGCGATGCGCAGCAGCTCGACGAAGTCGACGTTCAACTGTTTCTCGACCAGAATGCGCAACACGCCGAGCGCATGACGGCGCAGCGCGAACGGGTCTTTCTCGCCGGTGGGCTGCAGGCCGATGCCCCAGATGCCGACCAGCGTTTCGAGCTTGTCGGCGAGCGCGACGACGGTGCCGGTCGCAGTGGTGGGCAAGGCGTCGCCCGAGAAGCGCGGCTGGTAGTGTTCCGAGCATGCGAGCGCGACTTCTTCCGGCTCGCCGTCGTGGCGCGCGTAGTACGTGCCCATCGTGCCTTGCAGCTCGGGGAATTCGCCGACCATGTCGGTGATCAGGTCGGCTTTCGCGAGGCGCGCGGCGCGCGTCGCGAGCGCGACGTTGGCGCCGGTCAGTGCGGCGATCGCGCCGGCCAGCCCTTCGAGCCGCTCCACGCGTTGCAGCGCCGAGCCGAGCTTGTTGTGATAAACGACGTTCGCGAGCAGTGGCACGCGATCCGCGAGCGGCTTCTTCTTGTCTTGCGTGAAGAAGAACTTCGCATCGGCGAGACGCGGACGCACCACGCGCTCATTGCCTTCGACGATCTCGACCGGCGTCGCCGTCTCGATGTTCGACACGATCAGGAAGCGCGAGCGCAGCTTGCCGTTCGCATCGGTCAGCGCGAAGTACTTCTGGTTCGTCTGCATCGTCAGGATCAGGCATTCCTGCGGCACTTGCAGGAATTCGTCCTCGAAGCGGCACTCATAGACAACCGGCCATTCGACCAGCGACGTCACTTCGTCGAGCAGCGCTTCGGGCATCACGACCTTGTCGTCACCGGCTTGCGCGAGCAGTTGCGAGCGGATCGCTGCCTTGCGCTTCGCGAAGCTCGCGATCACGCGGCCTCTGTGTTCGAGCGTTTCGGCATACGACTGCGCATGCTGGATCTGCACGAAGCCTTCGGACAGGAAGCGGTGGCCGAGCGTGGTGTCGTCGGCGTCGATGCCGAGCACGCTGACCGGCACGATTTCCTCGCCGTGCAGCGCGGTCAGACGATGCACCGGGCGCACGAACTTCACGCTCGAACCGTCGGGGCGCTGATACGTCATCGGATTCGGAATCGGCAGCTTCGCGAGCGTTTCGTCGAGCGCGCCTTGCAGGCCGTCGGCGAGCGTCGCGCCCGGCGCCGCGTAGCGCAGGAAGAACGCTTCGGCTTTACCGTCCTGGGCGCGTTCGAGGTCGTTCACCGTGAAATCGGGGAAGCCGAGCGCGGCGAGTTTCTTCGCGAGCGGCGCGGTGGGCTGGCCATCTTTATCGAGCGCGACGGAAACCGGCAGCACTTTTTCGCGCACGTGTTTTTCCGGCGCGAGCGCGCGCACGCTGTGAATCGTCACCGCGAGACGACGCGGCGTGGCAAAGCGTTCGAACGACGGCTCGCCTTCGATCAGGTCGCGCGCCGCGAGGCGCTGCGCAATACCTTCGGCGAAGGCGTCGCCGAGACGGGCGAGCGCCTTCGGCGGCAGTTCTTCGGTCAGCAGCTCGACGAGCAGGGTAGCGTGTTGAGATTGAGTCATTGGTTGAAGTTCTCGTCAGTCCTGGTCGATCTTGCGTTCGACTTTCAGCGGCGGCGCCCACGCGGGCATCGCGGCTTCCTGCTCGTCGGTGGTGAGGCCGGGCACGCCGTGCACCGGATTGCCGAGCATCGGGAAGCCGAGCTTTTCGCGCGAGTCGTAGTAGGCCTGCGCGACCAGACGCGACAGCGCGCGAATCCGGCCGATGTACGCCGCGCGTTCCGTGACCGAAATTGCGCCGCGCGCGTCGAGCAGGTTGAACGTGTGGCCGGCCTTCAGCACGAGCTCATAGGCGGGCAGCGCGATCTGTGCATCGATCATGCGCTTCGCTTCCGCTTCGTAGCTGTTGAAGAAAGTGAACAGCAGATCGACGTTCGCGTGCTCGAAGTTGTAGGTGGACTGCTCGACCTCGTTCTGGTGATACACGTCGCCGTAGGTCAGGCGGCGCAGTTCGGGGCCGTTCGGGCCTTGTTCTTCCCACTCGGTCCAGACGAGGTCGTAGACGTTCTCGACCTTCTGCAGATACATCGCGAGGCGCTCGAGACCGTAGGTGATTTCGCCGAGCACCGGCTTGCAGTCGAGACCGCCGACCTGCTGGAAGTACGTGAACTGCGTCACTTCCATGCCGTTCAGCCACACTTCCCAGCCCAGCCCCCATGCGCCGAGCGTCGGGTTTTCCCAGTCGTCCTCGACGAAACGCACGTCGTTCTGCTTCAGGTCGAAGCCGAGCGCTTCGAGCGAGCCGAGGTACAGGTCGAGAATGTTTTCCGGCGCGGGCTTGAGCACCACCTGATACTGGTAGTAGTGCTGCAGACGGTTCGGGTTCTCGCCGTAGCGGCCATCTTTCGGGCGGCGCGACGGCTGCACGTAGGCGGCGCGCCACGGCTCGGGGCCGATCGCGCGCAGGAACGTATGGACGTGGGACGTGCCCGCGCCGACTTCCATGTCGATCGGCTGGAGCAACGCGCAGCCCTGCTTGTCCCAGTAGGACTGCAAGGTCAGGATGATTTGCTGGAACGTGAGCATGAAGTGCCTTTCGGGCATGGGGCCATGCCGCGCGCGCCGAAGCGCGCGAGGGGGTCGTGGAGCGAAGTGCTAAACCCGAGATTTTAACGGAAAGGAAGGGGGGCGGCCCGTTTTGCGGGGTCGGACGGGCCGCGATGCGGTTTTTGGGCGACAGGCGACGCGGCAAGGGCCGCGCGCACGTTCAGCTCGCCGCCAGCTCCGCCTTCGGCGAGAACGAATCGCTTTGCGCGATCGGCCAGTACGTCTCGAACAGGGTATAGCGATAGTTGCCGTTGAGCAGGTCGTTCGGTTCGAGATATTTGAGCAGATCCGACATCAGCCGCACCTCATGCGAGGACACGCGCCGCACGATGTGATGCGCGCGCAACTCAGCCGGATGCCGGAGCCCGGCGGCCTGGATGATTTCCTGCAACGCGTGCAGCGTGTTGTGGTGGAAGTTGAACACGCGATCGGCCTTGTCCGGCACCACCAGCGCGCGCTGGCGCACCGGATCCTGGGTTGCGACGCCGGTCGGGCAGCGGCCGGTATGGCAGGTCTGCGCCTGGATGCAGCCGACCGCGAACATGAAGCCGCGCGCCGCGTTGACCCAGTCCGCGCCGATCGCGAGCGTCTTCGCGATATCGAACGCGGTGATCATCTTGCCGCTCGCGCCGATGCGGATGCGTTGCCGCAGACCGATGCCGACCAGCGTGTTGTGCACGAGCAGCAGCCCCTCCTGCAACGGCACGCCGACGTGATCGGTGAATTCGAGCGGTGCCGCGCCGGTGCCGCCTTCCGCGCCGTCCACGACGATGAAGTCCGGCAGAATGCCCGTTTCCAGCATCGCCTTCGCGATACCGAAGAATTCCCACGGATGCCCGATGCACAGCTTGAAGCCGGTCGGCTTGCCGCCCGACAGCGTGCGCAGCCGCTCGACGAATTCGAGCAGCTCGCGCGGCGTCGAGAACTCGGAGTGCGTCGCCGGCGAGATGCAGTCGCGGCCCATCGGCACGCCGCGCGTCTCGGCGATTTCGGGCGTGATCTTCGCGCCCGGCAGCACGCCGCCGTGACCGGGCTTCGCGCCTTGCGACAGCTTCACCTCGATCATCTTCACCTGCGGTTCGGCGGCCTGCTTCGCGAACTTCCCGGCGTTGAAGGTGCCGTCGTCGTTACGGCATCCAAAATAGCCGGACGCGATTTCCCAGATGATGTCGCCGCCATGTTCGCGATGATATTTCGACATCGAACCTTCGCCGGTGTCGTGCGCGAAGTTGCCTTTCTTCGCGCCGAGGTTCAGCGCCATGATCGCATTGGCCGATAGCGAGCCGAAGCTCATCGCCGACACGTTGAAGATCGACATCGAATACGGCTGCCCGCGATCGGGGCCGACGACGATGCGAAAGTCGTGACCGTCGAGCGTGGTCGGCGCGAGCGAGTGGCTGATCCATTCGTGCGCGACCGCCTTCACGTCGATCCGCGTGCCGTATGGGCGGCTGTCGACATCGTTCTTCGAGCGCTGATAGACGATGCTGCGTTGCGCGCGCGAGAACGGCTTCTCGTCGGTATCGTCTTCGACGAAATACTGACGGATCTCCGGGCGGATGGATTCGAAAATGAAACGCAGGTGGCCCCACAGCGGGTAATTGCGCAGGATCGCATGGCGCTGTTGGCTCAGGTCGAACACGCCGAGCGCGACGAGCGCGGCCGGCACGAGGATCCAGAACCATGACAGGTGATGCGTCGCGGCGAGCGCGGCACATACCGCGGTGAGGGCGATTGCGCACCACATGGCCAGATAGCGTCGAGAAAACATGGGGACTCCAGTGCAGTGAAGATCATTGCGGCGGCATCGTCCGCACGGGAGCGCGGGCGGTATCGGTCGCGAAGGAAAACCGGCGGTTGCGGGTCACGGTGCGACGCGGACCGGCGAAGCCCGAAGATAAGGCCTGCGAATGGAAGCCAAGCGTCGCACGCGAAGGTGAAGTGTGTGTGAATGCGCCAGGCGGGCGAAACATGGTGAACGGCGCGAACCTGTCGGAATGGTACGACCCGCCGCGCCCGCCGTTATGCATCGCTCAACGCGCGCCGAGCAGAGCCGCTTTTTGCCTCGGGTTTTGCGGCTCGTCCTGCGCCTGGCCTTGCGGCTGCTTTGGCTTGTGCGCCTGCTTGCGACGCTGCGCGCGGGTTTGCTTCGGCGCCTGATCCTGCGGCAGCTCGGCCGGTTGCCCGGTCACCGCGCGTTCGATGATGCCGCCGCCGAGGCACACGTCGCCGTCATACAGCACCGCCGATTGGCCCGGCGTGACGGCCCATTGCGCGGCGTCGAAGCTCAGTTCGAAGAGGCCTTCGCCCGAACCGCCTCCCGCCGGGGCGTTGAACGTGCACGCCGCGTCGGCCTGCCGGTAGCGCGTCTTCGCGCCGCACGCGAAGCCGTCGGCCGGCGGCTCGCCCGCGACCCAGCTCGTGTTGCCCGCCGACAGCGTATGGCACAGCAGCCACGGATGGTCGTGTCCCTGCGCGACGTACAGCGTATTCGTCGGAATATCCTTGCCGGCGGCGAACCAGGGCTCGCCGCTGCCGTCCTTGCTGCCGCCGAGACCGATGCCCTTGCGCTGGCCGAACGTGTAGAACGCGAGGCCGATGTGCTCGCCGACGATCTTGCCGTCGGTGGTCTTCATCGGGCCCGGCCTGGTCGGCAGATAGCGGTTCAGGAAGTCGCGGAAAGGCCGCTCGCCGATGAAGCAGATGCCGGTCGAATCCTTCTTCTTCGCGTTCGGCAGGCCGATCTGCGCGGCGATCTCGCGGACCTTCGTCTTGGGAATTTCGCCGAGCGGGAACAGTGTTTTCGACAGCTGCGCCTGGTTCAGCCGATGCAGGAAGTACGACTGGTCCTTGGTATGGTCGAGCGCCTTCAGCAGCTCGAAGCGGCCATCGTTCTCGCGCACGCGCGCGTAGTGGCCGGTCGCGATCGTTTCCGCGCCGAGCGACATCGCGTGATCGAGGAAGGCCTTGAACTTGATCTCGGCGTTGCACAGCACGTCCGGGTTCGGCGTGCGGCCGGCCGAATATTCGCGCAGGAATTCGGCGAACACGCGGTCCTTGTACTCGGCCGCGAAGTTGACCGCCTCGACGTCGATGCCGATCAGGTCCGCCACCGACACCACGTCGATCCAGTCCTGGCGCGTCGAGCAGTATTCGCTGTCGTCGTCGTCTTCCCAGTTCTTCATGAACAGGCCGACCACGTCGTAGCCCTGTTCCTTTAGCAGCCACGCGGTGACCGACGAATCGACGCCGCCCGACATGCCTACTACGACTTTGCGCTTGCTCATAAGGTACTCACTGGGTGCTGCATGACTGCATTGATCTATGGGGCCGCTCGTGACGGCCTCATTGCTTCGGCGCAACCGAATGCGTATGGACGAAGTCGAGCGGGAAACGCCGGCCGGCCAGGTAATCGTCGATGCACTGCATCACGAGCGGCGTGCGATGCCGCTCGGGGCACGCGCGCAACTCATCGGCGCTCATCCACAGCGTGCGGACGATGTCGGGATCGAGCGAACTCGCCGGGTCCGGTTCGCCGCCCGCGCCGCAATAGGTGAAGCGCAGGTATGTGGTGCCCGCGCGGTCCGGCCGCTCGAAGTGGGTCATGTACATGCCGACGAGCGCCTCGGGCGCGAACGGATGCGCGGTTTCCTCGAACGTTTCGCGGACCACCGCTTCCAGCAGCGTTTCGCCCGCCTCGAGGTGGCCGGCGGGCTGGTTCAGGCGCAGGCCGGCGGCAGTGTGTTCCTCGACTAGCAGGAACCGCCCGTCACGCTCGACGATCGCCGCGACGGTCACGTGCGGCCGCCAGGTTTCCGGTTTCATGGCTGCGCATTTTACCGGTTATGCGCGCCGGCTGCCTGGTGACCGCTGGCAGCCGGTTCGCAGCGTGTTCGAGGTGGCATCGCGACCGATTCGTAACAGTTTGGCGGTCTGTCGCGCATTCGCATCGACCCCGATATTTGTGATGTGGCGGTTTCCGGTTAAAGTGGGGCCTGCGTTAGCCGTTGCATGTGCAAGCCGGCGAGCCTCGTCGGCGGATCTGTCGTCAAACAGGAAGTCGAGGAGAAACAACGATGCACATCGGAGTGCCAGCCGAGACGCGCGCGCATGAAACCCGCGTTGCCGCGACGCCCGAGACGGTCAAGAAGTACGTGGCGCAAGGCCACCGGGTCACGCTCCAGAGCGGCGCCGGCGCCGGCGCGAGCTTTCCCGATGACGCCTATACGGCCGTGGGCGCGGAAATCGTCGATGCCGCCACTGCATTCGGCGCAGATCTCGTCCTCAAAGTCCAATCCCCCACCGATTCCGAACTGCCGCTGCTCAAGCGCGGCGCGACGCTGGTCGGCATGCTCGATCCGTTCAACGCCGACAACGCGGGCAAGCTCGCCGCGGCCGGCGTCACCGCGTTCGCGCTCGAAGCCGCGCCTCGCACCACGCGCGCGCAAAGCCTCGACGTGCTGTCGTCGCAGGCGAACATCGCCGGCTACAAGGCGGTGCTGCTCGCGGCGACGCTCTATCCGCGCTTCATGCCGATGCTGATGACCGCGGCCGGCACCGTGAAGGCCGCGCGCGTGCTGATTCTCGGCGCGGGCGTGGCTGGCCTGCAGGCGATCGCCACCGCGAAGCGCCTCGGCGCCGTGCTGGAAGCGTCCGACGTGCGCCCGGCCGTCAAGGAGCAGATCGAGTCGCTCGGCGCGAAGTTTCTCGACGTGCCCTATGAAACCGACGAAGAACGCGACGCCGCGCAGGGTGTCGGCGGCTATGCGCGGCCGATGCCGCCGTCGTGGCTCGCGCGCCAGTCGGCGCTGGTGCACGAGCGCGCAAAGCAGGCCGACATCGTCATCTCGACCGCGCTGATTCCGGGCCGCCCGGCGCCGACGCTGCTGTCGGTCGACACTGTGCAGGCGATGAAACCAGGCTCCGTGCTCGTCGACCTCGCGGCCGGCCGCGGCCCCGAAGTCGACGGCCGGCGCGGCGGCAATTGTCCGCTGACCGAGGCGGACCAGGTGGTGGTGCGCTATGGCGTGCAGATCGTCGGCTATACGAATCTCGCCGCGATGGTGCCCGCCGACGCGTCGTCGCTGTACGCGCGCAACGTGCTCGACTTCCTGAAGCTGATTATCGCCAAGGAAGGCACGCTGAACATCGATCTCGCGGACGACATCGTCGCGGCCACGCTGCTGGCTCGCGACGGCCAGGTCACGCGCAACGCATAGGGGGAAGCCGAAGATGGAAGTCATCAATCACACGGTGATCAACCTGATCATCTTCGTGCTGGCGATCTACGTCGGCTATCACGTGGTCTGGAACGTCACGCCCGCGCTGCATACACCGCTGATGGCGGTGACCAATGCGATCTCGGCGATCGTGATCGTCGGCGCGATGCTCGCGGCGGGTCTCACCGTCGGCAGCGCCGGGAAGTTCTTCGGCACGATCGCGGTCGCGCTCGCGGCCGTCAACGTGTTCGGCGGATTCCTCGTCACGCGGCGAATGCTCGAGATGTTCAAGAAGAAAGAACCCAGGAAACTACCGGCTGGCGGCAAGGAGGGTACGTAAATGAGCCTGAACGTCGTCACGCTGCTGTATCTGGTCGCGTCGGTCTGCTTCATCCAGGCGCTCAAGGGGCTGTCGAATCCGAAGACCGCGCGCGTCGGCAATACCTTCGGCATGGTCGGCATGGCGATCGCGATTCTGACGACCATCGCGCTGATCTCGCGGCAGGCCGAAGTACTTGGCTCCAATCTCGGTCTCGGTCTCGGCCTGCTGCTGTTCGGGCTCGTGATCGGGGGCGCGATCGGCGCGTTCGTCGCCGCGCGCGTCGAGATGACCAAGATGCCTGAACTGGTCGCGGCGATGCACTCGCTGATCGGTCTCGCGGCCGTGTGCATCGCGTATGGGGTGGTGTCGGAGCCGGCCGCGTTCGGCCTCGTCGATCCCAACGTGCCGATCGAGGGCTTCCTGCCGTACGGCAACCGCATCGAACTGTTCATCGGCACGTTCGTCGGCGCGATTACTTTTAGCGGCTCGGTGATCGCGTTCGGCAAGCTGTCGGGCAAGTACAAGTTCCGGTTGTTTCAGGGTGCGCCGGTCGTCTACGGCGGCCAGCATCTGATCAACCTGATGCTCGCGCTCGCGATGCTCGGCTTCGGCGTCCTCTTCTTCCTCACGCAGTCGTGGCTGCCGTTCATCATCATGACGATCATCGCGTTCGTGCTCGGCGTGCTGATCATCATTCCGATCGGCGGCGCGGACATGCCGGTGGTCGTGTCGATGCTGAACTCGTACTCGGGCTGGGCGGCGGCGGGCATCGGCTTTTCGCTGAACAATCCGATGCTGATCATCGCCGGCTCGCTGGTGGGGTCGTCGGGTGCGATCCTGTCGTACATCATGTGCCGCGCGATGAACCGCTCGTTCTTCAACGTGATCCTCGGTGGCTTCGGCAACGAGCCGGGCGCGGCCGCGGGCGGCGCGGCGGAGCAGCGTCCGGTGAAATCGGGTTCGGCCGATGACGCGTCGTTCATGATGGGCAACGCGGAAACGGTCGTGATCGTGCCGGGCTACGGGCTGGCCGTCGCGCGCGCGCAGCATGCGTTGAAGGAGTTGACCGACAAGCTGGTCGAGAAGGGCATCGAGGTGAAGTACGCCATTCACCCGGTGGCCGGCCGCATGCCGGGTCACATGAACGTGCTGCTCGCCGAGGCCGAAGTGCCGTACGACATGGTGTACGAGATGGAGGACATCAACGGCGAGTTCGGCCAGGTCGACGTGGTGCTCGTGCTCGGCGCGAACGACGTGGTGAATCCGGCCGCGAAGAACGATCCGAAGTCGCCGATCGCGGGCATGCCGATCATCGAGGCGTACAAGGCGCGCACCGTGATCGTCAACAAGCGCTCGATGGCGGCGGGCTACGCCGGGCTCGACAACGACCTGTTCTACATGGACAAGACGATGATGGTGTTCGGCGACGCGAAGAAGGTGATCGAGGATATGGTGAAGGCGGTCGACTAGATCGCTAGCGGTGAACGACGCTTTACACGCTTTTCACTGAGCAAGTGAAGAAATTGGATACGCTCCAGCTCTTGCGACGCGAGCTGGAGGGCCACCTTGCGTTGCTCGCTCTCGATAAGGAGAGCGAGCATAAGTGAGCCGCCCGTCGGCGGATTTTTCGCGGACGCGAAAATTTCTCTTTCGGAACTCACAACGTAGTGACTTGCCGACATTCCTGACATGTAGTAACGTTACTACGTTAGGTGGCGGGAGGGAATATGACGATTACGACCTTATCCAGCAGGGAACTCAATCAGGACGTGACCCGGGCGAAAAAGGCGACCAAGGACGGCCCTGTATTCATCACCGATCGCGGCAGGCCCGCCCATGTTTTGCTGAGCATCGAGGAATACTGGCTTCTCGCCGGACAGCGTCGCAACATCGTGGACGCCTTGGCCATGCCCGAGGTTGCTGACATTGAATTCGATCCGCCGCGCGTGGATATATCTATCCGGCCGGCTGAACTCTGATGTTTGTTATCGATACGAATGTCGTTTCCGAACTCCGTAAGGGGCGCAGGGCGGATGCCAACCTCGTCGCCTGGGCAAAGAGCGTCGATGCTTCGGCGCTCTTTGTTTCTGCAATCACGATCATGGAGCTGGCAACGGGCGTTTTGCTGAAGGAGCGCAGCGACCCGAGCCAAGGCGCGTTGCTGCGCGCATGGCTCGAGGAGCACGTCTTAACTGAATTTGCGGATCGCGTGCTGCCTGTCGATACGGGCGTTGCCTTACGCTGCGCGCGCTTGCATGTACCGGATCGGCGCTCGGAGCGTGATGCGCTTATCGCCGCTACGGCGATCGTTCATGGTATGACCGTGGTGACGCGAAATGTCGCTGATTTCGTAGCAACGGGCGTCTGCCTTGTGAACCCTTGGCAGGCCGCGTGATTTTTCGCGGACGCGAAAAATTTCGCGTCGGGTCAATGCCGGTAACTGGACTTACCGGCATGCGTTTCACCTGCGATAACCGCCTGGATCGCCAGGCACCCCGGCCGTAAGCCTTATGCGGCGGGCTTTCATAAGGAGCTTGACCCAATGACCATCAACGCATCTACATGGACAAGACGATGATGGTGTTCGGCGACGCGAAGAAGGTGATCGAGGATATGGTTAAGTCGGTCGAGTAGCTCGTTAGCGGTAAACAGACCCTGAGATCGCGGTGCGTCGCGCCGCGATCCTTTTCATATTTTCGGCCTCGCGTTTACGTGCCGCAGCAGATCCGCGAGCCGCCTGCCTTCCTGATCCGGATACGTCTCGAGCACTTCGAGATCGCGCATTTTCTCCAGTCCAAAATTGCGGAAATCAGCACGCAGCTCGCACCATGCGCCGAGCGTCCAGCGCGCGCCCCAGTACGCGAGCGCGAGCGGCCAGACGCGGCGCTCGGTGTCCGCGCCGTTGGCGTCGGTGTACGCGAAGCGCACCACCTGCCGCGCATCGATCGCGCGATGCAGCGTGTCGAGCTGCGTCGAAAAATCCCCCTTGATGTGAAACGACGGCGCGAAGATCGCGAGCCGTTCGAGCGTCGCGCGCCTGTCGGCGGGCATCGCCGATGCGATTTTGGCCAGCGCGCCCCGCGCGCCGCTCGCGAAGCCCGCGCCACCCCATGATTCGAGCATGCGCGCGCCGGCGGCGAGCGCGGCGAGTTCGTCGGCGGTGAAGGTCAGCGGCGGCAGACTTGCCGAGCGCGACAGCCGATAACCGATGCCCGCTTCGCCTTCGATCGGCACCCCCGACAATTGCAGATCGCGCACGTCGCGATAGACCGTGCGCGGCGAGATGTTCAGCCAGTCGGCCAGTTGCTGCGCGGTGGTCAGGCGCCGGCCGCGCAGCAGCTCGGCGATCTGGAACAGGCGGTCGGCGCGGCGCGTCATCGTGGGCGTCGGGTAGAGGAGGAAGGGGACGGTCCCGCGATGATAGCGCCGCATGGCGGCCTTCGGTCGGGGCGCGGCGGCTTCCGGTGCGCGCTTAGCCGTTGGTGCGCGAATGCAGGCCGACGCGATTGCCTTCGGTATCGGTGAAGAACGCGATATAGCCGATGTCCTGTGGCAGCTTGATCACCGGGCCGTCGGTCTTGCCGCCCGCCCGTTCGATGCGCGCAAGCGCCGCGTCGACGGTGGGCAGCGCGTTCAGGTAGACGGTGACGCCGTCGACGCCGGGTGTCATCGACGGATTGTGGACGATCGCGCCGCCAGTTGCGGGCTCCTCGTAGCTGAACACGGCGATCGGCTGGCCGCCGATCTCCTGTCGATTCAACGGGGCGTCGAGCGCGGCTTCGTAAAAGCGCACCGCGCGATCGAAATCGACCGACGGGATTTCGAACCAGGCAACGAGTTTGGGCAATGCGGACATGACACTCTCCTTCGGTTGGCAGTAGGCCGTTCAAGCGCCGGATGGCGTGAGAAGGAGTGTGCGGGGGTGCTGCTGACAGCGTGGTGGCAGTAGGGTGCGAAGACGCGACCGCTTCACCCCACCAGCAACTGAAACACGCCGACCACATCGCTCATGCGCGTGGCCTGCTTTTCGAGCGACGCGATGACGACAGGGCGACGACAGCGCGCCGCCCCGCTAGAAACAGCCTCAAGCCGCCGGCGGATCGCCCTGCGGACGCTGCCGCACGCTGCCCGCGATCAGATCGAAGCGGAACAGCCGGCATTCGAGCGCACCGTTGAACAGCGGCGTCTTCGTCGATTCGCGCAGCCGCAGTTGCCCCGGAAGCTTGCGATCCGACGTCAGGATGAACGCATGCCATCCGGCAAAGCGCTGCTTCAACGCATTGCCGAGCAACTGGAAAAACTCGCTGTCCGGCGCTTCTTCCTGAATGCGGCGGAAGCCGTCGTCGTCGCGATTGCCGCGGCCTTCGCGAAGCTCGCCGCGCGCATTGCGGCCGCGCACTTCGATCCGCTCGCCATACGGCGGATTCGCGACGAGGATGCCCGGCGCCGAGCCAGGCGGCGTCATGTCGCGCGCATCGAGCTGCTTGAGCGAAATGGGCGGCAAGCCGGCGCGCTCGAAGTTCGCGCGCGCTTTTTCGAGCATGTCCCCGGAGATGTCGCTGCCGAAAATCTCCAGATCCGCGCCGCGCGAGCCGCGCGCCGCATTTTTCGCCTCGAGCGCGGCGCCCTTCAGCGCTTGCCAGCTCCGCGCGTCGAACTGTTTGAGCTTCTCGAAGCCGAAGCGCCGCTCGACGCCCGGCGCGATGTTCAACGCGACCTGCGCCGCTTCCGCGAGGAACGTGCCGCTGCCACACATCGGATCGTAGAGCGGCGTGCCGGCCTGCCAGCCAGTCAGACGCAAAATGCCAGCCGCGAGGTTTTCGCGCAGCGGCGCCGCGCCCTTGTCGAGACGCCAGCCGCGCTTGAATAGCGGATCGCCGGAAGTGTCGAGGTACAGCGTGCAGTCGGTCGCGCTCAGGAACGCGAACACGCGCACGTCGGGCATCGCGGTGTCGACGCTCGGCCGCGCGCCGCTTTTTTCGCGCAGACGATCGCAGATCGCGTCCTTCACGCGCAGCGTCGTGAACTCGAGACTGCGCAGCGGCGACTTGATCGCGGTGACGTCGACGCGCAGCGTCTCGTGCGCGGAGAACCACTGCTCCCAGCGCTGCTCGAGCGCGAGCGCGTAGATGTCCTGCTCGCCGCGGTAGGGCCGCTCCGCGATTTTCAGCAGCACGCGGCTCGCGAGACGCGAGTGCAGATTGGCGGCCATGCCGGCGGCCCAGCCGCCGCGAAAATGCACGCCGCCCGGTACCTGGGCGCCGGCCGTGAAGGCGGTGCCGTTCAGATGTTTGGCGGCAATTTCGGCGAGTTCGGCCGCGAGCGGAGCTTCGAGCCCGCGCGGGCAAGGAAGGAAGAAATCGAAGGACATTGAGGTTGCCGCAAGGCGTTGGATAAGGCGCTATTGTACGCGGTCGAGATCGGCGGGCCGGCGCGATCGGCGCGCCGGCCCGCCGTCTGTCGTTGCGTCATCTCGCCTCGCGTCCCGCTTGGGCCGGCCACACGAGTTCCAGCGGATGCCGCCTGACCCGCTGCCAGATCGCCCCGCGCAGCGAGCGCACCGCATTGCGCCGCAAATCGCGCGATTTCACCGCCATGTAGAACGCCAGCGCAAAACTCACCGCGACATTGAGAATCGCCATGCTGCCGACGCCCGCCACCGCCCACCACAGAGCCGGCAGCTTCAGCGCGCTTTCGCCGAGCGCGCCGAGCGCCACGCCGATCGAGCCGGCAGACAGCGTCACGTGACGCACGTCGAACTTGAACGCGAAGGCGGTGAGGATCGCCGGCACGAGCCCGAGCATCAGGCCGAGCGTGATATTGCCGACCACGCCCGCGACGTTCGCGCGGCACAAGCGCGCGAGACGGTCGGCGCCGGCCACGCCGAGCGTCATGCGCAGGCGCCGGTTGTAGGCGAGCGCGTCGGCGACGCGATGCAGGATGAACCAGTTGTCCGCCCAGCCCGCGAGCAGGCTGGACGACCACAGCAGCACGCCCGTCAACGCCGCATAGAACGGCGTCGGCCCGATCAGCGAGAACGACTGCAGCGTCGCGATCGCCTTGTCGGCCGAAATGAGGTCGGTGTTGAACAGCGCGTGGTACAGCAGATCCACGCACAGACTGACGGGAAACACCAGCAGCACGTTGCCGAGCACCGCCGCGGCCTGCGTGCGCATCAGCGCGGTCACCGAACTCACGAAACTGTCGACGCCGGCCGGCGTGCCGACGCCGTCGAGTTCGCGCGCGAGCGTCGGCGCGGTCATCGCGGGCTGTTTGGTCGCGAGCGAGAAGTGCAGGAAGTGCATCAGCAGAAAGCTCGCCGCGTAGTTGATACCGGCGAGCACGCCTTCGAGCATCGCGTGCAGATGGGCGCCGGTGATCGCGAACTTCACGCACACGGTGACGACGGTCACGAGTCCGCCGCCGGCCGCCATGCGCATCATCTTCAGATACTCGGCGCGATCGCGCGCGATGTAGTGTTCGCCGGTGTCCGCGCTGTACTCGACGATCTTGCGCGCGAGCAGCGATGAATTGCTGCGCGCGAGATGCGCGACGCTCTGGCTCGCGTGATTGGCGCGCACGAGTTCGGCGGTCAGGCGCGCGGCCGCGTGCAGATCGTCCTGCGCCATCCAGGCATCGAGCAGATGCTCGGCGCGCTCGATGCGCATGCGCATCCGCTCGACCTGGAACACGATGTCGACACTCACGCCGTTGCGGTACAGATGCGCGAACACGTTGTCGGTTGCGCCGCGGCATTCGTCGAGCAGCAGCCGCAGATAGTTGACCTCGCGTAGCAGCGGCTCCTGCGGGCCGCCCGCCGCGTACGCGTCGTGAGCGGCTTCGACCGCGAGCATCGCGCGGGTGAGGCGGTAGAACGGTTGGCTTTCCATTGCGACGCGCACGCCGTTGACGTCGGTGGTTCGTGCGTCGATTACGCGGTCGACGCGGTCGTCGATGCGATCGCCAGGTGGCGCCACACCGCCCAGCCGGCTGCGCACCGTTTGCGACAGTCCGGTCGAGCTGATCTGGCAGGTCAGGTTGTGCAGCGCGGCCAGCAGGTCGAGCGAGAAGGGCGTGCTGTCGCGTCCGTCTTCTTCGTCGTCGGGCGCGTAGTCGAATAGCGCGTGGATACGCACCAGCAGATCGGTGGGCAGCGTGTCGATCCATTCGGCGTCGCGCTCGGAGCCGAACATCAGCGTGACGATCGCGGTGAGGTCGCGGCGGTTCGGCGCGGGCGGAATCAGCGACGCCTCGAGGCGTTCGAACACCGCGCCGAAGAAGCCCGAATGCACCGGCATGCCGGCGTCGCACAGCAGCGAGAGGCCATCGCTTTCGCGCAGCAGCGCGCGCAGGATGCCGGCGACGTTCGCCTTCCACGCGGGGTTGCGATCGAGCACGTGCAGCAGGTAGCGGATGCGCGTGTGGGCGTGGTTGGACTGGCGGGCGACGGTGTCGTCGGCGTCAGTTGCACCGGGTCGCACGATGCGGCCGCGGCGAATCCAGTGCGCGAGTTCGATCAGCCACTCGCTGCGCTCCGCATAAGGCGCGGTCTTATCCGCGATCGCGAGCAGCGCATAAAGTTGATGGCCGCCGTCGCGCGACGCGCGCCATTTTTTTATCAACCGTCTGATGGAGTCGAACATGGGTTTGTCCTGCAGAGGCGCGTGGCGTCGAATGGACTGCTAGGCATTGTGGAAGCGCGTCTGCTGAAGCTGTGCGTTGAAGTCGGCGCGGCCCGGATAGACACGCGCGTGCGCACCGGGCTCGCGCCAGCCGGGCCTGTCAGGCGCCGGCTCCCGCGGCCGTTTCCGCGGAAGGACAGGGCGGCACGACTGCCGCGGCAGCCGATCGGGCCGAAGACGACGTCTTGCCCGTCGTGGCCGTAGTAGCGACGGCCGTCGCGGCCATCGCCCGCACCCCCGCCGCGATCTGCGTCGACACTTCGGCCAGCGCGCGCCGATGTCCATCGACGAGCGCGTCGTACCCGCCGCCAACCGTCTCGCTGACCACGCTGCGACAGGTCATCACCGCATTGCTGCGCACGGCCCGCACGCTCCACACCGCATCGATCAACGCATGCGAGCCGGGCCACGACTCGAAGCGCTGCACGTTCATGGCGATCCGGTAGACGGCCGCGTCGTCGGGGTGCGCGGTGCCGAACGTATCGATGGTGCCGAGCTGCTGCGTCAGATTCGTCGACAGCGCGCGGCGGATTTCATCGCCGGGCAGCGACGCCCAACGCTCCTGTTCGAGCAACTGCACCTGAGTCGGCCCGGTCTGCACGACCAGCTGATTTCTCGCCACCTGCGGCGGCACGTTGACCGGCGCGACTTCGATCAGCCAGGCAGGCGCGGCGCTCGTGCGCGCGACGGCCGGCGCGGTGGCATTCGCGGCGGTGCTTGCGCTATCCGCGCCACCCAGCGTATAGAAACGGCTCGACGGCGACGAGCACGCCGCGATGGCGAGAGCCGCAGCCAGTGCGGTGCCGTACGCGACGCCGCGTACGGCACCGCGCACGAGCGCGCGCGGCGGACGGGGGAGCCGGGCAAACATCATGGTTTATCTCCTGATTTACCGCGCAACAGCGATTCGGGATGACGCTCGAGGTAGTCCGACAGCGCGTTCAGCGACTGCAACGTGCGCGTCAGTTCCTGCAACGCCTGATGAACGTCGGACTGCATCGGCGAATCCTGCTGCAAGGTTGCCTGGGCCGAACTGAAGGTCTGCTTCGCGGCCGTCAGCGTGTCGCGCGCCTGCGGCACGACTTCGTTGTCGAGACGCGAGAACAGCTGGTCGGCGTTCTTCAGCGCGGTGTTCAGATTCGCGCCGATCTGGTCGAACGGCACCTTGTCGAGCTTCTTCGCGATGTCGGCGACCTGCAACTGCAATTCGTCGAGCGTGTTCGGAATGGTCGGCAGCTCGAGCGGATCGGTCGTCACGTCGACCTTGGCCGGCGGCGCTTTCGGGAAGATATCGAGCGCCACGTACAGCTGGCTCGTGATCAGGTTCCCGGTGCGCAACTGGCCGCGCAGGCCGTGCCTGACGAGTTCCTGCATCAGGTTCTCGCCGGCGAGCGTGCCCGGCTGCGGCGAGCTCTCGCGGAAGCGCTTGCCGAGGCGGTCCGGGTACACGTTCATCGTGACCGGCATCGTGAAGCTCTGCGTCTTCGGATCGTAGTCGATGCCGATATTGGTCACCTGACCGAGCACGATGCCGCGGAAATCGACCGGCGCGCCGATCGACAGCCCGCGCAGCGACTGGTTGAAGTTCATCACGACGCGCAAGGGCACGCCGTCCGGTTCGCGCATCGCGTCCGCTTCGTCCGAGCCGAGGCGGAAGGTCTGGTTGTTCGGCGCCTGCGGGCCCATGTTCTGGCCGGGCGGCGACTGGAAAGACAGACCGCCGACGATCACCGTCGCAAGCGACTGCGTATTCAGCTTGAAGCCGCTCGAATCGAGCCGCAGATCGACGCCGCTCGCATGCCACCAGCGCGTGTTGGTGCCGACGTACTGGTCGAACGGCGCCGACACGAACACCCGCATCGTCACGCCGGTGCCGTCCCTGTCGAGCGAGAAGCCGACCACCTGACCGACCTGCACGCGCCGGTAGAAGATCGGCGAGCCGATGTCGATCGAGCCGAGCGAATCGCCGTGCAGCGTGTACTGGTGGCCTTTCTGGTCGCCGGTGATGGGCGGCGGCGTTTCGAGGCCGACGAAGTTGCTCTCGCTTTCGGTCGAGCGGCCCGCGTCGGCGCCGATGTACGAGCCCGACAGCAGCGTGGTCAGACCCGATACGCCGCTCGCGCCGACGCGCGGACGCACCACCCAGAAGCGCGAGTCCTTGACCGCGAACTTTCCGCCTTCCTTGGTGAGCTGCACCTGCACGAGCACGTGCGACAGATCCGGCGACAGCGTGATCGTCTTCACCGCGCCCACGTCGACGTCCTTGTACTTGACCTTGGTCTTGCCCGGCTCGAGCCCTTCCGCGCTGACGAAGCTGATCGTGATCACGGGCCCGCGCTCGGTCACCGACCTGATCACGAGCGCGATGCCGATCAGCGCGGCGATCAGCGGAATCACCCAGACGAGCGACGGCAGCCAGCGGCTGCGTGGCTCGATCTCGGGGTCGGGCAGTTGGGGCGGCAG
The DNA here is from genome assembly GCF_050435625.1 of Paraburkholderia sp. RAU6.4a. Lineage (NCBI taxonomy): Bacteria > Pseudomonadati > Pseudomonadota > Betaproteobacteria > Burkholderiales > Burkholderiaceae > Paraburkholderia > Paraburkholderia sp. RAU6.4a. The sequence goes on from NZ_JBNDKQ010000002.1 coordinate 3,084,967, forward strand.
TCTGGGTCCGTTCGAATCGTTGCGCGGCGCATCATCGGAGGCGGGCGTCGGTCCTTGCGGGCTAGTCATGGTCGAGATCCTGAGGTGTTGGGGTACGGCTTTCCACGGGGTCCCAGATGAGGCGTGGATCGAATTGCATGGAGGCCAGCATCGTCAGGATCACGACCGAGCCGAACGCGATCGCGCCCGGCCCGGCCGTGATCTCGGCCAACGATTTGAAACGCACGAGCGCCACAGTGAGCGTGACGACGAACACGTCGAGCATCGACCAGCGGCCGATCCGCTCGACCATCCGGTACAGCGTCGTGCGCTGTTGCGGACGCCAGCGCGAGCGGCGCTGCGCGGTGACGGTGAGCAGCACGAGCACCGAGAGCTTCAGCATCGGCACCAGGATGCTGGCGATGAACACGATCATCGCGAGCGGCCAGTCGCCGGAAGTCCAGAAATAGACGACGCCGCTCATGATGGTGTCGTCCTCGGAGCCGAGCAGCGACGACGTGTGCATCACCGGCAGCAGGTTCGCCGGGATATACAGCAGCGCCGCGGCGATCAGCAGTGCCCATGTGCGCATCAGGCTGTCGGGGTTGCGCGAGTGCAGATGCGCGCCGCAGCGGCCGCAGTGCTGCGGCGTGACCGAGCGGATGCGCGGTTCGACGCGCCCGCACGAATGGCAGGACAGCAGGCCCGCGCGTTTCGCGGTGACGTATTTCATCGCGGGCTCATCCTTCGCGCGGCGTGGGCGGCAAGCCGGGCGGGGTGCCGTCCGCCGTGCTGTGGGTTGTGCCACCAGCGCTGCCGCTGGTCGAGCCCGCGACGCGCGCGGACGGCGCCGGCGGACCGGCGAGCGAGCCGACCGCGACCGCCGCGCTGTCGGCCGACGTGCGCGGCAACGGCCGATCGCCGCTCGCGTCGATCTCGTCGGCGACATCCCACAGCACGCGCGGATCGAATGTGACGACGACCGCGAACATCAGCGTCAGCGCGCCGAACGCGAACAGCGCCGCCTCGGGAATCACGCGCGCGAGGCTCACCATCTTCACGATCGTGATCAGCACGCCGAGCATGAACACTTCGATCATGCCCCACGGTCGCACGAACTGGATCGCGCGCAGCACGCGATTGAAGTGCGCGGGCACGTAGCCGGCGCGTAGCGGCACCAGCACGTACAGCAGCGCGACGAGTTCGGTGAACGGAAAGAGGATCGTCGAGCAGAACACCATCACGGCGACGATCTGCATGTTCTCGCCCCACAGCGCGACGAGCGCGCCGAACAGCGTAGTCTGTGATGTGATGCCGTTGGTTTCGAGTTCGACGATCGGAAAGCCCTGCGCGATCACGAACGTGATCAGCGCGGCGAGCGTCAGTGCGCAGATCGCGTCGAGCTTGCGCGAGACGCCGCGATAGAGCGTCGCGCCGCAGCGCGGACAACGCGCGGCGACGCGCCCGACAAGCCGTGGCTTGCGGAACAGCGTATCGCATTCATGGCACGCGATCAGGTTGTCATGTTCCATGCGGCAGATGGGCTAACGACGTAGTGGCGGGGTGTAAGGCCTGCTCGTTACGAGGGGTCGGGCGGCGGTGAGCAGCAATAGTACCAAACGCGGCCTCGCGACCGAGGCGAGCCGCGCGCGGCGCGGGGCGTGGCGCCGTCCCCGCCGCGCGCTGGTCCGGGCCTGAGATGGCGTCGCTTCGGGGCTTTCGGTCCCCGAATCGGTCAACGCAAGGGCGGTGACGCGGCGCCTGGGGCCATTGCAGCGCAAAATTCGGGCCCGTTCCGCCGACGCGCTCCAGCCAGCTTTTCGCGCTTGGGGTAGCATGGCGCCCGTGGCATGCCCGGCGGCCTTTTGTGGCGATGATGTCCGCCGCATCGGCCGCGCACGCCGCGCCGATGCGGCGGCGTGCGCGGAATAGCTGGCCGCGGCGCGCCGTTAACTTCTAACTGTCTGCGTTGATCTGTCATGACACTCAATCCATCGTTCGGTACCCGGGAGTCGTACACGCGGACCGCCATCGCGTTTCACTGGCTGATCGCACTGCTGATCGTCTGCGGCTTTGCGCTCGGCTGGGTGATGACCGACATCCCGGGCTTCACGCCCACCAAGCTGCGCTATTTCTCGTGGCACAAATGGATCGGCGTGACCGTGTTCGCGCTCGCGATCGTGCGCATCCTGTGGCGCGCGACCCACGCCTCGCCGCCGATGCCGCGCCGCATGCCCACCTGGCAGCGTGGCGCCGCGCATCTCACACATCTGTTGCTGTACGTGCTGATGATCGTGATTCCCGTGTCCGGCTATCTGTATAGCTCGGCGGCGAACGTGCCGGTCGTCTACCTCGGGCTGATTCCGCTGCCGCGAATCATCGCGCCCGATCCGCACCTGAAGGAAGTGCTGAAGAACCTGCACATTGCGTTGAATTACACGTTGCTCGTGCTGGTCGCGCTACACACCGCGGCGGCGCTCAAGCATCAATGGCTCGATCGCGACGGCCTGCTGTCGCGCATGCTCCCCTTCCTCAAATAAGGACAACCATGAAGGGTTCGTTTTATCGCTACATGCTGGCCGCGTTCGCAGCGGCGTCGCTGAGCGCCGCAGGCGCGGCGCTCGCGCAGGTCGACGTCGCGAAGAGTTCGGTGACGGCTACCTCGAAGCAGATGAACGTGCCGGTCGAAGGCAAGTTCAACAAGTTCACGGCGCAGGTCAGCTTCGATCCGGCCAAACCGACGGCCGGCAGCGCGCAGCTCAACATCGACGTCGCCAGCTACGATCTCGGCGACGAGAGCTACAACGAGCAGGTGCGCGGCAAGGAATGGTTCGACGCGAAGACCTTTCCGAGCGCGACGTTCGTGTCGAGCGCGATCGCGCCGGCCGGCGGCAGCCAGTTCAAGGTGACCGGTAAGCTGACTATCAAGGGCAAGTCGGAGACGGTCGTGGTGCCGGTCACGGTCGGCCAGCAGGGCGCGATGCAGACCTTCGACGGCGCGCTGCCGATCAAGCGCTCGCAGTTCGACATCGGCACCGGCGAATGGAAGGACACATCGGTCGTCGCCGACGAGGTCGTGATCAAGTTTCATATCGTCGCCGCGCGCAAGTGACGCGCACGGTGCTCGCGAGGTCCGCCGCGCCACGTGGGGCGCGGCCGCTTTCCCACCGCAGGTTGCACCGCGATTTTCAACGCAAAACAGGAGCACGAATTGAAAACGTCCATGTTGATCGCTGTTGGCGCGCTGGCTTCGTCGCTGTCGCTCGGCGCCTTCGCCGCCGATACCTATCTGCTTGATCCGATGCATACGTTTCCGAGCTTCGAGGCCGACCACTTTGGCGGTCTGTCGATCTGGCGCGGCAAATTCACGAAGACCACGGGAACGGTGACGCTCGATCGCGCGGCCAAAACCGGCACCGTCGACGTCACCGTCGATCCCGCTTCGGTGCAGACCGGCAACCCGAAGCTCGACGATCACCTGAGGGCCGCCGAGTTCTTCGACGTCGAGAAGTATCCGACCGTGACCTACAAGGGCACCGAGATCAAGTTCGACGGCGACAAGCCCGTCGAGGTGATCGGCACGCTGACGATTCGCGGCATCACGAAGCCGGTGAATCTGAAGATCGATTCGTTCAAGTGCATGCAGCACCCGGTCCTCAAGCGCGAAGTCTGCGGCGTCGAGGCGAGCACCGAATTCAATCGCGCCGATTACGGCATGGAGTTCGGCGCGAAGTACGGCTTCAGCATGCAGACGCGCCTGCATATCCAGTCGGAAGGTATCAAGCAGCAGTAGGCGCGCCGGCAGCTTCGCGGCCGGCGCCGCGCGCGGGCCGCTGTTGCGATTCGATCCGCGCTGCGCCGCAATACGAAAACCGCTTCGGTCGTTCACCGACGAAGCGGTTTTTTGTCGCCCGTTGCGAACGCCTCGGCCATGGTGGCGCGCCTCGGCCATTTGTCGCTCGCATCGCTTTTATTTTTTCAGTTAAATAGAGCGCAAGCAGTCATGCCGGTGCTGCGCGTTGCCGGGATGGCCTGGGCGGACGTTATGCGTTCGTGTCGATAAATATTTCGCGCAGTACAGGAGATCTGGATGAATGCAACGACAGCAGCAAGCGTCGCGGGAAGCCGGCAGAATTCGTGGCGCGCGGTGGTGGCCGCCTCGATCGGCAACGCGCTCGAATGGTTCGACCTCGTGGTGTACGGCTTTTTCGCCGTGACCATCTCGAAGCTGTTTTTTCCGGCCGGCAACGAGACCGTATCGCTGCTGCTCACGCTCGGCACGTTCGGCGTGTCATTCTTCATGCGGCCGCTCGGCGCGATCGTGATCGGCGCGTACTCGGACCGCGCCGGGCGCAAGGGGGCGCTCACGCTTTCCATCCTGCTGATGATGAGCGGCACGCTGATCATCGCGATTTTGCCGACCTACCAGAGCATCGGTCTCGCCGCGCCGCTGATCCTCGTGCTCGCGCGGCTGATGCAAGGCTTCTCGGCCGGCGGCGAATTCGGCAGCGCGACTGCGTTTCTCGCCGAGCACGTGCCGGGCCGGCGCGGCTTCTACGCGAGCTGGCAGATGGCGAGCCAGGGGCTGACGACGCTGCTCGCGGCCGGTTTCGGCGCGTTGCTGACCGGCCAGCTGTCGCCGCAACAGATGGCATCGTGGGGCTGGCGCGTGCCGTTCTTCTTCGGTCTGCTGATCGGGCCCGTTGCGTTCTACATCCGCACCAGGCTCGACGAGACGCCCGAATTCCTCGCCGCCGAAACGACGCAGACGCCGCTGCGCGATACGTTCGCGACGCAGAAGCTGCGGCTCGTGATCGCGATGGGCGTGGTGATCCTCGGGACCGTGTCCGCGTATCTGATGCTGTTCATGCCGACCTATGGCGTGCGGCAACTGGGGCTCGCGCCGTCGGTCGCGTTCTCGGCGATCGCGGTGACGGGTTTGATCCAGATGGTGTTCTCGCCGGTGGCCGGGCATTGGTCGGACCTGCATGGACGCACGCGCATCATGCTGGGCGCGGCCGTGCTGCTGTTCGTGCTCGTCTATCCGGCGTTCGCGTTCCTGATCGCGCATCCGAGCTTCGGCACGCTGATCGTGTGGCAGATCGTGTTCGGTTTTCTCGTCAGCGGCTACTTCGGCGCGACGCCGGGACTGCTGTCGGAGATATTCCCGGTGCAGACGCGCACGACCGGCATGTCGCTCGCGTATAACATCGCGGTGACGATCTTCGGCGGCTTCGGGCCGTTCATCATCGCGTGGCTGATCAGCGCGACCGGTTCGAAGGCAGCGCCGAGCTACTACGTGATGTTTGCCGCGCTGCTGAGCATCGCGGCGCTGATCGGCGCACGGCGCAAGCTGGGGTTCCGCTAGGAACGAGGCGGTAACGACGGCGTACGTAAACGCAAAAGGCCGGTTCGACAGAACCGGCCTTTTTTATTGTGCGCATCCTCAGCGGTTACGCGCGCATCAAACCTGGGCGCCCGCGTTCGGATCGTCCGGATCGACGCGTTCCTTCTTGTCCTTGATCAGGTCTTCGCGCTTGACGCCGAACCACATGGCAAGAGCCGCGGCGACGAACACCGACGAGTAGATACCGAACAGAATACCGACCGTCAGCGCGAGCGCGAAGTAGTGCAGCGTCGGGCCGCCGAACAGGAACATCGACAGCACCATCATCTGCGTACAGCCGTGCGTGATGACGGTTCGCGACATCGTGCTGGTGATTGCGTGGTTGATCACTTCGATCACGGTCATCTTGCGTTCGCGGCGGAAGGTTTCGCGAATCCGGTCGAAGATAACGACCGACTCGTTGACCGAATAGCCGAGCACCGCGAGCACCGCGGCCAGCACCGACAGCGAGAACTCCCACTGGAAGAACGCGAAGAAGCCGAGAATGATGACGACGTCGTGCAGGTTGGCGATCACGCCGGCGATCGCGTACTTCCATTCGAAGCGGAACGACAGGTAGATCACGATGCCGGCCACCACGCAGGCGAGCGCGAGCAGACCGTCGGTGGCGAGCTCCTTGCCGACCTGTGGACCGACGAACTCGACGCGCTGCAACTGCACTTCCGGCGTGTCGGCCTTCAGCGCGCCCATCACCTGGTCGCTCTGCTGCGCGGACGTGTAGCCCGTCTTCAGCGGCAGACGGATCAGTACGTCGCGCGAGGTGCCGAAGTTCTGCACCTGCGCGTCGGCATAGCCGAGCTTGCCGAGCGTGTTACGCACCGGGTCGAGCGGCACCGCGCCCGGATACTGCACCTCGATCACGGTACCGCCGGTGAATTCCACCGACAGATGCAGCCCGCGATGCACGAGGAAGAACACGGCGGCGAGGAAGGTGATCAGCGAGATCGCGTTGAAGATCAACGCGCGCTGCATGAACGGAATGTCTTTACGGAAACGGAAAAATTCCATGGTCTTGTTCTCCGGGACTCAGCGGGATGAACCCGGTTTTTGCCGCGTCGAGTCATTCGACGTCGGCGTGCCCGGCGCATTGCGGCGGCGCACGGTCGGCTTCGCGCGACCCTTCGCGCCGGCCGCGGCCGGTGCCTTCGAGCTTGCCTTCGCGCTCGCCTTCGCCGTGGCGATGGCCTGCGCGGTGTCGGTCGCGGCGTCGCTGCCGCCGAGGGTGTTGCCGGCATACGCGGCCGAGCCTGCCGCTGCCGTTTGCGGACGCCACACCTGGCCGATCGACAGCGACTTCAGCTTCTTCTTGCCGCCGTACCAGAAGTTGACCAGGCCGCGCGAGAAGAACACCGCCGAGAACATCGACGTCAGAATGCCGATACAGTGGACGATCGCGAAGCCGCGCACCGGACCGGAGCCGAACGCGAGCAGCGCGAGGCCGGCGATCAGCGTGGTCACGTTCGAGTCGAGAATCGTCGCCCATGCATGCGCGTAGCCGTTCTGGATGGCCAGTTGCGGCGGCGCGCCGTGGCGCAGTTCCTCGCGCACGCGCTCGTTGATCAGCACGTTCGCGTCGATCGCCATACCGAGCGCGAGCGCGATAGCGGCGATACCCGGCAGCGTGAGCGTGGCCTGCAGCATCGACAGCACCGCGACCAGCAGCAGCAGGTTCACGGACAGGCCGACCATCGAGATCACGCCGAACAGCATGTAGTACGCGCTCATGAATACGGCGATGGCCGCGAAGCCCCACACGACCGAGTGGAAGCCCTTCTTGATATTGTCGGCGCCGAGGCTCGGGCCGATCGTGCGTTCCTCGATGATTTCCATCGGCGCGGCGAGCGAACCGGCGCGCAGCAGCAGCGCGAGGTCGGCGGCCGCTTGCGGGGTCGGCTGGCCGGTGATCTGGAAGCGGTCGCCCAGTTCCGACTGAATCGTCGCGACGGTCAGCACTTCGCCCTTGCCGTGCTCGAACAGCACCATCGCCATTGGCTTGCCGATGTTGTCGCGCGATACCGCGCGCACCGCGCGGCCGCCGGCCGAGTCGAGACGGATATTGACCGACGGACGCTGATGCTCGTCGAAGCCCGCCGACGCGTCGATGATGCGGTCGCCGGTGAAGATCACCTGCTTGCGCAGCAGCACCGGCGTCTGGTTGCCTTGCGTGAAGAGTTCATCGCCCGGCGGCACCGGGTCGTTCGGGTTCGGGTGCGTGTTGACCGGATCGGCGAGGCGCGCTTCGAGCGTCGCCGTACGGCCGATGATGTCCTTCGCCTTCGCGGTGTCCTGCACGCCCGGCAGCTCGACGACGATGCGGTCCGTGCCCTGTTGCTGGATCACCGGCTCGGCCACGCCGAGTTCGTTCACGCGGTTATGCAGCGTCGTGATGTTCTGCTTGAGCGCGGCGTCCTGCACCTCGCGCTGCACGGCCGGCGTAAAGGTGCCGACGAGCTGCACGCCGCCGTCCGGGCCGGTGTTCGGCTGCGACGCCCACTGCAGTTCGCTGACGCTGCGGCCGAGCAGCTTGAGTGCCGCGTCCGCCGTGGCCTGGTCGGCCAGATTCACCACCACCGACTGGTTCACGCGATTCACGCCGCCGTCGCGCACGTTGTTGTCGCGCAGCAGCGTGCGCACGTCCGAGGCGTCCGAGTCGAGCTTCTTGTTCAGCGCGCCGGCCATGTCGACCTGCAGCAGGAAGTGCACACCGCCGCGCAGGTCGAGACCGAGGTACATCGGCAGCGCGCGCAGCGCGGTCATCCAGGTCGGCGACGCGCTTTGCAGGTTCAGTGCGACGACGTACTGCGGATCGTTCGGGTCGCTATTGAGCGACTTCTGCAGCAGGTCTTTCACGCGCAACTGCGTGTCCGTGTTCGTCAGGCGCACGCGGATGTTCGCGTTGTTCTGCGAGTTGTCGAACGTGATTGCGGTCGGCTTGATGAGATTGGCCGCGAGCGCGGCTTCGATCGACGCTAGCGTGGCGGCGTCGAGTCTGACCGTGGCCTTGCCGCTCGACACCTGCACCGCCGGCGCTTCGCCGTACAGATTGGGCAGCGTGTACACGAGGCCGATGACCAGAGCCACCAGCATCACGGCGTATTTCCAGAGGGGGTAGCGATTCATGAGTGGTCCAACGGGAAGGTTGGCTTGGATGCGATGCGTCCGGCGATGAGCGCGGGCCGTTCAGCGAACTGCCTGAACCGCCGGCGAGGCCGCACCGGACGCGGGGAGTGCAGGCCTTACAGCGACTTGATCGTGCCCTTCGGGAGAATTGTCGTGACCGACGCCTTTTGCACGGTGACTTCCGTGCCTTCCGAGATTTCGATGCCGACGTAGGCTTCGCCCACCTTCGTCACCTTGCCGACGATGCCGCCGTTCGTCACGACTTCATCGCCCCTGGCCATCGCTGCGAGCATGTTGCGATGTTCCTTCTGACGCTTCATTTGCGGGCGAATCATGATGAAGTACAGTACGCCGAACATCAGGATCAGCGGCAGGAAGCTCATCAGGTTCGATTCGATACCACCTGCTGCTGCGCCTTGCGCGAAGGCATTGGAAATGAACGACACGTTGGTCTCTCCGTTATCAGTCAAACGATCAAAAAAATCAGCCGATTATTCTACCACCGGCCACACGCGCGCCGGCGCGGCGAATCGGCTTTGCGATCAACCGTTTAAAGGTCCGATTCGGGGCAAATTCAGCGGCCGGCGAAAGTAAATTGTAAGTTGTCCGCGTGCGGCATGCGCAATCCATGCGGCGGGCCGTCAGGACGACGGTTCGACGCCGCGCGCGCGGTCTTCGTGGAAACGCTTGCGGAATGTCTCGAACAGTTTCGCCTCGATCGCATCGCGCATTTCCTGCATCAGTTCCAGGTAGTAATGCAGGTTGTGGATCGTGTTCAGCTGCGCGCCGAGAATTTCGCCGACGCGATGCAGGTGGTGCAGATAGCCGCGCGTGAAGTTGCGGCAGGTGTAGCAGCCGCATTGCTCGTCGAGCGGGCGCAGCGAGTTCCTGTGCGTCGCGTTGCGGATCTTGATGTCGCCGAAACGCGTGAAGAGCCAGCCGTTGCGCGCGTTGCGCGTGGGCATCACGCAGTCGAACATGTCGACGCCGGCCGCGACGCCGGCCACCAGGTCTTCCGGCGTGCCGACGCCCATCAGGTAGTGCGGCTTGTCGGCCGGCAGCTTGGGGCCGATGTGGTTCAGGATCCGCATCATGTCTTCCTTCGGCTCGCCGACCGACAGACCGCCGATCGCGAGGCCGTGGAAGTTCTTCTGCGCGAGGCCGGCGAGCGACTCGTCGCGCAGATCCTCGAACATGCCGCCCTGCACGATGCCGAACAGCGCATTCGGATTGCCGAGGCGCTCGAATTCGTCGATCGAGCGTTGCGCCCAGCGCATCGACATGCGCATCGATTCGGCGGCTTCCTTGTGCGAGGTCGGGATGTTGTTGGTGGCGTACGGCGTGCATTCGTCGAACTGCATCACGATGTCCGAGTTCAGCACCTTCTGGATCTGCATCGACACTTCCGGCGACAGGAACAGCCGGTCGCCGTTGATCGGCGACGCGAACGTGACGCCGTCCTCGGTGATCTTGCGCAGATCGCCGAGCGAGAACACCTGGAAGCCGCCCGAGTCGGTCAGGATCGGCTTCTTCCAGCCCATGAAGCCGTGCAGGCCGCCGTGCGCCTCGATGGTTTCGAGGCCGGGTCGCAGCCACAGGTGAAACGTATTGCCGAGGATGATCTGCGCGTGCATTTCGTCGAGCTCGCGCGGCTGGACCGCCTTCACGGTGCCGTAGGTGCCGACCGGCATGAAGATCGGTGTCTCCACCACGCCGTGATTGAGCGTGACGCGGCCGCGGCGCGCAAGGCCGTCGGTGCCGAGCAGTTCGAATTTGAGGCCATTCTCCGGGCGCTCGTGGGCAGGCTGTTGCGAGGGATGACCAAGGGTCATGGGGATCACTCCTGGGCGACCGGAAAACAGTCCGGCGCAATCAATGAAAACCGCCACGAGGGATCGCGGCGGCTAGGAAGACTGCCAATACGCTGAAGCAGTGCTCGAACCGGCTCATGCATCGCGCCGCGTGAGCAGCATCGCGTCACCGTAGCTGAAAAAACGATAGCGCTCGTCGATCGCATGACGGTACGCGGCGCGAATCGTCTCGACGCCCGCGAACGCCGACACCAGCATCAACAGCGTAGATTTCGGCAAATGGAAGTTCGTGACCAGCCGGTCGACCACGCGGAACCGGTAGCCCGGCGTGATGAAGATGTCGGTTTCCGCGCTCGCCGCGCCGAGCGGATGGCCGGCGGCTTCGGCGTCGCGCGCGGCGGCTTCGAGCGCGCGCAGCGACGTCGTGCCGACCGCGATCACGCGGTTGCCGCGCGCTTTGGTCGCGGCGATCTTGTCCGCGAGCGCTTGCGGCAGGTGATACCACTCGCTGTGCATCTTGTGCTCGGCGATGTTTTCGACGCGCACCGGCTGAAACGTGCCCGCGCCGACGTGCAGCGTCAGCGTCGCGCGGTCGATGCCGAGGGCGTCGAGGCGGGCGAGCAGCGTGTCGTCGAAGTGCAGGCCGGCGGTCGGCGCGGCGACCGCGCCCGGGTTCTGCGCGAATACGGTCTGATAGCGGGTTTCGTCGGTCGCGTCGGGGTCGTGCTCGATGTACGGCGGCAGCGGCAGACGGCCGTACTGCTCGATCATCGTCAGGCAGTCGTCGGGGAAATGCAGCGTGTAGAACTGATCGACGCGCTCGCCGACGGTGACGTCGAACGCATCCGCGAGACGGATCGTCGTGCCCGCCTGCGGGCTCTTGCTCGCCCGGATCTGCGCGAGCGCGCTGCGCTCGCCAGTCAGGCGCTCGACCAGCACTTCGATCTTGCCGCCGCTCGACTTCTGGCCGAAGAAGCGCGCCTTCAGCACTTTGGTATCGTTGAAGACGAGCAGATCGCCCGGCGCGAGGCACTCGGGCAGTTCGGTGAAGCGGCGGTCGATCAGGCGCGCGGCGCCGTCGGCGGCGCCTGCGGCGTCCACGTCGAGCAGACGGCTTGCGCTGCGCTCGGGCAGCGCGACTTGCGCGATCAGCTCGGGCGGCAGATCGAAATCGAAATCGGAAAGCGTAAACATGCGAACGACTGGAAGCGGGTTGGGACTGACTTGGGACTGAATTGAGCCGAAGCCGGAGCCGGGCGGCTATGATGGCGGGACGCCGAAGCGGCCCGCGCGCTTTGTGCCGCATCCTGCCTACGCTGGACGCGCGAAGGGCGGCACGACTTCTTTTCGACAGCACCCGATATTGTACTTGCGAAGCAGCCTATGCCTTTGTCCGACCGCCGATCGTCCGTTGCCACCCTCGAAGCGGGCGCCGAACCGCGGCGCCGCGGTGCGCGGGCGGAGGCGGGGGAGCGGGATGCGGCGCAAGCGGGCGCACAAGGCGGCATGATGGCCGCTGGCCACGATCTCGGGCGCGACGGCGACAAGCCCGGCGGCCACGCGGGCGACCCGCCGGATCAATTCGCCGCCGACCACGCGAGCGACGACAAACCCGCCGCCAAAACCAAAGGCGCGGCAAAAGCCGCCGCCAAAGCCCCGGTCAAAACCGCCGACAAGCTCGCCAAACTCGGCCTCACACGCGACATCGACCTCGTGCTGCATCTGCCGATGCGCTACGAAGACGAAACCACGCTGACGCCGATCGGTCACTTGCTGCCCGGCGGCATCGCGCAAACCGAAGGCGTGGTGTTCGACAATGAGATCGCCTATCGCCCGCGCCGGCAGCTGCTCGTGAAGCTGCGCGACGCCGACGGCGACGAACTCGTGCTGCGCTTTCTGAATTTCTACGGCTCGCAGGTCAAGCAGATGGCGCCCGGCGCGCGCCTGCGCGTGCGCGGCGACGTCCGGGGCGGCTTCTTCGGCATGGAGATGGTGCATCCGACCGTGCGCGTCGTCGATGAAGACACGCCGCTGCCGCAGGCGCTGACGCCGGTCTATCCGAGCACCGCGGGCGTATCGCAGGCGTATCTGCGCAAGGCGATCGACAACGCGCTCGCGCGCACGTCGCTGCCGGAGTTGCTGCCCGCGCCGGTCGCGCGCGCGTTTCTCGAACCGCTCGGCGTGCCGGCGCTGATGGACGCGGTGCGCACGCTGCATCATCCGGGCCCGCAGTCGGACGAAACGGCGCTGATCGACGGCACGCATCCGGCCTGGGTGCGCATCAAGTTCGAGGAGCTGCTCGCGCAGCAGATGTCGCTGAAGCGCGCGCACGACGAGCGGCGCACGCGCGCCGCGCCGGCCATGCCGCGCCGCAAGCTCGGCGACGAATCGGCGCTGGTCGCGCGGCTGCTGAAGGCGCTGCCGTTTTCGCTGACGGCCGCGCAGCAGCGCGTCGGCGGCGAGATCGCGCTCGATCTGACGCAGCCGCATCCGATGCAGCGGCTGTTGCAGGGCGACGTCGGCAGCGGCAAGACGATCGTCGCGGCGCTCGCCGCCGCGCAGGCGATCGACGCCGGCTACCAGGCCGCGCTGATGGCGCCGACCGAAATTCTCACCGAGCAGCACGCGCGCAAATTGCGCGGCTGGCTCGAGCCGCTCGGCGTGAATGTCGCGTGGCTCGCGGGCAGTCTGAAGACGAAGGAGAAGCGCGCCGCGATCGAAGCGGCCGCGCTCGGCACCGCGCAGCTCGTGATCGGCACGCACGCGATCATTCAGGACGCGGTCGAGTTCGCGCGCCTCGGACTCGTGATCGTCGACGAGCAGCATCGCTTCGGCGTCGCGCAACGGCTCGCGTTGCGCGCGAAGGCGCAGGGCGCCGCCGACGGCGCGGCCGACTTCCAGCCGCATCAACTCATGATGTCCGCGACGCCGATTCCGCGCACGCTCGCCATGACCTACTACGCGGACCTCGACGTCTCCACGATCGACGAACTGCCGCCCGGCCGCACCCCGATCCTCACGAAGCTCGTGTCCGACGCGCGCCGCGAAGAGGTGATCGGCCGCGTGCGCGAGGCGGCGTTGACGGGGCGCCAGGTGTACTGGGTGTGTCCGCTGATCGAGGAAAGCGAGACCCTGCAGTTGCAAACCGCGGTCGAGACCTACGAGACGCTGGTGGCCGCGCTGCCCGAGCTGAAGGTCGGGCTGGTGCACGGGCGCCTCGCGGCCGCCGAAAAGGCCACGGTGATGGACGCGTTCTCGCGCAACGAGATCCAGCTGCTGGTCGCGACCACGGTGATCGAAGTCGGCGTCGACGTGCCGAACGCATCGTTGATGGTGATCGAGCATGCGGAGCGCTTCGGTCTCGCGCAGCTGCATCAGTTGCGCGGACGCGTGGGGCGCGGCAGCGCCGCGTCGGTCTGCGTGCTGCTCTACACCGGACCGCTGTCGATGACCGCCCGCGCGCGCTTGCAAACGATGCGCGAAACCACCGACGGCTTCGAGATCGCCCGCCGCGACCTCGAAATCCGCGGGCCAGGCGAGTTCCTCGGCGCGCGGCAGTCAGGCGCCGCGATGCTGCGTTTCGCCGACCTGCAGAACGATCAGCACCTCATCGAGCCGGCGCGCGAAGCCGCCGCGACGCTGCTCGACCAATATCCGGACGTGGTCATTCAGCATCTGGCGCGCTGGCTCGGCGCGCGCGAGCAGTATCTGAAGGCCTGAGCGCCGTCCCCGCCGCAAGCACTACGGCTAAAAAGTTGGCGAACCGACCCTATAGGTGTATAACTAGAACCTATCGAATCCATCAGACTGATTGATCCCCGAATGACGCTCACCGAATTGAAATACATCGTGGCGGTGGCCCGCGAGCGGCACTTCGGCCGTGCCGCCGAAGCGTGTTTCGTCAGCCAGCCCACGCTGTCCGTCGCCATCAAGAAGCTCGAAGACGAGCTGAACGTGCAGATTTTCGAGCGCGGAACCAGCGAGGTCAGCGTGACGCCGATCGGCGAACAGATCGTTACGCAGGCGCAACGCGTGCTCGAGCAGACGCTCGCGATCAAGGAAATCGCCAAGCAGGGCAAGGACCCGCTGCTGGGTCCGCTGCGCCTCGGCGTGATCTATACGATCGGGCCGTACCTGCTGCCGACGCTCGTCAAGCAGATGATCCGGCGCGTGCCGCAAATGCCGCTGATGCTGCAGGAAAACTACACGCTGAAGCTGATCGAGCTGCTCAAGCAGGGCGAAATCGACGTGGCGATCATGGCGCTGCCGTTTCCCGAAACCGGGCTGATGCTGCGTCCGCTGTACGACGAGCCGTTCGTCGTCGCGCTGCCGTCCGGCCACGCATGGGAAAGCCGCCCGAAGATCGACCCCGACGACCTGAAGCAGGAAACCATGCTGCTGCTCGGCAGCGGGCACTGCTTCCGCGATCACGTGCTCGGCGTGTGTCCCGAGCTGATGCGCTTTTCGCAGAACGCCGACGGCATCCAGAAGACCTTCGAGGGCTCGTCGCTCGAAACGATTCGTCATATGGTCGCAAGCGGCGTCGGCATTACCGTGCTGCCGCGCATGTCGGTGCACGAGGTCAAGCCACATGCGGGCGGTATCGACGCGGGCCTGCTCAGCTATGTCGCGTTCGACGAGCCGGTGCCCGATCGCCGCGTCGTACTGGCATGGCGCAAGAGCTTCACGCGCATGCCCGCGATCGACGCGATCTGCGACGCAATCGCCGCGTGCGACCTGCCGGGCGTCAAAAAGCTCGATCTGCCCGCCGCCGTCAACTGACTCGCCATCATCCGCAGCCGCGCCGGACACCGGTGCGGCCTGCCGCAAAAAGGGCGCAAGCCCTATCGAATAGATTAAATTAATCAAATACGACTATTCGATAGATGTTGCTATAGTTTCCTCCACGGATCGCCCGATCCCTTTATTCGATAAGGCTCAGCGCCCGGACTCCGAGTCGGGGCGCGAGACAAGCCAGGAGGAAAACACCATGCAAGCGCCTTCACAGCCCATCCACCCTTTTCCCGCGCAACCGGCCACGACGGCCGCCGCGCCGAGTATCCGTACGGTCGCCGTGTCGTTGCTGGCCGATCGGGTGCTGGCCGCCTGACGTGCCTACCCGTGACGGCGTCCGTCGCGCACGGATGCCGCATGCTTTTCCCCCGATTCGATAGAAACCACGCAGGAGTGCCCATGTCCGAACGTAAGCTCACCAATGCCGCCGGCGCGCCCGTCGCCGATAACCAGAACTCGATGACCGCCGGCCCGCGTGGCCCCGTGGTGCTGCAGGACGTCTGGCTGCTCGAAAAGCTCGCGCACTTCGATCGCGAAGTGATTCCCGAGAGGCGCGTTCACGCGAAGGGTTCGGGCGCGTTTGGCACGCTGACGGTGACGCACGACATTTCGCGCTACACGAAGGCGAAGGTATTTGCGCAGGTCGGCCAGGAAACGCCGCTTTTCATGCGCTTTTCGACGGTGGCCGGCGAGCGTGGCGCGGCCGACGCCGAGCGCGACGTGCGCGGCTTCTCGATCAAGTTCTACACCGAGGAAGGCAACTGGGACGTGGTCGGCAACAACACGCCAGTGTTCTTCATTCGCGATCCGCTCAAGTTTCCGGACTTCATTCATACGCAGAAGCGTGATCCGTACACGAATCTGCGCAGCAACGTCGCCGCGTGGGATTTCTGGTCGAGTCATCCGGAGTCGCTGCATCAGGTGACGATTCTGATGAGCGATCGCGGCATTCCGAAGAACTACCGGCAGATGCACGGCTTCGGCTCGCACACGTACTCGTTCATCAACGCGAGCAACGAGCGTTTTTGGGTCAAGTTCCATTTCAAGTCGCTGCAAGGCATCGAGAACTTCACCGACGCCGATGCCGCGCAGGTAATCGCCAATGACCGCGAAAGCGCGCAGCGCGATCTGGTGAACAGCATCGACGCGGGCAACTTTCCGAAGTGGCGCTTCGCAATTCAGGTGATGCCGGAAGCGGATGCGGCGAACTACCGCTTCAATCCGTTCGACATCACGAAGGTGTGGTCGCAGAAGGACTATCCGTTGATCGACGTCGGCACGCTCGAACTGAATCGCAACGCGGCGAACTATTTCGCGGACGTCGAGCAGGCGGCGTTCACGCCGGCGAACGTGGTGCCGGGCATCGGATTTTCGCCGGACCGTCTGTTGCAGGGGCGGCTGTTCTCGTACGGCGATACGCAGCGTTACCGGCTCGGCATCAATCATCACCAGATTCCGGTGAATGCGCCTCGCGTGCCGAACCCGCATTCGTTTCATCGTGATGGCGCGCTGCGCACCGACGGCAATCGCGGCGGCAACGTGAATTACGAGCCGAATCGCTTCGGCGACTTCGTGCAGGACGCGAACGCGTCCGAGCCGCCGCTCGCGGCGGGCGCGGTCGCGCGTTACGAGCATCGCGAGGACGACGACTACTACACGCAGCCGCGCATGCTGTTCGCGCTGTTCGACGACGCGCAACGTGAGCGTCTGTTCGGCAATATCGCGCGACATATCGACGGCGTGCCGCAGGAGATCGTCGCGCGTCAAATCGAGCATTTCCGCCGCGCCGATCCGGCTTACGCGGAAGGTGTGATCGCAGCGCTCGCCGCGTTGCGGGAAGGCGGGAACCGCTAGGCGTCATATACGCGGCGGATGGTAAAGCAGTGGCAAAGCATTGGCAAAGTCATCGACGGCGCGGCGCATTGCTGCGGTCCGTCACGAGACGAACCCGGAGTACGATCATGATAAGGATGATGATGGCGAGCATTGGCGGTCGGGCCGCCGCGCCGAGCATGCAGGCGCAATGGCAGGCGTTGATGTTTCGCAAGGCGCTGGGCTTTGCGATCGTCGCGAGCGGCTTTGCGGTAATCGCCGCGCAGGCGTTGCAACACGCGCTGGGCGGCTGAGCGCAGTACCGCCAGAATGGCTGCGCAGCAAGGCTCTCGGGCACGCGTTGCGCAAACCTTGCGGCATTCACGCTACACTGTCGAACGTTTTATTCGTGTTTTCGCTGACCGTCATCTGCCGACCGGTTCGTATCACTCTTCAAAGGAGTCATCATGGCCAAGAAAGAAGCGGCCGCAGCAGTACAGCACGTCAACATCGGGATCAGCGACAAGGATCGCAAGAAGATCGCCGAAGGGCTGTCGCGTCTGCTCGCCGACACCTACACGCTGTACCTGAAGACCCACAACTTCCACTGGAACGTCACGGGTCCGATGTTCAATACGCTGCACCTGATGTTCGAAACGCAGTACAACGAACTCGCGCTCGCGGTCGACTCGATCGCCGAACGCATCCGTGCATTGGGCGTGCATGCGCCGGGCAGCTACAAGGATTTCGCGAAGCTGTCGTCGATCCCCGAAGCGGACGGCGTGCCGGCCGCGGAAGACATGATCCGTCAGCTGGTCGAAGGTCAGGAAGCCGTGGTGCGCACCGCGCGCGCGATTTTCCCGTCGACGGAAGCCGCCAACGACGAGCCGACCGCCGACCTGCTCACGCAACGCATGCAGACACACGAAAAGACCGCATGGATGCTGCGCTCGCTGCTCGCCTGATTTGGCGCAGCTGAGCCGGTCGAGTCGAGTCCGATGCCGGCGCCGGCATCGCGCGCGCCGTGCTAAAAACGCACAAGCCTCCCTGCACGGGAGGCTTTGTTTTTTGCGCCGCTGCCGCACGACGCACAGATTCGAGCGCGTGGCACTTCGATACGCGGTCGCGCGAATCCTGGGCCGCCGTGCGCTTCCCGTAAAATAGGCGCACCGTGTTCGCACTTCACCGAATTCGTCCCATGTTCGCCCGACTTCCCCTGTATCTGCGCCTCGTGCGCATGGACAAGCCGATCGGCAGCCTGCTGCTGCTGTGGCCGACGCTCAACGCACTGTGGATCGCGTCCGGCGGTCATCCGTCGTGGCAATTGCTGGTGATCTTCACGCTCGGCACGGTGCTGATGCGCTCGGCCGGCTGCGCGATCAACGACTACGCGGACCGCGATTTCGACCGTCACGTGAAGCGCACCGAAAACCGGCCGATCACGTCCGGCAAGATCAATGCGTGGGAAGCGGTCGTGTTGGCAACCGTGCTGTCGCTGGTCGCGTTTCTACTGATTCAGCCGCTCAATGCATTGACCAAAGAGTTGTCGGTGGTCGCGCTGTTCGTCGCGGGCACGTATCCGTTCGTGAAGCGCTTCTTCGCGATTCCGCAGGCGTATCTGGGCATCGCGTTCGGCTTCGGTATTCCGATGGCGTTCGCCGCTGTGCAGGATCACGTGCCGCTGCTCGCGTGGGCGATGCTGGTCGCGAATATCTTCTGGGCCGTTGCGTACGACACCGAATACGCGATGGTCGATCGCGACGACGACATCAAGATCGGCATCCGGACGTCGGCGCTGACGTTCGGCCGTTTCGACGTGGCCGCGGTCATGCTGTGCTATGCGGTGACGCTCGGGATTTACGTCGGCATCGGCGTGACGCTCGGGTTTGGTCCGCTGTACTGGCTCGGCTGGGCGGTCGCGGTGGGTTGCGCGATCTATCACTACACGCTGATCCGCCATCGCGAGCGCATGCCGTGCTTTGCCGCGTTCCGTCACAACAACTGGCTCGGCGGCGCGTTGTTCGCGGGGATCGCCGCGCATTACGTGGTGGCTTCGTTTTAATTCGCGTCAGCGCTTTTCTGGCTTCAGACCGCTGCTGTTTCTGCACGCCGTAGGCGCCTGCCCTGATGAGAAGAAGGACAGTCGCGCTACGGCGTGTCTGTTTCCGCTGTTTCTTTTCGACGCCGGTTCGCGTTACTGCTTGCCGAATTCGTCGCCCATCTCGCGCGCCCGCGCGTCGGCGGCAAGTGCGCCGCGCACGATCGCGTCCTTGATGCCGCTCGCTTCGAACGAGGCGAGTGCTGCCGCGGTCGTGCCGCCTTTGGATGTCACGCGCTCGCGCAGCACGCTCGGCGGCTCGTCGGAATTGGCCGCGAGTTGCGCGGCGCCCGTGAAGGTCGCGATCGCCAGCGCGCGGCCCTGCGCTTCGTCCATACCGAGCTGGCGCGCGGCTTCCTGCAGCGCTTCGATGAAATAGAACACGTAGGCCGGCCCGCTGCCCGAGATCGCGGTGACCGCGTCGATCTTCGCTTCGTCGTCGAACCAGACGGTTTCGCCGACCGCGCCGAGCACCTGTGACGCGAGCGCGCGGCCCGCTTCGTCGACGCTGCCGCTGGCGACGAGACCCGTGACGCCCCTGCCGATCAGCGCCGGCGTGTTCGGCATCACGCGCACGACGCGGTTGTGGCCAGCGAGCCAGCGCGACATGTCGCCGATGCGAATGCCCGCGACGATGCTGACGACGAGTTGCGACGCGCGCAGATGCGGCGCCAGCGTCCCGGCGACGCTCTTCAGGATCTGCGGCTTCACCGCGAGCACGACCGCGTCGTAGTCGGCGAGCGAGACGTCGGCGGCCGCGCCGGTGCGGATGCCGAATTGCTGCTCGTTGCGCTGGCGCGCGTCTTCGTTCGGATCGACCGCGTACAGGTCCGCGGGCGCGACGCCCCGCTTGATGAGGCCGCCGATCAACGCCGCGGCCATGTTGCCGCCGCCGATAAACGCAATTTTCATGATGGTCCGGGTAGGTTCAGATGAGATGCGGTGAGGGCTTCGCGCAGCCAGGTTCGCGCAAGGCCCGTGGAAATGCTCAGCGCGAGTAATCGCGTGCGCCGAAGATCGCGGTGCCGACGCGCACGATCGTCGCGCCTTCGAGCACGGCTGCTTCGAGATCGGCCGACATGCCCATCGACAGCGTATCGAGCGCGAGCCCGTCGTTACGCAAGCGCTCGAACAGCTCGCGCAATTGGCGATGCGGCGCGCGTTGTTCTGCGAGATCGCCGCCCGGTTCGGGAATCGACATCAGTCCGCGCAGCTTCAGCTTCGGCAGCGCGGCGATCTGCTGCGCGATAGCCGCCGCCTCGGCGATGGCGACGCCAGTCTTCGACGCCTCACCGCTGACGTTGACCTGCAGGCACACGTTGAGCGGCGGCAGGTTGTCCGGGCGCTGCTCCGACAGCCGCTGCGCGATCTTCAGCCGATCGACCGAATGTACCCAGTCGAAATGCTCGGCGACGGGCCGCGTTTTGTTCGATTGCAGCGGCCCGATGAAATGCCATTCGAGCGACGCGCGCAGATCGGCAAGTGTCTGGATCTTGTCGAGCGCTTCCTGCACGTAGTTCTCGCCGAATGCGCGCTGACCGGCCGCATGAGCGGCGCGCACGGCATCGGCGGGGAACGTTTTGGAGACCGCGAGCAGCGTCACGGACTGCGTGTCGCGGTGGGCCGCTTGCGCGGCCCTGGCGATGCGCTCGTGCACGTCGGCGAGATTGTGAGGCAGATCGGACATGGAACGAACCGGTGTTCAGCGAAGACGATGCCCCGATTATACGGACAGCATGTGCTCGACCAATTCGATCCAGTGCGCGACCGGCGTCGACGTGCCGCTTTGCAGATGCGCGATGCAACCGACGTTCGCCGACACGATCACCTGCGGCTCCTGCGCCTGCAAACGCTCGAGCTTCTGGTCGCGCAGCGCGTACGACATGCGCGGCTGCAGCAGCGAGTAGGTGCCGGCCGAGCCGCAGCACAGATGGCTGTCGGCGGGCAGGCGCACTTCGACGCCGAGCGCGCTGAGCAGTTGCTCGACCTTGCCGCGGATCTGCTGGCCATGCTGCAGCGTGCAGGGTGGATGAAACGCGACCGTGTGTACCGAGCGGCGGCGCGTGATGGCGACGAGCCGTTCTTCGAACTCGGGCAGGATCTCGGAGACGTCGCGCGTCAATTCGACGATGCGGCGCGCCTTCTCGGCATAGTTCGGATCGAGGCGCAGCAGGTGCGCGTATTCCTTGACCGTCGCGCCGCAGCCCGACGCGTTCATCACGATCGCTTCAACGCCCTGTTCGACGTAGGGCCACCATGCGTCGATGTTCGCGCGCAGGTCGTCGAGCGCTTCGTCGTGGTAGCCGAGGTGCAGGCGGATCGCGCCGCAGCAGCCGGCGTCGGGCGCGATCAGCGTTTCGATGCCGAGCGCATCGAACACGCGCGCGGTCGCGATGTTGACGTTCGGCATCATCGACGGTTG
Source organism: Paraburkholderia sp. RAU6.4a (assembly GCF_050435625.1). NCBI lineage: Bacteria > Pseudomonadati > Pseudomonadota > Betaproteobacteria > Burkholderiales > Burkholderiaceae > Paraburkholderia > Paraburkholderia sp. RAU6.4a. The sequence goes on from NZ_JBNDKQ010000002.1 coordinate 3,106,410, forward strand.
CACGCAGCCCGCCAGCATCAGCACCTTGCGTTCGTGTTTTGCGCTCGGCCATTCGAGCGGGTGCTGGCGCGCGGGCACCTTGTCGCGCAGCTTCTTCGGCAGCAGGCCGCGCACGTGCTGACCCAGCCGCATCGCCGGCGTGAAGATCGCGCTGTTCGGCAGCACGCTCGCGAGCAGGCGCCGCATCAGCCGCTGATTGAGCGGACGCGTGACTTTCTCTTCGGTGAGCTTGCGGCCGATTTCGACGAGCCGCCCATATTGCACGCCCGACGGGCAGGTCGATTCGCAATTGCGGCAGGTCAGGCAGCGGTCGAGGTGAACCTGCGTGCTGCGCGTGACCGGCGCGCCTTCGACCATCTGCTTGATCAGATAGATGCGCCCGCGCGGGCCGTCGAGCTCGTCGCCAAGCAGTTGGTAGGTTGGGCAGGTGGCGGTGCAAAAACCGCAATGCACGCATTTGCGCAGGATGGCGTCCGCTTCGTTGCCATCGGGCGTATTACGAATGAAGTCCGCGAGGTTGGTTTGCATCGCGTCGCTCAGAAGTCGGAGTAGAGACGGCCGCGGTTGAAGATGCGGGCCGGGTCGAATGCATGTTTGAGGCCGCGATGGATTTTCATCAGCGGCGCGGGCAGCGGTGTGAATACGCCGGCGCCGCGGTCGTAGCCGTGGCCGCTGCGGAAGATGGTCGCGTGGCCGCCGGCCTGTTTCGCGCTGATGCGCACGGTTTGCGCGTCGGTGTCGGTGATCCACCAGCGCTGGCCGCCGCCCCATTCCATCAGTTGCGCGCCGGGCAGCTGCAGCGGCTCGGTGATCGACGGTAGCGCGAGACGCCACAGCGCGGCCTTCGGTGGAATGCCCGCGAAAAACGAATCGGTCTGTTCGCGCAGGCCGGCCCAGAAGCGTTCAGCTTCGACCGCATCGACGACTTCGCCGCCGAGCCCGGTGCGCGCTGCCTTGACCGCGGCTTCCGCGCCGCCCAGGCGCACCGCGAGCGTGCCGTTGCGCCATGCGCTCGCGGTGATCGGCAGGGGCCGGCCGCCCCATTCGTTGAGCTTGCGTACCGCGTCGGTGCCGTTCATGTCGAACTTCAGCGTGGCTTCGACCTGTGGCCGCGGCAGCACTTTGACCGACAGCTCGAGGATCAGCCCGAGCGTGCCGAGCGAGCCCGCGAGCAGCCGCGACACGTCGTAACCCGCGACGTTCTTGACGACCTGGCCGCCGAAGTGCAGCACCTGTCCCTGGCCGTTCATCACGACGGCGCCGAGCACGAAGTCGCGCGCGGCGCCGACGGCCGGCCTGCGCGGCCCCGAAATGCCAGCGGCGATGCAGCCGCCGAAGGTGGCCTGCGGCCCGAAGTGCGGCGGCTCGAACGGCAGCATCTGGTTGTGCTCGGCGAGCGCGGCTTCGATTTCCAGCAGCGGTGTTCCCGCGCGCGCGGTGATCACGAGCTCGGCCGGATCGTACGCGATGATGCCGCGATAAGCGCGCGTGTCGAGGATCTCACCTTCCAGCGTCTGGCCATACCAGTCTTTGGTGCCGCCGCCGCGGATGCGCAGCGCGCGTCCCTCGGCGCTGGCCGAACGCACGCGTTCGGACCATACGGCGACGATGTCGTCCTCTTCCATGGTGTCCTGCTCGTTGTGTTTCGTTTGATTGTACCGGGCGGCGGCTCGCTGGCAAGCCGGAGCGCACCCGCATGACGGGGCGCGACATCGGTCTGGAGGGGAGGGCGCAAAGCGCCGCGCAGGCCGCGCCAGCATCAGCGCGGGCGCGGCGAACGGTGGATGCGCGCTGCAAACGCCAGCCGCTAGAAGCGCGGCAGCTCGGGATGAGGCAGCAGGCCGCCGCGCACGTGCATCTTGCCGTATTCGGCACAGCGCGCCCGCGTCGGGATGCCCTTGTCGGGGTTCAACAGGCCGGGCGCGTCGAATGCTCGCTTGACCGCGTGGAACGTGTCGCGCTCTTCGGGCGAGAACTGCACGCACATCGAATTGATCTTCTCGATGCCGACGCCATGCTCGCCCGTCACCGTGCCGCCCAGCTCGACGCAAGCTTCGAGGATGTCGCAACCGAACAACTCGGCGCGATGCCACTCGTCCTGGTCGTTGCCGTTGAACAGGATCAGCGGGTGCATGTTGCCGTCGCCGGCATGGAATACGTTGATGCAGCGCAACTGGTAGGTCTTCTCCATCTCCTCGATGCGCGCGAGCAGCGGCCCGATACTGCGGCGCGGCACGGTACCGTCCATGCAGTAGTAGTCCGGCGAAATGCGGCCGGCGGCCGGAAACGCGTTCTTGCGCCCGGACCAGAAGCGCAGGCGCTCGGCTTCCGTGCGTGAAATCTGGATACGGGTCGCGCCGTGCTCGCGCAGCACCGCGGTCATGCGCACGATCTCGGCCGCGACTTCCTCGGGCGTGCCGTCCGATTCGCACAGCAGGATCGCCGCCGCGTCGAGGTCGTAGCCGGCGTTGACGAACTCCTCGACCGCGCGCGTGGCGGGCTTGTCCATCATCTCGAGGCCGGCCGGAATGATGCCCGCCGCGATGATGCCCGCAACGGCGTCGCCGCCTTTGACGACGTCGTCGAAGCTGGCCATGATGACCTGCGCCGTTTGCGGCTTCGGGATCAGCTTGACGGTGACCTCGGTGACGATCGCGAACATGCCCTCGCTGCCAATCAGCACCGCGAGCAGATCGAGCCCCGGCGCGTCGGGCGCGAGCGAGCCGAATTCGACGATCTCGCCTTCCATCGTGACCGCGCGCACGCGCAGCACGTTGTGCACGGTGAGGCCGTACTTCAGACAATGCACGCCGCCCGAATTCTCTGACACGTTGCCACCGATCGTGCAGGCAATCTGCGACGACGGATCCGGCGCATAGTAAAGACCATACGGCGCCGCGGCTTCGGAGATCGCCAGATTGCGCACGCCCGGCTGCACGGTCGCGATGCGCGCGTACGAGTCGACTTCGACGATCTTGCGAAAGCGCGCGAGCGATACCACCACGCCGTGCCGAATCGGCATCGCGCCGCCGGACAGCCCGGTGCCCGCGCCGCGCGGCACGATGGGCACCTCGAGGCGATGGCAGATCTGCACGATGCGCTGCACCTGCGATTCGGTTTCCGGCAACACGACCGCAAGCGGCAGACGCCGGTACGCGGCGAGTCCGTCGCATTCGTACGCGACGGTGTCTTCTTCGCGATACAGCAGACAGTGGGTCGGCAACACGGCCATCAGCGCCTGCACGACTTCGCGCTGACGCTGCGCGAGGACTTCGGCCGACAGTTCAGCGGGTGCATTCATGTGAGTTGTCTCCTCGTGGCTTGCGCCGGTCCGGCTTGCTGGTTCGAGCCGGCCGTTTCGTGCTGCCTGTTTCGTGCTGCCTGCTTCGCATCACTTGCGTGTTCAGCTTGGCGCGGTCGCCGCCGGGCGTGTCAGCGGTTTGCCGCGGCCGGCATGCGCAGTGTCGATCAGGCCGCCGCCCAGGCGAAAATCTTGCCCGGGTTCATCAGATTGCGAGGGTCTAGCGCGTGCTTGATGGAGCGCATCGTGTCGACCGCGACGTCGCCGTGCTCCTCGAGCAGAAAGCCCATCTTGTGCAGGCCGATGCCATGCTCGCCGGTGCAGGTGCCGTCCATCCGCAGCGCGCGCTGCACGATGCGATGGTTCAGGCGCTCGGCTTCCTCGAGCTCTTCGGGCTTGTCCGGATCGATCAGGATCGCGACGTGGAAGTTTCCGTCGCCGACATGGCCGACGATCGGGCATGGCAGCGGCGACGCCAACAGATCCTGCTCCGTTTCGACCACACACTCCGCGAGACGCGAGATCGGCACGCAGACGTCGGTGGTGACCGCGCGCGAGCCGGGCTTCAGTTGCAGCATCGCGAAATAGGCGTTGTGACGCGCGTTCCACAGACGGCTGCGGTCTTCGGGGCGCGTCGCCCATTCGAAGCCTTCACCGGCATTCTGTGCGGCGATTTCCTGCACGAGTCCGGCCTGTTCCTTGACGCCGGCCTCGGTGCCGTGAAATTCGAAGAACAATGTGGGCGCTTCGCGCAGTGTCAGATTCGAATGGCGATTGATCGAGCGGATCGCAAGTGAATCGACGAACTCGACACGCGCGATCGGCACGCCGATCTGGATCGTCTCGATGACCGCGCGCACCGCATCGCCCATCGACGGGAACGTGCACACCGCGGCCGACACCGCCTCCGGCTGCGGATAGAGGCGCAGCGTGATTTCGGTAATCACGCCGAGCGTGCCTTCCGAGCCGACGAACAGGCGCGTGAGGTCGTACCCCGCCGACGATTTGCGCGCGCGCGAGCCGGTCTTGATCACGCGGCCATCGGCGAGCACGACCGTCAGGCCGAGCACGTTCTCGCGCATCGTGCCGTAGCGCACGGCGTTGGTACCCGACGCGCGGGTTGCCGACATCCCGCCGATGCTCGCGTCCGCGCCGGGGTCGATCGGGAAGAACAGGCCGGTGTCGCGCAGCGCTTCGTTCAGTTGCTTGCGCGAGATGCCGGGCTCGACGGTGACGGTCAGGTCTTCGGCGTTGATCGACAACACCCGGTTCATTTCCGACAGATCGATCGACACGCCGCCTTGCACGGCAAGCAGATGTCCTTCGAGCGACGAGCCATTGCCGTACGGAATGATCGGCACGTCGTACTGGCCGCACAGCTTGACGGCGGTTTGCACGTCTTCGCTTGTACGCGCGAACACGACGGCGTCAGGCAGTTGCGGATCGAACGGTGATTCGTCGCGGCCGTGGTGCGCACGCACGGCTTCGGCAACGGAAACCCGATCGCCGAAAGCGGCTTTGAGCCGGTTCAGCAATTCGGCGGGAAACGGCCGGCGTAGCGGCGCCGGCGGCACGGGATGGTTCACGCATGTCTCCTGTGTCGACCGGAGTTAGCGCTACAGCGCTTACTCCGGTCCCATGCTTTAGCTCGATCGGAGTTGGCGCTTCAACGCTTGCTCCGGTCCCATGAAAGTTTCTTTAAATAACGGTCTGTTTGCAGCAAGTGTTTCATTTTACGCCGTTCGCCCGCCAGGCAGCGCTGGGTCGGCTTCCGCTCATATAATGGCGGCGATTTCGCGATGCGTGCAATATGGACAAACCAGCTGGCAGCATCGTCACTAATACATGGGAGACGTCATGGGCAATCGCCTCAGCAAGATCGCCACTCGCACCGGCGACGACGGCACCACCGGTCTCGGCGACGGCCGCCGCGTGCGCAAGGACAGCGCGCGAATCGCCGCGATTGGCGACGTCGACGAACTCAATTCGAATCTCGGCGTGCTGTTGTGCGAGAACCTGCCCGAGAACGTACGCGCGGCGCTGGTCGCAATCCAGCACGACCTGTTCGATCTGGGCGGCGAGCTGTGCATTCCCGGTCACACGATGATTACCGAACAGCATCTCGCGCAGCTCGACGGCTGGCTCGCCGACTACAACGCCACGCTGCCGCCGCTGAAGGAATTCATTCTGCCGGGCGGTTCGCGCGCGGCCGCGCTCGCGCATGTGTGCCGTACCGTTTGCCGCCGCGCGGAGCGGACGATCGTCGCGCTTGGCGAACACGAGGCGCTGAACGCGGCGCCACGTCAGTACGTGAACCGGCTGTCCGATCTGCTGTTCGTGCTGGCGCGCGTGCTCAATCGCGCGGACGGTGGCACCGACGTGCTGTGGCAGCACGATCGCGGCGCGCCTTGAATGGCGACGCACATGTGCGCATGGACACGCACGGTGCGTCGCACGAGCCGAGGCTCAACCGACGGCGAGCGTGACCGGCTTGCCGATGCGGCTCAGCATTTCCACGAGCGTGTCGATCGTGAACTTGGTGGTTTTCTTGTTGACGACGTCGGACACGCGCGGGCGCGACACCATCAGGATTTCGGCCGCCTCGGCCTGCTTCAGATGATGCTGTTCGATCCACGTGGACAGCTCGGTCATCAGCTGTTCCTTGAGCAGCCGCGTGTCGTTGATCTGCTTTTGCGACGCCGCGTGAAGGCGCTTCGCTTCATCGGCGGAAAAACCGAGTTCGAGGAACACGTTCGCGCCGGCTCGCGTTACGTGACGAATGTTGGTGTCGATCGTCATGGCTGGGTGGTCCTGTAATAGGTGATGGCGCGGTAGCGCGTTTCGGCAATTCTTCTGTCGTGCGGTCCGAGCCTCTGCGTTTTCTTCTGAAAGCAATGCAGCACGTACAGCGCTTCGGCGTATTTGGTGACGTACATCACGCGAAAAATGCCGTCCTCGTCTCTGATGCGAATTTCGCGCGTTCCCGCGCCGATAGACTCGAACGGTTTCCAGTCGTCAGGGTCGAGTCCTGACTGAATCTTGTGAAGCTGAAACCCTGCGAGACGACGCGCTTCGTTGGGAAAAGCGAGCAAATCACGGTAGCTGGAGCCTAACCAGCGAATTTCTTTTTCCTGCTCCGTCGCCACCTCATGTATAAAATCTTATACGCATTCTCCGGCCTGGTCAAGCGTGTAATCGACCAGGCAACGAGCTATGACGATATCGAGGCAGCAGGCTGAGTACCATTCGTCCGAATGGCCAATAAAAAAACCCGGTTCGATATTGAACCGGGTTTCTTCTACGGACTGCCGACAAGCCCCCGCAGTGGCGGCGGGGCAGGTGTTCAGTTGCCGCTGCCGCGCGCGACGCGGCGCTGCCTGACCGCTTCGGCAAGGCCTTCGAGCACCGCGACGCTTTCGTCCCAGCCGATACACGCATCGGTAATGCTCTGGCCGTACGTGAGCTCGCAGCCTTCCTGCAGATCCTGGCGACCCGCGACGAGGTGCGACTCCACCATCACGCCGACGATCCGCTCGTCACCCGCGGCGATCTGACGGCCGATGTCCGCGCACACCGGAATCTGGTTTTCGTGCTTCTTCGAACTGTTCGCGTGGCTCGCATCGATCATCAGACGCGCGGCGAGACCCGCCTTGCCGATGTCCGCGCAGGCCGCGTTGACGTTGTCGGCGTCGTAGTTCGGCGTTTTGCCGCCGCGCAGAATCACGTGGCAGTCCTCGTTGCCCGCGGTCGATACGATCGCCGAGTGGCCGCCCTTCGTGACCGACAGGAAATGGTGCGGCTGCGAGGCGGCCTTGATCGCGTCGACGGCGATCTTCACGTTGCCGTCCGTGCCGTTCTTGAAGCCGACCGGGCACGACAGTCCCGAAGCCAGCTCCCGGTGCACCTGCGATTCGGTCGTGCGCGCGCCGATGGCACCCCAGGAGATCAGATCCGCGATGTACTGCGGGCTGATCATGTCGAGGTACTCGGTGCCGGCCGGCAGGCCGAGTTCGTTGATGCGCAGAAGCAGCTCGCGCGCGGTGCGCAGACCTTCGTTGATCTTGAAGCTGTTGTCCATATGCGGGTCGTTGATGAGACCCTTCCAGCCCACCGTCGTACGCGGCTTTTCGAAGTACACGCGCATCACGACTTCGAGTTCGCCGGCAAAGCGCTTGCGCTGCGCGATCAGACGCCCCGCGTATTCGATCGCGGCCTTCGGATCGTGAATCGAGCACGGGCCGATCACGACGATCAGACGATCGTCCATGCCGTGCAGAATGCGATGCATCGCGGTGCGCGAGTCGTAGATCACGTTGGAAACCGTCTCGTCGCAGGCAAATTCGCGGATCAGGTGAGCGGGCGGCGTGAGTTCCTTCAATTCGCGAATGCGGACATCATCGGTATTGTGCGGGGGCATGTTGTTCTCCTGAATCGGTTCGTAGCGTGTTCGCGCGGGCAACGGGGGCGATCAGTCAGTGATCAAACAGCGAGGCCAGAGCGGACGACGATCAAAAAATGGTCAACGACAAAATGTCAGTCAGGTATCGAAAAGCGTGAGACGAAAAAAAACCGCCAGGCTAGCTGGCGGTTTTTCGGGAATTCTCGGTGTCCTGCGTGCACTAACACCCCTCTCGATCCGCCAGCGGTCTGAGATACCAAAAAAAGTAAAAATAAAACTTGGCGGACATGGCGAAGTGAATGCGTCGCTGGTCAAGAAGGGTGAGTGAGTTTATAACCCGGTACAGGCTCGGCGTGACAAGCTGGGGCGTCGAAAAATGCGGAAAACCCGCACGCTTCGCGCCTTGCGTGCGCGAAGCGTGCATCCGTGACGAAATCAGGCCGTGCCGCCGACTGTCATCCGCTCGATGCGCAGCGTCGGTTGACCGACGCCCACCGGCACGCTCTGGCCTTCCTTGCCGCACACGCCCACGCCCGAATCGAGCTTCATGTCGTTGCCGATCATCGTGACGTACTTCAGCGATTCCGGTCCGCTGCCGATCAGCGTCGCGCCCTTGACCGGATACGTGATCTTGCCGTTCTCGATCATGTACGCCTCGGAGGCCGAGAATACGAATTTGCCGTTCGTGATGTCGACCTGACCGCCGCCGAAGTTCACCGCATACAGGCCGTTCTTCACGGACGCGAGGATTTCTTGCGGGTCCTTGTCGCCGTTCAGCATGTACGTGTTGGTCATGCGCGGCATCGGCAGCGCCGCGTATGATTCGCGCCGTGCGTTGCCGGTGACCGGCATCTTCATCAGACGCGCGTTCAGCGTGTCCTGGATGTAGCCCTTCAGGATGCCGTCCTCGATCAGCGTCGTGCACTGGGTCGGATTACCTTCGTCGTCGATATTGAGCGAGCCGCGACGATTCGGCAGCGTGCCGTCGTCGACCACGGTGACGCCCTTCGCGGCGACCTGCTCGCCGATGCGTCCCGCGAATGCCGACGACCCTTTGCGGTTGAAGTCGCCCTCGAGCCCGTGGCCGATCGCCTCGTGCAGCAGCACGCCGGGCCAGCCCGGCCCGAGCACGACGGTCATCGCGCCGGCCGGCGCCGGACGCGCGTCGAGATTGACGAGAGCGGCGTGCACCGCATCGTCGACATAGCGCGACAGCACTTCATCGGTGAAATAGCCGTAGTCGAAACGCCCGCCGCCGCCGCCGCTGCCGATTTCGCGGCGGCCGTTCTGCTCGGCGATCACCGTCACCGAGACACGCACGAGCGGCCGGATGTCGGCCGCGAAGCCGCCGTCGCTGCGCGCGACCAGCACCACGTCGTATTCGCCGGCGAGGCCCGCCATCACCTGCTGGATGCGCGGGTCGCGGCCGCGCGCCATCTGCTCGATGCGCTCGAGCAGTTTGACCTTGGCGGTGGCGTCGAGCGAATGCAGCGGGTCGGACGGCAGGTACAGATCGCGCCCGGCGATGCCGGTCAGCGACGACGCCACCTGGATCTTCTGCTTGCCGCCGCCTGCCTTGGCGATCGCGCGCGTGGCGATGGCCGCCTGGCGGATCGCTTCGGGCGACAGGTCGTCCGAGTAGGCGAACGCGGTGCGCTCGCCCGACACGGCGCGCACGCCGACGCCCTGATCGATGCTGAAGCTGCCCGACTTCACGATGCCTTCCTCGAGACTCCACGCTTCGCTGCGGGTGGTCTGGAAGTACAGATCCGCGTAGTCGACGCGGTGCGTGAAGATTTCGGCGAGCGTGCGCGTGAGCAGCGATTCGTCGAGACCATAGGGCGTGAGGAGGATGTCCTTGGCGGCGGCGAGATTACGGATACCGGGTTCGATGATGTTCATGCGAAGTATGTTCTGCTCGATACGAAGGGGTCGGGGAGCGCCTGCGTCGCTATATGCGTGGCAGGCGCCGCAGTTTCAATGTCGGTTTCAGGTCAGCACGCGATGACGCCATGCCGGCAGGCTTTGCCGCACTTCGTCGATGCGCGCGCGTTCGAGGTTGCCCGCGACCACGCCGGCGCCCTCGTCGCGCACCGCGACGATCTCGCCCCACGGGTCGATCAGCATGCTGTGGCCCCAGGTGCGGCGGCCGTTTTCATGTTTGCCGCCTTGCGCCGCGGCGAGCACGTAGCACTGGTTTTCGATCGCGCGAGTGCGCAGCAGCAGCTCCCAATGCGCGCGGCCGGTCGTGTAGGTAAACGCCGACGGCACCACGATCAGCGCGCAGTCGCCCATGCGCCGGTACAGCTCGGGAAAGCGCAGATCGTAGCAGACCGACAGGCCGACCCGGCCGAATGGCGCCTCGAAGCTTTGCACCGAGGTGCCGGGTCGAATCGTGCGCGCTTCGTCGAACGATTCTTCGCCCTTTTCGAAGTTGAACAGGTGGATCTTGTCGTAGCGCGCGGCCTCGTTGCCGTTCGGGTCGAACACCAGCGTCGTGTTCAGTACGCGCGACGGCTCCGGTGCGTTCAGCGGCAGGGTGCCGCCGATCACCCAGATCTGGTGGCGGCGCGCGGCGTCGGCGAGAAAGCGTTGGATCGGGCCGTCCTGATGTGGCTCGCGCACGGCGAGCTTGTCGGTGTCCTTGAAGCCCATGAAACAGAAATACTCGGGGAGCAGCACGAGTTGCGCGCCGTCGGCGGCGGCTTCGGCGATCAGGCGCTCTGCGTCGGCGAGATTGCGATCGCGATCCGGCGAGCTGACCATCTGCAGCGCGGCGACCCGGAAGGGGCTGGCTACAAGGCCGCTGGAGGTTGCGGCGGATGCGGATGAAGTGACGTGTGTTTCGCTCATGAGCGTGTCGAAAGACTCCCGGCGGGCGGCGGGGTGAAGCGCGGGCGCCGCATGCATGGTTCTGGGCTGGCTCGGCCCCGTTGGCGCATTGAGTCGATAGAGCGGCACGAGCGGCCGCGTGGTTCGAGACGGCGGCGCCAGGGAAACCGGAGCTCAGTGCGCTTGCACGGTCGAAGCCGGAGCGTCAATCTTACCCCGTTCGCCCGTCACCCGCTCGACGTGCGGTTTCGACCACGAGCCGGTGATCGCGTAGTCGCGCGCGAATACGTGCGACACCCCATGCGTGAACGCGATATCGGCGATCAGCGCGCCGAGGCCGATCAGCGGATTGATGACCGTCGCGGCGATCACCGCGGAGCCGGCGCTGACGGTCGGCACTACGTGCAGGTGCAGGTCCTGGCTCTTCTGCGCGATGTCGACCGAGCCCACCATCTCGGCGCGGGCCGGCGCGGTCACCATCCTGAAGTTGTCGGTGCGGGCGATGCCGTCATGAATCTGCGCGGTACCCGTCACGCTCGAGAACGGCAGGCCCTCGCCGATCACATCGCGGAAATTGAGTGTGGCGATGCGCGCGAGGCTTTGCAGGCTCAGCACGCCGAGCAGCGTCGCGACGCCCGGATCGACCTTCAGGATCTGACCGTGGTGTAGATCCAGCGCGAGGTTGCCGTTCAGCGTCGAATAGTCGATCGTGGTCGGGCCGCCCTGCCACACGGCCTTGCCCTGAATCGAGCCGGTGCCGCCCCGGAGCGTCCTCGGCAGACCGAAGCGCTCGAGCATTGCGCCGGCATCCTTGATGTCGAGCTTGAAATCGAACACGGTGCGGCGCGGCATGGCTTCGTCGGCCGAGGTGGGCAGTTCGGTCGAGGTACGCCAGTTCGCGGTCGCGGTCAGCGTCGCGGTGGGGTTCGTCACGTCGAGCTTGTCGAGCTGCCAGACCGGCACGCCGTTTTCTTCGAAGTTGTGCGCGTCGACCTCGAGCCGGCCGACGTTGCGATCGTGCACGATCAGCTCGTCGACGACCAGATCGATCGACGGCATGTTCAGCGCGGGCGCCGACATCGCCGGACCGAGCAGGTCCTTGTCCGCGACCGACGGAATCACGACGCGCGCGAAGCGCGCCTGCAGTTCGCCCGGCGATTCGCGGGTCGCTCCCGGCAGCCACGACACGTGGCCTGACACCTGATTCGACGCGATGTTCGCCTGCCACGTGCGGTCCGCGTGCGACGCGCCGACGATCACGTTGTCCCAGTGACGCTTGAGCAGCGTAAGCATGTCGATGTGCAGCGCGAAGCGGTTCGGCAGGAACTGCGTGAGCATGGGATTCGGCACGGCCGTAGGCGCGGCCGCGGGTGTGGCCGCGCTGCTGGCGGTATTGCCGCCGTTCGCAGCGCCGTTCACGCCATTCGCCCCGCCCGCGCTCACGCCCGCGCGCAGCTGCGCGGCGAGCGCGCGCCAGGCGTCGGCATCGAGCTCCTTGATGTCCGCCGCGGCGACCACGCCCTCGGACGGCAGGTCGACCGGCCGGTTCACGCCGATCGCGCCGCGCACGACGGTCGGTGACGTACGCGGCTGCGCGTTCGGCCGATAGCGCAGCAGATACGCGGCGGCGACCGGTCCCAACGTCAGGTCGGCGCGTTCGAGGCCGGCTTCGCCCGGCAGCGTCGAGGGATTGACCGAGAAGTGCAGCGGCATCGGCGTGCCGGCAGTCTTTTTGAACGGCGCTGGAAAATCGAGCCCGAGGCCGCTCAGATCAGAGTTGGCGCTGACCTCCGGCAGGCGGCCCTTCGCGCCGGTGACGCGCAATGCATAAGGCGCGCTGCCGCTCATATGCGTGAGCACCTGTGCGGCCGGGCCATGCAGATGCAGTTCGCGCGCGGCATCGACGGCGATGTGGCCGTTGAGCGCGAGCGCGTACGTGCCGTCTTGCCGCAAGCCGCCGTTCGCATGCACGTCACCGCCGAGGAACTGGCCGGAGAGCCGCTCGACCTCGGCCGTGCGTTCGGTGAAGCGCACCCGGCCGTTCAGCTGCGACAGCGACGGCGCATTGCTCACGCTCAGGCGATTGTTCTGGAAGCCGAGCGCGCCTTCCACGCCGATATGCGGCTTCGGCGTACGCGGGATCGTCAGCTTCAACGCGAGCGACGCGGGCCCTTGCGCGCGAATCTTTTCGGTCTGGTGCCGCGCCATGATGCCGAGTGAGCTGCCGTTCACGTAGTCGAGCATATCGGCGAGCGGGCCGCGGCCGTTGCCCTGGATGGTTAGGTTCGAACCTTTGGTGCCGAGGTCGTCGATGCGGCCGTTCACGCCGGTCAGCGCGACGCGCTTGTAACGGCCGCGGTCGATGTCGAAGCGCAGCACGTTCTGCTTGAGCTCGAACACGCCGTCGATGCCGTCGAGCGGCGGCCAAACGTTTGGTGTGCCGTTGCGCATGTTGCGCGGCGGGAACGGCGTCGGATCGAACTTGCCGCCGGTGAACGGCGCGACGATGTGGAAGATGCCGGCGTCGGGGTCGCGCGCGTAAGGGAACTTGGTCAGGTCGCCATGCACTTCGATCGTGCCGCCACGCGACACGCCAGCCTGCAAGCCGTGGCCGAGGTAAATGCGCAGCTTTTCGCTGACCGCGGTCGGCAGATAGCGGGCGATGTGCGTCACCTGCGCGCGCTGGAAGTCGGCTTTCAGGTCGAGCGAGCCGCGGCCGTGGCCGGGATTGCTGTAGCTCGCAGTCGCGCTCGCCTCGACGTCAGGGTTCGATACGCTGAAATCGTTGAGCTTGAGCGCGAACGCGGGACGCGTGTCGCCCGGTGCCTTCGTGCCCATCGTCCAGTCGGCGCGGCCGTGCAGACGCGCAAGCGTGAGACGCGGATCGTCGAACACGCCCGGCAGCGTGATCGCCACGTTGGTCGTATCGAAGTTCGCGTGGCCGCCTTTTTCATCGGCGTCGACGTTGCCCCACAGGTTTTCGATGCCGGGAACGCCGGCGCGCGGGTGGCCGCGCGGCGTCAGGCCCGGCCCCGGCTCCTGGGCGGCAAAGCTGATGCCCTGCAAATCGCCCTTGAAGCGATAACGCTCGATCGGTTCAGCACCCGTCGGCCGATGGTCGCTGCCCACTTCTCCGGATTCCGGCTTGCCGCGCTCGAGCTCGATCACGTAGTTCGCGACGCGCCCGCGCGGATTGATGCGCACGAGTTCATTGAGAAAGTGCCGCGGCAGCGGCAGCGCGCGGCTGAATTCGGCGAGGATGCCGAGATCGACGCGATCGCCGCTGACGCTCAAAAGCTGCCCATGCTGCTGCGAGGCCATCCGATAGCGGCTGTCGAGGGTCCGGAAGCGCAGGATGCGCGCGAGCGGCGTGCCGTCTTCGAGCGGCGGCTGGCCGAGCTCGGCACGCAGGTCCGACAGCTGCAGCCGGTACTCGCCTTCGTTTGCCTCGACGCGCCACAGAAAGTGGGTGATCGGCACGAGCAGCCTTGGCTGGGTCGGGCGCACGCGCATCGCGACGTCGTAACCGCTCAACTGGCCGGTCGCCTGGGTCATGCGGCCTTCGCTGAAGTCGATCCAGATTGCATTGTCGATGCGGCCGGCGAACGTCTCGATCGGGAACTGGATGTAGCGCGCGAGCGTCGGCAGATCGACCGGACCCGTCGACATGTACACCTGCCCGCTCCAGTTGATCGGCTTGCCGAGCGCCGAGAGCGGCGCGTGGCGGAAGTGCGTGCGGAAGTCGAGCGGGCCTTTCAGCACCTGGCCGTCGGGTGGTGCCTGCAGCGCCATGCGGTGGTCGCGGCCGTCATTGAGGATCGCGATGCGGATGTCACGCAGCGCCAGTTCGGGTTCGTTGCGCGTCGCGTCGCGCCAGCGCAGCACGCCGCCGCGCACGACGATCGCCTGCTGACGCAACAACCAGGTGGACAGCGCGTCGTTGCCGCTGTGGCGCGTCGGCACCGGCACGCCCGCGACCGACAGCACGCCGTCCTCGCTGCGCGACACCAGCACGTCCGGCTGATCGACGATCAGGCTCGACAGCGCCAGATGAAACTCCCACAGCGAGCGCCAGGACAACGACGCGGTGGCGTGCGGAATCGTCAGCGCGGGTTGGCCGTCGTGATCGCGGATGACGAGATTCGTGACATCGAGCCCTGGCTGGAAGCCGCTCCAGTGCGGCGCGAGCCGGCCGATCGTGAATTGGGTGCGCAGCTTGTCGGAGACCGCGGCTTCGATGCGCGGCCGGAACATGTCGGCGCGCGGCAGCACCACGTAGCGCAAACCCAGAAACAGTCCGCCCGCGATGAAATAGAGGACGAGCGCGAGCGCGGCGAGCACGCGCAACGTCCGACGCAGCACGATGTGGTCGCTTCCGCTCACATGCCGGACCTGCGGTGGGGCTTGCGGGTCGGCGGATTCGTTTCGCTCGGACATGCTGCGGCGGCTGGGCGTATGGTAGTTTTGCGTGTTAACGACGAAATGTATCACATGGGAAAGCGTCGGCGGACCTCCTGCAAACCCTGTCCGACGGCCCGTGACGGCGATTGGCGAGGCCGTCCGGCACGGAGTCCGGCACGCTTGTCGCCGCATGCCGATGGCACGTCGGAACGACACGACAACGACCCCGGAACGACACCCGGACACCGTCAGAATACCGCCGGACAAATTCGATCAAGCAACGAGCGAGCCAGATTTTTGATGACTGACGCCACCCTCCTGAGTTCCAGCTATTCGCACTATGCCGCGCGCGCCGCCGCGGCCCGCCCGCAACTGGTCGCGCATGTCGGCGCGCTGGCCGACGAACCGCTGACGCGCGAGCGCATCGACGCGCGTCTCGACGAACTGTGCGCCGAGGCGGCGGGCCCAGCCGGAGCGCCGGTCGACGAAGATGCGCTGAAGCGCGCGCTGCGCCAGCTGCGCACCGAAGTATTCTGCGCGGTGATGGAGCGCGACCTGGCCGGCGAGGCCGATATCGCCGAAGTCACCGGCGCGATGACCGATCTCGCGGAAACGACGATCCAGCGCGCGCTGACGGTGCTGAGCGCCGAGCTCGAAGCGCTGTATGGCGAGCCGCGCGACCAGCAGGGCGAACGGCTCACGCTTGGCGTGGTCGGTATGGGCAAGCTCGGCGGGCGCGAGCTGAACGTGTCGTCGGATATCGACCTGATCTTCGTCTATGAGGACGACGGCGAGACCGCCGGCGGCCAGCGCTCGCCGCTCGCGACCCAGGAGTTCTTCACGCGGCTCGGCAAGCGGCTGATCGGCGCGCTCGCCGAAGTCACCGCCGACGGCTACGTGTTTCGCGTCGATATGCGTCTGCGGCCGAACGGCGATTCGGGGCCGCTCGTATGCAGCCTCGGCATGCTCGAAGAGTATTTCTATGTGCAGGGCCGCGAGTGGGAGCGCTACGCGTGGATCAAGGGCCGGCTCGTGTCCGAGGGCGCGAGCGCCTCGGCGCAGCGGCTGCAGAAGCAGCTCGGGGCGATCGTCACGCCGTTCGTCTATCGACGCTATCTGGATTTCGGCGTGATCAGCGCGATTCGCGCGCTGCATCTGCAGATCCGCCAGGAGGCGCAGCGCCGCGCGTCGATGCGCCCCGACAAGGCCGACGACATCAAGCTCGGCCGTGGCGGCATCCGTGAAATCGAATTCAGCGCGCAGGTGTTCCAGCTGATCCGCGGCGGCCAGGACGCCGGCTTTCGCGTGCGGCCGACGCTCGCCGTGCTGCGCCACGCGGCCACGAATGGGTTGATGGATCCGTCGGTGTGCGTGAAGCTGTCGCAGGCGTATCGCTTTCTGCGGGAGCTCGAGCATCGTTTGCAATATCGCAACGACGCGCAGACCCACGCGATGCCCGTCGATGCCGAAGAGCGCATGGCGCTCGCGCGCGTGATGGGCTGCGACGACTACCCGCAATTGATGACGAAGCTCGACGCGCATCGCGAGTTCGTCGAACAGCAGTTCGACCAGATTTTCGCCGACAAGGTGGGCGGCCGCGACGGTTGCGGCGCGCCCGAGGACGGCGCGGCCGCGTGGGTGTGGAGCAGCGCGCTCGCCGACGATAGCGCCGACGACGCACTGCGCGCGCGCCTCGTCGAACTGGGGGTGGCCGAGCCCGGTGAGCTGCTCGCCCGGCTGCAGGCGGTGTGGCGCTCGTCGCGCTACACGGGCCTGAACGAGCGCAGCCGGCAGCGGTTCGACATCGTCGCGCAGCGCGCGCTCGAAGCCGCGCGCACGCTGGAGCCGGCCGGGCGGCGCGGCGATACGGTCGCGCGCCTGTTCGATCTGCTCGAAGCGGTGAGCCGGCGCGGCGCGTATCTGGCGCTTCTGACCGAGTATCCGCAGGCGCTGCACCAGGTGCTGTCGGTGCTGGGCGGCTCGCGCTGGGCGGCCGGCTATCTGATCCGCCATCCGCAGCTGCTCGACGAGCTGCTCGACGTCGAGGCGATCAACAGTCCGTTCGACTGGGCTGAATTCAAGCGTACGTTGCGTTTGCGGCTCGCCGCCGCCGATGGCGTCGAGCAGCAGATGGATCTGCTGCGTCACGCGCATCAGGCCGAGGTGTTCCGCATTCTGCTGATCGATCTTGCCGGCAAGCTGTCCGTCGAGCACGTCAGCGACCGGCTGTCCGAGCTCGCCGACGCAGTGCTCGACGTGACGATCGAAGCCGTGTGGAAGCAGTTGGCCAAACGTCATCGCGACGTGCCGCGCTTCGCGGTGATCGCCTACGGCAAGCTCGGTGGCAAGGAGCTCGGCTACGCGTCGGACCTCGACCTGATCTTCCTGTACGACGATCCCGGCGATGCCGCCGCCGACGTCTACGCAACCTACACACGGCGTCTGATCACATGGCTGACCACCGCGACCGGCGCCGGCACATTGTTCGACATCGACCTGCGGCTGCGACCCAACGGCGAGTCGGGCCTGCTCATCACCGACCTCGATGCGTTCCGTCGCTACCAGCTGCGCGAGGGCGACGCGGCGAATACCGCGTGGGTGTGGGAGCACCAGGCGCTGACGCGTGCGCGCTACTGCGCGGGCGATCCGGAGATCGGCGCGAAGTTCGAGGCGATCCGCGAACAGGTGCTGACGACGCCGCGCGAAGCGGCGCCGCTCGCGAAAGAGATCGTCGAGATGCGCGCGCGTGTCGAGGCGGGACACCCGAACCATACGCCGGCGCTGTTCGACCTGAAGCACGACCGCGGCGGCATGGTCGATATCGAGTTCACCGTGCAGTACTGGGTGCTGCTGCATGCGGCGCGCGATCCCGAGCTGATCCGCAATACCGGCAATATCGCGCTGCTGCGTGAGGTGTCGCGTTTCGGGCTGATGAGCGAAGCGGAAGCGGAGACGGTCGGCGCCGCCTATCGGCGCTATCGCAAGCTGCAGCACACGCTGCGGCTCGATGGGATGGAGAAGGCGCGGGTCGATCCGGCGCTGGTCGCGGCCGAGCGCGAGGCGGTGCTGGCGTTGTGGAAGAGGGTGTTTGGGTAAGGGCGCTCACGCACTTCGCGTAGCGCATCATGCGCCGCCGGGATCGGTGTGACGTCCCGGCCAAGCCGACTCAGCCGTGTGCGGCCGCCTATGCGCGGCGCAATTTCAGGCGGCCAGCATTTCCTTCGCGTGCTTGCGCGTGGTCGCCGTGATTTCGAGGCCGCCGAGCATTCGCGCGACTTCCTCGATGCGGCTCGCCTTGTCGAGCGAGCTCACGCTGCTGAGCGTGCCGCCGGTGCCGTTGCTCGTCTTTGCGACCTGGAAATGATGATCGCCGCGCGCGGCGACCTGCGGCAGATGGGTCACGCACAGCACCTGGCGCGCCTCGCCGAGCTGATGCAATAGCCGTCCGACCACTTCGGCCACGCCGCCGCCGATGCCCGTATCCACTTCGTCGAAGATCAGGGTCGGTGTCGGGCTGGCCGCGCTCGCGATCACTGCGAGCGCGAGACTGATACGCGCGAGTTCGCCGCCTGACGCAACCTTCGCAAGCGGCCGCAGCGGCACGCCGGCATGACCGGCGACGCGGAACTCGATCTGCTCGAGCCCGTGCGCGCCGCCTTCGGGCAGCGGCACCAGCGCGACCTCGAAGCTGCCGCCTTTCATCGACAGTTCCTGCATGCCGGTCGTGACCGCCTCGCCGAGCGCCTTGCCTGCTTTCGCGCGTGCCTTCGACAGCTTTTTCGCCTCGGCGACGAACACTTCCTTCGCTTGCGCTTCGGCGGCGCGCAGGCCGTCGAGGTCGGCGGCGGCGTCGAGCGCGGCCAATTGCTTGCGCCGCTCGGCGTGTTCTTCCGGCAGCGTCTCAGGCCGCAGGCGGAACTTGCGCGCAGCCGAGTGCAGCGCGTCGAGGCGCTTTTCGACCTGCGCGAGCCGCTCCGGATCGAGCTCGAGCTTCTGCGCGTAGTGGCTCAGCGAATACGCGGCTTCCTGCAACTGGATTTCGGCCGGTTCGAGCGCGGCGAGCACGTCGTTCAGCGCGGGGTCGATCTCCGCGAGGTCGCGCACCTTCGACACGATCGAGCCGAGATGCGTGATCATCGCGTCGTCCGATTCGGACAGCGCGCCGAGCGCTCCCTGCACGCCGTCGATCAGATTCGCGGAATGCGACAGCCGCCGATGCTCGGTGTTGACTTCTTCCCATTCGCCCGGCTGTGGCGCGAGCTTGTCGAGTTCGGTGAGTTGCCACGCGAGTCGCTCGCGTTCGAGTTGCAGCTCGCGATCGCGCGTTTGCGCTTGCTCGACGGCCTGCGCCTTGTCGCGCCACGTGCGCCACGCGCGCGTGACGGCGGCGGCCAGGTCGGACAGGCCCGCGTGCGTGTCGAACAGCTCGCGCTGCGCGTCCGGGCGCATCAGCAACTGGTGCGCGTGCTGGCCGTGAATATCGACGAGCATCTCGCCGACCTCGCGCAGCTGCGCGAGCGTGGCCGCCGTACCGTTGATGAACGCGCGCGAGCGGCCGTTCGCGTCGACCACCCGCCGCAGCATCACGGTGCCGCCGTGCTGGCCGTCGTCGGCCGCGCCGAGCGCCTGCGTGTCGAGCCATTGATCGACCTGTGCGTGCGTCTCGAACTCCGCGGTGATGTCGGCGCGGCTCTCGCCGGTGCGCACGACGCTCGCCTCGGCGCGCGCGCCTAGTGCCAGCGCGAGCGCGTCGATCAGGATCGATTTGCCGGCGCCGGTTTCGCCCGAGAAAACGGTAAAGCCGCTGTCGAATTCGAGGTCGAGCGCGGCGACGATGACGAAGTCGCGTATCGAGAGGTGGCGAAGCATGGAGGTCGTCGGGTGAGCTTGGGATTCGGGTGGCGGCCGCGGCGGCGTGCGAAATCAAAGTGCCGCTTACGGCCTCGGGTCTTCTTCGTGCGACGGGTACTCGTGCCAGTGCAGCTTCTTGCGTAGCGTCGCATAGTAGCTGTAGCCGACCGGATGCAGCATCGGCACCGTGTGGCGCGAACGGCGCACCTCGATCGTGTCGCCGAGCTCCAGCGACGTGAACGACTGCATGTCGAAATTGACGTTCACCTCGCGCCCGGAAACGATCTGGATGCTGACCTTCGATTCGTCCGGCAGCACGATCGGCCGGTTCGACAGCGCGTGCGGCGCGATCGGCACGAGCACGATGCCCTGTAGTTGCGGATGCAGGATCGGCCCCTGCGAGGACAGCGCGTACGCGGTCGAGCCGGTCGGCGTCGCGACGATCAGGCCGTCCGAGCGCTGGTTGTACATGAAGCGGCCGTCGACCGACACGCGCAACTCCGCCATGCCCGAGAAGCCGCTGCGGTTGACCACCACGTCGTTGAACGCGAGCGCGTGGTAGATCGGCGTGCCGTCGCGCACGATGCGCGCTTCGAGCAGCACGCGCTCCTCGCGCTCGAAATTGCCGGACAGCATCTGCGGCACGATCTCGCGCATGTCGGAGATCGGAATGTCCGTGATGAAGCCGAGCCGCCCGTGGTTGATGCCGATCAAGGGCGTGCGATACGGCGCGAGCTGGCGGCCGATGCCGAGCATCGTGCCGTCGCCGCCGAGCACCACGGCGACGTCGGCGCGCGCGCCGATCTCGGCGAGACGCAGCGCCGGATAGTCGGTCACGCCGATTTCGGCGGCGGTGTCTGCTTCGAACACGACTTCCAGGCCGAGCTTCGCGATGCAGGCGGCGAGCGCGGTCAGCGGCTCGCCGATGCCTGGCGTATTGCTGCGCCCGACGAGCGCGACGGTCTTGAACTGGCTGGTCACTTGCATGCCGGCATTACACCATAGGTAGGGCCTGAAAAGAACCGCAGACCAACCCGGTTGTGGGGCGGCGCACGCAGGGCGTCTGCGTATGTCGCGATTATCGTTAGAATGGTGAAGACCCGATGACATGCGAGCCCGCCGACGGCGGTGCATTCGCCGGGAGCGGGCGCCGCGGGCGCTCTCGGCTGCGATGCCAATGAGCTAAAATTTTTCGCCATGCTAGATCCTCGCGCACAAACCCTCCTCAAAACGCTGATTGAGCGCTACATCGCCGAAGGTCAGCCGGTCGGCTCGCGCACGCTGTCACGTTATTCGGGCCTCGAACTGAGTCCGGCCACGATCCGCAACGTGATGTCGGACCTCGAGGATCTGGGGCTCGTGATCAGTCCGCATACGTCGGCAGGGCGCATTCCGACGCCACGCGGCTACCGCCTGTTCGTCGACACGATGCTGACCGTCGAATCCGCCGCCGACGAGGAGGCGGTGACGCGCACCGTCAAGACCACGCTGCAGGTGGGCGAGCCGCAGAAGATCGTCGCCGCGGCGGCGAGCGTGCTGTCAAATCTGTCGCAGTTCGCCGGCGTCGTGCTCACGCCGCGTCGCAGCCACGTGTTCAAGCAGATCGAATTCATGCGCCTGTCCGACCAGCGCATTCTGCTGATCATCGTGACGCCCGAAGGCGACGTGCAAAACCGCATCCTCGCCACCCAGCGCGACTTTTCGCCTTCGCAACTGGTGGAAGCCTCCAATTACATCAACGCGCACTTCGCGGGCCTCTCGTTCGACGAGGTGCGCCGTCGCCTGCGCGAGGAAATCGACGAGCTGCGTGGCGACATGACCTCGCTGATGCACGCGGCCGTCACCGCCAGCACCGACGAATCCGACACCGGCGAGACCGTGTTGATCTCGGGCGAGCGCAATCTGCTCGAAGTCGCCGATCTTTCGTCGGACATGGCGCGCCTGCGCAAGCTGTTCGATGTGTTCGACCAGAAGACCAGCCTCCTTCAGTTGCTCGACGTGTCGAGTCACGCGGCGGGCGTGCAAATATTCATTGGCGGCGAATCGAATCTGGTACCGATCGAGGAAATGAGCGTCGTCACCGCGCCGTACGAGGTGAACGGCAAGATCGTCGGCACGCTCGGTGTGATCGGACCGACCCGCATGGCCTACAACCGCGTGATTCCGATCGTGGACATAACCGCGCGGCTGTTGTCCATGACGCTCAGCCAGCAGTAGTCCTCGGGCTCCGCGGAACTGGCGTCATCGCAGTCCGTGGCGATCATGATGCGCGAACGCGCGGTGTCTGCCAATCGTCCGAATGGCCAGGGGTCTCTGGCGGCGCCGGGCAGAACTCGCGCCGCTATAATGAATCTCCATTGAATCGACTCGCCGCAAAATGCGGTGATTTCTGCTACCTATGCGCTTCGACCTCGAGCGGCCTTCACAGAACGCCACGTCGCATCGCGTCGCCGTGTTGCTGATCAATCTCGGCACGCCCGACGCGCCGACGCCGCGCGCGGTGCGCCGCTACCTCGCGCAGTTCCTGTCCGATCCTCGCGTGGTCGAAATTCCGGCGCTGCTGTGGCAGCTCATTCTGCGTCTGCTGATTCTGCCGTTGCGCGGCCGCAGCTCTGCGAAGAAGTATGCGGCGGTGTGGATGCCCGAGGGCTCACCGCTACGCGTCCACACCGAAAAGCAGGTCGAGGGCCTGCGCCATCTGCTGCAACTGAACGACTACACGGTGCTGGTCGACTACGCGATGCGCTACGGCACGCCGGGCATTCCGGCAATGCTGAACCAGCTGAAGCTCGCGGGCGCCGAGCGCGTGTTGCTGATGCCGATGTATCCGCAGTATTCGGCGTCGACCACCGCGACCGCGTTCGACGAAGCCTTTTCCGCGCTCAAGCGCATGCGCAACCAGCCGGAAGTCCGCACCGTGCGCCAGTACGCCGATCATCCGGCGTACATCGCGGCGCTCGCCGCACAGGTGCACCACTACTGGCATCTGCACGGCCGCCCCGATTTCGCGGCGGGCGACAAGCTCGTGCTCAGTTTCCACGGCGTGCCCAAGCGCACGCTCGACCTCGGCGACCCGTACCACGAGCAATGCCAGCAGACCGGCGCGCTGCTGATGCAGGCGCTCGATTTGACGTCGGTCGAATGCCGCATCACGTTCCAGTCGCGCTTCGGCAATGCCGAATGGCTGCAGCCCTACACGGCGCCGACGTTGAAGGAGCTCGGCGCGGCAGGCGTGCGGCGTGCTGACGTGTTTTGCCCGGGTTTCACCGCCGACTGCCTCGAAACGATCGAGGAAATCGGCATGGAAGGGCGCGGCGAATTTCTGCAGGCGGGTGGCAAGGAGTTTCACCGGATCGCCTGTCTGAACGCGTCGCAGCCGTGGGTTGCCGCGCTTGGCGAAATCGTCGCGCAGCATCTGCAGGGCTGGCCCGTGCAGGCGGTGCCGGTGCCGCACACGACAGGAGCTTGAATACGCAGATGAACTACCGCATCTCAACCGAACCGGGCGCGAAACTGCGCATCGACAAATGGCTGTGGGCCGCGCGCTTCTTCAAGACGCGTTCGCTGGCCGCGGAGGCGGTCGACAAGGGGCGGGTGCGTATCGGCGGCGTCGCCGTGAAGCCGGCGAAGGACGTGCGTGTCGGCGATCTGGTCGAAATCGAGATCGAGCGCTACGTGTGGCAGGTGGAGGTGCTGGGCGTATGCGACGTACGCGGTCCGGCGAGCGTCGCGCAGACGCTTTATGTGGAAACCGCGCAGAGCAAGGCGAAGCGGCAGGTCGAGCAGGAACGGCGCAAGGTCTACCACGAGCCGGCCGCCGCGCTGCACGGCCGACCGACCAAACGCGACCGGCGCACTATCGACAGATTTTCAGGTGGGGATTGAGAAACTGCTCCACGGTGGCGTGTGCGCCGCCGTACTCGGTGGTGTGGTCGTTGACCGCACCGGACATGCAGATGGTCGTGGTGCCCGCGATCAGTACCAGTGCGACCACGCCGATTGCAAAGGTCAGTTTCACGGTACTCCCCTTGATGGGCTGAAACAGGCTATCGGAACGACTGTCAGGTGTCGGTAACGCTTACGTCAGATTAGGGTTAACGTGGCGTTGCTGCTCCATGACTGGAGAATAGGTCAGTTGCGGGCTGCACTCAATCTCTATCTGATTGCGCCACGGTGAGGCTTGTTACGGCGCATTTCGCCTGCACGTCGGTGGTGCGAAAAAACCCTCGACCCGCTTGAAACGGCTTTTTCAGGCCCCATCTGGGGTCCGGTCTGGCGGATCGGCGCGAAGACGCGTGTCGCGATTTTGCAAAGCATGAATCGTACTGTGTCGGAACGGCTTGCACCGCCTTTGGCTTTTACTTTTTAACGACTTTCAGCGACATGGAAAACACGCAAGAGAACCCGACGAGCCAGAATCCCACGCCCGCCGACGAAGCCGCGCGCCAGGCCGCCGAGGCGGCTGGGGCCGCTGCTCAACAGCCGGACACCGGCGCCCCCGCGGAACCGGCCCAGGGTGCCGCCGAGCAGGCGCTGGCCGACGCTCAGGCGAAGATCGCCGAGTTGCAGGAAAGCTTCCTGCGCGCGAAGGCCGAAACCGAAAACGTGCGCCGTCGCGCTCAGGAAGACGTCGCCAAGGCGCACAAGTTTGCGATCGAGAGCTTCGCCGAGCATCTGCTGCCGGTGGTCGACAGTCTCGAGGCGGCCGTCGCCCATTCGTCCGACGACTTGCAGAAGGTCCGCGAAGGCGTCGAACTCACGCTGCGGCAGTTGAGCGGCGCGCTCGAGAAGGGGCGCGTCATGGCGATCAATCCGGTCGGCGAAAAGTTCGATCCGCATCGCCATCAGGCCATTTCGATGGTGCCGGCCGACCAGGAGCCGAACACCGTCGTCGCGGTGCTGCAAAAGGGCTTTGTGATCGCGGATCGCGTACTGCGTCCCGCGCTCGTGACCGTCGCGGCGCCGAAGTAATCACGTCGACAATCGCTCCGGGCGTTTGCGCCGGTGGCGTCTGCTGCGTCGCTTCGCCTCGCTACGTGCCGCAAAGATCCCATCGATTCAGGCACTTCCGGCGAACCACGCCGGGAGCGCCGCGCAGACTGACGGAGCGGGCTCGCAGCGAAGATTCAGGCGCCTCGCCCTGTGATTGAAAAAAATTAAAGACCGCATCGCAAAAGAGGTCTTGAAAACGATGTGGCCGCACTTATTTTGAGTGCAGGTATGAATTGAGAGCGGATCGTCCCGCCGCCAAATGGGTCAACCGGGCGCTTTCCGCAGCGATCAAAGTCAGGAGATTTGTAAAAATGGGCAAAATCATCGGTATCGACCTCGGCACGACCAACTCGTGCGTGGCGATCATGGAAGGCAACTCGGTCAAGGTCATCGAGAACTCGGAAGGCGCGCGCACCACGCCGTCGATCATCGCTTACATGGATGACAGCGAGATCCTGGTCGGCGCGCCGGCCAAGCGTCAGTCGGTCACGAACCCGAAGAACACGCTGTTCGCGGTCAAGCGCCTGATCGGCCGCCGCTTCGAAGAGAAGGAAGTGCAGAAGGACATCGGCCTGATGCCCTACAAGATCATCAAGGCCGACAACGGTGACGCGTGGGTCGAAGTGCGCGACCAGAAGCTCGCGCCGCCGCAAATCTCCGCCGAAGTCCTGCGCAAGATGAAGAAGACCGCTGAGGACTACCTTGGCGAGACCGTCACGGAAGCCGTGATCACGGTGCCGGCGTACTTCAACGACAGCCAGCGTCAGGCAACCAAGGACGCCGGCCGCATCGCCGGTCTGGAAGTCAAGCGGATCATCAACGAACCGACCGCCGCGGCTCTCGCGTTCGGTCTGGACAAAGCTGAAAAGGGCGATCGCAAGATCGCGGTGTACGACCTGGGCGGCGGTACGTTCGACGTGTCGATCATCGAAATCGCGGACGTCGACGGTGAAATGCAGTTCGAAGTGCTATCCACGAACGGCGATACGTTCCTCGGCGGCGAAGACTTCGACCAGCGCATCATCGACTACATCATCGGCGAGTTCAAGAAGGAGCAGGGCGTCGATCTGTCGAAAGACGTGCTCGCGCTGCAGCGCCTGAAGGAATCGGCTGAAAAGGCCAAGATCGAGCTGTCGTCGAGCCAGCAGACCGAAATCAACCTGCCGTACATCACGGCGGACGCATCGGGTCCGAAGCACCTGAACCTGAAGATCACGCGCGCCAAGCTGGAAGCGCTGGTCGAAGACCTGATCGAACGCACCATCGAGCCGTGCCGCGTCGCGATCAAGGACGCGGGCGTGAAGGTCGGCGAAGTCGACGACGTGATCCTGGTCGGCGGTATGACCCGTATGCCGAAGGTGCAGGAAAAGGTGAAGGAGTTCTTCGGCAAGGACCCGCGCCGTGACGTGAACCCGGACGAAGCCGTGGCCGTTGGTGCCGCGATTCAGGGCCAGGTTCTGTCGGGCGACCGCAAGGACGTGCTGCTGCTCGACGTGACCCCGTTGTCGCTCGGCATCGAAACGCTCGGCGGCGTGATGACGAAGATGATCAACAAGAACACGACGATCCCGACCAAGCACGCGCAGGTCTACTCGACGGCTGATGACAATCAAGGCGCCGTGACGATCAAGGTGTTCCAGGGCGAACGCGAAATGGCAGCGGGCAACAAGCTGCTCGGCGAGTTCAACCTCGAAGGCATTCCGCCAGCACCGCGCGGCGTGCCGCAGATCGAAGTGAGCTTCGACATCGACGCGAACGGCATTCTGCACGTCGGCGCGAAGGACAAGGCGACCGGCAAGGAGAACCGCATCACGATCAAGGCGAACTCGGGTCTGTCCGAAGCTGAAATCGAGAAGATGGTGAAGGACGCCGAAGCGAACGCGGAAGAAGATCACAAGCTGCGTGAACTGGCCGATGCCCGCAACCAGGGTGACGCCCTCGTCCACAGCACGAAGAAGGCGCTGACCGAGTACGGCGACAAGCTCGAAGCTGGCGAGAAGGACAAGGTCGAAGCCGCGTTGAAGGACCTCGAAGACACGCTGAAGAGCAACTCGAGCGACAAAGCCGCGATCGAAGCGAAGATCGAAGCGGTGGCCACGGCCTCGCAGAAGATGGGCGAGAAGATGTACGCCGACATGCAGGCTGCGCAAGGTGCCGAAGCGGCGGCGGGCGCGGCGGGCGGCGGTGCCGGTGCATCGGCGGGTGCGAGCCAGCAGGCCGACGATGTGGTCGACGCTGACTTCAAGGAAGTGAAGAAAGACTAAAGCCAGGTCGGCATCCGACCGTAAAGCCGTGCACAGCAATGTGCGCGGCCCGGCTGCACGAGAACGGCGCCCCCGGGGCGCCCAAAGTGCAAGAGCGGTTTTCGCGCCTGGCGAGCCTTTTTGGGGCTCTCCGGGCACGTTCGTTTTATGGAGGGCGTTGTTTTGAACCGTGCCCTGGCGCGGCGCAGACAGCGGCCGGACGAGTCGCGAGACTCCACAGCATTCACAAGGAGCTACCGCGTCGCTTTGCGCGGCGGCGTTGAACCGATATGGCGAAACGGGATTACTACGAGGTTCTGGGCGTCGCAAAGAACGCGAGCGACGACGAAATCAAGAAGGCTTATCGCAAGCTCGCGATGAAGCACCACCCCGACCGCAATCCGGGTCACAAGGATGCGGAAGAGCATTTCAAGGAAGTGAAGGAAGCCTATGAAATGCTGTCGGATTCGCAAAAGCGCGCCGCGTACGATCAGTACGGTCACGCGGGCGTCGATCCGAACATGGGTGGGGCCGGCGCGCAAGGTTTCGGCGGCTTTGCCGATGCATTCGGCGACATCTTCGGCGACATCTTCGGCCAGGCGGCCGGCGGCGGCGCACGCGGAGGCGGCCGCGCGGGCCCGCAGGTGTATCGCGGCGCCGATCTGCGCTACAGCATGGAAATCACGCTCGAGCAGGCCGCGCACGGCTACGACACGCAGATTCGCGTGCCGAGCTGGGTTTCGTGCGAAGTCTGCCATGGCTCGGGCGCGAAGCCGGGCACCAAGCCGGAAACCTGCCCGACCTGTAGCGGCTCGGGTTCGGTGCGCATGTCGCAGGGCTTCTTCAGCATCCAGCAGACTTGCCCGAAGTGCCACGGCACCGGCACCTACATCCCCGAGCCGTGCAATCACTGCCACGGCGCGGGTAAGGTGAAGGAAACCAAGACGCTCGAAGTGAAGATCCCGGCCGGTATCGACGACGGCATGCGCATCCGCTCGGCCGGCAACGGCGAGCCGGGCATCAACGGCGGTCCGTCGGGCGATCTGTATGTCGAGATTCATATCAAGCAGCACTCGGTGTTCGAGCGTGACGGCGACGATCTGCATTGCCAGATGCCGATCCCGTTCACTACCGCGGCGCTCGGCGGCGATATCGAGGTGCCGACGCTCGCCGGTCGCGCCAGCTTCACGGTGCCGGAAGGCACGCAGTCCGGCAAGACGTTCCGTTTGCGCGGCAAGGGCATCAAGGGGCTGCGTTCGAGCATCGCCGGCGATCTGTACGTACACGTGCAGGTTGAAACGCCGGTCAAGCTCACCGAAGCGCAGCGCGATCTGCTCAAGCAGTTCGAAAAGGCGCTCGTGGAAGGCGGTTCGCGGCATAGTCCGCAAAGCAAGAGCTGGTTCGATCGCGTAAAGAGCTTTTTCGATTGATTTGATTCGGCGGTCAGTATGACGGTGGACAGTCGCGGCGCGGCGTTCGCGCTGCTCGACGATTGCGGTGCAACGGCGGCGCTTCCGTCGAGCCGCTTGTACACGGGTTTCGTGCGCGAGCGGGTCTGCACGGAGGCGGCGCAGCTCGAAGCCGTGTGCGACAGCGTCGCGGCGGATACCCGGAGCGGTTTGCACGCCGTTGTGCTCGCCGATTATGAATTTGGCCGCGCGCTGATGGGTTTCGATGCGCGCCGGTCTTCTGAAACGCAGCGTGGCAATGCCACGCTGCGTTTTTTATTGTTCGAACGTTGTGCGAAGCTTTCGCGCGACGAGGTCGACGCGTGGCTGACGGCGCGGGACAACGGCGCTTTCGAGCCGTCGGTCGCGGGCACCGCGAACGTGCGCGAGAGCGTCGATCGCGCCGAGTTCGACGCGGCGATCGACGCGATTCACGCCGCCCTGCGCGCGGGCGATTCCTATCAGGTCAACTACACGTACCGCCTCGGCTTCGACGTGTTCGGCTCGCCGCTCGCGTTCTATCGGCGGTTGCGCGCGCGCCAGCCCGTGTCGTTCGGCGCGCTGATCGCGTTGCCGGACGATGCGTGGGTGCTGTCGTGTTCGCCCGAACTGTTCGTCGAAAAGCACGGCCCGACGTTGCGCGCGCGGCCGATGAAGGGCACGGCGCCGCGCTCGCAAGATCCTGCCGTCGACCGGGGTAACGCCGAGTTCCTCGCGACCGATCCGAAGAACCGCGCCGAGAACGTCATGATCGTCGATCTGTTGCGCAACGATCTGTCGCGAGTCGCGCGGATCGGCTCGGTCAGCGTGCCGGCGTTGTTTTCGGTCGAGCCGTATGCGTCGGTGTGGCAGATGACGTCGACTGTCGAGGCGACGTTGCTCGACGGCACCTCGTTCGCGACGATCCTGCGCGCGCTGTTTCCCTGCGGCTCGATTACCGGTGCGCCGAAGCATCGCACGATGCAGTTGATCGACGAACTGGAAAGCACGCCGCGCGGGCTCTATACCGGCGCGATCGGCTGGCTCGATGCGCCGGGCGATGATCACGATTGCGGCGACTTTTGCATGTCGGTCGCGATTCGCACGTTGACGTTGACTGCGTCATCGGCGTCAGACGGTGGCACGAACGGTCTGCGCGGCAGCATGGGCATCGGCGCGGGCATCGTGCTCGATAGCGTGGCCGCCGACGAGCACGAGGAGTGTCGATTGAAAGCACGTTTTCTGATGGGCGCCGAGCCGGGTTTCGAACTGTTCGAAACGATGTTCGCGACGCGGGAAGACGGCGTACGGCACGTCGAGCGGCATCTGCGGCGCTTGTCGTCGAGCGCCGCGACGCTTGGCTTCGGGTTCGACGAAGCGCGCATTCGTGGGGAGATTTCAGCGCGGTGCGCCACGCTCCCGGCGCAGATGCCGCATCGAATGCGGCTTGCTTTGAGCAAGAGCGGGGTGACCCAGATCTCGGCCGCGATACTTGCGCCGTTGGCGGATGCGATCGTTGGTGTTCTGCTCGGCCCCGAAGCGCAGTTCGCGCCGACCCACGCCGCCGATCCGCTGCTGCGCCACAAGACTACGCGCCGGGCAGACTACGACCGCGGCTGGCGCGAAGCCGAAGCGAAGGGCGCCTTCGATACGCTGTTTTTCAACGAACGGGGCGAACTGACCGAAGGCGGCAGGTCGAACGTGTTCGTGAAGCTCGCGGGACAATGGTGGACGCCGCCGCTCGCGTCAGGCGTGCTGCCGGGTGTAATGCGAAGCGTGTTGCTCGACGACGCGTCGGGCTTGCGGGCAGGTGAAAAAGTGCTGACGCGGGCGGATGTGCTGAACGCCGAAGCGCTGCTCGTGTGCAACGCGTTGCGCGGCGCGGTGCCGGCACGGCTTGTTGGTTAGAGCACTGAAAAATACGGGAATGCCGCGCGCTCGCGCGGCAATGAAGCATCAGAACGTATGCTCGGCACCGGGAAACGTGCCGTCCTTTACCGCCCGCACATACGCCTCGACGGCCGCCTGAATATTCGGCTGTCCCTGCATGAAATCCTTCACGAAGCGCGGTCGCTTGCCAGGAAAAATCCCGAGCATGTCGTGCAGCACCAGCACCTGACCCGAGCAGCCGAGGCCCGCGCCGATACCAATCGTCGGAATGCGCAGCTGCTGCGTGACCTCGCCCGCGAGTTGCGACGGGATCGCTTCCATCACGATCAATTGCGCGCCGGCTTCCTGCACGGCGAGCGAATCGCGCAGCAGCTGGCTCGCGCCCGCTTCGGTCTTGGCCTGCACCTTGAAGCCGCCGAACGCATGCACCGACTGTGGCGTGAGACCCACATGCGCGCACACCGGAATCGAGCGCTCGACCAGAAACCGCACCGTGTCGGCGAGCCATTCGCCGCCTTCGAGCTTGACCATCTGCGCGCCCGCGCGCATCAGTTCGACCGAGCTCCTGAATGCGTCTTCGCGCGTGCCGTAGGTGCCGAACGGCAGGTCCGCGACGATCAGCGCCGACGGCCGCGCGCGCGCGACGCTCGCCGTGTGATACGCGATGTCGGCAAGCGACACCGGCAGCGTGGTCGCCTGGCCTTGCAGGACGTTGCCGAGCGAGTCGCCGATCAGCAGCACGTCGACGCCCGCGCGATCGAGCAGCGCGGCGAAGCTCGCGTCGTAGCAGGTGAGCATGGCGATCTTTTCGCCAGCGTCGCGCATTGCCTGCAGTTTCGGCACGGTGATCGCGCTCCGGCTCGCTTCCTGCAAATAAGTCATGGTCAATCCAGTGAAAAAAATGAACTAGCCGCGCCGCTTACAGCGACGTGGCTTTGACAAAGAATTCCTTGCGGCCGCGCATCGTCTCGATGCGTTCGGCGAGCAGCGCAAGGTCCGCGTCGGAGTCGAGCGGATTCAGGTGTTCGGCGTTGACCGTCAGCACGGGCGTGCGGTCGTAGTGGTAGAAGAATTCGTTGTACGCGTCGCACAGCGCGCGCAGATAGGCATCGGAAATCTGCAGCTCCATCGGCACCGCGCGCTTCTGGATGCGCGCGAACAGCACCTCTGGGCTCGCCTGCAGATAAACGACGAAGTCCGGCTCCGGCGCGCTGACGTCGAGCCGCACGGCAAGCGCGCGGTACAACTGCCACTCGTCTTCCTGCAAGGTCAGACGCGCGAAGATGTCGTTTCGCTGCGTGATGAAGTCGGCGATCAGCGGCGTGCCGCTCGCCTGCGCGGCGCTGACTTCCTGCGCCTGCTGCGCGCGTTGCAGCGCGAAGTGCAACTGCACCGGTAGCGCATAGCGCGTGGTGTCGCGATAGAAGCGTTCAAGAAACGGATTGTCTTGCGAGCGTTCGAACAGTTCGTGCATCGACCAGCGTTGCGCGAGGCGCC
The DNA here is from genome assembly GCF_050435625.1 of Paraburkholderia sp. RAU6.4a. Lineage (NCBI taxonomy): Bacteria > Pseudomonadati > Pseudomonadota > Betaproteobacteria > Burkholderiales > Burkholderiaceae > Paraburkholderia > Paraburkholderia sp. RAU6.4a. Next base: position 3,138,243 of record NZ_JBNDKQ010000002.1, read on the forward strand.
GCGCGAGTGAGGTTTTGCCGACGCCGATCGGCCCTTCGATCGCGATATAGCCGAACGGCGGGCGCAGTTGCGGCGCGGTGACCGTGAGCGGCGGCGAACTCATTCGCAACGGCCTTTTTCGGCGGAATTGCCGGTCAGCGCATTGAGCATCGGGCACTGGCAGGGCGAATTTACTTTCTCGATGCGCTGATCGCTCACGCTGTCGAGCAGCGCGGCGGCCCGGCCATGCAGCGGAATGACGATCGCCGCGTCGATCTCGACGAGCGGCACCAGCGCAAACGCGCGCTCGACGAGGCGTGGGTGCGGCACGATCAGATCGGCTTCGTCGATCGATTGATCGCCATACAGCAGGATGTCGAGATCGAGCGTGCGCGGCGCATTGCGGAACGGCCGCTCACGGCCGAACTGATGCTCGATCTTGTGGCACAGCGCGAGCAGATGCCGCACGGGGAGCGTCGTTTCCAGCTTCACGACGCAGTTGAAAAAGTCGTCGCCGCCCGCGTCGATCGGGGCAGTGCGATACAGGCTCGATTTGGCGAGCACGGTGATGGTGTGCTGTTGTGCGAGGCACACCACCGCGTCTTTCAGGGTCTGGCGCGCGTCCCCGAGATTCGCGCCGAGGCCAAGATAAGCAACCGTCATGGCATATCTTCCTGCAACTATCGTTTTGACGGCTTTTCCGCGAACGCCGCGTCAGTCTTCGTGCGAGCCTTCGAGGCCCGCGTCGTTGTCCGTGCGTTCGGCGGACGAGCCGCCCTCCACTCCGTCACCTGATTTGCGGCTTCTGGCGCCACCGCGCCGCCGTCGTTTTCTTGGGCTCCGGTCCTTCCCGCCTTGCGTGAGCAATGTCTCGCGCGCGGCGACGTCTCCTTCGATGAACTCCGTCCACCATGCACCGACCGACTCGTCGAGTTCGCCCGATGCGCAGCGCAACAGGAGGAAATCATACCCCGCTCTAAATCTTTGGTGTTCGAGCAGCTTCAGCGCGCTGCGCCCCGAGCGTTTTTCGAGGCGCAGCTGCAGGCCCCAGATCTCGCGCATGTCGGCCGAGAAGCGCTTGTGGATCGCGAGCTTTTCGGTCTGCATGTCGAGCACTTCGTCCATCGCGCGATGCAGCGCGGGCACCGGATACTCGCCTTCGGCCTCGAACTTCTGCCAGCGCTGCTGAACGTCGTGCCACAACAGCGTCGCGAACAGGAAGCCCGGCGACACCGGCTTGCCGGCGAGCACGCGTGCATCTGTGTTAGAGAGTGCCAGAGAAATGAATTTTTCGCCGGTCGGTTGCTCGAGCACGACGTCGAGCAGCGGCAACAGCCCGTGATGCAGGCCTTCCTGGCGCAGCCACTTCAGGCATGCGAGCGAGTGACCCGACAGCATCAGCTTCAGCATTTCGTCGAACAGACGCGCGGCGGGCACGTTGTTGATCAGATCGGCCATCTTCTCGATCGGCGCGCGCGTGGCGTCGTCGATGTCGAAGTCGAGCTTGGCGGCGAAGCGCACGACGCGCAGCATGCGCACCGGATCCTCGCGATAGCGCGTGACCGGGTCGCCGATCATGCGCAACAGGCGCGCGCGCATGTCGGCCATGCCGTTGTGGTAGTCCAGCACCGTTTGTGTGGCCGGATCGTAGTACATCGCGTTGATCGTGAAGTCGCGGCGCGTGGCGTCCTCGTGCTGTTCGCCCCACACGTTGTCGCGCAGCACGCGGCCGCTCGCATCGACCGCGTGGGTGCGGCGGTCGAGCTCGTCGCGCTTCAGACGCTTCGGCGGCGGCGCGTCGGCCGCGGGCGGATCGACCAGCGCGCGGAACGTCGAGGTTTCGATGATTTCCTGGCCGAACTGCACGTGCACGATCTGGAAGCGCCGGCCGATGATGCGCGCGCGGCGGAACAGCTTCTGCACCTGTTCGGGGGTCGCGTCGGTCGCGACGTCGAAGTCTTTCGGCTTCACGCCGAGCAGCAGATCGCGCACCGCGCCGCCGACGATGAACGCACGGAAGCCCGCCTGTTGCAGGCCCTCGGTCACGCGGATCGCATTGCGCGAGATCAGCGTGGGGTCGATGCCGTGCACGTCGTGCGGAATGATGACGGGTACGTCCGGCTCGCGCGGCGCTTGCGCGGCAGCAGCGGCACTTGCGGACTTGCGGCGCGGCCGCGCGGCCGTGCCGGAAGCGGTCGTGCCGGATACGGACTTGCCGCGCGCCGGCGGCTTGCCATTGGCATTGCCGTCGACGCTGGCGGCGGCGGAGAGCGTGTCGTCAGCGGTCGCCGTGTCCTGGCCGAATAGCTTGCGGATGAGTTTCTTGATCACGAGGGTTGGAAGAGTTCGAGGATGCGCCAGCCTTTGGCTTGCGCATGGGCGCGCAACGTGTCGTCCGGATTGGTCGCGATGGGATCGGTGACTTTTTCGAGCAGCGGGATGTCGTTGTGCGAATCGCTATAGAAATAGCTGTGCTCGAAGTCGCTCCAGCTCTTGCCGAGCGACGCGAGCCACATTTCGGTGCGCACGATCTTGCCTTCCTTGTAGCTCGGCGTGCCGGTGGGGCGACCGGTGTAGGCGCCGTGCGGCTCCCCGCCGACGGTCTCCGCCTCGCACGCGATCAGCGTGTCGACGCCGAACGCCTGCGCGATCGGCCGCGTGATGAACTCGTTGGTCGCGGTGACGACGCAGCACAGGTCGCCCGCTTCACGATGCTGTTTCACGAGTTCGAGCGCCGCCGGCTGGATGGCCGGCGAGATGACCTCGTGCATGTACTGCGCGTGAAAGTCAGCGAGCTGCGCGCGCGTGTACTTCGCGAGCGGCGTCAGCATGGCGATCAGATAAGCGTGAATGTCGAGCTTGCCGGCCTTGTAGTCGGCGTAAAAGCGATCGTTTTCACGGGCGAAATTTTCGGCGTCGACCATGCCTTTTTTCACCATGAAGCGGCCCCATTCGTGGTCGCTGTCGGTGGGAATGAGCGTGTGGTCGAGATCGAAGAGTGCAAGGTTAGCCATGGGCGCCTATTTTACTTGAAGCGGGAAGAGCGGCGTGTGAACCCGGTGCGGCGGCGGGGTCGGGCGACGCGAGCATCGTGCGCAACAGCGGCAGCGTGACCGCGCGTTTCTGTTCGAGCGAGAAGCGGTCGAGCGCGTCGAGCAGCGCCATCAGGCTCGGCATGTCGCGGCGAAAGTGCGTGAGCAGGTAGGCCGGCACGTCGTCGGCGAGCATGATGCCGCGCTCGCGCGCCGCGCGTTTCAACACCGCGGCCTTCGCGTCGTCGGGCAACGGCGCAAGGTGAAACACCAGTCCCCAGCCGAGGCGCGTGCGCAAATCTTCGCGCACCGTCATGCCGATCGGCGCCGCGTTGCCCGCGGCGACGAGCGCGCTGGTCGGATGCGCGCGCACTTCGTTGAACAGGTTGAACACGGCGATCTGCTGCGCGGCCGACAGCGCGTCGCAGTCGTCGATCGCATAGAGCGCGACGCGCGGATCGAAGCCGAAGGCGGCGAGGCTGCTTTGCGGCCCGGCGAAGCGCGCATGCCCCGGCGGCGCTTCGTGCACGAGCGCCTGCAGCAGGTGCGTGCGGCCGCTGCCGGCTTCGCCCCAGATGTAGAAGGTGCGATCGGCGACCGGTCCGGAGGCGAGCGCGTCGTCGAGCTCACGCAGGCGCGTGACCAGCTCGGCGTTCGCGCCGGCGAAGAAATTGTCGAATGTCGATGGCGGCGGGGTGCCGAGATCGAGCGTCAGTTGACGAAGCACAGTAGGTTAATGCCGAAAATGAGGCTCAGGCCGCGAGTGGCCCGGACCTCGGGGCCTGGAAGGTTGCCAGGCGCTCAGTTGTCGTGAAGCGTGCTCGCCGGGTCGTGAGGCCGCGCGTCGCGAAGCACGGCTGGCGCAATTGCGCGGGTCGGCGGCGCCGGAATCGGGGTGTCGTGTTGCAATGTCGTTTCCAGGATATCGTCGGAACGCGTGAATTCCAGCCAGGCGGCCAGCATCGGGTAAAATCGCATTTTACCGACCTTCGAGCTTTTCCCCATGAATCAACCGAAATCCGCCGAGCATTCAACCGATTCGGCCCAAGGTTTGTCGTATCGCGACGCCGGCGTGGACATCGATGCGGGTGACGCCCTCGTCGACGCCATCAAGCCCTTTGCCAAGAAAACCCTGCGCGACGGCGTGCTGGGCGGCATCGGTGGATTCGGCGCGTTGTTCGAAGTGCCGAAGAAGTACAAGGAGCCGGTGCTCGTGTCCGGCACCGACGGCGTCGGCACCAAGCTGCGTCTGGCGTTCCAGCTGAACAAGCACGACACGGTCGGCCAGGATCTGGTCGCGATGAGCGTCAACGACATCCTCGTGCAGGGCGCCGAGCCGCTGTTCTTCCTCGACTATTTCGCCTGCGGCAAGCTCGACGTCGGCACGGCGGCGACCGTCGTGAAGGGCATTGCGCACGGCTGCGAGCTGTCGGGTTGCGCGTTGATCGGCGGCGAAACCGCGGAAATGCCGGGCATGTACCCGGACGGCGAATACGACCTGGCTGGTTTCGCGGTCGGCGCGGTGGAAAAGAGCAAGATCATCGACGGCAGCAAGATCGCGTCGGGCGACGTGGTGCTCGGGCTCGCGTCGAGCGGCATCCATTCGAACGGCTTTTCGCTCGTGCGCAAGATCATCGAGCGTGCCAATCCCGATCTGAACGCGGACTTCGACGGCCGCACGCTCGCCGACGCGCTGATGGCGCCGACGCGCATCTACGTGAAGCCGCTGCTCGCGCTGATGCAGCAGATCGAGGTCAAGGGTATGGCGCACATCACGGGCGGCGGCCTCGTCGAGAACATTCCGCGCGTGCTGCGCGAAGGCCTGACGGCCGAGCTCGACCATCGCGCGTGGCCGCTGCCGCCGCTGTTCTCGTGGCTGCAGAAGCACGGCGGCGTCGCCGATGCGGAAATGCACCGCGTGTTCAACTGCGGTATCGGTATGGCGGTGATCGTGTCGGCCGCGGATGCCGAAGCGGCGATCGGTCTGCTGTCCGCGGCGGGCGAGCAGGTCTGGAAGATCGGCACGGTCCGTGAAAGCTCAGCGGGTGAAGTGCAGACGGTCGTGGTCTAAAGATTGACGCGGGCTCGCGTGGCGTGCCGCAATGGTGCGCCACGCGGGCTTCGAATCCTTTGCTTCACATTTCCCGCTTCAAATTCCCGCTTTACGTCCCTCCGATTCCCCCACGCTGATCGGCGCCTCAAACCAGCGTTTCGATCAACTCCACCACCCGCGCCGTCGCGTGCGGATCGCAGCAATCCACCACCTGTCTTTCCGGCATGCTGCGCAGCCACGTGAGCTGCCGCTTGCAGAGTTGCCGCGTCGCGAAGACGCCCTTGTCGCGCATGGTCCGATAGTCGACCGCGCCATCGAGGTATTCCCACACCTGCCGATACCCGACGCAGCGCATCGACGGCATCTCCGGCAGCAGGTCGCCGCGCGCGCGCAGCTTCACCACTTCATCGACGAAACCGTGCGCGAGCATCGAATCGAAGCGCTGCTCGATGCGCGCGTGCAGCTCGCCACGCTCGGACGGCTCCAGCGCGACAAGCACGAAGCGTGCCGATGCGGCGTCGTCGGTGCGCGCGGGCGCGGCGAGCAGCGTCGACATCGGCTGGCCGGTCAGCATGAACACTTCCAGCGCGCGCTGGATGCGCTGCGAATCGTTCGGCGCGAGACGCGCGGCCGTGACCGGATCGAGCGCGGCGAGCCGCGCGTGAAGCGCCGGCCAGCCGTCGCGGGCGGCGTCGGCGTCGAGTCTCGCGCGTACTTCGGCGTCGGCGGCGGGCAGGTCGTTGAGCCCCTGCGTGAGCGCCTTGTAGTACAGCATCGTGCCGCCGACCAGCAGCGGCAGCCGCCCGCGCGCATGAATTTCTCCGACGAGCCGCAGCGTATCGGCGCGAAACTGCGCGGCCGAGTACGAGTCGGCCGGATCGACGATATCGATCAGATGATGCGGCGCGACCGCGCGTTCTTCCGCGGTCGGCTTCGCGGTGCCGATGTCCATCTCGCGATAGACGAGCGCCGAGTCGACGCTGATGATTTCGACCGGCCGCCGCGCGGCGAGCGCGAGCGCGGCGGCGGTCTTGCCGGACGCGGTCGGGCCGAGCAGGCACGGGATGGGGGTAGGGTGTGACGTCATGGGCAAGCGGGCGCGCGGCGCAACGGTGTGATCGAAACGCAGCGCCGTTACTGCCCGCGCATGAACAGCCGATCGAGATCGGCCAGCGTCAGCTGATACCAGGTCGGACGCCCGTGGTTGCACTGATCGGCGCGCTCGGTCGCTTCCATCTGGCGCAACAGCGCGTTCATTTCGTCGAGCGTCAGACGCCGGTTCGCGCGCACCGCGTGATGGCACGCGAGCGTGCCGAGCAGTTCGTGCTGACGCTCGGTCAGCACGCGCGAGCCGCCGAATGCATGCAGGTCGGACAGCACCGCGCGCGCAAGCGCTTGCAGGTCGGCGTCCTTCAGCAACGCGGGGACCGCGCGGATCGCGAGCGTGGTCGGCGACAGCACCGCGAGGTCGAAGCCGAGCGCATCGAGCGTATCGCGCTCTTCCTCGACCGTGCCGATTTCGACCGGATCGGCCTGCATCGTCTGCGGGATCAGCAGCGGCTGCACGGCGATCGCGCGGTCGGCGAGCGCGCTCTTGAACTGCTCGTACAGGATGCGCTCGTGTGCCGCATGCATGTCGACGATTACGAGCCCATGGCGGTTCTGCGCGAGCACGTAGATGCCGTGGACCTGGCCGAGCGCGAAGCCGAGCGGCTGGTCGTCGGTGGCGTCGAATGCGCGGGCAGCCGGGCGCGGCGCGAACGGCGCTGCGTCGTATGGCGACGTCGCGTCGGTTGCGGAGTCGCGCGCTTCGAACAGCGACGCGCCTTCGACCCGGCCGGCAAGCGGATCCTTGCGGCCGAACAGCGCGTCGTAACCGGCGAGCGGTTGCGCGACCGGCAGCGTGCCTTGCGTCATGCGTGCCTGGCGCATCCACGTATTGCCAGGCTGCGAGGCGCCCGGGGCGCCGAAGCTGCTGCCGCCGCCAAGGCCGCCGCGGCTTCCCGCGCCGAAGCCCGCGCCGCTCGAAAGACCGGCGCCCGCGCCGATGCCGTCGGCTACGCCGCTTGTGACACCCGGCGGCGTCGAACCAGATGAAGCCGGTCCACCGGCCGACGGTTCCAGGTGCGCCGCATGCCCGCCCGCCGTCGTTTCAGGCGACGCGCCCGCGTGCCGCGCGAGCGCGCGCTGCACCGCATGGAACACGAACTGGTGGATCGAGCGCGAATCGCGGAAACGCACCTCGATTTTCGACGGATGTACGTTCACGTCGACGCCTTCGGGCGGCAAATCGAGGAACAGCACGTACGACGGATAACGCTCACCGTGCAGCACGTCTTCATACGCGGCGCGCACCGCGTGCGTGAGCAGCTTGTCACGCACGAAGCGGCCGTTGACGAAGAAATACTGTTGATCGGCGCGACCGCGGCTCGCGGTCGGCAGACCGGCGCAGCCGTAGATCGCAAGCGGACCGGCGGATTCGCCGAGCGGCAGATGGGCGGTCGCGAACGTCTCGCCGAGAATCTTCGCAACCCGCGCGGGCGGCTCGCTCGCGTTCCAATGCTCGATGGCCTTGCCGTTGTGCAGCACCGAGATCGCGACGTCCGGCCGCGCGAGCGCGGCGCGGCGGATCTGTTCAAGACAGTGGCCGAGTTCGGTCTGTTCGCTTTTCAGGAATTTGCGGCGTGCCGGGGTGTTGAAGTACAGCTCGCGGACTTCGATCGTCGTGCCCTGGGTGCCAGCGGCGGGACTCAGCACGCCGGTTTCCGCGTCGATGCGCACCGCGTGCGGCACATCTGCGGTGCGGCTCGTGATGCTCATCTGCGCGACCGACGCGATCGACGCCAGCGCTTCGCCGCGGAACCCGAGCGTCGCGACCGCTTCGAGCTCGGCAAGCGAGCGGATCTTGCTGGTCGCATGGCGCGTCAGGGCGAGCACGAGTTCGTTCTCGGGGATGCCGCAGCCGTCGTCGGTGATCGAGATGCGTTTGACGCCGCCTTCGTCGAGCAGGATGCGCAGCGTCTGCGCGCCCGCGTCGAGCGCATTCTCGAGCAGCTCCTTGACTACCGACGCCGGCCGCTCGACCACTTCGCCGGCGGCGATCTGGCTGATCAATTGATCGGGGAGCGGCTGGATGGCGCGCAACGGACGCGGCACGGGCGCCGCGCGGGAGGCGTCGGAAGGTGCGGCCGCGGCCGCGGTGCCCGCAGGCGTTTCGGAGAATTCGGACATGGCGAAATTATAGCGACTTGGCGCACGCCGCCCGCGCAGACGCCCAACCAGCAGATTTTCATTCGACCCGAGGCACTTTCGGTATCATGTCGCGGTCAATTCGCAGCGGTCGGCCCGCCGCTCGCTGCGCCTGTTGCAGGGTCGCGCGGTGGCCGTTTTCCCTCTACGCATACACTGGTTTAAAAGGACGTTCCTTGGATACGCTGCTACATTTCGCCAATCTTGTCCTGCACATCGACAAGTTTCTCGGAGACTTCATTCAGGTGTACGGTGCCTGGGTCTACGCGGTGCTGTTCGCGATCGTGTTCGCTGAAACGGGGCTCGTGGTGCTGCCGTTTCTGCCGGGCGATTCGCTGCTGTTCATCGGCGGCGCGTTCTGCGCGACCGGGCAGATGCATCTCGGACTGCTGATCCTGTTGCTGCTGGTGGCGGCGGTCTCGGGCAATACGACCAACTATCTGATCGGCCGCGCGATCGGACCGCGCGTGTTCAATACGCACATTCCGGTGCTCGAGCGCTTTCTCGATCGCGCCGCGCTGCAGAAGACTCACAACTTCTATGAGAAACACGGCGGCAAGACGATCGTGCTCGCGCGTTTCATCCCTGTCGTGCGGACGTTTGCGCCGTTCGTCGCGGGCGCGTCGTCGATGACGTGGAGCCGCTTCCAGATGTTCAACGTCGTCGGCGCGCTGTTGTGGGTGCTGCTGCTGACACTGCTCGGCTATTTCTTCGGCAACATCCCGTTCATCCGTCAGTATCTGAACGTGATCGTGCTGGTCGGTATCGGCGCGGCGATCGTACCGATCGTGCTCGGCGCGCTGTGGAAGATGCTGCGCAAGAATGGCGCGAACGCGAGTACGCGTTGATGACGAGTTGTTTGCTGTATTTCGGGCCTTGAAAAACACGAAAGGCGTCGCGAATCTCGCGACGCCTTTTTTCATGCCGCCATGCCAACGACCCGTGTCGGGTGCCCGCGGAGGTTCGATCAGATCAATCGCGCGTGATCGCGCGCGGTGCGAGTGGCGTTTCCGGCGTCGGATAGCCGGCTTCCTTGAAGGTCTGAACGATCGCGCGATTGGTGTCGAAGTAGACCTGCCAGTAGTTCTGGTTGGACGAGTAAGGGCGCACACACAGCAGCGGTCCTTCTGGCGTGAAGCTCAAGACCTCGATATCCGGCGCGGGGTTTTCGGCCACGTTCGGAATCTTCGCGACGGCGGCTTTCAAACGCGCGATCGCATCGGTCGGATCGACGCCATTGGCGATCTTCGCGGTCAGCTCGACGCGCCGGAACGGCAGCACGCTGTAGTTCGAGATCGTGTCGGAGAAGATCTTGTTGTTGCCGATGATGGTCGTCACGTTGTCCGGCGTCACGATCGTGGTGCCGAACAGGCCCAACTCCGTGACGGTGCCGGTGACGCCCGCGGCCATGACGAAATCGCCGACCTTGAACGGCCGCAGCACCTGCATGAACACGCCGGCCGCGAAATGCGCGAGCAGGCCGCCCCACGCAGTACCGATCGCGAGGCCGAGGCCGGCGAGCAACGCGGCGAACGACGTCGTCTGCACACCGAAGATTTCCAGGATCGCGAGGACGAGCAGCAGGTTCAGCAACCCGGCGAGAATCGACGCGAGGTAGTGGGCGAGTGTCGGGTCGACCCGGCCGTTGCGTGCGAGCAGCTTGCGCGACAGGTTGGAGATCAGCCCGATGATCCAGCGGCCGACGAGCCACAGCACGATTGCGCCGATGACCTTGGTGCCGATGTCGATGCCACGGGTCATGACGAATGCACGTACGGTTTCGATATCCAAGATGTTTCCTCGTTATAGGTTGCCATCAACGGATTGAACGACGGTGGTGCCATGACCCACAACGCGCGGTCTTCGGGAGTTATAGCCGACGGCGCCCGCATGCGCAAGGACCGTTCCTGCCCTGCTCGCGGCGGCAATACAGAGATGAAACATGGCGGGGCGTACGTGAAAAGCCGGTCGGGGCGTGCCGGGCTCACATGCGCAGCCGCGATTCGGAGTACGGTGACGTCTGGATGACAACCGCGTCGTCCGGGGCGCTTTTCACGGGGCGCCGGCGCCTCGACATCCGGTGCCACGAGAACGCGATCACGATCGCGAGCGCATACGCGCCAGCACGCTGAAGAAACGACGTCGGCAGGGCGAATTGTCCATAGCGGTTCTGCGCGTCGGCGAACACGACAAACGTCAACAAGCCGTCGAGCACGCACGCGGCCAGCGCGATCACGATGAAAATCGCAGGGCCGCTCAGCGCGGCACCCGACCCGAACCGGTTATACAGTCGACAGGCCATCGATACGATGGCGAACAAGGCGAGGTTCGACAGCAGATCGAACAGAAAGGTGGTCATTATCGGTTCAATGAAAAAGCAATGGGCCGTGGGGTTGCCGGAACGTATGCTGGCGCAAGGTTCAGACATGCTCCGCTGATTCGGCGGCGATCATTGCATATCTTTTCATCTCGATAAATAACCAGAAAAAGCGAAGGTCGTATCGCGCTTTCTTTCGTTTGTTTTTTTATGCAATCGGAATGTGAAAAGTCCTTTGCAAATTTATAGTACTGGGACGGATTCCGTGCGCTGCGCCTCAGAAGCGATAAGCAATGCCGACCTGCAACGTCGGATACCATCGATAAGGCGAGACCTTATCGCGCAGTTGCTGCAATCCGGTGTTGATGATCTGCTGACTCATCTGCGGTCCCGCGGCCTGCGACAATGCCGGCGACAGTGTGTACGAGGTCTTCGGAATGCCGTAGGCGACACCGAGATCCACCACGAGCCCCCAGCCTTTGGCTCTCGGGCGCAAGCCATAGCCGATGCCAAGGTAGGGCATCGCGGTCGGGTATCGGGCGGTCGCCGTCGCGTATTCGCCGGGAAAGGCCGGCGAGGCTTTGCCCTCGAATACGTACATGCCGTTGGTCGGAACCGAGTTGCCGCTGACTTCGTTGTCGGTCAGACGCAGGCCCGCTGTCGCGCGAAAGCCGGTGCCGGCCCACGGAAAGAAATCGCCGTAGAGACCGCCCTGACGCAGCCGTATGCCGTCTTCGTAGCGATTGCCCCCAACCTCGAAGTTGTGCGACAAATTGATCGCGTTGAAGTCCGCGTGCACGCCGAACCACGACGTGACGCTCCACGCCGCGCCAACCCCGATGCCCAGCGTGCCGCCTTGCAGATAGACCTCCTGCGCATGCGACGTTTCGATCAGACACGGCAAAGCCACTACCCAGATTACCTTTCCAGCTTTCATGGGTATCCCCCGAGCGGCGGGGCAGCCCGATCGTTGCGGGACGCGCTCGCCGTTTTGTCGTCTCTTCTTTATTGCTCTGTTTGTCGCGAACGCTCGAAGGCGTCGTGAAGCGATCATGCGAGCAGAGGGCGTAGACGGTCTGTGAGGTGGCGAACCATACGGTCAATGAATGGGGTTGGAGTGCGCGACGATGTCGCCGCGTCGCCATTCAGTTCGAGCGACGGCAGATGTCAATCGCGGAGCCTTGGCGAGGAGCGCCGCCTCGCTTTGGGAGTGGCCGGTCGGTAAGGAAGCTTAGGGAACTGCGCATCGCCGATGACGCTTGCCCACGCCTTCATCCAGCAGGTGGCGAGTGTCTTTTCGGCTTCCGACTCAGCGCGCATAAGGCGGCTCGTGGCAAGACGCAAACGAGCCAACGCATATTCCTTGCGTGTGGATTCCCGACGCAAAAGCGAATGATTCTTCTGCATGCCGGCTACCGAAAAATCAGCGAGAAGCGTGGCAAATTAAATCGGGCCGCATTGCATCGTACCCGACGAACGACCGCGCGGCGCAAGCGACGGACTGCTGTCGAGTAAGGATTCGCTGGGGCGTTGCGTCGCAACACCTGCCACTGTGGTGAAAACGCCAAATCAACCTTGTTTAATTTTGACAAGTCGCGCCGTGCGTTTATCCGTGCGACGATGAAATCGTCAATGTTCCTGACATGAAGATCCAGTTACGGGGGCTCCATGAGTAGCATTCCGCTTATCTGGGCAGCGGTGCCGCACAACAGCGACGGTGTTGTCTTTCAGATCCGGCTTGGCCGCGGACTTCAGCGTTTTCATGTGTCGCGGCGCGTGCTCGAGGATGTGTTCGAGCTCCAACGAAAAGCGTCCGACGCGCGCCAACTCGAATTCTTCTATGTGCACGAGCAACGCATCCTCGCGCGCGCCAGCGCAAAGCGTGCGACGGCCTGCTCGGCCACCGTTTCACTACGGGCCGTGGATTTCGGCGTGTCGAACGACAGCGAGCGCTGGGCGACGCCGAGCGGCGTCGCGCACGGCCTCATCTAGGCGAACCGATGTTTGACGCGCCGCCGCGATCAACGGGCGGCCGTGCGTCGATGCCGCGCGTCAGCGTGCCTTGAGCTGCGCCTCGAGCACTTCGAACGTACCGGGGATGACCGTCGCGCGCGGATGAGAATTGGCAGCCGTGGCCGGGTCGGCCGCGCCGAACTTCGACGACACCAGATAGATCCGGTGCTGCTGTTCATCGAGCGCCATCGTTTTCGCGCCTTCCAGCGTTGGCATGTTCTGCGCGACCGTGTAATGGTCCGCATCGTCTTCATGCACGATCGTCAGCGTGCCGTCCGCGCCGTTCGAACTGAACGCGAGCTTCAAGGCCGGATCGAAAGCCGCCGCGTCGGGGTGACCCCCTATCAGCACCTCGGCCACGCGACGGCCCGACGTCGCATCGACGATCATCATGCGGTGATTGGCGCAAACCGAAAACAGGCGCTCGCTCGCCGGATCGATCGCGAGTCCGGTCGGCGACTCGCACCGCGCGAGTGGCCAATGCGCCAGCACCGTCGCGGACCGACCGTCCATCTCGACGATCTCGGCGCGATCTTCCACATTGACGAACACGTGCCCGTGGCTGTCCGCCGCGAGCGCCTCCGGCTTGCCGCCCACGCTCATCGTGGCGACCACCTTGCGCGTCGCGACGTCGATTGCGCTGACGCTGCCGTCGTGGCCATTGCTCACGAAGATGCGCCGCAAGGCCGGCACGTAGAGGATGCCGTCCGGGTCGGAGCCCGCGGCCTTGATGCTGTCGACGACCTTGAGTGTGTCGAGATCGACGACGCTCACCGTATTGGCGCGGCCGTTGGTGACGAAGCCGAGCTTGAGGTCCTCCACGAACGCGAAGCCGTGCACGCCGGCGGTGTTGGCGATCTCGCCGACCGGTTTGCCGGTGCGCGTATCGATCACCTGCACGTGCGTGTCGCGGCTGATGAAGAGGTGCTGGCGAACAGCGTCGTACGCCACGTAATCCCAACGCTCGCCGCCTTCGAGGCCATAGCGTTTCGCGATTTCGAATTGATCGGCGTTGGCGCCCGTCGCCGCATGGACGTTCGACAGCGCGAGCAGGGAAGCGACGCCGCCGGCGATCAGGGCGGACAGGATATTTTTCAGTTTCGCGTTGAGTAGATTCATATTAGTACTGCGGATGGATTGGGAAGAGGGACGCCATTCCGGTGGGCGGATGACGTCTCTCGTGCGGTTGGGCGTTAGCGGATCATCATTCGTGGTCGTCGAGTTTGAAGTCGACCCACAATTGCTCCGAGAGCGTTTTGCCCACGAATGCGGACTCGGGTTTCGGATAAGCGGCGTCGCGCACGGCTGCGAGCGCTGCGCGGTCCAGCAGTCCGATACCGCTCGACACCACGACGCTGAGGTCGGACACGACGCCGTCGCGATACCGGAACGCGACGCGTGTGCGGCCCGTCATGCCAGCCATGCGGGCCGACTCGGGATAGCGCAGCGCGGCCTGAATCGCCGCGCGCAGCGCACCCTCGAAGCTTGGCGTAGGCGCGGCTGCAACCGGCACCGCAGCGGGTGCGGGCGGTTGCCGCGCGGGCTCGGCTGGCGGTTGCGGCGCGGGCGCGGATGGCGGCTCGGTCGGTGTCGCCGCGGGCTGCACCGGCACCGGAGTCGGCACGCGCTTCGGCACCGCGGCCGTCACGGGCTTCGCGGGCGTGTGCGCAGCATGGCGCACGGGTACGACCGGCCGCGCGGGAGGCGGCACGGGCTTCGCAGGCGGCTGCGGCGGTTGCGGCGCGGGAGCCGGTGCCGCCAGCGTCAGCAGCGTTGGCGGCGCTTCATACGATACGGAAGACACCCGGGTCGTATGCGTGAGCAGCGCAATCGTCGCGCCGAGCACCAGCGCTTGCGCGACGAGCGCGATGGCGGCGGCCGGCAATAGGCGCGTTCGTTGCTGCACGATCCCGCAGGCGGGTACGGTTGCCATATCAGTTCGCCACAGGCTGCGCGGCGAGCGCGATTTGCGATACGCCCGCGGCGCGGCACGCGTCCATCACCGAGACGAGGTGCTGGATCTGCGCCCGCTTCGAGCCGGCAATCGTCACGACCGTATGCGCGACGTCCGTGCGGGCGGCGAGCAGGGTGGTCAATTGCGCAAGGCTCAGCGTGCGGCCGTCGACCGACAGACTGCCGTCGGTCGCGAGCGTTACCGTGACCTGCGGCGGCGGCAGCGCTTGCGCCGTGGCGCTCGACGGCAGCTGCGAGCGCAGCCCCGCGTTCGGGATCATGTGCAGCGTGATCATGATGAAGAACACCAGTAGAAAGAACATGATGTCGATCATCGGGATGATCTCGATGCGCGCCTTTCGCGCCTCGAAATACTTCATCGTCAGACTCCCTGCGAAGCGAATTTGCCGACCACCGGGCGCGGCACTTCATGCATCGGCTTGACCGACTCATGCGTTCTGGCCGCAAGCCGGTTCACGAGCGCCGCCTTCAGGGTTTCGAGCTGATGGACGACGCCTCTTACGCGGTTGTGCAGACCGTTGAAGAACACGAGGCCGATCATCGCGACGAACAGACCCGACGCCGTCGCGATCAGTGCCCCGGCCACGCCGCCCGTGACCTGGGTCGGTGCGTTGCCCGGATTCGACAGCACCTGGAACGCGTTGAACATACCGACGATCGTGCCGAACAGACCGAGCAACGGCGCGAGCGTGACGATCGTGTCGAGCACCCACAGGAAGCGGTCGATGTTCGGTGCTTCGCGCATGATCGCTTCGTCGAGACACGCATCGAGCTCATCGCGCGACGTCTGACCGGCAAGCCGGCCGGCGACCTTCAGCAGGCTCGCCATCGGCAGCGCCTGAAACGGTTCGGCGCATGCCGTCAGCGAGGCGGCGTTCAGTTGTTCGAGGCGGTCGACCTGGTCGAGCACCGCGCGGCTGCCGCTCGATGCGCGTTGCAGGAACCACGAGCGCTCGATGATGATCGTCAGGGCAACGAACAGCATGGCGGCAATCACATACAACACGCCACCGGAATTGTTCGCGAGGTGCAGCAGGTTATCGACAGTCATGAAAGAAGCTCCGTTCAGAAATCGGTGGACAGCGTCGCGACGAACACGCGGCCCGGGATGGTCCAGTAAAGCGGTGTGTTGTCCGCGGCGGTGTAGCCGGCCAGCGCATTGATGCTGGTGCGGTTGAAAAGGTTGTCGATCTGCAAGCCGAGGCGCGTGTCATGCGTCCACGGTGCGAGTCGGGCAAACGTGTACGAGCTGGCGAAGTTGGTGATCGCATAGCCGCCGATCGGCTGGGTGTTGCCGGTATCGCCATACTGATGGCCGACGAACTTCATCAGCAACGAACCGTTGAGCGGCCCGCGTTCGTAGAGCACGCCGGCGGCGGCCGTCGATTGCGGCGCGTTGGGCATCCACGTATTGGTGCTCTTCTGTTTGGCCGAATTGAAGGTCAGATTGCCGTACAGGCTGAAGCCGTCGCCGACCGACAAGGTCGCTTCGGTTTCGACGCCCTTGTAGGTCGCACCACCCGCATTCGAGAAGATCACGTTGTTGCCGACCGTGCGGCTCGTCACCGCGTTGCGGAAGTTGATGTAGTACAGATCGGCGGCGACGGTCAGACGCCCCGTTTTGTACGTCGTGCCGATCTGGTAGTTGTCGGTCTGTTCCGGATCGGGTTGTCCCGAGACGGTCGGATCGTTGACATAGAACACATTCAGGTTCGGCGCGAGAAAGCCCTGCGCGTACTGCGCATACGCGCTCCATTGCGGGGTGATCTGCTGGTGCAGCGTCAACGACGGCAGCACCTTGTCCCACGTGTGGCTGAAATCGAGCGGCTCACCGGTCTTCTGGTTCATCGGCGTATCGATGCTGCGGTTGAACGACACGTACTTGAGTCCCGGCGTAATCGTCAAACCGTTCTGCAGTTGCCAGGCGTATTGCAGATACGGCTGAAACGTCAGCATCGTGTCGTTCATCGTGAAGTTCTGCGAGATGAACGCGAAGTTCAGCGACGAATCGACATTGAAGTTGTCGCGGAAGTTGGACTGGTGCGCGATCCACATGCCGGTCTGCAGCTTGCCGGGACCGAGCTGCCGCTCGAGCGCGAGGACGTCGCCAAACGCGCGGTAGTTGTTGTTCATTTCCTGGCCCGGCACGTTGTTCGGGCCGAAGATCGTGCCGTTTGGCGTTTCACCGTTCGGGTCGAGGCCGTTGAAGCCGTTGTGGTAGTAACCGTACGTATAGAGCTTGTTGTCGATCACCCACTCGGCGACCTTCGTTTTCACGCCGATGTATTCGAAGTCCGTGTTGATCTTGTCGAAGTTGTAGCCGGCATAGGCCTGACTCGTCGGGTCGGCGCCAAGACCGAAGTTGGGACCGAACTGCTGGATCTGCGCGGCCGTCGCGCCGAGCGGCACGTTCTGGTGGATGTTGTTGTAAGTCGCGAACAGCGTGAGCAGCGTGTTGTCGCCGATCGGCTTGTCGAGCTTGAAGTAGACGTTCTGACGGCGCTGGTCCGCGTTGGTCAGATAACCGTCGCTGCTGCTCTGCGCATAGCCGACCATTGCGCGCGCATCGCCCCATTGCTGCAGATAGCCGGTATTGAACTCGGCGCCGGCCTGCCATGTGTCGAAGCTGCCGTACGAGCCGAGCACCGAGAATGCCGGCGATGCCGACGGATCCCTCGACTGCAGGCTGATCGTTCCGCCGAAGGTGGCGAAGCCGATCTGCGAAGCGTCGCCGGGACCGCGGTCGACGACGATATTGCCGAGCACCCGGTTCGAGAAAAACGACGTCGAATGATGGGTGAAGTCGTTGGTATCGCCAAACGGGATGCCGTCGAATGTCACGTTGTACTGACCGTCCTGAAAGCCGCGAATGGACAGGCTCTGCGATTCCATCAGGCCGGAGCCGTTCGGAGAAACATTCGACACGCTCGGCGCGATCTGCACGATCTCGCTGTAGTTCGCGGTCGGAGCGGTACTGTTTTCGATGTAGTGCCGGCTGATCACCGACTGCGGTTGGGTTGCGGTGAGCGAGCCTTGCGACGGCGCCTGTGCCGGTGCCGACTGCACGTTGGTGCTGGTGGCCGTGCCGCTGTTCGATGACGAGACGGCCGTGCTTTGCACGGAGCCGAGATCGCCCGAGGTCTGGGCATGCGAGATCTGCGCGCCGGCCGCGCACAGTGTGGCAAGAACGAATTGCGTCAGCGGCTTCTTTCTAAGGGGAAAACTAACCCGTTGCATGGTGCAGCATCCTTTCGCGAGTGGGGCGATGAACTGGTAGTCGAACGAGGCGGGATGCTATCAACCGTCCGTTAATGCGAAGTGATCGGTATCTTACGAATCTAAAGTTGCTATTACGGATGCCCCACAACAGCGCGATCCGCACTGACGCTACGCGATGCGCTCAGGTTTGTAAGTTTGTGGACACCGCGCATTCATACCGTGCCGAAGCGGCCCGGCGACGACTACCACTCGTACCCGAGCGGTCATGCGACCTTCGGCTATCTGTGCGCGATCCTGCTCGCGCAGATGGTCCCCGAGAAGCGCGATGCGCTATTCGCGCGTGGGCGCGAATTCGGCATGAACCGCGTCGTCGACGGCGTCCACTATCCGGGCGATGTCGAAGCGGGTCGCATCGACGGAACGCTCGTCGCGGCGGCGCTGATGGCCAATCCGGATTTTCAGCGCGACTTTGCCGATGCGAAGGTGGAAGTGCGCGCGGCACTGAAGCTCGACTAGTGTCCTGAGTTAGAAGTTCGTTGAATCAATTCTCTGTTCTTTCCGGAATGACAAAGTGCTGATTAAAAAGTCGCTCGGACTCGCGCAGTCCTTCTTCCGTAAAGATCACGGACTTCGTCTTGTTGACTGGGTCTTCGATGAGGCCTCGTTCATGGAGCCGGTTCAGCACATCCCAGTCGAAGCCCTTCCATGCACGGTATCGGTCATGCAGGGTCAGGTAGAGGAGCGCGAGGGAAACTTCATCAATTGCGTCGGTATTGATATTCATGATGCTCCTGCCGCAGCCTTGCGGACGCGCACACAAAACCGTTCGAGGCTGGCCAGGATCTCATCGGCCGACTTGCTCCAGACAAACGGTTTGGGGTTCGCGTTATAGACATCCAGATAATGACGGATCGCGTCTTCGAGTTGACGTGTCGACCGATGCGTACCGCGTCGAAGGTATTTTTCAGTGAGCGCGGCAAACCATCGTTCGACCTGGTTAAGCCACGACGCCGAGGTGGGTGTGAAGTGAACATGGAAGCGAGGATGACGAGCGAACCAGGCTTTGATCGAGGGCGTTTTGTGCGTGCCATAGTTGTCCATTACCAGATGCACCTCCAGGTAAGACGGCACGCTGGCTTCGATGGTGCGCAGAAAGCGCACAAATTCGCTGCTGCGATGGCGCCGATGTACCTCGCCGATTACTTCACCAGTAGCGATGTCCAGCGCCGCGAACAGGGTGGTCGTACCGTGGCGCATGTAATCGTGGGTACGTCGCTCAGGGATGCCGGGTGCCAACGGCAACATGGGTTGCGTGCGATCGAGCGCCTGAATCTGGCTCTTCTCGTCCACGCACAGCACCATGGCCTTGAGCGGCGGGTCCAGGTAAAGCCCGACGAGATCCCGCACCTTGTCGACGAACATCGGATCGCTGGAGAGCTTGAACGTCTCCTGCCGATGCGGTTGCAAGCCAAAAGCACGCCAGATTCGTGTGACCGCCGTCTGCGACAATTTCATTTCGCGAGCCATCGTGCGCGTGCTCCAGTGAGTCGCTCCGACAGGCACGGACTCGAGCGTCTTCGCGATGACCGCATCGACGCGCGCGTCATCAATCGTCCTCGGTGCGCCGGGCCGTGGTGCATCAAGCAGGCCGTCCACACGATGGCTCACGAATCGCGCCCGCCACTTCGAAACCGTTTGCTGTGTGACCCGCTGTTTCGCCGCAACTGTCTTGTTGTCCATGCCATCGGCACAGGCCAACACGATGCGCGCCCGCAATGCCAGGGCCTGCGCGGTCTTGCGTCGCATCGTCAGCGCTTGCAGGTCTTCGCGCTCCGAATCGCTCAGCACGAGTTCCCCTTTGGACCGTCCACTCATCGTTGCCTCCGCGTATCAAGTGCTACACAGGACACTTTAGTACGTGATCGGCATCATTCAATGAATTTTTAACTCAGGACACTAGTTGCACGTGTGAACGGTTTTCGGCTCCGCGCGGGACGCGTCATGAAGCAGCAACATGGCCATGTCATACTCCGCGCCCGCATAGGCGGCCCCCGCTATTGACGTCGCCGTTCATGCGGCGACGCACGACCACAGGAAACGACGTCCTCTTGGAAAGCAGAGCAGCGATCAACTACCCCGCGGGGCGCAGACCCCGCATTCTCGTCGTCGAAGATGACGAGCGTGTGAGGCTCGAAGTGTCCACCGCGCTCGAGGACTACAACTTCGCGGTGGAAAGCGTGCCGAGCGGCCATGCCGGCCTGTTGCGCGCGCTCAACGGCGATTTCGACGCAGTCGTGCTCGACCGGATGCTGCCCGACGTGGATGGTCTGTCGATCCTCTCCACGTTGCGCAACGTCGGCAAAGAGACCCCGGTGCTGATACTGAGCGCGCTTTCGGCGGTCGACGAACGCGTACGCGGCCTGCGCGCCGGCGGCGATGATTACCTGACCAAACCATTCGACAGTCTCGAGCTGACCGCGCGCCTCAATGCGCTGCTGCGCCGCCGCTCTTCTTCGGAGCAACCGCTGGTGCTGAGCGTCGGCGATCTCGTGCTCGATATGGGCACGCATCAGGTCCGGCGCGCGGGCGATTCGATCGAGTTGAAGCCTCGCGAGTACCAGTTGCTCAGATACCTGATGCTGCATACGGAGCAGCCTGTGACGCGCGCGATGCTGTTCGAGTCGGTCTGGAATTACCGCTTCAATGCGCAGACCAACGTGATCGACATGCATATCGGTCACCTGCGCCGCAAGATCAGTCTGAACGGACGGTTTTCGCTGATGATCCACACGGTTCGAAATGTCGGCTATGTCCTCCGTGCCGGCGAATAGGCGCTGGCCGCGCCTGCCGGCGAACAACGTCACATGGCTGCTGATGGTGTTCATCAGTTGCGCGGTCGTGCTGTTCGCGATGCTCTACTGGATGATGCACACGTATCTGCTGCACGAGGTCGATGAACGGCTGCGCGGAGAAGTGGCCGAGTTCAGCTCGATCGGCCGCGCCGAGGCGATCGCCAATATCGCGGCGCTGAGCCGGCGCGACATCGCGAGCAGCCGGCCCTATGGCGTGTTCGACGAAGAAGGCCGCTGGCTCGCCGGCAATATCCATGCGTTGCCGGCCGAGCGCGAGCGCCGGCCGTTCTACTACACGCAAGCAATGGACGACGGGCCGCCGTCGCTGGCCAGTCATTTTCGCGGCATCATCGTGCCGACGCGTAGCGGTCTGCGGGTGGTCGTCGGTCACTCGATCGACGAGATCATTCATTTCGACCATACGCTCGTGAAGATCCTGTGCCTCGGGCTCATGCTGACGATTCTGCTTGCCGTCGGCTGCGGCGCCGCGCTTCACGCGATGTCGAACCGGCGTATCCGCTCGATGAGTCTGACGGCGCGCGAGATCATGGCGGGTCAACTGAACCGGCGTCTGTCGAATCGCGGCACGCATCACGATCTCGACCGTCTGGCGGAAATCGTCAACCTGATGCTCGATGAAATCGAGCGGCTGGTGGCCGAAGTGCGCGGCGTGTGCGCGGGCATCGCGCACGATCTGCGCACGCCGATGACGCATCTGCGCGCGGGCCTCGAACGCGCGCGGCGGCGCTCGCATACCGTCGACGACTACACGAGCGCCGTCGACACCGCGATCGCGCAATCGGACGTCGTGCTGAACCGTTTCACCGCGCTATTGAGGATCGCGGAGGTCGAAGCGGATGTCAGACGCGCGAGCTTCTGCGACGTGTCGCTGGACACCATCCTGCGCGACGTCGCGGAGTTGTACGAGCCGGTCGCGGAGAACCGTCGTTTGTCGGTCGCGGTGCTTGCGTCCGAACCAGTTTTCGCGCGCGGCGACGTGGATCTGCTGTTCGGCGCTATCGAGAATCTGCTCGATAACGCGCTGAAGTTCACGCCCGGTGGCGGCGCGGTGACGCTGCAAGCAACGCTTGAAGCGGGAAGGCCCGTCGTGCAGGTCGCGGATACTGGACCCGGAATCGAGGCAGGTGAGCGCGATGCAGTCCTGCGTCCGTTCTATCGCAGCAGAAACGGGCAGGAGGCGGCGACTTCGGGGCATGGCGTCGGCTTGAGTCTCGTGGCCGCGATCGCGCGGGTGCACGAGGCCGTCGTGGAGATTCACGACAACACGCCAGGCTGCAGGATCGTGTTGCGGTTCAATGCGGGACTGCCGGCGCGTTGAGGCGAGACGGCGATTGCTCGCGACGGATTTTACGTTGGAGCGTGCCAGAAAAAACGACCTGCCGGATGGCAGGTCGTTTCATTTGAATCTACTAACCCGCTCAGGACTTCGGCACGAGTGCGACGCCGCGCAGCGCCTGGCCATACGGCGCGGTCTGCATCACGGTGAAGCCCTTCGCCGAGCTCACCGTCGAACCGTTGATGCTCACGGTGATCTTGACGAGCTGGTTCGAGTCGGCGCCCGCATCGAACGCGGTGCCGAGGCTGTTGCCGATCGTCGAGGTCACCGCGTAGATCGTGAACGAACCGTCGCTGTTGACCTGGCCCGTGATGTTGCGCAAGCCGTCAGGCGTCGTCGTATAGCTCGCGCCCTTCGTACCGTACGCGCCGGTCGTGTCCGTCACCGTGTAGGCCGTGCCGAGGTTCAGGCCGGTCGTCAGGTTGGCGAGCGGCTTCCACGTGCCGTTCTGGTTCTGATAGACCCACAGGCCGCCGCTGCCGCTCACCTGGTCGCCCGGCGTGCTGTCGCCTTCGTCAGCGACGAACATGATCGACGGATTCGACGCGGGGATCCACATCCCGAACGGATAGACCGTGCCGGTCACCTGGCTAGGCGACGTGAGCGCCGTCAGGTTGGTCGCGAGGGCCGTCGGGAAACCAGGCACGATCGTCGTCGCGGCGTTTTGCGGCAACTTGCCGCCATTGGCGAGCGCACCGGTCGCGCCGACCTGGTACACCGTGTTCACGCCGTTGCCGCCGCTGCCCTTGGAGACATACATCGTGCCGTCCGGGCCGACGAACAGGCCGCGGTAGTTGGCGTCCTTGCCGGTTTTGTCGGCGGCCGTTGCGGGCGTGGTCGGCAGGTTCGCGATCGAGAAGCCGAACTGGTCGCCCGTCGAGCTACCGCCCGTGATCGAACCCATCGACGCCAGCGAGCACGCCGTTCCAGCCGGTGCGACCGCGTACGTGCCGGTGCCCGTGCCGGACTGGAATGCGCCGATTACTTGCGTGAACGCGCATTGGCTGCCCGGAGCGATGCTTTGCACGCCGGTGTTCATCGTCAGCATGTCGAGCTGGGCCGTCGTCGGCTTCGGATTCTTGCCCGAATTGCCGGCATTGCCGACGATGTAGTACATGCCGTTGGCGAGCACGGCCGCGCGGCTGTTGTTGCCGGCGTATGCGTTGGTGTTCGTGAACGACAGGCTGTTATCGGCGAAATTCAGCTGCGCGACGGTACGGTAGGTAGGCGTTGCGATGTCGGTATTCGTCGTGTCGACCACGCCTGGCGTATTCGTGTTTGAGATATCGAGCTGGTCGATCGACGCGTTGTAGCCGGTGAAGGTCAGCGATTTCTGATCCAGCGACACGTTCAGCGCGAGCTCCGACTTCGAGGCGAAGCTGGTGGCGAAATTCACGTTGCTTTTCGCGGCCAGAGCGGTGACGTCCAGCGTTTGCGAGGGGCTCGTCGCGTTCGGTGCCCACTGGTCCAGATACGCTTCCGACGTCACGCCGAAGTTGGCGTCGTTCGAATCGTTGGTGAACACGTTCGGAAAGCCGCCGGGCGTGACGGCCGTCACGGGCGACGTATTGGTGGTCGTGGGCGTCGCGTTATAAGGCAGCGTGCCGCTCACGACGTACGCCGGATCATAGGCCGTGCGCGAGATCAGCAGGTTGCCAGCCGTATAGTTGCTGGCGGAAGTCGAGGGCGTCGTCGTCGTGGCCGGGGTGCTGCTCGTGGTGCCTTGCGGCGCGCTCGTGCTCGACGGGTTTTGGGTGCTGCCGCCGCAGCCGTAGATGGCGGAGATCAGAACCGCGATCGGAAGCGCCTTCAGGGTGGTTTGCATTCTGTGTGTTTGAGTAGGGTGGGTGAAATTTTTTGAAAGTTGCAGCCGGTATTGCAAGTCGCGAGGCTACAAACCACCCGTGGCACAAACATGAATCGAAAATTACTAAAAAGATAAGAATGCGCTGGCGCGATGTCGTTGCGGGATGCCTGGTGTTTTTTGGCGGCGTTGGAGGGCGGAGGGCAGTGCCTGAACGGAAGGCTACGTTGAGGCGGACGGGAAGAGGCGGCTCGCTTGCCGCACGCGTACCTGTTTGCACACGCGGGCAAAGGAAAAAAGAAAAGGGCCGACATGCTTTCGCATGTCAGCCCTCGAATCTTTTGGTAGGCCGTACGGGATTCGAACCTGTGACCAACGGATTAAAAGTCCGCTGCTCTACCAGCTGAGCTAACGACCCAAAAGAGAAGCGAAATTATATCGGCGCACCCATGCCCTGTCAACTCGGCAAGACCGTCTGTTAGGAGCAAATCAATTGTCCGGTTCTGTAGCACGTAATGTGTCCGGTTTTTGGGTGCGGTATGGAACCACCCGTAAGCCGGGCACGCTGGTTACAGGAAACCCGGAAGATGAGATTCGAAGAGGTGTACACGGACTGGCAGGATCGGCGACTTACGCAGGCGGAAGCGGCGCGCCTGCTGGGGGTTTGCGAGCGCACGCTGCGGCGACAGATTGATCGCTACGAGGCGGACGGACTGCAGGGGCTGATCGACAAACGGCTTGACCAGATATCGCATCGTCGGGCGCCCGTCGATGAGGTAGTCAAGCTCGTGGAGCTCTACCGGCGCGATTACCCCGGCTGGAACGTTCGACATTTCCATGGCTGGTACCGGCGTGAGCATGGCGGCCAGCGCAGCTACACGTGGGTCAAGAACCAGTTGCAGCAGGCCGGTGAAGTCAAGCGGGCCAAGGCGCGTGGCAAGCACCGCAAGAAGCGCGAGCGAGCGCCGCTGGCGGGCATGCTGATACATCAGGATGCGAGCCGTCACGAGTGGGTTAGCGGGCACGACTGGGATCTGGTGGTGACAATGGACGATGCGACGGGCGAACACCTGTCGATGTTCTTCTGCGACGAGGAAGGCACGGCGTCGAGTTTCCACGGCGTGGGCCAGACAATCGCGCAGCACGGCCTGTTCTGTGCGCTGTACACCGATCGCGGCAGCCACTATTTCCATACGCCTGAAGCTGGCGGCAAGGTCGACCGAAACAACCCGACGCAGTTCGGCCGGGCGCTGGCGCAGCTGGGCATCGAGCACATCGCGGCGTACTCACCCGAGGCGCGCGGGCGTTCGGAGCGGGCCTTCGGCACGCACCAGGAGCGGCTGCCACGCGAGCTCGCCAAAGCCGGCATCACCAGCATGCAGCAGGCCAATGTGTATCTGGAACAGGTCTATCTTCCCCGCCACAACGCCGAGTTCGCGGTATCTGCAGCCGAGTCAGGCAGCGCCTTCGTGCCGTACATCGGCAATGGCCTGGCCGACATCCTGTGCGAGCACCACGAGCGCACCGTGAACAACGACAACTGTGTGAGCTTCGAGGGGCTGCCACTGCAGATCCCGGCCGGTGGTTCGAGGCCCCATTACGTCAAGCGGCGGGTGCGTGTGCATCGCTACGTGGACGGCTCGCTTGCCGTGTTTTACGGTCCGCGCTGTCTGGGACGTTATGATGCCGCGGGCACACTGCAGGTTGACCCGGTTCAGCAGGCCGCCTGAGGGTTCGCCAGACGGCCGCGTGGGCGGCAAACCGGCTTCGGGCTATGCCCTGCGCCGCTTTGCCGCCCACGCAGGAAAGCGGACAAATCATTTGCTATAAAACCGGACAGTTCTATTTGCTCCCAACACTCGGCAAGACCGTCGCCCAAAATGAAAAGCCCGGGCATCACTACCCGGGCTTTCCAGCGAGAGGCGCGCGTGGCTATCACTTCGGACACTGCGCGTTACCGCCAACTACATCAAAACGTGATCAATCCGACACCACGATCTACTTGATCTGCGACAGCTTGTTCTGCGCCGACTGCGCGACGTCCGAGCCGGCGTATTGCGCGACGATCTGCTCGAGCGTCTTTTTCGCCGCGGCCTTCTGGCCTTGTTCGAGCTGATTGTTCGCGATCGCGAGCAGCGCTTCCGGTGCACGCGGATGCTGCGGATAGTTCTTTACGACACCTTGCCAGACAGTCGTCGAACCCTTGTAGTCGCGCAGTGCATACAGCGCGTTGCCGAGCCAGTATTGCGCGGTCGGCTGATAGGGGCTGTTCGGATATTTGGAGATGAAGCTGCGGAACGATGCCGCCGCGTTCTTGAAGTCGCCGCTGCGGAATTGCTGTGAAGCCGCGTTGAACGCATCGGTTTCACCCGGCTGCACCTCGCCCTGGACGCCGTCCACCGTCTGTTGCTGCGGCTCGAATTTCTTCAGGCGCGTGTCGAGATCGGTGTAGTAGTCCTTCTGCTGCTTTTGCAGCGTCGTGAGCTGGTTCGCCATGTCCTCGTTCTGTCCGCGCAGCGTCGCGACCTGCTGGTTGAGCTGGTCGAGACGGTTGGACTGATCGAGGATCGTGCGTTGCGCCGCCGATAGCTGGCTCGACAGACTATCGGTCTTCGAGCGCAGATCGAGAATGGCCTGGCGGGCCTGATCGTCGTCGAACATGCCCGCATGGGCGGGCACGGCCGTGAGGGCCGTGCCTGCGACGCAGGCCGCTGCGGCAAACCGCAGCCAGGAGAAACGATGCGTCATTCGGCTCACCACCCGTTGACTTACTGTTGATACGCGAGGTCGGCGCGGCGGTTCTGTGCCCACGACGCTTCGTCATGACCCGTTGCCAGCGGCTTTTCCTTGCCGAGGCTCACGGCCTCCATTTGCGAATCCGACACGCCCATCAGCGACAGCGAACGACGCACGGCTTCAGCACGCTTCTGGCCGAGTGCGAGGTTGTATTCGCTGGTGCCGCGCTCGTCGGTGTTGCCCTGGATCAGCACGTGACGCTGCGGGTGGCTCTTCAGATATTGCGCGTGTTGTTGCAGCAGCGGTTGATAGTCATCCTTCACCGAGTAGCTGTCGAAGTCGAAGTAGATGCTGCGCTTCGCGAGCGGGCTGTTCGGATCGTTCAGCGGGTCGACGTTGACCGTCGCGACGTCGTTCGGGTTCGGTTGGGCCGAGCCCGCGCCCTTGTTGGCGTTTTCGTCGAGCTTGACGCCCGAGTGACATGCGGCCAGTGCACCGACCATCACGACGGCGAATGCGAAACGAAGTTTGGACATCATTTGATTACTCTCCTTGTGTTATTGCATCAACGTTATTGCATAAACGGGCCCCAGGACGGCTCGCGTACGCTGCCCCCCTGAACGGACAGGACCTGCCGAGTGCGACCGTCGGTCGATACTGCGGCCAACACGCCACGGCCGTTCACCTGAGTGGCGTAAAGAATGTACTGACCGTTCGCCGCGAAGCTCGGCGATTCGTCATGTGTCGTGTCCGTCAGGCCCGTGGCGGATCCGCCTTGCAGGTCCTGGATGTACAGCTTGAATGCACCGCCGACGCGCGAGATGTAGGCAAGCTCCTTGCCGTCAGGACTCACACGCGGGCTGGTGTTGTAGCTGCCCGTAAACGTGACGCGTTGCGCGCCGCCCGCGCTTTCACCTTGCGCCGGCATCTTGTAGATCTGCGGTGCGCCGCCGCGGTCGCTCGTGAAATAGATCCACTGACCGTCAGGAGAGTAGGTCGGCTCGGTGTCGATCGAGCTGCCTTGCGTCAGACGACGCAGACCGCTGCCGTCCGCGTTGACCGCGAAAATCTGCGTATTGCCGGTACGCGACAGCGCGACGGCGAGCGTGCGGCCATCCGGCGACCACGCCGGCGCACTGTTGTTGCCCTTCTGGTCCGATACGACGACGCGCCGGCCCGTGGGCAGGTCGTGGATATAGACGATCGGCTTCTTCTTCTCGAACGACACGTAAGCGACCTTGGTGCCGTCGGGCGACCAGGCCGGCGAGATGATCGGTTCGGGGCTCGACAGCGCGATGTGCGCGTCCTGACCGTCCGAATCCGAGATCTGCAGCTGGTAGCGGTTGCCCGACTTGATCACATACGACAGGCGCGTGGCGAACACGCCGCGATTGCCCATCAGCTTGGCGTAAATGTAGTCCGCGACCTTGTGCGCGCTCATGCGCAGACCGCTTTCCGGGCTCACCAGCACGAGGCCGCCGAGGCTTTCGCCCTTGACCGTGTCGTACAGCTTGAAGCGCACTTCGTACTGGCCGTTCGGCAGGCGGTTCACGCTGCCCGCGACGAACGCGTTGGCGCCCTTCGCCTTCCATGCGCCGAGGTCGACGGAATCGGTCTCGGACACCGGCGTCGAGCCTGCGTCGATATTCGTGAATTTGCCGCTGCGTTGCAGATCCTGACGCACGATCGTGCTGACCTGCTGCGGGGAGTTCGCTTCATTGGCGAAATTCGCCGTTGCGATCGGAAACTGAGTGGATCCGACGCCCGTCACGAGGACGTTGAGTTGTGCGTTGGCGGCGCCGCCGACGGCGATCAGGCACGTTGCCACGAGTGTTCGCAGGCCTAGCTTGGTCATCAAACTCATGCTGTATGGGTTCCTCAAAACGGTTTTACTTAATACTCGAAGACAGCAGACAGACCGGAAAACGGCTATTTCGTTCCCGCGCAACGCCGCGCCGGGTGGGGCGCGGCGTTGGCCGCTGGTCGGCTGTCAGCCTGCACATCAAGCCGCCGGACGCAGCGTGATAGTGAAGTAGTCCGGCGTCTTGCCATTGACGTCCCGAGGCATCGGATCGGAGGCTTTCACCGCCCGCAACGCGGCGGCGTCCCACGCGGCGTTGCCGCTGCTGTGGGTAATGTTTGCGCTCAGCTGATTGCCGTCCGGCGAACAACGCACGGCGATCACGGTCTCGAGACCTTCCGTTTCGCCGCCCCAGTTCACATGCTGAAGCACCAGCCGTCGTACCTTGTCCGCGTAACCCGGCGATGCCGCCGTGCCGCCCGAGCCGCTACCCGTTCCGCTCTTGCCCAGTCCGTTGCTGCTCGAACTGCTGCCGCCCACGCCGCCAGCCAGACCCTGCATCTGCGCAAGCCGCGCGCGACGTTCGTTGTCGAGCTGCTTTTTCGCCTGCGCGGCCGCATCGGCTTGCGCCTTGGCCTTCGCCGCTTTCTCCGCCTCAGCCTTCTTCTGCGCTTCTGTCTGAGCCTGCTTTTGCTGCTGCTCCTGCTGTTCTTTCAGTTGCTGTTGCTTCTGCTGCTCGGCGAGCTGCTGTTGCTTGAGCTTCTCGGCCTGCTGCTGTTGCTGCTGTTGCGCCTGCTGCTGCTTGAGCTTCGCGGCCTTCTGCGCCGCGAGTTGGGCCGCCTGTTCGGCCGCCAGCTGTTGCTGCCGCTTCGCTTCCGCTTCCTGCTGCTCTTTCAGCTTCAGCTGGCGCTGCTGTTCGGCCAGTTGGGCCGCGCGAGCCGCTTCCTGCTGCTGACGCTTCTTTTCCTGCAGCGCGATGTCGGCCTGTTCGTCGCGCACGGGCGGAGCAGGGGCGACCGGCGTGGGCGGCGGCGTGACGACGGGACGCGGAATCGCCGAATCCGGCACCTCTGTCCACAGTTCCGCCTGCTCGCCCTCGGGCGTGCTGTTCTGCCATTGGATGCCGCGATACAGGAAGAATCCGAGCAGCGCATGCATCACCAGCGCGAACAGAAAAGCTCGCCCGGTGCCGCGTTCACGCGGCGGCTGAAGCGGGTATTCGGAGTTCTTGCGGATCATTGCGATTTGACGAGCAATCCGACGCGCTTGACGCCCCGAGCCTTCAGATCGGACATCACGTTCATCACGACTTCGTATTTCACGGTTTTGTCGGCGGCGATCACGACGGGCTGATCGGGGTGCGATTGTGCCCGATCGGCGATGAAACCGTTGAGGCCAGCCTTCGTCATGTCTTCCTGCTGCTGCGCGCCGGAGTCGTCCTTGTACTTGACGCTCATATTGCCGTCCGCGCGGATGTTGACGATGACGGGCGGCGTCTGCTGTTGGGGCGCCGCGCCGCCGACGGTCGGCAGATTGACGATCGACGGCGCGACGAGCGGCGCCGTGACCATGAAGATCACTAGCAGCACGAGCATTACGTCGATGTACGGCACGACGTTGATGTCGGCCATTGCGCGACGCGAGCGCGAGCCGCGCATGCTGGAGGAACGGGAGCCTGCCATCATGGCCTCCTCAGTGTGCCTGGCGCTGCAGGATGTTCGAGAACTCTTCGATGAAGGTTTCGAAACGGATCGCCAGACGGTCGATGTCGTGCGCGTAGCGGTTGTAGGCGACCACGGCCGGAATTGCGGCGAACAGGCCGATCGCGGTGGCGGTCAGGGCCTCGGCGATGCCCGGCGCGACGTTCGCGAGCGTGGCCTGCTGCACGTTGGCGAGGCCGCGGAACGCATTCATGATCCCCCACACCGTGCCGAACAGACCGATATACGGGCTGACCGAACCGACCGACGCGAGGAACGCCAGATTCGCTTCGAGAACGTCCATTTCGCGTTGGAACGCCGCGCGCATCGCGCGCCGGGCGCCGTCGAGAATCGCGCCCGAATCGTTCAGGCGCTTCTCTTTGCCCTTCAGGAATTCCCGCATGCCGGACTCGAAAATCCGCTCGAGCGCGCCGATCCTGTGACGGTTGTTCGCGGCGCTCTGATACAGCGCCTGCAGGTCGCCGCCCGACCAGAAATCACGCTCGAAGCGTTCAGTTTGCGCGCGCGCCCGGCGAATCGCAAACCACTTGCGGAAGATGAAAGTCCAGGAGAGTAGCGACAGCAACAGCAGCAGAGCCATGACGGCCTGGGCCAGCAGGCTCGCGTTGAGTACGAGTGAAACGATCGACAGATCTTGTGTAGTGTTCATAAAGGTTCGTTTTAACGTCCCGGGAAGGGGGCGTCCGGCTGCAAGGTCGCTTCAAGCTTGCCGTGGGCAAAACGGAAGCTTCGGCGATATCGAAGCCGAACCATGCTTTGTGTTACCTGACCGGTATGAGTTCACTGGCCCCGTAACAACGAGGCTCAGGGATCGTCCGTTGACATGCCGCCGTCGTTCAGTCAGCGCTCTCGCTAGTGCCCGGCCCGTGCCGCAGCGCGGCGAGAACCGACGGCGGGATCGCGGCTGGCCGCAGCGTCGCGCGGTCCACACAGCCAATCCGGACCGAACCGGTGGCAAGCAGCGTGCCTTCGCGCCATGCTTCCTGCACGAAGTCTACCGAAGCTCGGCCAAGACGCTCGATCCGGCTGATAATTTTCACGATGTCGTCGAGTCTGGCCGGAGCCCGGTAATCGACCGCGGTACTGCGCACGATGAAAATCGTGTCGTTTTCTTCCGCAAGCCGGTGCTGGTCGACGCCGCACGCGCGCAGCCATTCGGTGCGAGCGCGTTCGAAAAACTTCAGGTAATTGGCGTAAAACACGATGCCGCCGGCGTCGGTATCTTCGTAGTACACGCGGATGGGCCACGTATAGCCGATTTCCGTGCCTGGCTGGCTGGTCGACATATTCATGCGGCGCATTCTACCGGAACGCACAACCCGGGGTCTGTTTCGAAGTGTGAGTTGCTTGTGGCGGGCGTCGGCGGCGATGGGAGCCGGCTTTGCCGGCCGCCCGCCTTCAAACTCAGCCGCGATGCACGGACAGACCGGCGAACGACTGCGCGACCGGCATCAGCTCGATCGTGTTGATGTTGACGTGGGCTGGGCGCGTGGCGATCCAGTAGATGGAATCGGCGATGTCTTCGGCCGTCAGCGGCTGCACGTTTTCGTAGACCTTGGCGGCCTTGTCGTCGTCGCCGCGATAACGCACGTTCGAGAATTCGGTGCCGCCGCACAGGCCCGGCTCGATGTCGGTCACGCGCAGCGCGGTGCCGGCGAGGTCGGCGCGCAGGTTCAGGCTGAACTGGCGCACGAACGCCTTGGTCGCGCCGTACACGTTGCCGCCCGCGTACGGCCAGCGGCCCGCCACCGAACCCAGATTGAAGATATGCCCGCGGTTGCGCTCGACCATGCCGGGCAACAGCGCATGCGTGACCTGCGCGAGGCCCGTGCAATTGGTCTCGATCATGGTGTTCCATTCATCGAGACTTGCCTTGTGAGCCGGCTCGGTGCCGAGCGCGAGGCCGGCGTTGTTGACGAGCACGTCGATCGCGGCGAAGTCCGCCGGCAGCGAGGCGGGCACGGCTTCGACGGCGGCGCGATCGCGCACGTCGAGCTCGTACGGCAGCAGCGCGTCGCCGAGCTCGTCGGCGAGTGCTTGCAGACGGTCCTTGCGGCGTGCAGTGGCGACGACACGATGGCCGCCCTTGACGAACGAGCGGGCGATGGCGGCGCCGAATCCGGCCGACGCTCCTGTGACAAACACGATCATTGCAGTTCCCTGGTCGGTAAGAGACAAAGGCCCAAAGCCTACTTCCAATGGCACGCTGCGGCAAGGATGCACGAGCCGGATCGGCGGCTGCCGCGGCGGCGCGCAACGGGTGCGCGGCGCGACCGGCGCGCTTTCCTCAGATGGTTGCGCAGCGGGGCCGCCAAACCGTCCGGAGGCCCCGCCAGCGGCCGCCGGAGCACCCGCAAGTCGGTTGCCTATTCGGGCCTCTTCCAATACACTAACGCGCTCGACCCTGCGTGACTGGCGATAGAACCGAGTCGTCCGACTCAGCCGATTCAACCAATCGGGTTCAAGGTGGAACAACCCACCGTGAAGCGCAGGGTGCCGTTTTGCCGTTCGCCTGGGCAGCCGTGAACCGCGCGCATTAATCTGCGCTGACGGTGGCTGGCTCGCCTCGCGTGTGCGGCGACTCTCCATTCGCCACGTCAGGGCAAGCCTCGCCGCCCAAAGCGCTGCGTACCCCGCTGTGTACCCTCTACGCAGGATTCGGCGCACGATCCGGTCAACCTGAAAACACTCAACGGAACCCGTATGTTTGACAGAGCCCAAAGCACCATCGCCAACGTCGATCCTGAACTCTGGAAGGTCATCGAGCAGGAAAACCGCCGTCAGGAAGAGCACATCGAACTGATCGCGTCGGAAAACTACACGAGCCCGGCCGTGATGGCCGCGCAAGGCTCGCAACTCACGAACAAGTACGCCGAAGGGTATCCGGGCAAGCGCTATTACGGCGGCTGTGAATACGTCGACGTCGCCGAGCAGCTGGCGATCGACCGCGTGAAGCAGCTGTTCGGCGCCGAAGCCGCGAACGTGCAGCCGAACTCGGGCTCGCAGGCGAACCAGGGCGTGTTCTTCGCGATGCTCAAGCCGGGCGACACGATCATGGGCATGAGCCTCGCGCACGGCGGCCACCTCACGCACGGCTCGCCGGTCAACATGTCGGGCAAGTGGTTCAACGTGGTCAGCTACGGCTTGAACGAAGCCGAAGACATCGACTACGACGCCGCCGAGAAGCTCGCGCAAGAACACAAGCCGAAGCTGATCGTAGCGGGCGCGTCCGCGTTCGCGCTGCGCATCGATTTCGAACGCATGTCGAAGATCGCGAAGTCGGTCGGCGCGTACTTCATGGTCGACATGGCGCACTACGCCGGTCTCGTCGCCGCGGGCGTTTATCCGAACCCGGTGCCGCACGCCGATTTCGTCACCACCACCACGCACAAGAGCCTGCGCGGCCCGCGCGGCGGCGTGATCCTGATGAAGGCCGAGTTCGAGAAGCCGATCAACTCGGCGATTTTCCCGGGCATCCAGGGCGGTCCGTTGATGCACGTGATCGCCGCGAAGGCCGTCGCGTTCAAGGAAGCGCTTTCGCCGGAATTCAAGGCGTATCAGCAGCAGGTCGTCGAGAACGCGCGTGTGCTTGCTGAAACGCTGGTCAAGCGCGGTCTGCGCATCGTGTCGGGTCGCACCGAAAGCCACGTGATGCTGGTCGACCTGCGCGCGAAGAAGATCACCGGCAAGGCTGCGGAAGCGGCACTCGGCGCGGCACACATCACGGTCAACAAGAACGCGATCCCGAACGATCCGGAAAAGCCGTTCGTGACCTCGGGTATCCGCCTCGGTTCTCCGGCCATGACCACGCGCGGCTTCGGCGTGAAGGAAGCCGAGCAGGTCGGCAACCTGATCGCCGACGTGCTGGACAACCCGGAAGATGCCGCGACGATCGAGCGCGTGAAGGTTCAGGTCGCCGATCTGACCAAGCGCTTTCCGGTTTACGGCTAAACCATGCATTGCCCCTTCTGCCGCCATGCCGATACGCAAGTCGTCGACTCGCGCGTATCCGAAGACGGCGCGACGATCCGCCGGCGCCGCCGCTGCCCGGCCTGCGACAAGCGTTTCACGACGTATGAGCGGGTCGAGCTGGCGTTGCCGTCGGTCGTCAAGAAGGACGGCACGCGCACGGAATTCGATCGCCGCAAGATCGTCGCGAGCATGCAACTGGCGCTGCGCAAGCGCCCGGTTGCGGTGGACGCGATCGAAGCGGCTGTCGCCCGTATCGAGTATCAGCTGCTCGGCAGCGGCGAGCGCGAGGTGCGTAGCGAGCGCCTCGGCGAACTCGTGATGAACGAGTTGCGCGCGCTCGACACGATCGCTTACGTCCGTTTCGCTTCCGTGTACCGGCGCTTCGAAGACGTCTCCGAATTCGAGGACGTGATCGAGGAATTCCGCCGCGCCTCTTCCCCGCCCAAGCCTTCCCGCAAGCGCTGAGCGCACGCGTGTCGCAGCTGAGCTGCGGTCATTCGCGTCCATCGCCTCGCGCATTTCGCGCTTTTTTTCACGCATCGCTTCTCCCGCCTCCGTGATCGATCGTCACGTGCATTGTTGCGCGCGCTAACGTCTGAATGCCACCTGGCCATTCGGACGATGGTCGGCGCGCTCGCAAATCGCTAGATTGGCTGCATCCGTTCGTAACGCTCAGGGATGCAGATGAAATTCCAGGGGATTTGCCGGCCATCGCGCGCCGGTTTCACACTCGTCGAAACGCTGGCGGTGATAGCGCTCGTGATGCTGATGGCCGTGATGGCGGTGCCGTCGTTCGCCGCATGGCATATGCGCGATCAGGTCGACGCGCGCTCGAAGGCGCTGCTGTCCACGTTCGCCTACGCGCGCAGCGAGGCGCTGCGGCGCGGTGCGCGCATCACGGTGTGCCGCGTCGATGCAGCGCGCGTCTGTCTCGCGTCGGGCCAAGCCTGCGCCGGCGGCATCGCCGACTGGGCCTGCGGCTGGGCCGTATTCGCCGAACGTGGCGGCAAGCCGTCGTTGTTGCGCGCGCAGCCGGCGCTCGCGGCGGTGAGCATCGCCGGCGTGCAGACGGATATGACGTTCACGCCGCCGGCTGGGCAACTGATCGGCGCGTTTCGAAGTTTTGATATCGCGCCGCGAAGCCCATCGAAATCGATGCAGGGGAACCCGTGGCGGCGCTGCATCAGCGTCGCGGCAGGGGGTCGCGCGCGGATCGCGGAGGGCGCGTGCGGAGCGACGTCATGAGACAGCCGGCATTCAACACCGGTTTGCGTGTGCACGCATCGACATGGAATGGCAGCTCGTTGATCGAGGTGATGCTGGCGGTCGCGTTGGTCGCGGTGAGCGCGCTGGGTTTGATCGCGGTTCAGGTGTGGATCGCACGCGAAGCGCGCGCGATGACGCTGCGCGAGAGCGCCGCGTGGATAGCCGACTCGATTGCCGAAGCGACGCGCACGCCTTCCACGGGCGATGTCGCGCTCAATCAATGGCGCGCCTGGGCGAGCGTTCTGCTGCCGCACGGCGACGCATCGATTGGCGAGAGCGGCGCGGTCGCGGCGGCGCGCGTGACGTGGGCGTCCTTGCGGGACCGGCCCGCTTTGGGCGATGCGAGCGCCCAGCCGGCGGAGCCTTGCGGCGACGTCGATGCACCGGCTGGATCGTCGTGTGTCGCGTTGGCGTTCGCGAAATGAAGCGGCCGCATTGCCCACTCGGTCATACGCTAATCGAATTCCTGATCGCGATGGCGCTCGGGTTGCTCGTGATCGCGGGCGCCGTGTCCCTTTACACGGCGCAGCGCAACGCGTTCGTGCAGGCGAGCAACGCGACCCGGATTCGCGAAGCGGGCTTGACCGCGCTGATGCTGATCGGCCAGCAATTGCAGATGGCCGGCTTCGTCCCTGCCAATGTCATTGGCTACAACGCGGCGCCTGCGCTATTCGGCTGCTCGGGCGGTCGTCCGACCGGCGCCGACGACAGCCTCGCTTGCACCGCCTTGAGCACCGGCTCGGATGGCGTCGCGATCCGTTACGTCGCAGACGTCGTATCGACATGGCCATCGTCGAGCGGTCAGGTCACCGACTGTGTCGGACAGGCCGTCAAAAGCAGCGACGCGGTCCTTGGCGATGAGGGCGCGCCGGTGGTC
Source organism: Paraburkholderia sp. RAU6.4a (assembly GCF_050435625.1). Lineage (NCBI taxonomy): Bacteria > Pseudomonadati > Pseudomonadota > Betaproteobacteria > Burkholderiales > Burkholderiaceae > Paraburkholderia > Paraburkholderia sp. RAU6.4a. The sequence goes on from NZ_JBNDKQ010000002.1 coordinate 3,174,465, forward strand.
AATCGCTACTTCGCCAACGTCAGCGGCTCGACCGGCGAGCCGGAGCTTTACTGCGTGGGCAGCGGCAACGCGGGGTCCGCGCAGCCGCTGATCGAAGGCGTCGAGCGCGTGCGGTTGCGCTACTGGCTGGACGGCGCGGCGGGTGCGGTGAATGCGTCGGCCGTGGCGGCGGATCAATGGGCGAACGTCGTTGCGGTCGATGTCTGCGTGCTGGTGCGCGGCGCGCCGCAAGGACAGCGTTCGAAGTACATCGACTGCGATGGCGTGAGTACACTCGGTACCGACCTGCGGCCTCGACAGGTGTTTTCCCGCCGCGTTGCGCTGCGGAATCGCGCGGAGGTGTCGTCGTGATGGATCGCGGCACAGCACCGCAACGCGGCCGCGCGTACGACATATGCGGCGGGCCACGCGGAACAGCGAAACACTTAGGTAGGCGAAATTGTCAGGGCGGTGCCCGACGGGCACATCAACGCGGCGTCGTGCTAGCCATCGTGCTGTTGATCTCGGCCATGATGCTCGCCACGTCCGCGATATGGTTCGAAACATCGCTCGCGGCCGCTCGCGCGGCGACCAATGTGCGCGACTATCTGCAGGCTTTCCACGCGGCGGATTCGGCGCTGAGCTGGTGCGAGCGCAACGTGCTATCGGCAAGTGGCGACGCGCGCGATGCACCGCTCACATCCGGCGAGCCGACTCAATGGAGGCTTGAAACCGCTTTCGACGCAGGCGCCATCACGCCTGTGGCGCAATGGCCGGGATCATCGCGCGCGCCGCAATGCCTGATCGAGCCTTGGCGTCTCGCGAGTCGACCCAACGCCAGCGCTTATCTGCTGACCGCGCGCGGCTTCGGGCGGAGCAGCGAGTCGCAGATCTGGTTGCAGATGGAGGTCGTGACCGAAGATGGCGCGATCGAACGTCATTGGCGGCGCGTTGCAGCAAGACCATTCTGAGGAACGCACCGACTGGACACGTATGAAAAGGCCGAACACATCCGCATTCACGCTGCTCGAACTCGTGATCGCGCTCGCGATTGCCGCCACGCTCGCCGCGTTTGCGATCCCTTCGTATCGCAGCCACATTGCGCGCACGCATCGCATCGATGCGGCGTCGGCGTTATATCGGGCTGCGCAATTCGTCGAGGCCGCGGCGAGCGATGGCGTGCCGGCCTTGCCACCGGGTATCGATCAGGCGCCGCAGTTCGGCGCCCCGGTGTATCGAGTGCGCGTGCTGCCCGCGGACGACACGAACGGCGGCTATTCGATCGAAGCGGCGCCCGCGGAAGCGGGCCCGATGCGCGACGACCCGTGCGGCACGTTCACGCTGGATGCGACGGGTCAGCGAGGCAATAGAAACGATGCGAGCGGCGCGATGCCCACGAGCAGCGAATGCTGGAATACCAGTTAGCGGGTGATTGAAGTCCGACACGCGCAACCTTGCGAGCGGGAGGTCCGATAGATCGCTGCCACTCGCAGCGGCCACGACCTCAATAGCCGCTTCGCAACGAATCGTCCTGCGCCGCCGGCGACTGCGCCGTAGCGGAAGCCGCCGCGGCCGCCCGCGCCGCCGCCGACTCGTTCTTCATCTGTTGCCAGATCCGGAACGCTTCCCACGCGCCGAGCGCAAGGCTGCCCCACTTGAGCACGGGCTTAGCGCTCGCGACGACCCTCGCGCGCAGCGGTTTGGCGAGCAACAGCGAAGCGATCGAGCTGATGAACGGGTACTGCTTGAGCAACGCGCCGATCGTGCCCGCGTTGAGCACGCTCGCCTTTGGCCCTTTACCGACGCGCACGCCGCCAAAGCCGGGGATCACGAACCTGAGCCAGCTGAAATGCGTGACGGCCTGGCGCAGTTCGAAGGTGGCCCGTGCGAGCTCGACCCGCTCGACGTCGGCGCGCACGAGCAGCAATTCCTTGCGCAGCGCCCGCAGATGCGGCGCGCTCAGATCCTTCGACGGATGGCGCTTGTTACGAAAGGCGGTATCAGGACGGGAGGGGCTCATGGCGTGTCGGCGGCAGTGAGGGTGAGGCGATGGATCGGATGCAGACGAACTTTCCCATCAGTCGCGGCTGCGAAACGCTTCGCGATCCTTTTCGAACTCCGCGATGGTCGCTTCGAATATCATCGGCGCGTTGCGCAAACCGCTGCGCGCCTTCAGCGCACAGGCGAGCCCGGCAATCGCGTAGACCGCGGTGATGCCGGCAAGCGCCTGCCATCGGTAGGTGTCCCAGAAGGTAATGGCGACGAGTGCGGTCAACGCGATCAAGGCCATCGTGGCGAGCATCGTCGCGGCAAGACCGAGAAACAGCACGCCGAGCAGGCGGTCTTTTTCCTCGGCGAGTTCGATGCCCACCAGTTCGAGCCGCGTCTGCAGGATCGCAAACACGGAACTGAGAATACGGCGCAACGGGCTGCGTTCTGCGCGCTGCGAGTGTGTTTCGGTCGTCATGGCTGTGGGCGTTGCGCGTGAGGGCCTGGCCGGCGCGTGCGCGCCAGCAGAAGGGGACCGGCGAGGCTCGCGCCGGTCCGCCCGTGTCGCCGGTGCGCCGGACATGCCTGCTCCGGCGGCCTCACCGGCCTTTACTTGCGATTGATCAGCAGACCGACCACCACGCCGATGCCCGCGGCGATGCCGATCGACGCCCACGGATGCTCGTGCACGTAGTCGTCGGTGGCGCGGGCGGCCTTCTTGCCTTTTTCGACGACCACGACCTGAACGTCGGCTGCCTTTTCTTTCGCCTGCTTCAGGCGCGTCAGCGCGGTTTCGCGCAGTTCCGACGCGCGTTCGCCGGTAGCGCTCGCGGCCTGTTTCAGCAGGTCTTCAGCGTCCGCGAGGACGGTTTTGATATCCGACATCAATCTCTCCTTGTTGACTTCCGACATTGACAGCTCCCTTTGTCTCACGCTACGCGTAAATCGTAACCAAAGAAACGGTCGCTGGCGAGCATAGTGCCGGTTGCATGCCGCCGCTGCACGATTCGTTCCCGCCAGCGCGTGGCGTCAAGACACCCGTTTGAGGGCACTCTGTTCCAGACCGGTATCTGGATTGAGTTGATCTGTCCCGCAAAGTTTCCGTCAAACGGGAGAAAATTACAAAAACACATAAAGTACTGACGCGATGTTGGTTCGCCATGTACCACCGCGGCCTTATGCTTTATCGTGACTGGCCGCCGCGGGCACACGCCCGCGACCTTATCCGGATACCTTCCGAATACCTACAGGAGATGCACTATGAGTCTACGTCTTGGCGACATTGCGCCGGATTTCGAACAGGAGTCGAGCATTGGCCGCATCAGGTTTCACGAGTGGCTCGGCAATAGCTGGGGCGTGCTGTTCTCGCATCCGGCCGACTTCACGCCGGTCTGCACGACCGAGCTGGGCCTGACCGCGAAGCTCGCGGGCGAGTTCGAAAAGCGCAACGTGAAGACGATCGCGTTGTCGGTCGACAGCGCGGAGTCGCACAAGGAGTGGATCAAGGACATCAACGAGACGCAGGCTGCCAACGTCGGTTTTCCGATTCTCGCGGACGGCGATCGCAAGGTCTCCGGGCTGTACGACATGATTCACCCGAACGCGAACGAAACGTTCACGGTGCGCTCGCTGTTCGTCATCGATCCGAACCGGAAGGTGCGTCTGATCATCACGTACCCGGCGAGCACCGGCCGCAACTTCGACGAAGTGCTGCGCGTGATCGATTCGCTGCAACTGACCGACAGTCACTCGGTCGCGACGCCGGGCAACTGGCAGCAGGGCGATGACGTCGTGATCGTGCCGTCGCTGAAGGACGAGGAAGTCATCAAGCAGAAATTCCCGAAGGGCTACAAGGCGTTGCGTCCGTACCTGCGCCTGACGCCGCAGCCGAACCGGTAAGCGGCGCGGCATGAACCAAAAAGCCGGTTCGAAGGAACCGGCTTTTTTGCATTATCGATACACCAGCATCGGAATCAGAAGAACGCCTGAATACCGGTCTGCGCACGGCCGAGGATCAGCGCGTGAACGTCGTGGGTGCCTTCGTAGGTGTTGACGACCTCGAGGTTCACCAGATGACGCGCGACGCCGAACTCGTCCGAAATGCCGTTGCCGCCGAGCATGTCGCGCGCGAGGCGGGCGATGTCGAGCGCTTTGCCGCACGAATTGCGCTTCATGATCGAGGTGATTTCGACCGCGGCCGTGCCTTCGTCCTTCATGCGGCCGAGGCGCAGTACGCCTTGCAGCCCGAGCGTGATTTCGGTCTGCATGTCGGCGAGCTTCTTCTGGATCAGTTGGTTCGCGGCGAGCGGCCGGCCAAATTGCTTGCGATCGAGCACGTACTGACGCGCGATGTGCCAGCACGCTTCAGCCGCGCCGAGCGCGCCCCAGGCGATGCCGTAGCGCGCCGAGTTCAGACACGTGAACGGACCGCGCAGGCCGCTGACACCCGGCATGATGTTCTCTTCCGGCACGAACGCTTCGTCGAGCACGATTTCGCCGGTGATCGACGCTCGCAGACCCACCTTGCCGTGGATCGCCGGTGCCGACAGACCCTTCCAGCCCTTCTCGAGAATGAAGCCGCGGATGTTGTCATTGCCGTCTTCCTCGAGCTTCGCCCATACGACGAAGACGTCCGCGATCGGCGAATTGGTGATCCACATCTTCGAGCCCGACAACGAGTAGCCGCCATCGACCTTCTTCGCGCGCGTGACCATGCTGCCCGGATCGGAGCCGTGGTTCGGCTCGGTCAGGCCGAAGCAGCCGATCCACTCGCCGCGCGCGAGCTTCGGCAGATATTTTTCCTTCTGCGCGTCCGAGCCGAATTCGTAGATCGGCACCATCACCAGTGACGACTGCACCGACATCATCGAGCGATAGCCGGAGTCGACGCGTTCCACTTCACGCGCGATCAGCCCGTACGCGACATAGTTCAGACCGGGGCCCCCGTACTGTTCGGGAATCGTCGGACCGAGCAGGCCAAGCTCGCCCATTTCGCGAAAGATCCCGATATCGGTCTTTTCGTGGCGGAACGCCTCCAGCACGCGCGGCAGCAGCTTGTCCTGCGAGTAAGCCGCAGCAGCATCGCGCACCATACGTTCGTCTTCGGTGAGCTGCTGATCCAGCAGCAACGGGTCTTCCCAGTGAAACTGCGCGGCTACGGCCATGACGTATCTCCTGATTTCTCGCTCAGAACCCGCTTGACTAGAGTTCCGCTTTGCGAAACAATGTTTTGCAAATGACGCCCGAGTGTATCACCCTATGACGCCGCCATCCACTTTCTCCGCTTCGCTCGACGAACGCAAATTCGTCGTCGCCCTTGCTCGCGGGCTGGACCTGTTGCGCGCGTTCCGGCCAGGCGAGACGATGCTCGGCAATCGGGATTTCGTCGAACGCACGGGTTTGCCGAAGGCAACCGTGAACCGGCTCGCCTACACGCTGACCGTGCTCGGCTATCTGCGGCTGGACGAAAGACACGGCAAATATGCGCTCGACGCGGGCGTGCTGTCGCTCGGTTTCGCGCTGCTGTCGGGCACCGACATGCTCGAACTGGCACGCCCGCACCTGCGCAGCCTGGCGCGCGAGGTCGGCGCGGCGGTCTCGCTCGGGTGCCGGGACGGGCTCGACATGGTGTATCTGGAGACGATTCGCAGCGAAACCGCATTGACGCTCGGCCTGGCATCCGGCTCGAAACTGTCGATGCTGACGAGCTCGATGGGCCGCGCCTATCTCGCCGTGCAGCCGCCCGACGCGCGTACCGCGTTACTCGCGGAACTGAAAAAAGCGGCTGGCAGAGTGGGGGCGATGCTCGTCGCCGAAGCCGAACAGGAGATCGCCGCGTTCGCGACCGAGCGATGCTGCTACTCGTTTCGTGCGTGGCATGACGACGTGAACGCAGTCGCGGTGCCGTTTCGCGAGCCGCGCGAAAAGCGCTGGCTCGTGCTCAGCTGCAGCGGGCCGGCGTCGTCGATGGGGGAGGAAGTGTTTCGCGAGAATGTCGCGCCGCGCCTGAAGGCGCTCGCGGCGCGGCTGGGGGAGCCGGGTTGAGGTAATGCCGGGGCGCCCCGGCTAACCGGGCCCACACCGTGTCACGCCGCCCGGTCGTGATAATGCGCGTTGAATAATGGCCCTTGCACGAACCGCACGTCGTACTGCTGTAGCGCGGAGAATTGCGCCTCATCCATCACGCGATTGAAAATCAGCGGCACCCGCAGCCGGCCCGCGTAGCCGACGAGCGGCTTTACGGTCGCGTCGCGCAATGCGGCCGCCGCGTCCATCTTGATGAAGTCGAGCCGCGCGGTTTCGGATACCGACAGGATCTGCCCCGCGTTCGACAGATTGCCCGCCACCTTGAACCCGTAGTGCTGATAGCTGCGCGTCAGATAGCCCAGGAACGTCTTGTGTGCGACCGCCGCCGCCGGCAACTCGATCACGATGCGCGTCGGACTCAAATTGAACGAGGTCAGCACGCTCGAAAAATGCCGGCCGTGGTCGTACTTCACGCTCTTCAACAGCCTTTCGTGCACCCGCAGAAACAGCAACCCATGCCGCTGCGGGCCGAAGAAGTTGATTGCGTGCAGCGCGCGCGACATGCGGTCTAGCGCGACCAGCTGCTGATCGTCGGCGATGTTGTCGAACGGATCGAACACCTCGAATGGCGGCGCGTCGAGCCGGTGCGTGACCGCCTGAAAGCCGAGTTCATCACCGAAGCGGTCAACCCCTTCCGCGCCGCATGACAGCGACTGCGCAAGCCCGTGCACGCTGATGTCGAAGATCGGCTCGTAGGCACTCGTGAGCTCGATGCCATCGAAATGTGCGAGCGCGATGCCGGCGTGCCCGCCTTGTCCCATTGCCAGATGCTCGCCGAGAAACGGGTGATGAGCGGCGCGGGCGATCAGATCGGGGATGGTCGGCGAAATCATGAAGGCAAATGAAAGGCGACGATGAACGCGCACCGGGCGCGTGGCAGCGCGACGCGATGGCCGCATTCACTGATGGTAGCAGTACGCGCCCTGCGCAGATTAACAAAATGCTCATATCGTTATTGGCCTCACGCTTATCGGCCGGGGCTGAGCGCGGAATGACGAGGTTCGCCGGCGTGTTTCCAAGGGTATACGTTAGTTTCACTATTCATAATTCGTTTTACTATTCGTAAAACACAATTTTAGCCAGCCTGAGGGGACGACCCAATGCTGATCGCGTTGAACTGGTCGAATGCCGCGCTGTTTCATGCGGCGGCGCTGCCGGTGCTGTGCTCGGCGCTGCTGGTGGTCGTGCTCGCCGGTGCGACGCGGCAACCCAGCCGCGCGGCCGAAGCGGAGCCGGCCTGAGCCTGACTGCAAAGATCACGTATCAACCGGGAAAGAATCGGGCAACTCGCGGAGAACCTTGTATGGATACCTCAACACGTACGCCGGCCGACGAACGCCTGCGTCCTGAAATCGAGCCCGGCTATCAGTCGGGTTTCGCGAATGAATTCGCGACCGAGGCATTGCCGGGCGCGCTGCCGACCGGTCGCAATTCGCCGCAACGCGCGGCCTATGGTTTGTATGCCGAACAGATTTCGGGCACGGCGTTTACGGCGCCACGCGGTCATAACCGTCGCTCGTGGCTGTACCGGATTCGTCCGGCGGCCATGCACAAGCCGTTCACGTCGATGCCGTCGGAGCGGCTCGTCGCGAACTTCGCCGAGGTGCCGCCGACGCCGCCGAACCAACTGCGCTGGGACCCCCTGCCGATGCCCAGCGAACCGACCGATTTCATCGACGGCTGGGTCACCATGGCGGGCAACGGCTCGGCCGAAGCGATGAGCGGTTGCGCGATCCATCTGTACGCGGCGAACCGCTCGATGCACGATCGCTTCTTCTACAGCGCCGACGGCGAACTGCTGATCGTGCCGCAACAGGGGCGCCTGCATATCGCGACCGAAATGGGCCGAGTCGATGTCGAGCCGTTCGAGATCGCGGTGATTCCGCGCGGCGTGCGCTTCGCGGTCAGCCTGCCGGACGGCAGCGCGCGCGGGTATATCTGCGAGAACTTCGGCGCGCTGCTGCGTCTGCCGGAACTGGGGCCGATCGGCTCCAACGGTCTCGCGAATCCGCGCGATTTCCTGACGCCGCACGCCGCATACGAAGACCGCGAAGGCGCATTCGAACTCGTCGCGAAGATGAACGGCAAGCTGTGGCGCGCGGACATCGGCCATTCGCCGCTCGACGTGGTCGCATGGCACGGCAACTATGCGCCGTACAAATACGACCTGCGCCGCTTCAACACGATCGGCTCGATCAGCTTCGATCATCCGGATCCGTCGATCTTCCTCGTGCTGCAATCGCAAAGCGACACGCCGGGCGTCGATACGATCGACTTCGTGATCTTCCCGCCGCGCTGGCTCGCCGCCGAAGATACGTTCCGGCCGCCCTGGTTCCATCGCAACGTCGCGAGCGAGTTCATGGGCCTCGTGCATGGCGTCTACGACGCGAAGGCCGAGGGCTTCGTGCCCGGCGGCGCGAGCCTGCACAACTGCATGACGGGCCACGGCCCGGACGCGGACACGTTCGAGAAGGCGTCGCATCTCGATACCTCGGTGCCGAAGAAGGTCGACGACACGATGGCCTTCATGTTCGAGACCCGCACGCTGATCAAGCCGACGCGCTTCGCGCTCGAAACCGCGCAACTGCAGGCGCATTACTACGAGTGCTGGCAAGGCCTCAAGAAACACTTCAATCCGGAGCAACGATGAACGCGGTGAACGATCTCCAGGCGACGCTCGATGCGTCGCGCAAGAGCTGGATCGAGTCGGCCAACGACCCGGCTGGCGACTTCCCGATCCAGAACCTGCCGTTCGGCATTTTCAGCGACCGTGGCAACGACGCGCGTCGCGTGGGCGTCGCGATCGGCGATCGGATCGTCGATCTCGCCGGATTGCAGGCCGCGGGTCTGCTGAGCGTGCCGGCGCACAACGTGTTCGCGCGCGATGCGCTGAACGATTTCATCGCGCTTGGCCGCGACGTGTGGCGCAGCGTGCGTATCCAGCTGAGCCAACTGCTCACGCGCGACACTGCGACGCTGCGCGACGATGCCGCGTTGCGCGCGAAGGTGCTCGTGCGCGCGGCCGATGCGCGTCTGCATCTGCCGGTGCAGATTCCGGGCTACACGGATTTCTATTCATCGAAGGAACACGCGACCAATGTCGGCGCGATGTTCCGCGATCCGAAGAATGCGCTGCTGCCGAACTGGTCGGAGATGCCGATCGGCTACAACGGACGGGCGTCGTCGGTGGTCGTGAGCGGGACGCCGGTGCGTCGTCCGAATGGTCAGCTGAAGTTGCCCGACCAGGAGCGCCCGGTGTTCGGCGCGAGCCGCAAGCTCGATATCGAACTGGAGACGGGTTTCATCATCGGCGGCGGCAATGCGCTGGGCGAGCCGATCGCGTGCGAGGATGCGGAGGCGCACATTTTCGGCATGGTGCTGCTGAACGACTGGAGCGCGCGCGACATCCAGCAATGGGAATACGTGCCGCTCGGCCCATTCAATGCGAAGACCTTCGCGACGACGATCTCACCGTGGGTCGTCACACTCGATGCGCTCGAACCCTTCCGCGTCGCGCAGCCGGTGCAGGAGCCGGAGCCGCTCGCCTATCTGCGGCATCGAGGAAAGCATGCGTTCGACATTCACCTCGAAGTGACATTGCGTGCGCAACCCGCGCGGCAAGCGAGCACGATCGCGCGGACCAACTTCAAATACATGTACTGGACGATGGCGCAGCAGCTCGCGCATCACACGGTGGCGGGCTGCAATACGCGGGTGGGCGACCTGATGGGCTCGGGGACGATCAGCGGGCCGACCGAGGATTCGTACGGCAGCCTGCTGGAGCTGACGTGGAACGGCAAGAAGCCGCTGGCGTTGAAGGAGGGCGGCACGCGCACGTTCATCGAGGACGGCGATGAGTTGACGCTCGTCGGCTGGTGCCAGGGCGACGGGTATCGCGTGGGGTTCGGCGCGTGTGCCGCAGAGATTCTGCCGGCGCGAGGGTGAGCGCGCGGCAGTCACGATGAGCGAGGGCCGGCGCGGTATGCCGGCCCTCGTCGTTTGTGCGAGACCTTGGGCATACCGTGTCGCAATGAATCGGCGCGTCGTCCGCTTCACCCACCCAGCAACCCGAATACGGCCACCCCATTCGTCGTGCCGACATACACCTTGCCGTTTGCGATCAATGGTGTGATGAACTTGTTGCCCGTGCCGAACTGATCGCGCGTGCCCATCTGGTTGCTGTTGTACAGCTCGTTGAGCGTGATCGGGTCGAACGCATGCAAGGCCGCGACGGTGCCGTTTTCGGCGGCCCACACGATGCCGTTCGTGGTGCCGTTCGCCGAGATGCTCGGCGTCGTCCCGGGATAGGCGAACGTCATCGCGCTTTGCGCGGTCGGTGTGATCGACAGCTTCGCGTTGGTCACGGTGAACGCCTTCAGATGATCGCCGACCGAGCCGAAATACACGCGCCCGTTGAAATAGGCGGGCATGCCGAACTCGCCGCCGGCCAGCTGCGCGGGAATCTCCTGATAGATGTTGTCGGCCGCCGGGTTGAACTTGCCCATCGAGTCGCGATTCAGCACGTAGATGGTGCTGTCCTTGCCCGCGCCGAGCGTCAGATGCTGTACGGTGCCGTTCGCGTCGGTCAGGTCCGGCAGCACCAGTGCGCCGCCGGAGCCGAGGTCGATGTCGTCGTGGGCCTCCTGCACGACGTTCGTCATCGCGAAGTAGTCGGCCACCGACAGGCCTCCCGCCGTGCCGAGCTTCAGGAACGTATTGCCGAAATCCTTGCTGGCGGGGAAGCCGCTCGACGTCATCGTCGTGTCGAACGTGCCGTTGGCATCGAGCAGATAGATCGACGAGCCGTCCGACGCCGGTCCCGCGCCGCTCATCCAGATCGCGCCGCCGATGCCGTTAGGCGTCAGGTTGAGCACGGTGGTCTGCTGCAACGTGTCGGCGCCGTAGCCCATGATCCAGCCCGTATAGCCGCCGTCGTCGCAGTGCGAGGTCCACGTCGTGTAGACCGTGTTGCCGAGCAATAGCAGCCCCGCGCGCTCCGCGTACAACGACGTGGTGAACGGCACGACGCCGTTCGTATTACCCGCGCCGCTGCCCGGGTAAGAGGCGGCGACTTCGGCGGGACCGTTCAGCAGCTCGGCGCCGGTCGCGAGGTCGAGCGCGTGAATGCGATGATGGTAGCCGCCGGCCGCGTCCTTCGACATCGCGACGACGTAGATCGTGCCGTGCGTGCCGCGCGAACGGTCGATCACCGGTGTCGAGGTGATGCCGATGGTGTTCACGATCTGGCTGCAGCCGAGGTCGTCGCTCGGGGTTTCGCCGGTGCCGAGTGTGCGCACCTGCCACAGGGTCGCGCCGGTGTCGGCATCGAATGCGTACACACTGTCGTTCTCGGTCGCGACGTACAGCACGTTGTGCGTGCCGCCCGCGATCGCCAGCGCAGCGACGAATAGCGGCTGCGCGTCGACCTTGCCGTCGACGCTAAAGAAGCCGACCTTGCCGAACGTCGAAGCCGCCACGTTGGCGGGCGTCAGCGTGGTTTCGCCGAGGTTCTGGCCGGTGCGCGCGATGTCGTCGTGATAGGTGAGCACGTCGTGCACGGCTGCCGCCGATGTGCCGCCCATCGGGGTGCCCGCGCCGCTGCCCGAGCCGCCGGTGCTACCGGTGGTGGCGCCGCCGCTCGTGGTGCTGCCGCCGCTCGCTGCGGCCGGGGCCGATGCGCCGGATGCGCCGGATGCGCCGCTGCCGCCGGCGCCGACGCTCGCGCCCGTCGGGGCACTGCTGTCTCCGCCTCCGCCGCCTCCACAGTTCGCCGCGACGATCGCGGCTACCGCGATCGCCGTGCCCAACAGGCTGGCACGGAGCAACAGGCGCATCGAGACCATGGCGGACTCCCCGTTGCTTGCGGCGGCGCCACGAAATATGGGCCGTTCGTCGAGTGTCCGCGCAACGTGGGTTGAGATTATCACCCTGCGTATAGATCGTAAAAGCCAGCAATTAGCGTCTATTCGTCAACTCGGCGCCCGCAGCGCGATCCGCCGACGCTCCCACCACGGCGCCGCCAGAAACGCGAGCGCCGCGCAGCCGGATCTGCGTGAGGCGCTTGTCCTCATCGACGCCGATCGCGAGCGCTGACGCAATACCGTACCAGTGAGACACGGTACCCCACGACAGATAAAGGGTGCCGTCGCGAGGCTCGTAACAGACCTCTGGCGCTCCCATGTCGTGCGCATGTCCGTGCGCGTCGAATTCTGACTCGATGTGCGGAGTTTCGTCGGTTGGGTCTGCGAGTTCGGACGTGCGGACGGTCCATCGCTCGGGATTCGTGTAAAAGTCCAATCCGATCAACCGGCGATGCTGATCGACAAGCATCGACAACGTGCCCGCCGTGAGGACATAAGAGGGCGCGCCAATGCGGAAACGCGCATCCAGCAAGTCGCTGAGATTGTTTTGCGGTTCCGGCAGCGAAGCCAAAGGTGGATATTTGACCTCACAGGTCAGCGTGGAGCTTTGTTCATCCCACCGCACGATGGCCGAAACGCCGGTGGCAGGGGGAGTCGTGTAGACGGTGGGATGCTTCATCGAAGAGGTTTATAGGCAAAGTGCAGAACGGTGTAATCGCTCTCTCGAACCATGACTTCGAGCCGGCCAGCTCACCCCGCCACCGCCACCCGCCGCTCGATCGACACCGACCACAACGTCAACAACAGCGCGCCGAGCGCGGTCGCGACGCCGACCCACGGCAGCGTCGTCAGCGGCGCGCCGGCGCCGATCGCCATGCCGCCGAGCCATGCGCCGGTCGCGTTGCCGAGGTTGAACGCCCCCTGATTCAGCGTCGACGCCAGATTCGGCGCGTGGCTCGCCCGATCGACGATCAGCATCTGCAGCGGCGGCACGATCGCGAATGCGAGCACCCCCCACACGAACACGGTCAGCATCGCCGGAGTGCGCGCGTGCATCGTGCCCGCGAACACGCACAGGATCACGACGATCGCCATCAGGAACGCGACCAGCGAGGGCATCAGCCGCCAGTCCGCGAGCTTGCCGCCGAGCGTGCTGCCGACCGTCAGGCCGAGGCCGAACAAGAGCAGCACCAGGGTGACCGCGTGTGGCGTGAAGCCGGTCACGTCTTCGAGAATCGGCGTGATGTAGGTGAAGGTCGAAAACAGGCTCGCCGACGCGAACACGCTGATACCGAGCACCATCAGCACCTGCGGGTTCTTCAGCACGCTGAATTCGCGCACGAGGCTCGCCTTGTGCATCTCGATCTTCGTGGGCAGGCACACCGCGAGCGCGGCCGCCGCCAGCACGCCGATGCCGGTCACGGCCCAGAAAGTAGCGCGCCAGCCGACCGCCTGGCCGAGCGCGGTGCCGAGCGGCACGCCGAGAACGTTGGCGAGCGTGAGGCCGGTGAACATCAGCGCGATTGCCTGCGCGCGGCGATTCGGCGCGACGAGCCCGGCCGCGACCACCGAGCCGATGCCGAAAAAAACGCGCCGTGGCAGAACGCGGTGACGATGCGCGCGGCCATCAGCACCGCGTAGCCGGGCGCGATCGCGCACAGCAGATTGCCGACGATGAACACGCCGATCAGGCTCATCAGAGCCTTTTTGCGCGGCATGTTGGCGACCGCGATCGCGACGATCGGCGCGCCGATCGTGACGCCGAGCGCATACGCGGACACCAGCATGCCAGCCGCCGGAATCGACACGGACAGATCGCGCGCGACATCGGGCAACAGGCCCATGATGACGAACTCGGTGGTACCGATTCCAAACGCGGCAACGGCAAGGGCAAGCAGAGGCAATGGCATGGCGATGATGGGGTGTGACGCGTGAAGCGGCGCGAACAACGGGCGCCGGGCGGGCGATTCCGAAGGCGGAAACGCTATTGCCGGCTAGGGAAAAACAGTAGGGGATTCTACCTAAGTCAAATCTGGCTTGCAGGCTGTCCGGAAAGCTGTTGTTTTTTGTGGAACGCGGCGGCGGGAGCCCGAGCCGCCGGGCGGCGTTCAGCGCCGCGCGAGGTTGCGCCCGAGTGCCGCGCAGCCCGCATCCGTCAGCGCTTCGACCACGTTGCTGCGATCGTCGGGCTTGAAGTCGGCGATCCAGATCACGCGGCAATGTGCGGACGTGTCGGCCACGACCTGCAGCGTCGCGTGATGATGCTCGAAGCGCCCGCCGCCCACCGAGTAGGCGAGCCGCATGTGGGCATCGTCGACGGCAATCACGCGTTCCTCGACCACGGTGCCGTCGGCGAAGGTGACCCAGCGCAGGTCGCCTTCCATGCGCGCCGCGATCAGCACGCCCGCGAATACGCGGGCGACCCCGGCGGGATCGCGCAGCGCGGCCCATGCATCGGTCGCGGTGGTTGCCACGGCGATTTCCCGGTAGATCGTCGCCATCGCACTTCCTCCTGTTCGTTTCGGGTAACCCAGGTCTCGTGCGCGCGGGGGTGTCGCGACCGGCGATTGCAAACCTGTCACCGATCGCGCGGCGCCGTCTTATCCGCGATCCGCGTCGAACGTGTCGCCATGACGGCCCGCGCCGGACACAAAGCGCGCCGCGCCCGCCACGCCCTCGGCGAAGACCGCCGCGTAGCCGCCCGCGCCTTCGCGCCGCAATGCCTCGGCGAGATCGTCCAGCGTGCTGTTCTCGAGCGCGGAGCGACGATCGGCGAGCAGCGCCGCCTGCGGAAACGCGGCGAGCTCTGCGGCCAGTTGCTCGGCGGCCGCGCGCGCTTCGCCCTTCGGCACCACGCGGTTGGCGAGCCCGAACGAAAGCGCCTCGCGCGCATCGACCGCGCGGCCGGTCAGGATCAGATCGAGCGCACGCGACAGACCGATCAGTCGCGGCAGCCGGATCGTGCCGCCGTCGATCAGCGGAATGCCGACACGCCGGCAGAACACGCCGAGCACCGCATCTTCCTCGACGACGCGCAGGTCGCACATCGCGGCAAGCTCGAGCCCACCCGCCACCGCATAGCCGGCGATCGCGGCGATCACCGGCTTGCTGAAGCATGTGCGTGTCGGTCCCATCGGCCCCGGGCCGCTGCCGTCCGCGTGCAGCTCATTGCGGCGCGGCGCGTCGGCGAGCGCGCCTAGGTCCGCGCCCGCGCAAAATGTGCCGCCCGCGCCGAACAGCACGGCCGCGTGCCACGCCGGCTCGGCCTCGAAGCGGCTGAACGCAGCGCTCAACGCCTCGGCCACCTGCCGATCGACCGCATTGCGCCGCGCGGGCCTCTCCAGCACGATCGTAGCGACGCCGTTGCCGTCATTCGACTCGATTCGCACATGGTTATTGAAATATTGGTTGGCTATCATCGTTATGTACCTTAAGGGTACCTGAAGGTCGCTGCTGGCCTGTTGATCCGGCAGTGTTACAGCACGCTCATGCAGCGCAATTAATCCGGTGAGTTGTCATGTTTCCATCACATCCGGCTCGTAGCGTTAGCGCTCTATTGATGCGCTGGCGTCCTGTCGCCAGCTTGCCGAGCCTACCTTTGTCCTTGCCTTTGCCCAATTCATCGCCGGCCGCCGCGCCAGCCTGCGCCGGAACGGTGTGGGTCGTGCCGTTGCAGGACCACTCGTGGTACGACCATGTGCGCCTGAAGCGCGTCTTCGTCGCCGACGGCACACGTCACCAGGTCGTGCTCGTCGATCTGCGCAAGCTGCTCGTGTGCGCGGATCGCGACAACACCGATTACGTGCTGAAGCCAGTCGCCGAATGGCACTCGGGCAAGGTCCGCGGCATTCGCGAGTTTCTCGATCCCGACAGCCCGCGGATTCCGCAGATGCCCTACGTGACGATCTCCACGCGTCGCGCGCCGGGATTGCTCGGCTGGGTCGGCATCGAGCGCGAGGGGGTGGTGGCGTTTCGCAACGGCCAGCATCGCGCGCGCTATCTGGCCGAGGCGGGCGCGCGCTGGTGTCCGGTCGAAGTGCACGAGCGCGAGGCGGGATTGCTGCGTGAGCTGTGCGGCGCGGCCGATGATGCCCGCACCGCGATTCGCGCGACCCAATTGGGCAGCGACAGCGACGTCTAACTTTCGTGGTCCGCGGCAATTCGCGTACGCCACGGTTATCACGGCTACCCCGCCTGCACGACGTTGCGCGGCGTGCCCGCCTGCCACGCCGCGATGTTCGCGAGCGTGGTCTGCGCGATCTCGGTCATCGCCTCGCGCGTGAAGAACGCCTGGTGCGCGGTGACGATCACGTTCGGAAACATCAACAGACGCGCGAGCACGTCGTCCTGTAGCGGCAGATTCGAATGATCCTCGAAGAAGATGCCGCCTTCTTCCTCGTACACGTCGAGCCCGAGATGGCCGAGCTGGCCGTCCTTCAACGCGCCGATCAGTGCGTTCGCCTCCACGAGCCCGCCGCGCCCGGTGTTGATCAGCATCGCGCCGCGCTTCATCTTCGCCAGCGCGGCGCGGTCGATCAGGTGATAGGTGTCGGGCAACAGCGGGCAATGCAGACTGACGACGTCCGATTCGGCGAGCAAGGTATCGAGCGGCACGTAGCGCGCGCCGAGCGCGAGCAGTTCGTCGGCCGGCGGCCCCGGATCGTAGGCGAGCACCTGCATGCCGAAGCCCGCCATGATGCGCGCGAACACCCGGCCGATGATGCCCGCGCCGATCACGCCGACCGTCTTGCCATGCAGGTCGAAGCCGAGCAGCCCATGCAGCGAGAAGTCGCCTTCGCGCGTGCGCGCGACCGCGCGCGGCAGGCGCCGGTTCAGCGCGAGAATCAGCCCGGCCGCATGTTCGGCGACCGCGTACGGCGAGTAGGCCGGCACGCGTGCGACCGGCATGCCGAGCCGCTCGGCCGCCGCGAGGTCGACGTGATTGAAGCCCGCCGAGCGCAGCGCGATCATGCGCGTGCCGCCCGCATGAAGCCGTTCGAGCGTGGCGGCGTCGACGCTGTCGTTGACGAACGGGCAGACCACGTCGTAGCCATGCGCGAGGATCGCGGTCTCGCTGTCGAGAGGGGATTCCTGGAAATGCAGTTCATAGCCATGCGCGGCATTGGCCTCGGTGAATGTATCGACGTCGTATTGACGACTGCTGAACAGGATCGTGCGCATATCGGGCTCCTAAGAAGCTGTTTCTCGATGTTAGGCGACTTCGCGAATGAAAGAGTAGGGTGATGTGGTGAACGCGGGTACCGCTCGCGCATGACGGCTGGCTACCTTGGCCAAAAAACTTGCGCGATCGCGCGGTTCGGTGAATGATCGGACGAACGGCCTCGAGCGGCGTGCCTGCCGCGAGGCCGTTCGTTCCTTTGCGCTTCACATTCATATACCGATCATGCCGACTTCAACCTCCACTACCGTTGCTTCGTCCGTCCCCTGTCCAATTGTCGAATCACTCGACGCGATCCTTCCCGAAGAACCGCTGCTGATGATGGGCGCCGGCCCCGTGCCGATTCCCGCCGCGGTCGCGAAGGCCAATGCGATCGTGATCAACCATCTGGGCGGCACGATGGCGAAGGTGGTGAACCAGGTGAAAACGATGGCGCGCTACGTGTTCCAGACGCAGTCGAAGTGGGTGCTCGGCGTCGCGGGACCGGGATCGGGCGCGATGGAGATGGCGATCTCCAATCTCGCGTGGGAAGGCACGCGCATGCTGTGCATCAAGAACGGCTTCTTCAGCGACCGCATGGGCGAAATGGGCCGGCGCGTCGGCGCGCGCGTGAGCATGCTCGAAGTCGCGGACCGCACGGTCGCGAGTCTCGACCAGATCGCCGACGCGCTGCGCCGCGAGCGTCCCGAGGTCGTCACGGTCGTGCAGGGCGAGACCTCGAACACCGTGTGGAATCATCATCTGAAAGACATCGCCGCGCTTGCGAAGGAAGCGGGCGCGCTCGTGATCGTCGACGCGGTCTGCACGCTGAGCACGATGCCGCTCGAAATGGATATCTGGGGCATCGACGCGGTGATCACCGGCGGCCAGAAGGGCTTGTCATCGATTCCGGGCGTGTCGCTGATTGCGTTTTCAGACGCCGCCTGGGCGCGCGTCAAAGGCCGCACGGCGCCCAATACGCACTGGTGCCTCGATGCGTCGCTGGCGGAAAACTTCTGGCACAACGCCGGGTATCACTACACGGCGCCGGTGTCGGGCGTGCTCGCGCTGCACGAGGCGCTGCGGCTCGTCTGCGCGGAGACGCTGGAGAAGCGCTTCGCGCGCCATCTGAAATGCTCGCTCGCGTTGCAACAAGGCGTCACCGCGATGGGCCTGCAACTGTATGCGCCGGAGAATTGCCGCCTGAATTCGGTGGTCGGCATCGACGTGCCGGACGGCCTCAGTCCCGCCGACGTCTGCGCGCATATCTCGCGGCAGCATCAGGTGGAAATCTCCGGCTCGTTCGGTCTGCCGATCGTGCGTATCGGCCAGATGGGCGAACAGTGCCGCGAGCACAACCTGTTTCGCACCGTGCATGCGCTGGGCCGCACGATGGTCGATCTCGGCGTCAACGTCGATCTGCCGGCGGGTGTCGCGGCGCTCGAGCGCGGCTTGAGCGAAGGTAAATAAGCATTTTTCCGATGCGCTACGAATAGCATTCGCAGCGCATATCTTTTGTGCGATCCAGCACTTTATAGTCGCATTAGAAAGTTTTTTCCCGCCATTATTGCGTTGCAATAAATTAATGCTTCGCAACCTTTTTACATAACAATGGCGAAATCTCCGAAACCCTTACGGAATAAGGCTCTGCGCCTTTCTAAAGGGTTTTCTTCCTTTCTTACTTTCTATTGTTCTCTGTGCGCCGGCGCACGTATCGAGATCAGGCCGAAACGTAAAGTAGGTCAAGGCAAGAGCAGCGCAATGCTCACGCTGCGGTAAATCGCAAGACCATGATTCGACACACGGCGCGTGCCAGGACGTGCCTGCCGCGCTCATGCATGCATGCCGCCGGAACCAAGCTTTAACGCCAAAGCGCCCCCGCGAGGCGACAAAAAAGGATTTCTATCCGATTCGATAATTCGATCGCGTGGAGTCTCGAAGACTGTCTTCGAGGGTCCACGCACGTACGAAGCAAGGATATCGACACTATGGCGAGCGCATACGACTCAGGTCAATCGGCAGGGGTTATCGTTGGAGCAGAGTTGAACGGACTGGGGGTGGCGCGATCGCTCGCGCAGGCCCGCGTTCCGGTTATCGCAGTCGATACGAGGACCCGCGCGGCGACGTGGTGCCGACACGTTCATGCGCATCAGGTAAAGAGTTTTGTCGGGAAAATATTCGTTGATGAAATGATCGAACTCGGCAAGCGGTTCGATCGTCTGCCAGTTCTGATTCTGACCGACGAAGACGCGGTGCATGCGGTGTCGGAAAATCGAGCGGCTTTGTCGCACTGGTATCGGTTCCGCCTGCCGGCCGACGACACCGTCAAGATGTTGTCGAGCAAGGCGCGCTTTCACGAATTCGCGCAGCGGCATGGCTTTCCGGTGCCGCGCTCGGTCGTGCTCGACAAGCTTGCCGACATCGAACGGCTGGCCGAATTGCGCTACCCGTGCGTGCTGAAACCGGACGACAAGCGCAACGTGCTGCGCGGCGAGAAAGAACGCGCGGTGCGCGTCGACATGCTGCAGCATGCACGCGATCGCGCTATCGCGATGCTCGCGACGCCGGGTGGCATCATCGCGCAGGAGTGGATCGAGGGGCCTGACAGCAACATCCACTTCACGCTGTTCTATCGCGGCGCCGACGGCAACATGGTCAGCATGTTCACCGGCCGCAAGGTGTTGAGCTCGCCGCCGGGCGTCGGCAATACCGCGATCTGCGTGGCCGCGCCCGAAGCGCGCGGGACGCTCGAACCGCTGACGCGGCGCTTCGCCGAGCTGGCCGGTTTCGACGGCATGGGCAGCATCGAGTACAAGTGGGACGACAACTACAACGAGTTCGTGATGGTCGAGCCCACGGTCGGCCGCACGGACTGGCAGGAGGAGATCGCGACGCTGTGCGGCGTCAACATTCCGCTTGCCGCGTACCGCCATGAACTCGGCCTGCCATTGCCCGTCGAGCGCCTGAGCCGGCAACCGGTCGCGTGGCGCGCGACGTTTTCCGACCGGCCGCCGCCCGAATTGCTGAGCGAGCGCACGAAAATTTTCGATGGCTATTTCCGCTGGAACGATCCGTTCCCAGCGTTGCAGCACTATGTCGTGATGAATCCGCTGCGACGCATGAAGCGCAGCTGGAAAAAAGCGATCAGGGCGCCCGAGTCGCGTCAGGCCAAAGCCTGACGCTGGCAACGAAAGCCGTTTCCCTGGAGACCAGCATGTCTTTGACCGATACCATCATCATTGGCGCGGGGCCCTACGGGTCATCTCTTGCCGCGCATCTGAAGGCCGCCGGCGTGGATCACCAGATCCTCGGGGAACCGATGGGAGCGTGGCGCAACTACATGCCGCCCGGCATGCTGCTGCGCTCCGAGGCTTTCGCGTCGAGCCTGCACGCGCCGCGCAGCGGCTTTACCGTCGAAGACTACTGCCGCCTGAAAGGGCTGCCTTACCAACCGCTCGGCATGGCGCTGACGCTCGAAACCTTCGTCGAGTACGGGCTGTGGTTCCAGTCGAATCTGGTCGGCGAAATCCAGCCGGTCGACGTGCTCGCATTGCGCCGCGTCGGCGATCAGTTCCAGCTGTCGCTCAGCGACGGCCGCTCGCTCGCCGCGCGCAGAGTCGTGATCGCGCTCGGCCTGAAGGGCTTCGCGCAAACCCCGCCGGCGCTGCGGGACTTGCCGGCGCAATATGCGTCGCATTCGGAGCTGTATGGGAACCTCGAGTGGGCGCGCGGCAAGGACATTGCGATCGTCGGCGGCGGGCAGTCGGCGCTCGGGCTGTCCGCGCTGCTCAACGAGCTCGGCGCGCGCGCGCACGTGCTGATGCGCGAGAGCAGCGTGGTGTGGCATGAGCGGCCGCACGGCGGTCGCAACATCCTGTCGCGCATCAAGGGGCCCGACGCGGGACTGGGGCGCGGCTGGCGCTCGCTGTTCCTGTCCGAGTTTCCGGGCGTGTTCCACATGCTCGACCCGCGACGCCGCAAGCAGATCATGGAGCATACGTACGGCGCGTCCGGCGCGTGGTGGCTGCACGATCGCGTGGTCGGCAAGGTGCAGATCTCGCATCGCACCGTGGTGCGCTCCGCGGCGGTCGAAAACGACCGCGTCGTACTGAACGTGCTGAGCGACGGCAAGCAAGCGCGGGTGAGCGCCGATCACGTGATCGCCGCGACCGGTTTCAAAACCGACATGCGGCAGCACGCGTTCCTGTCCAAAGATCTGGCCGACGCGATTTCGAATCAGGGCGGCATGCCCGACCTGACGTCGCACTACGAAACGCACGTGCGCGGCCTCTATGTGATCGGACCCGCGTGCGCGCACAGCTTCGGGCCCGTGATGCGCTTCGTCTATGGAACCAAGCACGCGTCGCCGACCGTGGCGCGGCACATTATCGGTTCGTTGAAAGCGGGTGCGCGGCAACGCACGTGGCCCGTCGCCCATGCACCCATGCCGGAGCGCTCAGGTGAATAAGACCCAAGCAACGGGCGCGTCTGCGCGCTCGCACCTGTCCGGCAGCTACCGCGGGCGCCGCATGAAGCGCTACAAGACGCTCGTGAAGGAGATGCTCGCGGGCTTCGTCCTGATTTCGGGTCTCGCGTGGTTCACGCGCAAGGTGCTGTGGCGCGATCGCGTGGCCGTGCTGCTTTATCACGATCCCGATCCGGACACGCTCGACCGTCACCTGACTTATCTCGGCAAGCTGTGCGAGTTCGTGCCGTTGACCGACGTCAGCGCGCCCGGCCGCGGCCGGCCACGCGTGGCGATCACGCTCGACGACGGTCACGCGGGCAACGCGAAGCTGTTGCCGGTGTTCGTCAAGCACAACGTGCGCCCGACGATCTTCCTGTGCAGCCGCATCGTCGGACGGCCGCGCAGTCACTGGTGGCTGCATCCGGGCTCGCTGCGCGTCGGCCATGAACGTCTGAAGCGGATGACGAACGACGAGCGCCTCGCCGCGCTGGCGGCCCAAGGCTACCAGCAGGACGGCGATGACCGTCCGACCGGCCTGTCGATCGAAGCGATGCAGGCGATGCGCGAGCACATCGACTTCCAGGCGCATACGCGCTTCCATCCGATCCTCACGCATTGCAGCGACGCTGAAAGCGAGGCCGAAATCCGCGACAGCCGCCATGAGATCGCGGCGCTGCTGCAACAACCGTGCGAGCACTTCGCGTATCCGAACGGCAATTACGGCGAACGCGAAGTGGAGTTCGTGCGGGCCGCCGGCTTCAAAACCGCGCGCACCTGCGACATCGGCTGGAACGATCAGCACACCGATCCGTACCGGCTGCGCACGATCATCATCGACGATGCGGCATCGACGCTGCGCTTCGCGGCGCAATTGAGCGGCATTGCGCTGTTTCTGCGCTATCTGCGCGAGGGTGGAGGCTGGCGCGGCAAGTTTCCGCAGTTTTGAACAGAGGGAGCGCCTGGACGAAGCGATTCGTCCGGGCAACGCCGTCCGGGTTTTTCGCGAGACGGCACGAGGGGCATACGACAGGAGGGGACATGCAGCGCTGCAGGGTACTGGTGATCAACGATTACGCGCACATGGGCGGCGCGGAAGTGGTCTATCAACAATCGGCCGAGCTGTTGGGCACGCTGCCCGGCGTCGAGGTCGAGCGTTTCGACGATAGCCAGTTTTCCGCGCGCTCGACGATGCTGTCGCGCTCCTGGAACACGACCGCCGCGCGCGCGCTCGAAAAGGCGCTGCATCGTTTCCGGCCGCATCGGCTGATGGTGCACAACTACCACAACGTGCTGTCGCCTTCGATTCTCAGCGTGATCGCGCGGCACGAGCGTCAGTTCGGTTATCGCGCGTATCACACCTGCCACGACTATCACCTCGTCTACTACAACCCGTCGCTGCAGTACTTCGACAAGGATAAGCGTCCGATCATTCTGCCGCTCGACGTGCTGCGCACACGCGCGGTCTTCACGTTGCGGCCGACGCCGAAGGGCCTCGTGCACGATCTGATGACGAAGGCGTGGTGGCACGCGGTGCGCGCGGCCTATCAGCCCGCGCGCGTGTTCGACAGGATCTTGTGCCCGAGCCTGTTCATGCAGCAGGCGCTGCATCGCGTCGGCATCGAGAATACGGTCATCGTGCACAATCCGTCGGCGGTGCCGAGCGCGATGCCAATCGTCACGGTGCGTGACAAGGAGCGCTTCAACATCGCGTTCGTCGGACGGATCTCGCCGGAGAAAGGCCTGCTGCAATTTCTGACGCTCTGCGAGGCGACGGGCTTCGAGCGCATCAATTGCATCGGCGTGTACGGCGACGGCCCGGACCGCGCGGCGATCGAGCAGCGCTACGCGTCGCTGATCGCACAGCGCAAGCTGATCCTGTTCGGCACGATGCCGCAGCAGCAGTTGTTTCCCGCCATGCGCGAGTTCGCCGATGCGGTGGTCGTGCCGTCGGTGGGCGCGGAGAACGCGCCCCTTGTCGTGATCGAGGCGGCGATGCTCGGTCTGCCGGTGCTGGTTCGCGATGGCGGCAGCATGGCGGTGACCGCGGAATCGGTCGGCAACAAGATCAAGTTCAAGTTCGAACCGGGCAGCCTGAAACAGGCGCTCGGCGAACTCGCCATTCATCTGGCCGATGAGCACAGAAAGTACGACGTCGAAGAATATCTGCCCGAGCATTACGCGCGGCGTCTGGCTGAAATCATGCACATCGGCGAAAGTTCGACGCACGTCGCGCCGTCGCGCCGTCGCGCGCGCTATGCGGATAATCCGCGTCCGGCGCCCTGAAAATAGTCGGCGCTGATTGTGGCAAACGGCGTGTATATCCGTGCCGTTATCGTCGCTTTAAACACGTGTTTTTTATCGCGTGATTTGTCTGAAGCAATCCTGTAGCAATCGGCTTTTGTGTGCGCTGCCGAACGTTGTAAGGACGGGCTCTCTGAATATTATGATCGCCAAGGAAAGGCATTTTATCGAGCGCTGAAGCGCGTGGCTCGACAGAGTAAACGAAGCCGCGGTGACGGCGCGGAGTTGGCGATGACCGGCTCAATGGGTCGGCGAAAAAGCCAGACTCATCAGAACAAAAGCATGTGCATGTCGTGAGCGTTTGCGTGGAAAAACGGCGGACGAGACGCGGCTAATCGGGGAATCTTCGCGACCGGGCCCGGCAGTCAGTTCAAACCAAACAGGAATGTGGCCGCAAGCGGCCACATCGGCGATACGGGGGGTCCAGACGGTGATGCGCTACAGCTCAGCGCACGCTGTACGGATCGGCGGTCTCGGGAGACGCGTAGGTCTGGTCTGAATTCCACAAATCGCTGCCGTAGGGGTCCGCTGAGTTCTTGCCGCGGACAGGCTGTGCAACGCTTGTACGTTTCTGCTTCGGAAGGCTGTTTTTGGTTTGGGTGTACACGTTGGGCGCGACATAGCGGTTCTTTTTAGCGTACGCGAAATCCGACGAGGAGCCGTAGAGCGTGGTGGAACTGGCCGCATGAGGCGTCATCGCGTCGAGTTGCGAGTGTTTGGCGACATAACTCGGCGCATAAGCCGAAGAGGCGGCGGACACGATGCTCTGGGCGTAACCCACCTGGGCGCTCAGCAAGACGGGCATGACGGCGGCAAGAAGTTTTTTCATTTCGGGATCCGTAAGAAAGCATGTGGTGCGATGTTAGGGAAAAGAGCCGACCTCGCATAGGCGCTGTTACACACAAAGGTAGCCGATGTGGCGTCAATCAGCTACCCCCGTCCGATCGAGGCGGTCAGCTCGCTGGACACAGGCGTGACTGGATGCGGCGAGGTGCCGGTCCCGGCGCCGGGAACAAGTGGCAATCCGTAGAGACTTTGGGAGAACTCGCATGAACCAAAGCAGTGCACCATTCGATAGCCGCAACAACAACAGCGAACATGCGCCGGCAGGCTTCGCGAATTATCTGGATGCGCTGTACGACAATCGCAAGCTGATTGCGATCACGACGGCCATCGCGGTCGCGCTCGGCATCGCTTATTCGGTGTTCTCCCAACCCGTGTATCGCGCGGACATTCTGGTGCAGGTCGAGGAGAACGCGGGTACCTCGTCCAGGAGCGTGATCGGCGACGTGTCCGCGATGTTCGACGTGAAGACCGCGACGTCAGGCGAGGCACAGGTGATCGGCTCGCGCATGGTGGTGGGCCGCGCGGTCGACAAGCTCAATCTCGACATCGAAGCGGCGCCGCGCTACTTCCCGCTGTTCGGCCGCTGGCTCGCCCGTCACTCCGATCATCTGTCGACGCCGGGACCGCACGGCTACGTGTACGGCAACGAGCGCATCACGGTATCGAAATTCGACGTCCCC
Source organism: Paraburkholderia sp. RAU6.4a (assembly GCF_050435625.1). Classification (NCBI taxonomy): domain Bacteria; kingdom Pseudomonadati; phylum Pseudomonadota; class Betaproteobacteria; order Burkholderiales; family Burkholderiaceae; genus Paraburkholderia; species Paraburkholderia sp. RAU6.4a. Next base: position 3,199,833 of record NZ_JBNDKQ010000002.1, read on the forward strand.
GAAGAGCTATTCGACCGTCCGTTCGTGCTGAAGATGGGCGAGGGATCGAGCTACGAGCTGCAATACGGCAAGCTGAAGCTCGAAGGCACGGTCGGCCAACCGCTGAGCGCGACGACCAACTACGGGCCGCTCACGCTCGTCGTCGACCGGATCGAGGCGAATCCCGGCGCGACCTTCGAAGTGCGGCGCCAGTCCGCGCTGACGACGACCGAAAAGCTGCGCAAGGAACTGACGATCTCGGAAAAAGGCAAGGAATCGGACATCCTCGGCGTGTCGCTCGAAGGCAGCGATCCGAAGAAGATCAGCGCGATTCTCGCGACCATCGCTGGCGAATACGTGAGCCAGAACCTGAAGCGCAAATCCGAGGAAGCGGAGCGTTCGATCCGTTTCCTCGAAATACAGCTTCCGGAAATGCGCCAGCAGCTTTCCGCTTCGGAAACGCGCTTCAACGACTTCCGCGCGAAGCATGGCACCGTCGATCTCGGCGAGGAAGCGACCAACCTGCTGCAGCTGTCGGTTCAGGCGCAGACGCGGCTCGCGGAACTTCAACAGAAGCGCAATGAACTGCTGACGCGCTTCACCGACCAGCATCCGGCCGTGCAGTCGGTCAACGCGCAGTTGCATGCGGCGCAACAGGAAGCGAAAGATCTCGCGAGCCGGACGCAATCGCTGCCGCCGCTCGAACAGAACGTGCTGCGCCTGCAGCGCGACGTGCAGGTCGGCACCGAGCTCGATACGTCGCTGCGCAATACGCTCGAACAGCTGAAGCTGATCAAGGCGGGTAAGTCCGGCAACGTGCGCATCGTCGATGGCGCCGTCGCGCCCGATACGCCGGTGCGGCCCAAGCCGCTGCTGATCATCATCGGCGCGCTGATGCTGGGCGTGTTCGTCGGCTCGGTGATCGCGCTCGTGCGTCAGCGTCTGTTCGACGCGATCGACGATCCGTACGAAGTCGAGCTGCGCACCGGTTTGCCGGTCTACGCGAGCGTGCCGTTCAGCCGTCAGGAAGAGCGGTTCGCGCACAGCCGTCGCCGTCCGGAATCGAAGGCGCTCGTGCTTGCGGGCGAAGCGGTGATCGATCCGGCCATCGAAAGTCTGCGTGGCTTTCGCACCGCGCTCGAATTCACGATGACCAAGGCGCGCAACCATATCGTGCTGATCACGGGCCCGACGCCGGGCATCGGCAAGTCGTTCGTGTCGCTGAATCTCGCCGCGGTAATCGGTGCGACCGGCAAGCGCGTCCTGCTGATCGACGGCGACCTGCGTCGCGGCTTCCTGCATCGGCATCTCGGCGGCGATCGCGGTCCTGGCCTCACCGATCTGATCCAGGGCGCGTACCGTCCCGAAGAGCTGATTCGCGCGACCCGTTTCCAGGGTGTCGACTTCATCGCGAGCGGCCGCCAGGTGGCGAGCCCGAGCGACGTGCTGTCGAACACACGGCTCGAAGCGGTGCTGCGCCAGGTCGCGACCGGCTACGACGTCGTGCTGCTCGACGGACCGCCGGTGCTGCTCGCCGCGGATGCGGTCCGGCTCGCCTGCGTGGCAGGTACGACGTTCTTCGTCGCGCGTCAGGGTGTCACGGGCATCGGCGAGCTGCGTGAGTCGGTCCGCCAGATGCAGAAGGTCGGCCTGCCGGTGCGCGGCGTGATCATGAACGGACTGCGGATGCGGCCGGGACGCTACAGCTACGGCTACGGACGCTATCGCTACGCAGCCTACATCTACAAACCGTACGACAGATAAGCCCGGGCGCCTGGTTCGCGACGCGCCCGCGGTGCGGGGCGTAGCGCCCGACTGGACCGATCAGAACACCAACATGGCAATGCGAAGGGATCTTACGGCCGCGCCTGCCGAGCGCATACCGTACAGGCAAGGGACTACCCGGATGAAACAGCTATTTGTCACGCCTTTTCTGCCTCAGAAAAACGCGCCGCAAGCTGGCCACCGTTTGGCCTACGACTACCTGATCAAACTGAGCGCGGAGTCGGAGCTCGACGTGCTGATCGTGTCGCGCGTGCCGGTCGACGAAAAAGCCATCGAGTTCCGCGCGAACGTGCGCAACGTGTACATCCAGTACGTGAGCCGGTTCGACCTGATTCCGTCGTTCCTCGCGAATCCGCTGACTTTTTCACCGCGCCTGTTCTCGCGCTATAAGCCCGCGATCGGCAAGTTCCTCTGCGAGCTGGTCGACAGGAACCGATACGACACCGTGCGGCTCGAGTTCTCGCAATGCTTTGCGTATGCCCAGAATCTGCGCGAGCGTTTCCACGACGGCGTGAAGATCGTGATGTGCGCGCATGACTTGCAGATCCAGGTCATCTTGCGCGTCAAGTCCATCGAAGGATGGCTGTTCACGCGGCAGACCTTCATGCTCGAGCAGCGTCTGCTGAAGCTGGCCGACAAGGTGCTCGTGCTGTCCAGCAAGGACGCGCAGCTGATCAACGGCCTGTACCCCGGGGTCGGCACGTTGCAGGTCGTGCCGATCTCACTGCCGGCGTTTCTGAAGGAAGTGCGGCGCTCGAAAGACACGGTCGAGAAAGGCAACATCCTGTTCTGGGGGGCGATGCAACGCCGTGAAAACGAAGAGGCGCTGCTCAATTTCATCGACACGATTTTTCTGCCGCTGCGCCGGCGCGGCCTGCAACTGAAGCTGTTCGTGGTCGGCTCCGATCCGAGCGACCGCGTAAAGCGCCTGAATAGCGACGATATTTGCGTGACCGGCTTCGTCGAAAATCCGGGCAAGTACTTCGAGTCCGCCGATATCGGCGTGGTGCCGCTGCTGTCGGGCGCCGGCGTCAAGCTCAAGACGCTCGAAATGCTCGCGGCGAAACTGCCGGTCGTCTCGACGCCGCTCGGCGCGGAAGGCGTCGAGCACGACGGCACCTTGCTCAACGTCTGCGAAATCGATGAGTTCCAGGACGTGATCGAGCGCATCTACCGCGGTGATCCGGTCAACGTCAACGCCTCCGTGGCGTATCAGGCCTGACGCCATGATCGCAACCATCGCCTATCTGCTGGCCGTCGTGCTGTGTGCCTCGCGCGGCGTGCTCGAGTATCTGATCGGCAAGGACGCCGCCTATCTGATCCAGGTCGGCGGCATCGTCGGGCTGCTCGTGTGGTACATCTCGCCGACGGCGATCGCCGCTTACTTCCGCGACGAAGGACGCCTGTCGTTCGGCTTCCTCGTGGGCATGCTGTTCTCGACCGGGCTGTCGATCGTCGCGACGCTCGCGCTCACCGGTGAGTTCGGGCCGTCCTATCTGTTCGTCTTCATCTTCACGCTGTTCATCTACTTCTACGCGATCTCGAACTATCAGAGGCGCTTCGTGCAGCCGCGGGTCGCCTATGCGGGGCTCGTGCTGATCGCGCTGATCGAGGCGGGTGTCGCGCTCGCGCAGCAGCAGAACGTCTTCCCGATCGATCTGCCCGGCGCGACGTACGGCTTCGACAATCTGCGCGCGCCGTCGCTGACCGGCAGCTATCTGCACTACCCGCTGTTCGTCGCGATTGCCGCGTCGCTGTGCGGCGTCGACTATCTGGTGCGCAAGAACGTGCTGTCGGGCCTCGCGTGCGCGGTGCTCAGCTTCGCGATTTTCTCGGCGCTGTCGCGTAGCGGCATGCTGATCATTCTCGGCACGTTCGGGCTCGCGTTCGTGCAGGCGCCGATCCAGTTCATCACGAGAAACGCGAAACTGATCGTTGCCACCGTGTTCGCGACGATGGCAATCATGATCTTCGGCGTTGCGGTGAGCAGTCAGAACGATAGTGTCGTCAACGTCGGCACCGAACGGATCATAGGCGCGACCGATCTGCAATCGGACGGCAACGACGGGCGCACCGAAGCATGGGAAAAGGCCAAGTCGCTCGTATTGCCGGTCAACGTGATCGCCGGCACGTACTTTGGGCTCGTCACGAACTCGGCACCCGAGCCGGTGAAACAGGAGTTCGGCGTCGTCGAATCGAGCGTGCTGCAGCAGATTCTGAATATCGGCCTGATGGGCGCGATCTTCTATTACGGCGTGCTGATATCGGTGACGAAACTCGCGAGCAGCGCGAGCCGGATTTCGTTGTGCATGTGGGCCGCTCTATTTCAAACGCTCTTCTATCAATCGATCGAAGTGATTCCGTTTGTCTTCATCCTGATGACATTGCCAGTGTTCGATTACGTGGGCGGACCGCGTCCAGACAGCACGTAGCGAACCAGAAGGCAGTGCGCTCCAGATCGTCTGCATCGCGCGGACGAGCAGTGGGTAGTCGGTAGTGCGCGCGAACAGCGCGAAGCAAGGTGCAAGAACCAGAAAGCCGTGTTTGGGGGTAATTCCACGAACACCTGATGTAAAGCAGGAGGTGGGGATGAACCTGAAGGGAATGTTTAGCGTGGTGATCGTCAATTACAACACGCCAAAACTGGTCGGAAATTGCGTGCGCTCCGTGCTAGAACTTTCGATTGCGGATAAGGAGGACATCGTCGTGGTGGACAACGCTTCGCCCGACAATTCGTTTTCCTATCTGAGGGAGACGCTTCCGACGGGAGTGAGGCTCGTCAAAACGTCGATCAATCGCGGCTTCGGAGCCGGCGTCAATTTCGGCATGGTCGGTTGTCTGCGCGAACTCGTGCTCGTGCTGAACCCGGACACCTATTTCGTCGATACATCGCTCGAAAACGCGGTGCAGTTGTTCAGAACGGAGAAGGATGTCGGCCTCGTCGGTCTCGATCTGGTCTATCCGGATGGCGAGCGGCAGTTTTCCGCGCGGCGCTTTTATTCGGTGCTCGACATACTCGGCCGGCGTTCGCCGCTCGGGCGGCTCGGCGCGTTCAAGCGCCGCATCGACAACCACATGATGCGCGAAGCGTGGGCCGCGGGCACGCCGTTCGAGGCCGACTGGGTGCTGGGCACGGGCTTTATCGTGCGGCGCGCGCTATTCGGCGAACTCGGCGGCATGGACGAGCACTTCTTTCTCTATATGGAGGACGTCGATTTTTGCGCGCGCATCTGGCAGGCGGGCTACCGCGTGCTGTGCGTGCCGGGTGCGCGACTCACGCACGAGCATCAGCGTGCGTCGGCGGCGGGCTTCCTGAGCAAGGCGGGGCGCCGGCATATGAACAGCTTGTGGCGTTTCAGCCGCAAGTATCGTGTGCCGCTGTTCAGACCGCCAGGCGTGCAGGGCCTGAGTCGCAGCGCGAAGGCGCGTGCGGTGCCGGTCCCCATGACCGTGAGCGCGCGTCCGGCGGCCGCCGAGCAGGGGCAAAGCATCACGGTGGACTGATGCCTGTCGATGTCTCGACGTGAAAAAGGAACGGAGTAACGCAATGGGGGAAGGCTAGATGAAAACCCGGCGACAGGCGCTCAAGACGTTCCTGCTCGGCGGCCTGGCCGGGGCCAGTGCAAGCACAGCCGATTTGGGCATCGCGCGCGCGACGGGGCACGCGCTGCGCGAGCGCGGCGCGTTCGCGAGTATGGGCAACGGCGCGGGCGACGGCGCCGGCGGCATCCTGCGCGTCGCCGCGTCCGTGCCCGAGCGTGCCGCATCGGAACCGGTTGCACCGAGCTATCTGAAGACGCTCAGCGATATCGTCGCGGGACTCGAGGTCAGCGTCGCGCGCTTCGTCGATCCGCACCGGCTGGCGGCGATCCAGCGCGGCGCGTCCGGTTACGACTGCGGCGCTGAACTCAGGGAAGCGTTCGCGAGCGGTGCGCGCGGGTTGTATCTACCGCGCGGCATCTGGCGTTACACCGGCGACCTGACCACCGCGAACGGCTCGAGACTGCGCGGCGACGGCGGCGGCGAATACGTGGTGATCACCGACATCGCGATGGGGGCGACCGTGCTGGAGAGACAGGACTCGGGCGGCCCGAGGTCGGCGGCGCTGACGCTGGGCGACTCGGCGTTCGTCGAGCATGTGCAGGTGCGGCCCGCGCATTACGACAAGGTCATCTACTACCTCGCCAACTACCCGGCGCACACCGGCAACACGGCGATCGGCATCCACTTCGGTACGTCGGCCGGGGCTAGTCGTTGCACGGCGATCGGTTTTTCGCGCGCGGGCTACGAACTCGGCGTCACCTCGACGCTCGAGCGCTGCTATGCGTACATGTGCGAGCGCGGCTTCTACGCGACCGAGCACACCGACGGCTCGCTGATCAATTGCATCGGCATGTTCTGCCATACGGCCGGCGCCGATATCGTCGACAACTTCTGGCAGGTGATCGGTGGACGCTGGGAATGGAACGCGCGACACGGCGTGATTCTCGGCGCGGAGTCGCTGATCGTCGGCGCGGTGTTCGATCGCAATGGCTTTGCCGGCGTCTATATGAAGAGCGGCAACTGGGGCAAGGTGGTGAACGGCAATTACTTCTCGCGCAATGGTTGCGGCGGCGACGGCAAGATCGGCCGCTGGAAATTCTCGACGCGCGGCCATCCGTCGTACCTCGATGTGCCGCCCGGTCAGAGTTGCCACATCCAGATCGATTACCAGCAGGCGGCGACGATCGTCGGCAATCGCTACCGTCCCGGCCAGGACGACGAGAACGCCGGCTGCGACGGCCCGCAGTTCGTGTACGGCAGTTCGACCGCGCCGGGCAGCACACCGCTCGACGGCATCACGATTCAGGGCAATTTCGGCGATCGCGCGGGTGACACGATCGTCGGTTACGCCAAGGCGTATCCGGGCGGCGGCGCGATCGCGGGCGGCAAGGACGCGAGCCTCGTGCATGCGCTGAATCTCGGCGTCGGCTACGAACGCGGCGGCGTCGCGGCGGCGCTGCATTGCGGAAACCAGACCGTGTCGCAGGAGACGACGCGCATCGCGATCAACGTGCTGCGCTCGACCTCGGGCCGCGTGGTGTTGCGCGCGGCCACACGCGGCCATGCTCTACTCGCCGAAATCCTGTTCGCAACCGACGCAACCGATGCCAACTACAAGACCGTGGTAAGCAATCTGATCGGCAATGCGGTGAAGAGCGCGGTGTTGAACGCAAATGGCGAAGACGATCGCTACAACAAGATCGATATCGCACTAAGTGAACCTGCTTTCGTGTCGTATTCTGTTTTTTCGACCTGAGTTTTAACCGCCTACTGCAAACAGGACGATTGTGTCGACGAGAAACGTCATCATCGCGCTGTATTCGGTGTACGCACTGAACTACGTGCTGCCGCTCGTTACGTTGCCGTATCTGTCGCACATACTTGGGCCGGCCGGGTTGGGCGTGATCGGTTACGCGCAATCGATTTCGCAGATTCTTCTCGTCATCGTCGACTTCGGCTTCGGCCTGTCGAGCGCGCGCAAGGTGGCGGTGCACATCGATAACCCGGAGGTCGTGAACCGCATCTACTGGTCGACCACGATCGGCCGCGCGATTCTCGCGTTGCTGTGCTCGCTGGTGCTGGTCGGCTGGGCCTTCGCCGCGCACATGTCGCCGCAGGAGCGCGGTGCGACGCTGCTGGGCTCGCTCGTGATCTGGGGCGGCGTGCTGACGCCCGGCTGCTTCTACGAAGGCACGCAGCGCCTGCCGGTGCTCGCGGGCACGCTGCTCGCGACGCGCGTGGGTCTGCTGATTCCGCTGTTCCTGTTCGTGAGGACTCGCGACGACGTGATGCTCGCGGCCGCTTTGCAATATGCGCCGACCTTCGTGTGCGGCGTGATCCTGATGGGCGCGCTGATCTGGAAGCGCGAGATCCTGCTGACTGTGCGGGTCAGTTGGGCCGACGTGATGGCCGAGGCGAAAGAGGCGTATCACATCTTTCTCGGTTCGGCGCTGACGTCCGTGTACATGTACGCGAACGTGATCATGCTGCGCATGATCAGCGGCCCGGGCGCGGTCGGCTATTACGTGGCGGCCGAGCGACTCACCAACGCGCTACGCGCGTGCACGGCGCCGGCCATCCAGGCGTTCTTTCCGAAGATCTGCGTCGCTTACGAGCGCAACGACATCGCCTATATCCACAAGGTCAACCGCGGCTTCATGGTCGCGTTCGCGGCGTCGGCGGTGCTGATTCTGGTCGGCTTTACGGTGCTCGGCGAATGGTTCGTCGGACGTTTTCTCGGCGAGGCGTTCGGCGAGACGTTCCGCATTTTGCGCATTCTCGTGTTCGTGCCGGCGATCGTCGGCATGACGACGACCCAGGTGATGCTGACGATCATCGCGTCGGGCAATCAGTCGTTGCTGAAGCGGATCTATATCTACGGCGCGCTGTTCCATCTGGTGCAGGCACCGATCAGCATCTACTTCTGGGGCGGTGTCGGCACCGCGTGCTCGGTGGCCGCGACCGAGCTGTTCATGCTGATCGGCGTGTACAACGTGTCGAGCCGAATCAATCACGGCCAGATCGCGGTGCGCGCGCAGACGACGATCAAGCAGGAGATGGCGGCGGAGAGAGATTAGCCGCGAGGATGGACAGCGGGATCGAATGGCCGCGGCGCGCGTCGTGAAGACTTTGCGCGTCGCGGCCTTGTTGCGTCAGCGCCGCGCGTTCGTTGCGCGCGTTCACTGCGAGTGCTTACTGCGAGTGCTTACTGCGAGTGCTTACTGCGCGGTGGACAGACTGGTTACTTTCGCGTTGCGCAGATACAGCACCGTCGACAGCACGACCGCCGCGGCAGCCGCGATCGCGGCAAACAGGAACACCGAGCCGTAACCGAACTCGCCGGCGATATACCCCGCCAGCGGCCCGGTAATGCCGAGCGACAGATCGAGAAACACCGAGTACGCGGACAGCGCTGCGCCGCGGCTCGCCGGCGGCACGAGCCCGACCGCCTCGACGCCGAGCGCCGGAAACACCAGCGCGAAGCCAAAGCCGGTCAGCGCGGCGCCCGCGAGCGCGATATGCGGCTCGGGCGCGAGCCACAGCATCAACAGACCCGCGCATTCGAACGAGAACGACGCGATTGCCACACGAAAGCCGCCGTAGGTCTTGATCGTGTTCGCGAACAGCAGGCGCGCGCCGATGAACAGCGTGCCGAACAGCGTCAGCGACAGCGCCGCATTCGGCCAGTGCTTCGCCGCATAGAACAGCGTGATGAAGGTCGCGATCGAACCGAAGCCGGCCGAGCCGAGCGCGAGACCCATACCGTGCGGCAGCACGCGCGTCAACACGCTGCGATACGACATCCGCTCGCCGTGCACGACCGGCACCGGCGCGATCAGACGCGCGAGGTAATAGCCGAGCCCCGCGAGCGCGATCACCAGAATGCCGAGCGCGGTAAAGCCGATCGAGCGCGAGATCATCACGCCGAGCGGTGCGCCGATCGCGAGTGCCCCGTAGGTCGCGATGCCGTTCCACGAAATCACGCGGGCGTTGTTGGAGGTGCCGACCCGGCCGATTCCCCACAGGATCGCGCCGGTGCCGCACAGGCTCTCGCCGAAACCGAGCACGAGCCGGCTGCACACGAGCAGTGCGAGGCTCAGCCCCGGCCAGCGACCGGTCAGCGCGGCGAGCAACAGCAGCACACCGCTCGCGCCGCAGCCGAGCAGACCGATCGACACCGTGCGCTTCGGCCCGAGCGTATCGGCCGAGCGGCCCGCGAGCGGCCGCGACGCGAGCGTCGCGAGGTACTGCACGCTGATCGCCGCGCCGGCCAGCACCGCGCTGTAGCCGAGGTCGCCGTGCACGTAACCGGGCAGCACCGCGAGCGGAATACCGATCGCGAGGTAGCAAAGAAAGGTGAAAAAGACGACCGGAATGATCTGCAGGGTCGTCGCAAATTCGCTGCGGGCGGACGCGGAGTCGGTGGACATCGGGAAAACCAGACTTGAATTCGGCGGGAAGGCGTGATTCTCCCATGGAACCGATTCCCTTGCAGGGTTTGCTTAAAAAATGGGACGAATCAATGGCGGGTCATATCGCGCGAGGAATATGTCCCCCATGCGATTCGAGCTATGGGTTGCGTTTATTGACGGTGATAGCTTTCAAACCATCGACGCGGCGTGTCCGCGCAAACACGGAACAGACGAGAGCACCGAGACATGACCGAGCCGATTCGTTTCTATCACCGCAACGCGATCCGCGAAATCGAGGACGCGCCCGTCACCCGCACGGTGCTGCAGTATCTGCGCGAGGACGCGCATTGCACCGGCACTAAGGAGGGCTGCGCCGAAGGCGACTGCGGCGCCTGCACGGTCGTGATCGGCGAGCGCAATCCGGCGGGCGGCGTCGAGTTCAAGGCGGTCAACGCCTGCATCCAGTTCGTGCCGACCCTCGACGGCCGCGCGCTCTTCACGGTCGAAGACCTGCGCCAGCCGGACGGCTCGCTGCATCCGGTGCAGCAGGCGATGGTGGACTGCCACGGCTCGCAGTGCGGCTTCTGCACGCCGGGCTTCATCATGTCGATGTGGGCGCTCTACGAGAAGCACGGCCACGAGCATGGCTGCGCGAACCGCACGGTGCCGTCGCGCGAGGCGATCGGCAATGCGCTGACCGGCAACCTGTGCCGCTGCACCGGCTACCGGCCGATCGTCGACGCGGCCGAGCGCATGTTCGACGCGCCCGCGCCGCAAGCGCCAGTCGACGTAAAGGCGCTCGCCGACACGCTCGCGACGCTCGAACGCCGCGACACGTTTCAGTACGAGCACGCGGGCCAGCGCTTCGCCGCGCCGCGCACGGTCGCGGCGCTCGCGCGGATCAAACAGCAGGAACCGGCCGCGCGCCTGCTCGCGGGCAGCACCGACATCGGCCTGTGGGTCACCAAGCAGATGCGCGAGCTCGGCGACCTCGTCTACGTCGGACAGATCGCCGAGCTGCAAAAGCTCGAAACCAATGACGACTGGATCGAGATCGGCGCCGGCGTCAGCGTCGAAAAAGCGTATGCCGAGATCGCGAAGCAGTACCCGGAGCTGACCGAAATGTGGCAGCGCTTCGCGTCGCTGCCGATCCGCAACGCCGGCACGCTCGGCGGCAACATCGCGAACGGCTCGCCGATCGGCGATTCGATGCCGGGGCTGATCGCGCTCGGCGCGCGCGTGATCGTGCGGGGCGGCGACATCGAGCGCGAGATGCCGCTCGAAGACCTGTACCTCGCGTATCAGCAGAAGGACATGGCCGGGCACGAGTTCGTCGTCGGCCTGAAGGTGCCCGCGCGCGGCGGTGCGCGCGCGAACCTGCGCTTTCGTACCTACAAGCTGTCGAAGCGCTTCGATTCGGACATCTCGGCTGTCTGCGCGGCGTTCTCGTTCATCGCCGACGGCGACGCGATCCGCGAGCCGCGCATCGCGTTCGGCGGCATGGCCGCGACGCCGAAGCGCGCGCTCCAGGCCGAAGCCGTGCTGCGCGACGCCGAATGGCACGAGGCGACCGCGCAGGCCGCGATGCTCGCGCTGGGCACTGACTACGCGCCGCTCACCGACATGCGCGCGAGCAGCGACTACCGCCTCGAGTCGGCGAAGAACACGCTGTACCGTTTCTGGCTCGAAACGCGCGCGCATCAGCCGCTGCCGAAGAGCGCGCTCGACGTGCGCGCGGTCGCGCCGGCCGGCGCGAGCGCCTGAGCCCCGCGCGTTCAAGGATACGGAGAACACAACCATGAACCAGCAAGCCGAACCGTTCCTGAAAGAGGTCCAGGAACTCGACGACTTCACCCAGGTGCACGTGTCGCGTCCGCACGAGTCCGCTCATCTGCACGTAAGCGGCCGCGCGACCTACACCGACGACATTCCCGAGCTGGCCGGCACGCTGCACGCGGCGCTGGGGCTGTCGTCGAAGGCGCACGCGAAGATCGTCTCGATCGCGCTCGACAAGGTGCGCGCGACGCCCGGCGTCGTCGCGGTCTTCACCGCCGACGACATCCCCGGCGTCAACGACGTCGGCCCGATCGTTCATGGCGACGATCCGATCCTCGCCGACGGCGTCGTGCAATACGTCGGCCAGCCGATGCTGATCGTGGTCGCGACGTCGCACGAGGCGGCGCGGCTCGGCGCACGGCGCGCCGAGGTGGTCTACGAGGAACTGCCGGCGGTGCTGAGCGCGCAGCAGGCGCGCGCCGCGAACCAGTTCGTGCTGCCGCCGATGAAGCTCGCGCGCGGCGACGCTGGCACGAAGATGGCGTGTGCCGCGCATCGCGAGGCCGGTGAGATGTGGCTCGGCGGCCAGGAGCAGTTCTATCTGGAAGGGCAGATCTCGTACGCGGTGCCGAAGGACGACGACGGCATGCACGTCTACTGCTCGACCCAGCATCCGACCGAAATGCAGCACCTCGTCGCGCACACATTGGGCGTTGCATCGCATAACGTATTGATCGAATGCCGGCGCATGGGTGGCGGTTTCGGCGGCAAGGAATCGCAGTCGGCGCTGTTCGCGTGCTGCGCTGCGCTCGCCGCGTGGAAGCTGCTGTGCCCGGTCAAGCTGCGCCCGGACCGCGACGACGACATGATGGTGACCGGCAAGCGTCACGATTTCCACTACACCTACGAAGTCGGCTACGACGCAGAGGGCGTGATCGAAGGCGTCGCGGTCGACATGACCTCGCGCTGCGGCTTTTCCGCCGACCTGTCGGGCCCGGTGATGACGCGCGCGCTGTGCCACTTCGACAACGCGTACTGGCTGTCGGACGTCTCGATCGACGGCTTCTGCGGCAAGACCAACACGCAGTCGAACACGGCGTTTCGCGGCTTCGGCGGCCCGCAGGGCGCGTTCGCGATCGAGTACATCCTCGACAACGTCGCGCGCTCGTGCGGCATCGATGCGCTCGACGTGCGCCGCCGCAATCTCTACGGCAAGACCGAGCGCAACCAGACGCCGTACGGCCAGGTGGTCGAAGACAACGTGATTCACGAGCTGATCGACGAGCTCGAAGCGACCAGCGACTATCGCGCGCGCCGCAAGGAGATCGACGCATTCAACGCGAACAACGAGATCCTGAAGAAGGGCCTGGCACTCACGCCGGTCAAGTTCGGCATCGCGTTCAACGTCACGCACTTCAACCAGGCCGGCGCGCTCGTGCATATCTACACCGACGGCTCGGTGCTCGTGAACCACGGCGGCACCGAAATGGGCCAGGGGCTGAACACGAAGGTCGCGCAGGTCGTCGCGCATGAACTCGGCGTCGGTTTCAACCGGATTCGGGTGACCGCGACCGATACCAGCAAAGTCGCCAATACGTCTGCGACGGCCGCGTCGACCGGGTCCGACCTGAACGGCAAAGCCGCGCAGGACGCCGCGCGCCAGTTGCGCGAGCGGCTCGCCGCGTTCGCGGCCGAGCGCTTCGGCGCGGGCAGCGTGAATCCGCGGGACGTGCGCTTCGCGCATGATCGGGTGATGGTCGGCGAGGTCGCCGTGCGGTTCGAGGAAGTGGTTGCGAAGGCTTATCTCGCGCGCATCCAGTTGTGGTCCGACGGCTTCTACGCGACACCGAAGCTCTACTGGGATCAGTCGAAGCTGCAAGGACGGCCGTTCTACTACTACTCGTACGGCGCGGCGGTATCGGAAGTCGTGATCGACACGCTGACCGGCGAAATGCGCGTGCTGCGCGCCGATGCGCTGCACGACGTCGGCGCCTCGCTAAATCCGGCGCTCGACATCGGCCAGGTGGAAGGCGCGTTCATTCAGGGCATGGGCTGGCTCACCACCGAGGAGCTGTGGTGGGACGCGGGCGGCAAGCTGATGACGCACGCGCCCTCGACGTACAAGATCCCGACCGTCAACGACGTGCCGCCGGTTTTTAATGTCAGGCTGTTCAGGAACCGCAACGCGGAAGACAGCATCCATCGTTCGAAGGCGACCGGCGAGCCGCCGCTGCTGCTGCCGTTCTCGGTGTTCTTCGCGGTGCGCGACGCGGTGTCGGCGGTCGGCGGCCATCAGGTCAATCCGCCGCTCAATGCGCCCGCGACCAGCGAGGAAATCCTGAAGGCGGTCGGCGCGGTGCGGGCCGCGACAGCGGCCGCGCGGCAGGCGTGATGGCGACTGGCAAACGAGTTGGGAGCGCAATATGCAAGCACGCCTGAATTGTTCTCCGGGCGGGAGCGGACCCGAGCTTGCACCGCGGCCGGCGCCGATGCACATCGTGCTGTTCGGCGCGGGACACGTCGGCCATGCGCTCGCGCATCTGCTTGGCAGCCTGCCGTGCGTGGTCCAGTGGGTCGACGAACGCGACGAGCTGTTCCCCGACGAAACGCCGCCCAACGTGCAGGTCGAAGCGACCGACACGCCCGAGGCGATCGTCGACGCGGCGCCGCCCGGCGCGTGGTTTCTGGTGATGACGCACAACCATGCGCTCGATTTTTCGCTGGCCTCGCGCATCATGCGACGGCGTGATTTCAGCTACTTCGGCATGATCGGCTCGAACACGAAGCGCGTGAAGTTCGAGCGGCGACTGCTCGAACGAGGCGTGGAGTTGGAGCGGCTCGCGGAGATGACCTGCCCGATCGGCGTCGAAGGGATCATCGACAAGGCGCCCGCCGCGATCGCGATTGCGGTGTGCGCGCAACTGCTGCGACTGAGGACACGGCAGGCCGCGACGGTTCATGCGTTGGGGCAGGCCGCGAGCCACGTCCGCGCAACGGAGCAGATCACGGTTTAGGCCATACGGCGCAACGGGGGCTTGCGCGCGACCAGCTCACCCGACACCTCGGACATCAACGTCCTCAGCCAGCCGATATCGCTCGGCCGATCCGGCTGCGGATGCCACAACTGATAGCAGCGGGATGCGCGGAAACGCGATCGGCACGTCGACGACCGCGAGCGGCAACATGCTCGCGTAGTGCATCGCGAAGCGCCGCGTCGTCGTGAAGATCAGATCCGATTGCAGTAGCGTCTGCGCGACGAGGCCGAAGTAGGGCAGCGTCGCGACGATGCGCCGGCTCGCCTTCGCCCGCGCGAAGCCGGTATCGATCGCGCCGCCGCGCGCGCCGCTGTAGGGTGTCGGCGCGAGATGCGGCGCGGCCAGATAGGCTTCGCGGGTGAGCGGCTCGTGAGTCAGCGGATGGTCCGCGCGCATCATGCACACGACGGTATCGGCGAACAGGTCGCTGCGCTCGAAGCGCGGATCGGGCTTCGGCCAGTTGCCGATCACCAGATCGAGTTCGCCGGCGTCGAGCGCGGCCGAATGATCGAGCAGCGGCCCCAGCGATTCGATTTCGAGCCGCGCATGCGGCGCCGCTTCGCGAAACCGCGCGATCACGGTCGGCATGAAGAAGTCGTTCAGATAGTCGGGCGCGGCGACGCGAAAAGTGCGGCGCGAGCGGCCCGGGTCGAAATCGCCATGCGGCGTCGCGACGAAATCGACATCGCGAAGCACGCGCTGCGCGGCCGCGAGCAGCGACTCGCCGTATTCGGTCGGCACCATGCCCGACTTGCCGCGCACCAGAATCGGATCGCCGAGCGTGTCGCGCAGCTTGCGCAGCGCGGTGCTGATCGCGGGCTGGGTCTGGTTCAGCCGCAACGCGGTCTGCGTGACGCTGCGCTCGACGAGCAGCGTGCGCAGCACGCGCACGAGCCAGATATCGAGTGAGGCGGCGGTGTCGTCCATGATCGAAGCGTGGTGGCGCGGGCGCTGCCGATGAGCTCGCCGCGCGGCGCGCGCGTGGGGTGCGAAAGCTTAACCTTAGGCGCGTTTGCGCTTCGGCGGCATAGCGGGCACGGTATGGCCGGCATCAGCGCGACGCCTGTCGGCGTCGATTCGTTCGGGCCGAAGCCGCAACCAGGGCGCGGCCCGCTGCGGCCGCCGCGTTATGCCGGTGTTGGTTTGTCCGGCAGCCCCCATGGCAGCGAACTGATCCGCTTCACCTCTCGCGATTCGAGCCAGTTCGGCGTGCGCGCGCAGTACAGCACCATCGGCAGCGCGTCCTCGCCCCAGAACAGCTGATCGTTCAGACGAAACGTCGGCACGCCATAGACGCCGAGTTCGACCGCATCGGCGGTATTGCGCTGCAATTGCGCCTGCACGGCTTCGTCCTGGATCAGTTCCGGGCCGTCCGGCTTGCCGACGCGCTCGCACAACTCGGCGAACGCTTCGTCGCTCGACGGATCGCGCCCCTCGCGCCAGATGAAGCGGAAAATCTCGCGCACGAATTGCACGTCGCCGTTCGCGGCGGTCGCGAGCAGCAGCGGCTTCATCGAATCGAACGGATGGGCGGGCGGCATTTTGTACGGGATACCGAGCTGCTCCGCGCGAAACAGCGCGTGCCGGTACATGAAGGTGCGCTTGGCGGGCACGCTGTACGCGGAGCGCTGGCCCCAGTGGCGATACAGATCGTTCAGCACGACCGGCGTGAACGCGAAGTCGAAGCCGGGCCATTTGTCGTATTGCTCGAGCAACAGGTAGGTGAACGGCGAGACGAAATCGTAAAACCACTGCCGCTGTTGGGCGTCGATGCCAACGGTCATAAATGTCTCCCGGATTGCCTGTGTCGGACGACGCGGACGGTGCGTCCGTTACCTAATCAAAATTGTAGCGATCTTACGCGGTGCGGTCCCGGCTTGCACCGGTCGATATTCCCTGGTGGCGGCCGGTGGACGTAGGTTCCGGCGGTGCCGTCAGGGGCGCTCAGCCTTTGACTTTATCGGCCGCCTGCTCGTCGGCCTCGTCCAGCCCGCCCCGCGTGTCGCGGCTTTCCGTGAGCCGCCGCCGCACGAAGCCGATGTGCTCGCGCAGCACGTAGAACTGGTCCGCGTACGCGAGCGGCATCTTCATGCCGTTGACCGAGTCTTCGATCGTGTCGAGCCGCTCGATCAGCGACGCGCGTTCGGCCGACGCATGTTCGCTGAGCGCGCTGCGCTCGATCGCGATCAGAGAGCCGTACCAGCGATAGATGCGCGATTTGACGCGCCACGCGTACAACCCGGGCACGATGCGCAGCGCCGGCACCAGCAGCACGATCAGCGGCACGATGATCACCAGCAGGCGGTCCGCGAGACTCGCGATCCAGAACGGCAGCGTTCGGTACAGGAAGCTCTTGCCCGACTTGTAGTAGCGCGCGGCGTCGTCGGAAAGCGGGAAGTCGTGCGCGAGCGGGGCGGGGAATTCGCCGGCGCGCTGCATCGTCGTCGCGCCGCCATGCACCTCGCGCGCGGCTTCGATCAGCAGATCGGACAGCGCCGGATGCAGCGAATCGCGCGCGATCAGCTCGGCGGTCGGCGCGACGATGCTGATCGAGTTCGCCGGCAGGTTCTTGCCGAGGTCGAAGGCGCCCATCG
Source organism: Paraburkholderia sp. RAU6.4a (assembly GCF_050435625.1). Lineage (NCBI taxonomy): Bacteria > Pseudomonadati > Pseudomonadota > Betaproteobacteria > Burkholderiales > Burkholderiaceae > Paraburkholderia > Paraburkholderia sp. RAU6.4a. The sequence goes on from NZ_JBNDKQ010000002.1 coordinate 3,216,957, forward strand.
GCACCTTCAGCTGCGTCAGGTACGGAAAGCGGCGCGTGTACGCGTCGGCCTGCGAAAAATCGTAGAAGCGCACGTTCTGCGTGCGGTAGAGCTTGCCCATCACGGCCGGCTGCGCCGAGTCGCCCGCGAGGAAGGTCGCGTCGATCGTGCCGTCGATCAGCGCGTCGGCGGCGGCGTCGCCCGTTAGCGGCAGCAATTGGGTCGGACCGCCCGGCACGATGCCGTTGGCCTTCAGCAGCGCGAGCGCGAGTTCGCGCGTGCCGCTGCCCTCGGGGCCGATCGCGAGGCGTTCGCCCTTGAACCCGGACAGCCAGTCGACGGGGGCGCCGCGGTAGAAGATCGCGAGCGGCACGTAAGCGACGCTGCCGAGCGACATCAGGCTTTTGTCCTTGTCGAGCCCGGCGGGCGCGATGCCGCTCTGCACGAAGCCGACGTCGACGTCCGCGTTCGGGTCCAACAGCCGCTTCAGATTTTCCTGCGAGCCCTGCGAGGCCAGCACGTTCAGCGTAATGCGATTGCGCGCAAGGATCGTCTTGTACTTTTGTGCGGCGATCCAGAAGGTGCTGCCGACGGGACCGGCGCTAATCGTCAGCGTATTCGGCGGGGCGGGTTGGATCAGCCGCACGGCGGCCCAGATTGCGACGATCACGAGCAGCACGAGCGGGCCGAACGAGACCGCCAGGTCGCGCCACGAGATCGCGACAAAACGGGCGACGAGATGGGTAGGGCGGGTGCGGCCGGTGTCAGGCTTCATCGGATCATCTGAAAGCGGCGGTCGATCGGGCTCGAATGCGCGAAGGCGGCTTGGGCGGCGCGCGCCAGCACGCGTCGCGCCGATGGTACCTGAGATTGGCGCGGCCGCGAAACGCGTAGCCGCCCGTCACGCCGACAAACGCGTAACAAATGGTGAGCACCGCGGTGAACGCCGGCATGAGCGCTGGCATGATGCCGGTGCAAATTCTTGCGCGACCACGGAGCGTGTCTGCTTCTCTCCGGCACGCATGACGCACCCGCTGTCGGCGCGCCACGCCGCGCGCTAAATCCTTTGCGCTTCTGTGCCGGCTAGATTAAATTGTGCATCGCTACCGCGATCCAACGTTTGCGGCGCGACCCCGGCAAGACGGACAAGAACCGGGTGCGTCGGCGGACGTCGCGGTTTGCCGGTTACCGGTAATCAGCCTCTTTCGCCTCTTGCACATCGTGTCACAGCCGTTGATGGCCGACGCTCACGCGCGCGTTCGCGCGATGACGGCCGCCCGTAGTCGTAACAATGCCGCTTGTTCATGCGGTCCAATGTGAAGCCAAGGAGAAGAGAGCTATGAAGACGGTCGGTTTTCTGAAAGCACTGGGTCCGGTGGTGGCGATGGTGGTGGCGTGCAACGTCTACGCCCAAAACGCTCCGGCAACCGATACGGCGTCGGCGGCAGCCGCCGTCAAGGCCGGCAAGGCAGCGAATCACGAACTTGGCCGTAAGGTGCGCCACGCGCTGACGAAGACCCAGGGTCTCGACGTGTCGCACATCGCCGTGCGCGCGCGCGGCGGCGCAGTGACGCTGACTGGCTCGGTGCCGACCCAGGGACAGATCGATGCGGCCGGCGAAGCCGCCAAGGGTGTCGACGGCGTAATGTCAGTGTCGAACAAGCTCAAAGTGGTGCAGCAGTAAGCGGTACGCGTGCGCGCGGCGCCGCAAGGCCCGCGTCGCGCGGTGGTGCGCAGCGGCTTGGTGCATGGGCGCCGTCACCGGCGTCGCGTAGACGGTTTGACGCCGCGCTTGCATCGCGTCGCGAGGTCTATCTATCAACCTGGAGGCTCTGGCATGATCGCCGGAGCTTTTTTTTCGCCGCCGGTTTTATGGCGTGGCACTCGCGAGGTTTGCGGGACCGCAGCAATGCGGCTTGCCGCACGCACAGGTCCTGATGGAGGCGCGGCCGTCGCGGATTCGTGCGCTGCGACACATTACCGACGCATCGCGAGGCGTACTGTGACCAAGACGGAAGGGGGAGCCAAGGTCATGGAAACCACGCTGTTTCGCTATATCGATCTGCCGATCGGCGATCGCGCGGCATTCGAACTGGTGTGCGCGCGACACGGTTTCGCGCCCGCGCATTTCGACATCAGCGCGAGCGTGGCACCCGGTGAGCCGGCGCACGAGCGGGTCGTCACCGTGCGGCGCGGCAGCTGGTCACAGTCGTATTACGACCGCCACGGTCAGTGGGTCAGGCAGTTCGAGGCGGATCTGACCTGCCGGTTTTTCAAATAGACACGGGCTACGGCGTGCGCGCTTGACGCGTCTTCAGCGCCTCACGACAACACCAGCCGCACGCCGACCAGCGTCAGCGTCGCGGCGAGCAGATTGCGCAGCAGCGCGTCCGGCGCGCGCGAGGCCAGATAGCTGCCGATCGCGATGCCGGGCAGCGATCCCACCAGCAGCGACAGCAGCATCGACCAGTCGATCGAGCCGAGCAGCCAATGTCCGGCGCCCGCGAGCAAGGTCAGCGGCACCGCGTGCGCGATGTCGGAGCCGACGATGCGCGTCGTCGGCAGCATCGGATACAGCAGCATCAACACCGTCACGCCAATCGCACCCGCGCCCACCGACGTCAACGACACCAGCACGCCGAGGATCGCGCCGGTCAGCATGGTCAGCGCGAGCGTGCGTGCCTGGCTCGGCGCGCGTTGCTTGCGCGCGCCGAGCGCCGCGAGCTGCGGACGGAACACCAGCGCGATCGCGGTAATCAGCAGCGCCGCGCCGAGCACGACCTGGATCAGCCGGCCCGCGCCAGGCGTATCCATTCCATAGCGATGCAGCAGGATCAGCGTGACGGTCGCCGCGGGCACGCTGCCGGCCGCGAGGCGCAGCGTGACCTGCCAGTCGACCGAGCCCTTCAGTCCGTGCACCAGCGTGCCGGTCGCCTTGGTGGCGGCCGCGTACAGCAGGTCGGTGCCGACCGCGGTGGCAGGGTGCACCTTGAACAGCAGGACGAGGATCGGCGTCATCAGCGAGCCGCCGCCGACGCCCGTCAGCCCGACCAGAAAGCCGACGAACAGGCCGGAGACGGAGTACAGCAGATCGATGTGGGGTAGAGCCATTGAACGGAAAGCTGACGCAGCGCGGGTGAAGGGTTGGGCGGCAAGACCGGCGTAGGCGCCGGGGCGGGTGGGTGCGGCGGCGTGCGGTGCGCTGCACGGCCGCGTCGGCCGGCGCCTCAGCGGCGAAAGGCGCTATTGTCGCAAAACTGCCGCGCCAGCGTGCGGCACTTGTTCAGGGGGAGCGCGTCGCCGCTGGCAGCGGGCTGCGTTCGGCGTGTGCGGCGCTGATGTGCCGCATGGCGTGTGAGGTGCCGCTCAGAGCGCGCGGCGGATTTCGACGACGCCGAACGCCGCGAGCGTGAAGCCGACCACGCGATCGATCGCGACGCGTAGCCTGCTGCCGATCGCATGACGCGCGAGCGACACCATGGTCACCAGACAGCACCACCACGCGATCGAGCCGGCGAACACACCGCCGACCGTCGTCAGCGCGATGGCCGGCGAGAACGCGCCGCGTGGCGCGAGCGTCGTGAATAGCGCCGCGAACATGATGACGGTCTGCGGATTGGTCAGCGTCAACAGCAGCGCGCTCGCGTACGCACGCAGCGCGCCGGCGCGGCCGATCTGCGCGAGCTTGCCGTTGCCGTTGCCATTGCCGTCGGCGGTTTCAGCGGGCGGCTTCTGCAGCAGCGCGCGCACGCCGAGATACAGCAGGAACAGGCCCGCGAGCAGATGCAGCGGGCGGTCGTACGCGAGCATGAACTGAGAAATGCCGACGAGGCCGAGCGCCGCGATCAGCCCGTAGGCCGCGTCGCCGCTGGCGATGCCGAAGCCGATCGCGAGTCCCGCGCGCGGACCGCCGCTCAGCGTTCGGCGGATGCACAGCATGCCCATCGGGCCGACCGGCGCGGCGATCGCGAGGCCGACGCCGGCGGCCGTGAAAAACAGACTGGTGGTGGACATGGGCAGGTTCTCGAGCGTTGTTCTGGTTGGGGCGGTCGCCTGCGGGCAGCCGGCGCACCCGCCAGCATAGCCATCCCGAAAATCGCGGGCAAGGGCGGGGATGGGTGAGACTCGACGCGCGATGACTCGCTTCAGCGGATCGGCCAGCATGGCGATGAAAGCTGACATCGCCGCGCTCGCTTACAACGGCTCTTTTGTCAGAAAAACAAAAATGCCGCTCAGTTGCTTAACTGAACGGCATTGCGGCTCAATGCCGCTTTTTTGTTTGGCCGTGATATCGGGAAAATTCGCCTAAAAATGAGATGGCCAGAGCAATCGTTAATATCTGTCAATGAAGTTTTTGTCTCAAATTAAAATCATTGACCGTGCCCCCGTTTAGATGCTTAATTTGCCGGGTGTTTTCTGGAAAATCAAAAGAGGTCAAATGGGACAACAGAAACAGGCAGGTGCCGCGGGCGAGGAAGAGTGCCAAGTTTGTCGTGTCACCTATTCAATATACGCAAACTTCCCGCCAATGCCGTCTGCAATGGCGATGAACGTCGAAACTGGCGAATGGTTTCCGCAGGATAGGCTTCGGTCGTATTCGAACGGTTACGAAATGGCCGACGCCCTGGGTTATGCATGGGCGTGCGATTGCCGCGGTCGCACGGCGGCCTCAGCGCTGACGTCGAAAATTCGCACTCACGACGAGTATTACGTGCTCAAAAAAAGCGATGGCCAACCCCTCGCCAACGTGCGTTACAGAATTGTCGTTGACGGTAAACGGGTGATAACGGGAACCACAAGCCAGAGCGGACACACTGTGCGCGTAGTTACTCGCGGAACGGCAAGCCTCAAACTTCAATTGGAGAAATAGGAATGCCGGAAAGTCCGGATTGGCTAACGGTTCACGACACCGCGTGTACAAACACGAACCCGAACTCATGCGTTGAAGTTCGGATTGCAGCGAACCTGTTGTCGTGGAATATTCCAGACAACAGTTATGGTGACAAGTTGCCTATCATTCCCTCATCCTCGCGTGTGATGCACGGAAAGATTCTGTACCGTCTGGCTATCCAGGCCGCAGTGAAAAGTCGTCGAGGAGATTCGGTTTTCGGGCGTGCCCTATCGATCAGGAGCAGCCGTCCGGGCGACACAATACGGATTTCAGGTCCGACCGATTTAGACGGTTGCGCGACGGTTATTCTCGAATCGCGCGAACCCGGGGATTTGACACTCACCGTAGCTGACGAAGATATAACCTCGGTCCCGCTGCGTTTGAGGTTCAAGGACGCATGGTACGAGAGCACGTTTCTTATTACGGGGTATCACGTTTGCTTCGAACAGGATTTTACAGGTGAAGTTGTGATTGCTCGCGGAACCAGCGATCAACACAAGCGCGATTTTCTCTATGGCGCGCGAGGCGTTGTCATGCAGGGAACCGGTAAAGCATCTAACGGGCGCTATATTCGACCAATACAGGTGAATTCAGGTTGGCATAGAAATAGTCACGGCAATCGCGACTATCTCAACAACCCGGATGGCGTAGCCTTCTCTTACACGGATTCAGTGCAAGGCGCATTCGGACCGGTTACGGAGAATCGTTCGATAGCGGTCGATCCTAACGTCATACCGAAGCACGCTCAAGTCGAAATAGAGATCGTCGGCAGACGCTTCGCCGATGATACTGGCAGCGCGATTACCGGCCATCACATCGACAATTTCGTCGGTGCGGGCGCCGTTGTCCAGTCCGCTTGGGAGCATGGGGCGGTAAACAATACGCAGCGCAAAGTTAAGTATATTGGATGACCGTCGAGGAATAGAGTTATGAGTAAACAACGCTTAGCACATAGACTCAGCGCCGGGTTGTTTTGTACGTTGCTTGTTCCGACTGTCTACGCTGACGGGTCGATTAGCTTCAACGATTACATCGTGCCGATGCTGAAGGATCGCCCCCAATTTAAGGAATTTATACTGCAATCGTTTTCGGTTACGGATACGGGATGGGGAATCCGAATAAATAGTCCGACAATGCCCCATATGGGCGGCGCGCGAATGGGACCATACAGATTCCAGGCTATCTGGCATAGTCCGCGTGGCGACACTCCTGTTACTCTTGTAATTGATACTAAAACGGAGTTTTTTGATCGCCACCGTCGGCAAATAACCGGTAGCGATCTACGCGGAACCACTTCGATTACGGAAACGCTGGACTCTATTGAAGTCGAGCCAGCCCAAACACAATAGCTTGCGCATCCTATGACCGCAATCGTTGGCCCGCTTTGTGGGACCTTCCATCTTGTCTTGCCGGAAGACAATCTGCACCTTGGGCAGAGCAGTATCAGTCAACACGCCAGAGAGTTTTTGAAAGGACTTGAGGCGAACAGAACGCGCCATCAATGCAAAAGTGCACGTACCGTTGTTTCAGTACGTGTACGATGCATTGGTGAGTGTTTCTTTTAATGCTGTAGCAGACCATGCTGCGGACGAATTGACGCATCGCGAAAATCAGGTGACTGCCGAAATATTCCGAATTACATAAAAAAGATTTCGCTGTTCCTCGAGCTTGCGTCAACGCCGGGAAACGGAGGCTGGAGTGTTCTCTGAAGGTGTATATGATGCGTCCCACTAGAATGCTTGCTGTGCGGCTTATCATGGTTTCGATGTTTAATTTTCTTGATTCAACTGCGCTGAGCAAAACAATTTACTCGGTGCAGTTCGACTACAAAAAAGCAGCGCCATCATCGGTTTATTTTTCTGGAAAATTGCGCGAGGAAATTGACCGTCTTTGCAAGACCGGTGAGCACGCGGCAACCGCCGATATCGCTGCGTGCAGCCACAGGAATTTCGAACAAATTTACGCAGAATTGAATTCCACGATTAAATCGTTGGAAACTGAGTTGAGGAAAGGCGATGTTGATTTGAAGGTCGATAACAATCCTGTTGCATTGCCTTACTTTGAGAAAGGACAAAGGGCATGGGTCGAGTATCGCGACAACCAGTGTTACGCTGAGAGCTATTCATTAGGCGAAGCGTCGGTGCGTTATATGACGTTTTGGGATTGCATGGCGCGCATAACGAAAGGGCGGATAAGCGATCTGAAGAGCACGGAAGACTAACGGAAGGCAACCGCGCCTCAAACAAGTCGCCCCGCTTTGCGGGCTTTCCATTCGAGCGTCAACGTGCTTGTTTCTGCACTGCTTTGCACGGCAAGCCGTGGTTCGAGCCGCACCGCAAGCGACAGAAATCCTCCACGGCCTTCCACGATCAACCATAATTTCCCCCACCCCCAACCCACAAATCCGCTGCGCCGATGTGGCAAATCGATCAGGTGACGCTGCGCTTGTTCATCGCCGTGTGCGAGGAAGGCACGATCGCGCGCGCGGCCGAGCGTGAGTTCATCGCGCCGTCGGCGGTCAGCAAGCGGCTCGCCGATCTCGAAGCGCTCGTCGATGTCGCGTTGCTGTCGCGCAGCCAGCGCGGCGTGCGCGCGACCGCCGCCGGCGAAGCGCTGTTGCGCCACGCGCGGCTCATCATGCGCGGCCACGAACGCCTGCAGGCCGAACTCAGCGAGTATGCGGCCGGCGCGCGTGGGCATGTGCGCGTGCTCGCCAACGTGTCGTCGATGGTGGAGTTTTTGCCCGAGGCGTTGTCGGCGTTTCTGCAGGCGAATCCGGCGATTCGCGTCGACGTCGAGGAGCGCGTCAGCGCGGACATCGTGCGCGGACTCGAAGAGGGTGTGGCCGATCTGGGCGTCTGCCGCGACACGGTGCCGCTCGGCAGTCTCGACACGTTGCCGTATCGCGCCGACCATCTCGCGCTGATCGTGCCGCGCGCGCATCCGCTCGCGGGCGAGGCGCAGATCGGCTTCGAGCAGACGCTCGGGTTCGATCATCTGGGGCTCGCATCGAATGCGTCGGTCAATGCGCTGATGCAGCGCATCGCGCTGGAGAAGGGCAGCGAGTTGAATTACCGCACCTATGTATCGACGTTCGATGCCGCCTATCGCTTCATCCAGGCGGGTCTCGCGGTCGCGATCCTGCCGCGCGAGGCGCTGCCGCGCCATGCGGCCGACGAGTACGGCATCGTCGCCGTGCCGTTGCGCGAGGCTTGGGCCGCGCGGCGCTTCGTGATCTGCATGCGCGATCGCGCGGCATTGACGCTGGCGGCCGCGCGATTGCTCGAGCATCTGCTGAGCGCCAGATAAGACGGGCGACGCGCTTCGTCACCCGCGCCTTCGCTACCTCCCCAGACAAACCCCTAAGCATTTCACCCAGGCGAGCGCCAAAGCCCGCGCCATCGGCCTGAGCGGCCATCGCGAGCGGCGATGGTGTGCTTCGTCAAAGCAGACTTTGCCGCGCGTCGTCACGCGGGCACGCTGTGACCCAGTCAGCGCACCACTTCCATCCAACGGGCCTCTGAAGCCCGCGTCCACGACCAGGATTCCAACCAATGAATGAAACCCGCGAGCGCGTCGTCGTGACCGAAGTCGGTCTGCGCGACGGTCTGCAAAGCATTGCCCGCATCATGTCCACCGACGACAAGCGGCGCTGGATCGACGCCGCCTACGCGGCCGGCGTGCGCCACATGGAAGTCGCGTCGTTCGTGCCGGCGAAGCTGCTGCCGCAAATGGCGGACGCCGCCGACGTAGTCGCCCACGCCCGTAGCTACGACGATCTCAGCGTGAGCGCGCTCGTGCCGAACCTGAAGGGCGCGCAGCACGCGCTCGAGGCTGGCGTAGAGCGCATCGTCGCGCCGATTTCGGTGAGCGCCGCGCATAGCGTCGCGAACGTGCGCAAGACGCCCGCCGAGATGATCGACGCGTTCGCCGCGATGCGCGAGCTGATCGATGGCGCGTCCCCGGCAGGTGGGCGCCGCGTCGAGTTGATCGCCGGTTTGTCGACGGTGTTCGGCTGCACGCTGCAGGGCGCCGTGCCGTACGCGGATATTGCCGCGATCGCGCGCGCCGCGGTGCAGGCCGGCGCCGACGTGATCGCGCTCGGCGATACGACCGGCGAAGCGACGCCGCGTCAGGTTGGCGAGGTCATCGAGCTGGTGCGCGACGTCGCGGGCGACAGGCTGCGCTCGCTGCATTTCCACGACACGCGCGGCCTCGGGCTCGCCAACACGCTGGTCGCGCTGCAGCACGGGATCCGCGAGTTCGATGCGTCGCTGGCTGGTCTCGGCGGCTGTCCGCATGCGCCGGGCGCAACCGGCAACGTCAATACCGAAGACCTCGTGTTCATGCTTCACAGCATGGGCTACGACACCGGTATCGACATCGCGCGGCTACTCGCATCGCGCGCGGTGCTGGCGCAAGCGCTGCCGGGCGAGCCGCTGTACGGCTATCTCGCGCGAGCGGGATTGCCGAAACAGTTCGCGCACGCGCAAGCGGTCGCGCGCGACTCCGCCAGCTACGCCGAATCTTTGCATTGTCTCCATTCTTCCGTTCCGCAGGTGCCGCAATGACTCCGCTTTCCTCCGCTACTTCAGCTTCGTCGTCGACGTCCTCGCCGCAGCCGGGTACCTTGCCGCTCGCGGGCATCCGCGTGATCGAGTTGTCGCATATGGTGATGGGTCCGACCTGCGGCATGATTCTCGGCGACCTCGGCGCCGAAGTGATCAAGGTCGAGCCGCCGCGCGGCGACAGCACGCGCCGGCTGCTCGGCACCGGCGCGGGCTTTTTCCGCACCTTCAATCGCAACAAGAAGAGCGTCGCGCTCGATCTCGACAGTGAAGCCGGTCTCGCCGCGCTGAAGCAACTCGTCGATAGCGCCGACGTCTTCGTCGAAAACTTCAAACCCGGCCGCATGGCGAGTCTCGGCCTCGATTACGCGACGCTGCGCGAGCGCAATCCGCGGCTGATTTACGTGTCCCACAAGGGCTTTCTCAATGGTCCGTACGAACATCGTCTGGCGCTCGACGAAGTCGTGCAGATGATGGCGGGCCTCGCGTACATGACCGGTCCGGTGGGCCGTCCGCTACGCGCGGGCAGCTCGGTCAACGACATCATGGGCGGCATGTTCGGCGCGATCGGCGTGCTGGCGGCGCTGCACGAACGGCACGCGAGCGGCCGCGGCAAGGAGGTGCAGAGCGCGCTGTTCGAGAACTGCGTGCTGCTCTCGGCGCAGCACATGCAGCAGTTCGCGGCGACCGGCGTGGCCGCCGCGCCGATGCCCGAGCGCATCAGCGCCTGGGCCGTCTACGACGTGTTTACGCTCGCGCACGGCGAGCAGATGTTCATCGCCGCGACCGGCGACGCGCAGTGGCGCGCGCTGTGCGCGATTCTCGAACGCGACGATCTGCTCGCCGATGCGCGCCTCGCGACCAACAACGACCGCGTGCTCGCGCGCGGCTGGCTGCTGCAGACGCTCGGCGAAAGCCTGAGCCGTCTCGACGGCGCGACACTCGTGCCGCTGTTCGAGCGCAATCACATTCCGTTCGCGTCGATCACGAAGCCCGAGGAGTTGTTCGACGATCCGCACCTGAACGCGAGCGGCGGCCTCGTGCCGCTGACGCTCGACGACGGCAGCGAAACCGCGATGCCGTTGCTGCCGATTTCGCTCGACGGTGCGCGTCTCGGGCCGCGTCGGCCGATCGCGAAGATCGGCGAGCACACCGTCGAGGTGCTGCGCGAACTCGGGTTCGACGACGCGCGGATCGCGGAGCTCGGCGGTGGCGTGCAATCGCGGGCGCCGCGCGCGGCTGCGTGAGCGTCGTGCCGCGCTTGACCCGCTGCAGCGGGCAATAGACCAATAATTCTGGAGACAGACGATGAAATCGTCGAATCAGGCGATGTACTCAACGGCGCTCGGCGATGCCGGCGCGCTCGACGGCTCACCCACGGACGCGGGCGCGGATGCGGCAGGCTCTGACCGCGCCGGCGCGATCGCGCTCGACGGCGCGCGCATTTCCGCGCGGCTCGACCGGCTACCCGCGACCCGCACGATCTGGCAGCTCGTGATGCTGCTGAGCTTCGGCATGTTCTTCGAACTCTACGACCTGATGTACTCCGGCTATATCGCGCCGGGACTCGTGCACAGCGGCCTGCTGACGGCCACGACGCGCGGCCTGTTCGGCACGAGCGGCGTCGCGAGTTTCATCGCCGCGCTGTTCGCGGGCCTGTTCATCGGCACGGCGGCGTGCGGCTTTCTCGCCGACCGCTTCGGCCGGCGCGCGATCTTCACCTGGTCGCTGCTGTGGTACACGGCGGCCAACGTCGTGATGGCGTTCCAGCACACGGCGCTCGGATTGAACTGCTGGCGCTTTATCGCGGGAGTCGGCATCGGCGTCGAGATCGTCACGATCGGCACGTATATTTCCGAACTCGTGCCGAAGCACATTCGCGGGCGCGCTTCGGCGTGCTCGCAGGCGGTCGGCTTCTGCGCGGTGCCGATCGTCGCGTTCCTGTCGTATCTGCTGGTGCCGCAACGCCTGTTCGGTCTCGACGGCTGGCGTGTGGTCGTGCTGATCGGCGCGATTGGCGCGATCGTGGTGTGGTGGATTCGCCGCGGCTTGCCGGAGAGCCCGCGCTGGCTCGCGCAAAAAGGCCGCCTCGACGAAGCCGACGCGGTGATGACGCGTCTCGAAGCACGCGTCGCGCGCGAGTATCGGCGCCAATGCGGCCTGCCGTTGCCCGAGCCGGCGCTGCCCGAACCGGTGCGCGCGCGGGCGGCGTTTCGCGATCTGCTGGTGCCGCCGTATCGCAGGCGCACGCTGATGCTGATCATCTTTCACGTGTTCCAGACGATGGGCTACTACGGCTTCGCGAACTGGATTCCGACGCTGCTGATGAAGCAGGGCATCACGGTGACGACGAGTCTGATGTACGCGAGCATCATCGCGATCGCGGCGCCGCTCGGGCCGTTGCTGGGGCTGCTGATCGCCGATCGCTTCGAGCGCAAGACCGTCATCGTCTGCATGGCGGCGGTCAACGTCGTGTGCGGACTCGCGTTCAGCCAGGCGCGCGAGACGGTGCTGCTCGTGAGTCTCGGCGTGTGCCTCGTGCTCGCGGGCAACATCATTTCATACAGCTATCACGCGTACCAGGCCGAACTGTTTCCGACCGGCATCCGCGCGCGCGCGGTCGGCTTCGTTTACTCGTGGAGCCGGATTTCGGCGATGTTCTCGGCGTTCGTGATCGCCGCCTGCCTCGGTCGCTTCGGCGTGAACGGCGTGTTCGTGTTCATCTCGGGGGCAATGGCGATCGTCATGGTCGCGATCGGTACGCTGGGACCGAAGACGCGCGATGTCGCGCTCGAGGATCTTTCGAAGTAGCTAGGGCCTGTTCACGCTAATAACGGGCTTGCGAACGTGCCTTTCCGCGCGTAGTGCAAGGAGAGAGGAGCGCCGTTTGGCCGAGCCAAACAAGCGACGACCGACGCCGCAATACGGGCGGAAAGGCACGTTCCCCTGTATTAAAAAAACCTTCAAGGGGCTGGCCGCCAGAAGGGCCGATCGCCGCGTCATGCTCCTTGCGAATACGTCGAGTATTCGTTGCGTCGCATTCCTTGCGCTCGGCCCTTCTGGCGGCCAGCGCAAGCCCGTTATTAGCGTGAACAGGCCCTATGAGTCTTGGCGAGTCTCGTCGTTGCTCGACAGCCGGTCCGATACGTTGCCGAGCAGCAGCGCGAGCAGCACCACGCCGATCATTGCGAACAGGAACCCGCCGATCATCGTGGCAAGTATCAGCGTGATCCATGAAATGCCGTTCATGTGTGCGGGTCCAGCGCGTTTGTCGGGGGCATCGTACCCCGTTCAGAACCACTTTTATGTGCGCTTGCCCGCCGTAAACCTGTCAGGCGACGCCGAACTATCGTCGCGTCGTGCCATTACGCGGCGCGTTCTCGACGGGTGTCACAGTCGTTGCATAGGGGATGGCGGACTTCGTTCGCTGTCCCCAAGCCCCTTTGCGGAAACCTCGTAGTCCATTTCCGCAATCGGTTGGCGGAAATGCACCCGCTCGCACCCGACTTATTCCGCCATTGGCCCATCTATTGCGGGGGCGCTAAAGTCGTCCGATATCGTTGTTTCAGGTTTGAAACGTTAATCGCCACGTTAATATTCCCGTCATCAATAAAAAATAGATTAAATAATCTGTTCTGGCGCGTTGAGTGCTTGCATTGGACGGCGGAAGGGTCGGTTGCGCGGCGCTTGCGCGGATCGTCAGGGGAAGTTGTCGACGCAGCCGGACCCGCTTGGTAGGGCCGGGGGTTTTCACTCATCGATAGCCAATTCCGGCAAAAAATCTCTTTTCAAATGCCGCCTCGGGGGGTATATAAAGCGGGACACGCCGCTTTTCGAGTAGCCGCGCAGTGTGCGCTGGCGTACGCATTCATTTTTTAAATTGCATTAAGATTTGCGAGTGCATATTCAACCATATGCGGTTAGACGATTAATCCAGTGAAAAGACGGTCGTTTCGGTATTGTGCCGAATTGCACTGGCCGATCACGTATTCATAGTGCCAATATGTCTGCACTTTCGGACATGACGGCAGAGCGCCGGAGGCCGTCGCTATGATGCACTGCGCGGAGTTCGCATTGTGCGTGATCGTAAAAGGTGTAGTAGATCGTTTTCTGTCGAGAGGATGACTATGACCTGCGCGAGTCTCGAGTCTGCAATGCTGCGCTGGGTGCATGCTCCGAACAAGGGCGTGCGTCGTGTCGCGATTCTGTTGTTCAACGACTGCTCGCTGCAAGGGGCGGGCGTGATCGCCGAGGTGTTCCAGGCTGCCAACGAACTCGCCACTTCCGGTTCGGGCGCGTGGCTGTACGACGTATCGTTCTTGTCCGCCGGCGGCGGCATGGTGATTTCGTCGTCGGGTTTGCGCGTCTGGACCGACGGACTCGACGCGCGCCATTACGGCGGCTTCGACGCGCTCTATGTGGCGGGCGGCAAGGGCGCGGCGTCGGCGGCGCGCGATGAGCGTCTGCTTGGATGGCTGCGGCGCGTGCGTCGCAACACCTCGATGATCCGGCCGATCGCCGAAGGGCGCGCGGTGCTCGACGCGGCGGCCCTGCCCGAGGACAAGGACGGGAGCGACCCGCACCAGCCGGCCTTGGCCAGAAATGGCGCGGGCTCGGCGGAGCAGGGCGTCGTCGACCTTAACGACCGGCTGGAATCGATGCGCAGCGCGCTCGCGATGATCAAGCGCGATCTGGGCAACGCGACCGCGCGCTCGGCTGCCGAGCGGCTGCTGTCCGACTCGTGCACGAACCTCGCGCCGCTGCTCGGCGAGGACGGCGGCATGAGTCCCGGCGACAAGGTTCGCGCGGCGGCGCGCTGGCTGCAGGAAAACTGCCAGCAGGCGATTTCGATTGCGGATGCCGCGCAGTTCGCGGCGATGAGCGAGCGCAACTTTCTGCGCCGCTTCAAGATGGAAATGGGTATCACGCCGTCGAGTTTCCTGTTGCACGAGCGCCTCGCGGTGACGTGCAGCCTGTTGACCGAATCGGAATTGCCGGTCGACAAGATCGCCCGGCGCACCGGGATGGGCAACGGCGACCGGCTAGCGAAAGTGTTTCGCAAGCGGATGAGGATTTCGCCGACCGAGTTCAGGATTCAAAGCCGCCGCATGGCAGGCGAGTAGCACCGACGGAGCCAGCCCGGTAACCGCGCGTGACAGGCGGGGACGGGTCCGTTGTTCGTCGTACCTTGCAGATCGAAAAGGATTCCCGATATGTTGACGCAGGCAGGTGTGAGCGCCCGATCCGTCGAGCCGAACGGCGCAAGCGCCGGGGTTGCTGGCGCGCGCTGCGCGCACATCGTCCCGGTCATTCTCGCGGGCGGCTCGGGCACGCGGCTTTGGCCGGTGTCGCGCGAAAACTTTCCGAAGCAGCTGATCGACGTGGTCGGCTCCGACTCGCTGCTGCAGGCGACCGCGCGGCGGCTCGAGAGCTTCCCGGCGGGCTGGAGCGTCGACGCTTCGCCGATCGTCGTGTGCGGCGAGGAGCATCGCTTCGTGATCGCCGAACAGTTGCATGAAAACGGCGTCGACGCGCGTCTGATCGTCGAGCCCGCGCGCCGCGACACGGCGCCCGCGCTGACGCTCGCGGCATCGCTCGCGTGCGCGGCCGGCGACGACGCCATCCTGATCGTGATGCCGGCCGACCACGCGATCGCGGACGTGCCTGCCCTGCAGCGCGCGCTAGCGTGCGCGGCGCACCACGCGAGCGAGGGCGCGATTGCGACGCTCGGTGTGCCGCCGACGCGTGCCGACACCGGCTTCGGCTATATCCGGATCGGCGCGGCATTGGCCGCTGGCGGCCACACGATCGACGGTTTCGTCGAGAAGCCCGCCGAGGAAATCGCGAGGCAATACCTGGCGGCCGGCACCTACTGGTGGAATAGCGGCATCTTCATCGTGCGTGCGCGCGTGTGGCTCGACACGCTCGCGGCGCTGCGGCCCGACATGCATGCGCCGTGCGCAACCGCGTTCGCGAGCGGCAAGCAGGACGGCGACGTATTCCGGCCATCGCACGACGCGTTCCTCGACGTGCCCGCCGATTCGATCGACTACGCGGTGATGGAGCGTTTGACCGAACCGGCGCCGGCGCAAGACGACAGCGCGAGCAACGTCGAAGCGCAAGGCGCGGCACAGAACGATATGCAAGCTCAAAGTCGAGCCGGGGTCATTCCCCCCGGCGTCGTGATCCCGCTCGAAGCCGGCTGGTCCGACCTCGGCTCATGGGACGCGGTATGGGCCGCGATGGAGAAGGACCCGAACGGCAACGCCGGGCGCGGCCGCGTGGCGTTCGAAGGCGCGGTGTCCTGCTATGCGCATTCGGAAGGGCGGCTCGTCGCGTGCGTCGGCACCGCGAACGTCGTCGTGGTCGAGACCGCGGACGCGGTGCTCGTGGTGGATCGCTCGCATGTGCAGGACGTCAAGGGGCTCGTGTCGCGCATCAAGGCGCAGCACGCGCCGGAGGCCGACGCGCATCGCAAGGTGCGGCGCCCGTGGGGCTTCTACGACTCGATCGATCGCGGCGAGCGCTTCCAGGTCAAGCGCATCGTCGTGACGCCCGGCGCAAAGCTGTCGCTGCAACTCCATCATCATCGCGCTGAGCATTGGGTGGTCGTGCGCGGCACCGCGCTCGTCACGCGCGGCGAAGAGCAGTTCCTGCTCAGCGAAAACGAATCGACCTACATTCCGCTCGGCACGCGTCACCGGCTCGAAAACCCCGGCAGGGTGCCGCTCGAAATCATCGAAATCCAGTCGGGTACCTATCTCGGCGAAGACGACATCGTGAGGTTTGACGACAACTACGGCCGCTGCCCGTAGGCAGCCCATGCACGCCCCTTTTTGCGTACAGGAACGGCAGAACGAGGTAAGTAAAATGCGCAAGTTTCAGGATCTGCTCGCGCGGATTTTCGATGTCGCTCTGGTATTGGCGGGTGCGACCGTGGCGTCGCGGATCCGCTTCGATTATCTCGGCCAGTCGGGTTTCTACTGGGCGCTGGTGATGTTTTCGGCTGCGTTCGCGCTCGCGATCTTCCCCGCGTTCGGCGTCTACGAATCATGGCGCGGCCGCTCGAAGCTCGGGCTCGCCGGTCAGGTGTCGCTCGCGTGGCTGATCGTGCAGGCCTGCGCGCTCGTGCTGATGTACTCGCTGCATCGCATCGATATCGTGTCGCGGCTGTGGTTCTCGTACTGGACCGCGACGACGGGTGGCCTGCTGATCGCGAATCGGGTGATCGCGCACGCGGTGCTCGCGCGGGCGCGCGGCGCGGGTATGAACCTGCATCAGGTGGCGATCGTCGGCAGCGGTTCGCAGTGCGATGCGCTCCTGCGCCGCATCGAGTCGGCGCCGACCGCGGGCTTTCGCGCGACCGCCGTCTACAACACGCGCCCGGACGACTCCGGCGTGACGAATCCGTGCGTGCCGGTGTTCGATCGCGTCGATCTGCTGGCCGACTACATCCGCACCAACGACGTGCACGAGCTATGGCTGATGCTGTCGCTGTCCGAGGAGCCGCTGATCTGCGCGCTGATCGACGAGTTCCGCGACGACCTCGTGAATATCCGCTTCATGCCGGACGTGCGCAGCCATGCGCTGTTCGAAGGCAGTGGCGTGGTCGATCTGCTCGGCGTGCCGGCGATCAATCTGGTCGCCTCGCCGCTGTCGGCCAACGCGATGCTGAAAAAGGAAGTCTTCGACCGGCTGTTCGCCGCGGCCGCGATCGTTGCCCTCGCGCCGCTCCTGCTGGGCATCGCGATCGCGGTCAAGCTGTCCTCGCGCGGACCGGTGCTGTTCAAGCAGAAGCGCAAGGGCGCGGACGGCCGTGTGTTTACGATCTACAAGTTCCGCTCGATGCGCGTGCATACCGAAGCGAAGGGCACTTTGAGCCAGGCGACGCGCAACGACACGCGCGTGACGAAAGTGGGCGCGTTTCTGCGCCGCACGAGCCTCGACGAACTGCCGCAATTTTTCAACGTGTTGCGTGGCGACATGTCGGTCGTAGGACCGCGTCCCCATGCGCTCGAGCACGACGACCTCTATCAGAAGGTGGTCGCGGGCTATATCAATCGCTACCGGATCAAACCGGGAATCACGGGCTGGGCGCAAATCAACGGCTTCCGTGGCGAAACCGACCGCATCGAGAAGATGGAGCGTCGCGTCGAACATGACCTGTACTACCTGGGTCACTGGTCGTTCGCACTCGACATGCGGATCATCGGCGCGACGATTGTCGCCGGACTGGTGCATCGAAACGCTTACTAGAAAGTCGATAACAACGCCTCGGGGCGAAGGAGTAAAGATCATGAGCTCACTTGGTTTTCGCACAGGAAGTCTTGTGGTTTTCGCAAGCGCAGCATTGCTTTCCGGATGTCAGATCGTACCGGGACAACGGATGGTCACGCCGGCCGCGATTCAGGACACGGGTGGCGAATTCAGTACCGAAGCCTCGCAGCAGAAGCAGATTCCGATCACCGATATCAATCTGGAACTGCTGAAGAAGATGAATGCCGACCAGACTGCCTCGGTGTTGCCGCCGACGACGACGGGTCTGTTCGGCAAGCCGGCCATGTACAGGGTCGGCCCCGGCGACGTGCTGCAGATCGTCGTGTGGGATCACCCGGAACTCGCGGCCGCGCTGGGACAGCCGCCGACGACCTCGCGCCCTTCCGATGCAATTCCGGGCTTCCTGATCGACGAGAACGGCGACATCCAGTTTCCGTACGCGGGCAACCTGCACGTCGCCGGCAAGGACGTCGCGACGATCCAGCGCGAGCTGTATTCGCGGCTGAGCAAGGTCTATCAGAAGCCCGAGGTGACGGTGCGCGTCGCGTCGTTCCGTAACGCGACGGTGTATATCGACGGCGAAGTGCGCACACCGGGCACGCAATCGATCAACGACATTCCGCTGTCGCTGACGAACGCGATCGGCCTGAGCGGCGGCTTCAACACGACCGCGGATCGCAGCCGGGTCGATCTGATCCGCGACGGCAAGACCTATAGGCTGAACATCGACGAGCTCATCAAGCGCGGCCTCAATCCGTCGGATATCTATCTGCAGCCGGGCGATACCGTGCGCGTGAACGCGCGCGAAGACAGCGGCGTCTACGTGATGGGCGAAGTCAACAAGCCGGCCACGGTGCTGCCGTTGCGCAACGGCTCGCTGACGCTGTCGCAGGCGATCTCCGACGGCGGCAGCTTCGACTCGAATACGGCCTCGGGGCAGCAGCTGTTCGTGATCCGCAATTCGACCAGCGACTCGCCGCAGATCTATCACCTCGATGCGACCTCGCCGGTGGCGATGCTGCTCGCGAACCAGTTCGAGCTACAGCCGAAGGACATCGTGTACGTCGGTCAGGGCGGTCTGGTTCGCTTCAACCGTGTGTTGAACCTGCTGTTGCCCGCGATCAACGCGGCGGTGACGGGAGTCGTCGTGTCGAAGTGACGCATGCGTGACGCGATATCTGAACCGGCAGGCCTTGTTGGGTGAAAACATGGCAATCAATTACGAAAACCGTTACGCCGGCGTGTATGAACCGGGGCAGTTGCATCTGTCGGACTACGTGCGCACGATCGTGCGCGGTTGGCGCACGATCCTCACCGTGACGCTGATCGCGCTCGCGCTCGGTTGCGCGTACGCGTTCCTCACGCCGCCGGTCTATCGTTCGGACGTGCTGTTTCACGTCCAGGACAGGACGGCGAACGCGATGAACGTCAATGCGAACGGCCGGGACGCGGCGGCGCCGCTTCCCGGCGCGTACGATTCGAAGCCGTCGACCGCGGCGCAGATCGAGCTTTTGAAGTCGCGTCTCGTCACCGAGGAGGCGGTCCGCGCGCTGCACCTCGACATCACGGCGAAGCCGCGTTATCTGCCGGTGATCGGCAGCAAGATCGCCGGACTCGTGAACGGGCACTGGTGGTTCCGGCTGCCGTCGTTCGTCAACCTGCGCGGGTTCGCGTGGGGCAACGAGAGCATCGCCGTGTCGCGCTTCGACACGTCGAAGGACTTGTATGGCGAGACCTTCACGCTAGTCGCGGGCGCCGGCAACACCTTCATGCTGCGCGATCCTCACGGCAGCGCGATCCTGTCGGGGCGCGTCGGCGAGACCGTGCAAACCGATACCGCGGTCGGCCCGGTCACGCTGCACGTCGACACACTGGTCGGCGCGCCCGGCTCGCGTTTCGAGCTGACGCGCGCGTCGACGCTCGGCACGGTGGAGCGTCTGGCGAAGACAATGGTCGTGCAGGAAACGGCGGAGGACTCCGGCGTGATCCGCGTGAGTCTCGAAGGCGCCGATCCGGCGCTGACCGCGGCGATCGTCAACAACGTGGCGCGCCAGTTCGTGCGGCAGGATCTCGCGAGCCATTCGACCGAATCCGACCACACGCTCGCGTATCTCGAACAGCAACTGCCCGACGCGCGCAAGGCGCTCGACGACGCGGAAGAGCGCTACGGCAAGTTCCGCAATACACATGGCGCCGTCGATCTCGGTGAAGAAAGCAAGCTGCTGCTGCAGCAGATCGTCGACAACAAGACGAAGCTGCTCGATCTGCAGCAGCAGCGCGCGGAGCTGTTGCAGCGTTTTACGCCGAATCATCCGATGGTCGCCGCGCTCGATGCGCAGATCGCCGCGTTGCAAGGCGCGCAGAGCACGATGAACCACAGCGTCTCGACGATGCCCGACACCGAGCAGACCGCGCTGCGTCTGCAGCGCGACGTGCACGTGAACACCGATCTGTACATGAACCTGCTCAACAGCGTGCAGCGACTGCGGGTCGCGCAGGCGGGGCAGGTGAGCGGCGTGCGCGTGGTGGACTTCGCCGAAACGCCCGACGATCCGGTGTGGCCGAAGCGCATGCTGGTGATCCTGATCTCGCTCGGCGGCGGCCTCGCGCTCGGCTTGCTGCTGGTCTTCTTGCGGCGCGCGATGCGCGGCGGCGTGGAGCGCCCGGACGAACTCGAGGGGATGCTCGGCGTGCCGGTATTCGCGGTGGTGCCGCGCAGCCAGACGCAATTGCGCCTGCAGGAAAAGGTGTCGCTGCGCCAGCGCGGGCAGCATGTGCTGGCGCAACAGGCGCCCGAAGATATCGCGGTGGAAGGGGTGCGCAATCTGCGCACCTCGCTGCAGCTGTCGCTCGATCATGCGGCCAACAACGTCGTGATGATCACCGGCTCGCGGCCCGATGCGGGCAAGTCGTTTCTGTCGGTGAATCTGGCGACGCTGGTCGCGTCGGCGAACAAGCGCGTGCTGATCATCGACGGCGACATGCGACGCGGCGACGTGCATTCGCATTTCGGCGTCAGCCATCGGCCGGGACTGTCCGACGTGCTGTGCGGCGGCGATCTCAACGCGATGATCCAGCGCGACGTGCTGCCCAACCTCGACGTGCTCGCGAAAGGCACGCTGCCCTCGCACCCGGCCGAGCTGCTGATGAGCAAACGCTTCGAAGCGATGCTCGAGGCGTTGAAGCCGCAATACGACGTCGTGATCATCGACACGCCGCCGGTGCTCGCCGTGACCGACTCGACGCTGATCGGCAAATACGCGGCGACGACGCTGCTCGTCGTGCGGCATGGGCGTCAACCGCTGCATGAGATCATCGAAACCACCAAACGCCTGCGTAACGGTGGCGTCGGTCTGCGCGGCGTGCTGCTCACCGACGTGCCGCAGGAAGCGGCGTTTCTCGGCTCAGGGTATCAGGGCGGCTATTACGGCTACGACAGCATCGCCGGCTGACACTGCTGCCCGCGCGCGCGTCTTTCGGGGCGCCGCGCGGGCGGGCGTGATCGACTGCACGCCCGTGCCGCCGTCCCGCGAGATACCTCGCAATCCTTAGTGGTGACGCAGCAGATCGCGCAATGCGCGCGACTCTTCCGCCGTCGGCTGCATGGTTTGCCACGCCGACTCGTGCGACGCGAGCGCGACGAGCCGTTGCGCGGCCTTGCTGCTCGAATCGATCCGCAACGCTTCGTTGGCGTTGTGCGACGCGCACTCCCAATGTCCCACGTTGCTGCAGCCGCGCGCGAGGCTCAGCAACGCGTCGCGTTGCTGCTCTAGCGTGCTCACCTGGGCGCGCATGCTGCGCGCGTCGCGATTGTCGGGCTGCGCGGTGATTACGGCGGCGAGGCGTGCTCTGGTCGCCGCCAGATTGCCTCGTCGCAGATAGCCGTGCGCGGCTTTCAGATTGCGCTCGGCGTCGGCGCGCTGTTTGTCGGCTTGCGTGAGCGGGGCGGCCATCGTGTCGGTGTTGGTGTTGGTGCTGGTCGACGCGAGCGCCGTGCCACGCGGCGTGGGCGCGGAGATGGCCGCGCTCGATGTCTTCGTTGACGCTACGGCGCGCGCGGTCGTGACAACGGGCGGTGTCGGTCGCGCTGCGGTCGGCGTGGTCGTGACGACGGGCGTTGACGGTCGCGCTGGGGCGGGCGCGGTCGCCACGACGGGTGGAGCCGATCGCGCTACGGCAGGCGCGGTCGCAACGACCGGCGGTGACGATGGCGCAACGGTCGGTGCGGTCGCCACGATGGGCGGTGACGATCGCGCTACGGTGGGCGCGGTCGCAACGACCGGCGGTGACGATGGCGCAACGGTCGGTGCGGTCGCAACGACGGGCGGTGCCGGTGGCGCGACGGGGGCCGCGTGCACGTTCGCCGGTTGCTGCCGCGCGACGACAACGGGACGCGGCCGTTGCGCGACGATCGACGCCGGCTTCGGCGCCGCGGCAACCGACGGCGCCGCATTCTGCGCAACGTTCTGTGCAGGGGCTTGGCCAGGGTTGTCCGGGCGCACCGTGCCGAAGACCGTGACCGGCGTGTCGACGCTCGCATCGTCGTCGTTGAGTAGAACGAAGCCGACGTACACGACGCCGAGCGTCGCGAGCGCGGCTGCGGCAAGCGCGAGCGGATGCCGCCGTCGACGCCCGCCCGGCTCGAACGTCGCTTCGTCGATCAGATCGTAGGGGCTCATCTTCGTTTGCGCGGAGCGTCGCGACGAACGGTCCGCGGGCAAGCTCGCGGCCGCTGGCAGCGGTTCGAGTTGCGTGCGCGATGCGCTCAGCGCCCGGGATCGCGCGGAGCGCTCGCCGGGCTTGTCGTCCGTATCGAACGAATCGATCGGCAGTGCGTGGCATGCGGGACACGGCGAAAAGCGGCCCGACAGCGGCACGCCGCAGTATGCGCAGTGATGGAAAAATGGCTGGTCGGAGGTCGTGTCGCGCGGCATGGCCGTGTCGCTCCACTGGCGCCGAAGGGCGGCGCCATCAAAAAGAATGAATGCAACGACGCCCGCAAGCGGCGTCGGCCGGACTACTGAACGACGTAACCGCGCGCCTGCATGCACGCGCCGTAGGCGGCCCAATAGCGGGTCATCGGTGGCTCGGGCGCGGGCAGCGGCGGCAGCTTTACGTTCGACGCCGCGTTGGCCTGCAGCGAAGCGGCCGCCCCATCCGACGCGCCGGGTGCCGCGGTCGCACTGGGGCCCGTTGCCGCTGCCGATGCGTTCGGCGGTGCATTCGCCGCCGCGGTGGCTGGCGCGCCTGGCGCGCTGGCGCCGGCCGCGGCTTCGTCCACCGGTTTCGCCGACGATGCGCCGCCAGGCGCTTGCGCGCCAGCCAACGGCGCGCTCGCGGCTTCGGGCGCGCTCGCGCTCCACGGCAGCGGCGTGGCTGAGAAGGAACTAGGCGGAAGCGGCGGCTTCGACGGTACGCCGGTCGACGCACCTTTGGCCGCGGGCGGCTGACGCGGCGGAATCTGCGACTCGTGGGCCATGTTGACCCCGGTCACGCGGTTCGCCTCGGCGTAGCACATCGCGTTGTCGATGCTGCGCTCGTAAGGGCTCTGACTTCGGATCGGATAGGTGACAGGCCGCCACGCGAACGCGGCAGTGCTCGTCACCAACAGCGTCAGTACGGTATATGTTCTAAATGCCATCGCAGTCACTCCCGCAGCGATGTCTCGCCTTTTTGTGTTTGATTTCGTGTCGTGCTTTCGTTCTGTGCTCGTTGCGCGTCGTGTTCGAGCTCGTTCTCATGCCTGGCGCTCGTGCTTCTGTCGCGGCCTGCCGATAGGCCGTGGCGTTGCGGTGCTTGGCGCCACGGCTCCCCGGAACGGGCACGTCGCGAATGCCGCTTTAACGAGCGTAGCACCGCGGTTTGGCCACGCGATGCATCGGATAGCGCGCGAAAACGCCATCGTGCAGTGCAATCAGGACACAATCGGCGAGGCGGCGTTGAAGATCGGGACAATCCCTGGTCGCCACGAAGGATCGTCAGGAGTCGAAGATGAAAAACCTATCGTATCGCTATCGGCCGCTTTGCGCAGCGTTCTGTCTGTCGGTGCTGTCGCTCGCCGCGCCGCTCGCGAGCGGCGCGAGCGACGCCAACATGAGCGCGGAGACGGCGGGCGAGCGTGCAAGCTTCGCGCGGGCGTTTTGCGACGTGTCGCCCGAGCGGATCGACGCCTATAAGGAGCGGCTCCGAAAGGTCCTGACCGGTGCGACCGATTTCGATCAGCACTGGGACACGGGCTGGCACCGCGCCGACATCACCAATAGCCAGATGAACGCACTGCGCGAGCGAGATCCGAAGGAATTCGCGGCGCGCATCAAGGTCAATTGCGAACGGCTCAAGTGGATGGCGGGTAATGCGTTGCACCGGCCTGCGCAGAAGTGAAGTGAAACGAGCGCGCTGTCGGGCGACCGAAACTGGCGCATCGTGGCCTGATGCAGAAGGCTTCGCCGGACTGAATCTCGCGCGGCTGTAGTCGACGACACGCGAACCGACTGGAACCGGAAGCTTTTTGCATACTCGACGGTTTCGGCCAAAAATACACATTATTATGACTTTCGCTTAATGTTCGGCTAAGGAAGCGCTGATTTATTCAGCTCGGTGGTCATCGTTGGCGTAGCTGAGGACGTTATAGAAGGCAACTCACGGAACAGACTCACACTGATGAAGAGGCAGATCGGCTTCGCCGAAGCGGAAATTGCAGGCAAGAAGCGAGTGACGAGGCGCCAACGCTTCCTCGCCGAGATGGAGAAGGTCGTTCCGTGGCAGCGCTTGCTGTCGGCAATCGAGCCGCACTATCCGAAGGGCACGCGAGGCCGCCCGCCGATTGGCCTGGAGCGAATGCTGCGAATCTACTTCCTGCAACAGTGGTACGGGCTGTCGGACGAAGGACTGGAAGACGCGCTGTATGACAGCATCGCGCTGCGAGCCTTCGCCGGCATCGATCTGGCAGTTGAGAACGTGCCTGATGCGACCACGCTGTTGAAATTCCGGCGCCTGCTGATCGAACACGAACTGACACGGAAGTTGTTCGACGAGATTGGCATCTCGCTGTGCGAGCGTGGGCTGATGATGAAGGAAGGCACGCTGGTTGACGCAACGATCATTGAAGCGCCGCCGTCGACCAAGAACGCCGGGAAGAGTCGTGACCCGGAAATGCATCAGACGAAGAAGGGAAACGAATGGCACTTTGGAATGAAAGCCCACATTGGCGTCGATGCCGATTCGGGCCTGATCCACAGTGTGGTTGGCACATCGGCCAACGTGTCGGATGTATCGCAAGCGCATGCCCTGCTGCACGGACATGAAGAGCAGGCGTTCGCCGACGCGGGCTACATTGGCGTAGACAAGCGCGAGGAAATGGCGGGCAAGACCGTGAAGTGGCACGTCGCTGCCAAGCGGGGAAAGATCAAGGCGATGCAGGACGGGGCGCTGAAGAACCTGGTGATCGCGGTCGAGCGAACCAAGGCGCAGATCCGGTCGCGGGTTGAGCATCCATTCCATATCGTCAAGAACCTGTTTCACCATCGCAAGACGCGATACAAGGGCTTGGCCAAGAACACCGCGCAACTGTTCAGCCTGTTCGCTCTTGCGAATCTGGTGATTGCGCGAAATCTGTCGCGATCGGTCCATGGGAGCAATCCGTCATGCGTATAAAAAATGCGAGCAGGGAGCCTCGTTTGCGCGTCCAATTCACCGAGTTGAGCATCGATTCGCTTCGTCATCCGGAAAATTCGACGGCATCTCGTCTGCAACTTGGGCAGTTGGTCCATTGATCAGCGCTTCCCTAACCGTCGAGTAGTCTGCAGATGTAACGCTCAACGACCTTTCGAGCATGTAACTAATTCGCGAATATCGTTTGGTCCGTACTGCGGCACATTTGCGGCGGTAATGAGGCCTGCTATATGTGAATATTAGCTAACGTAATGCCGGACCGGACCGACCTTCTGCTCGGCAAGCTTCCAGATCAAACGCTGTTTGACCTTTTGCCGTTATCGTTTCGAAGTGAGGAGCGGTTATGTTGAACCCGAAGACGTTCGGACACTTCCTTTGGCTCGTCCGCAAGACGTGGATAACACGCGGGCCGCGTTTGTACTACTCGCAGTTTGGAGAGGGCGCGGTGTTGCGCGAGATAATCAGTCCCCGGTGCAATAAGGGTGTTTATGTCGACGTTGGTGCATACCACCCTGTCAAGTTCTCGAACACACATGCGCTTTACAAGCGTGGTTGGCGCGGCATCAACATAGACATGGATTCAGTGAAAATTGAAACGTTTTCTCTTGCGCGGTCCGGTGATGTCAATGTATGTGCGGCCGTCTCGAACGAGAAACAGCTCAAGGAAGTCTATAATTTTTCAAATTATGGGTTGACTTCGACCATAGATCCCATCGTGGCTGCGGCCGAAGTCCAGAAGCCTATCTCCGTCCGGACCGTTGAAACTACCACATTGAACGACGTTCTCGAGCACACCCCGTACGCCGGCCAGGAAATCGATCTGCTTTCCATCGACGTGGAAGGTCACGATTACGAAGTCTTGCGCTCGATTGATATCAGCAGGTATAAACCAAAGATCATTATTGTGGAGTCTACGCTGACTTCGATAAGGGAAGTAATAGATTCCGCCATATTTCGCTATCTGGAGGAGCGCAATTACCGACTGGTCAGTTGGACATATTTGTCGCTGATCTTCAGAGTGGAAAGATCTCAAATCTTTCGCACTCAGTTATAGCGTTGCGGTTCTGCACGTATCGTCCTTGCAGCTGCTATCAATTTCACAATCCCACTATTCAACGGCCGCTGCAACGGTCCAGATATACCTGGACCGACTGGTGCCTCAGCCGCGAAGCACATTCATGAGCCCCCTCGACTTGCCTGAAGGCTGGCGATCGTAACGGCCCGCGCTTATGGGGGATTTCCCTGGGTTTGACGTTTCGAGCGGGCGCTCCGCTCCCAAGTCGCTGCCTCGTCATGGCTCGCCTCTTCTTTCACGAAGGGCCGAATCTCAACGTAACACGTCGGTAAATTATTGTTTTCTTAGAGAAAATACCGAACGGCAGACGTTCCGCACGGGGCGGGGTTCAAGCCCGAGCGAATCACATTTGAGGATCAGTGAACTTCGACCGCGTTCCCCGCTTCTTGAATTTGTCACTGCCCGTCCATATAATTAGCACTCGCTGCACGAGAGTGCTAACAACATCTCCGGTTGGCTCGGCCAGCCGGGTTTTTCTCAGCGTTCTTCAGTCTCAATCAGAGAGGAGTATGTATGAACCTTCGTCCTTTGCATGATCGCGTGATCGTCAAACGTCTGGATCAGGAAACCAAGACCGCGTCGGGCATCGTGATCCCCGAAGCCGCAGCGGAAAAGCCGGATCAAGGTGAAATCCTCGCAGTCGGCCCGGGCAAGCGCGACGACAAGGGCGCAGCCATTGCGCTCGACGTGAAGGTCGGCGACCGCGTCCTGTTCGGCAAGTACGCAGGCCAGACCGTCAAGGTCGACGGCAACGAACTGCTCGTGATGCGCGAAGAAGACATCATGGCCGTGGTGCAGAAGTAAGCGCAAGGTCGCTACTTCACCGGTTATATCCAAAGTATTCAAGGAGTTAGAAGATGGCAGCTAAAGACGTCGTATTCGGTGATTCCGCCCGTGCCAAGATGGTCGAAGGCGTGAATATTCTCGCCAACGCCGTGAAGGTCACGCTGGGTCCGAAGGGCCGCAACGTGGTTCTCGAGCGCAGCTTCGGCGGCCCGACGGTCACCAAGGACGGTGTGTCGGTCGCGAAAGAGATCGAACTGAAACGACAAGCTCCAGAACATGGGCGCGCAAATGGTCAAGGAAGTCGCTTCCAAGACCAGCGACAACGCAGGCGACGGCACGACGACCGCTACGGTTCTCGCGCAATCGATCGTCCGCGAAGGCATGAAGTACGTCGCATCGGGCATGAACCCGATGGACCTGAAGCGCGGTATCGACAAGGCCGTTACAGCCGCAATCGAAGAACTGCGCAAGATCAGCAAGCCGTGCACGACCAACAAGGAAATCGCCCAGGTTGGCGCGATCTCGGCGAACAGCGATTCGTCGATCGGCGAGCGCATCGCTGAAGCAATGGACAAGGTCGGCAAGGAAGGCGTGATCACCGTCGAAGACGGCAAGTCGCTGCAAGACGAGCTGGACGTCGTCGAAGGTATGCAATTCGACCGCGGCTACCTGTCGCCGTATTTCATCAACAACCCGGACAAGCAAGTCGCCGTGCTCGAGAACCCGTTCGTGCTGCTGCACGACAAGAAGGTGTCGAACATCCGTGACCTGCTGCCGGTGCTCGAGCAAGTCGCGAAGGCTGGCCGTCCGCTGCTGATCATCGCTGAAGACGTCGAAGGCGAAGCGCTCGCAACGCTGGTCGTCAACAACATCCGCGGCATCCTGAAGACCGTTGCCGTCAAGGCTCCGGGCTTCGGCGATCGTCGTAAGGCGATGCTGGAAGACATCGCGATCCTGACCGGCGGTCAGGTCATCGCTGAAGAAACCGGCCTCACGCTCGAGAAGGCAACGCTGGCTGAACTGGGCCAGGCGAAGCGCATCGAAGTGGGCAAGGAAAACACCACGATCATCGACGGCGCTGGCGAAGCAGCGAACATCGAAGCTCGCGTCAAGCAAGTGCGCACGCAGATCGAAGAAGCGACCTCGGACTACGACCGTGAAAAGCTGCAAGAACGCGTCGCCAAGCTGGCAGGCGGCGTTGCAGTGATCAAGGTCGGTGCTGCGACCGAAGTCGAAATGAAGGAAAAGAAGGCACGTGTCGAAGACGCACTGCACGCAACGCGCGCGGCTGTGGAAGAAGGCATCGTGGCGGGTGGCGGCGTCGCGCTGATCCGTGCACGTACGGCAATCGCTGGCCTGAAGGGCGCTAACGCCGATCAGGACGCAGGTATCAAGATCGTTCTGCGCGCCATGGAAGAGCCGCTGCGCCAGATCGTCGCCAACGGTGGCGAAGAAGCGAGCGTCGTCGTGGCAGCGGTTGCTGCTGGCAAGGGCAACTACGGCTACAACGCAGCGACCGGCGAGTACGTCGACCTGGTCGACGCAGGTGTCGTGGACCCGACGAAGGTGACGCGCACGGCGCTGCAAAACGCAGCTTCGGTTGCTGGCCTGCTGCTGACGACCGACGCAGCTGTCTGCGAACTGCCGAAGGAAGATGCTCCGATGCCTGGCGGCATGCCCGGCGGCATGGGCGGCATGGGCATGGACATGTAATTCCGCTCGGGCCTCGTGGTCCGGCCGCGTGGTTGAACTGCCGCGCGTCTGGATCACGGCCGAGGCCCGGCTGGAAGTCCATGTGGGGAGTGCGCCGCGAGGCGTTTCCCCAAACGAAAAAACCCGCTTATGCGGGTTTTTTCGTTTGGGGCCGGCGTTGATGCGCTTGCTGGCGAGCGCTTCCGGACGCCCTTTTGTCCGGATCAGGCGCCCGCGGCGCGAGCCGTGCGATGAGAGGACCTTCCGAGGCACTTTTCCCGCAGGTAGTGGAAGATCTGCGCGACGCTTTGCGCGGGGCTCAGCGTTCCCGTGTCGACGTGCAGGTCGGGATCGATCGGCGCTTCATAGGGCGCTGATACGCCGGTGAACGAGCTGATCTCGCCAGACCTCGCTTTCGCGTAAAGACCTTTGGGATCGCGGCTCGCGCAGGTGGCGAGCGAGGCGGACACATAGGTTTCGACGAACTTGTCGGCTCCGATGATCGCGCGCGCCATTGCCCGATCTTCGCGTAGCGGCGAAATCAGCGCGGAAATCACGATCAGACCCGCGTCGTTCATCAATTGGGCGACGTGCGCGACCCGGCGGATGTTTTCGCGCCGGTCGTCGGGCTCGAATCCAAGGTCGCTCGCCAGACCGTGGCGGATGTTGTCGCCGTCGAGCACATAGCAGGCGTGACCGAGCGCGATCAGCTGCTCCTCGAGCGCGAACGCGAGCGTCGATTTGCCGGCGCCGGACAGGCCGGTCAGCCAGATCGTGGCGGGCATCTGATCGAACATGCGTATGCGGTCCTGCACCGCGATCTTGCCGTGGAAGCGTTGCACGAACTGGGGCGGCTCTTTCATGGATCGGTTCTCTTGGCTCTTCTGGCTCATTCGCAGTGCCAGCCTTGCCGCCACGTGCCGGCGTTGTGCAGGCTTTCGGTGGAATTGGCAATGGTAACGCGAAAGCCTTCCGGAATATCATTCGGCAGTGGAATCGAAAATCCGCTGTATGCGCTCGGATAGCCGGCGCTCGCCACATCGGGCCGCGGCTCGCCGCTGCAGCCGGTCGCGACGATCTGCGTGCCGACCCGCACCTCGAGCGGTACCTGCCGCTGCGGCTCGCTCAGGTTGACGGCCCAGCCGCACACTACGCCGTCGCGCACCGTGTCGACAAAACCGTCGAACAGGTCGACCGGCGGACGCTGCCGGCTTCGCGCGAACTCCAGATAGGTGTCGATCGGCGCGAGATCGAAGCGGCGGATCACCTCATGCACGCGCGACAGGAATGAGCCATCGATGCCGAAAACCGTCGCGCTGTAGACGTGCGGATTCTCGAGCTGATTTATTTCGGACTGAATCACGCGGACCAATTCGAGCGCATTCGAAAAGACGCTGCCCGTTTCATTCGCATAGGCTTCGACGATTCGGTTCGCGTCGCGGAACAGTTCGTAATCGAGGCTATTGTCGTCGATGAACTTTTGTCTGGCTGCTTCGCTGATGTGAGCTTTGCCTTTCGGCGCACCATTGGTGCGATTCGCTACGAAACAGAAAGGTAATTTCATCCCTGTCGAACCGCACAGCCGCAATAAGAATTCGCTCATGTCCTCGCAGACGCCGACGGTACCGATCTGTTCGCGCAAATGGATTTGCGCGACGGCGAGGCTCGCTTCGTTGACCGCCGGCTCGCCGCTCAGCATCTGCACGAACAGGTTCCTGCCGCCGAGCGATTCGCTGACCCACTCGTCGAGCGACAGTACACCTTGCAGCGCCAGAGCCTCGGTCGCCGACACGCTGACGCCGCGCGTGATCTGGCCGTTCTTGCCGTTCGCCGCATACCAGTAGTGCGAGATCTGGCGCGCGAGCGGATCGCGCAGGATCGTGCAGTAGTTGACCGGATGTTTGATCATCCGATGAATGCCATACGGTAGATGACCGCCGCCTACCTGCGTCGCGAGCAGCTTTGCGCGACAGTTTCCCCAGCCATCCTGATCCCAGACAAAGCTAATGAATTGGTCATTACCTTTATTCAAATCAAAAAACGAAATAACGGTCGAACCGCCGCATTTCGGTGGATGGATGAAGAAGGTGGGAAATGACATGTGGGGACATATGACTGATCGTGATGCGTAAAGTCTAGACAAAAGATGTCATCGGCGTTGTAACGTTTGATTACGCGGTAAAACGCCTGGCTGCATCGCCGACAGCAAGATTCATGCGACTATGCAAAATAAATTGACCAGGATGCCTGCGAGACGAATTGGGCGCGGCAGTATCGATAGCTACGCGCTAATTACATTGTTAAATTTGGATAAATCGAATGGAAAGTCGCACCAATCGCGAAAGTCGCATTAATGAAAAAAACGGCTGACAGCGGGTTTTTAGTCGATGCCGACGAATGGCGAGCTCAGTGCCGCGCTTCCCCCGGCGCCGCGCCCTTGCCTTGCGCGGGCGGCGTTTCGTCTTCATCGCTGCTGCGCGCCCAGAAGAAGCGATCGGGCATGTACGCCCCCATGCCGGGCCGGAACGCATTGCGCACTGCCTGATACAGATACTCCTGGCTTTCGCGCACCGCTTCCGCGGGCTCCTGGCCGTTGGCGAGAAGCGCGGCGATCGCCGCGCCGAGCGTATCGGTCAGGCCCGTCAACCGATGCGGCGCGCGGTCCCACATGTCCTGACGCAACTGGCCGTCCTCGCTGAAGAGTGTGTTGACGAGCCGATGCGTGCCGGTTTCGGTCGACAGAATGTACTCGCAGCCCTGCGACAGCAGATGCGAGATCGCCGCGTCGAGGCTCGGCGCCTCAGCGTCGCCGTCGGGCTGCGCGAGCGCGAGCAGCGTCGCCGAGTCGGCGACTAGCAGCGTGGTTTGCGGCGCGAGCAGATCGGCGATCGCTTCGCGCAGTTCGTCGGCGGCGAGCACGTGCTCGTCGTCGAGCGTGAAGTCCGGGGCGAGGATCAGCGGGATGTCGTCGTAGTCGGCGACAACTTCCGCGATCGCGCTGACCACTTCGGCGCGCGTGCACGCGCCGACCTTGAATGCGGCGATCGGCATGTCCTCGAGCAGCATGCGCGCCTGCGTCGCGACGATGTCCGGGTCGAGCCCGGTGACTTCGTCGCAGTTCGCCGAGTCGCGCACGGTATAGCCCGTGAGCACGGAAACGCCGTGGCAGCCCATGCTGGCAAGTGTCAACAGGTCCGCCTGCAGGCCGGAGCCGCCGGTGGGGTCGGAGAGACCGAAGGTGAGGACGATCGGAGGCGTGTCGCTGGGCATGAAAATGGATAAGGAAAGCAGGATTTCGGCGCGCAATGCGCAATTGGCTCAATTATGCGGCCTAAACCGTGGAGAGGGCGTTTTTTCGCGCGGCGGGGATCGCCAGAGGCTGGCTCGCGGCCCGCTGACGCGCAGCCGGCGGGGATCGCGTTGAGGTTGTCACGCTAGCGCCGCGAGCTTGCCGAGGGCGCCCTCTATGGCGCTGCCGGGTGTCCCCCACCGCCATGCGGCCTGACGCCGCGAGCGTCGTGCGCACGGCGCGCGGGCGCACCGCCGAAGCCCGGTCCACGCTACGATTGCGAGTTTTCGATTGCTAGGCATGGGGGCGGCAACACGGTACCATCATGGCTCCCGCTTCCACGGACTCAACGACGCGACAAAAGAATGGAATATCAAAGCTGGATGTGCCTGATTTGCGGCTGGATTTACGACGAAGAGGCCGGCTTGCCCGACGAAGGCATTGCGCCGGGCACACGCTGGGAAGACGTGCCCATCAACTGGACGTGTCCGGAGTGCGGAGCGCGCAAGGAAGACTTCGAAATGGTCCAGATCTGAAGTTCGGCAAGCCGCCGGCGTCAGCCGGTCGGTCGGTCGTTCGCGTCGCTTGATCATTGTTCCGGCGTCGCGGTTTGATGGGCTCGTGCGACACGCCGGAAGCTTCGGCCCCCAAACCGGGTCCCTAGATTCGGTCCCGAACCTGAACCCTGAGCTTCGATCCCGAAAAGTCAGCGGCGTCATCCGCCGCGCAATTGCTGCAATCGCTTGATGCGTCCGGCACGCCCGGCGCCTGTCTGAGCGCGCCGGCGCGGAACATCGCCGGTCGCGTCGTGTCGCAACGGTAGTCTGTCATTGTCCTGTCGCCGGTTCGCGCGGTGGCCGCTCACTCAGCATGCGGCGCGAAGCGACGGCCCCGTCAGCTTCGTGTCGCCTGCCCATGACTCTTCGATCCGCAGCACCCGTTTCCATCGATGCACTGCCGAACCCGCGCGGCGGCGCGGTCCGCCCTGCGGAACTCGCGCTCGCCGAGGCGTCGCTCGCGTTCGAGCAGCGCGACGAGAGCGGTGCCGCGCTGCTGCGCGCGTCGCATGCATTGCGCACGGCGGGCTGGCTCAGCGCGCAGCGTTTCACCGACGCCCTCGTGCGGCTCTCGCCGCTCGCGAGCGGCGAGCCAGCCGAAGCGGAAAGCGCGCGGCCAGTGTTCGGCGCGGCGCTGCGCGACTTCCGCGCGGCGCTCGAGCGTCACAATCTGCGCGAGCTCAGTTGCTCGCCGACGCTGTTCAACCACTACCGCGAGCTGTGTGCGCAACTCATCGAACCCACGCCGGGCTCCGCCGTTGCGTTCGAAGACCTCGCGCTGTGCGCGCGGCCAGTGCCGCCGGCTTCGCTGCACGCGCAATCGGCCGATCAGCTTGCCCATCTGCGGGCGCGCTACGAGCGCGCGTTGCTGCCGGTGCTGCGCTCGCAGGCCGACACAGGCAGCGCGGTAGCGCTTGCGGTCACGAACGCCGCGCTCGACGAGCTCGACGCCGTGTTCACCGAACTCGCCGGCCCGGATCCGTATGACTTCTGGCGGCTCGCGCGCGCCTGCGCGAAGGCGCTGCGCGCGCGCGGCCACGCAATCCGCGATATCGAGGCGCGGCGCTTCTACGCGCGCTGCAACCTGGCGCTCGCCGATCACGCGCGCGGCATCGAGCGCGCGCCGCGTTCGCTGGTGCGCGCGACGCTCGCGCTGCTGTGGCGCGACTACGCGCTGTTCGGCGCGGCCGCACAAGACGCCGACCAGGTCGAGGTGCTGCACGATTATGGCTTGACCGTCGACTGGCACGTCGCCGGCACGCAGTCGTCGGAAGCGCTGTGGGAGGCGGGCGCGCTCGAGGCGCAGTCGCTGCCGCACACGCGCGATCTCGGCGTGCTGAGCGTCAACGCGAACGCGTACGAAGACTTCCTGCAGACCGCCGACGCGTCCATCGAGGCGCTGGCCGCCCATGCGCGCGCGGCCGATCAGCCGGAAAAAGCCGACCCGAGCGAAGCGCTGCAGGCGGGCGACGCCGCCTACCGGCTCGGCTCGGCCGCCTGCGCGCTCGGTCTCGGTCACGTGGCGCTGCTCGCCGACGCGCTCGGTCTCGCATGGCGGCGTCGTGCGCATGCGAGCGTCGCGACGCCGGCGGTGCGCGCGCACGTGATCGTCGGCGCGCCGCCGGCCGACACGCTCGAGCAGGCCGCCGAGGCCTTGCGTGCGTCGCTGCACAAGGTCGCCGCGGGCGTTGGGCCGGCGGGCGGCAGCTTCACGCAGGCGGCGCTCGCCGCGCTCACGCGTGCGATCGAGCAGGGCGGCGCGTGAAGCGCAAGCCGGGTCGAACCAAACGCGCGACGTGGCGCGCGAATTGCGTCCGCAACGCTTCGACCGACGCGCGCCGAACCCGCTGAAACCCATTGTGACAAGTCACAATGCCGCAACTTCGCGACGGGCGCCGAACGTGCCGTTCTACGCGGTGTTTCGGCGCCTGATCGCGGCATGGCGCAAGTCGCGCGCGTGATAGAGTGCAACTTGATCCGGCGTCGATGGCGCGTCGCGTAGCGTGCAACCCAACGCGTTGCAATGCTCAAAGCAGCCCGCCATGACGCATCGTCTTTGCTAAAATCCGAACTATGTCCAAGAGTACCGATCGCATCAATCTGACCAACCAGTTCCTGATCGCCATGCCGAACATGGCCGATCCGACGTTTTCAGGAACGGTGGTCTACCTTTGCGATCACAGTGAGCGCGGCGCGCTCGGCCTCGTGATCAACCGGCCGACCGATATCGACCTGCAAGCGCTCTTCAATCGCATCGATCTGAAGCTCGAGATCGAACCGCTTCTCCATGTCCCCGTGTATTTCGGCGGCCCGGTGCAAACCGAGCGCGGCTTCGTGCTGCACGATCCGAAAGGCGGCAGCGCATACACGTCGTCGATGTCGGTGCCGGGCGGGCTCGAAATGACCACGTCGAAAGACGTGCTCGAGGCCGTCGCGAGCGGCAACGGTCCGGAGCGTTTCCTGCTGACGCTCGGCCACGCCGGCTGGGGCGCGGGTCAGCTCGAAGACGAAATCTCCAAGAACGGCTGGCTCACGGTCGAGGCCGATCCGAAGATCGTTTTCGACGTGCCCGCCGAAGATCGTCTCGAAGCGGCGCTCGCGCTCCTGGGCGTGTCGTTGTCGATGCTGTCGGGCGAGGCCGGGCACGCATGAGGGGCCGCGCATGAATCTGTCGGCCGGACGTGAGGCGACGCTGCTTGCGTTCGACTACGGAGAGAAACGCATCGGCGTGGCAGTCGGCAATTCGCTGACGCGCCGCGCGCGGCCGCTCGTCGTCGTGCAAAACCGCAGCAGGGACTACCGCTTCGAAGCGCTCGGCAAGCTGATCGCCGAATGGAAGCCCGATGCGCTGGTGGTCGGCCTGCCGATGCACCCCGACGGCACACCGCACGAGCGCACGCAACTCGCGAAGCGCTTCGGCAACCAGCTGAACGGCCGCTTCAATCTGCCGGTCACGTGGGTCGACGAGCGCTACTCGTCGGTCGAGGCCGAGGCGGAAATCCGCGCCGGCAATGCCCGCGCCGACATGCTCGACGCCGAAGCCGCGAGCATCATCCTCCAGCAATATCTTGACGGACTTTCCGACGATCATGAGTTCCATTGACGCCGAAGCGCTGTATCGCGCGTTGCTCGACCAGATTCGCGCGGCGTACGGCGACCATCTCGCCGCCACGCAAGACGGTGCCGACGCGGCGGTTCTGGCGGGTATCCATAGCGGCGGCGCGTGGCTCGCCGAGCGGCTCGCGCGCGACCTGAAACTGCCGAGCTTCGGCGTGGTGAACGTCGCGCTGCATCGCGACGACTACGCGAAGAAAGGGCTGCACGCGCAAGCAAGCCCGACCTCGCTGCCGTTCGAGGTCGATGGCCGCCGCATCGTGCTGGTCGACGACGTGCTGTACACCGGCCGCACGATTCGCGCGGCAGTCAACGAGCTGTATGACTATGGCCGGCCGGCATCGGTCGAACTCGCGGTGCTCGCCGATCGGGGCGGACGCGAGTTGCCGGTGGCGGCGCGCTTCGTCGGTGGCGTGGTCGACGTACCCGCCGACGCGACGCTCGTGCTGGCCCGTGAAGACGACGGCGCGGGCGGCCAACGGTTTTCTTTTCACACTGAAGCACGCGTCGATTGAAGGCAGTTTTGCGCAACGCAATGCCACGCAACATACGTGGAGCGCGCTGCGTTTGGTGAGATGCTGGAGTCGCCCCGAACCGTGGCAAGCAGCGTGCATCTGCAGCGATAGACTTGAGGTCCGTGTTTGAAGCAGGTACATCGTCAATCACCCCGGCCTATAGGCCGAGGCTTGCGGGGGTAAAAGTCCGCGAGTCTGAGATTGACCAGACCATGCGTCGCAAGACGCACCGTTGTGCAGAAGATTGCAGACCCACCGCCGGATGCTTCCTCAGTCTGGCGCTCTGGAAGTCGCAGCAGCAGACAAGCCACGGGTAGGTGTGAAACGGGCTGCGGCCGGTAGGAGTAATCCGCCCCTGCTGCACAACATGGTCGAGGGGAGCGGCGCCGCGAGGCGCCCGTCACCAGGCCCGTAAGGGCAACGCGCCGGAGTTTTTCCGGTTGGGCACCAGGAGCTACAGTTGGCGGTATTCGTTTTAGACAAGGTTGGGCGGCCGTTGATGCCGTGCAGCGAGAAGCGCGCGAGGCTGTTGCTCGCGCGTGGACGTGCGCGGGTTCATCGCCTCATGCCCTTCGCTATTCGGCTCGTCGACCGGGAGCTTCACAGCAGTGCATTGCAACCCCTGCGCATCAAGCTGGACCCCGGCAGCAAGGCCACCGGACTGGCGCTTGTGCGCGACGCGGAACACGTCGACACCTCGACGGGAGAAATCCATCGCGGCGCCGTGGTGCTTAACCTGTTCGAGTTGATCCACCGCGGTCGGCAAATCAGTGAGGCGCTTACTGCGCGCCGCACCATGCGGCGCCATCGGCGCAGCACCCTGCGCTATCGTGCACCGCGATTTCTAAACCGTACCCGGCCTGCAGGATGGCTCCCCCCATCGCTGCAACACCGGGTGGATACGACGCTCGCTTGGGTCGAACGGCTTCGGTGTTGGGCCCCGATAGTGGCGGTGAGTACTGAACTCGTACGCTTTGACATGCAGGCACTCGATAACCCAGAAGTCACCGGCATCGAGTATCAGCATGGAACTCTTTTCGGATATGAGCTGCGTGAGTATCTGTTGCAGAAGTGGACACACAAGTGCTGCTACTGTGACGCTCAGAACGTGCCTCTGAATATCGAGCACTTGGTGCCGCGCGCGCGCGGTGGCTCAAAACGGGTTTCCAACTTGGCAATTGCTTGTGTAGCCTGCAACGTCAGCAAGGGCGCGCGGCGGCTCGACGTCTTCGTAAAGGACGAGGCGCGCCTCGCGCGCATCATTGCCCAAGCCCTGCGCCCCCTGAAGGATGCATCGGCGGTCAATACCACCCGTTGGGCGCTGGTCAATGCCTTGCGCGCCACGGGTGTTCCTGTCGAAACAGCTTCCGGGGGACGAACGAAACACAACCGTAGCCAACTTGGCATCCCGAAGACTCATGCGCTGGATGCCGTGTGCGTGGGCGACGTTTCGACTGTGTTGGGGTGGCGAAAGCCGACATTGCAGGTGAAGTGCACTGGTCGGGGCAGCTATCAGCGAACGCGCCGAAACAAGTATGGTTTTCCTGTCGGCTATCTGATGCGGGCAAAACGCGTTCAAGGGTTCGGGACGGGAGACGTTGTGCGGGCGGACGTGCCTACAGGCAAAAAAGCAGGCACATATCATGGGCGTGTAGCCGTGCGCGCCAAGGGGAATTTCAACATTCAAACCCACGACCGGGTCGTACAGGGCGTTGCTCACCGCTATTGTCGGTTGCTGCAGCGCGCAGACGGCTATGGCTACTCAAGGATGGCAACTAACAAAGGAGAAGCGGGAGTAGGGGCTGTTATGCGGCCCGCGCCATCCCTCCCCGGCCCGGCGGCCGAGGTTTCCCGCGATGAAGGATGAACACCGCCACCCCGGCTCCGCAAGATTCCTCCGCTAGCGCATCCGAGCGCTTCCGCTACGGCTTCCTGAAGGGCAACCCGCAGCTCACGAAGAGCGGCGAGCTCAAACATCTGCTGTCGATCGAGGGGCTGCCGAAGGCCATCGTCAATCACATTCTCGAGACCGCCGACCAGTTCGTCAGCGTGACCGATCGCGAAGTGAAGAAGGTGCCGCTGCTGCGCGGCAAGTCGGTGTTCAACCTGTTCTTCGAAAACTCGACGCGCACGCGTACCACGTTCGAGATCGCGGCCACGCGGCTGTCGGCCGACGTGCTGAATCTGAACATCAACGCTTCGTCGACGAGCAAGGGCGAATCGCTGCTCGACACGATCAACAACCTGTCGGCGATGCACGCGGATCTGTTCGTCGTGCGTCATGCGTCGAGCGGCGCGCCGTTCCTGATCGCGCAGCACTGCGCGCCGCACGTGCACGTGATCAACGCCGGCGACGGCCGTCACGCGCACCCGACGCAGGGTCTGCTCGACATGTACACGATCCGCCACTACAAGAAGGACTTCACGAAGCTGCGCGTGGCGATCGTCGGCGACATCCTGCATTCGCGCGTCGCGCGCTCGGACATTCATGCGCTGACCACGCTCGGCGTGCCCGAAGTGCGCGCGATCGGTCCGCGCACGCTGCTGCCGGGCGGGCTCGAACAGATGGGCGTGCGCGTGTTCCACAACCTCGACGAAGGTCTCAAGGATGTCGACGTGATCATCATGCTGCGCCTGCAGAACGAACGCATGAGCGGCGCGCTGCTGCCGTCGTCGCAGGAGTACTTCAAGAGCTGGGGGCTCACGCCCGAGCGTCTCGCGCTCGCCGCCCCCGATGCGATCGTGATGCACCCCGGCCCGATGAACCGCGGCGTCGAGATCGACTCGCAGGTCGCGGACGGCCCGCAATCGGTGATCCTGAATCAGGTCACGTTCGGTATCGCGGTGCGCATGGCGGTGATGGGGATCGTCGCGGGCAATAACGACTAAGCAACGACTGATCAGGAAGCCGAACGATAGGCTGAACCACAGGTTTAACAAAGGCAGCGCATGAAGATTCATATTCAAGGCGGCACGCTGATCGATCCGGCAGCGGGCACCGAACAGCAGCAGGACATCTTTATCGAGGCGGGCAAGATCGCCGCCTTGGGCAACGCGCCGGCCGGCTTCCAGGCGGAGCGCACGCTCGACGCGCGCGGTCTGTCGATCGCGCCGGGTCTCGTCGACCTGTGCGCGCGTTTGCGCGAGCCGGGCTACGAGCACAAGGCGACGCTAGGCTCGGAAATGGCCGCGGCGCTCGCGGGCGGCGTGACGAGCCTCGTATGTCCGCCGGACACCGATCCGACGCTCGACGAACCGGGCCTCGTCGAAATGCTGAAGTTCCGCGCGCGCAATCAGAACAAGGCGCACGTGTATCCGCTCGGCGCGCTGACGGTCGGTCTCAAAGGGCAGACCATCACCGAGATGGTCCAGCTGACCGAGGCGGGCTGCGTCGGCTTCTCGCAGGCCGACACGCCGATCGTCGATACCCAGGTGCTGATGCGCGCGCTGCAATACGCGAAGACCTATGATTTCACCGTGTGGCTGCGTCCCGTCGATGCGTATCTGGGCAAGGGCGGCGTCGCCGCGAGCGGCGCGCTGGCGTCGCGGCTCGGGCTGTCGGGTGTCCCGGTGGCGGCCGAAACGATCGCGCTGCATACGATCTTCGAACTCGTGCGCGTAACCGGCGCGCGCGTGCATGTGTCGCATGTGTCGTCGTCGGCGGGCGTGGCGCTCGTGCGCGCGGCGAAGGGCGAGGGCCTGCCGGTGTCGTGCGACGTCACCGTGAACCACGTGCATCTGATCGACCTCGACATCGGTTACTTCGACGCGCAGTTCCGGCTCGATCCGCCGCTGCGCCAGCAGCGCGATCGCGAAGCGATCCGCGCGGGCCTCGTCGACGGTACGATCGATGCGATCTGCTCCGCGCACACGCCGGTCGACGACGACGAAAAGCTGCTGCCGTTCGCCGAAGCGACGCCGGGCGCAACCGGCCTCGAATTGTTCCTGTCGCTGACGGTGAAGTGGGCCGACGAAGCGGGCGTGCCGCTCGCGACCGCGCTCAATCGCATCACCGCGGCGCCGGCGCAGGTGCTCGGCCTCGAAGCGGCTGGCCGCATCGCGCTCGGCGCGCTGGCCGATCTCTGCGTGTTCGACCGTCACGCTCACTGGCGCGTCGAGCCGCGTGCGCTGAAGAGCCAGGGGCACAACACGCCGTTCCTCGGCTACGAGCTGCCGGCACAGGTGCGCGCGACCGTCGTGTCCGGTCAGCTCGCCTACGAACAGCGCTGAGCGGTATCGTTTCGGTCCAGTCAAGGAAAGCTCCGGCCATGAAGCTCGCGTTACGCAAGGTCCGTCTCATCACGCATCTGCTGCACGGCATGTGGACCGTCGCGACGCGCTTTCCGAACGCGAGCGCCGAGCGGCGTCACGCGCTCAATCGCGCGTGGTCGCTGAAGATGCTGCGGCTGTGCGGCATGCGCCTCGTCGTGCATAACGACGCGGTGCGGCTCGATCGTGGCGTGCTCGTCGTCGCCAATCACATCTCGTGGATCGACATCTACGTAATCAACGCGTGGCGGCCGACGCCGTTCGTCTCGAAGGCGGAGATCCGGCAATGGCCGGTGGTCGGATGGCTCGCACAGCAGCTCGATACGGTGTTCATCCAGCGCGAGAAGCGCAGTGACGCGAAGCGCATCATGCACGAACTCGCCACACGGCTCAGCGCGGGTGAACTGATGTGCGTGTTCCCCGAAGGCACGACGTCGAACGGGCTCGAGTTGCTGCCGTTTCACGCGAACATGTTCCAGGCCGCGGTGTCGGCCGGTGTGCCGGTGCAGCCGCTGTGCATCATGTACGAGGACGCGCAGGGCCGGCAGTCGACGGCACCCGCATATATCGACGACGTGTCGTTGTCCGACTCGCTCGACATGCTGTTGCGTGGCGGTCCGCTGACCGCCCACGTATATGTTGGCGCACCGCTCGCGCCGGACGCGGACCGGCGGGTGCTCGCGGCGCAGGCTCAGCAGGTGGTGGCGAACGCGTTGCGGGACATGCAGGCCGGCAACGCAGTAGCGGGGACGGTCGCGCAAGAGGGCGACGTTGTAGATGCTGCGTCGTCGAGCGACGCCGCTGAGACGGCGCAAACGCTGATCGAGCCTGTCGAGCAGCCGCGCCGCTCGGTCTAAGCGGCGGCGCTGCCGGGCAGCGTCGCCGTCTTCTGTTTAGTTCTGTTTAGTTGCCCCCGCGCGGCACGCCGCGCGAATCGCAATCGACTTGCGTCAACGTCCGCTCAGCCGGGTTATTCGCGAGCCGTACCGCCGACAGCTTCTGCCCCCACACGCAACCCGAGTCGAGGCCGATCAGGTTGTCGCGCAACATCAGGCCGAGCGCGGCCCAATGACCGAACACGACGGTCACGTCGGCGGTCCGGCGCGACGGCACGTCGAACCACGGCATGCAGCCGCTCGGCGTGGATGCGAGCGTGCCGCTGCTGCTGAAATCCATCACGCCATCGGCGCTGCAAAAGCGCATGCGCGTCAACGCGCTGCACGTGACGCGCAGACGCTCGATACCCTTCAGGCCCGGCTTCCAGCGGTTCGGTTCATTGCCGTACAAGCCGGCAAGCGTCTCTTTCCAGTTCGGCGCACGCAGCGCGCGTTGCAACTCGTCGGCGAGTTCGAGCGTCAGCGTCGCATCCCATTGCGGCAGCACGCCCGCATGCACCATCAGCATGCCGTTGTCGAAATGCGCGAGCGGGCGGTGGCGTATCCACTCGAGCAGATCGGCGGCATCGGGCGCGGCGAGGATCTCTTCGATCGTGTCGCCTTTCTTCGACTTGCGAATCCCCGCCGACACCGACAGCAGATGCAGATCGTGATTGCCGAGCACCGGCACCGCGCGCTCGCCGAACGCGATCACGTCGCGCAAGGTGTCGAGCGAGTCGGGGCCGCGGTTGATCAGATCGCCGGCGAACCACAGCGGTGTGCCGTCCGGCGGCGCGGCTTTGGCCAGCAGTCGCTGAAACGGTGCGCGGCAGCCTTGCAGATCGCCGAAAGCAAGAGGGACGAGGGGAGCGGAGGTACTGGAAGCGTTGAGGGGTGTCATCGAGGAAATCAAGGCGATTCGATACGCGCGGTGCTGCACGACGCATGCCACGCTGGGCAGGGCAGGGCAGCAAGATAGCGTGACATAATAGCCCGTTTGGGGTTCGGGTATCGCGCGATCACGTTGCGGGACGCGGGTGGAACACCGCCGTAACACGGCACGGCGGCAGCCACGCATGGACCGCGCGCGATTCCAATACAACGACAGGATGACTCTCTCGTGAACGAAGCCAGCATGCCGTCTTCCGCGGCGAAGCAATCATTTCGCACGCTCGTCACGGTGCGAACGGTTTTACCGGCCGCTATCTGGTCGAGAAGCTGACCGGGCGCGGCCATACCGTGATCGAAGCGGTGTCCGGCCGCGACGAGCCCGACAGGCCGACACGCGTCGGACTCGGCACGTGTCGCGGCGGCGTCCGCTCGGCTTGACACGATTCACCGGCGGTGCCGATCGCGAGATGGCATAGCGTTTCTGTGCTCGGTTCGCGCTATCGGCCGCATAAATGGTCACTACGACAGTCAACGGCAACCAGACTGGTGAAGCTGTTTCAAGTTGTTGGGTTCGAGTTTTGGCGTGGACAACCTTATAATCGGGTCATCATAAGAATAGCGTCCGAGCGTTTGCTTGCGCACAAGCGGATGCAACGGACTGCTGCAGAATCGGAAACCATCACGCATCATGGGAAGGTCGGCGAGTCGATTCCGGGCGCCACTCACATCGACAAGGGAATTACATGATCCTGGTAACGGGCGGTGCCGGCTTTATCGGCGCTAATTTCGTGCTCGACTGGCTGAATGCGTCGGACGAAGCGGTGCTCAACGTAGACAAACTGACCTACGCCGGCAACCTGGGCACGCTGAAGTCGCTACAGGGCAATCCCAAACACATTTTCGCGCGCGTCGACATTTGCGATCGCGCCGCGCTCGATACGCTATTGGCCGAGCACAAGCCGCGCGCCGTGCTGCATTTCGCGGCCGGGAGCCATGTGGATCGCTCGATCCACGGTCCGGCCGATTTCGTGCAAACCAACGTCGTCGGCACCTTCACGCTGCTCGAAGCGACGCGCAGCTACTGGAACACGCTGGGCGTTGCGGAGCGCGCCGCGTTTCGCTTCCTGCACGTGTCGACCGACGAAGTGTTCGGCTCGCTGTCGGCAACCGATCCGCAGTTCTCCGAAACGACGCCTTATGCGCCGAATAGCCCCTATTCGGCGACCAAGGCCGGTTCGGATCACCTCGTGCGCGCCTACCACCACACGTACGGCCTGCCGGTGCTGACCACCAACTGCTCGAACAACTACGGCCCGTACCAGTTCCCCGAAAAGCTGATTCCGCTGATGATCGCCAACGCGCTCGGCGGCAAGCCGCTGCCCGTGTATGGCGACGGGCAGAACGTGCGCGACTGGCTGTACGTCGGCGACCACTGCAGCGCGATCCGTGAAGTGCTCGGGCGCGGCACGCCGGGCGAGACGTACAACGTCGGCGGCTGGAACGAGAAGAAGAATCTCGAGGTCGTGCACACGCTGTGCGACCTGCTCGACCAGCAGCGCCCGAAGGCGGCAGGCTCGTATCGCGACCAGATCACCTATGTAAAGGATCGTCCGGGTCACGACCGCCGTTACGCGATCGACGCCCGCAAGCTCGAGCGCGAACTCGGCTGGAAGCCGGCGGAAACGTTCGAGACGGGGCTCGCCAAAACGGTCCAGTGGTATCTCGACAACCAGCAATGGGTCGACGAGGTCGCTTCGGGCGAATACCGGAAGTGGGTCGAGACCAACTACGCGCAGCGCGCGTAAAGGCACGGCAATGGCGCGCAAAGGCATTATTCTCGCGGGCGGCTCGGGCACCCGCCTGTATCCGATCACGCACGTCGTCTCCAAGCAGCTGCTGCCGGTGTACGACAAGCCGATGATCTACTACCCGCTGTCCACGCTGATGGTGGCGGGTATTCGCGACGTGCTGATCATCTCCACGCCGCAGGACACGCCGCGCTTCGAGGCGATGCTCGGTGACGGCAGCCAGTGGGGCATGAACATCCGGTACGCGGTGCAGCCGTCGCCGGATGGACTCGCGCAGGCCTTCATCATCGGCCGCGAGTTCGTGAACAATGATCCGTCGGCGTTGATTCTCGGCGACAACATCTTCT
Source organism: Paraburkholderia sp. RAU6.4a (assembly GCF_050435625.1). NCBI lineage: Bacteria > Pseudomonadati > Pseudomonadota > Betaproteobacteria > Burkholderiales > Burkholderiaceae > Paraburkholderia > Paraburkholderia sp. RAU6.4a. Next base: position 3,261,561 of record NZ_JBNDKQ010000002.1, read on the forward strand.
ACGGCCACGATCTCGCGAAGCAACTCGAACGCGCCGACGATCAAACCGACGGCGCCACCGTGTTCGCGTATCACGTGCAGGACCCGGAGCGCTACGGCGTCGTCGAATTCGACAAGCATTTCCGCGCGTTGTCGATCGAGGAAAAGCCTGCCAGGCCGCGTTCGAACTACGCGGTCACGGGTCTGTACTTCTACGACAAGCAGGTCTGCGACATCGCCGCGGACATCAAGCCGTCGCCGCGCGGCGAGCTCGAAATCACCGACGTGAACTCGCGCTACCTCGCGAACGCGGCGCTCAACGTCGAGATCATGGGCCGCGGTTATGCGTGGCTCGACACCGGCACGCACGACTCGCTGATCGAAGCCGCGACCTTCATCGCAACGCTGCAAAAGCGCCAGGGTCTGGTGGTCGCGTGTCCGGAAGAGATCGCGTACCGGCGTCAGTGGATCGACGGCGAGCAGTTGCTCGCGCTCGCCAAACCGCTCGCGAAGAATGCCTACGGGCAATACCTGCAAAACATTCTCACGGATCACGTCGCATGGCCATCCAGGTAACCGCAACCTCGCTGCCCGAAGTCAAGATCATCGAGCCGAAGGTGTTCGGCGATGCGCGTGGCTTCTTTTTCGAAAGCTTCAATGCGCTCGAATTCGCCGAGAAGGTCGAGCCGGGCGTCGAGTTCGTGCAGGACAATCATTCGCGTTCGGCGAGAGGCGTGCTGCGCGGTCTGCACTATCAGATCCAGCATGCGCAGGGCAAGCTCGTGCGCGTGGTCGAGGGCGAGGTGTTCGACGTCGCCGTCGACATCCGCAAGAGCTCGTCGAACTTCGGCAAGTGGGTCGGCGTGACGCTGTCGGTCGAGAACCATCGGCAGCTGTGGGTGCCGCCCGGTTTCGCGCACGGCTTCGTCGTGCTGTCGGAGTCCGCGCAGTTCCTCTACAAGACCACGGATTATTGGTTCCCCGAGCACGAGCGCAGCATCGTGTGGAACGATCCGGCGATCGGGATCGAATGGCCGCTCGACTTCGAGCCGCTGCTCGCGGCCAAGGATGCGGCGGGCAAGCGTCTCGCCGACGCCGAAGTCTACGCATAAGGGGATCGCATGAGCGCAGACGACGCGAAACGGACGATTCTCGTCACCGGCGTAAATGGCCAGCTCGGCTATGAGCTCGCGCGCACGCTGCAAGGGCTCGGCAACGTGGTCGCGGTCGACCGCTCGCGGCTCGATCTGTCGAACCTCGATCAGATTCGCGCGGTGGTGCGCGACCTGCGTCCCGCGCTGATCGTCAATCCGGCCGCTTATACGGCGGTGGACAAGGCCGAAGAAGAACGCGACCTGGCAATGCGCATCAACGGCGAAGCACCGGGCGTGCTCGCCGAGGAAGCGAAAAAGCTCGGCGCCGCGCTGATCCACTATTCGACCGACTACGTGTTCAACGGCACGAAAGAAGGCGCGTACGTCGAAGACGATCCAACCGATCCGCAGAACGTCTACGGCCGCAGCACGAGCTGGGTGTACGGCACGCGAGGCAAGAACTTTCTGCTGACGATGCTGCGGCTCGGCGCCGATCGTCCGGAGCTGAAGGTGGTGGCCGACCAGTTCGGCGCGCCCACCTGGTGCAACACGATCGCGGCGCTGAGCGCGCATCTGTGCGCGCAGTCCTTCGCCGCCGAAGACGGCGCGAAGTGGTGGGACGAGCGTTCGGGCATCTATCACCTGTGCGCGGGCGACTCGACGTCGTGGCACGGTTTCGCGTCGACGATCTTTGAACTCGCGGATTTGCCGAACAGGCCGAACACGCTGCCGATTCCGGCCACGGATTCCCCGACGCCCGCGAGGCGCCCAGCCAATTCCAGAATGTCGAACGACAAGCTGGCGCGCGTGTTCGGGCTCGCCGCGCCGCATTGGAAGGATGCGTTGAGGTTGTGCCTGACGGATGGGTTTCCGAGCTCGCCTGTCAATCGTTGCTGACGCAGCGTCTCTGCCGAGCGAGACTCTCGCGCCGGCCGTCACTTACTGCCATCATTCAATGTCACGAGGAGCGGAGCAGACTTTTGCTCATTCACATTTTTCGGAATTCAAGGCCATTCAAATGAGCCAAAAGCCCCTCGTAGTCGATCTCGATGGAACGCTGATGCGCTCCGACGTTCTGATCGAATCCGTCTTTGCGTTTTTCAAGGCCGCGCCTCATCGTTTTTATCAGCCGCTGCTTTGGCTGATGCGCTTTGGCAAGCCAGGGCTCAAGTCCCGTCTCGCTGAGACGACCGATATCGACGTGACGGTGCTGCCCTATGACGAGAAGGTGCTGGAATGGCTCAAGCAGGAACGCGCGGCCGGGCGCCGTCTTGTCCTCGCCACCGCGAGCCATGAGCGCTTCGCGTACGCGATTGCCGATCACCTGAGTCTGTTCGACCAAACCTTCGCTACCAATAGCAACGTCAATCTGAGCTCGCGCAACAAGCGCGATCGGCTCGTCGCCGAATTCAGCGAAAAGGGCTTCGACTACGCCGGAAATTCGCACGCGGACATCGCCGTGTGGCAGGCCGCCGACCGTGCCTACGTGGTCAATCCGTCGGTAGGAGTCGAGCGGGTCGCGCGCAGGCAAGGTAATGTCGAGAACGTCATCGAGACGCGTCCGCCGCGTACCAAGGTTTGGGCGAAGTCATTGCGGCTGCATCAATGGCTCAAGAACCTGCTCATATTCTTGCCGCTGCTGGCTGCGCACGAGGTATCGTCGATGCATCTGCTCGCCGCGGCCGTCTTCGGTTTCGTTTCGTTCGGGCTGTGCGCGTCGAGCGTCTACCTGCTGAACGACCTGCTCGATCTCGAGGACGATCGGCATCACCCGACCAAGCGTCGGCGCCCGCTCGCGGCAGGGACCTTGCCGCTATGGCAGGGCGCGATATTATTTCCGGTTTTAATGGTGATCGGATTCTGTATCGCCCACCTGTTGTTGCCCATCCGATTTACCTTGGTGCTGTTCGCGTACTACGCGCTCACGCTCGCCTATTCGTTCTATCTGAAGAAGCAAGTCATGGTGGACGTGGTGGCGCTCGCTTGCCTCTACACTACGCGCATCGTTGCGGGGAGCGCGGCCATCGACGCGCGACTGAGCTTCTGGCTGCTCGCCTTCTCGATGTTCATCTTCCTGAGCCTCGCCCTCGTCAAGCGGTTTGCCGAACTGCATCTGCTGCAGGCGCGCGGACTCGTCAAGTCGCGGGGCCGGGGATATATGGCGGGTGACCTGTCGCTCGTCTCATCGCTCGGTGCGGCTGCGGGCTATCTGTCGGTGCTGGTGCTGGCGCTCTATATCCAGGACGACAATACACGTTTGCTGTATCGCCATCCCCAATATATTTGGCTTGCCTGCCCGCTTCTACTCTACTGGGTAAGCCGTATCTGGATCATCGCCCATCGTGGTCACATGCATGACGATCCTGTCGTTTTCGCCGCCAAGGATCGTGGTAGTTGGGTTGTAATCGGGTTGTGCGCCGTCGTTTTCTGGTTGGCGATCTAGAAGATGGCGCACGTTCAGTCCTGGGGGCTCTATCCGTATGCACCGCAGAATCCGCACACACCCGCGTGGCGCGACGCAGTAGTAACGGCGTGGCGCGCGGCCGCTTCACATAGCGGCACGACGCTCGGATTTGGCCAGGGCCGCAGCTATGGCGACAGCTGTCTCGCGTCTTCGGGCCATGTCGTGTGCATGCGCGGCCTCGATCGTCTGATCAACTTCGACACCGCGAGCGGCGTGTTGCGCGCGGAGGCGGGCGTAACGTTGGAAATGATTCTCGAGCTCGCGATTCCGCGCGGCTGGATGCTGCCGGTCACGCCGGGGACCAAGTACGTTACGCTTGGCGGAGCCGTGGCCAATGACGTTCACGGCAAGAATCATCACGTGCGAGGTACCTTCGGCCGCTACGTGCGCCGCTTCGGCCTACTGCGCAGCGATGGCAGCGAGCACGAATGTACCCCTGGGGACGGGGCTGGCGCAGAGGCTGATTTTTTCGGCGCGACCATCGGCGGACTGGGGCTCACGGGACTGATTACCTGGGTTGAGATTCAACTCATGCCGATCCGCACGAGCTTGATGGATGTATCGAGCATCCGCTTCGACAACGTTGACGAATTCTTTGTCCTGTCCGAGCGCCTCGATCCGCTTCATGAATACAGCGTCGCATGGATCGATTGCCAAAGCCGCGGTGCGGCGCTCGGACGTGGCATCTTCATGGTCGGCGACCATGCGGCGGAAGGGCCGCTCGCAGTCGAGCGCCGCAAGAAGCACACGATTCCGATCGTCTCACCAGTCCCCGTGTTCAACAAGGTGACGCTGCGCGTGCTCAATGAGGCGTATTATCGCCGCCAGGTTGCGGGCGAGATAAAGGCGAAGGTCGGATACGATAGCTATTTCTATCCGCTCGACGCGCTGTTGCAATGGAACCGGGTTTATGGCCGCTCCGGCTTCCAGCAATATCAATGCGTGATTCCGCCGAGTTGCGCACGCGAAGCTATACGCGAAGTGCTCGATGCGATTTCGCGCAGCGGCACCGGCTCGTTCCTCGCCGTGCTCAAGCGCTGCGGTGATCTTTTGTCGCCGGGGTGGCTTTCCTTTCCGCGGGAGGGGACTTCCCTTGCGCTCGACTTCCCGCAGCGCGAGGCGTCGAACCAGCGCCTGTTCGACACACTCGATGCGATCGTCCGCGAGAGCGGTGGACGCCTCTATCCGGCAAAGGATGCGCACATGTCGGGGAACGATTTTCGCGCAGCCTACCCCCGTTGGACGGATCTGGAGGCACTGAGGGACCCTGCATTGCTTTCTCGATTTTGGGAGCGAACGACTCGCTTATGAAGAACATTGTGATCATTGGTGCAACTTCGGCCATCGCTTCGGCCTGTGCACGTGCATGGAATGGGCCGGGCGTGCGCTTCGCGCTGGTCGCCCGCAACGCGCGGCGCCTTCAGGAAACTGCAGACGACCTGAAGGCGCGCGGCGCCGAGCTCGTCACCTGCCACCATCTGGACATCGACGATCTGAATGCGCACGCGGCCGTTGTGCAGGCATGCCAGAGCGCCCTCGGCAGCATCGACATCGTGCTGGTTGCGCCGGGCACCTTGCCCGATCAGCATGAATGCGAGCGCGACGCGGCCGTCGCGGTGCGCGAATTCACGACGAACGTCGTTTCGGTGATCGCACTGCTTACGCGTTTCGCGAACATCCTCGAGCAGCAGCGCAGCGGCACCCTGGCGGTGATCGCCTCGGTCGCAGGGGATCGGGGTCGGCCATCGAACTACCTGTACGGCAGTGCGAAGGCCGCACTGGCCACATTCTGCGAAGGGCTCAATGCGCGCCTGAAGAAGGTCGGCGCACATGTGGTGACGATCAAGCCGGGCTTCGTCGCCACGCCGATGACGCAGGGCCTGCCGCTGCCAAAGCCCCTCGTGGCGACGCCGCAAGCCGTGGCCGCCGACATCGTGAAAGCCGTGTCGCGTCACCGCGACGTGCTGTATACCCCGTGGTTCTGGGCGGGCATCATGCTCATCATTCGATCGATTCCGCGCCGCATCTATAACCGTCTGTCGTTGTAATGGAAGGCGGTCGGCCTGTCGCGCTCGCGAAGGCCGACCGTTTCCGGCACTCGATACATCAACGCATCGATACCGTGAATTCATCGGCCAAACCACTCGCCACGCCCCACCTCGTGGTCCTTTATGCGCTCTTCGCGGCGCTGTCCATCGTCGCGAACATCGGTCTGCAAAAGCTGTCGCTGATGGCTTATGGCGGCCGTTTCGACGTGATGCTCTCGGTGCTGGTCGGCACCGGAGGCGGCCTCGTGCTGAAGTTCGTACTCGACAAGATCTGGATCTTTCGCTACCGCCACAAGAATATTTCGCATGGCGTGGCGAGTTTTCTTCCTGTACTCGTTGATGGGCGTGGCGACCACGGTCATCTTCTGGGGATTTGAGTTCGGAGCGGACGCCATCTTTCATTCCGAGCCAGCGCGTTTCGTCGGCGGCGCCATTGGCCTCACGATCGGCTATGTAGTGAAATACCAACTCGACAAGCGATTCGTTTTTTCGTGAGGCGGGCGCACAGCGCGGCCCCGCATCCGAATCGTCGCCGCCTGTCGGCCTTGCGTCCTTCGCAACTCGAATGGTTGTACATCGGGGACTACCGGCGGGACCTGGCCGCAATCAACCTGTTCCGTAGCGCGCCGTGGCAATTTCCGCTTGGACATATCGGGACGAGCGATTTTCCTGTCGGCACGAATATCGTGTTCATGGACGGCAACCTGCTATTGGCGATCGTCACGAAGTTGCTCGGGCCGTTCCTCGGCCCGGTCCGCGCAGACATACGGCGCGTGGATCTGCCTGTGCGCGCTGCTGCAGTTGTGGGCGATTTATTGGGCGCTGAGGCAGCACGCAGTCTCGTCGGTGTGCGCGTTCTTGGGCACGCTGTTGATCGGGCTCCTGCCCACGTTTTACTACCGGATTGGCCACCTCAACCTGCTGCCGCATTTTCTGATTATCATTGGTTGGGGCACGCTTCTTTCGGCATCAATGAGGTCTACCGGTCGGTTACGCATCTTTCTCGCGCTAGTCCTCTTTTCGCCGTTCACGCACTTCTACTTCACGTCGCCTCTCGTGCTGATGGCAGTTCTGGCGCAGTGGCGTGCTTGCAACTATCGCGTCGACACGGCGACGCTGCGGTTCGTTGCACGTCAGGCTTGCATGATTCTCGTCGTCATGCTGTCGGCAATGTTTGTGGCGGGCTATTTCCAGGATTTCCGCAGCGACAGCTACGGTTTCGGCTTCTCCTCGATGAACCTGAACGCGCTCATCAACCCGCTCGGCGCGAACGGACACAATACGTCGATGTATGTCTCGCCGTTGCCGACCGGCACCGCGGGACAGTACGAAGGTTATCAATACCTCGGACTCGGTCTGTTGCTGCTGGTCCTGATCGCGGGGTTAGTGCTTGGGCGCCGGATTTTCGCAGGTGTCGCTGCACCCGTCTGGTCTCTGTGGCTGGCGCTGACGCTATTGAGTCTTTCGAGTCAGATCTACCTGGGCTCCTCGCTGCTGTTCGGCATGCAGAGCAGTTGCTGAAACGGTGCGCGGCAGCCTTGCAGATCGCCGAAAGCAAGAGGGACGAGGGGAGCAGACGTGTTGGAAGCGGTGGACGGAGTCATAGAGGAAATCAAGGCGATTCGATACGCGAGGCGTTGCAAGGCGCGTGCCGTGCTGCGCAGCGCGGCAACCTAGCGTGACATAATAGCCCGTTTGGGGTTCGGGTATCGCGCGATCACGTTGCGGGACGCGGGTGGAACACCGCCGTAACACGGCACGGCGGCAGCCACGCATGGACCGCGCGCGATTCCAATACAACAACAGGATGACTCTCTCGTGAACGAAGCCAGCATGCCGTCTTCCGCGGCGAAGCAATCATTTCGCACGCTCGTCACCGGTGCGAACGGTTTTACCGGCCGCTATCTGGTCGAGAAGCTGACCGGGCGCGGCCATACCGTGATCGAAGCGGTGTCCGGCCGCGACGAGCCCGACAGGCCGACACGCGTCAAACTCGACATCACCTCACCGGAAGACTGCCGGCGCGTGCTCGACACCGTGCGGCCCGATTTCATCGTGCATCTGGCCGCGATCAGCTTCGTGGGGCACAACGATCCGCTCGACTTTTATCGCGTCAACGTGATCGGCACGCAGAACCTGCTCGAAGCCTGTGCCGCGATCGGCCATGTGCCGCGCAAACTGCTGATCGCAAGCAGCGCGAACGTGTATGGCAACGTCAGCAGCGCCGCGATCGACGAGAGCTTCCCGCTTATGCCGGTCAATCATTACGCGGCCAGCAAAGCGGCCATGGAAGCGCTGGTGCGCACATGGTTCGACCGCCTGCCGATCCTGATCGTGCGGCCGTTCAACTACACCGGCCGCGGCCAGGCGGTGAACTTCCTCGTGCCGAAGATCGTCAGCCACTTCGCGCGGCGCGCGGCATCGATCGAACTCGGCAATATCGACATCGCGCGCGACTTCTCTGACGTGCGTTATGTGGCGAGCGCGTACGAGGCGTTGCTCGACTCCAATGTCGCCGCCGAAATCGTCAACGTCTGCACCGGCGCGCCGTATTCGTTGCGTGAAATCCTCACGACCGCGAGCGAACTCACCGGTCACGACATCGAAGTCCAGGTCAATCCCGCCTTTGTCCGGCAAACGGACGTCAAGATGCTTGCCGGTTCGCCCGCCAAATTGCATTCGCTGGTGCCGGCGGTCGAGTCGATCCCTTTCATCGATACGCTGCGCTGGATGCTCGCGGGCCTGAGCGCGCTCGCGCGAGCAACCGCCTGACGGTCTGCACCGAAGGGCCGCGTTTGCGGCCTTTCATGACGCTTTCGCCGTTCTTCTTCGTTTCCCACTCTTTCCGTGCCGCGCCGCACAGTATGTGGCGCATATCATTACAAGCGCCAAAAATGCGCGTAACCGCACCGAAAAGCCCCTTTCCACAGACCAACGGCAACGAATTCTGTCAAGCTGTTTCAAGTTGTTAGGGTTCTGGTTTTTGCACTGGGCGGCTTTATAATGGGCGGTTAATAAAATTGGCGTCTGAGTGTCCACTCTCCGGGGAACGCGACGGACGACCAGAGAAACGGACACCACGCGGGGTGAACAGGTCGCAAGCTCTTCGCCGCCTGTCACTCACATCGACAAGGGAATTACATGATCCTGGTAACGGGCGGTGCCGGCTTTATCGGCGCTAATTTCGTGCTCGACTGGCTGAATGCGTCGGACGAAGCGGTGCTCAACGTAGACAAACTGACCTACGCCGGCAACCTGGGCACGCTGAAGTCGCTACAGGGCAATCCCAAACACATTTTCGCGCGCGTCGACATTTGCGATCGCGCCGCGCTCGATACGCTATTGGCCGAGCACAAGCCGCGCGCCGTGCTGCATTTCGCGGCCGAGAGCCATGTGGATCGCTCGATCCACGGTCCGGCCGATTTCGTGCAAACCAACGTCGTCGGCACCTTCACGCTGCTCGAAGCGACGCGCAGCTACTGGAACACGCTGGGCGTTGCGGAGCGCGCCGCGTTTCGCTTCCTGCACGTGTCGACCGACGAAGTGTTCGGCTCGCTGTCGGCAACCGATCCGCAGTTCTCCGAAACGACGCCTTATGCGCCGAATAGCCCCTATTCGGCGACCAAGGCCGGTTCGGATCACCTCGTGCGCGCCTACCACCACACGTACGGCCTGCCGGTGCTGACCACCAACTGCTCGAACAACTACGGCCCGTACCAGTTCCCCGAAAAGCTGATTCCGCTGATGATCGCCAACGCGCTCGGCGGCAAGCCGCTGCCCGTGTATGGCGACGGGCAGAACGTGCGCGACTGGCTGTACGTCGGCGACCACTGCAGCGCGATCCGTGAAGTGCTCGGGCGCGGCACGCCGGGCGAGACGTACAACGTCGGCGGCTGGAACGAGAAGAAGAATCTCGAGGTCGTGCACACGCTGTGCGACCTGCTCGACCAGCAGCGCCCGAAGGCGGCAGGCTCGTATCGCGACCAGATCACCTATGTGAAAGATCGTCCGGGTCACGACCGCCGTTACGCGATCGACGCCCGCAAGCTCGAGCGCGAACTCGGCTGGAAGCCGGCGGAAACGTTCGAGACGGGGCTCGCCAAAACGGTCCAGTGGTATCTCGACAACCAGCAATGGGTCGACGAGGTCGCTTCGGGCGAATACCGGAAGTGGGTCGAGACCAACTACGCGCAGCGCGCGTAAAGGCACGGCAATGGCGCGCAAAGGCATTATTCTCGCGGGCGGCTCGGGCACCCGCCTGTATCCGATCACGCACGTCGTCTCCAAGCAGCTGCTGCCGGTGTACGACAAGCCGATGATCTACTACCCGCTGTCCACGCTGATGGTGGCGGGTATTCGCGACGTGCTGATCATCTCCACGCCGCAGGACACGCCGCGCTTCGAGGCGATGCTCGGTGACGGCAGCCAGTGGGGCATGAACATCCGGTACGCGGTGCAGCCGTCGCCGGATGGACTCGCGCAGGCCTTCATCATCGGCCGCGAGTTCGTGAACAATGATCCGTCGGCGTTGATTCTCGGCGACAACATCTTCTACGGCCACGATCTCGCGAAGCAACTCGAACGCGCCGACGATCAGACCGACGGCGCCACCGTGTTCGCGTATCACGTGCAGGACCCGGAGCGTTACGGCGTGGTGGAGTTCGACAAGCAGTTCCGCGCGTTGTCGATCGAGGAAAAGCCCGCCAGGCCGCGTTCGAACTACGCGGTCACGGGTCTGTACTTCTACGACAAGCAGGTCTGCGACATCGCCGCGGACATCAAGCCGTCGCCGCGCGGCGAGCTCGAAATCACCGACGTGAACTCGCGCTACCTCGCGAACGCGGCGCTCAACGTCGAGATCATGGGCCGCGGTTATGCGTGGCTCGACACCGGCACGCACGACTCGCTGATCGAAGCCGCGACCTTCATCGCAACGCTGCAAAAGCGCCAGGGTCTGGTGGTCGCGTGTCCGGAAGAGATCGCGTACCGGCGTCAGTGGATCGACGGCGAGCAACTGCTCGCGCTCGCCAAACCGCTAGCGAAGAATGCCTACGGGCAATACCTGCAAAACATTCTCACGGATCACGTCGCATGGCCATCCAGGTAACCGCTACCGCGCTGCCCGAAGTCAAGATCATCGAGCCGAAGGTGTTCGGCGATGCGCGCGGCTTCTTCTTCGAAAGCTTCAATGCGCTCGAATTTGCCGAGAAGGTCGAGACGGGCGTAGAGTTCGTTCAGGACAATCACTCGCGTTCGGCGAAGGGCGTGCTGCGCGGTCTGCATTATCAGATCCAGCACGCGCAGGGCAAGCTCGTGCGCGTGGTCGAGGGCGAGGTGTTCGACGTGGCCGTCGACATCCGCAAGAGTTCGCCGAACTTCGGCAAGTGGGTCGGTGTGACGCTGTCGGTCAAGAACCATCGGCAGCTGTGGGTGCCACCCGGTTTCGCGCACGGTTTCGTCGTGCTGTCGGAGTCGGCGCAGTTCCTCTACAAGACCACCGACTACTGGTTTCCCGAGCACGAGCGCAGCATCGTGTGGAACGATCCGGAGATCGGTATCGAATGGCCGGTCGACTTCGAGCCGCTGCTCGCGGCCAAGGATGCGGCGGGCAAGCGGTTGGGCGATGCTGAAGTCTATGCGTGAGGTAAGCGTGAAACCTGAGCCGACGATTCTGGTGACGGGGGTGAATGGGCAGGTCGGATTCGAACTGCTGCGCTCGTTGCAAGGTCTGGGGCGGGTCGTCGCTTGCGATCGCTCGATCCTCGATTTGTCCGATCTCGAGCGCGTGCGCACGGTCGTGCGCGAGTTGCAGCCGTCGCTCATCGTCAATCCGGCCGCTTATACCGCGGTCGACAAAGCGGAGACGGACGTCGATGCCGCGGGCCGCCTTAATGCCGAAGTGCCGCGTGTGTTTGCGGAGGAGGCGGCGCGCAGCGGCGCGGCGCTGGTCCATTACTCGACCGACTACGTGTTCGACGGCACCAAGGAAGGCGCCTATGTCGAAACCGACCCGACCAATCCGCAAAACGTGTATGGGCTGACCAAGCTCGAGGGCGAGCAGGCGATCGCGGCGACCGGCTGCTCGCACCTGATTCTCCGGACCAGCTGGGTATACGGGCGGCGCGGCAAGAACTTCCTGCTGACGATGCTGAAGCTCGGCAGCGAGCGTCCCGAGTTGCGGGTGGTCGCCGATCAGATCGGCGCACCGACGTGGTCGAAAACCATCGCCACGGCAACCTCGCATATCGTTGCGCAAGCTCTGGCGGCGGACGATCGCACGGATTGGTGGGCCCGGCGTTCCGGTGTCTATCACTTCACGTCGGCCGGCGCGACATCGTGGCACGGGTTTGCGGAGGCGATCTTCGCGAACGCGCTGGGCGAACGCGCGCCGAATGTCGTGCCGATTCCGGCGAGCGACTATCCGGTGCCTGCGAGGCGTCCGGCCAATTCGAGGCTGTCGCACGACAAGTTGACCGAAGCATTTGGATTGCGTTTGCCGGACTGGGCCGATGCGCTGAAGCTGTGCCTGAGTGAGTAACTTGGACCAGTATTCGTCGCGTCGGGAGCAAGCCGGTGTCGTGATCGTGTTTTATCGACCGGATCACGCCTGCGTGAGCCGCGCGAATCGACTCGCACAGGTGTGGCCGTGCGTGGTCGTCGACAACACCGAGAGCGCGTCCACGCCAGCGGCGCTTGGATTGAACGCCCGCATCGACTATGTCGCCAACAGCGCGAACCTCGGTATCGCGACGGCGCTCAATCAGGGCATCGAGCGGCTGATGGCGGCGGGTTGCACCTCGGCATTGCTGTTCGATCAGGATAGCGAGCCGTCGACCGAATTGCTGGAAGGGTTGCCCCGCTTGCTCGACGCCGAGCTTGGCCGCGGTGCTCAGGTCGCGCTGATCGGCCCCGCCTACGAAGATGCGCGGCTCGGCGGCGTTGCGCCATTCGTGCGCTTCGGCTATTTGAAACTGCGGCGTGTGCCGCCCGTGGGTACCCGTCCGGTCGATGTCGATTTTCTGATCAGTTCGGGCTCGTGCATCAATCTGGCCGTGTGGCGCGAAATCGGTCCGATGGAAGATGCATTGTTCATCGATTTCGTTGATCTCGAATGGTGTATCAGGGCGCGTTCGAAGGGTTATGCGGTGCTGGGCGCACCCGGTTTGCGGCTCGCGCACGAACTGGGCGGCGAACCGGTGCGCATTTTCGGGCGCCCCTATCCGAGTCACAGCCCGGTGCGTCACTACTACCTCTTTCGTAATGCAGTGGCCCTGATCAAACGCAGTTACATCCCATGGAGTTGGAAGTCGACAGAGATTGTGAAGTTCCCGTTTCGCCTCGCCATTTATGGGCTGTTCCTCCAGCCGCGTTTCGAACATGTGCGCATGGCGATGATCGGCATCTGGCACGGTTTGACTGGACGTATGGGGCCTTTGAATCAGCGATGACATTGTTCTGCCGCATGACCACGCGTTACGCGGCAACCGTTAACGCATAAAACTGAAACTCGATAATGTTTAACCTGGTACTTGTTGATCTGAAAGATAGCGTCGCCTCGTGGCGATTGTGGACCTTGCTGGGCTGGCTTGAGGTCCGGCAGCGATACGCTCGCTCGCGGCTTGGACCGTTCTGGCTGACCATTAGCATGGGGGTCATGATCGGTTCTCTCGGCGTCGTGTACGGCACGCTCTTCGGGCAGAAGATGAGCGATTACCTGCCATTCCTTGCGATCAGCCTCGTGATGTGGGGCAGCTTCTCGCAAATCGTCATTGAAGGCAGCAGTGCGTATATCAATAGCAGTGCATATATTCGGCAAACGTCGACGCCGAAGCTGATCTATATGCTTCAGGTGGTGTGGCGCAATCTCGTGATTCTTGCGCACAACTTCCTGATTGTTATCCTGCTGCTCGGCATTTTTGGCGTCCAGAGTTGGGAAACCCTGCCTGTCTTCATTCCTGCGCTGATTCTTTACATGGTCAACGCCCTTTGGATCGCGATGGTGGCAGGTTTGCTGTCGGCTCGATTTCGTGACTTGCCGCAAATCATCGGGGCGTTTATGCAGATCGCGTTCTACGTGACGCCGATCATTTTCCGCCCGCATTCGCTGACCCGTTTTTCGTTCGTTGTCGAATTCAATCCGTTTGCGTACATGATCGATCTGGTGCGTGATCCGCTCATCGGTCAGGTACCGAGTGCATTGACCTGGGCTGTGACGGGCTCGATGGCGGTGGTCGGCTGGTTCCTCGCGTTGGCATTGACGGGGCGTTACCTAAAGCGTCTTGCATACTGGATTTAAGAAGGGATAGGTAATGACTTTCATCGAACTCAAGGGCGTGACGCTCGATTTGCCCATCTATGACGTGCAAGGTCGCTCGCTAAAGAAGAAGGTGATGCGAATGGGGCGCAGGAACGCGATCGCCGAAGGCAGCGATGGTGTGATCGTGGTTCGCGCGCTCGACAATGTCGATGTTCGCTTCGAAAGCGGTGACCGGATCGGCTTGATCGGTCACAACGGCGCTGGCAAATCGACGCTGTTGCGCATGATGGCAGGCATCTATGCGCCGACCTATGGAACTGTCGAGAGAGACGGCAAGATCGTGCCGCTCCTCGATATTGGTCTCGGGATGGACGAGAATTCCACGGGAATGCAAAACATCCGCTTGCGCGGCTTGCTTCTCGGCATGTCGGATGCGGAGATCCGCGCAAAGCAGGATTCGATTGCGGAATTCTGCGAACTTGGCGACTACCTTGATCTTCCGATGCGCACTTATTCGAGCGGCATGCGTGTGCGTCTGGCGTTTGCCGTATCGACTGCGGTCGATGCGGAGATCCTTCTTCTCGACGAAGTGATGGGGGTGGGAGATGCGTCGTTCATGCACAAGGCCGAAGGGCGCCTTGCTGATCTGCACAGCCGCGCGGAAATCGTAGTACTGGCAATGCACGCGAACAACGAGATCCGCAAGGTCTGCAATAAGGCTCTATGGATGGAACGTGGGCGCGTTCGGGCTTTCGGTCCGATGGAGGAAGTCGTCGCCGCGTATGAAGCGCAGGTGTGAGCGAATGCGAGCCACCGGGGTCGTTCATCTGCCACGCAAGGTGTTGCATGCAATTCGCCAAAGCGGACAACTGCGTGGCGGGTTGGTGCCGGCATTGTGCGCAGCGATAGCGATGCTGCGCCGCGAGGGCGTGTCGGGGCTATACAGCCGGCTCGTCCGTGCTGACGCGAACGATTACCAGGCTTGGATCCAGCAATACGACTTGATCGATGACTCTGTGCGCGAAGGCCTCGCGAAGGCAGTCGGCGCGCTGCGGGATGCTCCGTTGATCTCCGTCATCGTCCCTGTCTACAACACGCCCGAAACTTATTTGCGGGCGATGATCAACTCGGTGCTCGCGCAAATCTACCCGCATTGGGAACTTTGCATTGCCGACGATGCTTCCACTGAGCCGCACGTCCCGGTGGTGTTGCAGGAATATGCGCAACGCGATGCCCGCATCAAAGTTGTACGTCGGCATGACAACGGCCACATTTGCCGGGCCAGTAACGATGCGCTTGCGCTTGCGTCCGGCCGGTTCGTCGCGCTCCTCGATCATGATGATGTTCTGCCCGAGCATGCGCTCGCCATGGTCGCGATGTATCTGGAGCGATATCCGTCGGCGCGCATGTTGTACAGCGACGAAGACAAGCTCGCACCCAATGGCCAACGGATGGAGCCGTACTTCAAATCCGACTGGAATCCAGCGCTAGCGCTCGGGCAGAACATGTTCTCGCATCTGGGCGTATTTGAAGCGGATCTGGTCAGACAGGCAGGAGGTTTCCGTCCGGGCTTCGAAGGCAGCCAGGACCACGATCTCGTTCTGCGCTGCGTTGACATCGCCGGGCATGAAGCAGTGGTGCACGTGCCTCACGTTCTGTACCACTGGCGCATCACAGCGTCGAGCACCTCGCGAGCTGTGGCAAGCAAGCCGTACACACGCGATGCGGCGCTGCGCGCAGTGCGTGAGCACCTGGAGCGACGCGGGCTCCCTGGGAAAGTCGAACTGTTGTATCCGGATTCGACGATGCTTCGCGTGACGTATGCGGTGCCCTCTCCGGCCCCTTTGGTGTCGATCATCATTCCGACTCGCGACAAGCCGGAGCTGCTCGCCCGCTGCATCGACACGTTGCGCGGCCGAACGCAGTATCAACACTACGAAGTCCTGATCGTAGACAACGGCTCCGCCGACTCGCGTGCATTGAGCTTGTTGGCACAGTATGCGAAGGACCCAAACATCTCGGTGGTGCGCATCGACGCACCGTTCAATTACTCTGCGTTGAACAACGAGGCGGCGAAACGCGCGCGCGGATCGATCCTTTGCCTCTTGAACAACGATATTGAAATCGTGTCGCCGGATTGGCTCGACACGCTGGTTGGCTATGCTGCGCTGCCCGACTCCGGCGCGGTCGGCGCCGCGCTATGGTATCCGGGCGATCGGCTGCAGCACGGCGGCGTACTGATGGGGCTCGGCGATCTGGCCGGACACATGCATCACATGCTGCTTCGAGGGCAGAGAGGCTACTTCTGCCGCGCGGTGTTGGCGCAGCAGGTGTCGGCAGTCTCCGCGGCGTGTCTGGTCGTCAGAAAGTCGCTCTACGACGAAGTCGGCGGCCTCGACGCGGAGCACCTGGCCATCGCGTTCAATGACGTCGATTTCTGCCTGAAACTGGGAGCCGCCGGATACCGGAATCTATATGTTCCGTATGCGGACCTCTATCATCATGAGTCAGCGTCGCGCGGTAGCGATGCGACCGCCGCCAAGGCGACCCGGTTCAAGCGCGAACGTCGACTGGATGCGGGGGCGATGGGGATCGGAAGTCAGCAAGGATCCGTTCTATAACCCCAATCTCGCGCTGGACAATGGTCCGGCGTTTTCGCTGGCGTTTCCGCCGCGTATCGAGCAGTTTTCTTAGTACGTATTCTGGTCAGAGCGGCGCTCGCTTTTCGCCGGGGCTTGTCGACCGAGTAAACGCCGCTGTCGGAGGCGCTTGTCGTCGGTGCAGTAACCAAGGCTAGGGGCGTGAGCGTCGCCTGGCAAGACAAGTCATCGTTTTCGTTGGCGGTATCAGCCGAAGTTAGGGTATTTTTATGACCAGTTCAGTTCGGAGCTTGCGCTTCAGGCGTCCATCCAATGGCACGCAATTTACCGGTGAGCGGTATCTGCCATCTGTATCTGGAGCCATCCAGTACGAGCACCTGCACCGATACCTATTCGCCGCGCAGTTCTGTGCCGGCAAGGATGTTCTTGATATTGCGTCCGGAGAGGGTTATGGCGCCGCCATGCTCGCGCAAGTTGCGGGCTCCGTGGTTGGCGTCGATATCGATGCAGGCTGCGTGAGTGCCGCAAAGGCCAACTACGTCGGCGACAATCTCCGCTTCGAGCAGGGCAGCGCCACGGCGATGCCACTGCCCGACTCGTCGGTGGACGTCGTGACATCATTTGAGACATTGGAGCACTTTCGCGAGCACGAACAATTCATGCGCGAAGTGCGCAGAGTCTTGCGTCCCGATGGAAAGCTCGTCATCTCCACGCCTAACGCGCCGGTGTATTCCCCTACTGGATCGGTCCCGAATCCATATCACGTCTGCGAGTTGAATCGCGATGAGTTCGTTCAATTTTTGCGTGGCGGCTTTGCGAACATTGCGCTCTATGGCCAGAGAGCTAGCGCGGGGTCGCTGATTCTCAGCGAAGATCGTAGCGGAGCGCGCAATCTCGGCTGTTGGTCGGAAGTCGGTGACGAGCGCTATGAGCTCACTGACTCGCTGCGTGAGCCGGTATATTTCGTCGCGTTGGCATCCAATGGCGCACTTCCCGTCGACGACGACAGTGTTCTTGATGGCAGTCTATCGTTCGCGGCCTATGACGGCGCACGCAACGAAGAGCTCGCGCAACACGCCGCTGAAGTTACTCGTCTCATCACCGAGACGTTGCACCGCGGCGATGAGATCGGCCATCTGACGTCGGAGACGGTTCGCTTGACCGAGGCTGTGCAGTCGCGAGACGCGGAGATTGGCAAACTGACCGCAGAGGCGGTTCGACTGAACCAGGAAATCATCCGCCGCGACGGCGAACTCGATCAGATGCGATTGGAGCGAGAGCGGCGCGACGAGGAATTCGCGCGACAGCAGAAAATCCTCGCTCGGGTAGCCGCAGCATTTCAGCGTGACACGTCTGCGCTCGATGATTCGGCCAACGAAGATTTCGAATTGGCGACGCCGGATGACACCGATGTCGTCAATATGTTGCGGACGCGAAACCGG
This sequence comes from Paraburkholderia sp. RAU6.4a, assembly GCF_050435625.1. Classification (NCBI taxonomy): domain Bacteria; kingdom Pseudomonadati; phylum Pseudomonadota; class Betaproteobacteria; order Burkholderiales; family Burkholderiaceae; genus Paraburkholderia; species Paraburkholderia sp. RAU6.4a. The sequence goes on from NZ_JBNDKQ010000002.1 coordinate 3,279,444, forward strand.
GCACTCCAGGTGGAAATCGACAGGATTCGCTCCTCCATCTCCTGGCGCATGACGAAGCCAGTGCGCTTCATGACCCGGCACGTGCTGCGGCAGGTCAAGGCGAGGGCGCACGTATTGCTGGGTCGTGGAGGTGCTCACGCGCCGGCACGGTCGAACGCGAAACGCCTCGCGACCCGCCGCGATAGCAGTTGGCGGGATGCGAAATTCATACCCTTTCGCACATCTGATGAACCTCGCGTAACCATCGCCGTCATTGCATCCGCCGATTCGGCTACGCTTGACACGAATGTCCGCTTGTTGAGTGCGACCGTGCAAAACGTTGCCACGCGCGTGCAAGTGATAGCGGATGCAGATTTACCGCTGAAGCCGGAATTCAACGTGGAAGTGAAGCACGGAACTCGTGCAACGTCGTCGTTGACCCATATCCGTGACCAGATCGGATCTGTGGATAGCGAATTCCTGGTGTTGATGTCCGACCGCCTCGCGCCGTTTCCGGGTTGGCTTGAAGCGATGGTGGAAGCATTCGACCGCTTCCCCGATGCGGGCGCGGTTACCGGCCTGCTGCTTCGGGACGACGGGACCGTCTTCGCTGCGGGCTCGGGGGTTTCATGGCAAGGCCAACTGGATGGAAACCTTCAAGGACTTCCTGCCGATGATTCGCGGGTAGCGTCTGTCATGCGTGTATCGGCGGCGTCGCCAGGGATCGTCATGATCCGCAACGACGTCTGGTCAAAGGTTGCCTCTGAAGTGGGCACGGAGGCGCCGTTTGCGACGGGTTTCGCGTCGCTTGCTTTGCTCCTCGCAAAAGCGGGCGCGCGCACCTACTGCCAGCCATTCGCCAGATTCTCGTTCGTGCGTGACGCGATGACGATCCCAGCGCCGCAAAGCGAGAGCTGGGAGGACGCTCAACAGCGCTGGCAGTTGCGCGAGCGCTTCGAGGCCGACTTCGCGAATTATGTGGATTCCAGAGACGTACTGCCGCTTGCGATCCGACCAAAGATCGTCATCGTCGACGCGTTCATTCCCAAGCCCAACCAGGATTCCGGCTCCGCGGACCTGTTCTGGTACATGCGCATTTTCCAGGCGTTTGGCTATGAGGTGTGCTTCATCGCGGCGTTCGAGCAAAGCCAGGAGGATGATCATGCCGACCTGCTTCGACGCTGGGGATTCCGGGTTCTCGTCGCAGCGGGCATGGTATCGCTTCAGCAGTTGGTGAAGCAGGAGGCCGCGGCTGCCACCGTCGTGATGCTGCAGCGAATCAGCGTGGCTACCCACCTGGTCGATACGGTCCGTCGCGTCGCCCCGCGGGCGAAGCTCGTTTTCAGCACTGTCGATCTGCACTATCTCCGGGAAGAACGTGCCGCCATTCACCAACGCTCCGGGAGCGCTTTGGATAAGGCCCTGGAGGTACGCCGCGCCGAATTGCACGCAATAGGCGTTGCAGACGCAACGACGGTGGTCAGCAATTTCGAGCTCGACATCGTCAAACGATTGATTCCGAGCGCGAACGTGCATCGAATTCCGATTCCGCGCCTGCCGATGCGGGCGCCGACAACTTTCGAACAACGCCGCGGTGTCGTCTTTGTCGGGGGCTTTGCCCATCTTCCGAACATTGATGCTGTCAAGTATCTCGTCGACGAGATCTGGCCGCTCGTCCGCAAACAGGTGCCGGATATCGAATTGCAGGTCGTCGGAAGCAATGTCACCCCTGAAATCGCCGCACTCGATGCGCCGCAAGACGGCGTCCGGATCGTCGGCTTCGTCGAAGACCTTGCGACCGTGCTCGATCACGTTCGATTGTCCGTCGCGCCTTTGCGTTTCGGTGCGGGTGTAAAGGGCAAAGTGGTATCCAGCCTGCTTCATGGCGTGCCGTGCGTGTTGAGCAGCGTGGCAAGCGAAGGCATGGGGTTGATTGCTGGTCAGCATATCCTCGAGGGCGAGACGGCCCAGCAGATCGCGAACGAAATCGTTCGGCTGCATGAAGATCCGTTTCTTTGGCAGGCCATGGCCGAGGCCGGCTTCCACGTCGCGCATGCCGAGTTCTCGGTCGGCAAGGTCGCTCAGTGTTTCCGGGAGATGCTGGAGTCGATCGGATTGCGCAAGACAATCGATGAAGCTTCGTTCGCGTTGTTCCAGGTTGACTAATTGAGATCGTGACTATGACGGTATTGGATTCAGTAAAGCGACTGCTGACACGCATGGCGCAACCGGCCATCAGGCAACCGGTCCGGGACAGCAACAAGTTGGGCCTGTTGATCGAGCTCGCTTCGTTCGACAAGGGCGGCCTGGAGAAGGTGGTGCTCGATTCCGCGATCGCATTCAATCGTGACCGCTATGACGTCACGATCGTAACGGCGGGAAAAGTCGGCCACCTGGGCACGGTGGCTCGCGATGCGGGCTTGCGCGTAATCGGTTTGCCGGAGCGGGACACGCTGACGGCATATAAGCGCTTGCTCGAGGAGACGAGGCCGGACTTGACCATGTCCCACTTCTCCTACACGGGCTATCCGTTATTCGCGAAGCTGGGTATCCCAAACATAACGTTCATTCACAACGTCTATGCGTTTTTTTCGCGGGATCAGGCGCGGGCGTTTGCCGGCAACGACAAATACGTTAGCCGATATATTTCCGTGTCGAAGAACGCCACGCGATTCGCGGTTGCCAATCTCGGTGTGGCCGAAAACAAGGTGGTGACCGTTCCGAACGGATTGATCATCAGCGAACACGAAGCGCGCGAGGAAGTGCCTGGAAAATTGCAGCGTTCGGATCTGGGCCTGTCGGAATCGGACTACGTATTTGCCAATGTCGCCTCGTACAACCTCCACAAAGGGCATTATGTGATGGTTGACGCGATGAAGCGGATTCTCGCGACGCGCTCGGATATCAAAATCTTGTGCGTTGGCAATCCCGTCTTTCAACCTCATGTCGACGCCTTGAAGCAGTTGATCCGGAAAGAAGGCCTCGAGCACCATATTCTGATGCCGGGTTATATCGCCAACGTGGCCGATGTGCATCGCGTCGCCGACGCATTCCTTTTGCCGTCGTTCATCGAGGGATGGAGCATCGCCATGAATGAAGCGATGTTTTATAAAAAGCCGATGGTCCTGACGGACACGGGCGCTTCGGCTGAGGTGATCGAAAACAACGATATCGGGATATTGATCCCGAACGAATATGGCGATACGGTTGAACTGGACTCGGCGAAGCTCGACGAATTGGCGTACGCGCCACGTGCGTACCGCATCACTTCGGAACTCGTGAAGGCCATGGAGACGATGGCCGATAATCGAGAAGAATGGGCGCAACGCGCTGAGCGTGCACGGGAGAAGATTTACCAGCTGTACGACTTCGGCCACATCGTCCGGCGCTATGAGGCGATTATCGAGGAGGTGGTTCGTGAGCAACGTCGCTAATTTTCCGCGCCGAGTCGTGGGCCGGGCGCGCTCCGTGTGGCAATTCCTTCGTTGGCGTTTCAAGCCCGCGGTGTGCTTTTATCTCGGCAACCATCTGTTCATGAACTACATGCCGTACGGAATCCGGCATTGGTTTCTTAGACGTTTCTGCCATGTTCTGATCGGAGCCGATTCGAGCATCGCGATGGGCTGCTTCGTCACGGGCTACCATATCGTGATTGGCTCCAATACCGTGATTAATCGATACACGTATCTGGATGGCCGAGTGCCGCTTAAGATCGGCAACAACGTCAATATTTCGCACTATACGTTGATTCAAACGTTGACGCACGATCCGCAAAATCCGGATTTCGTTTGCCTTTGCAAGCCCGTGGAAATTGGCGATCACGCATGGATAGGCGCGCGCGCGATCATTTGCCCGGGCGTGACGGTCGGCGAAGGCGCGGTGGTCGGTGCCGGTTCAGTCGTGACGCGAGATGTGGCTCCGTACACGATCGTGGCGGGAAATCCTGCGCGATACATTAAAGACCGTTCGTGCGATTTACGATACCGATCGAAATACTTCCCGTTTTTCGATACCGATATTCAATAATTTGAATGCGCGTTGTCCACGCGAGAGCCAGGAAATATGTTTAAATTTCGCAAGAAAATGAGCGAGCCGTCGATTTCGGTCGTTATTCCTCTTTACAATCATGCGCGATATATAGAAAAAGCGCTGATGAGTGTTCTGGAGCAGACGTCCGAGGCCAGCGAAGTCATCCTCATCGACGACGGTTCAACCGACAGCGGTTTCGAAGTCGCTGAACGTGTGCTCTCGAAGCAGCCGCGCGTGCGCGTCTTCAAGCAGGAGAATGCCGGGGCGCATAACACCATCAATCGCGCGATCGGTATCAGCAATTCGGAATATGTTGCGGTGCTGAACTCCGATGATCTGTTCACTGCCGGCAAGCTGCAGCGATGCCGCGAATTGCTGGCGGAGCGCCATGGAGCAGACCTGATTGTCGGAGGCGTCGGCATCATGGATGACGACGGTGCGAAGCAACGACACGGTGTGGCTATCGATTGGCTGAAGCGGTCGCGCGCCTTCCTCGACCGGTCCGGTCTTCAGCAGCTTTCCTTGTTGAACGAAAACTACGTTGCCACGACGTCCAACATGGTGTTTTCGCGGAAACTGTGGGAGGCTGCGGGCGGTTTCCAGCCGCTACGCTACTGTCATGACCTGGACTTCCTGATGTTCGCGTACGAGTCGGGATCGGTAATCATGGATCTCGAGCACGAGCATATCGTCTACCGCGTGCACGAGCGAAATACGATCAAGGAAGATTTGGCGAAAGTTCGCGTGGAGATCGCGGCGGTGATCGCCAATGCGCTGTTCCAATCAGGGGCGCGCCTGTTTTCGCCGGCTCTTGGGGCGCAGGATCTCGAAGCGTTTGTCGAGTTCTTGAGGAACAAGCAGATGAGTGAATTGCTCGTGTTCCTGCAGGCAGCGCGATCAGCATTTCCGACCCGAACTGCTTATTACGAGCACGTATTGCAACCGGGTTTGAGCGCCGCCTTCCGTGGCGTCGTCTCGCCCGCTTGATGGCTGCAAAATCGATCGATCGGTAAATGTTTCTTTGAGTCGGTAGCAAAAGATGAATGCGCAAACACGTGATGCCTCGAACGAGGCGGTTTCGATACTCGATCATGCTCCAGTCAGGGCAGTCATTCTGGCGGGCGGCTCGGGAACACGCCTTTGGCCGCTTTCGCGAGAACAGTTCCCGAAGCAACTGATTGGGCTTCTTGGCGAAGAGTCGCTGCTTCAGTCGACCGCGCGACGCCTCGAGGGATTGAGTGCAAATCACCCGGTGTCCGAGGAAAAGATTATCGTCTGCGGCGAGGAGCATCGCTTCAATATTGCGGAGCAGCTGAGGCAGGTTGGTGTTGCAGCTCGCATCATCCTGGAGCCGGTGGGGCGCAACACGGCTCCGGCGCTGACGCTGGCCGCACTCTCGTTGGTGAAAGAGGGCGGAAACGCCGTTATGGTCGTCATGCCTGCCGATCACGCGGTGACGGACGAAGCCGCTTTTCGACGCAGTGTGGCGAACGCGGTACGATACGCGAACGACGGGCAAATCGTCATGCTCGGCATTGTGCCGACACGAGCAGAGACAGGCTTTGGCTATATCCGCCTAGGGGCGCCGCTCGATGGAAACGACGGCTATTGTTTGGAGCGTTTCGTCGAAAAACCGTCGCGTGAATTGGCTGAGCAGTATGTCGCCTCGGGCGAATTCTTGTGGAACAGCGGGTTATTCGTTATGCGCGCGTCGACATGGCTAAGCGCTATCGAGAAATACGAACCCGAGATCTACGCCGCATGCGTAGAGGCATCAAAAGGTGAATCGAAGGACGTTGACTTTTCCCGTGTGGGGAGTGCCGCGTTCACGGCGTGTCCGTCGCAATCGATCGATTATGCGGTCATGGAGCGAGTTGCCTCTCCTGAGTCTGGTTTCCATGCCGTCGTTGTACCGTTGGATGCCGGCTGGTCGGATGTCGGGGCGTGGGATGCGGTGTGGGACGTGCTGCCAAAGGATGCGGACGGTAACGTTGCGCAGGGGCATGTCATGCTGGAAGGCGCGTCGAATACCTTTGCGCATTCGGAAGGGCGTCTGATTGCCTGTGTCGGCACGAATGACCTGGTCGTGGTTGAAACACCTGACGCGATTCTTGTCGCAAACCATTCATCGGTGCAGGATGTCAAGAAAATCGTCGGGCGAATCAAGCGTGAGAAGGGTACGGAAGCGGACTATCACCGCAAGGTCTACCGTCCGTGGGGCTGCTATGACTCGATCGACGCGGGAGATGGGTTCCAAGTAAAGCGCATCACGGTCAAACCTGGAGGGCGGCTGTCGTTGCAGATGCATCATCATCGCGCGGAGCACTGGGTGGTGGTGCGAGGCACGGCACGCGTTACGCGCGGTGATGAAAGCTTTCTATTGTCGGAGAATCAGTCCACGTATATTCCTCTCGGTCAGGTTCACCGCCTGGAGAATCCCGGCAAGATGCCGCTTGAACTGATCGAAGTGCAGTCGGGTTCGTATCTTTGCGAAGACGATATTGTTCGGTTTGAGGATAACTACGGGCGATCGTGAGCTGGGTGAATCGTGGACATCGTTTCGATTAAAATGAGACGATGGACCGTTAGCATGTGAATCGATTACAGAAATTCCGCATGTATCGCGGGGCCGGCAGTACTGGTCTTGAGCACGCAATGTGGTTTTTGCAGGCCGGCGCTCGGCAGTCGGCCCTGAATAATGCGTTTTGCGCGGAACCGCGATTTATGTGGTCGCTGTCAGGCGCTGTATGAGGCGTGGCGGGAGGATGGCGCAAAATCCTCCACCCGCGACCACCACTCTGGCTGTCCGACGGCCGCACAAACTCCCCCGCTGCACGTCCCTCCACACTCGCCACCGCCGGCCTAAGGCGAAGCGTTGGTCAGGGCCTTCAACTGAACCGTAACCACGGTCGAGCGGAGACGATCATCCGGTATGGCATTGTCACGCCCGCATGCATCGAAGCGCGCATGTGGGCAATTTCATGCAGCACCCCATATCGACGTTTTGCGATGCAGTCGCAGTTGAAGTTTGGATCATTCAGACCCAGCTATCGAGGACAGGCATAGACTCCAGATCGTGGCATGCCTGAGTCTGTTAATATTGCCCGAATGTCAGACGGCATATGGGGGCGGCATGGAGCGGCGCGATGCAGTTCTGAAGGGCATTTCGAGGGCCCAAAAAGGGATCGAGATCGGACCTTGGTTTAACCCCTTAGCCTCAAAAGCCGAGGGATATCAATGCCTGGTACTGGACGTATTCGATCTTGCGACGCTCAGGCAACGTGCGACCGATATCGCCAATGTCCCGGACGACATTCGGGACAGGATCGAAGAAGTCGACCTTCTTGGCTCGTCAACCCAAATCGAAGAGCTCGTCAGGTCACGGGGCGAACTTGGCCAGTTCGACTATATTGTGTCGTCCCACAATTTCGAGCACTTGCCAGATCCGATCCGATTCCTGCAGGGATGTGCGCAGGCTCTGAAGCCGGGTGGTTTGATTTCGATGGCCATACCCGACAAGCGGTCCTGCTTTGATTATTTCCGTCCAGTCTCTACACTAGGACAATGGATCGAGGCATATGAATGCAAGCGAGAGAAGCCGACATCTGCGCAATATTTCGACCTGTACTCCTGCTTAGGGGCTTTCGATAACGGCAATGGAAAGGATATCGCCTTCCATCGCGGTGTCACCCCAGATCGCGTTTCCGTAGGCTTGGCGCTCGAAAAATATTATGCTGAATGGCTGAAGCAGACTCGCTCCGGGAGTGTGGAGTATCTGGACACTCATTGTTCTGTGTTCACACCGTCGTCGTTCGAGTTGCTTATCCGGGACCTCGGCTATCTCGGCCTGTGCTCATTCGAGATCGTCGAGGTGTTCGATTCACCGGGTGTCGAGTTCTATGGTCGCCTGAGAAAAGCCGATTCAACGCCCATTTTACATCCCAGCGACTACGAGGCGATTCGAAACAAGTTACTCCGTCGAATACTTGAAGAGACAGCGGAATCATCGAGCGCGAGATCACAATCGGTCGAATTGATTGCGCAAAATACCGCATTGAAGAATGAGATAGAGGACCTTCGTCAACAGAATATCGCGCAAAATGCCGCCCTGAGTGCTGAAGTGGAGCGACTTCGTCAACGGAATATCGAACTGGAGAGGCAATCGGCGCTTAAAGAACGAGAATTGTTCGAACTGAGAGCATCCACAAGTTGGCGCCTGACGTCGCCTCTTCGCCGTGCTGTCACCGCTTTACGGAAATAGTTCAAAGTGCACACGTTGCGCTCGCGCGTTGGGCGGGTGATGCGTAACGTGAAGCGTCCGCTCGAATCGCTTGCTGACATCGTGCGCGGTGAGCTGCAGTAGTTGATCGTTCTCACCCAGCGGACCCTGTCGCTGAAGCGGAAGGACAGAAGTAAGCTGTATGAGTCTTGACGTGATCTGGCCGTCTCGGTGAGGTCAGATCGCGATGGCTTCATCGTTCTCGACGCATAGTGCTGCATCAGGAGTCCGAGCCATTGTTGGGGGTGTCCGGAATTTTGTGTAAACGGGTTGAGGTTTAACCCGGCACCAGCCGCTCTTCGAACTGGATGGCGAAGCGGTTCAGGGCGGCCTTCCAGTCGCGAATCGGCATCGTCCACTTCTTGCTGATATTGTTCAGGGCTAGGTAAAACAGCTTGGTGACGGCCTCATCGGTCGGAAACGAGCTGCGGGTCTTGATCACCTTGCGCAGGCTCATGTTGATCGATTCTATGGCATTCGTGGTGTAAATCACCTTCCTGATTTCTGGCGGGTAATCGAAGAACGGAATTACGCGAGCCCAGTTGCGCCGCCAGCTCTGCCCGATGGACGGGTAGTCTTTGTCCCACTTCGCCTCGAAGGCGCCCAGCATCTGCTCGGCCAGCTCGACGGTCGATGAAGCGTAAATCGTCTTCAGGTCGGCGGCGACTTCCTTCTGCGTTTTCCAGGGCACGAAGTTCAGGCTGTTGCGCACCATGTGCACGATGCACAGTTGCACAGCCGCCTTCGGGTAGACCGCCTCAATCGCTTCAGGGAAACCTTTGAGCCCGTCCACGCAGGCGATAAAGATGTCCTGCACGCCGCGCGTCTTCAGCTCGGTGACCACCTGCAGCCAGAACTTCGCCCCCTCGGTCTGGGCGATCCACAGCCCCAGCACCTCCTTATGGCCGGCCATGTTCACGCCGATGGCCAGGTACACCGCCTTGGTTCGCACCGCACCGCTGTCGCGCACTTTGACGTGGATACAGTCGAGATAGACAATCGGATAAAGCGCGTCGAGCGCACGGGCCTGCCAGACCTTCACCTCATCACTGACGGCATCGGTGACCGCCGAAATCAGCGTTGGCGAGACTTCCGTGCCGTACATTTCTTCCAGGTGCCCCTGGATCTCGCGTACGCTCAGGCCCCGCGCATACAACGAAATGATCTTGTCGTCGAAGCCCGTCCAGCGCGTCTGGTGACGCTCCACCAGCTTCGGTTCGAATGCACCCTGACGGTCACGCGGGATATTGAGCGGCAACTCGCCAAACTCCCCTTGCAGCGTCTTGGCACTATGGCCGTTGCGGATGTTGCCCGTGGCATTGGTCACCGCTTCGCTCTTGGCATGGCCCAGATGCTCAGACATCTCCGTCTCGAGCGCCCGCTCCACCAGCATCTTGGTCAGTTGCTTGAGCAGGCCATTCTCGCCGATCAGATCCTCTGGCTTCTGGTAGTTCGTTAGTAGGCTGTCTGCCAGCTTGACGAGTTCAGGATCGGGCTTCTCTCTTTTATTGCGTTTCGCTACGGTCATCTATGCTCCTATTGATGGCAGTCTCCCGCCAAATGACCGTTTACACAAAACTTTTTACACCCTCGGGCATTATGATTCCCGCTTTGATACGTATCTACGCACAACGCGTAGTGGTGCCGTGATGCGCCAGGACGTTGAATGCAGGAGCGCGGTTATGGTGCGGTTTGACTGTTCCAGAGCGGCTGCTTGCTTGGCTGCGCTTTCGTCCATTGACTGAATAGTGGCTGTCAGGGAGTCTATGGTTGCTTTCTGAAGTTGGCTCTCGGCATTAAGTTTGACGATCGTGCTCATGGCCGCTTCCGCTTCAGATCTGCGCTCGTCCAGATCATGATGTAGAGCTTCGGCTTCAGATCTACGCTCGTCCAGATCATGTTGTAGAGCTTCGGAATCAAGTCTGCACCCGTCCAGATCATGTTTTAGAGCTTCGACGTGCTGGCGGTCGCTCTCCCTGGATTCGTTCAGGTCATTTTGCAGTCCATCAACACGCTGCTTGTAACTCTCGATTTCGGCATGAAACTGCGTCAATTGTTGTTCGATTTGCCACGCGTGACGCAATATGGGTGCTAGATCTTCAAGATAGTGCTGCGCGTCCATCAGTGCGGTTTCATACACTGGGTCCTGCCCTGGATCGTAGCGTGCCGCGGTCGACTGCAGCGCACTGAACAGTCTCTTTACTTGCCGCGATGCCGCGTGCACGAGTTCAAGGTCGCGAGCCTCAAATTTCGTATGCTGCAGCTTGCCGTCAAGGAATTCCTTCTCAAATTCGCTTGCTCGGTGAGTATCGAGTGGTATGCACAGTTGTCTGGAAATCCGTTCCAGTTCGCCGCGTGGTTCCTCCATCAATCGATCATAGTCGACAAGCACACGCCTCGTGCCAGAGGTAGCTTGCAGAGCAAGAACCGTATGCGCCAGCCAGAGCAAGTGAGACTTCTCCCAAGGAAAGTGATCTCGTTTTTCGAGCGAGCGACTGACACTTATAGGATTCCGAATTGCGATGACATAAATGATGGGGATGCCCAACCCGTCGAAAACAGGTTGCCAGAAGGGCATGAGCCGTGCAATTCGCGGATCTTTAAGGGCAAAGATCTTGTTCCTGCACTTACCGCGCAAAACCTGAATTGCGCGACTCCGTAGTGCATCGCATTGCGATTTTTCAATTCTGCCGAAATCAATAGGCGCCAAACTGTGCCAGTCTGCACCGGCTGCCTTCAATAGTTCGATATTAATCGCGTAAACATCGAGGTCTTCAAAGAATCCCTTGTCGTTCACGCCAGCAACGGCGGGCATCAGATTGTCGCCGAACTCGGCCCCCATTGTTTCCATCGCGCGGGTGATAACGCTTGTGCCGCTGCGGTGCATTCCGAGTACAACGACAAGTGCGGTTTCTAGTGATGCTGCTGTGTCAGGATGAGCTTTCATGTATGTGGTAGGCAGGTGAGCAGGCTCGCCTCGCGCTGCGGCCCACTTTCCATCAGCCTATGCAGGGTGCACCGGGCTGACGCCGAACTTTGAGGGAACATCAAACGAGACGCTGAGATTCGCAATTTTAACGTTTGCGGGTGCGTCCTATCAATTTGTAATGTTTACGATAAGTTTGATGTTCTGTTCGCTTTGATCAACCGCTCGACCTCGGTCGTCTTCAAGGCATGAGAGCTACCGCCGCGCAAAACGAATTATGCAGGCCGGACTTGTTACGTTTCTCGAAATGATCGCGCGCGATCGAGTTGAATCTCTTCCACAAGCCAGTTGAGAAGCTTGCACTCATGCCCGTCAAACCTGCAGGATAAACCATTCTGCGGGCTGAATTGATCGTCTTCAGTTCGCCGATATTCGTTCAAAGACGCCGTGCCGGATATGTCCGGTCGGTTTCCGACATATGTCGAGTAGCCGGCATTGGCCGATCTGGAATGGACACCGTTTGTCCCATCAAGTCCAGATTTTTACAAATAAGCTGTGCGCCTTGCGTGCACCATTCTTATCTACACGTGCAAAAAGCCGCGCAGCCTTCGAAGCGGTGCGGTGAGCTTCCAACTCGTCGACGCGACAATCGCATCATGCGCCGCAATCGCGGCGTCTCGAAGTCGTAAAGCAGTGTGACGTTCCGCCTCCGCCCTATCACGTTCTGTCATTGCAGCATTGCGCTCCAATATCGCGACATCACGCTCATCCACCGCAGCAAGCCGCTCTGCAAACGCGGCATCCCTTTTCTCCACGGCGGCATCGCGGTTCGCCAAGGCTGCATCGCGCTCCGCCACCGCGGCATCACGTTCCGCCACTGCGGCATCACGTTCCGCCACCGCGGCATCACGTTCCCCCACTGCGGCGTCGCGCTCCGCCACCGCGGCATCACGCGCTGCCACCGCGGCATCACGCGCTGCCACCGCGGCATCACGCGCCGCCGTTGCTCCAGCGCGTTCCGCTTCTGCCGCATTGCGCTCCGCAACTGCGGTATCACGTGCGGTCTGGTTCAGAATCTTTTGTTGTTGATCCTCTTGGAGGTCCGTTTGGTTTGCAAATGTGTCAGTTTCAAACGTGATCCCATTGGTAAACTCGTTATATGTCGCCTGGATCCTTTCAGGATACATTGCGATGTGGTCAGCATCTTTGACGAAAACCGCCACGAAATCGTTCCAGACATCCTGTTTTTGTATGCCAGTAAAGGACTCAATGAGCGTTGTCTTATATCCAGAACGTCTAGCCCAATTTTGCAGCGCGACACCGCTATCAGGAAAAAAGCGCCAGCAATCGACCGGGTATCTGTGAAAATTCCCATTTGACGGCACGTTTAGGTAGACAATCCCTTCAGGTTTGAGCAGCCTTTGCATCTCGAGAAACAACAGCCAGAAAAATTCTGAATGCTCCATACATGAGGAACAAACAATGACATCAATCGAGTTTTCTGGAACGGGCAAGGAATAAGGGTCAGTTAAGACGATGTCGACGCCTTTCCCGCCGACGAAGTCGAGTCCAATGTATTCACACCCTCGTGGTGCGACAGATCTTAATGAGCCGTTTACGTCTTGAGAGCCTATGTCAACGATTTTTAGCCCGTCCCTGCCGCTTACGTAAGTATCAAAAAACTTTTTACCAATCTCCAATGCAGTAACATGCATCTTTCATCCCTCATCTTGGCAGGTTCGCCGCTCAGATTATTGCAGATCGCCCAATGGCATGCGAACTCAACGGAACCTTGGAACGTATTAGAAACATTGAGTTTGACCCGGTAGCTTGAAGGAATGAAAAAACGCAGGCCAGACCCAATGGATGTATCGCATGAAGCGTGGTACTTCATCGCTCCGTGCCTAAACTTGATGAACAAAGACGCGCCGCAGCGCCGCTACCCACTGCGCGAGATGTACAACGCGCCGCGCTGGATCGTGCGTTCGGGTGCGTCGTGGCGTTTGTTGCTCAATGAGTTTCCACCGTGCGAACTGGTCGACCAGCGGACACAACGCTGGATTCAAGCAGGTTGTTTCGAGGCCACGGCCAATAACCTGCGCTCGATCACTCGGATCGCGCAGCAGCGCCGGGGTGAAGCCCGCGCGGTCATTCCCGACGGGCGGACGCTGCAGTCGAACCGCGAAGGTGGGCTTCGCGCCGGTTACGATCAACTGGCAGGAGACTACCAGCGATTGCCCGAAATCTTGACTAGCTTGCAGTCCATCGTATTCTCCGTGCTTACGTTCGTGCACTTTGCAGCTCTTAACAAAAGTCCCTAACACCCGCTAAGGCCGCCAACGCGTTGATCTTACGGCCCTTCTTCGTGCGGAGGGCCCGTCTTCGGGGTCAGCTAACGGATAATTGTCATGCGTCCGAACACCTGGATCTGCGGACAAGTAACGTTCAAATCGTTGCGCGAACCGGTTACGCTCGCGCTCCCACGCCGCCAGCTTCTCTTCTGAAAACTCGGAAACATTTGAATCGTGAAGCAACAGCAAATTATTAGTCACGACACAATCAAATCCCGCCAAATAAGCACGAAAGGTAAAATCAATATCGTAGGTATGAAAGCCGTGCAGTCGAAGTTCGTCGAACCCGCGTATGGCATCGAAAACCTGTCTTTTACATGCGATAAACAAACCGTCAAGTGCCTGCACTCTTCTAACTAGACTTTTCGGAGACCTCCCGAACAACTCGAGCCTGTATTCCCCGCGCCGCGCGGGGTCAGGGGCCACGACGGCACCGGCGTTATAAGGCATCCCCCCGTCATACCAGTTGCCGGATACAAGCCGTTGCGTTCCGCAAGGACCGAAGACGTCGGATGCACTCATCGCATCACGAAAAGCCGCGCCGCTCGTCTCGCCCAGAATCCCTATATCATCGTGACAAAAGAAAAGCCAATGGCATGTCGCACTCTCCGCGGCCCGGTTATATCCCTCGGACATCGAAGCAGCGTCTGCGATTCGAATCAATTCGACGCGGGGGAAGTCAAGCTTGGCAAGGAATCGAGCCTCGAATTGTTTGAAACGCTGATCGTCGTAACTATTGACGATAATGGATACCGCCTCTGTGGGTACCTTATTGCCCCGCAAACTTCTTCGTAAAAACGATCGGTTAAACATTTTCTATCACCTTACCGCCCGAATCGAAGCCAAAGATCAGCAATCAACCGCCGCGTACTCAATGCTTCCACATCTTGCCAAAGTCCCTTCGTGTAAGTTTCCTGCGAGACAAGGCGAACGTAGTCCTCCAGCATCTGTGCATTCCAGCGCCCACCCTGTTCCCATATCCTCGGGACAAACAAATCCGGACGTGAAGACAATGGCTCCGTAAGCACTCCAGCACCGCATGCAGCCGCAAGGTACAGTCGGGGCTCGAAGGCTTCCCGCCCATCCGCATGGACGTTCAGCACAATTTTTGATCGCCTGAAAATCTGGGCAAGACGCTTTCCGGATAACCCGTGCGCGACCCACAGGAAAGACAGCGCAGTCGATCTCAGAAAATCAAGTTGTGCTATTCGGTGAGGCGTAGGTTTTCCCAGAAACGTCACATCGAACTCTTTTGCCCTGTGGTGCAAGGGGGGACAGAAACATGATGTATCAATCGGCAATGGACGATATTCATCTATAGGAAATCCCAAAATTCTTGCGCTTTCCCGTTTGCCTTGGTCGTAAAAAATGCGCCAATGATAGGCATCCCACGCCATGGGCGCATAGACTCGCTCCCGAAGTCGTGTTTCCTCGGTATATTCAAGTTCTCCATCCTTAAGTGTAGGCAGTGGTTCCGAAAGCAACGCGACTCGCCAACCGGGAATGCACTCAACGTAGTGCCTCGGATACAACTCCGGACGAAAAAACAACGTAATATGCGGGCGGAAATTACGAACAGTCAGCAACCAGCTGTAGTCTCTCTCGTCGACATCAACGCACAGTATGTTTGGATCTTTTTTCCAGCCTTCTGGAAAATGGTTCTCAAAATAGGTGAAATGCCCAACAACGGCAATACGCAGCGACTTCTCAACCATGGTGAAATTTTAGTGCGCGCAGCGGTGCCGTAATACGCCAACTTGTTGATGCCCGCAGCGCCTGTACTTCTGAACGCAACTGTGCGACGTCCCGATCAAATGCAGACAAACGATGATTAAGGTCCGCGATATCACGGTCCTTTTCAACGATGAGGCGTTCTTTTTCCGAGATAATGCCGGATGCACCGAAGTAGCCCATACGCTCTGGCAAAACGTCTCCAACCAGAGACACTAAGTCTCGATAGAAGCTCATCTGATGTTCGTTTGAAGCTAATGCAGTGAGCGAACTCAAACGGCTATCATTGGGATCTAAAAAAAGCACGCCGAGACCGTACGAATGATGAAACTCCACGGTAGAGAAAAGCTCTTTCAATTCTGCCCATAGACGATGTACGCCGAATCCTCGTTCGTAAACACAGATATCGTGGAAGAGAATTACGCCCGACGGGGACATGGCTCCAAACCAAGTAGTAAAGTCTTCTTTCGCTGCATCATATGTATGCAACCCATCGATATGGAGCAAATCGATAGATTCATCCCGGAAATGCCGACGTGCATCAGCAAAGTAACTTCTCAGCAGTTTTACATTTCGAAAATTCGCATCGAGATGGGCTTTTAATTCAGCATAAATTCGATCGCCTTCGTAGCGTCCAGCATGATCGTCGCCATACCAGGAGTCAATTCCGTATAACGTGGTATCAGTATTGTAAGACTTGGCTGCAGTACATGCGGCTATAAGGCTTGCACCATTGTGAACCCCCAGCTCCACATACACTCGTGGCTTTAGGAGTTTCTGCAGGACGAACATAAAAGGCACATGGCCCTTCCATGCCGTCACGGGCAACTTGGTTGGGACGTTAAAAAGCGGTTCAATCAGCGACGAAAAATCCTCAGCAACGCCACCGACGATTCCAGTAAATGAGCGCGTTATTGGTGCGGCTCCATTTTTCAAGGAAATCGGCGTCTCTTGGGAGTTGATCCCACCTGAAAACACCACGCCGCCGAGAGAGTCAATTACTGAGTAGGCATGTGCAACAGCATGCTTATCCTGTTCGATTTCAAGACCGATCAGCCCAGCGATCTGGGACGCTGTGTAGTTGGGCGGCTCACGATACTCAGTATTCACATAAGGGAAGGAGAAAGTTAATTCACGCGGTGCGTTGTCGTTGACAGCGTCTGTATTCGGGTAAGACATCGCCAAGTTGCACAGAGTCTTAGAGTCCAACCCGCCTGTCGCGAACTGTTTGGCAAGCTCAGCCCAGTGATATCCGTTACCTTTGCGAAGGTTGATTCGTTCTCGCATCAACCGATTGTTGCCATTCGCCAATTTGAACCCGAACTGCACGCGGCTCTGGATTGGGATATGAATGCAATATGCGTCCTCGCAGTCGACCATCTGCAGAGCGTCGGTCCCCGGTGCTAAGATGCTGTGGTATCCTTGCTGTACTTCAAAGTTAGGCGACTTTTCAGCAACGCTCTTTCGTAGAATCACTTTGTAAAAAATGGAAGATGGCCCTTGGTGTACAAAGGTACTCGAAAATATATTTCCCCCGTCGAAAGTACTTGGGCATACATTTAGCCACGGCAGGCGCATCACATCCGCGGTTGCGTGCTTAGAAAGGAAATCTTCCAACTCCACTCGGCTATCGAAAGGCAGAAATTCGTCACAATCGAGGAAGAAAAGGAAATCGGACTGATTCCTCAAGAAAGCTTCGCGAGCGAAGAATGTTGCGACCTCCGATTGTGGGTAACCCGCCGCCTTAAGATGGTAGAGGGAAAACTTCGAGTCATCTCGGGCTTGAACCATTGAAACACTGTCATCTGTCGAGCCGTGATTCAAAACAATACATCGATCAAAAAGCGCATCGGCCTGATCGAGAAAAGGTCCCAAGATTGGGGATTCGTTTCTCATCATCACAAAGCACGCAATTTTCATTTCAAATCCTTCGACATTCGATGGTCTAGAGTGCAAAAAACGGTGGAAACAATCGAGAAGCGTAGCCTACGTCTCTGTCATTACACAGGCTGCCGTTCGGATTACCTGAACCGACGAGCCATGGAGCAATCCTCATTTTGTGTCTAGGGAGTCGTGGCGCATTGAACTATTAGCCGATATATACGGCCCACCCAGCTTCGTGGCCTGTCTGAACACATGAAACTTATCCTTCGGGCCAATAAGCATAGTACAGGCACCTCAAGATTTTCACCACAGCTAGTGTCGTGAGTTGGAAGTTCGTTGTATTAATGTCCTGTACTGTCAGCGATGACGAAGTGCTGCTTAAAGAGCCGCTCGGACTCACGTAATCCTTCTTCGGTGAAGATGACAGACTTCGTTTTATTAACCGGGTCGCCAATGAGGCCTCGTTCGTAGAGCCGATTCAGCACATCCCAGTCGAAGCCCTTCCATGCCCGGTTGTGATCGTGCAGGGTCAGGGAAAGAAGTGCGAGGGCGACTTCGTCGATCGCGTCGGTATTGATGTTCATCGCGCGCGTCCTTCGACCTTCTGGACCCGCACGCAAAACCGTTCAAGGCTGGTCAGGATCTCATCGGCCGACTTGCTCCAGGCGAAGGGACGGGGATTTGCGTTGTAGCCTTCAAGGTAATGGCGGATGGCGTCTTCGAGTTGGCGGGTCGAACGATGCGTGCCGCGTCGAAGGTATTTCTCTGTGAGCGTGGCGAACCATCGTTCAACCTGATTGAGCCACGACGCCGAGGTCGGCGTGAAATGAACATGGAAGCGAGGATGGCGAGCGAACCACGCCTTGATCGAGGGCGTCTTATGCGTGCCGTAATTATCCATCACCAGATGCACATCCAGCGACTGCGGAACGTTGGCTTCGATCGTGCGCAGGAACTGCAGAAATTCGCTGCTGCGATGGCGTCGGTGCAACTCCCCGATCACTTCACCGGTGGCGATGTCCAATGCCGCGAACAGCGTGGTCGTGCCGTGACGCATGTAATCATGGGTGCGCCGCTCGGGAATGCCCGGTGCCAACGGCAGGATGGGCTGCGTGCGGTCCAGCGCCTGGATCTGGCTCTTCTCGTCCACGCACAACACCATGGCCTTGAGCGGCGGATCGAGGTAAAGCCCGACGATATCGCGAACCTTGTCGACAAACAGCGGATCGCTGGAAAGTTTGAAGGTCTCCTGCCGATGCGGCTGCAACCCGAAAGCTCGCCAGATCCGGGTCACTGCCGTTTGCGAGAGGTTCATCTCGCGCGCCATCGTACGCGTGCTCCAGTGCGTGGCCACCGCAGGGACAGACTCGAGCGTCTTCGCGATCACTGCGTCGACGCGCGAATCATCGATCGTTCGGGGCGCGCCCGGGCGCGGCGCGTCGAGCAATCCATCCAGACGGTCTGCAACGAAGCGCGCGCGCCACTTGCAAACAGTCTGCTGACTTACACGCTGTGCCTTTGCGACCATCCGGTTGTCCATGCCATCGGCACAGGCCAGCACGATGCGCGCTCGCAAAGCCAACGCCTGCGCTGTCTTGCGTCGCATCGTCAACGCCTTAAGCTGTTCGTGCTCCGATTCGCTCAGCACAAGCTCCGCCTTAGGTCTTCCGCTCATCGCCACGTCCTCATACCAGTGCTACACAAGACACTTTAGTACGCAGCGAACATATTTCAATGAATTTTTAACTCACGACACTAGCCTTGCTTGATTGTTTTGATGCTGCGTTTGCGCGCTCTGTCGCGAAAGTATTGGTTCGGTTCTCAGTCCCCAAAATACGAGCGACGATAATAGCGCAAGAGCATGTGCCGCGAAAGTCTTCTCGGGATAAGAAAAGGGTCAGATAAGTGCCTGTCAGGCGGAGGAAGGGCGTTGGCGCAGTTGTTCAATTCAGTTCTGGAGTAGTTGATCCAGAACTTTCCTTCAACGCCGCCCAGGACTCCGCACCGTATCGAGGACCCGCCGCCAGCTGGGATCCCGCTTACCGTGTCGCCTTATTCACAATTCTCAGCGTTCCCGCAGGTACGTTTTTTGGGGCGAATCGAGTTGCGAGAACAAGAGCAATCTCGTCAATACGCCTGCTCGACTTGCCACAGGCCCAACGCACGTCATGACGTTGATTTTGTTCCACTTCGGCCGCAGCGGTTACAATTGCGGCGCACATGTGCGCCCACTGCGAGGCATCACGTGGAAAGGGCGGCCGAGCACTTGGCCGCATCAAGCTATCCGTTTTTCTAATTGTCTTGCAGTCGATTTCCGCATGAACGCTAAAGGCGCGTTGTTTCCACGAAGTCTCGGGCTTTCGGCCTCTATTGTCGTATACAAGCCCGATGAGGCTCTCCTCCGGCGAACGCTGGTGAGCTTCGCGGCAGCCTGCGAGTGTTTGCGAGCGAGCGCTCCCGAATGCACGGTTGTGCTGTACCTCGTGGATAACGGCGGCCTGAAAGATGTGCACGATGCCATCGATCGGCTCGACAAGGGAGGCGTCGCCTTCCAGCTGCTGACGGGGCACGGTAACGTAGGCTACGGTCGCGGTCACAATCTTGCGATTGAGCAGGCGCGGAGCGACTTTCATCTCATTCTGAACCCCGACATCGATCTCGAGGCCGGTGCACTTGTTGCCGCCTGCGAGTTCTTTCACGCGCACGACGACGTGGGCCTGCTTGCACCGTGGATCGGAGACGACTCGGGCAGCCAACAATACCTCTGTCGACAGTACCCGACGCTGATCGATCTGTTCGCCCGTGGCTTCCTGCCCGTCGCTCTGCGCGACTCGCTGTTCGCCGCTCGCCTCGCGCGCTATGAAATGCGGGATGTGATCGACGGCACCTCAGTGGTCTGGGATCCGCCGATCATCAGCGGCTGCTTCATGCTGTTTCGAACCAGCGTGCTCAAACGCCTTGGCGGCTTCGATCCTCGCTACTTCCTCTATTTCGAGGACTACGACCTGAGCCTGCGAACTCACGAACTCACGCGTATTGCATACGCGCCGATGGTCCGTGTGCTGCACCACGGCGGCGGCGCGTCGCGCAAGGGTTCCGCGCATATCCGCATGTTCGCCGCGTCCGCTTTCAAATTCTTCAGGCGCTTCGGCTGGAGGTGGCTGTGAGTCGCGTGCTCGTCACCGGTGCGAGCGGCTTTGTCGGACGTTCATTGTGCCGCGCGCTGACCGCCGAAGGCCACGCCGTGACCGCGCTCGTTCGGCAGCCTGGCCGTTGCACGGTTGGCGTGCGCGAATGGGTTCACGATAGCGAGAACTTCAAGGACGTCTCAGCGGTCTGGCCGCAGGATTTGCGGCCCGATTGCGTTGTCCATCTGGCCGCGCGCGTCCATGTCATGCGCGATAGCGCGGCCGACCCCGATGCAGCGTTTCGCCAGATGAACGTGGACGGGACGATGCGGGTAGCAGAGGCGGCGCAGCGCCACGGCGCGCGGCGCTTCGTCTTCGTCAGCAGCGTCAAGGCGCAGGCCGAGATCGATCCGGGGCGCCCGTTGCGCGAAGACGATCCGCCGCATCCGCAGGACGCTTACGGGCGCTCGAAGGCCGAAGCCGAACAGAGCCTCACGCGCTACGGCGCGCAAACGGGCATGGAAATCGTCGTGGTCCGCCCGCCACTCGTCTATGGTGCGGAAGTCCGCGCGAACTTTCTGCGGCTGATGGACGCCATCGCGAAGGGCGTGCCGTTGCCGCTCGGCGTTATCGCGGCCAGACGCAGCATGGTCTACGTAGAGAATCTCGCGGATGCACTGAAGCATTGCGTCACGGATCCGCGCGCGGCAGGCGGCCTGCTTCAACGTTGCCGATGACACCAGCCTGAGCGTGGCCGAATTGGCGCGCACGCTGGGCAGGCACCTCGGCAAGCCGGCGCGCCTCCTACCGGTTCCCGGCAGCTGGCTGCACGCGGCGGGGCGGCTGACGGGGCGTCAGGCCCAGGTGGAGCGACTGATCGGGAGCCTGCGCCAGGACACGTCGCATATTCGCGCCGAACTCGGGTGGCAACCGCCGTACTCGACGGACGACGGACTGGCCGCCACGGCGCGCTGGTACCGCTCGACGCATTGAGGACCACCGATGCTGCTGAATGCCGATCACGGGTTGTTTCCCTGGCCGACCGCCGCGCTGGTTGCGATTGGCGCCGCCACAGGCTGCGCGGTGCTGCTCTGGTTCTTGCTGACTACTGGCCTCGCCTGGCGGCTTGCCACCGACATTCCAAACGAGCGCTCGCTCCATGTGCGGCCGACGCCGCGCGTCGGCGGCTGGGGCGTCGTTCCGGTGGCGGTGGCCGCGATTCTTCTGACGGCTTCGTCGCTATGGATGATCGCCTGCGCCGTCGTGTTCCTCGCAGCGATGTCCCAGATCGACGACCGGCGCGGGCTGCCAGCGCGCGTTCGTTTTGCCGGCCATTTCGCCGCGGTGGCGGTGCTGGTGGCGGTCTATCCCGCCGACGTCCCCTGGTGGATGCTGACGTGCCTCGCCTTTTTGATGCTCTGGCTCGTCAATCTTTACAATTTCATGGATGGTGCCGACGGGCTCGCCGGCGGGATGGCTCTATTCGGTTTCGGTGGCTACGCGGTGGCCGCGCTGGTGAGCGGACATCCGGTGCCCCAACTGGGCTTTGCGAGCGCGGCCGTAGCGGGTGCCGCGGCCGGCTTTCTGCTGTTCAATTTTCATCCGGCGCGCATCTTTCTCGGCGACGCCGGCTCGATTCCTCTCGGTTTCCTGGCGGGTGCCCTCGGTTACTGGGGCTGGCGCGAAGGCGCGTGGCCGATCTGGTTCCCTGCGATGGTTTTTGCCCCGTTCATCGCCGATGCTTCGGTCACCCTGTTGCGTCGCCTTCTCCGCGGAGAAAAATTTTGGCAGGCGCACCGCGAGCACTACTATCAACGAATGGTTCGCTCGGGGATGGGGCACGCCCGGACGGCGCTTTACTGGTATGTAGCAATGCTCGCGGGCATAATACTTGCTGTTTCCGCGCTGGGTCGGTCTGTGCAAATGCAGTGGAGCTTCGTTATTGCATGGGCTGTCGTGCTCGTGCTGATAGGCGTCGCCATTGATTCGCGCTGGCGGCGCTTTCATTCAATTGTCTCCGAACAACCAAAGGTGTGACGCCGATGCTTCGAAACAAAGCCTCATGGCTATCGTTCAGCGCCTTCATGTTCGATCTGTGCGCGGTCATGGGCACGTGGCTTTCCGCCTATCTGATCCGTTTCAACGGTCCCATTCCCCATGAGTTCTGGATGGGCGCATTGCACGCGCTCGTGTGGGTTCTGCCGGTTTACGGCTTGATGTTCCGCATCTTCGGCTTGTACCGCGGCATGTGGGTTTTCGCGAGCCTGCCCGATTTGATGCGCATCTCCAAGGCGGTCATCGCGGGCGGGATCGTGGTGATGGTCGCCGCCGTGATGATCCAGCCGATTCCCATCGTCCCGCGCTCGGTCCTCATCGTCTCGCCGATCCTGTTGTTTCTCGTGATGGGAGGCGCCCGTGCGCTCTATCGCGCGACCAAGGAGTTTTACCTGTACGGCGGCCTCGTCGGCCAGGGCAAGCCCGTGATCGTTCTCGGCGCGGGCAACGCGGGCGCCACGCTGGCCCGCGAGCTGTCCCGCTCGGGCGAATGGCGTCTCGCCGGCCTGCTGGACGACGATCCCGCCAAGCATGGCCGCGAAATCTACGCCCATAAGGTGCTCGGTCCCATCAGCGACCTGGCCCACTGGGCCGAGACGCTGCGTGTCGAGCACGCGATCATCGCGATTCCGTCGGCCTCCGTCGACACCCAGCGACGCGTCGCCACGCTATGCGTGCGCGCCGGCGTGCGCGCGATGGTGCTGCCCGCGCTCACGCCGCTCACGCAGGGCCAGGCGTTCATGTCGCGCGTGCGGCAGATCGATCTCGAAGACCTGCTCGGCCGCGACCCGGTGACGATCGACACCGAGCACGTCGCCGCGCTGCTGAAAAACCGCGTCGTGATGGTGACGGGCGCGGGCGGCTCGATCGGCTCGGAGCTGTGCCGGCAGATCCTGCGCTTCGGGCCGGTGCAACTGGTCGCGTTCGACGTCTCCGAATTCTCGATCTATCGTCTGAATGAAGAGCTGCGCGACAAGTATCCGGAAGTGTCGGTGGTGCCGATCGTCGGCGACGTGAAGGACTCGCTGCTGCTCGATCAGGTGATGGCGCGCTACTGTCCGCACATCGTGTTTCATGCGGCTGCCTACAAGCATGTGCCGTTGATGGAAGAGGTCAACACGTGGCAGGCGGTGCGCAACAACGTGCTCGGCACGTTCCGCGTCGCGCGCGCGGCGATCCGCCACGACGTCGCGCATTTCGTGCTGATTTCGACCGACAAGGCCGTCAACCCGACCAATGTGATGGGCGCGAGCAAGCGGCTCGCGGAGATGGCGTGCTCGGCGCTGCAGCAGCAGGGCGCGCGGTGCACGCAGTTCGAGACCGTGCGCTTCGGCAACGTGCTCGGCAGCGCGGGCAGCGTGATTCCGAAGTTCCAGGAACAGATCGCCCGCGGCGGACCGGTGACCGTCACGCATCCTGAGATCACACGTTTCTTCATGACGATCCCCGAGGCGTCGCAGCTCGTGTTGCAGGCGTCGAGCATGGGGCGCGGCGGCGAGATCTTCATTCTCGACATGGGCCAGCCGGTGCGCATCGCCGATCTCGCGCACGATCTGATCCGTCTGTACGGCTTCACCGAAGAGCAGATCCGCGTCGTGTACACGGGCCTGCGGCCCGGCGAGAAGCTCTACGAGGAGCTGCTCGCGGACGACGAAACGACCACGCGCACGCCGCACCCGAAACTGCGCATCGCGCAGGCGCGCGAGGTGCCGGACAGCCTGATCGACAACCTGCTGCCGTGGCTGATGCAGCATCGCGTGCCGACCGACGATGAAGTGCGGCGCGATCTGCGTCGCTGGGTGCCGGAATATCAGCCTGCAACGGCCACGCAATTGCGCAGCGTGATGCCGGCGACGAGGGTGTCGTAAAGTGGGCAATGTCCGGTGAAGGCGGGCTTGCATAGGTCGTCGGCAAGTCCTCGGAACGCGCGTTTATATAGGTTAAAAAAGACACTCGCGACGTTGCAAAGTTCGTCAAACTCTGTGGCGTGCGGATAGCTCAGGCCACCGAATAGAGCTCGGCGTGGCCTCGGGCGCAGTGTAGCGGCGATGCATCGCAGCTACGTGCTCCCATGGCGCAGCGGATGCGCGCTTTCAGGGGTTTCCGCCACCCTGATCAACTCCGGCCAGATCGATTCCAGTGCGGGTTATGCCTTTGGCCAGACAGGGATCGATTCTTCGGGGAGTGGAGGTAGTTCGCCCTATGGTGCTGGCGCAGTTGGTCACGTATATCCCGCGCATCGGAACCGCTGCGAGCGGCTATGGGGCGGTTCTGGCGCGGTGGGGAGCAATATCGGCACTGAGGCAGGAGGCAATCCAAGCGGCGGCGAGATCATCATCTACGAATACAATTTGCTGCGACAGGACGCCGGGCGCGACGGAAGTCCCGCGTCCTTAGCTATGGCTAGGCAACCCGTCCGGGCGACCGGATTTGCGCAGCAAGGAAACATTTCTGCCAAATGCAATGCATGGTTTCTCGACGGCATACCACGATACGGACGCTACTGCGATAGAGGTGGACATAGCGAAAACTATGTGCGCAGCCACTCCCATATGTGGGAATACGGTTACCAACGTCTGCTGAATTGGCCAGCCGAACACATATACGCCATATGAGAAATCGCCCGGTAGACGCGTCTGCAGAACCGGGCGCAACGTCATCAACCATATCGACGAGATTAGAAATGCGGGATAAAAAACGAACTGAAATGCCGCGCTATGCCTGAACATGCAGGCAAACGGGATCAAACCCGCAACCAGCCGCCCGTCAAGCCGAACCCACTTCTTGTGGAGCGCTAGTATTGCGCCGAATAGGAAGAACGCCGGTAGGTGTCCTGCCATGTTCACATTGGGCAGCCCAAACAGTTCGATACTTTCTGGCCTGATGGCTGATACCAGTATCAAGGCAGAAAAAAATGCAGTAGCCACCCATTTGAATCGAAGCAGCCCGCATAGACCGAGCGTCAGCAGCGCGGTGTACATGGCGAGTTCATACCGAATCGTCCAGATGGCCCCGTTTGCCTGCGGGTGCAGGTTGTGCTCAAAGACTCCCGGAAGGTAATACTCGATATATGGATAGCGGGCAATATGCAGAAAGTAGTCTGTGCGAGCGAAATACGACGCAAGCGGCAGTTCGGTTAGTGCTGGCCCAATGATGAACATGCAGACTAGGGCCGCAACTATCAACGCAGGGAAAATCCTGAAAATTCGGGCGGTAACGAATCGCAGTGGCGAGCCATTGCTAAGCCAACTGTTCGTGACCAGAATCCCGCTCAGGAAGAAGAAAAACTTGACTGCGAGCGAGCCGGAGTAGTCGAAGCCAAGCAGTTGCTGCACGGGCTCGATTATTTTGTTGCCCGGTACCATCACAAAGGCGTGGCCCCAGATTACCGCGCATGCCGCGATCAGGCGCAGCAGATCCGCGTTGTTGTTTTCTCGTCGCAGTATTTGGTCAAGCGTCATTGTTATTCCCTTCGATCCGGCTCAGGGGATGTCAACCGGGTTTCTTGATCACCATGATGTGCGGCAGAATCTTGAAGTATTCCATCGCGTATCTGACGGGTTCTCCTGGAATGATCGCAGCGGCGTGCAACTCATCGAAGAGTTGCTTGATCCAACCAACCATGCCGTACTGATGGCTCGGGAAGATGGACTGAAAGCCGGCCTCCGACTCGATGCCGGGGTCGCGCGAGAATGCATGGCCGCCTGGGAAGCCGTCTATATAGCCAGTGCCAAAATCTTCAATGAAGTACAACCCACCCGGTTTCAGCGCCTTGTTGAAGAGAAAGTCGAACGAACGGCGTGACCAGTCGGCGATGTGCGAGGCGTCGTCGATGATCACGTCGAAGCCTTCGCCATGCGTCAGGTCCGCAGCGTCCTGAAGCGTCGCCGGACTGCTCTGGTCGCCGCGTACAAAGTGTGCGCGATCACCTTTCAATATCTCGCTGATTGCTGGCGGCTGCGCCTCGAACTCTAGGCCTACAATGCGTGCCTTCGAGAAGTAGTCGTGCCAGACCAACATGGATGCACCCGAAGACACACCCAGTTCAAGGAAGTTGATTGGCTTGTCTCGCAACCCGCAAAGCATTTCGTGGTAGAGCTTGAAATAGTGATCGGGCTTTGTCGTCCCTTCGCCTTCCCTGTAATACCGGTGAGACAGTGCAATCAGTGGATTCTCGGACATACGTTTCCTTTCTGAAAGTTACCAAGCGCCAGTCTGGAAAGGTATCGTAACAGATTGGAATTGTCTCAGACCCGGCACATGCGAAGGTCGCTTTCAGAGCGCCCTGAAGACCAAATCATTAACCGGCCGCGAGCCGGTTTTTTGCGTCCGTAACAAACACATCTAGCCGCCCATGGGCGGCTTTTTTTATGGTGCGCCGAGCATGCGCAACAGCTTGGGGGTGTGAGTCCCCTGTCCAACCTGATGGTGGTGAAGGACTTCTATGAGTAGTCCCTTGTCAAGCCGTTTTACAGACTGACTGATCATCGATAAGCGAACTCTCCTCACAGTTCGTACCGCGAGTGGGCGCCGTTGCGCTGAACCCACCGATGGTTGAAGTCGATCCTTGCGCCCGTGAGACCTGACGTCTCACCAACTTCTATCCGCTGGCATGAAACCAGCCTCATCCTGTATGCGCGTTACGCCGGTAAGATCGCCGGGAGCATGCCCCATCTAGAAAATCGGTTGCTGGCTGCGCAACCAGTCCTTCACACGGGCATGCTCGCTTCAAACCATATTTGCTTCATCTCACATCGTTGAACAAACCTCCCGGGAGTCTGAGGGGTTAGGCGGATTTCAGCTGTGCTCCGGCGGGAATCACGCCATCCTTCAGATAGCGCCACAGCGCAATCGCCAGGCGCCGTGCCACCGCGACGATCGTAATCCGTCGGGCCCGGCGGTTCGGGCCTGTGCCCTCGGTGCGGTGGTTGAACCACTGCGTCAGCGCGCTCGTGGGCTGGTAGCGAATCCAGGACCAGGCCATCTCGACAAGCAGGGCCCGGACCCGCCGGTTGCCCTGTCTGCTGATGCCCTGGTCCACCTGGCTCTCGCCGCTGTCGTAGGGTTGCGGGACGAGGCCCACGCACGCGCCGACCTGACGGCGGTTGCTGAACTCCCGCCAGAACAGTTCCAGCGCCAGTCTTGAGGCCCCAACCTGCCCGATGCCGTTCAGGCGCGTGAGATGACTGATCCGGGTGCGCGCAGGCTCGGGCAGACTGGTCTGGCGCGTCTTCTCGAGTGCCGCCAGTTGCTCCTCAGCCAGTGCGAGCCGTTCACACTCGCGTACGAGCCGTTCGTGGAACTCGGGTGGCAGCGGCGCGCCATCGTGACACCGTACCTCGCCGCGGATGAGGCGGTCGGCGAACTTCCTGCTGCCGACCTCATCCCAGCAACCGAACGTGGCTAGCAGCTTGCGCATACGGTCGCGATGCTGCAGCACTTCCTTTTGTAGTTGTCCGCGATCACGCATCAGATGGCGGGAGGCTTCGTCCTGCAGTGACGGCACGCGGATTACCCGCATGCGGTCGCGTTCGCCGCGCAGCCACGCACGCAGGTTGATGACCAGTTTGATGGCATCGAGCCGGTCGGTCTTCGCGCGGCGCTTGTGACGCTCAACGGGAATGCTCGCGGGATCGACGACATGACATTCGATCCCGCGAGCCTGCAGCGCGCGATAGATCCAGAATGCGTCCTGGCCGGCTTCGTAGCTGACGACGACCCGCACATCCGCCGGCAGTGCCCACTTCTCCCTGTGTTGGGCAATCAGGGCCAGCACAGCCTGCAGGCGGGATGCGGCTTGTGGCTCCGCCACTGTGTGCACTGCCGGGTTGTCGCGGCGGCCGTCGTGCAGCGTGACCTTCCACTTTGTCGCAGCCAGTTCCAGCGAGACTGCCAGCACAAGCGCTTCGGGATGGGTCGTGTCTGCATGATCTGTGCGCATGATTCTCTCCTTTGAGTAAGATCCACACGGGCTGATTTTATGATCGGCGTGTTTAGTGGCTCCTTCGTGCATAGGATCTAGCGAAACGCAAGGGCGTCGTCGTGAGGCGGGGTCTGAAGGAAGCGTGTAGCAAAGCCATGACCTGACGAACAGAAACCAGATGCGAGGCCTACCTAGCCGGACGAGCAAGCAATTGATTGCGAAGTCCATAGCCATCAAGGGCTGGGGTGGTAGATCTGGCAGGTGTGTGGTGAAGGCGGTTGCGCTTACCTCGGGAGGCCTGCATGGCGTCCTGGAATCAGGACTGAGCGGCTCGCAAGGGCCGTTGACCACCGTGCAGGAGTCAGCAGAGGGCATATTAGGGCGGCGACGCCTGAAGGCCCGAACGGAAAGGAGCGGCGAGTAAGCCGGAGAACTCGACATGGGAGAGCAGCAGAAAACGCATCGCGTCCTCGACAGCGGAAGCAGGGGTGAAGCCCCGATGGCTGCTGGTGGAGGGGCTGAACCTATGGCGGCGAACCCCGAGTCTGAAAGCCCGTCGGCATATGACCGACTGATGGAAGAAGTCTGCGAAAGGGGGAACCTGAAGCAGGCGTTGAAGCGTGTGAAAGCGAACAAGGGCGCACCGGGCGTGGACGGGATGACCGTTCAGGCATTACCGGCGTACCTGCGGGAGCATTGGCCGTCGATACGGGCCACGCTGCTGAACGGCACATACAAGCCTCAACCTGTGAGACGGGTCGAGATACCCAA
Organism: Paraburkholderia sp. RAU6.4a; assembly: GCF_050435625.1. NCBI lineage: Bacteria > Pseudomonadati > Pseudomonadota > Betaproteobacteria > Burkholderiales > Burkholderiaceae > Paraburkholderia > Paraburkholderia sp. RAU6.4a. The sequence continues at coordinate 3,308,500 of NZ_JBNDKQ010000002.1, forward strand.
GCCGGATGGTGGTGGCGTGCGCAAGCTCGGCATCCCCTCTGCGCTTGATCGATTCGTCCAGCAGGCGGTCTTGCAGGTGTTGCAAAGGCAGTGGGACCCGACGTTCTCGGAGTCCAGCTACGGCTTCCGTCCGGGCCGCTCGGCACATCAGGCCGTGGCGCAGGCGCAAAGCTACATCCAGTCGGGGTACCGATGGGTTGTAGATCTGGATCTGGAGAAATTCTTCGATCGCGTGAGCCACGACATCCTGATGAGTCGGGTGGCAAAGCGAGTCAGCGACAAGCGAATGCTGAAGCTGGTCCGCTCCTTCCTGACGGCGGGTGTGATGGAGCACGGGCTGGTTGGTGCGACGGACGAGGGCACACCCCAGGGTGGTCCCCTGTCCCCGCTATTATCCAATCTGATGCTCGACGATCTTGACCGGGAGCTTGAGCGACGCGGGCTGCGTTTCGCGAGGTACGCTGACGACTGTAACGTCTACGTACGCAGCGAACGCGCGGGCCAGCGTGTGATGGCGGGGCTGAAGGCCTTCCTCGCCGGCAGGCTGAAGCTGACGGTCAACGAGACCAAGAGCGCGGTCGCACGGCCACACACGCGGAAGTTTCTGGGGTTCACCTTCTCGGATCGGGACAAGGTCAAACGGCGTATTGCGCCCAAGGCGCTGTCCCGCCTCAAGGAGCGCATCCGGGAATTGACTCAACGCACGCGCGGGGTCAGCGTCGACCAGATGATCGGCGCGCTGAAACGTTATCTGGCAGGGTGGCGGGGCTACTTCGGTTTCTGCGAAACGCCCAGCGTTCTGCAACGCCTGGATGAATGGATACGCCGCCGCATCCGCTGCTTCTTCTGGAAGCAGTGGAAACGGGGCCGCACAAGATTCCGGGAGCTGACAGTACGCGGCGTCAGCCGAAACCCTGCTGCCCAGACGGTCGGTTCGCCACACGATGCGTGGCGGCTGAGTTGCAGTCCCGCGCTGGGCATCGCCCTGTCAAACCGTTACCTTCGCTCGCTGGGGCTTCCATCACTAAGGCCATAGTCGATTAACCGATCCGAACCGCCGTGTACGGACCCGTACGCACGGTGGTGTGGGAGGGGCCGGGCCGCGAGGCCTGCCCCTATCCCGATCCCCTAGGACATGGATAACCAAACGAACATCGAAGGGTCGGCGACTGACGCCGGCAAGGCCGTGTCGGCGCAGAACGCGATGAAGCGCGGCCTGCGCGGCGCCGCTTGGATTGGGCAACGGCGGAAGGTGGTTGAGCTGCTACTTGGCGCTTGAGTGTAGCGAACTTTATCGGCCCCTGGGGGTGCGCCAGCAGCAGTTTGCACGTTCGGGGACAGGACGCCTGCCTGTTCGCAAGATCGCCGACGTGACCCTGCGGCATGCAGATACACGCCCAGAAGCGCTCGCTGAACATCGGCAATGCGTCCAAGTGGGCCGCCGCCCGCACGGCCGCGATCATGCATAGCAGCGACAGATACGTCGACGTCAGCGATTTGCGGCGCGCGATGGTGAACTCGTGCGCGGTGGATGCGCCCAGCCCAGCGGATTAGGCACTTCTGTAGGCGGCCTCGTCGGCCAGGGCAAGCCCGTGATCGTTCTCGGCGCGGGCAACGCGGGCGCCACGCTGGCCCGCGAGCTGTCCCGCTCGGGCGAATGGCGTCTCGCCGGCCTGCTGGACGACGATCCCGCCAAGCATGGCCGCGAAATCTACGCCCATAAGGTGCTCGGTCCCATCAGCGACCTGGCCCACTGGGCCGAGACGCTGCGTGTCGAGCACGCGATCATCGCGATTCCGTCGGCCTCCGTCGACACCCAGCGACGCGTCGCCACGCTATGCGTGCGCGCCGGCGTGCGCGCGATGGTGCTGCCCGCGCTCACGCCGCTCACGCAGGGCCAGGCGTTCATGTCGCGCGTGCGGCAGATCGATCTCGAAGACCTGCTCGGCCGCGACCCGGTGACGATCGACACCGAGCACGTCGCCGCGCTGCTGAAAAGCCGCGTCGTGATGGTGACCGGCGCGGGCGGCTCGATCGGCTCGGAGCTGTGCCGGCAGATCCTGCGCTTCGGGCCGGTGCAACTGGTCGCGTTCGACGTCTCCGAGTTCTCGATCTATCGTCTGAACGAAGAGCTGCGCGACAAGTATCCGGAGGTGTCGGTGGTGCCGATCGTCGGCGACGTGAAGGACTCGTTGCTGCTCGATCAGGTGATGGCGCGCTACTGTCCGCACATCGTGTTTCACGCGGCTGCCTACAAGCATGTGCCGTTGATGGAAGAGGTCAACACGTGGCAGGCGGTGCGCAACAACGTGCTCGGCACGCATCGCGTCGCACGCACGGCGATTCGCCACGACGTCGCGCATTTCGTGCTGATTTCGACTGACAAGGCCGTCAACCCGACCAATGTGATGGGCGCGAGCAAGCGGCTCGCGGAGATGGCGTGCTCTGCGCTGCAGCACCAGGGCGCGCGGCCGCAGTGGCAATGGGTGATCATCGGCGAGGAGCGCGAAGGGCAGCGCAGCGACCTGCTCGCGCAGCGCAAGCGTTTGCTGAACGTGCATCTGCTCGGCTACCGGCCGTATCGCGTGCTGCCGCAGTATTTGCGCGGCATGCGGGTCGGTGTGTTGCCGACGCTGATCAACGAATACGCGCACTCGATGTTTCCGATGAAGTTCTACGAATATCTCGCGGCCGGTCTGCCGGTCGTATCGACACCGCTCGATTTCGCGAAGGAACCGCGCGCGGGGCTTGAAGTGGGCGGCGACGCCGACGCGTTCATCGCGGCGATCGAGAACCACCTTGCACGCGGCAAGCTGAGCGCGGAGGAAGTGCGCGCGGCGGTCGGCGAGAACACATGGGAAGCGCGGCTCGATAAGATGCTGGCGATCACGTTCCACTACCCGCTGGCGGGCGACGGCAGTGCGCAGCCACACGGCGCGGAGGTGCGCACGTGAGGGTCGTTCATGTGTACCGCACGTACTTCCCGGACCCGCCTGGCGGGCTGCAGGAAGCGATCCGCCAGATTGCGCTGTCGACGCGCGAGCGCGGTGTCGATCCGCGCATCCTGACCTTGTCGCCTAGCCCGACGCTGACCGTCGTCGAACGTCCCGAAGGGCAGGTGATCCGCGAGAAATCGTGGGCGGCGCCGGCATCGTGCGATCTGGGCGGCACGTGCTCGGTGATCAGGTATCGCGAGATGGCCGACTGGGCCGACGTCGTGCACTTCCACTTTCCGTGGCCGTTCGCCGACGTATTGCATCTGCTCGGACGCACGAAAAAACCGACGGTGATGACGTATCAATCCGACATCGTGCGGCAGAAGCTGCTCGAGGCCGTCTATGGACCCTTGATGCGGCGCACGCTGCGCGCAGCATGTCCGGCGGTGGTCGCGACGTCGCCGGCCTATGCGCAAACCAGCGAAACGCCCGCAGCGCGCTTGTTGAAGGAGCGTTTGAAGACGATTTCGCTCGGCATCATCGACTATCGCGGCGAGCCGCAGCCCGTTGACGCGCAGCGAAAGCTCGAGAGCTGGCCCGGTCTCGCGCCAGGCGAGCCGTATTTTCTAGCGCTCGGCGTGTTGCGCTACTACAAGGGACTGCATACGCTCGTCGAGGCCGGCCGGCACGTGCAGGCGAAAATCGTCATTGCCGGCTCGGGGCGGAGCGCGAGCGGCTGGCCGCATTGGCGCGGGAGCATGGCGCGAGTAACGTCGTGTTTGCCGGGCAGGTCACGCATGAGGAAAAGGTCGCGCTGCTCAAGGGGCTGTCGCGCGATGGTGCTGCCGTCGCATTTGCGCTCCGAAGCGTTCGGGATGGTGCCGGTCGAAGCAGCGATGTTCAGCAAGCCGATGGTGTGCTGTGAGGTGGGGTCCGGGGCGTCGTTCGTGAACGAGGATGGGGTGACGGGGTTCGTCGTGCCGCCCGAGGCGCCGGAACCGCTGATCGCCGCGATCAACCGGCTGGCGCTGGAAAGCACTGCCGCGCGGCATGGGGGCGGCCGCGCGGCAGCGATATGAGCGGCTATTTTCCGGGCCAGCGTTGGGAAACGCATATAAATCGCTGTACGAGCAAGTACAGTCTTCCTGAGTCGCTATTTTTTTGCTTTCCTCTGTTAAAAGACGGGTGAGGAGCCGCCGCGCGCATTGGATGTTGTAGTACTTGCACCAATTTGGACAGGAGGGCGCCGGTTGTTGCGTCCAGTCACAACCTCGCGAAGTCTCATTTCTACGATATCCCATGGCTTCTCGTCCAATTTTCTGGCAACAGCGGCCAACCAAATGAGCAGCAGACCACTGGTCGTCGACCTCGACGGTACGTTGATTCGATCGGATGTCCTGATTGAATGCGGCTTCGCATTCGCCAAGGCTGCCCCGCATCGCTTTTTCGAGCCTCTTCTGTGGTTCGCGCGCGAGGGCAAACCGGGCCTGAAGGCCCGTCTGGCCGAAGCGACCAATATCGATGTCACCGTGCTGCCCTACGATGCCGCGGTCATCGAGTGGCTCAAGGAGGAGCGCGCCGCCGGACGCTCCCTCGTGCTGGCTACCGCCTGCCATCAGCGCTACGCGAATGCCATCGCCGATCATCTGGGATTATTCGACAAGACCTTCGCGACGGATGGCGCCATCAATCTGTCCGCGAATTGCAAGCGCGACAGACTGGTCGCCGAGTTCGGCGAGAAAGGCTTCGACTACGCGGGAAATTCTCACGACGATGTCGCGGTTTGGGCCGCCGCCGAGCGTGCCTATGTCGTCAATCCGTCGACCGGCGTGGAGCGCGCGGCCCGCAAACACGGCAACGTCGAGCGAGTGATCGACGAACGCTCCGGCTGGCCACGGGCGTGGGCGAAATCGCTGCGCCTGCACCAGTGGCTGAAGAATCTGCTGATCTTCGTGCCGTTGCTGGCGGCGCATCAAGTGTCGCACCTGCCCGCGGTCATCGCCGCGATCCTCGCGTTTTTCGCGTTCGGCCTGTGCGCGTCGAGTGTCTATCTGCTCAACGACCTGCTCGATCTCGAAGACGACCGGCACCATCCGACCAAACGACGGCGACCGCTGGCGTCCGGCGCCCTGCCGCTCGTGTGGGGCGTGGCGCTTTTTCCCGTTCTGCTGCTGGTGGGCGGCGCGATCGCGTGGTTCTGCCTGCCGCGCGAGTTCGGCCTGGTATTGCTCGGCTACTACATCCTTACGCTTGCTTATTCGTTACACCTGAAGCGGCGCGTGATGGTCGACGTGATCGTACTGGCATCGCTCTATACGACGCGAATCGTCGCCGGCAGCGCCGCGATCGATGCGCGTCTGACGTTCTGGCTGCTCGCGTTTTCGATGTTCATCTTTCTGAGCCTGGCGCTGGTCAAGCGCTACGCGGAACTTCATGTGCTGCGCGAGCGCGGCCTGATGAGAACGCGCGGCCGGGGCTATGTCGCCGACGATCTGCCGCTGATCTCGTCGCTTGGCGCCGCCTCGGGCTATCTGTCAGTGCTGGTCCTCGCGCTCTACATTCAGGACGGCATACCACGAGCCTGTACCGGCATCCGCAGTTCATCTGGCTGGCCTGTCCGCTGCTGCTGTACTGGGTGAGCCGCACGTGGGTCATCGCGCATCGCGGGCAGATGACTGACGATCCGATCGTGTTCGCGGCGAAGGATCGCAACAGCTGGCTGGTCTTCGCGCTGTGCGGCATCGCTTTCTGGATAGCGATCTAGCCGATGCCGAAAGTCCACTCATGGGGGCGCTATCCGTACGCGCCACAAGATGCGCATCCGATCGCATGGCGCGATTCAGCCGCCGCGGTCTGGCGTCAGGTGAACGACGAGGAGCGCACGACGCTCGCATTCGGCAACGGACGCAGCTATGGCGACAGTTGTCTTGCGGCGTCGGGGCACATGATCCAGACGCTGCCGATGGACCGGCTGATTTCGGCCGATTGGCAGAACGGGATCCTGCGCGCCGAGCCCGGCATGACGCTCGGGCAGATCCTCGACGTGGCGGTCCCGCGCGGCTGGATGTTGCCGGTCACGCCCGGCACCAGGTACGCGACCCTCGGCGGCGCGATCGCCAACGACGTACACGGCAAGAACCATCATGTCCGTGGCACGTTTGGCCGGCATGTGCGGCGCTTTGGTCTGCTGCGCAGCGATGGCACGCAGTTGGAATGCGCCGCTGACATGCACGCCGAGTTCTTTGTCGCGACCATTGGTGGTCTCGGCATGACCGGGCTGATCACCTGGGCGGAGATTCAGCTGATGCCAATCAAATCGAGCACGCTCGACGTGACCAGCATCCGCTTTGCCAATCTCGACGAATTCTTCGCACTGTCCGAGCGGCTCGACGCGCAGCACGAATACAGCGTGGCCTGGGTCGACTGTCAGAGCCGCGACGCCGCGCTGGGACGAGGCATTTTCATGGTGGCCGATCACGCGAACGGCGGGGGGCTCGACATCGAGCGCCGCAAGACGCGCACGGTGCCGTTCACGTTGCCGATTCCGGTGTTCAACCGGCTGACGCTGCGCGCCTTCAACGAGCTGTACGACCGACGCCAACGTGCGGACGCGGTGCGCTCGAGCGTCGGCTACGATGCCTACTTTTACCCGCTCGACAGCCTGCTTGAATGGAATCGCATTTACGGTCGAGCGGGTTTCCAGCAGTATCAATGCGTGATGCCGGCGCCGGTGGCGCGCGATGCGATCCGCGCGATTCTCGAGGCGATCGCTCGCAGCGGCACCGGCTCGATACTCGCGGTGCTGAAGCGCTGCGGCGCTATCCGCTCGCCGGGCTTGCTGTCCTTTCCGCTGGAAGGGACGTCGCTTGCCCTCGATTTTCCGCAGCGCGAAGCTTCGAATCGCAAGCTGTTCGAGCTGCTCGATGCGATCGTGCGCGAAAGCGGCGGCCGCCTGTATCCGGCGAAGGACGCGCATATGTCGGGAGAGGATTTTCGCGCTGCCTATCCGCAGTGGCAGCAGGTCGAAGCACTGCGTGACCCGGCTTTGCTGTCGCGCTTTTGGGAACGAACGACTCGAGTATGAAAAATATCGTCATCGTAGGCGCCACTTCGGCGATCGCCATGGCCTGTGCGCGTCGGTGGGCCGAACAGGGCGCGCGGTTTTTTCTCGTCGCGCGCAATGCCGACCGTTTGCGGCAGGTCGCGGACGACCTGACCGCGCGTGGCGCGCAGACCGTGCTGTGCCAGCAGATGGACATCGATCAGATCGGCGAGCACGCGGCGATGATGCAGCGCTGCGCCGATGAACTCGGCGCGCTCGATATCGTCCTGATCGCACCCGGCACGCTGCCCGACCAGCAGGTTTGCCAGCACAACGTCGAGGTTGCGGTGCGCGAATTCAACACCAACGCGGTGTCGGTGATCGCGCTGCTGACGCGCGTGGCGAACGTGATCGAAGGGCAGCGCCGCGGCACGATTGCAGTGATTTCGTCGGTTGCCGGCGATCGCGGCCGTCAGTCGAACTACCTGTACGGCAGTGCAAAGGCGGCATTGTCGGCTTTTTGCGAGGGCTTGCGGGCGCGGCTGTTCAAGGTTGGCGCGCAGGTCGTGACGATCAAGCCGGGTTTCGTCGCGACACCGATGACGGCGGGCTTGCCGCTGCCGGGGCCGCTCGTCGCGACGCCGGGCCAGGTTGCCGGCGATATCGTGCGTGCGGTGGAGAAGGGCAGGGACGTCGTTTATACGCCGTGGTTCTGGTCGGGTATCATGCTGATCATCCGTTCCATTCCCGGGCGCGTGTTCAAGCGGCTTTCCCTGTAATGCGCCGGATGCCGCGCCGCGGCGGAGCGTCGATTTTTCTTTTCTGACACGGTGGCCTTTCTCGTGAACTCGCCTGCAGCCCCGCTGAGCGCGCCGCGCCTCGTCGTTTTTTACTCGCTATTCGCGGGACTTTCGATTCTCGCGAATATCGGTTCTCAGAAGATTTCGCTGCTGGTCTATGCCGACGCGTTCAGCGTGCCGGTATCCGTCGTGGTCGGGACCGGGGTCGGGCTGGTCGTGAAGTTCGCGCTCGACAAGATCTGGATCTTTCGCTATCGCCATCGCGACCTCTCGCATGGCATCAAGAGCTTTATCCTCTACACCGTGATGGGGCTCGCGACCACCGCGATTTTCTGGGGTTTCGAATTCGGCGCGGATGCGATTTACCACTCCGAGCCTGTTCGTTTTTCGGGTGGCGTAATTGGGCTGGTGATTGGTTATCTCATCAAATACCGACTCGACAAGAGGTTCGTTTTTGCCTGATGTGCAAAGCGTTGAGTTCGACAAGCTGCACCACTGCCGGACTTGCGCAATCAGAAAATGTTAGTCAATGAACGTGCAGCGATTTAGGCGCTCGCGTCGCGTCTGATCGCCGCGCTCGATCGCGCGCTCGACGAAACACGTCCCGACTGGGTCATCGTGCAGGGCGACACGACGATCGCGTTTTGCGCGGGCTTCGCGGCGTTCCAGCGCGGCATCCGCGTCGGCCACGTCGAGGCGGGGCTGCGCACCGGCGATCTCACGAGTCCGTGTCCCGAGGAAGCGAACCGCAGCCTGCTCGGCCGCATCGCGACGCTGCATTTCGCACCGACCTCGCGTGCGCGCGACAGCCTGCTTGCTGAAGGCGTCGCGGCGGAGAAGATCGTCGTGATCGGCGACACGGTCGTCGATGCGATCAGAGAAGTGCGCGTGAGCTGGAGCGTCACGCCGCCGACGAGTCCGCTGCCAGCATGGCATGGCGCGCTGCAGCAGCACGTGCTCGTCACGCGCCAAGTTGCGTGCATACAGGGAACAAAGAAGGAAGGACAGCATTGGCGCCAGTTCCTGTTTTGGATCAGGTCAACACGTGGCAGGCGGTGCGCAACAACGTGCTTGGCACGTACCGCGTCGCGCGCGCGGCGATCCGCCACGACGTCGCGCATTTCGTGCTGATCTCGACCGACAAGGCGGTCAACCCGACCAACGTGATGGGCGCGAGCAAGCGGCTCGCGGAGATGGCATGCTCGGCGCTGCAGCAGCAGGGCGCGCGGCGCACGCAGTTCGAGACGGTGCGCTTCGGCAACGTGCTCGGCAGCGCGGGCAGCGTGATTCCGAAGTTCCAGGAACAGATCGCCCGCGGCGGACCGGTGACCGTCACGCATCCTGAGATCACACGTTTCTTCATGACGATCCCCGAGGCGTCGCAGCTCGTGTTGCAGGCGTCGAGCATGGGGCGCGGCGGCGAGATCTTCATTCTCGACATGGGCCAGCCGGTGCGCATCGCCGATCTCGCGCACGATCTGATCCGCCTGTACGGTTTCACCGAAGAGCAGATTCGCGTCGTGTTCACGGGTTTGCGTCCGGGCGAGAAGCTTTACGAAGAACTGCTCGCGGACGACGAAACCACCACGCGCACGCCGCATCCGAAGCTGCGCATCGCACAGGCGCGCGAGGTGCCGGACAGCCTGATCGACAATCTGCTGCCGTGGCTGATGCAGCATCGCGTGCCGGCCGACGATGAAGTGCGGCGCGATCTGCGGCGCTGGGTGCCGGAGTATCTGCCGGCGACGGCGACGACGCTGCGTAGTGTGGCGCCGGCGACGCGGGTGTCGTAGGCGTTCCGCTGCCGCGAGTCATCGGAGTAGTCGAAGCATTGAATCAGTACCCGCGAAGGCAGGTCATTTGACCCGTTGAAATTGGCCGTCGGATCACTTTCGAGGCGGCTAAGCTATTTCGACCAAAAAGGCGCCCTCGGGCGCCTTTGTCGTTTCTGCTTACCGCTTCCCCTTCCTCACCACCATCCACCGCGGCGACTTGAACCGCACGATGCTCACGTAAAGCCACACATAAGTCGCCGCGAACACCACGACGAAGCAGAACAGATGCAGCGTGTGCCGCCAGAACAGCGTCGCCGGCACGACCGCAATCAGGCACAGCAGCCACAGATACGGCGACGTCAGCGAGTTGCGGCGCGTCAGCTCGCGCGCGGTGCGCGCGCCGACCGCCCAGCGCATCAGCCGCTTGTAGACCAGCATATGCAGATGCACGCCATCCGGGATGCCCGGCGACATGCCGCGGATGAACTTCTTGCGGTAGATCGAGAAGCAGGTCTCGAAGATCGGGTACATGAAGAGCAGCACCGGATACCACGCGGATACGTCGTGATTGCGCATCACGAGCAGGATCGACAGCTCGGCGAGCATGAAGCCGATGAAGTAAGCACCGCCGTCGCCGAGAAAAATCAGCCCGGCCGGGAAGTTCCAGATGAAGAAGCCGAGCACCGCGCCCATCATCATGAACGACGCGGACAGCACGACCGGGTCGTGCACCTGGAACGCCACATACGCGAGCGACGCGAACATCATGAACGCGACCATCGACGCGAGGCCATTGAAGCCGTCGATGATATTGATCGCGTTGGCGAGCGCCGCGACCGCGAGCACCGTGACCACGAACGAGATCGCCGCATATGACAGCAGAAAGTCGAGCGGCGGCACGCTGATGCGCGTGACCGCGATGTCGAGAAAGAACCAGGCGAGCGCGGCGGCCGCCATCGTGCAGATCAGGCGTGCGAGCGGCGACACGCGCTTGGTCAGATCCTCGACGAGCCCCGAGCCGAACGCCGGCATGCCGCACGCGATCAACCCGAGAATGCTGCCCGATACGGCCGGATACGCGCGATGCAATTGCACCGCGGAGACGATCAGCCCGACCAGAATCCCGGTCCCACCGATGCGCGGCACCGGACGCACGTGGAATTTCTGGACGCCGGCCAGATCGGTGTCGGTCGAGAACTTTTCATGCAGATGCGCATAGCGCACGATCAACAGCGTGATCAGCAGAGAGACGAGAAAGCCGAGCGCAAAACTAAGCATGAAAGTGGGCCTGAGCGAAGACGCGGAATTATACAAACGAAACGTGCGGCGGCCGGCGCGCGGCACGGGCGCGAAGCTTTCATCCAGGCCAGCAAAAAATCCCATATAGCGAGACCGAAGCGGCCCGCACAGGCCCGTGAGCGCTCGCTCCTCATGGATTCCCCCTATGCGGCGCACGCGCGCCGCAACCGTAAACCTGGATGCGACGAAGTGTAAGTCGCGCGCAACAAAGGCGTTCCGGAGACCCAATGCTTAATAACATCACAATTCGTGGCGGACTGACGCTCGTGATCAGCGTATTCGTCGCCTTTCTTCTGACGGTGATCGCTGTCGGCTACGGCGCGCTGAAGCTCGCCAACGACAGCCTCGACGACACGCAGCGCAGTGCGGCCGCGCTGTCGCATCTGAAGGCGAGTTCCGAGAAGCTTCTGCAGGTGCAGCTCGCATTGGGCACCTATCAGACGTTGTTCAGCGTCGGCAAGCAGACCGACGATCTGCTGCCGGCCGCGCACAAGGTGCTGCTCGAATCGAACAACGACTTCCGCAACTACATGGCCGGCCCGTTCGCGAGCGACGCAGAGCGCAAGCTCGCGCAGAGCGTCGGCGACGCGCGCGCGGCGCTCGTCGACAAGGCGATCGAACCGGAATTCAAGGCACTGACCGACTTCGACTTCAACACCTTCCGCAACATCCAGGGCGATACCGCCAACAGCCTGTACGCGTCTTACTCGAAAGCGATCGACGCGCTCGAAAAAGCGCAGATGGACAATCAGCATCAGCACGCCGCGACCGGCGCGCGACGCTTCCAGCTCGCGACAGTGCTGTTCGGCGCGATCGCGGTGATCGCGCTCGTGATCGCGGTGGGCGCTCGGGTCGCGTTGTCGTCGGCGCTGATCAAGCCGGTCAACGCGACGGTCAAGCACTTCGAGCGCATCGCGGCCGGCGACCTGAGCGTCGCGATCAAGGTGAAATCGCGCAACGAGATGGGCCAGCTGCTCGGCGCGCTGACGCGGATGCGCGACGGCCTCGTCGAAACGGTCGGCAAGGTGCGCGGCAGCACGAGCGCGATCACGCAGGGCGCCAACGAGATCGCGTCGGGCAACGCCGATCTGTCGGCGCGTACCGAGCAGCAGGCGGCCGCGTTGCAGGAGACCGCGGCGAGCATGGAGCAGCTATCGGCCACCGTGAAGCAGAACGCCGACAACGCGAAGCAGGCGAACCGCCTCGCGCACGGCGCGCTCGACACGGTGACGCGCGGCGGCACGGTGGTGTCGCGCGTCACCGAAACGATGGATGGCATCAGCGAGTCGTCGCGCAAGGTCACGGAGATCATCGGCATGATCGAGGGGATCGCGTTCCAGACCAATATCCTCGCGCTGAACGCGGCCGTCGAAGCGGCGCGCGCCGGCGAGCAGGGACGCGGCTTCGCGGTGGTGGCCTCGGAGGTGCGCAGCCTCGCGCAGCGCTCGGGGGCGGCGGCCAAGGAGATCAAGGAGTTGATCGGCGAGTCGGCGGCGAAGGTCGAAGAGGGCGCGTCGCTGGTGTCGGATGCGCAGAAGACGATTCAGGAAGCGATGAAAGCGGTCGAACGCGTGACCGGTGTGATGAGGGAGATCGAGGCGTCGGCGCTCGAGCAGAGCGACGGTATCGAGCAGGTCAACAAGGCCGTGTCGCAGATCGACGAGGTCACGCAACACAACGCGGCGCTCGTCGAGCAGGCCGCGGCCGCGGCGAAATCGCTGGAAGAGCACGCGGTGGCGCTCCGTGACGCGGTGGCGGTGTTTCGGCTCGACGCGAAGGCGGCGTAGGCGGGACCGAGGGGATATCCCATGGCGGCCCACTCACGCCAGGGACGCAAAAGATAACGGTGGTCGGCGTGAGCGCTTTGCGGGGACCCGAGCGGCGGGGGGGGGGGCCGGAATTTTGTGTAAACGGGTTGAGGTTTAACCCGGCACCAGCCGCTCTTCGAACTGGATGGCGAAGCGGTTCAGGGCCGCCTTCCAGTCGCGAATCGGCATCATCCACTTCTTGCTGATATTGTTCAGGGCTAGGTAAAACAGCTTGGTGACGGCCTCATCGGTCGGAAACGAGCTGCGGGTCTTGATCACCTTGCGCAGGCTCATGTTGATCGATTCTATGGCATTCGTGGTGTAAATCACCGTCATCGACGGATCGGGAAACACATCATTTTAGCCGGAATACGGGTTCCACCGGCCACCACTGGGTCGCTCTTTATGCCGCGACAACTTCCGGCGTAGCCACAGCCTCGACCGCGGCCGGAGCCTTTTGAGCCGCCACCTTGCGGGGTGCCGAAGCTTTTTTCGCGGGCGCTGCGGTTTTGCGCGCACGCACACCGTTTGCCGACGAAACCGCGCGCTGCGCCGGTTCCTTTTTCACGGCGGCCGCGCGCTTCACTCGCTTCTGAGCCGTAGCGCGCTTCGCCGATGCCTTTTTCGTTGGGGCTGCTTTTTTCGCCACATCCTTCGACTGTGCGCCCGCTTCAATAGCGAATTTTGAACGGTCCTTCACTTCGCGAATCCAGGCAGGCGCCCATCCACGGCCCGTCCACGTCGCCCCCGTTTTGGGATCAGCGCATTTGAGTGCAACGTGGCGAACGCCCGCACGCGTCGCTTTCACGACTGCCTTCTTGCCCGAAGCCACGGATGGATGTCATTGCCTCGCCGGCGCTCGATGCCACACCTCGCGAGCGACGTCATCGTCGGTTCCGGCCGCCATCGTACCTGCCGATCTGACGATCCCGCGACGACTGCAAGGCCACTGGCTGCGGCTGACGCACTCAAAACACCTCGCCCGTTGATTCCTGTTCGCAACGACGTGCAGGTTTGGCTGTCCGATTCGGCCGGCACTATATGTGCAGATTTCTTGCCTCCTAAAGCGTTCCCGGCATCGACTTGCATCGGCCGGATCCTGTGAGATCGTGGTTCTGTTGCCGCCGCCAACTGCGGCGACAAAACGGACGGGAACCGTCCGCCCCACCACCCTCACGAGGTCACCATGCGATACTCCGCCATCCAGAAGCCGTTTCGTCGCAAATCCACTTTCTACGTCGAAGGCACGCGCGCGTGGATTCCGCTGCATCAAAAGATCGGCCGCTCGCGTTCCATGGCCAGGGCATCGGCATCCGATCAAGCCGCTCCTGCAGTTTCAGCCGCCCCGGCAGTCGTACCGGTAGCGGCACCGGTTGCGGCATCCGCCGCTGTGGCGCCGTCTGAAACCGTTGTATCGGCAACGCCTGCCGCTTCATCCTCTACCCCGCCGGTGCCCGCATCACGCGCTCCCACGCCCACCGGGCGCCCGGCTACCCCGGCACCCGCCAGCACGGAGGCCATTCCACACGACTGCAGCGACCTTGTCCGTCGTCTCCGTGGCTCGTTCAAACACCTCACCGGCATGGCCGACACCAAACGCCGCCTGCTGCGCGCCGGGCAGGACATTCTGGCTGGCCTGGAGTGCGAGCCGCGCAACGGCATCCTGCTCTTTGGCGAACCCGGAAACGGCAAGACGATGTTCGCCGAGGCGCTGGCCGGTGAACTCGGCATCCCGTTCCTGTCCGTCGCCTTCGGCGACATGGCCTCGAAGTGGATCAACGAGACACCCGAGAAACTGCGCGGCCTCTTCCGTACCGCGCGACGCCATGCGCCCTGCGTGCTGTTCGTCGACGAGATCGATTCATTTCTCAAGCCCCGTGATGGCACGACGGGCCACTCGATGGACCGCGACGTCGTCAACACGCTGCTCAAGGAAATCGTGGATCTGCGCAGCGCGAAGGTCGTGCTCGTCGCCGCCACCAACTACATCGAGCGGCTCGACCGCGGCGCGATCCGCTCCGGGCGCTTCGACTTCCACATCGAGGTGCCGGCACCCGACTTGCCCGCGCGCCGCCACCTGATCGGGCGGCATATCGTCCGATGCCTCGGACGGGAAGCCATCGACGAGGCTGCCGTCGACGAACTTGCGCGCCGCTGGGACGGCTTCAGCGCCGCCCGGCTGGCCGCCCTCGGCCCGCAACTGCGCGAGATGCAGCGTGACAGCGAATTCGACGGCCCCGTCACCTTCGAGATCGCCATGCGGGCCATGCGCCTCATCCAGGGCCAGCGCAGTGCGTTGCCCAGGCATGTGGTCCCGCTTAAAGACATTGTCATGCCCGATGCCTCCCTGGGGATATTGACCCATCTCGGTGACCGGCTTCGCAACGTCTGGGACTTCACCCGGCTCGGCGGCACCCTGCCGCGCGGGATCCTGTTTTATGGCCCCCCCGGCACTGGCAAAACGATGGCTGCGATGTCACTGGCGAAGGCGTCGGGCTGGCTGTTCCTCGCCACCACCGGCACCGACCTGATTGCCCGCCCCGATGAATGGGAGAACCTCGTGCGCAAAGCAAAAGACCAGCGCCCGGCCATCGTGTTCATCGACGAAGCGGATTCGATCCTGACCGACCGGCGTCACTCGAACGTCTCGGCCCTTACCAACCGCATGCTCGCCACAATGGATGGCACTGGCGGGCGTACACCGGATGTCATCTACATCGCGGCCACCAATCATCCGGACCTGCTCGATCCGGCCGTGCTGCGCGGCGGGCGCTTTGCGATGCGGATCCGCTTCGACGTGCCTGGTGCAGCCGACCTGCTGGCGTGGGTCGAGTCCACGCTGGATGACCGGCAGGCGAGGTGGAATATTGTGCTGGAGCGGGGCGCCGAAGATCTGGCTGCCCAGTTGTTGGCCGGGCGGCCCATTGCCGATGCCGAGGCGCTCATTGAGGAAGCCATCAACCTGAGCAATATGCGGTTTCTCAATGGGGAGGAAATCGAAGACGACGTGCACAACGGGCCCTTTTTGCGCCTTGAGGACATGCAGGCCGCCGCCCGGACACTCGGCATCGGCGCTGCTGAATCGCCTGCCTGAAAACGGGTTGCATTCTCTCCCATCCTCCCTCTGTCATTCCGGGGTCCCGTCATGCGTCTGTCCTTACTCGCCGTTCTCACCGGCTTGACCGGCCTGCTCTGCTACTGCGTGTTCGTGCGCCACTGGGATGGTGCGCTCGCCGCGCTGGTGATCGGCGGCGCGGGGCTGGTCGCCAGCCTGCTGCTGATCGGCGCGCTACTGCTTGTCGCGCCCGGCGGCGCGCCGCCCGGCCATGCGGCAGCTCTTTCTCGCCACGCTGCGCGAGGACCTGCGCACGCTGGGCGCGGCGGTAATGTTCTGGCGCGCGCCCCCCCGGTGACCGGCGTACCGGACAACGCCAGCCGCCCGAAACCCGGCGTCGCATTTTCGTCGTAGTACCGGGCCCAGCGTCGCGTTGGGCGCCATACTGCCGGCGTACTTCATGCGTTGACACGCGCCGGCAGCCGCGGCCATTGCTCGCCACGGTCCCTTGCGCGCGCCGTGGCTGCCCCCTTTCTGTCGCCGCCTGTACCGCCCTTCGTCGGCACCAGACTCCGCCCCGATGTCGACTTGCATTCCTTCCGCCGTGTGAGAACCTGGTTGTGTCTGCACCGAAGCGTGCAGCAACAGGTGGGCCGCCCCGTATCAGGCTGCCCGGTTACCGGTGCGCCTTCGTCGCGCCGTCCTTCTGGAACAACCCGATCATGACTACTCCCGTTCGCCCTGGCAGGTCACCGTCGATCAGGCCCGGATCTGCCTGGGCCTCTACTGCCTGCCGCTCACCATTACGTGGCGCTGGTTGCGGCGTGCTGCTCGACGCACGCGCCGTACGTGCCGCACGCACGGCACAGGCCGGTAGGGAGGCCCAATCATGGTGATCCGCTCGCATCGTCGCCGCTTCTGGTATCGCGTCACGCCGCACCCGACCCGGCAGCCGCGCTACCCGCGGCACCCCACCGCCACCGCACTCGTCACAGAAATAGCGCCCATGAGTATGACGGGCTGGCTGTTCCGCATCAGCCGGGGCCGACCCAACCGGACAGGCGAGGCGCGCCGTGCCATCCGCCTGGTCCTGCGGCGCCGCCGGTCGCGACGCAGACCGCAACTGCGTATGGCCATCAGGGCGCCGCTGCGGCTCTTTCTGCCGCGACGCACGGGCATCCATGACGGCCCGGTGCGCTGACCGGTCACGCACCGCCTGCCGCCACCACACATTGGATTACACGCCCGCTTGCCGGGAAGGAGACTCTTATGCAGATCCGGTACACCGGCATCGACGACACGCTGGCCCTCCGTTTTTTGGTCGAGCCCGTGCGTGAGTTGTCGCTCGGTCTCGCGGCCAACACCGGCCCGTCTGGTGCGGGCAGCATCCAGTTGACCGTATTCGGAGCCAGCGCGACGGGATGCTGGCCGCCACAGGAGCACGGCGGCATCCCCGCTGCCGATCAGAAAAACCAGTCCTGAACCTCTCCCGCTTTCATGGTGACCTCAACGATGAAGATCTTTCTTGACGATGAGCGAGAGGCGCCCGCGGGCTGGATCCAGGCGCGCTGGCCCGACGAGGTCATTGCCCTGCTCAAAACGGGCGAGGTCGACACGGTCAGCCTCGATCACGACCTCGGTGACGACCGCCTCGGCACCGGCTACGACGTGATCCGCTGGATTGAAGAGGCCGTCGCCCTGCGCGGATTCAAGCCGCCGCACATGCTGGTCCACTCAGCCAATCCCGCGGCAGCGGCGCGGATGCACGCAGGCATCGCGGCGATCGCGAACCTGATGAAGACGAGGGGTGCATGACATGGCGCTGACCCCGGAAGAAAAATTTGACCAGGCCGTTGCGTGGCTCGCGGATGCCGATGCGCTGCTGATCACGGCGGGTGCGGGCATGGGCGTCGACTCGGGGCTGCCCGCCTTTCGCGGGCGGCGGGGCCTCTGGAAGGACTATCCGGCGCTGAAACACCTGAACATGGATTTCGCGCGCATCTCCACTGAGGTGGCGATGCGCAAGGCCCCGTGCCTCGCCTGGGGCTTTCAGGCCATCTGCTGCAGCGCTTTCGCCAGACGGCGCCACACGACGGATACCGGATCCTGCTGTGCTGGGCGCGGCGGATGAAATATGGCTACTTCGTCTTTACGAGCAACGTCGATGGCGCGTTCCAGAAGGCGGGCTACGACAGCGACCGGATTATGGAGTGCCACGGCTCGATGCATTTCCTGCAATGCATCGATGCATGCGATGGGCGCACCTGGTCCGTCGACGGATTCGGTCCGGTGATCGACCTGGCCCGGTGCCGGCTCGTGAGCAACATCCCGGCCTGCCCGCGGCGCGGCGCGCTCGCCCAGCCCAACATGCTGCTGTTCGACGATCACGGCTGGATCGACACCCCCCTCGCCCTGCAGCGCGAACGCTTCCTCGTTGCGTCGCGTACGCGTCGTCGTCCACCATCAAGCCTTCAGCGCGTGACCGCTATGTTTATGCCTTATATGATTGACCCGCAAGACGTAACTGCGGGTGCAATCCTGAACGGTCACGCGCCGGGGCGCCCACAATGCTGTTCCCTGCGCCGGCATTATTCCTGGGCCAAAGTCTCGTGGGGATACCCGCGTTCGTTGGGCAACTCGCTGCCAGGAATGCGCAACGCGCCAACAAGCCGGTTGATTTCGGGTAAAAGTCCGTGCAGAGCACGCTGTGCAAGAAGCTTTTGGGCCAGTTGACACAGCACCTCAGCATCCGCATGCTCCCGACGCGCCCTGTCAATCGCGCTCAGGTAATCGTCCTTGCCGGAAAGGATGTTTGAGACCGAGATCTGGGCTCTTTTTGCCTTCTCAAAGATGGGTGTCGCACGCAGCCGTGCCTCGACGGTGACATTCGGATAGGAGCCGGACGGCAGGCTTTCGCAGACTGACTTGAATGTACTTTCGACTGACTCCCCTTCGTCGCACTGAAGAAATGCAATTCTCGGCTGGGTGCGACTCATGCCAAGCCGTTCAAGCGCCTGGATTGTGTCGACCGCCGCGTGTTGGCTTTCGTCCTCGGGGGTAGCGGTGAGGATGAGAGCCTTGAAATCGAGGAGAGTCTGTGGGTGCTCGTCCAGAAACCTGAGCAACTGCGCGCGGTAGGCTGACGGCACATGAAGGATGGTCGTTCCACGCCCGGCCATTTGCATGCAGTAACACTCACTCACTTTCTCAGGCGGAAAGCGCACGACGACATCGCGGGGCGGGGTCGAGTGGCGGGCGCGAGGCTCCAGACGGAATAACAGGCCGTCTGAATGAGTGGTGATGACCTCGCCCATATTGATCTCGGCCGCGTCGTTACCACTGTTGATGAGAAGAATCGGATTGTGGCTCATTCGGTTGCTCCTTTCGTTCATCGGGTTTTTGATGGAAGACTCTGTTCGACTGTGCATTTCCAGCTTTCATCGACTGCCGGCGGAAGCTGCCGCGCAGGAGACGTTGCTATCCATTTGATCCATCAGGTTTGTTTTCCAGGGTGGTTTGCGTCGGAGGGAGGGGAGAATCCGCAACTACCACGAGCGAGCGCTTTTCCGTTGCGAATTGGTATTTTCCCCCCTGATTCTTTTGGCGCTTCCGTACTCTCGGCGCTGTCAGGATTTGAAGGTCGGTATCCTTCGCTCCTGCGAGACACAGGACCATGCGCACGCTTGCCAACGTCAGATGTATTTCGTCGTCCGGAAGAGTCGAGGCCTCCAGATATTCCACGAAACCGCTGAAGGTGCAGGCAGGGATGGATTCCAGACGTTGGGAAATAACCCCCGCCGAATCCAGATGGGTAAAGAAGACAGGCAGTCGTGGAAGTACGACCGGAGCAATGGCGCTGCCGCCTTCCACCCCTGCCAGCAGACGTGTGGCTTGATCAACTAGAAGAGAATCGTTCACTATCTGGTCTCCAGGTAATATGGTTTGGGGTCTACGATCCGTTGCCAGGACGACCTGGCCAGGACTTCTGCATTCCGCGTGTGTTTCTCGCCTTCCGTCTTTGGGGAGCGCGGCGATTTGGCTTGTCTTCGTTGCGGCGCGTGACGGGGGGCTCGATTTCGATGGAGGTCGTTATGCGGCGTCGCCGAACCCGGGGAAATGCTTCCTTCACGTCGCGACGGCGAGGAATGTTGACGAAGCGATGGGCGAGCGACCTCAGGTAGGTATTTTTGGTGAAATGAATTCGGGTGGGGCCGTGGCCGAGCACCGCGCTAACGGCGACGAGAGTTGCTTCGGGGTGAAATGCCGCTGTCGAGGTTAACCGTAGCGGTATCCTCTGCAAACGCGTACCTGCATGCATGGGAGGAAAATTTCCCCTTCAGACCAGCACGCCTGTACCTTGCTGAAACGGAATTGAGGACGCGCTTCATGCCACGATTCGTAAGAAAGCGTGGAGGGTTGAACTGATGGCTGTAGTCGAGCGCTGCCTTGATGACCTGGATTGTCGCCGTCCGATGCGCGGCGAGCACAGACACGGTTCGGTGGCGGCCGTTCTTGGTGCCTCTGGTCACGTAGACGGTGTTCCCTCCGTTTTCGAGGCTGGCAAGCCACTCAGGAAGCGACTCTGCGCATTGGATTGCTTCTCGTCGGCGGAGCCCGAGAAGTCGCTGGAACCGGAGAATGAACTCGAAACCCCTGTTGGTTCTGGCGGCAAAATCGAGAGCGCGTTTGTACTCGTCGTCCGGAATTGCCTGTTTTTTACCGTGGAGTGACCGATTTGGAATCCCCAGGAACCTGTTTGTGAAGTGGTCGATGTTTTTGCCACAGCGACCGCTGACGACGCGGATGTCCGTTGTTCGATTTTTCATCGTTGAAACGACGATTCCCTTGCTAAGTTCGTAGTGGACATAGAGCATGAAGGCGGCTGGAGGAATATCCTTCACCTTTCTCGGAAGACAGTTGATTTGTTTAAGGAAGCGCGCGTAGGGTCGCCAGATGTCGAGCGAGTTCTGCGCGCTCTCTTTCGCGCCCTTCGATGAGTTCTCGCGCGCAACACAGGCTTCGTGGATGAGGTCACCGGTTTTGCTCATTGCGGTCTCCTTCCTGAATGACGACGTGCCATCCACGTTTAGTGTGGGTGCGGCGAAAAGAACGTTTGCGAAGCGGCGTGCAATCGGCACCGGAAGATTCTGGTTTGCCGGACACATGGTCGGTGCGGTGTAACACGATGTCCCTCGCGGGTGTGAGGCCACGCATGCAAGACTCCTGAAGAGGACAGGCAAGCAGGTTGAGTTAGGGTGCCAGGACGCAGCAATCCTGGCGGCCCTTCGGGCATGACGCATTTCCGGTCGGGGCAGAAGTCCGGTGACAAGTCGAGCCGCTGCTGCGAAGCGGGCTGCGCCTGTCCGACATGAGTTCGCGGATTGAATTGGTGACGAGTCGACGCAGGAGAGCCCTGTTCAGCTGTGGAACCGTATGCGCGGTGAGGCGCTACGGCTAAAAGGTGCGACTCTTTCGTGGTGTCGAGCGGCCCGGGAGGGGTGCGTGCGCTTGCACGGACGCACGACAAGCAGTTGCTCGTGCGGTCGGGCCTTTGATTCGCCCAAGGGGCGGCTTGAACGACTGCAGCAGGTCAGACGCTGTTCGTGACAGCGCAAACGCCGATCAGGCGTTCGCCAATGCAATGCGACGCGCGCTGCGGTCTGAAAACTGCATGAAGTCTTTTCGGCGCGGATACGCCACTGACGACGACCCTTGCGGGTGTCGTTCCGAACTGCTTGCTTGATGGCCCTTCGAATACAGGCCGCGTTGGAGGTTGCCTTTCCATCGGCACAATGACACCGACGGATAACGGAAGACCTCTTTTCTTGCAATTGCGGCGTCCTGGACGCCGACTTTATAGATGTCACAGAGTGACGTACGTCATGCCGGCCAGCGGCTTGTTTGAAACACGGTCGACCCGAAGTCCAGCCGACACTGGCGCTAATTAACGCATGGAAATCACAGGCGTAAAATTAGGGAAATTACCAAGTATTTTGTCCCGGCATTTGATCGAACGGGTCAAGGATGAACCTTTCTGGTTCTGCTGTCGAGATCTTGTATTTGGCGGAGTCTCTTGAGAGTCTCCAGGCGCCGCGCGAATCTGTATGCCCCAATGAAGTCGTGAAAATAGGTTTCAAGGCGGCTATGGGTCTCGCAGTGGTAGCGCTTGACGGTCGCTTCCTTGATGATGCGGTTCATTCTCTCGATCTGACCGTTTTGTCCAGGGATGCTCTCCGGTGTTTGCGCCGCCATCGGCGTGGCGCGCAACAGGGGAGCCGCAATGATGAACGCAGTGGATCTGCAGGTCTGGTTCGACGCGCATACGAACCAGGGCCGGGCTATGTCGTCGATTACGTGCGCGCCGCGCATGCGCTGCGTATCGAGTACGACCCGAAGGTGGTCATCACTGCAGACAGCGCGGGGACGTCGCGCATCAGCCAGCGTGGCGCCGTAACGCTCGCGGCCGGCGAGCCAGGGGCTCTGTCGTCCGCGCGTGCCGCAGGGCAGGCGGGCGGCACGTGCCGGATCGATCTCGTTTTGCGGGACAGTCAGGGAGGCCTCGGTCAGGCGCAGCTCGGCGAATACACGTACGACAGTAGCGCCGGAAAATGACGCAGCTTCGTTCCGTGTTTCAGCCGTGCTTCAGCTTCGTGCCAAGGCGGTGTTGAACCGGTCCGAAGCGTGACGTACCGTGCCGGCCGTGGTTAGAGCGCGGATACGATCTGCACCATCGCTTACTGTTGGCGTTTCATCGCCACCTCCCTCAAAGGGAAACGTGCATCGAAACACCAACATTCATTTCTGTCCAGGCTTTCTGCAGCAGATCAGTGTCGCGCGTGACCGAAGCGATGGACGGCATCAGCGAGTCATCGCGCAAGGTGACGGAGATCATCGGCATGATCGAGGGGATCGCGTTTCAGACCAACATCCTCGCGTTGAACGCGGCGGTCGAAGCGGCGCGCGCCGGCGAGCAGGGACGCGGCTTCGCGGTGGTGGCCTCGGAAGTGCGCAGTCTCGCGCAGCGCTCGGGCGCCGCGGCCACGGAGATCAAGGAACTGATCGGCGAATCGACGGCGCTCGTCGAGGAGGCCGAAGCCGCGGCGAAGTCGCTGGAAGAGCACGCGGTGGCGCTGCGTGATGCAGTGGCGGTGTTTCGGCTCGACGCAAAGGCGGCGTAGGCGGGACCGTTGCTCACGCGGCCCGGTGCAGAGGCGCCACAGCCGCGCAAAGTGCGCTTCGGCGATGACCGACCCGGTCCGTCGCCTCAGTGACTCGTACCCAGATAAGCGGCCTTCACCGACGGATCGTTGCGCAATTGCAGCGCCAGCCCGTGCGCGGCGATCCGGCCGTTTTCCAGCACGTGGCAATAATCGGCCACATTGAGTGCCGACGCGGCGAACTGCTCGACCAGCAGCATCGTCACGCCCTGTCCCTTCAGGTTCTCGATGATGCGAAACACCTCATCGACAAGAATTGGCGCGAGCCCCATCGACGGTTCGTCGAGCAGCACCAGTTCCGGGTTCAGCATGATCGCGCGCGCCATCGCCAGCATCTGCTGCTCGCCGCCGGAGAGCGTGCCGGCCAGTTGGTGGCGCTGTTCCTTCAGACGCGGAAACAGTTCGATCGCGCGCCCCAGATCGGTGTTCACATCGCCGCGCGGCCGCGCCCACGTGAGGCAGGCGCGCAAAGGCGCCCAGAATCAGGTTGTCGGTCACGTCTGACGCAGGCGAAATTCGTGGGCGTCGGGTGCTGCTTCGAGGACAACGCCGATATGGTCGGCGCGATCAATGTTTTGGCGCGGGGACGCCGCGTTGCAGCCTGTGGAGAGCCGGTGCAGTCAGGCCGCTCTGTGAAGCAGGAACCCGCCGAGGCGATCTGAGACTGTCCATTGTTTCAGTCGCTGTAGGAATCCCCTGCCGCCTTTAGGCAGGGGAGGATGTCAACGATAGCATGTCTGTTCCTGTGAGTCTCGTGGGTCCCGAAGGAGGCCTAGACGGCGTCAAACAGCACGACCGGCACGCTCTGTTTGTCGCTAGCCTTACGGCGGCGATAGCTCTCAACGTTCAGTTCGAAGATCATCGAGTGATGCACGAGCCGGTCGATAGCGATGATCGTCATGCCGGGGTCGGGGAAGACATCGTTCCAGCCCGAGAAGGGTTGGTTGGTATTGCAACGAATCTGAACTTCGCCGAATGGTCAAGTGTGTTCGGCGACGCGAAGATGACCACGGCGTTGCTGGATCGGCTGACGCACCACTACCACATCGTCGAGAACGGCAACGAAAGCTATCGTTTCCGGCATAGCAGCGCCAGTGCAAAGAAACGCATCCGGTCGCGCGAACATTGATGACACATTTGACGCGCTGAATCCCCGCGTCGGGTTTCGTCAACTTGCCATGCAGCTCAGCGCAGGAGCCCAGTGCTGCATTGCGAAAATGAGGTGTCCATATTCATGGCTATCTCGGTGGGTCTGATTGACCAACCGAGGAACAGGCACCATGCGCGCGCCGCCATTGCCTAAACTGAAGTTTGTACGCACTGCGCTGAGTGTGCCGTGTCGCTCGCGCACGTGAACTCCGGCACGTCTTCGGTATCTGAAAGAACATCGGGGCGGACATGAGGACGGCTGCCAGTTTTCATCCGCAATGGAAAGTCATGATCGACCATCGCGCCGTCGTGCCGCTGTTATGAATCTGGATTTTCGGCAGGCCGTATCCGGCGACTCGGAATGGCTATATGACACGTACCAGCGAACGATGAAGGGTTTTGTTACCTCAGCGCACGGCTGGGATGAGGGCTTGCAACGAGCGGGGTTTGCAAAAAGCCTTCGCCAGGGTTCTTGTCAGATAGTTATGCGGGACGGCAACCGATGCGGGTTTGTTCACTGGGACGTCGAACCAGATCTCGTATGGCTGAGGATGCTTTGCATCGTGCCCGAGATGCAAAACAAATCGATCGGCAGTGAAGCGCTTGCCAAGGTCAGGTCGTTGTCCAGTTGCTTGCAAAAACCGCTGTACTTGCATGTCTTCGTATGCAACCAGGTGGCCTATAAGTGGTACAGGCGAATTGGTTTTGTCGAAATCGAGAACGATGGCAAGGTCTCTACATTGGTGCTTGCTCCGTCGTTGTCATCGGGTCATGTGGCGTAACACGTAGCTTTCCAGGAGCCCTGGTGCAAATAGGCGGTCTGGAAGAAAAGGCTCATCTAGAAAGGATTCCTTATCGCGTAGACAGGATAGCGTTCCAGACGGCTGGCGCAGTGGCATCTTTGAGGTTGAAGTGACGGCCTGAGAATAGCTTGTCCGTGCTCTTCACTTTGCTCATTGCTGGTTGACGAATTCAGGGAGCAACACTTTATTCGATTCATCCATACTGGTTTGCATCATGAGCCTGCTTGGGAGGATTTTTGAGGTTCGTCCGAGTGCCGGATGCCTCAACAGGCGTTCGCTCAAATATCGCGAGAACCGGATCACGTCTGTGTACCCAAATCAGTCAGAAAGTCCCTGGCGCGCTCTGACAGGTTAGGTGCAAGAGTCAGGGTTTGGGCGGCTGCTGCACCAACCCGTGTACGTGCGGTCTTCTCCAGTTCATTTGCAGCTGTCATCAACCAGTCTGGAAACCGCTCCGTCAGCGCATCAATCAGCGCTGCGGCCTGCCGTCGGTCCTTCTCCGCCTTAAGAGCGCGCGACGGGTCGCGAAGCGTGCTTACGATAAGCTTGTGAAGAGCAAATCTCGCAGGGTCCGGCAGCATGACGGGGACCACATGTTCCTTCCCGAGGATAAAGCCGCGCGACGGATTCGATACCAGATACGCGAAGTACGGGAGCCCGGTCGCGTGTGCGCGCAACTGGGGAATGGCTTTCGTCTCGTACGCCTCGGTACCCGGTACGAGCAAGTCGACCTTTAAGGGCTGTCCACGAGCCTTGAATGAGGTTGAAGGCTTTCGCGAGTCGAGTTCCGGCACCTCGAGAAAGGGAATGCCGCTGTCACGCAGGACGTCGAGAAAGCTGCGGTCTTCCGGGATCGCCACCGTAATAGAGCCCGCGCTTCCGATGTCGATATCCTCGGTCCTGTAGTTTGCGGAAAGACGAACGCCGAGACCGTTCAGGAGCGCGCCAAACGCGTGAGAGCCGACGAGCACCCCACCGTGACTGAAGATGCCAGCGTTAAAGAGCGTTGCGATAGTCAGCGCCGATGAATTGTCGGCGGCAGCAAAGCCTGCCTTACGCAAAACCTGGGCGTCAGTGGCAAGCATACGCATCTCCGCGCTCTCGAGCATTTTCGCCTCAAGCGCGGCGTCGGTAGCCGGTTCGCCAGTACGGCCCAGCGAGGTTTCCTTGTGCTTTCCTGAAGCGAGATACACCCGCCAATAGGTGTAGGTCTTCCCGTCGACTGTCTTTTGTGCAGCAGAGCCCGGGGAATGCAACGGAATGAGCTGTTGCGCACTGGCCCGTTCGGTGACCGAGGAATACAGCGTTTGCAGTGCTTCGTTATGGAGATTGGCCATATGGCTGCTCCTTATACCCTATGACAGGATCGTAGGGTATAAGTGGCGGCGTGTCAAATTTATACCTTGCTATTGCGTTGCGAGGTATAACCTCCATCGCTGCTTCGGCCAGATCAGATCATCATGTGAAAGATGTCCGAGATTGCGCAGTGGGCGAACATGTTGTTGGCATATATGCGCATGAACACAACAAATGCAGTCAGCACGGCACGCGACGTGGGTGCCGCGTGGGCGTGATCGCACGGAGCGACTCACCCGACGGACGCCGTGCAAGACGGGGCCGCCGGTCAACGAGAGTTTATTCGACGCTACGTCTACGCAAAGCCTCGCGGATTCGTCGATTGCCAGCGCCAATGATCCGCGCACATCCGCTCGATGCCGAACTCAGCGCGCCAGCCGATGATTTTCTCCGCCGCAGCAGGATCCGCAAAACACGAAGCCACATCGCCCGGGCGGCGCGCGACGATCTCGTACGGCACCGGCCGCCCCGACGCCTTCTCGAACGAGCGCACCACGTCGAGCACGCTATAGCCCTGGCCCGTGCCGAGATTGACGACGAAGCTCGCATCGCGCTCGACGAGCGCATCGAGCGCGGCGAGATGCCCGCGCGCGAGATCGACCACGTGGATGTAGTCGCGCACGCCGGTGCCGTCGGGCGTCTCGTAGTCGCCGCCGAACACGCGCAGCTTGTCGAGCTTGCCGACCGCGACCTGTGCGACGTACGGCATCAGGTTGTTCGGAATGCCGGCCGGATCTTCGCCGATCAGGCCACTTTCGTGCGCGCCGACCGGATTGAAGTAGCGCAGCGTCGCGATGCGCCACGATGGGTCCGACACTTCGAGATCGCGCAGGATCTGCTCGGCGATCAGCTTCGATTGACCATACGGATTGGTCGCCGACAGCGGGAACGATTCGTCGATAGGCGAGCTCTTCGGCACGCCGTACACCGTTGCCGACGAACTGAACACGAACTGCTTGACGTTGCGATCGCGCATCACGCCGAGTAGCGTCAGCAGGCTGCCGACGTTGTTCGCGTAGTACTCGATCGGCTTCGCGACCGACTCGCCGACCGCTTTCAGCGCCGCGAAATGGATCGCGCCGGTGATCGGATGCACATCGAAAATCCGCTGCAGCGCGGCTGCGTCGCGCGCGTCGTCGTCGTAGAAGCTCACCGCACGGCCGGTTATTTTCTCGACGCGCCGCACCGCTTCGCGCTTGCTGTTCACGAGGTTGTCGATCACCACGACGTCGTAGCCGCCGTTCAGCAGTTCGACGCAGGTGTGCGAGCCGATGAAACCCGCGCCGCCCGTTACCAGAATCGTGCCCTTCGTGGTCATGCTGTTGCTCCCATTAAAGTAAAACACCCGTGATTTTTTGCACCAGGTCTTTATAGGTTTCGACGACCATGCGTTCGTCGAATTCGGTCGCGACTTTCTGCCGGCCGCGTTCCGCCATCGCGCGCCGCTCCGCGCCGCTCATGTCGAGCATGCGTGCGAGACTCGCGGCAAGGCTCTGCGCATTGCGCGCTTCGCACAACAAGCCGTTGACGCCGTCGGCCACCACCTCGCGGCAGCCGGGCACGTCGGTCGCGACGATCGGCCGGCCCATCGCCGACGCTTCCATCAGCGTGCGCGGCACGCCTTCGCGATACGACGGCAGCACCACGCAATCGGCATCGGCGATGAACGGCCGCACGTCGTGCGCCTCGCCCAGATATTCGATCACGCCTTCCTGTTCCCACGCGGCGACTTCGTCGCGCGTGATCGCGCTCGGATTGTCGACGCCGACCGGCCCGAGCAGCTGAAAGCGCGCGTGGCGGTAGCGCGCGCGCAATTGCCGCGCGGCCTCGACGTATTCGCCGACGCCTTTGTCCCACAGCAGCCGCCCGATCAGCACGAAGCGAAACTCCGCGCGCTCGCGCAGCGGCGTGAACGCGAACTGCTCGAGATCGACGCCCTCGCCGTGCAACAGCCGCGCGCGCTCCGGATGCACGAGCAGCTTGCCGTCGATGAACGCGGCCTGATCGTCGCGATTCAGGAACCACACTTCACGCGGAAAGCGGAACGCAAAACGATACAGCCTTTTGGCGATCTGCGCGGCGCGGCTGTGCTGGATGAACACGTAGCCGAGCCCGGTGGTGACCGCCACCGACTGCACGCCAGCCAGCTTCGCCGCGATCGAGCCGTAGATGTTCGGCTTGATCGTGTAGTGAAACACGACATGCGGACGGATGGTCCTGTACTGCCGATACAGCGCGACGAGCGTGCGCAGATCTTCGCCCGGACTCGTGCCTTTCGACGCCATCGGCAGCTCGATGCAACGGCAGCCCATCGCGGCGAGCAACTCGAACGTGCGGTCGCGCGGCGCGAGCACCGTTACGTCGACGCCGCGCCCGATCAGCGTGCGGATCAGCCCTTGCCGATAGGTATAGATTGCCCAGGCCGTGTTGCAAACGAGTGTAATGCGTAGCGCGGGCGTCGACTTGAAAGAGGGCTTCATGCGAAGAAATGCCGGGCGTTGAATGAAGTGTGGACCATTGATACGAAGACAGCGCCCTACGATGCGGCGCGAACCTCAGCGAATGAAGCGACAACGACAGCGACAACGACAACGACAGCGCTCACACGCGGCGCGACTCAACGGTTCGCGCGCGGCGTGAGCAGCGCGCGCTTGACCCGCTGTAACGTGCGATAAGGCAGCATCAGATGCAACAGATTCTTCGCGAGGCCCAACCAGTCGTAAGGATTGGGCCACGTTGAAGTAGCGCAACTGCAAACGCAGCGTCGAACCGATCTGCCGGCGCCGTTTCGTCGCGCTGATGCCGCCTTCGTTCAGCTCATAGAAAAGGCCGAGTTCCGGCAGATTCGCGCAGTCATAGCGTTCCATCAGACGTACGAACAGATCGAGGTCCTCCGCCGAACGATACGCGGCGCGGTAGTTGCCGACTGTGCGGACGGCATCGATACGCAGCATCATCGACGGATGCGCGAGGCACGAGCGGAAAAAGCGCTGGCGCCGGATCACGTTCGGCTCGGCTGGCGGAGTCAGCATGAAAAGCGGCTCGCCCGCGCGCGTGACGACCTGGGTCCACATGCCGAGGCCCGCCACGTTCGGATGCGCTTGCATGAACGCGCGCTGCTTCGCGAGCCGCTGTGGCACCGCGCGATCGCCCGCGTCGATGCGCGCCGCATAGCGAAAGCCGCGCTGCGCGAGCGCGTCGACGCCGGTTCGCAGCGCACGCTCGATGCCCCCGTTCTGCGCCATGCGCAGCACTTCGATCTTCAGGTTCGGCAGCGTGGGCGCGACGATCGGCGGCGTGCTGCCGTCATCGACGATCAGTACGTGCACCAGCGCACTTTCTTCGAACGACGCGAGCGTAGAATCGACGTCCGCCTGACCGTTATAGGCGGGTATCAGCACCGCGACGTCGTCGAGCGTGGTTTGCGCGGTGGCGGATGAATTCGTCATGGGCGCAATTTGAAACGGATGTAATAAAGATTGACCGAGGCGGCCGCCAGATAGCCGGCCGCGAGGCCGACGAGCGCGCCATACGCGCCGAGCCGCGGGATCGCCAGCAGATTGACCGCGAACGCGACGGCGAGCGCGAGCAGCCACTTGGCGAGCAACACGAACTTGGCCTGATATTTGAGCACGACCAGATTGCCGATCGCCTCGACGCCGGCGGGCACCGACAGCCACACGGCCCAGCGGAAGATTTCGATCGCGCCTTCGAAGTCCGGCCCGAACACACGGCGGATGATGAAGCCCGCGAGCAGATCGAGCACGAACGCGCCGCACACCATCAGCACGGCGGTCAGCGCGGTGAGCCGCCACATGTTGCGGCGCAGTTGCGCGATGCCTTGCACGCGGTAGACGAAGGCGGGCGCAATGGTTTGCGCGAGCATCAGCGCGAGCGTGATCCAGTTTTCATTCAACTGCTGGGCGGCCGAGTAGCGACCGAGGTCGGCGAACGAAATCGCGCGCTCGAGCATCAGCCGGTCCAGTTTCAGAAACAGATACATACAGATGAGCCCGAGCCAGAACACGGTGCCCGCGCTCGCGAAGTGCCTGAAGAGCGAACGTTCGACATGCCAGCCCAGCTTGCCGTCATGCCGGCGCATGAAGTAGAGCAACAGCACCGCGCCGATCGCCGCCGATTCGAGCGCCCACAGCCAGCCGAAACGCGCGGGCGCGGCCGTCGCGCGCACCAGCAGATAGACGAGAGCCGCCTTGATCACCGCGGTGCTCATGCTAGTCAGCAATTGCGGCTTGCTGTAGGTCATGCTTTGCAGCCACGCGTTGATCACGCCGACGAACGGCTCGCGAAACAACATCGTCACCGCGAGGCCGGCGAGCATCGCACCGACGAGCGGTTCGAAGAAGTGCAGCGCAATGCCGAGCCACGTAAGCAGCAGCGCAACCGCCGAGACGGAGATGCGCAACGCGAACGCGCTGCCGAGGACGGTACCGAGTTGTCCGGGCGGCCGGTTGACGATGGTCGGTACGAGGATTTCCGCGCCGCAGACCCAGGTGATCGGCGACAGCACCAGCAGCAGCGTATTCGCGTACTGCCATTTGCCGAACGTTTCGGGCCCGAAGTAACGCGCGAGCATGCCGCTGATCACGATTGCGACGCCGATCTGCGTGAGCCGCTCGAGACCCAGCCAGACGATGTTCGTAAACGCTCGGGTGACGTCGGGATTGGCGAAGCGCTTGACCGTCAGCATCCGTTGGCCGCTCGCCGCTGCGCGTCGGTCAAGCCGCCTCGTACGGCCATGCATGCGGCGCTATGCGCATTCGCCCGCCCGGCCGGCAGCCACGGCAACTTTACAAATGGAGGGCGTCTAAGCATTAGAATGGCGGTATTCAGGCTGGTCAGAAAAACGCAATTATAAGTTGGAACCGGACCGCTTCCGGCAAGGGCGCATCGAGGCGCGGTAACAGGTGTTTTTAACGTGAGTATTACCGTGGTTTTTAACGCGAATTTTTTCCGCGTTTTAACCGGCGATTGTTACCGGTCGAGGTCGGTGCGCAGGTCAAAATTTTCCATTGCACGCAAGTGAGCCAACATGATCTCCAAATCCATTTTCAAGGCGTATGACATTCGTGGCGTCATTGGCAAGACGCTCGACGCCGACGCCGCGCGTTCCATCGGTCGCGCATTCGGCAGCGAAGTGCGCGCGCAGGGCGGCGACGCGGTCGTGGTCGCGCGCGACGGACGCCTGTCGGGCCCCGAGCTGATCGGGGCGCTGTCCGACGGCCTGCGTGCGGCCGGCGTCGATGTCGTGAACGTGGGCATGGTGCCCACGCCGGTCGGCTACTTCGCGGCGAGCGTACCGTTGAAACTGGCGGGCGGCGAGCGGCGCGTCGACTCGTGCATCGTCGTGACGGGTAGCCATAATCCGCCGGACTACAACGGCTTCAAGATGGTGCTGCGCGGCGCGGCCATTTACGGCGAGCAGATTCTCGCGCTGCATCAGCGCATCGTCGACGAGAACTTCGCCGACGGCAGCGGCAGCTACGCCGAGTACGACATCGCCGACGCGTATCTCGAGCGCATCGCGAGCGACGTGAAGCTTGCGCGTCCGATCAAGATCGTCGTCGATACCGGCAACGGCGTGGCCGGTGGGCTCGCGCCGAAGCTGTTCAGGAAGCTCGGCTGCGAACTCGTCGAACTGTTCACCGAAGTCGACGGCAACTTCCCGAATCACCACCCGGACCCGGCGCACCCGGAGAACCTCGAAGACGTGATTCGTGCGCTGAAGGAAACGGATGCGGAAATCGGCTTCGCGTTCGACGGCGACGGCGACCGCCTCGGCGTCGTCACCAAAGACGGCCAGATCATCTACCCGGACCGTCAACTGATGCTGTTCGCCGAAGAAGTGCTGTCGCGCAACAAGGGCGCGCAGATCATTTACGACGTGAAGTGCACGCGCAATCTCGCGAAGTGGGTCAAGGACAAGGGCGGCGAGCCGCTGATGTGGAAGACCGGCCACTCGCTCGTGAAGGCGAAGCTGCGCGAAACCGGCGCGCCGCTGGCTGGCGAAATGAGCGGCCACGTGTTCTTCAAGGACCGCTGGTATGGTTTCGACGACGGCCTGTACACGGGAGCGCGTCTGCTCGAGATCCTCACGCGTGTCGCCGACCCGAGCAAGCTGCTGAACTCGCTGCCGAACTCGCACTCCACGCCCGAGCTGCAGCTGAAACTCGAGGAAGGCGAGAACTTCGAGCTGATCGCGCGTATGCAGCAGAACGCGAAGTTCACCGGCGCGGACAACGTCGTGAAGATCGACGGTCTGCGCGTCGAGTATCCGGACGGCTTCGGCCTCGCGCGTTCGTCGAACACGACGCCGGTCGTGGTGATGCGTTTCGAGGCCGACAACGACGCGGCGCTCAAACGCATCCAGGACGACTTCCGCCGCGTGATTCTCGCGGAGAAGGCCGATGCGAAACTGCCGTTCTGACGGCTGATGCGGCGCTGCGCTTCGAAGTTCGTCAAGACGGCTCGAAGCGTCGCCCCTACCGAACGCGGCGCGGGTTGCCTTACCGCGCCGCGTTTTTCATGTCTTTCATGGACGGCGCGCTAGAATTGCGGTCCTTTCAACGCATCTTCGAGCCGGATAGCCGGTTTTCCCACTCTTGAGCGCGCAAAAGATACTGATCGTGAGGGTGTCGTCGCTGGGCGACGTCGTTCACAACATGCCCGTGATCGCCGACATCCGGCGCCGCCATCCCGACGCGCAGATCGACTGGCTCGTCGAGGAAAGCTTCGTCGGGCTCGTGGAACTCGTGAGCGGTGTGCGGCGCGCGATTCCGGTGTCGCTGCGGCGCTGGCGCAAGCGCATCCTGTCCGTCGACAACTGGCGCGAGATCGGCGCGTTTCGCCGCGCGCTCGCCGCCGAGCACTACGATCTGGTGATCGACTGCCAGGGCCTAATCAAGACCGCGTGGCTCGCGAACATGGCGCGCGGACCGCTCGTCGGCCTCGGCAACCGTACCGAAGGCGCCGGCTACGAATGGCCGGTGCGCTTTTTCTACGGGCGGCGCGTGCCGATCGCGCCGCGCACGCACGTGGTCGAACGCACGCGTCAACTGGTGGCCGCGGCGCTGAACGATCCGCCGCCGCAACCCACCGACGACATCGACTTCGGTCTCGACACGGGCCGTGCCGCGCTCGCGCTGTCGCAGGCGAATCTGAATCTGCCGGTGCCGTACGTGGTGTTCGTGCACGCGACTTCGCGCGCCGACAAGCAGTGGCCCGATGCCGCGTGGATCGAACTCGGGCAGGCGCTGGTGCGGCGCGGCGCGTCGATCGTGCTGCCGTGGGGCAGCGACGCCGAGCGCGCGACCAGCGAGCGGCTCGCGAAGGAGTTCGGCGCGGCCGCGATCGTGCCGCCGAAGCTGTCGCTGGCGGCGGTGGTGGGGCTGATCGATGGCGCGGCCGCGACGGTCGGGGTTGACACAGGTCTGGTCCATATCGCGGCGGCGCTGAAGCGGCCCACGGTCGAGTTGTACAATTTCTCGACCGCGTGGCGCACCGGCGGCTACTGGTCGCCGAACGTCGTCAATCTCGGCGCGGCGGGGCAGCCGCCTACGCTGCAGCAGGTGAAGTCGGTGCTTGCCGGCTTCGGGCTGTTGTAACCCGGGCCGGCCGGCATCAGCACCTGCTGCATCCTGTCGGTGCGCTTCGCCTTGCGCACCCTCCGTTCCAAAGGGCGACCATGAACGAAACCCAGATCATCGAAGTAGCGAACGCCGACTGGCACGGCTGCAACCTGTCCGTGCCTCGAGAGACGCTGCTCGCCGGCGTCGAGCGCGGCAAGGTGCTGTACTTCCCGAACCTGCGCTTCGCGATCGACGGCGGCGAGCAGGCGCTGCTCGACCCGGCGCTCGCCGATCCGAACCGCAAGAACATCAGCCTCGAACCGAATGGCGGCGCGTTGCATGGCGTGGCCGGCGATGCGGTCACGCAATCGGCGGTGCGCGCGTTGATCGCGCGTTATCAGGCGAACGCGCGCACGCTCGTCGACGGGCTCTTTCCCGAGTACAGCGGCAAGCTGCGGGTCGCGCCGACGAGCCTGCGGCTGCATCAGGTCGAGACTCGCGAAACCTCGTGGCGCAAGGACGATAGCCGTCTGCACGTCGACGCGTTTCCGTCGCGGCCGAATTACGGCGAGCGCATCCTGCGCGTGTTCACCAACGTCAATCCCCATGGCGTGCCGCGCGTATGGCGCGTCGGCGAGCCGTTCGAGGATATGGCGCAGCGCTTCCTGCCGCGTATCAAGCCGCAGATGCCCGGCTCCGCGTGGCTGCTGAACCTGCTGCACGTGACCAAATCGCTGCGCAGCGAATACGATCATCTGATGCTCAGTCTGCACGACGGCATGAAGGCCGACCTCGAC
Source organism: Paraburkholderia sp. RAU6.4a (assembly GCF_050435625.1). NCBI lineage: Bacteria > Pseudomonadati > Pseudomonadota > Betaproteobacteria > Burkholderiales > Burkholderiaceae > Paraburkholderia > Paraburkholderia sp. RAU6.4a. Next base: position 3,343,123 of record NZ_JBNDKQ010000002.1, read on the forward strand.
TATCAGAAGACGAGCCCGCAACAGACCATGCCGTTTCCACCGGGCAGCGTGTGGGTGTGCTTCTCCGACCAGACCTCGCATGCGGTGATGTCCGGCCAGTTCATGCTGGAGCAGACTTTCTTCCTGCCAGTGAAGGCGATGGCGCAGCCGGAATGCGCGCCGCTCGGCATTCTCGAGCGCCTGAAGGGCAGGGCGCTGGTTTGAGCGCGGCGGTCGATTCGAGGGCCGGGCAGATGCCGGCCCGCATCGCGCGCGTGAGCGCGCTGCGCTTTCCGAATCACGCGGGGCGCCGATGCTAAGGGCGATCTATCGCGCGCTCTGGTGGCTCATCGCGCCGCTTGCGGTGCTGCGTCTGTTGATCCGTTCGCGTAAGGAGCGCGGTTATCGCGAGCATATCGGCGAGCGCTTCGGTTATTCGCGCGGGCGCTTGTTGGAGGACAGCGCGCCGTTGATCTGGGTGCATGCGGTGTCGGTCGGCGAGACGCGCGCCGCGCAGCCGCTGATCGATGCGCTGATGAAGGCGCGCCCCGACGCGCGCATTCTGCTTACGCACATGACGCCGAGCGGCCGCGCGACCGGCATCGAGATTTTCGGCGACCGCGTGTTGCGCAGTTATCTACCGTACGACATGCCGCATGCGGTACGGCGCTTCTTGCGCGGGTGGCGGCCGTCGCTCGGTCTCGTGATGGAAACCGAGGTGTGGCCGACCCTGATCGACGAGTGCCGTCGCGCCGACGTGCCGCTCGTGCTGACCAACGCGCGGATGTCGGCACGTTCGTTCAAGCGCGCGGCGAAATTCGGCGGTGCGACGAAGGACGTGTTCGGCGGCTTCGCGCGCGTGCTCGCGCAGAGTCCGTCCGATGCCGAGCGGTTGACCTCGCTCGGCGCGCGCAATGTCGCGGTGCTCGGCAATCTGAAGTTCGACATGAGCACGCCGCCCGAACTCGCGGCCCGCGGCCACGCGTGGCGCGCGGCGATCGGCACGCGGCCCGTGTGGGTCGCGGCGAGCACGCGCGAGGGCGAAGAAGCGCTCGTGCTCGAGGCGTTCGCGGCGCTCGGCATCGACGATGCGCTGCTGATTCTGGTGCCGCGTCATCCGCAGCGCTTCAATGAAATCGCGGCGCTCGTCGAGAAAGCGGGGTTGCGGCTCGAACGGCGATCGAGTTGGGCGCCCGATGCGAAGGTCGCGTCGGCGGCGCGCACCGCCGACGATGGCGTGGCGCCGCTGCCTCGCGACGTGAACGTGCTTCTCGGCGATTCGATGGGCGAGTTGGGCGCTTACTACGCGGCGTCGGATCTTGCGTTTATCGGCGGCAGTCTGTTGCCGCTTGGCGGACAGAACCTGATCGAAGCGTGCGCGGTTGGCGTGCCGGTGCTGATCGGGCCGCACGTTTTCAACTTCACGCAAGCCACCGCCGATGCGGTCGCGGCCGGCGCCGCCGTGCAGGTGCAGGACCCGGCCGATCTGGCGCGCGCGCTGCGCGAGCTGTTCGGCGACAAGTCGCGGCGGCTCGCGATGGGCGGTGCGGCTGCCGCGTTTGCGGCGAGGCATCGCGGGGCGACGGCGAGGACGGTGGATGTGTTGGCGGCGTTGTTGCCGGAGTAGGGATGAGCGGATGCCGTGCAACGCGGCGTGGTGCTTTGTCGGATGACGCGGAAAGTGCAGACCGTGCTGGTTAATGTGAACGTGCAGCCGCAGGTAGTGAAAAAAAACTGGGTAGCGCTTGAAAAGAAGCGCCCGGAATCCCGGCTCTTGTTTTTGATGCGCAGTTTAAAAAAGCTCATTGCGCGGTGCAAGGACAGCGGTGGCCGCTGTGTCTTCGCAGTCGTCGGGCGGCTGTCGACCCTGAAGAGACGCTCGCTTTTCTACGAAGCGGACGTTCACGTGAGCGGACGCGGAGTTTTAGTACCCAGCCGGAGCCGAAACTTACCGCAAATTCAGGATGAAAGCGCTCGCAGTATGACTTGCGCGCACTCCCCTGGCGTAGCTTCGCTGGTGTCGACCGTAACGGTGTAGTTCATTCCCGTATGCACCTTGTCGTATTGCCATCTAGCTAAACCGACAAGCCGATCACCCCGCTGCCGTTCTCGTTCCTCAAGCAAGTGGAGTGGACAGAGGACGCCGACAGTGATTAGCTGGAATGTCTCGAACAGACGAGCATAGTCATTTTTTTCTTCGCCAAGAAGAACCTCATCAACTATAAGATTGTTGCCGTTATATGCCAGTGCAACGATAGCGTGTCGCATACCCAGCATGGCGCGTCGGGCAACCGGACCGCTGTGTATTGATACGACCTTGTGTCCTTCCACGGTCGACGATGCAAAGGTGAATCCATCGGGATCGTCCAGATAACGAGTCGGTAGCATCGCTAGAAACGCGTCCATCTGGACATGCAAAAACGCGTCCTCGGCCGCTGCCTGCAGAGCGCGGGCCAGACAGGTCTTGCCTGAGCTGCCCACACCGTTTAGCAAGATGATTTTCGGTGTCTGCATTGACGTCCGCGTATGATTCAATTGGGCAATGATACGGGGCAGCACTGTCAACTGTCGCCGCGTAGTCGCAGAGAGTTCATTGCTGCACACCGCCTCCAACTCGCCCCTTATCCATTTTTCGCCGCCTAGCCCAAGCGAATGAAAGTGAGGTTCAGTCTTCCATTTGACGACCACGTGCTCGCAAGTTGCCACCTACTTCAGCTGCGACGTGATTAATCCGACCTACGCCAGAGGAGCCCCATGCCAGCGAGAGCGCCCCTTACACCCAGCAATCGCTTCCTCGATGAGAACGCAATCCGACGCATCCTTTCGGACCGGATCGATACCCGCCGCGAAGGCGTGGGAATCGTCGTTGGAATGGTGGGCGATGGCGAGCGGCGCGTCGTCGGCTATGGCCGATTCGGTCAGAACGACGCCCGTATCCCCGACCAGCACACTGCGTTCGAAATTGGATCAGTGACGAAAGTGTATACCGCAATCCTGCTCGCGGACATGATCGCGAGTGGCGAAGTCTCGCTTGATGAACCAGTTCAGCGTCTTTTGCCCGGCAATCCGGCCGTGCCAGAACGCAACGGCAGGACTATCACTCTACATGACCTTGCGACGCATACATCCGCGTTGCCCCGTCATCCCGACAACATGGTCGGGAACGGTTCACCCGACCCGTTCTCGGGTTACACGATCGATCTTCTTTACGCGTTCCTGGCCCGCTATGAACTGACCCGTGACATCGGCTCGGAGTTCGAGTATTCGAACCTCGGCGTTGGCCTGCTGGGCTATGCGCTTGCATGTCGGGCAGGAACGGATTATGAAACCGTGCTGAGGGCTCGCATCCTCACACCGCTGCAACTGGCGAGTACGGCCATCGCACTGCCTCACGAGATAGAAAGGAGGTGCATCCCTGGTCACGACCTCGACCTGCGTTTCGCGCAGCGGATGGAGCTTGGTCAGGTATTTGAAGCGGCAGGGGCGTTGGTGTCCACGGTAGATGATCAACTGCAATTTCTCGAAGCGGTGATGGGCTACCGGCCGTCCGCGCTCGATAGAGCAATTGGCGATACGCTCGACATACGTCGGCAGCTTGGAGACCAGGTCATTCCACTTTGTTGGGCAATGGGCGCCGGCAGCACAGATGGCGAACCAGAATGGTTCGGCCATACCGGAGGAACACTGGGGTGCCGGTCGTTCATCGGGTTCGATCGTCGCGCATCACGAGGCGTCGTGGTGTTGGCGAACGCGGCGTTCGACGTCGGCGACATTGGCCTGCATCTGTTGAGACCCGAAAAACCCCTACGGCAACAGGTCAAGATTCGAAACGAGATCGACGTCGATCCTGTCCGCCTGCAGTCCTATGCAGGGCGTTTCTGGCTACGTCCGGACTTCATCCTGACGATGACGGTCGATAATGGACAACTTTTCACCCAAGGTATTGGGCAACCGAGAATCGCGCTGTATCCCGAGGCCGAACACCGATTTTTTGCAAAGTCGATTGACGCGCAGATCACCTTCGAAATGGACGATCAGGGGATCGCCGAAAAGCTGACGCTGCATCAGAACGGATACGATCTGGTCGCGCGCAAAATCGATTCTTGAGGACGCTAATTCCTCGTATCGATATTGGCTCGATTGTCGGCGCACATCACGATTCTCAATGACCGCAATGTTCACCCGCGAAGCAAGCGAGGAGTCTGCAAGGCAATTGTCAACGCCAGGTGACCTGATCGTTGGTGACGAAGAGGGCGTCGTGTGCATCCCGCGCGAGCAAATCGCCGAGGGACCCTTTGCTAAAGCAGGTTTTTCGACCAATATCGCGATCGCGATCTTCCTCCACCTCGTTCAGCGACGATACAGAAGAGCTCCCGCATGAACTCGCAAATATGTGCAGTGCTTGTGTATGTGCCAGATGTGCCGGCCGCATTGGACTGGTACCAGTCAGCTTTTCGAGGCGCTGAGAGGCGCTTTCTTGAAGAGTTCAATCTGGCATACCTCAAATTCAATGGCATCAGACTTGAAATTGTTCCCGCCGATGCAAAATTATCGGCGGGATCGGCGGGCACAGTCGTCTACTGGACCGTCGATGACTTCGATGAATCGCTAAAGCATTTCTTGAACATAGGTGCCACGCTTTATCGTGGGCCAAGCCAAGTGGAAGATGGAAAGCGGATGTGTATGCTGCGCGACCCGTGGGAAAATTGCGTTGGGCTCTACGGCTAACCTAAATATTCTCGATGATCTGCGTGGCCATTTCGACAGGCTGCTCGTGGCCGGCTGCCGTCCGACGCGGTCGGCTGAACCCGACCCACAAGGGACGGTAGCGTTTCTTGATAGCAGACACTCAAACCATCTAGCACGCCAGACCAAGACGCTTATTCAAGCCGGGGCACATTCCGTCTGAGAACCAAGTTAGGCTCCTTTAGGGCAAACTTGTTGCTGTCATTCTTCAAAGCACTTGCTCACGGCTTCTTGACCGCGCCGATGTCCACCAGAGCCTGTCGTATCGTTGACGATAGACGCGGAGCCAGCAGCCTCACGCCGTCTTGTGTCAGATGGTCGGTGTCTTTGTACAGCCCTACTCCGTCCTTGACTGTAAAGCACACTTGCTGATTGCAAAGCGCGTCGAATGGGTCAACGAGGGTTACATTGCCAACCTGCTTCGCAATGTCGGCAATCTGATTGCCCCGTTGAACGATATCCGCTTGCCACGGTCGTGAAATAGTCACGTCGGATATCTCGTGACCGGCCGCAACCTGGATACGAGCCCAATCGCGTGGCGAATCGCCCCGAGGATTCGGCACCGCAGTGACAAGCACCATCTTTCCACCACGGGCTGCTAGAACCTTTGCGATACCCTTCAACACGTTCCCTTCGTAGATCGGCTCATATCGTTGCCAGTCACCCGCCACCACGACGAGCTTGATCGACGGTGTATCCATGAAGTGATCAAAGGCGAAGTTTGCGTATCGCTCACACCCCGGAAAAATCTCTGCCCCGGAACCCGGAAATACCTTCCCCCTGAACGGAGGACACCCACCCAGCGTAGCAACTATGCCGGGAACATGCGTCTCAGCTGAGACACCGTCTACAATTGGCTGGACCATGTTGGAGAACGAGTCGCCCCACAGCATGATCGTCGGATTAGCGCCCGACGGCATGCCGCCCAAACTACAAAAATCGCCTGGCGAATGCTTGGTGCCATCCACGTCTCTTTGACACTCATACGAGCGCGGTCCCTCGCTCTTCATGGCCGTCGACGCGGCGCGGAGGTACGGCGGTAGCCTGCCTTGCAGGCCGTCCGTTTTGTTGAGAACCGCAGTGAAGGCGAAGCCCGAGGCGACGCAAGCCGCCAGCAAGACAGTGATGGGAACATTGCCCAACCGCTTTCGCCCCGGTTGCTCGACACATGCGTAGGAAAGCCATCCAGCCGCGATCGAAACAAGAATCAGAAGCGCCACCTGAAGGGGCGACGGCTCGGCACCCGCACGCTCTCGAAACATGAGCAGGATCGGCCAGTGCCATAGATAAACCGAATAGGAAATTGCGCCGAGAAACTGAAGCGGCCCGCTAGAAAGAACCGTCGTCAGGAAACCTTCACCCGCATAGATGATGAGCGCAGTTCCCGCGACAGGAAGGATCGCTCGCCAACCGGGATAGGGATCGTCCGCGCGAAGATCGAATACCGCGGCCAACAACAGGGCCGCGCCCGCAACCGCCACGACGTTTGCAGCGCCGCGACGCGGTCTGGCCGGGAGCAGAGCCACCACCGAACCAGCCATGAACTCCCACGCGCGGCCCCATAGCAGGTAAAAGGCGCTCGGCTGATGCGCAGGCGTATGGACGACACACCATGCCAGCGACGATAGAGCGACAACGCCAAACAGCAGCCATCCCGCCACCTTCCGCCGCGCCCCGGCCGCTGGCCAGAACAGCGCGCATGTGATCGCGAACATGAGGTAGAACTGAGACTCAACAGCGAGCGACCACGTATGCAAAAGAATGTTCGAACGCGCATCGGGCGCGAAATATCCACCCGCGTCGCCGAGGAACGCGTAGTTCGACCGGAACAAAAGCGCCGCCGTGCCGTTCCGAACAAGCCTGCTGAAGTCATCGGGCAGGTAGAACAGCGTCGCCCATATCCAGGATCCGATCACCGTCACCAGAAGGGCAGGAAATATCCGGCGAAGACGGTTCAACATGAATTGAACGGCGGAGTATTGGCGCTTTTGGAGCCTGCCATGCGCGATCGACGTTAGCAGGAAGCCCGAGATGACGAAAAACACGTCTACGCCGACATATCCACCGTCGAAATACCTGACGCCATAGTGAAAGAGAACAACTGCTATAACCGCAATCGCGCGCAGGCCGTTTATGTCTTTTCTAAATTCCATACTTGGCGGTTGGGCCAGCTAGTGCCGCCCGAACTGAATGCATTCTAAGTAGTTGCGCAGGGCGCTCCCTCATGCCGTCACGCGCTCGACAAAACCCAACAGTTTAACGGCTTCCCGGGTAGCCCCACCGTTCTGCTGCATCAAAACCGCATTGCGTTGCCTCGATATTCAGCCCAGATTGTTAGCGATTCGAGCTGCTATGTCGACTGGCCGCTCCTGGCCGCGCGGTGACATCCAAGTCAGTCCTCGATCTCTCTATCTCAGCCGGGTCGAGGGTGTTGGCACTCCGTTTGGAACCAATAGTCGACCAGGCGCTGTGCCGCTTGTAGATCATCCGGGTAATACGGATCATCAAACCACGGTGACGGGTCGTAGCCCGCTTTCCTCAAGGCAGCGAGTTCGCTTTGGTGCTGCGCCATCGTAGGGGCGCGTTTGTCTTGAGCGCCGGCAGGTCGCGGCACTCTGTCGGAGTGAGGTGCGGCCCGGTATACGGCAAGCCACTAGCGACACAGCCGGCGAGCAAACTCACCAGAGCGGGAAGTATTGACCGTGTTCCAGGCCGATTTCTCATAGTACGTTTCCTTCCCTGCGCGCGCCGTGAACCAACTCATAATGCGCACGCTTGCCGCTGCGTGTGGGCGGAAAATGCTCGCCTTCGACGCATGTCACTTCGAAGCCGGAGCCGGCGTCGCCCTCTCTCACCACCTTGTAGATGCCAGACGTCTGAACGAGCGTCCAAGAAAGACGCTGGACACCGAACGCGCACGCCTGCCGCTCGTGCGGTCTTTGCGTGATGGCGTGCCCTGAACGCGCTGGACTTTGAATCAGGGGTCGAATTTACAGTCGTCGTTTCTTAAGCTGATGACGGGCTTTTCGCGTTGCGTCGGTGTGGATGACGTTCATCACCGCCTATGGTGCGGTGATCGAAGATGCGAAGGTCTGGCGGGAGCCGATCGTCGCTGTTTGCTGTGCACGCGCCAGCGCTACTTGTTCACACCTTCAACAACCCCTTCTTTTCAATAAACTTCACCACGTCATCAAGACCCTCGAGCGCCTTCAGATTGCACATCACAAACGGCCGCTCGCCGCGCATCTTCTTCGCGTCCGATGCCATCACGTCGAGGTTCGCGCCCACCAGCGGCGCGAGATCCGTCTTGTTGATCACGAGCAGATCCGACTTCGTGATCCCAGGTCCTCCCTTGCGCGGAATCTTCTCGCCGCCCGCGACGTCGATCACGTAGATCGTCAGGTCCGACAGCTCCGGGCTGAAAGTCGCCGCGAGGTTGTCGCCGCCCGATTCGATGAACACGATGTCCGCATCCGGAAAACGCGTGAGCATGCGGTCGACCGCTTCGAGGTTGATCGATGCGTCCTCGCGGATCGCGGTGTGCGGGCAGCCACCCGTCTCGACGCCCATGATGCGCTCGGCCGGCAGCGCGCCCGCGACGGTCAGCAGACGCTGATCCTCTTTCGTATAGATGTCGTTCGTGATCGCGACGAGGTCGTACTGGTCGCGCATCGCCTTGCACAGCATTTCGAGCAGCGTGGTCTTGCCCGAGCCGACCGGGCCGCCGACGCCCACGCGCAGCGGCGGCAGCTTCTTCGTGCGGATCTGGCTCGCGGTATGGGAAGCGGAATGATGAGATGCGTTCATGATGGATCGTGGGAATCGTGCTACGAGCGGAAGAGCCGCGAATACTGCGACTCGTGGCGCGCCGACAGAATGCCGAGCTGCGGCGCGAACGTGTTGAGGTCGTCACGCGAGGTCGCGAGCGCGCGCGCGACGGCCGCCTCGATCGGCTCACGCAGCGCGACGATGATGCGTTGCCCCGCGAGCTGGCCGAGCGGCACCGCCTTCAACGCGGCGGCGGCCTGGTTCTCGACCCAGCTGAACGCATAGGCGGCGAGCGCGGCATCGACCGGAGCATTGTGCGCGTGAGCGGCGAATGCGAACGCGCTCGGCTGCGCGAGTGGCGTCAGCGACGCGAGCGTTTCGCGCCTCGCCACGTCGCCCCATTCGAGCGACACGCACAGCTGTCGCAGCGACCAGCCCATCTGCTCCGTTTCGCGGCGCAGTTCGGCGGACTCGCGACTCGCGAGGAATTCGGCGTTGGCGTCGACGAGTTCCACGGCGTCGTGCGTGCGCCAGCGTTCGATCTGCTGCGCGAGGAACGGCAACTCGCCGCGCGCGAGCACGTCGGTCAGGCCGCGTTCAATCCACGTGCGCGCGGAGTCGGCATCGGTGATGAGCTGCACTTCAATCGCCGCTTCGAGACCCTGCGAATAGCTGAACGCGCCGATCGGCAGTGCTGGCGACGCGAGATGCAGCAGCGCGGTGAATTCAGCGATGCGCATGACGATGCGGGTGGTGTCCATGTCCGCACGATTCGTCGTGCACGTGGTCATGGTCGTGATCGTGCGAGTGCGAAGAGCCCTCATGGGCATGAGCATGCTCATGCCCATGATGCTCACCAAACACCTGCTGCGCGATCGCATAGTCCTCGGCGAACGTCTCGTCGTGCCCATGCTTATGTCCACCGCCATACGCCCCGGCCTCAGGCTGAAACGGCAGCGACACCTGCTCGACCGTCGCGCCGATGCGCTTGAGCATGTCGGCGAGCACCGGATCGTATTCGAGCTTCAGATAATCGGCGCCCACTTCGACCGGCGTATGACGATTGCCGAGGTGATAGGCGGCGCGCGTCAACGTCAACGCGTCCGATGCGCGTACGACAAGCACGGCTTCATCAGCCGCAACGACACGCACGAGCCCGCCATCATCGGCGACGAGCACGTCGCCATCGCGCAGCACGGTGCCGCGCGGCAACAGCAATGCGACTTCCTCGCCGTCATCGAGCGTCGCGGCGAGACGGCTCTTGCGACGTTCATCGAACGCGAGCGTCAAGGTCGGCGCGCGCTTGACGAGTACCGGCGCGATCTTCAGATGCGGCGCGAGAAGTTTGTTCAGTGTACGCATGATCAGAACAGGAAATAGCGTTGCGCCATCGGCAGCACGGAGGCCGGATCGCAGGTCAGCAACTGGCCGTCGGCGATCACCTGATAGGTTTCCGGATCGACGCTGATGTTCGGGCGCCACGCGTTGTGAATCATGTCGGCCTTCGTCACGTTGCGGCAGTTTTTCACCGCGACGATGCGCTTGTGCAAACCATAGCGTTCGGCCACATTCGCATCGGCGGCGAGTTGCGACACGAAGGTCAGCGACGTGCGGCCCAGCGCTCCCCCGCGCGTCGCGAACATCTCGCGATAGTGCACGGGCTGCGGCGTCGGAATCGATGCATTCGGATCGCCCATCTGCGCCATCGCGATCATGCCGCCCTTCAGGATCAGCGACGGCTTGATGCCAAAGAACGCCGGCTCCCAGAACACGAGGTCGGCCCACTTGCCCGGTTCGATCGAACCGACTTCATGCGCGATGCCGTGCGTAATCGCCGGATTGATCGTGTACTTCGCGACATAGCGTTTCGCGCGGAAATTGTCGTGGCGCGCGTTGTCCTCGGGCAGCGCGCCGCGTTGCACCTTCATCTTGTGCGCGGTCTGCCACGTGCGGATGATCACTTCGCCGACGCGGCCCATCGCCTGCGAATCCGAAGAAAGCATCGACAGCGCGCCGAGATCGTGCAGGATGTCCTCGGCGGCGATCGTCTCGCGGCGAATCCGCGATTCGGCGAACGCGATGTCTTCGGCAATCGACGGATCGAGGTGATGGCACACCATCAGCATGTCGAGATGCTCGTCGAGCGTGTTGACCGTGTAGGGCCGCGTCGGATTCGTCGACGACGGCAGCACGTTCGCTTCGCCGCACACCTTGATGATGTCCGGGGCGTGGCCGCCGCCCGCGCCTTCGGTGTGATACGTGTGGATCGTGCGGCCCTTGAACGCGGCGACGGTCGCTTCGACGAAGCCCGCTTCGTTTAGCGTATCGGTGTGGATCGCGACCTGCGTGTCGGTATCGTCGGCGACGCCAAGGCAGTTGTCGATCGCCGCGGGCGTCGTGCCCCAGTCTTCGTGCAGCTTCAAACCGATCGCGCCCGCGGCGATCTGTTCGGTCAGCGGTGCCGGCTGGCTCACGTTGCCCTTGCCGAGAAAGCCGAGGTTCATCGGATAGCCGTCGGCCGCTTGCAGCATGCGTTCGAGATGCCACGGCCCCGGCGTGCAGGTGGTCGCATTGGTGCCGGTCGCGGGGCCGGTGCCGCCGCCGAGCATCGTCGTCACGCCGCTCGCGAGCGCTTCCTCGATCTGCTGCGGGCTGATGAAGTGGATGTGCGTATCGATGCCGCCCGCGGTCACGATCAGCCCTTCGCCCGCGATCACTTCGGTGGCCGCGCCAATCGCGATCGTCACGTTCGGCTGGATGTCGGGATTGCCGGCCTTGCCGATCGCCGCGATGCGGCCGTCCTTGATGCCGATGTCGGCCTTCACGATGCCCCAGTGATCGAGGATCACCGCGTTCGTCACGACGGTATCGACGACCTCGGCATGCACGCGCTGCGACTGGCCCATGCCGTCGCGAATCACCTTGCCGCCGCCGAACTTGACCTCTTCGCCGTAGGTCGTGAAGTCGCGCTCGATCTCGATCAGCAGTTCGGTGTCGGCGAGGCGCACGCGGTCGCCGGTGGTAGGGCCGAACATCTCCGCGTATGCGCGGCGGCCAATGCGTAGTGTCATGGTGTGGGTCCGGAATGAGCTACAAGCGAGCGACAGGCAAGGCAAGGCGGAGCAGGGCGGTCGAAACGCCAGGGCGCGGGCAGCGCATCACAGCTTGCCCATCACCTTGCCGTTGAAGCCGTAGACGATGCGCTCGCCGGCCAGCGCGACGAGTTCGACCGTGCGCTCCTGACCGGGCTCGAAGCGCACCGCGGTGCCCGCCGCGATATTCAGGCGAAAGCCGCGCGCCGCTTCGCGATCGAACGACAGCGCGTCGTTCACCTCGTAGAAATGATAATGCGAGCCGATCTGCACGGGACGGTCGCCGGTATTCGACACGACCACCGTGACCGTCGCGCGGCCCGCGTTCAGTTCGTGCTCGCCGTCGTCGATGAGGAGTTCGCCGGGAATCATGGGGCCTGCCTTGACGAAGAGGAGTTCAGGGAATCGGGTGATGGACGGTGACGAGCTTGGTGCCGTCGGGAAACGTCGCTTCGACCTGGATGTCGGGGATCATCTCGGGCACGCCCTCCATCACGTCGGCGCGCGTGAGCAGCGTGGTGCCATAGTGCATCACCTCGGCGACGCTCTTGCCGTCGCGCGCGGCTTCCATCAGCGCGGCGGTGATGAAGGCGACCGCCTCCGGATAGTTCAGCTTGAGGCCGCGCGCGCGGCGCCGTTCGGCGAGCAGCGCGGCGGTGAAGATCAGCAGCTTGTCCTTCTCGCGAGGTGTCAGCTTCATCGGGTGTGGGTCTCGGCGTTTGATGTGTCGTGGCGGCGTCGTGGTCGCGTCGCGGTGACGGGGGCCTGGCGTCGCGCGATCATCCGGTCACGGTATCAAGTCCGGCTAACGGCGCGCTTACAACTACGTTTGCGACCGCGCATGCCACCGCGTCTGCAAAATTACAGATCGGCGGGCAGCGGTGCGCCGAACCACTTTTTCGACATCGCACCGAGCGTGCCGTCGTGTTTGGCCTGGGCGATCGCGGCATCGACCTTCTGTTGCAGGCGCGGCTCGTTCTTGTTCATGCCGACGAAGCACGGCGAGTTCTTGATCACGAACTTCGGCTCCGGACGGCGCGGCGGATTCTTCGCGAGGATCGCGGCCGCGACGATGTTGCCGGCCGCGATCAACTGCACCTGGCCGGACAGGAACGCGGCGATCGTCGCGTTGTTGTCCTCGAAGCGCTTGATCGTCGCGTTCGGCGCCATCTGCGTGAGACCGATTTCCTCGAGCGCGCCGCGCGTCGCGCCGACGGTCTTGCCGGTGAGATCGGCGGGACCGCTCACCTTGATGTCGGCGGGACCGAACACGCCCTGGTAGTACGGCGCGTACGCGCTCGAAAAGTCGATCACCTTCTCGCGCTCGGGCGTTTTGCCGAGCGACGAGATCACGAGGTCGACCTTGCCCGTTTGCAGATACGGAATGCGGTTCGCGCTGTTGACCGGCACGAGTTCGAGCTTCACGTTCATCGCTTTGGCGAGCAGCGCGGCCGTGTCGATGTCATAGCCCTGCGGCTTCATGTCGGGGCCGACCGAGCCGAACGGCGGATAGTCCTCGGGCACGGCGACCTTCAGCACGCCGGCCTTGGCGATGTTGTCGAGCGTGTCGGCGTGCGCGGGGCCCGCATGAAACGCGAGATCGGCGACGATGGGCAAGGCGAGCAATGCGGCTAGCAAGGCGCGGCGCGCGGAGCGGGAGAGAGTGCGGGTCATGGGCGTGAGCAGTGGTGGTGTCGTGGGTGTCGGGTCGTCGCTGGCTTCATCGTGGCCGGCCGCGAAGTGGCGAGTGCATGCAAGCTGTGTGCCATCCCTATGCGGCGTGGCGGGGCGGCGTGCTACGCCGGTTCGCGCACATGGTTGGGGCGTGCGCGTGCGCCGTCTTGGTGCGCAAAGAGCGTGATGAAGACGAAAGCGGGAAGCCGCGCTGTCAGGTCGACCAGATCCGCAACGGCACCGCCGCGACACCATGCACGACCGGCCGCAATTGCAGCCAACAGCGCGTGAGCGCGTGCTGCAGCGTTTCCATCGAGCGCGACACCGCGCGCACGAGCAGCACGCCGTTCGTCACGCACGAGGCGGCTGCTCGCAACGTGTCGTCGAACGGCAGTTGCGCGCTCAGCGATTCGGCGAGCGCGTCGTCGCAAGCGGCGCCTACGGCCCACAGCGTGCCGTAGGCCGGAAAGCCGGCGAGCCCCTGCGGCGCGTCGCGCAGCGGATCGTCGGCGGTGAGGCTCGCGCGTTCGAACCACAGCAGCTCGCCATTCGCGCCGACGATGCGCGACACCGCGCGCAAGCTACCCGCCGACCAGCGTTCGCCGGCCGCCTGGCGTCCGAGCTGGGTCGCGTCCCAGCCGATTGCGCTCGCGCCGTCGGCGAGCGTCAGCGAAAAATCGAGGTGCGCGTTCGCGTGATCGAACACGATGTTGTTCTGCGGCAGCCAGTCGAGCTTCGCGTGCTCACCGACACGCAGCGCGATGCGCTGCCGCGCCGCGCGGCCGTTCGACTTGTACCACTTGGTTGCGCCCGGCGTCGTCAGCACCGCATGCGTTTGCGCGGCGAGCGTGATGTCGATGTCGAGCTGATCGCCACCCGCGACGCCGCCGGGCGGATGCACGATCACCGCGTGACAGATCGACGGGCCTTCCGGATAGAGCGGCCGTTGCACGCGCAGCGGTCCGTCGTGCAGCCGGTGCGCGAGCGTCGTGCGAGCGTCGCCGCCGACGAAGCCGAGTTCGAGTCGCGCGCGCCACGGCGGGTGCGCGGCGGCGAGCGTGGCGTGGTTTTCGTGAAGCGACATGCGGATGGATGGGGGAATCGGCGTGCGACGAGGATAGCACGCGTGTCGAAGCGCGGAAGCCGCGGAAGCCGCGGCAGCGGCTACGACGCGGTACTCTCGGGCGAGGCTTCGGTCACCGACAGCACCTTGATGCCCTCCCACTGCGGATGCAACAGTCGCAGCAACGCAAGGATCGCGCGGGGGGTGTTTTCCTGGACGGTCAACGAGTCGCTGCCTGTCTGGATTGCTTTCTTGCCATGTTGGCAATACTGATATTCGACGTGAACCGTCACGGACATGCTTTTCTCCCTCTATATCGATGTTGTGTCGCCGACCCAGGCCGTATCGCGGCGGCGTCTAGCGTACGAGTGTCGGCTCGGCGTGATCGTCCACGCCCCGTTCCGCGCGATTGATGAATCCGCAGTCGAGCAATAGCTGACAGAAAGCTTCCGGCGAACACGACGGCCCGGTCGTCCCGGCCATTCTCGCGAGAACGTCGGGGAACGACGCGAGCACGTGCCAGCTGTCGTAATACGCGTGCAGCTGCGGCGCGAGTTCGTTGCCGAGCTTCTCCCAGCGCACCGACAGCATGCCGACCGTACCGCCGCTGTCCACTTCGAATAGACCAAAAGTGACCGCCGACACGACGTTCATCACCCTGCAATAGGAGGCTGGGTTTCTGTAAAACTCGCGTCTGGCCTGCTTGTTGTCGTCCATGGTGTCCACCTCGTCGAACCGTTGCGGTTGCCTAGCCTGTGTAACGGTTGCGCGGCGGATAACTTGAGCTCGCTTACACGGCAATCAACCCCCTTACCCCATCCGCATCCATGTTCGCGCCGTCGCCGCCCGCGACGATTTCGCCGCGACTCATCACCCAGTAACGATCGGCGATCGCTTTGGCGAAGTCGTAGTACTGCTCGACCAGCAGCACCGTCATGCCCATGTCCTCGACGAGCTGCCGCAGCGTGCGGCCGATGTCCTGAATGATCGACGGCTGGATGCCCTCGGTCGGCTCATCGAGGATCAGCAGTTGCGGCTCGCTCATCAGCGCGCGGCCGATCGCGAGCTGTTGCTGCTGACCGCCGGAGAGATCGCCGCCGCGCCGGTTGCGCATGTCCTTCAGTACCGGGAAAAGCTCGTAGATGCGCTCGGGGATTTTCTTCGG
Source organism: Paraburkholderia sp. RAU6.4a (assembly GCF_050435625.1). Classification (NCBI taxonomy): domain Bacteria; kingdom Pseudomonadati; phylum Pseudomonadota; class Betaproteobacteria; order Burkholderiales; family Burkholderiaceae; genus Paraburkholderia; species Paraburkholderia sp. RAU6.4a. The sequence continues at coordinate 3,358,610 of NZ_JBNDKQ010000002.1, forward strand.
CGCCTTTCTGCTCGCGGCGCCCACCAGCAGATTTTCCTCGACGGTGAGGCGCGGAAAGATATCGCGGCCCTGCGGCACGTAGGCGAGCCCCTGAGCGACGCGGGCATGGGTCGGCAGTTTCATCAACTGTTCGCCGCGCCATGCGATCGCGCCGCTTTTCGCGGGCACGACGCCCATCAGGCAGCGCAGCAGCGTGGTCTTGCCGACGCCGTTGCGCCCGAGCAGCACCGTCAGCTTGCCGTCGGGCACCGTGAGCTTCACGTCGCGCAGAATATGGCTGCCGCCGTAGTATTGGTTCAGTCGGTCTACTTCGAGCATTGTTCAGTCGTCCTGTCGGGTTGACGATGCGGTGCCGCTTCCAGCAGCAATCAGCGGCCTAGATAAGACTCGATCACCGTCTCGTCGCGCTTGACTTCGTCGAGCGTGCCGTGCGCGAGCACGCGGCCTTCGGCCATCACCGTCACCTTGCCTGTGTCGCCCGCGAGCGCCGCAACGAACTCCATGTCGTGCTCGACGACCATCATCGAGCAGGTGCCACGCAGGTGGTTGAGCAATTCGGCGAGTTGCATCGTTTCGTCGTCGGTCATGCCGGCCGCGGGTTCGTCGAGCAGCAGCAGCGCCGGTTGCTGCATCAGCAGCATGCCGATTTCGAGGCGCTGCTTCTGGCCGTGCGATAGCTCGCCGGCGAGCCTTCGCGCTTCGCTTTCCAGCCCGATCAGCGCGAGCGTTTCCTCGATGCGGGCCTGCGCGTCGCCATCGAGCCGCGCGCGCAGCGACGCCCACCAGCCCTTGTCGGTCTTCATCGCGAGTTCGAGGTTTTCCCACACCGGATGCTGCTCGAACACGGTCGGCTTCTGGAACTTGCGGCCGATGCCGGCGCGCGCGATCGCCGGTTCGTTCATGCGCGTGAGATCGATCGACTGGCCGAGAAACACCTTGCCGTGATCGGGCGCGGTCTTGCCCGTGATCACGTCCATCATCGTCGTCTTGCCCGCGCCGTTCGGGCCGATGATGCAGCGCAGTTCGCCCGCGTCGATCGCGAGCGACAGCGCGTTCAGCGCGCGAAAGCCGTCGAAGCTGACCGTCACGTCTTCGAGGTAGAGGATCGTGCCGTGCGATACGTCGATCTCGCCGGGCACGACCGCGTGTCCCATGCTCGCGACGCCGCTCAGCGAGCGTTCCGGTGGTGCTTCGGGTAAATCCAGATCGGGAACCATCGGGTTTTCGTTCATCAGCGGTCCCTTTTACGCGTCAGCAGATCGGCGAGCCCCATGATGCCGTTCGGCAGCAGCAGCGGCACCAGCACGAAGATCAGGCCGAGAAAGAACAGCCAGTATTCGGGGAAGTTCGCCGTGAAGAAACTCTTCGCACCGTTCACGGCGAACGCGCCGATGATGGGGCCGATCAGCGTGCCGCGTCCGCCGACCGCCACCCAGATCGCCATTTCGATCGAGTTGCCCGGCGACATCTCGCCCGGATTGATGATGCCGACCTGCGGCACGTACAACGCGCCCGCGATGCCGCACAGCACCGCCGACACGGTCCACACGAACAGCTTGTACGCGAGCGGGCTGTAGCCGAGGAACATCAGCCGCGTTTCGCCGTCGCGCACCGCGCTCACCACGCGGCCGAGCTTCGACGTGACGATCGCGCGCGCGCCGATGAACGCGGCGATCAGCACCGCGAACGTAATGAGCAGCAAGGCGGCGCGCGTGCCCTGATGCGTGATCGGAAAACCGCCGATGCGCTTGAAGTCGGTAAAGCCGTTATTGCCGCCGAAGCCCGTCTCGTTGCGAAAGAACAGCAGCATCGCGGCGAAGGTCATGGCCTGCGTGATGATCGACAGATAGACACCCTTCACGCGCGAGCGGAACGTGAAGAAGCCGAACACCCACGCGAGCACGGCGGGTACCAGCACGACGAGCAAGAGCGCGTAGCCGAGATGTTGCGTGCCCTGCCAGTACCACGGCAACTGGTGCCAGTCGAGAAACACCATGAAGTCGGGCAGATCGCTGCCGTACTTGCCGTCGTGGCCGATCGCGCGCATCAGGTACATGCCGATCGCGTAGCCGCCGAGCGCGAAGAACAAAGCGTGACCCAAACTCAGGATGCCGCAGTAGCCCCACACCAGATCGAGTGCGAGCGCGGCGATCGCATAGCACATGAACTTGCCGGTCAGCGTCATCGCATACGCGGACAGATGCAAGGCGCTCGTCTCCGGAATCACCAGCGCGGCGAACGGCACGCCGAGGCCGAACACGATGATCAGCGCGATCAGCGCGAGCCACGCGCGACGCGACAACAGCGCGGGCCGCGGTGGCAGGCCGAGCGCGAAGCCGGTGTTGGACTCGCGCGCGCCGCCAGCGCCGGCGGCGCCGGCGCGCGACGACGAAGCGGAAGCGGGGTCTGCCGATGAAGTAGCCGATGTCATCTCATGCCTCCGCGCTACGGCCCTTCAAGGCGAACATGCCCTGCGGACGCTTCTGGATGAACAGCACGATCAGCACGAGCACCGCGATCTTCGCGAGCACCGCGCCCCAGAACGGTTCGATCGCCTTGCTGACGAGTCCCAGCCCGAAGCCGCCGAGCACGGTGCCCGCGAGCTGGCCGACGCCGCCGAGCACGACCGCCATGAACGAATCGATGATGTAGCTCTGGCCGAGGTCCGGCCCGACATTGCCGATCTGCGACAGCGCGCAGCCGCCGAGCCCCGCGATGCCCGCGCCGAACGCGAACGCATACGAATCGACGCGCGCGGTCTTCACGCCGACGCACGCGGCCATGCGACGGTTCTGCGTGACTGCGCGCACGAACAGACCCAGCCGCGTGCGCGTGAGCACGGCCCACGCGATCGCGACGACGATCAGCGAGAACGCGAGAATCGCGAGCCGGTTGTACGGCAGGATCAGATTCGGCAGCACGGTGACGCCGCCGCTCATCCACGACGGATTGACGACCTGGACGTTCTGCGCGCCGAACAGCATGCGGGTGGCCTGAATCAGGATCAGGCTCACGCCGAAGGTGGTCAGCAGCGTTTCGAGCGGGCGGCCGTACAGGTGCTTCAGCACGAGCCGTTCGAGCACGATGCCGACCAGCGCCGCCGCGACGAACGCGGCCGGTATCGCGAGTAGCGGATACCAGTCGAACGCGTTAGGCGCGAAGCGCTGAACGAGGTTCTGCACGACATAGGTCGCGTACGCGCCGATCATCAGGAATTCGCCGTGCGCCATGTTGATCACGCCGATCAGGCCATATGTGATGGCGAGGCCGAGCGCGGCGAGCAGCAGCACGCTGCCGAGCGACAGCCCCGCGAACAGCGTGCCCGCGATCTGGCTGCGGCGCTGGATCGCATCGAGCTCATCGATGCCGCTTTGCGCGGCCGCGCGCACGCGTTCGTCGGCTTCGGCAAACGTGCCGTCGGCTTTCTTCGCGACCAACGGGCGCAGCAGTTCGTTCATGTCGAGGTCGTGGCGCGCGGCGACCAGTTGCACCGCATCGAGGCGCTTGGCCGGATCCGGGTCGTGCAATGCGCTCATCGCCCACAGCGTGTCGAGACGTTTCTTCAGAGCGGGATCGGTTTCTTTTGCGCGCGCCGCGTCGACGAGTGGCTTGATCGACGGATCGGGGTTTTGCAGCAGCGCATCGACGGCGGCTGCGCGCGTCGCCTGATCGGGCGAGGCGAGTTGCAGACCCGACAGCGCGCCCGCCACTTTCGAGCGCAGCAGGTTGTTCAGCGTGACCGGTTGCGCGTCGCTCGTGGCGACGGGCTGGCCGGTGACGGCATCGCGGGTGGCGTCGCCGTCCTGCAGCAGTACCGCGCCTGCGTCGGTGGCGAGCGCGTTGTCGTCGGCGAGCGCCTTGAGCACCGCGAGCGACGCGGCATCGTGCGTCGAGATCAGCTTGTCGATCGCGGCGGACTTCGCCTCGAAGTCGTCGCCCGCGAGCGGCGCGACGTCGGCCTGGGTCAGCGCGAATGCGGCGCCCGGCGCGGCGGCGAGAAGGACCGCGAGCGGCAGCAGGAGCGTCGCGCCGCGTCGTCGTACGGAAGTCGGAAATGAAAACGCCATGATGGCCTTTTGCACTGGGTTGAATCGATGAGCCGCTCGAGAGCGCGAGGGCGTCGCGTCAGACGTCGCCGCCGCTTCAGCGGGACGTTGCCGCGCATTGGCGTGCGCGGTCACGCCGCGCGACGCAGCGAACGCGCGGCGGCGGCGCGAAGCGCAGGGCGTCCGGGTCACGCGCGAGCCGCGCGCGCGTCGGCACGCAGGTCGCGCGTCGCGACCGGAGCGGCGATACCCGCGCGGTGACCCGCGCGCCCCACCGCCGTCGCGAGCCGCAACGAGGCTCAAGCCGACACGTCATGCGACGCGCGAGCGCCGCAGGAACGCCGGAATCGAGCTGACCACATCCGGCTTGCCAGCATTGCCGGCGATGAACGGGCTCCACGGTTGCGCGCGAATCGGTCCCTTGGTGTGCCACACGACGTTGAACTGGCCATCCGCGCGTACCTCGCCGATCATCACCGGCTTGTGCAGATGGTGGTTGCCGTCCATCTCCAGCGTGAAGCCCGACGGTGCGGCGAAAGTCTGGCCGACCATCGCGACGCGCACCTTGTCGACCTCGGTGCTCTTTGCTTTCTCGACCGCCTGCTTCCACATATGCATGCCGACGAAGGTCGCTTCCATCGGATCGTTGGTCACGCGCTTCGTGCCGCCCGGCAGGTTGTTGTCCTTGACCCACGTGGCCCATTGCTTCTTGAACTTCTCGTTGGTCGGGTTGCGCAACGACATGAAGTAGTTCCAGGCCGCGAGATTGCCGACGAGCGGCTTCGTATCGATGCCGCGCAGCTCCTCTTCGCCGACCGAGAACGCGACGACCGGCACATCCGACGCCTTCAGCCCCTGGTTGCCGAGCTCCTTGTAGAACGGCACGTTCGAATCGCCGTTCACGGTCGAAATCACCGCGGTCTTGCCGCCTTGCGAGAAGGTCTTGATGTTCGCGACGATGGTCTGATAGTCGCTGTGACCGAACGGTGTATAGACCTCCTGAATGTCGGCTTCCTGCACGCCCTTCGATTTGAGGAACGCGCGCAGGATCTTGTTGGTCGTGCGCGGATACACATAGTCGGTGCCGAGCAGGAAGAAGCGCTTCGCGCCGCCGCCTTCGGCGCTCATCAGGTATTCGGTCGCGGGAATCGCCTGCTGGTTCGGCGCGGCGCCCGTATAGAACACGTTGCGCGACATTTCCTCGCCTTCGTACTGCACCGGATAGAACAGCAGGCCGTTCAGCTCCTCGAACACCGGCAGCACCGACTTGCGCGACACCGAGGTCCAGCAGCCGAACACGACCGCGCACTTGTCCTGCGTCAGAAGCTGGCGCGCTTTCTCGGCGAACAGCGGCCAGTTCGACGCGGGGTCGACGACCACCGGCTGGATCTGACGGCCCATCACACCGCCGTTCTTGTTGATGTCGGCGATCGTCATCAACGCGGTGTCTTTCAGCGACGTTTCGGAGATCGCCATCGTGCCGGACAGCGAATGCAGGATGCCCACCTTGATCGGGCCGCTATCGGACTGCGCGTGCGCGAACGGCACGCGGCCCGCGAGCGCGAGCGCGCCGGACATGGAGCCGAACTTCAACAGACTGCGACGTTTCATGTGCTTTCCCCTTGTCATTGATGGTCACTGTTTTATGAGCGTCGATTTCAGCCAGCCTGGCTGAGCTCGCACGACTAGCCGATCGTCTACTGCAAGGCACATGCCATGTGACATATTCGGTGCGATGCGCGTGCGATGCCCGTTGCGGCGCGGCTATCGGCGCGAGGGCGGCGCGTCGAGCCATCGATGCCGCGGCGCGAAAGTGGTGCAGTCGCGCGCGCCGCGCCTCGTTCGGGTGCGTGTCGCGCCGCGACGAAGCGCACTTTGCCGCCAGCGAAGCGCCGCTGGCGCGCGTGGGGCATCGGCGGTGCATGGGCGGTGCATCGGCGGCATCGGGGCGCCGCGTCTTTGTGCATGACGACAGAACGCGCCCCCGACAGCCCATCCGATATGTCAGCCTTCAGGGGGACTTGCTAGTCGCAGCTAATCTGCTTGACGATTCCACCGGGGCCATAGACAAGCCGGCATTCTTTATAGGAAGCGGATAGTTGCCTTGTAAGCACGATGCCAGTGCCTGCTATCGTGCCAGTGTCCTAAACCGATGATTCGGGTTCTACTTCAAGGGAATCAAACTCTATAAGTAATTCAGCGCCTAGTGAGGCCTCAAGAACCGCAATGTTTTTCAACGGCTTCCCTGTCCCCCACGAGTAAGCTTTGTCCAGCGAGGCTAGTGCCTTCCGGTACTCATCCGAATTGAAATCGGTTAGCACCTTGATTGAGTAGACGATGTTCTGTATCAGAAAGTCGTTGGCCCAACATCGGGTGGCCCCGCCGAACAACAGCCGTACTCGGTCTTTCTTGTTATCGAACATCAGACGAAGTTCGACAACCTCCTTGTCCATGTCCGCTGCTATACCGAGCAGGTACCAGTCGTGAAATGATACGTACTGTTCAATGATTTTCATCTTGGGTCATCCATCCATCAGGGGTTCCAAGGACTGAAGGGTACAACCAAGCCCCCACCGTCTCGCGCGCTGCCATTCCAGTTATGTGCGTGCGGTTTCATGCCATTGTGAAAATGGTCGAAATCCAGGTCTACAACAGGTTTCCCATCATCTCCGAATAGCCGCATCTGCCCACTGCCCGGATTCGTACCACGTTCCCGGCTCGCCCTCGTTTGGAGTTTTGGCAATGTCGAATGAGTCAACATCAGCGATACCCGACTGGTATTCGAACGGCTGCGCGTCACCAAGCAGCGTCGATGCGTCTCCATCGCCGGCTCGCGCACCGATCACGGCGACAGCGACATCGAGCAGACTGCCGTCGCTACTGCGACCAGACGCGGCGGCAGGTGCGGCAAACAACCGGACTTGCCGCGTGACCTGCTCGTACGGGCCGGACCGTATGAGTCTGTCGTTCGGGAGATCGGCTGCCCTCACCGCAAAATTCGTCAGCGGCGTGCTATGGGTTTGCGGAAACAGGTCAGCACGACGGCCTTTGACGGCAAGCAGGCCTCCCCGCCGCACCTCTGCGAGAAGCGCATTGATGACCCACCAGCCATCGGTGTCAGGGTCACGGTCTCGGAAAGCTTGAAACGGTAGGGACAGACGCCGCCCAATGCTTTTGATCAGATCCTGGTCCCGTTCCCACTCGCTATGGTTCAGTCCGGCGATACCGAGAAATTCCCTGGTATCTGCTTTGGCCCTCTCGAGGTCGGCGGCCTTCCTCAGGCACGCCTTGAAATGCCACTCATCACAGATTACATAACAAGCACCCAAGGGCCTCTGACAGCGCAGCTCCACGGAGTGCATCTCAAACACGGACAAGGACATAGGTATGTCGACGATCGATACGAAGTCGCTGCCCGGATCGGCAGCGATCAGATAATCACCGTGCGACAGGTTGTCCGTACATGGGCGACGGCCCAAAATTTTGGCTGCTCTAGCGAGCGTGCGCAGCACCAAAGACAAACGGCGCAAGGACCATCAGCCCTTGCGCCGCTTCAATGCGCTACCGCGCGGTAAATCTCAATAAGTCGGAACCGACGGATCGACCTGACGCGACCACGCGTCGATCCCGCCTTGCAGATTGAACACGTTGGTGTGTCCGCGCGATTCGAGGAACATCGCGACCTGCGCGCTGCGCGCACCGTGATGGCAGATGCAGACGATCGGCGCGTCGTCATCGAGTTCTTCGCTGCGCGCGGGAATCTCGCGCATCGGAATCGACACGATGCCGGCGATCGACGCCGTTTGCAGTTCCCACGGCTCGCGTACGTCGAGCAGCACGGGTGCGGGGCGCGAGGTATCGGCGAGCCATTCGGCGAGTGCGGGAGCGGTCAGGTTTTGCATCAGCGAGACATCCAGTTCGTGGGACGGCGGCTTACTCGCCGCCCGTCCAGATCAATAATACAGCGCGAAGCGCAGCGAAAAAGTGCCGCTTAGAACCTGAACCGCGCCGGCTGCACCGCGTTGGCGAGCGGCTCGACATAGGTTTCGAACACGTCGGAGATGCGGTATTGCTTCTCGTCGATGCGCGTGATGATTTGCGCCTTCATCACCGGCGCGCTGCCGACGAACGCCGCGAGACGGCCGCCGACCTTCAGCTGTTCGAGGATTTCCTGCGGCAGCACCGGCAGACCGCCCGACACGCAGATCACGTCGTACGGTGCCGCGCCGGTCCAGCCGCGCGCGGCGTCGCCGGTCGCGACTTCGACGTTCAGCACGCCGTTGGCGATCAGGTTGCTCTTCGCGAACTCGGCCAGTTCCGGTTCGATGTCGACGCTCAACACGTGTTGCGCGCGATGCGCGAGCAGCGCCGCCATGTAACCCGAGCCCGCGCCGATTTCCAGCACGCTTTCGTGCTTCTTCACCGCGAGTTCCTGCAGCACGCGCGCCTCGACGCGCGGCGCCAGCATGTGCTGGCCGGCCGGCAGCGGCACTTCGAAGTCCGCAAAAGCCAGGTCGCGGTAAGCGGCGGGCACGAAATTCTCACGTTTGACGATCGACAGCAGATTCAGCACGTCCTGGTCGAGCACTTCCCAGGGGCGGATCTGCTGTTCGATCATGTTGAAACGCGCTTGCTCGATGTTCATGGTGGATTCGGCGGTTTTGGTTTGGCGAGCGGGCGGCGGCTGCCGCAGACTTTTGTCCTGACCCGGCCCCGGCGGATTGCCGGCGGCCGCGGCTTCGGAGCAAGGCATTCGCATCGCAAGCCGCGTCAGGGGAACGGCGGGATTGTATCAAATGGCGGACTCGCGCCGGCCGCTCGCGGGCAAGCGCCAGGCCGGGCGGCCCCCGTGTTAATCCCTAGCGATCCGTCCTTGCGATTCGCATCGCCATCGCCACAAAATGTAATCGATTACATTTTTGCTGCGAGGTCGTGTGTCCCGAACGCCGTCCCGATCGTCGCCGGCCGTGGTGTCAGGCGCGAGCAGTCAACCGCAACCTCAGCCGCAGAGGCGCTCGCCGCGCGCGGCCGACGGGCCGTCGATCGCCGGCGTGGCCGAGCAGGCGGGCGTGTCGGTCGCGACGGTGTCGCGCGTGCTGAACGGCCACGAGAACGTGCGGACCGCTACCCGCGACAGGGTGCTCGCCGCGATCGACGCGAGCGGCTACCGCGTCAACGAACTTGCGCGCAATCTGCGCACCGCCGAAAGCCGCCTGCTGCTGACGATGGTGCCGGACTTCGGCAATCCGTTTTACGCGGAGATCGTGCGCGGTATCGACAGCGTCGCGCGTCGGCACGGCTATTTCATGCTGCTATGCGACACCGGCGCGGACCCGGGGCGTGAGCGCAGCTACTTCGACATGCTGCGGCGGCGCCGCGCGGACGGCGCGATCTGCCTCGATCCGGCGACCATCCAGCAGGCGCTCGGCGAGGCGTCGCAGGCGCTGCCGTGGGTCGCGTGCTGCGAGTTCGATCCGCAGATGGGCGTGCCCTACGTCGGCATCGACAACTACCGCGCGGCCGGCGACGCGGTGCGCCACCTGCTCACGCGCGGCCACCGGCGCATCGGCTTGATCAATTCCGACGTCGACTATCTGTATGCGCGCCAGCGTCAGCAGGGCTACCTCGACGCATTGAGCGACGCGGGTATCGCGCCCGACCCGCGCTGGCGCATGAATCTGAACAGCCTCGATTACGAGGCGGGTGCCTCGGCCGCGGCTGGCTTGATGCGGCAGCCCGACGCGCCGAGCGCGATTTTCGCGGTGTCGGACACGCTCGCGATCGGCGTGATCCACGGCTTGCGCAGCGTCGGCAAGCGCGTGCCCGACGACGTCGCCGTGGCCGGCTTCGACGACATCTCGCTCGCCGCGCAGATCGATCCGCCGCTCACGACGATCGCGCAGCCGATGCGCGAGCTCGGCGAGACCGCCGCGCGTCTGCTGCTGCAGCGCCTCGCGAATCCGCAGGCCAACGTGCCGGGCGTGCTGCTGCCGCATCGCCTCGTGATCCGCGGGAGTGCGTGAGCCATGAGCCTCGCGATCCGTTTCGACGACATCCGCAAGGACTTCGGGCCCGTGCGCGTGCTGCACGGCGTGAGCTTCGAACTCGCACCCGGCCGCATCTACGGTCTGCTCGGCGAGAACGGCGCGGGCAAGTCGACGCTGATGAAAATCCTCGCCGGCTATGAAACGGCAACGTCAGGCAGCGTGCTGGTCGATGGCCACGCGCAGCGCTTCGCCGGCTCACGCGACGCCGAGGCGCAGGGCATCGTGCTGATCCACCAGGAGTTCAACCTCGCCGAGCATCTGACGATCGCGCAGAACATGTACCTCGGTCACGAGAAGCGCCGCGGCTGGTTAGTCGACGATGCCGCGATGCGCAGCGACGCCGCGCGCTATCTCGCGCAGGTCGGGCTCGAGCGCGCGCCGGACACGAAGGTGCGCGAGCTGATCGTCGCGGAAAAGCAGATGGTCGAGATCGCGAAGGCGCTGTCGCGCCGCGCGCGTCTCCTGATCATGGACGAGCCGACCGCGACGCTGACGCCCGCCGAGACCGAACGGCTCTTCGCGCTGATGCTGAAGCTCAAGGCCGATGGCGTGACGATCGTCTACATCTCGCACAAGCTCGATGAAGTGGAGCGCATCACCGACGAAGTGATCGTGATGCGCGATGGCCGCTTCGTCGCGCGCGGTGAAACCGCGGGGCTCGCGCGTCAGCAGATGGCGAACCTGATGGTCGGGCGCGACGTGTCCGACATGTTCCCCGACAAGCAGACGGTGCCCGCCGACACGCCGATCGCGTTGCGTGTGAACGGCCTGACGGTGCCCGCCTGGGTCGAGGATCTGAGCTTCGAGGTGCGCGCGGGCGAAGTGCTCGGCTTCGCGGGCCTCGTCGGCGCGGGCCGCACCGAGGCGTTCGAGGCGATCATCGGCTTGCGCAAACGCACGGGCGGCACGATTGAAATCGCCGGCCGGGCAGTCGATCTGAAGAACCCGCGCGACGCGATGCGCCACGGTCTCACGTATCTGAGCGAGGACCGTAAGGGCAAGGGTCTGCACGTCGACCTGAGCCTGCAGGACAACGTCACGCTGATGACGCTCGAACGCTACGCGCATCCGCTGCTCGACATGAAAGCGGGGCGCGCGGCCTTGCAGAAGGCCGTCGGCGAATTCGGCATTCGTACCGGCGACCTGTCGAGCCGCGCGCGCATGCTGTCGGGCGGCAACCAGCAGAAGCTCGCGCTTGCGAAGTTCCTGCAGCCCGACCCGAACGTGATCGTGCTCGACGAGCCGACGCGCGGCGTCGACGTCGGCGCGAAACGCGACATCTACTTCCTGATTCATCGTCTCGCCGCGCAGGGCCGCGCGGTGATCGTCATTTCATCCGAACTGGTCGAGCTGATCGGCTTGTGCCATCGCGTCGCCGTCATGCGCGCGGGACATCTGCAAGCGACGCTGACGCTCGAGCGTCTGACTGAACAGGAGTTGATCGCTCATGCGACCGGCACCCACTGAAGCCGTGCAATCACGGCGCGCGCTGCGCGTCGCGCAGCGGCTCTACACGCTCGGGCCGCTCGCCGGGCTGATCGTGCTGTGCATCGTCGGCACGCTGCTCAATCGCGACTTCGCGACGCTCGACAACCTGATGAACGTGCTCACGCGCACGTCGTTCATCGGCATCATCGCGGTCGGCATGACCTTCGTGATCATCTCGGGCGGCATCGATCTGTCGGTCGGCTCGATGGCCGCGCTGATCGCGGGCATCATGATCTGGCTGATGAACGGGCTCGCGGCGGGCGCCGCCGGTCATGCGTTGCCGCCGCTCGTGATCGTGACGATCGGCATCGTCGCGGCGTTCGTGCTCGGCGCGCTGTTCGGCTGCGCGCATGGGCTGCTGATCACCAAAGGGCGCATCGAGCCGTTCATCGTCACCCTGGGCACGCTCGGGATTTTTCGCGCGGTGCTGACATGGCTCGCCGATGGCGGCGCGCTGACGCTCAATGATTCGCTATCGGACCTCTACGGTCCCGTCTATTACGCGAGCCTGTTCGGCGTGCCGGTGCCGATCTGGGTGTTTCTCGTGGTCGCGGCCGGCGGCGCGCTGATCCTCAATCGCACCGCGTTCGGCCGGCACGTGCAGGCGATCGGCTCGAACGAACAGGTCGCGCGTTATGCGGCGATTCGCGTCGATAAGGTGAAGATCGTCACTTATGTGCTGCTGGGGATTTGCGTGGGCGTGGCCACCGTGCTCTACGTGCCGCGCCTCGGCTCCGCCACGCCGACCACGGGCCTGTTGTGGGAGCTCGAAGCGATTGCGTCGGTGGTGGTCGGCGGCACCGCGCTCAAGGGCGGCGAGGGGCGCGTGATCGGCACCGTGATCGGCGCGATCCTGCTGTCGGTGATCGCGAACATCCTGAACCTGACCAGCATCATCAGCGTGTATCTGAACGCGGCGGTGCAGGGCGTCGTGATTATTTTCGTCGCGTTCGTGCAGCGTGGGCGGCGCTAGCCGCGCACTTCCAGCGGCGCGAGCGCAGTGAACAAAGCGCGCTGAACAAATCGCAGCGAAGCAGGCGTAGCAAGGCAGGCGCGGTAAACCAACGGCAGGTCCGAAAAATCGAGGCGAGCGAACGCCTCATGATTGGAGACACACACCATGAAGCAAGTCATTCGAGCGATCGGCGCCGGCGTGCTGGCGTTGGGGATACTGGGCACGAGCGGCGCGGCGCGCGCCGACGACAAGGTCACGCTGGGCGTCGCGATTCCGACGGCCGATCACGGCTTCACCGGCGGCATCGTCTGGTGGGCGAACAAGGCGAAGGCGGATCTCGAGAAGGCGCATCCCGATCTGAAAGTGATCGTGAAAACGGCCGCCAACGCGCCCGAGCAGGCGAACCAGTTGCAGGATCTCGTGACGGTCAACAAGATCAACGCGCTCGTGATCTTCCCGTACGAATCGGCGACGCTGACACAGCCGGTCGAGCAGGTGAAGAAGAAAGGCGTGTACGTGACGGTGGTCGATCGCGGCCTGACGAACACGAGCGCGCAGGACGCCTACGTGGCCGGCGACAACACCGCGTTCGGCAAGATTCCGGCCGAGTACTTGGCGAAGGCACTCGACGGCAAGGGCAACGTCGTCGCGCTGCGCGGCATTCCGACCACGCTCGACAACGAGCGCTGGACCGCCTTCACCGGCGTGATGAAAAACTATCCGGACATCAAGATTCTCGACGCCAAGTACGCGAACTGGAATCGCGACGACGCGTTCAAGGTGATGCAGGACTACCTGACGCGCTTCAAGCATATCGACGCCGTATGGGCCGCCGACGACGACATGGCGGTCGGCGTGCTGAAGGCGATCGATCAGGCGAAGCGCAACGACATCAAGATCGTGTTCGGCGGCGCGGGCTCGAAGGGCATGGTGAAGAACGTGATGGACGGCGCGCCGATGATCAAGGCCGACGTGTCGTACTCGCCGAAATTCATCTACGACGCGATCAAGCTGACGGCCGAAGCGCGGCTGAAGGGCGACAAGCTGCCGGCCACCACGATCATTCCGTCGGTGCTGATCACGAAGGAAAACGCCCAGCAGTTCTATTTCCCCGACTCGCCGTTCTGAGCGGCGCGCCGAGCATCGTCTAGCACGCGCGGGCGCGGCCCGCGCGCAAAGTTCGAGGAACCGTACGATGAAAACCATCAAAGGGCCGGCGATTTTTCTCGCGCAGTTCGTGGGCGACGACGTGCCGTTCGACAACCTCGCGCATCTCGCGGATTGGGCCGCGGGTCTCGGCTTCAAGGGCATCCAGGTGCCGTGCGATCCGCGCCTGATCGATCTCGACAAGGCGGCCGCGAGCGACGCGTATTGCGACGAACTGCGCGAGAGCGTCGACAACGCGGGCGTCGCGATCACCGAACTATCGACCCATCTGCAAGGGCAACTGGTCGCCGTGCATCCGGCTTACGACACGCTGTTCGACGGCTTCGCCGCGCCGCAGGTGCGCGGCAATCCGGCGGCGCGCACCGAATGGGCGATCGCGCAGATGAAGCTCGCGGCGCAGGCGTCGCGTCGTTTGGGCCTGAGCACGCACGTGTCGTTTTCGGGCGCGCTCGCGTGGCCGTATCTGTACCCGTGGCCGCAGCGGCCGGCCGGTCTCGTCGAAGCCGCGTTCGAAGAGCTCGCGCGCCGCTGGACGCCGATTCTCGATGCGTTCGACGCGGCCGGCGTCGATGTCTGCTACGAACTGCATCCGGGCGAAGACCTGCACGACGGCGTGACGTTCGAGCGCTTTCTCGCGGCGGTCGATCAGCATCCGCGCGCGAACATCCTGTACGACCCGAGCCACTTCGTGCTGCAACAGCTCGACTATCTCGCGTTCATCGATATCTACCACGAGCGCATCAAGGCGTTTCATGTGAAGGACGCGGAGTTTCGTCCGACCGGCAAGCAGGGCGTGTACGGCGGCTACAGCGGCTGGGTCGAACGCGCGGGGCGGTTTCGCTCGCTCGGCGATGGGCAGATCGACTTCGGCGCGATCTTCTCGAAGCTGGCGCAGTTCGATTTTCCGGGCTGGGCCGTGCTCGAATGGGAATGCGCATTGAAGCATCCGCACGACGGCGCGCGCGAAGGCGCGGAGTTCATTCGCCGGCACATCATCCGCGTGGCCGAGCGTGCGTTCGATGACTTCGCGGGAAGCGGTGTCGATACCGCGCAGTTAAAAAGCGTGCTCGGCATCTGACGGCCGGGCGGTGACAGCCGACGCAACACATGGGAGCGCAAACAATGCAGCGAAGAAGGCTCAGGCTGGGGATGGTCGGCGGCGGGCAGGGCGCGTTCATTGGCGCCGTGCATCGGATCGCCGCGCGGCTCGACGATCGTTTCGAACTGGTGGCGGGCGCGTTGTCGTCCGATTCCGAGCGGGCGCGGGCGAGCGCCGTCGAAGCGGGCATCGCGCGCAGCTACGCGGATTGGCGCGAGATGGCGCGCGCCGAGGCCGCGCGCGAGGACGGCATCGACGCGGTCGCGATCGTCACGCCGAATCATCTGCACGCGCCGGTCGCGACGGCGTTTCTCGAAGCCGGCATCCACGTGATCTGCGACAAGCCGCTCGCGGTTTCGCTCGCCGAAGGCGAAGCGCTCGCGAAGCTCGCGCAGTCAAAAAAGCGGCTGTTTGCATTGACGCATACCTATTCGGGCTACCCGCTCGTGCGGCATGCGCGCGAGCTGGTCGAACGTGGCGAACTGGGCGAGATTCGCGTCGTGCAGGTCGAGTATGCGCAGGACTGGCTCGCCGAGCCGGTCGAAACAGGCGGCGCGAACAGGCAGGCAAGCTGGCGCACCGATCCGGCGTTGGCGGGACCGGCCGGGTGCCTCGGCGATATCGGCACGCACGCGTATCAACTGGCCGCTTTCGTGACGGGGATGATGCCGCGCGCGCTGTCGGCCGAGTTGCACACGTTCGTAGCGGGGCGTCGTGTCGACGATCACGTGCAGGCGATGCTGCGTTATGCGAACGGCGCGCGCGGCATGTTGTGGGCGAGCCAGGTGGCGAGCGGCGCGGAGAACGCGCTGCGCTTGCGCGTGTATGGCACGAAGGCGGGACTCGCGTTCGATCAGGAGGAGCCGAACGCCTTGTGGTTCACGCCGTTGGGCGGCGCTGCCGAACGATTGACGCGCGCTCGGGTGAATAGTCAGGTTGCCGCGCATGCGACCCGCGTGCCGGCCGGGCATCCGGAAGGCTATCTGGAAGCGTTCGCGCAGTTATACCAGGATGCGGCGTTGCAGATCGATGCGTTGAACGATGGTCGCGCGCCGCCAGCCGAGAGCCTGCTATTGACGACGGTCGATGATGGCGTCGACGGTTTGCGGTTTATCGACGCGGTGCTGAAAAGCAGTGCGGCGGATGGGCGGTGGGTGGAGATCGAAGAGGCGTGAAGCGTTGCAACAAAACGCCAGGTCGGCGAAGCTGCCGAAGCGTCAACCGCCCTTGCTTTTCTTGATCTGCGCTTCGAACGCGATATCGAGCTTGCTGGCCTTGCGCGGCTTCTGCGGGCCGTACGCGTCGACGAACTTGACGAAGTCGTCGAGCGTCAGCGGGTCGGACACTTTCTTGTCGACTCCGCTCGATTTGTCGACCAGATAGAACAGGCCGCCGGACAGACTGATCGCGGCGAAGCGCGGGTTGCCGCTGCGCGTTTTCAGGCGCTCGACGGCGTGGATGGCTCGGGTGGTGCGCATGATGGGGACTGCGGCGGCTGATTGACGAGAGCGTTACTTTAACAATTATGCTGACGGTATGCGGTTGGGGACTAAGCACGAAAACACGCGATGAACCACGACCCGCTCAGCGACAGCGGAGAAGGGTGGCTCGCGCTCGCGCTTCGGCGCCGCGCTCCGGCTTACTCGCTCAGCTCCCGATGCAACGCCCGATACTCCTGCGCCAGCTTATGCCCCGGATCGAGATGAATGACGGGTGTCGCCAGCTGATGCGACTCACGGATCTTCACCGACGATGACAAGCGCGACCCCAGCACCGGCAAGCCTTCGCCGATCAGTTCGTCGACGAGCTTTTGCGGCAGGCTCGCGCGAGGCTGGAACTGGTTGATGACGATGCCCTCCACCTGCAGTGCGTCGTTGTGATCCTGCTGGATCTCCTTGACGTTTTCGAGCAGCGTGTAGAGCGCGCGACGCGAGAAGTCGTCGCAGTCGAACGGAATCAGACAACGCTCGACGGCGATCAGCGCCGAGCGCGTGTAGAAGTTCAGCGCGGGCGGCGTGTCGATGTAAATCGCGTCGTACATGTCGAGTTCGTTCAGCGCGTCGCGCAGCTTGTAGATCTTGTAGCGCGATTCGAGCTTGCCGTGCAGCGTGTCGAGGTCGGGATGGGCGGGCATCACGTCGAGATTCTCGAAGCGCGTCGGATGGATGAACGAGGTCGCTTCCACGGGTTTGAAGCTGAAGCCGAGCGCGGTTTCGAAGAAGCCTGCGACGGTGGGGTTGACCTCGCTCGCCTGGGCGCCGAGCAGGTACTGGGTCGAATTCGCCTGAGCGTCGAGGTCGATCACCAGCGTACGCAGCCCTTCGCTCGCGCTGATGGCCGCCAGGTTGCAGACGATGGTCGATTTGCCTACGCCACCTTTCTGATTGAATACAACGCGCCGCATGGTCTCCCCTTGAACGGAAGCGGTTACAAAGGGCCCAGCATACCTGAGTCGGGTGACGGCGCTGATTTCGATGGGTTGTTCGTGACCGGGTCAGCGTTGCGCGGTATCCACGTCGACCACCACCTTCACACGTCCAGTCCCACTGGCAACGAGCTGATAGGCCTCGTCCGCGCTGCGCAAATCGAACCGTGTCTGATCGACCACGGGCGCGAGCGCGCCGCTTTCCACGAGCCGCGTCGCTTCGCGCATCATCTCGCCGAGGTGCGCGCGATATCGACCGGTCAGCAACGGATACAGGGTAAAGATCCCTGAATAGCTGGCTTCACGAAACGACAGCGGCGCAAGCGCATGCGTCCCCCAGCCAAGCGCACTGACCACGTGCCCAAAATGCCGGACCGCGGCGAACGACGCATCGAGCGAGGCCCCCCCTACCGTATCGACGACCAGATCGAAGCCTTCGCCATCGGTCAAACTCGCCACATACTGTTCGACCGTCTGCGCGCGGTAGTCGATCGGTGTCGCGCCGAGCCGCCGCACCAGCTCGGCATTGTGTGCGCTTGCGGTTGCATAGACGTCGGCGCCGAGCGCGCGCGCCAGTTGCACGGCGATGTGGCCGACCCCTCCGGCGCCACCCTGGACCAGCACCTTGGCTCCGCCTTGCAGATGCGCGCGATCGACGATACCCGCATACGACGTGATGAACGCGAGCGGCAACGCGGCGGCCTCGCGCATCGACAGACTGCGCGGCGCATGGGCGAGCAGGGCGGCATCGACCGCAGCGTACTCGGCGAGTGACCCCTGGATGCCGCCGACGCCGCCGGTCATGCCATACACGTTGTCGCCGACAGCGAACCCGCCGACGCCATCGCCGAGCGCCTCCACCGTGCCCGCGAGGTCGATACCGAGGACGAGCGGCAACGGGTGTTGCGCGTGCGCGGCCTCGCCCGCGCGAATCTTGATGTCGAGCGGATTGAGGCCGCTCGCGGCGACGCGCACCAGGACCTGGCCGGCAGCGGGTTCCGGGCGGGGCAGCGGCGTGTATTCGAGCGGGCCGTTGTATTGGCTGAGGATCAGAGCGTGCATGGACATGGCGGTCTCCTTGGTTCGACGCGTTACCGCGCGGCCGCATCGACGAGGGCGGCCACACCGCTCACCGGCTTCATCAAGTCGTCCGGCAGACCATGCCGCTCACGAAGATAGGCCGTCGAGTTGAACGATAGCCACGCACGGCCGTCCGCGTCCTCCCAGACGAGCACTTTCAAAGGAAGATCGAGCGCGGCGGTCGGCGCGAGTTGCATCAGCGGTGTACCGGCTTTGGGATTGCCGAAGATCAGGAGCCGGCTGAACGGCATCGCCAGTCCCTCGCGCCCAGCGTCACCGCTGAAATCGATGCACGCGAAAACCGTCAGCCCGCGCTCCAGAATCAAGGTTTGAAGACGCTCGGCGGTCGCGTCGCCCGCACGGGTGCTTGCAACGGTGACGATGCCAGCGCTGGCGTTCTCTGCGATCGAAGCGGTGGCCATCATGGCTCCCGTGCGGATGTTGTGCTCCGGCAGCGTTCGCGTGATCAGGTCTGCCGGACGGGCAACGCGTTGACCGTGACGCAGCATGCGTCGCATGCGTGCAATGCGCCAACGGAGAAGCGGATCCATGCAGTGTAGGCGTTCGCTGGTGCGGTGTGGCCGAACGTGCGGACGCGCTGTGAGGGACGTTCTGCCGAAAGGCGAATGAAAGCGGATGGGGTGCCCGCTGAACGAACGGCGGCTTCCACATTCGCGAAGCCGCCGTCAGGGGCGCCTGATCGGCGCCCCGATGCCAGATTACTGGCTCAGGTAAACAAATTTGCCATTCTTGATGGTGCCCATCACGCTCGCCCGCTGATCGAGGCCGACGTGATCCTTCGGGCTCGTATTGACGACCCCGTTCGGCACCACCAGCTCATGCGCGTGTTCGAGCTCGTCGCGCAATGCGACGCGAAACGCCGGCGTACCCGGCTGCGCGGTCTTCAACGCACGCGCGACGGCGTCCTGCAGGCGCGGGTACACGCCGGCCGCGTCGCCCGCGAACTGCGTGACGCTGCCGGGGCCGTACTTCGCCTCGTACGCGTCGACGAACGCGAGCGCCGCCTTCTTCGACGGATGATCGGCCGGCAGCGTGCGCGCGACGACGACCGGTTGCGTCGGGAACAGCGTGCCTTCCACGTCTTTACCGCCGAGCTTGATGAACTCCGGCGTCGCGATGCCATGCGTCTGATAGATCGGGCCCTTGTAGCCGCGCTCGATCAGCGTGCGCTGCGGCAGTACCGTTGGGGTGCCCGCGCCGGCGATCAGGATCGCGTCGGGCTTCGCGGCCATCAGCTTCAGGATCTGGCCGGTCACGCTCGCGTCGGTGCGGTTGTAGCGCTCGGTCGCGGCCAGCTGGATATGGCGCAGCGCAGCGAACTTGCTGAACTCGTTGAGCCAGCTTTCGCCGTAGCCGTCCGTGAAACCGATGAAACCGACCGTCCTCACGCCGTGGTTCGACATGTAGCGCGTCATCACGTCGGCCATCGCGCTATCGGTCTGCGCCATCTTGTAGGCCCAGATTTTTTTGCCTTCCTGCGGCTCGACGACGATGGCCGAGCCGATCAGCGTGATCATCGGCGTCTGGCTGTCGGCGACCGGATCGAGCGCGGCCATCGCGGCCGGCGTGATGTTCGGGCCGACGATCACGTCGACGTGGTCCTCGTCGATCAGCTTGCGGATGTTGCGCACGGCGTTGCCGGGGTCGGACGCGTCGTCGAGGAAGATGTAGTCGGCTTTCTGGCCGGCGATCGTCTGCGGCCACATCAGCATCGCGTTCTTGCTCGTGATGCCGATCACGGCGGCCGGTCCGGTGTACGACAGATCGATGCCGACTTTCAGGTCGGCGTGCGCCGCGCCGGCGACGAGCAGCGCCGCGGCCGCGAGGCCGCGCAGGGTGTTGCGTACTTTATTGTTATGCAACTTCATCGGAAGGTCTCCGTAGCGAGAGAGCGGTATGGACGCGGTTCAAAGCTCATAGGTTTCGTGTTCGCCCGTCAGCGCCTGCTCGATCAGCTTGCGGTTCAGGCTCGGCGACAGCAGCTCGACGAGCGTGTACACGTAGCTGCGCAGATACGCGCCCTGTTTCAGCGCGACGCGCGTCACGTTGCTGCCGAACAGATGGCCGACCGGCATCGCGCGCAAATGGCGGTCGCGCTCGGCGTTGAACGCGATGTCGGCCATGATGCCGACGCCGAGGCCCAGCTCGACGTAGGTCTTGATCACGTCGGCGTCGATCGCCTCGAGCACGATGTCCGGATGCACCCCGCGCAGGCGGAACGCTTCGTTGATCTTGGTGCGGCCGGCGAACGCGTTGTCGTACGTAATCAGCGGGTACTGGGTCAGGTCGTCGAGCGACAGCAGCTTGCGCTCGAGCAGCGGATGGTCGGGCTGCATCACCGCGACGTGGTGCCACTGGAAGCAGGGCAGCGACACCAGATCCTTGTAGTTCGAGATCGCCTCGGTCGCGATCGCGAGGTCGGCCTGGTCGTGCAGCACCATTTCGGCGACCTGGGTCGGGCTGCCTTGCAGAATTGAAAGGTGAACCTTCGGAAAGCGCTTCTTGAACTCCGCGATCGCCGCGGGCAGCGAGTAGCGCGCCTGCGTGTGGGTGGCGGCGATCGTCAGATTGCCCTGGTCCTGCGCCGCGAAGTCCTTGCCGACCCGCCTCAGGCTTTCCACTTCCTGCAGGATTTTTTCGACCGATTGCAATATGATGCGGCCCGGCTCGGTCAGCGAGCGCACGCGCTTGCCGTGGCGGGTGAAGATTTCGACGCCAAGTTCGTCCTCCAGCTCGATGATCGCCTTCGAGACGCCCGGCTGGCTGGTAAACAACGCCTTGGCCGCTTCGGTGAGGTTGAAGTTCTGCCGCACAGCCTCGCGGACGAAGCGGAATTGGTGCAGGTTCATATATAACCTCGCCGCATATAAAAAGAATTTTTTAGTCGTTTGAAATATAAGGCGAGTTTATTACGATCTGTCCATCTTTTTCAATATGGATATCTGTATTTGTTATAAGCAAATGAGCGATGGGTCTAAACGCTCGCTTGCGATAGCTGACAAAGCCGGTATTCAAGCCGCGGCCGATCCGGGACGGTCGCGTGTCACGCAAGTTTCGAAAAAATTGGGGCCCCGAATGTACCAATACGATCAGTACGACCAGACCATCGTCGATGAACGGGTCGCGCAGTACGCCGATCAGGTTCGCCGCCGCTTGTCGGGCGAATTGAGCGAAGAGGAATTCCGTCCGCTGCGCCTGCAGAACGGTCTGTATTACCAGCGCCACGCGTACATGCACCGCATCGCGATTCCGTACGGCAACTTGCGCAGCGACCAGATGCGCGTGCTCGCGCAGATCGCGCGCGAACACGACCGCGGCTACGGCCATTTCTCGACGCGTTCGAACATCCAGTACAACTGGATCAAGCTCGAAGAAACGCCGGAGATTCTGCGCAAGCTCGCCGCCGTGCAGATGCACGGCATTCAGACCTCGGGCAACTGCATCCGCAACATCACCGCCGATCAATTCGCCGGCGTCGCGCCCGACGAAGTCGTCGATCCGCGTCCGTGGGCCGAAATCCTGCGTCAATGGTCGACGTTCCACCCCGAATTCGCGTGGCTGCCGCGCAAGTTCAAGATCGCGGTGTCGGGTTCGAAGGAAGACCGCGCGGCTGTGCAGATCCACGACATGGGCGTGTATCTGCGCAAGAACGAACAGGGCGAACTGGTGGCCGACATCCTCGCCGGTGGTGGTCTGGGCCGCACGCCGATCGTCGGCGCGGTGATCCGCCGCGATCTGCCGTGGCAGCACCTGCTGACCTATAGCGAAGCCGTGTTGCGTGTGTACAACCGCTACGGCCGCCGCGACAACATGTACAAGGCGCGTATCAAGATTCTGGTGAAGGCGCTCTCGCCGGAGAAGTTCGCCGCGCAGGTCGAAGAAGAGTGGCAGCACCTGAAGGACGGCCCGTCGACGCTCACGCAGGCCGAAGTCGATCGCGTGACGCAATACTTCGCGCCGCCCGCTTACGACAAGCTGCCGGACACCGATACGTCGTTCGAAAAGCATCTGCTGGAAAACCGCGCGTTCGCGCGCTGGGTCGAGCGT
The DNA here is from genome assembly GCF_050435625.1 of Paraburkholderia sp. RAU6.4a. Classification (NCBI taxonomy): domain Bacteria; kingdom Pseudomonadati; phylum Pseudomonadota; class Betaproteobacteria; order Burkholderiales; family Burkholderiaceae; genus Paraburkholderia; species Paraburkholderia sp. RAU6.4a. The sequence continues at coordinate 3,380,985 of NZ_JBNDKQ010000002.1, forward strand.
AACGTGCGTCCGCACAAGGTGTCGGGCTACGCGTCGGTCACGCTGTCGCTGAAGCCGACCACGGTTGCGCCGGGCGACGCGACGGACGTGCAGATGGACGCGGTCGCCGACTGGGCCGACGAATACTCGTTCGGCAAGGTCCGCGTGTCGCACGAACAGAACCTGATCCTCGCCGACGTCAAGAAGCGCGACCTGTTCGCGCTGTGGGAAAAGGCCAGGGCGCAGGGTTTCGCGACGCCGAACATCGGCTTGTTGACCGACATCATCTCGTGCCCGGGCGGTGACTTCTGCTCGCTCGCGAATGCGAAGTCGATTCCGATCGCGCTCGCGATCCAGGAACGTTTCAACGATCTCGACTACGTGTACGACCTCGGCGACGTGTCGCTGAACATCTCGGGCTGCATCAACGCGTGCGGTCACCATCACGTCGGCAACATCGGCATTCTGGGCGTCGACAAGGACGGCTCCGAGTGGTACCAGGTGACGCTCGGCGGCGAGCAGGGCACCGGCGCGACCGGCGCTCACCTTGGCCGTGTGATCGGCCCGTCGTTCTCGGCCGAGGAAATGCCCGACGTGATGACGAAGGTGATCGATACGTTCGTGGAAAACCGCCAGGAAGGCGAGCGTTTCATCGACACGTACACCCGCATCGGCATCGCGCCGTTCAAGGAGCGCGTGTACGCCGCGCGTCAACCGGCTCACGCGTAAGCGCGAAAGGATACTGAACAGATGGCTTCTATCATCAAGAACCGCGCGATCGTCAACGACGACTGGAGCGTCGTGCGTGCCGCGGAAGACGGCGCTTTGCCGGCAGTGGCCGAACTGCCGGCCGGCAAGGTCATCGTGCCGCTGGCGCTGTGGCAGGCCGAGCGTGAAGCGCTCGTGGCCGCGCGTCAAGCCGCCGACATCGGCGTGTGGCTCGCGCCGGATAACGAACCGGCGGACATCGTCGGCGACTTCGACAAGCTCGCGCTGATCGCCGTGGACTTCCCGGTGTTCCGCGACGGCCGTGGCTACAGCATCGGCCGTCTGCTGCGCGAGCGCTATGGCTACAAGGGCGAACTGCGCGCGATCGGCGACGTGCTGCGCGACCAGATCACGTTCATGTTCCGCTGCGGCTTCGACGCGTATGCACTGCGCGCCGACAAGGACATCAACGACGCGTTGAAAGCGTTCGACGACTTTAGCGTGCAGTACCAGGGCGCCGTGGACACGTCGCCGCTGTTCCGCCGCCGTGCCGCGCAGGCTGGCGCCGCCAAGGTCCCGGCATGAGCGCCGCCCAATCGTTGAGCCCGGAGCTCGCAGCGAAGGTCGAGCGTCTCGACGCGCTGCTCGACTCGATCGCCGCGCGTCACGCGAACGTGAAGCTCGCGAGCAGCCTCGCGGCCGAAGACATGCTGCTCACGCATGCGATCCTGTCGCGCGGCGTGAAGATCGGCATCTTTTCGCTGAACACGGGGCGTCTGCATGCGGAAACGCTCGGCATGCTCGACCGCGTGAAAGAGCGCTACGGCTACGACATCGAGCAGTTTCATCCGCAGGCGGCCGCGGTCGAGCAGTATGTGAACGGGCACGGCCTGAACGCATTCTATGAAAGCGTCGAGCTGCGCAAGCGCTGCTGCGAGATCCGCAAGGTCGAGCCGCTCAATCGCGCGCTTGCCGAGGTCAGCGCCTGGGTGACCGGGCAGCGTCGCGAGCAATCGGTCACGCGTGCCGAGCTGCACGAGGAAGAGCACGACGACGCGCGCAACATCGCCAAGTTCAATCCACTCGCGGACTGGACCGAAGCCGAAGTCTGGGATTATCTTAGTGCGTTCGACGTGCCGGTCAATCCGCTGCATGCGCGCGGTTATCCGAGCATCGGCTGCGAGCCGTGTACGCGTGCGATCCGCCCCGGCGAAGACAGCCGGGCGGGGCGCTGGTGGTGGGAGTCGCGCGATACGAAGGAATGCGGCTTGCATATCACGGCGATTACTCCGATTGCGGTCGAGCGCAACGAAAACGCGTCGGCCTGAGCGCCGCGTACCGAGCTTGCGGCGCACTACGCCGAAACCGATCTGAATATTTTCGCCCGTGCGAGCAGCGCTTGCCGGGCGAACCAACGAAGGACCCGCTATGAGCACCACGCTCGATTCCACTGTCAACGCTCCGCTCGCCAACACGGTCAACCGGATGGATCACCTCGATTGGCTCGAAGCCGAGTCGATTCACATCCTGCGAGAACTGGTCGCCGAATGCAGCAAGCCGGCGCTGCTGTTTTCGGGCGGCAAGGATTCCGTCGTGGTGCTCGCGCTCGCACTGAAGGCGTTCGGCCTCGGTGCGAACCGCAAAACGCAGCTACCGTTCCCGCTCGTGCATATCGACACGGGCCACAACTACGACGAAGTGATCGACTTCCGCGATCGTCGCGCGCAACAGATCGGCGCGGAACTGGTGGTCGGCCATGTTGAAGATTCGATTAAGCGCGGCACCGTGCGTCTGCGTCGCGAAACGGATTCGCGCAATGCCGCGCAGGCGGTGACGCTGCTCGAAACCATCGAGCAGTACGGTTACACCGCGATGATCGGCGGCGCGCGCCGCGACGAGGAAAAGGCCCGCGCGAAAGAGCGCATCTTCTCGTTCCGTGACGAATTCGGCCAGTGGGACCCGAAGGCGCAGCGCCCGGAACTGTGGAGCCTGTACAACGCGCGTCTGCACAACGGCGAACACATGCGCGTGTTCCCGATCTCGAACTGGACCGAGCTCGACGTGTGGCAGTACATCGCGCGTGAACAGCTCGAACTGCCGTCCATCTACTATGCGCACCAGCGCGAGATCGTGCGCCGCAACGGCCTGCTCGTGCCGGTTACGCCGCTCACGCCGATGCGCGAAGGTGAGACGAGCGAACAGGCGCTCGTGCGTTTCCGCACGGTCGGCGACATCAGCTGCACGTGCCCGGTCGAAAGCGACGCGGACGTCATCGAGAAGATCATCGCCGAGACGGCCGTCACCGAAATCACGGAACGCGGCGCGACGCGGATGGACGACCAGGTGTCGGAAGCGGCGATGGAGCAGCGCAAGAAGCAGGGTTATTTCTAAGCACACGACGAAGGCAAAGCAACCATGAGCAGTATTCATCAACCAGAAGACCTCGGCGTGCTGCGTTTCATCACCGCGGGCAGCGTCGACGACGGCAAGAGCACGCTGATCGGCCGCCTGCTGTACGACAGCAAGGCGGTATTGAGCGACCAGCTCTCGGCGCTGTCGCGCGCGAAGAACAAGCGCACCGTCGGCGATGAAATCGATCTGTCGCTGTTGACCGACGGCCTCGAAGCCGAGCGCGAGCAGGGCATCACGATCGACGTCGCCTACCGCTACTTCGCCACCGCCAAGCGTAAGTTCATCATCGCCGATACGCCGGGCCATGAGCAGTACACGCGCAACATGGTGACGGGCGCGTCGACCGCGCATGCGGCGATCATTCTCGTCGACGCGACGCGCGTGACGTTCGAAAACGGCGTCGCGCAACTGCTGCCGCAAACCAAGCGTCATAGCGCGATCGTCAAGCTGCTCGGTCTGCAGCACGTGATCGTCGCGATCAACAAGATGGACCTCGTCGACTACAGCGAAGCGCGCTTCAACGAGATCCGCGACGCCTACGTCGAGCTCGCGCGTCACTTCGGTCTGCAGGACGTGCGCTTCGTGCCGGTGTCGGCGCTGAAGGGCGACAACATCGTCACGGCGAGCGAGCGCATGCCGTGGTACGCGGGCGAGCCGCTACTCGACGTGCTCGAAGCGCTGCCGGTCGAAACCGCGAACGGCGAGGCGCTGCGCTTTCCAGTGCAGTGGGTCGCGCGCCAGGACGGCAGCCAGGCCGACGATTTCCGCGGCTACATGGGCCGGGTCGAATCGGGCGAAGTGACGCTCGGCGACACGATCGTCGTGTTGCCGGCCAATCGCGAAGCGACCGTGGCCGAGATCATCGCGCCGGTGGTCGGCGGCACCGCGCAGGTGGACCGTGCGTTCGCCGGTCAGACGGTGACGATCCGTCTCGCGGAAGACGTCGACGTGTCGCGCGGCGACACCTTCGTGCTGCGCGAAGCGGCGCCAGAGCCGGCGAAGAAGCTCGAAGCGGACCTCTGCTGGTTCGACGACGCGCCGCTGTCGACGCAGCGCAAGTATCTGCTGAAGCAGACCACCAGCACGGTGTTCGCGAAGATCGGCGCGATCAGGGAAGTGCTCGACGTGCATACGCTGTCGCAGGCGACCGATCGCAAGGAACTGGCGATGAACGACATCGGTCGTGTCGCGCTGACCTTGCAGAAGCCGCTCGTGTGCGACGCGTACGACTCGCATCAGGGCACCGGCGCGTTCGTGCTGATCGACGAGGCGACGAACCACACGGTCGCCGCCGGCATGATCCGCGCGTTTTCCGCCTGAGCACGGCAAGACTAGCAGGCGACGCAACGCGCCGCCGCGTACGCTCCAACGAACAGGTTGATGTCAATGGGTAAGGTTTATCTGATCGGCGCGGGACCCGGTGCCGCGGACCTGATTACGGTGCGCGGCGCGCGGCTGCTCGGCGCTGCCGACGTCGTGCTGCACGACGCGCTGGTCGAGCCGGCGATGCTCGACTACGCGCCCGCGCGCGCGAAGCGCATTGCGGTCGGCAAGCGCTGCGGCCAGCTATCGACGGCCCAACAGTTCATCAACAAGCAGATCGTCGATGCGGCTTTGGAGCACGACGTGGTCGTGCGTTTGAAGGGCGGCGATCCGATGCTGTTCGGCCGCGCCGACGAAGAGATGCGCGCGCTCGAAGCCGCGGGCATCGAGTATGAAGTCGTGCCGGGCATCACCGCCGCGCTGGCGAGCGCGGCCACGCTGAAGCGTTCGCTGACGCTGCGCGGCGTGTCGCGCAGCGTCGCGCTCGCGACGTTCAGCCGCGCGCCAGGTTCCGATGAGATCCGCGAGCAGGTGAACGCCGATTCGCTGGTGTTCTACATGGGCCGCGACAGCGGCGTCGAAATCGCGCAGCAACTGATCGATGCTGGCAAGCCCGCGACGACGCCCGTGGCGATCGTCGAGGCGTGCAGCACGCCGCGCGAACGCATGCTGACGCTGACGTTGGAAGATCTTGCGGCCGGCGAAGCGCAGCGCTGGGTCGATGCGTCGCAGCCGAGTCTGTTGATGATCGGCGAGGCGTTCGCGGCGCGGCAGACCGAGGCGAAGCGCGCGTCGAACGGGATGCTGGTCGCGGCCTGAATATCCTCGGCAGGGCCGACCCGAGAGCGGCGAATCTGAGCAACCAGAACGAAAAAATCAGAGCTGCCGCAAGCAATACTGCGCGAGCGCATCCAGCACCGAATCATCCTCGCCGACTGCCACCGCGCAGCGAATCTCGACACCGGGATGCGCGGCGCGGCAATGATCGACGATCGCGGGCAAATCCTTGCGGACATGACCGCCTTGCCCGAAGAACACCGGCACCACGGTGATCGCATCGCAGCCTTGCGTGACGAGTTGCGCGACGGCCGTCGGCAGGTCGGGTTCCATCAGTTCGAGAAAGGCGAGCGTAACCGCAGGAGCTTCGCCCGTCGCCGCGCGCGCGGCGCGCAGCTTGTCGGCGAGCCGCTCGAACGGCTCGCGCCAGCGCGCATCGCGCGCGCCGTGGCCAAACAGAATCAGTCCGTGCATAGCCATCGCATCAGCTCCCTGACGATGCCCCTCAACGCACTGGCGTTAGTGCCGGTCGACCCACTTCAAGCCGACGAGCCCCAGCACCAGGTAGACGAGCCCAGGTGTCGCCGCGGTCAACGGCGCGGGCCACGTATTGAGCGTGCCGATATGCGAGAACAGCGTGTTGAACAGCTGGAAGCTCATGCCGAGCATGATGCCGCCGAACACCTTCACACCGACCACGCCCGCGCGCGTATGCAGATACGCGAACGGCAGCGACAGCACCAGCATCACGAACACCGCGAACGGATACAGCACCTTGCGCCACAGCGCGATTTCATAGCGCTGCGTGTCCTGATGGTTCTCGGTCAGATGCTGGATATAGCGGAACAGATTGAACATCGACATCCGGTCCGGCGACACCAGCAGCACCGACAGGATCTGCGGCGTCAGCTCCGAGCGCAGCGAATACTCGGGCAGCGTGACCTGTTTCGCGCGATAGACCGGATTGAGCGCATCTGCCGGCGTACCCGGAGCGGGGGCCACGTCGAGCAGTTGCGTATCGGTCACGCCGGTCAGCAGCCAGTGGCCCGGCGGCTGATAGCGGCCGCTCTGCGCGATGCGAATGTTCGAGAGGCGGAACTTCGAATCGAACTCGTAGATGCGCACGTTGCTGATCGTCGCGTCGGGCTTCAGCTCGCCGACGTTGACGAAGCGCGTGACCTGCTCGCCGTCGGCGCGCTCGGTCAGCGTGTCCTTGACCCACACGCCCGACTGGAAGTTGCTCGACACCGACGAGCCGAGCGCCTCGAGCCGCACGCGCTCGGAGAGCTGATCCGTATACGGGCCGACCACTTCGCCGATCAGATAGGTGACGATCACGAGCGGAATGCCGATCTTCAGCAGCGAGCGCAGCGCCTGATTCGTCGCGAGGCCTGATACGCGGAAGATCGTGTATTCGGAGTTCGCCGCCATCTGCGCGAACACGTAGATCGCGCTGATCAGCGCCGCGACCGGAATGATTTCGTAGAAACGCGACGGCGTTTGCAGCGCGACGCGCAGCACCGCGTACTGAAACTTGTAGTTGCCGTGGCCGACCGAGTTCAGTTCGTTGATCAGGTCGAAGAAGAAGAACAGACCTGAAAATGCAAACAGGATGAACACGAACGTGAGATAGATCTGACGCGCGAAATACCTTTCATAAATGCGCATCGCTCAGGCTCCCTGCGAACGGCTGAACATGGCGCGCGTAAATAGCGGCCGGTTGCGCACCCGCATCCAGAAGATGAACGCGACGATCCCGAGCACGATCACGTGCAGGATCACGAGCCCGACGCCGAACGACATCTTGCCCTGCTCGATCCACGCCTGCACGACGTTCAGCAGATTCGAATAAGTGAGGTAGATCAACACGGCCATCACGAGGTTGATCGTGCGGCTGCGCCGCGGGTTCTGGTGCGCGAGCGGAATGGCGAGCAGCATCAGGTTGATCGCGATCAACGGAAGACCCGCGCGCCACGCGAATTCGGCGAGGTTCTCTTTAGTGGGATTGCGCAGCAGCGTGAGCGTCGGCAAGCCGGTGGTGGTCGGCGTATTGACGACCGGCTGGCTCTGGATCTTCACGCCGTAGCGCTCGAACTCCATGATGCGGAAATCGGGGCGGCCCGGTTCGCCGTCGTAGCGGCGGCCGTTTTCCAGCACGACGAAGCGGTCGCCGTTCTTGTGCGTCTCGATGTGGCCGTTCTTCGACACCACGACGTTGACCTTGCCGCCCTCGGTGCTCGTCACGAACACGTTTTCCACATGCCCCTGGTCGGGCGACATCTTCTCGATGAAGAACACGCGATGCGTGGTCGGCGATTCGCGGAACTGCCCCGGCGCGAGCAGTGAGACTTCGTCGCGCTGCTGGAAGCGCGCGCGGATCAGCTTGCTCTGCTGGTTCGACCACGGCCAGCCGACGAACACGAAGAACATGATCAGGATGATGATCGGCGTGGCGAAAATGCCGATCGGCTTGATGAATTGCGTGAGACTGACGCCCGAGGACAGCCACACGACCATCTCGGAGTCCTTGTACCAGCGCGTGAGCACGAACAGGATCGACACGAACAGCGTCGCGACGAGCATGATGGCCAGATAGCCGATCACGGTGAGGCCGATCAGGACCAGCACGTCGCGCGGGTCGACCTCGCCCGAGGCCGCGAAGCCGACGATGCGGATCATCATCGTCGTCAGCACGAGCGTGAGGAGAACCATGAACACGGCGCCAGCCGTGTACGCGAGCTCGCGCTGGAGGGAGCGTTCAAAGATCATTGTTGATGACGAGAGGGGGCGCTCACGGCGACGCGGGGGTGTTCGTTCCCGTCACGCCTCCGGTGCAGCCGCCGCGGGAAAAAATAGCGGATAATTGCGGCTTTCATCCTAAGCCCAGATTTTATCCGAGGACAAGCGCGATGGACTTTAGCATAAAAGCCTGTGATTGGACCAAAGGCTCGACGAACGGTTTCCTGACCGGGAAATCCGATTGCATCGTGATCGGTGTGTTCGAGTCGCAAACGCTGTCGGGCGCCGCGCTGGAGATCGACACGGCCACCAAGGGCCTGCTCACGCGCGTCATCAAGGCAGGCGACATGGACGGCAAGGCGGGTACCACGCTGTTCCTGCACGAGGTGTCGGGCATCGGCGCGTCGCGCGTGCTGCTCGTCGGGCTCGGCAAACAGGACGCTTTCAGTCAGAAAGCCTACGGCGAGGCGGTCCGCGCCGCATGGCGCGCGCTGCTCGGCACGAAGATCGTGCAGGTCACGTTCACGCTCGCGCAACTGCCGGTGCTCGAACGCACGGCCGACTGGTGTGTGCGCGCCGCGATCCTCGCGCTGCGCGAGCTGACCTACCGCTTCACGCAACTGAAGAGCAAGCCGGACAATACGCCGCGCGCGTTGAAGCGCATCGTGTTCAGCGTCAACACCAGTGACGAGAAGGCCGCCAAGCTCGCCGCCAGGCAGGGCGCCGCGCTCGCCAACGGCATGGACCTGACGCGCGAGCTCGGCAATCTGCCGAGCAACGTCTGCACGCCGACCTATCTGGCGAACACCGCGAAGAAGCTCGCGAAAGACTGGAAGCTGAAGGTCGAGGTGCTCGGCGAGAAACAGTGTGAAGCGCTGAAGATGGGCTCGTTCCTGTCGGTCACCGCGGGCGCGGTCGAGCCGGCGCAGTTCATCGTGCTGCAGTACCAGGGCGCCGCCGCGAAGGCCGCGCCGGTCGTGCTGGTCGGCAAGGGCGTCACGTTCGACACGGGCGGCATCTCGCTGAAGCCGGGCGAGGGCATGGACGAGATGAAATACGACATGTGCGGCGCGGGCTCGGTGCTCGGCACGCTGCGCGCGGTCGCCGAGATGGGCCTGAAGATCAACGTGGTCGGCATCATTCCAGCCGTCGAGAACATGCCGTCGGGCACGGCCACGAAGCCGGGCGACATCGTCACCAGCATGAAGGGCCTCACGATCGAGGTGCTGAACACCGACGCCGAGGGCCGCCTGATTCTGTGCGACGCGCTCACCTACGCGGAGCGCTTCAAGCCGGCCGCGGTCATCGACATCGCGACGCTGACGGGCGCCTGCATCATCGCGCTCGGCCATCACAACAGCGGCCTGTTCTCGAAGGACGACGCGCTCGCGGGCGAACTGCTCGACGCGTCGCGTGAAGCGGCCGACCCGGCATGGCGCCTGCCGCTCGACGACGAGTACCAGGACCAGCTGAAGTCGAACTTCGCGGACGTCGCGAATATCGGCGGGCGTCCGGCGGGCAGCGTGACGGCCGCGTGCTTCCTGTCGCGTTTCACGGATTCGTACCCGTGGGCGCATCTCGACATCGCCGGCACCGCGTGGAAGAGCGGCACCGCGAAGGGCGCGACGGGCCGTCCGGTGCCGCTGCTCGGGCAGTTCCTGATCGACCGCGCCGGCCAATGACGCAGTGCGGTAAGCGCGCGCACGGCGCGCGGCAAGCGGGGCGGAGCGGCCGATGACGAGAATCGACTTTCACTCGAACGTCGGCGATTCGCTGCTGTACGCGTGTCGCCTCGTGCGCAAGGCGTATCTGGCGGGCCAGCCGCTCGTCGTGCTGGCCGAGCCCGCGCGCCTGCGCGCCTTCGACGAAATGCTGTGGACCTTCTCGCCGCTCGACTTCGTGCCGCACTGCATGGCGGGCACGCCGCTTTCCGCCGACACGCCCGTCGTGCTGGCCACGAATCTCGACGACGTGCCGCATCATCAGGTGCTGCTCAATCTGGGCGCAACGGTGCCGGCGCAGTTCGCGCGCTTCGATAGATTGCTCGAAGTGGTCGGTAACGCACACGAGGAACTCGCTGCGGGCCGCGAGCGCTATCGCTTCTATCGCGATCGCGGCTATGCTTTGAACAACTACAAGCAGGGCGGCTAGTTCGTTGCGCTGCGCGTCATGGCCGCGAGGAACGCGGCATGCGGACCGCCTGCCCTGGCTTGGACTCAAACACGGAGAGCGCACGTGTCCGATCCCCACGACAATTCGATTCCGGTCCTGAACGAGGTCCTCGTGCCGGGCCGCGCGCGCGAGACGCGCGAGGCGTCGTCGACCGATGCCGCCGCGCCTGCATCCCAGCCGGGCGCCGAGCCCGCAAGCCCAGCCGTCGCGCAACCGGCGGCGGTGCCCGAGCCCGCTTCCCGCACGGAGCCCGCGTTCGTGCCAGCGCCCGCGCATCGAGCCGACCCGACGCTGGCGCCCGAGCCGGTACTAGCGCCCCAACCGGTGCCCACGCCCGAGCAACTGAGTTCGCCGGAGCCCGTGCTCGTGCCGGAGCCGATGCCGACGCGAGAAGCCCCGCATGCGGCGGAGCATGAGCCTCTCGCGCAGACCGAGCTTCATCAGCCGCACGTGGCTGATCACACGCACCCGAGAAAACACGCACGGCCGCATCACGGCATTCATGTGCGACATGGGCATGACGACTTGCGTGAGGACGTGGAGGTGTCGCCCGGCGTGTTCGATCGTACCGAGCCCTTCATACCGCTCGAAGCCGGCGCGACCGTGCCGCCGGATATCGACCATGAAGGCGCGCATGAAGCCGCTCCCGCTCAGCCCACGCTCGATGCCGACGCGCTCGCCGCACGTTTGCACGGACGCTTCCAGGGTTTTCTGACGGGCGAGGGGCGCGGCATCATCGAGGCGCGCTGCCGTGATGCAGTGCAGCAGCACACGAGTCTGCTCGTGAGTCAGATCACGCGCGAGGTCGCGCAGACGCTCGAAGCCGAGATGACTGATTGGGTACGTGAAGCGGTGGAAGAAGAAATCGCGCGGCGCTCGCGTTGACGCCGCGGTGACCTGAGAGCGCCGTTATTTGAGCGTCAGCACCCAAGCCGCCAGCGTGGCCGCCTGATCGGGCGTCAGTTGCGTGTTGGCGGGCATCGGCACGGTTCCCCATACGCCGGTGCCGCCATCGAGGATCTTGCGCTTCAGATAGGAGGCGGCGTCGTTACGGCCCGCATAGCGGGCTGCAACGTCGTGCAGCGCCGGCCCCATGAACGGGCGAGTGACCGAGTGGCAGCTCATGCAGTTCTTCTGCTGGGCGAGCGCGAGCCCGGCTGTTTCGGCACGGGCTGCGGGACTGGCGGCGCTCAATGCGGCGGCGAGCGCAACAGTGGCTGCCACGGCTGCGTACGACATCGATTTCATTATGGTCTCCGCCAGTGCAGATGCCCGGCTCGTGGTGCACGCATTATAAGAGCAAAGGGGCGCACGGATTTTCGTGCGCCCCTTGCGTTTTCGCGTAACGTGGCGGCGGGTTATCCCTGTCGGGGCGGGCCGCGCCGGCCGCGGTCATTACCCCGTCACCGCCCCTCGATTCGCCGGCTGCGCGAGCGCGAAATACTTGGCCATCACGCCGCGTGTGTAGCGCGGCTTCGGCGCCTGCCATGCGGCGCTGCGGCGCTGCAGCTCGGCATCGTCGATGTTCAGTTGCAGCAGCAACTGGTGCGCGTCGATCGTGATCGAATCGCCTTCGTGCACGAGCGCGATCGTGCCGCCGACGAACGCCTCCGGCGCGACGTGCCCAACCACCATGCCCCAGGTGCCGCCCGAGAAGCGGCCGTCGGTGATGAGCCCGACCGATTCGCCGAGCCCCTTGCCGATGATCGCCGAGGTCGGCGCGAGCATTTCCGGCATGCCGGGGCCGCCCTTCGGGCCAAGATAGCGCAGCACGACGACGTCGCCGGCGACGATCTTGTCGGCGAGGATCGCTTCGAGCGCGCTCTGCTCGTCGTCGAACACGCGCGCCGGGCCCGTGATGACCGGGTTCTTGAGCCCGGTGATCTTGGCGACCGCGCCGTCTTCGGCCAGATTGCCCTTCAGGATCGCGAGATGGCCTTCGGCGTAGAGCGCCTTGTCGATCGGGAAGATCACCTGCTGATCGCTGCGCGGCCTGGCTGGTACGTCCTTCAACTCCTCGGCGATCGTTTTGCCGGTGATCGTCATGCAATCGCCGTGCACAAGCCCGGCGTCGAGCAGGATCTTCAGCACCTGCGGAATGCCGCCCGCCTTGTGCAGATCGGTGGCGACGTACTGGCCCGACGGCTTCAGGTTGCAGATCACCGGCACTTTTTTGCGCATGCGCTCGAAGTCCTCGATCGTCCATTCGATCTCGGCCGCGTGCGCGATCGCCAGGTAGTGCAGCACCGCGTTGGTCGAGCCGCCGGTCGCCATGATCAAGGCAACCGCGTTTTCGATCGACTGCTTCGTGATGATGTCGCGCGGCTTCAGATCCTTCTTGACGGCTTCGACGAGCACACGCGCCGATTCGGCGGCCGAGTCGACCTTCTCCTGGTCGGGATTCGCCATCGTCGACGAATACATGAGCGACATGCCGAGCGCCTCGAACGACGAGCTCATCGTATTGGCCGTGTACATGCCGCCGCACGAACCGGTCGACGGACACGCATTTTTCTCGATGCCCTCGAAATCCTCCTGCGACATGCGGCCCGCCGTGAATTCGCCGACCGCCTCGAACGACGACACGATCGTCAGATCGGTGCCTTTCCAGTTGCCCGGCCGGATCGTGCCGCCGTACACGTAGATGCCCGGCACGTTCATGCGCGCGAGGCCGATCATGCCGCCCGGCATGTTCTTGTCGCAGCCGCCGATCACGACCACGCCGTCCATCCATTGCCCTTGCACGCAGGTCTCGATGCAATCGGCGATCACCTCGCGCGACACGAGCGAGTACTTCATGCCCTCGGTGCCCATCGACATGCCGTCCGAGATCGTCGGCGTGCCGAAGGTCTGCGGGTTCGCGTCGGCGCGCCTGATCGCGGTGACGGCCGCGTCGGCGAGACGCTGCAGGCCGGCGTTGCACGGCGTAATCGTCGAGTGGCCGTTGGCGACGCCGATCATCGGTTTGTCGAAATCCTCCTTCTGGTAGCCGAGCGCGTAGTACATCGAGCGATTCGGTGAACGCGCGATGCCTTGCGTGATGTTCTTCGAACGACGGTTGTAGGCCATGGAGAGCTCCAGTCTGGCTGTTCTGATGAAAGCGCGCGGCGGCGTGCGCGCGCGCATCCGTTCAGTGTAGTTCCGTCAGACCGTGTAAACCGGCGGTTTTGCGTGACACGCGTCGTGTGTATTATTCGCGGTTGTTCAGGTCGTAAAATATATCAATCATGCTGCCGACGATCCCCGACCTGCGCCAGTTGCGCTATTTCGTCACCGTCGCCGAGGAAAAGCACTTCGGGCGCGCGGCCGCGCGTCTGTCGATGACGCAGCCGCCGCTGTCGCAGGCGATCCGCGCGCTCGAGGAGACGCTCGGCGTCGAGCTGTTCGCGCGCACCAAGCGCTCGGTCGAGTTGACGGCGGTCGGCGCCGATCTGTTGCCGGAGGTGCAGCGGCTGCTCGCGGCCGCGGAAGGGCTCAGGCCGCTCGCGCAGAGCCTCGCGCGCGGCGAGGCGGGCGTGCTGTCGCTGGCGTTCGTGTCGACTGCGGATTACGGCCTGCTGCCGCTGCTGTTGCGCGATTTCGGCGCGCGGCATCCGCGCGTGCGGCTCGAACTGACCGAGGCGACCAGCGACGTGCAGGTCGAGGAACTGGTGGCCGGGCGTATCGACGCGGGTCTGGTGATCGCGCCGCTGCCGTCGCGGCATGCGGCGCAGCTGTCGTGGCTGCCGATCGCGCGCGAGCCGCTCGTGATCGCGATGTCGACGGAGATGGCGCAAGGCTTGCGGGGCAGCGTGAACGCAAACGGCAAGGGCAGCGCCGCCGAAGACCCCGCCGCCGAATGGCTCGAGATGCCCGTCAGCCTGCGCGATGTCGCCGACGCGCCGCTCGTGATCTTCCCAAGGCGTCTCGCGCCAGGCTTTTATGACATCATTATGGATTGCTACGGCGTTGCGGGCCTCGCGCCACGGATCGGCCAGGAGGCGATCCAGATGCAGACCATCGTGAGTCTCGTGTCGGCCGGCATGGGCGTCGCGCTGGTGCCGCAATCGTTGCGTAACCTGCGGCGCACGGGCGTCGTGTACCGGCCGCTGTCCGAGTCGGTGCCCGCGATCGAGACGGGCCTCGTCTGGCGCAGCGACGAGGTCAGCCCGGTGCTGGCGGGCTTCATCGACATCGTGCGCGCGCATGCGGCGAGCGTCGCGTCGCGTGTCTAGATCCCGCTTCTGATTCCCTGTAAAAACTGCTTTCGAACCTGAACTGCCCATAACTACACGATGCTCATTCACCCCAATTTCGACCCTGTCGCCATCCATCTGGGGCCGCTCGCCGTGCGCTGGTATGGCTTGATGTACCTCGTCGCATTCGTCGCGGCGATCGTCGTTGCCCGGTTGCGGCTGCGGCTGCCGTACGTCGCCGCGCAAGGCTGGACCGCGAAGGATATCGACGACATGCTGTTCTACGGCGTGCTAGGTACGATCCTCGGCGGCCGGCTCGGCTATGTGCTGTTCTACAAGGCGAGCTTTTATTTCGCGCATCCGCTCGACATCTTCAAGGTGTGGGAAGGCGGCATGTCGTTTCACGGCGGCTTTCTCGGCGTGACGCTCGCGATGATGCTGTTCGCTTATCAGCGCAAGCGCTCGTGGCTGCAAGTCACCGACTTCGTCGCGCCGATGGTGCCCACGGGCCTCGCGGCGGGGCGCCTCGGCAACTTCATCAACGGCGAGCTGTGGGGCCGCGTGACCGATCCGTCGGCGCCGTGGGCGATGCTGTTTCCCGGCGCCGCGCCTGACGACGCCACATGGCTCGCCGCGCATCCGCAACTGGCCGCGCAATGGCATCTGAACGAAGTGTTCACGCAATATCACATGCTGCCGCGACATCCGTCGGAGCTGTACGAGATCGCGCTCGAAGGCGTGGCGCTGTTCTTCGTGCTGATCTTTTTCTCGCGCAAACCGAAGCCGCTCGGCGCGATTTCCGCGATGTTCCTGATCGGCTACGGCCTGGCGCGCTTCACGGTCGAATTCGCGCGCGAGCCGGACGATTTCCTCGGCCTGCTCGCGATGGGGCTGTCGATGGGTCAATGGCTGTCGCTGCCCATGATTCTCGCGGGCATCGGCCTGATGGTGTGGGCGTATCGCCGTGGGCGTCGCGAGCCGGCGCAGGCGGTTGGCGCGAACTGAGCGGCGCTCGGCTAGCGTAGCGAGTGTTGCATGAAAAAACGCCACGGCATCGATGGATGCCGTGGCGTTTTCTGTTTGGGCTTGCGCTTGCGCGTCACTTCATCTGCACCGACCCCGACACGTTGACCGTCACCGTCGACGTGCCGCCTTCGAGCGACAGCGGCGCGCTCTTCGCGTCGGCGCCCATCGCGCGTGCGCTCATCATCATCATCGGACGCGGCATCACGCCGCTGTGATTCACGTTGACCTCGCGGATCGAATAGCCGCTAAAGCCGAACGCCTGCGAGGACGCCGCGGCCTGCTCGCGAAACGATTTGATCGCCTCGCCGCTGAGCCGCTGTTCGGCCGCGCGCTGCGCTTGCGGCGACAGCGAGAAACGCACGTTGCCAACCTGCATGATCGATGCCATCTGTCCGGCGAGCTTCGATGCCGCGGCGAAGTCGCGCGATTCGAGCACGACTTCCGTGCGGCCGCGCCACGTCGTGATGCGTCCGTCGCGGTCCGTCGACGGGAAGATCGAGAACGCGCCCGAGCGCGCGGTCACGCCGCTGACGCCGCGCGCTTTCTGCAATGCCGCGTCGGCGCGTTCGTTCAGCGTCGACGTCAGCGACGACGGCTCGCTCGCTTCCTGCTCGTAAAACAGCGTGATTTCGACTTCGTCCTGCGGGACTTCCGCGCTCGCCTGCGCATTCAGCGACAGCACGCCCGAAGGCTGCGGCATCATGGTCTGCGCTCGAGCGGGCGCAGGGTTCAGTGCAAGTGCCACAGGCGCGCCCAAGGCGAGCGCAAGTGCGAGGGACCGTGCGGTTTTTGTCGTCATGACTGGAATCCTTGTTTGAACAGGTTGTGCACGTTCGACGCGAGCGCCGGGTGGTGGCGCGCGGTTTGACGGATGCGCTGGCGAATGCATCGGCTTGCCGTCGAGCGGCCGGTTCGAGTTCACGCTTTCGTCGACCGATTAGGCGCGTTTTACCGACGCTTGGTTCCCCAATTAGTGCTTCGCCGCCGCATCGGAAACGATGACCTGGATGCGATCACGACAGGTGCCGCGTCGCGCGTTCGCCCTTAAACCAGCTGTTTAGTGATGAAGCGCCATTCGGCTTCGGTCACCGGCGTGATCGACAGGCGGTTGCCTTTGGCGAGCACGCGCATGTCCTGCAATTCGGCATGCTCGCGCAGCGCGGCAAGCGGAATCAGCCCGATTTTCTTCCTGAACACGACGTCGACGAGCATCCAGCGCGGCGTTTCCGGCGACGATTTCGCGTCGTAGTACGAGCTCTTTTTATCGAACTGCGTAGGGTCCGGATACGCGGTCGACGAGACCTCCGCGATGCCCGCGATGCCGGGCTCCGGACAGCTCGAATGATAGAAGAGCACGCCGTCGCCGACCTGCATCATGTCGCGCATGAAGTTGCGCGCCTGATAGTTGCGTACGCCGGTCCACGGCAAGGTGCGATGAGGTGCGTTGGCGAGGTCGTCGATGCTTGCTTCGTCCGGTTCGGACTTCATCAGCCAGTAGCGCATGAATCGGAGTGAGCGTGTGAGATTGAACGAAGCGCAACAACAGCAGGCGCGTACGGAAAAGCCCCTGAAAAAGGCGCTCAAACGAAAAAACGACGGCCAAAGAAAAACGGCATCGAACCGAAGTCCGATGCCGTTCCAGATAAGGTCCCCGCCTTAGCCGCTAGGCCGGCATCCTGAACCGAGGGTTCAGAATTGGTCGCAGTTAGCAACACTTCGGGTACATCAGACTGAGTGACGCGCACACCCGTGCTACAAATTTCCGCAACCGTGCACATGGCATTGGTTCAAGGAATGTATGACCTTGGCGAACCAGGCAGGGAAGCTAAACCGATGAAGCTACAACCCAAACCGTTCAACACGTGACCGATTCGAAACCGGCCCACTACTGCTTACTGCAAGCTGTACTGCTCGATCACAGTACCTAGCTGTTCGTTCATTTGCTGCATTGTACGCCGGATTTCTTCAGCGGGAAATGCTTCTCCGTGTCGCACGCTGCTTTGCAGCTTAAGCAGTTCCGATGCCAGCGACAGCGCAGCCATCACCGCGATGCGATCGGTGCCGCGCACGTTGCTGCCGCTGCGGATTTTCTTCATCTCGGCGTCGACGCGCGCGACCGCCTCGAGCAGCGCGCCTTCCGTTTCCGGCGAGCAGGCGAGACGATAGGGTACTTCGAGAATCGATACTTCGATCTGCTTGGTGGTCATGCGCTTTCTCCGTGTCGGCTCACGTCGCTTTCCGCTTCCTCGTGTCCGGGCTGGGCGGACTCGAGCAGATCGAGCTGGTTATCCGGTTCGCTGCTCGCGCGTGCGCGCGGCAATTTTTCGAGAATCGCATTCAGGCGCACCTGAGCGTCGTCGATCTTGGCGGACAGCGCGTCGCGTTCCGCCTGCAGTGCGTCGCGCTCTTCGCGCAATTGCGCGAGTTCCGCATGCGTGGCTTGCACTTCGGCACGCGTTTGCGCGAGCTGCTCTTCGAGCGCGAGCCGCGCTTCGTTGTGGCGCTGGCTGATCGCAATCAGCTTGCCGATGTTCTGGGAGAGTGATTCGAGTTCGGTGAGCATGTGCTGCGTCCTCTAAAGACATCGCATTTTAGCGCGGAATATTACAGGTTCCGACAATTGTCTCGTTTCGAGACGTAACAGCATCGCTACGTGCAGGTTCGTTGCGTGTCGTCGTGGGTCGTCGACCATAAGGTAAAAAACCGGTAATCCATCGGACAATAACCTGCATTCAACAGAACCGATTGCGCTCCGGTTGACCTTTCTTGACGCCCCGCGAGGCCGCTCGTAAACTTCCCGCACTCTGGTGCCCGCGCGCGCTTCTCGGCGCGCGCAGTTAAACGGGAAGCAGGACGCGCGCGGTGCCAAAACCGGATGCGCGAACCTGCGCTGCCCCCGCAACGGTAAGCGACCGCATGTGATGTGCTCATGCAGGTCGGTCCTGATCGCAAGGTTGGAAGTTCAACGTGCGAGTGTGCCACTGCGCGTCACGCGTGGGAAGGCGGGATCGATGTGTCGTAGCCCGGATACCGGCCAGAAAAGAGGGACGTCCCCCCGCGAAAACGCTAAACAAGGGGGCGCCTCGTGACGCGTCGGCCTGCGGGGAAGCAGGCCGCGCACGCTATCCACAGGAATGTCATCCCATGCTGTCCCCCATCGCCCGCGCAACGCTGCTCGCGTTCGCGAACCTGCCGCTCGTCGTGCATGCGCAAAGCGCCGAGCCCGCGTCCGCGTCTGCGACGCCGTATTCGTCTTCATCGTCCGCCACGGATGCTACCGCCGCAAACGCTGCAATCGCTGCCAATGCCGCCTCCACCGATGCGTCGGGCAACCTGCTGTCGCCGATCGTCGTGACCGCGCAACGCGGACCGCAAGCGTTGCGCGATGCGATCCCGCAGACTACGCAGTTCGATCAGCAGGACATCGCCGACACGACCGCGACCGATCTGCCCGGCCTGTTGCAACTCGCGCCAGGCGCGCAGATCTCGCGCACGGGTGGCCCCGGGTCGACCACGAGCCTCTTTCTGCGCGGCGCATCGTCGACGCAATCGCTGCTGCTGATCGACGGCGTGCGCGTCGATTCGGTGAGCCTCGGCTCAGCTCAACTCGCACAAATTCCGCTCGATCAGGTCGATCACGTCGAAGTGGTGAACGGCAACGTGTCGGCGTTGTATGGCTCGGGCGCGATCGGCGGCGTCGTGCAGGTGTTCACGAAAGACGGCGGCGATCATCCGCCGCGTTTCAATTTTTCGGTCGGCTACGGCAGCTATCGCACGCAGACGCAAACGGCCGGCGTGAACGGCGCGCTCGATCAGGACGGCCGCACGACCATCAACATCTCGCTCGCGCGCACGAAGGACGACGGCTTTTCGTCGCTCAATCCGCTCGAGGCGCCGAACGCGAATCCGAACGCAAACGGCAATCTGAACGAGAGCATCAGCGCGTCGCTGCGTCACAAGTTCACCGACAGGTGGGACGCGGGCGTCAGCTACTTCCAGTCGAACAACGACAACAGCTACGACAATGCGTACGGCGAGCCCACCGATCTGAACAATCTCTATAGCAAGGTGCGTCAGGTGTCGGTATTCGCGAACGGCAAGCTGACCGACTGGTGGACCACCCACGTCACGCTCGCCGAGGGCGACGACCGCAGCGTGTCGAACACCAATGGCATCTACAACGGCCGCTTCGATACCGACAATCGCCAGTACACGTGGCAGAACGATTTCGCGCTCGCCGCGAACCAGAAGCTGCAATTCGGCTACGAGCATCTCGACCAGACGCTCGACTCCGACACGTTCGCCGCGCCCGACCGTCACGTCGATTCGGTCTTCGCGGGCTACAGCGCGCGCTTCGGCCGCAACCAGATTCAGGCCAACGTGCGACGCGACCAGTACTCCGATTTCGGTGGAGCGAACAGTTACTATCTCGGCTACGGATTCGACATCACGTCGCGCTGGAAGGTAACCGCAAGCTATTCGGATGCGTTCCGCGCGCCGAGCTTCGACGATCTGTACTATCCGATCAGCGGCAACCCGTCGATCCAGCCCGAGCGCAGTCATTCGGTCGAAGCCGGTTTGCAGTACGCGACCGATGCGCTCGGCGTGATGCGTCTGAACGCATTCCAGACGCGCTATACGAATCTGATCGACTACGTGCAGACGATCCCCGGCATCTACCTCGCGGAGAACGTCGGCCGTGCGAAGGTGCAGGGACTCGAGGGATCGTGGAGCGGTCATGTCGGCAAGACCGACGTGCGCGCATCGGTGACGCTGCAGAACCCGGTCGATCTCGACAACGGTACCGACCTCGTGCGGCGCGCGCGTCGGTTCGGGTCGTTCGCGGTGAATCGCAGCATCGGTGGATGGCGGGTTGGCGGCGAGTGGATCGTCAGCGGTCCGCGTACCGATAGCACCGGCAACCTCGGCGGTTATGGCATCGTGAATCTGTCGGCGCGCTACAACGTCACCAAAGCGTGGTACGTCAGCGCGCAAATCGACAATCTGTTCAACAAGGATTATGAAACGGCCTACTCGTATAACTCGCCGCGACGCGGTGCGTATCTCACGCTCGGCTGGCAGCAGCAGTGACGCGCGCGCCGGAGTGGCCGCATGCGTGAGCGCACGCGGATGAGTCGCGCGTCCGCTTCGCTGTGCGCCGCGATGGCGACGCCGCGCCCGATGAACGCGAAACGCGCGGCCGCGATCTGGCTCGGGCTCGCGCTCGCCGCCGTGGCGGTGCTCGGCGCGTCGCTGGTGCTCGGCAGCGTGCCGCTCGCGCCGTCGCGCGTGCTTGCGGCGCTCGTGCCGACGCACACGTTCGGCGGCACGGGCAGCAACGATCTCGCCGGCGAAATCGTGCGTACGTTGCGTTTGCCGCGCGCGCTCGCGGGCTTCGCGTGCGGCGCGTTGCTCGCGCTCGCCGGCGCGCTGCTGCAGGTGCTGCTGCGCAATCCGCTGGCCGAGCCGTACGTGCTCGGCGTGTCGGGCGGCGCGGCGACGTTCGCGCTCGTTGCGATGATCGCGGGCGGCGCATGGTGGCTCGTCGATGCGAGCGCGTTCGCGGGTGCGTTCGTGTCGATCCTGCTGGTGCTCGGCCTCGCGCGTCGCGAGCTATGGCGCGGCGAGCCGCAGGACACGTCGCCCCGTTTGCTATTGACCGGCGCGGTGATCGCGGCCGGGTGGGGCGCGCTGATCACGCTGCTGCTCAATCTCGCGCCCGACAGCCGTCTGCGCGGCATGCTGTTCTGGCTCACCGGCGACCTGAACGGCGGCGCGCTGCCGTGGACCGCGCTGATGGCGCTCGCGCTCGTGTTGCTTGCGATCGTGCCGGCCGCGCCGCGTCTGAACGTGTTGCTGCGCGGCGACGCGGCCGCCCAGGCGTTGGGCGTCGCCGTGATGCCGCTGCGTTTGCGTGTGTACCTGGTCGCGTCGCTGGCGGCGGCCGCGGCGGTGACGACCGCGGGCACGATCGGCTTCGTCGGTCTCGTCGTGCCGCACATGCTGCGGCTCGCGTTCGGCAACGATCAGCGCATGCTGCTGCCGGCGGCCGCGCTCGGCGGCGGTGTCGCGGTGATGGGCGCGGATCTGATCGCGCGGACCGTGATCGCGCCCGCGCAATTGCCGGTCGGCGTGATCACGTCGCTGGTCGGCGTACCGGTGTTCCTGTGGATGCTGCTCAAACGCCGCCGATGATACGAGCCAAACCCAGCTCCACCTGTTCGATGCTGAGCACGCAGCGCCTGACGTTGCGCGCCGGCGCGCGCACCTTGCTCGACGCGTTCACGCACACGTTCCATGCGGGCGAAATCTGGTGCATCGCCGGGCCGAACGGCGCGGGCAAGACCACCTTGCTATCGACGCTGGCGGGGCTGTTGCATCCGGCGGCGGGCCATGTCGAACTCGATGGCGTGCGCGTGGCCGACTGGCAGCCGCTGCCGCTCGCACGGCGCCGCGCGCTGATGCCGCAAAGCGCGGCCGATGCGTTCAACGCAAGCGTGCTCGACATCGTGCTGCTGAACCGCTTCCCGCATCTGGGCGGCTGGGGCTGGGAGCGCGACGAGGATCGCGCGGCCGCGCGGGCGGCGCTCGAACGGCTCGGCCTTGCGGACTTTGCGGCGCGCGACGTGCTGTCGCTGTCGGGCGGCGAGCGTCAGCGCGTTGCCCTCGCGGCGGTGCTGTGCCAGGACGCGCCGCTGTTGCTGCTCGACGAACCGTTGTCGCATCTCGACCTGCATCATCAGGTCGACTGTCTCGAAGCGCTCGTCGCATGGACGCGCGAACCGCGCCGTAGTGTGCTGTTCTCGTGCCACGACCTGAACCTCGCGCGCCGCTTCGCGACGCACGCGTTGCTGCTCGACGGCGCGGGCGGCGCGTATGCGGGCCCAGTGCGCGACGTGCTGACGCCCGCGTTGACGAGCCGCGCGTTCGGCTATCCGCTGATTCTGATTCGCGACGGCGAGCACGAGGCGCTGATACCCGCGCCGCGCGCGCGTCACGAATCGCCTGCCGGCCATGACGCACAGTCAGGCTGATATTTATTCCTATCCCTTGTTTCGATCACACCTATGACTCGCATCCCACACCCAGCCGGTTTGCCCGAAGTCGCGCCGCTCGATCAGACGCTACGCGCCGAGCTGCAGCGGATCATCGATACGCGCACCAAACCGCCCGGCAGCCTCGGCCGGCTCGAAACGCTCGCGCGCCAGATGGGCCTGATCCAGCATAGTACGCGTCCCACCGTGCAGCGTCCCGCGATGATCGTTTTCGCGGGCGACCACGGCATCGCCGCCGAAGGCGTGAGCCCCTATCCGCAAGCGGTGACCGCGCAGATGGTCGCGAACTTCATCGCGGGCGGCGCGGCGATCAACGCGCTCAGTCACGTCGCGGGTCTCGAACTCGAAGTGGTCAACGCGGGCATCGCGACGCCGCTGCCGTCCACGGACCGACTCGTCGACATTCCGGTCGGGCCCGGCACGCGCAACTTCGCACACGAAGCCGCGATGACGCACGCCGAAGCGCTCGCCGCGATGCAGGCGGGCGCCGCGCGCGTGCGTCATCACGCGGCGCTCGGCACGAACGTGATCGGCTTCGGCGAGATGGGCATCGCGAACACGTCGGCGGCCGCGTGTCTGATGAGCCGCCTGTGCGGCGTGCCGATCGACGACTGCGTCGGCCGCGGCACGGGTCTCGACAATGCCGGACTCGCGAAGAAGCGCAACGTGCTCGCGGCGGCGCTCGCGCGCCATGCGGATGCACGCGCGCCGCTCGACGTGCTCGCGACCTTCGGCGGCTTCGAAATCGCGATGATGGCGGGCGCGTATCTGGCGGCCGCGGAGGCGCGCATGACCATCCTCGTCGATGGCTTCATCGCGACGTCCGCGCTGCTGGTCGCCGATGCGTTCTCGCCCGACGTACGCGAGTACTGCGTGTTCGCGCATGCGTCGAACGAGGCCGGGCATCGGCGCATGCTCGATCATTTCGGCGCACAGCCGCTGCTGTCGCTCGACATGCGGCTCGGCGAAGGCACGGGCGCCGCGCTCGCGGTGCCGTTGCTGCGCGCGGCGGTGGCCTTCGTCAACGAGATGGCCAGCTTCGATTCGGCGGGCGTCGCCGATCGCGAACCGTGAAGCGCGCGAGCACGCGCTTCGCGATAACGCGAAGCTCGGCCCGCAGCGCCGTGAACCTGCACTCGCCACGTTCATGAACCCGCTCGCGGAACTGCGCTATTTCTTCACGGCGCTCGGTTACTTCACGCGCGTGCCCGTGCCGCGCTGGGTCGGTTTCGAGCCGCATTATCTGAACGCCGCGGCGCGCTATTTTCCGCTCGTCGGCGTGTTGGTCGGCGGCTTCAGCGCGCTCGTCTATCTGGCCGCGCTGCGCGTGTTTCCGGCGAGTGTCGCGGTGCTGCTGTCGATGGCCGCGTCGCTCGTGGTCACGGGCGCATTTCACGAGGACGGTCTCGCCGACTGCATCGATGCGTTCGGTGGCGCCTATACGCGCGACGATGCGCTGCGCATCATGCACGACTCGCGCATCGGTGTTTTCGGCGCCATCGCGCTCGTGATCGCTCTGGCGATCAAGTGGCAAACGCTCGCGGCATTGCCACCGCTGCGCGCCGCAAGCCTGATGCTTGCGGCGCATGGCGCGAGCCGCGCGTGCGCGATCAGTTACCTGGCCACGCTCGACTATGTGCGCGCGGCCGGCAAAGCCAAGCCGGTCGCGCAGCGTTTGAGCAGGCCGGCGCTGTTGTGCTCCGCGCTGTTCGGGCTGCCGTGGCTGCTGTGGCCGAACGGCCCCGGCATGCCGGACTGGCGTTTCGCCGCGCTCACGTGTGCTGTGCTGTTCGCGCTGCGCTTCGCGATGGGCCGTTATTTCGTCAGACGCATCGGCGGCTATACCGGCGACTGCCTCGGCTTCGCGCAGCAGATCTTCGAATTGAGCATCTACCTGGTGGGGCTTGCATGGATATCGTCCTGATTCGACATCCCGCTGTCGCGCTCGAGGCGGGGGTTTGTTACGGCCATAGCGATGTCGCGTTGGCGGAAAGCGCCGAGGTCACGTCCAATGCGTTGGCGGTGAAGCTCGCGAGCTTGCAGGTGCCGGCGCCGCGTGTGCTGATCACGAGTCCGCTTACGCGCTGCGCCGCGCTAGCGACCGAGATCGCGAACGACTTCGGCTGCGTGGTCAGCCACGACGAGCGCCTGAAGGAAATGGATTTCGGCGAGTGGGAAGCGCAGCGCTGGGATACGATCGATCGCGCGCTGCTCGACGACTGGGCCGCCAATTTCGAACATGCGCGCGCGCACGGCGGCGAGAGCGTCGCGCAATTCGTCGCGCGTGTGCGAGCGTGGTTCGATGCGTTCGCGCTGACGCGCGAGCTGTCGCCCGCATACGTGGTCACGCACGCGGGCGTGATGCGCGCGATCGCGTCGTGGGTGCTGGAGGTGCCGCTCGCGCATTGCCTGCAGTGGTCGCTAGATATGACCGGGATCGTCTGGTTGCGACGTAACGACGAGACGCTGCAGTGGTCGCTCGTGCGATGGAATGCGTGACCCGCTTGGTCATCCGGAAAACCGATCCTTTTTTCTCGCCACACGCGGCGCCGTCATGGCGCAGGCTGCTTGCTGCGCGAGCGCGCCAGTTCGAGGTCCTCGCACAGTTGCCGCGCGCCTTGCGCGATGCGCGGCGCGGGGCGATTGATCAGATCGCCGTCGATCGCAAACAGGTTGTTGTTCGCGACGGCCGCGAGACCCGGCCATGCGCGCCATGTGTCGAGTTGCGGCAGCATCGTGTCGGGCCGCGTCGCGCCGGGTGCGGCGGTGACGATCGCCTGCGGATTCGCCGCGAGCACCGCTTCGATCGACACGGTCGGCACGAGCGGCTGCAGGTCCGCGAACACATTGCGGCCGCCGCATAGCGTGATCACGTCGCTGATCATGTGCTCGCCGTTGAGCGTCATCAGCGGCCGGTCCCATACCTGATAGAAGACGCTGACGGCCGGGCGGTTCGCATACCGCGCGCGCAGACGGGCGATGTCGTCGCGGAAGGCGGCCGCCGCCGCATCCGCGCTCGCCGATGTGCCGAGCAGCCGGCCGAGCCTGGTCAGCGACACGGCGATATCGTCGAGACGGCGCGGCTCGCTGAAAAAGAGCGGCACGTGTAGCTCGCGCAAGCGTTCGAGCTGGCGCTGCGCGTTGCCGTGCCGCCACACGACGATCAGGTCCGGTTTCAGCGCGACGATGCGTTCGAGGTCGAGCGCCTTGTTGTCGCCGACGCGCGGGAGTTGCTTCGCTTCGGGCGGATAGTCGCTGTAGGACACGGCGCCGACCATCTTCGCGCCGCCGCCCGCGGCGTACAGCAATTCGGTCACGTGCGGGGCGAGGCTGATCACGCGCTGCGCGGGCGCGGCGAGCGTGACGGTCGCGCCGCTGTCGTCGGTGACGGTGATCGCGGCGTGCGCGCTCAGTGCGGTCAGCGCGAGCGCTGCGGCGCCGAACCAATGGATGAAGCCATGCGCCGCGGGCAGGGCAAAGCGGATGGAACGAGCAAAGCGGATCATCGGACGAGGGCGGATCACGAAGCGTTGAGCGGCTTGGGTGCGAAGGTCACTGCGCTAACTCGACCGCGCGGTATCGATCGAGTCAACCGCCTGTTGCAACTGTTGCTCGAAGCGGGTCCATTCGGCTTCGTCGCCCGGCAGCCCGAAGCGCACGCTGGCCGATGGCACCCGAAGCGATGGCGGAAAAAGACGCGTCCACACGCCGCGCCGCGCGAGCGCTTCATGCAACGCGGCGGCGCGCGCATCGTCGGTCCATGCGAAAAGCGGCGTGCCGCGTGTCGCGAAACCGTGCGCATGCAACAGCCCGGCAAGCCGCGCGCTGTCGCCGATGAGCCGCTCACGCATCCGCGTTTGCCACGCGGCATCGTCGAACGCGGCGCTCACCGCATGACGCGCGGGACCGCTGACGGTCCACGCCCCCAGCCTGTCGCGCAACGCGACGAGCAATGTGGGCGCGCCCAGCACGAAGCCGGCGCGCACACCCGCGAGCCCGAAGAACTTGCCGGGCGAGCGCAACACGACGAGCCCGTCCCGGTGCGTATGCGCCGCCAGCGACGCGACCCGCGCGGCCGGCAGCGTATCGGCAAACGCTTCGTCGACGAGCAGCGTGCCGCCGCGTTCGCGCAGCTGCGCGTGCCAGTGCAGCAGCCTGGCGGCATCGATATGCGTGGCGGTCGGATTGTCGGGGTTGACGATCGCGACGTGCGTGAGCGCGGCGGGCAGCGTGTCGCGATGCACGTCGAGCGGCGCGACCGCGTGTCCGGCGCGCGCGAACGCGGGCGCGTACTCGCCGTAGGTCAGCGGCGCGATGCCGACCGTCGCGGGCGACAGCAACGCGGGCAGCGCGTGAATCGCCGCCTGGCTGCCGGCGACGGGCAGCACGTGCGCGGCATCGGGCGCGTCGTAGTAGCGCGCGGCCCGCTCGGCGAAGCCGTCGCCTTCGTCGGGCAAACGGCGCCACGCGTCGGCGGGCAGCGGCGGCACCGGATAGCCGTGCGGATTGATGCCCGTCGACAGATCGAGCCACTGCGCGTACGCAATGCCGTAGCGCGCCGCCGCTTCGTGCAGGTTGCCGCCGTGCGCGATCGGGCCGCTTGCGGCGTGCTCGCGCGGTTGCGTCCAGTCGGTCATGCGCTCATCCCATCGCTACGCGCGTCGTTCCGCTCAGCCATGAAACGGCACGCTCAACAACGCCAGCACGATCAGCACGGCCAGCCAGAGAATCACCGTGCGTTCGACCAGCATCAACGCGGCGCCCACATGACGCGCCTCGGCGGGACGCCCGAAGCCCAGCGTCGGCCGGTGCTCGAGCGTGCCGTGATACACGGCCGGCCCGCCGATCAGCACGTTCAGGCTGCCGGCGCCGGCGGCCATCACCGGGCCCGCGTTCGGGCTGTCCCAGCGCGGCGCCTGCTCGCGCCAACAGCGCCAGGCGGTCAGCGTGTCGCCGAGCAGCGCGTAGCTCGTGGCAGTCAGCCGCGCGGGAATCCAGTTCAGCACGTCGTCGATGCGCGCGGCGGCCCAGCCGAAGCGCAGATAGCGCGGCGTACGATAACCCCACATCGCGTCGAGCGTATTGGCGAGGCGAAAGCCGAGCGCGCCAGGCCCACCCGCGAGCGCGAACCAGAACAGCGCGCCGAAGATCGCGTCGTTGCCGTTTTCGAGCGCCGATTCGATCGCGGCGCGCGCGAGCGCGGCCTCGTTCGACTGCGCGGTGTCGCGCGAGACGATCCGTGCGGTCAACTCACGTGCCGTGGCCAGATCGCGTTGGCCGAGCGCCCGCGCGATCGGCGCGATGTGATCGCGCAGGCTGCGCGCGCCGAGCGCGAACCACAGCAGCGCGACATGCAGCGCGCAGGCCGCGAACAACGGCAGCACGGCGACGAGCCACCACGCGATCAACACCGGCGGCAGAACCGCGAGCGCCCATGCGAGCAGGCCCTTGAGCCGCAGACGCCGGTCGTGATTGAAGCGCACCTCGATACGCGCCGCCCAGTTGCCGAACCCGATCAGCGGATGCCGGCGGCTCGGCTCGCCGAACCAGCGATCGACGGCGACGCCCGCGACCGCGAGCGTCGCGACCAGCGGCATGGTCAGCGGCGGCATCACACGCGGCTCGCGCTTTTCAGCGCGAGCGGCAGTCCCGCGACCATCAGCGTGGCCACGCTGCTCAACGCGGCGATGCGCTGATTCAAGCGCCCGAGTTCGTCGACGTAAAGACGCGTGGCTTCGCCGAGCGGCACGACGCCGAGGCCGATCTCGTTGCTGACGACGATGATCTTGCCGCGCGCGCCGGCGAGCGCCGCTTCGAACGCGGCGGCCTGCTCGTAGTAGTGCGACAGCGGCGCCGCCGCGCCGTCGGCGGGACATAGCAGGTTTGCGAGCCACAGCGTCAGGCAGTCGATCAGCAGACACCGGCCCGGCGCGTCGTGTTGCGCGAGCGCGCCGGCGAGGTCGTCGTCCGCTTCGACGAGCCCCCAATGCGCGGGCCGCCGCTCGCGATGATGCGCAATGCGCGCGTTGAATTCGGCGTCGTCGGTGACGCGGGCGGTGGCGATGTAGGTGACGGGGAGGGCGCTGTCGCTGGCGAGCCGCTCGGCATGCGCGCTCTTGCCCGAGCGGGCGCCGCCGAGGACGAAGGTGAGGTCGCGGGGAGTCATCCTATGATTGTACCGGCGCGATGGGATAATGCCGCTCGATTGCATTGCAACGCCACTGTCCATCTTCCACCTGCACCGCCGTGACCCGAATGACCATTCCTCCCGACACCCTGCCCGTGCCGCGCGGCACGCTGATGATCCAGGGCACCACGTCCGACGCGGGCAAGAGCACGCTGGTTGCGGGACTGTGCCGCCTCGCGCGCCGCGCGGGTGCGCGGGTCGCGCCGTTCAAGCCGCAGAACATGGCGTTGAACAGCGCGGTGACCGTCGATGGCGGCGAGATCGGCCGCGCGCAGGCATTGCAGGCGCTCGCCGCGGGCATCGACGCGCACACCGATCTGAACCCGGTGCTGCTGAAGCCGACCAGCGATCGCGGCGCTCAGGTGATCATCCACGGCAAGGCGCGCATCAATCTCGACGCGCGCGCGTATCACGACTACAAGCCAGTCGCGTTCGAGGCGGTGCTGGAGTCGTATGCGCGGCTGCGCGCGTCGTACGACACGATTTTCGTCGAAGGCGCGGGCAGTCCGGCCGAGATCAATCTGCGCGAGCGCGACATCGCGAACATGGGTTTCGCGGAGGCGGTCGACTGCCCGGTCGTGCTGGTCGCCGACATCGATCGCGGCGGCGTGTTCGCGCACCTGACCGGCACGCTCGCGTGTCTGTCCGACAGCGAGCAGGCGCGCGTGCGCGGCTTCATCATCAACCGCTTTCGCGGCGACATCGGTCTGCTGAAGCCCGGGCTCGACTGGCTGGAAGCGAAGACCGGCAAGCCGGTGCTCGGTGTCGTGCCGTATCTGCATGGCCTGACGCTCGACGCCGAGGACATGCTGCCGCCCGAACTGCGCGCGGCGGCGAGCGTTGATTCGCGCCGTCTGCTGCGCGTGGTCGTGCCGGTGCTGCCGCACATCAGCAATCACACCGACTTCGACGCGTTGCGCGCGCATCCGCAGGTCGATTTTCACTATGTGCGCGCGGGTACGCCGCCGCCGGCCGCCGATCTGATCATCCTGCCGGGCTCGAAGAACGTGCCGGACGACCTCGCGTTTCTGCGCGCACAGGGCTGGGACGACGTGCTCGCGCGGCATCTGCGCTACGGCGGCCGCGTGATCGGCATTTGCGGCGGCATGCAGATGCTGGGCCGCGAGATCGCCGATCCGCATGGCGTCGAGGGCGCGCCGGGCACCTTCGCGGGCTTCGGCTGGCTCGACTATGCGACGGCGCTCACGCGCGACAAGACACTGAAGAATGTGACCGGGCACCTGGCGCTGCCCGGCACGCCGGACGTCGCCGGCTACGAGATTCATATGGGCGAGACGCGCGGGCCGGCATTGGACACGCCGGCGCTGCGACTCGACCACGCTGGCCCGCGCGAGGGCGGCGCGGACTTTGGCCGTCCCGATGGCGCGATGTCCGCCGATGGCCAGATTCTCACGACCTACGTGCATGGGCTGTTCGACACGCCGGCCGCGTGCGCGGCGCTGCTCGCATGGGCGGGTTTGAGCGATGCCGAAGCGCTCGACTATCCGGCGTTGCGCGAGGCGTCGCTGGAGCGGCTGGCCGATACGCTGGCCGGGCACGTCGATATGCGCAGGCTGTTCGCGGCGCTGGGGTGACGCTTTGCGCCGGTCTTTTTTATCGGCTTGAACGCAATTGCTGCTCGCGCGGTTCGCTCAGTACAACACCATCTGCGTGCAACGAAACAGCGCGATGGTCTTACCATCCGGACCGGTGACCGTCGCGTCCCAGACCTGCGTGCTGCGCCCAAGGTGCACACCCTTGGCGACCGCGCGGATCGTGCCCTGCGTCGCGGTGCCGAGGAAGTTGCTCTTCAGCTCGATCGTCGTGAAGTTGCGCGAGTTTTCGGGCAGATGCGCGATGCACGCGTAGCCGCACGCGGTGTCGGCGAGGCCGATCACCGTGGCCGCGTGCAGGAAGCCGTTCGGCGCGAGCAGCGCCTCGCGCACGGTCAGTTCGGCGACCAGTGTGCCCTGGTCCACGGTCAGCACGCGCAGGCCCAGCAGGTCCGGCAGCGTGCCCTTCTGGCGCTCCAGCAGGCGTTCGACGGTGTATTCCGGGCGCAGTTTGCTCATGAGATTCAGGTCCTTGTCGAAAAAAACGGCGGGTTGGAGCGGCCGATTCGCGATGCGGGGGCTTCGGCCGCGCTGAATTTGTCGATATTATCAACGGCTGGACCGGTGGGCGTCCCTGGAAACCGAACTTCGAACGGCAGCGATCGTGGAGCCCGCCGGCGCCGGTCACAGCGGATCGGCGGGGACGGAGCAATAGCGCGGCAAACCGGCTGGCGGTGTCCAGCCTTCTTTCCGGGAGATTTCATGTCGGTGATCGTGGTGGCGAATCCGAAGGGCGGCGTGGGCAAGAGCACGCTATCGACCAATCTGGCCGGCTATTTCGCCGCGGCGGGCGAATGGGTCGCGCTGGCCGACCTCGACAAGCAGCACTCCGCGCATGCGTGGCTCGAATTACGGCCCGCCACGCTGCCGAACATCGAAACCTGGGAGGTCAATCCCGACACGCCGGCCAAGCCGCCGAAAGGCCTCGAGCACGCGGTCGTCGACACGCCGGCCGGCCTGCACGGCAATCGCCTGAACATCGCGCTCGATCTCGCCGACAAGGTGATCGTGCCGTTGCAGCCGTCGCTGTTCGATATTCTCGCGACCCAGGAATTTCTCGAGCGGCTGGCGAAGGAAAAGGCGGTCAGGAAGGGCGCGATCGAGGTCGGCGTGGTCGGCATGCGCGTCGATGCGCGCACGCGCTCGGCCGAGCAGCTGCATCGCTTCGTCGAGGGATTGAAGCTGCCGGTGCTCGGTTTTCTGCGCGACACGCAGAACTACGTGCAGCTCGCGGCGCACGGCCTGACGCTGTGGGACGTCGCGAAAAGCCGTGTGGAGAAGGATCTGGAGCAGTGGCAGCCGATCGTCGAGTGGACGAACGGCGCGGGGAAGAAGGGCTGAGGCGGGGGCTGCCCGCCATCAGTCAAGCGTCAAGCTGAGCTTCGCTCAGCTCCAGGCCTGCGTGGGCACGTGGTCGCGGCTGCCCTTGATCTTGTTGTTTTCATCGACGAACACGAGGTCCGGCTTCCAGCCCGCCTTCAGCTCCGCCTCGTCGACCACCGCGAACGCCGCGATGATGACCAGATCGCCGAGCTGCGCGCGACGCGCGGCCGAGCCGTTCAGCGAAATCATGCCGCTGCCGCGCTCGCCCTTGATCGCGTACGTCGAGAAGCGCTCGCCGTTGTTGATGTTCCAGATGTCGATACGCTCGTTTTCGACGATGTTCGCCGCTTCGAGCAGATCTTCGTCGATCGCGCACGAGCCCTCGTAGTGGAGCTCGCAGTGCGTGACCGCGACGCGGTGAATCTTCGACTTCAGCATATTGCGTTGCATGATCAATCCAATCCTGTGTGACTGCGCAGTGTAACTGTGTTCGCGCGGGCGGTTGCGGCGTCAGATTTCGAGATTGTCGATGAGCCGGGTCGCGCCGAGCTTCGCGGCGGCCAGCACCACGAGCGGTGCGCTGGCGTCCTGCGCGCCGGGCGCGATCAGGTTCGAGCGCTTGCAAATCGCGATGTAATCGGGATTCCAGCCGCGCGTCGCGAGCGTCGCTTTGGCCGACTCTTCGAGTTTCGCGAAGTCGCGCTCGCCCGCGAGCACCGCGTCGCGCACCCGATTGAGTTCGGCGGCCAGCATCGGCGCCTCGGCGCGTTCGGCGGCCGAAAGGAACCGGTTGCGCGAGCTGAGCGCGAGGCCGTCGGTGTCGCGCACGGTTTCGGCGGCGACGATGTCGGTCGGCAGCGCGAACTGGTGGCACATCTGGCGCACGATCATCAGCTGCTGGTAATCCTTCTTGCCGAACACCGCGACGCGCGGCTGCACGCACGACATCAGCTTCATCACGACCGTGCACACACCGTGGAAGAAACCGGGGCGGAATTCGCCCTCGAGGATGTCGCCGAGATCGTGCGGCGGATGCACGCGGTATTCCTGCGGCTCCGGATACATGTCCCTTTCGGTCGGCGCGAACAGCACGTAGACCCCTTCCTTTTGCAGCTTCTCGATGTCGGCTTCGAGCGTGCGCGGATATTTGTCGAAATCCTCGTTCGGGCCGAACTGCAGGCGGTTGACGAAGATGCTCGCCACGACCGGGTCGCCGTGCTGGCGCGCGAGGCGCATCAGCGACAGATGGCCCTCGTGCAGGTTGCCCATCGTCGGCACGAAGGCCGTGCGATTCTGGCCGCGCAACTGGTCGCGCAATTCATGGATCGAGCTGATGACTTTCATGATCGGACAGGGATAGGCTCGCGCGGCGCGCGATCCGGTTGGCGCGACACCTGGCGGAATCGCGCGGGTCATCGCCTCACCGGCAAATGAGGGGTTCGGAGCGCGGATTGTAGTGGATTTGGGCAGCGGACGCACCGAAACGCGGCGGCACTTCCGAGCGGGGCGCGGCGCGCTTGCCGCGCACTCCCAGCTGAGGCCCGCCAGGCATCGCTGCGACGGTGTTCGTAGCGAGATTTCCACGGTCCGGCCGCGGTCCGGCCCACGGTCCGGCCGCGGTCCGGCCGTCAGGCGGCCGTCATTCAGCGCTCAGGCCGGTAGATACGCCAGCCGCACGTAAATCGGCGCGAACGGCTCCGCCTGGGTGATTTCGACGAGCGATTCACGGCACAGCTCGAGCACGGCGATGAAATTCACGATGACGACCGGCACGCCGCGGCTCGTGTCGAACAGATCGGAAAACTCGATGAAGCGCGCATTCTGCAACTGCCGCAGGATCAGGCTCATGTGCTCGCGCACCGACAACTCCTCGCGCGAAATCTTGTGATGCTGGACCAGCTTCGCGCGCTTGATCACGTCGGCCCACGCGGCGCGCAGGTCGTCGCTGTTCACGTCCGGGAAGCGCGGGGCGACACTCTGCTCGATGTAGACCTCGGCGCGCAGGAAATCGCGCCCAAGCTGCGGCAACTGGTCGATGCGTTGCGCGGCGAGCTTCATCTGCTCGTATTCGAGCAGGCGGCGCACCAGTTCGGCGCGCGGGTCTTCGGCTTCCTCGCCGGTGTCGGCCTTCTTGACCGGCAGCAGCATGCGCGACTTGATTTCGATCAGCATCGCGGCCATCAGCAGATACTCGGACGCGAGTTCGAGATTGGTCTTGCGCAGTTGCTCGACGTAGCCGAGATATTGCACGGTGACATCCGCCATCGGGATGTCGAGCACGTTGAAGTTCTGCTTGCGGATCAGGTACAGCAGCAGGTCGAGCGGCCCCTCGAAGGTCTCGAGGAATACCTCGAGCGCGTCCGGAGGGATGTACAGGTCGTTCGGCAGCTTGAACAGCGGCTCGCCGTACAGACGCGCGAACGCGACGCCGTCGACCGTGTCGGGCGTCGAATCGGTGGCGGGCGTGGAAAGCGCGGTGTCGGACGGTGCCGGCGCTGGGCCGTGAACCGGGCCGTGTATCGGACCGTGAAGCGGACCATGCACCTCGTCAGCGTGACTCATCGTCGGCGTGACTGGGGAGCTTAGAAGTTCTGGTAGTACGAGTAAGGCGTCTGCTCCACGCGCGAAGTTTTCTGCTCGGCGCGCTCTTCCAGATCGATCGGCTGTTTGTCCCACAGCAGTGCGCGGCCTTTGCGTTGCTCGGCCTCCAGATTGGGCTTCTGTTGCTTGAGCTGGTTCAGGAACTGGGTGATGTCCGATTGATACATGGCTCGACGTCCGTGGTGGGTAGGGTGGCGGCTCTCGGGCTGGCCGCTGCGCGGTGCCGCGGGGAGGGCGCCGTCGTCCGCGATTTTACCGCATGCGTCGCGGGCGGTCGAAAATCGCCGCGGGCCGCCCATTTTTGAGATGAAGCGCGGAGCTCCGCCAGGGGCACGAGACAGGCCGATCGGGGTCGCGTTGTGGTCAAATAGCATGCCTCGATCGCATGCGCGGCCGGGCGCGAGAATTCACTCATTGAGGCCGGAGGTCCTGTTTGGCGGGAGGTACGATCGACATGCCGCGTGCGTTGCGCGGCGAGACCGGCCAGGCGCGAGGGCGCGCGCGTGAGCGCGAGGCGCTCGCGCGGTGCTGGCTGCGTGCGTCGCTCGCCATCGGCCTCGGCCTCCTGATGTTGCTGCTCGCCGCGGGCAAGGCTCACGCGGCGAGCAAGGCACCGAGCTACAAGGTCGAGGTGGTCGCCGAGCCGCGCGCGCTGCGCCGGCTGCTCGAACAGCACCTCGATATCTCGCGTTTCGCGAAGCGGCCCGACGTCACCGACGACCAGTTCTCGTTCCTGATCACCGCGACGCCACAGCAGGTGCGCGATCTCGCCGCGACGCAGGGCTATTTCTCGCCGCTCGTCAGCACCGACGTGCGCACCGTCGACAACCTGCGGCAGGTCACCGTGCGCGTGCAGCCGGGCCCGCAGACCAAGGTCACGTCGGTCGATCTGTCGTTTCGCGGCGCGGTGCTGACCGAAGACCCATCGCGCGAAAACGCGACGCGCTTCGCGTTCTCGCTGCACGAGGGCCAGCCGTTCTCGCAGGGCGCCTGGGACGACGCGAAGAACGCGTCGCTGCGCGAGCTGCAATCGCGCCGCTACCTCGCCGCGAAGATCTACCACTCGGAGGCGCTGATCGATCCGCGCACGCACACGGCGAAGCTGTCGGTGATCTACGACAGCGGGCCGACCTTCACGATGGGCCAGCTCGACGTGCAGGGCACGAAGCGCTATCCGGAGCGCATCGTCCACAACGTCAATCCGATCTCGCCGGGCGAGATCTACGACACGCGCACTGTCGCCGAACTGCAGCGCCAACTGCAGAACACGCCGTACTTCGCGAGCGTCGCGATCGACCTCGACAACGACCCCGCCAAGCCGCTCGACACGCCGGTGCACGTGAAGGTGTCGGAGTTTCCGTATCACAGCTTCCGCGGCGGCGTCGGCTATTCGACCGACAACGGCCCGCTCGTGCAGGGCGGCTACACGTATCTGAACACGTTCGGCGCGGCGTGGCCGTTCACCGTCGAGGGCCGCGCCGACAAGACGCAGCAATACGGGCAGATCCAGCTGTCGATGCCGCCGGGCCAGCACGGGTGGACCAATAGCGTGCTCGCGTCGTACACGACCACCGACGTCTCCGATACGCGCATCTACAGCATCCGCGGCGGCGTGCAGCGCTCGCGCACGTCGCAGTTCCTCGACTACAGCTATTCGCTGCTGTTCTACGACGATCAGCTCGACCAGAACGCGGCGCCGCCGACCCGCGCGCACGCGCTGGTGCCGGGGTGGTCGTGGACGCGGCGCGACACCGACGACCCGCTGTTCCCGCGCCGCGGCAACCTGATCCACGTCGAGGCGGGCTTCGCGGTGAAAGGTCTGCTCGCCGACCAGTCGTTCATCCGCGGCTACGCGCGCGGCCAGCAGTATTTCCCGATCGGCGTCGACGACATCGTGCTGATCCGCGCCGAACTCGGCGGCGTATTCACGAGCGGCAGCTCGAGCGGCATTCCGGCGTCGCTGCTGTTCCGCGCGGGCGGCTCGAACTCGGTGCGCGGCTACGGCTTCCAGAGCATCGGTAACAACGTCGCCGGCTCGATCCTGCCGACCAAGTACCTGCTGACGAGCGCGGCCGAATACCAGCACTGGTTCTCGCACAACTGGGGCGCGGCCGTGTTCTTCGACATCGGCACCGCGACCGACACCTGGGGCGAAAAAGTTTTCTATCCGGGCGCCGGCGTCGGCGCGCGCTGGCGCAGCCCGGTCGGCCCGGTCAATCTCGATGTCGCTTACGGGATCCGCGATAACCGGGTGCGGCCGTATATCACGCTCGGCATCGCGTTCTGACGTTTTGACGACAACCCACTACCTTATTTGCCACCGTATTCACGCATGACCACCGACGTCACCGCCCCGCCCCCCGCGCAGCCGCCCGGCGCCATGCCGCCAGGACCGCCGGATGGGCAGCAGCCGCCCGACACGCCGCCGCCGAAGCGGCGCTGGGGCCGACTGCTGCTGAAGTCGGTCGCGGGCACGGTGGTCATGCTGGTACTGCTCGCCGCACTCGCGGTCGGTCTGCTGTACGGAGCGCTGACGACCGAGCGCGGCACGGCGTACGCGTGGCACGCGGCCGTGAAGCTGCTCGGCGGCCGGCTCGCCGGCACGCTCGACGGCGGCACGCTCGCGCGCGGCGTGCAACTGCGCGACGTGCGCTGGCGCAGCCTCGACGGCAGCGGCACCGACATCGAGATCGACCGCATCGCGGGCAGCTGGGCGCTCGCGCGCGAGCCGTGGCGGTTCACGATCGACTACCTGCACGTCGGCACGATCGAGGCGCGCGTCGGCCCGTCGTCGGCGAGCACCAGCGAGCCGCTGAGCTTGCCGCAGGATCTGCAGCTACCGATGCAGCTGGAGATCCGCGACGTGCAGGTCGAGCGGCTGCTGCTGCACGAGGGCGCGTCGACGACGGAGCTGTCCAGCTTCGCGTTTCATGGGCGCAGCGACGGGCGTCATCACGAGGCCGCGATCGATCGGCTCGATACGCCGTTCGGCGCGCTGACGGCAGCGGCGAAACTCGATGGCGTGCGGCCGTTTCCGCTCACCGGCGAAGTCGGTTATGCGGGCAAGGTCAACGATGAAGCGGTGCAGGTGGCCGGCCACCTGAGCGGCACGCTCGAGCAGCTCGTCGCCGAGCTCGATGCGAGCGGCATGAAGCTCGCCGGCCACGCGCGGGTCGAAGCGGCGCCGTTCGCCGCGGTGCCGTTGCAGCGCGCGACGCTGAGCTTCGATCATGTGAATCCGCAGGCTTTCGCGCCGGGTGCGCCGCTGGCCGATCTGGCGGTGCGCGCGCAGCTGCAGCCGGTCGAGCAGGGCGCGGCGAGCGCCCCTGGCACAGCCAGCGCGGCGAAACCGTCGGCCGCCAGCCATCCGCACCATATCTTCGGCGGCCACCACGCGCCGGCCAAACCGGCGGCGGGTTTCGCCGTCGCCGGCCATGTCTCGATCGTCAACGCGAAACCCGGCGCAATCGACCAGAAACTGCTGCCGCTGATCGATGCGAACGCCGACGTGCGCCTCGACGCCCACACGCAGAGCATCTCGAACCTGAACGTGCGGCTCGTGCGCAACGCGACGCTCACCGGCGGCGGTGCGCTGAGCGGCCGGCACGGCCGGCTCGATCTGAGCGTCGCGCGGCTCGACCTGAACGCGCTGCAGGCGACCGTGCGGCCGACGCAGCTGTCCGGCCCGATCGGCATCCGCCTGAACGACGACATCCAGACCCTGACGCTCGATCTCGCCGACCCCGCCGCCGCGCTGCGCGTCCAGGGCAAGATTACGTTCGACCCCGCACGCATCAGCTTCAACGACGTGCGCGTCACGTCGGGCCGTGGCCGCATCGATCTATCGGGCGCGCTGAAGCACGATGAGAACTCGACCTACAACCTGAAGGCGCAACTGACCGATTTCGATCCGCTGTCGCTGACCTCGCAGATGCCCGCCCGCACGCCTGTCACGACATCCGGCGCGTCCGCCGCGAACGGCGCGCAACGCGAGCGGCAAGCGCAAGCCGCGGCGCTCGTGGGCAGCACCGCCGGCGCGAAGAGCACGGCGCCCGGCGATCAGGCCGCCGCCATCGCGAAGAACACCGCGCAGGCCGCGGCGCAGACCGAAGTGCTCGAGCGCAGGACGCCACCGCCCGCGCATCGCGCGGGCCCTGCGCCACGCGCAGCCGCGCATGCAGGTCCGCCAGCGCGCAGGATCGAGGCGCGCGTGAACGCCACGGTCACGGCAGCAGGTGTGCTCGCGCCGGTCTTCACGACGCGCGCCGAATTCACGCTCGGTCCGAGCGTCTACAACGACCTGCCGCTCACGGGCGGCGGCATGATCCAGCTGGCCGGCTCGCGAATCCTGCCGAGCCACGCGAATCTTTCGGTGGCGGGCAACCGGGTGAATCTGCAAGGCAGCTTCGGCGCGGCCGGCGACCGGCTGCGCTTCGGCATCGACGCGCCGCAGCTCGATCGGCTCGGCTTCGGCCTCGCGGGCGCGGTCGCCGCGGACGGCGACGTTACCGGCTCGTTCGCGCATCCGAACGTCACGCTGAATTACAAGGCCGACAGCGTCGTGTTCGCGAGCAACCGCGTCGGCCATGCGGAAGGCCACGCCGAGTTGCGCGACGGCGCGAACGGCGCGCTCGCGTTCACGACCGACGCGCGCAATGTCAACGCGGGCGGTGTCGACCTCGCCACGCTGACCGCCCGCCTGTCCGGCACACGCGCGAACCACACGCTTGAAGCCGCCGCGACCGGCAAGCTGCAGGACCGACCGCTCGATCTGACGCTCGCCGCCAACGGCAAGCTGACCGACACGCGCGACGGCTCGCGCTGGGACGGCACCGTCACGCGTCTGCAAAATCGCGGCACGCCGGCGCTCAATCTCGAATCGCCGCTCGCGCTCAGCGCCGGGCCGGGGCACCTCACGCTCGGCGCGACGCGCCTGACGATCGAAGGCTCGGTGCTGACCCTGAAGTCATTCGCGTTCGATCACGGCCGCGTCCAGTCGGCCGGCAGCCTGACCGACGTGTCGCTCGCGCACTTGCAGGAGCTGCGTCACCAGATCACCGGCGAGCCGCCCGCCGTGCGCACCGACCTCGTGTTCGACGGCGACTGGGACTTCTCGCTCGGCGCGACGGCGAGCGGCCACATCGAGCTGCGGCGGCGCAGCGGCGACGTCACGGTCGAGATCGGCCGCGGGCTCTCGTCGATGGGCATTGGCGACATCCGCGCGCGCGCCGAATTCACCGGCGGCAACCGGCTCAATGCGACCGTGCATGCGCAGGCGAGCCGCGTCGGCGTGATCGATGCCGACGCGCACACGCCGCTCGTGCTGCGCGACGGCATGTTGAGCGTCGATCCGCAAAGCGCGCTGTCGGGCAACGTGAACGCGAACGTGCCGTCGCTGGGCGCACGACGGGCGGCCTGCTCGGCCCCGGCTATCTGCTCGACGGCCATCTCGCGCTGAAGCTCGCGCTCGGCGGCACGGTCGCGAAACCGAACGTGACCGGCTCGCTGACCGGCGACGGTCTGTCCGCGACGGTCGTGAGCCAGGGCGTGCAACTGAAGGATGGGGTCGTGCGCATCGCGCTGTCGCAGAACATGGTGGACTTCCAGCAGGTCGAGTTCCACGGCGCGAGCGGCACGCTGCGCGCGACTGGGCACGTGCGTCTCGACAGCCCGGAGCCCGACATGACCGCGAGCATCGTCGCGGACAAGCTCGATGTGTTCGCGTCGCCGGACCGCCATCTGTCGCTGTCGGGCAGTGCGAACATCTCGAACGGCGGCGTGGAGCGCGGCCCCGTGATCGACGGCAAGTTCGTGGTCGACAGCGCGCGGTTCGATCTGCCCGAGCAGGCCGCGCCGAGCCTCGGCGACGACGTCGTGATCATCCGCCCGGACGGCACGCGCTCGGGCGGCCGGCCGCCTCCGAGCGAAGGCGGCCAGCCGCCGGCGAGCCCGTTCGCGCCACGCGCGAACATCGAGATCGGCCTCGGCAACGACTTCCGCTTCCGTGGGAAGGGCGCCGATCTCGGCCTCGCCGGCACGATCAACGCGACGAGCGCGCCGAATACGCCGCTGCGCGCGGTCGGCAACGTGCGCGTCACGCCGGGTTCGACCTACACCGAATTCGGCCGCAAGCTCGCGATCGAGAACGGCTTCTTCACGTTCAACGGGCCGGTCACGAATCCGGGCATCAACATTCTCGCGATGCGCCGCAACCAGCAGGTCGAGGCCGGCGTACAGGTAACGGGCACGCTGCAGGCGCCGGTCGCGCGGCTCGTGTCGGAGCCAAGCGTGCCGGACAACGAAAAACTGTCGTGGCTGCTGTTCGGCCACGGCACCGACCAGGGCAACAACCTCGGCCAGCAGAGCACGATGACGACCGCGCTCGCGCTGCTCGGCAGCGCGACGGGTCAGCGGATCGCGCAGACCGTCGGGCTCGACGAGTTTTCGATCGGCCGCAGCGACGTCGGCCTGACCGATCCGCAAGTCGTGATGGTGTCGAAGGCGATCAACGAGCGGCTCGTGATCGGCTACGAGCAGGGGTTGCAGTCGGCGAGCAATGCGATCAAGGCGACGATCAATCTGACGCGATACTGGTCGCTGGTCGTGTATGGCGGCACGTTCTATGGCGCCGACGTGCTGTACACGCGGCGCTTCGACCGGATCTCGTGGTGATGCGGGCAACATAAAAAAACGGCACGCCTGGAAGCGTGCCGTTTTCGTCATACCTGCCTGCGGCGAGGTGGGGCGAGGCGCCCGAAGGCGCCGCGCGTTACTTCACGCGCATGCCGGGCTTCGCGCCGCTATGCGGCTCGAGCACGTAGAGGCCCGGTTCGGCCTTCTCGTCCGCCGCCGATGCCGCCAGCACCATGCCCTCGGACATGCCGAACTTCATCTTGCGCGGCGCCAGGTTCGCGACCATCACGGTCAGCTTGCCGATCAGCTGCTCCGGCTGATACGCGGACTTGATGCCCGAGAACACGTTGCGGGTCTTCTCTTCGCCGACGTCGAGCGTCAGTTGCAGCAGCTTGTCCGAGCCTTCCACCGCCTTGCAGTCGACGATCTTCGCGATGCGCAGATCGACCTTCGCGAAGTCGTCGATCGTGATGATGCCGGCCTCTTCTTCCTTCGCGGCGACGGCCTTGGCGTGGGCCTTCGCCTTGGCCTTCGCGTCGGCCGGCGCCGCTTCCGGCGTGGCCTGCAGCGAGTCGCGATTGGCCGCGAGCAGCGCCTCGATCTGCTTCGGATCGACGCGCGTCATCAGATGCTTGTACGCGTTGATCGGGCGCGCCGAGCTGAGCGGCACGGTGGCGTCGGCCCACACGAGCGGCTCGATGCCGAGGAAAGCCTCGACCGCTTCGGCGAGCTTCGGCAGCACCGGCTTCAGGGCCAGCGACAGCAGACGGAACGCCTCGATGCTGACGCTGCAGGTCTCGTGCAGCGCGACCGCATTGGCTGGGTCTTTCGCCTGATCCCAAGGCTTGGCGGTATCGACGTAGGCGTTGACCGAGTCGGCGAGCTCCATGGTCTGACGCAGCGCGCGGCTGTACTCGCGCGCCTCGTAGTGCGCGGCGATCTGCGGCAGCGCCGCGCGCAGCGTGCCGAGCAGCGGATGATGCATCGCGCTGTCCTGCACGCGGCCGTCGAAGCGCTTGATCAGGAAGCCGGCCGCGCGGCTCGCGATGTTCACGTATTTGCCGACCAGATCGCTGTTCACGCGCGCCTGGAAGTCGTCGAGATTCAGGTCGAGGTCTTCCATCGTGCTGTTCAGCTTGGCCGCGAAGTAGTAGCGCAGCCATTCCGGATTCAGGCCGGTGTCGATCACGCTTTGCGCGGTGATGAAGGTGCCGCGCGACTTCGACATCTTCGCGCCGTCGACCGTCAAAAAGCCGTGCGCGAACACGTTGGTCGGCGTGCGATGGCCCGAGAACTCGAGCATCGCGGGCCAGAACAGCGTGTGGAAATACAGGATGTCCTTGCCGATGAAGTGGTACTGCTCGGCCGTCGAGCCCTTGCGGACCCACGCGTCGAAGTCGAGGCCGCGTTTTTCGGCGAGGTTCCTGAAGCTCGCGTAGTAGCCGACCGGCGCGTCGAGCCACACGTAGAAATACTTACCGGGCGCGCCCGGAATCTCGAAGCCGAAGTACGGCGCGTCGCGCGAGATGTCCCAGTCGGCGAGCTTGGCTTCGCCGGCGTCGCCGAGCCATTCGCGCATCTTGTTGGTCGCTTCCGGCTGCGCGAGGCCGCCGACCCAGGCGCGCAGGAAGTTCTCGCAGCGCGGATCGGACAGGCGGAAGAAGTAGTGCGTCGAGGTCTTGCGAATCGGCGTCGCGCCCGAGACGACCGAGTACGGATTGACGAGCTCGGTGGGCTGGTAGGTCGAGCCGCAGACCTCGCAGCTGTCGCCGTATTGGTCTTTGGCGCCGCATTTGGGGCACTCGCCCTTGATGAAGCGGTCCGGCAGGAACATTTCCTTGACCGGGTCGTACGCCTGTTCGATCTCGCGCGCGTCGATCAGCCCCGCTTCCTTCAGCGCGAGGTAGACGTTTTCGCTGAGCACGCGGTTTTCGTCGGAGTCCGTCGAGTAGTAGTTGTCGAACGAAATGCCGAAGCTGTCGAAGTCGCGCTTGTGTTCCAGCCAGACGCGATCGATCAGCTGTTTCGGCGTCAGACCTTCCTGTTCCGCGCGCAGCATCACCGGCGTGCCGTGCGTGTCGTCTGCGCCGACGTAGTAGACCTCGTGGCCGTGCATTCGCAGCGCCCGGACCCAGATGTCCGTCTGGATATATTCGACCAGATGGCCGATATGAATCTGCCCGTTCGCATAAGGAAGGGCCGACGTGACGAGAATCTGACGGCGGCCGGGCGGCGCGCCTGCTGGGAGGTCGGTGGCGGGTGCTGACATAAGGATCGGGGGTGCCTGCGGTGGGACGAAACGGTGATTTTAGCAGGGCGCACGCCGCACGCGGACCGGGCGC
The DNA here is from genome assembly GCF_050435625.1 of Paraburkholderia sp. RAU6.4a. Taxonomy (NCBI): domain Bacteria; kingdom Pseudomonadati; phylum Pseudomonadota; class Betaproteobacteria; order Burkholderiales; family Burkholderiaceae; genus Paraburkholderia; species Paraburkholderia sp. RAU6.4a. Next base: position 3,424,050 of record NZ_JBNDKQ010000002.1, read on the forward strand.
GGCGGGCTGGACGCGCGGAACAGAGGGGGATGGGGGTGGGCGCTGCGGTGGGGGACCGCCAGGAACGATGCCTGGCGAAGCGGGGTGCAAAACCGCGCGGGCAAAAAAAACCGGGGTCGGTAAACCCCGGAGCAACAACGACAAGAGGAGAATGGTGACGTGATGGCTTCGCCAGACACGTACCGTAAAGACAGACCGCGGATTTTCCGCAGAGTTCGAAATTTTTTCGATCCGTCGACAAACCGGTCCGGCGGCTCGTCCGGCCCGCAAGCCGGGCGCGTGCGGCCGAAGCCCGGCCGGCCCGGCGGCGCCTTCTCCTTGAGACTTGCCCTTATTGGGTCGCGTGCTGGGCCGTGGCGCGCAGATAGATCTCGACGCGACGGTTGGCCGCACGGCCGGCTTCGGTGTTGTTGTCGGCGATCGGCTGGTTCGGGCCCATGCCGGTGGCCGACAGGCGCTGCGGCGCGATGCCGCGTTGCGCCAGATAGCCGGTCACGCTCTGCGCGCGATTGACCGACAGCGTCTCGTTGTATTGCAGCGAGCCGGTGCTGTCCGTATGGCCGACGACCGACGCGACGACTTCCGGATTCTGCTGCAGCGTCTGTGCGAGCTGGTCGAGCACCGGTGCGAACGACGGCTTGATCGCGTAGCTGCTGGTGTCGAACGTGACCGAACTCGGGATGTTCAGCTTGAGCGAGCCGTCAGGTTGCTCGGTGATCTGCGTGCCGGTGCCCTTGGTCGCGCCCGACATGCGGTTGCGGATGTTGTCCCAGTTGTAGCCGGTGACGCCGCCCACCGCGGCGCCCGTGGCCGCGCCGATCGCCGCGCCCTTGCCGCCGCCGAAGATCGCGCCGATCGCCGCGCCGGCACCAGCGCCCACGCCGGTGCCGACTGCTGTATTGGTGCCCTGTTGGGTTGCGCAGCCTGCCACCAGCGAGCCGGCCACGGCGAATACGGCCACGCGAGTCATGATTCTTGCATTCATTTTGGTTTCCTTTCGAGTGCGAATGAGCTAGCGGTAGCGGTCAGTCTATGCAGCGAACATTACGGCAATGCACCGACCACCCAGAAAGTTCGGGAACGATTCCTGCGCCTTGCTTCGCGCGGTCCTACAGCGAAGAAGGGTCTTAGGGCACCGTGTGCCGTCAGACACTACAATAGTGCCTGAAACACACGGTGATGCGACCCTACGGCGTCCCGCGTGCCCCGAAGGGTGCCCGGCACGTTCGATTTTCGCAATGCCGCATAACAATTTCTTGCAAATTCCGCCGCGTGGCCCGATCGGTCCATCTCGCCGCGCCGCACCTCTTCCCCACGGAGTTTCAATGAGTATCGATCGGGCTTTGGTCGACGCCGCCGTCGCGGCCGTCACTGACCCCAACACGGGCGCGCCGTACGCGGCCGCGAAGAGCATCCGCAACGTGGTTGTGGAGGGCGACGCGGTCAGCCTTCAGGTGATGCTCGGCTACCCGGCGAAAAGCCAGTTCGAGGCGATCCGCCAGCGCTTCGCCGACGCGTTGCGCGCGGTGCCCGGCGTCGCGAACGTGCGCGTCGAGGTTTCGCAACAGATTGCCGCACACACCGTGCAGCGCGGCGTGAAACTGCTGCCCGGCGTGAAGAACATCGTCGCGGTTGCCTCGGGCAAGGGCGGCGTCGGCAAGAGCACGACCGCCGTGAATCTCGCGCTCGCGCTCGCGAGCGAGGGCGCGGCGGTCGGCATTCTCGACGCCGACATCTACGGCCCGTCGCTGCCCACCATGCTCGGCATCGAGGGTCGTCCCGAATCGCCCGACGACAAATCGATGAACCCGATGACCGGCCACGGCGTGCAGGCCAGCTCGATAGGTTTCCTGATCGAGGCGGACAACCCGATGGTGTGGCGCGGCCCGATGGCGACCTCGGCGCTCGAACAGCTGCTGCGCCAGACCAACTGGCACGAACTCGACTATCTGATCGTCGACATGCCGCCGGGCACCGGCGACATCCAGCTGACGCTCGCGCAGCGCGTGCCGGTTACGGGCGCCGTGATCGTCACGACGCCGCAGGACATTGCGCTGCTCGACGCGAAGAAGGGCCTCAAGATGTTCGAGAAGGTCGGCATCCCGATTCTCGGCATCGTCGAGAACATGGGCCTGCACATCTGTTCGAATTGCGGGCACGAGGAGCACATCTTCGGCGCCGGCGGCGGCGAGCGCATGGGCAAGGAGTATGGCGTCGACGTGCTCGGCAGCCTGCCGCTCGACATCACGATCCGCGAGCAGGCCGACTCGGGCCGTCCCACGGTCGTCGCGGACCCGAACGGGCGCATTGCGGAACTCTATCGCTCGATCGCGCGCAAGGTCGCGGTGCATATCGCCGAACGCGCGCGCGACATGAGCTCGAAGTTTCCGAACATCGTCGTGCAGAACACCTGAGCGGCCGTTCGGGCGAGGGATTAGGGGTGATCTCGATCCCTATTTTCACGAACTCTCGCGGTATCATGTCGACTTCACGAGTTCGGCTCGGCGGCCGCAGGGGCCGCCGCCAGGCCGACAAGAGGATCGCATGGGAAAACGAATCGACGGGCACGCGGTACATGCGTTCATCGTCCTGACTGCCGGCTGTGTGCTGTTGAGCGGCTGTGGCGTATTCCTGAGACCACAGGAAAAGCGCGCCGACGCGCAACTGCTGCCCACCGTGGGCAATCAGGCGCACGGTCTCGTGACCTTTATCGAGCGCTCGGACGGCGTCCAGGTCACCTACAATCTCACGGGCTTGCCGCCCAATAGCGACCACGCGCTGCAGGTGCACGAGCGCGGCGACTGCAACGCCGCCGACGGCTCCAGCGCCGGTCCGGTGTTTTCGCCGGCGGCCGAACGGCTCAAGGCCGGCGCGCGCGTCGAGGGCGATCTCGGCAACATCCATGCGGACGCGAACGGCGTGGCCACCGGCTTCATCGTCGCGCCGGACGTGTCGCTCGACGGTATCCGCTCGGTGCTGCAGCGCGCGGTACTGCTCCACCGCGATGCGACCGATCCCTACGCTTACCCTCAGCATGGCGCGGGCGCGGCGATCGCCTGCGGCGTGATTCGCCAGCAGTGAAGCGCGAGCGCGCTTTCGCCGCGCCCGTCCCGCAACGGCGTCGTGCCAGTCGGCGGACCCCCTTCATCGGGCGCGCCTCGCGCCATCTGCGGCAGCGTCTCCGTGATCGCGTAAAATAAGCGGCCTTTGCCGGCTGGGCGCCGCCGCCGGCCGTTTTCATCTATCTTTCGTCACACCTGATATTCACGTCGAGCAGCTCTCACCTATGACCATCAAATCTGACAAGTGGATCCGGCGCATGGCCGAGTCGCACAAGATGATCGAGCCGTTTGCGCCCGATCAGGTTCGCGTCTCCGAAGACGGCCGGAAGATTGTCAGCTACGGCACCTCGAGCTACGGCTACGACATCCGCTGCGCCGACGAATTCAAGATCTTCACCAACATCAACTCGACGATCGTCGATCCGAAGAACTTCGACGAGAAGTCGTTTGTCGATTTCAAGGGCGACGTCTGCATCATCCCGCCGAACTCGTTCGCGCTCGCGCGCACGGTCGAGTATTTCCGTATTCCGCGCAGCGTGCTGACCGTGTGCCTCGGCAAATCGACCTACGCGCGCTGCGGGATCATCGTCAACGTGACGCCGTTCGAGCCGGAATGGGAAGGCCACGTCACGCTCGAATTCTCGAATACGACACCTTTGCCTGCGAAAATTTACGCGAACGAAGGCGTCGCCCAGGTGCTGTTTTTCGAAAGCGACGAGATTTGTGAAACGTCGTACGCGGATCGCGGCGGCAAGTATCAAGGTCAGCACGGCGTCACGTTGCCGAAAACGTGACGTCGGCAGCGTCTTGACCCACCAGTTATTCGGGTGACCGCTGCGCTTTTTACGTAACGCAGCGGTCGTTTTTCTTTTTGGAGAATCGCCCATGAAGTTCCGTTTCCCCGTCGTCATCATCGACGAAGATTTCCGCTCCGAGAACATCTCGGGTTCCGGCATCCGGGCTTTGGCCGAAGCCATCGAGAAAGAAGGCGCGGAAGTGCTCGGGTTGACGAGCTACGGCGATCTGACCTCGTTCGCGCAGCAGTCGAGCCGCGCGTCGTGCTTCATCCTGTCGATCGACGACGACGAGCTGCTGCCGTACGTCGATAACGTGGTCGTCGAAGGCGAGACGCCCGAGCTTGCCGCCGCGATCGTCGCGCTGCGCGCGTTCGTGACCGAAGTGCGCCGCCGCAACGCCGATATTCCGATCTTCCTGTACGGCGAAACGCGCACTTCGCGCCATCTGCCGAACGACATCCTGCGCGAGCTGCACGGCTTCATCCATATGTTCGAGGACACGCCGGAGTTCGTCGCGCGCCATATCATCCGTGAGGCGAAGGTGTATCTCGACTCGCTGGCGCCGCCGTTCTTCAAGGAACTGGTGCAGTACGCGGAAGAAGGTTCGTACTCGTGGCACTGCCCGGGGCACTCGGGCGGCGTCGCGTTCCTGAAGAGCCCGCTCGGCCAGATGTTCCACCAGTTCTTCGGCGAGAACATGCTGCGCGCCGACGTCTGCAACGCGGTCGACGAACTGGGCCAGCTGCTCGACCATACCGGTCCGGTCGCGGCCTCGGAGCGCAACGCCGCGCGCATCTTCAGCGCCGACCACGTGTTCTTCGTGACCAACGGCACCTCCACCTCGAACAAGATCGTCTGGCACGGCACGGTGGCGCCGGGCGACATCGTGCTGGTCGACCGCAACTGCCACAAGTCGATCCTGCACGCGATCACGATGACCGGCGCGATTCCCGTGTTCCTGACGCCGACCCGCAACAACTTCGGCATCATCGGCCCGATTCCGCGCAGCGAGTTCGAACCGGAGAACATCCGCAAGAAGATCGAGGCGAACCCGTTCGCGCGCGAAGCGCTCGCGAAGAACCCGAACCTCAAGCCGCGCATTTTGACGATCACGCAAAGCACCTACGACGGCGTGATCTACAACGTCGAGATGATCAAGGAGATGTTGGGCGAATGGCTCGACACGCTGCACTTCGACGAAGCGTGGCTGCCGCACGCCGAATTCCACGAGTTCTATCAGGACATGCACGCCATCGGCGCGGGCCGTCCGCGCATCGGCGCGATGGTGTACGCGACGCACTCCACGCACAAGCTGCTCGCCGGCATCTCGCAGGCGTCGCAGATCGTCGTGCAGGATTCGAAGAACAGCCGCTTCGACAAGCATCGCTTCAACGAGGCGTATCTGATGCATACGTCGACGAGCCCGCAGTACGCGATCATCGCGTCGTGCGACGTGGCCGCGGCGATGATGGAAGCGCCGGGCGGCACCGCGCTCGTCGAGGAGTCGATCGCTGAAGCGCTCGACTTCCGCCGCGCGATGACCAAGGTCGACACCGAATACGGCGACGACTGGTTCTTCAAGGTGTGGGGCCCGGACCAGTTCGCCGAGGAAGGCATCGGCTCGCGCGACGACTGGATGCTGCGCCCCAACGACGCGTGGCACGGCTTTGGCCCTCTCGCCGAAGGCTTCAACATGCTCGACCCGATCAAGGCGACGATCGTCACGCCGGGTCTCGACATGGACGGCGGCTTTGGCGAAACCGGTATTCCGGCCGCGATCGTCACGAAGTACCTGGCCGAGCACGGCATCATCGTCGAGAAGACGGGCCTGTACTCGTTCTTCATCATGTTTACGATCGGCATCACGAAGGGCCGCTGGAACTCGATGGTGACCGAGCTGCAGCAGTTCAAGGACGACTACGACAACAACCAGCCGCTGTGGCGTGTGCTGCCCGAGTTCGTGCAGCATCATCCGATGTACGAGCGTGTCGGCCTGCGCGACCTGTGCCAGCAGATCCACAGCGTGTATCGCGCGAACGACATCGCGCGTCTGACGACCGAGATGTACCTGTCGAGCATGGAGCCGGCGATGAAGCCCTCCGACGCGTTCGCGAAGCTCGCGCACCGCGAGATCGATCGGGTACCGATCGACGAGCTCGAAGGCCGTGTTACGTCGATCCTGTTGACGCCGTATCCGCCGGGCATTCCGCTGCTGATTCCGGGCGAGCGTTTCAACAGGACCATCGTCAACTATCTGCGTTTCGCGCGCGAGTTCAACGAGCGCTTCCCGGGCTTCCATACGGATATCCACGGGCTCGTCGGCGAAATGGTCAACGGGCGCATCGAATACTTCGTCGATTGCGTGCGCATCTGACGATGGGGTGGGTGACGTTTCTGCCGGGCCTGGCAGCGATCGGCCGCTGGCGGCGCGGGGCCGGCGTGCTGGCCTTCGCGCTGGCGGCCGGCACGGTGGTGTTCGGCGGCATCGCGAGTCCGCCGGCGCATGCCGAGGTGGCCGCCGCCGATCCGATCGACGCGTCGATGCGCGCGTGTCTCGCGCGCGCCGACATGTCGACGACGATGGGGCAGGTGCAGTGCATGGACGCTGCGCGCATCGGCTGGAAGGTCGCGGTCGACAACGCGTACCAGCAGTTGCTCGCGAAGCTGCCACCCGCGCGGCGCAGGCTGTGGGAAAGGAGCCAGTCGAGCTGGCTCGCGTCGCGCGATGCCGAGAAGCAGTTGCTTGCCGCGGTCTTTGCCACGACCCAGGGTTCGATGTACGTGCTTTCCGAAGCCGACATGCAGCTGCAGCCGGTGCGCGACCGCGCGCTCGCGCTGCGCAGCGCGCTCGCCGATTCGAACGGTCCGGCGCCGCGCCGGCCGCGCGCCTGCAACGCCGACGCGCGTTGCGAACACGCGATGTTCGATCTGAAGCGCTACTATCGTGTGCTCGAATCGAAGATGCCGGCGCAATCGCGGCCGACGCTCGTGCACGCGCAACGCGCGTGGAGCGCGTATCTGACGGCGTCGACGCGGCTCGTCGACGAGCACGGGCGTATCGACATCATCGGCGCGCGCGTCGCGACGATCAAACGGCTCTCCGAAACGGCCGGCAACCACTGACGGTCGCCGACCGGCGCGGCCCACCGCGCATTCAATCCCATTGATAACGGTCTTCGCGCGGCTGCGGCGGCGCGAGCGCCGGCTCGCCGAGCATATCGCGCATCGCATCCTCGATCATCGCGGACATCGTGTTGAGCGCGAGGTCATTGTCGTCGGTGCCAAACGGTTCTTCGAGCTGCGACGCGATCGCTTCGTGCGCCATGAACGTGTACGCGACGAACACCGCGAACACCGGCGTGAAAATGCCGATGCTATTGATGAGTCCGAATGGCAGCGACGCGCAGAAGAAGTACACGGTGCGGTGGATCATCACCGAATACGCGAACGGCAGTGGCGTCGACGCGATGCGCTCGCACCCGCCGATCACATCCGACAGCCCGCTCAGATTGCGATCGAACGCGAGCACCGCCATCGGATCGAGCGCCCCCGCGCGTGCCGCGCGCTGCACCCATTCGCCGAGGCACAGCAACAGCGCGGCTGGCTTGTAGCGCGATCCAATCACACGTTCAAACAGTGCGCGGGGCAGCCGCGCGGCAAGGTCGTCGCGCGGTTCGGTCTTGCGCAACTGATGACGCAGCGCATGCGGGAGCGCGCTCAGCATCGCCAGAAACGCGGCGGCTTCTTCTTTGGGCAACTCGCGCGACGGCAGCGTCAGCGCCTCGCGCGTCAGCGAGCGCGACTCATTGAGCAACTGCCCCCACAGCTTGCGCGCCTCCCACCAGCGGTCGTAGCTCGCGTTGTTGCGAAAGCCGAGAAACACCGCGAGCGCAATGCCGACCAGCGAGAACGGCGCGATCGAGTTCAGGTTCAGGCTGACGGGCAGCAGATGATCGTGTGCGGCGAGCGCAATGATCGAGATGAAGAAGATCAGCAGGAGCCGCGGCAGCAACTGCGGCAGCACCGAGCCGCGCCACGCGAGCAGCATGTGAAACCAGTGGAGATGCGGGCGGATGATCATGGCAAAGCGGTTCGGCCAGGAGATAGAGCGCCTATTATCGGTCGCTTTTCGCGTCCCCAAACAGGAAAACCCGCGGCGGGCGCATCGAAGACGATGCACACGCCGCGGGTTCGTTCACCGCAAGCGGATCGGGACAGCCGAGAACGGAGGCTCAGTCGCGCGCCGACGAAGCAGCGCCGTGACTGAGCCAGTCGAGCACGGCCGTCGCGTCGTCGTCGGCGCCTTCGCGCGCTTTCTCGACCGTCTCGGCGACGTCGTCGCTCGGCACCGCGCGCCGAATCGCCACACCGACCGCGAGAATGTCGATCATCACGAGGTGCAGGATGCGCGAGATCATCGACAGTTGCGACTCGCGAATCTCGATGTGATCGGTTTCCAGCGCGACCGTCGCACGCTTCGCGAGCGGGGTGTTGCTCGACGTGATCGCGATCACCTGCGCGCCGGCCTGCATCGCGACGTCGAGCACGCGCAGCAGCTCGGGCGCGCGCCCCGACTTCGACACCGCGACGATCACGTCGCCCTTGCCGAGCAGCGCGGCCGAGGCCGCCTGCATGTACAGGTCACCGTACGCGATGGTCGGAATGCCGAAGCGGAAGAACTTGTAGTGCGCGTCCTGCGCGACGATGTTCGAATTGCCGAGTCCGTAGAACTCGATGCGCCGCGCGCCGTTCAGCAGGTCGATGGCGCGTTCCACGTGCTCGAAGTTCAGATGCTCGCGCAATTGCAGAATCGCGGACACGGTGTTGTCGAGCACCTTCGCGCCGAAGTCGGTCGCGGTGTCGCCGAGATGCACCTGGCTGTGGCTGACCGGAATCGTGCCGGTCAAACCGGTCGCGAGCTTGAGCTTGAAGTCCGACAGCCCCTGGCAGCCGAGCGAGCGGCAGAAGCGGATCACGGTCGGCTGACTGACGTCGGCCTTGCGCGCGATGTCGACGATCGGATCGTTGATGATCGAACGCGGGTGGTTCAGCGCGAGTTCGGCGACGCGGCGCTCGGCCGGCGTCAGCGCGTCGCGCATCTGGCGAATCCGCTCGAACACCGCCGACGAGCTGCCGCCCGCGCGGTTCGACAGCTGCTCCGCCAGAATCGCCGATACGCCGAGGAACGCCGGGTATTCGGCGGTAATCACATAGGTCGGCACGCTCTGCAGATACGCCTCGAAGCGGCCCTTCGCCTCGAAGCGCTGGCGGAACGATGAACGCGCGAAGAACTCGCCGAGGCGTGGCACGACGCCGCCGCCGATATAGATGCCGCCGAGCGCGCCGAGCGTCACCGCGATATTGCCGGCGAAGGTGCCGAGAATGCCGCAGAACACGTCGACCGATTCGGCCGCGAGCGGCTCGCCTTCGAGCGCGCGCTTGACCACATCGGCGGTATTGACGCTGGCCGGCACGCGCTTCTTGTCGCGGCCCGCGAGCGCGCGATAGATCACCTCGATGCCGGGCCCCGCGGCCACGCGTTCGAACGACACGTGCGACCACTTCTTGCGCGCGTACTGCAGCACGATATCTTCACGCTCGTCGGCGGGCGCGAAGGTGGCGTGGCCGCCTTCGCTGCCGAGCGCGATCCAGCGGTCGTCGGCGGGAATCAGGCCCGACACGCCCATGCCGGTGCCGGGGCCGAGCAGGCCGATCACGCTGTTCGGCCGGCGCTGGCCACCGCCCACCTGCACGCGCTGAGCATCGGTGAGGCCGGGCAGCGCCATCGCGAGCGCGGTGAAGTCGTTGACGACGAGCAGCGTGTCGAAGCCGAGCGCGCGGCGCGTCGCTTCGATCGAAAAGGTCCAGTCGTGATTGGTCATGCTGACCTGGTCGCCGTCGACCGGGTTCGCAATCGCGATCGCCGCGTGATTGACGCGGCCGATCTTCGTGTCCTTCAGATACTTCTTGATGACGTCGGCGACACTCGGGTAGTCGGCGCAAGGATAGATCTGCACCGAGCCGATTTCGCCGGGGCCCGTCTCGAGCGCGAAACGCGCATTGGTACCCGCCGATGTCGGCAAGGAGCCTCGGTCCATCGGCGTGCTGGACCGCGCCCGGCACAGCTTTAGTTTGCACACCAGTAGACATCGAGTCTCACTCCCTTGTCGTTTGCCAGCTGCGAGATGGCATTTTTTTGTAGCGCGGCGGACGCGGCGTTGAGCACGTCCATCTTGCGCGGCCCTGCGATCAGCAGAAACAGATGCTTCACGTCCTTCAGCGCGGACAGCGACCAGCTCACGCGCGCGTGCGGCGCCGCGCCCGGATGCACGGCGACGAAACGCTCGGTCGTGTTGATCGCGTGATCCCATTCGGGCGCGTCGGCGAAGATCGACGCGGTGTGGCCGTCTTCGCCCATGCCCAGCACCGCGACGTCGGGCGCCATGGCAAAGCGCGCGTCCGCGTTCAGCGCGGCGACGTGCGAATGCAGATCCTGGGTGGTGTCGACGAGCGGCCAGAAGGTCGCGTGTTGCGCCGCGTTCTGCAGCAACGTGGCGCGCGCGAGCTGCGCGTTGCTCGCGCTATCGGTCTCCGGCACCCAGCGGTCGTCGACCAGCGTGATCGCGATGCGGGGCCACTCGAACGTCTGCGTCGACAACGTTTGCAGGAACGGACGCGGGCTGCTGCCGCCGGACACGGCCAGCATGGCCGGGCGCGCGAGCGGGGTTGACGTGCCGGTGCCGGCCGCGTGTGCGGCAAGCGACGCATGTAACGCGTCGCCCACCGCTTTCGCCAGCGCGTCGGATTGGGCGCGCTGGTCGTCGAAAGCGTGAAGCTCGATCACTTCTCCTCCGTGCTGCTTTCTTGTTAGGTCTGCGGAATCAGCCTGACTGCTCTCGCACGATGCCTGCAAGGCGGGTGGCCTGCAAACGCATGACGCGATACCGGCGCGACTCCGTTCAGTTCGTCGGTGGTGTTGCCGGCGCCGCGCGCCGAGGTGTTCATCGCGCGCGGCGCCGTCCATCAATTCATCAAACTCAATTCTCTTCCTCGAGCCAGCAGGTGCCGTGCTGGGCGAGCATCGCGCTCGCCGCGGCCGGTCCCCACGTGCCCGCCGCGTACGGCTTGGGCGGCTTGGTCGAGGCCTTCCACTCGTTCAGGATCGGCTCGACCCAGCGCCATGCGGCTTCCTGTTCGTCGCGCCGCACGAACAGCGCGAGGCGCCCGTGGATCACGTCGAGCAGCAGCCGCTGATAGGCCTCCATCTGGCCTTCGCGGAAGAACCGGTCGAACGCGAGATCGAGGTATACGCTCGCGAGGTTCATACCCTCGCCGGGCTGCTTCGCGAGACAGTACAGACGAATCGTCTCGTTCGGCTGCAGACGGATCACGAGGCGGTTCGCGCCCGCGCGCAGCGCCGATGCGCCAAGTGCCGAATGCGGCACCGCACGGAAATTCACGACGATCTCGGCGACGCGATCGGCGAGCCGCTTGCCCGTGCGCAGGAAAAACGGCACGCCGGCCCAGCGCCAGTTCTCGATCTCGACCTTCAGCGCGACGAAGGTCTCGGTCGAGCTATCGGGCTTCACGCCATGCTCGGTCGCGTAGGCCGGGACCGTGTTGCCACGGATCACGCCCGAATGATACTGGCCGCGCACCGCGACCTTGCCGATTTCCTGCGGCTCGACCGGTTTGAGCGCGCGCAGCACGCGCAGCTTTTCGTCGCGCACCGAGTCGGAATCCATCGAGTGGGGCGGCTCCATCGCGACGATCGACAGCAACTGCAACAGGTGGTTCTGCACCATGTCGCGCAGCGCGCCGGTATTGTCGTAGAAGTCGCCGCGCGCTTCGACGCCGAGTTCCTCGGCGATCGTGATCTGGATGCTTTCGACCCACTCGCGGCGCCACAGCGGCTCGAACAGCGCATTGCCGAAGCGCAGCGCGAGCAGGTTCTGCACCGGCTCCTTGCCAAGGTAATGGTCGATCCGGTAGATCTGTTCTTCCGCGAAGATTTCGCCGACCGCATCATTGATTGCGTTCGACGACTTCAGGTCGTAGCCGAGCGGCTTCTCGAGCACGATGCGCGCATTGTGGTTCAGGCCCACCGCGGCGAGCGCATGGCAGATCGGCACGAACAGCGACGGACCCGTTGCCAGATAGAACACGCGGATGCCGGGCATCTCCTGGATCGCGTCGCGCAGTTGCGCGAAGTCATCCGGATTGCCGAGATCGATCTTCACGAACTCGATGCGCGCGAGGAAGCTCGTCCACGCGGCTTCGTCGAGGCCGTTCTTCGACACATGCGGCTTGACGTGCCCGTCGACCCACTGCAGATACTCGCCGCGATCCTCGACGTGCCGCGCGAGCGCGACGATCTTGCCGCTGTCGGCGAGCATGCCGCCCGCGCGGTGCGCCTCGAACAGCGCGGGCAGGATCTTGCGCATCGACAGATCGCCGGTTCCGCCGAAGAGAACGAAGGTGAAGCTTGCGTCGGTATGCATGAGTCTCCGTCGATGTCCTGAAGGGTCGCCGCGCTGATCGGACACTGCACGCGCAGCGCCCCGGAAGAGCGACCGTAGTCCGATAAAATATTTTTTGACACTGAATTGTAGTTTAACTACAATCCAAATCAAGAGGTAGCGTTAATTCGATGAAAAAAGCGTGCGCTGTACTGACGGAATGCACGCTTTTTGCGACTCGGCGGGCGTCCCCGGCACGCTAACGGACAATGGGACAACGCCTTCCGGTACGCGCCAGCAGGGTGCCGGCGGACCTTACGGAAAGCCGGGAAGTCGACGGGCTTGCGGGGTCGTTGCCCGCAGCCGACGTCAGGCTGGCGTCGAGTCGGCGTATGAGGTACCTCGAGTCTGCAGCGCGATGCGGGCAGGCAAAAATCAAAAGAGGAGACAGTCAGTTGCATTCCGAACCACTCACCTCTTGAGCGTCCAGCGGCCGGACATCGGTCCGCCGGCACATGCCCTCGCGCATGCGCCCGACCGTGCTCGATCGCCCAGTGTTTTGCCTGTTTGAACCAACCACAGCACCCTGGCGACATCAGGGGCCATTCGTTTTTTTGTTCAGGTGTCTGGAGGAGATAAGCAATGAAATTTCGCGCGATCATGGGCGCTCTGTGCGCTGCGGGTCTGATGTGTGGCGTGTCGGCCGTGCAGGCCGCCGAGTCGATCGAAGTGCTGCACTGGTGGACTTCGGGCGGCGAATCCAAGGCCGTCGGCGTCCTCAAGGACGACATGACGAAGCAGGGCTACACGTGGAAGGACTTCGCGGTCGCGGGCGGCGCTGGCGCGGCTGCCATGACGGCACTGAAGACGCAGGTGATCTCGGGCAACGCACCGAGCGCCGCGCAGATCAAGGGTCCGCTGATCCAGGAATGGGCTTCGCAGGGCGTGCTGGTGCCAATCGACTCGGTCGCGGGCGACTGGAAGAAGAACCTGCCGCCGGAAATCGACAAGATCATTCGCGCGGACGGCCACTACGTCGCCGCTCCCTTCTCGGTGCACCGCGTGAACTGGCTGTACATCAACAAGGCTGCGCTGGACAAGGCCGGCGGCAAGGTGCCGACCACGTGGCCTGAGTTCTTCGCGGTGGCCGACAAGATGAAGGCCGCGGGCATCCAGCCGATCGCGATGGGCGGCCAGCCTTGGCAGGACCTGACGCTGTGGGAAGACGTCGTGCTGTCGCAGGGCGCGGACTTCTACAAGAAGGCGCTCGTCGACCTCGACGAGAAGACGCTGACCTCGGACAAGATGGTCGGCGTGTTCGACACGGTCCGCAAGATCCAGGGCTACTTCGACGCGGGTCGCACGGGCCGTGACTGGAACCTCGCGACGGCCATGGTCATCAACGGCAAGGCCGGCATGCAGTTCATGGGCGACTGGGCGAAGGGCGAATTCACCAACGCCGGCAAGAAGTCGGGCACGGACTACGTCTGCGCCGTGGTGCCGGGCACGGAGAAGGCCTACACGTTCAACGTCGACTCGTTCGTGTTCTTCCAGCAGAAGGGCCAGAAGGCCGCGACGCCGGGCCAGCTCGCGCTCGCGAAGACGATCATGTCGCCGGCGTTCCAGGAGCAGTTCAGCCTGTACAAGGGCTCGATCCCGGTGCGTCTCGGCGTGCCGATGGACAAGTTCGACGACTGCGCGAAGAAGTCGTACGCGGATGAGCAGATCGCGATCAAGGCCGGCGGTTATGTGCCGTCGCTCGCTCACGGCATGGCTCAGCCGGATGCCGCGGCAGGCGCGATCTCCGACGTCGTCACGAAGTTCATGAACTCGCAGGAAGATTCGAAGACCGCGGTTCAGGCTCTCGCGAAGGCAGCGAAGACCAAGTAAGCGTAAGTACGAAGCGTTGCGCCCGGCGGCTTGCATCCGAAGCACCGGGCGCGCCCTTCGGGCCGTGGGGGATCGGACCTCGCTGCTTTCGTTCGCAGCGCAGTCCGGCGCCACCCGGCTCACCCTGGTTTCATGGAGTCACACCCAGACCGTCGCGGTTCCGCGCCATGCGCGCATGGGCATCCCGGCGGTACAGTTTCAGCAGGAGTCGAGTAGTGACTGCTTCCATCAGCGGGAACGGGAAAACGGCCACCGTCACCCGCCGCACGTCGCCCATGGCGGCCCTTGCCGATCGCTATATTCCGAAGCTGGTGCTCGCACCCAGCGTCGTGATCAGCCTGATCTTCGTGTATGGCTTTATCGCAATCACCGGCTATCTGTCGCTGTCTACTTCGCGGCTGATGCCTCGTTGGGAGTTCGCGGGTCTCGACCGCTATCGCGAACTGTTCCAGAACGACGTGTTCTGGACTTCGGCCGCGAACCTCGGCTGGTTCGGCGTTCCGTTCATCGGTATCTGCATCGGTCTGGGTCTGTTGCTCGCGATCCTGCTCGATCAGCAGATCCGCAACGAAGGCGCGCTGCGCGCCGTGTTCCTGTATCCGATGGCGCTGTCGTTCATCGTGACCGGCACCGCGTGGCAATGGATTCTGACGCCGAGCATCGGCATCGAGAAGGTGTTTCACGACTGGGGCTGGACGAGCTTCTCGTTCAACTGGCTCGGCGACCCGGACAGGGCGATCTTCTGTATCGTGATCGCGGCGGTCTGGCAGTCCACCGGCTTCGTGATGGCGCTGTTCCTCGCCGGCTTGCGCGGCGTCGACAGCGAGATCTTCAAGGCCGCGCAGATGGACGGCGCGAACCTGCCGACCATCTACCGCAAGATCGTGATTCCGAGCATGCGGCCGGTGTTCTTCTCCGTGCTGCTGATCCTTTGCCACATCACCATCAAGACGTTCGACCTGGTCGTCGCGCTGACCGCCGGCGGTCCGGGCACGTCGTCGTCGCTGCCGGCCATCTTCATGTACACGTTTTCGTTCAACCGTGGGCAGCTCGGCGTCGGCGCGGCATCGTCGATCATGATGCTCGCTACCGTAGTGGCGGTGCTCGTGCCGCTGATGTATCTGGAATCGAGGAGCACCCGCAATGCAGCCTAAGATGACGATTAGCCGTGCCGTCATTTACGCGGCCCTGGTTCTGTTCGCGCTGTACTTCCTGTTCCCGCTGTACGTGATGCTGTCGACGTCGTTCAAGGACATCGACCAGTTGCGCACCGGCAACCTGCTGACGCCGCCGACGAGCTGGACCTTCGCGCCGTGGCTCAAGGCGTGGAGCGGCGCGTGTACGGGGGTGCGTTGCGACGGCATGCAGCCGTTCTTCATGAACTCGGTGCGCATGGTGATTCCGGCCGTGCTGATCTCGTCGATCATCGGCGCGTTCAACGGCTACGTGCTCACGCACTGGCGGTTCCGCGGCGCCGATCCGATCTTCACGATGCTGCTGGTCGGCTGCTTCATTCCGTTCCAGGCGATCCTGCTGCCGATGGCGCGCCTCGAAGGCATCCTCGGCCTCGCGAACACGGTGAGCGGCCTCGTGCTCGTGCACGTGATCTACGGTATCGCGTTCACGACGATGTTCTTCCGCAACTTCTACGTGAGCGTGCCGGCTGAACTCGTGAAGGCCGCGCGGATCGACGGTGCGGGTTTCTTCACGATCTTCACGAAGATCCTGCTGCCGGTGTCGCTGCCGATCTTCATGGTGTGCCTGATCTGGCAATTCACGCAGATCTGGAACGACTTCCTGTTCGGTATCGTGTTTTCCGGCGTCGATTCGATGCCGATCACCGTGGCGCTGAACAACCTCGTCAACACCTCGACCGGCGTGAAGGAATACAACGTGGACATGGCCGGCGCGATCATCGCGGCGCTGCCCACGCTGCTCGTCTACATCATCGCCGGACGTTACTTCGTGCGCGGCCTGACCGCGGGCGCGGTGAAGGGCTAAATCACCCTGGAGCGACGGCGTTTCACCGAACGCGTGCCGTCGTCGCCTGACAAGACGTTTTCAAGCAGTACCAGAGACTAGAGGATTCACAGCATGGCAAGCCTTTCCATCCGTGACGTGTACAAGACCTACCCGAACGGGGTGCCGGTTCTGAAGGGTGTCGACATCGACATCGAGGACGGCCAGTTCCTGATTCTGGTCGGCGGCTCGGGCTGCGGTAAGTCGACGCTGCTCAACATGATTGCCGGTCTCGAAACCGTGACCAAGGGCGAGATCCAGATCGACGGCAAGACGGTCAACAACCTGTCGCCGAAAGATCGCGACATCGCGATGGTGTTCCAGTCATACGCGCTGTACCCGTCGATGACGGTGCGCGAGAACATCTCGTTCGGCCTGAACATCCGCAAGGTGCCGAAGCGGGAGCAGACGCAGATTGTCGAGCGTGTGTCGAACACGCTGCAGATCAAGCATCTGCTGGATCGCAAGCCGGGTCAGCTGTCGGGAGGCCAGCGTCAGCGCGTCGCGATGGGCCGCGCGCTCGCGCGCGATCCGGTGATGTTCCTGTTCGACGAGCCGCTGTCGAACCTCGACGCGAAGCTGCGCATCGAGATGCGCTCGGAAATCAAGCTGCTGCATCAACGCCTCGGCACGACGATCGTCTACGTGACGCACGACCAGATCGAAGCGATGACGCTCGGCGACCGCATCGCGGTGATGAAGGACGGCATCGTTCAGCAGTTCGGCGCGCCGCAGGAAATCTACGACTCGCCGTCGAACCTGTTCGTCGCGGGCTTCATCGGCGCACCGCCGATGAACTTCATCGAAGGCAAGCTGGTCGAGCAGGGCTCGGGCGTCGGCATCGAACTCGATACGGGCGTCGCGCGCAAGGTGCTGGTGCTGCCGTTCGATTCGGCGAAGGTGCGCTCGCACGTCGGCAACAACGTGATTCTCGGCCTGCGTCCGGAACGCATCACCGATGCGCGCGGCGCGCACGGCGACGACTCGAAGCTGCAGCCGGTCGAAGTGAAGGTCGACGTGATCGAGCCGACCGGTCCGGACACGCTGGTGTTCGCGCAGATCAACGGCAAGCGCGTGGTGAGCCGCGTGCACCCGGCGTCGAACCCGCAACCGGATAAGAATGCGACGCTGCTGTTCGATACGTCGAAGGCGGTGTTGTTCGATCCGGCGAATGAAGAGCGGATTGCGTAAGTCGTCGCCTAAGCGCTGAATCCGTCGCTACAGAAAAGTCCCATGCGTTGAATTGCGCATGGGGCTTCTGTTCTTTTGCAGCCGTTACGCGGCCTCGGGCAAACGCAAGTCGGGATTGTTGCGCGCGAGCTCGCTGGCCCAATCGATAAACGCGCGCAGCCGCGAACTCAGATTGCGGCGATGCGCATACAGAATCGACAGCGGTGTACCGGGGCTCGTGTAGTTGCCGAGAATCTCCGTGAGCGCGCCTTGCTCGATCAGCTCGGCGACCATGAAGCGCGACGGCTGGATGATGCCGTGGCCCAACACACCCGCCGTGATGTACACCGAGCCGTCGTTGACGGCGAGCGTGCTATCCATCGCGACGCGCTCGATTTCGCCGTCAACTTCGTATTCGAACGGGAAGGTCCTGCCGCTGCGCGCGGACACGTAGTTGACCGCGCGATGCTCGCCGAGCTCCGCCAGTGTGGTCGGCGTGCCGAACTTGCGCAGATACGCGGGCGATGCGCACGTGACGATGCGCGCAAGCCCGATGCGCTTCGCAACGAGGCTCGACTCGTCGAGCGTGCCCATGCGGATCACGCAATCGACGCCGTCCTGGATCAGATCGATGTTGCGGTCCGCGAGACCGAGGCGCACGTCGATCGCGGGGTATAGCGCGTAGAAGTCGTCGAGCGCGGGCAGCAGCAGCGAGCGCGCCAGCGTGCCGGAGGTGTCGACGCGGATCGTCCCGGCCGGATTCTCGCGCTTGCTCGACAGCGACGACTCGGCATCGGCGACGTCGGCGAGAATGCGCACGCAGCGCTCGTAGAACGATGCGCCGTCTTCGGTCACGCTGACCTGGCGCGTCGAGCGGTTCAGGAGCCGCACGCCGACGTGTTCCTCGAGCGCCTGGATCGTGCGGCTGACCTTCGCGCGCGGCAGATCGAGCGATTCCGAAACCTTGGTGAAGCTGTTCGCTTCGACCACGCGCGTGAAGATCTCCATCGCTTCGAAACGGTCCATGGTGTGCCTTGTGGGTGGTGAGCCAGAAGAAGGGCGGGGCAGGTTTGCGACACGACAGGAAGTCTACAGCCAGCAAAACTGGTTGTCTGCCGCGTCTCGTTCGCGCGCAACTGCCACCGCCGCTCGTGGCTCAATCCCGCTCCGGCGCGCCCAGCGGAAATAGCGGCCGATAGGGCCGCGCCTCGTCGACCGCGCGTGCGAACGAGGGCCGCGCGAGCAGCCGCTGCCGGTACGCGCGCACGTGCGCGAACGCGGGGTCGATCGGGTGCGTCCAGTCGGCGTAGAACAGGAACGGTGCGGCGCCGCAGTCGGCGAGGCTGAAGCTGTCGCCGGCGGCCCATTCGCGCTCGGCCATGTGACGGTCGAGCCATGCGTACGAAGTGTCGAGCAGCGCGCGCGCATCGGCGACGCCACGCCGGTCGCGCTCGGCTTCGGGACGCAGGCTATCGAACACGACTTTTTGCTGTGGAGTCGAAATGTAGTTGTCGAAGAAGCGGTCCATCGTGCGCACCTCGAGCGCCACGCGCGGATCGGCGGGCAACAGCGTGACAGGCCCCGGATAATGCAGGCCCAGATATTCGATGATGATGCTCGCCTCGACCACCGTGCGCCCGCCGTCGACGAGCACCGGGAAGCGCCTGATCGGCCACAGCGCGGCCAATTCGGCCATGACCTTCGGGTCGTCATGCGCGAGCACGCGCATCTCGAACGGCGTACCGTTTTCGTACAGCGCGGTCAGGGCCTTCTGGCAGTAGGACGAGAACGGATGGGCATAAAGCTGCAGGGGCATCGCGATCACCTTTGACGGTTGCACAGCACGAGTACGCGGTGACGACGAGAGCCACACCGCGCGACGGCCAGGCTGGCCGTTTACCCCACGACGAACGACGGCCGAAAAAATCGACCTCAGACCTTCGCGCTCGCCCCATGCGGCGGCAACGACCCCGGCTGCAACAGCACGACCACCGCGCCGGCGCCGCCGTCATGCGGGCGCGCCTGACAGAACGCGATCACTTCGGATTTCTGCACGAGCCATGCGCGCACTTTGCCCTTCAGCACCGGCTCCTTGCCGATCGACCCCAGACCCTTGCCGTGAATCACGCGCAGGCAGCGCAGGCCGCGTTTGGCCGATTCGCGGATGAATTCCGCGAGCGCCTCGCGCGCCTCTTCGCGCCGCATGCCGTGCAGGTCGATCTGCGCCTGCACGATCCAGTCGCCGCGCCGCAGCTTGCGCACTACGTCGCGGCTCAAGCCGGGGCGGCAATACGACAGCGTTTCGTCGGTTTCGAGCAGCACTTCGGGGTCGAATTCGTCGGAGATCGCTTCGTGCAGCACCGCCTCCTCGTCGAGCAGCGTCTGCACCGGCAGCGGCGGCGGGGGATTGCGCGTGAGCGTCGCGCGCGGCGGAATCGCGAGCGGCGCGACTTCGCCGATCTCACGGCGGAACAGATCGGCGTCGGCGGCCGCTTCGCGCTGCGCCGCTCGCGTCGCCGCCTGTTCGCGCTCGCGCCGCTCGGCTTCGCCCTTCAACGCTTCACGCAACGCACCGAGTCCGGCGAGCCCCGATGCGCGATCGAGCTTCGGTGCGACGGCGGGCGCAGCAATTGCGGGCGCGGGACGCGTGGCGGCTTGCGGGCGTTTCGGTTCGTTCGGATGGGGCTGATTCTTCGGCATGTCGGCAATACAGGCGGAAAGGTCGGTCGGTGGTGCTGCCAACGCGCTCGACGCACATTGACAAGGCGGCAAAAACGACAAAGGCCGCCGGCATTTCAGCCGCGGCCTTCGTGAGCCAATGACAGCAGCGCTGCGCCACCGTCATTTTACTGTCGCGCCCGTTTGTCGGGACTTCGTCTCGACATACGGCAGCGCGGCGCGGATCAGCGGTCCGCTTCCGCGCTCATCGCGTGCTCGCCGGCCATCTCGTTGATGGTCTCGAGATAGCGCTGCGCGTCGAGCGCGGCCATACAGCCGGTGCCCGCGCTGGTGATCGCCTGGCGATAGATGTGGTCCTGCACGTCGCCCGCGGCGAACACGCCCGGCACGCTGGTCGCGGTCGCGAAACCGTTCAGGCCGCCCTTCGTGATGATGTAGCCGTTCTTCATCTCGAGCTGGCCTGCGAAGATGTCCGTGTTCGGCTTGTGGCCGATCGCGACGAACAGGCCCTGCAGCGCGATGTCAGTGGTCTCGCCACTCTGCGTGTGCTTGATGCGCAGGCCGGTCACGCCGGAGTTGTCGCCGGTTACTTCTTCGAGCACATGGTTCCACTTGATCTCGACGACGCCTTCCTTCTCCTTCGCGAGCAGACGGTCGATCAGGATCGGCTCGGCGCGGAACTTGTCGCGGCGATGGATCACGGTCACCTTCTTCGCGATGCCGGCGAGGTAGAGCGCCTCTTCGACGGCCGTATTGCCGCCGCCGATCACGGCGACGTGCTGCTGCTTGTAGAAGAAGCCGTCGCAGGTCGCGCAGGCCGACACGCCCTTGCCCATGAACGCCTCTTCCGACGGCAGGCCGAGATACTGCGCCGATGCGCCCGTCGAGATGATCAGCGAATCGCACGTGTATTCGCCCGAATCGCCGATCAGGCGAATCGGCTTCTCATCGAGCTTCGCCGTGTGGATGTGGTCGAAGATGATCTCGGTATTGAAGCGCTCGGCGTGCTCGAGGAAGCGCGCCATCAGTTCCGGGCCTTGCACGCCGTTGGCGTCGGCGGGCCAGTTTTCGACGTCGGTCGTGGTCATCAGCTGGCCGCCTTGCGCGATGCCGGTGACGAGCACCGGCGCGAGGTTGGCGCGCGCCGCGTAAACCGCCGCCGTGTAGCCGGCGGGACCGGAACCGAGAATCAGAACCTTGGCGTGTTTCGTTGCAGTTGCGGGCATGATCGAATCCTTGTACGGCGCGCGGCTCGCCGCTGCGTAGCCGTGCGTTTTTGAGCTGAAACTGTAGATGGGTATCAGTCGGGCATTATAAAGGGCGGGGCGTGCCGCTGCGCCATCAAGCTTTCTGATCGCCGCGATAGTGTGGCGGCGTGGGCGCTCGGGGCGAGCCCGCGGCGCGATACGGCGAATTCAGCGCGCCTCGCGCATGCGTCTGTGGTCAAACAGCCAGGTTACCGTCATTTACAGCCTCGCGCGGGACACAGCGTTTACAATAGCCCGGATCGAAGTTTCCGTTAGCCGGGATCGGGCCCGAAGCCGTGCGCGGCGAGGCTCGGGCCGCGTTCCCGGCGGCAGTTTCAGCCTGAACCGGCTACCCCAGGCAACAGGATCAATGGCAAAAGCTCCCTATACCGCGAGCGCGCAGGCATTGCCGCACCGCATGTCGCGCCTCTTCACCGAAATCCGCTGGATTCTGCAGGTGGCCCTCGGCGTGTTCCTGCTGATGTCGCTCGTCAGCTACAGCAGGCACGACCCGAGCTGGACCCATGCCGCGCAGGTCGACCATATCTCGAACTGGGCGGGCCGCGTCGGCGCGTGGACTTCCGACATCCTGCTGCTGCTGTTCGGTCTGTCCGCCTACTGGTGGATCGTGCTGCTCGGCCGCCACATCTCCGCGAACTACAAGCGCATCACCCGCAACGAAGAGCCGCAGGACGACGACGCGCCGCGCGGCGTCAGCTGGCTCGCGGACGCGTTCGCGTTCATGCTCGTGCTGCTGTCGTGCAACGGCCTCGAGGCGCTGCGCATGTGGTCGCTGAAGGTGCAGTTGCCGCGCGCGCCTGGCGGCGTGATCGGCGAGGCTGTCGCGCGCGGCATCTCGCATGCGCTCGGCTTCACCGGTGGCACGCTCGCGCTGCTGCTCGGTCTCGGGATCGGGCTGTCGCTGTACTTCCGTTTTTCGTGGCTGTCGGTCGCGGAGAAGGTCGGCGAATCGATCATTTCCGCGGTGACGTTCGCGAAGCTGCGCCGCGAGGCCGGGCTCGATCGCAAGCTCGGCGAAGCGGCCGCCGTGAAGCGCGAAGGCAAGGTCGAGAAGGGCCGCGTGCGCATCGAGGAGCACGAGCCCGTGGTGATCGTGCCGCCGCTCGCCACGCCGGCGAAGTCGGAGCGTGTCGAGAAGGAACGCCAGGTGCCGCTCTTTACCGATCTGCCCGGCGACTCCACGCTGCCGCCCATCGCGCTGCTCGACCCCGCGCCAGCCGCGCAGGAAACCATTTCCGCGGACACGCTCGAATTCACGTCGCGCCTGATCGAGAAGAAGCTGAAGGACTTCGGTGTCGACGTGAGCGTGGTCGCCGCGTATCCGGGGCCCGTCGTCACGCGCTATGAAATCGAGCCGGCCACGGGCGTGAAGGGCAGTCAGATCGTTAATCTCGCGAAGGATCTCGCGCGCTCGCTGTCGCTCGTGTCGATTCGCGTCGTCGAAACGATTCCGGGCAAGAACTACATGGCGTTGGAGCTGCCGAACCAGCGCCGTCAGACCGTGAGCCTGTCCGAAATTCTCGGCTCGGCCGTGTATGCGGATGCCGCGTCGCCGCTCACGATGGGTCTCGGCAAGGACATCGGCGGCAAGCCCGTGTGCGCGGATCTCGCGAAGATGCCGCATTTGCTCGTCGCCGGCACGACTGGTTCGGGCAAGTCTGTGGGTATCAACGGGATGATCCTGTCGCTGCTGTACAAGGCGAGCGCCGAGCAGGTGCGCATGATCCTGATCGATCCGAAGATGCTCGAAATGAGCGTCTACGAAGGCATCCCGCATCTGCTGTGTCCGGTCGTCACCGACATGCGCCAGGCGGGCCACGCGCTGAACTGGGCGGTCGCCGAAATGGAGCGCCGCTACAAGCTGATGAGCAAGGTCGGCGTGCGTAACCTCGCCGGCTACAACAACAAGATCGACGAAGCGACCAAGCGCGAAGAGAAGCTGCCGAATCCGTTCAGCCTGACGCCGGACGATCCGGAACCGCTGACGCGTTTGCCGAACATCGTGATCGTCATCGACGAACTGGCCGACCTGATGATGGTCGTCGGCAAGAAGGTCGAAGAGCTGATCGCGCGGATCGCGCAGAAGGCGCGCGCGGCCGGCATCCATCTGATTCTCGCTACGCAGCGTCCGTCGGTCGACGTGATCACCGGCCTGATCAAGGCCAACGTGCCGACCCGTATGGCGTTCCAGGTGTCGTCGAAGATCGACTCGCGCACGATTCTCGACCAGCAGGGCGCCGAGTCGCTGCTCGGCATGGGCGACATGCTCTATCTGCCGCCAGGCAGCGGTTTGCCGGTGCGCGTGCACGGCGCGTTCGTGTCGGATGATGAAGTGCATCGCGTCGTCGACAAGCTCAAGGAGCAGGGCGAGCCGAACTATATCGAGGGCATTCTCGAAGGCGGCGTGAGCGGCGAGGGCGACGAAGGCTCGGCGGGAACCGCGTCCACCGAAGGCGAGTCGGACCCGTTATACGATCAGGCGGTCGACGTCGTGCTGAAGAATCGCCGAGCGTCGATTTCACTCGTGCAGCGGCACCTGCGCATCGGCTACAACCGGGCGGCGCGTCTCCTCGAACAGATGGAGAATTCGGGCGTGGTGTCGGCGATGTCGTCGAACGGCAATCGCGAGATCCTGGCGCCGGCGCGCGAGGCGGAATAGCCGCAACGAGCCATTGCGGCCATCGCGAGCGACGCCGCGTGCACCGTCCGGTGCGCCATTGCGGCTCGACGCCGGGCCAGTCACTCTGTGTTCAGCGAGTGCATCGAGCCGGCGCAGCCCATCACCGAATTCATTCAAGGGAGAAAAACCTATGCAAGCAATCGCGCAGCAGGATGCCCGACAGCGTCGAGCGGGGCGCCTCGGCGAGCGCGTGTCCCGCGGCATGCGCAAGATCGCGCGCGCCGTCGGCAGTGTCGCGATCGGTGCGTCGCTGCTCGTCGCCTCGCACGCGTTCGCGAGCGGCACCGAGCAACTGAAGGCATTCATCGCGCAGGTCCATTCGGCGCGCGGCGCCTTCGTGCAGCAGGAAGTGCGCGCGCCGAGCAAGGCGCAGGGCGCGAGCGGCGCGCTGTCCACCGCGAACCCGGCCAAGCCGACCACGTCGAGCGGCACGTTCATGTTCGCGCGGCCCGGCAAGTTCATCTGGCAATACGAGAAGCCCTACTCGCAATTGCTGCAGGCGGACGGCGACAAGTTCTACGTCTACGACAAGGATCTGAACCAGGTGACGGTGCGCCCGCTCGGCAACGCGCTCGGCGCAAGCCCGGCGGCGATCCTGTTCGGCAGCAACGATCTGGACAAGAACTTCTCGCTGCGCGACGCGGGCGTGAAGGCCGGCATCGACTGGCTCGAACTGACGCCGAAGGCGAAGGACACGCAGTTCGAGCGCGTCGGCATCGGCTTCAAGGACGGCAATCTCGAAGCGATGGAATTGCACGACGTGTTCGGTAACGTGACGCTGCTCACGTTCTCGAACATCCAGAAAAATCCGCAACTGCCGCCCGATGCATTCAAGTTCACGGTGCCGAAGGGCGCGGATGTGATCAACGGATAAACCGCGCGGTAGGCGCCGACACTGGCGCCTTTGCAAACGCCGGCGAAGCCGCGCTTGTCGAGCGCGGCTTTTTATTTCGCGCGGTGCGTGGATTGCTTAGGGATGCGCGCCCGGCGCCGCGACGAACGTTAAATCGTCGTACCGGCAGACGTAATGATTTAGTGCGAGACTGGAAAGACCGGCATTGCTCATCGGCTGGAGTTGGCGCGTCCGATCATTTTCCCAGGACTGGGTTCGTAATCTCTAACAATTTTTTGCTGCAACGCAACAAAATAACGCCTAAACTGATCGAAGGTTGTTGTCGCTTTGGATGTCTGGAAAGACGAGGCATGTCATGAGATTGTCTTCTTCACACGATTCACGCTTATCCCCGTCCCTCCATGTGTTCCAGCAGGAGGGGGGGTGGCATTGGGGAATAACGGTTCCGCGCTCGGCCGGAAGTGGTTTCAAGGTCGTTGCATATAGTGAAAAAACCTTTATCGATGAGGCCGAAGCCCATCGGGAAGGCAATCGCGCGCTTGAGCGTTTCGCCGATACGCCGACGGTTCGGCTTGAACGGCAGTAAGGCAGCAGGTTATCTAACGTATCCGGCAGCCCGTTATTTGGGTTTTCAAGCGGAGAACGCAACAATTACCGCCGCTGAGAATTTAATATGCAACCAATTGCATATTTCTTTGACTTCCGAAAAATCGTAGCGATACTGTCTCGTTTCGAGATATCGCTTTTATTTTGACTTTCGCGGAATATGAAACCACCCACGCGCTAAGCGTGGAACTGGACGGCGTAAACTATGCCGGAACGTATCGCGTAATGACGGGCACCGTCGTCGTCTATTTCGCGAACGAGAGCAAATTCGCCTCGTATGCGCCGAATCGGCCGGAGACCGTCGCCCGTTGGCTGCTCACGGATCTGTGTCGCAAGGCCGAATCGCGTCGGCGCAAAGCGGCGAAAAAATAGCCCGCGGCGCGCACTGTGATTGGCCATTCGACGGTCACAAAAAAAGACCTGCATTTGGATTGCAGGTCTTTTTTATTTTGTGACACCTGCGTCTAATGCAACGCGCTGAGGGTGACGCGCTCACGCATACGCGGTCTTGCGCGCCGATACGAACGCGTAATAGCACACCGCGCCGATCGCAAGCGACGGCAGCGTCGCGCCGACGTTCGGTAGCCATTGATTGATCACCTGGTACGAGGCGATGCCGATCGCCCAAGCGACGAACGCGCTCAGGTGCCAGCCGCCCGAGAAGCCGTAGCGGCCGCGCACATCGGCGAGCACCGCGGCGTCGACGCGACGCTTGCGCACGATGAAGTGATCCATCAGCACGACGCCGAACAGCGGCGCGAATACCGAGCCGATCAGCAGCAGGAAGTTCTGGTACTTCGCCATCGGCACGAGCAGCGCGATCAGCGTGCACAGCGCACCGAACGCGGCCGACAGCAACGGCACGCTCGCGCGCGTCCAGAACGTGCCGGTCGACACCGCGGCCGAGTGGATGTCGGCGAACGCATTGTCGATTTCGTCGATCAGAATCAGCAGCAGCGCAAACCCGCCGCCCGCTTGCGCGAGCGCGCCGGTCAGCAATGCATCGCCGCCGCCGGCAGCGAGCCCGTAGACCGCGCCGAGCGCATAGAACCAGATGTTCGCGATGCCATAGCCGTATAGCGTGCCGCGGAACGTCTCGCCGGCGCGGCGGCCGAAGCGCGTGTAGTCGGCGATCAGCGGGAGCCATGACAGCGGCATCGCGACCACGAGGTCGACCGCGCCGCCGAACGACATCTCGCCGGCGCCGGGACGACCCATCAGGTCCGCGAGATTGTGGCGCGCGAGCAGGTTCCACGTGAGCCACGCGGCGCCCGCGAGCAGCAGCCAGATCCCCCACTTGCGCAGAAAGCGCCGCACGAACGACAGCGGGCCGCTGATCGCGAGCAGCGTCGCGAGCACGCCGAAGATCACGGTCCACACGAGCGGCATCGACAGGCCGAACGCCTGTTTCGCGAGCGCATCGGCGGAATCGCGCATCACGATCACCTCGAACGAGCCCCAGCCGACCAGTTGCACCATGTTCAGCACGGCCGGCACCGACGCGCCGCGCACGCCGAGCGTCGGACGCAGCGACGACATCGCCGCGAGCCCGGTGTCGGTGCCGATCACGCCCACGAGCGCGAGCAGCACGACGCCGATCACGCTGCCGAGCACGATCGCGACGAGCGCGTGCGGCAGCGACAGCCCCGGCACCAGCAGCGCGCCCGCCTGGGCGACGAGCAGGCCGATGCCGAGCGAGAACCACAGCGCGAACGCGTCGCCGGTGCGAAACGCGCGGCGCGCGTCGGGCACCGGCGTGAGCGGCGCGTAGGTGGAGCCGGCGTCGCCGGCGACGGAATCTTGAGCCATCTGATGTTCGTTCCTGTTGGTGGTGCTGTGATTCTTTGCGTTGCCGGCGCCCCGGGTCGGCCATCGCCTGGCCGCCGTCACTGTCATAATGCAGGACGTTGCCCGCCTTCGTGCCTGTATTTCCGGCCGGACGCGGGCTTTGCGCCTGTCCCGCGAGGCGCTGCTCCGAAGCGGTGCGTGCCCCGGAAAGCCGAGATTATCCACAAAACGTCATGTTTGAAGAAACCCGTGCCAATGTTCCGCTTGCCGAACGCCTGCGGCCACGCAATATCGACGAAGTGATCGGCCAGTCGCATCTGCTCGGTCCGAACAAGCCGCTCAGGGTCGCGTTCGAATCGGGCGAGGCCCATTCGATGATCCTGTGGGGCCCGCCGGGCGTCGGCAAGACCACGCTCGCGCGGCTGATGGCCGATGCGTTTCACGCGCAGTTCATCGCGTTGTCGGCGGTGCTGTCGGGCGTGAAGGATATCCGCGAGGCGGTCGAGACCGCGCAGATCCATCGCGCGAACGGCCATCAGACGCTGGTGTTCGTCGACGAAGTGCATCGCTTCAACAAGAGCCAGCAAGACGCGTTCTTGCCGCACGTCGAGTCGGGCCTGTTCGTGTTCGTCGGCGCGACGACCGAGAATCCGTCGTTCGAGGTCAATAGCGCGTTGCTGTCGCGCGCCGCCGTCTACGTGCTGAAGAGCCTGACGGACGACGAGCAGCGCGAGCTGCTCGAGCGCGCGCAGAAGGATCTCGGCGGCCTCACGTTCACCGACGAAGCGCGCGCCGCGCTGATCGGATCCGCCGACGGCGACGGCCGCAAGCTGCTGAACAACCTCGAGATCGTCGCGCGCGCGGCCGCCCGGCAGAAGACCACCGAAATCGACGGCGCGTTATTGGGCAGCGCGCTCGCGGAGAATCTGCGCCGCTTCGACAAGGGCGGCGACGCCTTCTACGACCAGATCAGCGCGCTGCATAAATCCGTGCGCGGCAGCAACCCGGACGGCGCGCTGTACTGGTTCTGCCGCATGCTCGACGGCGGCGCGGACCCGCGCTATCTCGCGCGTCGCATCGTGCGCATGGCGTGGGAAGACATCGGCCTCGCGGACCCGCGCGCCGCGCGCATCACGCTCGACGCCGCCGAAACCTACGAGCGTCTCGGTTCGCCCGAAGGTGAGCTCGCGCTTGCGCAGGCGATCATCTATCTGGCGGTCGCGCCGAAATCGAATGCCGGGTACAACGCGTACAACGAGGCGCGGCGCTTCGTCGGCAAGGACCAGTCGCGCGCGGTGCCGGTGCATCTGCGCAACGCGCCGACGAAGCTGATGAAGGAACTCGGCTACGGCCACGACTACCGCTACGCGCACGACGAACCCGATGCGTACGCGGCCGGCGAAACCTATCTGCCTGACGGCATGCGCGAGCCGCATTGGTACGAGCCGACACCGCGTGGTCTCGAAGGCAAGATCGGCGAGAAGCTCGCGCGCCTTGGCGAGCTCGATGCGCGGTGGCGCGCCGAGAACAAGCCGAAGAAGGCTTGAGGCGTTTCACCTTTGCCGGTGCGTTAAAATCGCGTTTTCATACAACGAACATCCGTCCCATCCCATGCTCGACATCCAGTTGCTGCGCAAAGACCTCGACGGCGTCGCAAAGCGCCTCGCCGACCGCGGCTATACCCTCGACGTCGCGGCCTTCACCGCGCTCGAAGCGGAACGCCGCGATACCCAGACCCGTACCGAAGAACTGCAGGCGCGCCGCAACCGCCTGTCGAAGCAGATCGGCGCGATGAAAGGACGCGGCGAAGACACGTCGGCGGTGATGGCCGAAGTCGGCGGCATCGGCGACGAGATGAAGGCGTCGGCGGTCAAGCTCGAAGACATCCAGAAGCGTCTGTCCGATCTGCTGCTCGACGTGCCGAATCTCGCGCACGAAAGCGTGCCGGTCGGCAACGACGAAGCCGGCAACGTCGAAGTGCGCCGCTGGGGCACGCCGCGCCAGTTCGACTTCGAGGTCAAGGATCACGTTGACGTCGGCACGCCGCTCGGCCTCGACTTCGAGACCGGCGCGAAGCTGTCGGGCGCGCGCTTCACGATGCTGCGCGGCCAGATTGCGCGGCTGCATCGCGCGCTCGCACAGTTCATGATCGACACGCACACGCAGCAGCACGGCTATACCGAGATCTACACGCCGTACATCGTCAATCCCGACATCCTGTACGGCACGGGCCAGCTGCCGAAGTTCGCGGACGATATGTTCCGCGTCGAAAAGGGCGGCGGTGAACACACGGTCACGCAGTACCTGATCTCGACCTCGGAAATTTCGCTGACGAACACGGTGCGTGAGAGCATCGTCGAAGCGGACGCGCTGCCGATCAGGCTGACCGCGCACTCGCCGTGCTTCCGCTCGGAAGCGGGCTCGTATGGCCGCGACACGCGCGGCATGATCCGCCAGCATCAGTTCGACAAGGTCGAGATGGTGCAGGTCGTAGCGCCAGGCGCATCGTACGACGCGCTCGAGCAGATGGTCGGCCATGCGGAGGCGATTCTGCAAAAGCTCGAACTGCCGTATCGCGTGATCACGCTGTGCACCGGCGACATGGGCTTTTCCGCAGCGAAGACCTACGACCTGGAAGTGTGGCTGCCCGCGCAGAACACCTATCGTGAGATTTCGAGTTGCTCGAATACCGAGTCGTTCCAGGCGCGACGCATGCAGGCACGCTTCCGCAACGCGCAGGGCAAGCCGGAGCTCGTGCATACGCTCAACGGCTCGGGTCTCGCGGTGGGCCGCACGCTCGTCGCGGTGCTCGAGAACTTCCAGAACGCCGATGGCTCGGTGACGGTGCCCACGGCACTGCGGCCTTACCTCGGCGGCGTCGAGCGGCTGCAAGTGCCGGCGGCCTGAGCGTCGCCGATGCGCGCGCAGGCGCGGTGTCGTCGCGTGTCTGACGATGGATGCCGCGAACGGCATCGAGGTCCCGCGAAAATTTTTTAGAAATTTTTTGGACGAGGGGGCTTGGAAAACTAATTCGAGCTGTTCTATAATCTTTTTCTCCCAAGCAACGGCCCGCTTGGATCCGACGATGCAGTAGCGAGTTGGAATACCCGGAAAGGTGGCAGAGTGGTCGAATGTACCTGACTCGAAATCAGGCGTACGGTTTCCCCGTACCGTGGGTTCGAATCCCACCCTTTCCGCCAAATTCTGAAACCCCTTGATTTCACCGAGATCAAGGGGTTTTTGCTTTGAGTTCTCGAATGGCTTTGCCAAGGCAATTCGAAATTGTTCAAGCATCATTTCTATTTTGGCGAAATCCTTTGTTTCAATTTTTTACATAAGCCATTCGTTGTTCGTGGCCTTTTTCATCTCATTTCCATACAAATATCTTAAGTCATCCGTGCTGCACCGTCCCCTAATTCATAGAGCGGACATATTCGGGGCGTGGCTATTGCACGCTATAAGGGGTCGAAGTCAGAAAATTTGCGGGCGACCCGCCCCCCGATCGACTTCTGAAAGTGCGAATCTTCGCCGACCCCACAGATCTCCGCAAGATCTGCCCTTTTTTACAAATAAATACGATTTTTGGTTGGGCTCGGTCATTCGTTCAGGGTACGATTTACGCCGTCAGAAGCTTTTACAGGAAGAATTTTCCTGAAAATGAAAGCTTCGGCAATTAATCAGTAAAAGGTTTGCACCGCAAAGGTTTGCAGCGCAAACGTTTGCGAACCAACGCGCACCCAGCCCTGTCAATCTGAACCACCGCGAGGAGCACCTTCGCGCGCCTCGGTTCAATCGGACAACACAGACGTGCGTTCAAAGCACTTCGGGACAATAGTCTTTAAGGCCTGCAAATTCATTTGCATCGAATCCTTATTGATTGTCCATCGAATCACAGCGAATCCACCTTTTGGTCTTTTTATCGGGAATTTTCCCGACATTTGGAATTACTCCGCGATGATAAAACGACGTCAATTCATTGGGGGCCTGACGGCCCTGAGCGCAAGTTATCTTTTGACCGCGTGTGGTGGGGGCAGTGGGTCATCGAACGCGAGTGGCAAGGCAGCCGCTGCGACCGGTGCTTCCGGCGCCGCGGCAGCTTCGGGTGCGTCCGCTACCTCCAGCACCGCGGACAATACGTCGCCGGTCGCGAAGGCGAGTGTCTCGAACATGTCGCCCGATGGCACCTCACTGCCTTCCGCGCCGTACATCATCGACCAGTTCGGCGCGACGTGGACGCTCTCCAACGGCGTCATCTACCGCAACGGCGCGACGGTCGGCGATACGTACAACGTGTCGCTCGTGCTGTTCTACGGCGGCAAGATCTGGCATTGCGGCACGGGTGGCGAGTTCTACGTCATTGCGGACGTCCCCAACAGTTGGCTGCATTGCAACGATCCGCGCATCGCGATCACACCGCAGGCCGGCATGTTCTATGGCATGAACGGTCACTTCGACTACACGTACACGCCCCAGCAGATCGTCTCGATCCTGAAGGCCATGGGCTGCACGAGCTATCGCGTCGGCGTCACCAACAGTTCGAACCAGCTGAACGCGGCGATCGGGCTCGCACAGGCTTTCCAGGCGGCGGGCATGACGTTGGTCGTGCTGATCGACCAGGGCGTCTACGACTCCAACGGCAACCTGCTGGCTGGCGAGAATGCCGCTTACAGCCAGGGTTACGCGGTAGCGCAGTCGGTCGCGAACGCACTGAAACCGTATGGCGTGACCATTTACGAATGCGGCAACGAGTTGACGCGCACGAACGCCACCGTGCTCGACTTCAACGCTGCGGGCACGAAGGCAGCGGACTTCAACAACACGAACTGGCCGGTGATGCGCGGCGTGATGCGCGGGATGATCGACGGCGTGAAAGCGGTTCAGTCGAACGCGAAGTGCGGCATCAATTTCTGCGTGAACGATGTCGGCGCGGCGGACGCGCTGTGGGACGGTGATCAGCCGGATGGCAGCGGCGGTCACCCGACCGTGCGCTGGGACATCACCACGTGGCACAACTACGAGGTGTATGGCGATGTGTTCTCCCTCGGTGCGGACGGCGCCCAACCTGGCTTCGATCTGCCGATCTATTGCAAGGCCCGGTATGGCGTGCCGTTCATCATCACCGAGTGGAACACCGGACCGGAGCAAAACGAGACCTATCGTGGGAACTACATCACGACGAAGCTCGGCGAGTTCTATCAGAACCGCAAGACGCACAATATCCAGAGCGTCATGTATTACGTGCTCGACAGCGGCGACCAGGGCTTCGGCATCATGATGAACGGCTCGCCGTTGAATCCGTCGTACAGTGCGTTCCAAAGCTTCACGGCGGCCCATCCCGACAACTAAGCCGCGGATATCGACGTAAGCAGGCACGCACGTCTGTGGTCGATGCTGCCCGGTGTCAAGGGCAGCACGTCGCCGGGCCTGACAGCGGCGCCCAACCCTTGCCTTCAGCGTATCGAGGCCGGGGGACGGGCGTCTCATCCCACCCGAAACCCTTCCATCATCTCCCTCCACGCCCGCGCCTGTTCCGCGAGCGACACGGCGGCCGCCGCGCTTTCCTCGACGAGCGCCGCATTCTGCTGCGTGACCTCGTCCATCTGCGTGATCGCGATGCCCACCTGCTGAATCCCATCGCTCTGCTCACGCGACGCCTGCGCAATGTCACCGACGATGCTGGTCACGCGCGCGATCGCCGCTTCGATCTGCT
This sequence comes from Paraburkholderia sp. RAU6.4a, assembly GCF_050435625.1. Lineage (NCBI taxonomy): Bacteria > Pseudomonadati > Pseudomonadota > Betaproteobacteria > Burkholderiales > Burkholderiaceae > Paraburkholderia > Paraburkholderia sp. RAU6.4a. The sequence continues at coordinate 3,457,031 of NZ_JBNDKQ010000002.1, forward strand.
GCATCGTGCCGCCCGCGTCTTCGACGAGTCCCGCGCCGCGTTCGACGCTTGACGTCGAATCGGCGATCAGCGCGCCAATCTCGCGCGAGGCTGCGCACCTCGCCGGCGACGACCGCGAAGCCGCGACCCTCGTCGCCGGCACGCGCGGCTTCGACCGCTGGACGCGCCGCGCGCGAGTTCGCTCGCCTGTTCGGCATTGCTCGCATCGAGCTGCACGGTCGCGGTCAGCTGCTTCATCGCGGAGGCCGTCTCGCCGAGCGCGACGACCGACGCATAGTGCACCGCTGCGTCGGAGAAGGCATTCATTCGCGCGTTCCGGCGCTGGTCGGCAATGGCGCCGAAGCAGTACGCCCGCAATCAGCGTGATCCGTACGATATGGCGAAGGGCGGAACGCAGCGGGCGGCATGACGGGACGCCCGAATTTTAGTTCGGGAAACTGAACGATCACGATGTCCGGCTCGATGATCGTTCGAGTCCCTTTGCCGCCAGTCCATCTGAACGAGCAGGCCCGCAAGCTGGCCGAGCAAAAGCCCGTCATTGTGATTCGGGCGCGCGCCACGGCATAGCTCCGCTAGCGCGACCGCCTCCTCCCGCGCACCGCTTCAGCCGATTTGCGCGGGGTCCATCCGCGATCCTCTGTACAATTGCCCGAAATCGCCCAATCGAGCGGCGGTTGCGGGCCGCCGGGCTTTCGGGCGCGGCGGGTCATCTCGCGCTTGACCCGCGACTCACATCGACTGAATTCATGGCCATTACCTACAAGACTCCCGACGATATCGCGAAGCTGCGCATTGCGGGCCGCCTCGCGGCCGATGTGCTGGCAATGATCGGCGAGCACGTCAAGGCAGGCGTCTGCACCGACGACCTCGACGCGCTGTGCAACGACTACATCGTCCACACGCAGAAAGCGATTCCGGCCAACGTCGGCTATCTGGGCTTTCCGAAGACCGTCTGCACGTCGGTCAACCATGTCGTGTGTCACGGCATCCCGAATCGCAACGAGATCCTGAAGGACGGCGACATCCTCAACATCGACGTCGCGATCATCAAGGACGGCTATTTCGGCGACACGAGCCGCATGTACTGCGTCGGCCAGTCGAGCACGGTCGCGCGTGCGCTGATCGACACGACCTACGAGGCGATGGTGGCCGGCATCCGCGAGGTGAAGCCGGGCGCGACGCTCGGCGACGTCGGCCACGCGATCCAGAAGGTCGCGCAGCGCGAGGGCTTCTCGATCGTGCGCGACTACTGCGGGCACGGCATCGGCAAGGTCTATCACGAGGACCCGCAGGTGCTGCACTATGGGCAGCCGGGGCAGGGGGTGCGCCTGAAGCCGGGCATGGTCTTCACGATCGAGCCGATGATCAACGCGGGCCGCGCCGGCACGTCGGTACAGCGCGACGGCTGGACCGTGATCACGAAGGACCGCTCGCTGTCGGCGCAATGGGAGCACATGGTCGCCGTGACCGACGACGGCTATGAACTGCTGACGCCGTGGCCGGACGGCACGGGCGACTACGACGCGCCGTGAGCGGGACCGCATATTCTGGTCAATAATAAATTTGACTCGCCGGCCGGTTCGGTTAAAGCTACGCGTTAGGGTTTCCAGGGGTTTCGTCTGCATGAGTCCGTCATTGACCGTTCGCCGCATCACTGCTGATCAGGGCGCCGTTTTTCGCGAACTCCGCACGGCCTCGCTGCGGGAGGCGCCGTACGCCTTCGGCGCGACGCTCGAGGACGCGTTGTCGGCCGATGCCGCCAGTTTCGACGCGACCGCGGCGAATCACGCGGTTTCGCAGTCCGTCGGTGCATTCCTGCTCTATACCGAGGGTCATCCGGCCGGGCTGATCGAGGCGCATTTCGACGACACCGCGGCGCGGCGCGCGTTCGTCTGCGAGTTGTGGGTGGCGCCGGCCGTGCGCCATCTGCGCGGCGGCGAGCTGCTCGTCGATACCGCGAGCAGCTGGCTCGCGAATGCGGGCGCCACGGAAATCTACGCGTGGGTCGCCGACGCGAACCGCAACGCGATGCGCTTTTACGAAGCGCTGGGCTTTGGCCCGACCGGCGAGCACCGGCGCGTCGAGCGCGCACCCGAGCAGGTCGAAAGTCTGCTGGTGCGGCACGTGCCGACTACTTCGCAGGTGTTACAGCAGTGATCGCCCAAGCGGCGCGTCGCGTGCGCCGCTCGTCTTCGCCGTCCCTTCATCACGGTCTTTTTCCCGCCAGCGTTTCTTTCGCACCGTCGCGCGTCGATCGCATCGACGACACGCGTTGCGCTTGCGCGCGCGAGCACCGATTCTCCCGGGAAAAATAGTGGCCGCGCGCTTGTACGCCTGTAAAATACGCAAAATTTTTCGCCGAACGCTATGTCGCCCAAGAAATCGCCCTTTTTCGAACTGCGCAGCGGCTCTGTCGACACGCTGATGTTCGTGGTCAAAACGACCGACCTCGATGCGATGCGTGCCGAGCTGACGCGACGCTTCGAGGCGACCCCCGAATTCTTCGCTAACGACGTCGTCGCGATCGACGTGCGGCGTCTCGCCGGCAACGAACGCGTGCCGCTCGCCGACATCGCGCAACTGCTCGACAGCGTGCGCATGCGTCCGGTCGGCGTGGTCGCGAATGCGGAGCAACAGTGGGCGACGGAGTCGGGATTGCCGTTGCTCGAAGCGCGCGATCGCCGCGGCGCGCCGGCGAAGCAGGCCGATGAGGACAGCACGGCGAGCGCGGCAAACGCGGCAGCAGGCACCGAGGCAAGCGCGGGCACGAGCGCGTCCGCCAGCTCTGCATCCGCAACCGCCAGCGCGGCCACGGGCACCGCCGCTGCCGCCGCCGTCGAACCCACGCCCGCCGCCGAGCCGGTGCGTCTTGCCACGTCGCCGCAAACGATGGTGGTCGACAAGCCGCTGCGCTCGGGTCAGCGTATTTACGCAAAAGGCGATCTGGTCGTGCTCGGTCTGGTCAGCTACGGCGCCGAGGTGATCGCGGAAGGCAACATCCACATTTACGCGCCGCTGCGCGGCCGGGCATTGGCCGGCGTGCAGGGCAATCACGACGCGCGCATCTTCTGCACGTGTCTCGAACCGGAACTGATCTCGATCGCGGGCATCTATCGAACGACCGAGAACCCGCTGCCGGCCGACGTGCTCGGCAAGCCGGTGCAGATCTGGCTCGAAGAAGAAAAACTGATGATCGAACCGCTGCGGCTCACGTAAAGCGCCGCGAAACGCGCGCTGCTCCGAGCGATTGCGGCACGCGGCGTTTCACGGCGAGGCGGGCCGCGCACCAATTGACGCATTTGACGAACACAAGGTAAGGGTAATGGCAAAAATCATTGTGGTGACTTCGGGCAAGGGTGGCGTGGGCAAGACGACCACGAGCGCGAGCTTTGCGTCGGCCCTCGCGTTGCGCGGCAGCAAGACCGCCGTGATCGACTTCGACGTCGGCCTGCGCAACCTCGACCTCATCATGGGCTGCGAGCGCCGCGTCGTGTACGACCTGATCAACGTGATCCAAGGCGAAGCGAATCTGAATCAGGCGCTGATCAAAGACAAGAAATGCGAGAACCTGTTCATCCTCCCGGCCTCGCAAACGCGCGATAAAGACGCGCTGACGATGGAAGGTGTCGAGAAGGTCATCAACGATCTGATCGCGATGGACTTCGAATACATCGTCTGCGATTCGCCGGCCGGTATCGAGTCGGGCGCGCTGCTTGCGATGCACTTCGCCGACGAAGCGCTGATCGTGACGAACCCGGAAGTGTCGTCGGTGCGCGACTCCGATCGCATTCTCGGCATCCTGTCGTCGAAGACCAAGCGCGCGATCGAAAGCAAGGAGCCGATCAAGGAGCACCTGCTGATCACCCGCTACAACCCGAAGCGCGTCAGCGAAGGCGAAATGCTGTCGTTGACCGACATCCAGGAAATTCTGCGCATCGATCTGATCGGCGTGATTCCGGAATCGGAAGCGGTGCTGCACGCGTCGAACCAGGGTCTGCCGGCCGTGCATATGGACGGCACCGATGTGGCCGAAGCCTATAAGGACGTCGTGTCGCGTTTCCTCGGCGAGCAGAAATCGCTTCGCTTTGTCGATTACCAGAAGCCCGGGCTGCTGCAGCGCCTCTTCGGCACCAAGTAAGGGGAGCGCACGTCATGTCGATTCTTTCGTTTTTGCTGGGCGAGAAAAAGAAGTCCGCGTCGGTAGCGAAGGAACGCCTGCAGTTGATCATCGCGCACGAGCGCGCCGGCGGCCATGCGCCCGCCGATTATCTGCCTGCGTTGCAACGCGAACTGGTGGCCGTGATCTCGAAGTACGTGAAGATTTCCGACGACGACATACGGGTGAGTCTCGAGCGTCAGGACGATCTCGAAGTGCTCGAAGTCAAGATCGAAATACCCCAGGCCTGAGCTTCGGATGGACCGCGGTCCATCTCGCATCATGTGCAGGACGTCGCATGGCGTCGCGTCGCAGCGACGTGATGCGGTGCGGCGTTCGGCTCGTCCTCTCGCTTCTGTCTGAAGCCGTCTCTTCGCATCTCCACGGCGCTCGCCATTTCCCGGTCGAAATGAACCGTTGCACTCCAGCGGTGCCGTTACCCCGCGCAACGTCAGCCTCGCGTCGCCCTCGCACATCTACTGACGCGGCGAGTCGGCGGTATCCGTCGTGATGTCGTCTGCGGCATCGTCGGCGCTCGGCTCGCCGTCCTCGCTTTCCGCTTCCGGCACCTCGACCTCGGGCACTTCCGGCACTGGCGCAGGCGTGGGCTGCGGCAGCGGCGCCACGTAGCGCTCGGCGAGCGACTCATAGAGCGGCGGCGCGAACAGGCGGGACACTCGGCTCGCGATCAACGCGGTGGCCATCAGCGAAATCACGAGCGCGTGGCCGTCGATCATCTCCATCACGATCACGAACGAAGTGATCGGCGACTGCGTGACCGCGGCCAGATAGCCGACCATCGCGAGCGCGATCAGCATCGGCAATTGCATCGAATCGAACACCATGTGCAGCAGATTGCCGAAGCCCGCGCCGATGGACAGCGACGGCGCGAAGATGCCGCCCGGAATGCCCGGCAGGTATGAGCCGACCATCGCGATCATCTTCAGGAACGGATAGAACACCGACAACTGCTCGTGTCCCTCGAGCAGGCCGCGCGCTTCCGTATAGCCGCTGCCGAACGTCGTGCCGCCCGAGATCACGCCGACCACCGCGATCGCGAAGCCGCACAGCGCGGCGAACACAACCGGCCGCTCGCCGTGCAACTGACGCAGCGGCTCCGGAATCCAGCGCGCGGTATTGAGCAGCAGCCAGCCGAAGATACCGCCTGCGATTCCCGTGACGATCGCGGTGAGCACCACCGCGACGGCGAGCAGATCAGGAAAATGCGCGCCGATCTGGATCGTGCCGAAATACGTGTAGTTGCCGTTCAGGCCCAGCGCGACGACACCCGCAATGATGATCGCCGTGATCAGCACGCCACTCGTGCGCGCCTCGAAGCTGCGCGTCAATTCCTCGATTGCGAATACGACGCCCGCGAGCGGTGTGTTGAACGCCGCCGACAAACCCGCCGCCGCGCCCGCCAACGCGAGCTGCCGTTCGATCTGCGCATTCGAGCGCGGATAGAATCGGCGCAGATTGAACATCAGCGCGGCGCCGACCTGCACGGTCGGTCCTTCACGGCCGATCGTAAAGCCGCCGAGAATCGCGAGAAACGACACGCCGATTTTGCCGAGCAGAATTCGCAGCGACAGCAGCCGCGTGCCGTATCCGCGCTGTTTCGTGTGCAGCGTTGCGATGACCTGCGGGATGCCGCTGCCCTCGGAGCCGCGAAAGAACTTGCGCGTGAGCCAGACCGCGAGTGCGGCAACCGCGGGCGTGATCACGAGCGGCGCCCACACATATCGCTGCCGGACATCGAGAAACGCGTCATACCCCCAGTCGATCAGACGCGCATACAGCACCGCGACCAGGCCGACGGCGATTGCACCGAGCCAGAAGATGCCGTATTGCCGCCACAGGCGTTTTGCGCGACGCATGACAGCGGGCGAACGGGAAGGGAAGGGCCGGGACATGAATTAGATTCGTGCAAAGGGCCAAGTATAAAGCGTGCGGGACCGACCAGAATACGTGAAAGATGTTTGAAATAATGAAGTGAAGTGAATCATCAGGCGGATATTTTTTGCTGTAACGTGCCGTATTGAGAATCGGACCGCGCGCAACGGCCATTTGGCGGGATCGGTAAAAACGTCAGCTAGAATAGTTTCAACTCCGAATAACGAACAGACCCTCAATGAAGCGAATACTTATTGTCAAGGTCACTTCACTAGGCGATATCGTGCAGGCGTTGCCAGTCGTCGCCGACATCAAACGCGCATTTCCTGGCGTTCAGGTGGATTGGGCGGCGGACGAAGCATGCGCGCAAGTCGTGCATTGGAGCCGGGGCGTCGATCGCGTGCTGTGCGCGCCGCTGCGCCGCTTCAAGAAGGCGCGTCGCTGGAGTGATCTGAAGGCGATCTGGGCATCCATCGCCGAGCTGCGCGCGTATCGCTACGACTACATCATCGACATTCACGGCGTCTACAAGAGCGCGATCATCGCCTTCCTCGCGCGCTCGTCGCGGCGCATCGGCTATCAATCCCTGGATCTGGGCGAGCGTGGCGCGGCGTTCGCCTACACCGGGCGTTTCGGCCCACGTCCGCAAGGCAGCGCGTGGCACGGCATGCGCATCAGCGCCAGCGAGGCGCTCGGCTACGAAGTGGAAGGACCGCCCATCTACGACCTGCAGCTACCCGAAACCGCCCCGCAGCCGTTCGCGACGCAAGACGCGCCTGTCGCGGCGCTCTTTCACGCCACCTCGAAAGCCGACAAGAAATGGCCGCTCACGCACTGGGCGGCGCTTGGACGCGAGTTGAGCGAGCGCGGTTTCCGTGTGGTGCTGCCGTGGGGCTCGGACGGTGAGCTTGCCGAAGCCGGGCAGATCGCCGCGCAGGTGCCAGGCGCGACCGTGCTGCCGCCATTGAGTGTGACCGAAGTTGCGCAGATGATCGGCGCGTGCGCGCTCGTGGTCGGTACCGATACGGGTTTCGTGCACCTCGCGCATGCGCTGCAGAAGCGCACCGTGATGATCTTCGTCGCGACGTCGCCATCGCATTGCGGCGTCGAGGCGCCGTATCGCTCGACCTCGATCGGCGACGGCGACTCGGTGCCGCCCATCAGCGCGGCGCTCGAAGCGATCGACTACGTGTACGCGGCAGAGCCGGTGCTCGCGATGCAGCAAGGATCAGCCGCCGCCTGAGTTCGTTCGCGCGCTCGCGCAATCGTTTGCGCAAAAGAAAAGAGGCGCGATGCGTAGTCCACCCTTGCTGGCGGGGACTGCATCGTCGCGCCTCAAAGAACGCCCGTGTCGGGGAACAGCGGGCGGAGAGGAATCGATTACACGTCTGTTAAAACTGTCGCTTTTCGTTGGACGCCGAAGCGTCCGATGCGCGGACGCCAGGGCGGCAAGCTGATACGCCGCGGTGCGTGGAGGCTCGCACGGCGCGCGTTGAACCGCTCGATTGCGGCGACGCTGGCGCGGCCAGCAAGGCTGCTATCGCGACAGTGCGCTCAACGGAGTATAGGCGGTGTTTTCCGCCATGGTGGCGCGATCTGGCGGCAGCGGGGCGGTCGATCGAACGCGCCGATCCAGCGCGCCGGTCCTGTAACAGCTCGGTGATGTTCCCTTACAAATGGCAACGTTCGCTGCGGCGCGCATCGTGTCCAATCGGGTCATTCGGGGTTTGCGCTCGAATCAATCTGACTCGATGGAGAACAACATGAAACGCTTGATCCTGACTCTCGTGGCCGGCACGCTGCTCGCATCGGCACTCGGCGGCTGCGTTATCGCGCCGGCGCCGGGCTATTACTACGGCGGCGGTGGCTACTACCGTCACGGCTACTACTACCGCTAAGCCGCGCGCCGTGCTCAGGCCCGGAGCACCAGCCTCAGGCGACCAGCATTTCGAACGCGACCACCGCGGCAATGGCCGCGGCGTTCGCGGCCAGCGCCTCGACGACGATGGATTTCCATGTCGTCGGACGGAAGCGCAGCGCGAGCAGCAGCGAGCCGAGCAAGGCCAGCGCGATGATCGTCACGATATCGGCATTGTGAAGATGGACGTTCATGCTGATCTCCCCGTTTTTTATAGGGTTATGTCAGGGAGTATAGGCAAGTCAAAAGGACGCGCAAGGCGGGGGTTTTACCCGGGCCGGGCCGCGGAAACAGCGAGGAAATAATGCTCTCTGCATGCTGCCGCAGACGCGTAAAAACTGCGCGGGTGCAGCATCGATCGAACCTCGGCAAACGCGCATCGACGAAAGCGTTGTTCCGTCGATGCGCGTTGCATCATTTCATCAAACTCTCATCACGCGTCTCGCGCATGCACAGCACGCCGACAAGGCTCACGGCCGCGGCGACCGACACGTACGCGCCGACCCACGCCAAGCCACCGTGCGCGGCGAGCACCTGCGCGATATACGGTGCGACCGACGCGCCGAGAATCCCGCCGAGGTTGTACGCGACGCCGGCGCCCGTATAGCGCACGTTGGTCGGAAACAGTTCCGGCAGCAGCGCGCCCATCGGCGCGAAGGTCACGCCCATCAGGAACAGCTGGATCACGAGAAACAGCAGCACGAGCAACGGCTCGCCGCTGCCGAGCAGCGGTGCCATCGTGAAGCCCGACAGGATCGCCGCGATGATGCCGACGATCAGCACCGGCTTACGCCCGAAGCGATCGCTCGCACGGGCCGACAGCGGCGTCGCGATTGCCATGAACACGACCGCGATGCACAGCAGGCCGAGGAACGTCTGCCGCGGAATATGCAGCGACCCGACGCCGTACGACAGCGAGAACGTCGTTGCGTTGTAGAACAGCGTGTAGCAGACCACCATCGCGAGCGCGCCGAGCACGGTCGGCCGCCAGTGCTGCGAGAACAGCGTCGCGATCGGCACGCGCACGCGCTCCTTGCGCTCGATCGCTACCTGGAACGCGGGCGTTTCGGCAATCTTCAGCCGCACGTACAGGCCGAGCGCGACGAGCACCGAGCTGACGATGAACGGCACGCGCCAGCCCCAGCTGCGGAACTGCTCGTCGGAGAGCGACATTGCGAGCGCGAAGAACAGGCCGTTGGACGCGAGAAAGCCGATCGAGGGCCCGAGCTGCGGGAACATGCCGAACCAGCCGCGTTTGCCGGCCGGCGCGTTTTCGGTGGCGAGCAGCGCGGCGCCGCCCCATTCGCCGCCGAGGCCGATACCCTGGCCGAAACGCAGCACGCACAGCAGGATCGGCGCGAGGCTGCCGATCGCGTCGTAGCCCGGCACGAAGCCGATCAGCGTGGTCGACAGGCCCATCACGAGCAGCGACGCAACCAGAGTCGATTTGCGGCCGATGCGGTCGCCGAAGTGGCCGAACAGGAACGAGCCGATCGGTCGCGCGACGAACGCGATGCCAAACGTGACGAACGCCGACAGCGCCTGCGCGGTGGCCGAGCCATGCGGGAAGAATACCGGTCCGATCACGAGCGCCGCGGCGGTCGCGTAGACATAGAAATCGTAGAACTCGATCGCGGTGCCGATGAAGCTCGCGAAGATGATCCGCGCGGTATTGTTTTGCCCGCTTGCGGGCTGAGCGGCGGAAATCGGCGAAGTGGACATGCAGGGTCTCCAATTGTATGAGGCCGCGGCGCGCTGAGCCGTGTTTCGCAGACAGGCGGCGCGCAACGGCGGCATCCTCGTTGAGGTATAGGTTTGGGCGCCGCACGCGGGGTGGCGGCGCGGCACTGCAGTCGGCTCATGCGCCGCGCCGGCGGGTGTGCGGACGGCGTGAGCCATGCCGGAAGGCTCCGGCGCGGGGAATCGGAAAATTATAGCGAGCGCGCTCGTCGCGCAGCAATGGCGGCGTAAGTTTGCGCGGCAACGAGGGGGCTTTATGAGTTATGCGCGATGACTCGAGTAGCTCGCGCGTGGCCGACCCATGCGCGGCTGCGCGGGCGGTGCGTGTCAGCGCACGCGCCAACCGCGCTCAGTCGTACGTTTCCGCTTGCGGCGAGGCGAGTTCGCGCAGCTGGAATTTGCCGTTGTCGTTGAACAGCCAGTCTTCGAATAGCTCGAGCTGGCCGCGGCCGTTCAGCAGCTTGCCGGGCGGTAGCGGCAGCGGCGCCGAGCGGCGCAGCGTCGCGAGCGCGGTGCTTTCGGCTTCGTCGTCACCGTTCGTGCGATACACCGATGACTCGACGATGTGTCCATAACGATCGACCGTGAACGACACCACCACCAGCGAGCGCAGCATCGGCTGAGGCCTGCCCTGGAGCACATACGACGGATTGCGCTCGACGATCCGTCGTGCGACCGCGTCGCGATATTGATCGAGCGTCGCGCTGTTGATCGCGGCCACCGGTGTGCTGACGGTTTCGTGCGGCGTCAGCGGTGTGATCGTGCAACCGGCCACGGCGACAACACCGAGCGCGGCGAGCGATAGCCGATGCATGCGAGCGGCCGTGAAGGAGCGCAGAGCCACACGGTGAGAAACAGGAGGGGGAGAAGTGCGAGAGAGCATCGTCGACGAACCGCGAGGAGAACCTGATTGAATGGTAGTCAAAAAGCGCCGGGATTCAATTGGCGTTCGCCCGCCGGATCTCATCGTGCGTGCCCCGCTGAGGCGCTTTGCTTTCCGCTGTAATGGCCGGAAATGTGCGAGCATTGGTCGGCGAGCGAAACCCGCCTACACTCTGATGGCCTCTTGCTGAGGCATCGGTGGAAGTCTTTTCAGCCCGCTTCTGGCGGGCTTTCTTTTGCCTTCGATTCGCCATTCACACGCGGCAATAAAAAAGGCGAACCCGCCAAGCGGGTCCGCCTTTTCGATCCCGGTTCAACCAGCCACGCCGCAAGCTTAGGCTCACGGCGCTGCCCAGGCGTCGATTACTTCAACATCGCACGCGCCGCTTTCACCGCGGCCAGCACCTGCTCGGGCGCGGTGCCGCCCGGATGATTGCGGCTCGCCACCGAGCCCTCGAGCGTCAGATACGAGAACACGTCGTCGCCGATCAGATGCGCGACGTTCGGCAGTTCGCCGCGCATTTCGTCGAGCGTCAGGTCCGCGAGATCGCAGCCGCGATCGGCGCACACGCGCACCGCGAGCGCGACTGCTTCGTGCGCGTCGCGGAACGGCAGGCCGCGCTTGACGAGATAGTCGGCGAGGTCCGTCGCGGTCGAGAAGCCTTGCAGCGCGGCGTCGCGCATCGCCTGCGGCTTGACCGTGATGCCGGCGACCATTTCGGCGAAGATGCGCAGCGTGTCGGCGACCGTATCGACGGTGTCGAACAGCGGCTCCTTGTCTTCCTGGTTGTCCTTGTTGTACGCGAGCGGCTGGCCCTTCATCAGCGTGAGCAGCGCCATCAGATGGCCGTTCACGCGGCCGGTCTTGCCGCGCGCGAGTTCGGGCACGTCCGGGTTCTTCTTCTGCGGCATGATCGACGAGCCGGTGCAGAAACGGTCGGCCAGATCGATGAAGCCGACGCGCGGGCTCATCCACAGCACCAGTTCTTCGGAGAAGCGCGACACGTGCGTCATCACGAGCGCGGAGGCGGCCGTGAATTCGATCGCGAAGTCGCGGTCGGAGACTGCGTCGAGCGAGTTCGCGCAGATGCCGTCGAAGCCGAGCGTCTTCGCCACGGCGTGACGGTCGATCGGATAGCTGGTGCCGGCGAGCGCGGCCGCGCCGAGCGGCAGACGGTTCACGCGCCTGCGGCAGTCGATCATGCGCTCGGCGTCGCGCGAGAACATTTCGACGTACGCGAGCAGATGGTGGCCGAACGTGACGGGCTGCGCGACCTGCAGGTGCGTGAAGCCCGGCATGATGGTCGCGGCGTTCTTCTCCGCGATCTCGAGCAGCGCCACGCGCAGTTCGGTGAGCAGCTCGCCGATGCGGTCGATCTCGCCGCGCAGCCACAGGCGAATGTCGGTCGCAACCTGGTCGTTGCGTGAGCGGCCGGTGTGCAGGCGCTTGCCGGCGTCGCCGATCAGCGCGGTCAGGCGCGCTTCGATGTTCAGGTGCACGTCTTCGAGATCGAGCTGCCATTCGAACTCGCCGCGCTCGATTTCACCTTTGATCTGCGCCATGCCGCGCTGGATCGCGGCGAGGTCGTCGGCGGAAATGATCTTCTGCGCGGCGAGCATCGACGCGTGCGCGAGCGACCCTTCGATGTCGACGAACGCCAGACGCTTGTCGAAGAAAACCGACGACGTGTAGCGTTTGACGAGTTCCGACATCGGCTCCGAGAAGCGAGCCGACCAGGCTTCGCCTTTTTTGTGCAGTTGGGACGTCATGGTGTTGGGCGGTAAAAACGAGCGGTGAAGAGGCTGGCAACGCGAGTGCGCGAATCGTGCAAGAGCGCCGCCGCAGCGAAGAAAGACGAAGATTTTAACACCGGGTGAGGGCGGCCAAAGCGCTGCCGCCCATCGCGGGCCTATTCGCGCACCAGCACCACGAGCTTCAGATCCTCGCGATGCGCGGGCTTGAACGTGATCTGGTCATAAACGATGCGCCCGTCGCGCGGATGGTTGAACTCGCGCCTGCCGCCTTCGCGCCCGCCGACGTCCTGGGAGGCCCAGTAGCGTGCGAACTCGTCGCTCGCGGCCGACAGCGAATCGATCAGCCCACGTGTGGGCGCATCGTTGAGATGGCGGATCGAGTCGGCGCGGAATTCGGCGGCGAGCCGCCGCGCGCGCGTTTCCCAATCGACGATCAACGCGCGCGCGGCCGGCTCGGTGAACGTGTAGCGCAGCAGGTTGCGGTCGTGCGCGCCATCGAGCCAGCCGACGAACAGATCGGCCGCGCGCTCGTTCCACGCAAGCGCATTCCACTGCCGGTCGAGCACGTAGGCGGGCGTGTCGATCAGCTGCACGGTTTGCAGCAGCGTGGCGGGCGCATCGGCGGCGGCCGGGTCGGGCTCGGCCGGATCGCGTTGCGCGGCCAGCTCGAACAGATACGCGCGCTCGGCGCGCGACAGCTGCAACGCGACCGCGATGCGCGCGAGCGCATCGGCGGAAGCGGACACTGGCCGGCCCTGCTCGATCCACGTGTACCAGGTCGGACTCACGCCGCACAGCTGCGCGACTTCCTCGCGCCGCAGACCGGGCGTGCGGCGACGCGGCCCCGGCGGCAGCCCGACCGCCTGCGGCGACAGCCGCTCGCGATGGGCGCGGATGAAGTCGCCGAGCGCGCGGGCCGGGGTGGCGTCGAGCGGCGGCGGGTGATCGGCGGAGGACGGCGTCGTCATGCTATCGGCTGCGCGTGGAGGGGTAACGTGGAGGGGGTAATAGAGATACCAGAATAATTGTCGAACTTGTACTGGTACATGGCGGGCTCTATTGTAGCGGCTGGATTCGCGCAATGAGAAAAGCCGGGTGTGACCTGCGTCGGTCACACCCGGCTTTTTGTCCGCCAATGCGGCAACCTCAACCGGTATTGCGCAACCCCGCCGCGATCCCGTTGATGCTCAAATGAATGCCGCGCCGCACGCGCGCATTCGTGTCGCCCGCGCGATAGCGTTTGAGCAGTTCGACCTGCAGGTGATTGAGCGGATCGAGGTACGGGAAGCGATTCTTGATCGAGCGCGCGAGCAGCGGATTCTCGGCGAGCCGCTCGCTCTTGCCGGTGATCTCCGACAACACCTTCGACGTGCGCTCCCACTCGGCGACGATGCGCTCGAACACATGCTTGCGCAGCTTCTTGTCGGTCACGAGCGCGGCATAACGCGACGCGACCGCGAGGTCGGTCTTCGCGATGACCATGTCCATGTTCGACATCAGGTTCGAAAAGAACGGCCAGCTCTTGTGCATCTTCTGCAGCAGCGCGAGACGGCGCGCGCGTTCGGCGTCGGACGGCGCGCTGTCGAGGTGCTCGGCGACCGCGCTGCCGAAGCCGTACCAGCCGGTCAGCAGCAGCCGGCATTGACCCCACGAGAAGCCCCACGGAATCGCGCGCAGATCCTCGATCTTGCGTTGCTTCGGATCCTGCAGCTTGCGCGACGCGGGGCGGCTGCCGATGTTCAGCTCGGCGATCTCCGCGATCGGCGTCGACTCGAAGAAATACTCCTTGAAGCCCGGCGTTTCGTAGACGAGCGCGCGATACGCGGCCATCGCCGTATCGGACAGCTGCTGCATCGTTTCCTCGTACACCGGCAACTCGGCCAACGTGTGGTCGTGCGGCAGCAGCGACGCTTCGAGCGTCGCGGCCACGACGGTTTCCAGATTGCGCCGGCCGATTTCCGGATTTGCGAACTTGCTCGCGATCACTTCGCCCTGCTCGGTCAAACGGATCTGACCGTCGACGGTGCCCGGCGGCTGCGACAGGATCGCCTGGTAGGTCGGGCCGCCGCCGCGCCCGACGGTGCCGCCGCGCCCATGGAACAGACGCAGCGTCACGCCGCGTTCGTTGAACAGCGACACGAGCGCAAGCTCCGCGCGATACAGCTCCCAGTTCGACGTCAGGAAGCCGCCGTCCTTGTTGCTGTCCGAGTAGCCGAGCATCACTTCCTGCTCGTTGCCCTGATGTTCGATCAGCGCGCTAATGCCCGGCAGCGCGATCAGATCGCGCATGATGTGCGGCGCGTTGCGCAGGTCGGGGATCGTCTCGAACAGCGGGATCACCATCAGGCCGGCGCGCGCGGGGTCGTGCTCGTCGCCGAGGCGTCCGCGCAACAGGCCGGTTTCCTTCTGCAGCAGCATCACCTCGACCAGATCGGTAACGGTCTCCGTGTGCGAAATGATGTAGTTGCGCACCGCGCGCGCGCCGAACTTCTCGCGCGTCATGCGCGCTTCCTCGAGCACCGCGAGTTCGCTTTTCACGAGCTCGGAGTAGTCGGCGGAGGGCACGCGCAGCGCGCGCGGCTGCGCGAGCTCGGCGAGCAGCACGGTCAGCTTGTCGGCTTCCGGCAACGCCGCGTAATCGTCCTCGACACCGGCGCGCTTGAGCAGCTCGGCGATCACCGCTTCGTGGATATCGGAGCTTTGCCGCAGATCGATGCTCGCGAGATGGAAGCCGAACACTTCGGCCGCGCGCGCGAGCGGCGCGAGACGCGGCGCGGCGAGCGGCGCGCCGTGATGCTCGGCGAGCGAATCCATCAGCACGTGGAGGTCGCGCACGAAGTCGGCGGCGTCGTCGTAGGGGATCGCGCGGACCGGCGCGACGCCGCGGCCGGCGCTGCGCAGCGGCACGCTGCCTTCGCCGAGGCGCACGCGCGCGCTTGCCGCGAGCCGCGTGTAGATGCCGATCAGCGCACGACGATACGGCTCGTCGGTGCGATGCGGCGAATGGTCGGGCGAGATGGCCGCGAGCTCATTCAGCGCATCGCTCGCGCCGACCAGCACATTCGACATCGATAGCTCCTCGCCGAGCTTGTGCACCTGCTCCAGGTAGTGCTCGAAGATCACCGCGGCCTGACGCGTGATCGCATTTTCGAGCGTTTCGGCGGTGACGTTCGGATTGCCGTCGCGATCGCCGCCGATCCAGCTGCCCATCTGGAAGAACGGCGGCAGGCGCGCTTCGAGGCCATGCTCCTTCAGCGCCTCCTCGATGTCGGCGTACAGCGCCGGCAGTTCTTCGAGGAAGGTGCTGCGGTAGTACGACAGCGCGTTTTCGATTTCGTCGGCGACCGTCAGACGCGAGTCGCGCAGCATGCGCGTTTGCCACAGCGACGTGACGCGCGCGCGCAGCATCGCTTCGTTGTGCGCGCGCTCGCGGTTCGTCAGCGGCTGGTCGCGCTCGGCGAGCAGACGCGCGATGTCGTGCTGCGCGTCGAGAATGCTCTTGCGCTGCACTTCGGTCGGGTGCGCGGTCAGCACCGGCATGATCAGCGCGTCGTCGAAAAACCGCTGCAGCACCGGTGTCGCGGCGGCACCAGCCGCGGCGAGCCGCTCGAGCGCATGGGCGATCGTGCCCGGCTGCGAGGCCGAGCCCGCGAGCGCGTGAATTCGGTGACGGCGGTTGCGGTGACGGTCCTCGGCGATGTTCGCGAGATGCGAAAAGTAGCTGAACGCGCGCACGACGCTGACGGTCTGCTCGGGCGTCAGCGTGCGCAGCTTCTTGTCGAGAGTCTGCGCGGCGGCGCTGTCGTCCTCGCGACGGAAACGCACTGCCGTCTGCCGGATCGTCTCGACGATGTCGAACACCGCCTCGCCTTCCTGCTCGCGCAGCACGTCGCCGAGCAGACGCCCGAGATAGCGGATGTCCTGGAACAGCGGGTGGTCCTTGTCCTCGCGCGTGCGGCCGCCGCTCTTCGCGGTGGTCGCGGCGGCGGACTCAGCCGGCGGCAGGTCCTTCGGTTTCGACGGTTTCGCGGCGCGCGGGGGTGTTGCGTCGCCATCGACCTTGGCCTTGGCCGGCTTGCGCGCGGTGGCCGACGTCGCGGCCTGTTCAGCCTTGCTGGCCTTGTCGGCTTTCGACGCCTTTTGCGCCTTGTCCTGCTTGACGGGCACCGAGGTCTGCGCGGCCTTCGGGGCTTTGGTGGCGCGAGCGGCGAGGGCGCGGCGCCTGGCGCGCTGGTCGGCGCGCGTGTCGCCATGTTGACCAACGCTCGACGATATGGCGTGCGCGGCAACGTCGGACAGGGCGTCAGGCGCCGCGGCGTCGGCCGGGCGAGCGGTGGGCGAGGCAGTGTTGCGGCGGGCGGGGCGCGCCGATCCGGAAGACGTCACGATGAGTTTCCTCGGGGAAGCCAGGGTCTGTTGATTGATGAACTGCGACTGCGGAACTGCCACCAGCAAGTGCAACGTGAACTGCGTGCAACAGGGACTACGCAACGGACTACAAGACGGACTGCTAGTGCAACTGCAACGTAGACTTGAAACGGCGACTGTACACGGCGATTGCTCGACCCACTGGAAGCGGGGCCCGCGCGTGCCGCACCGCGTACGCGGAACGACACGAGCGCTGCCGAATCGCGCGACGCCGACGAGGGAGAGAGGAGCCACGGGCTGCCAGCCCGCGCTGGGACCGAACACGCGGCAGACATTGCCTCAGCATGTTCGCCGCATTGCATCATCCCGCATGCCGCCGCGCAGTGCGCGAACGACCGTACGTGACAACGCGCAATGGGGGCCTTCGCGCATGGCGCGAAGCCCGTCTCCTCCGTCGATGCCGCTTGCGCACGGCGCTTCGCCGTGCCTTGGAACCAAAGGGCGCGAACGAGGGCGCGTGCTAACATTGATTGTTATTCCATCCCGACATCCAGCAGCAAGCTAATGAACACCGAGACGTTTTCCACGCCACCCCACACGCTTGTGATTGCGTCGCGAGAGAGCCGCCTTGCCATGTGGCAAGCCGAGCATGTGCGATGTGCGCTGCACAAATTATATCCATCTTGTGACGTAAAAATCCTCGGAATGACGACACGCGGTGATCAGATGCTCGATCGCACGCTGTCGAAGGTGGGTGGCAAGGGGCTCTTCGTGAAGGAGCTCGAAGCCGCGCTCGCCGATGGCCGCGCCGACCTCGCGGTGCATTCGCTGAAAGACGTGCCGATGGAGTTGCCCGCCGGTTTCGCGCTGTCCACCATCATGGAGCGCGAGGACCCGCGCGACGCGTTCGTATCCAATCAGTACGACTCGCTCGCCGCGCTGCCGGCCGGTGCCGTGGTCGGCACCTCGAGTCTGCGGCGTGAGGCGATGCTGCGCATGCGCTATGCGCATCTCGACGTGCGGCCGTTGCGCGGCAATCTCGATACCCGACTCGCCAAGCTCGATCGCGGCGATTACGCGGCGATCATTCTGGCCGCGGCCGGGCTGAAGCGGCTGGGTCTCGCCGATCGCATCCGCGCGCTGCTCGATCCCGAGGACAGTCTGCCCGCGGCGGGCCAGGGCGCGCTCGGCATCGAGATTCGCGCCGATCGCGCGGACCTCGCCGCATGGCTCGCGCCGCTGCATCATCCGCACACGGCGGCGGCCGTCGAAGCGGAGCGCATGGTATCGCGCGCGCTCGGCGGCAGCTGCGAGGTGCCGCTCGCGGCCTACGCAACCTGGGGCGATGGCGCGCTGCATCTGCGCGGCATCGTCGCGACGCCGGACGGCCAGCGCGTGCTGAGCGCGCAGGCGTCGGCGCCGGCGCCCACCGTCGAGCGCGCGCTCGCGCTCGGCGAGGAAGTGGCGCACTCGCTCGTGCAGCAGGGCGCCCTCGACATCGTCCGCGCGCTCAGTACGGCGAGCGGTCCCGCGGCCGCGCCCAGCGCGGCGGCCAGCGAGTGATGGCCGCCGTCTCGCCCGAGAAGGCGCCCTTCACGGTCGTGATCACGCGGCCGGCCGGCCAGTCGAGCGAACTCGTCGAACAGCTCGAAGCAGCCGGACTCGCGTCGCTCGACTTCCCGCTGATCGACATCGCGCCCGTCATCGACGACGCGCCGTTGTGCGCCGCGCTCGCGTCGCTCGAACGCTACGCGCTCGTCGTGTTCGTGTCGCCGAACGCAGTCGATCACGCGTTCGCGCGCCATAACGATATCTGGCCGCATGCGCTGCCGATCGGCGTGGTCGGCCCGGGCAGCGTGCAAGCGCTCGCGCGCCACGGCGTCAGCGCGCCCGAGCATCGCGTGATCAGCCCCGCGGCGGGCGCCGACGACGAATCGACGAGCTTCGACTCCGAGAGCCTGTTTGCCGCGCTCGAGGCGCAACTCGGTGCCGCGGGCCTCGAAGGCAAGCGCGTGCTGATCGTGCGCGGCGACGGCGGCCGCGAATGGCTGAGCGAGCGCCTGCGTGAAGCCGGCGCCGAAGTCGACGCGGTGGCCGCTTACCGGCGCATCGTGCCGGAGCCGTCGATCGGCGCATGGGCGCGCGTGCACGAACTGCTCGCGGGCACGCCGCACGCATGGCTTCTGACCAGCTCCGAAGGCGTACGCAATCTGCACGAACTCGCGCACGAGCATCTGACCGCCGGCGAGATCGAGCAGCTCAAACACGCGCCGCTCGTCACGCCGCATCCGCGCATCGCGCAGACCGCGCGGGCATTGGGTTTTGATAGGATTACGGTGTCCGGCGCGGGCGACGAGCGCATAGTCCGAGCCCTCGTTGCCGCGGCCGCCGTGCCTCCCGTCGTCCAACCGGTATCGTCCAACCCGGCTCAACCACGCATGACTGAAACGAACGCATCCACGAACGCCTCACCTCAGCCGCCCGCAAGCGCCGCCTTGCCGCCGAACCCACCCTTCACGCCGTACGAAGCGCAAAAGCGCCGCAGCACGAGCGGACCGCTGCTGTGGTTGGTCATCGTGGTCATCGCGTGCGCGGCGGGCGTGGGCGGCTTCGCGATGAACCGCAAGCTGGTGCGCACCGAGCAGGAACTCGCGCAGCGTCAGCAGGCCAACGACACCCAGACCAACGAGCTGCGCATCAAGATCGACCAGGCGCTCGCCACCGTGCATCAATCGGACTCGCAGGTCGCGCAGCTCGAAGGCAAGCTCGCCGATGCGCAGGCCGCGCAGCAGGCGCTGCAACAGCAATACGCGGATCTCGCGCGCAATCGCGACGACTGGACGCTCGCCGAAGTCGGGCAGATGTTGTCAGCGGCGAGCCAGCAGTTGCAGCTGACCGGCAATACGCAGCTCGCGCTGTTCGCGTTGCAAAGCGCCGATACGCGCCTCGCGGCGTCGGACAGTCCGCAGGCGGTCGCGGTGCGCAAGGCGATCGCGCAGGACATCGACAAGCTGAAGGCCGCGCCGTCCACCGATCTGACCGGCCTCGCGATCAAGCTCGACAACGCGATCGATCACGTGAACGGCCTGCCGCTGTCGGGTGAAGCACCGATTCCGCGTGCCACGCCGCATGCGGCCACGTGGGCCGACACCGCGAAGGTGGCCGCGGCCACCGGCAAGCCGCGCTGGGAAGTGTGGATCGACGAGGTCACGCACGGCATCGGCGAACAGCTGACGAGTCTCGTGCAGGTGCGCCGTATCGACAACGCCGACGCGATGCTGGTCACGCCGGATCAAGGCTACTTCGTGCGCGAGAACCTGAAGCTGCGTCTGCTGTCGGCGCGTCTCGCGCTGCTGTCGCGCAACCAGACCACGCTGAAGTCCGACCTGCAGGCGGCGCAGTCCGCGTTGACGCGCTACTTCGACGCGTCGTCGAAAGACACGCAGACGGTCATCGATCTGGTCAAGCAGGTGGACGCCGATTCGGCCGCGGTCGAGCTGCCGAACCTCGATACGAGCCTGCAGGCCGTCAATCAATACCGGAACCGGGGTTAATCATGGCGATCCGGGGACTCCTGTGGCTCGCGGCGCTGTTCGCCGTCGCGGTCGTGCTCGCGGTGGGCGGGCGCTTCGACGCTGGGCAAGTGCTGCTGATCTATCCGCCGTACCGCGTCGACATGTCGCTGAACCTGTTCGTCGTCGGGCTGGTGGTGCTGTTCGTCCTGCTCTATGCGCTGTTGCGCATCATCCGCAATATCTGGCGCATGCCGCAGCGCGTCGCCGCGTACCGCGCGCGCGCGCGTGTCGCGAAGGCGCACGCGGCGTTGCGCGATGCGATCGGCAACCTGTACGCGGGGCGTTTCTCGCGCGCGGAAAAGGCCGCCAAGGACGCGCTCACGAATGGCGACAACAAGGGCGCGGCCGGTTTGATCGCGGCGACCGCCGCGCATCGCATGCATGAGTACGCGCGGCGCGACGAATGGCTCGCGCAGATCGACGAAGCCGACTGGCAGGACGCGCGCCTGATGGCCACCGCCGACATGCGCGCCGACGGCCGCGACGCCGACGGCGCGCTCAATGCGCTGACCGAGATGCAATCGCAGGGCGCGCGGCGCATTCATGCGCAGCAAATCATGCTGCGTGCGCAGCAGCAACTCAAGAACTGGGGCGAAGTGCTGAAGCTCGTGAAGACGCTGGAGAAGCGCGAGGCGATCCATCCGGCGGTCGCGGTGCGGCTGCGTCAACTGGCGGCGGAAAATCTGCTGCGCGATCGTCGCCACAATGCGGACGCGCTGCTCGAACTGTGGAACTCGCTGTCGGCGACCGAGCGTCATTCGCCGCGCCTCGCCGACACCGCCGCCGAACTGCTGGTCGCGCTGAACCGTCCGCAGGAGGCGCGCAAGATCGTCGAGGAGGCGCTCGCGCAGAACTGGGATGCGCGCCTGTTGCGCCGCTATCCGGACACGGCCGGCGGCGACGCGTTGCCGCTGATCCAGAAGGCCGAGGCGTGGCAGAAGGATCGGCCGGAAGACGCGGACCTGATGTTCGCGCTGGGGCGCCTGTGCCTGCATCAGCAGTTGTGGGGCAAGGCGCAGTCGTTCCTCGAACGCGCGCTGAAGCTTGCCGACAACGAGACGCTGAAGATCCGCTCGCATCGCGCGCTCGCGCGTCTGCACGAGCAGCTGGGCGATACCGACAAGGCGAGCCAGCACTATCGCGAGAGTGCGTTGGCGATGAACGTGACGTGAGTTCGGCGTTTTCGGCCATGCGCTGAAGCGCGCAAGCCTCGGAAACCGCTACCTGATGGCCGCAGCCCCGCG
The DNA here is from genome assembly GCF_050435625.1 of Paraburkholderia sp. RAU6.4a. NCBI lineage: Bacteria > Pseudomonadati > Pseudomonadota > Betaproteobacteria > Burkholderiales > Burkholderiaceae > Paraburkholderia > Paraburkholderia sp. RAU6.4a. The sequence goes on from NZ_JBNDKQ010000002.1 coordinate 3,478,562, forward strand.
CTGCGGCCATTTGTTTTTCCGGCGGCCGGCGTTCCGGCTTCCGGCGGCCGGCGTCCCGGCGGCCGGGCGTGCGCTGGACTCGCGCGCAATTCGCAGATCCCCAGCTCGAATCGTCGGGACTGCGCTTTGCTTCACCACCTCACTTGATGCGCAACCTCGGAGGTGTTCAAAGTGGCCAGCGACGCTGTGACGGTGCAAACCGAGACCCGCAGCGGCAACGTCGAGCGCAAGGGCGTCGTCGTCATTACAGGGGCAAGTGCCGGCGTGGGGCGCGCGAGCGCGTCCGAATTTGCGCGGCAGGGCTACGACGTTGGGCTCATCGCGCGCGAGCCGCGACGGCTCGCTCGTGCCGCCGAGGAGATCGCCGCGACCTATGGCGTGCGCGCACTCGCCATTGCGGCCGATGTCGCCGATGCCGACGCGATCGAGCGCGCGGCGCAGCGCGTGAAGCGCGAGTGGGGCGGCATCGACGTCTGGGTCAACGTCGCGATGGCGACCGCGTTTGCGCCGGTGTCGGCGCTCAGCGCGCGCGATGTCGAACGCGGCACGCAGGTGACCTATCTGGGGCAGGTCAACGGCATGCTGGCGGCGCTCCCCGTGATGCGCGCGTGCGGGCACGGGACGATCGTCAATGTCGGCTCGGCGCTCGGGTACCGGTCGGTGCCGTTGCAGGCGATCTATTGCGGCGCGAAGTTTGCCGTGCGCGGCTTCACCGATTCGTTGCGTTCCGAGTTGCTGCACGACGGAGTCGATATCCATCTGACGATGGTCGATCTGCCCGCGGTCAATACGCCGCAATTCGACTGGGCGCTCAATCGCACGGGGCGCAGGGCGCGGCCGGTGGCGCCGGTGTTTCAGCCGGAAGTGGCGGCACGGGCGATCTACTTTGCGGCCACCCATCGACGGCGGCAGGTGTGGGTCGGGTGGTCGACGGTCAAGGCGATCCTCGCGAACCGGATCGCGCCGACGCTGCTCGACCGCTATCTCGCGCGGGCGGGTTACGACGGGCAATTGACCGATGAACCGTTGCCCGCCGATGCGCCCGCGAATCTCTACGAGCCGGTGCCGGGCCACTACGCTTCGCATGGTCGCTTCGATGATGAAGCGCATGCGTACTGCTGGCAGATGTTCACCGATCGGCATCGCAATGCGGTGTACGGCGCGGCAGTGATGGCGCTGGCGGGGGGCGTCGCGTGGCTGCTGAGGCGCGAGCGGCCCTGATGCGCGGCCGGTGGGCCTCATCCCTGTCGCCGACGGAATGTCTGGACTATCCTTCGAATGACGGTACCGCCCACAAACCGTGGTGCGGCGTCCTCGACTACGAACATTCCAAAAATGGAAGCGGACAGGCCAGTTCCTCACAAAGAACAGACTGCTGTAAGCAGGGCGCGCCGCTGGATGCGCTGGCTGCCGGGACTGACGGTGCTCAAGACGTACCGGCTGAGCTGGTTGCCGAACGATCTGACGGCGGGACTGGTGCTGACCACGATGCTGGTGCCGGTTGGGATCGCTTACGCGGAGGCATCCGGCGTCCCTGGCGTGTACGGCCTCTACGCGACGATCGTTCCGCTATTGGCGTATGCGCTGTTCGGTCCGAGCCGGATTCTCGTGCTCGGTCCCGACTCCGCGCTCGCCGCTCCGATTCTGGCGGTCGTGGTGCAAATCGCTGCGGGCGACCCGTCGCGCGCGATTGCGGTGGCCAGCATGATGGCGATCGTGTCCGGCCTGTTCTGTATCGTGATGGGCTTGCTGCGGCTGGGATTCATCACTGAATTGTTGTCGAAACCCATTCGATACGGCTATATGAACGGCATTGCGCTCGCCGTGCTGATCAGTCAGCTGCCCAAACTGTTTGCCATCTCAATCGAAGAGCGCGGGCCATTGCGGGACATCGTGAGCCTCGTGCAGGCCATCGCCGATGGCAAATCCAACTGGTATAGCTTCGCGGTGGGCGCTGGAAGCCTCGTGCTGATCCTGTTTCTCAAGCGCTTCGAAAAGCTGCCGGGCATCCTGATCGCCGTGATCGTTGCGACGTTGTGCGTAACCGTATTGCACCTCGATAGCATTGGTGTGAAAGTGCTCGGCAAGATTCCTCAAGGCCTGCCGACCTTTGCGCTGCCGTGGGTCACCGATGCCGATCTGGTCAAGATACTGCTCGGCGGCTGCGCGGTCGCGCTGATCTCGTTCGCGGATACCAGCGTGCTGTCGCGAACGTTCGCGGCACGTTTTCGCAGCCGCGTCGACCCCAATCAGGAGATGGTCGGGCTCGGCGCGGCCAATCTTGCGGCCGGCCTGTTCCACGGCTTCCCGATCAGCAGCAGTTCGTCGCGCACGCCGGTCGCCGAGGCGGCGGGTGCGAAGACGCAACTGACGGGCGTCGTCGGCGCGCTGGCGGTCGCGGCGCTGCTGATGGCCGCGCCCAATCTGATGCGCTACCTGCCCAACAGTGCGCTCGCCGCGGTCGTCATCGCGGCGGCGATCGGTCTGTTCGAGATCACGGACCTGAAGCGGATTTTCCGCATCCAGCAATGGGAGTTCTGGCTGTCGATGGCCTGCTTTGCCGGCGTCGCGGTGTTCGGTGCGATTCCCGGCATCTGCTTCGCGGTGGTGATCGCGGTCATCGAATTTCTGTGGGACGGCTGGCGACCGCACTACGCGGTGCTGGGAAGCGTTGAAGGTTTGCGCGGCTATCACGACTTGCAGCGCTACCCGCATGCCCAGCGAATCCCCGGACTCGTGCTGTTTCGCTGGGATGCACCGCTGTTCTTTGCGAATGCCGAGCAGTTTCAGGAGCGCCTGCTGGAAGCCGTCGCCGAATCGCCGGCACCGGTGCGGCGTGTGGTGGTGGCGGCCGAACCGGTGACGAGCGTGGACGTCACCTCCGCCGACATGCTGCGGGAACTGACGCGCACGCTCGACGAGCGCGGGATTGCGCTGCACTTTGCAGAGATGAAGGATCCGGTTCGCGACAAGCTCAGACGCTTCGAGTTGACCGATCTGATTGGCGATGCGTGCTTTCATCCGACGGTGAGCAGTGCGGTTGATAGCTATGTCGAGGGGGTTGGGAAGGAATAGTATTTGAACCTGGACCTGGAGCTGGATCACCGGAGAGCCGGCATGCGCCTGCCGTCCGCTTCTAAAACGCCTGCGAAAACGGTTTGGGACCGCGCCAGTTCACGTCCGCGGCATACCGTGATCCTGTGTTTCGCCGTGGTATTCGTTGTCACGTTGATTCTTGCTGTACACCAATATTTTCTCGTGCGTGCCCGGGAGCTCGATAACCGTTCGCATCAGCTCGAGATTCAGGCCAGGGTTCTCGATGTCGCGATCCGCAATAACAGGCAGCACTTGCAGTTTCTTCGCGAGAGTGCCGAGCGGCTCCTTGCGGACCGGACAGCACAGCTCGATCGAACACCGGATGCCTCACTCCAGGCGGTACTGCGGGCGCAGGACGAGCGCGTCTGGACTCTTCAAGTCCGCGATATCGACGCCCCCATTCGGGGTATCGGCACACAGCAGCTCGCGGTGACTCCTGGTTTGCACCGTGACGAGCCCACATTTGTCGAGGACCTGCGGCTCGCCCAAATGATGAGCCGGCTGTTTGCCGTGCAATTCCAGATGGGCACGGGTCTCGAACGCGCGGTATATGTCTCGCCGACCGGTATCGTGGTCGCTCACCCAACCATTGACGACGACGAGGTAGTCCGGCTGTTGCAAATGTACGGCAGCTCGCGCCTGTTACAGCTGGCCAACCAGAACCCGCTCGACTATGACGTCACGTTCGATCCGGTTCGCGGGCGCAAGAACCCGGCAGGACCTCGCCTGCTGTTTGGGACAGCGGTGATGAGTAACGACGTGGTTCGCGGCCTCATATTCTTTGTGGTCCCGCAACGCATCGTTCAGGACTATCTGTGGAACAACACCACAGCGGATGAAACTCACGCTCTGATAGACCCGAGCGGGATGCCAATTGCAACGAGCGGAAGTACTTTCTCGGTCAATGATGAGAATTGGCTGAAGACTCTGCCGGCGCAGTGGAACACGCTCTCTGCTTCCACGTTGTTTCGGACACCCAGCGGAACGTTGAGTGCGGGACAGGACTTCCTGCTCTTCAGAAAGCTGGATACGGCGGATCTCGTATTGACCGATTACGTATCCGCTGCGACCGTATTCTTCTCGGTCGTTCGCTTGAGCAGCGCGCTGTTTGCCGGGGTGTGGATACTGATGGCATTGCTTCTCTGGGCCACTCTTTTTGTCGTCGACCAGCTTCTTTCCACGCAGATGGCACTCAACGGGCGGCTGCGGGAATTGTCGCTCGCGGACCCCCTGACCGGTCTCGCGAACCGCCGCCGTTTGAATGAGGAATTCGACGCACTTTCACGGCGCAACGACGAGCGCCGCATCGCGCTGCTGATGATCGATGTCGACCATTTCAAGGTGGTCAACGACAACTGGGGGCACGCTGGCGGAGACGAGGCCCTGAAGCACCTGACCAACGTGGTCAGGATTGCCGTGCGCCCGGGGGATCTGATGGCACGTCTGGGTGGCGAGGAGTTCTGTGTGCTGCTGCCCGATACGACCGCGGACGACGCGGCCCGAATTGCGGAGCGCGTGCGCGAGGCCGTCGCCCGCAACGCCTGCGTCCTTCAGGAGACGCAATTAGCCCGCACCGCGCCGGGCCGTGAGATATGGTTCACGATATCGATCGGGGTGGCGGAGAGTGTCTCGGATAACTGCTTTGACCTCGAGGGATTGATTGCGATCGCGGACCAGCGACTGTACGCCGCGAAGGCGAGTGGGCGAAACAGGGTGGTGGCAAGCGAGTCCATGCAAAGCTGAAAATGCGGATGTCGTCTCTGTACATGCGGCGCTTTGCCACCTGCTGTTCACGACGGGCTCTATTCACGGTGTTGCCGTTTCAATGCGGAATAGTCACGACTGAGGCGAACGTCCATCAGGACCGGCGTTTTGGGTTCGTCCGGAGCTGGATTCTTTGGGCCGGGGTCGCCGAAAGCAAATTCGACATCCACCGGAAATCGGCTCGTTGACAGATTCGAAGCACGATAGCGATAGTGATGCAGACGAATCTGTGGAGGCACGGTTCCCATATCATTGCCGGGCCGCCGCTCGCCGTTGCCGTCGATCCAGTAGCCGATATCGACCTGGAGGAGATCTTCCAGCGTCGAGCGGTTGATGTCCGTCAATAGTGGATTGAAGCGGATCGTGAAGCGCCTCGCGACCTGCTTGATTTTCGTGCGGTCGGCCGAGGGGTCGAGCGGATCGGGTACCACAACTACGATGATTTGCGTGTCCGGCAACACCGGATTCACGAAGGAATACTCCGTAACGCCTACCACGCCGCGATCTCGTCGCGCCGCAAGAATGCTGCCGAATATCGTATGCGCGGGATCGAAGGGCTGGTCGTCCCGCAGGATCGCCATCGCCGTGGCCAATATCCTGAAGGCCATGTCGCGCTGGGCATCGGTCACAGTCGGTCTCATCTCAGCTCCTGGCCCCGACGGTCCTGAGGGCGTCGGCGTACTGAGCCGTGCATGTATCGGGGTTGAGAACGAGAGGATCACCAGGATTGCGCCAGTAGGCCTGAACCACTTCCGCGCGCCGTGGCGCTTTGCCACCTGCTGTTCAAGACGGGCTCTAATCACGGTGTTGCCGTTTCAATGCGGAATAGCCACGCTTGAGGAGAACGTCCATCAGGACCGGCGTTTTGGGTTCGTCCGGCGCCGGATCGTTCGGGTCGGGGTCGCCGAAAGCCAATTCGACATCCACCGGAAATCGGCTCGTCGGCAGATTCGAAGCACGATAACGATAGCCATGCAGCCGAATCTGCGGTGGCGTCGTTCCCATATCGTTGCCGGGCCACCGCTCGCCGTTGCCGTCGACCCAGTAGCCGATATCGACATGGAGGAGATCTTCCAGCGTCGAGCGGCTAATGTCTGTCAATAGTGGATTGAAACGGATCGTGAAGTGCGTCGCGACTCGCTTGACTTTCGTGCGGTCGGCGGAGGGGTCGAGCGGATCGGGTATCACAAATACGATGATGTCCGTCCGCGGGAAAGCCGGATTCACGAAGGAATACTCGGTACCACCAACTTTACCGCGCAGGGGATCAGCCGCAAGAATGCGGCCGAATATCGTATGTGCGGGATCGAAGGGCTGGTCGTCCCGCAGGATCGCCATTGCCGTGGTCAATATCCTGAAGGCCATGTCGCGCTGGGCGTCGGTCACAGTCGGTCTCATCTCAGTTCCTGGCCCCGACGGTCCTGAGAGCGTCGGTGTACTGAGCCGTGCATGTACCGGGATTGCGAACGAGAGGATCACCAGGATTGCGCCAGTAGGCCTGAACCACTTCCGCGCAGGCGTAGGCATCTTCTTCATGAAGTTGGCTCCTATAGCCGGTTTCGAATTGCGCCATTTTTTGTGCTGTTTCAGCAGAGACGTTCAGCAGTTCACATACCTTCCTTTCAGCACTCGGGAGATCTCGCCTGACGTACTCCCAACCCCGTTTGTCCTGCATGTAGGAAATCAGCCAGTAGTAGTGGAATACAAGCATCCTGTGCAGACCGATGTGAACGCGATGATCGTCGGGTAGCGGCGAATTTCTAGCCACTTCATAGGCTTCGCTCAGCATCGTCGACCGATACAACGTCTGGATATTCGGCAGGTCCCTATAGTCGTCTGGAAAGTGCTGAAGCAAAGAAAACATCCAGAAGTACTGCTGGCAGTGGCGACACTCGTGATACAGCGTGTCGGCAAATGCGCTGAGACGGTTGTCCAGCGAGGGCCGCTGGTCTCTGAGTTCGACGATGTGCGCGATCTCGCTCTCGTTGACGGCGATAAGCCAGTACTTCCCGATGAATGCGGCGCTGACATCGTGTCGCAGGTTAAACTCCGTTGCCCGCAGTGGATTGACAATCACAACCTGTGGCATGCAACCGTTATTTTCGGGGCTAGCGGCATAGCCTCGTGGCAATCCAAAGGGCCCGGCACCAAGCGCGATTTCCAATTGCGGCGTGACCGCGTTTTGAATGGTCTTTATCGAATCGGAAGTCAACGGCCACGTCACCCCGGCCCAATCGATTCCCTGCAACGCCGTCTTGATCGCAGCCGTATAAGCCTTGGTCACCGGATATTCAACATCCTTGCGCATCGACATACCGGCCGGCGCATCAGCCTCGGTCGCACCGTTGATGAAGTGATAAAAGCGCAGACCGAAGTTCATCGGATCGCATGAAACGAATTCCGGCGGCTTGTCTTCCGTCGTCGCGCTTTGATCGGGAGAGGCCACGGCCTTTCCCGCGACCCTGGCGGTGCGCTTCTCGGCGTTGGGCACTGCGCCCGCAAACGGCTCGTTCGTCTCCCTGATCACCGCGCCTCTGCTCACCGCAATAACCTTGTCCGGTTCACTCGCGGCGAACAGTTCAACCGTCGCGAATGCAAGAAGATTGCTCGTGACGAGACTCGTTTCTCCAAGCGCATTGGTCACGCCCTGAATCACCTGACCATCGTCGAGCGTGATCCGGTACGGCTGGTTCGGCAGTGCAAAGCCCGTATCGTGTTCGATCAGAACGTGATGCGCGGCCAGCTTGCCCGGCTTTCCGGGCGTGACCGGCACACTGACAGGCCGCGCCGCTGGCCTGTCGGTTTGATGACCACGCGCATGGACCCGATGCTCTCCATCCGTATAGACCCTGTACCCTTCCGAATTGATGACCACCTTCGTGCTTCCCGCATGGAGCACGATCTCTTTGCTGGCCATCAGATGGATCGAATCGGTTCTACTGATGATGCTGACGACCCGCTGCGCGATGACCTCGACATCATCGCTCTGCGCGTCGATTCGCACCTTGCCTGACGCGGCCTTGAGCCTGATGCCGAGATTCTGCGTGAACACCCGCACGCCGTTGATTGCCGACGCCAGCAGCGATTTCGCCGCCGCCATGCTGACGTGTCCGCCCGCTGTGAGCGCGATGTGTTCGATACTCGCCACGTGCGTGCTTTGCGCTGCGGTGAGACCGACCCCCGCCGCGCTGGCCAGCACCATGTCGGGTGCGCTCAGTTGCGGGAAGGGAAGGTCCGCACGCGCCGCGACGCCGCGTATCCCCTCGTTCTGCGCCTTGATGGCCCGCGATACGTCGCTTTGACTGGTCTGTTGCTCCTGTGCCTCATACTGCCGCGCGAGACCCGCGAGGTTCTCGTGGATATCGCGCGCCTGCGTGAGGCGCGCCACGGTCTCGCCGAGATCCTTTGCCGGCGCGGTCGCGCCGCGACGCGCCTCCGTGGTGATCAGCATGCCTCTATTGGCGCGCGCGACACCCCAGGCGTCGGTGGCCAGTTCCCAGCCTTCACCGCGCGCCTGCTGTCGGCCGGCCTCGCGCACGACCTGCGTGTTGTAGCCCAGCACGAGGCGCGAGCGTGCGTGATCGCTGGCGAGTTGTGCCTGGAGTTGGCCCGGCGTGTCATCCAGTACGACGTGATTGGTCTGGCCGTCGCAGCCACCTTTGAGCTCACTGCTCAAGACGCCTGAAAGTGCCTGGTTATCCGGTAGTTTCCAGGGCGGCTGGTTCCAGCCATTGATCATCCGGCCCGATACGTACGGCTTGTCCGGGTCCTCTTCGTGGTAGCTGACCATGACCTCCTGACCGACACGCGGCGGATAGATCGCGCCGAAGCCATTGCCTTGCCACGGCGACGACACGCGCACCCAGCAACTGGCGCTCTCGTTTTTCGGGCCACGCCGGTCCCACACGAAACGCACCTTGGCGCGCGCGTATCCATCGACCCAGATCGGCTGATGCTCGGGCCCAACCACGATCGCCGTTTCCGCCGCGCAGCGCGGCTTTTTCTTCGGGCGGTTTCTGAAGAATGTATTGGCAGGCTGAAGCACGAAGCTGGTCACGCACCGGCGCAACGCGTCGTTCGTGTCGTTACCGGACGGCTGTGTGTTCTGCGGCGCGTTGCGAATGTCGAGTGTGGTCGATACCGCCAGGTACTCGGCGTTGATGTCGCATTGCGGATGGTTGTCGAGCCAGAATGTTTTCCCGGTTGTCAGGCCGCGCAGATTCCCTCGGCCCTTCAGACGTAGCCGGTGGCAGCGCATTGCGTCGACGCGCACGTTCGCGAGGTGTTCAGCTTCATTGCGGAAGTTGTTTCGCCTACCCGACAATCCCATCTCGCCGGCGAGCGGTTGCGAGTAGTCGCCCCAGCCGTGTTGCTCGATGTTGTCGAAGGCCCGTTCGCTGAAGCTCTCATACTCGCCCTCGAAGTGCATGCCGGGGCGCGTGTAGTCGTAGTCGATCAGACTGACCTTGCCCGTCGTGATCTGACGCGAGACCTCGAGCCTGTGAATGTGTTCTTCGTCGACGTGCCGGCTGTCAGGCGCGTGATAGCGGATAGTGTCGTAGCCGTTGTCGTGCTGTTTGTGCGAGCCGGGCGAATCGCACAGTACCAGCGTCATTCCGTCGAACAGATAGTAGATTCCCCATTCTCTCCAGATCCGCGTGAGGAATTCGAAATCGGATTCCCACATCTGCCGGACATGGTCCCGCTTTGGGTAGCCTTCGCACAGACCGGTCGCGCCCAACTCCATCACGACCGGAAAGTGATAACGCTCCTTGAGTATCCGGTCGGTGATGTCCACCACGCTCGCGTCCTGAAAGATCCTGCTTTCGCGGTTCTTCGTGGCCAGCCACAGCCAGGGCCGCACGACGAAGCGGTAATGGGCGCGCCGGTCGTCGGTGCCGGTCTGTTTCATGCCTGTGACGAGGCCCGAAATCATGCGGCGGCCCGCGCCCGCGTGTGCCACGTCACCGGGTTCCAACTCCTGTTGACCGAACAATCCGTTCCCGTCGAACGCGATCGAAATGTCGATGACTTTGCCAATCAGGTTGTCGGGTACGACCAGTTCCTGTGCTTGCCACAATCCGAGCGTCGGACTTTCGATCGTCGCCACATCGAGCGTGTATCGATAGAGCTTGCCCAGGGATTCGGTGCCGCGCAGGCGGAGCGGAGCCAGCAAAGGCTCATTGCCCCACGTGGGTAGTGCGTCACTGGAAAGACCTAGCGTGCGGTCCTGTGCGGGTTCGACCATGCGTGCAAGGAGCTCGGTGTTTCGTGGCAATCGGGAAGCGATCATGAAGCGATCAGGATCGCGCCGCAGCCCGTCCTGTCGCCGGCATGGCTGACCCGCTTGCCATTGTGGGTTCGCTGGCCGGTCGCGATGATCGGATAGACACCGCCACACTTCGGACACTCGACGCCGTGTCCATCGAGTGCAACCGGGATGCCCATGTGCATGAGGTCTGTCGCGGCCTCGATGACCGTGCCGTCGTGCGTCGTCTTGTCTGCGAGCCGGATCATCGGCTGGCCGTTGCCGTTCTTCATCGGTCATCCCCTGTTATGTGCGAACGACAGTATCGGGAGCGGGGCAACCAGGAGCATTCGGAATTGGATGAATTTTTAGCCTATGTAGGCAATTTGTTTGATTTGTCGGGCGAACGGGATCTCACAGCTTCCAGAAGAAGCATCCCCCATGCGCCGAGGCCCCGGATGAACCTGCCAACAGCGCGCTCGCCGCGATCGTCACTGCGGCGGCGCCTGGTCTGTTCGAGATCACGGCTTACGGGAATCGTTCCTGCGGGCGTTTGTCAGCCGGCTGCACAGTGACATTCTTCGGCACGCGCCGTCCATAGACGACGCGCCCTTCGCTTAGAAGAACCCCAGCGCCTCCGCCTGATAGCTGACCAGCAGACACTTCGTCTGCTGATAGTTCGACAACGCCATCTTGTGTGTTTCGCGCCCGATCCCCGACTGCTTGTAGCCACCGAAGGCAGCATGCGCCGGATACAGGTGATAGCAGTTGGTCCACACGCGTCCCGCCTCGATCTCGCGTCCCCATCTTGTAAGCGCGGGTACCGTCGCGAGTCCACACGCCCGCGCCCAGGCCATAGTACGTGTCGTTCGCGAGTTCGATCGCTTGCTGTTCGTCCTTGAACGTCATCACCGAGGCGACCGGCCCGAAGATCTCCTCCTGGAACACACGCATATCGTTGTTGCCGAACAGCATCGTCGGCTTCACGTAGAAACCCTCGCCGAGGCCGGCGCCAGGGGTTGCGCGCTCGCCGCCGACGAGGCACTGCGCCCCTTCGTCCCGGCCGATGTCGATATACGACAGAATCTTGTCGAGCTGCTGCTGCGATGCCTGCGCACCGATCATCGTTTCGAGGTTCAGCGGATGGCCAGCCTTGATGCGTTCCACCCGGGCGATCGCCTTCTCGATGAAGCGCTCGTAAATCGACTCCTGAACCAGCACGCGCGACGGGCACGTGCACACTTCGCCCTGATTCAGCGCGAACATCGCGAGACCTTCGAGCGCCTTGTCGAGGAACGCGTCGTCGCGATCGAGCACGTCGGCGAAGAAGATGTTCGGGCTCTTGCCGCCGAGTTCGACCGTCGACGGGATCAGGTTGTCCGCGGCTGCGTGCAGGATGCGCTTGCCGACCGGCGTCGAGCCGGTGAACGCGATCTTCGCGATGCGCTTGCTGGTGGCGAGCGCTTCGCCCGCTTCCTTGCCGAAGCCGTTGACGATGTTGATGACCCCGGCGGGGAACAGGTCGCCGATCAGTTCGATCAGCACGAGTATCGAAGCCGGCGTCTGCTCGGCCGGCTTCATCACGACGCAGCAGCCGGCCGCGAGCGCGGGCGCGAGCTTCCATGCGGCCATCAGCAGCGGAAAATTCCACGGGATGATCTGACCGACCACCCCAGCCGGCTCGTGAAAGTGATAAGCGACCGTGTTGTCGTCGATCTCCGAGATGCCGCCTTCCTGCGCGCGGATGCAGCCCGCGAAATAGCGGAAATGATCGACGGCGAGCGGCAGGTCCGCGGCCATCGTTTCGCGCAGCGGCTTGCCGTTGTCGATCGTCTCGGCGACCGCTAGCAGCTTCAGGTTCTTCTCCATGCGCTCGGCCACCGCCAGCAACTGGTTCGCGCGCTCTGTCACCGACGTCTTCGCCCATTTGCGGCGCGCTGCGTGCGCGGCGTCGATGGCGAGGTCGATATCGGCGGCGCTCGAGCGAGGCACGCGACAAAACGGCTGCGCGTTGATCGGCGACACGTTGTCGAAATAGTCGCCGCCGACCGGCGGTACCCACTTGCCGCCGATGTAGTTTTCGTAACGCTGGCGATAGGGATACTCGATGTCGATGCCGAGGGCTTTCAGGTCAAATGGATTCATCACTTGTCTCCGTTTTGTGATGGTGATCGGGTGACTGCGCGGGACCACATCAAGCACGAACCGTACCAATGCATCGAAGTGGGCTATTTCAGGGATTGCGGTGAGCTGCATGGCGGAGGTGTTCCGTTTCGGAACAGTTGCGCGGGCAGCGGGTGTTCAGAAACGCCGCAGATTCGGCCGACGCTGACGCAGATCAAGGATGCGGGCCCGCGCGGGGTTGCCGCAGGCGTCGGGCGGACTGGCAAAGGGAGTATTCTGTTGACACGCATCAAAGCGTCCGGCACGACCCGGGCGCATTCAGGAGGAGACAATGCGCGACGACGTTCATCCGCTCGGCGTGGCGGCGGCTAACCGCTCCAAAGGTTGGCCCGCACCGGCGATCCAGAAAGCCCACGAACGCTCCGAGACGTTCGGCCTGCGCGCATCGATCCGGCCGGATTACGACATCCTGTCCGACAGGGGCCTCGCGCTGAAGCGCGAACAGAACCAGGTGCTGTGCGCGCATGCGATGCCGGTCATGGAGACGCTGCGCGAGCAGATCGTCAACACGCAAAGCATGATCGTGCTGACCAACGCCGAAGGGTTGATCCTGCATTCGATCGGCGACGACGATTTTCTGCATCGCGCGGAAAAAGTGGCGCTGCGGCCTGGCGCGAACTGGGCCGAGGATCGTCAGGGGACCAACGCGATCGGTACCTCGCTGGCCGAGAGGTGTGCGATGGTCGTTCATGGGGACCAGCACTATCTGGCGGCGAACCGCTTCCTGACCTGTTCGAGTGTGCCGATTCTCGATCCGTACGGCGATCTGATCGGCGTGCTCGACGTGACGGGCGACCACCGCAGCTATCACCAGCACACGACGGCACTCGCGAAGATGTCGGTGCAGATGATCGAAAACCATCTGTTCTCGACTGCGTTTCGCGACGTGCTGCAAGTATCTTTCCACGGCCGGCCGGAATTTCTCGGCACGCTGATGGAAGGGATCATTGCGTTTACCGATGATGGGCGCTTTCTGTCCGCGAATCGAAGTGCGCAGTTTCAGTTGGGCTTGTCGCTCGCTGCGTTGCGCGCGCATACGCTATCGTCGCTATTTCAGATCTCGTATGCGCAATTGATCGATCGTTTGACGCATGGCGTCGCGCCGCATCTGATGCTGAATTTGCACAACGGTGCGGTGGTTTGCGCGCGCGGGCAGTTCAGGCGGGCGTCGTTTGGGCTGGGGCGTGGAGCCGTCGATGTGCAGGGTGCAGTCGCACCGCGACCGGTGTGTGCGAATGCGCGTCAACCGGCTGCGGGACTGTCGCGGCTCGGCGATCTCGATACCGGCGATGCTCGTGTGTCCGCACTGATCGCGAAGGTTCGCAAGGTGCTCGGCAAGGATATTCCGATTCTGATCACCGGCGAGACCGGTACCGGCAAGGAGTTGCTCGCGCAGGCGATTCATAACGATTCGCCGCGAGGTGATGGGCCGTTCGTTGCGGTTAATTGTGCTTCGATTCCGGAGTCGCTGATCGAATCTGAGCTATTCGGGTATGAAGAGGGTGCGTTTACCGGCGCGCGGCGTAAAGGGGCGATCGGCAAGCTGATGCAGGCGAATGGAGGCACGCTGTTTCTCGATGAGATCGGGGATATGCCGTATTCGTTGCAGGTGCGGTTGCTGCGTGTTTTGCAGGAGCGGGTTGTGACGCCGCTTGGGGCGACGCGGGCGGTCCCTGTCGATGTCTCCATTATTTGCGCGACCCACCGCAACTTGCGCGAGATGATCGCGCAGAACCAGTTTCGCGAGGATCTTTACTATCGGATCAACGGGCTTGCGGTTCGGTTGCCGGCGTTGCGTGAGCGGAGCGATCTCGCGGTCGTCGTTCAAAAGATGTTGCAGTGGGAATCAGTCGAAAGCGGGGGGCGGCAGGCGCTCAGCGTTGCGGCTGATGTGATGGCGGTGTTCGGGCGACATGCGTGGCGGGGTAACTGTCGGCAACTGGCTAATCTGCTGCGCACTGCGGCGGCGATGGTGGAGGAGGATGGGGTGATTCGGTGGGAGCATTTGCCGGATGATTTTTTGGATGATGTGGGGGGCGCGGGTTGCGGCGATGGCGAGGTTGGACAGGGGGGCTCTGCTGCGTCGGCCGCTTCGAGCTCTTCAGCCATTTCGGCCGGTTCGGCTGCGGATGCCCCTGCTGCTGGCGATGCGTCGCTGCCCGACGGTGCTCGGCTGCAGGATGTTGCCACCTCTGTGGTTGCGATGACGCTGGCGCGCCACGGCGGAAACGTGTCTGCCGCGGCGCGTGCGCTCGGGGTCTCGCGGAACACGATCTATCGCAGGATGCCGGCTGTGCAGCCGGGGCGGGTGGCGGAAAAGGATTGACGCGGGAGTTTGCGCAGGACCAATCGATAATGGCCGCGGTGACCGGCCAGTTTTCCCTATGAGTCGAGTCACATGGGTGACGAAGGCTGCGGCGCCCGATGGCCGCCCGCCCGCCGCGCGCGCCGCGTGATGATCATGGACGTAGCCCCCATTACTTCACGAGCTCCCGCAGACTGTCAACGACCTCCGGGTTAGCCAGCGTGGATACGTCTCCGGGGTCTTGATGGTTTGAAAGTGCTGCGAGCACGCGCCGCATGATCTTGCCCGACCGGGTCTTGGGCATGTCCGGAACAATGACCACCCGGTGCGGCTTCGCGATGGCTCCGATCCGATCGACCACCGAGTCTGTGACCCGCTTTGCAAGCTCCTCCGAAGCTTCCACCCCGGGCTTTAACGAAACATACAGTTCGGGCACTCTGCCCTTGATCTCGTCGGCGACCGGCACGACAGCCGCTTCGACGACTTCGGGGACAAGCAGGGCGGCTGACTCGATTTCTTTGGTACCGAGGCGATGGCCGGCGACGTTGATCACGTCGTCGATGCGACCGAGAATCCGGAAGTAGCCGTCCGCAGCGTCGACAGCACCGTCTCCCGCCATGTAGGGCCAGTCGCGCCAGTCCTTGCTCTTGGGATCCCGGCAGTAGCGGGCATAGTACGTTTTCACGTAGCGCTCCGGGGCCCTCCAGATGGTCTGAAACGCGCCGGGCCACGGATTGAGAATACAGATGTTGCCCGCCTTGCCGGAACCGCTTGCAAGTTCATTACCGGCGTCGTCGTAAATCACCGGATGAATACCAGGTATTCCCGGACCGGCACTGCCGGGCTTCATCTTGTGCAACGCCGGCACCGTGCTGCAAAGGAACCCGCCCGTTTCAGTTTGCCACCACGTGTCGACGATGACGGCCTCCCCCTTCCCGACAGACCGGTGATACCACTTCCAGACTTCGGGCTCGATGGGTTCGCCCACGGTCGTCATGTGCTTGAAGTGATAGCTGTACTTCGCGGGTTCGTCCGGTCCGCTGCGCCGCAGTGCGCGGATCGCAGTCGGCGACGTGTGGAAGATATTGACGCCGAGGTTTTCGGCAATTCGCCAAGGGCGCCCGGCATCGGGGTAGACGGGCACGCCTTCGTACACGACCGACGAGGCCGCGAGCGCGAGCGGGCCGTAGACAATGTAGGAGTGACCGGTAATCCAGCCGATGTCGGCCATGCACCAATACACGTCCTCGGGGTGGATGTCCTGGATGTATTTCGATGTCCAGGCGACGTAGGCGAGGTAGCCTCCAATGGAATGCTGGCACCCCTTGGGGCGGCCCGTGGTACCGCTCGAATACATGAGGAATAGCGGTGCCTCAGCGGGCATCTGCACGGGCTCGACACGTTTGCCGCGGAACGCCTTGAGGGCGTCGTTGACGATGACATCGCGTTCTTCCACGAGCTGCGTCGGACTCGAATACTTGCCCGGATACCGCTGCCAGATCAGAACCTTCTCGGCCTGATGACCCTTCCCGGCAGCTTCGGCGAACGCGGTGTCGGCTTTTTCCTTGTGATCGATCAGCTTGCCGCCACGCCAGTAAGCGTCCATCGTAATCAGCAGACGGCTCTCGGAATCCAGGATGCGGTCGGCGCAGGCCGCGCCGCTGAAGCCGCTAAATACCTGCGAGTGAATCACTCCGAGCCGGGCGCAGGCGAGCATCGTGATGGGCAGCTCCGCCACCATAGGCATATGGAGAGTAACCCGGTCACCGGCTTTTAGACCGCAGAAGTCGCGTAGCATGGCCGCGAACTCGCTTACGCGGACATAAAGTTCCTGGTAGGTGACATGCTGGACCGTCTCGTCCTCGGGCTCTGGCACGAAATGGATCGCGGCCTTGTTCCGGTAGGCGGCGAGGTGACGATCCACGCAGTTGTAGCAGGCATTGATCCGGCCACCGACGAACCAGCGCCAGAACGGAGGATTGCTCGCGTCGAACATCGTGTCCCAGTACCTGTACCAGTCGAGAAGGTCCGCGAATTCCTTGAAGCACTCGGGGAATTTGTCGAGAGAGAAACGTGCGAACACTCCCGCGTCTGTCAGATTGGCTTGGGCGATGAACGAGGCGGGCGGCGGGAAATATTCCTCTTCAGGCCAGTGCACGGCGATTTGCGCCTCGGAAACCTCGGCCGCTTGTTGCTCTGCGGAAGCGCGGCGCGATGACTTGTCTCGTGACATGACAGTTCCTCCTTGCTTCTAGGTGCCCAGCGACACGAGGTGTCCCACGCTACCCGCGGCAGCGCGTCTTTCGACCTGTCTCATGGGTCTGGACACCAGGCGCGACAGTCCGTGCGCTGCATAACGAATTTAAGGCCAGGGCGGATGCAATGCCAAGCAACGTATTCCCTGTCAAAGAGCTGCATCCCGAGGGCCAATGGTGTTAGCGCGACGACGAGCGTTGACTTGCCGGTCGCTCAACCCTGAACTCAATTTTCATTGGGGTTCATCAAACGGGAGAGGCGCCATGGATCTGCTCGTTGAACGTGTCGATGTATGGGCGGCCACAATCGAGGACAGGCCCGGCGGTCTCGCCGAAGTGTTAAGTGTCCTGCGAGATGCCGGAGCGAACCTGCAATTCATCATCTCCCGTCGAACTGCGGAAGCACCCGGGAAGGCGGTCGTGTTTCTCGCGCCGCTTCAGAACGACCGAGAAATTCGTGCCGCCTCGCAGGTGGGGTTCAACGTCCTCCCGAGTCTTCACCCGGTGCGGGTGATGGGCCCCGACCGGCCGGGCATCATTGCAGAGTTGACCCAAAAGTTGGCTACCGGGGGAATCAACCTTCGCGGCGTTTCGGCTGCCGCTATCGGCACACAGTTCGTTGCCTACCTGGCAATGGACGCGCTGTGTGACACGATTCGTGCAATGGAGATTTTGCAGCAGGCGTAGGACGTTGCGCCGCCGCGACCAAAAGGAGTGCTTGCGTGCCGCGCCGGCCGTGGGACGCCATCGCAGCAACGCCCTGACACGTTTATGACGTCGTAAAGCCGGCCAGTGATCACACCCGCCGATAGCGCGAATTGTCAGGGGGTATTCGTTCGAACATCAGAGTTCCTCATCGAACGGCGATCCATCGCCTCGTAACGAGTCCAGTCGGTCCACATTTCTCGACCCACTTAGCTGATACCGGAAAGACTCGATACTCAGACTTGGTCTCCGTCTCCGTGGAGCACCGCAGGCCTGACTGGCCGGCGCGCTTGCTGCACGCCGGCCGACCCGCGCCGAGTGGCTAGGCCGCTCGCGGATGGGCTTGTGCCCAGTCGTGTGTCGGAAGCACGGTGTGTCCGAAGCTTTCGTTGATCACCATCGCCGCCGACGCATAGAACGCCAGTAGAGCGGTAATCAAGCCTACATAGCCGCCGGCCCGCGTGGCAACGCCCATACCTGTCCATGCGCCGATCGCCAACAGCAGAAAAGTGACCCACAGCGAGAGAAACACCAGTTGCACAGACGTACTCGTGTGCAGCGAGCCGATCCACATGTAGAACGTGAAGACCCCCCACACAAACAGATACCAGCCGATGAAGGCCTCAGGCACCTTGGTGCCCAGGAACGCGACAAACAGCGCAAAGGACCACCAGAAGGAGCCGTAACTGAGGAACGCCACCGTGCCTAGCGTATTGCCGCGTGGAAATTCGAGCACGCCCGCGATCATCTGCGCCGTGCCGCCGAAAGCGAACGCTAGCGCCAGCACGAGCCCCAAGGCATCCTTGTCGAACCAGCCGGCGTTCACCATGCTGAGCATCCATGTGGTGAATGCGAATCCAGCGAGCCCGAGCGGCGCCGGGTTGGCTAACTTACTGTTCATAAACCGCCTCCTTGGTGGTTAGCATCTGAGACATATCCGGAGACGATACGAATCCCTCGGTCGCCGCCGAACGCGACCGCGCCATGCTCGCTATCGATGGCCATCAGCGCAATATGCGTTCGGCCCAATTTGTGGCGCCGCCACGTGCAAGCCTGCGCGGTTGAACTTAAGTGTAGGATGCGTTGCGCCGCTCGCCGAATCGGATGGTACTGATCTGGCTGGAGGATGACCGCCAGATAGACGCAGCGTGTCGCTACCCGTATGAACGTGATCGAAAGCGGGTCAATGGCGTTCGAGTGTCGGTTGGGCACTCAAGAGCGGCCTCTTGGCCGGACCCGTGCCAACCGGCCGGATCGGCCATGGGAGGGCCGGGAGTCAATGTGACTCCAGGAAGCCTTGAAGAAAGTGATGGGATTCGACTCGCTCACCGTCGCCCGTTTGGACTCACCTAACACCTGCTTGACCGGGAGCCTCGATTTCAATCGGATCAAGGTGGACGGCGGGTGCTCAGCGGTACCGGCAACGTTCTTGCGCGAAGGCTGCCGATACAGGGATACGAAAGCATGATCCCGCGTGCACATCTCCCAGCGCGGGGGAGATGTGTCTAGCGCGCCGCGATCCCTTGTGCCCCCGGCGGTACGCCGGTGACTGAGCCAAGTGGCTCGAGTGTTCCGTCTGGCATCACGCGAAAGCCACTTACAGCGCCGTTACCTTCACGAACGTAGAGGAATTTGCTGTGACCACTGAGCGCCATGTCAAGGGGAGCGCTGAGTGTGCCTGCAGTCGGATTGAGCAAGCGTACTGTGCCGTCCGCCGCGATCCGCAGACTGCTGATCGAGCCGCTACCGGCATTGGCCGTGTAGGCAAAACGTCCATCGCCCGTGGTGACAAGCCAGCAAGGGGCGCTCTGGCCCAAGGGAATTGCTGCACTGATGGAAGTCAGATGTTTGCTGTCCCTCGACCTCATATGAGGAAACCGAACCAGATCCGGCCTCGGAGACGATCGCATAACCCCGGGTCGTGATGGAAAAGCCGAACGGCGTGACGCCGTTTGACGCATGGGGGGTTGGAGTCTTCGAGGCGTAACCGGTGAAGCCGACATAATACGTGTCAATGAGTTGTGTGCCCTTTTCGGTCACGAGCAGTTCGTTGCCTTCCGGCGCAAACTTCACTTGCGCGGGCTGGGCGGAGTTTCCGCCGGCAAGTGGTCGTTGTGAGCCTGGTAATGGAACGAGACGCTTGCCAAACGCGTCGACGATAAAGCCATTGATGTTCGGTGTGCCTCCGGCATTAAGCACATACGCGATGGGCCCCTTCACGGTCACGCTGACGGGCATTTGACCACCCGATGGTTTTCTGTCGAGCAGCGTCAGTTTGCTGCCGTCGACCGCGAACAGCGAAACATCATTGCTGCCGGCATTCACGGCGAACAGAAAGCCCCCTTGCAACGTCAGCGAACCCTGCGAGCCTAGCGGATCGGTTCCTGTGCCTGCTCCTTGGCCGCCGGTTGAGTACGTGGCTTCGTAGGTGAGTATTCCGTTGGCAGCCCGCGAATAGACAAGAACCGAGTTCCCGGACGGCTGGTTTGACAGAACGTAAACCGCTCCTGGCGGATCGACCTCCGAATCGGCTTGCGCAATGCTGATTGAAGCGAATCCTAACGCCGTCGCGAACGCGATGGTTCGCAATAGAAACGTTAAACGGCACGTGAAAAATGACATGGCGTACTCCTTGCGTGGGCGACGAGCGAACGGGTGACGTCGGATGGGCGAGTGGGCAGAGCAGGTAGCTGTACGTTACGTCCTTGATAAATTGGGCTACAGGCAGACCTGCAAGAGCGTTACCCAGTTCGCGAGCTGTTTCATTACTTCACCCCTTGTCGCGTTTACTACACGGGGGTTAAGGAGGTCGAACAGGGAACATCGGGCAGCGGTGGATTGGTCGGGAGCCGGGTCGCGACTATTCGGCGTCGTACATCTCCGTTCGGCTTGACTGCGGCTCTCGCGGACCTGAGTCAAGGGCGGTTTTCGTTGGACGTACAGCCGTTCGCCGCCCCTCGTTTGTATATAGTCCATCTGGGCCGCTTGACCATGAACATTTTTTGACGGTGCTCCCGATGCCGTTGAATCCCGGCAAAGGTATGACTGATCCGCCAGTAAGTGCTGCCAATGGACTACCTTCGGCCTTGACTTGAAAAGCCCTTCGGGGCGAACAGATTGACGATGGCCTCCTGTAGGGGCAGCAGGGGGACATTCGTCAACGTGGATTGAGTGACTCGAAGGGGTCGCGTGCCGCCAATCGCTGCCGGCCTGCAGCCGGGGAACGAGCGACACTCGCCCGCGCCGGGGCAGTACACTACCGGTCTCGGCAAAAGCCAGGTAATCCCATCCACGTCAGACAGTCCATGGACTACTTCGCCGCAGTACGGGCCTTCGTTTGCGCAGCGGAACTGCAGAGCTTCAGCAAGACGGCCAATGCACTGTCAGTCAAGATCTCGACTGTCTCCCGCTACGTCAGCGAACTCGAAAGAGATCTGGGCATCGCCCTATTCAACCGGTCGACGCGCGGCCTCGTCCTGACAGAAGGCGGCCGGCTGTTTCGTGAACACGCCTTGTTAGCGTTGCAAGCACTCGATGACGCGCGCGAAGTGACGTCGTCGCTAAATCGCACGCCACAAGGCGTGCTGCGCGTGACAATGCCACCGGCATTCGGCCGCCTGCACATCGTGCCGCATCTGCCGGCCTTCATGGCGCGCTATCCTGATATCGACCTCGACATCGTCTCTACGGACGAAACGCTCAACATGATCGATGCGGGCATTGATGTGGCGATCCGTACCGGCGTGCTGCCCGATTCGTCATTGATGGCGAGGCGCCTGGCACCGCATCGTCGTATCGTCTGTGGCAGCCCGGCGTATTTCGCGCGTAGCGGCACGCCGCGTGTGCCTGGCGATCTGGCCGCGCGCGATGCGCTTCGCGTGTCCCTGGTTCCGGACGACAAATGGTATTTCACGCTGGTCACCGCGGACGCGCGGGCGTCGCAAGAACAGGAACAGGTGCTGGTAGAGTTGCAGGGGCGCTTACGCGCTGACGACTCCGAAGCCGTGCTCGCGCTCGCCGTGGCCGGTTGTGGCGTGGCGCTCCTGCCGACATGGCTCGCCTCTACGGCCCTGCGCGGAGGACGCTTGCAGCACGTGCTACCGGAATGGGAAGCACGCACCGGACGAGCCGAACCCGCGGTCTGGGCGGTCTACCCACCGAAGAAGATCGTCTCGTCGAAGGTGCGCGCCTTCGTGGATTTCTATGCCGAGGCGTTTGGCGAGCCGCCGTACTGGGACGACGGACTCGCACTGGAGCGTCAGCCTTGATGGGCGAAGCGGATGTCTAGCGTGCGCAGGTAAGTCTGCAAGCCTGCATCCTGGATCGGAATCACATAGGCGTTTTCGTTCGTTTCGTTGAAATGCGCATGCCAGTGTCCCGGCGGCGTGACGAATGCCATCCCCGTTTTCCAATCGACGCGGGTCGGGTTCACGATATTGCCATCCCTGTCCAGTTCCGTTCCGACCAGCGTATAGACACCCGGCTTGCCGCTGGCGATGAAGTCGAGTGCAATCGACTGGTGCCGGTGCGGCTTCTGCACCGAGTTGGGCGGCACGATGCCGAACATCGCCCACAACACATGCGTGACCGTGCGCGTCTGCGGAAAGTTGGTGTTGCCCATTAGTACGCTGATGCGGTTGCGACGACCCGCGTTCGCTTGTTCCGCGACCGCGCGCAGTGCTGCCTGCGCCTCGGCGGCCGGATAGCGTGTCGGCGCAAAGCGCGCATGTACTCCGGTGGTACCAAGATAGGTGAGCAGCGGCGCGTCATTGACGTAATAGAGCGTGGCCGTCGCAGCAGCGGACAGCACCGTGGCATGGCCGCCCGGGAACGTGAAGAAATCGCCCATCGAAAAGGGGAAGCTCGTTTCGGACTGCTGCACGCTACCCGCTCCGCTAATGACGTAGCAGACCTGCGAGGTCGCATTGGGATCGAGTGTCAACGCGTCGCCCGCATTGATGCGCAGGAAGTTGGCGCTCAAGCCGGGACCGGTCGCGGGACCTGGGCAGCCCAACTCCGCAGAAAGGTCAAGCGGCACGACTCGGGTTGCGCCGTCTGCATAAAGCGAAGGCGAGAAGCTGCAGAACGGCACACGCGAGATGAGCTTCGCACCAATCGGATTGGCGGACGAAGTGTATTCGAAGTATTGCGCGTCTTCCGTGGCGACATTCGGTTTGGTGAGAAGCGCGGGGGATGTCCTGGTCAGCATGGTTTTGCTCCTTTTGAGTTTTGAGGGGGCTTCGCGCGGTTCCATTTGTGAGGATCCGCATCCGAAGGCTGACCTGACTTTAGGCGCGGGGCGTTGGCGCCGGAAGTGCCGGACATCGAAATCACCTTTGCGCAAAAGGAACACCGTGCCACGACGGTTTCGAGGCGCGGCGGGTTGTTCGTGCCGGGCCGCTAGGCAGTTCATCATCGGCCAAGGTTCGGCCAGGAGGCAATGTTCAACGAGGTTGTGTTGAGGGGCCGAAATCGTACCGAAGGACGTTTGATTTCGGACTCTGATCGACCGCTTCACGCCCTGAGGCGGTCCGTCAAGCTTTTAGAAGGGGGAAGCATGAGGTTTGCAAGAAGGGGCGAGCCTCGCTTCCTCAATGCGTTTAGATAGACGCTTTCGTCGTATCGTGTCCCAGTCTGCCAGCAGCGGTAGAGGATGCGTATCCATTTCAACACCAGCCATTTCTCTTGAGGCCGGTCTAGCGGCGTAAGCACTCATGCTGGCAGGCCGTCCTGTTCATGGATTTAGGGATTTCCCAGGCAGCCACAGGCCTCGGTAAACCAGAGATCCGGGCCCGACGACATCGGTTCGACATGTTGTTAAGTGCCGCGCTAACAGGACCTTTCAAGCCGCCTCTGGTGCCATCGCGAGAATATGCCCGGCACGATCAATTCGATGCTGATGTGACATGGCTTAGCTCCCTAAGCATTGGAAACGTTTCGGGTCTTAACGTTTCCTTCAGATCGGTCTAGTACGATCTTGTGCAACATGGGTTTCACCGTATTCGACCACATGCTGTGCATCCCGTCGCGTTGGTACGTTGACGGCAGTTCCTTCTGCTGGCGGTTTACGCATCGAGGCGCCAATTGAAGTATCGGAAGGTTTGAATAGATCCGGGGCGGACTGAAGTTGCCTTCAATCGTCGCCACCATGATCCATGGCGATCATGGTGCGGGCCGCGATCGTCGTTCACGTTGCGTCTTAAAGTAACTGCAGAAAGCTAGTTACGCGAACCTTTCGCCACACTGCTGCGCGAGGGCGAAAATGAGATCGATGACTTCTGGAATCAGGGTGACAGGGAGACGGTGCGGAGCCGCCGCAATCACGGCGTTCACTTTTTCGGGCGCATATGCCGGCGGGATCGATCATGAAGTCGCGCTGGATCAGAGCGGCATATGGAACCGCAATGTTCAGCTCGCACTTGAATACGCCGTGATAGCCACGACGGCGGGTGGGGCTCTGTGGCTTGGGAACGACAACGAACTGGGCCATACATTCTGGCAATCGGCCGACGCTACGGCGATATCGGCGGTCGCTGCCCAAGGCATGAAGTATGCGTTCGGTCGCCAGCGGCCCAGCGCTGGCCAGGGACCGAACCAATGGTTCAGCGGCGGAAAGAGTTTTCCCAGTGGTGAAGTCACCCTTCAGGCGAGTTTCGTAACGCCGTTCATCGTCAACTATGGTCGGCGTGATCCGTGGGTTTGGGCACTCGAGGTGTTGCCGCTCTATGATTCGATCGCACGCGTGAAAAGCCAGGCGCATTGGCAGACCGACGTCCTCGCCGGTTGGGCGCTGGGCACGGCGGTAGGATACTTGAGCACGACGTGGCAGACACCCCTGTTCGTGCAGATTCTCCCGCCACGGTTTAACGGTAGGCTTCGCGAAGCGGTTCTAGGTCTGGTTGCGAAACGCACGTGACTGGTGTGCAGCGGGCGGCGCGGCGACGTCCTGACCTCGTTTGAACAACGCTCCGTAAGTTCGACGCGCAGAGTTTGCTCGCAACCACCCGTATCCAGCATCGCGAACCGTCATCGCGATGGAATGGCCGTTTGAATCCGCCCTCCAAACCTGACGATTTCACCACGTTGCGTCGAAGGACCGAAAGGGGGCGACAGTACGCATTCGCTCGCAGCGAGTGCGACATTCGCCAACTCCGATATGCAAATGTCGGAAATGCGACTTGGAGCGGCCTCACAAACCCCGACAGCCGAACGTCGGGTATGGCCGATGAGAAGCGACCGCCATCCCTCAGATTTAATGGCTGCTTCCTGGGTGCAGTGGAAGCCTGAGTGTCCGAGCTGGTTACGGAAGATTGATTGTTGGCCGATCACCACAGGTGCCGCTGCTCGTGTACGGCTATAGCTTTCGGTTGGGAGCTCACACGCGAGGCACTAACCCGAGTCATTGCTCCAAATGCCAACGCGCCCAACACTGGGGGGGACGCTTTTGAAGTAAGTCGAGCGAAGCTCGCCCGCCAATTTGACACCGACTGATTTTGCGTCTGCTTCACTAAGGTCATATAAACCCGACCTCGTCGGTGGCATTCCGCGAAGGCGGGCAATCACTCTTTCTGCAACATTCAGCAGCGACTCCAATCACTTATTAA
Organism: Paraburkholderia sp. RAU6.4a; assembly: GCF_050435625.1. Lineage (NCBI taxonomy): Bacteria > Pseudomonadati > Pseudomonadota > Betaproteobacteria > Burkholderiales > Burkholderiaceae > Paraburkholderia > Paraburkholderia sp. RAU6.4a. The sequence continues at coordinate 3,503,723 of NZ_JBNDKQ010000002.1, forward strand.
CCATCCTCGCCGGCGCACTAATAGCAAGCAAACCGCCCAGCACCATGAACGCCGCCAACATATACATCCCCGAATCGTTCGCCGCGGTAACCTCCTTCAACCACCCCACAGCATAAGGACTAAGGAAACCGGCAAGGTTGCCAATCGAATTGATCATCGCAATCCCGGCAGCGGCGCCGGTGCCTGCCAGAATCGCCGTAGGCAAACTCCAAAACAACGGCAGTGTAGTGAGGATGCCCATGGTAGCCAGCGTCAACCCAGTCATGGCAAGCAGGGTGTTATGCGCCCAAACGACGGAAAGCACGAGCCCCACAGCACCAAGAAACGCCGGCAACGCAATATGCCATCTCCGTTCCCTCGACCGATCCGCACTCCGCGCCACAAACACCATCGCCACAACAGCCGCCGCAAACGGCACCGCCGATAGCAGCCCAATCAAAAACGCATCGGTAACGCCGGTCGATTTGATAATCGTCGGCAACCAGAAGCTCACCCCATAAAGCCCCATCACAAACGAGAAGTACGTGAGGCTCAACATCAACACCCGCCCGCTAGTGAGTACCTGCCGAATCGGCATATCGTGCTTGGTCGCTTCCTCAGCCGACACCTGACTCTCAAGCAACTGCTGCTCTTCCCGGGTCAGCCACTTAGCCTTCGAAATCCGATCATCGAGCATCACGAATACGATGATCCCAACCAGCACCGACGGCACCCCCTCGAGCAGAAACAGCCACTGCCACCCGTGCCACCCGTTCACGCCGTTGAAGTTCTTCAGGATGTACCCAGACACCGGCCCACCAATCACCCCCGACAACGCAATCGCCGTCATAAACCAGGTCGTCATCCGTCCACGCCGATGCGCCGGATACCAGTAGGTGAGATACAAAATAATCCCAGGAAAGAAACCCGCCTCTGCAAGCCCGAGCAAAAAGCGCATCACATAAAACATCGTCGGCGTGGTGACTAACATCGTCAGCATGGATATCACGCCCCACGAAATCATGATCCGCGCGATCCAGACACGCGCGCCGACCTTATGCAGGATCACGTTGCTCGGCACTTCGAAGATGAAATAGCCGATGAAGAAAATCCCCGCGCCGAAGCCATACACCGCATCGCTCAAGCCAAGATCGGTGCTCATCCCCAGCTTCGCGAAGCCGACGTTCACACGGTCCAGATAGGCAACGATGTAGCAGAGCATCAATAGCGGCGCGAGCCGCCAGGTAACCTTGCGATAAGTCGCCTCTTCGAACGTCGAAGGCGGCGCGCCAGCGCCGGGATGGTGGAGCGGATTTGCAGGACTAGCCATGACTATGTCTCCTCATTTTTATGGAATTGAAGTGCCGCCGCCGCACGATTCTATCCGCGCCAGGTCTTTTGCAGGACGAATCGATATTGGGGGAAAACACTGACCGCGCACGCAGTGCGTGCGCAGCGCTTCATCTACCGCTACACGCAGCGCCCCCCATCCACTTCGAGACACACGCCGGTAATAAACTCCGCCTCATCCGAAGCCAGATACAGCGCCGCATTCGCAATATCCTGCGGCGTCGAAAACCGCCCGAGAGGAATCCCTGCCAGGAACTTCTGCCGGTTCTGCGGCGTATCCTCGACCCCCATGAACTCGGACAACAGCGCGGTCTCACCGATCACCGGATTCACGCAGTTCACGCGAATCCGCTCCGGCCCCAGCTCGACGGCGAGCGACTTGCTAGCGACGATCACCGCGCCCTTGCTGCCGTTGTACCAGACGAGCCCGGGCCGCGGCCGCACGCCCGCCGTCGACGCGATATTGATGAAGCTGCCGCCGCCTTGCTCGCGAAAATACGGCACGAACTCCTGCACGCTCCAGTAGATGCTCTTCACGTTCACCGCATAGACGCGGTCGAACTCGGCCTCGGTCACCTCGAGTACCGGCTTGTTGCGATGCGTGGTGCCCGCGTTGTTGACGACGATCTGCACGCTGCCGAAGTCTTCCAGCGCGGCCTCGCGCAGCGTGCGCCAGTCGTCGCGTTGCGCGACGTTGCCGGGGACCGCGATCGCCTTGCCGCCCGCAATCGCGATCTCACTCGCGACGCGCTCGGCGGCCGGGCCGTTGAGGTCGTTGACCACGACGTTCGCGCCTTCGCGCGCAAAGGTCTTTGCGATGCCTTCGCCGAAACCCGAACCGCCGCCCGTGACGATGGCCGTTTTACCTGTCAACCGCATGATGTCTCCGTTGTTTGTGATGGATAGAGCGATGCGTTGTTGCGTGTAACGTGCTGCTCGCGCCGATCGCGAGCGAGCCCTACGGCACCCGCTAGCCGTGCCGGATCGCGATCGTCTTCAGCACCGTAAAGCCATACAGCGCCTCGAAGCCTTTCTCGCGACCATGTCCCGAATGCTTGACGCCGCCGAACGGCAATTCGACGCCGCCGCCCGCGCCATAGTTGTTGATGAATACCTGGCCCGAGCGCACGCGTCGGGCGAGGCGCATCTGGCGCGCGCCATCGCGTGTCCAGATGCCGGCGACGAGCCCGAACCGCGTGCCGTTCGCGAGCGCGAGCGCTTCGGCTTCGTCGCGGAACGACATCGCGGCGAGCACCGGACCGAACACTTCGTCGCGCGCGAGGCGGTGGCTCGCGGGCACGTCGCGCAGCAAGGTCGGGGCCTGATAGAAGCCGCTTTCAGGCGCTTCGGGAATCACCTCGCCGTGCGCGGCCATCGCGATGCCGTCGTGTTGCGCGTCCGACAGAAAGTCCCACACGCGTTGCTGCTGTTTCGCGCTGATCAGCGGTCCGCAGTCGAGGTCGGCATTCGACGGCCCGACGCGCAACGCCTGAAAGGCGCTGCTGAGTCTGTCGAGCAGCGGCTCGTAAATCGCCTGCTCGATCAGCACGCGACTGCCCGCCGAGCAGGTTTGCCCGGCGTTCTGCACGATCGCGGAGATCAGCACCGGCAGCGCGGCGTCGAGATCGGCGTCGGCGAACACGATTTGCGGCGACTTGCCGCCGAGTTCGAGCGTGACCGGCACGTGGTTTTCGGCGGCCATCTGCGTGACGAGCTTGCCGGTTTCGGGCGAGCCCGTGAAGGAGATGTGATCGATGCCCGGATGACGCGCGAGCGCGGCGCCCGCTTCGTGTCCATAGCCGGTCACGATGTTCAGCGCACCGGCCGGCAAGCCGGCCTCGGCGGCGAGCTCTGCGACGCGCAGCACGGAAAGGCACGCGTCCTCGGCCGGTTTGACGACGCATGCATTGCCGGTCGCGAGCGCCGCGCCGACGCTGCGCCCGAAGATCTGCATCGGGTAATTCCACGGCACGATGTGGCCGGTCACGCCGTGCGGCTCGCGGATCGTCAGCACCGTGTAGCCGGATTGGTAAGGCAGGGTTTCGCCGTGCAGCTTGTCGGCCGCGCCGGCGTAGAACTCGAAGTAGCGGGTCAGGGCGGCGGCGTCGGCGCGCGCCTGCCTGAGCGGTTTGCCGGTGTCGCGCGCTTCGAGCCGTGCAAGGTCTTCCTGGCGCGCTGCCACCAGCAGCGACAGCCGGTACAGCACGCGGCCGCGCTCGGCGGCGCTCAGCGCGCCCCATGCGCCGTCGAACGCTGCGCGTGCGGCGTGCACGGCGGTGTCTATATCGGCCTCGGTGCCGCGCGCGATGCGCGTGAACGGCTGGCCGTCCGAGGGATCGAGTACGGCGATCGATTCGCCGCCGGAAGCGGCGCACCACTCGCCGCCGATGAAATGCCGTGCTTCTTCCATGCATGCTCCTTGATGACGTGCGGCCGGCGTGCGGCGGCGCGGGTTCGAAGGGGAGACACAAAACGGTAGAGACGCGAAGCGAGACGCCAGCCGATTATCGCGCCGATCCGACCGCGGATGCCACCTGCCGATTGGCTATAATGGCGCATTCCGTACGGTCCGGTGCGCGGCCCCGTCGTTCGGGGCGAGAGGGTTTCAGTGCCCGACGTTCGCGGTTCGCACACAGTTCGCACCGCATCCGCAGCCCGCGCGCCGTTCGCCGCCTTCCGATTTCCATCCCCTTCAGAGAGCGCTCATGAGCTTCAATCACGTTCCCGCAGGCAAAGACCTTCCGCACGATTTCAACGTCATCATCGAAATCCCGGCGCAAAGCGACCCGGTGAAGTACGAAGCCGACAAGGACCTGGGCCTGCTCGTCGTCGACCGTTTCATCGGCACCGGCATGCGCTATCCGGCCAACTACGGCTTCATTCCGCAGACGCTGTCGGGCGACGGCGACCCGGTCGACGTGCTGGTGATCACGCCGTTCCCGCTGCTGGCAGGCTCGGTCGTGCGTGCCCGCGCGCTCGGCATGCTGCAGATGACTGATGAGTCCGGTGTCGACGCGAAGCTGATCGCCGTGCCGCACGACAAGATCTGCCCGATGACGGCGAACCTGAAGTCGGTCGACGACGTGCCCGCTTACCTGAAGGACCAGATCAAGCACTTCTTCGAGCAATACAAGGCGCTCGAGAAGGGCAAGTGGGTCAAGGTCGAAGGCTGGGCCGACGTCGATGCCGCCCACAAGGAAATCAGCGAAGGCGTGGCGAACTACAAGAAGTAAGCGCGCCGCGGTTCATCCGCTTGCTGCATGCAGTACGAAAACCGCGCGAGTCCGCAAGGACCGCGCGGTTTTTTCATCTGATTTGCGCGGCATTCGACTACCGTGCAACAAGCGCCGCGATCTTCGTCTGGCACGTGCCGTCTCGCGCGCATAACCTGAATGCATCGCTCCGATGAACGGAACGCATTTTTATATTTAGGTGTAAACCCTTATCATTCGCCGCACGACCTCGCGCGCGAACTCACGGCATCAACGCGCGTTTCCATCACTTCAAGAACCACGGTCCGGATGATGAACCGCAGCAAGCCCCACTCGACATCGCCGCGCTGGTCGACCCGGCTGCATTCGGTCGTCACCGCGATCTATCGCAAGCGGCCGGTCTGGATGGTGTCGTTCGCGGCGAGCGAGGCGAATCTGTCGGAGGGCTTGAGGGCGGCGTGCGCATCGACGGCGATGCTCGCGCTCGGCAACGTGCTGCACGATCCGGTGTTTGCGTGGGCGGCGATCGGCGCGTTCTGGACCTGCCTCGCCGATGCCGCCGGCTCGAACCGCGCGCGCTTCATGTCGATGATGAGCTTCGCGCTGCTGTCGACGCTGTGCGGCGGCATGACCGCGTTCGCGTCCGCCTCGGGTGCCGCGTGGGCCGCGCTCGCGGTGCTCGCGTTCACGACGCTCGGCGCGTTCGGCCGCATCTGGGGCGCGGCCACGTCGCAGGTGACGATCCTCGCGGCGACCGCCTGCGTCGTGATGGTCGATCGGCCGATGCACGACGCGCGCGCGGGTGTCGCGTTTCTCGGCGTCTATCTGGTCGGCTGTCTGTTCGCGATCGTGCTGAGCTTGACCGTGTGGCGCATTCATCCATTCGGCGCGAGCCGCGCGTCGTTGCGCGCCGTGTATCTGCGCCTCGCCGATGTCGCGTTCGACAGCGCGCGGCTTGTCGGCGGACGTGCCGCGCCGCGCGAATGGGCCACGCATGCCGCGCGCTTTCGCGCCGATGCGCGCGCGTCGCTCGAACGTTCGCGCGATGCGCTCGCGAACGTGCCCGCATCGAAGGCGGGCGGGGCGGCCGTCTACGACACGTTGCTCGGCCTGCTGACCGATGGCGAAGCGCTGTTCGCGTATCTGATCGCGGTGTCGGGCGCGGGCGCGAAAGTGCCCGACGATTCGCGCCGCACGCAACGCGCGGTGCGCTCGCTCAATGCGATCGGCGAAGTGCTCAGCGACATCGGCAGCGCGACCGGCGACGCGCGCTGGGAACGTCTCGCGGACCTGCAGGCGCGTCTGCGGCGTCTCGCGCATCGGCTCGAAAGCGCGTTGCTCGAACCGGTGAAGCTGCAATCCGGTTTCGAGCTCGTCGATTTCGCGCCGCGTGAGGTGCACGTCGAGCCGTGGAGCGCGTGCGTCGCGCGTTATACGGCGCGCGCGTGGTCGACGCTGAAGGCCAACCTGTCGTGGCAGTCGGTCGGCTTGCGCCATGCGGCGCGTGTCGGCGTGACGACGACGGCGGGCTTCGTCGTGATTCGCGCGCTCGGTCTGCCGTTCGGCTATTGGGCCACGATGGCCACGCTGCTGATCCTGCAGCCGTCGATCGCCGCGACCTGGCCGCGCAGCATCGAACGCGCGACGGGCAGTATCGTCGGCGGCGTGCTCGCGGCGGCGATCGGCTATGCGATTCATTCGCCGCTCGGCATCTCGCTCGCGGTGTTCCCGCTGGTGATGGCGACGATGGCGCTGCGCCCCGTCAGTTACAGCCTGTTCGTGCTGTTCCTGACGCCGAGCTTCGTGCTGGTCGCCGACTTCGCGACGCCGGGCGCCAACGAGTTGGCGTTCGCGCTGACGCGGCTCGGCAACAACGTGCTCGGCTGCGCGCTCGCGCTGCTCGCGACGTTCCTTCTATGGCCGACGCGCGAGAAGCTCGATGTGCGCGTCTATCTCGGCGACGCGGTGCGCGCGAATCTCGCGTATCTGCGCGCGTCGCTCGACGCGCCTCGGCATGGCGGCAAGGAGATCGAGCAATTGCGCCGCGCCGCGGGCCTCACCAGCAACAACGCGGAGGAAGCGCTCGGCCGCGTGCGGCTCGAAAAGCTCGAGGACTCGATGGCCGATACGGTCACGCTGACGGTGCTGAGCCTGCTGCGACGGATGGCCGGCACCGCGACGCAGCTGCGCCTCACCGCGAACCGTCGCGACCTGCATAGCGAACTCGACGAATGGGTCGAGGCGATCAGCGCGGCGATCGAGGCCGCGCTGAATCGCACGTTACGGCCGGTGCGGCTCGAGTTACCCGCTCGTGAGCAATTGACGTCGCTGGAAGCAGATGTGGTGGGCGAGCTGGCGCGGGTGCATCGGCTGCTGACGGAGAGGATGCGGGAGGCGAGGGGGTAGCACGACTCAGCCGTCGGAACGCTCGCCGTCTTCCGCGACATCATTCACCGCTGCAACCGGCAACACCGACTGCAGCGTGAACGCCCCGGCCGCCAGCGCCCGTTTATCGGCCGCCGTGAGCCGCTTGACCCAATACTCGGCGCTCGACGCGCTCGACCGGTCCGCCAGCTCGAACGACGCCAGCACCCGCACCGGCTTGCGCGAGCGCGTATAACGCGCGCCCGTGCCGCTCAGATGTTTGTCGAAGCGAGCAGCGACATCGGTCGCGATGCCGGTATAGACGCTGCCGTCCGAGCATTCGAGCAGATAGAGAAACCACGCCATAACCGCGCTTCTAGCCTTTGAACGGATTGTGTTCGCGCAGCTCGTCCACGTAAGCGTGGATGCTGTTTTTTTCGTTATCGAGAAAATGGCCGACCGCATCGGCGAACGCCGGATGCGCGAGCCAATGCGTCGAGCGCGTGACCGTGGGCAGAAAGCCGCGCGCCATCTTGTGCTCGCCCTGCGCGCCGCCTTCGAATGCGCCGAGCTTTTCTTCGATGCAGAATTCGAGCGGCTGATAGTACGCGGTTTCGAAGTGCAGGCACGGCACGTGTTCGAGCGCGCCCCAGTAGCGGCCATACAAGGTGCCGCCGGTTTTCTCGTCGCGCTGATAGACGACGAGCGAGCTCGCGATCGGCTTGCCTTCATATTCGGCGATCACGAGCAGCAGATTCTCCGGCATCGACGCGCCGATCATCCGGAAGAAATCGAGGTTCAGATACGGACTCGAAAAATGCTCGCGATAGGTTTGCCGATAGCACTTGCTGAAGAAGCGCCAGTCGGCATCCTCGATGTCTGCGCCGCGGATCCTTCGCATCGTGATGCCGGCCTCGTGCACCTTGCGCCGTTCGGCGCGGATGTTCTTGCGCTTCTTCTGTTCGAGCGTCGACAGAAAGTCTTCGAAGTCGCGATAGCCGTCGTTGAGCCAGTGAAACTGCACGCCTTCGCGCTGCATCATGCCGATATCGGTGAGCGCGTCCGCTTCGCTCTGCGTCGGAAACAGCACATGCAGCGACGACACCTCGGCCTGCTCGGCGAACGCCATCAACGTGGCCGCGAGATGACGCAACGCATGCTCGTTCGCCGACAGCAGCCGGTTGCCCTGTACCGGCGTGAAGGGCACCGCGCACAGCAGCTTCGGGTAATAGGGCAGGCCGTTGCGCTTGTACGCGTCGGCCCAGGCCCAGTCGAACACGTACTCGCCGTACGAGTGTCCCTTCAGATAGACGGGCGCCGCCGCCGCGAGCATGCCCGTGCGCGCGTCGGTCAGCGTGACGAATTGCGGCGCCCAACCTGTGTCGGGAACCGCGCATTGCGTCGCGTTGAGCGCGCTCAGAAACTCGTGCCGCAAAAACGGCGTGGGCTGCGCCTGCGCGGCGAGGAGGGCGTTCCACTCGGCGGCGTCCACCTCGGAGGGCGAGGCCAGAATGCCCGTGCGATAATCGATACGTTGCTGGTTCAATCTGAGTGACTGTATGCAATGACCGGCGCGGCGCTCTGAAACTGAAGCTGCCACGTCGTTCGTTGAGTTCGTTTATCCGGTTTGTTCAATCCCGTCGAGCCATCGAGCCGCGGTACCGCGAGCCGTGAAGGCTTGCCTGTCGATCCTGCCATGAAGACCCGAATCGCTCTTGCTCAAATCAATGTCACCGTCGGCGACTTCGCCGGCAACGTCGCGAAGATCGTCGCCGCCGCGCGCGCCGCGCACAGCGATGGTGCGAAGCTGCTGGTCGCGCCTGAACTCGCGCTGTCGGGTTATCCGCCCGAAGACCTGCTGCTGCGCCCCGCGTTCTACACCGCGAGCGCGGCCGCGTTGGCCGATCTCGCTGAACAGTTGAAGCCGTTCACCGGTCTGCATGTGATCGTCGGCCATCCGCTGCGCGACGGGTCGGACAACCTCGCGCACCGCCCGGCGAACGGCCATGGTAATGCAAACGCGCCGATCGAGCGCGGCGTGCCGCCAGTCGATACGTTCAATGCGGCATCGCTGATCGTCGACGGCGAAGTGAAGGGCACCTATCGCAAGCAGGATCTGCCGAACACCGAAGTGTTCGACGAGAAACGCTACTTCGCCTCCGACCCGCAGCCGTTCGTGTTCGAACTCGACGGCGTCAAGTACGGGGTCGTGATCTGCGAGGACGCGTGGCATGCGTCGGCCGCGCAGATGGCAAAGGCCGCGGGCGCGCAGGTGCTGCTGATTCCGAACGGCTCGCCGTACCACCTGAACAAGGAAGCGGTGCGCTTCGACATCCTGCGCGCGCGCATTCGCGAAACCGGTATTCCGATGGTCTACGTGAACATGGTCGGCGGCCAGGACGAACTCGTGTTCGATGGCGGTTCGTTCGTGCTCGGCGCGCGGGGCGAACTCGTCGCGAAGCTCGCGCAGTTCGAGGAAGCCACGGCTGTCGTCGAGTTCGACGCTGGCACGCCGCTGCCGGCCGCGATCGCGCCGGAGCAGTCGATCGAAGCGCAGGTCTACGCGGCGCTCGTGATGGGTGTGCGCGACTACATCGGCAAGAACGGTTTTCCTGGTGCTTTGATCGGTCTGTCGGGCGGCGTCGATTCGGCGCTCGTGCTGGCCGTTGCATGCGATGCGCTCGGCGCCGACAAGGTGCGCGCGGTGATGATGCCGTCGCGCTACACGGCCGATATCTCGACCAGCGACGCCGCCGAGATGGCGCGCCGCGTCGGCGTGCGCTACGACGAGATCGCGATCGCGCCGATGTTCGACGCGTTCCGCGGCTCGCTCGCCGAAGAGTTCGCGGGCCGCGCCGAAGATGCGACCGAAGAGAACATTCAGGCGCGCATTCGCGGCACGCTGCTGATGGCGCTGTCGAACAAGTTCGGCTCGATCGTGCTGACCACCGGCAACAAGAGCGAGATGGCGGTCGGCTATTGCACGCTGTACGGCGACATGGCCGGCGGCTTCGCGGTGATCAAGGACATCGCGAAGACGCTCGTGTACCGGCTGTGCCGCTATCGCAACGCGGCCACCACGTTTGCGACGCGCGACGTGATTCCCGAGCGGATTCTGACGCGCGCGCCGTCCGCTGAGCTGCGCGAGAACCAGACCGACCAGGACAGCCTGCCCGAATACGAAGTACTCGACGCGATCATGCGCATGTATATGGAGGAGGACCGTTCGCTCGCGGAGATCATCGCGGCGGGTTATCAGGTCGACGACGTGAAGCGCGTCACGCGCCTGATCAAGATCAACGAGTACAAGCGCCGTCAGGCGCCGATCGGCATTCGCGTCACGCATCGCGCGTTCGGCCGCGACTGGCGTTATCCGATCACGTCGCGCTACACCGAACCGGTGGAGTGAAAGACGGCACCCGCGCGCGGATGCCGCAATGCATCCGGCGCGGCGTAGAATAAAAATCATCCTTTTCCTTTCCACTCTTCCCATCAAGAGACGAGGTTCGCCATGAAGCGCATCACCGCAGTCATCAAACCGTTCAAACTCGACGAAGTGCGCGAGGCCCTCGCGGAAGTCGGCCTCACCGGCCTGACCGTTACCGAGGTCAAGGGGTTCGGCCGCCAGAAAGGGCATACCGAGCTCTATCGTGGTGCGGAATACGTGGTCGACTTTCTGCCGAAAGTGAAGATCGAAGTCGTGGTCGCGGACAGCCAGTGCGATCAGGTCATCGACGCGATCATCGGCGCGGCGCGTACCGGCAAGATCGGCGACGGCAAGATCTTCGTCGCGGACGTCGAGCGCGTCATCCGTATCCGTACCGGCGAAGAGAACGAAGCAGCGGTATAAGCCGACGCAATCACGCACCGGCCCGGTGCGCGCAACGGCAAAAACCGTGCGCCGAATAAAAAACGGTGCAATACCCTTGCGGATATCGCACCGATACGCGCCTCTCGCAGCAGCGTGAAAAAGATTCTCTCGAAGAAACCTGTATTGCACCCCGAGGGATGACCCTCGGGGCGTACCGTTCGATTAGAACGAGTGCTGGATACCTGCGTACACGCCGCTTTGCTGGCGGCCTTGCAGCGGGTTGTCCGTTGCAGCGGCGAAGCCCGCATTGTTCGCGTTCAGACCGAAGTTAGCATTGCGGCTGTTGCGCACCGTCGCTGCCTGCAGGTCGAGCAGCGTGCGCTTCGACAGATTGTACGAACCGCCGATCGTGTAGATCGTCGCATTGCCCGCGCCGTTGTTGCCGTTCACGTGGTAGACCGCCGCGATCAGTGCTGCAGCCGGCGTTGCCTGCCACGTCACACCGCCCCATTCGTGATCGAGCGTGGTCGGCTGACGCGGGCAGAACCCCCGTTGCGCCTGCCGAACGGACTGCCTGGTAAGCAGCCTGAATCTTGAACTGGCCGAGGAACACGTTCAGCAGAGCGGAGTACTCGCGCGATGCCGAAAATACGCCGCCAGCCGCATTGCCCGCGTTGATCACGTCGAGGTGCGGACCGTACAGACCGCCGTTCGCCGGGTTGCGGATTTCGTCGTACAGACCGCGGATCTGGAACAGCGAGCTGGTGTAGGTGACCTGCGCGCCAGCTTCGCGACCTTGCGGCGTCGAGCCGTTACCGTTCCAGCTCGTCGCGTTCGACAGCGCGTACTGACCGTAGAAGTCAAAGCCTGCGATCTTCGGCGACTGGTACGCGAAGTTGTTGCTCGACTGCGGCCAGTTGCGGCCACGCACCAGCGATGCCGACGACCAGTTCGACTGACCGAACGGGTCGAAGTCCCACACGCCGTTCGAGATGAAGAGCATGCGGCCCATCGTGAACGTACCGTACTGGTTGTTCGAAATACCGACCGTTGCCCAGCGATTGAAGAGACCGCCGCCGCCGGGACCTGCGCCCGTCATCGTGTTGAACGAGCCTTCCAACTGGAACAGGATCTTGTTGCCGGCGCCGATGTCCTCGACACCCTTCATGCCCCACAGGCTGGTGCCCCAGTCGCCGCTTTCCGCCTTGAAGCGGTTCGAGCTGGTGTTGGCCGCGCCGTTGGCGTTAGCGCCGGTCGGGACGCCCGACATGTACTCGAGACCAGCATCCAAACGGCCATACAGCGTGACGCTACTCTGAGCGTGTGCAACAACGCCGGCCGACATCAGCGCAGCGACGAGCAAAGCTTTCTTCATCTTCTCCTCCATACCCTGTCAAAAAAGAAACCCAGTACTGCGAGTGGTGTTCGGACGCGATAAGCACCGAACAGAAAGCGGTACCAGGGAGAGTGGCGGGTGGATAGGGATTCTCCTGTCATGACATGTAGCGTCGAGCTATCTTTGCGTCATGCCGATCCCACGCCGACCGGTTCTCCTCTGTGTTTTGAAGTGAAACTACTTTTAATCAACTTTGTTTTGCTACTTTGGTTACCAATTTATCAAAAATAACTTTAACTGGAAGAAGAAATTAGTACCGTCCACGAGGGGTGTCGCCAAATTGCAATACGAATGTGGGCCGGCACCCGAAGCAGTTCCTCGGGAAAAGGCGCAAAGTCTTGTCCGGCAAGGGAATCGCGGCCTGGAAGCGGTCGCATTAAGGATTGCCACTATTGACGAGTCAAAAGTGGCAGTGTAGAGCGAAAACTCGGCCTGAACGGCCCGTTTTGTGGGATTTTCGGCGCTTTTTCGTCGTTCGAATGGCCGGGCGGAAGGGCAGGGTAGAAACGAAAAAGGCGCTCGTAAGCGCCTTGTAAAACTACATGGACTACATTTTCCATGCTATTCGCATCATAAGTCGCGGGTAATTTTATTACTTGAGACTGCCCGACAGGAATTGCTTCAGACGTTCGCTCTTCGTGTTCCTGAACACTTCGTCGGGATGGCCTTCTTCCTCAACGCGGCCCTGGTGCAGAAACATCACGTGGTTCGACACGTTGCGCGCGAAGCCCATTTCGTGCGTGACGACGATCATCGTGCGGCCCTCCTCGGCGAGCTTCTGCATTACCTTCAGCACTTCGCCGACGAGCTCCGGGTCGAGCGCGGAGGTCGGCTCGTCGAACAGCATCACATCGGGGTGCATTGCCAGCGCCCGCGCGATCGCGACACGCTGCTGCTGGCCGCCCGACAGATGCGACGGATACTGCTTCTCGAGACGCGGCGCGAGACCGACCTTCTCCAGATATTCGCGCGCGCGGTCCTCGGCTTCCTTGCGCTTCAGACCGAGCACATGCACCGGCGCCTCGATGATGTTCTCGAGCACGTTCATGTGCGACCACAGGTTGAAGTGCTGGAACACCATCGAAAGCTTGGTGCGCACACGCTGCAACTGCTTCGGGTCCGACACGCGCAACGCGCCGTCCCTGGCGGTCTGCGTGCGCACTTCCTCACCGTCGACGAAAATGCGCCCCGCGTTCGGCTGTTCGAGAAAGTTGATGCAGCGGAGCATCGTGCTCTTGCCCGAACCGGACGAACCGATCACGCTGATCACGTCGCCGGCATTGGCTTTCAGCGACACGCCCTTGAGGACTTCGTTGTCGCCGTACTTTTTGTGAAGCTCGTCGACGAAGAGCTTCTGCTTCTTGGAGTTCATCAGGATCCTTAACGAGCTTGCTTGTCCAGGGACGCGCAGTTACTTGCCTTGCGGCCGCAGGTAAGCGAGCCAGCGACGCTCGGCGCGGCGGAACAGCCACACGAGCGCGAAAGAAATACACAGATACAGCAGCGCGGCGATGCCGAACGCATTGAACGACTGGTACGTCGCGGAGTTCACGTCGCGCGCGATCTTCAGGATATCCGGCACCGTGGCCGTGAACGCGACGGTGGTCGCGTGCAGCATCAGGATCACTTCGTTGCTGTAGTAGGGCAGTGCGCGGCGCAGCGCCGACGGCAGAATCACGCGCCGGTACAGCGTGAACGACGACATGCCGTACGCGCGCGCCGCTTCGATCTCGCCGTAGGGCGTCGCCTTGATCGCGCCCGCGAAGATTTCGGTCGTGTACGCGCAGGTATTCAGCGTGAACGCGAGCAGCGTGCAGTGCATGCCGTCGCGAAAGAACGCGTTGGTCAGCTCGTTGTTGCGGATGATCTCGAGGCTGTAGAGACCCGTGTAGCACAGCAGCAGCTGCACGTAGAGCGGCGTGCCGCGGAAGATATACGTATAGAGCCATACGAGGCCCGCGAGCCATTTCTTCTTCGACACGCGCGCGACCGCGAGCGGCACCGACAGGCAGAAGCCGAGGCCGATCGACACGACCAGCAGCCATAACGTGATCGCGACGCCGGTGAAGCGATAGCCGTCGGTGAACAGATAGTTGCGCCAGTATTGCTGAATGATCTCGATCATAGATCCGCCTTTCGCACGCCGGTCGAGTAACGCTTTTCGAGGTACATCAGCACGAAGTTCGACACGGTGGTGATGACGAGATAGATCGCCCCCGCGAGCAGGGTAAAGAAGAAGAACCGCAAGGTACCCTTGCCGGCGTCCTGCGAGGCCTTGACGACGTCGGCGAGACCGATGATCGACACGAGCGCGGTCGCCTTGACCATCACCTGCCAGTTATTGCCGATGCCCGGAAGCGCGAAGCGCATCATTTGCGGGAACATCACGCGCGAGAACACCTGCCAGCTCGTCATGCCGTAGGCGGCGCCCGCTTCGAGCTGGCCGCGCGGCACCGCGATAAACGCGCCGCGGAACGTCTCGGTGAAGTACGCGCCGTAGATGAAGCCGAGCACCGCGACGCCGGCCACGAACGGGTCGATGTCGATCTGCTCCCAGCCGAGCGCGTCGGTCAGGTTGTTCAGCCAGATCTGGATGCTATAGAACAGCAGCAGCATCAGCACGAGATCGGGCACGCCGCGCACGAGCGTCGTATACACCGTGCCGATGCCGTTCGACAGACGGTTCTTCGACAATTTCGCCGCCGCGCCGAGCAGGCCGAGCACGAACGCGAGCGCGAGCGAGAACACCGCCAGCTTGACGGTTTGCCAGGTGCCGCTGAGAAGCAGCGGGCCGTAGCCTTGAAGGAACATAGGTAGTCCACGACGATGCGCTTCTCGCGCACCGCGAAAGACGCGGCCCGCGTAGCGCCGCGTCGGGGACGAGCGCCTGGCTCGCCGTGATCCGCGGCGCACAGCGTGCCGCTGTGCAAATCATGCTGCAGAAACGTTGGTGCTCCTGCAGCGCGCTTGTGGGACTTTCGTCTCGGATTGTTTTGAATCTACTGCCTGGTGTCGCCACCTTCGTTGCCGCTTTCACCGCCACCGGCACGAGCCGGCTTACTGCGCAGTATCCTGCCTGTTTCGCTCAACGGCCAGGATAAATGTCGAAATCGAAGTACTGCTTTTCGAGCTTCTTGAACGTGCCGTCCTGATGAACCTCGGCGAGCGCCTGATTGAACTTCGCCTTCAGCTCGGCATCGCCCTTGCGCAGACCGATCGCGGTGCCTTCGCCGATCGTCTGCGGATCCTTCACTTCCGGACCGGCCCAGGCGAACCCTTTGCCGCGCGGCGTCTTCAGAAAGCCGGCGTCGGCCTGCACTTCGTCCTGCAGCGCGGCGTCGAGGCGCCCCGACGCGAGATCCGCGTACACCTGGTCCTGATTCTGGTACGACACGACGAGCACGCCCTTCGGCTCCCACCAGGCCTTCGCGTACTGTTCCTGCGTCGAACCCTGCTCGACGCCGACGTGCTTGCCTTTCAGCGATTCAGGGGTGGGCAGAAGCGGCGAACCGGTTTTCGCAATCATGCGGGCGGGCGCGTCGAACATCCTGTCGGAGAAGTCGATCTGCTCGCGGCGCTTGTCGGTGACGCTCAGCGAGGAAATGATCGCGTCGAACTTGCGAGCTTTCAGCGCCGGGATGATGCCATCGAGATCCTGCGCGACCCACACGCACTTCACGTTCATCTTCGCGCACAGCGCGCGGGTCAGATCGGCATCGAAACCGACGATGTCGCCATCAGGCGCCTTCGATTCGAATGGCGGATAACTTGCGTCGACCCCGATGCGCACCGTTTTCCATTCTTTCGCCATCGCGCCGGTGGCCGTGACTGCCAGAGCCACGCACAGTGCGAACTTCTTCATGTTTCTCCTGAATCAAACTGATCGTCGTAATGACACGACTCGACGAGCACCGGCCGAGGGCCGACGGTCGGTATTCTAGGCGGTCAAAATTGACGTGCCGCAGGGATCGTCGCCGCGCTCTGGTCGTCCTTGCGCGGGCGGGTTCGTCCGACGTGGCGCGCCGGTGCGGCGCGTTCGGTGCTTATCGGGCGTGGCTCGCACGGTTTGGTGCCGAGTCGAAGCCCGTCGCACACCGGTTGCGGCCCGCCCGCCGAGGCTTGCCGGCGCGGCCTGCGCGTCCCGCGGGACGTCCACGCGGGTTGAAAAGCGCGGTATTTTACCCGAAGAGCGGCAAGCTGCCAGCGCAGCGCGGCATCGAGCGGCAAGACGCCGTGCAACGCGTTGTGCGTGCGCGACGCCGGCGCGGTTTTGCGGGCGCCGGGCTGCCGGGCGCCGGGCTGCCGGGCGCGGGGCATCCGGGCGCCGGGCTTTCCGCGCGATGGGCTCGCCGGTCGCGCGATTGCATGCAGCGATGGAACGCTGCGGTGCGGTTGCGCACGATTGTTATGGGGGGGCGCAACCCCTACATTCCCAACATCGCTCTGATTGACTACTTACCGGGAGACTTTCCATGATCGAGATTCGCCGCTCCGCAGAACGCGGTCACGCCAACCACGGCTGGCTCGACTCGTATCACAGCTTCTCGTTTGCCGATTACCGCGACCCCGAGCACGTGCACTTCGGGCCGCTGCGCGTGATCAACGAAGACCGCATCGCCGGCGGTCAGGGTTTCGGCGCGCACGGGCATCGCGACATGGAGATCGTCACGTATGTGCTCGAAGGCGCGCTCGCGCATCGCGACAGCATGGGCAATGGCTCGACGATCCGTCCCGGCGACGTGCAGCGCATGAGCGCGGGCACCGGCGTGCAGCATAGCGAGTTCAACGCGTCGCGCGACGAACTCGCGCACTTGCTGCAGATCTGGATCATCCCGCGCCGCGCGGGCGACCAGCCCGGCTACGAGGAAAAGCGCTTCGACGCCGACAGCAAGCGCGGCCGCCTGCGCGTGATCGCGTCGCCCGACGGCCGTGACGGCTCGGTGACGATCCATGCGGACGCGTCGATCTACGCGGGACTGTTCGACGGCGCCGAACACGCGACGTTCGCGCTGCCGGCGGGGCGCCTCGGCTATCTGCACGTCGCGCGCGGCACGCTGAGCGTGAACGGCACGGTGCTCGAGGCGGGCGATGCCGCGAAGCTCAGCGACGTCGACACGGTGACGCTGGAAAAGGGCGACGACGCGGAAGTGCTGCTGTTCGATCTGGGTCAGTTGAACGGCTGATTCAGGCGGTTGATTCGCGCGGGCCGCCGATCGAGCGGCGAGCAGCGCCAAACAGCAACGCCACGGAAAACCTCTTCCGTGGCGTTTTTCTATTAGCGAGGCGCCCTCCCTGGTCCGCCTCGCGAATGCGCCGCTTATTGATTGGCGGCCGGCGCCGACGCGGCGCCCTTGTGATGCTCCCAGCGCTCGCGCATCTTCTCGTGACGCTGCTCCATCCGCGCGAAGCGCTGCTTCAGCGCCGTGCTGACGGTGGTCTTCTGCTGGTCGTTCAGGCCGTTATAGAACTTCAGCCACGCGTCGGTGGTTTGCTGACGCAGTTGCGCGTCCTTCTGCTCGATCTGCTGATGCGTCGCGGCCATCGCGTTCAGATCCAGGATCGGCTGTTGCTGTGCGGCCTTGAACTGATCTTGAACCTGCTTGTGGTTGGCGCGCATCGCTTCGCGGTTCTGCTTCATCGTATCGAGCGCGTTTTGCCACAGCTTTTCCTGATCCGCGTTCAGCTTCAGCCGGTCGTGGAGTTGGGTCAGTTCCTTCATGAAGTGGCCATGCCAGCCGCCGGGCCCGCCGTGCGCCTGCTCGGCGGGTTGGGCGGCGTAAGCGGCGCCAGCGCCGATGGCGAGAGCGGTGGCAGCAACGGCGAGAACGCGCGACATCTTTTTGGTGGACATATGAGGCTCCTTGTAATGGAATAGCCGACGAAGCAACCGGTCTTTGGACTGCCTGCACTCGGTAAGGCACAGCGTAGAGAACCGCGTGCGCCGCTGTGTTACGCGCCCGGACGCCGCTATTACCAGCAATTACGTGTGGCTTTCACCGTAACACCCGGTAACCCTTCAGACCGTTTGGAAAACGAAATCCCTTTTGGCTGCGCGTTAAACTTCATTCCATGGCTACTCAAATCCTGGTCGTCGACGACGACGTCGAACTGCGCGATCTGTTGCGCGACTATCTCGCCCGTCAGGGCATCGAAGTTTCGGTGCTGCACGACGCGGGCTCGCTCGAACGGCGCCTCGAGCGCGAGCGCCCCGACCTCATCGTGCTGGACCTGATGATGCCCGGCGTGGACGGCCTCACCGCGCTGCGCAAGTTGCGTGCGTCGGGCGACGATATCCCCGTCATCATGCTGACCGCGCGTGCGGACGACGTCGATCGTATCGTCGGGCTCGAACTCGGCGCGGACGATTACCTCGGCAAACCGTTCAATCCGCGCGAACTGCTCGCGCGCGTGCAGGCGGTGCTGCGGCGGCGCCGCACGCTGCCGTCGGCGGCCGCGCCCGAGCAGCGCGAGCCGTTCAGCTTCGGCCGCTTCACGCTGGATTTCCAGTCGCGCACGCTGCATCTCGAAGACAAGCCGCTCGCGCTGTCGGGCAGCGAGTTCGCGCTGCTGAAGATTTTCGTCAATCACCCCATGCGCACGCTCACGCGCGAGCGCCTGCTGGAACTGCTGCACGGTCCCGAGTACGACGGCACCGACCGCGGCATCGACGTGCAGGTGTGGCGCCTGCGCCGCATTCTCGAAACCGATCCATCCACGCCGCGCTTCATCCAGACCGTGCGCGGCCGCGGTTACGTGTTCGTGCCGGACGGCGAGCAGCATGCGTCGGCCCATTGATTCGCTGTTCGGGCGGCTCGCGCTGCTCGTCGTCGCGGTGCTGTTGCTGTCGCATTTCGCGTGGTATGCGCTGATGCGACTCGAACGTTCGCAACTGCAAACGCGCTACGCCGTCGAGGAAGCGACCTTCCTCGTCGACGCGGTGCGTCAGCACGTCGCCCGCACACCGGATCAACCGCTGCCGTCGCGTGTGAAGCTGGTCGACCCGGCGAGTCCGGACGTGCCGGCGGCCAGCGCGAACATGCCGCCGCCGCTCGCGCGT
Organism: Paraburkholderia sp. RAU6.4a; assembly: GCF_050435625.1. Lineage (NCBI taxonomy): Bacteria > Pseudomonadati > Pseudomonadota > Betaproteobacteria > Burkholderiales > Burkholderiaceae > Paraburkholderia > Paraburkholderia sp. RAU6.4a. Next base: position 3,522,892 of record NZ_JBNDKQ010000002.1, read on the forward strand.
TTCGTCGAGGACGTGCGCGACCGCATGCCGGCCGACACCCAGGTGCGCGTCGGTCCACCCGGCGCTCCACCCATGCTATGGGTGCGCGCCGTGACCGATCAGAACTGGATCGTCGTGCCGGTGCAGCCGCTGCGCATGCCGCGCTCGCTCGACCGCACGGTCTTGTGGCTCGTCATCATTTTCTCGTTTGCGGTGATGGCGGCGCTGTTCGCCGCGTGGGCGCTGCAGCGGCCGCTGCGCTTGCTCGCGCAGGCGGTGGCGCGCTTCGGTCGCGGGCTGCCGGTGCCGCCGGTGCCCGAGCGCGGGCCGCGCGAGTTGCGGCAACTCACCCATGGCTTCAATCAGATGGTGCAGGAAGTCGCGCGCACCGAGAACGATCGCGCGGTGATGCTTGCCGGTGTCGCGCATGACCTGAAGACGCCGCTCGCGCGTCTGCGACTGCGCGCCGAAATGATGGACGACGCGAAGACGCGCGACGGCGTCGTGCGCGACGTCGATTCGATGACGCATATCGTCGAGCAGTTCCTGCTGTTCGCGCACGACGGCGCGGACCGCAGCGAACCCGTGGAAGTGGATGCGCAGTGCGAGCGTGTCGTGCGCAGCTATCGGGCGGTGGCCAGCAGTGCGTCGACCGTGCACACGGAACTGAACGCCGGGCCGTCATTTCTGCTGCCGGCGGCCACGCTCGACCGGATTCTGTCGAATCTGATCGACAACGCGCATGCGTATGGCGCGCCGCCGGTGGTCGTCGCGACCGCGCGCACACCGCAGAGCTTTACGCTATCAATTAGCGACAGCGGCACGGGCATCGCCGCCCAGGACCTGATCAACGCGAGCCGGCCGTTCGTGCGGCTCGATCCGGCGCGAGGCGGCAACGGCCATAGCGGGCTGGGCCTTGCGATCGTCGAGCGGCTCGTGCGGCGCGCGGGCGGTGAATGGGAAATCGGCAATCATGGCGGCCGCGGTTTGCGGGTGTTGATGAGTTTTCCGTTCGACGTGCTGCCGCGGGTCGCGACCGCCTCGGAAAACGCCTGGTAGAAGCAGGGGTGTTGGCGTCGCGATGCGCGCGCGAGGCGTCGGCATCGCGAGCGGCGAGAGCTCAGTCCGAAAACAGCGTGTTCAACGCGTTCGCCGTTTCGCTATCGACGGTATTCCACGTCACCGATTCCGCCTCGAAGATATAGTGTGTCGTATATTTGCCGAGGCGCGCGAGTATTTCCTCCTGAATCAGTTCCGGCGCGACCTCCAGTTTCAGATACCACGCGGTCGACGACAGACGCGTCTGGAACGCGCCGTATTCGGCGAGCAGATGGTCGAATGCATCGGCGTCGTGATCGCGACAGACGATCACCAGATTTCCCTTCATGCGAATCTCCCGTTAGTGCGGTAGTGACAATCCGATATCAGGATTGATGATACCTGCTTCGTTGCGGGAGGCTCGGCGTCGTTTTCAGCGCGGGGCAGGGTGTCGGCGTGGGTTGGCTGAGCGGAGAGGGCGATACCGACGCGCGCTGAATCTTTCGGCGAGCGTCAGGCATTCACCAGGCATTCACCGCGGTGCGCGTAGGCGGCGCCGTATCGTCGGGCGGCAGTGCTTCGGTGCGGTCGCGCCCGCCGGTCTTCGCCGCATACAGCGCGGTATCGGCGCGGCTCATGAGACGCTCGGGCAGATCGTCGGGCGACAGTTCGGTGATGCCGATGCTCACGCTCAGCCCCGCCGAGGCCGGCAGCTTCGGCGAGGGCACCGCTTTCAACCGCAGCCGCAGACGCTCGACGACCTCGCGCCCGCCCGTCAGATCGGTGGCCGGCAGCAGCAGGCCGAACTCTTCGCCGCCGAGCCGGCCGACCGCGTCGGAGCCACGCAGCTCGGCGCGACACGTATCGACGAAATGTTCGAGCGCGCGGTCGCCGGCGGCGTGGCCGAAGCGGTCGTTGATCTGCTTGAAGTGGTCGAGATCGGCGATCGCCATGCACAGCGGCTCGCGCCCCGCGTGCGCGCGATCGATCTCGTGGCGTAGCAGGTCGAGGAAATAGCGCCGCGACAGCGCGCCGGTCAACGCATCGTGCCGCGCCTCCGCCGACAGCAGCGTATTGGCCGACTGCAACTGCTCGGCGAGATCGCGTGTCGCGCGATGGTGGCGCCGCTCGCGCACGTAGGACACGGTGATCACCCACGCGAGCGCGACGGTGCCGGCCAGCGTCAGGAACACCAGCAGGTGGTCGCGCTTGTGGTTGCGCAGCAGCTCCGGCCACGCGGCGAGCGGATCGACCAGGTGCGCGGAGAGCCCCGAGTTCAGGCCGCCGCGGTTCTGATAGAGAGCCGGGGCCGGCCGTTCGATCATGCCGAACAGCTGCGCGGCGACCGACGCCGGCACCCACGGCGCCTGCTCACGCACTTGCGTGTCTTCGCGGATCAGCATGTCGGGGAACGTCTCCCGGCGGTAGATGATGCGCCGCTCGGCGGGGCTCATCAGCGTGACGCGCGAGTTCGGCAACGCGTGGCCTTCGAGCGCGCTGTTGTGCGCCATGATGATGACGCCGTTGTCGTCGGACACGAAGGTGCCCGCGTGCGCGACCCAGTGGCGCAACCGCGCGATGCCGACCTTCGCGACCACCGCGCCGACCAGCAGCCCGTCCGCGTACACCGGCGCGGCGATGAAGATGCCCGGCTCGCCGCTCGCGCGACCCACGCCGTAGGCTTCGGAGAATGCGCCGAGCAGCGCGTTGGTCAGATAGCCGCGCGCGCGCATGTCCACGCCGACGAACGATTGCTGCGCACCCTCGGGGTTCGACATCGTGCCGCTCGACGCAACACAGATGCCGTTCGCGTTGACGATCCAGACCTGATCGAGCCCGGAGAAGCCCTGCGCTTCGTGCAGGAACCTGCTGACCCCGGCCATCTTCGGATCCTTGAGCAAGGCGGCTCGCAAAGCGGGTTCCGCCGCCTCGCTGTTCACGGCATAATTCTGCGATTGCACGAGGGCACGCTGCACCACGTCCATTTCGGCCATGGTTGCGGGGATGGCGCGGGACATCGCGAGGTCGCTGGCAATCACTTCAGCCATGTTGTCGACGATCGACGTGGACATTTGCCGCTGCGTGTGCAACGCCGCGTCCAGCTCTTGCTGTACCATCCGGTCCGCGACCATGCCAGCCACGAACCAGCAGACGAGTACGATCAGCACGAAGCTGACCGGCCCGGCTACCTGGCGCAAGGTTGTCCTGTTCATCGACCCTCTGATCCGTCTGGCTGTGACATGCAACTTGCTCGTTCGTGGGCAGCGCGCTCTCAACGCTGTGTCGTTATCTGCATCAGCTGCGGTTTCGTCCCGTCGCGAGCGAGGTGCGCTGCGCCGTCGCCATGCCCGGGATGATCCGCTGATAAACAGGTACGTCGTTTCCCGATTTTAACCGTCGCGGGGCACGATGCCACCGTTATTGCTGGGATGCCGCCTGCATATGCCGCGCCGATCCGATTCTTAACGGCAGCCGCGCCGCTTTCTTGATAGCTGTGCGGGCCAATGAAGCGATCGAGCGACGACGGCCGGGGCGACGCGCCGATGTGGCTTGCGCGCCACGCCGCGAGACGGCCCCGCGACGTGTCACGCTGAAGCACCGGGCAGCAGAGTACAGTGCGGCGCGGCGACGCGTGCCGGGGCTTGCTGAAGCCTTACGCCACGGCCTCGCGAGGCCGTATCGCAATTTGCGGCGAAAGGTTGTGCCTGAAACATAGGATGGTGTAGTGTCGTGCCGTCCAAAACGAGGAAAGCCCGCCAGCCCTCGGGCGGCGCCCGCGGCGACAGGAGTTCGGCGTGATGGTTGTGGTCGTGGGCGACGCGTTCACGAACCTACCCATTGCCGGCCCATGTGTCTCCAACGCTAACGATTTACCACGCACGCGCGTTTTGCCATGCCTGATTTCCGCTTTCCGGACCGACCCATAGACCGCCGCGGAGCAGCCGCGGCCTCCTTCGAGCGTTCGAATGCCTGTTTGAAGAGGGAGGGCATCTGATGGATTTCAGCTTCAACCTGAACCGCACCGCCAATGCGTCGGCATGGCGCGTGTTGCCCAACCGCTGGGACTTCGTCGCGTTCCCGCTGATCATCTGCCTGATCGCGATGGCGTCGATCGGCTTTCACGAGACGCTCGCGCCGATGTCGACGCTAAAGACGCAGGCGATCTCGCTCGATCCGGCCAACCTGCCCGAGTACGCGATGCGCACCACGCTGCGCATGCTCGCGGCGATGGTCGCGTCGCTGATCTTCACGCTGGTCTACGGGACGCTGGCCGCCAAGAGCCGCCGCGCCGGTCTCGTGCTGGTGCCGATTCTCGACATCCTGCAGTCGGTGCCGGTGCTCGGCTACATCTCGTTCACGGTCACGTTCTTCCTCGCGATGTTCCCGGGCCGCGTGCTCGGCGCCGAACTCGCCGCGATCTTCGCGATCTTCACGAGCCAGGCGTGGAACATGACGTTCAGCTTCTATCAGTCGCTGCGCACGGTGCCGCGCGATCTCGACGAAGTCTCGCGCGGCTTTCATCTGACTTCATGGCAGCGCTTCTGGAAACTCGAAGTGCCGTTCTCGATGCCCGGCCTGATCTGGAACATGATGATGTCGATGTCGGGCGGCTGGTTCTTCGTCGTGGCTTCCGAAGCGATCACGGTCGGCAATCATACGGTTACGCTGCCGGGCATCGGCGCCTACCTGGCGCAGGCGATCAGCGACAAGAACCTGCACGCGATCGGCTGGGTCATCCTCGCGATGACGGTCGTGATTCTCGCCTACGACCAGTTGCTGTTCCGTCCGCTCGTCGCGTGGGCCGACAAGTTCCGCATGGAGTTCACGAGTTCGGGCGATGCGCCGGAATCGTGGCTGCTCGACCTGATCCGCCGCACGCGGCTGATTCACCGGTTGCTCGTGCCGCTCGGCTGGATGTTCGCGCGCGCGGCTCGGGTGCGCTTCCAACTGCCGGCGTTCAGCGCGCCGCGCTTTCACATCCCGCAGCGCGAGAAGAACTCGAAGCTCGGCGACTTCATCTGGGCGGCGATCGTGCTGCTCGCCACGGTGTATGTGGTGTACCGCGTGTTCCTGTATGTGCGTACCGGCGTGACGCTCGACGAGATCGGCCACGTGTTCGTGCTGGGCCTGATCACGCTCCTGCGCGTGGTCGTGCTGATCGCGATCGCTTCCGTGATCTGGGTGCCCGTCGGCGTGCTGATTGGCCTGCGCCCCGCGCTCGCGGAAAAGATGCAGCCACTCGCGCAGTTCCTCGCGGCGTTCCCGGCGAATTTGCTGTTCCCGGTGTTCGTGATCGCGATCGTGCGCTTTCACCTGAATCCGGACATCTGGCTGTCGCCGCTGATCGTGCTCGGCACGCAGTGGTATATCCTGTTCAACGTGATTGCAGGTGCAAGCTCGTATCCGAACGACTACCGCGAGGCGGCCAAGAATTTCCACATTCGCGGCTGGCAGTGGTGGCGTCAGGCGATGCTGCCGGGCATTTTTCCGTACTACGTGACCGGTGCGATCACCGCGTCGGGCGGCGCGTGGAACGCGAGCATCGTTGCCGAGTTCGTGCAGTGGGGCGATACCAAGGTCGCCGCGCATGGCCTCGGCGCCTATATCGCGCAGACTACCGCGGCGGGCGACTATCCGAAGATCATCGTGGGCATCGCCGTGATGTCCCTATTCGTGACCCTGTTCAACCGTCTGCTGTGGCGTCCGATGTACGCCTACGCCGAAGGCAAGCTCCGTCTAGATTGAGAAATGAAGGCTTAACGCGATGCAAAATCCTAAAGCTGCTATGACCGCCGCGCCGATCCAGACGCCGCCGAAGCCCCCGCGCCTCGGCGAGGAAATCCTGCGCGTGAAGGACGTGTGCCGCGGCTTCAACAAGACGCAGGGCGAACTGCTCGTCCTCGACGACGCGAATCTGTCGCTGCGCGAGGGCGAGATCGTCGGCCTGCTTGGCCGTTCGGGCTCGGGCAAGTCGACGCTGTTGCGCATCATCGCCGGTCTGATCGAGCCGACCGACGGCGAAGTCACGTACATGGGCAAGCCGCTCGCAGGCCCGGCCAAGGGTGTCGCGATGGTGTTCCAGACCTTCGCGCTGTTTCCGTGGCTGACCGTGCTGCAGAACGTGGAAGCGGGTCTCGAGGCGCAAGGCGTCGGCGCGTCGGAGCGGCGCACGCGCGCGCTCGCCGCGATCGACCTGATCGGCCTCGACGGCTTCGAAAACGCGTATCCGCGCGAGTTGTCGGGCGGCATGCGCCAGCGCGTCGGCTTTGCGCGCGCGCTCGTCGTCGATCCGACGCTGCTGCTGATGGACGAGCCGTTCTCCGCACTCGACGTGCTGACCGCCGAAACGCTGCGTACCGACCTGCTCGATCTGTGGACGCAGGGGCGCATGCCGATCAAGGCGGTGCTGATCGTGACGCACAACATCGAGGAAGCGGTGTTCATGTGTGACCGCATTCTGGTGCTGTCGTCGAACCCGGGCCGCGTGATCGCCGAGATCAAGGTGCCGTTCAAGCATCCGCGCAACCGTCTGGACCCGGCATTCCGCCGCCTCGTCGACGAGATCTACGCGAAGATGACCGCGCGTCAGACCGACGAAAAGACCAAGAAGGGGCTGGAGCTCGGTAGCTGGCTGCCGCACGTGTCGACCAACCTGATGGCCGGTCTGATCGAAACGCTCGCCGCCGCGCCGTATCACGGCCGCGCGGACATGCCGGAAATCGCGCGCTCGCTGCATCTGGAGGTCGACGATCTGTTCCCGATCGCCGAAGTGCTGCAGCACCTCGGTTTCGCCGACGTGCGCGAGGGCGACATTTTCCTGACGCCGCCGGCGCGCGTGTTCTCCGAGTTCGGCACGCAGGAACGGAAGATGATGTTCGCCGAGCATCTGCTGCGGCACGTGCCGCTCGCGGCGCGGATCAAGAAGGTGTTGAACGAGCGGCCCGGACATCGCGCGCCGCGCGTGCGTTTCGAGCAGGAGCTCGAGGACTTCCTGTCGGACAGCGCGGCGGAAGAGACGCTCGACGCGGTCATCAACTGGGGCCGTTACGGCGAGATCTTTTCGTATAACGACCAGACCGAAATCTTCAGTCTGGAAGACGTGGAGTCTTAAGCCTGGGTTGCCGCGGAAACGACTGCGGTTCAGACAAAAAAGCGGCGAGGAAAACCTCGCCGCTTTTTTATTGCAGATTGCCCCAGCGTGCAACTGCCGGCTCGGCCGTCGCCCACTTCCAACCCTTGTCCTGCTGGCACGCGCTCGCCGTGAACCACCTCTCGGGCGCGTTCGGGCCGTCGCCGTCCTGCACCGAGAACACGAAATCCTTGCACAGCGCGAGCGCCGAGCTGAACGCGCGGGTCACGCGCACCTCGCCATGGCCGTTTTCGATCGGCAAGGTGTGCTTGACCGACCACGGTTTCGTTTCGCCGACCGGCATCGTGCCGACCAGTGCCGCCATCAGATCCTGCTGATCCTCGTGCATGCTGCGCATGTAGCGCGCGACCGCTTCGTCGGTCGCGGCCTGCACGGCCACGCCGACGCCGAGCGCGACGGCCGGATTGCTGGTCACGAGGCCTGACGCGATACCCGCCGCCGCGCCGCTCGCCGCGCCGATCGACGCGCAGCCGCTCGCCAGCAGGCTCGCGCCGACGCATAGCGCGCCGGCCGCGATGAGCCGCATCCGATCACCCATCGGAACGCCAAGCGAACGCAATTTCATTGCAGCGCACCCCAGCGCTCGGTGGCGGGTTCGGCCGACGCCCAACGCCAGTCCTTACCATCACGGCAAACCGATGCGATGTAGAACGCGCTGCTCGCGGGCTTGTCGCGCGTTGCGTTTTGATCGACGGAAAAGACGATTTCCTTGCAGTCGAGCTGGCCGGTGCTGATCAGACGGCTGACGGTCACGCGGCCGTGTTCGTCGTCTTCGATTGGGAAAGAGTGGGTGATGCTCCACGGGGCGACCGCGCCGACCTCGAGCGGACCGGCCGCCTGCGCGATGCTGTTCTGCGTATTCGTGTGAACTACGCGCTCCGAGTACTGCACACCGGCGCGCGCGGCGGCGACCGCGCCAAGACCGATACCGGTCGCGACCGCCGCATTGCTGGTGACCTTGTTGGCGACCGCGGCGCCCGCGACACCGGCGCCCGCGACCGCGCCTTCCGTGTACAACGAACTGCAGCCGCTCAATGCCGACGAAACCGCCAGCGCCAGCGCGATCAGCGCTGTTACGTGGGGGCGTTTGCCAGCGACAACGGACTTCGCGTTGACAGCCCACACCATGTTCTTTTGCATTTCTCCCGTCCCTGCCCGTACAGGTGCCTGCGTTCACGCTTCGCGCGTGTAAACGAAGGACACGTCGTTCATTATGCAGCCGCATTGTGCAGGATGCGTTTTGTAATTGGCAGCGAAAAAATGCAAGAAATTGCAAAACATCGTGCGCTGCGATGTTTTCTGTCGCATGGGCGGGCTTACCTGGCTCTGCCAGGTATTGGGGACATCAGGTGAATTTGCCGTCGGCGTGAGACGTTGAGCAGGTGAATTCGGTGCCGCGAAACGCGCGGCGAAAGGATCATGACGAACAGCGCAACAGCTGGCCGCCGCCATCGGCGGACGGCTCGCGTTGCACCGTGCCTATGAGTCGGCTTCGTCTTCCCCGCTTTCGTCGCCGTATGCGCTCAGCCGGTTGTACAGCGTTTTGAGGCTCACGCCGAGCGCTTTGGCCGCGCGTCGCTTGTCGCCGCCGCAGTACTTGAGGGTGCCGAGAATGATCTGCTTCTGCGCGTCGGCGAGCGGCGTGCCGATCCACACGCTCATCGTGTCGCCTTGAGTGACCGCTTTCTTGACTCGCGACGCAAGATGCGGATGCGGCAATTCAACCGTCTTTTCCGCGAGAATGAACGCGCGATAGACGGCGTTCTTCAACTCGCGCACGTTGCCCGGCCACGACCATGAACGCAGCGTTTCGATCGAGCGTTTGCTGAAGCTCTTGTTGGTGCCTTCCTGCTGATTCAATTGCGCGAGGAAGTGTTGCGCGAGCAGCTCGCGATCGTTTTCGCGCTCGCGCAGCGGCGGCGCGCGCAGCGGAAACACCGCGAGCCGGTACATCAGATCCTCGCGCAAGCCGTTTTCCTTGACGGCTACGGCGGGGTCGCGATTGGTCGCGGCGATCACGCGCACGTTGCCGCTGATCAACTCGTTGCCGCCGACGCGATAGAACGTGCCGGTTTCGAGCGCGCGCAGCAGCTTGACCTGGCGCACCGGCGCCATTTCGGTGATTTCGTCCAGAAACAGCGTGCCGCCGTTCGCATGTTCGAAGTAGCCGACGCGGCCCTGGACCGCGCCGGTGAAGCTGCCTTTTTCGTGGCCGAACAGTTCGGCTTCGATCAGCTCATCGGGAATCGCGCCGCAGTTCACGGCGACGAACGCGCCGTCCTTGCGGCCGCTGCGCTCGTGGATGGTGCGGGCGATCAGCTCCTTGCCGGTGCCCGATTCGCCGATGATCAGCGCGGTCGCGTCGGTATCCGCGACGCGTTCGATCTGTTCGTACAGATCGAGCATTACCGGCGACGAGCCGTACAGCAGCCCGTACGATTTCAGTCCCGCGACGGCGTCCGCGACGCGCTGCTTCGCTTGTGGCGAAGCATTGCCACCGGCGGACACGGTGCGCGAGTCCAGATCGATTGACGCCATAAAAAGGGAAGTCCTGTGCAAATGGAGTTCGTGTTGCGGCGCGCAGGCCTTGAATGCGATAGACCGTACAGCCACTATCTCATAAAAGACGATTTAACCACTTCGACACTGATTCCGGCAATCGAACTGGCAGCCGCTGAAATAGCCGTGCGCGCAATCGGTCGAAAGTGCGCGAGATTGGCTTTATCAGCGCGCTGGAGCGGTAAATATACCGGGCACATGCATTGCATCATTGACCGTTTGATCGAGTCGTGCGAGGTTTGACGGCTACGTCGCAGCGCCGCCGGCCAGCGCAAACCGGCAACCCGCATCGTGCGCCCGAAGCCCGAACTGTTGCACCGGTCGACGCACCGATTCCGCGGCAACGCACGAACGCCGAATCAGACGAGGAGTGAACGATGACTGACACCACACAACAACTTGCACTCGGCGGACAGAAGATCGTCGAGGATCTTCGGGTGCTGCTGAGGGACTCGGAGGAAATGCTGCGGCTCGCCGCCAACGTGCCGGGCGAAGGCGTCGGCGCCTTGCGCGACCGGCTCGGCACGCACGTGGAAACGCTGCAATCGACGCTCGGCGATGCGCAACGCAACGTGCATCGCCGATATCGCGGGGCGGCGGTCAGCGCCGAGCACTATGTGCGCCATAACCCGTGGCGCTCGCTCGCGCTCGCGGCGGGCACCGGTTTTTTGCTCGGCGTGCTGGCCGCGCGTTAGACGCGGCGCAGCGAGCGGCGCTCGCATCGGCTCGCCGGAAGGCGCGGCGCACGCTTGGCACGGCTGCATTCATCCGCATCACGATCCAAGGAGTTCATGATGACACGACCCACCATTGGTTTTTTTGGCGCATTGATGGCAATCGGCGGCTTCCTGGCGGTTCGCTACGTGCAACACAAGCGCACGGGCCAGGTCTCACCGGCGCGCGAGCTGAGCCGCTGGGAAAACGAGGGCGGCGCGGTGGCGGCGCCGGCGACTTTGTCGACCGAGCTGGCGCCTGCCTCGCACAGCGCCAACGGCTCGGGGCAGGTCAACGGCGAACCTCGCGCATGGCCATTTCCGCGCGGCTGACGCGGTTCGCTCGAATGCAACGCGGCCTGCCGCCGGCGCCTGGAACGGGATTGTTAAATGAATCTTGTAAAGCCGTATAATAGGTAAATAGACAACAATGACGTGGAAGTTGGCGCGAATTTGGCCGTTATTGTTGCAATTTTTCATCAAATGGTCGGCGGAACGGAACGCAATCGATTCCGCGTCATGCAGCCGACCCGACCCAGCCGCATGCCCATTGGCATGTTCCGCATATTTTCTGACCCACGCTTGCAGGCTTTCGAAACGCGATGCCACATGTACTCATTGTCGATGATGACGCAGGTACCCGCGAGGCACTTTCCGCCGTCATCGGGGAAGACGGGCTGACCACCGCCACCGCGGGCGATCTGCGCGAAGCGCGTATTCAACTGATCCGGCAGATGCCGGACGTCGTTTTCACCGACCTGAAGCTGCCCGACGGCAGCGGGGTCGATCTGTTCGAAGATCTCGATCCGCGCTCCGGCGTCGAAGTGATCGTGATCACTGGCCACGCGACGGTCGAGTCGGCGGTCAGCGCACTGAAAATGGGCGCGGCCGACTACCTCGTGAAGCCGATCAACATGCAGCGCGTGAAGTCGATCCTGTCGCGCCTGCCGCGCGCCGGCGACCTGAAGGCCGAAATCGGCACGCTGCGGGGCGAGTTGCGCCGCATGGGCCGCTTCGGTCTGATGCTCGGCAATTCGCCGGCGATGCAGGAGGTCTACGACCAGATCAGCCGCGTCGCGCCGACGGCGGCCTCGGTGATGCTGGTCGGCGAATCGGGCACCGGCAAGGAAGTTGCCGCGCAGACGCTGCACGAGCTGAGCCTGCGCCGCAAGCACGCGTTCCTCGCGGTCAACTGCGGCGCGATTTCGCCGAATCTGATCGAATCGGAAATGTTCGGCCACGAGCGCGGTTCGTTCACCGGCGCGGACCGGCAGCACAAGGGCTATTTCGAGCGCGCGAACGGCGGCACGCTGTTCCTCGACGAAATCACCGAGATGCCGATCGAGCTGCAGGTAAAGCTGCTGCGCGTGCTCGAGACCGGCATGTTCATGCGCGTCGGCACGACCAAGGAAATCGAAACCGACGTGCGTCTGATCGCGGCCACCAATCGCGATCCCGAGCAGGCGGTGCTCGAAGGCAAGCTGCGGCTCGATCTGTACCACCGGCTGAACGTGTTTCCGATCAGCCTGCCGCCGCTGCGCGATCGCGGCAAGGACGTCGAGCTGCTCGCGCAATCGTTCCTCGATGAGCTCAACGAGCGTCACGGCACGAAGAAGCATTTCCCTGTCGCGGTGAAGGACATGCTGCTGTCGTATCCGTGGCCGGGCAATGTGCGCGAGCTGAAGAACTACGTGCAGCGCGCGCACATCATGTCGAGCGGGGATTCGGATAGCACGGCGACGGTGCCGTTGCAAATCACGCTGTCGAAGCCCGCGGCCGGCACCGCGATCACGATCCCGTTCGGCACCTCTCTCGCGGAAGCCGACCGTCAGCTGATTCTTGCGACGCTCGAGCAATGCGGCGGCGTCAAGACACGCGCCGCGGAAATTCTCGGCATCAGCCTGAAGACGCTTTACAACCGGCTCGTCGAGTACGGCAACGATGCGCGCGACGACGGCGATCCCACCGACGAATCACGCGCACTCGGCGGCGCGGACGCCTGATCCGCGCCTCGTTCGCACGTCATCCGCGTCCCCAGTATCCGCCCGTCCGGGCTTCCGGGCGGGCACCCGAACGGCACAAGCCTTGCTGCGCTCCGGTGGAACGCAAAACGAGGTCACCGACATGCCGCACCTGCCGCACCTGCCGCATTACGCCGCCGTTTCCGCGCCGTCCAGGCGGTTGCACGCTCATCGGCCCGAACCGGTCGAGCCGCCCACTGCACCTCCCATCGCGCCGCCGGACCCGGCCGAACCCGACACGATCCCCGGCCCGACACCCGATCCGATCGAACCCGTCGAACCGGTCACGCCGCCGATCGGCGATCCGCCGCCGCAGCCGACGCAAACGCCTCAGGCCACCGACCTCCGTCGCGACCGCGGCAATGTTGATACGACCGTCGAGGTCGGCGCCCTGTCGCGCACTCGATGGAACCACATCCCGCACTGCAAGGCGCCATGCCCTGGGTCGGTGCAGAACATTGCTGTATTTGTTACAAAGCCGGCGCATGTTTTACCGGCAGTTTACGGTTTCGCCCCCTAGACTGTAGGGATGCCGCGACAAGCGGCAGGCTTCCCCCGGAGGCACGATCATGAGACACCCCGCATTGCGACGTTCCGCGCGGCACTCCAAGCGCGGGCCACGGCCGGCCGAGGTCGAGACTGAGCCGGTGGTGTCGCCGGACCCGGCCGCGCAGAATCGGATCGCCCCGCATACGCCGCCGGACGGCGAGCACAACCAGGGCGGGGTGCGTCAGGAAGGCCTCGAATACCAGCGCGATCTGGGCTCGGAGCAGGATGCCTGAGGCAGCGTAGCACCCGGGCGGGGTCTCCCGGCGACCGGGATACCGGTAAGAAAGACCTCCGCATTCGTCGGATTTAACAGAAAAATTTTCTTCGCCATCCGTAATGATTGCGGGGATTTGCTCGTTTGTCACATTTTCATACAACTTTGTTTCCGATATCTCATATATCGGCACGATGATTGCGTGCACCGTTTTGGCGCAATTCCGCATACAACGAAACAATGGAGCACTAATGAGCAGATTGATCGTGGTATCGAATCGTGTCGCACCGATTCAGGAAGCGCGTCCGGCGGCGGGCGGGCTCGCGATCGGCGTGCTGGACGCACTGAAGGAGACCGGCGGCGTCTGGTTCGGCTGGAGCGGCGAAACGGTCAGCGAGCCATCCGCGCCCGTGATCGAGAAGCAGGGCAACGTCACCTACGCGACTGTGGGCCTCACCAAGCGCGATTACGACGAGTACTACCGCGGTTTTTCGAACACCACGTTGTGGCCGACCTTCCACTATCGCAACGACCTGTCCCGCTACGACCGCGAGGACTACGCGGGCTACCAGCGCGTCAACGCGACGCTCGCCAAGCAGCTCAAGGAACTGCTCAAGCCCAGCGACATCATCTGGGTGCACGACTACCATCTGCTGCCGTTCGCGCGCTGCCTGCGTGAGCTCGGCGTGAAGAACCCGATCGGCTTCTTCCTGCACATTCCGTTTCCGGTGCCCGAAGTGTTGCGCACGATTCCGCCGCATGAAGAACTCGTCAAAGCGATGTGCAGCTACGACGTGATCGGCTTTCAGACCGAGGCGGATCGCCAGTCGTTCGTCGACTATATCGAGCGCGGTCACCATGGCACGTCGAGCGAAGACGGCATGGTGCACGCGTACAACCGCTTCCTGAAGGTCGGCGCGTACCCGATCGGCATCTATCCCGACGCGATCGCGAAGACCGCCGAGCAGTTCACCGACCGCAAGGCGGTGCGCAGCCTGCGCGACGGCATGCGCGGGCGCAAGCTGATCATGAGCGTCGACCGGCTCGATTATTCGAAGGGGCTGGTCGAGCGCTTCCAGGCATTCGAGCGGCTGTTGCAGAACGCGCCCGGCTGGCACGGCCGCGTGTCGCTCGTGCAGATCGCGCCGCCGACCCGCGCCGACGTGCAGACCTATCAGCGCATCCGGCAAACGCTCGAAGGCGAGGCGGGCCGCATCAACGGCCGGTTCGCGCAGCTCGACTGGACGCCGATCCAGTATCTGAACCGCAAGTACGAGCGCAATCTGCTGATGGCGCTCTTCCGCCAGTCGCAGGTCGGCTATGTGACGCCACTGCGCGACGGCATGAACCTGGTGGCCAAGGAGTACGTCGCGTCGCAGGATCCGGCCGATCCGGGCGTACTCGTGCTGTCGCAATTCGCGGGCGCGGCCGAGCAGTTGCCGGGCGCGCTCGTCGTCAATCCGTTCGATCTGTCGCAGATGGCCGAAGCGCTCGAGCGCGCATTAGCGATGCCGCTCGCCGAACGTCAGGCGCGTCATGCGGACATGATGGAGCCGATGCGCGAGAGCAACCTGTCGGTGTGGCGCGATACGTTGCTCGATGATCTGCGCCACGTCGCGACCGCGTCTTCGGTGACGGCCAAAGCGGTAAAGCTCGCTGACGTGACGGCATCGCCCTGAGCCGACAGGCGCGGCCCGCGCAGGCGGGCGGCGCGTGTGTGCCGCTCACGTCGTGCATGGAGTGACAGGGAAGATCAAAGCAAAAAGGCGTGCATCGCCTCGTGCGATGCGCGCCTTTTTATCGTGCATGTCTTGCACGCATAACGGCCACAGCCCTCAGGCCGGCTGCGCCGCCTTCTGCATGACCCGCATCGTGCTGACGACCGCCGCGACCGCCGAGAACCCCGCGGCCACATACAGCGCGATGATCGTCCCGCTCTGCGGCGCGACGCCGAAGATCAGCGCGACCAGCGCCGCGCCGAGCGTTTGCCCGGTCAGGCGCGCGGTGCCGAGCATGCCGCTCGCGCCGCCGCTGCGTTCGCGCGGCGCGGACGACAGCATCGTGCGATTGTTCGGCGACTGGAAGATGCCGAAGCCCGCGCCGCACAGCGCCATGCGCCACGAAATCTGCAGCGCGTCCGGGTGAGGCCCGAGCGTCGCGAGCAGCAGCAGGCCGACGGTCATCGCGGCGAGCCCGACGCCGCCGAGCCAGCCGGCCGATATCCTGTCCGACAGCACGCCGGCAATGGGCGCCGCGATGATGATGATCGCGGGCCAGGGCGTCATCAAAAGACCCGTTTCGACCTGCGACATGCCGAACGTTTCCTGCAGCAGGAACGGCAGCGACACGAACGCGAGCATCTGCGCGCAGAACGAGCAGACCGACGTGCCGATCGACAGCGCGAACACCGGAATACGCAGCAGGTCGATCGGCAGCAGCGGGGCGGGCCGCGTCAGCTGGCGACGCACGAAGAAGTAGCCGATGACCAGCGCTCCGAGCGCCTCGAGCGTCACGTAGCCGAAACGCTCGCCGTGGCCGAGGCCATCGACCGCGAAAATCAGCAGGCCGAACACGAACGCGTTCATCACCGCGCTCAGATAGTCGTACGGGGATTCGTGGCCGGGGTTCATCGGCAGCGCCTTGAAGCCGCCGACGATCGCCGCAATCCCGATCGGCACGTTGATTGCAAACAGCCACGGCCAGCTCGCGATCGCGAGCACGCCCGAGGCGACCGTCGGCCCGACCGCCGACGACACCGCCACCACCATCGCGTTGATCGAGACGCCGCGCCCGAGCTGGTTGGGCGGATAGATCATGCGCACGATCGCGGTGTTCACGCTCATGATGCCGGCCGCGCCGAAGCCCTGGATCACTCGCGCGAGCGCGAGCGTCGCCAGCGAGTTCGACAGCGCGCAACCGAACGACGCGATCGTGAACAGGATCAGGCCCGACAGATAAATGCGCCGGTAGCCGATGCGGTCGCCGAGCGACGCGAGCGGCAGCAGCGAGATCGTGATCGCAAGCTGATACGCGTTGACGACCCAGATCGACGCGGCGGCGCTCGCATTGAGGTTGCGCGCGATCGTCGGCAGCGCGACGTTGGCGATCGCGCTGTCGAGCACCGCGAGCGTCAGCGAGAGCGCGATGACGAGCATCGCCCAGTAGCGTTGTGGGACCGGTAGGCCCAGTTCCTTGCCTTCGAAGCGGGAAGTGGAGGACGTCGAGCCGTCCGTGCGCGGGGAGGGTGCGTGCATCGATTGTTTGATTTGTCGGAGATGTTGGCGCGCCTGTGCGCGGCTCACGCGCTGGCCGCTGCGGGCGTATCGGTCGGCGCGGCGCCGGCGTTACCGGGCGCCGGCGCCGCGCGTGCGTTATTTGAGTTCGTAAAGGCCCGTGTGGGTCGTCGAATCGATTTCGTTCAGGTGCGTCATGAAGCGCGCGACCGCGTTGGTGGTTTCCGCGCTGACCGGCAGATGCGGCACTTTCAGCGCATGCAGCCGGAAGATATAGCGATGCGTGCGATCGCCGCGCGGCGGCGCGGCGCCGCCGAAGCCGACCGTCCCATAGTCGTTGCGCACCTGCATCGCGCCCTGCGGCAGCAGCGAGCCGTCAGCCTTGCCGGCGTTGCGCGGCAGCGAGCGCGCGTCGGCCGGAATGTTCACCACGACCCAATGCCAGAAGCCGCTGCCGGTCGGCGCGTCGGGATCGTGAACGGTGAGCGCGAAGCTTTGCGTGTCCGCGGGCGGCGCTTCCCATTGCAGCGACGGCGAGATGTTTTCGCCGTCGCCGCCGAACGCCTTGTCGTTGTACTCGTGGGCTCTCGGCATGAAGCCGTTGGTGGGAAAATCGTCGGACCAGAGACGGAAGTCAGCCATGATGTGCCTCCCTTGTTGATTGGTTCTGGGATCGTCGGAGTTCGCGATGTCGCGGCGGGCGAGGCGCATCTCGTGGCATGCCGAAGCGCGTGAGGACGTGCCGCGAAAGCGCCTGGAAGCACCCGGAAAACGCCGCCGAAGCGTGCCTCGAAGGCATCTCGAAAGCGCGCCGGGTGAGCTTTTCGAGTGTAGCACCAGCGGCCGCGAGACTCGCGCGAGCCGGGCAGGTCGCGCGCGGTTTTCAGCCGCGTTCCTCCAACTCCGGCGCGTCGCTTCCGATCCACGCGACGAGCCGCTCGATCACGCCCGCAATATCGCGATTCGCGCCCCGCAAAGCGCATTCCCACACGACCGCGACGCGCCAGCCGCTCGCGAGCAGCGCGGCGCGCACCTTGTCGTCGTTGCTGCGATTGCGGCCGATCTTGTCGCGCCAGAAGTCGGGCCGCGTCTGGGGCCATTTGAACAGATGACAGTCGTGGCCATGCCAGAAGCAGCCATGCACGAGCACCACCGCGCGATAGCGCGGCAGCACGATGTCGGGGCGGCCGGGCAGATCGCGCGCGTCGAGCCGGAAGCGCAGGCCCCGCCGATGCAGCAGGCTGCGGATCAGGATCTCCGGCTTGGTGTTGCGGCCGCGAATGCCGGACATCATCCGGCTGCGCGTCGCGCTATCGACGATATCGACCATCGTCAGCGGGCCAACGGGTCGCGCGGCCGCTCACGCGTAGAGCGGCAGGGAGTGTTTCGACGCATCGCGGGTCGGGTGGGCAAGCAGGGTTTGCACATGCGGCAGCATGATACGCGCCACTTCGCGCATCACCGGCATCACGACGCTATTGCCGAACTGCCGGTAGGCCTGCGTATCGCTGACCGGAATCCTGAAGGTGTCGGGAAAGCCCATCAGTCGCGCGCATTCGCGCGGCGTCAGGCGACGCGGGCGCAGCGCCTCGCCCTGATAGACGAGAATTTCGGAGCCGTCCTTGTGATAGCGCGCCGACAGCGTGCGCGTCACGCTGTCCGGATAGGCCATGCCGAAACCGAAGCCGTTGCCCGCCGCACGATGCTTGGCCGCGTAGTTTTGCAGATACGCCCACAGCTTCGGGGTGAGCGTGTACTTCGGCTGCACGCGGCGCGCGGTGTGGTCGAAGAAGCGGTCATGGTCCCACGGCAGCACCGGTTCCGTGCCGTCCGTGCGATGCAGGATCGCGCCGAGCCGCGGACCCTGTTCGGGCAGGCGCAGGTCGTCCCATGTGAACCCGGTCTTGCCGCGAAAGCCCACCACGATGATGCGCTCGCGATGCTGAGGCGTGAAATGCTGGCCATCGATCACGCGGTAGTGCACCTCGTAGCCGAGTTCGTCGCGCAGCGTTTGCAGGATCACGTCGAAGGTGCGGCCCTTGTCGTGCGACAGCAGGTTCTTTACGTTTTCGAGCAGGAACGCGGCGGGGCGCTTCGCGGCGATGATGCGCGCGACGTCGAAAAACAGCGTGCCCTGGGTCGTGCATTCGAAGCCGTGCGGCCGGCCAAGCGCGTTTTTCTTGCTGACGCCGGCGATCGAAAACGGCTGGCACGGAAAGCCGCCGAGCAGCACGTCGTGGCTCGGCACGTCCTCGGCGGGAAACGTGACGATGTCGCCGATCAGCGCGTGCGCGCCGCCGCTCGCGGAGTTGTCGCCGTGGTTCTCGCGATAAGTCCGCGTCGAGAACTCGTTCCACTCGCTGGTGAACACGCATTCGCCGCCGTGCGCCTCGAAGCCCATGCGAATGCCGCCGATACCCGCGAACAGATCGATGAAGCGGAAGCGCGCCGCGTCGGCCGCGTGTTGCGCCTCACGCGCGCCTTGCCGCAGCAGATCGCGCAACGCGGGTTCCAGCATCGCGGGACAAGGCGTTTCACCTTTTTCCCAGCGACGCACCGTCTTGATGTCCTTGCCGACATGGGCTGCGATTTCGCGTTGGGTGAAACGGGCGCGCGCCTGCTTGAGCAGGTCGAACGGGGCGGCGAGGGTCACGTGGCGTCCTTGCTGGGAATTTTTGCGGACATTATGACCTAAGGTCGTCCCCTTTCCCTATTGTCGGCGCCGATTGATCAGGAATTTTTCGCGATACGTCGCGCCGCTGCGTTTGTCTGCGGCGAACCATGCCTGTCACGAATGCGGATAGACGCTGGTCCCGTGACGCTGGTTTCCGGCGTTGCGACGTGTGTTGGCGGCCGCGACCTCGTGCCCGGCCGCTTTTTTTGCGGCGCGCAAGACGAGCCGCGGGCCGGCTTGGCGCCACGCGTGCGGGTGCAGCGGGTGGGGCGGATGCGGATGCGGTCAGGCCGACTTCACCTTCTTCACCGGGCCAGCCGGCTCGAATCGCGAGGTCGGCGCGGGCGCGAAGCGTTCCCATTCGGGCAGCGGCGTCGAGGCCAGCCGATCGAGTTGCAGCAACAGGCTATCGACTTTGTCCAATTGGGCGGTAGAAAGCTGGCCGCTGTCGACCAGCGCGGTCAGTCGTTTGCGCCAATAGGTGGCTGGCAGGATCGGACCGCCGAAATCGCCGCGCAGCGATACGTGCATCACCCGCGCGATGTGCGCGATGTCGTGATCGATCAACGCAGCTTGCGATGATCCCGAAATCGTAGTCTCCGTGCGGTCCATGACTCCTCCCTGAGCGCATTTACGGCGGTGCGCGGCGAGACTTTAGGCCTTTTGATAAAAAATTTGCCCGATCGCGCGTCGGCGTTCGTCGGTGTCGCGGCCCGGCGCGCGGAGCAGCTCCCGGGAACAGCCGTTGCTGCTTCCCACACACCGGCGCGATACCGCGCCGGCATTTCCGTCGACTACGCATATGGGAGCCGAGCATGAACAAGGATCAAGTGAAGGGCGTTGGCGAGCAGGTCAAGGGCAAGGTCAACGAGGCCGTCGGCAAGGCCACGAAGGACCCTGCGAAGGAACTCAAAGGCGACCTGCAGCAGGGCGCCGGCAAGGTGCAGAAGGCCTATGGCGATGCGAAGGAAGACGCCAGGGACGATGCAAAGCGCGGTCGTCACTGAACCCGTTCGATGCAGGTTGCCGTAACGGCGGAGGCGTCGCGATCGTCGCGGCGCCTTTGCTTTTTGTACGGCGCAGGTCGGACACGACGCGTCCGATTTCACCAGCTGGGTCACGGCTGACGTTGGCGCGGCGGCCGGCCTGGGAGTAACCCGTGGTCGCGATGATCGGCATTCCGCGCGCGCTGCGAGCCCTTTAGACTTGGCGCAATCCCATCAGGAGGTCGCGCCAATGACACCCGAAAAGATACTTTCGATGTTCGAACGGCAGTATTTGGAAGGCAAGGCGCCGCCCGATCTCGAAGCGACCTGCGCGAACTTCGCGACGTGGCTCGCGGCCGCGTGGGAACTGCTCGACGGCACCGAAAAGACGCTGCTGCTGACGGTCGGCGCGGCGCTGTGGCGCGAGGGCTTCAACGTGCGCGCGGGTACGGCGACGAAGGACTTGTGGTGAACCGCCGATCGCGAACGGCGCTGTTGCCGCAGCGTTTGTAGGGTCTTCACGCGGCCTCGCACGCGTTGTGGCGAGTCGGTTTATATTGGGCGGTCTTGCAATTTCTGTCCCATAGGGCGACCCGAACCCATGACCGATTTATCCGCTTTCGCGATCACGAAGAAATGGCCGGCCGAGCATCCGGACCGGATTCAGCTCTATTCGCTGCCGACGCCCAATGGCGTAAAAATCTCGATCATGCTCGAGGAAACCGGCTTGCCGTACGAGCCACATCTGGTGCGCTTCGATACCAACGATCAGATGACGCCGGCGTTTCTGTCGTTGAACCCGAACAACAAGATTCCGGCGATCCTCGATCCGAACGGTCCCGACGGCAAACCGCTGCCGCTGTTCGAATCGGGCGCGATCCTGATTTATCTCGCCGACAAAAGCGGCCGGCTGATCCCCCGGGACGCCGCCGGGCGCTACGAGACGATCCAGTGGGTGATGTTCCAGATGGGCGGCATCGGTCCGATGTTCGGCCAGGTCGGCTTCTTCCACAAATTCGCCGGCAGGGAGTACGAGGACAAGCGTCCGCGCGATCGCTACATCGCCGAATCGAAGCGGCTGCTCGGCGTGCTGGAGCAGCGCCTGGAAGGACGCACATGGGTGATGGGCGATCAGTATTCGATTGCCGATATCGCGATCTTCCCGTGGGTGCGCAATCTGGTCGGCTTCTATGAGGCGGGAGAACTGGTCGGCATTCAGGACTTCCCGAACGTGCGGCGCGTGCTGGCGGCGTTCGTCGAGCGTCCGGCGGTGGTGCGCGGCCTGAATATTCCGCAGCGGCCGGCTTGATGGCCTGTTGCGCGCACTCGCCGCGCTGGGCGTCGTCGCGTTTCATACCGACGGCATCGTTGCCGCGCATGGCTGGCTCGTCCATGTTTTTCCGCGTAATACCGCTGAGCGCGTATAACCTTTGAGGTGAGTAAAGTTCTTACCGGCTTATCGGGCGAGAATCGCGCGACAGCGCTGTGACGCGACCGGACGAAAAGGTGAAGCAATGAGCGCCGTTACATTGTTCGCGTGGTCCGTTCCGGCGTATTTCCAGGATTCCGTGGTCGACCATACATGGGTGACGACCTACGACAGCCGCGTGAAGATTTACCCAGCGCTGGCGGACGTCCTGATCGCGGGCGAGCACTATTGGTACAGCTGGGGCAGCTTCCACGCCCGAGCTGGGACGCCGGTCAGTGCGGATGGTTTTTTGGCTTCCGGCGCGGCAAATCTGCTTTATGCTAGTTGTCTATGTAAGCCCGATGTGGACTCGAACATCGATCCGGCCGCTCGTGGAACGATATTCAGCTATGGTCGCGATGGTGTATGCCATCAGTTGTCAAACCAGATTCTTTGGGCGACCGGCAGCGGTGGAGCGGCTCCAGCTACCGTCCGCATGTCCAGGGGCTACTGGTTGAGTGTCGCGATCTTCGGACCATACGGCAAGCAGCATGCTGCATGGGCGAGCAAGAAGATTCAGTGCTCGACACCAAGCGGGAGTAACGCGATGAAGCCAGGACATCAGGAATCCGATGTCGACGATTTTCAGGAGCATCTTCAGGCGACTTTGAAGGGTCCCGACGCGGATGCGAAGATCAAGTCGTTGATGAATCATCGACGCGCATTTATGGTGCGGGTCGAGCGTTTGCAACCTGCCCCGCAGGGCGGCGATGTTCCGTCCGCCTCGGAGCTGAACCAGGCCTATTCGTCTTTTCTCCACGACGCTGCTGACATTCTGGGTCCCGAGGACTTCGAGCGAGTTTTTGGTGAACGCCCAAAGGATCAGATGAACGTCGTCGACCCTTCGATATACGAGCAAAGTGTCCGTCGGCCGATGCAAAAATAATGGAGCCGCTGGACTGGCGTCGTCTCAAACGCGTTTCGCGATCACCGTCGTCGAACTCGCAATGTCGAGATTCTTTTTTGCGCTTAGCTGCTTCACAAACGATCGATCCAGCAACGTCGGCGGCCCTTGCAGAATTTCTTCGACCGTGAGCGCCTTGAATTCCTTCAGCGCATTCTCGTCGAGACCATCGGCCCATTCGCTCATGATCCAGTAAATCGACCAGATGGCCGATGTCGATTCCGGTACGTACACACGTTCGGCATTGATCGCAGATCCGAACAGGTTGAGAATCCCCTCGGCTGTCATGTTGTAGTAGTGATGCGGGTAGCCGTGAGTAGGTTGAGTGAGCGGAACCACCACGACCAGATCGCCTCCTGGCTTCAACACGCGAAGAATCTCTTTGGCGGCAGTGAATGGGTCCTTCACATGTTCGAGGACATTCAACGACAGAAGGCCATCGAACGATGCATCTTTGAATGGCAGAACTTCGCCGACACCGCGCACATCGGTGGATGGATAGTTGGTGATGTCGAAATTGATCACGTTTTCGTAGATCGCGGGACGGCTGCCGGCCCCACAATCCAGAATGATCCCCGACGGATGGCGCTCGATCATACTCAGTGCATCCTGATCGTACAGATTGCTGCCGGCCAGTTCCGAGTCGTAAATGTCGAACTGGGAGCGCAGATCGGGCGACAAAAAATCGAAAAATTTTCCGTCGTCACTAAATGGCATATCAGTGCGAAGGACAGACGCTATTCTTTTTCTTCGTTCCTGCCTGGATTGGGCCGCCATCAGTGCATCTTGCCTGCGATGACTTTCGGCGCTTCCGAAAACTTCGAAATGCGATCTTCCCGATCGTAATGCGCCGAGCCTGACAGCCGCAGCGACGTCCGGATTTGCGGCGAGATAGGCCTGCTCACAAAAATTCAACGCGGTAACGCATTCAAGCGCTTGATCCATGTCGGTCCTCGGAAACGTTTCGAAGTCGGCTCGCAGATTATAGCGATCTGAGATTTCCGGGAGCGCCCGATTTTCCGGGGTTGTCGAACGGGTGGTTCGCCTGGAAGGCGGATCGGCAACAAAAAGCACCGCAGCGCAAGGTGTGCGGGGCTTTTAAGAGCACTGGTGGCCGGTTGGTCCCCTGACAGAATTCATACGTCAAGGCTGGCGGTGTTTGCGGGGAGTTTTCGATTTTTTGTGCCCCCCACCTGTGCCCCTCGAATCGGTCTCCTGAGGAAAAACGGGTGCGATTCCTGTATGACCTGGATGCGGCGCAATCGATCGCGGGGCGATTGATTTGCTTGTATAGCCCCCTGAAGCGGGGCCGCTTCACATCCGGCGTCACATAAGAGAGTAGTTTTTCGCCGCTTCGCCGCCTCAGTGCTGCTCCGCATTCAGCAGCATCTAGACTCGTCTCCTCCTTGCAGGAATCCTTGCAAGTCCGGTTTTTCGTCCGGCCTTTTCGGCGCTTCGGCGCGCGCACGGCCGTGCGTGGTGACGCATGGCGGACCGGCGCAGGGACGAGTGTCAACGATTGTGTCGGACCTGTCGCTCCGTTCCCGGCTTTGTGCTACATAGCCTCTTCAAATCGCTTTTTTTGGAGGAGGCACAAGTTGATGGGATTACAGACAGATGGCGATTGACTTCGACGTCGGAACGCATCGGCGCTGCACGCTCTACACGCGACATGAGTATCACGGTAATGCCCTGAGCAACGAGGCGCGCGCCGGCCGCCAGTTCATTACCTCGGCAGGATTGCGAGAATTCACGCGCGACACACGTCAGCTGGCGCGGCTCGTCGAATTCATGCGCAACGCGCGCAGTGGTGCATACGCGAGTAGCGCTGCTCCAGAGCAGACCGCCCGGGCGCTACAGAACGCCGTCGAACGTGGCGATGTGATCGCAGTCGTGCCACGCCGCGTACGTCGCGCGGAGGCGGTGCGACTATTGAGCAGAAGATCCGGCCGTACTACGCGACCGTCACGCCGTCGCAGCTATTCAGGCGCTCGCTGCCTGTGGTGAGTGCCGGGCGTTCATTCCAGCGTCCAGTACTTCCGCGACTGGCCGCCGACGATGATCTCGCCATCTGGTTCGCCCGCCCCGGTGACGTGCTTCCGGATGGAACCATCGCTACGCCGGTATCAACGCCGCTTGGCGATGCGCAGGCGTTCGACTATCAGCCCGACATGCCGGGTGGCGCAGCAGATGAAGTTGCCGGGATGCCGTTCAAAGGCACGCCGGGGACGTGGATCTCCAGTATGCCGGGGACGATGCCGCAGTTGCGTCAGTTCGGGCCGAATGGCACGCCGCTAGCGGACTTTGACCTTGAAGCGCACCACGGCAATCCAAATCCGCACGCGCACGGTTGGGACGGCTACATCCGCGACGAGGGCGCGCCGGTCTCCTTGCTCCCTTGGTAAATCGATATGACGGATGAAATATTGAAGGCGTGGGGCTATTTCCACGATTGGTATCTGGACAGCGTGGTCATTGGCCCGAATACCGAGCCCCGGACGCTGACGCTAGGCCTGTACCTTGCCAACAGGCGCGCGTTGGTCACGTTCAACGGCGTGACGTGTGTTTCGGTTGAGCATCTTGGCTTGCTGAATATCGTCTACGGCATTCACATCGTTGCCCCGGACGACGCGAAGCACGCGCGGGCCAGTGCTGTGCTCGAAGCTGGAGAGCGACTTACCGACAAGAAAGCCGCACTGCTTGCTTTCATCTATTCCACTCTGGGTGCCGAACTCGCGATTGAGTGTGACTCGCTTGAGGTCCATGAGACCGACGGCGGAACATGTGGCCCTCGGCTCCCGTGATCGCAAAACGAAAGCGGGACCGCCTCGCTGGCGAGCGTGGTTGCTTCGTTCAGAAGTACGCGCGTAAGGCGCACGCCCGGCATGATCGGAACAACCGCCGATACGACAGGGAGATCGAGAAAGCGATGCGGGCGGTACGCGCAGACGAGCTTTCCGAACTGCTGTCCGGCGACGGCAACGAGGACGAACTGCCAGAAGCGCTGAGCGGCACGGTGGAGATTGACGAGTACCGCTAGAGCGGGCACGAATGGATGGGCTAGTGGCAATCGAAATCCAGGCGAGAGCCGGCAACCTTTGTGTGGTCTATGCTCGAGCGGAATATTGCGGCGACGCCGGGAGTAGTGAGGTACGCGCTGGCCGCAAACGCATCGTCACTGCCAGCCCGACCACTTTGGCGAGGGACGAACCGCAACAGGTGAAGCTCGCTGAATATCTGCGCGCTGCCTCCGCACCGTCTCACGTTCGCGGCGACTCGTCAGTGCAGATTGGGCCCATGTTCAATACTTTTCTGGGCAACGCCGGGAAGCTATCTGGTCCCCCTGACAGGAATCGAACCTGTATCTAGCGCTTAGGAGGCACTTGTTCTATCCATTGAACTACAGGGAGAGGACCGGGCCGGACAGATCGGCGAGGACTCGGTGAGTCCAGACTGACCACCGAGCGCAGAGTATATCAAACCGGCGCGGGCAAAAGGAGAGCCAAGCCAGCAGCCGCCCGCGCCTCGCACAAATCCCGCAAAAACAAACGGCCCCGCAGACATCGCCTGCCGGGCCGCGCAAACCACCTGAGCATCTGGCGAAGCGCACGCAACCGCGCCTATCGCCCCAAGCTCATCTCACTGTCAAAACTCCACCACCGCGAACTCCGCCTTGCCCACGTCGCAGAGCGGGCAGCGCCAGTCTTCCGGAATGTCGGCGAAACGCGTGCCCGGTCCGATGCCTTCTTCGGGCAGACCGTCTTCCTCGTTGTAGATCCAACCGCAAATCAGGCAGACCCAGCTCTTGAATTCCGTCACTTCGATTACTTCGCTCACGACACGCTCTCTCGTTCAATGCAATGGCCGGCTTGCTCTGCCCCTTTATGGGGTGGCGCGGCGACCCGCAATATTACCGGAATTTGTCAAATCAGCCGCAGACGACCGATGCGGCGCCGCCCCAACGCCTCTGCGGCGAGCCCGGGTTCGCGCGACGGGCCTCGTCACACAAGCCGTGTACGCTTTGACCTGCAAGCTATTCGATTGGACAGATGTGGCGCTCGCTTCGCACGTATTGCGACGAACGGTCTCGGGCGAGGCCGCTGGCGGCGCCGCATCGCCGGGTTTCGCTTCCAAAGGAGAAAACGATGTTTATAAACAGATGGTTGGTCGGCGTCGCGGCGGCTGGGCTACTCGCCGGGTCAGGTGTGGCGCAGGCGGAGGGCGTGACCTTCGTGCAACCGGCGGACGGCGCGACCGTCACCAATCCGGTGCACGTCGTGTTTGGCCTTGACGGCATGAAGATCGCGCCCGCCGGCACGCTGACGGACGGCACCGGGCATCATCACCTGCTGATCGACGGCAAGCCGCTGCCGAAGGGCGAGGTCGTCCCCGCGACCAACAAGTCGCTGCACTTCGGCAAAGGCCAGACTGAAACCGATCTGACGCTGCCGCCGGGCGACCATACGCTGACGCTGCAATTCGGCGACGGCGCGCATCGCTCGTATGGGCCGGAGATGAGCAAGACGATCACGGTGCACGTCAAGTAAGCAACTGCTTGAAAGGCCGGGCCGGCGCTCGCCAATAGCGTTGCACGCTGCGTTGCGCGCTTCATCGCACGGATGTTCCCGCCCGGCATACCTGCGCCCGGTACAATGAGCAGTTCCGACTCATCGCTGCCTTCTCCCATTCCCATGTCGCTTTACACCATTACCGGAGCGCAGCTCGCGTTCGGTCACGTCGCGCTGCTCGACCACGCGGATTTCTCGCTCGAAGCGGGCGAGCACGTCGGGCTGATCGGGCGCAACGGCGCGGGCAAGTCGTCGCTGTTGAAAATCGTCGCCGATCTGGCCAAACCCGACGACGGCCTCGTCACGCGTCAGCAGCATCTGAGCACGGTCTACGTGCCGCAGGAGCCCGAGTTCAACGCCGACGACACCGTGTTCGACGCGGTCGCCGCCGGACTCACCGAGGCGCGCGCGCTGCTCGACGAATACGACGCGGTCGCGCATCAGCTCGCCGACACGCCTGAGGGCGCCGAACACGACGCGCTGCTCGCGCGCATGAACACGCTGCAATCGTCGTTGGACGCCGCGGACGCATGGAATTGGAGCACGCGCGTCGCGACCACGCTGCAGCAGATCGGCCTGAACGGCGAAGCCCGTGTCGGCTCGCTGTCGGGCGGCATGCAGAAGCGCGCCGCGCTCGCGCGCGCGCTCGTCGTGCAGCCCGACGTGCTGCTGCTCGACGAGCCGACCAACCATCTCGACTTCGACGGCATCCGCTGGCTCGAAGATCTGCTGGTGTCGCTGCGCGCTGGGCTGCTGTTCATCACACACGATCGCGCGTTTCTCGACCGCGTCGCGACGCGCATCGTCGAGCTCGATCGCGGGCGGCTGCTGTCGTATCCGGGCAATTTCTCCGCGTACCAGACGCGCAAGGCGCAGCAGCTCGAAGTCGAGCGCATCGAGAACGAGAAGTTCGACAAACTGCTCGCGCAGGAAGAAGTGTGGATTCGCAAGGGCGTCGAGGCACGCCGCACGCGCAGCGTCGGCCGCATCGCGCGCCTCGTGCAGATGCGCAACGAGCGCGCCGAGCGCCGCAACGGGCAGGGCAACGTGAAGCTCGACGTCGGTCAGGGCGAGAAGTCCGGCAAGATCGTGGCGGAACTGACGGACGTGACGAAGCGCTATGGCGAGCGCGCGGTGGTGGACCGCTTCACGGCCACGGTGATGCGCGGCGACAAGATCGGCTTCATCGGTCCGAACGGCGCGGGCAAGACCACGCTGCTGAAGCTGATCCTCGGTGAACTCGCGCCCGACGAGGGCAACGTGCGCGTCGGCACGAATCCGCAGGTCGCGTATTTCGATCAGATGCGCGCGGCGCTCGATCTGGAAAAGAGTCTCGCGGACACGATCAGCCCCGGCAGCGAGTGGGTCGAAATCAACGGCCAGAAGAAGCATGTGATGAGCTATCTCGGCGACTTCCTGTTCGCACCGGAGCGCGCGCGTTCGCCGGTCAAGTCGCTGTCGGGCGGCGAGCGCAACCGGCTGTTGCTCGCGCGCCTGTTCGCGCGCCCGGCCAACGTGCTGGTGCTCGATGAACCGACCAACGACCTCGACATTCCGACGCTCGAACTGCTCGAAGAACTGCTGATCGACTACGACGGCACGGTGCTGCTCGTCAGCCACGACCGCGCCTTTCTCGATAACGTCGTGACGTCGGTGATCGCCTCGGAAGGCGGTGGCAAGTGGCGCGAATACGTCGGCGGCTTCACGGACTGGCAGACGCAGCGCGATCGCTCGGAGCGACTCGCGCTCGAAGCGCAGAAAGAATCGAGCAAGGAAGCGCCGAAAGAAGCGGCGCCGAAGGACAGCGCGTCGGGCCGCAATGCGCAGCGCAGCGCGAAGCTGTCGTTCAAGGAGCAGCGCGAACTGGAGGCGCTACCGAAAATGATTGCCGACCTTGAGGCCGAACAGAAGGCAATCGGCGCGCAGCTCGAAGACGGCTCGGTGTTCGCGAAAGATGCACGCGAAGGCGCGCGTCTGACCGAGCGCTATGCCGAGATCGACGAAGAGTTGATGCTCGCGCTCGAACGTTGGGACGAGCTGGAAAACCGCGTCAAGTAACGCGGCGTGCGCGGCCGGCACAAAAACAGCAGAAAGCGCCGCCGCGCACGGCACCGAAATTCAGCCGGCGCGCGCCCGTGCATTTCCGCCGATACCTATCGCGCCGCCGTCCTGCGAGTCGTGCATCCTCCATTGCATGTCCCCCAACGCCCGCCGCGCCTTATCCAGTCGGCCAATTCAGCGCGGGGTCAATTGCCGCCGTGATCGAAATCAGTACAATACCCCGCGAACAGGCTTCCCCGGCGGGCTGTGCGTCCATCTCCGGCATTCGAGCGCGCCAACGGAAGCCGCGCGACAAAACAGCTTGCCCGCATCGCGGGCGCTCCACCTAACCCCGTTGTTTCGTTTCGCTTTTTTTGAGTACTCAACGCATTGTCCAGGCCCTGTCCACAGGACCTGTGGACAACGATGAACCGACGCACCGAGTCAATCATGTCTACGAAAAAGCCAAACGCCGCGTATAGCGAAGCGTCGATCAAGGTGTTGAAGGGTCTGGAGCCGGTCAAGCAACGACCCGGCATGTACACCCGCACCGAGAATCCGCTGCACATCATTCAGGAAGTCATCGACAACGCATCGGACGAAGCCCTCGGCGGCTACGGCCGGCAAATCACGGTCACGCTGCACGCGGACCATTCGGTCTCGGTCGACGACGACGGCCGCGGCATTCCGTTCGGCCTGCACCCCGACGAGGGCGTACCGGTCGTCGAAATCGTTTTCACGCGCTTGCACGCGGGCGGCAAGTTCGACAAGGCCGCCGGCGGCGCCTATACGTTCTCGGGCGGTCTGCACGGCGTCGGCGTGTCGGTCACCAACGCGCTGTCCACGCGGCTCGACGTCACCGTGTGGCGCGACGGCAAGGTCGCCGAACTGAGCTTCGCGCACGGCGACGTCGCGAAGCCGCTCGAAGTGCGCGCCGCCACCAAGGCCGACAAGAAATCCGGCACGCGCGTGACCGCGTGGGCCGATCCGAAGTACTTCGATTCGCCGAACCTGCCGTTCGGTGAATTGCAGCGTCTGTTGCGCTCAAAAGCGGTGCTGCTGCCGGGCGTCGAGGTCACGCTCGTCAACGAGAAAACCGGCGAGCGGCAAAGCTGGAAATACGAAGACGGCCTGCGCGGCTATCTGCTGGAAGGCATGAACGGCAGCGATCTGCTGATTCCGCTGTTCGAGGGCGAGCGCTACGCGGAAAGCTCGCGTTCGAGCGAAGAGACGTTCGCCGAAGGCGAGGGCGCGGCGTGGGTCGTCGCGTGGAGCGAGGAAGGGCCGCTCACGCGCGAGTCGTACGTGAACCTGATTCCTACGCCCGCGGGCGGCACGCATGAGTCGGGCTTGCGCGACGGTCTTTATCAGGCGGTCAAGAGCTTCGTCGAGTTGCACAACCTGCAGCCGAAGGGCGTGAAACTGCTCGCCGAAGACGTGTTCGCGCGGGTATCGTTCGTGCTGTCGGCGAAGGTGCTCGATCCGCAGTTTCAAGGGCAGATCAAGGAGCGCCTGAATAGCCGCGATGCGGTCAAGCTCGTGTCGTCGTTCGCTCGGCCGGCGCTCGAACTGTGGTTGAACCAGCACGTCGAGCATGGCAAGAAACTCGCGGACCTCGTGATCAAGCAGGCGCAGGCGCGCACGCGCGCGGGGCAGAAGGTCGAGAAGCGCAAGAGCTCGGGCGTTGCCGTGCTGCCCGGCAAGCTGACCGATTGCGAATCGACGGAAATCGGCCGCAACGAGCTGTTCCTCGTCGAGGGCGACTCGGCGGGCGGCTCCGCGAAGATGGGCCGCGACAAGGAATACCAGGCGATCCTGCCGCTGCGCGGCAAGGTGCTGAACACATGGGAAACCGAACGTGATCGCCTGTTCGCGAACAACGAGGTGCACGACATTTCAGTGGCGATCGGCGTCGATCCGCATAATCCGGACGACAAGGTCGATCTGTCGAATCTGCGCTACGGCAAGATCTGCATTCTGTCGGATGCGGACGTCGACGGCTCGCATATCCAGGTGCTGCTGCTCACGCTGTTCTTCAAGCATTTCCCGCAACTGATCGAGCGCGGTCATGTGTGCGTCGCGCGTCCGCCGTTGTTTCGCGTCGATGCGCCCGCGCGCGGCAAGAAGCCCGCGCAGAAGCTCTATGCGCTCGACGAAGGCGAGCTCGAGGCGATTCTCGACAAGCTGCGCAAGGACGGCGTGCGCGACAACCAGTGGTCGATCAGCCGCTTCAAGGGGCTCGGTGAAATGAGCGCCGAGCAGCTGTGGGACACGACGATGAATCCCGACACGCGCCGCCTGCAGCCGGTCGCGCTCGGCGAACTCGACTACGATGCGACCGTCGCGCGCATGACGATGCTGATGGGCAAGGGCGAAGCGGCGTCGCGCCGCAGCTGGCTCGAAGAGAAGGGCAACGAAGTGGAAGCGGACATCTGAGCGCATTGCGCCTCAATGCGGCATACGACACTTCAAGCCAAACACGGACACGGAATCTAGATGGACGACGATAACACTCTCGACCTTTTCAACGAGCCGCCGTCGGACAGCGACGTGCTGACGCTCGGCAACTACGCGGAGCGCGCGTACCTCGAGTATGCGGTCAGCGTGGTCAAGGGCCGCGCGCTGCCCGATGTTTGCGATGGGCAGAAGCCGGTGCAGCGCCGCATCCTGTTCGCGATGAACGAGATGGGCCTCGGCGACAACGCGAAGCCGGTCAAATCGGCGCGCGTGGTCGGCGACGTGCTCGGTAAGTATCACCCGCACGGCGACCAGTCCGCGTACGACGCACTCGTGCGTCTCGCGCAAGACTTTTCGATGCGCTATCCGCTGATCGACGGCCAGGGCAACTTCGGCTCGCGCGACGGCGACGGCGCGGCGGCGATGCGTTACACCGAAGCGCGCCTGACGCCGATCGCAAAGCTGCTGCTCGCCGAAATCGACCAGGGCACGGTCGACTTCATGCCGAACTACGACGGCTCGTTCGAAGAGCCGAAAGTGCTGCCGGCGCGTCTGCCGTTCGTGCTGCTCAATGGCGCATCGGGCATCGCCGTCGGCCTCGCGACGGAAATTCCGTCGCACAACCTGCGCGAAGTCGCAGGAGCGGCGGTCGCGCTGATCCGCAATCCGAAGCTCTCGCATGCGGAGCTGATGCAGCACGTGCCCGGTCCGGACTTCCCCGGCGGCGGCCAGATCATTTCGAGCGAGGCGGAAATCGCCACCGCGTACGAAACCGGCCGCGGCAGCCTGAAGGTGCGCGCGCGCTGGAAGATCGAGGATCTCGCGCGTGGCCAGTGGCAACTCGTGATCACCGAACTGCCGCCGAATACGGCCGCGCAGAAGGTGCTCGAGGAAATCGAAGAACAGACCAACCCGAAAATCAAGCTCGGCAAGAAGACGCTGACGCCCGAGCAGTTGCAGACGCGGCAGACGCTGCTCGGGCTCGTCGACGCGGTGCGCGACGAATCGGGCAAGGACGCGCCGGTGCGTCTCGTGTTCGAGCCGAAGTCGAGCCGCATCGATCAGACCGACTTCGTCAACACGCTGCTCGCGCATACGAGCCTCGAATCGAACGCACCGCTGAACATGGTGATGGTCGGCGGCGATGGCCGGCCGCGTCAGAAGGGCTTGAGCGAAATCCTGCACGAGTGGATCGCGTTCCGTTTCGCGACGGTGACGCGCCGCACGCGGCATCGTCTGTCGAAGGTCGACGACCGCATCCATATTCTCGAAGGCCGGATGATCGTCTTCCTGAATATCGACGAAGTCATCCGCATCATTCGCGAATCGGACGAGCCGAAAGTCGCGCTGATGGCCGCGTTCGGTCTCACGGATCGCCAGGCCGAGGACATCCTCGAAATCCGGCTGCGTCAGTTGGCGCGCCTCGAGAAGATCAAGATCGAGAAGGAACTGGCCGAGCTGCGCGACGAGAAGGCCAAGCTCGAAGAGCTGCTCGGCAGCGAACCGGCGATGAAGCGCCTGCTGATCAAGGAAATCGAAGCCGACGCGAAACAGTACGGCGACGAGCGCCGCACGCTGATCCAGCAGGAAAAGCGCGCGACGTTCGAAGCGCGCGTGGTCGACGAGCCGGTCACCGTCGTGGTGTCGCAAAAGGGCTGGGTGCGCGCGCTGAAGGGCCACGGGCTCGATACGGCCGGCTTCAGCTTCAAGGCCGGCGACGGCCTCTACGCGGCGTTCCAATGCCGCACGCCCGATACGCTGATCGCGTGGGGTAGCAACGGGCGCGTCTATTCGGTCGCGGTGGCTCAACTGCCGGGCGGACGCGGCGACGGCGTGCCGGTCACGTCGCTGATCGAGCTCGAATCGGGCAGTCATTTGATGCACTACTACGCGGCGTCGGCGGAACAGGCGCTGCTGCTCGCCTCGAGCAACGGCTTCGGCTTCATCGCGAAGGTCGGCGATATGGTGAGCCGCGTGAAGGCCGGCAAGTCGTTCATGACGATCGACGCCGGCGCCGCGCCGCTCGCGCCGATGCCGATGCTGCCGGACGCGGCGCAGGTCGCGTGTCTGTCGTCGGGCGGACGTCTGCTCGTGTTCGGCCTCGACGAGATGAAGACGCTGTCGGGCGGCGGCCGTGGCGTCACGCTGATGGCGCTCGACGACAACGAAACGCTCGTGCAGGCGCTCGCGATCAACAAAGCAGGCGTGATGCTGATCGGCACGCGTCGTGGCGGCCGCGTCGACGAGGAGAAGCTGGCCGGCGCCGAGCTTGCGGCGCATGTCGGCAAGCGTGCGCGCAAGGGACGCGCGCCCGCCAGCAAGCTGAAGCTCGACGGCATGCGTCCGGTGCTGCCGGCCTAGTGGAGTCGATTTAACGAAGTTTGACGCTGCAAAACCGAGGGCGCCTGCTAGCATGCGGGGCGCTCGCGGTCTGTCGCAGCAGAGTCCGTCGCGCGAAGGGCGTGGAAGCAAACGGGGCGCGGCGGCGTCGCGGCCAGATGAACGGGCCGCGATCACAACGACAAAACACGACGCAATAGACGTCGATACCCGGAACTGCCTGCATCACGTATGGTCGAACGCGCTCAGTTGGTGCTGAGCGGGATCGCGTGTCCTAAACGGTGTGGCGTCGTCGGGAGAGGAAAACTACATGAACAAGGCTATCGAAGTCGCGCTTTTTCTGCATCTGCTCGGGGTGGCGGTGTGGGTCGGCGGTATGGTGTTCGCGCATTTCTGCCTGCGCCCTGCGCTCGGCGATCTGTCGCCGCAACTGCGCCTGCCGCTGTGGGAGTCGGTATTTGGCCGCTTCTTCAACTGGGTCGGGGTGTCGGTGCTCGTGATCCTGATCAGCGGCGGCTTCCTGCTGATGCAATTCGGCGGCGCTCATGCTAGCTGGCCGTTGCATGCGATGGCCGGTCTCGGCATCGTGATGATGCTGATCTTCGGGCATATCCGCTTCGCCGTATATCCGCGCATTCGCCGCGCGGTGCAGGCGCAGAAGTGGCCCGATGGCGCGCAGGCGGTCGGCACGGTCCGCCGTCTCGTGCTGATCAATCTCGTGCTGGGCGTCGTGACGATCGGCTTCGCTGTGCTGTCGCGCGGGTTCTGATCGGCGGATCGCCGGACCGCCGGACCGCCGGACCGCCGGATCGCCGGATCGCCGGACCGCCGGACCGCCGGACCGCCGGATCGCCAACGGCGCAGCAGGCTTCGTGCGGCCCGCGACGCATCACGTCGTGGCGCCGTACGCGAGCCACAAACCGCACGCCACCGCCACCGTTCCATACACGGCATACACCGGCACCTTCAGCTTCGCGAAGCACATCGCGGAGAACGTCGCGGTCAGCAGATAGATCGGCTCCAGCGGTACGCGCACGGCAATGCGCAGTACCGCGACCGCGAGAAACGCGGTCGTGACCGCGCGCAGAATCCTCATGCCGTGCTCGAAGCGCGGGTTCACCTTCAACTGATGCAGATGCCGCTGCGCGAGCACGACGAGGCAGCCTGACGGCACGAATAGCGCGAGCGTCGCGATCAGCGCGCCGAGCCAGCCATCGACGAGATAACCGAAGAACGGGACCACGTTCAGCAGGGGTCCCGGGGACAACGGCGACAGCGTAAACGCGAGCGTGAAGTCGTTATCGGACACGCCGACCGCCGGCGTGACGAACAGCGTCTTCAGCACCGGCAACGCCGAGAAGCCACCGCCGAACAGCGT
Organism: Paraburkholderia sp. RAU6.4a; assembly: GCF_050435625.1. Taxonomy (NCBI): domain Bacteria; kingdom Pseudomonadati; phylum Pseudomonadota; class Betaproteobacteria; order Burkholderiales; family Burkholderiaceae; genus Paraburkholderia; species Paraburkholderia sp. RAU6.4a. The sequence goes on from NZ_JBNDKQ010000002.1 coordinate 3,558,164, forward strand.
CATGCCGGCGCCCGCGAGGCGCGGCCACAGCAGCGCGAGGTCATAGCGATGCGGCAGCGGCAGCGCAAACAGCACGAGCAGCACGCCGAGCGCGGCCAGTAGCCGATAGTCGCCGCGCTGGAGCGACACGGCGAGTCGCGAGTCGCGCTCCCGACTCGCGAACCAGCCGGCGCCGAAGGCCGCGCCGAGCATCACCACATACGCCGCGGCGCTGTGCGCATAGAGCAGCGCGATGCTGCCGAGCAGCGCCGCCGTCCATTCGAGCTTGCCCCGCACGAGCGCGCGGGTTTGCTTGTACCAGGTGAGCGCGATCAGCGTCGCGAGCACGACGCTGAAGTGATGCAGCAGGGTTTGCGACGCGATCGTGTGCACGATGGGCGTGCGATAGAAGATCGCGAACAGCGTCATCAGCGTGAAGAAGGGCAGGACGCTCGCCACCCCGGCGACCCATGCGCCCGCGCGTCCGCGCAGCGCGTGCCCGAGCTGCACGGCGACGTTGCAGCCGACGGGTCCCGGCACCATCCACGCGAGCGCGATCAGGTCCGAGAACGCCACGCGCGAGAGCCGCCCCTCGCGTTCCACGTAATGATGCTCGAGCTGCGCCATCAACGCGAGACCGCCCCACGACAGCGCCGACAGGCCGCACACGACCCGGAACAGCGTCCATAGCGGTTCCCGTTGCCCGCGGCGGGCAGCCTCATCGCTCGTGATGGTCTGCATCGGCGCTGCGCGGGCCCCGCCATGCGGGCGCCCGTCCTTTAATTGTTGCTGGATAGGCTGCTTGCGCTGTGGGCTTCGTGCGCGACGCGGCGGCCGCCGACGCTGTTCATGCCGCATACCCCGAAGCGCTCGAGCAGTGCCGGGATCGCCTCCACTGGCACCGGCCGCGAGAACAGAAAGCCCTGTGCCTCGATATGGCCGAGCGCGGCCAGCCACGCAATCTGCTCTTCGGTCTCCGTGCCTTCGACCACCACCGTGAGCCCGAGCGAGCGCGCGAGGTTGACGATCGCGGTGACCATCACGCAGACGCTGCGGTCGCCCGGAATCGCCTGGACGAACGAGCGGTCCACCTTCAGCGTATCGACGGCAAAGCGGTTGAGATAGGACAGCGAAGAGTAGCCGGTGCCGAAATCGTCGAGCGCGATGCGTACGCCGAGACGCTTCAGCGCGAAGATTTTTTCGGAGACCACTTCCGGAAATTCCATCATCGTCGTTTCGGTGATTTCGAGTTCGAGGCGACGGGCGGAGATGCCGGTTTCCTCGATCGCGCGCGAGACCGTTTCGAGCAGGTCGCCGCGCCAGAACTGCACCGCCGAAATGTTCACCGCGAGCGATAGCGTGTCGTAGCCCTGCTGCTGCCATTGCGCGAGCTGACGGCATGCGGTCTCGATCACGAAGTCGCCGATCGGCACGATCAGGCCGGTCGACTCGGCCACGGGGATGAACTCGTTGGCCGGGATCAGTCCGTGCTGCGGATGGTTCCAGCGCACGAGCGCTTCGAAGCCGGTGATGCAGCGGCGCTTCAGATCGATCTTCGGCTGATAGGCGAGGAACAGTTGCCCCTCGGCCAGCGCGACGCGCAACTGCTGCTCCCACTTCATCAGATGGTCGGCGCGATGCGACAGATGCGGCGAATAGAACTGGTAGCAGTTCTTGCCGGCGTCCTTCGCGCTGTACATCGCGAGGTCGGCTTTCTTCAGCAGGTCGATCTCGCTTTCGTTGGCGACCGAGTACAGCGCGATGCCGATGCTCGCATGCAGCACGAACGCGCTGCCGCGCACCTCGAACGGCTTCGAGAACGCTTCGCCGGCGGCTTTGGCGAGCGCGACCGCGCGCTTTTCGACATCGTCGCCCTTGATCACGACGACGAACTCGTCCCCGCCGATTCGGCTCAGCGCGCCGTCGTCGCCGACCGCGGTGGCGAGGCGCGAGGCTGTCATCTGCAGCACGATGTCGCCGGCGTTGTGGCCGAGCGTGTCGTTGACGGTCTTGAAGTTGTCGAGGTCGATAAAAAGAATCGCGAGGCGACCCAGGTTGAGCGGCTGCGCGACGTCATGGCGCAGCGCCTGCAGCGTCGCGTAGCGATTGCGCAGGCCGGTCAACAGATCGTATTCGACGAGTTGCGTCATCTCGCGCTCGCGGCCTAGCAGTTTGCCTATCAGGCCGGTCGCGACCGCGAAGAAGCTGAGCATCGCGAGCGAGATGAAGCCCGCCATCAAGAGATAGACGTTGCGCGTGTGGTTGTAATCGGCGAATTCTTCGCCCTGCGAAAGACCGACGAGCACGCCGAGCGGATAGCCGTCGATGTGCCGGTACGACACGATGCGCGTGACGTTGTCGATCGAATCGACGTAGGTGCCCGACACATGCTCCGAGGTCGGATACGTGCCGCTCGCGGTGAACGTGCTGCTCGTCCTGCTGGCGTTGCCGGTGCGGCGCGCGAGCACGGTGCCGCTGTCCGAGATCACCGCGATCACGCCTTCGCGGCCGATCGCCGCGTTGTTGTAGAAGTCCGACGTAAAGTAGCTCGGGTCTTCGGAGACCACGATGACGCCCGCGAACGAGCCGTCCGGATGATTGAGACGCCGCGTCATCTGCAGCGTCCAGTGACCCGACACGCGGCCGAGCACGGGCTTGCTGATGTACAGCTGGTCGTCGTTTTCGTGCTCGTGGACCTTGAAGTGCTCGCGGTCCGACAAGTCGATGTGAGCGGGGTTGAGTTCGGCCGTATTGGCGATCAGTCTGCCGTGCTCGTCGATTATCGACACCTGCACGAGCGTTTCGCTTTGCACGACGCCTTTTTCGACCGTGCTCGCGAGATCGAAATGATTGGGCGTCTTTTCGAACTCGTACTTGACGAAGCGCGTGATCTGATCGACCTGGTGAATCGCCTTGATGGTGTGCTGCTCGAGCGCCGCGGAAAGTATTGCGGAAGACGCCATCGCTTCGCGGTACGTCGCGTCCCTTTCTACCGACAGCCGCGCGAAGATCACGGTCCACAGCAGGATCAGTACGAGTACCCCGAGGGCGGGAATGACGAGCAATGCGCGCCGGCGCGCGACCAATGGATCGCGTCGCGGCCTGGCTTCGCGCGGCTCGGAGAAGCGGGACTGAGTCATCGCGCGGGCCTTGGCTGGGTGCGGGCCGCTTGCAAACGCATGGGCATCGACTGCGCGAAATAGATGGATGGCTGCATGGTGACCAAGATGCCAAAGCTGCTGCGCAGGATGAGAGGGCGTGGCGCCGCGCCGGACCGTCCACAGGTCATCGGATACGGTTCGATATTACTGAATGCCACTGGATTAAGGAAGCTTCCGGGCATGGGGTATACGCTCGCGCGGCGGGCGCCTGGATGCGGCTGTTCACGTTGGCCTGCATCGCCGGTCTTATGACGCGACCGGTCCGTGATTTGTCCAAGACTTCATCGGCAACGGTGCCTGCCACTCGGCAGTTTCTGGCAGGGCTTTTGCAATCCGGCCACGATGAATTCGGAGAACCAGGTATGGCGACGCCATCGCGCTGCGGCTTTTTGTGGTGTGAAGCGGCGGCATGTGGCGTGTCGCCGTGGCGCGCGCGCGAAGCCGCAGCTCGCTTACACGAGCCGGCACGTGCCGTCGACGATCGTCACCGAAGGCCCGGCGATCCAGATCTTGCCGCGCGCATCGTCGTAGTGGACCGACACGTGGCCCGCGCGCCCGAGCGCGGTGCCCTGACGCGCCGTATAGCGCGCGGCGGGACGACGGTGCTGCAGGTTCAGCAGACCCGCGAGCGCGGCATTGGCGCTGCCCGTCACCGGGTCTTCGCCGACACCGAAGCCGCCGCCCGCCATCAGGCAACGGACCTCGAACGTCGCGGGGCCGTCGGCGTCGTGCGGTCCATACACGGCGACGCCGTGCGTGTCGACCGAATGCGCGAGCTCGGCGAGCGCCGCCGCGTCGGGTTCGAGCGCGAGGCAGGCGCGTGCCGAATCGACCCGCACGACGAGCCACGGCGCACCGTTGTCGACCGCGCATGGCGGCGCGCTGAAGTCGATCGCCTGACTACGTAAAGCCGTAGACAGCGCTTCGTAACGATGCTCGGCGAGCGGTGTCACGCGCGCGGGCGGCGCGGCGAACGCCCATGCGCCGTGCATGTTGTCGCCGCCGTCGAGCGCTTCGAGTTCGACGAGACCCACGCCGCATTGCTGGATCAGCTTGCCGGCCTGCTTCGGCTGGTAGCCGCTTTCGCGCAAAGCATGCGCGGTGCCCAAGGTCGGATGACCCGCGAACGGCAACTCGCCCCCCGGCGTGAAGATGCGCACGCGATAGTCGGCGGCCGCGTCGGTCGGCTTTAGCAGAAACGTGGTTTCGGACAGATTGGTCCAGCGCGCAATGGCCTGCATTTGCGCGGTATCGAGCGCGTCGGCATCGAACACGACGGCAAGCGGATTGCCCTTGAACGGTGTCGACGTAAACACGTCGACCTGTTTGAAACGAACGGTGTGAGCGGACATCGACAGGCTCCGGCGCAATGGACGTTGAGGGAGTTCGCGGATTCTATCCGCCTGCGCGGCGGCGATCCACCGTCGCCATAAAACAAAAACGCGCCGCCGGTGCGTGACACCGGTCGGCGCGTTTCAATCGCAATGCGGCGTGAATCAGGTGCCGATCTCGCGCGACACCGCACGCATTGTCACATCGCGTCGATGCTATTGGACCTCGGCGATCAGCTCGATCTCCACGCACGCGCCGAGCGGAATCTGCGCGACGCCGAACGCCGAGCGCGCGTGCTTGCCGCGTTCGCCGAACACGTCGGCGATCAGCTCGGACGCACCGTTGGTGACCAGATGCTGCTCGGTGAACTCGAGCGTCGAGTTGACGAGGCTCATCAGCTTGACGACGCGCGTGACGCGGTTCAGGTCGCCGACGTGCGCATGCAAGGTGGCGAGCAGATCGATCGCGATCGAGCGCGCGGCGGCCTTGCCTTCCTCGGTGGAGAGCGTCGCGCCGAGCTTGCCGACCCACACCTTGCCGTCCTTCCTGGCGATGTGGCCCGACAGGTACACCGTGTTGCCGCTTTGCGCGCTCATCACATAGGCCGCTGCCGGCGCACCCGCCGCCGGCAATTCGATGCCGAGTTCCTTGAGCTTGTCGTACACATTCGATTGAGCCATATCGTGTCCTCGTTTCGGTGAGATTGCATGAATGCAGGCGGGGCGAAGTCCGCACGCAACGCGCGTGCAAGCTTCACCCCGATGGCAGTGCGGCTAACGCCGTTCAGATTTTCGCGCGCACGAGTGCGGCGAGACGCGCCACGCCTTCGTCGATTTTAGCCGGTGGCACCGTGACGAACGACAGACGCAGCGTGTTGTGCTGCGCCTCGCTCGCGAAGAACGGAGCGCCCGGCACGAACGCGACGTTCTGCGCGACCGCTTCCTCGAGCAGCTTCATGGTGTCGATGCCCGCCGGCAGATTGACCCAGATGAACATGCCGCCTTCCGGACGGTTCCAGCTGACGCCTTCGGGCATATAGCGCTCGAGCGCGGTGAGCATCGCGTCGCACTGGTTGCGATACAGCTCGCGGATCGTCGGCACGTGCGTGTCGAGAAAGCCGTCCTTGACCACCTCGTGCACGATGCGCTGCGTGAAGCTCGGCGTGTGCAGGTCGGTGGCCTGCTTGGCCTGCACGAGTTTGAAGATCAGTTCCTCGGGCGCGATGATGAAACCGACGCGCAGACCCGGCGCGAGCACCTTCGAGAACGAGCCGAGATAGACGATGTGATCGGGCGCCATCGACAACATCGTCGGCAGCGGTTCGCCCGCGTAGTCGAGCGCGCCGTAGGGATCGTCCTCGATCACCGGGAACGGCGCGGTCTTCGCGAACTCGGCGAGCGCGCGGCGGCGTTCGACCGGCAGACGGCGTCCCGTCGGATTCTGGAAATTCGGCTGCGCGTACAGCAGACGCGCGCCATTGGTCAGTTCCGGCTTCAGGCCCTCGGGGATCAGGCCCTGCTCGTCGGTTGGCACCTGCACGTAGTGCGGCTCGTACATCGAGAACGATTGCAGCGCGCCGAGGTAGGTCGGCGTTTCGACCAGCACCGGGCTATCGACGCAGATCAGCACCTTGCCGAGCAGGTCGAGCGCCTGTTGCGAGCCGGTCGTGATCAGCACCTGCGACGCACGGATCTGCGCGCCGTTGATCGAGTGGCGTTGCGCGACCCATTCGCGCAGCGGCAGATAACCTTCGGTCGCGCTGTACTGCAGCGCCGCGGCGGGCGTGTCGCGCAGGATGCGGTCGGACGCCTCGCGCATGCGCTCGGCCGGGAAGGTGGCAGGCGAGGGCAGGCCGCCGGCGAAGGAGATGACTTCGGGCCGTTCCGTGACTTTCAGGATCTCGCGGATCGCGGAGCTCGTGAGCTTGCGCGCGCGTTCGGACAATTGCCACGTCGGGGCTTTCAGGTCGCTTTGGTCCATGATCTCCTCTGGTATTTCTGGAACCGGTCAAAATTTCAATTATCGCGCGACTGGCCAACCATTGCCGCTGGGGTGCCACCGGGGTTGCCACGGGGGTTGCCCAACCACGCGCTGTTTATCCGAGGGTTCGAGAACCCTCGGGTGTTTCGAATTCGGCGACGAGCGCCGCCGCGCCGTCGGTCGGCTGTACGTCGAGCAGGTGCGCGGCGCCGAGCCAGCGCAGTTGCTCGCCAATCAGCTCTGGCCGCGGATGCACGGCTTTCAACGCTTTCAGCGCGAGGTTGGTCGGTGCCAGCGACTGCGACGGATGCCGCGTCGAGTCCCACTGGATCAGCGAGGGCAGCACGCCGTCGCCGGCGCCTTGCCACGCGGGGAACGACCCGTCGTCGGGCACCGTCAGGCCCCACGTGAAATCGCCTCGCGTCATCGGCACGACCGGCGCGATGCGCTGCGGATACTGCGCTTGCCACGTCGCCAGATGCTTCGGTCGTTCGACGCGCGCGACCCAATGCGACAGATACGGCCCGTTTTCCAATCGCGCCTGCGTCACCGGGTCGTCGAGCGCGAACAGGCGCGGGCGCGGCGCGGTGCCATCGGTTGCGTCGGCCGCGGCGCGCGGATCGATGGCGACCACTTCCAGGTAGACCCCGCCCCACAGGCCGAGCAGGCGATTGTGGGTCCGCATCAGCGGATGCGCGCCACCGCCGGCCGGCGCGACGCCGAGCGTATCGGCGACGTACTGGACGCCTTCGTCCAAGGTGCGCGCGGAGACGACGAGGTGATCGAGACTGAGCGATTGGGCTGTCAGGGTGGTCATGGCGGATCGACGGAAAACGCTGTTCTGTGCAAGGGCCAGTTGCGCGCCACGCTTGTGGGCAGCGCTGCCGGGGCCGTAAGCATAACCGTTTGCCGGATCGGCCGGCCATACGTATGGATTTACATGGTGTCACCAGCCTCGCTGGATTCAAATGTAACGGCCGTGACCTGCACAGTAACGGTACAATCGGCGCGATACTATTCGGTACAGTTGGAGTCCGTCATGTCCGTCCCGCTTACCCACATTCCTGCCCCGCACGACACCGCGTCGTTGACGCTGGTCGAACAGCTCGTCCAATGGGCGCGGCGCCGCATCGAGGAGCGCGTGTTCCGCCCCGGCATGCGCATGCCGTCGATCCGCAAGCTCGCGCTCGATAAGGGCGTGTCGCGCTTCACGGTGGTCGAAGCGTACGAGCGGCTCGTCGCGCAGGGTTTTCTGGAGTCGCGGCGCGGCTCCGGCTTCTACGTGCGCGAGCGCCAGGGGGGCGCGGCGACGGTCTCCGAGCTGCACCCGCGCGCCGAGACGCTGCCCGCGCCGGCCAATATCGACGTCGTCTGGCTGCTGCGCAACATGCTGCACACCGGCGCGCGGCCCGAGCGCAGCCCGGGCCTCGGCTATCTGCCGGCCCGCTGGCTCGACGGCGACCTGATCACCAACGCGCTGCGCACGCTCGGCCGGCAAAGCGGCATGCAGATGCTCGGCATCGGTACCGCGCAAGGTTTCCTGCCGCTGCGTCAGCAGTTGCAGACGCGGCTCGAGGAGCTGGAGATCGGCGCGTCGCCCGAGCAGATCGTGATGGTGTCGGGCGTCACCCAGGCGATCGACCTCATTTCGCGCATCTACGTGAAGCCGGGTGATGCGGTGATCGTCGGCGATCCGGCGTGGTTCCAGATGTTCGGCTGCTTCGCGTCGCAGGGCGCGCGGCTCGTCGGCATGCCGTACACACCGGACGGCCCCGATCTCGACGCGCTCGAAGCGCTGGTCCAGGAATGGCGCCCCAAAATGCTGGTGATCAACTCGGTGCTGCAGAACCCGACCGGCACCTCGCTGAGCGCCGCGCAGGCGTTCCGCATCCTGCGGCTTGCCGAGGCGTACGACTTCATCGTCGTCGAGGACGACATCTACGGCGACCTGTGCCCGCCCAGCTACGCCGGTACGCGGCTCGCGAGCCTCGATCAGCTAAAGCGCGTGATCTACCTCGGCAGTTTCTCGAAGACGCTTGCGCCGAATCTGCGCGTCGGTTTCATCGCGTGCGCGGCAGAGGTCGCGATGGTGGTCGCCAATCAGAAGATGCTGGTCGGCATGACGAGCCCGGAGTTGAACGAGCGCGTGATCTACAAGATCCTGACCGAGGGCCACTACCGGCGGCACGTCGAGCGCATTCGCGCACGGCTCGACGGCGTGCGCGAGAAGGCCGTGCGGATGATCGAGAAGACCGGCATGAAGCTGTTTCTGACGCCGACGGCCGGGATGTTCCTGTGGGCCGACACCGGCGTCGACGCAGGCGCGCTCGCCGCGGCCGGGCACGAAGCCGGCTATCTGCTGACGCCGGGCGGGCTGTTTTCGCCGCAGCAGTCGCCGAGCACGTGGATGCGCTTCAACATCGCCAATTGCGGCGATCCTGAATTACCGGCGTTCCTAAGCCGTTATCTCGACGGCGTCGCGCGCCGCGCCTCTTGAAACCGCGCCGGAGCGTCCCCATTTGCGCGGACGATCCGGCGGTCCGGCGCTCCGGCACGGCGGGCCCGAACCGCGGTTGGAATCCGCTTCGGCCGCCGCTCATCCCCCAATTCGCAACAGAGAGGAAGTCCGACCATGGCACAAGAAACCATGAGCTTTCAGGCAGAAGTGAAGCAACTTCTGCAACTGATGATCCATTCGCTGTACAGCAACAAGGAAATCTTTCTGCGCGAGCTGATTTCGAACGCGTCCGACGCGGCCGACAAGCTGCGCTTCGAGGCGATCGAAAACAGCGCGCTGTACGAGAACGATCCGAACCTGCGGATTCGGGTGTCGTTCGACAAGGCCGCGCGCACCATCACGATCGACGACAACGGCATCGGCATGAGCCGCGACGAGACGATCGCGCACCTCGGCACGATCGCGCGTTCGGGCACCAGGGAATTCTTCGGCAAGCTGTCGGGCGACCAGCAGAAGGACGCGGCGCTGATCGGCCAGTTTGGCGTGGGCTTCTACTCGGGCTTCATCGTCGCGGACAAGATCACCGTCGAGACGCGCCGCGCCGGTTTGCCGGCCTCGGAAGGCGTGCGCTGGGAAAGCGCGGGCGAAGGCGATTTCGCGGTCGAGACGATCGAGCGCGCCGCGCGCGGCACGACCATCACGCTGCATCTGCGTGCCGATGAGGACGAACTGCTGTCGTCGTATCGGCTGAAGTCGATCATCCAGAAGTACTCGGACCACGTCGCGCTGCCGATCCTGATGAAGAAGGAAGAGTGGGACGCGGAAAAGAGCGAGATGGTCACGAAGGACGAGGACGAGACCGTCAACCAGGCGAGCGCGCTGTGGACCCGTTCGAAGAACGACATCACCGACGAGCAATACAAGCAGTTCTACCAGCACATCTCGCACGATCATCAAGATCCGCTGACGTGGACGCATAACCGCGTCGAAGGCCGCAGCGAGTACACGCAACTGCTGTACGTGCCGGCGCACGCGCCGTTCGATCTGTGGAACCGCGAGCAGCGCGGCGGACTGAAGCTGTACGTGAAGCGCGTGTTCATCATGGACGACGCCGAGCAACTGCTGCCCACGTACCTGCGCTTCGTGAAGGGTGTGGTCGATTCGGCCGATCTGCCGCTCAACGTGTCGCGCGAAATCCTGCAGGAAAGCCGCGACGTGAAGGCGATCCGCGAAGGCGTGACGAAGCGCGCGCTGTCGATGCTGGAAGAACTGGCCAACGCGGACAACGACGCCGAGAAGGAAAAGTACGCGGGCTTCTGGAAGGAATTCGGCCAGGTGCTGAAGGAAGGCATCGGCGAGGACTTCGCCAATCGCGAGCGCGTCGCGAAGCTCGTGCGCTTTGCGACGACGCATACGGGCACGGCCGAGCAGACCGTGTCGCTGGCCGACTACGTCGCTCGCATGAAGCCCGAGCAGACGAAGATCTACTACGTGACCGCCGACACGTGGCAGGCCGCGTCGAACAGCCCGCATCTCGAAGTGTTCCGCAAGAAGGGCGTCGAAGTGCTGTTGCTGACCGATCGCGTCGATGAATGGATGCTGTCGTTCCTCAACGAATTCGACGGCAAGCCGCTGCAAAGCGTCGCGCGCGGCGACCTCGATCTCGGCGCGCTGAACGACGAGGAAAAAGAGGCGCAGGAGAAGATCGGCGAAGCGTTCAAGCCGCTCGTCGAGAAGATGAAGGAAGCGTTGAAGGACAAGGCGAAGGACGTGCGTCTGACGTTCCGCCTGACCGACTCGCCGTCGTGCCTCGTTGCCGACGACGGCGAAATGAGCGGCTACCTGCAGCGCATGCTGAAGGCCGCGGGCCAGCAGGCGCCTGAGTTCCATCCAATTCTCGAAGTGAATCCGGAGCACGCCCTCGTGAAGGGTCTGCATGCCGATAGCGCGAATTTCGACGACTGGTGCCATCTGCTGTTCGATCAGGCACTGCTCGCCGAAGGCGGCGCGCTGGAAGATCCGGCGAGCTTCGTGAAGCGGACCAATGCGTTGCTGCTGTCGCGCGCGGGTTGAGCGTGAGCCGAAAGCGTTGATGTCGTTGCTGGATTGACGCCCGGTAGTTGAGAAATGCGCTGCTTCGGCAGCGCATTTTTTTTGCCTTCTGGTTTGCGTCGGCTCCCCTGGCTGAAGGAGCGCGCACGATCGCCGCGGTCGTTGCCGCGAAAAATTACCGTCGGGGCACGCCGCTATAATCCGACACCATGCCTATCCGTTTCGATCCTGCCGACGCCCACTGGCGCGTCGCGCCTTTGGCCACTTTCAGCGCCGCCCAGAAAGACTGGCTGACCCGCGGCGGTTCACTGACCGCGCACCTGCGCGCGCTCGGCGCGGTCGCGGTGCGCGTAACACGCGAAGCCGTCGCGCTGCCGTGGCCCGACGAAGCCGCCGCGCTCGGACTCGCGCCGCGCGCGCCGGTGTGGGTGCGCGAAGTGGTGCTGTCGGTCGATGGCGTGCCGTTCGTCGCCGCGCATAGCGTGACGCCGCGTGCCGCGAGCGTCGGCATCTGGCAGGCGACGCGTCGCCTGCGCACCCGGCCGCTCGCGGAGTTGCTGTATAGCGATAGCAGTGTCGCGCGTTCGTCGCTGGTGAGCCGCAGGGTGGGGCAGCGGCATCCGTTGTATCGGTTGGCCGCCCATGAAATCGACGGCGGCGATCGGCATGCGCCGCATGCGCTGGTGGCGCGTCGCTCGGTGTTCGAGCGGCATGGTGCGCCTTTGATGGTGACCGAATGCATGTTGCCGGCACTGTGGGAGCATTTGCGTGCGTTGGACGCGGCCGCTCGCGCGCACGCTGCCGCGTCAGGCACCGGCGCGGCGCATATCGCGCACGCGCGGGTGCGCGAGCACGGTCGTCCGCTCGATCACACCGCGTCGCGCGCGCACAGCGTGCCGCGTAGCGCCGACGAGCGGAGCCGCTGATGTCGTTCAAGCGTTGCTTTGCGCCTGTCGTCGACGCCGATACGCGGGTCTTGATCCTCGGTAGCTTGCCGGGCGAGGTGTCGTTGGCTCACGGCCAATACTACGCACATCCGCAGAACAAATTCTGGTTACTGGTCGGTGAAGCGATAGAACGGGATCTGGTTGGTATGGACTATTCGACGCGTCTCGAGACGTTGCTCGAACACCATATCGGACTATGGGATGTCGTTGCCGAGGCTCGTCGAGCAGGAAGCCTGGATAGCCGGATTCGCGACCATGCCAGCAACGATCTGATCGCTCTGATCGATACGCTGCCGAAACTGGCTACCATCGCCTTCAACGGGGGGACGGCGGCCAAAATCGGGATGAAAGCGTTGGGCGAGCGGGGAGTGCAATATCGGCTTGTCCGTTTGCCATCGAGCAGTCCCGCCCATGCCTCGGTTTCATACGCTCAAAAGCTGGACATATGGCGACGGCTAACCTGGGTCTGATCGACCGACAGGATGCCATTCGCGCTCATAGAACGAGCGCAAGAAACCGTGTGCCTTCGACTGGATTCTCGTAGTAGGGCGCGGTTTCGACGAACCCTAACCGCTCGTAGATGCGCTGTGCAAAACCGGTTTGCGGAACCGTGTCGAGAACCAGCGTCGAGAATCCCAATGTCTTCGCTTTCCCGATCACCGATGTGACCAGCGTTTCGCCAAGCGACAACCCTCTGAATGCTTCACGAACATAGAGCCGTTTGATTTCCGCAGTCTCTGCCGTATGGCGCAGCAGCCCCGCGCAACCGGCGAGCTCGCCGCCGGCGTCGGCGACGAAGAACATGCCGGATGGCAGCGTATAAACGTGTTCGAACGCGTCCATTTCTGCATCGAATCCACGGTACGACAGATCCATATCCAGCCAGCGGACATACTCGCGGATCACGGCGACGAGGTTGTGGGTGTCGGCGGGGAAAACGGCTTCGCGAACGATCGGCCGCGGCGTTTGCATGGCGGCTCTCAGATCCATACGTCGTTTTCGGCCGTTCTTTCGGTGGTCGTATCGCCGGTATTGACGACGCCGCGCGGTTCGATGAGCAGCAGCTTCACCTCGGACTCGGCATACGGCTTGTGCTCGACTCCCTTTGGTACCACCGCCATTTCTCCGGGAAACAGTTCGATCGAGCGGTCGCGGAAGTCGATGCGCAACCGGCCTGCGAGGACGATGAACGTCTCGTCGGTATCGGCATGCCGATGCCAGACGAAATCGCCGGCTATCTTTACGACCTTGAACTGATAGTCATTCATTTCAGCCACGACGCGCGGCTGCCAGTGGTCGTCGATCTGACTGATCTTGTCGAGCAGGTTGATGGTCTTGTATTGGCCGCGTTGATCGGGTGTCGGCTGGGAATCGCTGTGCATGGTGGCTCCATTCGGGTGATACCTGGAACAGAGCATAGTCCCGCCGCCGGCGAGTGTCTTGAACGATCGTGCAAGCTTGCGTTAGCCGGCGTGCCGATCGCTCGTCATCGCGAGCCAACGTGCGGGCGGGATCCCGTATGCGTGGCGAAAATGTCGGGTCATGTGGCTCTGGTCGGCGAAGCCGGCTGCTGCCGCCGCGTCCACGAGGGAAACGCCGCGCAGCATCATCGCGCGCGCGGCTTCGAGCCGGCGCATGACCAGGTAGTGATAGGGGCTGGTGCCGTAAAAAGTTCGGAAATCGCGCGAGAGGCTCCAGCGGTCCTGCCCGCTGACGACGGCAAGTTCATCGAGCGTGACGGTGTGCGTGCACGATGCGTGCAGATATTCGCGTGCTCGCTGCGCTGCCGCGAAATCCGCGGACCTGCGCGTCTGCCGCGCGCCCGAGGCGTTATCCAGCGCGAGCGCGAGACCGGCGAGCGCGTCGTCACGTTCGAGCGGCTCCGCGTCGCCACGCATCTGGCGCAGCGCTGTCTGCGTGGCTTCGAACAGGCGCGGATCGGTCGTGACGCCGCCTTCGACGAACGGCAGGGGGCGGCCGCCGAGGACTTCCTGGATTGCAGCGGGCTGCACGTAAATCATCTGATAACGAAATCCCTCGTTCGTGCCGGCCTGACCGTCGTGCACTTCGTCGGGATGCAGGACCATGGTCTGTCCAGGTAGGCTGGTGCGCAAACCGTGCCGGTAATGGAAGCATTGGACGCCGGCGAGGGTCAGGCCGATCGCGTAGGTGTCGTGCCGATGCATGGAGTACGCGTTGCCGTGGAAAAACGCTTCGATGCGTTCGACTCCGTGGGTGGATTCCGAACGGGAAATCCAGTCGGATTGGGCTTTGCTGATATCGCCGTCCATCACACGCTCCGGCTTGGTTTGGCAGATCTGCGGGAACATCGATATCGGAGGATTGTACCGGTGCGAATGTTCGCACGCTTGGCATGCGTGATAGTGCGACTGACGTCAGTGTCTCGTCGCGGGTCCGCTCCTGAGCAATTGCCTACTCACTCAGTAACCGTTTTACTTCATCAAGGAGGGAAGCCGTCGTGCAGCCCCACAAAACAGGATCGAACTGGCGGCCAAACCGCTCCTTGAACTTTGAGTCCAACGTCTCTGGATAGTCGGCTTTGAATGAATCTATGTCAGACATGAGCGCGTCAATGTCAGTCGTTGACATTTTCGCGGTATAGGAAGAAACGAGTTCTTCTACTGAGTTTCCGAAAAGGTCAAAATCTTCGTGGAAACGAGAGCGAATCAACCCCGTCAGATTGCCATATTCCTCACCGTCAACCATACGATAAGCCTTCACTCCCTGTCTGCGTGTTGAGGGGCGCGTGCGTGAAAATGCCCGCGACAATGGCGGGCCTTCTTTATAGTCTGTCCCGAGCAATTGCCTACTCACTCAGTAGCCGCTTCAATTCGTCAAGGAAGGAAGCAGTGGTGTAACCCCACAACTCCGGGCCGAACTGGGAGCCATACGCCTCTTCGAATGCATCGTCCAGATTGCTAAAGTTCTCTCTCTCGAAGTTTTCAATTTCAACAAGTATGTTCCTTAAACTCTCTTGTGAACTATCTCTTCTGTAGCAACCTATGATCACTTTGATGGTGTTACCCCAGTACGAAAAATCCTCGTTAAGGTACACACCAAAGAGCTGGTTTAGTTCGGGGTACAGCGGATTTTCATTCATAGCTGCGTCT
Organism: Paraburkholderia sp. RAU6.4a; assembly: GCF_050435625.1. Classification (NCBI taxonomy): domain Bacteria; kingdom Pseudomonadati; phylum Pseudomonadota; class Betaproteobacteria; order Burkholderiales; family Burkholderiaceae; genus Paraburkholderia; species Paraburkholderia sp. RAU6.4a. The sequence continues at coordinate 3,573,204 of NZ_JBNDKQ010000002.1, forward strand.
CATAAGTCGATGAACGCCGTCAGGACGTAATAGGGCATTCCATTGTATATCTCCCGCTTAAGTACCACCAAAACCTTGTTTCCTTTCGCAAATTGTCCTGTCTTCCTGACAACCCCGTAACCCACGTCCCCAGATATGTGCCTTGTTAAACGCAACGGAGCACTCGTCGTAGACTGAGACCAGGATCTGATGCGGGTAGTTTCGCCCATCATCACTTCCGAAATGGCTTTCTCGGCAGTCTTCTGGTCTTTAAATGATGTCGCCGCTTTTATCCGCGGCTCATCTTTCAGTCTTTGTCGCAACCAGGCCTCATCCTTTCCCACATGCTTCAAAAGTGTATGCCCGCCAACCCCGCGAAGCGTCTTCGCTTCATGCATGTTCAGGTTGATCTCGCCCATCGTGATACGCGCAGCCCGCACTGCCTTGATTGACCCGGCAAAGCTGAACGGCACGACCATGTCAAGTGACAGGCCGATATTGTTGGCTATGTCAGGACTTGCCTTCATTGCTTCGGCCAGCTTCGTCGTGCCCTGCTGGGTCAATGTGGCCGTATCCTGGCCCGTCCAGACCTGACGCAAACCAGCCGCCGCCGTACCAGAACCATGTACGCCGAACACGACACACCCTGCCTTGGTGAGCATGGTCGGTTCCGGGATCACACACAACGCACTTGCGCCGACCATTTCCAGCACGCCACCGACGATTTGCAACCCGCCCCATAGCCGGTTGGAAAGCATTTCGGTCTGGGTGATTGACTGCCTTGCCAGTACCGCCGCCATTTGCGGCGCGCTGAGCACCACGCGCACGCCGTCCGCATCCTGTTGATACGACATTCCGAACTTCTCCGTAGCTGTCGGGACTGCCACGCTAGCAGGCGACAACAGGGAGAGGAATGGGCGACGGATGAAAATTCGGGTTCTGATTTATTCAGGCGTACTGCAGGACTGTCCGCATTGCAGGAAATGGATCGATCCGTGGCATTCGAACAGGCGATCGTCGGCGAAGCCGGCCTTCTGGAACTGGCCATCCACATTGCTGGTGAATACGAACCCGCCGCTTCTTTTCGCCGATGCCCAGCGGCGCAAGCTCTCGAAACCCGCGTGCGGGACGGCGCGCCGGTCCAGGTTGAGCCGATGGCCGTAGAAACCCCATGCGCGGACCGGATCACGCAGGAAGGCTGTTCCATTGGCAATATCATGGAAATTGATTCCGCCGGTCTTCAACGCCGGATAAGCCGCCCGGAATCCGTGATCGCCTCGAAAGTCGGGTAGTCCGGAATCGACGCCCATGCCTGCGCCTGCCGTGATCAGAATGCCGTCGGCTTCGCGTATCCAGTCAGCCGCGATCGTCATTTGCTCTGCCGTGTCCATGCGTGCTCCCGTTGTTCACATTCCGAATTCTCCTGGCAGCCCAAAAATGAGGCAGAATCCAACCGTGCGACCCGCTGCGCGACGCAGTCCGCCGTGTTCGCTTAATCGTTCCGCTTTGGCGTTCCAGGGCCCCGCGTCGCCATCCGCCACGCACAGCGTTTGTGTCCTAGCGTTGTCGTTTTCCTGATCGACGTTTGCGCATCCTGCCCGTATCACGTGCGAGATGCCTCTCAACCGCCCGCCCAGAGCCTAGCAATGACGACCCAGCAACCGACCATCATCTACACCCTCACCGACGAGGCGCCGCTGCTTGCGACGGCCGCGTTCCTGCCGATCATCCGGACCTTCACCAGGCCGGCCGGCATCGAGGTCGAGACCAGCGACATCTCGGTCGCGGGCCGCATCCTCGGTGAGTTTCCCGAGTTTCTGACCGAAGCGCAGCGGGTGCCCGACAACCTCGCGGAACTCGGTCGCCTGACCTCGTTACCCGACACCAACATCATCAAGCTGCCCAACATCAGCGCATCGGTGCCGCAACTGACGAGCGCGATCAGGGAACTGCAGGCGAAGGGCTACAAGGTGCCCGACTATCCGGAAGATCCGAAGACCGACGAACAGAAGGCGATCCGTCAGCGCTACTCGAAGTGTCTCGGCAGCGCGGTGAATCCGGTGCTGCGCGAGGGCAACTCGGACCGTCGCGCGCCGGCCGCGGTGAAGAACTACGCCCGCAAGCATCCGCACAGCATGGCCGAATGGAGCATGGCGTCGCGCACGCACGTCGCGCACATGCGGCACGGCGACTTCTATCACGGCGAAAAATCGATGACGCTCGATCGCGCGCGCGATGTGAAGATGGAACTCGTCACGAAGAACGGCAAGATGATCGTGCTGAAGCCGAAGGTCGCGCTGCAGGACGGCGAGATCATCGACAGCATGTTCATGAGCAGGAAGGCGCTGCTAGCGTTCTATGAAGACCAGATGGAAGATGCGCACAAGACCGGCATGATGCTGTCGCTGCACGTGAAGGCGACGATGATGAAGATCTCGCACCCGATCGTCTTCGGCCACGCGGTGAAGGTGTTCTACAAGGACGCGTTCGCGAAGCACGGCAAGCTGTTCGAGGAACTTGGCGTGAACGTCAACAACGGCCTCGTCAATCTGTACGAGAAGCTCGAGACGCTGCCGGAATCGCAGCGCGAGGAGGTGATCCGCGACCTGCACGCATGCCACGAGCATCGTCCGGAACTGGCGATGGTCGATTCGGCGAAGGGCATCTCGAACCTGCATGCGCCGAACGACGTGATCGTCGATGCGTCGATGCCGGCGATGATTCGCCTCGGCGGCAAGATGTGGGGCGCCGACGGTCGTCCGAAAGACACCAAGGCGGTGATCCCGGAGAGCACGTTCGCGCGCATCTACCAGGAGATCATCAACTTCTGCAAGACCAACGGCGCGTTCGATCCGGTCACGATGGGCACCGTGCCCAACGTCGGCCTGATGGCGCAGAAGGCGGAAGAATACGGCTCGCACGACAAGACCTTCGAAGTGCCGGAAGACGGCGAGGCGCGCATCGTCGATCTAGCCAGTGGCGAGGTGCTGCTCACGCAGAACGTCGAGCAGGGCGACATCTGGCGCATGTGCGAGGTGAAGGACGCGGCGATCCGCGATTGGGTCAAGCTCGCGGTCACGCGCGTGCGCAATTCCGGCATGCCCGCGGTGTTCTGGCTCGACCCGTATCGCCCGCACGAAGCGGAGCTGATCAGGAAGGTCGAGGCCTACCTGAAGGATTACGACACCACGGGCCTCGACATCCAGATCATGTCGCAGGTGCGCGCGATGCGTTACACGCTCGAGCGCGTCGTGCGCGGGCTCGATACGATCTCGGTCACCGGCAACATCCTGCGCGATTATCTGACCGACCTGTTCCCGATCATGGAGCTGGGCACGAGCGCGAAGATGCTGTCGATCGTGCCGTTGATGGCGGGCGGCGGCATGTACGAGACCGGCGCGGGTGGTTCGGCGCCGAAGCACGTGAAGCAGCTCGTCGAAGAGAACCATCTGCGTTGGGACTCGCTCGGCGAGTTCCTCGCGCTCGCGGCGTCGCTCGAAGAACTGGGCATCAAGACCGGCAACAACCGGGCGAAGATCCTCGCGAAGACGCTCGACACCGCAACCGGCAAGCTGCTCGACAACAATCGCAGCCCGAGCCCGAAGACGGGCGAGCTCGACAATCGCGGCAGCCAGTTCTATCTGGCGATGTACTGGGCCCAGGAGCTGGCCGCGCAAACGGACGACGCCGCGCTCGCCGCGCAGTTCGCGCCGCTCGCGACGCAGCTGACCGCCAACGAGCAGGTGATCGTGGCGGAGCTCGCGTCGGTGCAGGGCGCGCCGGCGGACATCGGCGGCTATTACAAGCCGGACTTCAACAAGCTCGAAGAGGTGATGCGGCCGAGCCGCACGCTGAACGAGGCGCTTGGGGCGGTACGCGTCGAATGACGTGATGCGTGAAGTGAGGTGATGTGAAGACGAGCCGCCGGCGGGCGGCTCGTAGCAGGGAAGGGCGGCCGATGCTACCGGCGAACGCGTTCAATACTGCACGACGATCGCGACCCGCCGGTTGGCCGCTCTTGCCGCCGCGTCATTGCCGGCGACCAGCGGAAAATTGTCCGCCCGCCCGATCGCGGCCAGCCGATGCGGCTCGATCCCGCGCTCGACCAGATACCTGACCACGGCCCCCGCGCGAGCCGACGACAGCTCCCAGTTGGACGCATACTTCGCGGTCGAAATCGGCGCACTGTCGGTATGCCCTTCGACGAGCACATTCCCCGTCGCATCCTTTTGCAGTCCCTGCGCGATCGGGTTGAGTACATCGAACGAATCGACGACCTTCATGTCGTCGCAGCGAGTAGAAAGTTCGACCTTGCCCTCCGTGATCAGAAAGACCACGGCCTCACCCGAGTAGCCCTCGGAATAGATGATCTCACCGGGCGCTGCACCAGGAGGAAATGCGCTGCAAGCTGCGGCTGGTGACGGAAAACGGCGATAAAGCGCGCCGTGAATCGTTTGCGCGTGGCGTAATGGCGCAGGTTGGTCGCGATCCAGCGGCCGCAAAAGTGAGTTCGTTGAAAGCAGTTTGTGAGCGGTTGATTTGAATGAGCGAACCGCAGCGAATGCTATGCTCTCGTTCGACCAAAAATATTGCGCCTGTCGCGCGACATCCCTACATGACGAATCTGATCAAGCGCGCTTCGGCCGAGGCGCGCGCTTTCCGTAACCGCGACGCCCAAGCCATCGGCGGTAAACAGAAAATGGCCCACAAAAAGGCACCCAAATCCACGCGCAACGCGAGCGGCACCGTCGAGCACGACGCACACGACGCGCCGCAAATCGAAGCGCCACGCAAGCCGCGCTTCGCACCGGTGACGTTCTCCGAAGAGGGCGGCGTGCGCTACCTGCATTTCGGCACGGAATGGGTGCAAGGCGCGATGCGTCTGCGCAAGCCCGATCACATCGAACTCGAATACGCGCAGCAGATGATGGCCTGGCTGCTATTCCTCGAAACGCCGAAGCGCATCGTGCAGCTCGGGCTCGGCGCCGCTTCGCTGACCAAGTTCGCGCACCGCTTCCTGAAGAGCGCGAAGGTCGAGGCCGTCGAACTGAATCCGGCGGTCGTCGTGGCCGCGCGCACGATGTTCGAACTGCCGCCCGACGACGCGCGTCTGAGCGTGCATGAAAGCGACGCGTGGGACTTCGTCAACGAGAGCGCAAACCACGGCACCATCGGCGCGCTGCAGATCGACGTCTACGACGCGACCGCGCGCGGCCCAGTACTCGACAGCGTCGGCTTTTACCGTGCGGCACGTGCGTGTCTGACCGACGCGGGCATCGTCACGGTGAATCTGTTCGGCGATCATCCGAGCTTCGTGCGCAACATGAAGCGTCTGAACGAAGCCTTCGACGGTCGCGTCGTCGCGCTGCCCGAAGTGCACGACGGCAACCGTATCGCGATCGCGTTCTCGGGCCCCGCGCTCGACGTGCCGTTCACCGCGCTAGAGGCGCGCGCGAAGCTGATCGAAGCCGAGCTCGGCTTGCCGGCGCGCAAATGGATCAAGGGCCTGCGCGAATCGACCGGGCAGACGGGCGCATCGTTTGCGATCTGATCAGCGCACGGAGAATGAAGCGGCTGTACCGGCGTAGCGGTCGGCACGGCCGCTTTGCTTCCGGTATTTTTTTCACGTCTACGCCGCAACGTCATCCAGCCTGCATCGTTGGCGCTTCCGTCGCGTTGTTGGACCCGACGCGCCTCGGGTCGTCCCTGCTTGACCGGGAGTTCGCCACTCCTATACTCTTTCGAAGCTTTCGGGGAGCCCGTGGCTGACCGCGGGACGACCACCCGCTGAGTCCCACCTCCCGTCGACCGCGGGCAGATAAATTCTAAATAGGAAACAGGAGACGTCATGGCTCACGACGCCGACGTGAAGAAAGCCAGCAAGCACTGGCTCTGGCTATTGCTGCTACCGTGGATCGCGATGATCTGGGTGCCGTCCTACAACCGGATCGAGCCGCAGCTGTTCGATTTCCCGTTCTTCTACTGGTATCAGCTGCTGTGGGTGCTGATCAGCGCGGTCATCACCGCGTTCGTCTATTCGAAGACCAGGTCCCGCTATACGGGTCGCACGAACGGGGGCGCGCAACGATGAACCCCATTGCAACTTTCGTCTTCGTTCTGTTTTTCATCGGCGTCACGATTCTCGGCTTCGTCGCGGCCCACTGGCGGCGCGGTGATCTCGCGCATATCGAAGAGTGGGGTCTCGGCGGCCGGCGCTTCGGCACGATCGTCACGTGGTTCCTGCTCGGCGGCGACCTGTACACCGCCTACACGTTCATCGCGGTGCCGGCGCTCGTGTTCGGTGCGGGCGCAACGGGCTTCTTCGCGCTGCCGTACACGATCCTGATCTATCCGTTCGCGTTCGTCGTGTTCCCGAAGCTGTGGAGCGTCGCGAAGCGGCACGGCTACGTGACCTCGGCGGACTTCGTGTCGGCCCGCTACGGCAGCCGCATGCTCGCGCTCGCCGTCGCGGTCACCGGCATCGTCGCGACGATGCCGTACATCGCGCTGCAACTGGTCGGTATCGAAGTGGTGATCGGCGCGCTCGGTTTCGACACGACCGGCTTCGTCGGCGATCTGCCGCTGATCATCGCATTCGCGATCCTCGCGGCCTACACGTACACGTCGGGCCTGCGCGCGCCGGCCATGATCGCGGTCGTCAAGGACATCCTGATCTACGTGACGATCTTCGCCGCGATCATCGTGATTCCGCCGCAGCTGGGCGGCTTCGGCCATATCTTCGGCGCGGTCCCGCCGGCCAAGCTGCTGCTGAAGTCGCCGGACGTGTCGAGCCTGAACGGCTATAGCGCGTACGCGACGCTCGCGGTGGGTTCGGCGCTCGCGCTGTTCCTGTATCCGCACTCGATCACCGCGGTGCTGTCGTCGAAGTCGGGCAACACGATCCGCCGCAACATGGCGTTGCTGCCGGCGTATTCGCTGGTGCTCGGCCTGCTCGCGCTGCTCGGCTTCATGGCGCTCGCGGCCGGCGTGAAGGACATGCCGGAGTTCGCGCCGTACTTCAAGGCCTTCGGCCCGAACTTCGCAGTGCCGGCGCTGTTCCTGCACTTCTTCCCGTCGTGGTTCGTCGGCGTCGCGTTCGCGGCGATCGGTATCGGCGCGCTGGTGCCGGCGGCGATCATGTCGATCGCGGCGGCGAATCTGTACACGCGCAACGTGCACAAGGAGTTCGTCAACCGCAACATGACGCACGAGCAGGAGACCAACGTCGCGAAGCTGGTGTCGCTGATCGTCAAGGTCGGCGCGGTGGCGTTCATTCTCGGTCTGCCGCTCACGTACGCGATCCAGTTGCAACTGCTCGGCGGGATCTGGATCATCCAGACGCTGCCGGCGATCGTGCTGGGTCTCTACACGCGCGTGCTCGACTACCGCGGTCTGTTGCTCGGCTGGGCGGCAGGTATCGCGACCGGCACGTGGATGGCGATTTCGTTGAACCTCGCGAGCTCGATCTTCACGATCCATCTGTTCGGCATGGCGATTCCGGGCTATGCGGCCGTGTGGTCGCTGGTCGTGAACCTGGTGGTGTCGGTCGTCGTGAGCCTGGTCGTGCGCGCGGTGGGCATGCAGCGCGCCGAGGACCGTACGCATCCGGAGGACTACCTGGACATCGTCGAAGGCTGATTCCAGCTGCGAATCACGTTCTGAAACACGCAACGCCCGCCGACGGAAGTTGGCGGGCGTTTGTGTTTGCGGGGCACTCCAGGGCAGGATAGCGGAACCGTCCTTTCACGCGTTCGCCGCGCGCCGCCATGGCTGCTGCCGATACTCCCACTTTGATTTCCCGCCGCGCGGCGCTCAGCCGGATGGTGCGCGCGGTCACGTCGCCGTACTACCGCTACCGGCACGCCAAGGTGCTGCATAGCCTGCGCGTCGGCCTCGCGATGCTGGTGTCGATTCTCGCGACGACCGGCATCGATATTCCGCACGGCATCTGGTCGTCGGTGACACTGCTGGTCGTGATCGGCGGCTTGCAGCATCACGGCAATATCCGCAAGAAAGCGGCCGAACGCGCGGCCGGCACGCTGCTCGGCGCATCGATCGGGCTCCTGCTGATCGTGCAACAGCACTTCATCGGTTCGCTGCCGCTCACCTATGTGCTGGAGGCGATCATCGCGTCGATCTGCGCGTGGTTCGCGATTGGCTCGTCCGGCTATATCGGGCTCCTGACCGCCATCACGATGTGCATCGTCGCGGGCCACGGGGACAATCTGATCGACGTCGGCCTGTGGCGCACGCTGAACGTGCTGATCGGTATCGTCATCGCGCTGGCGTTTTCGTTCGCGTTTCCGCTGCACGCGACGTATTCGTGGCGCTACGGCCTCGCCGCCAATCTGCGCGAATGCGCGGGCATCTACGCGCGGCTGCTCGACGGCGAAACGATCACCGAGGAGGAGCAGATCAAGCGTTTCCTGCGGATCAACAAGCGGCTCGTGCAACTGCGCTCGCTGATGCCATCGGTCGCGAAGGAAATCGACGTGCCGCAGTCGAGGCTCGAGGAAATCCAGCGGCTGCATCGTTCGGTGCTCAGCTCGTTGGAACTGCTTGCCACGGGGCCGCTGATGAACGCCGATGCCGCCGCGCGCACCGCCTATGCAGCGCATTGCGGCGCCGAGGTGCGCGCCGTGCGGGCGATCCTGTTGTCCACCGCGCGCGGGCTGCGTTTCGGCCGTCCGTCGCGCTTTGGCATTCCGGCCGCGGCGCCGCTCGCGAAGGGGCACGGCGACGTGGCCACCGCGTTGCCGCCCGACTGGCAAGGGCCGTACTGGCTCGGTCAGCGGCTCGCGGAACAGGTAGACCGGTTGCGCGCGCTATTGCTGGAGACCGAGCCGAACTGGAACATCGAGCGGCACGAGCGGGCGACGCGTGGTAGGTAGGTGCTAGCGCTGGCCTGCCCCTAAGCCTCAAACCTGCGGCGGCAGCGTGACCATCCACATCATGCCGAAGCGGTCCACTACCATTCCGAAGCCCTTGCTCCAGAACGTTTGCTGGAACGGCATCACGACCTGGCCGCCATCGGCGAGCGCGTTGAAGCATTTTTCCGCCGACGCGCCGTCATCGATGGTCAGCGACAGACTGAAGCCATTGAACGGGCCGGCCGCCGGATCGCAGTTGCCGTCGGAAGCCATCCACGTGCTCGAGCCCAGCTGCACGCTCGCGTGCATGATCTTGTCGGCGAGTTCGGGGCGTGGCGGATTGTGCGCGTCCGGCGGCGCTTCCTTGAACAGCATCTTGAAGGTCACCTGGGCGCCGAGCTTGTCGGTGTAGTAATCGAGCGCTTCCTGGCAACGGCCGTTGAAGAACACATAGGGCTGAACGTACATGATCGTCTCCATGGTCAGGCGTTGGGCGGGCGCCGTCGTTCCTCGCCAGCGGCGGCGGGAGGGGCGTGGAGTCGATTGTAGTCGGTGGCGGCGCGTCGCTTGTGACGCTATGTCGCCGGTGGCGACGCAGCGTAAACGAAAAGCGGCGCTGAACCGTGAGGTCCAGCGCCGCCTTTCCAGCCAGCCACGCCCGCGGCCTCCGGCGCCTCAGCGCAGCGTGTCGATCAGCTTTTCCAGCTTCACCGCGTCCGCGGCGAACGTGCGGATGCCTTCGGAGAGCTTCTCGGTCGCCATCGCTTCGTCGTTGAGGAGGAAGCGGAACGACTTCTCGTCGACCGGCACGCGCTCGATGTCCGCGTCGTGCGATGTCTCCGGCGACAGCTTGCGTTCGACCTTGTCGGTGCTCTCGTGCAGTTTCTGCAGCAGGTCGGGGCTGATCGTCAGCAGATCGCAGCCGGCCAGTTCCAGAATCTGCGAGGTCGTGCGAAAGCTCGCGCCCATCACCTCGGTCTTGTAGCCGAACTTCTTGTAGTACGCGTAGATGCGGCGCACCGACTTGACGCCCGGATCGTTGGCGCCGCCGTCTTTCGCTTCGTCCCACGCGCTGCCGGCGTTCTTCTTGTACCAGTCGTAGATGCGGCCGACGAACGGCGAGACCAACTGCGCGCCAGCTTCCGCGGCGGCGGCGGCCTGCACGAGCGAAAACAGCAGCGTCATGTTGCAGTGGATGCCTTCCTTCTGCAGCGCCTCGGCCGCGCGCACGCCTTCCCACGTCGACGCGAGCTTGATCAGCACGCGGTCGCGCTCGATGCCGTGTTCCTTGTACAGCGCGATCAGCTCGCGGCCTTTCGCGATCGAGCCTTCGACGTCGAACGACAGGCGCGCGTCGACTTCGGTCGACACCCGCCCCGGGATGATCTTCAGGATTTCGGTGCCGAAGGCGATCAGCAACTGGTCGATGATCGCGCCGGGCGGCTTCGACGCATGCGCCTTCACGGTCTTTTCGAGCAGCGGCCGGTAGTCGTCTTTCTGCACGGCCTTCAGAATCAGCGACGGATTGGTGGTCGCATCGCGCGGCTTGTACTGCGCGAGCTGCTGGAAGTCGCCGGTGTCGGCCACCACGGTGGTGTATTGCTTGAGTTGGTCGAGTGCGGTTGTCATGTTCGGGCCTTCAGGGCGCGCGTGCGCCATGGTTCAGGAGAAGTGAGGACGCCGCCGCGCCGGCGGGAGGAATCAGCCGGCGCCGGCGGCCGCGGGTCAAGCCGCAGCGCGTCCCACGATGGCTTGGGAAACGCTGCCGGATACATCTATTCTATGGCGGATCGCCGAGGACGGTATGAACACCGCGTATGGACAGCCGGGCGTGGCGATCCGTTCACACGCGGCGCGCGTTCAGCACGACTTGCGTCACCACGCCCGCGACGAGCCCCCAGAACGCCGAGCCGATCGACAGCAGCGTGAGTCCCGAGGCGGTCACCATGAACGTGACGAGCGCCGCCTCGCGCTGCCTCGTATCCTGCATCGCGTTGGCGAGCCCGCTCATGATCGAGCCGAACAGCGCGAGCGCCGCGACCGACACGACCAGCTCCTTCGGGAACGCCGCGAACAGCGCGGCGATCGTCGCGCCGAACACGCCCGCGAGCAGATAGAAAATGCCGCCCCATACGGCCGCTGTGTAGCGCCTGGCGGAGTTTTCGTGCGCTTCAGGGCCGGTGCAGATCGCCGCCGTGATCGCGGCAAGATTGATGCCGTGAGAACCGAACGGCGCGAGCAGCAGCGATGCGACGCCGGTCGTCGCGATCAGCGGCGCGGACGGGGTCGTATAGCCGTCGGCGCGCAGCACCGCGATGCCCGGCACGTTCTGCGAGGCCATCGCGACCACGAACAGCGGAATGCCGATGCTCACACAAGCCGCCACCGAAAACGACGGCATCGTCAGCACCGGGTGCGCGAGCGCGACGTGAAAGTGGCTGAAGTCGAGCAGCCCGAGGCCGCCGGCGGCTGCGGTGCCTGCCACGAGCGTGGTCGGAATCGCATAACGCGGCACGAACCGTTTGACGATCAGGTAGGTAAAGAACATCGTCAGCACGAGCGCGGTCTGGTACTGCGCGGCACGGAAAATCTCGATGCCGATCTCGAACAGGATGCCCGCGAGCAGCGCTGCCGCAAGGCCGGACGGAATCCGCTTCATCAGCGCGTCGAACCAGCCGGTGACGCCGACCAGCGTCAGCAGCGCCGCGCAGAAGATGAATGCGCCGATCGCCTGCGCATACTCGACATGCGGCAGCGACGACACCAGCAGCGCCGCGCCCGGCGTCGACCACGCGATCACGATCGGCGCGCGAAAGCGCAGCGACAGGCCGATCGTGCACAGGCCCATGCCGATCGACAGCGCCCAGATCCACGACGAAATCTGCGCGTCGCTCAGATGCGCGGCCTGGCCCGCCTGAAACATCAGCACGAGCGAGCTCGTGTAGCCGGTCATCGCCGCGACGAAGCCCGCGACGATCGTCGACAGCGACGTATCGGCGAGCGGATTGAAGCGCCTGGGCGACGTGGCGGCGGGGGACAGCTGGGGCGACGGGGACGAACTCATGCGAAGGCTTTCTTGTTGTGGAAGTTGAAGCGTCGGGACGTGGATTCTGGAACGGCGGGCGTTACTTGCTCAGCACCCGCATGGCCGTCTCGAGGCCCGCGAGCGTCAGCGGATACATGCGGTGGCCCAGCACTTCGCGGATCGCGCTGACCGACTGCCGGTACGGCCACAGCGCTTCCGGCTCCGGGTTCAGCCACGCGAAGTGCGGAAAGTGATCGGCGAGCCGGCGCAACCACACCGCGCCGGCCTCGGCGTTGTTGTACTCGACCGAGCCGCCGGGCTGCAACACTTCGTATGGGCTCATCGTCGCGTCGCCGACGAAGATCAGCTTGTAGTCGGGCGTGAACTTGTGCAGCACGTCCCACGTCGGTGTGCGCTCGGCGTGGCGGCGGCGGTTGTGCTTCCACAGGAAGTCGTACACGCAGTTGTGGAAGTAGTAGAACTCGAGGTGCTTGAACTCGGCCTTCGCGGCGGAGAACAGCTCCTCGGTGCGCTTCACGTGATCGTCCATCGAGCCGCCGACGTCGAGCAGCATCAGCACCTTCACGTTGTTGTGCCGCTCGGGCACCATCTTCAGATCGAGCCAGCCGGCGTTCGCGGCGGTGCTGCGGATCGTGTCGGGCAGGTCGAGTTCTTCCGCGGCGCCTTCGCGGGCGAACCGGCGCAACCGTCGCAGCGCGACCTTGATGTTGCGCGTGCCGATTTCGACCTGGTCGTCGTAGTCGCGATACGCGCGCGCTTCCCATACCTTGACGGCCGTGCGATTGCCGGCCGCGTCGCCGCCGATGCGCACGCCTTCGGGGTTATAGCCGCCGTGACCGAACGGCGACGTGCCGCCCGTCCCGATCCACTTGTTGCCGCCCTCGTGGCGCTCTTTCTGCTCGTCGAACAGTTCCTTCAGGCGCTCCATCAGCTTGTCGATGCCGCCCATCGCCTCGATCTGCGCCTTTTCCTCGGGCGATAGATCGCGTTGCAGCTTCTTCTTCAGCCAGTCGGGCGGAATCTCGAACGCGAGCTCCGAGGTCGCCGCGACACCGTTGAAAAAGGCGCCGAACGCCTGGTCGAACTTGTCGAAGTACTGCTCGTCCTTCACGAGCGTGATGCGCGAGAGGTAGTAGAACTCGTCGAGCGACGGCGCGATCACGTTGGCCTTCAGCGCTTCGAGCAGCGTCAGGTATTCCTTCACCGAGACCGGCAGGCGGGCGGCGCGCAGCGAGTAGAAAAAGTCGATCAGCATGCTGGATGTCCTGCGGCGCGGCGCCCGCTCAACGGTTGTTGCGGTTCATGAACAGCAGCCGCTCGAACAGGCTCACGTCCTGTTCGTTCTTCAGCAGCGCGCCGTGCAGGGGCGGCACGATCTGCTTCTGATCGGCCGAGCGCAGTGCTTCGGGCGGAATGTCTTCGGCGAGCAGCAGCTTGAGCCAGTCGAGCAGTTCGGAGGTGGACGGCTTCTTCTTCAGCCCCGCGACGTTGCGCAGCTCGAAGAAGCTCTGCAGCGCCGCGGCGAGCAGATCCTTCTTGATGCCGGGGTAATGCACGTCGACGATCTGCTGCATCGTCGTCGCATCCGGAAACCTGATGTAGTGGAAGAAGCAGCGGCGCAGGAACGCGTCGGGCAACTCCTTCTCGTTGTTCGACGTAATGATCACGAGCGGGCGATGTCTGGCGCGCACCAGCTCGCGCGTCTCGTACACGTAGAACTCCATGCGGTCGAGTTCGCGCAGCAGGTCGTTCGGGAATTCGATGTCGGCCTTGTCGATCTCGTCGATCAGCAGCACGCTCTGCTCGTCCGATTCGAACGCCTGCCACAGCACGCCCTTGACGATGTAGTTGCGGATGTCCTTCACGCGCTCGTCGCCGAGCTGCGAATCGCGCAGACGCGACACCGCGTCGTATTCGTACAGCCCCTGCTGTGCCTTGGTGGTCGACTTGATGTGCCATTGCAAGAGCGGCATGCCGAGCGCGGCGGCGACTTCCTCGGCGAGCATGGTCTTGCCGGTGCCGGGTTCGCCCTTGATCAGCAGCGGACGCTTGAGCGTCATCGCGGCGTTGACCGCGAGCTTGAGGTCGTCGGTGGCGACGTACTGCGATGAGCCTTCGAAACGCATGACGAGATGCTCTTGTGCGGGAAAAAACCCAGTATAAGTCAGAAGGCCTGTTGGCCTGAAACCGGCTCACGTATGGTGTCAGCCGCGCAGTGACGCGGCGGCGGTGCCGCTGTGGCGTCGTTGCGAAGCCGACGCGGTCATGGCGTGGCGCCCGTCCCGGCGGGCGTTGCGCGGCCCCCGTGTCCGGTGGACGTTCGGCGCGGCGGCGCGGTACAATGAGCCCGATTTTTTTGGCCTGCGTGGCTACCCTACAAGAAGAACGGCGCGGACCGCTGCCTTTGTGGGCACCCGTTTCCCCTCAAGCCAGGTTACATCTATGAATAAATTCGTCGGCAAACACGTCGTGATCGCAGCGCTGTCGGTGCTCGCGGGGTATGCGGCCAATGCGCAGGCAGCGGATGTCGTAGGCAATGCCAAGGCGGGCCAGGACAAGGTCGCGATGTGTATCGGCTGCCACGGCATCCCCGAATACCGCACGGCTTATCCAGAGGTTTTCCGCGTGCCGAAGCTTGGTGGCCAGAACCAGGCGTACCTCGAAAACGCGCTGCGCGCCTACAAGAAGGGCGACCGCCATTTCGCCACGATGCATGCGATCGCGGTGACGCTGTCGGATCAGGACATTGCCGATGTCGCCGCGTACTACGCGGCGCAAACTGCCGCTTCGAAAAACAATCCCGACAAGTGATCGGCGTCGGTCACCAGCACATCCAATTCGCGGGATAGGAGATTTCATGATCAAGCCCCAACAGGCACTCCACACGGTATTCAAGGCGGTCGGCGCGGCGGCGGTCATCGGTCTGGCCGCAGCGAACGCAGCACACGCGGCCGACGCCGGCAACGGTAAGGTGCTCGCCGACAGCCACAACTGCGCGGCCTGCCACGGTCCCAACCTGAACAAGCCGGTGAGCCCGGAGTATCCGAAGCTGGCCGGTCAGTACGCCGACTATGTCTTCTGGGCGCTGCGTCAGTACCAGATGGGTACTGCCAATCCACACCTCGGCCGCAACAACGCGATCATGCAGGCACAGGTGCAGAGCCTGTCGCTAAGTGACATGAAGGACATCGCCGCTTACATCGAATCGCTAAAAGGCGACCTCGTGCAGAAAAAGTAAGCGTCGGGCGCCGGTTTCGCGCCGAAGCTTCAAAAGCAAAACACCCCGCCTTGGCGGGGTGTTTTGCTTTGAGGGCGTCGTACCTCGGCGTGCTGGCGTCGTGCCGCGCCGGCGTTTCCAGTCGCCTCAGTCGCGCGTCGCGCGCCGTTCGATGCGCTGCAGATACGCGTCCGTGTCCGGCGGCGTGCCGGTGCGCTGCGCTTCCCAGATGGTTTCGCCGAGGCAGTCCATGATCGCGTGCTGGGCCTCGTGCGTCGAGCCGAGGCGCGCGGCGAGCCGCTCATGCGCGGCTCGAATGCCGGGCGGCTGATCGATCGACAACTGCTCGGAGATCGCCAGGTGCATCGACAGGTGCAGGAACGGATTGGTCTGGCCGCGCTCCGGCGAATAGTCCTGCGCCTGGGCGGCGGGACCATCGGCGAGATCGGCGTGATATTCGGGATGCTCGACGATCCAGTCGGCGGCGATCGCCTCGAGCGGCGTCAAAATCTCGCCCTGGCGCTGTTTGCGCCAGGTGTCGGTGAAAAAGAGGCGAACTTCGTCGCGGCTGGGATTGAACATCGTGGAACCGGTGCGTGGGAGTGGAGGCGCGGAGCGCGACGGTGCGGGTCCGCAGTGCGCGCTGCGCGTAAGGCACTATTTTACGCGGCGGCCGCGTGGGCCGCAGGCGCGCTGCACTGCCTCGGGTCTCGAACTGGGCCGGCCTTATAGATCGGGTGGCGGGGTCTTCGGCCGGAACTCGCACAGCGGCTCGATCGCGCAATGCCAGCATTCGGGGCGGCGCGCCTTGCACACGTAGCGTCCATGCAGGATCAGCCAGTGGTGCGCATCCTGCCTGAATTCGGCGGGCGTGAATTTTTCGAGTGCCGCTTCGACCGCGCGCACGTCCTTGCCGGGCGCGAGGCCGGTGCGGTTGGCGACGCGGAAAATGTGCGTGTCGACCGCGATGGTCGGATGGCCGAATGCGGTGTTCAGGATCACGTTGGCCGTTTTGCGGCCGACACCGGGCAGCCCTTCGAGTGCCTCGCGATCCTCGGGCACCTCGCCGCCATACCGGTCGAGCAGAATGCGGCAGGTTGCGATCACGTTCTTCGCCTTCGTGCGATACAGACCGATCGTCTTGATATAGCTCGCGACACCTTCCTCGCCGAGGTCGAACACCTTCTGCGGCGTGTTCGCGACCGGAAACATCCTGCGCATCGCCTTGTTGACCGACACGTCGGTCGCCTGCGCCGACAACAGCACCGCGATCAGCAGTTCGAACGGCGTCGTGTACTCGAGCTCGGTGGTCGGATGCGGATTGAGACTCTGAAGCGTTTCGTAGATCGCGCGGCGTTTGTTCGCGTTCATGCGGAGCGGGTCCGTGTGAGTGGGCCGGGTTGCGTCGGCGTGGTCAGCGCGTGGTTGGCGGCGAGTTGGACGGCGGATTGGACTCGTTTGACTCATTTGACTCGTCGGACTTCTGCTCCGAGCCGGGCGTGTCGCCACCGCTGGCAAGACCGAGACGGCGGCGGCGCGCTTCGGCGGCGTCGATCTGTGCCTGCACGTCGGCGCTGACGTTCTCGGTGTTCAGCGGTCCCTCGCCTTTCGCGGCCAAGTCTTCCTTCTTCTTGCGCGCGCGTTCGAGCGCGGCCTGGATGATCGCGCGTTTCTTCGCTTCCGCGTCGTCCGCAATCGGGGCGGCGGGAGCCTCGGACGGCACTGTCGCGCCGTTTGCCGCAACCGCGTCCGGCGCAGCCGGCGGCGCGCTTGCGGCTCGCCGCGCCGCAGCGCGCGCTTCGGCGGCGTCGCGCTCGCGCGCGAGACGGGTCTCGTGGCGGTTATGACGCGCCCGCGCCGCGTCCGCGTGGCTTTGGCTCCATGCATCCCAGCCGGTGGCCTCGCCGGTCACGGGGAGCATCGTGATGCAGTCGACCGGGCAGGGCGGCACGCACAGGTCGCAGCCGGTGCATAGCTCGGCGACCACGGTGTGCATCTGTTTCGGTGCGCCAACTATCGCGTCGACCGGACACGCCTGCATGCACAGCGTGCAGCCGATGCACACCTGTTCGTCGATAACCGCCAACGGACGCGGACGTTCGACGCCATTGGCCGAATTGAGCGGAATCACCGGTTTGCCGAGCAGCGCGGCGAGGCGCGCGATGCCCTCGGCGCCGCCGGGCGGGCACTGGTTATAGTTCGCCTCGCCATTGGCGACGGCTTCGGCATACGGACGGCATGCGGGATAACCGCACTTCGTGCATTGCGTTTGGGGCAGCAGATCTTCGATGCGATCCGCGAGTGTTTTGACGTCTGTCACGGTTGCGGCGCGGGGGTTTGCCGTGCGATCGCACGACCTGAACTAAATAGCACATTATCGCCGATTTCCCGGATTGCCATTCGCAATCCATGTGCCATAATCGAAGCGCTTCATTCGAAAGACCGCAGAAAAGGGTGTGTTTCCCAACCATGACGCGCCCGCTAAACGCCGCCACAAAAAGGCTCGAGGAGAGGCCGGCGGCGCGATCCGGAGAACGCGGCTCACGAAGACGATGCCACCATGAATCAGCCGAAAATCAAAAGAGATCCTGAAGGCACGAGGCGCCGCATCTTGCTCGCGGCGGCGGAAGAGTTTGCAAATGGAGGGCTGTTCGGCGCGCGGGTCGATCAGATCGCTCGCCGCGCGGAAACCAATGAACGAATGCTCTATTACTACTTCGGTAGCAAGGAGCAGCTATTCACCGCGGTACTCGAGCACGCGTTCAGCGCGCTCAACGAAGCGGAACGCACGCTCGAACTCAACGGAATCGCGCCGGTCGAGGCGGTTACGCGTCTCGCGCATTTCGTGTGGGACTACTACCGCGATCATCCCGAGTTGTTGAGGCTCATCAACAACGAGAATCTGCATGAAGCACGCTATATGCAGAAGTCCACGCGCATACGCGAAATGATTTCGCCGATCGTCGCCACGCTCGGCGGCATTCTCGAACGTGGGCAGCGCGCGGGGCTGTTTCGCACGAACATCGACCCGCTGCGCTTTTACGTGACGCTCTCGGGCATGGGCTACTACATCGTGTCGAACCGTTTCACGCTCGAGGCGACGCTCGGCCGCGATTTCAGCAGCGCCGCCGAACGCAGCGAGGTGATTCAGATGAATACCGAACTGCTGCTCGCGTATTTGTTGAGAAAGTAACGGGCAGTGCCGCGGTGATCATGGCCGTGGCAAAAAATCAGTATCACGAACAAAGCGCGATAAAAAAGCCAACGGCCTCGAACGGGACCGTTGGCTTTTTATATGCTAGTGCAAGTTTGATGCTCAGGCTTCGACTTTTTCTTTCGCCGTTTTTGCTGCCTTGTTGTGCTCGAGAATGAAGTCGCGCAATTGCGGGTAAATGATCGTGCGCCAGCGGCGGCCCGAGAAAATGCCGTAGTGGCCGCATTTCTCCGCAGTGAAGTGACGCTTGTTCTTCGTCGGAATGCCGCTGCACAAGTCGTGCGCCGCGTAAGTCTGGCCGTCGCCGGAAATGTCGTCGAGTTCACCTTCGATCGTAAACAGCGCGGTCGTCGTGATGTCCTGCGGCCGCACCGGTTCGCCGTTGACGACCCACGTGCCCTCGGCAAGACGGAACTCCTGGAACACGACGCGGATCGTGTCGAGGTAATAATCGGCATCCATGTCGAGCACCGCGTTGTACTCGTCGTAGAACCGGCGGTGCGCTTCGGCGTCGTCCTCGTCGCCGCGCAGCAGGCTCTGGTAGAAATCCCAGTGCGACGCCGCGTGACGCTCCGGATTCATCGCGACGAAACCGGTGTGCTGCAGGAAGCCGGGATAGACCTTGCGGCCCACACCGGGATAGTTCGGCGGCACCGTGAAGATCACGTTGTTCTCGAACCACTCGTACGAGTGCTGCGTGGCCAGCGAATTGACCGAGGTCGGGCTCTTTCGTGCGTCGATCGGGCCGCCCATCATCGTCATCGTGCGCGGCGTGTCCTCGCCGCGGCTCGCCATCAGCGAAATGGCGGCGAGCACCGGCACGGTCGGCTGGCACACCGAGATCACGTGCAGATTCTTCGCGCCGATATGGCGAATGAATTCCTGGATATACGCGATGTAGTCGTTCAGACCGAACCAGCCGGCTTCTAGCGGCACCATGCGCGCGTCGAGCCAGTCGGTGATGTAGACCTTGTGGTCTTGCAGCAACGTGCGCACGGTATCGCGTAGCAGTGTGGCGTGGTGTCCTGACAACGGTGCGCAGACGAGCACGACCGGTTCGTCTTTCAATTGGCTGACAGCTTCGCTGTCGTCCGCGAAGCGCTTGAAGCGCATCAGGCGGCAGAACGGCTTTTCGATGAACGTCTGCTCGACGATCGGAATGTTATGGCCGTCTTTGACAATCTGGTGAATATTGAACTCGGGCTTTTCGTAGTCCTTGCCGAGCCGGTAAAGCAGTTCGTAGCCGGCGGAAAGGCGCGTGGCGCCCGGAACATAGGCTAGCGGACTGGCCGGATTCGCAAATGATTTCGATGCGGCCTGAGCCCAGGCGGTGAGGGGGCTCAACATCGCCCGCTGGAATTCATGAAATTGATAGAGCATGTTTGCTCCGTTTTAAGCGGTTCGCATGGGGCTTCGCAAACACGCGTGAGGCGTTGCGGCGGGCCATTGTGGTTGTAGGCACATTATTGTCGGCCGACAGTCAGATCGATAATATCGAATAAGGCAAATTTGTGCAATGCAACAATATTCGCATTCAGTGTACGCAAATTGTCACTGCGTCATGCTAATGGCGATGCTGCTCCGCCGCTATCAGGGCTTGCCTGAACCTCGAGCTCCATCGCGCGGATGCCGTCATGCGCCGGATGGCCGGTCGCCTGCGCCATCTCCTGCTCGTGCTTCATCAGGTTCAGTCCGGTGTTCACGAGCGCCACGTGGGAGAACGCCTGCGGAAAATTGCCGACGAGACGTTTATCGACCGGGTCGTACTCCTCGGACAGCAGGCCGACGTCGTTGCACAGCGCGAGCAGCCGCTCGTACATCTCGATTGCTTCCTGCACGCGTCCCTGCAGCGCAAGGTTGTCCACCATCCAGAACGAACACGCAAGAAAGGTGCCTTCCCCCGGTGGCAAGCCGTCGTCGTATTCCGTGGTGCGGTAGCGCAGCACGAAGCCGCCGTGCATCAGGTCCCGCTCGATCGCCTCGACCGTGCCCTTGATGCGCGGATCGTGCGGCGGCAGGAAGGCGACCAGCGGCATCAGCAGCACGCTCGCGTCGAGCTGATCGCTGCCGTAGTACTGCGAGAACGCGTTGAGCTCCGGATTCCACGCCTTCTCGCAGACCTCGGCATGGATCGTGTCGCGCGTCGCGCGCCATTCGTCGAGGGGGCCGTCGAGCTTGAACATTTCGGCCGAGCGGATCGCGCGGTCGAACGCGACCCACGCCATCACCTTCGAGAACGTGAAATGCTCGGGGCCGCCGCGCGTCTCCCAGATGCCTTCGTCGGGTTCGCGCCAGATCGTGCTCAGGTGCTCTAGCATCGCGCGCTGCACGCTCCACGCGGTGACGTCCGCCTGCAGGCCGCCGACGCGCGCCAGATGCAGCGCGTTCATCACCTCGCCGTAGACGTCGAGCTGACGCTGCCCGACCGCGTTGTTGCCGATGCGCACCGGTTTCGCGCCCTCATAGCCGGGCAGCCAGTCGATTTCGGATTCGGGCAGGCGCCGCTCGCCGCCGATGCCGTACATGATCTGCAACTGGTCGGGCGCGCCCGCCATCACGCGGCCGAGCCAGCTGCGCCAGGCGCGCGCTTCGTCGTAGTAGCCGCCGCGCATCATCGCGAGCAGCGTGATGGTCGCGTCGCGCAGCCAGCAGTAGCGGTAGTCCCAGTTGCGCGTGCCGCCGAGCCGCTCGGGCAGCGAGGTGGTGGGCGCCGCGACGATGCCGCCGGTCGGCTCGTAGGCGAGCGCGCGCAGCGTGATCAGCGAGCGGCGGATCGGCCCGGCCCAGCGTCCTTCGACGGTGCCGCGCGCCGCCCATTCGAGCCAGTGGTTTTCGGTGCGCGCGAGCGACGTGTGCGGATCGCGCGCGGGCGGAATGCGCAGATGCGACGCCGCGTACGCGAGCGAGAACGGCACGCGCTCGCCCTCGGTTACCGTGAATTCCGCGATGGTCTTCATGTCTTCGCCGTGCAGTTCGACCGGCGTGCGCAGCACCGCGTTGTCGGGGCCGACGATCGCCTTGATGCCGCTGTCGTGCTTGAGCTTGTCGACCCACGGAATCGAGAAGCCGTAGTCGAAGCGCAGCACGAGTTCCATCTTCATGCGCACGGTGCCGCGCTTGCCGACGACGATGCGGATCAGCTCCGACCAGCCGTTGCCGGGCGGCATGAAATCGATCAGCGTGACGGCGCCGTCGGGCGTTTCGAAGTCGGTTTCGAGGATCAGCGTTTCGCCGCGATAGCGCCGCGTGATGGTCGGCGCGCCGTGCTCGCCCTCGGTGGCGGGGGCGATCAGCCAACGGCCGTTGTCGGGCGAGCCGAGCAGCGCGGCGAAGCAGGCGCCCGAGTCGAAGCGCGGCCAGCAGAGCCAGTCGACGGAACCCTCGCGGGAGATGAGCGCGGCGGTATGGCCATCGCCGATGAGTGCGTAGTCTTCGATGTGTGCAGGCATGGAAAGCGTGTCGGAAAACGAGTCGTTATTACGGACGGCAACAGCAGCCGCGCTTCGAGTGGGCGTTATTACCGGACCACGATCGGCAGTGTTTGGTTCACCGCACAGTGCGGCAAAACGCGGATTGGAAAATTGTCAAATCCATGCATACAATCAAATTTCATGCCGATGTCCGGCGACCTGCCGGACTGCGAATCGGCCTTGCTCATGGCGGTTGCAGACGCCGTTTCCGAGGACGAAAGCCATGCTGAACCCTTCGAAATCCGATTGCATCACGATTCTCTCGGCCGCCAGCCAGCTTGCCGGCGACTCCATGCTGCCGCTCGATCATGGCCGGCTCGGCCTGAGCCGCAACGGCATGCTGGCTGCCGCCTCCTTCCTGGTCGAGCGGGCCTGCTTCCGGCGCTATCAGCAGGATGCCGATCATTATGCGGTCGGCGCGCTGTCGTTGCAGGGGCGCCTGCGGCTCGAACAGCTGGCGAACGGTTGAGCGGTAGGGCCGAGCGTTCGTAGCGCAGGTTCTTGGCGTATCCGCGCCGGCCATTCGCCGCATCCCTTCGTACCGCGCCTTCGCATTTCCTATCCGTATCTTCACGCCGCGTCGCGTCAGGTCGATCGTTCGCGTGGCGCGGGCGGTCGCGCGCGTCCATCTTGCGCGCGATGCCCGCTTCCCGCATATGTCATGGCGTGACATTTACCGCGCTCTCACACGGGCGAGTGGCGCTGGCACCCAGCGAACCTTCCCTTCGTGCAAAACCACCTCGATACCGGACGCAAATCTCGCGCCCGGCGTCGCGGCGCCTGTCGCTCACAGATGCGACGAGCCCACGCCGAAGATCCCGATGATGCCGATGATGATCAGGTAGAGCGCGACGATGTAGTTCAACAGGCGCGGCATGATCAGGATCAGGATGCCGGCGATCAGCGAAACGAGCGGGCCCAGGCTGAGAGTGACGTTCATGGAGACTCCGTGGTTGAGACGCGTGATGCGCGATTGAGAAAACGATTGAAAAACGTCCCGCCGCGCGGGACCCAAGCCGCTGGCGCAGACCGTGCCGCAGCGATGGATTCACTGCATGATCCGACCTGACGCTCTTATACTGACTTCGACAACAACAACGTGGAACGACGCTCGATTCGCGGCGCGGCAGACCAGACACCGTTACAACCGCTCGTACCCCGGCTCATACGCGAGCCCGTACCAGACAACCGATGTCGAGGAGGTCTCATGCTTCACAGTCGCCGTGCCGTCGGGCGTATTGCCGTGCGCCCAGTTCCGACTTCCGTTTTTACTTCTGTTCTTGCCAGTGTTGCCTTTCAGGGTTCCCGTCCGCGTGGCGCTGACCGCGCCGCTCCATCTGCCGTGGATTGCACGGCGGAAAGCACCGCCCGGCGCGCAACGCGGCCAACGCCGTTGCGCGCCGCCCGTTCGATAATAAAAGGTTTCGCGCTCATGGTTTCGATTGTTGCTTCGCACGCGTATGCGCAAGATTCTGGCCCGGTCCCCGCGGACGGCGTCTATACGATGCTGGTCGGTACTTACACCAGCGGCAAGAGCGAGGGCATCTACGTCTTTCGCTTCGATACGAAGACGGGCGCGGCGACCCAGGTGTCGGTCGCGCAGACGGTCAATCCGTCGTTTCTGGTCGTGAGCCGCGACCGCCGCTTCGTCTATTCGGTCAACGAACTGCCCGGTGACAACGGCCCGGCCACGCAGCGCGGCGGGATCAGCGCGTTCGGCTTCGATGCCGCGCGCGGGCAGCTGACGTTTCTGAACAAGGTGTCGTCGGACGGCAATGATCCGTGCTATCTGAGCATCTCGGCGGACGGCAAGTATCTGCTGGGCGCGAACTATTCGGTCGCGCCCGATCCGGGCGGCAGTTTCGCGGTGTTTCCGCTGCAGGCGAACGGCCAGGTCGGCACCTCGGTGCAGACCGTGCATCACGAGGGCGGCGGTCCGGTGAAAGGGCGGCAGGACAACTCTCACGTGCATTCGACCGTGTTCTCGCCTGACGGCCGCTATCTGTTCGCGCAGGACCTCGGCGCCGACAAGCTGTACTCGTACCGCTACGCGCCGCAGAGCAGCGCCGGCGCGGGTCCATTCATCGCAACGGACTGGGGCTACACGCAGCAGAAGGCCGGCACGGGTCCGCGCCATCTGATCTTTGGCGCGGACGGCAAGCACGCGTATCTGACGAGCGAACTCGCGGCGACCGTCAGCACGTTCGACTACCACGACGGCAGGCTGAAGCTCGTGCAGACGCTGCCATTGAGCGAGCCTGACTTCAAG
Organism: Paraburkholderia sp. RAU6.4a; assembly: GCF_050435625.1. NCBI lineage: Bacteria > Pseudomonadati > Pseudomonadota > Betaproteobacteria > Burkholderiales > Burkholderiaceae > Paraburkholderia > Paraburkholderia sp. RAU6.4a. The sequence goes on from NZ_JBNDKQ010000002.1 coordinate 3,597,269, forward strand.
GGGAAGGTGGGCGCCGCGGCGATCCATATGTCGCCGGACGGACGCTTCGTGTATGCGTCCAATCGCGGCGACGCGAACGAGATCGTGATCTTCTCGGTCGATCCCGCCACTGGACACCTGAAGCAGATCGGCCGGCAGTCGAGCCTCGGCAAATCGCCGCGCGAGTTCACCATCGATCCGACCGGTAACTGGCTGATCGTCGGCAATCAGCTGAGCGACACGGTTTATGTGTTCAAGCGCGATCCGCAGACGGGGCTGCTCGATCCGAATCCGAAGCAGCATTTCGATCTCGGCTCGCCGGTCGACTTCAAGCTGGTATCACCGTCGTGATGCGCGGCACGCGCGGGTAAATGAAAAACGGACAGCTCACATCGTGAGGCTGTCCGTTTTTTCTTCCAGATCATCGCCGACCCGGTTAGCGATTCACCGGGCGCTCATTCCGCCGGCCCCGGCGCCAGCACTTCGCGGCTGCCGTTGATGCTCATCGCCGACACGAGGCCGGCCGTCTCCATCTGCTCGACGAGCCGCGCCGCGCGGTTATAGCCGATGCGCAACTGCCGCTGCACCGACGAGATCGACGCGCGCCGCGTGCGTACGACGAACGCGACCGCTTCGTCGTACAGCGGATCGGCTTCCGCATCCGGCGCTTCGCCGAACAGGTCCTGGGCCGCGCCGCCATCGGCGGCCGGGCCGTCGAGAATGCCTTCCTCGTATTGTGGCTCGCCGAACTGCTTCAGATATTCGACGATCGCATGCACTTCCTCGTCGGCGACGAACGCGCCGTGCACGCGCTGCGGGTAGCCGGTGCCCGGCGGCAGGAACAGCATGTCGCCCTGGCCGAGCAGCGACTCGGCGCCCATCTGGTCGAGAATCGTGCGCGAGTCGATCTTCGACGACACCTGGAACGCGACGCGCGTCGGAATGTTCGCCTTGATGAGACCGGTGATGACGTCGACGGACGGCCGCTGCGTCGCGAGGATCAGGTGGATGCCGGCCGCGCGCGCCTTCTGCGCGAGCCGCGCGATCAGCTCCTCGATCTTCTTGCCGGCGACCATCATCAGGTCGGCGAGCTCGTCGATGACGACGACGATCAGCGGCAGCGGCGCCAGCGGCTCGGGCGCATCGGGCGTCAGCGAGAACGGGTTGCCGAGCTTCTTGCCCTTCGCCTCGGTGTCGCGGATCTTCTGGTTGAAGCCGGCGAGATTGCGCACGCCGACGGCCGACATCAGCCGGTAGCGCTTTTCCATTTCGCCGACGCACCAGTTCAGCGCGTTGGCCGCGAGCTTCATGTCGGTGACGACCGGCGCGAGCAGATGCGGAATCCCTTCGTAAACCGAAAGTTCGAGCATCTTCGGGTCGATCATGATCAGGCGCACTTCCTCAGGCGTCGCCTTGAACAGCAGCGAGCAGATCATCGCGTTGATCGCGACCGATTTGCCCGAGCCGGTCGTGCCGGCCACCAGCATGTGCGGCGCCTTCGCGAGATCGGCGACGACGGGATGGCCGGTGATGTCCTTGCCCATCGCAAGCGTGAGTCGCGAGTGCGAGTTCTGGTAGACGCTCGCCTCGAGAATTTCCGAGAGGCGGATCGTTTGGCGCTTCGCGTTCGGCAGTTCGAGGCCCATGCAGGTCTTGCCCGGAATCGTTTCGACCACGCGGATCGACGTGAGACCGAGACCGCGCGACAGGTCCTTCATCAGACCGACGATCTGGCTGCCGCGCACGCCGAGCGCCGGTTCGACTTCGAAGCGTGTGATGACCGGACCCGCCGATGCGCCGACCACCGTCACCGGCACCTTGAATTCCTGCAGGCGCTGCTCGATCAGCAGGCCGGTTTCGCGGAGCTTTTCATCCGGGATCGGTTCGATGTCGGCATCGGCGGGGGCGAGCAGATCGAGCGTCGGCAGTTCGACCATCGATGCGGCCGGCGCATGGAACTCGAAGCCGTTGACCGGCGCGTGGCCGGGCAGCGGCGGGCGGGCGGCGGGCTCGGCAGTGGGTTGGTCGGCGGATTGGACCTGCGGTGTTAGCGCTGGCGAAGACGACGGAGCGGGCGACGGAGCGCGCGACGGTTCGGCGGCCGGCGTGTTCGCGACAGGCGTTGCGCTTGCGCCGACCGAAGGCTCGATGCTGGTCGCCGGCGCGGCGAAGCCCGGGAAACGGACTACGTTCGAGACGACGGCCGGTGCGGTTGCCGGCATAGCGAGGTTCGCCGCACTCGTCGAAGTCGACGACGGCGAGTCGTTTGCGGGGGTGTTCGCGGGCTCGTTCGCGGGCTCGTTCACAGCGGGCAGGGCAGGGGCGTGCGACGTCGCGGGCTCACCTGACTGCGCACTTTCGCTGGCGAGCTCCGAGACCGTCGCGCCGGACCCCGGCGGCACGCTTGCGCTCGACGGCGCGGCGGCCTCCGTCTGCGGCGAGTCCGCCGACGCGGCCGCGCGTTGAGCCGCGGCGGGGCCGAGCTTGCTCTCCCAAGGCACGAGCGTCTTGCCGATGACGATTTCGGCTGCCGGAGCCAGCGCTTGCGGAGGCGTCGCGGTGTCGGCGCTGGCCGGTTCGACGGTTCGCGCGGATTCCTCCCTCTGCGATGCCGGGACGCTGGTGTTTGTTGCTGTCTGCGTCGAATCGTTTTGGACCGCCGGTGCGTCTTCTTGCGAAGCATCGTCCCGTAGGCTGGCTGCGAAGCGCTCGAATGGCGTCGCCGTCGGCGACTCATGTTGCGGCGCGCGTGCGGTGGGTTCGGTGGCGGCAGGTTCAGCCACAGCGGATGCCGATGGCTCGACAACCGCGGATTCGACAGCCGCAGCAGCCACGTCGGCCACCGACTCGGTTGCAGTCGTCGTCTGCGGCGCAGCCGTAAGCGGCGCATGAATGACGGGCGGTTCGGTCGGCCATTGCGCAACCGCTTCGTTGCCGCCCTCGACCGACCTCTCGGACTCGGCCACCGCACGCTCAGCCGGCAACTCGACCGATGCGGTCTCTTGCTGCGACTGCGCCGGCGACACCATCCGCGCCGAACTCTCCACGCTCTGCGCCTGCGGCGCCGCAACCGTCTCGCCGTTTTCGACAGGTAGCACGTCCCGCTGCGCCGGTGGCACATCGAACGTCGTCGACGCACGCTCTGCATCGCCAATCTTCGCGCTATCGGCGCCACGGCTGCGCGCCAGGCTCACGCCGGCCATGTCGGTCCAGCGCGCGGCGTTTTCCGCGATGCTGCGCAGCGTTTCCTCGACGCTCGCGGGCGGCGCGACCGTCGACGCGTTCGTCATCGTTCCAGTGAAGTTCGGTGTAGGCCGGCGCACGGTCGACGGCGAGGTCACGCTGTTGGCGCGCGAAGCGGCCGGGAATGGTTGACGCGGGGTCGCGCCGCGATTGAGCGGCGCGCTGCCGTCGGCCGGACGTGGCAGCGACGACGGGCGGCTTGCGCGGCCCGCGGCATTCATCGATCCCGCTGTGATGCCGATACCGGCGCCCGACGCGGCGGCGCGGCCCGCCATTGCCTGTGCCGCGCGCGCCGACACGCCGGCCGCGTTGGCGGCCGTCGCCGCCAACGCGGCACTGGAGCCGAACGACGCGGCACTGGAGCCGAACGACGCGGCCGCACGCTGATCTCCGACCGAGCGCCGCCCGATCTGCGCAGCACCATCACGAGCCGACATGCCCGATGCGGCCGATGCACCCGCCGCACCCAGCGATGCCGCCGCCGTCGCCGCGCGCGGCTCCGTGGTGCGCAGCCAGCCGGCCGGCGCGACCGGCTCGGTCGGCACGAATGGTGCGGCGGATCTGTCCGCAGCCTTGTCCGCATGCAGCGCCTGCGTTGCCGTCGACGTTGCCGGGCGCGGCGACGCGTTCGACCCCGTGCGTAACACCGGCTCGGTCTGCTTGACCGGCCCGCGCGCCGCGTCAGCGGCCGCATCGGCTCGCCAGCTTGCGCCGGCGCCACGGGCGGAAGCGTCCTTGCTACCCGCGATACCAGTCGCCGCGGTGCCGGCAGCAGCGGCGGAGCCCGCGCCGCGCCCGCTCGCGGGCGGACGCCACACCGTCGGCCGCGCGTAGCGACCCTTGTTATTGCGTGGCGCCATCGTGTTGGTAGCAGGCGACACATGCGACGGCGCGCCGTCGTCGACGCTGCGGTGGCGGCGCGCATCCTCGTCGCGCTTCGCGAGTCCCCGCGACAGACCGAGGCCGAACGCGCCGTCGGCCCAAACGGCGACGTCGCTCCAGCGGAAGTCGACGAGCCACGGCAGGCTGATCACGAGCAGCGCGAGCGCCGCGAGCGGCGTGCCGACATGGCCGAGCAGATGTCCAAGCCCCGCGGCGAGCGCATGACCGAAACCATTGATGCCGGCAATGCCGATCAGCGAGCCCTCGAGCGTGCAACTCGCGATCAGCACGCAGACGAAGCCGAGCCACAGCCGGATCGTGCCGGGGCCGCGCAGACCCGCGCCGCCCGGCAGCATCGACTTCACGAGGCGCCACAAAAGAGGAATGAACCAGACGGCCGACCCGCCGAACCAGCCGAAAACTACCGTGTGCATACCAGACATCTACGAATGACGGAGCGCGCGAGAAGCGCAATCCGTCGAGTTTAAACGGCGCAGCGCGCGGCTTCGAAGGCCGGCGCGAATCACGAACGCGGCGCAAACTCGCATCACTTGTCGCTGCGATCGAACATCAGGGTGTCGCCGTTGTCGAGGATCAGCTGCATCTGCTGCGGCGCTCGCATCTGCACGCCGGTGCGATCGATGCGCTCGAGCGCGTCGAGGAACGGCTTCTCGATGTCGCCGCCCGGCGAGACGCACGCCATGCGTGTGCCGGCGAGGGAACCGAAGCTCAGCTTGCCGTCCTTCAGCGTGTACGAACCCATGAAGCGGTTGCAACCGGAAAAGCCGCTCGCGTGGCGCCGGCCGCCTTCGGTCGACAACGTCAGCGTGAGCGGCTTCTGATCTTTCGACGGCACCGCGCGCGCCGTGCCGTCGGCGTTCTTCCACGAGCTCAGCACCCAGCTGGTGTCGTCGAGCAGTTGCGCGGCGGCGGGATTGAACGGATCAGGCGGCGGCGCCGACGAGTCCGGATGCTTCGGGATCGCGCAGGCACCGAGCAGCGCGGCGATGCTCAACGCGGCGACGGCCGTGCGCAGGCACGGAATGATGCGCGCAAGAGGTCGCGGGCGGGAGCGGATGAGCATGGCGTCGTTCCTGTTCAAACTGGCGAAGGCGTAAGGGTAACGTACTAGGGTCTGTTTACATATGGAACGCACGTGCGTTGCCGCGAGAAGGGCCGCTCGCAAGGATTGCGACGCCGCGAATACTCGACGTATTCGCAAGGAGCATGACGCAGCGAGCGGCCCTTCTCGCGGCAACCCCAGTTCTGAATTTCATTCCAGGGGAATGCCCGCTATCGGCCGTCCCCTTGGGGGACGGCCGATAGCGGGCATTCGCACGTGCGTTCCATATGTAAACAGACCCTAAGCTTGTCGTGCGCGAGCGATGCTCGCGGTGACGTGATCGCGGCTGCGAACGTCGACGCGGCGGCACGGTTCCGCTCGACCGCCACGGCCTCGCGAGCGCACCCAAAGCGCACCCTGAGCGCCGCGCGGCAAGGGGCCCGCATGTTAACATCGCGGTCTATCCAATCCCACCCTCATCCCGACTTTTATCTGGAGTTCCCATGCAGATCGGCCAACGGATCGGCACGCCCCTTTCTGAATCCGCGACGCGCGTGATGCTGCTCGGCGCCGGCGAACTCGGCAAGGAAGTGATCATCGCGCTGCAACGGCTGGGCGTCGAAGTGATCGCCGTCGACCGTTACCCGAACGCGCCGGGCCATCAGGTCGCGCATCGCGCGCATGTGATCGACATGACCGACCGCGCCGCGCTGCGCGCACTGGTCGAGCAGGAGCGCCCGCATCTGATCGTCCCCGAAATCGAGGCGATCGCCACCGACGAGCTCGCCGCGATCGAAACCGAGGCGCTTGCCGAGGTGATCCCGACCGCGCGTGCCACCCAACTGACGATGAACCGCGAAGGCATCCGCCGCCTCGCTGCGGAGGAGCTTGGCCTCGCGACCTCGCCGTACGCATTCGCCGATTCGCTCGACGAGCTGCGCGCGGGCATCGCGAAGGTCGGCTATCCGTGCGTCGTGAAACCGGTGATGTCGTCGTCGGGCAAGGGGCAGTCGGTGCTGCGCAGCGACGCCGACGTCGAACCCGCCTGGCAGTACGCGATGGCGGGCGGCCGCGTGAATTTCGGGCGCGTGATCGTCGAGGGTTTCATCGACTTCGAATACGAAATCACGCAGCTCACCGTGCGCGCGATCGACCCGGCGAGCGGTGCGGTCGGCACGTATTTCTGCGATCCGATCGGCCACGTGCAGGTCGCGGGCGACTATGTCGAATCGTGGCAGCCGCAGCCGATGAGCCCGCTCGCGCTCGAGCGTTCGCGCGAGATCGCGCACAAGGTGACGGCGGCGCTCGGCGGCCGCGGCCTGTTTGGCGTGGAACTTTTCGTGCGCGGCGACGACGTATGGTTTTCGGAAGTCAGCCCGCGTCCGCACGACACGGGGCTCGTCACGCTGTGCTCGCAGCGCTTCTCGGAGTTCGAGCTGCATGCGCGCGCGATCCTCGGCCTGCCGGTCGATACGTCGCCGCGTGCGGCGGGCGCGTCGGCGGTGATCTACGGCGGTCGCGACGAGGCCGGCATCGCGTTCGAAGGCGTCGCGGCCGCACTTGCGGTGCCCAATGCGGATCTGCGCCTGTTCGGAAAGCCGGAAAGCTTCGTCAAACGTCGCATGGGCGTCGCGCTCGCGACCGGCGAGAACATCGGGGAAGCGCGCTCGCGTGCCAGGCAGGCGGCGGCCGCGGTGCGGCCGGTGTCGGCGAAGTAACGGGCAGGCGGCGAGGCGCGGCGCAAAAGTGTGCGGGACGCACACGAAAGAGCCTGCCGCATTCGTTTCTGGCTTATCGAAGCAAAGAGATCGGAGTAGAGGATCGTATGGCGCTTGAAACTCGCAGCAATCCATGGCGCGGCGCGCTTCGCCGGGTCGGCGCACTCGGCGTGGCGTTCGCGCTGAGCGCCGGCATCAGCGGCTGCGGGCTCGCGGCCGCGCCGTGCCGGATCGCTTCGGCGGGACTGAAGATCGTGCCAGTGGTCGGCCACGTCGCCGCTGCGCCGACCGATGCGTGTGCCGGCGTGATCGATCCTTGAAGCGTCGTTGAGCTGTCCGTGAATCGCCCATGAGCTGCCTGTGACTCGGCCGTGGCTCGGCCGTGACTCGGCTGTGACCGGCGTCGCGGCCGGTGTTGCCCTCCCTGCCTGACCCCCGCAACAATCGAGGTGTTCGATGAAGACATGGCGTGTTGCAATCCTCTCGACGGCAGCATGGACGGTGGCCTGGCTGGCGGCATCTTCCGGCGGCGCATCGGCCGCGCCATTGCAATTCAAGCACATCGAGGGCAAGAACCATCAGACGCGCAAATACACCTGCGCGACCGGCAAGATCCTGCAAGTCACCTACTGGAACGCGCAGAACGGCCAGAGCTTCGCCGTGCTGCCGGTGAAAGGCGCGTCGATGCTGTTCGTCAACACGATCTCGGCGTCCGGTGCGAAGTACCAGGCCGGCAGCTACACCTGGTGGACCAAGGGTCCGCGCGCCAATCTATATGACCTGACGAGCGGCGAGAACGCGCCGCCGATTCTATCCGACTGCGTGACCGTGATTCGCTGATTTGCTGATCGGCGGACACATGCACCGCATGCGGCGGCTTCATTCCCTACCGCCGCCTCTTCTTCTCGCGCCTGGCTTCCTGTCCCGCGCCGCCTCGTGCGCTCGCGCGCATCGTTTCCGTTCGAGTAGTAAGCTGTCCGGCATGGCGTTCGCCATGCCGTTTGCCATGCCGCGCGCGCGGAGCGGTGTTTCGCGCGCAGCCGTCGTTGTCGTCTTCGATTGTCCGTTCCCCGAGTCATCAAGCGAGCCCCTCAATGAAAGCATCGGACCTGTTCGTCAAATCCCTGGAAGCCGAAGGTGTCGAGTATGTGTTTGGCATCCCCGGTGAAGAAAATCTCGATCTGCTGGAGTCGCTGCGCCGCTCGAAAATCCGTCTGATCCTCACGCGCCACGAGCAGGCGGCCGGCTTCATGGCCGCCACCTACGGGCGGCTCACCGGCCGCACGGGAGTATGTCTGGCGACGCTCGGCCCCGGCGCGACCAACTTCGTGACCGCGGCCGCCTACGCGCAGCTGGGCGGCATGCCGATGCTGATGGTCACGGGCCAGAAGCCGATCAAGTCGAGCAAGCAGGGGCACTTCCAGATCGTCGACGTGGTGCGGATGATGGAGCCGCTCACCAAGTACACACGGCAGATCGTGTCGATCGGCAACATTCCTGCGACGGTGCGCGAGGCGGTGCGCCGCGCCGAGGAGGAGCGGCCCGGCGCCACCCACCTCGAATTGCCCGAGGACGTCGCGCACGAAGAGGGCGACGGCAAGCCGATTCCGAAGAGCTACAGCCGCCGTCCGGTCGCCGAGGAGAGAGCGGTCGCGCGCGCGGTCGAGGCGATCACCGCCGCGAAGCATCCGCTGCTGATGATCGGCGCGGGCGGCAACCGCAAAACCACCACGAAGATGCTGCGCGAGTTCGTCGACCAGATCGGCATTCCGTTTTTCACCACGCAGATGGGCAAGGGCGTGATCGACGAATCGCATCCGATGTGGCTCGGCAACGCGACGCTGTCCGACGGCGACTTCGTGCACCGCGCGATCGAGCTCGCGGACTGCATCATCAACGTCGGTCACGACGTGATCGAAAAGCCGCCGTTTTTCATGCGCAGCGGCGAGGCGGGCGAGAAGACCGTGATCCACGTGAACTTCCTCGGCGCCGAAGTCGATCCGGTGTATTTCCCGCAGATCGAAGTGGTCGGCGATATCGCCAACGCGGTGTGGCAGCTCAAGGAGAGCCTGAAGACACGTCAGGAGCATTGGGACTTCACGCGCTTCAAGGAGATCAAGGAGCACTTCGAGGCGCATCTGGTGAAGGGCCAGCACGACGATCGCTTCCCGATGTACCCGGTGCGGATCGTCAACGACGTGTACGAGACCACGCCGGTCGACGGCATCGTGTGTCTGGATAACGGCATGTACAAGATCTGGTTCGCGCGCTACTACCGCGCGCACGAGCCGAATTCGCTGCTGCTCGACAACGCGTTGGCGTCGATGGGCGCGGGGCTGCCGTCTGCGATCGCGAGCAAGATCGTGCATCCGGAGCGCAAGGTGATCGCCGTGTGCGGCGACGGCGGCTTCATGATGAACTCGCAGGAGCTCGAAACGGCGGTGCGGCTGAAGCTCGATCTGGTGATCCTGATTCTGCGCGACGACGCGTTCGGCATGATCCGCTGGAAGCAGGAGAACATGAACTTCCCGGACTACGGCATGACGCTTGCGAACCCGGATTTCGTCGCCTATGCGCAGAGTTATGGTGCGCAGGGGCATAGGATCGAGGCGGCCGAGCAGTTCGCGCCGCTGTTGCGCGAGTGCTTCGCGACGCCCGGCGTGCACGTGATCGACGTGCCGATCGACTATTCGGACAACGAGCGCGTGCTCAATCGCGAGATCAAGCGGCTGTCCGCGCGGCTTTGAGCATCCGTGCATCGAATCAAGGAGAGTGCGACATGTTGCAGAAAACCTATCCGTACTACCTGGCCAACGAGCCGGTGGCCGCCAACACCGACCTCGAAGTCACCGACAAATTCAGCGGCGAAGTCGCCACGCGCGTCGCAATGGCCGACGCGGCCGCGATCGACAAGGCGATCGGCCTGGCGGTCGATGCGATGCCGGCCATGCGAGCGTACCCGCCGTTCAAGCGCCAGGCGGTGCTCGAACATTGCGTGAAGCGCTTTCGCGAGCGCTACGACGAACTCGCGCTCGCGCTGTGCATCGAGGCGGGCAAGCCGATCAACGATTCGAAGGGCGAAGTCACGCGCCTGATCGATACGTTCAAGGTCGCCGCGGAGGAGAGCGTGCGGATCGACGGCGAGATCATCAATCTGCAGATTTCGCCGCGCGCGAACGGGTATCACGGCTATGTGAAGCGCGTGCCGATCGGGCCGTGCTCGTTCATCTCGCCGTTCAATTTTCCGTTGAACCTGACCGCCCACAAGGTCGCGCCGGCGATCGCGGCCGGCGTGCCGTTCGTGCTGAAACCGGCGAGCCGCACACCGGTCGGTGCGCTGATCATGGGCGAAATTCTCGCGGAAACCGATCTGCCGAAGGGCGCGTTCTCGATTTTGCCCGCGCATCGCGACGGCGCCGACCTGTTCACGACCGACGAGCGCTTCAAGCTGCTGTCGTTCACCGGGTCGCCCGCGGTCGGCTGGGAGTTGAAGCGCAAAGCCGGCAAGAAGAAGGTGATTCTGGAGCTGGGCGGCAACGCGGCGGCGATCGTCGACGCTGACCAGGGCGGCAAGCTCGACTACGTGGTCGACCGGCTCGCGTTCGGCGCGTTCTATCAGTCGGGGCAGAGCTGCATCGGCGTGCAGCGGATTCTCGCGCACACGAGCGTCTACGACGCGCTGCGCGAGAAGCTGATCGCGAAGACGAAGTCGCTCGTGATGGGCGATCCGAAGAACGAAAAGACCTTCGTCGGGCCGATGATCTCCGAATCGGAAGCGAAGCGGCTCGCTGGCTGGATGGAGGGGGCGGTGCAGGCGGGCGCGCAGATCGTCGCGGGCGGCAAGGTCGACGGCGCGATGTTCGAGGCGACGCTGCTGGAAGGCGTGAAGCGCGACACCGATCTGTATCGCAAGGAGGCGTTCGGGCCGGTTGCGATACTCGAGCGCTTCGATGATTTCGAGGCGGCGCTCGCGCAGGTCAACGACAGCGACTTCGGCCTGCAGGCCGGCGTGTTCACCGATTCGCTCGCGCATGCGCATCGCGCGTGGGATGCGCTCGAAGTGGGCGGCGTCGTGATCAACGACGTGCCGTCGTTCCGCGTCGACAACATGCCGTATGGCGGCGTCAAGGATTCGGGGCTCGGGCGCGAGGGCGTGCGCTACGCGATCGAGGACATGACCGAGATGCGGCTGATGGTGATGCGCGAGACGTGGTGAGGGGCGATCTGACGTGAGCGGGGGCGGGCGACCGTTCGCAATGGGGCCAGTGCGGGCGCCGGGACGGCTGACGAACGCCGCGCGCCGCCCGCCGAAGGGCCCGGCTGTCACGCCACTGTCGTCTGTGCGCACTACGCTGCGACCGAAGCAACGGCCGCGAGCCGCCGGCCGGCCAGCCGTCACGAGCGTTTTTGCTGAAGTGCTACAATACTCGGCTTTCGGCGGATGCTTCCGCCAGCCGGAGCCGGCCGCATTATCCGAACTCAGACGGGTCTCGCGCGGAACGACGTGGCTCCGCCTTCATCCTGATGCCCTCAGCGGTCCCGACCGCTGCCGCGCGCATCGCGCCACGCGCCTTTTTAGCGAAAGCCACCATGTCCGACACAGCCGTCACGCCCAGTACCGAGACTTTTGATCAATTCGGCCTCGCGCCCGACATCCTGAAGGCCATCAAGGAATCGGGCTACACGTCGCCCACGCCGATCCAGGCGCAGGCGATCCCGGTCGTGCTGGCGGGCCGTGACGTGATGGGCGCCGCGCAGACCGGCACCGGCAAGACCGCGAGCTTCTCGCTGCCGATCATCCAGCGTCTGCTGCCGCAGGCCAGTACGAGCGCGTCGCCGGCGCGCCATCCGGTCCGTGCGCTGATCCTCACGCCGACCCGCGAACTGGCCGACCAGGTCGCCGCGAATGTGCAGGCCTACGCGAAGCACACGGCGCTGCGCAGCGCGGTCGTGTTCGGTGGCGTGGACATGAATCCGCAGTCCGAGCAACTGCGCCGCGGCGTCGAAATCCTGATCGCGACGCCGGGCCGTCTGCTCGATCACGTGCAGCAGAAAACCGCGAACCTGGGCCAGGTGCAGATGCTCGTGCTCGACGAAGCCGACCGCATGCTCGACATGGGCTTCCTGCCCGACCTGCAGCGCATCCTGAACCTGCTGCCGAAAGAGCGCCAGACGCTGCTCTTTTCCGCGACGTTCTCGGGCGAAATCAAGAAGCTCGCCGCGACGTATCTGCGCAACCCGCAGACCATCGAAGTGGCGCGCAGCAACTCGACCGCGACCAATGTCACGCAGATCGTCTATGAAGTCGCCGAGGGCGACAAGACCGGCGCGGTCGTGCAGCTGATCCGCGAGCGTGGCCTGAAGCAGGTGCTCGTGTTCTGCAACAGCAAGATCGGCGCGAGCCGGCTCGCGCGCAGTCTCGAACGCGACGGCGTGGTCGCGACCGCGATTCACGGCGACCGCACGCAGAGCGAGCGCATGCAGGCGCTCGATGCGTTCAAGCGCGGCGAAGTCGAGGCGCTCGTCGCGACGGATGTCGCCGCGCGCGGTCTCGACATCGTCGAACTGCCGACCGTGATCAACTTCGACCTGCCGTTCAACGCCGAAGACTATGTGCACCGGATCGGCCGCACGGGCCGCGCGGGTGCATCGGGCGACGCGCTGTCGCTGTGCAGCCCGAACGAGCGCAAGCAACTGGCCGACATCGAGAAGCTGATCAAGCGTCCGCTCGACTTGCAGCGCCTGACCGTCGAGGCGCCGGTGCGCCATCATCACGAGGACCGTCCGCCGCGCCGCGAGCGCAGCGAATCGCGCGACGAGCGCAGCCGCCGTCGCACGGGCGGGGCGTCGGGTTCGTATGACCGTGCGCATCATCATCGCGCGCAACCGGTCGACGATTTCTTCCTGAAGCCGTACGAGCCGTCGCCGGCATCGGTGCGCAAGATCGAGGAGACGGCCGCGTCGAACTCCGCGCCGCAAAAGACGGCGCCGAAGCGGCCACTGGCAGCGTTGCTCGGTGGCTTCGGAATGCCGAGGAAGACGCCTTCGTCGTCGTAAGACGGGCTGTCGGGTTCAGAGCTCGGGGTGCAACGCCTCGAGCGTAAAAACGGTGGGGCCGCGCGGTTCGATGTCTCGGAAAACGCAGCAGGCTTCACGCGTGCGCATCATCGGGATGCGCGAATGTTCATCCGTTTTGCCCAGGCGGCGGTCGCGGCGCAGTAGAACTGCTCCAGCGTCGTGGGCGGCTCGCTTCCCAACTTCAGTCCCAGATGCCGTGCCGCCGCGCCTAGTGCTTCGAGCGGCTTGTCGCTATCGAGCGCGGTCGCGCCGTTCTGCTTGCTCAGTTTCTCGCCGTGCTCGTTGGTGACGACCGGCACATGCAGATACTCGGGCGTTGCCACACCCAGACAACGCTGCAGATAAATCTGCCGCGCCGTCGAATCCATCAGATCCGCGCCGCGCACGATGTGCGTGATGCCCGCGTCCGCATCGTCCACCACCACCGCCAGCTGATATGCCCACTGATCGTCCGCGCGGCGCAGCACGAAATCGCCGACCTCGGTCGCGAGATTTTGCGTCTGCGGACCCTGCCAGCGGTCGTCGAACGTGATCACGGCGGGCTCGCCGTCGGGTACGCGCAGGCGCCACGCGCGCGCCGGCTTGCCATGCAGACCCGTGCGGCAGGTGCCGGGGTAGGCGAGTGTGGTGTTGCGCGCGTGCGCGTGCAGCAGCGAATCGGCGATCTCCTTGCGCGTGCAGCCGCACGGATAGACGAGACCGGTCGATTTCAACTGCTCCAGCGCGTGCTGATAGCGCGCCATGCGCTGGCTTTGCCAGACCGGCGTTTCGTCCGCGCGCATGCCGAAGCGTTCGAGGGTCGCGAGGATGTCCTCGGCGGCACCCGGCATCGTGCGCGGTCCGTCGATATCTTCGACGCGCACGAGCCACGCGCCGCGCTGCGCGCGCGCGTCGAGCCAGCTCGCGAGCGCGCTGACCAGCGAGCCGAAATGCAGCGGGCCGGTCGGCGACGGCGCGAAGCGTCCGCGATAGGTCATGGTTTGGGGACGACAGGTGAGGCGCCCGCGTCACGGAGCCCCCCGGCTGTCATTACGCGGCGCACGCGGCCTTGCTGTCCGGGTGGCACGCCGGACAGGTCTTGCCCGCGACGTACATCGGCGATTGCTGTTGCTCGGGCGTGACCACCGCGCGGCAGCCGAAGCATTGCGCGGTCGCGGTCGGTTCGAGTTGCGGATTCAGCGCGGTGCGGTAGTCGAACACGAAGCAGTCGCCGTGATAATGCGCGCCGCCCACTTCCTCGAAGTATTTGAGGATGCCTCCTTCGAGCTGGTACACGTTCTCGATGCCGACCTCCTTCATATGGATCGCGGCCTTCTCGCAGCGGATGCCGCCCGTGCAGAACGACACCACCGTCTTGTCCTGGAGATCGGCACGGTTGTTCTCGATTACCTCGGGGAATTCGCTGAACTTCGTGATCCGATAGTCGAGCGCGTTCTCGAACGTGCCGACGTCGACTTCGAACGCGTTGCGCGTGTCGAGCATCACGACCGGACGGCCTTCGTCGTCGTGACCGCGGTCGAGCCAGGTCTTCAGCGTCGGCGCGTCGACGAACGGTGCGCGGCCGAGCTCGGGGCGGATCGCCGGCTTTTTCATCGTGATGATTTCGCGCTTGAGCTTGACCAGCATGCGCGTGAAGGGCTGCTTGTCCGACAGGCTTTCCTTGAACTGCAGATTCGCGAACTTGCCTTCGAACAGCGCGTCGTGGCGAATGTAGTCGATGAATGCGTCGGTGTTCTCGCGCGTGCCGGCGATGAACAGGTTGATGCCTTCCGGCGCGAGCAGGATGGTGCCGCGCAGGCCGAGCGCATTGCAGCGTTCGGTGACGAACGGGCGCCAGGCGGCGGTGTCTTCGATGGTCGCGAATTGATACGCGGCGAGATTGACGATACTCATGTGTGTTCTGCGGTAAAGATGGCCGGCGTGGCGAGGGGCGGCGGGATGTGCCGCCGCTGTTGCGCCCCGTATGAGACCCGGGGTTTGACGCGCGGGTTCGCGCGCGTATGCCGTGCGTTTGCCGGTTAAATGGCCACGTCGAGAGAGGCGAAACCCCTATTATCCCTCAACCCGGCATTTTCCCCGACCTGGCCGAATGGCCAACGAGTTGCGCTAGCGCAAACAGCGCTCGCTCCGACCTCGTCCTGGCCGGATGGCCAACGCGCCGTTTTGACCTGAAATCCGCGGAAGGGTGGAGTTACAATGTCGCCCATGTCAGATCCCCGCTTCGTTCATCTCCGCGTTCACTCCGAATTCTCGATTGCCGACGGCATCGTGCGTCTCGACGACATCGTCGCGGCGGCGGCCAAAGACGGTCAGGGCGCGCTCGCGCTTACCGACCTCGGCAACGCGTTCGGCCTCGTCCGTTTCTACCAGGAAGCGCGTGGCAAAGGGATCAAACCCATTGCCGGCTGCGACGTCTGGATCACCAATCCTGACGACCGCGACAAGCCTTCCCGCCTGCTGCTGCTGGTCAAGGACCGCCGCGGTTACCTGAACCTCTGCGAATTGCTCAGCAAGGCCTCGCTGACGAACCAGTATCGCGGCCGCGCGGAAATCGAAGCCGGCTGGCTCGAATCCGGTCTGGGCGAAGGGCTGCTCGCGCTGTCGGGCGCGCAGCAGGGTGACATCGGTCTCGCGCTGGCGGCCGGCAACGAAGAGGCGGCGAAGCGCCACGCGCAGCATTGGGCGAAGGTGTTCCCAGGCGGCTTCTATATCGAGCTGCAGCGCTACGGCCAGCCTGGCGGCGAGCAGTACGTGCAGCAGGTGGTCGCGCTCGCGGCATCGCTGAAACTGCCGGTCGTCGCGACGCACCCGATGCAGTTCATGACGCCGGACGACTTCACCGCGCACGAAGCGCGCGTGTGTATTTCCGAAGGCGACATTCTCGCGAATCCGCGTCGCCAGAAGCGCTTCACGGCCGAGCAGTATTTCCGCACGCAACAGGAAATGGCCACGCTGTTCGCGGACATTCCTTCGGCGCTGGCGAACACGGTGCAGATCGCCAAGCGCTGCAATCTGACGCTCGAACTCGGCAAGCCGAAGCTGCCGCTCTTTCCGACGCCCGATGGCATGTCGCTCGACGACTACCTGGTGCAGCTATCGAAAGAGGGCCTCGAAAAGCGGCTCGAACAGTTGTATCCGGACGAGGCCGAGCGCGACTCGCAACGCCCGACGTACTACCAGCGCCTTGAATTCGAGTGCGGCACGATCATCAAGATGGGCTTTCCGGGCTACTTCCTGATCGTCGCGGACTTCATCAACTGGGCCAAGAACAACGGCGTGCCGGTCGGGCCGGGCCGGGGTTCGGGCGCGGGTTCGCTGGTCGCCTATGCGCTCGGCGTGACCGATCTCGATCCGCTGCGCTACAACCTGCTGTTCGAGCGTTTCCTGAATCCGGAGCGGGTGTCGATGCCCGACTTCGATATCGACTTCTGCCAGCACGGCCGCGATCGCGTGATCCAGTACGTGAAGGAAAAATACGGCGCGAATGCGGTGTCGCAGATCGCGACGTTCGGCACGATGGCGGCGAAGGCGGCGGTGCGCGACATCGGCCGCGTGCTCGATCTCGGCTACATGTTCACGGACGGCATCGCGAAGTTGATCCCGTTCAAGCCGGGCAAGCACGTGACGATCGCCGACGCGATGAAGGAAGAGCCGCTGTTGCAGGAGCGCTTCGACAACGAAGACGAAGTGCACCAGCTGCTCGAACTCGCGCAGCGCGTCGAAGGCTTGACGCGTAACGTCGGCATGCACGCGGGCGGCGTGCTGATCGCGCCGGGCAAGCTGACCGATTTCTGCCCCTTGTACACGCAGGGCGACGAAAGCGGCGTCGTCAGCCAGTACGACAAGGACGACGTCGAAGCAGTCGGCCTCGTGAAGTTCGACTTTCTGGGCCTGACCACGCTGACCATTCTGGATTGGGCCGAGCGCTACATCCGCCGCCTCGATCCGTCGAAGCAGGACTGGTCGCTCGCCCAGGTGCCGCTCGACGACCCGGCGTCGTTCTCGATCCTGAAGAAAGCGAATACGGTCGCCGTGTTCCAGCTGGAAAGCCGCGGCATGCAGGGCATGCTGAAGGACGCGCAGCCCGACCGCTTCGAAGACATCATCGCGCTCGTCGCGTTGTACCGCCCGGGTCCGATGGACCTGATCCCGAGCTTCTGTGCGCGTAAGCACGGCCGCGAGGTGGTGGAATATCCGGACCCGCGCGTCGAACCTGTTCTGAAAGAGACCTACGGCATCATGGTCTACCAGGAGCAGGTGATGCAGATGGCGCAGATCATCGGCGGCTACTCGCTGGGCGGTGCCGACCTGCTGCGTCGCGCGATGGGTAAGAAAAAGCCCGAGGAAATGGCCAAGCACCGCGAAATTTTCGCGGAAGGCGCGGCCACCAACGGCCTCACGCGCGAGAAGTCCGACGAAATCTTCGACCTGATGGAGAAGTTCGCGGGCTATGGCTTCAACAAGTCGCACGCGGCCGCCTACGCGCTGCTTGCGTACTACACCGCGTGGCTGAAGGCGCACCATCCGGCCGAATTCATGGCGGCCAACATGTCGCTCGCGATGGACGACACGGACAAGGTCAAGATCCTGTTCGAAGACTGCCTCGCGAACAAGATGGCCGTGCTGCCGCCGGACGTGAACCTGTCCGCGTATCGCTTCGAGCCGGTCGCCGAAGCCGACGGCAAGCGCTCGCGCACGATCCGCTACGGTCTCGGCGCGATCAAGGGCAGCGGCCAGAACGCGATCGAAGAAATCCTGCGCGCGCGCGAGGAAGGCCGCTTCATCGACATCTTCGATTTCTGCAACCGCGTCGATCGGCGCATCGTCAATCGTCGCACGATCGAGGCGCTGATTCGCGCCGGCGCGTTCGACACGCTGCATCTGAACCGCGCGCAGCTGATCGCGTCGGTGTCGCTCGCGATGGAAGCGGCCGAGCAGGCGGCGGCCAATGCGCTGCAGGCTGGCCTGTTCGACATGGGCGACGCGCCGTCGCAAGGCCACGAACTCGTCGACGAACCGGAGTGGCCGGAAAAGCGCAAGCTGCAGGAAGAGAAGGCCGCGCTCGGTTTCTACCTGTCGGGCCATCTGTTCGATGCATACAAGGACGAAGTGCGTCGCTTCGTGCGCCAGAAGATCGGCGAGCTGAAGGAAGGGCGCGACAAGCTGGTCGCGGGCGTGATCGTGTCGCTGCGCACGCAGATGACCCAGCGCGGCAAGATGCTGATCGCGCTGCTCGACGACGGCACCGGCCAGTGCGAAGTGACGGTGTTCAACGAGGTCTTCGAAGAGCACAAGCAGTTGTTCAAGGAAGACGAGCTGCTGGTCGTGCAGGGCCAGGCGCGCAACGACGCGTTCACGGGCGGCATCCGCTTCACGGTCGAAACGGTGATGGATCTCGGCCGCGCGCGCTGCCGTTACGCGGACTCGCTGAAGGTGCAGATGAACGGCAACGCGGACGCGCAGGCATTGCGCCGGGTGCTCGAAGCGCACACCGCCGGCAAGGACGAGCCGTCCGCCACAGCCGCGCCGGCGGCCGCGCCGCGCGGCAATGGCGGTGGGCGTGGCGGCTTCGGCGGCGACGGCGGCCGTCAGCGTCAAGCGGTGCAGATTCCGAACGGGCTCGCGGTGCAGGTCGTTTATCGCAGCGAGCATGCGCAAGGCGAAATGCGTCTGGGCGACGCGTGGCGCGTGAAGCCGACCGATGAACTGCTCGCCGCGCTGCGCGGCGAGTTTGCGGGAAGCTCGATCGAAATCGTGTATTGAGCGAGATCCGCGGTATCGATGGGCCAGTGCAGCGTGTACCGGCTAGCCTTACCGCCCGCCCGTTTTTTCCAGGCGCGCCAGCTTCAGAAACCGGTAGTACACCGTCTCCGCATTGAACAGCGCGATCATCAGCCCGGTGCGGCCATCCAGAAAACCGCGCCGCAGCAGATAAGTCCGCACGAACGCCCACAGGCCGCGCCCGAGCGCGAGGCGAATGCTGCCTTTCTGCCCGGCCTCGTAACGCTGCCGCGCGCCGGCCGTCGAATACGCGTCGAGCTTGCGCAGCACACCCTCGTAGTCCTCGTACGAGTAGTGCATCAGCTTGCCGGCGAGGCGTTGCGCGGGCGTGTCGAACACGAGGCGCTCGTGCACGAGGTCGTCGGAGAAGCGCGCGGTGCCGCGTTTGAAGAGCCGCGGAATCCAGTCCGGATACCAGCCGCTGTGATGGACCCAGTGGCCGCAGAAACTCGACAGACGGTCCACCGCATAGACGTCGGCGACGGGCGCGGCGAGCGTCGCGCGAATCGATGCGGCGAGTTCCGGTGTGACGATTTCGTCGGCGTCGAGCGACAGGATCCAGCTGGTGGTCAGTGCATCGACCGCGCGGTTCTTTTGCGGGCCGAAGCCCGGCCAGTCCGTCTGTTCGATGACGCGAGCGCCGTGCGCGCGGGCGATGTCGGCGGTGCCGTCGGTGCTGCCGCCGTCGATCACGACGATCTGGTCGGCAAAGGCCACGGCTTGCAGGCATTCGGCCAGCCGCGCCGCCGCGTTCCGGGTGATGATGGCAACGCCAAGAGTGGTTTCTTGCATACCTGAGTTGCGTGGAGGACGAAGTGACGGAGCGGGTCGCGACCCGGCAATCGAGCAGCGAGTATACACATCTCATCCGTCCCCACACCACGGCGCCGATCCGCCAGGCGTTGCGCGCATGCCGTCGCGCGCCGAGCGCCGGCCGTCATCTGCAACCGATTACAATGCTCTTTTTTGATATTTCACGTGGCCGCCCGATCATGCGCCGCGTGCTCGCCGTTCCGCATTTCCAGAGGATTCCTTGAGCGCGAAGCCAACGTTAAGCAAACCCATGGGGGCAGGCGATGCGTCGTCGCCGGCCGTCGTCCTGCGGCGCCTGTGGCCTTTCATCAAGCCGCTGCTGTGGGTCGGGGTCGGCGCGATCATCGCGATGGCGGTGAGCGCCGGCACCGACGCCGCCATTCCCGCGCTGCTCAAGCCGCTGCTCGACAAGGGCTTCGGCTCGCACGCAGTCGACAAGACCAAGTGGCTCGTGCCGATCGCGGTGATCGGCCTCGCGCTGATTCGCGGCGTGTCACAGTACGCGTCCGGCTATCTGCTCGCGTACGTGTCGAACAAGATCCTGCTCGAGCTGCGTCTGAAGATGTTCGACCGCATGATCCACACGAGCGTCGCGTTCTTCCAGCGCGAAACCGCGAGCACGGTGATCAACGCGATCGTCTTCGAGGTCAATCAGATCCTGAACGTGCTGCTGAGCGTGATGGTCACGCTCGTGCGCGACTCGCTGACGGTGATCTTCCTGCTCGGCTATCTGTTCTATCTGAACTGGCGCCTGACGTTGATCGTCGCGGTGCTGCTGCCAGGCATCGGCTGGCTGGTCGGCAAGATCAATCGCCGGCTGCGGCGACTGAACCGCGAGCATCAGCTGCTCACCAACGAGCTGTCGTATATCGTCGAAGAAACGGTGGGCGGCTACAAGGTCGTCAAGGTGCATAACGGCGAGCAATACGAGACGGACCGCTTCACCGCGATGAGCCGGCGCCTGCGCGGCTACGCGATGCGCATGACGGTCTCCGGTGGCCTCGCGCAGCCGTTGACGCAGTTCCTGGCGTCGATCGCGCTCGCGGTCGTGATCACGATCGCGGTGGTGCAGTCGTCGTCGGATCAGACGACGGTCGGCGGCTTCGTCGCGTTCGTCACGTCGATGCTCCTGATCATCTCGCCGCTCAAGCATCTGATGGACGTGAACCAGCCGTTGCAGCGCGGCATGACCGCGGCCGAGCTGATCTTCGGCCTGATCGACGAGCCGGCCGAGCCGGAAGGCGGCGGCAAGCCGCTCGCTCACGCGCGCGGCGAGGTCGAGTTCCGCGACGTGTCGTTCATCTACGGCACGAACTCCACGCACAACCGCCATACGCTCGACCAGGTGTCGTTCAAGATCGCGCCAGGCGAGATGGTCGCGCTCGCGGGGCCGTCGGGCAGCGGCAAGACCACGCTGGTGAATCTGTTGCCGCGCTTCTTCGATCCGACCGGCGGCGCGATTCTGGTCGACGGCGTCGCGCTGCCCGAGTACGACCTGCACGCGCTGCGCAGCCAGATCGCGATGGTGAGCCAGGACGTCGTGCTGTTCAACGACACCATCGCGCACAACGTCGCGTACGGTCAGGAAGTCGATGCGGAGAAGGTCAAGGCAGCGTTGCGCGCGGCTAACCTGTGGGACACCGTGCAGGCGATGCCGCAGGGCATCGAGACGCTCGTCGGCGACAACGGCATGATGCTGTCGGGCGGCCAACGCCAGCGTCTCGCGATCGCGCGCGCGATCTACAAGAACGCGCCGATCCTGATTCTCGACGAAGCGACGTCGGCGCTCGATTCCGAGTCCGAGCGCCACGTGCAGGCGGCGCTCGAAACGCTGATGAAAGGCCGCACCACGCTCGTGATCGCGCACCGCCTGTCGACGATCGAGCGCGCCGACCGCATCCTCGTGATGGAGGCGGGGCGGATCGTCGAGCGCGGCAGCCATCGCGAGCTGCTCGAGCACGACGGCTTGTACGCCCATCTGCATCGCATCCAGTTCCAGCAAAGCCCGGTTTGATCCGGCCATTGCGAACGGGAGCGCGGGCCGGTGTTGCGTTTAAGTCTCAATTTATTGCGCTTTTTCGGCGCTAATCGCATGCTGGCGGGCAATCACGGTCCGCCTCGCGGAAATCGACTGCCCATGTCTCACGACGATCCGAGCAAGCCGCTCGTCTCCATCGCGCTCGCGACGTACAACGGCCGCACTTATCTGCCCGAGCTGCTGGCTTCGCTCGAAGCGCAGAGCTGGCCCCATCTCGAAGTCGTGGTATCCGACGACGCCTCCTGCGACGGCACCCGCGAACTGCTCGCGTCCCATACGGGACGCGTGCCGGTGCGGCTCGTCGGCGATGGCACGCGGGCCGGCATCGTCGGTAATTTCGAGCGCGCGCTCGCCGGCTGCCGCGGCGACTACATCGCGCTCGCCGACCAGGACGACGTCTGGGCGCCCGAGAAGGTCACCGATCTGATGCGCGAGCTGCGGCGCGTGGAAAGCGCGGGCGACGCCGCCGCGACGCCGGCGCTCGCGTTCTGCGACATCGAGCTCGTCGACTCGACGCTGTGCTGTATGTCACGCTCGCTGTTCGATATCACCGCGAAGTCGCGCTGCGCGACGCGACTGCGCGATTTTCTGCTGAGCAACCATGTGCCCGGCTGCGCGATGCTCGTCAATCGCGCGACGCTCGAACGCGCGCTGCCGTTCCCGCCCGGCATCGTGATGCACGACTGGTGGCTCGCGATGGTGGTCGCGTCGTTCGGCGAGATTCGCCACGTCGCGGCGCCGCATCTGAAGTATCGGCAGCATGACGGCAATGCGGTCGGCGCGAGCGCGACCAACGAGCGCGGCGCGGCGCGCGACGAATGCGGCGCCGAGGCGGCACGACGGCGCGGCGCGAGCCGGCAGCGGCAGATCGAAGCCATCGCGGATCAGGTGCGGGTGTTCGCGCGACGCTTCGGCGCCGAGCTGCCCGTCGATGCGCGTCACGACATGTATGCGTTTTCGCGCGGTGTCGCGAGCTGGCGTGGCGCATTCGAGTTCGTGATGATCAGCCACACCGGCGAGACCTTCGTGCGCTCGGTGAAGATCCTGCGGCGCTTGCGCGCGAGCGTGCTGAGCTTCGGCGTCGAGGTGCGAAGGCCGAGTCTCGCGCGACGCTTGCGGCAGCGGCGGGGCGCGTCGCGCGGACTTTCGTGACCCATGTGGCGTCGCCAGGCACCGCGAGATCCTATCGTCATCTTCAGGCCTTTCTGCCCCGCACGACCCGCTTGATCCAGATGCCCGGCGCGTAGACCATCGGGCAACTCGCATACAGGAACATCCGAATCCGCAGCCCGAGCTTCACGCCGGCGCTGCGCGTCGCCAGCCCGAGGCGTTCGCCGAGGCTGCCCGCTTTGAACATCGCATGGATGAACTGCTCGCGCGCGAGCTTCGGCGCCATCGCCGCGCGCATGCGTTCGCCCACACCGGCGATCTGAGCGTCGCGCTGCAGTTGCGCGAGCTCCGCGAGTCCGTAGCGATTGCTTTGCCGCATCCGCGCGATCAGCTCGTCGACCGACTGGTAGCGGCGCTTGCGCGAAAGTCCGCCGCGCCGATAGCGCACCAGCGGCTCGCGCAGACTGATCGCGCCGCCCGACAGGATCGCGCGCAGCACCATGATCTGATCCTCGGCCGCGGCGCCCGGCAGCATCGGCCCGAAGCGCTCGATCAGGCGTCGCGACCACGTATGTGCCGCGCCGATCAGCCATGGACGCTCGACGAGCCAGTCGTCGAAGCTGCGATAGCGATCGAGCTCGGTCGGGCTCACGCGCTCGTGCACGTGACCCGCTTCGTCCATGTCGGCGAGATCGGTGGCGATCAGGTCGGGGCGGCGCCCATGCGCGAGCCAGCAGTCGACGACGCGCTCGCAGCGCTCGGGCGTCGACATGTCGTCGCCGGCGGCGACGAACAGCAGTTCGCCGTGCGCGAGCTGCGCGAGTTGCGACAGGTGCGCGCTGATGCCCTGGTTCACGGTATTGCGCCGTGCGATCACGCGATGCGGGCCCGCGTAGCCGGCGAGCGCCGCTTCGATCGCGGCGTAGGTGGCGTCGCTGGACGCGTCGTCGGAGACGATGATTTCGAGCGGCTCGTAGGTTTGCGCGAGCGCGCTGCGCACGGCGTCGCCGATCTGCTCTGCCTGGTTGTAGGCGATCACCAGCATCGAGACGAGCGGGCGGGTGGTGTCGGCGGTTGCGGCGGACGGCGGGCTATCGGTCATGGAGTCGGGACGAAGGCGATTGGCCTAGATTCTAGCCGCTGACGGTCGCGCCGCGCGACGCACGCGGCAAACCCGGGCACCCCGAGCTGAGCCCGGCGAAACCCATCCTTTACAATTGCCGCTGCCCCGAAACTGCGCACCCACGGCCTCGCCCGCGCGTGCGCCTCACCGAGACCGATCCTTGTCAGAGCCAACCCGCGACGCAGCCCTCGACCCGAACCGCCGCTCCCTCACCGACATCGCGCTGACCGCCCAGGCGCTGAAGAACAGCGGTGGCGCCGAGCGTTACACGCGCGACGTGATCGCCGGCCTGCATCGCATGGGTTTGCGCCCGACGCTGTTCGCGCGCGAGATCGACCGCGCGCTGCCCGAGGCCGCGTGGATCGATGCGCAGCCGCTCGACGTACGCTGGGCGCCGCGCAAGCTGCGCAACCTCGCGTTCGACTGGCGTCTGAAGCAGCGGTTGAAGCGGCATCGTCCGGCGTGCGTGTTCTCGATCAATCACTCGACGCATGCCGACGTCGCGTTGTGCGGCGGCACGCATCCGGGTTCGCTCGAAGCCGCGGGCCGCGCGCCGCGCCGCAGCGACGAATGGCAGATCGAGCTCGAGCGGCGCGTCTACACGCGGGCGCGCTCGATCGTCGCGCATTCGCAATTGATGAGCCGCGAGTTGCAGCGTTTTTATGACGTGCCGGCCGCGCGGATCGACGTGCTCTATCCGCCCGTCGATACCGCACGCTTCAGGCCGCTCGACGCCGCCGCGCGCGCGGCCGTGCGCCGCCAGCTCGGCGTGCCCGACGATCGCGTGATGTTCGTGTTCTCGTCGACGAGTCACGAGCGCAAGGGCTATCCGCTGCTCGAAGCGTTTTTCTCGCGCACGACGCTGCCGGTCTGCCTCGTCGTCGCGGGACGCCCGGTGCCGAAAACCGGCGACACGATTCGTTACGCGGGTTACAGCAAGGAGATCGAGAAATTGTTCGCGGCCGCCGATTTCACGGTCGTCGCGTCGGCGTACGAGCCGTTCGGGCTCGTCGGCGTGGAGTCGGTGATGTGCGGCACGCCGCTCGTGATCGCCGACAACGTCGGCTCGGCGGAGACGGTGACCGGTGCCGCGAAGATCGAGTTCTCGCGGCAGACCGCGGGCAGTTTCGAGCGCGCGATCGAGCAGGCGGTCGAGCGCGTGAAGAGCGGCGCCGCGCGCATCGCGACGCCGCGCGACAGCCTCGTGTACGACCCGAGCGTCGACGCGCACGTCGCGGCGCTTTACGAGGTGTTCACGCGGGGATGAGGGCGGCGCTCCGCGCTCGGGTTGCCGCTTCTCGTCAAATCAAAATCAATCGCGCGGCTGCGTCTCGCGCACGACCGCGGCTGGCGCCGCCGGCGTGGTCCGCGCTTCGCTTCGCAACTCGCGCTTGCGCGCATCGATCACCGCCAGCAGCGTCGCCACCAGCGAGGCGAGCAGCACCGCCACCATCATCGGCACCAGCACGTCGATAGTGAGCCCGAAGATCACCGTGCTCGCCGCGACCGCGAGACCCGCGTACGACGCGGCGCGAATCGCCGGATCGGTCGCATGCCGGTGTTGCCAGAAATACACCGTGATCCCGTAGTAGAACAGCAACAGGCAGATCACGCCGACCGCGCCCATCTCGGCGAGCGTCGAGAAAAAGTCGCTATGCGCGCGCTCGTTGACGATCTCGGCCTTCACTTCGCCGCGCTTCGCCATCACGCCGAGCTCGTCGACCAGATGGCCTTTGCCGACGCCCCACACCGGATGCCGCTCGAACATCATCCGCGACGCGTTCCACAGTTGCAGGCGCAGGCCGGTGGCCGTGTCGTCCTCGCCCTTGCGCATCATCGACACGTCGTTCGGCACCTCGGCAAAGCGTTTCTGAACCCGTTCGGTCGACAACAGACCGCCCGCCCCGATCACGATGACGAGCGTCGCGATCAGCAGGCGCTTCTTGTGCGTGAACCAGTGGTATTGCATGCCGAGCAGCACGACGAACACCGGCACGGCGACCCAGCCGCCGCGCGAGCCCGACAGAAACGATGCATAGCCGCCCGACACCAGCGCGAGCACGCGCGGCACCAGCACGCGCCAGTCGCGCGGATTGTCCCAGCCAAGCGTGAACACCGACAGGAACCCGAGCAGCAGCGCGGTATCGCCGAACGGAATCGCGTTCGTGTACGAGTTGTTCAGGCGGTTCGCGTCGGTCCAGCCGCCGGGCGGCTGATCGATGAACGCCCATGCGCCGACCGCGAGCGCGCCGGCCGCGCAGCCCCAGCCGATCATGCGCAGATTGCGCGACGGCAATTGCCGCAGCAGCAGGAATACCAGGAGCGCGAGCACGAAACGCGACGCATTGTCGAACTCGCGTGGCAGCCAGTAGCCGAGCACCAACTGCTGCGCGCCGATCCCGACGACGAACGCGAGCATGCCGATCGTGAACCAGCGGTAGGTCCGCAACGCGGAGAAATAGCCCGGCATGCGCCGGTTGACGATGGCCGCGCCGAGCGCGAGCGCGACGAGCGCGAAAAAGCAGTAGCCGGTGCCGCCGCGCCACATCAGATTGACGGCGGGCGCGAGAAACAGCAGAGCCGACGTGAGCCAGACCAGACTGGAAGCAAAAATCATAGGTCTACGTTATCGATGAAAACACTACCGTTCCGGTGGTGAAATTGCAGGGGGTGCCGGACCATTTGAGTTTCTCAAGACGGTAGAGCGATCCGGATTATAACCATGCACTTCCTTGCGAAATGCTTGCTGCCGCACGCGGGAAGGTTCCGCTGGTCCGCGGCATGCGGGTGGGGCGGGCGCGGGCGGCGTCTGTCGTGCGAGCAGGCGGGGGCGGTACAATCGCGCGACATTCATGGCCGGGGCGCGGCGCATGCCGCGCCCCGCGCCCAGCTCAACGGACCGACTCGATGTTCTCAATCATCATCCCGACCTGGAACAACCTGCCTTATCTGCGCCTCGTGATCAAAAGCCTGCGCCGTCATTCGACGCATCCGCACCAGCTCATCGTCCACGTGAACGACGGTTCGGACGGCACGCTCGCGTGGGTGCGCGACGAGGGCATCGAGCACACGGCGTCGCCCGGCAATATCGGCATCTGCCACGCGGTCAATATCGCGGCGGCGCGCGCGACGCAGGACTACATCGTCTACATGAACGACGACATGTACTGCTGCCCCGGCTGGGACGACGCGCTCGTCAAGCGTCTCGCGCAGATGCCGGCCGACAACCTGTTCATGTTGTCGGGCACGATGATCGAGCCGGTCGATTCGGGCAATCCATGCGTGGTCGTGCGCGACTTCGGCCGCGACGCGCAGGCGTTTCGCGCCGACGAACTGGTCGCCGCCGCGGCCGGTCTCGTGCGCGCCGACTGGCGCGGCGCGACGTGGCCGCCGACGCTCGTGCATCGGGACTGGTGGTTCAAGGTGGGCGGCTACAGCAGCGAACTGAGCCCCGGCATGAGCAGCGACAACGATTTCTCGATGAAGCTGTGGGACGCGGGCTGCCGCGTGTTCGTCGGCGTCGGCGACAGTCTCGTCTATCACTTCCAGCAGAAGAGCACCGGCAAGATCGTGAAGAACGACGGGCGTCGCCAGTTCCTCAACAAGTGGGGGATGACACAGGCGACCTTCGACCGCTATTACCTGCGCCGCGGCACCGCCATCGACGGCGCGCTCGCGGTCAGCGAGCCCGAGCGCACCGGCCGGCTGCGCCGTGCACTGCTGAAGTCGCGCATCAAGCGCGCGTTGGGCTGACGGGCGGCGAGCCGAAAACGGCTGCTTGACGCGCTGCGTGTGTCAAACGCCGCGCGTTACTAGTGGCAGCACCGTCAGATCCGGATGCGTGCCGTCGACGATGCTGCGTCCCACGTGCACCGCTTCGGAGAGCGCGTCGGCCAGGCTCGCGAAGCTCTCCTCGCCGTCCGCGTGAAACGGCACCGCATGGCCGGGAAGCTGGGGGTTGGCGCCCGGATGGCAGACGTAGCCTAGATACGTGTAGCGGCTGTTTTTCGCGGCCGCATCGGCGGCATGCGCCGCGTCGGGCGGATCCTTCGCGACAGGTGACACGTGTATCTCGAAGCCCTCGTATTGCACCGTCTGCCAGCTTGCGGTTTGGTCGGCCATGACCGCCTCCGTCTGGGTCTGTCCTGTCCAAAAGTCTAGGTGATTTGCCGCCAAAACGCGCGGGCGGCCGGCTACGGCCAAACCATGACGGCTTCGACTATGGAGGCGCTCTTGGGAAGTAAGTTGATGAAGCGCATTCGGCTGACATCAGCGGCGTTTGATAATTGGCCTGCAGTTGGAGAGATTTTCGTTTAATTTTTGAAATTAGGCGGTCTGCGGGATTGCGTCCGTCAGGACGCCCCGGCTGGTTCTCCTCGGATAAAATGTTGCGCTTTGCCTAAATCCGACTTCGCTCATGTGGTTCAAAAACCTTCAGCTGCACCGTCTGCCCGCGCCGTGGTCCGTTAACCCTGAACAGATGCAGAAGTGGCTCGCGCCGTACGCGTTCGCGCCCGGCCAGAGCGTCGAGATGCAGGCCCAAGGCTGGGCGCCCCCGCGCGACGGCGACTCGCTGGTCTACGCAATGAACGGTCAGATGCTGCTGACGTTCCGTGCCGAGAAGAAGCTGCTGCCCGCGTCGGTCGTCACCCAGGTCACGCGCGAGCGCGCGGCCGAGCTCGAGGAGCAGCAGGGCTTCAAGCCGGGCCGCAAGCAGATGCGCGACCTGAAGGAGCAGGTCACCGACGAACTGCGGCCGCGCGCGTTCAGCATCCGCCGCGATACGCGCGTGTGGATCGATTGCACGAATGGCTGGCTCGTGATCGATGCGGCGTCGCAGGCGGTCGCCGACGATGTGCGCGGTCTGCTCGTCAAGTCGATCGACCAATTGCCGCTGATGACGGTGCGCGTCGCGCAGTCGCCGGTCGCGGCGATGACCGGCTGGCTGCTCGACGGCGACGCGCCGGCGGGTTTCACGCTCGATCAGGACACCGAGCTGCGTTCGCCCGCCGAGGGCAACGCGACGGTGCGCTATGTCGGGCATGCGCTGGACGCCGAAGACATGCGCCGCCATATCGAGGCGGGCAAGCAATGCATGCGGCTTGCGATGACGTGGAACGATCGCGTGTCGTTCGTGCTGACGCCGTCGCTGACGATCAAGCGCGTCGCGCCGCTCGACGTGCTCAAGGAAGCGAGCGACCCGACCGCGCAGAACGACGACGAGCGCTTCGATTCCGACGTTGCGCTGATGACGGCCGAGCTCGACCGCATGCTGCGCGATCTGCTCGATGCGCTGGGCGGCGAGCAGGGCGAGCAAGGGCTCGCGTTGCCGCAGGCCGTCGCGGCCTGAGCGTCAGATTTTCGCGCTGTCGAGCGCTTCGACGAGGGTCCAGTAAGGCGTGATCGAGCGCAAGCGGATCGGGTAGGTCCGCTGCAGCAGCGCGAGCGTCGCGTCGGTATCGGTGAGCTGATAGATGCCCGACACGCGCAGATCGGCGACGTCGTCGGCATAGCGCAATACGCCGGCGTGATAGCGCGCGAGTTCGTCGACGAGATCCGCGATACGCATGTTGTTCGCGTAGAGCAGGCCACGCGTCCACATCGCCTCGCGCGGGTCGAGCGCTTGCGGCGCCGCGACGCCGAAGCGTGTCAGCGTGCACCGTTGGCCTTGTGTCAGCACCAGCGCCGCGCCCGATGCCGGCCTCACCAGCGCGTCGCCGCGAAACGCGGCCACGCGTGTGAAACCATCCCCTTGCCTCACGCTGAACTGCGCGCCGCGCGCTTCGACGACGCCTTCGGCCGTCTGCACGAGCAAAGGCGCATGAGTCGTTCGGGCGCCCGGTGCGCCGCCAACATCGCTCACGGGCCGCACTATGATTTCCCCTCCGAGCAGATCGACGCGCCGAACCTTCGCCTCGAACGCGGCGTTGATCGCGCTCGCGCTGCCCAGCGTGATCTGAGTGCCGTCCGCCAGCAGCACGTCGTCCAGTTCGCCAGTCGCGGTGCGGAATTCGGCGGTCCACATCTGCCACGGCAAGCGGCTCGCGAGCCAGCCCGCGGGCGCGGCGATCGCAAGCCCCGAGAGCGTTTTCAGCGCGCGCCGCCGTCCCTGCGATACGCCGGCAGCATCCGCGTCTTCGCGTAGCGCGGGGCCGACGTCCGCGGGCACGGCGCCGGTTTCGCGCCGTAATTGCTGCGCTCGCCGAAGCATTTGGTTAAAGATGCGGTACTCCGGACGCATTTGACAAATGTGATTTAAATTGAATTTAGCAGATCGGGATTTAAAGATTTATATCTGTTAATAATGATTTGCGGCGGATATTCGGATCGAGTTCACAGCGAATTGACTCAATACCTTATCCTAAGCGGAAGCGTGGGCCCCGATTGCGTCAGGGCATGCAGACCCATTGTCATCGATACAAAAAATTTAGGCCATGTGTGGATCGTTACTTTTCGTGAATTCTTAAGCAGAAATGCGGCTAATTGCGCTGCAATAGAACGTGGCATTTTTGTCACGAATTACAGCGTGCCGGGTTTAGCTGACGAGCGTGTAAATCTGATGAAACTCTTCGCATGCGCACGGCGCTGACGACGGTCTGCGCACAGCCGGCCACTCATGAACCCCGGTAAAACTCCGTGCGCTGCCGCACCTTCGATGCAGACGAAAAAACGACAGGCGTATCAAAGGCTTGCGGATTTTTCCGGGAAGTTATGCACAGATTTGCCAACAAAAACTGTGGGTAACTTCGAGCGTGTCGTCGCGCGTCGAAGCGCCGTTAGTCTTCGAGCGCCCACGCGCGCCTGCGGCGCAGCAGCGCCGAGCCGATCGATACCGCCGCGCCGATGCCGCCCATCGTCAGCGACAGCGCGACGATCAGTGGGCCGGTTTGGGTGCTCGCCGAGAACACGCCGACGAGCAGGCCGGCGAGCGGCTGCGTCAGGTTGTTCAGCAGAATCGCGACGCCGATGGTCTTGCCGTAGTCCTCGGGCGGGATGATCTGCAAACGCGCGCTGCGGATGTAGACGTTGAACATCTTGTCGAAGCCGACGATCAGCAGGAAGCCGAGCGCATAGCCCCACGGCGACGCGCTCGCGCCTGCGATCACGCCGCCCGCGCAGATCGTCACGAATGCGACGAGACCGAGCACGCGCGCCGGCCATCCGGCGCGCGCAACCGTCAGCAGCACCAGCACCGTGGCGAGCGCGCCGGCCGTTTGCAGACCGGCGTAGTAGCGGCTCGATTGCGCATGCAAACCCGTCACCATCGCCGCCGACGTCGCAAGCGTGACACCGATGACGAGGTTCTCCGCGGCCGCGAGCATGATGACCTTCTTCAGGCCCGGCAGCGTCCACACGTGATCGAGCGCGATGCGCAGCGGCGTGGTCCAGTGAGCGGCGGGCGTGAGCGATCGAGCGGACACAGGCGAAGGCGCGCGAAAGCCGCTCAGTCGCTGCCAGACGAACAGTGCGGCGTCGGCGCACAGAAACAGCACGCCGGTCGCGGCGACCACCGATTCCCAATGCCACACACCGAGCAGCAACGCGGCGAGCATCGGCCCAAGCACGAAGCCGAGCTGATCGGCCAGTTGCGAATACGCGAGCACCTTCTGGATCTGCTGCGTGCTGAAGATCTGCGGCAGCATCACCTCGCGCGCGACGAGCCCTTGGCTCGTCAGCACGCCGCACGCGGCCGACAGCGCGATCAGCCAGCCGATGCCGCCGAACAGCGCATATGCGGCGATACCGCCGAAGCATGCGAGCGCACGCACCGCCTGGCTCAGCCGCATCAGGCGCAGCGGTGGAAAGCGGTCGCAGAGCGCGCCGAAGAACGGGAACACGAGGTAGCGCGGCAGCGTTTCGATGAAAAACGCGAGCCCCGACCACGAGACCTGGCGCGTCGTTTGAAACACCACGAGCGGCACCAGAAAGAGCAGGATCTGATCGGCGAGACGCGCGATGAACAGCGAGCAGAAGAAGGCCTGATGGTTGACGCGCACCGTGGTTGTCTCGCCGTGTTGGGGTCGAGACCGATCCTATCAAAAGATCGCGCGGGCGAGGGGGCGCCCGCTGGCCGCCGTCCTATTCGCCGCGATACGCCTGTTCGAGCGGCGCGATATCGAGCTTGACCATCTTCATCATCTGCGCCATCACGCGGCTTGCCTTTGCGCGATCCGGGTCGCGCAGCATCTGCAGCAGCACGTTGGGCGCGATCTGCCACGACACGCCGAAGCGGTCACGCAGCCAGCCGCAGGCCCACGGCTCGCCGCCGCCGTCGAGCAGCTTCGACCAGTAGCGATCGATTTCCTCCTGCGAGTCGCAGTGCACGAACAGCGAGATGGCCGGCGTGAATTTATATTGCGGGCCACCGTTCAGCGCCATGAACTCCTGGCCTTCGATTTCGAAGGTGACGGCGACGACCTTGCCGGCCGGTCCTGGGCCGGCGTCCGTGGCGTGCAGCGTGGTGGCGATGCGCGACGCCGAAAACACCGACGTGTAGAACTCCGCGGCTTCTTCCGCGTTGCCGTCGAACCACAGGCACGGCGCGATTTTCTGCATGACGTTGCTCCTTCGGGATTGGTGTCGGTGGGCGTGGGCGTGCGATTGCCCGACGCCCATCGGCCGCTCACTTCTTCTCTTGGGACGAACACTCCATCGCGGCCATCGCCTGCTGGATTTCCTCGGCGCTCAGGTCGCGCTTGTGCGTCGCGAGCGACCAGTTGTGGCCGAACGGGTCCTTGACCTGGCCGTAGCGGTCGCCCCAGAACATGTCGGTGACGGGCATCGTGACGGTCGCGCCCGCGTCGACCGCCTGTTTGAAACTCGCATCGACGTCCGGTACGTAGTGGTGAATCGTGACCGGCGAGCCCTTCAGCGTGTTCGGGCCGAAGGTCTGGTGCTCGGGCCATTCGTCGGTCAGCATCAGCATGGAGTCCCCGATTTTCAGGGTCGCGTGCATCACCTTGCCGTCGGGGCCCGGCAGACGGATCTGTTCGACGGCGTTGAAGGCTTTCGTGTAGAACGCGATCGCTTCGGCGGCGTTCTTGCAGATCAGGTACGGCGTGAGCGAGTGCATCCCGTCCGGGATCGGTTTGGCTGCGGCGCTGGACATGACGGTGACTCCTTGAAGTAACGGTTCCTCAGGGGAAAGACCGGCTGCATGAGCTGGGTCTTCAACGTTACGACGAGTTGGTCACCGTCGGATCGACACTCCGAAAAAAATATTTTCAGGCGCGGGGGAGGGCGGCCCGCCATTTATCCCGCCGGATTGTCCTCGTCCGCCGGCGGCGCGGACGGCGCCGTGCTGCCCGCCGGCGCGCCGAGGATGCTGATCTGGAACGTGGGCGTCGCGGCGAGCGACTGCAGCGTCGCGTCCTCGGGGATGCGCTCGTCGAGCGGCAGGATCACCGAGCCGCCGATGACCGCGCGCCGGCTGTTGTCGGCCGGGCGCAGGCCCCACACGTCCTGATAGACGACGGGGACCGTGGCGCCGTTGCGCGTCGTGTTGCCGAGGTACAGCATCACGTGGCCGCCGATGTAGATCAGCGTGCGCAGCGGCACGCCATGCCGCGCCAGATAGTCGAGCCGTTCGGCGGGTGTCGACTCCGACAGATCGACCATGCGGCCGGCACTCATCTGCGTCGACGAATGGCGCGGCAGCCACACGCCGAACGCGGCGAAGATGCTTTGCAGTTCCGACGAACAGTCGTTGTAGAGCCCGCTATTGCCCCAGCCGTACGGCCGGCCGATCAGCGCCTTCAACAGCGTCGCGAGATGGCGCGGCGTCGCGGCGAGCGGCATCGGCGTGATCTGCGTGGCGTCGAGCGACGCGGTGCGGATCAGCGCGCGGCCGTCGACGTCGCGCGCGGGAACGAGGAGCTGGAGGGTGCCTGTGTTGGTGCTGGTCGCGGCTGGCGATGCCGAGACACCCGCCACCAGCGGCAGCATCGTCCCGGCCGGGGCAGCGAAGCGGAACACGCCGTGGCTGTCGTTGACCGCCGCCGACGCCACGATCACCGCCCCTAGCGACTTCCCGGCCGCCGCGCGCCATTGATCGATGAAACCATCGTCGGCGAACGCGACGCCGTCGCTGCGCACCCAGCCCTGCACGTCGGGCGTCTGCACGTAATGCCACGCGCCGTCGACGCTGCTACCGAGCACATAGAGCGGCGCGCCGGGTCGCACCGCCGAGATCTGCAGGTTGTCGAACGGATAACCCTCGCCGGCCAGGCGATGGTCGTAGAACGACGGATCGGTGGTAGGCAACTCGCGCACCATCAGGTTGCCGGTCGCGATCGCGCGCCGCTCGGGCTGATAGACCGGCGTTTGCGTGAACTGCGCGACGTTGATGTTGCGCGCGATCGCGTCGATCCACGCCTTGTCGTGCGGCCGGAAGTTTTCGCCGTAACCGATGACGCCGCCACGCTTGCCGGTGTTGTCGAATCTGTCGATGCGGCGCTGTTGCAGTGCGGCAATGTCCTCGCCCTGCTCGCGAAACACGCGTGTCGTCACCCAGGCGGGATTCCACGGCGACGGCGCGTTCTCGCCCGTGCCGAAGTAGCGCGCGAACAGCGCGTCGAAATGTGCGCGCTGCTCGGCGGCGCTGAGAAACGGCCGATCGTAGTCGGGGCTGTTCGGATCGAGCCAGTGATCGACGTTCTGGTCGTAATGGGCGAGCGAAAACAGCGTGACGTTGTCGACGAACGCGTGCGTGCCGCGCGGCGGCGTTGGCGTGCTGCATGCGGCGAGCATCGTGACGGCGACGCACAGCACGACGGCGCGGCAGGCACGGCGGGAGAGAACGGCGACGGGCATAAAGATTCGGCGTATGAGGTGCACGGCCAAGATGATACGGTGTCGGCGATGCGCACGGCGCATCGGATGTTGGGCGGGGGCGCGCGCGGCTTCGACTACACTCGCTTTATCCGTCCACCCGCGCGTCGCCACGCGCGACAATCGCCAGGGAGTCCGCTATGAAAACCAGCGCACGCAATCAGTTCAGCGGCGAAGTCACCGACGTCAAGCACGGTGCCGTCAACGACGAAGTCACGCTGCGCACGCCGGACGGTCTCGAGGTCGTCGCGATCATCACGCACGGCAGCGCGAAGTCGCTCGGGCTGGCGACCGGCAAGCAGGCGTTTGCGCTCGTGAAGGCGTCGTCGGTGATCGTAATGGTCGATGTCGCGAGGCAGCAGGTGTCGGCGCGCAACTGCATCGAAGGGACCGTCGCGGCGGTGACGACGGGCGCCGTCAATTCGGAAGTGACGATCAGTGCCGGCAGCGCGCAGATCGCGGCGATCATCACGAACGACAGCGTCGAGCGCCTCGGCCTCGCGAGCGGCAAGGCGGCGACGGCGGTTTTCAAGGCGTCGAGCGTGATCATTGGGGTCGATCAGTAAAAGGCCCGGGCCTCTGGGACGGGTACTCAACGAGCTCTCACTGATCGCGGATGGCGCGAACGATGATCCCGTCCCATCCAAAAACAATCCTGTGAGCGTCCATCCGGAAGATCGCAAAACAATTGTCGCTATCTACGACAGCGGTTGTAGCGGGCAACCCGGTTTCATTCACGCGAAGGTCGAACTGTTTCTTCAACGCCGAAAGCGTGTCAATTCGTTTGACGGTAAAACCTGTGTTGGGCTTGCAGGTTTCACTGTCGAAGCTCATGGATTGCGGCGTAATTGTCATCGTCATGCCGAGAATCCGTTTTGCTTCGGGGATGCCACCAGAAATATCGGCATAGTCAACTACATCGGTCACGACCCAATTGCCGATGAAATCATTAATCGTAGCGTGTGGTGGTGTTTGTGCCGTGCACACGCTTGCCGAGGCGGTCAGCGTGAGAGCCACATACGAAAAAAGCTTGTGGCCTGTCATTGTGCCGACTGCCGGAAGGGCGCGGATTCTCGTTGACGGCGGCTCATTAGTCCCCGGCTTATCTTCGCGGGACCTATCTTTCGGCCATTGCGATCACGCGGGGTAATCATCACATTAAGCATCATTTTTTCTGCTACCGCTAGCATGTCTCCGGTATTTGCGGGACCTAAGGCTACGCTGAACAAGCCGCGAATTCGGCAGCGTGTCAGCGACTTGAACGTCGCCAGGTCATGAGGCCGAGCTTGAGCCATTGCTTTTCGGCCCTCGCGGGCCTGTTGGGCGGGCGGGTTGCCCGCCTTTCGCCCACTATGGACGTACCGGTGCCATCAGTTTCTTGCGCGACAGGTAGACGTTCGCCAGCGCGAGCGCGACGAACGCCCGGTTGGCGTTCTTTGCCAGCCCGCGATAGCGCACCTTGGTAAATCCCCACAGTCGCTTCACGACCGCGAAGACATGCTCGACCCGGGCGCGAATCTTCGACTTGGTGCGATTCTTGCCGCGCTGCACCTCGTCGACTTCGCCGCCCGCACGGCGCGTGCGCTGATTGGTAAAGTCGCGCGCCCTGGGTGCCTTGCTGTGGATCAGTTCCTTCTGGCTCGCATAGGCGCTGTCGCCGTAGACGCGCCGCTCCTGCCCGTGCAGCAATTGCGGCAGTGGATGCTTGTCATGCACGTTGGCCGGCGTGAGCACCGCGCTGTGCGCCAGGCCGCTCTGGCTGTCCACACCGATGTGCAGCTTGGCACCGAAGTACCATTGCTTGCCCTTGCGGGTCTGATGCATCTCGGGGTCGCGCGCCTTCTGCTCATTCTTCGTCGAGCTCGGCGCGCCGATGATCGTGGCGTCCACGATGGTGCCGCTCTTGAGCTTCATGCCGCTGGCCTGCAGCACCCGGCCGACTTCGGCAAACAATTGCTCGCCCAGTTTGTGCGTCTCCAGCAGGCGCCGGAATTTGAGCAGCGTCGTCGCGTCCGGTACGGCTTCACAACCCAGGTCAATTCCGGCAAAGCGACGCAGGCTGGCGCTGTCGTAGAGTGCCTCTTCGCAAGCGAAGTCGGCCAGATTGAACCAGTGCTGCACGAAATGGATCCGCAGCATGCGCTCCAGACCAATTGGCGGGCGGCCATTGCCGCGCTTCGGATAATGCGGCTCGATCACCGCGCACAACTGCGGCCATGGCACGATCGCATTCATCGTGTCGAGAAACTCGTCGCGCCGCGTGCGTTTGCGGTGGGTCTCGAAACCCGCACCTTGATCGGCTGCCATCGCCAGCGTCTGCTGCTTCATCCTGTTTCGCCTTCTTCGTTCAATCCGATTTCTATAACGCTTGAGGTCATAGCGTTATACAGAAGTCATTAGCCGAGCCCTTCGCGGAGCGCGCGTAGCGTGTCAGCGGCAGCGAGTACCTGATCGAGCCCTCGCCAGATGGTCTTGGCGCCCGGCTCACCGTCACTCTTTCGGCCGAGGAAGCCACCGATTTGCGCAATCAGCCGCACGACCTCATTCACAGTGGGCGGCGTCGCCGGCATCTTCTTTTTTGCCAGCAGATGGGCGCCACGAATTTCGTCCGGATCGAAGAACAAGGCGGCATCCAGATCCGGGCAGGTTCGGCCTTTGCGCATCAAATACGTCACGCGCCAAGCCACCACCAGGAACAAGGCCAGCGCGCGCTCAATCCGGTCGACAGCGGCCAATTGCAGGGTCTCGACTTCGCAGCCATTCTTGAGGACATGGAAATAGATTTCGATTTCCCATCTCGCCCGGTACCAATTGATCAGTTCGACCGCTTCTTCCTGGGTTGCGACGGCTCGGTTGGTCAGCAAACGCCACTCAATCGGCTTGATGCCAGCCGGCGCCCCGACTTCGCGTGCGATTACGCAGTGAACCTTGATCTTGCCGCGCTCGCCGTCCGCGATCTCGACTTCGCGAGCCCACAGTTGCTGGCGCACGGTGCGACTCTTCTGAGTCTCGCGGGCGCCGGTCACGAAGGTGATTTCACCCAAGGGCTCAGCGCTGGTTGTACTCGCCCACAGCCTGGCGCCGTCGCCGCCGGGCAAACAGCGGTCATGTTTGGCGCGCACCAGCCAGTCCGCCGGCGTGCCCAGCTCGCTGGCCCGGCGCATCATTTGCACCATGTCGGCCTCGCGGTCGGCCACGTACACCAGTCGCGTGTGCGGCATGTCCGGCGCCATTTCCGCCACGCGCTCGTAGCCTTCGACCCAGCGTGTGCTTTCTTTCGGACCAGGACGAACGCCATCGGCATCAAGCTCCTCACGCGCCCACATCCACGCGTCGAGCACGCCCAGCGGTTCGCGTTCGGTCGTCACCGCATAGGTGGGGTGCAAGTACAGCCCGCGCCTTGCTTCGTAGTTCAACGGCCCCAGCCCGTCGATGTCCTGGCCGTTGAAATCAAGCTCGGTCGTGTCCTGGATGCACAGCACCACCGACTGGCTGCGCATGCGTTCCTGCGTGCTCGCCCAATGCGGCTCCAGTATGGCTTCCCAGGCCACATCCGTATTGCGCAAAAAACGGTACGCTGCGCACGTCTCGCTCCAGCTATCGCACGCCTGCGGGATACTGGCCGTCGGATTGGCCGCAAGTCGTTCCATCAATTTCTTTGCCCTCCTGTCCAGGCGGGCGTCGCCAAGGTCCAGCCCCGCAAATTCCTGCTCGATCCACTGCTGTGCAGCCTTCGTCACGCGCCCGCCCAAATTGCAAGAGTAGACGCGATTCGGCCAAAGTTTACAAGCCCAGCCTCCAAGTCATTGAATGTAAACGGCTTGCTGGCGCGGGCGGCGCGGACAACGAAATGTGTATAACGCTATGGCTTGAGGTGCCGGATCCGTGGACTTAATCAGCGTTGCCCTAACGCGTCGCGTGTGTTCTGACGTGACGAGTTATAAGCAAAAGACACGGTCGGTAATATAGCAAAAATAGAGTCGACAAAAACCCGTTCGATTTAAACCAATGCGAAATGAATATTGATGTTATCAAGATAGAAACTATTAATAAGAAGGGATAGTCGAGAACCGACGGGGACGGCGAGCGTAGACGCGCGGCGCGTGTCACAGCGTTCGACACCCGCGCGCGGGGATTGCGCTTGCTTTACACTTCACCCCTTACCGCTTGCCATCCCGCTCTGATCACGGACGCCGTCATGTTCGAAGTTTCCCCCACCTCGCATCTGCCCAAAGCCGCGCAATATGAAGAACTGGTCGCGCAGGCGCGCGCGCTGCTAGCCGGCGAAACCGACTGGATCGCCAACGCCGCGAATTTCTCGTCGTTCGTCTTTCATTCGTTGAGCGATCTGAACTGGGCCGGCTTTTACTTTCACGACGGCCGCGAACTGGTGGTCGGCCCGTTCCAGGGCAAGCCCGCGTGCGTGCGCATTGCGCTCGGCAAGGGCGTCTGCGGTACGGCCGCGCAAACCCGTCAGACCCAGGTTGTGCGCGACGTGCACGAGTTTCCCGGCCATATCGCATGCGATTCGGCGTCGCAATCGGAAATCGTCGTGCCGCTCGTCGCGCCCGACGGCACGCTGATTGGCGTGTGGGATGTCGATAGCCCGGTCGTCGCGCGCTTCGACGAGGAGGACGCGAAGGGCATGGAAGCGTTGTGCGCGGTGTTCATCGAGGCAGCGCTGCCGCGCGGCGTGTAGCGTCGCCGGTCCGCTCCGCTTCGGCGAGCAAGTCGCGTACCGCGAGGTGCAACGGAGGGGCAGGAACGCATCACGCGTCGGCGCGATGTTCGCGAAGGCGCACGCGGACCCGACCCTCGCGCCGATGTCGGCCGCGTTGGGCACGTGGGCCAGGTCGCCGGATGCGTCGTTGGCTGGCCGCAATCTGCACCAGAGGGCGCAGGCTGTGTTGGAGCAGACGGGGTGTGACGTGGCGGCTTAGAGGTTAGGGCTTGTTGCTAGTCGCTGCAATCTGCGCAATCTGACACGCCGGGACCGAAAGAGTACGTTGCCATCGGCCGCCAATCTATCAGAGGGGATCTCCGCTCTATGGGGCCTCGAATCTATCCAGCAAGCCAATCTATCAGCGCAACCTAATCGACGAAGCAACCGAATCTATCCGACGTCCCAATCTATCGGGAGGCGCTTCAATCTTTCAATCTATCGGGTCGTTTCAATCTGCTGCAGTTTTCGCGTAACCGCAGCTTGTCGCGACCGGCCGCAGCCGACCCATTCCCGCCGCTCGTCGTGAAGTCTTTCAAGGGCGGCTTTCAAGGGACAACGGTCGCCGGCATCGAGACCGAGGGCTGATCGGTCTTCGCCGACGCTCACGCGTTGGCCGCGGCACCTCCGCTGGCTGCCAAACTGCGGCTATCCGGCTGACAGCGACCGCGAAGGATATGTCGACACGTAGAGTAGCGCGCTTCGTTCAGATCGGAGAGAAGTGTCGGGCCCGTCGGTTGCCAGCCCAAACGCGACTGCGTCTGCGCACTCGATGCCGGCATATCGAGCGCGGCGAAGATCGCCATCCATCCGAAGTGCGCCTGCGCCTCCTCGCGCGCGATCGAGACGGCCGGTACCTTCAGGCTGCGCCCCAGCGCCTCTGCAATCTCGCGAGCGCATACGCCTTCTTCACCAACGGCGTGATAGCGCGCACCGCGTTCGCCCTTCTCGATCGCGAGCCGGTACAGCCGCACGACATCCGACAGATGCCCCGCCGGCCAGCGGTTATGGCCATCCGCCACATAGGCGCTCACGCCTTTCTCACGAGCGATCTGGATGAGCAGCCTGACGAGGCCCTGCTTGAACGGGTTATGCACTTGCGGCAGGCGCATCACCGACACGTTGCCCCCCGCCTCCAGCAGTGCATTGCCGGCCAGTTCCGATGCGATGCGCGGAGTCGGGTGCGTGGTGTTGAACACATCCTCGGTGGCCGTTGCCCGTCGTCACGGTTGCCGATGCCCGTGCCCGACGTGACGAGAAGGGGACGATCGGAACCGGCCAGCGCTGCGCCAAGTGCCGCGATAGCGCGCTTGTCCTTCTCGCAGTTCTCCACGAAGTGCGAAAAATCGTGATCGAACGCAAGGTGTATGACGGCATCCGCCTTCGCGGCGCCAATGCGCAGGCTGTCGGTGTCTTCGAGCGTGCCGCGATGGACGTCCGCACCCGCTGCGCTCAGTGCCTGCGCGCCCTGATCAGACCGGGTCGTGCCGATGACCTGATGACCGGCTTCGATAAGTTCAGGCACCAAAGCCGAGCCGATAAACCCGGTTGCGCCCGTCAGAAAGATTCGCATAGTCAACTCTCCAGGATAGCCACCCGCGCACTATGCGATCATTCACTATTCTATTGAAGTAGTGAGCTTATCCCGGTAAAGCGACTAACAGGTTAATCATCCCAGTGAACACCGCCCAAACCCTCGGGGACTTTCTGCGCAGCCGCCGCACGCGGCTCGATCCGGCCAGCTTCGGCTTCTCAGGCCGCAGGCGTACGCCCGGACTGCGCCGGGAAGAAGTGGCCCAGCGCGCGAATATCAGTTCGACGTGGTACACGTGGCTCGAGCAGGGCCGCGGCGGCGCGCCTTCCGCTACGGTGCTGGAGCGCATCTGTACGGCGCTGATGTTGACGAATACCGAGCGCGAACATCTTTTCATGCTGGGCCTCGGGCGACCGCCAGAGGTGCGCTACCGATCCGCCGATGGGGTGAACCCGCGCTTGCAGCGCGTGCTCGATTCGCTCGACGCCAGCCCGTCGTTCATCAAGACCGCGACTTGGGACGTCATCGCGTGGAATCGTGCCGCAACCGTCGTGCTTACCGACTACAGCGGACTGCCGGCGGGCCAGCGCAACATCCTGCGCTTCCTGTTCGGCGACCCGGGCGCCCGTGCGAAACAGCACGACTGGGAAAGCGTCGCGCGCCTCGTCGTGGGCACGTTCCGCGCGGATGTGGCACGCGCAGGGCTCGCTTCCGAAGTGGGCGATCTGGTGGACGATCTGTGCCGCGCCAGCCCCGACTTCGACCGCATGTGGCGCGAAAACCAGGTATTCAGCCACAGCGAAGGTGAGCACGTTAAGCGCCTGTTGCATCCCAAGCTCGGGGTCATCGAGATGGAGTATTCACTGTTCGCTGTCGATGGTCGGCCAGACCTGAGCATGATCGTGTACGCACCGCTCGACGCGCAAATCGCCAACCGCATTCGCAGCGCCGTAAGATCGATAGATGGCGCTGCTAGCGCCGCGCCTTTGACCTCTCGTAGTCGGCCTTGACGGTCGAGCGCGAGCGCGGCCGCCAAATCGCCCTTGCGGCGACTCGCGCAGTGCTTGTGGGAGCCAACGACGTCGAAAACCAGTCTCAGAGATCCGGGGCCAACTCCTCTTGCTCGATGCTCGCACGGCACTTGAATCGCCGGCCTGCAACGGCCCGATAACGTGGTCCATCAACGTGTCGGATGAGTGGCCGCCTGAACTGTCGCGAGGCATGTCTTTTGTTCGTAGCCGACAAAACCATCGTACGTCAGTGGATCAAAGAATAATTCGCGCCCGATTAAAAACGGTGGGATGGGCAATAGCTTGGGATTGCCCATGTCAGTAACGTGCTGTCTCGTCAGGCTTGGATGTGATGTATCAACGCTCTTCGGCCACCCGTCGGTTATCACGATGTCCGCTGTGATGCTGGGCGATTCCACAAACGTCACGTTGGCCTTCACCTCATGAAAGCGACGTACACAGACATGAACCACGTCAAGCCCAAGACCCAGCGCGCGGAACGCCTGAATGAACGTTGTGCGAGTCCGAATCCCATTGGCGCTGCGCAATATCACCGCTGATTGGGGACGTGCAGCCAAGGAC
The DNA here is from genome assembly GCF_050435625.1 of Paraburkholderia sp. RAU6.4a. NCBI lineage: Bacteria > Pseudomonadati > Pseudomonadota > Betaproteobacteria > Burkholderiales > Burkholderiaceae > Paraburkholderia > Paraburkholderia sp. RAU6.4a. Next base: position 3,639,773 of record NZ_JBNDKQ010000002.1, read on the forward strand.
TGGAAGGCAGCCATGAACCAATTCGCTATCCTCTATGCGGATCGTTTCGTTCGGCCGTCCGTGTGATTCTTAACCCGCCTCGAACACGGAAATCCTGACACCCCCCGGGTAAGTGGCTCAATATTGGATGGAACTCAACACGCCACTGACCGAACATTCTTCATCCTGGGCATTCTCCTCACACTTGCAAGCTTCACCATGAGGATGGCATTCGGTGATTCATTACCTCGCATGTAATTGAGGCATCACTGGTCCTCTCGCATAGTGACAACCACTCGGAGACCACCACCTCCCAGGAATCCCCCTCACCGATTCAACTTCCTTTGAGAGATAAAGTCATGTCACAGTTTCCCCTTCACACGCTCGACTCAGCCCCCGAAGCTTCCAAGCCTGCCATGGAGGCACTGCAATCGGCCTTCGGGTTTCTTCCCAATATCGCCCGTGTCATGTCGACCTCGCCGGTGTTGATCAACAGCCTGGTTGCCCTCTTCGGCCCGGTTCACAGTGGCAGCTTCTCCGAGCCTCAAGTTCAGATCGTCCTGCTTACCGACGCTGTCACCAACGCAAGCACGTGGGCGGTGGCTTTCCACACCACGCTTGCGCTCCAGAATGGCATCTCGCCGGCCGATGTTCAGGCCATCCGTAATGGCGACCTGCCCAAGGAAGTCAAGTACGCCGCCTTGTCCCGGCTCGCCAAGACCTTGATCGAAAAGCGTGGCCGTCTCAATGCGTTCGACAAGGAAAAATTCCTGGAGGCTGGCTTCGGCACTGGTCACCTGCTGGAAGTGATCGCGATTGTCGCGGCTTCGACCATCACGAACTACACCACCAGCGTAACCCAGCCGCCGTTGGATGCGGATTTCCAGGTGCATGCCTGGACTGCCTGATCGGTGGTAACTGTCGCCCATGCAGTCATGGCCTCCATGACTGCATGGGCACAACTTGGCGACCTTTGCATCCATGAAGTCCGCACGGTCAGCCACGCTTACCTATTGAAGAGGTTATGCCATGTCGACGATCCATCCAGATACTCACTTGACGATCGGTGCGTTGATCTTCCCCGATATGGATCAATGCGATTTCACTGGCCCGTTCGAGGCGCTATCCCGCATCCCCAATGCTACGTTCGTTACCATTGCCAGAGATACCTCGCCTGTCCGCGACATCCAGGGCTTGCGCATCCTTCCGGACTGCTCTCTGGCGGATGCACCTCAACTGGACGTGTTGCTTGTACCTGGGGGTCATGGCCAGGAGGCGCTCATGCATGACGAGTTAATACTTGGGTTCATTCGACAACAGGCCCGTCAAGCACGCTATGTTTTTTCCGTGTGTACCGGTGCTCTTTTGTGTGGTGCAGCAGGTCTTCTTGAAGGCAAGCGGGTCACCACGCATTGGACAGCCATGGGCGTACTTCCTTGTTACGGCGCCATTCCGCTGAAGGAGCGCGTGGTAGTCGACGGCAGCATGATCAGTGCCGGCGGCGTGACGGCGGGTATCGATGGATCGCTGGTTGTCGTGTCCCTGCTTCGCGGCGACACCGTTGCACAAGAGATACAACTCTACATGGCGTATGAGCCCAAGACGCCCTTTACCGCCGGTTCTCCCGACACCGCGCCGGCTCACATACTGAATACTGTCACCGAACGCGCGCGGGCGATAACGGATCGGCGGCTGGAAACCGGGCGTCGTTATCGAATACAGCGGGACCACGAAACATCCTGAGGACGATAAGCCGCATCATCTTGGCTATCTGGTCCAAGACTCACTCCGGATCGTTGCCGATCACGGTAAGCGTATCCGCTAGTAGTGCCGCATTTGCCATCGGCTACGATAGCATGCAGCAGTTCACCCGAGAATACCGTCGAATGTTTGGCTTACCGCCAGGCAAGGACATGGAAGCCGTCAGAGCGTCGGTGGACGCGGTGACATGAGTCGGCCTCATCGGGCACGCCAATCCTGTTGGTTTTTATACCACCATAAAGTCACTACTTTTCCAGCATGCCTGCCAAGGCTATATCAATAGCCGACATGCGTAGAAGCGAGATCGCCAGATGAATGACCCCACGGAGAAAACACTCCTTGCTATGGCTGCCACGATCGATGATGTGGATGTTGCCATCGACTAGTATTACAGCGAGCCAGTCGGTGCTTTGAACCAACGTACGGCAGTTGCCGCCGTTGCGGATGGCGATTGGCAAGCGGTCGAAGCCTTTCTTGGGAATGCGCTACAAGACCTTTTCAGCGCATAAAAATAGCTACGCGTAGGCACAGTGCAAATACTGACTATGGCGTAACGTTAATACCGCCGTGCCTCAATGTCGCTCGAATATTCACCACCAGGGGCATCGGCATTCCCCATCGCGCCATCGCTTCGGTGTGGCAAGACGAGCAACCGCAGCTCATGTGGAGTTGGCGCTGGACGCCAACGCACCGTCCAAGCCGCACATCCTCAACCTGCTGGCCCGACTGACCGGGGAGGCCCCGCCGGCTCCCGTGGATGCACCACCGGGGCTGACCTTGCAGGCGGAGCCGGTCGCCAATGTCGAGCGCTATGACGATTTTCGGAGAACCCACCATGTCGCACATGACGCCATCATCGCCATGCTTAAAACGCTGCGCCTGGCATGTCCCAAGCCATGGTGCTACTAAAATCGGGGGGACGTCGCTGGCGCAGCAAGGTGCCACGCTGTATCGGGACTCGCTGCCGCTGATGGACACTTTCCTCAACGCCGAGGTGGCCGAGCGTGAAGTGCGCTCCATCAACTACCAACTGAAGACCGCACGCTTCCCCATCTATCGCGACCTGACCAGCTTCGACTTCGCCCAGAGTGCCGTGGAGGAAACGCTGCTGCGCCAACTGCACTACGGCGACTTCATGGATCAACGGCAAAACCTGGTCTTCGTCGGTGGCCCCGGGCGCCGGCAAGACGCATCTGGCCACCGCCATCGGCGTGCAGGCCATCACCCATGGGCGCCGTCGCGTGCGTTTCTTCCCGACCATCGAACTGGTCAACGCGTTGGAGCAGGAAAAGGCTGCCGGCAAGCAAGGCCAGTTGGCGACGCGGCTCATGGAAGCGGATCTGGTGATCCTCGATGAACTGGGTTATTTGCCGTTCTCGCAAGCCGGTGGTGCCTTGTTGTTCCACCTCGTCGGCAAGCTCTACGAGCACACCAGCCTGGCCATCACCACCAACCTCAGCTTTGCCGAATGGGCCAGTGTGTTTGGCGATGCCAACATGACCACGGCCTTGCTCGACCGGCTGACTCATCGTTGCCACATCCTCGAAACCGGCAATGACAGCTACCGCTTCCGGAACCATGTCAGTGACATCCGAAAAGGAGACCAACACCCCGATATCCACACCGACTTGAGCTAACCTGCAGCTTCCATGGGTGGCTCACTTTTCGATGGAAAACCCGGCTCTGTTTTCGGTGGAAATCAACAAGCGGATGACATTCGGACAACTTGGCGATCCACAAAGGGCACATTGCAGCGATATCAATGATACGCCGACGTTTCTTGAACCATCTTTAAGTGAAAAATCTCTGTTGCATCATCGGCAGGAAACATGCACTCAATGCGCAGCTCTTGAGCGGAGATTGTCTGGGGTGTGCCAACCGTGGCGACCATCGAGAAATAGTTCAACACGGTACCGTTCTTGATAAAACTGAGTGGTATGACTGGCATGGTAGGTGTGACGTCGGATATTTGCGGACTCTTCCAGTCCGTCCTCACATCGGGATATGTCACTAGTGCTGCCAGCAACTCTTTCGTTTTGTTGTCGATAACGCGCCCAACGGATTCACGATAAACTCGCCGCATGAGACTTTTTGCAACACTCTCCCAGTCCGATACGAAGGGGCGCATGCCCTCAGGGTCGAAGATGATGTGGAGCATGTTACGCGGCCCCTTGCGCGCCTTCATATCGATGAAGCAGTTAAAGAAGCGTGGTGCGTACTCATTGGCCATGAAAATATTCCAGTACCGATCCATGACGACGGCAGGGAATGGAGCGTGCTGGCTCAGCATCCGATCAAGCGCCTTCTTGATACTTTGCATCTCCAGCGCGTCAAGTGGGCTTTCCGAATATTCAGGCACGTAGCCTGCGGCTTGCAGGAGCGTATTTCGCTCGCGGAGCGGGACGTCAAGGGTCTGCGCAATATCGATCAGCATCTGACGACTGGGAATGCTTCTGCCGCTCTCAACAAAACTGATGTGACGTTGTGATACGCCCGCATCAAGAGACAGATCAAGCTGACTGAGGCCGCGCAGATCACGCCAACTGCGCAGCAATGAGCCAAGCTCATTGGCCATCGCCGGAGATCTTCTTTTAGATGAATGCATTGGCATGATGGCTGCGCCTTCTGATTAAATATGGTCCACGACGAGGTGCGTTTACATTAACTCTCAGCCTGCATTCACGGGGTATCATGACCCTTGACGCCACGTAACAAATCAGACCGATTCTTCGATAATAGATGTCTGAATTACGGCATGCCTGACGTATCAAGACGGCTCTGGGCAAGGTAGTGACGACCTGTCTCAAGTCGTTCCTCAGTAATCGCATGGGCTTGGTCTCTGACTGTGTTTAATACGTGAGCCGGTGCTGTTTCAGGAGACCCGGCAGTAAACGGTGTATGAGGATCATGGGCCATATACAACTGAATCTCCTCGGCGACTGTACTCCCACACAGAGGGCCTGTCAGTAATTTCGTGTTCGAGGCATATGATGCTCCCAAGGAGAACGTATGCCACGCAAACCGAAAACACCGCCAGCAACGCTGCCGGCAATTCCCGCCGAGCTGCTTGAGCAGTTCGGCAACGGTCCGATGACGGCCGAAGCCATCAACGCCGCGACGATGGCGCTCAAGAAGGCGCTGATCGAGCGGGCACTGGGCGGCGAGATGAACCATCACCTCGACTATCCATCCGGTGCTGCCAAGCCAGCCAATACGGCAAATCAGCGCAACGGCCGTGGTGCCAAGACGGTCCTGACCGAAGACGGGCCGATGCGCATTGAGGTCCCGCGTGACCGCGACGGCAGTCTTGAACCACTGCTGATTCCCAAGCACGAGCGCCGCTTCACGGGCTTCGACGACAAGCTCGTGGCCATGTATGCCAGGGGGATGACGGTACGCGAGATCCAGGGTTTCCTGCTGGAGCAATACGGCACCGAGGTTTCGCCTGATTTCACCAGCTCCGTGACCGACGAGGTAATGGCCGAAGTCACCGCCTGGCAGGCCCGACCGCTGGAACCGATGTATCCGGTCGTGTTCTTCGATGCGCTGCGGGTCAAGATTCGTGAAGACGCCGTGGTTCGCAACAAGGCGGTTTACTTGGCGCTGGGCGTACTGCCCGATGGTTCTCGCGACATCCTCGGGCTGTGGATCGAAAACACCGAAGGCGCCAGGTTCTGGATGAAGGTGTTCAACGACCTGAAAACGCGCGTCGTCCACGACATCCTGATCGCCGTGACCGACGGCCTCAAAGGCATGCCGAGGCGCTGGCGGCCGTGTTTCCGGCGACCACGCTGCAAACCTGCATCGTCCACCTGATCCGCAACAGCCTCGCTTACGCGAGCTGGAAAGATCGCAAGGGACTGGCCGCTGCGATCAAGCCGATCTACACGGCGCCCAGCGCGGAGGCGGCTCAGGTCGAACTCGAAGCGTTTGCCGAAGGGCCCTGGGGCCAGAAATTCCCGACTGTCAGCACGTCGTGGCGCAATGCCTGGGATCGCGTGATCCCGTTCTTTGCGTTTCCAACGGACATCCGCAAGGTTATATACACGACGAATACCATTAAGATTATCAACTCGCAGTTGCGCAAGATCATCAAAACGCGAGGGCACTTCCCGACCGATGATGCAGCGACCAAACTCATCTGCTTGGCGCTGCGCAATATCACCGCTGATTGGGGACGTGCAGCCAAGGACTGGAAGGCAGCCATGAACCAATTCGCTACCCAAGCAGATCGGGCGCGGCATGCGGCAACTTGTAGCTGGGAACGTCGAGCGTACCGATGAAACCATGAACGAAAACGACAGGAGGGACGTTGCTCATGCTTTTTAGATAGGAACTGCTTGAAGTCGTTGGGCCAGCATCACGATGCGACGAGTAGTGAGCCGTCGAGGAAATTGTTAACGGTTCCGACTGTCCGTTTTTGGCGGACTGCCGCCCGTCGTGTGAGGTATCCGAAAAGTGCCACATAGCGCTGATATTCAGTGCCAAATAGCAATCAAAGTCACACCCGCGATACCGGGCTCCCGGCTAATCGGCATCCATCAAACCATCGTTTCCTGGACTGAGGGGTGGGCGATGCGGCCAGAAGTTCGAGTGCCGCCCACCCGGTGACTACTGTCTATCATGATCGGCCGCAGCCGCCAGTTTCCGACACTCGCTTGCGAACGCACACGGACGCTCGAACGGCCGCTCAGTGTCGGCCAACCGACCTTCGACGTCTCGATTTTTTCTGCATCCAATCTACCTTCGAAGCATCAAAGCCCACCGTTCTCGGCGCTCACGCCAACCGCGTCGCGCAGCAATCCAGACCTGACGCTGCGCGACGGTCCAGTCGGTCGTTACTGGTTTTGCGGGAACAAGGCGCGACTGGCACCCTCGTTCATCTCGGTGCTGAGGGTCATGCGTTGCTTCAGTGCGATGACCCGCGCCGCCGCCGGACGTGCAGAGATCTCATCGACCAGGCGCTGCACGTGCGGATAGTCGGTCAATCCACGCTCGCCGAAGATGTAACCCGCCGAACAAGCCCAGCCCCACAGCGCGATATCGGCAATCGAGTAGGTGCTGCCGGCCAGGTAAGGCACTTTCGCCAGACGCTGATCGAACACGCGGTAGTGCCGCTCGACCTCCTTGAAGTAGCGATTGCGGGCATAAGGCAGCGGTTCCGGCGCGTAGTGCAGAAAGTGCACGGCCTGGCCGCTGAACGGCGACAGCCCCGTCGCGACGAGCTGCAGCCAGGACAGTGCGGCCGCACGCCCGGCCGGATCCGTCGGCATGAATGCACCGTGCTTTTCTGCCAGATGCAGCAGAATCGCGTGCGAATCGAACACCGTGATGCCGTCATCGACCAGGGCCGGCACCTTGCCGTTCGGATTGATCTCAAGAAATTCCGGCTGATGCTGCTCGCCGCGGAAAATATCGACGACCTCGATATCGAACGGCAGCTGCAGCTCCTCGAGCATCAGGGCGACCTTGCTGCCGTTCGGCGTGGGATGAAAATAAAGTGTCGGCATAGTGTTTCCTTTGGATCGAATTATTCAGAATTGCTGCAAAACGAATTGATCGATCTGCGGCGAGCCCGGCTTGAACAGCGTGTCGATTCGCGAATTGAGCACGTACGTCTTGCCGTTTTCCGTCACGGCCGCAGTCGGCATCGAGCGCTCGCTCTTCTGTACACGCTCAATGGTGGCGGTTCGCCAGCCGTCGGTGGAGACGAGTTCGACCGTGCGATCGATGCCCTCGTTCTGCACCACGACCAGGTGCTGCGAATCCACCAGATCGAATCCGTCCGCGCCTTTCAGTGCTTCGGGCAACGTGATCTGCTCGATCCTCGACGGTTCATGAATATCGATCTTGAATAGCGCGCCAGAGTTGTAGTTGCCGATGATCAGATAGCGGTCCGGGTGCATTGCGATCCCGTTCAGGTTGAAGCCCTCGCCGGTGTGAAAACGCGGATCCCGGGCCCATGCCGACATCTGCCCACGCGTGTCGATGCGGTAGACGATCGGTGCAAAGCTGTCGGTCACATAGACGTTGCCATCGGCGTCGACCGCCAGATCGTTGGCCAGATGCGCGCCCGGATGGATCGACGACAGATCGTAGTAGGCGCGTGGCTCACCGGTAGTCGCGTCGTAAGTCGCGATGGCCGCAAGTTTGCCCTTCGTGGCCGCATTGGTGTGCTCGCCGACACCCGGGTCCGAGTTGGTGACCCAAAGCGTGTTGCGGCGATCATCGACGAACAGACCCAGCGTCGAGATCAGACGGTCGTCATGGATGAATTCCGAGTAGTGACCATCGGGCGTGATCTTGCCCACGGTACCGTGCCGCACCGAGCCCACCATGAAAACATGTTGACGGGCCGACCAGGTGATGCTCTCCGGAAAGGCCTGCGGGGCCGTGAACGTGATGTCTGCCGCGCTGGAGAGATTCGGTGCGAGCAAGGCAGCCGCGAGCGTCATGCCACTGATAAGTTGTGCTGGACGCTTGCGATGTTTTGGCGTTGTCATAGAGGTTCTCCTGTTTTCGGCACCAGGCCGACGATGTGACGGGAGGGATTGTGCCTTTGCTGTATTCCCTAAACAATTAGCGCCAATGCAACCTACGTTTGCAATAAACGCAAAATACGAGGCGGCAATGCTCAAGGATCTGGAGGTATTTGTTGCGGTCGTCGAAGCCGGCAATTTCTCGCTGGCCGCGCGCGCGCTCGATGTGGCGGTGTCGTCGATCACGCGCCGGATCGACGGGCTGGAAGAGGAACTAGGCTGCGCGCTGTTCCTGCGTGGCAACCGCAAGCTGGTCTTGACCGATGCCGGGCAGCACTTTCTCGGTACTGCGCGCAACGTACTAGGGGAACTGACGGAGGCACGCGATGAGCTATCGAGTCGGGATCAGGAGCCGCGCGGCCTGTTGACGATCACCGCGCCGGCATCGTTTGGCAGGCGCCATATCGCACCGGCGGTGCATACCTTTCTCGAGAAATTTCCGCGGATGCAGGTCGACCTGCATCTGAGCGATCGGTTGACGGATCTTTCGGTCGAACGCATCGATCTGGCGATTCGGATCGGACGCGATCTGAGTGGCGATCTGATTGCGACGCGTCTTGCGCCGGTGCGACGACTGGTATGCGCCGCACCTTCGTATCTGGCGCGGGCGGGCCAGCCGGAAACGCGAGAGCAGTTGTTGGAACATGAATGCCTGACGGTCTCGTCGAAGCCGACTCCGCCGGGCTGGTGGACCTTCCCGGGGCTCAACCGGGGCGCACCGTTGCAGGTCAACGGGCGATTTCAATGCGATGATACCGAGACCTTGGTCGACGCGGCGGTTGCGGGCTTGGGCATCGTTCATTTGGCGAGCTGGCTGGTAGGCGATTGTCTGCGTGATGGCAGACTCGTGTCGCTCTTTCCCGAGAATGACGGCAGCCCGGGAAAGGGGGCATCGGCGATTCATGCGGTGCGCCTGCCCGGACGCTCCAACGTGACCCGCGCGCGTCTGTTCGTTGAGCACGTGCGTGAGCACATCGGCGATCCGCCGTATTGGGATCGGATGCAGCCGACCACGGGTTCGTCAGGCCGACGCCGCGCGAAGCGGAACGACGCGAAGAGTTAGGCGGGTTCGCTTGCCCTGAGAAGTTCGATCGCCCATTCGACGAATACGCGCACCTTGGAGGCGAGATGCCGATTGGCCGGATAGGCAACATGCACAGCGATGTCATCGCCGCGCCAATCGGGAAAGAGGCGCACGAGTGCACCAGAGCGAAGGTGCGGGGTGACGAGGAACGCATAGGTGGTGAGTACGCCGAGCCCTGCAAGTCCAGCCGCTAGCGCGGCGCACGAGTCGTTGACGCTTAACCGATGATTGCCGTGGATTTCGAAGAGCTGTTCGTCCCGATGGAGCTGGAAGACGAAGTCTCGCCCCGAGCGCGGCGAATTCATGCGGACGATCGTATGGCCTTGCATGAGGTCCGCGGGCTCGCGGGGTAGCCCGTGGCGCTGAATGTAGGCAGGCGACGCGCACGTCACGAGCGGCAGCGTACCGGCCGAGCGCGCGATCAGCGAGTCGCTGAGTAATGGCCCGAGACGCAGAACACAGTCAAGGTTTTCGGCGATGAGATCAACCGACCGGTTACCGACGCTCAGCTCGACCTGGACATCGGGATAGCGCGCAAAGAAGTCCGGCATGGCCGGGACGACCAATTGGTACGCCAACGAGCCGGGCAGTTCCACCCTGATTTTCCCCTTCGGCGAACGGGTTGCGCTCAGGACGCTGCCATCCAGCGAGCCAACCTCGTCAAGCACGCGAATCGAGCCCTCATAATAGATCTGGCCTTCCTGCGTCAGCGTGAGTTGACGACTTGTACGGTGCAGTAGCCTCACCCCCAGTTCTTTTTCGAGTTCCTGTATGAGGCGGGTGACGGACGATTTGGGCACATTCATGAGGTCTGCAGCACGCGTAAAAGTGCCCGAGTCGACGACACGAACGAAGGTCTGCATCGCGGCCAGCTTATCCATGCATCAGTCCTGTCAGATTGGGATGCATGCGGGTCGCGGGTCGATACAGATATTTGCGTCGTGCGAGGATGCATGCGATGTGCTGCGGCATTCTCGCACGGCGCCGGCGCTGAAAGCGTGTCGTAGAGTCGGTCGCCGGTAGGCTTGCGCCGCCATCAAGCCTCGCTCAGGAAGCTGACCAATGCCTGATATGCGTGCCCCCTGTTCTTTTCGAGCATGAGCATGTGGGTTGCTTCGCCCAGTTCGAGCCAACGCTTGTCCGGCGACCCGCTCAGTTGCGTGAAGTAATCCTGCGCAAGCGCGAGCGGCACGTCGACATCCCATTCTCCATGAATCAGCAGGACCGGCACTTCGATCTGGCCCGGGTCATAAAACGCCTTACCTGCTCCCCAGTACTCGCGAATGTCCTGAATCGGCCCGTTCGCGACACGGATCGACTGGTTCTTGCGCAACGCCTCGTCGGGCTCGGTGCGAACCGTATTGTCGAGCCATGCTTCGAAGCCGCCGTCCGGTATCAGTGTGTTGCGCTTCCACTCGGGGGCGGCATTGACCCAGCGCTCGCGCGCATCAGCCGCGCGCACCACCCGGTAACCACCCAGCGGGCCACCTGCGTCAACTGGGATTGGCTTGTCGCTGACCCACTGTGGTGCAACGAGCCCGAGCCTGCGAACCTTGTGACCGTTGCGGGCCGTGAAGGCACCAGTCACGCTGCCGCCCCAGGACATTCCGATCACATTGATACGCGCGATTCCTGAAGTGCGCAGCACGAAGTTCACGGCGCTCGTGAAGTCGCGCACGCCGGATTCGGTACGCCCCAGCGGCTCGCTCTGCGCAGCGGCGACACTCATTTGCGGTGGTCGTGTCGACTCACCATAGCCGCGCACATCCACGGCGTAAACATCGAAGCCAGCGCGAGCGAGGTAGTCCATAAACGAATAACCGCCGATCGGCGTGTCGTAAAGGCTGCCGGATCCGTAGGTGGCGCCGTGCATCAACATCACGGTGCGTGCTTCGCCAAAGTCGGTGCGGCCTGCCGGCCGCTTGTTGCGGATGTGAAGCTCGATCTCGGGCGTATCGCTCGGGATCATGAAGTCGCGGGATTCAATCGGTGCTTGCGTTGCCATGATGTTTGCTCTCTTGGTGGAGAGGTTTAGCGGGGCAGCCAGGCGAAACCGCCGGCCTGCCTTTCGACGACGCCCACGGACGTTCCAGGGAAATGACTGCTGAAGAACAGCGAGTGCAGGTCTGCGGCGTGGTTCAGCGCCCAGAGCCGCGAGCGCTCGGCATCGTCGGGAAACTCGCAGAAAGTCGAGTTCCACTCGGGCTTGGCTATCTGAATCGGGTGATGCATGACGTCGCCTGAAAACAGCGCATGCTGCCCTTCAGAAGTGAAGCCGAACGACAGATGGTCGAAGCTGTGGCCTTTGGTTTGATAGAACGTGAACCCCTCCAGGCCTTCGAGCGTGGGCTGGCTTTGTGCGTCGATCAACAGGGCCTGGCCCGCATCGATAATCGGCTGCACGCTGTCCTCGAATACGCCGACGCTCGGTGTCTGCACGTGCACTTCGTCGGCATAGAAACGGTACTCGGCACCCGAGAACACGTAGGTCGCATTGGCGAATGTCGGGCGCCACGCGTCACCTTTGCGCACCGTGTTCCAGCCGACGTGATCGACGTGCAGATGCGTGACCAGCACGAAGTCGACGTCGGCCGGCTGAACGCCGGCTGCGGCAAGGCGCTGGAGGTACGGCGTATCGAGTTGATTGAACACGGGGTTCAGTGGTCGATGCTTGCCGTTGCCGGCACCCGTGTCGATCAGGACGGTTTTGCCCTCCGTCTGCACGATCCAGCTATGCACGCTCAACGCGAGCGTTTCACCGTCTTGCGAGACGTTCTCGCGGCCGATCCATGGCGGCGGATCGTTGGCAAGGATCGTGCGATCCCGGTCGGGAAACAGGTAGGCCGAAGGAATCTCAGGAAGAGCGAGCTCGGCGACCCGTGTCACGGTCGCACTGCCGATCCGATATCGATGAATGGTGTCCACTTTGATTGCTCGTCCTTTTGGAAGAGGCCGCGACGATGTGTCGAGGCGTGGACGTATAGTCGTGCTTCCCGCCGTCTAGAAGAAGCCGGGCTGGGCGAAAGCATGGTTGCGGAAAAACGAACGTTGTGAGTAAGCGACATTTGAAGGCCGCCTTGACGATCAGAATTTGATTTCGAAGAGGCGTTCGTTGACGCTCTGGAGGTCAAAGGCAGCAGGATCGAAACTACCGCCGCACCAGTCGAGCAACCGCTGGTGTTCGTCATGAGCCGGATCGATGATCGCGTCGAGGAACTCGATGTAGCCGGGTACGCCGCCAACATCTTCCGGTGGACAGGCATTGCGGCCGTCCAGGCAGAGGGGCGAGCGCAGCTGAGGGTCAGGTGGCAAGACCTTCTCGACCTTCAGGCGATGCTGCCAGTTGTCACCGTAATCGTAGATGTAGGTGAATGACTTCAGCGCACCGAGCGCACGGCCCAGGTTCACCCGCGCCTCGTTGAGCATCGGCGGGTCACTCGGGAAGTCCGGATCGGGCACCCCGTAGTTGGTGTCGCCGAACACGAATTCGTGCAGGTGGCCGCCATCCCAGCCCATCGCCCACAGCAGCACGACATGCAGCTTCGGCAGCCTGATCGAGGCAGGGACCAGCACCCGCCTCCAGACCGCCGGCTTCAGATACTTCAGCTCGATGTGCAGCTGGTAGACCGGGACCTGTGAATTGACCGCGCGCAACGCGGGTTTGCGAGTCGATGCCATCGTCACGCAGCCTGCTGGACCGGCTGCTCCACCGGCATCAAATGCCACGGCAGCAACTCGTCAATCCGGTTGATGGGATGATCGGCAATGCGCTCGAACACCGTACGCAGATATGCATACGGTTCGATGCCATTCAGGCGTGCCGTGCCGATCAGGCTGTAGATGACCGCCGCACTCTGTCCACCGCCGTCAGAACCGGCGAACAGATAGTTGCGCCTGCCGAGAACCAGCGGCCTGATCGATCGCTCCGCGGTGTTGTTATCTATCTCGATGCGTCCGTCTTCACAGTAGCGCACCAGCACCGGCCAGTTCCCCAGCGCATACCGGATCGCCTTGCCAAGGCCTGACTTCGCCGAGACCTGCGCGAGCGTATGTTCCAGCCAGTCCTTCAGTGCACCTGCGAGCGGCAATGCCCGCGCCATGCGCACCGACCGCCGGACCTCCGGCTTGCGGCCGCGCACCTCGCGCTCGATGGCATACAGGGCTGCGATGCGGCTGAGTGCCTCCTGCGCCACTGGCGAACGCTCCAGTTCGTACAGGTCGTAGAACTTACGCCGCACATGCGCCCAGCACGCTGCCTCGATGATCGAGCCATCGCGGTACAGCGCATCGTAGCCACTATAGGCATCCGCCTGCAGGATGCCTGACCATCCCTGCAGATGCGTACGGGGTCGCTCTCCCTTGCGGTCGGGCGAGTACTGGTACCAGACCGCCGGGGGTGCCCGGCTGCCCGCCGGCCGGTCATCGCGTACGTACGTCCACAACCGCGCCGTACGCGTCTTGCCGCGTCCGGGTTCCAGCACCGGGACGGGCGTGTCATCCGTATGGATTTTTTGCGCCTCACGCACATACCGGCCAACGGCATCCGCCAGCGGCTGCAGCAGTGCGGCGGACTCGCGAACCCACGAGGCCAGCGTGGCACGGTCGAGTTCAATGCCGGTACGGCGATAGATTCCTGCCTGCCGGTATAACGGCATATGGTCAGCGTACTTGGCAACCACCACCTGCGCCAGCAGGCCGGCTGCGGCCATGCCGCGTGCGATCGGGCGCGACGGCGCCGCCTCCTGGACGACCTTCGCACAACGGCTGCAGCTCAGCCGGGGGCGCACATGGCGAATCACCCGGAAGTACCCCGGCACGTAGTCCAGCATCTCGGAGGCGTCTTCACCCAGCTTGCGCAGCCGGCCACCGCATTCGGGGCAGTCGCAGCCCTGTGGCCTGTGCTCCACCACCTCGCGTGGCAGGTGCGCAGGGAATTCGCGCGAGCGGCGGCGCAGTGGAACCACCGGCGCTGTCGTGTCTGCGGGTTCATCCGACGCCGCTTCTGGCGCCGATGCCGGCACGGCACCCTGTTGCGGCAGTGTCCCGTCACCCAGTGCGAGCTGCAATTGTCCCGTCAGTTCTGCCATGCGTTCCGACGAGCGCCCGTACTGCCAGCGCTTCAGACGCGAGATCTCGGCGAGCAGGCGCGCGATGGTTTCTTCGCGCGAAACAAGCATGCGCTTGAGTGTGTCGATGTCGTCGGGGAGTCGGTTGACTGGCATGTCTGGGAGTTTACCAGGCACGTTCAGAAGTGGGAGCAAATTTACGCGGCGCATGTGGGCTTCCACGTCCGTTCGGGGCGTCGCCAGTCGATGCCTTCGAGCAGCATCGACAGTTGTGCCGCCGACAGATGGATGCATCCCGCGTCGGCCTGCGGCCAGATAAAACGGCCTCGCTCCAGGCGCTTGACGTACAGGTTCATTCCATCGCCACTCCACCACAGCAGTTTCACCAGATCGCCCCGGCGACCACGGAAGGCAAACACGTGGCCCGAGAACGGGTCTTGCTCAAGGGCCACCTGCGCCAGTGCAGCCAGACCATCCATGCCACGGCGCATGTCGGTGACGCCTGCGGCGAGCCAGATGCGGGTGCCGGTCGGCAGCGCGATCATGCCGGCCTCAGGCAATGCAGCACCAGTCGCAGCTGGGCTGGGTCTACCTTCCCGCTCACTCGCACGCGTGCGCCATCGAGCTCGATCTCGATACCTGAAGTCGCGGCTTCCTGTGCGCGCAATGGCAATTGCGCTGTCGGCACCGGTAGCGACGAAACCGCCATCGAATCATCCGGCGACATCGCCACCGGAACGAACACTGCCGTCTCGCTCACCGCCCTGTTGTCCAGCAGACCAGCACGGTACTGCCTGCGCCACTTGAACACCATGTTCGGATTCAGACCGTGCGACTGCGCGAGCTTTGCCACCGAGATGCCCGGCTCGCACGCTGCCATCGCAACTTCACGCCTGAATTCAGGCGCGTAATTCGGCCGCCCCTTGCGGCTCCCGGCACAGTCGATCTCTGTCATCAAAGTGGTCCCCACTACTCGAAGTGATGGGCATCACTTTGGACACTCTCAACGTCGATGTCGATACGGCCTTCAAATGACGCTTACCGTTGTGACGCCTAGACTGGATGGCCGCTTAGGGTGCAACGGCGCAGGCTGATGGACTGCAGTGACAGCTTTTCCGGCTTTCCGGGTATGGCGGCCCGGATTGTCATGAATGACGCGGACCCGCCGCCGCTGTTTTTTTTGTAGGTGTTAGGTGGCGCGTTGTCGACGTGTAGCGGTCATTCAAATTAGAGCGACCGAAAGACGGCTTCACGCCCTGAGTCCGTCCGTCAAGTATTTCGAGGGGGAAGTGCGAGGCTTCCAAGGAGAGGCGAGCCGCGCTTCCTCAATGCATTCAGATAGACGCTCTCGTCGTACAGTGTCCGAGTTTGCCAGCAGCGGTAGAGGATCCGTATCCACTTGAACGCCAAAGCTCTGACGGCGGCCTGATACGAACTGCCCTTCGCTCGCTGTTGCCGGTAGTAAGCGCCCGCCCAGAATGACTTGTTAATTGTCTGGCCGGCCCATTCCACGAATGTCTGGCGCAGGAACGTCGGACATTGCCAGCGCCAGTGCACCCAGCATTTCTTGCCACTGCGCTCAGTGACCGGCGCAATGCCGGAATACTTCTGCAGTTCAGCAGCGTGCCTGAAGCGCTCACGCTGCTCGCCGAATGCGGCAAGCAGCCGCGGTGTCAGATGTGGGCCCGCTCCCGGCAGGCATTCAAACAGGGCGAAGTCAGGTAGCGTTCGCGCGACCGTCGCAATCTCCCTGTCGAACACATCGATCCCAGCGAGAGCCATTCGCAGTTGTGCCACCAGCGCCAGCGCGTGCAGCCGGCAGGGTGAGAGGATGCCGGGATCGAGCGTATTGCATAGGCGGTTAGTGAATCGCGTCTTGTCGCCGACCATTTCACGGCGCTGCTCGATCAGGCTCATCAGAGAACGCATGGCCGCGCCTTGCGGTCTCAGTGGAGCGAACCGTTCGGGATGGCGAAGCAGCAGATCGAGTGCCAGCTCGGCATCGGTGGGATCGTCTTTGGCCCGACTCGGTTTGAACGCCTCGCGGTATTTTGCGAGCGTCGATGGATTAATCGGAAAGAGGACCAGGAAATCATACTTCTGAAGCGCGGAAACTATTGGTCCCCTTGCCGGCTCGAGGGCAACCGCGATCATCCCGTCAAAGCGCTGATGTAATCCCTTTGCCCACTCATCAATGCATGTGACCTGATGAGGAACACAACTGAACTCTCGCCTGGTGTCGTCGGCAGCCTGCAGGCAGATATCGTGTTTCGTATCCGCCCAGTCGATGCCAACATACGCTGCAAACTAGCTGATCCGATAGAGGCGACGTGTGAACCTCTGCAGGTGATAGATTGTCTGGCAGGGACATGCATGCTTGCGCTCTGCGAAGCCAATATAGTGAGCCGGTGCGACGGCGAACCCTGAGTATTCGTTGACGAGCGCAAGCGCACCCGCGGACTCGAAGCTAAAGCCGCAAACGTCCAGGCGTTTGGGTCGAGATATTCGTAGCCCGCGGGTGCATGTTCCGCTTGCACTGGCAGCAAGCTGCCAGTGCTACCAGTATCAGTGAAAGCGGAACGGACTATCTATATCGGGTCGGGAGTGTGAGTTCGCTGATGCAGGAAGCTGCCGGCCGGCCGCTCGATGCCGCCACCGTCGGCAATCCGTCCCACTGCCGACATAGAATCCAGTCCTCTCCAACGTCGGCATTGGCCGAATCGTGCGCGTAGCTTGTTCGGCAGGTTTCGGAGTCTTCCTGCCGATGCGGTTGCAAGGGCGAGCCATGCGCACATGCTCCGGAAAAGCGCTCTAAAGAATACTGTCCAACGCCTTGGCGAGCCTGGCGACCGCGCCTTCGACGTCATGCAGTTTGTCGAGGCCGAACAATCCGATGCGGAAGGTCTTGAAATCTTCAGGCTCGTCGCATTGAAGAGGAACGCCTGGCGCGATCTGCAAGCCGGCGTCGGCGAATTTCTTCCCTGATCGTATGCCGTCGTCGTCCGTGTAGCTGACCACCACGCCCAGAGCCTGAAAACCTTCGGCCGCCACGCTTTTGAAACCTGCGCCAGTCAACAGTGAGCGAATGCGCTTGCCGAGTTCAATCTGCTCCGCTCTCACCTTGTCGAAGCCGTATGCCTCGGTTTCCTTCATGACGTCGCGCAGCGTCGCGAGACTGTCCGTGGGCATCGTGGCGTGATACGCGGATCCACCGTGCTCGTAGGCTTCCATGATCTGCAGCCATTTGCGAAGATCGCAAGCGAAACTAGTGCTGGTTGTTACGTCGATTCTTTCGCGGGCGAGAGGGCTGAGCATAACCAATGCGCAGCAGGGTGGCGCGCTCCATCCTTTTTGCGGTGCGCTGATCAGGACATCGATGCCGCTGGCCTGCATGTCGACCCAGATCGTACCGGAGGCGATGCAATCCAGTACAAACATGCCGCCGACCGCATGAACAGCGTCGGACACCGCGCGCAAATAGGCATCAGGCAGCATCATCCCGGACGCGGTTTCGACATGCGGCGCGAAGACCAGATCCGGCTTGTTTTCCCTGATCGCAGCGACCACTTCTTCGATCGGAGCAGGTGCATATGCGGCCTGCCTTCCTTGTCCGACCGGACGCGCCTTCAACGCCATCGATTCAGACGGAATTTTGCCCATGTCGAAAATCTGCGACCAGCGGAAACTGAACCAGCCATTGCGGATGACCAGACACTTCCTGTTGGTCGCGAACTGCCGGGCAACAGCTTCCATGCCGAAAGTCCCGCTGCCCGGGACAACAACGGCCGACTTCGCGTTGTAGACTTTTTTCAGGGCGTCGGAAATATCGCGCATGACTCCTTGGAAGAGCTGCGACATATGATTGATTGATCGGTCGGTGTAGACGACTGAATATTCGAGGAGTCCCTCGCGGTCGACATCGGGAAGTAAACCCGGCACGTTCGCCTCCGGTAATAGACGAATAAAAGAATCGAAAATAGATTCTAACGAAAGCCACCTGCAACGGCATCGGCCGAGACGCCCCCCCCCCCCCCCCGTTACCCATCCGGCAACTTTCGGCGCGGACCAGCCGTCGAGTCACGCCGGTTTGGAATGCTCTAGTCGCAACAATCGGCACGATTGCGAACCTTGGCCGGAGCGTGGTTTCAAAATGGAACTCCCATCTTTCTTGTGGGAGTATGTCATGAAGACCGAACAATCCCGTCAGGCGTGGAACAAGGGCAAGCAGGTCGGCCAGAAGCCACCGCTCAGGCCCAAAGACGTTTGGGCCATCCGGATCCACCTTCAGAACGCTCATGCTGTCCGCGATCTTGCTTTGTTCAACCTCGCAATCGACAGCAAACTGCGCGGCTGTGACCTCGTCAGTCTGCGAGTTCGCGATGTCACCCACGTCAATCAGGTCTTGCCGCGGGCGCAGGTCGTTCAGCGAAAGACGCAGCGTCCCGTTCAATTTGAGCTGACTGAGCCGACCCGGTCTGCAGTCCGCGCGTGGCTTGAGAAGGCCGCCCTGAGGCCGGAGCAGTACCTTTTCCCAAGTCGACTATCCGCGTCCCCACATCTTTCAACCCGGCAATATGCCAGGATGATACGTCGATGGGCGGGCGCAGTTGGACTTGATCCGACCGTCTACGGCACACATTCGATGCGCCGTACGAAGGCAACCCTGATTTACAAACGCACGAAGAACCTCAGAGCCGTCCAGTTGCTGCTCGGCCATAGCAAGATTGAAAGCACAATCAGGTACCTTGGCATCGAAGTAGATGACGCGCTTGAGATTTCGGAACAGACTGAACTCTAGGGCATCGGTGCTGGCCGCACGAATCGATGTTGACGGCGGGTTCGTGCGACCGCTTTCCGTCGCGGCTCTCTTCGGGCGAGGCGGGCAAGTTATCGCCGCTCGCCCATCCTTCGAAGCCGTCACTCGAATGACTGGAGCGCATCGGAGAACCGCCCGATAACTGTCTGGTACAGTTCGGCCTGAGCCGACAGTGAGACAACGGCCTGGCGAAGCCGTTATGAGCCGGCGTCCCGACGTTCACCACGTGGACCAAGCCAGACACGCATCATAAATCAGAATTTGCGTGCCTCATCCGCGAAGCCATTCTTCAAATTTCTGCCTATCAGTTGTGTAACGGGTCTTAATGTTCGGGAAAATGGCAATCACTGACGCGAGTCTTGCAATACTGCCTTTCGTTACGCGATTGAACGAACTCCGGCTGGTGTGAAAAACTGCATAATCCTTATCCTTTATTGATTTGCCGCGTGCAAGTTTATACTTGCCTGGTTTCCCCAGAACGCTTTCTCTCATTGCGCCGTCACTATTATAAATTGCGTATGAAAAGCATTCATCGACTTCCTCGCGCCCAATGTTATATGGGCAATCATGCTTTTGCGTAATATGGCCGAACTGAACGACAACCTGATCTACGTCTGCAATCCGCACCGTTTTCGGCTGAGCGCCGCCACAGTCCGCGAAATAGACAGAAAATGCGTCTCCGTCGATATCACCTGTCCACCCAATGATATTCCCCTTTACATAAAGATCGTCCCTATAACCCATGGCGAAAGCCCTCCATCAGATAAGTGATCAAAAGAAACGAAAGTGCCAACACGTGATTAATCAATGTTTTAGACCGTATCTCATGCAAATCGGATATTCAACGATGCCCTTACAACCTGCCCTTGATTTCCTTAAGATATTATTTCTAGTCATACATTCGACGAATATCAACCAGGTTTTGTCCTTAAACTGGGGGGCGCAAAAATACCTTGGATGTGCGAGTACGTTGCTGCAGGAAGCCGACGTTTGCCTCCCGGATGCCGTCACTGTCAGCAGTGCGCCAGATGGCCGCCGTTGAACCTGGGTCGCGCCAATGTCAGTAAAGGCCGATTCGGGTAAGAAGACCGGATGGAAACGATGTGGCGGAAAAATAACGGCAGACAATATATTTCCCATCAACTCAAGGGGAGTTTGTCATGGGAAGCATTCAAAACCGGGAGCCTTGGAACAAGGCCAAGCTGATCGGTCAGAAGCCGCCGTTGAAGCCAAAAGACGTCTGGGCCATCCGGATCCACCTTCAGAACGCTCATGCTGTCCGCGATCTTGCTTTGTTCAATCTTGCGATCGACAGTAAGCTGCGCGGTTGCGATCTCGTCAACCTGCATGTCCGCGACGTGACTCACGGCAATCAGATACTGCCGCTTGCGATGATCATGCAGAGCAAGACTAAACGGCCCGTGCAGTTTGAGGTCACGGAGCCAGCTCGCACTGCCGTTGCTGCATGGATTGAGAAAGCCAAGCTGCGATCAGTACCTATTCCCGAGTCGGCTTTCTCGCTCGCCGCACATTTCAACGCGACAATACGCCAGGATGGTTCATCAGTGGGTCGCTGCAATCGGTCTTGATCCGACCGCTTACGGCACGCACACGATGCGCCGGACGAAGGCCACCTTGATCGACAAGCGGACGAAGAATCTTAGAGCCGTTCAACTCCTGCTTGGTCACAGCAAATTGGAAAGCACTGTTCGATATCTCGGGATTGAGGTCGACGATGCCCTCGAAATATCTGAGCAAACTGAAATCGAACATCGGGACGTGGCTGCGCGACAGGTTGCTCGCCGCCAGCCGCGCTTGCGCCACGGCTAAACCGCGCTTTTCGACCAAGATCCGTCTTCCACCGCTAAGTTCGCTGGCTCCGTAGCTGGAAGGCCCGGTGCACCATGGCCTACCTCGCTTTGTTGCCGGTGGGCGCCGCAATGCGCAAGCGGCTCTTCACTCGTTCGGCCAGGAAAGAGACCGCCTTGTACGTCCGGTCGGCTATCATGCCTATCCTCTCCGAAGTAGCTCCTTATGATTTCCGTCCGTAATGTCACGCTGCGCCGCGGCGTGAATGTCGTACTCGATAGCGCGTCCATCACCTTCACCCCCGGCGAAAAGATTGGCCTTGTCGGCCGCAATGGCGCCGGCAAGTCGTCTTTCTTCGGCCTTCTCAACGGCACGCTGCACGAAGACGGCGGCGAGTTCTCGATTCCCGCTGCATGGAAGATGGGCCAGGTCGCGCAGGAGATGCCGGAGACCGAGCAGAGTGCGACCGACTTCGTCATCGAGGGTGACGCCATACTGCTGGCCGCGCAGGCCGAAGTAGCCGCCGCTGAGGCCAGCGACGATGGCATGCGCATGGCGCACGCCTACATGGCCCTGCACGACGCCGGTGCACATGATGCCCCCGCACGTGCCCAGGCGCTGATCCAGGGCCTTGGCTTCAGTGCTGCACAGCTTGGCCAGCCGGTCAACAGTTTCTCCGGCGGCTGGCGCATGCGACTGCAGCTGGCGCGCGCGCTCATGTGCCCGTCGGACCTGCTGTTGCTCGACGAACCGACCAATCACCTCGACCTCGACGCGCTGGTCTGGCTGGAAGCGTGGCTCAAGCGCTATCAAGGAACCCTGATAGTGATCAGCCACGATCGCGAATTCCTCGACGCGGTGACGCAGGTGACGGTGCACGTCGACAACGCCAAGCTGGTGCGTTATGGCGGCAACTACAGCAAGTTCGAAGACATGCGCGCTGAGCAACTGCTGTTGCAGCAGGCCGCCATGGCCAGGCAGGCGGACAAGATCGCCCACCTGCAGAAATTTATCGACCGTTTCAAGGCGAAGGCCTCGAAGGCGAAGCAGGCGCAGAGCCGTGTCAAGGCGCTAGAACGCATGGAGAAGATCGCACCCGTGCTTGCCGACGCGGAGTTCACCTTCGAGTTCAAGGAGCCCCTCAACGTCCCGAACCCGCTGTTGTCGATGCTGGACACGAGCTTCGGCTACCCCGCGCCAGCCGGCGCACCGCCGGGCACGCCGCCGACAGTCATCGTGCGGGGCATCAGCCGATCCGTGCTGGCCGGGCAGCGGATCGGCATTCTCGGTGCCAACGGCCAGGGCAAATCCACCCTGGTGAAGACGGTGGCGCACGCGCTGGCGCCAATTGCCGGCGAAATCAGCGAAGGCAAAGGCCTGAACATCGGCTACTTCGCACAACAGGAACTCGACGTGCTGCGTCCTCTCGACACGCCGATGGAACACATGATCCGACTTGCCAGGGACACGCCAGCGCACCTGCGTGCCCCCGGCCAGAGTGGCACCGAACAATCGCTTCGCACCTTCCTCGGCACCTTCAACTTCAGTGGTGACATGGTCCATCAGGCGGTCGGCACGATGAGCGGCGGCGAAAAGGCGCGGCTCGTGTTGTGCATGATCGTGTGGCAGCGCCCCAACCTGTTGCTGCTCGACGAGCCTACCAACCACCTCGACCTGTCCACACGCGAAGCGCTCGGCATGGCACTCAACGAATTCGAAGGCACAGTGTTGCTGGTCAGTCACGACCGGTCGCTGCTGCGCGCGGTATGTGACGAGTTCTGGCTCGTCACCAAGGGTGGCGTCGAGCCCTTCGACGGCGATCTGGACGATTACCAGCAGTTCCTGCGCGACGAAGCCCGTCGCATGCGCGAGCAGGCTGCCGCGGAGCAGAAGGTCATCGCCTGAGTTACCTCCAGGCGGGCGGCGGGCGTTGCATGCGGGCGACGCGCGGACGTTCGCCAACGTCTTCAGCATTCGTGCGGACAAGCGCGCTCCAATGCAAGATATCGGCCACAAGCAGCCAGTCGATGCCGCGCCACGGATCGTGGACGATCCGCCGATCAACCCGGCCGGCGCTCTGCATCAGGTGACCACCCGTCAGGGACACCTTGGGAGGGCACGTACACGCCTCGGCACGGCGAACATCGGCGACGCGTTCGCGCGAATCGTCGTATGGGTTCTACGAAACGATCCAACATGCACAGGTTCCGATCCACCGGACATCAGTGGCCTCGGCGCAAGATTTAGAACGTGTGAACCTGAACGGCAGAAATAGCGACTACAAACATATCCGCTCCGGTCGTGACAAGGTGCGCGGCGCCCAACATCTCATCAGCGGGGCGGGTGAGATAGCGGACTATGGTCGGTCATACTGCCCGCCCGAAATAGCGACATTACATCGTTGCCCGAAGCGGAAAGCTCTACTTCTGAGCGCCGTTAAAAACGGGGGACTACCGAAGGCCCTCGATCTGCCTTTGTATCTGGCCATCAACGTCGGCGGCATCAACATTGATGCACGCCGGCACAGATGGTCGCTCAGGTATCGAACGGGTGTTTTTTGAGCGGGGGATGAGCGGTATCATCGCGTCCAGCCATGACTCGCAACCCTACTTCGCTATAGCCGCCGCATTGGCCCGCGCCTTATGCAATTTTTTGTAGCTGTCGATCAGCCGGTGGTGCCTGTCGAGACCCTCCAGCTTCATACTCGTTGGCGTTAGCCCAAAGAAGCGCACGCTGCCGTCCACTGTCCCAAGTACCGCGTCCATGCGGGCGTTGCCAAACATTCGACGGAAGTTGACCACGTAGTCGTCCAGTTCAAGGTCGTCATCGAGCATCACCTCCAGGACCACATTCAAGGCCTGGTAAAACAATCCGCGCTCGACCGTGTTGTCGTTGTACTGCAGAAAAGCTCCGACCAGTTCCTGCCCTTCCTCAAATTGCTTCAAGGCGAGATGAATCAACAGTTTCAACTCGAGAACTGTTAGCTGCCCCCAGTCCGTATTCTCGTCAAATTCGATGCCGATCAAAGTGGCAATATCGGAGTGCTCGTCCAGCTCACTGTTCTCCAACCGCTCAAGCAGTGCTGCCAGGGAGGCATCGTCCAGTCGATGCAAGTTCAAAATATCCGCGCGGAACAATAGCGCCTTGTTTGTGTTATCCCAGATCAAATCCTCTACCGGGTAAACTTCCGAATAATCGGGCACCAAAATCCGGCAGGCTACGGCACCCAGTTGGTCATACACCGCCGTGTACACCTCTTTGCCCATGTCTTCGAGAATGCCGAACAAGGTTGCTGCTTCCTCGGCATTGGAGTTTTCACCCTGGCCCGAAAAATCCCACTCAACAAACTCGTAATTCGCTTTGGCGCTGAAAAAGCGCCACGACACCACACCGCTGGAATCAATGAAGTGCTCAACAAAATTGTTTGGTTCAGTCACGGCGTTACTGACAAAGGTGGGCTGAGGTAAATCGTTCAGGCCTTCAAAACTACGCCCCTGCAGTAATTCCGTCAGACTCCGTTCCAGCGCCACCTCGAAGCTTGGGTGCGCGCCGAACGAGGCAAAGACACCGCCTGTGCGCGGGTTCATCAAGGTGACGCACATCACCGGGTAGGTCCCACCCAGCGACGCATCCTTTACCAGCACCGGAAAGCCCTGCTCTTCCAATCCATGAATTCCGGCCAGAATGCCAGGGTATTTCGCCAGCACTTCGTGCGGCACATCAGGCAAAGCGATTTCGCCTTCCAGAATTTCGCGCTTTACCGCCCGTTCGAAAATTTCGGACAGACATTGCACCTGCGCTTCGGCCAGTGTATTACCGGCACTCATGCCATTGCTGACGAACAGGTTCTCGATCAGGTTGGACGGAAAATACACCACTTCGCCGTCCGACTGCCGCACAAACGGCAGCGAACAGATGCCGCGCTCCACATTGCCGGAGTTGGTGTCGTATAGACGCGAGCCATACAACTCGCCATCGGGATTATAAATTTCGAGGCAGTACTCATCCAGAATTTCAGCCGGCAGCACATCCTTAGGGCCAGGCTTGAACCAGCGCTCATTCGGGTAATGCACAAACTCCGCATTGGCGATGTCTTCGCCCCAAAATGCACCGCCATAGAAATGGTTGCAATTCAGTCGCTCGATAAACTCTCCCAACGCTGACGCCAACGCGCTTTCTTTGGTCGCTCCCTTGCCATTGGTAAAACACATCGGCGAGTGCGCATCGCGAATATGAAGCGACCACACATTTGGAACGATATTGCGCCACGAAGCGATCTCTATCTTCATGCCCAAGCCCGCCAGAACGCCCGACATATTGGCGATGGTTTGCTCCAACGGCAAATCCTTGCCCGCAATATAGGTGCTGGCATCAGAAGCCGACTTCAACGTCAGCAACGATTGAGCATCGGCATCCAGGTTTTCTACCTCTTCAATCACAAACTCGGGCCCGGCTTGCACCACTTTTTTCACCGTACAACGGTCGATGAAGCGCAGAATACCTCGGCGGTCCACTTCCGAGATATCCGACGGCAACTCAACCTGAATCTTGAAAATCTGTTGGTACCGGTTTTCCGGATCAACGATATTATTCTGCGACAGACGAATATTTTCGGTAGGAATATTGCGATTTACGCAGTACAACTTCACAAAGTAAGCTGCACACAAAGCCGATGAGGCCAGAAAATAATCGAACGGACCAGGCGCCGAGCCATCGCCCTTATAACGGATAGGCTGGTCGGCCACTACCGTGAAGTCATCGAACTTGGCTTCAAGACGTAGCTTATCGAGAAAATTGACTTTAATTTCCATGGGGAAATTCCAAAAATGTGCTCAAAATGATGTAGCCGCTATTATCCGTCACCAAGTGCAGTTGCTGTTGCAGATCGCGAATGTTGCCAGCGGTGTCCATTGAAGCGCTGACGGTGTCCGTTTTTTCCGCTAGCGTCGCTTTGCCCCCGGAGCACGAACTCACTGCCCGGAACGACTGACAAAGCGCAGCACGATAACACTCTCACCGCCATCAATGCGAACAGTGGTGGAGGCCGCCTAAGAAACATCCAAAGTGCCAAACTGCCTGGCGTTTTTGGTCTGCGCGCTGAGATGTCCGCGGTCCGAGATCAAAAAAATGACCTCCGGTATTTGCGCTTGCTGCCGCCTCAGGCCGATGCGCTAATCGCGCCCCTCGACAGCCGCACTAGCCAAATTCGAAGACACGCCGAACGCTACCAAAATCAACGGACATCCTGTCGCTCATTCCTAACTGCAACGCTAAGGGTGACAGAATTGTCAATCTGGCCTCCTGGCCTTACCTCGCACGGGACACCCGTTCTCGCCACAAACGGTGAACTATTAGCAGAAACGGTTGACAGCAATACCTTGCGGCGATGATATGCAACGCTCGGACTCGCTAGCAGTCACAGCAGGACCCGCGGATCGGGACCGATCCAGATCGTTGGTCCCGGTTCGAACGGCTGCTTTGGAGAAATTCGGTCGACTGCTGTGGGTCGCGCTCTGCCGGATGGCAGTTCGGCAAGAGTCGGCCATGTGCGGTCGGTCGACGTCGCCGTCGAAATTGCTGAAAATTGCTGACTTGAACCGACAGAGGACAGATTACCCATGAGCTTAAACTCACAGCGCGTACGAGAGATGGTTCGTGCTGCGGCGTATCGCGAGGCATATTTGATCGGCCGCAAGGCGTTGGAAGAGTCTGCGTGTGACGACGAAGTGATTGCTGCGCTACGCGATTTGACGACGCAGCTAAGGTCAAATTGCATGGACCTTGCGGCACGGAAGATGGACGTCGGTCCCGAGTATGACGCTCTTGAAAATCTGCTGAGAGAAGCGAACAGATTGATTGGCGAAGACTTGTACGGGCGCGAAATTGCCTCACCACCAAGTCAGGAACGGTAGCGTGTGCCGAGGCCCTCAATCGTGCCCACGTCCCCGAAGGGAGGGCGGTGTCCATTCCATCTGGGTCGTGCGCCGCCGATCAAGCATAGGCGCCAGGCTGCCAACAGCGGTCATTGTGCCAAGCTTTTAAGATGGAGCCTGACTTTGCGGCTTTGTGCCGCTGCGTGACGGGTCTGATAGCGAAGCCTGAAATCGTTGACCCTAGCGCAAACGGCGCACGCTGCACGCGGCTATCGCGCTGAACTTGAGCCTGTCATGGCAACACCGCGGTGTCACGCAGACGATTAGTCAACCTGGCACCAACGACCAGAATCTGGGCACACAATGGCCCGTGCGCCGTTCAGCCAGACTTCCTCTGCGTCCAGTTGCAACGAGGTTGAAGGCGCGATGTCGAAGGCAACCTTGAGGGCGTGCCCAACATGGGCATCTTCGATGGGAAGCTCCCAGGTCAGAAATATTTGGATGCAATCCTGGTCCGGCGCGAAGTCGGCCACGTTAAAACCGCTGCTGCTGCGTTGAATGACGCCATGAGGCTGACCAGTATCGAATATCACAGCCGTTCCCCGGGTTAGGGGAATGCGATGGCCCGTAGAGGGAAAATGCAAGTCCAGACCCCTGTCCTCGCTCAGGAAGAGATTGCAAAAGGCCGCACCGCCATATTGCGCACCGTCATGGTGGTACTTCGCGCCGCGGCAGGCCATGAGGGCTACGTCACTGGAGGCGAGCACCTTAGGCAGTCCAAGCGCGCACGTCCAATCGGACACTGCCTGCACACAGCGCGTGTAGTCCGGCCAGCGCGCCTGCGCTCGCGCCAAAGGCATTGCCTCGACGTCCCCGGGCTCCAGGACCAGGCGCGACGATGTCTCTCTTTCCCAATCTGCGAGCAGGCGCGCAGGGGGCACGGGCACGTCAACCGAGCCTGATAGCACGATGTCACTCACGCGTCGACTGCGGATGATGTCGCCACTCCAGAAAAAGGAAGTCAGCATGTCTCGCACTCGATGCTGTTAAGGTGGGGTGAATCTGGACCATTGTAACGATTTCAGGCGACCAATTCGGCCAATGCCGACGTTGGAGAGTACTGGGTTCTAGGTCGGCAGTGGGACAGATTGCCGACGGTGGCGGCATCGAGCGGCCGGGCGGCAGCTTCCTGCATCAGCGAACTCACACTCCCGTAAAGGCTTGTTCGACGCCTGCCCTTGTCTGCTGTTGCGTGCGCGCACGACGACGCATGCGGGCAGGCGTTGGACAAGGCTCGAGGGAGGAAACCGCGGAGTGGACCGACGCGGCCGGAACCGTGAGCGGCTATGGGGATTGAAGGAAGCTCACCGGCTGCCTTTTCAGGGGATGCTGAGGCGAACCCGGGTCGGGATGATGTCGAAGGGTGGCTTCGAAGCTGTCGCCCGCCATGTTGTGACGATGCCGCGAGTAGCGGCAAGGTCCGCCTGGAGCGGCAGGCGCGAGTATCTCCTGTTGGCGCTCGTTGCCGAAGAGCCGACAGTCGGATTGAACATCCTGGTCATTTACGCTCATGCGCTGCCTCGCAATGTCGGCGGCGCGCGAATCGGGTGGGTGCGCAGGACGATCTCGATGATGATCATCGGCGCGCCGCAGTGTCTGCAGATAAAGGTCGGCGCCCGGGTATGCGCGGACGCGTCATCGCTGGCGTCAATGACTGCTGGAGCGTGCAGCAACGCACGTAGGGTCGCCAGGTTGTGCCGCCGCACCGGATTGGCAAGCAGCCCATAGTGACGGATGCGGTGGAAGCCACTAGGCAGCACGTGCAGCAGGAATCGACGCATGAACTCGCCGGCTTCGAGCGTCATGGTCTTGTAGCGGGTGTGCCCCCTGGCGCGGTAATCCTTCCAGCGGAAGGTCACGCCCCGCGCGTCGAGCGCGATGAGGCGCTGGTTGGAGATGGCCACGCGATGCGTATAGCGTGACAGATAGGCGAGGACCGCCCCTGGTCCCGCGAACGGGCGCTTTGCATACACCACCCACTCACACGTGCGCAGCGGCGCGAGCCACCGGGCGAAGACGGCCCGATCGGTGAGCGCGGCATACTCGCCGAAGAAGCGCAACTGGCCGCGGCGATGCAAGGCCGCGAGTTCCTCCAGGAAACGGCGCCGGAACAAGCGCGAGAGCACGCGCACCGGCAGGAAGAAGCCGGGTCGGCACGCGACCCACCGCTCGCCGTCAGGTGACAGGCCTCCGCCAGGAACGATGCCGTGCACGTGGGGGTGATGCGTCAGTGCCGAGCCCCACGTATGCAGCACCAGCGTCGCGCCGATCTGCGCGCCCAGATGCTTCGGATCGGCGGCGATGGTGCGCAGGGTTTCGGCCGCGACATCGAACAGCAGCGCATAGATCACCGCCTTGTTGTACCAGGCGATCGCGCTGATCGCAGCGGGCAAGGTGAAGACCACGTGGTAGTACTCGACGGGCAGCAGGTCGGCCTGACGTGCCTCGAGCCACCGGCGCGCGGCGCTCGCCTGGCACTTCGGGCAATGGCGGTTACGGCACAGGAGTTGTAGGCGACTTCGATCTGTTTGCAGCCGGAACAGCGCAACACATGTCCGCCCAGCGCCGCACTGCGGCACTGTTCGATTGCCGACATGACCTTCAGCTGTCCCTGGCTCAGCTGTACGGTCTGTCACCACGCCGGCCCATGCGCGCGGAAGACGTCCGCGACTTCGGGCATGGAAGTGCTCCGCGCGCTAGGTGTGGTGCAGGTTCTCCAGCGGACTGATGACTTCGCGCAGCAGGTCGGTGGCGACCTGGGCATAGGGCGCTGTCGTCTCCAGCTTCCTGTGCCCCAGCAGGACCTGGATCACACGGATATCGACCTTCTGTTCGAGCAGGTGGGTTGCAAAGCTGTGGCGCAGCGTATGCATGGACGCGCGCTTGTCGATCTGGGCCGCCTCGGCCGCGGCATGGATGGCGCGGTTCAGCTGCCGCGTGCTCAGCGGATCCACCGGATCGAGGCCCGGAAACAACCACCCGCCGTCGGGCATCCTGCCCTGCGCGTGAGCCACGCGCCACCAGACGCGCAGGCGCTCGAGCAGCACCGGCGAGAGCATCGCGTAGCGGTCCTTGCGGCCCTTGCCCTGCTCGATGCGCAGCGTCATGCGCTGGCTGTCGATGTCGCCGATCTTCAGCGCGACGACTTCACTGGTACGCAGGCCGGCGCCGTAGGCGACCGACAGCGCAGTCTGGTGCTTCAGGTTGCCGGTGGCAGCGATCAGTCGGCCCACTTCGTCCGGGCTGAGCACGACTGGCAGCGTGCGGGGCACACGCACCGGCTGCATCCGGGCCATCAGGTCGGGCTCATGGAGCGTGAGGAGCGTGATCCCGAAGGAGAACTTCAGTCCGGTGATCGCGGCGTTCAGCGAAACGGGTGACGTGCCGTGATCGACCAGATGCAACTGGTAGCGCCGCAGGTCCTCGACGGTGGCCGTGTCGGGCGCGCGCCCGAGAAACCGGGTGAACTCGCGCACGATGCGCAGGTAGTTGGCCTGGGTCTTCGGTGCGAGTTGGCGCATGCGCATGTCGTCGATCATGCGCTGGCGCAGCGCACTGGCAGTCTGGAGGGCGTGAGTCATGACTCTGCTCCCGTTGAGTGACGAGGCGGATTGCCTCGCCCGTCAACATGAAAACAGAGTCGGTTTCCTCAGCATTACCACTACCACGGGCCGGAGCCCCTTACCGCGCGAGCGGTTTCGTTCAACGACCCCGAGCCGTCATTCGGGTCACCATGTTAGCAACGACCGCTTTTCAATTCCGAACGGACATTCGTTCGCATCACGTCTGCCGATACAGGCGCTCGGGGTCGGTGGGTCGTTAGCGGCTATGATGCATTCGCTCAGAATCACTAACTGAATCTCGATCAGATCCCTGCATGCGTTTGGCGATGCGCGTGGCCGCTGTGACTTTGTCGTGACGCGCCACTATTTGAACTTGACGAGATCCTTGAATATCAGTTGACCCCAGCTATATCCTCGCGCGTGCACAAGCAGTCCACCTTCCGAAAGCCCGCCGAGGTTGATTGGCGCGAAACCGAGTTTTTCCGAAAGCGCACCAACCTCCGCTGCGGCGCCGTCATCGTCGCTCGCCAGGAACACGACTCTCCTGCCACCGTGTATGGCCGGGTCCTGGTCAAGGACGGCAGCGACCAAATGGTTGAAGCCTTTCACCAGCATGGCTCCGGTGAACGCCTTCGCGACGAAAACTGAGGACGGGAGACCGTCCAGTTCCTCAAGCGGGGCTGACGTGTTCATCGCGTCGATGATGGTCTTTCCTTTCCAGTTCGGCAGCGCTTTCGCGACCTCCGGGTGCGACTCGAAACGGACAGCTAAAAAGATGGTGTCTGCCTTGAGGGCTTCAGTCAGGGTTTTGGGAATGATTCCGGGTCCGATCGCAGCGGCATCGGACGCAAAGCTTTCCGGGTCCCGCGTGGTTGCAACTGATACTTCGATACCGCTGCGGGCAAACGCCTTGGCAAGCGCGTAGCCGATCTTCCCGAAGCCGATGATTGCGTAGCTCATATGTTCTCCTTTGGTTTTGCGGCGCGGTCAGAGCTTGTAGCCGCCGCTCGCTTCAATCGTCTGACCGGTCAACCAGTGGCCGTCATCGGAGGCCAGAAACGCCACGACGGCGGCGATTTCCGAAGGCTCGCCAAAGCGTCCCAGCGCGATTTCGGCCTCGACCGCCTTTACGAGTTCGGGGTTCTCCCGGATGGCGGCGTTCACGTCCGTTCGCGTGTAGCCCGGCGCTACGGCGTTCGCGGTAATTCCGCGCGGCCCCAACTCGGACGCGAGCGCATGGGTCAGGTTGTTGATGGCCGCTTTGGCCATCGAATAGACTGGCGCGGCTGTTACGGGCTTCGTGGCGGCAGCGGATGAGATGTTGATGATGCGTCCGCCATCTGTGAGACGATCCAGAGCGGCCTGGACGATGAAGAAGGGCGCGCGGGCGTAGACCGCGATCAGGGTGTCCCAACTCTCCGGCGTCGCGTCCTTGAAGCCAACCCAGCCGGAATTGCCGGCGTTGTTAACCAGAATATCGAGAGCTTTGCTTCCCTTCCGCTTGGTGAACTCGTCATCGAGTCTCTCAAACAAGACCGGGACTGTCGCCGGGTCAACGAGGTCCGCGTGGATCGCGAACGCAGTGCCTCCCGCTTTCTCGATGGCCGCGACCGCTTCGTCTGCGCCGGATTTGCTGGCGTTGTAGGTCAGCGCGACCGTCGCGCCATCCTTTGCAAGACGTTCGGCGATGGCGCGGCCAATGCCCCGCGATGCCCCGGTAACGAGAGCGGTTTTTCCTTTAAGGGATCGTTCCATTTTATTTTCCTCAGTGGGTGTGCGCATAACCGGATCACTGGAGTGACCGGCCGGGCGTGGCCCGTCAGATTTGCGCCAGACCGCCGTCAACAGCGACCTCGCTGGCGGTCATGAAGCTGCTGTCCTGCGACGCGAGGAAGGCGGCCACCGCCCCGATCTCCGCCGGATCGGCCATGCGCTGGAGCGGAGTCATCGAGCCGAAGGCCTTCACGCCTTCCTCGCCCAGCGCTTCCTTCGCGAGTTCGGTCGCCGTCGGCCCGGGCGACAGCACATTTACCCGGATGCCGGTGCCCTTCAGATCCTCCGCCCAGGTCCGCGCGAGGTTGCGCACTGCCGCCTTGCTCGCGCTGTAGGCGCTGAATGCCGGGGCGCCCGTGGCGCCGGCGCTCGATCCGGTCAGGATGATCGAACCGCCCGCACCCATCAGCGGCAGCGCCTTCTGGACCGTGAAGATCGAACCCTTTACGTTGGTGTCGAAGATTTCGTCAATGTGCTCGGATGTGATCTTGCCGAGCGGAAGCTGGCTTCCCGCCCCGGCATTGGCGAAGACGATGTCGAGGGTTCCGCGCTCGGCCTTCACCGCCGCGTAGAGTCGGTCGAGGTCGGCCAGATTGGAGACGGAGCCTTTCACCGCGCGGGCATTAGGCCCGAGGTCGGCCAAAGCCGCATCGAGTGCTTCCTGCCGACGGCCGAAGATGAAGACGAACGCGCCTTCCTCGATGAAGCGCTTTGCCGCGGCAAGGCCGATGCCGGTAGCACCGCCGGTGACCACGGCGGTCTTTCCATTCAGTCTGTTCATTTCACGTGCTCTTTCATTGGAGTTGCGTGGAAGCTGGAGAAATGCCATATAGCGCTGTATGATATGGATCACCGATCCACATAAACACTATATGGGTCACTGATCCACTTGTCAACATCCCTATGCGAGCCGACGCTCAAAAAAATCGCCGCCAGATCCTCACAGTCGCGCGTGACGTCATCACCGAGCATGGTGCCGACGCATCGATGCGAGATATTGCTCGCCGGGCTGGCGTCGGGTTGGCCACACTGCTTCGTCATTTCCCGACACGAGAAGCCCTATTCGAAGCGTTGCTGTGTACCCATCTGGATGCACTGACGCAGAAGGCAGCCGAGCTCGAAACGTCGACTTCGGCTGACGAAGCACTTCTCATCTGGTTTCGGGAATTGGTGGTATTCACCCAAAGCTACAGGGGCGTTGTCGCCATGATGGCGGCAGCCCACACGAACCCGGATTCCGCGCTTTATGCTTCGTGCGCAGCGGTGCACTCAGCAGGCGCGCGCCTACTGCTCCGTGCTCAGGGCGAGGGAACGGCGCGCGCCGATATGAATGGGGACGACCTGTTCGCCCTGATAACGGCCCTCGGCTGGGCGGTCGACCAACCCTCATTCGCGCCACGAGCGGATCATCTCGTTCACCTCATTACGAGCACCATCCTGACACGTCGGCCTGGCAACGATGCCAGGAAGGCAACGCGGCGAATCAAATTGCCGACGGATACTTCCTGCCAGGGAAGCCTTGGGGATTCGAACTAGATGGCGGAAAGCTGGCTGGAGCCGACACTCGAATGGCCATTAGTGCACTTGAGCGATCGGCCGCTGTTGGCCGAACTGAGACCGTCGAGGCGGCCGCGTTGCTAGCGGCGCATGACTTCTACGACGCGAACGCACTTCGCATGACGGATAGCATTGCCGTCGCCTGCTCGGGCGTGATGCCACCATCGGTCGGCCACCTGTAGTAGGTGTGCTTATCAAACGCAGATGCAGATATGGGCGATCCCCACAAGAAAGACAATACAATGCAGTGGGAATGAGCAGCCATCGAAACCGCAGCGACTATGCGGTTCGTGTTGTGAATGCGCATGGCGCTCACCATAGGTGCCGGAGCGCTGCCCGAATATCCACAAGCAAGGCGGAGATCATCCTCAGCGCGGGGTTGATGCGGCGGCAGCATGGCGGGCCGATACGTAATTAGGCGTCACTTGGCGTGCTACCAAGGCCCAAATGGGTACCTAGATGGGTAGCAGCTTCCTTCTTTGACGCGATTTATGGACGGAAAGCCTTTCTGGATAAGGCTAGAAAGGTTTACATCAACACAATGTCGTACTGCTCCTGACTCAAATTCGACTCCACCTGCAACGACACCGGCTTGCCGATGAAATCGATCAGCATCGCCAGATGCTGCGACTCTTCCTCGAGAAACAGATCGATCACCTGCTGCGAAGCGACCACGCGAAACTCGCGCGGATTGAACTGCCGCGACTCGCGCAAAATCTCCCGCAACACGTCATAGCACACCGTGCGCGCAGTCTTCACTTGCCCCTTGCCTTGGCAAATCGGGCAAGGCTCGCACAGCACATGCGCGAGCGACTCACGCGTACGCTTGCGCGTCATCTCGACGAGCCCGAGTTGCGAGAAACCATTGACGGTCACCCGCGTGCGATCGCGCGACAACGCCTTCTTCAATTCGCCTAGCACCTGGTCGCGATGCTCGACGTTTTCCATATCGATGAAATCGATGATGATCACGCCGCCAAGATTCCTTAGCCGCAGTTGCCGCGCGATGGTATGCGCGGCTTCGAGGTTGGTCTTGAAGATCGTGTCGTCGAAGTTGCGCGCGCCGACGTAGCCGCCGGTGTTCACATCGATCGTCGTCATCGCCTCGGTCTGGTCGATCACGAGGTAGCCGCCCGACTTCAGATCCACGCGACGCGATAGCGCGCGCTGAATCTCGGCCTCGATGTTGTACAGATCGAACAGCGGCCGCTCGCCGGTGTAGTGGTGCAGCTTCGACGATACCGCCGGTGTGAACTCGGCCGCGAAATCGGCGAGCATCTGATGCGTCTCGCGCGAATCGACCTGGATGCGCGACGTTTCATCGTTGACGAAATCACGCAGCACGCGCTGCGCGAGATTCAGATCCTGGTAGAGCAGGCTGGTGGGCGGCATGCGCTGCCCCTGCGACAGAATCGTCGCCCACGTCTTGCGCAGATACGCGACGTCGGCTGCGAGCTCTTCGCTCGTCGCATCCTCGGCGATCGTGCGCACGATGTAGCCGCCTTTCTCGTCGGCGGGCAGCACGGCGGTCAGACGCGCACGCACGGCCTCGCGCTCGGCTTCGCTTTCGATTTTCTGCGAGATGCCGATGTGCGGCTCCTGCGGCAGATACACGAGCGTGCGCCCGGCGATGCTCACTTGCGTGGACAGCCGCGCGCCCTTGGTGCCGATCGGGTCCTTGACGACCTGCACCATCAGCGTCTGACCTTCGAAGACGATCTTTTCGATCGGCTGATGCGGTGTTTGATGTTGCGCTTCGCCGGCGATGCGCGGATGCCAGATGTCGGCGACATGAAGAAACGCGGCGCGTTCGAGGCCGATGTCGATGAACGCCGATTGCATGCCGGGCAGCACGCGCACGACCTTGCCGAGATAGACATTGCCGACGCGGCCGCGCGACAGCGTTCGTTCGACATGAAGTTCCTGGACGGCGCCCTGTTGAACGAGCGCGACGCGCGTTTCCTGCGGCGTGACATTGATCAGGATTTCTTCATTCATGGTGTTGTTCTAGAAGTCGATGCGCGCTGCACGCAGGAGGGCAGCGGTTTCAAAAAGCGGCAAACCCATAATACCCGAATAGGACCCGTCTATATGCTCGATAAACTCCGCCGCGCGTCCCTGCACGCCATACGCCCCCGCCTTGCCGAGCGGCTCACCGCTCGCCGCGTAGCGACGCAACGCGTCTGCGTGCACTGCAGCAAAACGCACCTTCGAGACCGACAACGCCGCGGGCAGCAGCGCGCCGTTGGCATCGATCACGGCGAGCGCGGTCAGCACTTCGTGCGTGCGGCCCGCGAGACGTGTGAGCATGGCGACCGCATCGTCGGCATCGATGGGCTTGCCGAGAATCGCGTCGTCGATCGTGATGGTGGTGTCGGCGACGAGTATCGGCCGCACCTCGTGACCGCCGTCGAGGAGCCGCGCGCGGGCCGCCTGCGCCTTCGCGATGCACACGCGCTGCACGTAGTCGCGCGCGTGTTCGCCGGGCCGTTCGGCTTCGAGCGCTTCGGCGTCTTCATCGGGGCGCGGCAGCAGCAATTCGAAACGCACGCCGAGCTGTTGCAGCAGCTCCTGGCGGCGCGGACTTTGCGAGGCGAGGTAGACGAACGGATGCAGCGAAGCGGAGGGCCTTGGCATGAACGGGTCTCGATGGAGCGGGCAACGGATGGCGCGGGGTGGTGAACGCGGGTGGGCGTGGAAGAGTGAGCGGGGCGAGGTTGACCCGGTGATCCGATCGATGCGCT
Source organism: Paraburkholderia sp. RAU6.4a (assembly GCF_050435625.1). Taxonomy (NCBI): domain Bacteria; kingdom Pseudomonadati; phylum Pseudomonadota; class Betaproteobacteria; order Burkholderiales; family Burkholderiaceae; genus Paraburkholderia; species Paraburkholderia sp. RAU6.4a. Next base: position 3,676,397 of record NZ_JBNDKQ010000002.1, read on the forward strand.
GCATCCACTAGCGGCATCGATGCACGGCGCGTCGGGCGCATCATCGCATGAAGCAGCCGCAATACGCTCAAGCGTATGGAGCTGAGCGCCCGCGACGCGTCAGCAGCAACGAATCGTTGCCAGGCGTCGCCGCGCGAGGCTCCAGCACCTACGCGCGATGATACGGATGATTTTGCGTGATGGTCCACGCGCGATAAAGCTGTTCGGCCAGCAGCACGCGCACCATCGCGTGCGGCAGCGTGAGGCTCGACACGCGCAGCATCATATCGGCGCGCGCCTTCAGCTCGGGATCGAGCCCGTCCGCGCCGCCGATCAGAAAGGCCACGTCGCGGCCGTCTTGCTGCCAGCCCGGCAACGCGCCCGCGAGCTGCATCGTGGTCCAGTCCTTGCCGCGTTCGTCGAGCGCGACGATGCGTGCGTTCTTCGGCAACGCGGCTTCGATCTTCTGCCGTTCGGCGGCCATCACGCTTTCGGCCGAACGGCCCGACGAGCGCTGCTCCGGTTTGATCTCGCGCAGTTCGATGCGCAACTCCGGCGGCATGCGTTTCGCGTATTCGTCGAAGCCGGTCGCGATCCAGTCCGGCATCTTGTGGCCGACGGCGAGGATATGCAGTTTCATCGCGAGGACAGTAGCGCTGTGCCCGACACGGCCCGCTTACTTGCGGCGCGCCGTGGTCTTGCGCGCGGGCTTCGCGGCCGGCGCTTCCTCGTCTTCCTCGTCGTCGGGCTCGCTTGCGCGCGCGCCGCCGAACGGATTCGGCGTCGACAGCTTGATGCGCACCGGCTTGTCGCCCCAGATTTCCTCGAGGTTGTAGTACTGGCGCAGCGCCGGCTGCAGGATGTGCACGATCGCGTCGCCGCAATCGACCAGCACCCATTCGCCGATATCCTCGCCCTCGGTGCTGATGATCTCGCCGCCCGCTTCCTTCACGCCTTCGCGCACGCTCGACGCGAGCGCCTTGGTTTGCCGGTTCGACGTGCCGCTCGCGACGATCACGCGATCGAACAGCGAGGTCAGGTGGCTGGTGTTGAACACTTTGATGTCTTGCGCCTTGACGTCTTCGAGAGCGTCGACGATTACGCGTTGCAGTTTGCGAATATCCATGGAGTTACCGGTGGTACAGATGATGTTGAAGAATATAGTCCCACACCGCGGCGGGGACGTGACTCGCGGCCCGATCCTGGCTTGTGCCGCCCGCACCCGCGTGGGCGAGCCGCTGGTTGACCTGCTCGCGCAGATGCGCGCGAATGTCGGTGGCCGATACGTTGAACGCGAGCGTCGTGTCGATCAGCAGATGGCCGCAGGGTGTGGCCTGCAGCACGTCGGCGCGCGCACGGCGCGCGGCGATTTCCTTGGCGACCGCAGGGGCGACCGACGCGAGGTCGAAGCCGGGCCGCGTGGCCGCGCCGATATGCGCGAGCTCGAACAGGCGCCGCCAGTCGCGCCATGTGTCGAGATGCACCAGTTGATCTGCGCCGATCAGCAGCGTGATCGATGCGTCGTCGCCTTCGCGCTCGCGCCAGCATTGCAGCGTCTCGACCGTGTAGGTCGCGCCATCGTGCTCGATTTCGTCGGTCGCGACGCGTACCGTCACGCCGGGGATCGCGAGCGACGCGGCCGCCGCGCGCGTCATCGCGAGCCGATGTTCGGCGGGCGACACGTCGGCTTTCTGCCACGGCTGGCCGGCCGGCAGCAGCACCAGTTCGGTCAGCCGCAGCACGTCGGCGAACCGCCGCGCAAGCGCGAGGTGGCCGTCGTGGATCGGATCGAATGTGCCGCCCAGCAGACCGATCCGGCGAGGCAGGGCGACAGGGTGAGCGTTCGGCTTCAGGTGAGGGTCCTTTGTCGTGACCGTAAGCGAGACAGGTGGCGCGTCATACCCACTCGCGCGGCACGAGGAAATCGCTGTACAAACGCGCTTCCGGCGTGCCCGGCTCGGGGTGCCAGTCGTAGCGCCAGTTCGCCACGGGCGGCATCGACATCAGGATCGATTCGGTGCGTCCGCCGCTCTGCAGCCCAAACAGTGTGCCACGGTCGAAGACCAGATTGAACTCGACGTAGCGGCCGCGCCGGTAAGCCTGGAACGCGCGCTCGGCTTCGCCGTACGGCGTGTCGCGGCGCCGCTCGATGATCGGCAGGTACGCCTCGAGAAAGCCTTCGCCGACGCTTTTGAGCATCGCGAACGATTGCTCGAAGCCCGGCGCCGAGAAATCGTCGAAGAAAATCCCGCCGATGCCGCGCGGCTCGTTGCGGTGCTTCAGGAAGAAGTACTCGTCGCACCAGCGCTTGAAGCGCGGGTACAGATCCGCGCCATACGGCGCGAGCGCGTCGCGGCAGACCTGATGGAACTGCCGGGCGTCCTCTTCGTAGCCGTAGTAGGGCGTCAGGTCCATGCCGCCGCCGAACCAGAACACCGGTTCTTCGCCTTCCCTCGTCGCGACGAGCAGGCGCACGTTCATGTGCACGGTCGGGCAGTGCGGATTGTGCGGATGCAGCACGAGCGACACGCCCATCGCCTCGAAGCCGCGCCCGGCCAGTTGCGGCCGCGCGGCGCTTGCCGAGCCCGGCAGCGCGTCGCCCGCGACGTCCGAGAAGCCGATGCCCGCGCGCTCGAAGAACTGGCCGCCTTCGAGAATCCGCGTGACGCCGCCGCCGCGCAGCTTCTCGCCGGGCGCGCGCTGCCACGCGTCGGTAGCGAACGCGGAGCCGTCGAAGGCGCCGAGCGTGTCCGCGATATGCGATTGCAGGCTTTGCAGCCAGCTGCGCACGGCTTGTGCGTCGTAGCTCGAATTGCTCATGAATGCAGGTGCTGGGGCGGCACGCTCGTCGTGCCACGGGTTCTTCGAAAGAAAGCGATGGCCGCGTTGGCGCCGGGTGTCTGCGAACTTGGACCGCTGGTTCGGATTGCCTGGTTGCCGGAGGCGAACATCAGAGGCGGCTTGCCGCTTCAGTCGATTCGCGGGCTCCGGGCCCGTCTGCCGCGACGAGCGGGACAGATTCAGTGTAGCGCGCGTCGTGTAACGTGCCCGCACTGCGGCGCCTGTGGCACCGGCAGTGCGCCGCCCGCACGGCGTCCAGCGCTAGCGAAGCTTACTTGCCGTCGTGCTTGCGGTTGAGCGCGCGATAGCCGATGTCGCGGCGGTACTGCATGCCGTCGAACGCGATCTGGTTGATCGTGTGGTACGCGGCCGCCTGCGCGGTGCGCACCGAATCCGCGAGCCCGACGACGCACAGCACGCGCCCGCCCGAGGTGGTCAGCTTGCCGTCCGTCAGCGTGGTGCCGGCGTGGAACGTGACCGAATCCGCGGTTTCGGCGGGAATGCCGTTGATGCGGTCGCCCTTCCTCGGCGTGTCCGGGTAGTTGTGCGCGGCGAGCACGACACCGAGCGCGGTGCGGCGGTCCCATTCGAGCTCGACGGTGTCGAGCGTGCCGGCGATCGCGTGTTCCACTACCTTCGAATAGTCGCCTTTCAGACGCGCCATGATCGGCTGCGTTTCGGGGTCGCCCATCCGGCAGTTGAATTCGAGCGTCTTCGGGTTGCCTTGCGCGTCGATCATCAGGCCCGCGTACAGGAAGCCGGTGTAGCGGATACCTTCCTTCTCCATGCCGCGCACGGTCGGCAGGATGATTTCGCGCATCACGCGCGCATGCAGTTGCGGCGTGACGATCGGCGCGGGCGAGTAGGCGCCCATGCCGCCCGTGTTCGGGCCCTGGTCGCCGTCGAGCAGACGCTTGTGATCCTGGCTCGACGCGAGCGCGAGCACGTGCTTGCCGTCCACCATCACGATGAAGCTCGCTTCCTCGCCGGCGAGGAACTCCTCGATTACGACGCGCGCGCCGGCGTCGCCGAGCTTGTTGTCCGACAGCATCATGTCGACCGCGGCGTGCGCTTCTTGCAGCGTTTGCGCGACCACCACGCCTTTGCCGGCGGCGAGGCCGTCGGCCTTGATCACGATCGGCGCGCCCTTGGCGTCCAGATACGCGTGCGCGGCGGCGACGTCGGCGAAGGTTTCGTACTCGGCCGTCGGGATGCCGTGGCGCTTCATGAACGCTTTGGCGAAATCTTTCGAGCTTTCGAGCTGGGCGGCCTCTTTGGTCGGCCCGAAGATCTTCAGACCGCGCGAGCGGAACAGGTTGACGATGCCTGCCGCGAGCGGCGCTTCCGGCCCGACCAGCGTGAACGCGATCTGTTCTTTTTCGACGAAATCAGCGAGCGCGGCCGGCTCGGTGATGTCGAGGTTGAGCAGACGCTCATCCTGAGCGGTGCCGCCGTTGCCCGGCGCGACGTAGACGAGCTGGACCCGCGGCGATTGCGCGAGCTTCCATGCCAGCGCATGTTCGCGACCGCCGGAACCGACGACGAGTAACTTCATGTGAATCCCCGAGACTTGAAAACCATAAACGGCCGAGCGGTGTGCTCAGCCGTGCAATAAACCATCAACAGCAAGGGCAAACGATGCCAGAGCCCGGCGCGCCATCACTCGCCGGCGATCGACGCGTTTGTATAGACTTCCTGCACGTCGTCCAGATTTTCCAGCGCGTCGAGCAGCTTCTGCATTTTCACGGCATCGTCGCCGGTGAATTCGACTTCGGTCTGCGGCTTCATCGTGACTTCGGCCAGTTCGGCCTTGAAGCCCGCCGTTTCGAGTGCAGCCTTCACTTTCGAAAAATCGTTCGGCGGGCACAGCACCTCGATACTGCCGTCCTCGTTCGTCACGACGTCGTCGGCGCCCGCTTCGAGCGCGGCTTCCATCAGCGCGTCTTCGGCGGTGCCGGGAGCGAACAGGAACTGGCCGACGTGATCGAACATGAACGACACCGAGCCGTCGGTGCCCATGTTGCCGCCGTTCTTCGAGAACGCGTGGCGCACTTCCGCGACCGTGCGGGTGCGGTTGTCGGTCATCGTGTCGACGATCACCGCCGCGCCGCCGATGCCATAGCCTTCGTAGCGGATTTCCTCGTAGTTCGCGCCGTCCGCGCCGCCGACACCGCGCTGGATCGCGCGGTTGATGTTGTCTTTCGGCATGTTGGCGTCGTACGCCTTGTCGACCGCGAGCCGCAGACGCGGGTTCGAGTCGATTTCGCCGCCGCCCAGACGGGCCGCAACCTGGATTTCCTTGATGAGCCGCGTCCAGACCTTGCCGCGCTTGGCATCGGCCGCTGCTTTCTTATGCTTGATGTTGGCCCATTTCGAATGACCCGCCATACTTTTCTCCGTCGCGCGCGCCAGCGGGGCGCACGCATAGTGCAATTGTCGTTGCGATGTCGGGCGCCTCGCGTGTTGCGCCTCGATGTCAATCCGTCAGGTGAAAGGCTGCCGGCCGCTCGTGCTTGTCGCTCGTGTTGGCCCGTCGAGGCGGCCACCTGTGCCGCCGATCTCAGCCTGGCCGTTCCCGCGCGTCGTTCCGCGCTTGCCCGCCGGTGGGCGTTCGTGCCGGTTCGTGCATGATCGGCCGGCCAGGCGCAGCCGCAGGGCGGCAGCGCGGTGGAGCGGGGCAGCTTGCGCGGCCAGGCGCCGCATGACCTGATGCGAAAGCGCGGGGCGCCAGTCGAAATTGCAGGCGGTGGTGCGAGTGATCGTGCGGGTCGAGGCGCTCCGTCGAGCGGATTCGAATTTTATCATGCCGCGAGGGTGCGGCAGAGGGGGCCGCGCCGCGAAACCGGCCGCAAATGCCATGAAATCGACGCGAAAATGAATGGAGGCGGTGCGGATGTGTCGCCGGGAGGGCCGGATGCGGGCGAAAGCGGGGCCGGTTCCGGGGCGGCGGCATCGCCAGGCCACCCCCGCTGGCCCCCGGCGCGTCAGTTCTTCGTACCGAACAACCGGTCGCCCGCGTCGCCCAGGCCCGGCACGATGTACGCATGCTCGTTCAGATGCGAATCGAGCGACGCGATGAACAGCTTGACGTCCGGGTGCGCGTCCTGGAACACCTGCACGCCCTCGGGCGCGGCGACGAGCGCGAGGAACATGATGTTCTCGGCCGCCACGTTGCGGCGCTTGAGCACATCGACCGCGTGCACGGCCGAGTAGCCGGTCGCGACCATCGGATCGCAGAGGATGAACACGCGGTCTTCGAGGTCCGGCAGCCGCACCAGGTATTCGACCGGCCGATGATCCTCCGCGCGATACACGCCGATATGGCCGACGCGCGCCGACGGCACCAGCTCGAGCAGGCCGTCCGACATGCCGACGCCCGCGCGCAGCACCGGCACGATCGCGAGCTTCTTGCCGGCGATCACCGGCGCGTCGATCTCGACGAGCGGCGTGGTGATGCGGCGCGTGGTCATTGGCAGGTTGCGGGTGATTTCGTAGCCCATCAGCAGCGTGATTTCGCGCAGCAGTTCGCGGAACGTGCGGGTCGACGTGTCCCGGTCGCGCATGTGCGACAGCTTGTGCTGGATCAGCGGGTGATCGAGGATGAAGAGATTGGGGAAACGGCTGTCCTGGGTCATGGCGGGCTCGCGCGCGGCGGCAAGGTGGATCGGTTCGGCGCGCTCATCCGTTGGCTCAGTCCGCGCTCGAAGGTCGGGACGCACGGTGGAAAAGCGCGCCACCGCGCGAGTTTACCGAAAGAGTACCGCCCGGCGATACCTGAGATTGTAGCGACGCGGCACAGTCCGGCACCGATTCTTCTAGAATCTGGGGAAACTTCGCCACGAGGGCATACACATGGACATGGGAATCGCAGGACGCCGCGCGCTGGTTTGCGCGGCGAGCAAAGGTCTGGGACGCGGCTGCGCGGAAGCGCTCGCCGCCGAGGGCGTCGACCTGACGATCGTCGCGCGCACCGCCGAAACGCTCGAAGCGACCGCCGAGGCGATCCGCAAGCAGAGCGGCGTCGAGGTGAAGACCGTCGCATGCGACATCACCACGCCTGAAGGGCGCGCGGCCGCGCTCGCGGCCTGCCCGCAGCCGGACATTCTCGTCAACAACGCGGGCGGTCCGCCGCCGGGCGATTTCCGCAACTTCACGCACGAGGACTGGATCCGCGCGCTCGAAGCCAACATGCTGACGCCGATCGAGCTGATCCGTCAGACCATCGACACGATGAGCGCGCGCGGCTTCGGGCGCATCGTCAACATCACGAGCTCAGCGGTGAAGGCGCCGATCGACGTGCTCGGTCTGTCGAACGGCGCGCGCTCCGGCCTGACCGGTTTCGTCGCGGGGCTCGCGCGCAAGGTCGCGCCGACCGGCGTGACGATCAACAACCTGCTGCCGGGCCTGTTCGACACCGACCGTATCGCGGTCACGTTCGAGGCGCAGGCGAAGACGCACAACATTTCGATCGACGAAGCGCGCAAGCAGCGCATGAAGACGATCCCCGCCGGCCGCTTCGGTAATCGCGAAGAATTCGGCCGCGCCTGCGCGTTCCTGTGCAGCACGCACGCGGGTTACATCACCGGGCAGAACTGGTTGATCGACGGCGGCGCCTATCCCGGTACGTACTGAGCTGGTACGTACTGAGCAGGTACGTACCGAGCCGCCGCGCGCGAACGACAACCGTAACATCACAACAACGATAGTCACAAGGGTTTGAGGAGTCTCACGTCATGAGCACCCGCATAGCGCTGATCGCGCACGATCACAAGAAGGACGACATCGTCAAACTGGCCGGCGAATACGTCGACACGCTCGCGCGCTGCGAGATCGTCGCAACCGGCACGACCGGCGGACGCATCAGCGACGCGCACGGCCTGACGGTCGAGCGCATGCTGTCGGGCCCGCACGGCGGCGACCTGCAGATCGGCGCGCAACTCGCCGAAGGGCGCGTCGACATGGTGATTTTCCTGCGCGACCCGATGACGCCGCAGCCGCACGAGCCGGACATCAACGCGCTAGTGCGCGCGTGCGACGTGCACAACATTCCGTGCGCGACGAACATTTCGACCGCCCGCATGGTGCTCGACGTGCTGACGCTGCGCCTGTCCGGCGAGGCGTGAGCGCGCGCGTCGCCGCACCCACATCCATACAGATGACAGATGAAGGAGACGTGATGGTCAAGGCAATCCGTTTCGACAAAACCGGCGGCCCCGAAGTCATGAAATGGGTCGACGTCGAGGTGGGCGAGCCCGGCGCGGGGGAGATCCGCATTCGCCAGACGGCGGTCGGCCTCAATTACATCGACGTGTATTTCCGCACCGGTCTGTATCCGCTGCCGCTGCCGGGCGGGCTCGGCATGGAAGCGGCCGGCGAGGTCAGCGCGGTGGGCTCGGGCGTGACCGGTCTGAAGGTCGGCGATCGCGTCGCGTATGTCGCGCGGCCGCCCGGCGCGTATGCGCAGGAGCGCGTGCTGCAGGCCGCGCTGGTCGTCAAGCTGCCCGATGCGATCAGCGACGAGCAGGCCGCGTCGGTGATGCTGCAAGGCTTGACTGCGCAATATCTGCTGCGCCGCACGTATCGCGTGAAGGCCGGTGACACGATCCTCATTCAGGCCGCAGCGGGCGGCGTCGGCCTGCTCGTGTGCCAGTGGGCGAAGGCGCTCGGCGCGACGGTGATCGGCACGGTCGGTTCCGACGAGAAAGCCGAGATCGCGAAAGCGCACGGCTGCGATCACGCGATCGTCTATACGCGCGAGAACTTCACGAAGCGCGTACGCGAGATCACCAACGGCGCGGGCGTGCCGGTCGTCTACGATTCGATCGGCAAGGACACCTTCGAAAAATCGCTCGACTGTCTCGCGCCGCTCGGCCTGTTCGTGAGCTTCGGCAACGCGTCGGGTCCGCTGCCGCCGATCGATTCGTCGGAATTCGCGGGACGCGGCTCGCTGTTCTTTACACGACCGACGCTCTTCACCTATATGGCGAAACGCAGCGACTACGAGACGATGTCCGCCGAGCTGTTCGACGTGCTGAGCTCGGGCAAGGTCAAGACCAGCATCAATCAGCGCTATGCGCTGCCGGACGTCGGGCAGGCACATGCGGACCTCGAAGGGCGCCGCACGACGGGGTCGACGATCCTGCTGCCGTAAAGAAGTGGCAGCGCGGCCTCGGGCTGCGCTGCACGTCATCCATCAGGGCCGTTTCATCGCGAGATGAAACGGCCTTGTCCGTTTACGCGATTTTTACGCGTACCCCGCGATCTTTGACCAGCCCTTTAGGCCGATCGGCATACCGTTCTATCCATCCAAAGTCCGTGAATGGAGAACGAGAATGGATGTGCTGTATGTCGGGGGCCTGGCGCTGTTTGCCTTGCTGACCTTTGGGCTGATTGGCGGCTGCGAGAAGCTGATGCAGTTGCGCCGCGGACAAGGAGCGCGCTGATGACCTGGATGCTGTGGCTGGCCGGCGCGTCCACCGCGCTGCTGTTCGTATATCTCGTGTATGCGCTGCTGCGCGCGGAGGACATTGAATGAACACGAACGATGTCCTGCAGGCGAGTCTTTTTATCGTCGTGCTACTGGCCGCGGCGGTGCCGATGGCGAGCTATCTCGGCGCCGTGATGGACGGCAGTTCGCGCGTGGTGCGCTTCGGCGCGCCGCTCGAACGGCTGCTTTACCGTATCGCGGGCGTCGATCCAGCGGCGGAGATGGGCTGGAAGCACTACGCGGTCGCCACGCTCGCGTTCAACGTGCTCGGCGCGGCGTTCCTGTACGTGCTGCTGCGCGTGCAAGGGTGGCTGCCCGGCAATCCGCAGCAGTTCGGCGCGATGTCGGTCGACAGCGCCTTCAACACCGCGGTCAGCTTCGTGACCAACACCAACTGGCAGGACTACACGCCCGAGCAGACCGTCGGCTATCTGACGCAGATGCTCGGCCTGACCGTGCAGAACTTCCTGTCGGCGGCGACCGGCATCGTCGTCGTGTTCGCGTTGATGCGCGGCTTCGCGCGTCATACCGCGCAGACGATCGGCAACTTCTGGGTCGACATCACGCGCGTGACGATGTACGTCCTGCTGCCGATGGCGGCGATCATCGCCGCACTGCTGATGAGTCAGGGCGTGATCCAGAACTTCAAGGCATATCAGGAGGTGCCGACGCTGCAGACCACCACCTACGCCGCGCCGAAGCTCGACGCGCAAGGCAATCCGGTGAAGGACGCGAAGGGCGATCCGGTGATGCTCGACACGCCCGTGAAGACGCAGACCATCGCGATGGGCCCGGTCGCGTCGCAGGAAGCGATCAAGATGCTCGGCACCAACGGCGGCGGCTTCTTCAACGGCAACTCCGCGCATCCGTACGAAAACCCGACGCCGTTCTCGAACTTCGTGCAGATCATCTCGATCCTGATCATCCCGGCGGCGCTCGCGCTCGTGTTCGGCCGCGTGATCGGCGACCGGCGGCAGGGCGTCGCGGTGCTCGCGGCGATGACGATCGCGTTCGGCGCTTGCGTGTTCGGCGAGATCAGCGCCGAGCAGAGCGGCAATCCCGCGTTCACGGCGCTCAACATCGACCAGTCGGCGAACGCGCTGCAGGCGGGCGGCAATGCGGAGGGCAAGGAAACGCGCTTCGGCATCGCGCAGTCGGGCATCTTCACGGTCGCGACGACGGCGGCTTCGTGCGGCGCGGTCGACAACATGCACGATTCGTTGACGCCGCTCGGCGGCCTGTATCCGATGCTGCTGATCCAGCTCGGCGAAGTGATCTTCGGCGGTGTCGGTTCCGGCATGTACGGGATGCTCGTGTTCGCGCTGCTCGCGGTGTTCGTCGCGGGACTGATGATCGGGCGTACTCCTGAATATGTCGGCAAGAAGATCGAGGCCTACGAGATGAAGATGGTGTCGATCGTCGTGCTGCTCACGCCGCTGCTCGTGCTGGTGGGTACCTCGATCGCGGTGCTCAGCGCGGCGGGCAAGGCCGGCATCGCAAACCCCGGCGCACACGGCTTCTCCGAGATCCTCTATGCGTTCAGCTCGGCAGCGAACAACAACGGTAGCGCGTTCGCGGGTCTCACGGTGAATACGCCGTTCTACAACTGGCTCACCGCGATCGCGATGTGGTTCGGCCGCTTCGGCACGATCGTGCCGGTGCTCGCGATCGCCGGTTCGCTCGCCGCGAAGAAGCGCATCGCCGTCACCGGCGGCACGCTGCCGACGCACGGACCGCTGTTCGTCGTGCTGCTGCTCGGCACGGTGCTGCTGGTCGGCGCGCTGACCTATGTCCCGGCGCTCGCGCTCGGTCCCGGCGTCGAGCAACTGATGATGATCGGCGCGCACTGACCCACGGCAGTGACCCACGGCCGCGAACCAGCGACCGAACAGGCGCTCGCACGCGGCAAGCCTGCAAGCGCCCACGGACATTCGAGGATTCAATGACTGAACATAACGCTACCCGGTCCATGTTCGACCCGGCGCTGCTGCGCCCGGCGATCGTGGACTCCTTTAAAAAGCTCACGCCGCGCACGCAGTTTCGCAACCCGGTGATGTTCTGCGTGTACGTCGGCAGCATCCTGACGACCATTCTGTGGATCGCCGCGCTTGGCGGTCAGGCCGAGGCGCCCGCGGGCTTCATCCTCGCGGTCACGCTGTGGCTGTGGTTCACGGTGCTGTTCGCGAACTTCGCGGAGGCGCTCGCCGAAGGCCGCTCGAAAGCGCAGGCCGCGTCGCTGCGCAGCGCGAAGAGAGACGTGATGGCGAAGAAGCTCAACGAGCCGCATCCGAAGTCGCCGATCCGCATCACGACCGCGACCGATCTGCGCCGTGGCGACGTCGTGCTGGTCGAGACCGGCGACGTGATCCCGGCCGACGGCGAAGTGATCGAGGGCGTCGCTTCGGTCGACGAATCGGCGATCACCGGTGAATCGGCGCCGGTGATCCGCGAGTCGGGCGGCGACTTTTCGTCGGTGACGGGCGGCACGCGGGTGCTGTCGGACTGGATCGTCGTGCGCGTCACGGCCAACCCGGGCGAGGCGTTCCTCGACCGCATGATCGCGATGGTCGAAGGCGCGAAGCGTCAGAAGACGCCGAACGAAATCGCGCTCACCATCCTGCTCGTCGCGCTGACCATCGTGATGCTGCTCGCCACCGCGACGCTGCTGCCGTTCTCGATGTTCTCCGTCGAAGCCGCGAAAGCGGGCCACGTGGTGACGATCACCGCGCTCGCCGCGCTGCTCGTGTGTCTGATCCCGACGACGATCGGCGGCCTGTTGTCGGCGATCGGCGTGGCCGGGATGAGCCGCATGATGCAGGCGAACGTGATCGCGACCTCGGGCCGTGCCGTCGAAGCGGCCGGCGACGTCGACGTGCTGCTGCTCGACAAGACGGGCACGATCACGCTCGGCAACCGCCAGGCGTCGCAGTTTCTGCCGGCGCCGGGTCTGACCGAAGAGGTGCTTGCCGATGCCGCGCAGCTGTCGTCGCTTGCCGACGAAACGCCGGAAGGCCGCAGCATCGTCGTGCTCGCGAAGCAGCGCTTCAATATCCGTCAGCGCGATATGGCCTCGCTGCATGCGGTGTTTCTCGCGTTCACGGCGCAGACCCGCATGAGTGGCGTCGATCTGTCTCCGCAAGGGACTCCGTACGGGACTCATGGCCGTGAAATCCGCAAGGGCGCGGCCGATGCGGTCAAGCACTATGTCGAAGCGAACGGCGGCCGTTTCCCGAACGAAGTCAGCAACGCGGTCGCCGATGTCGCGCGACGCGGCAGCACACCGCTGGTGGTTGCCGAGAAAGGCGAGCAGGGCGCGCGCGTGCTCGGCGTGATCGAGTTGAAGGACGTCGTGAAGGGCGGTATCAAGGAGCGCTTCGCCGAGCTGCGCAAGATGGGCATCAAGACCGTGATGGTGACGGGCGACAACCGCCTGACCGCCGCCGCGATCGCGGCCGAAGCGGGCGTCGACGACTTCCTTGCCGAGGCGACACCCGAAACGAAGCTCGCGACGATTCGCGCGCATCAGGCCGAAGGGCGTCTGGTCGCGATGACCGGCGACGGCACCAACGACGCGCCCGCGCTCGCGCAGGCCGACGTCGCGGTCGCGATGAACACCGGCACGCAGGCGGCAAAAGAGGCCGGCAATATGGTCGACCTCGATTCGAATCCGACCAAGCTGATCGAGATCGTCGAGATCGGCAAGCAGATGCTGATGACGCGCGGGTCGTTGACCACATTCTCGATCGCCAACGACGTCGCCAAGTACTTCGCGATCATTCCGGCCGCGTTCGCGTCGACGTATCCGGCGTTGAACGCGCTGAACGTGATGCATCTCGCGACGCCGACCTCGGCAATCATGTCGGCGGTGATCTTCAACGCGCTGATCATCGTGCTGCTGATTCCGCTGGCGCTGAAGGGCGTGCGCTATCGCGCGCTAGGCGCTGCGATCCTGCTGCGTCGCAATCTGCTGATCTATGGCCTTGGCGGGATCATCGTGCCGTTCATCGGCATCAAGCTGATCGATATGGTGCTCGCCGCGTTCGGTTGGGTTTGAGCGCGCAGCGCGTCATTACGCCACAACCAGAAGTGATGAAAAGGGAAAGAGACCCATCATGAAAAATCTGTTCCGTCCGCTGATCGTGATCTTCGCGGTGCTGACCGCGATCACAGGACTCGCCTATCCCGCCGTGATGACCGCGTTCGGCCAGGCGGCGTTCCACCAACAGGCCAACGGCAGCCTCATCGAGCAGAACGGCAAGGTGGTCGGCTCACAGCTGATCGGCCAGCAGTTCGACGCGCCCCAGTACTTCTGGGGCCGGCTGTCGGCGACGAGCCCGATGCCGTACAACCCGCAAAGCTCGGGCGGCTCGAACCTCGGGCCGAACAACCCCGCGCTGCTCGACGAGATCAAGGGCCGTCTCGCGGCGCTGAAGGCGGCGGGCACCGACATGTCGAAGCCGGTGCCGGTCGATCTGGTCACGTCGTCGGGCAGCGGGCTCGATCCGGAGATCAGTCCGGCCGCGGCCGCGTATCAGCTCGAGCGGGTCGCGCAGGCCCGTCACCTCGCGCCGAACGACGTGCAGGCGCTCGTCGAGCGCTACACGACGGGGCGCCAGTTCGGCGTGCTCGGCGAGCCGCGCGTGAATGTGCTGAAGCTCAATCTCGCGCTCGATGAAATGAAGCGCGGCTGACACTGAACGCATCGACGACGCACCAGCCGCAATTGCGGTTCATCGATGAAACAGCGGCGTTTCGCGTGGCGCCGCGCCGCCATTTGCGGGCCGGCGCGGGCCGTGCCACCATGCAGACACCGCCGCTCGCACGACTATCAAAACCACTGCGCATGAACCGCCCCGATCCTGACCAACTGCTCGACAAGCTGCAGCGCGACGAAGAAAAACGCCAGCGCGGCCGGCTGAAGGTTTTCTTCGGCGCGTCGGCCGGCGTCGGCAAGACCTATGCGATGCTGCAGGCCGCGAGCCGCCGCCAGCAAGAAGGGGTCGACGTGCTGGTCGGCATCGCCGAAACGCATGGACGCAGCGAAACCGCCGCGTTGCTCGCGGGGCTCGACGTGCTGCCGCTCGCGCAGATCGAGTATCGCGGCCGCAAGCTCGGCGAGTTCGATCTCGACGCCGCGCTCGCGCGCAAGCCGCAACTGATCCTCGTCGACGAACTCGCGCATTCGAACCTGCAGGGCGCGCGTCATCTGAAGCGCTGGCAGGACGTCTACGAACTGCTCGACGCGGGCATCGACGTTTATACGACCGTCAACGTGCAGCATCTGGAGAGCCTGAACGACGTGGTCGGCCAGATCACCGGCATCCGGGTGTGGGAGACCGTGCCCGATCGCGTGTTCGATCATGCCGACGAAGTCACGCTCGTCGATCTGCCGGCCGAGGAACTGCTCGACCGCATGCGCGACGGCAAGGTCTACATGGCGCAGCAGGCGGAGCGCGCGGTGCGCAACTTCTTTCGCAAGGGCAACCTGATCGCGCTGCGCGAACTCGCGCTGCGCCGCACCGCCGATCGGGTCGACGCGCAGATGCGCGAGTACCGCGCCGATCGGTCGATCCAGCGTATCTGGCAGGCGCGCGAGCGGCTGCTGGTGTGCGTCGGTCCCGGTCCGGAGGCGCCGGCGCTGGTGCGCTCGGCGGCGCGCCTCGCCGCTAGCCTGAGGGCCGACTGGCTCGCGGTCTATGTCGAAACGCCCGCGTTGCAGCGCCTGCCCGACGCGCGCCGCGAACGCACGTTGAACGCGCTGAAGCTTGCCGCCGAACTCGGCGCCGAAACCGCGACGCTCGCCGCCACCGATGCGCTCGACGCGTTGATCGGTTACGCGCAGGCGCGCAACGTATCGAAGCTGGTGGCGGGCGCATCGTCGCGCACGGGCGCGAGCCGCTGGCTGCGCCGGCCGCTGGGCGAGCGCATCGCCGAGAAGAGCGGCGATCTCGATCTCACGCTGATTCGCGTGTCGTCGGAGCGCGACGGCGGCGCGCAGCGGCGGCTGTTGAACACGACCGCGAACGCTTGGCGCGAGGCGTTGAGCGCGGCCCGCGAGCGTCGCTCGCCGCCGCGCGCGTACGCGTTCGCGCTCGCGATCGGCGCGGCGATCACGTTGCTGTCGAGCCAGTTGATCGACCGCATCGATCTGACCAACCTCGTGATGCTGTATCTGCTCGGCGTGATCTTCACCGCGGTGAAGCTCGGGCGCGGGCCGGGCGTCGTGCTGTCGTTCGCGAGCGTCGCCGCGTTCGATTTCTTCTTCGTGCCGCCGCGCATGTCGCTGTCGGTCTCCGACACGCAATACCTGCTGACGTTCTTCGGCATGCTGCTGACCTCGCTCGTGATCAGCCATCTGACTTCGAGCCTGCGCCACGAGGCGAGCGTCGCGCGACGCCGCGAGCAGCGCACCGGCGCGATGTACGAGATGGCGCGCGAGCTCGCCGCGGCGCTCGCGACCGAGCAGATCGTCGGCATCGGCACCCGGCACGTGAGCGAGGTGTTCGGCGCGCGTGTGGCGATCCTGCTGCCCGACAGCGCCGACCAGATCAAACAGAAGATCGAGGACCCCGACGCGGCGATCACGCTCGAAGGCGACGCGCTCGATCTCGATGTCGGCCAATGGGTCTACGATCAGCAGAAGCCGGCCGGCCACGGCACCGATACGCTGCCGGCCGCCGCGGCGCTGTATCTGCCGCTGAAGGCGCCGATGCGCACGCGCGGCGTGCTCGCGGTGGTCGTGCGTGACGAGCGCGAGCTGACCGTGCCCGAACAGCGCCGCATGCTCGATGCGTTCGCCGCGCAGATCGCGCTCGCGCTCGAACGGGTGCACTACGTCGATATCGCGCGCGATGCGCTCGTCAACATGGAGTCGGAGCGGCTGCGCAATTCGCTGCTGTCGGCGATTTCGCACGATCTGCGCACGCCGCTGACGACGATCGTCGGGTTTTCGTCGATGCTCGCGCAGGGGCGGCAGGCGGGACAGGGGCGGACAGAAGGCGAGGTGAATGCTTCTTTGCGGACCGACGCGCAATCCGCCGCGCGGCGTGACGACGAACTCGTCGACGCAATCCACGAAGAAGCGCTGCGCATGACCGGCATCGTCACGAATCTGCTCGACATGGCGCGCTTGCAGGCCGGCAGCCTGCAACTGAACCAGCAATGGACGCTGCTCGAGGAGACCGTCGGCGCCGCGCTGCGTGCGTGCAAGCGTGTGCTCGCGGATCATCCGGTGCGGGTTACGCTGCCCGCCGATCTGCCGCTGCTGCATCTCGACGCGGTGTTGATGGAGCGCTTGTTCTCGAACCTGTTCGAGAACGCGGCCAAATACACGGCGTCCGGCACGCCGCTCGCGATCGGCGCGCAGCAGATCGACGCGGACGGCACGCCGTTCGTGCGCATCACGATCGACGACAACGGCCCCGGCCTGCCCGCCGGCATGGAAGCGCGCGTGTTCGAGAAGTTCACGCGCGGCGAGAAGGAGTCGGCGAAACCAGGCATCGGCCTTGGGCTCGCGATCTGCCGCGCGATCGTCGAGGCACACGGCGGTACAATCGGCGCGCTCAACCGGCTGGCCACGGATGGCCACGTCGAGGGCGCGCGCTTCTGGTTCACGCTGCCGGTCAAGACGCCGCCCGACACACCCGAGACGTTTGATACGCTCGAAGACGAAGGCGCAGCCACCGACACCGACACCGCCGCCGACCTCAACCCGCTCACCCGCCCCGCCCATGAGTGACCTGAGCATCACCGTCGTTCTGATCGAAGACGAGAAGCAGATTCGCCGCTTCGTGCGCACGGCGCTCGAAGGCGAGGGCATCGCCGTGTACGACGCCGAGACCGGCAAGCAGGGGCTCGTCGAAGCGGCGACGCGCAAGCCCGATCTCGTGATCGTCGATCTGGGCCTGCCCGACACCGACGGCCTCGACGTGATCCGCGAGCTGCGCGGCTGGAGCGAGCTGCCGGTGATCGTGCTGTCGGCGCGTACCCAGGAAAGCGAAAAGGTCGCCGCGCTCGACGCCGGCGCCGACGATTACCTGACCAAGCCGTTCGGCGTGTCCGAGTTGCTTGCGCGGATCCGCGCGCATCTGCGGCGGCGCAATCACGGCGGCGCGAACGAATCGCCGCAGGTGCGTTTCGGTGCGGTCACCGTCGACCTCGCGCTGCGCCAGGTTACGCGCGACGGCGCCGCGGTTCATCTGACGCCGATCGAATACCGGCTGCTCGCGACGCTCGTGCGCCATGCGGGCCGCGTGCTCACGCACCGGCAGTTGCTGCGCGACGTGTGGGGGCCGTCGCACGTCGAGAGTCACCACTATCTGCGCATCTACATGGCGCATCTGCGCGGCAAGCTCGAGCGCGATCCGGCGCAGCCGGAGCATATCGTCACGGAGACGGGCGTCGGGTACCGGCTGGTGGGTGCGGTGTGAGTTCGTCCGCGATGCCGCTTCGTTATAATCTCCCGACGTAAGGACGACCTTGCGCCTGCATCAGTCATCGGGGACGGCCCCATTTTTCATGGAGCTGTGTCGATGTCCTGGTTTCTTCTCCTGATTGCCGGTCTGCTCGAAGTCGCGTGGGCGGCCGGTCTCAAAACTTCCGAAGGTTTCACCCGCTTGTGGCCGTCCATCTTCACGGTCGTGACCGCGCTCGGCAGCTTCGTGCTGCTCGCGCTCGCGATGCGCCAGTTGCCGCTCGGCACAGCCTATGCCGTTTGGACAGGGATCGGCGCGGTCGGCGCGTTCATCTTCGGCGTCGTGATGATGGGCGAGGCGTTGACGGTCGCGCGCGCCGCCAGTGCGTCGCTGATCGTGATCGGCCTCGTCGGCCTGAAGCTGTCGTCGGGGCACTGACCGGGCGGCCACCTGCGCTCGGGGCGCGGCCGCCATTGCCTGCAAGCCACAGCGAAGGCTTCGCCGCTCTGCGTTCTGCGAATTATCGTAGCTATAATGAGACAGAAACGACCTTGAAATTGCCCGCGGCCTGGCTGGCGCGGCCACCTTGGCGAGCCTGATGGCTTCGGCGCGGAACGCCCGCTCGTTCCCGCCGCGGCGCCTGGCACGCACTGAGCGCGTGGAGGCGGCCATGCTTGAATCACTTTCACTTGCAGCGGGCCTTTCATGGGGCAGCGGTCTGCGCCTCTATCTGACGGTCCTCCTGGCCGGCGTGTTCGAACGTCTTGGCCTGATTCACTTGCCGAACACATTGTCCGCGCTGTCATCGCCATGGGTGATCGGTGCGGCGGCCGTGCTGACGCTGGCCGAATTCCTCGCCGACAAGATCCCCGCGTTCGATTCGCTGTGGGATGCGATCCACACCTTCATCCGCATTCCGGCCGGCGCCGTGCTGGCCGCCGGCGCGCTCGGCCACGCCGATCCGACGCTGCTGAGCGTTGCCGCGCTCGCGGGCGGCACGCTCGCCGGCACCGCGCATCTCGCGAAGGCGGGCACGCGCGCGCTGATCAACCTGTCGCCGGAGCCGGTGTCGAACCTCGTCACGTCGACCGCCGAGGACGGCCTCGTGGTCGGCGGCGTACTGCTTGCGCTGTTCGTGCCGCTCGTGTTTCTGGTCTTGATGGTAGGCTTCCTGCTGCTCGCGGCGTGGGCATTGCCGCGATTGTGGCGTGGCGTGCAGGGCGGTTTTCGCGGCATGGCCACGCACATGGTGTCGCGATTTGCGAGGAGCAGGCACGATTGAGCGAAGCACTACCAGGATCCAAGGCGGGTTCAAGAACGCGCGCCGACACGAGACCGGCGCGGCCGCTTGGCGGCATCGATCTGTTGCGCCAGGCCATGCGGATGACAGCGCGCGACTGGCGCGCGGGCGAACTGACGATGTTGCTGCTCGCGCTCGTGCTGGCGGTCGCGGCGTTGTCGAGCGTCGGGTTTCTGGGCGATCGGCTGCATCAGGGGCTCGAGCGCGATGCGCGGCGCATGATCGCCGCCGACTTCATCGTGCGCGCCGATCATCCGGTCGATCCGCAATTCGCCGCCGAGGCGCACGCCCTGGGCCTGCGCGCCGCCACCACGGCGATCTTTCCCAGCATGATCAATTCGACCGGCGCGCAGCCGGCGTCGCGGCTCGCCGCCGTCAAGGCGGTGTCGCCCGGCTATCCGTTGCGCGGCGCGTTGCGCATCGCGGCGGCGCCGGGTGCGGCCGATCATCCGGCGACGTCGATTCCGGCGCCGGGCACCGTGTGGGTCGACCAGCAGTTGCTCGACGCGCTGAAGCTGAAGATCGGCGATGCGGTGAAGCTCGGCAATCGCAACTTCACGGTCGGCGCGCTGATCACGCGCGAGCTCGATCGCGGCTTTTCGTTCGTCAACTTTTCACCGCGCCTGATGCTGAATGCCGCTGACGTACCGTCGACGGGCCTGATCACCTATGGCAGCCGCGTCACGTACCGGCTGCTGGTCGCCGGTTCAGACGACGCGGTCGCGCGCTTCGCGCAGTTTGCGCATGAGCACGTCGACGGCGGCAAGCTGCGCGGCGTCGCGCTCGAGTCGCTGCAGGACGGCCAGCCGCAGGTGCGTCAGACGCTCGATCGCGCGGGCCATTTCCTGACGCTCGTGTCGCTGTTGACCGCGCTGCTCGCGGCCGTCGCGATCGCGATGGCCGCGCACCGCTATATGCGCCGGCATCTCGACGGCTGCGCGGCGATGCGCTGTCTCGGCGTGAGCCAGGCCGCGCTGCGCGCGCTGTTCACGCTCGAATTCGTCGGGCTGGGCGTACTCGGCGGCGTGCTCGGCGTGGCGCTCGGTTATCTCGGGCATCTCGCGCTGCTGACGTGGCTCGGCGGCCTGATCGACGTGGTGCTGCCGCAGCCGACGCTGTGGCCCGCGCTCGAAGGCATCGCGGCCGGCCTCGTGCTGCTGCTCGGCTTCGCGCTGCCGCCGCTGTTGCCGCTCACGCGCGTGCCGCCGGTGCGCGTGCTGCGGCGTGAATGGGGCGAGGAGGGACGCACTGCGTGGGCCGCCTACGCGCTCGGCATCGTGCTGTTCGCGGGGCTGCTGATACTCGCCGCGGGGGAATTGAAGCTCGGGGGCATCGTCGCGGGTGGATTCGCGGGCGGGCTGCTGGTGTTCGCCGGCATCGCGCGGCTCGCGTTGTGGGGCGCGGCGCGCGTGGTGCGCAGCGAGCGCGTCAATGCGGGCATCGGCTGGCGCTATGCGCTGGCGTCGCTCGAGCGGCGCAGCAGTACCAGCGCGCTACAGATCACCGCGCTCGGCATTGGCCTGATGTGCCTGCTGCTGATCGCGATGACGCGCGACGACCTCGTGCAGGGCTGGCGCAAATCGACCCCGCCCGATGCGCCCAACGAGTTCATCATCGACATCCAGCCCGATCAGCGCGACGCGGTCACGCAGTATCTGGACGCGCACGGCATCGCCGGCGCGGCGCTGTCGCCAATGGTGCGCGGGCGGCTCGTCGCGATCAACGGTAAGGCGGTCGATCCGGATTCGTTCAAGGGCGAGGATGCGCGGCGACTGGTCGACCGCGAGTTCAACCTGTCCTACACGACGCAACTGCCCGACGACAACCGGATCGCCGCGGGAACCTGGTTCGGCGAGACGACGAAGCCGCAGATCTCGATCGAGCAGGGTCTCGCGAAGCTGATCAACGTGAAGCCCGGCGACGTGCTGCGCTTCGACGTGACGGGGCTGACTGTCGAGGCGCCGGTGACGAGCGTGCGCAAGCTCGACTGGGGTTCTTTCAAGGTCAACTTCTTCGTGCTGATGCCGCCGGTTTCGTTGCAGGATTTTCCGGCGACTTTCATCACGAGCTTCCATCTGCCGGTGGAGAAACAGTCGACGATCGATGGCCTGATCGCCGCGTATCCGAATCTGACCGCGATCGATACAGGCCCGATCCTCGCGCAGGTGCAGCGCGTGTTGCAGCAGGTGATCGGCGCGGTGCAATTCCTGTTTGCGTTCACGCTCGCGGCCGGCGTGCTGGTGCTGTACGCGGCGCTCGCCGGCACGCGCGACGAGCGTATGCGAGAATCCGCGCTGCTGCGTGCGCTGGGCGCATCGCATCGTCAGGTGCGGTCGGTGCAGGTGTCCGAATTCGTCGCGGTCGGCGCGCTTGCCGGCCTGATGGCGGCGCTCGGCGCGCAGATCGTCGGCTCGATGCTGGCCACGCACGTGTTCGAGTTTTATCTGGACTTCGATCCGTGGCTGCTGCCGGTGGGCATTGCGGCCGGCATCGCGTGTGCCGGTGTCGGCGGGTGGCTGAGTTTGCGGCATGTGTTGGCGCGGCCGGCGCTGCAGTCGCTGCGCGACGCGTGAGTTTTCCTGGTGATGTCTTTTTGCTGTTGAGCAGGGTATGAGCGATTTGAACGACGAAGTGTCCTCGGACAAGCCGACGGCCTTCGAACTGGTGGGCGGCGAGTCGCGCGTGCGCGACCTGGTCGACCGGTTTTACGACCTGATGGATCTCGAGGCGGATTTCGCCGGGATTCGCGCGCTGCATCCGGGGTCGCTCGAGGGGTCGCGCGACAAGCTATTCTGGTTTTTGTGCGGCTGGCTCGGCGGTCCCGATCATTACATCGGCCGCTTTGGCCATCCCCGTCTGCGCGCGCGGCATCTGCCGTTCGTGATCGCGTCGAGCGAGCGTGATCAGTGGTTGAGGTGCATGGCATGGGCGATGGAGGATGTCGGCTTGCCGGAACCGCTGCGCGAGCGCCTGCTCGGCTCGTTCTTCGAAACCGCCGACTGGATGCGCAACCGCAATGGCTGACACGCCGCCGCACGCCACCTCGGCACCGTATTCGGTCGAAGCCGACTATGCGGCGCTCGCGCCGCGGGCGCGCGAGGTTCTCGACTGCTGGTTCGGCGCGCCGGGCACGCCGGAGCACGGCACGGAGCGCAAGCTCTGGTTCAAGCGCGATGACGCCGTCGATACGACGCTGCGCGAACGTTTCGGTAACCTGATCGATGCAGCGAACGCGGGTCAGCTCGACGCATGGCAGAGCACGCCGTTGGGTGCGTTGGCGCTCGTCATCGTGCTGGACCAGTTTTCGCGCAACTGCCATCGCAATACGCCGCGCGCCTTCTCGACCGACGGCAAGGCGCTGCAAACCGCGCAACGGATCATCGCGAGCGGCGCCGATCGGCTGTTGCCGGACGTGCAGCATCGCGCGTTCGCGTATCTGCCGTTCGAGCACGATGAAACGCTCGCGAGCCAGCAGGAGTCGCTGCGTCTGTTCAAACAGCTTGCGGCGGAGCCGGGCGGTGACGGCTACTATCAGTACGCGCTGCGCCACGCGAAAGCGATTGAACGATTTGGCCGCTTTCCACATCGCAACGGGTTGCTCGGACGTGAATCGAGCGACGAGGAGATCGCGTTCCTGCGCGAGCCCGGTTCGTCGTTCTGAATCGACGCAGACGCGCGCGCGAGACACTCGGCCGGCGCGACGCGTTGCGCGGCTCTACTCGTCGCCGTGCAGCTTGCCCGCCATCGGCGTGCGCACGAAGACGCGCAACAGCTCATCCGAATCGCCCGGTCGCGCACCGGACCAGAACAGCCGCCATTCGCCGGCCGGCGGCCGCGCGTTGTCGCGGCGGCTTTCCTCGATCAGCCAGGTGCAGGCGGTCGTGCGCGGATCTTCGCTCGGCTGATGCACGATGCCCGTGTAGTAGAAGAGCATCGGCGCTTCGGATTCGCCGAGTCCGGAGCTTGCCATGCAGTCGCCGTCGTTCCATTCGATATCCATCTTCGCGCCGAGGTCCCGGAACACCGAGCGGTAGCTTTTCGCGTAGTCGAGCCACGGGCAGCAACAGCGTGCTGACGAGCCCCCAGACGAGCATCGCGCCCGCGCACCAGCTAAGCGCGCCGCGCCATTTGCCCGCGTACTTGAACGACGGCAGCAGCCACAGCCAGCCGATCGTCAGCAGCAGCGCGCCGACGATCAGCGCGGGCGAAATCGGCAGCACCCAGTCGAGCGGCAGCCAGCGGCCGAGCAGATGCAGCGACGCATGCGTGTTCGCGGGGGTCGTCATGATCGACCAGACGATCCACACGAGCGCGGCCGTGCTGCCGAACAGCACTCGGCTAGTCATATCCCAGCCGGTATGCAGGCGCGCCGGCAAACGTTCGACGCCCTGCATCGCGACCAGCGCGAGCGGCGCGATGAACGGCAGGATGTATAGCTCGCGAACCGTCGCCGAGCTTTGCAGCACCGCGAAACCGATACCCGCGAACAGCACCGGCAACGCGACGCGCGGATCGCGCCAGCGCCGCCATGCGCCACCGGCGAGCGCGGCCAGCGCGAGCGGTACGACCGGAAAGCCGACGCTCAGCACGGTGCGCAGTACGAACAGGTGGCTCTCGTTTTCGGAGCCGAGCTCGGCGACCGAAAAACCGAAGAAACGCCCGACGTTGTTATCCCACAACCACACCTTGAAGAGTGCCGCTGAGCGCAGGTAGAAGCAGATCGGCCAGATCAGCGCGAACGGCGCGCAGACGAGCGCGGCGAGGACGAGCGCGCCGGCGAAGCCGCGGCTGCGGCATGCGGGATAGAGCAGCAGCGCCGCGCAGGTGGTGGCGCCGAACACGAGCGGTACGAACAGCCCCTTGGCGAGCAGCGACACGCCGACGCCCGCGCCGAACATCGTCGCGCCGCTGATGATCGCGTGACGCCGCTCGCGGGCATCGAGCGGTTCGGTCTGCCGGGCGGCTTGCGAGTGCATCGGTAAATACGACGCGGCGCGCGGGTCGTCACGCAGATGCACGAGTACGAGTTCGAACAGTCCGCAAAAGCCGAGCGCGGCGCCGGCCATCAGCGCGACGTCGGTCATCATGTCGTGCACGTGCTTGACGACGACGAGTGTGCCGCCGAACAGCGCGAGCGTGCCGATCACGCGCAGGTCGAACCAGCTCGACGCAGCGACCGCGCGACGCGCGACCCGCGCGGTGTAATACACCGTCAGGCCCGCGAACAGCGCACTCGCGAGCCGTGCCGCATCGTGCAGCGGCAGATAGCGGCCGAACATCCACGCGAGGCCCGTGGCGACCCAATCGTAGATCGGCGGCTTTTCGACGAAGGGCTGGCCGGCATTGGTCGGCACGACGAGGTCGCCGGTATCGAGCATGTGCTGGACGATGCCGAATGTGTAGGTTTCGTCCTGCTTCCACGGTTCGTGGCCGAGAATGCCGGGGGCGAGCCACGCGCACAGGATCGCCAGCGTGACCAGCCACAGCAGCGGGCGGATCGCCGCGAGCGCGCGCCAACGCTGCAGGCCGCGCGTTGCGCGGTCGGCAGAAACGGCGGAGCCCGATGGATGGGCGGTGTCGGCGCTGTATACCGCTGCGGCCGAAGCCGCGGGGTCCCCGGCCGCCGGCTGGGTCTGCGCGCCGGCAAACGGGTGCGCGGTGCTGGCGGAAAGCGAAGCCTCGTGCGTGCCGCCTGCTGCAGCGGCCGAGGTCGGGGCTGTCGCGTTGGCACTGTGCGCGCGCCAGCGCGTGGACTGCTTGTGTTGCATGGAAGTCTCTGGTCAGCGTACGCGGCGGCGTTGGCCTCGTACTTATGCTTTGCTTACGTCGCCTGCGGATGCATACGATCTGATCGATTGTAGCGCCGCATTATTACTGAAGATTACACGCGAACGAACACGCGCGCATTCGATGCGCGGCTGTGCCGGTTTCATGAGAAATCGACCAGGGTTCGTGGGGAAAGAGGAGAGGGGGAGCGGGCTGGAAAGGCGCGGCCGTAGTGGCCCGTGCCAAGCGTTTAAGGCTTGCGCCGCGTTGCGTGCGGCGTTCGCTCAGCGGCCGCCGGCGACGTCGAACAGCGCGCCCGTCACGTACGACGACGCGTCGCTGAGCAGCCACACGATGGCCTCGGCGACTTCTTCGGCGCGGCCGGGGCGGCCGAGCGGCGTGGTCGCGCCCAGTTGCGCGGCGCGCTCGGGCTTGCCGCCGCTCGCATGGATCTCGGTGTCGATCAGGCCCGGACGCACCGCGTTCACGCGCACGCCCTGCGGGCCGAGTTCTTTCGCGAGGCCGAGCGTCATCGTGTCGATTGCGCCTTTCGACCCCGCATAGTCGACGTATTCGTTCGGCGAACCGAGCCGCGCCGCCGCCGACGAAACATTGACGATCGCGCCGCCCGCGCCGCCGCGCTGGGTCGACATGCGCCGTGCCGCTTCCCGTGCGCACAGATAGGCGCCGAGCACGTTGACGTCGAACATGCGTTTCAGACGCGCGAAGTCCATATCGGCGAGCTGACTCGACGGCGCGACGATGCCCGCGTTGTTGACGAGCGCATCGATGCGGCCGAAGGATTGCTGCAGCGTATCGAACATGCCGGTCACGTCGGCTTCGTTCGCGACATCGCCGGCGATCGGCACCGCGCGGCCGCCCGCGTGTTCGACCTCTGCGACCGTCTGCTGCGCGGCGGCGAGGTCACGCACGTAGTTCACGCCGACGCACCAGCCGCGCGCGCCAAGCAGACGCGCGGTGGCACGGCCAATGCCGCGGCTGCCGCCGGTGATCAGAACAGCTTTCGTCATCGCAACCTCGTCGTTGGGGTGGTGCGTGCGCGGCGCGCTTCGCTCGGGTTCGGTGGACCCGGGATTCAGATCGCGTCGCTTTGGACCGCCGCCCATTTGTCGCGCGCGGGCGGCGCGTAGCGTTGCAGCTTACCGATCAACGCGAGCGGATCGGCGTCGATCTGCAGCATGTCGAGATAGGTCTTGCGCATGAAGCCTTCGTCGACCGTGTGCTGAAGCAGGTCGATCAGCGGCGCGTAGAAGCCGTCGGTGTTCAGGAGTGCAACCGGTTTGCCGTGGTAGCCGAGCTGCGCCCACGTGAAGACCTCGAACAGCTCCTCGAGCGTGCCCGCGCCGCCGGGCATCGCGACGAACGCATCGGACAGCTCGGCCATCATCTTCTTGCGATGATGCATGTCGGGCACCACGTGCAGTTCGGTCAGGCCGTTATGCCCCACTTCCTTGCTGACGAGCAGCTCGGGAATCACGCCGATCGCGCGGCCGCCTTCGGCCATCACGGTATCGGCGATCACGCCCATCAGCCCCACCTTGCCGCCGCCATAGACGAGCGCGAGATCGGCCTCGACCAGCGCACGGCCGAACACGCGCGCCGCCTGCGCATACAACGGTTTGGCTCCCATCGAGGAGCCGCAATAGACACACACCGACTTCATGCTCAACTGTCCTTCGATTCGTTGCGAGGCGCGGCGCCTTCACGCGGCGGCAGGTAGTCGTAGAACTCGCGCTTGGGCAGCCTGCCCGATACGAGATCGTCGAACAGCTGCCGCGAACGGCCGCGCAGGTAGGGCGCCATCAGCGAGACGATCTGCACGCTGACCTGATGCAGCTCTTCGCGGATCGCTTCCTGCTCGTTGTATTTGCGCGGATTCATCACGAACTGATATGACAGCCAGTACGTGCCGATCACGCCGACGTTGGTCGCGATCACCTGCATTTCCTGCGGTGTCGCGACCATTTCGCCGTCGGCGACGAGCTGTTCGCAGAACTGGCTCGCGAAGCGCACCTTATGGCTGATGATCTGCTTGAAGTGCGTCTCGAGCGTGCGGTTGCGCGCGAGGAGGTCGTTCAGGTCGCGGTACAGGAAGCGGTAGCGCCACGTGAAATCGACCATGTACTGCAGATACGACCACATCTCGTCGATGGTCGCGCGATGGTCGTCGGGGAAACGCAGACGCTTCTCGATCTCCTGCTCGAACTGGCTGAAGATGCTGTTGATGATGTCGTCTTTGTTGCGGAAGTGGTAGTACAGGTTGCCTGGGCTGATTTCCATTTCCTCGGCGATCGTCGTCGTCGTGACGTTCGGCTCGCCGATTTCGTTGAACAGCTTCAACGACAGTTCGAGAATCCGTTCGCGCGTGCGGCGGGGAGGTTTGGCTTCCATGTCGTCCGGCCCTGGTTATGCCGGGCTGGGCGCGTGGCGGCGTGCCGCTGCTGCGTGTTCCACCCGGATGCGGTTGGTATATTGAGCTCTCCCGAACCCGCC
Organism: Paraburkholderia sp. RAU6.4a; assembly: GCF_050435625.1. Lineage (NCBI taxonomy): Bacteria > Pseudomonadati > Pseudomonadota > Betaproteobacteria > Burkholderiales > Burkholderiaceae > Paraburkholderia > Paraburkholderia sp. RAU6.4a. Next base: position 3,703,698 of record NZ_JBNDKQ010000002.1, read on the forward strand.
GACACGCGGCGGGCCCCCCGAAAGGGCAGGATGAGGCGAGGCGCGGATCCGTTTGCGCGAGCGCTTTCCTGTGAGACCGTCAAACGATTATAAACCGAGCGTTCTAATACCCAACCGCCTGCGCGGATTTTCATCCTGTGGGGCGTGGCGAAGCGTGCGCTTCAACCCGCATCGAACCTCAAAGCCACGCGCGAACCCAGCCGACGACCAGCGGCCCGACGATGACTCCCCACGTCATCACACACATGCCGAGCGCGACCATCACGGCCGCACTGCCGAGATCCTTCGCGCGGCGCGACAACTCGTGACGTTCGAGCGAGATCCGGTCGATTGCCGCTTCGACGCTCGAATTGAGCAGCTCGACGATCAGCACGAGCAGCACCGAGCCGAGCAGCAACACGCGCGACACGGGATCGACGGGCACCACGAGGCCGCACGGAATCAGGATCGCGGCCAACGTGAGTTCCTGACGAAACGCGCTTTCCTCGCGAATCGCAACGCGAAAACCGGCCAGCGAGTTTTTCATCGCGTGCCATGCGCGCGTGAGGCCGCGGTTGCCTTTGTAGGGGTTGAAGGGCAGCGGGGCGAGCGGGTCGTCGGGGCTGAGCGGTTCGTTGGGGGCGTCGTGGCTTGAGTCGCGAGTCGTGTCCTGGGTGGCGTCAGGTTGCACGCCACCCGCGACGCTGGCGCCGCCGGTCGTGGTCCTCGCGCCGTTCACCCGATGCACGGTATCCGCATGCCCGGTCATACCCGGCTCGCGTACGTCGTCGAACGGTTCGATGCTGGTGGTGTCGCGGGTGGACTCGACGGCGCGCAGTGCGCCGTTCGATGCGCCTTCGGCGCTGGATCGACTGCTTCGCATGGATGGCTCCGCGCGCCGCATCACGCAGCGGCGCTTTCCTCACGATACGCCGTGTCGCGCAGCGGCTTCAGATGCGCGGCGAATTGTGCGGACGCCGCTGCCCACGAGAAGCGCTCGGCCCATGCGCGCGCATGCGACCGATCGATCTTCAGTGCCTCCAGACACGCTTCGCGCAGATCCTCGTGCATTGCACCGGCGCCGCCGTCGCCGAGCACGTCGATCGGGCCGGTGACCGGATAAGCGGCCACCGGCGTGCCGCATGCGAGCGCTTCGAGCAGCACGAGTCCGAACGTGTCGGTGCGGCTCGGAAACACGAAGACGTCGGCGGCCGCGTAGACCTTCGCGAGTTCGGCCTGCGACAGCACGCCCAGATAGTTGACCTGCGGATAGCGCGACTTCAGTTCGGCGAGCGCCGGACCTTCGCCCGCGACCCACTTCGAGCCGGGCAGGTCGAGCTGCAGGAATGCCTCGACGTTCTTCTCGACCGCCACGCGTCCCACGTACAGGAAGATCGGCCGCGCGGTGTTGAGCACCTTCGAGTCCATCGGGCGGAAGATTTCGAGATCGACGCCGCGCGTCCACAGCACGACGTTCGTGAAGCCGAACTTCTCGAGGTCCTGCTTGACGACGGGGGTCGGCGCCATTACCGCGAGCGACGGCTTGTGGAACCAGTGCAGAAACCTGTAGGTCGCCGCGAGCGGGATGCGAAAGCGCGCCTGCACGTACTCGGGAAAGCGCGTGTGATACGCGGTCGTGAACGGCAGCTTGTGTTCGAGCGCATACGCGCGCGCGGCCATGCCCAGCGGACCTTCGGTCGCGATGTGCAACGCGTCGGGCGCGAAACGGTCGATGCGCTCGCGCAGCCGGCGGCGCGGCAGCAACGACAGGCGTATCTCCGGGTAAGTCGGGCACGGGATGGTGCGGAATTCGAGCGGCGTCAGCAGATCGACCTGATGGCCGAGCGCGGTGAGTTCGCGCCGGGTGTTTTTCAGCGTGCGTACGACACCGTTGACCTGCGGCTCCCATGCGTCGGTGACGATCATGATCTTCATCGCGTTGTTCATCGCTGCGGGCCCTGTGGAAGTGGAGAGTGGAAGTGCTCAGGCAGTGGCGCGGGCTTTTTGCGTGCCCGCCTGGGGCGCGCGCAGCGCAGTCCAGAAGATCACCTTGAGCTCGCCTTCATAAGTCTCGACGAGCGCGGACAGACTCTCGACCCAATCGCCATCGTTGCAATAGAGCACGCCATCGATCTCGCGCATCTCGGCCTTGTGGATGTGGCCGCAGACGACGCCGTCGCAGCCGCGGCGACGCGCTTCGTCGGTCATTACGCGTTCGAACGACGAGATGAAGTTGACCGCGTTCTTGACCTGATGCTTCAGGTATTGCGACAGCGACCAGTACGGAAATCCGAGCTTGCTGCGAATGCGGTTGAACCAGCGGTTCAGCACGAGGATCATCGTGTACAGCGTGTCGCCGAGATAGGCGAGCCATTTCGCGTGCTGGATCACGCCGTCGAACAGATCGCCGTGCACGATCCACAGCCGCTTGCCGGCGAGCGTCGTGTGGAACGCTTCGCCGCGTACGTGGATGTCGCCGAACGCGAGGTCGCAGAACTGGCGCGCGGCTTCGTCGTGATTGCCGGGCACGTAGATGACCTGGGTGCCTTTGCGCGCTTTGCGCAGCACTTTCTGCACGACGTCGTTGTGCGCCTGCGGCCAGTACCAGCCTTTCTTCAACTGCCAGCCGTCGATGATGTCGCCGACGAGGTACAGGTACTCCGATTCGTTGTGGCGTAGGAAGTCGAGCAGATATCCCGCCTGGCAGCCGCTCGAGCCGAGATGGATATCCGAGAGCCAGATCGTGCGATAGCGATGCGGATCGTCGTGGCCGTCATCGGGATGATCGGCGCGGGCATCGAGTGATGGCGTCGCGGGCAGCGGCAGGCCGTGTTGAGTAGAACCCGGAGCGGGCCGGAACGCGACGGGGTCGACGCTCGGTCCGGTTTGACGAAACAGGGAAGTCGCGGACGTATTGGGGTCCATGGCTCACGCGTCGAGTGGCGGTGCCCGTATTGGGCCGGGTGCGCGTGACTGCGGCGTGACAGTCATGAGAAGTTCTTATTACGGAGGGGCCTTGGCGGGGCCTGTTTTTTCGTTGTTCTGGCTTGGTTGGCCTTTCCTTGCTGTCTTATCGGTCTATTAGCGTTGCCCCTGTGCGGGGCGGCACCTACTTTCTTTGCTGCTGCAAAGAAAGTAGGCAAAGAAGACAGCTAAAACCGCAAACTTTTAAGCGGGTCCCCTGGCTTGGAAGGGGTAGTGGTGCATCTGGAATCCGGGCCCCCGCACATTCCGCCGTTCGTGACAAAGCCGTCATCCCTCCCACTCCGCACTACGTGCGTCGCGGACGGGTCTGCCTGGGAAACCAATGGTTTTGCCCGCGCAGCGGGGACCCTCGGCTGCGCCTCGGCGATGCGCCGAAACCACCAGTGGGTTTTGAACGGGGTTTCGGTGCGCGTAGCGCCGCCGGAAGAATGACTGCCTTGTCACTAGCGCGGAATGTGCGGGAGCACGGATTCCAGATGCACCACTACCTCACGCGGACCGAGGGACCCACTTAAGAGTTGGCGGTTTGAGCTGTCTTCTTTGCCTACTTTCTTTGCAGCAGCAAAGAAAGTAGGTGCCCCCCCGCACAGGGGCAACGCTAATAGACCGATAAGTCAGCAAGGAAAGGCCAACGAAGCCAGAACAACGGAAAAAGCCCCGCCCTGCAAGGGGCAACGCCAATACACCGATAACAAAGCAAGGAAAGGCCAACACCGCATTCGGCCCATCGCCCACGCGCGCTAGCGCCCAACCGCTACCACCCGCGTCCCCGCGAGCCGATCATGCAAAAACTGCCGCTGCGGATCAAAACGCCCACTCGCGGCCCACACCACGAACCAGACGCCCGCAATAACAAGCGTCTGCGGCACCCGCAACCCAAGAAGTGGATGCAACGCCAGCGGCGGCAAAAACCACAACCAGGCGAACACATACCGCGCAATCGCCCGCCCAACCGAAACCGGCGCGCCATCAGCGCCGACAACCCGTAATCGCCAGGTTTTCATCGGCAGCGTCTGGCCGCCGTGCGTCCAGAACCAGACGAAGTACACGCCGACCACGAGGCCGATCCAGCCGGCGAGCAGGTTGTGATGCGCGAGCCCGTTACGCTGCTGCGTCAGCGTGCTGAACAGATAGCCGGCGACAAACACGACGCCGAACAGAATGACCGCTTCGTAGAGCAGTGCCGCGAGCCGTCGCCGGACGGTGGGCGCCGTGCCGCCGGGTGCGGCGGCAGGCAGGGTGGGGGTGGCGAGCGGCTGGGACACGTAATGGGTTCGGGGTCGGAATCAGGAGCCGTGGAAGATTGCCGGCGCTTCGGCAGGCGACACGGGCACCGGCGTCGCCGGTACGAAGCTGCCCGCCGCCGGAATCGCAGGCGTTGCCGGCAGCGAGGCCGCGGCCGGCGCGGAGGCAGCCGGCGCGGCGCTCGCCGCCGCGGCAGCACTGGCGCCGTGCTCGCGCGCATTCACGAACCGGTCGATGCCCTTGATCTCGTTGCGAGCCGATGGCGGCGCGCTGACGACGCTGGGGCGACGCTTGCGTTCGCTCGCGGCGAGCCGCTCCTTCGTTTCTTCGGGCAGTTGTTGGTACGCTTTCCACGCCTTCTGGCGCGCTTCGCGCGGTAACTCCTTCGAAACCTGGTAGTTTTCGCGCGCGACGCGGCGCTGATCGGGCGTCATGCGCACCCATTCACTCATGCGCTCATGCAGACGCTTTTGCGCATCCGGCGACATCTTTGCGTATCGCGACGCAATCTTGATCCACTTTCGCTTGCGTTCGTCGCTAAACGAATCCCATTGCGATGCGAATGGGGCCAGCGCGGCGTGGTCGGCGGCGCTCAGGCGTGACCACGCGAGGGGGCTATTGCTGCCCGGCAGGCCGGGCAATTCGACGGAAAGTGCGGGGGCGGGCGCGGGCGCGGCGACGTTGACGCCGGGCGACGGATTGCCCGCCGACGATGGGCTCGGGTGAAAGCGCGGATAGGTCGCGACAAACGACACCAGGGCCGCGATCGCGCATCCGAAAACAACGGCCAGGCCGCGCTTGTAACTCACCCGAGGAATCTCCCGCTCAGTGGGCGCGTGAAAGATACGCGTTGAAGCCGTGGTCGAGATAGGCATTGAGCGGCAGGTCGTCGCTTAGCATGGCGGCATCGATGTCGGCAAGTTCGGCGGTGCGCTGGTGATCTTCCCAGTACGCGATGCCGATCAGGCTCACGACCAGCGCGGCCAGCGGCCACGCGAGCGCGAAGCGGCGCAGCGGCCAGCGGCGGCGCGGCTCGAAGCCTCCCTGCGGTAGCCCCGCTATCCCGGCCGGCATGCCGGCGAACGCAGGCACGAACACCGGCGCGCTGACGGCTTCGGGCTTTTTGCGCGCCAACGCGGCACGACGCGCGGCAGCGAGCCGGTCGACGGTGGCGGGAGGGAGGCTGGCGGTGTTTTCGTCAAGCGCGCGGCGCAGTTGACGCGCAAACTCGAGTTCTGTGTTTTCAAGGGAGCTCATAGCGTGATTCCTTTCGCCTTGAGCGCTTGCGCCAGCGTGTGAGTGGCCCGGGAGCAGTGCGTTTTCACGCTGCCTTCGGAGCAGCCCATTGCGGCGGCAGTCTCGGCGACATCCATATCCTCCCAATAACGCATGAGAAACGCCTCCCGTTGACGTGCCGGTAATTTCTGGATCTCGTTGTCGATCGACTGCAGGACCTGCTCTCGTTCGAGCTTCTGTTCGTTGCTCTCGGCGCCAGCCGAACCCGCCTCGGCCTCGAGGGTTTCCAGCGGATCGAACTCGTCGTCGTCGGCATTGCCGAGCGACGAGAATAGACTAACCCAAGTGTTGCGTACTTTGGCACGGCGGAAATAGTCGTGCGTCGCATTCTGCAGAATACGCTGAAACAGCAGCGGTAGCTCGGCCGCCGGACGGTCGCCGTATTTCTCGGCGAGCTTGATCATCGCGTCTTGCACGATGTCGAGGGACGCGTCGTCGTCCCGCACGGCGTAGACCGTCTGCTTGAATGCGCGCCTTTCGACGCCCGCCAGAAAATCGGCGAGTTCCTTGTCTGATGCCATCCGGTTGGGGTCGGCGCAGCAAGCGTGCGCGTAATCGGTCGAAAAATGTCGTAAAACTCGCGGATGCTAACAAACTTTTGCTCCGATAGGGTGAAACCTGCTCAAGCTTGCATTTGCATGACGGTCGACATTCCGTCCGATCGCGCGCTCTTACGCGCGAGCCAAATGGCAATATTTTCTTGACCGCGAGCGCGTCAGAAGCTATCGTCGCTGGTTCGCAACATAAGTGAGTTGTCTCAATTGAGGTGTGGCCCAAGAAGCCCTCCTGTCAACTGGACGCGCCGCTTGAACCCGAGCCACAAGCCCGGCAGAGAGCACCCGATCAATTTTTTGCCGAAAATTCGAAAGGTGAATCAATGAATATGCCCAGCGCGGAATTCTCCACGTCGGATACGACCCCCCATCACGAAGCAGACTCTATCGGCGCCACCGTGCTCATGAAGGCACTGGCCGACGAAGACGTCGAGTTCATCTGGGGCTATCCCGGCGGCTCGGTACTCTACATTTACGACGAGCTGTACAAGCAGGACAAGTTCCAGCATGTGCTCGTGCGCCACGAGCAGGCCGCCGTGCATGCCGCGGACGCCTACGCGCGCTCCACCGGCAAGGTCGGCGTGTGTCTCGTGACCTCCGGCCCCGGCGTCACCAACGCAGTGACCGGCATCGCGACCGCCTATATGGATTCGATCCCGTTGGTCGTGATCAGCGGCCAGGTGCCGACTGCCGCGATCGGTCAGGATGCATTCCAGGAATGCGACACGGTCGGCATCACGCGTCCCTGCGTAAAGCACAACTTCCTCGTGAAGGACGTGCGCGATCTCGCCGCCACGGTCAAGAAAGCTTTCTACATCGCCCGTACCGGCCGTCCCGGCCCAGTGCTGATCGACATTCCGAAGGACGTGTCGAAGACGCCGTGCCAATACGAGCCGATCAAGAGCGTTTCGCTGCGCTCATACAACCCGGTCACGAAGGGCCACTCCGGTCAGATCCGCAAGGCGGTGTCGCTGCTGCTGTCGGCGAAGCGTCCGTATATCTACACCGGCGGCGGCATCGTGCTCGCGGATGCGTCGCGTGAATTGAACCAGTTCGCCGATCTGCTCGGCTATCCGGTCACCAATACGCTAATGGGTCTGGGCGGCTACCGCTCGAGCGACAAGAAATTCCTCGGCATGCTCGGCATGCACGGCACGTACGAAGCCAATATGGCGATGCAGCACTGCGACGTGCTGATCGCGATCGGCGCGCGCTTCGACGACCGCGTGATCGGCGATCCGAGCCACTTCGCGTCGCGGCCGCGCAAGATCATCCATATCGACATCGATCCCTCTTCCATTTCCAAGCGCGTCAAGGTCGACATTCCGATCGTCGGCGACGTGAAGGAAGTGCTGAAGGAACTGATCGAGCAGTTGCAGACGGCCGAGCATGGGCCCGACGCAGCGGCGCTCGCCGACTGGTGGAAGGACATCGAAGGCTGGCGCGCGAAAGATTGCCTGAAGTTCGACCGCAAGAGCGACATCATCAAGCCGCAGTACGTGGTCGAAAAGGCGTGGGAGCTGACCGACGGCAACGCGTTCGTGTGCTCCGACGTGGGCCAGCACCAGATGTGGGCCGCGCAGTTCTACAAGTTCAACAAGCCGCGTCGCTGGATCAATTCCGGTGGCCTCGGCACGATGGGCTTCGGCTTACCGGCCGCGATGGGCGTGAAGATGGCCCATCCGGACGACGACGTGCTGTGCATCACGGGCGAAGGCTCGATCCAGATGTGCATCCAGGAGCTGTCGACCTGCAAGCAGTACGACCTGCCGATCAAGATTATTTCGCTGAATAACCGCTATCTGGGCATGGTGCGCCAGTGGCAGCAGATCGAATACAGCAAACGCTATTCGCATTCGTACATGGATGCGCTGCCGGACTTCGTGAAGCTCGCCGAAGCGTACGGACACGTGGGCATGCGCATCGAGCGCACGGCCGATGTGGAACCGGCGCTGAAGGAAGCGCTGCGCCTGAAGGATCGCACGGTGTTTCTCGACTTCCAGACCGATCCGACCGAAAACGTCTGGCCGATGGTTCAGGCCGGCAAGGGCATCACCGAGATGCTCATGGGTTCGGAAGATCTTTAACGACGGGGCGTCTGGATAACTCCAGCGCCGGCTTCGTGATGCGCGCCTTCAAAAAAGGCGAGGGCAGACGAAGCGGCGCCGCTCCGCTCGCAGACATCGACACATCATCTGGAAGAAGCGAAACATGAGACACATCATTTCCGTCCTGCTGGAAAACGAACCAGGCGCGCTGTCGCGCGTGGTGGGTCTGTTCTCCGCACGCGGCTACAACATTGAAACCTTGACGGTGGCTCCGACCGAAGACCGTTCGCTGTCGCGCATGACCATCGTCTCCGTTGGCTCGGACGACGTGATCGAACAGATCACGAAGCATCTGAACCGCCTGATCGAGGTGGTGAAAGTGGTCGACCTTACCGAGGGCGCCCACATCGAACGCGAGCTGATGCTGATCAAGGTGAGGGCGGTCGGCAAGGAACGTGAGGAGATGAAGCGGATGGCGGACATTTTCCGCGGCCGCATCATCGACGTCACCGAAAAGACCTACACGATCGAATTGACGGGGGCGAGCGACAAGCTCGACGCCTTCATCGAGGGGCTCGATTCCACGGCGATTCTCGAGACGGTCCGCACGGGCAGCTCGGGCATCGGTCGCGGCGAGCGCATTCTGAAGGTCTGACGTCGCGTTTCGCAAGGCCGGGCAACGCGGTATCGCCCGGCTGGCAATAACAACATTCGCAGTACCTGAATTTCTCTGAATCATCGAATCTAGCCAAGGAACCGACATGAAAGTTTTCTACGACAAGGACGCCGATCTCTCCCTCATCAAGGGCAAGCAGGTCACCATCATCGGCTATGGCTCGCAAGGCCATGCGCACGCGCTGAACCTGAAGGAAAGCGGCGTGAACATCACGGTCGGTCTGCGCAAGGGCGGCGCATCGTGGAGCAAGGCTGAAAACGCCGGCCTGCAAGTCAAGGAAGTCGCGGAAGCGGTGAAGGGCGCGGACGTCGTCATGATGCTGCTGCCGGACGAGCAGATCGCCGACGTGTACGCGAAGGAAGTCCACGCGAACATCAAGCAGGGCGCAGCGCTCGCGTTCGCGCACGGCTTCAACGTTCACTACGGCCAGGTGATCCCGCGTGCCGACCTCGACGTCATCATGATCGCGCCGAAGGCGCCGGGCCACACGGTTCGCGGCACCTACTCCCAAGGTGGCGGCGTGCCGCACCTGATCGCGGTTGCGCAGGACAAGTCGGGCGCGGCGCGCGACATCGCGCTGTCGTACGCAGCGGCTAACGGCGGCGGCCGGGCCGGCATCATCGAAACGAACTTCCGCGAAGAAACCGAAACCGACCTGTTCGGCGAGCAGGCTGTGCTGTGCGGCGGTACCGTCGACCTGATCAAGGCCGGCTTCGAAACGCTGGTCGAAGCGGGTTACGCGCCGGAAATGGCGTACTTCGAGTGCCTGCACGAACTGAAGCTGATCGTCGACCTGATCTACGAAGGCGGCATCGCGAACATGAACTACTCGATCTCGAACAACGCCGAGTACGGCGAGTACGTGACGGGGCCGCGCATCGTGACCGCTGAAACGAAGAAGGCGATGAAGGCCGTGCTGACCGACATCCAGACCGGCGAATACGCGAAGAGCTTCATCATCGAGAACAAGGCTGGCGCACCGACGCTGCAATCGCGTCGCCGTCTGACGGCCGAGCACCAGATCGAGCAGGTTGGCTCGAAGCTGCGCGCGATGATGCCGTGGATCGCGAAGAACAAGCTCGTCGACCAGTCGAAGAACTAAGCGTCTCGACGTAACGAGGTTCGGCGCGGCGCTTCGGTGCGGCGGCCGGACCAGTCAAAAAGCCGTCCAAGGGTGCTGAACCCTGGGCGGCTTTTGCTATCCTACGGTTTTACAAAAACACAGAAGCCATCCATGAATTACCCTCATCCGATCATCGCGCGAGAAGGCTGGCCGTTCATCGCCATCGCGGCCGTCGTTGCTTTACTGGTTCACGCCTTCGGGGGGTTCGGCTTTGCGTGGCTCTTCTGGCTGATCCTGATCTTCATCGTGCAGTTTTTCCGCGACCCGGCGCGTCCGATTCCGACGCAGGCCAACGCGGTGCTGTGTCCTGCCGACGGTCGTATCGTCGCGGTAGAAACCGCGCATGATCCTTATGCGAATCGCGAAGCGCTGAAGATCAGCGTGTTCATGAACGTATTCAACGTGCACTCGCAGCGCTCGCCCGTCGACGGTGCGATCTCGAAAGTCGAATACTTTCCTGGCGCCTATCTGAACGCGGCGGTCGATAAAGCCTCGCTCGAAAACGAGCGCAACGCGGTCGTGATCGAAATGGCCGGCGGCCAGACGGTCACGTCGGTGCAGATTGCCGGGCTGATCGCGCGGCGGATTCTTTGCTACGTCCGTGCAGGCGAGCCGCTGACCCGCGGCCAGCGTTACGGATTCATCCGCTTCGGTTCGCGCGTCGACGTGTATTTGCCGGTGGGCAGCCGTCCGCGCGTGTCGATCGGCGAGAAGGTGTCGGCGTCGTCCACGATCCTCGCCGAGCTGTAAAGCGGCATACAGGAGGTTGTCCGAATGGCCGCATTCAAACCGCGTCGACCCCGCAGCAGTGGACCGCTGCCGCGGCCGTTTCGTCGCAACAAGCCGCCGGTGGTCACGGAGTCGCCGGTCACCGACAGCCGGCGCGCGCAGCGTCAGCAGTTCCTCAGAAAACGCGGCATCTACCTGCTGCCGAACGCATTCACCACGGCCGCGCTGTTCTGCGGCTTCTTCGCCGTCGTGCAGGCGATGAACGTGCGCTTCGAGATCGCGGCGATCGCGATCTTCGTCGCGATGGTGCTCGATGGCATGGACGGTCGCGTCGCGCGCATGACGCATACGCAAAGCGCGTTCGGCGAGCAGTTCGACAGCCTGTCGGACATGGTGTCGTTCGGTGTTGCGCCCGCGCTCGTGATGTACGAATGGATCCTGAAGGACCTCGGCCGGTGGGGCTGGCTCGCGGCGTTCGTCTATTGTTCCGGCGCGGCGCTACGGCTCGCGCGTTTCAACACGAATATCGGCGTGGTCGACAAGCGTTTTTTCCAGGGCATGCCGAGCCCGGCCGCGGCGGCACTGATCGCCGGTTTCGTGTGGCTCGCCACCGACAACCGCGTGCCGCTGAAGCTCGTCTGGCTGCCGTGGGTCGCCTTCGTGCTGACCATCTACGCGGGCGTGACGATGGTGTCGAACGCGCCGTTCTATAGCGGCAAGGCGCTCGACGTACGGCATCGCGTGCCGTTCGGCGTGATCCTGCTGGTGGTGGTCGCCTTCGTGCTCGTGTCGTCCGATCCGCCGTTGATGCTGTTCGGTCTGTTCGTGCTGTACGGTCTATCCGGCTACGTGTTCTGGGCGTATCAGGCGGTGCGCGGCCGGGCCAATCCGGCGCGTTCGATATCGCACGACCGTTGAAGATTTGAACCGCGCTGCATCGCAGCGGCGTACGAAAAACGGCAGCCTGCAGGCTGCCGTTTTTCGTTGGTTGGTGCCGTGACGCGGTCGCTTCGGACAGCGCCGCAGGCCGCCCCGGCGCGCATTGCGCGGTGGCTGGAATGCCGCTATAGTCGTCGGATCAGTGCGTGGGCGTGGCCGATTTTGCCGGGTCGGCGAGGCCGTTCGCTGCGCCGCGCCATCATGCTTCGTTCACGCCCTTATGCGTTTTTGCGTTCCGTCCGCACCGGCCGCGATCATCGTGATCGCCCTACCTTGCCAGCGGCGGCGCTCATCGTCCCATTCCAAAACCAAGTCTCACATCTGAACGACTCCCGAGGAGGCCCGACATGTCCGACAAACTGATCATTTTCGACACCACGCTGCGTGACGGCGAGCAATCGCCCGGCGCGTCGATGACGAAGGAAGAGAAGATCCGCATCGCCAGGCAACTCGAACGGATGAAAGTCGACGTGATCGAAGCGGGCTTCGCGGCCAGCTCGAACGGCGACTTCGACGCGATCCATACGATCGCCGGCCTCGTGAAGGACAGCACGATCTGCTCGCTTGCGCGCGCGAACGACAAGGACATACAGAAGGCCGCCGACGCACTGAAGCCGGCCGATCATTTCCGCATCCACACGTTCATCGCAACGTCGCCACTGCACATGGAGAAGAAGCTGCGGATGACGCCCGAGCAGGTATTCGAGCAGGCCAAGCTTGCGGTGCGTTTCGCGCGCAAGTTCACCGACGACGTCGAATTCTCGCCGGAAGACGGCAGCCGCTCGGATTTGGACTTCCTGTGCCGTGTGCTGGAAGCGGTGATCGCCGAAGGCGCGACCACGATCAACATCGCGGACACCGTCGGCTACGGCGTGCCGGAGCTCTATGGCCAACTCGTGAAGACGCTGCGCGAGCGCATTCCCAACTCGCACAAGGCGGTGTTCTCCGTGCATTGCCACAATGACCTCGGCATGGCGGTCGCGAATTCGCTCGCCGGCGTGCAGATTGGCGGCGCGCGCCAGGTCGAATGCACGATCAACGGGCTCGGCGAGCGTGCGGGCAATACGTCGCTCGAAGAAATCGTAATGGCGGTGAAGACCCGCAAGGATTACTTCGGACTCGACGTCGGCCTCGACACGACTCAGATCGTGCCGGCCTCGAAGCTCGTGTCGCAGATCACTGGCTTCGTCGTGCAGCCGAACAAGGCCGTGGTCGGCGCGAACGCTTTCGCGCACGCGTCGGGCATCCATCAGGATGGCGTGCTGAAGGCGCGCGATACCTACGAAATCATGCGCGCGGAAGACGTGGGTTGGGCCGCGAACAAGATCGTGCTCGGCAAGCTGTCGGGCCGCAATGCGTTCAAACAGCGTCTGCAGGAGCTTGGCATCGCGCTCGACAGCGAAGCCGAACTGAACACCGCGTTCGCGCGCTTCAAGGAACTCGCCGATCGCAAGGCGGAGATCTTCGACGAAGACATCATCGCCATCGTCAACGAGGAATCGGCGGAAGCGCACGAGAAGGAGCACTACAAGTTTCTGTCGATGTCGCAGCATTCCGAAACCGGCGAGCAGCCGCACGCGAAGGTCGTGTTCTCGGTAGAGGGTAAAGAGATCACCGGCGAAGCGCGCGGCAACGGACCGGTCGACGCCACCCTCAACGCGATCGAAACGGAAGTGGGCAGCGGCTCCGAACTGCTGCTGTACTCGGTCAACGCGATCACGACCGGCACGCAGGCGCAGGGCGAAGTGACCGTGCGGTTGTCGAAGAGCGGGCGCATCGTCAACGGCACGGGCACTGATCCGGATATCGTCGCGGCATCCGCGAAGGCATATTTTTCGGCGCTCAACAAGCTCTATTCGAATGCGGACAAGGTGAATCCGCAGCGCTCGGAGTAGCGCGAGCATGGCGCGCCGGTAGTGCGCGATCGCTTGTGTGGATCGGAGGAGAAGCCCCGTGGTGCTCGGCACACGGGGCTTTTTTCTGCCGTCATCGCGCAGCTGCGGCGGCGCGATATGACGAAACTACTCCGCCGTCGTGCGCCGCAGCGACCAGCCGCGCGTTGCGCGGGCCTGCTCGCGGACTTGAAATCTGACGTCGACGGTAATCCCACGGCGAGGCGCATCGGCGACGAACCCGTCCAGCAGTTCGCGCACGTCGTGGTCGACGAAATCGGCGCGTGTCGCATCGACGATAACGGTGGCGCCATCCGGAATCTGCTGCAGATAGTGCTTGAGCGGCACCTTACCGAGAAACGACACGTCCTTGCGAAACGACAGCAGGTAGTGATCGCCATGCTGCGCGAGCACGATCGGGCCGCGCAGGTTTGCGTACAGCGCAAACAGCATGCTGCACAGGATGCCGAGCACGATACCGATCAGCAGATCGGTGACGAGCACACCGACGACTGTGACGATAAATGGTGCGAACGGCGCGAATCCCTGCCGCGCGAGCCCGGCGAACAACGACGGCTTGGCGAGTTTGAACCCGGTGAAGATCAGGATCGCGGCAAGGCAGGCGAGCGGGATCAGGTTGATCACGCTCGTGAGCGCGAACACGCTGACGAGAAGCAACACGCCGTGAACGATCGCCGAGAGTCGGCTTTTTGCGCCGGCATGGACGTTCGCGGAGCTACGCACGATCACCGCGGTGATCGGCAGGCCGCCGATCGCACCCGCGATCAGATTGCCCACGCCCTGCGCCTTCAGCTCGCGATCGGGAGGCGCGCGGCGGCGCTCCGGATCGATCTGTTCGACCGCTTCGAGGCTCAGTAGCGTTTCGAGACTTGCGAGGATGGCGATCGTGATCGCAACGCGCCATATGTCGGGATTGACGAGCTGGGCGAACCGTGGGCCGAAGTCGGCCGACGCGAGCACGGCCTGCAGTGCCGCGAACGATTCCAGCGACGGCAACGCGACCCGCCCTTCGGCGGGCGGTGCCAACGATGGCGCGACGAGATTGAGGGCGAGCGTCGCGCCGATGCCGAGCAGCACCACCGCGAGCGGCGCGGGCATGATGCGCACGACGGCGAAGCGGCGCAGCGCGCGCGTTTCCCAGCCGGCGAGGATCGCGAGCGACAGCAGTGTGATCAGCACGGCGGTCGGTGAGATTGGGCCGAGCGGCGTTGCGACCGCCGCCGCCGAGTGGACGGAGTCGGCGGTGCCGGACAGCCCCAGCGCAACGGGGAGCTGCTTGAGGATCAACAGCACGCCGATGGCCGCGAGCATCCCCTTGATCACCGGCGACGGCACGTAGGCGGCGAACCGGCCGGCCTTGAGCATGCCGAAGCCGAACTGGATGACGCCCGACAGCAGTACGGCCAGCAGGAAAGCGGAAAAGCCGCCAAGCCGTGCGATGCCGTCGACGACGATCACGACGAGGCCCGCGGCCGGGCCGCTCACGCTCAGACGCGAGCCGCTCAGCGCGGCAACCACGAGCCCGCCAATGATGCCGGACACCAGTCCGGCAAACGGGTCGACGCCCGATGCGTGAGCAATGCCGAGGCAAAGCGGCAGGGCCACCAGAAAAACGGCCGTTCCGGCGAGCACGTCGCTCTGGAGCGCGGAGAAAGAGGTTTGATTATCCATGGTGTCGAAGAGCGAGAGGTGGGACGATGGGCGACGAACAGGTATGGCCCGATGACGATTCCGCTGTCGGCTCCGTCCGCGGTTCGAATGGGACGGGCGACGCACTTCGCTAGGCCGCGCTGTGCGCCGCGGTCGTGCAGGTCATCGCGTCGTCGGCGGTATAGCCGGAGGTGAGAACCTTGATGCGCCCGTCGTCGAGCGCAAAGATCCAGCCGTGCACGAGCGGCGCCGGCTCAGCCTCGTGCACGATCGGGCTCGCCCGTAGCTGCCGCACCTGTTCGAGCACGTTCAGCTCGGCGAGGCGATTGACGCGATCCGGCTCGGTCGCCGCGCCGTCCAGCTCCGAGTGATGCGTTTTGGCGAGCGCGCAGAGCGGCGCGATACGGCGGTTCACATGGGGCAGCGCGGGGTCCGGCGGCAGCAGCGCGGCGCGCACGCCGCCGCAGCCATAGTGGCCGCAGACGATCACATGACCGACCTTGAGCACCCGCACCGCGTATTCAAGGACGCTCGCGACGTTGTCGTCGCTGGGATGAAACAGGTTGGCGATGTTGCGATGGACGAACAGATCGCCGGGCTCGCAATGCGTGATCGTTTCGGCGGGCACGCGGCTGTCCGCGCAGCCGATCCAAAGAATGTGTGGATTCTGTCCGCGCATCAGGTCGCGAAAAAATGCCGGATTACGCGTCGCGGTTTCATGGGCCCACGCGACGTTGGCGACCAGCAGGTGTTTGGGTCGGTTCATCGTAGCAACTCCGTATGAGAGGCAATTGACCTGGCACCGGACCGAAACCGCGTCTGCACGTGATTGCGAGCCGGTGCCCGAACGGCGTTTACAATAACCTTTCTTTCGCAAAATTGTGGACGTAAACAGGATAAAATTCTGTTTTATGCTTAAACAATAAAAAAGCCGCCTATCGAAGGCGGCTTTTTTGAGATTTGGTGCTTCTTCCGAAGAGGGTGCTCAGTGCTCAGAACAGGTTGCGGCGGTCGGGGTCGTGCAGCGGGTCGGGGGTCTTCTGCGTGAGGCGCAAGATGCCCTGGTCATCGAAGTAGAAGTTGTACATCATGTACCAGACGTTGTCTTCGAGATAGCGATAGGTCCAGACTTCGCGCCTCATCAGCGGGAAGTACGACGTTTCGACCGGGCGGCCGAAGTTCACCAGCACGTCGCCGCGTGTCCATTTGCCGATCTCGGCGCGGTAGAACTCGTTGGGTTGCAGCACCTGGCGCATGTTGATGATCTTGCCGGCTGCGTTGATGTCGGCGGCGGTGGTGGTTTCGCCCATCGGTTGGGTCGGCCACATCAGACGCTTGCCGCCGTCGGGCAGATCATAGGTTTCGCGCGGCGGACCGAGACGCGCGATGACCGTCGATGCGTCCGCTCCCTGTTGATACTGCTGCCACGGCTGGGCGCAGCCGGCGAGCGCGAGCACGCTCAGGCAAACGAGCGCGGCGCGGCGCAGACTGGCGCCGGCCGGGGCTGTGATAGCAGCCGCCGTGGGGTGGTGGCGGTTCGGCATGTATTCCTCCGATGGCGTTTGAATAGCGGTTCTTATCATCGAAACGCACCATTTTGACACGCGCTGTGGCGAAAGAACGGCGTTGCTTGAACGTACGTCGCCACCAAACGGTAACGGATGCGCCGGCTTGCCTATTCCGTGCGCGTCATCCTATGATCCGCGCTTCGAAGATTCAGAGCGGACGACCATGACGGCGATGTGGCGAGGGGCGGCGGCGGTTGCGCTGACGGCGATTTCGATGGCAGTGGCGGGAGTTGGCGTGGCTGAGGCGGCGAATCCGGCCTCGACGGGCGCGAGTCAGGCGTCCGCGCAGGGGACCGTTCCGCCCGCCGGCAAGCCGGGGAGCCGCGCGGCCACGCTGGCGGCAAGCCCGGCCGATAATCACGCAAGCAAGTCCGCCAGCCTGCCGGCCGGCAAACTCACCGGCACGCCAATCCAGCTCGCGCTGATCGAAGGCATGTCCGGCCCGTTCGCGAACGCGGGCGCGGCGGTCGAGCGCAATCTGCGTTTCGGTGTCGAGCAGGTCAACGCGCACGGCGGCGTGGAACTCGCGGACGGCGCGCATCCGTTCGAACTCGTCGTGCTCGACAGCAAGGGCAGCACGGAGGAAGCGCTGACGCAATTGCGCGCGGCCGCGGATCGCCATATCGGCTACATCCTGCAGGGCAATAGCTCGGCGGTCGCCGCGGCGCTGATCGGCGCGATCGAGAAGCAGAACAGCCGCGAGCCGGACAACCGCGAACTGTTCCTCAACTACTCCGCCGACGACCCCGCGCTCACCAACGCGGACTGCAGCTTCTGGCACTTCCGCTTCGACGCGCACGCCGGCATGCGGATGGCCGCGCTCGCCGAGGTGATCGAGCGCGACAAGGCGGTGAAAAAGGTGTACCTGCTGAACCAGGATTACAGCTTCGGACACGACGTGAGCAGCCTCGCGCGTTCGACGCTAGCGGCGAAGCGTCCCGACATCGCGGTGGTCGGCGACGAATTTCACCCGATCGGCCGCGTGAAGGATTTCGCGCCGTACATCGCGAAGATCCGCGCGAGCGGCGCGGACGCCGTGATCACCGGCAACTGGGGCAACGACCTGACGCTGCTCGTGAAGGCGGCGCGCGAGCAGGGCCTCGACACGAAGTTCTACACGTTCTACGGCAACAGCCTCGGCGCGCCGGCCGCGCTTGGCGACGCAGGCGTGGGTCACGTGATCGCGGTGGCCGAGTGGCATCCGAATGTCGGTGGCGCGGCCTCCGACGCGTGGTACGCGGCGTTCCGCGCGCGCTTTCCGGCCGCCCGGGACGACTATCCGGTGCTGCGTATGCCACTGATGATCGAAACGCTCGCCGCCGCGATGAGCCGCGCCGGCAGCGCCGCTCCGACGGCGGTCGCGAAAGCGCTCGAGGGCATCCGCTTCGACAACGGTATTCACGCATCGTGGATGCGCGCCGATGACCATCAGCTGATCCAGCCCCTCTACGTGATGCAGATGGACAAAGCCGGCACACCCGGCGTGCATTTCGATAACGAAGGGTCGGGCTATGGCTTTCGCACGGTGCTGGCGATACCAGCCGAACGCACCCTATTGCCGACGGTCTGCCGGATGCGGCGCCCCTGAGCGCCCGCGAGCGACACTCAATCCGCCTTGCTGGCCCGGGGTTCGCGGCCGGAATCGGCTGTGCTACAATACGCGTCCCGTTGTTGGGCTGGGTTCTGATTCAGTTAATTCAGCCACGAACGGGACTCAGTAAATTGTGAAACGGGTATCCCACGGCACGGCCTTTCTTCCGTGACCGCCTGTCCAGTTATCAAGGAAATTGACATGTCCGCAGTTGAAGCAAGCAAGAAGTCCGAAGTCGTCGCGCAATTCGCACGCGCAGCCAACGACACCGGCTCCCCCGAAGTTCAGGTCGCGCTGCTCACGACCCGTATCAACGAACTGACCTCCCACTTCAAGGAGCACACGAAGGATCACCACAGCCGCCGCGGTCTGCTGCGCATGGTGAGCCGCCGTCGCAAGTTGCTCGACTACCTGAAGGGTAAGGACGCGGATCGTTACCGCAGCCTGATCGAGAAGCTGGGTCTGCGTAAGTAATCGGCCAGTCGTTCAGCAAGATGCCTGTGTCAGTTTCGCTGATACAGGCATTTTGTTTTTGCGCGGCGCGCTTCGTGTAACGCGCACCGCCTGTGATCCGCGGCGTATGCCGGTTCGCGCGGCGTCTACGGGCAAGCGCAGTAGCAGTAGCAGAACAGCAGTAGAAGAAGCAGTAACAGGAAACAAGGCCGGGCTTCAGGGCGGAGTTTTGTGTCATTCCAGCGGTTCGCGCGCAGTCGCAGCACGTGGCTCTCTGGAATGGCATAGCACGACTCTTCCCATGCGGCGCCGGCTTGGCGTTGCCGCGCCGCTCCGGTCCGCGCGGCATTACGATGAGGAAAAGCAATGACTATGTTCAATAAGATCGTCAAAGAGTTTAAGTGGGGGCAGCACAACGTTCGCCTCGAAACCGGTGAAATCGCTCGCCAGGCGGGCGGCGCGGTGATCGTCGACGTCGAAGATACCGTGGTGCTCGCCACCGTGGTCGGCGCGAAGACCGCGAAGCCGGGCCAGGACTTCTTCCCCCTCACCGTCGATTACATCGAAAAGACTTACGCCGCCGGCAAGATCCCGGGTGGCTTCTTTCGTCGCGAAGGCCGTCCGTCGGAAGGCGAGACGCTGATCTCGCGCCTGATCGACCGTCCGCTGCGTCCGCTCTTCCCGGAAGGCTTCTACAACGAAGTGCAGGTCGTGATTCACGTGCTGTCGCTGAATCCGGAAATCCCCGCCGACATCCCTGCGCTGATCGGCGCCTCGGCGGCGCTCGCGGTGTCCGGTCTGCCGTTCAACGGCCCGGTCGGCGCGGCGCGCGTGGCCTACATCAACAACGAATACGTGCTGAACCCGACGCGTCCGCAGATGAAGGAATCGGCACTCGACCTCGTCGTCGCCGGCACGGAACGCGCGGTGCTGATGGTCGAATCGGAAGCGCAGCAATTGAGCGAAGAAGTGATGCTCGGCGCCGTCGTGTTCGGTCATGAACAGATGCAGACCGCGATCGACGCGATCCACGAACTCGTCCGCGAAGGCGGCAAGCCCGAGTGGGACTGGCAGCCGGCCGCGAAGAACGAAGCGCTGATCGCACGCGTGACCGAATTTGCGCAAGCCGAACTGCTCGCCGCGTACCAGATCCGCGACAAGCAGGCTCGCTCGACCAAGCTGAAGGAAGTCTACGCGGCGACCTCGGCGAAGCTCGAGGAAGAAGCGGCGGCAGCGGGCACCGTGGCGGCCGACAAGGCGTCGGTCGGCAACGTGCTGTTCGACATCGAAGCGAAGATCGTCCGTACGCAGATCCTGAACGGCGAGCCGCGTATCGACGGCCGCGACACGCGCACCGTGCGCCCGATCGAAATCCGCACCGGCGTGCTGCCGCGTACCCACGGCTCGGCGCTGTTCACGCGCGGCGAGACGCAGGCGATGGTGGTCGCGACGCTCGGCACGAAGGGCGACGAGCAAAACATCGACGCGCTCGAAGGCGAGTACCGCGAACGCTTCATGCTCCACTACAACATGCCTCCGTTCGCGACGGGCGAAACGGGCCGCGTCGGTTCGCCGAAGCGCCGTGAAATCGGTCACGGCCGTCTCGCCAAGCGCGCGCTCGTCGCGTGCCTGCCGAGCGCCGACGAGTTCGGCTACTCGATCCGCGTCGTGTCGGAAATCACCGAGTCGAACGGATCGTCGTCGATGGCTTCGGTGTGCGGCGGTTGCCTCGCGCTGATGGACGCCGGCGTGCCGATGAAGGCGCACGTCGCCGGTATCGCGATGGGCCTGATCCTCGAAGGTAATCGCTTCGCGGTGCTGACCGACATTCTCGGCGACGAAGATCACCTCGGCGACATGGACTTCAAGGTCGCGGGTACGGAACAAGGCGTGACCGCGCTGCAGATGGACATCAAGATTCAGGGCATCACGAAGGAAATCATGCAGGTCGCGCTCGCGCAGGCGAAGGAAGGCCGCATGCACATCCTCGGCAAGATGACCTCGGCCGTGGCCGGCGCGAACACCCAACTGTCGGAGTTCGCACCGCGCATGATCACGATCAAGATCAACCCGGAAAAGATTCGCGACGTGATCGGCAAGGGCGGCTCGGTGATCCGCGCGCTCACCGAAGAAACCGGCACGACGATCGACATTTCGGATGACGGCGTCGTCACGATCGCGAGCACGAACAGCGAAGGCATGGCCGAAGCGAAGCGTCGTATCGAAGCGATCACGATGGAAGTCGAAGTGGGCCAGGTGTACGAAGGCACCGTGCTCAAGCTGCTCGACTTCGGCGCGATCGTGAACATCCTGCCGGGTAAGGATGGTCTGCTGCATATCTCCGAGATCGCGAACGAGCGCATCAAGGACATCAACGACTATCTGAAGGATGGCCAGCAGGTGAAGGTCAAGGTCATCCAGACGGACGAGAAGGGTCGTGTGCGTCTGTCGGCGAAGGCATTGCTGAACGACGCGCCGCAAGGCGAGCCGACGCCGCAGTAAGGCGGTAGCGGACAAACGGCCGGCCGTGTCATGCGCGCCGGCCGTTTTTCATGCAGGATGGATTGCGTTGCGCATTCGAATCGCAGCGGTGCGCTACGGCAGACGGCGGCAACGGGTAGGTAACGCAATCCAATCTTGGAGTTGACGCAGATGAAAGCGATCGAAATCACTGAATTCGGTGCGCCGGAAGTCCTCAAGCTGGCGGAGCGTCCGACGCCGCAGCTCAAGGCTGGCGAGGTGCTGATCAAGGTGGCGGCATCCGGAATCAATCGTCCGGACGTGTTTCAGCGCAAGGGCGGCTATGCGCCGCCGCCGGGAGCGTCGGATCTGCCGGGGCTGGAGGTGGCGGGCGAGATCGTCGGCGGCACGATCGACGCGAAGAACAACCCGTTTGGTCTGAAGATCGGCGATCGCGTGTGCGCGCTGCTCGCGGGCGGCGGCTACGCGGAATTTGCGGCCGCGCCGCTGCTGCAATGCCTGCCGGTGCCGACGGGGTTGTCGGATATCGAAGCGGCTTCGCTGCCCGAGACTTTTTTCACGGTGTGGAGCAACGTCTTCAATCGCGCGCAGCTCGGCCAGGGCGAGGGCGGTGCGAATGAAACGCTGCTCGTGCAGGGTGGTTCGAGCGGCATCGGCGTGACGGCGATCCAGATTGCGCACGCGCTCGGCTTCCGTGTGTTCGCGACCGCGGGCTCGGACGAAAAGTGCCGCGCGTGCGAAGCGCTCGGCGCCGAACGCGCGATCAACTACAGGACTGAAGATTTCGTCGAAGTCATCAAGTCGCTGACCAACGATCGTGGCGTCGACGTGATCCTCGACATGGTGGCAGGCAGCTACGTGCCGCGCGAATTGTCGGCTCTCGCCGACGGTGGCCGTATCGTACTAATTGCGCTGCTCGGCGGCGCGAAGGCGGAGCTGAACCTGAACGAAGTGTTGCGTCGCCGTCTGACGGTGACCGGTTCGACGCTGCGACCACGGCCGATCGAGTTCAAGGCGCAGATCGCCGCGCAACTGAAGGAGCGCGTGTGGCCGCATCTCGAAGCTGGGCGCATCAAGCCGGTCGTGCATCGCGTGTTTCCGGCCGCCCAGGCTGCCGACGCGCATGCGCTGATGGAAAGCGGCACGCACGTCGGCAAGATCGTGTTGACGTGGGGTCAGGAGGCTTGACGTCATCGGTTTGACCCGATCCACCCCACGCAGTAAAATTGCGCGTTTTGCGCGCGCCGGATCAATCCGACGGGCGGGCCGCGAGCGCAGGAACGAACTGCAGCGAGGCGCGAGCGAAGTCCGCCGGCAGCAGCCCGGACTGGCAAGACAGGACAATACGAGACGATGTCGAATCAACAACGAGCCAAACTGGTAGTCGGTAACTGGAAGATGCATGGGCGGCTCGCCGCGAACGCCGCGTTGCTGCAGGCAGTGGCACAGGGCGCCAGTGAATTGCCGGCCGACGTGCGCGTCGGTGTGTGCGTGCCGAGCCTCTATCTCGGGCAGACTCAGTCGCTGCTCGAAGGCAGCCCGGTCGTGTGGGGCGTGCAGGACGTGTCCGCGTTCACGCATGGCGCCTATACCGGCGAAGTGGCTGCGCCGATGGTGACGGACTTCGGCGCCACGTTTGCGATCGTCGGGCACTCGGAGCGCCGCGCGTATCACCGCGAAAGCGCCGAACTGGTCGCGGTGAAAGCGCAGCGTGTGCTCGAGGCGGGTTTGACGCCGATCGTGTGCGTCGGCGAAACGCTCGAAGAACGCGAAGCGGATTGCACCGAGCAGGTCGTCGGCGGTCAGCTCGACGAGGTGCTCGCGAAGCTGTCGGCTCAGGAAGCGGCTCGCCTCGTCGTCGCGTATGAGCCGGTGTGGGCAATTGGCACCGGCAAGAGCGCATCGGCGGCACAGGCGCAGGCCGTGCATGGGTTCCTGCGCGCACGTCTCGCGGCCAAGGGTGCGGCGGACGTGCCGTTGCTATACGGCGGCAGCGTCAAGCCGGACAACGCGGAAGAACTGTTCCGTCAGCTCGATATCGACGGCGGCCTGATCGGTGGCGCGTCGTTGAAAGATCAGGATTTCCTGGCGATCTGCAAGGCGGCCGCTGCGACCAGCGTAGCTGGTTAAGCTGGGCGTCTCGGCGAGGATGACTCCATTTCGCGCAACACACAGTGTGCGGCGCGGTTAAATAAAGACTCAGGTGAGTGTGATGCTGTATTTGAAAACATTGATTATCGTCGTTCAGTTGTTGTCGGCGTTCGGGGTCATCGGACTTGTGTTGCTGCAGCACGGCAAAGGTGCCGATATGGGCGCGGCTTTCGGCAGCGGCGCGTCGGGTAGCCTGTTCGGTGCGACGGGTTCGGCGAACTTCCTGTCGCGTACCACGGCAGTGCTCGCAGCGCTGTTCTTTGCCACGACACTGGCACTCACTTACCTTGGTGCGTATCACGTGAAGCCGTCGGCAGGCGTGCTGGGCGCGGCCGCTACTGCGCCGGTCGCGGCTTCCGCGCCGGCTGCGGGCTCGGCCCCGGTGGCGGCAGCGCCGGCTTCGCCTGCGTCGGTTCCGGCGACGGGCGTGCCGAAATAAATTTTCGGCGGACGTGGTCTTGTGCGTTGAACAATCTGCTTAAGCAAGTTACAATTCAAGTCTTGAAGCGATTCGCGGGTTTTGCAAGTTGTTTTCCCGGATTGCATATAGTGCCGACGTGGTGAAATTGGTAGACACGCTATCTTGAGGGGGTAGTGGCGAAAGCTGTGCGAGTTCGAGTCTCGCCGTCGGCACCAAATGTTATCTAAATGCCAGCCGTTTGCTTCGCTTCGGCTGGCATTTTCACTTCTGGCGTATCGCTGTACGGCTTACGTCATGCGCGTTGAGGAAGTGATTTCGCGTCAGGGGTGCTATGCTCCTGACGGCACTCAGAACCAACCGATTGAGGATTGTCTTGAACCTCGCAGCCTATTTCCCCGTTTTGCTGTTCCTTATTGTGGGCACCGGTTTAGGCGTAGCACTGGTCAGTATTGGCAAGCTCCTCGGTCCCAACAAGCCCGACACCGAGAAAAACGCACCGTACGAGTGCGGCTTCGAAGCATTCGAAGATGCGCGCATGAAATTCGACGTGCGCTACTACCTCGTCGCCATTCTCTTCATCATTTTCGACCTTGAGACCGCATTCCTGTTCCCGTGGGGCGTGGCGTTGCGTGACATCGGCTGGACTGGGTTCACGGCAATGATGATTTTCCTGCTCGAGTTCCTGCTTGGCTTTGCCTACATCTGGAAGAAGGGCGGCCTCGACTGGGAATGATGGGTTAATCGCCGGTTTGCGTGGGTGGCCAGGCTTGCCGCCCCGTCTGGAGTGGAAAGCAAATGAGTATCGAAGGGGTCTTGAAGGAAGGGTTTGTCACCACTACGGCGGACAAACTGATCAACTGGACGCGCACCGGCTCGCTGTGGCCGATGACGTTCGGTCTTGCGTGCTGCGCGGTCGAGATGATGCATGCGGGCGCTGCCCGTTATGATCTCGACCGTTTCGGCGTGGTGTTTCGTCCGAGTCCGCGTCAGTCGGACGTGATGATCGTCGCCGGCACGCTGTGCAACAAGATGGCGCCCGCTCTGCGCAAGGTTTACGACCAGATGGCGGAGCCGCGGTGGGTGATCTCGATGGGCTCATGCGCGAACGGCGGTGGCTATTACCACTACTCATACTCGGTGGTGCGCGGCTGCGACCGGATCGTCCCGGTCGATGTGTACGTGCCGGGTTGTCCGCCCACGGCGGAAGCGCTGGTATACGGCGTGATCCAGCTGCAAGCCAAGATTCGCCGCACTAACACCATCGCCCGTCAATAAGGCCAACGCCTCCCCACAATATGGCAAGCAAACTCGAGACCCTGAAAGCGAACCTCGAGGCGGCCTTTGGCGGCCTCCTGTTGAGCGTGACCGAGTCGGTCGGTGAATTGACGATCGTCGTCAAGGCCGGCGACTACCTCAACGTGGCAAAGCGTCTGCGCGACGATCGCTCGCTCGGTTTCGAGCAGTGTGTCGACCTGTGCGGCGTCGATTATCAGACCTATGCCGAAGGCGCTTACGACGGCCCGCGTTTTGCGGCAGTGCTGCATCTGCTGTCGGTACAAAACAACTGGCGTCTGCGGCTGCGCGTGTTCGCGCCGGACGACGACATGCCGATCCTGCCGTCCGTCGTCGATATCTGGAATTCGGTCAACTGGTACGAGCGCGAAGCGTTCGACCTGTACGGCATCGTCTTCGAAGGCCACCCGGACCTGCGCCGCATTCTGACCGACTACGGTTTCATCGGTCATCCGTTCCGCAAGGATTTCCCGGTCTCCGGCTACGTCGAGATGCGTTACGACCCGGAAGAGAAGCGCGTCGTTTATCAGCCGGTGACGATCGAGCCGCGGGAAATCACGCCGCGCGTGATCCGCGAGGATCGCTATGGCGGTCTGAAACACTAAGAGAACGTCATGGCAGAGATCAAGAACTACACGCTCAACTTTGGTCCGCAGCACCCGGCAGCGCACGGTGTGTTGCGTCTCGTGCTCGAACTCGACGGCGAAGTGATCCAACGCGCCGATCCGCACATCGGTCTGCTGCATCGCGCGACTGAAAAGCTCGCCGAAAGCAAGACGTTCATCCAGTCGGTGCCGTACATGGACCGTCTCGACTACGTGTCGATGATGGCCAACGAGCACGGCTACGTGCTCGCCATTGAAAAGCTGCTCGGCATCGACGTGCCGCTGCGCGCGCAATACATTCGTGTGCTGTTCGACGAAGTCACGCGCGTGTTGAATCACCTGATGTGGATTGGCTCGCACGCGCTCGACGTCGGTGCGATGGCGGTGTTCCTGTATGCGTTCCGCGAGCGCGAAGACCTGATGGACGTGTACGAGGCGGTGTCGGGCGCGCGCATGCACGCGGCCTACTATCGCCCGGGCGGCGTCTATCGCGATCTGCCTGACGCAATGCCGCAATACAAGGCGTCGAAGATTCGCAATGCGAAGGCGTTGTCGAAGATGAACGAAAACCGTCAGGGTTCGCTGCTCGACTTCATCGACGACTTCTTTACGCGCTTCCCGAAGTGCGTCGACGAATACGAAACGCTGCTCACCGACAACCGGATCTGGAAGCAGCGTCTGGTTGGTATCGGCGTGGTCAGCCCGGAGCGCGCGCTGCAGCTCGGCATGACCGGCGCGATGCTGCGTGGCTCGGGGATCGAGTGGGATCTGCGCAAGAAGCAGCCGTATGAGGTTTATGACAAGCTCGACTTCGACATTCCGGTCGGCGTGAATGGCGACTGCTATGACCGCTATCTGGTGCGCGTCGAAGAAATGCGCCAGTCCACGCGTATCGCGAAACAGTGCATTGAGTGGCTGCGCAAAAATCCGGGCCCGGTAATGACGGACAATCACAAGGTTGCGCCGCCGTCGCGCGTCGGCATGAAGTCGAACATGGAAGATCTGATCCACCACTTCAAGCTGTTCACCGAAGGCTTCCATGTGCCCGAAGGCGAGGCGTATGCCGCAGTCGAACATCCGAAGGGCGAGTTCGGCATCTATCTGATCTCGGACGGCGCCAACAAGCCGTATCGTTTGAAGATCCGCGCCCCGGGCTATGCGCACCTGTCCGCGCTCGACGAAATGGCGCGCGGCCACATGATCGCCGACGCCGTGACGATCATCGGCACGCAGGACATCGTGTTCGGCGAAGTGGATCGCTAGGACGTATTCATCGACGCGCGTCTGCGGTCGTCGCACCGCCACGCGGGTCAAGCAAAGGAACGCCGGGTCTGTCGCAGTTTGACGTGAGCGACAGGTTTTCGTTCGGTAGGAATTGAAAGAGTCGTGTCTGAAAATGATCTCAGCTGAAGGCCTGAAAGAAATCGATCGTGCGGTCGCAAAGTACCCCGCGGATCAGAAACAGTCCGCCGTGATGTCGGCGTTGGCCATTGCTCAAACGGAGCATGGCTGGCTGTCGCCCGAACTCATGCAGTTCGTCGCGGATTATCTCGGCATGCCGGCAATCGCCGTGCAGGAGGTAGCGACCTTCTACACGATGTATGAGACCTCGCCGGTCGGCAAGTTCAAGATCACGCTCTGTACGAACCTGCCGTGCCAGCTCGGCCCGGACGGCGGTTCCGAAAGCGCCGCTGAATACCTGAAGCAGAAGCTCGGCATCGACTTCGGCGAAACCACGCCCGACGGCAAATTCTCCCTGAAAGAAGGTGAGTGCATGGGTTCGTGCGGCGACGCGCCGGTGATGCTGGTGAACAACCAACGCATGTGCAGCTTCATGAGCCGCGAGAAGATCGACCAGCTGCTCGAGGAACTTTCGAAATGACGTCTTTACACGATCGTCACATCAAACCGCTGATTCTCGCCGGCCTGAACGGCGACAACTGGCATCTCGAAGACTATGTGGCGCGCGGCGGCTACGCCCAGCTGCGCCGTATCCTGGAAGAAAAGATCGCGCCCGAGCAGGTGATCGCCGACGTCAAGGCGTCGGGTCTGCGCGGCCGCGGCGGCGCGGGCTTCCCGACCGGTCTGAAGTGGAGCTTCATGCCGCGTCAGTTCCCGGGCCAGAAGTACCTCGTCTGTAATTCGGACGAGGGCGAGCCGGGTACGTTCAAGGACCGCGACATTCTGCGCTTCAATCCGCATTCGCTGATCGAAGGTATGGCGATCGGCGCGTACGCGATGGGCATCACGGTCGGCTACAACTATATTCACGGCGAAATCTGGGAAGTCTATAAGCGCTTCGAAGAAGCGTTGGAAGAAGCTCGCCGCGCCGGGTTCCTCGGCGACAACATCATGGGCTCTGGCTTTTCGTTTGAGCTGCATGCGCATCACGGTTACGGCGCGTACATCTGTGGCGAAGAAACCGCGCTGCTCGAATCGATCGAGGGCAAGAAGGGGCAGCCGCGCTTCAAGCCGCCGTTCCCGGCGAGCTTTGGCGTGTACGGCAAGCCGACCACGATCAACAACACCGAAACGTTCGCGGCGGTGCCGTTCCTGCTCGCCATCGGCCCGCAGAATTACCTTGAAATCGGCAAGCCGAACAACGGCGGCACGAAGATTTTCTCGGTGTCGGGCGACGTCGAGCGTCCGGGCAATTACGAAATTCCGCTCGGCACGCCGTTCGCGACGCTGATGGAACTCGCCGGCGGCATGCGCGGCGGCAAGAAGATCAAGGCTGTGATTCCTGGTGGTTCGTCGGCGCCGGTGATACCGGGCGAGATGATGATGCAGACCGACATGGATTACGACTCGATCGCGAAGGCCGGCTCGATGCTCGGCTCGGGCGCAGTGATCGTGATGGACGAGACGCGCTGCATGGTGCGCTCGCTGCTGCGCCTGTCGTACTTCTATTACGAAGAGTCGTGCGGTCAATGCACGCCTTGCCGTGAAGGCACGGGCTGGCTGTATCGCGTCGTGCATCGTATCGAGCATGGTCTCGGCCGCCAGGAAGATCTGGATCTGCTGAACTCCGTCGCGGAAAACATCATGGGCCGCACGATCTGCGCGCTCGGCGACGCGGCCGCGATGCCGGTCCGGGGCATGCTCAAGCACTACTGGGACGAATTCGAATATCACGTCGCCCACAAGCATTGCCTCGTCGGCGGTCATGCCGGCATGGCGGCGGCGCCCGAAACCGTGGCTGCCTGAGTCGGGCCGACAGGTTTGGCTGACGGATAACTACCAGACGAACACCTCAACCGCAGGATTCATCGCCCGAAGCGGGCGATGAACACGCGAACGATTGAGCGGTAACAGGTTAAGGAAGATTGACCATCATGGTTGAACTGGAAATAGACGGCAAGAAAGTCGAGGTGCCTGAAGGCAGCATGGTGATCCAGGCTGCGC
Source organism: Paraburkholderia sp. RAU6.4a (assembly GCF_050435625.1). NCBI lineage: Bacteria > Pseudomonadati > Pseudomonadota > Betaproteobacteria > Burkholderiales > Burkholderiaceae > Paraburkholderia > Paraburkholderia sp. RAU6.4a. The sequence continues at coordinate 3,732,803 of NZ_JBNDKQ010000002.1, forward strand.
ATAAGGTTGACACCTACATTCCTCACTTCTGCTATCACAAGAAGCTGTCGATTGCGGCCAATTGCCGGATGTGTCTGGTCGATGTCGAGAAGATGCCGAAGGCCGTGCCCGCGTGCGCGACGCCGGTGTCGGCCGGCATGATCGTGCGCACCAGGTCGGACAAGGCGGTGAAGGGCCAGCAAGCCGTGATGGAATTCCTGCTGATCAACCATCCGCTCGACTGCCCGATCTGCGATCAGGGTGGCGAATGCCAGTTGCAGGATCTGGCCGTTGGTTACGGCAAGTCGTCGTCACGCTATAGCGAAGAAAAGCGCGTGGTGTTCCACAAGAACGTGGGTCCGCTGATCTCGATGGAAGAGATGTCGCGCTGCATTCACTGCACGCGTTGCGTTCGCTTCGGCCAGGAAATCGCCGGGGTGATGGAACTCGGCATGCTGGGCCGCGGCGAGCATGCGGAAATCACATCGTTCGTCGGCAAGACGGTCGACTCCGAGCTGTCGGGCAACATGATCGACCTGTGCCCGGTCGGCGCGCTCACGAGCAAGCCGTTCCGCTACAGCGCCCGTACGTGGGAGCTGTCGCGTCGCAAGTCGGTGAGCCCGCACGATTCCGTCGGCGCGAACCTCATCGTGCAGGTGAAAAACAATCGCGTGATGCGCGTTTTGCCGTTCGAAAACGAGGCGATCAACGAGTGCTGGATCTCGGACAAGGACCGCTTCTCGTACGAAGGCCTGAACAGCCCCGAGCGTCTGACCAAACCGATGCTCAAGCAAGGCGGCCAGTGGGTCGAAACCGACTGGCAGACCGCGCTCGAATACGTGGTCAAGGGTCTGAAGGGCATCAAGAGTGACCACGGCGCGAACGCGCTTGCCGCACTGTCGAGCGCGCACAGCACCGTCGAAGAACTGTTCCTGTTGAAGCAGATCGCTCAAGCGGTCGGCACGCCGAACGTCGACTTCCGTCTGCGTCAATCTGATTTCTCGGCGCCCGTTACCGGCGCGCCGTGGCTCGGCAGCACGATCGCCGATCTGTCGAACGTCGATGCGGCGCTCGTGATCGGTTCGGATCTGCGCCGTGACCATCCGCTGTTCGCCGCGCGTTTGCGCCAGGTCGCACGAGGCGGTTCGGCACTTACACTGCTCCAGGCCACCAACGACGACGCGATGATCCCTCAGGCGCAACGCGTGGTCGCGGCGCCGTCGGCATGGCTCGAGGTGTTGGCAGGCATCGCCGGTGCGGTGGGCGAAGCGAAGGGCGTCGCATTGCCGGAAGCATTCGCCGGCACACAGCCGACGGACGCGCACAAGCAGATCGCGAAATCGCTGACCACCGGCGAGCATCGCGTCGTGCTGCTCGGTAACGAAGCGGTTCGTCATCCGGACTTCGCGGCGATCCACGCCGCGGCGCAATGGATTGCCGAAGTAACCGGCGCAACGCTCGGTTTCCTTACCGAAGCGGCCAACACGGTCGGGGCGCACCTCGTGAATGCGCTGCCGGGCGAAGGCGGCCTGAGCGCGCGTGAAGTGTTCGAGCAGCCGCGCAAGGGCTATCTGCTGCTGAATCTCGAGCCGGAATTCGATACCGCCAACCCGGCGCAGGCGCTTGCCGCGCTGAAGCAGGCCGAGATGGTCGTCGTGATGTCGCCGTTCCAGACGGGCGCGGACTATGCCGACGTGCTGCTGCCGATCGCGCCGTTCACCGAAACGGGCGGTACGTTCGTCAACGCTGAAGGCACGGTGCAGGCGTTCAACGGCGTCGTGCGTCCGCTCGGCGACACGCGTCCGGCCTGGAAGGTGTTGCGCGTGCTGGGCAGCCTGCTCGGTGCGTCGGGCTTCGAATACGACACGGTCGAAGAAGTGCGCGCGGCCGCGCTCGGCGACGGCGAGCTGAAGTCGCGTCTATCGAACCGCACCAGCGTCGCGGTGACGCGCGGCCAGGCCGCGAAGGCGGCGGAAGGCAAGTTCGAGCGTCTCGCGAACGTGCCGATCTATCATGCCGATGCGCTCGTGCGTCGCGCGGAGTCGCTGCATCTGACCGCGGCGGCCCGTACGGCGAATTCGGTCGGCCTGCCCGCTGCGCTGTTCGACAAACTGGGTTTGAAAGAGGGCGACGCGGTGCGCGTTCGTCAGGGCGAGCAAGCGGTGCAGTTGCCGGCCGTGCGCGATGCGAATCTTGCGGAGACGGTCGTCCGCGTATCGGCGGCTACGCCTGCCGGTGCAGCGCTGGGCAGCCTGTTCGGTGAACTGGTGGTGGAGAAGGCGTAAATGAGCTTGTTCGATACGATCAACTCGGGCGGCGCCCAACTTCTCGGTGTGGCATGGCCCACGGTGTGGGCGCTCGTGCGCATCCTGGTGGTGGCCGTCGCGATCCTGCTGTGCGTGGCTTACCTGATCCTGTGGGAGCGCAAGCTGATCGGCTGGATGCATGTGCGTCTCGGTCCGAACCGCGTCGGCCCCGCCGGGCTCTTGCAGCCGATCGCCGACGTGCTGAAACTGCTGCTCAAGGAAGTGATCCAGCCCGCTCAGGCAAGCCGCTGGATCTACCTGATCGCGCCGATCATGGTGGTGGTGCCGGCTTTCGCGGTCTGGGCGGTGATCCCGTTCCAGGCGGGCGCGGTGCTCGGCGACATCAACGCGGGTCTGCTATACGCGATGGCGATCTCGTCGATCGGCGTGTACGGCGTGATTCTGGCCGGCTGGGCGTCGAACTCGAAGTACGCGTTCCTCGGCGCGATGCGCGCCGCCGCGCAGATGGTCTCGTACGAAATCTCGATGGGCTTCGCGCTGGTGGTCGTGCTGATGACGGCCGGCACACTGAACCTGTCGGGCATCGTCGGCTCGCAGGAGCAGGGCTTCTTCGCCTCGCACGGCCTGAACTTCCTGTCCTGGAACTGGCTGCCGCTGCTGCCGATGTTCGTCGTGTACTTCATCTCGGGCATCGCGGAAACGAACCGTCACCCGTTCGACGTGGTGGAGGGCGAATCGGAAATCGTCGCGGGCCACATGATCGATTACTCGGGTATGGCGTTCGCGCTGTTCTTCCTCGCCGAGTACATCAACATGATCGTGATCTCGGCATTGGCTGCAACACTGTTCCTCGGCGGCTGGAGCGCCCCGTTCGGGTTCCTGTCGTTCATCCCGGGCATCGTCTGGCTCGTCGCCAAGGTTTTCTTCCTGTTGTCGGTGTTCATCTGGGCGCGTGCCACGTTCCCGCGCTACCGCTATGACCAGATCATGCGTCTCGGCTGGAAGATTTTCATTCCGGTCTGCGTGGTGTGGCTCGTGGTGGTCGGCTTCTGGATCATGTCGCCGTTGAACATCTGGAAATAAAGGGCGGACGAACCTATGACCGCAATCCAAAACTTCTTCAAGACTTTCTTCCTCACGGAACTCCTGAAAGGCCTCGCGCTGACCGGACGCTACGCGTTCCAGCGCAAGATCACCGTGCAGTTCCCGGAAGAGAAGACCCCGATCTCGCCGCGTTTCCGCGGTCTGCATGCGCTGCGCCGCTATGAAAACGGCGAAGAGCGCTGCATCGCGTGCAAGCTGTGCGAAGCAGTGTGCCCGGCGCTCGCGATCACAATCGAATCGGAAACGCGCGCGGACAACACGCGCCGCACGACGCGCTACGACATCGACCTGACCAAGTGCATCTTCTGCGGTTTCTGCGAAGAAAGCTGCCCGGTCGATTCGATCGTCGAGACGCACATTCTCGAGTATCACGGCGAGAAGCGCGGCGACCTTTACTTCACGAAGGAAATGCTGCTGGCCGTTGGCGATCGTTACGAAGCAGAAATCGCCGCCAACAAGGCAGCCGACGCACCGTATCGTTGAAGCGTTTTCCCGCTTGCAGCAAATGCGGCAGTAAAAGCAGTAACACGGCCTGCTGTCGGGCCGACCGCCGCGGCCTGAACGCCGCGGCACGGCGCACCTGTGTGGCGGTTCTGGCGGTTTCGTCCGCTTTTGCCAGCCACGGGTGCCAAAGAACAATGCCTGACGATGGCCTAACGATGAACCGGTAATCATGGAATTCACGACCGTACTGTTCTACATCTTCGCGCTGCTCCTGGTGGTTTCAGGGCTGAAGGTGATCACCTCGCGCAACCCGGTGTCATCCGCACTGTTTCTCGTGCTGGCGTTCTTCAACGCAGCGGCGATCTGGATGCTGCTGGAGGCCGAGTTCCTCGCGATCCTGCTGGTGCTGGTCTACGTCGGCGCGGTGATGGTGCTGTTCCTGTTCGTCGTGATGATGCTGGACGTCAATCTCGACGTGCTGCGCAAGGACTTCAAACGCTTCGTGCCGATGGCCTCGGCGGTGGGCGCGATCATCGTGATCGAAACCGCGCTGATCCTGTGGCACGGCTACGGCGCGACCACCACGGCGCTGCACGACACGGCCGCGGCTGCCGCTGGCATGGGCGACTGGTCGAACACGCGCCTGATCGGCAAGGTCATCTATACCGACTACATCTTCGCGTTCGAAATTGCCGGCCTGATCCTGCTGGTTGCCATCATCGCGGCGATCGCGCTGACCACGAGCCACAAGAAGGACAGCAAGCGTCAGAACGTCAGCGCACAGGTCAAGGTGCGCGTGCAGGACCGCGTGCGCGTTGTGAAGATGCCGTCAGAGAAAACCGCGGCGACCCTCGCTGCGGAACAGGCGGCTGCCGCGGCAGCCGCAGCAGCAGCCGACTCGGCGCCGGCCAAGAACAGCTGAGCGGACAGGAGATAGAAATCATGTTGACCCTTGCCCATTACCTTGTCCTCGGCGCGATCCTGTTTGCGATCAGCATCGTCGGCATTTTCCTGAACCGCCGCAACGTCATCATCATCCTGATGGCGATCGAACTGATGCTGCTCGCGGTGAACACCAATTTCATCGCGTTCTCGCACTACCTGGGCGACGTGCATGGCCAGATTTTCGTCTTCTTCGTGCTGACGGTTGCGGCAGCCGAAGCGGCGATCGGTCTCGCAATTCTGGTGACCCTGTTCCGTAGTCTCGACACGATCAATGTCGAGGATCTCGATCAGCTCAAAGGTTAATTTCAGGAAAAGCGGTTATGTCCACGATACTCAATGAAAACCTGCTGTTGGCAATTCCGCTGGCACCGCTCGCTGGTTCCCTGATTGCGGGGCTGTTCGGCAAGGCAATAGGGCGGGCGGGTGCGCATTCGGTCACGATCCTCGGCGTCGCGATTTCGTTCATCCTGTCGGTCATGGTCTTTTTCCAGGTGATGGACGGCGCGAGCTTCAACGCGACCATTTATCAATGGATGTCAATCGGCAAGACCCAGCTCGAAGTCGGTTTCCTGGTCGACTCGCTGACCGCGATGATGATCTGCGTGGTGAACTTCGTGTCGCTGATGGTGCATATCTACACGATCGGCTACATGGCCGACGACGACGGCTACCAGCGCTTCTTCTCGTACATCTCGCTGTTCACGTTCTCGATGCTGATGCTCGTGATGAGCAACAACTTCCTGCAGCTGTTCTTCGGCTGGGAAGCGGTGGGTCTCATGTCGTACCTGCTGATCGGCTTCTACTTCAAGCGTGAGAGTGCGATCTACGCGAACATGAAGGCGTTTATCGTGAACCGCGTCGGCGACTTCGGTTTCCTGCTCGGCATCGGTTTGCTGTTCGCGTTCGCCGGCTCGATGAACTACGGCGAAGTCTTCGCGAAGCGTACCGAACTCGCGGCGCTGAACTTCCCGGGTACCGACTGGGGCCTGCTGACGGTGGCTTGCATCTGCCTGTTCATCGGCGCGATGGGTAAGTCGGCTCAGTTCCCGCTGCACGTGTGGCTGCCGGACTCGATGGAAGGCCCGACGCCGATCTCCGCGCTGATTCACGCGGCGACCATGGTGACGGCCGGTATCTTCATGGTCACGCGCATGTCGCCGCTCTTCGAACTGTCGGATACGGCGCTGTCGTTCGTCATGGTCATCGGTGCGATTACCGCGCTGTTCATGGGTTTCCTCGGGATCGTCCAGAACGACATCAAGCGTGTGGTCGCTTATTCCACGCTGTCGCAGCTCGGTTACATGACGGTCGCGCTCGGCGCGTCGGCATATTCGGTCGCCGTGTTTCACCTGATGACGCACGCGTTCTTCAAGGCGCTGCTGTTCCTCGGCGCGGGTTCGGTGATCATCGGCATGCATCACGATCAGGACATGCGCAACATGGGCGGCCTGCGCAAGTACATGCCGATTACGTGGATCACGTCGCTGATCGGTTCGCTCGCGCTGATCGGCACGCCGTTCTTCTCGGGCTTCTACTCGAAAGACTCGATCATCGACGCGGTGAAACTGTCGCATCTGCCAGGCTCGGGTTTCGCGTACTTCGCCGTGGTCGCAAGCGTGTTCGTGACCGCGTTGTATTCGTTCCGTATGTATTTCATGGTGTTCCACGGTGAGGAGCGCTTCCGCAATCCGAAGCACCCGGAATCGCCGATGGGCGCGGAGGCCGAGTCGCATGGGCATGACGACCATGGTCATGGTCACGACGACCACGCTCACGAGCCGCACGAAACGCCGTGGGTCGTGTGGGTGCCGCTCGTGCTGCTGGCGATTCCGTCGATCGTGATCGGCGCGATCGGCGTCGGTCCGATGTTGTTCGGCGACTTCTTCCAGCACGGCGTCGCGTTCGACAAGGTGATCTACATCAGCGAGAACCATCCGGCGCTGCATGAGATGACCGAAGAATTCCAGGGCTGGGCGTCGATGGGTCTGCACTCGGTGTCGGGCCTGCCTGTGTGGCTCGCGCTCGCAGGCGTGGTGGTCGCATGGTTCCTGTATCTGGTCCGTCCGGATCTGCCCGCTGTCATCAAGCGCGCATTCGGCCCGATCTACACGTTGCTCGATAACAAGTACTACATGGACAAGATCAACGAAGTCGTGTTTGCGCGGGGCGCGGTGGCCATTGGCCGGGGTCTGTGGAAGGAAGGCGACGTGGTCGTGATCGACGGCATCGTCAACGGCAGCGCACGCTTTATCGGCTGGTTCGCGAGCGTGATCCGCTTCCTCCAATCCGGCTACATCTACCACTACGCGTTCGCCATGATCATCGGCATGCTGGGGCTCCTGACCCTGTTCGTAACGCTCGGCGGCAAATAAAGGCGAGGGACACCCATGCACGCTTATCCGATTCTGAGCATCGCGATCTGGTTGCCGATCTTCTTCGGTCTGCTGGTCCTCGCGATCGGCAACGACGAGAACCCCGCCCCCGCGCGCTGGATTTCGCTGATCGGCTCGGTTCTGAGCTTCCTCGTCACGCTGCCACTGATCACCAGCTTCGATTCGAGCACCGCCGAGCTGCAGTTCGTCGAGCAGGCGAACTGGATCGAGCGCTTCCACATCACGTATCACCTCGGCGTGGACGGCATTTCGATGTGGTTCGTTGCGTTGACCGCGTTGATCACGGTGATCGTCGTGATCGCGGCGTGGGAAGTGATCACGAAGAACGTCGGCCAGTACCTCGCGGCCTTCCTGATCCTGTCGGGCATCATGGTCGGCGTGTTCAGCGCGGCCGACGGCCTGTTGTTCTACGTGTTCTTCGAAGCGACGCTGATCCCGATGTACATCATCATCGGCGTGTGGGGCGGGGCGAACCGCGTGTACGCGGCATTCAAGTTCTTCCTGTACACGCTGGCGGGCTCGCTGCTGATGCTGGTTGCGCTGATCTATCTGTACAACCAGACCGGCTCGTTCGACATCGCCACGTGGCAGCACGCGCAGATCGCGATGACGCCGCAGATGCTACTGTTTATCGCGTTTTTCCTGGCCTTCGCGGTGAAGGTGCCGATGTGGCCGGTGCACACGTGGTTGCCGGACGCGCACGTGGAAGCGCCGACCGGCGGCTCGGTCGTGCTGGCCGCGATCATGCTGAAGCTCGGTGCGTACGGTTTCCTGCGCTTCTCGCTGCCGATCACGCCTGATGCGAGCCATTTCCTCGCACCGGTCGTCATCACGCTGTCGCTGATCGCGGTGATCTACATCGGTCTCGTCGCGATGGTGCAGGCCGACATGAAGAAACTGGTCGCGTATTCGTCGATCGCGCACATGGGCTTTGTCACGCTCGGCTTCTTTATCTTCAATCAGCTCGGCGCGGAAGGCGCGATCGTGCAGATGATCTCGCACGGTTTCGTGTCGGGCGCGATGTTCCTGTGCATCGGCGTACTGTACGACCGCATGCACTCGCGTCAGATCGCCGATTACGGCGGCGTCGTCAACGTGATGCCGAAGTTCGCGGCGTTCGTGATGCTGTTCGCGATGGCGAATTGCGGCTTGCCGGGCACTTCCGGTTTCGTCGGCGAATTCATGGTGATTCTGGCTTCCGTCCAGTACAACTTCTGGATCGCGAGTGGCGCGGCAGTCACGCTGATTCTCGGCGCGGCCTACACGCTGTGGATGTACAAGCGCGTGTACTTCGGCGCGGTCGCGAACGACCACGTGAAGAACCTGCTCGACATCGACCGTCGCGAATTTTTCATGCTGGCTGTGCTCGCCGCACTGACGCTGTTCATGGGCCTGTACCCGAAGCCCTTTACCGATGTGATGCACGTATCCGTGGAAAACCTCCTCTCCCACGTTGCCCAATCGAAGCTGCCGTTGCCTCAGTAACGACGAGCGGAGGAATTTAAGACCATGCAAAACGCCCCTATGACTGCTCTGTTGCCCGACGCACTGGTGATGTTCGCCATTGTCATCGCGTGGCTCAACGACACGTTCGTCGGCCAGGAGGGTCGCCGTACCACGTATTTCATCGCGTTCTTCTCGACGCTCGTCGCCGGGATCTGGTTCGCGATCAATGCGTTCGACCCGCAAGTGCATTACTTTTTCGATCACATGTACGTGGTCGATCCGTTCGCCAATGTGATGAAGGCGGTGGTGTCGCTTGGCTATGCGGTGACGATCGTTTATTCGCGTCGCTACCTCGAAGACCGTAGCCTGTTCCGCGGCGACTTCTTCCTGCTCGGCATGTTCTCGCTGCTCGGCCAGATCGTGATGATCTCGGGCAATAACTTCCTGACGCTGTATCTCGGTCTCGAACTGATGTCGCTGTCGCTGTACGCGGTGATCGCGCTGCGTCGCGAAGTGGCGTCGTCGAACGAAGCGGCGATGAAGTACTACGTGCTCGGCGCGCTGGCTTCCGGCTTCCTGCTGTACGGTGTTTCAATGCTGTATGGCGCGACCGGCTCGCTCGACCTGAACGAAGTGTTCAAGGCGATCAGCACGAGCCACTACGATCCGACCGTGCTGCTATTCGGCGTCATCTTCATCGTGGCGGGCGTGGCGTTCAAGATGGGTGCGGTGCCGTTCCATATGTGGGTGCCTGACGTGTACCAGGGCGCACCGACGGCGATGACGCTCATCGTCGGCGGCGGCCCGAAGGTCGCGGCGTTCGCGTGGGGTCTGCGTTTCCTCGTAATGGGCCTGCTGCCGCTGGCGGTCGAATGGCAGCAGATGCTGGTGATTCTGGCGGCGCTGTCGCTGATCGTCGGCAACATCACCGGGATCGTGCAGCGCAACGTCAAGCGGATGCTCGCGTATTCGGCGATCTCGAACATGGGCTTCGTGCTGCTCGGCCTGCTCGCCGGCGTGGTCGACCAGAAGACCACGGGCGCCGCGAACGCGTACGGCTCGGCGATGTTCTACAGCATCGTCTACCTGATCACGACGCTCGGCACGTTCGGCGTCATCATGCTGCTCGCGCGCCGCGACTTCGAAGCGGACACGCTGGAGGACTTCAAGGGCCTCAATCAGCGCAGCGCGGTATTCGCGTTCGTGATGATGATCATGATGTTCTCGCTCGCGGGTATTCCGCCGGCAGTCGGCTTCTATGCGAAGCTCGCCGTGCTGCAAGCGACGATGAACGCCGGCCTGACCTGGCTCACCGTGCTCGCCGTGATCACGTCGCTGTTCGGCGCGTTCTACTACCTGCGTATCGTCAAGCTGATGTACTTCGACGAGCCGCAAGACAAGTCGCCGATCGTGGCGGACACGAGCACGCGCGCGTTGCTCGCGTTGAACGGCGTCGCCGTGCTGGTGCTCGGTATCGTGCCGGATCCGCTGTTGCGCGCCTGCTTGCAGGCGATCCAGCACACGCTGCTGCTCTGATGTCCGCTGCGGGCTGGTTTATCGTGCTGTTGGCGCTGGTCGGCGCCAACCTGCCGTTCCTGAATCAGCGCCTCTTCGCCGCGGTGCCGTTGAAAGCGGCGAAGAAAAGCGCCTGGCTCCGGATTGCCGAATTGATCGTGCTGTATTTCGTGGTCGGCGCGCTGGGCTTTTTGCTCGAAGCGCGCGCGGGAAATCGCTTCGAGCAGGGCTGGCAGTTCTACGCGATCACGTTCGCGCTGTTCGTCGTGTTCGCTTTCCCCGGCTTTACCTTCCAATATCTCGTCAAACGCCGCTGACGGCGTCCCGCCGTCGCGCGCGCCTGGCTGTTCTGAGGTCCGCACATGGCTGAGCTTCCCAATCACGACGCGGCGCTAACCGAGACTTGTATCGACAGCAAGACGGTCCATCAAGGACCGTTCATGACGGTCAAGTACGATACGGTCCGACTGCCCGACGGCAAACAGGCAACGCGCGAATACGTTCAGCATCCGGGCGCCGTCATGGTGATCCCCTTGTTCGACGACGCTCGCGTGCTGCTCGAAAGTCAATATCGCTATCCGATGGGCAAGGTGATGGTCGAATATCCGGCCGGCAAGCTCGACCCGAACGAGGGCGCGCTGGCCTGCGCGGTCCGGGAACTGCGCGAGGAAACCGGCTATACCGCGCGCGAGTACGTGTACCTGACTCGCATTCACCCGATCATTTCTTACTCGACCGAATTCATTGATATCTATCTCGCGCGGGGCTTGACCGCGGGTGAGCGCAACCTCGATGAAGGCGAGTTTCTCGAACTTTTCACCGCAACCGTGGAGCAGGTATCCGAGTGGGTGCGCACGGGCAAGATCACCGATGTGAAGACGATCATCGGTACCTTCTGGCTCGAGAAAGTGCTGTCGGGTACGTGGCCGACCGAGGCGCCCGAAACGGTATAAGTTCGGGTCTGCCCGATAGCTGATCCGCGTTGCAGGTGAACGGAGCCCCTGTTGGTCGATGACCGGCAGGGGCTTTTCATTGACTTCGCGGTTTCTTTCTGGCTCGAAAAATAAGCCGTCTCCTATGCCATCTGGCTGGCTCGTCGTGGCGCCGGCTGCCGGCTAGTATGAACCTCTCGATCACCGAATTCGTCGTCGATTTTGTTTTGGATGACTGAAGTTAAAGATCGCAGTGATCTCATTTCTGCTCCAGCACAGGTTGTCAATTGACAACCTGTGCTGGAGCGACTAAATTGGAGGTCTCGATGGTTCGAGCAAGGCACATGAAGAAAGAGATCGAGGCCGCATTGGCATACGCGGAGCAGCACGGCTGGCGCGTTCAGGACGGCGGAAGAGGTCATGCGTGGGGAAAAATCCATTGCCCGTACAGAGACGCCGAATGTCGTTGCGGGGAGTTCTGTATATCGAGCGTCTGGAGTGCGCCGAAGAATGCCGGCAGTCACGCCAGGCACTTGCGGCGCATCGTCGGCAACTGCACGGCACGGCGCTAGTGGGTTCGTAGGTATCACGCAGGTATCAAGCAGGTATCGAGCAGGAATCGCAACAACCTGGGCTCAACGAAGACAGGAGTAACGTATGGAATATGTGTTCACGTTGAAATACCGCCTCGCCGCGGAAGAATGCGATGCAGACGCGATCGTCGAGCGGTTGGGCGAAGCGGGGTGCGACGACGCCACGATTGGCGTCGGGCAACCCGGCCGCCTCGGGCTGCTTTTCACCCGTGAAGGCGCGAGCGCGCTCGCGGCTGTCACCAGCGCGCTCAAGGACGTGAAAGGTGCGGTGCCGTCCGCGCAGCTGATCGAGGCGGGACCTGACTTCGTAGGGCTGACCGACGTGGCCGAGGTGGCCGGCGTGTCGCGGCAAAACATGCGCAAGCTGATGCTGAACAACGCAATCGACTTCCCGTCACCGATCCACGAAGGCAGTGCATCGGTCTGGCATCTGGCGGACGTGCTCGAATGGCTGACCGCGCGCGGCGGGTACGAGATTGAGGTCGGTGTGGCGGATGTCGCAAAACTCGCGAAGCAGATCAATCTGACGAAGGAGGCCCGTCAGATTGAACCGCGTGTGAGCCGTCAACTGAGCAATCTCGTGGCGTAGCAGTGCGCCGCAAGCGGGCCGTAGAGCGGAGCAGATGTGGCACCGCTTACTAGCCGGGCCGCCTTCGGCAGCACCTGCCGTAAAGCGTTAAAATCGCCCACCCGCGTCATATTCCCTTGCGGCCGCTGGCGGTTGCACGCCGGCTCTAAAGTTTTGCGAACGATCGTTCACAAATTTCCATTTTGCGCTAAACTGGCACGCAAGCCCTGATTCCATATGAAGGTCCTCGATTTACAGTGTCCGCATGGCCATCGGTTTGAAGGCTGGTTCGCTTCGACCGATGACTTCGAGTCGCAGCAGTCCCGCAAGCTCGTCGAATGTCCGATCTGCGGTGCGAACGAGGTGAGCCGTTTGCCTTCGGCACCGCGTCTGAATCTGTCGGGCGCGACCGACTCCAAGGCGCCGGCGGGCGCGGAGCAAATGCAGGCGCACATGATGCGCGCGCTGCGCGAGGTACTGGAGAAGACGGAGAACGTGGGCGACCGCTTCGCCGAGGAAGCACGACGCATTCACTACAACGAAGCGCCTGTGCGCAGTATTCGCGGTGTCACGACACCGGAGGATGCGCGTGCCTTGGTCGAGGAAGGCATCGAAGTGATGCCGCTGCCGGTCCCAGCTGCGCTGAAGGAACCATTGCAATAGCGCGGTGGCTCCAGGCGGCCGGGCGGTGGCGGCCAGGAGACACTACGCATGAATCTGGACTATTCCCCCGCTGAAGACGCGTTCCGCGCCGACATCCGCGCCTGGCTCGAAGCGAATCTGCCTCGCGAGCTGAGCGACAAGGTTCTCAATCACAAACGGCTTTCCCGCGAAGACTTCGCAAGCTGGCACAGGCTGCTCGGCACGCGAGGCTGGTCGGCAGTCGCGTGGCCGCGCGAATACGGCGGCCCCGGCTGGGACGCGACGCAACGACATATCTGGGAAGAAGAGTGCGCGCGTATCGGCGCACCTTCCGTGTTGCCTTTCGGTGTGTCTATGGTTGCGCCGGTGCTGATGAAGTACGGTAACGAGGCGCAGAAGCGCCACTATCTGCCGCGTATTCTCGACGGCACGGACTGGTGGTGTCAGGGCTACTCGGAACCGGGATCGGGTTCCGACCTTGCGTCGCTGCGCACCCGCGCGGAGCGCGTCGGTGATCATTACGTGGTCAACGGCCAGAAGACCTGGACCACGCTCGGCCAGCACGCCGACATGATGTTCTGCCTCGTGCGCACCGACAGCGGCGCCAAAAAGCAGGAGGGCATCTCGTTCCTGCTGATCGATATGAAAACCCCGGGCATCACGGTGCGGCCCATCATCACGCTCGACGAAGATCACGAAGTCAACGAGGTGTTCTTCGAGGACGTCAAAGTGCCGGTCGACAATCTCGTCGGCGAAGAAAATCGCGGCTGGACGTATGCGAAATATCTGCTCGGCCACGAGCGTACCGGCATTGCGCGAGTCGGAGCGTCGAAGCGTGAGCTGGCGTTTCTGAAGCGTGTCGCGCTGAATCAGAAAAAGAACGGCAAGCCGCTGCTGCACGATCCGGTGTTTGCGGCGAAGGTAGCGAGTCTCGAAATCGAGTTGATGGCGCTGGAAGTCACCGTGCGACGGGTGGTAGCCAACGAGGCGGGCGGTCGCGGCCCGGGCCCGGAAGCGTCGATGCTGAAGATCAAGGGCACGGAAGTGCAACAGGGGCTCACCGAGCTGATGTTCGAAGCAATCGGCCCGCTGGCCGCGCCGTTCGACGTGCCGTTCCTCGAAGGCGAACGCGAGCACAGTCTTGCCGGCGACGACGATGCCGCGCCGCTTGCCGCGTACTACTTCAACTTCCGCAAGACGTCGATTTACGGCGGCTCGAACGAAATTCAAAAGAACATCATCGCGCAGATGATTCTCGGACTTTGAGGAGCGGCGCATGGACTTCACTTTCAACGACGAACAACAGCAATTTGCCGATGCGCTGCGCCGCTATCTCGACAGGAGCTACGGCTTCGAAGCGCGCCAGCAGATCGTGCGCTCGGAGGCGGGCGTATCGGCTGTGCACTGGGCCGCGTTCACCGAACTGGGGCTGACCGCGTTGCCGGTGCCCGAAACGCAGGGCGGCTTCAACGGTGGTCCGATCGACATGCTCGTGGTCATGCAGGAGCTCGGCCGCGCGCTCGTCGTCGAGCCGTTTTGGGCGACCGCGGTCGGCATCGAAGCGCTACGCCTTGCCGGCACCGGCGACGGCGAAGATGCCGCGCTGCTCGAACGGGCGGCCCAGGGCGAAGCGAGGCTGGCCGTGGCGTTTCACGAGCCGCATGCGCGCTACGATCTGTTCGAAGTCGCGACGACCGCGAGCGGGCAGGGTGCGCAGTACACGCTGAGCGGCACCAAATCGGTCGTGCTGCACGGCGCGCAGGCGGACCACTGGATCGTGCCGGCGCGCCTCGATGGCGAGATCGCACTCTTTGTCGTCGCGCGTGACGCGGCCGGCGTCACGCTCACCGAGTACCGCACGATCGACGGTCAACGCGCCGCGACGCTCGAATTCAATGGCACGCCCGCGCGCCGGCTCGCCGGCAAACACGCGGGGGCGGCAACCCTCGAGCAGATCGCCGACTACGGCACGCTGCTGCTGTGCGCGGAAGCGCTCGGCGCGCTCGACGCGCTCAATCACGCCACCGTCGAGTACACCAAAACGCGCCAGCAGTTCGGCCAGCCGATCGCGCGTTTCCAGGCGTTGCAGCATCGCATGGTCGAGATGCTGATCCACGCGGAGCAGGCGCGCTCGATCACGTATCTGGCTGCGATGCGCTACGCGAGTGAAGACGCGAACGAGCGCCGTCGAGCGATCTCCGCGGCAAAAGTTCGGGTCGGCCAGGCCGCGCGTTTCGTTGGTCAACAGGCGGTGCAGTTGCACGGCGGCATGGGTGTCACGAACGAAGTGGCGGCCGCGCATCTGTTCAAGCGCCTCGCGATCATCGAGACCACGCTTGGCGACGTCGATCATCATCTCGCGCGGTTTGCCACGCTGCCCGGATTTGCGGTCGCCGAAGACTGATCGGGCCGTTCCACCGGACAAAGGAGGTGCACGATGAAAATCAGTTTCGAAGACATGGAAGTGGGCTCGAGCCGCGAAATCGGCAAGCACATGTTCACGCGCGAGGAGATTGTCGAGTTCGCGCAGAAGTTCGATCCGCAGCCGTTTCATCTCGACGAAGCCGCCGCGGCCGAATCGCCGTTCCGCGGCCTCGTCGCGAGTGGTTGGCACACCTGCTCGGTAATGATGGGCATGCTCGTGCGCAAGGTACTGGCGGATTCGACATCGATGGGTTCGCCCGGGATCGACGAGATCCGCTGGCTCAAGCCGGTACGAGTCGGCGACACGATCACGATGATGAACGTCATCGTCGACAAGCGCGTGTCGCAGAGCAAGCCGGATCGCGGCATCGTGTCGACACGCTGGGAGGGCATCAATCAGCACGGCGAAACGGTGATCACCGTGCGCTCGAACGGCATGTTCGGCCTGCGCAATCCGGGAGCGGCGGCATGACGGCGAGCGCGGCGACGCCAGTCACTTTCGACAATGCGGGTGCTTTGCGCGCGCTCATTGGCGCCGAGCCGCTCGTCAGCGAATGGCTGAGCGTCGATCAGGAGAGGGTCGACCGTTTCGCCGAGGCAACCGGCGATCATCAGTGGATTCACATCGATCCCGAGCGGGCCAAACGCGAATCGCCGTTTGGCGGCCCGGTCGCGCATGGGTTTTTGACGCTGTCGCTGATTCCGGCTTTGCTC
Source organism: Paraburkholderia sp. RAU6.4a (assembly GCF_050435625.1). Classification (NCBI taxonomy): domain Bacteria; kingdom Pseudomonadati; phylum Pseudomonadota; class Betaproteobacteria; order Burkholderiales; family Burkholderiaceae; genus Paraburkholderia; species Paraburkholderia sp. RAU6.4a. Next base: position 3,748,769 of record NZ_JBNDKQ010000002.1, read on the forward strand.
GGCAAAACGGTGAAGATCGAGCAGCGCATGGGCGTCAACTATGGCTTGAACCGCGTGCGTTTCATGTCGCCGGTACCCGTGGGGTCGTCGCTGCGCGGGAAGTTCGCCGTCGAGTCGGTGACCGACGTCGACAACAGCGGTGTGCAACTCGCGTGGAACGTGACGCTGGAGCGTCAGGGCAGCGAACGACCGGTGTGCGTCGCGGAGTTCATCACGCGGCATTACTTCTAGCGTTTTCCCTTCGCAGACGAAATGAAAAAGCGCGAGCCGGCAGGCATGCCGCTCGCGCTTTCTGTTTGTGTCGAGCCGCGTCAGCGAGACGACCGAAACTAGTGTTTCGCGTACTGCGTCGCGCCAAACAGGATCTCTTTCGCCTTGTCGTCCATCAGCGGCGCGCGCGCCGACGCCAGCACGTCGACGCCGCGCACCACCGCCGGCCGCGCAGCGATCTCTTCATGCCAGCGCTTCACGTTCGGCAAGGTATCGAGCTCGATGCCCTGATTTTTCCACGAACGGGTCCACGGAAACGCGGCGATGTCCGCGATCGTATAGTCGTTGCCGGCCAGGTAACGCGTCTTGCCGAGTTGCGTGTCCATCACGCCGTACAGACGTCGCGCCTCATTGGTGTAGCGATTGACCGCGTATTCGATCTGCTCGGGTGCATACACGCGGAAGTGATGCGTTTGCCCCAGCATCGGACCGAGGCCGCCCATCTGGAACATCAGCCATTGCAGTGCCGCGTAGCGCGCGGCCGGATCGCTCGGTAGAAACTTGCCGGTTTTCTCGGCCAGATAAATCAGGATCGCGCCCGATTCGAATAGCGCGAAAGGCCGGCCGTCGGCGCCTTTCGGACCTTCGGAATCGACGATCGCGGGAATCTTGTTGTTGGGACTGATGGCGAGAAATTCCGGCTTGAACTGGTCGCCGGCACCGATGTTCACGGCATGCACGTTGTAGGGTAGGCCCGTTTCCTCGAGCATGATATGAATCTTGTGGCCGTTCGGGGTCGCCCAGCTATAGACGTCGATCATCCTGGCTCCTTTGTTCGTCGAAGCGGCGCCGCAAAGAGGGCGCCGCCGTTGCCGAAAATTAGAGCATAGATCGCGCGACGCTGCTTGCCGCGGGCTCAGTCCCCACGCTCACACCGAGCCGAAGCACTCAAACGCGTGTGACCGGCATCTCAACGCGAGCCGCCGAGCCCGCATCCATATGACGCGCAAGTTCGAGCTTGGCGATCGCGTTGCGATGCACTTCGTCGGGGCCGTCGGCGAAACGCAGCGTGCGCGCCGACGCATAGGCATACGCGAGCGGAAAATCGTCGCTGACGCCGCCGCCGCCATGCGCCTGAATCGCCCAGTCGATCACCTGACACGCCATGTTCGGCGCGACCACCTTGATCATCGCGATCTCGCCGCGCGCGCCCTTGTTGCCGACGGTATCCATCATGTACGCCGTCTTCAGCGTGAGCAGACGCGCCTGCTCGATCATGCAGCGCGCCTCGGCAAGACGCTCCTGCGTGACCCCTTGCGACGCCACCGGCTTGCCGAACGCGACACGTTGCAGCGAGCGCTTCACCATCAATTCGAGCGCGCGTTCGGCGAGACCGATCAGGCGCATGCAGTGGTGGATGCGTCCCGGGCCGAGACGGCCTTGCGCGATCTCGAAGCCGCGGCCTTCGCCGAGCAGCATGCTGGTAGCGGGCACGCGCACGTTGTCGAGTGTGATCTCCATGTGGCCGTGCGGCGCGTCGTCGTAACCGAACACCGTGAGCGGGCGATGCACGGTGATGCCGGTGGCGTCGGCGGGCACGAGGATCATCGACTGCTGCTGATGGCGCGGCGCGTCGGGATCGGTCTTGCCCATCACGATATAGACCTTGCAGCGCGGATCGCCCGCGCCCGACGACCACCACTTGTGACCGTTGATCACGTAATGGTCACCATCGCGCACGATGCTAGTCTGGATGTTCGTCGCATCCGACGACGCGACCTCGGGCTCCGTCATCAGAAACGCCGAACGGATCTGCCCTTGCAGCAGCGGTTCGAGCCACTCGCGCTTGTTCTCTTCGCTGCCGTAGCGCTCGATCGTCTCCATGTTGCCGGTGTCCGGCGCGTTGCAGTTGAACACTTCCGGCGCCCACGGCACGCGGCCCATGATCTCGCACAGCGGCGCGTATTCGAGATTCGTCAGGCCCGCGCCGCGCTCCGATTGCGGCAGGAACAGATTCCACAGACCGGCCTCGCGCGCCTTCTGCTTGAGTTGCTCGACCAGTTCGGTCGGCACCCATGCGTTGCCGTTCTGGCGGTTGCGCGCGATCTCCGCATAGAACGCCTGTTCGTTCGGGTAAATGTGCTCGTCGAAAAAGGCGAGCAGTTTTTCGCGCAACGCCTGGACCTTCGGGGTGTAATCGAAATTCATCTTGGACCTCGCGGGTAACGGACTGCGAATGATGGGGAGCAGGGCGCGCCCTTGTGTCTAGAGAACCTTCTGCGCATAGTGCCAGGCGAGTTCGGCCATCGGCTTCGCGCGCCGGCCGGCGTCGAGCGCCTGCGCGTTCGATGCGGTACCGTCGACGACGCGCTTCATGATCCCTTGCAGGATCGCTGCGATGCGGAACATGTTGTAGGCCAGATAGAAATTCCAGTCGCCACGAATCTCGAAACCGGTGCGTTGGCAATAGCGCTCGACGTACCGCGCTTCATCGGGAATGCCGAGCGCGGCCCAATCGAGTCCCGCGATGCCGCGGAACTGCGTGGGGTCGACATGCCACGCCATGCAGTGGTAAGCAAAGTCGGCGAGCGGATCGCCGAGCGTCGACAGTTCCCAGTCGAGCACCGCGAGCACGCGCGGCTCGTTGCGATCGAAAATCAGATTGTCGAGCCGGTAGTCGCCATGCACGACCGACACGCGCTCGTTCGTCTCCGCCGGCATATGCTGCGGCAGCCATTCGATCAGCCGGTGCATCGCGTCGATCGGCTCGGTCTCGGACGCCAGATACTGCTTGCTCCAGCGGCCGATCTGGCGCGCGAAGTAATTGCCTGGCTTACCGTAGTCGGCGAGGCCGGCGGTGGCGGCGTCGACACTGTGCAACGCCGCGATCACGCGATTCATTTCGTCGTAGATCGCCGCGCGCTCGGTGGGCGTCATGCCGGGCAGCGATTGATCCCACAGCACGCGACCTTCCACGAACTCCATCACGTAGAACGCGCGACCGATCACGCTTTCGTCCTCGCACAGCGCGAGCATGTGTGCGACCGGCACGTCGGTGTCGGCGAGCGCGTGCATCACGCGATATTCGCGTTCGATCGCATGCGCGGACGGCAGCAGCTTCGCCGCGGGCCCGGGCTTCGCGCGCATCACGTACGCGCGCGACGGCGTGATCAGCTTGAACGTGGGATTGGATTGTCCGCCCGCGAATTGCTCGAGCGTGAGCGGCCCCTCGAATCCGTCGACATGTCCGGCCAGCCACGCGGCGAGCGCGTCGTTGTCGAAGCGTTGCCGCTCGTTGACCGGGCGGGTGCCCTCGAAAGCCGAGTAGTCCTGTCTGCGTGCCGGTTCGCCGGTCTGCGTGGCTTGCGCCATGTGTCTCCTCCAGTTCGGTGTCAGCTACGCTGGTATCGGATGAACTGTGCGTAGAGCATTTCCATCGTGGTGTTGCGAACGTCGCGATGCAACGGCGACGGCGGTGAATAGTTGAGCATGCGCAGCACCCAGTCGCGCGGCGCGGCGCCGACGTCGAGCGCATTGATGCAGCCGGTCGCCTGCGCCAGATGACCGAAGAACGTGCGGCCGCCGGCCGTCAGCGCGTGCGACAGGATCGCGCGATTGACGCCGCCGTGCAGCACCAGCAACGCGGTGTCCCACGACGTGTCTTCGCGCAGCGCCGTGACGGCCGGCAGCACGCGATCGAACAGCTCGCCGATCGTTTCGCCGTCGAGAAAGCGCATGCTCTCCGGCACGATGCCGTCGAACACGCCGAGAAACGCGGCCTCGATATCGCTCGGCGGAATGCCGCCGAGCCGTCCGCCGCGAATTTCTCGCCACGCGGGCTCGATTTCGGGCTCGATCTGCTGACCCGTTTCGGCAAGCACGCACCGCGCGGTTTCTATCGTGCGCGGCAAGCCGCTGACGATCACGCGGTCAAAGCGCACCTGCTGTTCGGCGAACACGCGGCCCGCCGCGCTCGCCTGCTCGCGGCCGTTCGCGTTCAGCGGCACGGTTTCAGGATCGATCGCGCGGCCGGAGTCGTCGAAGTAGGTGACGTCGCCGTGACGCATCAGGAAGATGCGGCGCCGTTTCGGCAGTTGGTAGTCGGGCATGTCGGGCGGCTCTCTCGTCGTTCATTTGTAGATCGGTGCGCGTTTTTCGAGGAACGCGGTGATGCCTTCGAGACCGTCGCGATGATGCAGCGACGCGACGAAGTTATCGCGCTCGGCGACCAGATGATCAGCGAGCGGCTGCGTACCGGCCGCGGCGATCAGCCCCTTGATGCGCGCGACCGAATTGGGCGAAATCGCGCCGAGCTCGTCGGCCCAGGCGAGCGCGTTATCGAGCGCGGTGCCGGCTTTCGTGAGCCGGTTGACGACGCCGAGTTCGTGCAGACGCGCGGCGCCGATCGGCTTGGCTTCGATCAGTACCTCGGTGGCCAGCTGGCGCGGCAGCGCCTCGGCGAGAAACCACGAGCCGCCGCCGTCGGGCGTCAGACCGACGCGCGCGTAGGACATCGCGAATTTGGCGTTGTCCGCGGCGACGATCAGATCGCAGGCGAGCGCGAGCGAAAATCCCGCGCCTGCCGCCGCGCCTTCCACCGCGGCAATGACCGGCTTCGACGATAGCCGCAGTGCCGAAATCCATTGAGCGAGCATGTCGATGCTATCGGCTTGCACGGAGGGATCTTTCGCGCGATTTTCGAGCAGGCGGTTCAGGTTGCCGCCCGCGCAAAAGAAGTTATCGGCGCCGGTGATCACGACGGCGCGAATCGACGGATCGCGCTCGACGGTATCGAATGCCTCGATGCCCGCGGCGTACATGTCCGGATGCAGCGCGTTGCGCGCACCGGGGTTCGACAGCGTGAGGACCAGCGTGGATTCGCTGCTGGCCGGGCGTGAAGCGAGCAGGGCGGCGCTCATGATTGGGTCTCCGTTGGGATGTCGGTGGCGTCGCGCTGGGTGAGCGCAAGGCCGAGTTGCGCGCGTCTTGCGAGCCACGGCGACGGACGATAGCGCGGTTCGCCGAGCACGCTGTGCATGTTGCGCAGGATCGTGAGAATGGTGGTGGCGCCGAGCGCGTCGCCGAGCGCGAGCGGTCCTCGCGGGTAGCCGAGGCCGAGCATGACGGCGAGGTCGATGTCCTCCGGCGTCGCGATCTGCTTCTGCGCGATGTCGCAGCCGATGTTGACGATCGTCGCGACCACCCGCTGCGCGACGAAGCCGGTCGAATCGCGGATCACGGTGACGGGGATGCCGTCGGCGGCGAACAGCGCATGCGCGCTATCGCATGCGGCGCGTGTCGTGGCCGGCGTGGTCATCAGCGTGCGGCGTTGCGCGCCGACGAGCGGGAACAGGGCATCGACGGCGACGACGCGGCTCGCGTCGAGCGCTTCGTCGACCGCGGCCGTGGTCGCGTCGTGGCCGAACGGCGTGACGACGATCAGCGAACCGGCGGCGGGCGTCGCGCCTTCGTCGAGCTTTACGCCCGCTTTGCCGACCAGTTGCACGACTGCCTCATACGCGTCGCGGTAGCGTTGGCTGACCCACACGCTTTGCGGCAGCGTGGTCGGCGCGGGCGCTTCGGCGGCAACCTGCTGCTTACCGTCCACGTAGCGATAGAAACCTTCGCCGCTCTTGCGGCCGAGCAGTCCGCCCGACAGCCGCGTGCCCGTGATCGGCGACGGCGTGTAACGCGGTTCTTCGTAGAACTGGTGATAGATCGACTCCATCACCGGATGCGACACGTCGAGCGCGGTCAGGTCCAGCAGCTCGAACGGCCCGAGGCGAAAGCCGGCCTGCTCGCGCATGATGCGGTCGATGTCCGCAAAGCTCGCGACGCCTTCGCCCGCCACGCGCAAGCCCTCCATATTCATGCCGCGGCCCGCGTGATTGACGATGAAGCCCGGCATGTCCTTCGCGCGCACCGGCGTGTGGCCCATGCGGCGGGCGAGATCCATCAGCGCGTCGCCGGCTTCGGGGTCGCTGCGCAGGCCGTCGATCACTTCAACGACCTTCATCAGTGGCACCGGATTGAAGAAGTGATAGCCGACCACGCGCGACGGATCGGTGCAGCCCGCGGCAATCGCGGTGATCGACAGCGACGACGTATTCGACGCGAGGATGCAGCGGCCGCTGACCACGGTTTCGAGCTCGCGAAACAGCGCCTGCTTCACCTCGAGCTTTTCGACGATCGCCTCGACGACGAGATCGCAGCCGACCAGCTCGCTGATCGCCTGCACGCCGCTCACGTTGGCGAGCGCGGCGAGCGAGCGCGACTGCTCCAGCTTGCCTTTGGCCGTCAATTTGGCGAAAGTCTCCGCGAGATAGTCGCGCGCGGCGCCGACGGCGGCCGCGTGGGTGTCGTAGAGCCGCACGCGTAGGCCAGCGAGCGCCGCGATTTGCGCGATACCGCGGCCCATCGCGCCGGTGCCGACGATGCCGATGGTCGCGATGCTGAAATTGCGAGAGTTCATTGTGATGCCCGACTCCATGGTTATTTTAGAATAGCACGATCGTGCAATTTCTTGGATGATTCGATGGAAAGCCGCTGCTTCAACCTCGACGCGCGGTCTCACACACCGTGACGTAAGGGGAGACACCCCATGATCAAGCTGTGCGGTTTTGCGCTGTCCAACTACTACAACAAGGTCAAGTTCGTGCTGCTCGAACATGGCATCGAGTTCGAGGAGCAGTTCGTGAAGCCGAGTCAGGAAGAAGCGCTGCTCGAGCATTCGCCGCTCGGCAAGGTGCCATATCTGCAGACCGAGCACGGCGACCTCTGCGAGTCGCAGTGCATCGTCGAATATCTGGCTGCGCGTTTTCCCGACAAGCGGATCTTCTGCGCCGATCCGTGGCAGGCCGCCAAGGAACGCGAAATGATCTTTTTCGTCGATGTACATCTCGAGCTGACAGCGCGCAATCTGTACAAGGAAGCGTTTTTCGGCGGCACGGTCAGCGACGCGACGAAAGGGCGCGTCGAGAAGCTGCTCACGCATCACATCGCCGGTTTCAAACGGATCGCGAAGTTCTCGCCGTATCTGTGCGGCGAGCAATTCAGCGTGGCGGATACCGCCGGCTACGTGAGCCTGCCGCTCGTCGGTATGGCGACACAGACCATTTACGGCCGCGATCTTCTGCTCGAAGCGGGGATCGACTGGAAGCGCTACGTGAAGACGATCAACCCGCGGCCGGCTGCGCAGCGCGTGACGGAGGATCGCAAGGCCTGTGTCGCGGCGTCGCGTGCGTCCTGAGGGAATGAGCGCAGTGCCATGAAGCGTGCATGCTTGCGAAGCGCACACCCGTGCCGCGCAGCGCGATGGCAAGTAACGTGGGTTCGTTCGTGGCATCGCGCAAGGCATCCTAGAGCCGCGCGAGCCGTTCGAGCGCGGTAGCGAGCGTGCCTTCCTGCTTGGCGAAGCAGAAGCGCACCACGCCCGACTCGTGCGCCTCGTGATAGAACGCCGAGACCGGAATCGCCGCGACGCCGATTTCGCCGGTCAGCCATTGCGCGAATTCGGCTTCGGGCAGGTCGCTGATCGCCGAATAGTCGACGCATTGAAAATACGTGCCCGTGCACGGCAGCAGCCTGAAGCGCGAATTCGCGAGGCCCGCGTGGAAGAAATCGCGCTTGCGCTGATAGAACGCCGGTAGCTCCACGTACGGCGCCGGGTCCTTCATGTAATCGGCGAGGCCGATCTGCATCGGTGTGTTGACGGTGAACACGTTGAACTGGTGCACCTTGCGGAACTCGGCGGTCAGCGCGGCGGGCGCGGCCACATAGCCGACTTTCCAGCCCGTCACGTGGTAGGTCTTGCCGAAGCTCGACACGACGAAGCTGCGCTGCGCGAGTTGCGGATAACGCGCGACGCTTTCATGCGGCGCGCCGTCGTAGACCATGTGCTCGTACACCTCGTCGGACAGGATCAGCACGTTGGTGCCGCGCACGATCTCCTCGAGCTTGCGCATGTCCTGTTCGCGCCACACGGTGCCGGTCGGATTGTGCGGCGTATTGATCATGATGAGCCGCGTCTTCGGCGTGATCGCGGCGGCGAGCTTGTCGAACGGGATGGCGTAGTCGGGTGCGTCGAGCGTGACGAAAACCGGCTTGCCGCCCGCGAGTTCGATCGACGGCAGATAGCTGTCGTAGGTCGGTTCGATCACGATCACTTCGTCGCCGGGATGGACAGTGCAAAGAATCGCGGTCAGCAACGCCTGTGTGGCGCCCGCGGTCACGGTGATTTCGCTATTGGCGTCGTAGTGGCGGCCGTACAGATTCGCGATCTTGTCCGAAATCGCCTGACGCAGCGGCAGCACACCGGCCATCGGCGGATACTGGTTGTGACCGTCGCGCATCGCGTTCGCGACCGCGTCGACGATGCGCGGATCGCAGGCGAAGTCGGGAAAGCCCTGACCCAGATTCACCGCGCCTTTTTCCGCGGCGAGCGCGCTCATCAAGGTGAAAATCGTCGTGCCGACGTTCGGCAGGCGAGACGGAAACGTGGGGCTCGTGGGCGTGTCGTGCGGTGCGTTCATGGCGTCGTGGGTAGCAGGGCGATAAGGTGGGCCGGTTCTCGAACTGTCGTTGCGAAGGGCGAAGCCTGATTGTAGGGAATCGCGACACGCTGTGCGCGCCGCGGGTGTCACGTTGATCGTCAGAAGCCGCCTGACGATGAACCTTCAACATGCGCTCGGCTCAACGCGCCGCACGGACGGTCGGATTCACGCGTTGACGGGCTCGCCCCCAGCATTCTGCGCGATGCCGATTGCCGCGACGAACGGTGCCGGTTGCGCGATCCTGAAGCCGAAGTCGCGCGCGATCCGTTTCGCGAGCTTCAGCACCGCACGGTCTTTCGACACGAGCCAGTCGGCCTGCGCCGCATGCGCAAGCTCGAGAAACTTCTGATCGTCGCGATCCTTGCATTGGGGCAGCGGCCGCGCGTCGGCGGCGGACTCGGTCGGCTCACACGGCTTAACCAGTTGCGCCAGCCGCGCGACGACCGCGAGCGCAGCGGCTTTGTCGACATTGCGGTGCGCGAACTGCGGATAGTCGAGCACGTAGGCGAGCTCGGCGAGGCAGCGCGCGTCGATCAGCGCGGCGAGCGCGCCCCTTTCGAGCGCGGCGGCGATCGGCCGCGTGTGCGGGTCGTCGAATACGAGTATGTCGATCCAGACATTGGAATCGAGTACGACGCGCAACGCGCCGCTTGAGGCGAGGGAACCGGGCATTCGTTACAATCGGGCTTTCGTCTTTGACCGCCAGGCACGGCGTGCCTGCAAGCCTCTATGATAATCGTTCTGTCGCCGGCGAAATCGCTCGACTACGACACCCCGCCGCACGTCAAAAAGCACACGATCCCCGATTTCGTCGATGACGCCGCCGAACTGATCAGCGGCCTGCGCCGTTTGTCGCCGCAACAGATCGCTTCGCTGATGAGCATTTCCGATCAGCTCGCGCACCTCAATTTTCAGCGTTACGCGGACTGGTCGCCGCAATTCGGCACGCACAACGCCAAGCAGGCGGTGCTCGCTTTCAACGGCGACGTGTACGAAGGTTTCGATGCGAAGACGTTGTCGTCGGCCGATCTCGACTATGCGCAGAATCACGTGCGGGTGCTGTCGGGCCTCTACGGCCTGCTGCGTCCGCTCGATCTGCTGCAGCCGTACCGGCTCGAAATGGGCACGCGTTTCGTCAACCCGCGCGGCAAGGATCTGTACGCGTTCTGGGGCGAGCGGATCACGCACGCGTTGAACGCGCAGTTGAAGAAGAATGCGGCCACCTCGCGCGTGCTGGTCAATTGCGCATCGGGCGAATATTTCAAGTCGGTCAAGCCGAAGCTGCTCGACGCGCCGGTCGTCACGCCGGTGTTCGAAGACTGGAAGGGCGGCCGCTACAAAATCATCAGCTTCCATGCAAAACGCGCGCGCGGCTTGATGGCGCGTTTCGCGGTGGAAAATCGCCTCGATCGTCCCGAGCAGTTGAAGGACTTCGAGACCGAAGGCTACGCGTTCTGTGCCGAAGCCTCGAACGACTCCACTTTCGTATTTCGCCGCCGCGTTGCGGAATAAGCGTGCCGCTGCGCTAAAAAGGCAGCGTGAATTCAGGCAGGGAAGACTCCGATGACGTTATCGATTACGAGCAATTTCGACGCAGGCGCAGTTGATGTGTTGTCCTGCGAGGACGCCGGCAATATTCGCCTGCGCGTACGGCCCGACAGCCACGCCGAGTTTGCGCAGTGGTTCTATTTCCGCCTGTCGGGCGCGGCGGGCGAGCGCTGCGTGATGACCTTCGAGAACGCCGCCGCGTGCGCGTTCGCGGAGGGCTGGCGCGACTATCGGGCGGTCGCGAGCTACGACCGCGTGAACTGGTTTCGCGTGCCGACGTCGTACGACGGCCGCGTGCTGACGATCGACCATACGCCCGATTTCGACAGCATCTACTACGCGTACTTCGAACCGTACAGCGAGGAGCGTCATGCCGAGTTTCTCGGCGCCGTGCAGCAGATGCCGCACGCGTCGCTGACCGAACTCGGCAAGACGGTCGAAGGCCGGCCGATTTCGCTGCTCACGCTCGGCACGCCGCCCGCCAACGATGCCGCCAACGCCGCGCCCAAAAAGAACATCTGGCTGATTGCCCGGCAGCATCCGGGCGAGACGATGGCCGAATGGTTCATCGAGGGGTTCGTGAAGCGCCTCGTCGGTTGGGGCGATTGGGCGGGCGACCCGGTCGCGCGCAAGCTGTACGATCATGCAGTGTTTCGCATCGTGCCGAACATGAATCCGGACGGCAGCGTGCGCGGCAATCTGCGCACCAACGCGGCCGGCGCGAACCTGAATCGCGAATGGATGGAGCCGGATGCCGCGCGCAGTCCCGAGGTGCTGGTGGTGCGCGACGCGATTCATGCGATAGGCTGCGACCTGTTCTTCGATATTCATGGCGACGAGGCATTGCCGTATGTGTTCGTCGCGGGCTCCGAAATGTTGCCGGGCTTCACCGAGCGGCAGGGCCGCGAGCAGACGGCGTTCATCGAGGCGTTCAAGCACGCGAGTCCGGATTTTCAGGACCAGTATGGCTATGCGGCGAGCAAGTATCGCGAGGATGCGTTGAAGCTCGCGTCGAAGTACATCGGCAACGAATTCGGCTGTCTGTCGTTGACGTTGGAAATGCCGTTCAAGGACAACGCAAATCTGCCCGACGAGCGGGCCGGCTGGAACGGCGAGCGCAGCGCATCGCTTGGCGCCGCAATGTTGCAAGCGATCCTGCGACACGTGGAGACGTTCGCCTGAAGAAGCGGACGAATGGACACAAAAAACGAGGCACGCACGGCAAAAGTGCGTGCCTCGTTTTTTATTGGGGCGACTGATCGGACGTTGGCGCGGCTCGATCAGCGCCAGATGTCATTGGCTCTTCTTCTTCGAGCTCTTGTTTGCCGATTTGCTCGACGTCGTGCGCGACGATTGGCCCGAGCCTGTCTTCGACGACTTCTTCGACGTCTTGCCGCCGACCGCGTGCTTGCCTTTGCCGCCTTTGTGCTTGCCCGATCCCGCGCTATGCGCGCGGTTTGGCGGTACCGGATCGTTCCAGCTGAACGCGAGCATCTGCGAGCCGACGTAGCCGCAGCGGAATTTCAGATCGGCCGGCTCGCCCGAGTTGTCCTGGCGCACGCCGACGCCCTCGACGGTGACGATGCTGTCCACCTTGACGCGCTGCTTGCCTTCGTCGAACGAGTCGTTCCATGGCGTGACCGACGAGTGCGCACTGTCGAACGAACTGGACGGGAATTCGACGTGGTCGAAAGCGGTTGACGTGCTCGCGACGAAGTCGCCATGCGCGGCGCAATCCGCGACGAGCGGATCCGCGTGCATTTCGGTGATAAATCTTTTGACGAGGTCGTTGTGCTGTTCGAGCTGATCAGCGAATGCGGGAGCCGCGCAGATGAGCGAGAGACTCGCTGCGCAGGCTGCCAACCGGCCGATCACCCGCAGCAACCGGCTCGGTACATTGGTGCGATCCATCTAGTTCTTTAGACGCAAATGGGAGATGAGGCAAATAAGATGCCCCGCGCAAGGGTTGAGTTCAATGTTGCTGCAAATATTCTGCCTTGTCCTGGCGGGGACGCCCGGAAAGTCTCCGGTGACGAGGCGCTGATTATCACAGATGCGCCGCACGCGACGTCAAAGCGCGCATTCTCAAGTGCGCGGGCCGCCCAGACGATAGCGCCGCACGTCGTAGGTGGTCACCCATGCGGGACGGTAGACCGCGATCAGCGCGGTCGCCATGCCAGTGAACCATGCTTCGCCGGTGGCGAGCAGCAGCACGCTGAGCGCGTAGCCGATTGGCACCACGGTCATCGAACCGCCGGACACGACGATATGGATGCCGAGCGCTGCCGCGGCCGTCAACGACACGGCAATGGCGGGCGAAACGAAGCCCTGGCCGAAGATGAACATGAAAAGATTGCGCGGTAGCCACGCGGTGCAGATGCGCTGGAGCAAGGTCGAGATGGCGACGGGCAGGGCTCCGTACACGAGGAACGTCAGCGCGATGCCCTGCCACGGCGCATCGAAGACGACGGCGGCCAGACCCGCGACCACCGCCATCGCGATCAGGGCGAGCCCCCAGTCGAACAGCGTGACGACGAGCGTGGCGCCGAGCAGGTGCATCACGGTGCCGTCGTCGAGCCAGGCGTTGCTCGACCACAGCACCGACACCGCGACGATTATCGCGAGCCAGACATGCTGGAGCGTGCCGTCCTGAAGTCTTTTGAAAGGTTTTTTCCACAGCGCGAGCGCGATCACCATCGCAGTGGCAATCCAGCCACCGACAGCGACCCAAAACGGAAGCGGTGTGTAGAGGAAACCCATGTGTCTCATATTACTCGTTGGACGACAAAAGGTGTGAGCGGATTCCATGCCAGCCCACCCTCGACGCCGCGCGCATGCGGACGTTCCAACCCATGCGCGCGGCGTGCCCCGCGCCCCGGGTCATGCGGAACCCGGGCCGACCGACTTCCGCGCGGGCCGGCCGGGTGGGGCCTCACCGTACGACGTGGCGGGCTCCGCGGCCATCGGTAGCGCGCTGCTGGTGTCGCTGCCCGGCAACGGATACTGGAAGCGCGCACGTGTGCGGCGCCGGAGTGGAACCGGGCCAGGCTGCCCGCGGATGACCGGCCGCGCGCTGTGCTCGCCGTTGTTGCGCAGCACTTGCAAATGATTCGTGAGCCATCCGTTGTAAAGCGCGACCGCGGCGGCGCGATTGGGCGCACCAAGTTGCTGGAATATGCTCGTCAGGTGGATCTTGACCGTACCTTCGCTAATGCCGAGCGTGCGCGCGATCATCTTGTTGGTGCTGCCCATGTGCACGCAGCGCATGATCTGCTCCTGCCGCGGTGACAGCCCGCCCGAGAGTTTGTTGCGGCGGGGCGGCGGACTTTCTTCGTCGAACGTACGAATCGCGGTGTCGGTCGGCAGCGGCGGATCGATCGCCAGCGCGCCGGGCGGCACGTAGTGACCGCCGAGCAGCACCATTTCCAATGCGCGCACGATCAGGCAGGGATCGGTGTCGCGTGGAACAACGCCGAGCACACCTTCGTCCATCAGCGCGCGCACGAGCGCGGGCAAAGTCCCGTCGGTGAGCACGCTGATGCGCAGGTCCGGAAAGTGGCTGAGCAACGCGCGCACCTGCGCAACCGACATCCAGTCCTCCCAGTCGATCACGACGAGATCAGGCCGATAACGCTTGAACGGACGTTCGAGCAGACGCCATTCATCGGCCTCTGTGAAGCGTGCCAGCCGGTCGATCTGCCGCAGCAAGGCCTTGAGTCCATCACGTCGTTCTGCGTTTGAATTGAGAATCGCGAAGCGCATGCATGTCTCCAGATGTATCGGGCGAAATGGCGCGACGCATCTGTGGGACTCGTGGAGCTGACTCGATCACGGCGATGCGTCACCGTGCCTATGATGACAAATTCCCTTCGTTTTGACGGCTGTCCAAAAGGCATAAGAAATGCGGACAATCAACAAAAAAGCCCCGTATATACGGGGCTTTTTTGCGATAAGGCAGGGATGTCGACTTCGGTGTCAATGGAAATGGGGTTGCGCGGGCTCGGCGTCTTCGGGCATTTCCGCGTGGACGATTTCGCCGAGCGGGTCCGCATACAGCGGCACGCCGCAGTCGTCGCAATATTCCGGCTCGAAGCGGCCCGCGTGGCGGCGCACATCCGTGATGCCGGTTTCCTTGAGCAGCGCGACGATTTCCTCGAGCGGTTCGTCCGAGCCGGTGATTTCCTCCGGCTCCTCGTCGATGCCCCCCTCGCCGTTTTCGCGGCCGTAGAGTGGCCACACGACACCGTAGATCACGTCGTTGCTGCCCTTGCGCGTGAAGCCGACGCGGTACTCGTCGATGCGCCGTTCGCCGAAGCCGGCGACCACCGCGCGCAGATCCTGCGGCGCCGCGCCAATAGTGTCGAAAAGATAACGCACGGCGGTACGCACGGTGTGCGGACGCACACTTTCATCGGCGTCGCGGCACGCCGAGTAGTACGCATCCGGCAGCAGACATTCGAATTCGCAGCCCGGCAGCACGACCGACAGATTCGCGCCGCCTTGGGTGGCCCATTGCTCGAGACATTGGCCGCGCTCGATGCGAGTGCCGTGCTCTTCTTCCTGCCAGCGGAACGTCGCGTCGCCGACGGGAGCGGCGACTACGGCGAGCAGAAAGCGCGGGTCCGCCAGAATCGGCGAGGTCTCCGGCAGTTCGCCGAAATTGAGCTTCGCGTTGCCGCCGCTGACCGCGGCTTGCGCAAGTTGCTGGGCGATGCGCCACGTTTCGACGTGATGGCGCGGCAACTGGTCGATGCTGAACAGGAATGGAGCCATTGCCACGCGCGTGTTGGCAGCGAGCACGTGCGCTTGCAGGTGTGCGCGCAGGGCGTCGGCGGCGTCGGACTTGAGCGGGCCGGACGGAATCACGTAGCGGGTCCAGGCGAGCACAGGCGCGGCGATCAGCAGCGCTTCATAAGACACGCCTTCATGTTCGATCACGAACGATTCGCTGTGCGTTTCCGCCATGTCGGCCAGCGCGCCGTAGGCATCCGGATGGTTTTGCTGCAGATGGTCGAGCGCGGCGTCCAGCGTAGTCTGGTTGGCGTTGCGCACGACTTTGGCCAGCAGCGCGTCGAGCTTCGCTTCCCAGAAGCGATCTTCGGTACGGCTGCCCGACGCGAAAAGCGCGAGCGAGAGACCGACGAGCTTGTCGGCGTCGGGAGGGAGACGTTTGGTGATTCGCGAGCGCATAAATCCAGAAAAATTGGGGGCACGGAACCTTATATTCTAGTCTTTTCCAGGCAGCTATATGGATTGGCCAGCAATCTCCGGGCAATTTGGGCGCTTTCATCTCAAAAAATGCGGTCGCCACCGGCACAGTCGCAAGCGACTCGCAACACCCTGGCGGGATGGTATAAGACACCCCGGACGCCCAACTCGCTTCTATACTGACGGCGTTCAGCGGGCGCCTGACGGGCGTGTGTCATGTCATTGCCACGGTCTGGCGCAATAGGAGATTCATCGTGAAATCTGACCAACTGATCGAGCGACTTGCCGCGGTATTCGCATTGATTGTGCTCGTGGGTGGGTCGTTGCTGGTGCTGGCGCCATTTACGACCGCGCTGCTGTGGGGCGCCATCCTCAGCTACAGTTCCTGGGGACTCTACCGGCGACTCACTGGCGTGGTCGGCGGGCGGCGCAAGCTGGCCGCGACCTTGATCGTGCTGATTATTCTGGTCGTGGTGCTCGGGCCGTTCGTCTATGCGGGTTTCGCGTTCGGCGCGCATGTTCACGACATCGTTGCGCTGGTGCAAAGACTTTTCGAGTCGGGGTTGCCCGATCTGCCGCCGTGGGTGCAGCGGATCCCGCTGGTTGGTTCGAGCATCGAGGCCTTTTGGGAGCGCTTGACCAGCAGCAATTCCGAGTTGATCGCGCAATTGCACACGCTCGCCGCGCCGGCTGGGAAGTGGATTCTGGCGGCGGCGCTTGCGGTGACGCATGGGCTGGGGCTGCTGGCGTTGAGCATCGTGCTCGCGTTCTTCTTTTATACCGGTGGCGAGGGGGCGGCCGCCTGGCTGAACGCCGGCATGCGTCGAGTAGCCGGTGAGCGCGCCGAGTATCTGCTGGCGCTGGCGGGCAGCACGGTGAAGGGGGTGGTCTACGGGATTCTTGGTACGGCCCTCGTACAGGCGGTTCTCGCGGGATTCGGTTTCTGGATGGCGGGCGTACCGGCGCCGGCGTTGCTCGGGCTCGTGACGTTTTTTCTGTCGGTGGTGCCGGGCGGTCCGGTCATTGTCTGGTTGCCGGCAGCGATCTGGCTGTATCAGGGCGGGTCGACTGGATGGGCGATTTTTGTGGTCATATGGGGCCTGCTGGTAGTCGGCATGGCCGATAACGTCATCAAGCCGATCCTGATCGGCAAAAACAGTGACATGCCGTTGATTCTGGTGATGCTCGGCATCCTCGGCGGCGCGTTTGCGTTTGGTTTTCTTGGTGTTTTCATCGGCCCGACGTTGCTGGCGGTCGCTTATACCGTGCTGCATGATTGGACGATCGGCGCATCCGCTGCCCAGACGCTGGCGCCCGAAGTGAAAACCCCATCGATAGACGATCCGGGCCGTATGGGAAAGATCCCCTAAGGAAAACCCCAGGATTTCGCTTGCAAGTTCTGGCTGCGGCGACTAGAATTCCGCACTTTCGCGCTCCGGACGCCGGGGTGCGGAGAAGCGGGAAGCCTTTGATGGCGTGGGCTTCAGCGGCGTGGGCAGGTTAGGCGAGTGATAAAAACCTGTTGACGATCCGACGGAAGTTCTCCATAATCTCACTTCTCTGCTGCAGACGCAGCGACGCAAACGAAGCGGTGCCGGGTAGTGGTGGTTCAGGCGCGGCGGGTTTGGCGGACCGATCTTTAAAAACTAACAGTCGATAAGTGTGGGCGCTTGATGCGGAATGCGGCGGCGGATTCTCCGGAATCTGCTGTCAGGCAGAAGTATCAGAAGCCTCACACAGTATTGGAGGAAGGTTTGTCTGTCGAAAGACGGATCAATCATCGTCAGTACGTTGAGTGAGCGACCGGGTTCGAGAGAGCCCGAACACAGTAACAGGTTTGAACTGAAGAGTTTGATCCTGGCTCAGATTGAACGCTGGCGGCATGCCTTACACATGCAAGTCGAACGGCAGCACGGACTCCGGTCTGGTGGCGAGTGGCGAACGGGTGAGTAATACATCGGAACGTGTCCTGGAGTGGGGGATAGCCCGGCGAAAGCCGGATTAATACCGCATACGCTCGGGAGAGGAAAGCGGGGGATCTTTCGGGACCTCGCGCTCAAGGGGCGGCCGATGGCAGATTAGGTAGTTGGTGGGGTAAAGGCCTACCAAGCCGACGATCTGTAGCTGGTCTGAGAGGACGACCAGCCACACTGGGACTGAGACACGGCCCAGACTCCTACGGGAGGCAGCAGTGGGGAATTTTGGACAATGGGCGCAAGCCTGATCCAGCAATGCCGCGTGTGTGAAGAAGGCCTTCGGGTTGTAAAGCACTTTTGTCCGGAAAGAAAACCTCGTGGCTAATATCCGTGAGGGATGACGGTACCGGAAGAATAAGCACCGGCTAACTACGTGCCAGCAGCCGCGGTAATACGTAGGGTGCGAGCGTTAATCGGAATTACTGGGCGTAAAGCGTGCGCAGGCGGTGCTGTAAGACCGATGTGAAATCCCCGGGCTTAACCTGGGAACTGCATTGGTGACTGCAGCGCTGGAGTATGGCAGAGGGGGGTGGAATTCCACGTGTAGCAGTGAAATGCGTAGAGATGTGGAGGAACACCGATGGCGAAGGCAGCCCCCTGGGCCAATACTGACGCTCATGCACGAAAGCGTGGGGAGCAAACAGGATTAGATACCCTGGTAGTCCACGCCCTAAACGATGTCAACTGGTTGTCGGGCCTTCATTGGCTTGGTAACGTAGCTAACGCGTGAAGTTGACCGCCTGGGGAGTACGGTCGCAAGATTAAAACTCAAAGGAATTGACGGGGACCCGCACAAGCGGTGGATGATGTGGATTAATTCGATGCAACGCGAAAAACCTTACCTACCCTTGACATGTATGGAATCCTGCCGAGAGGCGGGAGTGCCCGAAAGGGAGCCATAACACAGGTGCTGCATGGCTGTCGTCAGCTCGTGTCGTGAGATGTTGGGTTAAGTCCCGCAACGAGCGCAACCCTTGTCCCTAGTTGCTACGCAAGAGCACTCCAGGGAGACTGCCGGTGACAAACCGGAGGAAGGTGGGGATGACGTCAAGTCCTCATGGCCCTTATGGGTAGGGCTTCACACGTCATACAATGGTCGGAACAGAGGGTTGCCAAGCCGCGAGGTGGAGCCAATCCCAGAAAACCGATCGTAGTCCGGATCGCACTCTGCAACTCGGGTGCGTGAAGCTGGAATCGCTAGTAATCGCGGATCAGCATGCCGCGGTGAATACGTTCCCGGGTCTTGTACACACCGCCCGTCACACCATGGGAGTGGGTTTTACCAGAAGTGGCTAGTCTAACCGCAAGGAGGACGGTCACCACGGTAGGATTCATGACTGGGGTGAAGTCGTAACAAGGTAGCCGTATCGGAAGGTGCGGCTGGATCACCTCCTTTCCAGAGCTGTGCATTCATTGCACTCAAGTGCTCACGCTTATCGGCTGTGGTTAGAAGCAACGCAGGCAGGCTCAGGGTCTGTAGCTCAGCCGGTTAGAGCACCGTCTTGATAAGGCGGGGGTCGATGGTTCGAATCCATCCAGACCCACCAGTGTCTTGTCTGGTGAGCTGAAGGGCTGGGGCCGCTGGACTATCTGTGGGACTGGGGGATTAGCTCAGCTGGGAGAGCACCTGCTTTGCAAGCAGGGGGTCGTCGGTTCGATCCCGTCATCCTCCACCAATCCTCAATGCGCAGGGTTCTGCATGAAGGCAGAGCGTTGCGCATTGGCGATTGAGCCAGTCAGAGCGGTATGAGGCACAGGCTTCATACCGGCTGCCGTTCTTTAACAATCAGGAAGAAGTAGTAAAGAGATTCACGAAAGCATACCTGGAGATGGGTGTGTGAGTAGGTGAATCAGGGTTGTGATTGTATCGATGTATTTTAAAGGTGATCGAGAGATCGCTTTGGAATACGGCGCAACACGAATACTCAACCTGTAGCGAGTGCGTCTATCCCCTCCGGGGATGGGACCCACGTTAAGCGCTAAAGCGCTAACGTGGGTCGACACAGAGACACACCCGTTATAGGGTCAAGCGAACAAGTGCATGTGGTGGATGCCTTGGCGATCACAGGCGATGAAGGACGCGGTAGCCTGCGAAAAGCTCCGGGGAGCTGGCAAACGAGCATTGATCCGGAGATGTCCGAATGGGGAAACCCACTCCTAATGGAGTATCCGTAGCTGAATCCATAGGCTGCGTGAGGCGAACGCGGTGAACTGAAACATCTAAGTAACCGCAGGAAAAGAAATCAACCGAGATTCCCAGAGTAGTGGCGAGCGAAATGGGATCAGCCGGTACACGTTATCTGTATTGTTAGTCGAACGCTCTGGAAAGTGCGGCCATAGCAGGTGATAGCCCTGTAGACGAAAACAGCATGGAAGAACTGGGTGTACGAGAAGTAGGGCGGGACACGTGAAATCCTGTCTGAAGATGGGGGGACCATCCTCCAAGGCTAAATACTCGTGATCGACCGATAGTGAACCAGTACCGTGAGGGAAAGGCGAAAAGAACCCCGGGAGGGGAGTGAAACAGATCCTGAAACCGCATGCATACAAACAGTCGGAGCCTCTGCGAAGGGGTGACGGCGTACCTTTTGTATAATGGGTCAGCGACTTACATTCAGTGGCGAGCTTAACCGATTAGGGCAGGCGTAGCGAAAGCGAGTCCGAACAGGGCGTCCAGTCGCTGGGTGTAGACCCGAAACCAGGTGATCTATCCATGGCCAGGTTGAAGGCACGGTAACACGTGCTGGAGGACCGAACCCACTAACGTTGAAAAGTTAGGGGATGAGCTGTGGATAGGGGTGAAAGGCTAAACAAACCTGGAAATAGCTGGTTCTCTCCGAAAACTATTTAGGTAGTGCCTCGTGTCTCACCTTCGGGGGTAGAGCACTGTCATGGTTGTGGGGTCCATTGCGGATTACTACGCCATAGCAAACTCCGAATACCGAAGAGTGCAATCACGGGAGACAGACATCGGGTGCTAACGTCCGGTGTCAAGAGGGAAACAACCCAGACCGCCAGCTAAGGTCCCCAAATATGGCTAAGTGGGAAACGAAGTGGGAAGGCTAAAACAGTCAGGAGGTTGGCTTAGAAGCAGCCACCCTTTAAAGAAAGCGTAATAGCTCACTGATCGAGTCGTCCTGCGCGGAAGATGTAACGGGGCTAAGCCATATACCGAAGCTGCGGATGCACAGTAATGTGCATGGTAGGAGAGCGTTCCGTAAGCCTGCGAAGGTGCACTGGAAAGTGTGCTGGAGGTATCGGAAGTGCGAATGCTGACATGAGTAGCGATAAAGGGGGTGAAAGGCCCCCTCGCCGTAAGCCCAAGGTTTCCTACGCAACGTTCATCGGCGTAGGGTGAGTCGGCCCCTAAGGCGAGGCAGAAATGCGTAGCTGATGGGAAGCAGATTAATATTTCTGCACCATTGTGAAATGCGATGGGGGGACGGATCGCGGAAGGTTGTCCGGGTGTTGGAAGTCCCGGTCCTTGCATTGGAGAAGGCGCTTTGGCAAATCCGGGCGCAGAATTCAAGG
The DNA here is from genome assembly GCF_050435625.1 of Paraburkholderia sp. RAU6.4a. Lineage (NCBI taxonomy): Bacteria > Pseudomonadati > Pseudomonadota > Betaproteobacteria > Burkholderiales > Burkholderiaceae > Paraburkholderia > Paraburkholderia sp. RAU6.4a. The sequence goes on from NZ_JBNDKQ010000002.1 coordinate 3,769,794, forward strand.
GTGCGAGGCGAGCCACTTCGGTGGCGAAGCAACTGGAAGGGGTTCCAGGAAAAGCCTCTAAGCTTCAGTTTCACAGTGACCGTACCGCAAACCGACACAGGTGGGCGAGATGAGTATTCTAAGGCGCTTGAGAGAACTCGGGAGAAGGAACTCGGCAAATTGGTACCGTAACTTCGGGATAAGGTACGCCCTCATAGCCTGACTGGCCTGCGCCAGAAGGGTGAAAGGGTTGCAATAAACTGGTGGCTGCGACTGTTTAATAAAAACACAGCACTCTGCAAACACGAAAGTGGACGTATAGGGTGTGACGCCTGCCCGGTGCCGGAAGATTAAATGATGGGGTGCAAGCTCCTGATTGAAGTCCCGGTAAACGGCGGCCGTAACTATAACGGTCCTAAGGTAGCGAAATTCCTTGTCGGGTAAGTTCCGACCTGCACGAATGGCGTAACGATGGCCACACTGTCTCCTCCCGAGACTCAGCGAAGTTGAAGTGTTTGTGATGATGCAATCTCCCCGCGGCTAGACGGAAAGACCCCATGAACCTTTACTGCAGCTTTGCATTGGACTTTGAACCGGTCTGTGTAGGATAGGTGGGAGGCTATGAAGTTGGGACGCCAGTCTCAATGGAGCCGTCCTTGAAATACCACCCTGATCTGTTTGAGGTTCTAACCTTGGCCCGTGATCCGGGTCGGGAACAGTGCATGGTAGGCAGTTTGACTGGGGCGGTCTCCTCCCAAAGTGTAACGGAGGAGTACGAAGGTACGCTAGGTACGGTCGGAAATCGTGCTGATAGTGCAATGGCATAAGCGTGCTTGACTGTGAGACTGACAAGTCGAACAGGTGCGAAAGCAGGTCATAGTGATCCGGTGGTTCTGTATGGAAGGGCCATCGCTCAACGGATAAAAGGTACTCTGGGGATAACAGGCTGATACCGCCCAAGAGTTCATATCGACGGCGGTGTTTGGCACCTCGATGTCGGCTCATCTCATCCTGGGGCTGTAGCCGGTCCCAAGGGTATGGCTGTTCGCCATTTAAAGAGGTACGTGAGCTGGGTTTAAAACGTCGTGAGACAGTTTGGTCCCTATCTGCCGTGGGCGCTGGATATTTGAAGGGGGCTGCTCCTAGTACGAGAGGACCGGAGTGGACGAACCTCTGGTGTACCGGTTGTCACGCCAGTGGCATCGCCGGGTAGCTATGTTCGGAAGAGATAACCGCTGAAAGCATCTAAGCGGGAAACTCGCCTTAAGATGAGATATCCCCGGGGCTTCGAGCCCCTTGAAGGGTCGTTCAAGACCAGGACGTTGATAGGTCAGGTGTGCACGTACAGTAATGTACTGAGCTAACTGATACTAATTGCCCGTAAGGCTTGATCCTATAACAGGTGTGTCTCCCCGAAGGGGATTGGTGTGAACTCCCGCGGGAGCTCACAGAAACGCACGGTTGGGATTCAGTGTTGTGCCAGAAACAACACAACCCCCCACACTCGAATCCTTTACGCTTCTTCCCGATTGGCTGTGGCGCAACCGGTTGACTCCAGCCCTGCGACGCAGCAACCCGTCATGCCTGATGACCATAGCGAGTCGGCCCCACCCCTTCCCATCCCGAACAGGACCGTGAAACGACTCCACGCCGATGATAGTGCGGATTGCCCGTGTGAAAGTAGGTAATCGTCAGGCTCCCCCCCAGTCAGAAACCCCACCCGCCGCGGTGGGGTTTCTGCGTTTACGCGGCCAAATCAACAACAACATGCTCGACCGGGCACGAACAATAAGCGTGGTCGGACGCCGTTGCCAGCCACTGCCAAAAGTAGCCTGTTGATCGACGCGTTTTTGCGCATACGACCTGCGCACAAACAAGCGTCTAGCGCGTCCCGAGCGCTGCTCGGTGGCGTTCCCGCGCTCAACGCTAGCCTCCCGCACGTATCTAAGGACACAAGGATGTAGTGGTCAAGTTATTTCGGACAGGCTGATAGGTTCTTTTACTGTCGGTTTTGCCTCGTAGGCAACGGGCGACAGATAGCCCAAAGTCGAATGCAAGCGTACTGCGTTGTAAAAACCGACGATGTACTGGTTGATGTCGCGCCGTGCTTCATCGTGGTTGGCGTACTGACCGGTGAAAGACGATCAACGGGTTCAGCAGAAACTCGCCGCCTGAAGTCCCTGCTCATCAAGTTGCCTATACACCGATTGCTGCTCGATGCTCTTGACCGGCACGAAACGCATGTTCGGCCGCGCGACTGCCTCGCAGATTGCCTCAGCATCCGCCGCGTCATTCTTGTTCGTCTTGACGTACGGTTTGACAAACTGCGGTGCAATCAGTCGGACCGTATGGCCCATGGCCTGCAGCTTGCGGGCCCAATAGTGCGCGCTGGCGCACGCTTCGATCCCGATCACGCAGCGGGGAGGTTGGCGAAGAAGTCCGCAACGTGATTTCGCTTGAGCACTTTCTTCAGCACCGTTCGACCATGCTCATTTACACCATGGACGGCAAAAACGTTCTTCGCCAGATCGATGCCAACTGTCGTAATCTTCACGATGGGCGCTCCCCTCGGTCAGGTGGTTGCTTCGACACATCCACTTTGGCACATTGATGCCGCTTCGGGTGGGGGCGTCCATCCCATTAGTCTTGACGCTAGCTCGTTCGACGGCAGCGACCACTTCTGCTTGTGCTGCGCGATGAGTTCGAGAACGGCCTGCAGTCGCAAGTTCGCCTGTGGCGCGCTGACCGTGCGGACCGCCGGCTTCTCCCTGAATCCGTCGTGAAGCGCGACCTTCCACTGGGCGGCAGACAGTTCAAGCGACACTGCCAGGATGACGCCCTCAGCATGTTGGTCCGGTAACGTGATTTGCGTCCATGATGCCCTCCGTTGAGCAACCCTTGGCACGGTCAATCTTACGACTCGGGCCTTGACAACTCTCACGCTACATAGGATCCGATTGTTCGCCGGGTCGCTGCGCGCTGGCCAACGTGCGGCCGCAATCATGAGCCTCATCCGCTCAGCGCAACTGAACGGTCACGAACCCCACGCATATCTGAAAGACCTCGGGACACGGCCGCCCACCCACAGGGCAAGCGACATCGCCGCATTGCTGCCACATAACTGGCAACCTCTTACCGCTGTCGCCTGATTCACCGTTCGTCAACGTGGGTTCGCCAGCCGCTTACCGTACGCACGCAAGGCGCCGGATCATACGGAAGTTGCCTGTCCCTGCCACGGAAACGCGGCCAGCACCTCCCGGATCGCCATATCGAAAGGCGTGCGTCGGCCGATTCCGAGTACCTCTAAACGGCTCGATGCCAGATGACAGTTGTGCGGGCGCGGCGTCGCGTCGGTGGGTGTGCGCTGGGGCGTCAGGCGCGCGTCGAGTTGCAACGCTTCTGCCAGGCGCACGGCGATCTCGTACTTGTTCATTGGTTCGTCGCCCGACCATTGCACGATGCCAGAGACCGTTTCGCCGCGCGCGTGCCGCTCAAGCATCTGTCGGATCACGAAAGCGACATCGGGCGTGAACGTAGGATAGCGGATCGCCCAAGCGTCCATCCTGGCAGCCTCGGCCCCCGGCGCCGCCGCCGCTGCAATCGCCGGCACGAGGCTAGTCACGGCCGATTCCGACCAACTGACGATCGGACCATATAGCAGCGGCAGACGCAGCACGCATCCGCCCTCGGCCGTGTCGGTCAGCGCTCGCTCGCCTTCGAGCTTGCTCTGTCCGTACGCGTTCAGCGGCGCAGGTGTGCTGTCGTGACGATAGGGCGGGTGCGTGCCGTCGAACACGTAGTCGGTCGAGATCGACAGTGTCCACGCGCCGTGTCGGTTCGCCGCCCCGGCGATCATTCGCACGGCATCGACGTTCAGCGCGCGAGCAAGCGCCGGATCGCGCTCGCATACGTCGGGACGGCGCTCCGCCGCGGCAATCACGACGGCATCCGGCGCTACGCGGTCGATGAAACGCTCGACCGCAACGCTATCGCGAACATCCAACGCGACCATTCGCGGAGACGTTCGGCTATATGCGGTGGAGACGGTCTGCCAGCCGGTCTGGCGCGCGAGTTCGTCGTTGAGCGCGCGGCCGAGCAATCCGGAACCACCTATTACGGCAACCTTGAACATGCGCGGCACCCTCAGCGCACAGACGTGACCGTGTATCCGGCCTCGTCAATCGCGGCCTTCAGCGCATCGACGGGTTGCGCCGACTCCACGAGCACGCGGCCGGTCGCGAGATCCACCTGAACCTGCGCGGCGGCGTCGTGCTCGCGAATCGCGCTCGTGACAGCGGCAACACAGTGCTGGCAGCTCATGCCTTCTACATGGAGTTCGATTGTCATTGCAAAGACCTCGGCGGAATCAGATTGCGGATAGTCGAATTATGCCTGCCGTACCCTGTTTGGGTAGCTGACCTTCCCACCATGGGAAGGTGTAGGATCGATTGGAATTCAGCCGCAACCTTGAGGAAACAGTCATGAACATAGGCGAAGCGGCCCGCGTGTCGGGCGTTACGGCAAAAATGATCCGCTACTACGAAAGTGTCGGCCTATTGACTGCGAAGGCGCGCACGAGTGCCGGTTATCGCGTGTATGGCCCGCAGGAAGTGCATTCCTTGCGCTTTATTCGCCAGGCTCGCCGGCTCGGATTTCTGGTCGAGGATATCCGGCGGCTGCTTGCTCTATGGCACGACCGCTCGCGTGCAAGTGCCGAAGTAAAGCGGATCGCGCTCGAACATGTCGCCGAACTCGATCGCCGCATCGCCGAACTGACGGACATGCGCGACACTCTCGCGCATCTGGCCGATCATTGTCATGGTGATGACCGGCCAGATTGTCCGATTATCGAGCGACTGGCGGACACCGATCTTGTATCGGACAAGGTTGCCGCCCGCTTTAGCGGCTGATCGAAGTGCAACCCAGCCTGCCGATTCTCAAGGTCGAGCGATTCATGCACCGAAAGTGCGCATAAAAATTGCGAAAATGACATCCACTTAAAGGACGCCTGGATGAATCGCAATAAAATCAGGAACTGCATTGCACCTTTCGAGTGCACTATTCCAAAACGGAATGCACACCATGCGGGCATTTCACTGTTCAGGTTGCACCTTAAGGCTATAATACGGGTTAACCCTTTTACGGGAAATCCCTGATGCCAAATCACCGGGGATTCGATCTGATCCTTGGAGAACATCATGTTTGCATTCATTCTTGAGAAGCTCAGCACCTGGTTCGAAACCGCGGAACGTAGCCGTCGTGTGGCATATCTCGCCTCGTCGTCGGATATCGTTCAGCTCGAACAGCGCATCCGTTCGCTCGAAACCAACGGCTATTCGCTGTAAGTTTCCGCTTTGAGTTTGACCTGGCGGCGCCTGCTTTTGCGCGGCCGTGCAGTACCAATGTCGAGCCCCGTCAAAGCGGGGCTTTGTCGTATCTGGACATCGAAATCCGCGTGTGCCTTCGACGTTTTTTCGAGTGAACGGCGCAAGAAAGCTGCTGATGGCGAATATCGACTAGCTTCGTAACGCGGCCCGCGGTAATGTATGGCGTTTTTCGCACAAGACGGCATTCATAACCAATCGGGCTGTCCATGTCCTCCGTCCGTTCGCTGCAAACTTTCCGAGCCGTGATGGCCGTGGCCGCCATGGCGACGCTCGCCGCCCTCTGCGCCGCGTCGGACGCATTCGCAGTGTCCGATAACGGGCGTCCCCCCGTGATCCTCGATACGCTTGGCGGCGTCAATAATGGCCAGAGCGGTACCGTACTGCTGAGCTCGCCGCCTGCGCCGGAGCCGATCGTCGCCGCGCCGCCGATCGCGGCACCGGTCGAGCTGCCTCCGGAATCGTCGCCGCCGTTCGTGGTCGCGCCGTATATCCAATTGCCGGCGGGTGGTGGCGTGCCGCGGCCGGTGCCTCGAGCGGTGCCCCTTCCGCAATAGGTACCGACGGCGCGAGAGATCGTCGTCGGTGCTTCTGCGCGGTCCCGTTTCTCCCCCATACGCCAGCTTGCCTCGCACCCGACAATCTCATTCGGGTTTGGGCGCATGGCGTCCGTGAAACCGTCCGACGACAATCGTTGCGCGCCTCGCCGCCGTGAGCTTCGATCTCGGCATGTGCGCCTGCGTCACAGCTTCGAACGGAAAACACAACAAGGAGACGTCACCATGGTCAATCAATGGATGCAGCGTGCGACGCGCGCCTGCGTGATCCTGCTCGCACTGGCTGCGTTGCCCGGCGCTGGGTTCGCGAAGGACACACCGGAAATGCCGACACTGACGATGGCCGTCGGCGGCTTACCTGGCCTGTACTATCTGCCGGTCCTCGCCGCACAGCAGCTCGGCTACTTCAAGGACGAAGGCCTGAACGTCACGCTCGAAGATTTCGCGGGCGGCTCGAAAGCGCTCGAAGCGGTGGTGGGCGGCAGCGCCGAAGTCGGCGCGGGCGCGTTCGAGCACACGTTGTTCATGCAGGCGAAGGGGCAGCACTATCGCGCGTTCGTGTTGATGGGCCGCGCACCGCAGATCGTGATCGGCGTGGTGAAGTCGAAGGCCAATCAGATCAAGTCGCTCGCGGACTTCAAAGGCGCGAAGGTCGGCGTGAGCGCACCGGGTTCGTCGACGGATCTCGTGCTCACCGTTGCGTTGCGCAAGGCCGGCGTGCAGCGCAGCGACATTTCGGCGATCGGTGTCGGCAGCGGCGCGACGGTGCTGGCCGCGGTGGGCAGTGGGCAGATCGACGCGCTGTCCAATGTCGATCCAATGATGACCAAGCTCACGCGTAGCGGCGCCATCAAGGTGCTTGTCGATACGCGCACGGTGAAAGGCACGCAGGAGGTGTTCGGCGGCATGATGCCCGCGGCGACGCTTTACGCGGCCGAAAGCTTCATCCAGAAAAATCCGAAGACAACGCAGGCGCTGACCAACGCGATCGTGCGTGCGGATCATTGGCTGCAGACTGCGAGCGACGCGGATCTGCTGAAGATGGTGCCGCAAGCCTATCTATTGGGCGACCCGACGCTCTATCTCGACGCCTTTCACAACGTGCGCGACGCGTATTCGCCGGACGGACTGATGCCCGCTGATGGCCCGGCGACGTCGCTGCGCGCGTTGTCGTCGTTCGATAGCCGGCTCGATCCGAAGAAGATCGATCTGGGTGCTACCTATACGAACCAGTTCGCGAGCAAGGCGGCCGCGCAGTTCAAGTGAGCGTATGCGGAGATCGGGTTGCGCAAGACAGCTGACGGGGAACCGCGCGCGGCACGCTCACGCGCCGCTCATCACGTTCAATTGCCGCGATATTCGACCTTGAACGTCGCAGCCTTGTCCTCGCCGAGCGTTTTGACGAGCCATGGCATCTGATCCTTCAGCGTCTTGGCGAGCGTATACGGCGGATTCAGGATGAACATGCCGCTACCGAACAGCCCATAGCCGTCTTCCGGCGGATTGCTGACGCTCAGGCTGACGTGCAGCCAGTTGTCCTTCTGCAACTGCTTCAGTTGATCGGGAAAGCGCTGCGACTCAGGGCGCTTGACCTGCGGATACCAGACCGCGTACGTGCCGGTCGGAAACCGCTTCAGACTTTCCTCGACACAGCGCAGCGTGCGCCCGTAATCGCGCTTGTCTTCATACGACGGGTCGAGCAGGATCAGCGCGCGGCGCGGCGCGGGCGGCAACAGCGTGAGAATCCCGTCGAAGCCGTCGCCCGCATACAGCATTGCGCGTCGGCCCGCGTCGCGAAAATTGTGGCGCAGCACTTCGATTTCGGTGCTGTGCAATTCGAAGAGCCGCATACGATCCTGCGCGCGCAGTTGTCGCCACGCAAGATACGGCGAGCCCGGATAAAAATGCAACTGGCCATCGGCATTGAGCGCGCTGACTTCATCGACGTATTCGGCGAACAGCGGCGGGAGATCGTTGCGGCCCCACAGTTTCGCAATACCCGTTTCGAACTCGCCGGTCTTCGTCGCGTAGCCTTCCTTCAGCGAGTAAACGCCGGCGCCCGCGTGGGTGTCGATATACCAGAAGGCCTTGTCCTTCTGGCCAAGGTAGCGCAGGAGCTGCAACACGACGGCGTGTTTCAGAACGTCGGCGTGATTGCCGGCATGAAAGGCGTGGCGGTAGCTGAGCATGATGAGAGGACGCTGAGAGAGCGCAGGCTGGCCCGAAGGAGCCGGCGACGCGCGGTCGCGTATTGTACGCGACCGCGCGTGCCCGGTTAGCCACCCGGTGCGTGGCGCTGCGCGCGCGATTACTCGTGCGCGTCGCCGATGATCTCCTCGATCCGCTGCTTTATCTCCGGTGTGATGCGCTTGGCCACCTCGGCGGACTGCATGTTTTCGCCGATCTGTTCGACCCGCGAGGCGCCGGTGATCACCGTGCTGACATTCGGATTCTTCAGAATCCACGCGATCGCGAGCTGACCGACCGTGCAGCCGAGCTCGTCGGCGACCGCGCCGAGCTGGCCGACCACGTTGTTCCGGGTCGGGTCCGTGAGCTGCTGACGCAGCCAGTCATAGCCCTGCAACTGCGCGCGACTGTCGGCTGGCACGCCGTCACGATATTTGCCGGTGAGCAGACCCGATGCGAGTGGGCTCCACGTGGTCAGGCCGAGGCCGATGTCCTCGTAGAGCCGTTTGTATTCCTGCTCGACGCGTTTGCGGTGAAACAGGTTGTATTGCGGCTGCTCCATGACCGGCTTGTGCAGATGATGCCGCTCGGCGATTTCATAGGCGGCGCGAATCTCGTCGGCGCTCCATTCCGAGGTGCCCCAGTACAGCGCCTTGCCGCGCGCGATCATGTCGCTCATTGCCCACACCGTTTCCTCGACCGGCGTGTTCGGGTCCGGACGATGACAGAACACGAGATCCACATAGTCGAGCTGCAGGCGCTTCAGCGACGCGTCGATCGCGTTCATCAGGTACTTGCGGTTCAGCGTGTGGTACTGGTTCGGCGCTTCGTTGAGTCCCCAGAAGAATTTCGTCGACACGACGTAGCTCACGCGCGGCCACGCGAGCTCCTTCAACGCATGGCCCATGATCTCCTCGGATTTGCCGCCCGCGTAGACTTCGGCGTTGTCGAAGAAATTGACGCCCGCGTCGCGCGCAGCGGCAAGCGATTCGCGCGCGGCGCGGTGATCCACCTGGTTGCCGTACGTGACCCATGAGCCGATGGACAACTCGCTCACTTGCAGGCCCGAGCGCGCCCAGACGTCGATAATTCATGCATGTCTCCTGGTTGGTGATGCCACGGGAATGGAGCCCGGATTCAGCCCGAAAGCGTCCAGTTTAAAGAGATACGGCTCGATGTGCGTTTTACCTATGTCGTTCACAGGGTTCATGCACAATAGCAAAGTCGGCCGCCGCGCTGCATCCGCCGAACGGTCTATACCGTTTGGCCGACTTCTCGCCGCGCGCGGTCTCGTGGTCTCATTGCTCATCAACTGCATGGAGGTTCTGGATGTCGTCTCTGAACTCGAATCTGAACGGCAAAGTTGCCGTCGTCACTGGTGCCGCGAGCGGCATCGGCAAACAGATCGCGTTGACTCTGTCGGCCGCGGGTGCTGCGGTCGCGATCGCCGACCTGAACCAGGACGGCGCGAACGCCGTGGCTGAAGAAATCAGAAAGGGCGGCGGTAAGGCAATCGGCGTGGCAATGGACGTGACGAACGAAGATGCCGTCAACCAGGGGATCGACAAGGTCGCCGAGGAATTCGGTTCGATCGACATTCTCGTTTCCAACGCCGGCATCCAGATCGTCAATCCGATCGAAAACTATTCGTTCTCGGACTGGAAGAAGATGCAGGCCATTCACGTGGACGGCGCGTTCCTGACCACCAAGGCCGCGCTCAAGCACATGTACAAGGACAATCGCGGCGGCGTCGTGATTTACATGGGCTCGGTCCACTCGCATCTCGCCTCGCCGCTGAAGTCGGCGTACGTGACCGCGAAGCACGCTCTGCTGGGCCTGTCGCGCGTGCTTGCCAAAGAGGGCGCTGCGCATAACGTGCGTTCGCACGTCGTGTGTCCGGGCTTCGTGCGCACGCCGCTCGTCGACAAGCAGATTCCCGAGCAGGCGAAAGAATTCGGCATCAGCGAAGAGGAAGTGATCAAGCGCGTGATGCTGGGCGGTACCGTCGACGGTATCTTCACGACGGTCGAAGACGTCGCGCAGACCGTGCTGTTCCTGTCGACATTCCCGAGCGCGGCGCTGACCGGCCAGTCGTTCGTCGTGAGCCACGGCTGGTACATGCACTAAGGGGCGGCCCATGGCGCAACGCAATCTGAAGCGGGCACGGGTGGGCGTGTCGGGCGACGGGGAGGGCGCGGGTCCGTCGGTCGCCGCCCGCCCGCGCCGGCATCTCCGGTTGCCCAACTACGAAACCGTCGCGCTGATGCTGCAAGGCGGCGGCGCGCTCGGCGCCTATCAGGCCGGCGTCTTTCAGGGACTTTACGAAGCCGGCATCGAACCGAACTGGATCGCGGGCATCTCGATCGGTGCACTGAATACGGCGATCATTGCGGGCAATCCACCGGAACGACGCGTCGAGCGTCTGCTGCAATTCTGGGAGACGATCTGCCAGCCGGCGTTCGGGGCGCCCTTGCCGGCTCCGATCGAGCACCTGCTGTTCAATTCGAGCGAAGCGGTGCGCAAGGCATTTACGGCAGCGCAGGCAATGAGCGCGATCGTCGAAGGGCAAAAGGGCTTTTTCGTGCCGCGTTTCCCACCGCCGTTGCCCACGGTGTCCGGTCCGCCGCAATTGGCGAGCTACTACGACACCACGCCGCTGAAGGCCACGCTCGAGTCGCTGTGTGATTTCGACCGGATTAATTCCGGCGGAATACGCGTGTCGGTGGGCGCGGTGAATTGCGGCACGGGCAATTTCGCGTACTTCGACAATACCCACACCACGCTCAGGCCCGAGCATTTCATAGCGTCTGGCGCGTTGCCGCCGGGCTTCGCGGCCGTCGAGATCGACGGTCAGTTCTACTGGGACGGCGGCCTGATGTCGAATACGCCGCTCTACGAGATGCTCCAGTCCACGCCGCGTCGCGACACGCTCGCGTTTCAGGTCGACCTATGGAGCGCGATCGGGCCGGTGCCGGACAACCTCACCGACGTGCAGGGCCGCATGAAAGACATCCAGTATTCGAGCCGTACGCGTCTCGTGACCGACATGCTGCAGCGCTCGCAGCGTTTCCGCCACGTACTGCGCGAGGTGCTGGACCGTGTGCCAGAAGACCAACGCGACGATCCGTGGTGCAAGCTGGCCGAAGATCTGTCGTGTTCAAAGCGCTACAACGTGATTCACCTGATCTACCGGCACAAGGAATACGAAGGACACTACAAGGACTTTCAATTCGGTCTGTCGACGATGCGCGAGCATTGGCGAAGCGGTCTTGAAGATATTCTCCGTTCTCTCGAGCAGCCCGACTGGCTCGATATGCCGGAAAACGATGCCGGGTTCGTCACCCACGATATTCATCGGGATTCGCGCTGATTCCTCGCGGAGAGCCCCGACGCTGCGCCAACCAAGGCCGAACCGTCAGAAAATAAAAAAACGGCGCCCTTTCAGAAAAGGGCGCCGTTTTTACAGGCGGTGGCAGCGGCGAACCTGCTGCACTTGCACGGCAAACCTCCGCGCTGTGAATCGCCTTACTTCAGCACGTGAGCAATCGCGGTGGCGACGACGTCGAGGTTGCGCGTATTGAGCGCAGCCACGCAGATGCGGCCCGTGCTGACCGCATAGATACCGAACTCTTCGCGCAGACGGTCCACTTGCGGTGCCGTCAGACCCGAGTACGAGAACATGCCGCGCTGTGCGTTCACGAAGCTGAAGTCACGATCAACGCCGCTTGCCTTCAGACGCTCGACGAGACCATTGCGCATCGCGCGGATGCGCTCGCGCATTTCGCCCAGTTCGCTTTCCCATGTCGCGCGCAGTTCCGGCGATGCGAGCACGGCCGCGACCACCGAGCCGCCGTGCGTCGGCGGGTTCGAGTAGTTGGTGCGGATCACGCGTTTCAGTTGCGACAGCACGCGCGCCGCTTCTTCCTTGCTCGCGGTGATGATCGACAGTGCGCCGACGCGCTCGCCGTACAGCGAGAACGACTTCGAGAACGACGAAGACACGAACACGTTCAGTTCCTGCGCCGCGAACAGACGCACGGCTGCCGCGTCCGCTTCGATGTTGTCGCCGAAGCCCTGGTAGGCGATATCGAGGAACGGCACGAGGTTGCGCGCCTTGACGACCTCGACGACCTGCTTCCACTGCTCGACGCTCAGGTCGACGCCGGTCGGGTTATGGCAGCACGCGTGCAGCACGACGATCGTGCCCGCCTCATAGCTGTTCAGCGCGCTCAACATGCCGTCGAAGTTCACGCCGTGCGTCTGCGCGTCATAGTACGGATACGATTCGACCACGAAGCCCGCGCCTTCGAACAGCGCGCGATGATTTTCCCAGCTCGGATCGCTGATCGCGACCTTGCTATTCGGATTCACGCGCTTCAGGAAGTCCGCGCCGATCTTCAGCGCGCCCGTGCCGCCCAGCGCCTGCGCCGTGACGACGCGGCCGGCCGCGATCAGCGGCGAGTCGTTGCCGAGCAGCAGCTTTTGCACGGCGGCATCGTAAGCGGCGATACCTTCGATCGGCAGATAGCCACGCGGCAGCGCGGCTTCGACGCGAGCCTTTTCCGCCTCGCGCACGGCGCGCAGCAGCGGAATCTTGCCTTCTTCATTGAAGTACACGCCAACGCCGAGGTTGACCTTGGTGGCGCGCGTATCGGCGTTGAAAGCTTCGTTCAGGCCCAGAATCGGGTCGCGGGGAGCAAGTTCGACGGCGGAGAACAGAGACATGATGGGTGGGCAGCAGTAGTGAAAAGAGGGCGGCTTCGCGCGCGAGCGGCTCCATCTGGGGCGTCGGCGGCGTTTCGCGGGTGGGCGTGAGTTCGACGAAACGCGAAAATCGGGGACGGCCTATGGACAGCGGCGAGCGAGCGCAACTTCGCATTGTAACGAATCCGGGCGCTTTTTTCGGACGACCAGACGGGCAAAAGGCGATTATTTGCTTGAAAAACAGGCACTGGAGAGCCATGTGGCAGTAAGGAATTCGAGCGGGTGTGGCGATGTCGACGGCGCGACCAGGCCGAGGTGCGCTGCCCATTGGCGCTGACTGCGCCACGATGACGCCTGGCGTGGAGGACACAGCCCGGCATGGGAGTTCGCGGTAAACCCCGTCAGGGCACGCAAGTCCGCAAAGGGCCATAACACACCGGCGCCCAGGGCCGCCCTACGTAAGCCCGCTCGATCTTCGCTTTCCGCAACCCGTTAGAATGATTCTTTGCCCAAGGCCCGGTGCCGCCCCTCATGTCCGAACACCATCTGACTGAAGCCGACGATACGCTCGACGAATCAAAATTCATCGCGTTCGAAGGTTCACCGTTCAAGCTCTACCAGCCGTATCCGCCCGCCGGCGACCAGCCCACGGCCATCGACACGCTCGTCGAAGGCGTCGGCGACGGTCTCGCGTTCCAGACGCTGCTCGGCGTGACCGGCTCCGGCAAGACTTTCACGATGGCCAACACGATCGCGCGGCTCGGCCGCCCGGCGATCGTGTTCGCGCCGAACAAGACGCTCGCCGCGCAGCTGTATTCGGAGTTCCGCGAGTTCTTTCCGCGCAACGCGGTCGAGTACTTCGTTTCGTACTACGACTACTACCAGCCGGAAGCGTATGTGCCGCAGCGCGATCTGTTCATCGAGAAAGACTCGTCGATCAACGAGCATATCGAGCAGATGCGGCTGTCGGCGACCAAGAGCCTGATGGAGCGGCGCGACGTGGTGATCGTCGCGACGGTGTCGGCGATTTACGGTATCGGCAATCCGTCCGAATACCACAAGATGATCCTGACGCTGCGCACCGGCGATCGGCTCGGCCAGCGCGACGTCATCGCGCGGCTGATCGCGATGCAGTACAGCCGCAACGAAGCCGACTTCCAGCGCGGCTCGTTCCGCGTGCGCGGCGACACGATCGATATCTTCCCGGCCGAGCACGCCGAGATGGCGGTGCGCGTCGAGCTGTTCGACGACGAAATCGAAACACTGCAGCTATTCGATCCGCTCACCGGCCGCGTGCGACAGAAAATTCCGCGCTTTACCGTGTATCCGTCGTCGCACTACGTGACGCCGCGCGATACCGTGCTGCGCGCCGTCGAAACGATCAAGGCCGAGCTGCGCGAGCGCCTCGAATTCTTCTATAGCCAAGGCAAGCTCGTCGAGGCGCAGCGCCTCGAGCAGCGCACCCGTTTTGACCTCGAAATGCTGCAGGAGCTCGGTTTCTGCAAGGGCATCGAGAACTATTCGCGGCACTTCTCGGGCGCGGCGCCGGGCGAGCCGCCGCCGACGCTCGTCGATTACCTGCCGCCCGACGCGATCATGATGCTCGACGAATCGCACGTGCTGATTGGCCAGCTGAACGGCATGTACAACGGCGACCGCGCGCGCAAGGAAAACCTCGTCGACTACGGCTTCCGGCTGCCGTCGGCGCTCGACAACCGGCCGCTCAAGTTCAACGAGTTCGAGCGCAAGATGCGCCAGGTCGTGTTCGTGTCGGCGACGCCCGCCGATTACGAGAAGAGGACCGCGGGGCAGGTCGCCGAACAGCTTGTGCGTCCGACCGGCCTCGTCGACCCTGAAATCGAGGTGCGGCCGGCGCGCAGCCAGGTCGACGACGTGCTTGGCGAGATCAACGAGCGCATCAAGGCCGGCGACCGCGTGCTGGTCACGACGCTGACCAAGCGGATGGCCGAGCAGCTCACCGAGTTCCTGGCCGACCACGGCATCAAGGTGCGCTATCTGCACAGCGACATCGACACGGTCGAGCGCGTCGAGATCATCCGCGATCTGCGTCTCGGCGCGTTCGACGTGCTGGTCGGGATCAACCTGCTGCGCGAGGGGCTCGATATTCCCGAGGTGTCGCTCGTCGCGATTCTCGACGCGGACAAGGAAGGCTTCCTGCGCGCCGAGCGGTCGCTGATCCAGACCATCGGCCGGGCGGCGCGTAACGTGAACGGCAAGGCGATTCTGTACGGAGACAACATCACGGACTCGATGCGTCGCGCGATCGACGAAACCGAGCGGCGCCGTACGAAGCAGATCGCGTTCAACGCCGCGCACGGCATTACGCCGCGCGGCGTCGTGAAACGGATTCGCGACATCATCGATGGCGTGTACAACATCGACGAAGCGCGTGCCGAGTTGAAGGAGCAGCAGACTCGCGCGAAGTTCGAGGACATGTCCGAGAAGCAGCTCGCCAAGGAGCTCAAGCGCCTCGAAAAGCAGATGATGGAGCACGCGAAGAATCTCGAATTCGAGAAGGCCGCGCAGACCCGCGACCAGCTAGCGCTGCTGCGTCAGCGCGTGTTCGGCGCGAACGTCGGCGACCACGTGTCGGGCGTCGAATAGCTAGCGTCCCTCCACCGCTTTTGTCCACCACGAAAGGGCGCGGCCATTCGCCGCGCCTGTTCACATCGGCCGGCGCTTTAGCTCCCGCTGCAGCCGTCGGCGCGGCCAACTTGGCCGTGACGAATTCCGTCCCTGTTTCCCCGCCGCACGAGCGTTTCTTAAGCGAGCCTTAAGACCCTGCTGACATCAGGCAGAGCGTGCTGACAGGTTTGTTCTCGTCAACGATCGATGATAAACTCGCCCCAATATTGAGAATGGTTCGCATTTAAATTTACATCTGACTTGCGAGCGCAGCGTTTCAATGAAATCGATTCCAGTCTGATAGAAACAAGGAGCTTCAATGCGGATTTCTTCCTTTGTGCGCGGTGGCGCGGCAGCGGTAGCTGCTGTCGCGGCGCTGTCGGCCTCGGCCGCCGAATATCCGATCGGCAAACAGCAGATCCAGGGCGGCATGGAAATCGGCGCGGTCTACCTGCAGCCGGTCACGATGGAACCCGAAGGCATGATGCGCAAGGCGTCGGATTCGGACATCCACCTCGAGTCCGACATCCACGCGGTCAAGAACAATCCGACCGGTTTCGCCGAAGGGGACTGGATGCCGTATCTGCAGGTGCACTACGAACTGACGAAGGCCGGCTCGAACCAGCCGTTGAAGGGCGACCTGATGCCGATGGTCGCGAACGATGGTCCGCACTACGGCGACAACGTCAAGCTGCAAGGCCCGGGCAAGTATCACCTGAAGCTGATCGTCGAACCGCCGATGCAGATGGGCCACATGGCGTTCGGCCGTCACGTCGACAAGGAAACCGGCGTGGGTCCGTGGTTCAAGCCAATCACGCTCGAATACGACTTCACCTTCGCTGGCATCGGCAAGAAGGGCGGTTACTGATCGGCGCGCGGTGCCAATGTGTCGCTCAACGTATCAGTGAATGCAGCAGACGGCGCGCGGACAGTCGGAGTCATATCTGGCATTGGCGCGTCGCGTTTTCCGGAAAGGGCAATGAGAATCAACCGAAAGATCGCGATGCTTGCCGCCACGTTTTTCCTGGCGGCCACGGCTCATGCAGCCGACCTGCCGACCTTCAAGCTCGAAATGAACGACGGCAAACTGAACCCGGCCCGCATCGAAGTGCCGGCAGGCCAGCGTATCAAGATCGAAGTGCGCAACACCGGCAAGGGCGCGGCCGAATTCGAAAGCGTGCAGTTGCGTAAAGAGAAGGTTCTGGCGCCGGGCGCCGATTCGTTCGTCGTGATCGCTCCGCTGGAGCCGGGCGAATACAAGTTTTTCGACGACTTTCACCACCAGGCGCAGGGCGTGATCGTCGCGAAGTAAGCAGTGGTCTCGATCGAATGCGAACGCGAACTCGCCACGGCAAGCGGGCGCTGTCGGTCGCGCGAGGCAACGGAAGCGGGCTGTAGAAGGATCGAAGGGAGAGCTTGAATGGGTCAGATTCTGTTCGTCGTGTGGCGGGAGAGCGTCGAGGCACTGCTGGTCGTCGGCATCCTGTACGCATGGTTGAAAAATGGCGACGACGACGCCCGCCGCGGCTTGCCGTACCTGTGGGGCGGCGTGGCGGCCGGCGTGATCGCGGCGGTGGCGCTCGGCGCGGCGCTGGTCGGCTTCACCGAGGTACTCTCCGGTGACGCGCAGGATTACTTCCAGACCGCGATGGTGCTCATCGCCTGCGTGCTGATCGTGCAGATGGTGCTGTGGATGAAGCAGCACGGCCGCACGCTGAAGCGCGACATGGAACAGTCGCTGCAAAAGAGCCAGCGCGATTCGAACTGGTGGGGCGTGGCGCTGCTGGTCGCACTGGCGATCGCGCGCGAAGGCAGCGAAACCGTGATCTTCCTGTACGGCCTCGGCTTTGGCCAGTCGGGTCATGTCGGCGGCAGTCAGATGCTCGCTGTCGTGATCGGTCTCGCGCTTGCGTTCCTGACCTTCTACGTGTTGCAGCTCGGCGGCAAGATCATCTCGTGGCGGCTCTTTTTTCGCGTCACCGAAATCATGCTGCTGTTCCTCGGCGCGGGGCTGTTCCAGACCGGCGTCGACAAGCTGATCGACAAGGAAATCCTGCCGACGCTCGTCGGCCAGCTGTGGAATTCGTCGGCGATTCTCGATGACTCGAGCACCTTCGGTTCGCTCGTCGCAACGCTGACCGGCTACCGCGCGCATCCGGCGCTGATGAATCTGCTCGCCTATGCCGTGTATTGGGCGGTCGTTTATCTGCTCGTGCGCCGCGCCAGTCGCAAGCCCGCGCAGCAGACGGTAGGGCGCGCGGCATGAGCGCCGTGACGGCTTCCCGGTCGGGCCGCCTCGCGGCGGCCGGCCAGTGGATGCAGCGCCACGGCGCGGTGATTCGCGGCATCCAGTGGGTCGTGGTCGCGGTGTATGCGTTCCTGATCGTCGTGCCCGCGCTGATGCCGCTGCCGGACGACACCGCGCATCTGTGGAACAACCTGACGCTCGCCGCGCAGTTCGTGTTCTGGGGCATCTGGTGGCCGTTCGTGTTGCTGTCGATGGTGATGCTCGGCCGCGTCTGGTGCGGCGTGCTGTGTCCGGAGGGCGCGCTCGCCGAATTCGCGAGCAAATTCGGCCGCGGCCGCGCGATTCCGCATTGGATGCGCTGGGGCGGCTGGCCGTTCGTCGCGTTCGGCATCACGACGATCTACGGGCAGATGGTGAGCGTCTACCAGTATCCGAAAGCGGTGTTGCTGGTGCTCGGCGGCTCGACCTTCGCGGCAATCGTGATCGGTCTGCTATACGGACGCGAGAAGCGCGTCTGGTGCAAATACCTGTGCCCGGTCAACGGGGTTTTTTCGCTTCTGTCACGGCTCGCGCCGTTTCACTACAAGGTCGACGAAGACGCGTGGCGCCGCTCGTATAAGAACGGCGAGCATGGGCATCGCGTGATTCCGATCAACTGCGCGCCGCTCGTGCCGTTGCGCAACATGAAAGGCGCGGCGGACTGCCATATGTGCGGCCGCTGCAGCGGACACCGCGATGCGATCGCGCTGACGTGGCGCAAGCCGTCGACCGAAGTCGTGCAGTTGGGCGACAAGAACGCGAACCCGTGGGACACCGCGCTGATCCTGTACGGCCTGCTCGGCATCGCGATCGGCGCGTTCCACTGGACCGCGTCGCGCTGGTTCATCGACCTGAAGATGTTCGCCGCGACGTGGCTCGTCGATCGCGACATCACGTGGCCGCTCGACACCAACGCGCCGTGGTTCCTGTTCACGCATTACCCCGACCAGAACGACGTGTTCTCGTGGCTCGACGGCTCGCTGCTGATCGGCTACATCCTGTCGACGGCGCTTGTCTACGGCACCGCGCTGCTGCTGTTGCTGACGGGCGCGACGCGCATGCTCGGGCGCTTCGACGCAACGCGTCTGCATCACTTGACGCAGGGGCTGATTCCGATCGCGGGCGCGGGCGTATTCCTTGGTTTGTCGGCGACGACGCTGTCGCTGCTGCGCGCCGAGCACGTGTCGCTGTGGTGGGCGTCGGATCTGCGCATCGCAATTCTCGTGATTGCGAGCGCGTGGAGCGCATGGCTCGCGTGGCTCGTCACGCGCCGCTACAGCGAGCGCTTCGTGCAACGCGTGCTGGCGATGTTGTGGTTCGTCGCGGCGCTGGCGGTCGTCAATAGCGCGTGGTGGCTGATGTTCTGGGGCTGGGCCTCGAAGTAAGTCTTTAGCCTGTGTCCGGTGCGAACGCAGGCGCAAGCGCAAACGAAAAGCCGTGGGATGGTGACACCCCACGGCTTTATCATTTTCAGCGATGTACGCCGTTGCGCGCATCGGCTTTCGAGCGAGAACCAAAAAAGCGGCCTGGCTTGCTGCGACGGCTGGCTTGGTGTCTGCACGAAGGGGTCTAGTTCTCGCGTGCAAACCGTCGTGGCTGGCTAATGCCTAACACCTCTCTGGGAGGTGGTCCCCACAATACCCGGTACTTACCTCGTGTCTTGCTACTTCGTCAGGATCAGCTTGCCGAGGCGCGTTGCACGCAGTTGATACGTGTCGCCGTTGTGCACGATGCTGATGTGACTATGGCCTTGCAGCAGCGCGTCGCTGCGCACGACCCGTTCCGACGTCTCGCTCTGGCCGGCGGTGCGTTGCGCGCCGGGTTTCGCCGCGGGCGCGGCCGTCGTCGACGATTTCGGGCGGCTGGTTAGCGCGGCCGCCGAGCGGCGTAGGCTGAGCGTGGAGGAGCGAGTCATATCGGTCATTCGTTTTAGCTTGTTCGTCGATTCGATGTGATCATTCTAAATGATAACCATTCCTATTTACAAGATCGAGAAATTGATCGGATCCGACTTTTGATAGCTGAATGAAAGTGCGTCTAGATGGCGATTCTGGAAGCCATTCTGACATCGCCCCGCGAAAGCGCGGGCAGGGCGCCCGCGCGGTATGTCAGTGCAACGGTCCCGGTTCCTGCCCGGCCGCGACGTACTGGCGGATCAGCCGCACCGTATCGATATCGTTCTCGCGATACGCGGACTTGACGATCTCCTGCGTCTGCACGGCGTCCTGGTCGGTCGAGACGGGCAGCGTGGTCGCGTACTCGAAGCGTAGGAACAACTGCAGCTCATCGGGCTGCTCGATCGTCATCGTCAGGGAGCCGCCGACGTGCTCGGCGGTCGGCAGGATGTCGTAGCGCACGCTTTCGCTTTCCTGCAGCGTGACGCGATCGCGCACGGTGGCCTGGCCGTAGTGCAACTCACGCTCGAGCACATTGCCGTCGCGCGACAGGATCGTGCAGCTGTCGAGACCAATCACGAACAGTTGCGGCTGCTCGGCGCGCAGCACGAGCCCTTCCCACAGCTGCTCGCGCGTCATCGATTCGACGAAGGGATTCAACGGATCGTTGATCTGAATAAGGTGTTCGAAATTCAAGACGACTGCGTCCTATGAAAATATTGCAATACCCGTGACCCGAACGGACGGCGTCCGACCGTCCTATGCGCGTTTGCTGCGGCTGTTAAGCGACCGCGAGCGCGGAGCGGATCGAGATCGTGTGCGTGAGGATCTTGTGCACCGGGCACGCATTGGCAATTTGCAAAAGCCGTTCCCGCTGCTCGTCGGAGAGTTCGCCATCGAGCATGATCTGACGGTCGATCGTCGAGCCTGCGTCGCCGGTTTCCATCGACAGTTTGACGCGTACGCCCGCGAGCGGCCAGCCTTTGCGCTGCGCGTACATCTTCAGCGTGATCGACGTACAAGCGCCGAGGCTCGACAGCAGCAGCGAGACCGGCGTCGGGCCGCGGTCGCCGCCGCCTAGCGATTCGGGTTCGTCGGCAAGCCAGGTGTGCTTGCCGTCGTCGAACACGACCTGGAAATTCGTCGAACCGATGTGGGCGGTGACGGTGGGCTCTGCCATGTGCGCTCCTCTGCTAGGGATCTAATAGCGTCGCGCGCCGCGGACTGTCGAAATCAACGCGGGCCGCGCGACATGAGCCGATATTGTGAACGAATTTAGCGGCGTTCGCGCCCCGAGGCGGGTGATTTGGCGGCGCGCGCGTGGCTGGTGGCAAGCTTCGCCTCGCGCCGACAGGCGTGACAAACGCGCGGCAGGCGCTGCCTGTCAGTGCGTGATCGCGCCCATCCGCCCGGCCTGATAGTCGATCACCGCCTGACGGATCTCGTCTTCGGTATTCATCACGAACGGGCCATAGCGCACCACCGGCTCCTTCAGCGGCACGCCGCCGAGCAGCAGCACTTCGAGCGGTTCGTCGCCGGCCGTAATGGTCACCGCGTCGCCGTCGTTGGCGAACACCACCATCGTGCGCGCGTCGATGTCCGCGCGCGCGTCGCCTTCGCCATACACGCCCTTGCCGGACAGCCCATACGCGAACACGCGATAGTCGGCCGGTACCGGCTGGCGGATCGTCGCGCCCGGCTGCAACGAGAAATGCTGATACAGGATCGGCGTGCGCGTTTCGATCGCGGCCTTGACGCCGAGCGCTTCGCCCGCGATGACCTTCACGCGCACCTGACCGTCTTCGGACGTCGCGGCCGGAATGCGTGTCGACGGGATTTCCTGGTAGCGCGGCGCGATCATCTTGTCGCGGCGCGGCAGGTTCACCCATAGCTGCAGGCCGTGCACGCGACCGCCGGTGCGCGTGAATTCCGGGTCCGGCATTTCGCTATGCACGACGCCCGCGCCCGCGGTCATCCATTGCACGTCGCCGGCGTGCAGCGTGCCGGAATGGCCCGCCGAATCCTTGTGGCCGAACTGGCCCTCGAGCACATAGGTGACCGTCTCGAAGCCGCGATGCGGATGATCGGGCGCGCCGATGGCCTCGCCTGGCGCATAGTCGACCGGCCCCATTTCGTCGAGCAGCAGGAACGGATCGAAGTCCATCAGCAGACGCGTCGGAAACGGTCGATAAACGATGAATCCGCCGCCCTCCACTGTGCGAACCGACGGGAACGTGCGTTCGATCGTGCGTGACGTAGTCATCAATATCACCTCGAAAAATGGGGAATAGCGCGATTTCTGAAACATGGGGCTATTATAGGGACCGTTTTTGGCGGTGCCAGCCGCCCGTCAGCAATGGATTGTTCTATTCATGGAACGATGAGATGAAGATCGATTCACACAATCTGAACGACCTCATGTACTTTTCGCAGGTCGTCGAACATGGCGGATTTTCGGCCGCCGAGCGGGTGCTGGGCATCTCGAAGTCGCGCCTGTCGCGTCGGCTCACGGAGCTGGAGGCGTCGCTCGGCGTGCGCCTGTTGCAGCGTTCCACTCGCAAGCTCGCACTGACCGAAGCGGGGCAGCTGTTCTACCAGCACTGTCAGGCGATGCTCAGCGAAGCGCAGGCGGCGGTCAATGTCGTGCAGCAGCTGCGCTCGTCGCCGCGCGGCACGGTGCGCGTCAGCGTGCCGGTTACGATCTCGCAGACGATTCTGTCGACGATCCTGCCGGAATTCATGCACCGCTTTCCCGAGGTGCGCGTCGTGATGCGCGTGACGAATCGCGTGGTCGATCTGTTCGAGGATTCGATCGACGTCGCACTGCGCGTGCGTTCGGATCCGCCGGAAAACGCGAACATCGTCGTGCGGCCGCTGTGGCGCACCGAGCAGATGCTGGTCGGCGCGCCGAGCCTGCTGCAGCAGAATGCGCCGCCGCTGACGCCGGGCGACCTGAACCGCTTCGAAACACTCGACGTGCCGACGAGCGATGGCCGCCACGTGTACAACCTGATCTCGCCCGACGGCACGCGCCATGCTCACGAACACGAGCCGCGCCTCGTGACCGCCGATCTGATGACGATTCGCGAGGCGGTGCTCGCCGGCGTCGGCATCGCCGCATTGCCGGAGATGATGTATGGAGCCGCGTTGAGAGCGGGGCAACTGTCGCCCGTGATGCCGGGCTGGAGTTTTCCGACGCCGCAGTTGTACGCGGTGTTCGTGTCGCGTCAGGGGATGGTGCCGGCCGTGCGCGCGTTTGTCGATTATCTGGTCGAGATGCTCGATCCGGATGAGGGCAAGCACATCATCGGCGAGTGTCCTGAGCGCGCCGAAAAAGCGGCGGCGCAGGGATCGGTGGCGAGGGCTTCCTCCGCTGTGTCGGCGGCGGTTTCATGAGGCTCTGTGGCAACTTGAGGGGGCAGGGTGCGCTGCGGGCCGCTAGCGCGCTTCGCAAATCGTTTTTAGCATTTAAGCGCGGCCTGTCATGATTACTTTCAATGGCCGCGTGCTTGAATGCGCGCACACACAGGCATATAGTGAAATCCCTTTCGCTAAGGAGTGTCCTATGCGAAAACTCATGGCCGCTATCATAGCGGGCCTGATAGGGCTGACCGCGTTGTCCGTGTCGACCACGGCCCTCGCATGCGGTGATAAAAGCTATCAGTCTTCGGCCGATGGCAAATGATCCCGCCGCCCGAAGGCGCCGAGTGCGCACAAAAAAAGGCCTTCATCCGACGATGAAGGCCTTTTACTTTTTGGCCCTGTTTAAAAGGGTTTTCCCGTAGACGAGCGCGCTGCTCCGCTTGCCGCTCCGCGTGCCACGTTACCGTTTACTTCGCTTTGGGCTGCGTGACGAAACCGATCTTCGTCAGTCCGCCAGCCTGCGCGGCGGACATCACCTGAGCGACCTTCTCGTACGGCACCTTGCGGTCCGCATCGAGATGCAACTCCGGCTGCGGGCTCGCCTGCGCGGCCGCGGCGATCTTCGCGGCGAGCGCCGCATCGTCGACCTTGGTGCTGTCCCACAGCACGTTGCCGTCCGCGTCGATCGACACCGTCACCTGCGCGGGCTTCGTATCTTCCCTCTGACTGCTCGCGTGCGGCAGATCGATCTTGACCGCGTGACGGATCACCGGAATCGTCACCATGAAGACGATCAGCAGAACCAGCATCACGTCGACGAGCGGCGTCATGTTGATCTCGTTCATCAGGCCGTCGTCATCGTCTCCGGCGAAAGGGCTCATTGCCATTGGAATGCCTCGTCGATCAGTTGGCGCGGGTTGCGAGACGCAGGCCGTCGCCGCGCTTGGTCGACGACAGACGGGCACCCGTTACGAAGAACGCATGCAGCCCGTGCGCGAAGCGGCTCAATTTCGCGACGATCGCCTTGTTGGCGCGCGTCAGCGCGTTGTAGCCGAGCACGGCCGGAATCGCGACGAACAGACCAAACGCGGTCATGATCAGCGCTTCGCCGACCGGGCCGGCGACCTGGTCGATCGACGACTGGCCGCTCGCGCCGATCGCGAGCAGCGCGTGATAGATGCCCCACACGGTCCCGAACAGGCCGACGAACGGCGCGGTGCTGCCGATCGACGCAAGAATCGCGAGACCGCTCTGCATGCTCGCGACGCTTTCGTCCATCGTGTCTTTCAGGCAGCGCGTGATCCAGTCGGACACGTCCATGCGGTCGTGCAGATGCGGCTGCGTCTGGTGATGATGGTCGGCCGCTTCCTGGCCCGACAGCGCGAGCGCGAGGAACGGGTTGTCATGCGGCGTCGAGGCGCCGCCGCCGAGCTTCTTCACGCCGTCGGCGAGGTCGTCCGAATGCCAGAACGCCTGCTCGGCGTTCTTCGTCAGGCGCTTCAGGCGCATCACGTTCCAGCCTTTGACGACGATCACGCTCCACGACATCACCGACATGATCAATAGCGCGAGCGCGATACCGCGCGTCACGAAATCCCCTTGCGCCCACACGTGTGCCAATCCGTAGTTTTGCATTGCAATTCCTTGTTTTTGAAATCTTGCTTCAGTCGGTCAGATTGAAGTTGAAAGGCTGGGTGTACGCGGCCCTGACGGGTTCGCCGTTCTCGAGATACGGCTTGCAGGCGCTCGCGCGTACGGCGGCCAAGGCCGCGTCGTCGAGACGGCTAAAGCCGCTGCTTTTCTTCAACTCGATGTTCTCGAGCTTGCCGGTCAGACCGACGACGAAGTGCACGTACGCGGTGCCGGATTCGCCGCGGCGCCGCGATAGAGCCGGGTATTCGGGCTGGCTGATATTGCAATCGAGGTGCGGCACGTTTTTCGGCGCGCTGATTTCCATCGTCGGCTTGCCGATCGCGGGCGCTGCCGCGGTGGGCGGTGTCGCCGGCGCGGCGGGCGCGGGCGGCGTCGGATCGGGCGCCGCGACCCGCGTCGGCGATGGCGCAGCGGCCTGTGGCAACGGAGTTGGCGTCGGCTTGGGCGTCGGAGTCGGCTTCGGCTGGGCTTTCGGCGTCGTATGGACGGGCGGTGTCGGCCGGGGCGGCGGCGGAGCGATCGATTGCAGCGCGACCGGCGCGGCGAGCGGCGCGGGCGGCAGCAGTTCGGCGGTCATCACGTGCGATTCGAGCGCGACCGGTACAGGCTCGTGACGCAGCGTCATGATCACGGCGAGCAGAGCGACGTGAACCGCGGCGACTATGGCAGTGGCCGTCAGCGCGCGAGAATTCGGTCGGGTGGACGACGCCAGCGGGGCGCCGGCGGAAACGGGATGCGGAGCCTGCATGGTCAGTGTGGCAGCGCGCCGTGCGGGCGGCGCGTCAAACAGGGCATCGTCATGTTCGGAAAATCAGCAGCGAAATGAACAAAGTAGTCACGAAACCAATCAGCAATTCCATCTCGAACTCCTTTCGAAGGGGGAGCGGGGTAGCTGGCTGGTACGAGTACTGGCTTGCTGACGGCGGTGGGATAACGCAGTACGGTGGACAGTACTGCGGTTGTGTTGCAGACGTGCGGCACATTCAACGTCGCATCGGAGCGTTACATAAAGCGTGCGTGAAGCGGAGGGGCTTTAGACGCACCGACACGGCTTGCACCGGCCCTGCTAGCTGAGCTCAGGCTGCCTTGCGCTCGTAGAACGCGACTTGCACGACCTCGGCGACGCTCTGCACCTGCCGATGCTCGACCACGCCGCAACGGCTCGCGCACACACCGCTTTGCAGCATCACGTCACGCACGGATTCCTCGCATTTGCCGCAGCACGAGGCGACGCCGAGTTCAAACTGCAACTCGTCGAACGAGTCGATGCCGTCCGCAATCGAGGAGCGGATTGTGCGGTCGGATACGGATTTGCAGACACAGACGATCATGGCAGGCGTCATAGCTAACGTTAATGCGAATTATTATCATTTTGTTTGGTTCGTTTGGCAAGCGTCCCGTGCGATTTTTTGTAACAAAACCAGACTCTTAGAATGGATTTCGTCGGCAGGAAGGGCGGGGCGCGCGCCGGTTGCCGGCGCTAGGCGGCGCGAGAATCCGATGCGGCCGTGCGGCCCGACGGTATCGATACCTGCTCGACCGCGGCCTCGATCCGCAGCAGCGTGGCGGCGAGTTGCTGCTGATGGATGCCGTCGTCGGTGGAATAGAAGCGCGGCAGCGGCGTGCCCCCGGCCGACGCGGCGGCGCGCAGGCCGTGCTGCTCGAGCACGCGTTCGAGCTGACGCGCGATCGCCACGCTCGTGTCGATCAGCGCGAGCCGCTCGCCGACGATGTCGCGGATCGCCGCGTCGAGAAAGGGGTAATGGGTGCAGCCGAGCACCAGCGTGTCGGCGCCCGCGTCGAGCATCGGTTCCAGGTAGCTGCGCAGCAGCGCCTGCAGCTCGGCCGAGCCGACGTCGCAACGCTCGACCGCCTGCACGAGCCCGTGGCCGGGCTGGCACAGAAAGCGGCAGTCGGCGGCGTAGCGTTCGAGCAGCCCCTGGAAGCGGGCGCTGCGCAGTGTCGCCTGGGTCGCCAGCACGCCGGCGACGCGGCTTTTCGATTGCAGCGCGGCGGGCTTGACACCCGGCTCGACGCCGACGAGCGGAATCGGCAGCTTTTCGCGCACCAGCGCGATCGACTGCGCGGTCGCCGTATTGCATGCGACCACGAGCGCCTTCGCGCCTTGTGCGGCGAGCCATTCGCCGATGGCCAGCGTGCGGTCGGTGATGAAGTCGTCGTCGCGCTCGCCGTAGGGCGCGTACAGCGAATCGGCGACATACAGCAACGCCTCGTCAGGCAGTTGCGCGCGCACCGCGCGCAGCACGGACAGGCCGCCGAGCCCCGAATCGAAAATGCCGATCGGCGCCTGCGACGCGGCGCCAGCGGCAACACTGCGGACAGTCGGCGACGGCGAAGGGACGGGCATAGGCGAGAAAAACGAGCGTGAAGTGGCGGTCGGCGAAAAGGGCGAAACCACGGTGAGGCGCGAACAAGCGCGCAAGTATATCGCCCGTGCGGTACGGTCCGGCGCGAATGCCTGCTGGGCAGGCGTCGTGCCGCTACCGCGCGGGATGCTTCAGCGTGCTTCGATCAGGACTCGACCGAGCCCATCGCGCTTTGCTGGTAGTTCTGGATACCGACCTTGTCGATCAGATCGAGCTGGGTTTCGAGCCAGTCGATGTGCTCTTCGGTGTCGTCGAGAATCTTCGTGAAGATTTCGCGCGAGATGAAATCGCGCACCGATTCGCAGTAGGCAATCGCCTCCTTGCAGGTGCCTTGCGAAATCTGTTCGAGCTTCAGATCGCATTCGAGGATCTCTTTGGTTTCCTCACCGATCAGCAGCTTGTGCAGGTCCTGCAGATTCGGCAGACCGTCGAGCATGAAGATCCGTTCGATCAGCATGTCGGCATGCTTCATTTCGCCGATCGACTCGTCGTACTCGTGCTTGCCGAGCTTGTCGAGGCCCCAGTGGCCGTACATTCGGGCATGCAGGAAATATTGATTGATCGCGGTCAGTTCGTTCTTCAACTGCGCGTTCAGATATTCGATGACCTTCTTGTCGCCTTGCATGTTATTTCCTTTTTCGGGAACCTTGAATTTCCAACAACAATAAACGCCATGTCCAAAAAAGCCAAGAGATCCGATACAACTGTTGGCGGCGTTGGCGGCCTCGTGCGTGCGGCGCCTTGCGCGTGCATGACGCACGGAAAGAAAAAGCCGGGATCGCGGCCCCGGCTTTTCGACTGACCTGAGTAGCGTTAATCGCGACTCATCAAGCCGTGGCGACCGGAATCTTGCCGATCCTGGCTTGCCATTCCTTCGGGCCGGTCTGATGCACGGAGGTGCCGTTCGAATCGACGGCGACCGTGACCGGCATGTCCTGCACGTCGAACTCGTAGATCGCTTCCATGCCGAGTTCTTCGAACGCCAGCACCTTCGCGCTGCGGATCGCCTTCGACACGAGGTACGCCGCACCGCCGACGGCCATCAGATACGCGGCCTTGTGCTTCTTGATCGCCTCGATCGCGACCGGGCCGCGCTCGGCCTTGCCGATCATCGAAATGAGGCCCGTTTGCGCGAGCATCGTCTCGGTGAACTTGTCCATCCGCGTCGCAGTGGTCGGGCCCGCCGGGCCGACCGCTTCGTCGCGCACCGGATCGACCGGGCCGACGTAGTAGATCACGCGGTTCGTGAAATCGACCGGCAGCTTCTCGCCCTTAGCGAGCATGTCGGCGATGCGCTTGTGCGCGGCGTCGCGGCCCGTCAACATCTTGCCCGACAGCAGCAGCGTCTGGCCCGGCTTCCAGCCCGCCACTTCTTCCGGCGTCAGCGTGTTGAGGTCGACGCGCTTGCTGGTTTCCGTGTTCGGTTCCCAGTGCACCTTCGGCCATGCGTCGAGCGACGGCGCTTCGAGCTTGGCGACGCCCGAACCGTCGAGCGTGAAGTGCGCGTGGCGGGTCGCCGCGCAGTTCGGGATGATCGCGATCGGCTTGGATGCGGCGTGCGTCGGCGCGGCCATGATCTTCACGTCGAGAACAGTGGACAGACCGCCGAGGCCCTGCGCGCCGATACCGAGTGCGTTGTACCTTCTCGTGCAGCTCGACGCGCAGCTCTTCGATCCAGTCCTTCGGGCCGCGCGCGATCACGTCCTGAATGTCGATCGGGTCCATCAGCGATTCCTTCGCCATCACCATCGCTTTCTCAGCGGTGCCGCCGATGCCGATGCCGAGCATGCCCGGCGGGCACCAGCCCGCGCCCATCGTCGGCACGGTCTTCAGGATCCAGTCGACGATCGAATCCGACGGGTTCAGCATCGCGAACTTCGACTTGTTCTCCGAGCCGCCACCCTTGGCCGCGACCTGCACGTCGACGGTGTTACCCGGCACGATCTCGTAGTGGATCACGGCCGGCGTGTTGTCCTTGGTGTTCTTGCGCGCGCCTTCGGGGGGGCTCACGATCGATGCGCGCAGCACGTTGTCCGGATTCAGATAACCGCGGCGCACGCCTTCGTTGATCATGTCGGTGACGCTCATCGTCGCGCCGTCCCAACGCACGTCCATACCGACCTTCACGAACACCGTGACGATGCCGGTGTCCTGGCAGATCGGGCGCTTGCCTTCGGCGCACATGCGGCTGTTGGTCAGGATCTGCGCGATCGCGTCCTTCGCTGCGGGGCTCTGTTCGAGCTCGTACGCGCGGCCGAGCGCTTCGATGTAGTCGAGCGGATGGTAGTAGCTGATGTACTGCAGCGAATCAGCGATGCTCTGAATCAGGTCTTCCTGTTTGATGACGGTCATGGCTAGCTCAGTGGGGAGTGGCGCTTGTTGTCGGATCGCAGCACGGTGCGGTCAGTCTTGCGCTTTCATGGGAGTGGAAATTCTGGTGCCACCCACGGCGTGCAAGGCCGCGGGCCCTTCGAAATGTTTGGGGTGCGTGTGCGTGGTGTTCTGGTCGGGGCTGATGAAGGTCTTCAGCAGATGGATCGACGAGATGCTGATCAGCGCCATCGACAGCTTCACTTTCAGCACGCCGGCGTTCACGTGATCGAGCCATTCCGGTTCGTCCGGATGACCGTCGAGGCCGAGGCGCGATACGAACGTTTCATAGCCGCCGATGATCACCATGATCAGCATCAGCCCGAGGTACAGCGGCACCTGCAGCCAGCGGCTCATGAAAACGAGGTGGGGCAGCGCGCGCATGGGGCGGCGCGGACGGGCGGAGGCGGGTCGCGAAGCGGACATAGGCAACGGTCAGATGAAGCGCGGGTGACGGAACAGGGGGCCAGGCGCCGACGGCGGTGCGGGGCGCGGCCACCGAAGGGGCGCGAGACTCGCGTCAGGCGCGCCATTGTACAGCGTCGGTCGAAGCTGCTGCTTTGCGGCGGGCAGCGCGCCCGCCACACCGGAATTACGATGCGATCGGCGGCACGCTGCGCGCCTTCAGGCTCGCGAGGCCGATACCGGCGACCACGCAGGCAAGCGCGATGCCGTGCGCGAGCGTGGGCCGCTCGCCGAGGAACTCGATGCCGTAGAGCGCCGCGGCGACCGGCAGCACCGCGCTGAACACGCCGGCAAGACTGCCTGGCACGTGACGGATGCCTTTCATCCACAGCCAGAACGAGAAGATGCTGGCCGACAGCCCGTACCACAACACCAGCATCCAGACGCTCGACGGCACCGCGCGATAGTCGAAATGCGCGAGCGCGCCGGCGCCGAGCGGCAGCATCAGCAGCAGGCCGAACAGATGCGTGTACGCGCAAATATCGATCGGCGCGAGCGTCTGCGTGAGGCGGCGGGACAGAATGATGTACAGCGATTCGCAGCACACGGCACCGAGCACCATGAAGTTGCCCGCGAGCGAGCCGGTGCCGGCCGTCGCATCTGCGCGCGCCTGGACGTGCGCGACATTGATGACGACGACGCCGACGATCGCCAGCGCGATCGACGCGAGCGCGCGGCCATCGGGCCGCTCCTTCAGGATCAGCCACGACAGCAGCGCGACGACCGCCGGAATCGTGCTCGTGATCACGCCGGCCGCGACCGCGCTGGTACGCGCGACGCCGTTGAGCATCAGCAGCGTGAAACCGAAGTTGCCGAATAGCGCCTGCAAAAACAGGTTGATCCATTCGTCGCGTTTGACACGGCGCAGTTTGGTCGCGCGCAACAGCGGCCATAGCACGGCCATCGCGATTACGAAACGCAGCAGCGCGAACAGCGGGACGGGGACGAAGGCGACGATCGATTTACCGATTCCGACGTTGCTGCCGACCAGCAGCATCGAGGTAATGAGAAGCAGGGCGTAGCGATTCAAGCTGGAATCCGGACGGCTAGTTCAGTTAGCATTGTAAAAGGCCGTGCGAGACAGCGTAAGGGTGCGAAAGCGGGCGCGCTGGCGGTGCGTCGAGTTCGCATCAGCGGTATGCAATGTGCTGCGAGCGTAGAAGGCTCTGTAGAACGGCGATCTTTTTCGCGCGCATCTCGTCTGATCAACGCGTAACTGCGTCGATGGCTGGCGCGATCTAAGGGTTTTCGCTTGCAGATCAATACGATGCGCGTAAGTGGCCGGTAAGTTGCAGCGCTTATGGTTAAGCCTTGACGTGGAATAGGATCGCGCAGGCCGCCCGCATGCACGGATGTTGCGATGCCGCACGCACGCGCGTTTGACGGTATCGCGAGGTGGGAGACAGCGCCGCTCGTGGCGGCTCGCACGGGTAAGGCCCGCGCGCCCGAGGCGCGCCGGTACAGGTTTTACGTTTCATCTTCACCAAGGGGTTGTCGATGTCTGCGATTGAATCGGTTCTTCAGGAACGCCGCGTTTTTCCGCCCTCCGCTGACACTGCGAAGGGTGCCACGATCTCCGGCATGGACGCGTACCGGGCGCTCGCCGCCGAAGCGGAGCGCGACTACGAAGGCTTCTGGGGGCGTCTCGCGAAGGAGACGCTGAGTTGGCACAAGCCGTTTACGAAGGTGCTCGACGAATCGAAGGCGCCGTTCTACACGTGGTTCGAAGACGGCCAGCTGAACGCGTCGTATAACAGCATCGACCGTCACGTCGAGGCCGGCAACGGCGAGCGCGTCGCGATCGTGTTCGAAGCCGACGACGGTACCGTCACCAACGTCACCTATCAGGATCTGCTGCAACGCGTATCGCGCTTCGCGAATGCGCTGAAAAAACGCGGCGTGAAGAAAGGCGACCCGGTCGTCATCTATATGCCGATGTCGATCGAGGGCATCGTCGCGATGCAGGCGTGCGCGCGGATCGGCGCGACGCACTCGGTCGTGTTCGGCGGCTTCTCGTCGAAGTCGCTCAACGAGCGGCTCGTCGACGTCGGCGCGGTCGCGCTGATCACGTCCGACGAACAGATGCGCGGCGGCAAGGCTTTGCCGCTGAAGAACATCGCCGACGAAGCGCTCGCGCTCGGCGGCTGCGAGAAGGTCAGGAGCGTGATCGTGTACCAGCGCACCGGCGGCAAGGTCGCGTGGGACGCAGGGCGCGACCTGTGGATGCACGAACTCGCACAGGCCGAGTCGGACCAGTGCGCGCCCGAATGGGTCGGCGCCGAGCATCCGCTCTTCATCCTCTATACGTCGGGCTCGACCGGCAAGCCGAAGGGCGTGCAGCACAGCACCGGCGGCTATCTGCTGTGGGCCGCGCAAACGCTGAAATGGACCTTCGACTGGCGCCCCTCCGACGTGTTCTGGTGTACCGCCGACATCGGCTGGATCACCGGCCATAGCTACATTACGTACGGGCCGCTCACGCTTGGCGGCACCCAGGTCGTATTCGAGGGCGTGCCGACCTATCCGGACGCCGGGCGCTTCTGGCAGATGATCGCGAAGCACGGGGTCACGCTGTTCTATACGGCTCCTACTGCGATCCGCTCGCTGATCAAGGCCTCCGAGGCCGACGCTAAAGTGCATCCGAAGAGCTACGACCTGTCGACGTTGCGCATCATCGGCACGGTCGGCGAACCGATCAATCCGGAGGCGTGGGTGTGGTACTACGAGAACGTCGGAGGCGGCCGCTGTCCGATCGTCGATACGTGGTGGCAGACCGAGACCGGCGGCCACATGATCGCGCCGATGCCGGGCGCGACGCCGCTCGTGCCGGGTTCGTGCACGCTGCCGCTGCCGGGCATCATGGCCGCGGTCGTCGACGAAACCGGGCAGGACGTGCCGAACGGGCAGGGCGGCATTCTGGTGATCAAGCGCCCGTGGCCGGCGATGCTGCGCAACGTGTGGGGCGATCCGGACCGCTACAAGAAGAGCTACTTCCCCGACGAGCTCGGCGGCAGGCTCTACCTCGCCGGCGACGGCGCGGTGCGCGACAAGGAGACCGGCTACTTCACGATCATGGGCCGCATCGACGACGTGCTGAACGTGTCGGGCCATCGTCTCGGCACCATGGAGATCGAGTCGGCACTGGTGGCCAATCCGCTCGTCGCGGAAGCCGCCGTGGTGGGCCGCCCCGATGCGACGACCGGCGAGGCGGTGTGCGCGTTCGTGGTGCTCAAACGTGCGCGTCCGCAAGGCGAAGAGGCCGTGAAGCTCGCGAACGACCTGCGCAACTGGGTCGGCAAGGAGATCGGTCCGATCGCGAAGCCAAAGGACATCCGCTTTGGCGAGAACCTGCCGAAGACGCGTTCGGGCAAGATCATGCGTCGTCTGTTGCGTTCGCTCGCGAAGGGCGAGGAAATCACCCAGGACGTGTCGACGCTGGAAAACCCGGCGATTCTCGATCAGCTCGGCGAGTCGATTTAAAGCGTTGTAAGCGGATCTGCGCGGACGGCGGCGGCGGTGTCGATCGACACGCTTGCAGGCACGCCGCGCAGACCCGTTATTCGAGCGGACGGCTTGCATCGCGGCGTTGCGCGGACAATCCCGATTGCCTCGCCGATGCCTTTTTGATACATAGGCGCATGGCCGCGCCGCACCTATCCTCCCACGCCAGGTTGAACCCCCCGCCCGAACCGCCACCGGTCTCGGCGGCGATGGCGCTCGCGCATCGCAAGTACTGGCGTTTCAACCTCGCGTTGATCGCGGTGCTGATGACGCTTGGCTTCTTCGTCTCCTTCGTCGTGCCATTGCTGGCGCCCGCGCTCGCGCAGGTGCACGCAGGCGGCTTCAGGCTGCCGTTCTACTTTGGCGCACAAGGCGCAATCCTGATCTACCTCGCGTTGATCGTCGTCTATATCGTGCTGATGCAGCGCGCCGATCGTCAGTTGCAGCACGCGTTCGAAGCGGATTCGCAGCGCGATGCGGCAAGCTGTCCCGCCGCGGATTCCACCACCGGCGCGAACGATGACGTCACGATCGGCAAGGCCGCGCCGGCCGCGCGCGGGCGCTGAGCCGATGAAGCTCACGCATCGGCTGATCCGCTCGTACGCGCTCTATACGCTCGGCTTTCTGCTGTTCGTCTACGTGATGTGGCGCATCGAGCGCAGCACCGGTCCCGGGACGTGGATCGGCTATGTGTTCCTGTTCGTGCCGATCGCGGTGTATGCGGTGATCGGCGTGCTGTCGCGCACGTCCGACCTGGTCGAATACTACGTAGCGGGGCGGCGCGTGCCGTCGGCGTTCAACGGCATGGCGACCGCGGCCGACTGGTTGTCGGCCGCGTCGTTCATCGGTCTGGCCGGCTCGATCTACGCGACCGGCTACGACGGCCTCGCGTACATGATGGGCTGGACCGGCGGCTATTGCCTCGTCGCGTTCCTGCTCGCGCCGTATGTGCGCAAGCTCGCGCGCTACACGATTCCCGATTTTCTCGGCACGCGCTATTCGAGCAACGCGGTGCGCGGCCTCGCGGCGCTCGCCGCGATCCTGTGCTCGTTCGTTTATCTGGTCGCGCAGATCCAGGGCGTCGGGCTGATCGCGACGCGCTTTATCGGCGTCGATTTCGCGGTCGGCATTTTCTGCGGGCTCGCGGGCATTCTGGTGTGCTCGTTTCTGGGCGGCATGCGTGCCGTCACGTGGACCCAGGTCGCGCAGTACATCATCCTGATCCTCGCGATGCTGATACCGGTATCGATGATCGCGCACAAGGACGGCCTCGGCTGGGTGCCGCAATTCAGCTACGGGCGCCTGATGGAGCGCATGGAAGGGCTCGAGAAGCAGGTGCGCGACGCGCCGCTCGAGGAGCGCGTGCGCGACGACTATCGACGCCGCGCCGCGTTGATGCAACTGCGGCTCGATACGCTGCCGCAATCGTTCATCGAGGAAAAGCAGCGGCTCACGCAGGAGGTCGGCGATCTGCGCCGCCATAACGGTCCATTGCGCGAGATCAAGGAGCGCGAGCGCGCGCTCGAACAGTTTCCGCGCGATGCCGCCGCCGCGCAGATCGTCTGGAGTCAGAAGCGCGACGACATGCTGATGCGGGCGAGCGCGCCGGTGCCGATGCAGGAACCGTTTCCTGCTGTCGGTGAGGAAGACCGGAGCACGCACGCGCGTAACTTTCTATCGCTGCTGCTGTGTCTGTCGCTTGGCACGGCGAGCCTGCCGCATATCCTGACGCGCTATAACACGACGACTTCGGTGGCGTCGGCGCGGCGCTCGGTCGGCTGGACGCTCTTTTTCGTCGCGCTGTTCTATCTGACCGTGCCGGTGCTGGCGGTGCTGATCAAGTACGAGATCCTGTCGAATCTGGTCGGCCATCATTTCGCCGATCTGCCGCAGTGGCTGATGCAATGGCGCAAGGTCGAACCGAGCCTGATCAGCCTCGCCGATACGAACGGCGACGGTATCGTGCGCTGGAGCGAGATACAGATGCAGCCCGATATGGTCGTGCTCGCGGCGCCCGAGATCGCGGGGCTGCCGTATGTGATGTCGGGCTTGATCGCGGCGGGGGCGCTCGCGGCGGCGTTATCGACCGCGGATGGTCTGCTGCTGACGATCGCGAACGCGCTATCGCACGACGTGTACTACCACATGGTCGATCCGAACGCGTCGAGCCAGCGGCGCGTGACGATCTCGAAGATTCTGCTGCTGGGTGTCGCATTGTTCGCGTCGTACGTGGCGTCGCTGAATACGGGGAATATTCTGTTTCTGGTCGGGGCGGCGTTTTCGCTGGCGGCGTCGAGTCTGTTTCCGGCGCTCGTGCTCGGCGTGTTCTGGAAACGCACGACGCGGCTCGGCGCGGTGGCGGGGATGGTCGCGGGGCTCGTCGTGTGCATCTACTACATCGTGTCGACGTATCCGTTCTTCACGCAGATGACGGGATTCACAGGTGCGCGCTGGTTTGGCATCGAGCCGATCAGTTCGGGCGTGTTCGGTGTGCCGGCGGGTTTTCTCGTGGCGATCGGGGTGAGTTTGCTCGATCGAAAGGCGGACGCTTATACGATCGCGCTGGTCGACTATATCCGGCATCCATAGGCGGTTTGCGCGGGGCTTTGGCCAGGGTGTGGCGCAGGGCGCGAAGTTTGCTATAATTCGGCTCCCCGCCGGAGAGATGGATGAGCGGTTTAAGTCGCACGCCTGGAAAGCGTGTATAGGTTAATAGCCTATCGGGGGTTCGAATCCCCCTCTCTCCGCCAGAATGAAATATCAAAACCCTGCAAGTTCAGTGAATTGCAGGGTTTTTGTTTTTCTGACTGACAAATCGACTATCAAACGACCTTCAAACGACTTTCGGCGGGGCGCGGGTCAGGGACACCATAAGCGCATCGCTGACCGCGCCCCGCTGAAAGCGTATCGTGCGCACCCTGAGAGGGCAAATTCGTACTGGCAAGATGTTCGAGCAGTGCGCGCCGCGCCCCGTGGGGTCGGCAACAATCACATTGCTCCGGCGAGGCCGCGCATTTTGCGTTGGGCAAAAGTTGTGATCTTTCCACGGAAACGTTGATAAGACGGCAAATCCTGCACCGGTCCGCTAGTGTTGAGATCAAACGCTAGGCGCGCTCGCATCTCAAAGAAACGATTCTTAAATTTCCTCAAGCGAGCGCCCTGAGTCTCGCTCGCTTCACATAGGGCCTCGAGCAACAGCCCCTTGGCGTCTCTAACATCCTCCAGTCGGCGAATCGCGGGAATACAATCCAACTTCCCTCTGTAATCCGCGTTGCCGGCTATGCGCTTGATTGCCTCGCGATCGGTGAGGAGCCACGTTTCCAACTGCGTCACCGGAATGACTGGAATGACCTGGCGGATTCAACCGGTGGATGCAATAGTTTGCTGGAATCGTTCGGCGGGCGTCTCGTAGTCCAGTGTCTTTCTTGGACGCTCGTTCAGTCGTCTTGCCACAGCGTTGAGTTTGGCCTGCGAATACACTGACAGATCGGTACCTTTCGGGAAGTACTGCCTCAATAGTCCATTCGTGTTCTCATTCGACCCACGCTGCCAGGGATGTTGCGGGTCGCAGAAGTAGACGGCAATGTCGGTGGCGACGGTGAAGCGCTTGTGCCCGGCCATCTCCGTCCCCCGATCCCAGGTGAGCGACTTGTAGAGTTCCTGCGGTAACTTGCTGGCATGTTTGATGAGCGCATTGATGACCGTTTCGCTGTCCTTGCTGGCTATCTTCACCAGCATGACATAGCGTGTCTGGCGCTCGACGAGCGTCGCAATCTGGCTGCTGCCGCTACCGCACAGCAGATCACCTTCCCAGTGGCCCGGTACCGCGCGGTCTTCAACGCTAGCCGGGCGTTCGCTGATCGATACGGTGTCACGAATCCTGCCGTGATCCTCCGTCTTTAGCGTGTGATGGCGCGAACGGCGCATGGCCCGGGTGCGCCGCAGGTGCTCCAGCAACTCCTTCTTCAGGGCTCCACGGGCCTGTATGAAGAGAGAACGATAGATTGTCTCGTGGGACACGTGGTAGTCCTCGTTGTCTGGGTACGCGCGTCTGAGCCATCCGGCGATCTGCTGCGGTGACCACTGCAGTTGTAGCTTGGCTGCCACGATGTGCGCCAACATCCGGTGCTCAACCAGTTTACAGGCTTTGGGTCGCTGCGCGCGATCCCACGCGAGCTGATCGGCGTGGCTTGCCCGATAGCCGTCCGGGCCGCTGTTACGTTTGATCTCACGACAGATGGTGGAGGGAGCTCGCGAAAGTCGCATGGCGATTGACTGGATCGAATCGTCGGCCGCAAGTGCCCGTGAGATCTCTTCGCGCTCCTCCAGCGTCAATGCCAATCCCGATCGATGCCTTTGTGGTGGCTGGATTCCACCTGTCTCAGCCAGAATCCCCTGTACAGACGAGTGGTTCCGGTCAAAAAGCTGGGCGATCTTCTGGAGAGACTCTCCCTTCCGCCAACGTTCCCACATCAGCGCTTTCTGCTTCTCGCTGTAGTAAATCCGGCGTCGCTGTTTCATCTGCAACACTCCCACTGCTTGCGCAGTCTTCAGTGTGTTGCATCCACCGGTTGAATCCGCCCCCTGTCTGCTGCCACCAGACCGTCTGCGGCCGCGATGATTTCTTGTTCCCGCTGGACGATCCCAGCGTTGTCCGCGTCTCGATGGACAAATATCACGTCGGCGTTTGGATAGTGCCTCAATAGAGCATCAAGCTTCTCACGAACCGTGCGCCCAACTGGACGCTGGAACATGCTCAAATCCGGAGCTTCGCCGCTGACTTCTGAGAAACCCTCCTCAATTAAGACATTTTCGATATGGTCCACCAAATTCAAATCGGATGTGCCTTCGCCCGTGAGTATGAAACGTATTTTCATGTCCGCCTCCCCATCGTTTATTCTTCTAAGTCCAGCTCTATTTGAGCATTCGGCGGAAGTGTGAGATAAGCAATGATCGACCCTCGGTCGACGCAGGCGTTGTTTGGCACGTTTCGCCAGCTATCCTGCAAACTCTTGCAGCGAATCGTTGATGCCGGTTTGCCATCTGGCCCACGAACTTTGACGATATCTGCGTAGATCAGGTCGTCCGGCGTCTCGAGCTTCACCAGTACTGGTGAGTGTGTGGCAATAAAAATCTGCCGCATGGGGTTGTCCTCGCCTGCAGGCTGGTTCGCATCGACTGCCAACTCCTTGAGCAATCCAAGCATCGCACTCATCTTGGCGGGATGAATGCCATTCTCAGGTTCCTCAAAGCAGAGCAACCCTTTGAAGTCTGGGTCCTCAGCCATAATGCACAGTGCAAGGAATCGCAATGTACCGTCAGAAAGCGCTCGTGCTGGAAGGAAGGCGCCCGAGCGTTCCTTGACTTCAATGGTTAATAGTTGTCGGACCTGATCGACGTCGACCCTGACATCCGAAGTAGGAACAATCTCCGACAATCGACTGGCAATACGCGAACAGACGTTCTGATCTCGTCGCTGAAGTTTATACAACGTGGCGGCCAGTTTCCCCCCGTCTGCACCGACACTGCTTTCTTCGTGCATCTTGTTTGAACGCCGCATGGCGCTCGGCTCCAAGGAAAGAAAGCGCCATGACTGCATTTCCCTGCGCGCTGCGAGAACAGTGGGCCACACTGCGCTATTGGTATTTGCAACAACCGTCTTTGGAATTCGATGCGCGGGGATTTTTTGCGGTTGACCGCCACTGCCCCCGTCTTGGTGCAAATGAATTTCGGTTATGCCGTCGTCCACGACCTGTGTCGAAATGTATCCGGCTCCCTTCCGCTTATTCACGACTACCTGATCGCGAAACAGCGCGGCACTCAAAGGAAAATGAAGCTTGTTGGCCGCTTCGCCCTTATTGATGGCGGTTTCAAGGGTGAAGCGCAACGGGGTTAATGAAACGCAGGCGGAGGCAGTGAAGCGGCTTCGAGCATGCGTGCGAAGACCTCCAGAGGCGAGTGAAATGCGTGCGTAGCACGTGGCCTGCTATTCATGCTGTCAGCGATGGCGTCAAGTTCATCCTGGCTGCACACGGACAGATCCGTACCTTTGGGCAGGTACTGACGCAGCAACCCGTTGGTGTTCTCGCAGGTGCCGCGTTGCCACGGACTGTGCGGGTCGCAGAAGTACACGCGCACGCCGGTGGCGGCAGTGAGTTCGGTATGTCGCGCCATTTCCTTGCCCTGATCGTAGGTCAGGCTCTGGCGCATCGGAGCGGCGATGGAGTTCAGTTTGGCGCTGAAGCCAGCCAGCGCGGAGGCGGCAGTGGCGTCGTTCATCTTCGCCAGCAGCACAAGCCGGCTGGAACGCTCGACCAGCACGCCCACGGCGGAGCGGTTGCCCGCGCCCTTGTCGGGTAAGAACGTGCCGTTACCGGCACGTTCTCCCCTAAGAACCGGACGGGCGAGTCACCCCGCATCCGGCTCAAGCCATTCTTCAGCACCATGGGGTGGCACCGGACAGACCGACCGGATGTTTCGCGGCGCGACGACGGGCAAAGTAGGGCGTCCATGCCGGATCAAACGGATGGGCCGGTCCACGAACCTTAACGTGACGCGTAATCGCGACCGTCGTTGCGCGGAAGAGCCGCAGGCTACCGATACTGCCGTCAGACCGAACTGCCTCCGTCGCAAAGTCCCACGACCTTTGTCCGTCGGTCCGGAAGTATCGCCTCCTGACCCATCGTGCTCCTTTGGTGGGATGCCGGCGCAATGCCCACCTCCAGAGCAGTTGCCAGATGTGTGAGTCTATCAATGAGAAGATGGCCTTCGCCACGATGTGGCGGTGATACATGGCCCATCCCCGGATGACCGGGTTGAGTTGCTGTATCAGCGCGCGCTGCGTGGCGCTTGCGTTACCCTTGATGATTCCCCTGACCTTCTCAAGCAGCGAGCTGACACTTTTCCTCGCTGGCTTGATCAGCAGTTTGCCGCCGTACTTGCGTACGTTCTGGCCCAGGAAATCGAAACCCTCCGTTATGCGTGTAATCCGGGTTTTCTCCTCCGACAGTTCCAGACCACGAACCGCCATGAAGCGACGGATCGCAGGAAGAACCACGGATTCCAGTACTTCTTTCGAAGCACCGGTCACCACGAAATCATCGGCATACCGGATAACGTTGAGTTTGGCCGTGCGACGTGCGAGTTTCGAGACACCGATGCTCGCGTGTACTGCCGCCTCAAGTCCATCCAGCGCCATATTCGCGATCACGGGCGAGGCAATACCCCCTTGGGGTGTGCCCGCCCGCGACTCGAACCGGGTTCCCTCATCAATATATCCGGCCTCAAGCCACCTGCGCAGGATCGCCTTATCCATCGGTATGTGCTCCCGAAGCCAGAGGTGACTGAAGTTGTCGAAACAGCCTCGTATGTCACCTTCCAGAATCCACTCTGGCGATACACGCCTAGCCAGAGCGATGAAGCATTGTTCGATGGCGTCGGCAGTCGAGCGCTCGGGCCGAAAGCCGTAGGAATTCGGATCCGCCAGTGTCTCGGCCACGGGTTCCAGTGCGAGCTTCCATAAAGCCTGCATCGCCCGGCACCGCATACACGGAATTCCTAACGGACGCTTCTTTCCATTACTCTTGGGAATGTAGACACGTCGCAGCGGCATCGCGCGATAGCCACGATGACGCAGCGACAGCATTCCGTTCCATCTGGCCGCCGGTGATGACCAGATCTTCCCGTCCACCCCCGGCGTTCTCTTGCCGCGATTTTCTGTCACCCGCTTCACGGCCAGCATCTTGCCGTGATACGAGCGGGTCAGCAGACGTTGCAAGACCTTCACCTTGCCCCATCGGCCTTCCCCGGACTGCCTTGGCGATACGCAACTGAAGTCGTTTCACCTCTGCCTCGATGTATGTCCAGTTCGCCTGGTCCCACATCTGGGCGGCGCGCGAGGACGCACCAGCGCCCGACACTAGCGTATCGTTCGCCGTCATCTGCTTTTCCTCGTACAACGATTCGTCAAATTTTTCTCGCCATGAATGACCGCGCGGAAGTCAGCCCGCTTTCGCGTCGGACGATGTCTCAGTCCGTATCCCGTCCATTACAGGCGGGCCTTCGCTTTTTCCGCATTCCTTTACCCGCAGCGCCAACAGCGTTCCTTGCGGTTCGCCTGCCGTTGCCGGCAGCACTATGGGCTTACCCTGTTCCGCATGAATCTCAGGATGGTGCGGACCCGTCCTATGCGCCGGCGGCGTTCTGTCCATGATGGCCCATTCATCAGAGGCCATTCCTTGCCGCATACCGTTTTGGTTCAAGCCTGTCAGCACGTTTGGCTTGTTAGGCGTAACGGCGCGTTTGAGACGTTCACATGTGTTGGTCGTACCCATCCATCCCTTGCGCCTCTCCGCCTTCGTGCTGGCAGATTCCGCCTTGCCTCGCGGCTCGGCGTACCGGATATCCGGCGGCTACGTTGTCCCCGAGGCTTCACACAGCACTGTTACCGGTTCTGCATGCGCGGGTAGGGAACAGCTGATGGAACAGCCGGTTTCGTCAGGTCATGCCTACCCCCTTGAAACAGAGAAACATGCGACTTGCAGGTCGCACGATGAAGTCGCCCTCCCAATGTCCGGGCATGACGCGATCGTCGACTTCAGGAGGACGCACATGGATGCTCAGCATGCCGGCCAGCTGGCCGCGCCTGTCGTTGCCGCGACTGCGCGGCATACGCGTATTGTGGGTCTGGCGCAGACACGCGATGAGCTGGCGACGCAGCTCGCCGCGCGGCCGCGCGTAGATCGCGTTGTAGATCGTCTCGTGCGAGACATGCATGCTCGGGTCATCAGGCCACATGCGTTTCAGGGTACCGGAGATCTGCTGTGGCGACCACTTCCAATCCAGCAGGCTGAGCACAATGCGCCACAGCGCGCCTTGCGGGTCCAGTTTGTGCGGCGGGCGAGCCGCCGCCCGACGGCTCGAACTGATGGCCTGCGCGTGAACCGAAGCGTAGCCACGCACAGCACAGGTATTGCGTGCCAGCTCGCGGCTTACACTCGACGCCGAGCGGCGGAGCGTTCGGGCCATGGCCCGAACGCTCAACCCCTGCTGTTTCATGCTGGCAATAGTGAGACGTTCTTCAGGCTGCAACTGCTGATATGTTCGCGAATTCATGTGCGCACCTTAGCAGGTCCAAGGTGTTGCACTTCACAATTGAGGCCGCCCTCCGAATCGCGTACCGCCAATGCAGCTTCCATAATGGACTTATCGCTCAGCAGCGAGAGGAATTTTATCGCATCGAAAATGTTCGACTTGCCGACGCCATTGAGCCCTGCGATGCAATTGAAAGGGCCAAACGACACGGAAAAGTTGAGCAGGTTTTTGAATCCGTGAGCTTCGAGCTTAGTAAGCATAGCTTTCCCGGTTATCTAGCCAGCGGGCGAGGTGGCAGCCTACGATGTCTTGTTACTGGCTCTTTCGTCTACTAGCGGACGCTGGCTTGGTCGTGCCAGATCATAACGCGCCATTCCAATATTGGGTATCAGAGACGGTAATGAATCGTCCGTCTGATTGATCTGGTGGACCGTCCTCTCGGCAGTCATTGTCTTGACCATTGAATGAAGCCAAGTCGCCATTGCGTGGCAGTTAGCCCGTAGTAGGCAGCGATTACCGCGAGGGCTCCGACGACGACGCCAACCGCCGTCTTGGCGGCATGACTCAAAAGGCTCATAGCTCTTTCCCATACGCACACGAGTGCAGCACTGTAGCGCACGCGGACCAAGATCTGCGCCGCTAATCCGTGCCCCCTGCGACGCAGCGTGCCTGTCTGTTTTTCCCCCATATGGCCCTCCGCCAAATGCTTGGGGAAAGTTGAACCGCGAAGCCATTCCCGCGAGCGTCTTTTTTTTTCCGTTTCAGCGAGAGCCGTCGAGATTTTGGGCGGTCGCCCATGTACGGACTGCCTGTCGCACAGTAATTATCTGACTGCTGTCAACTCCGGCAGCGACTTCAGATAGACCATCGACACACCCATGTCCCTGTCCGTATTTGAAATGCACTCCGTGGAGCTGTTCTGCCAGCGGCCACCGGGTGCCTGTTATGTCATCTGCG
The DNA here is from genome assembly GCF_050435625.1 of Paraburkholderia sp. RAU6.4a. Taxonomy (NCBI): domain Bacteria; kingdom Pseudomonadati; phylum Pseudomonadota; class Betaproteobacteria; order Burkholderiales; family Burkholderiaceae; genus Paraburkholderia; species Paraburkholderia sp. RAU6.4a. The sequence continues at coordinate 3,813,222 of NZ_JBNDKQ010000002.1, forward strand.
ACGAATGGCACTATAAAGCGTGCCTCGGCAAGGCCGCAGACCTTCAGAGAGCCAGGGCGGAGACCCGGGAATTTCTTGCTATCGCCGCACTGAATCGCAGGAAGTGGGAGGAGGACCGGAAACTGATTAGGAATCTCATTGGCAGTCACTGGCTGTTTTTTCATGATGTACGGGACCGGAATCCTGACTCCGATGGCTGGCGGGTCATCGTTGCTCTGCTCGAAGAGGTGCGCCGGGGCAAACTGCTTGCCGTTAAAGGTCCGCGTAATGGCCTGTTTCCGTCACCGTACAGCAGCACGCCGTTAATGAATCCCGTAGCGAGGACCGGCAGTCACCCGGACGGTGAACCTGTGCTGTCCGTCCAGTATGATCCGGCCACCTGGCAAACCCGGCTGGACGCTGCGCGCGCAGCCAGGGCTGGCGATAGGGGTGCATCAACGCTGCTTGGTGATGCGCAGCCATTCGAGTATCGGCCTGACATGCCTGATGTAGACGCCGTGCAGGTCGCTGGCAATCAGGGAACACCTCGCAACAATCAGGCACAGAACAAACAAACCGATGACATCGCTCGAATTTTGCGGCTAACGCCCGGTCAATCCCGGCAGCTTCACGACGAGATTACCGGTCAAGGGCTCGGGTTTCATGAAATCATGGAGCGCGCGAAAGATATGTTCAACCTGTGGTAATTGACAAGGTCAGAACAGGAGAATTTTGATGGTTGATACACAGAAAGAAATCGGGCGTCGTTTATCGGCGCTTCAGGGCCTGCAATTGAGCAGCGTGAACCGTGCTGCCGATATGCTGACTTTGGGGTTTGGCGATCTGCGGCCCGTCACCAACTTTCGCGGCGTTATCAAACATGTCGGCGAATGGGCACTCCATATCCAATGCGCTTGGAGGCTAGAGGAAACGGCTCAAGTTGTGGCAACTCAAGAAGATCTCAGCGGGTCCGACGAAAGCGCATACGCGACTGCGGATCACCTTCGAGGACTGCTGGTAGAGCGCGGACCTTGTATTGTCGATGGCGTGTCAGTCAGTGATGACGGGGGCATGATCGTTTCGCTGTCGCGCGGATTTCGTCTCGTCGTTACCCCGGATGGAATCGAAGGAGCCGAAGACTGGCGATTTTTCGCCCCAGGCGTTGACGCGGCGCATCTTGTGATTAAAGGTGGGGCCGTCGCCCCTGAGTCTTTCGAGTGAAAAGTAAAAGCCGATCCTTGCACCCCAGTTCGATCGTCGTTCGCTACGACACCGAGAAAAAATGCTGGTGTGCAATGCTGTCGCCGAAGCGGCAATACGTCCGTTGTGCGAGGGGAAACTGGACATTCCCGTACTGCTGGAAGAATTCGATTTCAAGCTTGACGACGAGTTCGCACGTCGTTTTGGCGCTGCCATTCTGAGCCTGCTGGCTGAATACAAGCTGGAGCTGAAACAGTTCGTTTCTGTCACTCCGGCACCATAGAGAGCTTGTCCGTTTCGCGCTGTCCGGCAGAAACGGAGAACAACCCGAGGACATCTCGAAGCTGGAAGAGACGATGACGCCTCGATTCGCACCGTACGATTTGCGAAATACGAAGATTGCCTTCGAGCAGGAAATCATCGAGAACGGCAATTGGAAACTCGTGATGGAAAATAACCGCGAGTGCTACCACTGCCAGGCCACTCATCCGGAACTAACGGCCTCATTCCTGCCCGAAGACTTCGGCTTCTGTCCAGAGAATCTGAGCGAAGAATCGCTGTGCGCACTCGAAGACTACAAGACGCGTAACGCAGCGTGCCAGACGAGCTGGGAGCGCGATGGGTTCATAGGCGAGGCCGTCGAGTGGCTTGACGAAGATGCGGTCACCCAGTTCCGGGCGCAGCAACTTGGCATCGCCGGCGAAGGCGAGTCGCAGACCATCAGCACCAGGGTCGCCAGCACGAAGCTGTTCGGCAATCTCACGCGACGCGACCTCGGCGACCAGCACCTGTGGACACACAACTCATGGACTCACGTCATGAGCGACCACGCGGTCATCTCGTCGGTCATCTCGTACATCATTCCCGTTGCCCCCGACAAGACGCTGGTGCGCACCAAGTGGCTGGTTTATGCCGATGCGGTTGAGGGTGCCGATTACAACCTCAAGGATTTGACTGAAGTCTGGATAGCGACCAACACACAGGACAAGCACCTGGTGGAAATCACGCACGAAGGTACGCAAGACCCGGCATATGTGCCGGGTGTGTTCTCGCCGTTCACCGAAGCCTATGTCGACCAGTTTTCACGCTGGTATGCGGTCCGCCTGAGCGCGCACGGCATCTGAAGCAGAGTCACCATCATGAATTCCGTAGAAAAGATGTTTGACCGGGCACCGGAGATTGTCGACCGACTCACTCACGCCGGAACCTGGGAAAGTGGTGCCCGGCATTGGCCGAGTGGTGAACAGCAAACGCTGACGTGCTGCCGCATCGTTGACGAAACGCACGACGTCAAGAGCTTCGAGTTCCGCACGGAGGATGGTTTGCCAGTGCGCTTTGAGCCGGGGCAGTTCATGACGGTGTCCGCGAACGTACAGGGACACACAGTCGAACGCTGCTACACGATTTCTTCGCCGCCAACGCGTCCATATCTGGTGTCCATTACCGTCAAGCGCGTGCCTGGCGGCGTCATGTCGAACTGGCTTCACGACAATATGAAGCCGGGGGGGCAGTTGCGCGCATATGGTCCGTCGGGAACCTTCACGTCTACGGTTTCCGCTGCGCCAAAGTCGCTCTATCTGTCAGCCGGTTCGGGAGTGACGCCACTGATGTCGATGACCCGGGCGAGCATCGACCTCGGGCTTGACCGGGATATCGCATTTGTGCACAGCGCGAGGACGCCTGCCGATATCGTTTTTCGCGCGGAACTGCAAAGGCTGGCGAAGCTGTCGCCGCGACTGAAGCTGTTCTTCGTATGCGAAGGCATCGGTGACGAAGGCGACTGGGCTGGCGCGACAGGTCGGCTTAGCCTGCAACGGCTTTCTGAATGGCTGCCCGACTTCAAGGAGCGGGAATTCTTCACCTGCGGCCCTGCCGGCTACATGTCCGCAGTAAAAGAATTGCTCCACGAAGGCGGTCACGACCCGGACCGTTACCATCAGGAAAGCTTCACTTTCGCGCCGGCTGTGGCGCCGGAGCCTGTGGAGGAAAAGAACGGTGCGGTTCGAGAGGTGTTCACGGTCAGGCTTTCCCGCTCGGCCAGGACGTTCACCATGAGCCCGTCTGACACCGTGCTGGCTGCTGCCAGGAAGAACAGCGTCCCGATACCGTCGTCCTGCAGTCAGGGTGTATGCGGGACGTGTAAAACCAGGGTGCTCGAGGGCACTGTGGATATGAAGCACAACGGTGGGATTCGTGAAAGAGAGGTTCAAAAGGGCTTCCGTTTGCTTTGCTGCAGCCGACGCACATCGGACCTCGTTCTCGAGCTTTGAAACTGCATTCCGAATTCCTCCCGCGATAGTCCGGTCGTGCGGACTGTGCTCCAGATTGAGGTTGGCGCGAGCGGCGCTGCACATGGTGATGACAAGGTAACGGTGGTGCGGCAAAACCAACGTGCTAGACTGCATCGGTGGTCATTCGCAACATAAACATTGCCGATACACCCAACATGAATACTTCCTTCGTGAATCCGTTGCCAGGCGTTCCAGATGTTGAATCGCCGTTCTTCGACGAGCTTTTCGCCCAGAAGGAGGCATCTGAAAACGTTTTACGTGTGGCCAGACAACTCCGTGAGAATGGCTTCGCGATTATCGATTTTCCGGATGCCGAGTTCGACGCGCGCGCGGAACGAATCAAAACGAAATTCCATGGAAGGTTTGATTTTGACCACTGGCGCGACGAGCTCTGGCATAAAAATGACGGCATGAGGGTGCAGGACGCGTGGGAGACCGACGAGGACGTGCGATCGCTGGCCTCCAATCCACAGATTCTTCATCTTCTTTCCCAGCTCTACGGACGCCGTGCCATCCCGTTCCAGACGCTGAACTTTCCTGTCGGAACCCAGCAGCCTATCCACAACGACGCCATACACTTTTCGTGCGTTCCAGAGCGCTTCATGTGCGGTGTGTGAGTCGCATTGGAAGACGTGGACGGCACCAATGGCGCGCTCGAATACTATCCGGGCAGCCACAAATTTCCGACCTATGTGAATGAGCACATGGGCGTCTGCTCGGCAACGCAGCACAAGCCCACGGCGCACTACGCTCGATACTTGAGCCTCTGGCAGCAACTGATCAGGAAAGCAGGAATCGCCCCTGTAACGTTCCACGCCAGGAAGGGGCAGGCACTGATTTGGGCTTCGAACCTGCTGCATGGCGGCTCGAAGCAGACCGATCCAACCCGTACCCGTTGGAGTCAGGTCACGCACTATTACTTCGAAAACTGCGTGTACTACACCCCTGTGGTATCTGACCCGGCGTTCGGTCAGACCCACTATCGACAGATCAAGGATGCCAGCACAGGTTTTGTTCAGCCCAACATTTATTCTGGAGTCGAGGTCGAGCATGCCGTCATCGAACGCAGCATGCCTGATGCATTTGAGCCTTACGCAAGGCCGAAACTCCCACCGGATTTCGATTCCGCCGTCTATCTCCAACTCAATCCGGACATTGCGGCAGCCAATGCAGATCCGGCGGCACACTACCTTGAACACGGGTGTCGGGAAGGGCGGCGGTGGAAGTTTCTCTGAGACGTGGGGTATTCGATCCACGCCGGTTCAGCCATCTGATCGGCAAGGTCGGGCTCGGAGTGGCCACGCCAGGTGAGATCGAACCAACCTCGCGCTCCGACGAGTCGCTTACTCGCTCAGAAGACGCCTCAATTCCTCGAGAAACGAAGCGGTCGTGTAGCCCCACAACGCCGGGTCGAAATCTTGCCCGTAATCCGTTTCAAACGCTGAATCCAGATCATCCGGGTGCTCGCTTATGAACGAATCTATTTCGTGGATCATTTCGAGTTGGCTTTCCCGCGGGCAGTCCCTCTTGTAGCATGAAACAATTTCCGGAATCGTATCTCCCCATAAATCAGAATCCTGATTAAGGTATGCGCCAAACAACTGATACAGTTTCGGGTAACGATCATCCAACATATGCAGTAAGAATGTAGTACGGCATTCCATTGTAGGTTTGATATTTCAGTACAACGACAACCTCATTCATCCGCGTCAATTTTCCTGTCTGTCGTGCAATTCCCGAGAGGCGCGAAGCTTCGACGAGCCTCACCCCTCATCCCCCTCCCGCAACTCCCCCGTATTCCCCCGTTCCGCGCAAGCGCCCGTAACAGGCGGCCGCCCCCGCGTCGCCTCTGACAGCGTCACTCCCTCCTGAATCCCAGCCTTCGCCAGCATATGTGCGCTAATCGGCGCGGTGAGAAACAGAAACGCCGGAATCAGCAACTCATGCAGGCTCGCGAAGTTGTTATGCGCGCTGAAATACACCACCGACGCGAGCACGATGCCGCCCACACCGAGCGTGGTCGACTTGGTCGGACCGTGCAGCCGCATGAAGAAGTCGGGCAGCCGGGCGAGCCCGACCGCCCCGACCAGCGTGAACAGGCTGCCGGCCAGCAGCAGCAAACAAACGATCGCTTCGACAAAAGTTTCCATCGGCATACCCCACGCTAGTTGAGTTCGATGATGTCGCCGCGCTGCAGGTACTTGGTGAGCGCGACGGTACCCACGAAACCCATCACGGCAATCAGAAGCGCAACCTCGAAGAGCACCGTCGAGCGCAAGCTGATGCCGTACACGACGATCAACGCGATCGCATTGATGTTGAGCGTGTCGAGCGCGACGATGCGATCGGGCAGCGACGGCCCGCGCACGAGGCGCCACAGCGCGAGCAGGAACGCGATGCCGAGGATCGCGAGCGAGATCGGAATCACGATGGCTAGCATGCGAAGATCTCCATCAATGGGGCTTCATAACGGGACTTGATGAGCGCGATGAGTGCCGCTTCGTCGCCGAGATCAAGCACGTGCACGGAGAGGCGCGTGCGGTCGTCGCTGAGTTCGGCGCACAGTGTGCCAGGGCTCAGCGAGACCACGCTGATAAGCACCGTGAGCGCGATCTCGTGGGTGCTGTCGAGCGGCACTTCGATGAATGCCGGGCGCATCCGCTGCGTCGGGCCGAGCACGAGCAGCGCGACCTCGACGTTGGCCACGATGATATCGACCAACACATGCCAGGCGAGGAGCACGAGCAGCCACGGTCGGCCGAAGCGCACCGGTCGCAGCCACAAGCCTTCGGCGACGCGAAAAGAGATCGCGTAGCCGAGCGCGGCGCCGAGCAGCAGATTGCCCGGTGAGACGTCGTTCATCAGCAGCACCCAGCAGATGATCAGCAAGACCGCGAGCCACGGGTGGGGGAAGAGCCTTTTCAACATCGTCAGTTCCCCTGTGCGTCGGCCGTGGTCGCGGCGGCCGCTGGTGGCGAGGAGCGCGCCGCGGGCAGGATCGCGTGCACGTAGGCGGCGCGATCGAATAGCTGTGTCGCCGTATCGGTGAGATAGTGCCGCACCGCGCCCGCGCCGAGCGTGATGGCCACGACACAGCCGAGCAGGATCGCGCAGGCGGCCAGCTTCGCATTACTGCCACGCGGTGCGCGCTCCTCTTTGCCGGCGGCGGCGCGCGCGGCCGGCGCGGCCCACATCAGGCGCGTGCCCGTGCGGCTCAGCGCGACGATCGAGAGCAGGCTCGACAGCAGTACGGCCGGCCACAGCACGACTGCCGCGCCGAGCGGCGTGGCGGCCAGCACCATCGCCTTGCCGAGGAACCCGGACAGCGGCGGCAGGCCCGCGGCGCCCACCGCGGCGATCAGATAGAGCAGCGCGGCGAGGTTCGACGGCCACGGTGCATGCGTGCGCGGGACCGCTTCGACCGTAGCTTCGGCTTCGGTGTGAGCCGGTTCCCCGACCAGCACGGCGAGCGCGCCGGCCGTCTCGACCTGCAGCGGCTGCACCCGCGCCAGCGTCGCCACCGCTTCGCCGTCCGGGGCGGGCGAGATGGCCGCCGCGGCCGCGTCGTCGAGCGCTTCGAGCGAACCGGGCTCGATCGAATTGGCATCGGCGGAAACGGCGGCATGGGCGGCGTGCGGGGTCGGGGCTTGCTCGGGTTCGAGCGTGTCGGCGAGCAGGAACAGCGCGCCAGTGCAGAGCGTCGTGCTGATCAGGTAGTAGAGCAGCGCGCTCCATGCGAGCGGCGTCTGTAGTGCGATCGCCGCGATCAGCAGACCCACCGAAACCAGCACGAGATAGCCCGTCGTGGTCTTGAGACTCGACACCGCCAACGCGCCCAGCGCGCCGAACACGATCGTCGCGATCGCGAGCCACCACGCCCACTGATGCATGAACGCATCGAGCACGCCGCCCGCCGCGCCGAACACGAGCGCGTCGCAGCGCAGCATCGCATAGATGCCGACCTTGGTCATGATCGCGAACAGCGCGGCCACCGGGCCGATGGCGCTGCGGTAGGCCTGCGGCAACCAGAACGACATCGGAAACACGGCGGCCTTGAGGCCGAACACGAGCATCAGCGTCGCGCCCGCGAACTGCGCGAGCGGCAGCGACTCCGGCCCGAGACGCGCCAGACGTTCGCCCATGTCGGCCATGTTGAGCGTGCCCGTGACGCCGTAGAGCACGCCGATCGCGACCAGAAAGAACGACGAACCGACGAGGTTCATCAACAGATAGTGCAGCCCGTTGCGCACCCGTCGCGCGCCGCCACCATGCAGCAGCAGCGCGTACGACGCGATCAGCAGCAGCTCGAAGAACACGAACAGGTTGAAGAGATCGCCCGCGAGGAAGGCGCCGTTCAGGCCCATCAGCTCGAACTGGACCAACGCACGGAAATAGCGGCCGCGCCTCGCGTCCTCGCTCGAGGTGCCGAGCAGGCAGCAGACCGCCAGCACGGCGGTGAGCACCAGCATCAGCGCGCCGAGCCGGTCGAGTTCCAGCACGATGCCGAACGGCGCGGGCCATGCGCCGAGCGCGTAGCTGGCGATCTCGCCTTGCGCGGCGCGCGCCATCAGCAGGCACGCGACGGGCAGCAGCGCGATGATGGCGAGCGCGTTCAGCGCGCGTTGCAGGCGTTTCGCGCGCAGCGGCAGCACGACGATGACGCCCGCGGAAAAGAGCGGAATCAGGATCGGGAGCAGGAGAACGTGGTTCATTCGACGGGCGTCTCCTCGTCATTGACGTGATCGTTGCCCGTGATCGAAAACGAGCGCAGCGCGAGCACCACGGTGAAGGCCGTCATTGCGAAGCCGATCACGATGGCCGTCAGCACGAGCGCTTGCGGCACCGGATCGACGTATTGCGCCCCCGCCGCGATGACCGCTGGCTTGCCGATCGCAAGCCGGCCCATGCCGAGCAGGAACAGATTGATCGCATACGAGAACAGCGTGATGCCGAGAATCACCGGCAACACGCGTGCGCACAGCAGCAGGTAGATGCCGCACGCGCAAAGCACGCCGATCGCGATGGCAAAGGCGGCTTCCATCAGCTTTTCTCCACGGACTGCATGTCCTTGTCGCGTACGCCGAGGTGCGAGACGATCGTGAGCGTCGTGCCGACCACCGCGCCCGTTACGCCGAGATCGAACAGCATCGCCGTGGACAGTTCGATCTCGCCGATCAGCGGCACGTGCAGGTGCCCGAACGCACTGGTCAAAAACGGCTGGCCGAACGCGAGACTGCCGAGCCCCGTGGCCGCGGCGATCAGAATGCCGAAGCCCGCAAGCGCGCGGTAGTTGAGGTGGATGCGCGACTCGGTCCACAGCACCCCGCTCGCGACGTACTGCAGCAACAACGCGATCGAGAGGATCAGCGACGCGATGAAGCCGCCGCCCGGCAGGTTGTGGCCGCGCAGGAACACGAACACGGCGACGAGCACGGTGAGCGGCAGCATCAGCCGGGCGAGGATCGCGAGCATCAGCGGATGCGATTGCGACGACCATGGCCGGCCATCCGGCCCCGCATCGGGCGACTTCAGGCGCAGCCCGCGCAGCAGCGCCTTGACGGCGAGCCCCGCGACCACGAGCACGCTGATTTCGACCATCGTGTCGAAGCCGCGGAAATCCACGAGGATCACGTTGACGACGTTGTGGCCGCCGCTGCCGGGCAGCGCATTGGCGAGGAAGTACGGAGCGATGCCTGGCAGCGGCGCGCTCGTCATGATCCTGTACGACACGGCGCCGAGCAGCGCGCCGCCCGCGAGCGCGAGCACGCCGTTGCGCAGCCGGACGGGGAGCGGCTCGACGGCGCGTTGCAGCGCGGGCAGGAAATAGACGGCCAGCACGAGCAGCAGGATCGTGACCAGTTCGACGGAGATCTGCGTGAGCGCGAGATCGGGCGCGGAGAAGCGCACGAAGGCGAGCGACACGAGCAGGCCGCAAGTGCTCAGCATCACGAGCGCGTAAAGGGTGCGCGCACGCACGAGCACCACGCCGACGGCGAGCAACGCCATCAGCACGAGGCCGCCCAGCGTGAACGGATCGGGCGGCAGGCGCGTGTGCCTGCCGCTCCAGGTGTCGAGCGCGACGAGCGGCACGCCCGGCACGATCAGCATCGCCGCGATCATCCATGCGAGGTAGGCCGGCAGCGAGCGCGTCTCGAACAAGCGCACGATCACGCCGGCGCACTGTTCGAGACGCTGCACGAAGCGGTCGAAGATTTCGCTCGCGTTCAACTCGGTGAGCGCCGTTCGACGGTGGCGGAACGCATTGCGGCGCAGGAAAAAGAGCGCCGCGCCCGCCGCGAACGACACCGCGCTCATCACGAGCGGCGTATTGACGCCGTGCCACAGGCTCAGGCTATAGTCGGGCAGCTTGCCGCCGAGCGTGACCCACGCGGCCGACTCGAGCAGCCTGCCGATGCTTTGCTGCGGGAACAGGCCGATCAGCAGGCACAGCGCCACGAGAATCTCGACCGGCAGCCGCATGAAGCGCGGCGCCTCGTGCGGCGGATAGTGCGGCAGATCGCGCGGCGTCTCGCCGTCGAAAAACACGCCCCAGACGAAACGTAGCGAGTACGCCACGGAGAGCGCCGCCGCCACGATCGCGATGACCGGCACGGCGAGGTTCAGCGGCCCGAACATGCTTTGCGCGAGTGTTTCGCCGAAGAACATTTCCTTCGAGAGAAAACCGTTGAGCAGCGGCACGCCGGCCATCGACAGCGACGCGACGCTAGCGAGCACGGCCGTATGCGGCATGTACCTGCGCAGGCCGCGCAGACGGCCCAGATCGCGCGTGCCGGTTTCGTGATCGACGATGCCCGCGGCCATGAAGAGCGACGCCTTGAACACCGCGTGGTTGACCGTGTGAAAGAGCGCGGCGACAGTCGAGAGCTGCGTGTCGAGGCCGAACAGCAGCACGATCAGGCCGAGATGGCTGATGGTCGAATAGGCGAGCAGGCCCTTCAGATCGCGCTGCAACAACGCCAACCCCGCGCCGCCCACCAGCGTGACGAGCCCGGCCACTGTCGCCGTGTAAGCCCACAGGTGGGTACCTTCGAAGAGCGGATAGAGACGCGCGAGCAGGAACACGCCGGCCTTCACCATCGTCGCCGAATGCAGATAGGCCGACACGGGTGTGGGCGCCGACATCGCGTGCGGTAGCCAGAAGTGAAAAGGAAACTGCGCCGACTTCGTGAACGCCGCGAACAGCGTGAGCAGCAGAATGGCCGGGTAGAGCGGATCGTGCTGCACCTTGTCAAGCTGGGCGAGCACGTCGTTCAGCTCGTAGCTGCCGCATACGTGGCCGAGCAACAGCACGGCCGCAAGCAGCGCGAGACCGCCCGCGCCGGTGATGGTGAGCGCCATGCGTGCGCCGCGCCTCGCGTCGGGCCGCGATGGCCAGAAGCCGATCAGCAGGAACGAGACGAGGCTCGTCAGTTCCCAGAAGATGACGAGTAGCAGCAGGTTGTTCGACAGCACGATGCCGAGCATCGCGCCCATGAAGAGCAGTAGCAGCAGGTACAGACGCGGCAACGAATCGCTGCCGGCGAGGTAGTAGCGTGCGTAGATGAAGACGAGCAGGCCGATCGCGAGTACGAGCAACGCGAACATGAACGAGAGGCCATCGAGGCGCAGCGACAGCGCGAGGCCGATGTCGGGCATCCACTCATGGCGCCATTGCAGCACGTCGTGGTCGCCCATGCCCACGCGCTCGCTCAGCAGCAGCGCGCAGCCGAACAGCGCCGTCGCGAACGCGATCCAGGTGCAGAGCGCGGCGGCGCGCGGCCTCGTGAGCGCAATGAGCGCCGCGGCCATGAACGGAAGTAGGACGAGCCACCCCAGTACCATTCGATGCCCTCCGGGAGTTCGAGTGTTAGACGGTGTGGCTGGCCGGTGGGACTGGGCCGGCGTGCCGCCAGCCGGGCGGTTGCCCACGGGGCACAATCATAGCCGCAAACAGCCCGGCAGTTCACATCGATACATCAAGCATAAATATACGCACCGCGAAGCGCGCGGCGAGCCCGACTGATGCCCAATCATGCCCATTGATGCGGACGCGCGTTCGATTTAACACCCGTCGCGTGACATGCGGCGCGCTGATGCACCATAATCGGCAAACTTGACGATCAATCGAGGCGCCAAATTGAAAGGAACTGAACTGGATCTGTATGCAACTGAAGAGCCAGGCCATACTTTGGCTTTCAATCTTTTCGATGGCACATGGGTGTCCGATGTGCCGGGCTACGGTTTAGGTATGGCGCCCCATTTCGACGATGGGCGTCTCCACTGGTTCGAGATCATGTGCGGCGGCTTTTCCGGAAAAAGCGTGCTCGAACTCGGACCCATGGAAGGCGGCCATACGTTCATGATGGCCAAAGCCGGCGCCTCACGTGTCCTTGCTATCGAGGCGAATTCGAAGTCCTTTCTCAAATGCCTGCTCGTGCAGAATGCATTGAAGTTCAATGCCGAATTCATGTATGGCGATTTCAGAGAATTGCTGAAAAAGCGCGATCAGCGATTCGATCTGATTCTTGCAAGCGGCGTGCTCTATCACATGATCGATCCGGTATCGCTACTGGAAGATATGGCATATGCGTCAGATTCGATCTGCATCTGGACGCACTATTACGATGCCGAAGTCGCGCGGACGAATGCGAACCTGCAAAGGCACGTCGATCCGACGCCAACCGTCTCGGAGTTTCGCGGACGCGAAGTGCATCTCCACCGACATAGTTATCTCGACAGCATCAACAACGTAAAATTCATCGGCGGGACTGCTCCGCAAGCCAACTGGATGACCCGCGAAAGCCTGATGGCGGTCCTCGACGCACTGGGTATGACGGTGATCGTCGGCGTGGACGATCGCGAACAACATCCGGCCGGCCCGTCGATTCTTCTTTACGCTGCTCGCATTCCGCATTTCAACGAGGCGCACTATCTTCAGCGCAACCCCGACGTAGCAGAAGCCGTTGCGCACAAGCACATCAGCTCTGGCGCGGAACACTACATCCGCTATGGCCGTGCGGAAGGGCGCTCGTTCGAGTGATCGACACCGCACAGCCAGCGTCGTGTTCAAGCCAGTTACCCTAAAACGCGAACCCGGAAAGTTTCCCGAACATGAATACTCTCGAGAATCAGCGCTTTTTCGATAGGCCCGTCGTCGCGGACGTTCCGATCGACAATCAGACCCAGGTTTTCAAATTCGAAAAATTTCCCGCGGCGGGCCCCGTTCCCTGGCTCGATCGACCGGATGCGCTGGAGCGGGTTGCCAAGCTGTTGTCCCGAGGCGTAATCAGCGAGCAGCAGGCCGAATGGTGCCGCAAATGGGTGAGCGACGGCTACCTGATCATTGAGGGTTTCTTCAAGACGGAACAGCTCGATTCGACGTGGCAAGCCTACGAAAACGCGATTGTCGACGGCACGCTGCGGCCGCCGCCCGAGCCGCTTTTCGAAGGCGATACGCTGCCTGGGCGCACGCTGAATCCGCATTTCAACGTGCCGGCTGTTCGCGAGATGCTGTTCGACGCGCGCATGAACGAGATCGTGAGTCTGCTGCTGGGCGCGAAATCGGCGCCGTTCCAGACGATCGGCGGTCACAAGAGCAGCGAGCAACTCGAGCATTCCGATTCGATTCACATGTCGACCTATCCGAACGGGTATCTGGTCGCGAACTGGATCGCCTTCGAGGATATTCATCCCGACTCCGGGCCGCTCGTTTATCACCCCGGCACGCACAAGCTGCCGTATCTGATGTCGACTGAATTGGGCATGCCGTTCGGTTGCGGGTATTCCGCTTATCACGACATCTACGAACCCGCGATTCAGAAGCTCATCGCTGAACGTTCATCGGGCCCACAGCACTTCTACCCGAAAAAGGGCGATGTGCTGTTGTGGCATGCGAACCTGCTGCACGGCGGCAGCAAGATGCGCGATCCGGCGCACGTGAGTCGCAAGGCACTGGTTTGCCATTTTTTCGCGGATGGCTGTTTGTGCTATCACGACCTGACCGGCATGCCGTCGAGCCTGACGCCAATCGTCGACTTCGACGGCGAGGCGTACCTCGAGGCCAATCCGGACGTCGCCGCGAGCGGCGGCAATGCATTGCAGCACTACATCTACTACGGTCGATTCGAAGGTCGCCCGTTGAGCAGCGCCGAATCGTTTCGACGCAAGGCGCGGCTTGCCCAACTGCCTGACGGTTTCGATCCGAAGCTTTACCTCGAAGCGAATCCCGACGTCGGCGCGGCGGGCGTCGACCCGGTCGATCACTTCGTCGACTTCGGCCGCGCGGAAGGCCGGCCGTTGCGGCCCTGAGTCATGCGTGGCGCCGAGGCAGGCGAAGGCGGCCTGCTTCGGCAAGTTCGCGGAAGGTGCATGTCGAAACCTTTTGTCCGCGTCTCGCGCGCACAGTCACCCGGGTTGACGACCCGCCTCCGCCCAAAGCATGCGTTCGAGCGCGCCCGCCCCGGCACGGGCCGTCCGCCATCACGCCGCCCGTGCCAGCCTCCTTTGTGCATGCCCTCCGGTCTTGCTCTAAACTAGCGCCCGCCCAACCCACGCCCCGATGCGCCCCGTCACGAGCAACAACCGATGCCCCCAGCCTCCATCGATCCCGCCGATTCCCCGCATTTCAGCCTGCCGAAACACCCGCCGTTCCAGCGTTTCTGGTGCACCCGCATCCTGTCGTCGCTGTCGTTCCAGATGCTCGCGGTCGCGATGGGCTGGCATGTCTACGCGCTCACGCATAGCGCGTTCGCACTTGGCCTCGTCGGCCTCGCGCAGTTTCTGCCGATGTTCCTGCTGACGCTCGTCGTCGGCCATGTCGCCGATCGTTACGATCGCCGCCGCATCGCCGCCGTCTGCCAGAGCCTCGAAAGTGTCGCTGCATTGCTGTTCGCGATCGGCACCTTCGGCGGCTGGATCAGCGCGCCGGTCATCTACGTGCTGGCTGCCTGCGTCGGCGCGTCGCGCGCGTTCGAATCGCCGGCCGTGGCGTCGCTGCTGCCGGCCGTGGTGCCGCGCGGCTATCTGCCGAAGGCGACCGCGTGGGCGACGTCCGCCAATCAGACCGCGCAGATCGCCGGGCCCGCGCTCGGTGGTCTGCTGTACGGCATCGGTCCCGGTGCCGCGTATCTCGCGTGCACGCTGACGTTCGCGGCGGCGGCCGCATCGGTGTGGAGCATTCCGTTGCAGATGAAGCCGGCGAGCCGCGCGCCCGTCACGCTTGAATCGATCTTTTCGGGCATCGCGTTCATTCGTCGCGAGCCGGTGATTCTCGGCGCGCTGTCGCTCGATCTGTTCGCGGTACTGTTCGGCGGCGCGACCGCGTTGCTGCCGATCTTCGCGCGCGACGTGCTGCACGCGGGCCCGCTCGGTCTCGGCCTGTTGCGCTCGGGCACGGCGATCGGCGCGCTCGCGGGCACGATCTGGCTCGCGCATTTTCCATTGCGCAACCGGCCCGGCGCGGCGATGTTCGGCGGCGTGATCGTGTTCGGCATCGCGACGATCGTGTTCGGGCTGTCGCATCAGTTCCTCGTTTCGTTGTTCGCGCTGATGGTGCTCGGCGCGTCGGACACGATCAGCGTGGTGGTGCGGCTGTCGCTCGTGCAATTGCGCACGCCCGATGAAATGCTCGGCCGCGTCAGCGCGGTCAATTCGTTGTTCATCGGGACGTCGAATCAATTGGGCGAGTTCGAATCGGGCCTGACCGCGGGATGGTGGGGCGCGCAGCCGGCGGTGCTGGTCGGCGGTGTCGCGACGATCGCGATCGCGCTGTTGTGGATGCGGTTCTTTCCCGAACTGCGGCACACGCGCACGCTCGAGCGCGAAGAGGCGCTCGCGGCGAGCGCCTGATTGCCAGGGCCTGGGCGCCATCGCCCGATCCATGACACGACGAGGAGACGAACCACATGAGCCAGTCCGAACTGCACCCCGCCGCGCCGGTCGCGGCGACGATCTATCGTGGCGAATCCGTCGAGAACACGCATCTCGCGCACGTCGCGGTCGTCGATGCGCCGCAGCGCCTCAACACGATGGGCGTCGAGATCGGCCGGATGGACTTCTCGATCGAGCTTGCCGCGCATCGTTGAGCGCGGCGACCCGATTCACTGCTCGACACCCCAGAGCTCAAGCCGCCGCCGCCTTCGCCGGCGCGGCACCCAGGGCATCACGGATCGCATCGGCGAGCTCGCTCGCCGCGAACTTCGCGACATAGCCGTTGGCGCCCGCGTTCTTCACATGCGCCTCATTGGCCGCGCCCGTCAGCGACGAGTGAATGATCACCGGAATATCGCGCGTGCGTTCATCGGCCTTGATCTGGCGCGTCAGCATGAAGCCGTCCATCTCCGGCATCTCCAGATCGGTCAATACGAGCGCGATGGTGTCTTTCGCGCGCGCGCCGTTTTTCTGCGCTTCGCGCGCGACCTGCTGCAGCGTCTGCCACGCTTCCTCGCCGGTCTTCGTCATGATGTAGTCAGCGCCGATCGCGGTGAGCGCCTGTTCGATCAGCTTGCGCGCGAAGCCGGAGTCGTCGGCGGCGAGGATCTTCGCGCCGCGGCGGATGCCGAGCGCCTGGCCGACCGAGGCCGGATCGACGCTCGGATGCTGCGACGGGAACACGTCGCGCAACACCTGCTCGACGTCGATCACCTGGGCGAGGCGCGAGTCGCCGGTATTGCCGTCGATGCGCGCGATGCTCGTGACGAGCTTGCCGCCCGCCGAGCCATCGGCCGACAGCACCTGGTTCCATTCGAGTCGCACGATGTCGTCGACTTCCTCGACCGCGAAGGCCTGCGTCGAACGCGCGAATTCGGTGACCAGCAGGATGTTCAGGCCGCGCGTCGGCTCGCAGCCCATCAGCCGCGGCAGATCGATCACGGGGATGATCTGCCCGCGAATGTCGACCGCGCCCATCACGTAAGGCGACGATCCGGCGATCGGCGTGACGGTCGGCATCGTCGAGATTTCGCGCACCTTGAACACGTTGATCCCATACAACTCGTGCGCGTCGCTGCCCGGCACGTGGCCGAGGCGGTACAGCAGCAGCTCGAACTTGTTGGAGCTCGTCAGGTTGCTGCGTTCGGTGTGGCGCTCGTGATTGGCACGGTGGTCGTCTGCCATCGGAATCGTTCTCCAGAATTGCGGTGCTGAGCGGTGCTGAGCGTGCCTGTATCTGGTTATCGGCGCCGATGGCGAAAAATTCAGCACTGCGTGGCAGCGTCGAGCGGCGCGCGCGATTCACACGAATACGGCAAACGTGTGCGCATTCATATGAGGGTTACCTAAGGTTACAGAAGCGACAGCAGCGTTTCACCTGCCCGACGGGGTGGCTTCTAGAATCGGCAGCGATAAAAGCGTGGCGCCGCGCTGGGCTCGCAAGCAGTCCGCAGCGTTTTGCATCGCACGCTTCGTTCGCGGCGCACACGTGTCCGTCGTTTTGCTTTCAGATGCTTTCACCTCAAGGAGAACGTATGATCCGCCTGCCTTCCGTCCCTTCCGTCGCTTTGGCCCGCATCGCCGCCGTTGCCTGCTTCGGTGGTCTTCTGACGGCCGCCTCGGTGGCCAGCGCGCAGAGCGCCGCGTCCACGGACACGGGCCGCCTGCATGCCGCCGACCAGACCTTCATCGCGGACGGCACGCAAGCCGTCGCGACGCAGCGCGATGCGGCGCGTATCGCCACCGCGCGTTCGGCCGACCGCGACGTGAAGGCCTTCGCCGAGCGCGTGTCGAGCGACGACGCCAGGATCACCGACGCGTTGCGCGCGGCGAGTCCGCGCGGTGTCGACGTGCCGAAGAACGATCCCGATGCGGCCGTGCTCGCAAGCATCAACCATCTGCGCGGCGCGGACTTCGACAAGGTGTACATCGAGCAGGTCGCGCTCGCGGGTGAACAGAAGGCACTGTCCGCTTTCCAGGCGGAAATCGCAGCGGGCCGCGACGAGCAGTTGACGGCCGCCGCGAAACAGGCGCTGCCGACGATCCAGCAGCACTATGCGATGGCGCAGGATCTCGCGAAGCGCAAGCATCTGTCCGTGGCCGCGCAATAAGCGGCGTCACGTCGCTACGCGGCAGGCGGCGGTACTTCGAACCCGGGCTTTTCGGCGATAATCGTGCGCTTCTTCCGACGATTCTTCGCGCCTCCGATTCCAGGTACCGCATGAGCAAGCACGCCAGTCTGCCGCAACAGTTGGACCATCTGCTTCGACAAGCCGTCGCGCTCCAGCAGAACGGCGCGCTCGTCGAAGCCGAGGAGATGTATCGCGAGATACTCGAACTGAAGCCGAAGCATGGCGACGCGTTGCGCTGGCTCGGCGAACTCGCGCTGCAAACGGGCCGCTTGCAGGAAGGCGTCGATCTGCTGAAGAAGGCGCTCGTGGTCAACGCGAGACAGCCGGCCGTGCATTCGAATCTCGCCTATGCGCTGAACGCGTTGCAGCGCCATGACGAAGCGCTCGCGTGTGCCGAGCGGGCGCTCGCGATGCAGCCGAAATTCGCCGATGCGTTGAACAATCGCGGCAACGCATTGGCGGCGCTGAACCGTCCGCTCGATGCGCTCGCGAGCTACGAACGCGCGCTTTCGCTCGTGCCGGAGTTTGCGCCGGCGTGGAACAATCGCGCATGCGTGCTGCGCGATCTCGGCCGCTATGCCGATGCGCTCGATAGCTGCGACCAGGCGCTCGCGTTGCAGCCGAACTATCCGGATGCGTGGAGCAATCGCGGCAACGTGCTCGGCGATCTGAACCAGCCGCACGAAGCACGACACTGCTACCAACGCGCGCTGGAACTTGCGCCTGCTTTCGTCGATGCATGGAACAACCTCGGTCTCGCGCAGATCGATCTGAATCAGCGCGAACAGGCGTTGTCGAGCTATCAGCGCGCGCTTGCGTTGAATCCGGCGTCGGTCGAAACGCACTGGAACCAGGCGCTGTGCCTGCTGCAAATGGGCCGCTTCGATACCGGCTGGCGCGAATACGAATGGCGTTGGGAGCGCAGCCGCATCAAGGCCGGCAGGCGCGCGTTCGCGCAGCCGTTGTGGCTCGGCGATGTTCCGCTCGACGGCAAAACGATTCTGCTGCATGCGGAGCAGGGCCTGGGCGATACGTTGCAGTTCTGCCGCTATGCGCCGCTCGTTGCGAAGCTCGGCGCGAAGGTCGTGCTCGAAGTGCCGGGCGCGTTGTTGCGATTGCTGTCGACGCTCGATGGTGTCGATCAGTTGATCGAAGCGGGGCAGCCGTTGCCGCCGTTCGATTGTCATTGCCCGCTGCTGAGCTTGCCGCTTGCGTTCGGCACGAACGAAGCGAGCATTCCGGCGGCGACGCCGTATCTTTTTGCGCAGCCGGCGGCCGTCAGCGAATGGCGTGAGCGGATCGAACACGACGGCAACATCAACGCGGATGCCAACGCAATCAGGCCGCTGAAAGTCGGCCTCGTCTGGGCCGGCGAGAACCGCGCGCATATCGCCGAGCTGCGCAAGATCGACGCGCGTCGGTCGCTCACGTTCGAGCAACTCGCGCCGCTCCTCGAGGTGCCGAACGTTCGCTTCTTCAGCGTGCAGAAGGGCGCGGCCGCGCCGCAATTAGCCGAAAGCGCCTACGGTGAACGCGTCGCCGATTACACCGGGCTGCTGCACGATTTCGCCGATACCGCCGCGCTCGTCGCCAGTCTCGATCTGGTGATTTCGGTCGACACCTCCACCGCGCATCTGGCCGGCGCGCTCGACAAACCCGTCTGGATCCTGAACCGCTTCGACACCTGCTGGCGCTGGTTGCTCGAACGCAGCGACACGCCGTGGTATCCGTGCGCACGTCTGTTCCGTCAACCGGCGCTCGGCGATTGGGGCGGCGTGATCGATGCCGTGCGCGATGCATTGGTGAATCTGAGCGCCCCGCCTTCGTGACGCCTTCGGGCGGACACGCGTAGACTGAACTTCCGTTCATCGATGGCAATGCCACGGAGAGTTCTTCAATGGAATACAGACATCTGGGTGCATCGGGTTTCAAGGTGCCGGTGCTGAGTCTCGGCACCGGTACGTTCGGCGGCAAGGGTGAATTTTTCCAGGCGTGGGGCGCGACCGACGTCGCCGAAGCGCGGCGTCTGATCGACATCTGCTTCGACGCGGGCGTCACGATGTTCGACACCGCCGACATCTATTCGAAGGGCGCGTCCGAGTCGGTGCTCGGCGAGGCGCTGAAGGGCAAGCGCGACAAGGCGATCCTGTCGACCAAGGCGACGTTTCGTTTCGACGACGATCCGAACGGCGTCGGCTCGTCGCGCTTCCATCTGATCCAGGCGGTCGATTCAGCGCTCAAGCGTCTGCAAACCGATTACATCGACCTGTTCCAGTTGCACGGCTTCGACGCGAAAACGCCGATCCCCGAAGTGCTGTCCACGCTCGACGACCTCGTGCGCGCGGGCAAGATCCGCTATATCGGCGTGTCGAATTTCTCCGGCTGGCATCTGATGAAGTCGCTTGATATCGCCGACCGTTACGGCTATCCGCGCTATGTCGCGAATCAGACCTACTACTCGCTGGTCGGGCGCGACTACGAGTGGGAGCTGATGCCGCTCGGTGTCGACCAGGGCGTCGGTGCCGTGGTGTGGAGCCCGCTCGGCTGGGGCCGCTTGACCGGCAAGCTCAAGCGCGGCCAGCCGCTGCCGGAGACGAGCCGTCTGCACAAGACCGCCGACATGGGGCCGCCGGTGCCGGAAGACTATCTGTTCCACGTGCTCGACGCGCTCGACGAAGTTGCCGCCGAAACCGGCAAGACCGTGCCGCAGATCGCGCTGAACTGGCTGCTGCAACGGCCGACCGTCGCGACGCTGTTGATCGGCGCGCGCAACGAGGAGCAACTGCGGCAAAACCTCGGCGCGGTCGGCTGGAATCTGACGCCGGACCAGGTCGCGAAGCTCGATGCGGCCAGCACGGTGCGCCCCGCGTATCCGTACTGGCATCAGGAAGGCTTCGCGGAACGCAATCCAAAGGCGGTTTGAGCGGCGGGTCGACCACGTTCCAGGCGCCGCAGCCGGCGCAATGCGCTGGTCCAGCGCGGCCGCACGCTGGACCAGCGCATCCCGTCAAGCCAAACCGCCATTGGCCCGCAATACCTGCCCATTGACCCAACCCGCATCCGGGCCGACCAGAAACGCGACCACGCCCGCCACGTCTTCCGGCTCGCCGAGGCGTTGCAGCGGCGGCATCTTCGCGAACGTCTCGATCTGCTCGTCGGTCTTGCCTTCGAGGAACAGCGCGGTCGCGATCGGTCCCGGCGCGAGCGCATTCACCGTGATGTTGCGCCCGCGCAGTTCCTTCGCGAACACACGCGTGAACGCTTCGACGGCCGCCTTGGTCGCCGTGTAGATGCCATAGCCGGGCAGGTTCAGCGCGAGCACGCTGGTCGAGAAATTGACGATGCGCCCGCCGTCGTTCAGGCGCGCGGCCGCTTCGCGCAGCGTGTTGAAGGTGCCGCGCACGTTGATGTCGAAGGTTTGGTCGTAGAGTGCGTCGGGCGTGTCGGCGAGCGGCGTGGGCTTCATCACGCCCGCGTTGTTGACGAGCACATCCACCTTGCCGAGTTCGCGTTCGGTGATTTCGAACATGCGACGTACGTCGCCGGGCTTCGACACGTCGGCTTGCACCGCGACCGCCTTGCCGCCAGCTTCGCGGATCGCGCTGACGAGCGCGTCGGCTTCGCCCGCGCTCGCTGCGTAGTTGACGGCGACCGCATAGCCGTCGTTCGCGAGCCGCTGTGCGATCGCCGTGCCGATGCCGCGCGATGCGCCCGTGACGATGGCGACTTTCGGTTGTGGGTTCGTGTTCATGATTGGTTTCCTCATAGAAGGTGGTGGATCGGTGAGGTGGATCATGAACGCTTTGCGCGCAGAGATAATCCGGTTAGACTCGCCATCATCATTCCGTTTGCTTTAATAATCCGCCGCTATGGACCGTTTCGAGGAAATGCGCGTATTCGTGCGGATCGCCGAGCGCCAGAGCTTCACGCGCGCCGCCGACGATCTGCAAATTCCGCGCGCGACCGTCACCAACCTGATGAAGCGCCTCGAGCAGCGGCTCGGCGCGCGGTTGCTCGAACGCACGACCCGCACGGTGCGGCTCACGCCCGACGGTGAAGCGCATTACCAGCGCTGCGTGCGCCTGATCGCCGATATGGAGGAGGCCGAGGGGGCGTTTTCCAATCTCGCGCCAAAGGGGCTGTTGCGCGTGAACGTGCAGGGCACGCTCGCGCGACACTTCGTGGTGCCGGCGCTGCCCGCGTTTCTCGCGCGCTTTCCCGACATCGAGCTGATGATCGGCGAGGACGACCGGCTCGTCGACCTCGTGCGCGAGGGCATCGATTGCGTGCTGCGCGCGGGCGTGCTGCAGGATTCGTCGATGGTCGGGCGGCGCGTCGCGCAACTGCAGCAGGTGACGGTCGCGAGTCCCGCGTATCTGGCCAAGTATGGCGAGCCGGCCGATCCTGACGCGCTGTCGACGCATCGCGCGGTCAACTACGTGTCGAGCGCGACCGGCAAGCCGGTGCCGCTCGAATTCCGCGTCGACGGGCGGGATGCCGCGCTCGTGCTGCCGTCGGCGGTGTCGGTCAGCGGCGCCGAACTGTACACGGGCGCGGCCCTCGCCGGGCTCGGCATCGTGCAGGTACCGCGTTACCGCGTGGATGGCGAGTTGGCGGCGGGGCGGCTGCGGGTCATTCTGGCGGACTATCCGCCGCCACCGATGCCGGTGTCGGTGCTGTATCCGCAGAACCGGCAGTTGTCGTCGCGCGTGCGGGTGTTCGCGCAGTGGCTGCGGGAGATTTTCGAGCCGGTGAGCTGAGGGAGCGAAAAACGCAAAGGAATGCGTTTTCGTGGTTAACGCCTGGACATGTGCGCCTCGCATAATGTCATTCTCAAGAGCGCAGAAAGCCGCCCGTGATCGAGGGTGGACGCACAGAACGACCGGGGGATCTGATCATGAATCGTTTTCGTTCGCTGGGTGTGGCGACGGGCGCGGCGCAGTTCGCCAGTGCCGACATCCTCAGCCGGATTAGCACGGCGTCGCGCCGGCCAGGCGAGGCGCGCCCCTTCGATCTGATTTTCGAACCGCGCGCGTGGCAGGGGCCCGCCGCGCCCGAGGCGACGGACCCGCAGTTCAAGATCCACGTGTTCGACACGATGCGCGCGTTCGAAAAACGCGGCGTCGACGCGATCGTGCTGCCATGCTTTCTGAGCCATACCTTCATCGACGAACTCGCGGCCAACGTCAGCGTGCCGGTCGCCAACATCATGACCGCGCTGTCCGCGCACGTGCGGCGCACCTATCCGTCGGCGCGCCGAATCGGCGTGCTGACGTCGGCGGCGATTCGCGCGAACGGCCTGTTCGAGCGCTACTTCGAAGCCGGGCAGTTCGACGTGTGCTATCCGCGCAACGACACCGGTTTCGACGGCGTGACGAGCGCCGTCTTCGGTGTCGGGGGCATCCGCGATGGGCGCCTGCACGGGCGGCCCGTCGAGCTGTTGCGCGCGGCGTGCGCGGATCTGGTCGCGCAGGGCGTCGACGTGATCGTGCCGGGGCTCGCGGAGATCGGCCTCGTGCTGCGCGCGCTCGGGCGCATCGAGGTGCCGCTCGTCGATACGAACCAGGTGTATGCGCGCTATGTCGCGGCGGCGCAGTACACGCAGCCGGAGCGGGCGTTCCGCCTCGGCGTGGTCGGCGGCATCGGGCCGGCCGCGACCGTCGATTTCATGGCCAAGGTCGTGCGCAACACGCCGGCCGCGCGCGACCAGGACCATATCCGGATCATGGTCGAGCAGAATCCGCAGATCCCCGACCGCACCGCGGCGCTGCTCGAGCGCGGCGACGATCCCACCCTCGCGCTGTACGCGGCCTGCAAGACGCTCGAGGACGGCGGCGCGGATCTGATCGCGATTCCGTGCAATACCGCGCATGCGTTCGTCGAGCGGCTCCAGCCGGCGCTGCGCGTGCCTATCGTCAATATGCTGACCTGTACCGCCGATTATCTGCGCGAGACCTTTCCGGGTCTGCGCGAAGTGGGCGTGCTGGCCACCTCGGGTACGCTCGCGAGCCGCGTCTACGAACAGGCGCTCGACGCGCGCGGCCTGGCGCAGATCGCGCCGTCCGCCACTGCGCAAGCGCGTCTGATGAACGCGATCTACGGCCCGCGCGGCGTGAAGGCGGGGCACACGTCGGGCGACTGTTGCGACGACCTCGCGGCGGCCGTCGACGATCTGCTCGCGCAGGGCGTGCAGGTGATCGTGCTCGCGTGCACGGAGTTGCCGTTGCTGTTGCGTGAGCCGGTGCTCGCGTGTCCGGGCGGGCGCGTGGTGCGGCTGGTCGATCCGACCGACGTGCTGGCGAGGCGCTGCGTTGCGTATGCGCATGGCGACGGTGTCGCGTGTGGCACACCGGCGGGTTGCGCGACGCCGGATGCGGCCGGGCGCTCGCGGGTTGAAAGCGCGCTGGGCTAGTCGGGTGGCGTGACCGCGGCGCAGCCGTTTGCGCCTCGCCGCCGATCCAGAGGTCAAGGCGCGTCTGCGCCCGCCATGGAAAACTGTATAAACATACAGTATAGTATCCCCCTACAGCCAGGCTTCCGGGCGCTCCTCGCGCCGACCCGGCTGCACCGAACTTGCGCGGTCGCGAGAGCCGGCCGTGAGAGGTGACCCACTCCTTCAGACGGTCGGAAAAATTGTCCTCCAACGACGCAACCCTTGACACCCTCGCTGACACTCCCCAAGGCGGCAACCCGAGCGGCAACAAGATCCAGGGCACGATCCGCATTCGCGGCGCCCGCCAGCACAACCTGAAAAACGTCGACCTCGACGTGCGCACCGGCGAAATGACGGTCGTCACGGGGCCGTCCGGCTCGGGCAAGTCGAGCCTCGTGTTCGACACGCTGTATGCGGAAGGTCAGCGCCGCTACGTCGAAACCTTCAGCGCGTACGCGCGCCAGTTCCTCGACCGGATGGATCGGCCGCAGGTCGACCGCGTCGACGGCGTGCCGCCCGCCATCGCGATCGACCAGACCAACCCGGTGCGCAGCTCGCGCTCCACGGTCGGCACGATGACCGAGCTCAACGATCACCTGAAGCTGCTGTACGCGCGCGCGGCCGAGCTGTTCGACCGCCAGAGCGCGTATCTGGTGCGGCACGACACGCCGGAGACGATCTACGCGGAACTGCTCGAGCGCACCGCGCAGGAGGAGCCGCGGCTCGTCGTCACGTTCCCGGTCGAGCTGCCGGAGTCGGCGTCCGCGCAGGAGGTCGAGCAGTGGTTGTCGGCGAGCGGCTATACGCGCGTGCAGGCGCAGCGCGAAGTCGATTCGCCGACCGGCAAGCGCAAGCTGCTCGACGTCGTCGCCGACCGCTTCCGGCTGCGCTCGGTGGATAAAGCACGCGCGATCGAGGCGATCGAGGCATCGCTGAAGCGCGGCGGCGGGCGCGTCAATATTTACGTGCTGCCGGCTACCTCGGACGAGCCGCAGGCCGAAGCCGTCGAGCCGCGCATCTGGCGTTTCTCCACCGGCTTGCACAGCCCTGAAAGCGATCTGCGCTATGCCGATCCGCAGCCCGCGCTGTTCTCGTTCAACTCGGCCTATGGCGCTTGCGATGCCTGCCGCGGTTTTGGCCGCGTGATCGGCGTCGACCTCGGTCTCGTGATCCCCGACGCGCGCAAGACGCTGCGCGAAGGTGCGGTCAAGCCGATGCAGACGCCCGCGTGGAAGGAGTGCCAGGACGACCTGATGCGCTACGCGGCGAAAGCCGACATCCGCCGCGACACGCCGTGGGGCGAGCTCAGCGAGCGCGAACGCAGCTGGGTCATCAACGGCTCGCCGGACTGGAACGGCAAGTGGCAGACGCATTGGTACGGCGTCAAACGCTTCTTCGACTATCTCGAATCGAAGGCGTACAAGATGCATATCCGCGTGCTGCTGTCGAAATACCGCAGCTACACGCCGTGCGAAACCTGCGGCGGCGCGCGTCTGAAAACCGAATCGCTGCTGTGGCGCCTCGGCAGCAAGGCCAATGCGAACGACGTGCTCGCGCCCGCGCAGCGCTTCATGCCGCGCGGCGTGAAGTGGTCGCGCGCGCAGCTCGAGGCGTTGCCGGGCCTGACCGTGCACGATCTCATGCTGATGCCGATCGAGCGCATCCGCCGCTTCTTCGACGACATCACGCTGCCGAGCGCGTTGCTCGACGACGCGCTGAAGCTGCTGCTCGCCGAAGTGCGCACGCGCCTCAAGTATCTATGCGACGTCGGTCTCGGCTATCTGACGCTCGACAGGCAAAGCCGCACGCTGTCGGGCGGCGAGGTGCAGCGTATCAACCTGACCACCGCGCTCGGCACGTCGCTGACCAAGACGCTGTTCGTGCTCGACGAGCCGAGCATCGGCCTGCACCCGCGCGACCTGAACCGCATCGTCGAAGCGATGCACCGGCTGCGCGACGCGGGCAATACGCTGGTCGTGGTCGAGCATGATCCGTCGGTGATGCTCGCGGCGGACCGGCTCATCGACATGGGTCCGGGACCGGGCGAGCGCGGTGGCTCGATCATTTTCGACGGCGCGCCCGAGGCGATTCGCTCGACCGGCACGCTGACCGGCGAGTACCTCGGCGGCCGGCGCCATGTCGCGGATGCCGCGCATTGGTCGCGTCGCGCGGTCGACGCGAGCACGCCGCGCATCGTGCTCGAAGGCGCGAGCGAGCACAATCTGCGCGACGTCACGGTCGAAATTCCATTGCAGCGGCTCGTCTGCGTGACCGGCGTGTCGGGTTCCGGCAAATCGACGCTGCTGCAGGACGTGCTGTATCCGGCGATGGCGCGCCACTTCGGGCTCGCCACCGAAGCGCCCGGCGCGTTCAAGGCGCTGAACGGGGCGGACCAGGTCACCGACGTCGTGTTCGTCGACCAGTCGCCGATCGGCAAGACCGCACGCTCGAATCCGGCCAGCTACGTCGGCGCGTTCGACGAAATCCGCAAGCTGTTCGCGAAGGCACCGCTCGCGCAACAGCGCGGCTACGGCCCCGGCATGTTCAGCTTCAATTCGGGCGACGGCCGCTGCCCGACCTGTGGCGGCTCGGGCTTCGAGCACATCGAAATGCAGTTCCTCTCCGACGTGTACCTGCGCTGCCCCGATTGCGACGGGCGCCGTTATCGCGCGGAAATTCTGGAGGTGAAGATCGAGCGCGACCAGCCGGCGCGCGGGTTGAGCATTGCCGACGTGCTCGAACTGACCGTCAGCGAGGCTGCCGCGTACTTCGCGCAGGACGCCGAAGTATTGCGGGTGCTGCAGCCGATCGTCGACGTCGGGCTCGAATACGTGAAGCTCGGCCAGCCCGTGCCGACGCTGTCGGGTGGCGAGGCGCAGCGGCTCAAGCTCGCGGGCTTTCTCGCGGAGTCGGCACAGGCGCGCGGCGCACGCGGCGCGAAGCAGGTGATCGCGAAGCGTCTGTTCATGTTTGACGAACCGACCACGGGTCTGCATTTCGACGACATCGCGAAGCTGATGCAGGCGTTCGGCAAGCTGCTCGCGAGCGGTCATTCGCTGATCGTAATCGAGCACAATCTCGACGTGATCCGCGCGGCCGACTGGATCATCGACCTCGGTCCCGAAGGCGGCGACGGCGGTGGCCGCGTGTTGTGCGCGGGCACGCCGGACGAAGTGAAAGCGTGCGCCGAATCGCATACTGGCGAGGCGTTGCTGCAATACGACCGCGCGATGGACACCGCAACCGCGGCGGAGCCCCAGGGCATCCCGCTGCAGAAGGCCCTGAGCGCGGCCCGCGCACGTCGCGCGATCGAAGGCGAGAACGTCGTGCGCATCGTCAACGCGCGCGAGCACAACCTGAAGGCGCTCGACGTCGACATTCCGCACGGCAAGTTCAACGTGATCACCGGCGTGTCGGGCTCGGGCAAATCGACGCTCGCGTTCGACATCCTGTTCCACGAAGGTCAGCGGCGCTACCTCGAATCGTTGAACGCGTACGCGCGCTCGATCGTGCAGCCAGCCGGACGGCCCGAAGTCGACGCGGTGTACGGCATTCCACCGACCGTCGCGATCGAGCAGCGGCTCTCGCGCGGCGGTCGCAAGAGTACCGTCGCCACGACCTCGGAGGTGTGGCACTTCCTGCGTCTGCTGTACGTGAAGCTCGGCTTGCAGCACTGCATTCACGACGGCACGCCGGTCACGTCGCAAAGCGCCGAATCGATCGCGGCGCAGTTGCTGCGCGATCACAAGGGCCAGCACGTCGGCTTCCTCGCGCCGCTCGTCGTAAACCGCAAGGGCGTCTATACGGACCTCGCGAAATGGGCAAAAGCGCGCGGCAATACGCATCTGCGTGTGGACGGCGAATTCGTGCCGGTCGATCCGTGGCCGAAGCTCGACCGTTTCCGCGAGCACACGATCGAGCTGCCGGTCGCTGACCTCGTCATCTCGGCCGATCACGAAGCGGAGCTGCGCGAAGCGCTCGATCAGACGCTCGACATCGGTAAAGGCATCATGCATCTGCTCGCGCCGCTCGACGGTCTGCACGACGCGCTCAACGGCGGCGAGTCCACCGCGAAGCTCGGCGACGTGAAGGTGCTGTCGACCAAGCGCGCGTGTCCGGCGTGTGGCACGAGCTACCCCGAGCTCGATCCGCGCATGTTCTCGTACAACAGCAAGCATGGCTGGTGCACGAGCTGCGTCGGCACGGGGCTGTCGCTGACGCGCGAGCAGCGGGCCGCGTACGACGACACGATCGTCGACGACGACAATCGCGGTCGCGAGCAGAGCCTGCCCTCGGAGGAGCAGGAACCGGAAGGACTCGTCGACGAGCCGTGTCCGGATTGCGCGGGCACGCGTCTGAATCCGGTCGCGCGCGCGGTCACGTTCGACTCGCAGGCGATCGTCGACGTCGCGCAATGGACCGTGTCCGACACGCGCGCGTGGATCGATACGCTGCGCATGACGGGCCGCGACGCCGAAATCGCGCGCGACGTGGTCAGCGAAATCGGCAGCCGGCTGCAGTTCCTCGAAGAAGTCGGGCTCGGCTATCTGAGCCTCGATCGCGCGGCGCCGAGTTTGTCGGGCGGCGAAGCGCAGCGCATCCGGCTCGCCGCGCAGCTCGGCAGCAATCTGCAGGGCGTGTGTTACGTGCTCGACGAGCCGACCATCGGTCTGCATCCGCGCGACAACCAGATTCTGCTGAACGCGCTGCGCAAGCTCGGCGACAAGGGCAATACGCTCGTCGTCGTCGAGCATGACGAAGATACGATCCGGCGCGCGGATCACATCATCGATATCGGGCCGGGCGCGGGCAAGCGCGGCGGCACGCTGATCGCGCAGGGCAGCGTCGCGGACCTGTCCGCGCAGCCCGATTCGCTGACCGGGCGTTTCCTCGCACAGCCGATCGTGCATCCGCTGCAGCCGCGCCGCGAGGTCATCGCGCCGGGCAAGCGTGCGGCCGCGGTGCCGGAGAACTGGCTGACCGTGCATGGCGGCAAGCTGCATAACCTGCGCGACGTGACGGTCGGCATTCCGCTCGCGCGGCTCGTCGCGGTGACGGGCGTCAGCGGCTCCGGCAAATCGACGCTCGCGCGCGACGTGCTGATGACCAATCTGCTCGATGCGGTCGGGCGCTCGGTGCTGTCGTCGCCGGCCACGCGCCGCGCGCGTGCGGCCGCCCAGGAGAAGCCGGCCGCGAACCGGCGTTCGAGCGTGCTCGCGCGCTCGGCGCCGCGCGCGCCGCTGAACGTCACGCACATATGGCAGGGCTGCGATTCGGTCACCGGCTGGGAGAGCATCGACCGCGTGCTGGAAGTCGATCAGACGCCGATCGGCAAGACGCCGCGTTCGTGTCCCGCCACCTACATCGGCGTGTGGGATGCGATCCGCAAGCTGTTCGCGGGCACGCTGGAGGCGCGCGCGCGCGGCTATACCGCGTCGCGTTTCTCGTTCAACACGGGCGAGGGCCGCTGCCCCGCATGCGAGGGCCAGGGCGTGCGCACGATCGGCATGAGCTTCCTGCCCGACGTGAAGGTGCCGTGTGACGTCTGCCACGGCCAGCGCTTCAATCCGGAGACACTCGCGGTCACGTGGCGCGGCAAGAACATCGGCGACGTGCTGACCATGGAAATCGACGAAGCGGTCGAGTTCTTCGCGTCGATTACGAACATCGGGCATCCGCTGCAACTGATGAAAGACGTCGGGCTCGGCTATCTGACGCTCGGCCAGCCATCGCCGACGCTGTCGGGCGGCGAGGCGCAGCGCATCAAGCTCGTCACCGAGCTGAGCAAGGTGCGCGACGACATCACGCGGCGTGGCCAGAAGCCGCCGCACACGCTGTACGTGCTCGACGAGCCAACGGTTGGCCTGCACATGGCGGACGTCGCGAAGCTGATTCGCGTGCTGCACCGGCTCGTGGATGGCGGGCATAGCGTCGTCGTCATCGAGCACGATCTCGACGTGATCGCCGAAGCGGACTGGATCATCGACCTCGGTCCGGAGGGCGGCGTGGGCGGCGGTACGATCGTTGCAGCAACGGATCCGGAAAGCCTGTCGCGCGTGGCCGCGAGTCACACGGGCGCGGCTCTGCGGCCGGTGCTCGCGCGCACGGCCGCTACGTCGACGCTGGCCGGCGAAGGGACGAATGGCTGAGGCACGGTGACGAGCGGTGGCGCGGCCGTTGCGCGCCGCGATGCCGTTCCCCAGCCGACTGTTTGCTCGCATTCCCAGACGCGCGCATCAGGGATGCCGTTGCAACTTCGCAGGTTGCAACGGCCGGCGCCTCGTCGCGTGTCCGCCACACATGATTGCTGCGCTGCATCCAATCATCCGAGGTTCGATCAACGTGGCGCATGCGCGCGTTTAAATCATACGAAAGAGGTCAGCGATGTTTCAAAATAGAAACATTTTTAGATTCCCTGATAAATCAGCATTTGGATATTAATTTGTGGTGCGGAGCGAATGCCACGGAAATGCCTAATGCCGCGGGCGATAAATTTACGCTTTGCGAATAAACTACCGAATTGCCCGGACATAATAGGTCGATAAGCAGTTCACAATTGAAACATTTTCGAACCGCGCAAGAAACGTACTCGGTAACGCGCAATGGCCGGGCTTCGCATTATCGGCAACTTTGTCCGAATGCGTGAGAGTGCCGTCCATCAAGGCTTTGCGGTAAGATCTCCTCAAGCTCTTCGCGCGGCTTGCATAGTTGCCCGGCGTGTCGCGCGCTCATATCAATCGCTCAATAACCGCTTTTCCTCAGACATGGGCTGTCCTGATGAAACTCGTTTTTCAAATTTACTATAGCGATCCATTCCGCTAACATCACGCTTAATCCTTTATGCGGCGTGTGTCTGTTTTTTCGCCGTAATAACGCATTCTCTCGTTCCGTCTGATGGCGGGGCAAATCGGGGTCCGCAACGTATGACCGTTTGGGGAAGATCATGCCGCACATGCACCTTGATACAACGAGAATTACGTGGCTACACACGCCCGCTTTGAACGTCCGTACTGCAGCGCGGCGAATCGGCATTCTGCTGTTCGACGGCTTCTGGCTGCTCGGCCCCGGTACCGTCGTGGAAATGTTCCAGACCGCCAATGAGTTCGCGGGCACGCGAGCAGGCGAAGATCCGCCCTACGAAGTGCAGTTCCTGTCGATGGACGGCGGCAATGTCGCCAGTTCGTCGTCGGCGCGCATCTGGACTGACCACATCGACACGCGCTTTGGCGGCGGTTTCGACGTGCTGTTCATCGCTGGCGGCTACGGCGCCCACGTGGCCGCGCGCGACGAACGCCTGCTGAACTGGCTGCGCGCCGTGCAATCGCGCACACGCGCGATCGAAACGATCGGCGAGGGGCGCCTCGTGCTCGAAGCGGCCGGCCCGACCGAGCATGACGGCCTGATGAGCCGCTATCCGGGCGCGAGCGCGAGCGAAGGCGCGTTCAGCGCGGCCAACGACCGTCACGACTGCGCCCGCAGCGCGCTGATGTTCATCAAGCGTGACCTGGGCGCCGAGCTTGCGCGCAGCGTCGCCGATCGCGTGATGCCCGGCATGGCTGCGACGTGGGTGCCGCTGCCGGCCGAGGGCGGCACGCTGAGCGTCGCCGAAAAGATTCGCGCGGCCGCGCGCTGGATGGAGGCCAACTGCGACCGTCCGGTCTCGGTCGCCGATGCCGCGCAGGTCGCCGCAATGAGCGAGCGCAATTTCCTGCGCCGTTTCAAGCACGAGATGCAGATCACGCCGTCGGACTACCTGCTGCAGGTGCGGCTGCGTATCGCGTGCAACTTCCTGACCGAGACCGAATTGCCGGTCGACAAGATCGCGCGTCGCAGCGGCACCGGCAACGGCGATCGTCTCGCGAAAATTTTCCGCAAGCGTATGGCTTTGTCGCCAACCGAGTATCGCGCTCGCAGCCGGGCGGCCACTGAGGCGTAGCATGTATCTTTAGCATGCGATTGGGCGCCCGCTTTGCGGGCGCGCCTCGTCTGTCGGACGCGGTCGCGAGAGCGGCCGTATGTTCGCTGGCCAGCCTTTTTACGAGCACAGTGGCGATGGGCAACAGGGTCATGGCGACGGCATTGCCGGAGGTGAAACTCATCGAGCCGGAAGTGTTCATCGACGAGTTCGGCTTCTGCTTCGAGAGTTTCAGCGCGGACGAGTTTTCGGACGACGTCGCGCAGGGTTTCAACTTCGTGCAGGACCGCCATCTGCGCGCCGTGCATGGCGTGCTGCGCGGCTTGCACTACCAGGTGCAGCGTCCCCAGGGGCGGCTGCTGCGCGTCGTGCGCGGTGAGATCTTCGACGTCTCGGTCGACGTGCGCCTGAACTCACCGAACTTCGGCAAATGGAGCGGCGAGTATCTGAGCGAAGCCAACCATCGGCAGATCTGGGTGCCGCCCGGTTTCGCGCACGGCTTCGTCGTGCTGTCCGATGTCGCCGAATGCATGTGGAAGACCACCGAGTACTGGTTCCCCGAGCTCGAGCGCTGCTTGCTGTGGTCCGATCCCGACATCGGCATCCAGTGGCCGATCGACTTTCAGCCCATCCTCGGCAGCAAGGATGCGGCGGGCCGTCGTCTGTACGAGGCCGAAAACATCTCGTGAACGACGGGGCCAACCCTACACTTCGGGCATCCAGTCAGTACGAGGTGCTCAACGTGAAGCGTCGCGCAAGCCATCCGCAATCCGTTCCGGTCCGCTGTGTGTGTCGCGCGTTTGCGCCGCTCGGCGCGCAGGGGCTCAATTGCACGTGCGTGGATCAGACCATCGAGATGACCCGCGGCCGTGTGCTGCGTGGCGATTGCCATGTCGCGGTGTATGAAGGACACATCGTCGGCACGATGACGCTTTATGCTTCGGATGGCGAAGCATCGTGCGAGCTATACCGGCACGGCGATGTCGCGAGCCTGCGTCAGTTCGCGGTCGATCCCGCATGGCAGGGGCGCGGCATCGGCACGTTACTGATCGCGTTCCATGACGCCGCAGATCGCGTATGCGGCCTGAAGCGATGCCGCATACGCCTCCGGGATACGGAAAGAAGAGGCGGAAGGAAAGCAGAGTTGAAGCGCCCGATGCTTCGGCAACTATTGCAATATGCTGCGGCAAGTATTGCAACGGCGACAGCGGCCGCGCAATCCTCGACGCGGGACCCACGCAGCGTGGCCAGTTCGCATCGGGCGAGGCGTGAATTCACCGAACGCTGTATGCAGCCGTCAGCGTCGGATCACGCCCATCAGCAGGGTGACGAGGAAGATCACCAGGAAGATGAAGAACAACACCTTGGCGATTTCGGTTGCGCCCGCGGCAATGCCTCCAAAGCCGAACACCGCGGCGATGATGGCGATGATGAAGAAAATCACAGCGTATCGAAGCATGGTGCCTCCACCGGTGGATTGTTGAAATGACGTTTGAACGGCGCCCCGTTGCGTACGTCACGCGGCTTCACGGGTGAGATGCCGGCGAGCGGATTTCAGCAATAGATGTGCCATCGCTTGATTGCCGCCGACGTTCCAGCGATTCACGATCAGATAGCCGACGAGCGCCGCCCGCCAAGCGCAGCGGTCCGCCGCGCGCGGCGGCTGGCCCGTCGACGACATCGGCGGCCTCGCGCTGCGTCTGCCGGAGGTCGAGACGGGGCGCTATTCCGATGCCCAGGCGAAGGAGGCTGACCAGCAGTCGCCGCTGAAGTGGCCGGTGCTCGCGCGGCTGATGAACCTCGTGCCGCGCGACGAAGCCGATGCGCCCGCCGCGCGAGGCGAGCCGCAAGAATCGGCGCTGAAATCAGGCCCGCGTCGAACGCTCAACGCAATTGCGTGAACGCGAGCAGCAACACCATGCTGCCGATCGCGCCATCCAGCACGCGCCACGCAGTTGCGCGGCGAAACAGCGGCGCGAGCATGCGAGCGCCATAGCCGAGCGCGACGAACCACACCGCGCTGACCGTCATCGCGCCGAGCGCGAAGGCGACCCGCGCGCCTTCCGGTTCACGCGCGCCGGCCGTGCCGATCAACAGAAACGTGTCCAGATAGACGTGCGGGTTGAGCCACGTGAACGCAAGCGTCATCAGGATCATCGGCAGCGCGCGTTGCGCAGGCGGCGCCTGATCGCGGGATGCGCCGGCCGAGCCATCGAGCACCGCGTGTCCGGGCCGCACCGCGCGGCGCAGCGCGCTGATGCCGAACCAGGCGAGATACGCGAGCCCAACATAGAGCATCGCGTGCACGAAGCGCGGGAAACGCTCCATCAGCACCGCGGCGCCGCCGACGCCCGCGCCGATCAGAATGAAATCGGACAACGTACACAACAGCACGATCTTGCCGACATGCGAGCGCATGATGCCCTGCCGCAGCACGAACGCGTTCTGCGCGCCGATCGTAACGATCAGCGACGCGCACAGCGCAGCGCCATGGGAAAAAGACAACCAGTTCATAAATGGTCCGGAAAAAGGAAAGCAGCGGGGATAGACGGGAAAATCCAACAGCGCTAGTCTGCGGGTTGGCATCTCATAAGAGAAGCTAATTTGCTTAATGTAGATTAAGGAACGCTAATGCTCGACTACGCCTTGCTCGACGCACTGGCCGCCGTGGTCCGCCACGGCTCGTTCGACCGTGCCGCAAGCGAGCTCAATATCACGCCGTCCGCGGTGTCGCAGCGGGTCAAGCTGCTCGAGGAGCGCGTCGGCAGCGTGCTCGTGAAGCGTGGGCAGCCGTGCGTCGCGACCACCTCGGGCGCGCTGCTATGCCGCCATACCGAACGCGTGCAACTGCTCGAAGCGGAGCTGAAAGGCCGCCTGCCGGCACTGCCCGGCGCGCTCGTCGAGCAGTGGCCGGCACTGCGCGTCGCGGTCAACGACGACAGCGTCGGCACCTGGTTCATCGACGCGGTCGCGCCGTTCTGCGTCGAACGCGAAATGCTGCTCGACCTCGTGATCGAAGACCAGGACTACACCGCGCAGCGCATTCGCGACGGCAGCGTGCAGGGCGCGATCACGACGCAGGCCGAACCGGTGCAGGGCTGTCGCTCGACGCGCCTCGGCCGCATGCGATACCTGGCGGTGTGCTCGCCGGCGTTTTTCGCGCGCTATTTCGCCGACGGCGTCACGCGCGACAGCCTGCGGCGCACGCCGTGCGTCGACTTCAATCCGAAGGATCAGCTGCAAAAGCGCTTTATGCGGCGCATTGCGCGCGCGGAGCTCGATCCGCCGCTGCACTGGATTCCGCACGTCGCCGGTTTTTTGCGCGCGTGCGTGATGAGCCTCGGCTGGGGCATGTGTCCCGAGCGGATGATCGCCGGGCCTCTGCAGCGCGGCGAACTGGTCGAGATCGCGCCGGGCAAGCATATCGACGTCGATCTGTACTGGCAGAGCTGGCGTCTGTCGATCGGCTGGCTCGACGATTTCAGCACGATGCTCAGAAAGCGGGCGGGCGAGTTTCTCGATTGACTACGCGGCGGTGCCGCATGCAGAAATGCGGCAGTTGCTATAGCAACAGCTCGATCGAATGAAACAGGCGGCGCTGTTCCGGGTCCTGCGAGCGCGCGCCTTCGTCGATCGTCTCGCGCAGGCAGTCGAGAAAGCAGGCGGCCGCCGGGCTCGTGGGCGCGCCACGCCGCGACGTGATGCTGATGATGGTTTCGTCCAGCGTTTCACGCAGCGGCAGCGCCCACAGGTTTTCCTTCGCGCGTATCGCCTCGACGAGCGGCCACGGAAAGATGCTGACCATGTCCGTGTGCGCGAGCAGGCCCAGCACGATCGCGAGCGAATGCGCGAGCACGATCGTGTGCGGCACCGGCATGCCGCGCTTGACGAACAGATTGTTCGACATCGACTCGCGGCTCGCCGGGTCCCAGTTCAGTATCCATTCCGCGTCTTGAAGGTCGAGCAGCGTGCGGCAGCCGGCCTTCGGATGGTCGCGCCGCGCGACCACCGCCGCATGCGTCGAAAAGAGCGGCGCGTTCTGAAACTCCGACTGCGGCGACGCGGGCGGCGGCCGACCGATCGAAAAATCGAGGCTGCCGTCGCGCAGACGCGGCTGCACGACCGCGAGCAGGCCTTCGAAAAATTCCAGTTGCACCTCCGGCATCCGCTCACGAAAACGCCGCACGGCAGGCGGCAGAAAAGTCAGCGCGACCCACGGCGTGACGCCGATCGACAGCTTGCCGGCGGCGGCTCCGCGCAACGCCTCGATCTCGGCTTGCGCGCGCTGCAACTGGCCGAGCACGAGCCGCGCATGCACGACGAGCGCGCGGCCGAACTCGGTGAACGCGACACCGCTCGCGCTGCGCACGACGAGCGGCGCGTGCAGATCGGCTTCGAGCTCGCGCATCGCCTTGGTCACGGCGGCCGGGGAAAGCCCCAGCGAGCGGGCGGCCGCCCGGATACTTCCGGTATCGGCGATCGCCGCCAAGGTATTGAGCTGATGCAGTTTCATTCGAATGAGAGGCGTGACGGGGGCAACCAAGGGTTGGCACCGCAACGATTCTACGCCTGCCGCCCGAATATCGGCGCCGCTATGCTGGGTTCACGCTGACAGGGGCGCAACCAGTTGCATGGGATCGGACTAAGCGCTGAAGCGCCAGGTCCGATCGACAGGAGATGGCATGAACACGATGGTCATTCCGGCGGGCATCGCCGAAGTCGAACAGGAAATGATCGCGCTGCGACGCAGCATCCACGCGCATCCGGAGCTGGCCTACGAGGAGTTCGCGACCGGCGATCTGGTCGCCGACCGCCTGCGGGAGTGGGGCTACAGCGTCCATCGCGGCTTGGGGCAGACCGGCGTGGTCGGGCAACTGAAGCTCGGCCACGGCACGCGCCGGCTCGGCCTGCGCGCTGACATGGACGCGCTGCCGATCCACGAAACCACTGGCCTGCCGTACGCGAGCAAGCTGCCCGGCAAGATGCACGCATGCGGTCACGACGGCCATACGGCGATGCTGCTCGCCGCCGCCAGGCATCTGGCGCGCGAAAAAAGCTTCGACGGCACGCTGAATCTGATCTTCCAGCCGGCCGAGGAAGGGCTCGCCGGCGCGAAGAAAATGCTCGACGACGGCCTGTTCGAACAGTTTCCCTGCGACGCCGTGTTCGCGATGCACAACATGCCGGGCTTTCCTACGGCCAAGCTGGGCTTCATGCCGGGGTCGTTCATGGCGTCGTCGGATACGGTGATCATCAAGGTGATCGGCCGCGGCGGCCATGGCGCGGTGCCGCACAAGGCGATCGATCCGGTCGTCGTGTGCGCGCAGATCGTGCTCGCGCTGCAGTCGATCGTGTCGCGCAACATCGCGCCGCTCGATATGTCGATCATCACGGTCGGCGCGATTCACGCGGGCGAAGCGCCCAACGTGATTCCCGAAACCGCCGAGATGCGCCTGTCGGTGCGCGCGCTGCGGCCCGAGGTGCGTGACCATCTGCAGCAGCGCATCACCGAGGTCGCGACCGGGCAGGCGGCCGTGTTCGGCGCGCGTGCCGAGGTCGACTATCAGCGCCGCTACCCGGTGCTCGTCAACGATGCGGCCATGACCGCGCTCGCGCGCCAGGTCGCGCTCGACTGGCTGGGCGTCGACGGGCTGATTCACGACATGCAACCGCTGACCGGCAGCGAGGACTTCGCGTTCCTGCTCGAACGCTGCGCGGGCAGCTATCTGATCATCGGCAATGGCGACGGCGAGGGCGGTTGCATGGTCCACAACCCCGGCTACGACTTCAACGACGCTTGCCTCGCGACCGGCGCGGCCTACTGGACCAAGCTCGCGCAGACGTTCCTCGTTTGACGCGGCGGCGGTGCGCGAGCGCCTTGCCGTAGCAGCCACAAGATAATGACGGAGACACAGATGGACTATTCAGCCACACCGCGGTCCGCGAGCGCCAATGGGCTCGATGCGCTCGATGCGCAGCGCCTCGCCGATGAACCTCAAAAGCGCGTCGGCCACGCGAAGGCGATCGCCGCGATCACGCTCGGCAACGGCCTCGAGTTTTTCGACTTCACGATCTACAGCTTCTTCGCGACGATCATCGGCAAGCTGTATTTCCCGGTCGAAGGTCAGCTCGTGCAGCTGATGCTCGCGGTCGGCACGTTCGGCGTCGG
Organism: Paraburkholderia sp. RAU6.4a; assembly: GCF_050435625.1. NCBI lineage: Bacteria > Pseudomonadati > Pseudomonadota > Betaproteobacteria > Burkholderiales > Burkholderiaceae > Paraburkholderia > Paraburkholderia sp. RAU6.4a. The sequence goes on from NZ_JBNDKQ010000002.1 coordinate 3,851,269, forward strand.
CTTCATCATGCGGCCGGTGGGCGGCATCGTGCTGGGGGGCTACGCGGACCGCGCCGGACGCAAGGCCGCGATGAGCCTGACGCTGTGGCTGATGACGCTCGGTTCCGCGATCATCGCGTTCGCGCCGACCTATGCGGCGATCGGCGTCGCGGCGCCGCTGCTCGTGATTCTCGCGCGGCTGATCCAGGGTTTCGCGCTGGGCGGCGAGGTGGGCGCATCGACGGCGCTGCTGCTCGAATACGGCAGCGATCGCACGCGCGGCTTCTACGGCAGCTGGCAGTTCGTGAGCCAGGGGATGAACACGGTGGTGGGCTCGTTGCTCGGCGTCGCCCTGGCCGCGACGCTGTCGCCGGCCGCGCTCGAAAGCTGGGGCTGGCGCGTGCCGTTCGTGATCGGCATGGCGATGGGGCCGGTCGGCATCTATATCCGGCGGCATCTCGACGAGACGCTGCCGGGTGTTGAAGATGGCACGGCAGCGTCTGGCGGCGCTGTTGCGCAGGCTGCTTCGGATACCGTTGCGAAGCCCGCTGCGCAAGTTCCGTCGCTACCTGTGCGCGACCTGTTCCGCGACCACGCGCGCTCGATCACGACCGGCGTGCTGACGACGATCGGCGGCACCGCGGCGAACTACATCGTGCTGTTCTACCTGTCGACGTACGCGATCCGCATCCTGCATCTGCCGATGGCGACCGCGCTGTGGGCCGCGTGGACCGGCGCGGTGGTCACGGTGATCTGCTCGCCGTTCGCGGGCGCGCTGTCGGATCGGGTCGGCCGCAAGCGCGTGCTGTGGGTATCGCGCGTGCTGCTGATTCTCGCCGTCTACCCGGCCTTCATGACGATCAACGCGTCGCCGACGGTGCCGGTGCTGCTTGCAGTGGTCGCGGGCCTCGCGCTGCTCGTCACGTTCACCGCGGTGCCCAATATCGTGATGCTGCCCGAGCTGTTTCCGCGCGCGATCCGCGCGACCGGCATGTCGATCGTGTACTGCCTCGGCGTGTCGATCTTCGGCGGCTTCGCGCAGTTTTTCGCGACCTGGCTGATCCAGATTTCGGGCAGCAATCTCGCGCCGGCGTGGTATCTGATCGGTTGCAGCGTCGTGTCGTTGCTGCCGTTGCCGTTCATGCGAGAGACCGCGGGTAGGGCGATCGATTGACGTGATGGCGATCGGGGTCCGCTGAAAAAAGAGGCGCGATCCTTTCGATCGCGCCTCTTTTGCCATTTGCCCTGCTTCACGCTGACTATCGGATCTTGATGACAACCTTACCCTTGGTACGTCCGGTTTCGACATAAGCCAAAGCCTCCTGGGTCGACTCAAACGGAAAGACCCGATCGATGACGGGTCGTATCGCTCGCGCGTCGATCAGTGCGGCAATCCGGCTGAGCTGTTCTCCGCTGGCCCGCATAAAGAGAAATGTATAGCTGACGTCATGACGTTTCGCGGCCTTCCTGATGCGATAACTCAGAAAGCGCATCACCGTTTTCAGGAACCACGACGCACCGATCTCTTTCGCAAATTCGGCATCAGGCGGACCGGCGATCCCGATGAGTTTGCCGCCGGCCTTGAGCACACGCAGCGACTTCTCGATCGCATTGCCGCCTTGCGTATCCAGTACCAGGTCGTAGTCCTTCAGGATGGTCGCAAAGTCGTCTTTCGTGTAATCGATGACGATATCCGCGCCGAGTTGCTTCACCAGTTCGAGATTCCGCGCGCTCGCTGTTGTCGCGACGGTCGCGCCCACATGCTTCGCCAGTTGAATGGCGAAGCTGCCGACACCGCCCGAGCCGGCATGTATCAGCACTTTCTGCCCTTTCTTCAATTGCCCTTTTTCGATCAGCGCCTGCCAGGCGGTCAATCCCACCAGCGGGATTGAAGCCGCTTCCTCCATCGTGAGTGCTGTCGGCTTGAGGGCCACGCCATCCTCTTTGACCGCGATGAATTCCGCGAAAGTGCCGATGCGATCCTTGTGCGGGCGCGCGTAGACCTCGTCGCCGGGCTTGAATCGCCGCACGCGCGAGCCGACGCGCACGACAACCCCTGCCAGATCGTTGCCCAAAATCAGCGGCAAACGATAGGGCAAAATGAGCTTGAACTCTCCGTCTCTGATTTTGGCATCGAGCGGGTTCACGCCCGCGGCGTGGATCTGGATCAATACGTCGTCCTCGCGCGGCTCTGGAGCCGGCATATCGCCGGATCGTAAGCCATTCTTGCGTCCATATCGATCGACGACGAATGCTTGCATCATGGTTCCTTGTCAGTGGCTCGTTAAGTCTGGTTGTTTCGCTGGCAATAGCACGGATGCAGAGCCTTTGAACAGGGAGGAGACAGTCACGTCGTCTACGTTGCCAGCCGCAGATCTTTGCGGATACCGGCGTCCACCAGTCCAGCGGGCGCAAATCTGCGCAGCAATCGCAGACGGGCGGCGAGTCCGCCAGCGGTATAGCGGAGTTTCGGACGAGCCGCGATGGCGGCCTGCAGTACGGTTTCAGCCACGACCTCGGGACCGTCGGCGCCCTCGACCACTTCCTTCACTCGCTTGTCCACGGCCGAGCGCACCTCGCGGTATTCGTCGAGAGGGGCGTCGGGCGCGATCAAGTTCGCGTCGAAAGGCGTCTTGATGTAGGCAGGTTCAATGACCGATACGCGAATGCCCAGCGTACGCAACTCATGGTCGAGCGACTCCGAATAACCTTCCACCGCGTGCTTGGTGGCGGAATACAGCGCCATATAGGGCATGGGCAGAAAACCGAGCACGGAACCGATGTTGATGATGTGGCCGCTGCGTTGTCGCCGCATATGAGGCACGACAGCACGCGTCATGCGGATGATCCCGAAGAAGTTCGTATCGAAGATCGTGCGTGCCTGGTCGATCGAACTCTCTTCCGCGGCGGCAGGGGCGACGCCGAAACCGGCATTGTTCACCAGCAGGTCGATGCGGCCCTGCAGGCGCAGCACTTCGCTGACGGCGGCTGCAACGGATGCATCGCTGGTCACATCGAGCGGCAGCATGTCGAACGACTGTTGGCCGGCTCGTTGGCCGCGCCGACTGGTGCCGTAGACCTTGTATCCGGCCTTCGCAAGCCGCTTTGCCGTGGCTTCGCCGATTCCTGACGAGGCGCCCGTCACGAGCGCTATTTTGGTTTGCATGATGTTCTTCCCAAGATGTCTTTGCGTGGTTGGTTGAGCATTCGTTTCACTAAAATATGATGACAGTCATATTTTCGGTCCAACGAAAACCGGCACAGGGCCGGCGTATTTACGCATCAGTCGGTGCGAGTTTTTTCAATGCCGCTTCAAGAAAACTCTCCGATAGTTTGGGGTCGTCGACGGCACGCGCCATCACCATCGTGCCAACCATTGTGGCGACCATCAAAAGCGCCTGTTCGTGCGCGCCTGGCTGACCCCAATCGGGCAATTGGCGCGCAACGACATCGATCATCTCCTTGATGCGGCGGGTGGCCGCGCGCCGTACGGCCGGCGCCTGGCGCGGCATCTCCGAGCCGAGGGCAGAGATCGGGCAACCTGTCTCGATGCTCTCGCAATGCTCCTTCGACAGATAGGCGCGCATCATCGCCGGCAACGCCTGTTCCGGCGGCACGGACGCGGCGATACGCTCCGACAGCGCCACGGATTCAGCTCCGGCGCGGTCAGCGGCTTCGGCAAGCAGCACCTCGCGCGACGGGAAATGGGCATAGAAGCCGCCATGCGTCAGACCTGCCTCCTTCATGATGTCAGCCACGCCCGTGCCGTCGTAGCCGCTGCGCCGAATCGCGCGTGCGGCGACCCCGACGATGCGCTCGTGCGTGATTTCCTTGCGGCTGGCTGGCTTCCGGGTGATGGATGGATTTTTCATGACGACCATCATATATCATTTCGGCGGGATTTGCAGGGGCCATCCAGAGACCGACGGTTCAGGCGGTAACCGCTAGAATTGCGGCTTTAGCCCGGAATACGCCAATGTCTTTTGCCTCGCTTGGCCTGATCGATCCCTTGCTGCGCAATGTGCAGGACCTCAATTACCAGACACCTACGCCGGTGCAGGCCAAGGCGATTCCTGCTGTGCTCAGTGGCAAGGACGTCATGGCCGCGGCACAGACCGGCACTGGCAAAACGGCGGGTTTTGCGCTGCCGCTGTTGCAACGGCTGGTGCAACAGGGCCCTGCGGTGTCCAGCAACCGCGCGCGTGTTCTGGTGCTGGTGCCCACGCGTGAACTGGCCGAACAAGTGCTGCAAAGCTTTATCGCTTACGGCAAAGGCCTCGACTTACGATTTCTGGCCGCCTACGGCGGTGTGAGCATCAACCCGCAGATGATGAAGTTGCGCAAAGGCGTGGATCTGCTCGTCGCCACGCCGGGCCGTTTGCTAGATCTCCATCGCCAGAACGCAGTGCAGTTTGATCAGGTACAAACGCTGGTGCTGGATGAAGCCGACCGCATGCTGGATCTGGGCTTTGCGCGCGAGCTCAACGCCGTCTTTGCTGCCTTGCCCGCTCAGCGCCAGACCCTGCTGTTCTCTGCCACGTTTACCGATGAGATCCGCGCCATGGCGGCGGGCATTCTGCGCGGCCCGGTCAATATCAGCGTCAGCCCGCCCAATGCCACGGCCAGTAAGATCAAGCAGTGGGTGGTGCCGGTGGATAAAAAGAACAAGCCCGACCTCTTCATGCATCTTGTGGCTGAGAACGACTGGAAGCACGCGCTGGTGTTCGTCCAAAACCCGCAATGGCGTGGATTACCTGGCGGCCATGCTGGATGAAGCGGGCTATGCGGTCGACACCATCCACGGCGACAAACCGCAACCCGCGCGCCTGCGTGCGCTGGAGCGCTTCAAGACGGGCGAAGTACATATGCTGGTCGCTACCGATGTGGCTGCGCGCGGGCTGGATATCGACGATCTGCCGCTGGTGATCAACGTTGATCTGCCGATCGTGGCGCAAGACTATGTGCACCGTATTGGCCGTACCGGCCGAGCGGGCGCCAGCGGCGTGGCGGTGTCCCTTGTGTGCGCCGATGAAGCCCCGCAACTGGCCGCGATTGAAGCGCTGATCCGGCAAACGCTGCGCCGTGAAGAAGAGCCGGGTTTTGAAGCCGAACACCGCGTGCCGCAAACTAGCGCCACGGGCCAGATCATCAAGAAACCCAAAAAGCCCAAGAAGCCCAAAGTGCCGCAAGCTGCGCCGGGCGCCATGCAGGTGCTCAGCAAAAAACCGCGCCCGCAAAGTGGCGAAAACAAACGCAAGCCTGCAGCGCAACGCGCTGTGGCCGCGGGTAAAGGCACAAGCTTGTCCAGCGGTAGCCCATTCAGCGTGCAAAAGCCACGCAGCAAACCCGCCAGCAAGCCAGCTGCGGGTTCACGTAAGCCGGCTGGCAAACCCGCTGGTGGTCGCGGCAAACGCCAACCCTGATCCGTGTGTGACGGCAACGCACACGCCATTCCATCTCGCATCATCCGACCTCAGCGGATTCCGCGTTTGATCAACGGAATGAGCGAGTCGATCGTCGCAGGTGTTTGGACACCTGCGCCGGTGTTGATGGTCAGTCCCGCGAAATGATAAGCAGCCGAGAGCACGCATTGCGTGACCGGCAGGAAGCCTTGCAGATAAAGTTGCTGGTCGAGCGTCGCGGTGATGTATTTGCTCTGCAGCCCCGAAATCGTGGCCGGTGCCAGATCGATGCCACCAATGATGATTTGCCCCGGCTTCTTGCCAGCCTGCTGGAGCGCCTGCGGAATGAACCCGGTTACACCGCCGTGCTGAGTTCCAATCGCCTTCAGATTAGGGTGCGCCTGGATAAAGGCGACCAGGATCGGCACGGCGAGCGATGAATCGGAATCCACCTGAGGTGAGATATTGAGCCTGGTCACCTTTACGCCGGCCTTCTCCAGCGTTTCGGCAAGGCCACGGTCAGACTGACTGCGCACACTCTCGTTGAACACACCGTATTCCAGCGCCTCGTCGCCCTTCTTGATCCCAGCGTTGAGCATCGCCTGCGCGGTGATCTGCCCGCCGACGTAGAGTTCGACGCCGGCGTAGCCGAAGCCCTTCGCGTCGTAAAGTTTCTGGTTCTCGGGTAGCGGCGTGTTGCCGACGGTAACGATGATGCCCTGGTCTACCGCCTGCTTGATCAGTGGCGCGAAGGCTGGATCGCCCGGATGGCCCATGATGCCGATGCACGTCGGATGCGCCGCCATCGCCTGGCGAAACTGCGCAAGCATTGTCTCCGGGCTCCAGGCCGAGAACTGCTCGATCACCTTGATGCCTAAGGCATGCGCCGCGTCCGCAGCCCCGGTCTGACGTGGCAGCGTCGCGCCGTCGCCAGGGTTTCCGCCCATCTGCATATACATTGTCATACCGGCGCCGAGCGGCCCCGTCGTGGTCGGCTCAGTGGCACCGGCCGTCTGCGCGAGGCCAAACGCGAGAATACTCGCCCCCAGGAGGGATCCCGTCATGATCTTGATCATTTCTGCTCCTTTCTCCTGATTTAACGGCTTTATCGCCCCCCAAGCCTGAATCTTTCGCGCAACACGCGCAGCTTGGCGGGATTCTCTACCAACAGATGCAGCGTCACAGCGACGATGAACACCACCCCTTCGATCGCCTGTACCCAGAAGCCGGCGATACCTGTCGCAACGATTCCGGCCTCCAGCATGCCTATCACGAAAGTGCCGAAGAAGGTACCCACGATCGTCGCCGTGCCACCAAACACCGAGGTTCCGCCGATGAACACGCCGGCCAGCGCCGGCAGCAGATAGCCCTGCCCCTGGGTCGAAAAATAGTTCAAATTCTCGAGCGTGAGCAGCACCGTGGCGAAACCGGCCAGCACACCCATCAGCGTGAACAATTTCACCGTCTCACGCACGACATTGATGCCCACGACCTTCGCCACGTTTCGGTTGTCTCCGATGAACAGCAGGTGCTCGCCAAAACGGTGACGATTGAGGATGAACCACATGAACACTGCGAGCCCGAGCGCCCAGAGCGCTTGCATCGGGACCACACCGAACAACGTGCCCGCGAATACTGCATAGGCTGAACCGTTGGCGAGCTCCTGTAGCGCATTGGAGAGCCCGCCGGACAGGATCGAAGCAACCCCAGCCCAGAGGAACTGCGTGCCGATTGTCACGATGATCGAAGGCACTCCGACCACCGCGACCAGCACCCCGTTCACCACGCCGACCAGCGCGCCGCCCGCCAATGCCGCGATCACGGCTACGCCAGGCTGATCCGGTGGTGTTCACGCACCAGGCGAACAGGAAGCCCGAGAATGCCATCACGGAGGGGAAGGACAGATCAATTTCCCCCGCCGCAACCACCAGAGTGAGCCCGATCGCCAACACCGCCAGCGGTGGCACGGTGGTCAGGAACGAGAAGTAGATTGGCCAGCCTAAAAAGACGCGCGGTGCGGTTGCCATGAACAGGCCGACCACCAACGCGAACACGACCAGGCTCGGCACTCCCTCGATGCGTGCGAAATCCGGCAGGCGAAAACGCACCAGCCGCGCCGGCTGTTCGTCTTTTATCGGATCACTCACGTCCTTGCCCCGCAGCCAGCGCCGGCCCGTGCCCGCTCTGCTGTAGCGAAATCAGGAACCGGGTGAGTTCCTCGAGGCTCATCTCACCCGACTTCATATCCGCGACGATCCGGCCACGATCGAGCACGACGAGCCGATCGGCGAGCTCGTGCACATGGGCGAGGTTATGTTCGATGTAGATGCAGGCGCGGCCGGACTCCTTGATCGACCGTACGAAGTCGAGAACCTTACGTACCTCGCTAATGGCAAGCGCAACCGTGGGTTCATCGAGAATGATCAGATCGCTGTCGAAATACATCGCCCGTCCGATCGCGATGCCCTGGCGCTCGCCACCGGAGAGTTTCGCAATCAGCGAATCCGCGTCGATCCCCACGCCGCGGAAACCGAGCTGGCGCTTCAAAATATCGTTGGCAATGCGCCGCTGTTCGGCAACTTTGATGAAGCCGAACCGGTTGGTGATCTGCCGGCCGACAAAAAAATTACGCCACAGCGGCTGCTTCTCGCCCAGCGATTTTTCCTGATAGACCGTCTCGAAGCGCAGTCGGTGCGCCTCGCGCACCGAAAAGCGGTTCCAGTCGACCTCCTCGTCGCGGATGAACAGCTTGCCCGTGCTCGGCCGCACGACACCAGTCAGTACCTTGATGAGCGTCGACTTACCCGCGCCGTTATCACCGATCAGGCCGACGATCTCGTTCCGCCCAATGGCCAGATCGATGCCGGACAGCGCCCGTATCTTGCCGTAGGACAGGCTGATACCTTGGGCGCGCACGATATGCTGATAGGCGCACGTACCGGGCGCTGCCTGGTTCGGCATCACGCCACGCTCCAGCTCGAATGACCCACAGCGATGTTGTGAACGACGACAGCCATAGATCTTTCCCCTTTGCTTATCGATCGCCGCATCAACTTACATTGGAAATGTCCCTGAAATTTAGCAAGCCTTAGAGTCCAGTTCAAGAATCGCTTACGAGAGCGCTTATATTTCATCGGGAAAATATTAGTCTTGGGCACTTGAACAACGCACAGCCTGAGGGATAGAAGAAGCGCGTCAGAAGGGCCCCCACAGGACGAGCGGCCACAAACGCCCGGTCAAAAAGGCGCAAAAAGCAGAGGTATCGGCATGCATCCGCCACTCCAGCGGCTATTCTTCAGACGCTACGACTAACGCGGTTCAGGCCGGCTCTGCGGGTCGTCGTCAGCCATTCCGCGCCCCACGCGGAAAGGGGGGGTATGTCACGTCCAGAACTACCTCGGCCCGCGCGACGCGCGCTGCGTCGTCGGCAGTCAGCCGGACGCCGGTGGCTCGTCATCGGCAGCGCGCTCACCGGACTGTGCTTTGCCCATGCGACGCTCGCGGCGGGCACTCTTCCACAAGGCGGCACTTACGTGGCCGGCACGGGCGCGATAGCAAGCCAGGCCAACGGCCTCGTGATCACGCAACCGGGGTCGACGCGCGGCGTGATCGAGTGGAACAGTTTTTCGATCGGCAGGAACAACAGCGTGACGTTCGACAACGGCTCGGGCGCGACGCTGAACCGCGTGACGGGCGGCTCGCCGTCCGCCATCTTCGGCAGGCTCAGTGCAACGGGCAGCCTGTATGTGATCAATCCGCAAGGCATCGTCGTGGGGCCATCGGGCGTGATCAGCACCGGTGGCCGTTTCGTCGCGTCAACGCTCGATGTCTGCAACGACGCGTTCATGCAGGGCGGTGGTTCCCTCACGTTGTCGGGCGACCCGAACGCAAGCGTGATCAACCTCGGCAAGATCAGTTCGAGCAGCGGCGATGTGTTCCTGATTGCGCGACACGCCGTGATCAACGCGGGCACTATCACAGCGCCCAACGGTACGGCCGAACTGGCTGCAGGCGAACAGGTGTTGTTACAGGATTCGGGCAGCAGCAGACAGGTGTTCGTGCAGACGGGCGGCCAGGGTACCGTGGTCAACAAAGGGCGCATAAACGCCGCGCAGATCAGCCTGCAGGCCGCCGATGGGAACGTCTATGCGCTTGCTGGCGGCGGCACGCGCATCCGCGCGACGGGCACGGCGGATCGTGACGGTCACGTGTGGCTCGTCGCCGATGGCGGCCGTGTCAGTCAACTCGGCAAGGTCGCCGCAAGCAACGCCGACGGCAGCGGCGGAACGGTCGACACGCAAGCGGCACAACTCGCATTCGGCAGGCATGCAGCCGTTCACGCGGGCCAATGGAACCTGTTGACACCCACATTCACAATCGATAGTGCGGCCACCCGGGCGTTGCAGCAGAGCCTGAATTCGGGCACATCGGTCGCGGTCACGACGACGGGCGTCAATGGCGCAACGGGCGACCTGAGCATTGCATCCAGCCTTATCTGGGAGGGAGCGGCTTCGCTGACGCTTGCCGCGTACCACAACGTCTCCGTGACGACTGGCACGACGATAGCGAACCGCGGTACCGGCAATCTGACCGTGCGCGCCGACGCAACGGGCAGCGACAATGGAGGCAGCATCGCGAATAACGGCATCATCGACTGGTCGGCAAGCACGGGTATCGTCAGTGCGCTGTACGACATCGGGGGCAACTACAGCGCGGGAACCATTCTGTTGAATCAGGCGTGGACGGCGCCACCTGACAGCGGTCTCGTCACGCAGTCGACCGCCTATGAACTTATCAACTCGCTCGCCGATCTCCAGAAAATCAACCAGGACCTTTCGGGCATCTACGCGCTAGGCAAGGACGTGGATGCAACGCCGCCGTCGGGCACGTTCAATGCGCCGATTGGCGCTTTCCCAGCGAGTCCTTTCACCGGACAGTTCGATGGCATGGGCCATACGATATCCAACCTCAAGATTCAGGCATCACCGTCGGACATCGACCCGGGCGTAGGTTTGTTTTCCGCCATAGGATCTGGCGGTGTCGTACGCGACCTGACGGTGCAAGGCGAGGTCAGTGGCACGGCTAACGCCGGCTACTATGGGATTCTGGCCGGCCTGTTGGAAACTGGGCTCAACACCAGCACCATTGCGTCCGTCCACACCAGTGGTACGGTCGCGGTCGAGAACGCTCAAGAGGCGGGCGGCCTCGTCGGCTGGTCCGATGGCACTATCACACGGTCCTCCAGCAATGCTGACGTGTCGTCGTCTCAAGGTTTCTCCGATGGTGGACTCGTCGGCTACAACGGGGGAGTCATCAGGCAGTCTTTCGCATCGGGGAGCGTTGTGGGCACTTCGGCCTATGCCGGCGGGCTGGCCGGTCAAAACGCAGGAACGATCACGCAGTCGTACGCGACGGGTGCAGTCAGCGCGACTGATGCAGCCGCGGGAGCGCTAGTGGGAGTGAATCTATATAGCAGTGTTGAGCAATCATTTGCCACTGGCAGCGTTCAAGGGCAGGGAGGCGGAGGTGGCATCGCGGGCTTCAACTACGGGCCAGTGACCATAAGCAGCGACGTGTTCTGGAATACACAGACGACCGGCGCCACCGTCGCTGTAGTGAGTGTGGCTCATGGCGCCCAGGTTGGCAACGCCCAGGGCCTGACCACCGCTCAGATGAGCAACCCCGTCAGCTTCGGTCCCACATACGACTTCGGACCTGGCGGGGTATGGGCCATGCCCGCCGGAGCAACGCACCCCGTGCTGCGGTGGCAACTGGGTCAGTAGATGGCGAAGGCTTGTCGACAGGGTGGAACTCGACACGACGCAGATGCTGTCGTGAAAATCATTTGGGCGGGACAACTCCGGGAGGTCGGCGATCAATTGCTCCATTCGCGCGAGGCTTATCCAGTCTGCCTGGATCATCCTTCTGGCCGTGCCCTGTGCGGCATGGGCGCAATCGCAAACGATAGTCACGATCGCTGGCACTGGGGCGCAAGGGTAGAGAATCAGCGGCCCAACGCGATGGCTAGCCAGGCGATGCATCGCGGGCCCCAGCACTTCGTTGTGCATTTTTGCGGCGCCACGTCGAAACGCTGCAGCCGAAGCGGCCGTTGAACCAGCGGGAAAACGCGCTCAGCGATGAGAAGCCTACCAGCGTGGCCACTTCAGACAGCGGCCGGTCGCCGCTACTGACATACCGCATCACCTGTTCAACCCGCACCGCATCGACAATCGACAGAAAGCTGTCACCCCGACGGGCGAGGTGGCGATTCACGGTCGTGCGATCCACGCCCAGATGCTGCGCGATCCGGTCGGCCGAGCAGGTGCCAGACGGCAAAAGCGCAATGACCAGTTTCCTGACCTTGTCGGACATGGTTGCGTTGGACTGAAGCAGCATCGAATCCAGATACTGGCGCACCTGCTGCGCCATGACCGGATCGTAAGCTGGAATCGCGGCGTCGAGATCCGCTGCGAGGCACACGATGCCGTCGAAATCCTGGTTGAACTCAACGGGCGCGCCAAATACACGCGCATGCATGGCGAGGCTGGCTGGAGCGCTGTACGTGAGACAGATGGTGCGCGGCTTCCAGGCGGCGCCCAGCACCAGGCCCAGTGTCCGGTACAGGACGCCCAGTATCAACTCCGTTGCCTGGCGCATCGAGCCAGGCATGCCGCCCATGAGGTCTTCGCGGATGATGGCGAGTCCTGCCGTCTCCTCGACGCGCATCACCACCGCCTCGTTCTGCAGGCGCAGATAGTGCGCCATCGATTCGAGCGCGCGGCGCAGTGTCGGCTGTTCCCGCATCGCAAAACCGAGAGGGCCAAGGTTGGACAGGTGGCGGGTCTCGGCCATGCGCAGCGCGAAATCCTCGACGGCAGCGGCCCGGGCGGAGGTTTCCAGCAACCGCGCCACTGCCTCGGCCGGAATCATGATGTCGGGGTTCAGCAACGCGGAACGGTCAATGCCGGCATCACTTAACTGCTGGTAAGGATCAAGGCCCACCGATCGGGCCACTTCGACGTAACTGGTCAGGGAGGCACTGCGAAGCAGATAGGACATATGGTTTTCCCTCGTGCATCAAAATGTAAATTTTTTGCCTCAATTTGTCAAACCGCTATTTGCCAGTAGTCCGATACTTGCCTCCAGAGACGCGTAATGACCAACGCGTACGGAAATTCGAGAAGTTCGAGAGGAGGCGAAACAATGAGCAATGAGACGAGCCGCAGCGCGACCCCGGTCTGCGATCAGCTGCGCGCAACCGGCAACTGGAATCCCGCCTGGGATGCGATTGCAGAACTCGATCCTGTCTGGGCCGAGAAATTCATGGCGATGGGCATGCACACCGTGATGTCGGGTGTGCTGGAACCGAAGGTGTTCGAGTTCCTCGCCATCGCGGTCGACGCGTCCTGCACTCATATGTATGCGCCGGGCACACGCCGTCACATCCGCCGCGCGCTCGAACTGGGCGCCACCAGGGAAGAAATCGCTGCGGTCTTACAGGCGGTTAGCGTCCTTGGCATTCATTCCTCCAGTCTCGGCGCGCCGATCCTGCTGGAAGAACTGGCCGACTTCGGGAAGGCAAACGTCGACGCTGCGCAGGCCGTTGCCTGACGTCAGCGCCGTCACTTCATTAATTTTCAAAGAGGAACACAGACCATGCATTTCATGGACGACTCCCTGCTGCCTGAAAACCAGGAAAAACTCGTGATCCAGGTGGCGCCCTATGGGCCGCAATGGATCCCGAGCGATTCGGACGACATCCCGGTCACGTTGGACGAGCAGGTCCAGAAAGCCGTCGACTGCTACAACGCAGGCGCGACTGTGCTGCACGTGCACGTGCGCGAGGAGGACGGCAAGGGCAGCAAGCGCCTGTCGAAGTTCAACGACATGCTTGCCCGTCTGCGCGATGCGGTGCCGAAGATGGTGCTGCAGGTCGGCGGCTCGATCTCATTCGCGCCGGAGAATGAAGGCGAAGCGGCCCAATGGCAAAACGATGACACACGTCACATGCTCGCGGAGTTGAACCCCCGTCCGGATCAGGTCACCGTCGCAATCAACACCAGCCAGATGAACGTGATGGAGTTGATGACCGAGGCCGACATCGCGGGTACCTCGCTCATGAACCCGGCGCTGCAGGCTGCCTATCGCGACATGATCGTGCCGTCCAATCCCTCATGGCACGTCGAACACATCAGGCGTCTCGTCGCCAACGGCATCCAGCCGCAGTTCATGCTGGGGAATCTGACGCAACTCGAAACGGTCGAGCGTCTGATTCGCAACGGTGCGTATAGCGGTCCGCTGAATATCAATTACGTGGCAATTGGCGGCGGCGCGGCCGGGTTGCATCCCGCCGACATGATCGAGTTTGCCCGCCGCACCCCGGAGGGCGCGGTGCTTACGTTCGAAACGCTGAACCGGAACGTGGTGCCGATGAATACGCTGGCGATTGCGCTGGGCCTGCATGTACGGGTCGGTATCGAAGACACGCTGTTCGGCCCGAACGGCGAGCGGGCGACTTCAGTGCAGCAGATCGAGCAGATGGTGCGCATTGCGCGCGAGCTCAATCGCGACATCGCGAGCGGCGAGGATGCCCACCGCATCTACCAGATCGGCACCCGGTGGGGTTCGGTCGACGAGACGCTGGACAACCTGCGCATGGTACCTAATCGCACGTCCGGCCGGCGCGACGTGCCGGCACGCAAGGTCGCCTGAGCGGGGATAACGGGGCGCAACGCGGCAGCGTATGGCGTTGCGCCTCGCTCTGAACCCTCTCAGGCATGGAGACAGATGATGTTCTGGAAGAAAAGCCCCTCTGCGGTTCTGGCATCGCTACTGGTGATCCACCTGCTGGCCCACATCGACCGCAATATGCTGCTCGGTTTCTCGCCGCAGATCATTAAAGATCTGGCGCTCAGCAACACGCAATACGGCTTTCTGGTCGGCGCGGTATGGGTGCTGAGCTTCGGCGTGATGGCGATGTTCATGGGCACCCTTGCGGACCGCTTCAGCCGCACCCGGGTCATCGCCGCCGGCGTGCTGATCTGGAGCGCCTGCACGCTGGCCTCGGGCCATGCCCAGAGCTTTGAGCAGATGGTGGTGGCGCGCTTTTTCGTTGCCAGCGGCGAGGCGGCGCTGGTACCTGCCGCGGTGGCCCTGCTGGCTGAACTCTTCTCGGAGAAGCGACGAGGCACGGCAATGGGGCTGTTCTTCATGGGGATACCCATGGGCGTCGGCTGCAGTTTCCTGCTCGCCGGCAGCTTTGGCGCCACGCATGGCTGGCGGACCACGTTCTATGTCCTTGGCATCGTCGGCGTCGCCGTTGCCTTGCCGCTGGCGCTGCTCAAGGAAGACCGTAGCCAGCTCGCACCGCAGGAACGCGGCGCACCGTTCCTGCCGCAAGCGCTGGCGGTGTTGCGCACCGTCGGCAGCAACCGTGCGCTGGGCTTCGTGATCGTTGGTTTCGTACTGGTGCACCTCGTTTTTGCCAGCTTTTCCTTCTCGCAGTTGTGGCTCGTCAACGAACGCGGCATGAACGCGGCTGGCATTGCCACCAGGATCGGCGCGCTACAACTGGTGTTCGGCACGCTGGGCGCGGTGATGGGTGGCGTCATGGGCGATCGTGTGGCGAGCAAACTGCGCGGCGGACACGCCAGCTTCATGGCGCTCCTTGTCGTGATCTGCGCGCCGTTGATGCTGGCCTGCCGTTTCGTCCCGGTCAGTTCGCCGCTGTTCTACATCGGCATGTGCGCGGGATTCTTCCTGCCGCTGGCGGTGTACGGCCCGGGGGCGGCGGCGATCATGAGCATGGCACCCCAGAAGATGCGCTCGACGATCTTCGGTTTCACGATGCTGTCGATCAACGTATTCGCCCTTGCCATCGGCACCGTGGTCATCGGGATGGCCGCCGACCATTTCATCAAGGCTGGCGCCACCGCTCCGCTGACGGGTGTCCTGATCGCCACTGACGTGCTGACGATCAGTTCGGCGCTGTTTTTCGCCCTCGCGGCGCGCGCCTCGCGCAGGCAGCGTGCGCTCGCGCTGCAAAACATACAACCTGCGAGGTAATGGACATGCAAGACCAACGTCGGAATCTGGAAGGGCGTGTCGCCCTCGTCACCGGTGCCGGTCGCGGGATGGGCGGTGCCATCGCCGTGGATCTGGCCCGCGCCGGTGCACGGGTCGCGATCTGCGATATCGACATGCCGGCTCTCGAAGAAACGCGCGCTGCCGTGCAAGCGGCCGGCGCGCCGTGTCTGGCGCTGCGCTGCGACGTCTCGTCCAGCAGCGAAGTCGCCAACCTGTTCGCCGCGATCGTCGAGCGTTTCGGGACGTTGCACATTCTCGTCAACAACGCCGCGCTCGTGCCGAACACGCCGATCGATACGGGACGCCGCAACAGGCATTACGCCTATCTCACCACGCCCGTGCAGCGCCAATCGCTGGCTTTCACCAGCAGCATCAGCGACGAGGAGTGGCATCGTTACTGGGACGTCAACGTGCACGGCCTCTTTTACTGCACCCGCGAAGCGCTCAGGCTGATGCAGCCGCAGCGCGACGGCAGGATCATCAACATCGCGTCGATTGCGGGCATCTCGGCCATGAGCGCCCATAGCCCGCACTACAGCGCCACCAAGGGCGCGGTGGTTGCCTTCACGAAGTCGGTCGCAGCCGAAGTCGCGGGCGCCAATATCTTCGTCAACGCGATGGCGCCTGGGGGTGTGGCCACTCCCGAATTCACGGAATACTTCGAGGCCGCCGGTGAGGAAAAGCGCAACCAGTTCTGGCAAGTGGTGCCGGCCGGACGCCTGGGCACGATGGAAGAATACGCCTCGACGGTGACCTATCTGGCCGGCGACCACTACCTGGTCGGCCAGGTGATCAGCCCGAATGGCGGCGTGGTGATATGACCGGGTGCGCCGCGTGACCTGAAGCGATCACGCCTGCAAATCCTTGCATCGACCTCTTCAGCATCTGCCATAACGATCAGTTCTGCGAATAGGATTGTGAGCGCTTCTGGAGATCGGTCTTTGACAAAAGACGACTGACCGGCGGTAAAAGACCGCAGGCGCCCAATGGCTCGAATGCTGCCGCGGGCGATGTCGGCTCGTGACTTTGCATTAAAGAATGGACGGACGAAATGAACGGTTTGATGCTGCAAAAGCAGTTGCTGATTTCCTCGCTGATCGTGCATGCCGATCGCCATCATGGGGATACGGAGATCGTGTCGCGGCGGGTAGAGGGTGACATCCATCGCTACACCTTCCGCGACTGTCACCGGCGCGCGCGACAGATGGCCAATGCGCTCACGAGTCTGGGCATCAGGCCGTCCGACCGTGTCGGCACCCTCGCCTGGAACGGCTATCGCCACATGGAGCTGTACTACGGCATATCCGGCATGGGCGCAGTGATGCATACGATCAATCCGCGCCTGCACGCAGACCAGATCGCCTACATCGTCGACCATGCGGAAGATCAGGTCCTGTTCTTCGATCTGACGTTCCTGCCGCTGGTCAAGGCCATTGCCGGCCGCTGCAGGACTGTCAAGGCGTTTATCGCGATGACCGATCGCGCGCATATGCCGCTGGATACCGGCATTACCAACCTGCTGTGCTACGAAGATCTGCTCGAGCGCAGCTCGTCGACCTACGTGTGGCCGAATTTTGACGAGGATACCGCCTGTGCGCTGTGCTACACGTCCGGTACCACCGGCAACCCGAAGGGCGTCCTCTACTCGCATCGCTCGTCGCTGCTTCACACGTTCGCTGCCGCACTGCCGGATGCGCTGAACTGCTCGGCGCGCGACGTGATCCTGCCGGTCGTGCCGATGTTCCATGTCAATGCGTGGGGCATTCCGTATGTCGCGTGCATGGTCGGGGCCAAGCTGGTTTTCCCCGGCCCCGGGTTGGACGGCCAAGCGCTCTACGAGCTCGTCGAAGCCGAGCAGGTCACCTTCGCGGCTGGCGTGCCGACAGTATGGCAAGGCCTGCTGACCTGGCTCGAGCAAGGTGGCCTGAACTTCTCGACCCTGAAGCGCACCGTCATTGGCGGCGCAGCCTGCCCGCCCGCAATGCTTCACACGTTCCAGGATGGGTACGGCGTCGAGGTCCTGCACGCATGGGGCATGACCGAACTGAGTCCGCTCGGGACCATCGGCGCGTTGAAAGCAAGGCACCTCGCACTGGGTCCGGAAGACCGTTGCGCCCTGCAATCCAAACAGGGGCGCGCGGTATTTGGCGTCGATATGAAGATCCTCGATGAGAACGGCCAGGAACTGCCATGGGACGGCGTGAGCTCGGGCGATCTGCTGGTGCGTGGCCCATGGGTGGTGCGCAACTACTTCCGCAATGAAGGTGGCAACCCGCTGCGGATCGATGCCGACGCGCATGGCTGGTTCCCGACCGGCGATATCGCGACCATCGACGCCGACGGCTTCATGCAGATCACCGATCGCAGCAAGGACGTGATCAAGTCCGGCGGCGAGTGGATCAGCTCGATCGAGATCGAGAACCTCGCAGCCGCGCATCCCGCGATAGCGAGCGCGGCCTGCATTGCGGCGAAGCATATGAAGTGGGACGAGCGGCCACTGCTTGTCGCCGTGAAACAGCCCGGTGCACAGGTCACAGCCGAAGAATTGCTGGCGTTCTTCGAAGGAAAGATCGCGAAATGGTGGACGCCGGATGCAGTCGTATTTGTCGATGCGGTGCCGCTTGGCGCTACCGGCAAGGTGCTGAAGAACCAGCTGCGCGAAGCGTTTCAGGACTATCTGTTGCCGACTTAAGGAAGCAGGTGGCCTGGCGTGTTGAGTATTGAACGTACGTCTTGAACGTACGTCGTTACGGGTGGATTAAAGCAACAAAACTGGAGACGCAATGAAACTGAAATGGGTAGCTGCGGCCGCGGTGGCCGTCCTTGGAAGTCCGGCCTATGCGCAGTCGTCGGTGACGCTGTACGGCGTCGTGGATTCCGGTCTGCTATATCAAAGTACCTCGGCGGCCTCGTTCAGCCCGACGGCGAAGAATCTGGGGAAGGTCTATCGCTACAAGGACGGCGGGATCTACGCGAGCATCTGGGGCATGAAGGGGACCGAGGATATCGGCGGCGGCTATCACGTCAACTTCAAGCTGCAGGGGTCGTTCGACAGCGGCACCGGCAAGTTCGGCCTGGCGGATACGCCGGGCGCGGTGGCGCAGTTCAACCAGTTCGCGACGCTCGGCGTGTCGGGACCGTTCGGTACGGTGAACTTCGGTCGCCAGATCGTGCCGATGGCCTACGCGATGGCCGATACCGACGTGCGGGCGGGCCAGTATTTCGGCAGCATCCTGACGGCATGGCTGGGCATGAACCAGGCCGCAGGCTGGTCCGGCACCAGCACCAATGGACCGATCGGCGCGCTGTACGACAGCAATGCGATCGTCTACGAGTCGCCGACATTCGCCGGCGTGTCCGCAGCGCTCGAATATGCGCCCGGCGGTGTGGCAGGCAGCTTCCAGGGCGGCACGCGCGAGTCCGCCGTGCTCAAATACTCGAACTATGGCCTCAATCTGAGAGCCGTCTACTACAACGGTCACGACACCAATCCCGGACCGACGACGGTGCCCACCGGACTCGCCAACAACCGCCTCTACTACCTCGGGGCGCTGTACACCTATCACGCCTTCTCCATTTCCGCGTCATATTCCAACGGCAGGAATCCGGCGCACGCGAATCTGGTCAACCTCGACCTGTATTCGGCCGGCCTCGGCTATCAGTTCTCACCGGCATTCAAGCTCACCAGTGGCGTGTATTACCTGAAGGACGCGAACAATTCGGCCAACAAATCGCTCGAGGTCGCCGGAGGCGCCGAATACAGTCTGTCCAAGGCCACTTTGCTCTATGGCCAGGTGGGTTGGGTGAACAACCACGGAGATATGACGCAGACGATTACGTACGGCCAGCCCGTCGCGCCTGGCCTCGGGACGACGGCGGTCATGCTCGGGATACGCCACTACTTCTAGGGATCCTCCGTATTGAGCTCGAAATGAAGACCTCTGGCCGGTGAAGCGTGCCGGCTCGCCCCGCGGTAGCAGAACAGCGATTCCAACGGGGATCCCACAAGACTCAGGAAGATTGGAGAAAGCAATGAAGGTAATCAGGGCACTCAAACTGGCGGTCGGCGCACTGATCGTGACGACATGGATCAATGCATGGTCCCAGCCTGGCGAATCGGGCAGTGCGCCAGCGTCAACCGTCATGGCGTCGCCGGGCAGCAGCGCTTCGGCGAGTTCCAGACAGGCTGATCGCGCGCTCGGCAGGAAGGTACGCGCTGCGCTCATGAAGGACAAGGAGATCAGTGCTTCAAACATCAGTGTCCGTGCGAGAGGTGGCGCGGTGACGCTGTTTGGCACGGTGCCCGATGCAGCGCAGATCGACAGGGCGGCCGGGGTTGCCGAAGCCGTGCCGGGCGTGACAACCGTGAAAAACAATCTGACACTCAAACGCGTATTCGGCCAGTAAGTGGTCATCCTAAGTAAGTCCGGACCGCTGCCAGGCTTGCACCGAAGCGACACCGCTCTGCCTACGACGTCAGTCCGCCGGCGCATCTGGTTGGCGGACGGCGCAAATGGATCGATTGCGCAGATGAGCCCGGTTTCGTCGAAGGGGTGACGGCATTCGTCGGGAGGCAAAACACCCAACGTCGACCGAGCGTGCCGCACCGTTCTTGAGCTTTAGCGAATAGACGAACCGACAGAAAAGTGCTGCTGTCGGTAACGTCCTACCTTGAACGAATCTCGGCAGTACAGAGGTCGCGCTGATGTGTGGCAATCTGCCATGTGTTTCCCCACGGATCTCTTACCATTGCTCGCCTGTCGCCGTATGGCATGTCGGTCGGAACTTCGAGTGAGATCGCATTCGCCGCAATCGCTCGCTGGTAGGTCGAATCGGCGTCCTCGACGTAGACATACAGAAATGCCGGCATCGGATCGCGAAGGCCGTCTGCGCCGCTAACCATCACGACGGAATCGCCGATCATGAGTTCGGCAGGCCGCCCGTGACGGAATTCGCCCTGTGCCTGAAACACCATCTTGATGAATGTGATCAGGTTTTCCGGATCCCGTGCGACGATTCGGGGCGTGACGGTATGCCATCCATCGGGCTGAAATTTAGCCATGTTGGGCAGCCTCGGAAGAGATTCGCAAGGGCATTGTCCTCCGGGCGCCGGATGTCCGCAAAGGGGGGCGAACTCGGGCGAATCGGCATCTGGCTCGGTTCGGCCACAAACTGCCGGTCACATGCGCCGCCGGAAGGCCGCTCAGGCGTCGGCTCTGCTTCGCAACCGGCCATCTGATTGTCGCAAGGCGAGCGCTCGTTCAGCGGCCAGAAGGGACATCAATCTGGCCGGCCAAAGACGCCCTGTTCCACCGAGCGGAGGCATCTCCCCTGTTAATCCCTGTCAGCTTGCCGGATTTCGTGCCATGACGACCCATGCCGCGCCGTTGATCATCACCGACCCCTCGCCGGGGAGGCTCGCGAAGGCGGCACGAACTGCGGCGGAGGCACGGGCGCGGATGTCGTCGGGCTGACCAGCGAGCGCACGCGACAGCGGGCCGACCTCAAGCGACATCCTCACTGCGTCGTCGATCGCCGCGTCCCGCGTTTCGCCCTCGCCGAATGGGACGGCCGCGTCGAAGGGCGAGATAACGATTTCGGTGAAACCGGCCGCCGTCAGGATGCGCGCCACGTGCTCCCGGTCGCCGAACGAAAACGGGCCGGGCGCTTCGGGATCGGGGAGCGCGCTCGGCGGGACGATGTCCTTGAGCGCGCCCACCGGCAGTCGCATCCAATCGTTCTCGGCCGCACCGCGCCAGCAGACGAAAGCGACCCGGCCGCCCGGCCGGAGCGCGCGTCGCATATGGGCGAACGCCGCTGTCGGATCGGGGAAAAACATCACGCCGAAACGCGAGAACAGAATGTCGAACGCGGCTTCGGGCAGCTCTGCGCTGCTGGCGTCGGCCACCTGAAACAGGGCCGGCGTATCGTGGCGCGCAAGCGCGCGCGCTCGATCGATCAGCGGTTCGGATATGTCCACGCCCAGCACTTGGCCCCCCGCGCCGACGCGAGCGGCCAGAGCCAGACTTGACGCACCCGCGCCGCAGCCGATGTCCAGCACGCGCTCACCCGTCGCGGGCGCGGCGGCTTCGATCGCGGCCTGGCCGAACACCGCCACCAGAGCGTCGAGCCGGGCCTGGTTGGCGACCCAGCGCTCCCCGCTTTGACCATTCCAGTCACCCACCTGATCAGCACTTTGCTTTGCCATGTCATCTCCTTGACTCGACGATCCGCCTTTCGCCGCGTCGATTTACGCCAACCTTTTCGAAGGCGACGACGCAACAAGAGCAGGGATCTGTGCTCTCAAACCACCATCGACTGCTGGGCGAAGATACCCGCCATCGCGCCCTGCGATGAAGCCTGGGTGACCGAGGGCAAGAAGGGCGTGGCGAGGTCGCCAGCGGCGTAGATGCCGGGCATGCTGGTTTGGCGGCGCTCGTCGACTTTGAGGACGATGCCGGTGGGCGTATCGACCGTGGCGAGGCCCAGTGATTCATGCAGGCGTGCGGACGGCTTGTTGCGCGGATGGGCGAACAGGACGTCGACCGCGACATTGCGGCGGGTATCGAGATTGACGGTGTTGATATGGCCCTTGTGATGGGCGATCTCGACGATCCGGCCATCGACGACAGGTATGTTGCGACGCGCCAGATCGACTTGGATATCGGGCGCAATGTCATGACCATCGGCGAAGACAGTCAGCTTGTCCGTCCAATCGCGGAACAGCCTGGCAGACTGGTGCGACTGCGGGCTGGACCAGACGAGGCCCCAATGCTGGCCGGCGACTTCAAAGCCGTCGCAATAGGGGCAGGGCACGATGGACGTGCCCCAGCTTTCGGCAAAGCCCGGAACATCAGGCATCTGGTCGGCGACGCCATAGCTCAGGATCAGGCGGTGCGCCCTCAGGCTTTCGTTATCGTCAGTGACGACGCAGAAATCGTCGATGGCGCCAGACACGCTCTCGGCCCGGGCAACGACCAGCCTGATCGTTGGATAGCGCGTCAACTGCTGCCGCGCCTCGACCAGGATGTCCAGCGGTGGCTTGTGATCGTGGCCGAGCAAGCCATGCGAGTGGCCTGCAAAGCGGTTGCGCGGCCGGCCGGTATCGAGAACCGTGACCTTGCGGCGGGCACGGCCGAGCTGCAGGGCGGCGGCGAGGCCGGCAAAGCTGCCGCCGACGATGATGACGTCATCCATGGTGATGGGCTCCGTGTTGCGATTGGAGGGGTGGGCTGGGCGTGGTGTGCAATATCGTCCAGCGATACGCGCTTGAGACGGTCAGCGAGTAGGGCTTCGGCATTGGCGAGAAAGTTGCTGATGGCTGTATTGATCGGCCCCACAATCCCGCATTCGATATCGCCAGGCGCCCCGGGGAAACCTGATTTGGGCAACTGGTTGAAACCTGTCCTTGGCTTGCACATTTAAGATACTGCGTGGTATCGTAGTGCAAGAATTTGAATACTGTCAAGTACTGGAATTGTTGTGACCGAAAACAGCCAGAGCCGGCGCGGCCGGCCCGCCAACGAGGCGCTTCGCCAAACGATCGTCGACGCCGCCTGCGAACTCTTTGTGGAATTGGGTTTTCAAGCGACGACCATGAACAAGGTCGCGCAGCGGGCGAAGATATCCAAGCTCAGCATCTATCGGCACTTCGAGAACAAGGAGGCGCTGTTCAGCGCGGCCATGGTGGCCCACTGCCATCAATTTGCACCCCAGGCCCTTTCTGAAAGCGTCGACGGTTCAGCCGAAGATCAGCTCATGGCGGTGGGATCATCCCTGCTTCGCACGCTGTTGAGCCCGGACGTCCGCAGTGTCGAAGCCATGGTTTTGGCCGACAAGACGAATCAAAAGTCGTTAAGCAAGCTCCATTACGAAGCCGGGCCCGCCCATGTCATCGCCCAAATCGAGGCCGTGTTGCGTCAGTTGCACGCGAAAGCGATTCTGAACGTACCCGATGCTCTCCGATCCGCCCGCTTGTTTGCCGCGCTTTTCAAAGGATCCGATCTTCTGCTTGTCGCACGCTTCGATGAGGCGAGAGCAGAGGATGACAACGAAATCGAATCCTATTGCCGGTCGGCCGTCGCCATGTTCATCGCCGCGCACGGTGGCATCTAAAGGTGCGCTATCGCGGCTTGATGAAGAACCCGCAGAGTTGCACACGCTGTTCGCTCTAAGCAATCTGTGGATGACGCGCGAACGACTGATGCGCGAGGCCGCTGCATGAGCGCAAAAGCCGCCCGCGCGGGCAGGCAATCGGCGCCTTCCTTATGCCGAACGTAGCGCTGCATTCGAGCCAGGTGCCGCACCGCTTCCACCGCATCGGCCCTATGTGGATGGCTCAGTGCGGCAAAACGAGTTCTGAACACCATCCCTAACCTTGCGGGCGCTTCCTTTCGATCTGGTGAACGACAAGCTGATTGCTTATAGAGAAATCAAACTTAAGTTCGAGAGCAATTCGAGGGTCGAGCAAGACGTCATCCTTGCACGGCGTAAGCCGCCTCACCAACTCACGGGTCTAAGCGTCCGCAGAGGCCGATGACTTGCCCCCCAGGCGACGGCACGGAATGACCGTTCCACTCCGATACCTACCCTTAGAACAGAGACTGCTCGACCGGCTGCAACGGGTCGACTTGCGACGATCCTCCGCTGCGGGCCGGCAAGCGGTTCCATCGAACTATTGCATCGACCGGTTGAATCCGCCAGTGGAACTGGGACGTTCAAAGTTGCTTTGCCCCTTCAGGTGGGCGATAGTTCAGAGGGTGGAATGACAAACCCAAGGCCCGCCAGATATACCCGCTCACTCCAGTTGTAGCAATTCTGTAGCAAACCAAAATTCACCCCGCAGTACCGCGCCCATAGCCCCACGCGGCAACAATCGACCGATATCCGAACGTTGCGATATGACAGCGCCTCTTCATCCAAAAAAACCGTCTTATTTTCGCTCGAAGTCTGTCACCATTTCATGCGACACGGACCGTGAGCGTAGCGTTGGTCCTGCATCGCGGAAGCGTGTCCTAACGGGAGAGTCCTGATGAGCAAGAAGTCCGAAACGAGCGGTAAGAGCGGCGCGAATGAGTCGACCGCTGCGACGCTGGCCGCGCTGGCGAATTACATCAGTGAGTTCGTCATCAATGGGACGCTCGACACCAGATGCGCCGCGAAACTAGTTAAGCGCCTGAGAAAGGAAGCGGAAACCATTTTGGAAAATGGAAGCGCGACAAAGCTGGCACAAAAGGATCTGAAGAAAGCGTTCGACACGGTTGACGCTGCAGTCCAGGACCACGATGCGAAACTGCTGGTCACAGCCAACGCAGCACTACGTACAGCAGACGAGGGGAAAAAGGCGGAAAAGTAGCACTGAAGACTCGCGCGCCTTGACGCTGTAGTAGCTGCGTCCTTCGCCAAAAGCTGTCTCTCGCGCAGGGGCGTCCGCGTGACTCCTAGTGCTGATCAGACGTTCGGCGAAGTGTCAAAAGGTCTCTTGCGACAAGCCGAGCTACACAAAGCGGTTCGCCGGCGCGTACGGCTCGAAGTATCGATCCATCACGCCGATGCACGCATTCAGGCTATGTCCGGCGCATGAAGGCAATGTAGGCGTTTCATGTCTCACCAGCCCGCCCCGCGCCCTCATCCAAACCGAACACAATAAGCAGGCGGCAAATGCGCTGAAATCAAATGCCAGCTTTCGCCGCCGTCGTCGGACGTCCATAGCGCGCCGGTGGTCGACGCCATTGCGAGGCGCGTGCCGGAGTCATCTACAGCGAGCCCGTGCCGATACACGAGGTCATACGCCGGTGCAGGCGGCAACCCGTTCGAGAAACGCTCGAACGTGCGGCCGCCGTCGCGTGTGCGCGTGACGACGAACTGGCCGTCCACCGGGATCCGGCACTGGTCTTTCACGGCGGGCACAAACCACGCGGTGTCCGGCTCGCGCGGATGCACGGCAACCGCGAAGCCGAAGCTCGACGGCTGCGCTTCGATCCGCTGCCAGTGCGCCGCGCCGTCGGTCGAGCGGAAGATCGCGCAGTGATGCTGCGCCCACAGCGCATCTGGATTTGCGGCGCATTGCACGACGCGGTGCGGGTCTTGCACGTTGGCATCGCCGCGTCGCTCCGGCGGCATGTAGTCGGCCTCCATGCCTTCGGCACTAACGCGCCAGGTCGCGCCGCCGTCGGCGGTTTGCCAGACGCCGCCACACGACACGCCGATCGTCACGTGCCGGCTGTCGCGCGGATCGACCATCACGGAATGGATGCCCGGCGCGTCGTAGCCGCCTCCGAACCATTCTCGGCGCTCCGGGCGATCCCACAGCGCCCGGTTGAGCAGCCATGTATCGCCGCCATCGTCGGAACGGAAGAGCCCGCCGGGAATCGTGCCGGCCCACAGGACGCCCGGCTCGTCCGGGCCGCCGGTTTCAAGCGACCAGATTTGCTGGAGCGTCCAGGGAGGAGCCGGCGGGCTGGGCACGGCCGCGCTCGCATTGTCCGCGCTCGTGTCCGCGCCGTCACCGGCATGCGTCTCGTCGGCAGGCTGCGGCGGGTAGACGGGGACCGCGCACTCTTCCCAATCCTCTATGCCCGCGCGCCGGCGATGCAGCTTCACGCCGAAGTGGCCGAGATTGAGCGCGGCATACAGCGAACCGTCGCGCGGATCAGGCAGCACCATGCTCACCGGCTCGCCGACGAAATACGGCTCACCGAGCGTCCAGCCGCCCTCGCCGTCGGCTTGCAGAACGAACAATCCCTTGCGGGTTGCAACAAGCAATCGATCGCTCATGTGGAGTGTCTCCTGTCGACCAGAGTTGGCGCTTTAGCGCTTACTCTGGTCCCATGCAAAGCTCGAGTAAGAGTGGAACCTTCTTATCCGCCCGACAACGCCTGTATGACGTAAACGCGGCTTTCCTCGCCGAGCGCATCGGACAGATGTTGTCGGTCGCGCACCGGCCGGCCGTCGACAAACACGGCGAGATGTCTTCGCAGTGAGCCCTGATCGTCAAGGATGTAGCCGCGCAGTCGAGGTTGCGCGGCGAAGACGGCCTTCAGTGCTTCGCCGAGCGTGCGCGCGTCGATCTCGCGCTCGGGCGTTGCGATATGCCGTTGAATCGAAGCAGCGAAGAAGATGTGCGCCATGGCGGGGTAGCCGAGCGGGAATGGCCTGGTCGTCGATTCTGCAGTTTAGACGATCCGCCGGGTGCTTCGGGGTATCGCCATACAACAGACGACAGGTTGCGCCTCCGAAGCGGCCGTTGCGGTGTCGCGAGTCCGAAAGGCGGCTCGGGGTCGTAAGCACGCGTTCGGTCTCAGTGAGGCTGATCACTCGCGACCGCCGAGGTGCGAATGTCCGCAAAGTGACGCTCAGCTGCCTGACCAAAGCCGATTCTCGAATGACGGCAACACGCCCTGAGCCAGTCCGTCAGGTTCCGGAGTAATGCGGCCGCTCCAACGGCAGATTTCCCGGCTCGCTGAACGGCAAGTTGTGGCCGAAAGTGCCATTCTTTGAACGATGCCATCAGGCGGATCGTCGGCCAAATCTGCGATTCGCGAGTCGCACGCGGCTATCGTGACCGACCGCCCGCTTCCGGGAGGCACCCGGCGGTGCCGTGCCAGTGCTTGACCCTACCTGATCGGGATGGAAAGAGCCTTAAACGCGGGTAGTGGCGATTGCGGTACGCGGCCGCAGCGTCGCCATGACCAGGTACATGCCGCCGCCGATCGCTACGCCGAAGAACCAGCCATATGTATTCCACCAGGCCGGCAGCAGGTTAGTGAAGTTGGGCAGGAAGGTCGAAAACACGCTGCCGACCGCCGCCGCGGCCAGCGCGTTGACGTTCCAGCCGCTTTCGTAGCGATACTCGCCGTGCTCCTGGTAGAGCGCCGCGACGTTGACGTTGCCCTTGGCCACCAGATAGTAGTCCACCAGGATGATTCCCAGCAGCGGGCCCATCGTGGCGCCGATGGCGTTGACGAAGTGCGCGGCGTTGCCTTCCCACGGCGCAAACGGGTAGAGCGCCAGCGCGATGGCTGCGGCGATGAAACCGCCCTTCTTGAAGCTGATCTGCCTGGGGAACGTGTTGGAGATGTCGAACGCCGCCGAGACGAAATTGGCCACCACGTTGATGCCTAGCGTGGCGACTGCGAAAGTCACCGCCGCGATGAGTGCCAGTATCCAGCTATCGAACTTGGCTGAGATCTGCTCGGGGTGCAGCAGCACTTCGCCGTACACCTTGAAGGCGGCGATGGTGGTGACGCCGGCGACCAGCGAGAACGCAATCAGGTTGACCGGCAGGCCCCACAGATTTCCTTTCTTGACTGCGTCGCGGTTTTTCGCGTAGCGCGAGAAGTCGCAAAAGTTCAGGTACAGCGCCGCGAAGTAGGTGATCCAGGTCGCGCCTACGGCCATCAGGGCCCAGAACGAGCCGGGCTCGCCGCTGACGCCGGCGTCCTTGGTCTTCTCGAGCAGCGCGTCCATCGGAATGCCATGCTCGAACGAGAAGCCGCCCGCCTTGACGCACAGGCCGATCGCCAGGATCAGCATCGCGATCCACACCGCCGGACCGGCCAGGTCCTGGAATTTGCGCACCGTTTCCATGCCCTTCTGAATGATGAGCAGCTGCAGCGCCCAGACGATGAAGTAGCAGATCACTTCCAGCCCCGAGTGGCCGAGAAAGTGCGTGCCCTTGTGGAACTCCATCAGGCTGGTGCTGCGGATCAACAGCGCGACTATCGCGCTCGAAGCCGCTGCTGTCTGCGCGCCGTACCAGAAGCAGGCCACCACGGCGCGCACCAGCGCCGCGAGGTTGGCGCCCCACACGCCGAAAGAGGCGCGCGCAAGCACCGGGTATGGCACGCCGGTCTTCTCGCCGGCGTAGCCGATCAGATTCATCAGCGCGAAGATCACGAGTGAGCCGAGCCCGATCGCCAGCACAAAGTTGGTAAAGCTGCCGCACAGCAGGAACAGGCTGGCGGCGAGGTAGTAGCCCCAGAGGCTGTGCACGTCCGAGGTCCAGACGTTGAAAATGCTAAAGGCACCCCAGTTGCGCACCCTGGCAGGTGCGAGATCTTCGTTGTAGAGGCCGGGGGAAGGGTTGCGGATTTCCATCTGTCGTCTCCTTTGAGTTCGTGGAAATGAGGAACCACCGCCAGACGACCCTGGGCGGCGATGCCCCCGCGTCTGAAGCAAGCTCGTATGCAAGAACTGTATGTACTGTGCGGCACAGCTCTGAATGGGTTAACCCTAATCGAGAGGCATGTCGGCGCAAGCCAACAATCCGATCCCACGCACAATGAGCGCAATCGCAAGTTCGTCGTTGTTGTCCATTGTGACCGCGCAAATCAATAAAATTGCGCGATGCTTACCGTTGCTGCGTCCCGCTCGCAATCTATGGGGCCGTTGATGTGGAGATGGCCGGAGGCCCCCCTCGTCGAAGGGTTCGATGTGAGGGCAGCCCGATTCAAATGCCGTGTTTGATTGACCTCCGATGGTCCCGCATCGGGCGACAGCTGGCGTTCGTCAGTTCAGATGCGATCTCAAATGGTAGAAGTGGATCGGGTGCCGCCGAACGCAACCGGCGGTGCTCAGCCCCCTCACCGAAGTTTGCTGTCGGACCGGGTTCGGCCATCTACGGCCATTGGCCCGCGGTTTCACAAGGACATTCGCATGTCGGCTCCGCCTCCGACACCGGACGTTCGTGCGTGGATCATGTCCGGTGGCGTCGTCGGCCATTTATAGGTAGTCCGTCCCGTCTTTCATCGATAGATAGATACTGTCAGACTGGGAGCGTTCTGCCAGTCTGACAGTGGCGGGACATGCACCCGTTTCGCGCTGCCAAACACGTTCCACTTTCCGGTTCAGGAAGAACCGTTCGGCAAACGCGTGGACGCTCCTATGTCAAGCGACTCCGATCGATGTCGCTCGCCGCTCGGGAACCTGGATGGTGCGCGACGGTTTAGGTCGTCGGTTCGACGAACGGGCACCGCGATGCTCGAGCGTTTGCCGCTTCGAGGGACGGATCTGCCTTGTTTGAGGACGCCGTCCGGCATCGCCGCGCCCTGAGCCCTGAGCCCCGGAGATCAGTAGGCGTTGAAAGCCACCGTGCGCCAGCCGATGGTCTGCACGCGTTGCGACAGGATGGGCGAGCTCACGTACTTGGCGTCGAAGAAGAAGTCGCCAAGGATGTCTTGCAGCGATTTCGTGATAGCCGCATTCATGCCGAGCCATTCGGTCTGGATGACGAGCCAATATCCCTCGAGTTCGGACGACGGGGCGTTCTTCTTCAATCGCTTGCGCGCCTCGTCGGGCACGCTGTCGTAGGCGACGTTCGCCCTTTTGCTAGCGAGCTCGCTCTTGCCGGCTGGCGTGAGCTTGCGGTTGGAGTGCTCGCGATAGGCCTGATTGCGGTAGATGGGCTTGTTGTTCCGCGTGGGGTCCTCGCCGATCTTCTCGAGTTCAGCGCGCAGCGAGGCCTTGGACTCGACGAGCCCGTTGAGCTTCTGCAAGCAGTTACGGATCTTCTCGGGCTGCCACGTGAGGCCAACGTCGTCGAAGAAGATGAGCATTCGCGCCACCTGGTGGCATATCGATACAAAGGCTGCGCAGGTGATGCCGCGGTTCTCGCTGAGCGGCGCGTTGTCGATCGCGCGCAGCGTCCATTTGAGCAGCCGCACGAGCGCCGGGAACTCGAACGGGATTTGGCCGAAGTCGGTCGTGCGCACCATGCCCGTGAAACGGCTCGCGTGCGGGCTCTCGACGAGGAGCTGCAAGCGCTGGAAGTCCGCCGACGAAGGGTAGTTGCCGTAGGGCGTGCGCTTGACGTTTTGCGCGAACATCTGCGCGATTTCGGCCGTGCGGGAGCGCAGCACGTTATCCGTCGGATGGGCGTGCAGGTATCCGCCGGCGCCCTTGTCATCCGCGTAGGTCGCGACGTCCGCGATCTCCAGCTGCTGCGCGCCCGCGTGAACGTAGCTCCGGCCGAGGCCGTGGCGCGGCTCGAGGAACACGGTGACGTGGATCGGCTGCCGGGTGGTGGGCGGGTAGCGCGTAAACACCAGGTCGCCCGTCACGAAAGTGTTGATGCTGTCCGTCAGCTTGCTCATGCTGCCCCCGCACTGCCTGAATAATGTGGTGGTCAGATAAATGTGAAAAAACGATAGGTTTTTGAGTTGTAGTGGTCAAGTCATTTCGAACACGACGATAGATTTTTTGCTGCCATCTTCAGCTTGACATTCGCCGACCAGATTTGCGCTAAGTAAATTACCGCTCAGGCCGCCGAGTCACATGGCCGCCGACCCAACTGCCCTTACGACCGTCGCTCGTTCGAAGCGGCCGTTAAAGTCGTGTGGGGTCGAGCGGCAGAGACGGGTCGCGTGCCGCCGAACGCAGTCTTGCGAGGTTCAAGCTGCGCAGCCCAATGCATGAGGCGGCACGCGGCCAACAGCCGCCCTTGCCACAGAGCGCGCAAAGGTCGGCTTCCGCCTCGGACAGCGATGTTCAATTTCCGTACGCGGCGATGCGTAAAAACCACGCATTTTTCGCTCGTCGCCACGGCGCAGCATCATTTCACATCGCCGAGCGCATCGAGCATCATTGACCAGATACAAACGTCCGCCGGTTGCCCGAATCGTTGCAGCCCGCGCTCTCAAGTCTCGCGATCGATTTCGCGCGGGCTGCAAGCGTCATTACTGGCCTGTTGCGCTCTTCACCGCGCATTGCCCGACGATACTCTCCCCGTCACTGAATTTGAACGTGACGGGAACCGTCGAACCGACCGTCAGCGGCTTCTTTTCCTTCTCGAACATCACGTGATAGCCGCCCGGCGCGAATGCGAGTGTCCCGTTGGCCGGGACGGTCACCTTGTCGACCATGACCATCTTCGACGTGCTCCCGGTAGTCTGCGTCTGATGCAGCATGGACATCCCGAACGCATCGGTGCTAACACCTTCGAGATCGACGGGCTTGTCTCCCATGTTCATCAGCTTGAAGTAGCCGCCGGACGGCACGTCGCCCGGCATCGAGCGGATCCAGCAGTCGGACACCATCATGGCGCCCGACGAAGCGGCGAAAGCGGTTAGCGAAGCAGCCGCGAGCGGCAGCGCGATAGCCAGGCGGAAGAAGGGGTGGTGCATGGCATAACCTCCTGTTCTACGTTAAGGAAAATGTGATGGGCCGGTGGGACCTACGTCGCGGCACCGAGGCAAGGCTCGATCGTCATATCGGTCGCATGTCTACATGGTCGCTCCGCTATCCGCCCGTCGGCGACGTATGGCCCAGCACCGCAGCCAGCGCAAGTACGGCTAGCATGACGAGCGCTTCGACAGAGAGAACGCCGTCGAAGCGGCGTTGCGCGGCGGGGTAATCCGGATCGTTCCGCTCGGCAAGCACGAGCAGATCGGGCAGAATCGCCATCCGGTTCCAGCCGCCGAGCAATGTCGCCAGGACCACACATGCAAGCTTTGCGGCGAGCAACCGGCCCCAGTGTGTGCGCAGCAGCGGCGCGCTGGCCTGCGCCGTGTCCTGAACGGCGTTGTAGAAACCGGTGACGAGAACAAACACGAGCGCAGTCGTCGCCAGATGAGACAGCGCCGAGCAGAACGCAGCCCTCCGGCCGGGCGGACGGCCTGGTTCGCGTTCGAGCCGGCGCAGCAGGATCGCGGCGACGATGACACTGCCGGCCCAAAGCGCAGTCGCGGAAAGGTGGACGACGTGGATCGCCTCACGCCACGAGAAGTCGCCGGAGTCGGCCGCATGGCTCGCGGCTGCCTTGCCCGCGACCCACAGGACGAACCCCGCAGCAAAGAGCGCTGAGCCGCGCTCTTTCTTGAGGCCACTCAACGCCGCGAGCAGCGCGCCGGCAACGCCGATCGACCATGCCTTACCGAAGTGGGACTGCGTCAGTACTGGGGCGATAGCCGAACCAGCTTCACCGAGCGGCGAACCGCTCATGATTGCGGCCTGAAGCCAGAGGTACGCCAGGGCGGTGAGAGCGAGTGCGACTGACGCGACGGTCCGCCAGACTCGCGTCGTGTCTTGCCCTGGCAATCCGCTACGTGCGCCCAGGACGCCGCATGCAAGAGCGCCGGTAGCGACGGCAAACAGAATGTCCTGCATCGCGGCCAGTGCAATCTGGGCGACGACGAGCGGATCCACCGTTACTTCACCGTGAACGTGTAATGCCCCTGGGTGCGATGGCCGTCGTCGGCAACGGCGACCCACGAGACGGTATAGGCGCCCGGCACGAGGGGATTTAGCCCTACCGACATATGCTTCCTGTTCGACGGGTCAACCGCAGCTTTGCTGCTCGTCACGGACTTGCCTTGCGAGTCGGTGACGGCGATCGAGCTGAAGGCGGGCTCCAGACCATCGTCGAAGTCGATCGCCACGTCCTTCTGCGAGGTCGTGACGGTCGCACCGGCCCCCGGCGCCTCCTGGGTCGGGTAGGCGTGCGCCTGCGCGAGATTGCAGCCGGCGATCATCAGCGCGGCGATGGCCGCGCGTGCAATCGTGTGCAGTTTCATGAGAGGACTCCTTACACGTTAGAACAGCGGCTTGCCGAGCGTTTTCGGCGCAATATCGTCGAAGAAAAGATGGGCCTGTACCAGGATGCCCACATGCGAACCGCTCGCGCTGTTGATTGGTATCTGGGCTTCGACACCGAACTGGCCATAGCGGTTGATCCAGATGAACCCTGGATTGATCGTGCCAGTGGTTTGGCCCTGACTTCTCGATAGCGGAAACTCGACGATGGGAACAATGTTCGAGAGCGGCTGCGGCAAGCCGAAATCATGCACCTGCTGCTGCAGATAGGGCAGGCTGTACTGGACCGTGAAACCGTAGTCGAAAGAATTGGGCTGACCGGCCCCGGTGGTCAACGAAGGCCCAGCTTCGGCGGTAATGGCAACGGGTCGGAGATAGGCCAGTGAGTCGGGCAGATCGCCCATACCCTTGCCCACGTAGATCGTCGGCGAGATGGTCGAAAAGCTGTCCGCAATCGCGTGGCTGCCGGTTCCACCCAATTCCGCATGCACCCCGACTGAAGTCATGAATTCGTGCGGGGCGTTCACATACAGCAGATACTTCAGGCCGACTCCAAAGTTATCGAACCCGTGCGCAGTCGGATTGTTCTGCATCACGTAAGCGCCGTCGACGGACAGGGCAAGCCTTGACGTGATCAGCTTGTCGTACTCGAAGCTGAACGTATTGATGCTTTGATCGCCGTTGTCTCCAGGAACACGCTGATGCCCGTATTCGAAGTTAGCTTCATCGCCGACACCTGGATCATCGACAGCCAACGTTGACGGAAAGACGCGGTCGCCCGCGATGGCATGGGCAGCGGCTGGCGTTGAGGCGAGCAGGAGCGCGGTTGCGGCGAACGAGATCGTTGCCATGGCGAAGAAG
Source organism: Paraburkholderia sp. RAU6.4a (assembly GCF_050435625.1). Taxonomy (NCBI): domain Bacteria; kingdom Pseudomonadati; phylum Pseudomonadota; class Betaproteobacteria; order Burkholderiales; family Burkholderiaceae; genus Paraburkholderia; species Paraburkholderia sp. RAU6.4a. Next base: position 3,885,126 of record NZ_JBNDKQ010000002.1, read on the forward strand.
GGTTTCCCATGGCGCAAGGTATTGGTATTCATGTTTCATCCATTGATCGAGGTCGTCATCACGCCGCCGCGAGTCTGTGAAGAGACACGACGACGCCTGGCGATGCGTTCGTGCACGGCATCGCCACCAGGGCTCAATTCAGGATGAAACGGGGGGCGCGCGCGGCTGTGCGGATGCCAGCGGTTCGACGCGACGGATGCTCTCGAACCGCGTCGCAACGCGATGCTGGATGGCCCAGACCGTGACCGCAAATTCAGGCTGGACGCTCGGCAGTACGGGCGTGTGCGCAATCAGGTTGCAGTAGCCGCAAGCATGCCAGTGAGCAGCCAGCGAGTGGGAGGTGTCCTCGTTGCCCGGCGGATTGCCTGGAGTCGAATGTGCGGAGCAGAGCGAGGCTGAAGGAAGCCCAGCCTCGTTGCGGTCAGCCAGTGCGTGCGAAACCGTCGGCGCGAGCGTTGCCATCAGGATTGCCAGCAATCCCAGATAGGAGCCCAATTTCCGGCAGAAGCAGCTCAGCATAAGGCCGACGATTCGATATTGGTCTGGTGAAGGTGAATGCGGCGCATTATGCCATGTGTTACTTGCAGGCATCGACCTGTGACAGCTTGCCGCGTTGCCGGAAGTCTCAAGTAGGGCTGGAATGAGACGCTCGCAGGCCGCGCCTGACTGACTCCGGAGGGTCGTGTGCTGCCGATCCCAGCCTCCCGAGGTTGACGTTGTGTATGCAAATTGAATGGGTCGGAACACGGCCAGTTCCGGACATCCAGACAAATTGCGCGGACGTCCGCAGCTCGACGCATACACGACGATCGCTTTTGAAGCCTCGACAAGTCGATGCTGTTGTTAGCCAGTTGACGTTCGTATGTGTATTGGCATACGCGGCGCCGCACTGTTTCATTGCGTACGCGGGGTATTAGTTTGTCGGCTGAAGCGTCGATCTGCTTTCACTAAGCCAGAGGATGAGTTCGTTCACACGCATTGCCTTCGCGAACAGCCAGCCCTGCCCATACTGGACGCCTCTCTGTACCAGATATTCGACCTGGACATCGCGCTCGACACCCTCGGCCACGATTTCCACCCCCAGTTCGTGTGCCATCTCGATGATATGAGGCGCGACGACGCTCGACGCTGCGTCCTGTGCGATGGTGTCGATAAATGACTTGTCGATTTTCAGGACGTCGACCGTGAAGGTTTGCAGATACGAAAGGCTGGAATATCCAGTTCCAAAATCGTCAATATAGATCGGGTGACCGGCATTCCTGAACGCCGCTATTGTTTCTCGCGTTGCGTCGGCGTCCATGAAGCTTCGCTCCGTCGCTTCGATTCTGATCTGGGCAGGGCGGATGCCCGTTCCGCCCAGTCGGGCAGTGAGGACATTGAGGAAGCGGTGTGTCCGTAGGTCTTCGCTGCTCACATTGATAGAAACATAGAACGAAGGACGCGAGCGCAGGAGCTTCGACAGTTCGTCAATCGTCTTGTCCAGTACGAGGTCCGTCAACGGCTGGATGAGGCGGTTCTGCTCGGCAACTGCGACAAAGATCTCCGGCGAGATGTAACGTCCGTTCAGATTCCATCTGACCAGTGCTTCGACGCCCACGCATTCGCCATTTGTGAGGCTCACGATCGGTTGAAAATACACGTCAATCCTTCTTCGCGAGATAGCCCATTCGAGTGTTGCGGGGAAGGAGAGCTGTCGCGAGATCTGCCTGAATGCAAGCCAACCGAGCAAGCCTCCAACGATGACACCAACCGATAGCCACATCACAAGCACACCGGTCCAGTTGCCCAGAAGGCTACTACGTGGGGATTTGACTACCACGCCGAGCGGGCGGGTCGCCGAACGGGCGACAGCGTAATACCATTGTTCGCTGTTCACGTGCCCGGCAAGTTTCCATGCGTTGAGCATGTCGTTGCCATCCGCGCCGGACGACAAGGCCAATATGGTGTTTGTCTCGACATTGATCGCGGCAATCGGTCTTCGGGCGAGGTCGATAAGATCAACATAGGACTGCGGATCGATCGAGACATAGTTTCCATTGCGACCGATCTGAATGTCCTGACGTACATCACTGAGCGGGTTCTTCTGCCGGAACCAAACCAGATAGCCATCGTTGCTTCGCCAACTGGGCGGCGGCATTGTCAGATGCTGCGCCCGAACGTCGCCCATAAGCGGCGAGCACAGGTATTGTCCGCCGCCGTAAGCGCCCGCATCCTGCACGTAGCGATAATTGAAAATCACGCGCGCAAGCTGAGCGATGTAGCCGGGCGAGCAGGGTCCGCCGGGTACAGCCTCCATGTCGGCGATCGCGGCGAATGCCTGGTAGGTGACAAGCTCCGTGCGTATCACGGCTTTCGCGGCCAATTGCTGCAGATCGTCCTGCTCGCGACGTTCGGCATCTTCGTCTGCGACATAGATGCTGGTCAGCACGGGCAGGATTGTCGCAATACAGCCCAGCGCGACAGAAGCTGAAATGAGCGACAACCGTTTTATCATCTCGCAAGTTCCGTGGTAACTGTCCGCATGGAAGACCTGCACCGACGGGAGGGGCGAACGCTCGGAATTGCGATGCCACGCTAAAGAGTAGTATCTGGCGCCCATTTTTCAACTCATCCCTGAGCGCATCGTCCATCTACTCTTCTTCCGCTCATATTCCGCTGGAGGGTTGGCCCCATGGTGCTCTCGCCTTGCCAACTGCCGCTGGTTTACGTATCGTGATCCTTACATTCCCTTGCGCATATTGAGTTGTCGTTGTGCTGCCTGATCTGGGTGGCGGACTACCTTTGCATGCCGATGCGGACCAGCAATTCGAAAAACAGGAACAAGTGCGATTAGCTGAGGAAATGCTGCGGCCCGCACATACATCGTTAATCGCCAGGCCATCGCTCTGGTCCTCCCACCTGATGCGCGAATCGTGGGCGGTAAAGATAGCTAACAGGTCGCTCGAGCCGATTCGCTTCAGAAATCCTCAGCTCGCGGATCAGTTTCAACGCTAGCCGCCGCCCACTACGCAGCGCTACACGCGCTTCGCGGCCAAGCTGGCCAAGGCCGGGGGGGGGGGGAAATGAACCGCTTATACAGGATCATCTGGAGCGTTGCCACGCAGGCCTGGGTGGTCGTATCCGAACTGGCAAAAGCGGGCGGCAGGAAGACGCGGGAGAAGGCCGGCCGCGGCGCGGCCCTGCTGCCACCGGTGATCGCGCTGGCCTGCTGTGGACAGGCTCACGCCCAGGCGTTCAGCTGGTCCCCCTCGGGGGCGAATTCCGGGGGGAGCGGGAACTGGGATCTCACCAGCAGTTCCTGGTACAACGGCGTGACGCTCGCGCCGTGGACTAACGCGGCGGGACGCAATGCCACATTCGGCGGTGCCGCGGGGACCGTGAACCTGCTTGCCCCGGTGACAGTGCAGAACCTGAATTTCAGTGTCGGCGGCTATACGCTCTCGGGCGGGACGATCAACAACGGCGCATCGTCCGCAACAGTCGGCCGGGTAATCAGCGTGGGCAGCGGCAGCACAGCGACGATCAACCCGGTCATCGCCGGCAGCGGCAACCCCCTCATCGTCAACGGCGGCGGCACCGTGGTGCTGGGCGGCGTCAATACCTACGCCAACACAGGCGGCAGCTTCACCAGCGCCCTCGTCACCCGCAGCACCATCGTCACCCAGGGCAGCACACTGCGGGTGGCGAACGACAGCAATCTGGGTGCGGCGCCCACAGCGTCGGCCAACGGTCTGCAGTTGGGCGACGCTACGAGCAGGGGCACGCTGGCGATCACGGGCGCTGGCTTCACGACGAACCGCAACGTCTTGCTGGGTCCGGGTACGGGCGGCGGCGGTGGCATCGACGTGGCAGCGGGTGTCACCGCCACCTTCAGCGGCCTGATTACAAGCGCTAGCGCTGGCGATGGCGCGTCTCTCACCGCCAGCGGCCCCGGCACTCTGGTGGTGACCGCCAACAATAACTACCAGGGCGCGACGACGATCTCGGCCGGTACGACCGTGCAGGTAGGCAATGGCGGCGCCACAGGCCAGCTGGGCAGCGGCGCGAATGCCGCCGCCGTCGACAACGGCACGCTGGTCTACAACCGGTCCGGCGCCGTCGTCCGAGCCGGACCGACTTCCGGCGCCGGCTCGCTTCGCCTGACGAACGCCGGCCTCGTCCTCGCGCTGTCGGGCGCCAATACCTACACCGGCGGCACCTTCATCGACGCGGGCACCCTGCGGATCGGCAACGGTGTGCCAGGGACTACGTTCGCCGGCGATATCTTCATCAACAACGCCGGCAGCGCGGTCATCTTCAACACCGGCACCAACAACAATATCAGCATCGCCGGCGCGATTTCCGGCCCCGGCTCGGTGCAGCAGATCGCCAACAACCGTGTCACGCTGAGCGGCGCCAGCACCTACAGCGGCGGCAGCACGATCACGAACGGCTCGATCGTGCTGACCAACGCCAGCAGCGCCGGCACGGGCCGAGTAAGCATCACCAGGCCGGCCGGCACGACCGGCCTGGAGCTGGCCTTTACATCGGCCGGCACCTTCGGCAACGTGCTGGCGGGCGCGGGCGCGACCACGGTGAGTGGGGCACAGGCCACGATCACGGGCGCCAGCGCCGCCTACACGGGCCAGTGGAACGTGACCGCGACGGGCACCCTGGCAGTGTCGAACACGGCCACGACCAGTACCGCCAACCTCGGCACCGGCGGGGTCAATGTCGCCGGCACCGTCAATGTGCAGACGACGGGCGCCTTCAGCTTCGCCAACGCCCTGACCGGTGCCGGCACGCTGAACGTATCCAGCGGCAACCAGGCGTTCTCGTTCGGCCCCGGTGCAGGCGGCAGCTTCGCCGGCACGCTCAGACTGACGAACAACACTTTCGCCCTGTCGGGCACTAACACGACGGCCGTGACGGGTGCCGCGCTGGAGGTGGGCATGGGCAACGTGACCAGGGTGGGCGATGGCAATCAGGCGATTCGTGGCCTGAACATCAATGGCGGCACGGTGCAGTTCAATGCCACGGCGCCCGATCAGGCGTCGGCGGCCAGCCTGATCACGGCTGACTCGCTGGACGTCAGTCATGCCGGCGCGGTGGGCATCAATCTGCCCATGCCTTATGTCGCCAGCCCCCCGGACACGAACAACGCGCTCAACCTGCTGAGGCAGGATGACGCGAATGTTGGCGTACGACTGGTCAGTGCGGGCACGGTGACCGGCAGCGCCGGAGCGCTCGTTCCTGTGGACCAGAATGGCGATGCCATCACGGCCGGGCGCCAGATCGACATCAGCCAGAACGGCAACACGGTGGCCAAGGGAAGCTACGACTACCGGCTGACCACGGGCGCGGCGGCGGACGGCCTGTACCTGAACTACGGCCTCAAGCAACTGGAACTGCAAGCGGGCCAGACTCTGGTGCTGGCCCAGGATAGCGGAGCGACCGGCACTGCGGCGGACATGTCGGCCAGGATCACGGGCACGGGCAGTCTGGCTATCGATGCAGGCATGGGGTCGTTGTCCCTGTCGAACTCAGGCAACGACTACAGCGGCCAGACGAGTGTGAGTTCGGGCACGCTGCGGGCGGACAGCGACCAGGCCCTGGGCCAGACGAGCGCGCTCAACCTGGCCGGAGCCACCGGGTTCAACCTGAACGGCAAGACCCAGACGGTGGGTTCGCTCAATGGCGCAGCGGATTCGACCCTGGACCTGCATGGCGGCACGCTGGGCGTGAGCAACGGCGGCACCTCAGCGGGCACGCTGACCGGTGCCGGCCAGTTGAACCTCGGCGGCGGCACGCTGGATGTGCAAGGGGCCAACACGGGCCTGAGCGCCAGCACCACTATCGCCAGCGGCGCCACCATCAGTCTGAACAACGTGGGCGGCCTGGGCAGCGGCACGATCATGGATAACGGCGCATTGGTGCTCAATGGCGCTACCGGCATGCTGGGCAACGCCATTGCCGGCACGGGCGCGGTCAACCTGACCACGGGCGCCGACGTGACGGCAACGGGCAGCAACACCCTGTCGGGCAACTGGAACACGACGGCGGGCACCCGCCTGAGCGTCTCGAGCGCCAGCAACCTGGGTACGGCGGCGATCAGCAATGCCGGCACCCTCAATGTCGACACCACGACCGACTGGACGCTGGCCAATGCGATCAGCGGCGCCGGCGAGTTCGTCAAGGGCGGCGCCGGCCGTCTGAGCCTGACCGGCCAGACTGGCTGGACGGGCGCCACTCTGCTGGAAGGCGGTGAGCTCGTGCTCGATGGCGTGATGGGTGGTGCGCAGCTGGTCAGCAACATCACGGGCACCAGCGGCACCAGCCTGAGCCTGCAAAACGGTGCGGTCCTGACTGGCTGGATTGACCCGACAGCCGTCAGCATCGACGCGACCAGCACCTGGAACATGACGGCCAGTTCCCAGGTCGACAGCGTCAATCTGGTGGGTGCGATCAATTTTGCCGCGCCTGCCGCGCTGCCCCTGAGTGCGGGACGAACCCTGACGGCCAGCAACTGGGTCGGCCAGGGCGGCACGATCGGGCTTTATACCGTGCTGGCGGGAGATGGTTCCCCATCTGACAGGCTTGTGATCGACGGGGGTGCCGCCACCGGCAGTTCAAAGCTGCACATCACGAATGCGGGCGGTGCGGGGGCATTCACGACGGGTAATGGCATTCTGGTGGTGGATGCGGTCAATGGCGGCACAACTGCGCCCACGGCCTTTACGCTGGTTGGACGGGCAGTGGCGGGCGCGTATGAGTATCGGCTATTCAGAGGTTCCAGTCCGGACCCGGCCGACGACAACTGGTATTTGCGCTCGGAGCAGCCCCTGCCCCCTTCAGCATCGAGCGGCTCCACACAGCCGCAGCCGCCGTCGCAGCCGCCGTCGCAGCCGCAGGCGCAGGCGCCGTCGCAGCCGCAGGCGCAGGCGCTTTTCCGTCCGGAGGTTGCCGCTTATCTGGCCAACCAGAATCTGGCCGGCCAGATGTTCGTGCACAGCCTGCATGACCGGCTGGGCGAGCCCCAGTACGTCGAAGGCCAGGGCTTCGACCCGGAGCAGGACAAGCCGCAATCGGCGTGGGTACGGGTGGTCGGGAACTGGGAGGGAAGCCACAGCCAGGATGGCAACTTCCAGATCGACAGCAACACCTTCCAGCTTCAGGGCGGGGCCGAACTGGCGAAATGGAAGTTCGCCACTGACGCTGACCGGATTCACGTGGGTCTGATGGCCACCTACGGTTATTCCAGCAGTAATGCTGAAGCCGCGGGAAATCCGGCGCGTGCACACGGCACGGTGGAAGGCTTCAGCCTCGGCGCCTATGGGACGTGGTATCAGAACGACAGGAACAAGCTTGGCGCCTACGTCGATACATGGTTCCAGTATGGCTGGTTCAGCAACCAGGTCGAAGGGAACGAACTGCCCGCCGTGAATTACAACGCTCAGGGATGGGCCATTTCCGGTGAAGGTGGCTATGCGATTCCCTTGCCCCACGACTGGGTGATCGAGCCGCAAGCGCAAATCATTTACGTGAGCTACAACGAAGGCGACATCAGCGAACCTAATGGCACGCGCGTGACCGGAGCCGATTCGAACGGACTGGTCACGCGGCTGGGCGTGCGGTTCCAGCGGATGTTTCAGCACGACGACGGCCGGAAGATACAGCCCTATGCAACGGTCAACTGGTGGCATACGACGGCCAACAGCAGCATCTCGTTCAATCAGATAGCGGTTGGCAGTCTCTATCCGTCGAACCGATTTGAGCTCAAGCTGGGCCTGAATGTTGATCTTGGCAAGCGTTGGACGGGCTGGGCCAATGTGTCCGGCGAATGGGGCGCGCAAAGTTATTATCAGTTCGCTGCGCGCGGTGGCGTGAAATATACCTGGTAAGCCGCAAGGATGTAGTGCACGGCTGACGACGCAAACGGACATTGCTGCCAGACGTTGAAGGTGTGAACGTTCCCCCGGTTCCGATATGTGCTTCCCTTCCATCCTGGTTCCGATCAAGACCGGCAGTTTCGATGCGGGCCCTCCTCAGGGAGATGGCTCTGCGGTTTGCCGCGTGCGTCTTCTGTCGACTGTGGAACGGACGGTCACAATCGGCCGACCGATGACCGTTCAGGGTCGACAACAGCCGAGCGCATCGGGTGGTAGCCGGCCCATCTCCAGCCATTCGCTCGCGTGCGCCCGCACCTGCTATTTGCTGATGGGTCTTCGGCTGGCTCGACTGAGCAAAACCGCCACAGCGACGGCGCCAGCCGCGGCGACCACGAAAGCTTCAACGAACGATTTCATGAGCCGTGGGAGCAAGGTGGCCGACATGCATCGGCGTCGGCAGCCTCACCAAAACTGAGCCAGCTACAAACCACCTCGGTGGGCGAAGCAGATCTCTACTTCTCCCGATCGACCGCTCAAACCGACTCCCGCAGCACCAACTGATGCTGCAGGATGCGCGACGCTGGGCGTTGGCCGTCGAGCAGCGCCAGCAGCATTTCGGCCGCCGTGGCGCCCAGCTCGACCATGGGCTGGGCCACGGTCGTCAGCCCCGGCTCGAAGATGCCAGCGATGGGCACGTCGTCGAAGCCCATTACCGCCACGTCGTGCGGCACCCGCCGGCCGGCTTTGCTAAAGCCCTTGATCGCGCCGATGGCCAACGTGTCCGACACGGCGAACACGGCGCTCGGTGGATCCACCACCGCCAGCAGCTTTGCCGCCGCCTGGCTTCCGGCGGCGTAACTATTGTCGCCAGTAACGCAGACAAGCTCGGGCGCAGGCGCGAGACCGGCGCGCAGTAGTGCCGCGTGATAGCCCTCGCGGCGCTGACGCGCATACAGGAAGCGCTCGTCGCTGGTGATGAAGCCGATGCGCCGATGGCCCTTGTTGATGAGGTACTGCACGGCATCCGTACCGGCCTGGCGGTGGTCGATGCTGACATAAGGCACGTCACTACCGGGCAAGAATTCCGAGCAATTGACCCATGGCTTGCCGTTCGCCGCCTCGCGCCGGGCTGCCGGGTCGGACATGGGCACGAGATTGATGACGCCGTCGCTCAGACTGCCGGCCAGCGTCGGCAGCGAGGCGTCCGCCGTGCCAGTCCAGGCTTCCAGGTCCGCCGGAAGCAGCGTGTAACCGGCCTGGCGACTGACCGCGCCGGCCCCGCGCACGATCTCGGCGTAGTAGGGGTTGGCGAAATCCGGCATGAGCATCAGCAGAATGCGACTCTGACCGGTACTCAGGCTGCGGCCGAACGGATTGGCCCGGTAGTTCAGTGCCCGTACGGCTGCCTCGACCCGCTCACGCGTGGCCGCCGTCACGGCCTTCGTCCCGTTGAGCACACGCGACACCGTGGCAATGGAAACGTCAGCCTCGCGGGCAACGGCTTCGATGGAGGGTTTGCTTCGCATTGGTTCGTTCAGGCAGCGGCGCGTTTGTCGCCAGCAGGAAGGTAACAATTTTAGCATCACGGGAAAAGGTTTTCCCCTCATGCGTCATCGAACCTCGAAACTGAGTGGGGATTCAGACTCGGCTTGCGGGGATCCATGGTGTTGCTGCAAACCGCAGCGTTATGCAATCCGCTTATCCGAAGCTTCTCGCGTACTCCTGTTTGTGCCGGTCCCTGCTGCATAGGGTAAAGCCCCTGTTCCAGGTAAATGGGAAAGCGCTTACCTTTTGACTTGCGCCCAGCTCCGTAGGCCATCCGTGCCGCATCCACCTTGACTCTTTGGATTGACGACCATGAATCAAGCCTTGCCCATTTCCATCCAGATTTACAGCCTGCGTAATGCGGGCGAACTCGACCGGCAGTTCGACATTGCCGCCCAAGCCGGATTTCGCCAGGTGGAGCTGATCGGGTCCTTGCTCGAAAATGCGGCCGACACCCGGAACAAGCTTCAGGCGCGCGGCCTTAGCGCCTCCTCCAGCCACCTGAGCATGGCCATGCTGCGTGAGCGTTTGCACGAAGTGAGCGCGGCGTGCGAGACCCTTGGTATCACCCAGTTGGTCATGCCCGCGGTGCCGCCCGCCGAGCGCGACAGTGACGCCGAATACTGGCGGGCGCTCGGCAACGAGTTGGGCAGCCTCGCCCATCGGCTAGCCGCTCAGGGCATCGCCCTCGCTTACCACAACCATGATTGGGAACTCAGCGCCAAGGAGAACGGCGCAACGGCGCTGGAACTGCTGTTCGAGTCCGCCGGGGCAAGCCCGCTCGGCTGGCAAGTGGATGTAGCCTGGCTCGTGCGCGGCGGCGCCGATCCTCTGCCATGGCTTCGTCGTTATACGGGCCGCGTGGTCTCGGCCCATGCGAAAGACCTCGCGCCCGCGGGTGAAAAACTGGACGAGGACGGCTGGGCCGACGTCGGTCACGGCGTCATGGATTGGCCCACGCTGGCCGCCGCCTGCCGCGAAGCGGGCGCGCGTTTCCTCGCCGCCGAGCACGACAATCCCAGCGACGGCGAACGCTTCGCCCGCAATGCCTTTGCCTATCTGCACCAGCTCGGAGCCTGATCCATGAAACCTGTCTTGGTCGGCATCATCGGTTGCGGCAACATCAGCGATGCCTATTTCACCGGCGCGGCGAATTCGGAATTCGTCCGCATCAAGGCCTGCGCCGACTTGCGTCCGGAGGCCGCCCGGGCCAAGGCCACGCAGCACGGCGTTGCCGCGATGACGGTGGATGCGCTGCTGGCCGACCCCGACATCGAAATCGTCATCAACCTTACGGTGCCGCACGCGCATGTGCCGGTAAGCCTGCAGATTCTGGAGGCGGGCAAGCACGTCTACCTCGAAAAGCCCCTGGGTACCGAGTTCGCGTCCGCACGCGCGATGCTGGCGCGAGCCGGGGCTTCGGGATTACGCGTGGGCTGCGCGCCGGACACCTTCTTCGGCGCGGCCCATCAGGCGTGCCGCGCGGCGCTCGATGCGGGCCGCATTGGGCGTGCCATTGGCGGGGCCGTGGCCGTGTTGTCCCGCGGCATGGAGTCCTGGCATCCCAATCCTGAGTTTTTTTTCAAGCCTGGCGGCGGCCCGATTCACGACATGGGCCCGTATTACGTGACGCAGTTGGTCAACCTGCTTGGGCCGGTGGCACGCGTGTCTGCTTGCGCCACCATCGGTTTTTCCCAGCGCATCGTCTCCAGTGAGCCGCTGAGGGGCCAGGTCATCGAGGTCGAGGTGCCCACCACGGTCAACGGTATCCTGCATTTTGAGGGTGGGGCCAACGTGGTGATGAGCGCCTCCTGGGACGTGTGGGCCCATCAGCGTGCGCCTATCGAGATCTATGGCACGGAAGGTAGCCTGTTGGGCGTCGATCCCAATTTCTTTGGCGGGAGTCCGCGCGTGGCTGAACGTGATAGCGGCTTTAAGCCGCTCGACACACAGGTCCATGCTTTTGGCGTCGACAACTTCACGTTGAGGAGTGGTGCGCGGGTGGCCAATTACCGCGCTGTGGGCGTGCTGGACATGGCCATGGCGTTGCGTCGAGGTCGGCCGCATCGCGCGAGCGGCGAACTGGCGTTACACGTGCTGGAGGTGCTGGATGCCTTCGAACGCTCGTCGCGCGAGGGGCGGCACATCGATATCGAGACCGTCGTGCAGCGACCCGTCGTCGTGCCATTGGGTCGAGGCGAAGAGGTGCTTCTCGCCGACTGACTCACCTGACTGCCGGAGTGATCAAGCCGGTTGCGACGTGATCCGACTGCGACCATCAGATCACGCCTCGGCTCATACAGCTCGCGCGACTCACCTCGCCGCCGACTACCCACGACCGGGCACAGCCGCGCCGTCGCCGTTGCTGGCCGTCGCCGCGTCGCGCGTCTCGGGCATCGCCGCCCACACCAGCAGCACCGCGAGCGCACCGGCCGCCGCGAGGCAGAAGAAGCTCACCGTGTTGCCGAAACGATCGGCGACGAAGCCCGCCGCCGTCGTGCTCAACGTCGCGCCGATGCCGGCCGCGAGCCCGAACAGGCCGATACACAGGTTGTAGCGGCCCTTGTCGCCGGCGACGTCGGCGGCGATCAGCGGCAGCATCACGCCGAACACCGCGGCGCTCAAGCCGTCGAGCATCTGCACCGGCACGAGCAGATAGGGGCTGCTGATGCCCGCGAACAGCAGCGCGCGGATCGGCAACGCGGAGAAGCCGAGCAGCAGAATCGGCCGGCGGCCCCAGCGTTCGGCCGAGCGCCCGACCCACGGCGACATCATCGCGACGATCGCCTGCGGCACGATGATGCATGCCGCGATCACGAGCTGCACGTTGTCTCCCATGCCGGCCGTCACTTCGCCGGCGGCCAGGTTCAGCATCGCCGCGTTCGACAGATGGAACAGCACGATGCACGCGGCGAACAGCAGCATGCGCTTGTCGCGCAGCAGCTCGCGCAGGCTTTCGCGCCGCTCGAGCTGCTCGGGGGTGGGCGCCGCTTGCGGCAGCTCGATCGTGTCGGTGCGCTGGATCATCGCGAGCGCGATCAGCGCGGGAACCGCGAGGCCCGCGGTCAGGACGAACACCGCGCGCGGCGAGTAGTACTCGCCGAACAGTCCCATCAGACCGGCCGCGACCGCGCTGCCGATCGACGCCCAGCGCGCATTGCGGCCGAGCCGGTCGCCGAGATTCGCGCGACCCACCAGCGCGAACGAGATCGCCGCGAGCGCCGGCGTCAGCATGCAGCTCGCGAAGCCGTGGAACACCTCGGCGGCGATCACCGGCAGCACGGTCGGGCTGATCGCGAGCAGCATCGCGCTGAGGATGATCGCGCCGATCGCCCACGCGGCCGCCGCTTTCTTGTTGCGCAACGCGTCGACCGCGGCGCCGCCGGGCACCTGGCTGACCATCGCGCTGATCGTGCCGACCGACAGCACCATGCCGATCTCGCCCTGGGTCCACTTGTGCGATGCGAGGTAGGACGCGATGAACGGCCCGAAGCCCGTCTGCACGTTGGCGACGAAGAAGTTGAGCCAATCGAGCGCGCGCAGACTTCGCGCCGTGACCATAGTACGGACCGTCATCGGACCGCCCGTGCGTTGGAAACCGCGACGGCCGACGACGCGGCCGGCGGCGCCGAGGCCGCCGGCGCGGCGCTGGCGGCAGGCTGCGCGGGCGGCGCCGGCGACACCGCGCGAATCGGCTTGTCGCTCGCGTAGAGCGGCGTCGCGTTGATCTGCGCGTCGCTCAGATCGATCTGCGGATGCAGTTCCTTGTCGCGCGTGACGAAGCGCAGCGCCGACCAGTTCGCGGCGATCGTGCGCCGGTCGGGGCTGACCATGCCGCCGACGTCGAGGACGATCGCCTGCGGCTGCGCGTTGCCGTCGATCAGCACGTCGACCACACGGCCCACCTTGGCGCCGTTCGCGCGCTCGACGGTCGCATCGAGCAGCGGCAGTTCCAGCGGGTTCGATTTGTTCGCGGTGCTCGGCACGGCCGTCGGGTTCAGCGTGATCGGCGCCCCCTTCGCGGTCGGCGTGAAGTGGAACGCGCCCCACGGGAAGTTCACCTTGCGGTCGCCGACGCCGAGGAAGCCCTGCAGATTGACGACCATCTCGCGCGGCTTGCCGGCTGCGTCGGCGATCATGTCGACCGCGCGGCCGACCACCTTGCCGTCGGGCTTCTGCACCTGGCTGTCGAGCAGCGCGCGCGCGTCGCTGCGCTCGATCGTGCGCAGCACGATCAGCGGCGGCGGCGGCGGGGGCGGCGGCGGAGCCGGCACGACAACGGGCGGCGGCGGTTCGACCTTGTGCGGCTTCACGACCGGCTTCTTCGGTTTCTTCGGCTCCTCGGGCCCCTCGTTCGCCTCGCTCTCGACCGGCTCGGGCGCGGACGCGGCGAGCGGCGCGCTTGCCGGCTCGACCGGCATAACCGTCGCATCGACGATCGGCGCCTGCTGCGTACCCCACAGCAGGCTGCTGCAGCCGGACAGCGCGGCGAACGCGAACAGCGCGGCCACGGTGCACAGCCAGCGCAACAGTCGAAGCACATCGAGCGAATCAGGCGAATCAGGCGAATCGAGCGGGCGAAGCGATCCAAGCGGTCCAAACGGGACAATCGGCAGGCGCCCGGCGGGGCGCGGAAAACCGCCAGTCATCAGGAAAAACTCCACGGGCAGGTGCGGACGGGCGCGATGAGCCGCCGCGGTTGGACGGGGTACGGCCCAGAGTTTAACCTGCGCTGCCGCGCGGGCAGCCTTTCGCCGGTTGCGTTACAGGCGGTTTCGCCGATGCGCTGGCGGTATGGCGCTGCACGCCGCGTGCCTGGAACGCGATCGCCGGGGCGGGTTCGGGCGTTTCGCGGCTGCCCGTATGCCGTAGGTGTATACGCGCGCAGCGCTCGCGCGAGCGACCGTCGCGCAAAAGATATAAGTCGCGCGACATGTCCGGCATGCCATTCATGCGATTGGACACATAGTTCGCTTCACCTACATTTCGACTCAGAAAAGCGTTATCCACACCGACCAATCCACGAGACGAACCTGATGACGGCCGCTTTAGCGGCCGTTTCAGCGCGCTGATAAAGGAGGCACTCATCATGATGGAACCCCAGGCCCTCGCGAATTCCGACGTCGCGAGCGAATCCTTCGACACCGAATCATTCCGCGGTAAGGGCTTTCTCGACCGCTACTTCGACATTTCCGCGCGCGGCAGCACGCAGCGCCAGGAGATCGTCGCGGGCATCACGACCTTCCTCGCGATGGTCTACTCCGTGTTCGTCGTGCCCGGCATGTTCGGCAAGGCAGGCTTCGATACCAGCGCGGTGTTCGTCGCCGTGTGTCTGACCACGGCGTTCGGCTCGCTGCTGATGGGCGTGTGGGCGCGTCTGCCGATCGCGATCGGCTGCGCGATCTCGCTGACCGCGTTCACCGCGTTCGGCCTCGTGCTCGGCAAGGGCCTGCATCCAACCGTTGCGCTCGGCGCGGTGTTCCTGATGGGCGTCGTGTTCACGACGATTTCGGTGACCGGCGTGCGCTCGTGGATTTTGCGCAACCTGCCTGTCGGCATCGCGCACGGCACCGGGATCGGCATCGGCCTGTTCCTGCTGCTGATCGCCGCGAACGACGTCGGGCTCGTGGTCAAGAATCCGGGCGCGGGGCTGCCGGTGTCGCTCGGCAATATTGCGGCGTTGCCGGCGCTGATGTCGGTCGCCGGACTCGCCGCGATCGTCGGGCTCGTGCGGCGGCGCGTGCCGGGCTCGATCCTGATCGTGATCGTCGCGATCTCGGCGATCGGGCTCGCGATCGATCCGGCCGTGGCGTTTCACGGCTTCTTCGCGGTGCCGTCGTTGAGCGCGCCGGGTCATGCGTCGCTGATCGGCGCGATGGACGTGAAGGGCGCGCTGTCGATGGCCGTGCTGCCGAGCGTGCTCGCGCTCGTGATGACCGCCGTGTTCGACGCGACCGGCACGATCCGCGCGGTCGCGGGCCAGGCGGGGCAGCTCGACGAAAACGGCCGCATCATCAACGGCGGCCGCGCGCTGACCGCCGATTCGCTGAGCTCGATCTTCTCGGGCCTGCTCGGCGGCGCGCCGGCGGCCGCGTATATCGAGTCGACGGTCGGCGTCGCGGCGGGCGCGAAGACGGGGATGGCGGCGGCGGTCGTCGGTCTGCTGTTTCTCGTCGTGATGTTCTTCTCGCCGCTCGCCGCGCTGGTGCCTTCGTATGCGACCGCGCCCGCGCTGATGTACGTGGGGCTGCTGATGCTGTCGAACGTCAGCAAGCTGCATATGGACGACATGGTCGACGCGATGGCGGGGCTCGTGTGCGCGGTGTTCATCGTGCTGACCGCGAACATCGTGACCGGCATCATGCTCGGCTTCGCGACGCTCGTGATCGGACGCGTCGTCAGCGGCGAGTATCGCAAGCTCAATGTCGGGACCGTGGCGATCGCAGTCGTGCTGGTCGGGTTTTATGTCGGCGGCTGGGCGATCTGAGTTTCGTTGCGGCTCCTTGACTTTCGCGTCAGCGTCTCTAAACCTTAATCTTGAGGTCAAGCCCTGCATCCGCAGGAAAGGAGACGCAGATGGAACCGCAACATCGCATCGGCAGCCAGGAAGAGTGGCTTGCCGCGAGCCGCGCGCTGCTCGCCGACGAAAAAGCGCATATGCGCGCCGGCGACGAACTCGCGCGCAAGCGCCGCGAATTGCCGTGGGTCAAGGTCGACAAGGTTTATACGTTCGATACGCCGGAAGGCCGCAAGACGCTCGCGGAGCTGTTCGACGGCCGCAGCCAGCTGATCGTTTATCACTTCATGCTGGGCCCGGACTGGGAAGAGGGGTGCGTCGGCTGCTCGTTTCTGTCGGACCATATGAGCGGCATTCTCACGCATCTGGTCCATCACGACGTCAGCTATGTGACGGTATCGCACGCGCCGCTCGAGAAGATCGACGCGTTCAAACGGCGCATGGGGTGGACCTTTCCGTGGGTGTCGTCGAGCGGCAGCGATTTCAATTTCGACTACCACGTGTCGTTCACGCCGGAGCAGCTGGCGAGTAAAAAGGCGTTCTACAACTTCACCGAGCAGGACGTCGGCATCGACGAACAGCACGGCCACAGCGTGTTCTACAAGGACGCAAACGGCGACGTGTATCACACGTACTCATGCTACGCACGCGGCGACGAGCGCTTCGTGAACATCTACGCGCTTCTGGACATCGCGCCGAAAGGCCGCAACGAGAACAGTAATCTGACCGACTGGGTCAGACATCACGATCGCTACGACGACCACGCGCGCGCGGCTTGCCCGGCGTGCGGATCGTACACGGTGTGAAGCGGTGAAGTGGTGAAGCGGTGAAGCGGGTCGACGAAGGGGGCGAGGGGCGCGCGCCGCGCTAGCTGGCGCGGCGCCTCTGTGCTGCACGAGCGCTGCATCAGCTCGCTACAGCGCCATCTCGAAGGCGGGTCTGAGGAACATTTCCATCGCCATCACGATGAGGCTCATCGCCGCGGCCGCGAGCGTCAGCACGCCGTATTCGTCGTAACGCGTGTCGTACAGACACGCGACGACGAACAGAATCGCCATCAGGTTAGTCAGCCAGTCGAAGTTCAGCGCGAAGCTCATCGGTCGAATCGGGGCGTGTGCGCGACGGTGGAATCGCACCGTCAGGTGCCCGCGATTTTATCGAAAGGAGCTTACGGATTCGCAACGACCGCGCTTACATAGCTTACGTCGCGCGGCGCGCAAAGCCGCGTCAAACGGTGCTTTGCGGCCCCGTCATGTCGCGTTCGATCCATTCGATCACCGACCTGCGCCGCGGTTGCCAGCCGAGCAGTTTGCGCGCGCGTTCGCCGCGCACGCGGCTGTTCGAGCCAAGACCGTACGAGGCCATTTCGTAGCCCCATTCCTGTTTCGCGTCTTCGAGCGGCCAGTCCTGCGGCGCGCCGAGCTTCATCGCGCGTGCGATCGCGGCGCTCATGTCGCGGAACGACGCTTCGCCGCTTTCGACGAAATAGAACGTGCCGGCAGGGGTTTTATCGAGTGCGAGGCGATACAGCTCGGCGACGTCGTCGATATGCACGTTCGACCAGACGTTGCCGCCGCTGCCCACATGACGCACGACGCCGCTTTTCTGCGCCTGGCGCACGAGTCGCGGCAACTGCACGCTCGCGCTGCCGGCCACCGCGCCGTGACCGTAAATCAGCGTGTTGCACAGCACGGCCGAGCGCACGTTGCGTTGCGCGGCGCCGAGCACCAGTTGATCGATCGCGACGCGCGCGGCCTTGTCGGCGGTCGGGGTGGGCAGCGCGTCTTCGTGATAGATGCGTGCTTCACCCGCTTCGCCGCCCGACGCATCGCCGACGATGCTCGACCCGCTGGTGTGCAGGAACACCTTGCCCGAACCGGCGAGTCCGTCGATCAGCGCGCGTACCGCGCCTTCGTGATCGCTGCTCGCGGCGTTGATCACCGCGTCGGCCGCTTGCGCTTCGGCGATCAGCAACGCGCGGTCGTCGAGCGTGCCGAGCACGGGCTCGATGCCGAGCCGCTGCAACTCGCCGCTGTGTTCGGGTTTGCGAATCAGCCCGCGCACCTGATGGCCGGCGCGCGCCAGATGCGCCGCGATCGAGCCGCCGATAAAACCGCTTGCGCCAGTAACGAAAATCTTCAAGACGTTCTCCTGAGGAAATGCCAAGACCGCAATCTCTTGCATGGGATCGGAGTAAGCGCTAAAGCGCCAACTCCGATCGACAGGCACGCAGTATCGCTCGCGCGGATTCTCGCAAAAAGCGTGTTAGTCTCAAATCAATCTTGATCTGAAATCAACAATGAAAACCTCCACCGACGAATTGCTGGTGTTCGTCACCGTGATCGACAGCGGCTCGATTACCGCGGCGGCCGAGAAGCTGGGGCAGACCGTCTCCGGCGTGAGCCGCGCGCTCACGCGTCTCGAGCAGAAGCTCGACACCGCGCTCGTGCGGCGCACGACGCGGCGTCTGCATCTGACCGAGGAAGGCGACGCGTTCCTGCGGCGCGCCCGCGCGATCCTCGACGCGCTCGAAGAGGCCGAGGAGTCGGTCGCGCGCGGGCGGCAACGGCCGTCGGGGCGCTTGCGCGTCGATGCGGCGTCGCCGTTCATGCTGCATTGCGTGGCGCCGCATATGACCGCGTTTTCGGCGCTGTATCCGGAGATCCGGCTCGAATTGACCAGCAACGAGCGGATCGTCGATCTGCTCGAACAGAAGGTCGACATCGCGATTCGCATCGGCGCGCTGCAGGATTCGACGCTGCATGCGCGCGCGCTCGGCGAGAGCAGGCTGCGCGTGCTCGCGAGCCCGGCGTATCTGGCCGAGCACGGCGAGCCGACCACGCTCGACGCGCTGCACGCGCATCGGCTGATCGGCTTTACGGCGCCGGAGCATTTGAATCGCTGGCCGTTGCGGGAAGGGGGCAGGGGAACGAAGCGCGCCAAGGGGCAGCGCGACGAAGCCGCGCTGCTGAAGATCGAACCGTCGATCACCGCGTCGAGCGGCGAAACCTTGCGGCAACTGGCGCTGTCCGGCTGGGGCGTCGCCTGTCTGGCCGACTTCATGACCGCCGGCGACGTGCGCGAAAACCGCCTCGTGCCGATTCTCGGCAACCTGCTCGTCGATGAACGGCAGCCGGTGCATGCGGTGTACTACCAGAGCGCATCGCTCGCGGGGCGCGTGCAGTGCTTTCTGGATTTCATCGCGGCGCGGGTCAAGCTCTGATCCGCGTCGCAGAGCCTTCTGTCCTATAACCCAGATATCGGCGGAGCCGGCGTGTCCGGCTTCCCGCCAGCGAAAGCGCGCCAATTTTGGCCAGATGGCGACCCGCGCCGCGAAGGTGTATATACAACTGTGGGCTAAATCACGGCGGTCACGCCGACCCATGCGTCCAGGACCCGCCGCCTACGACCTGCCGCCGAACCCGCCGTGCTTCCGCCGAGCCACGTGCCAAATAATGGAAATCCCCAGGCACGAAATCTCGAAAAACAAGTTGTATATACAAGGCCCGCCGGCTAGACTTATTTGAACTTGTATAGACAGGACGACAACCATGATTCTGAAGCCCGGCTACCTGAGCCTCCCGCAACTGCGCCAGATCGCGCGTGAGCAGGTCACCCTGCAACTCGATCCCGCGAGCCATGCCGCCATCGACGCGTGCGCGCAGGCCGTCGCCGACATCACCGCCAGGGGCGAGCCGGCTTATGGCATCAATACCGGCTTCGGCCGCCTCGCCAGCACGCACATTCCGCGCGATCAGCTCGAACTGCTGCAACGCAACCTGGTGCTGTCGCACGCGGTCGGCGTCGGCGAGCCGATGTCGCGCCCGGTCGTGCGTCTGTTGATCGCGCTGAAGCTGTCGAGCCTCGGCCGAGGCCACTCGGGCATCCGCCGCGAAGTGATGGAGGCGCTGATCGCGCTGTTCAACGCCGACGTGCTGCCGGTGATCCCGGTCAAGGGCTCGGTCGGCGCATCGGGCGACCTCGCGCCGCTCGCGCATATGTCGGCGGCCCTGCTCGGCGTCGGCGAAGTGTTCGCGAAGGGCGAGCGCATGCCGGCCACCGAAGGCCTCGCGCTCGTCGGTCTGAAGCCGCTGACGCTGCAGGCGAAGGAGGGTCTCGCGCTGCTGAACGGCACCCAGGCTTCGACCGCGCTCGCGCTGTACAACATGTTCGCGATCGAAGACCTGTACCGCACGGCGCTCGTGGCCGGCGCGCTGTCGGTGGATGCGGCGATGGGCTCGGTCAAGCCGTTCGACGCGCGCATCCACGAACTGCGCGGCCATCGAGGCCAGATCGACGCGGCCGCGGCTTATCGCTCGCTGCTGCAAGGTTCGGCGATCAACGTGTCGCACGCCGATTGCGACAAGGTGCAGGACCCGTACAGCCTGCGCTGCCAGCCGCAGGTGATGGGCGCGTGTCTGGACCAGATGCGCAATGCCGCCGAAACGCTGCTGATGGAAGCGAACGCGGTCTCCGACAATCCGCTGATTTTCCCGGACACCGGCGAAGTGCTGTCCGGCGGTAACTTCCACGCCGAGCCGGTCGCGTTCGCGGCCGACAACCTGGCGCTCGCCGTGGCGGAAATCGGCGCGCTCGCCGAACGCCGCATCGCGCTGCTGATCGACGCGACGCTGTCGGGCCTGCCGCCGTTCCTCGTCAAGGATGGCGGCGTGAACTCCGGCTTCATGATCGCGCACGTGACGGCCGCCGCGCTCGCCTCGGAAAACAAGACGCTCGCGCATCCGGCTTCGGTCGATTCGCTGCCTACGTCCGCGAACCAGGAAGACCACGTGTCGATGGCGACGTTCGCCGCGCGCAAGCTCGGCGATATCGCCGACAACACCGCGAACATCCTGTCGATCGAACTGCTCGCTGCCGCCCAGGGTGTCGATCTGCGCGCGCCGCACAAGACCAGCCCGAGCCTGCAGAAGGTGATGGACCTCGTGCGCAAGGACGTCGCGCACTACGAGCTCGATCACTACTTCGCGCCGGATATCGCGGCGGTCACGAAGCTCGTGCAGGCCGGCGCGGTCGCGAAGCTGAGCCCGTTCTCGTTCGCGTCGGAACAATGAGTCGTCGAGAGCGCGGATCACACCCATGAACGCACCCGCTTATCAGGGCATCAAGGACTTCATCCTCGCGCGCATTCATGCCGGCGAGTGGGCCGAAGGCGACCAGGTGCCCTCCGAAAACGAGCTTGCGCGCGAGTTCAGCGTCGCACGCATGACGGTCAACCGCGCGTTGCGCGAGTTGACCTCGGAGCAGGTGCTGACACGTGTACAAGGCTCGGGCACTTTCGTCGCCCGTCCCAAGTACGAGTCGACCCTGGTGGCGATCCGCAGCATCTCCGATGAAATCGTTGCGCGCGGTCATCGCTATCAGGCGAGGGTGCTGAACATCGGCGCCAGCATCGCCGATGCGGCGCTCGCCGAAGAGATGCAGGTGAGCGCGGGCAGCCCCGTGTTTCATTCGCGCCTGCTGCATTTCGAAAACGAGGAGCCGGTGCAGCTCGAGGAACGCTGGGTCAACCCGGCCGTCGCACCCGAATACGCGCTGCAGGACTTCACGAACACCACGCCCAACCAGTACCTCGTGCGCGTCGCGCCGCTGCAGCGCGTCGAGTACCGCATCGAGGCGCTCGCCGCCGACGAGATCACGCGCGAGCTGTTGAACATGAGTGAACGCGAGCCGTGTCTGGTGCTGCACCGGCGCACGTGGTCGCAAGGCGAGGTCGCCTCGATCGCGAATCTGTGGCATCCGGGCACCCGTTACCGCTTCACCGGGCATTTCTGAATTCGCTTTTTCGTCTTCGCCGAATCTTTATCGAACCTCTTCACGCATGATTAGGGACACCATGAACAATCCGAAACACGTCGATCCGCGTCTCGATCCGACTCGCACGATCCGCGCACCGCACGGCGCGGAAAAGACCTGCAAGACCTGGATCGCGGAAGCCGCGTACCGGATGATCCAGAATAATCTGGACCCCGAAGTCGCCGAGCACCCGCATGCGCTCGTCGTGTACGGCGGCATTGGCCGCGCCGCGCGCAACTGGGAGTGCTTCGATCAGATCCTCGCGTCGCTGAAGGACCTGAACGAAGACGAAACGCTGCTGATTCAGTCGGGCAAGCCGGTCGGCGTGTTCCGCACCCATGCGGACGCGCCGCGCGTGCTGCTCGCGAACTCGAACCTCGTGCCGCACTGGGCGACGTGGGAACACTTTCACGAACTCGACCGCAAGGGCCTGATGATGTACGGCCAGATGACCGCGGGCAGCTGGATCTACATCGGCAGCCAGGGCATCGTCCAGGGCACCTACGAGACCTTCTTCGCGGTCGCGAACCAGCACTTCAACGGTGACCCGAAGGGCCGCTGGATTCTGACCGGCGGTCTCGGCGGCATGGGCGGCGCGCAGCCGCTCGCCGCGACGATGGCGGGCTTCTCGATGATCGCGGTCGAATGCGACGAGACGCGCATCGACTTCCGTCTGAAGACGCGCTACGTCGACAAGAAGGCGAAGACGCTCGACGAGGCGCTCGCGATGCTCGACGAAGCGAAGCGCGCCGGCAAGCCGATCTCGGTTGGCCTGCTCGGCAATGCCGCCGACGTGTTCGCCGAGTGCGTCGCGCGCGGCATCACGCCGGACTGCGTGACCGACCAGACGAGCGCGCACGATCCGATTCACGGCTACCTGCCACAGGGCTGGACGCTCGGAGACTGGCGCGAGCGCATGAAGACCGCGCCGGAAAGCATCGTCACGCCGGCCAAGCAGTCGATGGCCAGCCAGGTGCAGGCGATGCTGACGCTGCAGGAACGCGGCGCGGCAACGCTCGACTACGGCAACAACATTCGCCAGATGGCGCTCGAAATGGGCGTGGAAAACGCGTTCGATTTCCCGGGCTTCGTGCCGGCGTATATCCGGCCGCTGTTCTGCGAAGGCAAGGGCCCGTTCCGCTGGGTCGCGCTGTCGGGCGATCCCGAGGACATCTACAAGACCGATGCGAAGGTGAAGGAACTGATCCCCGACGATCCGCATCTGCACAACTGGCTCGACATGGCGCGCGAGCGCATCGCGTTCCAGGGTCTGCCGGCGCGGATCTGCTGGGTCGGCGTGAAGGATCGCTATCGTCTCGGCCAGGCGTTCAACGAAATGGTCAGGAACGGCGAGCTGAAGGCGCCGATCGTGATCGGCCGCGATCACCTCGATACCGGTTCGGTCGCGAGCCCGAACCGCGAAACCGAATCGATGAAGGACGGCTCGGACGCGGTCAGCGACTGGCCGTTGCTGAACGCGCTGCTGAACACGGCGGGCGGTGCGTCGTGGGTGTCGTTGCATCACGGCGGCGGCGTCGGCATGGGCTTCTCGCAGCATGCGGGCGTCGTGATCGTCGCGGACGGCACGCAAGGCGCGCACCAGCGCCTCGGCCGCGTGCTGTTGAACGATCCGGCCACCGGCGTGATGCGTCACGCGGATGCGGGCTACGAACTCGCGCAGCAGACGGCGCGCGAGGCCGGTCTCAATCTGCCGATGCTGGGCCGCTGATCGTGACCATGGCCAACCACGCGGGCGGCATGGCAGGCGTCACGCTGATTCGCGGCGCCGACCTCGTGGCGACGCCGTGGAAAAACGGCGGCGGGCTCACGCGTGAGGTCGCGGCGTTTCCGTCGCCAGGCGGCGGGCAGGGTGCGGTGAGCGCCGACTTCGTGTGGCGCGTGAGCGTCGCCGACGTTGCGCAGGCTGGACCGTTCTCGCGCTTCGACGGCGTCGACCGGACGCTGGTGTTGCTGGCTGGCGCGGGCATGCTGCTCGATGAGCTGGGCGACGCGGGCGTCGCCTCGACGCATGTGTTGCGGCAGCCGCTCGACATCGCGCGCTTCGATGGCGCGACGCGCATCGACGCGCGGCTCGTCGACGGGGCCACGCGCGACTTCAACCTGATGGTGCGGCGCGACGTGGCGCAGGGCGAGTTGGACGTGTGGCGCACTGGCACGCGGCAGGATGCGCCGCGCGTGCTCGACGGCGACGTGGCGCTGCTGTTTTGCGCGGGCGGCGCGGTCACGGTCGGACTGGCGGCGGACCACGCGCAAGCCGTGCGGCTCGACACCGGCGACACGCTGCGCGTCGACGGGCCGAACGCGCTCACTTGCACGCTGACGGGCGACGGCGCGGTGCTCGCGATCACGATCCGCTACACGCGATGACGAATCAACCGTGATAGGGCCTCACATGCGCTCCATCGCGGACAACCCATCCACAGACACGCAACGAGCGGCAAAGAGCACGCGATGAAGCAAACCGTCTGGCATCACCTGAATTTGTGCCCGCAGGGCGATCCTCGCCACACGCTCGCCGATGCCGCGCTTGCGGTCGACGGCGGCCGTATCGCGTGGCTCGGCGCTTTCGCCGATTTACCCACGCCCTATGCCGCATGGCCGCGCGAAGATCTGCGCGGCGCATGGGTGACGCCGGGCCTGATCGATTGCCATACGCACCTCGTGTACGGCGGCCAGCGCGCCGACGAATTCGCGCAGCGGCTCGCGGGCGTCAGCTACGAAGCAATCGCACGACAGGGCGGCGGCATCGTGTCGACGGTGCGCGCGACGCGCGCCGCGGACGAAGCGTCGCTGTTCACGCAAGCGGCCGCGCGGCTCGAACCGCTGCTCGCCGAAGGCGTGACGGCGATCGAAATCAAATCGGGCTACGGCCTCGATCTCGCGAGCGAGCGCAAGATGCTGCGCGTCGCGCGGCAACTCGGCGAGCGCTATCCGGTCACGGTCTACACGACGTTTCTCGGCGCGCACGCGCTGCCGCCCGAATTCGCGGGCCGTGCGGACGCGTATATCGACAAAGTCTGCAACACGATGCTGCCCACGCTCGCGGACGAAGGCCTCGTCGATGCGGTCGACGTGTTCTGCGAGCGGATCGGTTTTTCGCTGGAACAGAGCGAGCGCGTGTTCAACGCGGCCGCGCGCTACCAGCTGCCGGTCAAGATGCACGCCGAGCAGTTGTCGAACGGCGGCGGCACCGCGCTCGCGGCACGGCATCGCGCGCTATCGGCGGATCACCTGGAGTTTCTCGACGAAGCCGGCGTCGCCGCGATGAAGGACGCGGGCACCGTCGCGGTGCTGCTGCCGGGCGCGTACTACTTCATCCGCGAGACCCAGTTGCCGCCGCTCGAACTGCTGCGGCGCTACGAGGTGCCGATCGCGATCTCGACCGACAGCAACCCGGGCACCTCACCGGCGACTTCGTTACTGCTGATGATGAACATGGCGAGCACGCTGTTTCGCATGACCGTGCCCGAGGTGCTGCAAGGCGTCACCACGCACGCTGCGCGCGCGCTCGGCAAGAGCGATCGGCACGGTGCGCTGCAGGTCGGTCGCGCGGCCGACTTCGCGGTGTGGTCGGTCGATTCGCTGGCGGAGCTCGCTTACTGGATTGGCCGGCCGCTCTGCGCGCGCGTCGTGCGCGCGGGCGAAACCGTCTATACGCGGCGCGAGTCGCGTGTAACCTGAACTAGAACCTGAGAGATGACGCAATCCAATCAATCGCTGTTCGCCGCTGACGCGTATCTGCCTGAGGGCTGGCGCCGCAACGTGCTGCTCGAATGGGACGCTCACGGCACGCTGAGCGCGGTCACGACGGATCAACCCGAGGTGCCGGCGGGTGTGCCGAAGGCGGCGGGCCCGCTGATGCCAGGCATGCCGAATCTTCACTCGCACGCGTTTCAGCGCGCGATGGCGGGGCTCACCGAATTTCGCGCCAATGCGACGGATAACTTCTGGTCGTGGCGCGACCTGATGTATCGCTTTGCCGCGCGCATCACGCCGGAAGGCCTCGCGAGCGTCGCGCAGTGGCTCTACATCGAGATGCTGAAGGCGGGCTATACGTCGGTGTGCGAGTTCCACTACGTGCACCACGCGCAGGACGGCCAGCGCTACGCGAATCAGGCCGAGCTTGCGCAACGCGTGGTGGACGCCGCATCGGCGAGCGGTATCGGCATCACGATGCTGCCGGTGCTGTATCAGTACAGCGGCTTCGGCGCGCGCGCGCCGCGCGACGATCAGCGGCGCTTCATCAATACGCCTGAGAGCCTGCTCGATCTGCTCGGCACGCTACGCGCCGCGCGCCCCGAACATGCGGCGCTGCGTTACGGTGTGGCGCCGCATTCGCTGCGCGCGGTATCGGAGGCGTCGCTGCGCAGGTTGCTCGGCGGCATCGACGCAACCGTGCCTGTCCACATCCATATCGCCGAACAGACCGCCGAGGTCGACGCGTGCCTCGAAACCGAAGGCACGCGGCCGGTGCAATGGCTGCTCGATCGTTTCGATGTGGACAGCCGCTGGTGTCTCGTGCACGCGACCCACGTCGATGCGAACGAAACGCTCGCGCTCGCGAAGAGCGGCGCGGTCGCGGGTTTGTGTCTGACCACCGAGGCCAATCTCGGCGACGGCATTTTTCCCGCGCAAGACTATCTCGACGCGCACGGCCGCATCGGCGTCGGCTCGGATAGCCATGTCGGCGTCGATTGGCGCGCCGAGTTGCGTCTGCTCGAATACGGCCAGCGTCTGACGCGCCGGCAGCGCAACGTGCTGGCGTCGGCGCAAGCTCCGCATGTCGCGGATCGTCTGTACGCGGCCGCGCTCGACGGTGGCGCGCGTGCGACCGGCCGCGCGGTCGGCGCGTTGCAGCCGGGCCATCGCGCGGACTGGCTCGTGCTCGACGCCGACCATACGAGCATCGCCGGGCATGAGCGCGAGGCGTGGCTGTCAGGCGTCGTATTCTGCGAGCACGGCGACACGCCGATCCGCGACGTCTACGCGGGCGGCGTCAGGGTTGTCGACGATCGCCGGCATCGCGACGAAGAGGGTGCCTATGCGCGCTATCGCGCGGCGCTCGCGGAACTGCTCAAATAACGGCCATGACCCGCCGAACTGATTCTCCGATCCCACCGATTCCGGACTGACATGACTGCTTCGAACCTCACGCCGGTTTTCTCGCTGCATCAGGGAAGCCTGCCGCTGCTGATCTCGATCCCGCATCTGGGCACGCAAATCCCCGCCGACATCGCCGTGACGATGACACCGGTCGCGCAACGCACCGACGATTGCGACTGGCATCTCGATCGCCTGTACGCATTCGCGAAGCGCCTCGGCGCGTCGATCCTGACGCCGACCTACGCGCGCTACGTGGTCGACCTGAATCGTCCGCCCGACGGCGCGAACCTGTACCCGGGGCAGGACACTACGGGTCTGCTGCCGGTCGATACGTTCGACAAGGAGCCGCTCTATCGCGACGGCCATCTGCCCGACGACGCCGAAATCGCGCGCCGTCGCGACGCTTACTGGAAGCCGTATCACGACGCGCTGACCGGCGAGCTCGCGGCGCTGAAGGCGAAGCACGGCAAGGTGCTGCTGTGGGAAGCGCATTCGATCCGCTCGCGCGTGCCGCGGTTTTTCGACGGACGTCTGCCGGATTTCAACTTCGGCACGTCGAACGGTGCGAGCGCCGCGCCAGGCCTGGCTGACGAGCTGGCCGCGCTGGTCGGGCGCCACGGCGGCTATACGGCGATCGCGAATGGCCGCTTCAAGGGCGGCTATATCACGCGGCAATACGGGCAGCCCGAGCAGGGCGTGCATGCGGTGCAACTCGAGCTGTCGCAGATCACCTACATGGAAGAGCGCCTGCCTTATGCATACGATGAAGACCTCGCCGCGAAGGTCGCGCCGCTGCTCGAAGCGCTGGTAACGACGGCGCTCGCTCGCGTGAAATCCGCCTGAAGCTTGTATTCCTTTCTCACCACGCGGATCACGATTGCTGCAAGAACGCGCGGCATCGCGGTCCGCGTCGGCCCGCATCGGTCAGCGTATCGCGAAGGTGTAACAGCATGTGTCCGTGATTGCGTGCCGGCGCGTTCATATGGAATGGTTTGAGCGTCGAGCGCGCACAGCGTATCGTGCGCCGGCTGTTTCACGACGCGGCGCGCCATGAAAAAAAGCCCCGCGAAAGCGGGGCTTTTTGATGTGCACCGCGTCCATCGGACACGGTTTCACCGCCATTAGTGGCAGCGCTTTTCCCAATGATGATGCACGCGCACCTTATGGCACTCGTGCTGATGCTCATTGGCCTGAGCGGGGACGATCGTGCTCAGGGTGGCGACGGCTGCGGCGACGGCGAGAACGATTTTCTTCATTACAAAACCCTTAAGTCAGTGTTGTGGAGCAAGCCATGCAGCACGACGCGTGCCGCATCGGCGTGTAAGCATGCCACATCAAGCGGCCGCGGATAGGACCGGCGCGCGAATACGTGTGTCAATGCAACACGCGATGTGTCGTCAGCCCTGTTTTGACGCGCTTTGCGCTGAATTGGCCGGTGCGTACCGTGTCAAATGTGTACCTTCGGCATCTGGGCCCACCGCACGCAAAGCGGCATAGCGGCATTGCACGCGACACCGCGAGACGACGACCCTTTCAAAACGATGACATGCGCGACGCGGTCATCGATTCATCAGGCGAAAAGATGGAAGACCCAGCGATGGAAGATTCCGACGAATTGCTGCTGCCAGTCTGGCGCGCGAACCTGGTGTTGCTGACCAGCGAGGTCGGCGCCGCGAGCCGGCTCGCGCGCATGATGACGTTTTCCGCGAGCTACCTGAAGCTGATGCTGTCCGGGCAACGCGAATTCAGCGAGGAATTCGTGCGCGGCGTCGAGGCCGTCACCGGTTTGCCGGGCGGCTGGATGAACGTGCCGCACACCGGTCACGAGATCCCGCCGAATGCGCGAGAGGCGATCGACAACGAGCAGCCGCTCGCGCGCTTTCGGGGCACCGCGCATCCGGTGCGCAAGAAGACGGTGTTGCGGCCCGAGCCGATTTTTGGGCAGCCGCCGCCCGCGCGACGCCTCGAGGAAGAAACGCT
Organism: Paraburkholderia sp. RAU6.4a; assembly: GCF_050435625.1. Taxonomy (NCBI): domain Bacteria; kingdom Pseudomonadati; phylum Pseudomonadota; class Betaproteobacteria; order Burkholderiales; family Burkholderiaceae; genus Paraburkholderia; species Paraburkholderia sp. RAU6.4a. The sequence goes on from NZ_JBNDKQ010000002.1 coordinate 3,913,974, forward strand.
CGATGTCGAAGCGCACCGCCGTCATGCGCATTTTCGCAAGGTGCGCGATCTCGCGACGCAGGAAGTGCGGCGCTTCGAGCGGCATCTGCTGCACGCGCCGGTGGAGCTCGCATCGATGCGCGCGAAGGTCGAGGACGTAATGGCCGCGGCCGAACTCGACGACCGCATTCAAGCCGACCTGGAGGGCCGGCTTGAACAGATCGACAAGCACCGGCACATGCTGCTGCGGCACGTGGAAAAACTGCAGGCGCTGCTGAGCCAGCTCGACGACGGCGAGTGAAGACGATCGACGCCGGCCGCTGCGTCGCGGGTGCGCCGGTGACTTCAATGCCGCTCGAGCTCGACGCGCCAACGCCGACCCCGGCCCGAAACGCACGGGTCGGCGATGTGCTACAACGACGACACGAACCTGGCCGAGGTGGATCTTGGGGAACGTCGTCGTCACGTTGGCGCACGCGTCGATCGCGATGATCGGGCGCGCATGCCGCGTGCGCGGCGTGCGCGCCGCGGCGTTGCTTGCCGCGCTATCCGCCGCGAGCGGCATCGCCTTGCCGCTTTGCGCGGCAGCCGGCGAAATCGTCACCTCCACCAACGAACGTGCCCCTGCGACGATCGAGCGCGACGTCCATTTGTTCGTGATCCAGAAAGACGGTTCCGTCGAGGAACACGACGACACGCTGATGCGCGCGGACACGGCCAGCGGCGTCGACGAGATCGCGCAACGCTACGTGTGGTTCAACAAGGACATCGAGCAGGTGCAACAGTTGGCCGCCGAAACGATCGACCCCGACGGCACCGCGCATGCGGTAGGTCCCGAGGCGATCCGCGACGTGCAGGAGCCGCGCTCGTCCGGCGCGCCGAGCTTCGAGGACGGTGTGTTGCGCACCGTGATCTTCCCCGGCGTCACGATCGGCTCGCGCGTGCAACTGGCATTTCGCAAGACCCGCGCGAAGCCGCTGCAAGCGGGCACCTTCGCCTATCTGGTCGAGCCGTCGCTCCAGCCCGTCGACGAGCAGCGTCTGATCTTCGATCTTCCCGCCGACGTGCCGCTCTATGCGGATGCGCGCGGCTACGTCGCGATGCCGCCCGTCACCGCGAACGGCCGCACGCGCTACGAGTTCGACTACCGGCACGGCCCCTATGCGCGGCTCGAAGCGGGCGCGGTCGGCTACGCGAACTGGGGCGACCGGCTGATGGTGTCGACGGTGCCAGACTTCGCGAGCTTCGCCGCGCGCTATCGAGGTCCCGCCGACAACGACGCGACCCGCGACGATCCCGCGATCATCGGTCTCGCACAGCAACTGACGGCCGGCCTTACCGATCCGCGCGACAAAGCCCGCGCGCTGTACGACTGGATGCGTCTGAACATCCGCTACGTCGCGCTTTTTCTCGGCGAGACGGCGGCGATTCCGCACAAGGCGGCCGACATCCTGCGCAACCGCTATGGCGACTGCAAGGACCACGTCGCGCTATACGGCGCGCTGCTCGCGGCCGCCGGCATTCGCAGCGAGCCGGTGCTGCTCAATCTCGGTCCGTACTACACGTTGCCCGAGGTCCCCGGCTACGGCGCGAGCGCGATCAATCACGCGATCATCTGGATTCCCGAACTGGCGCAATTCGCGGACACGACGGCGGGCGGCACCGCGTTCGGCTATCTGCCCGGCGGCGTCATGGACCGGCCGGTGCTGCTCGTCGACGACGGCGTGCTCGCGCGCACGCCGGCCACTCAACGGCGCGAACGCAAGGCGCGCGTGCAGATCGACATCGACGAAAACGGCACCGCACATTATGCGTACCGCGTCGAGGATCGGGGCTATACCGCGGAGCTCGAACGCAACACGTTCCGCCGCGCGACGCGCCAGGGCGCGCAGCAGCTTGCCGCCAGGCGTCTGCTGCAAGCGGGCTTGCACGGCTCCGCGCAATTGCAGACCGACGACGTCGCCGTGACCGGCGGTCCGTTCGCGACGTCGATGCAGGGCAGCGTGCCGCATCTGATCTGGCCGGACGGCACGACTGCTGTGCGGGCGCTGACGAGCCTCGCCGGCGGCATGGGCTCGCAGGTCGAGGCGTGGCTCGCGGAGCCCGTCAGAACGCAGCCGTGGGCGTGCATCGGCGGGGAGTTCGATGAAACGCTGGAAATGAGCTTGCCGCGCTTCGTGCGCGTGACGGACCTGCCCACCGACAGCACGGTCGAGGACCCGTTGCTCACGTTTGCGTCGCACTACGTCTTCGATCCGGCGACGCGCACGTTGCAGGTCAACCGGCATCTGCGCGCCGCGTTCGGCCATCAGATGTGTACGCCAAACGAATTCGCGGCGATTCGCGACGACCTCGTGCGCATCGAGCGCGATCTCGATGGCGAGGTGGTCGTCCGGGCGGCGAGCGCGTGGCAGTAGCGCGCCCCGCGCCGGCCACGCGCCGGCCACGCGCCGGGCAGGGCCGCGACGATCTACTGGACGTGGAGCTTAGGTGCCGCTCTTCGTCACGACCGGCACCCACGCGCCGTTCTTCACCTGATACAGCGTCGACGCGCCGCTCTTCAACGCGCCGGTGCTGTCGAACGAGATCTTGCCGGTCACGCCGTCGTAGTCGATCGACTTGAGCGCCGGACGGTACACGTTCGGCGAGTCGGATTTGGCCTGCTGCATCGCCTTGATCGCGACCCACGCGCCGTCGTAGCCGAACGGCGCATAGGACAGCACGTCCGCGCCGAAGCGCTTCTTGAACTTCGCGTTGAAGTCCTTGCCACCCGGCAGTTGCGCGAGCGGGCGGCCGTATTCCCAGGCCATCGCACCGTCGGACGCATCGCCCGCGAGCTTGATGAAGTCCTCGTCCATGACGCCGCCGCCGCCGACCAGCTGTGCGTTCAGGCCGAGCTGCTTCATGCGCCGCGCGAAGCCCGCCGCCTGGCTGTCGAGGCCGGCGAAGAACACGAGGTCGGCATTGGCGCCCTTGAACTTGGTGATCTGCGTGCTGAAGTCGACCGCGTGGTTGTCGGTGTAGTCGCGCGCGACGATGTTGCCGCCGTGCGCCTTCACGGCCTTCTCGAACTCGTCGGCTTCGCCCTGGCCGAACGCGGTGCGATCGTCGATGATCGCGATGCGCCTGGCCTTCGTCACGTCGACGGCATAGGCGCCCGCATTGCCGGCGTTCTGCGCGTCGGTCGAAATCACCATGAAGGTGTTCGCGAAGCCGCGGCCCGTGATGATCGGATTCGTCGCGGCGGGATCGAGCACCGGAATGCCAGCCTGCTCGTAGACCTGCGAGGCCGGGATCGTCGTGCCCGAGTTGAAGTGGCCGACGACCACCGCGACGCCCGAGTCGACCAGCTTCTGCGCGGCCTGCACGCCGACGCGCGGGTCGGCCTGGTCGTCCTGCGAGACGATCTCGAAATGCGCGACCTTGTCGCCGATCTTGATCTTCTGCGCGTTGGCTTCGTCGATCGCGAGCCGCACACCGTTTTCCAGATCCTTGCCGTAGCCGGCATTGGCGCCCGTCAGCGGCGCGGCAAAACCGATCTTGACCGGCAGGTCGTCGGCGAAACTGGCAACAGGCGCGACGGCAAACATCGCACCCACGAGCATGGCCAGCGGTTTCAGCGTGTTGCGAAGACTCATGGTCTCTCCTTGCATCGACGGTTGTTATGAAAGCGGTACGACAGCGAAGCGGTACGACACGTGAGGCCGAGGCAAGCCCTCGCGCATCGCAAGACTACGAAGGATCGCTCGCCGCTCACAATGCTGGAATACGCGCACTGGCGTTGAGCCTCGCAGCGTGTTCGCGACGTCAATCTGGGGCGAATATAGAAAGCCAAATTGCCGTCGTCTTGGCAATTCGTGGCGTTTTGGATGAGCATTTCGGCATAGGCGGCAACAGGTGCATGTGGTGCACATGGAGCGTGCGTGAGGCATGCAAGCTGGCTTGCCGTGCGAAGGTCCGCCTGGGCTGCGGATTACGGCATATGCTTAAGAAGCCGGCGCGAGCGCGCCGGCCGGTGTTGCGGTGTTGCGATGTTGCGTTGTCGGAGGAGATTCGAGCCTTTTGCCTAGCGCTCGCCTTGCTGGCGCAGCAGCTCTTCACGCAGACGCAAAAGCGGCGCCTTCGTGTCTTCGTCGGCCCACGTGTCGAGATCGTCGATTGCGCGCTGGCAGCCGTCGAGCACCACGTCGAGATCGACCGGCACGCCGTTGTTCAGCGCGAATTCGATCGTCTCGGCGAACTGCTGGCAGTCGTCCTCGCCGTACGAGATGTCGAGATTGTCGGCGATGATTTCGGCGATGTTGCTGCGTGCCTTGTCGTCGGCCGTCACCATGTCGACGATGCCGCGCGCGACGGCGGCCGAGTAGTAGAGCGCGATATCGAGCCATTGCGCGGGATCGAAGTCGGGCTGGTCGAACTGGTTCTCGAAGAACTCGATCGCTTCCTGTTCGTGCGCTTCGTCCGCGTCGACGCTGATGCACAACTGCTCAAAAAATTCTTCCCGCTCGCTGCGGATATGACCGTCCATCGAATGCCTCGTCTGCTGAATGCCGGATGCTGAAAATGCCGTGGCGCGAGGGCGCAAGCCCTGGTCCACGCGGCACGCATTATAGGACGGCCGCCAGCAGGGTGCTGGCGAGGGCGCTCGGCAACGAGCGACGTGCCTAAGTTATCTAAGCCGTTTCCGCGACCCACGCATCGAACCACTCGCGCGGCTGGGCGATTTCATTTTGCATCGCCACCAGTTCGAGTTCATAGCGTCCGGCCTGCCAGGTCGCCTTGACGACCGCATTGACCGCGGCGAGCGTGTGCTCGAAGGCCGAGCGGATCGAATCGCCGAGCAGCGTGCGCGCGACGAAGACCGCGCTCGTCAGATCGCCGACGCCGACCGGCTGGCGCGCGAACGGATAGAGCGGACGCTGTCCCATCCACGCTTCGCGTTCGGTGACGACGAGCATGTTGAAGCGGTCGGCGGGGCTGTTGCGATCGAGCAGATGCTTGACGAGCACGAGCTTCGGCCCACGCGCGAGCAGCTCGCGGCACGCGGTGACGGCTTCCTCGAACGTCTCGATCTCGCGACCGACGAGGCGCTGCAATTCGATGTGATTCGGCGCGATCCCGTCGGCGACTTGCGGCATTTCTTTCACGAGGAATTCCTGGATGCCGGGCTCGACCTTGTAGCCGCCCGTGGCGCCCATCACCGGATCGCAAAAGTACCAGGCGCGGGGATTGGCCGCCTTCACGGCCTTGACGATGTCAATCACCGCCTGCGCCTGTTCCTTCGTGCCGAGATAGCCGGAGACCACTGCGTCGCAGCGCGGCAGCATGCCGATCGCGCCGATGCTGTCGACGAGATCTTCCATCTGCGATGCGTCGATCGCGCTGCCGCTCCAATGCCCGTATTGCGTGTGATTCGAGAGCTGCACGGTGTTGAGCGGCCACACGTTGACGCCGAGCCGGCACATCGGAAACACGGCCGCGCTGTTGCCGGCGTGACCGAACACGACATGGGACTGGATGCTAAGAACGTTTTTCGTCATGGTAAGGCTCGCGCAACCGGTCATGCGCGGTCAACAAAACACTGGAAGGGGAGGCTCGCGCGGGCGGGCCGATGGCCCGGGCGCCGCGCGGCAGACATGCCTGATACAGATGGTGCAGGAAAAACCCACGAACTGCATAGCCGGCAAGCCAGCAAACGATACAGGAGTTTGACAGCCGCGAGTTGATCCGTCCCCGTGCTGTTGCGCCGAACCATCAAACGCGCGTGAAGATTAACGAAACCTGACAGTTCAGCGTGCGGCCGGATGCTTCAGACGAGTTCGCGATACAAGGCCAGATAGCGGTCGGCCGACGCGCCCCAGCCGAAGTCCTGGCGCATCGCGCGCCGCTGCGTGGCCTTCCATTCGGTGCGGCGTCCGTACAGCGCGAACGCGCGGCGGATCGCCGAGGCGAGTCCCTTCGGATCGAAGCGTTCGAACACGAAGCCGGTGGCGAAATCGTCGGCGAGGTTTTCGAGCGATGCGTCGGCGACCGTATCCGCGAGACCGCCGATGCAGTGCACGAGCGGCAGCGAACCGTAGGCGAGCGCATAGAGCTGGGTGAGCCCGCACGGCTCGAAGCGCGACGGCACCGCGACCACGTCGCTGCCGGCGATGATCGTATGCGCGAGGGTCTCGTCGAAGCCGAGCTCGACCGCGACCGATTCCGGATGCGCCTGCGCGACCATCCTGAGGCCATTCTCGAGCGCCGGATCGCCGGTGCCGAACACGACCAGTTGCCCGCCGCGCTTGACGATCTCGGGCACCGCGCCGAGCAGCAGATCGAGGCCCTTCTGCTCGGTCAGCCGGCTCACCACGCCGAACAGCAGCGCGTCGCTTCTCTGCGCGAGGCCGAAGCGCTTTTGCAGCGCTTCCTTGCAGGCGAGCTTGCCCGCCAGTCTCGACGCGCTGTAGTGCGTCGCGAGCAGCGTATCGGTGGCGGGATTCCACACCGTGTAGTCGACGCCGTTCAGGATGCCGCTCAGATCGTGCGCACGATGGCGCAGCAGTGCATCGAGCCCGCCGCCGTGCGCGAGCGTCTGGATTTCGCGCGCATAGGTCGGGCTGACGGTCGTGATGCGCTCGGCGTAGTAGAGCCCCGCCTTCAGGAACGACAGCTGACCATAAAACTCGACGCCGTGCATGTTGAAGAAATCGTGCGGCAGGCCGAGCAGGCCGAACTGATGCGCGGGAAAAATCCCCTGGTAGGCGAGGTTGTGGATCGTGAACACGCTGCGCGCGGGCGCGCGGCCGTGCTCGCGTTCGGCGGCCTTCAGGTAGGCGGGCGCGAGCCCCGCGTGCCAGTCGTGCGCGTGGACGATCTGCGGCGACCACGTCGGGTCCGTTTGCTGCGCGAGTTGCGCGGCGACCCAGCCGAGCAGCGCAAAACGCTGCGCGTTGTCGCCGTACGGCACGTGTTCGTCGTTCAGATACGGGTTGCCGGGGCGGTCGTACAGCGACGCGGCGCGGATCACGTAGACGGCGAGCCCGTTGGTGGGCAGCGTGCCGCGTTCGAGCGTCACGTTCGGCGCGCCGAAGCGGCTGCCCAGTTGCGCGACCGGCTGCAGATCGCGCAGGCCGGCGAGCACGGCCGGAAAGCCCGGCAGCAGCACGCGCACGTCGGCGCCGCGCTCGATCAGCGCGGACGGCAGCGCGCCCGCGACGTCGGCGAGACCGCCCGTTTTGAGGAGGGGATACAGCTCGCTTGCGACGTGCAGGGCGCGAATCGTCATAGGCCGGGTCTCTGTCGGGGTGGCAGGGTTGCTCGGGGTCCGCAAATAGTCAGCGGTGGTTCGGGCGAAGCCGGGTGAAGCAAGGTGAAGCCTGGCCGGCGGCGCGTGGCCGCCGGCGCGGGCAGGCGGCGGGCGCGCTACTACGGATGCTCGCGCAACGCCTCCTGCGTGACCAGCACGACGCCTTCGTCGGTGCGATAGAAGCGCTCGGCGTCGCGCGCCGGGTCTTCGCCGATCACCGTGCCTTCCGGAATCGTGCAGCCACGGTCGATCACGACCTTCTGCAGGCGGCAACTCGCGCCGACCGTGACCTGCGGCAATAACACTGCCTCATTGATATTACAGAACGAACTCACTTTCACGTTCGATGACAACACCGAGCGCGAAATCTGCGAGCCCGAGATCACGCAGCCGCCGCAGACGATCAGATTGTTGCCCGAGCCCTGCAGCCCCTTCATGTCGCGTACGAACTTCGCGGGCGGCAACTGCTCCTGGTATGTCCAGATCGGCCATGACTCGTCGTACAGGTCGAGCGTCGGTATCGTCGAGGCGAGGTCGAGGTTCGCGGCCCAGTACGCGTCGATCGTGCCGACGTCGCGCCAGTACGGCTCGACGCTCGGGTCCGACGACACGCACGACATGCTGAACGGATGCGCGATCGCCACGCCCCGCGTGACGACGCGCGGCAGGATGTCCTTGCCGAAGTCGTGATCGGTATCGATCGCGGCGATGTTCTCTTCGAGCTGCGTGTACAGGTAGTCGGCGCTGAACACGTAGATGCCCATGCTCGCGAGCGCCGTGTCGGGGCGACCGGGTATCGCAGGCGGGTCGGCCGGTTTTTCGACGAAGCCGGTCACGCGGCGATTTTCGTCGACCGCCATCACGCCGAACGCGACCGCTTCCATGCGCGGCACCTCGATGCAGCCGACCGTGCAGTCGGCGCCGCTGTCCGCGTGATCGGCGATCATGCGCGTGTAGTCCATCTTGTAGATGTGGTCGCCCGCGAGCACGACCACGTACTTCGGGCGGATCGAGCGGATGATGTCGAGGTTCTGGAACACCGCGTCGGCGGTGCCGCGATACCAGTGCGCGCCTTCGACGCGCTGCTGCGCGGGCCACAGGTCGATGAACTCGCCCATCTCGCCGCGCAGGAAGCTCCAGCCGCGCTGCAGATGCCGCAGCAGCGAATGGGCCTTGTACTGCGTGACCACCGCGATGCGGCGGATGCCGGAATTCAGGCAATTGGACAGCGCGAAGTCGATGATCCGGTATTTGCCGCCGAAGTGCACCGCCGGCTTCACGCGCTTGTTCGTGAGCGGGCCGAGCCGGGTACCGCGTCCGCCGGCGAGGACGATCGCGAGGGTAGTGCGCTGTAAGTCGTTCAGCCGTGCCGGAGTATTCATATTTGTCTCCTGTCGATCGGAGTGAGCCCTTCAGCACTCGCTCCGACCGCATGCAAGATGGTTGCTTGATTGATATACCCCCGGGATGATCTGGTCGCTTCCTCTGCGCTGATGATTCGGGCTGCCTGGCAGTCGTGCCGCATTGCCGTTCTTCGCTGCCTGTTTTAGCGGGTCCCTCAGTCAGTTCTAGCACCGATTGGACGCGAGCGAATAATGTTTATTGCGGGGGCCGCGTGGCGGATCATCCTCAAACGATCGCCTGTTACGGCGCGTTTTTCGGTGCGGCGCAACACATTGGCCACGAGGTCGCGTCCGGACGATGCTTGAGCCTAGGAGGCGCAATATGCATGCCATCTCGCCGCGGCCGTGTGCCGTGCCCGCAGTGCGCGACTGGCGGCGGAGTTCGGCGGCGCATCGTAGAATCGTGCGCTCCCTGCCTCGTGCATCCCTATTGCGTTTTTTGCAGAGCATCCCGATGAATCTTCACCGCCCATTCCTGCTTGCCCTGTCGAGTGTCTGCGCTTGCGCCATGTTGTGCGCGGCGTCCGTCGCGGTGGCCGCGACGCCGGCGGGCGTGCCGGTCAGCGAGGCGAGCCCGGCCGTCGCGAGCGCCGCGGCCGCGTCTTCCCTCGACGATTCCGGCCCGGCCTACGGTCCGGAGCTGCAGGGCTTCAGCTACCCGGCGCCGGTCGAACGCTTCGAATTCACCTCGCAGGGCGTGCCTTTGCAGATGGCCTACATGGACGTGAAGCCCGCGCATGCGAACGGCCGCACCGTGGTGTTGCTGCACGGCAAGAATTTCTGCTCGGCGACGTGGGACGCGACGATTCGCCGGCTGAGCGATGCCGGCTATCGCGTGATCGCACCGGACCAGATCGGCTTTTGCAAATCGAGCAAGCCCGAGCATTACCAGTACAGCTTCCAGCAACTCGCGCGCAATACGCATGCGCTGCTCGATTCGCTCGGCGTCAGCGAGGTGACGGTGGTCGGCCATTCGACGGGCGGCATGCTCGCCGTCCGCTATGCGCTGATGTATCCGCGCGAAACGCAGCAACTGGTGCTCGTGAACCCGATCGGACTCGAGGACTGGAAGGCGAAGGGCGTGCCGTCGCTGTCGGTCGACCAGTGGTATCAGCGGGAGCTGAAGACCACCGCCGACGGCATCCGCCGCTACGAGCAGGCGACCTATTACGCGGGGCAATGGCGCGCGGACTACGAACCGTGGGTGCAGATGCTCGCGGGCATGTATCGTGGGCCGGGCAAGCAGATCGTCGCGTGGAATTCCGCGCTGCTCTATGACATGATTTACACCCAGCCGGTTTTTTATGAACTCGGCCAGCTCAGCATGCCGACGCTGCTGCTGATCGGTCAGAAGGACACGACGGCGATCGGTAAGGACGCGGCGCCGCCCGAGGTGCGCGCGAAGCTCGGCCATTATCCGGAACTCGGCCGCGCGGCCGCGAAGGCGATCCCGCATGCGACGCTCGTCGAGTTCGCGGGGTTGGGGCACGCGCCGCAGATGCAGGACCCGCAAGCGTTTCATCAGGCGCTGCTCGATGGGATCGCGGCGGTGCCGGCGAATCGGTGAGCGTTCAAAAGGCTTTCTGTCCCGCCACCGTACTCCGACGTCGTTCACCGCTAGGCGAAACTTCCTGGCGGCTACTTTATGGTTCTTCGCGGATTTCAAGGGGGGACGCTCGCGGACAGGCTGTAGTCGGCCACTTGCGGCCGTCCAGCGGATACGCCCCATCGGCCGAACCCCAACGTCTTTCGGTCATTCGGTTCGGGAATGGGTTTCGTTCGACCCATCGCTTTTTTGAAGCCGCCCACTGAATCAGGTCTTGTTCTACGTGGTTCGCTGCGCGTACAGCATGGCTATTCCGAATGCCACCATTGCAACCAGCGATACAAACAGCATGACCCACTCGACCGGCACATAGCTTCGCTCCACTGTCCAGATCGTCGCCGCCGAGAGTGGCGCAATACCTTTCGCAATGTTCGACGGCGTGGCGAGCATTCCGTTGATCGCACCGTAGCCTTCTACCGATATCACTTCCTGCACAATAGTCCCGCGCAGGATCGTCATCATACCGTTTGCGCCGCCATAGACGAGCGCGAAAAGGATCAGCAATGCTGGCGATGTCCCCGCGAACAGCAGCACGACAACCGACAGCGGGAGTGCCGCCGTGATGACGAGTCCGACTAGCTTCGGTGAGACGCGTTTTCCTGCGATGAACCATAAGATACGGGCGAGAACCTGTGCGGGGCCGATCACTGCCATCGTCACCAGGATGACGGCTTGCGGGACGCGGCGCTCGGCCATTAGCGGAATGAGATGAAATGTCAGCGCGACGAACGTTCCGTAGTAGGCTGTGAAGCAAACCACGAGTGCCCAGAATGCCGGTGTGCGCAATGCACGCCTAGTGGCTCCGGCACTCGATCGCTTGAGCGACGTCCTGTGCTTTGCGGTACGGCCGCCATCATCGTCTTTGTTCAACGCCAGTGCGTGAACGGGCAGGCAGATGCAAAGATTGATGGCGGCAAAGATGAGCAGCGCGTGCCGCCACCCTTGCAGATCGATCAATCCCTGTGTCAGTGGGATGAATGTCGTGCTCGCAAATCCGCCGACAAGCGTGATCAGCGTGATCCTCGGGCGAAAGCTATCCGGGTAGCGCTGCGTGACGACCGCGAAGACCGGATCGTAGAGCGTTGCCGCCATCGCGGCGCCCAGTACGACCCAGACCATAAAGAGCGTCGCGAGACTTTGCGCCTGAGACCAGAGTGCCAGCATCGCTGACGCGAGCAGGGATCCCGCGGCCATGACGGCTCGCCCATACCCCCTGTCGATCCATGCACCGACCGGATAGGAGGCGAGGCCAGAAACAAGCAGGCCCATAGACAATGCCGCGTTGGTGGATGTCCGGCTCCATCCGCACGCTTGCTCCATCGGCTCGACGAACAGCGAGAAGGCGTAATAGGTCGTGCCCCAGGAGATCAGTTGTGCGGCGGCAAGCGCCCATGTGGCAGCGCTGCCGCGACCCTGCGTCATAGCCACCATCCTGCCTCCGAAACCGACATCCAAACCGCGCGTGCGCACCGTGGACAGGGCCGTTCAACAACGACGCGGCTGGATCAAGCGTGCCGCGCGCTGCATGCGACTTCACGGGTTAATGCCGCTCGCTGCCGAAAAGGTCATCGACAATCTTTCTCGCTGCGGTAAGCCCGCCCATGACCGCATCAGCCTCCGTTGCGAAAGGGCGGCCTTTGGCCTCGCCGAACCGCAACGGCGAAAACACGGCAACGGCATTGACCCCCTGATATATTTTGACGACGGCGACATAGCCTGAGTTGGCCAGCGCCCGCCTGTTCGGCCGGAGGCTGAAATCCGATTCAACGGTCACCTCGAGCGTAAAGCCCTCATACTCGTATCGACGCATCACGCTTCGTCCTACCTTTACCCGTCGTGCCGGAGTACACGCACGCCGGGCATCTGTTCAAGCCGCAAGCAGATCGCAGTGAATTCACCGGGGGACACCCGCGACAGCGAAATTTGCACGTCATCGAGGTCAGCGTCATCCTCGGTCTGCTGGACGATGAACTGCTTGACCCGGACGCTTCCCGTGCCGAGTGCACGATTGACTGCATCGAGCGAAACGCTCCCACGCTCGACCGACAACTGGATGCTGCGCTGTTGCCGAACGGAAATATAGCGTCGCTCCAGCGGCTTGATACCGGCCAGAATGATGAGGATGATGACGGTTGCGCCGATTGCCGGCGTGTACATTCCGCCGCCGACAGCGAGACCAATGCCGGCTACGGACCACAGGCTGGCCGCCGTCGTCAAACCCCGCACGACTTCGCCCCGAAGCAGAATCGATCCCGCGCCGAGAAACCCGATCCCCGAGACGACCTGCGCGGCAACCCGGGAAGGATCGAGAACAACGTCTTTAGTGCCTAACACGTCGGCAAAACCGAACGCGGAAACCAGCATCATCAGCGAAGCCCCGACACACACCAGCATGTGTGTGCGCAGCCCGGCTGCCCAGTTCAGTCTCTCGCGCTCGAAGCCGATTACGCTGCCGAGCAACGCGGCCATCAAGAGGCGCGACAGCATTTCAAAGTTGCTTATCACAATGGATCGCCCAATAGACATTTCCCCGCCATGCGGCCAGCCCCTTCAAAAACTAGGGTGCGAGCCGCGGAAGGCGCTTCGATTGACCCTAGATTGTGACAGTATTGTGACGAAATATCAGTTCGACGATTCCACGAGTGGGGACGCTGGTGATGAGCGAGGACACGCGCTTTGGCCGAAACCAGTGACAGCGTGCAATCTCGTTGCTCGCTTGGGGTTCGGCGTCTTCCGGGAGATCGACAAAAAACACGTGATGCCGTTTGGTCAGGCCGCCGAATTCGAACAGGTAGGTCAAGCCGTCGACATCGAGAGCCGTCTCCTCAACCAACTCCCTTTTCGCCGCCTCCATCGGCGACTCGGTGCGCCGTATGGTTCCGCCCGGCAGCGACCAACGCGACATGCCTCGCGTGACCAGCAGAATATGGTCCTGCTGTCTGCATACGATGGTGGCTCTATCTTTCACGTTCGAGGAGACCTGATGGAGTGATATTGTTAAAAGTGAGGCGAAGCGCGTCGTATCCAGTTCGATCTGGGAATTCGACGGTACGCCAGGAGCTCCGCGCTCCGGCTTCAGTTCGGCATTATTTTGACGGGGAGAAAATACGATGAAAACCCGATCGCCGTTCGAAGTCTGCTTGCCGCTCGTTATTTTCGCATTGCAAACCTGGCTTCTTTTCCCACCTTCATCATTTCGGTCATCTGGCTGACGATCGGAATGTGCTCGATTGGCTACCGCCCACTGGGTGAGTTGCCTGAGGCCGGAATTCCCCGCCAGTGGCGTCACGGTCCCCGCAGCGTAGTTTTGTGGTTCTATCACCTCGCTTGGTGGCCGTGGTACATGTGCGTCGAACTCCATGCGCTCGCGGTCCGCATCGGCCAGGGGATCCGAAAATCGAGGCGTCCGGACTCGTGCGGGTCAGGCGCGGCCTCCCGGCGAAACTCGGACAGCGACGAGACTTGAAGAACGGCAACGCGGCCCGGATCGTCGATGTAGCGAAACAAGGTATCAGCGAGCACGGCAATGTTTTGCTTGCCTGATCGCTTGTCTCGGCTGGTCAAAACTCATGCTGCCGCTCGGTCGATCTAACGTCTGCTTCCGAGCGAGGTTGCGCCGTCGAAAGTCGCTGGCTAGCGGGCCGAATTGGGTCGTGTGCTGCCGATCGCAGCCTCGCGAGGTTGACGTTGTGTATGCAAATTGCATGGGTCGGCACACGGCCACGAAGTGTCATTCGCCCCTATTGTTGAACAGACGTTCAGACGTCGGTTCTGCAATCGCAAGCGGCCATTGGCCTCCAGAACACGAACGCCTATCTTCGATCGCCATATTTTCCGCTGTCGACAGCTCACCTTGAGACCGAAACAGTGGAAGACACGGTCGCTGCTCTTGATGCCTTGGCGCAATCTGGCGTCGGATTTTGCCGACGCGCACCATAAGTCCCACCACGCAACAGATGCCGCAATAGTCCGAACAGGAAGGCGCAATACGCTGAGATATCGGCATGCATTCGCGACGCCGAGTGCTATTCTTCAGACGCCGGGACTCACGCGTTTCCGTCCGGCTCTGCGGGTCGTCGGCAGCCATTCCGCACGCAGCGGAAAAGGGGCTGTATGTTACATGCGGAACTACCTCGGCCCGCGCGACGCGCACTGCGTCGACAGCAACCGCGCGGACACATCTGGCTCGCCATCGGCATTTCGCTGACTGGACTGTCCCTGACGCCCGTGGCGCTCGCGGCGGGCAGCCTTCCGCAAGGCGGCCGGTACGTCGCCGGCACGGGCACGATAGCCAGCCAGCGGAACGGTCTCGTGATCACGCAACCGGGTTCGACGCGCGGCGTGATTGACTGGAACAGTTTCTCGATCGGCAGGCACAACAGCGTGACATTCGACAACGGCTCGGGCGCGACCCTTAACCGGGTAACGGGTGGCTCACCCTCGGCCATTCTCGGCAGGCTCAGTGCAACGGGAAGCCTGTACGTGATCAATCCGCAGGGCATCGTCGTGGGCCCGTCGGGTGTGATCAGCACGGGTGGCCGCTTCGTCGCGTCCACCCTCGATGTCTGCAACGGCGCATTCATGACCGGTAGCGGCACGCTCACACTGTCGGGCGACTCCGATGCAAGCGTGATCAACCTCGGCAGCATCAGTTCGAGCGGCGGCGATGTGTTCCTGATTGCACGACACGCCGTCATCAACGCCGGGGCCGTGGCGGCACCCAATGGCACGGCGGAACTGGCCGCGGGCGAGCAGGTGTTGCTGCAGGACTCGGCCAGCAGCAGGCAGGTGTTCGTGCAGACAGGCAGTCAGGGCATGGTCGTAGACAAGGGGCGGATAACGGCCGCACAGGTCAGCCTGCAGGCCGCCGACGGCAACGTGTATGCGCTCGCAGGCAGCGGCACGCGCATCCGCGCGACGGGCACGGCCAGCCGCGACGGCCATGTGTGGCTGGTCGCCGACAGCGGCCGTGTGGACCAAGTCGGCAAGATCACCGCGAGCAACGCGGACGACAGCGGCGGGACCGTCGATACACAGGCGGCACAGCTGACGTTCGGCAAGCACACAGTGGTCAATGCAGCCCAATGGAATCTCTCGACGCCTGTTTTCACGATCGATGATGTCGCCGCGCATGCATTGCGCCGCAGCCTGAACGCCGGCACCTCGGTCGATGTCACCACGACGGGTGCAAACGGCACAACGGGCGACCTGGGCGTCGCGTCGAGCCTGCGCTGGAAGAGTTCCGCTTCGCTCACGCTTGCCGCGTACCGCGATGTCTCAGTGGCGAGCGGCAGGACGATTGCGAACAACGGAACGGGCAATCTGACCTTGCGCGCCGACGCTTCGGGCATCGATAACGGCGGCAGCGTCGTCAACAATGGCACCATCGACTGGTCGAAGAGTACGGGCATCGTCAGCGCGCTCTACGATATGAACGGCAGTTACAGCCCCGGTACGTCGATCGGCAATGCTTTATGGACCGCCCCGGCTTACAGCGGCCTGGTCACGCAGATCACCGGCTATCGACTGGTCAATTCGGTAGCGGACCTTCAGGCCGTCGGCAACGACATGACCGGCAACTACGCACTGGGAAAAGATATCGAAGCGAACAACGCTGCGTTCACAACGCTGGGCACTACCGACTACACGATCAGCGCGCCGTTCGCCGGCCAATTCGACGGCATGTGGCATACCATTTCGAATTTTTCGCCGAACCTCGACGCTATCTTCGGTGACATCGGGCAAGGCGGCGTCGTGCGCGACCTGAAAGTCGACGGCCACCCGCCCGCCAATGACACAGGGTTCTACGGTGGAATCGGCCTCCTGGCGATCAATAGCCATGGCACGATCGTCAATACATTCGCCTCTGGCGCGAACAGCTGCGAATGCTTTTCCGCAACGCTATCAGGACTCGTTGGGTCGAACTACGGGCTGATCGAACGCTCTGGAAGCAGTGTTACGGTTCGGACCGGTGGCGAGGCGGCCGGACTCGTTTTCACCAACTATGGGAGGATCGACGAGTCGTATGCAACGGGCTCCTCTACAGGCTTTTATACGCATGGCGGTGGCGCCGGGCTAGTCCTGGAGAACTTCGGTTCCGTTACGCAGTCGTTTGCATCGGGCAGAGTCTCGAGCGGCAACGGGTTGGTCCAGGGAGGCATCTGCGTGGACTGTTCGGGTCTCGGCACCGACGTTTACTGGGATGTCCAGACAACCGGGCAACCGACGAGCGGCGGCAACCTTCCTGCGTCCAACGGGCTCACCACGGCCCAGATGAGCAACCCGGCGAGCTTCGTCGGCTGGGACTTCGGGCCGAACGGCGTGTGGGTCATGCCAACTGGCGCCACGCATCCAGTGCTGCGGTGGCAAGTGGAACATTAGCCTGGAGCGATGTTGGTGGAACTGTCCATCGCGCAGACGACTCGAGACCGGAGTGGGTCGAGCTGAGCCATCGGCCTTGATGTGTTTCGGTTCAATGCGAAGAAAATGACCCGCATGCCATGTCCACGAGCAGTTGACCTTATCGTGCCGGTTGGAGTACAGGCAGTAACGTCGAATGTCTGAGAATGGCCATGTGTGAGACGTTTGCGAAATGCCGTTCCGATGTCTCTGACGGGTCGCGTGCCGCCGATCGCGTCAGGCAGAGGTCGGCCACCTACGGTCGTTCGCCCTTGCGCTTAGATGGTCATTCAACCGGCTGCTCTACTCAAGAAGCGGCCCGAAAGCCAGATTCGTTCCAGAAGAAGATGTCGGCATTTTCCTCACGAGCCTGTCAGACAATGTGTCGCTGGATCGTCAGCAGCCACGCACGCAGATTGCGGTCGGGCCAAAAGGCTTTCCAGCGCGCGAGCGCCCGCTCGGCCGTATCGTGAACCAGATGGTCAGCCCAGACTGAGTCGCCCGTCAGCGCACGCGCATAGCCGCGGCTGCGGGAGCCGAGATATCACTTCCCCGTCGGGGTTCACGCGGCGCTGACGGTCGCCCGAGCGCGCATCAATAGCCGCTGCTGCTGCTGCTGGTGCCGCTGCTGCTGCCCGACGAGCTCGTGTCGCCCGTGGACTGGCACGCGGCCAACGACAACGATGCGACTCCTAGCGCGATGATCACGCATACGGCCGATAGCAGTCTTGATACTTTCATTTAGAACTCTCCTGCACGGCAAACGCGACTGACTTGTCGCGCGGCCGCGCGTTGAGCCGGCGAGTCGCGGATCGCTGGCGGCAAGGTGCCGCGACGCCGGTGAACGTTTACAAAAAGGACAGACAACCTCCTGCAAAACGGGGACGCAACTGCTGTGCGCGGCCGACGATTCCGTTTCGCGGTTCCACGGCTTCGCGGTCTTGCACGCGACGCGCCTAATCTACAAACGCCCACCGGCGCGCCATTATTCCACCGCATTGGTTATTTATGACACGTATCGCCTCGGGACGATGCACGTTCGATGCGGCACAGACTTTGCGCAAGTGCGCCGCGACCGTTTGCTGGCATAGCGCCGCATCGCTAGAACGACGTTCGCGGTTGCCGACGATACCTTGTTCGTGAAGCGCGGCGGATGTCCGAAGAACCCGGAAGCGGCCGATGGTATCGCAACCCCATGACCGGCTAATGTGGGTCGTGTGCTGCCGATCGCAGCCTCGCGAGGTTGACGTTGTGTATGCAAATTGCATGGGTCGGCACACGGCCATCAAGCGTCATTCGCCCCTCCCGTTAGACAGACGTTCAGACGTCGGCTCCGCATTGCAAACGGTCCTTGGCCTTTGGGACACGAGCGCCGGTATCGTCCATCGCCATAGGCTGTCCACAGCACGTGTCACAGGCGACTGGCAGAACCCGGTCGCGTCGTGGCGCAGTTTCGCGTTGAATTCGTAAAAGCATCCGGAGATGCCGGTACACGCCAGGCGGCCACAGCGCACAGAATAAAAGGCGAAGAAGGCGCAAAACGCAGAGATATCGGCATGCGTCGGCGACGCCAGCGGCTATTCTTCAGACGCTACGACTAACGCGTTTCAGGCCGGCTCTGCGGGTCGTCGTCAGCCATTCCGCGCCCCACGCGGAAAGGGGGTGTATGTCACGTCCAAAACTACCTCGGCGCACGCGACGCGCACTGCGTCGTCGGCAGTCAGCCGGACGCCGGTGGCTCGTCATCGGCAGCGCGCTCACCGGACTGTGCTTTGCCCATGCGACGCTCGCGGCGGGCAAACTTCCACAAGGCGGCACTTACGTGGCCGGCACGGGCGCGATAGCAAGCCAGGCCAACGGCCTCGTGGTCACGCAACCGGGTTCGACGCGCGGCGTGATCGAGTGGAACAGTTTTTCGATCGGCAGGAACAACAGCGTGACGTTCGACAACGGCTCGGGCGCGACGCTGAACCGCGTGACGGGCGGCTCGCCGTCCGCCATCTTCGGCAGGCTCAGTGCGACGGGCAGCCTGTATGTGATCAATCCGCAAGGCATCGTCGTGGGGCCATCGGGCGTGATCAGCACCGGTGGCCGTTTCGTCGCGTCAACGCTCGATGTCTGCGACGACGCGTTCATGCAGGGTGGTGGTTCCCTCACGCTGTCGGGCGACCGGGACGCAAGCGTGATCAACCTCGGCAAGATCAGTTCGAGCAGCGGCGATGTGTTCCTGATTGCGCGACACGCCGTGATCAACGCGGGCACTATCACAGCGCCCAACGGTACGGCCGAACTGGCTGCAGGCGAACAGGTGTTGTTACAGGACTCGGGCAGCAGCAGACAGGTGTTCGTGCAGACGGGCAGTCAGGGCACCGTGGTCAATAGAGGGCACATAAAGGCCGCGCAGGTCAGCCTGCAGGCCGCCGATGGGAACGTCTATGCGCTTGCTGGCGGCGGCACGCGCATTCGCGCGACGGGCACGGCGGATCGTGACGGTCACGTGTGGCTCGTCGCCGATGGCGGCCGTGTCAGTCAACTCGGCAAGATCTCCGTGAGCAACGCGGATGGCAGCGGCGGAACGGTCGACACGCAAGCGGCACAACTCGCATTCGGCAGGCATGCAGCCGTTCACGCGGGCCAATGGAACCTTTTGACGCCGGCTTTCACGATCGATGATGCCGCCGCGCGCGCGTTGCAGCGCAGCCTGAACGCGGGCACGTCGATCGATGTCACGACCACAGGCGCGAACGGCGCAACGGGCGACCTGGGCATTGCTTCGAGCCTGAGCTGGAGCGGTCCGGCTTCGCTCACGCTTGCCGCGTACCACAACGTCTCCGTGACGACGGGCACGACGATAGTGAACAATGGTGCGGGCAATCTGGCCTTGCGCTCCGACGCTTCGGGCATCGATAACGGCGGCAGCGTCATCAACAATGGCACCATCGACTGGTCGAAAAGTACGGGCATCGTCAGCACGCTCTACGATATGAACGGCAGTTACAGCCCCGGCACGCTTGTCGGCAATGCGGCCTGGAGCGTGCCGCTCTACAGCGGGCTCGTGACGCAGATAACCGGCTATAAACTCGTCAATTCGGTCACGGACCTGCAGAGCATCGAGAACGATCTTGCCGGCAACTACGCACTCGGCAAGGACATCGATGGGAGCAATGTCGCGTTCACAACACTCGCGTTCATTTTCGCGGGCCAGTTCGACGGTATGTGGCATACGATTTCCAACGTCTTGCCGAGCGATGTCGCGATTTTTGGTGAGATTGGCGCAACCGGTGTCGTGCGCGACGTGAACGTCAAGTCGAACGTCAGCACAACGGCTAACAATCTTTCCTACGCCGGGATACTGGCCGTTTACAACTACGGAATGGTCGCCAACGTCTTTACATCCGGGGCCATTGTTTCAGAGACCAGCGATTCAACCGACTGGTTCGCCGGACTTGTCGCCACTAACTACGGGCTGATCGCGCGCTCGGGCAGCAGCGCAACCGTCCGGGCTGGTGTTGCCGGCGGGCTGGTCATCAGTAACGAAGGCACGATCACTGAGTCATACACAACCGGATCAGTCACCGCAGATAACGTTTTCGGGTACGCAGGAGGACTCGCGGTGACCAACGCCGACCACGGAACGATCACACAGTCCTTCGCGACGGGTCCCGTGAGTTCGGCCTCGATCTTCGTCGGCGGCATCTGCGGCTACCTCAACTGCGTTGGCATTGGGAGCGACGTCTACTGGAACGTACAGACAACGGGACAGTCGTCGAGTGGCGGCAACCTGCCAGCATCGAACGGGCTCACTACCGCCCAGATGAGCGCCCCGGCGAGTTTTGTCGGCTGGGACTTCGGTCCGAGTGGCGCCTGGACGATGCCGCCCGGGGCCACGCACCCCGTCCTGACCTGGCAAGTCACCGGGCAGTGAGCCATATTTTATGAGCTGGGCCAACTCAGCATGCCGACGCTGCTGCTGATCGGCCAGAAGGACACGACGGCGATCGGCAAGGACGCCTCGCCTCCCGAGGTGCGCCCGAAGCTCGGCCATTACCCCGAATTGGGCCGCGCGGCCGCGAAGGCGATTCCCCATGCGACGCTGGTCGAGTTCGCGGGGCTCGGTCACGCGCCGCAGATGCAGGATCCGGAAGCGTTTCATCAGGCACTGCTCGATGGACTCGCGGCGGTGCCGACCAATCGTTGAGCGTTCAAACGGCTTTCTGTCCCGCTACCGTACTCCTGCGTCGTTCACCGCCAGGCGAAAGGTCCTGGTTGCTACTTTATGGCTCGTCGCGGATTTCCACGGAGGACGCTTGCGGACAGGCTCTAGTCGGCCAGGAACTGCTTGCGCCCTGAAGACAGCCTAACCGTCAACCGAAGTGGCGGGATGCATTTCAAGTGCCGCGTTGGCGTCCCTTTTAAACGGAACCGCCGCCAGCACCGATGCAAGTACCATCAGACCTCCGCCAAACCATGCCCAGCCAGAAAGATGCTCACCGAGCCATACGTATGCGAATAGCGCACCGAACGCGGGCTCGCTTCCCATCAGCAAAGCGACGCGCGTTGGGTTGCTGCGCTTGACGGCGAAGTTCTGTGCGAAGAAAGCGAACAACGTACAGGCGAGCACGAGGTAAGCGATGCTCGCCCAGAAGTCACCGTGCCCACTGAGCGACGGCAGCGCATCCCAATGTTGTGACGGCAGCACGAACGCCGCCAGGACACTGCCCAATGCAACGACGCCTGCCTGGACCGCCGTCACCGACAGCGGAGCAAGTTCCGATTCGCGCATCACACGCTTGGTCACGCACACCATCAGCGCACGCAGTAACGCCGCAAGAAGAATCAGCGCGTCGCCGGCGGTCGGAATGATCACGCCTTCGCTCACGAACGCGGCGCCCGTCAGCGACAGGCCCACGGCGATCCATTCGCCACTCGACGGCTTTCGTCGTAGCAACACCCATTCGACCAGCGGCGTAAGCGCGACACACAGACTGATAAGGAACGCCGCATTCGACGCGCGTGTGTGCGCTATCCCGAAAGTCTCGGCCAAAAAGATGCTGAGCAGGATTGCACTGGAGCCGAGCGCACCCAGCAACGCGGACGCTTTGACGTGTCGGAGCGAGCGCAACGCCGGCGACAACACAAGGAGCGTCAGCCCGAAGCGCAACGCCAGCAGACCGAGCACGGGATAGATCGTGAGCGCGCCTTTCACGACCCCATAACTGGTGCCCCATACCATCGCGACCGCAAGCAGCATCAGGTCGGATATCCATAACGGCCTCTTTTGCTTCGACATGACGGACCTTCTGTTTTCATTCGAACGGCCCAAATTGTCGGGTATTGCATTGGCAAATATAATCCGGGTCAGTGGAACATCTTTTATGTTTGAGATGCACAAATGACTGGCGCGCGTGCGAGGGTCGCGATGAATCCCAATGAACTCTTTGCGTTGCTACCCGACATGGCGACGTTTGCGAGGGTTGTCGACGCCGGCAACTTCTCCATTGCCGCGCGGCAACTGGGCAGTACACCGTCGACTGTCAGTCGGCAGATCAAGCGCCTTGAGGATTCGCTTGGCACGCGCTTGCTTGAGCGCTCGACCCGTAGCATCCGTTTGACGGATTCAGGCGCGCAGATCTACCGGTATTGCCGGGATATGGTCGGCGCAGCGTCGGGCGCCGTCGACGTCGCGGGACAAGTGACGGGTGATCCGCGAGGCAAGGTCAGCATCAGTGCGCCGATTTCATTTGCGAGATCTGTCATCCATCCGCTTGTTCCCGAATTTCTGCGCATGTGGCCCGACGTGGATGTCCATCTGGTCTTCGCCGACCACGAAGTCGATCCGCTACGTGACGATGTCGATATGGTGATCCGACTCACGCGTTCGCCTCCGCCAGGCCTTGCTGCCCGGCGACTTGGAGCGGTCAAATGGGTTCTATGCGCGTCACCTGCCTATCTCGCGGAACGGGGGACACCGGCCGAGCCGCACGACCTTGCTCGGCATGCATGCATGTATCTAGGGGAGACGGTCGACGACAATCGATGGCATTTCCGCCGCGACTCTGAGACACAGTCGGTCGAAGTGAAGGGGCGATACATCGCCAATGATGCGGGCGCGCGATTGGATGCTGCGCTGCATGGCCTGGGCATTGCGAGCTTGCCCGATTTTGCTGCCGCGCAGGCGATTTCCAGGGGCGGCATTGTCCGGGTGCTGACCGACTGGGAGTTCGAGGCCCGTACATATATGGGACCGGTCTGGCTGCTTTATCCGTCGAGTCGTTTTTTACCGTCTCGAGCACGTGCGCTCATCGATTACCTGGTGAGCCAGCTCCACGACAGGTAGGCTGCCACACCGACGGCATCAGGCGCGCAGGGCTGCGCGCCTCCTTTGCTGTCAGCCGTGGTAGAAGCCGTCGGTGACCGAGTTTTGCAGCACGCCGTCGACATAGACGCCGACAGGGTCGCCATCAGCGGACGTGAGGATCGAGCCGATGTGCTGGCCGGGTAGTTTCATCCGGCCACCTTGGATTTTGGTCATCTCCTGGTGATCAAGTTCTGCAGCGTTCTGGATGTCGTCGATGGTCAGCGTGTTCATGATGTTTCTCCTTGAACAAGAGGGTTGTACAAACATTTAAGCGGCCGGCTGCTTGCAGCACACAATGCACATGTCATGCCATCCGGGCGTGACCTGCGCGGAGCGCATCCCCCCGTGAATCGCGATGATGCGAGTTTGGGCGCCACCATCACTTAGCCAAACGAAGTTGGAAAATCGCTGACATGGCCTTGTTTTCCTTCTCCTGCACGTACTTCAGGTCTGTCTGCTTCGCTATCCGCCCGCCACTCATGTGCGTGTCCCACATATACGCTTTGCTGCTCCTGGCCATCTCCGCCAGATCATCTACTCTTTTTCCTGTTCGAAAGCGAGGCTCTACGCTCGATCCTGACTTAATCGGTGTTGCCGCGCGCTGTGGACACGCACATGTATCTAGGCATGAACGACAGCAACGAATCGCAGGCGTTCTTGACCGAACCGCCTCACTGGTCGATGGTGGCGCATCGATTACACGTACGTGGACTTCCTGGCGGCATCCGACGTTCAAGTTCCGATGTCGCCATTTTTAATTCATCCATTGAAAGGAAATCACCCATGGACCTGAACCTGACAGGCAAGCTCGCACTGGTGAGCGGCAGCACAGCCGGCATCGGTCTCGCTATCGCCACCACGTTGGCGCAGGAGGGCGCTCGTGTGATCGTGAACGGCCGCGCCCAGTCATCTGTGGACGACGTGGTCGCGCAGCTGAAAGCGCAGACGGGCAGCGACGTGCAGGGATTTGCGGGCGATCTCAGTACCGCCGCTTCAGCAGAAGAGCTCGCGCGACGCTATCCGGACGTGGAAATTCTGGTCAACAACCTGGGCATCTTCGAGCCCAAGCCGTTTGAAGAGATTCCCGATGCGGACTGGCAGCGGTTCTTCGACGTCAATGTCTTGAGTGGGGTACGCCTCGCTCGCCTGTTTTTGCCTGCGATGAGGCAGGCCAACTGGGGGCGCATCATTTTCATTTCGAGCGAAAGCGCGGTGCAGATTCCAGCAGAAATGATCCACTACGGGATGACGAAAACCGCGCAGCTGGCGGTCTCGCGGGGGCTCGCCGAAGCCGTTGCCGGCACGGGCATTACGGTCAATAGCGTGCTGCCGGGGCCGACGAAATCGCGGGGAGTGGGTGAATTCGTGGAGACCCTTGCCAAGGCCGACGGCAAATCGTTTGAAGCGTTCGAAACAGAGTTCTTCGAGAAGGTCCGTCCCACCTCGCTCATCAAGCGATTTGGTTCGCCGCAGGAAATCGCGTCGCTCGTGGCCTATATCGCCAGTCCGCTTTCGTCGGCCACGACGGGAGCCGCGTTGCGGGCCGACGGGGGCGTTATAAAAAGCGCCTTCTAGACCGCGAAGGCATTGGGCCGACTTCTCACACGACCGGCCCCAACTCAGTGCAAAGACAAGGGCGGCTTGCCATGAGCCGCCCTTTTTTCGTGCGTCGCCGTGTCCGTCGATCGGTTCGCGAACCGCTTATCTGGCCGCCATCATTTCATCGCGCACCTCGGCGCCGATCTCGAACGAGCGCAGCCGCGCGGCGTGATCGTAAATCTGCGCGGTCAGCATCAACTCGTTCGCGCAGGTCTGCCCGATGATCGATTGCAGACCTTCGCGGATTGCGTCGCGATCGCCGAGCACCGTGCAAGCGAGCGCACGCGCGACGTTGTTCAACTCCATCTCCGACGCGTCGAGCCGCTCGACCGGCGGCTGCAATTGTCCCGGCGTGCCGCGCCGCAGATTGATGAACTGCTGCTGCAGCGACGTGAACAGGCGTGCGGCTTCGTCGTTCGTGTCGGCGGCGAACAGATTGACGCCGACCATCGCATAGGGCTTCGCCAGCGTCGCGGACGGCCGGAACTGCGTGCGATACACCTGCAACGCGGTCATCATGTAATCGGGCGCGAAGTGCGACGCGAACGCGAACGGCAGCCCGAGCGCCGCGGCCAGTTGCGCGCTGTACAGCGACGAACCGAGCAGCCACAGCGGCACGTTCAGGCCCGCGCCCGGCACCGCGCGAATGCGCTGGCCCGCGACCGGCTCGGCGAAATACCGTTGCAATTCGACGACGTCGTCGGGGAAGGTTTCGGCGCTCGCCTGGAGATCGCGGCGCAGCGCGCGAGCGGTGGTCTGATCGGTGCCGGGCGCGCGGCCGAGGCCGAGATCGATCCGCCCCGGATACAGCGACGCGAGCGTGCCGAACTGCTCGGCGATCACGAGCGGCGCATGGTTCGGCAGCATGATGCCGCCGGAGCCGACGCGAATCGTCTTCGTGCCGCCGGCCACGTAGCCGATCACGACCGAGGTCGCCGCGCTCGCGATACCGGTCATGTTGTGATGCTCGGCGAGCCAGTAACGCTTGTAGTTCAGCTTTTCCGCGTGCTGCGCGAGTGACAGTGTGTTCCTGAACGCGTCAGCCGGCGTGGCACCCGCGGTGACCGGCGAAAGATCGAGAACCGAGAAGGGGATCATTGTCTGTTGATTGCGATGGGCGGCGCTTTTGCGCGATGGGGCATTGTGGCAAAGCGGCGCCTTTTCTGCTGGCGGCGCGGCGATGCCCCTGTCGACCGAAGGGTCGGCAGGACCGATGAGGCGCACTGAGGCGCGCTGAGGCGCGACCCATGGCGCGGAAATTGCGCGTGCGTAGCGTGTTCGCGCGGCAGTGCTTTGCATTCGCAGTGCGCCCGAATCAGCAATCCAGCGAGTGACCGTGCGCCGATCGGAATTCGAGTGTACGGTTAAGTATCGGTGCGGTGACGCGACCTGTTGCCGGACATCCGGAATGTAGCGAAGGAGTTCCCGATCCCATGAATGTCGTCAAAGAGTTTCGTACCCGGTCATTCCGAGACGTGTCCCACGCATTGCTCGACCGCGAGGAGATCGCGCTTGTCGACGTGCGTGAGGAAGATCCGCACGCGCGCAGTCATCCGTTGTTCGCCGCCAATCTGCCGCTGTCGCGGCTCGAACTCGACGCGCCGCTGCGGCTGCCTCGCCCGGCCGTGCCGATCGTCGTGTTCGATGCCGGCGAAGGCCTCGCGAGGCGTGCGGCCGAGCGCTTCGCCGAACTCGGCTATACCAACGTCGCCTTGCTCGAGGGCGGCCTGCAAGGCTGGCGCGAAGCGGGCGGCGAGTTGTTCAAGGATGTCAACGTGCCGAGCAAGGCGTTCGGCGAACTGGTCGAAAGCGTGCGTCATACGCCGTCGCTGTCCGCGCAGCAGGTGCAGGCGCTGCTCGATCGCGAGGCCGATGTCGTGGTGCTCGACGCGCGCCGCTTCGACGAGTTTCAGATCATGAACATCCCCGGCAGCATCAGCGTGCCGGGCGCGGAGTTGGTGCTGCGCGCCCGGCAGCTCGCGCCGGATCCGGCCACGCGCATCATCGTCAATTGCGCGGGGCGCACGCGCAGCATCATCGGCGCGCAGTCGCTGATCAACGCGGGCGTGCCGAATCCGGTGGCCGCGCTGCGCAACGGCACGATGGGCTGGACGCTCGCCGGTCAACCGCTCGCGCACGGCAGCGCGCGGCGTGTCGAAGGCGCGGTCGACGACGCTTCCCGTCTGGCCGCGGCAGACGGCGCGCGCGCGCTTGCCGACCGGGCGCGCGTGCGCCGCACGTCGCGCGACGAAGCGCGCCGCTGGGCCGACGAAGCGATGCGTACCGTCTATCGCTTCGACGTTCGCAACCCCGAGGAATACGAGGCGGGCCATGTGCCCGGTTTTCGCAGCGCGCCGGGCGGCCAGCTCGTGCAGGAAACCGACCTGTTCGTGACGGTGCGCGGCGCGCGCGTGATCCTCGCGGACAGCGACGGTGTGCGCGCGAACATGACCGCATCGTGGCTCGCGCAGATGAACGTAGAGGTGTACGTGGTCGATGGCCTGACGGCGGCCGATTTCGCCGAGAAGGGCATGGCGCCGTTGGCGCGCAACGCGGTCACGCCGCCCGACGTCGACGACATCGCGCCGGCCGAGCTCGCCGCGCTGCTGCAGTCGACGGGAACCGTCGTGCTCGACTTCACGAGCAGCACGCACTATCTGAGGCGGCATATTCCGGGCGCGTGGTTCGTGATCCGCAGTCAGCTCGCCGACGCGCTGCGCACGCTGCCCGACGCGAAGCGCTATGTGCTCACGTGCGGCAGCGACGTGCTCGCGCGCTTCGTCGCGCCGGAGCTCGCCGCGGCGACCGGGCGGCCGGTGCAGGTGCTGCGCGGCGGCACGATCGCGTGGATCGACGCGGGCCTGCCCGTGGAGTCGGGCGGCACGCGGATGGCGTCGCCGCGGATCGATCGTTATCAGCGGCCGTATGAGGGCACCGAGAACGCGCGCGAAGCGATGAGCGCGTATCTGGAGTGGGAGCATGGGCTCGTCGCGCAACTCGCGCGCGACGGCACGCACGGCTTTCGTGTGATTTGATGGGCCGGCCATCCGGCGGCCGGCGATCCGGGGGCCGGCCATCCGGCGGCCGGCGATCCGGCGGCCGGCGATCCGGGGCCGGCCATCCGGCACCCCTCTTGCGCCACGCGAATCTTCTGCCGATTCGGTGTAAACGCGCTCTCGTCGAAAGCCTCCGATGCGTTTAGATTAGCGGCATCTGGAAGGCTTTTCGAGGGACCAGGGCGGCCATAAAAGGCAGCGGTTTGTCATTCGGCGATGGCGCAAGGTGAGTAGCCAAGGTTGCTCATCGCTTCGTCTGGAGCAGACCGCTGCGCGTCGTCCGCGGTGCTTCGCGCAAGGCGGCCAATGAGCCGCCGTCACTTCCGGTTGATCCTGTCGACCGACATGGCGACGCTGTACACAGCGTCGCCTTTTTGCTTTTGGCTTGCCCATCTCAGCCGACCTCAGCCGATCCATTAGCGCTGCGCGCAACACGTTGCTCGCGGTTTTCTCCGTGCGCGGTTATCCTTGTAGTACACACTACAGACCGGCCAGGCGCCGCGACGACAGATCCCACACCTCCGGACAGGAACCGAAGTGAGCCTCAAACCGCTGGGCGTCACGCTACTGATAGCGTGCTTTGCGCTGACCGGCTGCGACCAACAGCAGAGTGATCAAGCCGTGCAAAAACTCAAGGACTTTTTCAATGCCGTCAAACCGGACGCGTTGCTGCTCAAGAACATGACGCCGGGCGTCACGACCGAAGCGCAAATCCTCGCGCAGATGGGCAAGCCCGAGACCACGCGCACCTTCACCGACGGCTCGAAGCGCTTCGAATATCCGCGCGGCCCGCAAGGCCTGAACACCTACATGGTCGACATCGATCGCGACGGCAAGCTGCAGGCGATCACGCAGGTGCTGACCGCGGACAACTTCGCGCAGGTTCGCTCGGGCATGAC
Organism: Paraburkholderia sp. RAU6.4a; assembly: GCF_050435625.1. Classification (NCBI taxonomy): domain Bacteria; kingdom Pseudomonadati; phylum Pseudomonadota; class Betaproteobacteria; order Burkholderiales; family Burkholderiaceae; genus Paraburkholderia; species Paraburkholderia sp. RAU6.4a. The sequence continues at coordinate 3,942,564 of NZ_JBNDKQ010000002.1, forward strand.
CGAGGACGAGGTGCGGCGCTTGCTTGGCAAGCCTGGACAGGTGGCGGTGTTTCCGCTGAAGCCGGAAACCGTGTGGAGCTGGAAATGGCGCGAGGGCGGCGTGACCGAAGAAGGCATCTTCAACGTTCACTTCGACCGGAACCAGAGGGTGTACACCACGTCACGCTCGGATGTGATCCGCGGGCGATAGGCGGGGGCAATGTCGATCAGAAGACGGCCGGATAAGCGGGCCGAAAAAGCGGGGTAGGCATGATACGTCGACGTCGATACAGCCGGATCGGGCTGGTGTTGGGGGGCGGCGCCGCGCGCGGCTGGGCGCATATCGGCGCGATTCGCGCGCTGCAAGACGCGGGCATCAGGCCCGACGTCGTGTGCGGCACGTCGATCGGCGCGCTGGTCGGCGCGGTCTATGCGAACGGCGATCTCGACTGGCTCGAGGAGTGGGTGTCGCGCCTCACGTGGCAGACCGTGGTGCGGCTGCTCGATCTGCGCATCTCGGGCGGCCTGCTTGGCGGGCGCAAGGTGATCCAGCTATTCGCCGACAAATTCGCCGGCTGCTCGATCGCGCAACTGCACATGCCGTTCGCGGCGGTCGCGACCGAACTCGACACGGGCCGTGAAATCTGGCTGCAGGACGGCAGCACGATCGACTCGGTGCGCGCGTCGATTGCGATTCCGGGCATCTTCACGCCGGTATGGCACAACGGCGTGTGGCTCGTCGACGGCGGGCTCAGCAATCCGGTGCCGGTGTCGGTCGCGCGGGGCATGCGCGCGGACTGCGTGATCGCGATCGATCTGAACAACGACATCCTGAACGGCCGCGATTTCGGCGGCCCGGTCATTCAAACGCCCGCACTCGATCCCACCGCACCGCCGCCCGTCGCGCTGCGCCGCAACGGCAAGCCATGGCCGCGCTGGCTCGCGCCGGCGGAGGCGAGCGCCACCGACGACGTGCGCGTGCCGCCGAAGCCAAGCGCGCAGGTGCCGTCGATGCTGAGCTCGATCGCGCAAAGCATCGACATCATGCAAGTGCGCATCACGCGCAGCCGGCTCGCTGGCGAACCGGCCGATATCCTGATCCAGCCGCGTCTCGGCGGCATGGGCATCTTCGATTTTCATCGCGCGGCGCCAGCCATCGAGGAAGGGCGCGAGGCGGTCGAGCAGATGCTGCCGGCGATTCGCGCGCGGCTCGGGCTCGACTGAGCGCGAGCTGTCAGGCGTCGGAGCCGGCGTGGACGCGCTGATGCAATGGCGCGACGCGATCGGGCGGTGCCACCGCTGTCGGCGCGGCCTATCGAAAAAGCGACCCGAAACTTGCGAAATCGCCGCACGGCCAGGCGCGCGCGGCGAGCCCGACAACACGATAACCCCCGTGAAACCAAGCGCTACGAGCGTTCCCTCGTGCGTCGAAGTGTCATGTTGCGTCGCAGCAAACCACCCGCTGGGTATTTGAGAAATTGATTTCAGCTTGCGAGACTCCGCGCCATGCCGGAGCAGCGAGCAGCCCATGAAGCCGCCGCCATCCGCGCCAATTCTACGAACCTGGATGGAGACACGCGTGTTCCTATACGGCTTTGGTCCCGTGCTGCTCGCCGGCACGCTCCAGACGATCGAGCTGTCCGTTCTGTCGCTGGCGGCCGCTGTGTTGCTCGGCCTCGCGGGCGCGGCGGCGAAACTCTCGTTCAACCGGCCCTTGCGGGTCGTCGCGACCGGCTACACGACGCTGATCCGCTCGGTGCCCGACCTCGTGCTGATGCTGCTGCTGTTCTACAGCATCCAGATCTGGCTCAATGATCTGACCGACATGTTCAGCATCGAGCAGATCGACATCGATCCGTTCGTGGCCGGCGTGCTGACGCTCGGTTTCATCTACGGCGCGTATTTCACCGAGACGTTTCGCGGCGCCTTTCTCGCGGTGCCGCGCGGCCAGCTCGAAGCGGGCAGCGCGTACGGCATGAGCGGCGTGCGCGTGTTCACGCGCATCCTGTTCCCGCAGATGATGCGCTTCGCGCTGCCCGGCATCGGCAACAACTGGCAGGTGCTCGTGAAGGCCACCGCGCTCGTGTCGATCATCGGTCTCGCCGACGTCGTCAAGGCTGCGCAGGACGCGGGCAAAAGCACCTTCAACATGTTCTTCTTCATTCTCGTCGCCGCGCTGATCTATCTGGCGATCACCACCGTATCGAACCTCGTGCTGATCTGGCTGAACCGCCGCTATTCGATCGGCGTGCGACACGCGGAGCTCTGAGCGTCATGATCGACATTCTCAATCAATTCTGGAAGGCGTATCTGTTCTGGGACGGGCAACGCCTGTCGGGTCTTGCGGTGACGCTGTGGCTGCTGGTCGCGTCGATCGCGATCGGCTTCGTGTGCGCCGTGCCGCTCGCGGTTGCGCGCGTGTCGAAGAAGCGCTGGCTGTCGACGCCGGTACGTCTGTACACCTACGTATTTCGCGGCACGCCGCTCTACGTCCAGCTGCTGTTGATCTACACCGGCGTGTACAGTCTCGCGTTCGTGCGCTCGCACAGTCTGCTCGACGCGTTCTTTCGCAGCGGCTTTCACTGTGCGATCCTCGCATTCGCCTTGAACACCTGCGCGTACACGACCGAGATTTTCGCGGGCGCGATCCGCTCGACCTCGCACGGCGAAGTCGAGGCGGCGCGTGCCTACGGCATGAGCGCGTTCACGATGTACCGGCGCATTGTGATACCGTCCGCGCTGCGCCGCGCGTTGCCGTTGTACAGTAACGAAGTGATCCTGATGCTGCACGCGACGACGGTCGCGTTCACGGCCACGGTGCCCGACATCCTGAAGGTCGCGCGCGACGCGAACTCGGCGACCTACCAGTCGTTCAACGCGTTCGGGCTCGCGGCGCTGATTTATCTCGTGGTGTCGTTCGCGCTCGTCGCGCTGTTCCGGCGCGCCGAGCGTCGCTGGCTCGCGCATCTCGCGGTGCGCACGCACTGAGCGCGCGTTGACGACATAGCATCGGGCGCCTCGAGCTTCGGCAGGGCGGCGTCCGCACCAGACCGATCCGTATTCTCACAGGGAGAGCATCTTGCTCCATACCACTCAAACCGAAGCTTGCAAGCTCGCCGTACAGGACATCCACAAGCGCTACGGCGACAACGAAGTGCTCAAGGGCGTGTCGCTCAACGCGAACAAGGGCGACGTGATCAGCATCATCGGCGCGAGCGGCTCGGGCAAGAGCACTTTCCTGCGTTGCATCAATTTTCTCGAGCGTCCGAACGCCGGGCAGATCATCGTCGACGGCGAAGCGGTCAAGACGAAGACCGATCGCGCCGGCAATCTCGAAGTCGCCGATCACAAGCAGCTGCAGCGCATCCGCACGAAGCTCGCGATGGTGTTCCAGCACTTCAACCTGTGGGCGCACATGAACGTGCTCGAGAACGTGATCGAAGCGCCGATTCATGTGCTCGGTCTGAAGCGCAAGGAGGCCGAGGACCGGGCGCGCGAGTATCTGGAGAAGGTCGGGCTCGCGCCGCGTCTCGAGAAGCAGTATCCGTCGCATCTGTCAGGCGGCCAGCAGCAGCGTGTCGCGATCGCGCGCGCGCTCGCGATGGACCCGGACGTGATGCTGTTCGACGAACCGACCTCCGCGCTCGACCCCGAACTGGTCGGCGAAGTGCTGAAGGTGATGCAGAAGCTCGCCGACGAAGGCCGCACGATGATCGTCGTCACGCACGAAATGGGCTTCGCGCGCAATGTGTCGAACCATGTGATGTTCCTGCACCAGGGCCGTACCGAGGAGGAGGGCAATCCCGCCGAGGTGCTGAGCGCGCCGCGCAGCGAGCGCCTGAAGCAGTTCCTGTCCGGCAGCCTGAAGTAACGCGCGGCTCGCTTTTCACGGACACCCGATGGCCCGCACGTCCAGCCCGGCTCGCACGACCCAGGTCGTGATCGTGGCACTGCCGCCCGTGTCGATGTCGGGCGTCGGGCCGATCGTCGACGCGCTCAGTCTCGCCAATGAAATCGACGGCCGTGCGCTGTATCGCGTGCAGGTATGTTCGTGGGACGGCCGCGCGGTGCCGCTCGCGGGCGGCGCGCAATGGCCGGCCGATGCCGCGTTCGGCGACGCGATCGCGTGTGACTGGCTGATCATCGTCAGCGAGCGGTTCCAGCAGTTCGCCGACTACCGGCTGTTTCTCGCGAGCCTCGCGCGCGTCGGTCAGCGCACGCCGCTCGTCACCGGTATCCACCACGGCGTGTGGTGGCTCGCGATGGCGGGGCAGCTGTCCGGCTATCGCGTCAGCGTGAACTGGGAAACCTATCAGCAGTTCTCCGAACAGTTCGAACGCTCGATCGTCACGCAGCAGATCTTCGAAATCGATCGCGATCGCGCGACCTGCGCGGGCGGCCAGGCGACCGTCGACTTCATGCTCGCGATGATCGGCCGCGAGCACGGGCCCGAACTCGCGGAGCGCATCGCCGATACGCTCGGCGTAGGCGTGCTGCGCGCGGGCGAGGAGCGTCAGCGCATTCCGTTCGTGACCGCGCCGGGCGAGCGTCACCCGCGCCTGAACGACGCGCTGCTGCTGATGGAAGCCAATATCGAGGACCCGCTGACCACCGATGAAATCGCCGGCTTCGTCGGCGTCTCGCGGCGGCAGCTCGAGCGCCTGTTTCGCCAGTATCTCGGCTCGATGCCGTCCAAATACTATCTGGGGCTGCGGCTGTCGAAGGCGCGCACGCAATTGCAGCGCACCAGCAAATCCGTCGTGCAGATCAGCCTCGCATGCGGGTTTGCGTCGGCGGCGCACTTTTCGAATGCGTATCGGGAGCGCTTCGGCGTCACCCCGCGCGAGGATCGCCGCAACTGGATCGACCGCCAGACCGGCGCGCACGGCGGCGCGAGCGAGCCGCGGCCGGCGGCGCTGATCGAGCGGCCCGAGCTCGATTGACGCAAGCCATCTGAAAGCGAAACCGCGGCAAGTTCAGCGCAAAGCTCGACAGCCGCGACGCGCGGAACCTCATAGAAAGCGTCGCGTATGCGCAAGACGTGCCGCGCGCGGTTTCCTACACTAGCTGTATTACCTGTCACCCGTAAAAGGAATTGCCATGAACGACCTGACTGTGACACGCCAGACCTTCGACGAAGTCATGGTGCCGGTGTTTGCCCCCGCCGCCTTCGTACCGGATCGCGGTCTCGGCTCGCGCGTGTGGGACACGCAAGGCCGAGACTACATCGACTTCGCCGGCGGCATTGCCGTCACCGCGCTCGGTCATGCGCATCCCGAGCTGCTGAAGGTATTGCATGAGCAGGGCGGCAAGCTGTGGCACATCGGCAATGGCTACACGAACGAGCCGGTGCTGCGCCTCGCGAAGCGCCTCGAAAGCCTCACGTTCGCCGACCGCGCGTTCTTCGCGAATTCGGGCGCCGAGGCGAACGAGGCCGCGCTGAAGCTCGCGCGCCGCGTCGCGTTCGACCGTCACGGCGCGCAGAAAGATGAAATCATTTCGTTCGCGCAGTCGTTCCACGGCCGCACGCTGTTCACCGTCAGCGTCGGTGGCCAGCCGAAGTACTCGGAAGGCTTCGGCCCGGTGCCGGCCGGCATCACGCATCTGCCGTACAACGACATCGAAGCGGCGAAGAAGGCGATCGGCGCGCAGACCTGCGCGGTGATCGTCGAGCCGATCCAGGGCGAGGGCGGCGTGATCCCGGCCGATCCGGCGTTCCTGAAGGCGCTGCGCGAAGCGTGCGACCAGCACAACGCGCTGCTGATTTTCGATGAAGTGCAAACCGGCGTGGGCCGCAGCGGCTTCTTCTACGCGTACGAGGACACCGGCGTGACGCCGGACATCCTGACCACCGCGAAGGCGCTCGGCAACGGCTTCCCGATCGGCGCGATGCTGACCACCAAAGAGCTCGCCGCGCACTTCAAGGTCGGCGTGCACGGCACGACTTACGGCGGCAATCCGCTCGGCTCGGCGATCGCGGAAAAAGTGGTCGAACTCGTCAGCGACCCGAAGCTGCTCGAAGGCGTACGCTCGCGCAGCGAAGTGCTGAAGGGTCATCTCGCGAAACTGAACGAGCGCTTCGGGCTATTTACCGAAGTGCGTGGCAAGGGTCTCCTGATCGGCGCCGAACTGAACGACACGTTCCGGGGCCGCGCGAAGGACTTCGTCACCGCGGCCGGCCAGCACGGCGTGATCATGCTGATGGCGGGTCCTGACGTGCTGCGCTTCGTGCCGTCGCTGATCATGCCGCTCGACGACATGGCCGCAGGCTTCGCGCGCCTCGAGACGGCCTTCGGCGAACTCGTCGGCGCGAACGCGCAGGCGGCGTCGCATTGATGTTCAGGCAGTCCCGCACGTCCACGCTGATGCAGCGGATCATGCGTCACATTCAACAGGAACGATGATGCTCTTCGTACGTCCAGGCCGCCTTGCCGATCTCGATGCGCTCGAGCATATGGCGCGCACCGCGCAGCCGGTGCTGCATTCCCTGCCGCACGACCGGCGCGCGCTCGAAGCGCGGGTCGCGTTGTCGGAAGACTCGTTTCGCGCGGAGGTCGATTTTCCGGGCGAGGAGTTTTATCTGTTCGTGCTCGAAGACTCGGAGACCGGCAAGCTGATGGGCACCGCGAGCATCGTCGCGGCGGCCGGGTACGCGGACCCGTTCTACGTGTTTCGCAACGACGCGCTGATTCATGCGTCGCGCGAACTGCATGTGAATCGCAAGATTCACGCGCTGACGATGTCGCACGAGCTGACCGGCAAGAGCCGGCTCGCGGGCTACTACATCGACCCGTCGCTGCGCGGCGACGCGGCCGCGCAACTGATCTCGCGCGCGCGGATGATGTACATCGCCGCGAATCGCAAGCGCTTCACGCCCGAGGTGTTCTCGCTGCTGCTCGGCGTGACCGACGAAAACGGTGTATCGCCGTTCTGGGAAGCGGTGGGGCGCAAGTTTTTCGGCCGCAATTTCGCCGACATCGAAGTCGAATCGGGCGGCCGCAGCCGCACCTTCATCGCCGAAGTGATGCCGACCTATCCCGTGTATGTGCCGCTGTTGCCCGAAGCGGCGCAGCGCGTGCTCGGCGAGCCGGACGCGAACGCGCTGCTCGCGTATGAGATTCATCTCGAGGAAGGCTTCGAGACCGATCGCTACGTCGATATCTTCGACGCGGGTCCGGTACTGACCGCGCAGGTGGATCGCAGTGTCAGCGTCAAGCACAACGAAACGCGCGTCGTGCGCGAGGCATCCGCGACGCACGGCGCAACGTACCTGATCGCGCACAACGGCGCCGCCGGCGAGTTCCGTTGCGTGCTCGGCGATCTCGCGCCCGGCAAGGAATCGGGCGCCGGGTTGTCACAGGCGGCGCGCGCCGCGCTCGGCGTACGGGAAGGCGACGCGGTGCGCTGCGTGCCGCTGCATCAGCCGCAGGATGAACAATCGGGAGACGCGCAATGATCGTCGTTCGCGTAGTACAACGAGGCGATGTGGATGCGCTGATGCGGCTCGCGCAGGAAACCGGGCCGGGCCTGACCACCTTCAAACCGGATCGCGATGCGCTCGCGGCGCGTGTCGAGCGCGCGCGCCGCACGATGGAAGATCAGGCCGCGCCGCACGAGGCCGGTTATTTCTTCGTGATGGAAGACACCGCGACCGGCGACGTGGCCGGCGTCTGCGGTATCGAAACGGCGGTGGGTCTGCAGCAGCCGTTCTACAACTATCGCGTGAGCACGGTCGTGCACGCGAGCCAGGATCTCGGCATCTGGACGCGCATGCACGCGCTGAACATCTCGCACGACCTCACCGGTTATGCGGAAGTGTGCTCGCTGTTCCTGAGCCCGCGTTATCGCACGAGCGGCGTCGGCGGCTTGCTGTCGCGCTCGCGCTTCATGTTTCTCGCGCAGTTTCGCGAGCGTTTTCCGCAGCGTCTGTGCGCGGAGCTGCGCGGCCATTTCGACGAGCAGGGCACGTCGCCGTTCTGGCGCGCGGTCGGCTCGCATTTTTACCAGATCGATTTCAACGCGGCCGACTATTTGAGCTCGCACGGCCGCAAGGCGTTTCTCGCCGAGCTGATGCCGCGCTATCCGGTGTACGTCGAACTTTTGCCGGAAGAGGCGCAGCGCTGCGTCGGCCTCACGCATAACGACACGATTCCCGCGCGCCGCATGCTCGAAGCCGAAGGGCTGCGCTATGAGAATCACGTCGATATTTTCGACGCGGGTCCGGTGCTCGAATGCCATATCGCCGATTTGCGCACGGTGCGCGAAAGCGTGCTGGTGGCGGCTGAAATTGGCGAGGCAGCAGAGCAAGCCGCGCAGGACGGGCCGAAGTCGATGGTATCGAATACATCGCTCGGCGATTTTCGCGTAGGCGTCGTGGCGGGCGTGCCGCGCAACGGTGTGTGCCGCCTGAGCGCGGCCGAGGCCGACGCGCTGCGCGTGCAGGCAGGCGATCCGCTGCGGGTGCTGCCGTTGAAACACAAACAAGGATGATCATGAGCGAGCTTTTCATCGACGGCGAATGGGCCGCCGGCACAGGACCCGTATTCGCATCGCGCAATCCCGGCACGGGCGTGGTGGTGTGGCAAGGCAACAGCGCGTCGGCGGACGACGTCGATCGCGCGGTACGTAGCGCGCGCCGCGCGTTCGCCGCATGGTCGGCGCTGACGCTCGACGAGCGCTGCGCGGTGGTGCGCCGCTTCGCCGCGCTCGTGACAGAGCGCAAGGAAGCGCTCGCCGAAGCGATCGGCCGCGAGACCGGCAAGCCGCTGTGGGAAGCGCGCACCGAAGCGGCCTCGATGGCCGCGAAGGTCGAGATCTCGATTCAGTCCTACAACGAACGCACCGGCGAAAAGCGCTCGGCGATGGCCGACGGCACCGCGGTGCTGCGGCATCGTCCGCATGGCGTGGTGGCGGTGTTCGGGCCGTACAACTTCCCGGGCCATCTGCCGAACGGGCATATCGTGCCCGCGCTGATCGCCGGTAATGCGGTCGTGTTCAAGCCGTCCGAACTCGCGCCCGGCGTCGCGGCGCTGACCGTGCAGATCTGGCGCGATGCGGGGCTGCCTGCCGGCGTGCTGAATCTCGTACAGGGTGAGAAGGAGACCGGCATCGCGCTCGCGAATCACCGGCAGATCGACGGACTGTTCTTCACCGGTAGTTCGGATACCGGAACATTGCTGCACAAACAGTTCGGCGGACGGCCGGAGATCGTGCTCGCGCTCGAAATGGGCGGCAACAATCCGCTCGTGATCGGCCCCGTCGCGGACCTCGACGCCGCCGTGCACCACACGATTCAATCGGCGTTTCTGTCGGCGGGGCAGCGCTGCACGTGCGCGCGCCGCATCTTCGTGCCCGACGATGCGTTCGGCGAGCGCTTCCTCGCGCGCCTGACGGAAGTGACCGCGCGCATCGGCGTCGGTGAATACAACGCGAAGCCGCAGCCGTTCATGGGCGCCGTGGTGTCGGCGCGCGCGGCCTCGCGTTTGATCGGCGCGCAGGAGCGTCTGCTCGCGAGCGGCGCGAAGGCTCTGCTGAAAATGGAGCAGCGCGATCCGCAGCTCGGCTTCGTCACGCCCGCGATTCTCGACGTGACCGACGTAAAGGACCTGCCCGACGAGGAGCACTTCGGTCCGCTCGCGCAGATCATCCGCTACCGCAATTTCGACGACGCGCTCGAACGGGCGAACGATACGGAGTTCGGTCTCTCGGCGGGCCTGCTCGCCGACGACGAAGCGCTGTGGACGCATTTCCAGCGCACGATTCGCGCGGGCATCGTCAACTGGAACCGGCCGACCAATGGCGCTTCTTCAGGGGCGCCGTTCGGCGGGCCGGGCCGCTCCGGCAATCATCGGCCGAGCGCGTACTATGCGGCCGACTACTGCGCATACCCAATGGCCTCGGTCGAGAGCGCGCAACTGAACATGCCCGCGAGCGTCTCGCCGGGCCTCCAATTCTAAGGATCGACGATGCTGCAAGCCACTGAAGCCAATTTCGACGGCCTGGTCGGCCCGACTCACAACTACGCGGGCTTGTCGTTCGGCAACGTCGCGTCGCAGAACAACGAGAAGTCGGTCGCGAATCCGAAGGCCGCCGCGCGCCAGGGTCTGCGCAAGATGAAGCAGTTGGCGGATCTCGGCTTTCATCAGGGCGTGCTGCCGCCGCAGGAGCGTCCGTCGATGCGTCTGTTGCGCGAGCTCGGTTTTTCCGGCGACGATGCTTCGGTGATCGCGCGCGTCGCGAACAACGCGCCCGAACTGCTCGCGGCGGCGAGTTCGGCCTCGGCGATGTGGACCGCGAACGCGGCGACGGTGAGCCCATCCGCGGATACGCACGACGGCCGCGTGCATTTCACGCCGGCCAATCTGTGCAGCAAGCTGCATCGCGCGATCGAACATGAGTCGACACGCCGCACGCTGCGCGCGATGTTCAGCGACGCCGACCGCTTCGTCGTGCACGAGGCGCTGCCCGGCACGCCCGCGCTCGGCGACGAGGGCGCGGCGAATCACACGCGCTTTTGCGAGCAATACAAGGCGCGCGGTGTCGAATTCTTCGTGTATGGCCGCAGCGAGTATCGTCGCGGGCCGGAACCGAAGCGCTATCCGGCGCGCCAGACGTTCGAGGCGAGCCGCGCGGTCGCGCATCGTCATGGCTTGCAGGAAGCGGCGACCGTGTACGCGCAGCAGAACCCTGAAGTGATCGACGCGGGCGTGTTCCATAACGACGTGATCGCGGTCGGCAATCGCAACACGCTGTTCTGCCATCAGTTCGCGTTCGTCGAGCAGCAGGCGGTGTACGACGAGCTGCGCGCGAAGCTCGCGAGCCTGCACGCGGGGTTCAACGTAATCGAAGTGCCCGACGCCCAGGTCAGCGTCGCCGATGCGGTGACGTCGTATCTGTTCAACAGCCAGCTGCTGACTCGGCCGGATGGCAAACAGGTGCTGGTCGTGCCGCAGGAATGCCGCGAAAATCCGCGCGTGGCCGCGTATCTGGATGAGCTGACTGCGCACAGCGGTCCGATCGACGAAGTGCTCGTGTTCGATCTGCGCGAGAGCATGAAGAACGGTGGCGGCCCCGCATGTCTGCGGCTGCGCGTCGTACTCGACGACACCGAACGCGCGGCGGTCGCGCCGGGTGTGTGGCTCGACGACACGCTGTTCGGCCGTCTCGATGCGTGGATCGAAAAGCACTACCGCGATCGTCTCGCACCCGCCGATCTCACCGATCCGAAGCTGCTGGTCGAGTCGCGCACTGCGCTCGATGAGCTGACGCAAATCCTCGCTCTGGGTTCGCTGTATGACTTCCAGCGCTGAGCACCCGATGGCGGTCCCGGGCGCGATGCTCGACGATTTTCTCGCGTGGACGCTCGCGGGGTCCCGGCCTGCCGCACATCAAGCGCAAGGCACGTGTGCGAACGGCGTGCGCTGGACGTGGCAGGGCGACGGTGTACTCGTCATCGAGCCCGCGGAGCAGCACGCGGACATCCGTAGCGTGCTCGTGTCGGCCGGCGTGCATGGCGACGAAACCGCGCCGATCGAACTGCTGTCGCGCATCGTCGCCGATATCGCGCAGGGCCGCGCCGTGCTTGCGTGCCGGTTGCTCGTGATTCTCGGCAACATCGAGGCGATGCGCGACGGCGGCCGCTATCGCGACGACGATCTGAACCGGCTGTTCAGCGGCCGTCATCTGCAACTGCCGCACAGTCATGAGGCGCCGCGCGCGGCCGCGCTCGAACAGGCCGCGACGCGCTTTTTCGCCGACGCGTCCGCCGCGCCCGGCGCGCGCTGGCATATCGACATGCATACGGCGATCCGCGCGTCGGTGTTCGAGCGCTTCGCGCTGTTGCCGCATACCGGCAAGCCGTTTTCGCGCGCGATGTTCGAATGGCTCGGCGACGCGCGTATCAGCGCGGTGCTGCTGCACACGACGAAGGGCAACACCTATTCGCACTTCACCGCGCAAGCGTGTGGCGCTGCTGCGTGCACGCTCGAACTCGGCAAGGTGCGGCCGTTCGGCGAGAACGACCTGACACGCTTCGAGGGCGCGGATCTCGCGGTGCGCGCGCTGCTGGCCGGCACGCGAGCCGACGCGCAAGCCGCTCTGCCGCGTGTGTTCACCGTCGTCGATCAGCTGACCAAGCAAAGCGACGCATTCGAGCTGCTGCTCGCGCCGGACGTGCCGAACTTCACGCCGCTCATAAAGGGCAGCTTGCTGGCGCGCGACGGCGACTATCAATACACGGTGCAGCGCGACGAAGAGCGCATCGTGTTTCCGAACCCGACGGTCAAGCCCGGCCTGCGCGCCGGTCTGCTCGTCGTCGACACCACCGCCGACACACTGTCCAGGCTTGTCTAGACAGGTTCCATGTACAATCGCGGGCTTCGCGGCTGTCGCATCCACGGGTCACGCCGGCCGCGCGAGTCCGAAGCGCGGCGGCGTAATCCGCCTGTGCGCGCGGAATCGGCTCCGTTTCAGTCCACACCGTAAAGGAACATCCGTAATGAAGAAGAATTGGCCCAACCTGGCCGCACTCGCGCTGTTCGCGACGGCGGTGTTGACGGCAGGCACCGCGTCGGCGGCTGAGATCAAGGAAGTGCGCTTCGGCGTCGAGGCGTCGTATGCGCCGTTCGAATCGAAGTCGCCCGCTGGCGAGCTGCAGGGCTTCGACATCGACGTCGGCAATGCCGTGTGCGCGAAGCTGAAGGCCAAATGCGTGTGGGTCGAGAACTCGTTCGACGGCCTGATCCCGGCGCTCGAAGCGCGCAAGTTCAGCGCGATCAACTCGGACATGACGATCACCGACCAGCGTCGCCAGGCGATCGACTTCACCGATCCGATCTACACGATCCCGAACCAGATGATCGCGAAGAAGGGCAGTGCTCTGCAGCCGACGCCCGCATCGCTGAAGGGCAAGCACGTCGGCGTGCTGCAGGGCACGATCCAGGAAACCTATGCGAAGGCGCGCTGGGCGCCGGCCGGGGTCGACGTCGTGCCCTATCAGACGCAGGACCAGATCTACGCGGACCTCGCGTCGGGCCGTCTCGATGCGTCGTTCCAGGACGCCGAAGCGGCATCGAAGGGCTTTCTGAAGAAGCCGCAGGGCGCGGGCTTCGAGTTCGCCGGTCCGGCCGTCAGCGACGACAAGCTGCTCGGCGCGGGTGTCGGCTACGGCGTGCGCAAGAACGACAAGGCACTGAAGGATGCGCTGAACGGCGCGTTGAAGGAGCTGAAGGCGGATGGCACGATCGACCGCCTCGCCGCCAAATACTTCGACGTGAAAGTCGTGCTGAAGTAACGATGCATCGAAGTGTGCAAAACGGCCGCGCGTTGCGGCCGTTTTGCTTTCTGCACGCGTGTCGCAAACGTTCAACAAATATTTCGAGATATTGCCTCGTAAGCCTGTTCGTGCCCAATGACGCTGCGATAAAATTGCGACGCACACTGCGCGCGCGACGGAGCTTGCAACGTCACAGAAACGCGCCAACGTGCAGCGAAAAACAGAACATAGCGGCCAGGCGCCAGCGGCGCCGAGCGGGGGACTGGAATGACCACCATCGCAATCGAGACTCTGAGCCACAGCGGCACGACCGACGACGCGTCGCTCGCCGCCAGCTACGCAAGGCAGCCCATTCTGAATCGGGACGGCATGCTGTGCGGCTATGAGATCAAGGTGCGTGCGCCCGAGCTGCCGCTCGCCGACGCGGACCTCACCGCCCCGCAAGCCAATACCGATCTCCCTCCCGAAACCGACGCGTTGCCGGGCCGCGCGCCCACGCCGGTGCAACGCGTCGCGCGCGCGATCGTGCGCGGGCTCGTGCAGGGCGACGTGCGCGGCGCGCTGACCGGCCATCCGGCCTACGTCGACGTGAGCCGCGAGCTGCTGCTCGACGACGCGATCCTGAGACTGCCGGCCGAGCGCTTCATGCTCGAGCTGCCTTCATCGCTCGAAGTCGACGACGCGTTGATCGCGCGTGTCGTGTATCTGCATGGCCGCCGCTACCGCTTCGCGCTCGACGACGTCACGCAGCCCAACGAGACTTTCGCGAAGCTGCTGCCGTACGCCGAAGTCGTCAAGATCGACGTCACGCGCACACCGCGCGCGCTGCTGCCGAAGCTCGCGAGCGTGCTGAAGTCGGCTGGCAAGCTGCTGCTCGCATCAGGTGTCGATGCGCAGGCCGACTTCGAAACGGTGCACGAGCTCGGCTTCGACCGCTTCCAGGGTTATTACTTCGCGCGCGCGCAAAGCTCGGCGACGCGCCGCGTCAGCGCGCCGCGCCACGCGCTGCTCAATCTGCTGCAACTGCTCGCGGGCGACCCGACGGTCGCGCAGCTCGAAGCCGAGCTGAAGCTGAACCCGGTGCTCGTCATGCATCTGATGAAGCTCGCGAATTCGAGCGGCCTCGCGGTCGGTCACAAGGTGACGACGCTGCGCGACGCGATCAACGCGACCGGCACCGACCGCATCGCGCGCTGGACTCAGCTGCTGCTCTACGCAGACGGCCGCAAGGTCGCGCTGGAGGACGATCCGCTGCTGCAACTCGCGGCCACGCGCGCGCGCTTCATGGAACTCGCGATCGAGCGCATGCCCGAGGCGGGCCGCGACGAAGCCGATGCGGCCTTCCTGACCGGTGTGTTTTCGTTCGTCGACGCGGTGTTCGGCGGCTCGCTCGAAAATACGCTGAACATCCTTACGCTGTCGCGACCGATCCAGGCCGCAATCCTGCATCGCGAGGGCAGCCTGGGTCTGCTGTTGAGCGCGGTCGAAGCGCTCGAAGGCGGCGCATGGGAGCGCGTCGCCACGCTATGCGAGCGTCTTGCTCCGTTGACCGTGGAAGAGGTCGCGCAGATGGGTCTCGCGGCCGGCGCATGGGCCGGCGTCGCGGATCGCAGCGCGGAAGGGCTCGAGCGGATCGACGATTGAGTGGGGTAAAAGCCCCGCACGGTGCCCGGATAAAATCGTTTTCGGGCAAACACGGAAAGGATCGAAGTGAAGCGGCGTGATCAACGATCACGCCAGGTCTTCACATCGTCTCCATTTCCCGCATCTGCCCCTGGCCGAAAAAACGTCCTAACTCCCGTGCCAGTTCGTTGAGCACGCTCATCTCCTTCTGCGAGATGCGGCGCGCCTCCTGCGTATGCGACCAGTCGCCGTAGAGCAGCGCGACGGTCTGATCGGTCTCGTCGACGATCGGCAGCAGCACGAACGCGCGCGCGTCGTCGAACGAGCGCCGGAACCACTCGGGCAGCCGCGCGACCATCTTCGGATCGCGCGCATTCTCGATGAAGATGCCCACCGAGTTCGCGATCGCGAGATGAAATACGTCGGGTTCGAACGCGGTGCTGAACGAGAGCCGCGGCAGCGCCGCGTCGATCTTCGGCCCGAAGCCGAGACGCGCCTTGAACGTGCCGCTGCTGTGCTTGACGTACACCACGGTGCGCGAGAAGCCGAGCGCCGCGAGCACGGTCTCGGCGGCCATCGCGAGCGTCGGTGCGAGCGGGCTGCCCTCGGGCAGGTCGCGCAGATCCTTCACCCCGATCTCGATGCGCGCCTCGGGTGTAAGCGCCTCGCGCGCGATCGCATCGGCATTCGCGCGTAACTCGACGATCTCGCGCATCACGCTGTCGCCGCCATCCTCACGCGATAGCGCGACGCTCATCTGCAGCAGCACCTCGGGGTCGGTGTTCAGCGCGCTGCTGTACTCGTGCGCAAGCTCGCCGATGCGTGCCTCGCGCTCCCCCTCGGGCATGTTCTGCTGGGTGAGCACGTCGGCGACCGCGGTCGAGTAATTGGTGATCGCGCGCAGCCACTGCACCTGGCGCGGTTGCGTCACATCCTCCGGATCGAACTCACCCATGCCCGAGCGGATCGTGTCAGGCAGGCGCCAGCGCACCGCGGCTTCGGCGCCGATTTCATCGAACGTCACGCCGAGCACGAGCACGCACGCATCGGTTTCGAGTGCGCCGCCATCGATATGGCGGCGAATCTGGTCCCATTCGGCGTCGAGATAGAACACGACCAGCAGCTTGCCGATCTGCCGCATCAGCGTGCAGACCACCGCTTCCTCACCGGCGCGCAAGTCGCCGCGCTCGGTCAGCTTGCGCGCGACGCAGCCCGACAGCAGCGTGCGGTTCAGTTCGAGTTTCGCGTCGATGCGGCGCGGCGCGCTTTGATGAAAGTGATCGACGATTTTCAGCCCGACGACCAGATGGCCGACCGCATCCATGCCGAGCACCATCAGCGCGCGCGACACGGTCGTGATGTTGCCGCCGAACGCCATGTACATCGCCGAGTTCGCGAGGCGCAGCACCTTCTGGGTGAGCGCGAAGTCCGACAGCACCACTTGCACGAGGCCGGTGAAGTCGAGGTCGTCGTTGGTCACTGCCGCCATGGTGGTGCGCAGCGATTGCGACAGCATAGGGAAATCGCCGCGCTCGCTCATTCGCGTCCAGAGCCGGTCGAGCACTGCCGCCTTTACCATGTGAGTCCCGCAAAAGCCATACGTGTTCCAGTGAATGCCATGCCGGTCGTGAGCCGGCTTGTTGCGCTGCCTGGGCGTCGTGTCTGCATCGCCCGTTACGCGCCGTGCAACTGAAGCTCGCGCGATTCGAAGCGCTGCGCGAGTTCCTCGGACGGCAGCGCCTTGCAAACGAGCCAGCCCTGAATGTGATCGCAGCCCATCTCGGTGAGCAACGCGCGTTGCGCTTCCGTTTCGACGCCCTCGGCTACCAGTTCGAGGTCGAGCGTCTGCGCAAGGCCGACGACGGCGCTAACGATTGCCTGATCGTTTCGCGAGGTTAGCAGATTCTCCACGAAACTCCGGTCGATCTTCAGCTTCGCGAGCGGAAAACGCTGCAGGTACGCGAGGCTCGAATAGCCGGTGCCGAAGTCGTCGACGGCGAAGCGGATGCCCATCGCGGTCAGCTCTTCGAGCAAGCCTTTCGCGTGCGCCGGATCGTGCATCAGCAGACTTTCGGTGATCTCGAAGACGAGGCGGCGCGGATCGATGCCGGTCAGCTCGATCGCCTCGCGCACCGAGTCCTTGAAGCGCGGATCGCGAAACTGCTGCGGCGACACGTTGACGGCCACGTACTGCAGCGAGATGCCCTTCGCGTCCCACTGGATCAGTTGCATGCACGCGACCTTCAGCACCCAGTTGCCGAGAAAGTTGATGAGCCCGATCGACTCCGCGAGCGGAATGAACATCGACGGCGGCACGAGGCCATGCACCGGATGCGTCCAGCGAATCAACGCCTCGACACCGACCACGCCCCGCGTGCGGCTGCTCGTGATCGGCTGGAAGTGTAGCGAAAACTCGCCGTTGCGTACGCCGTCGTAGAGGTCGGCCTCGAGCTTGAGGCGCTCGGCGTCGGCCGGGTTGTCGTCGGGTACGTAGAACGCCAGCGTGTTGCCGCCCGCGGCCTTCGCCTGCAACAGCGCGTGGTCGGCCCAGCGCAGCAGGTGCGTGTCGTGGCCGCCGGTGTCGTTGGCGTGGCGCACGTCCGGGTACAGCGCGATGCCGATGCTGGCCGACAGGTGCACCTGCTGACCCTTGAACACGTACGGCTGCTGGATCGCGGTCAACAGACGCCGCGCCAGCGCTTCGGCGGCCGCCGCCGCGTCGGTGCGGCTCGCGGCAGGCTTCACGAGGATCGCGAACTCGTCGCTGGCGACGCGCGCGATCGTTTCATTCGGGCTCGTCATGTTCAACAGGCGCCGCGACGTGTCGCGCAGCATCTCGTCGCCGGCGTCGTAGCCGAGTGCGCGATTCACGCGCTGATAGTCGTCGAGATCGAGCAGCAAGAGCGCGACCGGCGTGCCGTGCGCGTCGGCCTTCTGTTGCGCGTCGAGCAACGCGTGCAGCAAGCCCGACTGGTTCGGCAGGCTGGTCAGCCGGTCCAGATGCAGCGCCTGGGTCAGGCGCTCTTCGGTGGCGCGCCACGACGACACGTCGAAGCCGGCGATCGCGTAGCCGTCGACGCCGTCGTGGCTGCTGCGCACCACCCGCAGCTCGACCGTGATCGGATAGGTCAGCGACTTGACGAGCCCGAGCGTCGCTTTCTCGACGTTGCCCGAGGCCGCCGCGAGCTTGAGCAGCGCGTCGAGGCGCGGCACGTCGGCGGGCGCGACCAGATCGTGCAGCGTCGCGGTTTTCAGGTATTCGCGGTGATAGCCGATGAAGCGCAGGCTCGCGTCGGACACGTAGATGAAGCGCAGCGCATCGTCGACGTGCGCGAGCAGATCGACCGCGCCGACCACCTGTTCCAGTGGGGGCGGGCGCTTCGCGCTGCTCGGCTGGTCGTCGTCCTCGCGCCGGCCGAACGCCCACAGCCGGTCAATGACCGTGCGCAAGGAGCCCCGGCGGGGCGCGGTGATCGTGTTCGCTTCCATGTTTGTCGCTGGCAACCTGGGTTCGTCCGCAGGCGGGGCTGCTTGTCCGCCGCTCCGGGCGGCCAGGAGATAGCAGGCCGCCCCATCAGAACGAGATAACGACGCATGCGGGGAAATCTTTAGCGGCCCGTGGAGAAAAACATCTGGTAAGGAGAAGCCCGGCGCCGTCGCCGGGACGATTCGGTTAAAGTGACGTCGCCTCGCGGCCGTTAATACGGCGAATCCCCTTTATTTGGCGACGCTGATGACGTCGCGCTGCATAGACTTTCCGAACCTTGCACTGATGATCCATGTCCGAACGCCCCGTCGTCAGGTCCGCCAGAGCCCCACGGCCCGTCCCGCGGGACGTCGAGGTGCGTGATGTCCTCGCCGGCGCGTCGGCCGGCTATCGTGAGCACGGGGCGCTGGACGCTGCCCCACAGTACGTCTATGTCGGCCGCCAGCCGATTCTCGATCGCGATGGCGCGCTTCACGCCTACGAGCTGCTGTTCCGTGCCGGAACGTACAACTACGCCGAAATCAGCGACGACACGCAGGCCACCGCGCAGGTGGTCGCGCGCACGATCGGCGGAATCGGCGTACCCGCCGTGCTCGGCCAGCATCGCGGCTTCGTCAATATCGATCGCGCGCTGCTCTTTAGCGACATCGTCCATCTGATGCCGCCCGAGCGCTTCGTGCTCGAAATCCTCGAAACCGTGCGCTACGACGCCTCGCTCGCGCGTCGTCTCGGCGAGTTGCGCGGCGCCGGCTTCCAGGTCGCGCTCGACGACGTCCACGATCTGTCCGACGAGCTGAGCGCGATGCTGCCGTACGCCGACATCGTCAAGATCGATTTCCTGCAGACGCCGCGCCGCACCGTCGCGAAGCTCGCGTCGACGCTGCGCGGCCACGGCAAGACGCTGCTCGCCGAGAAGGTCGAGACGCGCGAGGACTTCGCGCTCGCCCACGAGCTCGGTTTCGATCTGTTCCAGGGCTACTTCTTCGCGCGGCCGCAGGTGCTGGCCGCGCCGCGCAACCGCTCGCTGCGTCCGGGCCTGCTGCGGCTGCTCGCGCTGCTGTCGCGCGACGCCGGCATCGTCGAGCTCGAGGCGGAGCTGAAGGTCAACCCGGGCGTGGTCGTGCAACTGCTGCGGCTCGTCAATTCGAGTGCATTCGGCCTCGGGCGCAACATCGCGTCGCTGCGCGAGGCGATCATCGCGACCGGCACGCGGCAGATCGCGCGCTGGGCGCAACTGCTGCTGTACTCGGACACCGGCGAGTTGCCGTGGCGCGCCGATCCGCTCGTGCAACTGGCGGCGACGCGCTCGCGCTTCATGGAACTCGCCGCGAACTGGCTGCGTCCGGCCGACGGCGAATTCGCCGACGCCGCGTTCATGACCGGGATTTTTTCGCTCGTGCACATCGTGCTCGACAGCACGCCGGACGCGGTGCTCGAGAAACTCGGCCTCGCGCCGCAGATTCGCGACGCGATCGTCGCGCGCAAGGGCGAACTGGGCGCGCTGCTGCTGATCGCCGAGGTCGCGGGCGAGGGCGGCGACGCGGCGCCGGTCGCGACGGCGGCGGGCTTCCACGCGCTGACGCCCGACGTGCTGTCGGAGCTGAACCTGTCGGCGGCGGCGTGGTTCGGCGCGCACGTGGCCGAATTGGGCGTTTGAGGCGTCGAGCTCGCGCGCCGCACCCTTTCGATTCGCTTGTGATCCGGGCGACGACCCACGCCGCGTGCGCATCCGTGGTCCAATAGAAAGTTCAGCGACGGCCTGTGACGTCGGCCGAAGCTGTCTCCGATGGACCCGATCAATTGCGTGCGCTCACGCGTGGAGGAGCAGATGAAGACAAAACACATACCGGCGGTACTGGCCGCCGTCATGGCGTTCGGATTCGCAATGCATTCGCCGCTCGCCTCGGCAACCCTGAAGCCCGGCGATACGGCGCCGACGTTTACCGCCGAGGCCTCGCTCGGCGGCAAGACCTACGCGTATTCGCTCGCCGACGAACTGAAGAAGGGCCCGGTCGTGCTGTACTTCTATCCGGCCGCGTTCACGAAGGGCTGCACGATCGAGGCGCACGAGTTCGCCGATGCGGTCGACCAATACAAGAAGTACGGCGCGACGGTGATCGGCGTGTCGCACGACAACATCGATACGCTGACGAAGTTTTCGGTCAGCGAATGCCGCAGCAAATTCCCGGTCGCGGCCGACGCCGACGCGAAGGTGATCAATGCGTACGACGCGGCCATGCCGTTGAAGGCCGGCATGGCGAATCGCGTGTCGTACGTGATCTCGCCCGACGGCAAGATCATCTACGAGTACACGAGCCTGTCGCCCGACAAGCATGTCGAGAACACGCTGAACGCGCTCAAGGCGTGGTCGGCCGCCCATAAGGGACAGTGAGGGGCAGTGAGGGGCCGTGCGCGCCGTCGCGTTTGCCCGCGCTAGCCGACTAAAACCATTTGCCGGATGAGCTTGCGATGCCGATTGTCGTTGCGTTGATTGCGCTGATCGCGCTGGGGTACGGCGCGGTGCGTGCCTTTTATGCGCTGCAGGCCGCTTTCGGGCTGGCGGTGGCGGAGGGTGTGGCCGTGCTGGTTGCGTTGCTGATCGCCGGTGCGCTCGCGTACTGGCGGCAGCGGCGCCGCGAAGTCGCGCCGAACGTGCGCGACGGCGACTGGACGCACGAATTGAAGGGCAGTTGGGGCTCGGTGCGGCTCGCGGCGGCCAAGCGGCTCTGCGAGATTCGCGTCGGCGACCAGCAGGGCGCGTATATCTTCGCCGATCTGCTCGGCGCCGAAGCACAGGGCCGCGACGCACAGGCGCGGCTCGCGCTGAAGGTCAAGGACTCGCGGCACGGCGAGTGGCTCGTGCCGATGTCGAACGAGCGGGCGGCGCGCCGATGGCAGCGGATTTTCTCGCTGGCCATCGAGCAGAAGCTGTGAGCGCCACCTTCACTACGTCATGACGACGTCGGCGTCGCGCCACCCGCGCGGCGTGCCTTTCTCGCCTCCCAGCGCACGCGGATGCGATCCATGTACAGATAGACGACCGGCGTCGTATAGAGCGTCAGCATCTGGCTGACGATCAGCCCGCCGACGATCGAAATACCGAGCGGCGCGCGCATCTCCGCGCCTTCGCCGCTGCCGAACGCGAGCGGCAACGCGCCGAGCAGCGCGGCGAAGGTGGTCATCATGATCGGCCGGAAGCGCAGCAGACAGGCCTGGTAGATCGCGTCGCGCGACGACATTCCCTTGCGCGACGCGTCGATCGCGAAGTCCACCATCATGATCGCGTTCTTCTTCACGATGCCGATCAGCAGGATCACACCGATCAGCGCGATGATGCTGAACTCGGTCTTGAACAGCAGCAGCGCGAGCAACGCGCCGACGCCCGCGGACGGCAGCGTCGACAGGATCGTCAGCGGGTGGATGTAGCTCTCGTACAGGATGCCGAGCACGATATACACCGCCGCGAGCGCGGCGAGGATCAGGATCGGCTGGTCGGACATCGACTGCTGGAACGCCTGCGCGGTGCCCTGGAAGCTCCCGTGAATCGTGGCGGGCATGCCGATCTCGGCCATCGTGTCGTAGATCGCCTGCGTGGCGGTGGACAGCGACACGCCCGGCGGCAGGTTGAACGAGATCGTCGAGGCGACGAACTGGCTCTGGTGATTGACCGATAGCGGCGTGGTGCCGGGCCCGAAGCTCGCGATCGCCGACAGCGGCACCATCGTCTCCTTCGCGGTCGACACCGCCGAGCCCGACGACGCGCTCGACTTGCCGCTCGCCGCGATGGAGTTGATGGCCTGATTGCGCGCGGAGTCGGCTGCGATGCTGGCCGCGCTCGTCGCGGTGGTGGCGGCCATGCCGCCGGTTGCCGCGCTCGTCGTGGTCGACGTGCTGGTCGCTCTGGACGTCACGGTGCCGGCCGGCGCGTTGGTGGTCTGCGCGCCGCTCGCGCTGCCGCCCGACGTGCTGACGAAAATCTGCTTCAGCATCTCCGGGCTCTGCCAGTATTGCGGCGCGACTTCCATCACGACGTGATACTGGTTCAGCGGGTTGTAGATCGTCGACACCTGGCGCTGGCCGAACGCGTCATACAGGGTGTTGTCGATCTGCGCGGGCTTGATGCCGAGGCGCGATGCCGTGGCGCGGTCGATCGTCACCATCGCTTCGAGACCGCCTTGCTGCTGGTCGGAGTTCACGTCCGCGAGCTCCTTGCGTGCCTGCAGCGCCTCGGTGAGCTTCGGCCCCCACTTGTACAGATCGGGCGTCGAGTCGGCGAGCAGCGTGAACTGATACTGCGCGTTCGATTGCCGGCCGCCCACGCGAATGTCCTGCACCGCCTGCAGGAACGTGCGCGCGCCGGCCACGTCGCCGAGCGGCGCGCGCAGCTGCTGGATGACCTGGTCGGCGGACAGCTTGCGCTCGCTCTTCGGCTTCAACGACATGAACATGAAGCCCGAGTTGGTCTGCCGGCCGCCGGTGAAGCCGGCCACGCTGTCGACCGCCGGATTCTTGCTGACGATTTCCATCATCTCCGAGAACTTGCCCTTCATCGCCTGGAACGACGTGCTCTGGTCGGCCTGGATGCCGCCGATCAGGCGCCCCGTGTCCTGCTGCGGGAAGAAGCCCTTTGGCACGATGATGTAGAGCGCGATGTTCAGCGCGATGGTCAGCAGCAGGACGAGGACGATCAGCAGCGGATGCCGCAGCGCCCAGCCGAGCGTGCGCTCGTAGCCGCGCTGCATCGATGAGAAACCGCGTTCGAGCCAGCGGCCGAAGCGGCTTTCCTGTTCTTTCTCGTGCGGCTCGCGCAGCAGGCGCGAGCACATCATCGGCGTGAGCGTCAGCGATACGACCAGCGACACCGCGATCGCGAGCGACAGCGTCAGCGCGAACTCGCGGAACAGCCGCCCGACGATGCCGCCCATCAGCAGGATCGGCAGGAACACGGCGACCAGCGAGATGCTGATCGACATCACCGTGAAGCCGACCTCGCGCGCGCCGATGAACGCGGCCTTCATGCGCGGCACGCCGTCTTCGATGTGGCGCGAGATGTTTTCGAGCACGACGATCGCGTCGTCGACGACGAAGCCGGTCGCGATGGTCAACGCCATCAGCGACAGATTGTCGATCGAGAAGCCCATCAGGTACATCGCGCCGAACGTGCCGACGATCGAGATCGGCACGGCCACGCTCGGAATCAGCGTGGCGCGCCAGTTGCGCAGGAACAGGAACACCACCATCACGACGAGCGCGATCGCGATCACGAGCGTGCGCCCGGTGTCCTTCAACGACGCGCGGATCGTCGTCGAGCGGTCCGAGGTCGGCGCGATGTCGACGTCGGCGGGCAGCGACGCGTGCAGTTGCGGCAGCATCGCCTTCACGCGGTCGACGGTCTCGATGATGTTCGCGCCCGGCTGCCGGTACAGGATCACGAGCACCGAGCGCTTGCCATTGAAGAGACCGAGATTGCGCAGATCTTCGACCGAATCGACGACTTCGCCCATGTCGGAGAGTTTGACCGGCGCGCCGTTGCGATAGGCAATGACGAGGTCCTTGTACTGCGACGCCTTGCTCGCCTGGTCGTTGGTGTACAGCTGTACGCGGTTCTCGCCGAACTCGATCGAGCCCTTCGGGCTGTTGGCATTGGCCGCAGCGAGCGCCGCGCGCACGTCCTCGAGGCCGATGCCGTAATGCGACAGCGCATGCGGCAGCAACTCGACGCGCACGGCCGGATTCGCCGAACCGCTGACATCCACTTCGCCAACCCCCTGCACCTGCGACAACGACTGCTGCAGCACCGTCGCGGCCGAATCGTAGAGCTGGCCCGCCGTCAGCGTGCTCGACGTCAGCGCGAGAATCAGGATCGGCGCGTCGGCCGGGTTGACCTTGTGGTAGGTCGGGTTGCTGCGCAGGCTCGCGGGCAGGTCGGCGCGCGCCGCGTTGATCGCCGCCTGCACGTCGCGCGCGGCGCCGTCGATGTTGCGGTTCAGGCCGAACTGCAGCGTGATGCGCGTCGAGCCGACCGAGCTCTGCGACGTCATCTCGGTGACGTCGGCGATCGAGCCGAGATGCCGCTCGAGCGGACTCGCGACGCTCGTCGCGACGGTCTCCGGGCTTGCGCCCGGCAGCGTCGCCTGCACCGAGATGGTCGGGAAGTCGACCTGCGGCAGCGGCGCGACCGGCAGCTTCGTGAACGCGAATACCCCCGACAACGCGATGCCGATCGCCAGCAGCGTGGTGGCGACCGGACGGGAGATAAACGGACGCGACAGGTTCATCGCTCAGTTCCCTGCATCGGTGGCGGGCGGCGTGGCGCTACCGGACGAATCGCCGCGGTTAAAGCGCTCGCGCAACCGGCGGCCGAGCGAATCGAACGCGAGGTAGATCACCGGCGTCGTGAACAGGGTCAGCAGTTGGCTCACGATCAGGCCGCCGGCGATCGCGATACCGAGCGGCCGGCGCAGCTCCGAGCCCGCGCCGGTGCCGAGCATCAGCGGCAGCGCGCCGAGCAGCGCGGCGAGCGTGGTCATCAGGATCGGCCGGAAGCGCAGCAGACACGCCTGGTAGATCGCCTCGCGCGGCGGCTTGCCTTCCTCGCGCTCGGCGTAGAGCGCGAAGTCGATCATCATGATCGCGTTCTTCTTCACGATACCGATCAGCAGCACGATGCCGATGATGCCGATGATGTCGAGATCGTGGCCGGTGATCAGCAGCGCGAGCAGCGCGCCGACGCCGGCCGACGGCAGCGTCGACAGAATCGTGATCGGATGGATGAAGCTCTCGTACAGCACGCCGAGCACGATGTACATCGTGACGATCGCCGCGAGGATCAGGAACAGCTCGTTGGCGAGCGATGCCTGGAACGCGAGCGCCGCGCCCTGGAAGCGCGTCTGGAACGACGCGGGCAGACCGACGTCCTTCTCGGCCTGCTGGATCGACTTGACCGCCGCGCCGAGCGACGAACCCGGCGCGAGGTTGAACGACACCGTGGTGGCCGGGAACTGGCTCAGGTGCGTGACCAGCAGCGGCGCGGGTTGCTCGATGAACTTCGCGATCGACGACAGCGGCACCTGGCCGCCCGTCGACGTGGAAGAGGGCAGGTAGATCGAGTTCAGCGACGTGGTGTAGTGCTGCATCGTCGGCTGCGCTTCGAGAATCACGCGGTACTGGTTCGACTGCGTGAAGATCGTCGAAATGATGCGCTGGCCGAACGCGTCGTACAACGCGTTGTCGATCGTGGCCGGTGTGATGCCGAAGCGCGCGGCGGTCGCGCGGTCGATCTCGATGAACACCGAGCGGCCGTTGTCCTGCAGATTGGTTGCGACGTCCGCGAGCTCGGGCGACTGCTTCAACCGGTCGACCAGCTTCGGCACCCACGTGGTGAATTCGCTGATGTTCGGATCGGTCAGCATGAACTGATACTGCGTCGGGCTGACGGTCGAGTCGATCGTCAGGTCCTGCACCGGCTGCATGTACAGCGACGCGCCCGGAATATGCGCGACGTCTTTCTGCAACTGGCGGATCACCTCGCTCGCGGTATTGCTGCGGTCGTCGCGCGGCTTCAGGTTGATCAGCATGCGGCCGCTGTTCAGCGTGATGTTGCTGCCGTCCACGCCGATGAACGAGGTCAGGCTTTCGACGTCCGGGTTCTTCAGGATCTGGTCGGCGAGCGCCTGCTGACGCTCGGCCATCGATGCGAACGACACCGACTGCGGCATCTGCGTGATCGCCTGGATCACGCCGGTGTCCTGCACCGGGAAGAAGCCCTTCGGCACGTACACGTACAGCAGGCCGGTCAGCACCAGCGTGAGCACCGCGACGACCAGCGTGGAGCGCTGACGGTTCAGCACCCACGTGAGCGCGACCGCGTAGCGCGCGATCACCCAGTCGATGAAGCGGTGCGCCTTCGCCTCGAAACGGTGACTGTCGTGCGGCGGCGTGTGGCGCAACAGCTTCGCGCACATCATCGGCACGAGCGTCAGCGACACGACCGCGGAGATGACGATCGTCACCGCGAGCGTGATCGCGAATTCGTGGAACAGGCGCCCGACCACGTCGCCCATGAAGAGCAGCGGAATCAGCACCGCGATCAGCGAGACCGTCAGCGAAATGATCGTGAAGCCGATCTGCTTCGAGCCCTTCAGCGCGGCTTCGAGCGCCGTGTCGCCTTGCTCGACGTAGCGCGCGATGTTCTCGATCATCACGATCGCGTCGTCGACGACGAAGCCGGTGGCGATGGTCAGTGCCATCAGCGAGAGGTTGTCGAGCGAGAAGCCGCACAGGTACATCACCGCGAGCGTGCCGATCAGCGACAGCGGCACCGACAGGCTCGGAATGATCGTCGCGTAGATGTTGGCGAGGAACAGGTACATCACCAGCACGACCAGCACGACCGACATCGCCAGTTCGAACTGCACGTCGCGCACCGACGCGCGGATCGTCGTGGTGCGGTCGGTGACGACCTCGACGTCGAGCGCGGCGGGCAGCGACTGCTGCAACTGCGGCAGCAGCGCCTTGATGCTGTCGACTACCTGGATCACGTTCGCGCCTGGCTGGCGCTGCACGTTCAGGATGATCGCGGGCGTGTTGTCGACCCACGCGCCGAGCTTCGTATTCTCCGGTCCCGCCACGATGCTCGCGACGTCGGTCAGCATCACCGGACGGCCGCTCTTGTACGCGACCACGGCGCTCTTGTATTCGTCGGCGTCGGTCAACTGGTCGTTCGAGTTGATCGTGTAGTTGCGCGTCGGACCGTCGAAATTGCCCTTCGGCGTATTGACGTTCAGGTTCGAGACGGTGGTGCGCAGGTCGTCGAGATTCAGGCCGTACGCGGCGAGCGCGCGCGGATTCGCCTGAATGCGGATCGCCGGGCGCTGGCCGCCCGACAGGCTCACGAGACCCACCCCGGCGACCTGCGAAATCTTCTGCGCGAGACGCGTGTCGGCGAGATCCTGCACCTGCGTGAGCGGCAGTGTCTTCGACGTGATCGCGAGCGTGATGATCGGCGCGTCGGCCGGGTTGACCTTCGCGTAGATCGGCGGCGCGGGCAGGTCGGACGGCAGCAGGTTGCCCGCCGCGTTGATCGCCGCCTGGACCTCCTGCTCGGCGATGTCGAGCGGCAGGTCGAGGCTGAACTGCAGCGTGATGATCGACGAGCCGGCCGAGCTTTGCGACGACATCTGGTTCAGCGACGGCATCTGCCCGAATTGCCTCTCGAGCGGCGCCGTCACGGACGACGTCATCACGTCCGGGCTCGCGCCCGGATAGAAGGTCTGCACCTGGATCGTCGGATAGTCGACCTCGGGCAGCGCGGACAGCGGCAGAAAGCGCAGCGCGACGAGGCCGACCAGCATGATCGCCGCCATCAGCAGCGCGGTGCCGACAGGACGCAGAATAAAAGCGCGGGATGGATTCATGCGGTAAGTGCCGTGCCTTTACTTTATTGCGATGCTTGCGCCGCGTGCCGGCCGCGATGCGCGTGCGCGCCGGATGCGGCCGATGCGCCGGACGCGCCACGCGGCCGCTCGGCCGGAATCGTGATCTTCGCGCCTTCGCGCAGCCGGTCCGAACCGTCGATCACGACGCGCTCGCCGACCGCGAGGCCCGACTGGATGCTGGTGCGCTCGCCGTCGACCGGGCCGACCTTGACCTGGCGCACGGTGACCGTGTTGTCGGGCTTCACGACGTACACGAAGGTACCCATCGAGCCGTTGAGCACCGCCGAGGTCGGCACGATCACCGCGTTCCTGATCGTATCGACGAGCAGGCGAGTGTTGACGAACTGGTTCGGGAACAGGCCGTTGTCCTTGTTCTCGAAGATCGCGCGCAGTTTGATCGTGCCGGTGGTCGTGTCGATCTGATTGTCCATCGTCTTTAGCGAGCCGACTTCGAGCGGATGCGTGTTGCTGCGGTCGTACGCGGTGGCCGACAGCGACTCGCCGTTCTGCGTGTGCTGGATGATCTGCTGCAGATTGTCTTCGGAAGTCGTGAACAACACGCTGATCGGATCGAGCTGCGTAATCACGACGATGCCGTTGGTGAGGCCCGAGGTCACGTAGTTGCCCGGGTCGACCTGACGCAGACCGACGCGTCCCGACACCGGCGCGGTGATGCGCGCGTACACGAGGTCGAGCTTGAAGCTGTCGATGTTGGCCTGGTCGGACTTCACCGTGCCTTCGTATTGCCGCACCAGCGACGCCTGCGTGTCGACCTGCTGACTCGCGATCGAGTCCTGCGTGAGCAGCGTCTGATAGCGCTTCAGATCGAGACGCGCGGTGGCGAGCAGCGCCTCGTCGCGCACCAGCGTGCCCTCGGCGTTGCGCAGCGAAATTTCGTACGGGCGCGGGTCGATCTGGGCCAGTACGTCGCCCTTCTTGACCATCTGGCCTTCCTTGAAATAGACGTCCTGCAGCACGCCGCTCAGTTGCGGCAGCACGGTGACGGTGGCGAGCGGCGTGACCGTGCCGAGCGCAGTCAGCACGACCGGCATCTCGCCCTGCGTCGCGGCGGCGACGTGCACCGGCTGCGCCATGTTGGCCATCGCGTTCGGGCCGCCGCGGCCGAAGCGGCCGCTGCGCGCGCCGCTCGCCGCACCAGGCGCGCTCGCGCCGCTGCCGGGCCCGCCCCACGGATGCCAACGCCACAGCACGACGCCGAGCACGACCAGCGCCGCGACGATCAGCGCGACGGTGCGGCCACGGTGGCGTTTCACCGCGCCGGGGGCGCTCGATTGCGCGCCGTTCGCGGACGGCTGGGAAGCGGCAGGGCGTTGGGTTTCCGGGTGCTTTTGTTGTTCGTCCATCGGTTCGGTCGGGTGGCTGGCTTGATGATGTGAGCCGCCGATGCGCTCGCCGCCATTCGAAGGGCGGTGGGCCGGCACATGGGCGGCATGTCAGGCGGTCGTGGCGGCGGGCGCCGCGCAATGTTCAGCGCGATGCTACCCGAGGCGCGGGACAGAGATGTTAACGCAATGCGGAATCATCGCGGCTGGACGCGGCCGGTTCGACGACGCTCACGGCTCGCGGCGCGCGGTCCCGCGACGGGATGCGTGATCGTACGTTGCGGCGTCTGTAACAGTCCAGCCGCGTATTTTTCGGTTGATTACGAAGGTTACAGCATGTCGGCGCATCGTCGGGCGAGGGCGGGCCGCCGTCGCCACTCTCGCAGATCACGGGCGGCTGGCGCCGCGTTCGATCCGCGCGGGGCGCCGTTTGGCGCCCGATGCCGCCGACGGCTTATTCGTCGAGCCGGCGCCCCGGCGTGCCGCCGATCTCCAGCACGATCTTGTCGATGCATTCGAGCAGCGCGGGCGCGGCGCGCGCGATCAGCCAGTCGCGCGGACATTGGTCGGCCGAGCCGCCGCAATTGACCGCGTAGCGCTCGCCCGACGGCCCGACGAAGCCGAGCGCGATCGCGTTCAGCCCGTTGTACCACTCGCCGGTGGCGATTGCGAAGCCGCGCTCGAGGGTGTCCTGGATCGCGCTTGCGAGACGGCTGCCGATATAGCCCCAATCGTCACCTTCGGCCGTCTGCAGGCCGACCAGCAGACGGTCGCGGTCCGGTTGCGCGAGCGCGGCGAGGTACGCCCGGCCGACGGCGGTGCGCGTCAAGCTCATGCGCGAGCCGATTTCGAGTCGCGACACGAGCACCGCCGAACGCGGCCGGATCGCGTCGATGACGACCATGTCGTAGCGGTCGCGCACCGCCAGATGCACCGACAACGCGGTGCGTTCCGCGAGTTCGATCAGAAACGGCCGCGCGCGCGAGCGGATGTCGAAGTTGCGCAGAAAGCCGTTGCTCAGTTCGAGCACCGACGAGGTCAGCACGAAGCGTTCGCTGTCGGGTAGTCGCAGCAGAAAACCGGTGCCGACGAGCGTCGCGGTGATGCGCGACACGGTGGGCTTCGGGATGCCGGTCAACTCGGCGAGTTCGCGATTGCTGAGTGGTGCGTGCGCGGCGGCGACGGCGCGCAGTACGGTCAGGCCGCGCGCGAGCGCGGTGACTTCATCGCCCGGGCCGTCTCGGTCTTTGCTGGCGGGGACCTTGGCGGCGACGGGTTGGTTGGGAGTGGATCGGTTCATGCGTTTTTATGGAACAGCATTTCAAATTGTTCGTGGGACAACCTGTTGACGGCCGCTCACAGAGGCAGGGACATCTCCAAACCGGGGCACCCATTCATACATTTTTAAGAAAAGTCATTGTATCGGAAGAAATTGCCGATCGATGGTCGACTACTTCTTTTTGCTTGACTTAGTCAGCATAACCATAAAAAATGGAACCGCATTTCGAAAGTCGCTTGTCTCCGCTGCATTTTGGTGCGCGCGAGCGGAAAAATCCTAAAATCCAGGATCGGTTGCCCGTCCAATGCGCTCGAGCCTTTCGAATATCTTCTCTCAGGTTCTAGCACGGCCCTCGGAATGGCTAGAACTTTTTAAGGCGTCACGGCAACGTGACGCTTTTTTTTGTTGTTATGGGAGCACAACAAAGTTTGCGGGAAGTAAGGGGGAGCGGTTCAGATACAACAAAGTCTGCGGCGACGCGTATTTTTATTGTGCAATGCGCCAATTTTAATGGTGATAGATTGGTGCTCTGCCTCGGCGATGCAAACCGGAGCACTTTGTCTCAACGCCGAGATCACGAGCGCGAATGCGGATTTCCACGAGTGGTTCAACCAAGTCATACGCTTGGGGCGCCTCAATTGCGCTATCGCGCAATTGCTTGAGAACTCCAGAGGAAAGGTCCGTGCAGAGGTGGCGGTTCGTGTCGCTGCCTTCAGGGTCAGCCATCCGTAAGTGACGGCATAGTCATCGGGGCTGCGAAGTATCTCGGATTTTATCCAAGACTGCCCTAACGCAGTCCTGTTGGGACGGTGGCGATGCGCGCGAGCGGCATTTTGGAGTGACAAAAGTTTGCCACCGAGCTCAGAATCATCTCCCGTGCTATTTCCAATAAGCGCTTCGATGTCATCCCAGAATCCCGCTGGGAGTTCCGGTTCTACATCGTCGTCCATATAGTTTTCATTAATTTTTGACGCGGCGAAAGCGGCGCGGAGGAACGCGTTCGCGTGGCCTTGTAGTTGCGAGAAGAATATCTTGATGGGGAAAGAGGTTGCCGCACGGCCAAGTATGGGCATAGTCGTCCCATTCTTGACCACTGACGGGATACGACTCGTTGAACAGCGCTGAAGCATCGATCGGGAATCCATACTCGGTTGATTTGAGTGCATTGAGCAAACCATCGCACAGCTCGGCAACCCGTTCCGGGGCGAAACTGCAGGCGGCCGCAAGTGCTGCACGGACAACGCGCGCGCTATTTTCCCCGTCGAGCGTAGTGCCGCTCAGAATTGCATCGTAGCCAGATAAATCGGGAGCATCAGCAGAGCGAACTGTGATATCGCACCGCGCGAGGTCGATATTCAGAAGTAGGTTCTGTGATGGGCGTGCGCTCTGACGCTCTCTCTTTTCCAGTTGGCGGAGGTAATCGATTGCCTCGTCGAATTTTCGCACTTCAGCAGCCACACAAGCAGATTCCCATTGGAACCTCGGGATTAGGTCGCTACTGTTCCAACCGCGCAACAATGCATATCGTTCCTCAGCCGGAGAGTCGGAGCATCGCAACTCGTTAAGGCTACGCTGAAAAAGGTCAACGCCGTTGGGCGGTAAGACGTTAAATGCGGATGAAACAACAGACCCTTGCGATGGCGGCCGATCAAGGCGCCGGATTCGAACAGTACCGTCGGCCAACCAAACGTGATGTGTTCCTTGAGACGATGGAGCAGATCGTACCGTGGACGCAGTTGTGCGAGGTTGTCGAGCCGCACTATCCGAAGGGGCAAGGCGGGCGCCCGCCAGTTGGCCTGGAGCGCATGCTGCGCATGCACTTTGTGCAGCACTGGTTCAACCTGGCGGATGAAGCCTGCGAGGAAGCGCTGCTGGACAGCACCGCATTGCGGCGATTCGTTGGGATTGACCTGGGGCGCGAGCGCGTTCCTGATGGCACGACGCTGTTGAAGTTTCGCCGGCTGCTGGAGCGCAACAAGCTCGGCGAGCAGTTGTTCGCCAAGGTCGGCGAGGTACTGCAAGGGCACGGCCTGAAGGTTGGCACCGGCACCATCGTGGATGCCACCATCATCGGTGCGCCCAGTTCCACGAAGAACGCGGACAAGACGCGAGACCCCGAAATGCATCAGACGAGGAAGGGCCAGCAGTGGTACTTCGGCATGAAGCTGCACATCGGCGTGGATAGTCAGACGGGGCTGGCACACAGCGCGGTAGTGACGGCTGCGAACGTGCATGACAAGCATCCGCTGCCGGCTCTGCTGCATGGCGCCGAGCGGCGTGTGTACGGTGACAGCGCGTATGCGAGCCAGAAGGAACTCATCGCCAGCAAGGCACCGCAAGCGAAGGACTTTACCAACCAGCGTGTGCGCAGGCGAAGTGGTGAGGTCGATGACACCAGACGCTCGAAGAACCGCAACAAGTCGAAGATACGTGCGCGGGTCGAGCACGTCTTTGCGGTGGTCAAGCGGCTGTGGGGCTTCGTCAAGGTGCGCTATCGCGGCCTGGCGAAGAACGCCACGCGCGCCTTCACCGCACTGGCGTTGAGCAACATCTACATGAGCCGCGAGCGGCTCATGGCACAGGTGCGTCCATGATGGGCCAAAGTGGGTCGAGAGACCCGCTTGCAAGGCCCTTCAGGACAAGAAAATCGAACCAATCGCGTCGCTGATCTCGCATTCCGACATTCAGCAGCAAACCGTCGCCGAAAACGGCGGCTTCTTCAGCGTAGCCTTAAGAACTTCTAGGCGAATGCGCTGACTGGTCGGGTGAAGAGAAAGGAGCCTCTCGATTTCTCGGCGCCTCTGCTCGCGATTTTCAGCGTCTCCAGGCCACAAACCACGTGCGCGTGCCTCGGCAGCCAAAAGCGGTACGGAATCAGCCGTCGTAACGACCTTAAGGCGCGCCCAAATCGCCTCCATGTGTGCACTACGATTTTTGTCACCATAGCGAGTACGAATCAACTCGCTCAGAAGGCCTACACCATCTGCGTCAAGTTCTTCGCCAAGCGACATGAGGCGATCGAATGCCTCTTCGTCGTGGCCAAGCATCCATTCACAGTACGCTACCTTCGATGCGATCCTCGGCTCAGCTGCATCGAGCTTGTAATAACCCAAGGCAGCCTGTTCATACTGATGTGATGTCAAGCAAGCGTCAGCAGCGCACTCAACTCCCCAATCTGGATTGGGTTGATGATGTATCCGGAGAAGTCGAAGATCGTGTATCGCAAGGACAGCAATCGCACTGGCACTTATCCGAACGTGCAGTTTACGTTCCTCGGTTTTACGTTTAGACCGAGAGGGGCATTGAGCAAACACCAGCGGCGATTTACTGGCTTTCTGCCAGCGGCGAGCAGCGATGCCTTAAAGCGGATGAGACAGCACGTGCGAAGTTGGCGAATACACCGACGAACATCGGCGACGCTGGATGAACCTGCGCAGCAATGCAACACGACGATACAAGGGTGGTGGAACTACTATGGGGCGTTCTACCGGGTGGCGATGCACAGCCTCTTCGGCTACATCGACCTATGGCTTATGCGGTGGGCTCGACGAAAGTACAGGAGGCTGCGGCAGCGCAAGCGACGTAGTGCGGAATGGCTACGCAAGATGAAGTTCGCCCACCTCAGGTTGTTTGTCCACTGGCGTATCGTTGGCGTATCGGTCGGATAACGGGAGCCGAATGAGTCGAGAGGCTCACGTTGGGTTCTGCGAGAGACTCGGGGTGCAACTCCCCGGGTCTACTCACCTCATAACAGCCAGCCACAATGATCCCGCCGATCACGCCGGTCTCGAGTGGGCATCCTTTTGTTTTCGGAATGTCCTATATTCGCGGCAAGTGATCCCGATCACCAACCTCGCTGCCGCGGCGGACCGTCCGGGCCGGTTGCGGAACGCGCACGCTGACCATTACTGAGTTCTCACGCTTGACCCCGGGCTTCGCTTTCGCGGTGCCGACCCTGTGAATCGATTGACGTTTTAAGTTTCGCTTAAGTTTCGATCTCTACGGTTACCCCTCCGAAGACACGGTCGCCCCGAAGGCATGCGGACAGATGTTGGGCAAGCGCACCGACAGCGGTATCCGAACAAGCCCGAGCTTCGCGACGCGTGCGTAGCGCGAATGAGCGTGGCGGGCGTGGCCATGCAAAGTTGGCATCGGGTCCGGCCTCTCTTCATTCGTGACGGCACGCGAGCCAAGTCGCCGTCGTTCAATATCACCGCTTCCCGCCGTTCCTTCATGAGTTTTCCCACATTCGAAGTGCCGGCAGCACGCACCGGCAAACTCCTGTTTTTCCGTTCGACCCCTTGCGTCCACGCGACGGATGCGCCGGCGCTTTGCTCGCCGCCACTCCCGCTGCCACGGACCGGTCGCGCCCGGCTCGCGCAGCAGGCAATACGTCCGGCAGATGTTTCGTGAGCGTCGGGACATGCGTGCGTGCATCCTGATCCTGGTTTTGTTCTCCTTATTCGCCGGTCCCGCGATGGCGCGCGCCCGTCATATCAAACGCGTCGTGGCGAAACCCGCGGTGCTCGCGCGCGCTGCGATGGTCGTCGATCTGACGACCGGGCGCGCGCTGTATATGAAGCACGCGGATCAGCGCCTCCCGATCGCGTCGTTGACCAAACTTCTGACCGCAATGGTGGTGATCGACTCGAAACGCTCGCTGGTCAAGCCGTCACGCATCACGGACGCCGATGTCGACCGCTTGAAGTGGTCGCGCTCGCGCCTGCCGGTCGGCTCGCTGCTGCTGCGTCGAACGATGCTGCATATCGCGCTGATGTCGTCGGAGAATCGCGCGGCATTTGCGCTGAGCCGTGATTATTCGGGCGGACGTGCCGGCTTTGTCAAAGCGATGAATCGCAAGGCGCGGCGTCTGCACATGACTCACAGCCATTTCGTCGATCCGACCGGACTGTCGCCGCAGAACGTATCGAGCGCGCGCGATCTGGTGAAACTCGCAAGCGCCGCGTACCGGTATCCGAAGATACAAGCGTATTCGACGTCCCATAGGCAAGTCGTTCTTGGCGGCGACGGCCCGCTGATGTATCACAACACCGATCCGCTCGTGCATCGCGCGTCATGGCACGTTGCGCTGCAAAAAACAGGCTTTACGAACGAGGCCGGTCATTGCCTGATCGTGATGACGCCGGTGAGCGGACACATGATGGTGATCGTGCTGCTCGGCGCTCCGAATCCGCCCGCGCACTTTCAGGACGCGATCGAGCTGCGGCGCTGGATCCGAACCATGCGCCACCGCTGAGCGCGCAACGCGCTGGGGCGTTGCGTCCGTCGCCGAGGTTGGGTTTCGCAACGCCCACCGTTGACTGATTTGCGCGGTTTTGCGCGGCGGCCTCACAGCTCGGGTCGGCGATCGAATCGTTATTCCAGCGGTGTGTCAATGAAACAAGTTTCGCGAGCTAGCGACGGCAGGTGGATTTTTGCCGCACGCCCGGATTGCGATGTTGTTGAAGGATCGAACGCTGGTCGCTGACTATGTTAGGTGCCTGAGGTTCGCAGCTTCGCGGTATCCGAATCTTCGATCGACCACGTGACGTTATCGGCTTCCCGGCGAGTGATGGCTAATTTGACAGAGCGTCAAGGAAAGAATGCGAGCGTCGGCTAGGACAACGGGCACGAGATCGGCGGCAGGCTATCGCATGAAGCAAGGTAAGCGATCCATTTTCGGCGTCTAGCCGCTGGGGACAGGAGCGAGGAGCATAGGTGTCCACCTATTCGGAGGTGGACACCTATGGCTGACAAAGATCCAGAGTTAAGAGTAGTTCGACGCAGCAGCGACGGTCGCCGTCGTTACGACGATAAAGGCAAGCGTGCGCTCGTTGAGGAAGCGCTGCGTTCTGGCGTGTCGGTTGCCCGCCTGGCGCAGGAGCACGGGATCAACGCCAACCTGCTACGCAAGTGGATCACGAAGTACCTGCTGGAGCGCGAGAAAGGCATCTCGCCGGCATCGCAGGATGATGCTACCGGCGAACAGGAACGTCCACATGCCCCGGAGGAAATCGTACTGGAGGGCGCGCTCGCGGTGATTGATGGCGCGCCCATTGACATCCCGGGTTCGCGCAAACGCTCCCCACCTGTCGCCTCGCCCACGGCATTCGTGCCTGTCGTTGCAGCACCACCAGCACGGCCAACCGCACCGCCGTCACCGTCACCGTCACCATCGCCATCGCTGACGCTCGCACTGCATGTGCGACTGTCCAACGGCGTCGAGTTTGATCTCGGCGAGGCGAGCATCGACGAACTGACCACCGTGGTCCAGATGCTGGGGAGGATGCCGTGTTCCGGTTCGACGAAGGCCTGAAGGTCTACCTGCATCGGGAACCCGTCGACTTCCGGTATGGCATGAACAGCCTGTCGATTCTCGTGGAGCAGGCCATGCATTTGAACCCGATGGATTCCTCGCTCTATGTGTTTACCAACCGGAGATGCGATCGCATCAAGATCCTGGGCTGGCAAGGCAACGGTTTCTGGCTCATGCTCAAGAGACTCGAGGCAAACGATCGCTTCGTGTGGCCTGACAGCGCGAACCGGGTCGCGACACTGAGCGTCGAGCAGCTGCACTGGCTTATCGAGGGCATCGACATTGCCGCAGTCCAGCGACATCCCAGTCGAGATTACGCACGCGTGAGCTGAACACGTCACCGGCGTGCCGGTCTAAGCGGTATGCCGATCAACGTGATCATCGACGCCGACGAACTCAAGGCACTGCTCGCGATGCGAGAGGCCTATGGTTCGCTTCAGCGCGATCATGAGGAGGTTCGCAGCGCACTGCGCCTCGTGACAGCTGAGCGCGATCTCGCCGAGGAACGACTGCGCGCTTACCGTCGCGAACTGTTTGGCGCGAAAAGCGAAGCGCGCGCCTCGGACCAGTTCGGCCTGTTCAACGAAGCCGAAGCGCTCGGCGCGAACGCCACTCCCGCGCAGGAAGATACCCCCGGAACCGAGGTCGCGGCCCACAAGCGCAAGAAGCGCGGCCACCGCAAGCCTCTCGATCCCAATCTGCCGCGTGATGTCGTGCGACACGAACTCCCTGAGGCAGAGCGCTTCTGCGATCACGACGGACACGCGCTCGTCGAGATCGGCGTCGAGATCAGTGAGCAGCTCAATGTCATTCCCGAGCAGTTGCGAGTCACCCAGCATCAGCGTATCAAGTACGCCTGCCCATGTTGCGATCTCGGCATCAAGGTTACGCCGGCACCGCCCCGTATCATCCCGCGTGGGCTGCTGAGTGAATCGGCGCTCGCGTGGATCGCCACCGGCAAGTACCAGTTCGGCATGCCGCTCTATCGCCTGGCCGGTCTGCTGCGTCGCTTCGGCGGCGACATCTCGTCGAACACGATTGCCGCGAGCATGGTCCGCGTCGGTCTTGCGACGCAACCCGTCATCAACCTGATGCGCGATGCGCTGCTCGATGCCGAACTGATCTACGGCGACGAGACGACGTTCCAGGTCCTGAAGGAGCAAGGGCGAAAGCCGCAAACGAAAAGCTATCTGTGGGCGCAGATGACCGGTTCGGGCATCCCCATCCGTTGCTTCACCTATACGCCTGGTCGTGGCGCCAGGCTGGCTGACAGGCTGTTTGCCGGTGTCCGTAAAGGTGCCGCCCTGATGACCGATGGATACGAACCCTACAACGGCATCGCTGAACAGTACCAGCTCGTGCACCTCGGATGCTGGACGCACGCAAGACGGTACTTTGTGAAGGCGGAAGACAATGTCCCCAAAGCAGCGCGCCCGCCCGATCTGCTCGCGACACGCTTCATCAGCCTGATCGGAAAACTGTTCGCGGCCGAAGCGCGAAGCCAGACGTGGACGGCTGGGCGACGACAGCGATTGCGGCGACGATACAGCGCGTGCGTACTCGATGTTATCGAAAAGCTGATGCTTGAGCACTCGCCTGGCGTCGTCCCCAACAGTCTGCTCGGCAAGGCGCTGACCTATCTGCACGGGCAGTGGCCGAAGCTGATCCGTTACGTTGAAGACGGCAACTGGCCCATATCGAACAACCCTTGCGAAAATTCCATTCGCCCGTTCTGCCTGGGACGCCGCGGCTGGTTGTTTGCTGACACCGTCGATGGCGCAAACGCGAGCGCCAATCTCTACTCACTGGTCGAAACCTGCAAGGCGAACAGCATTGATCCGTATCGCTATCTCACCTGGCTGTTACAGCGTCTCCCGCTGGCACAGACCGTCGACGACTACGACGCGCTCTTGCCCTGGAAGATGCCCATCGATCTCCGCTGACTGAGCCCTGTACCACATCTCATGAGAACCGCGCCCTTACTCTGAGGGGTGTCGTCAATGGATCGCGTACGAAGCAAGATATCTGCTGGTTGCAAGCGCGGTGATCGGGGGGAGGGCTAACGGTCATCGCCAACGCACCCAGTCCGGCCGAGATCATCCTTGTGCGAGGGGGATTTTCTGACGAATCCGTCAGTGCCCTCTGGCTGCTGGCCAGCCCCATTCTTCCGACCGCTACGGCGTGCGTAGCATTCGTTTTGCTGCAGACGCCTTGCCAATCGCGCTGACGCGCTCGGACAAGCATGACTACCAGTAAAGTCGTTAAAAGCTTCGGGTGCAACGGCAGCCAGCGTGCGGCGGATTCAACCGGTGGATGCAATAGTTTGCTGGAATCGTTCGGCGGGCGTCTCGTAGTCCAGTGTCTTTCTTGGACGCTCGTTCAGTCGTCTTGCCACAGCGTTGAGTTTGGCCTGCGAATACACTGACAGATCGGTACCTTTCGGGAAGTACTGCCTCAATAGTCCATTCGTGTTCTCATTCGACCCACGCTGCCAGGGATGTTGCGGGTCGCAGAAGTAGACGGCAATGTCGGTGGCGACGGTGAAGCGCTTGTGCCCGGCCATCTCCGTCCCCCGATCCCAGGTGAGCGACTTGTAGAGTTCCTGCGGTAACTTGCTGGCATGTTTGATGAGCGCATTGATGACCGTTTCGCTGTCCTTGCTGGCTATCTTCACCAGCATGACATAGCGTGTCTGGCGCTCGACGAGCGTCGCAATCTGGCTGCTGCCGCTACCGCACAGCAGATCACCTTCCCAGTGGCCCGGTACCGCGCGGTCTTCAACGCTAGCCGGGCGTTCGCTGATCGATACGGTGTCACGAATCCTGCCGTGATCCTCCGTCTTTAGCGTGTGATGGCGCGAACGGCGCATGGCCCGGGTGCGCCGCAGGTGCTCCAGCAACTCCTTCTTCAGGGCTCCACGGGCCTGTATGAAGAGAGAACGATAGATTGTCTCGTGGGACACGTGGTAGTCCTCGTTGTCTGGGTACGCGCGTCTGAGCCATCCGGCGATCTGCTGCGGTGACCACTGCAGTTGTAGCTTGGCTGCCACGATGTGCGCCAACATCCGGTGCTCAACCAGTTTACAGGCTTTGGGTCGCTGCGCGCGATCCCACGCGAGCTGATCGGCGTGGCTTGCCCGATAGCCGTCCGGGCCGCTGTTACGTTTGATCTCACGACAGATGGTGGAGGGAGCTCGCGAAAGTCGCATGGCGATTGACTGGATCGAATCGTCGGCCGCAAGTGCCCGTGAGATCTCTTCGCGCTCCTCCAGCGTCAATGCCAATCCCGATCGATGCCTTTGTGGTGGCTGGATTCCACCTGTCTCAGCCAGAATCCCCTGTACAGACGAGTGGTTCCGGTCAAAAAGCTGGGCGATCTTCTGGAGAGACTCTCCCTTCCGCCAACGTTCCCACATCAGCGCTTTCTGCTTCTCGCTGTAGTAAATCCGGCGTCGCTGTTTCATCTGCAACACTCCCACTGCTTGCGCAGTCTTCAGTGTGTTGCATCCACCGGTTGAATCCGCCTGCGCTTTATGGGCGTCGCTCTCTAGGCCTAAGTGAAAAGGAAACGACGTGCTTCTTCCAGACACCACAGGAAGCCGTGACAGGAATCCACACATACTTTTGTCGAAGCTTGGCGACTGCAGGCATATCTACCGTTGCATCGAGTGTTGCCGATTGCCCTGATTCTTGCGCGCCTCTCCCGGGCAATACTCTTGCGTGTAACGCATTGCCTGCCGAGACGATAATTGAATCGTAGCGCTGCCCGGTTCGAACCCATTGGTCGAACGCCGCGATGCAATTTACGACCGCTTCGCGAACATGGATGCGTCTGAGAAAGGCGTAGTCGGCTAGTGGTGAGGGTTTCGGTTGCGCATGAGCCAGGTGATAGGTCCAGCAACATACGACGAGAAAAAAAAGACTGGTGATGACCTTCATTCGGTAGCAAGCCCGCAGGGGGCACTTATCCATCGGGCAACAAACCGTGAGTATACACGCAGCCTTACTCATAAGTCAGGAATTTTGCGGACAAATGGACTATTCTTGAGCGATAGCTAATGAGAGCATTCGCCCATGAAACGAGATGGCCGCATCCTGGCTCACAACACGCTCGAAGAGATGCGTATTCTTGCAGTTCAGCGTATGGCTGAAGGCGAGCATCCAAATGATGTTGCTGCGTCATTTGGGATGCATCGCTCGTGGGCGTACAAGATCAGGGCGCAGGCGCGGGGGCGTGGTCATGGTGTGCGAGCGCTGCGATCGACCAAAGGCACGGGTCGCCCACGTACGCTCACTGCGACGCAGGAGCAACGGGTAATGCGCTGGGTTAATGGCAAGAATCCAATGCAGTACGGGTTTGATTTTGGTCTGTGGACGCGCAACCTGGTTCGTGAACTGGTACGACAGAGATTCGACGTCACGCTCAGTCTGGCTTCGATCGGCGCGATGCTCGCGCGTCTGAACCTGACGCCGCAAAAGCCGTTGCAGCGTGCTTATCAGCGTGACCCGGAAGCTATCGAGCGTTGGCAGCGAGACACCTATCCGAGCATTGCCAGGCAGGCTCGTGAGCAGAAGGCAGACATCTTCTTCTGGGACGAATCGGGCTTCCGTGCTGACTCGGTGCATGGCAGGACGTGGGCGCCGCGCGGTGAGACGCCGGTGGTCGAGCGGCCCGGCGAACGGCAAAGCATGAGCGCCGCGTCCGCTGTTAATTCGAAGGGTGCGTTTTGGTTTGCAACCTATGAAGGGGCACTTAGCGGTGAGCTGTTCGTGGAACTGCTCAGGAAGTTGATGTTCAACCGGAAAAGAGCGGTTCATCTGATCGTTGACGGATTGCCAGCACATAAGAAAGCCATCGTTAAGGACTATGTCGCCAGTACGCAGGGCAAGTTGACTTTGCATTTCCTGCCCGGTTACGCACCGGACCTGAATCCAGATGAACTGGTGTGGAGTCACGTCAAGCGCACCGGCGTCGCGCGGCGCCCACTTCGAAAAGGTGAAAAGTTGGGCTCAAAAATTCACGAGCAGCTTTCACAAATTCGCCGCGATCCGTGCCTTGTTCGCTCATTTTTTAGGCATCAATCTGTCCGCTATATTATTGACCTGTGAGTAAACCGGCTTTCTGCACGCTTTGCCCGAAGCGGGGATGCCCACGACAATTGCGCAGCAGTGCTGCGAGTCGGGATTGCCGGAGCGGAGCGATACTCGCATCACCGCCGAACGAGAAGGAACTGGATGCTTGCCGCGGCATTTGGATGCGCCATGCTCATATCGTGTTCACGAACGCATGATGTGTTTGAAGGTGCACCCATTTACTCGGGCGCGACTGAGCTGGACGTGTCATCCGTGGTCGAATGCATCACCGAACGCTGGAAGCGTAGCACGCGCAAATTGCACCGTTCGCGCTCCGGGGAGGGTGTGCGATTGCAAGGTAAGACTTTCTTTCGTGGCGTACCCGTTGGCGTGACGGTAGCTCGCGCAATGGGGCGCACTCGCGTGCAGTTCTTTCAGGAACGGTCGACAGATCACATCTATATGTCGTTTGTGAAAGGCTGTGGGGGTGTCCGGAATTTTGTGTAAACGGGTTGAGGTTTAACCCGGCACCAGCCGCTCTTCGAACTGGATCGTGAAGCGGTTCAGTGCGGCCTTCCAGTCGCGGATCGGCATCGTCCACTTCTTGCTGATGTTGTTCAGGGCCAGGTAAAACAGCTTGGTGACGGCCTCATCGGTCGGGAACGAGCTGCGGGTCTTGATCACCTTGCGCAGGCTCATGTTGATCGATTCTATGGCATTCGTGGTGTAGATCACCTTCCTGATCTCCGGTGGGTAATCGAAGAACGGAATCACACGTGCCCAGTTGCGTCGCCAGCTCTGTCCGATGGACGGATAGTCCTTGTCCCACCTGGCCTCGAAGGTGCCCAGCATCTGTTCGGCCATCTCGACGGTCGATGAAGTGTAAATCGTCTTCAGGTCGGCGGCGACTTCCTGCTGCATTTTCCACGGCACGAAGTTCAGGCTGTTGCGCACCATATGCACGATGCACAGTTGCACGGCCGCTTTTGGGTAGACCGCTTCAATGGCTTCAGGAAAGCCTTTAAGCCCGTCGACGCAGGCGATAAAGATGTCCTGCACGCCGCGCGTCTTCAGCTCAGTGACCACCTGCAGCCAGAACTTGGCCCCCTCGGTCTGGGCGATCCACAGTCCCAGGACTTCCTTGTGGCCGGCCATGTTCACGCCGATGGCCAGGTACACCGCCTTGGTCCGCACCGCGCCGCTGTCGCGCACTTTGACGTGAATGCAGTCGAGATAGACAATCGGATAAAGCGCGTCGAGCGCACGGGCCTGCCAGACCTTCACCTCATCACTGACGGCGTCGGTGACCGCCGAGATCAGCGTCGGCGAGACCTCCGTGCCGTACATTTCTTCCAGGTGCCCCTGGATCTCGCGCACGCTCAGGCCACGCGCATACAGCGAAATGATCTTGTCGTCGAAGCCCGTCCAGCGCGTCTGATGGCGCTCCACCAGCTTCGGCTCGAACGCCCCCTGACGGTCGCGCGGGATATTGAGCGGCAACTCGCCAAACTCCCCCTGCAGCGTCTTGGCGCTATGGCCATTACGGGTGTTGCCCGTGGCATTGGTCACCGTTTCGCTTTTGCCATGGCCCAGGTGTTCGGACATCTCCGTCTCTAACGCACGCTCCACCAGCATCTTGGTAAGCTGCTTGAGCAGGCCGTTCTCGCCTATCAGGTCTTCCGGCTTCTGGTAATTCGCCAGCAGGCTGTCTGCCAGCTTGACGAGTTCAGCATCGGGTTTCTCTCTTTTATTGCGTTTCGCTACGGTCATCTATGCTCCTGTTGCTGGCAGTCTCCTGCCAAATGACCGTTTACACAAAACTTTTTACACCCTCAAGGCTGTGTGCGGTAGAGATCGAGCGCAGAGGGGCTCGTGCTAGTATTTTGGAGATCCTAGGCTCCGATGCTTCCTCGTACTGCTCATGTTGGCGGTCGTTCCCGTCCAGGTGGTGAAGGTCATCTCCTCTGAAATCACTCAATGCGTTTCCGCTCCAGGTCCATCAATTTTTCGCCAATTTCGACTAGACCACATGTGCTGCCGCGTTGGCGTTCGCACGCGCTGGGAGCGGCTTTCTCATTGGGGTTTCTCGTCCTCGCTGCGCGAGCGGCGTGGGTGCAGGGGATCAACGATAGGTTTTATCAGAAGCAGGGGGAACTTCGACAGGTGCGCGAGTTCAGCATTCATGCGACGCGTGGACGCATTCTCGACCGCGACGGGAGAGCGCTGGCGGTCAGCCTTCCGACGCGCACGTTATGGCTGGATGCGGACGGTGCGGACACGGTTTCGTCCGACCAGGCATCTGCACTGGGTAAGTTGCTCGACATTGACGCGGACCGGATCGGCGCAATGGCGGCGTCCCACAAATCATTTGTCTACCTCAAGCGGCAGGTGCCCCTGGATGTTGCGCAGCGGGCGATGCTTCTCGATGTGCCGGGCGTTTATGCCCAACCAGATTACCGTCGCTACTATCCGGAAGGCAGCATTGTGGCGCATGTCACCGGTTTCGCTGGCGTCGACGGTAATGGTCTGGAGGGCATTGAAAAAGTCGATAATCGCCTACTGACCGGTCGCAATGGAAGTCGCCGCGTGCTGCGAAACGCCAGAGGGCAGGTCATCGAAACACTTGCGTTGCAACCACCCGTTGCTGGCGAGGACGTGCAGCTCACCATTGATCAGCCGATCCAGTATGCGACGTTCAAGGCGCTGGGTGACGCCGTTGAGCGCACCGATGCTCACTCAGGCTCGGCGATCGTTCTGGATGCACATACTGGCGAGATTCTCGCAATGGCAAACTGGCCGAGTTTCGATCCGAATACCCGCCGCGGCAGAGCGGGCGATGCTGTCCGCAACCACGCTGTCACCGATGTGTTCGAGCCGGGCTCGGTCATGAAGCCCCTGACGATCGCACTGGCGTTGCAACGCAATGAGGTATCGCCTCGCTCCGTGGTACCGACCAACGGTGGAAGGCTGCGACTCGACGGGGCCGTGATTCACGACGACAAGGACTTCGGCACTTTGACGGTTAGCGGCGTCCTGCAGAAGTCAAGCAACGTGGGCACGACAAAAATCGCGCTGCTGATGAAGCCACACGACATGTGGAACAACTTCCATGCTGTCGGGCTGGGTCGG
Organism: Paraburkholderia sp. RAU6.4a; assembly: GCF_050435625.1. Classification (NCBI taxonomy): domain Bacteria; kingdom Pseudomonadati; phylum Pseudomonadota; class Betaproteobacteria; order Burkholderiales; family Burkholderiaceae; genus Paraburkholderia; species Paraburkholderia sp. RAU6.4a. The sequence continues at coordinate 3,987,502 of NZ_JBNDKQ010000002.1, forward strand.
GCGCCGCGCGCGGGGTTGCCGGGCGCGGCAACCGGCACGCTGCGTCCTTACCAGAACTGGCGGCGGATCGAGCAGGCAACGATGTCGTACGGCTACGGTCTGTCCGCATCGTTGCTGCAACTGGCGCAGATGTACACGGTATTCGGCAATGAAGGTCTGTTTGTACCCGCTACGATTCATCCGCGACATGGTATGCCGGCGCATGGTCGACGCGTTTATTCGCCACGCGTCGCGGCGGAAGTGCTCACCATGCTTGAGTCCGTGGTGTCCGAGGACGGTACAGCACCACAGGCAGCCGTACCGGGCTATACGGCCGCAGGCAAGACCGGAACCGCATATCGTTGGACCGCGCGCGGCTACGACCGCAGTCAGTATCGGGCGTCGTTCGTTGGGATTGTCCCGGCACAACATCCGAGGGTGATCATCGCGGTGTCGATCGACCGGCCCCACGTGGGCTCGCATTTCGGCGGCGCAGTCGCAGGACCTGCCTTCTCGGATATCGCGGCGAAGACCATGAATCTTCTGGGCGTGACGCCTGATGATCCTGGCGCACAATTTGTGCAGGACAATCCAGGGCCGGTCACATAGACGATATGCTCGAGATCGCGTCTCACGCGCTGTCGTTAGCGGTCGACGCCTGGCAATCCTTTTGTCGTAACTGGCCACCGCATACGGACCGTTTTCATTCTTCCTTGACGCCTGCTGCCCGACGGATAATCCAGCCAACCGTGAGCCCCTGACCCAGGATCGACGAAACGACCACACAGTACGTCAACGCGAGGACGATGTCGCGCCCCGGTCCAGGCTGAATCGATAGTGCCAGTGCAACGGAAATGCCACCACGCAGCCCGCCCCATGTAAGCACGCTCCACGCTCCTTTCGGTAGCCGGGACGCCCGCCCAAGAAGCATGACAGGCAGTCCCACCGACACCAGTCGCGCGAGCAGTGCGACCAGTGCCGCACCGGCGCCAGCGAGTAGTATCCTGCCGGGGAACTCGACGAGCAGAACCTCCATGCCAATCAATACAAAAAGAACGGCATTCAGAATCTCATCGATCAACTCCCAGAACATGTCCACGTATCGCCGGGTCGTCTCGGACATCGCATCGGCGCGGCCGCGGTTGCCGATCATCACGCCCGCAACCACCATGGCGAGTGGCCCGGAGACATGCAGATGATTAGCGAGCGCGTAGCCGCCGATCACCGATGCGAGCGTCATCAGGACTTCGACCTGGTAATGGTCGACGCTTTTGAGCAGCCGATATGTCAGATAGCCTACGACGCCGCCGAATAGCAGGCCGCCGCCGGCTTCCAGGATAAATGCAGCCAACCCCGTCTGGACGGATGGAGTGACGCCCGTGCTGGCCATCGTGAGCAGCAGAGAGAAAAGCACGACCCCGACGCCGTCGTTGAAGAGCGACTCTCCAGTAATGACCACCTTCAGGCCTTCGGGCGCGCCTGCGGACTTCAGGATGCCGATCACCGCGACGGGGTCCGTCGGCGAAATCAGGGCGCCGAACAGCAGGCAGAAGGGCAGCGCGAGTTCGACTCCGCAAAGGGGGAGCAGTTTCCACATCGCGAATCCGATCAGCAGCGTGGAGGTCGCCGTACTGAGCACAGCCAGACTGATGATCTGGGTCCGGAAAGCCTTCAGCTTGCGTAAATCCACATGCATCGCGCCGGCGAACAGCAAAAGCGACAGCATGCCTTGCAGAAGCACCTCACTGAAATTGATCGAATTGACGAGATGCTCTTCTGCAACGCGCAAACCGTGCGCGACGCCAAGCTTGTCCAGTCCAACGATCGCAAGGGAGAGTCCGAGCGCCGTTACCATGACGCCGATCGTCGTCGGAAGCCTCAGAAAGCGGTGATTCACATACGCCAGTAGCGCGGTGACGACCAGACAGATTGCAATGATATCGAGCATGCGGCGTGGTGGGGGATGAAGGTTCTGGGCTGGATTGAGCGGACCAGCGGCGCTGGATCATGTGATCGGATTCGCACGGGAAATCTATGTTGAATTTTCTGCATCCGGACTCCAGCCGTGCCTTGGGAAACGGGAGTATGCGCGGTTGCCAAACAGGTCATCCGGCAGACGCGTGGGGCAGCCAGGCGCCTGAAATCCTGTCCCAGGCATTAACCCAAACACGCTCAGGAACGGCCCGGGCGGTATTCGGAAGCGTTTATTGTGCCTCTCGAGTAGCCAATTCCGCGTGCGGTGCGAACGATGACCTCTTCGCACCGTCCTCCGCCTGTTGCCTGTTCACGACGTGGAGCGTGCGCGTCGGGAAAGCGAATTCAATACCCCGTCTACCCAATTGCGTCATCAACTCGAGATTGATTCCCTGCTGTATGTCCATGTACAGGTTGTAGGCGGGATCGGTGACGTAATACACGACTTCGAAATCGAGCGAGCTGTCGCCGAACCCCTTGAAGTGCGCACGATCAAAGCGGGTCTTTCCGGCGGATTCGACTGCCTTCTGTACCATGGCAGGAACGGCGCGCAATTGCTCGGGACTCGCATCGTATGTCACCCCGAAATTAAACAGAATGCGCCGCTCGGCCATTCGCTTGTAGTTGTGAATCGTGTTTTTCAGCAGTTCGGTATTGCTGCAAACGATCTGTTCTCCACTCAGACTCCGGATGCGCGTGGTCTTGAGTCCGATGTGCTCGATGCTCCCGGCAATCTCACCGAAGACGATGAAGTCGCCAATCTCGAATGGCTTGTCGAGTCCGATGGCCAGCGATGCGAAAAGATCACTCAGAATGCTTTGTACCGCGAGTGCGACGGCAACACCACCCACACCCAGGCTCGCGACAAACGCGGTGATGTTCACGCCCATGTTGGCGAGCACCGCCAGCATAAGAACGGACCACAGCAGCGCGCGCAACGTCCACGACAGCATGGTCGTGATGACCGGATTGTGGGCGAGCCTCTCTGTCGCTTCCAGCCGCCTCTCGGTCCATAGCGTCACGCCACGGTTTATCCACAGGGCCAGCTGAAAACCGATGATGAGAAACCAGAGATGGCCAAGACGGGCGTCCCACCTGTCCGGCAATGTCAGAAACTTCGTGCCGACCAGCGCTGCTGCCGCGAGTAGCGTAAGCCGGTGCGTGCCTTCAATGACCTGAACCAGCATATCGTCGAGACGGGTTGACGTTCGTTGGGACAGCATCGAAAGGCGCGTGATGGCGAACTTCAGCAGATAGATCAACGCCAGGTAGCTGACGATGGTCGCGATCGCCGCATAGACCCACTCGCTGGCAGGGATACCCAGAAACGCGTTCAGGTCGAGCCACTTTTTCATCGATTTTCCTCTCCAATTGATTCCGCGTGACGGAACTCAAAGACGTGAGCGGTGTAAGCGCTCGTACCAGTCTGTCAGGCCTCCAGGAAGATAGTTCCCCAATTAGCTCGAGTCGGTGGCGTGGATGCGCATTCCCCGTTGACTCGATCTGGCGCGGCCCGGGCGCTCGTCCGGCTCACCTCTTCAGAAATCCAGTGTCGTGCATTTCCTGAGAAACTCGATGCGTTCAGGCTGGTTTGGCCAGCACGACGAAGCCGTTGTACTCGTCAAGCTGCTCTCGCCGCTCAGCCATGTCGGTCTCCATCGTCAAGTATGCGGAACCGCCGTGCGCGGCTCAGTCCCAGTTTTCGTCGCACCATTTGATAGCCCACGCTTTCGCGCAAGATATGGCATCGGCCTCGTCGGCGAACGAATCGATATCACCTGAATCATGCGTTTCGACGCGGTCTTCCGCGTCGCCCGGTCCTCGACTGATTCTGGCTCTCGCAACGTAGCGACCATCGTTAGCGCGGTGCGCCCGGCAATCGATGTGAAATGTTCCGTAGTTGTACTGCATCGCGGCACCTCAACATTCGTTTGTTACATCAGTTGTCACGCAATCAGTCTGATGAGTTATCGTCAGAAGTGGTGTATGGGGATGAGGCGGGGATTTGAGAAGGCGGTGGCGGTTAGCTGAGAATGTTGCTTGTCGAGAGTAACGAACCAGCGAACCGGAATCCACCACCATGAAGAAGCTTACGGAAGAAACGAACGACGGTAAAGCAGCAGCAGGCGTCGGCAGCCTTGATGAGCTGATCCAGCAAGGCGCGCGACAGATCATCCAGCAAGCGATCGAGGCAGAATTGGCGACATTGCTCGAACAGTACGGGAACGTGAAGACGCTCGACGGCCGGCGCGCCGTAGTGCGCAACGGCTATCTGCCGGCGCGTGAGGTCGTCACGGCGATCGGTCCGGTTCCGGTCAAGGTACCGAAGGTACGCGACCGCTCAGGCTCGGGAGTGAAGTTCAATTCGAACATTGTGCCGCCATACATCCGCAAGTCACCACGTGTGTCGGCGGCATTGCCGTGGCTCTATCTGCGCGGCGTATCGACCGGCAACATGAGTGAGGCGCTCAGCGTGCTCCTGGGTGAACAGGCTAAAGGGCTTTCACCGAACGTGGTCAGCCGCCTGAAGGCGCAATGGGCCGAGGAGCACCTGCTATGGAACCGGCGTGACCTGTCAGGCGCGCGCTGGTTTTACTGGTGGGCCGACGGCATTCATACCGGACTGCGCACTGACGATTCTGACGGCCAGTGCCTGCTGGTCATCATCGGCGTGAAGCCGGATGGAACGAAGGAGCGCGTGGCGATCGCCGACGGCTATCACGAATCGAAGGACGCATGGCGCGACGTGTTGCTTGATCTGTGCCGGATCGGGAGACTCTGACGGCGACGGTTCGCATCCTGAAAGCGGCCCGCGAAAAGAACCGGCCCGAGTAGGTGTGAAAAGTGGGGAGATTCTGCATCGGCAAGAATTTCCCCTATTTTTCTGGACTCCAAGCCTTAGCCCACCTTATATCGGAACCACTTCCGATCGCCTTGATTGGCGAGGTGGGGCGTCACGGCATCAAATGCTCGGCCCGAACGGTGAGCCCTGCATGAAGCAAGTCGAAATCGACCGCAAACCGGTACGCATCCTTCTTAGCGCCCAACTCGGGTATCACGCCATGCCAGAAGAGTGTCGCCGGCCGATCGACAAGTTCTGGGAGCCAGCACGGCGCCTCGTCTTGCTTCACTGCCAGACGCAGAGGCACCGTTGCCTCTCCGGCCGAGAACTTCTTTCTGCTTTTCACTAGAATCCACTGCTTCCATCTCTCTACAGTCGCGGCGCCGAAAATGATCTGTCGGTAGGGATCAAGCGAGTTTACGTCGTCAGAAGCCCCACCAAGGAATCTAAAGGAACTCTTGTAGGTCAGTTCCTGATTGCCAATTGTCAGTGCTCGTTGGTCTCGTTCTTTTGGCGCAATCCGGATCCAGGCGTCAACAACTTCTTCCAGCGTGCCCGGGTATAGCGCTGAAATATGTCGCACCGCCCGGGACAGCTGCAAGAGTTCTTCTTTTGTTGGGGCGCGGGACTTTTGCTTTAGCGCAGGCTGTGGCCCCAGCAGGTTGGGTATTGGCTTCTCCCTGACTTGCACAGGTTTGCACTTCGGTGCACCGGGAATTATGGAGGACTCTGACGAAGGCGCCTCATCCGGACATCCGCTGACGTGTCTGGGGCGAGCGGCGAAATATGTATTTTTCCACGTTCGGGTGTGAACGTTCGTTAGGCAGATCTCGTGCGGACAGTAGAAAACCCAGTCCTCGGTAGCCCTTACTGCACGTGCGTACTCTACCGTGATCATCTTTTCGAGTTCCCAACACAACGCTTTGGTCATCAACTCGTCACGCATACTTCCCCCGAATTTCTCACAAAGTCAAAAAAAACATTCGCCGCTTCACTACAACTATATAGGGAGTGAGGTTGAGTGACCGAAAGCGGCCGCACTGAGATCGACGACCTCACATCGTCTGCCGAACCAAGTCCTACCTTCTACACATGCAACTGACTACCCGGTAACGGCCACCATCCAGCTGTACAGAAGCCTCATCGATGCTCCGCGTCAATTTGCAGTGTGCGGTCCACTGCCAGCAGCCTCACTGGATCGGTCTTCTTCCACTGTGATTTCGGCACGAGCACGGACCATTCGGTGTTGGCCGTATTGTGGAAGAACGCCGCCACGCCTACGTAGTTCGCTGCGTCGCCGATCGGCTCCGAGATCTTCAATGTCTGCCCCGGTCCCAGCGTCACGTCCCGGCTCCAGAGCGTCGCGGCCTTCAGCGCCTCGTTGCCCGCGAGCAGTTGCGCGTAGGTCGCTGTTACGAAAGGCTTGTCGTCCTTCAACTGGTAGATGCGCAGCACAACCGGAAGCGACGCGCCACGCACATCCTCGTTCAGTGCGCCGCGTGCCGTCACCACGAGGTTCATCTGTTTGACTTTCGTCTCGAACACCGCGCGTGTGACATCCACGGTGCCGTCCTTCACCGACTGCCAGGTCCCGCATGCCGAGACGGCCAGCGCGAGGCCCACGCCGAGCGCACCCCGCAAAATCCGGACACTCATCACAAAGGTGCTCCCTCGAAGTCGATGCGAGGATAGACGGTCTCCTTGCCACCGATGCTCAGTACCAGTTGCATGGAAACATGAAGGCTCGCGTAGCGTCCCAGAAAGTGATTGAGCACTTCGCCGAATAGCGCAGCATCGCCCGGCCCGTCGAACGCGGTCGGATCGAGTTCGACATATGCGCACGCAATACGTTGTACGTATGCCCGCTCCACCTTCTGCTTCTCGGAGAAACGTACGTCCCTGATCGCGTCGATACGACGCGAGACCCCGTCGTCTGGCGTCCAGTCGTAGAGTTCCAGCGTCTCACGCAGCGCCGGTGCGCCCTCCATATGGACCCGGTTCAGTTCGTTCGCGCCACCCGCCGTAAAGTGCCCCAATACGCGCCAGTCGTAGCCCGGGTAATAGCGCGGCGGATAGAGCGGCATGGACGGTGCCGTGAGGTTGCGCACCGATGCAATCCCGGTGAAGTCCGATACGGTTTCAGTGATCGTCGCCTCGGCCAGCGCCATGCGCGGGAGACGCCCGTTATTGGCGAGCGCGCGTACCGTCAGGTAGCGGTCCGGATCGGGACGGTCCTCGTCGTTCTCTGCGTGCCGGTACGTTCCGGCCCATAGCTGCCCCGCCAGCGTGACCCAGAGTTCCCGCCCAAGCGGACCGAAACGCGTCGACGTATGGAAGTAGCGCTCAGGCTTTTCGTGACGCAACGCCCAGCCACGATGCCGGAAACTCGTAAACGCCCGGTAGTCGTGCCGTGCGCTGTCCTCCGGCTCGGCGGCGATCACCGCGAGTACATCGTACGGCTCGACATGAGAGGCGATGCCAGGCTGTACGCGGATGCAGTGCTCCCTGTCGTGCCAGCCGACAGGTTCCAACGGCAACGCATCGACCTCAAACAGGTTGATGACAGGCGTGCAGAACAGGCGGAAATTCTCGCGGCTGACGGGATAGTCGCCAGGCATCCGGGCATCGAGTTCAATCTCGAAGGTCATCTGCGCTTCACCCGCCGGCAGCGCCGCAGCATCGAACCCGCACAGGTCGACGAAGTGAAACTTTTGCGGGAACACAAAATACTCCAGCATCGTCTGCTCGCGGTCCAGTTGCCCGTCGCGCTTCGCGTCTGTGACTGGCCATAGCCGCGTCGACGGGCCGAAGCCTGCCGCCTCGACATGCACCCCGTCCAGCGGCTGCAAGGCGCCGTCCCGTACTGACGGCAGACGCAGCCCGATTGACGCAACCTGCCGCGTCAGCGCCGCGTATAGCGTAGCCGCAGCGGGCCGGTCGCCATGCAGGTACAGGCGGATACGCGACAGGTCCATGCGCTCGCGCTGCTCCCCGAGCCAGAGACCAAACGTCAGGCGGATCACCGTACGCCCGTCGGCACGTACGGCGACGACCGCATCCTCTACCGAGAGCGGTAACAGCTCGACGGGCTGCGTCGTCCGGTATACGCACTGAACCTTATCGGGACCGACGGGCGTTGAGCGTACGACGGCTCCGGCGGGAATCGGCACCGCAGTTGCGCCCGTTCGGTTCAGCGGCGAGCATTCGATGATCGACAGCGACGGGATCGCCCGCGCCATATGCTCGTAAAGGTTGTCGAGCATCCCTTCGGTCACTTCCGGCATGCCGTCGTCGAGCTTCATGCGTAGCCGCGCCGAGAGAAATGCAAAGGCTTCGTTCACCGCGCGCACAGCCCCCTCAGGTTCGCCGTAGAGCATCCCCATGCGACGCGCGGCGTCAGGCTGCGCCTGCGCAAACTCGCGGCCTGCCTCGCGCAGGTAGCGCATCTCTTCGTCGTAGTACCTGAGGAACGGATTCTCGTGCTCAGTCGGGTTTTTCTTCCAGGGTGCGGTCATGGTTGCAATTCCGGTGGCAGGGGAGGAAGCATCGCTGCGGCACCAGCCTTGCCGACAACAAAAATCCTTTCGGGCATCTGGAAGCCGCGCAGCTTCAGCAGTTCGAGCGGACCGGCTCCAACCTGGGTGCGCAGCACGTAGCGCAACGGGTCGCCATTTGCGTCGTTCCACGTGAGCTGGTAGCGGGTACTGTCGAGCTGCTTCACATCGGCTTTTGCGAGCAGGCGCAGGAATGCCCAGTCGCCCGTCGAATCGAACGCCTGCCTCAGGCCCGCGTTGAGTGTCTGCCACGTCAGACCCGCGTGCCCGTTCAGGCCGTCGCCGGGCCAGGCGAGCGGCGTCCAGCTTTCCTGCTGGTTAAAGTAGGCGATCTGCTTGCCGTCCACCGACAGTTCCGAGCGCGTCACGTCCGGCGTCGGCAAGGCCATCATCTCGAAGCGCTCGTTGGCATCGCCCTTTATGTAGAGTTGCGCGCCGACCGTCGAGAGCTGGCGCAGGCCGGCAAGGAACTTCGGATCGAACTGGAGTGCCTGTGGTGCCAGTTCGTTCGGTGTCCAGTGATCGCCTTCGAGCTTGAGTACGCCCGCGAGTTGCGTCGAGATGAAACGGGCGACCAGGCCGGTGTCGGGACGGACGAAGCGGCCGAGTTCGGCGAAAGACGCATCAGCCTGCGTGTCGAAAAACGGATAGCGTCCGCTCATCGTGGCATTGAACGGTGCGGCGACGCTCGCGCGCCACGCCTCGTTCAGGCTGGCCGCCGCCGGTTGCAGGATCGTCTGCCACGCGGCTTCGAGCGGCTGTGCGAACACCGCATTGCCGAAGCCTGCCCATGCGGAGCCGAGACTTGCTGCGGTCAGCGCCGCATCGTCACGCGCCTGAGACAGCTCCGAGAGCTTGCCCTGGAAGACCGCCTGCGCGAGCGAGCGCGCCATCGCCTGCGCGTCGGGACTGCCTGCGATCTGCTGAAGCTTCAGTCGCATCGTGGTGACCGCCGTCAGATAGCGCGACAGGCTGACGCCACTCAGCGCGACGTTCGTCGATGCACCGGCCTTGCCGTTTCCGCTGTTCGTCGCTGCAACGCCGCTCTCTCCCATCAATGCAAGCAGCGGGCCGAATGATTTGTCCAGCGGACTGACGGCCGGTGCGTTCGCGTCGTCGCTGCCAATCAGACTTTGCGCCTTGCGCACCAGCGTGTCGGTCAGCGCCTGTGAGGGTCGTCCCGCCTGCGCCTGATACTGCACCGACTTCATCAGCGCGATCAGCGGCGACGTTTGCGCGTCGGCGAGGCGGGTGAGCTGGTCGATCGCGCCGTTCAGATTGGATGCCGGCTGCCACTGGAGGCTGTTGAGCATGGTCTGCCAGGCCGCGGTGTATTCCGCGAAGTAGCGCGCGGTGAGGCGCTGCTTCAGTTGCTCCGCCGCGCGCTTTTCGTCGATCGCGGCGCCGGTGCGGACCGCCCCCTGTGCGAGGGTGTTACCGATGGTCTGTGACGGTTGCGCGCCCGTTAGTACCCAGTCGCCGCTGACGCGCCGCTCGCGCGCGGTCCGGTCGATCGCCTCCGCGATCATGCCGTCCCACGCCGCGCGCGTGTAGATGCCTGGCACCGTCTGGGACGTATTGAATAGCCCCTGCGCGTCCGCACCGTTAAGCAGCGTCTGGAGCGACGCATCCGCGTATTTGCCGCTGACCTCGTCGAGGATGCTCTGGTACACCGTGTCGTCGGCCGATGCGAGACCCATCTGAGTCACCAGCATGTTGCGGGTCGTGCTCACGAGGCTCTGGTCGGGTGTGATGCGCCATTCGGGGTGGGCCTTCAGGTGGTCGGCGTAAAACGCGGCGAGCCGGCGGCCGGTATCGTCGCGCTCGCCTTCCGGCATATCGACCGGGCGGCGCCACAACGCGACAAGCGAGCGGCGCAGAAATGCGGCGTCGGCGCGGGCGGGGTCGGCGAGCATCAGGTAGGTCTTCAGCGCGTTGTAGGTGCTGCCGCGCGCATCCTGCGACTGCAGCGCGTCGGCCCGCGCTTCGCCCGCAGCCTTCAGCAGGTCGGTGATGGTTTGCACGACCGGCGCCTGCAGATTGCGGGTCGCCGCGATACGGTATGGCGGCCACATCGCAGCGAGAAGGGCGTCGTTCGAAGAAACGCCCGCGCGTAGATACCAGGGCGCGCCATGCTGCCGACGGTACTCAAGCTTTTCCATCAGCTGCTGGAGCGCGAGCTGGGCGCGCCAGGCCTCGGCGGTTTGCGGTTTTGCATCGACAGCGGCCTGCGCTGTCTGACTGGCCTCACGCATCAACTGCCGGTTGCCGACGAAGGACACCGTCATCCATACGCACCACAGGATCGCCGCAGCCGTGACGAGCGTGGCGAGCGCGTTGGGCCAGTAGAAGCCGACGCGCCGGCCCCGGTAGTTGGGCACCCCCGCCGCGATCTCGCGCCACACCGGCAGCAACGCGGCGGGCTGCACGCGCAGGACGGTTACTGCCGGTGGCGCGTCGGCGGGCTCGCCGGGCGTCCCGTCGCCGTTGGTAACCGGTACCGGTACGACGGTGGGCCCCGGAAAAACCGGCGCGAACATGACGCCCGCAAGCGGCGCGCGCAGCCAGTTCGATGCAGCCAGTCCCCGAAGGCCATCGACGATGCGCTCGCCATGGTCGCCGACGTACTTCGCGATCTCCATCAACCAGGTCATCCGAAGGTTGTTGCGGGTGCAAAGGTGTACGCCCGCGTCCGCAGACCGCTGCTCGAGCTCGTTCAGCAGATCCGGCAACCTGGCGGCGCCTTCCTGTGCCTGTCTGCGCGAATCGTTCGGCATGAAGGTGCCGACCGCGTCGAAGCGTTCGGACGGGCTACCCTGAGCCTCGACCGGGTGCAGGAACGTAACAGGCGCGGCCCAGCCAAGCGCGGTAGCGATGCCCGAGAGTTTGCGGGGCAGTTCGGTATCCCGAACGTCCGCGCGGGCGACATGCACGACGCCATCGACCGGGTAGCGGCGGCGCAACTGCCGGATCTGGCCGAGCCACTTCGCCGCCTCGATGCCGTCCGGCGACGCATGCACGAGAATGGTTTCGGCCACGTGCATGACGCCCGCCTGCCTGAGACCGGGCGCGACCTGATCAATGCGTTCGTCCGTACCGTTCACCAGTAGCCAGCGCTGGCGGTGCCGCCAGAACCAGCCCTGCGAGACGCGCAGCTCCTCATACACGCGCTGCAGCCGCGCATCGCGCTTGAGCGGTTTCTCCGCCTTCGTGCGCTCGCCTGTTTCGAAGCGGAACAGTCTGGCGGCCCCGCCATATGCCCCCGTCGATACCGCGAACAGATGGGCGATCACGACGATGACCAGCACCATCGGAATGCCGATCAATAGCCGCGTGCGAGGCGCGCCATCCGCGATGCCAAGGCGGTCACTCCCGAACCAGACCAGCAGGAGTGCGGCGATGGCGAGGACGAGCGCGGCGAGGGGCATGCCCCAGATCGCTGCGCGGCTCGGAGCCGGTTTGCTGGCGGCGGCATCAGGCTCCGTGTGCTGAAGGTTATTTTTGGGTATCGTCATGCGTGGATGCGTTTTCTTGATCTGCGGGTAAGACATGGAGGATGGCCGACTGCAAACCATCGACAACCAGTTGCGGTCCGCCTGCGGCACCGGATTCGATGGCAGCGGCGATTGCCAGCAGGCCGTTGGCTGCGCCGGCGTCGCCAACAATACGATCCAGGCGGCACTGCGCGGCATCCTTCGAAGCGGCCTGAAAACCGGCAGCAGCCAGAGCCCGGTCGCAGTGCTCAACCGGGCGCGTGATCCATGCGCGCGTCACTGCTGCGGCTTTGACCTTGCCCCAGATCGCGGCATTCGCGAAGCCGTACTCGGCCTCACCGTCGATCCCCTGGACGGGCCGGTGCAGCGCCGCTTTCGGGCTGACCTCCGGGGGGAGCCTGAAGTAGCCGGGGCCGAAGAGCACTGCAGCGCATCCTTCGGCACAGCCTTCGTCGATGGCATCGTCGTACCACGCTGCCGCGACGACGAGAAGCGGACGGCACTCGTGCGCATCGAGCCAGGCATCGGCCACCAGCAGCCCGTCAGATGCCGGGACAATCTGAACCTCGAGCGGCGGCAGCGCCGCCAGCCGCAACGCGTCGCGGACCTGAGCCACGCGCAGGCCCGCAATCTCCGGCCCGGCCAGCACGCGCACCTGCGGCCAGTACGCCTTTTCGTATCGGGTTAGTGCCTGGATACTTCCGGCCAGCGGCTCAAGCGCAGCACGGATCATCTGGACAGCCGGAGCGGTCTTCGTCAGTACGCCTGCGCCGCCCTCGCTTTCCTCTTCACCCGCTATGGGCAGCCCGGCCAGCAGCGGATCATGATCCTCGAAGCGGTTGCACGAGACCTTGCCCGATCCATGGCGGGCGCTCTGCATCTTCAGGAGCGATTGCTTGCCAGCGAGAACTTCGGCCAGGGATCTGCGCGCGAGCGGCAGGCAGTAGCCTGCCTCGAGTACGTGCAGCGGGCGCTGCGCGAAACGGATTTTCTCCGCCAGCCAGCGATCACGATGATGGTTGCGCCAGTACGCGCGATACCACAGCGCTTCGTAGCCCGCGCGGGCAAAGCCGAGCAGGACCAGGAACACGCCGTTCGGTGCCCCGACCATCCAGCTCCAGAACTCCAGGCCGCGCGCAGGCTCACCCTTCGGCCACGCAAGCAGCACGATCACGGGGCCGAACACGTTACAGACGAACCAGGTCGCCGCCCATGGCCAGAAACGCATCCTGGGCGGATACCCGCTGGGGCGTCCGGCGGAAGAAAGATCGACGGGCATTACTCGATGTTGAAATTCATGAGCGACGAAAGCAGACGACAGCCGCACGCGCAGTGGTAATGATGGAAGGCAACCTCCCTGCCGTCGCGGTCGGGAAACTTCGCGTAGCCTTCGTCGATGACAGTCGGGCCGTGCTGCGCGCAGATCGCCTCGTCGCCCTTGCGGGCAAGCGGCCTGCCCATGAAGTTCATCCATGGCGAGCCGCCAGTCACTTCGCCGCCGTGTTCGAGTTCGTCGCCTTTGCGGACGGGAGATTGCATATATTAATCGAGACCCTTCATGAATTTCAGTTACGCAACGGCACATTACGAGAAAAATAGGCGCCGCACCATTTCATAAATTCAGCGAACTCAGATAAGGGAATTCACCACATCACCAAATGCATTCCGAGCCATTTTCCCCCAGCGCCTCGGGATTAAAGAGAAACGCAATTTGCTTACGAGTTCCGTAATTCTTATAAGTCATGGAATATATATTTGCACCTTGACTCATCATTTCGTACTCTCCCGCAATTTTCCCTCCGTACACTTCATACCATGTCGTTGTCACTTGATCCGGACGCCCTGGACTTATCTCTTCCGTCTCTTCATTTTTCGATACCAACGTTATTGCCGACTTAGCACCGCGATACTTTACAAATGCACCGGACCACTTTGCAGCGTCATCGTACAAAACATGAAGGCCAAAATTCTTTGATCCCGGGCCGCTGGAATCGAAGCAATATACCTCTTCCGAAATTTCGCAGTGTGCGACTGCTGGCAGCAACACGATAGCGACAGCACATAGTTGCCTAAGACTTTTTTTCATTCGGGAATCTGCCGTTCAATAGATGCAGTGATGGTATGAATCGTTTTATAAAATTTCTTTTTCGGGTGCTGATGCGGCGGATGGCCTTCCATGACTGGAGAACCTTGCGCGTCCAAGACAGGTTCTCTTTGGGAGTTTCGCCGCCATTCAAAAGTTATGATCACCTGCTCACTTTTTAAAATCTCATCCGTAAGAATATTTCGCAAATATACGACCGATTGAAGGCGAACATCTAATCCATTAAGGTTTTCAATGGCGACATAGCCGTTCACATCCTTACTCGCCCTGATCGCATCGTCTTGCGTAACACCTGCATCCACATGCGATAGCATTCCGTTGCGCTTCGCAACATAAAAGCAGGCGCTATCAACGCAATTATCAGTATTTTGCCCCCCATTATTGTCTTTAGCGATCAAGGCATCAGGATCCCATCCAAGCGCATGAAATTTCTCGGGAACGGCTCCGGACTGGAACTTCCGAAAATTCCCATAAGGCTTATAGTTTTCGAGGTGCGTTAGCTGTATAAGCCCACGCCCATAATATGGATTATAATGTTGGCGCTCGCCACCAATTTCCTTGACCAAGCTCAGCCTGCCAGTCTCAGGAATAACGTGAGACAAAAAATGCAATAGCCGAATCGAGTTAATCCCATATTTTCTCGTTCCGACATTAAACGATTTATTCCATTTTTCCGCGTGAGAAAGCGCACTATTCCAAGGCAGCTTTGACGGTCGAAATTGAGTCAACTCTAACTGGAGCAAGCTACGCGGGAAGCACTCTGCCATTTCCCGAGCATCAAGCCAAGAGCACTTCCTAAAATGGCGGATAAACGCCAGAGGATGGAAAAACCACAGCTCCTTCCCAGCGAGCGGCGTCTTGTCCAGAAACTGGAACTTGCTCAGGAAATCGGTGAACTTGGCGTACCCATCGGGGTTGGTATCCTTCTGCTTGCCAAAAAAGCCATACGGGTCGTTCAGGTCCTTGTACCGTTCGTCGTTGTTGGACGGATCCCACTCGCTGCGCGCCTTGAACACCATCCCCCGGAGCTTTTCATCCACGCCGTCCGTGTTCTGCACATAGCTGGCAAGCTGCAGGTTGACCTCATTGTTGTTGTTTGGATCGGCTTCAAGCGGCTGTGCCGATGGCAGCGAATCCTGAATGCCGGTCAACCCGCAAAGCGTGGCGTAATCACATCGCCCGGCGTCGTTGAACGGCGTGTTGTCGCCATCCACCTTTTGCCAACCCGTAAAGAACGGGAAATCCGCATCGGACAGCTTCTTGATCGCGTCCGGCGCGATGTTGACGTAGCCCAGCGTGCCGTTCCCGTCGAACGGCACTGCGATCCAGGTGGCACAAGCCGTCCCCGTCAGCGTCGGATGGTCCGAGAGAATGCGTCCAAACCGCAGCATTTCATAACCATCGCTCGGGCACGTCGGATAGAGTGCCATCGCGCGATCACACAGGTCGTATTCGTAGCGCTTTGGATTGTGGTGGCTGTCGGTGCCGTGATCATATGGGTCCGCGACGGGGTCGGGCGTAAGCAGCATCACGTTGCCGCTGCTGCCGCGATCGATCCACGCCCGCGTAAAGCGCTGCCCCTTGTTGAACCACGCCTCGACATAGAGCGTGTCACCTGCGCCAAGCGAGCCGCCCGGCACTCGGGGAAACCACTTCTCATCCATGCCCGCTGGCTGCGGATAGAACTCCTGCGGGCCGGAAATGACGAAATAGCTGTGCCCCCAATAGTCGCCCGTGGTCGGCTGGGCCGGTTTTTTCACCCCGATCTGTACCTTGTCGAACCAGGCCTTGAAATCGCCGTCCGCCATGAATACTTCGAAGTGCAGATGCGCCACACCCTGATGCTGGCCGACGTAGCCAAGCATGTCCTTGCGATACACCTTCTTCGTGCCGGCCGTCTGGACTACCCCATCCTTGCCCCCTGCCGTATCGAGCAGCCATTTGGGCAGCGCATTCGCCGAGCCGGTCTCCGGCGGGTCGTTAGGCTGGGGGACGATGTGCTCCTGGCTGGTCATGTCCAGCAGGTG
The DNA here is from genome assembly GCF_050435625.1 of Paraburkholderia sp. RAU6.4a. Lineage (NCBI taxonomy): Bacteria > Pseudomonadati > Pseudomonadota > Betaproteobacteria > Burkholderiales > Burkholderiaceae > Paraburkholderia > Paraburkholderia sp. RAU6.4a. The sequence continues at coordinate 4,003,476 of NZ_JBNDKQ010000002.1, forward strand.
CATGTAGAGCGAGTAATACGTGATCGTGCGTCCGTCTCCCGTGTTGGTCTTGTGCCGAAGCAGGACGAAACCGGCATTCGAGTTCAGCTCAGGTTGCCCGGTCGTCGAATTGGTGGTGCCATCCGAGATGCCATTCTTGCAGACCCGGTACGCAACAACATCCCCATCAGCGATCGCGCGGACGGGTTCCGTCTGCTCACCCGGGTTCAGATGGATGCCGCAATGAGAACGCCGGTCGAAGGTGACCGGCCAGACCCCGTGATGACCGATCTCGAACTGGTCGATGAGCTCCATCATGGGGTCCGGTTTCGACGCGTCGCTGGCCGTCAGGCCCGACGCGGGAAGGAAGGGAGGGCTGATGATCATGGCTTCAGTGGGATGACGAATACGGGTCGGAAATCTTCAGGCTGCTTTTCGGCAGGGACGGTAACTGGGTCGGCACGTTGCCGGGGCCGACAAACGTGAACGAGGCAGCCTTGATGGTGTATGCGCCGGGGCAGTGGAACGTGATGTTGCCCGCCTCCATGACAACCGAGGCCCCGCCGCAGTTGAGCGTGATCTTCGACTTCGCCGACACCTGCACATCCGCACTTTCGCTGGCGACGCGCAACTGCTTCTGCGCGAACAGATCCATGCCGTCCGTGAGCGCTGCCATCAGGACCTTCCCCTTCGCCGCGATAAATTTCATCCCGAGCTTGTGTGCACACAGCGAAATCAGATCCCCCGCCACCATGCGCAGGCGCCTAACGACGCTCACGTCCATGTCCTGGCCTGCCGTGACAATCGCGTTCTGCCCCGCCGAGTGCTGCATTGATTTCGGCGTCACGAACGCCATGCCGCCGGGGGCGCTCGCGAGCAGCCCTGCGTCGCGAAGCTGGTTCAGCCCGTCGAGCAGCGCCGACTGCGTGGCGCGGTCGGCCGGATCAGCACCGGCCTGCGTGGTCGCCGTTGCCAGATCCGTCACGCGCTGCAGGGCCGCCTTGAGCTGCGCGACAGCGGCGGGCATGTCCAGGTGCGGGGTATCCGGCCCGGCTGCCGCGTCCGCCGAGAGGAACAGGCCCTTCGCCGCGCGTGCCGTGCCCCACGATTTAGTGGTAGCCTCAAACCCCTCTCCGCGAGCGAGCTTCTTGCTGTTGAGCAGGTAGCCCTGGTTGAAGGCCGTCTGGCTGTACACGGTCGCGAGGCGCGCACTCTCCTTTCCTTGCAGATCGTTGAACACCACCTCCGCACCGAGCAGCGGCGAGCGCCAGATGGCATAGCTAAACAGCGACTGGTCTCCGCGCACCACGTCCGGGTGGGCGTAGTCGTGCATGGCCCCCGCTATGTAGATGCGGTCCACGTCGCGATTTTGGGCGTCGAGCAGGACCTCGGTCCCCGGCAGCAGGGGCGAGTGGAAGCCGCCCTGGTAGGACGATGACGGACGCAGCAGGCGCAGCTTCAGCAGCTTGTTGTCGGTGTTGCCCGTGCCCTGCAGGAACTTCGGCAGCACGCTATAACGCCCGTGGTCGTCCATGTCGCCGTAGGGGGCGGAGTCGCTCGTCGTGACCACGCCCACAGCGGGACCAGGCAGAAAACGCCAGTCCCGCTCAAAGTCAAACCTCGGCCGGTAGGTCAGGTTCGCCGGCATCGCCTTGAAGCGCGTATAGGCCGGCTTGGTGCGGCTGCCCTTCATCTTGAACGAAGTGATCACGAAGCCGTATTCGGCGCTCGGCATCTTCGCATTGGTGAGCTTCATTACCACGCCCGCCGCGATGCCCTTGGCGTCGGTCCTGCCCGCCAGCGTCGCCTGACGCGCGATCTGCCCGTCGCGCCGGGTCTGTGCGAACGTTTCGGCCTGCGCTGGCGTCAGATGGCCTTCGACGCTGCGACTGATCTGCCCGAACGACGAGCGGTCATCCGTCTCGCTGGAGACATTCGCCGTGGCGCGAAGGGAATCGTCCGGCGTGCAGTAGTTGCGCTCCCACAGTTCGATGGTGGCCGGCACCAGCGCGCGCTGCTCATGCACGGCCTGGGCCGCTTCGTGCCAGCTCGCGTGCAGGCCCGAGGCATCCAGCAGCGGCACGTCGACCGAGCGGATATAGGCGCGCGGATTGTTGGCGAACACGATGGTGTCGAGCTTGCCATCCTTGCCGCGTCCCTGCTTGTAGAACCAGAAAACGCCGAGGCGGCGGCAATGGCGGGCGATGAAATTCCAGAGCGACTCCTCCAGCATCACCACCTGCTCCATCTTCTCCTGCAGCCCTTCGATCTGGAATTCGACATCGAAGGCATCAAAATTCTTGCGGTCCACCAGCGCCTGGGTGATCAGCTCCTGCAAAGTCACATCTTTAAATGTGTCGCTTTTGATGATGCGTTTGCAGAGGGCCACAAAGCGCGGCTCGATGCGTATCTGGTAAGCCGACTCGTCGCGGCTCGTGCGGATGCGCTTCCAGCTCGTCACCACGCCGTTGAAGGTGGCGGCGTCGTGACTGACGGGCTGCACGTAGCTCACCGAGGGCACCGCCGCCTGCTCGTCGATCTGCAGGCCCGCGCGACGGCCCACATACTGCTTGCCGTCGATCTCCAGCCGTGGCGACGTAACCGTGACGTCGACGCGGTAGTCCTTGCAGAAGCCACCGCTGGCCTTGAAATCGAGCACGTCGAGGTCATGGGGCTGGGAGCCGATCCAGATCCTGAGGTGCTGGGTCAGGCGCGCGCTCGGATGGCTGAGCGCGGCGGTAAAGTTTTTCGTGACAGCATTCATCCACACATCCCTGTATGGTTAAAGAAACGAGGCACAGCTGTTGCGTCAGCAACCGTCAACCGAAAAAATCTAGGGCGGTACCCGCTGCCCGTCAATCACTCCACTCACCCTGTGCGAAATTGCCAACGATTTTGTGAATGATCGTTAAATCGGAATCCTTTGCTTTTTCGAGATGGAAATGCGTGATAAACGGGTGCAGCAACACCTAATGGCGAACGACGCATGCGAGTCGATCGCGCGCGGGAAACGGTCAGCCCTGCTGCTCGTGATAGCGCAGTGTGGTAGAGAGAAGCGTGGCGTCGCCGCGAGCGCGCGCCTCCAGAAGTTCGGCGATGCGCTCAATCATGGCCAGCATCTCCCCGCGCGTTTCGTTCGGGTCGGGTCGGGAGGCACATGATTTATCTGATGGACGCGCGTGACAACATATGCAGACACAATATGCAAAACGAATAAACGTCTGCTTCTCGCCGTGCAATTGAAAAAGGCGGCATCAAGCCGCCTTCATTGGATTGCTGACAGAGCCAGTTAGTGCTTCGTCGTGGTCGTGCCAGGAGTCGCAAGTCTGTCCTGAACGCTTTGCGCCGCATCGGCCAGCAGGTCCGCCGCATCGCGGGGAGTAAGACGACGGTCCGGAATACCCTTGGCGTCGAGCGCCAGAACCGTGAGCAGTTCATGATCGCAATTGTTCATGCGCCTCTAGTCCTCGCCGATATGAATCATGACCTCAAGCAGATTCCGCTGGTCGTGTCTTTCCTCAGGCGTTACAGAAGGATTCCTGAACAATGAAGTCGCAAGCGTAATCAGATGTTGAAGTTGCTGTCCCTGCCGTTCACAGAGATGGAAGGCAGCCAGCGCGAGACGTTCATACTGAAGCGCATCTACGGGGGGGGGGGCGGGAAGAAGGCTGTTGCCTGGTAGCTTTGGTCATACGCGGACCGGGTTATGGTTAAGGATGGCCCGGTCTCACACCTATGAGCGTGGGTGAGCGGGCACATGACAGGGCTGGAAAACCGGTGCAACACCAAACCGGCAGGCCCGAGTCTGCATGTGCTCTTCAGCGGGGCTGCAACGCGATGTCGCGTGGGTACTCGAGCCGATTGCGTCGTCGGCGTAGGGCGGCACGATGCGCCAATCGCCGTCGGTTAGCTCGCGCGATCGGCTGAATGTCCCAGCACCGGTTCACGGTCGTCACTGCGCTCAGCAGCCGAGAGATCCCTCAGAAAACTCGAACTCCACCAGTGCACATCGAACTGGCGGATCCGCCCCATTAATGCTGCGTGACGACTGATCCGTTCTTCGATTGACATCGTCAGCGCACGCTGAATGACCTGCGCTGTCCCGTGCGTATCGTACGGATTCACCAGAAGAGCTTCTTTCAATTGTTCCGCTGCGCCGGCAAATCGGGAGAGAACCAGCACGCCGGGATCGGCTGGGTCCTGCGCGGCGATAAACTCCTTGGCGACCAGGTTCATCCCATCGCGCAGTGGCGTGACAAGCGCGACGCGGCTTGCGCGATATAGTCCCGGTAGCCGCCTACGGGCGACGTTGCGATGAATATAACGAACCGGCATCCAGTCAAGTTCGCCGAAGTCACCGTTTATCGCGCCGCAGAGGCTGTCCATCTCGCGGCGCAGATCGTCATAGGCACCCACGTCTTCCCGGCTCGGGGACGCGATCTGGATGAGTGTTGCGCTGTTGCGGTTCTCGGGGTAGTTCGCGAGAAGCTCACGAAACGCGTGCACGCGCTGCGGTAGACCCCTTTGAGTAATCCAGCCTGTCGACGCCGAGAAGCAGGCGGCGTCGGGAGTACTCCTGTCGCATACGATCGAACATTTCGACACCCTCCCGGTCCTGCGCGAGAGCGGCGAACTCATCGACGTCGATTCCTATCGGATACGCCCCGACCCGCAACGTGCGATTGAAGGCCCGAAGCTGTGCGCCGGGTAGCGCGTCAGCGCCGGCTTCGGACTCTACGTAGTGCGTAAAATGCGTTACATCCGCTTCGCTCTGGAAGCCGGCCAGATCGTAGGCGAATAGTGAACGCATGAGCCATTCGTGCTCTGGAATGGCCGCCATGATGAGAGGCGGTGGCATCGGGACATGCAGAAAGAATCCGATCCGGTTGCCGCACCCCATCGCTCTGAGTTCGGCAGCAAGGGGGATCAGGTGATAGTCATGGACCCAGATGATGTCGTCGGGCCTGAGCAACGGTAGCAGCTTCCGCGCGAACAGCTGGTTGACCCGCCGGTACCCTGCTGCGAATCGTACATCAAAATTCGCGAGGTCCAGCCGGTAGTGGAATACTGGCCATAAAACATCGTTCGCGTATCCCAGATAGTAGCTATCGTAATCCTGCTGGTTCAGGTCAAGCGTCGCCAGTTGTATGTTCCCGATTGTTTGCAGTCTGACGCTGGTCTCGCTGTCAGATTCGGGTGCCGCGTCGCGAATCTTGCCGCTCCAGCCAAACCACATCCCACCTGTCTGTTGCAGACTCTCTTTTACCGCTACAGCGAGACCTCCCGCTGCGGCCTTCCGGAGGTCAGCAGTGCGATTCGAAACAACAACAAGACGGCTCACTCAATCCCCCGGTTGGATACCGCAGCGCAAGGCAAGGGCGTGAGCGTGTTATCAGCAGGTCCGATTTGCCCAGCGCTACCGCTTGTCGCGAGGACAAAACCGCCTTTACCAAGCGTCCGTTCTTTACTACAGTGTGTAAGCAATCGTAACACAGTAGTGTCAGCGCTATTCAAAGCCGCGAAAGTTCACTTCGCGCTTGGCAAACGGCGAATTACTCGAATCAACCTTCGCAATATCGCCCTGATTGCAGAGCGGGACATCGAGAGAAATTTTGCACTGTATCAATTGTCGTTGCAAACACTCATCGAGCGGCTGCGGCAACCTCGCATCATGACTTTGCCGCTGGCGGTACGGCGGCAGGTTCTTTTCGATCGCATGGCAACCGCGGGATCGCTTGGAACCGTCCCGGTCGTCGATCGCTCGGGTCGCGTTTTGCTCGACTCGGATGATGCGACGCCTGAACAGGTAAGTGTGGCGAGTCAAAAATATTTCATCGTTCAACGAGACGATCCGCACGCGGGCTTTTATATCAGTGATCCCTATTCTTCCCCATTGCGTTTCGGCACGCCCAGCATAGCCCTGAGCAAGCGGATATCCGAGTCAGACGGATCGTTCGGTGGAATCGTCGTCCTGGTCATCAGTCTCGACTACTTTCGCGCCTTGCTGTTTCGCTAATCGGGAAGGATGGCGTCACGATCATGCGTCAACCTCTCGGTAATGGAATCCTTGGGAAGGACATCCGCCAGTCCCATACATTGCGGCGATTCATCTCGGCAGAGCGTCGTTCGCCAAGTCACGTAGCCCGCGCGAGTGATCGCTGGATATTTCGGTCTCCATGGGGAGTTACTCCCTTCGCGTTCAGTTTTGCGCCCGCCGACGAAGCCAGCATGACAGCCGCTGCGGCGATCTCATCGACGTCGCCGAAGGGCTTTGACGGGTTGAGCTGTTCGTACCAGGCGACCATCGCGGGATCTTCCCATTGTGAACGCGCCATCTCTGTCTTGAAGGTGCCGGGTGCGATGCCGTTCGCACAAACCCCCTTTGATTAGCGGGCAACAGGCGGTCGGGTATGGACTAGCGGAATCGCGTAGTTGCCTCCGGACAGTTGATGGACGAGGCCCTTAAACTCGCTGACAAGCTGCTCGCCCAGCCACACAAAACGCCCTTCGGGAGACCAGGAAGATCATGAATACGGTTCTGCGCCAGAGTGCATCGCACGTGCTCGACACGAAGCTAGCAGCGCAGCTTTCCGCCACGCTAAGCGATGAGCATCATCAGCTTGCAGGAGCATTTTTCGCTGGCCAGAAGCGCGCCTGGCGCGCCCCGGACTGCGGAGTACGCCATGCGCCCTCAGCTTTTCAGCATCCGTATTACCCAGCTTCTCGACATACGGCACCTGTCCGATTTAAGTTTGTTACTGACGCCTACAATGGCGGCGTCCGCCCGAGCCGCCGGCAGATTAAATTTCTGTTGACGGATGTTTTGAGGCTAGCCGATAGTCACTGCCGAAAAGACCCGTTAATTCCAGGCTCATGCGTGAAAGACACAACCCAATCTCTCTCATCGCGCGCTGACCATGTTTATTTCAGCGTGCGCGACGATATCTTCGACATGCGCCTGCTGCCCGGCGATCGTATGACCGAAGGCAGTATCGCGGATCGCTTCGGCGTTTCCCGCACACCGGCGCGCGAGGCGCTGCAGCGCCTCCAAAGCGACGGGTTGATGCGCGGCTATGTGCGCGGCGGCTGGGAAGTCGTGCCGATCGATTTCAAGCGCTTCGAAGATCTATACGAAATGCGCAAGCTGATCGAGTCGTTTTCGGTCAGCCGGTTCTTTGGGGTCGACGGCGCCTTATCCGCGACCGCCTTGCAGATGCTCGAGCGGCTCGAGCGCATCTGGAACGTTCCTCACGCACAGCGCGTTCGCGATGGCCGCGAGATGGTGGCACTCGACGAAGCCTTTCACGAGGCGTTGGTCGTCGCCGCCGGCAACGCCGAGTTGAGCGCGGCCATGCAGCGCGTGACCGACCGCATCCGCGTGGTGCGGCGGCTCGATCTCGTCTATGGTGACTGCATCGATGACACTTACGACGAACACATTGCAATTCTCGCGGCCATCCGCAATCTTGCGGCGGACAGTGCCGTCGAGTTGCTGGGACGGCACATAGAAGGGAGCCGGGCGGAGGTGCGCACGCTGACGACCGAGCGCCTGCAACGCGCCCGCACCGCATTGGAGCCTCACAGCGCTCCCTATGCACCACCAAGGTTGCGCGGCACCATCTAGCAACATACGTCGGAGCGGCTCGAGCTTTTAAGCTCCTTCTGCAGTCAGCCTCTGCGGGAATTCTGGCTGATGGCACGGTTTTCGCATAGACATGGGTATGTATACAAGCAAACCCCTGTTGCTCCCATGGCATCCAAATTCCTGAATCCGGGCCGCGGAACCCGCGGCATGGCGGTTGCGCCTCACGCGCTCGCCGCGCAGAGCGCTCTCGCGATCCTGCGTGAAGGCGGCAACGCCGTCGAAGCGATGATTTCCGCCGCCGCGACCATCGCGGTCGTCTATCCGCACATGAACAGCATAGGCGGAGACGGCTTCTGGCTGATCTCCCGTCCCGGCGCCGAGCCGGTCGGCATCGAAGCATGCGGCGCGGCGGCGCTGGCCGCAACAATCGACGAATACCGCGCGCGCGGACTGTCGGCGATTCCCGTGCGCGGCCCGCTCGCAGCCAATACCGTGGCCGGCACGGTGTCGGGCTGGGAGCGCGCGCAGCGCTGGTCGGCTGAAACGCTCGGGGGCAGGCTGCCGGTCAAACGCCTGCTGGAAGACGCGATCCACTACGCGAAGCACGGCGTGCCGGTCACGCGCAGCCAGGCGCAGTGTGTGGAGAGCCGCCTTGCCGAATTGCGCCCGATCGCGGGTTTCACCGAAACCTTTCTACACGGCGGTTCCGCGCCCGTTACCGGCGAGCGCTTCGTCGCACCGCGTCTTGCCGCTACGCTCGAACGTCTGGCCGACGCGGGCTTCGACGACTTCTATCGGGGCGACCTCGCACGCAGCATTGCCGGCGATCTGCAGTCGGCGGGCTCCCTGCTGAGCCTTGCGGATCTCGAACGGCACGAGGCGCGCCTGCGAACGCCGCTCGCGCTCAAGCACTCGCTGGGCACGATCTATAACATGCCCCCGCCGACCCAGGGGCTGGTGTCGCTGCTGATTCTGGGCATCCTCGATCGGGTGCTGACGAAGGACATGGACCCGCTTGGTCCCGAGTTCGTGCATGCGTGCGTCGAAGCGACCAAGCTGGCGTTCGCCGTGCGCGACGCCGAGATTACCGACCCGGATTACATGCGCGTCGATCCGCGTGAGTTGCTGCAGCCGGCCGCGCTTGACGCGATGGCCGCGCAAGTCTCGATCACCCAGGCCGCGCCGTGGGGCGCCGGTCGCGGGCCGGGCGATACGGTGTGGCTTGGCGTGACAGACAGCAACGGCGTCGCGGTGAGCTTCATCCAGAGCATCTATCACGAGTTCGGCAGCGGCATCGTGCTGGCGGGGTCGGGCATCAACTGGCAGAACCGCGGCTGCAGTTTTTCGCTCGACGAGCGCGCACGCAATCCGCTGATGCCGCTGCGCCGGCCTTTTCATACGCTGAACCCGGCGCTCGCACGTTTTGCCGACGGCCGTACGATGGTCTACGGCAACATGGGCGGCGACGGCCAGCCGCAATCGCAGAGCGCGGTTTTCTCACGCATCGCGAAATTCGGCTGGAATCCGCAAGCCGCGATCGATGCGCCGCGTTGGCTGCTGGGCCGGACCTGGGGCCAGTCGACCGACACGCTCAAGCTCGAAGCGCGCTTCGCGCCCGGCACAGTGGCCCGGCTCGAAGCGCTCGGCCACCAGGTCGAGACGATGCAGGCCTACGACGAGGCAATGGGACACGCCGGCGCAATCGTTCGGTATCCAGATGGATTGATTGAAGCGGGCTACGATCCGCGCAGTGACGGGGCAGCCGCGGGCTGGTAGACGCACACGCGCGCTTTTTTTCAATCAGATTGCAGGTCCGGCCTTTGAGGCCCGGAGGACGCTGCACGTCTGCCGGGCGCCGGCAGGCATTTGCTCAGTAAATGGAGTTTCGATGACCACACCCACACGCTCGCAATCCATAGCGTCGGCGGACCTCCGCAGCACTTCGACCACCGTGACAGGCAACCGTTGGCTTCAGTTGGGGCTGGGTCTCGTCTGCATGATGGCGATCTCGAGTCCGCAATATGTATGGACGCTGATGACCAAACCGCTCGCCGCGAAACTCGGCGTAGCGCTACCTGAACTGCAAGTCACGTTCTCGCTGCTGATCATATTGCAGACGTTTTTCTCGGCGTTTCAGGGCAAGCTGATCGACCGCTTCGGACCGCGCATGCCGATCTCGATCGGCACCGCGATGGCGGGCCTGAGCTGGATTCTGGCCTCGCAGGTGCATAGCGCGCCGATGCTCTATCTGACCTACGGTGTGATCGGCGGGCTGGGCACGGGCATTGTGTATGTCGGCGTGGTGGGGCTGATGGTGCGCTGGTTCCCGACCAAGCGCGGCTTCGCGGCGGGCGCGGTGGCTGCCGGCTATGGCATGGGCGCGATCGTCACGACGTTCCCGATCGCCACGTCGCTGCAGACACGCGGCATCGAAGCCACGCTGTGGATGTTCGGCATTGCGTTCGCCGTGGTCGGTCTGCTGGCTTCGCAGGGTTTGCGCGTGCCGCCTTCGCACGACGATGCCGCCGGTTCCGCGGGTTCCATTTCCGTGCCGACGGTCGCGAGTTTTCGCCCGTCGCAGACACTGAAGACGCCGCTCTTCTGGCTGATGTTCGCGATGATGACCATGATGTCCACGTCGGGTCTGATGGTCACCTCGCAGATGGCCACCTTCGCCGCCGACTTCGGCGTGACCAAGGTGCTCGTGTTCGGCATGGCTGCGCTACCGCTGGCGTTGACAATCGACCGCTTCACGAACGGACTCACGCGGCCGCTGTTCGGCTGGGTGTCGGACAAGGTGGGGCGCGAGAACACGATGTTCTTCGCGTTCGCGCTCGAAGGCGTAGCAATGGCGCTGTGGCTGCTCACGCGCGATAACGCCGTGCTATTCGTACTGCTGTCGGGCGTGGTGTTCTTCGGCTGGGGCGAAATCTTCTCATTGTTCCCGGCGACGCTGACGGACACCTTCGGCACGCGTCACGCCACCGAGAACTACGGCTGGCTCTACATCTCGCAAGGGATCGGCTCGATCTTCGGCGGCCCGCTCGCGGCATTGCTGCATCAGCACGCGGGCAGTTGGGAGCCGGTGTTCTCCACCGCGATCACGCTCGATATCGCCACCGCACTGCTGGCCATTGCCGTGCTTAAGCCGATGCGCCGCCGCTTTCTCGCCGCACAGCGGGGCGTTTGACTCCGCCCGCCGTCTGCCGCAATGCACACCGAACCGTCGTCGAGGAACAAACATGCCCGTTCAGCTTGCCTTACGCAATATCCGCAAATCGTTTTCGAACAAACTCGGCTCGGTCGACGTCCTCGGCGGTCTGACCTTCGATATTCACGAACGCGATTTCGTCAGCATCATCGGGCCTTCGGGCTGCGGGAAAACGACCGTGTTCAACGTGATCGCCGGCCTGCTCGAGGCGGATAGCGGCGATATCGTCTATCGCGGGCAAAGCGTCGACGGCTTACGCGGCAAGGTCGGCTACATGATGCAGCGCGACCTGCTGCTGCCGTGGCGTACCGTGCTGCAAAACGTGCTGATCGGACCGGAACTGTCGAATATGCCGGCCGCTCAGGCGCACGACATGGCGATGGAATACCTCAACACGTATGGCCTCGCGGGCTTCGAACATGCCTATCCCCGCATGCTGTCGGGCGGCATGCGTCAGCGCGTCGCGCTCATCCGCACGCTGATCAACGATCCCGACATCATCTTGCTGGACGAGCCGTTCTCGGCGCTCGACTACCAGACGCGCCTGTACCTGGAAGGCGTGTTGATGGAAGCTGTCGAAACGTTCCATAAGACAGTGGTGCTCGTCACACACGACATCGACGAAGCGGTCGCGTTGTCCAGGCGCGTGGTCGTGCTCGGCGGCCGGCCTTCGCAGGTGAAGAAGATCTATGACATCGACATTGCCGCGCGCTCGCCGATCGGTGCGCGCAGCGACCCCAACTTCGCGGGTTACTTTCATGCATTGTGCGGCGAGCTCGATATTCAGACGGAGGTAAAGGCAGCATGACGCAGTCCATTTCCATCCATAAATCGGCACCGGCACGGCGTGCACCGAAGGCTCGCGTGCGGTACGCACTTGACAGCGGCTGGGGCCGCTCGCTGCTGCAACTGGCGGCCGTGATTGCGTTCTTCGCCATCTGGGAAGGGGCGGCGCGCCTGGGCTGGGTATCGAATTTCCTCGTCGGCTCGCCGTCGAAAATCCTCGCGGCGCTCGTGCGCGACACGCAATCGCATCAGCTTTTTATCGACACCGGCTATACGCTTTTCGAAGCCATTCTCGGTTTCGTGTTCGGCACGGCGGTCGGATCGGTGTGCGGGCTCGCGCTGTGGTATTCGCCGTTCGTCGCGCGGCTGATCGAGCCGTTCATCGTCGCGATCAACAGTGTGCCGAAGATCGCTTTCGCACCGATCGTGATCTTGTGGTTCGGCACCGGGTTGATCTCGAAGGTCGCGCTGGCCATTTCGCTGACCGCGATCGTCGCGCTGATCGCCGCGTATGAAGCGGCCAAAGACGCCGATCCCGATTTGCAGGCGCTGCTTGTCACGCTCGGCGCGAACAAAAACGATGTCTTCATGAAAGTGGTGGTGCCGTTCACTCTACCCTATGTGATCTCCACCTTTCGCATCAACGTCGGCTTCGGTCTGGTTGGCGCGGTGGTGGGCGAATTCATCTCGTCAGAGAAGGGCCTCGGGCACATGATCTTCACAGCGTCGAGCCTGTATGACCTCAACACCGTGTGGGCGGGCCTGTTCGTACTGATGGCGATCGGCTTCGTTCTGTACTTTTTGATCGACCTGCTCGAGCGCAAGCTGCTGCCGTGGCGGCAGGCATCGAATACCACCACGCTCAAGGTTTAACCCATTTCCGGCAGTCCAACCACTTCATCTCAGGACAGACGATGGCACTAACCGCAAGAAAGGCGCTGAGCGCGCTGAGCATCGCTTTAACAGTGAGCGTTGCAGCTGTTTCGACGCCGGCGCTTGCCGCAGGCAAGAAAGTGACTATTTCGCAGGCGTTCCAGTCGATGCTGTATTTGCCGCTCTATGTAGCGATCGACGGTGGCTTCTTCGAGAAGCAGGGACTCGACGTTAGCAAGCAGACGGCGGGTAGCCCGAGCGCGGCGCTCTCCGCCGTGCTGTCGGGCAGCGCCGATTTCTCGCTGCACGGGCCGGAGTGGACGGCCGTGGCCGCCGAGAAGGGCGCGGATGTCGACGTGATCGCCAACGTCGTGAACGGTGCGGCGGTGTGGATCGCGGTTGCGCCGGACGTGAAGTTCAGCGGCATCAAGGATGTGAAGGATCAGGTTGTCGTGTCGGGACAGATGCCGACTACGAGCACGTCGCTGTTCTTCAAGCTGTTGAAGGAGAACGGCATGTCCCAGAGTGACATCAAGCTGGTTCAGGTGCCGCTCGGCTCGGAGATCGGACCGCTGGTCGCCGGTCAGTCGAAGATCGCGGTGATGTATGAGCCGGGTCTCGATCAGGCCGTCGCGAAGGGCATGAAAGTCGTGCTCGGCTTTCCGAAGCTCTATGGCGAATACGCGTTCTCGTCGATCTCCGCCAAACGCAGCGTCGATCCTGATGCGGCCGCGAGGTTCGTGAAGGGGCTGCAAAACGCGCTGGTTTTCATGCAGGGCCATCCTGCGGAAACCGCGGCGATCGCTCGCAAGGAATTCCCGACGCTCGATCCCGTGGTGGTCGATGCAGCCGTCAAGCGCATGCTGGACGAAGGCGTGTATCCGAAGAACGTCGGCATCACGCCGAAAGCGCTGACCGTCGCGATGGACACGCAGATCGCGCTCGGCAACCTGAAGCAGCAACCCAGCTACGATAGGTTCGTCGTTCAGAGTTACATTCAGCCGGCGCTTGCCGCGAAATGACACCGTTTGCCGACGCTTCCATGACTATGTTCCCTGCTTCTTCCACCGTCGCCCCGATTCCCACTATCGCCCGGATTCGCGCCGGGGTCGCCTCGGGCAATGCAGACGTCGCGCAGTACGTCGTGCGCGCCTACGATGCCGCGTGCGAATCGCAGGCGTCATTGCATGCGTTCTGCTATTTGCCGGAGATCGCGCCGGTCAATGCCGTCGATGCGACGGCGCCGTTGGCCGGCGTGCCTGTCGCGGTGAAGGACGTTCTGGATACCGCCGACATGCCGACCGAATTCAACTCACCCGCCTACAAGGGCCGACGCCCAGAGCACGATGCGTGGGTGGTGGCGCGTCTGCGTGCGGCGGGCGCGTCGATTATCGGCAAGACCGTGACCACCGAATTCGCCTGGCGTCAGCCGGGCGCGACCGTCAACCCGTGGAATGGCGGGTTCACACCGGGTGGTTCGTCGAGTGGCTCCGCGGCGGCGGTGGCGGCGGGCATCGTGCCGCTCGCGCTCGGCACGCAGACCCAGGGCTCGGTGATCCGGCCTGCGGCGTACTGCGGCATCGTCGGGTTCAAGCCGACTTATGGCGCGATCGCGCGCACGGGCGTGTTGCCGCTGGCGTGGTCGCTCGATCACGTCGGCATGTTCGCGACGCGCGTCGCCGATGTAGCTTACACACTGGCGCTCGTCACTGGGGCCGATGCAGCCGATCCGCACGTCTCGCACGTTCCGCACACTGCCGCGACGACGCGCGGCACTGGGACGCGGCGCATCGGCGTGCTGTCGAAACAGGTCGGCGGCGAAGTCGAGCCGGCGCAGCAGGCCGCGCTGGACAGGCTCGCGGCCCAGCTCGCGCGAGACGGTGCCGAGATAGTCTCAGTCGATCTGCCTGTCGAGATCTTCGAAACGCCCGCGCATGCGTTGAAACTGATGTCCGTGGAAGCGGCCATCACGCACGGCGAACTGGTCGATCGCACGCCCGAGCTCGTGAGCCAGGCAATGCGCGGTCTCGTCGACGAGGGACGCAAGCTGCCCGTCACCGCCTACGCCAGGATCAAGGCGGCGCAGATGCCGATGGCGCATCGCTTTCACGACTGGCTGACGCGCACGCTGGCGCTCGATGCGCTGCTGGTCGCGCCGGCCACGGGCGAGCCGCCGCGCGGACTCGACTATACGGGCGACGCATCGTTCTGCGCACCGTGGACGTTCCTCGGTGTACCGGCCGTGACCGTTCCGGTGGGATTCGGGCCGGCGGGCTTGCCGCTTGGCGCACAACTGGTGGGCGCCGCTCACGGCGACCTGGATTTGCTGATGTTGGCGGAGTGGGTGGAAGCGCGCACTGGCTGGCAAGCGACGGTGGCTCAGCAGCACGGCTGAGCGCAGAGGCAAGGCCGGGGGCAATCGAAAACCGCATAACGCCGAGGGGCCGGTGAGCCGGCCTTTCCCATCGGCCGGTGTTGATGTTCGTAAATTCCGCTAGCCGTGTTCACAGCAGCTATCCGGCGGCGAAGGCCAATATCCCCGAACTGGCGAACCTCAGGCATGTGTTCGTCAAGGCGCGCGCTCGTGTCAACAACCGCGCAAAGCAGTCATCAGCCGACGCGCGAGCGCGAGCGCCGAATGCGCGGTTTCCGAGCCTCAGAGATATTGATCAGGCATCCGGATCGAAGCAACGCGTTCTGATCGCGTCGACGTCGACCGAGCTTTCGTCGTGCGCGAGCAACTGGCTGTCCGGCAGGCGCAAGGGCACGAGGTTGTCAACGAGTTCAGGCTGATCTGCGTGTTGACCGCCAGCTCCAGTTCGCCATCATGCCTCACACGCGCGCGAATGGACGAACGGGACGAACGGCCCAGCCGAGCCGCTTACGAGTCAATTGCCCGATCTTCGCGTGCAACACCTTCACATCGACCGGGGGTGTCCGGAATTTTGTGTAAACGGGTTGAGGTTTAACCCGGCACCAGCCGCTCTTCGAACTGGATCGTGAAGCGGTTCAGTGCGGCCTTCCAGTCGCGGATCGGCATCGTCCACTTCTTGCTGATGTTGTTCAGGGCCAGGTAAAACAGCTTGGTGACGGCCTCATCGGTCGGGAACGAGCTGCGGGTCTTGATCACCTTGCGCAGGCTCATGTTGATCGATTCTATGGCATTCGTGGTGTAGATCACCTTCCTGATCTCCGGTGGGTAATCGAAGAACGGAATCACACGTGCCCAGTTGCGTCGCCAGCTCTGTCCGATGGACGGATAGTCCTTGTCCCACCTGGCCTCGAAGGTGCCCAGCATCTGTTCGGCCATCTCGACGGTCGATGAAGTGTAAATCGTCTTCAGGTCGGCGGCGACTTCCTGCTGCATTTTCCACGGCACGAAGTTCAGGCTGTTGCGCACCATATGCACGATGCACAGTTGCACGGCCGCTTTTGGGTAGACCGCTTCAATGGCTTCAGGAAAGCCTTTAAGCCCGTCGACGCAGGCGATAAAGATGTCCTGCACGCCGCGCGTCTTCAGCTCAGTGACCACCTGCAGCCAGAACCTGGCCCCCTCGGTCTGGGCGATCCACAGTCCCAGGACTTCCTTGTGGCCGGCCATGTTCACGCCGATGGCCAGGTACACCGCCTTGGTCCGCACCGCGCCGCTGTCGCGCACTTTGACGTGAATGCAGTCGAGATAGACAATCGGATAAAGCGCGTCGAGCGCACGGGCCTGCCAGACCTTCACCTCATCACTGACGGCGTCGGTGACCGCCGAGATCAGCGTCGGCGAGACCTCCGTGCCGTACATTTCTTCCAGGTGCCCCTGGATCTCGCGCACGCTCAGGCCACGCGCATACAGCGAAATGATCTTGTCGTCGAAGCCCGTCCAGCGCGTCTGATGGCGCTCCACCAGCTTCGGCTCGAACGCCCCCTGACGGTCGCGCGGGATATTGAGCGGCAACTCGCCAAACTCCCCCTGCAGCGTCTTGGCGCTATGGCCATTACGGGTGTTGCCCGTGGCATTGGTCACCGTTTCGCTTTTGCCATGGCCCAGGTGTTCGGACATCTCCGTCTCTAACGCACGCTCCACCAGCATCTTGGTAAGCTGCTTGAGCAGGCCGTTCTCGCCTATCAGGTCTTCCGGCTTCTGGTAATTCGCCAGCAGGCTGTCTGCCAGCTTGACGAGTTCAGCATCGGGTTTCTCTCTTTTATTGCGTTTCGCTACGGTCATCTATGCTCCTGTTGCTGGCAGTCTCCTGCCAAATGACCGTTTACACAAAACTTTTTACACCCTCCATCGACCGGGGGCTCGGCCGATGTCTGGCCCGTCTCGAACACTTCGGCAACACGCTCTTGCAGTTGCTTCTTCCAGTCCGTGATCCGGTTCGGATGCACATCAAACTGCTGGGCCAGCTCGGCCAGCTCGGCCAGCGTCTTGTCGCCCTTGAGCGCCGCGAGTGCCACCTTTGCCTTGAACGCCGGTGAGTGTGTCCGTCGGTTGCGTTTCGTCATCTTCTGGTTCCTTGTTGCCGGCCATTGTGACCGACTCACGTCCCGGCTTTTCCACTTACCGACCTCTCCGAATTCTCGGCGCCACTTCTAGGGTCTGTTTACATATGGAACGCACGTGCGAATGCCCGCTATCGGCCGTCCCCCAAGGGGACTTCCTTCGGGGCGTCCCCCAAGGGGACTCCCTTCGGGGCGCAGGGCAAGGAGTAAGGAGCGCTGCGTGGCCGCGCCACGTAAGCGACGCGCGACGCCGCCATGCGGCCGATAGCGGGCATTCCCCTGGAATGAAATCCAGGCAACGCACGTGCGTTCCATATGTAAACAGACCCTAGTGTCGTGAGTTAAAAATTCATTGAAATATGTTCGCTGCGTACTAAAGTGTCTTGTGTAGCACTGGTATGAGGACGTGGCGATGAGCGGAAGACCTAAGGCGGAGCTCGTACTGAGCGAATCGGAGCGCGAACAGCTTAAAGCGTTGACGATGCGACGCAAGACGGCGCAGGCGTTGGCTTTGCGAGCACGCATCGTGCTGGCCTGTGCCGATGGCATGGACAACCGGATAGTTGCAACGAGACACCGTGTGAGTCAGCAGACCGTTTGCAAGTGGCGGGCGCGCTTCGTTGCAGATCGTCTGGATGGATTGCTCGACGCGCCGCGGCCGGGCGCGCCCCGAACGATCGGTGATTCGCGCGTCGACGCAGTGATCGCGAAGACGCTCGAGTCTGTGCCTGCGGGGGCCACGCACTGGAGCACGCGTACGATGGCGCGCGAGATGAATCTCTCGCAAACGGCGGTGAGCCGAATCTGGCGTGCTTTCGGGTTGCAGCCGCATCGGCAGGAGACCTTCAAACTTTCCAGCGATCCGCTGTTTGTCGACAAGGTGCACGATATCGTCGGGCTTTACCTCGATCCGCCGCTCAAGGCCATGGTGTTGTGCGTGGACGAAAAGAGCCAGATTCAGGCGCTGGATCGCACGCAGCCAATCCTGCCGTTGGCACCGGGTATTCCCGAGCGGCGCACCCACGATTACATGCGCCACGGCACGACCACGCTGTTCGCTGCATTAGACATCGCCACCGGTGAAGTGATCGGGGAGTTGCACCGGCGCCATCGCAGCAGCGAATTTCTGCAGTTCCTACGCACGATCGAAGCCAACGTTCCGCAGTCGCTGGACGTGCATCTGGTGATGGACAATTACGGCACGCATAAGACGCCTTCGATCAAGGCATGGTTTGCTCGCCATCTTCGCTTCCATGTTCATTTCACGCCGACCTCGGCGTCGTGGCTCAATCAGGTTGAACGATGGTTCGCCACGCTTACAGAGAAGTACCTTCGACGCGGCACGCATCGTTCGACCCGCCAACTCGAAGACGCCATCCGCCATTACCTTGAAGGCTACAACGCAGATCCTCATCCCTTCGCCTGGAGCAAGTCAGCCGACGAGATCCTGACCAGCCTTGAACGGTTTTGTATGCGGGTCCAGAAGGCCGAAGGACGCGCGCGATGAATATCAATACCGATTCGATCGACGAAGCCGTCCTCGCACTTCTCTATCTGACCCTGCACGATCACAACCGGGCATGGAAGGGCTTCGACTGGGATGTGTTGAATCGGCTCTACGAACGAGGCCTCATCGGCGACCCGGTTAATAAAACGAAGTCTGTCATCTTCACGGAAGAAGGATTACGTGAGTCCGAGCGGCTCTTTAAGCAGCATTTCGTCATCGCTGACTCTACAGGACGTTAATGCAACGAACTTACAACTCAGGACACTAGTGCCAAAGTGACATCTTTTGACACACCTTTCCAACAGATTTGAGGTCGCGATCTCTGTACATTCTCTTCTCGGCGCGCGATCCGCTTCGTGCGCCCTCTATGTAAAGGAGGATGCTCATGAAAACTCGAACGTTTGCCATGCTGGTGGGTGGGGCTTTGCTCACATCCATGACTGCTTCCGCGTTCGCCGGCGTCGTCGTCGGTGTCGCCGTGCCGGCTCCCGTCGCGGTCGTTCCGGCGGCACCTGTCTATGCGCCGCCGACCGTGGTCGTGCAAAACGGTTACGCAGCAGCCGTGCCAGCGGCAGTCGCACCGGTTGTGACGGTTTCGCCAGTGCCCCCACCTCCCATGGCGGTCGTCGTCATGCCGCGTCGTCCTGTGATGCACGTAGTTACGGTGCCGCGTCGCGTCTGGATGCCTGGTCACTGGGTAGGTGGGGTTTGGGTGGCCGGTCACTGGTTGTGAAATCTCTGCGCCGAACCCGTCTCGTGCGATACATCACCCCGGTCCATCGAAGCAGCAAAGCCATGTTGCACATCGCTTCGGCGCCAACGCTGCTCGCCGCGGTCTGCTGGTTGCCGACTTTGTGCTGCTGGGCGTCCTCGGTGCACTTACGGTTGGAGGGCGCATGAGGCTGAATGGACGTGCACCCAAACGATTGTCCCCCGCAGCGATAATTCACCATCGTTTAACAGCTCCGCATCGCAGTGCGCAGTGCCGTATGCGGCGCTAATGAACCTTGCGGAGCTCGCGCGACGCTATGGCAATTCGTCCGCCATCCTTTTGGACGCGCTGTACGGCATGACCGCGCAAGTGGATGAGTGCCTTTCCCGGGCAAGGATGCAGAGGACCCACTGCGATCCCGGGACCGGTCAATCGAATGCAAAAGGCATCTGACTGTTTTATGTATACCTGCGTAGCAGGTCATCGAGAGAGCGAGATGAAAGGAAGCGGTATGTCGGTATGGCGGGGTTCCCTTTTCGCGCGCAACGTATTGCTGTTGATTGTACTGATGCTGACAAGTCAGATCCTGGTCTTTGCCGTCTATCTGAACTTTATCCAGAAGCCAAGAGTTGACGATGGCGCAGCGCTCGTGGCATCGCAGATCCGGATCCTGGACCGGCTGTTGTCAGTCCTGCCGGACGACGAGCGAAACCGGCAACTGCTCGAAATGAACGGAGCGCCCCAAGGTGAACTGCCGCCGCCACAGGCTCGCGACGGGTTGCCTCCCGACTACATGGCGCACCGCTTTTTCGGTCGACTGGCATCGGAACTTGCCCCGGACGACCAGCTTCGCTGGGGAGCGCGACGGGCACCGGATCTGGGTGCGTCTACATGTGCAGGACGTCCGGTACTGGGTGGCGCTGCGTGGAACATCGGCCATGAGCAGTACGCTGCCTTGGGCGCTGATCGGCCTGTTGTTAAGTGCGGCCACCCTTCCTGCTCTTGGGGCCTATCTGATCCACCGGCCGGTCGAACAGGCGCTGCGCCGGCTGGCGCGCGCTGCCGGCACCATCGAGCGTGGCGTTTGGCCCGAAGCGGTTCCCGTGAGCGGCCCGCGCGAGCTGGCAACAGTAGCGGAGGCGTTCAACCGGATGGCGTCGACGCTCGAAGATCTCGAAGCGACGCGCACCGAAATGCTTGCGGGCATATCGCATGATATCCGCACGCCGCTGACCAAGCTGCGCATGGCCATCTTCGCACCGGAGTCATTCGAGGCCCCGGCCGCCAGTGCGGAACGCTTTGTCGAGGAGATCGACACCATCGTCCAGCAGTTTATCGATTTCGCCCGTGGGTGGGATAGCGAACCGGCGACGCACGGCGATCTGAACGCGCTGATCGAACAGCTCGCCGCCGACTATGCAGGTCTCGGTCGCACGTTCGAACTGTCGCTCGCGGAATTGCCACCTGTTGCTTTCCGACCGGTCGGCATGCAGCGCCTATTGATGAACCTGATGCAGAACGCGGTCGTGTACGGTCAGGTCGGGCTCGCAGTCCGGACTACCGTGGACGCGCGAAGTGTCACGATTGCGGTTGAGGATCAAGGGCCGGGCCTGCCTCAAGAGCTTCTGTCGTTGATCAAGCAACCATTCCGGCGCGGCTCAGAGGCGGATCGAAAGGGCGGGAGCGGCCTCGGCCTCGCGATAGCGGAGCACGTCGCACAGCAGCATGGCGGCACGCTCGATCTCTTCCAGAATGCGCCGTCCGGACTCAAGGCCGTGGTGCAAATTCCCATTCCTTAACGGGCACTTGTCGGCGCGATGATTGCGCCGTCGACGTGGTGTGGCAGGGACTACGACTTAATGTGACGCTCGAGCCCCGCCCAAAGGGTCTGGCAGGGCAGCGTGAGCATTTGATGAGATGGCCATTTTTCATGGTTGTGTAATGAAAAACCTTACAAGATACTTTGCGGTACTTAGTATATTCATGGCCGGCGTCGTGGCCGTCGGGTGGTTCCACCTGGCTCACGGTCACCGTCAGACGGCTGTCGCACCCGATCCGATCCCCGTGAGCGCGGTTGCGGCTTCGGTTACCGATGTTCCTGTCTATATCGACTCGCTCGGCACCGTGACACCGACACGTACCGTCACGGTCATCACGCAGGTCAACGGGATACTGCGTTCCGTCGATTTCAGCGAGGGGCAGACGATCAGGAAAGGACAGGTGATTGCACGCATCGATTCGCGGGCGCTCGAAGCGCAGCTGCTGCAGGCACAGGGTACGCTGCGTCATGACCAGGCTGTACTCGCAAACGCGAAACTGGACCTGCAACGTTATCAGCAGCTGATCAAAGCGGGCTCGATTACGCAGCAGACGCTCGATACGCAAGTTGCTACCGTCCAGGAGGACGAAGGCACCGTGCTGGCGGACACGGGCAACGTGAACAATCTGCAGGTTCAGGTCGGCTATTGCACCATCACGTCTCCCGTGGACGGCGTCGTGGGCCTGCGCCTGGTTGACCCCGGCAACTACGTGAGCAGCACCAGCACGACCGGTATCGCGGTCGTTACGCAACTGCAGCCGGCGACCGTGACCTACTCGGTGCCAGAAGACGACCTGGGACGGATCCGGCGGGCGATGTCGCAGGGGGAGGTTCAGGTGCTGGCCTATGACCGTGACGGCAAATCGTTGCTCGCGAAGGGCTCGCTGCTTGCGGTCGACAACCTCGTCAATACGAGCGCCGGCACGATCAACGTCAAGGCAGTCTTCCCCGATTCCGGCAACGCGCTGTTCCCGAACGAATTCGTGAATGTCCGGATGCAGGTCGACACGCTGCAGCGGATTCCGGTCGTGCCGACTACGGCGATCCAGCATGGCGCGAACGGCGATTTCGTTTTCGTGATCGGCGGCGCAGGCGCAGTGGCATTGCGCAACGTGAAGACCGGACCGGTAAAAGGCGACGACACGGCGATTCTCGATGGCGGGGTGAAGGAAGGAGAGCGGGTCGCGACCGACGGTGCAGACAGGCTCGATACCGGCTCGCTCGTGAAAGTCGTGGCGCACTGAGCGGAGCCGACGATGAACGCTTCACGAATCTTTATCGAGCGACCCATTGCGACCGCGCTGTTGATGATCGCGTTGTTTCTGGCCGGGGTGCTGGGATACATCCTGCTGCCTGTTTCGGCGCTACCGGAAATCGACTATCCGACGATCCAGGTCTACACGCAGTATCCCGGCGCAAGCCCGGATGTGGTCAGTTCGTCGATTACCTCGCCGCTCGAAAGACAGCTCGGCCAGATGTCGGGGCTGAAGGCGATGAACTCGACGAGTTCGAACGGCACATCGGTGATCACGTTGCAGTTCGATCTGTCGTTCTCGCTCGACGTCGCCGAGCAGGAAGTGCAGGCCGCGATCAATGCGTCGTCGAGCTTTCTGCCGGCTAATCTGCCGTATCCGCCTGTCTACAGCAAGGTCAACCCTGCCGACCCCCCGGTGCTCACGCTGTCGCTGACATCCGACGTGCTGCCGCTGACGAAGATCGAGGACCTGGCCGATACCCGGCTTGCGCAGAAGATCTCGCAGATTTCAGGCGTGGGTCTCGTCACGATCAGCGGCGGTCAGCGGCCGGCCGTGCGGGTGCAGACCGATACCGGCGCGCTCAACGCACTCGGCATGTCGATCGACGACGTGCGCACCGCGCTCGGCAGTGCCAACGTTGACCAGGCGAAGGGCAGTCTCGACGGAAAATACCAGTCGTATTCGATCGGTGCGAACGACCAGCTGCAATCGGCGGCGGACTATCGCGACCTGATCATCGCGTACCGGCAAGGCGCACCGGTTCGGCTGGCGCAGATCGCCAGGTCGATCGACAGCGCCGAGAATTTGCAACAGGCGGCGTGGACCAACAGCACGCCGTCTATCGTGCTGAACATCCAGCGGCAGCCGGGCGCCAACGTGATCGATGTGGTCGATAGCGTGCAGAAGCTGTTGCCGCAACTGCGGGCGAGCTTGCCCGCATCGGTGAAGGTCGCCGTGCTGACGGATCGCACGAAGACGATCCGCGCGTCGGTTGCCGACGTCGAAACGGAGCTGGCAATCGCCGTGGCGCTCGTCGTGATGGTGATCTTCGTATTCCTGCGCAATGTGCCCGCTACCGTGATTCCCGCAGTCACCGTGCCGCTTTCGCTCGTTGGCACGCTCGCGGTCGCGTACGGGCTCGGCTTTTCGCTGAATAACCTCACGTTGATGTCGCTGACTGTCGCGACAGGCTTTGTCGTCGACGACGCGATCGTAATGATCGAGAACATTACACGCTACATCGAGGCTGGGGAAACGCCCCTGAGGGCCGCGATCAAGGGTGCGAAGGAGATCGGCTTTACGATCGTCTCGTTGTCCGTGTCGCTGATTGCGGTCATGATCCCGTTGCTGTTCATGGGCGACGTGGTCGGGCGCCTGTTCCGCGAGTTCGCGCTGACGCTGTCGGTCGCGATCGTCCTGTCGGCGTTGGTGTCGCTGACGCTTACGCCGATGATGTGCTCGCGCATGTTAAAAGCGCAGCCACACTCGCATCGGGTCGATTTCTTCGACCGGCTCAACAGCAGGTACATACGCGGTCTCGACTGGGTATTGTCGCATCGGCGCCTGACGATCGCATCGGTGGTGTTGACGGCCACGCTGACGTTCGTCGTGCTGATGCTGATGCCGAAGGGCTTCTTTCCCGAGCAGGACACAGGTCTGATCGAAGGTGTCGTGCAGGCCGCGCCGACCATTTCGTTCCAGCGCATGATCGGCCAACAGCAGCAGGTCGTCGACCGGGTCGCACGCGATCCGGCAGTCGCAAGTCTCTCGTCGTTTGTCGGCATCGACCAGACGAGACCGACGATCAATCAGGGCACCCTGTTGATCAATCTGAAGGACAAGGGCGAGCGAGCGCGCATCGACGAGGTGATTCGCCGACTGACCGATGACACCGCAGGCCTCGCGGGCGTGCGCCTGTTTCTGCATCCGGTGCAGGATCTGACGCTCGACGACACCATCTCGACGACGAGCTACCGGCTCGGCGTGCAGTCGACCGATCCGGCGCTGCTCACTCGCTGGACTGGCGAGCTGGTTGGCGCGTTGCGCGGCGATCCGGCGTTTGCCGACGTGCAGAGCGAGGCGATGCAGTCAGGCAATCAGGTGCAACTCACGTTCGACCGCGATACCGCGTCGCGCCTTGGCATCACCCCGCAGGCGATCGACGATGTGCTGTACGACGCGTTTGGTCAGCGGCAGGTGTCGACGATCTACACGCAGCTGAACCAGTATCACGTGGTGCTGGTCGCGAGAAACAACGCCGACGACCTTGCGCATCTGCTTTCAGGACTCTATGTAAATACGTCGTCGGGCAGCCTCGCGCCGCTCGCGTCGATGGCGACGATGAAGGTGATGCCCGCGCCGTTGCGGATTGATCGCAAGGGCCAGTTCCCGTATGCGGACGTGTCGTTCAATCTCGCTCCCGGATACAGCCTCGGCACGGCGATCGCCCGTCTTGAGCGGGTCAAGGAGCAGATAGGGTTGCCGCAGTCCGTCCAGGTGTCGCTGGAAGGATCGGCCGCGACCTTTCAGTCGTCGCTGGCGAGCGAAGGGTACCTGGTCGCCGCTGCCGTGATCGTGGTCTATCTGATGCTCGGCATCCTGTACGAGAGCTTCATTCATCCCGTCACGATCCTGTCCACGCTCCCCTCGGCGGCGCTTGGCGCGCTGCTGGCGCTGCTGATGACCGGAACCCAGTTCGACATCATGGGCCTGATCGGCATCGTGCTGCTGATCGGCATCGTGATGAAAAACGCGATCATGATGATCGACTTCGCGCTGGACGGGCAGCGCAACCACGGCCTGTCCGCACACGCTGCGATCCGGCGTGCGGCTGAACAGCGCTTCCGTCCGATCCTGATGACGACGATGGCGTCGCTGTTCGGCGCACTGCCGCTCGCGTTCGGCTCCGGCATGGGCTCCGAGTTGAGGCATCCACTTGGCATCGCGATTATCGGCGGCCTGTGCGTCAGCCAGTTGCTGACCTTGTTCTCGACGCCGGTGATCTATCTGGCGATGCATCGTCTGGAAAGACGCTTTGCCGCGGACGAGCCGATCGTAACGGAGTATGTGCAATGAACCTGTCTGGCCCATTCGTCAGGCGGCCCATCGCGACGACGTTGCTGGCTGTCGCCCTTGCTCTGTTCGGTATCCTGGCATTCAGGCTGCTGCCGGTTGCGCCGCTGCCCGAAATCGACTTTCCTACGATCCTGGTGCAGGGGCAACTGCCCGGCGCCGATCCGACGACCGTGGCCACCTCGGTCACAACGCCGCTCGAGCGGCAGTTCGGCCATATTGCGGGCCTCGCTCAGATGACGTCGGTCAGCTCGCGCGGGCAAACGCAGATCACGTTGCAGTTCGACCTGAGCCGGAATATCGACGGCGCGGCACGCGACGTGCAGGCCGCGATCAACGCGGCGAAAACCAACCTGTCGCCCAACATGGACGGCAGCCCGACGTATCGCAAGGTCAATCCCGCGGATTCGCCCATCCTCGTGATCAGTCTGACCTCCGACACGGCCACGCCAGCCCAGCTTTACGACGCGGCGTCGACGGTGCTGCAACAGAAGCTGATGCAGACAACCGGCGTGGGCAACGTGGTGGTGGGCGGCGCCGCGCTGCCGGCGGTGCGGGTTGAACTGAATCCAGACCGGGTGAGCCACTACGGCATCAGTCTGGAGCAGATCCGCAGCACGATCGGGAATGCGAATGTCGATTTGCCCAAGGGATCGATGTCGGCGAGCGGGCAGAACTATTCGATCGGCGCGAACGACATGCTGTATTCGCCCGCCGACTACGGACGGCTGATCGTCAGGCAGAACAACGGCAACATCGTGCGTGTGTCGGACCTCGGCTATGTACGTCAGGATGTCGAGCAGCTTGAGAACTACGGCCTGTCGAACGACAAGCCGGCCGTGTTGCTGGTCCTCTATAAGGAACCGGGCGCGAACGTGATCGACGCCGTCGACAACGTGAAGGCCGAACTGCCGGCGCTCGAGGCGGCGATCCCGTCGACCATCAAGCTGGCGATTTCGGTGGACCGCACGAAGACGATTCGCGGCTCGCTGCTCGACGTCGAAATGACGCTGCTTGTATCCATCGTGCTCGTGACGGCCGTCACGTTCGCGTTCTTTCGCAGCTGGCGCGCGACGCTCATTCCGGCGATCGTCGTACCGCTGTCGCTGCTGGGTACGTTCGGGGTCATGTACGTCCTTGGCTACAGCTTGAACAACCTCTCGCTGATGGCCTTGACCATTTCGACCGGTTTCGTGGTCGACGATGCAATCGTCGTCGTCGAAAACATCATGCGGCATCTGGCGCGCGGCAAGAAGCCCATCGAGGCGGCACTCGCAGGGGCGCAGGAAGTGGGCTTCACGGTGTTTTCGATCAGCGTTTCGCTGATCGCGGTATTCGTCCCGCTGCTGTTCATGGGGGGACTGATGGGCCGGCTGCTGCGTGAGTTCTCGGTGTCGCTTTCCGTTGCGATCGTGATGTCGATGCTGATTTCGCTCACGGTCACGCCGATGCTGACGAGCATTTTCCTGCGCGCAGGACCGCAAGCCGGGAACGGCGACGAGCATCACGAGAGCGGATTTTCTCGCCTGTACGGCACGTCGTTGCGCTGGGTCATCCGGCATCCGCTATTGATGGGTGGCGTGACGGTGCTGGTGTTCGTGCTGAACCTCTGGCTGTTCACCGTGGTTCCGAAAGGCTTCTTCCCGGAGGAAGACACGGGGCTGCTGCTTGGCACGCTGCAGGCGTCGCAAAGCATCTCCTGGCACGAGATGCAGCATCAGTTCCAGATGGTCAACAAGGCGGTGCAGGAGAATCCGAACGTCGCGTTCGTGGGTGGCTTCGTGGGGGGAGCGAACGCGCTCAACAACGCACTGCTGTTCGTCACGCTCAAGCCCCTGGGTGAGCGTCGCGCGACGGCCGATCAGGTGATCGCTCAGGTGCGCCGACGGCTTGCCGATATGCCGGGGACACAGCTCTATCTGCAGTCGTTGCAGGACCTTGCGGCCGGTGGCCGACAGAGCGCCGCGCAGTACCAGTACACCCTTACCGCGGACGACCAGGCGACACTCGATCAATGGGTGCCGAAGTTAGTCGCGCAGATGCACAAGATGCCGGCGCTGGCCGACATCAACACCGACCAGCAGGACCAGAGCATGCAGGTCGGCATCGATGTCGACCGCGACTCCGCCGCGCGAATGGGCGTGAGCTTCAAAGATATCGACGAGGCGCTTTATGACGCGTTCGGCGAGCGGCAGGTCTCGGCCATCTACGGGAGCGCGAATCAATATCACGTCGTGATGGAGGTGGCACCCGAGTACTGGACAAGTCCTTCGGTACTGAAGGACATTCATGTTCCGGCGAGCCCGGCGCTCGCCACGAGCGGCGCGTCGACGACCGCCGCCGGGGGGGCAACCGGTGCAAGCGCCGCTACGCCGTCGGCCGCGGCCCAGGCGAACGGTTCAGCGCTGGTGTCGCTCGCCGCGATGGCCCGGTTCTCGACCGACCCCAGCGCCATTTCGATCAATCACCAGGCTACGTTCCCCGCCATTACCGTATCGTTCAACCTGCGCCCCGGTGCATCGATCGGACCCGTGACGCAGCAGATCAGCCAGGCCGTCGCTGCGCTCAGAATGCCGGCGAGTATCTCCGGCGCGTTCGCGGGCACGGCAGCAGCGTTTCGTGAGTCGATGGCGAGCGAGCCGCTGCTGATCCTCGCCGCGCTGTTGTCGGTGTACGTCGTGCTCGGCATGCTGTACGAGAACCTGGTTCATCCTTTGACGATTCTCTCGACGCTGCCTTCTGCGGGTGTCGGCGCTTTGATCGCGCTGCTGCTCACTCACACGGAGCTGTCGATCATCGCGTTGATCGGCGTGCTGATGCTGATCGGCATCGTGAAGAAGAACGCGATCATGATGATCGACTTCGCGATTGCCGAAGGGCGTCAGCATGCGCTGCCGCCGGAGGAGGCGATCGTGCGCGCGGGCCTGATCCGTTTCCGTCCGATCATGATGACGACGGTCGCCGCAATTTTCGGCGCGCTGCCGCTCGTGCTGGGGTCAGGCTACGGATCCGAATTCCGCAAGCCGCTCGGTATCTCGATCATCGGCGGTCTGGTGTTCAGCCAGGTCATCACGCTCTATACCACCCCTGTCATCTATCTCTGGCTCGATCGGGCGTCGCAGCGGTTGCGGCGCCGAAGGAAACACGCATGACATCGCCCATCGGATTGCTGTCGGCCGTGTCGGTCGGCATGCGTTGCTGCGCCTGTGCGCTCGGCGCCACGCTTTGGCTTTCGGGCTGCGCGGTCGGCCCGGACTATCACCAGCCGGCCGTAGCGATTCCAACGCAGTTCAAGGAAGCGGGCACACAGTGGCGACTTGCGGCGCCCAATCCGCAGGCTTCGCTCTCAACCCGGTGGTGGGACGCGTACGACGATCCCGAGCTGTCCCGGCTCGTCGACGCAGCGCTGCAGTCGAATCAGTCGATTGCAGGCGCGGCGGCCGCCTATCGGCTCGCGCAGGCCACCGTCGCTGCAGACCGGGCGAGCCTGTTTCCGACGCTCGGTGTCGACGCGTCGGCCTCGCACAGCTCGAGCACGACGGCGGAATACGCGAAGGCCTACGCGAGTTGGGAAGTCGATCTGTGGGGCGGCGTGCGCCGGCAGATCGAGTCAGGCAAGGCGAACGCGCAGAGCGCGGATGCGACGCTTGCCGGCGAGCGCTTGTCGATTGCCGCGACGCTGGCGACCGACTATTTCGACATCCGCCAGCTCGATATCGACATCGACCTGTTGCGGCGGCAGGAGGCGGTCAACGGGCGGATTCTCGCGATCACGCGCGCAGCGCTGGCACAGGGGACCGCGTCGCAAGTCGATCTGCTGTATGCGCAGGACACGCAGGAGGCGGTTGTCGCGAACCTGCAAATTTCACAGACCTCGCGCGAGCAGGACGAGCACGCAATCGCGGCGCTCACGGGTGTGCCGCCGGCTTCGTTGTCGATTGCACCGCGGCTCGACTATGTGTTTCGCGAGCCCGAGGTGCCATCCGTGCTGCCGTCTGCGTTGCTGGAAAGACGGCCTGACGTGGTCAGCGCGGAACGCACCGCTGCTGCTGCGAACGCGCTTATCGGGGTAGAGAAGGCCGCATTCTTTCCGGACCTCGATTTATCGGCACAGGGTCTCGTGCAGCACAACACCTTCGCGACGCTGTTCTCATTGCCGACCCGGATGTGGTCGCTCGGTCCCTCACTTGCCGCCACGCTGTTTGACGGTGGTGCCCGCGTGGCCGCCGTGCACAAGGCGCAGGCGACCTATGACGAAGACGTCGCATCTTATCGCGAAGCCGTGCTCACGGCGTTCCAGAACGTGGAAGACAGCCTGTCGTCATTGAACCATCTGCGCCAGCAGGAGCACGCGTTTGCCGACATTTACCAGCGCAACCGGCAGTTGCTGGAGAGCGTCGCCGCGCAACTGACGGCCGGAACCGCGAGCGAGCAGTCCGATTTGACTCAGCAAGTGACGCTACTCACGGCCAGACAGAACCTGAACGATACGCAGGGGGCACTGGCGAAAAGCGGCGTTGGGCTGGTGAAGAACCTGGGCGGCGGCTGGATGTCGTCGAAGAGCCAGGCCCCGATCCCATGATGGCGGGCGCGCCGTTGTGACGTCGTCTGCCGATCTGCGCGGTCCAGAGTCCGATAGCGCCCACGACCGTTTTTCCAGGTCCGCGTCTCGAACTGCGTGCAAGGCCCCGTTGCGTCCACTCGTGCGGTATCGCTTCCCCGCGACGTGGCTTGACATGACATGCAACACATTTCCAACAACATGTAGCGCACAGGTTCCCTACATTGGCGGCTGTGTCATGCGGGGTTCGCCAGTGGGGTGAATCCATCACATGGAGAGTGTGCAGTGAAATTTAAAATCGTTCTCGTGTCTGCTGCCAGTGCGGCAATTTCTATGGCTGTCGGCAAGGCGCCTGCTGGGTCCCTGGCGATTGATATCAGCGTGGGCGTTGCGGTTCGCCCGACAACCATCGATGGATGGGCTTGAACATGCATGACTATCGCTTTGTCACCGCAGTTTTCAAGCGAGGCCGCGCACGACGGTGGCTGGGCGCGCTCGCTGTCATCGCCAGCGCGTGCCTGCCTTACTCACCGGCGTTGGCGCAGTCGTCGCCGGACAACACCGTGGGCATCGACGTGACCGCATTGCCCCACTATGAAGGCAGCAAGTCCTATCGTGTGCTGCCGTTGCCCCTGCTGTCGCTGTCGAACGGGGCAATCTTCGTGCAGGGGCTCACGGGCGGCGTCGCCTACCCGTTGGGGCCGAGTGTTGCGGTGGGCCCGCTGATCGGCGTTCAACTGGGCCGCAACCAGGACGATGCGGCGGTGCTCAACGGCATCGGAGATATCGCAACGTCCTTCGACTTCGGTGCGTTCGCGCGCTGGCACTATTTGGATCGGTGGGCGCTGCTTAGCACTTCTGAGCGCTTACTTCGCGCTGCATCATCGTGAGAGCACTATCAATGAACCAGAATCTGACATCGACTCGTATTGCGCCACTGCTTGTCTGCCTCGCTGTTGGGTTGGGCATGGCGGGGTGTGCGGTCACGCCGCCGAGTGCGCCTACCGTCATGGCGGTCCCAGCGAACGGCAAGACGCTCAACCAGTTCCAGCAGGACGACTATAGCTGCCGCACGTACGCGACGCAGGTCATGAATCCGGCGGCGGCCTCGCATCAGCCGGCAACCTCCGGACTTGCTGCTACCGCCGTCGGCACAGCTGGAGGCGCTGCGGCCGGGGCTCTGATCGGCGCCGGGGCGGGCAACGCCGGTGCCGGCGCCGCAATCGGTGCGGGTGCCGGACTGCTGCTCGGCAGCATGACGGGCTCGGCGCAGCACAATCAGACCGAAGCGTCGTTGCAGCAGCAATACGACAACGCGTACGCGCAATGCATCACGGCAAAGGGAGATACGATCGAAACACCTCGTTCGGCAGCGATCGTCGTGCCCGTACGCCCCGTGCCGCCCCGCGCCGTAATCTATGGCGCGCCCCCACCTTACTACTACGCGCCG
Organism: Paraburkholderia sp. RAU6.4a; assembly: GCF_050435625.1. Classification (NCBI taxonomy): domain Bacteria; kingdom Pseudomonadati; phylum Pseudomonadota; class Betaproteobacteria; order Burkholderiales; family Burkholderiaceae; genus Paraburkholderia; species Paraburkholderia sp. RAU6.4a. The sequence continues at coordinate 4,034,781 of NZ_JBNDKQ010000002.1, forward strand.
TACTGATTTCGCTCGTATGGTCGTGTCATGGCTTGACCTGGAATTCTGCCGGCTGGAAATCCTGGGTCGAGCTTTGTCCCCTGGCTATTCCGTGCACGTCATTCATTTCTTAACGGAGTCTTTGATGAAACGTTTATTCATTATTCTGGCTGCAACGTTCGCTGTGTCGTCTGCGTTCGCGCAGAGCAGCATGCAGCAGATGTTGGAAGCGCGCTTTACTGCCGCGAATGCAACTCATGACGGCAAGCTCACGAAAGAACAGGCGGAGGCAGGTATGCCGCGCGTCGCAGCCCATTTCGATGAGATCGATACTACGCATCAAGGGTACGTGACGCTTGAGCAGATCGAGCAGTTCGCTGCGCAGCATCGGCAGTAAGCGCTTGCAAGGCAAGCTTCAATACCCTCGGGTGGTTTAACCGTGTATTGAATATGTCCCATCGGGTCGCCTCATCACGTCGAATGATGGGGCTGCTGCGCGCTCCGGTTACCCGACGCTAGCAACCCGCCATGGGCAAGTCGATAGCTGGAAGTCCTGCGGGCCTGGCGCACCGAAATCAATCCGAGCGTGCTCGTCGCGCCCGGCGCTCCAGTGGAGGGCGACCTGGACAGGGAGACCAACACCGCGAATCTTGGCCCCCCAAATGCGGATTACGGTCTGGGACACGAGCGGCGCGGCGTCCCCAGCGGTAACGCCTGAACGCATCCCTAATGCCAGTCGCTGAGCCTCAATCGAAAGGAGTTGAATTAATGCTTAATGCGCGTGTTCTTTGTCGCTTTGCGCTTGCTGCCGGTTTTTGCATGAGTGCCGCGGTGCTTAGCGGCTGTGTAGTCGTTCCGGTGGGTCGTCCAATAATGGCCCGGCCACTGGTTGTAGTCCCTCGACCGCCACTGATCGTCGCTCCCGCGTACTATTGACCTGAGTCTATTCGTGTCCGCCCCGTGGGCGGGCGGGATGCATAGCGGCCGCTTTGCATCCTGTCCGAAGCTCGCCGCAGGGACGATGCGCAACTGCGTCCAGTTCACGGATAGCGACCAGGATATAACGGCCGCTCAAAAATCGTGTATATCCGAGTGAGTCAGTGAGCCGGCGCTCGACTTATCTTCGATTACCCTTGCCATGGCGTTCGCGGCGGTCACCACTTGGCCGCTGCTACCGTATAGTTGTTTGGCGACTGGTCGCGCTCGAAGCAATAAGCGCATATACAGCAGTATGAGGGCAACCAGAGACCTCAGTTATGCGAATGGTGAGTCGATGTGCCGGCAGCATGCTCTTCGAGGTCCGGCACGAAGACGTATCCGCACCCGCGAACGGTCTGGATGAATCGTGGTGTCGACGGGTCAGTTTCCACGATGCGGCGCAGACGATAGACCTGAACGTCGATGCCGCGATCGGCGGACTCGGATTCCGCGCCATGAAGTGACTTGAGCAGACGCCGGCGGGTGAGTGTGCACATGGGAGAATTAACGAAAATCTGCAGCAGCGCAAACTCACTGGCAGATAAGGTAAGAGACGTCTCTCCGCTATTCAGAGTGCGCGACTGAAAGTCCAGCGTGAACGCGCCGAATGTGTAAGGTTGCCGTCGTTGGGGAATGCCCGCATCGGGTACGGCGCGCTGGCGCCGCAGCACTGACTGAATCCGTGCTACCAGCTCACGCGGGTTAAACGGTTTGCGGAGATAGTCATCGGCACCCAATTCAAGGCCAGCGATGCGGTCCTCTTCGTTGGCGCGGGCGGTGAGCATCAAGACTGGAATGTCGTCGCCTGATGCGCGCAACCTACGTAGTGCCGTCAAGCCGTCGACGCCCGGCATCATAAGATCGAGCACTATCAGGTCCGGGCGTTCGTGTTTGAGCCGGTGTTCGAGCGAACGCGCATCATGTAGCACTGACACGTCGAAACCCCACCTTACCAGGTAGCGGCGAGTCGCATCACACAATTCGGCGTCGTCGTCGATTAGAAGAATCTGAGCTGACATAGGAAGAGAATAACGCTCACAAACGAGTGATGACCGGGGCCGCGACTAACCGCAATGCGAGCGCACCGCAGAAGCTGCAGCACACGATCGATCGAAGAAATGTAGGCGAATTTCATAACGCCAGGTGTTAGCAAATCATGTCAGGAAATGTCATCGACGGGGCCTGTTTTTCTGTCCGCAAATGCACGGGTGCACTCGCTTTCTCGCTGACCACGAGCGACAGCTGTAATATGAGCAGTCAGGATGGCATGCCCGGCACATACGGGTAGCGCCGGGCGGTCGTGGGCTTTCGCCAGTCAGTGTTGTGGCCAGCACAATCGATGACATCTTTTGACATACCTTTCCAACACATCCAGTGCGGAGATCCTTGTATATTCCGTTCGTCGAACCATGCGGAACTTCCTGTGGCATGCAGATGCATGCGAAGGTGTTAGCGGGTTGCAAGTCCGTTTTCTTGCCAAAGGAGGCATTGGATGTCGCTACGGAGCTGCATGCCGCACTGGCACTGTCCGAGGTGCAACGTATCGCCGCAGACATCAAGCGGATTGGTAAGCAGTGCAGGCGCAACTGCAGGCCGGCAGGCCGCCCGGCGCAGCCCGCTTCGACGAGATTGTCGCCGCCCACCGAGGCACGTGACGGCTGTAGCAAAGCTAAGCGGTTCGCCGCCTAGCATCGGAAACAGGAACTAAAAGACAGGCGTTATTAGAGGTGTCTGCTTAATCATATGTCAGATGATCTGCCAACCGGTCGCATCATCGTGCTTGACGATGATGTTGAAATCCGCAATATGCTGCAACGCTTTCTGACGGCACAAGGTTTCTCGGTGCGCGCGGTGAAGACAGGCATTGAGTTGGACGTCTTGATCGAGCGCTACCCGTTCGACCTGTTGATTCTCGATATCATGATGCCAGGCGAAGACGGCCTGTCCATCTGCCGTCGGTTGCGTGCTCGGAGAGAGACAATCCCCATCCTCATGCTAACAGCGCGTGGCGATCCCGCGGACAAGGTCGTAGGTTTGGAGATTGGCGCCGACGACTATCTCGCGAAACCGTTTCTGCCGAGCGAGCTGATAGCGCGGGTTCGGGCGATGTTACGTCGGCAGCAGTTTCAGGTGCGCCTGCAAAACGTGCGGGGTGAGATGCTGCTCGCAGGCGAGTCGCAATGCTTGCGGTTCGGCGCCTTCAGGCTGGACGTTCGGCGTAGAGAATTGATGTCGGACGAAGCGGGCATCGTCGAACTCGGCGCAGCTGAAATGCGTCTCCTGTGTGCGCTTGCGGAGACGCCAAACCGTCCCGTAAGCCGTGCAAATCTGATAGAGCGCGCGCGCGGGTCGCAATATGAGGCGAGCGCCCGCAGCGTTGACGTGCAAGTTCTTCGCTTACGACAGGTGATTGAGACAGAGGCAAGCTCGCCCCGACATATCCGCACGGTGTGGGGCCTCGGCTACATGCTCGTTGCAACCTCAAACTAAAGCGTCACCTGTTGGACGCTCGACAGTGACATTCAAGCCGCTTCCTCTGCTTTCCGTGTACACCGCGCGCAACGCCGTGGCTACAGCGTTCATCGGGGTCTCTTGCGCTGCAACTCCCGCAACTCGTGTGGCTCCCGACAAAGCGTCGAGCGTGCCGCCGCTGCTCGGGTAAAACAACGAGGCAGGGTAGTTTCCGTCATCGGTTGCGCGACCGTTCAGCTATTTCAGGCCCTGTCCAGCGCCTTGATCGCAAGCGCAGCGCCAGCCGCGCGCGTCTCGACGTGCAGCTTACGGAACAGATGTTCGAGGTGCTTGTTCACCGTGCGCGGCGCCATGCCGAGAATGTCGCCGATATCGCGATTCGTCTTGCCGCGAGAGACCCAGAGCAGCACTTCGGCCTCGCGCGCCGTCAAATTGAAGCGCGCCGCGAGTGCGCTGCTGTGCACAGTGTCATCGGTCTCCTTGAGGGTGAGGATCCACTCTCCAGGATCGGGAGCGGAGGTTGCGCTCGCAGAACGCCGCACGTGTCCCGCGGTGAATTCGAGGACGGCGCCGGCCGGACTCCCGCGCCCGAGCCAGTCCGCAAACCAGTCGCGCAACAGCGGCGGCAACATGGGGTGCGCAACCGCTTGCACGAGGTCATCGGGGTGGCTGGCCCGGTAGGCAGAAATTTGCCGTGCCGCTTGCGGACTCTGCCAGCGGATCGCGCCATCGGCGCCGACGATCAGCGCCGCCCGCGCATCGAGCGACAGTGCCGCGTGCGCATAGAGTTGCGCACGTGAGCGCTGCACGTGTGCGCCAATGCGCGCGCAAACCTCCTCGGGACGCACGGGTTTCGTCACATAGTCGATGCCGCCGACGCGAAACGCGCGCACCACATGCTCGCTTTCCGTCAATGCCGTCATGAAGATCACGGGCAGATGTTCGTGGCGAACGTCCTGCTTCAGGTGGCTGCAGGTCTCGAAGCCATCCATGCCAGGCATCATCGCGTCGAGCAACACGACGTCGGGCGTCACGCGTGCGAGGCGCTTGAGCGCATCTTCGCCCGAGAGCGCGACCAGCACCGCGTAACCATGTGCCTGAAGCGTATCGGAGAGAAATGCGAGGTTGTCCGGCGTGTCGTCGACAATCAACACGACGGGACGCTCGCGCAGCCACTCGGGCGACGCATCGGTGGAGTTCATCGCGCGCGCGTCAGACGTCCGCGGCGCGAGACAGTCGGTCGAGTTCATGCTCAAGCTCCCTTAGCTGAAAGCGTTCCGCCAAAGCGCGCAACACGTCGATCTGCTCCTGTAGCGCGGGCCAGGTCGCGCGCGCCGAGTCGAGTTGTTCGATCACGCCTTGCAGGTAGCCGACTTCGAGGTGTGCGCGCAGCCGCTCGAGCACCGCTTTCGGCCACGCGAGGTCCAGTGACGCGTGCCTGACGGGCGGCGTGGCTTGCGCGGACGCGGACGGCTCGGATGCGATCCAGTCGAGCACGAGTAACTGCGCGAGCTTGTCGAGCAACAAATTGATCTGGAGCGGCTTCACGAGATATCCGGCGCATCCGGTCGCGCTCGCGCGTTCCCGATCGTCGGCAAATGCATTAGCCGAAAGCAGCACGATCGGGGCGTTCGACAACTGGTTTTCGCGGATCAGCCGGCTGGCTTCGTAGCCGTCCATCAGCGGCATTGAGATGTCCATGATGATCACGTCGACGCTGTGTGTCGCCAGCCAGCGCAACGCGTCGGGGCCGCTCTCCGCCTCGGCGACGTCGAAGCCGAGCGGCGTCAGCAGTTGCACGACGATGCCGCGCTGATCCGCGAGATCGTCGACGACGAGAATCGCGCGCTTCGGCCCGGTATAGCCGCGGATCGCCGCGAGTTCAGTGCGCGCGTCGGCTGCGCTGTTCACTGCTGGCGCGAACAGTCGCACGATGAAGCGCGTGCCGCGCCCGACCTCGCTGTCCACTTCCAGACTGCCACCGAGTGCCTGCGTGAGAAGCCGGCAGATCGTGAGCCCCAGTCCCGCGCCGTGATCGTGCGCGTGCGCCGCTTCGCCTCGCTCGAACGGCAGGAACAGGCGCTCCATCTCGGCCGGAGGAATTCCGGGGCCGGTGTCGACTACTTCGAACTTCAACGTGTCGAGCACGTGACTCACACGCAGCGTCACAGTACCCGCGGACGTGAAGCGAATCGCGTTGCCGATCAGGTTGGTCAAAATCTGACCCATGCATTTCTGGTCGGTACGCACGGTGGCGGGCAGGCGGCCTACGGTCTGCACGTCGAAAGCGAGCGCTTTCTCGAGCGCCTGCGGGCGCAGCATTGAGGTGACGTGCGCGACGAAATCCACCAGTGACACGCGTGCGATGTTCAGTTCCAGCTTGCCCGCCTCGATACGCGCGACGTCGAGCAGCCCATCGACGAGCGCAAGCAGATGTTCGCCGCTGCGGTGAATCGTTCGCACGGCGCTGTAGCGCGTCGGCGAAAACTCCTCTTTCGCCTGCAAAAGCAACTGTGCATAGCCGAGAATGCTGTTCAGCGGTGTGCGCAACTCGTGGCTCAAACCGGACACGTAGCGGCTTTTCGCCTGATTCGCCGATTCGGCGGCGGCCGTCGCGCGCTTGAGCGCGGCGTCGGTTTTCTGGTGCGCGTCGATTTCCTGCATCAGCAATTCGTTTTGCCGTTGCGATTCTTCCTGCGTGACGCGGCGGCTTTCGCGCTCCAGCACGAACCACCACGCCGCTATGCAGCCGACGAGAGAAAGCGCGAAGAATATCTTCAGAAAACTGTGGCCGATCGCGCTGTCGATCGACGATCCGTCGACGGCGAGCGAGGTCACACTCTGCGACCAGGTCAGATAGAGCACGCTCGCGAGCACCGCGAGTATCGCGCACATGAGGCTGGCATAGTGCATGAGACGCAGCGCGGCTGGGCCGAGCCGCACGCGGGGAAACACGCGATGTAGCGCGCGATCGGCTTGCGACGCGAAGCGTGCGTGCGGCTTGCAGCGATCGTGGCAGCGCGAATCGAGCGAACAGCACAGCGAGCAGATCGTGCCGCCGTAGGCAGGGCAGAAGGCTGTGTCTTCCGGTTCGAACGCGTTCTCGCAGATCGCGCAGCGAAGCGAAGTGGCGTTGCCCGTGGGTTGGGCGGCGCGCGCGATGTAGTAGCGTCCGCGCGTGACGATCGCGAGCACCGGAGCACAGGCGACCGCCACGCCGAACGCGATGAACGACGACATGGCTTGTGCCAGCAAGCCGAACATGCCGCTCTGCGCGAGCATCGCGGCGGCGGCGGCGATCAGCATCGCGCCTACGCCGACGGGATTCACGTCGTACAGGTGTGCGCGTTTGAATTCGATATGACGCGGGCTAAGCCCAAGCGGCTTGTTGATGACGAGATCGGCGAACAGTGCGCCGATCCACGCGATCGCGATGTTTGCGTAGAGCGACAGCACCCTGGCGATCGCCTCGAATACACCCATTTCCACGAGCAGCAGCGCGATCATCACATTGAACACGAGCCACACCACCCGCCCCGGATGGCTATGCGTCAGACGGGCAAAAAAATTCGACCACGCGAGCGAGCCCGCGTACGCATTCGTCACGTTGATCTTCAACTGCGAAACGATCACGAACAGCGTCATCGCGGGCAGCGCCCAGCTCGCGAGCCCAAACGGATCGAGCAGCAAGTGATAGGCGACGAGGTACATCTGGGTGGGCTGCGTGGCCTCCGCCGGACTGACTTCGTACTGGATCGCGACGAAGGCGAGGAATGCGCCGCCGAGCATCTTGAGCGCGCCGGGCACGATCCAGCCTGGTCCCGCCGACAGCAGCGCGAGCCACCAGCGCGTGTGGTTCTTTGCAGTCAGCGGCGGCAGGAAGCGCAAGTAATCCACCTGCTCGCCGACCTGCACGATCAATGCAAACACCACGGTCGAGGCCTGCCCGAATGCGATCACGCTGAACGCGCGGCCTTGCGCAGCGAAGCCGGCAAAGGTCGTCCATTCGTGCACCAGACCCGGATGGTGCCACAGCACAGCCGCATAGGGCAGCGCGAACAGTACCAGCCACAGCGGCTGAGTCCAGCTTTGCAGCCGATTGATCAGCGTGATGCCGAACATCACGATCGGAATCACGACGAGCGAGCTCAGTACATAGGCGATCGCCAGCGAGATATGAAAATAGAGTTGCAACGCGAGCGACATGATGGCCGCTTCGAGCGCGAAGAAAATAAACGTGAAGACGGCATAGAGCAGCGACGTGAGCGTCGAGCCGATATAGCCGAAGCCCGCGCCGCGCGTAAGCAGATCCATGTCGACGCCATGGCGCGCGGCGTAAAAGCTGATCGGCAGACTGGTGAGCCAGATGAGCACCGATACGACCGCGATCGCCCAGACCGCGTTCGTAAAGCCATAGTTGACAACGAGACTGCCGCCGATCGCTTCGAGCACCAGAAAAGACACGGCGCCGATTGCCGTGTTGGCGACGCGCAGTTCCGACCAGCGTCGAAACGAACGCGGCGTGAAGCGCAACGCGTAATCCTCGAGCGTTTCGTCGCCGACCCACGCATTGTAGTCGCGCCGCACCTTGACGATGCGTTGGGTACTGGGCGTGCCCACTGACGGGTGACTCTGGGGCATGGAGATGATCTGGATTGGTGCGGAAACGATCGGATCGGTGTCTGATGCAAATTACATTCCAGTGCGACTGCGGGGAATACGTCAATCGACGTATTCCGGTTGCCAATTTGGCTTTCTACATTGCGTCCAACCTCGAACCAGCTCTCGCAAGAAGCGCAGGGCGACCGATAAGGAGAATGTGATGTCCGCAGACGATCGAATCGATGATGATGCTCGCACGCCGTCGCCGTTGCGCCGGAAACTGATCGGCGGCCTCGCCGCCGCGCCGTTGATGGCGCTGGGGCTGCCACGTACTTCATTTGCTCAAACGCCGCCCACCGCCAAGGTGAACACCACCGGACTCGCGGTGACCGATACCACGGTGACAGTCGGCCAGTTGCATTCGGCGACCGGCACGATGGCGATCTCCGAAACCGGTTCGATCCAGGCCGAACGCCTTGCGATCGAGCAGATCAACGCAATGGGCGGCGTGCTCGGGCGCAAGATCCAGATCATTCAGGAAGATGGTGCCTCCGACTGGCCGACCTTCGCGGAGAAGTCGAAGAAGCTGCTCGAGAACGACCACGTCGCGGCCGTGTTCGGCTGCTGGACCTCGGCCTCGCGCAAGGCAGTGCTGCCGGTGTTCGAGAAGGACAATGGGCTGCTCTATTACCCGACCTTCTACGAAGGCCTCGAACAGTCGAAGAACGTGTTCTACACGGGCCAGGAAGCGACCCAGCAGATTCTCTGGGCGCTCGACTGGGCGTCGAACACGAAGAAGGCCAAGACGTTTTTCCTGATTGGTTCCGACTATATCTGGCCGCGTACGTCGAACAAGATCGCGCGCCGTCATATCGAGCAGCATCTGCACGCGAAGGTCGTCGGCGAGGAGTATTACCCGCTCGGCACGACCGAATTTGCGTCGCTGATGAACAAGATCAAGCTCGCGCGGCCGGACTGCATTTTCGCGAGCGTGGTGGGCGGCTCGAACGTTGCGTTCTACAAGCAGCTCAAGGCGGCCGGTATCACTCCGCAGAAGCAGTTCCTGCTGACGCTGTCGGTAACCGAGGACGAAGTGCTCGGCATCGGCGGCGACAACTTCGCGGGCTTCTATTCGTCGATGAAATACTTCGAGGCACTCGATAACGAGAACAACAAGAAGTTCGTCGCTGCGTTCAAGGCGCGCTACGGCCAGAAGTCCGTGATCGGCGACGTGACCCAGGCCGCGTATCTCGGCCCATGGATCTGGAAGGCCGCCTGCGAGCGCGCGGGCAGCTTCGACGTGGACAAGGTGGTGGCATCGTCGGCGGGCATCGATGTGGCCAATGCGCCGCAGGGCTATGCGAAGGTCGATGCGAATCACCACCTGTGGAGCCGCTCGCTGATCGGCCAGGGCCAGGCAGACGGCCAATTCAAGGTCGTCGCGCAGTCCGACCAGCCGATCCAGCCGAATCCGTTCCCGAAGGGCTACATGTAATCCGTCAACCGCAGCTGCGCGGCGACGCAACGCGCCGCCGCGCGAGGAGCGCTCGATGTCCGCCACCGACATTTTCAACATCACGCTGATGCAGGGCTTCGCCGGTCTGAGCCTGTTCAGCGTTCTGCTCCTGATGGGGCTTGGGCTCGCCGTGATCTTCGGCCAGATGGGCGTGATCAACATGGCGCACGGTGAATTCATGACGATCGGCGCTTATACCGTCTACATGTTTTCGTGGTTCTCGCAGAACGTCTGGCACGCGTTCACGCCGGTGTACTTTTTCTTCGCGATCGTCGCGGCGTTCGGCCTCGCGTTCGCGGCGGGCTGGCTCGCCGAATGGGCATTGATCCGCCATCTATACCGCCGTCCGCTCGACACGCTGCTCGCTACCTGGGGTCTGAGTCTCGGCATGCAGCAAGTGTTTCGCTCGACGTTCGGGCCGAAGGAAGTGAGTCCTGCGCTGCCCGACTGGCTGATGGGCTCCTGGGAGCCAGCGCCAGGCCTGGATATTCCAGTCAGCGGCATGTTCGTGATGGGACTCGCGCTGGTCATGACAGGTGGACTGCTGCTCGCGCTCTACCGCTCGCGCTGGGGCCTGCGCGTGCGTGCCACGGTTGCCAACCGGCCCATGGCCAACGCTGCCGGCATCAACACGCGGCGCACTGACCGGATGACCTTCGCGATCGGCTGCGGTATTGCGGGGGTGGCGGGCGCGGCGTTCACGGCGATCGGCTCGACCGGACCCACCAGCGGTTCTCTTTATATCGTCGATTCGTTTCTTGTCGTCACCTTTGGCGGCGCGGCGAGCCTGCTCGGCACCGTGGCCTCGGCGTTCGGCATCGCGCAGATGCAGTCGATCAGCGAGTTTTTCCTGTCGGGTTCGATTGCACGTGTTCTTACGCTGCTGACGGTCGTCGTGATCCTGATGCTGCGTCCGCAGGGACTCTTTGCGTCGAAGGTGCGGCGCGTGTGAGTGCGGGGCGCCGTGCACGGCTCATTCACTGATTAATTCGTATGGAGATGGACATGGAACCCATCCAAGCCGTGGCGGGGAGCGTTTCCCCGCGATCCGGTCCCAGCGCGCCGGGAGGCTGGCGCGCGCTCGCGATGCGGCTCGACGCGTCGGGTTACGTGGGCATCGCGATACTCGCGGTGCTGATCGTTGTCGTGTTTCCGCTTGTGCTGGATACGTTTCGCTTGAACCTGATGGGCAAGTACCTCACCTACGCTTTCGTGGCGATTGGCCTCGTGATCGCGTGGGGCTACGGCGGCGTGCTCAGCCTCGGACAAGGCGTGTTCTTCGGCCTCGGCGGTTACGCGATGGCGATGTTCCTCAAGCTTGAGGCGTCCGACCCGGCCGCCACCCACACGCAGACCACGCCCGGCATTCCCGACTTCATGGACTGGAATCAGCTCACCGCGCTGCCTACGTGGTGGAGGCCGTTTCATTCTCTACCGTTCTCGATCCTCGCCGTGCTCGTGGTGCCTACGGCTCTCGCGTTCGTCGTCGGTTATGCGATGTTCAAGCGACGGGTGGGCGGCGTGTACTTCGCGATCATCACGCAGGCGGTCGCCTTGATTCTTTCGGTGCTGATCATCGGCCAGCAAGGATATACGGGTGGCGTGAACGGGATCACCGATCTGCGCACGCTGCTCGGCTGGGACATCCGCACCGACCACGCGAAGCTGGTTCTTTATTTCGTCAATGCGGTGCTGCTGATCGGCGCGCTGCTCGCCTGTCGCTGGGTCCAGCGCAGCAAGCTCGGCACGCTGCTGCTCGCGATGCGCGACAAGGAGGACCGCGTGCGCTTCTCCGGTTACGACGTCGCGATGTTCAAGGTGTTCGCGTTCTGCCTCGCGGCGCTGCTCGCGGCTGTCGGTGGCGCAATGTTCACGTTGCAGGTGGGTTTCATGTCACCGTCGTTCGTCGGCATCGTGCCGTCGATCGAGATGGTGATCTATGCCGCAGTCGGCGGGCGCATGTCACTGGTGGGCGCGGTGTATGGCGCGATTCTCGTCAACCTCGGCAAAAGCTGGTTCTCGGAGAGCCTGCCTAATCTCTGGCTCTATCTGATGGCGGCGATGTTCATCGGCGTGGTGATGGCCTTTCCGAACGGGCTCGCGGGTCTCTACGAAGAGCATGCCCGGCCGCGTATCCGCCGGTGGCTCGGCGCAGCGAACAAGGAGATCTGACGCATGAGCAACACTGACTTTCTGCTTGCGATCGAAGATCTGAGCGTGTCGTTCGACGGTTTCAAGGCGATCGATTCGTTGAACCTCTATCTCGAGCGCGGCGAATTGCGCGTCGTGATCGGCCCGAACGGTGCGGGCAAAACGACGCTGCTCGATCTGATTTGCGGCAAGACCAGGGAAACCGCCGGCAGCATCAAGTTCCGCAACGAGGAAATCACAAATCTCGCCGAGTTCCGGCGGGTGCGCAAGGGCATCGGCCGCAAGTTCCAGACGCCGTCGATCTACGAAAACCTGAGCGTCGCGCAAAACCTCGAAGTGTCGTTTCCGCGCGGACGCAGCGTGTTCGGCGCGCTCGCCTATCGCGAGGATGCCGAAGTGGCCGACCGGGTGCGTGCGGTAGCCGATGAGATCGGTCTTGCCGCTTCGCTCGATCTCGAAGCCGGGCTGCTGTCGCACGGCCAGAAGCAGTGGCTGGAAATCGGCATGTTACTGATGCAGGACCCCGAACTCCTGATGCTGGACGAACCGATTGCAGGCATGAGCGCGCGCGAACGGGAAGTCACAGCGGAACTGCTCGATCACATTTGCCGCAATCGCTCGATGATCGTGATCGAGCACGACATGGCCTTCGTCGAGCGGATCGCGCACAAGGTCACGGTCATGCATCAAGGCAAGATCCTCGCGGAAGGGCCGATGGCGCAGGTGCAAGCCGATCCTCGCGTGATCGATGTCTATCTCGGCCACTGAATTTACACGGAGAACACATCATGCTGGAAGTCGACGATCTCGTGGTCAGCTACGGCCAGAGCGAGGTGCTGCACGGCATCGGATTTTCCGTGGCGAGCGGCGAAAGCGTCGCGGTGATGGGCCGCAACGGCATGGGCAAGACGACGCTTTTCAAGGCGCTAATCGGCATGCTGCCCGCCAATCGCGGCACGGTGCGGGTGGGCGGCGCCGACGTGTCCAAAGACGAGAGCTACCGGCGCGTGGCGAAAGGCATCGGCTACGTGCCGCAAGGCCGGCAGATCTTCGCGTCGCTGAGCGTCGAGGAGAACATCCAGACGGGCCTCGAAAAGGCGCGCAGCCAGCTCGTGCCCGACGATCTCTACGCGCTCTTTCCCGTGCTGTTCGACATGCGACGGCGCAAGGGCGGCAACCTCTCGGGCGGCCAGCAACAGCAGCTCGCGATTGCGCGCGCGCTCGCGACCGATCCGAAGGTGTTGCTGCTCGACGAGCCTACCGAGGGCATTCAGCCGTCCGTCATCAAGGACATCGCGAAGGCGCTCAATCAGATTCGCACGACCCGCAACATCGCCATCGTGGTGTCCGAGCAGGTGTTGAGCTTCGCGCTCGACGTCGCCGACCGGCTCTTCGTGATCGAAGGCGGCCGCTTCGTACATCAAAGCACCCGCGATGCAGGCGACACCGACCGCATCCGCGAATACCTCTCGGTATGAGTGCGGCGCACCGAACCGCATTTACTGACCCTCGAACCACGGAGCGAACGCAATGCCCGAAACTCTCATCAAGGTGGATCTGAACCAGCCGGCCTACGAAAACACGCAGGTGCACAACCGCTGGCACCCGGATATTCCGATGGCTTGCTGGGTCAAGCCCGGCGACGACTTCATCCTCGAAACCTACGACTGGACCGGCGGCTTCATCAAGAACGATGACAGCGCCGACGACGTGCGCGACATCGATCTGTCGATCGTCCATTTTCTGTCCGGCCCGGTCGGCGTGCATGGCGCGGAACCCGGCGATCTGCTGGTCGTGGACCTGCTCGACATCGGTGCGAAGTCCGAGAGCCAGTGGGGCTTCAACGGATTTTTCTCGAAGACCAATGGCGGCGGTTTTCTCACCGACCATTTTCCTGCCGCGCAGAAGTCGATCTGGGATTTTCACGGCGTCTACACGAACTCGCGCCACATTCCAGGCGTGAATTTCGCGGGTCTGATTCACCCCGGCCTGATCGGATGCCTGCCTGATCCGAAACTGCTGGAAACCTGGAACGCACGCGAAACCGGCCTGATCGCGACCGCGCCGGAGCGCGTGCCGCCGCTGGCGAATCCGCCGTTCGCCGCGACCGCGCATATGGGGCAACTCACGGGCGACGCGCGTGACAAGGCGGCGGCGCAAGGGGCGCGCACCGTGCCGCCGCGTGAGCACGGCGGTAATTGCGACATCAAGGATCTGTCGCGCGGCTCGAAGGTGTTCTTCCCCGTCTACGTGGATGGCGCAGGACTTTCCGTCGGCGATCTGCACTTCAGCCAGGGCGACGGCGAGATCACGTTTTGCGGCGCGATCGAAATGGCGGGCTGGGTACACATGCGCGTGAATCTGATCAAGGGCGGCATGGCGAAATACGGAATTCGCAATCCGGTATTCCAGCCGAGTCCTATCACGCCGAATTACAACGATTACCTCATTTTCGAAGGCATTTCGGTCGACGAGCAGGGCGCTCAGCATTATCTCGACGTGACGGTCGCGTATCGGCAAGCGTGCCTGAATGCGATCGAGTATCTGAAGAAGTTCGGCTATTCGGGCGCGCAGGCGTATTCGTTGCTCGGTTGTGCGCCGGTGCAGGGGCACATCAGCGGCGTGGTCGATATTCCCAATGCGTGCGCGACCTTGTGGCTGCCGACACAGATTTTCGACTTCGACATTCGCCCGAATGCCGATGGGCCCATCCAGCACATCAAGGGCGGTGTGGATTTGCCATGCTCGCCGGATCTCGCGAACGTCTGAGCCAACGCTACCAGGAGAGCCTGTCATGCCGATCTACGACTTCGAATGTGCGAGTTGCGGTCCCTTTTCCGTCATGCGGTGCATGGCGGACCGCGAAAAGCCTTGCCGCTGTCCCGAGTGCGGAGGGGAGAGTGGCCGGGTGATCAGCGCGCCGTCGCTAGCCTTGATGGCGAATACACGGCGCTCCGCGCACGCAACGAACGAGCGCGCGCAGCACGCGCCGCGCCAGTCCGGTGACGGGGCGCCGTTGCGTCATCGGGCGGGATGCAGTTGCTGCTCGGGTGGCAGCGCGAAGCTCGCGGGATCGGCTTCGGACGGACTCAAACGGCCGGCAGGACGACCATGGATGATCAGCCACTAGTGAGTGTGTGCTGAAGCGGAGCGGGCGGCCCGAAGTCCGCCTGCGATCTGAGGGACTTAAGGAGGATATGTCATGCGACATGGCGATATTTCGAGCAGCAACGATTGCGTGGGCGTCGCGGTGGTCAACTACAAGATGCCGCGTCTGCATACGAAGGCGGAGGTGCTCGACAACGCGCGCCGCATCGCCGGCATGGTGATCGGCATGAAGCAGGGATTGCCTGGCATGGATCTCGTCGTGTTTCCCGAGTATTCGACGCACGGCATCATGTACGACCGGCAGGAGATGTTCGACACGGCGTCGACGGTGCCGGGCGAGGAGACGGAAATATTTGCGGTGGCGTGCCGCCAGGCCAACGTCTGGGGGGTGTTCTCGATCACGGGAGAGCGTCACGAAGAACATCCGCGTAAGGTGCCGTACAACACGCTTGTGCTGATCGACAATCGCGGCGAGATCGTGCAGAAGTATCGCAAGATCATGCCTTGGACGCCGATCGAAGGCTGGTATCCGGGCGATCGTACCTACGTGACGGATGGGCCGAAGGGTTTAAAGATCAGCCTGATCATCTGCGATGACGGCAACTATCCCGAGATCTGGCGCGACTGCGCGATGAACGGCGCGGAATTGATCGTGCGCTGCCAGGGCTACATGTATCCGGCCAAGGAGCAGCAGGTGATGGTGGCTAAGGCAATGGCGTGGATGAATAACACTTACGTCGCCGTGGCGAATGCCACGGGCTGGGACGGCGTGTATTCGTACTTTGGTCACTCGGCGATCGTGGGTTTCGACGGGCGCACGCTCGGCGAGTGCGGCGAGGAGGAGATGGGCGTGCAGTACGCGGAGCTCTCGCTGAGCATGATCCGCGACGCGCGGCGCACGATGCAGTCGCAGAACCATCTATACAAACTTCTGCACCGCGGGTACACGGGCACGATCAATTCGGGCGACGGCGCGAACGGCGTGGCGGCCTGTCCGTTTGGGTTCTATCGCGACTGGATCGAAGACCCCGACGGCACGCGCCGCCGCGTCGAAGCACTCACGCGCCCGACGCCAGGGACGCCGGAGTGTCCGATTGATGGGATTCCGAACGGGGCGTGAGGATTGGTTCGCCGGGCGTTGTCACGTTCGCGCGCTGGTCAGCTAGTCAGTCATCAGCCACGCGGTTCGGAGGTATTTCCGCTTTCAACTCAGCCTTCGCGACATCGAGGAGCTACTGTTCGAGCGCGGCGTGGTTGTCAGCCATGAATCGATCCGGCGGTGGACGGACAAGTTCGGCGCCAGTTTTGCGCATCAGGTCAGGACTGCCCGTCGCAAGCCGGGCAGCACATGGCCCGCGAAAACAGAGATCCCTGAGCTGGCGAATGTGAAGCACGTGTTCGTCAAGGCCTGCGCGCGCGAACAACCGCGCTGAAAACAGCCATCAACCCACGCGTGAACGCGAGCGCCGGATGCGAGGGTTTCGCTTGCCCGAACGCACGCAGTCATCTGCTGAGCGCCTCGCTCTATCGCAAACAGCTCGCCGCGCGATTTGAAGCGTGGCGTCTCTTCACCGGCATTGCCCAAGCTCCGTCCACCGTGTTCTGAGACACGCCTATTGGTGGCGTTTTTTTACATCGCAGCTCTGCGCATTTATTTTGTCACTGTTTTCTCATTAACGGGATGGCGGGCGGAGAGACGCGCACGCTGGTTTCCGGCGATCTTCGCACACAGTGGTTTTTTTGCAGCTGCAATTGGTGCGGAAGCGCACATACCGGTTGCCGCGCCTCCATGAATCATGCTCCGCATATCGAGTCGCGTAAATGCTTTCAATTTAAAAATTAAAGAAGATAAAAATGAAAGGAAACGCAATGAAGCGATATTTCCACGTAAGAAAAAGGAAAACAAAATGAAGGCGATGCTCCCGGGGCTGGACATCCTGCGGTTCCTGCTGGCCTGCTATCTGGTCGTCTTCCACACGCTCGTCATTTACCCCGAGGCGAGGGCGATGCCAATGGCCGACTTCTTCAAATTCGGCGGCTGCGCGACGAGTATCTTCTTTATTCTGTCAGGATTCATTCTATCGCACGTTTCGGTGGAAAAGAAAACTGGCGAAGCGATGAAGGTTTCGGCATCGAAGTTTTTTATCAACCGTTTTAGCAATATTTATCCCATTCACATCGTTACGTTAGCGCTGAGCATTGCATTAATGGCTGTGAATTCCCATCCCTTCGACACCGAACTGAGCAACCTCGATTCAGCAACGCCGATTGTGCACACCATGAGCGGTGTGGAAGTGGCGGTCAATGCGGTTTTACAGATCCTGTTATTGCAGGCCTGGAATCCCTTTTATCTGTCATTCAACATTCCGTCGTGGTCGTTGTCGACGCTGTTTTTTTTCTATTTATCGTTTCCGGCGCTCGCGCCACGCCTGCTGTCGATGCGCTGGAAGTCCACGATGCTGATGGCGATGTGGGGCGCCAGCCTGTTGCCGGCCGTGATCGTCGTTGCAGGCGGCTGGTATCAGGTGTGGCCGATCGGTGTGTTGCATACCAATCCGCTGGTGCGGCTTCCGGAGTTTCTGGCGGGCATTCTCGCTTACGGGATATTCGAGGCGAACGTCGAAAGCATTACCGGCATGATCGCGAGTTGCCGGTGGATCATATTCGCTGCTACAGGGGCACTTTTCATCGGCGCCACTTTTCTGTTTACGGCGGGAATGCGTTCGTGGGAAGTACTTCTTCACAACGGCGCACTCTTGCCCGCGCAAGTCGCAGTGATTTTTGTTTGCGCGAGCGCACTGCAAAACGCGTCGCCGCGCGTGGCCGCCTGGACGAGACGGCTCGGCAACGCTTCGTTGTCGATCTTCGCGCTGCAATACCCGCTATTTATCGGCTTTCTCAAAGTGCAGAAGCTGCTTGGCATTCCGTATTCGCTGTTGTCATGCGTGCATCGACCGCATGTTTGCCGGGAGGCGGCAAGCCAGGTGCCCGTGCATTTTTCCGCCTATCCGGTCTATCTGGTCCTGGTGCTGGTGGCGTCGGTGCTGTTTCAGGAGCGGGTCGTGGTGCCGCTCAGGACCAGGCTGCGTCGCGTGCTGAAGAGTCGCTGGGACGCAGCGTGGCCCGCGCCGCTGCCAGCGACGTCGGTGCCGAAGACACAGTGAGACGCGCTGCCGGCCAGGTGCAGGCGTTTGCGCATCCCGGTCCCGCACTCGTCGATGTGATCACATCGAAGCATGAGCTTGCCATGCCTCCGAAGGTGGAACGTGCCCATGCGAAGGGATTCAGCCTTTATATGCTGCGTGCGATATTGAACGGACGCGGCGACGAGATCGTCGAGCTGGCTCGCACCGAGCTCAGATGCAAACGGGCGCTAGCCCAATTGCCGACGGCTCGGGCCCGCGTCCGTGATCCTCGTCAACGTGTTCGCCTCAGCGCGCCAGCAACGAAACCGTCGCGATGCCGAGAATCGTCATGATCAGCGAAGTGCTCAGGTGAATCGCCACTTCGCCCGCCGCCCAGCCGAACCGGCCGTCCTGCAGACGCTGCACGACCTCCGCGGAGAACGTCGAGAACGTCGACAGCCCGCCCATCAGACCGGTGATGACGAACAGCCGCCATTCCGGCGTGAGCTGGGGCACACGCGCGAAGCCCGCGACCGCCACGCCGATGAGGTA
This sequence comes from Paraburkholderia sp. RAU6.4a, assembly GCF_050435625.1. Lineage (NCBI taxonomy): Bacteria > Pseudomonadati > Pseudomonadota > Betaproteobacteria > Burkholderiales > Burkholderiaceae > Paraburkholderia > Paraburkholderia sp. RAU6.4a. Next base: position 4,053,264 of record NZ_JBNDKQ010000002.1, read on the forward strand.
GCCGGCGATCACGTTGGCGGCGAGCGTGCCGAGCGGCAGATCGCTAAAGACCGGGTTAAGTCGAAAGCCGAGGAACCAGCGAAACAGCGAGCCGAGTGCGCCGCCAATCGCGACAGCGAGAAAAGACCAATACATGGAAGAGGATCGAAACCGGAATGTCGACAGACCGGTCGATGCGGGCGAGTCGATGCCGCGTCCGCATAACCGGGCGTAGCAGGCATCATCAGCCCCAAGGGCGGTTAATGGAGAATGCCATCTCCAGCCGCGAAGTCTAACATCGGCGCGCGCATTTGGGGACAGGCGCGTGATTCGCGCCTCTCCCGTTTCCCGCGAGCGCCGCCTTCGTTCACTCCGGCGTTGCCGAAATCTTGTGAATCGACAGATCGGCGCCGTTGTATTCCTCTTCCTGGTCGAGGCGCAGACCGACCGTCATGCGGATCACGCCGTACACGACCGTGCCGCCGAGCCCCGACACGACGATTCCGCCGAGCGTGCCGATGACCTGCGAGGCGAACGACACACCACCCAGCCCGCCGAGCGAATGGATGCCGAAGATCCCGGCCGCGATGCCGCCCCATGCGCCGCACAGCCCGTGCAGCGGCCACACGCCGAGCACGTCGTCGATGCGCCAGCGGTTCTGCACGCAGGTGAACATGTAGACGAACAGCACGCCAGCGATACCGCCCGTGACCAGCGCGCCGAGCGGATGCATGATGTCCGAGCCCGCGCACACCGCGACGAGCCCGGCGAGCGGGCCGTTGTACGTGAAGCCCGGGTCGTTGCGGCCCGCGAACCACGCGCTCAGCGTGCCGCCGACCATCGCCATCAGCGAATTGACCGCGACGAGGCCGCTGATCTTGTCGAGCGTCTGCGAGCTCATCACGTTGAAGCCGAACCAGCCGACCGTCAGCACCCATGCGCCGAGCGCGAGAAACGGAATGTTCGACGGCGGATGCGCGGCGATGCCGCCGTCGCGGTGATAGCGACCGTGGCGCGCGCCGAGCAGCAGCACGGCCGGCAGCGCGACCCAGCCGCCGAACGCGTGCACCACCACCGAGCCCGCGAAGTCATGGAACGGCGCGCCGAAAGCCTGCGTGAGCCAGTCCTGGATGCCGAAGCGGCCATTCCACGCGATGCCTTCGAAGAACGGATAGATGAAACCGACCAGCACGAACGTCGCGAACAGCTGCGGATTGAACTTGGAGCGCTCGGCGATGCCACCCGACACGATCGCGGGGATCGCGGCGGCGAACGTCAGCAGGAAGAAAAAGCGCACGAGCGCATAGCCGTTGTGCTGGGCGAGCGTCGCCGCGCTGTCGAAAAACTGCACGCCGTATGCGATCGTGTAGCCGATGAAGAAGTACGCGATCGTCGAGACCGCGAAGTCCACCAGAATTTTGACCAGCGCATTCACCTGATTCTTCTTGCGCACGGTGCCAAGCTCCAGGAAGGCGAATCCCGCGTGCATCGCCAGCACCATGGCAGCGCCCATCAAAAGAAACTCGGTATCGGCGCCGTATTTCAGACTTTCCATCGATATGTCCCGCTTATGCCAAAAAAGTGCGCTATGTCAGCAAGAAGCGGGCCAAAGCTGTGCTGGTCGCGTCGACACGGTGCAATCGGGCACCGGGATGGGCATCCGGTGGGTTTTGAGCCATGCGCCGCCCGAGCGCGTCATGCACCTGAACAGAGAGGAATGGCACAAGAAAAGTGCATAAATCGACGCCCTTGCGCAGATTGACCCAGAGGAGGGCGAAATATTCGATGTAAATTACATTTTGATTCGAAATCCTGACGCAGCAAGATGCTGGTCGGGCGCGTCGATGCCCATTTCTGGCGCACTGTGCGCGAACGGCAGAAGCTACCGTCGACTCGTTCGTGCCCCTCTTTCTTTTCCCGCGCAAACGCCGACATAATGTGCCGACTCCGTGCACGATCCGCCGGCCAACCCCTCCCATGGGCACGCATGAGACTGACCACTAAAGGCCTGCTTCTGATCGCGATCCCGGCCGTTTTCGAACTCGCGCTGCTCACCGGTGTCGTGAAGGCCCAGACCGATGCGACGATGGCCGAGCGCTGGACGATGCATAGCGAGGAGGTGTTGCGCCAGAGCACGGAGATTCTCGATCCGGTGCTGGCCGAATCGGTCGCGCTGCGGGGCGCGGTGCTCGCCAACGACGCGCATTTCACCACCCCGATCGCGGTATGGATGGACGTCGACCGGCGCATCGACGAGCTCGCCGAACTCGTCGCGGACGATCCGGCGCAGGTCGAGCGCGTGGCCGAGGTGCGCCAGGCGGTGCAGGCGTACCGCCAGTGGTCCGACCGGATCCAGGACATGCTGCACGCCGGGCGGACCGGCGAGATTCTCGCGCGCTTCCACGATCTCGCCCAGGCCGACGTGCTCGATCATTTCCGTGTGGAGGTGAGCGCGTTCCAGGCCGAGGAGCGCCGTCTCGACAGCTCGCGCTCGAATGCCGTCGCCGCCGTGCGCGAACGGGAACAGACGCTGATCGTCGCGGCCGCGTTGGGCTCGCTGCTGTTCGTCGCGCTCGCCGTCTGGATGTTCACGCGCGGCGTGCGCGGCCGGCTCGCGCTACTGTCCGACAACGCGGGCCGGCTCGCCGGCAACGAGCCGCTCGCGCCGCTCGGCGCCGGTAGCGATGAAATCGCGCGGCTCGATCTGACCTTGCACGAGACGAGCCGCCGACTGCTCGAAGCCGAGCGCATCGAAGCTCGCTTTCACGCGGACCTCGAGCGGCGCGCCGCCGAGCTCGCGCGCAGCAACGAGACGCTGCGCCAGCAGACCCAGGAAAACGAAATGTTCATCTACAGCGTGTCGCACGACCTGCGCGCGCCGCTCGTGAACCTGCAGGGATTTTCCCGGGAGCTGATTCGCGCAAGCGACGAGTTGCGCGACGCGGTGCGCGGTTCGTCGCTCGCGATCAGCACGCGCGAGCGGATCGAGCGCCTCGTCGACGAGGACATCGGCGAGGCGCTGCACTATCTGCAGACCGCGGTGCTGCGCGCGTCGCACATCATCGACGCGCTGCTGCGGCTGTCGCGGGTCGGGCGGGTCGAGTACCGGCGCCAGAATGTCGATGTACGCGACATCGTGCAACGTGTCGTCGATGCGATGCAGGGCTCGATCCGTGCGCGGCGCGCGCGCGTGACGGTCGGCGAACTGCCCGCGGTATGGGGCGATCCGACCGCGCTCGAACAGATCTTCGCAAACCTGATTGGCAACGCGATCAACTATCTGGACCCGGCGCGCGAGGGCAGCGTCGAAATCGGCACGACGCCTGCGCCGCCGGGCGTGCATTCGCTGCGGATCTTCTACGTGCGCGACAACGGCCTCGGTATCCCGGCGATCGCGCTGCCGCGCCTGTTTACCGCGTTCCAGCGCCTGCACGGCAATGCCGCGGCCGGCGAGGGCATCGGCCTCGCGCTCGTGCGGCGGATGGTCGAGCGACATGGCGGCCGCGTGTGGGCGGAATCGAAGGAGGGGGTGGGCACGACGTTCTATCTGTCGCTGCCAGAGGCGGGTGCTGCGAGCGCGAAACCGGCCGCGGCTGGCGCGGCTGCGCTCGCCGCGGCGGGTCCGGCTCCGGCGGCGCGCGATGCGCGTCAGAGTGTGCCGGGCGCTGCGGGACCAGGCTTGGGTGCAGGCAGCGGGTCGTCCGCACGTTCGGTCCACGCGGTGCGAGGAATCAGCACGCGGTAGGGGGCGCTCGATCGTGCGGCGCGGATGGCGCTCGCCCGCGCGTCAACCGGCGAAAATCCGCCGCGGCTTCAGCAGTCTTCTGCCGCGCACCGACCAGTAGCAACCGCATGCCAGCAGCACGGCGATGCCGGCGAACGTTTCGGCCGGTGTTGGCCGAATGCCGGCAAGACCCTCGACGGCAAACAGGCCGTGCGTGACACCGAGCAGCGCTGCCCACAGTGCACACGCGGCCTGCATCAGCAAACGGGTCCCTTTCATATGCCGAGCGCGGGTGTCGTGCGACCAGGTGGGCAGCCGGCGCGCGCAGAAAAAAACGATCGCCATCAGCATGATGACGAGGGTGACGATCCAGTCGATCAGTTTCATCGAAACAGCACTCCCCAAAAGCAGCCGCGACACTATACGGAGGTGTTTCGCCTGCAACTGTCGGAAGATTCTGAATTGTGGGGCGCTGTTGAGCGATGTCGAGGCGAGCGCCGCTGCAAGTCGACGCTCGTTGCTGCACGTGGTCTCGGGACCCGGTGGGCGATCCGCTTGCCGACTGTCGCGTGAATGCCCAGCGGTCTCAACTCGGCATGCAACGCTTCCGTGATGCCTTCGACGGCGAACTTCGTCGACGAATACACGCCAAAGCCCGCCGCGGCACGATAGCCGCCAATCGATGAAACATTGATCACGTGGCCCGAGCGGTTCGCGCGCATGGTCGGCAATACAGCGCGCGTCGGCTTCGCAATACTGCCGCGGCAACAGGCGCGCGCCGAAGACGATCGTTGAGGGAAGGGGCGCCTCTTGAATCGCGCGGACGTCAGCTCCATCAGGTTCGACAGAACCGCGACCAACTCGCCGGGGCGATCCGAAGCGGGCGCGCCGCGCAACGGCGGTATCATGGGCACGTCTTCGCATGTGCGAGCCGCCCGACGCGGCTCCTTCCAGATCATGATTTCATCTCTTTCCTCATCGTTATTGCACCGCGCGGCGGTCGTGGTCCTCGTGTTCGGCGCGCTGGCCGCGTGCCAGAAGAACGACGCGTCGGCCGGCCAGGTCGCGGGCAAGCTGAACGACGCCGCGCAGCTTGCCGGTCAGAAGCTCGATCAGGCCGCGAGCTACGTCGGCCAACAGGTGGACGCGACCAAGGATGCCGCGCAACAGAACCTCGACTCGGCCTCCGCGCCGTCGCTCAAGATCGACCCCGCCGCGCTCGCGTCGAGCGCGCAGGCCAACCTGCAGAACGCGGCGAGCGCGGCCAACGCGCAGCTCGGCAAGGCCGCGTCGATCACGGGCCAGGGCCTCGAAACGGCGGGGCGCAAGCTGCAGGCGTGGTCGGCGCAGAATGCGGGCGCGTCGGCTTCGTCGACTGCATCGACCGATTCCGCCGACGCGCAGAAGCAGATGGATAAATGACTCGCGCCGTTCGATCCGGTTTCGCCGTTTGACATTAGCGTTATATGTAATTACGATGGTTACACATTGTCGTTTCGGGACGGATCTGCCGTGAACACGAGTAGCCGGTTTGCCTTTGCCGTGCATGTGCTCGCGCTGTTGTCGCTACAGGGCGGCGTGCCGTTGTCGTCGGAGATGATCGCGGGCAGCGTGAACACCAATCCCGCGCTCATTCGCCGGCTTCTGAGCATGCTCTCCGACGCCGGCCTCACCACCTCGCAGATGGGCGCCGGTGGCGGCGCGTTGCTTGCGCGGCGGCCGGAACGGATCACGTTGCTCGAGGTCTATCGCGCGGTGGAAGACGCGCAGTTGTTCGCGTTGCATCGCGAGGAGCCAAATCCAGCGTGCATGGTGGGGCGCAATATCCAGAGCGTGTTGAGCGGGATCATCGACGAAGCGCAGCAGGCAATGGAAGCGACGCTGGCCGCGCGCACGCTCGCCGACGCGACCGCCGACGTGGTCCGCTCGGAGAAGCAGCGCGAGCGCGAGCGCAAGCGCCGTGCTTGAGCGTGTCTTCGCGCACAAGACGCGTCGGCGGTGAACGATAGAAGCGCAGTGTCGTAGGGCGCGGCTCGAACTATTCCGGCACGCGTGCCCAAACAAAGGAACGGGGTGAGCGCCCCGCTTTTTTTCTCGTTATATGTAACTATAAAAGTTACATATAAGACAACCTGAGGAGTACGCTGATATGAGCAAGCAACTGAAGATCGCCCTGTTTGGCGCGACTGGCATGATCGGTTCGCGGATTGCCGCGGAAGCCGCGCGTCGCGGGCATCAGGTGACGGCGCTGGTGCGCGATCCGGCGCGCGTGCCGGCCGGCGTCGCGAATCTGCATGCGGCGCAGGCCGATCTGCTCGACGCCGCGAGCGTCGGCGCGGCGGTGCGCGGTCAGGACGTGGTCGCAAGCGCGTATGCGCCGCCGCAGGGCGATCTCGCCACCCTGACGCAAGCGACACGCGCGCTGGTCGAGGGGGTGCGCGCGGCGGGGCTGAAGCGCGTCGTCGTGGTAGGCGGCGCGGGCTCGCTCGAAGTCGCAGCGGGCAAACAACTGGTCGATACCGACGGCTTTCCGGACGCGTACAAGGGTATTGCACTCGCGCACCGCGACGCCTTCGAGTACTACCGCGGCGTGACCGATCTCGACTGGACGTTCTTCGCGCCAGCCGCGCTGATCGCGCCGGGCGAGCGCACCGGCAAGTTCCGCACGGGCGCGAACACGCTGATTGCGGACGCGGACGGCAACAGCCGCATTTCGGCCGAAGACTACGCGATCGCGTTCGTCGACGAACTGGAGCAGGGCCGCTTCATCCGCCAGATCGCGACGGTCGCGTACTGACGAGCGGCGGTTCGAATTCGCCGGCCGCGCAAGCGTACTAACATTCGGTTACGCATGTTCGGCCGCGCCGGGCGAAACTGCGGCTACACTGGCGTCTGCCGTTTTCTCACGGATTGCCATGCAGTCATGCCCGTCGCAGCGTGAGTCCGAGGCTGCGCCGTCTGGCGGCGGCCAGCAGCCGGCGATTCTCAGCGCCCCCCATCTCTCCTCCGCTCACACCGCTTGCGACACTGCCAGCGGCGACGCCCGCCCGCGCGCGCGCACAGATGCCGTCGGTTGGTTTGCCGCGCTGCTGTGCGCCGCGCTGATTCTGTGCCTCGGCGCGCTGCCGCGCATGGCGCAAGCCGCGGGCCCCGCGGTCGGCGGCGGCACGCCGGTGATCCCGGCATTGCAGAGCCTGATCAACAGCGCGACGGTGAACGCGACGCCGGCGTCCGCGGCATCGGGGGCGTCGGCGCCCGAGGCGGCGTCGGCGCCGTCGCCCGCGAGCCAGGCGGAGCTGGCGCGCTCGCTCGACAGCGTGATCGCCACGCTCGACAACGACCGCCAGCGCAGCGCGCTCGTTGCCCAGCTGAAAAAGCTGCGCGACGTATCGCAAAGCGCCGCGCAAACCGTCGGGCCACCTGCGCCCGCGTCCGCGCAACCTAGCCCGGGCCTGCTCGGCGCGATCGCCTCGGGTATCGCGTCGTTCGAATCCGACGTGCATCAGGGCCGCACGCCGGTGCGCTACTGGAGCGGGCGCGTGACCGCGGCCGGCAACGAGCTGTACACGATCGTCTCGGGCCAGGGACACGAGGGTGTCGGCACGATCCTGTTGGCGATGCTGGGGATGCTGGCCGGCTGGGGCGCCTGTGCCGGCGCGCTGATCTATCTGCAGCAACGGCTGCACCGGCGCTTCGGTGTCGAGCTGGTGCTGCGGCCCAATCCCACCACGCGCGAGCTGCTGATCTTCGCGTTGCGCCGCGTCGGTCCGTGGATCATCGCGTTCATCGCGGCGCTGCTGTTCATGCGCGCGATGCCCGATTCGCTCGGCCGCACGCTGGGCATGGTGGTCGCGTATGCGATCGTCGCGGGCGCGGTGTTTTCCGCGATCTGTCTGATCATGTTTTCGCTGTTCGGCTCGGGCCACCGCCGCGTCGCGGTGCGTCTGCTGATCGATCACGCGCGCCGCGTGCTGTTCGTGATCGGCGTGTGCGGCGCGCTCGGCGACGCAGCCGTCAATTACGACGTCGAGCATCAGCTCGGCACCAACCTCGCCGCGCTGATTTCGACCGCGGCCAACATGACGGCCGCCGTGCTGACCGGCTATTTCGCGCTCGCGTTTCGCCGGCCGGTCGCGCATCTGATCCGCAACCGGCCGTACGAACAGCGCAACGACCACAAGGCCGCGACCGAAGCGTTCGAGGTGCTCGCCGCGCTGTGGCACGTGCCGGTGCTGGTGCTCGCGACCGCGTCGGTGGTCGCGACGCTCGGCGGCTCCGGCTCCAGCGAAAACGTGCTGCAGATCTCGATCGTCACCGCGCTGCTGCTGGTGCTGGCGTTCTTCCTGTCGGCGATCGTGCTGCGCATGACGCAGCCGCGCAGTGCCCGCGCGCGGCGCCGCTCGCCGTATCTGACGCGGCTGCTGCGCTTTTGCGGCACCTTGCTGACATTGTTCATCTGGCTGTTTTTCTTCGAATCCGCGGCGCGTCTGTGGGGCGTGTCGCTGGCCGCGGTGATCGAGAGGAACGTGGCGGCGCGCGGCGTCGCGCATGCGATGACGGCGATCGTCGCCACCGTGTTCATCGCGTGGCTGCTGTGGATTCTGGTCGACACCGCGATCACCGAGACGCTCAATCCGGGCAGCCCGCGCAACAAGGCGCGCAGCCCGAGCATGCGCGCCCGCACGATGTTGCCGCTGGTGCGCAACGTGTTGCTCGTCACGATCATGACGATCGGTGGGATCGTCACCGCCGCGAACCTCGGCATCAACGTGACGCCGCTGCTCGCGGGCGCGGGCGTGATCGGTCTGGCGATCGGTTTCGGCGCGCAGTCGCTGGTGACCGACCTGATCACCGGGCTCTTCATCATCATCGAGGACACGATCTCGGTCGGCGACTGGATCGACGTCGATGGCGGGCATGCGGGCACGGTCGAGCATCTGTCGATCCGCACCGTGCGGCTGCGCGACGGGCAGGGCGCGATCCACGCGATTCCGTTCTCGCAGATCAAGATCGTGAAGAACCTGTCGCGCGATTTCGCGTACGCGGTGTTCGAGGTGCGCATGTCGTTCTCGACCGATGTCGACGAGATCACGCAGCTGATTCGCGAAGTCGGCGCGGAGCTGATGGCCGACTTCCGCTACCGGCGCGAGATGCTCGGGCCGATCGAGGTGTGGGGCCTCGATCGCTTCGATCCGAACTGGATGGTCGTCAAAGGGCAGATCAAGACGCGGCCGCTGCAGCAATGGAGCGTCGCGCGCGCGTTCAATTTGCGGCTCAAGCGCAAGATGGACGAGGCCGGCATCGAGATTCCGGTCGCGCAGATGCGGCTGTACACATCGTCGAAAGATAGCGAGGGCGAGCCGCTGCGCGACGATGAGATGACCGGGTTCGTCGCGCCTGTGAATGCCGGTGCCGATGACAGCCGGCATGCGCATGGCGAGGCGCAGCAGCGGGCGCGGGACGGCGCGCGCGGCAAAACCCATCAAAGGGCGCATGAACCCACTCGCGAAAGAGACCGCGAAGGGCCGCACGAGTATCCGCGCGAAGCTGAGTATGAGGTGGGCGTCGTTGGCCCGTCGGCGCGCGCGTCGACACAGGTGCCGCTTGCGCCCGCCCGTGACGTGTCGCACGAACCGCGTCCGGCGCCGCCGACGACCGGACAGACCGCGCCGATTCCGCCGCAGATTCCGACGGCGGGTGATGTGGGTGGGAAGAATTGAGGCGGGGGTGTGTTTGGGGGCCGTGCAACCGTCAAACCATCTCCGCCGCGTCGGCCATGCGCACGATGTCGTTCACGTGCGAGCCGATCCGCGCGCCTTCGACGCCATAGATATGCAGCGACACCGCCGGCGCATCACTGCTGTTGCCAAGCCGATGAATCGCAGCACGGCCGCCGCGCACGAACGACACTGCGCCGTGTTTGCGCGTCTGAGCGCGCAGCGCGCTCGCGCATTGATGCGCGTCGTCCCATTCGAAGACCGTTTCGCTCAGCTTGCCCTCGACCACCGCGTAACCGCACCAGGTGTGATGCGCGTGCACGGGGCTCGCCTGGCCGGGCTGCCAGACCAGCGCGGCGATCGCATAGCGGCCTTGCGGATCGGCGATGAGCAGATGGCGCCGATAGGTGTCGGCGGAACCTTCGCGTTGCATCGGTGCGAGCAGCGCCGGGTCGGCGGCCGCCTCGGCGAGCGCGAGCCGCATGGTGCGCGCGAAGAACGTCGAATGCGACGGTTCCGGAAATTTCGCGCAGGCTCCGAACATCGCGTCGAGCGTGTCGCACAGGCGCTCGAGCGGTGTGCGCCCGATCTCGCCCAGCGTTTGTGTCGGTAACGCGGCCGCTTCAAGTCGGGCCGGGTCCGGCAGCGACTTCAGGTAGTCGGGAAGGTGCTCGAAAGCGGTGGCGCGAAGGTCGTCGCTCATGGTTTTATTGCAGCGCGGGCGCTGCAGTTCGGCAATTTTCGGTATCGATATTTATACCGGTTTGCCCGGAGAAAGAGTTTCCATATAATTCCCTCGACCGTCAGAAAAGTAGAATAATTTCCTATGAGGGGTGGTGGTATGAGTATGGATATCATCGATCGGAAGCTGCTCGAATTGCTGCAGGCAGACGCGACGATGCCGATCGCCGAACTCGCGCAGCGCGTGAACCTGTCACAGACGCCTTGCTGGAAGCGGCTGCAGCGCCTGAAGGAGGCGGGCGTGATTCGCGCGCAGGTGGCGCTGTGCGACGCGCGCAAGCTCGGGGTCGGAACCACGGTGTTCGTGGCGGTGCGGACGAATCAGCACACGGAGACATGGGCCGCCGCATTTACGCAGGCGGTGCGCGATATTCCCGAAGTGGTCGAGGTCTACCGGATGAGCGGCGAGACCGACTATCTGCTGCGCGTGGTGGTCTCCGATATCGACGACTACGACCGGATCTACAAACAGTTGATCACGGCCGTGCCGCTGTACGACGTGAGTTCGAGCTTTGCGATGGAGCAGATCAAGTATTCGACGGCGTTGCCAGTGCGGCCGGTTGTGACTGTCACAAATAACGGCTAACGCGCGACATGCGATGGGGCGGTGACGAACGAACGGAACACGGGTTCGCTACGATGGCGACGTGGTCGATGCATTTAAGGTCAGGAGCGCCGCTTGCTGCCTCGACAGTAAACGCGCCACAGCGCATCCATACTGCTCCCCCGGCTGCAAGCCGCGTGCAAGCCCACTGGGCGTAGAATGCCGCCTTCTCCGACCCATCCGCGACTGCTTCGCGAATCGAGCCCGCTTCATGACCAGACCGCCGCGCAAGAAGAATCCGACCTTTGGCATCTCCGTCTTTATCGTGGTGGCGATCCTGCTGGTGATTGCCACGCTGTTCTATAACGCGATCCGCGAAAAGCACGAGTTCGACAGCCAGCCCACGCAGGTGCCGCCAGTGGCTTCGCAGGCAGCCGCGGCGGCCACCGCGATGAAACCGGCGAGCGGCGCCGCGCAATAACGCCCGCGCGCTTCCTGCTTCACTCCTCCGGTAGCCGGATCATGCTCGCGTCTTTGCGAATCTGCGCGGACGCCGCGAGCATCTGCTTGCATTGATGCGCGAGCAGCTTCGTGTCATGCACGGCATCGGCCGTATAGTCCGGCGATTTCTCCGTTTCGACGACCATTGCATCGAGCTCGCGACTCATCAGTTTGATCTGCTCGCCCTGCTCGGCGGGCAACGCGGTGCCGGCTTCGGCGGCGCTCAGGTTGTCGCGCACGAGGCTCAAAGCGCGCTGCAGCGGCTGTAGCGAGATATCCTCGACCTGGTGCTGCTGTTGCGCGGAAGTGCGCAACAGTGGCGCGGCGGCCGTGATCTGCGACGCGAGCACATGGCTGCGCACCAGCAGACCGTTCAACTCCGGCACGAACTTCTGCGCGGACTTCGGTTCGAGCATCATCCGCTGGAACGCCTGACCGAGATTCGCGAACGCAACGTGAACGTTCTTGCGCGCGAGCCGATAACGGTAATCGCGGTCGAGCGCGGTCGCCGCGGCGGCAGCGGCGACCGATGCACCGCTTGCCGGGCGCGCGGTCGCGTTGCGGATCGTGGCGGTGTCATGGCTGGCCTCGCCCGCGTTCGCCTCGGCATTGGCGTCGGCGACCGGCTGTGCCACGCCGGCGCGCCCAGCGCCGCGCGCACCGACGCCACCCGCCACTTCGGCTCCGGCACCGGCACCGGCTCCGGCTCCGGCGCCGGAGCCGGCGACGGCGAGCGCCGGGCCGCCAAAGCCGATCGCCGGATCCGCCATCGCCGCCGCCGGCGCGCGCGCGCCCGCTTCGGTCACGGCCGCGACCACCGCCGCGGCCGGTTTACCGCTCCACCACCAGCTCGCTTCGAGATACTGCCGCGTCGCGCTGATCATGTTGTTGACGAGCTTGCCCATCAAGCGGTACTCCCAGTACGGGAACAGGTGGCTCGCCGCGATCGCGATCGCGCAGCCGACTACGGTGTCGATCGCGCGCTCGCCGATGATGCGCATGCTGCCCGGCGCGAGCAGATGGAACAGCAGCAGCACATACGATGAAGTGAACACGACGCTCGCCGTGTAGTTGAACAGCAGCAGGCTGTAGCTCATCACCATCGACGCGAACATCACGACCATCAGGATGTGCGGCTCCTTCACGAAGATGGTCAGCGCAATGCTCGCCGCGCAGCCGATCAGCGTGCCGATGATCCGCTGCCCGTTGCGCTGCTTGGTCAGCGAGTAGCCGGGCTTCAGAATGATCACGGTGGTCATCACGATCCAGTACGCGTTCGTGAGCGGCAGCAGGCGGCCGAGCCAGAAGCCCACGGCGACCGCGATCGTCACGCGCAACGCGTGTCGAAAGCTCGGCGAGGCCATCGTCAGATTCGACAGGATCTGCCCGAACGGCACGCGCCGGCTCGACACGAAACGGCTCAGCGCCTAATCGATGCGCAGTTCGGTTTCGGTCGGGCTCGGCTCGCTGGCAAGGCTTCGGCGCATCTTGTCGATCAGCCGCGTGGCGCTCCAGATGCGGCGGAAATTCGACGACACGGCCGAATACGCCTCCGGGTTCTGCGTCGGCAGCTCCTGCTTGCGCATCAGTTCGATTTCATACTCGATCGCGCGCAATTCCGCCTTCACGTTCACGCGCATGCGCGGCGCCTGGTTCTGCAGCACCGCGAGGCCGATCTCCTCGAGATCTTCGGCCGCCTTGCGGATCAGATCGCGATAGAACACCAGCAGATCGGAGCCGCCGAACGTGCTGCGCACGAGCGTGTAATCGGTTTGCGCGCCGACGAACAGCTCATGCAGATCGACGCTATTGATGAACAGGTTGTAGAGCATCGCGCGGCGTGGTTCGAGCTTGCCGCGCTTCAACCTGGGCAGATTGCGCAGCACCATGTCGCGCGCGGCGTCCTGGCGATCGACCGCGGCGATCTGCTTGTCGACGAGGTTGCGATAGCACTCGTCGAGATCGTTGTCGAGATCGTAGAAGGCGGCGCGCGCGAGCAGATAGTCCCGCGCACGCGAACACGCTTTCGGCGAGCGCCTGCTGCTCGATCCGATGCATCATCCAGCGGCTCACGAAGGTCGACCAGTACGTGTACCAGAGACCGCCGAGCAGGATCCACGACGCGTTGACGAGCGCCTGCAAGGGCGTGAAGTGCTCCTCCAGCGTCATGATCATCATGAACAGCGTCGCGAAGCTGATCTGCGGCCAGCGATTGCCGTACACGACGATTAGCGACAGCACGAACGTGAGCGGCACGACCGTGCACCACAGCGCGAGCGGATTGACGGTGGCGAGGCCGGTGGCGAGCGCGGACAGAAAGCCGATCACCGAGCAGGCCAGCATCTCGTTGTGCTTGTACTTGAGCGGGCCCGGCATGTCGACGACGCAGGCGCCGAGCGCGCCGGTCGCGATCGTGAAGCCGAGGTCACGATTGTGAAACACGATCAGGCACAGGATGGCCGGTAACGACACCCCGACCGCGATGCGCAGGCCGCCATAAAAGTACTGGCTATAAAGGAATTTTCTTATTTCGACCGAATAGCGCATCGACTACCTGAATCCATTCACCGAGAAAACCGCAGTTGGAAAGACAGCGCGAAACTGCCGTCGAGTCTAACTGATTTTGCGCGCGTTCTGACCTCGTCCATTCGGCCAGGTTATGCCCTGGGGATGGGTTTGTTATGCTGTCGCTTCAATGTCCGCCGTGGCTCGCGCGCATCGCTCGCGGGCCATCAGCGTGCCAAATGTGATCTGGAATCCATGCTTCAGCTCTTCTACTCGAACCGCTACGAAACGCTGGTGGGCGCGCTGCTCGGCGACCTCGCGCAAGCGCCGTCCGATCCGTGGACCGCGCGGCCCGTGATCGTGCCGAGCGCGGCCGTGCGCCGGCGGCTCGAGCTCGATATCGCCGCGCGCCAGGGCATCTGCGCGAACGTTAACTTTGGTTATCTCGCGCAATGGCTGTGGGCGCAGATCGGCGGCGTGATCGAGGTGCCGAAGCATTCGCCGTTCGCGCCGGACCGGCTCGTGTGGCGCTGCTACCGGCTGCTCGACGACTCAGACGAAGCGCTGCCGTGGAACGCGTCGCCGCGTCTGCGCGCCTATCTCGATGCGGCCGACGCGTCGATGCGCTACGAACTCGCGCGGCGCGTCGCGACCGTGCTCGATCACTATCTGACCTATCGTCCCGAATGGCTGCTGCAATGGCACAAGGGCGGCTCGATCTTCGCGAGCGGCGCGGCTGACGACACCGGTCCGCGTCTGACCGGCGCGAGCGACGCGGCGCGCGAGGACGAGCGCTGGCAGGCGGCGCTGTGGCGCGCGGTGCTCGCCGAGCTCGCGCAAGCCGGCGGTCATGCGCAAACATCCGCGGCCGCGCTGCCGCCCGCGTATCGGTTCCTCGATGAAATCGCGGCGCTCGATCTCGAGGCGATCTCGAACGCGCAATGGCCCGAGGCGGTCAGCGTGTTCGCGCTGCCGACCATGCCGCCGCTGCATATCGCGTTGCTGCGTGCGCTGTCGCGCTGGATCGACGTGCGTCTGTACGTGATGAACCCGTGCCGCGAGTTCTGGTTCGACGTGGTCAGCGAAGGGCGCGTGCAGGCACTCGACGCGGCGGGGCAGCTCGACTATCAGGAAGTCGGTCATCCGCTGCTCGCCGAATGGGGCCGCCAGACTCAGGCGCAGCTGCATATGCTGCACGAGCTGACCGAAAGCGCCGCATCGGCCGAGACCGGCGACTTCACCGAAAACCCGGAGCCGAGCTGGCTCGCCGCCGTGCAGAACGGCATCCTCGCTTTGCGCAATGAGGCCGATGCCGACGAGTTGCCTATCGAGCGCGGTATCGAGGTGCACGTCTGTCATAGCCTGTCCCGGCAGCTCGAAGTGCTGCACGATCGCCTGCTCGGCTGGTTCGACGAATTCGACGATCTGCAGCCGTCCGACGTGCTGGTCGCGGTGTCAGATCTCGCGGCAGCCGGTCCGCTGATCGATGCGGTGTTCGGCACCACGCCCGCCGGCGACACGCGCCGCATTCCGTACCGCATTACCGGCCTGCCGCCGTCGCAGGCCAATCCGGTCGCGCGTCTGTTGCTCGACTGGCTCGCGCTGCCCGAGCGCAGCGTCGGCGCGCCGGATCTGATCGAATGGCTGCGCGTCGACGCGGTCGCGGTGCGCTACGGCATCGATGCGAATTCGCTCGAAGCCGCGCAGGAATGGCTCGCGGCCGCCGGCGCGCGGCGCGGGCTCGCGCCGCTCGAACCGTTGGGTGAACACGTGCCGGTCGCGCGTCATACGTTCGCCGATGCGCTGACGCGCCTGTACCTCGGCTACGCGATGCCGGCAGGCGGCGAGCCGGTCGATGCGTGGCTGCCGGTCGAAGGCGCGGGCGGTTCGGATGCTGAACTGCTCGGCCGTCTGTCGCGTTTCGTCGACGACATCGACAGCTTCGCGGCGAGCTGCGCGATCGAGCGCACGCCGTCCGACTGGTCGCAACTGCTGCTCGAAACGCTCGGGCAGTGCTTCGACGGCGGCGTCGAGTTCGCCGATTCGCTCGCGGCCGTGCGCGACGCGCTCGATGCGATGAGCGCCGCGATGCAGGCCGGCGCGCATGATGTGTTGCTGCCGGCCTCGGTGGTGCGCACCGCGCTCACCGAAGCGCTCGATGACCCCGCACGGGGCGGCGTGCCGTGGGGCAGCGTGACGTTTTCTTCGCTGACGAGCTTGCGCGGTTTGCCGTTCCGCGTGGTCTGCCTGCTCGGCATGGACGACGGCGTGCTGCCGTCGCTCGCGCGTGCCGACGAGTTCGATCTGATGGCCGCGTTCGGCAAGGCCGGCGACCGTCAGCGCCGCGACGACGAGCGCAATCTGTTCCTCGATCTGCTGCTCGCCGCGCGCGAGCGGCTCTTCATCGCCTACACGGGCCGCAGCATTCGCGATAACGCGCCGCTGCCGCCGGCCGCGCTCGTCGATGAACTGCTCGATCATCTCGCGCAGGTGTCGGCGGGCGAGGACGCGAGTCCGGCCGAGGTCGACAGCGCGCGGCGCGAGTTCATCGTCGAGCATCCGTTGCAGGCGTTCGCGTCGGACTACTTCGCGGCGAAGCCCGACCTGTTCACCTACGACGCCAATCGCGCCGAGCTGGCCACGCTGCTTGCCGAACCGCGGCATGCCGCCGCCACGCCGTTCTTCGATCAACCGCTGCCGCCGGAAGACATGCACGAGGTGGAGTTCGACGACTTCGTGCGCTTCTGGCGTCATCCGGCGCGCGCACTGCTGCGCGACCGGCTCGGTATCGCGTTGTCGGATGCGCAGGGCGAGTTGCTCGACACCGAGCCGTTCGATCTCGACTATGCGGGCCGCGACGCACTCGCCGAGCGCCTGCTGCCGGTCCTGCTAGACGCCGGCACCGACGACGAGGTGATCTATAGCCGCGTGCAGCGCGTCGCCGAGGCGAGCCCCGAGTTGCCCGGCGGCGCGACCGGCGCGGTCTGGCGCGCGCGCGAGCTGTCCGCGCTGCGGCAGTTGGCGCAAAGCGTGCGGCGCGAAGTGGCCGAGGGCGTCGAGCGCTTGCCGTTCGTGCTCGACGTCTCGCCGCGTTGGCCGCAAGGCGGCGCTGGCACCGACAGCGCCGTCTCCCTGTTTGGCGACTACGACGCGCTGTTGCTCGAGTC
Organism: Paraburkholderia sp. RAU6.4a; assembly: GCF_050435625.1. NCBI lineage: Bacteria > Pseudomonadati > Pseudomonadota > Betaproteobacteria > Burkholderiales > Burkholderiaceae > Paraburkholderia > Paraburkholderia sp. RAU6.4a. Next base: position 4,070,142 of record NZ_JBNDKQ010000002.1, read on the forward strand.
CGCCGAAACGCCGCTGCATTTGCGCGGCACGTTGAACCTGCTGACCGGAACGGGACAAGTGATCTTTCGTTATGCCAAAGCCAGCGCGCGCGACTATCTGTCCGCGTGGCTCGCGCATCTGGTCTATTGCGCGGCGCAGCCGGACGGGCCGCGCCGCACCGTATGGCACGGCAGCGGCGAGAGCTTCGAGCTCGCGCCCGTCGCGGCTCCGCTCGACGAACTCGCGCCGTTGGCTGCGCTCTTCAATGCCGGCCGCCGGCTGCCGCTGCGCTTCTTCCCGAAAAGCGCATGGGCGCGGCTCAGCGAAAGCGAATCGGCGGCGCAAGGCGTATGGGTCAACGACCGCGTGCGCGGCGAATCCGACGACCCCGCGTTGCGCATCGCGCTGCGCGGCACACCGCTCACGCTCGACGAACCGTTCGGCAGCCTCGCCGCGATCGTCTTCAAGCCACTGATCCAGCATTTGCGGAGCGCCTCATGAGCGACGCGCTGCGCCATCAAAGCCTCGCCGCCGACGAACTCGACGTGTTCGCATGTCCGCTCGACGGCGTGAACCAGATCGAAGCGTCGGCGGGCACCGGCAAGACGTGGAACATCTGCGCGCTGTACGTGCGGCTGCTGCTCGAAAAGAACCTGAACGCGGATCAGATTCTCGTCGTCACGTTCACGAAGGCCGCGACCGCGGAGCTGCACGAGCGCATACGCGGCCGTCTCGCGGAACTGCATCGCGCGATCGAGATGGACGACGACGGCGACGATCCGTTCATCCGCCGGCTGTTCGAAACGACGCTCGCGCCGGAGCGCGGTATCGAGCGCGAGGCCGCGTTGAAGGTCGTGCGCCGCGCGCTGCGCACGTTCGATCAGGCCGCGATCCACACGATCCACGCGTTCTGTCAGCGCGCCTTGCAGGAAGCGCCGTTCGCGGCCGCGATGCCATTCGCGTTCGAGATGGAAGCCGACGACGCGGCGCTGCGTTTCGAACTCGCCGCCGATTTCTGGCGCGAGCAGGTCGAGCCGGTCGCACATGCGCATCCGGCGTTCGCCGCGTGGCTGGTGGCCAAGCGCGCCGGTCCCGCGTCGCTCGACGAGCAGCTGGCACGGCGCCTGAAAAAGCCGCTCGCGCAATTGCGCTGGGGCAGCGTCGACGCGGCCGGCGCAAGCGCCGATCCGCAGGCCGGCTTCGATGTCGCGTGCGCGATCTGGCGGGCCGAACGCGACGCGATCGTCGCGCTACTGGCCGAGGCACAGGAGCGCCTGAGCAAGACCACGCACAAGCCCGATCACGTGAGCGCCGCGATCGCCGCGTGGACCGACTACTTCGCGCAGGGCGACTGCCATGCGCCGCCGCCGCGCGCCGCGCTGAAGCTGACGGCGTCGGCGTTGAAGAAGGCAACCAAGGTCAAGTTCGAGCCGCCCGCACATCCGTTCTTCGAGCATGCCGACGCGCTGGCCGCGGCCGTGGTCGCCGCCGAGGCCGCGCAGCGCGCGCGCTGGCTCGCGCTGGTGCAGACATGGCTCGACTACGCGCCGGCCGAGTTGGTGGCGCGCAAGCGCACGCGCCGCGTTGTATCGTTCGACGATCTGCTCGCGAATCTGCATCGCGCACTGGCCGCGCATGCCTGGCTCGCCGATGCATTGCGTAGCCGCTATCCGGCCGCGCTGATCGACGAGTTCCAGGACACCGATCCGCTGCAATTCGCGATCTTCAGCCGCATCTTCGCGCCGGCGGGACCGCTGTTCCTCGTCGGCGATCCGAAGCAGGCGATCTACAGTTTTCGCGCGGCGGATCTGCATACGTATCTCGCGGCGCGCGAGTCGGCGTCCGCGTGCTACACGCTCGCGGTCAACCAGCGTTCGACCGCACCGATCGTCGAGGCGTGCAACCGGATCTTCGAAGCGAACCGCCAGGCGTTCGTGCTCGACGGGCTCGACTATCAGCCAGTGCGTGCGGGCGAGCGGCGCCGCGCGCCGTTTACCGATCCCGACGCGAGCGGCGGCGATTTCCGCATCTGGACGTTGCCGCGCGGCGCAACGCCGCTGGACAAACGCAGCGCGCAGCGCGCCGCGAGCGAAGCGTGCGCGGCCGAGATCGTGCGGCTTTTGCGAGGGGCGCGCGAAGGTGTCGTGACGATCGGCGACAAGCCGCTCGCACCGGGCGATATCGCCGTGCTCGTGCAGACGCACAAGCAGGGCAGCCTCGTCAAACGCGTGCTCGCGGCATGGGGCGTCGGCAGCGTGGAGCTTGCGCAGGCGTCGGTGTTCGCGACGCTCGACGCCGAGCAGATCGAGCGCGTGCTGGCCGCCATCGACACGCCCGGCGATCTGCGTCGCCTGCGCGCCGCGCTCGCCACCGACTGGCTCGGGCTCGATGCCGCCGCGCTGTGGCGTCTCACGCAGGTCGCCGATGCGCCCGCGGCCGAGGCCGTTGACGAACCCGCGCCAGCGCTCGACGCCGCCGACGCGATGGGCTGGGTCGAGCGTTTTTCGCGCTACCGGATGCTGTGGCACGAACGCGGCTTCGCGGTGATGTGGCGCACGCTGGTGCGCGAGCTGCGCGTCGCGCAGCGGCTCGTCGCGGGTGTCGACGGTGAGCGTCGGTTGACCAACGTGAACCATCTCGCCGAGCTCGTACAGGCGCGCGCGGCCACCCAGCCCGGCATCGCGCCTACCTTGCGCTGGCTCGCCGCGCAGCGCGAGCAGGGCGGCGGTGACGAGGCGCAACTGCGGCTCGAGTCGGATCGCAATCTCGTGCAGATCGTCACGGTCCATAAATCGAAGGGACTCGAATACGCGGTCGTGTTCTGTCCGTTTCTGAACGATGGCGGCTTGCGCGAGCCGCCCTCGTCGGGCTTGCCCGACGCGCGCGAGTATCACGACGACAGCGGCGAGGCGGTGCTGCACTACGGTTGCGACGAAGAGGAAGCCGAGCGCGCCTCGCGTTACGCGGTGCGCGAGCAGGCGGCGGAACGCGCGCGGCTCGTCTATGTGGCGCTCACGCGCGCGGTGTATCGCTGCTACCTGGTCGCGGGCACGTATCTGTCGTCGCGCTCGACGAAGGAGTCGCGGCGCAGCGTGCTGAACTGGCTCGTCGGCGGCAGCGGCCACACGTTCGACGCCTGGCTCGCCGAGCCGCCCGACGAAGCCGCGCTCGCGGCGAGCTGGCAGGCGCTCGCGGGCGGACCGGTCACGTTGCGGGCGCTGCCCGAAGTGACGCGCCGCGTGCCGCTCGAAAGTCTGCGGGATCAGGGCGCGCATCTGCGCGCGCGCGCGAATCGGCGGCCGTTGCGCGATCAGTGGCGCATGGCAAGTTTCAGCGGGCTGATCGCGGCCGGCGGCAGGAGCGCGGATGCGCACGCGCACGCGCCGCAGGAAGACGTGCGGCCCGACCACGATGAAATCGCCGATGCGCTACCCGCCGCGCCGCTGCTCACGCCGCTCGCCGCGGCGAGCGCCCCGGCGCATGCCGACGACGACATCCTCGCGTTCCCGCGCGGCGCGGCGGCCGGCGATTGCCTGCATCGGATGTTCGAACTCGCCGATTTTACCGAGGCGCGCACCTGGCCCGACGCGATCCGCGGCGCGCTGCGCGAGCGTCCGGCGCCTGCCGCGCCCGAGCTCGCCGCGCGCTTGCCCGCGATGATGCATCGGCTGATCGCCGATGTCGTCTCGACCGAACTGGTGCCGGGCATGACGCTCGCGCGGCTCGATCCGCGTCGGCGCCTGAACGAACTCGAGTTTCTGTTCGCGGCCCCGTCGCTGGATTTTCGGGCGCTGCGCGAGCTGCTGATCGAATACGGCTATCCCGACGTCGCGCTCGAGCCCGGCGTTCTGCGCGGGTTCGTCAAAGGATTTATCGACATGATCGTCGAGCAAGACGGCCGCTTCTGGATCGTCGACTGGAAGTCGAACCATCTCGGCGACACCGCCGCCGACTACGCGGCCGCGCCGCTCGAAGCGGCGATGGCGAGTCACGCGTACCACCTGCAGGCGCTGCTTTATACGGTCGCGTTGCATCGCTATCTGAAGACGCGCGTGCGCGACTATGCATATGACACGCATATCGGCGGCTACCTGTATCTGTTCGTGCGCGGCGTGCGGCCCGACTGGCGCGATGTCGACGGCGCCGCCGGTGTGCACAGGCGGCGTGCGCCGTTCGAACTGGTGGCGCTGCTCGACGCGGCGATGATCGGAGGTGGCGCATGAGCACGCCCGGCACGCTTGATGAGCGCGCGGCCGCGCCGCTCGGGCTCGAAGACATCGGCGTCAACCTGCCCGCACCGGCCGATTTCAGCATCGCGCTCGCCGAAGGGTTCGCGCGCCGTATCGGCATGCTCGCGCGGCGCGGTGGCGCATCGACCGAGGTGGTGAAGTGGGCCGCGCGCGGCGCGTTCGCCGCGAGCCGCGCGACCGCCGAAGGGCACGTGTGCGTGCCGCTCGCGACGCTCGCGCGCCGCTTCGACGCGTCGCGCGCCGAAGTGCGCGCGGCGCTGCTCGCGAGCGGCATGGCAAGCGATGGCGCAGCGGACGCGACGGGCGCGGCGGCGTTGCGCCCGCTCGTGATCGACGCGCAGGGGCGTCTCTATCTCGCGCGCTACTACGACTACGAGCGGCGCCTGGCCCACGCCCTGGTCGCGCATGCGACGGGCGAGGCGAGCACCGCGAAGGCCGACGCCGACACCGCCCCCGCCGCTTTGCGCGAACGCCTGCTGCGCTACTTCGGTCCGCCGCGAGACGACGACGTCGACTGGCAACGCGTCGCGGCCGTGATGGCGCTGTCGGGGCGGCTGACGATCGTCAGCGGCGGCCCGGGAACCGGCAAGACCACGACCGTGGTCGGCGTGCTTGCGTGTCTGCTCGATGCGCGGGCCGATTTGCGCATCGCGCTGGCGGCGCCGACCGGCAAGGCGGCGCAACGGATGCAGGAAGCGTTGCTCGCGCGCGCGGGCGACCTGCCGCCCGAACTCGCCGCGCGTTTGCCGCAGACGTCGTACACGCTGCATCGCTTGCTGGGGTCGGGGCCGGGCGGGCGCTTCCGGCATCATCGCGATAATCCGTTGCCGTATGACGTGGTCGTGATCGACGAGGCGTCGATGATCGACGTGGCGATGGCCACGCATCTGCTCGACGCGATCGGGCCGCAAACGCGGCTCGTGATGCTCGGTGACAAGGACCAGCTCGCCGCGGTCGAAGCCGGCGCGGTGTTCGCCGAACTCAGCGCGCGGCCGGCGTTGAGCGCGCGCGGATTGCAATGGGTCGCGCAGGCGCTCGACATCGACGAGGCGCGGCTCGCGCGGGCTTTGCCGCGCGCGTTGCGTGAAGTCGATGAAGCACCTTTGGACGATTTATTTGCGCCGCCCGAGACGCCGCAAACCTTCGAGCCACCCGCGTCGGGCGATCCGTTCGGTGACGGCGTGACATCAGCGACTGGCGAGCAGGCCGATCGCGATAAGCGATCGCCGATCGAACGCAACCCGCTCGCGGACTGCGTCGTCTGGCTCGAGCGCAACTACCGGTTCGGCCTCGAGTCGCCGATCGGCCGTTTGTCCGTCGCGATTCGCAACGGCTCACCGAGCGCGGCGCTCGACGTATTGCAGATCGACCCGACCGAGGTCTGCGCCGCGGCGCTGCACGAGGACGCTCACACGACGCTGGCCGAGCGCACCACCGCAAGACTTGCCGGTGGCTTCGCGCCGTACGCCGACGCGCTTGCCAGGGCGCTCGCCGTCGATACGTCCGATCCAGTGCCGCTCTTCGACGCGCTCAACCGCTTCCGCATCCTCTGTGCGACGCGGCTCGGACCTCGCGGCGTCGATCAGGTCAACGCGGCGATGGCGGCTGAGGTGCGCCGCGCCGCGGGCGTCACGCTCGCGGTCGGCGCGCAGTGGTTTGCCGGACGTCCGGTGATGGTGACGCGCAACGATTACGCGCTGGGTCTGTTCAATGGCGACATCGGCATTGCGCTGCCGGGCGCGGGTGGCGCGCTGCGCGTGTACTTCCGCACCGGCGACGGCGGTGTGCGCGCGGTGTCGCCGGCCGCGCTGCCGCCGCACGACACCGCGTTCGCGCTGACGGTCCACAAGTCGCAAGGTTCGGAGTTCGAGCAGGCGGTGCTGGTGCTGCCGTCGGCGTTCAGCCGGGTGTTGTCGCGTGAGCTCGTGTATACGGCGATTACTCGCGCGCGCGAACGTGTCGAGGTGATCGGCGCGCGGGCCGTGCTCGCGCAGGCGATCGCGACGCCGACGCAGCGTGATTCGGGGCTGGCCGCGCGGATTGCCGAAGCATCGCGTTGATTGCGCGGCAGCAGGCAGAAAAAGCGAAGTGGCGGACTTGTGGTGCGAGCGGCGCTCAACCGGCAACCCCGCTCGCCCGCTCGATGGCCTCGACGCGGCTGCGCATCGTCCTGCGATACCACAGTGTCCACAGCGCGAGTCCCGCGTAGATGCCGTAGCCGATAAACGGCGACACGACGAGGAAGCGTTCGATCGGCCACGTCAGCGCCATCCATGCGCGTAGCGCGGTTTCGGCGGTCAGCCCGATGCCCCACACGAGCGTCATGGTTCGCATCGCGGTGGCGAGACCGGGGCGCTCGCGCCATAGCGCCTCGAAATGCGCGGCGCCGCCTTCCATTTCGCGCGCGACCGTCGCGCGCGCGAGGTAGAAGATCAGAGGACGACGCATCGGCAGTGACAGCAGGAACACGACGCCGACCGCGCCGGACACCAGCGACTCGCGCAACAGCAGCATGCGCGGACTGCCCCCGAGCGCCATGGCCGCGACCGACAGCACGATGCCCGCCACCACCATCACGCTGAGCGCATCGACGCGCCTGAAGCGCGCGAGTTCGATCGCGCTCCACACGAGCGGCGGCACGGCGGACGCGATTAGCGCGCCGGTCTCGCCGACCCGCGGCAACGCGAGCCGGTAAGCAAGCCACGGCAGCAGAAAGTTGACGGCCAGTTCGAGCACGAAACCGGGACGGATTTTCATATGAATTTACGCCGTAAGCGAAAGAACCAGTATCGATGAACCGGTCGGGCCGACGCAAATGGTTTTTTTCGTAGCGTTCGCGAGCCGGTGCCGCCGGGCGCCGCACCGGGCGCTCCGCCGCCTTCCCGCGAGTTCGGGCATCTCGCGTCGAGCGCTTGTACACTGACGCATCTTCCTTGCCGACCACCCATGACATCCCGCTATCCGGTCCCGCCCAACGAAATCGAATTGACCGCCGTGCGCGCGCAGGGGGCGGGTGGCCAGAACGTCAACAAGGTGTCGAGCGCGATCCATCTGCGTTTCGACGTGCGTGCCTCGTCGCTGCCGGAAGTGCTGAAGATGCGTCTGCTCGCGCTGTCCGACCACCGGCTCACGCGCGACGGCGTCGTGATCATCAAGGCGCAGGAGCATCGGACCCAGGAGATGAACCGCGCGGCGGCGCTCGCGCGGCTCGATGAACTGATCGAAAGCGTCAGCGTGACCCGCAAGCATCGGGTCGCGACGCGGCCGACCCGCGCGTCGAACCTGCGGCGGCTCGACAGCAAGGCCAAACGCGGCGAGGTCAAGACGGGGCGCGGCCGCGTGCACGAGTAGCGGCGTGGCTCGCTAACGTCTCGCGCCGCGTGTGCCGGTGCGCACATCCGGCGGCGACGCCTCCGGCACGAAGTCGACGCACAGCACGTGCGTGCCGTCGCGCTCGAACGCGATCGCCGCGGTGTAGCAGTCCTGACCATCGGCGAGCGAATAATGCGGCCCCATCATCGCGACGCGGCCCGGCGCCGCGAGCGCGTGCCGGAAATACGCGCGACGCGACCAGTTGCTGCGCGTCTCCGTATAGAGCGGCGCGAGCCGCTTCGGAGGCGGCGGGACCGACGCCGCCGTCACCGAAGGCTGGGTCTGCTCGCCCAGGCCGTCGGTGAGGAACACGCGGCGCGCTTCGGGCAGATGCCAGACCTTTTGCGCGGCCTGTTCGAGGTCACCGGTCGCCTTGTAGGTGTCGGCGGCGGCCAGCACCGCTTCCGCGAAGCCCTCGAACCCGAGCCGCTGGTGGCCGGCGTGCGCACGCTCGTATTCGGCGAACTTGCTCCAGATCGACGCGACGAGCGCAGGCACCTTCGTGCAGGCGGCCAGCACGCTGCTCTCTGGCTGACCGAACCAGAACCCCTGCACGAAATCGACGTCGGCCTGCATCAGGATCATCAGCTCTTCATCGGTTTCGACGCCTTCGGCGAGCACGAGCGTGCCCGACTGATGCAGCATGGCGATCAGATGGCTGATCATCGATTCGTCGCCCTCGCGCTTGCCCGCGCGCGCGACGAGCGAGCGGTCGAGTTTGACGATGTCGGGGCGGAAGCGCCACACGCGATCGAAGTTCGAGAAGCCGGTGCCGAAGTCGTCGATCGCGATCAGAAAATCGCGCGGCTGCGAGGCGGCGAGCATGCTGGCGACGGCGGATTCATCGTCGGCGGGCTGCTCGAGCACTTCGATCACGATGCGCTCCTGCGGCAGCCCGAAATGCGCGGACAACTCGTCGATGAAAGCGCGCTGCGGCCAGCCGGTTTCGAACACCTGCGGGCGCGTGTTCAGAAACAGCCACCCGGTGCTGATGCCTTGCTCCATGAAGTTCGCCACATGCAGGCAGCGCGCGATGCGATCGAGTTCGCGCGCTTCGGCGGCCGAGCGCGTGCCGGAGAACAATACTTCGGGCGAGACGGGCAGACCGACCGGATCGAACGCGCGCAACAGCCCCTCGTAGCCGACCACGCACTGATGCGTGACCGACAGCACCGGCTGGAACACGCTGTGCAATGTCAACGCGCGCCAGGTCGCGGTCCAGCCCGACTCGCCGCGGACCAGGTGCGGGAGCAGGCCGCTCACGGTCAATTCGCTGACGGATGGCATAGAAGCGGGCATGAAAGCTGACATGGGATCGTTGCGGCAAGGGAATGAAGGGGCACGCAAACCCATTCGGCGCGTAGCGCTCGCACACCCGAAGCGCCGCCGGAACGAAACGAATGCGTCCCGCGAACACGAAGGGCGGTGCCAGCCACGCTGGACTCCGGCGAATTGGTCAAAATGAGTCTAGCAGTTTGCAGCGCGCGACAATGTGCGGGTTATCACAAACGCATGGGCGTGAAAATTGTCTGCAAAACGGCTGCCTACGGCCGTGCGGCAATCCGTTGCGGTAATGCGCCGGAGCGTCCCGCGCGCTTGCCACGCGCGAAACCGATTCCCAATCGCAATGAGTTACCGTACCACGCCGAGGGTAGCAGGGCGCCCGGTGGTCGCCCGCCAAACTCCAGGCCGACGGTGCTCACATGCTAGTGCCGCTGTAGGCGCTGATGCGGCCATTCGGGCGGCGGGCTTGGCACTGCTCTGCCGGGCGGATTCTGGCGCGACGTGCAGGAGCCGCGCCGGTTCGTGTTCATCGAGCGGTGGGAAAGCCAGGATGCGCTCGCGGCGCATGCGAAATCCGCGCATATCCAGGCTTATAAGAAGGCGGCCGCGGATTGGATCGAGCACGCGGAGATTCGCGTGGTGTCGAAGATCGCCTGAATTCGGGCGCGGGCGTCAGCGGCGCGCGGACACGCTGGACAGGTGGGGCGGCCCTGAGGCCGCCGGCGCGCCGTCAGCGATCAGTGGGTTGCTTGCGGGACATCGAGAATCAGGATGATGGTCCAGTCGGCGTCGCCGTCATGGTGATACTGGCGCTCCGCGACAATGAACGGCTCCTGCTTGCCAGCCGGGCCGAGAAACAGCACGTCGCCTTCCATCGGCAGGCATTCGACGGGCGGCAGCGCGAGGTACGCTTCCTGACCGCCACGCGGCATCAGTTTTTCGATCTTGCGAGATGCTGCTTCGGTCCATTCGATATCAAGCTGGATGTTGCTCATGCTGTCCTCCGCACCAGGGTGCGCACGGGTTAGGGGATGCCGGCGGCTCGCCGGTCGGTGCGCGACTTTAGCATACAGAGAGCAGAGCGCCGGCGGCTTGCCAGGCCGGTGCACGCTCGGAGTGCCTTGCCAGCAGCGAGCGGGTCGCACAAATAAAAAAAGCCGAAGCCGGCGCTGCCAGCTTCGGCTTTTTCACCTTCACGACGAGGCCGCGAGGCGAAATCCGCGAAGTCGTTCAGGTGCCCGACGCGTCGGCACCCTTCTTCGGATGATGCGGAGCCATCTTGTGATGCTTGGCCGGCGCGGCCGGTGCGCTTCCCATCGACTGCTCGCGGTTTTGCAAATCTTGCGCACGCTGCTCGACGTCGGCGGCCTTCGCCGGATCGGTGCTCGTCGTGATGCCGTTGTCCTGCGCGTGAGCCGCGCCGGCTGCGGCACACAAGGAAACCAGGATCGCCATGGACACTTTCTTCATCGTTACCTCCGTAGAATGGTGGTGGACCCGAGTATTGCCTGTCCAGTGGGAAAGACAATGCATTCTATCGAGCAAACTCTTCTCCAGCCGATGGCTTTGTAACCGTACTCAACACTTGTTACGTTTTGTAATAACTGGACGCTGGTTGAATAAACTGCGACGTCCTCGAGTGCGAGAGCGCAGCGGCCTACATCGTTCGTCAGAACCAGCCGATCGCGCGATACAGGTGAAATTGCGCGAGGCCGATTAGCTCATGCAATGCTATCTCCGCGGCCACGAGATTGGCGAAGCGCGGCAGCACGCCGATCCGCGCGCGCCGCGCGCTCGAAATCTGCGGCTGCGGCTCGACGCCGAAGCGCTGAAAATCGAGCAGCGCACGCGGCATGTGATACGCGGAGGTGACGAGTATCAACGTGTCGTAATGTGATTGACCGACAATAACCGAGACGTTGCGCGCGTTCTCATAGGTCGTGCGGCTGCGTTGCTCGAGCACGATGTCCGAGCGCGCCACCTGCTGACGCAGCAGATAGGGCAGGTAGGTGTCGGCTTCGGTCGCGCTATGCCGCTGCGGATTGCCGCCGCTGACGATCACCCGGCACGTGCTCGCCGTGCGCTTGCAGGCCGCGTAGTTCTGCGCGCTGACCTCGATGCGCGAGAGTACGTCGCGCGGTGGCACCAGCACGTGGTCGTGGTCGTAGACCGTGCCGCCGCCGAGCAGGATGATCGCGGTGCGTGGCGCGAAGGTGGCGGCCGTGGCGCTCTGTCGTTGCGGCTGCGCCAGATCGAGCAGTGGCGCGGTTAGCCAGCCGGCCGCGAGCAGCCAGAACAGCGCGATCATGCAGACGACGAGCGGCCGGCGCGCACGTTTCCATAGCACGATTGCTGCAAAAAAAAGCGCTAATAAAGTGAATAGAATCAATTTAAATGGGGTAACGTATGTCTTTCGGGACAAATCCACGGGCCTGCCATCGCGCCGCGGCGGTTGCATCGTCGGTTCATGGAGAGAACGCTAACATGCCGTTCTGACGGGGGTTCCGAAAACGAGACCAGGCAGCACCTGGCGGAAATCCGCCGTCAGACAGGCGGCGAGCTTCCGACCAGGAGCGGGTGCTACGCGCGTCGCCGGTGGCGCAGTGACGCGTGGGCATGAATGTGTCATAGCTGCACTTTAAGAAAGAAGTGAGATGACCACGTATTCCAACGAAGCGGTACTTGAAGCGCTGCGGCGAGCGCAATATCGTCAGGTTCCCTGGGCCAGAAGGCCGGGTGTCTTCCAATATCTTCGCGCGCTGGGGCTGATGGACACCGTTCGTCAGCGAACCGTCGCACCGGCGCCAGGCTTTCATGCTCCCGTCGACATCGCGGTGCTCACCGAACGCGGCAAAGCGGAGTTTGCGCGGCTCGAGCACGACGAGCGTCTGCTCACATGGACAGCGCAACGCATGAACGATTATGTTCTCGGCGCGGCCGAACCGCAGTCCGCCGCGACAGCCGAAGTCAGATCTTAGCTCAAGGTTCATCGCTTATCCGAACTGAGTCACTGTCCGCCCCGGGCATGTCACTCCCTCGGCGGGCCGTCGCTGACGTCGACCGGTCGCCGTGCGCGTCCCGGGGCGAATCTCGGCTTCCCATCGACAAGGCGGCGACGCGATCCGCGCAGGTCGTTGCCGTTGCGCGCCTTTCATGCCATCAACGCCTCGAGGGCGAAAAAAAGCCCGTATCACGAAGATACGGGCATACCGGAATTACTACTGCCACGCTGTGCTAATGGCGTTGAGTCAGACTGGTGCCGCGTCCGGTGGTTCCCCGATCGTAAGTGCGCAATGCAAGATACTGGGCACCGCGTCGCGCGACGCGCCGTCCGAGCGGCGACTTGGCAAATCAACGCCGCCGCTGATCCTCACGCGGCGCATCGGGCCGTGCCCGCACATTGCTGGCGATATCGCCGCGCAGATCGCCACGCGGCGTCGGCGGCGTGAAGTCGCGATTATGGGCCTCGCTCTGCTGCCACGCTTCCAGCGTGGCTTGGCGGTCCGGGCGCCAGTTCCACCCTTGCGGGCGTTGTTGCGCAATTGCGGGCGCGGCCATCGATGAAATCACAATGCCGCACAACACCAGTGACATTGGTTTCATTCCGAAATCCCCCTCAACCTCGAGCCCCTCGACTCAAGGCCTGTTTGCATAAGTATTAACGTATGCCGGGGGACGAAAGCACGCTGTAATTAATAGTAAATGGATGTTTCACCCGGAGCTATCGGGTAGTTTGGCAGTCTGAGGCAGCGCGCAAGGAGCGCTGTGGCGGTCGTGCGGGAGGCGCGACGAAAGGGGCGCGCGAAGCGGAGATGACAGCGTCTCGCGGCGACCGTCAAATGCTGGCGGGTCGTGGGCGCGCACGCAATCGTGGAAAGTCGGCTGGATAAAAAACCGGGCGCCTACAGGCGCCCGGTGACCGCGTAGTTTCGCGTCAGGCCATCTTGACCGGCGCGCGCCACGATTCCGGATTGGTCCAGAACGCGCCGCGTAGGCGGTCGCGGCTCGGCGGTGCCGGCGGTTTCGCGGCCGTTGCGCCGATCCGGCCGCGCAGCGAGATTTCGCGGCCGCTCGTGCCAAGCCGTTTCACAATTTCAGCGAGCGTGCCATCGGCTTGCCACTCGTCGAAGCGCCGGCGGCAAGTCGGGGGGGACGGGTAGCGGCCCGGCAACTTGGACCAGCCTTCGCCTGTCGACAACACCCAAAGCACGGCGTTGACCACCGCCCGAGCTTCCACGCGCGGTCGACCGCGCCGTTCGCTGCGCGCCGGCTCGGCGCAGAACAAAGCCTCGACCAGCGCCCATTCGTTATCTCTCAAATCGTCGAACAGCATCATGTTTCACCTCAGCGAAGCTAACTCCGGTGCGCTGCCCCGCGCCGCGCACTCTTCACGCACTCGATAGGCGAGTGCCAAAGGGGACGGGCTTGCCACGGATTGCCATCGGAAATCAGGGCGCCCTCCCTGTGCGTTTCACAACGCACGAAGTGTGCCAATCTGCTGCCGATTGCCTGAAAGCCCCGTGGCGGCGGGCCAACGCGGGCGCCAGCCAGGGCCGTATAAGAATCCAAAAAACCCATCTCGCAAATCGGGACAATCACCAATCTGGGGCAGAAAAGCCCGGCCGGCGTGCGTTCGCGCTTTTTTGCTGCATTGCAGCGCCCACGTGGACGGTGCTATGCCGCATGTATTTGGTCGTACAATGCGCATCAAGCTGCGCTATTGATGAGGTGAACAAATGAATGTGACGCTGCGACAGCTCAGGGTTTTCATCGAGGTGGCGCGCTTGCAAAGCTTCAGTCGGGCCGGCGCCGAAATCGGCCTCACGCAGTCGGCGGTCAGTCGCTGCGTACGCGAGCTCGAAAGCGAGATCGGCCTGAAGCTCATCGATCGCACGACGCGCGAAGTGCAACTAACCGACGTAGGCGGCAACCTCGTGGCGAGTGTGTCGCGGCTGCTGGGGGATCTCGACGACGCGTTGCGCGAGATCCGCGAAATCGGCGAGCAGCGCCGCGGACGCGTGGTGGTCGCGGCGAGCCCGACCGTCGCGTGCCGGTTGATGCCGCGCGTAGTCGCGTCGTGCGGACAGCAGTTTCCTTACGTGACGCTTGGGCTGCGCGACGACGTGCAAAGCGACGTAGTGCGCAAGGTGAAGTCGGGTGAAGTGGACTTCGGCGTGATCATCGGCCCGTTCTCCGACGACGATCTGCTCAGCGAGACGCTGATGACGGACTCGTTCTGCATCGTGTCGCGTGACGATCACCGGCTCGCCGCGCGCAAGCAGGTTACGTGGAAGGACCTCGACGGCGAGCAACTCGTGATGCTCGATTATGCGTCCGGCAGCCGCCCCCTCATCGATGCCGTGATGCAGGCGCAGGGCGTGAACGCCACCGTGGTGCAGGAACTCGGCCATTCGGCGACGGTGTTCGGGCTCGTCGAGGCGGGCGTCGGGATCAGCGTGCTGCCGTGGCTCGCGCTGCCGCTGCCGGCGGGGGCGTCGCTGGTCGCGCGTCCGCTGGTGCCGCGCGCAGAACGCCTCGTCGAACTGGTGCGGCGGCGCGACCGGTCGCTGTCGCCCGCGGCCGAGGCGGTGTGGAATCTGATCCGCCAGTTGCCGGGCCGGGCCGAGGAGTTGAATTAACGGGCGGGATCGCGTGCGATCCGTTCGACTGGTGGATTGGCGCCGGGCGCGGCCCGCCGCCCACACGCCGCCTACCGCTACTCGCTGCGCCGCTGTCCGGTTACCCGGCGCGTTAAACTACCATCTTCATCGCGCACGCCTTCGCGGTTGCGCCCCGAGCCTCTTATCCTTCACCCACCCGGAAGCCTCGATGAGCGAATTGGACCTGCCCGTGCTCTCCATCCCGAATGCGCGCGACGCCGTACGCGCGCTGCGTCCATCGCAAATCCGTGAAGTCGCGAACGCCGGTTTCGGCGTCGACGACGTGCTGCCGTTCTGGTTCGGCGAGTCCGATCGCGTCACACCCGCATTCATTCGCGACGCCGCGAGCGCCGCGCTCGCCGCCGGCGCGACGTTTTACACGCACAATCTCGGCATCGCGCCGTTGCGCGCGGCACTTACAGGCTACGTCAGCGAGTTGCACGGGGTGACGTCGCCCGAGCACGTCGCGGTCACGAGCGCGGGCGTCAACGCGCTGATGCTCGCCGCGCAGCTGGTGGTCGACAGCGGCGACCGCGTCGTCGCGGTGACGCCGCTATGGCCGAATCTGGTCGAAATCCCGAAGATTCTCGGCGCGCATGTCGAAACCGTCGCGCTCGGCTACGGCGAACGCGGCTGGGAGCTCGACGTCGGGCAATTGCTGACCGCGCTGACGCCTGACACGAAGATGCTGATGATCAACTCGCCGAACAACCCGACCGGCTGGGTGATGAATCGCGACGACCAGCGCAGCGTGCTCGAACATTGCCGGCGGCACGGCATCTGGATCGTCGCGGACGAGGTCTATGAGCGGCTCTACTATCCCGGCGATGACGCCGCCCAGGCGGCTGGTGTGCGCACCGCGCCATCGTTTCTCGACCTCGCGACACGCGACGAACGCGTGATCTGCGTGAATTCGTTCTCGAAAGCCTGGCTGATGACGGGGTGGCGGCTCGGCTGGATCGTCGCGCCGACCGCGTTGATGGACGACCTGGCGAAGCTGGTCGAGTACAACACGTCGTGCGCGCCGTCGTTCGTGCAGCAGGCGGGCATCGCGGCGCTCGAGCAGGGCGAGCGTTTTACGCAGCAGCTGGTGCGCGACCTGAGGACGTCGCGCGACCATCTGGTGCGCGCGCTGTCGGCGGTTCCCGGCGTCGATGTGAAGGCCCCGCTGGGCGCGATGTATCTGTTCTTCTCGATGCCGGGCTCGACGCGCAGTCTCGATTTGTGCAAGGCGATGGTGCGGGAGGTCGGGCTCGGCGTGGCACCGGGCAGCGCGTTCGGGCCGCAGGGCGAGGGGTTCGTGCGCTGGTGCTATGCGTGCGATACGGTGCGGCTCGATGCCGGCGTCGAGCGCTTGACGCGGTTTCTGGCGCGCCACGCCGGGGCCTGATCATGCGGCCTCGTACGCCCCCGCGCTTCGTGTTGACGCACCGTGAGCTGCGAAAAGCCGCGAATCGTGAGAATCTTCTTGCTGTCGACTCGACGCGGGCGGGCGCGGCTACACCGGTCGGCGCCGCAGCAGAAGATGCACGGCAGATCGCGGCTTTACGCCCCGGTCGTTTTTGCGTAATATGGCGCTCAGTCACGCGATTCCTTTCAGGAATATCGCCGCTCCGTCCGGCTGGGTCTGGCTCGATAAGTCTGTTCGCCACCCCCCGGTGCGTGCTCCCATCAATATGACCGATCAGAATCGGGCGAGCGCGTCTTCAGTTCCACATCGTCTGTTTGATCCGGTTCTTTGACCACAGGGTCTGACCTAGCTGCATGAATACCCAAGAGGCGAAGATCGTCCTCGAGACTGCCTTGATCTGCGCGCAGGAGCCGTTAAAGCTCGGCGAATTGCGCAAGCTCTTTGCCGACGGCGTGTCGGCGGACACTGTTCGGACCTTGCTCGAAGACCTGAAGCGGGACTGGTCTGGGCGCGGTGTGGAGCTGGTCGGGCTGGCGTCGGGCTGGCGGTTTCAAAGCAAGCCCGCGATGCGTTCGTACCTGGATCGGCTGCATCCGGAAAAACCGCCGAAATATTCGCGCGCGGTGCTCGAAACGCTCGCGATCATTGCCTACCGGCAACCGGTGACACGGGGCGATATCGAAGAAATTCGCGGTGTGACGGTGAATACGCAGGTCGTCAAGCAGCTCGAGGATCGCGGCTGGATCGAGGTGATCGGTCATCGCGACGTGCCGGGGCGTCCGGCGCTGTATGCGACCACGCGGCAGTTCCTCGATGACCTTGGTCTAACGGCGCTTGACGAGTTGCCTCCGCTTGCCGATCCGTCCGCACAACTGAACGCGGATCTGCTGGGTCAGCACGCGATCGAGTTTGCCGAGGGCGACGCGCAAAGCATGCAGCAGCCGGTGCAGGATGCCGGGCACGACATGGCGGGTGAGGCTGGCGAGCCGGCTCCGCCGGAAGCGGCGCAGCACGCCGCGTCGGGATTTGAAGCAGCGCCGCCCGAGACGGTAGCCGAGTCGACGCTCGAACCGGAGCCCCGTGCGGAAGCGACCGGGCAGGCCGGCACGACGAATGCGTCGAGTGCGTCAGACGCGTCGAGCGCGCCGCACGACATGCAACAACAGCCCGAACCGGCACCCGCGGCAGCGCATGCCAGCGTCGCCGGCTCGGCACAGCATTACGATCCGGTCGCCCAGACCGATCCGGCAACACCCGCGCACGGCTCGGGCGTGGCTCGCAATACGGAGCACGCTGCCGAGCCGAACCCGATCGAGGCGGCGCACGACGATCCCGAGGATCGCCGCGATGCCGCGCAGGACGCAGGCTTTCTGACCGACGACGAAACCGAGTCGCGCAGCGCCTGACGTAACCGAACTTTTTTGCCGCGCCCGCAACGGGCGCGCGCGACCTGACATTTTGAGGTTGTTTTGACACATACCCACGACACCGATTCGTCCGAATCCGAGCGCCCCGTGCCGTCGGCGCGGACCGACGAACGCACTACGCAAGCGGCGGCAGGCGAGGGCGAGCGCCCGGCTCATGGCGCGGAAGCAGAGGGCGAAGAGCGCCCCCGCCGCGGTCTGCGTCGCGGGCCGCGCAGCCTGATCGCGCGACGCCGCGCCGGCGCGAAGACGAAGGCAGCCGAGGGCGCGCCCGCGCAAGGCGCGCCGGTCGTCGCCGAAACGCCGCCGGACGGCGAGGTCGTCGCCCAGGTGCGCACGCCGCGCAAGGACGCGGGTGCGAAACAGGGCGGGCGTCGTAACGCTGGCGGTGCGAAGCGCGAGGGCGCATCACGCGAAGACCAGCGCGAACGTCAGCCGCGCGAAGGTCAACGTGAGGGCCAGCGCCAGAATCGCCGCGGCGCCGATGCGGCCGCGGAGTCAGCTCAGGACGATCTGTTCTCATACGTGACGTCGCCCGCATTCGATGCCGACAACACCACGACTGGCGGCGTACGCGCGCCGATGCTGCGCCATGGCAAGGCAGCGGGCCCAAAGCGCGTGCTGTCGCCCGATGATGACGCGCCGAAGCTGCACAAGGTGCTCGCCGAGGCGGGCATGGGCTCGCGCCGCGACATGGAAGAGCTGATCATCGCCGGCCGCGTGTCGGTGAACGGCGAACCGGCGCACATCGGCCAGCGCATCATGCCGACCGACCAGGTCCGCATCAACGGCAAGCCGGTCAAGCGCAAGGTCGCCGGCAAGCCTCCGCGCGTGCTGCTGTACCACAAACCGACCGGCGAAATCGTCAGCCACGCGGACCCGGAAGGCCGTCCATCGGTGTTCGACAAGCTGCCACCGATGAAAACCGCCAAGTGGGTCGCGGTCGGGCGTCTCGACTTCAACACCGAAGGTCTTCTGATGCTGACCACCTCGGGCGATCTCGCGAACCGGTTCATGCATCCGCGTTATAGCGTCGAGCGCGAATACGCGGTGCGTGTCGTCGGCGAACTCGCCGAGGGTATGCGTCAGAAGCTGCTAAACGGCGTCGAACTCGAGGACGGCCCGGCGAATTTCTTGCGCATCCGCGACGGCGGCGGCGAAGGCACGAATCACTGGTACCACGTCGCGCTCGCCGAAGGGCGGAATCGCGAAGTACGCCGCATGTTCGAAGCGGCCGGCCTGATGGTCAGCCGGCTGATCCGTACGCGCCACGGCCCGATCTCCCTGCCGCGTGGTCTGAAGCGCGGCCGCTGGGAAGAACTCGAGGACAATCAGGTACGCGCACTGATGGCATCGGTCGGCCTGAAGGCGCCGACTGAGGAGCGCGGTAGCCGCAATGCGGCGCCGGAGCGTCGTCAGCCGGATCCGATGCAGACGTCGATGGGCTTTATCAACCGCGAGCCGGTGTTGATGTCGCACAGCCGCTTCGAGCAGCAGCCGCGCGGACAGGGTCGCCGTGGCGCGGCGGGCGGTGGCTTCGGCGCGGGGATGGGGGGCGGCACTGGTTCTGGTGTCGGTGTGGGCAATCGCGGCGCCGGCGGGCAGCGCGGCCGCGACGTCGACGGCAACCGCGCTTCGTCGCCCAACGGCAACCGTGCGCGCACTGGCGGCAAGCGTGCCGGCGCGTCCGGCGACAGCGGCGGCAATCGCGGGCCGGGCGGTAATCGTGGCGGCAACGCCAACCGTGCCGGCGGCAACGCGGGTTCGGGCGGCGCGAATCGTGGCGGCGGCACGGCGCGCGGTCGCTCGCGCGGCCGTTGAGCGGGGCGCTGTACCGCGTTTGAGGGGTGGCCGTTGAACGGCCATACCCTTTGGTGCAGTTCGGATGACCTGCCAGGCTGATATGACTCCCGGTGTCAATCGGGATCGGGTTTTTAGTTTCTCGAATTCATGTTGCCGGAATTTCCTCAGGGCGGCGTAGCAGTACATTTCGGCGGTGGATCAAGCTGATATCCGCGGGTTGGGTACCGCACTACAGATGTCCGCCCAATGAGCCTGCCGCTATCTGGAACCGCAAGTCGGATGCAGTAGTCCGTTGCGTAGCCTGGTCGCGGGTTACTCGTCCCAAGCGAGAGTAGAAAGGCCTTCACGCGTTGCCGTGCGCGCTTCAGGTCGTCTTTGGCGCCACCCACGTCCGTGCCAGATCGCGGAACGCTTCGTCGTCGTCGCTCGGCACGTACACCGCGGAGAGGTCACCGGCGCGCAAAGACCGCACAAGCTTGATCGCATCACGTCGCTCAGTCTTGACCCGTTCACCCGGTTTTTTCGGAATCAGCGATCGGGCGCACACGATGCACCCGAATCCCTTCTGCACGAACTGCCGGTAAAGTCCGTAGCCGCATGGACCGGCCTCGCAGACAACGCAGATGTGCCGCACTTTCGACTGCAGGCGCCTGCACAGGTGATCGATATCAGCCTGCGTCATACCGATCTTGCCCAGCAGTTCGACTTCGCCCGAGCCCGGCGCATACGCGACTTTGATCGAGTCCTTGTGTACATCGAGACCGACGCACAGCGTGCTATCGTCTTCCATGCTGGCCGCCGTGCCGGAAATCGCCGGGAGCGGCCGTGTCCGCACTGTGCTGCTCTGGCTGCAATGCTAACCCGCGCTTGATTCCTTACGGCGGGCCAGCCATTGCCTCACGGGAGTCATACTGCATACTGACTAGCAATGTCGAGTGCTTCCCGGTCGAGCCGTTTATCGTTTTTGGCGATTTTATGCCGCCTCTTGTTTGCCGCGTTCGCACGGCGTTCCGATGCGTCAAACGCCGTGCGAAACTGCGCTGAAGACCGACAGGACGCATCGCCGCAAAGTGTTGGCGTAGCCCGTCCGGCTCCCCTTCCCGACGGCTCGGGCGACCTTGCAAAAGCCCGGATTTGCCGCCACATTGTCGAAAGATTCCTATCAATTCAAGCGGAAATGCACATCGCCCGGCGTTCCGCGGATTGCGTTTGGGCCGGAAAATGGCTACAATCGCGAAGTCGCTGGGCGTACGGTTTCATGTGCGGCTCAGGTGCGACCACCGGCAATAAGATGATGGGCGTTCAGCCCATTTTTTTTTGCCGCTCAGTTCATCGTGGTTCGGCATCTCGGGTTCGCACGAACGTGCGCCGGCTTGGCGCGCGGCCCGCATTGGTTGTTTGCAGAAGAGGCGAGGCTCGCTGCGCGAACATCTAAGAGGGCACTGTGCAACTGACGGAACTGATTGAAACCACGGTCGTGGGACTCGGCTACGAGCTCGTCGATCTCGAGCGCACCGGGCGCGGCATGTTGTGTATCTATATCGACCAGCCAGCCGGCATCGCAATCGAAGACTGCGAGAAAGTCACGCGTCAGCTCCAGCACGTTCTGACGGTCGAAAATATCGATTACGAGCGGCTCGAAGTATCGTCAACCCGGTCTCGATCGCCCGCTGAAGAAACTGGCGGATTTTGAACGTTTCGCGGGCAGCGAAGCGGTTATCACACTGAAAAAGCCATTGGACGGTCGGAAATCGTACCGGGGCATTTTGCGTGCTCCGCAAGGCGAGACGATCGGTCTGGAATTTGAAGGAAAAGAAGGGGCCGCGATGCTCGATTTCACGCTCGCGGACATGGACAAGGCGCGCCTTGTTCCGAAAGTTGACTTTAGGAGCCGCAAACAATGAGTCGCGAAGTGTTGATGCTGGTGGATGCGCTGGCACGCGAGAAGAATGTCGATAAGGACGTGGTATTTGCCGCGCTCGAAGCGGCTCTCGCTTCGGCCTCCAAGAAACTCTTCGAAGAAGATGCGGATATCCGCGTCCACATCGACCGTGAAAGCGGCGAGCACGAAACGTTTCGCCGCTGGAAGGTGGTGCCGGACGAAGCAGGTCTGCAGGAACCGGATCAGGAAATTCTGCTGTTCGAGGCGCGCGAGCAGCAGCCCGATATTCAGCTCGACGAGTTCATCGAGGAGCCGGTGCCGTCGATCGAATTCGGCCGTATCGGCGCGCAGGCCGCCAAGCAGGTGATCCTGCAGAAGGTGCGCGACGCCGAGCGCGAGCAGATCCTGAACGACTTCCTCGAGCGCGGCGAACACATCATGACCGGCTCGGTGAAGCGCCTCGATAAGGGCAACTTCATCGTCGAATCGGGCCGCGTCGAAGCGTTGCTGCGCCGCGACCAGCTGATCCCGAAGGAAAACCTTCGGGTGGGCGATCGCGTGCGCGCGTATATCGCGAAGGTCGACCGCACCGCGCGTGGTCCGCAGATCGAGCTGTCGCGTACGGCGCCGGAATTCCTGATGAAGCTGTTCGAGATGGAAGTGCCGGAAATCGAGCAGGGCCTGCTCGAGATCAAGGCGGCGGCTCGCGATCCGGGCGTGCGCGCAAAGATCGGCGTGGTGGCTTATGACAAGCGCATCGATCCGATCGGCACCTGCGTCGGTATTCGCGGCTCGCGCGTGCAGGCCGTACGCAACGAGCTCGGTGGCGAAAACGTCGACATCGTGCTATGGTCGGAAGACCCCGCCCAGTTCGTGATCGGCGCGCTCGCGCCGGCAGCCGTGCAGTCGATCGTCGTCGATGAAGAAAAGCATTCGATGGACGTCGTCGTCGACGAGAACGAACTCGCGGTCGCGATCGGCCGCAGCGGCCAGAACGTGAGGCTTGCCAGCGAGCTCACCGGCTGGCAGATCAACATCATGACGCCGGACGAATCTGCGCAGAAGCAGAATCAGGAGCGCGGCGTCCTGCGCGACCTGTTCATGGCGCGTCTCGATGTCGACGAGGAAGTCGCCGACATCCTGATCGACGAAGGCTTCACGAGCCTCGAAGAGATCGCCTACGTGCCGCTCAACGAAATGCTCGAAATCGAGGCATTCGACGAAGACACCGTTCACGAACTGCGCAACCGCTCGCGCGACGCGCTGTTGACGATGGCGATCGCGAACGAAGAAAAGGTCGAGAATGTAGCGCTCGACCTGAAGAGCCTGGACGGCATGGACGCCGACCTGCTCGCGAAACTGGCCGAACATCAGATCCAGACGCGCGACGAACTCGCCGAGCTGGCCGTGGATGAACTGGTCGAGATGACTGGGATGGGAGAGGATGCCGCTAAGGCGTTGATCATGAAAGCACGTGAACACTGGTTCCAGTGAGAAATGACCATGGCGCACTGAATTGAACGCGGCCGTCAGGCCGCATGACCCGATGCTAACCGCAAGGAATCGGTCCTTGCATTAAGAGGAATGAATGGCGAGTAACAACGTAGCCCAATTTGCCGCGGAACTGAAAATGCCTGCAGGCGTGCTGCTTGAGCAGCTGCAGGCAGCTGGCGTCACAAAAGCGAGCGAAGCCGACTCCTTGTCCGAAACGGACAAGGCGCGTCTGCTCGACCACTTGCGCAAGTCTCACGGCTCGACTGATGCAGACAAGCGCAAGATCACGCTGACGAAACGGCATACGTCGGAGATCAAGCAGTCCGATGCGACGGGCAAAGCTCGCACCATTCAGGTCGAGGTGCGCAAGAAGCGCACGTTCGTCCGCCGCGACGAGACTGTCGCGGAAGGCGGGGATGCATCGAATCATGTGGCCGAGAACGCGGACGCAGAAGATCTCGAACTGCAGCGTCGTGAGGAAGAAGCACGTCACGAAGCTGAGCTGCTCGAAAAGCAGGCGCAGGAGCTGAAGGCGCGCCAGGAACAGCTCGAGCGCGAAGAAGTCGACCGTCAGGCGCGCGAGCAGGCCGCGGAAGCCGAGCGTCAGCGCGCGGAAGAAGATGCAAAGAAGCGCGCAGCGGCTACGGCCGAGGCGGCGGCTCGCGAGAAGGCCCAGCAGGCGGCGGCGAAAGCCGCTGCACCGGTTGCCGAGAAGGCAAACGAGCAGGACGACGAACGCGCGGCAGCGGAACGCGCCGCGCAACGCGAAGCCGCGAAGAAAGCGGAAGACGCCGCCCGCGTGGCCGCCGAAAAGGCGCGCGCCGAACAGGAAGAAATCGCCAAGCGCCGCGCGGCGGCCGAAGCCGAAGCGCGCGCGATTCGCGAAATGATGAACACGCCGCGCAAGGCGCAGGTGAAGGCGCCGGAACCGGCACCGAAGCCCGCCGAGCCGGCCAAGGCGGCCGAAGCCAAGGGCACGCTGCATAAGCCGGCGCGTCCGGCTGGTGAAGCACCGGCGCGCCCGGCAGCGAGAAAGCCGGCAACCGCCGCGACTCCGGCGCCCGCGAGCGCACCGTCGGCGGGCGACAAGAAGAAGCCGGGCGGCGGTAAGAGCGGCTGGCAGGACGATGCAGCGAAGCGCCGCGGCATCAAGACGCGCGGCGATTCGAGCGGCGGCGTCGATCGTGGCTGGCGCGGCGGTCCGAAGGGGCGTGGCAAGCATCAGGAGCAGAGCACCACGTTCCAGGCGCCGACCGAACCGATCGTGCGTGAAGTGCATGTGCCGGAAACCGTCACGGTCGCGGATCTCGCGCACAAGATGGCGGTGAAGGCTTCGGAAGTCATCAAGGTGATGATGAAGCTCGGCCAGATGGTCACGATCAACCAGATGCTGGACCAGGAAACGGCGATGATCATCGTCGAGGAACTGGGCCACCATGCGCTCGCGGCGAAGCTGGACGATCCGGAAGCCATGCTGGTCGAAGGCGAAGCGAGCGACGCCGAAGCGCTGCCACGTCCGCCGGTCGTCACGGTGATGGGCCACGTCGACCACGGCAAGACCTCGCTGCTCGACTACATCCGCCGCGCGAAGGTTGCGGCAGGCGAAGCGGGCGGCATTACGCAGCACATCGGCGCCTACCACGTCGAAACGCCGCGCGGCGTGATCACGTTCCTCGACACGCCGGGTCACGAAGCCTTTACGGCAATGCGTGCCCGCGGTGCGAAGGCGACCGATATCGTGATCCTGGTGGTGGCGGCCGACGACGGCGTGATGCCGCAGACGAAGGAAGCGATCTCCCACGCGAAGGCTGGCGGTGTGCCGCTCGTCGTCGCGATCAACAAGATCGACAAGCCGGAAGCGAATCCGGAGCGCGTGAAGCAGGAGCTCGTCACGGAAGGCGTCGTGCCGGAAGAGTACGGCGGCGACTCGCCGTTCGTGCCGGTGTCGGCGAAGACCGGCGCGGGCATCGACGATCTGCTCGAAAACGTGCTGCTGCAGGCCGAGGTGCTGGAGCTGAAGGCACCGGTCGAATCGCCGGCCAAGGGTCTCGTCATCGAAGCGAAGCTTGACAAGGGTAAGGGTCCGGTCGCAACGATCCTCGTCCAGTCAGGTACGCTGAACCGCGGCGACGTCGTGCTGGCAGGCAGCGCCTACGGTCGCGTGCGTGCCATGCTCGACGAAACCGGCAAGCCGACCAAGTCCGCGGGTCCGTCGATCCCGGTCGAAATCCAGGGTCTGTCGGAAGTGCCGCAGGCTGGCGAAGAAGTAATCGTGATGCCGGACGAGCGCAAGGCGCGTGAAGTTGCGCTGTTCCGTCAGGGCAAGTTCCGCGACGTCAAGCTCGCAAAGCAGCAGGCCGCGAAGCTCGAGAACATGCTTGAGCAGATGGGCGAGGGCGAAGTGCAGTACCTGCCGCTCATCGTCAAGGCCGACGTGCAGGGTTCGCAGGAAGCGCTGGTGCAGTCGCTGCAGAAGCTCTCCACCGACGAAGTACGCGTGCAGATCGTGCACGGAGCGGTCGGCGGCATCAGCGAGTCGGACGTCAATCTCGCGACGGCGTCGAAGGCGGTCATCATCGGCTTCAACACCCGCGCGGATGCGCAGGCTCGCAAGCTCGCGGAAGCTAATGGCGTCGACATCCGCTACTACAACATCATCTACGACGCCGTGGATGAGGTGAAGGCGGCAATGTCGGGCATGCTGGCGCCGGAGAAGCGCGAAGTCGTGACCGGCACGGTGGAAGTACGCCAGGTATTCAAGGTGCCGAAGGTCGGCACGGTGGCCGGCTGTATGGTCACGGACGGTTTCGTCAAGCGCTCGTCGTCGGTGCGCGTGCTGCGCAACAACGTCGTCATCTTCACGGGCGAGCTCGATTCGCTCAAGCGGTTCAAGGACGATGTGAAGGAAGTCCGTCAGGGCTTCGAGTGCGGTATGTCGATCAAGAACTTCAACGATATCGTCGAAGGCGATCAGTTCGAAGTCTTCGAGGTCACCGAAGTCGCGCGTACGCTGTAATTCACGCGGCACGGCACAACGGGCGGAACGGGCTTGACGCCCGCTCCGCCCGTTGTTTTTGAGCCCGCAGTGTCGAGTTTGTTGCTGGCTTGGCTGCCGCGTTCGTCGCAAATGGACTCTCACCCCGCCGCGGCGACCGCGACGCCGTCGTATCGAACGAATATCGAACACGGCTCGCGCGAACCAATTTTTTGCATCCGTCTTAGCGGAGCACACAACATCATGCCTAAGAAACGTACTACTCCCAATCGCAACGTGCAGATCGCCGATCAGATCCAGCGCGACCTGGCTGAGCTGCTGCGCGAGGTCAAGGATCCGCGCATCGGCATCGTCACATTTCAGAGCGTCGAGCTGACGCCCGACTACGCGCACGCAAAGGTCTACTTCACGACGCTGACGGGCGACCCGCAGCAAACGCTCGAAGCGCTGACGCACGCTGCCGGCCATCTGCGCAATCTGCTGTTCAAGCGCCTGCATATCCACACGGTGCCGACGCTGCATTTCCACTACGACAAGACGATCGAGCGCGCCGTGGAGATGTCGCGTCTGATCGACGAGGCAAATTCCACGCGCGCGAAAGACGACTGAGCGTCTGCCATGCCGTGGCGTTCCATGTAGCGCGCGGCGCCGTTTTTCGCATTTCCCGAACGTTCTGCCTCCCTCGACATGACCGCACCTCAACGCCCCCGCGTGCCGCGTCGCGCGCTCGATGGCGTGCTGCTGCTCGACAAGCCGCTCGGCCTGTCGAGCAACGACGCGCTGGTTCGCGCGAAACGTCTTTATCTGGCGAAAAAGGCGGGCCACACCGGCACGCTCGATCCGCTGGCTACCGGCCTGCTGCCGCTGTGTTTCGGCGAGGCCACCAAGTTTTCGCAAGACTTGCTCGAAGCCGACAAGACCTACGAGGCGACGATGCGCCTCGGTATCCGCACGACCACCGGCGACGCCGAAGGCGAGGCGTTCGACATCCGTGCCGTCGACTGCGACGAAGCGGCGGTGCGGGCAGCTTTGCCGAAATTCATCGGCGAGATCGTTCAGATTCCGCCGATGTACTCGGCGCTCAAGCGCGATGGCAAGCCGCTGTACGAGTACGCGCGCGCCGGCCAGACGGTCGAACGGGAAGGGCGGCAGGTGACGATTCGCGCGCTCGAGCTGATTGCGTGCGCGTTGCCGGATGTGACGTTTCGCGTGACGTGCAGCAAGGGCACCTATGTGCGCACGCTTGCCGAGGATATCGGCGAAGCGCTCGGCTGCGGCGCGCATCTGGTCGCGCTGCGGCGCACGGGCGTCGGCGCGCTGACGCTCGAGCATTCGGTCACGCTCGACGCGTTGTCCTACGCGACCGAACTCGAACGCGACGCATGGCTGCAACCGGTCGACGCGCTGCTGTCCACGTTCCCGCAGGTCTGTCTGAACGACGATGACACGCGCCGCTTCCTTCACGGCCAGCGCCTGAAGCTGTCGTCGCTGACGATCGCCGCCGACGCGGTGAATGCCCCGCGCGTGAGGGTGTACTCGGCGCAGGGGCGGCTTCTGGGGGTCGCGAAGCCGGGCGAAGGCGTGCTCGCGCCCGACCGTCTGATCGTGACGACGGAGAGCTAGAGGTCGCCGTTTTGCCAGCCCGGCGCGGACAATAAAAAAACGGGATCGCCATCGAGCGATCCCGTTTTGATCATGCCCTCCGGTGGAGCGGTGTCGAACTAAAGCAACATCACAAACACCCCCTCAATGCGCCGCGGCCGCCGCCGCTCCCGCATCGCCGCCTGCCCGTTCCGGCCGCGTGATCCAGATCAGCGCGATCAGCGCGACAAAAATACCGGCCGAAATGAAGAACAGATCGTTTACGCCGAGCTGCGCGGCCTGCTGCGTGACCATGGTGTTGAAGAGACCATAGGTCTGCTGCTGATCCAGACCCACCGCGCCCATCTGATGAATCGATTGACCGAACGCCGGGTTGTAAGCATTCGCCTGTTCGGTCAGTTGCGCGTGGTGCATGATCGTGCGGTGATCCCAGGCGGTCTGGAAGATCGACGTGCCGATACCGCCGCACATGATCCGCACGAAGTTCGACAGCCCCGAGGCCGCCGGAATCCGATGGCCCGGCAAGCCCGACAGCGTGATCGACACGAGCGGAATAAAGAAGCCGGCCATACCGATACCTTGAATCAGCGTGGGCAGCATCAGCGAGTACGTATCGACGCCCGTCGTATAACGCGAGCGCATCCAGAAACACAGCGCGAAAATCAGGAACGACAGCGTCGCGATATAGCGCGGATCGGTATGCGGCAGCACCTTGCCGGTCAGCGGCGACAACAGGATCGCGAACACACCGACGGGTGCCATCACGAGTCCAGCTTCGGTCGCCGTGTAGCCGATATCGGTCTGGAGCCACAGCGGCAACAGCACGAGATTGCCGAAGTAAAGCCCATAGCCGATCGACAGCGCGATCGTGCCGCCGGTGAAATTGCGCCGGCTGAACAGCGACAGATCAACCACCGGATGCTCGGCCGTCAACTCCCACACGATAAAAAACGCGAGCGCGATCACCGCGAGGAGCGCGAGCACGACGACCGTCGTCGACGAGAACCAGTCGAGGTCCTTGCCCTTGTCGAGCATCACCTGAAGCGAGCCGACCCAGACGATCAGAAGACCGAGGCCGACGCCGTCGATTGGCGCCTTCCTGATGACCGAATCGCGGTTACGGAAGATCATCCACGTCGCGGCGGCCGCGACCGCGCCGACGGGAATGTTGACGTAGAAGATCCACGGCCACGAGATGTTGTCGGAAATCCAGCCGCCGAGGATCGGACCGGCAACCGGTGCGATCAGCGTGGTCATCGCCCACATCGATAGCGCCATCGGCGCTTTCGCGCGCGGATAGCTCGCGAGCAGCAGCGTCTGCGACAGCGGGATCATCGGGCCGGCCACCGCGCCTTGCAGCACGCGCGACGCAAGCAGGAACGGCAGGTTCGGCGACAGCCCGCACATCCATGACGACAGCACGAACAGCACGATCGACGCCATGAACAGCCGCACCTGGCCGATGCGGTCGGTGAGCCAGCCGGTCAGCGGCACCGAGATCGCGTTGGCCACCGCGAACGACGTAATCACCCACGTGCCCTGGTCGGACGATACGCCGAGGTCGCCGGAAATCGACGGGATCGACACGTTCGCGATCGACGTGTCGAGCACGTTCATGAACACGGCGAGCGACACCGCGATGGTGCCGATCACCAGTTGCGCGCCCTCGAGCGGCGGGTTGAGGGACTTGCGCCTGAGCCTGAGCCATTAAAAGAGCCTTCTTTGAATCGTCGGACGGAGCCTCAGCTCTTATGGGCCGCCGGTTTCGCGGCGGCCGCGGCGCTCGCCGCGGTCGACTTCTGCGCGCCGCCGTTCGCGTTCGTGCCGGCGTTTTCCGAGATGATGCGCGCGATTTCCGCATCGGCTTCCGCGCCGTACTTGTCGAAGACGTTGGTCTGGTAAACCGTGGACGGCGCCTGACCGAGCTGGCCGCCGGTGTCGTCCTTGATGTTCACGTCAGCTTGCATCGACAGACCGATACGCAGCGGATGCTTCTCCAGTTCCTGCGGATCGAGCGAAATACGCACCGGCAGACGCTGCACGACCTTGATCCAGTTGCCGGTCGCGTTCTGCGCGGGCAGCAGCGAGAACGCCGAACCCGTGCCGGCCGAGAAGCCGACCACCTTGCCGTGATACGGCACCGACGAGCCGTAGACGTCGGCCGTCAGTTCGACCGGCTGGCCGATGCGCATGTGCTTCAGTTGCACTTCCTTGAAGTTCGCCTCGACCCACACGTCATGCAGCGGCACGATCGCCATCAGCGGCGAGCCGGGCGATACGCGCTGGCCGACCTGCACCGAGCGTTTTGCGACATAGCCTGTGACCGGCGCCGGCAGAGTATTGCGAGCGTGGTTCAGGTATGCGTCGCGCAGCTTCGCGGCGGCGGCCTGCACGTTCGGGTGATCGGCGATCGTGGTGTTCGCGGTCAGCGCGCGGTTTGCCGCGAGTTGCTGTTTGGCGGCGTCGAGCGCGGCCTGCGCGCTCTTCACGGAGTCGCGTGCGTGCGAAATCTCTTCCTGCGATACCGCGCCAGTCTGCGCGACCGTCATACGGCGCTTCAGGTCGTCCTGGGCGCGCGACAGATCGGCCTGGCTCGCCGCGACCCGCGCTTCGTACTGGCTGTCGTCGGCGAACAGACCGCGCACCTGGCGCACCACCTGCGCAAGATTGGCCTCGGCCTGTTCGAGTGCGACGCGCGCGTCGGCCGGGTCGAGCACGACGAGCGGGTCGCCGGCCTTGACGACCTGGGTGTCGTCCGCGTTGACCGCGATCACGGTGCCCGTGACCTGCGGGGTGATCTGCACGACGTTGCCGCTCACGTAGGCATCGTCGGTGTCTTCATGGAAGCGCGCGACGAGGAAGTAGTACAGGCCGTACGCGACCGCGGCAATCAGGATCACGATGACGAGCAGCGTCATCATGCGCTTGCGTTTGCCGTTGTTCGCCGCTTGCGGTGGAGTGGCGGGCTGCTGGGGGGTGCTCATTGATGTGCTCCGGGTTCTTTTGAACGTCGTCGTTTATTCGGGTGTTCGTGTGTATGCGTGTGCGTCGGCGCGGGCGGGCTCGCTCAGTTCGCGGCGGTGCTCGTGGCGTGGTTCGCGGCGTTGGCCGATGCGGGAGCATCGGTCGGCACGACGAGACCGGTCTGGGTTGCGTCGAAGCCGCCGCCCAGTGCCTTGATCAGACCGATCTGCAGACTACGGCGGCGCATCTGCAGACCCGTGACCGTCTGCTCGGCGGCAAGGCGGTTTTCGTCGGCGGTGAGCACCTGCAGCTGCGGCGACAGGCCGGCCTTGTAGCGGATTACGGCGAGCTGGTACGCCTTGCTCGACGCGTCGAGCGCGCGCTGGGCGTCACCCTCCTGGCGGTCGATCGAGCGGATCGACGACACCTGCGTCGAGACGTCCTGCAGCGCGTTGATCAGCGTCTGGTTGTAGTTCGCGACGTCGCCCTCGAAGTCGGCGTAGCGGCCCTTCAACTGCGCGCGCAACGCGCCGGCGTCGAAGATCGGCAGATGGATCGCCGGGCCGAACTGGATCTGACGGCTCGACGCGGTCAGGAAACGGCCCCAGCCGAACGCGTCGAAGCCGAAGCCGGCCGCGAGATTCACGTCCGGGTAGAACTCGGCTTTCGCTTCCTTCACGTCATGCATCGCGGCTTCGACCTGCCAGCGCGCGGCGACGATGTCCGCGCGACGCGCCACGAGGTCGGCCGGGATGTTGTCCGGCAGAGCGACCACGTCGCCGCCGGTGAGCACCGGCTTTTCGATCTGCAGGCCACGGTCCGGGCCTTTGCCGAGCAGCGCGCCCAACTGGTAGCGCACGACGGTGATCTGGCCGTCGAGGTCGGTCAGGTTCGACTGGCTCGTCGCGACGTTGCCGGCGGCGGTCTGCTTCTCGACGTTGGTGTCGAGGCCGGCCGTCACGCGGTCATTCGTGATACGGCCGACGTCCTGGCGGTTCGCGATTTCACGCGCGGCGATGTCGCGAAACGCATACAGCTGCGCTAGCTGGTTGTAGGTGCTCGCGACCGACGCGGCGAGCGTCACGCGCGCCTGCTGCATATCGGCCTCGGCGGCTTTCTGCTGCGACACGGCCTGGCCGAGCCGCTGACGGTTCTTGCCCCACAGGTCGAGATCCCACGACGCGCTCGCGAGCACGTTGTTCTCGCTATACCAGGTGCCGCCGAACGGAGGCGGGTAAAGGGAGTTTGCCGAGTACAGCTCGCGGGTCCACGAATAGCTCGCGCTGACCTTCGGGAACAGCGCTGCGCGCGAGCTTTCAATATACGACGAAGCCTTTGCGAGCCGCGCTTGCGCCTGGGCGATCGACGGGCTGCCCTCGAGCGCTTCCGCGATCAGCTTCGGCAGTTGCGGGTCGCCGAACTGGTTGGCCCAGTCGAGCGATGGCCACTGGCCGCCCTCGTTGGGCAGACTCTGCGTCGACTCGTACTGCGTCGGCGACGCGATCTGCTTGTCGCTTTTGACGCCGAAGTAGTTCGCGCACCCCGTGAGGGCGAGCGCCGTCACCGCGGCGGCGACAGCGGCCCGGCTCGACAGCGCGGGCGCGGACAGGGAAAGGGATTTCATCGCTCGACTCTTCTTTGAGTGGAATGTATTGATGGACGCAGCAAGCAAGCTATTACGATTTGCTATTGGGATGGCTTGCGGCGTCGCGGGAAAGTCCCGAGTGTTCGCCGGAATTGACGAGCACGCGACGCAGCATGCTCTTCAGGAAGCCCACTTCTTCCGGGGTGAACCCGCTCAGCAGGTTATCGAGCACGCCATTGAAAATGGCCGGCATGCGAGCCGCGATCGCATGGCCTTCCGGCGTCAACGCGAGGCGCACGACGCGCCGGTCTTCGTTACTGCGCACCCGCGTGAGCAGGCCGCGCTTTTCGAGCCGATCGATCAGGCGCGTGACGGCGCTTGCGTCGATACCGTATTCACGCGCCAACTCAGCCGCGAGCAGGCATTTGCCGCTCGCCACCATGAACAGGATGCTGCCCTGCTGGCTGGTGATGCCGAGTTCGGCCATGCTGCGCTGTGTGATCAGGTTTGATAGCGTCGATTTCACCCGTGAGATGAGATAGCCGACGCTTTCGCCGAGCTGGTACTCGCTGAGATCCGGCGTGGATTCGTTGGACGGCTCCGTCATGATTCTCGTGCGAATGCAATGGTTGACTAGGCATTAGTATAGCTGGCTGTTGATTGACGCGACAAGCGTTAATACAGCTTAGGCAAGGATTATTTCGCGCTCAAGCAACAAACCGTACGGAATGACGCAGGGCGGGGCAAGGCGCGATTCGCGCAACTCGCGCAGGCGCGGGGAGCGGACGGTCTATCGGGGAATACCGGAAAAGGATCATCCGTGCGTGCTATAATTTTGGGTTCCCAAAAGTGCGCTTTGGGCTTGTTGTCGTGGTTTGGCTCCTCAACCAGCAGCATAAGCAAGCGGCGCACTCAACCGTCTTCAGGTTTCCTATGACCCGCGCCCTACGCAACATCGCCATCATTGCTCACGTCGACCACGGCAAGACCACGCTCGTCGACCAGCTCCTCCGTCAGACCGCCACGTTCCGCGAGAACCAGCAGATCGCCGAGCGCGTGATGGACTCGAACGACATCGAAAAAGAGCGCGGCATCACGATCCTGTCGAAGAACTGCGCGGTGGAGTACGAGGGCACGCACATCAATATCGTCGACACGCCGGGGCACGCCGACTTCGGCGGCGAAGTGGAGCGCGTGCTGTCGATGGTCGACTCGGTGCTGCTGCTCGTTGACGCGGTGGAAGGCCCGATGCCGCAAACCCGCTTCGTCACGAAGAAGGCGCTCGCACTGGGTTTGAAGCCGATCGTCGTGGTCAACAAGGTCGACCGTCCGGGCGCGCGGATCGACTGGGTGATCAACCAGACCTTCGACCTGTTCGACAAGCTCGGCGCCAGCGAAGAGCAGCTCGACTTTCCGATCGTCTACGCATCGGGCCTGAACGGCTACGCGGGTCTCACGCCTGATGTACGCGACGGCGACATGCGTCCTTTGTTCGAGGCAATCCTGCAGCACGTGCCGGTGCGCCCGGCCGACCCGGAAGGTCCGCTGCAACTGCAAATCACGTCGCTCGACTACTCGTCATACGTTGGTCGTATCGGCATTGGCCGTATCACGCGCGGCCGCATCAAGCCGGGCATGGCCGTCGCGGTGCGATCGGGCCCGGAAGGCGAAATCCTCAATCGCAAGATCAACCAGGTGCTGTCGTTCAAGGGTCTCGATCGCGTGCAGGTCGACTCGGCTGAGGCGGGCGACATCGTGCTGATCAACGGTATCGAGGAAGTGGGCATCGGCGTGACGATCTGCTCGCCGGAACAGCCGGAAGCGCTGCCGATGATCACCGTCGACGAACCCACGCTGACGATGAACTTCCTCGTCAACTCGTCGCCGCTCGCGGGCCGTGAAGGCAAGTTCGTCACGAGCCGCCAGATTCGCGACCGCCTGATGAAGGAACTGAATCACAACGTCGCGCTGCGCGTGCGCGATACCGGCGACGAAACGACGTTCGAAGTGGCCGGCCGCGGTGAGCTGCACCTGACCATTCTGGTCGAAAACATGCGCCGCGAAGGCTACGAGCTGGCCGTGTCGCGTCCGCGCGTCGTGATGCAGGAAATCGACGGCGAGAAGCACGAGCCGTACGAAAATCTGACCGTCGACATGGAAGACCCCCACCAGGGCGGCGTGATGGAAGAACTTGGCCGCCGCAAGGGCGAAATGCTCGACATGGCATCGGACGGCCGTGGCCGCACGCGTCTCGAGTACCGTATTTCGGCGCGTGGTCTGATCGGCTTCCAGTCGGAATTCCTCACACTCACGCGCGGTACGGGTCTGATGAGCCACACGTTCGATTCTTACCAGCCGGTCAAGGAAGGCGCGGTCGGCGAACGTCGCAACGGCGTGCTGATCTCGCAGGACGACGGCGCGGCAGTCGCATACGCACTGTGGAAGCTGCAGGACCGCGGCCGCATGTTCGTGGCGCCGGGAGAAGCGCTGTATGAAGGCATGATCATCGGCATCCACAGCCGCGACAACGATCTCGTCGTGAACCCGATCAAGGGCAAGCAGCTTACCAACGTGCGCGCGTCTGGCACCGACGAAGCCGTGCGTCTCGTGCCGCCGGTTCAGCTGTCGCTCGAATACGCGGTCGAGTTCATCGACGACGACGAGCTGGTCGAAGTCACGCCAAAGTCGATCCGTCTGCGCAAGCGCTACCTGAAGGAACACGAGCGCCGCAGCGCGAGCCGCAACAAGGTTGCCGGCGAATAAGCCGGACTCGAATATCCTTCTGGATAGCAGGAAGCGGAAGCCACCTTCGGGTGGCTTCCTTGTTTTTGGCGCATCAAAACGTTTGGCGCTGCATCATGCCTGCCACTTTCCGGGGCGGCACACATGTAGACACCCATTGCGCCGTTCGCCTTCATTTCTCACAGAACACTGTTGCGCGCTGTGAAAAGGCACCCCGTCGCCCGCGAAACGCCCGCCATCACAGGCTTTGCGCCTGTGCCGTTCGCTATCTGGGCTATTCGTTCTGTGCTATGCTCCCGGGTGCAAAGTTTTAGGTCCTTCCAAGCAAGACTTGATTCGCGCAATCCGCTAAACGGTCAGGCCGTGTCGCGGAAGGTTCGGTAACCCGCCTATTTCTCGAGAAACTCGAAGAAAGGTGAGCGTAAAAATGATGAAGCAATTCCAGTCGAACTCTTATCTGTTCGGCGGCAATGCTCCGTACGTTGAAGAAATGTACGAAGCGTATCTCGATAATCCGGCGTCAGTGCCCGAGACCTGGCGCAGCTATTTCGATGCGTTGCAGAACGTGCCCGCATCGGACGGCAGCAACGCCAACGACGTGGCCCATGGCCCGATCGTCGAATCGTTTGCCCAGCGCGCCAAGGCCAATGCCTTCCTGCCGCGCGCAACGGTCGGCGGCGAAGATCTCGCAACCGCCCGCAAACAGGTTTACGTCCAGTCCCTCATCGGCGCATATCGCTTCCTCGGCTCGCAATGGGCCAATCTCGATCCTCTGAAGCGCCGCGAGCGTCCCGCGATCCCCGAACTTGAACCCGCGTTCTACGACTTCACCGAAGCCGACATGGACCAGGAGTTCAGCGCAACGAATCTGTACTTCGGGTTCGAGCGCGCGACGCTGCGCGAGATCGTCAAAGCCCTGCGCGACACGTACTGCGGCACGATCGGCGCCGAGTACATGTACATCAGCGATCCGGAGCAGAAGCGCTGGTGGAAGGAACGCCTCGAATCGATCCGTTCGACGCCGAGCTTCAACAACGACAAGAAGAAGCACATCCTGAATCGCCTGACGGCCGCCGAAGGCCTCGAGCGTTTCCTGCACACCAAGTACGTCGGCCAGAAACGCTTCTCGCTCGAAGGCGGCGAGAGCTTCATCGCGGCGATGGACGAAGTCGTGCGTCACGGCGGTCTGCGCGGCGTTCAGGAAATCGTCATCGCGATGGCTCACCGTGGCCGTTTGAACGTGCTGGTCAATACGCTCGGCAAGATGCCGGCAGACCTGTTCGCCGAATTCGAAGGCAAGCACGTCGATGATCTGCCGGCTGGCGACGTGAAGTATCACAAGGGCTTCTCGTCGGACGTCGCGACGGAAGGCGGCCCGGTTCACCTGTCGCTCGCGTTCAACCCGTCGCACCTCGAAATCGTCAACCCGGTGGTCGAGGGCTCGGCGAAGGCGCGTATGGACCGTCGCGGCGACGAAAACGGCGTTCAGGTGCTGCCGGTGCAGATCCACGGCGACGCGGCTTTCGCCGGCCAGGGCGTCGTGATGGAAACGCTGAACCTCGCGCAAACGCGCGGTTACGGCACGCACGGCACGCTGCACATCGTCATCAACAACCAGATCGGCTTCACGACGTCGGACCCGCGCGACTCGCGCTCCACGTTGTACTGCTCGGACGTCGTCAAGATGATCGAAGCGCCGGTGCTGCACGTGAACGGTGACGATCCCGAAGCGGTCGTGCTGGCCACCCAGATGGCGATCGACTTCCGCATGCAGTTCCACAAGGACGTCGTCGTCGACATCGTCTGCTTCCGCAAGCTGGGCCACAACGAGCAGGACACCCCGGCGGTCACGCAGCCGCTGATGTACAAGACGATTTCGAAGCACCCCGGCACGCGCGCGCTGTACGCTGAAAAGCTCGTTCAGCAGGGCGTCATCAAGGCCGAGGATGGCGAGGAATTCGTCAAGGCTTATCGCAGGGCGATGGACGAGGGCCACCACACGGTCGACCCGGTGCTCTCGAACTACAAGAGCAAGTACGCGGTGGACTGGGTGCCGTTCCTGAACCGCAAGTGGACCGACGCGGCCGACACGGCCGTGCCGCTCGCGGAACTGAAGCGCCTCGCCGAACGCATCACCACGATTCCGGAAAACTTCAAGGTTCACCCGCTCGTCGAGCGCGTGATCAACGACCGTCGCGCCATGGGCCGCGGCGAAGCGAAGCTCGACTGGGGCATGGGCGAGCACCTCGCGTTCGCATCGCTGGTCGCTTCGGGCTACGCAGTTCGTCTGACCGGTCAGGATTCGGGCCGCGGCACGTTCACGCACCGTCACGCAGTGCTGCACGACCAGAACCGCGAGCGCTGGAACGACGGCACCTACGTGCCGCTGCAGAACATCGCCGAAGGTCAGGCGAAGTTCACGGTGATCGACTCGGTGCTGTCGGAAGAAGCGGTGCTCGGCTTCGAATACGGTTACTCGACCGCTGAACCGAACACGTTCGTCGCGTGGGAAGCGCAGTTCGGCGACTTCGTGAATGGCGCGCAAGTCGTGATCGACCAGTTCATCTCGTCGGGCGAAGTGAAGTGGGGCCGCGTGTCGGGCCTGACCATGCTGCTGCCGCACGGCTACGAAGGCCAGGGTCCGGAGCACTCGTCGGCGCGTATCGAGCGTTTCCTGCAACTGTGCGCAGACCACAACATGCAGGTCGTTCAGCCGACCACGCCGGCGCAGGTCTTCCACCTGCTGCGTCGCCAGATGATCCGCCTATTCCGCAAGCCGCTGATCGTCGCGACGCCGAAGTCGTTGCTGCGTCACAAGGAAGCCGTGTCGGATCTGTCGGAACTCGCGAAGGGTTCGTTCCAGCCGGTCATCGGCGAAGTGGACGAAACCATCGACGCGAAGAAGGTCAAGCGCGTGCTGGCCTGCTCGGGCCGCGTGTACTACGACCTGGTCGCGCATCGCCGCGAAGCGAAGGTGAACGACGTTGCGATCATCCGTATCGAACAGCTCTATCCGTTCGCGCACAAGCAGTTTGAAGCGGAAATGAAGAAGTACGACAACGCAACCGAAGTGGTGTGGGTGCAGGACGAGCCGCAGAATCAGGGCCCGTGGTTCTACATCGAGCACCATCTGAAGGAAGGCATGAAGGAAGGGCAGAAGCTGGCGTACAGCGGCCGTCCGGCTTCGGCTTCGCCTGCAGTCGGCTACTACGCGAAGCACTACGAGCAGCAGAAGGCGCTGATCGAAGGCGCTTTCGGCCGTCTCAAGAGCGCGTCGATCGCTAAATAAAGAAACAGACGAGCCGGGAAAGCGCAGTGCGCTTTCCCGCGCCGCGCCGAACGTTTCCCATGAGGTTCAGGCGCGGCGTTCACGGTTCGCAGGCGGTCGTGAAGAAGCGCCGTCACCCGATACGTATTCAGGATACTCATAATGGCTATTGTTGAAGTCAAGGTTCCCCAGCTCTCCGAGTCGGTCTCGGAGGCAACCATGCTGCAGTGGAAGAAGAAGCCCGGCGAGGCTGTCGCTCAGGACGAAATCCTCATCGAAATCGAGACCGACAAGGTCGTGCTCGAAGTGCCGGCACCGGCAGCAGGCGTGCTCGCGCAAGTCATTTCGAACGACGGCGACACGGTCACGGCTGAGCAGGTGATCGCGAAGATCGACACGGAAGGCACCGCAGGCGCCGCCGCTGTCGAAGCCGAAGTGAAGCCGGCTCCGGTCGCTGCCGCGGCTCCCGCACCGGCGGCTCAGGCCGCTGTCGCAACGGGGTCGAACACCGCTGCTTCGCCGGCTGCCGGCAAGCTGATGGCAGAGAAGGGTCTGGCTGCGGGCGACGTCGCCGGCACCGGCCGCGACGGCCGTATCACGAAGGGCGACGTGCTCGTCGCCGGCCAGGCTGCTCCGGCTGCCAAGGCTGCACCGGCTCCGGCTGCCGCACCGAAGGCTGCGAAGCCGTCGCTGCCGGACGTCAAGGCCCCGGCATCGGCCGATCAATGGCTGAAGGACCGTCCGGAACAGCGCGTGCCGATGTCGCGTCTGCGTGCTCGTATCGCCGAGCGTCTGCTCGAGTCGCAGCAAACCAACGCCATCCTCACGACGTTCAACGAAGTGAACATGGCGCCGGTCATGGAGCTGCGCAACAAGTACAAGGACAAGTTCGAGAAGGAACACGGCGTGAAGCTCGGCTTCATGTCGTTCTTCGTGAAGGCGGCTGTTCACGCGCTGAAGAAGTTCCCGCTCGTGAACGCGTCGATCGACGGTAACGACATCGTCTACCACGGCTACTTCGACATCGGTATCGCTGTCGGTTCGCCGCGCGGTCTGGTGGTGCCGATCCTGCGCAATGCAGATCAGCTGAGCCTCGCCGACATCGAGAAGAAGATCGCCGAATTTGGCCAGAAGGCGAAGGACGGCAAGCTGTCCATCGAAGAAATGACCGGCGGTACGTTCTCGATCTCGAACGGCGGCGTGTTCGGCTCGATGCTGTCCACCCCGATCATCAACCCGCCGCAGTCCGCGATTCTCGGCGTGCACGCCACCAAGGAACGCGCAGTGGTCGAAAACGGCCAGATCGTGATCCGCCCGATGAACTACCTCGCGCTGTCGTACGACCACCGTATCATCGACGGCCGCGAAGCAGTGCTGTCGCTGGTCGCGATGAAGGATGCGCTGGAAGATCCGGCTCGCCTGCTGCTCGACCTGTAAGCGCACGTTCCACCGACGCCGGCCCGTGGTTTGCGCGGGCCGGCGTCATCCGTAGCACGTCTTTAGCATTCCGCAGTACAGGAACGGCGCGCGCCACCTCGAGTGGCCCGGCGCCGTTCCGCCATCAAAGGGATTGTCATGTCCAAAGAATTTGACGTCGTCGTGATCGGCGCAGGCCCTGGCGGTTATATCGCCGCCATCCGCGCAGCGCAGCTCGGCAAGACCGTCGCATGTATCGAAAAGTGGAAGAACCCGGCCGGCACGCTGAAGCTCGGCGGCACCTGCCTGAACGTCGGCTGCATTCCGTCGAAGGCGCTGCTCGCTTCGTCGGAAGAGTTCGAGAACGCGTCGCATCACCTTGCCGACCACGGCATCTCGGTGGAAAACGTTTCGGTCGATATCTCGAAGATGATGGGCCGCAAGGACGGCATCGTCGAGAAGATGACCAAGGGCATCGAATTCCTGTTCCGCAAGAACAAGATCACGTGGCTCAAGGGCCATGGCAAGTTCACCGGCAAGACGGACGCCGGCGTGCAGATCGAAGTGAGCGGCGAAGGCGAAGATGGTGCAAGCAGCGAAGTCGTCACGGCGAAGAACGTGATCATCGCAACGGGTTCGAAGGCGCGTCATCTGCCGGGCATTCCGGTCGACAACAAGCTGATCGCCGACAACGAAGGCGCACTGTCGTTCGACACGGCACCGAAGAAGCTCGCCGTGATCGGCGCAGGCGTGATCGGTCTGGAACTCGGCTCGGTGTGGCGCCGCCTCGGCGCGGACGTGACCGTGCTCGAAGCGCTGCCGGAATTCCTCGGCGTGGCTGACCAGGCGCTGTCGAAGGAAGCGGCCAAGCAGTTCAAGAAGCAAGGTCTCGACATCCAAGTCGGCGTGAAGGTCGGCGAAGTGAAGACGAGCGAAAACGGCGTGACGATCGCCTACACGGACAAGGACGGCAACGCGCAGACGCTCGAAGCCGACCGCCTGGTCGTGTCGGTCGGCCGCGTGCCGAACACCGACAACCTCGGCCTCGAAGCGATCGGCCTGAAGGCCAACGAGCGCGGCTTCATCGACGTGGACGACCACTGCGCGACGGCCGTGCCGAACGTGTACGCGATCGGTGACGTGGTGCGTGGCCCGATGCTCGCGCACAAGGCTGAGGACGAGGGCGTGCTGGTTGCCGAAGTGATCGACGGTCAGAAGCCGCACATCGACTACAACTGCATTCCGTGGGTGATCTACACCGAACCGGAAATCGCATGGGTCGGCAAGACGGAGCAGCAACTGAAAGCGGAAGGCCGCGAGATCAAGACCGGCCAGTTCCCGTTCATGGCGAACGGCCGCGCGCTCGGCATCAACAAGGCGGACGGTTTCGTCAAGATGATCGCCGACGCGACGACCGACGAACTGCTCGGCGTGCACATCATCTCGGCGAACGCATCGGACCTGATCGCGGAAGCCGTGGTGGCGATGGAGTTCAAGGCGGCGTCGGAAGACATCGGCCGTATTTGCCATCCGCACCCGTCGCTGTCGGAAGTCATGCGCGAAGCGGCACTCGCCGTCGACAAGCGCGCGCTGAACATGTAAGTACGCACGCCTGAGCGAAACGCAACCTTGGCATCACCAAAGGCGGGCGGGGTTCAATCCCTCCCGCCTTTCTTTTTGCAGCAACACGATGAACGTCACCGAATACTACGAAAAAGAACTGCAGACGCGCGGTTATCAATCCGATCCGGCGCAGCGCGCGGCGGTCGACCGCCTGCAGCGGTGCTATGAAGAGTGGGTCGCATACAAGTCGCGCCGCTCGAACGCGTTCAGAAAGCTGATCATTCACCCCGATCTGCCGCGCGGCGTGTACATGTGGGGCGGCGTGGGCCGCGGCAAGAGCTTCCTGATGGACAGCTTCTACATGATCGTGCCGTTGCATCGCAAAACCCGTCTGCACTTCCACGAGTTCATGCGCGAAGTGCATCGCGAGCTTGAAGAACTCAAAGGCCGGGCCGATCCGCTCGACGAACTCGCGCGCCGCATTGCGAAGCGCTATAGGCTGATCTGTTTCGACGAATTCCACGTCTCGGATATCGCCGACGCGATGATCCTGTATCGCCTGCTCGACAAGCTGTTCGAGAACGGCGTGCAGTTCGTGATGACGTCAAACTACGCGCCCGACACGCTGTACCCGGACGGCCTGCATCGCGACCGCATGCTGCCCGCGATCGAACTGATCAAGCAGAAGCTCGACGTGATCAACGTCGACGCGGGGATCGATTATCGCCAGCGCACGCTCGCGCAGGTGGAGGTCTATCACACGCCACTGGACGCCGCCGCCGGCAAGGCGCTGCGCGACGCCTTCGCGCGCCTCGCCGCGGTGCCCGACGAAAGCCCGCTGCTGCATATCGAGAAGCGCGAGCTGAAGGCGCTGCGCCGCGCGGATGGCGTGGTCTGGTTCGACTTCGCGACGCTGTGCGGGGGCCCGCGCTCGCAGAACGACTACCTCGAACTCGCGACCCGCTTTCACGCGGTGATCCTGTCGGACGTGCCGCAGATGTCGGTGCGCATGGCGTCGGAAGCGCGCCGCTTCACGTGGCTCATCGACGTGTTTTACGACCACAAGGTCAAGCTGTTGATGTCGGCTGCGGTGCCGCCGGAGCAGTTGTACGTCGACGGTCCGATGGCTAATGAATTCACGCGTACGGTGTCGCGCATCGTCGAGATGCAGTCGAAGGAGTATCTCGACACGCCGCGCCGGATCGTCGACACGTCCCTAACCTGAGCTACCGCGCACGACATATTTTCAGGATTCGGAGTGGTCTGATATTCCGCGCACGGATGACTGGCTATCTTTTGTCGTTGTTCTGACAAAGGAGGAAGCATGTACCCGTATCGCGAAATCACCGATGAAGAATGGCAGCGCGTTGCGCCACTGCTGCCCGAACTCCGGCCGCGTACCGAAATGCGTGGCCGTCCACTTGCCGATACCCGCTCGGTGCTCAACGGCGTGCTTTGGGTCATGTATAACGGCGCCACCTGGTCCAAAATGCCGCGCCGCTACCCGTCATATCAGACCTGTCATCGCCGCTTCAAGTCGTGGTACGAATTGGGCGTGCTCAAGCACGTCACGGAGCAACTGCTCGGCACCGCGAGCGAAGATTTCTGCAGATTGATGGAAGCGCGTATGCGCACGCACGCGAGCGTGCGGCACAAGCGCGCCGCGTCCAAGCGCGTGCCCGCGGCGTTTCGTATTCCGGCCGCCGCATACGATCCGGTACCGGCCACGTCGGTGCCGGCGTCGCCGATCGCTTACGCTGCACCGCTCAAGCAGGCAGCATGAGCATCGCAAACAGCTTGCCCCAATGAAAACGGCCGCGCGATTCTTGATCGCCGGCCGTTTTTTATGTTGCACCTCCTGACGCAGAGCGCGCATCGTTGCAGCATCATGCGCACATTCAGGCGACGTGCCAGGCGCCACGCATGCGCCGCACGTCGACCCTCATTGCTGCCGTATCCACGTTTGCGAGCGGCCAAGCAGCGCGACCCCAATGTAGCCACGCACCACGAGCTTGTTGCCGTCGTCCTCGAGATGCATCTTGCATTTGTAGACCTTGCCGTTTTCAGGATCGAGAATCTGGCCGTGATCCCATGCGTCGCCATCCTTCTTCATGCTGTTGATGATGGTCATGCCGAGGACC
Source organism: Paraburkholderia sp. RAU6.4a (assembly GCF_050435625.1). NCBI lineage: Bacteria > Pseudomonadati > Pseudomonadota > Betaproteobacteria > Burkholderiales > Burkholderiaceae > Paraburkholderia > Paraburkholderia sp. RAU6.4a. The sequence goes on from NZ_JBNDKQ010000002.1 coordinate 4,112,978, forward strand.
GGTTGATCCTTGCGCGCGTCGGTGCATTCGGTGCAACGGCGATCCGGCTGGTCGTTCGCGCCGAGACCCTTGATAACCTTGCCGTTCAGTTCGCCATTGCTGTCTTGTGTGATCTGCACGAGCGCCTTCGGCTGGCCCGTGTGATCGTCGATGGTTTGCCACGTGCCGATCGGTGTATCGGTCTGCGCCATCGCGGTCACGGCGCTGGCGAGCAGGGCGCCGGCGAGCGCGGCGTGACGGGCGGTGCGCAGCGCAAGCGCGCCGGCACGTCGAGTGAATTGCGTCATTGCCTTCCTCCTTGATATGAGACAGCGCGATCATGGTCGCGCGGCGTTATGGGCATCGTGGTCGGATGTGCGGTACCGGCCCTCGCGATGCGGAACGATGCCAGCGGTGTGCCGTTTGCAGCGTCAGCGCAGAATACGCGAAAGTGCATGTGTCGTTTGATAGTGGAGCTTCTAATCCGCTCGCGGCACTTCTGAAGCGTGTCAATTCAGCTGGTAGCAGAACCTCGCGTTGATGCGCGGACTGTGCGATGCGGCGCATCACCGAGCGCTTTTCCGACGGACACATCGAGGCTGTAGCAGTGCGCATATGTGAAGCCGAGCGTGATCGGCCGGTTGGCCTCGACCGTCGCGCCCCAGCCGGAATCGCCCGACGCATCGCCCGGCTCATGGCATGTCCTCGCCGACGAGCGATCAGCGGCAGGGAATCGAACGGATCGTCGTCTACCGCTGCGCCGGTGAGGCGGGACTACGCTTGTGCCTGTTATAGAAGCAAACGCGCAAGTACCATATTTTCGACGAAGAGCCCGAAAGCCGCCAAAGTGAGTAATAATTCCCCGTTTTCTACTAAAACAAAATCTGTTCAACAGGTATCACATGGACCGAAAGTCGAAGCTACGAGAGATTGCTCTGGCCGCATGCATCGTATTGGGGGCCCTTCAGGGCGCGAATGCACAGGCTCTGCAGAACAGTGGTGCGAGCGGTACGGTCGTGTCCCAGCCGGGTACGACGAGTGCGTTGCCCGACACCTCGCAGGCCGGCCAGGCGGAAACCACTGCACTGACGCCGGATGAAAACCGGCAATCCGCCACCGGGAACGTGGCTGAATTGCAGCAGATGATCCACGGCCCGGATCTGAGCGAATTGCGCACCACGTATAACGGCAGCTATGGCGCGAGCCTGCTGTTCTACGGCAAGGAGATGACCTACTACGTCGCGCTGTTCCAGCAGAAAAACTTCTGGCGCGTGATCAAGTCGCAGGACGCCGCGCGCGCCGAGCTGATCTACAAGGATTTCGCGCGGCAGACGATGCAACTGTCGGACATCGAGATCCGCCGTACGCAACTCGAAGCGCAGAAGGCGTTCACGCAGCGCATGGTCGCGCTGTCGCAGGAACGCGCGAGCCGGCTGCAGGCCGACCTCGACGTCGCGCGTCAGCAGCAAAGCATCGTCGCGAGCCAGCAGGAGCAGAAGCGCGCCGAGGCGACCGAACTGGCGCAGCAGAAGGCCGCCGCGCAGGATCAGTTGCGCGTCGCCCAGCGCCAGGTGCGCGACCTGCAGCGTCAGCTCAATAGCGGCTTGCCGGTGCATTGAGCACGACGGTGTGAGCCTGGGTGGAGTGGCGGGACGGCGCGGAAATCGGTGCGCCGTCCGGCTCGTCCGCGGGCGTTACCGTTGTTATGTTTGAGCGGTGCTTTCCATACCCCGCCAGCCCGCGCATCGCACTTTTACCGCCGGGCTTTTCGGCATTTGCACTCGGCATTTTTCGCGAGCCCTGACGGCTCGTTGCCGCGTCGTTGTGCGCCGCCGTCGTACGACGCAAGACGGCGCGACTTCAATGCCGCTTGCGCGTATCCGCTTGCGTTTTGCGCATCCGTTCGCGAGGCGGCTGCGTCACGTCGACGGCGATCGGATCGCTGGCGGGAAAGCTTTCCATCAGCGCTTCGTCGAGCCGCGTATCGGCGGACGTCGGGGGCGTCCGGCGCGTGCGCGCCGGTCGGGAGGCATGCTGGTTTTTGCTGGTCATGGCGCGCTCCATCGGTAGAGGGTCGATCATTCAGCATAGCGCATCGCGGCTATCGGCGAACGACCGCGAGATGGCGCAGGCGCGTCGTTTAAAGCTGGCCGGCACCGAGTGTCCCGGCCGCGCTCGAGCCGCGCTTGAGCCGCGCTCGAGCCGCGAACGACACCTCCATCGATCCATCACACAGCGAACCAGATGAACGGGAAAAAGCCGGCGGGCTCGCGACGAGTGCTCGCAGCCCACGTCGTGGAAGCCGAACTGGAACACTTGGATTGGGCGACGCGGCAACCGGCGCTGCACCTGTTCGACGCCGGCTACTGGCGCCGCCGCGTGCTGGCGGTCAAGGGGAGATTCGAGCTGACCGAGCGTCAGCCGACCCAACTGGAGAAAATTCTGCGGCGCCTCGGTTCGTCCGCGGAGTAGCGAGGCGCGGCCGCTACAGCTTCTTCGTATTTATTCCTGATTGCCGCCGGAGCTGCCGCCGCCGTGGTTGCCGCCATGATTGCCGCTTTCGCCGCCGGTGCCAAACAGACGCCGCCGCCGCGTGACGACCACCGGACCTTCGGAGTTGCCGCTGCGCTCGCTCGGCGCGCGTTCCGCCGACGGCGTGCCGTACGATTCACGCCCTTCGCGCGGCTCGCGATGTTCGCGCGAACCATGGGGACCGCGCGCGCCATGTTCGCCATGCGACGTTCGGCCCGTGCGCGGCGCCGGCCGCGTGCCGGTGTCGAGCTGGATCGTGGAGATCGCGCGCTTGTAGATGCCTTGCAGGCCAACCGGCGTGCGCAGCATCACCAGGTACTGATCGAACGACTCGATGCATCCGGTCAGGCGGATGCCGTTGACCAGATAGATTTCGACGCGCTTTCGTTCCTTGCGCGCAGCGTTCATGAAGTCGTTTTGCGGATGCGATTCTGCGGAAGCCATGGACAATTCAGGTTAGATAGACGGTGGTTCGCCGCGATTTTACCCTTTCTACCCTATGCGGGGGCAGAACGCGTCGACGGGGCGAACTTTGTCCACTATAACGACTTGTGAGCACATAAGCATCCGATAACGCGGGACTGTAACGTTGAGTTACGAATCTGCTGGTCAATGTCGTCTACTTCCGGTCTCTCCAGGCATTGCCGGCATGGTTGGCGGAAAAGGAAGAACATAGGGGCATGTTGCGCGACCACGGCGGCGGCGTCGAAGCGCCGCGAAAAGCCCGGAGAAACAGCGCAGCGAAACAGCGCCACGACGGCGATGGAATAAACCACGCGATCGCGGCGTTGAGTCCAGTATGGCAGTACCGCATTCCGCGGCCTGCCGCCCGCCGCGCCGGTCGGTCGATCGCGTGCCGGGCATCTGCCAGGAGGCTCACCATGAAAGCATCCCGTATTCTGTCAGCGCTCTTCGTCCTGCTCGCGCTCGCGTGCGGCTCCCTCGCGCACGCGGCCGATACCGACAACGCCGCGTCGGGTTCGAGCAACAACAGCAACAGCAGCGGCGGCGGCTACTAACGCCGCGACCGGGCCTGGCACGCCGGGTGACATTCGAAGCGGAAGTGATCGCGTGGCTGCCCCAGCTGCGCCGCTATGCGCGCGCGCTGACGGGCGACCGCGCCTGGGCCGACGATCTCGTGCAGGATACGGCGGAGCGCGCGCTTGCGCGCTGGTCGGCATTCCGGCCGAACAGCAACCTGCGCGCGTGGCTGCTGACGATCCTGCGGCATCTGTACATCGACCAGCTGCGCGGGCGCCGCGAGATCGCCGTCGACGACGAAAGCGCGCCGTGGCGCAATCTCGAGGCGCCGCAAGGTGAGGTCGACGGTCTGGTGCTGCGCGACGTGCAGCGCGCGCTGTACTGCCTGCCGCTCGAGCAGCGTGAGGTGCTGCTGCTGGTGTGCGTCGAGGAGCTGTCGTACCAGCAGGCATCGAGCGCGCTGGGGGTGCCGATCGGTACGGTGATGTCGCGGCTGTCGCGGGCGCGCGAGCATATGCGCGCGTTGCTGTGCGAGGAGCCGCCAGGACCGATGCACGGACCGCAGCCCCGTGCGCCGCGGGCGGCGCATAAAGTCGCGCCGCTGAAAGTGGTGAGAAACCGATAATGAACAACGACGACTCCGATTCCGGCTTGCATGACGAGCTCGATCTGCGCGCGCTGTCGGCCTATGTCGATGGCGAATTGCCGGAAGAGCAGCGCGCCGCGATCGAAACGCAGCTTCGCCAGCATCCGCAGGCCACCGCGCGCGTGGCCGCGTGGCGCGCGCAGAAGGCGGCGCTGCGGGCGCTGTGCAGCGCGCCGGACAGCGATGCGCGGCAAGCGCAAGCAGGGCAGCGGGCCGACGATCGGCAGCAAACCGCTGAAGCCGGCGAGCGAAGCTATGCAGGCAGCCAGCCCACGGAGGCGGAGGAGCCGGCTTTTATCGTCGTGCGTCGGACGCGGCCGTGGTGGCAGCGCGCGGGTCTCGCCGCCTGCTGGCTCGCGGCCGGCGCCGGGCTCGCGCTGGCCCTCGGTCCGCTCGCGCCGCGGCTAACCGGCGGCGCGTGGAGCGGCTTCGGCGGACAGCCGGCCGGTTTTGCGCAGCGCGCGGATGTCGCGTATGCGGTGTACTCGCCGGAGCGGCGTCATCCGGTCGAAGTCGCCGCGAGCGAAGAGGAGCATCTGATCACCTGGCTGTCGAAGCGGCTGAATCGTCCGCTGTCGGTGCCGTCGCTGCAGGAGTATGGTTATTCGCTGGTGGGCGGCCGGCTGTTGCCCGGCGAGGCCGGGCCGGCTGCGCAGTTCATGTACGAGAACCAGACCGGCGCGCGCCTGACGCTGTACGTGACCGGCGTCACCCGCAACGAAACCGCGTTCCGTCTGTTTCGCGACGGCAACCGCCGCACCTTCTACTGGATCAGCGACGGCATGGGCTACGCGCTGTCTGGCGCGATCGCGGAAGGCAAGCTGCGCGAGATCGCGATCGACGTGTGCAGCGAGCTCGGTGGTAAGCCCGAGACGTGGCAGCAGTAGCGGGCGGTAGCGTGTCGTCAAGGCCGTCAGCGGCGACGCACGCATAGCTGCCCGCGCGACTGCACCCGCGGGTTGCCCGACCGACAAGGAGACGCCTTGCCCCAGACGCTGCCGCCCAACCTGTCCGCCGCGCAGTTCGACCGGGCGCTCGCCGGCTGGCGCGCGATCGTCGGTGAAGCGCACGTGCTGCGTTCCGACGCCGGCCTCGCCGCCTATGTCGATCCGTTCGCGCCTGGCGAGCCGGGGGCGTTTGTCGCGAGCGCCGCGCTGCTGCCCGCGTCGGTCGATGAAATCCGCGCGGTGCTGCGCATCGCCAATCAGTACCGGATTCCGCTGTGGACCGTGTCGACCGGGCGCAACTTCGCGTACGGCGGCGCGGCGCCGCGTCTCAGCGGCTCGGTCGTGCTCGACTTGCAGCGCATGAACCGCATCCTCGAAGTCAACGAAACGCTCGCCTATGCGCTGGTCGAACCGGGCGTCAGCTATTTCGATCTGTACGCGCATCTGCGCGACAAGGGCTACAAGCTGTGGGTCGATCCACCGGCTGCCGGCTGGGGCAGCGTGGTCGGCAACACGCTGGAGCGCGGCTTCGGCTATACCGACTACGGCGATCACGCGGCGGCCCAATGCGGGATGGAGGTCGTGCTCGCCAACGGCGACGTGCTGCGCACCGGCATGGGCGGCGTCGAGATCGGCACTGCGTGGCAGCTTTATCAGCCGGGCTACGGGCCGTCGTTCGATGCGATGTTCATGCAGTCGAACTACGGCATCGTGACGAAACTCGGCGTGTGGCTGATGCCCGCGCCGCCCGCGTATCTGCTCGGCGAAATCCAGTTTCGTCGCGAGGCCGATCTGGAGGAGATCGTCGAGATTCTGCGGCCGTTGCGGCTCGACGGCACGATCCGCAATCACGCGGTGATCGAGGGTGGATTGCGGCGCGCGGCGAGCCTGTCGCCACGCCGGCAGTGGTACGACGGCGCGGGCGCGATGCCCGGGAGCGCGGTGCAGGCGATGCTCGACAAACTCGGCGTCGGGCGCTGGAACCTGCATTTCGCGCTGTACGGCACGCCCGAGTTGATCGATGCGCGCTACGCGCTGATCGAGCGCGCGTTCGCGCGGGTGCCAGAGGCGCGGCTCACGGCGGCGCGCTATGCGGGCGATGCTCAGCCGACTGGCGGCGGCGATCGCAACATGGCCGGCATTCCCGCGATGACCGCGTTTCGCATGCTCGACTGGCGCGGCGGCGCGGGCGCGCACGTCGACTTCGCGCCGATCTGTCCGGCGACCGGGCGCGACGCGATGCGCCAGTACACGATGGTGAAAGCGCGCGCCGCCGAATACGGCTTCGACTACTACGGTGGCTTCACCGCGGGCGCGCGGCATCTGCATCATATTTTCGCGGCGATTTTCGATCGCGACGACGCGAACCAGGTGGAGCAGGCCGGCGCGCTGCTGCGCTCGCTGATGAGCGACGCGCGCGCGGCCGGCTACGGTGAATATCGCGCGCATCTCGCGTACATGGATTTCGCGGCCGCGCAATACAGCTTCAACGACGGTGCGTCGCTGCGCTTCGCCGAAACGCTGAAGGATGCGCTCGATCCGAACGGCATTCTCGCGCCGGGCAAGCAGGGCATCTGGCCGGCGGCATGGCGCGACCGGCGGGGGTACACGTGAACGACGCGTGCGGACACGCACGGCAGACCGAAGCGCAAACAGAACGGAACGTACACGCCAATGGATCGACGCACTTTCATGCTCACCGGTGCATGCCTCGCGACGGCCGCGGGCGGCGCATGGCCGTGGCTCGCGCAAGCCGCCGCGTGCGCTGACGATGCGCGCGCGTTCGCGATCGTCGACTCGACGCTCGAATGCGGCGCGTCGTTCGCACGCTATGCCGCGCATCTTCGCTTGCCGACCTTCGAAACCGGCGACGATGCGGGTGCGCTCTGGTTCACCACACTTGCGCCACTGCTCGACGATGGGCGGACCCCGCACGCGATGCCCGCGCTGATCGGCTTTACGCGCGCGTCCGATTACTTCGTCCTGCAACACCTCGCGCTTCGCACGGGACGCTTCGTCGAGCATCGTCACGAAGCGCGCGAGGGGCTGGACGCGCAACCCGCCCACGTGGCCTTCGCGCTGACGCCGCGCAGCGCGCGCTAGAACTTGTAGTCCTTGTTCTTCGGATCGAAGGTCGAATCGTCGAATGTCCTCGGCGTGATGCTCTCGAACACGATCTGCTCGAAAATCTTGCCGTCGTTGTCGTAAGACTGGACGCTGCGAAAGAACGGATGACGCAGATCGAGCCCGAGCGTTTCTTTTTTCGCGTAGAACTGTGGCTGGCCGACCGGTGTTTCGAACGTGAACGCGACGACGCGCACACCGTCGATGGTCTTCACTGCGATCCGCACCGAACGTGGCAAGCCGGCCTCGGTGTATTTTTTTCCTTCACTCAGGTATTGATCGGCAACGTACTCGGTGCCGAGATCGCGCACGCTGTGATTCGATTGCGAGCGTGCGAGCGCGCCGGTCAGCGACGTCCACAACGGCATCACGTTCATGATGCCGCCGAGGTGGCCGTAGGTTTCGTCGCTACGTTTCGATTCGTCGTAGATGATTTCCTGGCCCGCGTGCGCGCCGTCGGGCAGCCACTTCGCGTAGATGCGCAGCGGGTCGTGCGCGACGCGCACCAGCATGTGATCGGGCTTGTCGGGCCATATGCCGCGAATGCGCTCGGAGCGCGACATCGTGAACTCGTACGACGGGTAGTCGTTCGGCCCTTCCTTGATATAGCGCGGCAGCGCGAGCGGATCGAGCGACTGGAACAGCGCGACCAGTTGCGCGTCGTCGAGCTTTTCGAGCGTGCCGCTTTGCTGCGCGGCGCGCAGCCATTTGACCTGCTGGTCGAGCGTCAGCATGCCGACCTGCGCGGCCGGCGTGGTGGGTGGCTTGACGGCGCTCGCGGTGTTGAGCGGGGGCGGGCGATCGTCGTTCTGCGCGAAGGCCGTCGGCACCGACAGCAGGCCGAGCGCGACGAGCAGCGCACCCAGCAAGCGCTGTCGCCGGCGATGCGAACGGGCGGTCATGCGGTGCTTCATGAATTTCTCCAGAAAGTGACGCGGCCGCTCATGCAACCTGCAAGGCAATAACGCGAAGCAACAAAGCAATAACGCTTTGAAGCAACGCTTATTCCCGTCAGGCGGACTTCTGTTTCGCGAGTTCCTCGTCGCGCAACGCACGGCGCAGAATTTTGCCGACGTTGGTTTGCGGCAGCTCGTCGCGGAACTCGACGAGCTTCGGCACCTTGTAGCCAGTCAGATTCTTGCGGCAGTACGCAATCACCTGCTCGGCGGTCAGTGTCGGCGTGCGCCGCACGATGAACACCTTCACGCGCTCGCCCTGCGCGGGGTCGGACACGCCGATCGCGGCGACTTCGCGCACGTCCGGATGCGCTGCGATCACGTCCTCGATTTCGTTCGGATACACGTTGAAGCCCGACACGAGGATCATGTCCTTCTTGCGATCGATCAGACGGATAAAGCCGCGCGAGTCCATCACGCCGATGTCGCCGGTCGCGAGCCAGCCGTCGTCGTCGATCACCTTCGCGGTTTCGTCGGGGCGGTTCCAGTAGCCCTTCATGACCTGCGGGCCCTTCACGCACAGCTCGCCCGCCTCGCCGATATTGGCCCAGCTGCCGTCGTCTTTCCTGAAGCGCACCTGCGTGGACGGCGCGGGCAAGCCGATCGAGCCCTCGAAGTCGCGCAGATTGGTCAGATCGACCGGATTCATCGAGACGATCGGCGAGCACTCGGTGAGTCCGTAGCCCTCGATGATCGGCTTGCCCGTCACCGCCTTGAAGCGCTCGGCGACGGCTTTCTGCGTCGCCATGCCGCCCGCCATCGCGAGCTTCAGGTCCGAGAAGTCGCGCCGACAGAATTCCTCGTTGTCGAGGAACGCGTTATAGAGCGTGTTGACCGCGGTCATGCCGGTGAATTTTTCGTGACGGATGATCATCATCACGCGCTTCATGTCGCGCGGATTCGCGATCAGGATGTTGCGCCCGCCGAGCCCCATGAAGATCAGCGCATTCACGGTCAGCGAGTAGATGTGATAAAGCGGCAGCGGCGTGAGCACCGTTTCGCCCTCGCCGGACAGCTGCCCCGCGGCCCACGCCTTCGCCTGCAACAGATTGGCGACGATGTTCCGGTGCGTGAGCATCGCGCCTTTCGCGACGCCGGTCGTGCCGCCCGTGTATTGCAGGAACGCGATGTCTTCGTGGGTCGCGCGCACCGGTGTGTGCGGCCGCGCATAACCGGCCGAAAGCGCTGTCAGGAGCGGCACCGCTTGCGGCAGCTTGTAAGGGGGCACCATCTTTTTCACGTGACGCAGCATGAAATTGAGCAGGTGTCCCTTCAGGTTCGCGCCGTCGGCGAGCAGATCGCCGAGCCCGGTCACGATCACGTTGCGCACCTTGGTGCCGGGCAATGCATCTTCGAGCGTCTTCGCGAAGTTCTCGAATACGACGATCGTCTGCGCGCCGCTGTCCTTTAGCTGGTGCGCGAGTTCGCGCACCGTGTAGAGCGGATTCACGTTGACGACCACCGCGCCCGCCTTGATCGTGCCGAACAGCGCGACCGGATACTGGAAGGTGTTCGGCAGCATGATCGCGACGCGCTCGCCCGGCTCCACGCCGATGCTTTGCAGGTACGCCGCGAACGCGCTCGCCTTGCGGCCCAGTTCACCGTAGGTCAGGTTCGCGCCGACGCTCACGTACGCGACGCGCTCGCGGAACTGTGCGGTGCATTCGTCGAAGAACTGATCGATCGACTCGTATTGCGTGACGTCGATGTCGCGCGGCACGTCGTCCGGATAGGACGCGTACCAGATGCCGTCGGTGTTCGGAGCGGGGTGGGGCACCGGGTTTTGACGAGGCGTGCCGCCTGCGTCCGGCACGTGCAGCGGGGCTTGGGTGGGCTCGGTCATCGGTTGCCTCCTGAAAATGTTGGTATGCGCTGCCGCGCTAGCGTTCCAGAATCGCGACGACCCCCTGGCCGCCCGCCGCGCAGATCGAGATCAGCCCGCGTGCGCTGCCGGCCGGTTGGTCGAGTTGCGCCAGCATCTTCGCGAGCGCGGCGACGATACGTCCGCCCGTCGCCGCAAACGGATGGCCGGTCGCGAGCGAACCGCCGTTCACGTTGAGCCTGGTGCGGTCGATCGCACCGAGCGCGCCGGCGAGGCCAAGCCGCGTGCGGCAATATTCGTCATCCTGCCATGCCGCGAGCGTGCACAACACCTGGGCCGCGAACGCTTCGTGGATTTCGTAGAAATCGAAGTCCTGCAGCGTGAGGCCGGCGCGCGCGAGCATGCGCGGCACCGCGTAGGCGGGCGCCATCAGAAGGCCTTCCTGCTGGTCGAAAAAGTCGACCGCCGCGGTTTCCGACCAGCTCAGATACGCGAGCACGGGCAAGCCACGCTCGGCCGCCCACGCTTCGCTCGCGAGCAGTACCGCGGATGCGCCATCGGTCAGCGGCGTCGAGTTGCCGGCGGTCAGCGTGCCCGCGTCGCGGTCGAACACGGGCTTCAGGTTCGCAAGCCTTTCGAGCGACAGGTCGGCGCGCAGGTTGTTGTCGCGCGCGAGGCCTTTGTACGGCGTCATCAGATCGTTGACGAAGCCGCGCGCGTACGCATCGGCGAGCTTGCGATGGCTCTCGTACGCGAGCACGTCCTGCGCCTCGCGCGAGATGTTCCAGCGCTTGGCCATCAGCTCGCAATGCTCGCCCATCGACAGCCCCGTGCGGGGCTCGCCGTTGCGCGGCAACAGCGGCCTGAACAACATGCCGGGCCGCAGCCTGCTGAGTGCGGCGAGACGCTGACCGGTACTCTTGCCGCGATTCGCTTCGAGCAGGATCTTGCGCATGCGCTCGTTGACGCCGATCGGCGTGTCGGACGTGGTATCGACGCCGCCCGCGATGCCCGCGTCGATCTGCCCGAGCGCGATCTTGTTGGCGACGAGGATCGCGGCTTCGAGGCCGGTGCCGCAGGCCTGCTGCACGTCGTAGGCGGGCGTTTCCTTCGCGAGCGTGGTGGACAGCACGGACTCGCGCGTCAGGTTGAAGTCGCGCGAATGCTTGATGACGGCGCCCGCCGCGACTTCGCCGAGACGCACGCCGTGCAGGTCATAGCGATCGATCAGCCCTTGCAGCGTGAAGCTCAGCATGTCCTGATTCGATGCGCTCGCGTACACGGTGTTCGAGCGGGCGAACGGAATCCGGTTGCCCCCGATGACGGCGACGCGGCGCACGGCAGGTTGCGGGTGGGACATACTCGGCTCCTTTGGGTCGTTTCCAGATTATTGTTCGATGCGAACGGCGCGCTCGCGGTTCACAGCAGCCGCCACTGCATGCGCCCGCGCAAATGCGGCTTTTCCCCGGCGATATCGCGCACCTCGAGATCGCGCTCGATCAGCGAAGGCGATGCGCTCCACAGCGACGCTTCGCCCGGCAGCAGCATCGGCACCTTGAACTCGGCGCTGAGCGTTGCTTCGGCGAGCGGCTTCGGCGGCTGCAGCGACGACGCCGCGCGCGCGAGCGTCCACATGCCATGCGCGATCGCGCGCGGAAAGCCGAACGCCTTCGCCGACAGCGCGCTGATGTGGATCGGGTTGTAGTCGCCGGACGCGCTCGCGTAGTCGCGGCCCAGTTGCGGCGCGAGCTGCCAGCGCGCGATCCGTTGCAGCGCATCGGGACCGAGCGTCAACGCTTCGAGCGGATGGCCGAGCGCCGGCACCGCGCGCTTCAGATAGATGCTGTCGCCGTCCCACACCGCCTCGCCGCGCCGATAGATGCGCGTATGCACGACGAACGCCTGGCCCTTGTCGTGACGCAGCAGCGCGCCGAATTCGACCTCGATGCGCAGCAGGTCCTTGTAGGCGAGCGGGCGGCGCAGCCGCACGTGATTGGCCAAATGCACGAGACCGAGCGCGGGCCACGGAAACGCGGGGTCGGTCAGCATCAGCAGATGCAGCGGAAACGCGAGCAGGTGCGGGTAGGTCAGCGGCACGCCGTGCTCGGGAATGAAGCCGCACACGCGCGCATAGCGCCACACGGGGCCGGGCTCGAGCACGACGGCGGGGCGCACGAGCCGCAACGGCGGCAGCCGCGTGTCGCGGCCGCGCTTGACGATGCCTGTCAGCGCGCGCCCGTACAGCTTGGCCGGCGCGGGCAGCGTTTCGATGACGACGGTTTTCGGCCGCGCGCCGTCGCCCGGCGCGGGAGCGAGCTGACGGCTGCCGAACGGATCACGCGGTTCGTCCATACCCATGCTCCCGTTCAGGCGCCAATCAGGCTTTGACCGCACACGCGCACGACCTGGCCCGTCACGCCAGCCGAGCCCGGGTGCGCGAGCCACGCGATGGTCTGCGCGACGTCGACGGGCTGGCCGCCCTGGCTCATCGAGTTCATGCGGCGGCCGGTCTCGCGGATCGCGAGCGGAATCTTCGCGGTCATCTGCGTTTCGATGAAGCCGGGCGCGACCGCGTTGATCGTGATGCCGCGCGCGCGCAGTGGCGGCGCCATGCTCTGCACCCGGCCGATCACGCCAGCCTTGGACGTCGCGTAGTTGGTCTGGCCGCGATTGCCCGCGATGCCGCTGATCGACGACACCGCGACGATGCGCCCGCCGTCGCGCAAGATGCCGCCCGCGAGCAGCGCGTCGTCGATGCGTTCCTGCGCGCTCAGGTTGATGTCGATCACGCTTTGCCAGACGGCGTCGGTCATCTTCGCGATGGTCTTATCCTTCGTGATGCCGGCGTTGTGCACGACGATGTCGACGCCGAGCTCGTCGAGCGCGGCGGCGATCTGCGCGGGCGCTTCGGGCGCGGCGATGTCGAACGCGAGCGGGCTGCCGTTCAGCTGCCGCATCGTCGCATCGAGCGCGTCGCGCGCGGACGGAATGTCGAGGCCGATCACATGCGCGCCCTCGGCCGCGATCACGCTCGCGATCGCCGCGCCGATGCCGCGCGCCGCGCCCGTGACCAGCGCACGCCGGCCGGCGAGCGGCTGGCGCCAGTCGAACGCGGGCGCGTCGTGCGGCAGCGCGCCATGTGCCGCGATCCGCACCACCTGACCGGACACATAGGCCGAGCGCGGCGACAGGAAAAAGCGCAGCGTCGCCTCGATGGCGTTTTCAGCGCCTTCCTCCACGTACACGAGATTCGCGGCGATGCCGCGCCGCGCTTCCTTGCCGAGCGAGCGCACGAGCCCTTCGAGCGCGCGCTGGGCAGTCCACTGACGCGGGCTCGCGCAGGCCTCGGGCGGCCGGCCCAGCACGACGATGCGCCCACACTTGCCGAGCGAGCGCAGCGTGTCGTGGAAAAAGCCGTGCAGCGGTTCGAGCAGGCTGCTGTCGTCGATACCGCTCGCGTCGAACATCAACGCGGCAAGCTTGCCCGGCGCACCGGCTTCGGCCGGCTCGAAGCGGCCGGTCATCAGGCCGTGGCGATGGGCGAGCGGCACCCACAGCCCGGCGCTTTCGTGCGCGACGCTCGTCATGCCGATGGTGGCGATCAGACTCGCGAGCGCGTCGAACAGGCGCGGCTCGCGGCCCGCGCCGATCGCGATCAGTCCGTCGAACTCGGGCCGGTCCGCGCGATAGCGCCGCAGCACCTCGGGCTTCGGCAGCCCGAGCGAGCGCGCGAGACGGCCGCCGAACGGCGAGTTGACGAACTTCAGGTAGGAGTCGTTCATGTTATCGGTTGCTCTGCTGGACGCGCCGCAGGCAGCCCCGTGATTTTCAGGGGCGCCGGACGTGTGTCAGTGTGCCTTGAGTTGCGTGACTCGGGTACGGTTTGCCGCGCTGGGTCGGTAGTTTTTTCTGCGTCAGCGCGCGCATCAGGCCACCAGTTCCAGCGCCTTTTCGAGCGCCTGCTTGCGCTGTTGCAAGCTCGCGAGCAGGTCGAAGTCGGCCGGGAAATCGTCGACCTTGACGACCTGCGCGCCGTAGCGCGCGTAGTCGTCGAGCACGCGCCGCTCGTCCGCGTCGACGAGGCCCTGGCGTTGCGCCGCATCGGTCCATGCGGCGAACTGCGGCAGGCTTTGCGGCAGCGGTTCGAGCAGACCCTGCTTCACCGCCTCGCGCAGCTTCTGCTCGATTTGCGTGAACTGCGGATTGAGCGCGAACGCGAGCTCGCCATAGCCGAGCGCATCGACGTCGGGGTGCGGCACGTACGAGTCGGCGACGAGCCGCTCGCGCGCGGCGCCGGGCGTTTGCATCAGTTCGGCGATCTCGCTGCCGAGCCGGTCCGACGGCTCGCGATGCGGCAGGCCGAACGGGAATGCGAGCACACGCACGAGCGTCGCGGCGACCCGGTTCGGGTAGTTCGCGAGCACGCCGTCGAGCGCGTGCTGCGCCTTGTACAGCGCATCCTCGACGCCCCACCGCACGAGCGGCAAGTCGTCGTGCTGTCGGCCTTCGTCCTCGAAACGCTTCAGCGTCGCCGAGATCAGGAACAGCTGCGACAGCACGTCCCCGAGGCGTCCCGAGATGCGTTCGCGACGCTTCAGATCGCCGCCGAGCACCAACATCGACACGTCGGCGAGCAACGCGAACACGGCCGACAGACGCGTCGCCGCGCGATAGTACGCATGGAGCGGCGCATACGCGCGGCGCGGCTTCGCGATCAGCGCGCCGCCGCTCAGCCCATACACGGCACTGCGCACCACGTTCGACACCGTGAAATTCACGTGACCGAAGAACGCCGCGTCGAACTCGCGCAAGGCTTTCGCGCGATCGGGCTCGCGCGTCGCCGTCATTTCCTTCAACACGTACGGATGGCAGCGAATCGCGCCCTGGCCGAAGATGATCAGACAGCGCGTCAGAATGTTCGCGCCTTCGACGGTGATCGAGATCGGCATTTGCTGATACGCGCGCGCCAGAAAGTTCGACGGCCCCATGCAAATACCCTTGCCGGCGACGACGTCCATGCCGTCGTTGATGACCATGCGCGCGCGCTCGGTGATGTGATATTTGGCGATCGCCGAAATGACGGAGGGCTTTTCGCCGAGGTCGACCGCCTGCGCGGACAGCCGGCGCGCGGCGTCCATCACGTACAGGTTGCCGCCCATGCGGCCGAGCGCTTCCTGCACGCCCTCGAACTTGCCGACGGCGGTGCGGAACTGGCGCCGAATCGCGGCATATGCGCCGGTGCCGCGCACGGCAATCTTCGCCATCCCGACGTTCGACGACGGCAGCGAGATCGCGCGGCCCGCCGCCAGACACTCCATCAGCATGCGCCAGCCGTTGCCGACCTGGGCGCGTCCGCCGATCACCCAGTCGAGCGGAATGAACACGTCCTTGCCCGAGTTCGGGCCGTTCTGGAATACCGCGTTCAACGGCCAGTGACGCCGGCCGATGTCGACGCCAGGGTGTTCGGTCGGAATCAGCGCGCAGGTGATGCCCGGTTCGTCGTTCGCGCCGAGCAGATGGTCGGGGTCGAGCGCGCGGAACGCGAGGCCGAGTACGGTCGCGATCGGCCCGAGCGTGATGTAGCGCTTGTCCCACGTGACGCGAAAGCCGAGCGTCTCGCGGCCCTCGTGCAGGCCCCGGCAAGCGATGCCGACATCGGGAATCGCGGCGGCGTCGGACCCGGCATACGGGCTCGTCAGCGCGAAGCAGGGGATTTCCTCGCCGCGCGCGAGACGCGGCAGATAGTAGTTCTTCTGCGCGTCGGTGCCGTAGTGCATCAGCAACTCGGCCGGGCCGAGCGAGTTCGGCACCATCACCGACACGGCCGCGGCCGAGCAGCGCGTCGCGAGCTTCATGATCACCTGCGAATGCGCGTACGCGGAGAACTGCTTGCCGCCGTACTGCTTCGGAATGATCATGCCGAGAAAGCCGTGCTGCTTGATGAACTGCCACGTTGGCGGCGACAGGTCCTGCCAGACCATCGTGGTTTCCCAGTCGTTCGCGAGGTCGCACAGCTGCTCGCATTCGACGTCGAGGAACGTCTGCTCTTCGGCGCTGAGCATGGCCGGGCCATAGCCGAGCAGCGTGTCCCAGTGCGGGCGGCCCGAGAACAGCTCGGCATCCCACCAGACCGTGCCCGCCTCGATCGCGTCGCGCTCGGTCGGCGACATCTGCGGCAGGATCTTGCGGAACGTGTCGAGCACCGGTTTCGCGAGCCATGCGCGGCGCAGCGGTTTGATCGTCAGCACGAGGGCGGGGAGTACGAACACGATCGCGAGCAGTGTCGTCAGCAGCGGGCCGGCCGCGCCGCTCACGAGTGCGGCCGCGACCCAGACGATCAGCGCCGCGAGCCACCATGAGGCGCGGGCCTGAACGTAGACGAGAGCGAATGCGGCGATGACGAGCGCCAGGATGAACCACGGCATGACGTTTCCTCCTCTGTGGTGACGCAATCGCCGGGCCAGCTGCGAGTCGCGCACTTGCGTCGGGCGTTACCGTGTCTTACCGATTCGACTGACGGGCACGGCGCAGCTGCGCAACGTAAATGTACTGCTCGGGTAAGCGAGCTCGATCGGGTTCCATGTACGACGTGTGGTGGTTACGTCGAGTGATGACGCAATGACGCCGTGAGACGTCGTCAGGCGGTGCCGTGCAGCCCATGCTGATAGCTTGCCGGCGCCGCTTCCATCGTGCCGCCGCGGCTGTTGCTGTCGAACGTGTCGCGTGCCACTGCGCACGCGGCCGCCTCGCCGCTGGTATGTTCTTGCGCACTGGCGAACGTGCCGTCCACGCCGCCGTCGGTCGCATCGCCGAGCACGGCGCCGAACACGGCCAGTTGCGAGCCGTCCGGCAGCGGCGCCTTCAGCGCGGAGACCATCAGCGACGCAAGGCGCGCGATGAGCTGCAGATCGTTCATCGACTTGCCTTGCGAGAACTCGGCAATCAGGGTGTCGGTATCGGTGCCGGCGAGCACCCCCGACAGCGCGCCGATCGCGAAATGCAACCGCCAGCCGAGCTCCTCGCGAGGCAGATGCGGCAGCGCGCGCTGGAACGCGTCGAAGAAGCGCATCGCCACCGCTTCGTAATGCGCGTTCAGAAAGTCGCGGATGAACGACGCGGGATCGGTGTAGGCGCGCCCGAGCAGGCGCAGAAACGCTTTGCCGCCGACACGCGGATCGCGCGACAGACGCAGCGCCGGAATGAACATCGCGCCGAGCACGTGCTCGCAGGTCAGGCGCGCGCCGAGCATGACGTCGAAACGGTCGAGCAGCTTCAGGCGCTCCCGGTTCAGCTGATCGAGCCGGCGCGACAGCATCGAGTGAATCAGCGATTCCTTGCTGCCGAAGTGATAGTTGACCGCCGCGAGATTGACTTCGGCGCGCGAAGTGATCTGGCGCAGCGACATCGCCTCATAGCCGCATTCGATGAACAGCGTCTCCGCGGCGTCGAGAATGCGTGACTTCGTATCGCCGGCATGCCGGCCGGCTGTGCGAACTGCCATGTTGCCGTCTCCCAGTTGCCGGGGCTGCCGGCTCGCAAACACGCGATTCAAATCGATATTTGAAACGACCGTTTTTTTTAGGATAAGAAAGGATGGTCGGTGCGATCAAGGGACGGGCTCGACGAACTCCTCTAGAAGACCTGTCGGGGAGCCATGCTGGCGAAGCGCGGCGCGTCATGCCGCGCGGAAAATAAAAAGACCGTTCCGAACGAATCGGAACGGCCTCGTGTCGTGTTGCGATGTAATCTGGCCTTGCGCTCGACGACCGGGTTGACCCGGCTCCACGCGTTGACGCGTATTGGCTAGCCGTCCAGTTCGAAAGCCTCAAGCTCTTAAACTCGTCCTCCGACCGCGCCGTCCGTCGATTCCGCGCCGACGACTTCACGCGCGGACTGCGTCATGTCGATGCCACGGCGCTCGCGACTGAACGGAATCAGCGCGCAGATCAGGATCGCGACGATGCCGACCACGATCGCCAGCACGAGCGCGTAGTTGTTGCCGTGCACTTCGGCGATTTTCGCTTGCAGCGGACCGTTGACCGACGCGATCAGATTGCCGAGCTGATACACGAGACCGGGGAAGGTCGCGCGGATTTCATCGGGCGAGATTTCGTTCAGGTGCACCGGAATCACGCCCCAGGCGCCTTGCACCGAGATCTGCATCAGGAACGCGCCGAGCGCGAGCAGGGTCGGCGTGGTCGAGAAGGCCCACAGCGGCAGCACCGGCAGCGCGATCAACGCGGCGATGAAAATCGCGCGCTTGCGGCCGATCTTCTCCGACGCCCAGCCGAAGAACAGACCCCCGCAGATCGCGCCGATGTTCAGCGTGATCGTGATCCACGACACCGTGTGCGCGTCGAACTGGCGCTGTACGCGCAGGAAGGTCGGATACAGATCCTGCGAGCCGTGCGAGAAGAAGTTGAAGGCGGTCATCAGGATGATCGCGTACATCGACAGACCGACGTTCAGCTTGAGCGTCGCGACGAGGCCAGGACGGACCTTCTTCTCGAGCGTCTTGAACGCGGGCGACTCCGGCACGTGCGCGCGAATGTACAGCACGAGCAGCGCGGGCAGCACGCCGACGAAGAACATGCCGCGCCAGCCGATGTATTGATAGAACAGGCCGAACACGATCGACGCGAGCAGGTAGCCGCTCGGATAACCGGCTTGCAGAAGACCCGACACGATACCGCGCGACTTCGTCGGCACGGTTTCCATGGTCAGCGCGCCGCCGACACCCCATTCGCCGCCCATCGCGATACCGAACAGCGCGCGCAGCACGAGCAGCGTCATCAGGTTCGGCGACAGACCGGACAGCAGTTCGAGCAGGGAGAAGCACGCGATGTTGACCATCAGCGTCGGACGACGGCCGTATTTGTCGGCGAGCCAGCCGAAAATCAATGCGCCGAGCGGGCGCATCATCAAGGTCAGCATGATCGCGACTGTGACCGAAGGAATGTCCGTATTGAATTCCTGCGCGATATCTTTCAATACGAACACCATCAGAAAGAAATCGAATGCGTCGAGGGTCCAGCCTAGATAGGCGGCGATCGTGACGTTTCTCTGTTCCCGAGTCCAGCTCATTGATTGTTCTCCTCAGTCTCCACAAAACCGCGTTTGATCGCGGACGGCACCGTAGCCCTTGCGCCTTATGGCAAGCGCTTCCCGGCGAGTGTACGCCGAGCGTTAAGCATCTGCATGGTTGAAGCCGGTTTTCTCCGTGTTAATCCGGAGAGCAATTTTCGTGCTGAATTCGTAGTGCATGTTTAATGTCGGAAAAATGTAATTGCCGGTTCGATTCATGTTTGTATTTTGTAATGTTTATCGGGATTTCCCAGCGCCCATTTTTCATGAAGTTTATGGCAATGGCGTTTTGACGGGGCGGCCCGTGCCGGTCCGCGCGCCGCATCGAACCTTCATGTACAGTTATTTCGCCAACTGATCGACATATCGCTATGTCCTTGACGCCATCGCCTTCGTTGCTCGACGAGATGCTCGACGCTGTCGCGCGTCGCTATCGCCTGCCGGCGCTTGCGGCCGTCTGCGCGCCGACGCAGCAAGCGAGACCCGCCACCGTGCTCGCGCTCGCGATCGAGCAGGCTCGCGAGGCGAGCGCGCGTGGCGAAGCGCCGGATGCGGCGAACCAGCGCTTCTTCGTCGAGGCGCTCGCGCGCATGATTCGGGAGGCGATGCGCGAGGAAGCCGGCGACCCGGTGTTTCAGGCGATGCTGCTACGGCACCGCAGCACGGTGGTGCGCGAGTACGCGTCGCTGGCCGCGCACGCGAGCGTCGATCGCCGGCTGATCTACGCGGCCGTCAATGCGATCGCACATCCGGCCAAACAGCAGAGGCTGCTACCCGGCCTGCAACGCGACGCGCTGGCGCATCTGCACGCGCTGGCGTTCGCCGAAGCGTGGCCCGCGCTGGCCGAAGCCGTGCAAGCTTGCATCGATACGCCGCAAATCGCGCACGACGCGGCGCTGCAACGCGGCCTCGCGCAATTGCTGGAGAGTGCCGCTTTGCAGCGCTTGCGCCGTCTTTACGCGCTCGCGTCCGACGAGCGCGTGCGTCAGTACCAGACGCTGTGGGATCGTCAGGGGCCGCGCCCGGGAAGCTCGACTGCCGTGGCACGAGGCTTGAGTTCGAAGCAGCGCGGCGCCGCGGTCGAGGCATCGGCCGCCGATGCGCTCGACGCGCTCGCGCGGCGCCTCAATGACGCGCAGGGGGCGCTCGCCTCGTACCGTGTCGTGAACTCGATGCGCGTGCCGGCCGCGATACCCGCGAGCCACGAGCGCGCGAAAACCGAATGGGACGTGGTGCTGCTGCGCCAGGCACAGCCCCCGGCCGACGCGGCGGCGTGGGACGTCTGCCTGCTCGTCGAAGCGAAGGCATCGGTCGATGCGGCCACCACCGATCTGCCGCGGCTCGTGCGTGGACTGACGCTGCTTGCGCATGCGGACCCGCACACCGTCTACCCGTTTCGGACGCAGCAGGGGACGGTGGGATTGAGCGGCGCGTCGCTCGCCGCGCTGACGAGCGACGGGGCCGGTCTTCGCAGGACCGTGCTCTATTGCTGCGACGCACCCGTCGAAGCGGCGCCGCGCGTGCTGGGCCCTGCGAGCCGGATGCAGCTGCTGTCGGCGCACGCCAGCCTCGATTTCGCGGCCGCACTGGCGGATGGCCGTGATGCCGATTGCGCGGTGCTGGAACCGGTGTGGCATCAGTTGCTCGAATCGCCGAGATGGCGGACGGCGCTCGACCAGTACGCGACGCTGCGCGAGGTCCGCGAATTGATGGTTCATCCGGACGACTTGCGGGCCGCCGTCGGCATCGCCGACGCAAGACGGTTGAGCGCGGCGCGCTAGGCCTGCCAGGTCTGCCTGGGGCCCACGCAAGCGCTGTGCCGCAGTCGCGGCGCGATTGCATTGGAGGTGGCGCGCGCGTTGCTCGTAGCAATATATCTTCGAGCAAAAAGGAGTGGTGATGGAAACGCCGTCGAAGCGACTGTCGGACACACAGGTGCAGGTTGCCAGCAAGATCTACGGATTTCGTTCGCCACAGGAGGCGGACCGTTTCGTGCAATGTCTGCGCGACGGCGACGCGAGCCGCTGCGTCGCGGACGTTCCGCCCGAGACAGCAACCGATGCCTATCCCCCCGGAACCCGCACAGGGTCGGGCGCGGGCATGACGATCGGGCCGCCGCCGGGCGGGCTCGATAGCGACGAGTAACACGTTTGCGCCGGGTCGCCGGCGCGGGCACGGTTCTAACGCCTCGGCGATCAAAAAGACAATCTCGACCCGGACAATCCGTCGAACCCGCAATTACAACATTTGCAACGTGCGCGTATTGCAACGTGCGCGTGTGGCGACGCCCGCGTCAGCGCACCGGCCCCAGCGACGCCGACAGAGGTGCGGAGCCGCCGCCCAGCGTCCGGTCGATCAGATAGCGGCCCTGTTCGATGCCGGCGCGCAACGCTTCCGCCTCGGTGAGCCATTCCGGCGTCACGGGCTCCGCGTTGGCCAGATTGGCGGGTATCTCCAGCGGCCGGCCCTCGCGGGAAATCGACACATCGGCGATCCAGGCGCCTCGCGAGTTCCGATGGGCGGTCACCGTGATCAGCGCGCCGCGGTGCGCGTCATGCATCGCGTGGTGGGAGCCGGGCTCGGCGCGCGCGGCCGGCATCGCGCGTCCGTCCGCGCTAGCCATATCGGAGCCGGTCTCGCCGATGCTTGCGCCGGCGCTGCGGTCAGTGTGCTCAGTTGGGGGGAGCGGGGTCATGCTGTCCTCGGCGAGCGAATGATCTGCCTGATTCGAGCAAGCGCTGTGCCGACAGGGCGAACGCGTGCAGGCATCCGTCCAGAAACGGGCACGCGGCGTGCGATCGCTCAGCGCGGGCCCGGCTCTTGCGCTGCGCTCAACGCTGGCGTCGCTTCGCTCTGTCGGTCGAGAGGCGAAGTCTTTGCTGATGGCGGCCGGCGCAAATGAATCGTAAGGAGGAGGGAATGTCGATCCATGCGAAGGTCACGAGGTGGCGCAACGTCGGGCGATTCTGCGTCGAACGTGTAACCGACTATAGCGAACTGCTCGCGCTGGAAGTCGAGGAGACGCGAAAGCGTCTGGTGCGCGAGTTGAGCGCACTCATGGCGTTGGCAGTCGCGGGCCTGTTCACGCTGTCCTTCATTTGCATCGCGATCATCGCCACCGCGTGGCAGACGCCTTACTTCCTTGCGGTGGTCTGGGGCGTTGCCGCCGCGTGGCTGCTCGTGTGCATCGTGTCCTTGCTCGTCTTGCGGGCGCAGAAACCGGCGCAATCGCTTCACGTGCTCAAGGCCGAGATTCATTCCGATCTTGACGCTCTCAGGGAGTCGCTCAAATGAGTCAGCCACATCACGCAAATGAGCTTGCCCGGGTCACCATTCTGAAACGCATGGAGGCATCGCGAGCCGCATTGGTCGCGGCGAACCAGACTGCCGCGTTGCCGGCGGTGCGGGCCGCCTCGCGCTACTCCGCCGGCAATGTGCTCGCGTCGCTCGCCGAGGCGCCGCATGTTGCGCTGCTTCTCGCGCTGGTGATCGGCGGCATCGTGCTGGGGCCGCGCCGCACGCTGTCGATCGCGGGCCGTTCCGGTCTTGCGGCGTGGATCGCCCGCAATGTGCGGCGGTCGATCGCGCAGTGACGCCCTGAGCGAATGCAGCGATCGGACCAGGCAAAGCAGAATCGCCTCAGCGAACCGTGTGCAACCCTACCAGCCTGCTAGACTGGAAGTTCCCCTGCAAGCCATGGAGGGAAATATGACGACCGTCTACGTCGTAAAGACCGGCGAAAAGTTCCTCTGCACGGCAGAGGACGGCGATATCGGCATGGCACCGGAGATTAAGGAAGCCACGTCCTTTCGCTCGTATGAGGAAGCGAATAAAGTCGCGAACGAGCACGCCGACCCCGGATACGAAATCCTGACCATCGACGTTAACAAACGCTGACGAGGTGTTAGCTGTTTGCGCCCAGGCGCTCAGCGAAACAAGGCTGGCAATACAACAGGCGCCATGCGACATGGCGCTCGGGTCGGGTGCGTCCGAAATCGTCGTCATGACGGCTTCGGGCATTCAGGCGGCGGCCGAAACCACTCTGCAAGCGCGCATAGCACGACACTCCACGCCGTCCCCGGCGGGGACGGCATGCTCTGCATCGTCGAGCTGGTCAGGCGAGCAGGCTTACGATCCGCCAAAGAACACCGGCTTCATCCCACTCGTGCTGGCCGGATTACCCATCTGCTGCGTACCGCTGGTCGCGGGGCCGTAGCCGCTGCTTTGGCCTGCGGCAGTGGCGTTGGTGGTCGGCATGTTGGTAGGAAAGTCGACGGTATTCGCATTGGCCGGATTGAAGCCGGCTTGCTCGAGCTGAGCGATTTCTGCCTGCACTTGCGCGTGCGTCAGCGCCCCGTCCGACTGCGCCAGCGATGCAACTGACACAGCCATGACCGCGACCGCGCAAGCTGTGTGGACTAACGTCTTCATGATGGCCCGCCTCCTTGTTGGTTACTCCGGCTGACTCGCGCTTTGCTTTTCGCGGTTCAACTGATCAAAGGTTAGGTGAGGAACCGCACAGTGGTCGTTTATTTTCCATGGTAGGGGGTTCGTCCATCAGCCGACGCTGGTCGACGCTAGCGCCCGAACGCTCCGATGTCGGCCGCGCATCCGAGGACACGAGCCGACATCATCGAAGCGTGGGTCAAGCAGCCGTTCGCGGGTCGTCGTCGAACATCCGCATTCCCGCGGGTGCCGTCGTCAAGAAAGCTCAGGTGCGCGTAATCGAAGCCCCACCGTCCACCAACGAAGCGGTACCCGTCACGAAGGACGAATCGTCGGAAGCAAGGTAGAGCGCCGAGCGGGCAATCTCTTCCGGCTTTGCGACCCGCTTGAGCGCGTGCAGCCCGGTCACGAACGTCTGCGATTCGGCCGTATCGTTCATACCGCGATACATCTGCGTGTCCACCGCGCCCGGGAGGATCGCGTTGGACGCGCACGCCTTGCGGGCCGTATTCAGCCGCGAGCGCTTGCGTCAGTCCGATCAGCCCGGCTTTGCTCGCGGCATAGGCGGCGGTCCCCGGGAAGGCGAACGAGTAGCCGACGAACGTCGACGTGAAGATGATCGACCCACCGCCTTGCTTGATCATTTCAGGAATCTGATGCTTGGCGCCGACAAACGCGCTCGTCAGGTTGGTGGCCAGCGTCGCTGACCTACGCGCAGGCCGGCTCGTCCAGGTATTGCCTGAATACCGTTTGCCGGATATCGATGTGCTCGCGCTGTATCCGAGCCGTCGCCACGTGAGCGCAAAAGTTCGTGCGGCAATCGATTTCCTGGTCAACGCGTTCTCGGGCGTGCCACCGTGGGACGAGACGTGAAGGGATGTCTGAGGTGTGTCGGCTATCCGGAAACCGGATGCCTGCAATTGGGGAAGAGGCCGCCGGGCACGGCGCGTTCGATAGCACGATTCAACTGGAATTCGGTCTGTCACCGTTCTTTAATGTGTCGTATGGCGCGTCATGCCGGAGACCTGACACACCCGATGAAAACTGCACATTGAATCGCCGGCACGGTCGCCCTCCAACGAGTTGACGCAGCAGGTCTGGATCAGCGATGTCCCGGAACAAGAACCGACGGGAGACATTCGTGAGAACAATCGACGCCATCATGGCTGGTCTGATCTGCTGTTCATGCGCAGCCGCGGCCTACGCCGCCGACATCAAGGGAGCCGGCAGCACGTTCGCCGCTCCTCTCTACACCCGATGGGCCGCCGACTACCAGAAGTCGGGTGGCAGCACGGTGATCTATCAGGGCACGGGTTCGTCCGATGGGCTCAAGCAGGTCATCGCCCGGGAAGTCGACTTTGCGGGCTCGGACGCGCCACTGACCGACGATCAACTGACCCGCAACGGCTTGCGGCAATTTCCAACCGTAATCGGCGGCGTGGTACCCGTCGTGAACCTTCCGGGGCTCAAAGCCGGCGAGGTGATGTTGACGGGGCCGGTCGTCGCCGACATCTATCTCGGCAAGATTCAGTTCTGGGACGACCCGGCAATCGTGCGGTTGAACCCAAAGATCAAGATGCCTAATTACCCGATTGCCGTGGTGCGTCGCCAGGATGGCTCGGGCACGACGCTGATCTGGACTCACTACCTCGCGCAGGTCAGTCCGGAATGGAAGCGCAGGGTAGGCGAAGGCACCAGCGTGCGGTGGCCGCTCGGCATCGGCGGCAAAGGCAACGAGGGCATTGCCACGTATGTCGGCTATCTGCCCGGCGCAATCGGCTATGTCGCATGGGATTTCACGAAACAGAACCGCTTGAAGTACGTTGCCATGACCAATGCGGCGGGTAATGTCGTTCAGCCCAGCGCCGCGACCTTCAAGGCAGCCGCGGCGAGCGCCGACTGGTCGGGCTCTCTCTCGCAATCGCTGACCAACCAGCCGGGCAAGGATGCCTGGCCGGTCATGGGTGCGACTTATGTGTTGCTTCCCCGCGATGCCGAACAAGCCGGGCCACGACGAAGCCACCTTGAAGTTTTTCGAATGGGCGTTGAGTCATGGTGGGCCGACGGTCAACGCGCTGGATTACATACCGCTTCCGGAGCTGGTCGTGACGAAGATCCGCGCACAATGGCCCGCCGATACAGGCGAAAAGTCGGTGCACAACGCGTTCGCAGTGCCGTGACCAGCAATCGTGTCTGGCGCATGTCGATTTCCCCTATGATCATTCGTCGTAGTCACTGGAGGCGCCGTTGCCTCCAGACACTTTCGTCTTCTAAGGGAAAACCCAAATGCGCGTCATGGTCATGATCAAGGCAACCCCCGAATCGGAAGCCGGGCAAATGCCGAGTACCGAACTCCTCACGGCGATGGGGCAGTACAACGAGCAATTGGTCAAGGCCGGCATCATGCAGGGCGGCGACGGGTTGAAGCCGAGTTCGGCCGGCGCTCGCGTGAGGTTCTCAGGGAAGGACCGCACCGTCATTGACGGCCCGTTTGCGGAAACCAAGGAATTGATCGCCGGGTACTGGCTCTGGCAGGTTCAATCGATGGACGAAGCGATTGAATGGGTAAAGCGCTGCCCGAATCCGATGGTCAGTGATTCAGAGATCGAGATTCGCCCGTTCTTTGAGCCTGCGGATTTTGGCGAAGCTTTTACGCCCGAGCTTCAAGACGAGGAAAATCGTCTGCGCAGGCAAATTGACGGGCAGATGCGTTGACGATTTTCACCGCATCAGTCTGCGGGTACGAACGCACTCCAGATCCGACTGTCCGAGACGCTACGCGGGCTTCCGATACGTTGTCCGGAAGCCCGATGCCACGGGTCGATGATTGCCGTCGTCAGTGGGTGTCGCCGGCCAACCGTTCGAAGCCGGTCAGTGCGAAGGTATCTGCTCGATCTTATCGGCGCTCAGGTCGCTCGGGAAGCAATGAGGATGCTCAAAGCCGATCGGAGATCCGCTCGTTGAATAGACGATGTTATCCGTGTTGTTCGGGCCTTGGCCGGCGGGTACAGTGCCGAGCCCCGCGAGTTTGCGCATGCGATAGGCGATCGCATGATCGGCGCAGGCGCTATCGCCGCTCACACCCAATCCTCCAATGACTTTCCCTGCTGCATAAAGCGCGACGCCGCCGCCGAAGGTAATGACGCCGCCAAGCGTGTGTCCGATGCCGCTGCCCTGTTCGAGGAAGCGCGCGTCAAAAGGATTCGAATTATTCAGGCCGTAAAGGGAGCCGCCCGGCTGGGCGGCCGCGTAGAGATTTGCCGTCGATAGGGCGAGTGCGTCGTTGCTGAAACCGTTCGCGGTATAAGCCTTCGCGATTGCAATGGCCCGGCTACCGGGCCAGGCGTCGCCGGTCACGATCACCGAACACAGATGCCCCTGCCGATCGACAATGGCCGCCCACATCCGGTTAGGCTTGAAGATCCCGCCGTTCGCATCGGACAGGTTCACGACCGTATGCAACTGCTTTTCCACCAATGCGACCGTACCTTGAGGTAGCGTGCATCGGGCTTGTGGGACATCATCATCGCCAGAGGCACGACTTTCGTGCGAAAAGGACGCAATACAAAACGCTGCGACAGCGACGGTAAGCATCTTACGCATGACGATTCTCCTGACGATCGATTTGACAGCAGGCACGCTGTGGGCGAGAACGCGAACAAACAATAGGACAGCCAATGAAATAAACGACTCATCGCTGTTGAATGTCGGTGGCGAGTTCCCGGCAGCGAACGTATCTCATTGATCTGGGACTTCGTGTAAATAGTGAAGACCATTATGCAAGGGCAATTGGCCAAAACAGAGTGCCCGTCAGCCATGCCTGCCTGGCGTTCGACACTGCTACGGACGCGAGCGACGATCGGCTCGCCAGAGCGTGGTGCGGCGACGGTTTTGATCGATTGGATGGCGCGGCATATAGTTGGCGCGTGCGCAACACTCTCATTGGAGATCGACGCAATGCCTTATCTACAGCTTGATGTAAACGATCACTACTCTGTCGAGAGCAAAAGACTGCTCGCGGCGAAAATGAGTGAGACCTATGCTCGGATGATGTCGGTGGACGTCAGGCGAATCAGCGTAGGCGAGCGATGAGGGTCCGGGTTCCGCGGCCTGTATTTGCGCATGGCCGTATGACGTCGGCGATATGCCGGAACCACGAGGGCGCCAGGATCGGATCCGCCTCCGTTGCGCCACGACCTGAGCCAAAGTAGGAGGAGGACCATGAGCAGGCTTGCGACATCCCCGGCAGGTAATCGGCGGACGCGACCGTGGTGGATTGTCTTGATCACGACGGTGTTCTGTTTCTTATGCCAGAGCGTCGTCGCGCAAGCGGACGACGGCGCCGCTCGCCTGCACGCGAAATATCAAAGTCTGACGCAGCAACTCGCGCACAACCAGTTTCAGCGACCGCTGTACCTCGAATCGCAGGAGTTGCCGTCGGCGCTCAAGGGCGATATTTACGGGGTGCTCAACTATCCTTTCGCGGTGGTCAGCGGCGCGCTCAACGACCCGACTCAGGGCCCGGCCAACTGGTGCGACGTGCTGATCCTGCATCTGAACACCAAATACTGCCATGCGTCGACCAGCGACAGCGGTACGATCCTCACCGTGAACATCGGCAAGAAAACCGAGGAATCGCTTTCGTCGTCGTACCGCGTGCAATTCAACTTTCGTGCGGTAGCGAGCACCCCTGATTATTTTCGCGTCGAGCTCACTGCCGCCAAGGGTCCGCTGAGCACGAAAGACTACCGTATCGTGCTGGAAGCGATACCGGTGGGCGATAACCGCACGTTTATTCACCTGACCTACGCGTACGGATATGGCACGGCGGGACGGATTGCCATGAAAACCTACCTGGCGACGATCGGCAGCGACAAGGTCGGCTTTTCCGCTACGCCCGATTCGTCGACGAGCGAGCCGCAATACATCGGCGGCGTGCGCGGCCTGGTCGAACGCAATACGATGCGCTACTACCTCGCCATCGATGCCTATCTTGGCGCGCTTTCCAGCCCGCCCAACGCCCGCCTCGACAAACGCCTCGCTGACTGGTTCGATGCGACCGAGCAGTATCCGCGGCAACTGCACGAGGTCAGCCGCGCCGACTATATGCAAATGAAGCACGACGAGTATCAACGTCAGCAGATCGCCCAGTGATCCGCGCAGCGGGCGGGGATCTGATCAATGCAACGCAATATCGTGTTGAAGGTTTTTTCGGGGGAATGTCGATCCGATGGTGCGTCGATCGTCGTTACCTGGTAAGACAATTGGCCAGGAACCTTGGATCTGCCGTTTTGCGCCAGGTCTGGCCGCCATCGTCATCCGACCTGGGAGCACACCGTGAACCGACTCGACAATCCGATCCTGCAAGTCCTGGAAGGCTACAAAGCCGCGGTATTGGCAAAAGACGTGGACGCGTTCGTTGCGCTATACGACCGCGATGCGGTGGTCTTCGACATGTGGGGGACATGGTCGTACCACGGCATCGCATCGTGGCGCGCCATGGTGGAGGGCTGGTTCGGTTCGCTGGGTACGGAACGTGTGATAGTCGATTTCAGCGCGGCGCAAACGATCGTCGCCGCGGACCTCGCCGTCGTTCACGCCTTCGCGACATATAAAGCCGTCGACGCCGACGGATTGGAACTGCGCTCCATGGACAATCGCCTGACCATGACGCTGAGGCAGCAGGCCGACGGATGGAAAATTGTCCACCAGCACACCTCCTCTCCGATCGAGGTCGGCACGGCGCAGGTCATTTTCAGGCGCTAGCGGTCTGGCGGTTCGACATCGCGCGTCGGCTCGCGAATAATCACGGCTGCGTGACTTTCCAATTTGCAACGTACCTTCAGTTTAAAAGCAGCCATGACACCATTGCTTGCCGGCCGATGCCTTTGCGGTGCCGTCCATTACTCGGTAAGAGACGAATTCGTCTATGCGTTGAACTGCCACTGTTCAAACTGCCGGCGCGCGACCGGCTCGGCGTTCAAACCCTTCGCGGGAATCGAGCGCGACAAGCTGCGCATCACGCGGGGCGAAGACAGCCTTTTGATGTTCGGCGATGCACGAGCGTCGCATGATGTGCGCTGCAAAATATGTGGAAGCCTGATGTTCTCGGTGGTTCGTCAGGGGCAATACGTTCACGTCACGCTGGGAACACTCACGGACTCGCCCGCCATGTCTCCCACTGCCCACATTTTCGTGGGTTCAAAGGCACCGTGGTGTTCGATCACTGACCAATTGCCGCAACACGACGAATTCGGGTGAGTCTCCTTCCTATCGCAACATCGACTCGAAAGGCGCCGTACCAGCCGCCGCCGTGCGACAGCACGATCAGCGGCAGGTGATGGCCTGCTATCGGCGCGCCGGCCGCGACGGTCTGGGTGACGTCGCCCAAGGCGTGCGGCGTGGCCGGCGCATCGGTGGGATACAGGATTCCGGCAGTGAGCGGCGGCTCGGCGGGCTGAGCTCCGGACGGCTCGAGGTCTATGAGACCAAAGTCCAATTGAATATTTCAGGCGCGGGTTCAATAGTAGTGAAACGCCGCGTTCTGTCGACGACAAAGCCGGCGCGATCCTCTTCCTAAAATGCCGGAATTGCAGGCAGGCCTTGGTATTGGCGTCAAGAACGTTCCAGTGGGTTTGAGTTTTCGCGATTGCAGGCCTATCACGGTGTCGCCGCCGAACCGCGACGCGACCTGGCGGGAGAACAACTTATGCTGCTCACACCGATTCCCCAACGGACTCCATCCCGAGAGATGCTCGACGTCCTGATCCGCGCCGGACTCATCGCGGTCCTGGCCGTATTCTGTTTTCGGATCTTCGCGCCGTTTCTTAACCTGATGGCCTGGTCGGTGATTCTTGCGATCACGCTCTATCCGCTGCAGGTCCTGCTTCGCTCCATGCTCGGCGGCAAGGATGGCCTGATCGCCACGCTGATCGTCCTTGTCGCGCTTGTCGTGATTCTGGTGCCAACGTATGCGCTGGGTCTTGCGGTAGCCGATTCGGTCGAGAAATCGATAGCCATTGCCAGGAGCGGTAGCTTCCGGATTCCGCCTCCCGCGGACTCGGTGGCGAGTTGGCCGCTGGTCGGCCAGCGTGTGTACGACTTCTGGCAACAGGCATCGACGGACCTGACCGGTCTTGCGCATAAATTCGCCCCGCAGTTGAAGGAGGCCGGGCTCGCTGTGCTTGCAACGGTGACGGGTCTCGGTGCCGGCCTGGTGATATTTTTCGTCGCGCTGATCGTCGCAGGCATCCTGATGGCCCACGGTGAGAAGGGCTATCACAGCGCGGTGCAGATCGCCTCGCGCATCTCGGGGCCCGAGAACGGCGCTCAGATCGCCGACTTGTGCACGGCGACGATTCGCGCGGTGGCCCAGGGGGTAGTGGGCATCGCGTTTATCCAGATGCTGCTGATCGGCATCGGCTTCGTCGTGAAGGGGATACCCGGCGCGGGGTTGCTCGCGCTGGCCGTGCTGCTGCTCGGCATCATGCAATTGCCGGCCACGCTGATCACCATTCCGGTGATCGCCTTCGTGATCGTCACGGACGGCGTGAGCACCGCAAACATCATCTTCTCGGTTTACGTGTTCGTCGCGGGCCTCGCCGACAACGTGCTCAAGCCATTGATGCTGGGCCGTGGCGTCGCGGTGCCGATGCCCGTCGTGCTGATCGGAGCGCTCGGCGGCATGGTGACGGGAGGCGTCATCGGGCTATTCGTTGGGCCCGTGATGCTGGCCGTCGGTTATCAGCTGTTCTGGCGCTGGGTCCGAGACCAGCCTCAACCCAGGCAACCCACGCAACCCACGCAGACCCACGAACAGAAGCAGACCTGAAGCTCGAGGATGGCTCCGTGTCACCGTTGATGCGTCCGTACGGGATCGCAGTGCTGTTCGGGGCGGCGGTTGGCCTGAGCGGATGCATGCGGGTGGGCCCGGACTTCAAGCCGCAGCATGAAGCGTGGAGCGAGCACTGGAGTAGCGAATCGATCACGCGGGTCACGCAACAGGGTGCACAGCCCGATGTGCGCCAGTGGTGGCTGATCTTCGACGATAGGAATCTCGAACGTCTGATCGCCGAAGCCGACGCGAACAACGGCGACCTGAAAATCGCCGGACTACGCGTGCTCGAGGCGCGCGCACAGCTCGGCATCGCGCTCGCGGGACGCTATCCGCAGGTGCAGCAGGCGAGTGCCGATGTACTGGCTTCGGCGCGCAAGCGCTCGGATGGTTCCAATCCGCGCTCGGGCGCCTTCGTGCAGTACGGCGCGGGCTTCAGCATCGGCTGGGAACTCGATTTCTGGGGACGCTTCAGCCGCGCGATCGAATCGGCCGACGCCGGGTTCTTCGCCGCGCAAGCCAACCGCGACGATGCGCTGGTTCTGTTGCACGCGCAGGTCGCGGATACGTATTTCACGCTGCGGGTCGCGCAGGCGCGGCTACGTATCGCTCGCGAGAACGCCCAGTTGCAAAAACGCAGCTACGACATCGCTCAAAAGCTCTTCAAGGCTGGCGAATCCGACGAACTCGACTTCCAGCAGGCGAAGACGCAGTACCTTGGGACGCTGAGCAGCATCCCCGATCTCGAAAGCCAGATCGTGCTTGCGCGTCATGCGCTGTCGGTGCTGATCGGGCGAGCGCCGGGTCCGCTGCCGGAACTCGACGTGCAGTCGGGCAAGGAAGGCGTGGTGCCGCTGGTGGATCATGCGGTGCTGCAGGACGTGCCGGCCGATCTGCTGTTGCGCCGCCCTGACGTTCGCGCGGCCGAGTATCAGATGGCTTCGCAGTCGGCGCTCATCGGCGTGGCAAAAGCGGATCTGTACCCGTCGGTATCGTTGCTCGGCACGCTGACGTGGACCGCCAGTTCGCTCGCGGGCGCACCGAGCACACTGCTCTTTGCCGCGGGCCCGAGCGTGACGTGGAACGTGTTCGATTACGGCAGGATCACGAACAACGTGCGCGTCCAGGACGCACGGCTGCAAGAGTTGACGCTCGCTTATCAGAACACGGTGCGCGAGGCGGCGCGCGAGGCCGACGACGCCGCGACGGCGCTGCTCGCCGCCTTGCAGCGCGACACCATTCTGAATGACGCGCAGGGCGCGGCGCGGCGCTCGCTGACGCTCGCCAATACGATCTATCGGGAAGGGTATTCGGACTTCCAGCGGGTCCTCGATGCGCAGCGCGCGCTGTTCGCGCAGCAGGACGCGTACGTGGTCAATCGCAGCAATGCGCTCGGCAGTGTGATCGCGCTTTACAAGGCGCTCGGAGGCGGCTGGGAAACCGAACAGCCGCTCGTCGACGCGGCGACGCGCGCGCAGATGCGGCAACGCACCGATTGGGGCGACCTGCTCGACCAGACGGCGCCGTCTTCCGGTACGCCGGGGCAAGCCGAAGGGGCGTCACGATGAGCGATACCCAGGATACCCGCGAGCCTCGAACCGCCGCCCCGCCGAAGTCGTCGACGCCTGCCGCCGACCCTTCGGGCAGGGCGGTCAAATGGGTCGTCAGTCTGATCGTGCTGAGCCTGATCTGGTATCTGCTCGCCGACCGCTTCACGCCGTATACGCAGCAGGCGCGGATTCAGGCCTATGTCGTGCCCGTCGCCGCCGAGGTGTCGGGACGCGTGACGCGGGTGTTCGTCCATAACAACCAGGATGTCAACGCGGGGGACGTGCTGTTCGAAGTCGATAGCGAGCCCTACCGCATTGCCGCTGACCGCGCCCGCGCCGATCTGGAGTCCACGCGCCGGCAGCTCGGTGCCAGCACGGCCGGCATCGAGTCGGCAGTCGCGGCGTTGCGGGCCGCCATCGCGAACGAGGTCAAGGCGCGCCAGGACAGCGACCGTCTCGAGCGGCTCTATCGTGAAGACGAGGGCACCGTCTCCCTGCGACGCCTCGAGGTCGCGCGGGCGACGCATGAACAGGCGCTAAGCCAGGTCGACGGGGCCCGTGCCGAAGTCGAGCGGGCGCGGGAGCAGCAGGGCGGAAGCGAGGCGGAGAATGCGCAGTTGCGCAGCGCCGCTGGCGCGCTGGAGAAGGCCGAACTCGATCTCGCCAACGCGCGGATCAGAGCCCGCTCGAGCGGCGTCGTGACCGATCTGCGCACGGAAGTCGGTCAGTTCGCCGCGGCGGGCAATCCGGTCATGACGCTGATCGCGATCCGCGACGTGTGGGTCAGCGCCGACATGACGGAGAACAATCTGGGCCATCTCAAACCCGGCACGCGCGTCGAGATCGCATTGGACGTGCTGCCCGGCGAAGTGTTCGGCGGGCGGGTTCGCAGTATCGGCTATGGCGTGAGTGTGGGGCAGAGCACGCCGGCGGGCAGCCTGCCCACCGTGCAGAATAGCCGCGACTGGCTGCGTCCCGCGCAGCGTTTCCCGGTAATCGTCGAATTCGACGACAGCGAGCGCGCGCGTCTGCGCAATCTGCGGGTGGGCGGGCAGGCCGAAGTGATGGCGTTTCCGACCCAGGGCAATCCGCTCAATCCGCTGGGACACGCGTTCATCCGGCTGATGAGCTGGCTCTCCTACGTCTATTGAGAAGCCCATGCAACCCGTGACCCAGCGCCTCGGTTATCGCGCGATACGTGTGGCCATCGGAACGGCAATCGCTCTTGCCGTCAGCTTTGGACTCGATTTCCCGATACCCGTCGTCGCGCCGGTATTCACGGTTTTTCTGCTGGCCACGCAGAATCGCCCGCTATCGTTGAAGGCCGGCGTGATTCTTTCGCTGGTCGTGGCGTCGACCACCGGCAGCGGCCTGCTCCTCGTTCCGTTGCTTCGTCACTATGCGTTGGCCGGCATCATGATCGTCGGCCTCATGCTGTTCTTCGCGTTTCGTTACGGGCTGCGTGGCGGCAACAATCTCGTCGCGACTTTTCTGGTCGCGGGACTGACGATGATTTCCGCCGCGGGCACGGCCGACTTCGAACTGGCCCTGACGGTCGTCGGCGCGCTGGCGAAGGGACTTCTGCTTGCCGTGCTGGCGTCGACGCTGGCGCACAGATTGTTTCCTGAAAGCATGGGCGCGCGAGAACAGCCCGCCGCGGCAGCGATGGCGGAAGACGAGGCGGCCTATATCGCGCTGCGTGCCGCGCTCGTCGTCATGCCGGCCTATCTGCTCGCGATGACCGACCCGGCGAACTACATGCCGATCATCATGAAGTCCGTCAGCCTCGGCAGACAAACCTGCACGACCTCGGCCCGCGGCGCCGCACGCGATCTGATCGGCTCGACGCTGCTCGGCGGTCTGCTCGCCATCGCGTTCTGGTTTGCGCTGAGGCTGTTCGTGCATCTGTGGATGTTCTTTCTGTGGATGCTGTTGTTCGGCCTGCTGGTGGGACGCAAGCTGTACGGCCTGCAACCCACGCGTTGTTCGCCGGGCTTCTGGCTGAACAGTCTCGTGACGATGATCATTCTGCTCGGGCAATCGGTGCAGGACAGCGTGGCGGGCAAGGATGTCTACACCGCGTTTGCCGTGCGAATGGGGCTCTTTCTGGCCGTAACGGCCTATGCGTATTTGATGCTTCTGCTTTTCGAGCAGCACCGCCGTGCGGAGTGAGGCGGTGCGGCATGCTGCAAAGCCGATCCGGTGATCGCAACAGGAGCGTGCAATGGGAAATGCGACAGGCGATGGCGCGGTCCGTCCTCGGGCTAGTGAGATTCTGAAGGAAATGGCGATAACCCTGTGGTATCTGAGAGCGATTCTGATCGGTCTGCTTCTACTGTTCGTCTTGCTGACGATTGGCATGGACTACTGGGGCGCGCCCGTCGAGACAGCGAACCGGACACCGTCGCCGTTGGGTGAAACCGTGTACTTCTGCGCGATCACGGCGCTCACCATCGGGTACGGCGATGTCGTGCCCACTTCGGCGTTCGGCCGGATCGACGCCGCATGCCTCGGGCTGATCGGCGTGGTATTCACCGGCTTGATCGTGGCCGCGGCTGTACGAGGTGTGCAGGAGGCCGCGCATCGGGCGGAAAGGACGGGATAGCGAGGCGCGGAACAGAATGAGGCGGACTGGACGGTATTGAAGGCGGCAGTCAAGGCGGGACGTATTCAGGTCATTCGTGAATGAGGTTCAAGTCCCAGCCTGACTTTTTCTAAACCACATCGGCTAATTGCCTTCCGGCATTTTCGACGAATGATGGCTGGTAATCAGCCACTTGTGCCCATTCCACGCGTAGGTGAACGTATAGCGCGCCTTGACGACCGAGCCGTCCGCGAACTTGAAGGTGTAGAGCCCCGAGTCGATCGCCGTGTTGCATTCGATCATGATGTCGCGGAAGTCGATCGTGCCGACCGGTTTGTTTTCGAGGAAGTGTTTGAAATAGTCGAGTTTTTCGTCGGCGGTCAAACGCGGCTTGTTCGAGACGGTCGGCAGCAGGATCGAGTTCGGCGCGTAGTTCGCCACGACCTTCTGCGGGTCGCCGGTTTTCAG
Source organism: Paraburkholderia sp. RAU6.4a (assembly GCF_050435625.1). Lineage (NCBI taxonomy): Bacteria > Pseudomonadati > Pseudomonadota > Betaproteobacteria > Burkholderiales > Burkholderiaceae > Paraburkholderia > Paraburkholderia sp. RAU6.4a. Next base: position 4,148,931 of record NZ_JBNDKQ010000002.1, read on the forward strand.
CGAGTCGTTCCAGCGATCGAACAGTGCGGAAATCTGCTTTTCGGAGGTGGGATGGCAGGCTTCGGACCTCGCGAATGCGCTGCCATGGGCCACGACCGCAACCATCGCAAAGACGACGGACGGCCCGTCTACGCTGATTCTCATGATGCCCTCCGCGATCGTTGCCGGTGGATTGTTCCGCCAGTAAATCGAAACTGCGCACGGCATATCCGCCACAGCATCGACATTAGAGGACAACAACCCGGGTTATTTGCGTCGGTTCAGCTCGCTTCTTCCAGAACCACGACACTGCGTGCCTCCACGCGAAATTGATCGCTTTCGACAATGCCCTGTTGCGCCGCTTGCACGATGTCATGCGGACTGTCGCGCGCGGTATCGACGATACGCCGCCAGTGCCGCCCGTCGGACGCGGGCAACTGGACCGTGCGGGCGCAATCGTCCATGTTGAACACCGCGTGCAGTGCCGGCTCGCCAGGCTCTTCGCCGCCCAGCGTGACGGCGAGAAGCCGCGCGCCTGGATTGTGCCAGCCCGGCTCGTTCAGGCGCTCGCCGTGCCATGCCGCATCCGGCCGAGTCTGCCCCGGCGAGGGCCGGCCGGTCAGGAAATACCGCCGCCGCAAACTTGCGTGGCGCTTGCGCATCGCGATCAGCTCGCGCACGAAGCGCGACATGGCCGAGCCGGCTTCAGTGGGTGTCCAGTCGAACCAACTGAGCGAGTTGTCCTGACAATAGGCGTTGTTGTTGCCGCGCTGGCTGCGCAGCACCTCGTCGCCGGCGAGCGTCATCGGCACACCCAGACTGAGGAACAGGATGGCCATCACGTTGCGCGCCTGGCGGTATCGCAGACCGAGAATCCCGGCGTCGCCGGTCTCGCCCTCGGCGCCACAGTTCCACGACAGGTTGTCGGAACTGCCGTCGCGATTCTCGTCGCCGTTGGCTTCGTTGTGCTTCGATTCGTAGCTGACGAGATCGATCAGCGTGAAGCCGTCGTGGCACGTCACGAAGTTGACGCTGTTGTTGGGCAGCCTGCCGTCGTCCGCATAGAGGTCCGAGCTGCCCGCGATGCAGGTCGCGACCGCCCCGATGAGCCCCGGGTCGCCGCGCACGAAACGGCGAATCACGTCCCGATAGCGGCCGTTCCACTCGGCCCACGCCATGCCGGGAAAGGCGCCGACCTGATACATGCCGGCGGCGTCCCACGCCTCCGCGATCAATGGAACGCGCGACAGCACACGCGAAGACTCGATCGCCCAAGGCAGCGGTGGATCGGCCATCAGCTCGCCGCGCTGGTCGCGCGCGAAGATACTCGCCAGATCGAACCGGAAGCCATCGACGCCGAGTTCTTCCACCCAGTATTCGAGGCAGCGCACGATGAACGTCGTCACCAGTGGATGGTTGCAATTGATCGTGTTGCCGCAGCCGGTGTAGTCCCGGTAGCGGCGCCGGTCGGCCGCGTCGAGGTGATAGAAGATATCATTGACGAGCCCCTTGAAGTTGATGACGGGGCCCGTCTCGCCCGCTTCGGCCGTATGGTTGAACACGACGTCGAGCAGCACGGCGATGCCCGCGGCGTGCATGGCGTCGGTCAGCGCGCGAAACTCCTGGGGCGCGCGCGCGGGATCGCGGCAGTAGCGAGGATGCGGGCTGTAATAGCTATGCGTGCTGTAACCCCAGTAGTTGCTCAGGCCGAGGGCCGCCGTGGCGGGCGGAACGTCCTGTTCGTCGAAGGCCATCACCGGCAGCAGCTCGACGTGGGTCACGCCAAGCTGCGTCAGGTACGGAATCTTTTCGATCAGGCCGGCGAAGGTACCGGGATGCTGCACGCCGCTCGACGGATCACGTGTAAAGCCGCCGACATGCAGCTCGTAGATGATCGCGTCGTCGAGTCCGCGCGAGATACGCCCAAGGGGCGAGGGCAGGGGTTCCGTCACGATCGCGCGGTGGGTTTTGTGCCCGTCCGGATTCGGCTGGCCGACCGCAGGCCGCGTCCACAGCACGTCGCTGACCGCGCGGGCATACGGGTCGAGGAGTTCGCGGTCGGGGTCGAACGCGTGGCCGCTAGAGCGCGTATCGCGCGGACCGTCCGCCCGCCACGTGTAGTAGGTGCCGAACGGCAGCGCTTCGACCATCACGTGCCAGTAGTAGAAGGTGCGGTTGCAAGCGGCGGCGAGCGTGATGATCTGGAACGGCTCGGGGCTGTCAGCCGCGTCGTACAGCAACAGCTCGACGCGCGTCGCGTGACGGCAGAAGATGCAGAAATTAATGCCGCCGGGCACCGCCGACGCGCCCACGGGAAACCGCGACCCGGAGCGAACCGCATGAGCACGCACCGATCCCGTTTCAGGGTCATTGATCAAGGGTGATCCTCATCGGGCGGATCTTCCAGATCTTGTCGCAGTATTCGCCGATGGCGCGGTCGGAAGAGAACTTGCCCGAGCGCGCGGTGTTCAGGATCGACATCCGGGTCCAGCGCCGCGTGTCCTGCCAGGCGGCGCTCACGTCGTCCTGACACGCCACGTAGGCGGCATAGTCGGCGAGCACGAGAAACGGGTCCGCGTGCGTCAGATTGTCGATCAGCGGGCGGAACATCTCGCGGTCTCCTCGCGAGAAATGACCGTCGGCGATCAGTTGCAGCACTTCGCTCAGTTCCGCGTCATCCTTCACATAGTCCGCGGGGCGATAACCCGCGCGCTTCACACGTTCCACTTCGTCGGCGCTCAGGCCGAACAGGAAGAAGTTTTCGTCGCCGACCTCTTCGCGGATTTCGACGTTGGCGCCGTCGAGCGTGCCGATCGTCAACGCGCCGTTCATCATGAACTTCATGTTGCCGGTGCCCGATGCTTCCTTGCCGGCCGTCGAAATCTGCTCGGACAGGTCGGCGGCAGGGTAGATGAAGTGCGCGTTCTTCACATTGAAGTCCGGATAGAACACGACTTTCAGCCGCCCGTTCACCATCGGGTCGTTATTCACGACTTCGGCGATGCCGTTGATCAAACGGATGATCAGCTTGGCCGTCGCGTAGCCGGGCGCCGCCTTGCCGCCGAATACGAAACAGCGCGGTGTCAGCGCGAGCTGCGGATCACGCAGCAGGCGCCGGTACAGCGTGACGATCAGCAACGCGTTCAGATGTTGCCGCTTGTATTCGTGGATGCGCTTGACCTGCACGTCGAACAGCGCGGCGGTGTCGACGCCGATGCCCGTGACGCTCCGGATATGCTCGGCGAGCACGGCCTTGTTCGACTGCTTCACGCTACGCCACTGCTGCTGAAACGTGGCGTCGTCGGCATAGGCTTCGAGCTTGCGCAGTCGCGCGAGATCAGTGACCCAGCCAGCGCCGATGGTCTCGTCGAGCAGCCGCGCGAGCGCCGGATTGCAAAGCAGCATGAAACGGCGCGGCGTGACGCCGTTCGTGACGTTGTGAAAGCGCTCGGGCCACAATTCGGCGAAGTCCCGCAGCACGGTCTGCTTGAGCAGCCCGGAATGCAGTTCGGCGACGCCGTTGATCGCGTGGCTCCCGACCGTCGCCAGATGCGCCATGCGCACGAGCTTGTCACCGCGCTCGTCGATCAGCGACATGCGTTCGATGCGCGCGTCGTCGCCCGGATAGCGCTGCCGGACCTCGTCGAGGAAGCGGCGGTTGATCTCGTAGATGATTTCGAGCAGGCGCGGCAGCAGGTTGCGCATCAGCGGCAGCCCCCAGGTTTCAAGCGCTTCGGGCAGCAGGGTGTGATTGGTGTACGCGAGCGCGCGCCGCGTGATGTCCCAGGCCTCGTCCCACGGCACCTGCCTGTCGTCCACCAGCAGACGCATCAGCTCGGCGACGGCGATCGACGGATGCGTGTCGTTCAACTGCACGTTGAACAACTGCGCGAAGTGTCCGACCGGTTCGCCCTTGATTTGGAGCAGGCGCAGCATGTCCTGCAGCGAGCACGACACGAAGAAGTATTGCTGCGCGAGACGCAGGCGCTTGCCGATCGCGGGCTCGTCGTTCGGATACAGCACCTTCGACAGCGTCTCGGAGATGACCTTTTCGTTGACGGCCTCGTAATAGTCGCCGGCGTTGAAGTCCTGCAGGTCGAACGACTCGACCGCCTCGCTCTTCCACAGCCGCAAGGTGTTGCACGTGTTGACGTGATAGCCGGGCATCGGCGTGTCGCAAGCCACGCCCTTGACCTGCCGTGTGGGTGTCCAGCGCACGCACAGGTGCCCGCGTGCATCGGTTTCGTTGTGGGTGCTGCCGCCGAACCCCACGTAGTACGCAACCTCCGGGCGCACGATCTCCCATGGATTGCCCTTTTGCAGCCATTTGTCGGTGGTTTCGACCTGCCAGCCGTCGCGAATCTGCTGGTCGAAGATGCCGAACTCGTAGCGGATGCCATAGCCGATGGCCGGTATTTCCAAACTTGCGAGCGAATCCAGATAGCAGGCCGCGAGGCGGCCAAGTCCGCCATTGCCGAGCCCCGGCTCTTCCTCGAGTTCGAGCAGCATATCGAGGTCGACGCCGAGCGCGCGCAGCGCTTCGCGTGTGTTGGCCTCGATGCCGAGATTGACGAGGTTGTTGCCGAGTTGCGGGCCGATCAGGAACTCGGCGGACAGGTAGCAGGCGACCCGCACATCGCTTCCGGCGTAGGTCTGTACGGAGGTTGCCCAGCGGGCCAGCAGCCGGTCGCGCACGCTATACGCGAGCGCCATGTACCAGTCATGCGGGGAAGCGATCGCCGGATAGCGGCCCCGCAGGCACAGCAGATTGTCGAGCACGCCGCGTTGCAGCGCGGCGGCGCTCAGGCCGGTGCGCGCTGCATCCGCGCTTTGCTGCGAGGTCGTGGTGGGAGCGTCGGCCATGATGCTTTCCTCGGTGCATGCTGCGCGTGACGTTCAGAAGGGCCAGACCCAGTCGACGATCTCGGCGCGGTCCGTGCCATGCGTATGCGCATAGTTCAGGTTGCTGACGATCGCGTTCCTCATGTCTTCCCTGAGATGCGCGGATCTGCCCTGCAAGCGCGGCACGCGGTCGAGCACGTCGATCACCAGATGGAAGCGGTCCACCTGATTGAGAATCGCCAGTTCGAGCGGCGTGTTGATGTTGCCTTTCTCCTTGTAGCCCCGCACGTGCAGATTCTCGTGATTGCGAAAGCGATAAGCGAGCTTGTGGATCAGCCACGGGTAACCGTGGAAATTGAAGATTACCGGCTTATTGGTCGTAAACAGGCTGTCGAATTCGCGTTCGGTCGAGCCGTGCGGGTGCTCGCTCGCCGGCTGCATCCTGAACAGGTCGACCACGTTGACGAAACGCAGCTTCAGTTCGGGCAGACGTTCGCGCAGGATCGCCGTCGCCGCCAGCGCTTCCTGGGTGGCGACGTCGCCGCACGAGGCCATCACCACGTCCGGTTCGGCGTCCTCGTCGTTGCTCGCGCGCCGCCACACGCCGATGCCTTTGGCGCAGTGCACGACGGCTTCGTCGATGGTGGTGAATTGCAGGTGTTTCTGCTTGTCGGCGACGATCACGTTGATGCAGTCGGTGGTGCGCAGACAGTGGTCGGCGACCACCAGCAGCGTGTTCGCGTCGGGCGGAAGATAGACGCGCGTGACCGAGGGGCTCTTGTTGGTGACGAGATCGATGAAGCCGGGGTCCTGATGCGAAAAGCCGTTGTGATCCTGCCGCCACACGGTCGACGACAGCAGAATGTTTTCCGCCGACACCCACGCGCGCCATGGCACGTGATTGCGGCTGATGTCGAGCCACTTCGCGTGCTGGTTGAACATCGAATCCACCACGTGCGCAAACGCTTCGTAGGTATGGAAGAAGCCGTGGCGGCCCGTCAGCAGATAGCCTTCGAGCCATCCCATCAGCGTATGTTCGGACAGCATCTCCATCACGCGGCCGTCGCGCGCCAGTTCGCCGCCGTCCTCGTCCTCGGGGAGCATCTCGGCCATCCACACCTTCTTGCTGACCTCGTAGATCGACTGCAGACGGTTCGAGGCCGTTTCGTCCGGGCCGAACACGCGGAAGGTGTTCATGTTCGCGCGCATCGTGTCGCGCAGAAATTCGCCGAGTGGCCGCGTGTTCTCCTGCAGCACCTTGCCCGCGTGCAGCACATCCACCGCGTACGCGCGGATGTCGGGCAGCTTCAGTTCGCGGCGCAGCACGCCGCCGTTCGCGTGCGGATTGGCGCTCATGCGCCGCGGGCCTTGGGGCGACAGCGCCTTGAGTTCGGGGATCAGCCGGCCCTCGGCATCGAAAAGTTCGGCGGGCCGGTAGCTGCGCATCCATTCTTCGAGCACTTCGAGATTCGCGGAGTTGTTGCGCACATCGGAAAAAGGCACCTGATGCGAGCGCCACGAGCCTTCGACCTTGTGCCCGTTGATCTGCTTCGGTCCGCTCCAGCCCTTGGGCGTGCGCAGCACGATCATCGGCCAGAGCGGCCGCTCGAGATTGCCGTTCGCGCGTGCCTGCTGATGAATTGCGCGAATTTCGCCGAGCACGGTATCGAGCGTGTGCGCCATCTTCCGATGCATTTCCGCGTGATCCGATCCTTCGACGAAATGCGGGGTGTAGCCATAGCCGACAAAGAGCGCTTCCAGTTCTCTGCTGCTGATGCGCGACAGGATGGTCGGATTGGCGATCTTGTAGCCGTTCAGATTGAGGATCGGCAGCACGGTGCCGTCGCGGGCCGGGTTGATGAATTTATTCGAATGCCACGCGGTGGCGAGCGGGCCGGTCTCCGCTTCTCCATCGCCGACCACGCAGGCCACGATGAGGTCCGGGTTGTCGAGCACGGCGCCATACGCATGCGACAGGCTGTAGCCAAGCTCGCCGCCTTCATGGATGGACCCGGGCGTCTCCGGCGTCACATGCGAACCGATATGGCCGGGAAACGAGAACTGCTTGAAGAACTTCTGCATGCCCTCGGCATCCGCGCTCTTGTCCGGATAGATCTCCGAGTAGGTGCCTTCCAGATAGGTGGGGCCGAGCACGCCCGGTGCGCCGTGTCCGGGACCGGCCATGAAGACGACGTCGAGATCGTCGCGTTTGATCACGCGGTTCAGATGCGCCCAGACGAACGATAACGCCGGGCTCGCGCCCCAGTGTCCGAGCAGGCGATACTTGACGTGTTCGACTTTCAGCGGCTCCCGCAGCAGCGGGTTGTCCAGCAGATAGATCATGCCGACCGAAAGATAATTGCATGCGCGCCACCACGCATCGATCAGCTGAAGTTCGTCGCTGCCGAGCGCGGTCTGCTGCGAAGCGTCCGCCGCGGGATGTTTGCCCATACCGACGTCTCCTGTGCTTGCAGCCGCAACCCGAGGGTGTGGATCGCGTCGGGTGCGCTGCGCAGGCGCTTCGATGATTGATGGGGTCCGAGTCGCGCCTGTTGGCGGACCTCTACAACCGGGTATTCTTCGCCAGCCGATGAACATCCATAACGCAGAATATGTTACTGCGCGAAGATTGCAAGGATGATCCGACACCGTGTCGCGCGCCTGCGAAACCGCGTCTTGTATTCAGGCCGCGATCCGATGTTCGTAGAACGGCCGGTCCCGATCATCGAGAATCGCGTACAACGCTGCCAGATCGCGCGGATCGGGATTCAACCACGCGTCGATATGCTCAGGCTTGATCGGAATGATGCAGCGATCATGGCCGGCAGCGGCCACCTCGGGTGGCGGATCATCGGTGATGGCCGCGAAGGACAATAGATCGGGCTCGCCTTTGCCGCTCCAGCGGGACCATAAGCATGCGACCAGCATGTCGTGAGGCGGATTGGGCCGGAACTCGAGCCGGACATTTTCATCTTTCTCGCCGGGCGCCAGTTCGCGGCCTTCCATTCGCGCGCGAGAGACGTTCTCATAGAAAGAACTGGCCAGCACGAGTCCATGCGAATAGCCGAATAGCGCTTTCCAGAAACTTTCGAGACTGTCCCGACGAGCGTTGTACGTGCCGGGATAGCGGGTGTCGTACGATGCGGGCTTGCCGGCCAGGCGGCACTGATAGCGCATCGGTTTGACGACGCGCTGGCCATGCTCCATCACCATCACCGGCGCGTAGTAGCCTGGAAAGATGCGCGAGTCGTCTGCTTTGGGAGCGGTTCGGCCGAGGTCGTCGAGTCGCTCGAGCGTGCGGTCGATCTTGTCTTTGGCGATCCGTTTGCTCTCGGTCGCCGCCTTGGTGGCTTTGGTCTGCAAAGAGCGCTCGGCATCGGCGAAGCGGGTGCGCTGTTTGAACAGTTCCTGTTCGAGCTTCACGGTCTGCTGCGATCTGAAGCGCTCGATCAGCGCCCAGACTTCCCGTTGCGCGTCGGACTGCGGTTCCGAGAAGGCGTCTTCCATCGCTTTGGGAATCCTGGCCTGACCGTCCTCTGCGCGTTCGAAGAAAAGACGCGCGAATTCCTCGATGCTCATGTGCGCGCCGAACATGCGGACGTAGCGCCGGTAGTCCGCCAGAATCTGAGCCGAATAGCACATGGATGCCTCCGTTTGCTGTTCCGATGATACGCATTTGCGCGCTCGCGTCAGCAGAAGTCTCTGCTCGTCGTCTGCAACTCGCCCAACAGATGAGACATGTCGACGAGCCGCTGCGCGACGAGGTGCCGTACTTCTCCCTGACACTGCCATGTGCCGTACACAGCGAGCAGCGCGGCGCCCAACGCTTCTTTGCGCTGTTTTTCGAGCAGACTCGGCCAGATGATCACGTTGACGTTGCCGGTCTCGTCTTCGAGCGTGACGAACACGACGCCCTTGGCCGTGCCGGGACGCTGACGCACCGTCACCAGTCCGCAGCCGCGCGCGAGGCGGCCGTCGCGATAGGTCCGCAGCGTCGAGGCCGGCATCAGCCGGTTCGCGAGCAACTGCGGCCGGAGCAGTTCCAGCGGATGGCGGTTGAGCGTCAGGCCGAGCGAACGGTAGTCGGCGACGATGTCGTTCGCTTCGCCCGGTGCGCCCAGTTCGGGCGTTTCGTCCTGAGTCGCCGCGGCCGCGAGCATATCCTTGTCCGGCACCGCGACGACCGACTGCCACAGCGCTTCGCGGCGGTTTCCCGCGAGCGCTGCCAACGCATTCGCATCCGCGAGCGCATGCAGGTCTTTGCGGTCGAGCTGCGCGCGGCGCGCGAGATCGTTGACGCTCGCGAACGGGCGAACCGCGCGCGCGTTCTCGATCCGTTCGGCGGCGCCGTCCTTCATGCCGCGCAGCAGCGAAAGACCGAGACGCACGGCGGGGCGCGTCGCCCCCGCACGCTGTTCGAGCGAGGAGTCCCAACCGCTGATCGTCACATCGACCGGCAACACCGTGACGCCGTGCCGCTGCGCATCCTGAACCAGTTGCGACGGCGAATAGAAGCCCATCGGCTGGCTGTTCAGCATCGCGGCGAGAAAGGCTTCGGGTTCGTGACGCTTGAGCCAGCTGCTCGCATAGACCAGCAGCGCGAAACTGGCCGCGTGACTTTCGGGGAAGCCATATTCGCCGAAGCCCTTGATCTGCTCGAAGATCGCCTCGGCGAAGGTCTGGTCGTAGCCGCGCTCCTGCATGCCGAGCACGATGCGGTCATAGTATTTTTCGAGTCCGCCCTTGCGTTTCCACGCGGCCATCGCGCGTCGCAGCTGGTCGGCTTCGCCGGCGGTGAAGCCGGCCGCGAGAATCGCCACCTGCATCACCTGCTCCTGGAAGATCGGCACGCCGAGTGTGCGGCCCAGCGCGGTCTTCAACGCGTCGCTCGGATAGGTCACGGGCTCGAAGCCCTGACGGCGCTGCAGATAGGGATGCACGGCGCCGCCCTGAATCGGACCGGGCCGCACGATCGCGACTTCGATGACGAGGTCGTAGAACTTCTCTGGCCGCATGCGCGGCAGCATGCTCATCTGCGCGCGCGATTCGATCTGGAACACGCCGACCGTATCGGCGGCCGAAATCATCGCGTAGGTCGCCTCATCCTCGGCGGGGATGTCCTGCATTTCGAAACGTTCTCCGCGCTGTTCCGAAACGAGGTCGAGCGTGCGCCGGATCGCCGACAGCATGCCGAGCGCGAGCACGTCGACCTTCAGCAAGCCCAATGATTCGAGGTCGTCCTTGTCCCACTCGATCACCGAGCGGTCGGCCATCGCCGCGTTTTCCACCGGCACGAGCCGGGTGAGCTTGCCGCGGCTGATCACGAAGCCGCCCGAATGCTGCGACAGGTGGCGCGGAAAATTCAGCAGTTGCGAGGCGAGCTTCGCCCAGGCCTGAATCAGGGGCTGGTTCGGATCGAGGCCGGATTCCGCGAAACGCGCGAGCAGATCCCGACTGGTATCGAACCAGTGATGCGACTTCGCGACCGCATCGACGATCTGCGGATCGACGCCGAGTGCCTTGCCCGTTTCCCGCAGCGCACCACGCGGACGATAGGTCGACACCGCCGCCGCGATCGCCGCCCGGTCGCGGCCGTACTTGCGATAGATGTACTGGATCACTTCTTCGCGCCGCTGGTGCTCGAAGTCGACGTCGATATCGGGCGGCTCGCCGCGCTCCTTGCTGATGAAGCGCTCGAACAGCATGTTGCCGCGCGCGGGGTCCACCTCGGTCACGCCGAGGCAGTAGCAGACCGCCGAGTTCGCGGCCGACCCGCGCCCCTGACACAGAATGTGCTGGCTGCGCGCGAAGCGGACGATGTCGTAGACGGTCAGGAAATACGGCTCGTACTGCAGGTCCGCGATCAGTTCGAGTTCGTGCTCGATCTGCTGCTGCACGTGATGCGCAATCCCCGCGGGAAAACGCCGCTGCGCGCCAATATAGGTTTCCTGACGAAGATACGAGGCCGGCGTATGGCCGGCCGGCACCAGCTCGTCGGGATACTCGTAGCGCAGCTCGTCGAGCGAAAACGTGCAGCGGCTCATGATGTCGACCGTCGCGGCCAGCGCGTCTTGCGGGTACAGGTTGGCGAGCCGCAACCTCGAGCGCAGATGCTGCTCGGCGTTCGGCGCCAGATCATAGCCGCACTGATGGACCGGTTTGCCGACCCGGATCGCGGTCATCGTGTCTTGCAGCGGCTTGCGCGAGCGCACGTGCATCACGACTTCGCCGAGCGCGACGACGGGCAGGTCGCGGCTGCGCGCGACGAACTCGACCGCGCCGCGATGGAGGTCGTCCATCGCGCGTTGATGGAGCACGAGGCCGACCCATGCGCGGCCCGTGAACGTTTCGTCGAGCCATTCGACCTGCGCATCGAGCGCGTCTTCGCTGGCCGGGAAATCCGGCACGAGAATCGCGAGGCAGTCGGGCATGCCGAGCAGGTGGCGATACTCCTTCTCCGGCCGCGACAGATCCTGCGGCGTGAGCCGGTATTCGCCCTTGGGCGCGCGCATGCGCGCCAGCGTGATCAGCTCGGACAGATTGCCGTAGCCGTTGCGGTTGCGGGCGAGCAGGATCAGCCCGAACGCCGGCGAACCATCGGCGTTGACGAGCCGGAAATACGAACCGACGATAAACGGCAGCTTCGCTTCTTTCGCCGCGACATGCGCGCGCACGACTCCCGCGAGCGAGCATTCGTCGGTGATCGCGAGCGCGGAGTAGCCGAGTTGCGCGGCACGCTCGGCCAGTTCCTCAGCGTGCGACGCGCCCCGCAGAAACGTGAAGTTGGAAAAGCAGAACAGCTCGGCATACGCCGGCAGCATCGTGAAGGTGGTGTCCATGGCCGCTCATCCGCGCCTATCAGCCGAACAGGCCATGCAGGAACCAGCGTTGCTCTTCTTCCGCGTCGCGGCTGCTCACGCGCTCGCGGTAGATCCAGTAGCAGCTCTGGTCGTCCGCCTGCGCGACGAAGTAGTCGCGCGTGACGAGCTCGCCGTCGAACCAGCCGCTCTCGATGCGCTCGCCCGGCGACACCATGCGCAACGGCGAGCCATAAAACGGGCGGTGCTGGCGCATCAGCAGACGCACGGGCGTGTCGAGCATCCACGTCGGGCGGGGCAGATTCTGCGGCAGCGGGCCGGGCTTGACCGGCTGCGACACCGGCAGCCAGCGGTTCGCGATCTCCGGACGATGATCGGCGCTCGGCGCGGGTTTCAGCACGTTCTCTTCGCCGAGCCGCGCGACCAGCAGTTCGAGCAGCCGCGCGTGATCCTCCTGCGAGCCGCCCGGTTCGGGAAACAGCGTGTCGGACGCGGGCGCGGCCGACTCGACGTTCGACGCGTCGAGCCGCAACGCGATCACGGGCGCGGCGAGCTCGATACGATGCAGCCGCTCCTTCAGCAGGCGCATCAGATGTTCTTCGCGCCAGGTCGGCTCGCCGAGTGCGACGTCGATCGTGGTCGGCTCGATCGCAGCGCGTCCGCGCTCGTGTTCGAGCGACAGGCGAATGCCGGTGAGCGCGAGCTGTTTTGCGCACAGCCATCCGCACAGTTGCACGATCAGGCGCTGCGCGCCGAACACCGCGCCATCCGCGTGTTCGAGCCGGTCCGGCATCTCGATGCGCGCCGAGAACGTGGGCGGCAGTTCGAGCCAGTCGAACAGTTCGGGCGCGGTCCCGAACGCGCGGTCGAGCGAGTCGAGCAGATGTTCGCCGCAGCGGCGCTGCAAGCCGGCGCGGGGCAGGCGGCGCAGATCGGCGATGCGCTCGCAACCGAGGCCCGTGAACCAGTCGGCGAACGGGCGGACTTCGGGCACGGCGAGCATCGGCAGGGCGGACAGGCGCTGGTCGAGCGACGCGAGCTTCAGCACGCGCCGGTTGCCAAACTTCGCGAGCAGCCACGCGCCCTGGCCGGTCGGCGCGGCACTGATGCGCGCGGTGAAGCCGAGCGCGTCGAGGATGGTTTTCGTATCGCGGCACAGCGCGAGCAGGCCGCCGAAGAGCCGCAAACTCGCGCCGATCTCGACGACGACCGTCGCCTCATCGAGCAGCGCGACTTCGGGCGAGAAGCGCATCAGCGCGATACCCACCTCGCGATGGGCTGCCGTTTCACGGCCGCTATCGCGCTCATACATCTCGGTCTGCGGCGACAGCGTCAACACGCCGCCGCGCTTCATGCCCGGACGCACGCCTGCCGAGCGCGCGGCGGGGTCGGCCATGACCACCTTGTCTTTCTCCAGCACCGCGCAGCCATGCACGGGCTCAGGCGACCACTTCGGTCTGAAGACCTCGAGCGGCAACTTTGGCAGATGAACGGCGAGAAAGACGCGCATGTCGGGAAAGCAGAACGGGAGTGGGTTGAAGGGGAATCGACAGGGGCTCTGCGCGAGCGGGCCCTCGTCGTTTCACGATGTCGATGGTGAGACCTTCGGCCGATGGCCTGAGCGCGAGCCGCAGCAGCGCGGGGGATGCCTCCTGCGCGGTGGCGAGCGGCCGCACCATGATGAAAAGCGTCTCCGACGACTGCGCGGCCAGATGCAGACGGCGCAGCGAGGACGCCTGCGCGTACTGCGCCCAGAAGATCAGCGCGCCGCAACTGCCGGCGCGCAGGATCTGCTCGGCGGACCACAGCGCGTCGGCGGTTTTCGGCGCATTGATCCGCAGCACCTGCTGCAGCGACAGGCCGATGTAGTTGAGCCCGAGGCCGTCCGGCGTATGCGGCGGTTGCACGAAGACGAGCGGACGCTCGCCGACGGCGCTGAGCGCCGGCTGCAACAGCCGCAGTTCGCCGACGCCGGCCTGCTGCACGAGCAGATCGACCAGCGCGCCGAGCGGCCAGCCACCGCCGGGCAACTCCGCCGACAGGGCCGGATAACCGGTATCGACGCTGCGGCCGCGGCCAGCGCCAAGCTGGGACGCCCGCCACAAGGACGGGTGAATGGCTTCCGGTGCTGGCAGGGCGGCTGTCATTTGCGAAAATACCTGTATGGATATACAGTATCCTACATGGTTTTATGAGATAGCGAACAGGCACTTTTTGGGGGGCGGGTTCATGGACATGCGAGTGCGCAAGCCAGCCGGGCATCCGATGCCGGAGATCGCGGCGTTCGTGGCCGAACTGAAAGCGGTGTTCGGCGAGCAGGACGTCGATGAAGCGATTCGCCGCGGTAAGGCGGGCGAGCCGACCTTTCATGCGCGGGAAAACGGACGCTCGGCGGGGACGGCGGCGCCGGTTGCGGCGAACGTCTGGCGCGTGGATCGCGCGGTGCGCGACCGCCATTACTGCGAGGGTTGCGACGGCTCGTGCATTGGCAGCGCGAAGTCGTGCCGTCCATAATGGCAGCGGCCCTCAACCCCGGAGAACCCCATGTTGCGCACGTACCTCGGAAGTTGCCATTGCCAATTCGTGAAGTTCGAGGCACGCATCGATTTCGACGAGGGCACGTCGAAGTGCAATTGCAGCTACTGCAGCAGGCTGCGATTCTGGCACGTGCAGGTTCGCCGGGAAGATTTTCGCCTTCTTTCGGATGAAGCCGCGCTCAGCGAATATCAGGGGCGCAATGCGGTCGCGCATCACCCGTTCTGCAAACGCTGCGGGGTTCACGTATTCGATCGCATCGATATGCCAAACGGCACGGGGTATCCGTATATCAACGTGAACATCATGTGCCTCGATGAACTCGATCTCGATGCCGCGCTGAATGCGCCAGTCACCTATCGCGATGGGCTGCACGACGACTGGGGCAATCCGCCCGCGCAAACACGGCATCTTTGATTGCACCGGTCAGGGCGCTCTTCGCGGATGGTGGGGAATGTCAGGCTGGTGGGCATCCAGTTGATGGCGTTCGGACGTGAACTGGGCGAACTCGGGCTTGAACCGCGCAGGATCATCGAGCGTGCCGGCATAGAGGGTCACGATGTCCGGCGCATGATGCGGCGTAGCGAATAGCAGGCTGCCGCAATGAGCGCAGAAGTTGCGCGTCGTGGGCATTCCGCTGCCGCCGATCTTCGTATAAGGCCTGACGTCGCCTTTGAACGAAAAGCCGGCGGCTCTCACTACGACAACCGGCAACCCCGCGGAACCTGACGCGCGCTGACAATCGCGGCAATGGCAGATCAGTTGCGCGAGTGAATCACCGCGAGCTTCGTATTGCACCGCGCCGCACAGGCAGCGCCCCAGCCAGGGTGTCGACATTGATCTTCTCCGGTTCAAATGATCTCGCGGTTTGTTCGGGAGCCTAAGAATAGGTGCGGCGGACCGTAGCTTAGCAGAGCTCGAACGTCGTTCAGCTATCGCATCGAATCAGCGAGCGAAGGGTCCAGGGGCGACGTGTCTTCGCCTGCCGTCGTGGGTGCGCCGCTTCGCGGCGCACCCACGGACCAGCGCTCAAACTCGTTGCGCATAGACGTTGCACCAGCCGTCGGCGGCAACCGATTTGCCTGGGAACATCGGGCACGGTCCTGAAGCCTCGCCCGCTGCGCCAGTGTAGAAACGACAGTTCGCGCAGCTCTGGCCCGCGTGGTACTTGGGGAACTTCGCTGCGTCGACGCTGCTCGCTTTCGCACGATAGCCGAGCGAACTGGCCGTGGCGTCGTTTTCATCGACGGCGGGCGGCGCGGCTAACGCGAGCTCGGCGCTGGCGAGCGCGGCACACAGGCCCGCGGCCTGGAGAATGAAGTGTCTGCGGTTGTGAGAGACCATGGTGATGCCCTGAGAAAAGAAATGGGTCGTCCATGCCGCATTCGCTTGAAGCGGCGTGGCGTCGTAATGCGGTGCGAAGCAACGTGTTAGTGGCGCGGTCCGGCGTTCAGCGGTGTGGTCGAGGATTGCGCGGCTTGCGCGGTCAGCTTCGCGCTACCGGCGTCGTAGCCATTCGTATAGAGCAGGAAGGCCATCAGATCGGCGTACTCCTCGTCGCTCATCTTGCCGGGATGATCCGCGGGCATGTTGGTCGACATGTACTGGTAAATGCCGCCGATCGTCAGATGCGAGTTCGCCGCTGGCGCGAAGGCCGGTCCGATCAACGACGGCGCGGTGTTGCCTTCGAGCTTCTCGCCGTGGCATTTCGCACACGAATCGGCATACAGATGTTCACCGTGGGTGACCTGATCGTGATCGAACGACGGTGTCTCGGTCGTCGCCGCAACCTTGATGAAGCCGCCGGCGGCGGGCATGCCGCCCACGCGCCATAGGTCCGCACGCGGCGACGCCTGGGTCGGGCCGTCGAGATAGCGTGCGAGATTCGCGTGAGTGCTGGCCGCGGTCGCCGAACCGCTCGCGAGGGTGGTTGGCAGCGCCCAGTTGCGCGTGAGCGCTGCGAGCCGGCCATCGCTGCGCAGACGCGTGAGCGCGTCATCGATGCGCTTTTGCAGCGGCTGCGTGTCGGGCCCCGACGCGAACACCAGATTCCAGTCGGCATAGGGCGACTCGGCGACGGCAACGTCGAAGTGCTGCTGCGGGTGCGCATGCCGATACGCCACCACGGCCGGGTACCAGACGATCGCGCGCTGGGCGCGCCCTTTCGCGAGGGCGTCGACGGTCAGCTCGGAGGTGGTTTCCAGATCGAAGCGCGCGTTCTTCTGCTGGACCGCGATCAGTTGCGACGGGCTCGACCAGGTGGCGGCAATGGTGATCTTGCCGTCCGGCGCCGTGACCGGGGTGTTGGCCGCATGGGCGCCGCGCAGCGTGACGCTGACGTAACCGGAGTGCAGATAGCTGTCGGAAAAGAGCAGGTGCGAGTCGGAGCCGTCGGCCACGCTCGAACGCGGAAAGCCCGCGATCACGTCGCAGTTGCGCTGCAGCGATGTCGAGAGCTCGCGAGCGGAGATGCCGTCGTCGCCGCCGTCGTCGTCGATGCCGCGCGGCGCGAATGTCGCGGTAATGCCCGCCGCGCTCAACACCGCGCGTGCAACGGACTTGTCCAACTCGGCCGAAGGGCTGCCGGGCATCGTGCACACACGGACGCTGGAAGACGTCCGCGCGGCCGCCTGGACGGCAACATGTGCGGCGCCGGCGACGAGCGCGCTGGCGAGAGCAAGGTGAGTGAATCGAATGTTCATGATGGTGCGTTCCTGTGATGGCGGGAACACCGCGCCCGCATGGGCTGCGCGCGGGCGCGGAAAGATGCGGCTGCGAAGGCCGGATGGGCAGAACGATGCGGGTGCGGTGGCTGCGCCTAGCTGCGATCGAGCGCGAACACGTACAGCGTGCCGCCGCGCGGAACGTCCTTCGCGACGTCGGCCATCGGGCCGCCCCAGATCGGATTCGCACCGCCGTAGCCCGCGAGCACGGCCACGTATTCCTTGCCGTCGACTTCGAACACGGAAGGTTGCGCGACGATGCCGCTCGCGAGTTGCGGGCTCTCCCACAGCACCTTGCCCGTCGTCACGTCGAACGCGTACAGATGGCCGTCGAGCGAGCCGCTGAAGGCGAGGCCGCTGGCCGTGGTGGCGACGCCACCGTTCCAGGGCATCCTGGTCCAGTGACCCCACAGCTTCTTGCCCGTATTGACATCGATGGCCTGAAGCTCGCCGTAACCCTGGCTGCCCGGTTCAGGCTGGATCTCGAAGCCTTCGCCGAGGTAGGGCAGACCCTCCATGTAGCTGACCGACTTGCCGGACAGGCTCATGCACGCATGCAGCGAGGGCACCACCGCGATGTGCCGCTCGGGATCGTAGGAAGTCGACCACCAGTTCTTGCCGCCGAGAAAGCTCGGACAGGTGTTGATCGTCGTGCCGGCCTTGGGAAACCGGCTGGCGTCCTGAACTGGTTTGCCGTCGGCGGTATAGCCCGTCACCGACAGCGCCTTGACGAACGGCTCCGCGTAGATCAGCTTGCCGGTCTTGCGGTCGATCGCGTGGAAGAAGCCGTTGCGGTCGGCATGGATGATGGCGTCATACTGTTTGCCCTTGTAGCTGATGTTGGCAAGAACCGGCGTGTTGACGCCGTCGTAGTCCCACGTGTCGTTACTCGTGTACTGATAGTGCCACTTCAGGTCGCCGTTCTTCGGGTCGAGCGCGAGCAGGGAATCGGAGTACAGATTGTCGCCGGGACGCAGCGCGGCGAGCCACGGTCCCGGATTGCCGACGCCCCAGTACAGCGTCTGCGTGGCGGCGTCGTAGGTGCCGGTCAGCCACGCCGCGCCGCCGCCATGTTCCTGCATGCCGTCGGGCCACGTATCGCCGCCCTTGTCGCCGGCATTCGGGATCGTATAGCGCTTCCAGATGATCGAGCCGTCGTCGGGATCGAGTGCGGCGATATAGCCGCGAATCCCATACTCGCCGCCTGATGTACCGACCACGATCGCGCCGTCGAGCGCGAGCGGCGCGAGCGAGAACGCGTAGCCGAGACCCGGTTCGAACATCTGCTTCTTCCATACGACATTGCCGCTCTGCGCGTCGATCGCGGCTACCTCGCCGCTCAGCATGGCCACGTAGACGTTCTTGCCATACAGCGCGACGCCGCGATTCACTACGTCGCAGCATGCGGTCCTGAACGATTCCGCGCCGAGCTTCGGCTCGTATTTCCAGAGCTTCGTGCCGCTCTTGGCATCGAATGCATAGACGTTGTCTTTCGGCGTGCTGACGAAAAGGTAGCCGCCATTGACGATCGGAGTTGCTTCGAAGCCTTGCTTGAGTTCCGGGGGGAACTGATAGCTCCAGGCCTCCTTGAGCCCGGCGACATTCGATGCATCGATCTGCTTCAGTGGCGAATGTGACTGGCCGCTATAGCTGCGGTAGTAGGTGAGCCAGCCTGGGTCGCTCTGTGCATGAGCGAGGCGCTCGTAAGTCACGGCGGGGTAGTCCGGGGCGGCGTGCACCGGAGCCACGTTCAGTGCCATCGCGATCGCGATGCTCGCTCCAAGGACAGCCGGCCGGCCTGCGGCGGGCGAACGGTTCTTCATGGTCGTCTCCTGAGTGTTTGTCGATGCAGTGCCGGCAGAGGCGTCGCCCCTTTGTTCCGTGTCGATCCGGTTGCGGTGCCGTTACTGCAAGTCACATGCCATTTTTGTGGGCGAGTCCGAAAGGGCGGCACGCCTGAAACATGCGGCGGCACATATCGCGCGCAGGGCGCTCCATGTGTTGCATCCCGGTACAACGCCGGGCGATGGAGTGTTGAGAAACAGGACAGTTGCAGCGCTGGCGCGCATGGCTCGGGTCGAGGGCGACGCCGGGATCGCGGGCGAAGCTGTCGCTGAAATGGATGGCCCGGAGCTTGCTTAAGAGGACGGAGAAAAGTCCGGCAAGGTACCAGGCTTTCCAAGAGGGAGACAATGCGCGATGACGTTCACCGGGCCGTGGCTCAGACTGCCGTACGGTCCAATGACTTTTCCATGCCGGCAATTCAGAAAGCGCACGAACGCTCCGAAACGTTTGGTCTGTGCGCGTCGGCGCGGCCGGAATACGAGGTTCTTTCGAACGCGGGTCTCGTGCTCAAACGCGAGCAGAACCGGGTGTTGTGCGCGCATGCGATGCCGGTGCTGGAGTCGCTGCACGAGCAGATCGCCGACACGCAAAGCATGATCGTGCTGACCAATGCCGAAGGGCTGATCCTGCATTCGATCGGCGACGACGACTTCCTCGCGCGCGCGGAGAAAGTCGCGCTGCGGCCCGGCGCGAACTGGGCCGAGGACCGCCAGGGCACCAACGCGATCGGTACGGCGCTGGCCGAGCGCTGCGCGATGGTCGTGCACGGCGACCAGCACTACCTGGCGGCAAACCGCTTCCTGACCTGCTCGAGCGTGCCGATTCTCGATCCGTATGGCGACGCGATCGGGGTGCTCGACGTGACGGGCGACTATCGCAGCTACCATCAGCACACGATGGCGCTCGCCAAAATGTCGGTGCAGATGATCGAGAATCATCTCTTTACGACCACCTTTCACGAAACGCTGCAAGTGTCCTTCCATAGTCGTCCGGAGTTTCTGGGCACGCTGATGGAAGGCATCGTGGCGTTCACGAGCGACGGACGCTTTCTGTCGGCCAATCGCAGTGCCCAGTTCCAGCTCGGCATGTCGCTCGCCGGGCTGCGCGCGCATACGCTGTCGTCGCTGTTCCAGACCACGAGCGCGCAACTGATCGATCGCGCGCGCGTGAGCCTCGACGCGCACCTGATGCTCAATCTGAGCAGCGGCGCGGTCGTCTGCGCGCGCGTGCAGTTCAGGCGGGCGTCGCTCGCCGAGGGCAGCCGTCCGGTCGCCGTGCACGACGGCGCCCGCGCGCTCGCGCGCGAGGAGCCGCCGCAGGCGGCCGCCGGACTCTCGCGTCTGAGCTATCTCGACACGGGTGACCCGCAGGTCGCCGCGGTCATTGCGAAGGTCAGGAGGGTGATCGGCAAGGACATTCCGATCCTGATCAATGGGGAGACCGGCACGGGCAAGGAACTGCTCGCGCAGGCGATCCACAACGATTCGCCGCGCTGCGCCGGGCCGTTCGTGGCGGTCAACTGTGCTTCGATTCCCGAGACGCTGATCGAATCCGAGCTGTTCGGCTACGAGGAGGGCGCATTCACCGGGGCGCGGCGCAAAGGCGCGATCGGCAAGCTGCTGCAGGCAAACGGCGGCACGCTGTTTCTCGACGAGATCGGCGACATGCCGTACTCGCTGCAAGTGCGGCTGCTGCGCGTGCTGCAGGAACGCGTCGTCAACCCGCTCGGCTCGACGAGGAGCATTGCGGTGGACGTCGCGATCATCTGCGCGACGCACCGGGACTTGCGCGAGATGATCGCGCAAAACCGCTTCCGCGAGGATCTCTACTACCGGCTCAATGGCCTCGTGGTGCGTCTGCCGCGGCTGCGCGACCGTACCGACCTCGCGGTCGTGATCCAGAAGATGTTGCTGCGCGAATCGATCGCCAGCGCGAGCGGACGGCCGCTTCACGTCGCACCCGATGTCATGGCGATGTTCGAGCGCTGTCCATGGCCGGGCAACTTCAGGCAGCTTGGCAACCTGCTGCGCACCGCGGCGGCCATGGTCGACGCGGACGGCGAGATCCGGCGCGAGCATTTGCCCGATGACTTCTTCGATGATCTGCGCTGCGGCGTTTCGTCGAGCGGCGCGGCGGATACGCCGGGCTCGGGCAATGCGTTCGCTTCGGAGTGCGCGCGCCTGCAGGACGTGACCGTGTCGGTGATTGCCGCCGCGCTCGCGCGGCATGGCGGCAACGTTTCGGCGGCCGCGCGCGAGCTCGGCGTGTCGCGCAACACGATCTATCGCAAGATGCCCGCGGTCGAGCCGGATCGTGAGGTGGACGACTTCTGAGCCCCGCCGCGCCGCTTTCATCAGCACTTCTGTTTCGCCCACGTGCTGTCACACCGTTGTTGCATCCCGCAGCAGTGGTGCTCCAAAAATCAACACTGCCCATCTCCCGAACGCGTCGTATGGCGACGCGTTTGTCCCGCTTACGTCAGCGAATTGACGATGTCGGCGCCCATACCCAGGCGAAGGCTTGTGCGCGAGCCTGCGCGAGCCAAACGAGCCTCGCGTGGCGACATCGGCATGTCCTTTGCTTTGAAGGGAACGGCCGCGCATCGAGTGCGGTTCTTCCGTCCCATCGCAAACAAGGAGACATGCCATGCAATGGATCACTCCGTCGTACGCCGAGGTGCGTTTCGGCTTTGAAGTCACGATGTATATCGCCAATCGCTGAGCGGGCTGCGGCATGCCGCCCGCAGTGCCGTAGTGGCGCCGCGGGCGGCGCTCGCCACGCCGGGCACGCCCGAGGCGCAGCAGCGCGCGCTCGATATCCTGCGGTTCAAACTCGATAATTCTCTGGTCGATCCTCGATGCGGTCGAAAAGGCCTGGCCCCTATGAACACGCGTGACGCGGATAGCGGCGTGCCACTGCGCCCCCGCCTGCGGAGCGTCTTCCGCCTGCAGTGGGAAGTGGCGCAGGACGCCTACGTGCTGCTCTATCCCGAAGGGATGGTGAAGCTCAACGCTAGCGCCGGCGCGATCCTCGCACGTTGCGACGGAGAACACGAGCTCGACGACATCATCGGCGAACTCGAACGGCTTTTCGGCACGTCCGAACTTGCGCCCGACGTCTATCGCTTTCTCGATCACGCGCGGCTGCGCGGCTGGCTAGCCTGAGATGGCCCACGACCATCCCGGTCTTTCCGTGCGCGTGCGGCGGCTCCTCGTGCCACGCCAGCGTCTCGAATAGCGGCTCGACTGCTTCCTCGTACGCGCTTTGCGTCGTTGCAAAGCCGGATTTGTAAACGCCGTTATTCAGCGTGTCGTACACGCGGTCGTTTAGTTCGTCGATCTTGCGGCGTAATGGCGCCGGATAGTAATCGCCAGGCGTGGTGCCGAGACCGTCGAAGGCCGAGTTCAACATACGAATGATTTCCGACGATTCGTTATTGACGATCGTCTTCTCCTATTTGTCCCACAGCACGTCGCGCAGTCTGTTTTTCAGTATTTTTCCTATTCCAGATAGAGGCAGTGGCTCGGTGCGGATGTCATATCCGCGTGGCACCTTGTAGCCTGCAATGTGGGCTCTGCAGTGGGCGTCCAGTTCTGCGGGGGTTGCGAAGGCCCCGGGTTTGATGACGATAACGGCATGCACTCGCTCACCCCAATGCTCATCCGGCACCCCGATCACTGCGCATTGGCTTACCGCCGGGTGCATGCTCAAGACTTTCTCGACTTCGGCGCTATAGATGTTCTCGCCGCCGCTAATGATCATGTCCTTGATTCGATCTGCCACAAAGAGAAACCCTTCGTCGTCCATATACCCCGCGTCACCCGACCGCAACAACCATCCTTGATCGTGTCCGACGTTTTCAGTGGGTCCCGCCAGTAGCCCCGCATGACCGCAGGGCCGCGGATCTGGATCTCGCCTACCGTCCCGGTCTCGCAGAGGCAGCCCTGCTCGTCGACGATCCGTATCTCGAAGCTCGACGTCGGTTGTCCGACTGACGTCAATTTCCCTGCTTTCGGACCGCTCGTTGAATGCCACTCCGGTAAGAGGCATGCGCATGCGCCGCTGCACCAGTCATGCCGTAGAACTGTTGAATTGGCGCGAAATGCCTGGGGGAATCGCATCACTCGCATCCGCACTTAACGCTGCGGGACTGCGACCCGGCGACCACGTAGCGACACTTGCCCTGAATTCGCCGCAGGTCGTTCTTTCCGTACCACTGGTAATGGCCCATCCATCCGGCCGTACAGTTGCGGCACGGCGGATCGCGGCAGCGAGCATGAGCGTGCCGCCGTTGTGGTGTCGGTGGGTTGGGCGAACCTCGCGCCGGTCATTCTTAATCTTGAGGTTGCATTCGCAGCTCGGACCGTCGTGCAACGTGGTGAAAGCAATTGCATGCATGATCGGGTTCGCTTTGTCCTCGGCTGAGCTGTGTGAAGCTCGGCGTGGGCGCAGACCGCAGTGTGAATTAAAGCATGGTCATCTGTAAAAGTGAATGTTGATTTACATGGCGTTTGCCCTGTCATCGTCCCACAATCGCCCGACCTCGGTGGCGCAGCCGCGCTCTTCTTCCGCTCTTCTTCCTGTAGGTTAGGCCGCAGCGCGCGGATCCTTGCTTGACCGCAACGCTCGGGTAAACTAGGTGTAAATCTACATTTACTTTGTAGCGCGGGTCGGCTTTAATGTCACAGCGGCCGACCTTGTGAGGTTCGAAAATGAGTCTTCCAGAGCGGAGCATCGGCACAGGTCAGAAAGCAGAGTGGGATAGCCTCACCGGCGAGGCACTGTCTGCCGGTGAGTTCAGAAGAGCGATGGGGGCGCTTCGCCAGTGGCGTGACAGTGCTCAGCGTTTCCCATTCTGGCGGTGTGCGCTCAATGACTGCAAATGCCTTCACGTCCGTTTACCTCGACCCGCCGCTCGTGGTTGTCTCGATTGCGCATACCGCAGGTTTCCTGGCCCTCTTGAATTCTGCGGATGCGGACTTCGGTATCTCGTTTCTTTCTTCAAAACAGCGGATCTATAGGGACATGGACGCCGGTTCCCAACACGTCACCTCGTCGCCCGTGATGCTCAGCGAGTGCGGAAAGGAATTGGCGGGATTGGCACCGGGCAAGCAATGGGGCTTCCTGGGACTTGTTGATGCCGTTGCTGAATGACATCCACCAGAATGTCGATCGAGAGAGAGCCCGCAAGAACTGCGCAACCGGTTCAGAACGCTTAACGCGAGCCTCCATCGTCCGGTACGGTCGTTTTGCAGGTGCCTTTGCCACAAGGCCCGGATGACCATGGTTTCGAGTCGGTAGCTCAGCTGTGAGTAGGGCATTCGCATCGGATCTTGCAAACCACCTTTCGGAACGCAGTGCTGCGTAAAACGATGTCAAATTTGAGAATTGAAGCTGCGCCACCGCTGGCACCTGAGTATCTCGCCGAAATCCGAAGAATTCCGAGGACACTCTCTCCGGAGAGCTTTCAAGCGTCGCTCACCCTTTGCGCGCCGCTCCACTCGCGCGACGTAGGAGCGGCGTGCAGCACGGTTACGCCAGATCTGCGCTACGGACCCGATGACCGGCATTGTCTGGATCTTTATCGCACAGTCGATGCAGCGGGACCGAGCCAGCCGCTCGTTCTTTTCGTCCACGGTGGTGGGTTTGTCGGCGGGAACCGCCGCATACCGGGCAGTTATCTTTATTCCAACGTTGCTGCGTGGGCCAATTCTCATGGCTTCGCGGCAGCATTGATGTCCTACCGTTTGGCACCTGCAGCTCAGTGGCCAGCAGGTGCCGAGGATATCGAGAGAGCGATTGATTGGCTGGCCATGCATTCCGGGCAACTCGGCATATCAACTGAGCAGTTGATCGTCATCGGTCATTCAGCAGGTGCAACGCATCTCGCTTCTTGGCTGTCCGGACATCATGGCCGAATCCCTGATTCGTCAGCCCTCCGTGGGGCCGTGCTCATTTCAGGTATCTTTGCCCCTTCATTGCTTCCATTTCAAGGCGCGTTTGCTTACTACGGCGACGATTTAACGCCAGGCCGCTATTCAACAGTTAATGGCATCGGTGCGACTGAAGCTCCTCTGTTGCTGGTCGCGGCAGAATTGGATCCACCGGAATTCATTAGCCAATGGAAAACCGTGGTCAGCGCCAGAACGTCGACACCAGGCGCTAAGACCACGACGTTTCTGATTCCAGACCAAAATCATTTTACGTCCGTCCAGCACCTCGGCGTCGACTCGGACGACCTGGGAGTTGAGATGGCGACGTTCGTGCAGGCGTGTGTAAAGACGTCCTATTGAATTTCCCCGTGCCGCATCCTTGTACAAATGCCGACTGACGAGACTGAGTTGCCGGTAAGCGTCCGACCCAATATCGCGGACGGGGCGCGGCTATGACTGAATAGGTTTGCCTTCACCTGCGAACCGCAGGCCACCGGCCAAGGTCGCGATTCCCCGACAAAGGTGTTCTCTGCGCAATCCTCGGGGTCGACTAGCTGCTGCTGCGCCGGACAGTGAGTTCCGAAAAGCTCTGCAGGCATGGACGTCCGCAAAGGAGTCCGCCGAGTGTGCTCACCTGCACATGGTCGGGACTGTACACGGCTCAATAATTGAACGCTTGTTCACGTCTTCCGCTGGAGCGGTTTGCGCCTTATTGGGGGCGGGTCGCGCATCTGTTCGTTGCCACGCTGGCCCGTTGCGCTCGGTGGCACAGCGCTTTGAAGGGGAAAACCCTATGTGACGCGCCATTTACTTTTGCATGTGAATCATGATTTACTTCTATTCAGCGGACCTGCCACCCCCATGGCCGTTAAGCGCAGAGCAATGCTCACGAGAGGCCCCGCTCAAGGGACACCAGGTCATCGGAGCGGCGTTAAAGGGAGCACCCCTATGCGCCATGCCACTGTCCGAATTTGGTTTGTCCGCACGGGACCCGCAACGGCAACGAACGAAAGGGAATGAAGAAGTGATTGATTACGAACTGGACAAGGATGGCATCGCACACATCATCTGGAACAACCCGGACGGTCCTGTGAACGTCAAGACCCCGGCGGCCATCGATGCATTCGCACGCGCCGTCGACCGCGCCATCAACGATGACGCAGTGAAAGGGGCGTTGATCCGGTCGGCAAAGCGCGACTATGTCGCAGGCGGCGATCTGATGGCGCTTTACGCAATCCAGACGCCACAAGAAGCTCAGGCCATGGTGGCTCCGGTTGGCGCGTGCCTACGCGCGATCGAGCGCTCATCCAAGCCGTTCGTCGCAGTCGTCACGGGCTCGGCGCTTGGAGGAGGGCTCGAAGTTGCGCTCGCCTGCCACCGAAGAGTGGCAAGCGACGACGTGCGGGTGCAGCTTGGCTGTCCGGAAGTCAATCTTGGGCTGATCCCGGGTGCGGGTGGCACGCAACGGTTGCCGCGGCTCATAGGAATCGCGCCCGCGACAAAGATGTTGCTTGAAGGGAAGCCCATAGGCGTGCAGGAGGCACTCGGCTGCGGCCTCGTGGATGAGATCGTTCCCGCGGACCAGGCATTGGATGCCGCGCGCCGGTGGGTGCTTGATCACCCATCAGCACAGCAAGCGTGGGATCGCGAGGGGTTCCAGTACCCGGGATTCCAGCCGCACTCGGCCGAAGGCCAAGCGTTCTTCGACAAAGCGTTCGCGGAGCGGCAGCGCAAATCGCCTCCGCAAGATGTCGCGCCCCACGCCGTCCTGGAGGTGCTGAGGGAGGGATTGGCTGTCGACATCGATGCAGGGCTCGCGATCGAAGCCCGCCGTTTCGGGACGGTGGCGATTTCGCCCTCCGCCAAGAATCGCATTCGTACGCAGTTCATCGCAACGGGCGCAGTGAGGAAAGCGGGCCAATCCGGAGCCGGCGCGGCGACGTTCACGCCAACGCGCATCGGGGTCGTGGGTGCCGGGACAATGGGAGGCGGTATCGCTCTGGTGTGTGCCAGGTCCGGCATAGAGACCGTGCTCATCGACCGCACAGACGAAGAGGCGCGCAAGGGACTGGATCGCATCGCCAAGACGCTGGACGCTGCCGTGGCGCGACAACTGATGGGGCACGGGCAACGCGACGAGGCCCTCTCCCGCATTGAAGCCACGACTGACTTCGGGCGCCTCGAGGGATGCCAGGCCGTCGTTGAGGCAGTAGCGGAGATCGCGGAAGTGAAGAGCGAGGTGTTCAGGAAGATCTTCGACGCGGCGGGTCCGGACGTCCTCGTGGCGAGCAACACCTCGACGCTATCGATCACGAAGATGGCCGGGACGGTTCAGACACCTGGAAACTTCATCGGCTTGCACTTCTTCGCGCCGGTGGACCGGATGGCACTCGTGGAAGTCGTGATGGGCAGTCAGACGAGCGCTGAGTCGCTCGCTCGCTCGAAGTCTCTGCTGAAGCTGCTCGGCAAGACGCCTGTCGTGGTCAATGATGGGCCAGGCTTCTATACATCCCGGGTGGTAGCGGCCTACTCCCGCGAAGCGCTGCAGATGCTGGGCGAAGGTATCTCGCCAGAGTTGATCGACAAAGCGGCGGCGATGGCCGGATTCCCCATCGGACCTTTGGCCATGGGCGACCTCACTTCCTACGATCTGCTGAAGGACATCTTGACCAGCCTTGCGAAGGCCGGACGGGGCACGGCCGTGCAGTCGCAGCCGGCGCTGGATGTGATTGATCGGTTGCTGCGGGCTGGACGAGTTGGACGCAAGGGTGCCGGGGGCGTCTACAGCTATGGGCCCACGGGCAAGACCGTGTGGGACGAACTGCCGTCTGTTTTCCCTCCACAGCGGCAACAACCCGAAGCGAGCGTGGTGATGGAGCGACTGCTGAACATGCAGTCTATCGAAACCACGCATGTGGTCGCCGAAGGCATCGCGAGCGATCCACTCGCACTGGATCTCGGTGCAGTGCTCGGCTGGAGCTATCCCGCATTCCGAGGTGGCGTGCTGGCGCATATCGACCAGGTGGGGCTCCGCCAGTTCGTAAAACGCAGCGATGAGATGGCGACGGAGTTCGGCCCCCGCTACGTCGTTCCCGCACTCCTGCGCGAGATGGCCGCATCGGGCGCTTCATTTCACGCCTCGCACTAATCGGTTTTATCGGAAACAGGAGAAACAACTTGCCAGTCGTACAACTCAAGGCGGCCCGCGATTCCAGTACGAGCCAAGTCTATGTGCCGCCCCGCAGCCTCGTTGCCGACGGCTCCCTGCGGGAGCCGGACCTGATCGAAGTTGCCGCGCAGGGGCTGTTATATAGCGCCACCACCTTCAATGGCCAAGCCTATGGGATCGTGGATCTCGACTGCGGCGCTCGTATCCAGGCCCTTCTTGCGGCAGGCACCGATCGTATCGGAGATCGCGTGATTGCGAAAACCGGTGACACCAACAATGAGACGAGATTCTCCCATGAATGACGTTTTGATCGCAGGCGTGGGCATGGTCCCATTCGGCAATCACGGACCAGGCGTTGGCGTGAAGCTGGGGCGCGATGCTGCTCTCGCGGCATTGCAAGATGCCCATTTGACCTACGCCGAGATTGACGCCGTGGTTGTCGGTACAGCGCATCCCTTGTCGCCGCGAGGAATCTTTGTCGCTAAAGAACTCGGGCTAACGGGCGTGCCAGTCCAGCATGTCACCAACGCGTCCGCCACCGGGCTGTCGGCGATGCACTGCGCCCGCCAGGCAATTCTCTCGGGCGATGCACGACGGGTGCTCGTCGTGGGCATGGACTCGCCGCAAAAGGCAGTACCGGTGGAGGACATCATCGTGGCTGAAGGGAACTTGCCACCGGTCGTTTCGTTCGCGCTCTGGGCCAAACGTCGCATGCATGAATCGGGGACCACGCGCGAGCACCTTGCCGCCATCACGGCAAAGAATTGGAACTATGCGCGGGAGAACCCTTTCGCTGCCCGCCGCGCTCCCGAGCCGGTCACGATCGAGCGGGTGCTAGGCAGCCGCATGATTGCTGATCCGTTCACGTCGATGATGTGCACGCCTTGGGGAGAAGGTGCGGCCGCGGCCGTGCTGTGCAGCGACGACGGTTGGCCGGTGGGCGCGACGCAACCCCGGATACGTCTGGCCGGCAGCGCATTCGGAAGCGACGCGTACTCCCCTGAATTAATCCTCGAGGGCGCGATTGTGGGTCCGCCGGAACTTTCGCAGCGAACCGCGGCCCAGGCGTTGACCCAGGCGTCAGTGAAACGCTCCGATGTGGACGTCGTGCAGGTGCACGATGCATTCGCCGTGGAGGAACTGATGTACTACGAGCTCCTCGGATTCTCCGAACCGGGCCAGACGGAAGCGTTAGTCGGCGAAGGGGCATTCGGACCCGGTTCGCGGGAGCGCTTTGGCCTGCCGGAATTTTCAACCGACGGCGGGCTGCTTGCGCGTGGTCATCCGGGTGGACCGACCGGCCTCGCACAGATTTGGGAAACAGTGCGGCGCCTGCGCGGCAAGGACCGTGTGGGGATGTGCCATCTGCTTGGCGCCGGCTCCGTCTGCGTGGTTCAGGTGCTGGTGCGCGACTAAGGATTTAAGTGTGGTAAGTAGTGTCGGTTTAATTTCGCATATTCAGTTGGTTAGCGGATTGCGGCATTTCCGGGAGTGATGGATCGGGCCGCAAAGCGCGCGAGATCTCCGTTTTCTCGCACATCGGAGGCCGAAAGAATCTGTAGCAGGGTGCAGAGCAATTCGATTCCCTGTCCTACAAATTGCATCGCGGCTACGGTAATAGGATCGATCCCGATCAAGGGAAATGAAGGAAGAGACGATGGCTAGCACAGGAAAACCTCTGCGTTTGATGGTCGAAAATTGGCTCGCACCGAATCGGGCGATGGCGGTTCGAGTCATCGAGTTCGGGCACTTCCGCTCACATCGGGGGCGCTATGTACGCGTCGAGGCACTTTGGCCGACGGGCTCGGTTTCGATGTTTTTCTTTCGCCACCGTGACGGCACATGGAACGTATTCCCGCCTAACCCCGAACGGCCTGCGATGGGTGTTTACTTGCACGCAGCGTGATTGCGGTACATGCGGGGACTCCTGTTAAGGTCTACCGCCCCAGGTCGCCCAAACCGGAAAGGATCGCAAATGCTGAATTCGAAATTCAAATCGTGGACACCCATGAAACCCTCGAAACCCGCATCTCAGGCGCTCACCGGCCTGGGGATCTCAAATGAACCGGACACTGCTGAAGTGCGATCCAAATGATGTGCAAGCTAAGTCGGAGAAATTCGGCGTCAGCTATTGCTCGTGCCCCTGAGAGGTCCTCGATAACTGTACGTCACTATCAAATAATGGAGACAAACGGTGCCAGGCATAGATGGAAGACCTGCGAGGGGCATAGTAAGCGGAATTGCAGTCCCGATCTCGACAAGTCAATATCGGCGCTTCCTCCGCGCGTCGCAACAGTGATGAAAAGTAGATCAGGCGTCGGGCGATTGCTTGATCGGAAGTACCGCACCAGGACTCTCCTTATCTGGAGCGCGTTTTTTCTGCATCTGATGGGTCTTTACTTTCTTTTCAGCTGGACACCGAAGCTTTTGGCCGTGTCGACCTCGACGCAATCCGTGGCGGTTCACGCAGGCGTTGCGTTGAACATTGGAGGAATTATGGGAAGCCTGGCATTCAGTGTCCTCTCTCCATTTTTCAATCTGAGGAAGCTAACAGTATTTCTGTTTGGGATAACCGCTATCGCAACGATCTTATTCGGAAAGGGTATGACAAATCCTGCGCTGGTTCTGCCTCTTGCCGTTGCCGTGGGAATGCTTTCGTTTGGTGCGCTGGCAGGCATCTACTCGCTAGCACCGACTGCCTATGAGACTGAAAGTAGGGGGGCAGGAGTGGGATGGGCGCTCGGCATGGAACGCGTCGGTGCCATGATCTCGCCGTTTGCCGCTGGAGTGCTGCTCGACACCGGCAGCGGCGGTCACGCGCTCTACACTGTTTTTGCCGTGCCCTTCGCGCTCGCCGCAGTGGCGGTTTTTATGCTCGGTAGATCCGGTCTTCAAATAGCAATGAAACAAGAAATCAGTCCCGGTTAAAGGCCTCCATTCGATTTCGGTGTCTTCGAGCATTGGCCGTCCCGAGATCGCGAGCGGCCGGTGCTCGAGGCGGTGGAACCGTGGGCCGCCTTCGCGGCAAAGGTTGCATGGGCATGTGCCAGTCGCTCGGTCTCGGCTTCGGTTGCGCGACCTAGGTGCCTGTGCGCAAGTAGGCGATACGCCCTGCAATAGGTGAATGGCCGTTAAAGCGCTGTTGCGCGGCAGACGGTCGACCTCGTCATGTCATGAAAGCAAGATAGACATCGGGTAAATGCCGGGTAAATCGAGATTTACTTTAAGACATGGCCGTGGCTTACTTTAACCAGTCGCACATGGCCGGATTAAGGCGGCACCGACCGCCGGCGAAGCTTGCCGTCAACAAGGAGAAGACAGACATGCATTTTCAAAACAAGGGTTGCTTAGGGGCTTTGACTTCCGCGTTGGTTGCGGCTCTGCTCAGTTCGCATGCCATGGCAGAAAAACGCTATGACAGAGGAGCGAGCGACACCGAGATCAAGATCGGGCAGACATGGGCGCTCAGCGGTCCAGTCGCATCGGAGGCCTACGAAACGAAAGTGCAGGCCGCGTATTTCGAGCGCCTGAACGAGAAAGGAGGTATCAACGGCCGGAAAATCCGCTTCATCACATTGGACGATGGCTACAGCCCGCCGCGAACCATGGAGCAGACGAGAAAGCTGGTAGAGGAGGATGGCGTACTGTTCATTGCCCTGCCTTTTGGGTCGCCGACCAATGCGGCGACTCAACGTTACCTCAACGCCGCCAAGGTGCCTCAGATCCTCGTGACGAGCGGAGGATCTCGATTCGTTGACGCGAAGACCTGGCCCTGGACGACCGCCGCATTGCCCGCTTATCAACGGGAGGGCGCCATCTATGGGCGCTACGTTGCCCAGCTGGCGGCAGACCCGGCTTCCTCCTCGCACGCTCCGAAGGTCGGAATCCTCTACCAAAACGATGATTTCGGCCGGGATTTCGTCAAAGGCGTGAAAGCGGGCATGGGCGCCAAAGCCGCCTCGCTGATCGTAAAAGAAGTGAGCTACGAGCCCACCGATCCAACGCTCGACTCGCAATTGATTTCGCTGAAGGCATCCGGCGCCAACGTCTTTATGAACTTCACCACGGGACGTGCAACGAGCCTGTCCATCCGCAGAGCATATGAAATCGGCTGGAGGCCGCTGCAGATCCTCGACTCGCCCTGGGCATCGATCGAAGCGGTGCTGAAACCCGTTGGCCTCGAAAAGTCCACAGGCATCATCACTGCGAGTTACTTCAAGGAGCCGAGCGATCCTGCCTACTCCAACGAACCCAGCATGGTGCAGTTCGTTGAGTTCATGAAGAAGTATGTGCCGGACGTAAATCCCCGGTCCAGGAATGCGGCCATCGCCTATTTTGATGCCTCGCTTCTGGCCAGAATCATCGAGCAATCCGGCGACGACCTCACTCGTGCCAACATCATCAAGCAGGCTACCAGTTTGAGCAAAGTAGCCAGTCCTTTCTTGCTGCCTGGGATCACGGTGAATGTCGGCGACTCGGATCGCGATCCCATCAAGCAGTTCCAGATTGTTCGCTTTGATGGGACCAAATGGGTGCCGCAAGGCGCGCTTCTTTCGAATTGAAATACCGCGGCGTATGGATTCTGATGAATGATCACGACCACAGCACAGTCGAACGCGCCGGAGCGATCCGCCAACAAGCGCCAAGCGTTCTTGGAGGGGCGGTGATGGACGCTGAAAACACGGGGGTGATTGGCTCTTGCCTACCTCTTCTGCGCATCAGGGATGTCAGCGTCCGATTCGGGGGCGTCGTCGCCCTCGACAAGGTCTCCTTCGACGTCGAAGCCGGACAGATTTGCGGACTCATCGGGCCGAACGGCGCAGGCAAGAGCACGCTATTCAACTGCTTGTCGAGGCTGTATGACTGCAACGAGGGGAGCGTGGAAGTCGGCGGCATATCCACACTGTCGAGACCCAGGCACGAGATCGCGCACATGGGTATAGGTCGCACGTTCCAGAATCTTGCGCTCTTCAAGACCATGTCTGTGCGTGAGAACGTGCTGCTCGGCGTGCATGGCCGGGTGCAACCGCGTTTCTTGGCAAGCGCTTGGCGATTTCGTTCTGAACGCGTTGTCGAAGCGGACCATCAGCGGCGCGCGCAGGAGGTTATCGATAGCCTGGGGCTGGCGGCCGTCGCGGAACGCACAGTGTCGGAGCTGCCCTTTGGGACACAGAAGAGAGTGGAGATGGCGAGGGCCCTCATATCGCGTCCTCGCTTACTTCTGCTTGATGAGCCCGCGTGCGGTCTCAATCACGAGGAAGTCGAGGCGCTGGGGGGGCTCCTGCAAGATGTACGGCAGCGGTTCAAGCTCGCGGTGCTGCTTGTGGAACACCACATGGGCTTGGTGATGTCAATTTCCGACAAGGTGGTCGCGTTGAATTTCGGTCGCAAGATTGCCGAAGGCACGCCGGAAGCGGTACGCAATGATGGTCGAGTTATCGAGGCCTACCTGGGCAAGTCAGCGGAGCATTCCTATGTTGCTTGACGTGACTCAGCTCGCGGCCAGGTACGGCTCAACAAGCGTGCTCCATGGTGTTGATCTTCAGGTGGATAACGGCGAGATCTGCGCTCTGCTCGGTGCCAATGGAGCGGGCAAAACAACCACCTTGCGTGCCTTGTGCCAGTTGATGGTCAAGACGGAAGGCAAGGTGACTTTTTCCGGGCAAAGAATCGATGGCTGTACGACCGAGCGAATCGCAAGGGCGGGAGTGGCTCATGTTCCGGACGGAAGAGGAACTTTCCTTGGATTGACCACTGAAGAAAACCTGCTCCTTGGCGCGAGTTCGCGAGGCGGGGCGCGGGCCATCGCTTCCGATATCGAGAGGATGTACGGCTACTTTCCGCGCCTTCGCGAGCGCCGTAAGCAGCAGGCCGGCACGCTCTCCGGCGGCGAGCAGCAAATGCTGGCGATTGGACGTGCGCTAATGGGGCGTCCAAAACTGCTGATGCTGGATGAACCCTCGTTCGGCCTGGCCCCCCTGGTCGTTCAGGACATCTTCAGCATCATGCGGCGGATCAACAGGGAGGAGGGCATGGCGATCCTGTTGATCGAACAGAACGCCAACATCGCGCTGGATCTAGCGCACCGCGCTTACCTGATTGAACAAGGCCGCATCGTCATGAGCGGCAAAGCCGACGACATGCGCAAGAACGCGCGCATTCGTCAAGCCTATCTAGGGGACTGAGAATGGAAGCATTTGGCCAACAGCTTCTCGCTGGAGTAGGCACAGGCAGCATCTATGCGATCGTGGCGCTCGCGCTCGCAGTGATCTACCAGGCGACCCATCACGTGAACTTCGCTCAGGGGGAAATGGCGATGTTCTCGACGTATCTCGCATGGGTATTGATCCAGGCTGGCATTCCGTACTGGGCCGCGTTCCTCGTGACTGTCGCCGTTTCCTTCGTCATGGGGGCGGTGTTGGAGCTGGTCGTGATTCGACCTCTTCGCGACGCCCCAGATCTGTCCATGGTGGTGGTATTCATCGGCCTGCTGGTGACTTTCCACGGCATGGCCGGTTGGCTCTTCGGCTATGACAGCCACGACTTCCCCAGTCCGTTTGCCAACCTGCCATGGGGATTTCCACAGCTGTTGTCGGCTCATCAGGCCGGCTCGATTGCGCTGACATTCTTTTTGGTCGCCTTGTTATTCGCCTTTTTTTACAGAACGAGCCTCGGATTGAAAATGCGCGCGGTTGCGCAAAATCGCGTTTCCTCTCAGTTGGTCGGCATTTCTGTCGGCAAGATGCTGATGCTAGGGTGGGGCCTCGCTGGAGCGATCGGCGCTGTATCGGGCTTATTGGTGGCGCCGATGGTTTTCCTGGACCCGTCCATGATGATGGGAGCGGTTCTCTATGCATT
This sequence comes from Paraburkholderia sp. RAU6.4a, assembly GCF_050435625.1. Classification (NCBI taxonomy): domain Bacteria; kingdom Pseudomonadati; phylum Pseudomonadota; class Betaproteobacteria; order Burkholderiales; family Burkholderiaceae; genus Paraburkholderia; species Paraburkholderia sp. RAU6.4a. Next base: position 4,183,633 of record NZ_JBNDKQ010000002.1, read on the forward strand.
CGCCGGCGCCTTGTTGGGCGGGATCGGCAATCCTGCTGGCGCCGTTGTTGGAGGATTCCTGGTCGGAATTTCCGAAAATCTGTTGGGGACCTATGTGGTCGGCACCGATCTAAAGCTATCGATAGCGCTGTTGCTGATCGTGGTCGTTCTGATATTTGCGCCGGACGGCCTGTTTGGCCGCCGGGTCGTCACGAGGGTTTGATCATGAGCAATTTCCTCGATCGTGCATATACCGCACAGCGCGCTGTTGGCATTCCGTTCCGCCTTTGCTGGGCGGGATTGTTCGTGGTCGCAGCGGGCGTGCTCTTTGTCGGCAACGGGTATCAGCTTTTTCAAGCGACGATGCTGCTGGCGTATGCGGTCTCTCTACTCGGCCTAAACCTGCTGACCGGCTACAACGGGCAAATCTCCCTCGGACATGGAGCATTCTTTGGCATTGGTGCTTACACGGTTGCGATTCTCATGGATCGATTTGGTTTGCCCTACTGGCTCGTGGTGCCGCTGGCCGGAATCGTCTCGCTGGTCATTGGTTACGCATTTGCCTGGCCAGCCCTCAAGCTCGATGGAATCTACCTGGCGTTAGCCACTTTTGGCCTTGGCGTGGCGACTCCACAGCTTTTGAAGTGCCGCTTACTCGAACAATGGACAGGCGGTGTTCAAGGCATTGCAGTGATAAAGCCAGCGGTGCCATTGGGGTTGCCTTTGTCGCAGGATCAATGGCTGTTTCTGTATGCGGTTTTGATCTGCGCGATCGTGTTCTGGATGGCCAACAACCTTCTTCGGGGGGCTGCCGGTCGCTCCATGCGCGCGATCCGTGACCATGCGCTGGCGGCCGAGGCAACGGGTCTTAACATAACGAGCGTCAAAACGAAGACCTTTGCCTTGTCCGCCGCTTATACGGGCGTGGGTGGCGCCGTTTCAGCACTGGCCGTGCAGTTCGTGGCGCCCGATTCGTTCTCCCTGTTTCTGTCAATCACTCTCCTGGTCGGGATTGTCGTGGGCGGTGTCGGAACGCTGTGGGGCGCCGCTTTCGGCGCGGTCTTCATTATGGTGATACCTGCTTTTTCGGAGAGCGTTTCCAAGTCAGCCCCTTGGGTCGTGTATGGGGTGCTTCTGATTGTTTCAGTCTATGTTCTTCCTGGTGGCATCGCGGCCTTGGGCAATCGCTATCGCCTGATGAGGTCGCACCGCTAATGTCCGTGCGCCGAGCCAAAAGAAGACAAAGAGAAAGTGACATGAAGAAGATAAACGCAGCCGGTTTGGCAGCGTCGGCAATCCGCGGCGCATTCGCTCGATCCAATACGTCGCGATGCGGATTGATTCGTTGTGACTGTGAGGGCGGTGCGCGATGATGTCGACGGATAACACACCACAGAGCGGTCTGCCCGGCGCTCTCTTTGACCTGGCCGGCAGGAAAGTTGTCGTGACCGGTGCTGCATCCGGCTTGGGCCGTATGTTTGCCGAAGCGCTTTCCCAATCTGGCGCAGCGGTGGCTTGGGTCGATCGCGAGGCGGAGGCGCTCGCGGCCTGCGAGGCCGTAGGCGTCTGCGATTGCCGCGTTGTCGCTGATCTTGGCGACGAAGCGGGCGTTTCACAGATGGCAGAAAAAGTCCTTGCCTGGTGTGGCGGAAAGCTAGACGTGCTGATCAACAACGCTGGCATCGCAACTCGGCCCGGGCGTTTGCTGGACGTCCAGGCGAAGGACTGGGATCGTGTCTTCGCGATCAACTTGCGCGGCGCCTTCCTGGTTACGCAGGCACTGCTGCCGGCATTGATTCAGAGCGGGCGCGGTTCAGTGGTGAACATCAGTTCTTATCTCGGCACCGTCGGTGTCTACCCAGGCTTCCCAGTCACCGCGATTCCCTATGCGGCATCGAAAGCCGGACTGATTGGCTTCACGCGGCAGCTCGCAATCGAGTATGCGGCCGAGCAAGTGCGGTCGAACGCGATCGCGCCGGGCTGGCATAGTGGCACGCGCCTTGGACGTGAGCGCGACACGACGGGCGGCGCCGCGGCCGTCGCGCAGATGGACGCCTTTGTCGAGCGGGAGGTGCCGCTCGGCTATAGAGGTAGGCCGGCTGACCTCGTGGGCCTCGTCATCTACCTTGCGAGCGATGCCTCGAGCTATGTCACGGGTCAAGTGTTTGTTCATGATGGCGGCATAACCGCCCGCTAACTCAGTGAGGTGAGCCGCTGGCGCAGCCGGAGACTCGCCCTGGTTTGACCTATACGATGGTCATTGCAAACGCGTGGTTGGCTCTTGCTGCACGCAGCGATGGCCTGTTCCGTTGTCGGCACGTCGAAGCGCCCATCATTGCGTTCCCGCTGATCGGCGTCATCGGCTCAGTGCACCGCTTAGCTCCCGCGATTGAGTTCTCGGTTCAGCGCGGTCATTTCGTCGGTGCTCGGGAAAGCGGGGTACGCGCTGAGTCGATCCATGAGCGCTTGGAGGTTCTGCGGCGCACGGGCCTTGTCCGCTGCCGCCAGCGCTTTGCGCAGGTCATGCGCTGTCAGGGAGGTGCAATAGGCCGGCGTGCCCGGCTGCTGACGCCAGGAGTCGGCAAGGCTTCCCGCATCGACCGGCTCGAACCCGGTTTCGTCCACCAGCGTCTGCGCGATCGCCTTGGCGGCCGCGTCATCGCCAGCAACCGGTACGGCAATGCGATCGGCTGCGCCGCGCGCTTTCCCCCCGTCCGCAAGCACGCCAGCCAGAATGGCGTTAAACGTCTTCACTACCGGGCGGCCGAACTGGGCGCTAGACCAGACGCTCTCGGGCTTGCCGTCATCGACTTCGGCGATATTGCCGTCGCGCACGGGATAGTAATTCGAGGTGTCGATGACGACGACGTCCGCCGGCACATCGGCGAACAGGCCGGCGAGCTCCGGGTTGTTCTTGAAAGGAATGGAAACGACGACGACGTCGACGTTCTTGACTGCTTCGTCCGGGGTGACCGGTTCCGCGCCCACCTTTTGCGCCAATTGGCGTAGTTCGTCGGGGGTGCGGGTTGAGGCCAGCTTGATGCTGTGCCCGTTCGCGGAAAATTTTTGCGCGAGCGTTGCGCCGATGTTGCCTGCGCCGATGATGCCTATTTTCATGTTCGTCTCTTCCTAAGTGTCGCGAGTGTCGGCTGCAAGCCAACGAGGGTGAAGTTGATTGCAGCCGAAGCGAGGCTGTGTACGTTACGTCAGACGGCCCGACGAGAGCCGATGATCGCCTTGGTCTCCAGGTATTCGCCGAAGGCAACCTCGCCCCATTCGCGTCCGTTGCCCGATTGCTTGTACCCACCAAACGGCGCAGCAAAGTCCATGTCGGCATAGTTCAGTGTGACTTGGCCGGCGCGCAGCCTGCGCGCAACGCGCTCGGCCTGGCCCGGTTCGCCCTGGACGTAAGCCGCCAGCCCAAAAACCGTGTCGTTGGCGATTGCGATGGCGTCGGCTTCATCGGCATAACCGATGATTGCGAGAACCGGACCGAAGATCTCCTGCTGTGCGATCGCCATATCGTTCTTCACATTGGCGAAGACGGTCGAGCGAACATAGAAGCCCGTTTCCAGTCCCTCGGGTCGGCCAGGACCGCCGGTGACGAGCGTCGCGCCTTCATCGATGCCGGACTGGATCAGGCGCTGGATCTTGTTCCACTGCGCCTCAGATACGACCGGTCCCATCTTCGCGCTGCTAGCCGGATGCCCCACGGTCCATTGCTCGGCTGCGGCCCTGGCAAGCTCGGAGGCCTCCGCCATCCGCTCGGCGGGAACCAACATCCGTGTGGGCGCACCGCAGGATTGACCGCTATTGATCATGACGCCCGCGACGCCCGCCGCAACAGCAGACGCCAGATCGGCGCTGGGCAGGAGGATGTTGGGCGACTTGCCGCCCAGTTCCTGATGCACGCGCTTCACCGTCTGGGCTGCGTTGCGCGCCACCTGGATGCCGGCTGGCGTGGATCCGGTGAACGAGACGAGATCGACATCGGGATGTGCGGTCAGGGCATTGCCCACGCCTGCTCCGTCGCCTTGCACCAGGTTGAACACGCCGGCAGGCGTCTTAGCCTCATGCATGATCTCGGCGAAGATCGTCGCCGAATACGGCGAGATTTCCGACGGCTTCACGACCATCGTGCAACTGGTCGCCAGCGCCGCGGCGACCTTGCAGGCGATCTGGTTGAGCGGCCAGTTCCAAGGGGTGATGAGCGCACAGACCCCGATCGGCTCACGCACGATGTGTGCAGTGCCGTGGGGGCCCTCGAAGCTATAGCCCGCGAGCGCAGTCCGACCGATCTGAAGGTGGCCGAGGCCGACGGGCACCTGATACTGCTCGGCAAGCCAAAGCGGCGCGCCCATCTCCTCCGAAACCGCGTGGGCCAGGTCTCCGGCACGCCGCTGGTAGGCGGCGATGATACGGTCGAAGAGCGCAAGACGGTCCTCGACCGAAGTCAGCGAGAAGGTCTCGAACGCAGCGCGAGCTGCGGCGACCGCTCGGTCGACGTCGCGGGCGTCGCCGATCGCGACTTGGCCGGAGACAGATTCATCCGCGGGGTTGATGACATCGATCACGGTGTCGCCGGCAGGCTCTACCCACGATCCGTTGATATAGAACTGAAGATTGTTGCGCATATCTGGACTCTCCATCGCCGTCAAAGGAGGCCAAGGTATATGTCGTAGACCTAGACGTCAATTAGGCACCTGGAGTAGCGCTGGTAGGCTTGAGGATACCGGGTGCCGTGGGCCAACCCGTTCGGCGGTAGTGTCCCGGTCGCCCTCACAGGTCCTGGTCGACAAGGGCCCGCAGGCGCGCGTCAAGCAAACTGCCGATGTTCTAATCCTTCCGCCAACGCGCTTCCACCCGCCGCCGCGTCGAACGCCTGACGTGCGGCCTCGACCTCGGAAAACTTGACGAGCGTCCACTCATGCAGTGCCCGCAATGGCGGCTGCAACGTACGCCCAAGAGGCGTGATCTGATACTGCACCGCCACCGGAGACAGCGAAACGACTGTCCTCGAGATCAGGCCGTTGCGCTCGAGCCGGCGAAGACTTTGAGTGAGCGCCTTCTGCGTGACGCCTTGGAGGCGCCGCCGGATGGCGTTGAAACGCTGCGGCCCGTCATCCAGCACGACCAGAACCATCATCGACCACTTGTCCGCGATCTGGTCGAAGAGTGCGCGGCTGGGACAGTCAGACGAAAAGCATTTCAGTTCGGGAACGGGCATGGTGGTTTCCTTCGATACACCTGGGCGACTTCAGGTGCCTAATTGACGGCAGGTATCAAACATATACCATGATGCCTTTGTTTGCAACGGAGCCTCTTCAATGTCTCACCCCGATACCAGCACCCTGTTTCGTCCCTTCTCAATCCGCTCGCTCAACCTGAAGAACCGGATCGTCATGGCCCCGATGACGCGGCTCTTTGCCCCCGAGGGCGTGCCTGGCGACGCGAACGTCATCTATTACCGGCGCCGCGCGGAAGGGCGCGTGGGGCTTATTCTGTCCGAAGGGACGGTCATTGACCGTCCTGCATCACGCAACGACGGCGGCATTCCGTTGTTTTATGGCGAGGCCGCGCTAGCCGGTTGGAAAGATGTGATCGATGCCGTCCACGGCGCAGGCGGACGCATGGCGCCGCAGATCTGGCACACCGGTTCCACCCGTTACATCAACAACTGGGAGCCCGATGCGCCGGTCGAGAGCCCATCCGGGCTAGTGGCGCCTAGCGACCCTCGCGGCGTGGCTATGACCGAAGAGGACATCGCGGATACGGTTGCCGCCTTCGCCAAGGCGGCAAGAGACGCCAAAGCGCTCGGCTTCGACGCGGCAGAGATCCATGGCGCCCATGGCTATCTGATCGACCAGTTTTTTTGGTCGGGGACCAACCAGCGGACCGATCGCTATGGTGGGCCGACGATCAAGGAGCGGTCCCGCTTCGCAAGTGAGATTGTCTCTGCCGTGCGAGACGCCGTCGGTCCGGATTTCCCGATCATCATGCGGTTCAGTCAGTGGAAGCAGCAGGATTTGAGCGTGCGCGTCGCCGAGACCCCGGCGATCATGGAGGACTGGCTACTGCCGCTGGTTGAAGCCGGCGTCGATCTCTTGCACTGCTCGCAGCGACGCTTCTGGGAACCCGAGTTTCCTGAGATCGATGGCGAAAATGGGCTAAATTTTGCCGGCTGGGCCAAGAAGGTGACGGGTGCCGCGACGATCAGCGTCGGATCGGTCGGGCTTGAAAAGGATTTCGCCACCTCTTTTGCCGGCGAGGGATCGAGTCCTGCGAGCCTGGACCGTCTCGTCGAGCGAATGGAACGCGACGAATTCGATCTGATCGCCGTTGGCAGAGCCATTCTCAACGACCCAAGCTGGGTCAAAAAGGTCGAACACGGCGAATACGGCGCGCTGAAAGGGTTCGACGCAGCGGCGCTCGCCGAATTGGTCTGATGGTGAGTTCGAGGACGGGGAACATTCTTGGAACCCGTCCTCGTCGTGATTCGGACTTCATACTTTCCTATGGATGAAGGAAATGCTCAACCTTTTAGACTACACGGATAAAGTTGTGCTGATCACCGGCGGCGCTACCGGGATCGGACAAGCGACCGCGAAAGCGTTCGCCGGCCAAGGCGCGAAGGTCGTGATCGGAGACGTCAACGAGGGCGCGACGGAAACCGTCGCGCAGATCAAGCGGGCTGGCGGCGAGGCCTTGTTCGTGCGGACCGACGTAAGCGATCCTGCTTCGGTCGAAGCCCTCGTCAAGGCCACGGTCGATACCTACGGCCGCCTCGACTGCGCGTTCAACAACGCCGGCATCCTGCCGACAGCCTCCCCACTCGCCGAAATGTCGGTCGCGGACTTCGACAAGGTCATCTCGATCGACTTGCGCGGCGTGTTTCTCTGCCTCAAGTATCAGATCTCGCACATGCTGACGGCGGGGGGCGGCTCGATCGTCAACACGGCCTCAGTGGCCGGGCTGATCGCCGGCCGGAACACGTCTTCCTACGTCGCCGCCAAGCATGGCGTGATCGGTCTTACAAAGGCAGCCGCGCTCGACTATGCCACTCAGGGCATCCGCGTGAATGCCATCGCTCCTGGCCTGGTCGCCACTGCCATGACCAAGGGTTGGTTGGAAGACGCTGAGTTCAGTCAAAGATTGTTGCAGACCATCCCGCTCGCCCGCCCAGCGGAGCCTGAGGAAATGTCTGGCATGGTGCTTTTCCTCAGCTCGTCCCAAGCGTCGTTCATCACGGGGCAGACCTTCACCGTCGATGGCGGGCAAGTCCCCCGCTGATCGCGGTGCCGCCCGTTATCCAGAATCATGGATCGAGACAACGTGCTTGGAGAGCGGGGCGGCCAGTTGACTTGGGAGCACTGTTCGATCGGCTAGACGTGAATAGGAGTGTGTCCGGTGCGGCCCGGGCGCTCCTCATCGTCGGCGGCGCAGGTGGCGTCGGCTCGATCGCCGTCCAACTTGCACGCGTCCTGACCGATATCACCGTCATCGCCACCGCCTCGCGGCCCGAGACGATCGAGTGGGTTCGGTCGCTCGGCGCACATCTTGTCGTCGATCATTCGGCATCGCCGGCTAGGGGGCGAGGCGCTGTCGCTCAATGCGCCACCGGCTCTCGTGTTCTGCACGACGAACACCTATGCGCACCTCGCCGACATCGTGGAATGGATCGCGCCGCAGGGCCGCTTTGCGCTGATCGACGCCCCAGCGGTGCTGGACGTCAATCCCCTCATGCCCAAAAGCGTCTCGACGCATCGGAGTTCGTGTTCATGCGGTCGCTGTTCGGAACGGCCGATATCGGCGCGCAGGGGCAGCTTCCCGCTTTCTCCGGCGTCAATCGATCCAGGTCACCACTTCATCGAGTGGAGCACGTCCCGTCCTGAAATTGTTCGCTGCGTGAGCGGTGTCTTCGTACCCGAAAGAGATGCCAACCACCACATGTCGATCGTCGGAAATACCCAGATGGGAACGTATGAACCGTGGATACGAGGCCAAGGCTGCTTGCGGCGCAGAGGCTACTCCAAGATCCTGTGCCGCAAGGATGAAGTTCGCCAGGTAGGCGCCGGCGTCGACGGCACCGTACGTGCCGAGACAACGGTGGGTCGTGATGATCGCCACGTGTGGAGCGCCAAAAAAACGGAAGTTCTCCAGCGTTTGACGCGCCGAACCTTCGCGATCGCCCTTTTTGACGCCCACGCTTTCATAGAGCCGCCAGCCGCATTCCCGACGGCGATCTTTCAAGACACCTTCATAGGACTGCGGAAATTCGAAGTCGGGCGCAATCGGTTCGTTTTTCTGAGCGAAGCGGGTGTACGCCTCTCGGAATGTATCGGCGGCGTCACCCGAAACGATGGTCACCTGCCAGGGCTGCACGTTGCCCCACGAAGGTGTTCGCTGCGCGGCCTCCAGGATGGACTCGATGGTGCTGCGCGCGACGGGAGTCGGCAGAAAGGCTCTGCAGGTGTGTCGACGAGAAATCAAATCGTTTAGTGTGTTCGGCGGACGGGTCATGACGCTGAAGAATGGTTGTTTAAAGTAAATCAGAATTTACACGCAAATCTTGGCTACTGCAACGGGGCAACGGCGCCAATGTGGTAGGGTTTTTCACGGTAATTCAAGATTTACTTTTAAGGATGGATGATGAGACAATTCGCTGTGGAAGCGGACAGGCTTGCGGCAAACCACCTTTTCGGCTTCGGATGTGCGGCGGGGCTTCGGCCATGAAGCCGGGTTCGCCTGTTCGACTGAATCTTCAGTTTTTACGATCATGGAGCGCCATTTATGATGTCGACGGCAGCGCTGCGCAGAGCGGCGAGCATTTGTCCAAAAGGGCTGGCCATTTCCAGTGGTGACGAACGGCGCACCTGGCCCGAGCTGTTGGGACGAGTCTCAGCGCTGGCTGGCGCCCTGCAATCTGCGGGGCTCGAGCGCGGTGATCGGGTAGCCACGCTGGCGAGGAATTCGCCTCGCTATTTTGAACTCCTGATGGCGATCTGGTGGGCGGGCGGAGTGATTGTTCCCCTCAACACGCGTTTGGCCTTCGAGGAGCTTCGCCACATCGTGGAGCACTCCGATTCCGTGCTGCTGTTCAGCGACGAGTCGTTCGAGGAGTTCGGAGCGCGGATGGCTGAGGTTCTGCCGTCTCTAAAGGAATTCATCCGCTTCGACGAGGCGCGGTATGCGGCGATGCTCGAGCACCCGCGTGTTGAGGATGCTTGCGGTGACCTCAATTCGCTAGCCGGGATCTGCTACACAGGGGGGACGACCGGACTGCCCAAGGGAGTGGAGTTGACGCACCTGAACTTCAGCTTCGCCGCGATGAGCCTGCATCGCGAACTCGGGTACAACCAGGACACGGTCTATCTCCATTCGACGCCGATGTTCCATTTGGGAGACCTTGCAAATGGGCTGGCTGTGACGCTTGGCGGCGGCACGCACAGCTTCATAGCGCAATTCAAGCCGGAGGTTTTCTATCGGCGCCTGCGCGACGATGGTGTCACGCACGTTCAGCTCGTCCCAACGATGGTTGCGATGGTCCTGGACGGGCCCGAGCGCGATGACGAGCTTCTATCGCGAATTCGCTCGATCCAGTACGGTGCTGCTCCGATATCGCAGGCGTTGCTTGCTCGAATGCTGCAGGCCTTTCCCAATGCGCGGATCAACCAGTTCTATGGAATGACCGAGGCATGCGGAGGCATTTGTAGCTTGCCCCCCGACCGGCATGTCTTGAGCGGCCCCAAGGCGGGAAAGCTGAAATCGGCAGGGCAGGCGTTGCCCGGCTTTGAGATCCGTATTGCAAACGATCAATCTCGCCCATGCAAACCGGGGGAAGCGGGCGAGATCCTGCTGCGCGGCCCGGCTATCATGCGCGGTTATTGGAAGGCGCCCGAGAAGACCGCCCAGACGCTCGTTGACGGTTGGCTCTATTCCGGTGATGCGGGCTATCTAGACGAGGACGGTTTTCTGTACATCGTCGATCGGATAAAGGACATGATCATCAGTGGTGGCGAGAACATCTATTGCGCCGAAGTCGAGAACGCGTTGGCTTCGCACCCTTCGGTAGACGCCTGCGCAGTCTTGGGTCTGCCCGATGAGCGCTGGGGAGATCGGGTGCATGCCGCGGTTGTTCCGAAACCTGGCGCGAGTTTGAGCATCTCAGAACTGGACGCACATTGCCGGGCGCAGATTGCCGGCTACAAGGTTCCACGCAGCTACGACATCCGCAGCGAGCCGTTACCACTTTCAAGTATCGGCAAAGTTCAAAAGAACCAACTGCGGGAAGCGTGGCTTGCCGCTGAAAAGAGCAGAGCCGGTTAGCCGGAAAACCGCATCGGACGGAATTTCTCCCACCGAAGTTGCTTGTCCTCAGACCTTGGTTGGCTGCGGCGTATGACGCATTGCTGATCGACTCCTTCATCTTGAAATAGTAGGACCACCGGGGGTTGAATCCGCCTGCGCCATGACGTCCGCGGCCTTCGCGGCGGCAAAGCCATCGATGTCGCGCGCATGGCGCGCTGCTTGATCGCCTCTCGCTTTGGTCTGCACGCATGGCCGCGACTCTCCCGCGGTGAAGGGGCGGCATGGTCGGCTAACCAAGCGCCAGTTCGACGAAGCTACCATCACTTCAAATAAGGGTTTCCGATAAATGAATCTAGATTTACTTTTTGTGCGCCATGCATTGTAATACGTTTCATGGGCCGCGCTGGACCCATCACCGTGCACAGAAATCGGAGGATTTCAGGACAGATGTTTAGGCACCGCGTGGGGAGGGCTGCTCGAAGATATCACCGCGCGCGGGCTGCATCGAACGCCCGATGCTCCTGAGGTGCGATCGCAGCGCGCTACTGCTTTGTCAACCTGAATCGGAAGACCCCGGAATGAATGCATCAAATCAACAAAAGTCGCTTGATGTCGTCATCGTCGGGGCCGGCTTCGCCGGCCTCTACCAGTTGCACCGCGCCCGCAAGGCGGGCCTGACTGCCCGCGTGATCGAGGCCGGCGAGGACGTCGGCGGCACCTGGTACTGGAACCGCTACCCTGGCGCGCGGTGCGACGTAGAAAGCCTCGACTACTCATTTTCCTTCGACCAGGAGCTCGAACAGGAATGGACCTGGAGCGAGCGCTACGCGACGCAGCCGGAAATTTTGCGTTACATCCACCACGTCGCCGAGCGATTCGACCTGCGGCGGGACATCCAGTTTCGCACGCGTGTGACGCGGGCAGTATTTGACGAACGGGCAAAGCGATGGACCCTGGAGACAGACGCGGGTGAGTCATTCGACGCGCAGTTCTGTGTTATGGCCACTGGATGCCTTTCGATCGCGCAAGCCCCGAATTTCAAGGGCCTGCACAGCTTCGCCGGCACCTGGTATCACAGCGCCGATTGGCCGAAACAGGGCGTGGATTTCGCTGGCAAGCGGGTAGGGGTGATAGGCACGGGTTCTAGCGGTGTGCAGATGATTCCGTTGATCGCGGAGCAGGCCGACCATTTGACAGTCTTCCAGCGCACCGCCAACTTCAGCGTGCCGTCGCAGAACGAGCCGCTCGACGATGAGGCCGTCCGCCATGCCAAGGCCCACTACCGTGAGCGGCGGGCTCGCGCGAGAGAAGCCAACAACGGCCTGTATCTGGAGGCAGTCGACAAATCGGCCCTCGAGGTTTCAGAAGAGGAGCGGCTGCGCGAGTTCGAGTTCCGCTGGCGCGGTGCCGGTGGTGGATTCCGGATGCTCCGCGCATTCAATGACCTGCTGGTCAATGAAAAAGCCAACGAGTATGTCTCCGACTTCGTGCGCTCCAAGATCCGTGCGATCGTGCGCGACCCGAATGTGGCCGAGCTGCTTTGCCCCAAGAAGGAGCTGCGCTTCGGCACGAAGCGCCTTTGTGTGGACTCCGGCTACTACGAAACATTCAACCGCCCCAACGTGACGCTGATCGACGTGAAGGCTGCGCCGATCGAGGAAGTGACCCCGCGTGGGCTGCGCACGAGCGCCCAAGTGTATGAGCTGGACATCCTCGTGTTCGCGACCGGTTTCGACGCCATGACGGGTGCGCTGCGTGCCATCGACATCCGCGGAGTCGGAGGCGTGACGCTGGGGGAAAGGTGGCAGCACGGTCCACGCACCTACCTGGGCGTATCGTGCGCGGGCTTTCCGAACATGTTCATCATCGCGGGGCCCGGCAGCCCATCGGTGCTCAGCAACGTCGTGCACTCCATCGAAGAGCACGTCGATTGGGTCACTCGGCTCATTCAGCACGCGCGTGAGACCAAAAGGGCCTACGTCGCTTGCGACCTCGAGGCGGAGAACGAGTGGGTTCACCACGTCAACGAGGTGGCCGATCGCACCCTCTACCCACGCGGCAATTCGTGGTACGTCGGCGCCAATATCCCCGGCAAGCCTCGAATCTTCATGCCCTACGTGGGCGGGGTACCGGCTTACCGCAAGATTCTGAACGAGGTGGCCGATGCCGGATACCGCGGGTTCGTGCTCTCCTGAAACACGGATAAAAGGAAGTCCTGAATGAAAACGCTTGTCCTGGGCGGTACTGGCTTCATAGGGATGCATGTCGCGCGCGAGCTTGCCGCGAGGGGCGAAGAGATTGTGATTGCAGGTGCCAGAGCTGAACGCTCGCCTGCGGAACTCAGGGAGTTTTTCGGAGAGGCCCCGCAGCAGGAACGAATTGATTTGACCGTCAGCTATGACGTCTTCGATGCGATTGCCCGTATCAAGCCCGATAAGGTATTCGACGCGTCGGGGTATGCCCCAAAATCGATGTCGCCGGCGCGTGAAGTCCATTTACGAACGGCTTGTGCGCTCAATGTGATCGAAGCCTGTCGAATCATGAATGTCGGACAGCTGACAATCACGAGTTCCAGCGACATCTACTGGGGCCTGGACTCAAAATACTATCCGTATAGCGAGGCCGGCCCGATCGCCATCACTGAACAGAAGGACCATCACTACATTCAGGCTGGGCCCAAGAAATTGCTCGAGGCGATCGCCGCCATCTTTCAGCGCCAGACGGACCTCGACATCCGAATCGTGAGAATCGACGGCACATACGGGCCGCTCTACAACAAGATGATCAACGTCGTCGCGCGGATGGTTCACGCCGCCGTGCGCGGCGTCCCCATGGATCTGACCTCGGACAAAGGGCGCTTGCCATGCGCGGACATGGCTTGGGACTTCAACTATGTCAAGGACCATGCATACGGCATGGCGCTGGTCCATCAGGCGATTGCCCCGGAGCACAAGGTCTACAACGTGGGCAGTGGCAAAACCACGCGGCTGGACGAATTCGCTGATGCAGTCAACGCGCTGTTCCCAGGCGCGATACCGCCGTTGCCGCTGCACCCTCATGGGCCTTCGAGCGACCAACGCTATCTGGACATAACGCGCGTGCGTGCGCTCGGCTATGAACCACGATGGTCGGTTGCGACCGGCGTTGCTGATTATGTGCAATGGCTGCAATCCCACGACGTCTGATTTTCGTGCTTGAGAGCAGCGCAAGGCGATGAGGTCAGTGGGCCGCCGGCCCACGCGGTGGCGGCCACCGGAGTTTCGGTGGCCGAGTAATCCGCGCCGCGCATGAGGACCTCACGTTCCCGCGGCAGGCCGAGTTTCTCGAGCCCGCCACTTTCGATGGCCTGCCCATCCTGCCGGCAGTTGACCGCACTGAGCACTCCATCACGCGGCTGGCTTTCCCGACGTACGAGTCAAAGCACCGCACCTCCAAAAGTGAACAGTAAATTCTACGGTGTTCGTCCCCGCCGTTACCCGCCAGTCCTGGCTAGACGCTCTCGGCATGGCCGAAAGGGCGTGCATGGTTTCGATGCCGGCGAAAGTGAATCTGAATTACAATTACGCGTCCCGGGGACGTCAGCGGAAACTCCCGATCCATGCGGCTCAGGCGGCGCTTTGACACGCACTCGGGCGTTGAATCTGGGGGGGCGGGCGCCCCGGCGTGACCTGGATTCCTCGAGACTGAGTGATGTCGAAAAGCCGTTGAACAGCGGGAAGCCGCAATTGACGAATATTCCGGCCAAGTGCCGGTCAGACTAATGGACGATTGTTCTCGTTATGGACGAACTCATCGAGCCGGCGACCCGGCGGACACCGAAGGGCAATACGACGCGAGAAGCGATCAAGCTTGCGGCGAAGCGCGCGTTGGCAGTAGATGGGTTTTCGAACGCGAAAATCGCCGACATCATGGCGAGCGTCAACCGCTCACCGGGTGCCTTCTACAAATACTATCCAAGCAAGGAAGCACTGCTGCACGAGCTGCTTGACGAATTTCGCACGCGCCTCAAGGCAGAAGTAAACCGCCCCTTGAACACGCGTGGGGACCCGCTTGAACACCTGAAAGAGCGGTTAGGTGCGTTCTGGAAGATCTATCGCGATGACTGGCCTGTGGCAACTGCAGCATTTCAGATGTCGATGGCGGATCGCGAGTTCGCTCGTGCGTGGCATGGTGTGAGGCAACAGGGCATACGAGGCATGTCGAGCGTGATCAAGCTCCTCCAAAAGGAAGGCTATTGCGCCGGGCTCGATAGCGAACTGATTGCTTCGGCACTGTGTTCGATGCTCGAATACACCGGCTACAACTGGACTGCGCGCGCCGGTGACTTCCCAGACCGGCTGATTGACGACGGGGCCGCTATTGAGGTACTGACTCGACTGGTCCTGAACGGTGTGAGAGGCGGCGCCGCTGAGACAACAGCCGCGTCTCCCGCAGACAAGGAACCCGGCCGCGATCCGGTACGGCGTCGTGCAAAATCGGAGCGCCGCTGAGCCGGCGAATCTTATGTAGTGGTTGAGGCCTCGAAATGCATGGGGGGCCGGAGGCCACGCGCGAAGTCGCGTTCAGCGCATGCACGTTTCGGGGACCGGCTGCGCCACCCAGTTGGTGATCCTCTGCTGTCGGCTCGAGAACTCGCGCACCAATTGTCTGGGCGTGCGCCCAGTCTTCACGAACTCCACATCTCCGCCTGGATATCCGTCGCACGAGGCTTTCGATGCTTGCCCGTGCCGACACAGAGTCCGTCTTTCGTGGCTCAACTCAACTTCGACTGACGCCTATCGTTGCGCTTCGTGTATTGCGACGGGCTGCGGTGTCTAACGGTTCACCCCCCGATTCTTCGCGTCTGCGCAGCACAAACTCGCAGGTCGTTACTGGCAGCACAGTTCGGGTAAACCAAAAGTGAATTGCAATTTACTTATGGGCGCCGATAGGCTCTAATGGCTACCAATGGGCCGGACTTCCAAACGCCCGCTGCGGTGGCACAGCAAGGTCTCGCTCTTGACCCTCAGCGACTTGCCGAAGAATGCATGGCGTTCTTGCCAGGGAGGGCTAGGAACTGCGCCGCAAGGTGGGCGGTTACGCCCACGCCAAACAATTGAGGCGATGACGAATTGCGCGGAAGCCGGCACGCGCGAACCGCACTGAACGGCAGATGTCGCGCCGGATGGCCATAGACCGCAGGGGGCGTCATCGGCTCGTTCAGAACACGGCGGAATGTGAATCCGTCGGCATAGAGACGGTAGTCAGTCTTACTAAATAAATGGAATGGAGACAGACGCGTGAAATCTAAATTGGCCAATCTTCTTGTTGCGTCGGGCCTACTGAGCTTCGCCGGGCTGGCGAGTGCCCAGAGCAGCGTGACCCTCTACGGCTTGATCTCGACGGGCATCGCCTATGCGAATAATCAGAAAGGCGCCTCTTCATGGTACGTGGCAAACGGCCCGATGCAGGCGCCACGCTTCGGACTGAAGGGAACCGAGGACCTCGGCGGCGGGCTGCATGCCATCTTCACGCTGGAGAACGGCTTCAGTATCACCAATGGATCGCTTGGGCAGGGCGGGCGCATGTTCGGGCGGCAGGCGTTCGTCGGCTTGTCGTCCGATAGGATCGGCACGCTCACGATCGGGAGGCAATACGACCTCGGCGCCGCAACCCTCTATGGCTACGAGTCGGCATGCCAGTTCGCCGCTTACGGCACTCATATCGGCGACAACGACAACGTGTTCGACACGTTCCGCATCAACAACGCTGTCCAGTTCAAGAGTCTCGACTATCGCGGGTTGCAAGTCGCCGCGCTGTATGGCTTCTCGAACAAGGCTGACGGGTTCTCGGACAACAGCAGCTACAGCGCCGGCGTGTCGTACCACAACGGCGGGCTGTCGCTCGGCGCGGCCTATAACCAGGTCACAAAGCCGAACGATCCGAATAACACCGGCGGCGCCGTTTCCGGCGACTACGGCTTCACTTCGCCGTTCATCACTAATCCGGCGACCGGCGCAGGCGTCGCCAAACAGTGGATGTTCGGCGCAGGCGGGGCCTATAAGTTCGGCGCGGCAAGCGCGTCCGTGCTCTATACGAAGTCGCGCTTCGACTACCTCGATACGTCCAGGCTAGACCTGAACAACTTCGAGGTCTCGCTGGTGGACTATGTGTTACCCGACTTGCTCGCCGGCGCGGCCTACATCTACACATCAGGCAGCTATCACCCACAACCTGTCGACCCGAAATGGCACCAGATCAATGTCGGGATCGATTATTTCCTGAGCAAGCGGACCGACCTCTTTCTCGTCGGCACCTACCAGCGCGCGGCCGGCGATGCAAAGTTCGCACAGATCTATTCGCTGTCGCCTTCCAGCACGAAAACGCAAGTGTTCGGGGTGGTGGGGATGCGGACGAAATTCTGAGGCGAGGGCCCCCGGCTTGCATCGTGGCGATTGCACGAGACAGCTCATAGCTCTTCGGGCAACGCCTTCGCCTCTCGCAAGTCGGTGGAGTCGAAGCCTTCCGCGAAAGCGCCATAGGTTCCAGCGAGCCGCTGGCGGGCCGCCTCACTCTTGCCTTGTGCTTGCCACAGGCGCAGGAGGTTCAACGTGGCGCGCAGCTCGAGCGACTTCGCGGCTTGATGGCCGGCGACTGCGATCGCGTGTTGAAAGCACGCTTGCGCTAATAACGCCCCCCGTTTTGTCAACCATAGCGAGCGCCTCCGTCAGCGCGCTTGGCCCGGCCTGCGTTTGTCCGCCATGTCCGTAGGCGGTGGACCGCTGCTCAGGCTCATGAACATCGTCTGCCGCTTCTCACTAGAAACGGGCGCGACAGTATTTGCCGCGCATTTCGCGGAAACATCGGCGGGCACGGTAAAGCGGGTTGGCAGAGGATTCGAATGGAGTTATGGGGAGGCCGATCCAGCGATCCGTGACGGGTGAATGCAGCGGATATCCACCATGGCCGATTTGCGGCCACGACCTCATGTGAGCGCATGATCGTTTGACCTTGAAACCGGCCATCGCTGCCAGACGGAGTGAAGCCTACGCAGGTCCGCGGAGTTGTCACCCATTGCAAGACTGGAGTAAGTGAATAAATCTTCCCCTCAAGGACCGAGCCCTGCATCGCGTACTTTTTTTGGCCATCCTGGCAATGCGAAGCTTGGTGGCGCGTCCGGTTTCTCGTCGTCTGGCTGCGGAACTGATCCGCACCAGTCACTCATCGGGATCAAGGTGAACCTCCGCTTTCCGGTATTCACCCCTGGCTCAGTCGAGCTCCAGAGAATCGTCGGTGCCGGGCCAATGTCCAGAGGGATACATGTCAATTCCATGGTCGCCCGCATGGCGGTACCAGACAGCTATCGGCTCATGACCTGGGCGTCTCGGTGTTCGCAGCAGCGGGATGGCCGGGGACTGGGCACAATCAACTCAATGGTTTCGGACCAACGACTCTACCGGGCTCTCAGTCTCCCGCCAAACCTGGCTAAAGCATCGCGTTACCTCGAATGGTTGGTCATCACGCATCATGTAATAAGTCGCACGCCGCAGCTTCGATGAACGCCCAGGCGAGATCCAGGCGATCCAGTAACTCGATTTCCGTTTTCGTGAATACCGCTTCGGGCGTGGCCTGTGGAACTGCGCGGCTGATCATCGTGAGCCAGAAGATGCGCCAGCTCAGGATGCAGAGGACGGAGTCTGCGAAGTCGAGTGCGTCTTCGCGCCGGAGGAGACATGTTTAACGCTTATGGCTGCACTTTGCATACCGGCAATGTGCGATCCGCGCTCCTTACCGCATCTAATCTCTTCCTTTATGGTGGATAATATGGCATTCCACGCTCCGATCACGCCATGGTGTGACCCGAGCTTTCTCTGTCCATTTTTTTACTTATGTCAGATCTTAAAGTTGTCCGCGAAACCAAAACCCTTCGTGAACTGACGCTGGACAAGCTGCGCGACGCAATTGTGCAGGGGTATTTCCAGCCGGGCGCACGCCTCGTCGAACGCACGCTGTGCGACGAGTTGGGGGTGAGCCGCACGATTGTGCGCGAAGTATTGCGGCACCTCGAGACCGAGGGGCTGGTGGATGTTATCGCGCGCCAAGGGCCGGTCGTCGCGCAACTGAATGCCGGCCAGGTTAGCGAAATATACGAACTGCGCGGGCTACTGGAGGCGAATGCCGCACGCGCGTGTGCCGAGCAGTCCACACCCGAACTCGTGAGGCGACTGCGGGAGATCCGCAAACAGATCGAAGCAGCGTTCCAGGTCAAAGACTTGCCAGCGGTGCTCGCCTACACGGAACACTTCTACGAGGCGTTGTTCGAGGGCGCGCAACGGACCGTCTCCCTGGCCGTGGTCAAGACGCTCAATGCGCGGATCAATCGATTGCGCGCACTCACGATAGCCACGCCGGGACGCAGCCAGGAGTCGAATCGCGAGATGAACATGATGCTTGATGCCATCGAACGGCGCGACGGCGATGCCGCGTCTTCCGCCTCGATCGCGCATATCAGGCGCACGGCGGAGCTTGCGCTTGCGGCGCTTGCTCAACGAAGCGAAGGGGCGGCCGAAGCTTGACGCGAACGGCCTGACGATTCTCTACCGCTTGTCTGCGCCGCGGTTCCGCGGCGCGCTCCGCGCGCTCCTTCCGAGCGCCAGACCACTCCCACTCCACTCCCCATAACGCGCCGTTCGCTCGCGGCGTTGTCTTCGCTCGACCCGGCCGCGAGGCGCTCCTGGTTTTTCAGCGCGAGGCTCCGACCGGCAACCGCGTGCCGTCAGCAACGTCCATGCCAGCCAGTTCTCCGTTCGAAATTATGGTATTCCATAATATTTTGACGCGAAAAGTTTGCTGTAGTATGGCATACCATAATCTTGTGGAGCATGAGCCGAATGAATCCTGACCGGACGCCCAGGCTTGCCGCAGCGCGCGGCGAGATTGCAGGGACGAGCTACAGCGTGCATGCGCCGAAGTCGGGCGAAGCGCCGGCAACAGTTGTCCTGATTCACGGCGTGGGGATGAATCAGAGCGTATGGTCGTCGCAGATCGAGCCGTTGACGGCGGCAAACTACGAAGTCGTGGTCTACGACATGCTCGGTCATGGCGCCAGTGCTCTGCCTCCGGCCGAGCCGACGCTCGATGATTACGCCGCCCAGCTCGAACGCCTGCTCGACGGCCTCGACATCGAGCAGGCGCACGTCGCCGGTCATTCGATGGGCGCACTCGTCGCACTCGAGTTCGCGCTGACTCGTGCGCCGCGTACGCTGAGCGTCGCTGCACTGAACGCGGTCTACGACCGCTCGCCTGCACAACGCGAAGCAGTAATGTCGCGCGCCGCGACGCTCGGCGATACACCGGCCGATACGGGCGCGATTGCGGGCGTCGACGCCACGCTCAAACGCTGGTTCGGTGACCCGGTGCCGGCGCATCTGACGCAGGCGGCGCAAGCGGTGCGGCACCTGCTGCTCTCGGTCGATCCGGTCGGCTATGCGCGGACTTACGGTCTCTTCGCCTGCTCGGACGACGTCCACGTCGGTCGGTTGACGAGCCTCGCTGTGCCCGCCTTGTTCCTGACCGCCGAGCTAGATCTGAACTCGAGTCCGGACATGTCGTGGGCGATGGCGGAGGCCGCGCCGTTCGGTCGGGCCGAGGTGATTGCGGGTGCGCGTCATATGATGAACGTTAGCCATCCAGAAGAAGTCACCGCACGCCTGCTTGCTTTTTTCGCCGAAGCAGCGCAACGAAACGGGGCAAATGCAACGAACGTGGGGGAAGACCATGTCTGAGCCGATCATCGAACAGACTTTCGACACTCTCGAATTTCGCCGCGCACTCGGCGCATTCGTCACCGGCGTGACTGTTGTCACGACGATCCAGCCGGACGGTTCCCCGCGCGGCTTCACGGCCAACTCGTTCGCCTCGGTTTCGCTCGATCCGCCGCTGATCCTCGTGTGCATCGCGAAGAGCGCGTCGAGCCACGCGGTCTTTGCCACCACGAATCACTTCGCAGTCAGCGTGCTGGCGGGGGAGCAGAAGGCCGTGTCGGGCGTCTTCGCGTCGAAGTCGGTCGACAAGTTCGCGCAGGTCTCATGGCGCGTCCGCGCAACGGGCGCGCCGATCATGGAGGGCGCGGCGGCGACGTTCGATTGCAGGACGCACGACGTCGTGGATGCCGGCGATCACATCATTCTGATCGGGCGCGTGGTCGACTTCGTGCATACGAATTCGTCGCCGTTGGGTTACTGCCGTGGCGCGTACGTGAACTTCAGTCTCTCGCAGGACGCGCTCGCGGCAACCGGCGCGCGCGCCCAGGTCGGCGCAATTCTCGAGCATCGCGACGGCCTGGTGCTGCTTGAAACGAAAAACGGTTTGCAGTTGCCGACCGGCGTCAAGCTCGAACCCGAAAGTGATGCGGGGAGCCTGCGCGGCGTGCTGGCGAAACTCGGTCTCACCGCGCATCTCGATTTCATTTTTGCCGTTTTCGAATCGGGTAGTGGTCCGTCGGCGAGCGTCCACGTCTATTACCGGGGACGCGTGAGCAGCAGCCTCGCCGCAATGATGGACACCGCGATCCACATCGTCCCGCTGCCACGGATTCCATGGAGCGAACTGCGCGACGACGCCGTGCGCTCGATGCTGCAGCGCTATGTGCGCGAGCGCAGCGAAGACGCCTTCGGCATCTACGTCGGCGACACAGAGGCAGGACAGGTCCAGACGCTCGCGACAGCACATTGAGATGCCCGGTGTCGCACGGCTGCCGCCGTCATCCGGATACGCTTTGCGACGACCGGTTTGTCTGGGGTTAATCCACCAAAAAGATCCATCAATCCAGCATCGCAGTGGGGAGACAAAGGAAAAGATGGAAAACAGCAACATGAAGCCAGCGCGTTCTTCGCCGTTGGCCGCAGAGACGACCGATTCGACGACCACGCAGTCAATTTAGCGCGACCAAACCGACTTGAAGGATACCGATATGACCCGCACCCGCAGTCTGATGATTTCTCCGCTGTTCGCGCTGTGCGCGGCAGCGTTCATGGCGACGCCGGCGCTTGCCGCAGATCCCATCGTGTTCACGAGTTGGGGCGGCACGACGCAATCGTCGCAGCAAAAGGACTGGGCGCAGCCTTTCACCCAGGGGAGCGGCATCACCGTGCTGATGGATGGTCCGACCGACTACGGCAAGCTCAAGGCGATGGTGGACAGCGGCAATGTTAGCTGGGACGTCGTCGACGTCGAGGGCGACTTTGCCTATGCCGCGCAAAAGGCAGGGCTGATCGAGCCTATCGACTACACCGTGGTCAAGAAGGGCGAGCTCGATCCACGCTTCTCGAGCGCCGATGCGGTGGGCAGCTTCTATTACTCGTTCGTACTCGGCTATAACAAATCGAGCTTCAAGGGCGCGCAGCCGCAGGCGTGGGCCGATCTGTTCGACACGAAGAAATTTCCCGGCAAACGAACGTTCTACAAGTGGTCCGCACCCGGCGTGCTCGAAATTGCGCTGCTTGCCGACGGCGTGCAGCCGGACAAACTCTATCCCCTCGACCTCGACCGCGCATTTAAAAAGCTCGACTCGATCAAGAGCGACATCGTCTGGTGGAGCGGCGGCGCACAGTCGCAGCAACTGCTCGCATCGGGAGAGGCGCCCGTCGGCATGTTCTGGAACGGCCGTCTGCATGCGCTCGAACAGACGGGCGTGCCGGTCGGCGTTTCGTGGAACCAGAACCTGACTGCCGCGGACATGCTCGTGATCCCGAAGGGCGCGAAGCACAAGGCCGAGGCGATGAAGTTCCTCGCCGTCGCGACGAGTCCGCAGGCGCAGGCAAAGTTCGCGCAGGATACGGGCTACGCGCCGATCAACGTGAAGTCGGCGGCGCTGATGCCTGCTGCAGTCGCGAAGACGATGCCGGACCAGTACAAGACCTCCCAGATCGACCTGGACATGAAGTACTGGGCGGACAATCGCGACGCGATTGCGAAGCGCTGGTACGCGTGGCAATCGAAATAAGCGTCAGCGAAAGAGGCGTGCCCCGAAGCGGCGGTCAGGCAGAAGGCGCGTAGCAGCAACTGGAGAATGCAGGAGATACCATGCCCAATGTTCTGAGTACCGCGGCCCATCCGCCGGCGACACCCACGCGTCGGCGTCGCGACTGGCGCAACATTCGCCTGTTGATACCGGGGCTCGTGCTCCTCGTGATCTTCTTCATGCTGCCGGTGCTTTCGCTCCTGCTGCGCAGCGTGCTGGAGCCCACACCGGGGCTGCACAACTACGAGCAGCTTCTCGGCTCTTCCACCTACCTGCGCGTGTTCGGCAACACGTTCCTGGTCGCGACCGTCGTGACCGTGGTGACGGTGGCGATCGGTTTCCCGACCGCATGGCTGCTCGCCATTGCGCCGCGCAGGCTGAGTTCGCTGCTGTTTTCGATCATGCTGCTTTCGATGTGGACCAACCTGCTGGCGCGCACGTTTGCCTGGATGGTTCTGCTTCAGTCGACGGGCCCGATCAACCGCATGTTAATGGCGATCGGCCTCATCCACGAGCCGCTGCCGCTCGTGAACAACCTGATCGGTGTGACGATCGGCATGACGTACATCATGCTGCCATTTCTCGTCATGCCGCTGCACGCGACGCTGCGCAGCATCGACCCCTCGACACTGCGCGCCGCGGCGGTCTGCGGCGCGAGTCGCTGGCAGGCCTTCTGGCGCGTCCTTGTGCCATTGGCGATGCCGGGCATCGCATCGGGCGCATTGATGGTATTTGTCATGGCCCTCGGCTACTTCGTGACCCCAGCATTGCTCGGCGGCGCGCAATACATGATGCTCGCCGAACTGGTGGCCCAGCTCGTGCAGGAGTTGTTGAACTGGGGTCTCGCCGGTGCCGCCGCCTTCGTGCTGCTCGCCGTGACGCTCTCGCTCTACGCGCTTCAACTGCGGTTCACAGGCGGCGCGCGCGCCACTGCTGGAGGCCTCTGACATGTTGCTCGATTTCGACCGTTTAGGTGCGTTGCGCTGGGCGCTGCTTGCAATCGGCGCTGCCGTTGCACTTTTCCTTCTGTTGCCCATCGTGTTCATCGTCGCCTTGTCGTTCGGCGATTCGCAGTGGCTGATCTTTCCGCCGCCGGGCTGGACGCTGGAGTGGTACCGCCAGCTTTTCACCGACCCGGGATGGCTCGACTCGCTGCTCACGAGCGCCAAACTTGCGGTGATCGTGACAGTGCTGTCGGTGCTGATCGGCTTTCTTGCATCGCTTGCGCTCGTTCGCGGCAAGTTTCGCGGCCGCAACGCGGTGAAGGCGTTTTTTCTGACGCCGATGGTGCTGCCCGTGGTGGTGCTGGCTGTGGCGCTCTATGCGTTCTTTCTGCGCATCGGCCTGACCGGCACGATGACCGGCTTCGTGATCGGCCATCTGATCATCGCCTTGCCGTTTTCGATCATTTCAATCAGCAACTCGCTGTCGAGCTTCGATACCGCACTGGAAGACGCAGCGTTGATCTGCGGGGCATCGCCGCTCGAAGTGAAGCTGCGCGTTACATTGCCGGCGATCCGGCTTGGCCTGTTCGCCGCGGCGATCTTCGCGTTCCTTGCGTCGTGGGACGAGGTGGTGGTGTCGATCTTCATGTCGAGTCCGACCTTGCAGACGCTGCCCGTGCGCATCTGGGCGACGCTGCGGCAGGACCTGACTCCCGTCGTCGCGGCAGCATCCTCGCTGCTCGTTGGACTGACGACCGTTTTGATGTTGGCGGGCGCAGTGCTGCGCCGCGCCCGATAACGCCCGAACAATGAGGTGATTAGCCATGACTTCCGCATTCCTGCAAATCCAGCGCCTGCGTAAGACCTACGACGACGTCGTTGCCATCGACCAGGTTTCGCTCGATGTGCGCAAGGGCGAGTTCATGACCTTCCTCGGGCCGTCGGGCTCGGGCAAGAGCACGACGCTCTATATCGTCGCGGGTTTTCAGGAGCCGACTGAGGGTCGCGTGCTGCTCGACGGCAAACCGCTGCTGTCGGTCGCGCCCAATAAACGCAACATTGGCATGGTGTTTCAGCGCTACACGCTGTTTCCGCATCTCACCGTCGGGCAAAACGTGGCTTTCCCCTTGCGGGTGCGCCGCCGCCCCGAGGCGGAGATCAAGAAGAAGGTCGAGCAGATGCTCGCGCTGCTTCATCTCGCGGAGTTCCGCGATCGCATGCCCGGCCAGCTCTCGGGCGGCCAGCAACAGCGGGTGGCGATTGCGCGCGCGCTGGCGTACGACCCGCCTGTGCTGCTGATGGACGAACCGTTGTCCGCGCTCGACAAGAAGCTTCGCGAGGAAATCCAGCTCGAATTGCGCCGCATCCACCAGGAGACCGGCGTGACGATTCTCTACGTGACGCACGACCAGGAAGAGGCGTTGCGTCTTTCGGATCGTATCGCTGTGTTCAACAAGGGCCGCATCGAACAATGCGGAACCGGCGAAGAGCTCTATGAAAATCCGGCTTCGCGCTTCGTCGCCAACTTCATTGGCAATTCGAACTTCCTGCCTGTTCGCATCACCGCGCGCGACGCGGCGCAATCGAGCGCCGTCTTCCCGAGCGGCCATGCAATCGCGGCCACCGGCGATGCCACGCTTTCGGTGGGCGGCGACGGCACGCTGATGGTTCGCCCCGAGCAGATCCGCATTCGCGCTGCCGGGGCGGCCAAAAACACGGCGGGCTTGCCAGTTACCGTGCGAGACATCACCTATCTCGGCGACGCCATGCACTACTCGGTGACGACGCCGTGGGCACAGGACATGTCAGTGCGGATGCCTGCGGGAGATCATCGGGACAGTGGGATCGTCATCGGCACGCAGGCCTGGATCGACTGGGATGCGCGCGACACG
Source organism: Paraburkholderia sp. RAU6.4a (assembly GCF_050435625.1). NCBI lineage: Bacteria > Pseudomonadati > Pseudomonadota > Betaproteobacteria > Burkholderiales > Burkholderiaceae > Paraburkholderia > Paraburkholderia sp. RAU6.4a. The sequence goes on from NZ_JBNDKQ010000002.1 coordinate 4,208,757, forward strand.
AGGCTGTTCGCGCAGGCTTGATCGGATACAGCAATGCACCAACCGATCTCGTCCCTGAAAGTTGAGCGCCGAACGACCACGCTCAGAGCGCTTGCGCTCGAGAAAATGCGTAGCGCCATCCTGGACGCGCGTTTTCAGCCAGGCGCCCGGCTGGTCGAGCGGACCTTGTGTGAAGAGCTGGGCGTGAGCCGCACGGTCGTGCGCGAAGTGCTGCGCCATCTGGAGACGGAGGGGCTCGTCGATACCCTGCCGAATCAGGGGCCCATCGTTGCCGTGCTCGATCTCAAGACCGCAACGGAGATTTACGAAATTCGCGGCCTGCTGGAGGGCGAAGCGGCGTCCGCCTGTGCGCGGCTTGCCGACGCACGCACCGTCGACGATCTGGACGCACTGATCGACAGCATTCAGCTCGCTTTCGATGACCGGGACTATCGCGCAGTGCTGGCGTTCACGACAGCGTTTTACGAGCGCATGTTCACCGCGGGCCACAAACATGTCGCGTGGGAAATCGTCCAGTCGCTGACGGCAAGAATCAACCGTCTGCGAGCGTTGACCATCGCGTCCGACGATCGCGGCAGCCAGGCAGTTCTGGAAATGCGTCAGATCCTGGCCGCGATACGCGCGGGGGACGCGGTCGCCGCGCACAGCGCCGCCGTCACGCACATCAGCGGGGTGGCGGAAATCGCCAGGAAGCTGTTGGTTGAAGGGCAGGGCCTCTTGCTCCTGAAACGCGCGGGGTAATCTTCGGGCCCTTTGCTCCTTGCGCAGAAGCGGCGATAGAAAAGAAAAAACGGCTCGGTACGACGAAGCGTTCAGAAGAAAAAAGCACGTTCACCCACACGCCCCCACGTTTCGTGGCGGGTTAGCAGCGCATTTGACAAGGAGAGAAGAAGGCATGAAACGTCGTAATAAGAAGAACATTGCTATGTGGTTATTGGCGGGGAGCGCTTTCGTCGCGTTGAACGCGCACGCGCAATCGTCCGTCACGCTGTATGGCGTGATCGACGAGGGCATCGACTACGTCAGCAACAGCGGCGGCCATTCGCTTTGGCGCATGCGCGACGGTACGTATGACGGCGTCTATGGCAGCCGCTGGGGTTTGAAGGGCAGCGAGGATCTCGGCGGCGGTCTGAGCGCGCTGTTCAAGCTGGAATCGGGTTTCAGCACGGAAAACGGCCAAAGCCGCCAGGGCGGACGCCTGTTCGGCCGTCAGGCCTACGTAGGGCTTTCGGATGCGCACCTCGGCACGGTCACGCTCGGGCGCCAGTACGACTCGGTGGTCGATTATCTGCAACCGCTCACCGCGCCCGGACAACTCGGGGGACCGCTCGTTCATGCTGGTGACATCGACAACACGGACAACTCTTTTCGCGTCGACAATTCGATCAAATACGCGAGTCCGAAGATCGGCGGCCTGACCTTTGGCGGCCTCTATTCGTTCACCAATACGAACGCGCCCGGCCGTGGAACGACCGGCTTGTGGAGCCTTGGGGCGAATTACGCTTTTGGCGGGTTCAACATCGCGGGCGCTTACCTGTACGCGAAGCATCCCGCGACACTTCTGACCGACGGAAATTACGTGAGCAACACCACCGGCGCGGCGATTGGCGCGAGCGGCCCGTTTAGCTACGTGGGCAATCCGGCCAATGAGCAGATCTTCGGTGCGGCGATCAATTACGCGTTGGGTTCGGCGACGCTCGGTCTGGATTACACCAACACGAAGTTCAACGACGCCAACGGCACGCAGGGCACGGTGATTTTTGCGAACTACGAAGCGTGGGGCCGCTACAACCTGACGTCGGCGTGGTACGTCGGTGCGCAGTACGTGTACACGCACGGCAACGTCGGCTACGACCAGTCGATTCCGATTTACCACCAGGTGGGACTCACGACGGCCTATGCCTTGTCAAAGCGCACCTCGCTATACGCGATGGGCGTCTGGCAAAAGGCAGCGGGCGCGGCGTCGAATGCCGACATCTTCGATGGCGCGGTGGGATCGGCGTCGTCGAACAATCATCAGACCGCGGTGCGTATCGGTATGTATCACCAGTTCTGATAGCAGCGTGCTCCGTCCTGGCGCGGAGCACGGTTTCGACCCAGCTTGATATCGCGCGCCCTGACCAGCATCGGGGTGCGCGACACTTTTTTGCAACCCCTTTAGGAATGACCATGGAATTGGCAACCCGGTTGAAGGATCCGCTGCTGTTTCGACAACAGGCCTACGTCAACGGCGAATGGCAAAGCGCAGCCAACGCCGAAACATTCGAGGTTCGCGATCCCGCAACGGGCGCGCTCGTCGGCAACGTTCCTTTGATGGGCGCGAGCGAAACACGTCAGGCGATCGACGCAGCGAACGCGGCCTCGCCCGCGTGGCGCAAAAAGACCGCGAAAGAACGCGGCGCCATTCTGCGCAAATGGCACGATCTGATGATGGAGAACGCCGATGATCTTGCGCTGGTCCTGTCGACGGAGCAGGGCAAGTCGCTTGCGGAAGCGAAGGGTGAAATCGGCTATGCCGCGTCGTTCTTCGAATGGTTTGCGGAAGAAGGCAAGCGCGTGTATGGCGACACGATTCCGACGCCGGCGAGCGACAAGCGCATCGTCGTGGTGAAGGAACCGGTGGGTGTGTGCGCCGCGATCACGCCGTGGAATTTCCCGGCCGCGATGATTACCCGCAAGGTTGGACCCGCGCTCGCCGCCGGTTGCACCATCGTCATCAAACCCGCCGAAGCGACGCCGTTCTCGGCGCTGGCGCTGGCCGTGCTGGCCCAGCGTGCAGGAGTGCCCTCCGGTGTGTTCAGCGTGGTGACGGGTGACCCGAAGTCGATTGGTGCGGAGCTGACGTCGAATCCCGTCGTGCGCAAGCTCTCGTTCACGGGATCGACGCCGGTGGGCCGCCTGTTGATGAGCCAGTGCGCGTCGACGGTCAAGAAAGTGTCGCTCGAACTCGGCGGCAACGCGCCGTTCATCGTGTTCGACGATGCCGACGTCGATGCGGCCGTCCAGGGTGCCATCGCATCGAAGTACCGCAACAGCGGGCAGACGTGCGTGTGCACGAACCGCTTCTACGTGCACGACACCGTGTACGACCAGTTCGCGGAAAAGCTCGCCGCAGCGGTCAGCCGCCTGAAGGTCGGACGCGGCACCGAACCCGATGTCGCGCAAGGCCCGCTCATCAACGAGGCAGCGGTGCAGAAAGTTGAAGCCCACATCGCGGATGCGCTCGCGAAGGGCGCGTCCGTCGTCACGGGCGGCAAGCGTCATGCGCTCGGCCACGGCTTCTTCGAACCGACGGTGCTCCGGGACGTCACCCCGGCGATGCGAGTCGCAAAAGACGAGACCTTCGGCCCACTCGCGCCGCTCTTCAGATTCAGCAGCGACGACGAGGTGATCCGCTTCGCGAACGACACCGAGTTCGGTCTCGCATCGTACTTCTACAGCCGGGACATCGGCCGCGTCTGGAGGGTTGCGGAAGCGTTGGAGTACGGGATGGTCGGCGTGAACACGGGCCTGATTTCGAACGAAGTCGCGCCGTTCGGTGGCGTGAAGCAGTCGGGCATGGGGCGCGAGGGTTCGCACTACGGCATCGACGATTATGTCGTCATCAAATATCTGTGCATGGCGGTTTGACCTGAAAAAAGCGGGGTGCAAAAGCGGACGCTCGAACATGAATACCTGGTCATCCGGAAACAATGAAGCGGGCGCGGCCCGTTTGCACGACACGGCGCTCGATCGCACCGAACCCGGCGCGGTGAGCATACCGTTGCCGGTAACGATACGTTTGCACGACACGGCGCTCGATCGCACCGAACCCGGCGCGGTGAGCATACCGTTGCCGGTAACGATACGCGTCGTCGCGATCTGTCTGGCGATGATCCTCGCCGAAGGTTACGACGTCGCAATTTACGGCGCCGTGCTGCCCATGCTGACGCATGGCACGAACTGGTCGCTCTCGCCATTCCAGTTGGGCGCGATTGCGAGTTGCTCATTAGCGGGCATGATGATCGGCGCGATGTGTGCCGGCACGGTGAGCGACCTGATCGGCCGGCGCTGGGTATTACTCGGCAGCGTGGCGCTGTTCTCGGCCATGATGGCTGCGGCGGCGCTGGCGCCCACGCCCACGGTCTTCGTCGTCGCGCGTGTCGTGGGCGGGTTGGGGCTGGGCGGCGTCGTGCCGACCGCCGCGGCGCTCACCGTCGAATATTCTCCACCGCACCGGCGCTCGTTCAACTACGCGTTGATCTACACCGGCTATTCGCTCGGCGGCATTCTCGTCGCGCTGCTCGCGATCGCCTGGTTGCCGACGCATGGCTGGCGATGGCTGTTCGGCCTGGGCGCGCTGCCTCTGCTGCTGGTGCTCGCGGCGGGGCCTTCGTTGCCGGAGTCGATCGATTTCCTCATTGCACGAAAACGTTTTGACGAAGCGCGGTCGCTGGCGCGTGCGCTGCGGATCCGGCACGCGTGGCTTGAAAACGAGTGCGGCGGCGACGCAGTACGTATCGCTGAAAAAAGCGCCCCCGCGCCTGTGCGTTCGTTGTTCGATCGCTCCTTCATTCATGCCACGCTGGCGTTCTGGCTCGCGATGTTTATGGGCCTGCTTCTCCTGTACGGCCTGAGCACGTGGCTGCCGCAACTCATGCGCAAGGCGGGCTATCCGCTCGGGTCGAGCCTCGCATTGCTCATGACGCTCAATCTTGCCGCCGCGCTGGGCTCGCTGTCCGGCGGTGCGTTGGCCGATCGCATCGGTTCGAAACGCGTGGTCAGCGTGTTGTATCTGCTGGCGGCTGCGAGCCTATGCGCGTTGCCGTTTGCCCATGGCGTGGTGCTCACGTATGTGCTGGTCAGCATCGCGGGGGTTGGCACGATCGGCAACACCATGCTGCTTGGCGCTTATATCACGCAGTACTACCCGCCTCACAGTCGGGCGACTGGAATCGGCTGGGCGCTCGGCATAGGACGCTTCGGCGCGATCGCGGGACCATTGATCGGTGGCGTTCTGGCGCAATGGGACGTCGTGCTCGCGTGGAACTTCTTTGTGTTTGCTGCCGCGGGTCTGCTGGCGGCAATCGCCGTGCTGATGGTACCGGGCAATCGCACAAGGCCGATACGAGACTGAACTACAACCACAACTTGCCAGTTTCAACATGAAAATCATTAAAAGCGTCTCCATCTCCAGCAAGATCTTCATCGCGTTTTCAGGCGCGATTTTCGTTTTTATTGTCAGCGCGTGCGTTTGTCTTTACAGCGTTCGGGCCATTGATCAGAAGCAGAAAGAGATCGAAGCATCGGAACAGATGTTGCGTCTTTTGAAAGACGGGACGGGCGACTATCTCAACATAATCTGGGCGGTTCTGGCGAACAACCTCAACGGGAAGGCGTCACACAGGCAATGGATCGTCGATCACCGCCCAGACTTTGGCGAAAAATTGACGAAGCTCCGCGCGATGGATCCCACGCCCGAAGGTGCGGCACTGGTCAACGAAGGTCAGCGGGAATACGACGCGTGGGTAAGAACGGTCGTCGACCCGCTCGTGGAGATGCGCAAGAAGGTGGACGCTTTTTCGGTGAACGTGAGCGACCTCTCCACGTTGACCGAGAGTTTCGGCTCATATCTGGGAACCGAAAAACTGATTGCGGCGGTCGGAAAGCTGGAAAGCTATGAGCAGCAGAGAGTGTCGGCGAATCGTGCGCAGCTCGATTCGCTGCGCACCTCGATTTACGCTAGCGTGCTCTGCGCGTCGTCGATTGCCGTGCTAGCGTCGATTCTCGCAGGACGATGGCTATCGCGCACGATTTCCCGGCCGTTGAAACAGGCCGTATCGGTGGCGACGTGTGTCGCCGAAGGCGATCTGACGAATCGCATCGAAGCGACGTCGACGGACGAAACCGGACAATTGATGCTGGCCATGAAGGCGATGAACCAGAGTCTCGCGGGCATCGTGGGCGGAGTTCGCTCCAGCGCCGATCGCATTGCGTCTGCGTCCAGCGAGATTGCCGTTGGTAATCTCGACCTGTCTTCGCGCACCGAGGAGCAGGCGAGTTCGCTGGAGGAGACGGCCGCGAGCATGACGCAACTGACCGAAACCGTGCGCCAGAATGCGGACAACGCACGTCAGGCCAGTACACTGGCGACGCGCGCGTCCAGCATGGCGGACGCCGGCAATGAAGCGGTGCACGGCATGGTCGAGACGATAGAACGCATCAGCGGCAGCTCGGACCAGATTTCGGAAATCACCGGCGTGATCGAAGGCATCGCTTTCCAGACGAACATACTGGCCTTGAATGCGGCGGTCGAAGCCGCGCGCGCGGGGGATCAGGGACGCGGCTTCGCCGTCGTGGCGAACGAGGTGCGCGCGCTCGCCCAGCGCTCGGCAACGGCGGCGCGGGAAATCAAGGAACTGATCGGGTCATCGGTGGAGACAATCCAGAGCGGAGCGAGGCGGGCGCATAACGCAGGCGGCACGATGACCGAAGTGAAGCTCGCGATCAGGCAGGTGGCCGACATCGTAAGCGAGATCGCGGCAGCATCCGACGAACAAAGCAGGGGCATCGAGCAGGTGAACCAGGCTGTGAACCTGATGGACAAGGTCACGCAGCAGAATGCGGCGCTCGTCGAGCAGGCTGCCGCGGCGGCCCAGTCGCTGGAAGACCACGCGATGGATCTGAAAAATGCCGTTGCGGTATTCAATCTCGCGGATCACGCTGGGCAACACGCGTAGACCGTAGCGGCAACGCAGAACCGGCTCGTTGCAGCAACGAGCCGGCTGAAGATCGCAATTCAATAAACGCGATTCAACGGGCGCGGTTACTCGGACGCCGTGGCGCCTGCTGGAGCGCGGCGCGGGGAGCGTGAACCGTTGGTCGGCGCGAGCAGGTAGTAGGCAAGCGCCGTCGCAACGAGGCCGACCATCCAGGAAACGTCCGCACCGCCAAGCAGCGACGCCCAAGGGCCGTGGAAGAAGCTCTCTTCCATGAACGGCACCTGAACCGCAATGCCGAAGACGTACAGTGCGATCGCCGTCACATTGAACGAGCCGTACATGCCGCCGTCACTGCTGATGATTTCAGCGACGTGGTAGTGTCGTTTGTTGATGAGGTAGAAGTCGACGAGATTGATCGCAATCCACGGCGCGAGCACGATGCGCATCGCGAAGATTGCATTCAGGAAGATCGCGATGAAGTTGCTCGACGCCCACAACGCGGTGACGGTGGACCCGATCAGCAGGATCGTCGACACGACGACGCGAACGTTGCGGCCAGGCATCCAGTGCGGACGGAACGTTTGCGCGGCGGTGATGAAGGACAGCACAGCGCCGTACAGATTCATGCCGTTATGGCCGATGATGTTGACGAGGAAGAGGAAGATCAGCACATAGCCGAACATGCCCGTCTGCGTGCGGATGGCCTGCATGGCGTCGGTGGTATGGCCGGTACTCACGGCGACCACGCCGAACACGAATGCGAAGATCGTTCCCAGCGACGTGCCGAAGTAGGTGAATGCGAAGGTCTTGACGAACCCGGTGGAGCTCGGCAGGTAGCGCGAATAGTCGGACGTATACGGTGCGAAGCTGATTTGCCACACCGCGCAGAGTCCGAACATCGCGAACCAGCCGGAGAGATCGAAATGGCCCTGCTGGAAGACGTGGGCGTCGAGGCCCGGCGCCATCAGGATCATGCCGATCAGGAGCGCGCTGCCCATGAACCACGCACCAACCTTGTTGAAGCGATGGATGAAGTGATAGCCGATCACGCCGACCAGCGTCGCGAGAACGGCGCCCATCACTGTCGCAACCGGCACGGGAATCGGCGGGATAGCGGCGTGCAGCGTCTTGCCCGCGAGAATGATGTTCGAAACGAAGAACCCGAGATAGATCAGCGTGGTGAATCCCACCACGAGCAACGACCCATACCGGCCGAATTGCGCACGGCTCTGAATCATCTGCGGCACGCCGACGAGCGGCCCCTGCGCGGAGGTGAGGGCGTGGAAAATCGCGCCGAAGAATTGCCCGACGACGATGGCAAGAATGGCGCTCACCAGATCCAGGTGGAAAATCAGCACTGAGGTAGCGCCGGAAATCACGGCCAGCGGCGCGACATTCGTGCAGAACCACAAGGTGAAGAGATCGACCGGTTTGCCGTGCCGGTTTTCCGGCGCAACATACTCGATCGAGTTGCTTTCGATGGTCAGAACGCTGTTATCGTTCGCCGGGTTTGTCATCATGTCTCCATTTTTATACCAGACTGCGCCGCACCACGAACGCAATGCGTGTGGCGACAGCGCAGCCTTTACGACTTTGAATCGATACGGCAGGGGAGCGCGCCCGTCTAGCGCATCACGAACGGGTCGCTGATCGGGTCGTCCGAGGTGCGAAGCCACACGGACTTCGTCGTCGTGTATTCGAGCGCAGCGGCGAATCCGCCTTCACGGCCATGCCCCGACAGTCCGAAGCCGCCGAATGGGACGAGCGGCGAAACCGCCCGATACGTGTTGATCCAGACGATGCCCGATCGAACGCGCTTTGAAACGCGATGGGCACGCGTGAGATTGGTAGTAAAGATGCCGGCTGCAAGACCGTAGGCTGTGCTGTTTGCCTTTTCGATTGCTTCCTGTTCGGTGGCGAACGTATCTACCGAAAGCACCGGCCCGAAGAGTTCCGTCGTAATACTGTCCGCGTTCGCGACACCGGTACAGTCCAGAATCGTGGGCGCGTAGTAGAAGCCGGCGCGCTCGATAGCCTTGCCCCCCGTCAACACTTTGGCGCCCTGGCGCACGGAGCTTGCAACGACCGACTCGATATTACGCAGTTGCCGCTCGGTGCAAAGCGGCCCGTATTCCGTTGCCATGTCGTTGGGCAAGCCGACGAGAATGCGCGAGACGCGTTCGACCAGCAACGCAAGAAACTCGTCCTTGACGGATGCTTCGATCAACAGACGCGAGCCCGCGACACAGCTCTGACCGCTGGCAGCGAAAATGGCCGCGACCTGTGCATTCACGGCGCTTTGAATGTCGGTGTCAGCGAATACGATGAACGGCGATTTGCCGCCCAGCTCCAGCGAAACCTTGGCGAGGTTATTTGCCGTGTTCGCGACAATATGCTTCGCCGTTTCCGGCCCGCCCGTGAAGGCCACCTTGTCCACCTTCGGATGGCTGCTGAGCACGGCGCCGCATTGCGCGCCAAAGCCCGTGACCACGTTGACGACACCCGGAGGGAACCCGGCTTCGTGGACCACGCGGGCGAATTCGAGCAACGGGCCGGGCGCTTCCTCGGATGCCTTGAGCACCACCGTGCAGCCGGCGGCAAGCGCCGGCCCGAGCTTCACTGCGGAGAGGAACAACTGGCTATTCCATGGAACGATCGCGGCCACCACGCCAACGGGTTGGCGGTCGAGCCAGACCTGCATGTCCGGCTTGTCGACGGGAATATGGCTGCCTTCGAGCTTGTCGGCAATGCCCGCGTAATAGCGGTAGTACTCCGCCACGTACGCGATCTGGCTGGACGTCTCGCGGATGATCTTGCCGGTATCGTTGGTTTCAATTTCAGCGAGTCGCGGCGCAGCCTTTTCGAGGAGTTCGGCAAGCCTGTACAGCAGTTTTCCTCTGGCCGACGCGGTGATGCCGGCCCACGCAGGATCGGTCAGCGCACGGCTGGCGGCGTCCACGGCGCGGTTGACCTCGTCGTTCCTGGCCTCGGGCATCTGCGCCCACACTTCGCCCGTAGCCGGGTTCACGCTTCCGAACGTCGCGGCGCCCGATTCGAACTGGCCGTCGATATAAAGCTGAAAATGAAAACTCATGGAATTACGTCCTCACTGAAAGGCCGGCATCACGTCGTTGATCATCCGTTCGAGCGACGCCTTCTTGCGCTCGAAGCTCATGCCGGTGTCGATCCAGAAGGAATACTCGTCGAAGCCGAGCGCTTCGTATGCCTTCAGGCGCGCGATCACCTCATCGGGCGTACCGATGACGTTGTTCTTGCGCATGGCTTGTGGCGTGTAGAACGGGTGAGCGGCGATTTCTTCCTTGCTCAGCGACTTGATCATGCCACGGCTCACTGGACGTTCGTTCTTGAACCATGCGCCGAAGTAGTTATAGAAGACGTTCACTTCGTCGGCCGCCAGTTGCGCGTCGTCCTCGCTGCTCGCGACATAGGTGTGGCGCAGCAACATGATCTGCGGGCGAGGCATGTCGCTGAATTTCTCGCATGCCGCGTTGAAATGGCCGGCGAGCTTCTCCACTTCTTCGTCGCCCATATGCAACGGCGTGACCTGGACGTTGCAGCCGTTCGCCACGGCGAACTCGTGGCTGTTCGGGTCGCGGGCGGCTACCCAGAGTGGCGGGTGCGGCTGCTGGAGCGGTAGCGGAGACGACGTTGTCGGAGGGAATTTCCAGAACTCGCCTTCGTGCGCGTAATCGCCTTCCCACAGTTTTTTCACTGCCGGAATGAGTTCGCGCATTCTCTGGCCGGCACCCCATGCATCGAGGCCTGGCAGCAGACGTTCGTATTCGAACGAATACGCGCCGCGCGCGATGCCCAATTCCAGACGGCCGTTGGTGATGATGTCGGTCATCGCCGCTTCGCCAGCAAGCTTGATCGGATGCCAGAATGGCGCGATGACCGTGCCGGTGCCCAGCCTGACGTTCTGGGTCTTGTTGGCCAGATCCACGAGGTTGAGGAACGGATTGGGCGCGATCGTGAAGTCCATGCCATGGTGCTCGCCGGTCCAGACGGCGTGCATGCCGCCCCGGTCCGCGATCTGGCAAAGCTCGACCATCTCGTCATAAAGCTGTTTCTGACTGGTCTGGTCGGAGACGCGCTCCATGTGCACGAAAAGTGAAAAACGCATGGGGTAACCTTTCAGGAAAGAAGCGGGCGGACGGTGCCCTGGCTATGGTCGCCGTAGTACATGCCGTAGCTCTTCAACTGGCTTTCCTTGCGGTAGCGTTCGAGCATGCTGGCGACGGCGGCGTCCTGGAACTGATTCGAGCCGATCTCCTCGAGGCTCACGAATTCGCCCGCAACAGCGGCCTCATCCGGCGCGCTGCAGAGAAACGAGATGTACTGGTAGTGGGTTTCGGTGTTGTTGTACGCCGAATAGATGAAGCTTGCCGATGCGTCCGGCTGGTACTTCGCGAAGATCTCGGCGAGTGCCTTGTCGGCGCCTTCCTTGCCGATTTCTTTCGAAGGCAGACGCCATCTGTTGTCCGCGTCCCGCGTGAGCAGCACCTTGTCGTCCCGCGCGATGATCGCGCTCACGATGACTTTCGGGCCGGCGATCACTTCGGCCGATACCTTGGCGGGCGTGAAATAGCCGCCGCGGTAATAGCCGAGGCCCGCGTAGCCAGCAGAGTGGAATGCCTCGACCTTGCCGACGATGAGCGCGTGGTCGCCCGCATCGATCACCGTGTGCGTTGTGCAGTCGAACCACGCACTGACGTCGCCGATGAGCGGGTTGTTGTTCGCGCTCAGATGCCAGTTCACGTCGGCGAAGCGATCGTCGCTGGGCCGCGCGAAGGTATTGGATAGATCCTTCTGGCCTTCCGCGAGAATGTTGATGGCGAAGTGTCCCGTCGTGGAAAACGTCTGGTAGTTGCTCGACGTCTTTGCGATGCTCACGAGCAGCAAGGCCGGGTCCAACGAAACTGACGAGAACGAGTTTGCGGTAAAGCCGAGCGGCTTGCCGTCGTCTCCTGCCGTCGTCACAATCGTGACGCCTGTCATGAAGGCGCCGAATGCATCGCGCAGTTCGCGAGGATTGATTCTGGCGGTCTCTTGGGTCATATCACACTTCCGATTTTAACGTTTCGGCGAGATGCTCGGTCTGCAGCCAGGCGCGGAGGGCGCGATTGACTTCCTCGGGGGCGGTCAGGTTCACCATATGGCGCTCGTTGCGGATTACGACGGCACGACCGTTGTGGGCGGCACTGGCCATCTGTTCTGCCATCTCCGGGGTCGAATTCGCATCATCCGAACCGGTGAGCACGAGAGCAGGGCAGGCAATCGTATGCCAGCCGTCGGCATACACTTCATCGCCACTCGCGAAGGCCGTATAGGCCGTGGCGTAACTTGCCGGATCGACGGATTTCAGCCAGGACTCGACCTTTTGCGCCGCGATGTGCTGCGTTTCCCCGGCATTGAACCAGCGCTTGAGCGGTGTCTCGACGTCAATGGTTCCCGATCGAAGTTCGGCCGCGCGTTGCAGTACGGCGTCGCGGGCCTCCGGTGTTCGACGATACACGCCGTTCAGAACGGCTACGCGCCTGACCAGATCGGGCCGTGTGACGGCCACGCCCGCGGCAATCAATGAACCCATCGAATGACCCGCCAGATTGACGGGGCCTGCGTTCAGTGCTTCGATGAATTCGATGGCCCAATTCACGAATTGCTGCAATCCGGCATTCGCGTCCAGCGCGGTGCTCGTGCCGTGCCCGGGCATATCGACCGAAATCACCCTGAATTCGGCCGACAGATCGTCGATCTGCGGGTGCCACGCACGCGCCTGCATGCCCACCCCATGAATCAGGACCAGTGGCTCCCCAGTTCCCTGCTCGAGATAGTGCGCGACGCGATTACTTGACAGATGCAGGATTGTTGAGGTCATTTCCGAGTTCTGCCAGATCTTTGTAACGATCGCCAATGCGGTGATGCGGACGGCCGCCGGTCGCGCCGCCAATTGCGATAACCAGTTCGTCCGGCGCCGGCGCATCGGCGATCGCGAACTGTAGCGTCAGGTAATGCGAACGGCGGCCTTCGTCGTTCTTGTCCATCATCGGGATCAGCAGCGGCGCATTTGCCGGGCCGCGCGTGTTGTTGAAAGCCAGATACGACTTGGCGCCGACGGCCGTGCGATAGATGTTGCCGAAGTGCAGCGTGTGGATCAGCGCGGACGCATGCTCGAGCTCACCGTCGAGGCCGACAATCGCGCTCTTGCCGAACGCCTCGACCGCTTCGCCTGACCCCGCCTCGTCAAGGATGAGCTTCGTGAGGTGCTCGCTGAGTTGCGGCGCGATTGCGCGAATCTCGGACGACAGATCTTCGACATAGCCTCGGCCTGCCCACGGGTTTTTGATGACGGCCGCCGCGCCGATCATCTTCAGCGGCTTCGCGGCGGCTTTGTCGCCATCCACGAAGACCGTCTCGACATGGAGAATAGATTTGCGAATCAGGCTCATAGCAAGGTGTCCCAAGGTCAGTTGTTGATGTAAAGTATTGTGGTATGCCATAGTACGGCGTACCATGAGTGTTAACCCTAGCGCACGGATGGCGGCCCAGAAAATGGCGTCGCCCGCGCTCAGGACATGAAATGCACTCGTGCGAGGGGCAATGTGCGCTGACGAGCGTCGCGCGAAGGAGCCGGAAATTCGACGTCAGCGTGTCAGGCGGTAATGGCTAAGAGATCTTTGAAGGTGGAAAGGAGGAAAGATGACTGCATACTGGATTGCTCATGTCACCGTGCTCAACCCTGTGAAATACAAGGATTACACCGACATCGCACCGCTGGCATTCAAGAAATTCGGGGCGGTTTTCCTGGCGCGTGGAGGCGCGTCGAAAGTGCTCGAAGGGGAGTCGTTCGAGCGCCACGTGGTTATCCAGTTCAGCGACATGCAAACAGCGCTGGATTGCTACAGTTCACCCGAATATCAGTCGGCCAAGCAGGCGCGAGACGGACACTGCATCGCGCAAGTGTCGATTGTCGAGGGCTTAGACGGCGGATAGGCTTGCGGGGGGCCGTATTGCGCAAGCGAGATCATGAAGGTCTTCTATGAGTAGTCCCTTGTCAAGCCGTTTTACAGACTGACTGATCATCGATAAGCGAACTCTCCTCACAGTTCGTACCGCGAGTGGGCGCCGTTGCGCTGAACCCACCGATGGTTGAAGTCGATCCTTGCGCCCGTGAGACCTGACGTCTCACCAACTTCTATCCGCTGGCATGAAACCAGCCTCATCCTGTATGCGCGTTACGCCGGTAAGATCGCCGGGAGCATGCCCCATCTAGAAAATCGGTTGCTGGCTGCGCAACCAGTCCTTCACACGGGCATGCTCGCTTCAAACCATATTTGCTTCATCTCACATCGTTGAACAAACCTCCCGGGAGTCTGAGGGGTTAGGCGGATTTCAGCTGTGCTCCGGCGGGAATCACGCCATCCTTCAGATAGCGCCACAGCGCAATCGCCAGGCGCCGTGCCACCGCGACGATCGTAATCCGTCGGGCCCGGCGGTTCGGGCCTGTGCCCTCGGTGCGGTGGTTGAACCACTGCGTCAGCGCGCTCGTGGGCTGGTAGCGAATCCAGGACCAGGCCATCTCGACAAGCAGGGCCCGGACCCGCCGGTTGCCCTGTCTGCTGATGCCCTGGTCCACCTGGCTCTCGCCGCTGTCGTAGGGTTGCGGGACGAGGCCCACGCACGCGCCGACCTGACGGCGGTTGCTGAACTCCCGCCAGAACAGTTCCAGCGCCAGTCTTGAGGCCCCAACCTGCCCGATGCCGTTCAGGCGCGTGAGATGACTGATCCGGGTGCGCGCAGGCTCGGGCAGACTGGTCTGGCGCGTCTTCTCGAGTGCCGCCAGTTGCTCCTCAGCCAGTGCGAGCCGTTCACACTCGCGTACGAGCCGTTCGTGGAACTCGGGTGGCAGCGGCGCGCCATCGTGACACCGTACCTCGCCGCGGATGAGGCGGTCGGCGAACTTCCTGCTGCCGACCTCATCCCAGCAACCGAACGTGGCTAGCAGCTTGCGCATACGGTCGCGATGCTGCAGCACTTCCTTTTGTAGTTGTCCGCGATCACGCATCAGATGGCGGGAGGCTTCGTCCTGCAGTGACGGCACGCGGATTACCCGCATGCGGTCGCGTTCGCCGCGCAGCCACGCACGCAGGTTGATGACCAGTTTGATGGCATCGAGCCGGTCGGTCTTCGCGCGGCGCTTGTGACGCTCAACGGGAATGCTCGCGGGATCGACGACATGACATTCGATCCCGCGAGCCTGCAGCGCGCGATAGATCCAGAATGCGTCCTGGCCGGCTTCGTAGCTGACGACGACCCGCACATCCGCCGGCAGTGCCCACTTCTCCCTGTGTTGGGCAATCAGGGCCAGCACAGCCTGCAGGCGGGATGCGGCTTGTGGCTCCGCCACTGTGTGCACTGCCGGGTTGTCGCGGCGGCCGTCGTGCAGCGCGACCTTCCACTTTGTCGCAGCCAGTTCCAGCGAGACTGCCAGCACAAGCGCTTCGGGATGGGTCGTGTCTGCATGATCTGTGCGCATGATTCTCTCCTTTGAGTAAGATCCACACGGGCTGATTTTATGATCGGCGTGTTTAGTGGCTCCTTCGTGCATAGGATCTAGTGTCGTTCAAGAGGCTGCTTTGATGTTTATGTCAGTCACTGCCTGCGACCGTCGACGCGAACCGCTTACTCTCGTTTCTTTGTAATACGTTGAAAAGGGCCCCGTGCCATGGTGGTGGTGGCAAATGCTTGTTGATTCGTCAGTATTTACGAGACAGCGGCTTCAAAGTTGAAGCCGCTTTCTAATTTGACATGGTCACATGTTCGAATAATTGGGGCCGCCGCCACCTTCCGGCACGACCCACACGATATTCTGTGTCGGGTCCTTGATGTCGCAGGTCTTGCAGTGCACGCAGTTCTGCGCATTGATGACGAGCCGCTCGCTGCCATCGTCGTTCTTCACGAACTCGTACACTGCAGCGGGGCAATAACGCGCCTCCGGTCCCGCGTAGGTCTGCCAGTTCACGTTCACCGGCACGGTCGGATCCTTCAGCGTCAGGTGCGCCGGCTGATTTTCCTCGTGATTCGTGTTCGAGATGAACACCGAGGACAGCCGATCGAACGTCAGCTTGCCGTCCGGCTTCGGATACGTGATCGGCTTGCACTGCGAAGCCGGCTTCAGCATCTCGTGATCGGAATGCTGATGATGCAGCGTCCACGGCACGTTGCCGCCGAGCAGCTTCTGCTCGAGACCGACCATCAGCGTGCCGAGGTAGAGACCCTTGCTCATCCACTGCTTGAAGTTACGCGCGCGATACAGCTCGGTGTAGAGCCACGACGTCTTGAACGCTTCCGGGTAGGCGCTCAGTTCGTCCGACTGACGGCCGGCCTGGACGGCGTCGAACGCGGCATCGGCGGCGAGCATGCCGGTCTTGATCGCGGCGTGCGAACCCTTGATGCGCGACGCGTTGAGAAACCCCGCGTCGTCGCCGACCAGCGCACCGCCCGGGAACACCAGCTTCGGCAACGACATCAGGCCGCCCGCGGTGATCGCGCGCGCGCCGTAGGACACGCGCTTGCCGCCTTCGAGAATCGCGCGGATCGCCGGATGCGTCTTGTAGCGCTGGAATTCCTCGAACGGCGACAGATACGGATTCGAATAGCCGAGGCCGACCACGAAGCCGACCACGACCTGGTTGTTGTCCATGTGGTAGAGGAACGAGCCGCCGTAGGTGTCGTTTTCGAGCGGCCAGCCGGCCGTGTGCATCACCAGACCCGGCTTGTGCCTGGCGGGATCGATCTCCCACAGCTCCTTGATACCGATGCCGTAGACCTGCGGATCGACGCCGTCGCGCAGCTTGAACTTCTCGTTCAACTGGCGGCCGAGGTGGCCGCGCGCGCCTTCGCAGAACAGCGTGTAGTTCGCGTGCAGCTCCATGCCGAGCTGGAAGTTCCCGGTCGGTTCGCCATCCTTGCCGATGCCGAGGTTGCCGGTCGCGACGCCCTTGACCGAGCCGTCGTCGTTGTACAGCACTTCGGCCGCCGGAAAGCCCGGGAATAGCTCGACGCCGAGCGCCTCGGCCTGCTGACCCAGCCAGCGCGTCACGTTCGCGAGGCTGATCACGTAGTTGCCGTGGTTCTTGAAATTGTCCGGCAGCGCCCAGGTCGGCACGCTCTTCGCGCCCGTCGCCGACAGGAACAGGAAGCGGTCTTCGGTCACGTCGACCGTCAGCGGCGCGCCTTTTTCCTTCCAGTCCGGGATCAGCTCGGTCAGCGCGCGCGGGTCCATCACCGCGCCCGACAGAATATGGGCCCCGATCTCAGAGCCTTTTTCGAGGACGCACACGCCAATGTCAGCGCCTCGTTCGGCGGCGCGCTGCTTCAGGCGAATGGCCGCCGACAGGCCCGCAGGGCCGCCGCCGACGATGACGACGTCATATTCCATCGACTCGCGAGGACCGTACTGCTCAATGAGGTTGTGCATGGTCGAATGCCTTATTGCGCGGGCGTCCGGACGTTCGGTTCGATCGCAATCGACACCAGCTTTGCGCCGGGGCCGACATGATGCAGATCCAGCTCCTCGCTTCGGCCTTCGATCCAGATGCCATGCATCGGCGACAGCGTGACGTTCTTCAGCAACTCACTCGACAGGCTCCATCGTCCGGAGAGACTGATCAACAGTTGCACGCTTGCTGGCGTGATCCGCAGCGCGTTCGTCGCTACACTGACTTGCGTGCGGCAGGCTTCGCGCCGGGCCATCACGTTGAGTACCTGAACGGGCTTCGTCGGCAAGCTGACCCATACATGCAGGTCGCCGGAGAACTGCACAGGCTGGCCGGTTCGCGCGAGCAACTGGCCATCCTGCGAATGCAGATCGACTGTGCCGTCGTCGATCAGCAGCAGCGTGCGTTCGAAGCCAGGGAATTGCGAAAACCGCGCGGCGCCCTTAAGGTCCGCCAGACTCACGCGCCAGTCGGCTACGCCCGCCGGATTCGCACCACGAGCGAGGGTGCGGGTCGTACCGCCGCCGTTGACCCATGGTTCGGGCGAGACCGACGTGCAGTCGAGAAAGCGGACCGACGGCAGGTTGTCGTCGGCACGATGCGTTTTCAGATGACCCAGCGCTTCGCCGCTATCGCGCGAGATGGGGTTCGGAAGGTCGAGTTCCATCACGCTGCCCCTGCGCCGGCGTGGGCTTCGAGTTCACTTAATACATCGAACAGATCGCCGACGATGCCGTAATCCGCCACCGAAAAAATCGGCGCGTCCGGATCCTTGTTGACGGCGACGATCACCTTCGAATCCTTCATGCCGGCCAGATGCTGGATCGCGCCGGAAATGCCGAATGCGAAGTACACATCGGGTGCGACGGTTTTGCCGGTCTGTCCCACTTGCGTGGCGTTCGGCGCATAACCCGCATCCACGGCGGCTCGCGATGCGCCGAGTGCGGCACCTATGCGATCGGCGAACTCGCCGAGACGGACCATGTTGTCTTTCGATGCCAGTCCGCGGCCGCCCGAGATGACGACACGTGCCGTGCTCAGATCGCGTCCGGATTGTCCGGATGCCTGGCGCTCCAGTAGCTTCGTTTTCTTGAACGCGGCGACCGGTTCCGTTTCGACAATCGCGGCGGCACCGCCCGATGCCCGCGCCGCAACGAAAGATGAGGTTCGTACCGTGGCAAACGTCACGCGCGCTGTGACCGATACTTTGGCGATGACGCTGCCCGCATAAAGACCTCGCGTGAAGCGGCCTTGCGCGTCGATGCCGGTCACGTCCGCGAGAAACGCGCCATCGGTTAGCGCAGCGGCACGCGGCAACGCACTGCGGCCGAGATTGCGGTGACTCGCGACGATCAGCGTGTAATCGTGAGAGACGGCCTGAAGCTGCATGCCGAGCGTTTCGGGTACCTGAACATGAGCCACATCGCCCGTGATGGCGAGCACGCGCTCCACGCCGGTGATGCTGGCCGCAGCGTGGGCGCCTGCTGCCGGTACCAGGACGTCGACCGGCAAACCACGTTGCAACGCCGCAGTGACGGCGCGCCGCGTCGATTCCGCGAGCTCGCCATGCTCCCATTCCCCTACCACAAGGCTTCTCATACCGGTGTTCCCAGGTTGTCCAACGGACGCTGTGCGGCGAGCGCATCCAGCAGCGCGACGGTATTCGCGACCTTGATGCCGCCCTCGCGCACAGGCGGGTCTCGCAGTTCGACGATCGTCGTGCTCGGCGTCAGATCGACGCCGAGCGATGCGCCGTCGATCGTCACAAGCGGTTTCTGCTTCGCCTTGACGATGCTCGGCAGCGTGACGCAACGCGGCTCGGCCAGACGCAAGTCCGCGCTGATAACGCTCGGACCGTCCAGTTCCCACACGGATGTGCCGCCGTCATCGCCACACGTCACCTGCCAGTGAGCGTCGCGTGCGGACAACGCGCTTGCGTTCAGCGCCTGGGACCAGCCAAGCAACGCCGCGAGCATGGCGGCGACGCCGCCAATGTCGTTGTCGATTGCCTGCTTGCCGCATAGGACGAGGCCGAAGTCGCTCGTTGCCATGTACGCGCGCAGCGAGCGCGCGACGGCCAGCGAGTCCACGGTGGCGCTGGCGGCGCCAGTGTCGATCAGCACGGCGTCGTCGGCGCCCATCGCGAGGGCGGTGCGCAACACGTCCTGGCTGGTGGACTGGCCGCACGTCACCACCGTTACCTGGGAGGCCACGCCTGCCTCCCTCAGTTGCAGCGCCTTTTCGACCGCGCATTCGTCGAAGGGGTTGAGCGACATCTTCAAACCGGTTGTGTCGATCGCGCCGCTCGTGCTGACCCGCACGCGCACGTTGGCATCGACGACCCGTTTGACGGGAACGAGAATTCGAATGGTCATGTGGATAGGCTCCGGATCAGGACACGGCGCCCGCGCCGTATTTGCCGACCAGCAGCGCGCCGCTCGCGAACCGGCTCAACGCATAGGGGTCCAGCGAAACGTCAGTGGGCAGTCCGAGCGCATGCTGCGCGAGAATCTTACCGACCCCCGGCGACAGCTTGAAACCGTGTCCCGAGAAACCGAATCCCACCACCAGTCCTTCGATATCGCCAACTGAGCCGAGCACCGGATTCCAGTCGGGCGTGACGTCGTACACACCCGTCCATGACGACGCCAGACCTGCGGTCTCATAAGCGGGAAAGCGTTCGGCGACTTGCGCTCCGACTTCTCCGACGTAATCGAGCGAGATATCGCCTTGCTCGGTCTCCGGCGCATTCAACGTTTCGCCGACCACGCCTTCGGACACGAGCATCTGGCTGCCGCCATAGCTGCGGTAGTAAAGCATCCCGGCTGAGCCAAGATCCTTGAACGCGGGCATCTTGAACGAATAGGCGGCTGCGTCGCATTCCAGTGCAAGCACCGTATGACGTTCAGGCTTGACCGGCAATTCGACGTCCATCCACGCGGCCATCTCCGGCGTCCAGATGTTCTGCGTGCTGATCAGCGCGCCGCAACTGAACGAGCCCGCCGACGTCTGAACCCCAACCACCTTGCGGCCTTCGCGCACTACGCCGGTGACGCTCACGCCCTCCATGATCTTGACGCCTTGCCGGCGCGCCGCGCGAGCGAAGCTGGTCGCAACCAGATACGCGTCGGCGAAGCCCGCTTCCGGCTCGTAGCCGATCAACGCGGCGTCGTCGAATTGCGCGATCGGCAGGCGTTCGCGCGCCTCGGCCCGGTCCAGCAGTTGGACCTCGATACCCATGTCCTGCTGTGCGGTCAACGATGCGCGCAGCGGATCGATCTTGCCGCCGTCCGGTGCGGAAATCATGTAGCCGCATTTGACGAGACCGCACGACGCTTCGTCGTCGCCAACATATTCGGCGAAATTGTTGAAAGCCCACCACGACGAGCGAGCCAGTTCGACGTTCTGTTTCACCGAATAATGGGTGCGCAACAGACCGGACGACTGTGACGTCGTGCCCGCGCCAATGGTGCTGCGTTCAAGCACAAGCACGCTTTTCGCGCCGAGCGCGGCCAGATGATGGGCTACCGAGGCTCCGATCACACCGGCTCCGATCACAACAAAATCGTAATGGCTCATGTGAACCTCTGCGTTGAAGATGGAGCCGATTCTAGGCAACCGAACCCCACGGGACTTTTGTATTAGGCAAACTTATGGTGCAGACCGTGGATTGCTCATGGTCGGCAAGTGCCGGCAGAAAAAAAGCATCATGCACGCTCTTCCGTGACAAAAGAGGGCAAGAAGGCGAAAGGCGCCAGACGCGATAACCAGCGGAGTTTTCATGCGACGAACCCAACCTCCCATCGACCTGCGCGCGTTGCAGGCTTTCATCGCAGTCTGCGAGGCGGGGTCCATGACGGGCGCGGCGAAGCAGTTGGGCGTAAGCCAGAGCGCGATCAGCCAGGCCATTAGCGCGCTGGAGCGCGATCAAGGCGTCGATCTGTTCGATCGCGAAAGCCGGCCGCCACGCCCCAATATCGCTGGACGCGCATTGCTGGAACTGGCCGGTCCGTTGATCGAACATGCGCAGATGGTGAGCGCACGCGTCGGCGATGCGTCGCATGCAGGCAAGCTGCCGGTGCGGCTCGGTTGCGTGGATTCGTTCGCGGCCACCGTGGGGCCCGAACTGATCCGGGCGGTATCGGGCTCGGCGCGGCAGATCTCGCTCTGGTCTGGTCTGACGCCGGGCCTCAGCAAGCAGCTGCACGACCGTGAACTGGACGTGGCGATCTGCACGCAGACGTTATTGAGCGACGCACGGATTGTCGAAGTCCCGCTGTTTTCGGAAGCCTTCGTGGCCGTCGTGGCGCGACGTTATCTCGATCAGCGCAAGAACGTCGACTGGCGCACGCTCGCAGTGGAATTGCCGCTGATCCGCTATACGGCGCGCTCCGTGATCGGCCAGCAGGTTGAGCGGTTCGCGCGGCATCTTGGCATAGAGAGCGCGCGGCGCTATGAATTCGACGCGACCGATCCGCTATTGAGTCTCGTGGCCGCCGGGCTCGGATTCGCCATTTCGACGCCGCTCTGTTTGTGGCAGGCGCGTCATTATCTCGACGACATTGCCGTATTGCCGCTGCCCGATAGCCGTCTTGGGCGTCGTGATTTTTTTCTGCTGCATCGTCAGGGTGAATGGGACGATTTCGCGTCGGAGATCATCACACTCACACGTGGCGTGCTCGATCACAGTATCCGGCCGGCGCTGGCCCGCGTATTGCCGCATTTGCCCGATGGCGCGCTGCGCTGAGAAATAAATTTAAAGGAGTCAACGATGAGCGAGCTTTACAAGCTGCATATCGGCGATGCGCCATTGCTGATTTCGATCCCGCATCTCGGCATGGAGATTCCGTCGTCGTTGAAGCATGGGTATTCGGAGGTGGCACTGAGTGTGGCGGACACCGACTGGCATCTCGACCGTCTCTACGACTTTGCGAAAGCGCTGGGCGCGACCTTGCTGGGTGCGCGACTCTCGCGCTACGTGATCGACCTGAACCGGCCGCCGAACGACGAGAGTCTGTACCCCGGCCAAACGACGACGGGCCTTTGTCCGACGGAAACGTTTCGGGGCGAAGCGGTTTACCGGCCCGGCCAGGAACCCGATCAGGCGGAGAAGCAACGCCGCGTGGCTGCCTATTGGCAGCCATACCACACGGCATTGCAAGCGGAGTTGGCGAGGCTGCGCGAGCGGCATCCGAATGTACTGTTATGGGAAGCACATTCGATCGCGAGCGTACTGCCGCGCCTTTTCGACGCGAAGTTGCCGGATCTCAATCTCGGGACGCAAGACGGCCGCACCGCAAACGCGCTCGTGCAAAACGCAGCCGAACGAGCCGCTGCGGACAGCGCCTATACGTGGGTCGCGAACGGGCGCTTCAAGGGTGGTTATATCACGCGTCACTATGGCGAACCCGAGCGCGGTATCCACGCGGTTCAGCTTGAAATGTGTCAGTGCATCTACATGAATGAAGACGCGCCGTTCTCCTATCACGACGCGCGCGCCGCGGCGCTTCAACCGACGCTGCAACGCATGGTGGGCGGCGCGCTGAATGCGCTCGAGCACCTGTGACCACTTGTATAAGTCATGCTGTTGATGTATCTGAACCCGAGGTGCCGTTCCTGTGCAGCGAGGCACCGCGCAGGTCGGTAAACCGCACTGCTTTGATGCGGTGAGGATCCGCGGAAGTCACCCGTTTCATGCCGTCGGTTCGCCCAAAGTGTTTCCCATCATGAATCTTATGTTCCTACGGGTAATCATGGCATGGAGGTTGCATAAGAGGTAGCGGCGAATGAAGGCGCATCAGTCCCGGTCACCTTCGCCGTACACGAAGATGGACAGGAACTGAATCGGCATTTTGATCAGCCGCTCGGGACCGTGGGGCACGTCGGCCTGGAAGGTGAGGGTGTCGCCGGGATGCAGGATGTACGTTTGCTGGCCGTGCCGGTACTCGATGACACCCTTGAGCATGTGGATGAACTCGGTGCCCTGGTGTTCGAAGACGGGGAAGGTTTCCGATTCATCGTCCATCGTGATCAGGAACGGCTCGAACAGTTTTTTGGGGCCCTGGTCGTAGGCAAGCAGGTGATAGGTGTGGCCGCGTTTGGTGCCTTTACGGACCACCTCCATGCCTTCGCCCTTCTTCACGAGCTGGGCGCCGCCTTCGGGAACGTCGAAGCGGCGGAACAGGGTGGACATCGACACACCGAGCGCATTGGCGATCCGGTTGAGCACGTCGAGCCCGGTGGAAGTCTGGGCGTTCTCGATCTTCGAGAGCATGCCGCGGCTGATCCCGGCCTGCTCCGACACCTGGGCGATGGTCAGCCCGTGGCGCTGGCGAAGTTCGCGGATCGTGGCACCCAGATAGCGTTCGAGCGAGTTTTTGCTGTCTTCGCCGTTTTGCATGGTTGAACCTCGTTGAAAGGCGTGAGGGTAGCAGATAAGAAAGGCCGCATTGCGCCCTGAATGTTTCTTGTTGGGAACTATTGTTGCACGGTAATAAATTTGTATTGATGCTGCGAACAGGCTCGCAGTGGGGTCGTGCAATGGGGCATGACTCGCCAATCAGCCAGCGATGGTGGTGCAAGGAGTGACGATGAACCTGAACGATGCGAGCAAGCTGCCGGTCAACGAGTTGGGTAGCGTGCCCCGCTTTGGCTCGGCTGAAGAGGCCCAGGACTATCTCACGCAACGCGGCGTGAAATACGTGCTGGCGCAATTCGTGGATATTCACGGGGTCGCGAAGGCCAAGTCGGTCCCGGTCGCGCATCTCAAGGGTGTGCTGAAGGCGGGCGCCGGCTTTGCGGGCTTCGCGATCTGGGGCGTGGGCATCGAGCCGAACGGTCCGGACTACATGGCGGTGGGCGATCTGTCGACGCTCACGCCGGTGCCTTGGCAGGACGGTCTCGCGCGAATCGTCTGCGACGGCCACGTCGACGGGCAGCCGTGGGCATACGACTCGCGCGTCACGCTGAAGAAGCAGGTCGCGCGCATGACACAACGCGGCTGGACGCTTTTCACCGGACTGGAGCCGGAGTTCTCGCTGCTCAAGCGCTCGGTGACGGGCGCGATCGAACCGTGCGACCCGAGCGATACGCTCGCCAAGCCGTGCTACGACTACAAGGGACTGTCGCGTACGCGGGTCTTCCTGGAAAGGCTCACCGAATCGATGCGCTCGGTCGGCATCGACGTCTATCAGATCGATCACGAAGACGCGAACGGCCAGTTCGAAATCAACTACACGTATACCGATTGCCTGACTTCGTGTGATCACTACGTGTTCTTCAAGATGGCCGCCTCCGAGATCGCAAACGAGTTAGGCATGATCTGCTCGTTCATGCCCAAACCGTTCGCGAACCGTCCGGGCAACGGCATGCACATGCATATGTCGATCGGCGATGGCGAGCGCAATCTGTTCTCGGACAAAAGCGACAAGCTCGGCATGGGGTTGTCCACGCTCGGCTACCAGTTCACCGCGGGACTGCTCGCGCATGCGCCGGCACTCGCCGCGCTATGCAATCCGACCGTCAATTCGTACAAGCGTCTCGTGGTGGGCCGCTCGCTGACGGGCGCGACATGGGCGCCGGCCTACATCAGCTATGGCGATAACAACCGCTCGACGATGGTGCGCATGCCCGGCGAGCGCATCGAACTGCGTCTGCCCGACGGCGCGTGCAATCCGTATCTCGCGACGGCCGCCGTGATCGCGGCGGGTCTCGACGGCGTCGAACGTGAATTGCCACCGGGTGCACCGGCCAATGAAAACCTCTACGACTGGTCGCCCGCGAAGTTGCGCGAGCACCAGATCGGCATCCTGCCGCAGAACCTCGAACAGGCGCTCGACGCACTCGAAAGTGATCGACTGATCTGCGATGCGCTCGGCCCCGTCGCCGACGAATTCATCAAGCTCAAGCGGATGGAATGGCTCGAGTACATGCGTCATGTCTCGGACTGGGAAATGAAAAGTTATCTGGAATTCTTCTAAGGGGTACGACTATGTGTGGAATTGTAGGCTTGCTGGTCAAGACGCAGGCACTGCGCGCGCAACTCGGTCAATTGATGGTGCCGATGCTGATCGGCATGACCGAGCGCGGCCCGGACTCGGCCGGACTCGCCGTGTTCGGCAGCGCGGTCGACGAAAGCCAGCGCAAGCTGAGCCTGTATGCGGGCTTTACTGACGCGGGAAACGACTTCGACTGGAACGCGTTGATCGATGCGCTCAACGGCGCGATCGAAATGAATGCGCGCGTTGAGGCGAAAGGCAATCATGCGGTGCTGACGGTGAATGGCAATGTTGACGCTGTAAAGGCGTGGCTCACCGAGCATTTTCCGAAGCTGTTTCTGCTGTCCACCGGACGTTCGATCGATCTGTACAAGGACATCGGCTCACCTGCCGACGTCGCGCAACGTTACGACTTCTCGAAGCTGACCGGCTCGCATCTCGTCGGCCATACGCGGATGGCGACCGAGTCGGCGGTCA
Source organism: Paraburkholderia sp. RAU6.4a (assembly GCF_050435625.1). Taxonomy (NCBI): domain Bacteria; kingdom Pseudomonadati; phylum Pseudomonadota; class Betaproteobacteria; order Burkholderiales; family Burkholderiaceae; genus Paraburkholderia; species Paraburkholderia sp. RAU6.4a. Next base: position 4,234,452 of record NZ_JBNDKQ010000002.1, read on the forward strand.
CGCCGGATCGCGCGCACCCGTTCACGGCCGGCGAAGACTTCTGCCTCGTGCATAACGGCTCGCTCTCGAATGCGCATGGCGTGCGCCGCAAGCTGGAGCCGCAAGGTATCCGCTTCGAGACGGACAACGACACCGAAGCCGCGTGCCGCTTTCTCGAATGGCGGCTGCGTGAAGGGGATGAACTGCCGGTCGCGTTGCAGAAGGGCTTCGAAGAACTCGACGGCTTCTACACGTTCCTGATGGGCACCTCGACCGAACTCGCGCTGATTCGCGATCCGTTCGCGTGCAAACCCGCGGTGGTCGCGGAAAACGACGACTACGTCGCGATTGCCTCCGAGTTCCGCTCGCTCGCGCACTTGCCGGATATCAAAAACGCCAGGGTATTCGAACCCGCACCCGAGGAGATGTATGTATGGAAAGCATGAAGTTCGACCTTGAGGGGTCGTCGGTCCGCGCGCTGAACCAGTACCTGCATGGCGCGAAAGAAGCGCTCGAAGGCGTGAAGGTCGACATTGCGTCGCCGAACGGCGCGCACAACATCGCGGTGGGCGTCAACGCGCACGTGACGGTCACGGTGCAAGGACACGCCGGTTATTACGTGGGCGGCATGAACCAGCTCGCGACGATCATCGTGGAAGGCAGCGCCGGCACCGGCGTCGCGGAAAACATGATGAGCGGCAAGGTCCACGTGAAGGGCTTTGCATCGAACGGCGCGGGAGCTTCCGCACATGGCGGCCTGCTCGTGATCGACGGCGATGCGGGCTTGCGCTGCGGGATTTCGCTCAAGGGCGGCGATATCGTGGTCGGCGGCTCGGTGGGCAGTTTCTCCGCCTTCATGGCTCAGGCGGGGCGCATGGTGATCTGCGGCGATGCGGGCGATGCCTTGGGCGACTCATTGTACGAAGCCGTGCTGTATGTGCGTGGCGAGGTGAAGTCGCTCGGCGCGGATGCGCAGTACGAACCGATGACCGACGCGGACGTGACGGCGGTCGAAGCGTTGCTCGACGCGGCGGGCCTCGATCACGATCCGCGCTCGTTCAAGCGCATTGCATCGGCGCGCACGCTCTACCACTGGAACGCTGACGCGGACCAGGAGTATTGAGCGCTGCCTGCAGCTGCAACCGAACAACCAGTTCACAGAGAAGATTTCCATGGAAGCCAAACCCATCCATTTCGCCCGCTTGCAGCAGGAAGAGTCGCAAGGCTACGACCGCAAGACAATTGACTACATCCACACCGCCGCGCAGCGCGGACTCTATGAAATTCGCGGTCTCGGAGCGAAACGCCGCGTGCCGCATTTCGACGATCTGCTGTTTCTCGGCGCGTCGCTCTCGCGCTATCCGCTCGAAGGATATCGCGAGAAGTGTACGACACAAACGGTGCTCGGCACGCGCTTCGCGAAGAAGCCCGTTGTGCTGGATATTCCGATCACGATTGCGGGCATGAGCTTCGGCGCGCTGTCGGCGAACGTGAAGGAAGCGCTCGGCCAGGCGGCCACCGCGATGGGCACGTCCACAACCACCGGCGACGGCGGCATGACGCAGGAAGAAAGACGCTCATCGAAGACGCTAGTGTATCAGTGCCTGCCGTCGCGTTACGGCTGGAATCCCGACGACGTGCGCCGCGCCGATGCGATCGAAGTCGTGATCGGTCAAGGCGCGAAGCCGGGCGGCGGCGGCATGCTGCTCGGGCAGAAGGTGAACCCGCGCGTCGCCTCCATGCGCACACTGCCCGCGGGCGTCGACCAGCGCTCGGCGAGCCGTCATCCGGACTGGACCGGTCCCGACGATCTGGCGATCAAGATTCAGGAATTGCGCGAAATCACCGACTGGGAAAAACCGATCTACGTGAAAGTCGGCGCGACGCGCACGTTCAACGACGTCAAGCTGGCCGTGCATGCCGGCGCCGATGTCGTGGTGATCGACGGCATGCAGGGCGGCACCGCCGCCACGCAAACGTGTTTCATCGAGAACGTGGGTATTCCAACGCTGGCTGCGGTTCGTCAGGCCGTGGACGCGCTCGAGGACCTGAACATGAAGGGCACGGTGCAACTGGTCGTGTCGGGCGGTATCCGCTCCGGCGCGGACGTGGCCAAGGCGCTCGCCATGGGCGCCGATGCGGTCGCGATCGGGCAGGGCATGTTGATGGCGCTCGGCTGCAATAGCGACACGTACTTCCAGAACGGCGCGCTGCATCCGGCGACTGCGGACTATGCCGCGCTCGGCACGTCGCCAGGGTTCTGTCATCACTGCCACACCGGCAAGTGCCCGGTCGGCGTGACGACACAGGACGCCGTGCTCGAACAGCGCGTGCAGGCGGAAGAAGGATCGCGCCGCGTGCGCAACTACCTGAAGACGCTGAACATGGAACTGACGACGATAGCGCGCGCCTGCGGCAAGCAGAACGTGCATCACCTCGAGCCGGAGGACCTCGTTGCGTTGACGGTGGAAGCCGCTGCCATGGCGCGTATTCCGCTCGCCGGTACGTCGTGGATTCCGGGGCAGACGTACTGATCGGTGCAGGATTCGACGCCCGGTGCGGGGCTCGCAATGCGAGTAACGCCGGGCGTCGGGACTGTCGCGGAGGTTGATGCATTGTGTGCGGCGCTAACGCAGGACCGCGCCGAGGCGGTCGGGTATCGCCGCTGGTTTAGACCAGCGTAGCAGTCGCCATTGGATTCTGTTTTACCCCACACTCATCACGGTCACCGCCTGCTTGCGCATGGTCCATCGCGCACGAGCACGCTTCGACGTTTTCTACAGGATCGCGCAATGAAAAGACTGAACAGGGTTTTTGCGTTACTCATGATGCTGGCGTTCGCTGTGCCGGTGTACTCGCAGAACGCCGCAGCCGCACCAGTGCCGAACAAGGGCGATACCGCCTGGATGATCGTCGCCACTCTGCTCGTCGTGATGATGGCCGCGCCGGGCCTCGGGTTGTTTTACGGCGGCATGGTGCGTGCCAAGAACATGTTGTCCGTGCTGATGCAGACACTCGTGGTGTTCTGCCTGCTTGGCGTATTGTGGGCCGTGTATGGCTACAGCATCGCCTTCACCGAGGGCAATGCCTTCTTCGGCGGTTTGAGCAAGGCGTTTCTTGCCGGCATTACGCCGGACTCGACGGCGTCGACGTTCAGCAAGGGTGTCGTGATTCCGGAATTCATCTATGTGTCATTCCAGTTGACGTTCGCGGCGATTACCCCGGCGTTGATCATCGGCGGCATCGCTGAGCGCGCCAAATTCTCCGCGGTGCTGCTTTTCATGGTGCTGTGGTTCACGTTCTCATATCTTCCGATTGCACATATGGTCTGGTACTGGCCTGGTCCCGATGCCTACACAAGCGCTGCCGCGGGCGAAAAGGCGACCGCGACCGCGGGCTTCCTGTTCCAGAAGGGTGCGATCGATTTTGCGGGCGGCACGGTGGTGCACATTAACGCGGGCATCGCGGCGCTGGTCGGCGCGGTCATGATCGGCAAGCGTACCGGTTTCGGTCGCGAAACGATGGCACCGCATAACCTCACGATGACAATGGTGGGCGGATCGCTGCTGTGGGTCGGCTGGTTCGGTTTTAACGTCGGCTCGAACCTCGAAGCCAGTGGCGCGGCCACGCTGGCGTTCATCACGACCCTGCTCGCCACATGCGCGGCCACCGTATCGTGGACGCTGGTGGAATGGGTGCTGAAGAAGAAGCCGTCGATGCTCGGCGCGGTGTCCGGCGCGATTGCCGGACTCGTCGTGATCACGCCCGCATGCGGCTACGTCGGGCCCATGGGGGCGATCGTGATGGGCTTGATAGCCGGGGCCGTCTGCTACTGGGGCGTGAACGGGCTAAAGCGTCTGCTTGGTGTCGACGACTCGCTCGACGTGTTTGGTGTGCACTGTCTCGGGGGAGTGGTTGGCGCACTGCTGACGGGCGTGTTTGCGTCGCCGAGACTCGGTGGCACCGGTGTCTACGATTATGTCGCTAACAAGGTCGGCGACTACGATATGTTCGCCCAGTTGATCGCGCAGTGTTGGGGCGTGGGTATCTCCCTGGTCTGGTCGGCGGTGGTATCGATCGTCGCGTTCAAGCTGGTCGACATGACGGTCGGACTGCGTATCGAACAGGAGGGTGAGCGGGAAGGGCTCGATGTCAGTTCGCATGGGGAATCAGCCTACCATTCCTGACATTCGGCAGCGTGAAGGAGCTGGCTTTGGGGTGCAAAAATTGGCACTACGTGGCCGGTGACAAGGGACATGAAAGGTGCCGGCTCTTATGCTGCATGTCACGAATGTTGATTCGAGCGATAGACGTCGGCAATCAAGCGTAGAGTGAGAGACCATCTCGCCAGCAGCTGCAACGAAAATTCCCGTCCTGTGGCCCCAAAATGTCGACCGCACCTTGGACAACCAGGCATGGTCGCATGCATGCTCCACGTTAGCCGGAAACAACCTCCCGCGAGGGCTCCGCGGCTCGGTCGGGTCCGGCGGTGCGAGGTCGCCGTGTTCCGGCTGGCGCCATGCTGATGTAATGGCACCAGGCCTGCATCATTTCGCGCCGCTTCTCAAACATGTCGCTGCGGAAGTAGGCGGCTTCTGCCTTGTTGCTCAGCGTATGCGCAAGCGCTGCTTCGGCGAGCTCGCGAGGGTAGGCAGTCATTTCGGCACACCAGTCGCGGAACGTGGAGCGGAATCCGTGAACCGTCAGTTCCGGATAGCCTGCCTTGCGCAGCAACTGAAGCATGGCCATGTTCGACAGGCCGGTTCCCGCCTTCCATCCCGGGAAAACGAAATCGCTCCTGCGTGCTTTCTTCATCTGCGTCAGAAGTTCGATCGCGCGGCTGGACAGCGGGACCCGGTGTTCGCGCTTCGCCTTCATCCGTGTCTTCGGAATGATCCATACCGCCTCCCGCAGATTGATCTCTTCCCAGGTGGCTGCGATGACCTCGCCGGTGCGCGTCGCAGTAAGAATCGTGAATTCGAGCGCTCGCGCCGTCACGCCGGGCTGCGCATGCAGCCCGGTGACAAACGCGTGGATGTCCTTGAAGGGAAGGGCTGCGTGATGTTTCTGCCGTTGTACCGAGGCGGGACGGGGCAACAGGGTATCAAGATGATTACGCCAGGTCGCCGGGTTGTCGCCGGTGCGCAGGCCGCGGGTTCTGGCCCACGCCAGCACGCGCTCCAGGCGGCCGCGTACGCGGGACGCAGTTTCGTTCTTGCTGACCCAGATCGGTTCCAGGATCTGCACGATATGCTGGGTATCGACAAGCCCGACATCGAGCTTGCCGATGACGGGCATCGCGTAAGTGTCGAGGGTATTGGTCCACTGGTCGGCGTGCTTGGGGTTTTTCCACCCCGGGCTGTGCATGGCAATATATTGACCAGTTGTATTCCTGCGATATCACGTATTTGCCGACGACGATCCGTGGGCATTACTTTTATCTGTGCCTGTTTCTGGATGTATTCGCAAGATCGTGGGTTGACAGATCTATGCGGAGGAAAGCAGCGCGCTGACCAGCGAGGTTCTCAGGGACCTCTGCCCGCGTGAAGCGATACAGCCTGACCGGGTGATTCTGCATTCGGATAACGGCGGCCCGATGAAAGGCGCGGCGATGCTTGCCACACTCCAGGCGCTGGGTGTCATGCCGTCGTTGAGTCGCCCGGGCGTGAGCAACGACAACCCCTGTTCCGAGTCGCTGTTCAAGCCCATGAAGTACCGGCCCGCTTACCCGCAAGGCGTTCGATACCCGTTCGCCGCGCGCAGCTGGGTGGGCGGCTCGCGCGAGCGCGACCCTTAATTCTGTGCCTGAGTGCAGTGCGGATTGCACGTCATGCGCTTTGAGGGATATTTATCACCGGCTCTACTCCTATCCGACGAGCGTTATTCGCGTGAATCAGATTCGTGTTTGGCCCCGGTGCGCAGATCTTCGCCGCGGATCGGGTGCTGTGAGCCGGTGGCTATACAGAGGTACTGAAGGCGCCTAAAGCGCGTAACCAATCGCAATGCCGTTCGGCAATCTTGCCGACGTATCCCGACGAGAGCGGGTCGGCTACATACATAGGTATTCGAATATGCCGACGTTAGCCTAACCGAACGGAAATGAAGCCTTCATTGATCAGGCCATGACCTTCACAAAGGATGAGGAAGTTATGACGATTGTGGGAATGTCGTTGAGAAATATGGTGGAGGGTTGGCGCCCGACCCGAAGAGAGGATTTCGAGTCAGCCATTACGGACGATCCAGCACGGGACGTTACGTTTGCGTCGTCGCAGACAACGGAGGCGGGTCAAGGGCGATGTTCTTTTTTCGACACCGAAACGGAAAATGGTGCGTCTTTCCACCCGATCCAGAGAGACCTGCCATACGCATCGCCGAGATTTCGTATGCCCGGGACTGAGGGTGAAAACAAGCGTCAGGCTGAACATTCAGAGCTCGGTCGGTGCCACCGACGATGCGCCAGGGACTTTCTTCGTGTGCTGTGGGTGAGCGATCGTTGATCGCGGTCAGTTTTTCCACGTCCTGATCGTGGTTGCGTGGCCGGTTCGCTGCGATCATCGAACACGTGCCGGCCGGGAACCGGTGAATGCGTGTTCCGCGCCACGCGCGGCTACGCGGCGTGCAGCGAAAAGTACGTGTGGATGTTTAGCATATCGAGGTGAATATGGAGCCGTCCGAAAATCCTGCTCACGAACTGCCCACATCCGCACCGATTCGGCTTGCCGGGCGGGAGGCCTGTGACAGTAAGTGTGACGCGTGCAACGCGAATTTCGACGGTCAGAGAAAGAGGGAAGATCGTCCACGTTCGTGCCAGCGGTCGATGCCCACGCGAATCGACGCGCCAGCGGAGCCTGCCGGATCGGTCGGGGAGCTCTGCGTCGTCGCAACGATCGTGAGTGGACGCTTTCTGTGAACACTTGGGCGGCGAGCAGTTCAGACGATTCAGCGGTCACTCATCCTGAACAGGATGTGGCGCGTTCGGGAAGATGAACGTCTGAGAAAACGCATTTTTTTTGCGTTAATCCGAGGGGCGGTCTGGCTATTCGCGATTATCGGCCATCTATTGCTCACAGTGGCTGTTGCAACGGAAATGTGCAAAGCTCGATTTGTGGCACTAACCGCCCAAGTCACCTCGGGAAATCTACGGGCGGACGGCGCCGCATCCAGTGGGCTCGCGTTGTAGTAGCAATATTCCGAAGTCGTGAACTTGCGCTGCGGGACAAGAATGTGCGGGATTAGCATGTATCGCAGATATTGAGCCGACGGTGCAAGCGTGGCACGCAAGCGCGATGCTAGATGCGGGTTCTGGCTTTCGGCCCGCCGACCGCCGATTTGTTTAACCATCACCGGCCCTCGACATCGGCTAAGCGGAATTGTCTCGAGGAAGCCGGACATTTCGTTACCGCGGTTTTTTGTGACGGCATGGAGTCTCAAGTTGGATGCAATCGTCGTTGGAGCGGGAGTAATAGGAATCACCGCGGCATTGGAACTTCAACAGCGTGGGTTGAAGGTCATGCTGCTGGACCAGCAGTCTGTCGCGCAGGGCTGCAGCTTTGTCAGTGCGGGCGTGATCTACCCAGACGCATTCCCGTCCAGCACGTACTATCGCATTCCGGAGCTTCCCGCCGCTTTCTTCAAGGCTAGTTCGTCTGCCGCCCTCGATTGGCGATCAGCTCCAGGCCTGCTTTCGTGGTGTGTTCAATACGCGAGAGCAACGCGGTCGGACATCGTCTGGCATGGCACGGACCTACTTCATGAACTCTGTCGGGACTCACTTCGTTCTCTCGAACTGCTGCTTGGCTCGGACCTGCCGCCCCTCAGCAGATGCGGTCACCTGGCGGTTCATCTCTCCTCTTGCGAAGTCGATCGGGCAACATGTCTGAACTCGATTCGCACGTCGCTCGGCGCGGCTGTCAGGATAGTGTCTGGCGGAGAACTGGCCGCGTTAGAGCCTGCGATTTGCCGTCTCGCGCTTGGGCCAAGTGCGGCCGGAGCTACCTTCCTGGCAGGGGCGGCTCACGTGACAGATACCGCTGCGTTTGTTGCCAGTCTTGCGGACGTATTTGTCCAACGCGGCGGGCTCCTGTGCTTCGACAGGGTACAGGGCCTTAATAGCGCAGGATGCGGAAAGGTCGCCGTGAAGTGTGCCCGGGGAGACTACTCACCCGGAACCGTTGTTCTCGCGACCGGCGCACACTCGAACCGGCTTCTGGCAGATTGCGATCATCGCATTCCGCTAGTTGCCGAAACCGGGTACCACATCGAGTTGGACGTCGAGCCCGGATTTATCAGTAGGCCTGTTTCGCTATCAGGCCTTGGCGTGATTCTGACGCCGAGTGAACGCGGAGCCAGGATTTCCGGCCTCAGTCACTTCGGGCTGCCAGGTTTCCGAGCGCGGCCCGACCTGCTGTTATCCGCGCTGGATCGCGTGCGCAAATCCCTGCCGGGTCTCAGAGCTCGACCAGGATTCGAGGTACCGCAGCGGTGAGCGCCCCAGTACACCGGACTCCTTGCCGGTCATCGAGCGCGTTCCAGGCCATCGTTCCATCTTTGTGTCCACCGGGCACGGGCATCTGGGCCTCACGCTGGCTGCCGTCTCGTCGGGCATCCTTGCGGATCTGGTGACGAATGGCTCATCGAGCTATGAAAGCGAACTCAGCTCCCAAAGGTTCAGCAGAAGTACTAACAGCGAGGCAGTTTTGCGAGCGGCATAAACGGCAGAAGAGCATGTTTGCCGACAATGTCACGGCGAGTGACGAAACGGCGGAACTCGCGCAGCGGATACGCGGTGATCGCATCAAAGCGTTGAATCGATTTGCGGGGCGCCGGCGGGATTCAACATGCCGAATGCGGGAGCGCCGCAATCCATGATTGACAGCTGGCAAGGCACAGCTGGAAAGAGAGCGTCACATCTGCGAGATCCGTACGATCGCCGCACTGAGGTTGAAACAGGATGGAGAAAGTCATGGGAAGCGTAGGAAGGTCGTTGAGAAATATGGTTCAGGATTGGCTGGCACCCGATCCCAAACGAGGGTTTAGAGTCAGTCACGTCGGACGATCCGGACACGGGCGCTACGTTTGTGTCGTCGCAGACAATGGGGCGGGCTCAAGGGCAATGTTCTTTTTTCGCCACCGTGACGGGTCATGGTGCATCTTCCCGCCACAGCCAGAAAGACCCGCCATGCAGGTTGCGGGGCATTGTGTTGAACACGAAAGCGTAAATCAATAGGCCGACGGAGCTGTTGCCCGGACTATGCTCCGCTTCCCTTATCGTTGCCTCCTTGGAAGGATGCAATGGTTAAACCGATACCCGATGATGTCTTGTGGTCACTAATTCAACTATCTTTGCCGCCGATCAAGCGGCAGCGCGCTTGATAACCCGGATGTGTGCACCTTTGTGCTGCGGCGCAGTGCTAAAGAACCTTCTGGCCGTGCACGTCTCGAAGTGATTCGAGGAGCACTGAGCGGTAGAACAGCCTGCGTGCACGAGCTTGCCTTCCGTCACGCATCGCGGCCTACGGTGCCGCGATGAGCAATCGCCTTCGGCTCGTCCGCCGGCCAACGGAGGTCAGATCGCTTTCGATAGCGGAGGAGGAAAATGTGCAGGGCACATGCGAGGCAGCGAACGAAAGTCTGGTGTCCGAGAGCACTGCACGCGGGAACCCACTGTGCATCGTGGCGTCAATCCGTAACCTCGCGCACATTGAAAGCGCTTACGGCACCGCAACCGCGCTGACCGTCAGGCATGTTGTATGTAGGCGCGCTCGCGATTTCTGTACGCGGGAATCGGGCATCATGACGCGCAGCGGAGAGCAGATTGTCGTTCTGATTGACCGTGCTGTTCCTGAAGACCTGGCGAACGCTCACGCAGTTTGCAGCGACCATAGCATCGTCGATGCGGTCGTCGCGGCGCTGGGCGACGCGCCGGTGTTCACGTCGATGGGCCTGATCCGCGCAGCCATCGGTGCATCGATCCCGACCTGCGACGGCACACCGTTCGACCCCGAAAAAGAAGCATCCGCGGAGATGCGCATGGGCACCAGAAAGGGGCGGACCCGATACGCGCGCGACATGGAAATTGCCGGGGAACTGCTAGGCGCGATGGAACGCGACGAGTGGTGCTTCCGCTACGAGAAGGTCTGCAGCGCGACCGGTACGGAGAGCGTCAGCTATTGGGAGGCGTTGTTGTGCAGGACCGGAGATGGCGTACCGGTCAGTGTAGGCAAATGGATTCCCGCTCTCGAACGGCTCGGACTGGTGAGCCGCCTCGACAGATGGGTCGTGACGACCGTGATCGATACTCTGCGCGCGTATCCGGGCATGTCGTTAGGCTGTAACGTGTCGATCCAGAGTGCGACGCTCGGCGGCTGGCGGTCGACGGTCATCGAAACCCTTGCCGGGGAGCCTCAGGTCGCGGCACGGCTCGTCATCGAGTTGACGGAAAGCGCGCCGCTGACCGACATCGACGCAGTCGCGGACTTCGTCCGGGCGCTGCAACGCTCGGATGTCGCGTCGCTCTCGATGACATCGGTGCAGGCTACAGTTCCGTGCGGAGTCTTATGGAACTGGGTGTGGACATTGCAAAAGTCGATGGTGGATATCTGCATCAGGCCCGCTCGAACGGGTGCGCACGAGTACATCTGGGTGCGCTGATCCGTCTGGCGCGAACATGCGCTTCGCAGGTGGTGGTCGAACGTGTCGAGGACGAGGAAGACCTGCACGTCTCCCGGGCCTGTGGCGCGCATTGGGTTCAGGGATATCTCTTCGAGCCCATCTTCGCCGCCGGTTTGACACGATCCGCGTCTGAGCCCGAACGGGACTGATGCGCGAGATGGAAGGTCCTGCGGGAGAAAGGAGAAGTCATGAGCGACATCTATCAGTACAAACCTGGAAGTGGCGTGCCGGTCGTCACACAGCCCATCCCTGACACGCGGACCTGCAGGCCCGCCTGCAATTTTCTTCTTCCGCGACAATGACCGCGCTTGATGCGTCTTCCCGCCTGAGTCCGAACCTCCGTGATGGAGTGTTTCCCGCAAGTGCAGCGCGATAGAGGATCGACCCGGCCATCAAAGCCGGGCAAGTCCGGGATTGAGTGGAGTACAGAAATGTTTGAGAAATCGAAGCCGCTAACGCCCGAGTACGCCCGCGAGCTGGAAGTATGGACGTGCGCCTGGTACGACGAAGCCGTTGCAGCGAATTTCGTGCGCCCGCCGTATCACCCTGACGCGACGATCATCAAACGTCTCCAGGGCTACTTCCACGCCGGCCTGGCGCCGGCTGAAGCCGCAGTGGCATGCTTCGGAAGGAATCACTGAACGGTGTCGTCATCGCGTCCCCGCTGGGCAAGGATGGTCCTGCGGAAGGCAGACAACGATCCGCGGAATGCCCAGCCCGTTACACGCGTGTATTAACCACTGGAATCGGGCAACAACTTTCAGCGAAGGTGCGCGTCTGTTGGTGTACCGAAGGCGGCGCTTTGGCACCTGAACGAAGGAAACCATCGACGCGAAGCCCTCGGGCGGCTGTGGGGCGGCGCCGCCGCATTCCAGACAGAATGTTTTTTTGTTGATACCTATGCGTGGTTCGGGAGGAGGGCACGACGTTGAACATGATCGAAGTCGCCCGGCGTGTCAAGGTTGAAGTGTGCTATGCGTTGACGCCTGCCCGCTACGCACTGTCCCACATTACTGGGCGCACGGATCGCCGACAACCGGCAGCTCTTGCATTCTGTAAAAGCTCCCGTCGTTGTCATCGGATCGAGTGGATAACGTTGAAGCAACGAACCGCGGCTTCATCAGGCTGCGATTTCGTCGTTGTCGAGCGATTGCGAAGATGTAGATGGCGATTGCACGGGTTTCTGGTTGACCCGTTGGGCAAATGACTGCTGCTGGGCAGGTTGCATGCCGGTCTTCAGCACATCAAGGTAGTCAGCGTACCACTGGATCATCGCGCGACGTTGCACCAGATACTTGGCGTGGTTGTAGTCGCCGGCAATGCCTTCCTCTAGATGAGCTAGTTGCGTTTCGACGTGATCCTTTATCCAGCCGTGCTCGCGAAGAAGGGTGCTCGCGGTATGGCGTGTGCCGTGACCGACCATACGGCCCTTGTAGCCAATCTTCGAAAACACGAGGTTGATGGTGTTCTCGCTGATGACTTCGTGCTTCGTGCCGATGCTGGGGAAGACGTACCGGTGACGGCCCGTCAGCTCCATGAGCTCGCGCAGTGCCTTGACTAGTACAACATCCCGCAAATAACTTCAATAATTATCAGATTGCAAGTAAGGCTGCAGGAGCGTAACGACGAGCTCGGTCATCTGGTCGAGCGAACCTGTGCCCGGCAGCGGTTCCCATCGGCCGGTGTGGCTGCGAAAGGCGGCACTATAACGATTGCGGGCGAGCTCGGTGAGGCGCGCCACAACAGTCGGCTCCTCGTCATCGAGACGTTTGATCAGCAGGTGCCGCCCGTAGGATTGAGTGACGATTTGCTCGTGGCCGAGCATGGTGCGTAGTTGACGCTGAAGTTCGGCCGCATAATGTTTGGTGGGTATGGCTGGCATGTCAGTCTCTCGATTACGATGCGCCGGTTTGCAGCGGATAGCCCCGGAAAGTCCATTTGAAGGGGCGTGCTGCCTGATTATGCTCGTGCATAAACTGCTCGGTGCGCTCGCGCAGGTGCGCGGTACTGGTATGGCTGGCATGGCGCAATACCCGACGCGTGTAGCGGGCAAACCATAGTTCGATCTGATTGACCCAACTCGCGTGCAACGGCGTGAAGTGGAAGTGAAACCGCTCATCGTGCCGCGAGTTGAACGCTTGCCAGACAGCCTGAGAACGATGCGTATTGAGGTTGTCCCAGATCACATGCACCTGCCTGCCCGGGTACGCAGCCGCCACGCGCTCCATGAAGGCGACCAGGTCGTCCTGGGTGCGGCGCTCGCGGCAATCTGCCAGCACCTGCCCGGTATGCACATCCAGCGCAGCAATCAGCGCCTGGGTGCCATGGCGGATATATTCAAACTCCCTGCGACGCAGCCGCCCCGGCGCCGGCGCACGCCCCGGATGCTTGCGCTCGATGGCTTGAATGCCAGTCTTCTCGTCGATGCTGAGTACCACCGCGTTTCGAGGAGCCTTTCGGTACAACTTGCAAATCACATTGACTTTCTCACGAAAGGCGGGATCCGGACTGTGTAGCCATTGCTTGACCCGGTGCGGTCGAACGTCCCCGGCCTGCAGAATGCGCTGCACATGACTGCGGCTGATCTGTTCGACAATGCCGCGCTCGATCGCGCGCGCCACTATCTCGTCCAGCGTTGGCGTAACCCGTCCCTCGGGTTCGTGTGCTTCACATGCCAACGCAATCAACTGCAGTCGCGTTTCTTGCGTGATGCGTGGACGACGGCCGCTGCGCTCACCCTCGCGCAGGCCCCGCGCACCGTGCTGTGCGATGCGTTTGCGCCACGTACAAACCGTCTGCACCGATACGCGTAGCTCTCGAGCAATCACCGTGTTCGGGTGTCCTTCGTGTGCCCACAGCGCGATGCGTGCCCGCATCACATCTCGCTGAGTCGCGGTCTTTCGCTCGATCAGCGACAGTAGTTCTTCTCGTTCTTTTTTCGCCAGCTTCACTGGCGTTGCATGACGACCTTGGCTCATCCCGAAATGATAGCCAAGACAAACATTTAATCAAGCTATTTACGGGATGTTGTACTAGTTGCGATGGAAGCGGAGTGACGTGGCTGCGCCGCATTTTCATTTTTTCAGCGGAGATCGTCCACAGGGCGCCGTCGAGATCGATCTCGGTCCATTCGGCATAGCGGACCATACCCGGCCGGCTTGCCGTCCAGATTGTCATCCAGACCGCGACGTATGCGATGAGGCGGCTCTTTGATTTTTCAAGCGCCCGCAGGAAGTCGGGCAGCTCCGGTTCGAGCAGGTGAGGATAAGGCTTAGCCTTTGGGGCGGCCTTCGCAATGACCTTGAGTTCCGACGCCGGGTTGAATTCGCACTTGCCGCGTGCGATGGCCTGACTGAAGATTTCGCGTAACCACCCGCGGGCCTTTTTCGAGACGTTGAGTGCGTCGCGCTTTTCGAAGCGTTCCTGGACGCGGGCGCAGTCAGCACGCGTGATGTTTGCCAGCTTGATCGAACCGAGCTCCGGCAGGATGTCCTTGTCGAGGTACGTCCGAATCTTGTCGAGCGTTGACGCCGACCGACCCGCATCCTGTTTGCTCTTGTACCAGAGTTCAGCGGCTGCCCTGAACGTGCCGTCGTCGCTGGTATCCGCCCGCTGCCGGTCTATCCGTCGTTTTGCGCGAGGATCGGCACCGTCGGCGACGAGTGTCCGGTAGGCCGCTGCTTGTTGCCTCGCTTTCTGAAGCGTGACGTCGGGGTAGCGTCCCAACGAGATGCGCGGTTGCTTGCCGTGCAGGCGGTAACGGAAGTGCCAGAATTTGTTGCCCTCGGGCGTGACCCAAAGGACGAGACCGTCGCCATCGGCCACACCGTAAGGCTTTGGCTGGGGACGGGCTGCTTCGACTTCGCGGACTGTGAGCGGCATGGTGAGTACATTGAGCGATCTCGAACTTTCAATGTACTCAAAAACGTACTCATCTGCACGTGGCTTGCCGTATCCCGGCTTGGACGGCAATAAACAAAAAACCCCGCAAATTCAATGATTTACGGGGTCTTCTGGACTTCTTTGTACTACGCTAAACAGCCTTGTGGTGCCCAGGAGAGGACTCGAACCTCCACGGTGTTGCCACCGCTAGGACCTGAACCTAGTGCGTCTACCAATTCCGCCACCTGGGCACGTCTTCAAGCTAGACGGCTATTTTAGCAAGATGATTAAGTTTGTCAATTCCTGCTTCAAACAAACTGTTAGGAGCAAATCAATTGTCCGGTTCTGTAGCACGTAATGTGTCCGGTTTTTGGGTGCGGTATGGAACCACCCGTAAGCCGGGCACGCTGGTTACAGGAAACCCGGAAGATGAGATTCGAAGAGGTGTACACGGACTGGCAGGATCGGCGACTTACGCAGGCGGAAGCGGCGCGCCTGCTGGGGGTTTGCGAGCGCACGCTGCGGCGACAGATTGATCGCTACGAGGCGGACGGACTGCAGGGGCTGATCGACAAACGGCTTGACCAGATATCGCATCGTCGGGCGCCCGTCGATGAGGTAGTCAAGCTCGTGGAGCTCTACCGGCGCGATTACCCCGGCTGGAACGTTCGACATTTCCATGGCTGGTACCGGCGTGAGCATGGCGGCCAGCGCAGCTACACGTGGGTCAAGAACCAGTTGCAGCAGGCCGGTGAAGTCAAGCGGGCCAAGGCGCGTGGCAAGCACCGCAAGAAGCGCGAGCGAGCGCCGCTGGCGGGCATGCTGATACATCAGGATGCGAGCCGTCACGAGTGGGTTAGCGGGCACGACTGGGATCTGGTGGTGACAATGGACGATGCGACGGGCGAACACCTGTCGATGTTCTTCTGCGACGAGGAAGGCACGGCGTCGAGTTTCCACGGCGTGGGCCAGACAATCGCGCAGCACGGCCTGTTCTGTGCGCTGTACACCGATCGCGGCAGCCACTATTTCCATACGCCTGAAGCTGGCGGCAAGGTCGACCGAAACAACCCGACGCAGTTCGGCCGGGCGCTGGCGCAGCTGGGCATCGAGCACATCGCGGCGTACTCACCCGAGGCGCGCGGGCGTTCGGAGCGGGCCTTCGGCACGCACCAGGAGCGGCTGCCACGCGAGCTCGCCAAAGCCGGCATCACCAGCATGCAGCAGGCCAATGTGTATCTGGAACAGGTCTATCTTCCCCGCCACAACGCCGAGTTCGCGGTATCTGCAGCCGAGTCAGGCAGCGCCTTCGTGCCGTACATCGGCAATGGCCTGGCCGACATCCTGTGCGAGCACCACGAGCGCACCGTGAACAACGACAACTGTGTGAGCTTCGAGGGGCTGCCACTGCAGATCCCGGCCGGTGGTTCGAGGCCCCATTACGTCAAGCGGCGGGTGCGTGTGCATCGCTACGTGGACGGCTCGCTTGCCGTGTTTTACGGTCCGCGCTGTCTGGGACGTTATGATGCCGCGGGCACACTGCAGGTTGACCCGGTTCAGCAGGCCGCCTGAGGGTTCGCCAGACGGCCGCGTGGGCGGCAAACCGGCTTCGGGCTATGCCCTGCGCCGCTTTGCCGCCCACGCAGGAAAGCGGACAAATCATTTGCTATAAAACCGGACAGTTCTATTTGCTCCCAACATTCCTGCTTCAAACAAACTTGCTTTTCTCGTCCGCTCGGTTGAACGCGCAGCGAAGTAATGCAATCGCTACTGAACCACCGTCCTGCTGATCCGGCAATCGAAACACAAACAACGATTTCGACTACCAGGCCTTACAAAAAAAGAGAGCCGCCAAAAGGCGGCTCTACTTTTGAATCTGGTGCCAGGAGAGGACTCGAATGTGAAGTTCAAGTGCTTGATTTTAAATTAAAAAAATTGTTGATTTATGGCGTATATACGCACCTGTATACGCAAAAATGTTGGATCCCACAGGACGCTATTCCGTGCCGGATGGCTCCGCACGCCGCGACGGCGAACAGACTCTTCAGCTCGGGGAGATTTGTTCCTTTCATGGGGTGCAGGTCATAGCGTTATACACATTTCGTTGTCCGCGCCGCCCGCGCCAGCAAGCCGTTTACATTCAATGACTTGGAGGCTGGGCTTGTAAACTTTGGCCGAATCGCGTCTACTCTTGCAATTTGGGCGGGCGCGTGACGAAGGCTGCACAGCAGTGGATCGAGCAGGAATTTGCGGGGCTGGACCTTGGCGACGCCCGCCTGGACAGGAGGGCAAAGAAATTGATGGAACGACTTGCGGCCAATCCGACGGCCAGTATCCCGCAGGCGTGCGATAGCTGGAGCGAGACGTGCGCAGCGTACCGTTTTTTGCGCAATACGGATGTGGCCTGGGAAGCCATACTGGAGCCGCATTGGGCGAGCACGCAGGAACGCATGCGCAGCCAGTCGGTGGTGCTGTGCATCCAGGACACGACCGAGCTTGATTTCAACGGCCAGGACATCGACGGGCTGGGGCCGTTGAACTACGAAGCAAGGCGCGGGCTGTACTTGCACCCCACCTATGCGGTGACGACCGAACGCGAACCGCTGGGCGTGCTCGACGCGTGGATGTGGGCGCGTGAGGAGCTTGATGCCGATGGCGTTCGTCCTGGTCCGAAAGAAAGCACACGCTGGGTCGAAGGCTACGAGCGCGTGGCGGAAATGGCGCCGGACATGCCGCACACGCGACTGGTGTACGTGGCCGACCGCGAGGCCGACATGGTGCAAATGATGCGCCGGGCCAGCGAGCTGGGCACGCCGGCGGACTGGCTGGTGCGCGCCAAACATGACCGCTGTTTGCCCGGCGGCGACGGCGCCAGGCTGTGGGCGAGTACAACCAGCGCTGAGCCCTTGGGTGAAATCACCTTCGTGACCGGCGCCCGCGAGACTCAGAAGAGTCGCACCGTGCGCCAGCAACTGTGGGCTCGCGAAGTCGAGATCGCGGACGGCGAGCGCGGCAAGATCAAGGTTCACTGCGTAATCGCACGCGAAGTCGGGGCGCCGGCTGGCATCAAGCCGATTGAGTGGCGTTTGCTGACCAACCGAGCCGTCGCAACCCAGGAAGAAGCGGTCGAACTGATCAATTGGTACCGGGCGAGATGGGAAATCGAAATCTATTTCCATGTCCTCAAGAATGGCTGCGAAGTCGAGACCCTGCAATTGGCCGCTGTCGACCGGATTGAGCGCGCGCTGGCCTTGTTCCTGGTGGTGGCTTGGCGCGTGACGTATTTGATGCGCAAAGGCCGAACCTGCCCGGATCTGGATGCCGCCTTGTTCTTCGATCCGGACGAAATTCGTGGCGCCCATCTGCTGGCAAAAAAGAAGATGCCGGCGACGCCGCCCACTGTGAATGAGGTCGTGCGGCTGATTGCGCAAATCGGTGGCTTCCTCGGCCGAAAGAGTGACGGTGAGCCGGGCGCCAAGACCATCTGGCGAGGGCTCGATCAGGTACTCGCTGCCGCTGACACGCTACGCGCGCTCCGCGAAGGGCTCGGCTAATGACTTCTGTATAACGCTATGGGTGCAGGTGGTCGGAGGTTCAAATCCTCTCGCCCCGACCAATAGATATAAGGCTCTCATGGCTTCGGCTCTGAGAGCCTTTTTCGTTTGGGGCCGATTTTGCCCCCACGTTTGCCCCCACAGGACGGACGGCTCTCGCGGGAACAAAGCGGAATTTTGGGTCGCGTCGAGGGGCCGGCCGCGTTCGCTGCTCACGAGATTGAGACTCGTATATCAATGCGCGAACTGTGCTCGCGACAACCTGTTTACTGGTAACGCAGCCCCATTTCTGACGGCTTGGGGGCTGCCAGCGGTCCAACTGTAGGGCGGCGGAGCAGCAGTTCATTTGCTTAGGAAAACCCAGGAATGCGCGTTGGATACTAGTACGGCCTATCGATAACAGCCTGAGGGGATCTCTATGAGCGGATGCGATTGCAGCTTATGCGTCGAAAAGGACACTGCAAGGTGGTGGATCGCTGCTCAGATCGAAACATCGATTAGGCTCCTATAGGTTTATCACTCCGCAAAGCGCAGCGCTGTTCGATCACTCCCTCTCCGCCAGAAACGGCGGCAAACCCCGCAGAGTCTGGGCCTAACCGCATTTTGTTTTTGCGCGATCCACACAACGACATCAAGTCATAGCCGGATTCTGGCGGACCTTCTTGTATGTCGGTCCAATGCATGGACCGAACTTATGTCCGGTCGCCGACAAGACGTTGATGACGTGTGCTTTATTAGCCACCATCGTCAACTCCAACGCAGCGACGATGCCGTACAACTCGCCCTTAATGTTGACGTCGACCATGCGATCGCACTCCCCTACGTGCAAGCGGTCAAGCGTCGAGCGAGCGAGGCGTGAGTTTCGGATAGTTGAGCATGACATCGATGCGGGCATGCGTCTTGATGGCGTGGTCCACGAGTGGTGTTAAGCCTAGTGGTGGTGGGGTTGTCGTCCCTCAACCTCACGGAGTGGCTTGTCTTTAGTCTTCGTCGTACTGCGGGATCCCGGCCAACGGTTGCGCAGAGGATGCGGGCGGCATTTCTCGTCGCATGGAATTCAACGCCAAGGCGCCCGCCGTTGAGCAAGTGACCGACGCCGCGCCCGCCAAGAATCCTGGCCCAATTCCCGCATGTCCGGTCAGCAAGCCAAGAAGCGGCTTGTCACGCCAAGCGTCGTGTCGAAGAACGAGGTGGACGCACCATCGCAGCGCCATTGCTCGCGGCGGCGCGCCACGCACGGCCTCGACGCCGAAACCCGCATAGACGAGTGCATAGCTGATCGCCGTCAATGCCGCCGTGCGATGGCGATTGAAAGCAAGTATCGGCACGGAGTTGCGGCGACAGACTGAAATCGACACCAGAAGGATTTCGCAAGGAATGAAAGGTACCTGCAACCCAGAGATCAAAAGACAGGAGACGGAAGTGCACAAAAGAATTGCTGGATGCATGCTGGGTGTCTTGCTGCCATGCGTAGCGCACGCTCAGTCGAGCGTCACGCTTTACGGCGTTGCTGACGTGTTTTACGGTTACTTCAAGAACTCCGCCACAAGCGTGAGCAGCCTCAATTCGGGCGGACTGGGCGGATCACGATGGGGCATTCGCGCCAAGGAGGATCTTGGCGGCGGCGTGACTGCAATTGCAGTTCTTGAAAGCGGCTTCAACATTAACAATGGAACGCTCGGGCAGGGCGGTCGGGAGTTTGGCCGCCAGGCGTATGTCGGCATCGACAGCCAGTGGGGAACGCTCATCGGGGGGCGCTTGCAGACGGCAGGCTACGTATGGGGCACGACGTTCGACCCGATCTTGATGTCTGCAGGATCGGTCCTGGGGTCAATGACCGGCGAGGAACCGCGACCGTGGATCTTCAACCCGCTGCAGGATCCCGCCCGCCAGGACAATGCGCTGCAATACAGCTCGCCCACTTGGCATGGCCTCAGCGCGACCCTGGGCTACTCGTTTGGCTCAAACCAGGGCGCCGCCACGAATACGAAGTATCAGATCGGCACGCTGTGGTATACGAATGGCGGTCTGGTCGCCAGCTACGGACTGGGCCGCAGTCTCACCGTGGCGCCAGGTGGCGACGCCAATACACTGGAACATGCGTTTGGCGTCAAATACCGGTTCGACTGGCTTTCCCTCTACGGCACGTATCAGTTGCGGCGAAACAATCCTGGATTTACCGACAAGGCATGGCAAGCGGGCTTCACGGTGCCGACAGGGGCCGTGGGTATGTTCGGCTTTGCGTACGGCGGGCTGAGCGACGAGAACCAGGTCCTCTCGCAAAACTGGAGCGTGCGCTCATTCGCAGTCAGCTATACCTATTATCTATCGAAGACCACTTCGCTCTATGGCTTCTATAAGAAGCTCTGGAATCGCGGAGTCGCGAAGCAGACAATCTTCCCACCCGGCGGCTTGCCCGCGCCCACCGCGTACGATGAACATGTGTCCGCTATCGGCATCGGCATGCAGATGCGGTTCTGAACCTTGTTGGGAAATGCGGAAATCGTCATCGGGCATTCGGCTATAGCCGTGCCCTCGAGAGCCCGGGCGACCTCGACATCAATGCGATGCGCAACTGCATTGGTGCATCGTTTGCGGTCATGCGCAGTGGGCGATCAAGCTTCGTTGACGAGCGAGGCTTGATGTACTCCCGCCTCGTGGCACCACGGTCCTCGGCCGGTAATAAATAAATGTAGCGCCCCCGGGCGGCCCAATCAGGAAGGGCTCGGACGCCTTGCGCCGTCGACAATCAGGATATAATTTCGGATTGAATACAACTCTTGGGCGGTCATCGTGACAATTACAGAACTTGATGGGGTCGACTTCCCGTCCCAGATCGCGTCGGAGATGCGCAAACTGATTAATCGCGGAACACTCGCGCCGGGCTTGCAACTTCGCCAGTCCGATCTGGCCGAACGTTTTGGCATCAGTCGCGTGCCAGTGCGCGAAGCGCTCAAGCTTCTGGCAGCTGAGGGCATCATCGAACACGACCCGAATCGCGGGTTTTTCGTGGCACCCTTGTCCAGTGACGAGGCACGTCAACTCTATCGGATGCGCCATCTGCTTGAATCCGAGTTGCTCGCCACCATTGTCTGGCCCAACCCGCCCCAGTTGAAGAGCCTCAAGGCGATGGTGGCCGAGCTCAACCAGTTACTGGCAAGCGGCTCGCGCGACGCCTGGATTGAGCGCCACCGGGCGTTTCACGACGCGATCTTCGATCTGTCAGAAAACAAGATCCTAAAGCGTGAAGCTTTGCGGCTGATGCGCCTGACCGATCGGTATCGCTCGTTGGCGGCGGACATCACGCGCCAAGGTACGCACCTCGACGCGCGAATCGAGGAACAGCTTCTCAAGGCATTGTCGGCGAAAGATCGCAAACTGCTCCTGAGCACCTACGACAAGGGCCGCGCCATCGTGCTCCAAGGCTTGATGGCGGTTTTGGCTGCGCGCGGCGTTTAGGAATTTTCATTAAGGGGCCGCCGGGATCAGGCTGGTCCGCGGCGCGCCCGTTTCGCTGCTTCTAGAACCGCAACTGCATTCCGGCAGCGGGGACCGACTGGATCTTGCCCGCCGCCGCGGTGCCAATTTCGGCAGGGTAAGCGCCGTTCGTAGGTAAGCGGTAAGCCATGGGCGTTATATATCTCGCGTAGAGGCGATCGCACAATGCTCTTCGTTCAATTCGATCAGGAGCAGACGATGACGGCATCAGCTAGAGAAGAGCAATCGGAAACGGGATGTTCTGCTGGACCGAACTCGGTGCCAGGCAGATCGGTATCGCGCAAAGCCTCCTCGTGACGTGCAAGCTACACGACATCGATCCCTACGATTATCTGGTCGACGCGCTGCAGCGCGTGGGCCAGCATCCGGCATCGCGCGTGCATGAACTCACGCCGCGGATGTGGAAATCGCTCTTCGCCGGCAATCCGCTGCGCTCGCCCTTGCATCAGATCGCCTGACATCGCAAGGACGTCGGTGAATTGCCGATTACGTTCGTACGCTGAAACACACCGGCCAGGTGGACTGCAGTGGTTTTTGGATAGCGCGTGGGTGAGCTGGACCGCCGCTTGGTTGATTGCGACATTCTTCAAAAAGGCATTGTCGTTCCGAATCGGTGTGGGCTGCACCAAGATTCCATGCCGGGGCGAAGTCAGCTTGACCGCATTGGACATGCGCTTGCCGCTCACACGGTCCCAGTTGATCGCCCCAGGCCCGTGGGCACGCCGTTGTTGATGATGGGCGGGTACGGGCCGACTGCGGCCACCGCGCCGATCTGCGCGGGACCCGCGACACAGAGCAGGTCGGCGCCGTAGCTTCCGGTGCGAAAGTTCAGCATGCCTCGTGCTGCTCCCGTTGCGGGATCAATGCCGCCGATCAGAAAGTAGTCGAAGGCAAAATCATTCTGTCGCCCCAACCGGAAAAAGCCCAGCCCTGTCTGGCGCATCCCGACCGAAGCGGAGTTTTCGAATAGCGCCCCGCGCGACTGCGGGTCAAGGTTGCCGGTGCTCAGGCTGATCAGGGAGTCCAGGCTGAAATTGGCGCTGAGCCCACCGCCGAGGTCCTCGTGCCGCGAAAGAAGAACTTCGTCGGAAAGATCGCAGAGTCCTGCATCTGGATCAGGCGAGAGCCATTCGCATCCCGATAGCCCGCGATGCTCTCGTCCAGAAATCCGCCGATGGTAGACGAGCCTGAGCGTCGGGTGACCGGGGCGAGGCCGGCGTAGGCGGCGAGATGCGCAGCTGAAGCGAAGGCTTTGTGGGCGACTTCCGCGAGGAGTCTGGCGGCGGTCCTGACGCCCACTCCCGGCATGCTGGTCAGGACCGGCCAAACAGGGTGCGCGTGCACCAGGCGTTCAACTTCGCTGGCAACCTCGTCGCGTTGTTTGCGCAAAGACGCGAGCTGCTGGGCCAGACGCGGCATGACGATGGTTGCTGCCTGCGTACCAGGTACGACCACAGCCTGTTCGGTGAGCGCCTGAACGATTTCGGCAGCAAGGCTTTTGCCCATGCGAGGTGCAAGTTTGGTGAGGCGGTTGGCGAGTGTTTTCTCGCTGGTCGCGGCAAGCTCGGCGGGCGACGGGTACCGCGCAAGCAGATCGAGCAGGGCCGGATGGTCGAGGCGCGGCCCCAGAACCCGTTCCAGTGCGGGATGGATCTGGGTAAGCAGGCCGCGAATGCGATTGCTGGTCTATGTGATCTGCGCGGCGAGATCGCCATCGACGCCGCATAGCATGGTGAGTTCGGCAAGTTGCTCATCAGCCACTCGACGCGAGCGCAGCGTATGCGGCATCGAGCGCGCGGCTTCTGCAATGATGGCGGCATCGCGGGCGTCGGTCTTGGCTTCGCCTGCATGCAGATCGGCGATGCGGCGCATGGCCAGACCCGGCAGATAGGCGACCAGGACGCCTTCATCACGGGCGACTGCCACTCGCAACGCGCCAATCGTGGCGGGGCTGGTCGACGACGAACAGAAGTTGGTCATACGTCTTGAGCTCGGTGATCAGGGCACGCAGTTTGGCCTCATCGTTGGGCAGCACTTTGTTGTACAGGTGCTTTCCGGTCCGATCGAGAGCGACGGCGTGATGGCGGCCATTGCCGACATCGACGCCGACGAATACGTCGACTGGAGTCATGTTGTTAGTTTTCTTGCATCGAAGGCGTTGCAGGTCTCGGTATCCACGTTACGGACGGCCTCAAGATATCCGGCTCTTTTGAAAATGGAGTGGGTAACGGCCTTCAGCAGGCATGCGAGTTGAACGCGGAGAAGTCGAGTTTGCCAGCAATAAGAAAGAGGACCGTACGCATGGTCTCGAAGCGAGTATATCCACGGGCTTTGCGTTTGGCGGCCTGAAACAGGCCGTTGATGGCCTCGATGAAGCCGTTGGTCTGGCGGGTCTGGGTCCAGGCGACGATGCCGTCGAAGTGCCGGCGAATCATTCGCGCCACCTCCTTCATTGATTCGACCTTGGAGCGCATGACATTGGTGCACCACTGCTGCAACATCTCGGAGACGACGTTGATTTGCCGGCGCTCGAGAATCTCACGCA
The DNA here is from genome assembly GCF_050435625.1 of Paraburkholderia sp. RAU6.4a. Taxonomy (NCBI): domain Bacteria; kingdom Pseudomonadati; phylum Pseudomonadota; class Betaproteobacteria; order Burkholderiales; family Burkholderiaceae; genus Paraburkholderia; species Paraburkholderia sp. RAU6.4a. Next base: position 4,258,581 of record NZ_JBNDKQ010000002.1, read on the forward strand.
ATTGCTCGCGATACAGCCATGCCCGCGCCGTTCGCTTCGTCGCGTACTGCCTGACGAGGGCTTCGAGGTCGGTCAATTGGGCCAGGTTGAGCTTGTCCGGGTCTTTGAGCAGCGTCCAGCGCATGCCTTTAAGTTCCGGGTCGACTTTCTGTTGTTGTCGGCGCACCGTATCGAGGGCTTTTGATGCATGTGCGACGACGTGAAATTTGTCGAACGTGATTCGGGCATCGGGCAGATGTTCATTGACACCCTTGATGAAAGCCGGCGACATGTCGATGCTGACCGAGTCGACCTGTTCGGGCTTGCCACCGTGTTGGCCCAGATAGGCCGCGAAGCGTTCAATCGTGCCGGCATCCTTGCCGGTCGTGACGAACACGACCCGCCGCGCCTGCATATCGGCGACCAGTGTCAGATACTCATGGCCGCGCCGGTACGAGGTTTCGTCAATCGCCACCGTCGTCACGTCCGACAGGTCCGCCGACGCGAGCGCCAGTTCCACATAGCGCGAGCAGATGGCGTGAACCCGGTGCCACGACAGGTTGACGATGCGCGCCACGGCGGCAAACGGCATCTGCTGAGCGAGCATCAGCACCAGCGCCTCGAACAGCAAGGTGAAGCCGCTGAGCTGGCCGACCCAATCCGGTTCCACCAGCCGCACCGAGCCATCGGGCAAGCGCACACGCGGCACCCGGACCTCCAGATAGCATTCGTGCTGGAAGAAATTCAGGTGGCGCAGTCGTTTGATTTGCGTGTCATGCACCGGGTGCTCGTCGGCTACGCCAGGATAGGCAAAGCGGCTGCCTGCAACAAAATCCACGGTAATTGTGAGCTGCCGTTTGGCCGTGTCAAAGTCGACAGCTTGCACGTACCACGGCGCCTTGATTCCCAAGGCGGCTTCAAACAGTTGATTGGTCATTTGCTTCGTCTTGCGTGGCTGGTTGCCGCATTCTGCCGCAACCAGCCACGCTCCAGCTTATCTGTTTCACACGCGTCAAGGGTTCGCTGCGCCGGGCTCACGCCCGCCCTTGACTCGCCAGACCACCCACTCGAAATTCAAAAGAGGCAGATATCCTGACCGAGCCCCTATTAGCGATCACCAGCCACCCACCAGACCCGGTGACAACACCCCCGGATCATGACTGCGACTGGTGGCGGGAAAAGCAAATCTGATTGCTTCCCTCGAAGCGCGGTCTCTAAGCGCGCTCGGACGTGAAAAGCGGGGCGGGGAAACCCTCACCCAGAACGTGACGTTGAACATGCGGCCTCGGTCGTTCAGACGCCGTATGAGTTGAAGCACGTTCTCGAACCATCTCGGGTATACCCGCCAATCGCAACCCTTGTGTCTCGTGGTCATGTCGCATAATATGGTGAATACTGAATTAAATAATATTTGGTAGGTTTTACAGTCAGCCGATAGCGCAGTTTGCGTCACACCAAGCGCTGGAGTAGCGCT